>OZ250179.1:385000-5185000 GCA_965238125.1 Bryobacterales bacterium | reverse complement strand
GGTGATAGCAGAGGGACTCAAAATGGCCGTTGTAGGCACTGCCTTCCTGTTGGCCGTGGACGGGGCTCTCCGTGGAGTCCATGTCGAGCACCACGCGGTCTGAACCGTCGGGAACTTCGGCTTGCGCGACCAGCTCCCGGTTCACTGCCATCAGCCCCAGCAAGTTCTCTTCGCTCGCCAGCATCTCCGTCTCGAAGCCATGCAGCGTCGAGGTCAAGGCTGCTCCGCGATCCCAGTTCCTCTTCGAGCCGATCAAGCGAAAGGTCGGATCGGCGGATACTCGAACGGCGTCATTGAGGTCCTCGTAGCCAGCGAGTCGGCTGTAGACCGACTGCCGCAGCAGATCGGCCAGCGGGAACTTCTTGTTCAAGCCTTGTCGCGAGTCGCTGAGATGCTCGTCGATCAGCTTCCCGAGTCCGAGTCGTTCATCCAGTTCGCGAACGAGAATCAGACCGCCATCCGAGGTGACTCGCGATCCTTGGAAATCGACTTTGAGAAATCCATTGAACGTGAGCTGAAACGGCTTGTTTTCTTTTTCACCCATCGGGTGTTGACCTCCATGGCGTCCTTATCGGGCTCTAGCCCCTATCAATAAAGACGCTGAAGGTCGCTGGATGGTCTGAAGCTCATACATCAAATTGAAAATGCGGGGTCAGACGTTAGAATTACGCCCACGGTTCGTGCGATCACACCCTTCGCCAGAGAACATCCGGCGTCGGTCCGCTGACGCGAGAGAGCACCTGGCGCAGGCCGACCTTGTTCCTATGTTGTTGACGCTGATAGTGCCCATATCCTATGTCGGCAAGAAAGTTCTCGATCCTGTGCTAAAGGAAGTCGGTCAGCACCTGGGAAGAATTGTTCGGCGATGGCTGAAGGGCTTTGCAAGCAGGGCAGCCAAAGAGACGACCACTCGGCGAACGCTCCACTTTGTGGTGCGGCTAGGGGACAACGAGTATGTTCTCAGGATGACTGATTCAGCGACGGCACCAAGTGGGGGAGAGCTGACTAGTGTGCTGAGGGCGGCAATGGACCATTTCGAAGCTCCGGATCACCACCAGGTGATCGATTCAGGAACTCGATTGCTCTCCGTTCGACTTGGGTCGGACGAGATCGAGATTGCCGAGTTCGACCCCCTTGATGCCGATTGAGGTTGCGAGGACAGCAGATCTGTGGGGGATCGGTGGGGGAGTTCGGGGACGGAGCCCGAACTCGGGGGGGATCGGGAGGGAGGTTCGGGGACAAGTCCCGAACTCGTATTCTTGGGGAGGTTCGGGGGGGGATCGGGGACAGCTCCCGATCTCGCTATTCTTGAGCCGAATTGGACGGTGTGATGGGGATGTTGGTGAGGATTCTTTCTTTGCGCTTGGCCGTTCTGGGTCCGGGAAGGCTGCTAAGGCGTTGACATGGGGGGCGGCTGACAAAGGGCCAGCGACAAGCCTCCTCGCAAGGGTATACAAGGAGGTTACACCCCAATCCTTTGCATTGCAATATTATTTTGGAATCGATCTACTAGTCAACAGTTCGGACCGGCTCTCAGCCGGTCCTGCTCCATCCCGCTACCATCCCAGCGCATACGACTTATCGCGCCGAGGCCCCGCCGCCCCGAACAACACGCCTCTTTGCGGATCCACGCGCAGCGCCGTTGCATCTCCGATTGACCAAGGCTCGCTCACCATCACTCGATGCCCGATTGCTTCCAGGCCTCTGATGACATCGGCCGCGACGCGATTCTCGATCCGCATCGTCCCGGGGCGCGATTCGTGACGGTAGAAGGAACTTGGGAAATCGAAAATCTGAAACATAACGGCGTCGGTGGCTTCTTGGATGTCCATGCCGAACTCGACGACGTTCAACAGAAATTGCAGGTTCACTTGGTCCTGCGCGTCGCCCCCGGGCGTGCCCCAGGCGAGATACGGCTTGCCGTCGTTGAGCGCCAAGCTCGGCGTCAGCGTCGTACGCGGACGTTTGCGCGGAGCCAGGGCATTGGCGTGTTTCGGGTCGAGGCTGAACGCTTGGCCGCGCGTGCCCAGAACAAACCCCAGCCCTTCCAAGATGGGCGAGTGGCGGAACCAGCCGCCGCTCGGCGTGGCGGAAAAAACGTTTCCGGCGGCGTCGGCGACCCGTGTTCCCGTGGTCCCCGGAGCATCCGGACGCAGCTCGATCGAGGCGGGGATCGCGCCGTGCGCTATCGTTTCCGGATGAAACGGATAGGGGTCGCCGGGCCGCATCTCAAGCGACGGCTTTTCGAGATGGATGAGTTTACGGCGTTGGGCCGCGTACTCTTTCGAAAGTAGGCCTTGCTCGGGGGCGCCGACGAAATCGGGGTCGGCGTAATACCACTCGCGGTCGGCGAAGGCGAGCTTCATGGCCTCGGCCAGCAGGTGAATGTAGGCCGGGGAATTATGGCCCAATTTCTTGAGATCATACCCTTCGAGGATGTTCAGGGTCTGTAACAGCACCGGGCCCTGCGACCAAAATCCGGGCTTGTAGACCTCGACGCCTCGGTAGGTCGTCTTGGCGGGTTCCTCGACACGGGCGCGGTATTGGGCGAAGTCGTCCAGCTCGAGCAAGCCGGCCGAGACCGTACCGTTGCCGTCGCGGGACTTGAAGGTTTTCTGGTAAGCGACTATTTCCCGAGCGAGATCGCCGCGGTAGAAAAGGTCCCGTGCCGCTTGAAGACCCGCCGACCGACCCTGCTCGCGATGGGACGCCTCAGCGGCCACCAAGCGCTTCAACGTATCCGCCAGGTCTTTCTGAACCAACACGTCACCAATGGCCGGGACGTCACCCTTCGGCAGGAAGACCTTCCCGGAGCTGGTCCATTCGCTGCGAAAGCGCTGCTCTTGCTCGATGATGTGGCCGCGAAACCCGCCGTACATCGGGAAGCCGTTCTGGGCCAAGTCAATCGCCGGGACCAGGACGTCGGCGAGGGAAAGCGTCCCGAATTCGTCGAGCGCGAGAATGAGCGTGTCGACCACCGGCGGCACGACGGCGCCGAGAAAGCCGTCGCCCGGAATGTAGTCGATGTTGCGTTCCCGAAACCACTCGATCGTCGCGCGTCGCGGCGCAAAGCCGTGACCGTTGAGGGAAATAACCTTTTCCTGCTCGGCGAGGTAGATCAAGATCGGGACTTCGCCGCCCAACCCGAAGCGGTCAAACTCAACGATGGCCTGCGCGAAGACGGCCGCCACGCCGGCATCGACGGCGTTACCGCCCTTTTTGAGCATCTCGATCCCGGCGTCGCTTGCGCGGTGATGGCCCGTGACGACGACCCCGCGCGTCGCCATGATGACGGGCCGGGTGCCGGCATGGAGTCCCTCAACGGCGACGATGCCGACACACAGGGAGTAACAAAGAAGCCGGCGAAAACGACCGGCGGTGAAAATGCTCATTTGCGGGGCAGCATAGCAAATAGACCTGCCCGCTGCCTGCGCGCGGGCCGAGGCGCCCGGCAGTGGGGCAGGTCTCCAGGCCTGCCCATTCCGATCCCCGACGAGCCCGTTACGTCAGGCGTTCATGAGTGAGCAGAATCGGGTAAAGCGTGCGTCACCCCTACACGCCCATCTGGAAACTGAAAACGACGGATTCGATGGATGCGAAGAGGACTGATTCACCACGCCGGGACGACGTGGGAGCCCGCGGGACCAGAACTCCCTCCGGAGACGAAAGTCAGGCCGTCTTGCGGTAAGCGATTTCTTCGTAGGCGAGGCCGACGCGGAAAGTTCCACCGTTTTCGCAACGGCAGTAGACAACCCTTGCGCGGCCGCGAAGATTCAACGATAAGTCGGGGCTGGTCAGCTCCCCGTCCAGAGCTACGGTTGAACCCTCGACCAGCGGCACGTACATTTCGACCCTGATGCCGGTGTCGGCGATGTCGATCAGTTTGGCGGCGAAGGTGCGGGGGGGGCCTTTTTCACCGTAAGTAGAGATTTTCAGCCTGGCGGGAAGATCAACCGCCTTGCGGGAGGTGCGACGGCGGTCGAACATCTTTTCGCTCATGCTTTGCATATCGGCAAAACAGCACCCTCGCCGTAACAACAAAGTGGTCAATTGATCTATCCTGGTTCCGCAGCGGCGAGGGCGGGTTGCCGGGCAGGCCTGGAGACCTGCCCCACTGGGCAGCCCGCGGCAGAAGTATGTTCGGGGGAAAATGGGGTCGCGGCGGTACCCTTTTTTCGCGTAGTCGAACCCACAATCAGCAACCGTCCCAGATCCACTAAAACTCTTGTCTGTCGCAAACCCCAGAACTCTCAACCACCCCTAAACCACCGCCGCCCCCCCAGTGGCAGGACCTCTCTACTCACCCGAAAAGCCGCGCTCCCCAGTGGGGCAGGTCTCCAGGCCTGCCCGGCAACCCGCCCTCGCCGCCCGCCAACCCAGCGGCGTTCACGCCGCTTGAACTTCGCCCATAGGCCGGTCCTTGAGGGCCGGCGTCAACCGACCAACCAAGCCTCCCTCGGGCGAACGACCGTCAAAACGGTCGTTCGGGGGCCTGGGGCGGGCCAAAGATCGGGCGCAAGCGGCCGGTCCCCTCCCCACTCGGCTAACGGCTCACGGTTAACGGCTCACGTACGCTGGCGCCACGGACACCATCACGTTAGTTCAAAAAAACTTCCCCCGCCATATCAATAACTTAGAAACGGGCGAGGAGCAACGAAAGGCAACCCGATTCATCGCCTCGACACGCCCTGATTACGCTCCAAACTTTTCACCCGACGGCTCAAGGATCGTATTCATGTCGGATCGCTCCGGCACACCCGAACTGTGAATAACCGACGCCGACGGCATGAATCCGGTTCAGCTGACGTCGTTTGGGGAAGCCAAGCCGTACGGCCCGCGCTGGTCTCCGGACGGCCGTTGGATCTACGTCGGCTCCTATCGCTCCGGCGACCGCAGCTGTGGAAAGTGCCGTTCGAGGGCGGAGAGCCAGTGCAAGTCACACACGGCCGGGGGGTCGAAGCGAGGGAGTCTCTCGACGGCGCGTTTGTCTATTTCACGAAGAATGCGCCGGCCCGCGGGGTTTGGCGCGTCCCGGTCAACGGCGGCGAGGAGGAGCAAGTCCTTGACCAAGGGTATCACGGCCGCTGGGAGCTTACCAAAGACGGAATCTACTTGCTGAACGACGAGGGCCGGTCCGGTGCCAACAGCATCGAGTTTTTCAGCTTTGCCACAAAGAGTGTCGAGACGGTTGCCCTGCTCGCAGAGGATACAGACACCCGAAACTTGCAGTTCACCGTCTCTCCCGAGGGGCGGTGGGTGCTTTACGACCGCGTCGACAACGTGCAAAGCGACATCATGCTTGTGGAGGGTTTTGAGTAGGGCGCGCGCCCGCCTAGCGTGACCGATCCATGAACGCACGGCGTTCATAATACCGCCATGAAAATGAGGTTCAGCTGATGGGGTGCATCAGGCCGGCTTAGCGGGATGTTTCCCGCGGCCCTGTCAGGGCTCGGCAGATGGGGGCCGGCGCCGCGACAGTAGGTTGAGACTCCGAATGGTGATCAACAGACCTTCAAGGACCCGGGCGGGGACGTGGCGTGAGCGTCCACGCTTGCCGCGAACCGATTCATCGGTTCGGATCCCGAATTCGCGACGACTCGCAAGGGGGCGATCCAAGACCCGCCCCGACGACTCGGGGCGCGGCAAGCCTGGCGGCTCACGCCACGTCGGAGCTTCGGCATCGAGGGTTCCCGAGGCTGTTTTCGGAAGAGGCAACGATTTTCACTGTCCATCGGGGTTGGAAACAAGAGGGTTCGACGAGCGAAAGTCGAATGGCGGTCGCTCTTTGGCCCGAACACACTTTCGCCACCAACTGCTGGATTAGGGTATGGTGGGCAGGCCCGCCAATGCGGCGGCCTTTCGAAGCCGTTGGTCCGTTGTGGCTAGGGCGTCGACGCCTAACTGAAGCGCCGTCGCCAAATGAATCGCATCCAGGCTGCGGATGATGAGTGGAGCTGAATGCGTGGCCGCTTCCGCCAGAAAAACCTCAATCTGCTTCGTGATATTGTCGCCGTACGGAATCAGAACGACCCGGCTGCTCTCGACATCCGCGATGAATCCCTCGAAGAGTTTCGCGGCTCCCCCCCTTTTCAATTCCCGCGTCTGCTCCTTTCGATGCAAGGCACACAGGATTTCACTGGAGGTGATGGCCGATGTAAAGATCTTTGCCTCTTGTTGAAGGGCCAATAGATTGAAAGAATCGGATGAATCCGGTTCTGGAAAGTACAGCTTAAAGAGAGTCGACGTGTCCCAGTAGATCATCGACCGTCATACCAAGTCTTCACGAAGGTCATCGAGTATTTCCTCGATTGGAGTGCCCGGCTTTTTCGGCGCATAGCATTTGTGGAGCGCTCGAAGCTTCTTGATCCAAGCGGCTCGATCGTCCTTCGGGAGCTGCTTGACACCGGTCAATCGGGCTTTCGGCTTTCCCCGAACGGTGATCAGGACGTCTTCTCCGCTCGCCGCCAAATCCACGAGTTCGGAAAGCTTGGCCTTGCTTTCGCGCAGATTGCTAATCATGTAACTATTGTAGTCACTTTCGATGGAGGCTGACTACGGCGGGTGCGTGACCTCTATGAGGGAGAGTTGGCGTTGGCGCCTTCTTATCTAGGCGAACGCGTCAAAGCGGCCCGACAAGGAGGCCGGTCTACTGGCAACCCAAGCCCCGTAGACCGCGGCAGACCGCGCTGACCATGGCCTTCCGGTCGAGCAAGCGTGGACTTCCGACCACGCCTCTGTTTCTACTGCTCGCATCGCGAGAGGCGTCCCACATTTATGTCGCACGCCTCTAATCAGCACACCCGGGGAGGTTCCGAATTGCTATGATCTTACGGGCCGTCAGCCAAGCGACCCGTTGTCAGGAGGTTCGTGGTGAAGTTCGATTCCACTCGCCGGGGCTTTCTCAGCTCCGCCGCCGGGGCGACCGCTTGGGCGGCGGCCGGTTGTTCGCCCTCGGCGCCGCCGGAAGAAGCCGGGCCCGAATCCGTCGCCGAGCCGCGCATGAAGCTTTCGCTTTCGGCGCGCGTTGCCGAGTCGTTCAGCAACAAGCGCGAGGCGTCGCTGAATATCAACGAGCTGATCGCGCTGGCGCAAAAGATCGGCTATGACGCGCTTTGCATGCGCGCTTCGCAAGTGGGCGTTCACTCGCCTCCGGAACAGGTTGCCGAGATCAGCGAGGCCATCGGCGCCGCCGGGCTGGTTGTCTCGATGGCGACCGGGGATTTCTACGTCCCCCAAAACGACGAGCATGGGCCCGACGGGCTGCGCAACATCACGCCCTATCTCGACCTCGCCGACTCTTTAGGCGCCCCGCTGATTCGCATCTGCATGAAAAGGGACGAAGATATCGAGTGGGCTCAAAAGGCGAGCGACGAAGCCGCCGAGCGCAATATCCGCCTGGCGCATCAGTCTCACAACTCGAGCCTTTTCGAAACCGTCGAGGGATCGCTGCGGGTCCTCAAGGCCGTCGGCCGTCCGAATTTCGGGATCATCTACGAGCCGGCCAACTGGTTCATCGCCGGTGAGCAATACGGCAAACACGGCATCGAGGCCGTGCAGGACTACATCTTCAACGTCTACGTCCAAAACAGCAAGCTGACTCCGGACGGTGAGACCGCGGTCAAAACGTGGGGCAAAGGGCCGGTTCCGATCGACCATATCGGCGTCTGGGACCCGGGCGGCGTGAATTTCGAGGAAATGTTCGAGGCCCTGCACGGCATCGGCTACGGCGGCTACGTGACCGTTCATCAGGCTTTCGCGGGCATTATGTCGGTCGAGGAAGCCGTGCGGAAAAGCTATGATTATCTGAAACCGCTTTCGACATAGCGGCTAAGTCCGGCATGCGCGTGAAAAGGGTACAGGTCCGTTTCGATGAATCCGCGGATTCACAATACAGTCATGAAGATGGGGTCAGGTGGACGGCGACTTCCTGGCGCCCTTTCAGGGCTCGCGCGGGCTGGGTTCTACCCAGGGTTCCGCCTTCGGTTCCAACCTGGGCTATATTCCTGCCGCCGCTTCGCGGCTCAAATTCAGTCGCCCTTTTTCGCCCGAACACCCTTTTGGTAGGGGCAACGCGATCGACAGCATGATCGACCTGACAAGGAGCGCAAGATGAAAAACACCGGTTCGAACGTTTCGCGCCGCAGCGCCATGAAGGCGGCGGCGATCGTCCCCTTTACCGCCGTCGCGGGGACCGCGGCCAACTCGGCCGTCAAGGTCGGGGTGCTCGGCTCGGGCGGGCGCGGCACAACCCTCGCCGGACACATGGAGCGCAACACCAACGGCAATGTCGTGGCGCTGTGCGACATCCAAGACTCCGCCATCGAACGAGCCACCGAGAGGCTGCCTCAGCGCGAACGGACGATCTACAAGGACTATCACAAGCTGCTCGAAAGCGACGTCGACGCGGTGATCATCGCGACACCGGTCTTCCGCCACGCCGAGCACTTCGAAGCGGCCGTCAAGGCCGGCAAACACATTTACATCGAAAAACCGGCCGCCGGCACGATCGCCGAGTGCAAGCGCATTATGAAGGCCGCCGACTCGGCCGACCCCAAGCTGAACATTCAGTTCGGATTCCAGCGGCGCTACGGGAAGGTCTACCATCAGGCCAAAGAGCTGATCGATTCCGGCTCTATCGGAAAGATCAACAACGCCCACGCACACTTCATCAAGAATCTCGGGGCGCAAAATCTCGCTCCGCCGATGCCGCGTCCGACGACAGAGCTCGAGCGGGTTCGCTATTGGCAGTATTGGCGGGATCTATTCGGCGGCGCGCTGATCGAGACGTTCGTGCACTCGATCGACGTTTTGAATTGGTTCCTGGGCGGGCATCCTCGCTCGGCCTACGGAACCGGCGGCCGCAGTGTTCTGCGGGCGGGCGATATTCTCGACCATGTTGATGTGGTCTTCACTTGGGAAAGCGGATTGCACGCCGGCTTAACCGGTTCTTTTATCGCCTCGCCTCGCTATCGCGACGTCAAGGAGTTGTTCTTCTGCGACACCGGTACCGTCGAAACCGCGCAAGAGCATTGGGTGCACTACCGCAACGGCTTCAACGATTTCAAGAAACAGAACTCACCGCGAAATATCGCCATCGATTCGGTGGAGTCCTTCATCAACCGCATCGCCGAGGGACGCACCGAGAACGTCGGCGTCCGGGGAGCCGAGAGCACGCTCACCGCCATCATGGCCCAAATGGCGGTTGACGAGAAGCGCGAAGTGACTTGGGACGAAGTGATCCGCGGGTAGACGTCCCGGATATGCAGCTGCGAGGCAGGGCTACAGGAGTAGGGCGTAGCGCCGGTATCTCGGTGTGACTCCGCTACCGACTATGCTCGACAACGCCCGCTGCCGGTTGCTCGGCTTGTTCGCGGTGTTCGGCGCGGCCGCGCTCGCCCCGTCCGCCGCCGCTCAATCCCCCGCCGAGTGGACGCCAGCCCGCATCGAGCAATTCCTAGGAGAAGCCAAGGTCGTCTCCACTCGACCGCTGGCGGAGGGCGTCACGAACACGCTGCGGGCAACCCTCAGCGACGGCGAAACCAGGCACGACGCACAAATTCAACGCATCGACGTCGTCCACCCGAGTTTTCGGACCGCCGCGGGGTTTGAGCTTGATTTCCGCGACAGCTACCAGTTCAACATTGCCGCCTATCGTCTAAGCCGGCTGCTCGGTCTCGACGCGATACCGGTGAGCGTGGAACGCCGCATCGACGACCGAATGGGCGCGGTGACGTGGTGGATCGACGACGTGCTCATGACGGAAAAGCGGCGCTACCAGCGAAAGATCGAGCCTCCGGACCCGGCGCTCTGGAATCAGCAAATCCATCGTATTCGCGTCTTCGACCGGCTGATCTATAACGTGGACCGGAACCTCGGCAACTTGGTCATCACGAAGGATTGGAAGGCCTGGATGATCGACCACACCCGCTCCTTTCTGTTGCGCAAGAAGCTGCTGAAGCCCGAGCAAATTCCGCGCTGCGACCGCAAGCTGCTGGAAGCGCTTCGGGCTCTCGAATTCAAAGCGACGTTGTCGGCGCTGCGGGGTTATCTGGGCAAGCCCGAAGTGCGCGCTCTGCTGGCGCGTCGAGACCGCATCGTCGGCCACTTTGAAGAGCGGATCGAGCGGCTGGGGGAAGAGCAGGTTTTGTTTGACTACCGAGGACCGTGAGACGGGTCAATAAAAAGGAGCGGATCGGATTGGTGCTGGAGGAGGGGGTCGAACCCTCATGGGCCGTAAAGCCCGCGGGATTTTGAGTCCCGTGCGTCTGCCAGTTCCGCCACTCCAGCTCGATTAGAATCAATCAGATACGAAGGGTCAACCCTGGGGGAGTTCGCGGCTCGCTCCCTTCTGCCCTGTCGTCCTTGTCAACTTCGCAAGGCAGATTTCAGGTTTCACCACTGAATCGTAAAGATCACGTTCAGTCAACACATTGTAGCGTTCGAAGACCGAGCGTGTCTTCCGCCCGCTAAGGCGCGTCGGCACTCCGGCCGGCACGGAAGGGGCACGGGACGCCTGTCCTTCCGCGCGGGCGAGAAGGGTTTGCGGGAATCGGACGGTCCCGTTATTGGAGGTTGTACTTTTCCCGCATCAGGCGCTGGAATCGCGGGCGATAGAGCAGGTCGTAGGTCGATTCCTTGCCGGGGAACATGCGCAACGCCGCTTTTCGCGCCGAGGCGATCAACTCACTTGCCTTTTCGACCGGCATTCGATCGTCTTGGCTGATGGTGCTCATGACCATCGACATCATCCATTGCAGTCGTCTGACTTTCTTGCGTTCGACTTCGATGGCTGCCGGGTCGGGCATTTTTCTTCTCTGTTTCCGCCGCGTTATTCGATAGGCAGAGTTACTTCGTTGCTCATGCGGTTCCCACTTTGCAGGACCACGGCCGCGGGTCCGCCTCCGGGGACGCCCTCGGGTATTTCGATGTTCACTTGATTTAATCCTTCGAACCCGGGGGCTTTGCCCGAGAATTGCACGCGCGACTTGATGCCGGCCACGTAGACCGTCGGCTTGATCGTGGTTACCTGGAAGCCTTTGGATTCTTCCGTGGCGCCCAGGCCCGTCGCAAACAGCGACACGAGGAGTCCCGGCGCGGTGGGATTTTCCGGGTCGAGAAGCTTGCCGGTCACAGCATCGGTCGCGGCTGCGGGGCCGAAGCCCCTATTGTTGCGGGAGAAGATCGTCGGGACGGCGTCGTCGAGCAAGATCCGGATTGTGTGCTCGCCCATTTCGTTTCGGACGGTGAGATCGATCAGGCCGTCGAGGTCCGCGGGAAGCACCGCGTTGATCTGCCGTCCGGAAGCGAACAGCAACGGGATCGGCTGACCGTCGGCAAGAACCATCGCCCCGGCCAATTCAGTGGGGATCGGGAACTCCTCGACCTCGTCGACCCCGGAGGCGAGCGCGGCGCCGAAGATCGAAATCAGGGAATCGGCGGCGAGGCTCAGCGTAGCTCGGGGGCCGGCGGCCGGAGCCACTCCCGCAATCCAAGGGCCGGGTTTGACGACAAAGGTGCTGTAGCCCCAAGGTAGGATCGAGGCTTCGAGAGTGCTTTCTCCATCGTCGGTAGTAACACGAAGGAGATAGTCGGCGGCCGGTAGTTGCTCGTGGACAAAGACTCCGTCGGCGCTTAGGCGAAAGGGCAGGTCGGCGGACATACCGTCGGGGTCGGAGGCGACTACGCTCTGAACATTACCGGCCCATTGATCCGTTGCGTCCTTGACGACGACATTGACTCCGGCGTTTTGTGACAGCAGAGGGTTGTCGGAGGGAGTCTCTCCAATTTGCCTCCAAACGGGTTCCTCGCCCGAGGAAGCGCTGGTGCCGGTCGAGGCGAGAAAGGAGCGAATGATTTGGGCCGTTGGGTGGTCCTCCGAATCGACCGCCATGATGACTTCCCGTGCCGAGCAGAAAAACGCCGCCGGGGCGTTGTGACAGACCCGCAAGATGCGCGTTCTTTCCGGCGGGATGCCGAAGAAAGCCGACGCGGAGATCGACGCTCCCAAGGCCGGGGCTACGCCGTCGCCGCTTGCATCCCGCGCGCCGGTGCCGAGGATTGCCAGAGCGTCGGTCTCGCGCAGATCGTCGAGCCCTTGATGCCAGGTGGCGAGATCCCAGAGAAAGCGACTGCCTACGCGCAATTGCGGGATTTGCTCGCCGCCGCTGGCTGCCGAACCGGCCAACGGCGCGCCGAAGTTCTCGGCGGCGACAAGAATTGTCTTTCGGACCAGGGGATCGGCGAGCGGCGAGAAGGCGCCCGGCTCGGTTTGTTTGCCGGCCAAGTAAGAACGGACCACCAAAGCGCCCATGCTGAAACCGATCACGTCGACCGGCACGGGTTCGCTGTTGTCACCCTGCAGCAAGGCGATGACGTTGCTCAACTCTTGTCCCAAGACTTCGATGGCGGGAACGCCGAAGCGGCAATTGTCGAAAAAGACTACCGGTCGACCATCGGCGACGAGAAACTCTTCCAACCGCCCAAAGGTTTCCGTCGTGTCTTCGGAGAGCGGACACTCCCCTGTCGTCAAGGCCGTTACGGAGAACCCATTCACGAGCACGACCGGGGGCGGGGCGTCTTGAGCGGTCGGCGAGGTAGCGGCGACGGTCAGGATAACGGTTCCGGTGACTTCCGCTCCGCCCGCGGCAAGCGCGGAGATGCGAACCTCGTAGCGGCCCGGAGGCATGGTCGGCGGAACGGCGAGGAAAAGCCCCGAGCCGTCCTTGGAGAGCCCGGCCGAGACGGGGTAGGGTGCCGCCGGGTGGCTCACGGTTAGAATCCGCGAAAGGCCGGGGAGCCACCCCAAGGCCTCGCTCGACAACGGCAGGCGGACCGACGCGCCCGCCCTGAGCGAAACCGAGTCGCCGGTTAAGGGTAGATCGAGAGCAGCGGCGACGAGGGGAGCGACCGCTCCCGACAGCAAGACGACGAGGGAGAAGACGGCAAGCCGTTTGGCCCCGGATCCGCACCGGCGAGCCGAGAGCGACGGCATCCTGAACATCCCTACAGCTTATAGATATTGGTTGCCGTCTGTCCGAAGATTTGAGCTTGTTCAGCGTCTGAAAGGCGCGCGAAGAAATCGGAGACAATGCCGACCCATCGCTGATACGAGCACCCGAGCAAGCAGACCGGCCAATCGGATCCGAACATGAGTCGCTTCGGGCCGAAGCTTTCCAAGACGGCCTCTAGGTAGGGCTGTAACTGTTGCTCGGTCCAATGGCGCGGATCGGCTTCGGTCACCATGCCGGAGATCTTGCAGGTCACGTTAGGGCGTTCGGCGATGCGGGCCACAGCCTCGCGCCAGGCGGCGAACGAGCCGTCTCGAATGCGCGGCTTGCCGATGTGGTCGACGACGAAGACTTGCTTCGGGTGGCGGTCGACGAACGGAATGGTTTGCGGCAGGTGCCGCTCGTGGATCAGGATGTCGTACACCAAATCGAGCTGGTGTAAGAGCCCCACGCCGTGATTGAACTCGGCCCCCAAGATGAAGTCGTCATCGAGTTCGTCCTGGACCACATGACGGACGGCTTTAAGCGTCGGGTTGGCGGCGAGGCGGATAAGGTCGTCGTGGGCGGGATCGGCGAGTGGGACCCACCCGACGACGCCTCGAATGAAACTGTGATCGGCGGCGTATCGGAGCAAGACCTCGGTTTCCTCGACGGTTTGCCGCGCCTGCACCGAGACGACCCCGTCGATGCCTGCGGCGTCGAGCTCGGGCTTGAGGTCATGGGGAAGAAAGTCGCGTCGCAGGGTGGCTTTCTCGGCGTCGATCCAACCGTATTCGCGCGAATTGTAATTCCAGAAATGGTGGTGAGAGTCGATCTTCATGACAACAAAGATTTCGGGGCAGCCTGCCGGGCGCCGACGGGCCCGTTGGCTCCTCGCGGCAACCGAGCCGCTCGCTTAATTTTTCCGGAGAGACCTGCGTGCCCGGGGGGGCGTTTAGGCGGGCGTGCCTTCGCTCTGCATCACGTAAAGAGCCAACTCGAGGCGATTAGAGATGCCCAGTTTTTCGAAAATATTATGGAGGTGGTTCTTTACGGTCTGCTCGCTGATGTAAAGCCTCTCGGCAATTTCCTTGTTCAAGAATCCCTGCACAACCAAAGCGGCGACCTCGTGCTCGCGGTTGCTCAACGGGAGCGGCCTTCGCTGTCTGCTTAACGACCACGCCGCGGGCGCCGTTCCGGACCGCTCGCACGTATTGCTCTTCTTCCTCGGCCGCGGTAAGGATGATGATCTTGGTTTCCAGCCGCTTCGCGCGCAACTGCTTGAGCGTCTCAAAGCCGTCCGCGTCCGGCATGCGCAGATCGAGCAATAGGATGTCGGGGTGTTCGCGGAGAAGGCCTTCGACGACCTGTTTCCCCGTCGCCGCCTGGCCGACGATCTCGAAATCGTCTTCCATCGCCAACATGCGACAAAGACTTTCTCGGAAGATGGTGTGATCGTCGGCGACGACGATTCTGATCCTGTCCTGGTTCGACATGCATTAGCCCGGCTGCGTAAATTCGGCCTGGTCCGGCGGTTTGGTGGAGCCCAAAAAAGGCGTTCCGGAACCCGCGCCGGGGGTCCGCGTATCGGCGCCAAAGGCTCCGGCGCCGAAACGGCCTCCCCCACCGTAACTCGACCGCCTGGTTGTTCGCAAGTTTCGGTACGTTGCCGGCAGATCGATTATGCGAAGGGGCCGAAGTGTTGTCAAGACTACAAAAGTACCGTGAATCCTACGGGTAGCAAGTACTGCGAGATCCCCCTTTCGTAAGGCCGTAAGCTTAAGCGCCGGCGGTCCGAACCGAGTCTCCCGGGCGGGGCCGACGGCGAGATGGGGGCCGGGCCGGACGTCGCGGGCCCGGCGAGCGGGAATGTGGAGATGGTCGAGCCATCGGCCGTGAGGTTGTTCATGGGTTGGGTCGTCGAGACCGACGGCTTCTGGGGGTAATGGTACTTATCTCATCTCCGTCCGAATTGGCTGCTCGATTTAGTCATGACAAAAAAAGGACTTGTGGGGTCCGGTTTGGCGATATGAGCGCGAACGGCGTCGTCAAGTTGGTAGGCTCGATGAGGAGACGTGCCTGGCGCCGCGCCGGTTCGGCGGGCAGCCTCGCCGTTTCGAGCCCCTGTCCCGCGCGGAAAATATTCATGCTGTTGTCGCGCATCGCCGCTTTCGCCGCCGCCGCCGGGGTCACGTCGGCGTGGTTCATCAACGCTTGTGATTGGATCTACACTTGCGGATGCCGATCGTGGTGGAATGGAGCGGCGGCCTCCTGCAATATCCACGCCGCCCAGGGCCCTCATTGTCCGTGGTGTTTGGAGAGCGGGCTGGGAGGGTACGTCACGTTTGGGTTTGTCTTGCTGGCGCAGGGGTTCTTGTCTTTCTATCCGGGGAAGATGACGATCCGGGGACGTTTGTTTTGGGCCCTGGCGTCTTTCCCGATCGGAGCGGGCTTGTGGGGGCTGGTCTTTGGATGGGTGCACGGGTATTGGCGCGGCTAGTCCGCATTACGCGCCACTTGCCGACCGAAGCACCTAGGAAGCGTGTGCCGGGCGGAGTCTTCCGGGCTTTGACCCCGTGATAAGCTAACCATCAATGGCCACCAAGGCGCCGCCGCCGGTCGGGTTAGAGGAAGCTGAGCCGCCCGACGCTCCGCGGGCTTCGAGGCACGCCCACATTGTGCGATCGGCCGGGGTGGTGAGCGCGGCGGTTCTTTTCAGCCGCGTAACCGGCCTGATTCGCGAGGTAGTCTTCGCTAAGTACTTCGGTGCCGGAATGGTGTTCGACGCCTTCTTGGCGGCCTTCCGCATTCCCAACCTGACCCGTGATCTGTTGGCCGAGGGCGCCCTGTCGGCCGCCTTCGTCACGACGTTTTCCCAATATCTGACGACGAAGAGTGAAGAGGAGGCCTATCGACTCTCGAACCGGCTGGCCACGGTGTTGGTGCCGCTGTTGGCCGCGGTTTGTCTGTTGGGATTGGTCTTCGCGCCGCAACTCGTCGACGTCATGTTTCCCGGTTTTGGCGAAGTTGAGGGCAAGAAGGACCTGACAGTCAAGCTGGCGCGCATCATGATTCCCTTTTTGTTATTCATCGCGCTGGCGGCGAAGGCTATGGGGGTTCTCAACGCCAAGGGAGTATTCGGGGTTCCGGCGCTGGCCTCGGCCTTCTTCAACATTACGTCGTTGGCGGTTGGGTTGACCTTGGGCTTTGCCGCGGGGCCCTTGCTGGGGATCAAACCGATCGTCGGCATGGCGATCGGCACGCTGTTGGGCGGGATGGCGCAGTATGGCTGCCAATGGCCGAGCTTGCGGAAAATCGGTCTCCGCTTTCGACCCGATTTCGATCTCTCCGACCCCGGGCTGCGGCAAATGCTTCTGTTGATGGGGCCGGCCGTCATCGGGGCGGCGGCGGTGCAGATCAATGTGGTGGTCAACAGCATCTTCGCCTCGCAGATTACCGACGCGGCCGGGAGCGTGATAGACGGTCCGGTCTCCTGGCTCGGATACGCCTTTCGTTTCATGCAATTACCGCTGGGATTATTCGGCGTGGCGGTGGCTTCGGCGACGCTCCCGGCGATTTCGCAAAGCGCCGGCCGCGGCCGCATGAACGAATTCCGCGATACGTTGTCGCGGTCGTTGGGGCTTGTCTTCCTGCTGACGATTCCCTCGGCGGTGGGGCTGACCGTACTCAGCGAATCGCTGGTGGGCGTGGTGTTCCAGCGCGGAGAATTCGGCGCGCTCGACACGACCCAGACGGCGAAGGCTCTGTCGTTCTACTGTCTGGGGCTGGCGGGGTACGCGGCCATCAAGGTGCTCACCCCGGCTTACTATGCTCTCAACGACGTGCGGATTCCCATGATGGCCGGAGTGACTTCGATTTTCTTGAACTATGGGTTGAATTGGACTTTCATTCGTGTGTTGGGATGGGACCACGGAGGCTTGGCGTTTTCAACCTCTCTGGTCGCCGGGTTCAATTTCGCCGTTCTGTTCTGGATGATGAAAGTCAAGCTGGGCGGTATCCACGGCCGCCGGTTGTCCTGGAGCGTGCTCAAGATCGTCACGGCCTCGGTTTTCATGGGGGCCAATTGTTGGCTTTCCTCGATGGCGCTGCGGTACGCGATTGGCGAGTCGACGGCGGCTCGGTTCGCGGATCTGGCGCTTTCGGTCCCGTTAGGCCTGGCGGTGTTGTACGGGATGTGCCGGTTCTTACGCGTGCAAGAGCTCGACGCGGCCCAACAGGCCGTGATCGGCCGTTTTCGCGGCCGCAAGGAATGGTCCGCGGAGGAGCGCGCCCGCTATGATAGGATCGACCCTGACGAATTCTAGTCGGAGCCCGCGGGCGGGCGCCGGCTGATTGCAGAGACTCTATGAATCCCGATATTGCCCTCGTCCGTGAATTGCAGCTCGTCGACGGCCGTATCCGCGAACTGAGGGAAGAAATCGCCCGGCTGCCGAAATACGTAGCCGAAATCAAGAGCAAACTCGAATCGCACAAGAAAGCCTTGGCCGCGGATCAGGCGGCTCTCGAGGAAAATCGAAAGGCTCGCCGCCTGATGGACGGCGAAATCTCCACTTGGCAGCAAAAAATGTCGCACCTGCGGGTCCAGATGGGCGAGGCGAAGACCAACGAGCAGTTTCGGGTGTTTCAGAGAGAGATCGACTTCGCTGAAAAGGAAATCCGCGAGACGGAAGACCGTATTCTCGACAAGATGGTCGAGGCCGACACCATTGAAGGTAATGTTGGGCAGGCGGAGAAAGCGCTTCAGGCCGAAAGCGCCGCGGTAGCGAAGGAAGTCGAGCAGACCAAAACGCGCGTCGCCAAGGACGAAGATGAGTTGGTCGTCGAGCGGGGCAAGCGGAGCGAACTGGCCTCGTCGGTTTCCGGGCCGGTGCTGTCGGTGTATGAGCGGGTCTACAAGATGCGCGGAGGGACGGCCGTGGCCGAGGCTTCCGACGACCACTGTTTGGTCTGCAATGTGGTGTTGCGCCCGCATGTGGCGCAGAGACTTCGTCTGGGCGAAGAGATTCTCATGTGCGAGTCCTGCGGCCGCATTCTTTACCGCCGGGAGTTGAACGACACGCCGCTCGAAGACCCCGCGGGTGAATCGAACGTTGTAGCGGGATAAGCCCGTCCCCAGGATCCACGCCGGAGCCGACCGCCCTGTCGATAGGACGTATCGGAGCCTGTCCGATCTCCGCGCGGCACCGGGCGGCCCGACCGATCGTCGCCATGTCCGCCCAAGCTCTGACGCAACTCAGCGAAGACGAAATCCTGTTTCGCGACACGGTCCGACAGTTCGCGGTCGAGCAGATCGGACCGTACGTCCGTGAAATGGACGAGGCCGCCGAGTTCCGCTCCGACATTCTCAAACAGTGTTTCGAACTCGGGCTGATGGGTATCACCATCCCCGAACGGTTGGGGGGGCAAGAGGGTTCTTTCTTCAACGCCGTTGTGGCGGTCGAGGCGATCTCGACCGTGGATGCCTCGGCGGCGGTTCTGATCGACGTTCAGAACACCCTGGTCAACACGGTGTTGCTGCGTTGGGGCACGCAAGATCAACAACAGCGTTTCCTGCCGCGGTTGGCCAGGGACACCGTCGGCTCCTACGCTTTGTCGGAAGCCGGCTCGGGCAGCGACGCTTTCGCCATGGCGGCGCGGGCGGTCGAGGAGGCTGACGGTTACCGCATTACCGGCCGCAAGCTTTGGATCAGCAATGCGCGCGAGGCCGGTCTGTTTCTGGTCTTCGCGAACGCCGACCCGGAGGCCGGGTATCGCGGGATCACGGCATTCCTGATCGAGCGCGACGCGCCGGGCCTCACCGTCGGCAAGAAGGAAGACAAGCTCGGGGTGCGTGCTTCCTCGACCTGCGAACTCATTCTCGACGGTTGTTTCTTGGAGAAGCAAGACGTCTTGGGGGAGGTCGGCAAGGGCTACAAGATCGCGATTGAGACCCTCAACGAAGGCCGCATCGGCATCGGGGCGCAAATGCTCGGCGTGGCCGAGGCCGCGCTGGCGCACGCGGTTCGCTACGCGCGCGAGCGCGAACAGTTCGGCCGCCCTATCGCGGAGTTCCAGGGCTTGCAATTTCAACTGGCCCGCATGGCGGCCGACGTTGAAGCCGCGCGCCTGCTGGTCTATAACGCCGCCCGTCTCAAGGACGCCGGGGAGAAGTTCCTCACCCAGGCGGCCATGGCGAAACTCCAAGCCTCGGAGATCGCGGGACGCGTCACCTCCCAAGCCGTCGATCTCTTCGGAGGCGTCGGATTCACGAAGGACTACCCGGTCGAGAAGCTCTATCGCGACGCCAAGGTCGGCACGATCTACGAAGGAACCAGCAATATCCAGTTGCAGACGATCGCCAAGCAACTTCTCGACGGAACGGATAAACTGTTCGGGCCCTAACCCGAAACTTCCCGTAGTTTCACCCGTGAATGATCCGCCCGGCGACGGAGGGCGGTGGCGGGGCTGACCTGGAACTTCGAATTTCGGCTGTGTGATGGCGGATCTGCGGCGGGAGATCAAAAGCCGGCTGCCAAGAAATCAGGTTTTCGACCTCCCGAGCCGCGCCGCCTCGCGGCGCGGTCTTCTCCCCGCGAGCTGACCGACCCGGTTTCTCAGTCGCTCGAGCCGGCGCGGCCGGTGGCCCCACTGGGACCCGGCACCGCTGGAGGTCAATGTAGAAGATCGAGAGACGAGCCGGAAGCTCGTCTCGACTTGCGGACTGGGACCTGTGGCCCCGCTAGCCTGGGGATTCGCACGCCACGCACGTGTTTGACAACGATTCCTCTTTGACCTAGCATCAGAGGAAAGTGACCTGGACGATTCATCGAGTCACGCCGCTTGCCGCCACGTGCTGTTGTCGCCGGCCGACCTAGCGTCGGTTGGTTGGGCCACGCCCCTCCAAGCCGACCTACGTCGGCCTTTCCTTCCTCAAATCTTGAAGTGTGTCCTACTGTCCGCAGCGATGGCGTTCGGGCGTTGCGTAAAAGAACCCGGACTTTCGACGAGTCCATTGTTTATGTGGAAAACGATCAAGGAACAGATCGATGTCGTCTTTCGCGACGACCCGGCGGCGAAGAATGTCTTTGAAGTCGTGTTGTGCTATCCGGGCGTGCACGCCATTCTGCTGCACCGCGTCTCGCACCGCTTCTATCGGTGGGGCCTGTATGTGATCGCGAGGCTGTTTTCGCACGCCGGGCGCTGGTTCACCGGCATCGAGATTCACCCCGGGGCGACGATCGGCCGACGCTTCTTCATTGACCACGGAATGGGGGTGGTGATCGGCGAGACGGCGGAAATCGGCGACGACGTCTTGCTTTACCAAGGAGTGACCCTAGGTGGTACCGGACACGAGCGAGGTAAGCGGCACCCGACGCTCGGCAACCACGTCGTGATCGGATCGGGTGCCAAGGTGCTCGGCAATATCACGCTGGGAGATTGGGTACGCGTTGGGGCGGGTTCGGTGGTCGTGCGTTCCGTGCCCGATCACTCGACGGTCGTCGGTATTCCCGGCCGGGTTGTCGCGATCAAAGGGGTGGCGATTTCGGAAGAAGAGGAAGCCATGCTCGAGCACGGCAAACTGCCTGATCCGGTGGGCCAGGCGCTATCGAGTCTTCACGAGCGCATTGCCTCGCTCGAAGAACAGTTGCGCGGCAAGTCCGAAGACGCGCCGCCCCTGGCCTCGAACGGCGGCGCTTGAGGGTCGGCCATCCGCCCAACGCCGGCGCGCGCTTCAGTCAATGTGTTCGTAGGCGATCAGCCCAGTGGGGCGGGCCTCCAGGTCTGCCCATTCGGAGCCGCGGTTGTCGAGGGGTTGCACCCCGGCCGATCGCGCGGATCAGTCGATGTGTTCGTAAGCGATCAGCGTCAGAAAATCGGAGTAGCCGTCGCTGGTCATCATATCTTCAAAGATCTTGGATGCGAGGTCGAACTTGCCGGCGTCATAGCGCTCGGGCCCGATCAAACCACGAATCTTTTCCAACTGCTGAGGAATCGTCTCTCGGACCAACTCGACGGTGACCCTGCGGCCGTCGTTCATCTTGGCGCCGTGTTGCACCCAATGCCAGACCTGCGACCGCGAGATCTCGGCCGTGGCGGCGTCTTCCATCAAGTTGTAGATCGGCACGCAGCCGACGCCGCGCAACCAGCTTTCAAGGTACTGAATGCCAACGTCGCAGTTGATACGCAAGCCGTCCTCGGTAATCTCGCCCTGGGGAACCGTCAACAGATCCTCCGCCGTTACGAAAACTTCACCGCGGTCGCGCCAGATCTGATTCGACGTCGGCATGTGCTCGTCGAAGATTTCGCGGGCGACGCCGACCAGGCCGGGGTGGGCCACCCAGGTGCCGTCGTGTCCGGCCCGGACCTCGCGTAGTTTGTCTTGCCGCACTTTGTTGATCGCCTGCTCGTTCGCCTCGGGGTCACTCTTGATGGGGATCTGCGCCGCCATCCCGCCCATGGCGTGAATGCCGCGGCGGTGGCAGGTCTTGATCAACAGCTGAACATAGGAGTCGAGGAAGTGGCGGTCCATGCCGACGTTGATGCGGTCGGGAAGGACGAAAGCCGGATCGTGCCGAAACTTCTTGATGAAGCTGAAGATGTAGTCCCAGCGTCCGCAGTTCAACCCGGCCGAGTGGTCGCGCAGCTCGTAAAGAATCTCGTCCATCTCGAAGGCCGCCAGGATGGTTTCGAGCAGGACGGTGCCGCGACAGACGCTGGGAACGCTCAGTTCCTTCTCGGCGAACGCGAAGACATCGTTCCACAGGCGCGCTTCCAAGTGACTCTCCATCTTGGGGAGATAGAAATAGGGAGCGGTGTTTCGCTGCAGCCGGGCCTCGACGTTATGGAAGAAGTACAAGCCGAAATCGAAAAGCGAGGCGGAGATCGGTTCGCCGTCGATCATGAGGTGCTTTTCGATGAGGTGCCAGCCGCGCGGGCGCACAAGCAAGGTCGCGAGGTTTTCGCCCAGCTGATAGTGCTTGCCTTGCGGATTGGTGAAACTGATCGTGCCGACGACGGCGTCGCGAAGATTGATTTGGCCTTCGAGATTGTTGTCCCAGGTCGGGGTGTGGGCGTCCTCAAAGTCGGCCATGAAGACGCTCGCGCCCGAGTTGAGGGCGTTGATGACCATCTTGCGATCGACCGGGCCGGTGATCTCGACGCGGCGATCCTGTAAGTCGTCGGGAATCGGCGCCACGGTCCAGTCACCGGCGCGAATGTGCCGGGTTTCGGGCAGGAAGTCCGGCAATTTTCCGGCTTTGATTTCCTCATAGCGCGCGACCCGACGATCGAGAAGCTCGCGGCGTGTTGCCTCGAATTGGCGGGCCATCTTGGCGAGGAAACGGAGCGCTTCCGGCGTCAGAATCTCGGCGTACTCGGCGGTGACGCGGCCTCGTAGTTCGATTCCTTCGGCGGCGAGGGATTCGTTGAGTTTTTGCTGTAGGCTGACGGCGGAGGTAGCCATGATTTCTCTCCCTATTCGGATGCCCGCGGCTGTGCGGCGGCCATTGGACTTCAGACACTGTAGCACCGACGTTGGGGAGCGCGGGGCGAAAAGTTCGAGCCCCCACAGGGCAAGGAACCCGGTCCGGCTAAGAACGAGTCACGGGACCGCTCGGCTTCGTAATTTTCCCGGTTCTTGCTGTCGCTCACGACCGCGAGCCGAGGGCCCGTCGCGCCGCGCGTCGGGAGTGAACCCAGGCGGCATAGCCCAGCAGGTAAGCCAAGGTGAAAGGAAATACCAGCGTGCGGGCGAGGAGGCGAACCGCGAGGTCGGGCTGCAAACCGGCTCGCTGGAGTAGGAGGTTCTTCAGGTTCGAGAGATGGCCGCGGTCGAGCCAGAAGTAGTCGGCGTTTTCATTGACGATGATGAACTTCGCCGGTAGCAGCAGCACAGCCGCCAGTTTCCACGGCAACATGACCGGGCTGTCGGCGCACACGATGACGGCCACGGGATGGCGTTCGCCGCGGATGCGGCAAAGCAGATCCCAGCGCGAATCGGTGTCGCGGCATTCCGTCACGCGCCATACGCGGGCGGGATGCGGGTTGCCGGTCCCCAGCGCCGCCGGGTCGGTCGGTAGGCAGGTCAGCAGATCGATACGAATGTTGTGTCCGAAGCTGTCGCGGATACGCGGGAGGACCTTGTCGGCGACGTTGCGTGGCCCGCTCTCGACGAATAGAAGGCGGGAAACCGGAGGGGCTCCGCGCGAAAGGAACCAGCGCATCGCCCATCATTCTACAGGGGTGAGGCGCGAAGCCGTGAGCCGTGAACCGATTGTGCGTGAGCCGGGGCCGGGAAGCATGTCATCGAGTTAGGATGACGCAACGGCGACAGACTCCTCCGGGCCGGGCCGGCGCTGGCCCGGACTAACCGTTCTTTGGGTAGAGTGAAGGGTCGCCTGAATGCTGGGAGCAATAGAACCATGCACAAAATTCGCGTCACATCACTGTTTCTGGTCACGATGGCGCTCGCTGCTTGCGGCTCCGAGCCGGCCGAGGCCCCCGCGGATGCGTCGCCGGCATCGGAGGCCTCGCGCTGGTCGGCGGAACGAGCAAACCAGTGGTATGAGCGGATCGGGTGGCTTTCGGGTGCGAATTTCAGCCCAAGCACGGCGATCAATCAATTGGAAATGTGGCAGGCCGATACGTTCAACCCCGAAACCATCGAGCGCGAACTCGGGTGGGCCGAGGACCTCGGCTTCAACAGCATGCGGGTTTACCTGCATGATTTGCTTTGGCAACAGGACCCCAAGGGGTTCCTCTCCCGCACCGACCGCTTTCTTGAAATAGCCGACAACCACGGTATCAGCGTGATGTTCGTTCTGTTCGACGGCGTGTGGGACCCCTACCCGAAACTCGGGTTGCAGCGCGAGCCGAAGCCTCATTTTCACAATTCCGGCTGGATGCAAAGCCCCGGTGCCGAGATTCTCGGAGACCCCTCGCGTTATGACGAACTCGAAGGGTTTGTCAAAGGCGTGATCGGTCATTACAAGGACGACAAGCGGGTTCAGGTCTGGGACCTGTTCAACGAGCCCGACAACCCGAACGCCAACAGCTACGGCGACAAAGAGTTACCGAATAAAGCCGAAGTCGCCCTGGCCCTGCTCGAGCGGACGTTCGCCTGGGCGCGGGAAGTCAACCCGAGTCAGCCGCTGACCGCCGGCGTCTGGCGTGAAGATTGGTCGCCGCCCGAGGCCCTGTCCCCCATCAATCGCTTCATGTTGGAGAACTCCGACGTGATCACGTTCCACAGCTATAGCGCGATCGACGTCACGCGTCGGCGGGTGGAGGCGCTTCGCCCGCACGGGCGGCCGTTGTTGTGTACCGAATACATGGCGCGTCCGCGGGGCAGCACGTTCGACCCGGTCTTGTCCTATTTCAAGGAAGAGAACATCGCCGCCTATAACTGGGGCTTCGTCGCCGGCAAGTCGCAAACGATCTATCCGTGGGATTCCTGGACGTCGACCTACACGGCGGAACCGAAGCTGTGGTTCCACGACATTTTCCGCGCCGACGGCAGCGCGTATATCGAGGACGAAATCGCGTTTATTAAGAAGGTCAACGGGAAGGAGTGAGAGAGTAACGGTTGCGTACGGCCGCGTGTGATATACCGAAAGCATGAGCAAGAGGCTCCATGTCGCCCTCGATGATGACGAGTTCGAGGAGATTCGCTGAGCCGCGCGAGCGAACGGACTCACGATCTCGGAATGGGTGCGGGGAACACTGCGGGCTGCCAAGCACAGCGAGTCGACCGCCGACGTTGAATCGAAAATTCGAGCCATTCGACGAGCTGCCGAGTACAATTTCCCCACCGCCGACCCAAAACAGATGATCGCGGAGATTGAGCGCGGCTACCTCGAATGATCACCGCCGGTTCGAACGTACTTGCACCGGCGCGACGAACCTGATCGAGCCCTCCCGGTTCCATTGACTTGCCCCCGGTCGTGGGCTATAGTCACGGATAGAGATGGACGACCCTTCCGCGCCTTCGAGCGCAGCCGTTCGGGCGGGCTTTCCGCTTCTCCCCTTCATTGCCGAGCTTGTCGCACCCCGACAAGTTTTATCCGTCTTCTGCGGCGACCGGTCTTCGCGTATCTCCCGGTCCGAGTAAAGGAGGTGACGGCTGAGCACCACGACGAAAACACGCGTACCTATCAGCGGAGGCATCGAGCCGTTTTTCGGAACGCGCGACGAAAACATTCGTTTACTCGAAGACTCTCTCGACGTCAAGACGCACTTGCTCGAAGACAGCCTCGAGATTGAAGGCGCGCCGGAACAGGTGCGGCAAGTCGAGGCGATTGTCGCTGACTACGAGTTTCTGCGGCACCAGGGGCATCGCTTCACCAACGGCGACTTGAAGAGCTTTTTACAGGTCGTTGCCTCCGACCCGCAACTCACGTTGCGCAATCTGGTGATCAGCAGCCGCCAGCGTAACTTCGGGCGTAAAACGCTGGCGCCGCGCAGCGTCAATCAAATGCGCTATTTCGAGGCCATGGAGCGCTGCGACATGGTCTTCGGCGTCGGCCCGGCCGGAACCGGCAAGACCTACTTGGCGGTGGCCATGGCGGTTTCGGAATTTCTCAACAAGAAGGTCCGCCGCATTGTGCTGGCTCGCCCGGCTGTCGAAGCGGGCGAACGGTTGGGTTTTCTGCCGGGAACCTTGCAACAGAAAATCGACCCTTATCTTCGTCCTCTCTATGACGCGCTCTACGACATGCTCGACAGCGACCGCGTCGAAAAGCTGCTCGAAAAAGGCTTGATCGAGATCGCTCCGCTGGCGTTTATGCGGGGCCGTTCGCTGAACGATTGTTTCATCATTCTCGACGAAGGGCAAAACGCCACCGCCGAGCAGATGAAAATGTTCATCACGCGGTTGGGGTTCGGATCCAAGGCGGTGATCACCGGCGATATCACGCAGATCGACCTGCCCTCGGGGAAGCGCAGCGGCCTTCTTGAGGTGATCGACGTGCTCGACGCGGTTGAGGGCATTTCGTTTGTCTATTTCGACGAGAAAGATGTTGTGCGGCACGATTTGGTACAGCGCGTTGTCCGGGCTTACGACGTGTATCAAAGCCCGCGGCTCGAGCACGGTGCGGGTTCCGGCGTATCCGGGGACGGGGTCGAAGACGGTTCGGAGGACGCTTAGCAGCGCGGGGTGTAGGTCCGCCTACGCGAAAAAGGGGTACAGCCACCGATTTTCGCTTCACCCAGACGTTGGAAACAGAGGGATTCGACGAGCGAAAATCGGCCGGCAGTCCCCCTTTTTCGCCCGAACAAATGGCGCACGTATGGAAGCGATGGCGGAAACCAACAACGACGACCCTCCTTGGTATCTCAACCGGCAACGCAAGGTCGGCTTCGACGAAGACGACTTCGCGGCTTTCCTCACCCGACTGCACGGCGACCTGGCGGCCCGGTGTGAGTTCGCCGTGCTCGTTTCCACCGACGCCGCCGTGCGCCGCGCCAACCGGCAGTTCCAAGGCCGATCGTCGGCCACCGATGTACTCTCGTTTCCCGACGGCGAGGACGGTCGGCTGGGGGACATTCTGATCTCGGCGGCGCGTGCCGAGCGGCAAGCGGCCGATTACGGACATTCGGTCGAGCAGGAATTGAAGATTTTGGCTTTGCACGGGTTGCTGCACTTGATGGGATACGACCACGAGACCGACGGCGGCCGCATGCGCCGAGCGGAGACTCGTTGGCGCAAGAAGTTCGGCTTGCCCGCGGGTTTGGTGGAGCGAGCGGATCGATGACATTGCTTTGGATCGTACCGGCGGTGCTGCTGTGCGGTGTTGCGGCGCTGGCCTCGTACGTGCATTTGTTGTTCGTTCATTCGCTGCCGATTCGAGCGCGAGAAAACCCGGAAACCCTCAAGCATTTTGAGGAAGCTTTGCGGCCGCGGCTCGGCATGGACGCTCAGCAAGGTCTGTTTCGCTTTGCTCTCGCGCGGCAATTGGCGCTGGTCGCTCTGGTGCTCGTTCTTATGCTTTTGCTTGTCACCGAGGGCCGCGCCGTTTCGCAGGCGATCGGGGAAGCGGCGATTCTCGCGGTGACGGCGGTCATTTTCTTCGCCCACATCGTGCCGGACGTCTTACTGCGGCGCACATCGGGTCGTTGGATGGAACGGCTCTTGCCTGTCGCAAAGCTGATCGGGTGGGCGACGAAACCGTTTGCCTTGCTGGTCCATTTCGTTTCATCGGTTGCCGAGCTGAGCGCCGAAGAGCCGCGAGGCAACGGGACGACAACGCCCGGTGAAGACATCGAGGCCTTACTGGACGCCGGGGAAGAAGAAGGGCTGATCGGGCAGGAAGACCGCAAATTGATTCAGTCGGTCGTCGAATTCGGGGACAAGACGGTCAGGGAAGTCGTCACTCCTCGTCCGCGCGTGGTCGCGATCGAGGCGGGCCGGACGGTCGAAGAATTGTGGCAGCTGTTGATCGACAAGGAGATTTCCCGGGTGCCGGTTTTCGAGGAGGACATCGACAATATCGTAGGCTTGGTCCACACGCGGGATACGCTCGATATCGATGAGAGCCGGGGGGAACTCGTTCGGGTTCGCGAGCTGATGCGGCCGGTGGCGCTGGTCCCGGAGACGAAGCCGATCAACGAATTATTGCGCGAGATGCAGGATAACAATGCGCAGATGTCGATTGTCGTCGACGAGTACGGCCAGACGGCCGGGCTGGTGACGATGGAAGACTTGATGGAAGAGATCGTCGGAGAAATTCACGACGAGTCGGATTCGCCTTCCGACGTCGTCGAGCAACCCGATCATTCGTACATTCTTGACGGCAACGTGGACTTGGATCGACTCGAGGGGCTGGTCGGTTTTCGGCCCGACAAGGAGATTGAATCGACGACGATCGGAGGTTTGGTCTGCGAACATCTGGGCAAAGTGCCGGTGCCGGGCGCGAAGCTCTCACTGGACGGGATTCAGATCGAAGTGCTTTCGGGCGATCAGCGCAAAGTGTCCAGTGTCCGAATTCGGCGCGTCGCCGAGAGCGCGGCCGGCGAGCCCGGGTCGTCGGAGAAGAGCCCCTCCGAAGCGCCCACCGAGGCAAGCGGATGAAGGCCGGTTTTGTGGCGATCCTGGGTCGGCCCAACGTCGGCAAGTCGACTTTGCTGAATCAATTGGTCGGCACGAAAATCTCGATTACCGCCGATAAGCCGCAAACGACGCGCGACGCCATCCAAGGCGTTGTCACTCGTTCGGAAGGACAAATCGTTTTCGTCGACAGCCCGGGCATCCACGAACCCCGGCGGGAACTCGGCCGGCGCATGATGCGGGAGGTGCGGCGCGCGACGTCGGGTTGCGACCTGGCGGTGGTGCTTGTCGACGCAACGCAATCGCCGGGACGAGGCGACGCGGCCGCCGTGGAGACGGCGAAGAAGCTGGGCGTTCCGCTGTTGCTGGGATTGAATAAGATCGATTTATTGCAGTCGAAACAACGGCTGCTGCCGCTGCTCGAACGCTATGGAGAGACGCGGACGTTCGAAGAGATCGTTCCTCTCTCGGCGTTCACGGGCGAAAACGTTGATTTGCTGGTCAAGCTGATTTTCGAGCGTTTACCCGAAGCGCCGGCTTTCTACCCGGAAGATTACATTACCGACCAACCGGAGAAATTCCTGGCCGCCGAGTTCATTCGAGAGAAGGTGATCGAGGAGACGCGGCAGGAAGTGCCCCACTCGGTGGCGGTGATCGTGGACCAATGGGAGCAGGAAGCGCCGCGTTCGACGAGCCGGAAGCAGAAGCTTCGCGGCCTGCTGCGACTCTCGGCCACGGTGTACGTTGAGCGCCCGGGGCAGAAGAAAATTCTCGTCGGCTCTCAGGGCGCTACATTGAAACAAGTCGGGTCAGCGGCCCGTGCGCAATTGGAGGCTTGGTTCGGCAGCCACGTCTTTCTGGAACTCTTCGTCAAGGTTCGGCCCAAGTGGCGCGAGCAATCGAGCTTTGTCAAGTCGCTTGATTTTCATCAAATGCTTGGTAAATCGTGAAGGAATCCCACTTGGATCGACGGAATGATCGGCGGAATGGCGAATCTGTAACCGTGTCGCCGCCGGGCGATAATAGATCCGTGATGAAAGTGTCTCTTAGCATTGCGCGATACAAATGGTGGCCCCAGCGGGCCGGAGTCGGGCTCTTGCTTGTCCTCTTGCTCGTCGTTGCTCCACTGCCCGCCCAGGACGAAAATCCGGACGACATCGTCTACGACCGGGTGATCCGGCGACTCGTCAATGATCGTCAGCTCAAAACCAATGCGCTCGAGGTGGCGGTCGAGGAAGGGGCCGTGACGGTTACGGGCATGGTGGAAACCGAGAAACTGCGCCGGCGCGTGGACAAGATTGTCAAGAAAGTCAAGGGCGTAAAGAAGGTTGTGAACCAGGTACGCGTGCGCCGGTAGAGGCCGGAGCGGTTCCGGTTGATCTTTTGGGGTGCGGCCGGCGGGTTAGGGTGGTTACGCCGGCGTGGTCGCGGTCACCGGTCTCACCGCATACCGCTCGATTACTCTCGCGGCTCGGTTTGGATCTTAGGCCGGGCGGGCCACTTCAGCGACCTTTTCCGGGTAGTCGCTGATTACGCCGTCGACGCCGAGATTGATTAATCGCCGCATCTCACTCTCGTCATTGACCGTCCAAGGAATGACGCGCAAGCCTTCGTCGTGAACTTCCTCGATGAGTTCGCGGGATGCCAACCGGAATTGTGGTTTGACGACGTCGACCGGGCAGTTGTGCCGCGACTCCTCATCTTGGGTGCGGTTGTAGATGAAGCCCAGCTCGATTTCCGGAAATAGATCGTAGACCTTGCTCAGCGCCTCGCGATGAAACCCCGAGACGAGAACCTTCGCCGGATCGCAGTGCTCGCGAATCAAGTCCACCGCGGCTTCCTCGAAACCCGCTGTCTTCAGCTCGATATCGAGGAAGGCCTTGCGGCCGAACTTTTTCAACACTTCTTCCAGCAGAGGAATCTCGAAACCGTCGGGAAGTTTTCGGATCTGCTCGTAGGCGCTTGCCTGCACCGCCAGTGTACCGACGACCGAGCCGTGAACGACGACCAACTTGTCGTCGGCGGTTTGGCGCACGTCGAGTTCAAACCCGTCCGCGCCCAACTCCAGGGCCTTTTGAAAGCTGGGAACCGTATTCTCGGGCAGCTGGGCTGCTCCGCGGTGTCCGAGTATCAAGAAGTCTCCCATCAGCTCTTACCTGTTCCCGTCGGGACTATCCGAATTAGAGCAATCGCCTCACTTCCACTCTCTGCGAAAAACTACCTACGGATTGCTTGCCGGAGTTAGCGGCGAGGCGCCAGTGCCGTGGTTCGTCTTATGGACACGAGCGCACCATGATTCGGATTCTCGGCGGGGCGTTTTCGTACTAGCCCAGTTGGGCTATTGCAAATACCAGAGCTTTTACGGTATCACGAATGACGGCCCAAAGGGGAAAAATTTGCGGAACACTCGGTTGTTGCTCTTGTTGCCGTGGATCGCCGGCGCGGCGTACGCGCAGGTCGCGATTTCGACCAAAGCGGGCTTGTTGCACCACGTTGAAGGGACCATTTTTCTCGACAAGGTCGAGTTGCCCATGCACACTTGGCGGTTTCCCATGATGCGCCCTGGGAGTAGGCTGGAAGCCGCTGACGGGCGGGCGGAGTTGCTGCTGAGTCCGATGGCGCTGCTTTGGTTGGACCATGACAGCGAATTGCAACTGCTTTCGAACGACCTCGCCGAGGTGCGGCTGCGGATCGGCGAAGGATCGGCGGTGATCGAGCTTGATGACCTTCGGCGCCACCGCGACCGGTGGCCGGAGCACGGTCCGCTCTCGGTGGAATGCGGCGGCGCCGTCGTGCGCCTCGAACACGCCGGACGCTATCGCTTTGACTGTTCGGTTGACCGGCCGGGGTCTCGCTTGGCGGTGCATCGCGGTCGCGCAACGGTGGAAACGGCTGCGGGCGGATTCGAGGTCGGCAAGCGGCAGGCAACCTCACTGGCATGGTTGGGTTCGGCACACATCGAGCGGTTGGGCCGCTCGGCGGGCGGCGACGCCTTCGACGAGTGGAGTCGGCAAAGAGCATCGCTCCTCAGTAAGACCCGCAAGCGCATGCGGCGGCGAATGGGCACGGCGGATTTAGAAGAGCCGCGGGTTTTCCTCTCTTTTCGCGCTACCCGTTCAGGCCGGCCCACCGCTCGGAATATGTCCGATCTCCGACACGGTTCCGGGCCTCCGGGCCGGGTGACCGGGCTCTGCGCTAGAATTTGGGGTACTCTCCGAGGCGCTCGGACTCGGAAGCCGCGAACCTCCCGTGCCCATTCTTTTTCGCTACATTCTTCGCGAAGTCATCGTCAGCTCGCTGATCGGCACACTGCTGTTCACGTTCGTCTTGTTCCTCAAGTCGGTCGGTCTGCTGATGGAACTGTTGATCCGTCCCAGCGGCTCGGCCGAGGATGTCGTCTACCTCTTCCTGCTGGCCGTGCCGCAGACGCTGCGTTTCACGATTCCGATCGGAGTGCTGATCGGGGTTTTGGTGGGATTGGGGCGCGTTTCGAGCGACGGCGAGATCATCGCCATGCGCGCGGCGGGTATTCCGGGTCGCTGGCTCATGGGCCCCGTCGCGGTGTTGGCGCTGGTTGGGGGTGTGATTTGCGCGGCCACCACGATTTACTACAATCCGCTGGCGCTCACACAACAAAAGAAGATCGCCGAGTCGCTGAAAATTTCGCGGGCAAGCGCCGAGGTTCAGCCGCGAGTCTTCATTGAAACTTTCCCGAACACGATCCTCTACGTGCGTGATGTGATTCCCGGACCCGTGGTTCGTTGGAAAGGCGTCTTCATAGCTGACGAGCGGTCGCCGGAAGATCGTGGCTCATTCGCGGGAGCCAACGCGGCCGTCGATGGTCCGCGAATTACCGTGGCCGAGGAGGCAGTGGTCGTACCGCGCCCGGAGCAGGATCGTTTGCAGGTTCGGCTGCCGCACGCTTTTACTTACGAGCAGTCTTACGACGCGACGCAATATCACAGCTTTGAATTTCACGACAACGACCAAGTGCTCCAAACCGACGCCGGTGCGCCGGAGCTCGGCAAGCAACCTTTCGAGCAGGCCTCGACGGCAGAGCTGATTTCCGGGTCTCAGGTCGGCGAGAAGAAGATTGACGCCGCGATTGAGTTGCAGCAGAGGTTCGCGGTGCCGGTCGCCTGCTTTGTGCTGCCGATGGTGGGCGTTCCCTTGGCGATTTCGTCGCGACGCGCGGGCAAGTCGATGGGCGTGGTCTTCAGCCTAGTGTTGGTGTTTGTCTACTACATGATTCAGCTGGGCGGTATCGCGCTGGCGAAGACGGAAGTCCTCGCGGTGGGGCCGGCGATCTGGATGGCCAACCTCGTCTTCGCGGCGGCGGGTGCTTGGCTTCTGGTTCAACTCGATGCACCGAACCGCCGCGACTTCACGGCGGCGATCGGTGGTTGGTTCGGGGCTCTGGCCGCGAGGCTGCGCAGCGAAAACGGACAGGACGCGGCGTCGAACGGCGTCGGGCGCGCAAGGAGGGCACCGTTTTCCCTGGGAGCTTTGGCCGGCGCTGCCCCGGCGTTTCGGATCGTCGACCGCTATGTGTTGCGGGCGTTCCTTTTCTATCTGCTGGTGCTGGTCGCCTCGTTTGTGATGATCTGGTTCGTGTTCAGCTTCTTCGAACTGCTCAGCGACATGCTTGATCGCGGCAAGTTGGGGCTGTTCATTCCCTATGTCTACTATCTGACGCCGTTTTTGGTCTACGAGACGGCTCCGTTGTGTGTGCTGGTGGGGACGCTGGTGTGTTTCGGGATTCTCGCGAAACATCAGGAGCTGACGGCGTTCAAGGCGTGCGGCGTGAGTCTGTATCGGCTGGCGGCGCCGATCTTGGTGGCGGCGACGATGATGAGCGGGATGCTGTTTGCGCTGGATTACTACTACTTGCCGGAGACGAACCGCAAGCAAGACGCCATTCGCGACGAAATCAAGGGGCGGCCGGTGCGGACCTTCCTACGGCCCGATCGGCGTTGGATGTTCGGCAAGGGTGAACGGATCTATCATCATCGCTTCTTTGATTCGCGGGAAAAGGCCTTCGCGAAAATCAATGTTTACGATTTCGACGAAGAGAGTTTCCAGCTCGTGCGCCACCTTGCCGCCGAGCGGGCTCACTGGAACGATTCGGCGGGTGCTTGGGTTTTTGAAAACGGCTGGGTGCGGGAGTTTGACGGCAATCGCGTGCTGCGCTTCGAGGAGTTCGACGAGCGACCTTTCGCCGATCTCGAAGAAGAGCCGGGCTACTTTCTCAAAGAAGAACGCCAGCACCAGCAAATGAACTGGCGCGAGTTGCGGGCCTATATCACGGATCTGACGCAAAGCGGTTTTGATACCGTGCGGCTGCAAGTGCAATGGCATAAGAAACTGGCGTTCCCTTTGTTTGCGGTGAGCATGGCGGTTTTGGCGATTCCGTTTTCGCTGGTGGCGGGGCATCGCGGGGCGTTGACCGGGGTGGCGCTGAGCATCGGATTGGCGATTGCTTATTACGCGGCGAATGCACTGTTTGAGCAACTCGGGCGGGCGGGGCAGTTGAGCCCGGCGGTGGCGGCTTGGGCGCCGGGGGCGATTTTCGGGTTGACGGGGGCTTATCTGTTCTTGCGTGTGCGGTCGTAGTGGTGGGCCGGCAGCGCCGCGCTGCTTGAGAGGGGTAGCGGCCAGAGGGCCGATACCGACAGTTGGCTGGGACCGGCACGAGTGCCGGTCGCTACCTGTGCCGGTCGCTGCCGTGTTTCCGCGCCTACCATGGAACTCATGACTCTCGGAGCGATTCGCGACGCGCGGCGACGCTTGGCCGATTACTTGCGGCCCTCTCCGCTGGTTCTCTCTGATGCGCTGAGCCGCGATTTGGGGCGGCGGGTTTGGTTGAAGCTGGAGTCGCAGCAACCGACCGGGGCGTTCAAGGTGCGCCCGGCCTTCAACAGCATTCTCAGCAACCTCGATCAGGCTCGGCGGGCGGGCGTGGTGACATCGTCGTCGGGGAACTTCGCGCAGGCGACAGCCTACGCGGCGCGTGAGTTGGGCGTCAGCGCGCGGATCGTGATGATGAAGAACTCGTCGCCGTTCAAGCGCGAGCGGACCGAGCAGTACGGCGGGGAGGTCGCGCTTTGCGAAAACACATTCCAAGACCGTTGGGATACGACGTTTCGCATTCAGCGGGAAACCGGGCGTTTGTTGCTGCATCCCTATGATTCGGATGAAACGATCGCGGGCGACGGGACCATCGGGCTCGAGTTGCTCGACGAACTCGACGGCGATTTCACGGTCGTTGCGCCGATCAGCGGCGGCGGTTTGATCGGGGGCATCGCGTCGGCCCTCAAGCACGAGCGGCCTGGGTGCCGCGTTTTCGGCGTGCAACCGGCGGCGAACCCGTCGATGAAAGAATCGCTGGCCGCCGGACGGCCGGTCACGGTCACCGTGGAGCCGACGCTCGCCGATGCGCTGGTCGTGGCCTGCCCGGGCGAGCGGGGTTTGCGGATTGTCGAGCGTCTGGCCGACGACGTCGTAGCGGTCGACGAGGACGAGCTCGCGGCCGCGGTGCGTTATCTGGCCGAGCAGCAGAAAGTGGTCGCCGAGCCGGGCGGAGCCGCCGCTGTAGCCGCGCTTCGCGCCGGCAAGGTTGGCCGCGCGGACCAGGACGTCGTTTGTATTTTGAGCGGCGGGAATGTCCTGCCCTCGACGTTCCGGGAGTTGTGGGCGACGGCGTGATGGCGGGGGGCACGCCTCATCCGCGACGGCCGCCCCCCCTATCTAATTGCAATAGCCGGGCTTATTCAAAGGCCGCCAGGCGCCCGATATCGCCGAGGTCACCACATCATCACGGCGGTTTCACCCGAGCTGTCGCTCCAATACAGCCGGATACGCAGAACGTACGTTCTTCCCTTGATGAGTCGGATGCGGAAGCTCGCGTTGTAATCCTCGCCGCTGTCATCGTCAGCCGTGAGGTACCGGAGATCCGCGCCGTCTTCCTCGAACAGGACCATGACGCTGTCGGAGGCGCCAAACGTGCTGAAGTTGTAACGGCGCGTCGCCGTCGGCTTGACGAGGAAGTTCTTCTGTTCGCCGGGGCCAAGGTTGAGAGTTTGGGATTGCAATACCTTCAGCTCGGGAACCTGTGGGTTGAGCGGGGGGTACCACTTGGCGATCCAGGTCGTGTCTCTGTCCGACAGTCCCGGGTTCGGGTCCAGACCATTTCGGTACTCTTCGGGTTCTTGGCTTAGGCCCGGACCGAACGGGTAATGCATGATCGAATTGGGATCCCATTGCGAGCCCGCGACCTCGGCGGGTGAGAGCTTACGGATAATGTTATGGACCCGGATTTCCACTTTAGTTTCGGTTCTGCTAACCATCGGGTGGACTCGGACGCCTTTATTTATGCGGGCTTGAAAGCACTCAAGGCGCTGAGGAGATCAACACCCAATGGGTGAAAAAGAAAACAAACCGTTTCAGCTCACCTTCAATGGATTTCTCAAGGTCGATTTCCAAGGATCGCGAGTCACCTCGGATGGCGGGCTGATTCTCATTCGCGAACTGGACGAACGACTCGGACTAGGCAAGCTGATAGACGAGCATCTGACGGATTCGCGGCAAGGCTCGAACAAGAAGTTCCCGTTCGTCGATCTGCTGCGACAGTCGGTCTACTCCCGCTTGGCGGGCTACGAGGATCTCAACGACGCCGTTCGTGTCTCCGCCGATCCAACCTTTCGGCTGATTGGCTCGAAGAAGAACTGGGATCGCGGCGCGGCGCTGACCTCCCGGCTGCAGAGCTTCGAGACCGCCATGTTCGCCGGCGACGAGAATCTGATCGGGCTGATGGCGGTGAACCGCGAGTTGATCGCGCAAGCCGAGGCCGGTGATGACTCCGCGTGCGTCGTGCTGGACATGGACTCTACCGAGAGCCCCGTCCACGGCCGGCAGGAAGGCAGCGCCTACAACGGCCACTTCGAGTCGGTCTGCTACCACCCACTGTTGCTGTTCAACCAGCACGGCGATTGCTTGGCGGCAAAGTTGCGACCGGGCAACGTGTCCAGCGCCGAGGACTGGGACGAGCTGCTGCTGCCGGAAATCGAACGCCAACAGGCGGAGGGCAAACAGGTGACGTTCCGGGCCGATGCCGCCTTCGCCAAGCCGGATATTTACGAGACGTTGGAGGAGCGCGGCGTGGACTACGTGATTCGCATCCCGGCCAACAAGAGCCTGGAGCTGGAGATCGAAGATATCCTGTTTCGTCCGCCGGGCAGGCCGAGCGCAAAGCCCCTGGTGCGCTACAGGAGCTTTCGGTATCAGGCCGCGAGCTGGTCGAAGTCCCGGCGGGTTGTTGCGAAGGTCGAGCATCACCAAGGTGAGTTGTTTCCTCGCGTCGGTTTCATCGTCACGAGCATGGCCTTGCCGAGCCGCTCGCTGGTGCGGTTCTACAACAAGCGCGGCACGGCGGAGCAGTGGATCAAGGAAGGCAAACAAGCGACGCATTGGACAAGGCTGTCATGCCATCGGTTCCGGGCCAACGAAGTGCGACTGCAACTCAGCGTGCTGGCCTATAACCTGGGGAACCTATGGCGGAGGCTCGGGCTGCCGCAACGGATCAAGAGCTGGTCGCTGACGAGCTTGCAACAGCGGCTGATGAAGACGGGCGGTAGGCTGGTCAAGCATGCGCGGTACTATTGGCTGCTGTTGGCCGAAGGACATCTGAACCGGCGGCTGTTCGGCGACATGCTGCATAGGATCTGGGCGCTGCCTGTGCCGGGTGGGTAGCGTTGCCCGGGCGAGGATCAACAGTTTTTGGCTCAGGGAGCAGTGTCGGCCGGAGCGCCGTTCAGTCCGCTCAATCAACGTCTGTGAGCGGACGGACGAGCCCTGGCGCCTACCGGCGGAGGTGATGTGCAGGGTTCAGCGCGAAAAGACGTGGTATTCGGCGCAGCGGGGGTGTATCCTGTGACCGTGCCAGGGCCAAAATGGAAATCCTGGATGGAAGGTCTTGTCGCGCGGCCAGAAATTGGGAGATCCGGCGAGTTCGGTGTACACGGCCTCTTCATTCCACACGATGCCGGCGTTGGGGTTCTGGTGCTCATGCGGAAATCCCAGTGTGTGACCGATTTCGTGGACGGCGGTATCGATGTCGTGGCGGATGTCCCAACCGAGATTCATGGTCCGTTCATTGCGGCCGGCCCGCAGCACATCTCTTCCGACGTAAGACCAGGCGCCGTCTCCTCGCATGAACGCAATGCGGATCTCAGCGTCGTCTCGCGAATTGACTTCCGTGAACTTCAGTCCCAGGCCCACTTCTTTCCAGACCTCGAACGCGTCGCGGACGACTTGCCTTTGGGCCTCGCTCGCGGTCCATGTCCGACGAACTCTCGGGCCGTCTTGTAGTTCGACAAACGCAGCGTCCGAGTTCTTGTGGAAGAAGTAATAGTGCAGCTGGGTTCCGTTCGCCCATTTCTTCCGGCTGTTCAATATAAGAGCAGCGCGGTTGGGGGTGATCCCCGCCGGCAGCACCCTGTCGGGGACCTCAGGCGCTGAGCAGAACCCCAGTTTGCCCCGAGTCACTACGGGACCGGTGGCTCCGTATCGCGCTTTTTTTGCAGCTTTCTTCCTGGTTGCCATAGCGTTTTTTTCCTTTCCTTTGCCGATTGTCGTGAGTGGAAACCGCCTATCTCACGGTGCCGGGTGCACCGATGAGGTCAACAGCGAACTTGCCGCCAGACCCGAGATCCCCTCTTGCGCTTTCCCGGCAGCAGTAGAATAACCAAAGGTTCGGTTTGAATCAAGGGATAATTTTTGGAATAGTTGTGCGATTTTCCGAGCCGGTGGCGTTGGATGAGGTTTTCCCGGCCGGCGGCGGAGTGGCGGGGACTCGCCTTGATCTCTCTAGTCCCCTCCGGGGTTTCTCGACTTGGTCGATGATGAGAGCGGGGAGCGGCGCGCTTCTCTCCTCCAATTGCGGACCCAGTTGTTGGCGCGCGGCGGTGAGGAGGGCAAACGTCGTCCTTCCCTGACAAGGACCTTGCCGTGCGGACGAGGCCCGCCAGGCTGAGAGTTTACCCCTACACCGGCCAGTCTCCAGCGGCCGTCGTGCGATGCATCAGCCGAGGCATCGTGTCGTCGTAGTCGTAAACCGCGTAGTGCATCGTGCAGCGGTTGTCCCACATCACCAAATCCCCGTGCCGCCAGCGATGGCGGTAGAGATTCTCCTCGCGCGTTGCGTGCGCATTCAGCGACGCCAGCCATGAGATGCTCTTCTCCTCTTCGATTCCGATCATGCGCGAAGTGAAATAAGGGTTCACGTAAAGCGCGAGCCGCCCTGTCTCGGGATGGGTGCGAACGACAGGATGCTCGACCGGCGGAGGAATGCGTCGGATCCGCCGCCCATCCGTCCCGGGCGATTCCTCGTTTCGCCGCGCCAGCCCAGCAGCACTATGCTCGGCTCGCATTGTCAGCAACGACTGCTTACGTGGGTCGGGCAGACCTTCGTAGGCCGCGTACATGTTGGCGAATAAAGTATCACCCTTTCCCTCAAGCGCGACGACGGCATGCAGCATCGAGAGTTGGGGCGGTTTCTCGCTGAACGAGATGTCGGAGTGCCAGAAGTCATTTCTCGCGCTCGGCTTCCCCGGGAGGTTCTCCAGCACAAACACGCCGGGGTGATCCTCGTGGCTGCGTCGCGAGCGCAGGGGATGAGGTTCCACCGCGCCGAAGCGTTCGGTAAAAGCCACTTGCGCTCTCGGCGGAACGCGCTGGTTTCGGAACACCAAGACCAGGTGATCGAGAAACGCTTGGCGGATCTCCCGAAACGCTGCTTCGCTCACCGGACCCGATAGATCAACTTCGCCGATTTCAGCGCCGAGGGCGGGACTCAGGGGCTTGATCGTCATCCCAAAACCGTAGCGACAAGCACCCGCCGGTTCTCCCGCCCAAGTTCGGCCGCGGGCCGTCGTCTCCGTTGACTCTTGTACCACGAAACCGCCGGCGGAAGCAGGACTCTTTCGCGTGGAACAAACCACATAGCCCGAGGCCTCGAAGTAGTCAACCGACAGTCGGCGGGCAGGGCGAAAGTTGCCTTTTGGTCGGAGTTGCATCGAACGTTTGCTCCTACGCCCCGTCCGGGGCTTTTCGTGATGTTACACGGACCCCGGGCTGAAGCCCGGGGCTACTATCCGCGCCCCCTGCCGGGGGCGGGGACCGAGGAGGTCAGACATCCCGGCCGGAAAGCGATAAACCTCGGGGTCTGGGGCGGAGCCCCAGGGCTTCCCGATGCCCGGAAAAGCCGACCGGTGTGCCCTGTGGCAACATTTTCAGGGCTCGCACTCGTTTTGATTGCGTACCTAGGATTCCGCCTTCGGCTCCACCCCAGGCTATATTCCCGCCGCCGCTTCGCGGCTGTAAGATGTGTGCGATTTCACAGGTGCTCCGTCATGCCCATACGCCGAAAGGGGTTTTCGGCGGAGTCCCATCGGGCTATGGTATTAGAGAGCAGGGGAGGTTTCCGATGAGTGATCGCTTTCTTACAGCGTTGTTGACGATAATTGCCGCGCTCTTCCTTGCGCCGTCGCCCGCTCTCGGCCAGGCCGAGACAGAGGGTTGGACGCCGCCGCGAACAGCGGACGGCAAGCCGGACATACAGGGCATATTCACCTTCCGGACCATCACGCCATTGCAGCGTCCCAAAGAGCTGGCGGGGAAGGCGACACTGAACGCCGAAGAAGCGGCGGCCTTTGAAGAGTATCGCAATCGACGCCTCAATCGCGATCTGTTCGATCCGATCACAGGGGCTCCATGGGCCGGTTACGCACCGAGAGCGGAAGGCGGCGTTTTGTCCTACAACGATTTTTGGTACGAGCGGGGAGTCGAGCTCACCAAGGACAAGCGCACGTCGCTGATTGTGGATCCGCCTGACGGAAGAATCCCTTTTAGGGAGGAGGCGAGACAGAGGCGCGCGAAGCGTAGAGCGATATCGAATTCGGGCTTCGCTGATTCCCATGAGGACCGCAGCCTGTTCGACCGTTGCATCATGGGGTTCAATTCCGGACCGCCGATGGTTTCCTCCGCCTACAACAATAATGTTCAAATCTTGCAGGTTCCCGGGTACGTGGTGATCTACAACGAGATGGTGCATAACACTCGCATCATCCCTACGGACGGGCGTCCGCACGGGGAACTCCGTCAATGGGCGGGCGACTCGCGGGGCCGCTGGCAGGGCGACATGCTGGTCGTGGATACCATCAACTTCCTCCGCGAGACGAGCCTTCCCGGATCCAGCGCCGACACCCACCTGGTCGAACGCTTTACGCGCGTCGACACCGACACGGTCCTTTACGAGTTCACGGTCGAGGATCCGAATTCGTACACGCGCCCCTGGACCGCGGTGATGCCTCTGAGAAGGACGGACGGTCCGCTCTTCGAGTACGCCTGCCACGAGGGGAACTACGGGCTTTACAATATTCTCGCCGGGGCACGGGCTAAGGAGAAGGAGGTCGAAGGGGCGGTGGGAAAGCGGTAGCGCCGGTTGAAAGTGTGGGGAGATTGGGCGGGAGTGGAGAGGCTTCCGGGGCTTTGCAAGTTGCTGTTCCCGTTGCCGTTAGGTTGGTCTTGGCTTCGTTTCGCGTTTTTTGATTTTGGGGAGTTCGCGAGCAATGCTTCCTTGCGGCCGAGTGCGCTCTTAGGCTGGTCGCCGGGCAGGCCTGGAGACCTGCCCCACTGGGCGGCGTACCCGGCCGGTGGACCGGGTCTGGCCTTGTTGGCTCGGCGTTGTGTTTCCGTAGAGATTCCATATTTGCTTGCTCGGGTGTTCGGGCTTTGGGGATTCTGCTAACCCGCATTTCTCACCGCCTGACGAGCAAAGCACACGATAGGCCCGCCATTACTTCGTTGCGCTTGCTCGCCGTGCTCACCGTACTGTTCAAGTACGCCTCCGCGCGTCAAGCGGCGCGCCTCGTACTGACGGACCTTTCATGCACTTTGCCTCGCCACGCGGTGAGAAAAGCGGGCTAAGTCAGTGATTCCGTGGGTCTTGGATACCCGGATTTCGGGAATTGGCTTCCTTTGGCAAAAATCTGTCGGGGCGCTTTGCCGATTCCTTTTTTGTTCTGCTTGGGTTGGTTTTGGTGGTTCTTTGGCTTGCGATCGCCGTGCTCAGGATAGCGGCGGTGTCAAGCCTGAGAACTCCTTGCTATTCGGCTCTTGACGCGTAGCGGCTCACTCAACTTGCTAGGGAGTTTTTCGTGGGCGGTACCTGGAGACTATCGGATCCGATATAGATATAGGTCCCAAGAAGCGGTTTTCGACTCGCCCTTGAGCTGTTTCTTCTCGACAACTCGCCAGCCTGGAATCGGATCATTCACAGAGACGACCCTGACGCCTTTTCTGAGTTGTCTCTCCAAGATGGGTGCGAGCCGTTCCCATGACTTCGGCAGCAGATACCCTGTCACCACGGTAGCCGAGCTTAGGTCCTGATTGAAGATGTCCCCTTGGATCACCTTGACTCTGCCTTCCAATCCAAGGCGCTGGATGGCCGAAGAGGTCTTTTCGCACAGCGCTTGGTTCCACTCGATCCCTACCGACCTAGCCTGAAAGCTTTGGGCTGCCGCCAGAATGATGCGCCCGTCACCGGAGCCTAGATCGTAGACCAGATCGTTCTCGCCGACCTTCGCAAGCTCTAAGGCGGCGGCCACTACCTGGGCGGGAGTGGGGATAAAGGGGCCTAGCCAGTTCGGATGCTCGAGGCGCTCCTTGCCGGCATCGGTTTGAGAGGAGTGCCGGCCTGACAGCGGGGAATCGCCGGGAGTCTTGATTGTTTGCGCGGCAGCCACGCTGGCAAGAGCCAACACAACCAGGCAAGTCCGGATTGGATGCATCGATATCCTCTACTAATGAACCCGCGTCAAACGTGGCGGGTTCGGGCCGGATGCCGGCCCTCATTTCTCATCGCGCTTAGCCCGCATTTCTCACCGCGTGGCGAGGCAAAGTGCACGAAAGGTCCGCCATTACTTCGTTGCGCTTGCTCGCCGTGCTCACCGTACTGTTCAAGTACGCCTCCGCGCGTCAAGCGGCGCGCGCCTCGTATTGACGGACCTTTCGTGCACTTTGCCTCGCCACGCGGTGAGAAAAGCGGGCTAGCGCCATAGCGTTGGCGCGGGAGATAGCGTCGAGCTTGCCAAGAATGACCCTGAAGGGATGAGCGTGCGGAAAGTATACCACCTGTACTGCTTCGATCCGGACAATCTTGAGGACTGCAAGCGTGCGGTCCGGATCAAAGCGCTATCGCCGGACGCGTCCCGTTACCCGTCGCCTGTATCGTTCGCGACGCTCGTAACTTAGCCACGGCCGTCTAAACGGGTCCGTTACTCACTCGCAAGATTACGGATCCTCACCACACAACGTCCCCGATCTCCCCATCAACATCCCCGTGACCAAATGTATAGCCACGGGCCTTTCACCGGATCGCGCCATCTCACCCAGCCTTCGTGTGACTGACCGCGCCAATCTTCCTCGTCGACGCAATAGTTGGCCGGTTGGAATACACCGATGCGCATCCAGTCGCCTTGCACTTCCAACGGCGTGATCGAGTGATGGGAGCCGATCCAGGTGATCCGTTCGGTGTCTGATCCCGGGCCAGCCCGCAGTGCGTGAGGGACCTCGGTTTGACGGAACCACAACGGCGAGGTGTCGTCTCGAAAGAAGAAATCCCGCCAGGATTCCGCGGTCAGTTTGTGCTCGCCGAACGCGAGCAGAGTACGATGACTCCAGAAAGACTCGTCCCCCGTGTTACAGGGCGGGTCGACCGCCAGACGAAACCAGCCGTCGTCCCGTAGCGCGCTGAGTGTGATCGAACTTGCCTCATAACTCGTCTCCAACAGGCAAGCAGCGGGAAACGGCCGCTTCGAGCCGTCGGTTGACAGTAACCAACCGTTGGCGAGCCAGCCCCAATGCGGACCCGCAGGACTCCGATAGAGCGGTAGAAGCTGCGTTCGCAGCCACTCGTGCCCGGCGGCATTCGGCTCTCCATCGGCGGGCCGCAGGTGCCCCAGTCCAAGAGGCGAATCAGCCAGCCCCACGCCCCGTGTGAGTTCCGCGCCCCATTCGGGCGTATGTGGTTCCGGCAGGTCGGTGGGGCGCGGCGGGGCCGGCGGCGCCTGGCCTTTGAGCGAAGTCGCCAAAAGCAGGCCGACTACCATGAATCTCACGAGCATATCGGTAGTTCGCGGAAAGTCGGGACGGACAGCGACTTTCGCGGAACGAGCCTTTGGAATCCATTCTACAGCAGGGTGGAAATCGGGCCCTTTGATTTGCTGAGGGCCGGTGGGCTGAATGCAGCGGGCGCGACTGTGGGTCTTGCTCGAGCCAGGGGTTCGACCTTCCCGATGTGGGTCGTCAAGCCACTGATATGGGGCCGGTTAGGTTGGTCTTGGCTTCGTTTCGCAAAAACGGCCTTCGGGATTGGGGAGATGGGGCAGGTCTCGTATCCGCCGGATAGTGAGTGGGGGGAAGAGCTTCCATTCGAGATCGATCGGACGTTTGACGGAAGGCTCTCCTAACACGTTGATATGGCGGGGGATAAGGCGATCTTGGCTTTGTTTCGCAAATTTGCCTTCGGGCTCGGTGGCGGCGGCTCTCAGATCGGCGTCCCCGTTTAGTCGGGGCGCTGTCGCGGAAGACATACCGGCACGAATGCCGGTACGGCACGCAAGAATGCGTGCGCCACGTCGGGGGCGCGAGGAGCTTCGAGGGGATTTTCGGAGGAGATCACTTTGGGTTCGTTTCGCAAATTTCCTATTGGGCCGGTCGCGGGGAGTTTTCTTCCGGCGAGGTTCGAATGCCGACCGCCTCGGTAAACGGGTCCGCGTGCTCAGGATAGCGTGGCAGTCAAGTTGGATTGGGGCCGGTCTGAATCCGATTCGGGATTTTTGTCTCCCGAGCCTCGACCCTCCCAAGCCCGGTGAACCGTCGGTGAACCGGGCTAAGCGGGGCTAGGCGTGGGCCAGGCGGGGCTAAGGAAGAAGCAGGAAGGTTCGGGCGGTGGGCCGTCCGACGGCGTGGGTCCGCTGATAGGTGTCCAATTTTTCCAGAAAATCATCCCACATGCGCTGCTCGTCAACATCGGTGATCCAGTTGATCGTGCGATCGGTTTTGACGTGCTCGAAGTTCATGTCGTCACTCAACCTCGGCCGGGCGTAGGTTTCGTGGGTCGTCATCCCCAATACGTAAGCTAGAGTGATGTTGTCCCAAATGACCCAAGGCTTGGAAAAATCGTCTACTCGCCGTGGTTTGACAAAGCGGTAGTACCAGGCTTGAAACTCCTCAAAGAGCCACTGCCCGACAGGCCCCCGGTCGGCCACCATTTCCCTAGCCTGATCCAGATGCAGCGACAGGCTCGCCCGGCAGACGTCTCCCGAGCCGATGGTCAGAGGGACGTCCGAGTCCAGGATGACCTGCATGGCTTTCACGTCGTTGGCGATATTGAACTCATCCTCACCGCCAGGCCAGCTCTTGAATCCCATATCGATGATCTCGATGCGCTCGACGATCGTCGGGTCGATCAGGATGGCGGACGCCGCATCGGTCACCGCCCCAATGGTCAGCACTTTGAGCCGATTGTCGGGTGAAAAGTCCCGCGACGCCTCGATGAGAAAATTCACTCCGTCACTTGCCCTGGGCTTTTTCCTGTCCTCCAGCGGAAGATCCGCCCCCGCGAATAGCGGTGGGTGGCTCGCCATGCCAAGCCGATTCTCCACCACATCAAGAAGAATTCTGTAGGACGTTTGCCCCGCGGGCGGGCTGATGGTCGGCGCGTGGGCCGAGATGATCCCCCGAACGTCAAGTTTCGAGTTGATGAGCAGGTAAGTGATCGTCCACTGATCGTCCACTTCATTGCCGACATCGGTGGAAAGAACAATAGGAATTTTCGGTGGCGCCGCGCTTGCGGCTGAACTGACCAAGAGAGCGGCCGGCACCGCAAACCACAAGAGAAATCGAGTCAGATTGAGCATGTCCAGTTCCTTTGGATTTGAAGAGCCAAGCCCCCGAGGCTACATGAAATGGTGCGAGAGACGACCCGTGTCGGTCGCGAGTTCTGTTCGATTTGCGACGGAAGCTATTATACTTGAGTGCGGGTGGGGGCAGGTTCGGTGCCGGCAGGTTCGGTGCCCAGGTTCGGTGCCTGGCACCGATCTCCCGTTCCGATCTCCCGTCACCTTCCTGGACCCGAATGGCCGAACTCAAGATGAAGAATCTTCAGCAAGAGAAATCCCCTGAAGCTGTCCGATCTGGCTCCGAACAGGGATCGGGAGCTGCAGTGCGGTCGCTTGGTGAGGCCACGAAATAGGGGACAGGTTGCCGTTCGCTGGAAAAAGGTTGGCTTTTCCAGCTCTGTGTTACATACTCGTCCGCAGCCGGGGAAGCGGAGGCGGGCTCCGCGGGAGCGCAAGCCGCCGACCCCTGCCCGCCCGCACTCCACCTTGCAAGGCGGCAATCCAAGACCCGCCCCGACGACTCGGGGCGCGGCAAGGCTGGAGCCTCACGCCACGTCGGCGGCGCGGCAAGGCTGGATAGATCCCGACTAGTCGGCAAGGGCTTAGACGCGGAGTGGCCGCCAATGTTTTCTCGGAAACCACGCTTCTGATAAGGCTACAATCTAGGGGAGCCGGGGAGCCGGCGTTCGAGGTGGAAGTGATGTGGCCTTCTCTTGATTCTCCCGCGAAAGACTTTGGATACAAGGCGGCTGTCGGGCCGACGCCCCACACTCCCCGGCCGATGAGCCGGCGGGGGTTTGTCGAGTCGCTTTGCGGCGGGCTCGGGGGCATTGGCCTCGCCGGGATGTTGCGGGGTGACTTGGCGGCGGCGGGGCCAATTGGGACGCACTTTGCTCCCAAGGCGAAGCATGTCGTGTTTTTGTTCATGACGGGCGGGCCGTCGCATATGGACATGTTTGATTACAAGCCCGCGCTGGAGAAGTTTGCCGGTCAGCGGCCCGACTCGGCGGATTTGCGTACCGAGCGGATGACGGGGGGGCTGCTGCCTTCGCCTTTCAAGTTTCAGCGTTATGGCCAGAGCGGGGCGGAGGTCAGCGAGCTGCTTCCGAAGCTCGCCAGCACCGTTGACGACATGTGCATCATTCGCTCGATGTACACCTTCAACCCGACTCACACGCCGGCGAAAAATCTGATCCACTCGGGCACCATCGCCTCGACGCGGCCGTCGCTGGGGGCTTGGGTTACGTACGGCCTCGGGACGGAAAACCAAAACCTGCCGGGATTCGTCGTGCTGAGCCCGTCAAATGGGGCCGGGAAGCTGTGGAGCGCGGGCTTTCTCCCGGCCGAGTACCAGGGGACGCATTTCAACCACGCGAACGAAGACCCCGAAAAGATGATCCGGTATTTGCGCAACAGCGATCTCGATCGCGACGCGCAACGCGAACAGCTCGACTTGCTCACGGCGCTCAACCGCGCCCACCGCGCCGAGATCGGTCCCGACGCATTTCTCGATGGACGCATTCAAGCCATGGAGACGGCCTACCGGATGCAGTTCGAGGCGTTGGACGTGTTCGACGTTCGCAAAGAACCCGAGAAGATTCGCGAGGAATACGGCTCGACGCCTTTCGCCAACGGCTGCCTGCTTGCGCGGCGGCTGGTCGAGCGCGGGGTGCGGTATGTGCACCTGTATTACGGGCCGTTGCAGCCTTGGGACGATCACAAGGAGATCAACAAGAACTTGCGCGAACGCTGTCCCGATATGGACCAGGGGGCGGCGGCGCTGATCAGCGATCTCAAGCGCCGCGGGCTGCTCGATGAAACGCTGGTCGTGTGGGGCGGGGAGTTTGGGCGCACGCCGGTGTCGGAGGCGGGCGACGGGCGCGATCATAATCCTTACGGTTTCACCTTTTGGATGGCCGGAGGGGGCGTTCGCGGCGGGCTGACTTACGGCGCGACGGACGAGTTTGGTTTTCAGGCGGTCGAGAATCGTGTTAGTGTGCACGACCTGCACGCGACGATTCTCCACCAACTCGGGCTGGACCACGAACGGCTGACGTATCGCTATGCCGGGCGCGATTTCAGCTTGACCGACATTCACGGCCGCGTGGTCGAGGAGATTTTGGCGTGACGGGTCGGTTGGCGGAAGAGGCGGGCGGGGGCTCCTGTCGCCCCTTCAGGGCTCTCTCCTTGGTGGGCGGTGACCCAGGGTTCCGCTTCGCTTCACCCTGGGCTGTATTCCTGGCGCCGCTTCGCGGCTCGGACGTTTGTGGGCTTCGAGGCGGGGGCGTGATACAGGGCACGGGTGAGAGGGAGTTGAGAGACGGACACGCCCCGATGAGTCGGGGCGCGGCAAGCCTGGGGGCTCACGCCACGTCGGGCGGGCGCGACCTTTGGAGGAGTCTCGCGGTTGCGGCGATCATGGCCGGGGTGGGTGTGGTCCCCGCAGCGGCGCAGAGCCCGGAGATTGAATTTTTCGAACGCAAGATTCGGCCGGTGCTGGTGGAGCAGTGCGAGGTGTGCCATTCGTCGAAGTTGGAAGAGCCGATGGGCGGGCTGGTCACGGACTCGCGCGACGGTTTGCGGCGGGGCGGGGCAACGGGGCTGGCGGTCATTCCCGGGCAACCCGAGCAAAGCCGGTTGCTGACAGCGCTTCGGTACAAGGACCCGCAGTTGAAAATGCCTCCGACGGGCAAGCTGCCGGATCATGTGATCGCCGATTTCGAAAAATGGATCGCCGACGGCGCGGCCGACCCGCGCGAGGGGGAAGCGGAGCCGACGACGAGCGAGAAGAAGGCGGGGCCGGGGACGCCGATCGAGGAAGGCCGCCGTTGGTGGGCGTTTCAGCCGGTGGTCGAGCATCCCGCGCCCGAGACGTCTCGGGGCGATTGGGCGCGCAAGGGCATCGATCCTTTTGTGTTGGCGAAGCTCGAGGAAAACGGGCTTGCGCCGTCGCCGCGGGCTGATCGGCGAACCCTGATTCGGCGGGCTTATCTCGACTTGATCGGTTTGCCGCCGACTTACGAAGAGATCGAGGCGTTCGCCGCCGATTCGTCGCCGCGGGCTTATGCCGAGTTGATCGATCGCCTGCTCGCTTCGCCTTACTACGGGGAGCGTTGGGGGCGCTATTGGCTCGATGTGGCGCGTTGGGCGGAAGATCATCCCACCACGGAATCGACGAATCAGCCGCATCCCTTTGCTTGGCGCTACCGCGATTGGGTGATCGAGGCGGTTAACGAAGACATTCCGTATGACCGCTTCATCCGCATGCAGTTCGCGGCGGATCTGCTGCCGGATTTCGAACCGCGCCAAATGCGGGCGTTGGGGTATATCGGCAATTCACCTATGTATCACAAAGATCCGCGGCTCTCGCGGGATGTGATTGAAACGATCGCGAGCGATGACTGGGATGAGCGCGTCGACGCGGTGTCGCGCGGCCTGCTGGGCCTGACGGTTGCCTGCGCGCGTTGCCACGACCATAAATTCGACGCTATTACGAATAAGGACTACCACGCGCTGGCGGGAGTCTTCGCCAGCCTGTGGCTGGTGAAACGGCCGATCGTCGAGATGGACCCGGCCGAGGCCGAAAAGCTTGTCTGGGATCACGAGAAACTGGTGCGGGTGAAGGGGCAGGTCGAGAACCTGAAGGAGCCCGATACGATCGCCCCCGAACTTGGGCCGAAGGTCGCCGAGATGCTGGCGGAAGTCGAGCGGCTCGAAGAAGAGCTAGGCAAGATCGACACGCCGATGGCGCACGCGGTGATCGACTGCGGCGTCTGGATCGACGGCAATACGCCGACGGTGACGTGGTTTGACCTGCGTCCGGGTGAGGCGCGCGACTTGCCGATTTTTATTCGGGGCAATGTGGCGAACCCGGGAGAGATCGTTCCTCGGCGCTTCCTGACCGTTTTTTCGCCCGGTGAGCCGGAGCCGTTCCGTCACGGGTCGGGCCGGTTGGAATTGGCGAATAAGATTGTCGGGGAGGCGGGTCCGTTGGCGGCGCGGGTGTGGGTGAACCGGGTGTGGGGTTGGCATTTCGGCCGGCATTTGGTCCGTACGCCGTCGGATTTCGGGAAGCAGGGGCGGCGTCCGACGCATCCGAAACTGCTCGACGATTTGGCGGCTCGTTTTGTCGCGAACGGTTGGTCGTTGAAGTGGCTGCATCGCGAGATCATGCTTTCGGCGGCGTATCAACAGAGCAGCCGGCATATCGACGCGGCCTCGCAGGCCGACGCGACCAACCTGTGGGTGTGGCGCATGACGCCGCGGCGTTTGGAGATCGAGGCTTGGCGCGATTCGATTCTCCAGGCTTCGGGCGAGCTGGACCGGACGCAGGGTGGGCCGTCGGTGGCGGTGGACACCGAGCACGGCGCGCGACGGTCTGTTTACTCGAAGATCAGCCGCGGAGGTTTGCATCCGGTGCTGCAACTGTACGATTATCCCGACGCGACTCAACACACTCCCCAGCGGCAGGTGACCACCACGCCGCTGCAGCAGCTTTTTGTTCTCAACAGCAGTTGGATGCAGTATCAGGCGAAGAGCCTGAAGGTGCGCGTTTCAGGGATTTACGACCCGGCGGAGAAGATCCGGGCGCTGTATCGGCGGGTGCTGGGGCGGGACCCGAGGCCTAAGGAAGCGGACTTGGCGATGAGCTTTGTGAGCTGGCGTGAAGGGCGCGCGGATGCTCAGCCGTGGGAAGAGTATGCGCAGGCGCTGCTGGGGACGAGCGAACTGCAGTATTTTCGATAGAGGTAGGCCCCGAGCGCCGCTTCCGTCTTTCCATTGCCGTAGTGTGCCACCTTAGGGCTGTATCGGCATCTATGCCTCATAGCGCTACAATGGCCCCATCTTGATCGGGCAAACCATCAGCCACTACCGCATCACCGAGAAGCTCGGTGAAGGCGGGATGGGCGTCGTCTATAAGGCCGAGGACACCAAACTCGACCGCCCGGTCGCCCTGAAATTCCTCGCGCCGCATCTACTTCGTGACGAAGAAGCCCGCAAGCGTTTCGAGCGCGAGGCCAAGGCCGCCGCCGCGTTGAACCACCCGAACGTCTGCACCGTCCATGAAATCGCCGAGGCCGACGGCCGCACCTTCATTGCCATGGCCTTCCTCGAAGGGGAGAGCCTCGACAAAAAGATCGAGGCCGGGCCGCTGAAGCTGGAGGACGCTCTCGACATCGCCGGCCAGACGGCCAAGGGCCTCCAAGCCGCCCATGGCAAGAAGATCGTGCACCGGGATATCAAGCCCGCGAACCTGATGATCGGCGAGGACGGCCACGTCACCATCATGGATTTCGGCCTGGCCCTGCTGACTGATCGCTCAAAACTCACCCGCCTGGACCAGACAATGGGCACGGTGACCTACATGTCGCCCGAGCAGACCTACGGGATGGATTTGGATCACCGCACAGATATTTGGGCGTTGGGTGTCGTGCTCTACGAAATGGTCACCGGCCGGCAGCCGTTCGAGGGCCACTATGACAAAGCCGTGATGTACTCCATCACCAACGAAGAGCCCGAGCCAATGACGGCGCTGCGGACGGGCGTGCCGATGGAGTTGGAACTTTTGGTGAACAAGTGTCTCGCCAAGGAAGCCGACAGGCGCTACCAAAGCACTGCCGACATGGTTGTGGACTTGGAAACGCTCGCCGAGAAGCTGAAGTCGGGCAAATCGACGATCTTGCGGACCACGAATCCCGTGGCGAGCATCCCAACGGCGACAGCGCCGAACCAGACAGCAAGCCGCGCAAGGACGTGGCTGTGGCCTACCGTGGCGGCGCTACTCGCGATCGTTGCCTGCGCCCTAGCGTTCCTCGCCCTTCGCCCGGAATCGGGAACGACGCCCGCTCGCCTTTCCATCTCACTTCCGCCGGGGCAAGAGATCACCAGTAGCCCCGCCATTTCCGACGATGGCCGGATCATCGCTTACGCGGCGCAATCGGGGACTGATGAGCCGCGGCTCTATTTGCGCCGGCTGGATTCTTTCGAGGCGCGCCCAGTGGCGAATTCGAGCGGCGCCGAGCATCCGTTCTTTTCGCCTGACGGAAAATGGGTGGCGTTCTTCGCGCAGGGACAGTTTCAAAAAGCGGAGATTGCCGGCGGTACTCCCATCGGGCTGGCCGAAGCCGCCGATCCCGTCGGTGGAACCTGGAACCAGGACGACACGATCATCTACACCGCGTCGCTCGGTTCCGGACTCCTGCGGATTCCCGCAAGCGGGGGAACGCCCGAGGCTCTGACCAATCCCGACGGCGCAGACGAGGGGTATGCCCACGTTTTTCCGCAAGTGCTTCCCGGAGGAAGAAGTGTTCTCTTCACGATATGGGGGCAGACTCGGGGAGCCGCAGTGCTCTCGCTGGATTCAGGCCAGTGGGAGATGGTCTTGTCTTCGACGACCTGGGCGTCCCCGATATTCGACTCTAGAGGCGGTTCCACGGGCCGCCTGCTGGTCATCGACCAGGCCGCCGGCATCAGAGCCGCGCCTTTCGACGCCGCGCATCCCGCGCGCACCAGCGCCGATACTTCGGTCCTGACCGGCGTGTACTACCAGGTGGAGCACAGCCGCGGCTGGCTGGCTGTCTCGAACACCGGCACCGCGGTCTACGCGTCCGCCAACCTGGCAAAGGCATCGTTGGTGTGGGTCGACCAGGAGGGCACGACCGAATCGCTGGGTGCGGACCAGGGTGTGTATCGGGAGGCGAGGCTCTCGCCCGACGGAACGAAGGCAGCCGTCAGGCAGCATAAGGACCTTTGGATTCACGATTTGCAACGAGGGACGCGCAGTCGTCTAACCTCCGGGAATACCTCTAATTTCTTGCCGTTGTGGAGCAGCGACGGCGCGCAGGTTATTTTCGCCTCAAATCGGGGAGGCGACTGGGACATCTATTCCCAACCCGCCGACGGTTCGCGGCCCGCCGAAGTCTTACTCTCCCGGCCCTACGACCAGTTCCCGACCTCGGTCTTGGCCGATGGGACCCTGCTCTACGAGGAGGTCAACCCCCAAACCGGTCTTGACCTTTGGGCCCTGTCGCCGGGTGGCCCGTCGCACGACGCGATGGCCTCGCCTTTTCGGGTGACCCCATTCAACGAAGGGGCTGCGCAGGTCTCGCCGGGTCCGGAGGGCGGACCGCGCTGGGCCGCGTATGCGTCTGACGAGTCGGGGCGAAGTGAGATCTACGTACAGTCGTACCCCAGTGGAGCGAACAGAATCGTAGTCTCTACCGGAGGCGGGTTCTTGCCCAGGTGGTCGCGCGACGGCAGGGAGCTATTCTACGTAACGAGGAACGCCATAGCCGCCGTGGAGATTCGGCCGGACGGCTCTTTCGGGGCGCCTCGCACGCTATTTGACCGAACGAACTTCTTCTTCTTCACCCGTGATTCCGAAAGCTACGGCAGCTACGATACCTCGCCGGACGGAAAGCGGTTTTTGATGATTCAGCGCGATCCGGGTTCCGTGCCGCGCCAGCTCAATGTGATTCTGAATTGGGCGGATGAACGCTGAGGGCCTGCCCGAGGACGCCGCCGGCCAGTCAAGTGCTTTCGCGCCGCCGCGACCGCTCACGATCGCCAAGTCGCAAATCGGCCTTGACCGAGCCACGCCGCCTCGCGGCGCAGTCTTCCTCCGCGCAATAGGCCCGCGCCGCGAGGCGGCTCGGGTTGTGCGCGGAGGGTCGGGATGTGCGCGGAGGCCGGCGTGAAGCGTGCGCGGATGCCGAGCCGTGGGAAGAATACGCCCAGGCGCTGCTGGGAACGAGCGAGCTACAGTATTTTCGGTAGAGGTAGGCCCTGAGCGCCGCTTCCGTTTTCATGTCGGAATCCACCCGGTGATTGCGACGGCCACAAACGTTCGCGCAACAGGACTGTGCGACGATACTCCTACGAAGTTCTTTCGAGAGTTCCGTCAGTTGCCCGTTACAGCAGGCCTCGTTCTGACGTTTGCCGGGGCAACTCTCCACGCTCAACCACACTCAGCGATCGCCGTTAGGACCGCGACGCCGCCGGTTCTGGACGGCGTTCTCGGTGAAAACGAGTGGCGAGGAGCTGCTGAGTTTTCCGATTTTTTGCAACTGGAACCGCGCAAAGGTGCGCCGGCTCGGCAAGCAACGCGGGCATACCTTCTGCTCGATGCCACGCACGTTTATATAGGCGTTCACGCTCTTGACGATGATCCGCAATCGGTTACGGCGCGACTCAACAATCGAGACGACCCGCTCACCCAAGACGACTCTATTACGGTGTACGTGGACACTTTTCACGACCGAAGGACTTGTTATTTCTTCTCGACAAACCCGCTCGCGACGCAAACCGACGGCCGGATCACCGACGACGGCCGCGTCGAGGATACGATCTGGGACGCATCGTGGCAGGTCGCCGCGCAAATCGTGGATGACGGTTGGTCGGCGGAATTCGCCATTCCCTTGCGCGTCATTCAGTTCCGGACGGGCGAGGACCGCACCTGGGGATTCAACATTGGGCGCACCCGACGCAGCAGCTTGGAACATAGTTTTTGGGCCGGACCGCTCGAGTCGGCCACTCGGGTGTCGCAATACGGCCGGCTTGACGGTTTGTCGTTGCAAAGAGGCGGGGCAAAACGTTGGGAACTGATCCCTTATGTGCAGGGCTCGGGCGCGCAAGGGGGCGCGACACGGGGAAACGCGGGGTTGGACGTGCGTTACGTGTTTCGTCCCGAGACGATCGCGAACCTGACGATCAACCCGGATTTCGCGATCATCGAGGCCGACGAAGAGTTTGTGAACCTAACGCGTTTCGAGGTGCGGCTCGAAGAGAAGCGGCCGTTTTTTCAAGAAACCAACGATCGCTTCCGGCAGCGAATCCAGACATTCTATTCCCGCCGCATTGGAGACATCGATGCCGGCGGCAAGCTGCTGTCGAGAAACGGCAAGTGGGAAACGACCCTGCTCTCGGTGCGTTCCTCGCCCATCGACCTTGCGGGTGAAACCGCGGGCCGGCAAGGTTTCGAGAGCGCGAACTACACCGTCGGCCGCGCGGAGCGCGAAATCTTTCCGGGTTCGCAGATTGCCTTCCAAGCAGCGAATCGCGATCTCGGGGACGAGAGCCGCGGGTCGATGGGGATCGATACGTCGTTGCGCTTCACCCGAAAGATGAGCTTTACCGGGCAACTATTGAAGGCCCACGGCCCGATTCAGGGCGGCAAGTGGGCCTACTTCCTACGGCCTGCCTGGGACACGCCCACCTTTCATTTCCATTACCGCTACACCCACCTGGGGGACAGCTTCGGCGACAACGCCAACGCCATCGGCTTCATTCCCGACGACGACGAGCGGCTAATGGACAGCGATTTGGAGAAGGTGTTTTGGTTCGAGGAGCGACGCATCCAGCGTATTTCGCTTTCATCGAAGAACCGAATCTTTTGGAGCCAGAAAGGCGTATTGCGCAATTATCACAACATCGAAAGCGTCGAGGTGGAGTTCCGTAACCGCTGGAGTGTCACGGCGCGCCACCAGAACAAGTTCGAACAGTTCGAGAAGGGCTTCCACAACGACCAGGCCGAGGTCGGAATCGGCTACAACACGCGCGAATTCCAATCCTGGCAAGTGAGTTACACGTCGGGCCGGAACTTCGACTCCGACCTACGGGCGGTCAACGCCAAGCTGGCGCGCAAGTTGACCAATAAGCTGGCCGTCGAATATCAGCTCTCGCGGGTTTGGCTGGCACCGGACCGCCGGCAGCGAGCCACGCTCATCAACGTCTTCCGTGTTCGCCAAAGCTTCACGCGGGACTTGTTTGTAAGGGTCTTTTTCCAGACGAGTTCCGTCATCGACCGCAGGAACTTAGAGACGGTGTTCGTTTGGAGGCACAAGCCGCCGTTTGGGTCGCTTCAGTTCGCTTTCCAGCGAGGCCGAGCCGCCTTCGGGGAAAGATCGCGTCAAGCGAATACTTATTTCGTAAAGCTGACCCACGTTTTGTGAGGCGGTCGGACGCACTTGAGCTTCCAAGTGAAGCGTGCCGGCCCCCGAAGTGAAGTCTGCCGGCCCCCCGAGCTGAATCTGCCGGCCCCCCGAGCCGCGCCGCCTCGCGGCGCGGTCTTATCACGCGGAGGAAGACCGCGCCGCGAGGCGGCGCGGGTTTCGCGTGGAGAGTCGCGTTTGTGCGCGGAGGTCGGGTTTCGCGTGGAGGGTCGGGTTGTGCGGAGGCTCGTCATGCTTACTCGCCCATGTCGAGGCCGCCGATGAGTTCGCGGGCCGCGGCGATGTTGTCGGCTTGTAGGAAAGCCCGGAATTCCTCGACTAAGCGGGCCGGGCGCTCGGGGTCCCAAAACGTCGCTGTTCCGACTTGCACAGCCACAGCGCCGGCCTCTAGGAACTCGGCCACGTCTTCGCCGTCGGCGATGCCGCCGAGGCCGATGACGGGGATTTTTACCGCTTGGGCCGCTTGGTAGACCATGCGCAACGCCAGGGGCTTGATGGCGGGGCCGGAAAGGCCTCCGAATTTGGCTCCGAGCAGCGGTTTTCGGGTCGTGGCGTCGATCGCCAATCCGAGGAAGGTATTGACGAGCGAGATCGCGTCGGCTCCGGCTTGCTCGGCGGCGCGAGCCATGGCCGCGATGTCGGTGACGTTGGGCGAGAGCTTGACAATCAAGGGCCGGCGGCGGGCGGCTTGCTTCGAGACGCGGACGACTTCGGAAAGCAGTTTCGGGTGGGCGCCGAATTGCAGCCCGCCGTGTTTGGTGTTGGGGCACGAGACGTTCAACTCGTATCCGGCCAAGCCTTCGGCGTCTTCCAGCACCCGGATCACCTCGACGTAGTCTTCGGGTTCATAGCCGAAAACGTTGGCGAAGACGGCCGTGTCGAGCGATGCCAGCTTAGGGAGTTTCTCTTCGACGAAGGCGCGTACGCCGACGTTCTGCAGCCCGATGGAATTGAGCATGCCCGACGCGGTTTCCACGACTCTCGGCGGGGCGTTGCCGGCGATCGGTTCTCTCGACAGACCCTTGACCACAAATCCGCCTAGAGCATTGAGGTCGAGAATTTTTTCGAACTCGAGCCCATAGCCGAACGTCCCGCTTGCGGCGATGATCGGGTTCTTGAGCGTGAGGCCGCAAAAGGATGTTTCGAGGTTGGGCACGAGTTATTCCGGGGCGGGCGGACCTACCAGGGCGCTCTCTTCCTCGCCGGTCTTGAGGGCTTGGTGCAAGACGGGGGCTCGCGCGAGCGACGGGGCGGCGATTTCGAGGACGGCTGAGATGGTCGGGGCGATCGAAGCGGCGTCGGCCGGCTCGGGAAAGCGCCCGGGCCTGAAACCCTTTCCGAAGAAGATCAACGGCACGTCGGTGTCATAGGGGTAGGGCGAGCCGGAACTCGTGCCGCGCCCCTCGGCGAAGTCTTCGACGAAATAGGGTTCGTAAGCTAACAGCAGATCACCGGCGCGGGCCGCGTGGCGGGCTCTCTCAAACGGGGCGCGCAATCCGGCGGGAACGGCGCCGATGCCCGGCGCGAAATAGCCCGCGACGCCGTCGATCTCGAGCGCGGCTATTCCGGCGGCTTCGAGGGCCTCGCGACGTTGCGCGCCCGGCAAGGCCGCGGCTTTGGGGTTGAGGTAGAGCGAGGGGTAGATGTACTTTTCGACGAAAAGATCCACTCCGAACTCTTGGTCCAGGGCGCGGTCGACGGCCGCGACGATCTGTTCCCCGTTGACGCGCCCGGCGGGCAACCCGGCGGCTTGCGCCGCTTCGGGCAAGGGCGGAATGCCGTGCAACGCGGTGACAACGAGGCTGGTGCGATCGAGTCCGACTTGCTCGTCGAGGTAGTCGAGGAACCCGCCGAGCGCGCGGTCGAGCCGCAGAACCATATCACGCATCAAAGGCGAAAAGGCCCCGGTTTCACGCGCCAAGTAGGCCGGGGCGCCGACGTGGACAATCAGCAGGTCCGTGTAGTTGCCGGCGCCGAGGTTTTCGGCCTCGACGGCCCGCCGAGCTAGGGCGAAAACGTCATCGGCGGCAAAGGGCGAGGCGCGGTAAAGGGCGAGGAATTCCTTGAATCTTTCGCGGTCGCGGCTGCCGAGGGTTCGTAACGGCGGGGCGTTTGGGTCGGCTCCGACGGCCCTCCAGGCCGCTCCCAAATGACGCAGCGGGGGCCTGGCTTGGTTGAACGCCTCCATCCACGGTGCTGTTTCCGAACTGTAATACGGGGCGGAGGTGAAGCGCGCCTCGTCGTTCATCCAATAGCAGGCGTCGGGCCGTCGGCCGGCTAACAAGACGGCGGGCGCGGCGCGGTCGGAAACCGCGATGACGCGCGAACGACCGGCGGTGGCGAGTTTCAATTCGTCGGCCGGCGTCGAGCCGATCAGATGCTTTAGAGAGACACCCTCGGCGGCGCCCGCCCCGATTGCGTCGACGACGTTCTGTCCCGCGCGGTCGTACCAAAGGTTGCCGACGATGCCGTTGCTCTCGGGATAAGCGCCGGTGGCGAGGACGGCGGCATTGGGGGCGGCCAGCGTCGTCAGGTGATCGAAACGGCAGCGCGGGAAGACCGCCCCTTCGCGCAATAGGCGTCCGAAGCCGTTGTCGGAAAAACCGGTGCGATAGAGTTCGAGATAGTCGGCCCGAAATTGTTCGAAGACGACGAGAACGAACAAGTGAGGGCGTTCGGCGAGGAGTTTGCCGGGGAGCGCAAGCGCGACCACAAGCGCCAGCAACAGGTAGAAGGGTTTGACCGGAGACCGGCGTCCGCTCAAGCTCGGCACCAGTGCTAGATTAACAGAAAGCCGGCGGCGAACTCGCGGGCGGTTCCCAGGTAAAACCCATGGCGCGCGTTCTAGTAATCGGCGGAACCCTCTTTATCGGACGGGCCTTGGTGCGCCGCTTGCTCGAGCGGGGCGACGAGGTGACGATCTTGCACCGCGCCGAGACGACTCCGTTTGGTGATCGTGTCGCTTCGATTCGTTGCGACCGCAATGACACGGCCGGGGTGCGGGCGGCCTTGGCCGGGCGCGATTTCGACATCGTGTATGACAACGTCTACGATTGGCAACGCGGCACTACGGCGGAGCAGGTGACGGCGGCGGCGCTCGCGTGTGAAGGCGTGAAACGTTACGTCTTTACGTCGAGTGTGGCGGCCTACGGCGACGTTCAGGAAGCGGATGAAGACGCGCCGTTGGCGGCTCCCGATCATCCCGACGATTACGTTCGCAACAAGGCCGAGAGCGAGCGGGCGCTATTACGCCTCCACGCTGAAAACGGCTTTCCGGCGGTCACCTTGCGGCCACCTTATATATACGGCCCCGAGAATCCCTTCTATCGCGAGGCTTTCTTTTGGGACCGCCTGCTCGCGTCGAGGAGGATCATCGTCCCCGGGGACGGTTCGCGCTTGATGCAGTTCATTCATGCGGATGACTTCGCGCGGGCGTCGATCTTGGCGGCGGAGTCGGATCAAGCCGTCGGGCGTTCGTACAACATCGCCCACGCCGGCGCGGTGACGCAGGAGGAGCTGGTGAGGACGTTGGCGCGGGTGGCGGGTGTGGAGCTGCGGCTGGTTTTCGTGCCGCGCGAGACGTTGATGGCTCGGGGCGGCGGGGTTTTCGAACCGCCTTACTATTTCGCGCAGTATTTCGACATGCCCCCGATCACGCAGAAGACCGAGCGGGCGCGTGACGAGTTAGGCTTCGAGGCGCGGGATTTCGAGGAGGGTCTTGCCGACAGCTTCGCTTGGTATCGGCGCGAGGGTGTGCGAAAAGAGCCCGATGTTTCGTGGGAAGAGGAGCTATTGGCGTCGTTGGGGCTGCCCTGATACTTCCATTGGGGCGGGTTGAAGCGAGACAAGCTGAGAGCTTGTCTCAACTGTGGACTAGGACAGGCACGAGTACCGGTCTCTACCAGCTGGATATGCGGAAACGGTTCGCAGTCGGCTTAGCGGTTTTTGTAACGGCGGTCCTTTGCGCTTGCCGAGACGACGTCGTGGTTCATCCGCCGCCCATCGAAGAACGCTGGGTTTCGCCGTTTCCCGAGCCGCTCGACTCGTGGGTCGAGATGCGCCGGCCCGATGTCGAACGCTATCTGGTATCGGGTGTCTGGGAAGTGCATTCGGACACGAAGCGCTGGGTGGAGAAGCGCGGGGTTTTTCGGGTTCTTGTGCCTCCTTACTATCCGCTGAAGTTTCACCTGGACTTTGAGTTGACCACCGACTTGGTCGAAAAGGCGGGGGAGGTTTGACTGAATATCGATGTCAACGGGGAGCGCTTTGGGACGTTCACCTATGACGAGCCGGGTCGTCATCGTTTAGAGCAGGACGTCAAGGACGGCAGTCTCCCTTGGGAGAGCGACAGCGAAATCGCGATTGAGGTGGTTCCTGTCCGCGGGCAGCGGTGGAAGGATTTCGAATTGGGGATTCTGGTGACGAGCCTGGGGTTTCGGCTGTAGGGCCGAATGAATTTCTCTTTCACCTCGTCGGCCCGCCGCAGATGTGGCGCGAGCGTCCAAGCTTGCCGCGAACCGATTCGTCGGTTCGTTTGACCGAGTTCGCGAGAACTGGCGAACCGGCAAGGCTGGAGCCTCACGCCACGTCCGCGGCGCTCGATAGCGACTAAAAAGCGAAACACAAGAACCTTGACAAGTCGTTAATTGGTAGTTACGCTTGTAGTTACAAATGAAAGACTCATAGTCCGTGTTGGAGTGGGACGAAGAAAAGAAACAGACCAACTTCAGCGACCACGGCTTGAGCTTTGAAGATGCGGAAACCGTGTTTTCCGGGGAGTGCATGACGTTTGAAGATGCGCGTTACGACTACGGCGAGCCGCGCTTTGTCACACTGGGCCGGCTTGAGGGTCGCACCGTGGTCATTGCGCACACGCCGCGCGGCGAGAACACGCGGATTATTTCGATGAGAAAGGCCAATAGCCGTGAGCAAAAAACGTACAAAGAGCGACTTGAAGCGTCTTGACGCAATGGGCGACAAGGATATCGATTACAGTGATATCCCCGAACTGGATGAGGCATTTTTTCGGGATGCGCGGGTCGTGACGCCGCCTGGAAAAAAACAGCTAACGATACGGCTGGACGCCGATGTTCTGGGCTGGCTAAAGGGCCAGGGCAAGGGCTACCAGAGCCGGATTAACGCCATTCTGCGCTCCTACTACGAAGCCCATCAGTAGTTCGCTCGACTCACCCGGCCAAGTCACTGGCGAAGGGGAGTGGACCCCAAGAATGAGACAAGTCGTTCAGGCGGTCAGGCCTGTTCCGGTTTTTCCCACGAACGCCAGGGAACCACCAACGACCTCGCGGCCCAGGCTTCGTAGACGCCGGCCATGGCGGCGATGCGCTCGGGCCGGTCGGCGGCGAGGTTGTTCATCTCGGTGCGGTCGGCGTCAATGTCGTAAAGCTCCCACGGCCCGTCGCGCCTTTCCTGCTCGTTGTAGCGCGAGACGAGTTTCCACTTGCCTTGGCGGATGGCGCGGTTGCCTTCGTGTTCCCAGAAGATCGCTTCGTGACTTTCGCGCTCGCCGCTTGCAAATACCGGCGCCAGGCTCTTTCCTTCGAGCGGCGTAATGGCATGGCCCCGGTGCTCGGTCGGGTAGTCGGCGCCCGCGACATCGACGCAAGTCGCCATGATGTCGATCAGGTGGCTCGGTTCACTATTCAGTTGCCCGGTTTGTTTCACCGCGCCGGGTTGGTAGGCGATTAGCGGGGACGCGATGCCGCCTTCGTGGACCCAGTGTTTGTAGAGACGAAACGGCGTATTGCTTGCGTTCGCCCAGGGCACGCCGTAGCTCTGATAGGTCTCCTCGGGCCCCGGCATGACGGCCGGATCGTTGTCTTGTTGAACGGCGCGGCCGTCGCGGGTGTGCGAGGGGAAGTGGAGGCCTTTCCATTGGGGCTGGATTTCCTCGGCGCAGCCACCGTTGTCGGCGAGGAAGAGAAAGAGCGTGTTTTCCGACAAGCCCATCTGTTCGACCTTGGCGACGATCTTGCCGATGGCTTGGTCCATCAGGTCGACTTGCGCGGCGTAGACTTCCATGCGGCGGGCGTGCCACTCTTTGTGTTCGACGTTCTCCCACGCCGGTACGGACTCGTCGCGCGGGGTCAGCGGCCAGGTCTCGTCGATCAGGCCCATGTCGATCATGCGGCGGCGGCGCTCGTCGCGCAGGGCGTCCCAGCCTTGGTCGTAGCGGCCTTTGTATTTTTTGATCGCGTCGTCGGGGGCATGCAGCGGCCAATGGGGCGCGGTGAAAGCGGTGTAGAGGAAAAAAGGCTTGGCATTCTCGCCGGATGCCCCCCCGGATGCGCCGCCGGATGCCCCACCGCATGTGCCGCCGTACTCATTGATGTAGGCAACGGCTTTGTCGCCGATCGCGGTGGTGTAGTAGTAGTCGTCGCGCTCGGGCTCGATCGCCTCGTTTTCGCGGGTCAAGCTGACGGGGTCGTAGAAACTGCCCGCCCCGTGGATAGTGCCGTAAAAGCGGTCAAAGCCCCGTTGCCGCGGCCAGTTGTGCTTGGCGGAGGGGTCCGGGGTGGTGACGTGCCACTTGCCCGACATCAACGTCGTGTACCCGGCGGACCGCAGAACCTCGGCGATCGTTACGCAGCTTGGACTCAAGTCGCCGCGATAGCCGGGCAGCCCGTAGTCTTCCATCATGTGGCCGACTCCGGCTTGGTGCTGGTAAAGGCCCGTCATCAGCGAGGCGCGAGTGGGACAGCAGCGAGCAGCGTTATAGAACTGCGTCAGCCGGACGCCGCCTTGGGCTAAGCGGTCGAGATTGGGCGTTTCGATCTCGCCTCCGTAGCAGCCGATGTCGGAGAAGCCGAGATCATCGGCCATGATCAAGATAATGTTGGGATGCGGGGCGGCGTCGGATCCGCTGTCGCCCGCGCCGCACGCGAGGGGCAGGGAGGCCGAGGCGCCGCCGAGCAGGCGGAGGAATTTTCGTCGATCGAGTTCCGGCATGAGAAGTGTCCGATGGGGCGTCTACGGGCGGGCCCGGCAGGCCGCTCTTGATTCTACGCGATCGTCGGTTCTTCTCGTACCCGGCAAGGGGATAGGGCTTCCATTTCCACGGCAAGTCATTATTTAACAGTATCTTACGAATTGGTTACAGGGCCGCCGCCGGGCGGAGAATCGATGGGGTGTTTCGGAAGGGGAGGGGAAAACGGACCCCAAAAAAGAAAAGTGGCGTGGGCCGACTTTCCCACGCCACCGATCTCTTGTGGGTTCGCAAAGAGATGAGACCGCCAGCCGAATCGACTACCAGCCTCATAACGTAAGACGGTCCAGACAGCGTTTTTTTCGACAGAACCCGAAAAAAAATGCGACCACTTGCTAAGTCATTGAAAACTCTAGATTTGTTTTTTCGAGAATGTTACACTTCAGATGAGTCTATCTTCCCGACAGACTTTTTCGCCTCCAGAGGCGTCTTCCTTAGGTGCTCGGAGCGGAAATTGATTTTCCGAGAAATCGAAGACCGGGACCTGATCCCGCGGAGCCAAAAGGGCGACGTGGACGCCTACAACGTCCTTGTCTCGCACTGGGAGAAACGCGTTTACAACTATTTGTTGCGCCAACTCCACAACCGCGAGGACGCCCTTGACCTCACGCAGGACACATTCTTGAAGGCCTACCAAGGTCTGCCGCAGCTCAAGGAGCCCGACCGTTTCGCGCAGTGGCTGTTTCGCATTGCGCGCAACGAGGCGGTTTCGTTGTTCCGGCGGACGAACCGGTTTCTCGACGAGGAGATTCCCGAGGCCGTCGAAGGCGGGGTCGTCAGCGTGGGCGGCTCGCGGGCCTTCCCGGCCGAGTGGAGCCTGATGGTGGAACGAGCCCTCGATCAGTTGACGCCCGAGCAGCGGGAAACCGTGCTGCTCAAGGTGTACGAGGGTTTCAAGTTCCACGAGATCGCGGAGATTCTCTCTTGTCCGGTGTCGACGGTGAAGTCGCGGCTCTATACCGCTTTCGAGGCGCTGAAGGAAAGTTTGGCGCCGGTGGCGAGCGAGTAGCGACGCCGCGACGGCGGAGAGAGTCCGAATCGCGAGTGCGGCGGTCGCCGGATCGCCGTGGTCGAAAGCTTAGGAGGTCGGGAAGATGGCGAAGCCACCTTATGATCTACGTGATTATCTGTTCGATGAGCTGACGCCCGAACAGCGGGCCGAGGTCGAAGCATTTCTCGAGTCGTCGGCGGACGCCCGCCAAGAACTCGAGCGATTGCAAATTACTCACAAGGCGTTGCTGAGCCTCCCCGAGGAGGAAGTTCCGCGCCGCATCGCTTTTGTCTCCGACAAAGTGTTTGAGCCCTCGCGGGCCGCCCGGTTGTGGCAAACCATCTGGGCGCCGGCCGAGCGCTTTGGCTTTGGGGCGGCCGCGGCTTTGTTCATCCTGTTCGCCGGACTGTGGACGGTGCAGCCTTCTCTCACCGTCGATCAAGAAGGCTGGCAGGTCGCCTTCGGCTCCGCGCCGGAATCCACCGTTGTGGAGGAAGCCCCCCCATCGCCGCCAACGGTAGCCGAGCTGACGCCCGAGCAGGTGCGTGCCGTCGCGGCGGCGTTGATCGCCGAGCACGACGAGCAATTGCGGCAACATGTGACTCGGCTGGTGGCGGAATCCGTGTCTCGGGAATCAGCTCGGTCGGACCGGCGTCGCAAGGTCGCCGTTGAGCAACTGCGTCGGGAAAGCGAGCAAGCTTGGCGAATTCTGAAAACCGAGTACGAAGAGCTGGCTTATACGTTGTCGGCGGAAGCAAGGTCGGTTGGGTTCGCGAGGTAGAGCATGCCACACCGAACTATCCAGGTGTCGATTGGTCGTGGGAGGCCGAGGCGTCGCTTCGCTGTCAGCGGCATTCTGACCGCCGTGATCGCGACACTTGCGCTGAGCGTCGCGGCCGGCGCGGAAATGCCGGAGGACACCGCCGACGTGCGTGATGGGTTGCGGTCAACCGAACGCGCGATCGCCGGCCGTTTCGACGCCTCGCCGATGAGGATGATCGGACGCGTGCGGGGCGGGCGGTTGGAAGAATTCGGGGCGGTCTTTCTCTTTGAGCTCAACGTCGTGCCGATGGCGAATGTCAGCCCTTTTCGTCCGGCGTATTCCGAAGACGAGCTGCGCAGTCTCAACAAGAAGAAGAGGGCGGGCGTCGACGACCTCGAGAAAATCGGCCTGGAGCTGTTGGTGGAAGTGGCCGGGCGTTTGGAAGCGATTCCGCCGGATGAGCACGTTGGGCTGGTGATCGCGCTGTTTCATTTCACCTGGGAAGACACGGCGGGCTTGCCTTCGCAACTTGTCTTCGAGGCGCGGCGGAGTCTGTTGCTCGATCGCGCCGCCGATCGGGTGAGCGAGGCCGAGTTGGTTGCGCAGGTGAAGATCCGGCGATTTTGAAGTGCCCTTGACCGCGCGGAGGACCGACACGAGTGTCGGTCGCTACTGTTGACTAGGACCGGCACGAGTGCCGGTCTCTACTGGTTCCGCTTACAACGTAGTTATCAGATCGAGTCATGGCTTTGCGTATTGGAGAAATGCTGATCGAGAAGGGCGTTCTGGCACAGGACGATCTCGATCGCGCGCTCGAAATTCAAAAAGAGCGCGGTGACAAGCTGGGCAAGATTCTCGTCGACCTGGGTTTCGTCGCCCCTCGCGAAGTTCTGACGGCGCTTTCCCGGCAGCTTGAGATTCCTCTGGTGAGCAGCCAGGATTTTCCCTCGGTTTTGCCCGACCTCGAACGCATCAAGCCGCGTTACATGCGGCAGTTCAGCTTTGTCCCGCTGACGCTTGAAAACGACGTGCTCACGCTGGCGATGGGCGATCCGCTTGACTTCGAGACCTTGGCCACGGTGCGCAACGCCACCGGGTTTGAGGTGGCCGCGGTGCTCTCGGCCGAGCAGGAAATTCTCGACGCCATCGACAAACACCACGGCGAGGAAGAGGCCGAGCAAGAGAGGCCGGGATTCGGCGTCGACGGGGATGAGTCGGCCGAGATCGAGCACTTGCGCGACATGGCGAGCGAGGCCCCTGTGATTCGCCTCGTCAATACGATGATCTCGGCGGCGATCGAAAAGCGGGCCAGCGATATTCACCTCGAGCCGTTCGAAAAGGAATTCCGCATTCGTTTTCGCGTGGACGGCGTGCTGCAGGAGCTGGAGTCTCCGCCCCGCGAATTACGCGCGGCGGTCATCTCGCGCATCAAGTTGATGGCCAAGCTCAACATCGCCGAGCGCCGTTTGCCGCAAGACGGCCGCATCAAGATCAAGGTGGTCGGCCATGAAGTCGATTTGCGCGTCTCGACTTTGCCGACGCTTTACGGAGAAAGCGTCGTCATGCGCCTGCTTGACCGCAGCGCGACGGATTTCTACGAGCTGACCCGGCTTGGGTTTGACGACCAAATGCTGGGACGCATGGAGTTCTATACGTCGCTCCCGCACGGCGTCTTTCTCGTGACCGGACCGACGGGGAGCGGCAAATCGACCACGCTCTATTCGGCGCTCAAACGCATCAACGGCATCGAACGCAAAATCATCACCATCGAAGACCCGGTCGAATACCAGATGGATGGGATCAATCAGATTCACGTCAACGCGCAGATCGGGTTGACCTTCGCCGCCGGGTTGCGCCATATCGTACGACAAGACCCCGATGTCATCATGGTCGGCGAAATTCGTGATCGCGAAACGGCCGACATCGCCATTCGCTCCGCACTGACCGGACACGTCGTCTACTCGACGCTGCACACCAACGACGCGCCCAGTGCCATTACGCGGCTGACCGACATGGGCGTTGAGAATTATTTAATCACCTCCGCGGTCGTCGGAGTACTGGCGCAGCGGCTGGTGCGTATGATCTGCCGCCATTGCTCGCGCGAAGACGAAGTGGTGACTTCCCCGGAAGGAAAAAGAATTCAAAGCCGGCGCGGCGCGGGTTGCGAGGAATGCGCGGGAAAGGGCTATTTGGGGCGCGTGGGTATTTTCGAAATGATGGATCTCAACGAAGAGATCCGCGAGTTGATTATGCGGAATGCCGACGCCAGCAAGCTAACCGCCGCCGCCCGAGGGAACGGCATGCGCAACCTGCGGGAAGACGGCTGGGAAAAGATTGCGAAGGGCGTGACGACGGTGGAGGAAGTCATGCGGGTAACGCAAGAGTTCTGAGGTACGTGTCGCCGAATTACGTTTACCGAGGGCGTGACGCTGTTCCGCGAACGGTCGCCGAAGAAAGCCAACTCGCCCGTCGAGTGAAACAATGGGACGTAGCCCGGCTGGCGACACGTGATTCGGCGACACGGCCACGGACAGGAGGAAAGCACAAGTTCATCGATGATCGTCAGGAATCTCGAAGAACTCGAGGCCTGGAAAATCGCTCACGAGTTTACTCTGGCCGTGTACCGAGCCGGTCGTACATTTCCTAAGGAAGAGATTTTTGGAGTTCGCTCGCAGCTTCGTCGCAGCTCCGTTTCCGTCCCGGCGAACGTGGCGGAAGGGTTTGGGCGACGCTCAGCCAAAGACTTTAGGCGGCATTTGAGAATTGCGAATGGGTCACTCGAAGAAGCACGGTATCTGCTGCGCCTTTCGTTTGACTTGGAATACCTGGCCCGAGACGAATACGCTAGCCTTCGTGAACTAGCGGACCGAGTGGGTGCGTTGCTCGGGGGGCTGAAAAGACACCTAAGCCGCGGATTGAGCGAATCGTAACGGAAATGCGCTCCGGAAAAACGTAAATCGGCGACACGCAATTCGGCGACACGGACCATGTCCACCTTCCACTACCGCGCCCTGGCCCCCGGCGGCAAAGTTCAACAAGGCACTTTGGCGAGCGAGGACGATCGTTCGGCTGCTCGCGAGTTGAAGCGGATGGGCTTGACGCCCGTCTTCATCTCAACGTCGAAGCCGTCCGGATTTACGTTTCGCATGCCGAGCTTCGGCGGTCGTCGCTTGCGCGACGTTCTGCATTTCACAACCGAAATGGCGACGCTGTTGAACGCGGGAATCCCGCTCGACCGGGCGCTGACGATTACCGCCGAGCTGACCGAAGGCGAAAGTTTTCAAGCCGTCGTCAAGGATGTTCTCAAGGCCCTGCGGTCGGGCAAATCGTTCGCCGACAGCTTGGGAACACGGCCCGAATATTTCCCGGACTTGTACCTGAGTATGATCCGAGCCGGCGAAGTCAGCGGTACGTTGTCTCTGACGATGGACCGCCTCGCCGGGTTCGAGCGTTCCCGCGACGAGTTGCGCGGCTATATCGTCTCGTCGCTGACTTACCCGGCCTTGCTGGCCGTCGTTGGGGCGGGTTCTGTGTTCATCCTGTTGCGTTTCGTGATTCCTCGTTTCGCCGAGGCTTTCACGCAATCGAATATCGAAATGCCCTTGCCGATGCAGGTTTTGCTGACCGCCAGCGAACTGGTGCGGAATTGGGGCCTGATTGTGATCTTATTGCTGATCTTCGCCGGCATTGGCCTGCGGTTTTATGTGAAAACCCCCGCGGGGCGCCTCGCGTTCGACGGCTTTAAGTTGAAGTTCCCGCTGCTGGGCGACGCCCTGCTCAAGGCCGACACGGCGCGCTTCGCGCGGGCGATGGGAACGCTGGTCAAGAGCGCCGTACCGCTGGTGCAGTCGATCAATATAGCGCGAGGTATTCTGGGGAACCGCGTTTTGGCGGGAGCGCTCGAGTCCGTTGCGCGAGGCGTTAAGCGCGGTGAAGGTATCGCCGCGCCGCTTCGTAAGACCGGGAAGTTCCCCGATTTCGCCGGACATCTGTTAACGGTTGGCGAAGAGACCGGGCACCTCGACAGCATGTTCGAGCGCATGGCCGACATCTACGACAAAGATACGCGCGACGCCATCAAGCGCTTCACGGCGCTATTTGAACCGATCGTGATCCTGTTCATGGGCGTCGTGGTCGGCGCGATGATCCTCAGCATTATGCTCGCCATCACGAGCATTCAACAGACGGGCTTGTGAGGGAATCGTGAACCGTGAGCCGTGAACCGAATCAGGTGACGCCGAATCACGTAATTGCCAAGTCCCCGCGGCTCCGGCGATATTCCGTTCACCGACGACCACCAAGGCTGAGACGCCCCTCATATCGGTTGGTCGTTGACGTCGGTTCACGGCTCACGGTTCACGGTGAATCGGCTCACTGTTTGGCTATGATAGGAAATAATCGAGCCGTCGCGAAGCGGGTAAGAGCGTTTTTGATCGAGGAGTGAGTTATGGAAAGTGCAACACGAGAAGAGCGTTGCCGACGGCGATCCGGCATCACGCTGATCGAGATGTTGGTGGTGATTACGATCATCGCCCTTTTTTCGGCTATTGCGTATCAGCGGCTGACTCCGGCGCTCGATGAGGGGCGGAAGACGGCCGCCGGCACGCAGATCGATAATCTTCTGGCCGCATCGCAGCTCCACAACATCGAACACGGTCGCTTCCCCACTCAAGAAGAGGGGATCGATGTTCTGCAACCCTATCTGCAAAAAGAGATTCCGCTCGACCCTTGGAATAATCGCTACGTCTATCGCTTTCCCGGCCAAAACGGCCGCGAGCCCGACGTCATTTCTTTCGGCGCCGACGGCGTCGAGGGCGGGGAGGGCCCCAACGAAGACATCGTGAGTTGGAAATAGAAGATGATGATCCCTCCTGGCCGGCACACACAATTCGCGACATAGATTCAGAGCCCAGAGCGCAAGCGACGGGCCAAGGGCCCAAGGTTTCGAGGAGGCCCAGGACTACATCGAAATGCGCGACGGTTCCCGGAGACGCGGTTCCAAAGCGCGTGGCGGTTGCCTGCCCTCGGCCCGTCGCTTGCGCTCTGGGCTTCCATGAGAGGTGGGTCGCTTGTCAAGGGCGGTCGTTGGGAGGCGTTGGTCGGTTTGTCGGATCCGGCCCGGGTCCTCATGCCTTGCGGCGCGTTGAGGACCGGGCTTCCATTCGCAGTGTTATCGGTCTCGTTGTTGACCTCTGCTGGTTGGGGTCCGGTCTTTCGGCGCTGCTCTCTCTGTTGCGGCTTCGACCCATCCTCGAAAGAATCGGCCTGCCTGCCCAGAGCCCGCAGTCACCGTGACACGATCTCGATTCTCCGCCGCGGCCTCGCTTCGTCCGCCCAATCCCCTACTCCCTTCCTTTCAACAGGAATCTTCTTGCCGCCGAGTCCCCGTTAGGGGGCTCGCGGATGTCCTCATCACGTTGCTTCATCCGAAACCGTTGCCGCCGACTGCGCCTCATCGTCCCTGCCTTATGGGGAAACCGTTTCCGTCAGCCCGTGCAGCGGATCGTAGTTTTCTTGTTTCACCCACAACACATGCATCAGCACCGCCAACTTGCGCGCCACCGCCACCACCGCCCGCTTCTTCGCATGTCCTCCGCCGCGCGCCGCCAAACCCAAACCCCAGCGCCTGAGCGTGGAGTCGGTCCCGAACGGCCCCAGCACCCAGTGCGCGCACTGAATCAACGTCCGCCGCAGCAGCGGATCTCCCGATTTCGTCACGCCCAGCCGCAGTGACCGCTCGCCCGATTGGCGTTGCTTGGGACGCAGCCCCACCAGCGCGCCGACCTGCCGCGAACGCTTCACGCGGCCCGGGTCGTTGTCGAGCGCCAACACGAACGTCAACGCCGTCAGCGGCCCCACCCCTCCGATCGTTCGCAGCCGCTCGACCGCTGCGTATTGCTTGCCCAACGCGACGATTTGTTTGTCATATTCGCGGATCGTCGCGCCGAGGCTTTCGATTTGTGTCGCCACCCCCAACAACGCCGCGTGCAACACCTCGGGGCAGGCCTCCCGGACGCGCTCGACCCATTGGTTCTGGGCGCATCGGCCCAAGCGGATGCCGTGCGACTTCGCCATGCCGCGCAAACTCCCTTTCAATTTCGTGCGGCACTCGAGCACGGCCTCGCGCGCCCGCAACAACGTGCGTTGTTGTTCGGTCTCGAGCTTGCGCGGCGCGACGGGATTCAACAGGGCCGGGTTGGTGCGTCCCAGCTCGGCCAACCAATAGGCGTCGTTGCGGTCGTTTTTCGAGTCGGATTGGCTGATTAAACGCAATTGCCGCGCGTCGGCGACGAGCACGTCGTGGGCGAGGGCGGCCAGGCGGCGGCGAATCCAGTTGCTGTGGCTGCCGGTTTCGATCACAATGCGCAGCCGCGGCCAACGGCGGAACCAGCGATCCAAGGCCTCCGGGCGGGTGGGGACTTGGCATTCCTCGAGGCTTTCGCCGGCGAGGTCGGTGAGCCGTACGAAGCAACGTTTGTCGCCGATGTCGACGCCGGCGACGGCGCAAATTTCGTTGTCTTTTTGCATCTGGATGCGTTGTTGCGCCAACTGTTGTTCGAGCTGGGTGAGTTGGCGGGTCTTCGCTTGTGAGCTGTCGGCTTTCTTGGTTTGGTGTTTGTCGGTTTGGTTCTTGTCGGTCTGTTGTTTGCTATTCTTCTTCATGGCTGGTCGCCTCCTTTTCAAAAATCCATTGCACCTCCCTTGTGGAGAAGTGCGCTGCTGCCGGTAGCCTACCGCTTCCCGGCTCCAAGCGACCAGCCTCTCATCCCATCTCCGTATCCGCATTCTGAATTGTGTGCACGGGCAGGAAGGCGGCTACCCAATCTTCACAGCCGCCAAGCGGGCGGTTCCCCTCGCAACCCGCCTAACGACCCACGGTTAGCCCCCGGCTAGCCAACCCCTGGCTAGCCATGGCTAGCCCCGTATCTCTTTTCCGAAAACCCCCTCGCGAGATTTGCCGCCGGGATGAATAGTATCCGCGGCCTTTCGGAGGGCATGGATAGTAGCCTAGCCGGAAGCAAAGCGGAACCCGGGGTCCCTGCTTGCTCGTCGGGGACGGAATTCGACGGGCGGCTTCGCTATGATGGGACCGACAGCCTCGGATGCGCTATCCGCTGGTTGCGCCGCTCGCGGCCCTGACGGCGGGCATCGTTGCGGCGCACTATACCCCTTTTCCTTTTCGGGAAACGCTGCTTTCCTGCCTTCTTTGCGGCTTGCTCGCCTGGGTCGGAGTGCGTTTCGACGCCGGGCGGGCAGGCCGTTTCGCCTGTCTGGTCGGGTTCGGGTTTCTAGGCGCTTTGCTTCCCTCCGATGATCGCCCGGCTGCCCTTGGGGCAATACCTAGCGATCCTCTGCTGATTACTTCCGTCCTCGAGCGCGAGAAGGGGCCGCCGGCGGACTGGTTGCGAGACCCCGTACGCTTACAGGGCTGGGTCGCACGTCCGCCTGAATCGCTGGGACTCGCCGACCGCTTCGTCCTGGAGGCGGAAGCGGTTTTTCGCGACACGCCGGTTCGCGGGGCGGTTCGCGTGACGGTTTATCGGTCCCAGGGCGAGCCGCCGCTTGATCTCGAGTACGGGCGGCGGATCGAGTTTCTTGCCGCCGTGCGCCCGCCCCGTAACTTCGGTAACCCGGGCAGCTTTGACTGGGCCGGGTATCTGCGGCGCCAGGGTATCCACCTAACGGCCTATGTGCGTTCCGGGACTCCGATTTTCGATTTGCCCGGGCGGGGCGGCTCGCTGTGGGAAGCCCAGCTGTGGAATGCGCGGCGGGGAGCGGCCAAGCGCTTTGACCGCCTGGTCGAGGTTGGGGAGAACGCGGAAAAAATGGGGCCCATCTCAAGCAACGTCCCGAGCGCCGACCGAATAAGTTCCATGCAATCAATTACCCGCTCGGCGCGAAGTGGACTGTCCCCGATTTTTTCACAGCCCCGCGCCCCCGGGGCCGCGGAGGACGCCGGACCGATGATCCTTCGCGCGCTGTTGCTGGGAGACCGGCTGGGGCTGGGCCGCGAGACGATCGAGCGCTTCCAGCGGACCGGCACCTACCACGCGCTTGTCATCTCCGGTTTGCATATCGGCGTTGTTGCGGCGCTCGCGATCTTCCTGCTGCGAATGCTCGGCGCGCCGCGATGGGTACAAGCCGCCCTGGCGCTTTCCGCCGTTACCTTCTACGCGCTGCTGGCGGGGAGCAAAGTGCCGGTCGCGCGGGCCGGCTGTATGTTCGCGGCCGTGATGATCGCCGCCTTGGTTTATCGGCGGCGGCGTGCGCTCAATGTCGTCGCGGGCACGGCGTTTGGTTTCCTCATCGTCGATCCCGAGCTGCTGTTTGAGGCCGGTTTTCAAATGTCGTTTCTCGCCGTTGCCATGATCGCTGGCATCGGCATCCCTTTGCTCGAAATGACGGTCGAGCCGTATCGGCGGGCCTTGGGTGACGTGTGGAACGAGGACTTGGACCTTCACTTGCCGCCGACGGTCGCCCAACGGCGCGTCGCCTTGCGGATGATTCTCCAACCTTTGCGCAAGGTAACGCGTCTGCCGAAGACCGTCCTGGCTTGGATGATCTGCGGCCCGTTGCGGGCTTTGACGTGGTGCGCGGCCTTGGCGCTGGTTTCGCTCGTGATTCAGGCCGGCCTCGCGCTGCCGCTGGCGGTCCACTTCCATCGCGTCTCGTGGACCGGAATCTTCGCCAACCTATTCGTGGTTCCATTGTTGTTCGTCGCCGTGCCGGCGGGGCTGTTGGGATTGCTGTTCGAGTCGCGCGGATTGGTCTCGGTCGGCCTGTGGGCCGCCTCGACGACGGCCGAGGTGGTAGAAACCTTTGCGGCGCGTCTCCCGCTTGAGATGCGCGTACCCTCTCCGCCGACCGAGCTCGCTGTCCTGTTCGCCGCGGCGTTGCTGCTGCTCGCCGCTTCGTTTTCCCGAGGCCGAAAACCGGCCCTGGCGAGCGGAGCCCTCGTTGCCGTGCTGTTGGTTGTGCTGCTGTTTCATCCCTTTCCGCCGCGCTACACGCCGGGCAGCCTCGAGCTAACGGCGCTCGATGTCGGCCAGGGCGAGGCACTGCTGCTGGCCCTTCCCGAAGGGAAAACCATGCTGGTCGACACCGGCGGCATGCCGGACTTCGGCGGAATCGTACGCCGCGGTATCGACATCGGCGAACAGGTCGTCTCGCCCTATCTGTGGTCACGGTCGATCCAGCGAATCGATGTGGTTGCGATTTCCCATTTCGATGCCGACCATGTGGGAGGTTTGCCGGCGATTCTTCGGAACTTTCCAGTAGGAGCACTATGGGTTGCCGACGACAACTTGGGCCCGGAATGGGCCCTCATGGAAGCGCGGGCGGGAAGGTACGGCGTGCCGATTGTGCGGATGCGTCGAGGGGACCGACAGGTGCTGGACGGCGTGCGGTTCGACGTTCTCGGGCCGTCTGGGGCCGGCGGCGATCTGAAGCGCAATGATCGCTCGCTGGTGCTGGCGGCGACGTATGGGAGCCACCGGTTCTTGCTCACCGGCGATGTTGAGGAGAAAGGCGAAAGCGCTCTGCTCGAGAGCGCGGCGGGCGGCATCGGGCCGAGCCAGGTGTTGAAAGTCGCCCACCACGGAAGCCGCACGTCAACCCACCCGCGGTTTCTCGACCGTGTGCGGCCTTGGTTCGGATTGGTCTCGGCGGGGTATCGCAACCCCTACCGACACCCTCACGAAGCCGTCGTCAAGAGATTGGAAGACAGGGGCGTTGTTGTGTTGCGCACGGATGTGGAAGGCGCGATCACGGTCACCAGCGACGGGAAGCGTTTGCGGGTAAGCACGTTTCGTGGCGATCGCGCGGGGCGTCGGCCGAGCCCCTAGGGATTGAAAACCATCAGGTGTTCGGCGGTGCGGCCCAGTGGGCGGGTCTCCAGACCTGCCCATCCTCACCAACAAACCGAGCCCGATTGGGCACGTTCGGTGGGCAGCTTCGGAGGGCAGGCCTGGAGACCTGCCCCACTGGGTCATTCCCCGTCGGCGGGGCTTGCTTTCTCCGTCGGTTTCTCTTCGGCTGGCGCGCTCAGGTCGATCGACGGGGTTTCGGGACGCACCTCCACACGGGTCGTATTGTCCATGAAGGTGAAGGTGAGCATGATTCCCAGAAAGCAGAGCCCGCCGACGAAGATCGTCGCGTTCAGGGGTTTATCCCAGCGCAGATGCATGAAGAACAGGGCCACCAGCGAGGCTTTGACCGAGGCGATCGCCATGGCGATGATCACATTGGTGGTGGACGATCCGAAATTCACGCCGGCGGCAAGAACGGTGATCACCGTAAGCACGATCAAGGCGGCGAGGACGACCAAGTAGATCTTGGGCCCGCCGTGATGGGCGTGTTCGTGTTGTGGATCGGGTTTCATGATGATTTTCTAGTCAGCCGAAATTTCGGAGAAGGCACTTCGCAGTGGGGCAGGTCTCCAGACCTGCCCAACACAATTCCAAACCCCAAGGGCAGGCCTCGAGACCTGCCCCACTGCTTTCGGCCCCATGACTTGGTGACTTTCCGCGCATGGCGACACTACCCCACCAAATACAACAACGGAAACAAGTAGATCCAAATCAAATCGACCAGGTGCCAATAGAGGCCGGTCAAATCGACGGGCGTGAAATAGCGACTCGAGAAGTCGCCGCGTACCGACCGCCACAGCACCCAACCGATCACAGCCATCCCGCCGAGGATGTGAATGCCGTGCAGCCCGGTCATCATGAAATAGAAGCTGAAAAAGATGTGCTGGTTGGCCGCGACTCCCCCTTCAAAGGCGTAGAACGAGCCCGGCAGCAGGCCATCGTGGAACTTGTGGGCGTACTCGAAATACTTGATGACGAGAAAGACGGCGGCAAAGCCCAGCGTCGCCTCCAAGTACCCGATCAGCGCGCGCCGCCGATCCGTTTGCGCCGCCCAAACCGCCATCACCATCGTGAAGCTGCTGAGCAACAGCACAACGGTATTGATCGCCCCGAGGGTGCGGTCGAGGTGATGATGTGCTTCGACGAAGGCCTCCGGGTGCATCGACTGCAAGATGCCGTAGGCCACGAAGAGCCCGCCGAAAAGCAGCAGCTCCGTGACCAAGAACAGCCACATGCCGATCTTCCCGGCGTCGAACTGCTGTTCGGCGTCGGTGAAATGATGCTGCAAATACGGGTCGTGCCGATGTTCGCCGCCGGGCAAGGAGAGGGCCGAATCGCTCATCTCGATTGCTCCTCGGGGTAGAAGTCATACGGTCCGTGCGTCAGCACCGGCGTCTCGTGGAAATTGTGCGCGATCGGCGGCGACGAGGTTTGCCAATCGAGGGTCCGTGCGCCCCAGGGGTTGTCCGGGGCATCGGCTTGCTTCTTGCGCAGAGAGGCGACCAGGTACCCGAGCATCACCAAGAAACCGGCCAGCACGAACCACGAACCGACAGTCGAGAAGACGTGCATCGGCTGAAATTCTTCAAGGTAGTTGTAGTAGCGGCGCGGCATGCCGCGGCTGCCCATCAGAAACTGTGTCAGAAACGTGGCGTTGAAGCCCACAAAGATCAACCCGCAAGCAATCGCCGCCCACTTCTCCGAATACATGCGCCCGAACATCTTGGGCCACCAATAGTGCAGCCCGGCGAGAAAGGCCATCAGCGATCCGCCCATCATGACGTAGTGGAAATGCGCCACGACGAAGTAGGTGTCATGCAAATGAATGTCGACCGCCAGCGAGCCCAAGAAGAGCCCCGTCAACCCGCCGATGGCGAATAGCAGCAGGAACGAGATCGCATAGAGCATCGGCGCTTCAAACGAGATCGAGCCGCGATACATTGTCGCCAGCCAATTGAAGACCTTGATCCCCGAGGGAACCGCCACCAGGAACGTCAAGAAAGAAAAGACCGTCGCCGCCAGCGAGGATTGTCCGCTGACGAACATGTGGTGTCCCCAGACGATGAAGCCCACCCCGGCGATCGCCATGCTCGAAAACGCGATGGCCTTGTAGCCGAAAATCGTCTTGCGCGAGAAGACCGGAATCACCTCGCTCATGATCGCCATCGCCGGCAGGATCATGATGTAGACGACCGGATGCGAATAGAACCAGAAGAAGTGCTGGAACAGCACCGGGTCGCCGCCCAACGCCGGGTCAAAGACGCCGATGCCGAGCAGCCTTTCCATCATCAACAGCAGCAGCGTGATTCCCAACACCGGCGTCGCCAGCACCTGAATCAAGCTGGTCGCGTAAATCCCCCAAACGAACAGCGGCATCTTGAACCAGTCCATCCCCGGCGCGCGCAGTTTGTGGATCGTGGCGATGAAGTTCAAGCCCGTGAAGATCGACGAAAAGCCGAGGATGAAGGCCCCCATGAGCACTAACCCGACGCCGCCCGAGGTTTCCGTGCTGTAGGGCGCGTAGAGTGTCCAACCCGTGTCGATCCCGCCGTAGATCAGCGACGCCATCATGACGACCGCCCCGCCGATGTAGAAATACCAACTCGCCAAGTTCAAGCGCGGGAAGGCGACGTCTTTCGCGCCCAGCATCAAGGGCAGAACGAAATTCCCCAACATGGCCGGGATCGACGGCACCAGCACGAGAAACGTCATGATCGCGCCGTGCAGCGTGAACGCCTTGTTGTAGGAATCGGCGCTCATGATCGTCGGGCCGGGCGTGAGCAACTCGAGACGCAGCAGAATGGCGAACATTCCGCCCAAGAAGAACATGCTCAAGATCGAGATCGTGTAGAGCACCCCGATTCGCTTGTGGTCAACGGTCGTCAGCCAAGACCACAGCCCGCGCTCGGCGTTGAGGTAGTTCGGCTCCGAGCCGCCCGAGGGGAGCTGAGCGGACCCGAGGATCTCGCTCGGCGGCCGCGGCGATAGCGCAGCGCGAAGTAGGCCGTTAGGCCGCTGATCAGGAAGAAGAAGACGAGGCTGATGCAAAAGATCAGCATGTAGGTGTCGTCAAGCCGCCCGGCGTATTCCGATGCCGCGGGCGGCATCATGATGGTGCGGAGCCAATTCACGCCGCACCCGTAGGGCTTTCCGCGGAGCCGGCCGCCGCGGCCCTTTCGCGCCTCCAAAGGCGTGCCATCGCAACCCCAACACCAACACCGTCAGCACGCCGGACGCCCGCATGAAATTCATCGCGAAGGGAACGTAGGAACGGGCGTCGGGGTCGTAGTGAAAGCAAAACAGCAACAGGCGATCGAGCGGACTGAAGGAGAACTTCGACTCGGCGGCCTCGGTCAACGCCAGCCGCACATCTCGTGGCTTGTAGTCAATCCCGTAGAGATATCGCGAGATCTTCCCCTCGGGCGTGAGGACGAAAATCGCCGCCGCGTGGGCCCACTCTTGGCGGGCTTCGTTGAATTTGTAGCCGAATCCCAACTCGGCCGCCAGCCGCGCGACGTTGCCGTCGTAGTCGGTCAGGAAGTGCCATCCCGGCGCGGGGCGTCCGTAGGCGGCCAGGTAGGCCTGCTTTTTCTCGCGCGCCAGGGCAGGGGTTTCGCGCGGGTCGATGCTGATCGTGACGACCTCGAATTCCTTGCCCGGTGTCCAGGGAATCTCCCGCAGACTGTTGGTCTGCCCGCGCAGCGTCAGATTGCATAACATCGGGCAGGCGTAATAGATCAAGTTGACGATCACGGGCCGCCCGGTCGCGAAGAAGTCACCGAGGCGCACGGGGCGCGCGCGTTCGTCGACGAAGGTCAGGTCGAGATTGACCTGGTCGCCGATGTGTTCCTCGATGCCGACATTTTCGAGTTCGCGGGGAAGCTCGGAGGCGGCCGGGAGAGCGGCCGTTGCGAATAAGGCAACTGCTCCGGCGGTGAGGCGAGCGACTGTTGGACGGCGACGCGCGGGCGCGAGGGGTTTTCGAATTTTGTGGAACGTTTGCGCCATGACTTCCCGCCGCCCTTTCAGGTCTCGATTCTTTGTTGCGGTTACCCAGGGTTCCGCCTGACGGCTCCACCCTGGGCTATATTCTTTCCGCCGCTTCGCGGCTCCCGGATCCTCGGCTCGTTACCTTGGCTTACCCTCGCCATCCGCGGCGGCTGCTACCGATTCCGTCGCTTCCGGTTCGGTTTTCACCGGTGTCGGGTCAGTCGAGTAGGGCAAACGGCCTTCGGCGTATTCGGCGGCGATCAGCTCCATCGCGCGATCGATCGGCAGGCGCACCGTGCCGGGCGGGTCGTCGACGTATTGGTAGGAGTGGAGTCGGCGGACCTCTCGCGATCGCACGTCGATTAGACTTTCGGCCACCGGGTCAAGCACTCGCCGGTAAACCTGTCGCTCATGGACCTGATCGAAATAGGACTGCACGACGACGATTACTCCAACCAGCGCGACAATGATTGCCAGGCCCCACAGGGCGATGGCGCTCATCTTCGGCTCGGTACGGTCGTACCCGGCGTTTTCGGTGGATGTTGTTGTCGACATGATCAGCCTCGGTAAAGTTCTTATCGTCCGCGGTGGAGCTAATGAGCGGCCAAGGCCGCGCCGGCACGACGATGATGTCGAGCGCCGAAGTGGCGCACGCATTCTTGCGTGCCGTACCGGCATTCGTGCCGGTATGTCTCTTCCGAAGGCCGCCGGAGCGAACATGGGGGGCCGCCGGGGCCGCCGCCGATTTCCGCTTGCTGAACTGTTCTGTTTTCAATGCCGGCGTAGCGCGGAAATCGGCCGGATGTCCCCTTTTGTCGCATCCTCGGGCCTGCATCGCGGGCCGCCGGGCTACACATTTTCAAACCCTAATGACCGCTCGAAGCGCGGGTCGCCCACCGGCGCCAAGGCGCGGTTGCGCATTCGCGACCAAGACGCATAGGCGAAAACGCTGCCCACCGCGGCAAGGGTCGTCAGATCGAGCCAATGAAAGTGCCCGCCGTGCGGGTCGAGCGTCGGCATCACGATCCAATACAAGTCGGCGTAATGCATTGCCAACATCCATGCCGCCATTCCCGCCAGCCAAGCCGTGTTGCGTTTGGCCGCGCGCGGCATCAGCAGCAGGAAGGGGAATAGGAAATGTCCGAAGACGAGCAGCTGCGTCAGCGGCAGCCATCCCTCTTCCATGCGATGCCGAAACCAGATCGTTTCCTCGGGGATGTTGCCGTACCAGATCAGCATGTATTGCGAGAAAGCGATGTAGCTCCAAAACAGCGTCAGCGCAAACAGCCACTTCCCGAGATCGTGATAGTGCTCGGCGTGGATGGCTTCGCGCAGGACGCCGGCGCGCCGCAGCCCCAGCGCTATCAAGATCATCGCCGCGATAAACGCCAACCCGGCGCCCGAGTAGAAATAGATGCCGAAGATCGTCGAGTACCAGTGCGGGTCGAGCGACATCAGCCAGTCAAACGACGCAAAGGTAGTCGTCAGAAACACCACCAGCAACCCGGGCGCGCTCCAGCGCCTCACCGACCACGTGTGCTTGACGTCTTTCGTCGTGTCCTGGGCTTCGGAATGCCCGATCAGCTTGCGGGCGAACAAAGTCCAGACGCCGAAGTAGATCGCTGTCCGCAGGTAGAAGAAAGGCTCGTTCAAGTACACTTGCTTGCCTTGTAGCAGGGCGTCTTTCGCCACCGCGTCGGCGTGCGTCCAGAGATAGAGTTCATGCAACCCCAACGCCACGGGGATGAACAGCACCGCCGCCGGGGCGATTGTCGACATCACGTTCTCCATCAAGCGCCGCATCGTGACGCTCCAGGTCGAGCCGGTGATGTGCTGCACCATGACGAAGAATATCGCCCCCAGCGCCACCGAGACAAAGAAGACGAACGCAACGAGATAGGAAAAGGCGAAGCGTTCGGAGTCGGCCAAGTAGCCGGCGATGGACGCGGCCCATGCGATCGCGCCGATCGCCAGGATCACTGCGCGGACCCGGTTCCACAGCGCGTCGTCGAGTCGCAGCGACTCGGGGTTTAGCGTTGGGGTTGGGTGGTTCATCGCTGTCCTCGGGGGCGTCGTGGTGGACACAGACTTTGGGCAGGCCTGGAGACCTGCCCCACTGGGTCCCGCTTCATGGCGCGGTCTCCTCGGCCGGCGAGTTTTCAGCCTCGCCGCCGGCTTCGGGACTCGCGGGTGCGGCTAGACCGGGCTCTGGCGACTCCGCCGGGCGAATGCTTTGGCGCAGTTGGGGCGGCACGTCGTCGAGGGTGCCGTTGACCGCTCTTTGCAGGGCGCGCACGTAGCCGACCACGGCCCAGCGGTCGCGCTCGGGTATCTGAAAACGATAGCCCGGCATGGACCGCTTTCCGTTCGACGCGATATGGAACAGTTCGCCGTCGGAAAACTCTTGAATTCGCGCTTCGGTCAAGTCGGTGGCGATCCAGACCGCCCGCATGGCGACGACTCCTCGCCCCGTGCCCGCGCGATCGTGGCAAGGCGAGCAATAGATGTTGAGACGTTCCCGGCCGCGCTTGAGAAGCGCTTTGTCGAGAGGCAAGGGATTGCGGTCCACGTAATGCCCGTCGACGATGCCGCGGTAATAGGCGTCGTCTTCCTTGAGGCCGCCCCAGGAAACGGTTCCCGCCACCGGAGGCCGAGAGGCCCGACCGTCGGGGAAGAACGTGCTCGCCTCTTGCGGCTGGTAGTTCTGTTGATGATCCATGTCGGCGAAGACCTCGACCGGCGTCGAACGCTTGACGCCGCTGCAAGCACCGAGAACCACGACCAATATCACCGGCAACGCCAAGTGGGGCCGGTCTCCAGGCCTGCGCGGCCGCATTCGCTTGCGCATCTCCCTCATGTGTCCACCAACTCAACATCCCGGCCGCCCAATTCCCTCAGCATCTCGGGCGTCGCCTTCTCGTCGAAGCAATCATCGTCGCGTTCGATCACCAACACGAAACGGTCGTCGGTGACGCCCCGGAAGGCGCTGTAGTCGAAAACCGGGTGATCGAGCCGGGGCAGCCCGTTCCAGGCGAGCATCCCGAACACCGCCGCGAATGCCGCGAACAAGACCAGCAACTCGAACGTCACCGGAACGGCGAACTCGATCGCAAACAAGGGCTTGCCGCCGACAACGAGCGGATAATCGACCGCCCCGGTCCACCATTGCAACAGCAAGGCGCTGCCCGCTCCCGTCGCTCCCAACGCCAGCACCAGCCATCCCAGCCGCGAGCGACGCAAGCCCATCGCTTCATCCATGCCGTGAACCGGAAAAGGCGTCAGAGTGTCGATTTGGGTGTAACCGCGGGCGCGTACTTCGCGAACCGCCGCCAGGAGTTCGTGGGGTTCGGCGAACCCGGCCATGGCGGCGTAAATCGGCGGCGGCGGATCAACCGTCTCCCGCTGCACTTCAGCGCCCACATCGGTGAAAGGCGTTTCAACGAACGGGTTCTCGACGGCGGGGGTTTCGAGGGGGTTCTCTACCGTGCTCATGCCTTGCCCTCCTGCCCGACGGGAACTTCGCCTTCCAAGGCGCCCTTGACCTCCGAAATCGCAATGATCGGCACGAAGCGAACGAACAACAGAATCAACGTAAGGAACCACCCGAACGTGCCGGCAAACGTCAGAACATCAACAATCGTCGGCGTGAAATAGCCCCAGCTCGACGGCAGAAAATCGCGGTGCAGCGAGGTCGAGATGATCACGAAGCGCTCAAACCACATGCCGATGTTGACCACGATCGAAATCGCGAACATGATCGGAATGCTGCGCCGAATCCGCTTGATCCAGAACAGTTGCGGGAACAGAACATTGCACGAAATCATCGTCCAATAGGCCCAGGCATAGGGCCCCATGGCGCGGTTCAGAAACACGAACTGCTCGTAGGGGTTACCCGAATACCAAGCCATGAAGAACTCGACCCCGTAGGCGTAGCCGACGATCGTTCCGGTGGCCACGATGATCTTATTCATCTTTTCGAAGTGGTCCATCGTAATCAGGTGCTGTAGGCTGAACACCCAGCGCACGATGATCAACAGAGTGACAACCATGGCGAACCCGGAAAAGACCGCCCCGGCGACAAAGTACGGCGGAAAGATCGTCGTGTGCCAGCCGGGGATGACTGACACGGCGAAGTCGAAGCTCACAATGCTGTGGACCGACAGCACCAACGGCGTCGAAAGGCCGGCCAGCAGCAAGTAGGCTTTCTCGTAATGGCGCCAATGGCGGTTTGACCCACGCCAACCCAGGCTGAAGAACCCGAACACGCGCTTCTTCCAAAACGTCTTGGCGCGGTCGCGCATCGTGGCCAAGTCGGGAATCAGACCGACGTACCAGAACAGCGCCGAGACCATGGCATAGGTGCTGACGGCAAACACGTCCCATAGCAAGGGGCTGCGGAAGTTCGGCCACATGTCCATGCTGTTGGGAAGCGGCAGCAGCCAATACGTACGCCAAACACGCCCCACGTGAAACACCGGAAAAATGCCGGCGCAACAAACCGCGAACAGCGTCATCGCTTCAGCGAAGCGATTGATCGAGGTGCGCCAGCGTTGCCGAAACAGAAAGAGAATGGCTGAGATCAGCGTGCCGGCGTGACCGATGCCGACCCAGAAAACGAAGTTGGTAATCGGCCAGCCCCAAAACACCGGCGAGTTGTTGCCCCACACTCCGACGCCGGTGAAGACTTCGTAGCTCAGCATCGCGACCAACATCAACGTCATCGCGCCCGAGATCGAAATCGCGATGTACCAATTCCGAGGAGCCTTGTTCTCGGCCACGCCCGCCACCGCGTCGGTGACCTCCGCTCGCGTCGGCGCGCCCTCGATCAAAGGCGGGCTCACCTGGGCTAGCGGATTGAGTGCAAGGTCCGCCATGGCCTAGGTCAACTCCGGGTTGGGATTTCGCAGCTTCGCCAGAAAGGTCGTGCGCGGTTTCGTATTCAACTCGCCCAGCAGCGCATAATCGCGGTTTTGTTGCTTCAGCTTGGCGACGCGGCTTTCCGGGTCGTTGATATTGCCGAAGACAATCGCCTCGGCCGGGCAGGTCTGCTGGCAAGCGGTCTTGATCTCGCCGTCGGCTACTTGGCGGCCCTCGGCGCGAGCGGTGATTTTCTTTTCTTGGATGCGCTGCACGCAGTAGGTGCACTTTTCCATCACGCCGCGCACACGCACGGTGACATTGGGGTTGAAGGCCATTTGTTGGCTTTCCTCGATGCCTTCGTGAAAGTCGAGGTAATTGAACCGCCGCACTTTGTAGGGACAGTTGTTGGCGCAATACCGCGTCCCCACGCAGCGGTTGTAGGTCATGTCGTTGAGGCCTTCGGGGCTGTGCACCGTGGCCTGCACCGGGCAGACGTTTTCACAAGGGGCGTTTTCGCATTGCTGACAGTTGACCGGCTGCGAGACGGCTTCGGGCTCCTCGGGGTCGCCGGTGTAATAGCGGTCCAGGCGAATCCAGTGCATCTCGCGGCCGTTGAGTACTTCCTGCCTGCCGACAATCGGAATGTTGTTTTCCGATTGGCAGGCGACCAGGCAACCGTTGCAACCAATGCAGGAATTCAGATCGATCGACATGCCCCACTGATAACCCTCGTCGTAGGAGGGCTCTTCGTAGAGCGAGAGCAAAGGCGGGTGCTCGACCGCTTCCGTGGCGAACTCGGGATGCTCGGCATACTCGCCCAGCGTCGCCTCGCGCACCAGCGGGCGGCCTTCCATGCTGTGATGCTCTTGGGTCGATGCGAAAACGTGATGCCGGCCGATCTTACGCATGCTCGCGCCCGAGCGGAAGCCCATCCCGGTCGAGGTGCGAATCGGATACGCGCTGTGCCCGACGCCGTTTCCGACTCGCCCGGCCCGCGTGCGTCCGTAGCCGAGCGCCAACGAGATTGCGTTGTCGGCATGGCCCGGCTGGACCCACACAGGCATCTCGACTGCCGCGCCCGCGACTTCGATGGCGACCACATCGCCGGTCTCGACGCCCAGCGACTCGGCGGTCGCGGGGCTTACCAGCGCCGCGTTGTCCCAGGTGAGTTTGGTCATCGGGTCGGGGGCTTCTTGCAGCCAACCGTTGTTGGCGAAGCGCCCGCCCCAGACGCACGAATCGGCGTAGAAGGCGACTTCCAGATCGGCGGGCCCGGCGGGCCGCAACGCGCTCGCCGCTTGCTTCACCGCCGCGCGATCGACCGAAACCTGGATGGCGGGTCGGGCCGAGTCGGGTAACAGGCCGTCGTGCAGGCAGCGCCGCCATCTTTTTTCCGTTGCTGCCGCTGCTTCCGGTTGCTCCGGGCTGTTTCCCGTGGTCGGGCCTGCCCATTGCGCGAACCAGAAATTGCGAACTAGATCGTAACCTTTGTGGTCTCTATTTCCCGACGCAAGCGCAAGAACTTCCATGGCCGACCTACCGCCGTAGAGCGGTTCGATCAGTGGTTGTTGGAACGTCACCGTGCCGTCATGCGCCCGCCCGTCGCCCCAAGTTTCGAGATCGTGCGCGCGGGGCAGATGCCAGGTCGCGAGTGCCGCCGTCTCGTTGACGTCGATCCCCAAGTGGATGCTGACGGGAACCTTCTCTAAGCTCTCCGCGAACTTCAGATCCGCCGGGGCGTCGTACGCCGGGTTGCCTCCCAGCATGACCAGCGTTCCGACCTCACCGGCCGCCATCGCCTTTGCCAGTTCCGCAATACCTCGCGGCCCGCCGGCGTCGCCGGTCGGTTCCGTGTAGCTCACGGTTTGGCCGACATTGCCGAGGACTTCGTTGATCCAATGCGCCAGTGCATGCACGGGAGCCGGTTGTCGAGGGCCGGCGACGACCAACCCTAGACCGCGATTGTGCTCGAGATCACGCGCGACGGCTGCGACCCACTTGTCTTGCTTCGAAACGCCGTTGTTGAGGATTTTCAACTTGACCGAGGGCAGCAGTTTCAGCTCGCGTGCCAAGGCAACGATGAGCGCGGCGGTGTCGCCTACTCGCACGCGCAAGCGATGGTCCGCCATCGCGCCGGTCATGGTGTACTGCGCCTCGGCGGCGTAGAGCCGATTCATCGAGTCGGCTTCGGAGGAGACTCGGCGGCGGCGGGAAAACTCCCGCACGGGAATCGTCGTTTCCGAGTCCTGTCCCAGAAAGTCGCAGTCGAGCGAGACGATGACGTCGGCTTTGTCGAAGTGATGTCGCGCGGCCGCCGGGCGGCCGAAGGCGATCCGCGCCCCGGCTAAGGGTTCGCCCGAAACCAAGGGTTCGTATTCGACCCAGCGAGCCTTGGGAAACGTGCGCAACGCCTCGTCCCGCAAGCTCTCCATCGTGGGCGATTGCGTGGTTTCGCTCAGAAACCACATTCCGGCGCCATCCCTTTGCGAGCCGAAATGACTTCTCGTGAACGCCTCGAACTCATCCCAATTCGAGCGCCCGCCCTCGTGCATCACCGCCTTCGAGCGGTCCGGGTCATAGAGCCCTAACACCGTCGCTTGGTCGAAGGCCGAGGCCGCCCCGAAGCTCGACGGATGTTTCGGGTTCCCCTCGATTTTGGTCGGTCGCCCGTCGTTGGACTCCACCAGCAACCCGGTCGAAACGCCGCCCCGAGTCGTGCTCGTCGCGTAGTAGACCGCCTTGCCTGGGATCATGTCCTCGACGCCGCGGCTGAAGGGCATGATGTGTTCCACCGGCCGCCGGCAGGCCGTCAGACCCGCCAGCCCGAACGACGCCGCCATCAACTTCAACATCGATCGGCGCGACGGAGCGGACAGCTCCTCGGCGTTTTCGGGAAACTCACGATGCAACCAGCGGCGGAAATCATCCCGATCGGCAAGCTGATCGAGGCTGCGCCAATAGGTCCGCCCGCGTGACGAATTCGATTGTTGACTCATCGGTGACATCCCGAGCAGTGTTCGGGCGGCCGAATGGAATTCGCCGCCATGATCTCGCGGCCGATCTCGGCGTCGTCGCGCGACGGTTGCCAGTCGAGCTGGGTCAGGTACTCGCGCGGACGCAGGTGCGGAGCCGGGTTGCGGTGGCAGTCCAGGCATCAACTCATGCTCAGCGGCGCTACCTGCCGCACTTCCTTCATTTGGTCGATCCGCCCGTGACAACTCACGCAACTCACTCCCGCCGTCAGATGCGCTTGGTGGTCGAAATAGGCGTATTCGGGAACTTTGTGGACGCGGACCCAGGGAATCGGCTTGTCCGCCGCGGCGCTTTCTCGCACTTTCGCCAGCAGCTCGCTTTGCTTTCGAACCCGCTGGTGGCAATCCATCCCGAGGTTGCCGGCATGGAGTTTGTGCGAAAACGGGACCGGCTGTTTGGGCTGGTATCCGGTATCGGTTACGTCGGGGCTGCCCAAATGCGCGAGCAGCGAAACGCCCCCGATCACCAGACCGAGGGTCAAGACAAGGCCGATCCGCAAGTTCCGATCCAATGTCTTCGAAAAAATCCGGCTCATGTCACTGCCGCCAAGACAACTTCCAGGCGCCTCGCGCGCCGTCAAACAATCGTTTCGGCCGTGAAGTGGGCGTTCTCTAGGTTTGCGCGGAAATAATCGAGGGTAGGGAAGGTCTAGGGGACGCCGAGACGCCGTGGTCCGATCCGCACCGCTCGCGACAAGCTTCGTGGCGCTTGGCGGTGAAATCCCCAGTATCATAAGAATTCACTTTCGGAGATCCGAGCCCGGGCGGGGCGCTCACCCGATTACCGGTCTCATTTGTTTCCGTCCAGTCTTGTTCGGTTTGTGCTCCGGGCTATCGCTTGGAGAGCGGGACTTGGTGTTTCCCGACGTCGCCTCGCTTGAGACGCCGCCCGGGAATTGCAATGAAAACCACGGCCGCACCGGAAACTCTCGTCGTGACCCCGCCCGCGCCCGCAGCGGCGCCGGCGAGGGCATCGAGGCCCGCTCCTTTGGCCCGCGGGCGCTTGGCGCTGCTTTCGCTGGGTCACTGGAGCGTCGATCTCTATTCGAGCGTTACGGGCACGTTGCAGCCGCTGTTGGTCGAGCGCTTCGGCCTATCGTTCACGCAGGCCGGGACGCTAGGCGGCACGTTCATGTTCTCGTCGTCGGTCCTGCAGCTTCCCTTCGGGCTGCTGGCCGACCGCGTCCATAGCCGCTTGTTCACCGCGCTGAGCCCGGCGGCGGCGGGGCTGTTTCTATCGGGTCTTTTTTGGGCGACGGGCTTTCCATCTCTGCTGGGCCTGGTCTTTCTAGGGGGAGTGGCCGTTGCGGCGTTCCATCCGCTCAGCACCAAGGAAGCGTCTGTTGCCGGCGGGACCCGCAAAGGCCTGTCGGTCGGAATTTTCATCACTTCGGGGACATTCGGTTTGTCGCTGGGGCCGACCTATTTTTCGATGATCGTCGAGCAGTTCGGAACCGCTTCGCTGAGCTGGACGGCGATTCCCGGGTTTGTCGTGACGGGATTCTTGCTTTGGAAACTGCCGCAACCGGTGACGGATGGCGGGTCCGCGCACGGGGTCGATTACGGCCTCTTGAAGCGGTTCTGGAAGCCGCTCTCGCTGCACTATTCACTCGTAGTACTGCGCTCCCTGGTGCAGGTGGGCATGGGACAGTTTTTGACGCTCTACCTCTATACCGAGCGCGGCTTCTCGTTTCAGCAAGCAAGCCTCGGGCTCACGGTGTTCTTCCTCAGCGCCGCCACGGGATCGTTTCTGGGCGGCAGCCTTTCCGACCACATCGGCGGACGCCGCGTCGTGTTGATCTCGATGATCGCCGCAGCGCCGTTCTTGGCCCTCTTTGTCGAGACAACCGGGTGGCAGTCGATCTTGTGGCTCTATATCGGCGCGACATTCCTATTGCTGACGATTCCCGTGATCGTTGTTATGGCTCAGGCATTGGTTCCGTCGCAAGGGGCGACGGTCAGCGCCTTGATGATGGGCTTTGCCTGGGGCGTGGCGGGGGTTTTCTGCGGACCGGTGCTGGGCTGGTTCGCCGATCGCGTGGGCATCGAGCCGGTGTTTCGGGTCTTGGCCGTGCTTCCGTTGGCGGGGTTCTTGTTGGCTTTGAAGCTGCCGCGCGGCGGTGAAGCGCAGTAGGCGGTGTGACCGGCTGAGAGCCGGTCACTACTGTTGACTAGGACCGGCACGAGTGCCGGTCACGGTCACTACCGGGTTAGGCGGACCGCCGGCGCGGCCTTCCCCTTAGCGGTTAAACAGAAATGCGTTGCTGTTGACCAGCGCCCAGAGCAAGTCTTGGGCGCGGGAGGCACGGCTGGGACCCTTGTCGATGTAGGTCAGCGCTGTGTCATATTCGCTCGCCGTCGGCGAGCGGCTGTAGGTTGCTAGATACAACTCCTCGACCAGGTCTTTGCTCGACTTGCCCGCGAGAATGGCGGTGGCGACGCGTCCCTCCGGGTCCGCGATCGCTTCGGCCAGCGTCGGGCCGTTGACGAGGTTCATCGCGTGCGAGAGGCTGACGTTGTCGCGGCGCTCGCACTCGCAAGGCGACTCGCGCTGCGGGCGGCCGAAAACGTCGAGGAAGCCGCCCTTGCCGACGAAGGAGTCGGGCAACTCTTGCGCGCGAAAACCCTTCGGTACGCCCTCGAACTCGAGCTGCGAACCGGTTGCGATCGCAATGGCGTCGAGCATCGTCTCCGCCGGCAGCCGTCTGGGTTTGAAGCGCGAAAAATTCGTCTCGTCGGTTTCGTTCCATTTGTTGGTTTCGATCGAGGCCTGATAGGCGCGCGAGTTCACAATGGTGCGAATGACGTGCTGCAAATCGTATCCGCTTGCGATGAAATCGTCGGCCAAGGCCGCCAGCAGCGCCTCGTTTACCGGGGGATTCGAAGCCCGAACATCATCGACGGGATCGATGATGCCGCGGCCCATCAAGTAGCTCCATAGCCGGTTCGTGATGGCGCGGGCAAAGAACGGGTTCTTGTCGGACGTCAGCCAGGCGGCCAACGCTTCGCGGCGATCACCGTCGTCGGGAATCGGCGGCGCTCCGGCGGCCGCAACGAGGTATTTCGGGTCGGCGTATTGGCCGTTGGTGGGATATTTGATACGGTCGTCGTCGCGTTTGACGTAGACGATTTGCTCGTCGTCGTCAAAGCCCGGCTTGATGCCCACGGCCGCGAAGAAGGCCGCTAGTTCGTAGTATTGGTTCTGCGTCCAGCGCTCGAAGGGGTGGTCGTGGCAATTAGCGCAGACCATCCGCACGCCCATGAAGAGCTGGGTCGTTGTTTCAAGCGCCGCCTTGGGGTCGTCGTTGACGCGGAAGAAGTTCGCCGCCGGATTCTGGTACGTGCTGCCGACCGAGGTGATCAGCTCGCGCACCATGTCGTCGTAGGGCTTGTTGGCCGCGATTGAATCGCGAATCCATTGGTGGAACGCCCAGGTGCCCTTTTCGCCCAGATACTTGCGGTTGCTCTGCAGCAGGTCGCCCCACTTGTGAGCCCAATGGTCGACGTACTCCTTACGCTTGATTAGCTCGTCGATCAGCCGCTGCCGTTTGAGGCGGGATTTCTCGGGGTCTTCCAGAAAAGCGCGCGCTTGTTTGGGCGTCGGGGGAATGCCGTTCAAATCGAGGTACACGCGCCGCAGGAACGTCGCGTCGTCGGCAAGCGGCGAGGGCTCGATCTTAAGGCGCTCGAGCTTGGCATCGATCTGCTCGTCGATGAAATTGTATTGGGGCGGGTTCGTCCATGCGAAGCCCGGTTCGGGATTCAGCACCGTGATCGGCACGGTGACGAATTTGCCCTCGTAGCGCACCTGCAAGGCGGCTTCGCCGATCCGTTCGGCCACCAGCGACTGCCCGGCGGAAAGCGCCGCCGGACCGGGCCGCACCGCCGTCGGGGCGTGCTCGGCGCCTTCGCCCACCGCCGCCACGGTCTCGACATTACTCTTGATCGAGGCCTCGCGCGTCACGTCGCGCACCGTGCCGTCGCCGTAATGGGCCGTCACCAGTACTTGCTGCCGCATGCCGGGACGCTCCATGAAGATTTCCTTCGGGAACACTTCCAGCTTGACCACGCCGTCTTTTTCACTGTCGCCGAAAACGGCGCCCTCTGCAATCCATTGCAGAATGTCTTGCTTGTACCCCTCGTCGGCCAACACATAGCCGCCCTGGTGAGGAACCGCCTGGGTCGGCTTGGTGATCATCAGGCTGTCGGCGGGCGCGGCGCGGTTGACGCGGCGACCCGAAATTTCATAGAGCAGGGCGTCGTAGTCGAACTTCGGATCATATCCGCGCAGCGACATCTTGAAGCCGTTTTTGCCTTTCGCCGAGCCGTGGCACGCACCCGCCGTGCAACCGAGCTTGTTGAGAACCGGCATGACGTCGCGGACAAAGGTGAGCGAACGCTCTTGGCTCATGTCATGGACGGTGACGCTGAGCTCGGCCGAATGCCCAGCGGCGGCGACGTTGACTTTGGCCTCGCCTTGGCCCGTGCCGTAGATCAACCCGTCTTCGCCGATTCTCACGTTGCCGCCCGCGGCTTCGAGCTTGGCCTCGTGGGTGAGATCGATTTTCCCGCCGTTCTTATTGACTCCGGTGACCAGAACGCCGTGACCCTTCGCGGCCTCGAAAAGAACAATCGAGGTGGGCTCGACAATGATCTTCGTAATGTCGGTGTCCGCGGCCGGGAGCGGCGCGGGCAGGCCGGTCGCCAGCAGCAGCACGGTCGTCGCGGTCAATATGAATGTCGCTGAGTAAGGCATACTCTCCCCCGGACGGTGGAAACCTCGTCTATCTTAGCAGGTTTCCGCCGCGCTCCGCCGCCGCGAGATGACTTCCGGTTGGGGGTGCGCGACATAAATATGGGAGAATCGGCGGCCAGGGCTAAAGCCTTCCAGGAACCACTGCTGTCCAAATTAGCTGGGCGGAGCAGAGACGGCTGCTGAAAACACACGAGAAAGCCTCGCCAAAGGGCTGCTCTGGGGACCAGGTTGCCGCTTTGGACAAGATAGAAATCATGCTGCTGTCCCAATTAGGCCTCCATTCCCGTCAGTAATAATTGCCGCGGCGGCTCGGGTTCGCTGCCCGGCGGCGGGTGGAACGGTTCGTCCAGCCAGGCGAACAATTCGCGGTGCACAAACAACTGCTGCCGCAACAAAGCGACCAGATTGGACAAGCTCCAGCCCCAGCGCGCCCGCAGCTTGAGGTAACGCAGCAGCAAAATCGCGATCAGCGCCGTCCAGATCTGGATCTTCAGCGCGTTCGCCGAGGTGCCCACGAAGGTCTTCACTCGCAGGTTCTGCTTGAGGGCCTTGAAAAACAGCTCGATCTGCCAGCGGTCTTGATAAATGGCGGCGATCGTCGCAGCCGCCAGCTCCAGGTGATTGGTCAAAAACACCAGCGTACGCTGCTGCTCGGCGTCGTAATATTCGATGCGGCGGAACACCACCTCGGAGCCGCTGGCGGCCAGCGAGGGAAAGAAGATCACTTCGTCGCGGCGCACGCCTGCGGGGCGGCGCGGCAACGGGCGCTGTTCGAGAACCTCGTAGTCGGCCCCGCGCTTCAATCGCGTGACAAAGAAAACGCCCCGCTCGCTCAGCTCGGCGAACCAGTCGTAGTCGTTGTAACCGCGGTCGAAGACCACGATCGTGCCGGGGTCGAACAACATCTGGCGGGCCGGCGCCAGGTCGGGCGTCTTGCCGTCGGTGACGACGCAGAAGCTGGGCAAATAGCCGTCGTGGTCGAGCACCAGATGCAGCTTGACGGCGCCTTTGGTGCGCCGGAACTGGGCCCAATCGAACAGCGAGGCGCACAGGTCGATGACGCTGGCGTCCAGACTCAGCAGCTTGTTTTTGAAACGGAACTTGTGGCCCGGCGCCGCGCCGCGGCACTTCGCCAGCAGCTGCTGAAAGACGGTTTCGTAGATCTGCCAGGGGCGTTGCCGGTTGGCGTAGGCCAGCGTCGAGCGCGGCGGAGCGGCGGACAAGCCCAGATGCCGCAGCTTGCCTTGGCTGGCCGCCAGGCCGCCGCAGATCTCGCGCAGCGACTGGGCACGGCCGAGCTGGCAAAACAGCATGGCGACGAACTGTCCCCAGCAGGTGAAGCCGCGGGCGTGGCGCTCCCCGCGATGCTGGCGGACGGCCTGTTCAAACTCCGCACGCGGGAACAGCTTTAACAGTTGAGAGAAAATACTGCATACTTGACTCATGGCGGGACCTCCCAGGACGGATTGGTTCATGGGCCTGAACCCAAGCCCAAACCTAACAAAGGTTCCGCCTCCCCGGCTTACACGCTCAAAAGGCTAATTTGGACAAGAGTGTCCAGGAACAGGCCGTTGAAACGGCCTCCTATCGGACGACCAGCCCTCTACACCGGCCCTCGAAGGGCCGGCCTATTGGCAATCCAAGCCCGGTGAACCGGGCTAAGCGCAATGCTCTTCACTTAATAACATTTTCGTGGTATTGAGTTTCAGAAAGAGTTTCGTTTCCATGAACGCGCGGCAATTCATAATACGGGATTCCTGTCGCCCTTTCAGGGCTCGCGCGGGCGGGGGATCCTACCCAGGGTTCCGCCCCACGTCCCTCCACCCTGGGCTATATTCCCGCCGCCGCTTCGCGGCTCAAGGTGTTCGCGATCTTTTCGGACCAGGTTCCAGATATCGAGAAGCGCATCAGTGATCGTTAAGTGAAGGGTATTGGGGCTAAGCGTTGACTTCCGACTACACCTCTGTTTCTATCGGTCGCGTTGTGAAAGGGACGTCCCCATATTTATGTCGCACACCCGGCAGTTGGTTTCATTTGGTTTAACCGCGCGACATAAATGGGGAGGCACGCCCACGGTATCGAGAGCCCCCAGCCGAGCAGGCGACCTCCGGTGGGGCAGGTCTCCAGGCCTGCCCGGCAACCTGTCCTCCGCGCTGCCCCACTGGAGGCCGCGAGAGACACTTTAGGCTCGTGATCAATGGGTGTTTGGCCGAGGGTCGTGGGCCGATGACGCCGTTTAGTCGCTGGTCGGGGGTTGGTTCCTTTCTTTGGGCCTCCTTGGAGCTGTCGGTCACGGTTGCGGGGGGCTTTGAGCCCCGGGGCTACCTGAGACCGTGCGGGCCAAGGGCGGCTTCTGGTGCTCTTTCTTGCTTGTAACTTGTTGTGCAGGCCGGCGTTACGTCGGTCTTGGCTTCGTTTCGCGGTTTTTGGTTCTGGGGGCTCGTGGATTGGCGGGCGGCGAAAAAATGGGGGACAGTCCGCTTCGCGCCGGTGATGGTTTTGGATTCGAGCGAAGTCTTTTCGGCGGCGCTTGGGACAGTCCCCATTTTTTCGCTGGGGATCGTCTTCGCTGTTTCGCTTGCCAATTTTTCCGCGGGGCGGAAGCCTATTGCTGATGGATGGGTGCTGCTTGGATCTTCGTCGGGGAGGTAGTGCACCGGAGTTGTGGCTCCGGCGTTTTTGGCTTCGTAGGCTTCGCGCAGTTGGCGGTCTTCGCGGCGGATGTTGATCATCAGCTCGACGCCGCAGAAAAAACGGCGGGCGAGTTGGCCGTCATAGCGGGCCAGGTTGTTGAGGAGCTTTGTTTTCGTAAGCATGGCCCAGCCAAGGATGTTGGTTTGGCCTTCGCGGTCTTCCGGCATGGGTCCGGTGTCGTTGTTGAAGCGACGGGAGTTTTCCATACCGGCGGCGATGACGGCGGTTTCGATGCGCGAGAGACGTTGCATTCTCCAGGCGACGTCGGCGATTTGGCGGACGATTTCTTTTTCGACGCGGTTGCGGGGGAGATAGGTGTCTTCGAAAGACCTGAGGTGCCGGTCGAAGTCGGCGGGGTCCTCGCCGGGTAAGACGGCGTCGTTGGCCAGCAGGCCGTGTTTGAGAGCGTTTTGGGATGAGCGGGCCTTGCCTTTTTGGGTTCGCGGCCCGGTTGATTTCTTTGCGTTTGCGCGGTTGGCGCGGATCTGATTTTTCGTTCGCATGATGAGAGACCTTTCTGGGCAGGATTTGCCCGGTTATAGGATACGTTGGGGGTGGGGGTTTGGCAGGGGGTGGTTTTTCTATGTTGTTGAAAAGGCGGGAGTAGTTTTTTTGAAAGTAACGTGACAAGTGCGTGTCGCCGGGGTACGTGAGCCGTTAACCCGTTAACCGTTAGCCGGGTCGTAACGGGGACCGGCCGCTTGGCGACCGGTCTTTGGCCCACCCCAAGCCCCCGAACGACCGCGAGAGCGGTCGTTCGCCCAGTTGAGGGTTGGTTTTGGTTTGGTGGTGGTCCCTGGGCTTGCACCCAGGGCGGGTATTAAGTCGGGAGGTTTGGTGGGTGGCTTCGGCTCCGCTTTGGGGCGGGTGGGGAGGTATGGGGGGTTGACGACAAACAAGGTTGTTGGGACTTGGGGCCGGCATTGGCGCGAGTGCCGGTCCCTACTGACGGGTCGTGGGGGGTACGTTGGCCGTAGGACGGGCCGAGACGGGGTGGGCGCCAAGCGGCTGTGAAAAAATGGGGGACAGTCCACTTCGCGCCGTGTGCGGGTACTGATGCAAGGGAACTTGTTTGGTCGGCGCTTGGGACAGTCCCCAATTGGATTCATACGGGAGGCGAGGAATGGGCCGGCGTAGTCCGGAGGACGGGTTGCCGGGCAGGCCTGGAGACCTGCCCCAGACTCCCGAACGGCCGGACGTTGCCGGTCGTTCGCCCGGTTGAGGAGGTGGTCTTGGTTTGGGGTGTTGGTCCCTGGGCTTGCGCCCCACAGCACTAACTTAAGAACTGCTCGGCTTTCGTGCATAGATTTCAGCCTAAGATCGTGCACCCCGGCCGCTATAAGAAGACGGTTGCGGAAATGAGCCCGGGGCGCGGCGGAATCGGACGTTCTTTCCTACGCCCCATCCGGGGCTTATCTTCATTGGACCGGGGACCCCGGGTTCGCTTCGCTTCACCCGGGGCTACTATCCCGCGCCCCCTGCCGGGGGCTGACGCCGGCCGGGGCCGGCGTTGGGGTGAGAATCCGTTCGCTGACACCACCCGCGATAGAGAATCTGTCGTCCTTACGTTAGCGCTTATGGGGCTGAAGCCCGGGGCTATGGCTCCCGTCGCCGCTCCGCGGCTGCCTCGGTTTGTGATTTCAGGGTCTATACCGTAATCCGTCGTACGCTTGAAAGAGGATTTTCGGAGGAGTCCGTTTCTATGAATCCGCAGCATTCATAATACCGCCATGAAAACTCGCTTTGGTCGAGGCGTTTTCGGAGAAGACATACCGGCACGAATGCCGGTACGGCACGCAAGAATGCGTGCGCCACGTCAGGCGGGTTCGACATCGTGGGACCTATTTTCGGAAGAGTCACCCCGGAGTCACCCGGCTCCAAATCACGGGGGCAACAACACAGTCCGCGCGTCGCCGGCCGCACCTCGGTCACCTCTTAACCTCTTATCGGATGCCCGCGTCACACCTCCGGTCCTGACTATAATGTTGACGGGTTGAAGGTTTGTCGCTTTCCGGGAGAAAAAGCAATTTTACCCGGATTTCCACTTTAGTTTCGGTTCTGCTAACCATCGGGTGGACTCGGACGCCTTTATTTATGCGGGCTTGAAAGCACTCAAGGCGCTGAGGAGATCAACACCCAATGGGTGAAAAAGAAAACAAACCGTTTCAGCTCACCTTCAATGGATTTCTCAAGGTCGATTTCCAAGGATCGCGAGTCACCTCGGATGGCGGGCTGATTCTCATTCGCGAACTGGACGAACGACTCGGACTAGGCAAGCTGATAGACGAGCATCTGACGGATTCGCGGCAAGGCTCGAACAAGAAGTTCCCGTTCGTCGATCTGCTGCGACAGTCGGTCTACTCCCGCTTGGCGGGCTACGAGGATCTCAACGACGCCGTTCGTGTCTCCGCCGATCCAACCTTTCGGCTGATTGGCTCGAAGAAGAACTGGGATCGCGGCGCGGCGCTGACCTCCCGGCTGCAGAGCTTCGAGACCGCCATGCTCGCCGGCGACGAGAATCTGATCGGGCTGATGGCGGTGAACCGCGAGTTGATCGCGCAAGCCGAGGCCGGTGATGACTCCGCGTGCGTCGTGCTGGACATGGACTCTACCGAGAGCCCCGTCCACGGCCGGCAGGAAGGCAGCGCCTACAACGGCCACTTCGAGTCGGTCTGCTACCACCCACTGTTGCTGTTCAACCAGCACGGCGATTGCTTGGCGGCAAAGTTGCGACCGGGCAACGTGTCCAGCGCCGAGGACTGGGACGAGCTGCTGCTGCCGGAAATCGAACGCCAACAGGCGGAGGGCAAACAGGTGACGTTCCGGGCCGATGCCGCCTTCGCCAAGCCGGATATTTACGAGACGTTGGAGGAGCGCGGCGTGGACTACGTGATTCGCATCCCGGCCAACAAGAGCCTGGAGCTGGAGATCGAAGATATCCTTTTTATGTCTCCGGGGGCGGACGGCGCGACCTCAACGGTAGGGGTGATTCGAGGAGATCGGGATGAAAGTTCACAATTGGGACACGGTCGAACACGAACAGATGGGACCGCTGATCGCTCGCCGAGCCGTGCATAGCGAACGGATGACCATTGCGCGCATCTATGTCAAAGAGGGCGGCGTCGTTCCCCGCCACCACCATGAAAATGAGCAAGTTAGCCAAGTGCTCGAAGGGAAGCTGCGGTTCATCTTCGACGACAAGGAAATCGTCGCCTCGGCCGGGGACGTCATCGAAATCCCTTCAAATGAACCTCATGAGGTGATCGCTCTGGAGGATTCCGTGGCCCTCGATACCTTCCAGCCCCCGCGCGGCGACTGGCTGTCGGGTGACGATGCATACTTGCGAACCCCTCCGGAGGGTGCCTAACGTAGTAAACTCAGTGGAGTTTGGGTCTTCCCGCCGCTCGCGGCCGGGCGCCGCCGATCGGGCGCCTTCCCGGAACCTCTACGTAGGGTACATCGATGGACTTGGGAATCAAAGGCCGCGTAGCGTTCGTTGCCGCCTCCAGCAAAGGCTTGGGCCGCTCCGCCGCCGAGGCGTTGGCGGCTGACGGCGCGCGCTTGGCCTTGTGCGCCCGCGACGCCGAGAGGTTGGCGGAAACCGCCAAGCAAATCCGTGACCGCTGGGGCGTCGACGTGCTCGAAGGGCCGCTCAACGTCACCGACTTCGACGCCGTCAAGGCCTTTCTCGACCAGACCCGAGAGGAGTTCGGGACGATCGATATTTGCGTCACGAACGCGGGCGGGCCGCCCGCCGGCGGCTTCGAGGATTTCACTCTCGACGACTGGCGCAAGGCTTTCGAACTCAGCTTTATGGCGACCCTGCACATGATTCGTGAAGTGGTGCCGGGCATGCGCCGACAGCGCTGGGGACGCATCGTAACCATCACGTCGATGGCGGTGAAACAGTCCATTGACGGGTTGATTCTCTCGAATGCCGTTCGAGCTTCGGTGGTCGGCTTGCTGAAGTCGCTGGTCCGCGAATACGGCCCGGACAATGTCTTATTCAACAACGTTTGTCCCGGCGCGACCGCGACCGACCGGCTGCTGAGCGTGGCCGCCAATCGCGCCGAACAACAGGGAATAACGCGCGACGAAGTCATCGAACGCATGGGCTCGCGGATTCCGCTTGGGCGCGTGGGCCGGCCCGAGGAGTTCGGTCCTCTGGTGGCCTTTCTTTGTTCGGAACGAGCGGCGTATATTACCGGCACAAGCACCGCGATTGACGGTGGGGAAGTAAGGGGGGCTTGAGGCGATGCCTCATAGACACGAAAGACCGTTCATCGGGAACAAACCGACGCTGATCGTCGGGCTATTGGCGGCGGTGTGGATGATGTTTGCCGCGGCCGGCCTGCGGGCCGAACGCGTGTTTGTCGACAACCAGGCCGCTCGGCTTACGATCGGACAGCCCTCTTTCACACGCCAGGCTCCGTTGTCCTCCCGCGAGACGATCGGCGGGGTCGGCGGAGTGGCCCATGGCGGCGACATTCTGTTGATCGCCGACGGCAATCGGGTCGGGTCCCGGCCACTCAACAACCGCGTGCTGATCTACCGCAACGTGGGTGGTTTCGTCCCCAAACCCGACGACGAGCTGCAGCAGGGCAGCGAGTGCCCGGTGTGCGTCGGGCTCCCCGACGTGGTGTTGGGCCAGCCGGATTTCGACACTTTCGTGCCGAATGTCGAAAACGGTATGCAGAACCCCACCGGCGTTGCCACCGACGGCATGCGCATTGCCGTGGCGGATACCGACAACAACCGCGTCTTAATCTGGCACGGCATCCCCACCGAGAACGGAACTCCGCCCGACGTCGTAATCGGGCAGGACGACAATATCAATAACGCCCCCGGCACCTCGGCCACGAACATGCGCGGACCGCAGGGCGTTTGGTTTGACGGCGGCAAGTTCTTCGTCGCCGATACGCAAAATTCGCGCGTGCTCATCTACAACTCGATTCCCACCACGACGGGCGCCTCGCCGGATGTTGTGGTCGGTCAGCCGGATTTCGACACCCGCCCCGAGCCCGACTTGACGCAATCGAATGTCGAGCCCACGGCGACTGGAATGCTTGACCCTGTTTCGGCGACCACGAGCAACGGGAAATTGTTTGTCGCCGATCTGGGTTTTAACCGAGTTCTGATTTTCAACAGCATTCCCACGTCCAATGGCGCGCCGGCCGATGTCGTGATCGGCCAGCCCGACATGGAATCGAACACCACGAACAATTCGTCGGAGCTTTGCGAAGCGCTCGAAATTCCTCGCGACGAGGAAGACGAAGAGGATCCGAATTCGGATCTGCTCGATACCGATGAGACATTTCCCTTCCGCTGCGATCGCACGATGAGCTTTCCGCGCTTCGCCCTTTCCGACGGCGAAAGGCTCTACGTCTCCGACGGCGGCAACGACCGCATCCTGGTCTTCGATGAGATCCCGACCGAGAATGCGCCGCACCCCGACACCGTCATCGGCCAGCGAGACTTTTTTACGTTGATCGAGTCCGACGGAGCGGCGAGCGTTCGCGCGCCGCAGGCGATGGCCCACGACGGCGAGAACCTCTACGTCGCCGATCCGTTTACCCGTCGGGTGTTGGTTTTCACGCCGGGCGAAGATCAAATCGTCCAGGACGGGTTGCGCAACAGCGCCAGTTTCTTGATTCGAGCTACCGCGAACGTTATGTTCGACCTGGCCGCCGCGGACGGCCAGGAACTGACGGTGACTCTCGACGGAACCGACTACGCCCACACGGCGTCGGCCGACCAACCCGCCGGAGAGGTCCGCGACGCGATTCTCGAGCAAATTGTCAACGACCCCAATGCGGTGGTTTTGGCCGTGCCGAGAACCGGGGAGGGCGACCACGCCACGGGATCGATCACCTTCGGGGGCACCGTAAGCGAGGGTGAAGTGGTGACCCTGTTGATCGCGGACCGAACCTACCAAGCCCAGGTGCTTGCGGGCGATTCGGCGACATCCTTGGTGGACCGCTTCAATTTCTTCGCCCAGGACGACCCACTCGTGGCTACCGACCGCGATCCCAACAATGCGGACAGGCTGCGGATCACGGCCCGCGAAGTGGGCGTGGTCGGTAACGGCATTCCCTATACCGCCCTCACGGAAGAGGGTTCGGAGATCACAATCGCGGCGGCGGGCGAGGTCCTGCTCGGCGGCGTGCATGAGCAGTTCATCCTCTTGTCGGCGAAACAGGAGGGGCCTGCCGGCAACAACGTCAGGCTGAACGTCAGAAAGTCCGAGGGCGGCGGAATCGACCTTGTCGGTTCGGGCGCCCGACTTACCGGGGGGAGCGATGCCCGCGAATTGCCCGCCGGCACGTTCGCCACCGTGTTCGGGACCGACTTTTCCGATGCCGTTTACAACGCCAAGGTCGAAGGCGAAAGACTGCCGACCGAGCTTGGAGGCGTTCGTGTTTACGCCAACGGGATTCTCAGCCCGCTGACGTTGGTCTCGCCCACGCAGATCAACTTCCAGCTTCCCTGGGAGACGGCGGGAACGACGGTGAGTGTTTTCATCCGTCGCCGCATGCCCGATGGAAGCGTGCAGGTTTCCGCCTCCCGCGCGGCGGACGTGACGCGCGCCGCCCCCGGTCTTTTCGCCTTCTCCGGCGAAGAACCGCGCCAAGCCGTGGCGCTCCATGGGCAGGGCAAGGCTACCGGCACCATCGCCATCACGGCGAACGAACCTGACTCCAACCAACCGGTTCCCGAGGGGATCACGGCGACCATCAACATCAACGGAAGGCCCTACACGATCACCACGACGCAAGCCGAATCGCCGTTCTCGATTCGCGATCGGCTGGTCGAAGCCATTAATTCCGGCGAGGGCGACCCCGATGTGATCGCGACGGCGGGGCAAGTCGGATTCTTCTCCGCGCGTGTCACCGTGACGTTCAAGGGCGAAGTGCGCGAGGGCGACTCCTTCTCGCTCTTTGTCAACAATCGCTTTTACCTGGTTGTCGCCGAAGAGGACGACACGCTGGTTAGTATTCGCAACAAGCTCGTGTTCGAGGTCAACTCGGGTCTTGGCGACCCGGAGGTCACGGCGCGACGGTTCGACAATATCGGCGACCCGCAGTTGCAAATTATCGCGCGTGCCTTGGGAGAAGTCGGGAACGACATCTTCTTCGACATCACGGTGAGCCCTGACGAAAGTCCCACGATTATCGAAACCGACCTGGAAGAAGACAGCAATACACTGGGCGGAGGTAGGACGCCCCCGGTCGTATTTCTGACGGCGCGCGAAGCCGGCCGCGAGGGCAATGAAATCGGTTTCAATGCGGAAAGTTCCGACACCATCCCGGTCCGGCTCACCGCCGCGGGAACGACTCTTTGTTGCGGCAATGAAGAGTTTTCTCTCGTTACCCAAGAGAACCCCGCGATTCCGGGTGAAATCATCATCGTCTACGGCACGGGCCTGGGGCTTACCGCTCCGCTGCCGCGGGACGAAGGCCTGGGAACCGGCATGGTGACGCCGGCGGATCCGCTGTTCAATGTTCCCTTCAACGCCGACGACTTTGTATCCTCGATTGCCGGAGGCAAGACGGCGCAGGTGCGCTTCGTAGGGCTGGCGCCCCTGCTGATCGGCGTCTATCAGATCAACCTGAAAATTCTCGAAGACCTACCCGACGACCCGGGGTTGAGTCTGACGATCGCCCAGCAACGCTTTATCAGCAATCCCGTGACGATTCCCGTGAAAAATCTCGTGCCGCGGACCGAACGCACGGAATAGGGCGTCCCGCCGGCGTCGGTTTCAAGCGGCGGGCGGCAGGAAGACCAGCGACACCCATTCTCAGCCCGGCATTGCGAATCCCGCGTTTTCATGGAAACAAGACCGCACCCCGTTTGCCCGCGAATCGGTTCCCGCCGAAGAATTTTCGCCCTTGCCTGTTGCGAACGGCGAGAAAATCTATAAGACTGTCATAGCAGTAAAGGGAGGATCCGCCATGGCATGCAGAAATCAACTCTTGACGGGTTTTACGGTACTGATTGCTTCAACGATTATCGGGTGCTCTGGGGGAGGCGAGGCAGGCCCCGCCGTCGGAAGCCCGGAGTGGCTTTGGGATGCCGCCGCGGCAAACAACGGCATCGGTGATTTCGAAAAGACCGAAGAACATCTCGGAAAGCTGGTTGGTTCCGAGAATCCCTGGCAAGACCGAGCCCGCGTCTGGCGCTTTGTCTTGCTCAACGGCCTGGCCGCCGGGTATGCCGAACTGGGAGACGCCTACGGCGACGGCGCCAAGGTAAACGAAGGCAGAGCGGCTCAATTCACAAGCTCCCAGCAGCAATACCGCCGTGACGCGCGGCGGCATACGATCGCGCTGGTCGAGGGCCTCGGCGCTTGGAGGAAACAGATCGGCTCGGCGAGCACGATCTCGATCGACTTCCCCTTGCCGGCTGGCATCGGCAACCAGTCGCCGGTCTTGGCGAGCGTTTCCGAAGGCGTGTCCCCGAACGAGAGACAGGCCGGCAGCGTCATGTCGGAGACCCTGCAGCGAAGCATTCTGCTGTCGGCGGCCTCCGTGGCCGGCGCGGGCGAGGAGATCGCCAAGGCGCGGAGTGCATTCGAGAACACGCCGATCGAAGTGGCCGCCGCGCCGTTCTTCTTGGCCGTGGCGCAAGCCCTCGTGGACCGCTCCGAGATTTTCGGCCGCGACAATCTGATGGAACCCGACAAGGAGATCTTTCTGCTTGACATGGCCGCGGCCTTCGCCGCTCCGGCCGCCGAAGGCGAAGACGAGGAACTCAAGGAGCAGGCCGAGCAGCTGCTCAAGGAAATCGACGATTCGAAGATCCCCCCGAAAAGACGCCGCTAGCGGTCCCGGGGCGAACGTGCGTTCGCGCCAAGAAGGGGGACTTCCAAAGAGGCAAGGGCCGGGTCCGGGTTGTACCCGGATCCGGCCCTCGAGACTGAGCTGGAAAGAAGGCAGCTCTTACGCTAAGGCGGCGACGGAAACCAAGCTGGCCATCTTCGAGAAGATGGTGCTGATGCTGTCGGAAATGCCCGGAAGAATCGCGCCCGCGGCAACGGCGATGAAGCCGGCCAACAGAGCATACTCAACCATATCCTGACCACGCTCGTCGCGAGCCAGCTTCAAAATCAGACTGTACAGTTTATTCATTCTCTTGTCTCCTTAAAAGAAATTCAGATCCTAGAATCCTTGAATAACGATCGCTAGTAACCGCGATCTTTCAACACCCCCATCATGCCCCGGCTGCCAGGTTTCGGCCAATGGCTCGGTGGTACTCTTTTGAGGCAAGGTAAAACCACTACGGTCGCGCCTTACACCCAGGATCGGGGGGGGGCGGATTACTTAGCGTTACGGAAAGGGAAAACCCCGAAAGAGACCGTTCGGCGACGGATGTGATGCCGAAGCCCGCAGCCTTAAGCCCCGCGATTGGGTTGCCGACCGAGTGCGATCGCAGCGGTATTTGCCATTGAAACAAAGGGACTTAAGTCGAAGCCGGGGCCCTGCGCTCCGCGATGACCGCGATCTTATGGGAGTAGGACCAAGACCCAAAGGGGTAAGTCTTACCAGCAACCCCGGTCTAAGGCCGGCTGTAAGGGAACAGTCCGGAGCGTAAGCCCCCTCGGGGTCAGCTCAAGCTGCCGGTGTCGCTTGAATTTGTAGTGGCCGGCTCATTCTCTTCCTCTTCCAACCGTTTTCGGATCGCATCGAGCACGCCGTTCAAGAAAGGTCCTGACTCGTGAGCGGAGAAGCGGCGGCCGACTTGCATGGCCTCGTTGATAACCACCGCCGGCGCGGCTGTGCCGGCGATCAGCTCAGCCACGCCGAGCCGGAGAATGTTGCGATCCACCACCGACATGCGGTCGATCCGCCAGTGCGCGGCATGTCGGCCGATCAGCTCGTCGATTCTCTCGATGTGTGACGTGACGGCCTCGACCAACCGTTCGGCGAAGGGATCGGGCTCGGGCTTCTGCTCAGCCGTCTCCCCGGCGTTGAGGGCCAGGGTTTGGTGGTATCGCTCGGTGACGTCCTCGATCGGGGCGCGCGTGAGGTCCCACTGATAGATCATCTGCAGGGCGCGTTCTCGGGAGCGGTGTCTGGAAGGCATGTTAGTCGTTCGATTTGGCGCGGAGTTCCTTGAGCAGGTTGGCCATTTCGACGGCGGCCATGGCGGCCTCAAAGCCCTTGTTGCCCGCTTTGGCTCCGGCGCGGTCAATGGCCTGCTCGAGGGTATCGCAGGTTAATACGCCGAAAATCGTCGGCACTCCCGTGTCGAGCCCGGCCTGGGCGATGCCCTTCGAGGCTTCTTGCGCGACGTAGTCATAGTGAGTCGTCTCGCCGCGGATCACCGCCCCCAGGCAAACGACCGCGTCGTAACTCCCGCTCGCACCCAGCTCCTTCGCCGCGGCCGGGATCTCTCTGGAACCCGGCACCCATACGACGTCGCAAGCCGCGTCCGCGCCGCCGCTGCGTTCCACCGCGTCAAGCGCTCCGGCGAGCAGCCTTTCGGTAATGAAACTGTTGAAACGGGCGACGACAAAGCCGAACCGCAGCCCGGTTGCGGTCAACTCGCCCTCGATCGATTGATAGCGTTCCAGCTTTTTTCTCATCCTGCTCTCATACAGCGCTAGCACCCCTCGAAGCGAGCCTTGCGCTTTTCGAGGAAGGCGCGCGTTCCCTCGCGGATGTCCTCGGTGGCGCAACTGAGGCCGAACTGCGAGGCCTCCCAGTCGAGCGCTGTGTCCAAGGGCATCTCCAACCCGCGGTTCACCGCCTGCAACGACAGAGCCACGGCTACCGGACCGTTCTCTAATATTCTAGAAGCTATTCGCCGCGCGGTCGGGATCAAGTCCTCGCCGGGAACGACGCGATTCACCAATCCGATGCGATAGGCCTCCTCGGCGGTGATCGGATCGCCCGTCAAGATCATCTCGAGCGCGCGCCCTTTTCCCACCAAGCGCGGCAGCCGTTGCGTCCCACCGTAGCCGGGAACAATGCCCAGTTTAACTTCCGGTTGACCGAGCTTCGCGTTCTCCGACGCCACGCGAATATGACAGGCCATGGCCAGCTCGAGCCCGCCACCGAGCGCGAAACCGTTGACGGCCGCGATCACGGGCTTGTCCAGATTTTCAATTCGCCCGAAGACGGCTTGCCCGTGCAGACCCCACTCGCGTCCGCCGAGACCGGTCAGCTCGGTGAGTTGATTAATGTCGGCCCCGGCCACGAAAGCGCGGTCTCCGGCCCCGGTAACGATGACCGCCTTGACGTCGGAGTCGGCGGCAATGTCCGCGAAACATTGTCCGATCGCGTTCACGGTGTCGCGGTTGAGCGGATTGAGCTTCTTGGGTCGATTGATTGTCACCAAGGCAATGGAATCGGCGACTTCGTAGAGTAGGTTCGCGTAGGGCATGGTGGTGTCGACGGCGGAGCGGTCTTGAGTTCCATCGGCCCCACCGCCTTGTCAGAGTAGCAAGAGGTTGGCTTCCGGGCCGCGTCACGAACTCAATACACCGTGAAGCAAAACACGTTGTTTGAACCATCCGGGGTGAGGCAGTACTCGCCGTTATCGAGGACATCGTCAACGCGGACCCGGTACAGGCCCTCTCCCAGGTCATCTAGGGAAAGGAAGTAGGTCCGAGCAACGAGCTTTTTCTTCTTGCGAAGTAGGATTTCACGCCGCCCGTCTTTCGATTCAAATCGATACAACCGTAGTTTCCCGGGATCGAGCTTTTCGGCGCGGACGACGAACTCGGGCCGCGCCATCGGTGTCTCCACACCCGACGAAGGACCTTCGATCGTGTAGAACAACTGCTTCTTCTTTTCGAGTTCCGCCGCCGTATTTGACTCGGTTTCAAGCAGGCTCGTGGCGTGGACCAGGAAGGGGACGTCGGGCTTGGGAGGAGTAGGAGGCTTGCCCTGGCCCGCGGCGGAGACCACCGTCAGACCGACGAAGACCGAGAACAGAATCACCCGCTTTATCGGCATCGGCAAGCTCCCCACGCGGCAATCGCAATCGCGTACAAACGTGCTTGCATTGTACAAACTTGCTTGTGGGCGTCGCATGAAACCCGATGTGGATGGCGCCGCCGCTGTAAGCGAAAGCCCCCGGCGGGTGTTATGGATTCCGGTTTCCCGGGCCCGCCGGGTCGCCTGCGGTTTCTGCCGCGGCTTCGCGAATGTCGCGTTGCACATCCTCGAGGCGCTTGCGATTCAGCTGACGGTATTCGAGCATCGCCTGCTTGGCTTCGTCGAGTCGCCCGAGGCTCCGATAGGTCTGAGCCAGCAAGTAACGCACGCGGTCTTCGCTTGGATTCGCGGCGGCGTGAGCGCGCAACTGTTCGACGGCTTCCCGATGCCGTCCGGCGGCGCTCAACGCCCTTCCCAAATCGAGACGCGCCGTCGGGAAGGAGGCGCCGGCGGCGTGCGCCCGCTCCAGGTGCGTGATCGCTTGCTCGGCCTTGCCCTGATCGACGTAAAGGTTCCCCAATCGGAAGTGCGCGGAACTGTGGTGCGGATTCGTCTCCAGTTCCCCGCGCAGCCACGTTTCCGCCTCCTCGAAGCGCCGCATCTTCCAGTAGACGTTTCCAAGCGCGTAGCGAACCCCGCCGGCCGCCGGTTGCTTGGCGAAGACTCTTTCGTAGACCGCCAGCGCCTTTTCGTACTCCGTGTTCTGCTCGAGTCGCTCCGCAGTCAGTTGGTCAATGCGATATGAATCGGGCGCCTGTTCCGTCAGGCTCGCCAGCGTCGCCCCCGCCAGCTGCTTGTAGGTCCGCCCCAGCCAATAGAAACTATCGAGGTCCGCCGGCTCGTCGGGAAGCTTGCGCAACTGCTCGACTGCTTCCTGATAACGGCCCGCTCCGAACAGGGCCTCGACCAAATAAAGTCGGGCAAGGCGACTAGGCGCCCCGCCGAGCGCACGGGTGAAGCTCTCGGCGGCCGCCGAAGAACGGTTCGCGTCCAGCGCTTCCAAGCCGGCGCGGAACGCCGCCGCGCGGGGGTCGGGCGCTCGTGCGAGATTCCGCAATGTCCGCGCCAAGTGCTCGATCCGTTCGATCTCTTGTTGTTGTTTGGCGGACGAACCGGGATCATCGGCGGCGGCGTTTTTCAACACGCGCAAGTGCATATTTCCTCTTGCCTCGGCCCGTCGGCTGAAGAGAAACTCGGCGCGTTCAAGATTCGCCCTCGCGTCGTGGGCGGAAAGCTTCACGGGCCGCGGGACTTCCTCTCCGCTCGCGGAGGCCGTCGGCTCGAATCGCCGTAGCCCGGCCACCGCCCGGGCCAAATCGGGTCGCCGAGCTACGGCGGCGCCGTAGTCCGCCTCGGCCGCCGACCAACGCTCCTCTGAAAGGGCTCTCTCGGCTTGCAGGATGGCAACCAAGCCTGAGCCGGGGTCGAGTTGCCCGATGTGCTCAAACAGCTCCGCCGCCCGCCGGTCGTAAGCCCGAACTAGGTGATAGAGCCGTTCGACATCGCGCGGCCCGGCCTCCCAACGGCGGATCGCGTCTTCAGAGCGTCCAAGCGCGACATAGCTCAGCCCCAGCCACAGTCCGGCCTCCACCCCGGCCATCTTGGCATTGAGGGCCACGCTGCGCTCGAGCGCGGGGACGGCCTTCCGAAACTGATTGGTCCGGTAGTAGTCCATCCCCAGGAACAGATGGGCGCCCCACAGGCTCTCATCGAATGCGAGGGCCTTTCGAAAGGCGGCGATGGCTTCGGAATACCGATTTTGAAAATGATAAGAGATCCCGAGACTCTGATGTATCAAAGCCCAGCCGGGCTCGATCCGCAGAATCTCTTGGTAGTGGCGAGAGGCGGCCGCGAAATCCTTTTGGCCTTCGGCTTGCCGGGCGGCCGCGAGGAGCGCCGTGATCTTCGACTCGACATCGGAGGCCGACGGCTGCTGGGCCGGCAGTGCCGCGAGCGAGAGCGCGAAAAGTGCGGCCAAAGCGGCCGAGCGCCGAAATCGCATCGTTGAACGGCGAATCGCGCCCGCCAGGAGACCGTCCGTGATTCCCAACATAGCGGCCTTCGACGAACACAGCCGGCGCTGCCGCGGCAGGTCAAACATGGCCTTCTTCCGGGCCGCGCCGACCGCGGTTTCTCTACAACCGCTTCAGCTCGGCCTCGCGACGCTCGTAGTTCTTCTCGTAATAATCGCGGTATTCGCCCGACCGCACCCGCGCCACCCACGCCGAGTTGTCGCGATACCAGCCGACCGCCGCGGCCAGACCCGACTCGAAATCGACGCGCGGCGCCCACCCGGTTTCGTTCATCACCTTTTCGCTGGTGATTGCGTAGCGCCGGTCGTGCCCGGGACGATCCTCGACCGTGCGAATCAAGCTCTCCGGCTTCCCGACGGCTTCCAAAATCTTATGCACAACATCGATGTTCGGCAAGGCGCGGTTGCCCCCAATGTTATAGACCTCGCCGCTTCGGCCCTTGTCGAGCACCGCGCGGATCGCGCGGCAATGGTCGTCGACCCAGAGCCAATCGCGCACCTGCATACCGTCGCCGTAGACGGGCAGCGGCCGGTCTTCGAGAGCGTTCGAGATCATCAGCGGGATCAGCTTTTCGGGGAATTGGCAGGGGCCGTAGTTGTTCGACGCCCGCGTGACGACCACATCCAACTTGTAGGTCGTCACGTAGGAAAGCGCCAGCAAATCCGCGCCCGCCTTCGACGCCGAATAGGCGCTGCTCGGGGTCAGCGGATAGCTCTCGTCAGCCTCAGCGGGCGCGTCGATGCTGCCGTACACCTCGTCGGTGGAAACCTGTAGATAGCGCTGTATCTTGTGTTTCCTGGCCGCTTCCAACAGTTGGAACGTCCCGTTGAAATTCGTTTCGATGACCGGTTGCGGGGAGAGAATGCCGCGGTCGACGTGAGACTCCGCCGCGAAGTGGACAATCGCATCGGGTCGCCAATCGGAAACCACGCGGTCCACCGCCTCCGCGTCGGCGACGTTCCCCTTGACGAAGAGATACCGCGGGTCGTCGGCCGCGGCCGCCAAGTTTTCGAGATTCCCGGCATACGTGAGCGCGTCGAAGTTCAGCACTTCGGCCTCGGGGTCGTTCTCGATCGTAAGGCGAATGAAGGCCGAGCCGATGAACCCGGCGCCTCCGGTGACGAACAATCTCATTTGTGCCGCGTCTCCCAGTCGTAGCCGATGCCCGCGTCATCATACGGAAGACGCCCCTCGTCGGCGGGGTTATAAACGCGGTTGGTGACGTAGATCAGCATGGCCGGGTCGTCGCCGATGACCTTATAGCCGTGTCCGACGCCCGGGGGGATCAAGATTTGCCACGGCCGCAGCGACCCGACGTAGAAAGTATTGCGAGTTCCGAAGGTGGGCGAATCGGCCCGCAAGTCGACCAGGGCGACTTGAAACATCCCCTTGGCCGGGACCCAAAGATCGGTTTGGTGTAAATGGTAATGGAAAGCCTTGATCGTGCCGGGGTAGCTCAACGCCGCGGAGACCTGAGTTGACTCGGGAGGAAACTCCCCCGGCAGGCCCTGCCCGATGCGCGCGACTTCGAGGAAATAGCCTCGGTCGTCGGGCCAGAGCGGAAACGGTTGCACCGCCACACCATCGATCAGATCGGCTGAATCCGCGGACTGAATCAGCGCGCCGACGCCGATTTCGTTGGCGGGTAGGTGGAGCGCAAGAGGGTCGGAATCGGTCGTAATCCGTCGGCTCAATTCAGTTGTCGCCTTGCCCGCCATGGTGCCTGGTTTCTCCTCGGACTCGGGGCCGACCGTGTTGGCGGCTTAACCCGCAACCTACAGGATACACAGGCGACAGCCCGGGGCCGACCGGCACCGAGAAATCGAGCCCGGCGCCGAACGGCGTGATTCCCCGGGTTCGATATAATTCGACGGGGTCTCGGCAGGCAACGGCAACGGCAACGACGTACTGACGGGCCTATCGCCTGCTTCGGCCGGCAATTGTTGAGAAATGCGGACTAGCGTAAACGGTGGGCGGAATCTCTTTTCGGCGGGTCTGTTGGTCCTGATCGCCGGCCTTCCGTGTGCGTCGCAAACGTTGATGCGCTCCAAGCTCATCGACGCGCAAGTGCATCTGGTCGGGACCGATCGGGCCGTACTCAACGCCGGGGTGACCAGAGCCGACTTGCCCTGCCTCGTAACACCGCTGCCGCCGAGGCTCGGTTTCGACCTGCAATTTCTCGCCGGCTACCAGGTCCAAATTCCTCTCCGCGCCTTGGCGGGCGGCGGAGATAACCTACGAATCCTGTTCCGCATCCGTCCCCTCGACGGGCGAGACGAATCCTATCATTTCCTCGACCGCTACAAGGTTCCGGCCATTGATGCCGACGCCGGGGGAAACGCGACGCTCGGTGGCAGCTACATGCTCGGGCCGGGGCGCTATCGCGTCGATTGGTTGATGCGCAACAGCCGCGAGGAAGTTTGCGCCGATCACTGGGAGATCGAGACGCGGGATGTCGCCGACATCGCCGATTTAGCGGGCCAAACGACCGCTTACAGAGTTTCCTCGCGCAATCCCGACATCTTCGCCGAAGATCCACCGATCATGCGATCGCCGGCGCGGCGGTTGTTGCATGTCAAGGTCCTGGTAAATTTCACGCCGACCGATCCGCGTGATGTTCGCCTGCGCAGCTACGACCTGCGGAACTTGATCTCGATTCTGCGGGCCATTTCGCGGGAACCCGGATTCGGCACTTTCGGTCTGACAGCGTTCAACATGCAGCAGGAGCGCGTCATCTTTGAGCAAGATGCCGTCTCGCGGATCGACTTCCCCGGGCTGGGCGAGGCCGTCGAAACCATCGAGGGCGGCATGGTCGACTTCACCCAACTCGCCGATGACAATAGCGGGCCGCGCTTTCTCGCCTCGTTGCTTGAGCAGCACTTGGGCCCGCGGGAGCGCGAACCCGACGCCGTCATCATCCTCGGCCCGAAGCTCGTGCTCGATCAGCGAGTTTCGGTCGAGCGCCCCGCGGGGGCGGACGGCGCGCGGATTCCGGTGTTCTATTTCATCTATGATGCGACTCCGAGCGCGTACCCTTGGCGTGATGCGATTAGTAATGCGCTGAAGCTGCGCAAGGCCCTCGAATACACCATTACGTTTCCCAAGGATCTCAGTACGGCGATGAGAGGAATGTTGGGGAGCCTTCGAGGCGAGGCCGCCGAGCCGCCGCGGACGAGTCGCGGTCTCTTGGAAGCCGGAGAAGGGCGGGAGTAGCCTCCCGACGGCGCCCAACCAGCGTTGCCTGGATGGCAAGGCGACGAGCTCGCCTCGACGAATGACTCATGGCTGATTCCACCACCCACGAAGCCGCCTCCCGAAACGGCGCGTCGGATTTCCTTTCCCAAAAAGACATCCCGATCAGAGAGCGGCTGATCTTCGCACTCGATGTTCCGACCCCCGAGGATGCGTTGGCGATGATCGACCGGCTGGGCGACAGTGTCGCTTTCTACAAGATCGGTCTCGAACTCTTCATGGCCGGCGGCTATTTTGAATTGCTCGCCAAGCTCCAGAACCGCGACAAGCGAGTCTTCGTCGACCTCAAGTTCTTCGACGTACCGCAAACGGTCGGTTCGGCGGTGCGCCGACTCAACGGCCGCGGCGCAACCTTCTGCACCGTGCACGGGAATGAGAACATTCTGGCGGCGGCTTGCGAGGCCAAGCAAGACGTGAAAGTCCTCGCCGTGACCGTGCTCACGAGCCTCGACGAAGGCGACCTCCGCGATCTGGGGTTTCAGTGCAACCCTAGGGAATTGGTCCTCTCGCGGGCGCGGAGGGCCCTCGCGGTGGGGTGCGATGGGGTCATCTCGTCGGGCTTGGAAGCCCCGGACTTACGGGAAGAACTGGGGCCCCGATTTCTGGTCGTGACCCCCGGCATCCGGCCCGTCGCCAATGTCGACGACCAAAAGCGCGTCGTCAACGTCGAACAGGCGTTTCGCAACGGGGCCGACTACATTGTCGTCGGTCGGCCCATCAAGAACGCGCCGGACCCCCGCCAGGCCGCCGAAGACATCCAGCGAACCATCGCGCGAGTTTTCGACTAGTGCCACGACCGCTTGAAAAAGTTTGTTTGGCGGCAAAGCACTATTCTTGAGTGACCGCATCGCGTGGCGATGCGGCTCGGTTTGGCAAGTGGTTTCCTCTGCGCCGGCAGCTCGACGCCTTCCCAACAAGGTCGGGGAAACGTGTCTTTTCACATGGTCTGAGTACTAGCCCGCGGCGTTTCCTCGCCGACCGAGCCGGGGCGGCTCTACTCCAAATACCTTCCGATAATGTTGTTGAGTTCGTCGCCCTCGAAAATGCTCTGGTTCAGGGCGTTGTGGCCGTAGTCGTCTTGGATCCAACCCTGCTGGTCGATCACGAAGAAATGCGGGGTATCAAAGCTGGGATTCTCGGGCGTGACCTTTAGATAGGAAGCCGCCACCTGCCCGCAGTCGAAAAGGACCAGCTGATTGGTCGTGGACTGTAGGTAGGCGAGAACGCTCTTCTGGTTGTCGGGTGGGTTGACCACGTTGATGACCTGAATCTTTCCTTCGTATTTGTCCTCGGCGCGCGCAAGAGTCTTCGTGAAGGCCTTACAGTGCGGGCACTGCGTCCGCATCACATTCAGGATGACGACCTTGCCGCGATACTTGTAAAGGTCATGCTGGTGCAGACTGATGTCCGGCAGCGAGAAGCCCGGCGCTCGACGGTTGGATAAAGCCCCAGCGGCGCTCAACAGCGAGGCGAACACGAAGAAAGACAAACAGAAACACAGGTATCGGCGCAGTTGCATAGTAGAGTCACCTTAACACAGCTTTCGGGAGGATTCCCGGGGCGGTGGAACGCACGGCCTCTTACTATGGGGACGTATCACGACGTGCAAGGGTTAGCCGCCAAATTTGGACTCGGCACGCCTTCCGGGGTCCGGCCAGGCAGGCGACGATCAGCGAAACGCAAGCAACGAAAAGTGCGCGCGCGGATCAGGGAGCTGTCCGCACCGCGCCCATGGGCCGAAAGTACCCTTGGAGGAAGGTCTGCTCTACCTCGTAACGGGGTTCTATCTCTAAAACCGTATCCACGACCCGATTCCGATCGCCTGGGATATGGTGGAGGCAGCTAACGATAACGGGACGGAAGTTCTGAATGGTAGTCCTCGCGCCACGGAGAGCGCGCGTGTCACCGCCTTCAATATCCACGTTGATGAAGTCGACGCGCGTTAGTCCCAGCCGCGCCACTACTTCGTCGATAGTAGCTGCTTCCACTTCGACGGGACCCTCGTAGGCGACCGCGAAGCCCTTGTTGCTCCGGTATGTGTTGTCGGGGCCGATATTCGCCATGCGAACGGTGCCGGCCCAATCCCAAGCGGCTTGTTTCACCACAAGCACGCGGCCGGAAGCGATTTCCCGCGCAAAGTTCTGCTCGAAGCAATTGCGATTTACCGGGTGGGGCTCGAACGCAATGACCTTCGCGGCTCCATCCCGCAGCGCGTGTTTGGTGAAAGCGCCGATCCAAGCCCCGATTTCAAGAACGACGTCGCCCTGCTGAACCTTCGGGCCGTCAGGGTCGACGATCCAAGACCGAAGCAAGAAATGTTCCAGGATATGATGGTCTTCGATAAAGCCGCGCATTCTGCCCACGGGTGTATTCCACACCACCGGACAGGGGTTATTCGTATCCCATTCCGCAAGCGTCAGCTCGCCTGCCACCAAGCGTTTCAGACTGTCTTGCACCCACAGGTTTGGACCCAGGCCGGAGATCACCTTTCCCCAGGTGTGCTCGGGCAGATTGCCGCCAAGCTTCAGCTCGATCACCGCCAGCCGCCATGGGACCACTTCGATTGCCGCAGCTGACGCAATGAGAACGAGGATCGCGAGGAAGGCATGTTTTCTCCGTAACATCAACACCTACACTATCCGATTCGGACCCTTCGCCGTTGGGCCTCGGACATGGATTAGGCGGCAGTCCCTAGGGCTCCTCGGGGTGATCATACACGAACCCGAGCAGCTCGATGTGGTGGGTCTATTCTTCGATTGAGTAGCTATCTTGCTACTTATTCCGAGCCCGCTGTTTGGTTGCCGGCGGCCCGGGCGGAGAGCGGCAATTTTCTAAGAACTATCGGACATTCTCCGGTTCAGCGCAGCAGGGCTTCCCGCTGTAGCCCGACGTTGACCCGCAGATTCGTGATCGTCGTCTCCACGCCCAGCGCGCCGTTGCGCATGACGCGTTTCGAGAGCGGGAAGCGGTAACCTCCCACGTTTCGAAAATTCGAGAAGAATTCCTCAACCTGCGCCAACCCGGTCGGCGTATCGCCGACAAACATCTTCTTGACGACGTCGGATGTTTCGGTGTCTACAAAGAGCCGCAGCGGCATACTGCCGACATCATTCAGTTCGATGACTTCCGTTGCCCGTCCGTCGACAACCTCTTCGCGCATGAACCGCACGGCGTCGGGTTCCGGATCGGCAAAGAAGAGAACGTAGGTCCGCGCGAGATCCGCCCGAATCTGTTCCGAAGCCGTGTCGGGCAAGTATTTCGTGTTGCCGGGCAGAACCTGCCAACCCTGTTTTCCGTCGAACACGACAGCGATCTTCGCGCCGGGAGCCTCGATTTCCTGGCGAACCACCGAAGGCGCGATGAAGGAAACGCGGCTGGGGAGTTCGATGGATTTTTTCGCCTTCGCGCCCCCAGGCTGGGCGCGTGTGAGCAGATCGAACGTGCAATCGCGCAGCGGCTCGGCGTCGCCGCCTACGCCGGCTCGTTGGCGCGCCTGGCGGAAGATCCGCTCGCCCTTTTCCTTGCTGTCCTCCTGCGCCGCAGCACCGTCGAGAACGGCCCATCCAATCAGCAAAGGCAACAGAATCGCGACGACCCGCCATGACCGAACCATGGAATCATTATGGACCCGAGCCGGGGCGACTTCCATCAGGCGTTCGCCGGACTGCGCCCAAATTCTCTTCGTAGCTTTCGACCGTGAGAGCGTGCCGGCGCCCCGCTTCGCCCGCCGGTAGCGCGAAGGCCACGTAGCTGCCTCCCGACGGCTGCCCCGATTTGCCGCCGCCCGCGCCGATCACAACAAACTGGCGGCCGTCGACCTCGTACATCGCCGGGGTGGCGTTGCCGCCCGCGGGCAACCTCGTCTCCCACAACAGCTCGCCGGTGAGCTTGTCGAAAACATGGAACTTCGCGTCGTGGTTCGTCGCGCCGATGAAGACGAGGCCTCCGGCGGTGACGATCGGGCCGCCGTAGTTTTCACTTCCCGTGTTGCGGATTCCTTTTTCGACCAACTCGGGAAACTCTCCAAACGGAATCTTCCAGGCGATCTCGCCGGTATCGAGGTTGATTGCATTGAGCGTGCCCCAGGGCGGCTCGACCGCGGGGTAGCCGTCCGGATCCAAAAACTTGTTGTAGCCGTCGGCGCGGTAACGCAAATCGATCGGCGACGGACCTGTCGCCTGATTGGCCTCGGAATCGTCGGCGTAGAGTACGTAATCGGTCACGGCTCCGAGGGCGTCGACACCGAGATGCCGGAAAGCGGGCATCCGCCCGGCCCCCAGTTTAGTGAAGCGCAGGAACTCTTGGCGGCTAAATTTGTCGCCGATGTCGATGAGCGAAGGAAGCTCCGGCGGGCTGCCGCTGAAATCGTCCTTGTGGCAATTCGCGCAGTCCCGTAGATAAAGGCTTCGGCCGCTTGCTCGCTCGGACATCGGAGGCTTTTCGACCAGCCGCAGGATCCAGGGCATTTCATTCGCGTTGACGTAGAGCAAGCCGGTTTCGGGATCAAAGGCCGCGCCGCCCCACTCCCCACCTCCGTCATATCCGGGAAAGATGACCGTGCCGGCCAGGGAGGGGGCCGTGAATTGGTCGCCGCTGTGGATCGTCCGGAACGTTTGCATCACGGCTTCGTAAGCTTCCGGAGTTCGGCGTGTCACCATATCTTTCGTGAAGATCTGGCGCGCGAAAGGCGGAGGCCGGCGTGGTAGGGGTTGCTGTTTCGCAAGCACTTCGCCCTCGACTTCGGACGCGGGAACATCTCGGTACTCGATCGGGAAGAGCGTCTCGCCGGTCTCTCGATCGAAGACCCAAACATGGCCCGACTTCGCGATCTGCGCGACAGCGTCGACGAAGCGTCCGTCACGCTTGACTCGGACAAGATTAGGCGGTGCCGGAAAGTCGCGATCCCAAACGTCATGCCGGACGTTTTGGAAGTGCCACAGGCGCTTACCGCTCGCCGCGTCAAGCGCCAGCAGAGTGTTCGCGAACAGGTTGTCGCCGATTCGGTTGGCGCCGTAGAAGTCGAAGGCCGCCGATCCGGTGGGGCAGAAGACGATGCCGCGTTCGACATCAACGCTCATCCCGGCCCAGTTGTTCGCCCCGCCGATATATTTCCAGGCATCGGCCGGCCAAGTTTCGTAGCCGAATTCGCCCGGGTGCGGAATCGTGTGGAAGCTCCAACGCAGTGCGCCGTCGCGGACGTCGTAGGCGCGAATGTCACCGGGCGGCGAGGGCAGCGACTCGCTGAGCAGACTGCCGAGGATCAGCAGGTCTTCGTAGATGACGCCCGGGGTGGCCGCGGCAATCGAGATGCGGTTTCGGTCGCGCTCAAACGCCTCGCGCAGATCAACTCGGCCGTTCTCGCCAAACGACGAAATGGGCTTGCCATCGTCGGCATTCAGGGCGTAGAGAAAGTGACGCGCCGTAAAAAGAATCCGCCGATCGTCACCCTCGGCCCAATAGACGACGCCGCGATTCCGGCGCTGACGAGGGAAGCCTCCCTCGAAGGGATCGAAACTCCAAATCGGCTCGCCGGTCGCCGCGTTGAGCGCAAACACGCGAAGCTTCGGGCTGGTGGCATAAAGAACACCCTCGACGACGATCGGATTGCACTGCATCTCCGACTTGTCGAAGACATCGCCGGTGTCGTAGGTCCAGGCAACCTCGAGTTGCCCCACATTGTCCCGGTTGATCTGATCTAGGGTTGAGTAACGTAGGCTTTCGGGACCGCCGCCGTAAGCCTCCCACCCTCGGTAGCCTGCTTCAGGGACCGAGCGATGCTGTTCGCAGGAACTCGCCAAGGCAAGCAGGAAGATCAAGATCGGATAGGCTCTGAAACCGCTCATGCCGCCTCCAGTCTCGCACAGCAACAGCCCGCTAAGGTTACCGAGAAACGGAGTTCCGCGCCTGGGAACGGCGAACCCAACGGGTCCTCGGGCGAGTGTGTTGCGCCACGAAATCGCGAACCGTTAGAGCCGCCAAGCGGCGGCGGGAATATTGCCTTGGGTGGAGCCGAAGGCGGAACGCCGGCTAGGAAATCAAACGAGATTCAGCCCTGAAATAGGCGGAAGGAAGGCACTCCGACGAACCGATCCCCGGTTCGCCCCATCCCCGCCCGTAAACTATAACTTTTCCGACGGAAGGAGTCCGTTTCTATGAATCCGCGGATTCACAATACCACCATGAAAATGGGTGTCGGCGGTCCGAAAGGGGTGCGCGACATAAATGTGGGAGCTTGTGGGGTTGTCTTTTTTTGTGGCGTTTTTCCTTGCGTATGTATACGCTAGGTAATAAGGAGGTGCCCCGTGCCCCAATCTCTCGCTGCCCTCGAACGACAACGTGCCGCGATTCTCTCCGAGATCCTCCACTTAGGAGACTTTCGCAGCGGCTCGATTACCGCCACCCGCGGCCGCTGCGGCAAACCGAATTGCCGCTGCCACCAACCCGACCAACCGCCCCATGGTCCGCATTTCCGCCTCACCAAAAAAGTGAGCGGCAAGACCGTGACTGAGACCTTCTCTTCGCCCGCGGATCGCCGCAAGGCCGAACGCCAGGTGGCCGAGTTTCATCGCTTCCAACAACTCAGCCGGCAATTGCTCGATGTCAACGAAAGCATTTGCCGTCTGCGACCCGCCGCAGACACCCCGAAGCCCCAGGAAAAAAAACGGCCGAAACCATCCGCCACGAAGTCGCCCAAGAAGTGACGCAGCTGCTCGGGGTCATCTTCCGCGGCCAACGCCGCGGCGACCCCCTCGATCTCGAAGCCGTCGAGACGGCGGTTCGCGGCACCATGCATCGCGCCGGGACCACGCTGCTGAGCAAGTTACTGTCGTCCTCCGAGACCGTGCCGTCCCGAATCCCCTGCCCCTGCGGTCAACAAGCTTGCTACCGCGATACTCGCCCCAAACAACTTACCACCGTGGTGGGCGAGGTGCGTTTCGAGCGCGCCTACTACCTCTGCTCGACATGCCGCCGGGGACAAAGCCCGCGCGACCGCGAACTCGACATCGAAGGCACCGCCTGCTCGCCCGGCGTGCGCCGCATGATGGCGCTGGTGGGCAGCGAAACTTCTTTCGAGCAAGGCCGTGAACAACTCGACGTCTTGGCCGGTCTCGACGTTACCGCCAAGTCCGTCGAACGCCATGCCGAGGCCCTCGGCGCCGACATCGAAGCCCGCGAGCAAGTGGCGATCCAACGCGCCAAGCAACTCGACTTGCCGCACGTCGCCGCCCCCGCCGTGCCCCTGCTCTACATCGAAATGGACGGCACGGGCATTCCCGTCGTGGCCGCCGAGACCGCCGGCCGTGTCGGAAAAACCGCGGGGCGGCCGGCCCGCACCCGCGAGGTCAAACTCGGCTGCGTCTTCACCCAAACCACCACCGACGAACAAGGCCGGCTGCGGCGCGACGAGAACTCGACCAGTTACAGCGCGGCGATCGAGGGAGCCGAGGCGTTCGGCTTGCGGCTGTATACGGAAGCTTGGCGGCGGGGCTGGAGCCGTGCTCGCAAGAAAGTCATTCTCGGCGACGGCGCGCCCTGGATCTGGAACCTGGCACATCAGCACTTCCCCGGCGCCGTCGAGATCGTCGACCTTTACCATGCGCGGCAGCATCTGTGGGAGTTGTCGGCGAAACTGTTCCCGAGCGATGAGCGCCGGCGGAAACGTTGGGCCGCGCGGTTGTTGCACAAGCTCGAACAAGGCAAGATCAAGGCGTTGGTGAAAGTCTTACGCGGGTTCTCCACGCCGAATCAGGAGTCGGCCCATTTGCTCGCCAACGAGGCGGACTACTTCGAGCGCAACGCCGAGCGGATGCGGTATCCCGAGTTTCGCCGCCAGGGATTGTTTGTCGGCTCGGGAGTGGTCGAGGCGGGCTGCAAGAAGGTGATCGGCGCGCGGTTAAAGCGCTCCGGCATGTTCTGGACGGTGCGCGGCGCCAACGCCATCATCGCGTTGCGCTGCTGTCGGCTGAGCGGAAGGTTCGAGGATTACTGGGAGGCCCGTGCCCGCGCCGCTTGATTTCCCACATTTATGTCGCACACCCGTCCGAAGGTGTTGGGCGCGAGGTTCCTGCCGCCCTTTCAGGGCTCGCGCGGGTGGGGGTTCCACCCAGGGTTCCGCCTTCGGCTCCACCCTGGGCTATATTCCTGGCGCCGCTTCGCGGCTCAAAGGGTTCGCGGCCTTGCCGGGCATAAACGTAATACACAATACTCTCGAAGGCTATTTTCGGAAGAGAGGGGACCCCGGGCTGAAGCCCGGGGCTATGGCTCCCGTCGCCGCTGCTTCGGTTTGTGATTTCAGGGTCTATACCGTAATCCGTCGGTACGCTTGAAAGGGGATTTTCGGAAGAGCGACTTTTTCACTAGGAGGACGAATCAAATCCAGGCTCGGGGCGCCTCTCGCCGGCGCGGTACTCACGAGCCGGCTGGGCCCGGTTTGGCTATACGCCGCCATGGCCACCGTGCCATAATCGTTGTCGAAACGAACCCGTTAGCGTAGGTATTTTTCGAACGGTTGTCCGGAGGAGATGGGATGAAATTTGGGGTCAACACGATGATCTGGTCCGGGGCGATCGATGACTCGATCCCCATGGAGGCGATCAAGAAAGCCGCGCTCGACGTCATCGAGGTGCCGGTCTTCAACGCCTCCGACGTTCCCCTCGACTCTCTCAGAAACTCGCTCGATGAGTTCGGCCTCGAATGCACCTTCTGCTCGGTCAACCCGCCCGGCAAGAACCCCATCAGCGACGACGAAGCCGTGCGCGCCGAGACCGTCGAACACTGGAAAGACATCATTCGCGTCGCCGCCGAGGTTGGCACCGACCTGATCGCGGGGCCCACCTACGCGCCGGTGGGATACCTGCCCGGTCGGCGGCGCACCGAGGAAGAGTGGAAATGGGGTGTCGATTTCCACCAACAACTGGCCCCGCTGCTCGAGGAAACCGGCATTCAATTGGCCGCCGAACCTCTGAACCGCTTCGAAACCCATTTCCTCAACACGGTCGACGACGGCGTGCGGTTCGTCGAGCAGATCGGCAGCCCCAATATCGGTCTGCTCGTCGACACGTTTCACTCCAACATTGAAGAGAAGGACGTCGCGGGAGCCTACCGCGCCTGCGGGCGCCATCTCAAGCATGTGCACACTTGCGAAAACGATCGCGGCATTCCCGGTAGCGGTCACACCGACTGGAAGGGCGTCCTGACGACGCTCAAGGACATGGGTTACGACAATCGACTGACGATCGAGTCGTTCAACTCGACGATCCCCGAGCTTGCCGCCGCCACCGCGATTTGGCGCGACCTGGCCCCAACCCTCGACGACATCGCGTTTGAGGGGACGAAATTCCTACAACGACAGTGGGCGGCGCTCTAGCCCTTCGCCCAGCCATGGCTTCTAAGACAGCCGTCGTGATCAACCCCCGCGCCGCCGGGGGACGTAGCGCCAAGCAACTCCCCCTCATCGAACGGGAGCTCAACCGCCGACTCGAGCGCCCGGTCGATGTACTGCTCACCGAGCGGCCCGGCCACGCCGCCGATCTCACCCGCAAAGCGTTAACCGAAGGCTGCGACCTGATCGTCGCGGTCGGCGGCGACGGCACGGCAAATGAAATCGTTAACGGCTGGTTCAACGAGGACGACGATCAACCGATCCGTCCGGAGGCTCGGCTGGGATTCATTCCGATCGGCACCGGCTGCGATTTGCGGCGGACGCTCAACGTTCCCCGCGACATCGGCGCCGCCGCCGAGGTCATCGCGCGGGGCCGAGCCTGGACGATCGACGTCGGGAAGGCCTCGCTGCTCTCGCACGACGGCGCACCGATCAGCCGTTACTTCGTCAATGTCGTCAGTTTCGGCATGGGCGGCGAGGTTTCGGTCCGCGCCAAGAACTTCCTCAGCGACCTGAGCGGCAAGGCGGCTTTTCTCTACGCGACGGCGGCCGTGTTTTTCACCTATCGCGGCAAGCGGGTGCGCTTGACGCTCGACGGACAACAGCTACCCGAAGCCTTGGACGTCACCAACGTCGCCGTCGGCAACGGGCGCTATCACGGCGGCGGCATGCACCCTTGCCCGCGCGCCGCGATGGATGACGGGCTGCTCGAAGTCACCACGATTCGGCGGTTGACGACGTTTGAGTTTATTCGAGACTTGCCGGTGCTCTATTCCGATGACGTCTATCGGCACCCGAAGGTCGACCACTATCACGCCACCCGGCTTCGCGCGGAGTCGGAAGACATTACGCGAATCGAGATCGACGGCGAGGGCCTGGGGATGTTGCCGCTCGATATCGAGCTTCTCTCCGCGCGATTACAGGTCTTGGTTCCGGCCGACAGCCCGCCGGCTGCCCGCGACGCGCGTCTTGACTGATTGCGGCGGGCGGCGGGAGAGACACTGCCGGGAGACGGCGCATGGCTGTGAAAAAATGGGGGACAGTCCGCTTCGCGCCGGTGATGGTTTTGGATTCGACCGAAGTTTTTTCGGCGGCGCTTGGTACAGTCCCCAATTTTTCACAGCCCCTTGGGGGCGCGGCAGTGGCCCGACCAAGCCAACAACGACAGCTGTAGCCAAGATTCGAAGAATCGAGAAGCGTGGAAGAAACCCGGCGAGGATTAATTCACGGGGCCGTCCGGGCGTGGAATCAGCCCCGTGAGGTCAGTTGGCCACCACAACCCTTGTGGTGCTCGTAAACTGCATCTGGTTGCCCGCGAGGACGAGCCCCGTCAACAGCTGGAATGGATAGCTTACTCTGACTTCCGCGATGTCGTTGCGCGACACGGCGGTGGGATCGGCGAACGAGTCGGTGCCGGGATTCCACTCGACCGTGACGGTCAGATTGTCCAGGTCCAACCCGTTGCAATAGGTCTGGATGATCGTATCCACGTCGGTTAGGGTGCCATTGCGCAAGCTTCCGTGGACCATCAAATAGTCGCCCGCTCGCCGTGTGGCGGTGGCGATCGTCGAGTAGACCCACATCCCGCGGCCCAATTCCGTGATGGTCAAGATCACAACAAAGAACAACAAGAACACTAACGAAAACTCCACCAGTGCGTTGCCGCGACGGCGTGTGTTCGACGCCTTGCGGATACGGGACGCGATCGAAAAACTCGGTGTAAACATGATCTTCTCCTGATGGGGCGCTATTGCACGCGATAGTGCGTTTCGCGGTTGACGACGATATTTTCGGGAATACCGGGCCACGGCATGAAGGTGTCAAACGACTGTTCGACCACGGTTGTCGTATAAAGCCGCATCGGACCGTTGACGCCGCACTGCGGATTGAGACAATTCGTTTCATTACCGTTGGTGCACTCGCAGTACATTGTCGATCCCGCGGTGACGCCGCCGCCGATATTGCGGGCGTCATCCAACGCCGCAGCCTCCTGGTAGTCGGTCTGGGCGGCATAGATGTTGTTGTAGGTACCCGAAAAAGCGCCCGTGGAAGAGGCGTTCGCCACCGTGATGGCATGGAAGAAGACGCGGGCGAAGTCCCCCACGCCGGCCATGATCAAGAACAGCGCCGAGGCGACGATCGCGAATTCCACCATGGTGGACCCTCTTCGGCGTGTTTGGTTTGTTGCTGTTTTTGCGGTCATAATTGCCAACCTTGCCTCTCTCGTTTCCGTTCGCCCGAGATTCATCCGGCTCCTATTCCATCAACGTCACTTTCCGCGTGGGCGGCAGCATATCGCCGGTGTTGATGGTGGGGTCGCCGGGGACAAGGGCATTGCCGACAATATCGATCGTGTCCGCGATGATCATGGCCCAGTCGGCCGCGTTGCCATCGCCGCCGTAAGTCACCTGGGTCTCCTTGAAGTAGAGAGCGCCGCCGAAAGCCGACGCCGAGCTGCCGATGAAGGTATGGGAGGGTCTACGGTCGGGGGCGTCCTCGTCGTCCCAAGACACCACGCCTTCGAAGTATCCGTCGGTGGGCGCGGAAAGACGCACGTTGGCGTCTCCGGAGATGAAGAATTCGCCCCAAGACATGAACATATTGGGGGTCGCCGAGGTATTGTAGAAAGTCACGTCGGTGCCCCTCACCACGGCGGGGCCGGTGATCGACATCCCTCCCAGCAAGATGTATACTCCGGCCGCAAAATTAACCACGCCGCCCTGGATTCGGAGGGCGGGAATCGGAACCATGCCTCCGGTCGTGATGCCGGTTTCCGGGTTGGTCTTGAATCCCAACTGGCTCCCCGAGCAATAGGTTCCAGGGGAAAGATCTACAACTCCGTCCGCGGAGACGATTTGACGGTTATAGTAATCGACGTTGGCGGGGCCGCATGCTCCGGGGGCCGGCGCGTAGGCATGCAAGTAGTCCAGCGGATCATTGATCGGCGGCGCCGTGATAGGTGTGGGACTGATGCAGGGCGAGCCGCCGGCGCTGAAGGTGCCGCCGGTGACGCCGATCATCGTCGTGCCATCCACGCAGACATCGTTGCCGGCCAAGAAGAGCGCGTTGTTGGCGGTCGAGTTTACCTGGATGCCGCATTCTGTGCTCAACGTCGAAGCCCCAGTGACAAACAGGGCCGCCGGCCGGTTCGGGTCCAAGGCCACCACGCAGGCATCGCCCCATTTGATCAGCCCAGTGACGGCTCGAGAGCGCACCATGACGAAGTCCGCTCCGAAAACCCCCGCGAAATAGGTGGGCACGGTTTGCTCGAGGATGACTTCCGCGTGATTGGCGACACCCGTGTAAGGTCCGCTCAGCGGCTCGATGTTCACGGTGATGGTGACGCCGTCCTCTTCGCCGAAATTGTTTCTATCGGCCTCCGCCTTGGCTTGGACTTCGGCTTCGTCCTCCCCGTTGACCAGCCACAGCTCATGTCCGGCCGCGAAGGCGGCGGCGATGGCGGCGTTTTTCTGGCGCCGCTTCATGTCTTGGAGATACCCGACGTCGAGCGCCAGAGCGGCAAAGGCCAAAAGTACCGGGAACGCAAGCGCCGTGATCACAGCGACGATTCCGCGGCGGTCCTTGCGCAGCCTTCGCAGCCGGCGGACGGCGCGTTTGCAGCGGGAAGTTGGCTTAGTCATCGGTCACCTCTCCATATTCAGGTCTCAACTATGATTCTTGACTGAAAATCGTTCCGCGTCCATGGGACTTCGGTAATGTTTGGGCGCGGGGAAACCATCTATTGAGTCTCGCAAAATAAAGTGACACCTTTTTGGGGTACGTACGTCTTTGTATGTATGGGAAATACAAAAGGCGTACGGCGGGATTTCGAGGCCCTGGAGAAGCGCCGTTTCAAAGCGATCCGGTTGGTCGAGCAAGGCTGTAGTCAGTCCGAGACAGCGAGGCGATTGAAGGTCGCGCGGCAAAGCGTCAGCGAGTGGCTGCGACGATACCGGCGTGACGGCGAAGCCGGGTTGCGCCAGGCCGGCCGCGCCGGCCGTAAGCCGCTGTTGGACGCCGCGCAGCTCGAACGCCTCGAGGCGTTGCTGCTGGAAGGCCCCGAGGCGCACGGCTTCCCGACGCCGCTGTGGAGCTGTCCGCGGGTCGCTCGTCTGATCGGAGACGAGTTCGGCGTGCGCTATCACGAGGGCCATGTCTGGAAGATCCTGCGGGCGCTCGGTTGGAGCCCGCAACGGCCCGTCGGCAAAGCGCGGGAGCGCAACGAAGAGGCCATCCGCGGCTGGCAGCGCAAGACTTGGCCGGCCATTAAAAAAAAGCCCGCAAAGAAGAACGTACGATCGTCTTCATCGACGAAAGCGGATTGAGTCAGAAGCCGCATCGTTGCCGCACCTGGGCGCCGCGCGGCGAGACACCGGTGTTGGAGTTCAACTTCAACTGGGACAAGCTGTCGGTGTCGGCCGGGCTGACGTTGCGCAACTTTTACTTCCGGCTCTATCCCGGCGCGATCGGCGAGCTGGAGGTCATCGACTTCCTGAAGGCTTTGGTGCGCCACATCGACGGCCCACTGCTGATCGTCTGGGACCGGCTGCCGGCGCACCGCAGCCGCCTGGTGCGGGAGTTCATCCAGCTCTCCGAGGATCACATCGCAACGGAGTACTTGCCGCCCTATGCGCCGGAGTTGAACCCGGTGGAATACATTTGGGCGTACTGGAAGCAGCACGAGTTGCCCAACGTCTGCCCGAAGGACTACTGGGAACTCGACGAGCGCGCCCGCAAAGCGCTACGGCGAATGCGCCGCAAACCGCGCTTGATTACCGCTTTCTGGAAACAGTCTTCTCTTTGTCTCGATTGACAGTATATTATGCGAGATTCAGTAAGTCCCCTAGGGTTTTCCCCCGGTGAGCGAAGACCGAATGCCGGCACCCACTAACGGACGTCGGGTACCGGGATCTGTTCAGTCACCCCGCGCCCACCTGCGATGTCTTGCCGGAATTTCCTCAGAGCAGTCTCGTAGCCTCATCCGTTGGAGCCTCTAGTTCTCTTACGGCGTAACCCGGGGGGACATAGGTCGCCGGCCGAGGTAAAGAAGGACCGATGATCCATGGACGTGTGAACGTTGGGCGAGTAAAGAATAGTTATGGGCGCGCCCCCCTTCTCGCCCGTTGTCTTAATCAGGAAGAACAGGAGTTCGGCATGACAAACTTTTTCAAGGGGAAATTTGGCATCCTTACCTGGGCGATTGCCCTGGCTCTTTTCACAACAGCGACGCCCGGCTCGGCGCAGACCCTCGGCATGGTGATCGACGGCTCGCCGGATGTGGGCTTCCAAGGGGTGGTTTCCGGGGTTCATATTTTTAACGCGGACACGCGCCAGGTGCTCAAGTCGATCCCGACCCCCGCCCTTGCCGGGGATTGTTCCATTTCCGCCGACGGATCAACGGGGTATTTCACACGCATCGACAACATGCTGCAGATCGTTGATCTGACCAACCTTCAACTCGGGTCGCTGATTGCACTACCCACCAATCCCGCGCAAGACACGGCGTTGAGCGCTGACGGGAGGTTTTTGGTCATCTGTGACGGGGCAGGCACGGCGCAAAAAATTAGCGTCGTGGATACGGCGACGGATCCGCCGACGATCGCCTCAACCTTCCAACCAACCGATCTTTCCGGCGTGACCAGTTGCACCGCCGTGGCGGTTTGCGACAACAACGACGTTTTGATCACCACAAAGGGCATATTCCCCGACGTTCAGCGCTTGCAACTCGATGGGTTCGGGGTACTCACGGAATACGGCCCCGCGGATAGGTACACCGGGCTCCTCGGAAGTGATGTGCCGCAAGATGTTCTGTGCGGGCCCGGTGGGGCGACCGCGGTCGTCGTGCTCAATAATTTCTTGGCGCCCGAGGTGCTTTCGTTCACAACCAATCCGCTTACGCTCGCCGACAGCAGGGCACTGAAGGACAGGGGAATTGCCGGCGAGCCGGATGTGCCGCCGGGACCGGCACTGTTTGGTGGAGCGGCGGCCATCAACCCGGCCGGCGACCGCGTCTACGTTCGCTCGTGGCTTAACATTTTTGTTGTTCCGTCATCGTGCTCATCCCCTCTCAGCGGGGTCCCAACTGACGAAATATGCGGGTTGATCGAAGTGCATGCCTTCAATGCCGCAACCGGCCTGTTCGGCGACCCGGCCCCGGACGAAGACGTGATCGGCCCAATCCGGGTCGAAACCCAAGGCTTCGGGATCGATTCCATGGCGGTGCACCCGGGCGGCACCCGGCTCTTCGTTTCCGAACACGCCGGGTATGATGCATTAACCTTTGCTGCGACCGGCACGCTGGCGGCCGTTAATGTCTATAACGCCGACGGCTCCGTCGAGGGCCCTCTCAGCGACATGCCGGACGGGGTGACGCCCAGCACGGCGATCAAGGCGCCGACCGGTATCTGCTTCGGCCCGATCGGGGACAGCAGCGGGCCTGTTTCGTTTGAGGAGTTTACAGGCACCGTCCAAATTGCCCTGCTCCCGGAGGCCGACGACGACCAGGTCTTCCTCAACACCAACTTCAAGCTGGGGGACGACAGCAACGGCATTGACCCCGAATTTGAAGACGTAAGCATTACCGTGACGGACCTCGTCTTCGGCACCCCGAGCGTCTCGGTAACGATCCCCGCAGGAAACTTCGTGAAGAAGACGACACGCAGGAAGGAGTTCTTCAAGGTGGACGGTGTCTTCGACGGCTACACCGTGGAACTGAAGATCGATATCCTTGTGCCGGGAAGCGAGTACACGTTCAAGGGCTCAATCTCGGGCGCGAACCTCGACGGTGTGGGGAACGAAGTCACGGTCGACCTCGAGATCGGGGCTGACCCGAACGCAGACGGGGGCTCATTCAACGCTTTCGTTTTGTTTATCTAAATCAAGCTCCTCTCTTGCCCAGCGCGCTGTTCGCTGACGGCCCCGCGGCACAAACCGCAGGGCCGAACTTTTTTTCGGCGGTTGTGGGAGCGACACAGCGGGTTTGGCCCGCGGCATCATGAGGGGTCGTGAATTCGGCGGGGTTCTTATAGCGGCGCGAAAGTGGGGGGAGAGAAGAGATGTCGGGCTCGAAAGTCCGACACGGCTCGCTTGCGTGGAAGCGGAGGTGATGAGGGATCAGCTAGCCCGCATTTCTCACCGCCTGACGAGCAAAGCACACGATAGGCCCGCCATTACTTCGTTGCGCTTGCTCGCCGTGCTCACCGTACTGTTCAAGTACGCCTCCGCGCGTCAAGCGGCGCGCGCCTCGTACTGACGGACCTTTCATGCACTTTGCCTCGCCACGCGGTGAGAAAAGCGGGCTAGGCCATGAATCAGTCCAGGTGACCCTCGACATTTACGGTCACATTGATGACCGTGAGGCCCAAGCGAGGCAGGTTGAGGAGTTCGCTTTGGCCGGTTGTGGAACCCTAATGGAACCCCTAAAGAGAGCAGCCATGCTGCAACTCATTGAAAACATTGGTAGGCGCGGCAGGACTCGAACCTGCGACCCTCTGCCTAGAAGGCAGAGGAAGCCGCTCTTTTCATTTCAATAGCTTAGACCGGATCTACCCATATAACACCCCTATTATCAGCATGTTAAGCTTGATATTCCCAGCACAATAGCGGACACTGAAGGTCAGATGAGCGCCAAAACCGTGATCACATGATGATCACACAAGAACGCGGAGGGACCCACTGTTGAAACAACAGAAGCGACGAACGGCTGAGAAAAAGAAGCTGACCGACCGGCTCATTCGCTCTATCGAACCCTCCGAACAGACGCTATGGGTGTACGACACCGAAGTACCCTACCTGGGCCTGCGGACCATGCCAAGCGGCGTGAAGAGCTTCACCTACGGCTATCGCAATAAGGAAGGGCGACTACACCGGGTGACGCTCGGGCGCTTTCCGGTTCTGACGGCTACTGCCGCCCGGCTGCGCGCGCGCGAAATTGCGGCCAAGGTCGCAGCGGGGAAGGACCCCCACGAAGAGAAGCAGGAGAGGCGGGGGGCGATCACGCTGGCCGCAATGGTTGACCTGTACGCCGAGCGCCATTTGGCAACGCGGCGACAGGGCAAGGAAACGGAACGCTACTTGCGGCGCTATGCGATCCCCGGCTTGGGCGCGAAAACGAAGGCCGCCGACGTGAAGCGGCGCGACGTCCTTCACCTAGTCGAGCAAAAAGCCACCACGGCGCCGATCGCGGCGAACCGGCTACTCTCGGCAATACGACGCATGTTTAACTGGGCGCTGCGCCGTGACCTGGTGCCGGCCAACCCCTGCGCTCTGGTGCAGCCGCCGACCGTCGAACAGACCCGGGATAGAACGCTGGGCGAAGACGAGATCCGGGCGCTGTGGAATTCCGAAGCGCGGCACATGACCGAGAGCACTCGCACCGCCTTGCGCCTGATCTTGCTGACGGCCCAGCGCCCCGGCGAAGTCTGCGGCCTGGAGTGGAGCGAACTGGACCTGGCGCGTGGCTGGTGGGAAATGGTCCGGGAGAGGACGAAGAGTGACCGAGCTCACCGCGTGCCGCTCACGCCGATGGCCCTGCAACTGATCGACGCCCAGCCTAAGGCAGACCGCTGGGTTTTCCCATCGGTCAACGGCCAATCGCTACAACCGCACGCGTTGAGCCATGCCGTGCGCCGCAACAACTTCATGGGACTAGACCGATGGACGCCGCACGATCTTCGCAGAACGGCGGCCAGCCACATGGCCGCGGCGGGTGTGGAGCGTTTCACGATCGAACGTGTCCTGAACCATACCGACAGCACTGTAGGCGGAATCTACGACCGTTACAGTTACGACGACGAAAAACGCCCCGCCCTGGAACGGTGGGAAAGGCGGCTGTGCGGCATCATCGGCGAGCCAGTCGAAGCAAAAGTACTGGAGTTTTCCCGATGAGCCAAGATCGCGTGCTGTTTGGTGGCGCTTGGTACGACCCTTCCGAGCAAAAGGAGTGGGTAGTTGATGGTGCTCGACGGAAGTTTCTGCTCACCGTTGCACGGCGCCCTAAAGCCCGTCAAGTATTGGTGAATCTGCGAGATGATGTCCTTCCCGTTCTTGAGCAAGCCTCTCCGTCGAGCCCAGTGTTGAGAGCTAGTCAATTAAAACGCTATTCCGAGCTTGAAAGCGCAATCCACCAATGGGGAAGGTATTTCAGCCTCTGCGATGGGCAGAGAGGTACATGGATTATCAAGTATGCGCTTATTGAGTCTCGCATAATATCCTGTCAATCGAGACAAAGAGAAGACTGTTTCCAGAAAGCGGTAATCAAGCGCGTTTTGCGGCGCATGCGCCGCAGCGTTTTGCGGGCACGTTCGTCGAGTTCCCAGTAGTCCTTCGGACAGACGTTCGGCAACTCGTGCTGTTTCCAGTACGCCCAGATGTATTCCACCGGATTCAGCTCCGGCGCATACGCCGGCAAATACTCCGTCACGATATGGCCTTGCGAGAGTTCAATGAACTCTCGCACCATCCGACTGCGATGCGCCGGCAAGCGGTCCCAGACGATCATCAACGGGCCGTCCATGTGGCGAACCAAGGCCTTCAGAAAGTCGATGACCTCCAACTCGCCAATCGCGCCGGGATAGAGCCGAAAGTAAAAGTTGCGCAACGTCAACCCGGCCGACACCGAAAGCTTCTGCCAATTGAAGTTGAACTCCAGCAGCGGCGTCTCGCCGCGCGGCGCCCAGGTGCGGCAACGATGCGGCTTCTGACTCCATCCGCTTTCGTCGATGAAGACGATCGTGCGGTCTTGTTTGCGGGCTTTTTTTAATGGCCGGCCACCTCTTGCACTTCCAGTCGCGGATGGCCTCTTCGTTGCGCTCGCGGGCTTTGCCGACCGGGCGTTGCGGGCTCCAGCCGAGCGCCCGCAGGATCTTCCAGACATGGCCCTCGTGATAGCGCACGCCGAACTCGTCTCGGATCAGACGAGCCACCCGCGGACAGCTCCACAACGGCGTCGGGAAGCCGTGCGCCTCGGGGCCTTCGAGCAGCAGGATCTCCAGGCGTTCGAGCTGCGTGGCGTCTAATAGCGGCTTGCGGCCGGCGCGGCCGGCCTTGCGCAGCCCGGCCTCGCCTTGCGCCAGGTACTGTCGTCGCCACTCACTGACGGTTTGGCGGGCGACTGTCAGACGCCTGGCGGTTTCGGACTGATTGAGTCCTTCATCGAGCAAACGCATCGCTTCGAAACGGCGTTTCTCCAATGCTTCGAAATCGCGGCGCTTTCCTTTCGGTGTTCCCATACATAAGAATACGTACGGCAACACCAAAAGGTGTCACTCTATTTTGCGAGACTCAATAATACCCTTTACATCTGGCAACGGATGGTCGAGGAAAACATGCAGCCTCGCCGCCTCTTCCAGTTTGTGAGTCCGGTGAAGGTCTACACGGAAAAGTCAGAGCTTCCTGGGTTCAAATTTCGCGCGTGGCTAATTCAACTTGAGCGCCGCTCCGAGTACGAGCGCGAACTGCTTGGCGCATTGAACAAGTATCTTGAGGATGCGGAAAAAGTGGCGAGAGAAGCCGGTTTGTTCCAGACGCCCGGAGCTTCTCGAAAAGCGACTTTGAATGGCTTGTCCGTCGCCAGATTGAAAAGGAATCGTTTGAACCCGGATTTCCACTTTAGTTTCGGTTCTGCTAACCATCGGGTGGACTCGGACGCCTCTATTTATGCGGGCTTGAAAGCACTCAAGGCGCTGAGGAGATCAACACCCAATGGGTGAAAAAGAAAACAAACCATGATTTCCGATTTGGCTCCTCTGACGGCACGAGTCTACACCCTCACCCGGCGAAGCGCAACCATTTCTCCACCCGAAAGAGGCGGCGGCTGAGGCGGGACCGATCGAGCCCCCTTCTTGCCCCTCATGGGGGCTGATCCGCCGCTGCGAAGTCAATTTCGCAGACACCCCTCCGAGCTTCCGTCCTCAGTACACAGATTTCGCATTCGCCAAGTGCGGTGCTAACCACCCGGCACAGGCAGCGCCCAGATCCTCCGCAGCATGTCGCCAAACAGCCGCCGGTTCAGATGTCCCTCGGCCAAGAGCAACCAGTAGTACCGCGCGTGCTTGACCAATCTGCCGCCCGTCTTCATCAACCGCTGCTGCAAGCTCGTCAGTGACCACGTCTTGATCCTGTGCGGCAACCCGAGTCGCCGCCACAGGTTGCCCAGGTTGTAGGCCGGCACGCTTAACTGCAAGCGCACCTCGTTCGCCCGGAAGCGATGGCACGACAGCCGCGTCCAGTGCGTCGCTTGCTTACCTTCTTTGATCCACTGCTCCGCCGTGCCGCGCTTGTTGTAGAAACGCACCACCGACCGGCTTGGCAAGCTCATGTTCGTCACGATAAAACCGACGCGCGCGAATAGCTCGCCCTGGTGGTGCTCGACCTTGGCGACAACTCGTCTCGGCCCCTTCCAGCTCTCCGCCTGATAGCGAAAGCTCTTGTAGCGCACTAGCGGCTTGCGGCCGGGCCTCCCCGGCGGACGAAACAGGATGTCTTCGATCTCCAGCTCCAGGTTCTTACTTGGCCGGAATGCGGATCGCGTAGTCCGCGCCGCGCTCCTCCAGCGCCTCGTAGATCTCCGGCTTGGCAAAGGCGGCATCGCCCCGGAAGGCGACCTGCTTGCCCGCAGCCTGTTGGCGCTCGATCTCCGGCAACAATAGCTCATCCCAGTCCTCGGCGCTGTGCACGTTGCCGGGACGCAGCTTGGCAGCGAGGCAATCACCATGACCGTTGAACAAAAGCAACGGGTGGTAGCAGACCGACTCGAAGTGTCCGTTGTAGGCACTGCCTTCCTGTTGGCCATGGACCGGACTCTCGGTGGAGTCCATGTCCAGAACGACCCGCTCGGAGTCGTCGAACGCCTCCGCTTGCCCGACCAGCTCTCGGTTCAGCGCCATCAGCCCCAGCAGGTTCTCTTCGCTCGCCAGCATCTCCGTCTCGAAGCCATGCAGCGTCGAGGTCAAGGCCGCTCGGCGATCCCAGTTCCTCTGCGAGCCGATCAAGCGAAACGTCGGGTCAGCCGACACTCGGACGGCGTCGTTGACGTCCTCGTAGCCTGCCAAGCGGCTGTAGATCGACTGGCGCAGCAGATCGGCCAGCGGGAACTTCTTGTTCAAGCCTTGTCGCGAGTCGCTGAGATACTCATCGATCAGCTTCCCGAGACCGAGCCGCTCGTCCAGTTCGCGAACCAAAATCAGGCCACCGTCGGAAGTGACATGCGATCCCTGGAAATCGACTTTCAACAAGCCGTTGAAACTTAGCTGGAATGGCTTGGTTTGTTTTTCACCCATTGGGTGTTGGCCTCCATGGGTCCTCATCGGGCTCTAGCCCCTATGAATAAGAACGCTCAAGGCCGCTGGAAGGTCGGGATGTCAAACATCAAATTGAAAATGCGGGACAAACCGTTTCAGCTCACCTTCAATGGATTTCTCAAGGTCGATTTCCAAGGATCGCGAGTCACCTCGGATGGCGGGCTGATTCTCATTCGCGAACTGGACGAACGACTCGGACTAGGCAAGCTGATAGACGAGCATCTGACGGATTCGCGGCAAGGCTCGAACAAGAAGTTCCCGTTCGTCGATCTGCTGCGACAGTCGGTCTACTCCCGCTTGGCGGGCTACGAGGATCTCAACGACGCCGTTCGTGTCTCCGCCGATCCAACCTTTCGGCTGATTGGCTCGAAGAAGAACTGGGATCGCGGCGCGGCGCTGACCTCCCGGCTGCAGAGCTTCGAGACCGCCATGCTCGCCGGCGACGAGAATCTGATCGGGCTGATGGCGGTGAACCGCGAGTTGATCGCGCAAGCCGAGGCCGGTGATGACTCCGCGTGCGTCGTGCTGGACATGGACTCTACCGAGAGCCCCGTCCACGGCCGGCAGGAAGGCAGCGCCTACAACGGCCACTTCGAGTCGGTCTGCTACCACCCACTGTTGCTGTTCAACCAGCACGGCGATTGCTTGGCGGCAAAGTTGCGACCGGGCAACGTGTCCAGCGCCGAGGACTGGGACGAGCTGCTGCTGCCGGAAATCGAACGCCAACAGGCGGAGGGCAAACAGGTGACGTTCCGGGCCGATGCCGCCTTCGCCAAGCCGGATATTTACGAGACGTTGGAGGAGCGCGGCGTGGACTACGTGATTCGCATCCCGGCCAACAAGAGCCTGGAGCTGGAGATCGAAGATATCCTGTTTCGTCCGCCGGGCAGGCCGAGCGCAAAGCCCCTGGTGCGCTACAGGAGCTTTCGGTATCAGGCCGCGAGCTGGTCGAAGTCCCGGCGGGTTGTTGCGAAGGTCGAGCATCACCAAGGTGAGTTGTTTCCTCGCGTCGGTTTCATCGTCACGAGCATGGCCTTGCCGAGCCGCTCGCTGATGCGGTTCTACAACAAGCGCGGCACGGCGGAGCAGTGGATCAAGGAAGGCAAACAAGCGACGCATTGGACAAGGCTGTCATGCCATCGGTTCCGGGCCAACGAAGTGCGACTGCAACTCAGCGTGCTGGCCTATAATCTGGGGAACCTATGGCGGAGGCTCGGGCTGCCGCAACGGATCAAGAGCTGGTCGCTGACGAGCTTGCAACAGCGGCTGATGAAGACGGGCGGTAGGCTGGTCAAGCATGCGCGGTACTATTGGCTGCTGTTGGCCGAAGGACATCTGAACCGGCGGCTGTTCGGCGACATGCTGCATAGGATCTGGGCGCTGCCTGTGCCGGGTGGGTAGCGTTGCCCGGGCGAGGATCAACAGTTTTTGGCTCCAAAAAGGTTTCGCAAGGAGCAGTGTCGGCCGGAGCGCCGTTCAGTCCGCTCAATCAACGTCTGTGAGCGGACGGACGAGCCTTGGCGCCTACCGGCGGAGGTGATGTGCAGGGTTCAGCGCGAAAAGACGTGGTATTCGGCGCAGCGGGGGTGTATCCTGTGACCGTGCCAGGGCCAAAATGGAAATCCTGGATTGAAGCTGCCGATCCCTGCGTTCAATGAGTGTTTGCAGCGCCTCGACGTCCTGCTCTCGCAACGTATAGCCCGCTCGGATGGGGTGGGGATGTTTCCGCGGCACGTAGATGGTTGCATGTGAGGGAACGATTTCTTGCTCGGGGCGAGCTTGGGTGTAAAAGTAGACCGCAATCGAGCGTCGCGAGAGATCCTTTTGCCTCTCCTGATAACGGATCTTACTGAATCCGTGCCAGGAACGTTCGGACGTCTCAAACAAGACGATCCGGTTCTCGATCGGCCGAATCATTTTGACCTGATTCTCCTCGCTCCGCAGCCACGGGCTGCGATGCAATTCGAGTGAACCGCCCCAATCCTCGCGCCATTTTCGGTTGAGGAACAGAAGCAGATTCAGCCGCCGGTGCAGCCCCCTCGTGGGGTGATAGTTGAAGTCGACGTGAGGATCGAGGTCTTGCCCGTCGAGGTTCTCGTGGGTTCCGCCGCCGACATAGTCGGAGTCATAGAGCAGCTTGGAGATCCCCGTGACCGTCTCGACCCAGGTGAGGAAATCCCGAGACCGAATCATCCTGTCGAAGTCCTTGTATGCGGGACCGAGCCCCGGCAAGTTCTGGTGAACCGCTTTGCCCCCGATCTCGCCGAACTCGTTCCGCGCTTTTTCCGCATCGAAGGCCGGAAACTCGTCTCGGAGGCGGCAACAGTATTCAGGATCGAGGAAGTTGTCAATAACGATGTGCGGAAAGGGCTCGCCGGCCGCGAACTCGGCGCGGAACTCCTCAACCCGCTCGAGGACACCGACTTGTAGGAGGCTCAACACGAAGATGATCTTTTCGGACGGCTCCTCTGAGGCGCCGCGGACAAAGCCAAGCCCGCCGCGAAAACCGCGCCGACCACAACGTCGATTAGGATTCGGTCAACACCCACGGTCTTACCCGCTCACGACCTCCTCCTAGCCTACTCAGCCGCCCGCGCCTTTGGAAAGAGCAACGGTATCGGGCGCGCAGTGGGCTGTCTCCCATTTTTTCACACACCAACCAAACCACCACGACCAAACCGAAACGCATCTTCCAAGGTATGCGTCCAAAGCTGCGTCATGCTCAAGCTTTCCGCAATCCTCCCCGCCGTCACCCTCCTCATCGCAACTGCGCCTTCCCTGCCCGCCCAGTCCGCGAAACCTGACCTGGAAGAGAACCTCATCGGCGGCCCCTGCCAAGCCCGTACTCAACTCGGCCCCGGATTCATGGAAGCTCAACGTGCCCTCAACCGCAAACACGATGCCGCCATGACGGCGGGCGATCATGACGCCGTCACTGCCGCCCGTAAAGAACTGATTCGACGTCAATGCCGAAACCACTATTTGTGGTTCTACTTGACCGAGTTCTACGTGGAAATCGGCAACAACGCCGAGGCCGTCAGAATCTTGGAATATCTCTACGACAAGAAAAACAATGAAATCGATCGGCGCCTTCTCACCGAGGGCAATGCCCTTCACCCGCTGACCAAGACCTCGACGTTCCAACAGTCCGCGCTCGCCAAGAAACTCGCCGCGGACCGAGCCCGCCTGGCTCAACGGAAACAAGAGTATCACCAACGGCTCGACAGCCTGCCCTCCAACCGCAAACCCCAATCACCACACATTGCCAAAGAGGCTTGTCCCTTCGAATGTTGCATGTTTCGCACCTGGGATGTCCTCGCCGACACCGTCCTCTACGACAAGCCCAACAGTCAAACGGTCGTTGGCCGCGCTCATAAGGGAGAAAAAGTCGAAGGGCTCACCGGCGAAGTGCACATCACACCCGTTCCCGTGGGTGTTCGCCACCCAGACTCCTACTCGAAGACCAAAGCCGGTTCGATCGTTTTTCTGCTGGACCGTCTGGGCGAAGGCATCGGTCGAGTTTGGGTCGAGGGAAAAGTATTCGCACTAGGCGTCTCGGGGAACGTTCACGACCATTGCCCGTTTCCCGACAAGCGTTGCTGGGGCGAGTATATTGGTCCCGTTCCCACCCGAGAAGACCTTTGGGGGATTTGGTGGGTCAAGGTAGAGACGCGAGATGGGGTCGTGGGCTGGACCAAGGACCGCGACCAATTCGGCAACATGGGCGGCTGCGGATGAACGGGGAAGATTGGGCCCGAGAGACCCTTCGAGCCCTCGCTATGCAAGCATCAGCAGGAGCGCTACATAATGATGTTGTGATCGCACTGTCGTTCCGGACGAGGACGTTTATGAGAATCACGCTCACCTTAGAACCCGATGTCGCCAGGAACCTTCGACGAAGAGTCCGGGAGTCCAATTTGACCCTCCAACAGGTTGTGAACCGCGCCCTGCGCACCGGTCTTTCCCTCAACGAACAGAAGACGTTCCGCCCTTTCCAACTAGAACCGCATTCGTGCGGGCTGAGGGCCGGCATCGATCCGGACAAGCTCAACCAACTCGCGGATGACCTGGAAATGACGGTGCTCGCGAAGAAACTCGATCGATGATCTCCGGAACGCAAAGAGCTTAGTTCATAGCGACGACCGCGGTTCCTCGATGCACCAAGTCGCGAAAGACGTGAGACGCCGGCCTGTAGGAGCTTTCTCCCTACCTGCTCGTCAGGCAACCGCCGCCGCCCGCGGCTTGCGGACATCAAGCCGCACCTTCTCACTGCTGACCTTCGCCCTCTTCGAACCTGCCTGCCCGGCCAGATAAGTAAGAGCCACGATCCCCCAAGGATCACCCCATTGAGCCCGCGACTCTTTGGCCACTTCCCCCACCTTGTCGCGCAATCGCTTCTGGAGATCCTTGAACTCGTCACTATCGGGGTCCTTGGCGCCCCCGTTAAAAAACGGCTCGACATCCAGCAGCACCTTGGCGAGATCGACCATGGCCTCCCGCCATGTGAGGATCTTCACGACCTCCACTCCCAATAGCTTGCTCTGCTCCGGGTCGAGCCCTTTGGCCTTTCCAACGGCTGTCACCGAGCCCAGCGCCGGCGCCCGCTTCAGCGCCCGCCAATTCTCCTTCATCACGCGCCATCTGCCTTCGTTACTCGGATCCCCTTGGTAGAGCGCCCCCAAGGCCCGCAAACCCGCATCATCAAACTGCGCCGGCGTCTTAGCTTTCGGGGCATTCGGGGCCGAATCGCGAACAAACATCGACCGGAATTCGTCGTCGTTGAAATTACTTTCCAGATAAAACGTGGATGTCCCGAATCTCTTCTCGCCGCCAAGCAGCTCACGCTGTCTGGCCCTGGTAATCAGACCCAGCGCCGCGACCACGTCCAGGTTGTCCTTCATCCGCCGCCGGCCGGTCTCGCGATGCAACTCAAAATACGTGTAACTCGAATCCAGGTCCGCCTGCCGAACGCTGTGGCGAGCGCCACGGTAAATCGCCGTCACCAGCATCGCCTCGTCCATCAAGTGTCGCAGCGCCTTATCGCCCTTCTTTAGATTGTTCAGGTTGGCCTTCGTCCGGGTCGCCGTGACCTCGTCGACAATCGCGAATTCGCCACCCGGAGTGTTCACGATTCGGCTGTCCTTCAGCAGATTGCTCACCGAGATGTAGTTGAAGATCCCGAATAGGTTGATCCTAAGCGAGGTCTCTTCTTCGCTCACCTCTCGGAAAATGGACCGAAGCCCCTTCACTCCCTGGGGCGATTTCACTCGGTCGCCGTCCCCAAGTCCCGAGATGTCTTTTCGCAACGCCCCTTGGACCGCCTTCCGGCCCGCGCTGTCCAACGCCGCCATGTCAACCTCAAAAAGGAAAGCAGCCGAGCCCTTGTTCAGCTTGCGAAAAGACGCCGCGAGACTCGCCTCCACCTTGCGGCTCATGCCACCCTCCACCACCTTGGAAATCGCCTTGATCCGGGCCGCCGACAAGCCGGCGTCCGTGAGTTGTTTCTCGTCAATCGTCTTCTTGCCGCCGGCCGGCCGAACCAATTCAACGGTCGCGCTGTGGTCCCCCGCCCCAACCTTCAACGCCGCCTCGGCCGTCACCGTCACCGTTGTTTCGCGGCCCTGCATTTTGTAGTAGCCAAGCCGGATCTTGTCGCCGGTCCCAACCCTCCAAATACGCAGCTGATACTCACTGAACAACCGAAACTTGCCGCTCACGCCAACCTTGTACCCCGCCTTCACTTCGATCGGATCTTTCACCCCGGGCACATCGAGGCTCGCAAAGGGCTTCGGAGCCCCCGCAAAGTTGAGGCCTCCCTCAACCCGTAACTCTCCGGCCGATTCCACGCTCACCGTCGTGCCCTCGGGAATCTTTCGCAGATCGGCGAGTTTCGTCGGAATCACGAACTCCTTCACCGTCTGGGAAACCGCTGTCCCAACCGACGGCGTGGTGTCGCTGACGGCAAACTCTTTGTAGTTGGCGAATGTCAGCTTCCGGCTCTTGCCCACCCCGAAGCTTAGCGGCCCCAAGTTGCCCTGGACCCCCGCCTGCACCGTCGGCGTCAGGTCGAACGCCAAAACCGCCCGGCCCTCGGCGACCTCCCGTGGCGTCAAAGCCTCCTCCCCCGCTCTACGCAACACCGCCGGACCCCGAAAATGATCCGCGAAAACAGTACTGCCCGCCTTGAACAACCGCAGGCCGACGGTCTGTCCGACCGCGGCCTTCAGCTTCAGCTGCGCCTTCGCCTCGCCTTGGTCCATCAAATCGACGCTTTTCTTCAGCTTAAAGCCGCCCCGCAACAACTTCAGCGGAGCCTTCACCAACGGCGTATCCAACGACAAAGTCGTCAGAAGGGACAAGGGATTCTTGAGATATTTCGAAAGGGAGCCGCTCGGTTTTATATCGATCGGCAACGAAACGTTATCGGAAATTGTGATATCCGGCATGCCCACTTTATAAATCAGCGGACCTTTTGAGTCAAGGAATCGACGGAAATTCTCTCTCCTGTCGGGCGAAAAAGGGGAACTGCCATTCGATTTTCACTCGTCGAACCGCTTTGTTTCCGAAACTGGACCTAGTGGGGCAGGTCTCCAGGCCTGCCCTCTTCTTGTGCCCGACTCAGCAACATGGATCGCGAAAATCGTTCGCGGTCCCAGCAGTTCCGGCCCTACAGCACTCCCAAGTCCAACCGCCGCACGTCCGCTCCGGCATTCTCAAATGCCTCCGGAAATCGTTGCCGAACCAGCGGATCATGCCCCGGAATCACCAACCGCCGTTCGCCCGCCAGCTTGGTCAGTAAGTCATAGCCCTTCAGCATGTCCTCAACATCCACAACCAACGGAAACGGATTCCGCGCCTCGTAATTTTCGTAATAGTGCGCCGCGTCCGACGCCAGCACCAACGGCCCGCCGGCCGTATCCACCCGCACCACCTGTAACCCTCGGCTATGCCCCCCGACCTTATGGACACTCACCCCCGGCGCAATCTCCGCTTCCCCGTCATGAAAAACAACCTTTCCGGCATAAACACGCCGTACCATTTGGCACACATGTTCCGCCGTGAACGGCTTCTGGAGGCGCCCGTGACACATACACGGCCCCGTGGCGTAGACCATCTCGGCTTCTTGCAGATGAAAGCGCGCATTCGGAAACTGTTCGAGCCCTCCGGCGTGGTCGTAGTGGAGGTGCGTGATGATCGTCTCGCTGATGCTCTCCGGCGCAATGCCGACGGCCGCCACCGCCTCGGCCGGCTCCAGAAAAATCGGGCGATCCCGTTGCGCCCCTTCGCCCGCGTCAAACCCGGTGTCCACGAGAATCGTCCGCTGCTCATTCCTTACCACCCAAATGAAATAGTCCAAAGGATAGGGAACATCGTGGGTCGTATCAAAGATGAACGCATCGCCGCGCGTGCGCGCGGCCGCCTCGGCGTACCGGATCGCATACACCTCATACTGGTTTGGATTCGACATGCCCCTCCTTGCTCGGAACGCGCAGCCGCTTTCATCCGCCGACGGTTCGCCTCGCTTCTGACCGCCGTCTCCGCCCCGCTGACTCTTATGATGTCGCCGACCAATAGGCGACGCCGTCGGGTTGAGAGCGCTCTACCTGTCCGTTTCGCCTAAGGTGTTCCAGGTGAGAGAGCGCCTCGGCCATCGCGAACCGCCGGTCGATCAGCGACCGATCCTCGCCCCAAACGACGCCCGCCACCGCGTAAGCATGCAACTCGTCTCCCTCCACAACGCCGTGAATCTTGTCCAGCCGCCGAGCGTGGTGTCGTTGCACCCCTTCGATGCACTCGGCGTGGCCGCCAAAAGGGTTGCCGTGCGAAGGGAGGATTTGCTCGACCGCCAGCCCGCCCAATCGTCCCAGTGATTCCAAATACTCCGACAACGGATCTCCCCCATAAAAAGGATGCACTCCGATGTGCGGCGTGATCCGTTCCAACAATGCGTCCGTCGAGATCAGCACCCGCGCATCGGCGTTGTAGAAACTGAGCAATGCGGGCGAATGCCCCGGAGTCACCAGAACCTCGAACCGGCCGCCCTCGTACGAAAGTTCGTCCCCCTCGCCGATCTCCAGATCGGGAATAAACCGCTCCATATCGTTCGCCACGGCCCGAGCGCCCTTCTTCATCGTGGCGATGTGCTCCTCGGGAACACCGTTCTCGCTGAGGTAGGTTTCCGTCTTCGCGAAGAAATCATTCCCGTCCCGTGGCGCCACCAGCGCGGCCTCAACCGGATGCATGCGAACCGGCGCTCCGGATCGTCGCCGGATCTCCGCCGCCGCCCCGACGTGGTCCGGGTGCATGTGGCTGATGACGATCTCTTGAATCGAAGACCATTGCAAGCCCAATTCCCCGAGCGCCTCTTCCAGCGCCGACAGAGAATCCTCGGTCTTCAGGCCCGTATCGATCAGCACGTAGCCGTCCTCCCGCCGCAGCAGAAAGACGTTGACAATCGCAAGCGGCCAAGGCAGTGGCAAGCGAATCAGCCAAATGCCGTCGGCCGCCTTTTCGACGAGAGATGAGCGGGCGTCACTCATGGGAATTGCAAGAACCGGGCGTCCGACCCTTCATTTCAATATGGCACAGCGGCCGGAGGCGTCCATACCGCCGCAAGGCCCACGCCCTTGCCCGCCGCCGACCGTCGCCGGTCTGGGGCTCGGCCCACCGCGCCGTGCTTTCCAACACCGCTCACTCCCGGCAAACATGCGAAAATGCCTACCAGGCCGCCCTGCCCGGTTTTGGCCGTCGAGGAGAACATCATGACGCACCGCTACCCCCTGTATTTCCTTGCCGCGCTGCTCGCGCTGCTTCCGCTTTCGGCCGAGACCTACAAGATCGACAAGGCTCACTCCGTCGTCGGTTTTGAGATCCGGCATTTGTTGACCAAAGTGCGCGGCGGCTTTTCCGATTTCGAGGGGATGATTCGATTTGACTCCGACAAACCCGAGGACTCCTCGGTCAACGTTACAATCCAAGCCGCGAGTATCGACACCAATCACGACAAACGCGACGAGGATCTGCGCAGTGACAACTTTTTCGACGTCGAGACCTATCCCGCGATCACCTTCGAAAGCTCCGAAGTCGTCAAGACCGGCGACAACGCCTACGACGTCAAGGGAACCTTCCGCATGCACGGCGTCTCGAGGGAAATCACTCTGCCGGTCGGTTTTCTCGGGGCGATCACCGACAATCGCGGCAATCACAAGGTGGGCTTCGAGGCTTCGGCGTCAGTCGACCGAAAGCACTACGGCATTGTTTGGAATCGTGCCCTCGAGGGAGGCGGTTTGGTCTTGGGCGACGACGTGGAGATCTCGATCAACATCCAAGCCATCAAGACCGACGAAGTCACCGCCGCGCCCCCGACCGAGCAAGACGAGGGTCGCCGCCGGCCGGGACGATTCGCCGGCGGCCAACGGGGCCCCGGCGGGTTCTTCGCGCGTTTTGACGTCAACGAAGACGGCAAGATCGCCAAGGACGAACTCCCCGAAATGATGCAAGAGCGTTTTCCGGTGATGGACGCCAACGGCGACGGCTTCATCGATCAGCAAGAAATGGAAGAGATGCGACAGCGTTTCCGCAGCGGACGAGGCCCTCGCGGCTCCGCTGAGGGCGGTCCCGGCACCCCCCCGCAATAGACAGCTCCGGCGGCGCTGGACACATCTCCTCGGCGGGCGATTTCCTCAAGCGCATAGTTTTTGCGAAATCCAACACCCGATCCGCCGCGAGGCCGACAGCTCCCAAACCGTCTGGTCGCGGAATAGACCGATCTGTACAATAAGCGAAAGCAGCCAACCAGGGGCGCGTAGCTCAGCCGGATAGAGCATCTGCCTTCTAAGCAGAGGGTCGCAGGTTCGAGTCCTGCCGCGCCTACCAATGTTTTCAATGACTTACGAGTAGTCGACCATTCGCCAGGAAGCCAATGTGATCAAAATATGATCAATGGTGCTAGACTCGCGGCGTGAACCGTCTCGCCGCCGCGCTGCTCGCCTACGCCGCCAATGACCTGTTGACCGGCGGCGACACCGAAGAAATTCTCACCTGGATCGACGGAGACGCCCGCGCTGCTCCCCTTCGCGGTGTGCTGTGAATTGGCCGGCATAGAAGCCGACAGGACGCGCCTACGGCTGCGATAGGCTCCATGGCCCCGGAAAGCCCACAGGGACGCGCTCAGGTTGCTGTGTCGGCGGATGCGGGGGGCTTGACTAACTGTCCTGCCCTGGGTCCGGGAAAGTTTCCCAAGTCAACTCCGACTTCCCCTCGGCTTCTTTGACCGAGTCGAACGTCGGCACGTCGGAAAGGTCCAAATCTATCGCGTCGAGGAAATAATCGAGCGCCTGCTTTGTCAGCTTCGACGTCAGCGCGAATGTTAGGTTGGTGCTCTCAATCCCCCCATCAGGCGCGTCGTGGTCAGGCATATTTGCATATATCATCCCGATAACCTTAGGCTCATTCATCAAGAAAACCGGTGACCCGCTCGCACCGCTTTGAATCGGAGCATCGATCGTAAAACCCTGGGGATTCGGCATCGGTGCCGGGTGAAGGCTGCTGACGATCCCGTGTCGCAGCGTTGGTGTCACTTGCATAAGCCGGCCGCCGGGAGCCAGGGCGTCGGACCCCAAGGGGTAGCCTGCGGTGGCTACCGATATTCCCGTCTTGATGATGTCGGGCTCCGTCGTGAGATCAACCGCCGGGACATCGCGAACATTGATCTGGACGAATGCCAGATCCGGCACCGCCTCGCCGTACCAGGGAACGCCAGGGTAGGAAAAGTGGTCGAGTCCATGGGCCAAGTTGACGTCCGCGAAATGCTGGTGGTAGATTCGCTCCTCACCATCCGCCGAGGTTTGAATATCCACGAAGAGCCAAGCCGCCGCCGATGTCTTGCCAGTCCTTGGGTGGCTCGGCAGCCCGGCCAGTAATTCCACGACGTGCCGGTTCGTGGCGACAACGCCCCTAGAATCGACAATGAAACCGGTTCCGATGACTTTCGGAAGGGCCGGAAGTTGACCCCGCACCCCTGGTACTGCCCGTGAGATGAAGGCGACTATTGCCGGGCGGATCGCCTCATAGGTTTCGGGAAGCGGCTTCGTTCTCAAGCCGCGTAGAATCCGACGGAAAAGCCCTTTCATTCCTCCGCCCCGGTTTGCCACCATCGTAAGCGCCCCGGCAAGGTGGCGTACTGGAAGCAGCACGAGCTGCCCAACGTCTGCCCGAAGGACTATTGGGAACTCGACGAACGCGCCCGCCAAGCGCTACGCCGCATGCGCCGCAAGCCGCGTTTGATCACCGCCTTCTCGAAGCAGTCTTCTCTCCGCCTTGATTGACTCTATATTATGCGGGACTCAGTAGGTGAGCCGGACTGTTCACCCGTGCTCTTGCTTGGCCTATTGACGGTAACCCTCGGCCAACATTAGATCTGAGGTCACCTGATCCTGTTGTGCCACGAGTAGCCACCTACGGTCCAGCGACACATTGAGCCCCGCAGAGTGGAAGACCGGTATTTGGGGAAGATCAGCGACAAGGGAGACCTGCCGGCTCTCCAGGTCAAGATATCTCACCACCCATCCATCGTCGGGTAACGAGGCAGGAGTCTGGTCGATGCGGTAGATTCCTTCATCAATGACGTCTCAGGATCCGTGAACTCCCCATAGTGATCACATGTAAATGTTGTGGTTGTCAAGGCGGAGTGTGGGGAACTGTCCTAGTTTAGATCCGGGCGTTTCGGAGCCTCTCGACGCTCCAGCATGCTGATCTGTCGGATCCGGCATCAATTGTCTCTTACCAATCAACCAGGATTTCCGATTTGGCTCCTCTGACGGCACGAGTCTACACCCTCACCCGGCGAAGCGCAACCATTTCTCCACCCGAAAGAGGCGGCGGCTGAGGCGGGACCGATCGAGCCCCCTTCTTGCCCCTCATGGGGGCTGATCCGCCGCTGCGAAGTCAATTTCGCAGACACCCCTCCGAGCTTCCGTCCTCAGTACACAGATTTCGCATTCGCCAAGTGCGGTGCTAACCACCCGGCACAGGCAGCGCCCAGATCCTCCGCAGCATGTCGCCAAACAGCCGCCGGTTCAGATGTCCCTCGGCCAAGAGCAACCAGTAGTACCGCGCGTGCTTGACCAATCTGCCGCCCGTCTTCATCAACCGCTGCTGCAAGCTCGTCAGTGACCACGTCTTGATCCTGTGCGGCAACCCGAGTCGCCGCCACAGGTTGCCCAGGTTGTAGGCCGGCACGCTTAACTGCAAGCGCACCTCGTTCGCCCGGAAGCGATGGCACGACAGCCGCGTCCAGTGCGTCGCTTGCTTACCTTCTTTGATCCACTGCTCCGCCGTGCCGCGCTTGTTGTAGAAACGCACCACCGACCGGCTTGGCAAGCTCATGTTCGTCACGATAAAACCGACGCGCGCGAATAGCTCGCCCTGGTGGTGCTCGACCTTGGCGACAACTCGTCTCGGCCCCTTCCAGCTCTCCGCCTGATAGCGAAAGCTCTTGTAGCGCACTAGCGGCTTGCGGCCGGGCCTCCCCGGCGGACGAAACAGGATGTCTTCGATCTCCAGCTCCAGGTTCTTATTGGCCGGAATGCGGATCGCGTAGTCCGCGCCGCGCTCCTCCAGCGCCTCGTAGATCTCCGGCTTGGCAAAGGCGGCATCGCCCCGGAAGGCGACCTGCTTGCCCGCAGCCTGTTGGCGCTCGATCTCCGGCAACAATAGCTCATCCCAGTCCTCGGCGCTGTGCACGTTGCCGGGACGCAGCTTGGCAGCGAGGCAATCACCATGACCGTTGAACAAAAGCAACGGGTGGTAGCAGACCGACTCGAAGTGTCCGTTGTAGGCACTGCCTTCCTGTTGGCCATGGACCGGACTCTCGGTGGAGTCCATGTCCAGAACGACCCGCTCGGAGTCGTCGAACGCCTCCGCTTGCCCGACCAGCTCTCGGTTCAGCGCCATCAGCCCCAGCAGGTTCTCTTCGCTCGCCAGCATCTCCGTCTCGAAGCCATGCAGCGTCGAGGTCAAGGCCGCTCGGCGATCCCAGTTCCTCTGCGAGCCGATCAAGCGAAACGTCGGGTCAGCCGACACTCGGACGGCGTCGTTGACGTCCTCGTAGCCTGCCAAGCGGCTGTAGATCGACTGGCGCAGCAGATCGGCCAGCGGGAACTTCTTGTTCAAGCCTTGTCGCGAGTCGCTGAGATACTCATCGATCAGCTTCCCGAGACCGAGCCGCTCGTCCAGTTCGCGAACCAAAATCAGGCCACCGTCGGAAGTGACATGCGATCCCTGGAAATCGACTTTCAACAAGCCGTTGAAACTTAGCTGGAATGGCTTGGTTTGTTTTTCACCCATTGGGTGTTGGCCTCCATGGCGTCCTCATCGGGCTCTAGCCCCTATGAATAAAGACGCTCAAGGCCGCTGGAAGGTCGGGATGTCAAACATCAAATTGAAAATGCGGGATCAAAACTCCTTGAACCAGTAAGGACCCCGTCGATCCTGATCGATTTTCTTGAACCCGACCAGCCGTGCGGCCGGAACACCGCCCATACGGCGCACTCGAACTTCGCGTCGTCGTTCAAACTCCACGGGCAACGGCAACTGATCGTAAAAGTCATAGGTGTCGATGTAGGCCGTCAACTTTTTAATGCCGGCTGTATGAAAATCATCAAACACGACCACGCCGCCGACATCCAGCATTCGATTGATGTAAAAAAACTCCACCAGCGTATGGTCGAACGCGTGCCAACTATCCACAAGGACAAAGTCGAAGCGTCGCCCCTCGGAAACCATCCGGGACAGGCGGAGGGTCGAGTCTTCCTCATGCAGGTTGTAGACGTCACCGTATCCCGCGTGTTTCATGTTGGCTATACCGACGCTCTCCCACTCCGACCGCTGGCTGTTATCGATGATGTCGTACTGAACACCATCGACTGTACCCAGCGCGTCACAGATGAACAAGGTTGAGATTCCGTATGCGAACCCTATTTCAAGCAGTCGCTGAGGCTGCTGCTGTGCAACCCATGCCTGAATCAGTTCCCCTTCAAGCCGCGGCATGTTCGAGTGGAGCTTGCGGGATTCTCCGTCGGGCGTCGTGACGACTCCGGTGTCCAGAATCGTCGTCAACAGGTCATTCATGAGGCCTTTCTCATTCGTCGCCGGACCGAAGCATCTCGACACAGCCCAGCAGCGCGCGACCGTTGTGGTACACCGACTTCCATTCGTCGCCTTTTTGCGGCAGCTTCGAACCGTCTCGCCGAACCCTTTCAAACCACTCGCCGTGTTCATGATCGATAAGAGTGTCATCGATGAACCGCCAAGTCAGCAAGAGAAGCGCGAGAGCGCCCTGGTCCTCGAATCGGCGATAGATGTACATTGCAGCCAAGAGGGCTTCGGCTTGTACCCACCAAAGCTTGTCTCGATGTTGGGCCGGACCCCCGACCTTCCCGTAGAGATAGATTCCGCCTACCTTGCGATCGACTCCGCGCCTTGACACTTCGTCGAATGTCGCCCGAAACAGCTCGTGAAAAGGTGACTCCGAAATTCTCGCGGCAGCACACGCTTCAATCAGTAGAGAGATGTTCTCCAGATCGTGCCCGAACGAAGTCAACTCGTTTCGGCTACTTACCGCTGGTCTCCAGTTCCGATCGAAGCACTGGTAGGAGGAAGCATGCTGTTTCCTCATGATGGTTACGGTTTGAATCCGGATCAATTCGATCAGCCGTTCCCGACCAAGCGGAGAAGAGTCCGCAATCACATATGGCGTCAGTCCTTCCAACAGATGGAGATGGGTGTTCGTTGTCTTGAGGTGTGACGGCGTGCGATCCGAATAGCGAGGAGACCCCTCCGGAGTGGGTGTCCAGTCGTCTTCCAGGTACTCGATGTAGCCGCCGTGCTCGTCGTCGTGCATCTTGCTGTCGAGGACCCTAAAGTGATCATCCGCCAGGCCCTTTGCGGCGGTATCGCCAACGGCGCGGTAGTACTGTGACAACGCGAACAGCGCAAACGCTTGTCCATAAGCGTCTTTGGCGATTCGTTTCTTCTCAGTCCCTTTTCGGTTGACCTCCCAAAAAAAGCCGCCGTGCACTTGGTCCCACATCCTATCCCGAAGGAACTCGAAACCGGAGTCAGCCGCTTGTCGCAGCGTGGATGCCGAAACTGTGGGACTCTCGATGCCGTCAGCAATGAGTCGAGAAAGGAACCACAGCATACGTGCTTGGACGACCAGCCCTTTTCTGTCGAGATCGAGGAATCCTCCTGCTGGGTCGAAGTCGACTAAGTAACCGCCGTGTTCTTGATCCAGGCAGCGAGCGGCTCGGCAAGGCCATGCTCGTGACGATGAAACCGACGCGAGGAAACAACTCACCTTGGTGATGCTCGACCTTCGCAACAACCCGCCGGGACTTCGACCAGCTCGCGGCCTGATACCGAAAGCTCCTGTAGCGCACCAGGGGCTTTGCGCTCGGCCTGCCCGGCGGACGAAACAGGATATCTTCGATCTCCAGCTCCAGGCTCTTGTTGGCCGGGATGCGAATCACGTAGTCCACGCCGCGCTCCTCCAACGTCTCGTAAATATCCGGCTTGGCGAAGGCGGCATCGGCCCGGAACGTCACCTGTTTGCCCTCCGCCTGTTGGCGTTCGATTTCCGGCAGCAGCAGCTCGTCCCAGTCCTCGGCGCTGGACACGTTGCCCGGTCGCAACTTTGCCGCCAAGCAATCGCCGTGCTGGTTGAACAGCAACAGTGGGTGGTAGCAGACCGACTCGAAGTGGCCGTTGTAGGCGCTGCCTTCCTGCCGGCCGTGGACGGGGCTCTCGGTAGAGTCCATGTCCAGCACGACGCACTCGGAGTCATCACCGGCCTCGGCTTGCGCGATCAACTCGCGGTTCACCGCCATCAGCCCGATCAGATTCTCGTCGCCGGCGAGCATGGCGGTCTCGAAGCTCTGCAGCCGGGAGGTCAGCGCCGCGCCGCGATCCCAGTTCTTCTTCGAGCCAATCAGCCGAAAGGTTGGATCGGCGGAGACACGAACGGCGTCGTTGAGATCCTCGTAGCCCGCCAAGCGGGAGTAGACCGACTGTCGCAGCAGATCGACGAACGGGAACTTCTTGTTCGAGCCTTGCCGCGAATCCGTCAGATGCTCGTCTATCAGCTTGCCTAGTCCGAGTCGTTCGTCCAGTTCGCGAATGAGAATCAGCCCGCCATCCGAGGTGACTCGCGATCCTTGGAAATCGACCTTGAGAAATCCATTGAAGGTGAGCTGAAACGGTTTGTTTTCTTTTTCACCCATTGGGTGTTGATCTCCTCAGCGCCTTGAGTGCTTTCAAGCCCGCATAAATAAAGGCGTCCGAGTCCACCCGATGGTTAGCAGAACCGAAACTAAAGTGGAAATCCGGGTCAATTCCTCTACGAAAGAGAACTCAAGTTCTCTGACGTCATCGAGCGGATCCTGCGGTCTCCGTCGCACCGCATCGGCCGCTTCGTCACCTGGCCTGTGCGCAAGTTATTGCGGCGGAATTAGTTTGCCAACTCGGCGTGGAGCCCGAGACAAACCGAAGGGCCAAACAGGTGTCGAAGCTTCGGCGGTCGGCGGGTGGATCGGTGAAAGATTCTCATGGGCCGCGGTTGCATCGAACGATTGTTCCTACGCCCCATCCGCTGCCGGGGCCGCGGAGCGGTCGCCGCGCTCGAGTTGTTTGCGATTTTTCCGCAGGTAACCGTAATCCACAGTACGCTTGAAGGGATTATCGGAAGAGTCCGTTTCTATGAATCCGCGGATTCATAATACCGCCATGAAAATGGGCCCCGGCGGTCCGAAGGGTTGGGCGCGAGGTTCCTGCCGCCCTTTCAGGGCTCGTCCGGGTGGGGGTTCCACCCAGGGTTCCGCCGTTCCGGCTCCACCCTGGGCTATATTCCCGCCGCCGCTTCGCGGCTCAAGGTGTTCGCGATCTTGCCGGACACTAACGTAATGCACAAGACTCTCGAAGGCTATTTTCGGAGGAGTCAAAGGGCACAAATGATCATAGCCGGATTACTCCCTGGTCCCAAAAGCGTACAGGGCCGCCGCGGTCCGCACATAGACGCGCCCGTCCGCGATTGCCGGGGTGGCGTAGATCTCTTCCCCGAGATCAGTCGTCGACAGCACTTCCCAGTTTCCCTTCGCCGTGAGCACCGAAACCTTGCCCGTTTCGCCGGCGATATAGATCTTGTCATCCCCGGCCACGGGGGATGAGTAGTAAAAGTCGACCCCCTCCCGGATCCGGCCCCGCTTCAGCACCTCGCCCGTCTCGGCGTCCACCGATGTGACGATTCCGCCGTGCTTGAAAAGGAAAAGGACGCCGCCGTAGATGAGCGGCGAGGGCGAGTCCGGCAGAGACCGCGACAGTTCCCAGCGAACCGACGATTGGGTCAGCGCGCCGCTGTCGCCGAGCCGTATCGCCAGCAAGGCCCCCGCCTCGCGAGTCTCCCGCAAATACTTGCGGTATTCTTCGGCGTCGACTTTCCCGTCGCTTGGGCCGGTCACGCGGTCAACGAAGTCAACGAGATTCAGCAGGCGGCCGTCGACCTCATCGAGATCGACGGCTCCGTTGCCGTTTCGATCTTGGCGCGCAAGGATAGCCGGGAAGTCGAACGTATGCCCGCCCATCTCGGTCTTCGGCCAGTTTACGTAGACCGTGTTTGGGGTCAACAGCGGCACCGCTTTCGGTTGGCGGGAAATGCCTTGGAACCACCAGACCCTTTCTCCGGTGTTCACGTTGTAGGCGGTAAGCTCGGAGGCCCCGGAAACGACGACCTCGAGTTCTCCGGCGTGAACTTCTCGGACGATCGGTGTGGAATAACCTCCGAACATGTCCGGGCGGGCGGTCTTCCACGCCGGACGACCGTCTGCACGGTCGTATGCGGCGACGTGGGAATCGGAGACTTGGTCAATGAGAAGAACGAGATAGTCGCCCGCGAGAATCGGGGAACCCGTTAAGCCGTGCTGGCTGGAGAAGGGACCCAGCGGAACCTTCCACTTCAGCGTCCCGGTAAAGTCGTAGGAGACGAGTCCGTAATCGGGGTAAAAAGCATAGACGCTGTCTTGATCGGCCGCGGGCGACGGGGTGGCGGGTCCGTGGATATACCGATGTTCTTTTCGTGGGGCGACGGTTTCTCGCCTCCATAGCGTCTTGCCCGTTTTGGACTCCATGCACAACAGGACTCGGCGGTCGCCTTCGTGGGCGGTCAGAAATATTCTGCCTTGCGATACGATCGGCGAAGACAACGCAGGGGGCACTTCGACACGCCAGAGCAGGTGTGTCGTCGGGTCAACCGATTCGGGAAGGGTGCGGCTGCTTGTCGACACTCCGGACCCGTTCGGTCCCCGGAAACGGGGCCATTCTTCGGCGCTCAAATGATTGTACGCTAGGAAGCCGCCCAGTCCGGCCCACAATACAAAGCTTGGCGAGAATCGCATAAGAATGAGGACCTTCTTGTTGACTTCCCGGCACGGATAGAATAGCCGTCCTCCGCCGGCGATGCAATCCTCTACATACCGCCGCCCATGCCCCGTCCGGGGCTTATCGTGATTTACCACACGGGTCCCCGGCCTTGCCCCCGGGGCTACTATCCGCACCCCCTACTGGGGCGGGGTCCGAGGCGATGAGATATCCCGGCGGGTGGGGTTCTACCCAGGTTTCCGCCTTTGCGGCTGCGCTCCGGGCTAAATTCCCGCCGCCGCTTCGCGGCCGGAGAGGTTCGCGGTTTCACCGAGCGCAACGGATTACCGAAGACACCTGTAAGGGGATATTCGGAAAAGTTGGTTCCGGGCAACCAGGGGCTGAAGCCCCTGGCCAGTATCAATGAACCTAGCACAACCCGATGTTTTGGAGCAGCCGACGATTCTCGCCGTCCATCGGAGTTGGAAACACAGCGGTTCGATTACCGAGAATCGAATGACCACCCCGCTTTTTCGCCGGAACACTCTTTTGCCGCAGGCTGCCGATCACCGGATCCGTGCTTTAAGGGAAACCTAACCGGCTGCTTTCCAGCCATCTCGAATGTGTCGAATTCCCAGCACCGCGACATCTTCTTCCTTTTCGAAAAACGGACGCCATAGGTGCAAGGGCTGGATGAGGCCGGGGACTTTCAACCCGAACGACTCGATCGTCAGCCAGCGGTCATACTTTGATTCGCGCAAGCTCTGAAACACGTCTGGTCGCACCGCTTGTCCCTGACCGGGGACACCTCGATGGTTCTCCGAGATATGGACGTGGAAGATGCGGTCTGCTACGGCAGTCCAGGCTCGGCCGGTGCGGTTTTCTTCGATGTTCGAGTGATGCGTATCGGCCAGCAATCCGACATTCGACAAGTCCACGTCAGCGCAGAAGCGGGCGGCTGCGCGGACCGTGTTCATCAAGAACATTTCGAAGCGATTCAAGGGTTCGACGGCCAGATCAACGTGCATCGTGGCGGCGTGCTCGCCGGCTTTGCGAATCACCTCGACCCCGCGCTTCCATTCATCCTCGGTTGGCCCGGCACCGGTGAAGCGCCCCAAGCCCGCTTGAAAAGGCCCAACGAGAACGCGGGCGCCCAGATCGCGGGTCTTGTCGATGCTGCTCTTGATTAGATCGACGGCCGCCTGTCGCATTTTCGGGTCCGGGCTGAGCGGATCAGCTTGGTCGGCCCCGTAGGCCAGCAGCGCCGTACGGCCGAGCCCGAGGTTGTCGAGAATCTTCGCCGAGACGCGGACTTCTTCCGCGCTCATCGCGATGACCGGGTACTCGACCCCGTCGTATCCCCAGCCCTTGATCTTTTCGACCAAAGCGGCGTGCTCGGCGGTGGGATGGTCGGTCCACAGTAAGAGGTTGATTCCGATCTTCATGATATTTCCTCGGACGGATGGTTGCCCCTGCCCCGCGCCGGAACTATTGGCATGATCCGCCGTCAGAGCTGATCGCCGCGGTCACGACGTTGCTGGGTACGCCGTCGATCACAATCTGCACCTCGATCGAGCACCCCATCGGTGTATCGGACGGGATTTAGGCATTGGATTGGTAAAGATGCGGAGAGTTGGGGCTGAGTCCGACAAAGCTCGGCGACACGGACTGCGAGCCGATTCGAACTTGGGCGTCATGGGTGATTCGATTGACGCCGGTGGCGGGGAATCCATCGGCGACGGGCGTCTGGGTGGGGCCGAAACCAGTGCCGAAGATGGTGATAAATTGTCCGGGCTTGGCGGACGTCTGGAACGTATTTGTCTGTACGGAGCCGTCGGCGGCGACATTCTGAATGGCTCCCGGTCCGGTTCCGTCTTGCGATTGGGAAAACAGCACCGGCCGTACGTCGGTAACGCGCACAGTTTCGGCGGGGCCGGTAAGGCCGTTGGCTGTCACGACGACGTCAGCCGTGGGACCTTCCACCGCTTGCGGCACGACGACGACGAGCGGATTGGGGCTGACGAAAACGATGGGCGCGGGCAAGCCACCGATCGTAACGGAGGTTCCACCCAAGGAAAGCGGGAAGGGAACGGTGAAGACAGAGTCTTCGCCCGAGGCCAAGCTCTCTCCGAAGATGGAGACAAACATGCCGCCCGCCAACTCACCGCCGGGCCGGTCGTTGGCCGTGAAGTCGGCTGAATTGACGACGCCCTTTGAGAAGATCAGCGGCGTTCCTTGGACCACGATCATCAAGCTGACCGCAACGCTGACAGGGGGATCCGACGAGCCGACGGTTTCGATCATGACGGATCCCTCGTGGAGACCCAGCCCGAGGCCGAGCGGGCTTACGGTCACCAGAATTGCCGAGGGGGTCTTGCCGGCTTTTTGGGAGAGTTGGAGCCACGGTATGCTTACCGAAGCGGACCAATCCGCTTCCTCGCCATCGGAATTGACTGCGATCATTTGGGCGGGCGGAGGCGCCAGCCCCGACACGGCGATGAACGAAAGTTCTTCGGGGTCGATCAATAGTTCCGACGTCACCGAGGGAGAGGGCAAGAGCTGAAAATTGTCAAGCCCGGCGGTTTCCCGGCCGGGGGCTTCATCGGCGCTGACCTCGATTCGCTGGACAGCTCGCAGGGTATCGGCGAAGGAGAGCGAGCCACCTAAGCTCGACCACTGCAAGGGATCGAGTGGAGCCGAATAGCTGTCCCAACCGGTCGTCGGCAACGGTCCGCGGAAGCGATAAGCGCCTCCAAAACCGACGATACGGACTTCGACTTCTCGCTGTGCCGCTTGGTCGGAAGAATGGAAACGGTCGAATTCAAACCGGGCGTCCGGACCGAGCGCCCCCAAGTTCCCAAGAAACTTTTTCGGGGCGACAAAGAAATCGCGATTCTCTTCTTCGAAATCACGAACTTTGAGATAGCCGCCCGGATTGCCGCCCGGACCCGCCGGACCGAAATTCTGGGAGGCCCGCACTTCGCCGAACGTGGCGCCGGGCGTGCGAGGAATCAACAGGGGCGAGCCCGGGAAGTTATGTTTCCAACCATCGACTGTGCCGTCCTCGAAATCGGAGACGACCGGGAAGGCCGGAACGGGGACCTCGCCGAGTAGAACGACATTGTCAATCGTTGTGTCGCCGGGGCCGCCGTCGAAGCTTCCTCGGATTTCAAAGCGCAGCACCTCGGCGAGGACCTCGTCGAAGGGAGCCTTCCCGCCGAGCCGCTGCCAGTTGGATTCGTCGAAAACCGCCGAGTGCGTAACGAACTTCTTCGTCGGGATGGGCCCTCTCCAGCCAAAGGCGCTGGTCCGCCCCAGCATTCTTACCTCCAGAGCGGTCTTGGGGAAACCGTCGTCGGGCCGATGTTTTAGGTCGAATCGTAGGCGCGCGCGCGGTCCAAGCAGAGCCAGGTTCCCGAGATATTTCGCCGGCGGCACAAAGGAGTCCAAACTTCTACCATCGAGCACAAGGGCTCTCGAATCCCCGCGATTGAAGGGCGTCACCGAAAGCGTGGAGTCGGGATCACCAACGGTTCGGAGCGAAACTTCAGGTTCCGGCGCCGGATAATTGATGGCCCACCCATCCATTCCGGATTCGAAGTCGGAACTTGCGACCGTCGTTAGCCCCGCAATATCCTCGTCGCTAAGCAAGGTCGCGACGATCGTGGCGGTGACCGCCTCGTTTCCCTCGAAGCCGAGGGTCGCGATGAAATATCGTCCCTGTTCGAGTGGAGGAACGCTGTTACGGTCAATGTTGATTTGTTCCACACTGCGGGGCCCCCTGGATCGGTGGTCGGCGATGACATCACCCTCGGCGTCAAGTTCCACATCTTGGCCGAACCGCGCGAACAGATCCAACCGCGTTTCAGACGGGGAACCGGCAAAGTCGATGGTCAGCTGCGCGGCGCCCTCCGGGACGTCGACAACGAAGCCATTGTCGCCGTTGAAAAGGGTATCCTCCACAGTCTGCGGATACTCGATAACGGCGGGTTCTCCAGGAATCAACTCAACCGGCTGCGACCAGACCGGCAGCGCGGCGCAACCCGCGAAAAGAAGCAAGCGGCGGAAGATCGAATCATTCATAGCCAACAGGCGGAAACACCGAAGTCCCTCGAATTGTATCCAATGTGGGCCCCCGCGGTAAATGAGCGAATTGTACTAGCAGCCCGCGGTGTAAGTTCCACGGCGGTTACACCGTAGTCCATCGTGCGCTCGAAGGGGGATTTTCGGATGTCGGGCGTGGGACGGACTTCACTCGAAGATCAACTCGACATCCACGGTCTTCTCTTGCTCGTTGATTTGTACTTTGGAGTCCGTCTTGGAGAGGTTGTCGAACATGCCCCGTATGCGTTTTAAGAAGGCATTGGGGTAGCTTCCGTTAAAGGGGTCGCCCCGGGCGAAGATCCAGCGCTTTTTGACCGCCGCTTCGCCTTCGATGTCGAGCCCGGTGATGGTCAGCTTGCCGAAGCGGTAAAGGGCTCCCGGCCGAACCTCGATCACGACGTCGACCTGGCGGTCCTGGTCACGAACCTTGCGGTCGTAACGGGCGAAGACCCGCATATATCCCGATGCCCTCAATCTCTGCTCAATATCGGCGAGGGCTTTTTCCACAAGCGACATGTCGGCCGTTTCGCCGCGGTGGAAAAGGATCATCCCCGCCAGTTCGTTGGTGTCGAGGGATGGATTTTCGGCGAAACCAATGTCCCCGAATTCGTATACGGGGCCTTGTTCGACGTGGACTCGGACCAAGATGCCCTCGGTTTCCGGGTCGGGTTCGGCGGTACAAGGACAAAACACCACCCCGAGATATCCCTTCGCCTCGTAGAGCGGCCTGACATTGTGACGCAGAAGCTCTTTGAGGTGAGGTTGCGAAAAGGGAACGCCCATGGCCGCTTGATTGAACCGCCGCTGTAAATCGAGCGGCGAAAGCTCTCCGGTGTTCTCGAACGTCACGAACGCAATCGTCTTGATCGCGGAGGGCGGTTGAAAAACGAGGTCGAACTCATCTTCACTCTCGCCGCGCGGCGCCAATCGACCGATCACCTTCGCGTCTTTTCCTTGTTGGACGCGATGGTGTTCAAGGATGCTGCCGATTAACTTGATCATCGGGCCGTCGGGGGGGGCCTGGCCGGTGTAGAAGGGAACTTTCTCGCGCAGCAACTGGTGAAGTCGCTCCGCCGGTTCGTCCATGCCTTCGAATCGAACCGGGTAGAAGTTCGGCAATTCCGTCACTTGGAAGGTGACCTGGTAGCCGTCGCCTTGGGCTCCGTATTGGAATTCGAGCGACTCGAAAACGCCGCTGTCGCTGAGGCGTTTCAGCGCTTTCTGAAAGTCGATCGGCGTTGCGGCGTCACCGATTTTCAGATCGGTCGCGGCGAGGATTTCTTCTTGGGAGAAAATGTTGTTTCCGATGACCTGAACCGCGTGCAGGGGGAAGGAGTCGGCGGAGGGCTCGGTCTGTTTGTCGGCGGGCGCGCTCGCCGCGGCGAGCGAACTCAAGTAGATGGCCGCCGCCGTAATCAACGCTGTTGCCGGTCGGACCCGCATAGGCCTTCAGTATCGCAAGAAAAACCGGATGGGAAGATCGCGTATTGTCCGTTGCCGGACGTCGGCTATCCGACTGAGGCAACGGACGAGTGGGGCCGCCGGTACAACCGAGCCGGCCCGGTTATAACCGATCGATATCGTGCCGGGTGTGCTAGGATCAGAAACTGTTCGTGACAAAATAATGCACCACTGAATGTAGAACATCTTGCTATTCAATAGCATTGAATTTGCCGTCTTCCTGCCTATCGTCGTCGGCATCTACTACAGTCTCGAAAAGCGACTCCAAAATTTATTCCTCGTTGCCGCCGGGTTCTTTTTTTACGGCTGGTGGGATTGGCGGTTCTGCGGGCTGCTGGCCTTCTCGATCCTGTTGGACTACAACTGCGCCTTGGGTCCGCGCCGTGATCCCGGGCGCGCCAAGTCTTACCTTGCACTCAGCCTGGCGGGCAACCTCGGCGTGCTGGGTTTCTTCAAGTACTTCGACTTCTTTGCCGCCTCGTTCGCCGGGTTGCTCTCGTCGGTGGGCGTGTCCGCCGAACCTCCCCTGCTGGACGTGATTCTGCCGGTCGGCATCTCGTTCTACACGTTTCAAACTCTGGCCTATACGATCGACGTCTATCGCGGCAAGATCGAGCCGAGCCACGATCTCACGGTCGTGGCGCTCTATGTCAGCTTCTTCCCTCAACTCGTTGCCGGCCCGATCGAACGCCCCGGACGATTGCTCGGGCAGTTCGAGAGGTCCCGGCGCGTCGACGCTTCGAAGATCGCGAGCGGCTGCTTCTTGATCCTGCTCGGCCTGTTCAAGAAAATGGCGATCGCCGACGCGGTGGCCCATCGCGTCAACGTCGTTTTCAGCGGCGCGGCCGATGCGTCTTGGGTCGTATTGCTGGAAGGCGCTTGGTTGTTCTCGTTCCAGATTTATTGCGACTTTTCCGGGTACAGCGATATCGCCCGGGGCGCCGCTCGGCTCTTCGGCATCGATCTGATGCGCAATTTCAATCAGCCCTACCTGGCGGCGGACATTACGGATTTCTGGCGACGCTGGCACATCTCTTTAGTCGACCTGGCTGCGCGACTATCTCTACATTCCCCTCGGCGGCAGTCGGGAAGGCATTAGGAAGACGTATCGCAACCTGCTCGTAACGATGGTGCTGGGCGGTCTGTGGCACGGCGCGAATTGGACTTTCGTCATCTGGGGCGCGCTCCACGGCATCTATTTATCGCTGCACAAGATGATGCTCGGCCGTCAGGGAAAGACCGCCCCGGTTGATGACAGGCCGGAATGCTCCCCTCTGCTGCTGTTGCTGAAAAGACTGGCGACGTTTCACCTGGTTCTGGCGGCGTGGATTTTCTTTCGAGCGCCGACAGCAATCTCGGCCCTCCGATACCTCGCGGGCATTGTGTCTTTTCGTGGCGGTGTCGGCGCGGTCTTGCGTGACCCGTATGGGACCTTGTCGTTGTTGCGACGTACGGCAACATTGATTTTTTACGGGACGCTGGTGCTGGCGGTCGACGTTCCGCAGTATCGCGGCGGCCGACACGAGGCGATCCGTGCCTGGAGAACTCCGATTCGCGGCGCGGCCTATGCGGCCATGGTTTTGCTGATGATCTTGCTTCGACCCGACAATGAAACCCCGTTCATCTATTTTCAGTTTTGAAACGCTGACCGAACGGCCGCGGCTTTCGCGTGCCGCCTTGATCGCCGTGGTTCTGCTTGTCGGCTTGGAGATCGCCGCGCGAATCGGAATCGCGCAAGGTTCCCTCAACCGCGATTACTCCTTGCATCGACTCACCGAAGACTATCTCGATGAGCTGCACGAGCGGCGTCCGGACCTGTGGCTGCTGGGAAATTCGGTGGCCGGGCGGGGGATCGACGCGGAAATCATCTCTCGGAAAAGCTTCCATGACGCGATCGTGCTGGCCCACGGCTCCGCTTCGGCCGCGGGCTCGGAGGCCATGATGCGTTTCTACCTGGATCGAGTGCCGTATGCGCCTCGCGAAATCGTCTTCTTCTTCAGCAAGGACGATTTCAACCGCAACGGTCAGCGCGGCGCTCTTTCAGCTCGCTATCAGCAGTGGGCGGCGCACGGCCCGCCGCTTGATCTCGGCCGCCGACTGGCCCTGAGCGCGGCGCGCGGCGCGATTGTCGACCGTGTCCAGGTAGGCTTGGCGCGACTGCTGCTGCCCTTCGGCAATCCGACGCGGAGGGTCGCGACGCCGGTCTTTGACGGGCGCCCGATTCGGCTTGACCATCCGCAATTCCTGGACACGGTGCGGGACTACGACATGGATCTGGATGTCGTCGAACGGTTAGCCCGCTTCGCCCGGCGGCGTGAAATCGCGGTGCGCTTTATCCTGATGCCGGTAACCGACCGCTACGTCGAGTTTCACGACCGGTTGTTCCCCTCGCAGCCCTATGAATCCATCCGTGCTCGATTGGCGGCCGCTTGCCGGACTCAGCGCATTCCTTTTCTGGACCACGGCGATCCGTCCGACGAATACCACCTGTTTAAAGACCCCTACCATCTCAACGAAGAGGGCAAGAGGAGGGTGAGCGGTTTGTTGGCGCGAGAGTTGTTCGCTGCACGTGTTGAACGAGTCGCGAGGTAGGGCGACCGTCGTAACGGCTGAAAAATGGGCGTCGGGCGTCCTCGGTACGAACGACCTCTTTCGGTCGTTCATTGTTCCGGCGGAGACCTTTTTACTCGTCGGCCGCCTCCGGGACCTCGGGCCCCTTGACCGGCGCCGGTTGGGGGTCAAGTGGTTTGAGGTCACGCCCCGCCAGCCCCGGGTGGTCCGGAGGGATCTTGGCTGCTCGAAAGACCGCGTAGGTGTTTTCGCCCACGGGATGGGGCGGCGAGCCATCCGGGTTTTTGACATTGCCGGAATAGAGCGTCCAATATTCCCACACGATCTCTCCGTCGGGAGTGACCTCGAAAAAGCGACCCTGAGCTCCCGAGCAGATCAGCGTGTTTCCATTGGCAAGACGCTCAGCGCCGGAGATGAAGCCACTCGAAAAAGAGACCTTGTCCGGGGCTGTATAGCTCCAGACCGGCTCGGACGGTCCGAACGCCTTGGATTCGGGAAGCTCGTAGCGTCCTTCCGAGGTCAAAGGCGTAACGATTTCAAGAACCGCCGAGTAGTTCCCCTCGGGGCCTTCCAGGCCGTTGTTGAAAACGGTCAGGTGTCCCGCCCCCGGGAGTCCGTCGCGGACCCACCGAACGTCGTGTTGGGCGAAAAGCTTCTGGTCCGTCTCAGCGCCTCGATGATAGGTTTTTGCGTTGCCCCAGCGATAGAGCAGGTCCCCTCCTCGACCACCCCGGCCGCCGCCCGATCCCGCGGCCTGTTCCGTCGTCGTACTGTGGTCGATGACCCAGACTTCGTTAAAGCGCGGAGTGCTGAGTACGATCTGATCGAGTTCCGCGTTGTAGCCCACGGAGTTGACATGCAGTAGGTCCGAGGTCAGATCCTCGGCATCGGCGTCGTCGGGCACGTATCCCAGAGCCTTGAGTTGCTCGAGTTCGGCGGGGTCTATTTCCTGGAGTTTTCCATCGCCGTTAATATTGATCCGCCAAGGCTTCTCGGCGGGGTCTCCGTAGTTCTCAGCCTCGGCGTCATAGTCCTGTATTAAGTGGTCCCACATGCGCCATTCCCAGACCACTCGTCCGCCCTCGGGTCGGGTTGGCTCGATCTCGATAATCATGTCGGGCCAAAGCCCTTTCTCGGGCAGTAATTCCGGTCTTCGTCCCGCTTGTCGAGCTTGCGCACTGTCTTTTTCTCCCAAGCGATCGCCAGGATATTCCCATTGGGCAGGATCTCGATATCGTGATGGAAAAGGTAGTCCGCGCTCGCGTAGACGAACTCCCAAACCAGTTCTCCATCCCATGTGAATTCCTGGATTCGCCCTCCCTGGCCTCCGCCCTTGAAGGTTTCGACGACCGGCTCCCTGGCTGTTCGCATCAGATTCCCGTTTTCCAGAAAGTAGACGGCTCCGGAAGGGGCGTACTCGCTCTCCCAGGAATGGACCACTTGTCCGTCTTCATCGATCAGGTAGGTTGTGCCTGACAACAGTGGAGCGAACAGGACGTACCCCGGTGCGACCCCGCTCTTGCTAACCCTGAGTCCCCGCGGAATCTCCTCGGCCGCATCGGCGGCTTCGCCGGTGGAACCCGATTCCGTGGAGGTCGACCCCCCGCACCCGAGCAATGTCATGAGGACGCCCGCCAGGGCCGCGGCACCTAGGGCTTTGATTGGTTGCAGCCGCCTTCCGAGGGGTCTGAGTCTGTCATCTTCATGTTCATGATTTCGAAGCTTCTTCATCGTTGGTCTCGACTCCTTCGTTGCGGTTCAATCTCAAGGCAGAAAGTCCGTGGGAACCGGCATGATATTCCAGGTAAAACCTTTCAGCCCTTCCTCGTACTTCAGAAGGACCTCCTTTTGCCAACCCTCGTCGGACCAGTCGTAGCGCCGGACCTCGCCCTGCCGATCGCTCGCCACGTAGAGCTCGTCGCGGCCGTCTCCATCAAGATCCAGCAGAATCGAGGCGTGCTCGAACCCTGAGGAATCCTTGTCGATGAGAGACACATCCCACTTCTCCGAATCCGGACGCAACAGCCACAGCCCACTCTTGTTGGTAGCCGCCACCATTTCCCGATTTCCATCCCCGTCGACATCGCCGGCGGTCAGAAACCGGCACAGTTTATCCTTGAGCCGGGCCACCACAGTGAGCGAGGACCGGCCATCGGCGTTCTCGGTGTAGCGCCGAATCTCGACCTGCCCGCCCGAGACGGCTTCTACGGAGATGTAGAGTTCGTCTCGACCGTCGTTGTCGAGGTCATCCACCAGAATTTCCTTGGCATGGCGATCCCCGAGATCGACGATTTCTTCGCGGGCTTGCCCTAACGCCGGCACGTACCGCACGACCTGGCCGTGTTGAGGGGTCCCGTCCATGCGGTTCGGGGCTGAAGGCGTGGCGTAGATTTCGAGGATGCCGTCGCCATTCAGGTCTCCCATTTCGACTTCGTGAACAATCACTCCCGCCTGACGGTCGAGCTCCTCGATTTGAACTCCCCCATCAGACTTCCGCCGAAGGGTGGCTACCACGCCCTGGTCGTGGGTGACGACCGCAATCGTCGCGCTCCCATCTCCGTAGATGTCGCCCACTTCGGCATCCCGCATGCGGCTGAACTTGCCCCCAAAGTCCGCCTCCCAGAGAGTGCCGGCTTGCCGGGGGCCCAAAGCTTGACGGCCGCGGCGGCTCCGCTGAGAGTCAGGACCCCGCCCGGACCTCGCACCGGTTTGTAGGCCATGGCCTTCTGAAAGGTTGTGCCGGCGGGGTCCTCGATGAACCGGGAGTGCCAGGTAGCCCCGGTTCTTTCCAGGATGACCATCCGAGCCGGCAACGGTTTGGGCTTGCCGTCCGGGCCCTCGCCAAGCACCGCCAACGCGAGAACCAGCGCCTGATCTTGGGAATGGGTGATTTGCGGTTCGCCGCTAGTGCCCGGATTCTCTGGTGTCGAACAGCTTATTGAGTCTCGCAAAATAAAGTGACATCTTTTTGGGGTACGTACGTCTTTGTATGTATGGGAAATACAAAAGGCGTACGGCGGGATTTCGAGGCCCTGGAGAAGCGCCGTTTCAAAGCGATCCGGTTGGTCGAGCAAGGCTGTAGTCAGTCCGAGACAGCGAGGCGATTGAAGGTCGCGCGGCAAAGCGTCAGCGAGTGGCTGCGACGATACCGGCGTGACGGCGAAGCCGGGTTGCGCCAGGCCGGCCGTAAGCCGCTGTTGGACGCCGCGCAGCTCGAACGCCTCGAGGCGTTGCTGCTGGAAGGCCCCGAGGCGCACGGCTTCCCGACGCCGCTGTGGAGCTGTCCGCAGGTCGCTCGTCTGATCGGAGACGAGTTCGGCGTGCGCTATCACGAGGGCCATGTCTGGAAGATCCTGCGGGCGCTCGGTTGGAGCCCGCAACGGCCCGTCGGCAAAGCGCGGGAGCGCAACGAAGAGGCCATCCGCGGCTGGCAGCGCAAGACTTGGCCGGCCATTAAAAAAAAGCCCGCAAAGAAGAACGTACGATCGTCTTCATCGACGAAAGCGGATTGAGTCAGAAGCCGCATCGTTGCCGCACCTGGGCGCCGCGCGGCGAGACACCGGTGTTGGAGTTCAACTTCAACTGGGACAAGCTGTCGGTGTCGGCCGGGCTGACGTTGCGCAACTTTTACTTCCGGCTCTATCCCGGCGCGATCGGCGAGCTGGAGGTCATCGACTTCCTGAAGGCTTTGGTGCGCCACATCGACGGCCCACTGCTGATCGTCTGGGACCGGCTGCCGGCGCACCGCAGCCGCCTGGTGCGGGAGTTCATCCAGCTCTCCGAGGATCACATCGCAACGGAGTACTTGCCGCCCTATGCGCCGGAGTTGAACCCGGTGGAATACATTTGGGCGTACTGGAAGCAGCACGAGTTGCCCAACGTCTGCCCGAAGGACTACTGGGAACTCGACGAGCGCGCCCGCAAAGCGCTGCGGCGAATGCGCCGCAAACCGCGCTTGATTACCGCTTTCTGGAAACAGTCTTCTCTTTGTCTCGATTGACAGTATACTATGCGAGACTCAGTAAGCCCGCATTTTCAATTTGATGTTTGACATCCCGACCTTCCAGCGGCCTTGAGCGTCTTTATTCATAGGGGCTAGAGCCCGATGAGGACGCCATGGAGGCCAACACCCAATGGGTGAAAAACAAACCAAGCCATTCCAGCTAAGTTTCAACGGCTTGTTGAAAGTCGATTTCCAGGGATCGCATGTCACTTCCGACGGTGGCCTGATTTTGGTTCGCGAACTGGACGAGCGGCTCGGTCTCGGGAAGCTGATCGATGAGTATCTCAGCGACTCGCGACAAGGCTTGAACAAGAAGTTCCCGCTGGCCGATCTGCTGCGCCAGTCGATCTACAGCCGCTTGGCAGGCTACGAGGACGTCAACGACGCCGTCCGAGTGTCGGCTGACCCGACGTTTCGCTTGATCGGCTCGCAGAGGAACTGGGATCGCCGAGCGGCCTTGACCTCGACGCTGCATGGCTTCGAGACGGAGATGCTGGCGAGCGAAGAGAACCTGCTGGGGCTGATGGCGCTGAACCGAGAGCTGGTCGGGCAAGCGGAGGCGTTCGACGACTCCGAGCGGGTCGTTCTGGACATGGACTCCACCGAGAGTCCGGTCCATGGCCAACAGGAAGGCAGTGCCTACAACGGACACTTCGAGTCGGTCTGCTACCACCCGTTGCTTTTGTTCAACGGTCATGGTGATTGCCTCGCTGCCAAGCTGCGTCCCGGCAACGTGCACAGCGCCGAGGACTGGGATGAGCTATTGTTGCCGGAGATCGAGCGCCAACAGGCTGCGGGCAAGCAGGTCGCCTTCCGGGGCGATGCCGCCTTTGCCAAGCCGGAGATCTACGAGGCGCTGGAGGAGCGCGGCGCGGACTACGCGATCCGCATTCCGGCCAATAAGAACCTGGAGCTGGAGATCGAAGACATCCTGTTTCGTCCGCCGGGGAGGCCCGGCCGCAAGCCGCTAGTGCGCTACAAGAGCTTTCGCTATCAGGCGGAGAGCTGGAAGGGGCCGAGACGAGTTGTCGCCAAGGTCGAGCACCACCAGGGCGAGCTATTCGCGCGCGTCGGTTTTATCGTGACGAACATGAGCTTGCCAAGCCGGTCGGTGGTGCGTTTCTACAACAAGCGCGGCACGGCGGAGCAGTGGATCAAAGAAGGTAAGCAAGCGACGCACTGGACGCGGCTGTCGTGCCATCGCTTCCGGGCGAACGAGGTGCGCTTGCAGTTAAGCGTGCCGGCCTACAACCTGGGCAACCTGTGGCGGCGACTCGGGTTGCCGCACAGGATCAAGACGTGGTCACTGACGAGCTTGCAGCAGCGGTTGATGAAGACGGGCGGCAGATTGGTCAAGCACGCGCGGTACTACTGGTTGCTCTTGGCCGAGGGACATCTGAACCGGCGGCTGTTTGGCGACATGCTGCGGAGGATCTGGGCGCTGCCTGTGCCGGGTGGTTAGCACCGCACTTGGCGAATGCGAAATCTGTGTACTGAGGACGGAAGCTCGGAGGGGTGTCTGCGAAATTGACTTCGCAGCGGCGGATCAGCCCCCATGAGGGGCAAGAAGGGGGCTCGATCGGTCCCGCCTCAGCCGCCGCCTCTTTCGGGTGGAGAAATGGTTGCGCTTCGCCGGGTGAGGGTGTAGACTCGTGCCGTCAGAGGAGCCAAATCGGAAATCCTGGTTAAGACGGCCGGCAATAGAACTGCCGTCAGCCGGCGGCCGGGAAAGCGGCCCAGGCTCTGTCTGATGATGTGGATTGAAGAAGCGAGCACTCCGATTATCTCAATGGTAGATGCTAGTTTAGACGTTGCGCTGTAGCAGCGCACCCGGAACCGGCAATCGAGTCTTGGGACGATACGCCGTGCCGGTGGGTGGCCCGCCGGTACCTACCGGGCAGATGGTGAACACATCATACCGGGCACATGGTGAACAGATTCCCATGGGAAACATGGAGTGGTAACAACGTTTCATGCCTTGGGAAACCACAACCCGCATGACGCAACGGGAGCTGTTCATCAACGATTACCTGAATCAACACGACACCGCCCTCGGACGAATCCGACAAGATCGTAGGAAAAGAGAAAGTGTTCATCATGTGCCCGGCATAAAGGTTCACCATGTGCCGGGTAGTACATTCCCGTCGCCGCTCCGCGGCCGGCAGCCGTTTGTGATTTCAGAGGCTATACCGTAATCCGCCGTGCGCTCGAAAGGCTATTTTCGGAGGGAGCTAATGACCCTTGCCGGGCGTCGAGCGCCTCGATCGAGTTCCACGGGGCAAGTGGCCGTCGATCGGGCGGATCATGGCGGGTAGGACTGCGAGACGGGGGTGCGGGGTCGGGCTTCATTCGACGAAATCCACCAACAAAGTTATTTATCACCAGCATAGAAATTATCTGTTTCCTAGGCGCGCCGGACGCATTGTATGATCAGGGTCAGTTGGGTCCTTGGAAGAAGACACCGGTCCCGGCGGTGCTTGAGGTGCGCGTTGGCGGAAACCAGCGATGACTATAAAGACGTCGACTTCCTTTTCGAGTTAGGCAGCAAGGTAGCTGCGGCTGGCCCGCTCCACGAAGTGCTTGAAAGGGTGGTCGAATTCATCGTCTCGGTCATCAAATGCGACTCGTGTTTCGCCTATGTGTTGGAGGGCGACGAGTTGGTGCTGCGAGCGTCGAAGAATCCGCATTCGGAAGTGGTCGATCGTTTGACGCTGCGCGTGGGCGAAGGTATCACGGGCTGGGTGGCCGAACACCGCCGTCCGGTGGCCATTGCCAAGGATGCGTTTAAGGATCCGCGTTTTCAAGCCTTTAGCGAACTGCCGGAAGACCGCTTCCAGGCCTTTCTTTCCGTTCCCGTTGTCAGCCGCGGCCAACTCGTGGCGGTTTTGAACCTGCAACATCGCCTTCCGCACGAACACATCCGGCGTGAAGTGCAACTGGTTGCCACGATCGGTTACCTGGTTGGGGCCGAGATCAAATTGGCGCAGCTCGAGGGCGAGGTTTCGGATCTTGCCGACAAGCTGGAAACCCGCAAGGTGCTGGAGCGGGCCAAGGGCATTTTGCAACGGCAAATGGGGATCACCGAAGAGCAGGCGTACCTCACTCTGCAAAAGGAAAGCCGTCAGCGGCGCCGGTCGATGAAGGAAGTCGCCTCGGCGCTGATTCTCTCCGACGAAGTAACCCGACGGCAGGAAGAGGCTTCCCGTTAATTCGTAGGGTTGCCTGCTCGCGTCTGCACTTTTTTTCCGTCCGGCTGCCGAATCGGGGGCCGTGAAAGAATCGGGTACAGTCCGTTTCGCGCCCGGAACGGTTACTGATTCCGTGGAACTGATTCGGCCGGCGCGTGGACAGTCCCCATTATTTCCCAGCCCGTCAGGCGGCAAACGCCGATTGCATCTTGTTATCTTGGCAGTGCGGAATTTTTTGGAGGGCCGGCAGCGGCTCGCCGCCCGATCCCTTGTTCCGAGAATTTCATATGGCGACCCGCGCGCTTCCGCCCGATTGTCTCAAGACGCCCGTCTGCGAACAGCTCGGCATTGAGTACCCGGTCTTCCAAGCCGGCATGGGCATGGTCGCGCAGGCGACGCTCGCCGCCGCCGTTTCCGAGGCCGGGGGCTTGGGGGTCGTCGGCGCCGGGACGGACATGACGCCCGAGGCGTTGCGAGAGCAGGTGCGGATCGTGCGGTCACTGACGAGGAAGCCTTTCGGGGTGGACATTCTCTTCGGCGCCGTCAAGAGCGAGGGCGGGGAAGTGGTTCGCTACACCGACAACGTTGAAGGGTTGGCGCGGGTGGTGTTGGAAGAGCGCGTTCCGGTGTTGATCTCGGGGCTGGGGAGCCCGCGCGGGGTGGTCCCGGAAGCTCACCGGCAGGGCATCGTGGTGATGTCGGTTGTCGGGGCTGTTCGGCATGCGGTGAAAGCGGCTCACGACGGGGTGGACGCGGTGATTGCGTCGGGGTCGGATGGGGGAGGCCACATCGGGCGCGTCGGGACGGCGGTGTTGATTCCGGCGGTAGTCGACGCGGTGGACATACCGGTGCTCGCCGGCGGCGGGTTGGCGGACGGACGTGGATTGGCGGCGGCGCTGGCCCTGGGGGCCCAGGGCGTTTGGCTTGGAACGCGATTTATCGCGACCGAGGAAGCGCGGGCTCACGCGAGATACAAAGAACGCATCACCGAGATCGGCGAAGACGGCACGGTCGTCAGCCGCGCCCACAGCGGCAAGCCCTGCCGCATGATTCGGAATGATTTCACGGACTATTGGGCCGAGCGCGAGGACGAAATCGAGGGCTATCCGCTACAAGCGATCCGGGTCGGGACCGATGCTTCGCGGCGGGGGCGTTTGGAGGGGGATGTGGACAACGGTGTGTTGCCGGCGGGGCAGAGCGCGGGTTTGATTCGGGAGATCGAGGGCGCGGGGGAAGTGGTTCGAAGCATCGTGCGGGAAGCCGAAGAGGTGATCGGGCGCTTGGGGGCGCTCGGCCCGGTCAGCCGTTCATGACGAGCGAATATCGTGTACTAAGAAAAGGGCAAATAGTGACCTCCCGACCGAACAGGCGATTTTCGGAGCGCGGAGCAAGCACGTCGGGCATCGCTACGGGTTGCGAGTACGGGATGTTACAGCTGTTAAGTCTGTCCCGCGCACCGTTTGCAGAAATCTTTCGACCATCTCGTCCGCCATCCAACCATGAGCCGCAACGAAAGCGAGAAGGATGCAATGGTTCAGCTCAAAAGTCAGCTTCGCAAGGGTGTCAGCGTAGGTGCCGACGACGACTAAGGCCGCCTGCGCAGCCCGGCCCACCGCCTCGGCCAGATCCTTAGTTACCATGAAAGAGTAGGCGTTAGGCAGCCGCTGCTGATGGTAAAACTTCTCGCCGGTCTTGGCGTCGAACGCGCTGACCATGCCGCGATCCGTCACGAAGTACAGAATCCCGTCGTGCAGCACCGGGGATGCCGTGTAGGAGTTGCCTTTCTGATTGGTCCACTTATTGAGTCTCGCAAAATAAAGTGACACTTTTTTGGGGTACGTACGTCTTTGTATGTATGGGAAATACAAAAGGCGTACGGCGGGATTTCGAGGCCCTGGAGAAGCGCCGTTTCAAAGCGATCCGGTTGGTCGAGCAAGGCTGTAGTCAGTCCGAGACAGCGAGGCGATTGAAGGTCGCGCGGCAAAGCGTCAGCGAGTGGCTGCGACGATACCGGCGTGACGGCGAAGCCGGGTTGCGCCAGGCCGGCCGCGCCGGCCGTAAGCCGCTGTTGGACGCCGCGCAGCTCGAACGCCTCGAGGCGTTGCTGCTGGAAGGCCCCGAGGCGCACGGCTTCCCGACGCCGCTGTGGAGCTGTCCGCGGGTCGCTCGTCTGATCGGAGACGAGTTCGGCGTGCGCTATCACGAGGGCCATGTCTGGAAGATCCTGCGGGCGCTCGGTTGGAGCCCGCAACGGCCCGTCGGCAAAGCGCGGGAGCGCAACGAAGAGGCCATCCGCGGCTGGCAGCGCAAGACTTGGCCGGCCATTAAAAAAAAGCCCGCAAAGAAGAACGTACGATCGTCTTCATCGACGAAAGCGGATTGAGTCAGAAGCCGCATCGTTGCCGCACCTGGGCGCCGCGCGGCGAGACACCGGTGTTGGAGTTCAACTTCAACTGGGACAAGCTGTCGGTGTCGGCCGGGCTGACGTTGCGCAACTTTTACTTCCGGCTCTATCCCGGCGCGATCGGCGAGCTGGAGGTCATCGACTTCCTGAAGGCTTTGGTGCGCCACATCGACGGCCCACTGCTGATCGTCTGGGACCGGCTGCCGGCGCACCGCAGCCGCCTGGTGCGGGAGTTCATCCAGCTCTCCGAGGATCACATCGCAACGGAGTACTTGCCGCCCTATGCGCCGGAGTTGAACCCGGTGGAATACATTTGGGCGTACTGGAAGCAGCACGAGTTGCCCAACGTCTGCCCGAAGGACTACTGGGAACTCGACGAGCGCGCCCGCAAAGCGCTGCGGCGAATGCGCCGCAAACCGCGCTTGATTACCGCTTTCTGGAAACAGTCTTCTCTTTGTCTCGATTGACAGTATATTATGCGAGACTCAGTAATGTAGTCCGGGTTGTCGGTCAGATCGCCTTTACCCCCCAGCTTGACAGCCATCGTGTTACCGTCACGCCACCCGGTCATCGCGATCACCATCTCGTCGTCGACGTTCACAACGGCGGGAATCGCATTGCCGCCAAGGCCGCCCGCCTCCCAGATCAGGTCGCCGTTCTCGAGGTCATACGCTCGAAGGCGGGTCGAACTCGTGATCAATTGCGTCCGCCCATCGTATTCGACGACGATCGGTTGGGGCCAACTGCTGTGTTCGTCGCGTTCAGCCCGCCAAAGCTCTTCGCCGTTCCGCTTGTCGAAGACGACGATGTAGGATTGTCCTTCGTGGTCGTTTTGGATCACCAGGTGGTTTCCGTGAAGGATCGGAGCAATGCCCTCGCCGAAAGAGAAGCGTATCTGAAGGTTACCTAGATCTTTTTTCCATTTCAGGTTGCCTTCGAGATCGTAGGCGTAAAGGCCTCGGGAACCGAAGTTGACGTACAGCATCTCGCCATCGGTAATCGCGGAGTTGGACGCGAAGCTGCCGTATTGGCGGTGGTGGCTCTCGTGCGGCTTTTGCTCCGTCGCGGTCTGCTCCCAAAGAACCTTCCCCGATTTCTTGTCGATTGCCATGACGACGAATTTGTGATTGACCAGCATGCTCGAGCCACCGCCGGGGCCGAAGCCTCCCCTGCCGCGCCGTCCACCTCGCGTTCCCCGGGCCCCACAGGGCCTCCGCCGCCAAAGGCTTCCCGCATGACTTCGCGAAATTGTTGGCGTTCCTCTTCGTTGAGCTCCCACGGGTCGCGGCCTTTGAGAATGTCCTTCGCCTTCGTGCGATGCTCTTCGGGTAAGCGTTCGAGAAAGCGGTCGAAATCAAAGCCTCCCCCGCCGGGTCCCCCTGGTCCCCGAGCACCCCCGCGAGGTCCGCCCGGCCCGCCTCGACCGCCAAAGCCCCGCCCGCGGCCCGGCGCCGCTTCGGGAATGGGTTCGGTGGGCACGGCCGTGGTGACGAAGATCGTGTCACCCCAGATCACCGGCGTCGAGTTGCCCTTCCCGGGGATGTTGATCCGCCATTTGACGTGTTCGCTATCGGAGAAATGCAAGGGAGCGTCGCCCTCGGCGACGCCGTTGTTGTGCGGGCCGCGCCATTGGTGCCATGAGTCTTTGGTCGATGCTTCGGCGAATAGGGCCGGCACCGCGGCCAGTGATAACGACAGAGCGAATGTGGCGGTTTTTATGTTCACGATCATTCTCCCTGGAGCGGGTCGCTGAAACCTGCCTCCCATTGGCTCGGCGATTCTTCTAAGAAGTCGTTACCTCCGCCGAAGATATTTTACTTGTCCTTAACAGATGGGAGCGGCCCGCACGCTGACAAGGCAGATGCAGAGATGGGATGAGAGGCTGGTTGCTTGGAGCCGGGAAGCGGTAGGCTACCGGCAGCAGCGCACTTCTCCACAAGGGAGGTGCAATGGATTTTTGAAAAGGAGGCGACCAGCCATGAAGAAGAATAGCAAACAACAGACCGACAAGAACCAAACCGACAAACACCAAACCAAGAAAGCCGACAGCTCACAAGCGAAGACCCGCCAACTCACCCAGCTCGAACAACAGTTGGCGCAACAACGCATCCAGATGCAAAAAGACAACGAAATTTGCGCCGTCGCCGGCGTCGACATCGGCGACAAACGTTGCTTCGTACGGCTCACCGACCTCGCCGGCGAAAGCCTCGAGGAATGCCAAGTCCCCACCCGCCCGGAGGCCTTGGATCGCTGGTTCCGCCGTTGGCCGCGGCTGCGCATTGTGATCGAAACCGGCAGCCACAGCAACTGGATTCGCCGCCGCCTGGCCGCCCTCGCCCACGACGTGCTCGTCGCCGACGCGCGGCAATTGCGTTTAATCAGCCAATCCGACTCGAAAAACGACCGCAACGACGCCTATTGGTTGGCCGAGCTGGGACGCACCAACCCGGCCCTGTTGAATCCCGTCGCGCCGCGCAAGCTCGAGACCGAACAACAACGCACGTTGTTGCGGGCGCGCGAGGCCGTGCTCGAGTGCCGCACGAAATTGAAAGGGAGTTTGCGCGGCATGGCGAAGTCGCACGGCATCCGCTTGGGCCGATGCGCCCAGAACCAATGGGTCGAGCGCGTCCGGGAGGCCTGCCCCGAGGTGTTGCACGCGGCGTTGTTGGGGGTGGCGACACAAATCGAAAGCCTCGGCGCGACGATCCGCGAATATGACAAACAAATCGTCGCGTTGGGCAAGCAATACGCAGCGGTCGAGCGGCTGCGAACGATCGGAGGGGTGGGGCCGCTGACGGCGTTGACGTTCGTGTTGGCGCTCGACAACGACCCGGGCCGCGTGAAGCGTTCGCGGCAGGTCGGCGCGCTGGTGGGGCTGCGTCCCAAGCAACGCCAATCGGGCGAGCGGTCACTGCGGCTGGGCGTGACGAAATCGGGAGATCCGCTGCTGCGGCGGACGTTGATTCAGTGCGCGCACTGGGTGCTGGGGCCGTTCGGGACCGACTCCACGCTCAGGCGCTGGGGTTTGGGTTTGGCGGCGCGCGGCGGAGGACATGCGAAGAAGCGGGCGGTGGTGGCGGTGGCGCGCAAGTTGGCGGTGCTGATGCATGTGTTGTGGGTGAAACAAGAAAACTACGATCCGCTGCACGGGCTGACGGAAACGGTTTCCCCATAAGGCAGGGACGATGAGGCGCAGTCGGCGGCAACGGTTTCGGATGAAGCAACGTGATGAGGACATCCGCGAGCCCCCTAACGGGGACTCGGCGGCAAGAAGATTCCTGTTGAAAGGAAGGGAGTAGGGGATTGGGCGGACGAAGCGAGGCCGCGGCGGAGAATCGAGATCGTGTCACGGTGACTGCGGGCTCTGGGCAGGCAGGCCGATTCTTTCGAGGATGGGTCGAAGCCGCAACAGAGAGAGCAGCGCCGAAAGACCGGACCCCAACCAGCAGAGGTCAACAACGAGACCGATAACACTGCGAATGGAAGCCCGGTCCTCAACGCGCCGCAAGGCATGAGGACCCGGGCCGGATCCGACAAACCGACCAACGCCTCCCAACGACCGCCCTTGACAAGCGACCCACCTCTCATGGAAGCCCAGAGCGCGAGCGCGGATCTGTGCGGGGGGTGCCGGGTAACCGGCATTCCTACCGCGATCACGGATCTCCGAAGGGCTCCGATACTGCCTACGAGATTGATTGTTTCGTCGCCCCAAGCTCCGCGACCGCCAGGAGCGCTGGCTTCAGAAAAGCGAGTTATCCGGGAGGCTTGTATCCAGCGCCAGCGGCTTTCTTCATTGCCTGAACCGCTTCGTCCACGGTGATCAATGGGGTCGTTTTGGAGTCTTTGAGAGCTCCTCCGGCCACCGCAGCGATGGAAAATGCAGCCGCAGAAGCGACCGGCCCGACCTCGGCCACATCGGTTCGAGCGCTAACTGACTCATCCCAGATTCAGCACGATATCCCACACCGCCAGCTTGGCCTCCGGTTCCATCTCCTTCTCGGGTTGGAGGATCTTGGCGATCAACGTCGACGTGTCCTCGGCCTGTTTGAAAAGCCGATCTGTTTCATTCAACGGCTCATCGGGGAAGTACATCTGCGTGACGACGCGGCTGTGTTTCCCCGTAACGTCGAAATGGATGTGTGGCGGCCGCGACCACTTTGCCTCCACGGGATAGGCGGCCGGCTTGACTGTCTTAAAGCGGTAACGCCCGTCGTTGTCGGTCTGCAGCAGCGCATAGCCCTCGAAGTTCGGGTCGAGGGGAGCGGAATTCTCATCCGCGCCGTGGCGATACCGGCCGGCCGCGTTGGCTTGCCAGATCTCGAGCGCCGCCCCGCGGACAGGTTCACCGCGCGGGTTCAGCACTCGCCCCGTCACATACAATAGATCACCCTTCGCACGCCCGGGCTTGCCTTTCACTTTGGAAAGATCGGTGTCCTTGTCCCAGGCGCGCTCGGCGGGGAAGAAGGGTCCGATGGTCTGCATGGACGTGTGCTTTAGCTGAGCGAGTGCGGGGGCCGCGGCGACGAGAAGAAGGCTGCGTCTTGAAATCTTGATGAGCATTGTTAACCTCCAGGCTTCCCGTATCACCTAGTGTAGTGCGGGAAAAGATCGCCATGGAGATCAGCGGACACAAGACTCGGTCGGTTTACGAACGATACAACATCGTTGCTGATCGGGACCTCGAAGAGGCTGCACGCAAGGTGGATCACTACCTGAATCGGAAGCGGGAACAGTCGAGCGCTGCCGCTTCAGAACCGACTCATTGACCTGAATAGTTACAAAAATGGTTACAATCGCACTCGCCGGCCAAGCTGACAAGCCCCTAACTCATTGAAAACATTGGTGGGCGGTCCGAGACTCGAACTCGGGACCTCCTGCTTGTAAGGCAGGCGCTCTAACCAACTGAGCTAACCGCCCGGAGTGTTTATCCCATTGATTATAAACAAGTTCCAATTTTGCCGCTCACGTCGAAAGTGTAACTGAGGCTACGAACTGTAACAGAACTGTAACAAAACTCCTCAGTTGGGTCGAACTGTAGCTCGACTGCCTTGGGTACGAAGAGTTCCGGGCGCGGTAGCGAAACCTAAAGCCACCGGGCGGCCCATGCCACCCTCCCTGCGGTATAATCCGCCCCGAGGGGAGTGTGGTATGGACGCGGAACGTTGGCGGCGCGTGGAGGCCGTCTACCACTCGGCTCGGTCGCGGGCGCCCGAGGAGCGGGCGGCCTACTTGGCGGAAACTTGCGCGGGAGACCCGGAACTCCAACGCGAGGTCGAGTCGCTGCTCGAACAGGATGTCTCGCGTGGCGGCCGGCTCGACCGTCCGGCCTGGGAAGACGCGTCGGACTTGCTCAAGTCCCCGTCTTCAGCCGATTCGCCATGGGACATGGTCGGCCGGACCATCTCCCACTACCACATCACCGAGAAACTGGGCGAAGGCGGAATGGGCGTCGTCTACAAGGCCCATGACACCAAGCTGGAGCGGGCAGTGGCGCTGAAGTTCTTGGCCCCGCACGCGATCGAAGACCCCGAACGCAAAGCGCGCTTCGTCCGGGAGGCGCAGGCCGCCGCCCGCTTGGATCACCCGAACATTTGCCCGGTCTATGAGATCGACGAGGCCGAAGGACGCACCTTCCTCGCCATGGCCTACCTCGAAGGCCAAACCGTCAAGGACAAGCTCAAGCAACGCCCGCTGAAGCTCGAAGAGGCCCTCGACATCGCCATACAAACCGCCCAAGGCTTGCAAACGGCGCACGAAAACTGAAGTGGTCCACCGCGACGTCAAGAGCGCCAATCTGATGATTCCCGATGGCGGCGAAGTCAAGGTAATGGACTTCGGCTTGGCCCAAGTGGGAGATCGAAGTCAGCTCACCAACACCGGAACCACGCTGGGTACGCCCGCCTACATGTCCCCCGAGCAAGCCCAGGCGCAACCAACCGACCGCCGCACCGACATCTGGTCGCTGGGCGTCGTCCTCTACGAGATGCTCACGGGGCAGCTTCCGTTTAGGGGGGAGATGGAAGCGGCCGTGGCCTATGCGGTAGTGAACACCGAGCCCGAACCGCCGACGGCTCTTCGCAGCGGATTACCCGTCGATCTGGACCGTATCGTCGAGAAAGCTCTAGCGAAGGACCGTGACGAACGCTACCAGCATGTCGAGGAGATCCTTGTCGACTTGCGGGCTTTGCGGCGGTCGGTCGTGACGGGCGAGGAGGCGGCGATTCCCCGCCGCCGGCGCGCGAAACGGACGAAGTCGAAAGTCAGTCGCCGCGTGGTTCTCGGCCTGGCGGCCGGCGGCGCCCTCGTGGCCGGGGGCATAGGCATCTATACATTCTCAGGCGCCGGCCCCGTCGACTCGCTCGCCGTTCTGCCGTTTGTCAATGCATCGAATGACCCGGAAACCGAATACCTCAGCGACGGGATCAGCGAGAGCCTCATTACCGGTCTTTCGGGCATCCCTGGGCTGAAGGTCATTTCGCGCGACAAGGTCTTTCGCTACAAGGGGCGGGACACGGACATTCAGGAGATCGGTCGGGAGTTGGGAGTGCGCGCCCTGTTGAATGGAAGGATCGAGCAGCGTGGCGACTCCTTGTCGGTCAGCGCCGAGCTGGTGGATGCCGACGACGGGGCGATCCTTTGGCGGAACCAATACAGGCAACCCGCGGCGGACTTTTTGGCGATTGAGCAGGCGATCTCGAAAGAGATCTCCGAGCAATTGCGGTCGCACCTCACCGGAGAGGAACGACAGAGGCTGGTCGGTCCGTCCACGCCGGACCCCGAGGCTTATCGACTTTATCTCCAGGGCCGCTACGAGTTACAAAGACGCGGAGACGGCATCGCGAGAAGCAGGGAGTATTTTCAGCAAGCAGTCGCCAAGGACCCCGGCTACGCGCTTGCCTGGGCCGGGCTCGGCGATGCCTTTCTGATGCTCGGCGGGTGGGGCGTGATGCGTCCCGAAGAGGCTTTCCCCCGAGCCCGGGCGGCGGCGCGGCAAGCCATCGAGATTGACGAGACGCTTGCCGAACCTCACGCCACTCTCGGCTACATGAAGACTCTCTACGAGTGGGACTGGCCGGGAGCGGAGCGAGAGTTTCGGCGAGCGATCGAGCTCAACCCCGAGTACTGAACAGCACACCATTGGTTCGCCTTTTACTTTCAAACGGTTGGGGAGGGGGCGGAGGCGCTGGCCTCGATTCGGCGCGCCTGGGAACTCGACCCGCTCTCTTCGGTCATCAATGCGGAAGTCGCCTATTTTTCCGTAGTTGCTCGACAGTACGATCGAGGCGTGCGGGAAGCGCGAAAAGCGTTTGGAAGCGGACTCCGAGACCTCCTCGACCTATAGGACTCTCGCTCGGGCGTACGCGCTCAAGGGGAATAAGAGCGAGGTTGGAACCGCAGTCGAACAAGCACTTCGACTTTCCCGGCGAGCGCCCATCCCGCTGTCGGTGGGGGGCGCCGCCCTGGCGTACGTGGGCCGTAAGGATGAGGCGCGGAAGCTGCTTCAAGAGTTGCTGGATCGCGCCGAGACGGAGTACATCTTTCCTGCCCTGCCGGCGCTGATCTACGCCACACTCGGTGAGATGGACCTGGCGATCGAGTATTACGAAGAGGCCATTGAGGAGCGGTCTTTGGTCGCGTCGTGGTTGCGCGACCCCCTGCTCGACGGCCTGCGTTCGGATCCCAGGTTTCCAAAGCTCTTTGAACGAATGGGACTGAAGCCGTAAGACGATTCACCGCCAGCGACCGCGGGAAAAACCTCCGTCCGATTCCTTCGATTCCTGTTACCCGTCCCCAACGGCCGCAAATAGTGTAAAGTAGGCGAAGTAGCCTTTCGCATTGCCTCTCGCTTCGGGGGAGACCGCCTTCGACCGAGATTGTTCGGTCTTGCTCCCGCGGCCGAAGCTAACTCATGAATATTCTTTTGTACAACCCCGACAACGGCATGACCAGGAATTTCATGCCGCACCTCTGGATGTTTTTGCTCCAGAGGCTGACGCCGCCCGGCCACAAGGTCTTTCTCATCGACGGCAACGCCCGGCCGATGACCGAGCCGCAGTTCTGCGATTACATCCGGGAAAACGATATCGGGCTGGTGGGCATCGGCGCCATGACCCGCATGATCGCCCGTGCCTATAAGTTCTCCGAGGCGATCCGCGCGATCGGGGTGCCGGTCGTGATGGGCGGGCCGCATGTCACCGAGGTTCCCGACGAACCGCTCGGCCGCGACGGCGGCAAGCGCTACGCCGACGCCATCGCCGTTGGCGAGGCCGATAACACCTGGCCGCAAATCGTCGAGGACGCCGCCAACGGTTGCCTCAAGGAACTCTACGAGCCGGTCGACGCCAAGGGCGAAGAGGTGAAGCCCAGCTTGGACGATTACCCCGACATCGGCTGGACCGACCTCGACCTCGACCAGTTTAATATGGTTCCCAAGATGTTGCGCTCGCGGCTGAGCAAACTCGCCGGCGGGTGGGGCTCTTTCCGCATGATTCCGATCGAATCGGGCCGCGGCTGTCCCTACGGCTGCGAGTTTTGCACCGTGACGGGCTTTTTCGGCGACTCGCTGCGCTTCCGCTCCAATGAGAGCGTGGTCAACGAGATGCTCCAGGTCAAGCGCCGCGCTCGCGAAGAGCGCGGGCAGGCGGCCATCTTCTTCGTGGACGACAACTTCGCGATCAACCGCGTGCGAACCAAGTCGCTGCTGCGCGCCATCATCGCCGCCGATGCCGTCATGCCGTGGATAGCGCAGATAAGCGCCAATCTGCTGCAAGATATCGAGCTCGTCGACTTGATCCAGGAAGCCGGTGGCAAGTGGATCTTTATCGGCATGGAGTCGATCGACAGCGACAATCTCAAGGACGTCAACAAGAGCTTCAACAAGCCCGAAACCTATCAACCCGTGCTGGAAAGCTTGGCGGAGCGGAATATTTACGCCATCACGTCGTTCATTTTTGGTATGGACAACGACACTACCGGCGTGGCGGAGCGGACGTTGGAGAAAATCCGCGAGTGGCCTCCCGGGCTGCCCGTATTTGGCCAGCTAACGCCCTTCCCGGCAACGCCGCTCTATGATCGCTTGCTGGCGGCGGGACGTCTCCATCGGCCCAAGCATTGGATGGAGTTCGCTCCCTTCGTGATGTGTCACAAGCCCCTGAAGATGTCGATCACCGAGGCTCGCGACGAGGTCGACATCGCCTGGCATTCTTCCTATAGCCCCGAGAGGAATAGTGAAGCTATCGACTACTTGGCGGATAAACCCATCGGAGAGCGGATCACCCACCTCCTGGCGCGCATTGCGTTTCGAGGGATCTACTTTCCGCAGGTCAGTCGCTTTCAATGGTTCAAGGCGTTCGGTCAAAATGCCGGTGTCGCCTGGGCTCTGGCGAAAGAGCTGCGAGCTTGGAGAAGTCCCGCGCCGACGCAAGCGGCTCCGGTCGACGCCGAGCCGTCCGGCGCGGAAGTTCGCGTTCCCACGCCTTGAGAGATGTTCTGAAACTTCCGCGAATCAAGACGCCCATCCCGGCTTGGTTCGCGCTACTCCCTTTCATCGCGTTGCACGGGTGCGGTGAATCGACCGACCTCGAGCCCGTCCCGCCGCCTCCCCCCTGTCCGCCAACGAACACCGTCGCCGCGGTGACCGATCTCAACTACCCCGAGTCCGACTGTCGAGCCCCGACCATCCAAGCGCAAGGCCGGCTCGACAACGGGCACTATCGCAAGGCCTGCCGGGCGGCCGATCCTGACGCGCCGGTGCCGCCGAGCGTCGTGTCGGCGCGAGTCACCGAATGCCGAACTACCCAGGGCCGCGGCGTGTTCCTCGATGTCGAGGTTTGTTGTGGGGAAGGCGTCGCGCAAGCGGTTGAACCCGAGAGCGTCGTGCGGGGCACGGGACCGAAGTGCTCGATTCGGTATACCCCCACGCGCGTCGGCGACTTGCACTACCCGGAAGCGGAAAGCTGCGACGCGATTCGCTCCGAGGCCGAGGCCGCGTTGGGAAGCATGCACTACCGCAAGGCGTGCAAGGCCGCGACTCCTCGAGCCGGAAGGGAGCGGCGAGTGCTCGAGGCCCGCGTGGTCGAGTGTCGTTCAGGCGGCGGCGCGACAGGCGTCAGTATTGACGTCGAGTTGTGTTGCGAGGCGAAGGTTTTCGAGGAAAGTGATTTTACAGAGCTGGTCTGGCGGCGTTCATCCGAAGATGTGCAGGCAGCTTTGGGCGCCCCGGACCGAATCACCGAGCAGACCGAAGGCGTCTACTGGAACTACTCGATCGAGGTAGCTCGAGACGATCGCATCTTTCCCGAAGTCACCCTGGTCTTCGCCGACAACCAAGTCAATTCCTACTTCTTTTGACTCCCAGAGCCGCGAAGCGGCGGCCGGAACATAGCCTGGGGTGGAGCCGACGGCGGAACCCCAGGTAGAACCCGAGTCTGCAAGTCAAGACCTCATCGACAGCCCCCTTTGCTGAAACCGGCTTCGGTACCCACGGCCCCGGCTCCCGCCAGGCGCCCCACAGGCGACCTACCCCGCCGGCATCCCAACGCGGCCCAAACCATTTTTGCGAAACGAACCCAAGATGAAGGTACCCTATGAGGTATCAACATCTTGGAACCACATGGCGCGGGGCGTTCAGCCCCGGTTCGAGTAGGCTCGGGCATGCTCGGAACCCAGCGACACCGGGGCTGGCCGGAGAGACGTTCACAAGCCCGGCCGGGCACGGAAGCGATGACTTTTCGCCCCATCACCCGCCTGCTCATCCAACGCCCCATCACCCGCCGTCGCCGCCTCGTGCGCGACACGGCGACAGCGGGTGATGAACTCAACACCTGGTAACTGGGATACTGGTAAACGAGCGAACCGGACAACACGGAACCAGTCTTCCGTGGCCCCGCGAGGCCGGACAACTCTCCTCTGTTCATCGCGAAACAAGTCATCCTCGAAGCCGATCTCGGCGGCATGCCGGTCAGCGCCGAAGAGCTGGCTCAGGTTCCCGACTTCGCCGACATTCGCCCCCAAATCTGGGGCAAGTTTCCCGGCGCGATCGCGAAAAAAATCTACCGCGCCGGCGAGTTCATCTTCCACGAAGGCGAGCACGGCACCACGGCCTGCTACATGCTCTCGGGCGAAGTCGAAGTCTTCCTCAAGAGCCCCATCGTGGCTGTCGAAAACAAGAAACGCCGTGGCTGGTTCGGGCCTCTCGGGAAACTCACCCAATACGTCAAAGGCGCACCGGCCCAGCGGGAGCGGGAGAAGTCTCCGCGTAAGTACGTCCCCGTCGACGGCTCGGTCGATTTAGCGCTCGACGACCCGATCGCCACATTGGGCGCGGGCGAGCTGATCGGCGAGCTGGCCGCGCTCGCCGCGCTCAAGCAGGACCGCGTGAAGCGGGCCAAGTTCTATCCGCGCTCGGCCTCGGTACGGGCCAAGTCAGACGTCGTGGTCTTCGAGATGTTGCCGCACATCTTGAACAACGTCCTCTACAACTCGAAAGCCTTCAAGCAAAAGCTCGCCGACAACTACCGCGATCGAGCGCTGGAGACTCATCTGCGCTCGGTGCCGATGTTCGCCGAAGTGGATCGCGATTTCATCGAATACCTGCGCCAACGCGTGGAGTTGGTCGATGTTCAGCCCGGGCAGGAGATTTGCCGGCAGGGCGAAGCGGCCGACGTGTTTTATCTGATTCGCCTCGGCTTCGTGAAGGTGTCGCAAACGTTCGCGGGCGGCGAGCTGGTGCTGAACTATCTTTCGCGCGGGTCTTATTTCGGGGAGATCGGACTGCTGCCGCCGGCGTTTCGCATCCGCGCGAGGGGGAAGAATGCGGGGGAATTCGCCGAGGCCGTTTTGTCCTCCCAACCCCTGACCTGCGGCCGCGCGCCCTCCGGGGAGCGGTCACTCGAAACTTCCTGGGACAGGTACATTTCGCGCGAGCATTTCTCGGTTCGTGTGGACGGCCGCAAGGTCAAAGTCGAGCAACTGCCGGGCGGCAAGAACCCGATCACTTACCGCATGCAGCCCGCGGGGTCCTTCGTGGCGACACCGGGAGAGTCGTTCGTCGCCGGCGGTACGACGTTCGAGATCGTCGAAGACCGCGACCAAACCGGCTATCGCACCGCCACTTGCACCGCGATGGATTTCGTGCAGCTTGTTCGCATCACGGCCGAAGACTTCGCGCAAATGCTCGCTAAGTTCCCCGCCGCGGCCACCGCCGTCGAAGCCGAAGCCCAACAGCGCCGGCAGATGAATGCCGGGTTGATGAGCCGGTTGCAAACCGTTTCGCTCAACGACTTTCTGACGCAGGAACTCGTGCAAGGGCAGAACCTATTGATGTTCGATCTCGAGTGCTGCACCCGCTGCGACGAATGTGTCGATGCCTGCATCGCGACCCACGAAGACGGCGTGACGCGGTTGATTCGCGAGGGCCTGCGGTTTGACAAATATCTCGTGCCGACCAGTTGCCGCGCCTGCATGGACCCGGTTTGCATGACGCGTTGCCCGGTGGGGTCGATTCGCCGCAAGGATTCACTCGATATCGTCATCGAGGACTGGTGTATCGGCTGCGGCAACTGCGCCGTCGATTGCCCCTACGGCAACATCAACATCGTGCCGATCTCGGGCTTGGTGCAAATCGACGGGCAGTCATCGACCGGGAAGCAGAAGGCCCAGCCGGTTCCCAAGGCGACAACTTGCGATCTGTGTGTCGATTACGACGAGCCGAACTGCGTCCGCGCCTGCCCGCACGAGGCGGCGATGCGGGTCGACCCCAAGGAGTTCTTTGCGCACGACCTGGCGGGCATGCAGTTGGCGGTGACCGACCGACCGGTGCAGCAAGCCGAACAAGCCGCGCCGATGACCGAGACGATTCTGCTGACAAACATCGCCGATCTGTCGGCCTTGCTGCCGCGTTTGCGGGTTCGCTCGGGGCCGCGGCCCGGCCGCATGCTGCAATTGCGGTTTCCCAACACCAGTTTCGGGCGCGGGCCGGAAAACGACTACCGGCTGACCGAAGAGGAGATGGCCTCGCGCCAACATTGCGTGATCGAGGGTAGCGAAAAGCGCTTCCTCCTGCGTGACCTTGGTTCGACGAACGGGACATTCGTGAACGGCAATCGCGTCGAAGGCGGGATCGAGTTGCGTCCCGGAGACGTGATTCGCATCGGCAAGATGGAAATGGAGTTCTTATGGTCGCCGGGTTCGTAGGGGCTGTGAAAAAATTGGGGACTGTACCGAGCGCCGGTCGAATCGGTTCTCTTGAATCAACAACCTACTCGGCGCGAAGTGGACTGTGCCGGAAAATAGCCTTCGAGAGTATTGTGCATGACGTTTAGACCCGGCGATCGCAAACACTTTTAGCCGCGAAGCGGCGACAGGAATATAGCCCAGGGTGGAGCCGAAGGCGGAACCCTGGGTAGAACCCCCACCCGGGAGAGCCCTGGAGGGGCGACGGGAGGCCCCCTGGTACCCATTTTCATGGCGATACTATGAAACTGCGGATTCATAGAACGAAACTGTCCCCATTCTTGACCCCTGAGACCGTATCGCGTCATGTTGATTGATCAGACGCATGTTCGTTGGGTTGCCGGTTCGGCGATTGCCGCTGCGGTCGGAGGAGTCCTTTACGCCGCCTACGCCTTGACGGCGGTCAACGCCCCCGCGGGGGGCTCCTGGGCCGGGCTCTTCTTCGCGTTTGCGGGTACGGGGTTGATCATTTTCGAATGCTTGCTGTCGTTGCGCAAGAGGTATCCGGCGTCGCCGATCGGGCGCGTTTCGACTTGGCTCAAGGGGCATCTTTGGCTGGGGTTCGTGAGTTTCCTGTTGATCCTATTTCATACGGGATTCCAGTGGGGCGAGGGGTTGGCGGCCGTGCTGATGACGCTGTTCACAGTGATTCTCGTCAGCGGCGTATTGGGCGTGGCGCTACAGAACTTCCTGCCGCGCCGCATGATGGAACTGGTCCCGCGGGAGACGGTCTATGAGCAGATCCCCGACGTGATTCAACAGTTGCGCTTCGAGGCCGACGAGCGGGTGGAGTTCGTCACGGCGGACCTGGGCGTCGAGCGCGAGCCGGAAGAAGAAGTCGTGATGGCGGGCGGGCGGAAATACTATTTCGACAAGGTACAGCGCAAGAGCGCGGGCGAGAAAGTCGCGGCCGTGGACCAACAGAGGAAGGAAAAACCGCAAATCGAGGTCGACGACCCGGCAACGCACAGTTTGCGGGTTCACTACCTGCGGGAGATTCGGCCGTTTCTCTATCCCGAACCGGAGCCGTTTTCCGGAAAGTTGTTCGCCACGACGGAGAGAGTGGCGGGCTACTTTCGTCACCTAAGGACGATCCTTCCCGTGGCGGCGCATGAAGTACTCGAAGACGTCGAAGCAATTTGCGAAGAGCGGCGGCAATTGGCTGTCCAGCGGAGTATGCATCACTGGTTGCACGGCTGGCTGTATGTGCATGTGCCGCTGTCGTTTGCTTTCTTAGTGTTGATTTTGGTGCACGCCGTGGCGTCGCTGCGGTATTGAGGGGATGCGAAGCGGGCGTGACGGCGCGTCCGGTGCTTGAGCAGACATGGCGAAAGAAGAAAAACCGCTCGCCTACGAGCGCCGCGTGCTCGATACCAAGAGCCTGGCGCAACGAATCGAGCTGCTGTATTTTCTGCGGCCGAGTCCGTTTCGACGTTGGAAACGGAGGCCCGTCGTCTGGGCGCCGCTTGTCGCCACGGCGGGCATCGTTCCGTTCTTTCTGCCGGTCGGCGGAGAAGAGCGCGCCTTTTCGAACGGCCCGGTTTCAAAGGCCCATGCCATCTTCGAGCAGGATTGTTCGCTGTGCCACAGCGAACCCTTCTCGGCCGTCGCCGATCAGGCTTGCCTGCGTTGCCACGACGGCCCCGCTCACGTGAGTACGGATGTCGGGGCGTCTGGAAACCTTGCCGAAGCCCGTTGCGCCGCTTGTCACGTCGAGCACCAAGGAGACGCGCTGTTGGCGTTCGTTCGGGACGGCAATTGCACGCGTTGTCATGAAGACTTGAATGCGGTCGGGGTCCGGACCACCTCGGTCGCCGCCTCCATCACCCTTTTTCACCAAGACGAACATCCGGACTTTCCCCGACCCGACAAGACCGATACGCGCCCGCTAAGGCTCAACCACGCGGTTCACATGCCGGGGGAGCCCAAGAAGATTCGAAACATCGAGTTGCCCATGCAGTGCAGCGACTGCCATGAGACGGATCGCACCTCGTCGACCGGTGATCTGCTGGCGGTGAACTTCGAAAAGCATTGCCTGAGTTGCCACGAGCAGGAATTGCAATTCGACGTCTTGCAGCTTCAGGGCGAGAGCGCGCGGCCCGCTCCGCATGCACGCGACGCCGCGGCCACTCGCGATTTCATCGAAGCGTCCTATCGCGACCTGTTGGCCTCTCGGCCGAGTGTTGTCGATACGCCGATCGAGCGCGGCGCCGAACCGCAACGCAATCCCGAGATCTGGCTTGCCAACGTTACAGACCGCTCCTCGCAATTCCTTTTCGATCGAAAGTGCGTCTATTGCCACGAGTACGCTGACCGCCAAGACGGCGTGCCGCAGGTCAAGCCGGTCAACCCGATCGCGGGGCGCTACGTCGAGGGGGCGCCGTCGGGCGAGGCATGGTTCGATCACGCCCGCTTCAGCCACCGGGCGCATCGAGCGGTGGACTGTTCGTCCTGTCACCGCGACGCCGCGGGGAGTGTCGAAACGGGCGACGTACTCGTGCCGGGCATCACTGATTGCGTGCCCTGCCACGCCGGCACGGGCACCACGCAAGACCGCTGCGCGCAGTGTCATCTCTATCACGACAAGACGATCGAGAAAGACCGCGACCGGCGGCCGATCGAACAGTTGCTGGGGAGGGGATCGGGACTCCGGGATGCATTGTTCACCGGCGGCTTTTGATGCCGACCCGCCGCCATTCGCCATGAAAGCCATCGACATCGCGGGCAAGAGTGAGACCGGCCCGATTCGTTCAAAGAATGAAGACTGCTGGCTGGCCGACGCGGAACTCTCCGCCGCCGTCATCGCTGACGGCATGGGCGGAGCGCCCTGCGGCGAGGAAGCTTCCCAGGCAACCGCCGGCACGATCCTCGACTATCTTCGATCGCCGGAGGAAGACCTACCGCCCGAACAGCGGTTACGCGAGGCGGTTCGGCGCGCCAACGACGTCGTCCGCGAACGCGCCGCGACTGCCGAAAAGTGCGACGGCATGGCCTCAACCGCGGTCGCCTGCGTGTGGGACTCGGACACTCTGCATATTGCGAACGTCGGCGACAGCCGTCTTTATTGGTGGCGCGACGGGAAACTAACTCAGCTCTCCCACGACCACACGCTCGGAAACGAAGCCGCTTGGCGCCCCACCGCCGCTGAACTCGACGACGACATCGGCCGGGTGCTGACGATGGCGCTCGGCTCGTCGGAAGACATCTTGGTCCATACCGCGAAGACCTCGCTCGAACCCGGAGACCGTGCCCTGATGACCACCGACGGCGTGCACGGTCCACTCTCCGACGAGGATCTCGCCAAGATCCTCGCCAACCGCGGCAACGCCCGCAAATCACTCGACCGCCTCCTTCGCGCCGCCCTCCGCGCCGGCAGCCGCGACAACCTCACCGCCGTCCTGATCGAATTCGGGCCGGGGTAGGGCAGCCCCGGCCCCGACTTGAGCAGGCGTGGGTTTCCCCACATTCCTGAACTTGACGTAGAGACGCACAATTGTATACTAACTGTCTATAGATAATATATATATATTGTCTGATGGTAAAACTTATGACCTCCTCTACTGATTCCTCTGAGCAACTTTATCACGTCAACCTGCGGGAGCTCGAACGGCATGTGCGCCCCGGATACCATCACCTCTACCTAAGCCTCGTCAAGGGCGAAAGGGACCTTAAGCTGGGCGACGCGGCCGAAGTCGCCGCCGCGCTCGGCCTCTCGCTCGACCAAGTTCATGACGCCGTCAAGCGCAAGCGGTTTCGCGCCGACAGCCGCCAAACCGAGTTGTTGCGAACCCCCGGCCGTAAGGTGCGGACCGCGCAATCCAAGCGCGAACGCCCCACGATCACGCCGCCCGAGGGTAAGCTTGGCGTGCTTTTGCCGGGCATGGGCGCGGTCGCCACGACGTTCATCGGCGGCGTCGAGCTCATCAAGAAAGGGTTGGCGCAACCGGTCGGTTCTCTGAGTCAGCTCGGCCACATTCGCCTCGGCAAGAGGACTGACGCCCGCAACCCGCTCATCCGCGAGATGACCCCGCTCGCCGGCCTCGACAACCTGGTCTTCGGCGGTTGGGACATCTACGAAAGCAACGCCTACGAGGCCGCCCGTCACGCCGCCGTCATCGATTCCGCCCTGCTGGATCAAGTGAGCGGCGAGATGTCGTCGGTCAAGCCGATGCCGGCCGTTTTTGAAAATCGCTTCGTCACTCGCATTGACGGAGAGAACAAGAAGTCCGCCGCCAACAAGATGCAATACGCCGAGGCGTTGATGCGGGACATCGCCGACTTCAAGCAGGCGAACGACCTGTCGCGGCTGGTTGTGATCTGGTGCGGCTCCACCGAAATCTATCAACGAGCGACCGAGTCGCATGAAAGCCTTGAGGCTTTCGAAAAGGGGCTGCTCCAGAGCGATCCCGAGATCTCGCCTTCGCAGATCTACGCCTATGCCGCGTTGAAATCAGGCGTCCCGTTCGCCAACGGCGCGCCGAATCTAACGCTCGATTTTCCGGCCATGTTGGAGTTGGCGAAGCAACAAAACGTTCCGGTCTGCGGCAAGGACTACAAGACCGGCCAAACCTTCATGAAGACCCTTATCGCGCCCGGCCTCAAGAGCCGCCTGCTGGGGCTGAACGGCTGGTTCTCGACCAACATTCTGGGGAATCGCGACGGGCTGGTTTTGGACGACCCAGACTCCTTCAAGACCAAGGAAGTCAGCAAGCTCGGCGCGCTGGAAGTGATTCTGCAACCGGACGAATATCCCGACCTCTACAAAGACTTCGACCACATCGTGCGGATCAACTACTATCCTCCGCGCGGCGACGCCAAGGAGGGATGGGACAACATCGACATCTTCGGCTGGCTGGGCGTGCCGATGCAGATCAAGATCAATTTCCTGTGCCGGGACTCGATCTTGGCGGCGCCTTTGGTCTTGGACTTGGCGCTGTTCCTCGATCTGGCGCAAAGAGCCGGGATGGGCGGCATCCAGGAATGGCTGTCGTTCTATTTTAAGAGCCCCATGATCGCTCCGAGCATCTATCCCGAGCACGACATCTTCATTCAGTTGATGAAGATGAAAAACACCCTGCGCTGGCTCGCCGGCGAAGAGCTGATCACCCACCTGGGCCTCGAATACTACGATTGAGGAGCGGTGAAAGAATCAGGTGGGTTCGCGGTGCCGCGTCGCCGCACCCAACCTTGTGGCGCGGAATCAGAGCCCTGAGTGCGAGCGACGGGCCCGGGGCGCGAGGGTTTCGAGTAGACCCAAGCACTATGCCGAGACGCGACGGCTCGGCGAGATGCGGCCGCCAAGTGAGATTCGACGCGAGCACTTCAGTCTAAACGGCTACGTAGTTTTGGCGAACCACAACCCCTCTAGACCTGGACATCTCACTATAATGTCCCTGATATGGCATGGGGCGCAAAGGACGGTCTTACCGACGAGAATCGTGGGGGTCGCTTCCGCTTCCAGTATTTTGGCGGCACGCTTCAGCTCAAGGTCGAGAGCGCCGGGGACTTACGTCGTGTAGGCGAACTGGATGAAGCCCACTGGGTCGCTACGAGCGCTCCGATCGCGGCCATCAACGTTGACCCCGTCTTCCTCGAGCTTGTGGACACCGACCATGACGGGCGCATAGGATGCTCCGAGCTTCGCCAAGCGATTTCCTGGCTCTTTGAACAACTGAAAGACTATGCCGGCACCAACGCCGGCAACACCGCCCTGGTGTTGGCTGCGATTCGTAATCAGAGCGACGAGGGCCGGCGCATAGTCGAGACCGCGATCAAGATCCTGACGCGTCTCGACTCCACCGAAAAGTCCCGGATTACCCTCGATCAAGTGAGGCGGATTAAGAAGGAGGAGGAGGGCCGGGCGGTCAGCGAGGCGGGGATTGTCTTGCCCGAGGCCTCACAGGGTGACGACGCTGCCGCGCTCCGCCGGTTTCTGAGCGACATCCTTGCCACTGTCGGCGGCGACTCACATCCCAGTGGTTCCAAGGGAGTAAGCCGGAAGTATCTGGATGAATTTCTAACCGAGACCGAGTCGTTCCTCTGCTGGCTGGCAAAGGCCGAGCGGGTTGATGGGGAACCCTTCTCCCCCGTCATGCCTTTGGGCGAGACAACCTCCTCCGCCTACTCCCTGTTCTCCTCCCTACGGATCAAGATCGATGAATACTTCGTACTCTGCCAGACCCTCCTCCTGGATCGCCGTGTCGGCGAGCAGATGCCGGCAGGCATCTCACACCTGGAGGAAGTCGATTTTGGCGATCCTTCCGCCGTCCAATCCCTGCTGGTCAGAGCTCCTCTGGCTCCCCCCCAGCCAGACGGCATGCTGGACTTCGACAGTCGAATCAATCCCCATTACGCCGTACAGCTCGAGGATCTTCGAAAGGGGGTTCTCCTGCCGTTGCTGGAAGGCGCAGCCGAAAAGGAACTGACAAAAGAGCAGTGGGGCCACGTAAAGGAGTGCTTTAGCCCGCATGAAAACTGGATCAACTCGAAACCGGCTTGCCGGGTCGAGGGCCTGGGCGCTGAAAGATTGCGGGAGTATCTGAACGACTCCCAATTGGTTCGGGCCGCTCGTGAGCTAATGGATCAGAGCAAGACTACCGCCTTCGTTCTCGACAATGTCCGCCTCCTGGAGAAGGTCATCCTTTACCAGGCCTATCTACTGTCGTTCGCCAACAACTTTGTGAGCTTTCCCGACCTCTACAACCCGAAAAGACGGGCCCTTTTTGAGATTGGGACACTAATCATGGACGGCCGTCACTTCAACCTGAGCATCCAGGTGCACGACCGTTCTCAGCACGCCAACATCGCCCGCGCGAGCAACATGTTAGTGCTCTATGTGGAGGTGGGATCGAAAGAGAAGGGAAAGCTCTATGAGGTTGCTGTTCCGGTGACCTCCGGCAGCAAGGGAAACTTGTACGTAGGCAAGCGAGGCGTTTTCCATGAGGTGGATGGTCGGGAGATGGACGCCTTCGTGGTCGGGATCGTCGAGAATCCCGTCAGTTTAGGGGAAGCCGTCATGGCGCCCTTCCAGCGCTTAGGGCGAGTCGTTACGGGCAAGATCGAGAGCATCACAGGCGCCGCGGAAGAGAAGCTCGACGCTGCGGGCTCGGAGGCTGTTAGCGGCGTCCAAGCGGCTTTCGCGAAGAAACCGCCTGCCTCGCAAGTCCAGTCGGTTCCTTCCGGCCAAGCGATTGGCGGGCTGCTGGCGGGAGGAGGCATTGCTCTTGCCGCGCTCGGGTCCTCGGCTGCATTCGTTGTGAAGACCTTCGCCGGCCTTACTTGGCAATCCACCCTCGCCGGCGTCCTGGCCGCGGTGGCGGCCGTCGCGGTCCCTGCCTCCCTTGTGGCTCATCTGAAGCTTCGCGGGCGGGACCTATTGAGTCTCGCAAAATAAAGTGACACCTTTTTGGGGTACGTACGTCTTTGTATGTATGGGAAATACAAAAGGCGTACGGCGGGATTTCGAGGCCCTGGAGAAGCGCCGTTTCAAAGCGATCCGGTTGGTCGAGCAAGGCTGTAGTCAGTCCGAGACAGCGAGGCGATTGAAGGTCGCGCGGCAAAGCGTCAGCGAGTGGCTGCGACGATACCGGCGTGACGGCGAAGCCGGGTTGCGCCAGGCCGGCCGCGCCGGCCGTAAGCCGCTGTTGGACGCCGCGCAGCTCGAACGCCTCGAGGCGTTGCTGCTGGAAGGCCCCGAGGCGCACGGCTTCCCGACGCCGCTGTGGAGCTGTCCGCGGGTCGCTCGTCTGATCGGAGACGAGTTCGGCGTGCGCTATCACGAGGGCCATGTCTGGAAGATCCTGCGGGCGCTCGGTTGGAGCCCGCAACGGCCCGTCGGCAAAGCGCGGGAGCGCAACGAAGAGGCCATCCGCGGCTGGCAGCGCAAGACTTGGCCGGCCATTAAAAAAAAGCCCGCAAAGAAGAACGTACGATCGTCTTCATCGACGAAAGCGGATTGAGTCAGAAGCCGCATCGTTGCCGCACCTGGGCGCCGCGCGGCGAGACACCGGTGTTGGAGTTCAACTTCAACTGGGACAAGCTGTCGGTGTCGGCCGGGCTGACGTTGCGCAACTTTTACTTCCGGCTCTATCCCGGCGCGATCGGCGAGCTGGAGGTCATCGACTTCCTGAAGGCTTTGGTGCGCCACATCGACGGCCCACTGCTGATCGTCTGGGACCGGCTGCCGGCGCACCGCAGCCGCCTGGTGCGGGAGTTCATCCAGCTCTCCGAGGATCACATCGCAACGGAGTACTTGCCGCCCTATGCGCCGGAGTTGAACCCGGTGGAATACATTTGGGCGTACTGGAAGCAGCACGAGTTGCCCAACGTCTGCCCGAAGGACTACTGGGAACTCGACGAGCGCGCCCGCAAAGCGCTGCGGCGAATGCGCCGCAAACCGCGCTTGATTACCGCTTTCTGGAAACAGTCTTCTCTTTGTCTCGATTGACAGTATATTATGCGAGACTCAGTAAGCGCGATCCTCGAGGCCTCCGGGTGGGCCATCAACGCACGCATGCGATTGACCCGACGCCAGGCAAATTACTTTACTTGCGTGCCGGGATACCCGAGCGGCGCAAGGGGCGTCCGGCGCCGCCGCTGGTTGGTGTGGGCGTTGCCGGCGGCGGCAATTGCAGCAGGCACCGTCGTCCTCATGGTTGTGCTCGGCAAACTTAATTTCCACTGAGAAAGAAATTCCCGCGCAAAAGCAAACCTGTCGTTCGCCAAAACTACGTAGCCGTTTAGATTGAAGTGCTTGCGTCGAATCTCACTTGACAGCCAGGCCCGCATACATTGGGGTTATCAGAGAACTGCACGATACGAACATGTGAACCGAAAAGCGCTCTTCGTCCCGCTCCCAATGAGGCGGGTCCTTTCCACGGCAAACGGCTCGCGGGGTCCATCGAATCAGGGCCCGCGGCTAACCTGCTCCCCGAAATAGAACAGGCCGTTGAACAGCATCTTGAACGTCGCGTTGGATTGGCCGCGGTACTGCGGGCGGATGCCGAATAGCACCAATCGTCCGTCGCCCATCGGAACGTCGAGCACGGCCGAACGGTTCGACAAGTACTTCTCACCCAACAACCAGCCCGACGCCAAAACGCCCCGCCGAGGGTAGGTGAGCACGCTGCGCGGTGAACCGCTGTTCGCGACGGCGCCGGTTTCAAAAGCCGGTCCGGACTCAAACCAGACCGCCTCGCGCGGCCTCATCCCAAGCGCCAGAGGATGGGCGGTGTCGACCTGGACTTTGAGTAAAGACCCAGGAGCGTAAAACTGTTGGTTTCCGAGCCCGCTCAGGATGTTCCGCACCGGAGCTTCGAGCCGCTCGATCGCATAGCTCGATGCGTTGTTCAGCGCCAAGACAGTTCCTCCACCGATCAAAAAACGGCGCAGAGAGGCGGCGCCGACGTTTTCAATACCTCCGGTGTAGTCCGGCGGGGCTTCGACTCCGTTATAAAGCGCGCCCTTGATGTAACCCGCGTGTAAAACGCTGGGTTCGGCATCCGGCAAGATGATCACATCGTAGTCGGCTCCGAGGTCACCGGCTTGGATGCGCTCGTTGCCGATATTGTCATAAGCGAACTCGTATTGGTCGAGTACCCAGCGGGTCCAACCCTCGTCCATCATCGGCACTTGACCCCGGTATAAGGCGATACGCGGGCGTCGCAACCTTCGTCGTTGACCGCCCGGGCCCGACACCGGCGCGGAAAAGCTGATGTCAAGCTCGGCCGCCAACCGCGGAATCATCTCGACAGCCGTCCCGGAAAGTGGAATCAAAAACTCTCCCGTCCTGCGATCTCGCTCGACGACGGCGTTGCCGGCGAGAAGGCGGTTGACCGCTTTCCACGCGTTGCTTACGGCGGGCGAAAGGGAAAGGAACTCGGCTTCTTCCACATGGCCGTCCCAGTCGAACTCTCCGGCCGGTCGCAACTCAATGTCCAAGGGTTGTTTCAGCTCCACCGTCTCGACGCCCAGCAACAACGGCAGCGAGTGAGCTGTTACGTCGTAGGGACGCCGCAGCGGGCCGTCGGGATACTCCCGTAAATCGGGGTATTGCCGGCTTTCGAGCAGGGTCTTGGCGAAAGCCCCATAGGGTTGCGCCAGACGAATGACATAGTCGCCCTCATTGAACAAACCGACGGTGGTCCGAAACTCTTCGGCGGCCTGTTCGACCTCCACCTGTCCGAACGTCAAGGTTTCCAGCATTCGCCGCGCGGCGTTCCGGTCGTGCTGCTCGCGCGGAACAACGAAACCCCAGGGAGTCTGTCGGCCCACGGCGCGACTGTGGATACGATAAAAGTTCCGCAGCAGGTCCTCTCGTTGCAGCGCCGCCTGGTAGAGACATGACTCAAAGGTGATGAGCTGATAGTCCACGATGTCGCGAAGCTTCCATTCGCCCCCGGGCCACGGCTCGAGAAAGTTCCACGTGCGGGTCTTGGCGCTGTAGCCGCGCCCGCGTATCTCCAGCGACGAGAAGGGGACCTTGATCGGCGTCGCGAACCGCACACCCGCGCTCTCACTGAGCAAGCGCAACCCGCCGTGATAGCTCTGGTAGTGGCGGGCGGGAGCGAAGTAATCGTAGATCCCGTTGATGACGACGCCCTTCTTGCCCGCGGCGGTCAGGTCCACCGCCACGGCACTTCCCAGTTGGTTCACTTGCTGGACAATCAGTGAGTCGATGTTGGGATCGATCGGATCCATCCACGGAGGCAAAAACATACGGGCGCCGCGACTGCCCATCTGGTGAACGTCATACACGATCTGCGGCTTCCAGACGTTATGAACCTGTTCGACCGTCAGCCGCGTCTCTTTCTGCGTGAACATGTACCAATCGCGGTTGTTATCGTGGCCCGTGTACTTGTGATACAGCTCGGCCAAGGGTGCGCCCTCGTAACGGGTACCGACAAAACGGCGGTACCACGCCGCGACTTTGTCTACGCCATCCGGGTTCAGTGAGGGGATCAGCAGGAAAATCGTGTTGCGGAGGATCGTGCGATGACGGGGGCTGTCTTGGGTCAGCAGCTTATGGACAAACTCAATCGCGGTGTGGGTCGACGCCACCTCGTTCGAGTGGATCGAGCAAGTGATAAGAACAACCGTCTTGCCCTCCGCGATCAACGCTTCAGCCTGTTGTTGGGACGTCTTTCGTGGATCGGCCAATCGGCGCTGAATGCTCCGGTAGCGCTCCAAATCGGCCAGAGTCCGCGGATCAGCCACCGTAACGAGAAGAAAAGGACGCCCTTCGGTCGTCGTGCCCAGTTCATCCACTCGGACGCGGCTGTCGGCTTTGGCGATGAGCCGGTAGTAGTCGACGACTTGGCGCCATTCCACCAACTCGCGATCGGCGCCCATGCGGAAGCCGAAATGGGATTCGGGAGTCGGCAACGCGGCGCCCGCCGGCACAGCGACGGCAAACGCCGCCCACAAGCACCCAGCTACCAACCGACACAGCATCTCTCCTAATATATCGCGGCCCGGATCACTGCCTGTCCGTACAACCGGCCTGCTCGTCGAGACGTTGAGCTTGGCCGGCACGAAAACGCCGCGCCCGTGGGAGGGCGTTTACAGGCGGTCACGAGCTACAGCTCGATGGCCGCCTTGGCGACGCCGTCGGCGTATTCGGCGACGGTTTGAAACGCCTTGTCGCCTTGTTCGAAGGGGAAAGAATGGGTCACGAACGCTCGCGTATCGATCAAGCCGCCTTCGAGCATATCGATCGCCTGGTGGTCGTTGTTGTTCGAGCGCTTCTGGATGTAGAAAGTGAGTTCCTTGCCCATCGCTTCCCAGAATGAGACACCGACCTCCTGTTGCAACGGGATGCCGATGACGGCTACCCTGGCGCCGTTGCGCGCCGAGGCTATAGCGTTACGAACCGACTCCGCTCTGGCGGCGGCATCCACCACGACGTGCGCCCCTTTGCCGCCGGTCATGTCCAGAACGGCGTCCCCAACCGAATCCTTCGTGAAGTCCACAACGGCATCCGCGCCGAACTGCTTGGCCAGTTCGAGACGCTCCGGGATACGATCAGCGACGGTGATCGACGACGCCCCGGATAACCTTGCCACCGCAACCGCAAGCAGGCCGATCGGACCCGCGCCCATGACGGCGACGGTTTCTCCCAGTTGCAGTTTGACCAGTTCGAGCGTATGCAACAGGATGGCCAACGGCTCGACGACGGTGGCGTCGGTGAAGCTTAACTCGTCGGACACCACCGCGACATTGCGCGCCGGAACGACGGCGTATTCGCGCAACGAACCCGGGATCTGCAGTCCTCCCATGAAGACCGAGGCATCACATAAGTTGTGGCGTCCCGCTCGGCAGCCCTCGCATCGACCGCAACTAATTGTCGGCTCGACAGCAACACGCATACCCGCGTGTAGGTTTTCGACGCCGGAGCCGACTTCGACGATTTCCCCGGCCGGTTCGTGTCCCAACACCATCGGATACTCGGCGTCGAAACCGGCAATGCCACCTTCGGAATAAAAGTGCATGTCCGAACCACAGACGCCTACCGCGCGCACACGCACGAGCACCTCATCAGCCCCCGGGTCGGGCGGATCCGCCATGTCGCGCGCTTCGATGGTTCGGGGAGCTACAAGCTGCAGGGATTTCATAAGAGTTTTTCGACTACGGAACGCCGCGCTGAATCGCCCGACGCCGCCAACTCACGATTCTATCGAATCAAAACTGAACGATGGCCACGCCAGGGCGGCGTGGGCGGCGTGGGGGACCGGCCTCGGACCTAGCCCGCTTTTCTCATCGCGTGGCGAGGCAAAGTGCATGAGAGGCCCGTCAGTACGAGGCGCGCGCCGCTTGACGAGCGGAGGCGTACTTGAACAGTACGGTGAGCACGGCGAGCAAGCGCAACGAAGTAATGGCGGGCCTATCGTGTGCTTTGCTCGTCAGGCGGTGAGAAATGCGGGCTTGCCGGCCCGGCGCGCCACTTTCAAATACGGACCTGTTCCCGGTAGACGCCGAAAACTGTCCGCAATGCGTCGGCGATCTCACCCAAGGTCGCCCGCGCCTCGAGGGCATCTAGAACAGGCGGCATAAGGTTTTTCGACGCCGCGGCGGCGTCCCGGACACGATTCAAGGCCTCGCCCGCAAGTTCTCCATTCCGCGAATTTCTGAACTGTTCAAGCCTTTCGATCAGGAGGCGTTCACGCGCCGGGTCCAGGCGCAAAATTACCGCCGCCGCTTCCTCCTCGACCTGGTAACGATTGACTCCGACAACAACCCGCTCACCCGACTCGACCCGTTTCTGAAACTCATAGGCTGTTTGCTGGATTTCCTGTTGTACGAAGCCCTGCTCGATAGCCGCGACCATCCCCCCGAGCGTGTCGATACGATCGAGATACGCGCGAGCCTCCTGCTCAACTTCGTCGGTCATCCGCTCGATCTCAGCGGCGCCGCCCAACGGGTCGGCCGTGTTGACGACACCGATCTCGTGCGCGAGTACTTGCTGGGTCCTGAGGGCGAGCCGTGCCGCGTCCTCGGTGGGCAAGGCCAGGGCTTCGTCGAGCGAGTTGGTGTGGAGCGACTGCGCGCCCCCCAGCACCGCCGACAAAGCTTGCAGCGCTGTGCGAACGACATTCACCTGAGGCTGTTGCGCCGTCAAGCTCGATCCGGCCGTCTGCACGTGAAAACGCATTTGCATCGAGCGCGGCGCTCGCGCCCCGAAGCGCTCTTTCATCAGCCGCGCATACAGGCGGCGCGCGGCGCGGAATTTGGCGATCTCTTCGAGGAAATTCGTGTCCGCGCTAAAAAAGAAAGAGAGCCGCGGCGCGAACTCGTCAATTTCGAGCCCCGCGCCCAAAGCGGCCTCGACGTAGGCAATGGTATTGCCCAGCGTGAAAGCCAGCTCCTGCACCGCCGTCGCTCCGGCCTCCCGCATGTGATACCCGCTGACTGAAATGACGTTCCATTTCGGAGCGTGTTCGCCGGCCCAGCGGAAAAGATCGGTGACGATCCGCATCGAGGCCTTGGGCGGATAGATGTACGTCCCGCGGGCGATGTATTCCTTGAGAATGTCGTTCTGAACCGTGCCCCGCAATTGCCCGGCATCCACGCCCCGCCGTCGAGCCGCTTGGATATACGCAGCCAAAACGATCATCGCCGTGGAATTGATCGTCATCGAGGTCGAAACCTCGGCAAAGGGAATGCCTTCGAAAAGCCGCTCCATGTCGTCGACGGTCGAGATAGGGACGCCCGCCTTACCAACCTCGCCGAGCGCCAGGGAATGATCGGAGTCGTAGCCCATCTGCGTTGGCAGATCGAAGGCGACCGAAAGCCCCGTGATGCCCTGGGAAAGCAGGTAGCGGTACCGCCGGTTCGATTCCTCCGCGTCGCCGAAGCCGGCGTATTGGCGCATGGTCCACAGCCGGTCGCGATACATGCCGGAGTGGAGTCCGCGTGTGTAGGGAAATTCGCCGGGGCGCTCGGCGCCGGTCTCGCCGGAGGCTTCGAACGCTCCGTTCTCGGTCGGCTTGTCGGGGGGGGAACTCAAGACAGCCCGGCCTACTTTCTGCTTTTGGCGATACGCCGCGCGCGCCGGAACGAGGAGACGCCGAATCCTCCGAATATCAAAACGAACAGACCGACCAGGACCAAGCGCGCCCCGGCATCCGGGTCGCTGTCGAGCGCCTGGTAGCTGCGAATCAGCCCTTGGCCGCCGAAGACAAAGAACAGTGTCAGGGCAAAGAAGACGAAGCCCATGATTTCGTGAAACAGTTCACGCGCCATCCCCCAAAGCTGGGGAAGGAACTTCTGAATCTCGTGAACGCCGGCGGCCACCGCGCGCATCAACTGCATAGCCGTCATGCTAGCAAAAGGAAGATCCGCCTCCTTTGGCGTCACTCCGCAACGACCGTTACAATGTGACTCACCGGGCCATGCCGTCCCCCACAGCCAAGCAGCACAAGGAAAAAGCCTCACGGAGCGGGCCCGTCAGCGTCGCCGTGGTGACCGTCAGCGACACCCGCACGCGCGAAACCGATAAGAGCGGCAACTACCTTTGCGAGCAAATCAGCGCGGCCGGCCACCTCCTCCACTCGGCCCGCATTCTCGCCGACGAACCGGACCGACTCGAAGCGGTTCTGGACGAGTTAGCGACGGGCGCCGCGCAGGTCGTTCTCTTCAACGGCGGCACCGGGATCTCCCGACGCGACACGACCTTCGACGTGCTCAACGCGAAACTCGAAAAGACCTTGCCGGGGTTCGGAGAGTTGTTCCGCTTGCTCAGCTTTGAAGAAATCGGCCCGGCCGCGATGATGTCTCGCGCAACGGCGGGCCTTTATCGCGGCATGGTAGTCGTTTCGATGCCGGGGTCCCCGGCCGCGGTACGGTTGGCTTGGGAAAAACTCCTCTCGCCCGAGCTTGAGCACCTAGCCTGGGAGGCAGTTCGCTAGCCGGTGCAAGGCGCAATTCCAAGCCTCGGTCCGAACCCCTGGCAATCCCTATTCGAAATTCGAGGATGCTTACCCGGCCCGGTTCACAGCTCATGGAACGGCAATCAACGCGACCTCGACCAAGACGAGCTGCTCCTGCTCGGGCTGCAGCGTCGCCACGGTCGTTCGCGCCGGCGGGCTCTCGGCAAACACCTTCCGAAACTCGCCGTTCATCCCTTGGAAGTCTTCGACGTTGCGCAAGTAGACATTGGCGTTGACGACATGCTCGAAACCGATCCCGGCTTGGCTTAAGTCCTCTCCCAATTTCTCCAGAGTTGCGCTCATCTGGGATGCGATGTCGCCGCCCGCCTCCGGGGCCGAGCGAGTCGCAAGATAGACGGCCTCGCCGTCACCGCGTCCGGCGAACAAAGTGATCTCAGTCGCGATGCCTCCCGGCAAGCGCGGCAAGCAAATTCGCGAGCGCGGATAATCGACGCCCTCTGGAAACGCCGCGGCAAAGGCCCGGTCAACGGCCGGCGCGCTGTCGCAACCCAAATAGTAGGCATTTGCGTACACCACGTCGTCGCCCGAGAGCCCTGCGGCCGCGATAACTTGCCCGATGTTTTCAAGCGCTTGAACGGCTTGGGCCTCGACCGATTCGGCAAGCTGATTCTCGGCCGGGTCGCGCCCGCCCTGCCCGGAAAGATACAGAGTGTCGCCGGCCATGACACCGGGGGAATAGGGCCCCAAGGCCCCCGGAATGGACCCCTCCGGCGGACGCACGACGCGGATGCGCGATTTGTCCTGAAACGCGATGCAGCTCACCTCGACCCGAAAATCGCCCGCCAGCCCGGCGATTTCCAGCGTCGTGCGCGCCGGATAGTAATCGGCCGGGAAGAAGCCGGCATACGTATCGTTCATCGGCTTGTAATTGTCCATGTCGTCGAGAAGGACATGGCATTTGACGAGATGACGGAAATCCAGTTCGGCGGCGGCGAGGATTCGCCCGACGTTTTCCATCGCGACTCGGGTCTGGTCCTCGATCGCCTCGGGCGTCTCCCGCGTCTTGGGGTCGCGCCCCACTTGTCCCGCGAGATAGAGCGTGTCTCCGGCCAAAATGCCGGGGCTGAAAGGACCGCCGACGGGAAACTCGGCGGGCTGGATCACCTTTCGCCGGGCCGCAAAGACCGGCTCAAACGCGGCCGACTCGTCGGGCTCGCCTTCCGTTCCACAACCCGTCCACCCCGGCAACAAGCACGCCAACGCGGCGCAAGTCGCGACCGAAAACCGACCTAATCGATTTTGCAACACCGTAATTCCCTCGCCAATGAAATTCGGAACCCTCGCGGTCATCCCCGCGCGTCCCGACGTTTCGCCTTAACGCGGGCCTGCCTCAAACACCAGGAAATACTGGTGCGGCAAGAAATCGAACTCCTGCCCGAGCCGAAAACCCGCGTCGCGCAACTCCCCGATCATAGCTTCGCGCGAGATCTTCATCTCGACGCCGGGGCCGACGGGCAATTCACGCTTGAAAAAGTCGACCACGGCCAAACGTCCGCCGGGCCGCAAGGCCGCCGCCAGTTTCTTGTAGTAGGTCGCCCGGTTCTCGACGTGGTGCAACACATTGCAGACGAAAACGAGATCCACCGAATCCGCCTCAAGTTTCGGGTCGTCGGGCGCCGCCGGTACCGCCTCCATGTTCTCTAACTGCTCTTGCGAGGCCCGTTCCCGAAGATGCCGGATCAGCCCGGGATCGATGTCAACGGCGAAGACCTTGCCCCTCTTCCCCACCCCTCGCGCAAAGCGCGTTGAAAAATACCCCGATCCGGCCCCAATATCGGCAACCGCGTCACCGGCTTTCAGACCCAGCGCGCTTACCACTTCGTCAGGTTTCTGCCAAGCCCCGCGCGACGGGGATTCCAGACGTTCAAGCCACTCATCCACCGACCGTTGGTGATGGTGCATCGGCCGAGAGTGTTCCTCATGCTCTTTGTGCTTCTTGTGCTCGTGCCCTTTGTGCTCTTGTGCCGCGCCCAAGGCGATCAAGCCCGGCAACAAGAGTCCCGCTGACAGAAGGAGATACCGCATGGCCGGAGCTTACCAAAGACTCTCCACGACGTGGGCGACGAGACAGCCACCTTACGCCCGGGCCCGCGGAAACGCTCCCCACTTGCGCACGCGGTTCGGACGCACGGGAGAAAAATGGGACATGTCGCCACGAATGGCAACACGACACGCTGGAAGCGTGCGCCACGCCGGGCGCGCGCAAAACCCTATGACATAATCAAGGGCTATGGCCGACGAAAAAGTCCGCCTGACAGCCGGTGTGAAGACCGCTGGTTGAGCAAGCAAACTGAATCCCGCTTTGCTCGATCGGGTCCTCGGCAGGTTGCCGCGGCAAGACAATCCGCAGGTCCTTGTCGGATTCGACAAATCCGACGACGCCGGAGTGTATCTACTCGACGACTCCAACGCCCTTGTTGAAACCGTCGACTTCTTCACGCCCATCGTGGATGATCCCGCGACTTTCGGAGCCATAGCGGCCGCCAACGCGCTAAGCGACGTGTACGCCATGGGCGGCCGACCGATCACGGCCTTGGCGGTTGCCTGTTATCCCTCCAAGGGCGATCCCGACATACTCGAGCAAATCATGGCCGGCGGGCTTGCCAAGATCCGCGAAGCCGGCTGCGCCGTCATTGGCGGACACAGCGTCGCCGACGACGAAATCAAGTTCGGCTACGCCGTCACCGGTCTCGTCCACCCCAAGAAAGTCCGCACTAACGCCGGGGCTCGCGTCGGCGACGACTTAATCCTCACCAAACAGCTCGGAACCGGCGTCATCTCCACCGCCCTCAAACGCGGCCTCGCGCGCGATGAGCACGTCGAGTCCATGATCAAGTCGATGACCGCCCTCAATTCCGCCGCGGGCGAAGCCGTCGGCCGCCAAGGCGTACACGCGGCAACCGACATCACCGGTTACGGCCTGCTCGGACATGCTCGCGAATTGGCCGAGGCAAGCGATGTCGGTCTCGAGATCGACCACGGAAAGATCGCTTGGTTGCCCGGCGCTCTCGACTACGCCGAGCAAGGGACATTCCCCGGAGGCCAGAAGAACAACCGCGCCTTCGCGGACTGCGCGGTCACTGTCGACCCCGACGTCCCTGCTCAGATCGAGGGGCTGCTCTACGATCCGCAAACTTCGGGCGGAATGCTGATCTCGGTCGCTCCGCAAGCCTCCGCAGTCTTGCTCAACTATCTGTCCCAAGCCCATGTGCCCGCCGCCAAGATCGGCGCCGTCGTGCCCCCAACCTCGCGGAAGATTCGAGTTTTCTAGGAAGTTTCGCCGCGGCATCCGGGCCGGCCACCGACCCTACAGCTCCTCTCCCGTGATCGTGATGTAGGCCTCTTGATACTTCTCCGAAGTATTAGCCACGACCTCCGGCGGTAAAACCGGACCGGGCGGCTGTTTGTTGAAATTGACCGATTCCAGATAATCGCGAACGTACTGCTTGTCGTAGGAGGGCTGGTCCCGCCCGGGCTGGTAGGTTTCGAGTGGCCAATAACGCGACGAATCGGGCGTCAAGACCTCGTCACCCAGCACGATCTCTCCGTCGAGCAACCCGAATTCAAACTTGGTGTCCGCCAACACCAACCCGCAAGCCAGAGCGTGTTGCTGCGCGCGCGAGTAGATATCCAAGGTGAGATCCCGCAACTTTTCACAAAGCTCGGTCCCGACAATGCCGCAGGCCTGCTCGAAACTGATGTTCTCGTCGTGGCCTTCCTCGGCCTTCGTTGCCGGGGTGAAAATCGGTTCCGGCAGCAGTGCGTTCGAACGCAGCCCGGGCTGTAGCTTGATGCCGCAGACCGTGCCTTGGGCTTGGTATTCCTTCCAACCCGAGCCCGCCAGGTATCCCCGGGCGACGCACTCGATCGGAAACATCTCGAGCTTCTTGACGAGCATCGAGCGGCCTTCGAGTTGCTCGCGAAACTGACGCAGTTCCTCGGGGTACTCGTCAACATTGGCCGTAACGAAGTGAGTCGGCACGACATCCTTGAGGAAATCGAACCAATAGATCGAAAGCTTCGTGAGCACCTCTCCCTTGCGCGGAATGCCGTTCGGTAGTACCACGTCGAAGGCCGAAATGCGGTCCGAGGCGATGAAGAGAATGTTTTCGCCGGCCTGATACACGTCGCGGACTTTGCCGCGCGCGACAAGCTCGACGCCGGGGAGGTTGCTTTCGAGGAGGACGGAAGTTTCAGTTTCAGTCATGCGTACTTTCTATTTGTACCGGGGTAAGTCCACGATCATACCGGCCCTCGGGCCACGGAGGCAAGTGACGCGTCCGGGTCTCCGCCAAGAAGCCCCGAGATCGCCCGATCCAGGGTCGAGCCGGCAAACTTTACTGGAAGTTCACCGTGACGGTGTTGGCGATCTTGTCCCCAACCGTTAGGATCAAATCTACCTCGCCACGACCTTGAAAGGTGTCGCGATCCAGGGGGCCGATATTGACCTGATCGAGACCCACAAACTCGGATTGGATGGCAGTCCCGGATACCGTGACGTCGGCGCCCCCTAGAGTCGCACTCACTATTCCATCGCCCAACACACCTCGAATCCCGGTCCCGAAAAGCAAGAGAAAGACCTTCTGTGCGCCCATGCCAAGGTCAATCGGGACGGACCGCCGTGTTGTTCGGTCGAAGACCAGGTCGATCGTATCCGGTCCCTCTTCCTCAGTCCGTTGGAAAAGCGCCGCCGCAACGCCTTGCCCGCTTCCGTCCGCCGAGAAAATACCCGGGCCTATCCTTATCGACCTCGAAAGACCCCAAGAACAGGGATGCCGGAAGCGCGATTCACTCGCACATCGGCCGGCCCCAGAGCCGTTTCCGGGGGAATCTGTAGATTGATCTGATTGGGATTGATGAAGAACAGCGACGCGGGCCGCGTCACGCCGGAACTGTCGGTGACATCCACACTCGTGTTCAGCAGTACATCAGGCACCCCCGCCCCCGCCGGAGCGTTCTTCGTGCCGGACGCAAGGTTGATCCCGAAAAGCGTCGCAATCGACTCCGGGGCGACGGGTTCGAGCGCAAAGCTCGCGCCGTTCGTCATCGCAACCGGAACGCCCGCGTAGATGACGTTAACCGCGCCTTTCCCGCCGTTTTCACCCGGCACGCCGATCGCGATGTCGTCGCCTCCGTCGCCGTTGTAGTCCGCGACCGCAAGGGCGCTGCCGTAGTTGTCTCCGTCGTCGGGCCTGCTGATGTCTTGCCGCCAAAGTTGGTTCCCTTCGCTCGTCAGCGCGTCTTCGGAACCGTGGATGATGTGGACCACGCCTTGGCTGTCGTCCTCGCCGGGCGCGCCGATCGCCAAGTCGGCGAAACCATCGACATTAAAATCTCCGGAACGCAGTTCCAGCCCAAAAGCGTTGTTCGATTCGGCCTCGTCGAGGATGCCGCTGTCGCCTTGCCGCCAACGCTGATTGCCGGCGCTGATCAGCCGGCCGCTCGAACCGTAGATCACAATCACCGAGCCGCCGTCTACAAATGGCAAGCCGACCGCCAGGTCGTCATACCCGTCGCCGTTGTAGTCGGCTGCGTCAACGGCGTGGCCGAAGCGGTTGCCGCGCTCCGCTCCGCCGGTGATGTCATCTTGTTGCTGTGACCAGCGCTGGTTGCCGTTATCGCTGAGTCGGTCGCTTCCGCCGTAAATGACGTTAACCGCTCCTCGGCCCGCATTTTCACCCGGCACGCCGACGGCCAAGTCGTCAAAGCCGTCGCCGTTGAAGTCGCCGGCAACCAGGTCGCTGCCGAAAGCGTCGTTGTCCTCTCGGCCGCCTTCAAGCCGCCCGTCGCGGTCATTGCCTTGCTGCCAGCGTTGGTTGCCGTTGCTCGTGAGGCCACCGCCAGAGCCGTAAATCACATTCACGACGCCCTCGCTGCCGTCTTCACCGGGCACGCCCACCGCCAGGTCGTCAAAACCGTTGCCGTCGAAGTCGCCCGCCGCCAAGGCAATGCCGAAGAAGTCGCCCTGGTCGTCATCGTCGCGGATGTCGTCACTGCCCTGCCGCCAGCGTCTTGACCCGTTGCCGTTGAGGCCGCTCGCCGAACCATTGATTACGAAAACGGCTCCTCGAGCGCTGTTCTCGCCGGGGCGCCGACGGCCAAATCGTCGAATCCGTCACCGTTGAAGTCTCCCGCGACGACTTTGAAGCCGAACAAGTCCTCGTTCTCCGAATCGTCGGGAAGCCCGTCGCCCTGCCGGAAGCGCTGGTTCCCTTCGCTTGTCAGCAAGTCGACTGACCCATAGATCACAATCACCGACCCACCGTCTTCGCCGGGCATTCCGATCGCCAAGTCAACAAAGCCGTCGTTGTCGAAATCGCCACTGTCGACACTGCGACCGAAACTATTGCCCTGCTCGGCTCCGCCGGTGATATCCTCTTGCTCTTGCGAGAAAAACTGATTGTGGTCCGCGGTCAACTGCGCCGGGGTTCGCGGCGCCAACGCCGTTGCGAGCAGGCATACCAACAGTGCGCGGAAAAGCGGAGAGTGCCAACAAGACGGAAAGCGGAATCGTGCCATGAATTTATTCCTCGACGGAGCCATCTCATTTTCAACCGCCGACCCCCGTCGGCGCAACGGCCTGTTGACGGATTAGCGAATCAGCAACAATAGGGACTCCGTTGCCGCCTCGCGGCTTCCCCCGTGCCTCATGCGGCGGATTCGTCTCAGCCTCTTCCCGGCCCTTCCGCTCCTCCTGCTCCTCGTCTGCCCATGGTTCGGTGCCGTAGCGCCCGCGCAATTGCGGGAGTGGCAGGTCCGCGGCCGAATGCAATATCGCGCCTTGCACGACAGCCGAACCGGCGGCGAAGACGTGTTGCGGCGAGCAAGGTTTTGGACCAACGGCTTCGTCGCACCCGATGTCAGTATGCGCTTTCAATACGACTTCGTCTCGGAACGCGTGCTTGATTTTTGGGTGGCCTACGAGCCCTCGCCCGCGATCGAAGTCCGGCTGGGGCAGAGTTGGTTGCCGTTTATCGGCGACTTCACGACGGCTCCGTTCTTTCTCGACACGATCGACTTTTCGGCGGGATCGAGCCTGACGCCGCCGCGGGAAAAAGGTCTATTTGTTCTCGGTGAATACAAGCGCATCGAGTATAACGTCTCGGTCGTCAACGGCAACGGTTTTCATCCCGACGAGAATTCACGCAAGGATATCTTCGGCTTTATCAAGGCTCCCATCCTGAGCGACAAGCTCCTGTTGGGCGTCGGCCACTATGAAGGCCGAGCCGGGCCCGACGGGCGCCTCACGATCGAACGCCGCACCGCCGCTGATTTCGAAGCGCGCCTGCACCGTCGGCTCACGCTGAAAGGCGCTTATCTTCGGGGTATCGACGATCGGCTGATTACAAACGCTTACTGGCTGCGGGCCCTAGTGCACATGCGGAAGCGAATCGACCTGATCGGGGAGTACGACGCGTTTCTGCAAGGTCCCGCCACAAGCAAGTGGATCACCGCCGGAGTTAATTTCCACTTCCCGCTGCCCCGGTCGAACGTGAAAGTGCATTTCCGCCGCTTCACGGTGCCCGCCCCCTACAGCGAGGTGAAGATGCAGCTCCAGATTATTGCTCAATTTCCCTGGAAATAGGCGGCGGCAGCGACCGGCACTCGTGGCGGTCGGGCCGACGGTCGCGGCGCCATCTTCACGTCCCTCCGCGCCCTGAGCTTCGCTGTGCCGATCGGCTACCATAAGAATCCATCGCCATGCATATCCGATACCTGCTTGCCGCCGCTTTGATGCTTGCCCTCGGGTTGATCGTGGTCGTCAGCGTTCCTCCTTCGACTTTTCAGCTGGACCCGGCCACGGCTAAAAAGCTCCAAGAGCTGCGCAATCTCGGCAAGGCGATGTACGAAAATCCCGGCACGCAGACCCAGGCCGTGGACGTGCTGCGTCAAGCCGCCGAACTCAACCCCAACTCGGCGCAGGACCGCCTCAACTACGGCCTTTCCATGCTGCGCGCCGGTCAAGCCGACGAGGGCATTGTCGAAATCGAACGCGCCCGCGAACTCAACCCCAACCTGCCGCACACGTATTTCAACCTGGGGATTGAGTTCAAGAAACGCAACGAGGTCGAGCGAGCGGTGCGCGAACTCGAGCACATGGCGCGGCTGGTTCCCGACGAGCCGAAGACGCACTACAACCTCGGCGTGCTTTACAAGCTACAGGACGATCTCGACCGCGCGGTGGCGTCGTTCGAACACACCATCAAACTCGGTCCGAACCTGGCCGCGCCGCACTTTCAGCTCTATAACACTCTGCGCCGCACCGACCGCGAACGAGCGCGCGAGCACCTGGACCGCTTCCGCGAAATCAAGGAGTTGACCGAAGGAGCGGCCGTCGGTGAAGACGTCAATTGGAGTTTCTATTCCGAACTGCACGACCCGCCGGCCCCCGCCCCGCCGGCGCGGGAAGCCAAAGAAATTCGGTTTCAAGCCGCGGGCGACGGCGCGGAGTTGGGAGCGGCGCCCCGCGGGATGCTGCTGTTGCCCGCCGACGCCGAAAACCCGCCCCATGTTGTCGCTTGGTCCGAGCAGGGTCTGTTGCTCGACGCACTCGGCAACGAGCCCGTCACCGTTTCGATAGCCGGTCTACGCCAAGCCGCCGCGGGTGACATGAATAACGACGGCCGCTCGGACCTCTGCCTGGCCGGTTCGGCGGGGGCAAGCTTGCTGACGGAAACAGAGCACGACAGTCCGGCGTTCGGACAACCGCAAACCCTCGCCGCGGGCGATTTCAACGCCTGCCTATGGGTCGATTACGACCATGACTACGATCTCGACTTACTGGCCGTCGGCTCCGATCAAGTCTTGCTCCGCAACAACGGCGACGGCACCTTCGCCGACGTCTCGGACTCCTTCCCCTTCGCCGAGGGCGTAGCGCTGGGCGCGACTTGGCTCGAGCTGTGGGAAAACAACAGCTTCAATATCGTCGTGGCCTACAGCGATAAGGTCGTCGTCTACGAGGACCGCAAGCTGGGTCTGTTTCGTCCTGAAACCGTGCCCGGCGCGACGCCGGGTGAGGGTCCGCTCACGCTCGAAGTGATCGATGCTGATCACGACGGTTTCTTGGATGTCGCGATGACCGGCGCGGCCGGGACGCGGTTTCTCCGCAACGTCGACGGGCGTTTGCGAGCCGGCGCCACATTGCCCACCGCCGCGGCTTGGGCGGATTGGAGCAACCGGGGATCTCTCGACGCGGTCTCACCGAGCGGCATGCTGCACAACCTCGGGCGATTCGAGTTCGAGCTGGCCGAAACCGCGGGCCTTCCCGAAAACCTCGCCTTCGCCGCAGCCGCCGACTTCAACGCCGACGGCCGACCCGACCTGGCAGCCATTGACGGCTCAGGCAAACTCCACTACTTGACCAACGAAACCGACGCGGGCAACAACTGGGTGACCCTGGGTTTCCACGGCGTCAAGAACAACATCCTGACCGAAGGCGCCCGCATCGAAGTCAAGGCCGGACGCATCTTCCGCAAAGCCGTCTATGCCGGCTATCCGCTCACCTTCGGTCTCGGCGGCGCGGAACGGATCGATACCGTCCGCATTACCTGGCCCAACGGCTTAATTCAAAACGAATCCGAACAGGCGGTCAATCAGGCACACAACTTCGAGGAGAAGCCGCGCCTGTCGGGATCGTGTCCGATGGTCTACACCTGGAACGGCGAGGAATTCGAGTTCATCAGCGAAGTGCTCGGTGTCGCTCCGCTCGGGGCCGGCGCGGGCGGCGGGCAATTCTTCTCGGTCGATCACGACGAGTACGTTTGGATTCGCGGCGAGCGCCTTAAACCACGCGGAGGCTTCTACAACGTCCGCATCACCGAGGAATTACGCGAAGTCGCCTACCTCGACCAAATCAAACTACTGGCCGTCGATCATCCGGCCGAGGTCGACGTTTTCACCAGCGAAAAATTCAAGGGCCCGCCCTTCCCCGAGTTTCAGGTCTACGAAGTCCGTGAACGCACCTACCCCGTCGCCGCCGTCGACGAACATGGCCATGACGTGCTCGACCGGGTTACGAAATTAGACCGGCGCTATGTCGACGACTTCCGCCGCAATCTCGCCAACCTCGCCGAGCACCACTCACTGACCCTCGACTTCTCGGGCGCGAAAGGCGATTTGGTGTTGTTCCTGCACGGCTGGGTCGATTGGGCGGATGCAAGCCGCATCGTCGCCGGGTCTCAAAGCAAGTCGAATAACCTGCACATGCCCGTGCTCGAAGTCAAAGACCGCCAAGGGCGCTGGGTGACCGCCGATCCGGATATGGGCCTGCCCGCCGGAGGCCCGCGCACGATCGCCCTCGATTTGAGCGGGAAGTTTCTCTCCGATTCGCGCGAAGTGCGGATTTCCTCCAACATGGTCGTCTATTGGGATGAAGCGTTCGTGGCGCCGAAACAAACAGCACGGCGCGACAAGGGTCAAACCCGCCTCACGGAACTCCAACCCACTTCGGCGGTGATGGACTTCCGCGGCTTTTCTCAAGTCGTCCTTCATCCGAGCCGCCGTCAACCCGAAAGTTACATTTACGCCTCCGTCAGCCCGACGACATTGTGGAACCCCACCCCAGGCAACTACACCCGTTACGGCGACGTGCGGGAACTGTTGACAACCATCGACGATCGTTTCGCGATTCTCGGCGCGGGCGATGAAATTGATTTGCGTTTCGCGGCCGACCGGTTGCCCGAGCTGCCCGCCGGTTGGCGCCGTGATTTCCTGCTGATGGTCGACGGCTGGGCCAAGGAAAACGAGGCCAACACGGCTTTTGGAGATAGCGTCGATCCCCTGCCCTTCCACACGATGTCGGGCTACCCCTACGGCCCCGGCGAAGGCTACCCCGACAGCGAGCGTCACCGTGCGTATTTGAGAGAATATAATGTGCGGCCCGCGCTTCGATTGATCCGGCCGCTTGTGGAACGGTGAGCAAGTCTCGAGCAGTTGCCGTCGGCTTTCTTTTTCTCGTCGTAAACTCGGGCTGGATCTGGGCCTTCCCCGAAGCCAGCGTCCTCTATCTGACGAGTGTTCTGGTCCACATCGGCCTCGGGTTGGCCCTCACCGCCGGCGTTTGGGTGCTGCGCGAAGACGCCGTCGCGGCGCTGCGTAAGAATGGACGGCTCGCGCTCGCCGGCGTCTCGGCGGCGGCCGCGCTCGGCTTGGTGCTGTGCGTCGTCGGCGCCACGCGGCCCAACCAATCGATCGTTATCGCGCACGGAGCTTTCGGCTTCCTCGGGGCGTTGCTGGTCATCCTCTGGGCTTGGAAGAGCCGGCGAAGTTTTGCGCGCTTGTTGGCCATCGCGTTGGGCGCCGCTCTGGCTCTGCCCGTGATCAGTTCGCTGCGCCTGGAATGGTTCCCGCGCGCCGAAGACCGCATCATCAATCCCAACACCGCGCCCCTCAGCATGGACTACGAGGGCGGCGGCCGTGACAGCCCCTTTTTTCCTTCCGCCTCCGTCACGAACACCGGCGGCCTGATCCCGTCAGGCTTTTTCATGGACTCGAAGGTTTGCGGCGCCTGCCACGAAGACATCTACGAGCAGTGGAACAGTTCGATGCACCATTTCTCGTCGTTCAACAATCAGTTCTACCGCAAGTCCATTGAGTACATGCAGGAGACAGCGGGGATCCAGGCCTCGAAGTGGTGCGCCGGGTGCCACGACCACGCCATGTTTTTCAACGGGCGCTTCGAGAAACCGGCGAAGGATCAAATCGACACGCCGGAAGCGCAAGCCGGGCTCGGTTGCATGTCCTGCCACTCAATTACCCACGTCCCCGACACCATGGGCAACGGCGGTTTCACAATGACCTATCCGCCGCTCCATGACCTGATGTCGAGCGACAATTGGCTGATTCGCTCGCTGCACGACTACGTTATCAACATCGCTCCGGCCGCCCATCGCAATGCTTTCATGAAGCCCTTCATGCGCCTCGACAAGTCGGAGTTCTGCTCGACGTGCCACAAAGTGCATCTCGACGTCCCGGTCAACAATTACCGCTGGTTCCGCGGTTTCAATGAATACGACTCGTGGCAGGCGAGCGGCGTCTCGGGTTTCGGGGCGCGGTCGTTCTACTATCCCGAGCAGTCCGCCGACTGCGGCGATTGCCACATGCCGCTGGTCGCTTCCGGCGACCCGGGCAACATCGACGGTTATGTGCATTCGCATCGTTTTCCGGCCGCGAACACCGCCGTGCCGTACGTGAACCAAGACCAAGTGCAGCTTGACGTCGTGAAGAAGTTTCTTCAGGACGGTATCGTGACCGTCGATATTTTCGCCGTCTCGCCGGTCAAAGAGGATGACGCCTCGGTTTCGATGCGCCGGCGGGCGGGCGAAACGCCGATGTTGTCCACCGGTTTCGCGGTGGGCGAGGAGGCTGAGAGCGGCGCCCGGTCGGTTGTGCTGCGGGAAGTCGGCGAGATCGCCGCGCCGATCGATCGCGCCGAGCCGGTTCTCGTGCCCGGCGACAACGTCAAAGTGGACGTGGTCGTCCGCACGCGCAAGGTCGGGCATTTTTTCCCCGGCGGTACGGTCGATTCATTTGACGTCTGGGTTGAACTGCAGGCCGTCGACGCAACCGGACGCATCATCTACTGGAGCGGAAAGGTCGAGGACGACGGCCGCGGACCGGTCGAGCCCGGCGCGCACTTTTACCGCGCCTTCCTGCTCGACGCACACAGCAACCCGATCAACAAGCGCAACGCCTTCCAGGCGCGCAGTCTGCTTTACGCGCAGTTGATTCCCCCGGGCGCGGCCGACACGGCGCACTTCCGCATGACCATACCGCCCGATGCGCAGGGTCCGATTCGTCTCTTGGCAAAACTCAACTACCGCAAATTTTCGCGCTACTACACGCAGTTTTCCTATGCCGGGCAACCGGACCCGGCCGACGATTCCCCCTTCGGCAAAGACTTCGATGACCGCCGCTTTCTTTTCCTGCCCGAAAACATCCCCGCCAATGTTTCCGGACAGATCAAGGGCAGGATCCCCACGCTGCCGATCGTCGCGCTCGCCGCGGCTGAAATCGAAATTCGTTTGGGGCGTCAGGAAACCGACTGGGGACCGAGGGTCACCCGAGAGGACTACACACGCTGGAATGACTACGGTATCGGTCTGCTGCGTCAGGGCGATCTCAAAGGCGCGGAGTACGCCTTCCAACGCGTCACCGAAGCTAACCCCGACTTCGCCGACGGTTGGCTCAATATCGCCCGCGCTTTGATTCAGGAGGGCCAAACCGAGGCCGCCAAACCGTTCATCCAGCGGGCCCTCGCGATCGACGACAGCCTCGGACGGATTCACTTCTTCCACGCCAAAGTGCAACGCGTTGAAGGCGACTATGACGGCGCCCTAGCTTCCCTGCGCAGGGCCGAGAGCAGCTACCCCCGAGACCGCGTGGTGCTCAATGAAATCGCGCAGATTCTCTTCCGCAAGCGCCAATATCAAGGGGCGCTCGACGTGCTTAACCGCGTGGCACGCATTGATCCGGAAGACTTGCAGATGCACTACACGCGCATGCTCTGCTATCGCGGCTTAGGCGACGCCGAAAACGCCGACCGTGAGGAGACGCTCTTCCGGCGCTTCAAGGCCGACGAAGCCTCACAAACGATTACGGCCCGTATTCGCCGGCTCAGCCCCGAAGATAACAACGAGCGGCAGCCAATTCACGAACATGTCTCGGTGGAATTACCCCCGGGACTGCGTGTTCAGCAAACCGGCGGACCGGGCGCCCAAATCGGCGGCGGATTATAGACCTCCTCCGAAAATAGCCCACATGTGTATCGTGCCTTGCATTCAAGGCCGGCAAGATCACAAGTATCTTGAGCCGCGAAGCGGCGGCAGGAACGCCTCACGGCACCCATTTTCATGGCGGTATTATGAATCCCGCAATTCATAGAAACGGACTCCTCCGAAAACAGGCCCGTAATCTCCTCGATGCCGGACCCCCGTCGTGGCGTGAGCCTCCAGGCTTGCCGCGCCCCGAATCATCGGGGCGGGTCTTCGATTGCCGCCTTGCGAGATCCCGCGAGTTCGGGGATACGAACCGATGAATCGGTTCGCGGCAAGCGTGGACGCCCACGCCACGTCCCCGTCGAGCCGGCGAGCCATTGTCCCACGCAGGCGGCTAACGGTTCACGGTTCACGGCTAACGGAAATCACACCCTGATGCCGAACCGCCACGCGATGTAGCCCAGAGCTTCGCGGGCGTAGTGTATTCCGCGCGTCCAGAAGTCGTCGCGGCCGGGCGTGCGCGGCGAGCCGTAGACCTTAAGTCCGCGTTCCTCGAGCATCCGCTTGATGCGGTGGATGTGATAACCGTCGCTGACGACGATGCAGGACTCCAGTGCCATCCGATCCATAATCTCCACCACCGCCGCGGCACTGTGCATGGTCGACTGTCCTTGAGTTTCCGCGGTAATGAATTCCGCGGGCACGCCCTGCTCGGAAAGATACTCGCGGCTGACGTCGCCTTCGGAAAACTCGGCGCCTCGACCTTGGCCGCCGGTCGTGATGATGCGGGGCGCCAGCTCGCGCCGGTAGAGTTCAAGAACGTGGTCAAGACGAGCTTTCAACACCGGCGACGGCCGCCCGCGGTATTGCGCCGCCCCGAGCACCACAATCGCGTCGGCGGGTCGCGCTTCATCCGTGCGCGCGTAGTGCCGAACTTCGAAAACGATGAACCCGAAATAGCCCGCACCCGCCGCAATCACGGACGCGACCAGGACCGCGAGGGAAATCCACGGGCGCTTGGGCCTCTTCGGCAAAGCTTCTACCGCAGGTATTTCTCCAGTTGTGCCCAAGATATCGCTCCGGGCCGAAGGATGCGCGGCCGGCCGGTCAAGTCCAGGATGGTCGACGGCTGCCGGCTCCTCGACCTTCCGCCATCCACAATATAGTAGACTCGCCTGCCCAACTGAAGGTGCACTTCCCTGGCCGTTGTTGCTGCCGGACGACCGGAGACATTCGCGCTCGTCCCGGTCAGCGGTCGTCTCGTCGCCCGAATCAGCGACCGAACCAGTCGAGACGCCGGCAACCGAACCGCGACCGTTCCGGTACCGGCGGTGATCGTCTTGGGCACGGTCGAACTCGCCCGCAAGACGATCGTCAGCGGTCCGGGCCAAAAGCGAGCGGCGATTCGGTCTAACGTTTTCGGGAGATCCCGAGCGACCAACGCGAGTTGCTCACGCGAATCAATCAAGAGCAATATTGGGTTCGACTCCGGACGTCGCTTTATTGCGAAAAGACGTTCAACCGCCGCCGGATCAAACGGGTTCGCCGCCAACCCGTAGACGGTGTCGGTCGGCGCCGCGATCACCTCTCCGGCTCGGATTGCCGCCGCCGCGCGACGCACATCGGCCCACGAGGGACGGTGTGGGTTGACCCGAATTATCGCGCCTCTAGCCCGCATTTCTCACCGCCTGACGAGCAAAGCACACGATAGGCCTGCCATTACTTCGTTGCGCTTGCTCGCCGTGCTCACCGTACTGTTCAAGTACGCCTCCGCGCGCCAAGCGGCGCGCGCCTCGTACTGACGGACCTTTCATGCACTTTGCCTCGCCACGCGGTGAGAAAAGCGGGCTAGGGGGTCCGGCGGGCATTCTCAGCGCCCCGCTCGCGGGGCTCCAACCACGGAATCGTTAAGCGGATGCGGCCACAAGCTCAGTCAGCCCGGCGTCGGCGTGGATCACCCGTGCCTTCGTCGATTCCTCGTCGACAACACCGATTTCCACGTTGATCAACTGTGCGCCCTCGCGCCGCGCGGTGCCGAGCTCGACGGTCACGTAATTGTCGGTCAACGCGAACCCCTCGGTCCTGTCGGCTTGCTCCAGCGTGACGGCCTCGAAACGCTTCCCGACAAGCGACCGCCGAAACGCCAGATTCTTCTCGGCCGCCAACTCCCGCAGGATGCGATTGCGCTCTTTCTTAACGGGAGGCGCGATATGGCCGGGCATTTCATGCGCCTCGGTGTCGGGGCGAGCCGAATAAGTAAACACGTGCAGATACGTAAAAGGAAGATCGGCGACAAGCCCGCGCGTTGCCTCGAAATCTTCGTCCGTCTCGCCCGGGAACCCGACCATCACGTCCGCGCCGATGGCGGCCTCGGGCATCAGCCGGCGTGCCCGCTCGACGCGGTCGGCGTAGTGGCGTGCTCGATAACGCCGCCGCATCGCTTTCAGAACCGCATCCGATCCCGACTGCATGGGAATGTGCACATGCTTGGCGACGCGATCGGACGAAGCCGCGAGATCGAGCAAGTCATTCGTCCAGTCCATCGGTTCGATCGAGCTGAGGCGCAACTTGCGAATGTCGGTCTCGTCTAACAGGCGACGCAGCAAAGCCACCAGCCGCGGTCGGCCGTTCAGATCGCGTCCCCATCGCCCTAGATTGATGCCCGTCAGCACCACTTCCGGGTAATGCCGAGCCAAGCGGCGAAGGCACGATAGAATGCTCTCCGCTTCGGCACTGCGGCTGTGCCCCCTGACCGCGGGAATAATGCAGAAACGGCAACGGTTGTTGCAGCCATCTTGGATTTTCAGATTCGGGCGGCTGCGATCGCGCCCGGCATCGACCACTTGCGCCGCAAGCCGCGAGACATTCTCGAAGGTCTCGCCTACCAGCACGCCGCCATCTCGAATTTCGCCGTGAAAAGCAGGCCCGCGCGGAGAGGGTTCGGAAGCTATCCGCACCAGTTGCGGCGCTACAATCTCGCCGATAGCGCTCTTGTGAGAATTGCCGACGACCCACTTGACGCCGTCAAGCGCGGCCAGATCATCGGGCCGGCGCTGGGCGTAGCAGCCAGTGACCAGGATCTCGGCCCCGGGGTTTTCCCGATGAATGCGCCGAATAGCCTGGCGAGCATCCTGATCCGCCTGGTGAGTGACGGTACAGGTGTTGACGATGACGACATCGGCGGCCGACGCCGTGCCGCCCGCCTCCAGGCCGCGGGCCGCTAACTCAGCTTCCAACCCCGCTCCGTCGGCCTGCGTCGCGCGGCAGCCAAAATTGCGGACGTAGAATGTTCGCGGACTATGCATTGCAAGCGGGGGAAAAACCGGCCGAAACCTTCGACCGACCAAGCCTCATTCTACCGAGAGGCTGACCAACGGGCGCGCGACATAAATGTGGGACATTGTTCCTCGCAATGCGAGCGATAAGGAATCGGGGTGTACTCGGAAATCCACTTCCAGCCTCAGTACCCCTTCTTCTTATCCACCACGTTCAGCAACGGCTTGCCTTCCGAAAAGCGCCTAATATTCTCGCGCGCAGTCCCCAACATCCGCGCCCGGTCTTGATCCGACCGGCCGGCGATATGAGGAGTCACGATGACGTTGTCAAACTGCCAAAGCGCGTGGCCTTCCGGCAACGGTTCCGGGTCGGTCACGTCCACGCCGGCCGCGCTGAGTCTTTGGCTGTCGAGCGCCTTCACCAGCGAATCCAGGTCATACGTGCTGCCGCGGCTGACGGCGATGAAATACGCGCCTTTCTTCATCAGGTCGAATTGGCTCGGGCCGATCATCTTGTGACTCTTCGGCGTGTGCGGCGCCGCCATGAAGATCACGTCGGCCTCGGGCAGCACATCGTCAAGGCGATCCGGCTTGACGACGTTGGCGAGAAACGGAGAGAAGGGAACATCCTCGGGATCGACCCCGATCACCTTCATCCCGAAGGCCCAGGCGCGCTGGGCGATCTGCATCCCGATGCCGCCGACTCCAATGAGGACGGCCGTTTTGCCGCGCAACTCGATCAGCTTGTCGGTGCGGCGTTCCCATTTGCCCCGTTGGCGAGAGGCGATGAAACCCGGGAGATCCCGCGAGAACGCCAGCAACATGGCCATGGCGTGGTCGGCGATTTCCGGCCCTTGGACAATTTGGTTATTCGTCAACACGATGTTGCTGTCGCGCAGGTCGTTCGAGCCGGAACGATGCAGCAGCTTTTCGACGCCTGCACTGAGCGATTGCACCCATTCCAATTTCTTGCCCGCGCGAACCTGTTCGGGTTTGATATTGCCGATGAAGCCGTGAGCGTCGGCGATATGATCCATCACGGTGTCCGACGTCACTCCGACCAGCTCGGCGTTCGGCGCGCCCTTCCCCCAGTCGGCGATCACTTCCTCCGACTGGTTCATAACGAGAATCTTCTTGGTTTCCGCGCCCAGGGCCAGGGCGGAAAGGGTCAATACGAAAATTAATCGATACATGGCGGTATCCTCCCGGAATCCGTCGATTCTACCGCAATGGGAATCTCGACGCTAGTCGGGAAATTCGCGGCCGGGGATCAAAAGCCGGCTGCCGACAGATTCGATTTTCAGTTTCCCGAGCCGCGTCGCCTCGCGGCGCGGTCTTCCTCCCATGCGGCAAGGACCGCGCCGCGCGGCGGCGCGGCTCGGTTCATCCCCCTTCGACCTGAAAGTTCCATCGCTGTCAGTGGAGGATAGCGGCGGATTCCCATCGTCCCCCTTACTTCTTACCCGCCACAATCGCGAGAATCGTCTTCCCGAATTTGCCGGCTAAGCGCGGACCAATGCCGGGAACTTGCAACAACTCCGCTTCATTCGCCGGACGATAGCGAGCAATGGCGTGCAGAGTCCGATCGGGAAAGACCCGAAACGCCGGTGTCCGCTGCACCCGCGCTTGTATCAGGCGCCAATTTCGCAACCGCTCGATCAAATCGGCGTCGTCGCGTGCCTCCGACATTTCATCGCGTATTGGAGCGCCCGCGCCCTTCGCTCGGCGCTTGCCTGTCGCGGCCTTCGGTTTCGGCGGCTTCTTCTTCCTCTTGCGGGGAGCGCGAGGAGCCTCGGCGGCCAAGGTCACGAAATCGCCCGCTGAGCCCGTCAGGCTCCTGCCCTCGGCGGTCAGAAAAACGCGCCGATATTCAATGCGGCGGCCGTTTTTCTCGAAGGAGTCGACAACCGTCTTGACAAGGCCCGCGCGCGCCGCTCCCGCCAGCAACTTTTCAAACGCCCTGCGCTCCAACAGCGCCGCCGAGAGCGCCTGCTCGTGGAGGCGGCCCGCGGAGAGGCCGTCGCGGGTCCTAAGAGTCTTGACGATGTCGTCAATGGCGGTCTTTTCCTCCGCGCTCGGTGAACGGTAGCGCTGCACGGCGCAGGCGTCGGGGGCGCAGATGTCACATATCCCGCAGGGCTTTTGCGAATCTTCCTGGTCGCCGAAGTGACGCACGAGCTCCAACATGCGGCACTCATTCGACTCGGCGAAGTGCACAATCAGATCGAGCTGGCGCAGCTTGTGGTCCGATTGCCGTTGATAACCGGGCTTCCAGCCGTCGCGGCCGCGTTGGATGTTCTCCTCGGGATCGATCAACGCCCCGCCTTGAATCCACAATTTCTCGATCGCCTTCTCGAAGACAATCGGATCCACCTTCGAGCGCCGCTCGAGATTGCGTCGCGGTTCGGGATCGTCGCGAAGCTGCTTATAAACCGTCTCGAGTTCCGCCACCGCCGGATAGTCGCGTTCGTGAAAAAATTCATGCGTCTTGCGGTCCGCCCAGGAATACATCAGCACCGCTCGTGAGGGTTTCGCGTCGCGACCGGCCCGGCCGATCTCCTGATAGTAGGCTTCGATGCTGCCCGGCAGGCCCGTATGGGCGACGGTACGAATGTCGGGTTTGTCGATGCCCATTCCGAAAGCAATCGTCGCGACGATCACCTCGTATTCGCCACCCAGAAAGCCCGCCTGCACTTGGTCCCGGACCCGCGGCAGCATCCCGGCGTGATAGGCGGCGGCGGGAAACAGCGCCGACAGCTCCCCCGCCAGCTCCTCGGCCGACTTCCGTGTCGGCGCATAGATAATCGCCGGTCGGCGCGCGGCATCGTCCAGCAGTTTCGCGATCGCCGGAGGACGCTGGCTGGGCGTCAACTCGACCACCTCCACGGCAATATTCTCGCGACGGAAACCGTGAATCGATCGGAGGCCGTTTTCGAGCCCCAACTGCTCCGCGATGTCGTCTTGGACCAGCGGCGTCGCCGTCGCCGTCATAGCGATCACCGGCGCGGGCCGCAACATCGGCAGCCGTTCGCCCAACCGACGATACTCGGGACGAAAGTCATGCCCCCACTGCGAAATGCAATGGGCCTCGTCAATAGCAATTAGCGCCGGCGTTCGCTTGGCGAGCATTTCGGGAAAGCCGGGCACCGCCAACCGCTCCGGCGCAATGAAAAGAAAGTCGAGATCCCCTGCCAGGTAACGAAAGCAAACCGTGCGGCTTTCCTCCCGGTCGCGCCCCGAGTGGATGCGCTCGGCGCGAAAGCCCATCTGTTGCAGCTTCCCGACCTGATCTTCCATCAGCGCAATCAATGGGCTGACGACGAGAGTAACGCCCGGGCGGGCAAACCCCGGCAACTGATAGCAGAGCGACTTCCCCGCCCCGGTCGGCATCACCAGCAGGACGTCGGTTCCGTCGCGGACCGCCTCGCAGACATCCTGTTGATACTTACGGAAGGATTCGAATCCGAAAGCCGATTGCAGCAGATCGAGCAGGCTGCCGGTTTGTTTGCCGCCGCCCGCCGGCACGCTTGAGCCCGCGGGCGCTTGCACGCCCCGGCCGTTACGCCCCGCGTGGGTTGCGCTTGGGGCGCTTGTTGCGGGCACTTGTCCGGGACCGTCCGCGACGCCCCCTACACGCGCGGCCGCCGCGGTTTGCGGCTCCCCTATCGCGTCGGCGGATAGACCCTCGAACGGTTTGGCGCGCTCCCCGCTGACCACTTCCCGAACATAGTCTTCGATCCGCCGCATGAAGCCGTCGAACTCCGCCTCTCCACGTTCCATCTTGCGCAATTCCGCTTCCCATTTCCCCGTCATCGCCGGACTCTTAACCGCCGGGTGCACGGAGCCGATCAACTGAATCCCCTTCGCCAATGCTTCGAGAGACTTACCCTTTCGAGCAATGTACTCGCGTCGCAGCAACGTTTCAATAATCGCGGCGCGCGTCGCCGGAGTGCCCAAGCCGCGATCTTTCATCGCGTCGGAAAGCTCTTTCTCCTCGAGGGTCTTCCCGGCGGACTCCATCGCCGTCAGCAGCGTGCCCTCCGTGAAGCGCCGCGGCGGCCGGGTCTTCTTCGCCACAGCCTCGGCGGCGCTCACGCGTCGCGGTTGCCCTTCGGCGAGCCCGGCGGGAAGTTGTTGTTCTCGCTCCGCCCCCGAGCCGCGGGCCGCCGCGTCATCGCCTTGCTTCACTTCCCCGCGCTGCTGCGACCGCGTGGCGTTGGGGAAAGGCGCGTCCAGCACTTTCCAGCCAACCTGCTCGACCGATGTTCCCGAACTGAAATAGCGATCGATCAGCGGCTCGGCCGCGTCTTCCCTCGCCGACGTGACGGACGTGATCACGCTCGTCACCGCCAGAATGTGGTCTTTGTGCCAGGCGCTCAGCAGACGCTGGCACACCAGATCGTAGATCTTCGCCTCGTCGCTGCCGGCGGGAAGCGACGAGCGCACCGTCGTCGGGATAATGGCGTGGTGGTCCCTGACCTTGGTGTCGTCGACGAAACGCCGGTTGAGCGGCCGGCTGCCCGTCCCGGGGGCGATCGCTTGCCCATAAGGTTCGGCGATGGCTGCCGTGACCTTGTCCAGCGTTGCGGTCACGTCTTTGGACAAATGCCGACTGTCGGTGCGTGGGTAGGTCAGCAGCTTGTGCTTTTCATAGAGCGCTTGCGCCAACTCCAGCGTGCGCTTGGCGCTGAAACCGTACAGGCGATTCGCGTGGCGTTGCAACTCCGTCAGGTCATAGAACCGAGGCGGGCCAAAGCGCCTGGTCTCGCGTTCGACCGACTCGATACACGCGGTCCCGCTTCGCGCCCGATCGATGATCTGTTGCGCAAGCTCCCCGTCGGCGGGGAGTCGCGTATTGCGTTTGGCCTCGTCAGTGGATTTCGCGGCCGCGGCTCCTCGCTCAATTTCACCTTGGCCGTCTTGCTGAAAATACGTTCCGCGATAAACGCCGGCCTCGGCGGAATCTTCCGTCGGCGCCGCATCCGGCGCCGCGGCCTCCTCAACCGGCTCGAACGTCGCCACCACTTCCAAATAGTCTTCAGCGACGAAACTTCGAATCGCCAGTTCGCGCTCCACCAGCATCGCCAGCGTCGGCGTCTGCACGCGCCCGACCGACAGGTTCAGATTGCAGTCGAGCGTGTAGGCCCGCGACAGATTCATGCCGACCAACCAATCGGCGCGGCTGCGGGCGCGGGCGGCGTCGGCAAGACGGTCATAGGCGCGCGAGGGCTGGAGCGTACGCAGACCTTCCCGAATGGCTTCGGGCGTCAGGGACGAAATCCACAGCCGGTCCACGTCCTTGTCCGAACCGGCGGCCTCGTAGATGTAGCGAAAAATCAGCTCGCCCTCGCGGCCGGCGTCGGTGGCGGAGATGACGCGGTCGACCTTCGGGCTGGTGAGAATTTTACGCACGACCTCGAATTGGTCGCGGCTTTGTTCGTAGACGACCAGCGGCCACTCTCTGGGCAACAGCGGCAGCGCGTCGCGCCGCCATACGCGCCACTCGGCATTGATCTCGTGCGGCTCGGCGAGCGCGACTAGATGACCGATGGCCCAGGTAACGATGTACCCGTTGCCGTGACGGTATCCCTCGCCGCGCTTATCGGCGCCGAGGATGTCGGCAAGGTCGCGAGCAACGGAAGGCTTCTCGGCAACAACGGCCGTGGCCTTGACGGAGGAGGTGGTCACTGATTAGAAACATTTTACCGCGCCGGCAAAGCAGCAGCCGGTGATGCCCCGCCCGCCGACGGGTGTGCGACATAAATGTGGGAGCCCCTCTCGCAACACGAGCAATAGAATCAGAGATGGGATGAGAGGCTGGTCGCTTGGAGCCGGGAAGCGGTAGGCTACCGGCAGCAGCGCACTTCTCCACAAGGGAGGTGCAATGGATTTTTGAAAAGGAGGCGACCAGCCATGAAGAAGAATAGCAAACAACAGACCGACAAGAACCAAACCGACAAACACCAAACCAAGAAAGCCGACAGCTCACAAGCGAAGGCCCGCCAACTCACCCAGCTCGAACAACAGTTGGCGCAACAACGCATCCAGATGCAAAAAGACAACGAAATTTGCGCCGTCGCCGGCGTCGACATCGGCGACAAACGTTGCTTCGTACGGCTCACCGACCTCGCCGGCGAAAGCCTCGAGGAATGCCAAGTCCCCACCCGCCCGGAGGCCTTGGATCGCTGGTTCCGCCGTTGGCCGCGGCTGCGCATTGTGATCGAAACCGGCAGCCACAGCAACTGGATTCGCCGCCGCCTGGCCGCCCTCGCCCACGACGTGCTCGTCGCCGACGCGCGGCAATTGCGTTTAATCAGCCAATCCGACTCGAAAAACGACCGCAACGACGCCTATTGGTTGGCCGAGCTGGGACGCACCAACCCGGCCCTGTTGAATCCCGTCGCGCCGCGCAAGCTCGAGACCGAACAACAACGCACGTTGTTGCGGGCGCGCGAGGCCGTGCTCGAGTGCCGCACGAAATTGAAAGGGAGTTTGCGCGGCATGGCGAAGTCGCACGGCATCCGCTTGGGCCGATGCGCCCAGAACCAATGGGTCGAGCGCGTCCGGGAGGCCTGCCCCGAGGTGTTGCACGCGGCGTTGTTGGGGGTGGCGACACAAATCGAAAGCCTCGGCGCGACGATCCGCGAATATGACAAACAAATCGTCGCGTTGGGCAAGCAATACGCAGCGGTCGAGCGGCTGCGAACGATCGGAGGGGTGGGGCCGCTGACGGCGTTGACGTTCGTGTTGGCGCTCGACAACGACCCGGGCCGCGTGAAGCGTTCGCGGCAGGTCGGCGCGCTGGTGGGGCTGCGTCCCAAGCAACGCCAATCGGGCGAGCGGTCACTGCGGCTGGGCGTGACGAAATCGGGAGATCCGCTGCTGCGGCGGACGTTGATTCAGTGCGCGCACTGGGTGCTGGGGCCGTTCGGGACCGACTCCACGCTCAGGCGCTGGGGTTTGGGTTTGGCGGCGCGCGGCGGAGGACATGCGAAGAAGCGGGCGGTGGTGGCGGTGGCGCGCAAGTTGGCGGTGCTGATGCATGTGTTGTGGGTGAAACAAGAAAACTACGATCCGCTGCACGGGCTGACGGAAACGGTTTCCCCATAAGGCAGGGACGATGAGGCGCAGTCGGCGGCAACGGTTTCGGATGAAGCAACGTGATGAGGACATCCGCGAGCCCCCTAACGGGGACTCGGCGGCAAGAAGATTCCTGTTGAAAGGAAGGGAGTAGGGGATTGGGCGGACGAAGCGAGGCCGCGGCGGAGAATCGAGATCGTGTCACGGTGACTGCGGGCTCTGGGCAGGCAGGCCGATTCTTTCGAGGATGGGTCGAAGCCGCAACAGAGAGAGCAGCGCCGAAAGACCGGACCCCAACCAGCAGAGGTCAACAACGAGACCGATAACACTGCGAATGGAAGCCCGGTCCTCAACGCGCCGCAAGGCATGAGGACCCGGGCCGGATCCGACAAACCGACCAACGCCTCCCAACGACCGCCCTTGACAAGCGACCCACCTCTCATGGAAGCCCAGAGCGCAAGCGACGGGCCAAGCCCTCGCTCAGCCCGGGGATTGCCAATAGGCCGGCCCTTCGAGGGCCGGTGTAACCAGGATTTCCGATTTGGCTCCTCTGACGGCACGAGTCTACACCCTCACCCGGCGAAGCGCAACCATTTCTCCACCCGAAAGAGGCGGCGGCTGAGGCGGGACCGATCGAGCCCCCTTCTTGCCCCTCATGGGGGCTGATCCGCCGCTGCGAAGTCAATTTCGCAGACACCCCTCCGAGCTTCCGTCCTCAGTACACAGATTTCGCATTCGCCAAGTGCGGTGCTAACCACCCGGCACAGGCAGCGCCCAGATCCTCCGCAGCATGTCGCCAAACAGCCGCCGGTTCAGATGTCCCTCGGCCAAGAGCAACCAGTAGTACCGCGCGTGCTTGACCAATCTGCCGCCCGTCTTCATCAACCGCTGCTGCAAGCTCGTCAGTGACCACGTCTTGATCCTGTGCGGCAACCCGAGTCGCCGCCACAGGTTGCCCAGGTTGTAGGCCGGCACGCTTAACTGCAAGCGCACCTCGTTCGCCCGGAAGCGATGGCACGACAGCCGCGTCCAGTGCGTCGCTTGCTTACCTTCTTTGATCCACTGCTCCGCCGTGCCGCGCTTGTTGTAGAAACGCACCACCGACCGGCTTGGCAAGCTCATGTTCGTCACGATAAAACCGACGCGCGCGAATAGCTCGCCCTGGTGGTGCTCGACCTTGGCGACAACTCGTCTCGGCCCCTTCCAGCTCTCCGCCTGATAGCGAAAGCTCTTGTAGCGCACTAGCGGCTTGCGGCCGGGCCTCCCCGGCGGACGAAACAGGATGTCTTCGATCTCCAGCTCCAGGTTCTTATTGGCCGGAATGCGGATCGCGTAGTCCGCGCCGCGCTCCTCCAGCGCCTCGTAGATCTCCGGCTTGGCAAAGGCGGCATCGCCCCGGAAGGCGACCTGCTTGCCCGCAGCCTGTTGGCGCTCGATCTCCGGCAACAATAGCTCATCCCAGTCCTCGGCGCTGTGCACGTTGCCGGGACGCAGCTTGGCAGCGAGGCAATCACCATGACCGTTGAACAAAAGCAACGGGTGGTAGCAGACCGACTCGAAGTGTCCGTTGTAGGCACTGCCTTCCTGTTGGCCATGGACCGGACTCTCGGTGGAGTCCATGTCCAGAACGACCCGCTCGGAGTCGTCGAACGCCTCCGCTTGCCCGACCAGCTCTCGGTTCAGCGCCATCAGCCCCAGCAGGTTCTCTTCGCTCGCCAGCATCTCCGTCTCGAAGCCGTGCAGCGTCGAGGTTAAGGCCGCACCGCGATCCCAGATCTTCTGCGAGCCGATCAAGCGAAACGTCGGGTCAGCCGACACTCGGACGGCGTCGTTGACGTCCTCGTAGCCTGCCAAGCGGCTGTAGATCGACTGCCGCAACAGATCAGCGAGCGTGAACTGCTTGTTGGTGCCTTGCCGGGAGTCGCTGAGATGCTCGTCAATCAGTTCTCCGAGACCGAGCCGTTCGTCCAGTTCGCGAACCAAAATCAGGCCACCGTCGGAAGTGACGTGCGATCCCTGGAAATCGACTTTCAACGAGCCGTTGAAACTTAGCTGGAATGGCTTGGTTTGTTTTTCACCCATTGGGTGTTGGCCTCCATGGCGTCCTCAGCGGGCTCTAGCCCCTATGAATAAAGACGCTCAAGGCCGCCGGAAGGTCGAGAGGTCTGAATCAAATTGGAAATGCGGGGTAAAGGGTTCGTCGTCGGGTACGAGGCCGTTTCAACGGCCTTTTCCCATACGGCTTTAGCCACGGTCGAACCCAGAGAAAATTGCAGACAGGGCAGCGCTCGATCCCGGGCGAAGAAGAAGCCGGCGCTGAAGTAGCGCCTGCCTCCTCGGGTCAGAGAAGGCAGCGGCGAGCGGGCGGATTCTCGAGGTCCAGCCTGAGAACCTCGCGCTTGAGGTGAAAGAGATCGCGATCCGATTCTGTCAGCGGTGATGGCATGGTAAGTGGTTTATTTGGACTAACATAACGTCCTTTATGTTACCGCAATTGTAGCTCAGGGACAGAGGGTGTCAAGGGGGTTTGCCCCTGATATCAGACTCGATCTTCAAGGGGGTCAGCTAATGAAATGGGAAATTCGGCGACACGTGGTTCGGAGACATGTACCCCGGAGACACGGAAAATGATCGACATCCCTCTCCCCTGGGTCATCAACGCCATGCTCCTGCTGGCGCGTACCGCCGGTCTCGTAACTTTCGTGCCCCTGCCGGGGGGCCGTCAGTTCCCCGCCCTCCCGAAGGCGGTCCTGGCGCTGACATTGGCCGTTTTGCTGCTGCCGCTCGCCCGCGGCCTGCCGGATGTCGGTTTTCTCAACGAGCCCTCGGCCCTGCTTACATTGACCGGCCTCATCATGGCCGAGGCCGTCTTCGGACTCGCGGTCGGTGTCGCGGTGGCGTTGCTGCTGGAGGTCTTCGGGCTGGCGGCGCAGATTCTCGGATTCCAAGCCGGTTATTCCTACGTCAATATGGTCGACCCGACGACGCAGGTGGACGCTTCGATTCTCAACGTCGTGTTCGCCCTGTTGGGCAGCTTGCTGTTCTTCGCCTTTGACCTACACCTCTACTTGGTTCGCGCATTCGCGGCAAGCTTGGAATCGTGGCCGCTGGGCCATTTCCAAACCCGGCCGGCGGACGCCTTGATGATGGTCCACCTCGGAGGCTCGGTCTTTGAGACCGCCGTCCGCGCCGCCTTTCCCGTGATGGCGGTGCTTCTGCTCATCGACCTGACTCTGGGGTTGCTCAACCAGGTCAACAGCCGCCTCCAACTGCTGACTCTGGCTTTTCCGGCGAAGATCGTCGGCGCCATCGCCATTCTCTATCCGGTGACGCTGCTTGGGCCCCGGCTCTTTCACAACTTGGCGGAACAAACCCGGCTTGTCATCGAGGCGCTTGTCCGACCGTAGAGGGCTACGCAAACGAGATAAGGCCGCTCCGCCGCCGTCAGCCCGCTTTTGAGCCTTCGCCATGCCCGCCGACAAATCGCAACGCAGCGAGCAACCCACTCCACGACGCAAGCAAAAGGCGCGCGAAGAGGGTCAGGTTGCCTCCAGCCGCGAGTTCACCTCCGCACTCCAATTCGCGGCCGCGGTCGCGCTGGTGGTCATCTACGGAGGCGACGTCCTCGAATCTCTCCGGCTCGCCATGCGGGGCCTGGTCGCCTACGCATTTCGACCTTCGATCACCCTGGAAGAATTCCGCGCTCTCTTCGTCACGGTGGCCCTCAAACCGATGTCGTTTCTGGGAATCTACGCCGCCGTGTTGCTGACGATCGGTCTGCTGACCCAGTTGGCGCAGACCGGCTTTGCCTTGTCTCCCAAACGCCTGCAGCCGGATATCAAGCGCCTCAACCCGGGCCCGAAAATCTCTCAACTGCCCGGCGACAATCTGTCGCAGACGCTCAAAGCGTTGATTCTTATCCCCGTCGCCGGAATCGTTTTCTGGTGGTTGCTCTCCGAAGAACTCGGAGGCCTTCTCGAACTGCCGAAGATGCCGCTCGCCGCCGGCGTAGCGCGCGTTGGAGACGTGCTCGGCGAGTTGCTCATCAAGGCTTCCGTCGTCTTGTTGTTTCTTGGGGTGTTCGATCTCTATCGACAACGCCGTAAGACGTTCAAGAAGCTCATGATGACCAATCAAGAGGTCAGCGGTTTGATTCCACCCTACAATACCAATGTTTTCAGTAACTTACTAGAAAGAACACGTCCCTCATATCGGTCTGTGTCAACACAATGTCAGCGAGATCACGCTTAGAGCGTTCGCGCGGTCCCACTCCACCCCTTGCCTCGGCAACCAGAGAACTCTGAACGGAAGACAAAGCGGATGTCGCCACGCTGATGGGTCCCTCGTCGAAAGGGTCCCATCCCGCACGGGACCCAAAAAACACGATCGTCTGAGAACGTTAGAGTTACCCCGCGACCCTTGCGCGGTGGGTCTCGGAAGTGAATTGGGCAATGTGCCGCGGCGGGTGTCACCGCCGGATTACTGTCGATAAATAATTTCCCATTCAACAAACGGGCATCAGAGCCTCCGGCATCCGCACCGCGAGAGGACCGAAACCGAGCCGGATCAGGGGCCTAGCGGGGCCCTCCGCGGTTTGTTGGTGGGAACGATTGTTATCACCAGGTATCTGGTAGCGGTACAATTGGGCGTCGATGGTTGGCACCACCATCAGCCACTACAAGGTCCTCTCCGAAGTCGGCCGGGGTGGCATGGGTGTGGTTTACAAGGCCGAGGATACGAAGCTGCGTCGGACTGTCGCGCTGAAATTTCTGCGTGCCGATGCTATCGAGGACGCCGAGGCCAAGGAACGCTTTCTTCGCGAGGCGCAGGCGGCGGCGGGGTTGGATCATCCCAATATTTGCACTGTCGATGAAATTGACGAGGCCGAGGGGGAGACCTTCCTCGCAATGGCCTACGTCGAGGGCCGGACGGTCAAGGACAAGATCAGCGATCGCCCACTCAAACTCGACGAGGTAATCGACATCGCCACCCAGACCGCCGAGGGCTTGAAGGCGGCTCACAACCGGGGCGTCGTTCACCGCGACATCAAACCCGCCAATCTGATGCTGACCGAAGAGGGCCAGGTCAAAATCATGGACTTCGGCCTGGCGCAACTCGCCGAGCAATCAAGACTCACAAAGACAGCGACAATTCTAGGCACGCCGGCCTATATGTCGCCGGAACAGACGAGGCGGAAGCCGACCGATCGGCGCACGGATGTTTGGTCGCTGGGAGTCGTGATTTACGAGATGGTAACGGGGCGGCTGCCATTCGCGGGAGAGCGGCAGGAGGCCGTGCTCTACGCCATCGGCAACGAAGACCCCGAGCCGATCACGGCCTTGCGGGCGGGCCTGCCGATAGAGTTGGATTTCATGGTCGGCAAGGCGCTGGCCAAGGGCGCGGCGGACCGCTACCAGCACGTCGAGGAGATGATCGTCGATTTGCGGGCCCTCGAGCGGCGGACGGAATCGGGCAGCGCCAAACCGAGCGGCAGACCCGTTACGGCGGCGAGCTGGGAAGCTCCGGCGCGAGCCCGGCGACGACGATTGGCCTGGGTCGCCGCGGCTGCGGTGGTTGTTCTGATGATTGCCGGGGCGGCCTTTTGGAACTTCCGGCCGACCACAACCGAAGCCCCCCAAGAGCCCATGCGCGTGGTCCCGCTCACCACCTATCCGGGCAGCGAAGCGGAGCCCAGCTTTTCCCCGGACGGCGCCCAGGTCGCTTTCTCCTGGGACGGCGAAAACCAGGATAACTTCGATATCTACGTCAAGGAGATCGAATCGGACACCCGACGGCGTCTAACCAGCAACCCGGCTGTGGACTCCCATCCCGCTTGGTCACCCGACGGCCGATTCATCGCTTTCCTGCGGGGTGCGGTAGCAGAAGCGGGAGGCAGAGCCGGCGTAATGCTGATCCCCGCGATTGGCGGCCATGAGCGGGAGATCGCTCAGATCGACCCTTGGCGGAAGCTATGGAAGTACTTCCCGATAGGGGCCCTGGCGTGGTCTCTCGACAGCAAGAGTCTTATCTTGACGGACCTGAGCTCGCGTGACGAAGCCGGCGCGCTTTATGTTCTGTCGACTGAGACGGGTGAGAAGCGGCAATTAACGTGGCCACCGGCGGGGTCCATCGGAGACATGAGCCCCGCTATTTCTCCGGACGGCCGGAATCTGACTTTCGTGCGCTCCCTTCGCTATGGAGACAGTGAGGTCTACCACCTGCCTCTCGGCGAGGACCTGACAGCTCAGACAGAGCCGCGGCGCCTGACCTCCGTCGGTTCGGCGACCAGTTCCGCATGGACCGCGGACGGCCGGCGCCTCGTTTTTACTTCCGGTTTCCTCCCGGCGTCCCGCCTGTGGCAGATCTCGATGCCTGACACCCGTGAGCCGAAAGCATTTGCGGCCGTCGGTGCAACGGCGAGCAGCCCGACGATCTCTTGGCGCGGGAAGCGTCTGGCCTATAGCCGGTCTACCTATGACACCAACATCTGGGAGCTTCGCGTTGGCGGTCCCCTTGGGGCGATCGGCTCACCGAGCCCTCGACTGTCCTCGACGCGCGACGACACCAGCCCCCAGTACTCGCCGGACGGCAGCCGAATCGTGTTTGAATCTGATCGCACTGGGACCTCCGGGATCTGGCTGAGCGACGCGGACGGCTCGAATGCCAAGCCCTTGTTCCTGCAACCGAACGGAGGGGCGGGAACGCCACGCTGGTCACCCGACGGGCAACGGATCGTTTTTGACTCCTACCCAGAGGGGCATGGCGATATTTACGCCATCAATACCGCCGGCGGGGAGCCTTTCCGCCTGACGGCCCACCCCGGCAACGACTACATGCCTAGTTGGTCCCACGACGGTCAATGGGTCTACTTCGCTTCCACGCGCAGCGGACGCGATGAGATCTGGAAAGTTCCGGCGGCAGGAGGCGATCCAGTCCAGGTCACCCGCCACGGTGGTTTTACCGCCTTTGAGTCACACGACGGAGAGTTCTTGTACTACACAAAAGCCCATGTATGGCTGAACAGCATTTGGAAGGTGCCCGTGGACGGAGGGGACGAGGCACAGCTGCTGGAATTGGTTTTTGAGCGCAACTTCGCTCTGACACCTCAAGGCATCTATTTCATCCAGGTATCGAACCCCCTTGAACCAGAGAGCGCCTATCAGATTCGGTTCTTCGAGTTGTGATGGGCTACGTCATGAGATTGCGCAAGAAACGTGCAGGACCAATCCCCATGAAAAGGACTGCATAGCACTCGTTCGCCGTTAGCTAATGAGAAACCCGGTTACCATCGGATCCCCAACCGTAACTGTTCCGATTGACGCATCGTCCGTAATTGGTTCGCTTGGCTGCGGGGGCCCAAGAGTGACTATGTCTCTTGGAGCCAACTACATAGCGCCTGTCCGCAGATAGATGTCGAGAAATCTTAGCCAGGATTTCCGATTTGGCTCCTCTGACGGCACGAGTCTACACCCTCACCCGGCGAAGCGCAACCATTTCTCCACCCGAAAGAGGCGGCGGCTGAGGCGGGACCGATCGAGCCCCCTTCTTGCCCCTCATGGGGGCTGATCCGCCGCTGCGAAGTCAATTTCGCAGACACCCCTCCGAGCTTCCGTCCTCAGTACACAGATTTCGCATTCGCCAAGTGCGGTGCTAACCACCCGGCACAGGCAGCGCCCAGATCCTCCGCAGCATGTCGCCAAACAGCCGCCGGTTCAGATGTCCCTCGGCCAAGAGCAACCAGTAGTACCGCGCGTGCTTGACCAATCTGCCGCCCGTCTTCATCAACCGCTGCTGCAAGCTCGTCAGTGACCACGTCTTGATCCTGTGCGGCAACCCGAGTCGCCGCCACAGGTTGCCCAGGTTGTAGGCCGGCACGCTTAACTGCAAGCGCACCTCGTTCGCCCGGAAGCGATGGCACGACAGCCGCGTCCAGTGCGTCGCTTGCTTACCTTCTTTGATCCACTGCTCCGCCGTGCCGCGCTTGTTGTAGAAACGCACCACCGACCGGCTTGGCAAGCTCATGTTCGTCACGATAAAACCGACGCGCGCGAATAGCTCGCCCTGGTGGTGCTCGACCTTGGCGACAACTCGTCTCGGCCCCTTCCAGCTCTCCGCCTGATAGCGAAAGCTCTTGTAGCGCACTAGCGGCTTGCGGCCGGGCCTCCCCGGCGGACGAAACAGGATGTCTTCGATCTCCAGCTCCAGGTTCTTATTGGCCGGAATGCGGATCGCGTAGTCCGCGCCGCGCTCCTCCAGCGCCTCGTAGATCTCCGGCTTGGCAAAGGCGGCATCGCCCCGGAAGGCGACCTGCTTGCCCGCAGCCTGTTGGCGCTCGATCTCCGGCAACAATAGCTCATCCCAGTCCTCGGCGCTGTGCACGTTGCCGGGACGCAGCTTGGCAGCGAGGCAATCACCATGACCGTTGAACAAAAGCAACGGGTGGTAGCAGACCGACTCGAAGTGTCCGTTGTAGGCACTGCCTTCCTGTTGGCCATGGACCGGACTCTCGGTGGAGTCCATGTCCAGAACGACCCGCTCGGAGTCGTCGAACGCCTCCGCTTGCCCGACCAGCTCTCGGTTCAGCGCCATCAGCCCCAGCAGGTTCTCTTCGCTCGCCAGCATCTCCGTCTCGAAGCCATGCAGCGTCGAGGTCAAGGCCGCTCGGCGATCCCAGTTCCTCTGCGAGCCGATCAAGCGAAACGTCGGGTCAGCCGACACTCGGACGGCGTCGTTGACGTCCTCGTAGCCTGCCAAGCGGCTGTAGATCGACTGGCGCAGCAGATCGGCCAGCGGGAACTTCTTGTTCAAGCCTTGTCGCGAGTCGCTGAGATACTCATCGATCAGCTTCCCGAGACCGAGCCGCTCGTCCAGTTCGCGAACCAAAATCAGGCCACCGTCGGAAGTGACATGCGATCCCTGGAAATCGACTTTCAACAAGCCGTTGAAACTTAGCTGGAATGGCTTGGTTTGTTTTTCACCCATTGGGTGTTGGCCTCCATGGCGTCCTCATCGGGCTCTAGCCCCTATGAATAAAGACGCTCAAGGCCGCTGGAAGGTCGGGATGTCAAACATCAAATTGAAAATGCGGGCTTATTGAGTCTCGCATAATATCCTGTCAATCGAGACAAAGAGAAGACTGTTTCCAGAAAGCGGTAATCAAGCGCGGTTTGCGGCGCATGCGCCGCAGCGTTTTGCGGGCACGTTCGTCGAGTTCCCAGTAGTCCTTCGGACAGACGTTCGGCAACTCGTGCTGTTTCCAGTACGCCCAGATGTATTCCACCGGATTCAGCTCCGGCGCATACGCCGGCAAATACTCCGTCACGATATGGCCTTGCGAGAGTTCAATGAACTCTCGCACCATCCGACTGCGATGCGCCGGCAAGCGGTCCCAGACGATCATCAACGGGCCGTCCATGTGGCGAACCAAGGCCTGCAGAAAGTCGATGACCTCCAACTCGCCAATCGCGCCGGGATAGAGCCGAAAGTAAAAGTTGCGCAACGTCAACCCGGCCGACACCGAAAGCTTCTGCCAATTGAAGTTGAACTCCAGCAGCGGCGTCTCGCCGCGCGGCGCCCAGGTGCGGCAACGATGCGGCTTCTGACTCCATCCGCTTTCGTCGATGAAGACGATCGTGCGGTCTTGTTTGCGGGCTTTTTTTTAATGGCCGGCCACCTCTTGCACTTCCAGTCGCGGATGGCCTCTTCGTTGCGCTCGCGGGCTTTGCCGACCGGGCGTTGCGGGCTCCAGCCGAGCGCCCGCAGGATCTTCCAGACATGGCCCTCGTGATAGCGCACGCCGAACTCGTCTCGGATCAGACGAGCCACCCGCGGACAGCTCCACAACGGCGTCGGGAAGCCGTGCGCCTCGGGGCCTTCGAGCAGCAGGATCTCCAGGCGTTCGAGCTGCGTGGCGTCTAATAGCGGCTTGCGGCCGGCGCGGCCGGCCTTGCGCAGCCCGGCCTCGCCTTGCGCCAGGTACTGTCGTCGCCACTCACTGACGGTTTGGCGGGCGACTGTCAGACGCCTGGCGGTTTCGGACTGATTGAGTCCTTCATCGAGCAAACGCATCGCTTCGAAACGGCGTTTCTCCAATGCTTCGAAATCGCGGCGCTTTCCTTTCGGTGTTCCCATACATAAGAATACGTACGGCAACACCAAAAGGTGTCACTCTATTTTGCGAGACTCAATAGTGTTGTATCGCAGGCGACCCGAGAGAAAGAGCTACGCCCGACGAAAGAGCTAGACGCTTGCGATACAAGGATTTGAAGGAAGCCTCCGAGGTTGGCAGGGCAATTGCTCTTAAGAGGGGTTTATATAATTCGCTTTTGTTTCGCCTCGAATTGAGGACCTGAACCTCGCCTCCAGGCGTGGTTCGATATCGATCGTCCCGACTGCCGACATTGCGATTGCCCTGCCAAATGCTAACACACGCGAAGCGTCTGCCGTCAGGCTTCGTTCAAATCCGGTTCCCACCACCAAGCAGGTCGCGACAGCGTTTTTGTAGTGAGGCTTTCCGTTGAACTCTAACCCGACGAGGAAGCTGCGGCCTTCGCTCTTGCAATAGCGCACGGTGCCGATGCAACGGAACTCCTCACCAGTCAGATAAGCCGAAACTCCAACCGTTATCGGCTTCGGGGCAATCACTTGCACTCCGTTCTCGCTGATGTCGCGAACCTCGACAGGAATTCGCCGGGAAGCTATGCCATCATCCCACGTCAATCCGCCACGGCCACGAACAGCGTCCCGGGGTTCTCTGCGGACTTCGCGCCCGCTGGCCAGCGCTGCTTTATTTGCCGGCACCATGCTGGTGATTGTGCCCCCATGCTCGCCAGAACGCAATATACCGTTGGTCATACTGCTCGTCGATCGACCACTCATTGGTTTCGGCTGGCCGCCGAGAGAGCATGCTCGCTTCAATTCTCCCAGCGCCAGGTTACGTTTTTTCAGCAGTCTGGTTGGCGCACTACACTAGCTCACCTGCCGCTTTGGAACGTAGGCGCCCTCCTGGAACTTCGAGAAAAAATGGGATGTCAAGGGATGAAAGACCGGTTCACCGGACGGGTCGGCTTCGAGATTTTGCTGCGCCAAGTAGGTTTCGTTGTCGCTGCCGTGGACCAGAACGCGATACCAGGCTTCGTCCTTGGGAGGACGCGAGCGCGCGACGTGCTCGTACCATTCCTCCGTTCCGAGGAAGACCGGGTCGGCATCATAGATGACACCTCGATAGTCAAACAGGCGATGGTGAATGGTCTGCCCAATCGCAAATTTGGCTTGGGAGTTCATGTGCCGGCACCGCCGATCGAGGCGGCCCAGATGTCTGGGCTTGCCCCCTGGAGTGAGGCAAACAGTTTAGACACAGTCAAGAATGCTTGGCGGCTCAGTCCCCTTGAACAGGCTGAACCTCGTCGTGACCGAAGATGCGGCGAAGCAACCGCACCGTCCCAGACTTCAAATCAAGGACCAGACTGAACAGGGCCGGCACCAGCACGAGAGTAAACACTGTCGATATCAGCAGTCCGCCAATGACGACACTTCCGATTCCGCGGTAAAGCTCCGCGCCGGCGCCCGCAAAGATCACCAAAGGCAGCATCCCAAAAACGCTGGTCAGCACGCTCATGAAAATCGGCCGGATACGATTCCGGGTTGATTCGCGGATGGCCTCGCGCGGATCCATGCCGTCATTCCGAATATGGTTGAGCGACTGGTGCACCAGCAGGATCGCATTGTTGACGACGGTCCCCACCAAAATGAAAAACCCCAGCATGGTCAATATATCGAGCGCTTGGTAGGTAAACCTGTTCATGACGCTGAGTCCGAGGAGACCACCGAATCCAGCCAGCGGTACGCTGAAAAGGATCACGAGAGGGTAGGCAAAGCTCTGGAATAGCGCGGCCATGAGCAGGTAGCTGATCACCAGCGCTAGCAGGAGATTCCACTGCAAAGCGTCCCAGGTCTGGGTGAGCTTGTCGGCTTCGCCGCGCGGGATGATGCGGTAGGGGCCGCTGAGGACGCCTTCTTCCGAGAGCGGCCGGATGATCTTGGCCTCGATTTGCTCCATCGTCGTTTGCAGCGGGACGCCTTGGGGCGGGGTCAACCGGATCGTGCTGGCGCGCTGGCGCTCGCGATGCCCGATCTGAACCGGCGAAGTCGTCAGCTCCACTTTCGCCAGTGCGTCCAGCGTGACCAGGCGGCCGCCCGGGACCGCGACCGGCAGTTGGGCCAAGTCATGCGTACGGTGACGGCGATTCCCTTCGACCACGAGCTTCAGATCAATTCTTTTGCCTTGCCATTGGTAGTCGGAAACCTTGGCTCCATCGACGAGCGCATTGACGGCCAGACCCAGGTCGCGCCCGCGCACCCCTAACTCGGCGCTGCGCAGGCGGTTCGGAACGATGCGCAGTTCCGGTTTGCCGCGGTCAATCCCGCCGAGGGGTTGCGCCTGAGCCTCCGGCAACTCCTGTTGTAATCGGGCTAGCGCGACTCCGCCGATTTCCTGCAGCCGATCGAAGTCGGGTCCGACAATATCGAGGTTGATGAAGCCGGCGTCCCGGCCGCTTTGAAACAAGTTGAATGGGCGGAAAGCGCCCAGAGCGCCCGGCATCTTGCTGATGGCCGAGCGGAAAACCGGTACCAGCTCAGCGACGCGGAGGGGGTCCTTTGCCCCTCCGCCGGCGAACATAAAGTTCCCAAAAGCAACCATGAAAGCCCGAGAAATGCCGCCACCGGGACAGTTCTCATCCGACGCATCGCAGTCGTAAGCCGGTTGAAGGGTTTCAAAGTAGCCGTGCCGCAGGCTCTCCGCCTCGGCCAGGCTGTAGTTCGACGGCAGGATCACCTGGCCGAAAACAAAGTTGACATTGCCGGCGGGCAGGTATTCCACGGCGGGCATCAAACGGACGGCCCCCAGGATCGCCGCCACCGTGAAGACAGCAGCCACGGCCAGGCGGCGGATCGTTCCGCCGCAAATCCAATACACAAGATCAGCAACCCGGCCGTTGAACGAACCGAAGAAGCCGAAAGCTTTCTTCCCTCGCGCCGGCGCTTTGGCGCTTGCGGACCTGCCTCCGCCCAGCACCTTGGCCGACATCGCCGGGATCACGGTAATCGCCACGATCATGCTGAGAATCACCGCTCCGCTGATGGCGATCGCAATGTCCCGGAAGAGCTGGCCGGCCTCCTCCTCAATGAAGATCACCGGCAGGAAGACAGCCACCGTCGTCAGGGTACTGGCCAGGATCGCGCCCCAAACCTCTCGCGCACCGTCGAAAGCCGCTTTCGCCCTCGACTTGCCCATCTGGCGGTGGCGGTAGATGTTCTCCAGAGCCACGATCGAATTGTCGACGACCATGCCGGTGGCGAACGCCAGCCCGGCCAGGCTAATCACATTCAAAGTTCGGCCGGTAAGGCTCATGACGAGAAATGTCCCGATCACGCTGATGGGCATGGCGAGGGCGATGATCAGGGTGCTGGTGAAGCTTCGCAGGAACAGCAAAAGCACCACCACGGCCAGCCCCGCTCCGATGTAAACGCTCTGCTGCAGGAGGCTGATCGCGCTCTCGATGTATTCGGTGGCGTCGAACATCTGAACGATCCGGAGGTTCCGCGGCTCCAGCACCTGGCGGTTCAAGCGGGCGGCGGCTTCCTTGACCCCCACCATGACCTGCATGAGGTTCTCGTTAGGCGCCTTGGTGATGCTGAAGAAGAAAATTTCTTGTCCGTTGAAGTAGCCCTGGACGCGCTTCTTCTCGAATCCCAGGCGGGCATGGCCGAGATCGCGCGCAAAGATCGGCACGTCGTTTTGGTAAGCGACGACGACACTTTCCACATCCCTGGCGGAGGTGTATTCGGCTGAAGTCCGGACGGTGTAGTTGGATTTGCCCTCGTCAAAATCCCCTCCGCTGACGTTTGCGTTTTCACGATCCAAGGCATTGGCGAGCTGGCTGATTGTGATTTTGCGCGCCGCCAGCTTGACCGGGTCGGCCAAGAACTGCATCTCATGCCGCTGGCCGCCGAAAGCATTGACCGCCGCGACGCCAGGCACGCGTTCGAACTCCGGGGCGACAACGTCGTCGACGAAGTCGCGCTCGTGAGCAACCGGCCCCTGCGCGGCATCGGAATCGATGTGCATCAGCAAGAAAAAGGCGATAAATTCCGTGTCCGCGCCGGTTGCACGAACCGCCGGCTTCAGGGCGTCGTCGGGGTAGCGGGGCACTTGTTCCAGACGGTTCGAGACGTCAAGGAGGGCGGTGCCGGTATCCGTCCCGATCTTGAAGGTCATCAAGATTTCCCCCTGGCCCGCCGAGCTTGTGCTCTCGATGCTTTCGAGGCCCTCCAGCGCCTTGAGCTGGTCCTCCTGTTCCTGGATGATTTGGCGTTCGACTTCGAGGGGCAGCGCGCCCGGCCATTGAGTCGTGACGCGAATCTGCGGCTTATCCACAGTCGGTGTTAGCTGGATCGGGATTCTGTAAAGCGCAAGGCCACCGAATAACGCCAGCAGGATGACCCCCACGGCGGTGGTGACCGGATACTGAATCGAGTCCTGAATGATCTTCATGGCGTGGGGTACTCCCGGGGCGTGGGCCGCACCGTCTGCCCGGGCTGCAGCCGCTCGTTGCCGCGCGTGACGACCCGCTCGCCGGGCTGCAGCTCACCCTGGATTTCGACCCATTGACCGGCGCCTTCTCCGATCACGACGCCAACCAGCTTGATCGTGTCGCCGGGCTGCAAGACGAAAACAGCCCAGCCCTTCTCTTGACTCACCAGTGCGTCCTTGGGAACGATCGTAGTCCGGCGGGGACTCGCGGGCGCCAGGGTTACCGTGGCCGTCATGCCCGTGCGAACCCGGCCGCCGCCGGAAGGCACCGTGATTTTCACTGGAAAGGTGCGAGCGTCGGGATCCGCTTCGGGCACAATCACCGAAACCTTACCCGCCAGCGGTTCGGTCGGGAACGCGTCGAGCTTCACTTGGGCGGCCTGACCGAGCCGCACCCTTCCAATGTGAACTTCGGGAACTTCGATGGCGACTTCGAGTTCCTCCAGGGACAGCAGGGTGACCACGGCCTCCCCTTCCTGCACCCACTGGCCGACTTCGGTGAGCTTTTCGACGACCGCGCCGCCGAACGGGGCGTGGATGACGCTCTGTCGCAGTTGCAGTTCCACTTCGTCGATCGAGGCGCGCAGGGACACCCGACGGGCTTCGAGGGCTTCCTGTTCGTAACGGGCGTTGTCGAGCTCTTCGTCGCTGATGAGTTTGTCGGCAAAGAGAGACTCGGCGCGCCGGTGCCGCGATTCCGCCGCGCGTAGGCGCGACTCCGCTTCGACGACATCCGCATCGAGAGTGTTCTTGCGCGCATCAAGAGAGGCGGTATCCAGCTCGGCCAGCCTTTGTTCCCGTTTGACCCGGTCTCCTTCGCGGACAAGCAGTTTCACAACCAGCCCTTCCACCTGTGTGGCCACTTCGGCTCTGCGCAACGCCTCGACACTTCCGGGAAGCTCGAGACTGGCCCCGATGGAATAGGACTCGGCTTGGGTAAATTCCACGGGAGGAGCGGGGCGAGAGTTCTGTGCGAATGAAAGAACGGGCGAAGCCGCAACCGCCAGCCCAGCGGCAAACCGCTTCAGCGCAACCACCCAGCCGCCTGAAGGAGCTGACTCTCCACGAGGACCAGTCCAACGCAAAGGCTGTGCCGCACTTTGACTTTGCCGAACTCTCAACACCGCACCTACCACTGCGCAATCGCTCATTTGATGCACGACCACTTGTTGGCAATCTGTTTTGCCGGGGAGGTTGCTTCGAGACAGCGAATAGAACCCGTTCCTTGGATTGGCCGAGACCCGAAGTTAGAACGTAAGAATCATTGTATAGAACCTGAATTATGCACTGCGGGGTGCACCTGAGGAGGGCTGTGCCGACAGGGACCATTGGGGGACCCCCGAAACATGGGGTAAAAAGGTAGGCTGGCAAAGATTCCAGCTTCGCCAACCCACCCCAAGGAGGTCACCCAAATGGTTAGTGTCCAGATCTCCCGATTCCCAGACGATTCGCCTGCCGACATCATTGGCGGCAATTTTGGTGGACTTGCGTGCCCTGCGTAGGAGACTCGAACCGGGTGCGACAACTGTCCGGAGTGGCGCGGGCAGTTCCTGCCCGCAGGCTGCCTGCCCGTCTCTGGCCCATCGCCTTGCTCGCGGTGGCTCTCGTCGCCTTCCTGGCTGGATGGTTGTTCCGCCCCGGGCCGGAGACTCAGTCAAGTGTCCTACGACAGTCTCGGCCGACGGGCGCTTCGTGCTGGTGGACACGGTTGGGAGCGAGGGAGATAAACCGCCGTCGATCCATGTGGTCGAGAACTGGTACGAAGAGTTCCGCGACCGAGAGCAGGACTAAGTCCCCTGAAGCCAACTACATAGGGCGAGTCCGCAGGATAGCTAATGATATATCCGGTACCACCATCAATCCGCACCTTGAGGGCCTGAACTCACGTCGAGAAGCTCCGAACCACCTGATCCTAAGACACTTCTGGACACCATCGACTTGACATCCACAAGATTTGCGTGTATTGCTGGTTGAAAGTGGATTTCGCTTTTTCTTCGCAAGCACCGGGGTTGCATTCGGCACCCCGCGCACCCGATAAAAAGGGGGGCTGGTGTCGGCAACCGAGGTGGACCACATCCTGCCGATCGAGGATGGTGGAGCAATGTTCGACGAAGCGAACCTGCAAGGGCTTTGCAAGTCGCACCACAGTAGGAAGACAGCGCGAGACAAGGCGAACCGGCAACGCCTCCCTGTCTACTGACGGGTGAGGGCGGGTCGAAAATCTAGGGAACCTTTGGCGGGCGCCTGGATCTTCAGCTGACCCACGCCGCTGACGATGGTGCGCTCGCGGGCGTGACCGTTGCGCACCACCAGCCGCCGGCCGTCCTGGTCGACTTCGTGCTGATGCGTTTCGATGTAGGCGGTCACTTCGGCTTCCACGGCCTTGACGAGCATCTGGCGCGCTCCTTGGCGCAGCACCTCATCCAAGGGCGAGCGTTCCTTTCCATCAATGACTTGGGGGTTGACTTGACTGCTGCTCTCAGCAGCTTAACACTGACTCATGGCGTATCCTCCTTGTTCCTTTCCAGAAAACGATTGAGTTGCTTCCTCAATCGTCAGGATACGCCGCCTCCCCTCAGAGGCTCATCCACAACTTCTGGTTATAGCTCTCCCGGCCAACTGGCAGCACACCGCGAAGGGGAGCAGCGCGGGGGCTCCGTCGATCCAGGTGAGAATCTCTTCGGTGTCGCGGCCGCTCAGCAGGTCGTTGGCGGCGTAGGCGATGATCGCGGCGGCGAGACGGTTCACTTACCTGCATTTTAGGCCAGGGCGTGCTGCCATCGTGCTGCCACCAGAGCAAGACACGTTGGTACGAGTTGGGAGCTTTGTTCTAGCTGCCTTAATAGAATCAATCACTTAACACTGCTTGGTACTGGCTTAAACGCGGCAACGCGGGTTCAAATCCCGCTGGGGACGCCACTCTTTTCGCCTATCTTCGCGCCGCCGGGAAAATTAGCGGTTTGGCTCGGCGACGGGCCTGATCCAGCCCTAGTCGGGATCCTTGATTCGAAACTTTTTCATCCGGTAACGGAGGGTGTCGCGCGTGATGCCGAGTTTGCGGGCCGCTTGGGTTTGGTTTCCAACGGTCTCCTCGATCGAGGGCACGCTTCAACATCGTTTTCTCGACCTCTTCGAGAGGTAGATTCAGGCTTTGCAGGTCGGATGTACTTTGTAGACTGACTTGAGGCGAAAGGCGGTCCGCCAGGTCGAGGTCAAAGCTTGAAATCCGGAGTACGGAGGACTCCTCGAGGACCATCGCCCGTTCGATTGCATTTCGCAGTTCGCGCACGTTGCCGGGCCAATTATGCTCGAGCAACCGGTCCTGGGAGGGAGAGTCAGGGCGAAGGAAAAAGGCGAATCGTCTTGCGTTGAATGCGACCGCAATCCTTGCGGAGGTACTGAGCAGGTGGCTACCCTATTGCCTACCGCTATGCACTGCTCAAGCTGTGGAAAGCAAATCTACGACGCCCTCTATGGAGCATCCGACGGCTCCCAGTATTGCCTCAAGTGCGCAGAAGAATTGCCGCTACAGTCAGCCACTACCAGACCAGAGGAACCGGCACGCGGACGGCTCCGGTTCGCGAGGTGCAGCGAGCCGAGATTTTGTGGCGCTATCATGGCGGCGAGACGATCGCCGAGATTATGCGGGCCGTGTGACGAGACCACCGGAGTCGATCCGCCGGGGACGGTCACACCATCAGAATTGCTGTCGATCCCGGTTTACCGGAGGCATCTAGTCAACGTCAGCAAAGGATTCCGGTTAGCAAGACCCCCTGTAACCCCTGTAACGGTCGCGGCGCGCAAGCGCTTCGCCATTGGCTGGTCGCACAGGTTGCGTCAGTTACCAGAAACCCTGTGCTAATCTCACCCTCAGTGGGATCTGTTTGTATCCGTAGCGGCGTACTTACGTGCTGGCTGCTGGTGTGGCCCGCCAGCGCCTCCGCACAAACCCTAGGAGAGATTGACTTTTTCGAGAAGCGCGTTCGGCCGGTGCTCGCCGAAAACTGCTTCGCTTGCCACAGCGAGCAGCCCCCGCAGCCAATGAGTGGGTTACGCGTGGACACGCGCGATGCCCTGCTTCAAGGAGGCGATCGCGGACCCGCGGTCGTCCCCGGCAAGCCCTCGGAAAGCCGTTTGATCCAAGCGGTGCGGCACGAGGGGCTGGTGATGCCCCCGAACGGGAAGCTCGCCGATCATCAAGTCGCCGACCTGGAACACTGGATCTCCCTCGGGGCCCCCTGGCCGGCGGCGGCAGCGGAGGCTGCCGCGGCGGATGCAGCGCCGGAAGCGGCTGCTACGACGGAGTTAGCGAGATCCGCGACCGCCGCCAACGGTCACTGGGCCTTTCAGCCGTTCCAGGCGGCCGGAAGCCAACAATCATCCAAAGGCGATCGAGATCCCGCCATCGACAGCCTCGTTCCGGCCCGGTTGAAAGAAGTAGGGCTTTCTCTATCAGAGCGGGCCGATCCGCGGACGCTCCTTCGGCGTCTGAGCTATGGCCTCACCGGCCTGCCGCCCACGTTTGAGGAAATCCAGGCCTTCGCTGCGGATCCCGACCCGGCTGCGTACAAACGTGAGGTGGACCGCCTGCTCTCCTCACCGCACTTCGGAGAGCGCTGGGCGCGCCACTGGTTGGACACCGCCCGCTATGCCGAGGCCGGAGCGGTGAACGTGCGCTTCGCCTTTGCCTACACCTACCGCGACTGGGTCATCCGGGCGCTTAACGACGACATGCCCTACGACAAATTCGTCGTACGGCAACTGGCCGCCGATCTGCTGCCCGGCGAGGACAAGCGCCACCTGGCCGCGTTGGGTTTTCTCACGCTGGGCTTGAATCCATTCCGTCGAACCGACCTGCCCGAAAAAATCGATGACCGGATCGATGTCGTCACCCGCGGCCTGATGGGGCTGAGCGTCAGTTGCGCGCGCTGCCACGACCACAAATTCGACCCCATCCCCACGCAGGACTACTACTCGCTTTACGGGGTCTTCTTGAATTCCGAAGAACCGCTGGAGGCTGTTCCCATGGCGAACACCCCTGGCGCCGATCCCCTGGGAGACGCGTATCGTGCGCGCCTGACCCGCCGCGTCAATGTGCTCAGAACCTTTGAACGGGAGCGGTTGGAGGAGCACCGAGCCGACGCAAGAAAGGCCGACAGCATCGAGCGCTACCTGCTCGGCGCTTGGCGGGCGAGAGGCATGACGGGACCTCAGCTCGAAAACCTCGCCAAGGAGGGCAATCTGCCCTCCTACTTGCTGAATCGTTGGGTAAGCTACCTCAACCGGGCCGGCGCCTCGGCCGATCCGGTGTTCGCCTTGTGGAACCGACTGGCGGCGTTGGACGGGCCCGATTTCGCCGAAGCTGCTCGCAAGGCGCTGACCGGTGAGAACAACCCGTCTGTCGCAAACCAGCTCTTGATCGATGAGTTCAAGCTCAAGCCCCCTGTGTCACCCGAGGATCTGGCGCACCGTCATGCGGAAGTTCTAGAGCGATCCGACTCACCCGAGCCCCACGCGGACCCCCACCGTGAAGCGCTTCGTCTGACGCTTCGAGGACCCGATGCTCCTCCCAATGTCCCGGCCGAGGAATTCTGGCTGGTGCAGACCGAAGGCGACAAAAACACGGTCAACGGCTTGATCCGCCAATACAAAGCCGCCGCCGCCGACTACGCCTATCGTGTCGCGCCGCCGCACGCCATGGGACTCCGGGACGTGGAGAATCCCGTGCCCGCGCATGTTTTCCGGCGCGGCAACCAGAACGATCTCGGAGAGAAGGCGCCCCGTCGGTTTCTCAAGGTGCTCTCGCGGTCCGACCGGCGGCCCTTTGCCCATGGCAGCGGCCGGTTAGAGTTGGCGCGGGCGATCGCCGCTCCTGACAACCCGTTGACGGCACGGGTGATAGTCAACCGCGTATGGCATCACTTGTTTGGCCTGGGCATTGTGGAAACGACAAGCGACTTCGGCGCCCGCGGAGCCGCCCCCAGCCACCCGGAGCTGCTCGATCACCTCGCCGCCACTTTTGTTCGGGACGGTTGGTCGATCAAGCGTCTCATTCGGCGCATCGTGCTGTCCGATGTCTATCAGCAGTCGAGCGCGGAGCGGCCGGCGGCCTTGCGGAAAGATCCGGAGAACAAGTTGCTGTGGAGAATGAACCGCCGGCGTCTCGATTTCGAGGCCCAGCGCGACTCGCTGCCGGCTGTCGCGGGCCGGCTGGACACGACCGTGGGAGGCCGCTCGTTTCTACCGGCGTCCGTCCCGGCCGTCCCTCGGCGGACCTTGTACTCGTTTGTCGAGCGACAAAGGGCCTTGCCGAGCCTGCGTAGCTTCGACATGGCGGATCCCGCGCAGCACACGCCCAAGCGTCATGTGACAACCGTGCCGCAACAAGCCTTGTTCATGATGAACAGTGCGTTTGTCGCCGAGCAGGCTCGCGCCCTTGCCGGGGGCATCGCTCGGGAAACCCAGCGATCGGATGAGGACCGGATCCAGTCCGCGTACCGAAGAATCTTCGGCAGAGAGCCGACTGCGGATGAGGTGCAACTCGGGTTGGGATTTTTGTCGGAAGCCGGAAACACTCGGTCCGCGGAATCCGCGGCCTCCCCCGAGGCTGTTCCCGCCGACGCTTGGCAATACGGCTTCGGTGAGCTGGACCCCACAGCCGGGCACATCAAGCGCTTTGTGCCGTTCGACTATTTCGCGCCCTTAATGCGGGTCGGCTTAGGGACGGATTTGCGTGGAGCCTGGAAGCACGCTTCGCTGCTTCCCGCGACTGACGCCGGCGGCGCCCATTTGACGGCGAAAGGCGGAGCGCCCGGAGACGATCTCGGACACAGCGTGATCCGGCGTTGGGTGTCGTCGTTTGAAGGCGAAGTCAATATCAGTGGCGCCTTGAGCCATCAGTTGGGCGCGTTCGGCAAGCGGTTCGACACCAGCAACGGTATACGGGGTTGGATTGTTTCCGGCCGCACGGGCATTCTGGCTAGTTGGACGCTGCGGGGTCTGAAGGCGGAAACCTCCCTAAGCGGCCTCGCGGTCGAGAAAGGGGAGATTCTCGATTTCGTCGTGGACTCCCGAGGCGACGACGAGTCCGACGGATTCCGTTGGGCCCCGGTAATCGAGGAGATCTTGCAAGCCGAGGAAGGCGCATCGGAAAAGCAACCTCGCCGCTGGAATGCCGAGGACGACTTCCGCGGACCGCAAGCAAAGCCCCTGGGTCCGTGGGAGCAGTACGCGCAGGTTTTGCTTGAGACTAACGAGTTCGCGTTTGTAGACTAATTGCTATGGGCAAACCCTCCTCCGGATTCTCGCCGTTGACCCGCCGCCAACTCTTGGGCGGCATAGGGATGGGCATGGCCGCCATCGGTTGCGAGCCGCTGCTGGGCGCGGCGGGCTCGGCCGCCGCCCTCTCGTCGAACATAAATCCGCTGGCTCCCAAGCCGCCTCCGCTCCCGGCGAAAGTAAAAAGAGTGGTACACATCTTTTCGAACGGCGGGCCCTCTCAGGTGGACACCTTTGACCCCAAGCCCGCGCTCACCAAATACGCCGGGAAAGCCTTACCTATCCACCTGCGCACGGAGCGCCAGACCGGGGCGGCATTCCCCTCCCCATTCAAGTTCCAGCGGTACGGGGAGAGCGGTATCGAGGTCAGCGAGATCTTCAAGAACGTCGGCGAGTGCGCGGATGACCTGTGCGTCATTCGGTCGATGCACACGAATGTACCGAACCATATTCCGTCACTGATGATGATGAACTGTGGCGCGCAGATCCAGGTGCGGCCCAGTCTCGGTTCGTGGGTCACGTACGGACTCGGCTCGGAGAACCAGAATCTCCCCGGCTTCGTGGCGCTGTGCCCGAACGGCTCGCCGGTGGGGGGCGCGCCCAATTGGCGCTCGGCCTTCCTGCCGGGGGCTTTCCAGGGAACCCATATTGATCCGTCGCAAACCGAAGTGGAGCGGCTGATCGCCAACATCAAGAACCACTTCGTCGAACCGGCGGCTCAACGGCGGCAACTCGACCTTCTGGGCCGGTTGAACCGGGCTCATCAGCGCGAGCGCGCGGACGACACGTTGCTCGAAGCGCGCATCCAGTCTTTCGAGCTGGCCTACCGCATGCAGATGGAGGCGTCGGAAGTCTTCGACATCAGCGGCGAACCGGAATACGTGAAGCGGGCCTACGGGGACACGGTGCACGGCCGCCAGATGCTCATCGCGCGCCGCTTGCTGGAAAAGGGCGTGCGGTTCGTGCAGACCTGGCACGGGGCGGGACAACCCTGGGACAGCCACAGCGAGATCGAAAAGAACCACGGCAAGCTCGCCGGCCAATGCGATCAACCGATCGGCGCGTTTCTCAAGGACCTCAAGCAGCGCGGCCTGCTCGATGACACGCTGGTTGTTTGGGGCGGCGAGTTCGGCCGCACCCCCGTGGTGGAGTTAACCGCTTTCGGCAGCAACGCGGGGCAGAACGGCCGCGACCACAACTCATGGGGCTTTTCGATGTGGATGGCTGGCGGCGGCGTGAAGGGGGGCCATATCCACGGCTCGACCGATGAGTTCGGATTCCGCGCCGTTGACCAGCCTGTCCACATCCACGACCTCCATGCGACGATCCTGCATCTGCTGGGGTTTGATCACGAGCAGTTCACCTACCGCTACTCGGGCCGCGACTTCCGCCTGACCGACGTGCATGGGCGGGTGGTGCAAGAATTGTTGGCTTGAAGAGTCAAATCCAGGCACCGCCGAATGTGCGACGGGCTGTGGCCTCGAGCCCCATGGTAATTTGCCGGGCGATGTCGAGGGCTTCGGGAATCTTCAGCGGCCCTTGCTCGATGCGTTTGCTAAGGTTTTCGCCTTCGATGAGCCATCGCCAAGAGGGTTTGGTCGTCCTCTTTCACCAGTTTCGTAAACAATAAGGCAGGGCGGGTTGGGGAGCTGCGGCACACTCGTGATCGCCTCATTGTTCATGCGAACCGGATATGAACGAAGTCGCCGGCGCGAGAGACGCTTCGCGTGAGTGCCGGCGCGACGGAGGTGGACATTAGGGAGTAACGTCGGGACATCGAAAAGGAGGTGTCCCATGACGCGTTTACGCCGGATGATGCTCGAGGAACTCGAGCGTCGCAACTATACCGCGAGCACCGCTCGCGCCTACATCCGTGCCGTCGAGGAGTTCGCGCGGTACTTCCAGCGACCGCCGAAGCAGTTGGCAGCGGAGCACATTCGCAAGTATCAAGCCGCCCTGTTTCGGGATCGCAGACTCGCCGACAACACGGTGAAGCAACGGCTGACGGCGCTGCGATTCTTCTACACCAAGACGCTCGGGCTGCCTTTGGAGTGTGGATCTGACGCCTTACCCGAAAATCGCCTGCCGACTCCCGAGCATCCTGAGTCCGCAAGAAGTCGCCCAATTGATCGACGCCGCCGACAGCGCGTTTCACCGCACGATCCTGATGACGCTCTAGGCCACCGGCGCGCGCCGAGCGGAGTTGGTCCGCCTCAAGCTCACTGACATCAACAGCAGGCGCATGGTGGTTCACATCCGCAGCGGCAAGGGCCGCAAGGACCGTGACGTTATGCTCAGTCGACGGTTGCTCGTTGCCCTGAGGAAGCACCTTCGAGGACTGTACCGCCGGCCAAAGCAGTGGTTATTCCCGGGAGGAGCCTGGCACACCGGAGAGCAGCCGATCAGCCTCAGTGTGCCCTGGAACGCTTGCCGCATCGCCGCCGAGCGGGCCGGGATCGACAAATCGATTCATCCCCACACCCTCCGGCATTGCTTCGCCACGCACTTACTCGAGGATGGGGCGGACTTGCGCACCATCCAGATCCTGCTCGGACACCGTGATCTCGAGCAGACCGCCCTGTATCTGCATCTGTCGGCGCGGCACCTCCATGCCGTCGCCAGTCCGCTGGACGCGTTGGAGCTGAACTCCTCGAACAACAGAGAGCGCGGACCGCAGTAGATGCCACGGCCGCCACTGGAGGTGGCCGATCTGGTTCGCGTCGCGGGAGAGCAGTTCTTCTCGAACCATCGCCGTTGGCTCAGCAGGCGACATCTGAAGGTGCTCTCCTCGATCGAGCGTTGCCGCACCGCTGCGCTCGGTGGACATTTCGATGAGTGCAGCGACTGCGGCCACCGTCCGCCCATCTCCTACAACTCGTGTCGCGATCGGCATTGTCCGAAGTGTCAGGCCAACACTCGCAAGCGTTGGCTCGAGAACCGTCGCAGCGAGCTGCTGCCGGTGCGCTACCTGCATGTCGTCTTCACTGTGCCGCGCATCCTCTCGCAGTTGGCCTTGCAGAACAAGCGAGTCCCCTACTCGCTGTTGCTGCGAACGAGCGCGGCAACACTGCTCGAGGTCGCTCCTGATCCCAAGCGCTTGGATGCCGAGATCGGCTTCTTCTCGATTCTGCATACCTGGAATCAGAAGCTCCAAGAACATGCGCCTGTCCACTCAGCCAGGATTTCCATTTTGGCCCTGGTACCGCGACAGTATACACCCGCGTCGCCCCGAATACCACGTCTTTTCGCGCTGAACCCTGCACATCACCTCCGCCGATAGGCGCCAGGGCTCGTCCGTCCGCTCACAGACGTTGGTTGAGCGGACTGAACGGCGCTCCGGCCGACACTGCTCCTGCGAAACCTTTTTGGAGCCAAAAACTGTTGATCCTCGCCCGGGCAACGCTACCCACCGGGCACAGGCAGCGCCCAGATCCTCCGCAGCATGTCGCCAAACAGCCGCCGGTTCAGATGTCCCTCGGCCAATAAGAGCCAGTAATACCGGGCGTGCTTGACCAGCCGTCCGCCGGTCTTCATCAGCCGGTGCTGCAGACTCGTCAGCGACCAGCTCTTGATCCTGCGCGGCAGTCCGAGTCGCCGCCACAGGTTGCCCAAGTTGTAGGAGAGCACGCTGAGCTGAAGCCGCACTTCGTTTGCTCGGAAGCGATGGCACGACAGCCGCGTCCAGTGAGTCGCCTGCTTGCCTTCCTTGATCCACTGCTCGGCGGTGCCGCGCTTGTTGTAGAACCGCACCAGCGAACGACTCGGCAGGGTCATGTTGGTCACCAAGAAGCCGGGTCGCGCAAACAGCTCACCCGGGTGATGCTCCACTTTGGCGACGATCCGTCGGGGCTTGGACCAGCTCTCCGCCTGATAGCGGAAACTCTTGTAGCGCACCAGCGGTTTCGCGCTGGGCCTGCCCGGCGGCCGGAACAAGATGTCGGCGATCTCCCACTCCAGCTTCTTGTTGGCCGGGATGCGAATGACGTAGTCCACTCCGCGATCCTCCAACGCCTCGTAGATCTCCGGCTTGGCGAAGGCGGCGTCGGCGCGGAACGTCACTCGCTTGCGTTCTCCCTGTTGGCGCTCGATCTCGGGCAACAGCAGTTCGTCCCAGTCCTCGGCGCTGGACACGTTGCCCGCTCGCAGCTTCGCCGCCAGACAGTCGCCGTGCTGGTTGAACAGCAACAGCGGGTGATAGCAGACGGACTCAAAGTGGCCGTTGTAGGCACTGCCCTCTTGTTGGCCGTGGACCGGGCTTTCGGTCGAATCCATGTCGAGCACGACGCGCTCGGAGTCGTCTTGCGTCTCGGCTTGCGCCACCAACTCGCGGTTCACCGCCATCAGCCCGATCAGATTCTCGTCGCCGGCGAGCATGCCGGTCTCAAAGCTCTGCAGCCTGGAGGTCAGTGCTCCGCCGCGATCCCAGTTCTTCTTCGAGCCGATCAAGCGAAACGTCGGATCGACGGATACCCGAACGGCGTCGTTGAGATCCTCGTAGCCCGCCAACCGAGAGTAGACCGACTGCCGCAGCAGATCGACGAACGGGAACTTCTTGTTCGCACCTTGCCGTGAATCGCTGAGATGTTCCTCGATCAGCCTGCCCAGTCCGAGCCGCTCGTCCAACTCGCGAATCAGAATCAACCCGCCGTCCGAGGTGACTCGCGACCCTTGGAAATCGACTTTGAGAAATCCATTGAAACTTAGCTGGAATGGCTTGGTTTGTTTTTCACCCATTGGGTGTTGGCCTCCATGGCGTCCTCATCGGGCTCTAGCCCCTATGAATAAAGACGCTCAAGGCCGCTGGAAGGTCGGGATGTCAAACATCAAATTGAAAATGCGGGCTCAGTGGTCCCCGCCGGCGGTCTCTCGCCCCATCACCGCCGCTGGATCAACGCTCGCGGCAAGAGCTTCTTCCTGCCCAAGGACGTCCTCGCCGCGGTGTTTCGCGGTAAGTTCGTCGCCGGCTTGAAGAAGGCTTTCGCCGACGGCAAGTTGTGCTTTTACGGAAGCTTCCAACCGCTCGCCCAACCGCGTGCCTTCCAGGCTTTCTTGCGGACCTTGTATCGCGACAAGTGGGTGGTCGAACTCAGACCTCCCTTCGGAGGTCCCGAACAAGCGCTACTCTACTTGAGCCGTTACACCCACAGCATCGCCATCTCGAATCAGCGTCTGGTCTCCCTCCAGGACGGCCAGGTGACTTTCCGTTGGCGCGATTCGGCTCACGGCAACCAGCAGAAGCTGATGACTCTCGGACTCGACGAGTTCTTGCGTCGCTTTTTGCTGCACGTGTTGCCGCGCCGCTTCGTGCGTATCCGCTACTGCGGCTTCCCGGCCCACCGCAAGCGTGGCGCTCTGCTGCCGCTGTGTCAACGGCTACTGGCGAGAAGACGTCTCAAGCGAACGACCTCGAAGCCTGACCAACCCCAGCATGTAGGCCGGACGTGTCCGCGCTGCGGCGGCTTGATGCGCGTTGTCGAGCGTCTCAGCCCGGCGCAGCTTCGGCTTCGCTCGCCCCCACCCTCACCAGCCGCCGCCTGATGCCACCAACAACTTCATCCCGATCCACCCGGTTGCCTTGGCACGAGGGGCGCCCGTGCGCTCGCACCCCCATCGCTCGGACCTCCGGACACCTCGCTTTGCCCCGGCGACGGCAACCGTCAACGATTCCGACGCCGATTCACGCTCCAGGTTCGTCGCAACGGCCCCTCTCGTCCCTCCCAACGGTCCCCAGCCTCCCACCAACCCCTGATCCACGCCCAATTCAAAACGCATAGACCCGTGCGTCCTCGCGGCGTCGAACCTCTCGAGGTCTGACCACAACATGTAGCGTGTGGTCCAAGCAAGTGGATACCCCCTATTCCCATATTCCTCGTCCGTCATTTCTGATCGCCAGCGCCCGTTGGACCAAATCGCCACCTCGATGTCCACGAGGTCTGAAGTCGTCCGAGTGGAGCCATCACGTCGTATGGTTCTCCAAAGCGGCGTTCTGGAGAAAAGCCTTTCTCGAATCCAAAAAGACCTGTCCTCTCAGCGCCCGGCATAGCTCCTCGCGCCACAGGCGCCCCGCCGAGCAGCATCCACCGCCGAGAGACAACGCAAATCGTATAATCTCGGTGTGGAGTCGGCCTCACTTCGGAGCATCGGTTTGGTGCTCGCCGCAGTTTTTGCTCTTGGGGCGTCTGATTCGAAACTTCTTCATCCGGTGGCGGAGGGTATCGCGCGTGATGCCGGAATCCCGGCGAGTTGACAAAACGTCGGGAGGGCGACGGGAAAACACCCTGAGAGTCAGCATAAGCGTCCCCAGGTCTCGCGTAGCTGCCCCAATCGTCAACGGGTGTCAGCCCGCCGGCGTATACTAGCGCCAGGTGATTCCCATGAGGATGCGCATAAGCCTTGCTGTTTTCCTGACCGCTTTCGTCTTCGGCGCCGCGGCCCAAGCCGACGACGTTGCCGAATGGACCGCCTGGCTTGGCGGCTCCTACCAAGTCCGGCCGAACATCGTCTATTCCACCGCCAACGGCTATGAGAACAAGCTCGATCTGTATTTGCCTCGGGGCGAGTCGGGGCCGCGGCCGACGCTGATCTATATCCACGGCGGCGGCTGGGTCGGCGGCACGAAAGAGAACAGCGTTCTCAACCTGTTCCCCTATTTGAAGCACGGCATGGCGGTGGTCAACGTAGAGTACCGCCTGGCCGCGACCTCGCTTGCGCCGGCCGCAGTCGCCGACTGCCGTTGCGCCCTGCGATGGGTGATCGCCAATGCCGAGGAACACGGTTTCGACACCGAAAAGATCGTCGTCACAGGCCATTCCGCGGGCGGTCACTTGTCGCTGACGACAGGCATTTTGGACGAGTCCGCCGGTTTTGACTATGAATGCGTGACCGGTAGCTTAGCCGGTCCGGTGAAGCTCGATCTCGGCGTGGCGGCGGTGGTCAACTGGTACGGCATCACGGATGTCGCCGACATCCTCGACGGCGCCAACCAACAAGGCTATGCGGTTCGCTGGATGGGCAGCCTGCCCGATCGGTACGAAATCGCTAAGCGAGTCTCGCCGCTAACGTATATCCGCAAGGGCCTGCCGTCGATCTTCACGATTCACGGCAACGCGGATAAGATCGTGCCCTACTCGCATGCCGTGCGCTTGCAAAAGGCGCTGGACAAGGCCGGGGTTACGAACCATCTACACACGGTGCAAGGCGGCGGCCACGGCGGCTTCTCGAAAGCCGAACAAATCAAGATCCACGGCAAGATCGATGCGTTCCTCAAAGAACACGGGATTCTGTGAACTCCAGTAGCGACCGGCACTCGTGCCGGCCCCGGCCCCGGTGACTTCACCCGGTAAATACCGTCGCCGCCGATGCCTTGCACGACATGGGTGGGTTTACGGCTGCTGTTTCCGCGGGGCGGGGTTGCCACCAAATAAACAGGCGGTTTGCCCCGCCGCGGCGCTGTGGCGATAACGCGACCGTTGCGTCTCGTTGAGCGTCTCAAAGTACTCGGGCTATGGGCGGCATCGTACAGGAGCGCTCTCAGGCGCTTACACCTTTCCCGACCCCGGTGATATACTTTGGGCGGTATTTCTATCGAGGCTAACCAGCGTGGCTTCTATTGTTTGCATTCGCGTCCCGGTCGGGGAGGCATCCCATGGCGGACTTATGGATCATACGCACTATTTTTCTCGTGGTTTTCGTCGTCACGACTTATCACCTCCAGCCGTTCGGCCTGGGGGCGAATGAATCACTCATTTTCGGCATTGCCGCGGGTCTGGCGATCATCGTCTTTGAGATTCGGCTCCGAAAGGTCACCCTCCAACGTTTGATCGGAGCCGCGATCGGCTCGGTTCTGGGTATTCTGGGCGCTTTCCTGATGAGCTTGGTGATGGCGTCCAGCTTATCGTCGGACAGCGTTTCGTTCTTGCAATTAGGCGTCTTGTTGTTGATGGCCTATGTAGGCTTGGTGGTCGGCGGCGCCAAGGGCGACATGCTGAACCTAGGAGCTCTAGGCGGGCTGTTCGGCAAGGAAGGCGCGGCGGACCGCTCCCCGAAAATTCTCGACACCAGCGTAATCATCGACGGTCGCATCGCCGATGTGGTTGAGACCGGGTTTGTCGACGGAGTCCTGGTCATTCCGCAATTCGTGCTGTGGGAGCTGCAATTGGTGGCCGATTCCGCCGACGCGCTGAAGCGCAATCGCAGCCGCCGCGGTCTCGACATCTTGCAGCGGATTCAGAAAAACAAAGCCCTCGACGTTCGAATCGTGGAAGCGGATTATCCCAAGATTCAAGAAGTCGATTTGAAGCTGATCGAGCCGGCCAAGGACATGGAGGGCAAGATCGTGACCAACGACTTCAACCTCAACAAGGTCGCCCAACTGCGGGGCGTGACCGTTCTCAACCTCAACGAGTTGGCCAACACGCTGAAGCCGATCGTGCTGCCGGGCGAGACGATGAACGTGTTCATCTCCAAGGAAGGGAAAGAATACAATCAGGGTGTCGGCTACCTCGACGACGGCACGATGGTCGTGGTGGACAACGCTCGACGGCTAATTTCCAAGAATGTTGAAATTACCGTGACAAGCGTTCTGCAAACCACGGCGGGTAAGATGATCTTCGGCCGTTACGAGGAGAAAGGGACGCCGGCGCGCGCTCATTCCGAGCGTTCCGGTCCGGCGCGGCGTCACGGGCCGGGGCCGCAACGCATCGAACACACGGCCGGACGTTGAAGACCATGAAAGCCGCCGCCATCATTCCGGCCGCCGGGCTGGGGACGCGCATGGGTAAACCCTCGCCGGAGGTCTCCGGCACCAGCCGCAAGCAGTTCATGTTACTCGCCGGCGAGCCGATTTTGCTGCATACCGTCCGCAAGTTCGTGGCGGCGCCGCCGGTGGACGAAATCTTGATTGCCCTGCGCGCGGAAGATATCGACGCCTTTCAGGAGCAGTTGCGGCAGCAAGACTACCCGACGCCGGTGCGCTTGGTCGCCGGGGGGCGCAATCGCCAAGAGTCGGTCGGCAACTGTCTCGCGCTTGTCGACATTGACACTGAAGTCGTCGCCGTGCATGATGCTGTCCGCCCGTTTGTTACGGTTTCGCAGATCGAGCAGGTGCTCGGTGAGGCGGCCGAAAAAGGGGCCGCGATTCTCGGGCTGCCGCCGGTTGATACGGTCAAGCGGGTCGAACGGACCCTCATCCAATCGACTTTGTTTCGCGAACGGATTGTCTTAGCGCAGACGCCGCAGGCGTTCCGTCTGCCGTTGTTGCGCAAGGCGTTCGAGCAAGCCGAGGCCGACCGTTTTGTCGGCACCGACGAAGCGAGTCTGGTCGAGCACCTGGGCGAGGACGTTCACGTTCTGCTCGGCAGCGACCGCAACATCAAGATCACCCGACCGACCGATATGGCGTTGGCTCGGCTCTTTTACGAAGAGGAAGCCGACCGTGGAAACGCGCGAAGGGAGTCGACTTAGCCGGGTCGTCGAGAACACGCCCGGCGGACGCCGAAACTGGTTCGTCGCGTTTTTCGCCGCGCGTCCCCAACTGCCATGAGTCTGGAATATCGCAGCGGGATCGGTTACGACTCGCACCGCCTGGTTGAGGGCCGCGAGTTGATCTTGGGCGGTGTTGTGATTCCCTTCGAGAAGGGTTTACAAGGACATTCGGACGGCGACGTCGTCTTTCATGCCTTGACCGACGCGCTTTTGGGGGCGGCGGGTCTCGGAGACATCGGGCAATTCTTCCCTCCCTCGGACGCGCGTTGGAAAGACGCCGACAGCGCGATCTTTCTCCAACATGCCGCCGCCGCGGTTCGCGAACGGCGTTACCGCATCGTGAACGCCGATGTCGTGATCGTGATCGAGCAGCCGAAACTGGCTCCCTTTCGCGACCGCATGCGGGAAAGGGTGGCGACGGTACTCGACGTGGACGCGGATCGAATCAGCATCAAGGCTAAGACCGCCGAGGGGCTGGGCGCGGTGGGGGAAGGTCTGTCGGCCGAAGCGCACGCGGTCGCGGTGATTTCGCGCCCCGAGGATGACGACGGGTAACCCTTGGTCTGCTGCTTCCGCCGACCCCGCGAGCGGCTCTGATTTCTCGACCGATTGCTATACTGGCTAGTTACTCGGCTCCCCCCTTCGCTTCCCATGATACGAGTTCGTTTTGCTCCCGCGCCGACCGGGTTTCTCCATATCGGCGGCGCGAGAACCTTCATCTTCAACTGGCTGTTCGCTCGTCAGCAGGGCGGCAAAGTCGTTTTGCGGATCGACGACACTGACGTCGAGCGCAGCACGAAAGAAGCCATCAAGTCGATCATCAGCGGGCTGTTGTTTCTCGAGATGCCCTGGGACGAGGATTATTATCAATCCGGCGCGCGCGAGTTCCACGACAAAGGGGCCGCGCAGCTTCTCGCCTCCGGCGCGGCGTACCGCGATTTCACTCCTCCGCGGGAAGGTTCCGCCGCGGCCGACAAGCAAGACGGCCCTTGGCTCGCGAACCCCGGGATGCGCGAGCTGAGCCGCGACGAGAGCGACCGGCGGGCCGAGGCAGGCGAACCCTTCGTGCTGCGTTTTCAGGTGCCGCGCGAGTCGGGCCGCGTGATCGAGTTCGAGGATATGATCTTCGGCAACCAGTCGCGCAAGATCGAAGACATCGAGGATTTCGCCCTGCGGCGCGGCGACGGCTCGCCGACCGATCACTTGGCTTCCTGCGTCGATGATCGCGAGCTTGAAATCAGCCACGTCATTCGCGGGCAGGATCATTTGATGAACACGTTCAAGCACATCCTGCTGTTTGAGGCGCTCGATTTTAAGCTGCCGACTTTCGGGCACTTGCCTTTGTTGCTGGGTCCGGACGGTTCGAAACTTTCCAAACGCAAGCACGGCCCGATCGTGAATTTGACAACTTATCGCGACCGCGGTTTTCTCGGGCGCGGACTGGTGAACTATCTCAGCTTGCTCGGTTGGTCGGCCAAGGACGACCGCGAAATTTTCACCCCGGAAGAACTGCTCGAAGCCTTTTCGATCTCCGGCATTCAGCGCGGCAACGCCGTGGTCACGTTCGACGAGTCGGAGGAGCAAAGCTGGGCCGACCCCAAAGCGCTGTGGGTCAACGGTCAACACCTGCGAGCGATCGACATCGAGGATCTCGTCCATTACGTCGAGAAGCAGTTGATCGCCGATGACCTGTGGAATCCGGAGTTTGTCGGCGAGGGGCGCGACTGGCTGATCAAGACAATCGATTTGCTGCGCGCGCGCTACCTGACGCTGCGCGATTTCGGTGAAAAAGGCGCGGCGTATTTTTCCGATGAATTCGAGATGGAAACGAAGACGCGCAAGAATTTCGAAAAAGAGGGCGCGCGGGAATCGCTGCACGAGTTGGCCGAGCGCCTCAAGCCCCTTGACGAGGACGACTTCAGCGAGGAAAACGTCGAGAACGAAGTCCGCGGCTTGGCGGCCGAGCGAGGAGCGAAGCTCGGTCTGATCATCAACGCCTCCCGCGCCGCGCTGACCGGGCAATCGGCGGGTCCGAGCGCCTTCGCGATTTTCGCTACTCTGGGTCGCGACCGGGTCATCGAAAGGTTGGAGCGCGCCTGATGTTGACTCTGGGCATCGGCGGGCTGTTGCACGATGGGGCCGCGGCGCTGCTGCGAGACGGCGAGATCGTCGCCGCGATCGAGGAAGAAAAGCTGTTGCGGCGTCCTCATCCCGGCGGGTTGCCGCAACACGCCGTGGACGCCTGCCTCGCCATCGCCGAGGTCGATACCGACGAACTCGACTGCGTGGCGCTGGCGCGGCCGCTGGGCGCGCCCGAGGGCTCGCCGTTTCATCTGCACGTCAAGTCGCTGTTTCCCAACAGCCGCATCGTCATCGCCGATCACCATGTCGCCCACGCGGCGGCGGCGTTTTATCCCTCGCCGTTTGAAAAAGCCGAAGTGCTGACGCTCGACCGGCGCGGCGATATGCGATCGGGAGCGTGGTGGAGCGCCGAGGGGCCGCGGCTCGACCTGAGCGACGAGCTTTATGCTCCCGATTCTCCGGCGGCGTTTTACAGCCGTGTAACCGAATTGTTGGGGTTCCGCGGCGGGCGCGAAGAGCACAAAGTGCAATGGCTTTCGCGCGGCGGCGGCTCGCGTTTTGTGGAACCGATGATCGAGATGCTGGGCGGAGCCCGTGCGGGTCGTCCGCAGGTGGATCACGCTTGCTTCGATGCTTCCCGAAGCGCGCGAGGTGGGTTCAGCGATCGGTTTTTCGAACGTCTGGGCCTTGAGCGGGGCGCGGAACTCTCCGAGGAAGAGCGGGCCGATCTCGCCGCCGGCGTGCAAGGCGCGGTCGAGGCGGTCGTGGTCGCAATGGTCGGCGAGGGTGAAAACCTTTGCCTGGGAGGCGGGCTGGCGCTGAACGCTCTGCTGGTCGCGGCGGTCGAGCGCTCCGGAAAGTTTGACAACGTCTGGGTGCAGCCGGTCGCGGGCAATGCCGGGACTGCGATCGGCTGCGCCTTCTACGCTTGGCATCAGGTCCTGCGCCAGGCCGAACGCAAGCCGCTCGGAACGCTGTGCCTCGGGCCGGCCTACGACGGCGAACAGGTCAAGCAAGTTCTCGAAAACTGCAAGCTGCGCTTCCAATACCTGATGACCGGCGAAGAGGTCGTCAACACGGCGGTGGAAAAACTCGCCGACCATCAGATCGTGGCGTGGTTTCAAGGCCGCACGGAATTCGGCCCTCGCGCGCTGGGGAATCGCAGCATCCTGGCCTCGCCGCTGAATCCCTATTCGAGCGAGAACCTCAACGTCTATATCAAGAAGCGCGAGCCGTTTCGAAAGTTCGCGGCCTCGGTTCCCGAGGAACTGGCCTCGGAGTACTTCGATTGCGGCGCGAACGCACGCCATCTGGCCACGGTAAGCCGTGTGCGCGAATCGCACCGCGAGACGTTCCAGGCCGCGCTGCTCGACGGCGACCGCATCCGCGTCCATGCGGTGCATCGCGAGGACAATCCGCTCTACTGGTCGCTGCTGCACGCCGCCGGCAAATCGAGCGGCTTGCCGGTCCTCTACAACACGTCGTTCAATCTGTTTGGCGAGCCACTGGTGAGCGACCCCCGGGCGGCCGTGCGCAGCTTCTACGCCTCCGGCATCGACGCCCTCTTTGTCGATCACTTTTTCTTAGAGAAGTAGCCCCGGACGGCGGTCGGGCCGATTCAAGATCGATGCCGGCCCACGCCGAACCCCGCTCAGCCGCCCCAGCCGCGCGGACCGCGCAGCGGCACGAAACGGCAGCCGGTTACTACGGTGGTTTCGAGTTCCTTCCCCATCTTTCGAATCAGCCGCAACTCTTGGTCCCGGGCCGACCCGAGCGGAATGACCAGCCGCCCTCCCTCGGGATCGAGTTGCTCGATCAGCGCCGGCGGTATGTCGGGCGCGGCGGCAGCCACCGAAATCGCCTGAAAGGGAGATTGCTCGGGATACCCCAACGTGCCGTCGCCGCAAATGATCGTCACGCGACCGCCGCAACCGGCGCGCTCCAGGTTTTCACGAGCGGTACGGGCCAAGGCTACCTCGAGCTCGATCGCGTAGACCTCCGAGGCCAAAGCCCCCAACACGGCCGCCGCGTATCCCGAGCCCGCGCCGACCTCGAGAACTTTTTCATGGCCGCCGAGGGTGAGTGCCTCCGCCATGGCGGCGACAATATAAGGCTGCGAAATCGTCTGCCCCGAGCCGATCCGCTGGGGCTCGTCCTCGTAGGCGCGCGACCGAAGCCCGTCGGGAACGAACTCGTGACGGGGCAGCCGCTCCATCGCATCGAGCACCCGCCGGTCACGAATCCCGCGCCGCTCGAGTTGATCGACGACCATGCGATGCCGCAACTCCGCCCAATTCTTCACGCTGCCGGTTTGTGCCGCATGCGCGCCGCCGGTTCAACGCAGCCGTTTCTTGTAGAGGAAATCCCCCCCCACCAAGCCATTCTCGTCGCGCGTAAAGATGATCGACCAGCGCCGATTCGGCGCCCACTCGACGCGCACGGCCTGCTGCTGCGCCGACGAGAGATCGTAGCTGTAAATCAGCGTCAAGTCGCTGGTGATTTGCTGCTCGGTGGCGATTCGGGCGCTGGTGTCGGACTCCGCCCCGCCGACCTGCGGATCCACGCGCAATCGGCTGACGCCGAAAAATCGTCGCAGGCGACTCGACACCGGCCGCGACAAAGCGTTCGACAACACCGTGCCGGCGCCGGCTCGCAGCAGGTGCTGCTGCTCGACGGCCTGGCGAGCCGCGAAGACCGGATCCTGACTCGGCGCGCGCCCGGCCGCGATCAAACTCACTAGTTCGTTGAATTGCAGCGGCGGGTCGGAACGGAAACTGAGGTGCATCTTCCGCGCCGGCCCGGAGAGAAACAACGCCACGTCCACGTCGCGCACGCGCGTTTCCAACTCGAAATTCACGTTCGGCTCAATACGAAACGGATTGACGAAATCGATGTCGCCGCGATTGATGCGATAGGTCGTGCCATGAAACCCCACCCGGCCCTCGGTGATGCTGACGCGTCCCAGCAGCGACGGTTGCAGCGCCGTACCGGTGACGCGCAGGTCGATGCGCGATTCCATATCACGCACCAGCGACGTTTCGACATCGAGGTCGGGAACCGACCCAACTTGGATATTGAGCTGCAAGTTCGACAGCACCGGGCTACTCGGCGGCGTCACGGTCGGCTCACCGAGGGCGGCGAGAATACGGCCCAAGTCCACTTCCGGACTGATCGAGGCCTTATGGATGACGACCTCGCCGCCGAGCAGCGCCCGCAGGTCCACGCCGGAGAGCGTCAACTTCCCGTTCAGGATCGTCGAAACCGAATCACCATAGCGCACGCGTACGCGGTCGGCTTCGGCGTCGACGCGGTAGCGCACGGTGTTCTCGGCGAAGTCGGCGTTGCCGGTGAGCCGCAGCGTCCCGCCGCCGGTCGCCGCCGTCACCTCTTCGATGCGGGCCCGGTCGCCGTTGAAAATCACCCGCCCGTTGATTTGGCTTAGCCCGTTGGGGAAATCCTCCGACCGCAGCGTCCCGTCCTTGAGTTGCACGCGCCCATCGATGATAGGGTTGTCGGGCACGCCGCCGATGTGGACCTCGACGGTGGAGCTTCCCGAGGCCGTGATCTCGGGACGAAAACTTTCCACCGCCGCGAGATTGAACGTGCCCGAGACATCGACGTCGATCTTCCCCGGTTCGGCGAACTCGACTGTTCCATTGATTTCGATATCGGTGCCCTCGCCCAGCAACCGCATACGATCGAGCCGCAGGCGTCGCTCGGCGAAACTCCAGCGCATCGGGAAAGGATTCCAGATTTCGTAGCCGCGTTCGGCCCCGGGAATTTCCGACAGCCCCGCTTCCAGCTTGGCGATGACGCCTTCGGCCCGAAAATCCTCCAGCCGCGGCGACGCGTTCGAGAACGTGCAATTCCCCGCCACCTGCCCGGAAAGGCTTTCGAGCGGCAAGCCGACCAGCCGGGTCAGCGCGACGGCGCTTACGTCTTCAAAGCGGGCCTCGCCCGTGAGGGCGCCTCGCGGGGTCAGCGCGGCCTTGCCCTCGAAATGCCCGTCGAGAATTTCGCCCCGCCAATCGAGCGCAACTTCGTCGCCGATCGTTTCAATCGCCCCCGTTAACTTGCCTAGAGCGCGGTCGGCCACCGAGAGATCTTGGATCTCCCATTCGCCCCTCAACCACAGTTGGTCGAAAATGTCCTCTTTCCCGAACTTCCCCGAACCACTCAAGTCGAGGCGGACGACCCCGCCTATGTCTTCCGCCCCCGATTCGACAATGGGAAGGGCCCCCAGCGGCCAAGCGCGCGTCCGCAAACCGAGCCGGAATTGTTGTGTTTCCGAGTCGAAGCGGGCGTCGGCTTCCATCCGCGCATCGCCGTTCGCCAAGACTATCTCTTGCAAGGTGAGCCGTCCCGGCTTATGTTCGACGTTCCCGGAAAAACGGTCAAAAGGAAGATCCCAGGCGACGCCGTTTTGAATCTCGAATTCGGCCGTCGTGCGCGGGTTGGCGGCCGTGCCGCGCAAGGCCAACGTGCCGCTCACGGTTCCGCTGACCGGCCCCGGCGTACCGACAGCTTGCAGGATTCGTGCCGTCGGCAAATTTTCGACCGTAAGATCGGCCGACAGTTCGAGGTCCGAGGCAATTCCGCCGTCGCGGAGCGGCAGGTCAAGGCTGATGAGCGCCCGTCCTCCGCCGTCTTCCAAGACGACCTCGCGCAAGCGCGCCATCGAGGCGGAGAGGTTGATGTGCATCGTCAAGCGGTCAAACGGCGCGTCGAACAATTGCACGTCGCGAGCCCGCGCCCGGCCGGCGAAACTCCAATCGTCCAGTTCCGGAGGTTTCCAACGCCCACGCAAGACACCGTCGAATACCGACGCGCCGGCAATTCGCAAAGGAAGATCGCGCAGCGGCAGGCCTCCCAATCGCGCCAAGGCCCGCAGGTCATCGTCGCTGTCGAAAACCGCTTGTACCAGCAGCTCGGAGGTCGCCGCCGGCCGCAGGTTGCCACTGATGGTTACCCGCGAAGAGGGCGTCGCCAGATCCAAGCGCTCGATCGAAAAGACTCCGCTCTCGCTGCGGTAGCGCAGATCGGCCACGCCTTTGAGAGGAATCCGCCCCGGCGGAACGCCGCTGTCGGCGAGCACGATCGCCACGGCCGCTTCGAAGGCGTCCGCTGTTCCGTCGACTTCGATGTCGGCGCTGAGCGCTCCGCCCCACGGCATGGCGGAGTTGGCGCCGTCGACCGCCGCCGCCTTCGCGGCCCAGTCGAACTCCGCGACATGACCCGCGAACTCAAAGCGCGGCGCCGTGCCCGGGTCTTCAATCCGAAGCGAACCGAGTAACTCGGTTCCGAGCACGCCGATCCGGATCGGCGCCGCCGTCAGCTCGTCGGCTCCGCCCCAGAACTTCGTCGAAGCCGACCCGTCTTCGATCCGCGTCCGGCCCTGCCCGCCCACGGCGTCGCGAATAAGGATCTCGCCGCGGTAGGCCAAGCTCTCGGGACTGCCGCGCCACTCGACAGTGCCTTCCACCGTTGCCGAACCCGCTGACAACCAAGGCGCCTGGGACCCGACAAGCGGCGAGTTCAACGCCAACTCCGCCGTGTAGCGGAACTCGGCGGCCGGGTCTTCACCGCCGGAGATCTCCCCTTCCGCCCGCAGCGACGATTTCCCCACCGTCACCGTCGCCTCGGTTAGTTCCACGCGGTCGCGGTAGACGAATAGCTGTGCCTGCAAGCGCGAGGGCAGCGCGGAGTTCTCGCCGAAACCTCCCACCGAGCCGCCGGCGAGAATGCTCGCCCAATAGCGTCCGGCATCCCGCTCATAGCGCGTTTGGATATCCAACTCGTCCGCCGACAAGGACAGGTTGTAGCGCTCGCCGTCCCACACAATGCTCCCGCGATCGATCTCAAAGCGCCCTACGATGAGGTCAAAAAGGTTGCCATCGGCGCCCGGCGGCGGTTGCGGCAGCCTCGGCAAGCCGTCCTCGGCGGCCTCGATCCGTAATCGGGGGGCGACCAGTTCCAACGCGCGCAACGAATAGCGGGTCAGCAGCAACGTTTCAAGCCCGAATTCCAGCCGCAGCAATTCAACCGCGAGAAGCGGCTCGACGGTTTCCTCGGCATGCAGCGCAAGGTTCACGATCTCGACGCTTCGTCCGAAAAGGGAGAACGAAAAGTCGTCCAGCTCGACCCGCGCCCCGGCCGCCTCTTCGAGCGCACTCACAACACGATCCCGCACCTTCCGCTGAAACCAATCACTTTGACTCAACACCCACAGCCCGGTTACGCCGAGCGACAACAGCCCCGTCAAGGTCGCTAGAGCGAGCGTCCAGCGGTTCCGCGGCATCTTGATCAGGGAACAGGCCATGATTTCGTTGTGTTCAATCAGCGCGATAGCGCCGGCCTCCGGCGCCCGCGGGCCCGGACGCTACTGCACGCCACTCGCCGCGCGGGTCGTCCTGACATACTCCAGGCGGTTCGATGCCCGCACCAGCTTCAACCAGTCATCCAGCAATTCGTCGACTCTCTCTTGCAGTACGACTTCCCGCAGCCGCGAGCGAACGTCGGCAAGCGGCTCCGGTTCGCGGCCCTCAAGCTGTCGCACACGCGGCGTGTAGACGTCATCGTAATAAGTCGCCACGGTCTCGGCGCTCACATCGAGGCCGGTGCGGAAGCGAAAGTCAATGAAACGGAGAACATTCATTTGACGCCGCAGAAAGCCCCGTAGCTCGTCCTCGTCGAGCGAGTGGGCCTCGAGCGCCTCGAGAAACTCAAGTTCGTCGGCGAAGTCCTGCTCGCGCAGGGCCCGCAGCTCCTGCTCGACCTCATCATCCTTGGCCGGCGGAAAGTTCGTCATGCGCATCTCTTTCGCCACTAGGTTCACTTCAATCAGACGTTCGATCACCTGCCGCCGCGCCGCGTCCGAAGGGTCGACCCGACGCTGACTAAGAAACGCCTCGAGTCGCAAATGAAGTTCGACTTCGCTCGATGTCACCACGTTGCCGCCGACGACCGCCACCACGCTGTCAAGGACTTCAGCGGCGTTGACGGCAGTCACCGACAGGCCGATGCCCACCCATGCGGCGCCCGCGGCCAACAGTCTTGCGATGACTCGGCCTCCCGTCAAAATCTTTGCCCCAGCGAAAAATGAAACTGCAAACTCGAAATGCGTTGATTCGAAATCATGCCCCCGCCGGTCAGCAGCTCTTCGCGGCTGCCTTCAAAGCCGATAAACCGCGGCGGATTCAGACTGTACCCCACGTCGAGCCGCACCGGCCCGACCGGCGTGCGATAGCGCAAGCCAAAACCGACTGCGTGCACCATGTAATCGAACTCATAACCCGCCGTCGTACCGTCAGACTCAATGACGTCCTGACGGTGCCGAAAACTGATGCGGCGAAAGCGCGAATAGACATTGCCCGCGTCGTGAAACAACACGCCGCCGATATTCTCGCCGATCAGCGGGAACCGTAATTCCACGCTATTGACGAACAAAGCCCCGCCACCGATCGGAAATCCCGTCGTCGGGTCGCGAGGTCCGGCCTGGTTGACCGGGAAGCCGCGATGTGAGTTCGCGCCCCCACCGAAAAACCGTTCCGACAGCGGAATGCGCTGATCAGGGTTCGAAGCGAAATCGAATCCCGGAGAAGGCGACGACACCGCCGCGCCACGAGGCGCGATCAACCCCAGTTGCAGCGTCCGCGCCAGGACGAAGCTCTTGCTCAGCCGGTGATACGTACTGTTCTGCCCCAGGAATCTCGCGAAGTCCGCCTGCGAGCCCCACCCCCCCGACGCCAAGCTCAAATCAAAGGTGTTGAAAATTCCCTTCGTCGCATCGGTCGGGTCGTCGCGGCGGTCTTGGATGTACGTCCCCGAGAACAACGCCACGCGCACCGGCTGTGCTTGGAGCGGAATCAGCCCCGGCGTAATTTGCAAAGTGTTTTCGTCGATCGAGGTCCTTCGAAACGTATAGCGATAGAGAACGGTCGAGGGCTTACTGAGTCTTTGCTGCAACTGCAAAGCTCCCTCGGCGCGTCGCCCGGTAAACGTCCGCACATTGCGCGACGTATCCACCAAGCCGCTGAAAATCAAGCGCCACTTGTCGGAGTTGAACGTGCGCGGCGCCTCGTAGGTAAACAGCGCGCGCTGTTGCAAGTTCGAAAAGCGCGTCCGAACACTCGCCGTGTGGCCGATGCCGCGCACGTTGAGCCGCGTCAGCTCCAGCGTGATCCGCGGGCTGAACGACGCCTCGCCCACCGGCGATGTCACGTCGGCCGTATTCCCGCCGATGCGCGCGAACTCCGCGCCTCCTCCCACACCGACCGTCCAGCGCCGCGCTTCCTGCAACTGCAACAGAACATTCTTCGACGGCTCATCGCCCTCCGGGTTTTGCAAATCGACATCGACTCTCGAGAAGATCCCCAGGTCGTAGAGGCGTCGTTGCGTCTCGAGCATGCGGCTCTGTGAGAGCGGCTCGCCCGGTGCGATGCGGATCTGGCTGTCGACCAACGATCCCCGTGTGTGTTTGAGCCCGGAAACAATCGGGCGGCGCACGAGGAGGCTTTCGCCTTCTTGAATCTCATAGTCGATCACGACCGACCGCGGCGCCGCCCCCGGCTCGACCCGCCAGGAAAATCGAGCATCTTGAAAGCCGTTGTCGAAGTACGTTCCGAGAATCAAATCACGATCCGTTGCCACGTTGAGCTCGCTGAAGACCTGCCCCGGGGCCGATGCCAGATCGGGGTAGAACTGCTCGGCGGGAATGTTTTCGGCGCCACGTATGTGAACTTGCTCCACGAAGGTCGGCGCGCCCTCCTCGATCTGAATGAACACCGCCAGGTCGCCTTCGCGGCCGCGGTAGTCATCCTCCACGCGCGATTCGACTTTCACGTCGCGAAATCCGTTGGCGAGGTAAAGGTCCTCGATTGCTTGCCGATCGCGCGCCAGCAGCGTTTCGTTAAAGCGGCCCCGGCGAAGCGAAAAAGTCTTCTCCTGCACCAGCATCCGTTCCCGAATCGTTTCGAGATCAAAGAACGTGTGGCCTCGAATGTCGAGCCTCGCCATGCGGTGGCGCGGACCGCGGTCGATGCGGTAAACCAGCCCCACCTCCGTGTCCCGCCCCAGGTCACGGTCTACCTCGACCCGCGCGTTAAAGTAGCCGCGCGATTGCAGCACGTCGCGCAAATTGCGTCGGCCTTCCTCGAGCAAATCGTCATCCACGACGCCTTCCTCGAAAACCGGGATATATCGCCGCAGTTCGGCCCGGGAAAATTCCGCCCCTTCGACCCTCACCGTCATGCGCGGCCCCGGGTCGAGCAACAACACAAACGTCACTTCCCCGTTCTCGGGGTCGAACTGCCGGCCCGTAACACGGACTTCCGATTGCCACCGTTCTCGGCGTCGAAAATGCTCTTCCAGCCGATCCAACCCTTTTTGAATGTGGCGCTGATGAAAAGCCTTGCCGCGCCTCCATTCGGCAATGCGGCGCAGCTCGTCGACGCCGGGCGAATCGTCCTGCCCCCGCCCCGGCCCCGGCCCCGATATGATCAGATCCCCGATCACGGCTCGGGGTCCCGCCGCCACCCGAATCTCAATGTCTCTTTGCTGACTCTCGTTGTTGTCGGAGGTTTGAAAGGCGATGCTCGGCAGAAAGAAACCGTTATCCTCCAAGAGCCCGCGGACGGCTTGGTCGGCCAGGGAACGTTCTTCCTCGGTATAGAGTTCGCCGAGTTCCAGGCCGGTTCTGTTCACCAGTTGGCTTTCCGTCGGCGGCGTGGGTACGCCGGTCACCCGAACCTCGCCGATAAACCAACTCGGTTCGGCGTGGAACCGAACGGCCACGCCCCCGTCGACCGGCTCGGCCTCGGCACGAATCCGCGAGGAATAACGGCCCGCCGCAAACAACCCGCGGATCGTTTCGCGAACGTCGGACAATCGCAGCGGCCGACCTTCCTTGACCCGCACCACCCGAGCAAGATGACTTTGGGTCAGCGGCTGACGAGGTGGAACGAAGTCCACCCGAACGACGGTTCGTCCTTCGTAATCCGACGGATCGGCGGGCGCGCCGAAACAGCCCGCGGCCGCTAACAAGATGAGCAGGGGAAAACGCACGGAATAACCCAAATTATAGGACGCGGGCCCCACGCGACTGGTATACGCCCGATCTACCGGACCAACAGCAAGCGGTTTCCCGCCCCAACCGAGCCGCCCGCGTCAGGGGCCGTGGAAAAATCGTGGACAGTCCACTTCGCGCCGGATGCGGTTACTGATTCAATGGAACCTATTCGGCCGGCGCTTGAAACAGTCCCCATTTTCTCACAGCCCCTCATTGGTTAGTTGGTTAGTAAGCGGCATGAGACGAAGCCGATCGTAGCCGGGGGAGTGAAAGCGCGATACACACAAACGAGGCCGCGCCCCAGCGTCCGCTGCCTTTCTTTAAGCGGACGGCAATCAGCGGCGAAAACGCTCTTCGCGGAAGGGGTCGCCGTACATGTGGTAACCGAAGCCCTCCCAATAACCGGGCCGGTCTTCGGCCATGAAATCGAGGCCGCGAACCCATTTAGCGCTCTTCCAGGCATAAAGATGGGGGACGATGAGACGCAACGGCGCACCGTGTACGGCGTCGAGCGGTTCGGGAGCGTGCTTGTCGGCGAAGAGAACGTCGTCACGCATGAGGTCTTCGAGCGGCACGTTGGCGCTGTAGTCGTTTTCCGCCAGAACCATCACGAAGCGGGCCTCGGGCTTGGGTCGAGCCTTTTCGGCGATGACGGAGAAGGGCACGCCTTGCCACTCGTTGTCGAACTTGCTCCAGCTCGTGACGCAGTGAAAATCGGCTTGTACCGTCGTGCGGGGCAAAGTCTGGAACTCCTCCCAGCTCAGGCGAAAGGGGTGTTCGACGAGGCCGCGAACCTCGAAATCCCAACTCGCCGGGTCAAACGACGGAACGGCGCCGGCGTGTAGCACGGGCCATTTGAGGGTCAAAGATTGGCCAGGGGGCAGGCGGCCGCTTTCGCGCAGTTTTTCCTGCAGCCTCTTGCGTTCGTTATTAAAAATCACGGTGAGCGAAAAGAGCGCCGGCCGCTCTATTGAGTCTCGCAAAATAAAGTGACACCTTTTGGGGTACGTACGTCTTTGTATGTATGGGAAATACAAAAGGCGTACGGCGGGATTTCGAGGCCCTGGAGAAGCGCCGTTTCAAAGCGATCCGGTTGGTCGAGCAAGGCTGTAGTCAGTCCGAGACAGCGAGGCGATTGAAGGTCGCGCGGCAAAGCGTCAGCGAGTGGCTGCGACGATACCGGCGTGACGGCGAAGCCGGGTTGCGCCAGGCCGGCCGCGCCGGCCGTAAGCCGCTGTTGGACGCCGCGCAGCTCGAACGCCTCGAGGCGTTGCTGCTGGAAGGCCCCGAGGCGCACGGCTTCCCGACGCCGCTGTGGAGCTGTCCGCGGGTCGCTCGTCTGATCGGAGACGAGTTCGGCGTGCGCTATCACGAGGGCCATGTCTGGAAGATCCTGCGGGCGCTCGGTTGGAGCCCGCAACGGCCCGTCGGCAAAGCGCGGGAGCGCAACGAAGAGGCCATCCGCGGCTGGCAGCGCAAGACTTGGCCGGCCATTAAAAAAAAGCCCGCAAAGAAGAACGTACGATCGTCTTCATCGACGAAAGCGGATTGAGTCAGAAGCCGCATCGTTGCCGCACCTGGGCGCCGCGCGGCGAGACACCGGTGTTGGAGTTCAACTTCAACTGGGACAAGCTGTCGGTGTCGGCCGGGCTGACGTTGCGCAACTTTTACTTCCGGCTCTATCCCGGCGCGATCGGCGAGCTGGAGGTCATCGACTTCCTGAAGGCTTTGGTGCGCCACATCGACGGCCCACTGCTGATCGTCTGGGACCGGCTGCCGGCGCACCGCAGCCGCCTGGTGCGGGAGTTCATCCAGCTCTCCGAGGATCACATCGCAACGGAGTACTTGCCGCCCTATGCGCCGGAGTTGAACCCGGTGGAATACATTTGGGCGTACTGGAAGCAGCACGAGTTGCCCAACGTCTGCCCGAAGGACTACTGGGAACTCGACGAGCGCGCCCGCAAAGCGCTGCGGCGAATGCGCCGCAAACCGCGCTTGATTACCGCTTTCTGGAAACAGTCTTCTCTTTGTCTCGATTGACAGTATATTATGCGAGACTCAGTAGGTTAGGTTAACAATTCCCAGGGAGAACCCGGACTCGACTGGCTGGGCGGGGGTAGCGGCGTAAATCGGAAAGTCAATCGCCGGTATCTTCCGAGGCGTCTTCGCCGAGAAACGCTTCGGCCAGCGTCACCTCGAGGCGATCGTCGTGCAGATCGAGCGCGCCGCCAGCCGCCAAATACTTCGGTGAACGCCACGAAGGATTCTTATCGTGATCGAATTCGCCGACAACCAGCACGGCCGTTCCATCGCGTTCCACCGCCCAGCCCCGCAGACCGAGGGTCCACTCCTCGCCCCAATCATAGAGCCATTGGGCGTCGCGTCCCAGTAGGCGGATGCAACCATGGCTGGCAGGCTTCCCAGGTAACTCATATTCGTGGAAGGAGTGCCCTCGTTGGTTGTGGAAATTGAAGTACCACGGCAGGAACCAGTTGCGATTGACCGTGCTGCGGTGCCCCTTCGATTTCCAGTTCAGGTGGAAAGCGCCGCTGGGAGTGCGACTCTTCCGGGCCCCGGTACTGACCGGTCCCCAGCGTTCCAGGCGACCGCGACTGTAAGCCCCGAAAACCTGCGCAGGTTTGTAGACGACGATGACTTTCTCATACTTGCGTGCCGGCGCGTAGCGTTCAGGGAGCGGGCTGTAGGCAACTTCTTCACGATCCCAGCGACGGGGAACGACGATTTCCTCGAGAGTGACGAGGTGCCGGCGGTCGGAGCGGTTGAGTTTTTCGAGCAGCGCGATTTGCGATTCAGTGAAGCGGCAGGCGAGTTGTTCGGGATTGTCGGAGACGGGCTCGATGTCGAGCAGAGTTGCCGTGGGTTGAAGCTCGGCAGCGGCAAGAAGCGCCGGCAAGACCGCCGCCATCAGAGAAATCGTCAACCACCGCCGAAATGTCCGTACCGTCATCGTGTCACCCCCGAATTAGCTTTCTCGTTTCAACCTCCTCCCTGCATCTCATCGGCCAAAGCCCGGCGCGGCCCTTGGCAAGGCCTATTGAGTCTCGCAAAATAAAGTGACACCTTTTTGGGGTACGTACGTCTTTGTATGTATGGGAAATACAAAAGGCGTACGGCGGGATTTCGAGGCCCTGGAGAAGCGCCGTTTCAAAGCGATCCGGTTGGTCGAGCAAGGCTGTAGTCAGTCCGAGACAGCGAGGCGATTGAAGGTCGCGCGGCAAAGCGTCAGCGAGTGGCTGCGACGATACCGGCGTGACGGCGAAGCCGGGTTGCGCCAGGCCGGCCGCGCCGGCCGTAAGCCGCTGTTGGACGCCGCGCAGCTCGAACGCCTCGAGGCGTTGCTGCTGGAAGGCCCCGAGGCGCACGGCTTCCCGACGCCGCTGTGGAGCTGTCCGCGGGTCGCTCGTCTGATCGGAGACGAGTTCGGCGTGCGCTATCACGAGGGCCATGTCTGGAAGATCCTGCGGGCGCTCGGTTGGAGCCCGCAACGGCCCGTCGGCAAAGCGCGGGAGCGCAACGAAGAGGCCATCCGCGGCTGGCAGCGCAAGACTTGGCCGGCCATTAAAAAAAAGCCCGCAAAGAAGAACGTACGATCGTCTTCATCGACGAAAGCGGATTGAGTCAGAAGCCGCATCGTTGCCGCACCTGGGCGCCGCGCGGCGAGACACCGGTGTTGGAGTTCAACTTCAACTGGGACAAGCTGTCGGTGTCGGCCGGGCTGACGTTGCGCAACTTTTACTTCCGGCTCTATCCCGGCGCGATCGGCGAGCTGGAGGTCATCGACTTCCTGAAGGCTTTGGTGCGCCACATCGACGGCCCACTGCTGATCGTCTGGGACCGGCTGCCGGCGCACCGCAGCCGCCTGGTGCGGGAGTTCATCCAGCTCTCCGAGGATCACATCGCAACGGAGTACTTGCCGCCCTATGCGCCGGAGTTGAACCCGGTGGAATACATTTGGGCGTACTGGAAGCAGCACGAGTTGCCCAACGTCTGCCCGAAGGACTACTGGGAACTCGACGAGCGCGCCCGCAAAGCGCTGCGGCGAATGCGCCGCAAACCGCGCTTGATTACCGCTTTCTGGAAACAGTCTTCTCTTTGTCTCGATTGACAGTATATTATGCGAGACTCAGTAGGCCGATCGGGCTAACTCTCCTATATTGTTAGACTCCCGAGCAGAGAGGGAGATTTCACAAAAGTTGTTTCCGCGGGAGCGTCGCGGTGAGGAACCGTACCGCGCGGATGTAATTCTTACTACTTCGCGAAATGTTTTCCGGGGGGCTGATCGGGGAAGTTGCGGGGGTCGCCGAGGACGAAAAGACGGTACGTTGAAAACGCAGGCCACGCCGGGGCGTCGTTGCCGGCGGGTTTCTATTGCGGGCCTTGGGCCAGCTCTTGCTTGAGGATTTTGCCCGCGGCCGAACGGGGAATCGATTTCACGAACTCAACCTCGCGGACCTTCTTATACCCGGCTACTTGTCCGGCGACATAGTCGAAGATGGTTTGCTCGGTGAGTTCGACGCCTTCGCGCGGAACGACGTAAGCCTTTGGGATTTCGCCGGCTTGGGGGTCCTTCTTGCCCAAGACGGCGCAATCGCGAACTTCAGGCAACTCCAAAATGACCGATTCGAGCTCGGCGGGCGTTACTTGAAAGCCCTTGTATTTGATCATCTGGCGCTTGCGATCTTCCAGGTGCAAACGCCCGTGCTCGTCGACGCGCGCGATGTCGCCGGTATAAAACCACCCGTCGCGCAAGACCTCGCGGTTCTCTTCCGGGGCGTTGTGGTAGCCGAGCATGATGTTGTCGCCGCGAACGGTCAACTCGCCGACTTCATTGGTCGGTAGTTCCCGATCGCCGGTCTCGCGATCGACGATTCTGAACTCGAAACCTTCCACCGCGACCCCGGCCGTCTCCGCCGGGTCCCAGGGGCACTCCATTGCGTTCGTCGACCCGGTGCCGGCTGTTTCCGTCATTCCCCAGCCCTGACGAATCGCCACGCCGGTGGCTTTCCGTAGTCGATCGACGGCGGGCAGAGCAACCGGCGCCGCGCCAACGCTGAGCGTACTCAACGACGACAAGTCTCGTTCGTGAATGTCGGGTCGGGCGAGGAGGGTGAGAATCACTGGCGGAACGACGGGCAGCCAGGTCACTTTCTCTCGTTCGACCGTCTCGATACAATCTTCCACGTCGAAACGTTCGCGAATGTGCAAGCGGCTGCCGGAGGCCAACGTAGAGTTCAAGACGACGTTGAATCCGTAAATGTGGTACATCGGCAGGAAGCAGTACGCGGCGCTTTCCGGTCCGGCCGTCGTGACAACCGCGAGAATCTGCCGAATCGCCGTAATGAGGTTTCCGTGGGTCAGCTCAACGCCTTTGGATAAGCCGGTCGTGCCGCTCGAATAGGGCAGAAAGGCAACGTCGTTCACCGGATCGATCGGCGGTCGCGGATCGGCTGTCTCGGCGGCGGCCCAGAAAGTCCGGTCGAGTTCGATCAGCCGCGTGTCGGGAAAATCATCGGCGCACTCTTCCAACCGCGGCAGCAACCGTGAGTGCGCGAAAACCACGGCCGCTCCTGAATCGCGAACTTGATGCCGCAACTCACGGCGGCGGTAACTGCTGTTGAGCGGCGTTAAGGTCAATCCGCTTCGTAAGACGCCGTAACAGGCGACTACGTAGTTGATGGAATTGGGGCTGAAGACTCCCACCGTCGAACCCCTTTCAAGTCCCAATGCGAGCACGGCGTTGGCGAAGCGAGTCGCTTCGCGATCGAGTTCGACGCGGCTGATTGTCGTGCCGTCGCCCTCCACCAAAAACGGCGCGTCTCCGTAACGGTCGGCCGCCTGGCGCAAGAGTTCGCCGAACGTTTCAGTCGAAGCGAAGAAATCTTTCGCGTTGAGGTTCTCCATGACGCAAGGACTATTTTAACCGGGCGCGGTATCGTGCCGGCGCGGGGAGTACCTGGGGTACTGCCAATTCCTCCCAATTTCGACTGGTACCCAGGCCGGCTTGCCAAAAAAGAGTCCCGCCGACCGTCTCAATTTACAAGGACACGCTCGTGGCACGGCAACAGTCTTCCCAAGGGTGGATATGGTTGGTAGGTTTGCCCATGATGGGCATCGCGGTTGCCGTTTACTACTCCTACGGTCCGCGATTTTTGCAAAGGATCGTTGAAGAATTCTTCTATTGGGTCAACTACGTCGTGCCGAGTTGGATCAGCTCGGTGCTGGGTCTGTAGCGGGATCAAGAGCCGGGATCGAGCGATCGGCTTGCTCAGAGACCTATGGCGTGCTTCGACCGTCAGGTGGCGACAAAAGCGGGTGTATCACACCTCAAGGCTGCCGGCGCACAACCTCGTGCTTGCGCACCCACTCGATCAGTGCATCGCGTAAGGCCGGCCCATCCTCTCCGAATGCAAACCCTCGCTCGCGCCACTTCTCGGCGATGAAGTCGTTGGTTGCGACGACGTATTCTCGTTGCGGGTCGATGCCCGCTCGGGTAAGCAACTCATTGGGGAGGCGGTCCCCGCGCAAGCGAGCCGTGACGATTAGATTGTCGAAGGGCATGATATTCCAAATGTGGCGGGCGAGAATCCGGCCTTGCGGCAAACCGTCGCGGACGCCTCCCAGGTTCATGTAGGCCAAGTCAGCGCCGACAGCGTCGGCCATCACCAGCTCGACCCACGGCTGCAGCTCATGGCGGCTGAAAGTTCGCGCCGACTCCCCGATTTCGACATCGACGATCTCGGCCACGCGGGCTTCCCATTTCTTGACCAACTCGAGTGTTACCGGATCGGGCGGGTAGGTGTGGGCGTTAATCGGAATTCTCTTCCAGCGGTGGGAGACGAGAAGCTTGCTGCCCACGTCGAATTCGATGTCGAGACGGCCGAGTTCGCGCCCATAAGGCCGCGTCTTGACGCAAATGCGCCCTTGGTGCTCCTTCACTTCGTCCTGACCGCCGTGATGATGGCCGCTAATAATGACGGGGACACGCGGGTTTTCGCGCAAAATGCGGTCTTCCTCATCGGGAAAAATATGTGAAAGAACGACGATTAGATCGGCTCGATCGCCGATTTGATCCACGTAGCGGGCAACGGTCTCGGTCACGGGCAGCGTGTCCCAAGGGCCTCGCAGCGACGCTCGGGTCAGACGACTGAGCTCGCCGGTCAGCAGGCCGATCACGGCTACCCGAATCCCATTGACCTCGCGAATGCGGTAGGCGTGTCGGGCCAGCAGCTTGCCCTCCGCGTTGACGACGTTGGCAGAAACGACGGGGAACGACGCTTCACGGATGAATTCGGGAATCTTCCGCCATCCGTAGTCAAACTCGTGATTGCCGAGGGTATGGAAGTCGAGCCCCAGTTTCGAGGCGACTTCGTATACCGGGAGGCCTTCGAAGATCGTCGATACGGGCGTCCCTTGCACCAAATCGCCGCCGTGCATCACCAAGACGGCTTGCGATTTTGCGCGTTCTTGGCGGATCGCTTCGGCGACGTGGGCAAAACCGCCGCGCTGCCGGTCGTCGGGCAGCAGCCGGGCATGGAGGTCGTTCAAATGGAGGATGGTGAGAGAGCGAACCGGGTCGGCGTGAAGAGAAGAGCAGGCGAGCAGCAGCAGCCAGGCGAGCGTAAAGCGCGGCCACGTTCGAGTGGCGAGGAGGCTCTGTCGGATACCCTGGGTGTGCGAATGAGCAGGCCTGGAGACCTGCTCCACTGTGTCGGCGCGGGCTCGGGGGCGAGGGGCCCGCGAGCGGCTACATGTATAAACCGCCATTGACTTGCAAGACGTGTCCGGTGATATAGGAAGCTTCGTCGTCGGCGAGGAAACGGACCGCGTAGGCAACTTCCTCGGCGGAGCCGATCCGTCCCAGCGGAATTGACTCCAGCAATTTCTCCTTGACCTCGTCGCCGAGAGCGTCGGTCATGGCGGTTTCCACAAGTCCCGGCGCTACTGCGTTCACAGTAATGTTGCGCGGTGCCAGTTCTTGGGCCAGCGACTTCGTCATTCCGACGAGGCCCGCTTTTGAAGCGGCGTAGTTGGCTTGGCCCGGATTGCCGCTTTCGGCGACCACCGATGAAATGTTGATGATGCGGCCCCAGCGCGCTTTCATCATCGGCCGTAAGACCGCTTGGATGCAGGCAAACGCGCCGCTGAGGTTGACCTTGAGAACCTGGTCCCAGTTGTCGGGCGACATGCGTGCCGCGAGCCCGTCGCGAGTCATGCCGGCGTTGTTGACCAGAATGTCGATGCGCTCGGCCAGCTCTCGGGCTTGGCTGAAGGCTTGCTTGACGGAATCGCGTGAGGCGACGTCGACAGGTACGGCGTCGGCCGATCCGCCCTCGGCGCGAATCTCTTCGACCAGCGACGTCAGCTTGTCTTGTTGCCGCGCTCCGACGATGACGCGAGCACCGGCCCGCGCCAGGTCGAGGGCACAGGCTCGGCCGATGCCTTGGCTGGCTCCGGTGACGAACGCTGTGCGGCCTTTCATGAAGCTAGTTTCTCCAGTGACTTGAGATCTTCGACGTTAGAGGCGTTCAACGAGCGGTCAATGCCGCGCATCAGGCCGGTGAGCACACGCCCGGGCCCGACTTCGATGAACCGTTCGACGCTGAGCGAGGCGAGTCGACGAATGCTTTCCTCCCAGCGTACAGGATTAGGTACCTGCCGCTTTAGCCCCTCGCGCACCGCCCCGGGTGTTTGGACGACTTCGGCGGCACAGTTGTTGACCAGCGGTACGGCCGGGTCACGGAAATCGATCGCGTCGAGATCGGGCGTGAGTTTGTCCCCGGCGGGCGTCATCAAGGCGCAGTGGAAAGGCGCGCTTACTTGCAACAAGACGGCCTTGCGCGCCCCGGCATTCTTGGCAATCTCGACGGCCCGCTCGACGGCGCCGGCGTGACCCGCGATGACGACCTGCGCCGGGGAATTTAGATTGGCCGGCGAGACGATTTCGCCTTGCGCCGCCTCCTCGCAAACGGCGTCGAGCTTGTCGGGCGGCAGGCCGATCAGCGCGGCCATGGCGCCGACTCCTTGGGGAACGGCCGTCTGCATATATTGGCCGCGTTTGCGCACGAGGCGCACCGCGTCGGCGAAGTCCAGCGCCCCGGCGGCCGTCAGCGCGGAGTATTCTCCCAGACTGTGGCCGGCGACGAAGTGGGGGCTGATTCCCTTTTCGCGCAAGACGGCCTCGACGGCGATTGAACAGGTCAGGATCGCGGGCTGGGTGTTTTCGGTGAGCTTGAGCTCGTCGTCGGGACCTTCGAAACAGAGACGCGAAAGCGAGAACCCGAGCGCATTGTCGGCCTGTTCGAAGATTGCGCGCGCGGCGGGATACTCGGAGGCCAGTTCGCGCCCCATGCCGGCGTATTGAGACCCCTGGCCGGGGAAGAGGAATGCTGTTGTCGGCATAAAGAATCCACCCTATACGGCGGGTTGGCGAAGCGCAAGTCGGGCCCTTGTGGGTTGGGAGTGACCGGCTGAGAGCCGGTCACTACGGTTGACTGGGACCGGCAAGAAGTGCCGGTCACTACCGAGCCGTGGGCTCAGCGTGGCTCGTGATAGAATCAGCTCAGAGTCGCTCATGAGTGTCGCCGCCGAAAAATTGACTTGGGACGACATCAAGGACCTGCCCGAAGACGCCGGTCGAACGGAAATTGTCGACGGGGAGCTTGTCTTGTCGCCTACGCCCGCGAGCCGCCACCAAGAAATCTGTACTCTGCTGACTCTCGAAATCGGACCTTTTGTCAGGGGGCGGGATCTAGGGAAGATATATTCGAGCCCAATGCACACGATCCTGTCGTTGCACGCGCACTACGAACCGGACCTTTGCTTCATTCGTAAGACCCGTTTGTCGATCATCCGGGAAAAGTTCATTGACGAGCCACCCGACTTGGTGATCGAGGTGATCTCGGAGTCGAACCGCACTCACGATACGGTCGTCAAGTTCAACGACTACGCCCGCTACGGCGTTGAAGAGTACTGGTTGGTTGATCCCCGTGAAGAGGAGATCACCACTTGGTTTCTCTCCGGCGGCAAGTACGAGTTGCTGGGTCGAGCACGGCGGGGAGACCGGGTCTCAACGCGTGTTCTCGAGGGGCTGGACCTCAATCCCGCCGACGTCTTGGCCGAGCCGTACGGGTAGGGTAAGGTAGCCACGACCCGACATGGACGCACCGCCGTCGTTCTGGAATGCGTGGCGGGCGACTCTGAGGGCTGCGTTCGCGGAATGGGTGTGACGCAACCTCGAAACCCGGACGTCAGGGGTAAGCTTCAGGGTTAATATTGGCCCTGGGTGCAAGCCCGGGGGGAGATCGGGAGCCGTCCCTGAGGACGCGGGCGAAGCGCAAGTCGGGAGGGGTTGTGCTGTTGGGAGGACCAGCTGAGCGCCGGTCACCAGCGAGCCGTGAGTCCAGCGTGGCTCGTGATAGAATCAGCTCAGATCGCTCATGAGTGTCACCGCCGCAAAATTGACTTGGCACGACATCAAGGACCTGCCCGAAGACGCCGGCCGAACCGAAATCGTCAACGGGGAACTTGTCTTGTCGCCAACGCCTGCCTCCCGCCATCAGCGAATCTGTACCCTTCTGGGTGCTGAAATCGTTCCCTTCATCAGGAAACGAGATCTCGGGTGGATGTTCGCGAGTCCCATGCACACGATTTTGGCGGTCCATGTCCACTACGAACCCGACCTCTGCTTCATTCGCAAGAACCGCTTGTCCATTGTCAAAGAAAAGTTCATCGACGGCCCTCCCGACTTGGCGATCGAGGTGATCTCGGAATCGAATCGTACCCACGATACGGTCGTCAAATTTAACGACTACGCCCGCTACGGCATCGAGGAGTACTGGCTGGTTGATCCGCGCGAAGAGGAAATCAGCAGCTGGTTTCTTTCCGGCGGCAAGTACGAGTTGCTGGGCCGAGCGCGGCGGGGTGAACGCGTTACAACCCGGGTCTTCGAGGGATTGGATCTCAATCCCGACGACGTCCTGGCCGAGCCGTAGGCGTAAGACGGTAGCGTAACGCGGCTACTCAGGGGCCGTGAAAAATGGGGACAGTCCGCTTCGCGCCAGACGAAATTACTGATTCGATGGAACTGAATCGGCCGGCGCTTGGTCGCGGTAGGGATGCCGGTTGCCCGGCACCCCCCGCACAGATCCGTACGTGAGCATCAACTCATACGGCTCCTACCTCGGATGCGTGGCGGCAAAACGCACGCTCGGAAACGGATGAAAGCAACGAGGTGGCGGCAGATAGCAATCCAGCAGCCGGTAAAACCGGCCCCAGCTCATCCGACGCTTCTGACCGCGCCGCCGCAGCGTGCGCCGCCAGTGTCGCGCCAACGCCCAACGAAAGCCCTGCAGCGTGCGCCGGTTTCCCGGCACCCCATGGTATTGAAAGTAGCCTCGTACCACCCTCCGCAGCCACTCCCCGGTCTCGCTCGGCGAGGCGTGCATCCGCGCCCGAAGGTGTTTCTTGATTTCCACCAGCTTCGCCCGCATCCGCTTTCGCACCGTCTTACGACGAACCACAAAGCGTCCGCTCTTCCGGTTGATCTCGCAGATATGTGTGAACCCCAGAAAGTCGAAGGTCTCAGGCTTCCCTGCCCCACGGCCTCGCCGCTCAGCTATCGCCCAGCGTCCGAACTCGATGAGCCGAGTTTTCGCCGGATGCAACTCCAGCCCGAACTTCGCCAACCGGTCCCGGAGTTGTTCCAGAAACCGTTCGGCCTCGCTTCGGTGCTCGAACCCCAGCACGAAATCGTCCGCGTAGCGCACGACCATCACGGCGCCCGCCGCCGACTTGTTCCGCCAGGCTTCGACCCACAAATCGAAGACGTAATGCAGGTACACGTTCGCCAACAGCGGTGAAATCACCGCTCCTTGCGGCGTGCCCCGCTTCGTCCCCGACCATTCGCCGTCCTCCGACACTCCCGCCTTGAGCCATTTACGGATCAAGCGCAGCATCGGGCGGTCGGCGATCTCGTGCTCCAGAAACTGCAGCAGCCACTCGTGGTCGATTTGATCGAAAAATCCTCGAATGTCCGCGTCCAGTATCCAGTTCACCTGTCGCTGGGTGATCCCCACCGTCAGCGCATCGAGCGCGTCATGCGCCGAACGCCGCGGTCGAAATCCATACGAGAAGCCCAGGAACCGTTCCTCATAAATGCAATTCAAAACGGTCGCCGCCGCCTGCCGGCCGATCTTGTCCTCCAGCGCGGCGATGGCCGGCGGACGCCGTCGCCCGTCGGGTTTGGGAATGTACACCCGGCGCGAAGGTTGGGCGCGATACGCCCCCCGGCGCACACGGCTGTGCAAATCGGCGAGCCGATCTTCCAGCCCTTGCTCGTATTCCCGCCACGTCACTCCGTCCACCCCCGCCGCGGCTTGCCGCTTCAGGGCCTGGAAACTCCGCCACAGCAGATCCGGCGTGACGTGATGCAGCAAGGAAGTAAACTTCCCTGCTTTCCGTCGTGCTGCTTGCCGCACGCGATCCAGTCCCTCAGACACGGCTCCCCGCTGCTGCGCGCGGACCGCGCGGGCCTCGACCGCGTTCTCCTTGGCGCGGTTGCTTCCCTCCCGACTCTCCGCCGACGGCGTGCCGCCTTTGTTTCGAATCGTTCATCGGTACTACCTCCCGCTCCGACTCCTCGGCGACGTGCGTGTGGGGCGTGCGGCTTGCGCCTTCCCCCACCGGCCCGCTCTTCGCGGCGGGCGTCGCCGAGGTCTCCCGGTTCTCGTGCGAGGAGTTTCCTGACGTGCACCGGTTCCCGCGACCGCGCCGGGCTCGGCTGCCGCTCGCGCTAACGCGACAGTCGATGTGGCCTTCCCCTTCTGTCCACAGGGTCGGCGCCCGAAAAGAGGTATTTCGCGGCTCGATAATCGGCCCGCCAGTGCCTCTGTCAACGCTTCACCCGCGATGTCGCCACCGCCGGCGCATGACTCGAGGTCAACGTAGTTCGCTAGACTTTCGCTGTGGGGCTCTTTCATCCCCAACTCCCCGCCGGTTTATCCCAGCGCTTTCGGACAGTTCCCTTTTTTCCACGGTCCTGAGCCCGCGTGCGCAACATTGCTGCTGTACTTTTCTCCAGCAATCCTTGTGGTTGCGGCAACTTCCCTATGTCACAATAGGGGCGAAATGAAAACCCCCGGCCCCCAATCCAACCCGTTGCTTTTGTCGCGGCGCGCGATGCTCGAGCGCTCTGGAATGGGCCTCGGCATGCTCGGGCTAACGGGCCTTTTGGGCGACGAGAATCTCTTGTCCGCCGCGCCGGTCGACGAGCGTTCGCTCAACCCGCTCGCGTCTCGGGCGCCGCACTTCAGCCCCAAGGTCAAGCGCGTCATCTGGCTTTTCATCAACGGCGGCCCGAGCCACATCGACACCTGGGACTACAAACCGGCTCTCGAAAACTACCACGGCAAAGTATACGAAGGATTCGACAAGTTCACCGGATTTTTCGCCGACGAAGTCGGGACGCTGATGAAATCGCCGTTCCAGTTCTCGCCCCGCGGCGAGAGCGGCAAGATGGTGTCGGAGATCTTCCCGCATCTCGGCGAACACGTCGACAAGATGGCCTTCATCCACTCGGGCTATTCGTCTTCGAATAATCACTCGCCGGCACTCTACATGATCAACAGCGGACAAGTCCGCATGGGGCACCCCTGCATGGGCTCGTGGGTGACCTACGGGCTGGGGAGCGAGAGTCGCAATCTGCCGGGGTTTGTCGTGATGTCGGACCCCAAGGGGCGCGGGCTGCCTAAGGGCAATGCCAACAACTGGAGCGCGGGTTTTCTGCCGGGGGCGTATCAAGGTACTTGGTTGCGTCCGAAAGGCGATCCGATTCAGAACCTCAAACCCCTCCCCGGAATGACCGACGAGCGGCAACGGGCGCAACTCGACTTGCTGGCGCGGCTTAACAACCGCGACATGGAGCAGCACCCGCACGAGGCCGAGCTGGCCGCCCGCATTGAGAGCTTCGAGCTGGCCTATCGAATGCAGATGGCGGCGCCCGAAGCCCTCGATGTCAACCGCGAGCCGGAGCACATCCAGGACCTCTACGGGCTCAACGAGGACCACTGCGGTCACATCGCGCGACAGTGTCTAACGGCTCGGCGACTGATCGAGCGCGGCGTGCGCTTCGTTCAGATTTACTCGGGCGGCATGGAAAACCAGCGTTCCTGGGACGGCCATATCGACATCCTCGGCAACCACGGGCAATTCGCCCGCGAAACCGATCAACCCATGGCGGCGCTGATCACCGACCTCGAACAGCGCGGCATGCTCGACGACACGCTGATCATTTGGGGCGGGGAATTCGGCCGCCTGCCGGTCTCGCAGATCGGCACCGCCAAACCCGGCCGCGATCACAACCCGCACTGCTTTACGACCTGGATGGCCGGCGGGGGCATCAAGGGCGGGGTTTCCTACGGCGAGTCGGATGAGCTGGGGCACAAGGCCGCGGTCAATCGCGTCGCGATCAACGACCTCCACGCGACGATCCTTCACCTGCTGGGACTCGACCACGAGCGACTGACCTACAAGTACAACGGCCGAAGGTTCCGGCTTACCGATGTGGCCGGCAAGGTGCTTAACGAGATTTTGGCATAGCCCCGGCTGCTGTAGAATAAGACCGGACCATGCTGCGTTTCGGTCTTATTGCCCTGTTATTGCCCGCCCTGCTCGGCGCCGCCGAACTGGCGGACCAAGTCTCCGCAATCCTCAAACAGAACTGCTTGGCTTGCCATGGCGCGGCTCTGCGGATGTCGAAGCTCGATCTGCGAACCCGAGAGTCCGTTCTGCGTGGCGGAGAGCGCGGTCCCGCGATCATTCCGCACAACCCCGGCAGGAGTTTGCTGTACAAATTTGTCTCCCACCAAGAGAAACCGGAAATGCCGCCGGGCGGCAAGCTCACCGACGAAGAAGTCGACACGTTGCGCCGGTGGATCGTCGCCGGCGGCGATCTTGGAACCCTCACCCCCGAAGAGCTCGACAAGAAGACCGCTCTGGCCAAGTTGGAAGCACGCCCGATCTCCGACGAAGAGCGGAGCTTTTGGTCGTTTCGGTCGCCGGTGAAGCCCGAAATCCCGGTCGTTGAAGGGTTCCTGCCGGGCGCCAATACCGTCGACCTCTTCCTGCGGGCCGCGCTCAACCAAGAGGATCTGACCCCCGCGCCCCCGGCGGACAAGCGCACGCTTGTTCGCCGAGCCTACCTCGATCTGATCGGCCTACCGCCCAGCCCCGAGCAAGTCACGGCGTTCGTCCACGACAGTAGGCCCGACGCTTGGCCGCGGCTGATTGATCAACTGCTCGCCTCACCCCACTACGGGGAACGCTGGGCTCGTCACTGGCTCGACTTGGCGCGCTACGCCGACTCGGGCGGCTTCGAGCGCGACTTCGATTGGCCCCAGATGTGGCGCTACCGCGACTACGTCGTCGACGCCTTCAATAACGACAAGCCCTACGACCGTTTCGTGCTCGAGCAAATCGCCGGCGACGAGATCGCGCCCGACTCCCCCGAGGCCAACATCGCCACCGGGTTTCTGCGCCTCGGCCCCGACAACAACATGAAGAACGAGCTGACGCGCATGGACGAGTTGGACGACATTCTCGCGACGACGAATCTCACGTTCCTCGGGATGACGGTTCAATGCGCGCGCTGCCACAACCACAAATTCGATCCCATCGCCCAGCAGGATTACTACCGCATGCAGGCGGTCTTCTTCTCGACGAAGTTGGCGGACTACCCCTTGGTGGACGCCGACGCGGTCCGGGCGCACAAATCCGAACAGAAACGCATCGATGATCTCCAGCAGCCGTTTAAGGACAAGCAGAAGGCGCTGCTCAAGCCCCACCGTGACGAACTCATGGCGGAGCTCATCGCGAAACAGCCCGACTACATTCAAGAAGCTTGGCGCCTGCCCGCCGCTGAGCGCACCGAGGGACAGCGCCTCAATGTGCGCCAAATCGAGCACACCTTCGAGCACGAATACAAGGATGACAAGAATGTTCTGCCGAGAGCCGACGCGGAGCAAAAACAGCAATATGCGAAGTTGCAAGAGCAGATCGACACGCTCGACGCCACCCGGCCCGAGCCTTATCCGACAGCCATGACGATTGGCGAGGAAGGGCGGGAAGCTTTTCCCTCGTACTTTCTGCATCGCGGCAGTATCGGCAGTAAAGGGTCGGTGATGGCGCCGGGCATCCTGCGCGTGGCGAGCCGCGGCGAGCCTGAGTTTCAACCCGCGCCGGAAGACGCGAAATCCAGCCACCGCCGCCGGGTGTTTGGCGAGTGGGTTGCGTCGTCCGAGAACCCGCTTACCGCTCGCGTCATGGTGAACCGCCTTTGGCAGCACCATTTCGGGGAAGGCCTTGTGCGTACGCCCAGTAATTTCGGGGTGACGGGGCAGCCGCCGACGCATCCGGAATTGTTGGATTGGTTGGCGGTCGAGTTCGTCGAGAGCGGCTGGAGCATCAAGCATATGCACCGCCTGATGATGGCCTCGGCGGCCTATCGCATGCAAAGCGCGGACGTCGAGGCCAATGTCGCCGTCGATCCGGAGAATCACCTGCTGTGGCGAATGTCACGGCAGCGGTTAGAGGCGGAGATCTTGCGGGATTCGATCCTGACCGTCGCGGGAACGCTCGACCGCGCGGTGGGCGGCAAGGGCGTGTTCCCCTATATCGACCCCGACCTTTTCCAATCGAGCACCAGCCGCACCTGGCCGGGGCGCCCCGATGACGACCCGGCGACCTGGCGGCGCAGTCTCTACGTTTTCTCGAAACGCACGATTCGCTACCCGCTCTTCGAGGCTTTTGATCAGCCCGATATGATTACCTCCGTCGACCGCCGCAATCGTTCGACCGTGGCTCCGCAGGCATTGCTGTTGATGAACAACCGGTTTATCAATATGCAGGCCGAGCTTTTCGCGGAACGCGTGCGGCGCGAGGCGGGCGCCGGCGTTGGTGAACAAGTGGAGCACGCTTTCGAGCTGGCGCTGGCGCGGCTTCCCACCGATTACGAGAGCGACAAGGTGCGAAAATTCGTCGACGGCAACGCCGATGGGCTGGCCGATTTGTGCCGGACATTGTTCAACCTCAACGAATTTGCTTACCTGCAATAAAGGCCCGCACTAGAGAAATGACGAAGCGCTTCTACTCTCGACGTGAACTGCTCGGCCGCTTGGGCGGCGGGATTGCCGGCGTCGCGTTGACCGATATGTTGGCGCGGCAAGGGCTGTCGGCGGCGTCGCGATCGCTGCTCGCGCCCAAACAACCGCATTTCGGCGGAAAGGCCAAGGCGGTCATCTCCGTTTTTTGCTACGGCGGCGTGAGTCAGGTCGATACGTTTGATCCCAAGCCGGAGCTCGCCAAGCGTCCCGGCGAGGTCATGTCGGGTGTCGGCGACGTTACCGTTTCGCAGGGGCATCCGGGCGGGATGATGCCCTCGCTGTGGGATTTCAAAAAATACGGCGAATCGGGGATCGAAGTTTCCGATCTCTTTCCCCACGTCGCGGGACAGATCGACGATCTCGCGGTGATCCGCTCGATGCATGCCATCAGCCCCGATCACGGCCCGGCGCTCTACCAGATGAATACGGGCACCGTGCTCGCCGGACACCCCAGCGTCGGCAGTTGGGTGACCTACGGGCTCGGCAGCGAAAACGAAAATTTGCCGGGCTTTGTCGTCTTCACCGACTATCGTGGCGGTCCGATCGGCGGCGCTCCGAACTGGGGCAACGGCTACATGCCGGCGTCGTACCAGGGGACGCAGTTTCGCTCGGTGGGGGACCCGATCGTTGACTTGAAACCGCCCGAAGGCGTGGCGCCCGAGCGACAGCGGCGTTGGCTCGACTTGCTGGGAGACCTGAATAGGAAGCACCTCGAAAGCAACCCGCAAGACTCGGAGCTGTCCGCCCGCATCGCTTCCTATGAACTGGCCTATCGCATGCAGTCGCACGCCGTCGGTGCGATCGACGTCAATAAGGAGTCCGAAGCGACTCGCAAGCTCTACGGGCTCGACGAAAAGGTGACGTCGTATTTCGGCAAGCAGGCGCTGATGGCCCGACGCCTGGTCGAGCGAGGCGTGCGCTTCGTTCAGATCTATTCGGGAGGCGGCAATTTTGATCCCACTTGGGACGCGCATTTCCGGCTGAAGAAAAACCACGGGTTGCACGCCAAGGAGACCGACCAACCCATCGCGGCGCTGATTAAGGATCTAAAGAGCCGCGGCCTTTTCGACTCGACGCTGATCATCTGGCACGGCGAGTTCGGCCGCATGCCGATCTCGCAACTCCTCGACGGCCGCGACCACAACCCCGCCGGCTTTACCGTCTGGATGACGGGAGGCGGCATTCGCGGCGGAACGGTCGTCGGCGCAACCGATCACTACGGTTATAAGGCCGTCGAAAATCGCAAATCAGTCTACGACCTGCACGCGACGATTCTGCATCTGCTCGGTTTCGACCACGAAAAGCTCACCTACCGCCACAACGGGCGGGATATGCGTTTGACCGACGTGCATGGGAATGTGATTAGGGAAGTGCTGGCGTAGTTGCGCGGTGAACGCTGGTCCCTACCCTGGCGTCGCCACCCGTTAGCTGGGAGTGAGTTACGGGCCACAGCAATTGACAGGTGATGGCCCTCGTCGCCGAACGGACATTTGGTCGCTCGGTGCGGTAATCTACGATTTGGTCACCGGTAAACCACTGCCTCCTAGCAAGAAGCTACCAGAGAGATGGAAATCTGTGTCGACCAAGTTGCGAGCACTGATCATCGGGACTGCCGCTCTGGTCTCCGGTCTTGCTTTCTTCCTTACCAATTTGGACTCGATTCTTGAGCGTCTCCGTTCCAATGCAGACGACGGACTGCGGGCAGCGTTGGCAAAACAAGTGGAAGTCAAGCTGCCCTACTACGGGAACAGCTGGGACGGCAACGTTCGACCGCAGATGGAATCGTATATTCGGAGCTTCGTATTTCCGACGGATTCCCCAGGCATTGCAAGCGCACGGAACCTGCTCAAGATGGTTGGAGACCGAGCAAGCCCGCGAAAGCCGGATGAGTACTTCAAGGCAGACAACTCTTTTCGCGCCGCAATGGACACGTTCCGCGCCAAGGTCCGTCACTATGCCCTAACGGGCTCATGGCCTGACACTGCTCCCCCTCCATGATCGTTTTTCTCTCAATCGCCAGCAAATGAAGGCACACTCGACGAACGGGGACAGTGCTGTTGCTGCCAGCAGGCCCTTAACGAGGTAGCGGGCGCGCCAGCGTGTCGCAGTTTTTAGGCGAAAGGCGACAGCTTGCGGGAAGCGTTAGCGCTGCGACTGAGCAATCGCCGACTGTCATCCAGAACGTGGGAAGGCGAGGGCCAAGGGTGGGATAATAGTGAATATGGAGAAGACCATTATGGCTGACGATGTTGAAAAGAAAGGATATCAGCCGTCCTCGCAGACTTCGACTCAAGAGGAAGCGGACTCAGGCACGCCCTCTTCAGGCAGCACGGAAAACCCGCGACCCTCAACGACCCAACCACAATCCGAATCAACGAAGAAGTCGTGAGATGCCACCACGGATATGAGTACAGAGACCTGGACGATGATCGGCTCGGTTGCAACCGCGCTAGGGGCGATCGTGGCCGCGTGCGGTCTCATCGGTGCGTGGTTGGGAATCAGGCAAAATACGCGTGCCATGGAACTCCAAGTGCTTGAGAGTATTTTCAGGGACGTTCGTGAGCTTGACCATCAGTACCTAGCGAACTTTACCAAGTGGAACGCGGCTGAGAAAAATGCGTGGAGCGCGACATTTTTCAATACCGTGGAGTACCTGTGCTTCGTGGTCAATCACCGGATCACAAAAGACAAAGCGCTTAAGGGGTTCTTCTTCGACTGTCTACCCTCGTGGCGAACGATGTTTGATTCCCATGTGCAAACCGGCATCTTAAGGGACGCGCCGGAGATGTTTCAGGAGTTCAAGGCGGCGTGCGTTTCAGACAAGGGAGTCGGACACGTCTCGAAGCTGTCCTAAGTCGAGCTGTTCGAGGTGGTTCGGCGGGAGACCCCCCCGCTTGGTCGGCAGTCTTTACTAGTCCGACCTCGATGATCGGATCAAATCCTTAAAAGCGCTTGTCGAGACTCTCGGTCCTCCATTCCGGCGGAGCTCCGAGCCTGCGTTAGTGTCTGGACGGCGAAACCGGGGGCGAAACCGGGGACAGCCTCGATTAGGTCAGCGTCCAATCCCAATCGACTGATTCTTAAGGGTTTTGTGATTGTAGCTGCAATCTCGGTATTCTCGGTGATTCCGCTATTCTATTGATAACATGGCTGTTACCGGCTGCTTATGGATGCAACTGATGGATGCAACTGATGGATGCAACTGAGGCTGTCCCGGTTTCCCCGGTTTCCCCACCTTAAGGTTTGGCTCGATGCGGATCTAACCGAATTGTACGGCGTTTCAACAGGCCACCTGAACGAACAGGTCAAGCGCAACACCCGGCGGTTCCCCGGGGACTTCGCCTTTCAGCTCACTTTCCGACGAGTTCGATGCTTTGATATCGCAAATTGCGATATCAAAGACCGGACGAGGAGGCCGTCGGAAACTGCCCTGGGCGTTCACCGAACAAGGCGTGGCCATGCTCTCCTCGGTGCTCAGCAGCGATCGAGCAGCCGACGTGAACGTAGCCATCATGCGCACTTTCGTACGGTTGCGCCGGATGCTGACCACTAACGAAGAGCTGGCGCGCAAAGTGGCACAGCATGACGAGGAGATTGGCATCCTCTTCGAGCACATCAAGGGCTACTGGGACCGCCCGAGCCGCCGAAGAAACCTTCGATCGGCTTCCGCGTGACGGAAGACGGAGACTAGGCAGGGCAGCCTGCTCTTGCATACCGCCGGACCAAAAGAGCTTCGAGAGTCCGCGGCAACATGCGCGGCAAGGGCCGCCGCCGGTCTGCGATCGGTGTGAACACTACGTGCAACGCCGGCCCTGGACTTGGCGGGTCCTAGTCGGAGCGATCCCGAGCCGCTATTCCGTGTCTTCGTCCGACTCAGCCGGTTCCTCTTCAGCCGGTTTGAGCACGTCGGCGATGGCGGATTGAATTTGCTCGACGGTGGTCTTTTCCACCTCGTAGCTGCTGGGTTGGCCACGCCGGGCGGCGTAGACTTGATCTTGCCCCGGGTCGCTGATCAGTACATCGTCGGTCCCTTCTTCCGCCGTCGTGACCTTGGCTTCGATCGCCGGTTCGGTCAGACCGTAGCCCGCTTGGTCAGCCGCGCGGTCGGAAGGATAAGACGTCGCCGTCAGGTTGCGCAACCTATCGATCAAGACTTGGACCTTGGTCGAGTCAAGCTCGCGGTCCTCATCAGAGGTCAGCTTCCAAGTATCCTCTTCTTTTGCGATCGTCAGGCGCGTGTCGCCGTCGCGCACATCTAGGCTCGCGATTTCCTTGAAGCCGAAATCGAAGAGTTTCTTGTTGCGAAAATCCTCGACCTTCTTATTGAGGCCCTCCGCCATGATGGCGGAAACTTCAAAAACGCCGTCGACATCGGAGCTCTTGGCGTAGTATTTCTCGTCGTCGCCGCGAGTCTTAGCGACTGTGATCGTGTGCGTTCCGGATTCGTCGGAAATCTCGACCGAAGCATAGGGTGGCCGGAAAGAATACCTGCCCGAGGGCTTCTCGGTCTCTGCCGGCACCGTAACCATCTCGGCATTCCGCGCCGACCGCAGCAGATCACCGACCGTATAGTTGTCGGCGCGCAGGGGTCCGGGTTTGAGGATTTGCCACGCGTTGTCACCGGTCTTGCCGAACTCGATCGTGCCGCCGTCGGCTCTCAGCACCATCCGAGAGACGGTTTCGTTGTCGACCCGCAGCAGCTTTTTGTCGCGCAGATCGAAGACTTCCTTTTCGAAGCTGCTCTTGACGTAGCTGAAAACGGTGAACAGCCGCGGGTCGCCCTCGAGACGGGCATAGACGCCCGATCCGGTCGGCGTGTCGTTGCCGAAAACGACGGTGTAGTCATCGCCGTCGTCAACTTCCAAGCCGACCTGCACGGTTCCGGCGTCCTGGAGACCGTAGGGCGTCCAGTCCGTTACGTTTTCCTCGACGACGCGGTCGGCGCTCAACTCCGACAGATTCGTCGCCATCAGGCTCGCTGCGGATTCATCGGCCCGCAGCGTGGCGAGGGGCTCGCCGAATAACCATACTCCGTCATCGCCGCGCTCGAGAGCGATCGTGTCGTGCTCGGGCCGCGAGATCGTAATGCGGCGAATCTTATCTTCGTCGGCGCGTAGGATCGGTTGACGGTCGTCCTCGACCTTGGGCGGGTTTTCGGCCGTGTAATAGACGAACCCGGCGAGGATGGTGAAGATGCCCAGCGCGATCAGCAGCGGAGTCGGTTTCACGCGCGCCCTTCCCGGGCGAGGTTTCTCGGGCCCTCATCGCGTGAACACTTTTGGACAGTCAACATCATTTTCAAGTGCCGGCCCCCAAAAGCCTCTATCGCCGTCTCCACCAGACCGAAACGCCGAGCACGACGATGACGGCCGGGAATCCCACCACGGTCAGCAGGAACAGCCGCGTCATGTCGGATGACGTCAAGTCAAGCGGCGTGTTTTCCGGGTCAGTGGGACGAATCGAAATCAGATCCTCATCGGAGCTGAGCCAATTCAAGATATTCAAAAGCAGATCGACGTTGCTGCCTCGGCCGAGCGAGTAGTTGCGGGCAAAACCCGACGTCCCGACGACGACGACGCGGCCTTGTTTGGCGTCGTCCTCGACCGCGGCGTCCTGCTCGGCGTCTTCTTCGTCGTTGGAAGCGTCCTGTTCGGCATCGCCTTCTTCATCGTCGCTGTCGTCGGCATCTTCGTCAGTCGTTTCGTCGGGCACGTCGTAGGTCGCGGCGACCCCGACCGAGATCGGCCCCTCGGTTTCCCAGGAAGGATTGCGCACCAATTCCTCGTCGACAATATCAAGCTTCTCGGTCGCGAAGCTCCCCGAGGTCGTGCTGAAAAGCTTGTCGACCTCCCAACCGTCCACCGACTCGCCCGGCTCGACGGTCCGCGTGTAGGGGAAAAATGTCGCCGAGCCGTCCATGACCTCGGTGATGGGGTGGTCTGCGTACTCGGCGACAAGGGGCATCAGGGGGCCGCCGCCGAAGAGCTGTCCGATGCCGGTCAGGTCCAAGATCGTATCGTCCTTGACGCGAATGCCCCACCCGGCGACGAGCTCGACCAGGCCGGGACTCTTCTTTTGATCGATCATCAACAGCAAGCGTCCGCCGCCTTCGACGTAGCGCTTGAGGATGTCGATCTCCGGGTCCTCGATCCGGGTCTGCGCCCCGGCGACGATCAACACGGTGCATTGGGTCGGGATCCGCGGCATCTCGAGCAGCGAGAGCGACGCCATAGAGTAGTTGGCGGCTTCGATTTCTTCGCTTGCTCCCGAAAAGCCTTCGCGGTCGCGGTCGTCACCCGCCGCTTCGCCGTGCCCGGCCAGCAGACAGGCCGACTTTTCCTGCCCCTTCTTGGCGCGAATGATGGCGTTGGTAATGTCCTCCTCGTCGGTGGACTGCGCTTCTTCGCGATTGACGCCGTATTCGACGATCAACGTCCCGTAGGTGCGCAGGTTCATCGCCTGCGCGACGTCGGGCCGGCTGTCGGGATCGATGTAGCCAACCGTCACGCGACTGGAAGCGTTCTCGTAACGGACCAACGAATCGCGAACCCGTTCGAAATCCGTCGAACGGTCGAAGTAGGAAATCTTCAGATCCGCTTCGAGACCCTCGATCACCTTCACCGTTTGCTCGGACAAGCTGTAGAGCTTGCCCTCCGTCGCGTCGAAAGTCTTATTGTGTTGGTCGGCCAAGTAGTTGACGGCGACGAGAATCGCAATCACCACGACGATATAGACCGTCGTGTAGCCGCCGTACTTGGCCTGCCGAGTCTTGAGTACGTCGAACCTCATGGTTGGTTAAAGCCGCCGCTCAGGCCTTCCACCTCAGCGATTCCAAGGACCGCTTGCTTAAGAACAAACCGAGCCCGATGGCGCTCGCGTAATACACGACGTCTTTGAGTTCCACGACGCCTTTGCTGAACTGCTGAAAGTGCGGCGCCACGGAGAGATATTTGCAAACCTTGCCCAGCGTTGACGTGCTGTAGGCGTTCACCCAGTCGAGAACGTACAGTATCAGGAACACGCCGAAGGTGACCGCGCCCGCCACGATCTGATTCTTCGTCAATGTCGAAATGAATCCGCCAATCGCCAAGAACGTACCACCCATCAGCAGCAGCCCCAAATAACCAACCGCCACGGCCTGAAAGTCGGGCGTGCTGTAGATGAAGAGAATCAGGACATTCAGGGCGGTCATCCCCAACATGGCGCTATAGAGAAGCATCCCAGCCAGCCATTTCCCAACAATGATTTCGTAATCTCTCACCGGTGACGTCAACAGCAATTCCATCGTTCCCGAGCGCATTTCCTCGGCGAAGAGGCGCATCGTGATCATCGGCGTCAAGAAAAGCAGAATAATCGTCAGGTTGCCGAAGGTCGGTTGCACGATGAATTGGTTGACGTTCATCGGCCCCATGCCGCCGCCGCCCTGCATGGCGGCACGGGCGCTGAACGTAACGAAAAATGCAACGGAACTGAAGAAGAAGTACCCGAACATCACGCCGAACATGGCGAGCAGGATGTAGGCGATGGGCGACACGAAATAGGAATTGAGCTCTCGCCGCGCGATCGTCAGGACGTTTCTCATGATGACGAGCCCCCTTCGCCCGCGCCGGGGGCGCGTTGGTCGGCTTCAGACGCCTCTTCTCCGCCGCCCACCGAAATTTCAGAGGGGGCATCGGCGGCCGGCTCGGCGGGCCCTTGCTCGGCCGAAGGGTCGGAGTCCGTCAGCTTGAGGAAGATATCTTCCAGACTCAGCCCCACCGAGCGAATTTCGTAAAGCCCCCAGCCCGCTTCGATCACCGCTCTAGCCAGCGCGGTGCGAACGGCCGGGTCTTTGTCCGCTTCGACTTGCCAGGCCGACCGGCCCGCCTGTCCCTGGGCGGGCACGACCCGTTCAACCCCGGGGACGGCCGCAAGCTTGGGCTCGATCTCGTCGGAAGGCCCGTCCAGCTCAAGCCAAATCGAATCGTGTCCCTGCAGTCTTGCCGTCAAATTTTCCGGCGTGTCGCTGGCCTCGATCTTGCCGTTGTTGATGATGATGACCCGTCCGCAGGTGGTCGACACTTCCGGCAAAATGTGCGTACTCAGGATGATCGTGTGATCGCCGCCCAGCTCGCGGATCAGTTGGCGGACTTCGATGATCTGCTTGGGATCCAGACCCGCCGTCGGTTCGTCGAGAATCAGCACGTCGGGGTTGTGGATCAGCGCTTGCGCCAGCCCGACCCTTTGGCGGTAGCCTTTCGACAATTGGCCGTTGAGCTTCGCTTGGACATCGCCCAGGTTGCAACGCCCGAGAACCGCGTCGACCCGCCCCGCAACCTCGCCGCTCGGAATCCCCTTGAGCCGCGCCACGAACTCGAGGTAGTCGTAGACGCTCATTTCCGAATAAAGCGGTGGCGACTCGGGAAGATAGCCGATGCGTTTCTTGACTTCCAGGGGGTCTTCGAGAACGTCGAAACCGGCGACGGACGCGGTGCCTTCGGTGGGCGGCAAAAAGCACGTCAACACGCGCATGGTCGTCGTTTTTCCGGCGCCGTTGGGTCCGAGAAAACCGACAACTTCCCCTTTGTCCACCTCAAAGCTGATGTTCTTGACAGCTGTGGCGGAACCGTAACGCTTAGTCAGGCCCTCAACTTTAATCATGTGCAGTATGTGCGTATGTGCGAGGCATCGACGCAGAGAGCGTCGCCTCGAAAATCGGCGAAGTGTAGGCGCTTCACATCATCGGGTTCACGCAAGACCGATTGGGCACCCACCCGACAAGTCTCATCCGTCTATTTTGCACTGGACTGGAAGCGATGTCAACGTCGGCTCGGAGTCCGACATGAATGTGGGACGTACCTCTCGCAATCGAGCAGTAGAAGCCGAGGCGTGGACGGCAGTCCACGCTAGCCCTACGCTAGCCCGGTTTTCCGGGCTTGGGTTGCAACTAGGCCGGCCCTTGCAGGGCCGGTTCGACAGGTTCGCCTAGGCCCCGAGGCCGCTTCAGCGGCCTTCTCCCGTAGGGTTTTAGCCATGGCCGAACCAAGCGAAAACTTTCAGCCGGGGAAGCACTCGCGCCCGTGCGGCCGATTCTCCCCTATTGATGTCGCGCACCCATGTCGGCTCGGAGAGGGAACCGAACCGGCTGCGATGCTCAGTGGAAATGAGAGTGGAATGGAGCGAGCCGGTGAGGAGACCGAACCGAGCCGCTCGGTGTACCCGGGGCTCGGTTCGGCGTGGGGAATGATTACGTCAGGCTGAGACTCTCGACAGCGATATTGCCGCCATCGACCTTGCCGTCGACCTTCACACTGATGTTGTCTTCCTTGTCGGTAGTCTCGAGCGCCTTCAGGGCCAACCCGTCGCCTTTGCCGTCGAACTTCAGGAATTTGCCTTCCTCGGTGACGACGCCAAAACCACTGGCTTTGCAGGCGTCCATGAGCGCGCACATTTTCGTGTGCATCTTGGCCGCGCCGACGCCCTTCTCGACGATCGTGCCCGAGCACATCTTGTCGACCAGATAGCCCTCGACGTTCTCGGCCACGAGCAGAAGTGCGCCCACGAGCAGAATCAAAACGAATGCAGCAGAGAATTTCACGTTATGTTCCTCCTAACGAAATGTTGATTTCGATCCGGTGAGCGGACCATTGCCGCCCTCATCCGCTCAGTTCGCCGCCATTCATGGGGCGGTCACGTCGGGGAAAGAGAGTTTACAGTTGCGAAGAGGCACTCCTCCGGAAACAACCTTCGAGAGTATTGTGCATTCCGTTTACGCCCGGCAAAATCGCGACCATCTTGAGCCGCGAAGCGGCGGCGGGAATATAGCCCAGGGTGGAGCCGGGAACGGCGGAGCCCTGGGTGCAATCCCCACCCGGGCGAGCCCTGAAAGGGCGGCAGGAACCTCGCGCCCGACCCCGCGTCTCCCCCCGGAAGCGCGGCAAGAACGCGTAGCGCGGGACCATGGGAACTACGAAGGGTCGTCCGCTTCAATCCGCCCGTTTTTCCGCAAGCGCTCAAGGTGAGCTAGGATTTGCCTTTCAGCGAGGGGATAAACCCGCGGATCGGCGTCGGCGTACACGGTGGGCAACATCGCGGCCGGTTCTCGCGCTCCCAATTGCCAGGCGTCCAACACCTTGGCTTCGCGCATCAGGCGATGATCGCGGATCGCGCGCAATTTCCCGACCCCGTTGGGGCCGAATGACCCATGTCCGGGCAACACGTAGCGGGGATTCAGCTCAATCAACATCTCAATCGAGCGTAGATAATCGTCCATGTTGCCATCGGGCGGGTCGATGACGATCGTCCCTACCCCGGCCACCATGTCTCCCGCAACCAAGGCCCCGAGACGGCGAATGAAGAAACAAACGTGGCCCCCGGCGTGCCCCGGTGTGTGCAAAACCTCGACGACGAGTTCCGGATCTCCCCGCAGCCGAATCCTATCGCCGTCGCTCAACTCGCGATCGATCGAGATCGACGACTCGGCTAAGCGCTCGCCCGTCAGCCGGTGCGCGCATACCGGGACATCCAAAAAACGCCGCATCGCCTCGACGCCGCCAACGTGATCGGGGTGATGATGTGTCAGCTGGATCGCGCTGAAATGCTTTCCCGGCTCCTTGAGCAAATCGGCGAGTCCTTGCCGTAGGGCTTCGATTTCATTCGGATCGGAGGCGCCCGGGTCGATCAGCACCAGCTCTTCCGTGCCGAGCACGTAAGCGTTCGTGTGGGTCGCCGGCGGCAAGGTCGCCGTCCGCAAGGGGAACTGATGGCAGCCCGGCAGAAACTCCATGCGACGAAACGGCCCTAGATCGATTCCTTGAGGCTCCTGGAGGCGAGGGAGACCGTCGACGGGACCCTCCTCGCCCAGTACTTCGAGAATGTAGACGCCCGGCGGCGGAATCAACAGCTCCCCGCGCTCACGTTGAGCGAGGGCGTCGCGGGGCCGAACCCAAGCGCCGCTGTCGAGTTCCCCGGGTATCACCACGGGCTGTTGCGGCTCATCGGCGGGCCATTCGAGCAGGTAAAAACGGGCGTCGAAGTGAACAGGGTTGCTCTCGGGCGTGATCCAGCGGCCGGCAAAAACAAACCTCGAGCCGTCAAGGCCGACGTCCAGACGCGAGAGGATCTCGGCGAACGACACCTCCTTGCCGAGTAGCCGACGACGCAGACTCGGCAGAGCTTCGAGTTGCTCCGCAGACAGGCCGTCCCTCGGGCTCGCCGTCAAGATCCCGATTTCTTCAAACAACTCGCGGGCCGCGCAGACGAGCAGTCGAGCGGCTTGGGGGTCGCCACCTTCGGATGCCTGGAGGTTATCGAAGCGAACCGAGATTTCCGCGTCGCGTCGGCTGACCCCTCCACCAGGGAAGGAATACCAGCCCCCCATGAAGCGCAGAGATTCGGCCCGCCGGACCCAATAGACTTCGATCTCTCCGTCGGCCCGCCGGCGCCAGGGAACGACCGCGCCCGAATCACGCAAAGCCGCCGGTTCGTGAGGCGAATGGACGACGTCGGCCAGGATCGTTTCGTAAAGGTTGTCGGCTCCCATGGGCAAATCGAACGCGCCGCATCCGCGCCCACAGTGTACCCAATCCCCGAAAGCGGCCCCAAGAAGCGAATACCGAGCCCTGAGCGCAAGCGACGGGCCCAGCCGTCGGCGCAACCCAAGCGCCCAAGCACACCGAAACCCCGGCGCAAAGATCCAATCGAGTCGCAAGAAGCTGGAGCTGAAAGCGACAACAGCGGCTGGAGCAGCCGGAAATCAGAGCAGGACTCGCGGCTACAGCACTAAGGAGTGAAGCCCAGCTCTTCCTTGATTCTTCCCACCACGTCGCCGGCCAGTTGATTGAGCTTGTTGGGGGTCGCTTCGTATTCCTTGAGATAGGTCGACCAGACGACCCTGCGGCTGTGCACATCCACCAAGAAAAGGGTTCCGCGCGGACGGCCCAGAACTCGGTTCTTCGGGCGCTTCATGGCGCCGCCGGCTTCGATACTCTCATCGGATGAAGCGTCGCCGGACTCCTTGTCTTTCGCTTCTTCCTCGGCCTCTTCCTCGGGCAGCGGAAAAAGCTCGTCCATGGCGGCGAGAAAAGGAGCATCGATGCGGTCGGTGAGAATCGCACCGGCCAGTTTGGGATCAACCACGACGTCGAAAACGCCTTCGGCGGTGATCTGCTGGGCGAGGTATTGATCAAACGACTTCGTCATCGGCCAAGCGTAGACCGAGCGAACGTTCCGCAAATCGGCGCCCGGCAAACAGACCGTGCCGAGCACGAGCAGAAAGAATCCGATTCGAACCATGGTGGGCATAGCTGGTTGACCCCGCGGGAGCACCTCTGATTCTATCGACGCGGGGCGGATGCAAAAAGTCGATACCGAAGCAAAATTTAGATGTGGCGCCGGCCCTGGCTAGGCCCAATACCTTTCACTTAAGTAGACGTATGAAAGAGGGAAAATCAATGCGGCGACGTGGTGGCGCGCCGCGACGGGCCGCTCGCGCCGTCCCCTTGAGTAGCGTGGCTCCCCGGCCCCGGCAGGGGCCCTGGAATTTAGCCCACGGCTTCAGTGGGAAAGAGGACACCAAGCGGAAAGCCCCAGAGGGGCGCGGGAACATGGCCCACACCTTCGCCCACATCTTGGTTCACGTCGTGCTCTTGACGAAACAACGACGGCCCGTTCTCCAGTCAGCGAATCTTGCCGCCGTGCGGCGCTATCGGAAATCAGGAGCGACACCACCGCCGAGTCTCCTTCGAGGATGAGTTCGTGTCTCCGTTGAAATAGAGCGCAATGGAGTTGGACAGCGCTATCTTCGGGGATGATTTCCCGCGCCCCTTCAGGGCTGTTTCGGTTATGGGATGGTCCCACGGCTGAAGCCGTGGGCTAGATTCCGGGGCCCCTGCCGGGGCCGAGGAGTCAACGCTACTCAAGGGGACGGCCCGAGCCGCGCCACCACGCCGCCGGATTGATATCCCTTCCTGCGTTAAGGATCCTTAAGTGAGGGGCATTGGGGCCAGTCTAGGCCGGAGATTTCTCGGTAGCCGTCGCCGGGCGACGCTCGAACTCACGAGATTCCGACTCCGCCGGGGCGGTCGGTTGTTCCGGACGTTGGTGAAGCCGATATTTGCTCACGACGACCAGCTCCTCGGCGGTAGGACCGTCGGCGGGGAAGCTTGCGGAAGCGACACCGACCCTCGTGGCAACGCCCGGCTCCCGGTGTACCTCGGTTAAGCGGCGCGAAAGCTCGCGTTGTAGCCTTGCGGCCAGAACCTCCAGATCGCGGTCTTGGATTCCACCAAGGACGGCCAGGAACTGATCTTCTCCCAGCCTGCCCAGGTAATCCAGCTTGCGCAGCATCCCACCGGCAGTTTTCGCCAATACCCGCAGAAGCTGGTCGCCTCGCTGAAAACCAAAACGGGCATTCACGGCGTGGAAGTCTTCGATATTCAAGAACAGAACGGAGCTGCTGCGTTCCTCTTTGCGGGCAAGGTCCACTTCCGCCCGAAGGCGACGCAAGATCGCATTGGCGCCGGGCAAACCCGTCAAGCGGTCATCGGTCGGTAACGGTCCGCGGTCGAACGTTAGCGCCCGCCGCAGAATGGGTCCCAGAGTCTCGGTTACCCTCTCTGTCCAGTCGGCCTGCTCTCTCGAATAGACGCCCGCCGTCTTCGAATAGAGGTTGAAGGTGCCGACCACTCGACCGTTTTCCCAGAGTGCGACGACTAAGGCGGCCTTCAATCCCATCGCCCAGGCCATCAACCCGAGTTCGGAGTGTTCGCCCATCGGGTTGCCGTTCACAAGAGATTCGCCGTGGCGGGCCACCCAGCCACTCGGGCTGTGGTCGATCGGACAGCGCAACTTGCGCAACATGTCGGTCTCACGTCCCGGGCAGTAGATCGGCGTCAGGGCGCCGTCGGACAACATCAAAACCGCGCACTCATCGAAAGGAACGCGTGAGGCGAGCGGTGCAAAGACGAACTCCAGCAATTGCCGCGGCGTCAGATGCAGTCCCAAGGTCGCCAGCAACCGCTCCCAGGTCTGAAAGTCCTCGTCTTCGACGGGTTGGCGGGCGACGCCTCGTAACTGCTTGAGACTTTCGATGCGCTCTTCGGGAGTGAGAGAAGTTTGCCGCACGTCAATGCTGCGGGGACTTTGCAGCGATAGGCGGCGTTCGGCCGACTGACGGTTGGTTTGCGGGTCGCGCCGGATCTCGGGCTCGAGACGAGGCAGCAGCTCGATCAGGACGTCGGTCACGCGCGGGTCAAAGGCTGTTCCGCGATGGCTCTTAATGTGCTCGATCGCATCTTCGACCTTCATGGCCGGGCGATAGGGGCGGTCTGTGGTCAGCGCGTCGAAAGCGTCCACGACGGTAAGGATGCGCGCCGTTAACGGAATCGCGTCCCCCTTCAACCGGCGGGGATATCCGGTGCCGTCCCAGTTCTCGTGGTGGCAGAGCACAAGTTCCGCCACGGGCAGCGGGAAGTTTACAGCGGCCAGAATCTCCGCCCCGATTTGCACGTGGCTCGCGACGTGATTGAACTCCTCGGGGGAAAGGCGGCCCGGTTTCGTCAGCAAACCCTCCGGGACGGCAATTTTCCCGATGTCGTGCAGCAGGGCTCCGAATTCCAAAGTCCGAACTTCATGATCGCCGCGGCCAAGCGCCTTGGCGATTTCGGTCGTGTAACGCTGTACCCGTTTCAAGTGTCCGCTGCTGACGCTGTCTTTGGCGTCCACGGCGAGCGCGAGCGCCTCGACGGCGCTCAAGAAGATGCGATCGGTTTCCTCCTGTCGCCACTGGTCCTCGTAGAGCGGCCCGAGCCGATATTCGCACAGGCCGTAAAGGAGGATGCATACCGAAAGCCCGGCCCAGAACCAATCACCGTGGAAGACGCCGGGCTCGCTGCCGGCCGGAGGAAGAAACAAAAGACCGATCGCCACAGCGGCCGGGGTCCATAGCAGGGCCAGGATCAATCCCCCGCGGGTGCGCTCGAACCAGAGCCGCCTCCAGTAGGGTGCGCGCTCAAGTATCGATTCGCTCACGCCGCTCCCGAGCAGGAAGATCACACTCGCACTTGCCGGCGCCCACAAAGGCGATCCCGCGGCACCGGCGAGCGCCGCGTACACGAGCGCCGACCAGAATCCAGTTCCGCCGGCGCATAGAGCGCGGATGAGGAATCCCGAGGCGGAGCGTGGCGAGCGATGCTCCAACCGATATCGCGCCATCGCGACCGAGGTGGCGAGTAAAGCGGCCAAGGGCGGGGCCAATGAGCTGAACCCCGCAGCCAGAATGAGATTCGGGACGGCAATGGCGGTGCCAAGGCGGGAAACCCGAAGCCGGGTACCGGCAAAAGCGACCGCGCTCGCGGCCAATACCACCGGACGCAACCATTCGACCGTCTCAGCCGACACCGAACGGACCGCCAACACAAACAGCGCCGCGCCGAGGAAGACAACGTACGTGCGATAGCGAAGGAACGCTGAAGCCATCAAAAAACCAAGCCCGAAAGTTAACCCGCCCCCAGCCGCGACACGCGGCCTTCGGCGGCAGTCGTTGGGGTACCTGCCCGTTGTATATATAGTACTACAACCTTGGTAACAGAACTACTACTAATTTGCGATCATTTTTCTCTGTTTCGGTCGCATCCGTGCTCTCCAAGCCGAACGGTCTCACCCGACCTCGGACAGACTGATTCCCCAGGTCTCCGACCCATCGGGTTTGACGTATCATCGAAGGGTGCTCTCCGAGCAGGTCAAAGCGAAGGCGCTCGAAATGGGGTTTGATTTGGTGGGGGTCGCGGCGGCGCGTCCGACGGTGGAGGCGGCTTTTTATCCGGAATGGCTCGAACGCGGTTTCGCCGGGCGGATGAGCTACCTCGAGGGGCGGCGCGGCGAGATGCGGGCCGATCCGCGAAGTCTTCTCCCTTCGGCCCAGTCGGTGATTTCCGTTGGGGTTGTGTACAACACCGAGCATCCGTATTCGACCGAAATCGAGTGCGAGGGACGCGGTTGGGTGTCGCGTTACGCCTGGGGCGAGGACTATCATCATGTCCTGAAGCGGCGGCTGGAGGCCCTGGTCGAAGTCTTGCGCCGAGATTTCGGGCCGTTTGAGGCAAAGATTTGCGTCGACACGGCCCCGTTGCTCGAACGCGTCTACGCCCACCAGGCCGGGTTGGGGTGGATCGGCCACAACACCTGCTTGATCAACCAGCAAGTTGGTTCCTGGGTTTTCTTGGGTGAGCTGCTGACGTCGCTCGATCTCGAACCGGACGACGCGGCGCCGTTTCGTTGCGGGAGCTGCACTCGCTGCATCGACGCCTGCCCCACCGATGCCCTCGTTCCCATCGAAGGCGAGGGCGGCCCGGCCTACGCGCTCGACTCAACCCGCTGCATTTCCTATTTAAATATCGAATTGCGAGGCCCTATTCCCGAGAGCGCCCGTCCCGAAATGGGTGCGCACCTGTTCGGCTGCGACATCTGCCAAGACGTCTGCCCTTGGAATCGCCGCGCCGCGGTGACCGAGGCCGAAGAGTTTCAGCCGCGCAATGCGCTGCCGGAGTTAGAGGAACTGGCGGCGCTGAGTCCCGAGGAGTTTGATCGGCGTTTCAGGGGTACGCCGATCGAACGCAGTCGTTACTGCGGTTTTCTGCGCAATGTGGCGGTGGCGATGGGCAACAGCGGCGACGGCAAGTTTCTCAAACCGCTCGGTCGGATGGCGCGCTCGCCGGATCCGGTGATTGCCGAGCATGCTCAGTGGGCGATGAGCGTCCTCGCCGAGAAACCGAGCCCCCAACGCAAGTGAGGGGTCCGCTCAATCGCCGGCTCGCTCGGCGAAGCGCTTGCCGGCCGCTTGTTCTCTTACGACACCAGCTTCTCGACCACATTCCCGCCCACGTCGGTCAAGCGGAATGCGCGGCCCATGAAGTTGTAGGTGAGCCGCGTGTGCTCCAGGCCCAATGCGTGCAGCATGGTGGCCTGCAAGTCGTGGATGTGAACAGGGTCTTCGGCAATGTTCAGCCCGAGGTCGTCGGTTCGCCCGATCACCTGCCCGCCCTGGATGCCGCCGCCGGCGGCCCACATCGAAAAGCAGTCGGGGTGGTGGTCGCGGCCGGCGGCCTCGTCGAGCCGCTCGAGTTGCCCCATCGGCGTGCGGCCGAATTCCCCGCCCCACACGACCATGGTTTCGTCGAGTAGGCCGCGCTGCTTAAGGTCTCCCAGCAGAGCCCCGACAGGCGCGTCGGTGGCGCCGCAATACTCGGCTAGCTTTTCGTCGACTTTCTGATGGTGGTCCCAACTGGCATGGACCAGCAACACGACCCGCACGCCACGCTCGACCATCCGCCGGGCCAGCAGGCAGTTTGTCCCGTAGGCGTTGGTGGGCTCTTCGCCGACGCCGTAGGAATCCAGCGTCGCTTTCGATTCATTCGAAAAATCGAGCAGCTCGGGGGCGGCGGTCTGCATCCGAAAGGCCAACTCGTAAGAATGAATGCGCGAGGCGATTTCCAGATCGCCGGTGTCTTGGTAGCGGGCTTCGTTGAGCTCGCGAATCGCGTCGAGTCGGGCTCGCTGGGTCTCGGCGCTGACGCCGGGCGGGTTCGTGAGATAGAGAATCGGATCGCCGCTGCCGCGAAAGTTGACGCCCTGATAGGTGGAGGGCAGGAAGCCGCTCGACCAATTCGTGGAGCCCGCGCTGGCGCCTCGTCCCGAGCTGAGTACGACGAAGGCCGGCAGGTCGTCCGCCTCGCTGCCGAGGCCGTAGCTGACCCAGGAGCCGACCGTCGGCCGTCCGGCTATCGTGCTGCCGCTCATCAGCATGGCCTGCCCCGGGTGATGATTGAACGCCTCGGTGTGCATCGAGCGAATGACGGCGATGTCGTCGGCGTGAGAGGCGATATGGGGAATGTAGTCGGAAAATTCGGTGCCGCTTTGCCCGTACTTGCGAAATTCCCGCGGGCTGCCGAGAACCTTGGCGGAAGGCTTGATGAAAGCCAGCTTGAGGTCTTTCGTCAGCGAGGCCGGCAAGGCCTGCCCGTGTCGCTTTTGCAATTCGGGCTTGGGGTCGTAGAGATCGATTTGGCTCGGCCCGCCGGCCATCAGCAAAAAGATGACGTTCTTGGCCTTGGGCGTGAAGTGGGGCTCGCGCGGGGCCAGGGGATTGACCTTCGGCAACTCACGCGGCGCGGCAAGCCCGTCACGCCCGAGCAAGTGAGCCAGAGCGACTGTCTCGATGCCGCCCGCCGCGAACCTAAAAAAGTGGCGTCTAGTCTGAATGCGCTGGAAGTCGCGGAGGTTCATTCGGGATTATCCCTTTTCTGTTTTTCCTTGCTCAAACAGAGTACCCTGCGGGTCTTCCGGCGGCAGAGGTAAGTCCCGCCCGCCCGCCATTCTTATCCGTTCCTGATGGCATCCAATTCAGCCAACGGATCTTCCGTCTTACTCCATTCGCTCTTTTTGTGAGCCTCTTTGAGCTGCCCTATGGACTCGTCCAACGAGCGCGCTTGCAGTAGAGAAGAGTCGTGAATTCGGAAGCTTAGCAACTCCCACTTGCCGCTTTTATCCCGCAGCCGGCGACCCAGACCCTGGACTCTAACCGGCTGTTCGAAAAGATGTTTCGCGAGGCGCTTGGCGATGTCTCTCTTGGCTTCGCAGTGGTGGATCGTGCCGTCCCCGTCTTCCAAATGAACCGGCACCAGCTCACGTTGTCCCCCGACAACGATCGGGATGCCATCCAGCGTGCCCTGTTCGCTCACTGGACCCACGATGTCAAACTGCTTTTTGACTCGCCCCGGAAACTCGATAAGCTTCTCCCCATCCGGTTCAATGACTTCTCCCACAGCGTTGTCGTCGCGCAACATGGCGTCAATCTTCCGGTAGGCGTCTGCGGCGTCTTTGGGGGCGACGTGCTTGCTTGCACGCCGGACGCGCTCTCGAACCTTCGGCTCGTCTTGGGGTTCGACCCGCGCCACCAGAACGGTGCTGCCGGGCTCGACTCGAGAGAAGTGCACGCTGTCGCGATAGCCGAGAAGTGCGGCGAACCCCTGCATGTATTCTGCAAGCCTCGCCATCGGCATGGTGTCCGGGCTGAAGATGTCGATTGGGAATCGAATTTCTCGAGGTTTCAATTTCACGGCTGCCACCTCCGATCCTTGGCGCGCCAATGACAGACACCTCTATTCTCTCGTAATGAACTCGTCAAGGTTGAGTAGAACGCTGCTTAGTCCCGTCCAGGCGGCGGTTTCGATGCGGCTGATGCCGGCGAGATCGACAGGGGCGACCTTCTCCGCGGCTCCGGGCTCTTGCTCGAAAATGCCCGTTTGGCGGCGGTAATATCCGCCCAGTGATTCGACTTCGCCATCGCTGGGCGGGCGCGCCAGAGCGACCTGAAACGCGTAGCGCAGCCGATCGTCGAAGTTTTGCTCGGCTTCACTCAAGATGCGCACCGCGAAGGCCTGAGCCGCTTCCATAAACACCGGGTCATTCAATAAGTTCAACGACTGCAGAGGCGTATTCGAGCGCTCGCGGCGGCACAGCGCAACCTCCCGCGCGGTGGCGTCGAAGGCGGCCATTTGCGGATACGGGATCGTCCGTTGCAGCAATACGTAGAGCCCGCGGCGGTACTTGTCTTTCCCCGTGCTCTCGGGCCACTCGATGGAATCGGCGTACGACAAATCGGTGACTCCCTTGGGCAGCGGAGGCCGCACGCTGGGGCCCCCGATCTTGGGATAAAGCAGCCCGCTGACCGCCAGGGTCGAATCGCGCAACAGCTCCGCCGGCAAGCGCAGACGCCGCTGGCGGGCCAGCAGCCGATTGTCCGGGTCGCGGGCGTCGAGCTCGGGACGCACGGCCGAGGACTGCCGATAGGCCGCCGACATCACAATCGTCTTGTGGACTTTCTTCAAACTCCAGCCGCCCTCAACGAAGTCCGCCGCCAGCCAATCGAGCAGTCCCGGATGAGAGGGCTCCTCGCCCTGGCTGCCGAAATTCTCCGACGTCAGCACTAACCCGGCCCCGAAATATTCCTGCCAGATACGATTCACGGTGACGCGGGCCGTCAGGGGATTATTCTCCGAAACGATCCACTGGGCCAAGTCGACGCGTGAGGCTTCAGCCGCATCGGGCAACGCGCCGAGAAACGCGGGCACGTCGGGCGAGACTTCGATGCCGGTTTTGTTCCATGCGCCGCGAATATGGATATGGCTCTTGCGGTTTTCAGGGCTTTCGGCGATCGCTTGGGCTTCGCTGATCGAAGGAAACTCCTCCTTGTGCTGCTGGATCTTCTCGAAGATGTCCTCGTAGTTGAGTTCTTCGTTGAACTCCTTGGTGATGACGCGGTGGTAGTTCTTGACGAAGTGATCGATGATTCCGTCGGCCTCTTTGCGGGTGCGGTCGGCGGGGTCTTTTTCGAGGTTGCCGTGGCCGTTGTCGAGATATTTGCCGAGCGCGTCGTAGGCGTGATCCCAGTCAGTCCACTTGCCGGGATTGCGCGCCGCCAAACGCATCTTCTCTTCCCAGGGCGGCATCAGTTCGTAGACGCGGTTGTCGCGCAGTAACTTGTCGCGTTCGACCCGGTAGCGGGGAAGCTGCGACAGATACGGCCCCATTTCGCCGGCCAAGGGAGCGTCGATATTGACCTCGTCGGCGTTGTTAAAGAAAGCAAAGAGGCTGTAGTAATCCTTTTGCGTGATGGGGTCGTATTTGTGGTCGTGGCATTGCGTGCAGCCGACGGTCAGGCCCATCCAGACGGTGCCGACGGTATTGGCGCGGTCAACAACTTCCTCGAAGCGGAACTGCTCGATCTTGACGCCGCCCTCGCGGTTCTTCAGCGTATTGCGATGAAAGCCCGTCGCGACTCTCTGCTCGGTGTCGGCGTTAGGCAACAGGTCGCCGGCGATTTGCTCGATCGTGAACTGATCGAACCGCATGTCGTCATTGAGCGCGTTAATCACCCAGTGACGGTAACGCCAGGCGTGCGGCCGAACGAGGTCTTTTTCATATCCGTCGCTGTCGGCGTAGCGCGCCAGGTCGAGCCATTGCATGGCCCACTTTTCGCCGTAGTGTTCCGAATCAAGCAGGCGATCGACCCAGGCCTCGTAGGCGTCGGAGCTCGGGTCGGCGGCATAGGCGGCGATCTCGTCCGGAGCCGGGGGCAGGCCGGTCAGGTCGAGGTGCAGCCGTCGAAACAGCGTGTACTTGTCGGCTTCCGGCGACGGCTCGACGCCCTCTTTTTCGAGCCTCGCCAGAACGAAACGGTCGATCGAATTCCTCGCCCATTTTTCGCCGGCCACATTGGGATCGGCCGGCTTTTTCAGCGGACGATAGGCCCAATGCGACAGCCCACTCGAGTGTCCGCCGTCGGCGCTTTCTGTTTCCTCGGGCCAAGGAGCACCCTGGTCGATCCAAGCACGCAATAGGCCGACTTCCCGCGCCGTCAAGCGGTCGCCGACCGGCGGCATGATAACGTCCTTCAACGTGCCGGCCGTGATGCGGATCAGTTTGCTCTCAGCACTCTTATGAGGAACAATGACGGCCCCGGAATAGCCGCCTTTCATCGCGGACGACCGGCGATCGAGGCGCAGGCCGCTCAACTGTTGCAATTCGCCGTGGCAAACCGTGCAACGCTCGGCAAACAGAGGTTGAATGTCGCGGCCGAAATCGACTTTGTCGGCCACCGGGGGAGGCAGTTCGGTGGAGGTCTGCGCGGTCCCGGTGGGGACCAGGAAAATTACCGGCAGGAGGAACCGCAAACAAGCGGCGGTCTTTCGAGCGCGAATCATAGGATGTCTCACGAAAAAAACCCGGCGCTCTCCGGTTTGTTTTCTATTTTCCGGATACTTCGCGTTTGTCTTCGCGTCCATTTTAGTACATTTATGCCAACATTTGGTCAACAATCTTCCCGCCCACATCCGTCAACCGAAAATCACGCCCCTGGTGATGATAGGTCAGCTTCTCGTGGTCGAACCCTAGGCAATGCAAAACCGTAGCCTGCAGATCATGCACGTGAACCTTGCCGCTGACCGTTTTTAGGCCGATCTCGTCGGTTTCGCCAATGATCGTCCCGGGTTTGATGCCGCCGCCGGCCAGCCACAGGCTGTAGCAGTCGGGATGATGGTCGCGGCCCGCGCCTTCATCGGGGCGGTCGAGTTGGATCATCGGTGTGCGGCCAAACTCGCTACTCCAGATCACCAGCGTCGAATCGAGCAGCCCGCGCTGTTTCAAGTCCTTGATCAACGCTGCGGCCGGTTGGTCGACCATGCCGCAGTTTTCGCGGTGGTTCTTGTCGATTTCCTTATGCGCGTCCCAGTCGCCGTGGGTCAGCATGACGAAGCGAACGCCGCGCTCGACCATGCGGCGCGCCAGCAAGCAATTCGTGCCGAAGGCCCGGGTCGGCTCTTTTTCGGTGCCGTAGGAATCGAGGATGTGCCGAGGCTCATCGGAAAAGTCGAGCAGATCCGGCGCGGCCGTCTGCATCCGAAACGCTAATTCATAGGAGTTAATGCGAGCCGCGATTTCCACGTCGCCCGTCTCTTCGTAGCGCTTTTGATTGAGTTTGCGAATGACATCGAGCCGGGAGCGCTGCAACTCGCGGCTGACACCTTCGTTATTCGCCAGATAGAGAATCGGCTCGCCGGTCGTGCGGAAGCGGGTTCCCTGATAGGCCGAGGGAAGAAAGCCGTTGCCCCAGATATTCGACCCGCCGTTCGGCCCCTTGCCCGAGCCCAACACGACGAAGCCCGGCAGATCTTGTGACTCGCTTCCCAACCCGTACGCCGCCCAGGCGCCGATCGACGGCCGTCCGAACTGCGTATGCCCGGTCGTCAACATCAGCACGCCCGGGTCGTGGTTGAACGTTTCGGTGTTCATCGTGTGGATCATGCAGATGTCGTCGGCGCAAGTGCCCAGATGAGGCACCAACTCCGAGAAATCCATGCCGCTTTGGCCGTATTTCTTGAACTCGTAGGCGCCGGCCATGACCTTGGCGTTCGGCTTGATGAAGGCCAGCTTGAGGTCCTTGGTCATCGACGGCGGCAGGGATTTACCGTGCCATTTGCGCAGACCGGGTTTGGGGGCGAAAAGGTCGAGTTGGCTGGGCGCGCCCGACTGATACATCAAGATGACGTTTTTCGCCTTGGGTTCGAAGTGCGGCCGGCGCGGAGCCATCGGGTTGACGCCGGAGACCTTCGAAGCAGCTGTGAGGCCTTCGACCCCGAGCAGGTGCGCCAGCGCGGCCGTGCTGATCCCGGCTCCGCAGTTTTGAAGAAAACGGCGGCGGGATTGGATGGCGGCAAATTGATCGAGCGTCATGGCTCTTGCGAAAACCCCCCTTCGAAGGTATTGGGCATTAAGTTCACCCGCTGACCGACAGCTCCGGCGAAAATCCGAAAAACCGGAGCCGTGAAACGGGGCCAGGAATATAGCCTAGGGTGGAGCCGGAACGGCGGAACCCTAGGTGACGGCCCTATTTCGTCGAGCCCTGAAAGGGCGGCAGGAAACAACGCACGGGTCGGGTCCACTCCCGCGCGTGCTTCCGGCAAGTCGGGTTGGCCCTCTCCGTTGCCGAATCTCATTTTCATGCCGGCGTGATCAATCGGCGGGTTCATGGCGCCCGACTGTTTCCGCTTTTTCTGTAGACGCCCTACGCCCCTATTCCCGCGTCAAAAACTCGTCCAAATTCAGTAACACGCTGCTGATCCCCACCCAGGCAGCGCCTTCTTCGGGAGCCAACCCCGCCATCTCCACGGGAAACAGCTTCCGCGCTCGTCCGGGATCGGCCACCAGAATCGACCGCTGCTCCGCAAGCGATGTTTGCAACCAATCCGTCTCCACCGGGTCGGGATCGCGGGCCAAACACAGCTTGAAGGCGTGATTCAGCCGGTCTGTTGTTCCTTCGGCTTCGCCCAACGTCCGCGTCGCGAGAGCCTGGGCGGCTTCGATAAACACCGGATCGTTCAATAAGTTCAAAGCCTGCAGCGGGGTATTCGAGCGGTCGCGGCGGCAGGCGGCAACGTAACCGGTCGGCATATCGAAGTTCGTCAACAAAGGATAGGGCGCCATGCGCTGGTACTGAATGTACATCCCGCGTCGGTAACGGTCCGGGCCCTCGCTCACTTTCCAACCGCCGTCGCCGGTCGTTCCCATTCGCTTCGCCCCTTCCGGTTGCGGCGGACGCACACTGCGGCCTCCGACCTTCGGATAGAGCAGACCACTGACCGTCAGCGTGGAATCTCGGATCAGCTCCGCCGGTAAACGGAAACGGCCCTGGCGCGCCAGCAGCAGGTTTTCCGGGTCGCCCTCGGCGATGTCGGCCCGCACATGCGAAGATTGCCGATAAGCCGCCGACATGACGATCGTCTTAATCGTTTTCTTGAAGCTCAAGGTGTCGCGAAATTCGACCGCCAGCCAATCAAGCAAGCCCGGATGCGAGGGTCGGTCGCCTTGGGCGCCGAAGTTTTCCGACGTCGTTACGATGCCGCGCCCGAAAAGCTCCTGCCAAATGCGGTTGACCGTCACGCGCGGCGTGACGACGTTTTCAGGCGATGCCAGCCAGCGCCCCAGATCGAGTCGCGTCGCCCGCCCCTCGGCCTCGAACGGATGCAGCCACGCCGGCGTCCCGGGGTCGACTTCGACACCGGGGTCTTTGAAACTGCCTCGCAAAAAGACGTAGCTTTTGCGCGGGATGCGTTCGATGTGAATCGCCTGCGCCTCGCTGAAGGGCGGCAACGACTTATCGAGCTCCTTCAGCTTCTTCTTCAGTTCGCTGTAACCCATCTCCTCCCACTTCTTCATGCCCACCACTTGGTAGTAATCAGCGACGAAGTGATCGGTAATCCGCTTTTCCCATTTCAGCGAACGAATTTCAGGCGGCGTGAATAGAATCGTCTCGCCGAGGTCGACGAACGTTCGCAATTCGTCGAAAGCCACATCCCAATTATTCGCCTCGCCGGGATTCTTGGCGTGGTAGCGCACCTTCTCTTCCCAGACGGCTTTCTGTTCGCGGATGCCGTGTTCGTCGAGCAGGCGGTTGCGCTCGGCCTGATACGCCGGCAGCGCGCGCAGATAAGGGCCGCGCTCGCCGCGAAGAGGGGCGTCGATATTGATCTCCTCGGCGTCGTTGAAAAAGGCGAAGAGTTGATAGTATTCCTTCTGCGTCAGCGGATCGTACTTGTGGTCGTGACACTGCGCGCAACCGGCGGTAATCCCGAGCCACACGGTTCCCAAAGTATTGGTTCGATTGACCACCTGCTCAAAGCGCCACTCCTCGGGGTCGGACCCGCCTTCGGTATTGGTCGGCGTGTTGCGGTGAAAGCCGGTGGCGACCCACTGCTCGACGCCGCGCTCGGGAATCAGGTCGCCCGCCATTTGCTCGATCGTGAACTGATCGAACGGCATATCTTGGTTGAACGCGTTGATCACCCAATGCCGGTAGCGCCAAGCGTGCGGGCGGAACTGGTCGCCGCGGAACCCGTGGCTGTCGCCGTAACGGGCCAGGTCCAACCAATGCCGGCCCCATCTTTCCCCGTAGTGGGGCGAATCGAGCAACCGCTCCACAAGAGCTTCGTAGGCCTCATCCGTGTCGGCGGCGAGGAAGGCCGCGACTTCGTCCGGCGTAGGCGGCAAGCCCGTCAGGTCGAGGCTCAAACGGCGAATCAGCGTCGGCTTGTCGGCTTCGGGAGAAGGCGCGACCCCCTGGGCCTCGAGTTTGGCGAGGACGAAGCGGTCAATCTCGTTGCGCCCCCAGGTTTCGTCGGAAGCCTCGGGCCGGGCTGGCTCCTCAAGCGGCTGAAAAGCCCAATGGGAAGATTTCGGGGCCTTTGAAATTTCCGTTTCGACCGCGTCGGTTTCGGGCCACTCGGCGCCCTGATCGATCCAGCCGCGCAACAAGCCGATTTCCTCGTTCGACAACCGATCCCCCGCCGGCGGCATGATCTTGCCTTCGACCAGCCCGGCGACCATTTGAATCAGCTTGCTCGCCCCGCTGTCGCCCGGGACGACGACCGCTCCGGAGTAGCCGCCTTTAAGCGCGTCCACACGCCGGTCGAGGCGTAGGCCGTTCATTTGAACCTGCGCACCATGGCAGACCTGGCAACGGGCGGCCAGAAGCGGCTGGATGTCGCCCGTGAAATCGACCTTTTCGGCCGCGGCGGGAGGGAGCTGCGCCTGCGGCGATGCGGTCAACGCCGCGGCGACCAGCAGAGTGAGCGCCGCCGTTGGGAAACCCTTTCTACTTCCGTCCACCATAAGCGCTTCTTGTTGGGACAAGAACCGGTTCCGGTCCCCTGCCTTACCTCTCAGCTTAACCCGGCCTCCCATTGCCGCAGCAAGCGCTCCGAATCCCGCGCCACAACCTCTGGGCTGGGCTTGAACTTAAACACCTCGAGCGATACCCAGTGCTTGAACTTTACATCCTTGAGCGCCTGCAGCACGGGCATGAAGTCGTAGTCGCCGGTGCCGGGGTGTCGGCCGTCCATCTCATTGATGTGAACATGCTCGATGTAGGGCAGATACTTCTTGATGACCTCCCCGTGCCCCAGCGTCTCCGCTGCGGCATTGTGAGTATCGAACATCGAACGCACCGCCGGGCTGTTCACTTGATCGACGATCTCAACCGCCTCGGCCATCGTGTTGACCACATCGCAAAGGTGCGGCGCGAGCGGCTCCATCAGGATCTTCACTCCCCGCGCTTCAGCGTGCGGGGCCGCCTCGGCCAGGCCTTCAACCAGACGCTTCTTCGCATCCGCAATTGTCGTTCCACCCAATTTCGCCGAACGTTGCTTGCTCGAACCGAAGATCATGCGGGCGTTATCCCCCAGATCGGCCGCCAGATCGATCAGCTTGCGGAATAACTCCCACCCTTCGCGGCGTTTCTCGGCGTCCACGGTGGTGACATGGATCCCGGCCGGGGCTTTGAGCAGGTTGTGCAGTCCAACGTATTCCACACCCTCGTCGGCCATCATGTGCCGCAAAGCTTGTCGCCGCGCGTCGGTCACCGTCGAGGGATCATCAGCCAACGTAAAGGGTGAGATCTCGGTCCCGGTGTAGCCGAAGCGGATCGTCCCCTTCATCTGGTCGCGGAAATTCCAGCCGTCGAAAGTCTCGTTGCAAATCGCCAGTCGGAAGCGATGGTCTTCGTCCCCGGCCCGCGCACGCTCGGCGACGGCCGCGGCGGTGCCGAGCAATCCGAAAAACTCTCTGCGGTTCGATTTCATACGCACACGCTATCGACTCCTATAGTCTAAGTCCGACCGACGAGAGTTTCGTGCATTACGTAAAAAACTCGCTCATCGCCTTGAGCCGCAAAGCGGCGACAGGAATTTAGCCCCGGGTGAAGCGAAGCGGAACCCTGGGTAGACATCCCGCCAGGACCGGAACCCTGAAAGGGTGGCAGGAACGAATGGGCGCCCATTTTCATGGCGGCATTATGAAACCGCGGATTCATAGAAAGCGATTGCTCCGACTGCCCCCTTTTCCGCGCGAGCCTCTACAGGCTGAAGAGCTTCCGTGCGTTGTCCCGGTAAATCTTCGTCTTCGTTTCCGCGTCGAGGTCCAGGCTCTCGACATTCTTAATGATTAACTTCGGATCGACCCAAGGGTGATCGCTGGCGTAGAGCAACTGATCGGCGCCCACGAAATCCAGCCCGTACTTGACGCCCAAGGGGATCGGCGAGACGGCGTCGAGGTAGATCTGCCGCAGGTATTCGCTCGGCGGCTTGTTGATCTTGTCGGCGCCTCGCCCCAGCACCTGCGTCTGGTGATCGATCCGTCCGATCAAGTAAGGCAAGGTGCCGCCGACGTGCGGACAAAGCAACTTCAATTTCGGGAACTCGTCGAGAATCCCCGCCAAGATCAACCGCGACAACGCGATGGTCGTGTCGAACATCAGCCCCAACCCGGCCACCATGTGGTAGCCCTTGACCGCGTCGTAGGTCATCGGATACGCCGGGTGGAGCAGAATCGGAATGCCCATCTGCTCGGCGCGCCCAAACAGCCAACGGAACTGCGGCTCGTCGGGAAACTGTCGCGCCAGGTTCGAGTAGAGCAGGATGCCGCGGAAGCCCAATTTGTCGACGCAACGGTCGAGTTCGGCGCGGGAGGCCGCTTCGTCCTGTAGCGGCAGCGTCGCCAGCCCGAAAAAGCGGCTGGGGTGCGATTTGATCACGCCGCCGATGAAATCGTGCGCCAGCCGCGCGACCTTCGGGCCGTTCGCCCCAAAACGCTCCGGGCCCGGGTCGTTGATCGAAAGCGCCGTCATGGCGATCCCGGCTTCGTCCTTCGCCGCCAACTTGGCGTCAACATCCATGTGGGCTTCGCGCACACGCCGATGCCATTCGCCGGTGATCGTGTAGTAGGAGCCGTCTTTCTTGTACGCTCGCGGAATGTCGTCGAGCGTCGTCATGAAATCGAGCACCGGGGGGGGGTACATGTGACTCTGCACGTCGATGCGGAACGGCTTCGTCGTATCCGCCGATGCGGGCGCCCCCGCGGCCGAACCAATCGCGGCGGCCGCGCCGGTGGTCGCGAGAAACTCGCGCCGGCTGGAAAGCTTGGAGTCGGATTGTTGTTCGTCAGTCATATCTTCTTTTTTGCTGTGCGGGACAGCCCTCCCGTGCGGGGGCCAATCGCCTCAATGCCCGGCCCCGTGCTCGCTATTCGCCTTGTTGGTACGCCGCGTACAACTCCTTCACCGCCGCTTGATCGGCGTCCCCCGGGTGAACCACAAAGCGATACCGGAACCGCAGCTCGTCGCCCGCGGCGACTTCCATCTTCCCGTCTTTCGACTCATCGCCGGTAAAGTTACGAATGCCGAAAGCATTTGCCGTACAGAACCCGTACCCGCGCGCATACCAATAGCTCGGGTGGCGCGGATTGGCGGGGTGATCGAACATCGCCACGCCGATTTTCTCACCCGCCAACGTAGTTGAGTAGTCGACCCACGCCGCTTGTTTCCCCCAGATATTCTCGGTGCCCAAGAGACCGTCGGCGTTGGTCAGCCAAGCGCCGTTTTCCTGCTTGAAGGCGTCGTCAAAGCGAAAGCCGACAAAGGCCTCCTCGGTATCGCTCAACGTAAGCGCGACGCCGCGGTCGGCGACGATGGCGACGTCTACATCGATAACCGCGTTTTCGCCCCCCAGACTACCTGATGTACTGAACGTGAATTGCTGCCGCAAGGCCCCGAGCGATTCGCCTCCAGGCGTTTCGAGATCAAGCTCGACGCGCAAGGTCCCGGCGGCCTCGTCGGTCACGGGCGCCGAGCGCGGCTTGAACCGGGCGGTTTCCTCGGGCGCCTTCTCGCGCCAGAAGTCGACGCCGTTGATGCCGTCGTGGCCCATGAAAAGGCCGCGATGCCAAACATGGTCGTCGCTTTCGCCCTCGCGCGGCGCAACCGGCCAACCGCGAGTCACATCCGCACCCCCAAGCGAAACGACCGGGTGCAGAAAAGGCTTCGGCCACTTTTCTCCGAAATGATACGTGGTGAAGGGTTTGCCTCGGAGCGTGACGTGGATGCGGTCGGCTTCGGCGGTGAAGCCCACCTCCGGCCTCGGCGCGGCCGGTTCGCTCTCGGGCGCCGGTGAACACGCGGCCGTCATCAGCAACAGCAAGGCCACCGATCCGGCGACTGCGAAACGAGTCATTTCCGCTCCCCAAGGGGCTTGGGACAAACAACCGGCCCAGTGCCCTACCAAACCCTTCGCGTCCCAGGGTCGGCCCGGGGCGTCTGTTAACATTATTTCAAACCGCGAAGCAAAGCCGCAAAGCGGTGACGCTTTCGCCCCCTACGACTCAGACCACGTGAAAAGACACCTTTCCGCGACCTTGTTGAGAAAGCTTCGATCCGCCATAGCGGAGGAAACCACTGCCAACCAGAGCCGCATCGCCACGCGATGCGGTCACTCGAGAATAGTGCTTTGCAGCCAAACAAACTTTTTCACGCGGTCGTGGCACTACCGTCTCCGTAACGTTACATCCTTTGGGGGGAACCCGGCACCCCCCCGGGCTACAATGAAACCGCCGACGGCGAGGGTCGAAACAATGAGGTTGCGCCCGCCGCCGTTATCACCTATGCGCTCGCTTTCGACATGAATACGTCCTCAGGTACCCACGGCTCCGGGTTCCTTACCGTTCTCGGCATACCCTTCGCCGTCAGCGGACTATGGGCTTTTTGGCAGGGCCTTCGCCTGATCGAAAGCGACAGCCAAAACACCGAAAAGCTCGCCGTGTTCATCCTTGTCGGGCTGATTTTTTTCGGCGCCGGCGTGGCGATGATTCTTCTCGGCCGCTATCTCAAGAGCAAGAGCCAAGAGAAGAACGCCCTACGGCAATTGCACCCCGACTCCCCGTGGATGTGGCGGCCCGACTGGGCACAAGGGCGCGTCAGCGGCGCTTCAAAGAGTACGCTCGTCCTCAGTTGGGTCTTCGCCGTCTTTTGGAACTTGATCTCGGCGCCCTTGCTCTTCCAGCTACCCAAGGAATACGCCCGCGGCAACACAGCAGCCTTGATCGGGGTGTTGTTTCCGCTTGTCGGGGTCGGGATGATCGTCTGGGCGGTTCGGGCCACGGTGAGGCACCGCAAGTTCGGTACGTCGACGTTCGCAATGGCGACGTTGCCCGGCGTCATCGGCGGGCGCGTGCGCGGGACGATCGAAACCAGTCTGCAGACCCTGCCCGACAAGGGCGTCGCCCTCAAGCTTTCCTCCATTCGCCGAACGGTCTCGGGGACGGGAAAGAACCGCACCACCCACGAACGTGTGCTGTGGCAGGAGGAAGAGCATATTTCGAGAGCACGCCTGCAGCCGGCCTACCGAGGCACCTTGATTCCGATTGATTTCGTGATTCCCTACGAATGCGAGCAGACCGACGAAACGAACCCCAGCGACAGCTTGGTATGGAGACTCGAAGCCGACGCGGATGTCCCGGGGATCGATTTCAAGACGCAGTTTGAGGTTCCCGTTTTCAAGACTCCGGAAAGCTCCCCCGAAGCCGCCGACGAAGAGACGCCGTTCGGTTTCGCGCCCAAGCCCGAGCAGGCTTTCGACCCGCTGGAGGCCACGGTCGTGGTTCGGCCTAGTCCGCTGGGCGGAACCGAGTACTACTTCGGGGCGGCAAGGAATTTCGGCGTGGCCGTCGGTGTGACCGTTTTTCTGATCATTTGGCTGGGAGCGATTTGGTTGCAGCTCTATCTGGGCGCGCCTAGGCTGTTTCCGATATTCTTCGGCCTGTTCGGTGTCTTGATCGCTCTTGCCGCCATGGGTCTATGGTTCGGCGTGACGTTGGTCCGCATTGAGGCGGGGTCGGTGACGATCCGGTGCACGGTGCTGGGCCTGGGCCGCCGCCGGAAAATTCCCTGCTCGGAGATTACCGAAGTCAAAGCGGAAATCGGCATGCAACAAAGCCAAACCGCCACCCAGTCGGCCAAGGCCTACTACGACATCAAGCTGCATCGCAAGGTTGGCCGACCCAAGGCCGCCGGCCGCGGCATTCGCAACAAGCGGGAAGCCGAATGGCTGGCCGCGGATATGTGGGCGAAGATCGAAGCGAGTTGAGGGGCAATCTTCCGCCTTGACTGTATCCGCCGAAGAACTTTCGTAGGATGGGCACATGCGTCGGTTCGTTTACTTCGCGGCCGCGGTCTTCGCGGCGGCGTCGACCTGCAGCGCGGACTCGGGCATTGGTGAGATAGAATTCTTCGGCTATGGCGGCCTGGATGTAGCGGCGATCCGCAAAGCCTTGCCAGTGAAATGGGACGGTGCTCGACCTAGCGAAATCCGAGCGAGCCTACGGAATACCGTCAAGTCCATAGTCGGGACCGACCCGACGGACATTGCGATCGTGTGTTGCGATGAGGCCGGGAAGCGCCGTATCTACGTTGGGTTAGCGGGTACGACCAGCAAGAAAATCCAATTCCGTGACGAACCTCGTCAATCCCCGCGCCTACCGGAGGCCTTGCCGTCGCTGCATGAGAAGCTCGAACAGGCGCTGATCGACGCGGTAGAGCGGGGCGGCGAAGCCATCGAAGAAGACACTTCTCGAGGCTACGCCCTCACGCGCGATCCTACAGCGCGAGCCATCGAGCTTCAGATCAGAGAGTATGCCGTGGCTCACGCACCACTCGTCTTTTCAGTGCTGACGGATTCTTCGGACGCTCGACATCGCGCCGTCGCGGCACGGACAGCCGGCTACGCCGAACACACCCCCGAGCAGATCCGCGTCCTCTACCAAGCGGCCCGCGACCCGGACAAGGATGTCCGCAACAACGCGATTCGAGCGCTCGGCGTTCTGGCCGCGTCGGAAATCGAACTCGCCGCGCCCATAGGGGAATCCTTGTTCATCGAGCTTCTTTCTTCAGAAATATGGGCAGACCGCAACAAAGCTATTGCAGTTCTCGCAGGGCTGACACGATCACGGAACGCCCGAGTCCTGGCGGCAATCAAGGAGCGATCCCAGGACTCTCTGATCGAATGTGCCCGCTGGCGGTGGATCGGGCATTCCTATTGGCCGCGGGTGATTCTGGGCCGCATTGCGGGGATAGAAGAGAAAACCGTCGTGAAAAATGCGGCCGATCCCACCTTTGTGGATATCGCTGTGAGCAAGCTCCGGCGAAGCCCTCTTCACGATGCTGAGCACGGAAGGCAACCGTAACGAAGTAGTGACGGGCCTATTGCGTGCTTCGGATGGCAGGTGGCGAGAAAAGCGGGTCAACTAACCGGGGCAAAACCGGCTTGACACGACCGCTATCCTGAGCAAGCAGCCCCCAAGCCGACATTCCTTGGGGACCGGCAAGAAAATTTGGCTGTGCCTGGAGGCCGAGCTTGAAGAAATGTGCGAAACGAAGCCAATGGTCTTGAAGAATAGGGATGGCAACTCATGCGATATCTATAACTTGAGAGATGGTTAGGAGCAGCAAGATTGCGTAACTCTCCACCCGCGAAGAGGCGTCAGGAATGTCAGGAATATAGCCTAGGGTCGAGCCGGAACGGCGGAACCCCGCGGATTCATTGCGCATAGCGCGGGGCTCGTAGAGACTCCCGACCCTCTCCTCGTCCGTGCGCGAGAGAGCCTGCGGGCACGTCCCAAGCAAGCGAGAATAGGAAGAGTCACGAGGTCGAGCTTCAAGACAATATGCGAAACGAAGCCAATAGCTGTAAAGGCATCCATGCAACCAACGTAATATCAATAACTTGAAAGACAAGCATACTGGGTCGGGGTATTGAGGGCATTTTGAAGCGCTGGGATTCCGCCCGAACCCCTAGCCCGCTTTTCTCACCGCGTGGCGAGGCAAAGTGCATGAAAGGTGCGTCAGTACGAGGCGCGCGCCGCTTGACGCCCATTTCTCAAGCAAAGAGGCGTACTTGAACAGTACGGTGAGCACCCGAGCAAGCGCAACGAAGTAATGGCGGGCCTATCGTGTGCTTTGCTCGTCAGGCGGTGAGAAATGCGGGCTAGGTTTATCGTTTTGCGGCCGGGATGTCTGATGGCCTCTGATCCCGCCCCCGGTAGGGGGCAAGGATAGTAGCTCCGGGCTTCAGCCCGGGTCCCGCCTCAAATCACAAGAAGCCCCGGACGCGGACGGGGCGTAGGAACAATCGTTCGATTCAAAGAGACACGCGGCCGTCTCCGCCGCTCGTCCGTAAGCAAGAGCCCATAAGCAGCCGACACAAAACGAAGTCAAGAAGCCCAGCTTCGACAAATATACGAAACGAAGCCAATGTTTCCAAGAAACGAGATCAACCCAAGCGATATCAACAACTTGAAAGAACCGTGCGCTTGGCGAAAACGCGAAGCGCGGGCCTCGTACAGGCCCTCGGCAGTCTCAGCTGCTCGCTTCATGCAAGGGCCCATGACCACATCCAGGCAGCCGACACGACAGTCCACAGGCCCTGCGTAAGAGAAATGCGAAACGAAGCCAATAAGGCAAGGGCCGGACGATCGGCGGCTTTCCAGCCCTCCCCCACCGTCCGCGGCCCGCGAGGTGGGCTGTCGGCGGGCATACAGGCGTTCGTCGTCTATCTTGCCCTTGCTTCGGGCGGTTTATGGCCCGGACGCCGCGCCGGCATGCCCCGTAACTCGATGGACGTAGTACATCGGCCGGCCCGTCCGGTCGGCAATCGTTGCGACACGCTCCCAGTCGTAGCCCCTCGAGCGAACCAGCTTCTGGAAAAGCGGCGTTACCCCAGGCACGCCCGGGTTTTCTGCAAACCCAAGATAGAGGACCTCTGGTATTTCCAGCAGGCTGGGTAACTGGGGGACGGTTTCCATGGACGACCACTCATGGATTGGAGTTCTTGCCCGGGAAAGAAATCGAATCTGTGCCGCGATCCCCCAATCCAGCGTGACCGTCGGTGCCGGCTGCATCTTCAGCAGACTCTCGTGCAAGTCGTAGATTGCGGAAGACCAGATCGCGCGCTCCCCTTGGCGAGCCAGACGCACATGAAAACCAAGGGCGAGCCGCACCCCGTCGACTACGATCAACAACGCCGCCAAGACGAGGACTGCTCGCAAGACGCGCCGGAATCCTGGCCGCCGCACGCTCTCAACAATGCCGAACGCAGACCCGGCCACGAACACGTGGGGAAACGGATAAACCAGCGCTAGGTGGTGAACCGAGCCGGCTTCCTGAAGGAGGAACATAATCGCCCACGCCAGGACGCAATATCCGGCCGAGAACACCGCTAGTTTGCGGTAGGAGCTGCGCAGAGTGAGTGGCAGCAGGCACACCGCGACCAAGAGAGCAGGAAAGAACAGTGCCGGTCTTTCCGGACCGCCAACCAAACTGATAGCTCGTTCGAGACCCGATACTACTGGGCCTCGCCCTGGGGCCTCGGGCATGACAACGGCATTTGGAACCGCCGTACCGTCCAGGGTTCCTCGAAGCATTCCCACCTTTTTTTGCCAGGAGCCTCTGTCCCAATCGAGCGCCAGAGACGACCGCGCGGCAGTCGGCTCAGCGTAGTAGAGAATCACGGGGAGAAAGCCGATGAGAAACGCCATCGCCGCCGGCGCCGCCCACGACACAGTCCGGCGTCGCAGAACCAGTTTCGGGAAAAGTGCAAGCGTGACGGCCGCCAGAGCAGCCAAAAGCCACAAAAACGACAGCTTGTCAAAGGCCCCGAGCCCAAAAACGAAGAAGCCGGCCGCGAGGTAGGCCCTGTGGCCTGCTCGATGCCACTTCACCAACAGGCAGCATCCCGCCAGCAGGCCGAAGCGCTGAATCGCTACTGGGCCCCAGTCCAGTCGGGTAGTCAGTAGAAATGTTGAGTCCGCGGCGGCCAGCAGCGCTGCTACCAGCGCGACTCTTCGATCCGCAACACGGGAGATGAGCCAGTACAACAGAAGGATCGCCACCGCCCCGAGCAACAGGACCGGCAAGCGCGCCGTGGCCGCTGATCCCGGAAAGACCTGGAAGAGTATCCTATAGATCCATCCTTTGAGCGCACCCGTGTAGGGGACAACCATCAGCTTCATGGGGCGTCCGAGGATCTCGAAGTAGCCGGGACTGCCCGGCGCGGGATCCGGATAGCTGGCCCAGACGAAATAAACTTCGTCGTAGTACAGTCCAGGCTGATCGATCCACAAAGCTCCCAAGAATAGGAAAAGCAAAACTGTGCACACGGCCGCAATCGTGTACCGGCGGGAAGCAGAAACGACCGTGGCGTGTTTCTTCATTGAAAAAACGGGCTCCTCTCCCAAGAAAGTGTAATCACGCTTCGGTCGGTAGCGGCAGCCGGGCGCAGCAGTGGTAGATGGCCGCCACGTAGCGCTCCACGCTAAGGAAGCCGAAGGCGCGGTGGCTCCATTGATGGGGGGAGATCGGGAAACAGCTCCCGAACTCGGGAAAACCAGTTTGACATACCCGCTATCCTGAGCACGGCAACCCTGAAGCCCATGACCGTCCACGGTGGGGGGGCTGAGGGGGGAACTCGCGGAAGGGGGGCGATCGTGGACATCTCCTGCCTCCGCGGCTTGAAGGATGACCGGAGTCCAACAAGGTTGCGCCCGGGGAAGTGCTTCTCAGCATGGCAGGCAAGAATCAGAAGGGCGGTTCGTCCCCCCAAGCCTTTCCCCGCGGCGGGTTCGCGGCGTCTGGTCCCCCGCCTTCCTGCCGCCCTTTCGGGGCTCGACCTCGTTTGATCCGTACCTGGGGTTCCGCCGTTGGCTCCACCCCAGGTAATATTCCGGCCGCCGCTTCGCGGCTCCAGCTTAGCGACGCTAGGGCGACATCGGGCGTTCCGAGCGCCCGCTCGATTGTTCGCCCGCTGCCTCCTTTTCCTCCGACCCTCCCTCTCGTACCCCCCCTTCCGAACCGAGTAAAATCGCGATCCAGCGGGTTTCTTCGCTGCTTTCGAGCGCGATTTTGACGGTCATCGTGAGCGGAACGGAGAGCAGCATCCCGACCGGGCCGAAGACCCAACCCCAAAACACCAACGACAAGAAAACCACCAGCGTCGACAGCCCCAGCCCGCGGCCCATGAAGCGCGGTTCGACGACGTTGCCCATCAATATGTTCAATCCGGCGTACCCGGCGGCGACCAGCCCAGCCGATCCGAAACCGAGTTGAATCACGGCCAACAACACGGCCGGCACCGCGGCGATGATCGAGCCGATATTCGGAACATAGTTCAGCAAGAATGCCAACAATCCCCACAACAAGGGGAAATCAAGCCCGATGATCGCCACCCAAGCCGTCACAGTGACGCCGGTTGTCAGGCTGACCGCCGTTTTGATCGCCAGATAGCGATTGACGTTCGTCGCGATTTGATCGAAGCGCGCGAAGGCCTGGTTCGAATCACCGAACGCGGCGCGCAGCTTCGCCGGGAAACTCGACGCCTCGAGCAAGATGAACAGCACGGTCAGCGCGATCAAGAAACCGTTGGTCAGCACGCCGCCCAGTCCGGAAAGGACACGGCCGACCAGTTGCATCACTTGGCCCGGGTCGACGATTCCCTCGAAGGCCTCGTCGGGAACGGCGATGCCCCACGAATCGGCCCACGCGAGCACCTCACGGGTCTGTGCCTCCAGCCGCTGTTGATAGGAGGGCAGCGCGGCGGTAAAGGCGTTGAGCGATTTGCCGACCAGCACGCCCAGTCCCGAGCCAATGCTCAAGACGACGACGATCACGATCAGCAGCGCGGCCCAAGAAGGCAGGCCCTTGCGCTCGAGCCAGAACATCGGCGGGCCACAAATCAAGGCCAAGAACGCGGCGAGCAAGAACGGCACCAAGATCGCCTCGGCGGCTTTCATGCCGGCGACGACGATAACAAAAGCCGCCATCATCAGTAAGATCCCGGGACCGGATCGTTGGCCTATTGAATCGGGCAGCATGGGTTGAGAAGCGGTGCGGAGGAGCCCAAGTCGGTGAGCCGGGGTCTATCCTTTCATCCGTCGAGGCCGGAACCGGGTCGGTTTGCTCCCCGCGCAATAATCGATACAATTCTATACTCTTTGTTAAGCGTAGAATCATGTCAACCCGCCCGCGCGCCTCAAGACACCCCGTCGAGCAAAACCCGCATCGCCGGCTGATTGACGACAAGCAGCGGCTAGCCGACCTGGCTTCACGCCTCTCGGAGCGATCGATGATCGCCTTCGATACCGAGTTTGTTCGCGAAAAGACGTACTTTCCGCAATTGGGTTTGCTCCAGATCGCCGACCGCGAGGAAGCATGGCTGGTGGATCCGCCGGCGCTCGACGCCCAGGCACTCGCGCCGCTGTTGGATGTCTTACGAAACCCAAGAATCCTCAAAGTCGTGCACTCGGCCGAGCAGGATCAGATCTGCCTTTATCACGGCTACGGCATGGTCGCCGAGCCGCTATTCGATACCTCCATCGGAGCGGCGCTTTGCGGGTTGGGCGACCAGATCGGGCTCTCCAACCTGCTCAAGAAGGTTCTTGACATCCAATTGCCCAAGACCCACACCCGCGCCGATTGGTTGCGCCGGCCGCTGCCTGAAGTCATGGCGGTCTATGCGCTGGCCGATGTCGAGCATCTCGTCGAAACCGCCGAGCGACTGCTCGCCAAACTCGACGCCCGCGAACGGCGCGACTGGGCGCTGGAAGTATCCGCGATGTGGTCGGACCGCAAACGCTACGACCCCGGCCCCGACGTGCTGGCCGAAAAGTTGGCGGGCGGCAACGGGGTTTCCCCGCGGCGCTACGCCGTGCTGCGTCGCGTGGTTCGCTGGCGCGAGGATCGCGCCCGCTCGAGCAACATTCCGCGAAAATGGATCGCCGACGACCAGGTACTCAGCAAGCTCGCCGGGGCGGCGCCGCGCAAGCCCGAAGATCTGAGTCATTTTCGAGGCCTCAAGGTGAAGCCCGACAGCCACGCCAGCCGCGAGTTGCTCGATGCGATCGGGGAAGCTCTCGCCATCCCCGACGAGCAGCTCGTCAAACCCCCGGTCCGTCCCGAGCCCCGTCCTCACGAGGGACCGGCGCTCGGCGTGCTCCGCTGTTTCATCAATCTGCTGGCGCATGAGCAGGGCGTCGCGGCGCGCTTCCTCGCCGACGGCGAAACGCTCATCAAGCTGCTGCGCGGGAAGTTTCGTGATTCCGAGGACTTGAAACAGTCGAAGTTGTTGCCGGCCGCCGTGGTTGATCACGTCGGCGAGGAACTCGTTGCGGTGCTCAACGGCGACCTTGGGCTGCGGCTCGAGCGCGGCCGCGTCGAACGCTGCGCGTGGGAAGACAGCAAGTCCTGACGGCGTGCGGATCTCACCATCAGAGACATCCTGTTTGCTACAGTAGCGACGCTATGACGCACATCAATCGACGCGAATTTTTGTACGGCGGGATCGCGGCCGCCGCGGCCCTCGCGGCCGGAAATGCTCAGGCGGCCGGGAGAAAATTTACCATTGCATTCATTCCCGGCAGCATCGGCGTCGAAGCCGACCAGGGCCGTTCGATCGAATTGGCGGCGAAGTACGGGTTTGAATCGGTCCAACCGTTCGGCCCGCAGCTGCTGAAGGAAGGTGTTACGCGGTATGTCGAAGCGCTGAGGTCGAACAAGCTGCAATGGGCCGCCGCGACGCTGTCGGTCAGCTTGAGCGGCGACGAAGAGGCGTTCACAAGCGGCTTGGCCGCATTGCCCGAAGAGGCGAAAGCACTGCAACAAGCCGGCGTCACTCGGGTGGGAACGGCGATTTCATCACGCAGTGACACGCTCACCTATCTCGAGAACTTCAAGCAGACCTCCAGCCAGCTGCGGCAAGTGGGTTCCGTGCTGGAAGATTCCGGTCTACGCTTAGGCCTGGAGTATCTCGGCACCAAACGACTTTGGACCGCTCGCCGTCACGCCTTTGTGCACTCGATGAAAGAATGCCGGCAACTGATCGCGGAAGCCGGCAAATCCAATATCGGCGTGGTCATCGACAGTTGGCATTGGTGGACGGCGCACGAAACGGCCGACGACATCTTGCAGCTTTCCAACAGCGATGTTGTCTCCGCGGATCTCAACGACGCCCCCGCCGGTATCGAGCGGGAATTGCAGTACGACAACCAGCGCGAATTGCCCGCGACCACCGGCATGATCGATGCGAAAGCGTTCTTGGGGGCACTCGTGAAGATCGGATACGACGGTCCGATTCGCTGTGAGCCTTTCAATCAGAAGTTAGACGATATGGACGACGAAAAGGCGAGCGAAACCACGGCCAAGGCCATGAAGAAAGCCTTCGCACTGGTGGGGTAGCGGGATCGACAGACTCCCACTTCGAGGGAACGCACCGGCGAACGACAGCTTCGCTCAGCCCGGTTTGAAGCGGGGATAATACGCGCGATAGCCCAGCAGGCGCGCCGTCGGCCCGACGGCGTGGAAGAGCAACCGCTGCAGCGCGATCGGCGGTCCGGCCAACCACGAATCGTATACCGGGCTGAATCGCGACATCTGGAGTAACGCCCGCGGAGCTTGCTGATTGGCCGGGTCTTCGTCAAAGAAGGCGTAAACCTGGGTGAGGAAGACGCTGAAGGGCTCGGGGATCGCGTATTCCTCGGTCAACGGGCCGCGCACGACGACCGGCTGGTCGGTTCGATTGAAAGGCTTATGGGGCGTGCCGGGCGGAATCAGAAATGACTCGGAAGGTCCGAGTTCCTTGATCTCGCCATTGACCGACAGGCTCAGCGTCCCCTCGGCGACGATAAAACGCTCGGCGAAAGACGTGTGAACATGTTCGGGCGGTCCCGGTGCATGGGGGCGCAAGGTCAACTCGATCCAGAAAAGTCCGTCTTCGCGTTTGAGAATGCGCTGCTCGAACCCTTCCGTCTCGCTGACAAAGAAGTACCCGACCGGCGGGTAGTAAGAATCGTCGGCAGGCGGTTCCGGGAAAATGACGCGATCCAGCACCGCACCGACGACGAGGTAAAGCGCCACGATGAGCAGAAAGGTCTTGAGTACCCGTTTCATTTCGAATATCCCTGCCGGAACAACACTCACCCCGCCCTCGCCGAAGCTCCCAGGGAGTTTCTTGGGGCGCGACGGTCTTGCCGACCGCGTTGTCACGATTGTAGCCCGTTCAGACTAATGCCGGATTGCAATGCGCGGTACTCGAGGCTGGCCGTCGCGGCGCTTGCTCACGGGCTGGAACACGTCATTCCCAACATGCTGAAACGGGAAGCCACGCCGGGCGAAGCGGGCGCGCTAGAGTAGGATGCGACCGTTCTGATGCCTGCGTCCCCGCCTCACGACCCCTATCGCCTCACCTCCGACGACATCGAAGAAGCGCCGGTCACTCCCGCCGGGATTGCCCGCAAGATCGGCCCCGGCGTCATTCTGGCCGGGGCGATTGTCGGCTCGGGCGAGTTGATCGCGACCACGGTCCTGGGCGCGGAGAACGGCTACGCCCTGCTGTGGCTCATCCTGATTAGTTGCGTCGCCAAGACCGTCGTCCAGAATGAGTTGGGCCGCTACACGATCGGAACGGGCGAAACCTCGCTCGAAGCCTTTAACCGAGTGCCGGGACCGCGACTGGGCGTCTCCTGGGTGGTTTGGGTTTGGTTCCTGGGACAGATTTTCGTTCAGTTCGGCATCGGAGGTATGCTCGGAGCCATTGCCGAGGTGCTCGACAAGCTCGTACCCGGGTTCCCGCTATGGGCCTGGGTCTTGGTGGTGAACGGGCTGACGGTCGTTCTGCTGGCGGTGGGCAGTTACGGATTCGTCGAGAAGTTTTCGATAGTTTTGGTGGTCTCGTTTACGGTGATGACGGTGGCATCGGCGGGGCTGCTGCTCGACCGGCCGGAGTATTTTTCCTGGGGGAAGGTGCTCGACGGGTTGTCGTTTCACATGCCTACGGGCGGATTCATGACGGCGGTGGCGGTATTCGGCATCACCGGGGTCGGTGCAAGCGAGTTATCGAGCTATTCCTATTGGTGCATCGAAAAAGGGTATGCGCGGTACACGGGTCCTCATGAGGAAACGAGTGCGTGGCGGGGGCGGGCGCTGGGGTGGATTCGCGTGATGGGCATTGACGTGGTCAATGCGATGGTCATCTACACGTTTACGACGGTGGCGTTTTACTTGCTCGGGGCGGGGGTCTTGCACGGCATGGGGGTAATGCCCGAAGGCAGCGAGATGGTCGCGACGCTGTCGAACATGTATACCGAAACGCTGGGTCCGGGGTCGCGACCGGTGTTCTTGATCGGGGCGGCGGCGATTTTTTACTCGACGGTTTTCACGGGGATCGCCTCCAGAAGCCGCATGACGGCGGACATGTTGGCGTTGCTCGAAGCATATGATCGCGCCGATTGGGGCAAGCGGCTGTTTTACACCAGGTGGCTCGTGGTGTTGTATATCGCGGTTCCGACGGCGCTCTTTTTCCTGATCCAAGAGCCGGTCGTGATGGTGAAGATCGCGGGCCTGACTGAAGCGGCGATGTTGCCGGTGGTGGGATTTGCGACGGTGTACTTGCGCTACCGGCACTTGCCGAAGACTATTGCCCCGCGAGGCTGGATCACGTTGGCGCTCTGGGTGACATCGTTCCTGATGCTTGTGATGACCGGCGTTTCGGTGGTGGACGGGTTGCTTGGGTTGGGGGGGTAGGCCGCGATTGATAGAATCAAGAGTCTTCGGCCCGCCTGGGCTCGATTCGTTTACGAGGAGGATGAGAACGTGAATTTGCGATGGACAAGCTTCGCCGTGATTGCACTGGGTGCGCTTCTGCTGACCGGCGTTGGAGCGGCCGGGGAAAAGAAACTGATGCATTGCTTCGCCTTTACGCCGGTCGAGGATGCGTCGGAAGCCGATTGGGAGGCTTTCTACAAAGCGACCGATGAGCTGCCCGACAAGATCGACGGCTTCAATAAAGTCTGGTACGGCAAGCTGCGCCGTCCGATGCGCCTGTATTACAAAACCGGCGGCGATGAAGCCGAATACGAACAACGCGTGCGCGAATGGTCGGTCTGCATGGAGATGGCGGACATCGCGGCGCTCGAGAAATACGCCGATCATCCGGCGCACCGCCAATGGGAAGAGGCCTATTTCAAGGTGCGGCAGCGGGGGACGACTACTTTTGATATTTTGGGACAGTAGCGGGGAGAATGCTTAGCCCGGACGAGCCGGGGAAGGATGGGGAGATCCCACCGCCCTTTCTCCGGTTGGCCTGCGTCGGGCGGCCGGGCCCGTCGCTTGCGCTCGGGGCTTCCATGAGAGGTGGGTCGCTTGTCAAGGGCGGTCGTTGGGAGGCGTTGGTCGGTTTGTCGGATCCGGCCCGGGTCCTCATGCCTTGCGGCGCGTTGAGGACCGGGCTTCCATTCGCAGTGTTATCGGTCTCGTTGTTGACCTCTGCTGGTTGGGGTCCGGTCTTTCGGCGCTGCTCTCTCTGTTGCGGCTTCGACCCATCCTCGAAAGAATCGGCCTGCCTGCCCAGAGCCCGCAGTCACCGTGACACGATCTCGATTCTCCGCCGCGGCCTCGCTTCGTCCGCCCAATCCCCTACTCCCTTCCTTTCAACAGGAATCTTCTTGCCGCCGAGTCCCCGTTAGGGGGCTCGCGGATGTCCTCATCACGTTGCTTCATCCGAAACCGTTGCCGCCGACTGCGCCTCATCGTCCCTGCCTTATGGGGAAACCGTTTCCGTCAGCCCGTGCAGCGGATCGTAGTTTTCTTGTTTCACCCACAACACATGCATCAGCACCGCCAACTTGCGCGCCACCGCCACCACCGCCCGCTTCTTCGCATGTCCTCCGCCGCGCGCCGCCAAACCCAAACCCCAGCGCCTGAGCGTGGAGTCGGTCCCGAACGGCCCCAGCACCCAGTGCGCGCACTGAATCAACGTCCGCCGCCGCAGCGGATCTCCCGATTTCGTCACGCCCAGCCGCAGTGACCGCTCGCCCGATTGGCGTTGCTTGGGACGCAGCCCCACCAGCGCGCCGACCTGCCGCGAACGCTTCACGCGGCCCGGGTCGTTGTCGAGCGCCAACACGAACGTCAACGCCGTCAGCGGCCCCACCCCTCCGATCGTTCGCAGCCGCTCGACCGCTGCGTATTGCTTGCCCAACGCGACGATTTGTTTGTCATATTCGCGGATCGTCGCGCCGAGGCTTTCGATTTGTGTCGCCACCCCCAACAACGCCGCGTGCAACACCTCGGGGCAGGCCTCCCGGACGCGCTCGACCCATTGGTTCTGGGCGCATTGGCCCAAGCGGATGCCGTGCGACTTCGCCATGCCGCGCAAACTCCCTTTCAATTTCGTGCGGCACTCGAGCACGGCCTCGCGCGCCCGCAACAACGTGCGTTGTTGTTCGGTCTCGAGCTTGCGCGGCGCGACGGGATTCAACAGGGCCGGGTTGGTGCGTCCCAGCTCGGCCAACCAATAGGCGTCGTTGCGGTCGTTTTTCGAGTCGGATTGGCTGATTAAACGCAATTGCCGCGCGTCGGCGACGAGCACGTCGTGGGCGAGGGCGGCCAGGCGGCGGCGAATCCAGTTGCTGTGGCTGCCGGTTTCGATCACAATGCGCAGCCGCGGCCAACGGCGGAACCAGCGATCCAAGACCTCCGGGCGGGTGGGGACTTGGCATTCCTCGAGGCTTTCGCCGGCGAGGTCGGTGAGCCGTACGAAGCAACGTTTGTCGCCGATGTCGACGCCGGCGACGGCGCAAATTTCGTTGTCTTTTTGCATCTGGATGCGTTGTTGCGCCAACTGTTGTTCGAGCTGGGTGAGTTGGCGGGTCTTCGCTTGTGAGCTGTCGGCTTTCTTGGTTTGGTGTTTGTCGGTTTGGTTCTTGTCGGTCTGTTGTTTGCTATTCTTCTTCATGGCTGGTCGCCTCCTTTTCAAAAATCCATTGCACCTCCCTTGTGGAGAAGTGCGCTGCTGCCGGTAGCCTACCGCTTCCCGGCTCCAAGCGACCAGCCTCTCATCCCATCTCTGTAACTGCGTTCTGAATTTTCTTCGTCCGGCCGGGCTGTATAGAAACATCTCGTTATGAATCGACTTACTGGATTTTCGCTCGGCGCCGTTGTGCCGCTGCTCGCCGTTTTTGCCTCCTGTTCGGAGAGCGATCGGGTCCAGGTGCGGATGGCGACGCTCTTCAGCAAACAGCACCACTTGGCGAAGAAGCTGGAATGGACCGCCGCCGAGCTGGAGAAGCGCAGCCAAGGCCGTTTTGAGTGTCAAGTCTTCGCCGGCAGCGTGATGGGCGGCGAGAAGGAGAACCTCGAAGACTTGCTGCTGGGCAGTTTGGAATTGATGAACGGCGCGGGGAGTTACTACTACCGATACGTCCCCGAGGCGTCGGTCCTGGAGCTGCCTTTCTACGACTGGAAGGACCGACACGAAGCACATCGCGTGATTCGGGGTTATTGGCCCCAGTTGACGGCTGCCTCCGAAGCCAAGGGTTTCTACCCCGTGGCGCTCGACAGCCGCGATTACTGGGCGGTCTATTATCGCGAGCCGATTGATTCGCTCGATCGCGTTCGCAACGCCAAGTTTCGCGCGGTGAACGCCGATTTGTGGATCGAAGCGACGAAGTTATATGGTGCGATTCCAAATCCAATGCCGTACGCGGACGCCTATATGGCCTTCAAGACGGGCGTCGCCGACGGCACGCTCAACTCGGTGGCGGGGGGCGTGGCGGGCAACTGGCACGAGGTGTTGAAATGCTTTCTCGACACGCGACTCGTGTTGAGCGAATCGTTCACCGTAACGTCGAAGCAGTGGGTGGAGAGCCTGCCCGAGGACCTTCGCAAGATTTTTCTCGATGTTTGCCGGGAAAGCGAGCAGTTCAACCTCGAGGAGGTCGAGCGGCAGTTTATCGCGAACCGGAAAAAGATGGAGGAAGCGGGCGTGCATTGGGTCGACCACGAAGATATCGATCTGGGCGATCTGCGCGAACGCGGCCTGGAGTTCCGCGAGAACTATATGAAAGCGCTGGGGCCGGAAACATACGCTTTTTATCTCGACTGGCTGGCGCATATCGAGAAAGAAACGGGCCGTTCGCCGAGGTAGCTTGGTGGGGGGCCGTCGGCACTCGATTCCGACACCCGACTAGAAGAAGGCAGGCTGTCGGCCCGCCCAATTGACCTGCTGAGAGGCGGTTACGACTCGCGACTAGGACCGGCACGAGCGCCGCTCTCTACCTCCCGAATCAGTCGATTTGTCCTTGACCGTAGATGCGGCGCATGTCGGGCAATTCCGTGGCGTAGTAGTGCACCCAGATGTAGGCGTGGTTGAAAGCCGCCGCGAGCAGCGCGGCTTGCGAGGCGGCGTAGAGGCCGGGCAACCAGACGACAAAGAACCCGAACGTATACATCCCATTGTTCGTAAACCGGAAGATGCCCTCGCGTACCAGCGGCATGTCTCGGTAGGACAAGTCGAAATGGTCCGCGCCTAGGGCTCGTCGGAACTTGAAATAGCGTTTGACGGAATAGAACAAGTAGATGGCGGGAATCAGCATCAGGGTCGCGAGGACGCTTGCGGCGGCGCGGTTCACATCGAGGGTGCCTTGGTTGGCCGCGGCCAAGGCGATGATGACAAGAACCCTGCTCGGCCCCAGGACAGCGAACCCGGCGGCGTAGATGCGGAAGCTGGCGTCCCCAAAGTGCTGGCTCAACCATTGCGTATGCAGTTCGAGTCGCCAACACAGCCAGACCCAGAGCTGGTGAACGATCGCAGTCCCCACGGCAGCCCATAGCCAGACCGGGGTGGCGATGCCCCACAGTGAGCCTGCCGAGACGGCGCCGCGGCGGGCGGTTATGGCGGTCAGCGTGAGCAAGACGGCCAAGGCGAGGACGTGCAAGGTTTGTTTCTCGAAGATTTTTCGCGCGGAAGACAATGCGGTACCTGATGTGCGACCGCGAGCGGCGGCGAGCCCTACGGTAGCAGATCGCTTTGGCGCCAAGCGATTGAAGTTGTCGTTGCGGTTTGGAGATGGGCAGGCCTGGAGACCTGCCCCACTGCCGAGCCCCAACTATCGGCCTGCGTAGACAATGGGGTGACCGGGACGCTATTGTCTTTAGGGTCCGTTGATGCCTGTTTCGTCGGGCTAGGAGAATTTCATGTCTAGATCGATTGCTTTGATTGCCATTGCCGGCGTTGCACTGGGGTTGGTTGGTTGCGGGGGCGCGCCGGCGCCGGAGCCCGAGCCGCCCGGACCCCAAGGCTGGTATCCCCACGAAGGCGGCTTGCTGAAATACCGCGTCCAGATTCGCTTCGGGTTCGAGCCGGAAAACACGATGCCCAAGGGCTGGTATTTCGGTCGTGTGTCGGCGGTGGCGACCGACTCCGCCGGCGAGGTCTACGTATTCCAGCGCGGCGCGGAGGCCGACCCCATCGTCGTCTTCGACAAGGACGGCAAGTACCTGCGCTCTTGGGGCCGCGATCTCGACTTCGGCAACGAGCACGGGCTGCGAGTAGACCGCGACGACAACGTCTGGATCACCGACAACGGCAATCACCAGGTCATGAAATTCACCAGAGAAGGCGAGCTGCTGCTGACCCTCGGCGTTCGCGGCGAGTCAGGCGAGGACGACAAGCATTTCTTCCGCCCCGCCGACATCACCTTCGGCCCCGACGGGTCGGTCTACGTCGCCGACGGCTACGGTAATGCGCGCGTCGTCAAGTTTTCAGCGGAGGGCGAATACATCACCGCCTGGGGTAAGCACGGCACCGGCGAGAGCGAGTTCAACATCGTTCACTCGGCGGCGGTCGATTCCAAGGGGACCGTCTACGTCAGTGACCGCGAAAACAACCGCATTCAAATCTTCGACGCCGACGGGAAGTTCCTGCGGATGTGGACCCACCTCGGCGCCACCCAAAATATCTTCATCACGCCCGACGACGAGATGTGGATCATCACCCACCGCGACAACATCGAGAACATTACCTACGACACCCTCGCCGGCCGCATCATGAACATCGACATGGAGACGGGGCGGATTATCGGAGCCATGGAAAGCCCCGGCCATTGGATCCACGTCACACCGGAAAAATACATCTTCATCGGCAGCCTCAGCGGCAATGTGTTCCGTTGGTATCCGGGTTGGATGGAAGGCGCCGCCGATTCCGAAGAGGGTTTGAAACCGGCGTACTGATTTCGATGAAGGTCGGGCGCCACGAAAATCGGGGCTTCGCCGGGCCCCGTGAGACAGGTTATACTTGGCGAATCGGCTTTCCGCGCGGTGGTTTCGGCGTGATGCCGAGCTCCGGAGGAAAGCCCCTCGAAACCCCTTTTTCGCGGTGGAAAATCCATGAGCACGAACGGAAACAACTATCCCAAACTGCACAATGCAGCCTGGCCCGGCGTGGTGGGTAAAGGCCCGGATTCCGAACCTCAGATTGACCTCGATACGATGCTCGACCTGACGGCCGCGGCCGATGTAGGCGGCGTCAAGTTCGACGGTGTGGACCTGTTTCTCTCCGACCCCCACATCAACATCGACATCTCCGATGACGAGTTGAAACAGTGGGCCGACAAGTTCGCCTCGCGCGGGCTGGTGATCGGTTCGGTGGTGGCGCCGGTTTGGCCGCCGACCGGCGGCGGTTCGGCGATGGACCCCGGCGAGGGACGCACGAAATTCTTGACGCAAGTTCAGAAGGGTTGTGCGATCGCCCGAAAACTGCGCGAATTCGGGATCAGACCGTACGGGGTTGTCCGGATTGATTCCTCCGCCGGGGTCGGCGAATGGGCCGAGGGCGACACCGAGGCCAACAGCCGAGTGATTGCCGAGACGTTTCAACAGGCGGCGGCCATCGCCGACGACAACGGCGAACGGCTGGCGGCGGAAGGCGAGATTTGCTGGGCCGGCATGCACAGTTGGCGGCAAATGGTCCACCTGCTCGAGATCACCGATCGGCCGAATGTCGGGTTCCAGGCCGACATGGCCCACACGCTGCTTTACCTGCTCGGCTATAACGCGCCGGAAGACGCGCTGGTGCCCGAAGGTTTTGACTGGGACGCCGGGGAACTCGACGACGCGCTGCGCAAGCTGACCGCGGTGTTGCGTCCCTGGACGATCGACTTCCACATCGCTCAGAATGACGCCACGGTCGAGGGATTGGGCAGTCACGACAAGACGGGCCGCCATTGCTTGGCTACCGACCCCAACGGCAAGCTCGACATCCCGCGTCATTCGGGCTTCTGGCTGCGCGACGAAAACGATGAGTTGACCAAGACCTGCCGCCACATCTGCTGGGACGGTTGTATGTTCCCCAATGACGTGATGATGCAACCGGGGACTTGGAACGACATCCTGGCGGCGATGATTGCGGTGCGGGAGGCGCACGGCTGGCGGGAGGAAGCGTAAAGGGCGGCCGCCTGGCCGCGCCCTCGACTCGATCCCGATCCGATCCGTCCGTAGGCGCCGCAAGCGGTCACCTACAATAGTCCCCATGAAAGTAGGATTAGTCGGGACGGGGGCTATCGCTCACAAGCATGCCGAAAGCTATCGCGAAATCGGCTACACGCTGACGGCCGTTTCGAATCGCGGCGCCCGGAAAGGTCAAGCTTTCGCGGACCAATACGGCGCCGAATTTGTCGCCGACTACCAGGACCTTTGCCGCCGCGACGATATCGACTACGTCGACGTTTGCTCGTTCCCGGATTCCCGGCGCGCCATTGCGCGCGAGGCGTTGGCGGCGGGGAAACACGTTCTTGTGCAGAAGCCGATTGCGCTGACGCTCGACGACGCGAGCGAGATGATGCGGTTGGCGCGCGAGGCGGAGCGGACGCTCGGGGTCGTTAGTCAGCACAGGTTTGACGACGCGAGCGTTTTCCTCAAGAAAGCCGTTGACGGGGGTCGGCTGGGGAGGATCATCCAAGCCGACGGGTATGTCAAATGGCATCGTCCCCAGTCCTACTACGACCGGCCGGGCAAGGGAACGTGGGCAGTCGAGGGCGGCGGGGCGCTGATCAACCAGGGGATTCACACCGTTGATCTGCTGCTCTACTTCGCCGGCGCGGTCGGCGAGGTATGCGCCAATTGGCAACTCGCGGCGGCCCATGAGATGGAGTCCGAGGACATGGTGAACGCCCTGCTGAATTACACCAGCGGCGCGACGGGCGTAATTCAGGCGTCGACGGCAATTCAACCGGGTTATCCGGAAAAGATTGAGATTCACGGGACAAAGGGGTCGGCCGTCATCGAGGGGGATCAACTCGTCGCTTTCGATGTGGCCGAAGGCGATGGCTCCGACGCCCCGATTGGACACAATCTTGACTCGGGGGCGTCAGACCCGGCGGCGATTTCGCTCGAGCCCATCAAGCGCCAGTTTCTCGATTTCGGCGAGGCGATCCGGGAGGGCCGCAAACCGAACTGCGCGGGCGAGGAAGGCTACGCCGCGTTGGAATTGGTTCTCGCGATCTACGACGCGGCGCGCGAGGCGCGGAAGGTCAGTCTGGGGTAACGGCTCGCCGCGCTCAACGCCCTCGGGGCGGCTCGACAACAGCTTGCGCGGGTTGTGGATACCCGGACAGCGCCGCTCGTTGCTCACGATTTGCTTCGTGTGGTCGCTTCATTGGTCCGCAGCAGTCCCAAGGGTTTTCTCAAGAACCTCAATCTTGCGATCGAGGGCTTGGACGGTTCGGGCGGGCATGCGGCCGTAGCCGGGAGCACCGGCGAGTTGCTTCATCTTGGCGCCGCGAAAGACACTCAGCGCGAGTTGATTCTCGTCAGCATCTTGGTACATCGACGCCAGCTCGAGCGAGAGAACGTAGTTTCGGGGGAAATCAGCACGAAGGCCCTCCAGGATCTCGGCGGCTTCCCGGGGGCGCTTTTCCCGCCGCAGCAGAATGGCCAACAGCGAGCGTGCGTGATTCCGGGCGTAGTTGCCTTCTTCGGCGACGCGGCGAACCCAAGCTTCTCCCTTGGCTTTGTCACCGTGCATACCGCCAAAGGCGACGAGAATCTTGATCGGCCACGGTAGGCTGCCCAGGACATATTGCTGAACGCCGCCGACCAAGTAGGCGTCCACGAACTCCGGGTGTTTCCGGCGCAATGTCTTGCTGTACTTTTCAGCCCTACGCCCGTTGCGAAGCGCGGGGAAATAGGCCTTGTCGATCATGAATTGATAGTTCGCCTGAAGGGCATGGCCGTTGGAGAGGGCATAGAGCGCTTCGGCGGCGTCGGGCGAGCGGGCGAGAGCGGCGAGGGCGCGCTCTCTACCCTCGGCCAACAGGCCCTCGAAAGTTTCCTTCACGGCCGGATCCGGCTTCGGCTTCTCGCGCTTCAAAAACTCATTGTCGCCCTTGAAGGCGCTGGTTTCGAGCATGCCGAGGCGCAGCAATTCCTTGAACAGGACGGCGGTGGCCATGTGGTTGTGGGCGCCGAGATCGCTCGGATCGACGTCAAGCAAATGACGATAGTCTTCGATCGCGGCGTCGTATTCGAGGTTGAAATAGTGGTCGTGGCCGCGGGCGCGGACCCCCACGCGACCGCCGTCATCAAGGCGGCTGTGAGTAATCGGTGGGAAACGGGAGGTTCCACGATCGGCCGCCGGACCCGGCTAGCGCACCGCGATGACCTCGCGCAGGTTGTCGCGGGTGAGAAAGAACTTGACGGAATGGAAATCGCTGAACAGCCGCTCGAGGTTGCGGTTGCTGAAGGTACGCGGCAAAGTGCGCTGCCGGCGTACGCGCAGGTTGAGAACGTGGGCGTTTTCGATCAAGTAGCGATAGACGGGGACGACTTCGCCGCGGCTCTGCGTGTGGAAGAACGTCAACAAGCCTCCGCCCGGGTTCAAAATACGACCCAGCCACGGGACGACGACCGCGAGGAGTTCGGCATCGAAATGCTCAAGCGTATCCCAGGCCAAGATGGCGTCGAATTGTTCCGCGTCGAACGGCAGGTGACGATCGACGAACTGCTCCGCCGCGGCGGCGTCGAATTCGCCGCCCGGGAGACGCTGTTTGAACTGATCGAAGTCGGAGAGCAGGTCGAGCGCATGGATCTTGCATCCCAATTGGCCCAGGAAGTTGACGTTTTCCTGACTGAGTCCGCCCAGGTCAAGAATGGCGCCGTAGGATCGGCCTGCAGCGCCGTCAAAGAAATGGCCCAGTCCGTTGCTCTTTCTGCGGTAAAGTTCGGGCTGCCCGTTTTGCAAGCGCGACTCCGTGAGAGTGACGGTAGGAAGGAATCGATTTCGGGAGGCCGCTGGACCTCATCTGTCTCAAACCCGACGCCGTGCCGCGCCGATCGAGCTAACTGCCGTCCGGCCCGGCCCCGGCCGCAGTGATCCGGGGCGCGGGCTTGGCGGTCGGGGCGGCTTGCGGCGGCGGCGCGGGCGCGGCGGGTGTCTGCGGCGCGGGCTTCGCGCCGCCCGCCTTGATAATGTCAATGCTGCCGCGGAACACAGCTCCGTCCTCGATCACGATCCGCGCGGTGACCAAGTCGCCTTCCAGCGAACCGGTCTTACGAATTTCGATGCGTTCGCCGGCACGCACATTGCCTTGCACGCGGCCTAGGATCGTAATGGAACGCGCCGTCACGTCGGCGTGGACTTTGCCGTTGGGGCCGACGGTGAGGCTGTTCTGTTCGAGTTCGATGGTGCCCTCGATCTCGCCGTCAATATAGAGATCCTCGTTGCCGCTGATTTCGCCCTTTACTTTGAGCGACTTGCCGATTTGAGCCGTGTTGCGGCCCCGGTCCAACGCCGCCCCGCCCGAGGAAGCGGGCGATGCGGGGCTCAGCGAGCGCGCGGGCGCGGGCAGAGCCGAGTCGGGAGAGCCACCGGGCGCGGAATCGGGGGACAGCGGCAATTCGTCCTTTTTACCCCACATGAGAAATCCTTTCCGGGTGATGAAACCTCTTTATGGTACACCGTTTACCCGGCCGACCGAAAGGCGTTGTGTTCGCGCGAACATCGCGTGAGAAATGCGGATGCCGGCGGCATTATTCCTTCACCGCGCCGGTGTAATGGACGACGGTGTCGATGACCCCGATTTCGACGCGGCGATTTTTTTGGCGCGCGGAGGCGGAACGGCCCTTGGCGGACGGGCTGCTTTCCCCGAACCCCTTGGCTTCGACGACGGTTTCGGGAACGCCGGCATGCACCAGGTAGTTGCGGACGGCACGGGCCCGGCGATCCGATAGTTCGCGGTTGTAACCGGCCGCGCCGACGTCATCGGTGTGACCGTAAACGTAGAGCCGGTAGCCGTGAGAAGCCAACAACACGCCCGCGATCCGGCTGAGGATTTCGCGGTTCTCGGGTCGAATCGCACTCTTATCGAAATCGAAGAGAAAGGAGTCTTCCCCTAGATTCATGACCATGCCCATCGGCGTTCGTTCGGTTTCGACAATTCGGCTCAGGGCTTGCTGCATGCGGTCGAGCTCGGCCTCGCGTTGGCGGCGGATTCGTGCGGTTTCAATGCGGGCGCGTTCGGCGTCGCGGCGGGCTTGTTCCGATTCGCCGCGGTAGCGCTCGGCGGTTTCCCGCACCAACTCGCGCTCCAACTCGGCCCGCTTGCGGGCTTCGTCGAGGCGCTCGGCTTGGACTTCGGCGTGCGCGGCGCGCATTTCGGCGGAGTCCGCAGCGGCGCGGATCCCGTCGGACTGCGAGCGCAAGGTGGCGAGCTTTTGATCGAGCGATTGCCGCTCGCTCTCGGCCGTGCGAAGACGGTCTTCGAGCTCGACCCCGCGGCTCCACATGTTCCAGACGAGGACGAGCAACCCGACAAGCAGCACGGCAAGCAGCGCGAACCCAACCCACGGGCCGCGGTGGGCGAGCGGAGCCGGGGCGGACTGGACGTCATCACTCATGATCGAAATGCTTCTTCAAACTGTACTGCATTGGGGGTGCGATTTCCTATGCGGCCCGAGCCGCAATCGGCGCCGGCCGGCGAGCAGGAACGCGATAGCCATGGGACGGCGGCATCTGAAATTGTCGCGGCGCCCCTGGGAAATCGACGGCTTCCTTCGGTACAGCCTTGTGTTATGCTGAACGTAACGCATAATTTGAGATACAAGCCGTAATGATCGTCACCTTTCGCGACACGCGAACCGGAGATTTCGCGGCCGGGAAACGAGTCCGGGCTTTCTCTGGGATCGAGCGAGCGGCCCGGCTCAAGATCGACCGACTTGAAGCGGCCTCTTCGCTCAAGGACATCGCCGCATTGCCGGGCAATCGTTTTGAAGCGCTGAAGGGCGACCGCAAGGGCCGGTACAGCATCCGCATCAACGACCAATGGCGAATAGGCTTCGAGTGGCCGAAAGGATCTCGCGGGCCCGTAAATGTAGAGATAGTTGATTACCATTAGAGGAGAACCGTCATGGCCGTTCCCGCGATCCATCCGGGCGAACATCTGGCTGAAGAGCTGAAAGAACTCGACATGAGCGCCGCCGCGCTTGCACGCCGTCTCCGCGTCCCTACGAACCGGATCACCGAGATTCTCAACGGGCAACGCGGCATCACCGCCGACACGGCCCTACGCTTGGCCCACTTTTTCGGCACCAGCCCGGATTTTTGGCTCAGTTTGCAAAAGCTCTACGAGTTGCGATTGGCCGAGAAACGAGCGGGCAAAGCAATTAAGTCACTGCCGACCCTCCAAGCGGCTGAGCGGGTGCATGCATAACAGCGAAAGAAGCGTGACAGCGACGGACGTTCGCCACGGCCTGCTAGGGGAAGGACGCCGCCGGGCGTTCGGTGGTTACCGCGACCGGCGGCAGGGCGCCATGGTGAGATGCGCGACTTCGCCTACTGGTTAACGTTGCGCCGCAGGGGCGCCAAGCGTCGCAGTCTGCCATTGCCTGTATCGGTGAAAAAAATGTTGCCGAGCGAGTCGATGTGGACGCTGGTTGGGGAGTTGAGCCGGGCGAGCGTGGCGATCGCTCCGTCGCCCTCGAAGCTCCCGTTTCCGGCGCCGGTCGGGCCGCTGCCCGCGATGGTTTTGATCACGCCGTCAGGGTCGACCCGGCGGATGCGGTGATTTCCGCTGTCGGCAACATAAAGATAGCCCCAAGCATCGAAGGCGATTCCCGTCGGCCGGCTCAGGCGCGCCGCATAGGAGGGTCCCCCGTCGCCGTCAAAACCCTCCTCGCCGGTTCCGACCGAAGGACGCACTTCGCCGTTGGGGTCGATGCGAAGGATTCGGTTTCCGGTCGTGTCGACGAAGAAGAGGTGGCCGTCCGGATCGACGGCCACGCCGTTCAGCCGCTTCAAACGACGGCCGTCAACCTCGTCGACCGGACCCGCGACCGTGTGAATCAAGTAGGCGGAGGAGACGACTGTATTAACCGGCACGCCAGTCCCCAGTCAACAGCCGATAGAGGAGCGGAGCGACGACAAGAAAGCTCAGAGTGACAGCCACGGTGACCTGCACCTGCGGAGACGCCGCGGCCCGCCCGAGACGCTTGAAAAAGGTGTCTGTGGGGTCTTTCCTCTTTGTCCTTGTGCCGCAGGCAATGCAGAAGGTCTTCTTCCCTTTCAGGGTCGTGCCGCAGCGAAGGCAAAGAAAGTTCTTGGCCTTCCCTCTTCTCTCGATGACTGCCAGGGCCTCGCTGCAGCCATTGCAGAATTTATCGGTGCTCTCTGTTGGGTTGCGGCAGGATCTGCACTGCATCACTTCCTCCGGGGACGTCCTCGGGACGCGGGCGACGCTCTGGTACCGCCGCAAGTTGCCGCGGAAGACGCTCTATAAATAGTAAGGGCGGGTGAGGGAGGTCACATATCAGTGCAATGGCTTATTGAGTCTCGCATAATATCCTGTCAATCGAGACAAAGAGAAGACTGTTTCCAGAAAGCGGTAATCAAGCGCGGTTTGCGGCGCATGCGCCACAGCGTTTTGCGGGCACGTTCGTCGAGTTCCCAGTAGTCCTTCGGACAGACGTTCGGCAACTCGTGCTGTTTCCAGTACGCCCAGATGTATTCCACCGGATTCAGCTCCGGCGCATACGCCGGCAAATACTCCGTCACGATATGGCCTTGCGAGAGTTCAATGAACTCTCGCACCATCCGACTGCGATGCGCCGGCAAGCGGTCCCAGACGATCATCAACGGGCCGTCCATGTGGCGAACCAAGGCCTTCAGAAAGTCGATGACCTCCAACTCGCCAATCGCGCCGGGATAGAGCCGAAAGTAAAAGTTGCGCAACGTCAACCCGGCCGACACCGAAAGCTTCTGCCAATTGAAGTTGAACTCCAGCAGCGGCGTCTCGCCGCGCGGCGCCCAGGTGCGGCAACGATGCGGCTTCTGACTCCATCCGCTTTCGTCGATGAAGACGATCGTGCGGTCTTGTTTGCGGGCTTTTTTTTAATGGCCGGCCACCTCTTGCACTTCCAGTCGCGGATGGCCTCTTCGTTGCGCTCGCGGGCTTTGCCGACCGGGCGTTGCGGGCTCCAGCCGAGCGCCCGCAGGATCTTCCAGACATGGCCCTCGTGATAGCGCACGCCGAACTCGTCTCGGATCAGACGAGCCACCCGCGGACAGCTCCACAACGGCGTCGGGAAGCCGTGCGCCTCGGGGCCTTCGAGCAGCAGGATCTCCAGGCGTTCGAGCTGCGTGGCGTCTAATAGCGGCTTGCGGCCGGCGCGGCCGGCCTTGCGCAGCCCGGCCTCGCCTTGCGCCAGGTACTGTCGTCGCCACTCACTGACGGTTTGGCGGGCGACTGTCAGACGCCTGGCGGTTTCGGACTGATTGAGTCCTTCATCGAGCAAACGCATCGCTTCGAAACGGCGTTTCTCCAATGCTTCGAAATCGCGGCGCTTTCCTTTCGGTGTTCCCATACATAAGAATACGTACGGCAACACCAAAAAGTGTCACTCTATTTTGCGAGACTCAATAGTACGACCGTCATATTGCCTGCATCTTGTAAACAAAATACGAGCAGGGGCGGCTAAGTGCTTAGGGCGACAGATCCGGCCGGCTGCGCCGCCCAGAGCGTATTCTACACTGAGTCGGAAGCCGGGACGCCCAGCCCAGCGTCGATATCGCGGGCGATTTGACAGCCGTGAAAGCGGCCGTTTTCAATGAAGATCTCGCTGGTGTGCATGCCGGCGACAATGACGCCGGCGAGATAGATGCCGGGCCGGTCGCTTTCAAGCGTTTCCGGGTTGGTACGCGGTCGCTGCGTCTCGGAGTCGAAGACAATGCCGGTTCGGCGCAAGAACTCGATATCGGGACTGTATCCGGTCATGGCCAGGACGAAATCGTTGGGCAGAGTTTCTTCGCCCACGGGCGTGCGGATTTGAATCGTGTCCTCGGTGATGCGCTCGACCTCGGATTCGGGGTAATGGGCGATTTCTTTGTTCTTGAGGCGATTCTCGATATCGGGCAGAATCCAGTACTTGATCTTGTTGCTCAGTTCTTTGCCTCGATGGATGAGCGTGACGCGCGCGCCGCAACGATAGAGCTCGAGCGCCGTAATCGCGGCGGAGTTCTTTGCCCCGATCACCGCAACGTCACAGTCATAAAAAGGGTGCGGCTCGCGATAGTAGTGCAACACCTTGTCGAGGTCTTCGCCGGGCACGTTCATCTTGACCGGCAGGTCGTAATAACCGGTGGCGATGATGACTTTGCGCGCCTGTCGGCAGGCCTCGCGCCCACGACGGTCGATGGTGCGAACCTGAAAATCGCCGTCGATGCCCGCGATCTCGGTGACCTTTTCGTATTGGCGGACCGGCAAATGATAATGCTCGGCGGCGCGGCGATAATATTTGAGCGCCTCCCCGCGCGTCGGTTTTTCGCGGACAGCGGTCATCGGCAAATCGCCGATCTCGAGTAGCTCCGGGGTGGTGAAGAAAGTCAGATTCGTCGGGTAGTTGTAGAGCGAGTTGACCAGACAGCCTTTATCGAACACGACGACCGAGCGGTTGCGCTTGGTGATTTCAATGGCGCAGGAAAGCCCCGTCGGCCCCGCACCGACGATAGCGGTGTCGACGGGAGCGGAGGACGGCGGCGAGGAGATATCGGACATGAGCGGGCGGCATGGCGAGCGAGAGTTTCATTGTATCTTGGGAGAGTGCGGGCGGCGGAGCGCTCGCCAATGACGCGGCCCTCGGTTCAGGGCGGCCCGCGCGGAGATAATAGGGTTTGAAAATCGGCATTACGTGTTACCCGACCTACGGCGGCAGCGGCATTGTCGCGACGGAATTAGGGATGGAGCTTTCGTCGCGGGGGCATGAAGTTCACTTCATCACCTACGCTAATCCGATTCGCCTGACGGGCGACTTGCCGCGGATTCACTACCACGAGGTCGAGGTCAGCGACTATCCGCTGTTTCAATACCCGCCCTACAGCCTGGCCCTGGCGTCGCGCATGGCGGAAACCGCGGCAGCGGAAAAACTCGACTTGCTGCACGTGCACTATGCGATTCCGCACTCGATCAGCGCCTGGTTGGCGAGTCGCATTCTCGACGGCAAAATTCCTTTCGTCACAACGCTCCATGGGACCGACGTTACGCTCGTCGGCTCGGACCCCTCGTTCCTGCCGATTACGAAACTGTCGATTGAGCAGAGCCCGGGCGTGACGACCATCAGCGAATATCTTCGCGAGGAAACGCGGCGGGTCTTTTCGACGGACAAGGAGATTCGGGTGATCCCCAACTTCGTCAACTGCGAGATCTATCGCCCGGACCCGGATGCGGAACTGCGCGAGCGATACGCGGCGCCGGACGAAAAATTGCTGGTTCATGTGTCGAACTTTCGTCCGGTCAAGCGCATTCTCGATTGCGTGCGGGTATTGGCCGAGGTGAACCGCGAGACGCCGAGCCGGCTGTTGATGGTCGGCGACGGACCGGATCGCGGCCCGGCGCAGGCGCTGGCTCGCGAACTAGGCGTGGAAGAGCGGGTTATTTTCGTCGGCAAGCAGCTTTCCGTCGCACCCTTGCTCGCAATCGCCGACTTGTCGCTGCTGCCGAGCGAGATGGAGGGCTTCGGGTTGGCGGCGCTCGAGGCCGCCGCGTGCGGCGTGCCGACGATCGCCTCGGATGTCGGAGGCCTGCCGGAGGTGATTGACCCGGGTAGCAACGGTTTTCTGGTTCCCGTCGGGGATGTGGACGCGATGGCCCGGGCGGCGCTTTCGCTTTTCGGGGATGCGGAAAAGGAACGCGCTTTCGGAGAGGCGGCGCGGCGTTCGGCCGAAACGCGCTATTCGGCGTCTCGGATCATTCCGCAATACGAGGCCTACTACGAGCAAGTTTGCGGGGCGATGTAGCCTCGGCCCTGGCGCGGCCCACACCGCCGATCGCGGTACGGAGCGGGGGGGTTCGGAAGTTTGACAGTTTCCGGGACGGAACCTACAATGAGGAAACTTCGGCCAGGTAGCTCAGTTGGTAGAGCGCGGCCCTGAAAAGGCCGGCGTCGGCGGTTCAATTCCGTCCCTGGCCACCAAGTTTTCAACAACTTACGAGCCACCAGGAACCATTCCACTTAGGCGGGGAACAATAAGGGTACATTTCAGAAGGCTCAGCCCACCCGCTCCGAGCCTTCTCCCTTGCTTTTCTCCATCATGCGCCACATCTCGCGGGCCGTGTTGCCGGTCCTGGCGATGTGTTGCTTGGCTAGTTTCGCGTACCGCTCGGTCATCTTGATGTTGGCGTGGCCCAGAATCTTGGCGAGTGCGTACAAGTCCCCGCCGTTCATCATGTACCAAGACGCGAAAGTGTGGCGCAGGTCGTGGAACCGGAAATTCTCGATTCCCGCCGTCTTCAAAGCACTCTTGAAGCTGCGGTCCACTCGCTGCCGTCCACTCTTCGCCCCAGGCTTGGGAGGAAAGATCCGCTCTTCTCCAAACACCTGTGGGAAGCGCCGAAACTCCTCAGCCAACTCCGTTGACATTGGGACATAGCGTGTCTTGCCGTTCTTCAAGTGCGACCGAACGGCGATCAACCCCTGTCCGTAGTCAAGGTCACTCCAGTACAGGGCAAAGATTTCACCCAGCCTCATCCCCGTGGTCAAAGCCGCGAGAACGATCAGCCGCATCCGGTAGTGATCCCAACTGATGACCCGCGCGGACGGCGACTCGTCGCCACCGTGCGGTCCGAAAGCTTCCCCGTCCAAAGCCTTCTTGAGGCGGGGAAGCTCTTCCGCCAACAGAAAGCGATCACGCTGATCATCCGGTCGCCGTATTTCTATCTCGTCGGCCGGATTCCGGATAAGACCGGTGTCTTTGGTCCACACAGTAGCTGCCCGCCCAGCATGTGGTGTAAGACATTGAAGTGCCTCACCGCCGTCCCGGCCGAGAGACCCTGTACGACTGTCAGGTCGTGATACCAGCGCTCCACGGCGGCGCCATCCACTTCCCTCACAAACCGGCCCCGAAAGGTCTTGCGAATCCCCTTCAAACCCGCATTTTCAATTTGATGTATGAGCTTCAGACCATCCAGCGACCTTCAGCGTCTTTATTGATAGGGGCTAGAGCCCGATAAGGACGCCATGGAGGTCAACACCCGATGGGTGAAAAAGAAAACAAGCCGTTTCAGCTCACGTTCAATGGATTTCTCAAAGTCGATTTCCAAGGATCGCGAGTCACCTCGGATGGCGGTCTGATTCTCGTTCGCGAACTGGATGAACGACTCGGACTCGGGAAGCTGATCGACGAGCATCTCAGCGACTCGCGACAAGGCTTGAACAAGAAGTTCCCGCTGGCCGATCTGCTGCGGCAGTCGGTCTACAGCCGACTCGCTGGCTACGAGGACCTCAATGACGCCGTTCGAGTATCCGCCGATCCGACCTTTCGCTTGATCGGCTCGAAGAGGAACTGGGATCGCGGAGCAGCCTTGACCTCGACGCTGCATGGCTTCGAGACGGAGATGCTGGCGAGCGAAGAGAACTTGCTGGGGCTGATGGCAGTGAACCGGGAGCTGGTCGCGCAAGCCGAAGCTTCCGACGGTTCAGACCGCGTGGTGCTCGACATGGACTCCACGGAGAGCCCCGTCCACGGCCAACAGGAAGGCAGTGCCTACAACGGCCATTTTGAGTCCCTCTGCTATCACCCGCTGTTGCTGTTCAACCAGCACGGCGACTGCCTAGGCGCGAAGCTGCGTCCCGGCAACGTGCACAGCGCCGAGGACTGGGACGAGCTGCTACTGCCGGAGATCGAACGACAACAGGCGGAGGGCAAACAGGTGACGTTCCGCGCCGACGCCGCCTTCGCCAAGCCCGAGATCTACGAGGCGATGGAGGAGCGCGGCGTGGACTACGTGATTCGCATCCCGGCGAACAAGAGCCTGGAGCTGGAGATCGAGGACATCCTGTTTCGGCCACCGGGCAGGCCGAACGCCAAGCCCCTAGTGCGCTACAAGAGTTTTCGCTATCAGGCCGAGAGCTGGTCGAAGGCAAGGCGAGTTGTCGCCAAGGTCGAGCATCACCAGGGCGAACTATTCCCGCGCGTCGGATTTGTCGTGACGAGCATGAGCTTGCCGAGCCGCTCGGTCGTACGGTTCTACAACAAGCGCGGCACGGCGGAGCAGTGGATCAAGGAAGGCAAACAGGCCACGCACTGGACCCGCTTGTCGTGTCACCGCTTCCGAGCCAACGAGGTACGGCTGCAACTCAGCGTGCTGGCCTACAACCTGGGCAACCTGTGGCGGCGGCTAGGGCTGCCGCAGCGAATCAAAAGCTGGTCGCTAACGAGTTTGCAACACAGGTTGATGAAGACCGGCGGTCGGCTGGTCAAGCATGCTCGCTACTACTGGTTGCTGCTGGCGGAGGGGCATCTGAACCGGCGGCTGTTCGGTGACATGCTGCATAGGATCTGGGCGCTGCCTGTGCCGGGTGGGTAGCGTTGCCCGGGCGAGGATCAACAGTTTTTGGCTCCAAAAAGGTTTCGCAGGGAGCAGTGTCGGCCGGAGCGCCGTTCAGTCCGCTCAATCAACGTCTGTGAGCGGACGGACGAGCCCTGGCGCCTACCGGCGGAGGTGATGTGCAGGGTTCAGCGCGAAAAGACGTGGTATTCGGCGCAGCGGGGGTGTATCCTGTGACCGTGCCAGGGCCAAAATGGAAATCCTGGTCAAAATGCTTCTCTCCCGGCTGTAGGACTTCTTCTTTTTGCCGTACTGCTGCTCGTACCGGTCGATCAGTTCCGACATCCGAAAGTGAACCTCCTTCTTGATGTCGAGATGGCGGTTCTCATCGCGGGCCGACATCCTTTTCCGCTCGATCTTCTTGGCCAGCTCGCGCGGCCCGTAGACCGTCAGGCTGCGGTGATGCCCGGCTTCTCTCCAACGTACTTTCCATTGCTGATCTCCTAACTTGTGAATAGACATTTGTAGCGGTCTCCTTTCAATCAAAGGTTTTGATCGTGTGTTGTTCGACATAGCGCTCAAGAGCTTGCAGATCGAACCGCAACGATCGACCGACCTTGACGGAGGGAAGCTCTCGCAGCCGGGCCTTTTTGTAGACGGTTTCTTCCGCCAGACCCAGATACTCCGCAGTCTCCCTCGTCGTCAGGAGCCGCTTACCGACGGCTCTATTAGAACCGATTCGAGTCGAGTCTGTCATCTCCCCTATCCCTTGCTTCAAGTCGGAGATTCCTTGCCTGGGTACCACCCTCCCTTTTTGCAGCTTCCCCGCGCCGCACATCCTCCGCCGTGATGTTCGACGACCGCCCGGTCGCCCCTTGCGTCTCGAAGATCTCATTCAACATGCGAGCCTTCCACTCGTGCCAGGAGATTCGGGGCTCGTCCGCAGTCTCGCGCTCCGTGATCTGTTTCGGTTTCCGGACCTTGTACTTGCCCGGCACGCGGTCGTCGTCCAGGTGCACTACCTGAATGCCCTGGGGGTAGAGGGCGCCGATTGTGGCCCGGACATCCACTGTGTCGGCGTCTTTCCAGATGCCGATCGTCGCGATGCCGTCGAGTTGGAAACGCCGGACGCCTTCGCGGTTCAACGTGGCCACGGCGGCGATCAGGGTCGTCGTGTCCGGCACCGTTGATGGGTCGGATGCCGCCGCGGAGACAACCGGAGCCTTCGCACGATGCTCAGATAACGCTTGGTGAGCGATCTCCAGGTAGTTCATTTTGTCACCCCTGAGGCATGCGACATAAGCGATATAAGCGACTTAAGATCCGCGTTTTCCTCTTCTGTTGACCCTTATGTCGCTTATATCGCTTATGTCGCAACAGCGAACCAAGTTTCCGCCGGCCGACCGCCGGTTTCGACCGTCTCCCGTTTCACGCGCCCCAACCGAAGAAGCAGGTCAAGCGCCCTGTCCAGTTGATCTTTCCCCCTGTGGCCGCTAAAGCACCGCACGATGTCGTTTCGCGTCATGCCGTCCGTCCGGCCGCGTAGCAGCACTATGATTTTGTCCGCCACCGGATCCCCCAACGAGTCACCGAAGATGAAGCGGGCGGACGACTCCGTATACGTCCAAACCGCCAGAGCCGCCATTATTGAGTCTCGCATAATATCCTGTCAATCGAGACAAAGAGAAGACTGTTTCCAGAAAGCGGTAATCAAGCGCGGTTTGCGGCGCATGCGCCGCAGCGTTTTGCGGGCACGTTCGTCGAGTTCCCAGTAGTCCTTCGGACAGACGTTCGGCAACTCGTGCTGTTTCCAGTACGCCCAGATGTATTCCACCGGATTCAGCTCCGGCGCATACGCCGGCAAATACTCCGTCACGATATGGCCTTGCGAGAGTTCAATGAACTCTCGCACCATCCGACTGCGATGCGCCGGCAAGCGGTCCCAGACGATCATCAACGGGCCGTCCATGTGGCGAACCAAGGCCTTCAGAAAGTCGATGACCTCCAACTCGCCAATCGCGCCGGGATAGAGCCGAAAGTAAAAGTTGCGCAACGTCAACCCGGCCGACACCGAAAGCTTCTGCCAATTGAAGTTGAACTCCAGCAGCGGCGTCTCGCCGCGCGGCGCCCAGGTGCGGCAACGATGCGGCTTCTGACTCCATCCGCTTTCGTCGATGAAGACGATCGTGCGGTCTTGTTTGCGGGCTTTTTTTTAATGGCCGGCCACCTCTTGCACTTCCAGTCGCGGATGGCCTCTTCGTTGCGCTCGCGGGCTTTGCCGACCGGGCGTTGCGGGCTCCAGCCGAGCGCCCGCAGGATCTTCCAGACATGGCCCTCGTGATAGCGCACGCCGAACTCGTCTCGGATCAGACGAGCCACCCGCGGACAGCTCCACAACGGCGTCGGTCCGCGCAAGCGAGCACGACGTGGTTCCCTGCTAAGTTGTCCGTGTCCCGCTCAGGCGGGTGGAGGTCCGGCAACCCATCCACCACTCGAATCACCCGGCCCGAGCAAGGGCTGTAGACGGTATCTCCAAAGATTGCGTATCGCTCGGGCTCGTCGGGTGCGAGGCCGGAAGCCCGATTACCGAACAGGTTGAGGCGAACGATGTCGAGAGCAAACTTCTGTGGATCGTGCGCCTGGTGGTTGTTGATGAAGCGGTTGTTGCCGCGGCGTGATGCGTCGGGCTCATTGGCACCAGTTCCAGGTGCTGACGAAGCGAGCAGAGAGGATTGAAGAGTTGAGCCCGAAGCTGGTCTGGGCTCCCAACATCTGGATGGGCGTTAGCATTGAAACCAGGATTTCCATTTTGGCCCTGGCACGGTCACAGGATACACCCCCGCTGCGCCGAATACCACGTCTTTTCGCGCTGAACCCTGCACATCACCTCCGCCGGTAGGCGCCAGGGCTCGTCCGTCCGCTCACAGACGTTGATTGAGCGGACTGAACGGCGCTCCGGCCGACACTGCTCCCTGCGAAACCTTTTTGGAGCCAAAAACTGTTGATCCTCGCCCGGGCAACGCTACCCACCCGGCACAGGCAGCGCCCAGATCCTATGCAGCATGTCGCCGAACAGCCGCCGGTTCAGATGTCCTTCGGCCAACAGCAGCCAATAGTACCGCGCATGCTTGACCAGCCTACCGCCCGTCTTCATCAGGCGCTGTTGCAAGCTCGTCAGCGACCAGCTCTTGATCCGTTGCGGCAGCCCGAGCCTCCGCCATAGGTTCCCCAGGTTATAGGCCAGCACGCTGAGTTGCAGTCGCACTTCGTTGGCCCGGAACCGATGGCATGACAGCCTTGTCCAATGCGTCGCTTGTTTGCCTTCCTTGATCCACTGCTCCGCCGTGCCGCGCTTGTTGTAGAACCGCACCAGCGAGCGGCTCGGCAAGGCCATGCTCGTGACGATGAAACCGACGCGAGGAAACAACTCACCTTGGTGATGCTCGACCTTCGCAACAACCCGCCGGGACTTCGACCAGCTCGCGGCCTGATACCGAAAGCTCCTGTAGCGCACCAGGGGCTTTGCGCTCGGCCTGCCCGGCGGACGAAACAGGATATCTTCGATCTCCAGCTCCAGGCTCTTGTTGGCCGGGATGCGAATCACGTAGTCCACGCCGCGCTCCTCCAACGTCTCGTAAATATCCGGCTTGGCGAAGGCGGCATCGGCCCGGAACGTCACCTGTTTGCCCTCCGCCTGTTGGCGTTCGATTTCCGGCAGCAGCAGCTCGTCCCAGTCCTCGGCGCTGGACACGTTGCCCGGTCGCAACTTTGCCGCCAAGCAATCGCCGTGCTGGTTGAACAGCAACAGTGGGTGGTAGCAGACCGACTCGAAGTGGCCGTTGTAGGCGCTGCCTTCCTGCCGGCCGTGGACGGGGCTCTCGGTAGAGTCCATGTCCAGCACGACGCACGCGGAGTCATCACCGGCCTCGGCTTGCGCGATCAACTCGCGGTTCACCGCCATCAGCCCGATCAGATTCTCGTCGCCGGCGAGCATGGCGGTCTCGAAGCTCTGCAGCCGGGAGGTCAGCGCCGCGCCGCGATCCCAGTTCTTCTTCGAGCCAATCAGCCGAAAGGTTGGATCGGCGGAGACACGAACGGCGTCGTTGAGATCCTCGTAGCCCGCCAAGCGGGAGTAGACCGACTGTCGCAGCAGATCGACGAACGGGAACTTCTTGTTCGAGCCTTGCCGCGAATCCGTCAGATGCTCGTCTATCAGCTTGCCTAGTCCGAGTCGTTCGTCCAGTTCGCGAATGAGAATCAGCCCGCCATCCGAGGTGACTCGCGATCCTTGGAAATCGACCTTGAGAAATCCATTGAAGGTGAGCTGAAACGGTTTGTTTTCTTTTTCACCCATTGGGTGTTGATCTCCTCAGCGCCTTGAGTGCTTTCAAGCCCGCATAAATAAAGGCGTCCGAGTCCACCCGATGGTTAGCAGAACCGAAACTAAAGTGGAAATCCGGGTGAAAACCAGAAGTACGCCTACCGAATCGCCCACCTCCGAAAGCCTGCTGCCAATGTGAAGTTCTTGTCCATTGAGCCCTTGATCGGTCCAGTTGGGAAACTGCACCTGAGGGGCATTGACTGGGTCATCGTCGGCGGCGAGTCGGGACCGGGAGCGCGCCCAATGGAGCCCGAGTGGGTGACTGACATCCGCGATCAGTGCCTGAAAGCGGGTGTGGCATTCTTCTTTAAGCAATTGGGCCGCGTCCAGAAAAAGAGGACCGGTCGCACTCTCGAAGGCCGAACGTGGGACGAAATGCCGGCTGAATCTGAACTAGTAATGGTTTGACCGTTGCCCTGAATCTCTTCGGACACGCGCCGTATTGCAGCAGGCAGTAGAGCAGATGATCGGTGACATAGAGATCGACCAGCAGATTCTGCGGCTTGGGCGATGCCCTGGGTTGCGCAGAAGGCCGCCACGGTTCACGTCGAACGGATGTTCACCCTTGAGGTCGCCTTCGTGTAACTCGCCGTGGCGTTCCGCAACCCCGGACACCGTGGAGAGATAGATGTCGAGAAATGATTTCCCACTCAAGAATGGGCGTTGAGGAATCCCTCAACAGGGGGTCCGTCTGACGGCAACCCGGGCCGTCTCAGGCACCTGAGGACGAAAAAATGTCATAGTTCATGACATCGATTGTTCCCACCAGGTAACGACGAAGACGCTCGAACGTGCCTGATTAGCCGCCTGAATCAACCCTTGCCGACAAGGGAGGATCTATCGGGAAGGCGAGGACTCGATATGATCGATCCCGTCACTCCTCGGGTTTCCCCTACGCAAGAAGCTGTTGTGCCTCGCCGAACAGGAGACCATTCCAGGTCAAAGAGCTGCTGGATGGGGCCCGGCGAGCGGGGGTCCCCCGCTCGCTACCCCCTCAGGGGTGCAGATGGAAGACCTTGTTCATGATGGTCTCCAGACCTGCCCATCCCAACTCCCGGGGCTCCCCACCCCGCCGCACCCCGGCCAATCGAACCCGAACCCCTGCGCACCGACCGCGAATCACCCCCCGCAGCGCGCCCCTCCTTCTGGGACTCGCCATCATGGCGACTGCGGCGGCGGCGCCTGATCTTCTCGCCGAAGGCAAGATCATGCGCCCCGTCGACGGCGCGGCGCTCAAGGAGAGCAAGGTCGATATCGTCGCCTCGGCACCCGAAGGGAAACTCGAACTCGACGGCAAAGCCATTCCGGCCGACGAACTCTTTCCTGTTTTTTCCCTGTCTCTTCCCCCGTTTGTCTCAAGATTCCATCGACGAATTTAGCAGTTTTGATATGCTCTTGGGAGTGGATTAGGCATGCTGACTCCACAACAGCCTTCTGCTTTGCGCCACTTCCCGGCGCTCCCATCGATACTCCTGAGCTTTAGCCTGCTGAGTTGCTCTCCTTCAGACCTTCAGCACCGAGACGAGCCGCCACGACCGGAAATGGTAAATCCTCGCGTACTCGCCGATCTGACCTTCGGTGATCTGCCTAGGTTCGGCCTTCTGCCGCCGGGTGAAACTGATCACTTGCGGGGGAAGAATGTAATCTTACTGGCCATGGCAGTAGGTCCGATGGGCAGGGGCGACTGGGTGGCGGCAAACGCCCTCCTGGGCATCGAGTTGTTAGACGCCGACTCTCTCGTTAAGCACGCCTACCGGTCATTGTTTAGAAGTCTGCTTTCAGATCAATGTAGAATACACAGTGCGATCCTCTTCGAAGAGCCGTTGTTTACGGATTACGATGGCACGGGCAAGGGGGCGCATATTTCGCCAACAACGGACCGCAACTCCCTGATCTTTCGGCGCGAATCAAGCATCATATCTGCGGCGTCCAACCTCAACTCAAGATTTATTTATAATGATTACGGCAATTTTTCCAGGGAATACTCTCCACAGCCTCAGCGCGAGATGAACATAGGCCTCGTCAAGACGTTCAAGGCAGGGATGAGTGTGTTCTTAGAACTCAAGGCTCGAGGCGTTGTCGATGAAACTCTGGGGGATCTGCTTGGCATGCTCTACGCGTCACTAGTGTTTGATAAATCGCATCAATCTCTTTACTCTGAAACTGCTTTGCCGCACCCGTTACAACTTTACTCGGACGCTCTAGCCGACACCGTGGAGTATTTCAAAACAGCTGACCCGGAAAGCTCACGCAATGACCCATTCTTGAGTAAATTATGTCTCAGTATGGGGTCGCGATGGCTCAACGGTAAGTACGATTCCCTCTTGTTTCCTACCGATTCCAAGGAACGGGATGCTGTGTTGCTGATTGTGAGTGACGACCTCAACGCAATACAACTCAGTGGCGAGGGTCCGGGAGGTGTGGCGCAATTACCGAAACATTGATGGCCATCTTGTAGCGCGGACCTAGCGTCTTCGTCGGTCCACACCTTGGGCGACGAGAAAGTCGGAGAAAGTCGGGGACAGGCTACGACTTTCCGGCGCTCTTCCGTCCCAGTGCGCTGCGGGTGCGGCCCCGAGGCCGACGTTGAGCCGGACCCTCGGCGGGTGCGACTAAGCACCCACTACGTGAGAACTGTGAATGAAGCGCACGCCCCGCTCGGCCAATCGCCGGGCCAGAAGACAATTCGACGCAAACGTCCCGCCGCCGCCTTTCGCGCCGTACATATCGAGAATGTGTTGCGGTTCGTTCGAGAAATCGACCAGGTCGGGGACACTCATCTGCATCCGGAAAGCCAGCTCGTACTGCGCGATTCGAGTCGCTATTTCCGGATCGTCCATCCAAGTACTTTGGATAAGGTTGAGCTTGCCGACCGCGTCGATCAACTCACCCTGCATCTGGCGATTCACACCGGCGGGGTTGCGGACGTAGTTGACCGGATCGCCCGACGAGTTAAATTTGACGCCCTGATAAATGCTCGGCAGAAAGCCCGAATGCCATTGCCGCGCGGCGATCGGCTGCGCCTGCGCGCCGCCTTCCGACGTCAGAACGACGAAACCGGGCAAATCCTCCGCCTCACTGCCGACGTCCTCGTGTTGCCGGCGGGGGGTATTATGACGCACCGGGCCGCCGGCGGGGACGGCGAGGCGAAAGGAGTTTGTCCCGGGTCGTCTGGGAACGCTCTGGGAGCGGATGCCAGGCTAGAATGGCTGTTGATAAATAGTTTCCCACTCAACGATCGAGGGTCAGAGCCTCGCTGGCGTGGGCCGCGAGCGGACCGAAATCGAGCCTCATCAGGCGGCTAGCGAGACTCTCATCGGATTGTTGGTGGCATCGATTGTTCTCGCCAGCTATCTTTCGGCGGTAGAATCTGGGTGTCGAGGGAGTCGTGGAATCAGATCGCCCCAGAGTCGTTCGCTTCGGTGTCTTCGAGGTGGATCTCGAAGCGGGGCAGTTGCGCAAGAGGGGGCTGCGGGTGCGGTTGCAGGAGCAGCCGTTTCGGGCCTTGGCGCTGCTGCTGGAAAAGCCGGGCCGCGCTGTCACTCGCGAAGAGCTCCAGGAGAAGGTCTGGCCCGACACCCACGTTGACTTCGAACACAGCCTGAACACAGCGATCAACAAGATCCGTGAGGCGCTGGGGGATTCCGCTTCCAGTCCACGCTTTGTGGAAACGCTGCCGGGGAGGGGGTACAAATTCCTGGCACCGGTAGAAGGTACGGGCGCCGACTCACAGACGAGCCTGGCCGACAGTTCCCCACCGAAGGCAGGCCCGCAACGGACCATCCGCCGGCAGCGCTGGGCTCTGATCGCCCTGGTAGCAGCCTTCGCAATCACCGCCGTCGTGCTCTTCTTCAGCCTCCGACCCGAGGAGCCGTCTCGAACGCCGCCCCTGCGCCGATACTCCATCGCTCCGGCGGGGCTGCTTCCTACGGAATTCTGGCCGAACGTGGTAGTTTCCCCCAATGGCAGGTACATCGCCTATTTGGCTCACTCCGAACAGAGCGACTTGACCCTCCGGCTTCACGACCTCACGGTGGATGCCGCCCGCGAGATCGCCCATGTCAACCTGGACGAGGGCCCGAGCGATGGGAAAGATTTCCGTTCCTGTTTGGGAGCCCCCCCGTTCCGGTTCCTAACCCGGACCCCAGCGCGTCGCCTTCAAGAACGCCAGCAGATCAGCCAACTCCCGCTCGCTCAGCTGCTCGTCCATCCCCGACGGCATCACCGACACCGTTCCCGGCCGCACCTCTTCAATCCGCGATCGCGCAATGCGCACCTGCTCCTCGGCGCCGGTCGCGAGCAGCATGTGGGTTTCCGATGTCTCGAGCGGCACGCCGTTGTAAGTCTCGTCGGCGGTCACGACAACGAGTGGTTCGTAGCTGCGCACGAAGCTTGCGCTCGGGAAAACGAGCGACTCGAGTAGATCGCGTTCGTCGCGAATCTCCCCGATCCTCGTCAAGTCCGGGCCCGTCCGCCCGCCTTCGTAGCCGATCGTATGGCACGAGGAACAGGCCGCTTCCGAACTGTTGAACACGGCCTGACCCCGCCGGATGTCCCCGGGCTCGAGCGATGTCAACAATTGCTCCAAGCGACGCCGCTGAGCGTCGCGGTCGTCGCCGTCGGAAGCCCGCAAGCCACGCGCCGCCTCTTGAACCGATGCCGGGTACGCCGCGGCAACCCGCTCGATGATATCCGCTCGCAGATTCGCCAGGCCCCGCGCGTCGGCCAGCGCCTCGACCCATTGCCGTCCCAGATCCTCGTCCCCGCCCACCGCGAAGGCCTCGATCAGCAACGGCAACTCCATCGGGCCGACCCTCCCCAATACGCCGACGAGCTTCCCGAGCTGCTCCCGACTCAGCGAAACCGCGGCCACCGCCCGCGCCGCCGACGCACGGACCTCGACCCGAGCGTCCGGTAGCACTCGCGCCACCAAAAAGTCAAACAACTCGAAAGAAGGTGGCCCGAAGCTTTCCGCCGTCGCTTCGAGCGCCTCCACACGAGCTCTATCGCTTGCCCCCTCGTCACGCGCCACCCGCTTAAGCGCGGCCGTGAGCGCTTCGCCCAACTCCTCGCCGGGCAGCTTCCGCGCCGCCCTAACCGCCGCCGCCGAGACTTCGCGGTCCGGCGAAGCAAGCGCCGCCGCCAGCGCTCGCGGCCAACCCGCCGGCGTTTCATCGGGAGCCGCCGCCGCCATGACCCGCAAAACCGACAAGCGCGCCCGTTTTGCACCCGACCCGGTAACCACATCCGCCGCCAGTTGTTGAATCGCCGGATCGCTCATGAATCCGCCGAACTGTTGCTCGAACGCGGTCTCCTCGCCCGCTCGCAAGCTCCCCAGACGACGGCGAAAGTAACCGGATAGCGCACCGCCCCATTCCGGGTGCCGCCCGGCGATCCACTCCGCGGCTTCGCCAAGATCGGAATCGGCTGACGTCAACAGCGCAACCACCGTCGCGGGGACGAGTGAGCGTTGCTCCATCTGATCGAGCGCCAACAACGCCGCCCGCTGAGTTCGCGGCGACCGGCTTCGGAGCCCCGATCTCGTCGCCCGCGGATCGCCGATTTCGATCAAAGCATAGATCAGCGAATGCGTCAGCACCTCGTCTGTCGCGGCCGCGGCGGCCTCGAGCAGGTCCGGTACGGCTTTGGGGTCGCCTAGGCGCCCGAGAGCCTCCGCGCTCACCCGCTTCAATGCGTCTTCGCCGTCTCCGAGCTCCGCAAGAAGAGCCTCCACGGCCTGAAGATCGCGCCAAACGCTGATCGAATGCGCAGCCGCCTGCCTCACGCTTGGGTCGGAATCAGCCAAGGCTCGGCGCACTCCCTCCCGCGCCGCCGCGCCTGGAATGCGCGTCAACGCCCATACCGCGTTCCGACGTGCCTGGGTCCCAGCGCCTGACAGCAAGACCTCGTTGAGGGCCGAGACCGCCGCCTCGCCCTTCTTCGCCAAGACTGCCGTCGCGCGCTTGCGGACAAACGGACGCTCGTCCGCCAACCGTGCCGTCAGCTCTCCGGCCGTCGCGGCTTCCCACCCAAGCTCGGCGCCGCGCGGATCGCGAACTATCGGCGCATCCCGTCGCCTCACGCGATAGATCGCCCCCGGCAAGTCGGGCTTCGACAGTTGCGACGTCGGGCAACACAGCTTGTACCAAGCGCCGGTGTCGACGATCAACAAGCTCCCGTCGGCGTCTTCCATCACATCGGTCGGGTGAAAGTCCGAACTGTCGGAAACCAGAAAATCAGAGTCCTCGGTCTCGTAAGTCGCGCCCCTCGGCTTCAGGACGTGCCGCGTGACTTTGTGCATGTTGAACAATGTCGCGAAGAGATTGTTGCGATAGTCGTCCCCGAAAACCGACGAGCGGTAACGCGCCAAACCAACCGGCGCCGCCGGACCCAAATGGGTCATCGCCGACAAGTAGCCCCCCGTCATCGGATGGCTATCGGTTACGCCGTGGACTTTCCCATAGACGCCGCCGTAGACCGCGTGCAGAATCCCGTCGCGCCGCCCCAATTGCGGATGCTGAAGGAAGGTCGAGGTCAGCAGTCGCTCGCCCTCGGGCGTGAAGGCGACTTCCACCGGGTTGTCCATGCCGCCAGTCAACACGGCCTCGACCGGACCGCCCTCGGGCCGCCGCCGAAAGACGTGAGCGGCCTTCGTGATCAACGGCCGGCGTCCGGGACGCTCGTAAGTCTGCTCGGCGAAGGCGCCTTTGGTCCAATAGATCCAACCATCGGGGCCGAGATAGGGGCCGTGCAGATCGTTGGCGCAGTTGGTCAACGTCTTGGCGTCAAACCACTCTTCCCGCTGATCGGCCCTCCCGTCGCCGTCGCTGTCGGTCAGCTTCCAGATCACCGGCGGCGCGGCGACATAGAGCGAGCCGTCGTGCCACAGAACGCCCTCGGGAAGCATCATTCGGTCGGCGAAGACGACCCGGCGATCGAAGCGCCCGTCGCCGTCGACGTCTTCGAGCCGCAAGATACTGTGCGGCTTCTCGGCCAGTTGCTGTTGCACCGGATCGTTCGAACCGGAAGATTCAGCGACGTAAAGACGTCCCTGCTCGTCCATGTCGACGATCATGGGGCGCTCGACCAGCGGCGGCCCGGCGGCGAGCTCGATCGCAAACCCCTCCGGAACGGTCAGCTTGCCGCCCGTCGTCGGGCCGCAAGCCGCCGACAGCAAACAGACGACCAAGGCTGGTCCGCGGGCGGCGATGGAACAAGCGGCATTCCGCGTCATGCGAGTCCAGTGTAGCGAACATGAAGCCGACGTTATGTCCGCCGCCGCGGGCATGGATGGCCGCTCTACCCATCGTCAGGCAATCCCTCCGCCGGCGTGTCAGCGGGCTATGGTATTAGAAAGCAGGAGAGGTTTCAGATGAGTGATCGATTACTCACCGTGTTGTTCACGGTGATTGCCGCCCTCTCGCTGGCGACGCCGCCCGCTCTCGCCCAGGCTGAGACCGACCGTTGGACTCCCCCGCGAACACCCGACGGCAAGCCGGACATTCAGGGCATATTCACCTTCCGTACCATCACGCCATTGCAGCGTCCCAAAGAGCTGGCGGGGAAGGCGACACTGAACGCCGAAGAAGCGGCGGCCCAGGCGGTCCGGACGAAGTCAACAATCCATACAGAATGGGTGCCGTAAGCGCCGCTGCCAGAAACAAGAGGAACTGCCCTAAGACATGGCCGATTGAGGCGAACCGCAACACGGTGTCGAACCTGCTCGCTTAGGGCATCCCACCGGAGATACGATGCGGACGGCGGCGCGCCAAGGCAGCCCAGGTGCCCCCGTGACGGACGGAACCAAAAACTGAGGCGTGAACGGGGCGTTTCCTTTTCTTGTCGCCCAAGGCTCCGGAGAGCAAAAGCTTGAGTGCAACGACCCGTGGGACTCGTGCACCTCAGCCTTGGAGACCTCGCCCATTTTGTCCTCGCCAACCCTTTCGAGCATCTTCTAATGGCCGACGGTGTGGCCGACCACGACAGGCCAATTGTAGCGTTTCGCGGCTAGCTGGCGAAAACAAGCGATGTCATGAACTATGACATTTTTTTCGCCCGGGCCGTTGCGTCGGCGCGGTTTCTGGGGCCGTCGGGGGGTGGCGAGCACGCTCAGGTGCCGGATTGTTCATGCGAAACCAGCGTCGCAGTAATCCACGCGGGCACGAAATCGGAAGGACCGTTGGAACTGGGGCCCCATCTCGATGGGAGAGCGTAGCCCTGCTCGGCCCGGCTCCTATTGAGTCTCGCAAAATAAAGTGACACCTTTTTGGGGTACGTACGTCTTTGTATGTATGGGAAATACAAAAGGCGTACGGCGGGATTTCGAGGCCCTGGAGAAGCGCCGTTTCAAAGCGATCCGGTTGGTCGAGCAAGGCTGTAGTCAGTCCGAGACAGCGAGGCGATTGAAGGTCGCGCGGCAAAGCGTCAGCGAGTGGCTGCGACGATACCGGCGTGACGGCGAAGCCGGGTTGCGCCAGGCCGGCCGCGCCGGCCGTAAGCCGCTGTTGGACGCCGCGCAGCTCGAACGCCTCGAGGCGTTGCTGCTGGAAGGCCCCGAGGCGCACGGCTTCCCGACGCCGCTGTGGAGCTGTCCGCGGGTTGCTCGTCTGATCGGAGACGAGTTCGGCGTGCGCTATCACGAGGGCCATGTCTGGAAGATCCTGCGGGCGCTCGGTTGGAGCCCGCAACGGCCCGTCGGCAAAGCGCGGGAGCGCAACGAAGAGGCCATCCGCGGCTGGCAGCGCAAGACTTGGCCGGCCATTAAAAAAAAGCCCGCAAAGAAGAACGTACGATCGTCTTCATCGACGAAAGCGGATTGAGTCAGAAGCCGCATCGTTGCCGCACCTGGGCGCCGCGCGGCGAGACACCGGTGTTGGAGTTCAACTTCAACTGGGACAAGCTGTCGGTGTCGGCCGGGCTGACGTTGCGCAACTTTTACTTCCGGCTCTATCCCGGCGCGATCGGCGAGCTGGAGGTCATCGACTTCCTGAAGGCTTTGGTGCGCCACATCGACGGCCCACTGCTGATCGTCTGGGACCGGCTGCCGGCGCACCGCAGCCGCCTGGTGCGGGAGTTCATCCAGCTCTCCGAGGATCACATCGCAACGGAGTACTTGCCGCCCTATGCGCCGGAGTTGAACCCGGTGGAATACATTTGGGCGTACTGGAAGCAGCACGAGTTGCCCAACGTCTGCCCGAAGGACTACTGGGAACTCGACGAGCGCGCCCGCAAAGCGCTGCGGCGAATGCGCCGCAAACCGCGCTTGATTACCGCTTTCTGGAAACAGTCTTCTCTTTGTCTCGATTGACAGTATATTATGCGAGACTCAGTAAGTTCTTCGGCCGTGGGTTGCTGCGCCCCGAGTGAAGCCGCGAATGCCGCAACGAGCGCGAGGGCGTAAACCCGTTTCATGCCTGAAACCATACCGCAGCGCGCGAGTCCCTCGGGGTTGGCATTAAGGGGGTTGCGATAATGGCGGTAGGGTGGTTCGCGAGGTTAAGAAATGGCTGGACTCCTGACGAAACAGCTTGAAACGCTCACAGCCCCAGACGTTGACGAGTTCTGCAGGCTTGGAGTCCCAGAGAGTGAGACGGTCGAGTTAAAGGGACCCCTTCCGCACAAGAAAGGTGAGCCTTGGTCAGCAACGAATCCGCACCTGTCCGAACACGCCAAGCGTGAGCTAGTGAGACAAGTTGTTTGCTTGGCGAACAGTCACGGAGGACATTTGGTCCTTGGAATCGCAGAGACGGACGAGGACCCGCCGAGAGCCGACCATGTCGTGCCTATTCCGGCTTGCGGCAAGTTGGAGACGCTGCTTGAAGACGTCCTGCAAAACTCTATAGACCCCGCCGTCATACCCCTTCGCGTCAAATCGGTTCCCTGGCCGGATGGGGCGGAGGAAGGCGTCCTATTGAGTCTCGCAAAATAAAGTGACATCTTTTTGGGGTACGTACGTCTTTGTATGTATGGGAAATACAAAAGGCGTACGGCGGGATTTCGAGGCCCTGGAGAAGCGCCGTTTCAAAGCGATCCGGTTGGTCGAGCAAGGCTGTAGTCAGTCCGAGACAGCGAGGCGATTGAAGGTCGCGCGGCAAAGCGTCAGCGAGTGGCTGCGACGATACCGGCGTGACGGCGAAGCCGGGTTGCGCCAGGCCGGCCGCGCCGGCCGTAAGCCGCTGTTGGACGCCGCGCAGCTCGAACGCCTCGAGGCGTTGCTGCTGGAAGGCCCCGAGGCGCACGGCTTCCCGACGCCGCTGTGGAGCTGTCCGCGGGTCGCTCGTCTGATCGGAGACGAGTTCGGCGTGCGCTATCACGAGGGCCATGTCTGGAAGATCCTGCGGGCGCTCGGTTGGAGCCCGCAACGGCCCGTCGGCAAAGCGCGGGAGCGCAACGAAGAGGCCATCCGCGGCTGGCAGCGCAAGACTTGGCCGGCCATTAAAAAAAAGCCCGCAAAGAAGAACGTACGATCGTCTTCATCGACGAAAGCGGATTGAGTCAGAAGCCGCATCGTTGCCGCACCTGGGCGCCGCGCGGCGAGACACCGGTGTTGGAGTTCAACTTCAACTGGGACAAGCTGTCGGTGTCGGCCGGGCTGACGTTGCGCAACTTTTACTTCCGGCTCTATCCCGGCGCGATCGGCGAGCTGGAGGTCATCGACTTCCTGAAGGCTTTGGTGCGCCACATCGACGGCCCACTGCTGATCGTCTGGGACCGGCTGCCGGCGCACCGCAGCCGCCTGGTGCGGGAGTTCATCCAGCTCTCCGAGGATCACATCGCAACGGAGTACTTGCCGCCCTATGCGCCGGAGTTGAACCCGGTGGAATACATTTGGGCGTACTGGAAGCAGCACGAGTTGCCCAACGTCTGCCCGAAGGACTACTGGGAACTCGACGAGCGCGCCCGCAAAGCGCTGCGGCGAATGCGCCGCAAACCGCGCTTGATTACCGCTTTCTGGAAACAGTCTTCTCTTTGTCTCGATTGACAGTATATTATGCGAGACTCAGTAAGACTAGAGGAAATCTTCGTCTCGCTACCAGGACTCAGGGCGGTTTGACCTGCCGCCCGGAATTCCCTGCCCGCTAACCCCGTTCGCCCAGCCGGTACAAGTACGAGAAGGTGCGAATCAACAAATTGCCGTCAGCGATCGCGGGGGTGGCCATACACATCTCACCGAGCGAATTCTTGCCCACAACTTTGAAATCCGGCCCCGCCTCGACCACGTAGCAGTCGCCCGCCTCGCTCAAGCAGAAAATGCGCCCCTTGTAAGCCCACAGCGAGCTGGTGAAATTCCCGCTGCCGACTTCGATGCGTTGCTTGCCGTAGACTTCTTCGCCGGTCTTCGCATCGTGGCAGGTAAGAAACCCGCGGTCGAGCAAGGTGTAATAGAGGCCGTCGTAGATCACCGGCGAAGGGTGATAGGGACCGCCTTGCGGTACGCTCCAGGCGATGTATTCGTTCGAGGTCTCGCCCGGGGCAAGAGTGATGTCGCCCGAGGCTCCGGGCCGGATCGCGTAAATCGGCCGCTCCTTGCTGCCGTGATAACCCGACGTCACATAGAGCAGCCCGCCCGTCGAAAACGGCGTCGGGATCGACAGCGACGACATCCCACTGACCTCCCACAGCAGCTTCCCGTCAAGGTCGTAGGATCGGATCTTCTCGCGGCCGGCGGTGATGATCTCCGTCCGCTGATCGTGTTTCCAGACGAAAGGCGTTGACCAGGTCGTCGGCTCATCGCGTTCGGCGCGCCAAATCTCTTTCCCCGTGTTCTTATCGAGCGCAACTGTATACGACTGCTCTTGGTTGTCGTTGGTGATGTAAAGCCGGTTTTCGTCGAGCGCCGGCGAAGAAGCCGTGCCGTACCCCCAGCGCGTCTCGACCGGTTCCCACTCCTTCGTCCACACAACCTTGCCCGCCATGTCGAGGCAATAGGTTGCCAAGTCGCCGAAGTGAAAGTAGACGTGCCGGCCGTCGGTGACCGGCGTTTCCGACGCGTAGGAATTCTTGCGATGCCGAGGGACTTTCGGAACGCCCTTGTGCAATTCCGTCTCCCAGGCGATCTTCCCGTCGGCGAAGTTGATTCCATAGCCCAGCCAGCGGTGCTCTTCTTCGGCGATTGGTTGGCGAACAGCGCCCTCGTAGAATCCCGCCGGTGTCTCGGCCTCGCCCGAAGCGCGGATGTTCGAGGTCAGGTAGACCCGCTCATCCCAAACCACCGGACATGACCAACCCTTGCCGGGAATCGCGGCTTTCCAAAGAACGTTCTCCGTCGTGCTCCAGGAAACAGGAAGCCGCGGATCGTCAGCCACGGTACCCAGCGCCCCCGGGCCGCGAAATTGCGGCCAGGTCGCTGCTGAAAGCATGCGGGCCGAAAGCCCGCCGGCGATTCCCTTTAACCAATTGCGACGAGAGAGCATAGCGCCTCCGTGATCTTCGTTTGATCCCACGGCCCATCCGGCCGACTCGCTGAAATTATACAGGAGTCAAGGCCGGGGCCTCTCGACAATTGTCGCTGGTTCCCACATTCGTTTCGTGCTACCTTGATGGGACGGTTCGAGCCCCCAGGAACTGTGAAAGAATCGGGGACAGTCCACTTCGCGCCGAACCGGTGTACTGATTCAATAGAACTTATTTGAGCGGCGCTTGGGCGGCGCTTGGGCGTGCTCGGCGTTACTTTGCGATGGAAACGTCCTTAAACATTCTGCTGGTCTCGGCCGTCAGCGTCGGCTTCATTCACACGTTGATCGGCATCGACCATTCCCTGCCTTTTGTCGTACTCGGCAAGGCCCGCGGCTGGTCTTTGCGTAAAGTTTGGGGTATCACATGCCTCTGCGGCGTGGGCCACGTTTTGTCGTCGGTTGTGCTGGGCGGGCTGGGTCTGGGGTTGGGCGTTGCCGTGGCGCGGCTGGAGTGGATCGAGGGCGCCCGAGGTGAAGTGGCGGCTTGGTTGCTGATCTTTTTTGGGTTGACCTATGCCGCTTGGTCGTTCGCCCGGCGGCGACGCAAGCAGCGCCACATTCACTCGCACGGTGAAGGCTCGGTGCACACGCACGACCACGGCGGGCAGGCGCATGACCACGGCGCGACTTCGCCGGCTACCGTCACGGCCTGGAGTCTGTTCATCATTTTCGTACTCGGTCCGTGCGAACCGCTGATCCCGCTGCTGATGGCCCCGGCCATCGGGCTCGGCACCTGGGTCGTCGTTCCAGTCACGGTCGCCTTCGGGTCGACCACGATCCTCACGATGCTGCTGGTCGTGACGATCGGCTTCTACGGGTTGCAGCTCGCCCCGCTTCGTAGGCTCGAAGCTCACGCCAATACCCTCGCCGGTCTCGCGATCGCCGGTTCCGGCCTAGCGATCCAACTCTTCGGAATCTAAACCGGCCCCCAATAGCGACCGACACTCGTGCCGGTCCCTGTCAGCAGTACAGAGCGGCTCTCAGCCGGTCCTAGCGGGTGTTCTCGGAACCATCAATCGCGGATCGAGCCTCACTCGAAATCACAAGCTCTATTCCCACCGAGCCGCCGAATATACGATACTGCTGCTTATGAGAAAGCATCAAGGTTTCTACCTCGCCGTCGCGACGCTGCTCCTTGTTGCCGGGGCCGCGGTTTCCCAATCGCCCAAGCTTCCGGTGAACTGGGAAGGGCTTCCCGATCCCTTCCATACACCATCGGCCAGCAACCGACCGAAGGTGGTCGATAAACCCGACGGGGCGGGGCTTTCGTTGCCCCCAGGGTTTCACGTTGAAGAGTATATGTCGGGATTCGAGGCCCGGCCGCGGTTCATGATGCTCGGGCCGAACCAAGAGATTCTGCTTACCGACAGCGGTGGACGCCGCGAGCCGAACGGCTTGGTCTACGTCATTCAGGAGAAGAAAGCCAAAAAGATCATCGAGGGGCTGGATCGTCCTTTCGGCCTGGCGATACACGAGGACTGGCTCTACGTCGCCGAGCCGACCTCGATCAAACGCTACAAATACGACGCCGAAGCCATGGACGTGAGCGGCGAGGGCGAAGAGATCATTTCGCTCGAAGGGATGGGTACCGGGCACTGGACCCGCACTCTGCTTTTTGACCGCGACCACAAGAAACTCTACACGACCGTCGGCTCGGGCTCGAATATCGATCTCGGGGAAGACCCCAAGCGAGCGACCGTGTTGCGTTCGAACCCGGACGGCAGCGATGTCGAGATCCTCGCGACGGGATTGCGCAATACGATCGGGCTGCGGTGGCATCCGGGCAGCGATTCGCTGTGGGGCGCGGTGCAAGAGCGCGACGGGTTGGGTGACGACATTGCCAACGATTTCCTGGTCAACATCGAGGAGGGCGCCTTCTACGGCTGGCCCGTTGCCTATAACGGCCCGCACGAGGAGCCGCGTCACAAAGACGTCGCCCCCGACAAGGTCAAGAGCACGCTCTACCCCGACGTCCTTTTGGGCGCTCACGTCGCCGTGCTCGACATTCTCTTCTACACCGGCGAGCAGTTCCCCGAGAAGTATCGAAGCGGGCTGTTCCTGGCTTTTCACGGCTCTTGGAACCGCGCGAAGCGCATCGGCTACAGCGTGACCTTCATTCCGTTCAAGGACGGGATGCCGACTTCGGGGCCGCGGGATTTCTTGAAAGGCTGGATGCTCGGCGAAGACCAGCGCGAGGTTTGGGGACGTCCGGTCGGCTTGCTGCAAATGCCCGACGGTTCCATGCTGGTCTCCGACGACGGCGGCCGCAAGCTGTGGCGCATTTCCTATAAGGGCTAAGCTGCATTAGGCAACCCGCGCGCAGGCGGCGTCCCGGCCTCTTATTGTGCTTGCCGCTCGCGCAGCCTTCCGCCGCGCCGCGGTTTTCCGAGTCCTCGATTCCGCCGATTCGATGTATGGCGTTGTTGCGACGAGTGTGGATTCCGCTTTTGTGCCTGTTGGTCGCCACTCAGGCCTTGGCCGCCGAGACCAAGTTTTCGCACCAACTCCATCTCAACAAGGTCGGTGCGACCTGCACCATTTGTCACAGCGCGGCGTCCGCGAGCAAGCAGGCCGCCGACCGCAACCTACCCACCGCAGAAACCTGCCTGGCGTGCCATAACGGCGAAACCACCCCGTCGGTGGATACCGCTTGGCTCGCCGAGCGTGAGTTGAAAGAGCGAACATTCCGCTTCAATCACGAATTTCACTTGAAGCTCGGCAACGTCGCCGCGATCATACGGGCCGCGCTTGACTCTGGGAGCTACCTGGGGAAAGCCGACCACATGGGCCGCCTGCTGAACAGCGACAACTCCTGCCAAAGCTGCCATCGCGGACTGGAAGAAACCGACCTCGCGTCCCAGGCGAATCTGCCGGTGATGTCCGACTGCCTGGTCTGCCATACCGAGATCGACAATCCCTTTAGTTGCGAAGAGTGCCACCTGTCCGGCATCAACCTCAAGCCGGCCGGCCACACTCGCGAGTTCATCGATCTGCATTCGACCGGCAAGGTCAACCTCGACAAGGCGACCTGCCTGCCCTGCCACGGAACGAATTTCGCCTGTATGGGCTGCCATTGACTTGAAAGAAGGGGACGGCTCCGTTCCATGACCGCGCGGCACTCATAATACCGCCATGAAAATGGGTGTCGGGGGCCTTCCTGTCGCCCCTTCAGGGCTCGCCCGGGTGGGGGGATGCGGGGCCGTAAGGACGGCTGTGGGGCAATTGGGTTCGTATGGTCGATTTTGTGAGGGGTTGGAGGGTTGTTGCGATGTTATTGATATTACGGGATTTATATTGATTCTTTGGCTACGGGCGCGACGGTTTGGATGCTCGTGGCCGGCCTGGGTGCGACCATCACGAGGGCGGATTGCAGGCGGGGGCTTGGGCCAGGGCCGGGCTTGGGCTCGGGAGGGGGGTTGGAGAGGGTCTTGGGGTGGTGGATTGATTGGAAGTGGGTTTTTGGGGTGTTTTTGGAGATTTTGGATGGAGGTGTGGCGTTGGGTGGGTGGGTTCGGTTGTTTCGGGCCGCGTTTGGCGCCAAACATCGGCTAGCGTACGGCTAGCGTAGGAGTGGCGGGGCTTTCACGGGCGTGGTGGGGCGGGTTTCGGCGGTGGGTGGGTTGACGGGGTCGGTGGTGGGGACGCGGTCGTGGGATGCTTCGGGTCCGCCGCCTTCCTTATGGTCTTGGGGGTTCGTCTGATACCGCTCACTTACGTGCGCGGCTCGGTTGGGGACGGCTCGGTTGGGGGCGGCGCGGTTGATTATGTCGGGTTTGGCGGGGATGTATTGATGCTGAAACTCGGGCGGATCGGTGGGGCTGTAAACGTCGAAGCCGTGATCGCCTTTGTTGCGGGCCTCGCGGGATTTTCGCTCGCCTTGGCGGATCTCGGTGAGCAGTTCGACGGCGCGGTAGAAGCGGCGAGTGAGATGTCCGTCGTAGCGCGAGAGTTGGACGACCGATTGGGTGCCGCCGAGCATGGCTTTGCCGAGAAGCCTGGTTTGGTCTTCGCGGTCGAGATCGACGTCGGACTTGATGTGTTCGACGTAGGCGCGGACGTGGTTCATCTTGGCGGTCATCATGGCCGTCTCGATGCGCGAGAGGCGCTGCATGTGCCAGGCGGCGTCGGCGATTTGGCGACAGATTTCGCGCTCCAGCGGGTTGCGGGGGAGGACCCAGTCCTCGATGGCGGTGAGTTGACGGTCGAATTCTTCGGGGGCTTCGCCGGGAAGGACGGAGTCTTGGGAGAGCAGGCCGTGCTTGAGAGCGTTTTTGGAAGAGCGGGTTTTGCCGGCGGTGGTGCGTGGTCCGGTGGATTTTTTGGCGTTTGCGCGGTTGGCGCGGGTTTGTTTGTTGGTGGCCATGGTTACCTCGTTACCAGGATAAGGCAGGGGGGGAAGGGTAGCGGGGGGTTGAATTTACTGAGTGATTGGAAATAAAGGGGAAATATTTTCTTTACTCGCGTGATGGGATTCCGTGTCGCATTCCGTGTCGCCGGGGTACGTGTCGCCGGGGTACGTGAGCCGTGAACCGTGAGCCGTGGGCCGGGTCGCTACGGGGACCGGCCGCTTGGCGGCCGGTCTTTGGCCCCGCCCCAAGCCCCCGAACGCCCGGCGTTGCCGGGCGTTCGCCCAGGGCCGGAGGCGGTGGGGGTAGGGATATTCCATCCCCGGGCTTGCGCCCAGGGCCGGTATTAAGTCGACCCCGCGGCGGGAGCCGGGTTGATCGCTGCCCGCCGGCTTATGGGCGGATCGAGGAATGGGCAGGCCTGGAGACCTGCCCCACTGCATGCTACCGCCAATGGATGAAAAATGTAGAACCTCCAGCCATAGGTCCCGAACCTGTGCTCGGGGCCGCATAAACCACACCCATGCCGCCCTCACCGAGCTTTTCGGTGATGCGGTAATGCGATAAGGTTCGGCCGGTCATGTCACTCTCGCTCGCGGTCGCGGAACTCGGCGAACCAGTTTTGCATAACGCGGATCGACAGCTCGGGAATGCCCCCGACCGGGTCGGCTATGACAAACCGCCGGCCGTCGGCCGAGACATCGTAGTGGGGATACCAGGATGTTGTCAAACGCGGATGCTCAAACAGACGCCTGCCAAAAAGTGGTAGACCCGCATTTTCAATTTGATGTTTGACATCCCGACCTTCCAACGGCCTTGAGCGTCTTTATTCATAGGGGCTAGAGCCCGATGAGGACGCCATGGAGGCCAACACCCAATGGGTGAAAAACAAACCAAGCCATTCCAGCTAAGTTTCAACGGCTTGTTGAAAGTCGATTTCCAGGGATCGCATGTCACTTCCGACGGTGGCCTGATTTTGGTTCGCGAACTGGACGAGCGGCTCGGTCTCGGGAAGCTGATCGATGAGTATCTCAGCGACTCGCGACAAGGCTTGAACAAGAAGTTCCCGCTGGCCGATCTGCTGCGCCAGTCGATCTACAGCCGCTTGGCAGGCTACGAGGACGTCAACGACGCCGTCCGAGTGTCGGCTGACCCGACGTTTCGCTTGATCGGCTCGCAGAGGAACTGGGATCGCCGAGCGGCCTTGACCTCGACGCTGCATGGCTTCGAGACGGAGATGCTGGCGAGCGAAGAGAACCTGCTGGGGCTGATGGCGCTGAACCGAGAGCTGGTCGGGCAAGCGGAGGCGTTCGACGACTCCGAGCGGGTCGTTCTGGACATGGACTCCACCGAGAGTCCGGTCCATGGCCAACAGGAAGGCAGTGCCTACAACGGACACTTCGAGTCGGTCTGCTACCACCCGTTGCTTTTGTTCAACGGTCATGGTGATTGCCTCGCTGCCAAGCTGCGTCCCGGCAACGTGCACAGCGCCGAGGACTGGGATGAGCTATTGTTGCCGGCGGCGTCGCCGTGAGGCGGAAACCGCCCGGCATGGCGTCAGCGGCCCCTGCCGAGACGTTTTAGGTCCGATTCGGCCCAAACCTCGATGGCCGCCCCTGTCGAGGCCTGTGTGCTTCCAGTATTACTTGAAGTCGCCGCGCCGTTTTCAGCAGCGCAGCGGCTCGCGGCGTTGGAGATTGGCGTAGACTTGCTCGAACACTCCGGCCCACGCATGCCCCGTCGCCAACGATATCCACACCCGACGCGCCGTGATCCGAATCCGCGCCCCGATCTTCAACAACCGCAAACGGATCGTCGTGCATTGCGCCCGCGCCATCTTGGTCCCCGCCAACCCCAGCCGCCGCAGCGCTTCCATCACACAGTACGCGATCGACGAAAAATATAGTCGGATCTGATTCGATCGAAAAAGAGCTGTCGAGGTGCGGTCGGCGAACAACCCCAACTGCTGTTCCTTGATGCGGTTCTCCATCTCCCCGCGGGCGCAGTAGATCGTCTCGTAAACCTCCCGCGCCGCCGCTTGTTTCGCCGTCAACGACGTCACCACGAAACGCGGGTTTTCTCCCTTCGCCAGATACTCCGCCTTGGCGATCACCCTGCGCCGCCTCGACCAACTCGATTGCGTGCGGTAGGAGAAGTCTCCGAACACTCGCGCCGCCTCGCCCGTCTTGGCGAAACGCCGTCGCGCCCGCTTCATGCGTCTCTTGATCAGGCGCAAACGCAGTCAAAGCCGCGCGGGAGGGTCAACTAGCTGTGTGTCTAACTGACGGTAAACCCTTTTATATCAATGGTGCGGAGAGGGGGACTCGAACCCCCATGGGATTGCTCCCACTAGCACCTCAAGCTAGCGCGTCTGCCAGTTCCGCCACCTCCGCACTGGCTGTATTGGGCGCGCCCGGAAGCGGTATTACTTGAAACCCTTGCTCCAAACTCGGCACCCGTGAGGTTGAAAAAGCAGCGCACCGCGCTGCCTATTTTTCTATTGTACCCCAGGGCCGTGACCGGCGGACCCGTCGCGGCGCGGGTGCTTCGGGCCGGTTGCTCGGCGGAGCCGGTTCTCTCCCGACCCTCGCCCGCCAGGTGGTGAAAACGGCGCGCCGGCGCTAAGATGGGGGAATCCGCGCACGATCGACAATACTTCGTGGACTATTGGAACTCCGGAGGATCGAGTCATGAGAATCGCCTTTTGCTGTTTGCTGGTCAGCGCATCAGCGCTCCTTGCCGAGGCGCCCCCGGCGGCTGAACAAATCGCGGCCTCCTTACTCGCCGCCCCGGAAGAACGCCGAGCCGCGGCCGCCGTGTTGGGCTACGACTCCGACGGCAAAGTCGTCACTTTGCGCGAAGGCGCCAATAACATGATTTGCCTTTACGATGCGCCGGGCGACGAGAATTTTTCCGTTGCCTGTTACCACAAGGACCTGGAACCCTTCATGGCGCGCGGCCGTGAGCTCTCCGCCCAAGGACACAAGGGCAAGGAGCGCCATCAGATTCGCTGGAAAGACGTGGACGAGGGCCGCGTCATGATGCCGCGCCAACCGCGCATTCTCTACGTGCTGAGCGGCAAGGGGTATGACTCGGCCAAGGGCGAGGTGACTGAACCTTACCTGCGTTGGGTCGTCTACACGCCCTACGCCACGCCCGAGTCCACGGGAGTGCCGGAGACACCCGGCCCAGGTCCGTGGTTGATGTACCCGGGAACCGCCGGCGCGCACATCATGATCAACCCGCCCAAGCGGTAACCACGGCGTTTAGGGTGCCGGCCCCGAGGTCGTTCGTTTAGCCAAGAGCCGGCCCGGATGGTCCGCGTGGACATCCGCCGGCGCGACCGACCACGACATGGTAGAACAGGGTAAGAAGGCCTTCCAGGGGAAGACCTTTGAGGAAAAATGACACACTTTGGAATGATTCGCTGTCGAAGGCCGGCTCGTCCGGCGGCGCTTGCCTTGTTGCTGATCGCGGGGGCGGCGGCGGTTGCGGCCCAGCCGCTTGTCGATCACGTCAAAGCGCTGGCGCGAACGAATCGCTTCGACGAAGCGCGCCACGTGCTCGAGTCCGCCCGCGGACGGTTTCCCGACGCCTCCGCCGAATGGTTGGCGGCGGTGTCATGGGCGGCCCGCGGAGCAAGCTTCGTCGGCCGCTGGGACCTCGCCGAGAAATATGCGCAAGAGGCTCTCGAGGGCAGCGAAGCCCTCCTCGGCGCCCGCGGCCTCGATGAAGATTCCTATCTGCCGACCGCCCTCGGCGCCTCGATCGAAGTCTTGGGCAAATCCTATGCGCGCACGGATCGTCCGCGCGCCATCTCTTTCCTCGGGCAACAAAGGGAACGTTATGGGGGAACGTCCATCGAGGGGCGAATTCAGAAGAACTATCTATTGCTGAGTCTCGAGGGCAAGCCTTTCCCGAAATTGGGTACGGCGAAATCGCTGACCGGGCGAGCACTCGATCTCGCTTCACTGCAGGGAAAGGTCGTCCTCTATTATTTTTGGGCCCATTGGTGTAGCGACTGTAAGCGGCAAGAGCCGATCCTGGAGCGCCTGCACCGGGAATACGCCGAAAGAGGTTTGGTCGTCGTCGGACCCACCCGGCTTTACGGCTACATCGCCGGCGGTCGTGACGCCACGTCGACCGAGGAACTCGACTATCTCGAAAACGCCTACCGCGTTCGCTACCCGATCCCCGAGTGGATGGCCGCGCCTGTCAGCACGGAGAACTTCCTCGCCTTCGGTGTTTCCTCGACGCCGACGCTGGTGCTGGCGGATCGCGACAACGTCGTGCGGCTGTATCATCCCGGCGAGATGAGCTACGCCGATTTGAAGAGCGCCATCGCACCGCTCGTCGAAGGCGGTTCGTAACCCCGGCACCGCTACGACCACGTTGTGCACTACCTACGTCCGAAAACATCGCGAACGCCTTGAGCCGCAAAGCGGCGCTAGGAATATAGCCCAGGGTGAAGCGAAGCGGAACCCTGGGTTGCTCTCTCACCAAGGGAAGAGCCCTGAAAGGGCGGCAGGAGCGCCCTAAGACGTATTCTCGGCATCGACGAGCCGTCGGAAAGGAACTCATGAGCCACACGCAAGAAAGCATCCGACAGGCTGCCGCGAAGCACGCCGAGGAAGTCATTCTTCCCAACATCGATGCCTGGGAATCAACCACCGAGTTTCCCAGAGAGAAGACGGCCGCGGCGGCCGAAGCCGGCTTGCTCGGGCTCTACTGCCCCGCGGAATACGGCGGGCAGGGATTATCTTTCGCGGATGGTATTCCGGTCTACGAGGAACTCGGCAAGGGAGCGGCGCTCTACGGTTTTGCAGTCTCGATGCAGAATGCGGTGGCCTTCGCCGTTTGCAATTTGGGACAGCCGGCATTCCGTGACGCCTGGGCGCCTCGTTTGATTTCCGGCGCCTCTCTCGGGGGCTTTGTCATCACGGAGCCGCAATCGGGGTCCGACGCGGCCGGGCTGCGGACTCGCGCCGAGATTAACCCGGATGGCTCCTACACGATCAACGGCCGCAAGGCTTGGGTCTCGCTGGCCGACGAGGCCGACATCTATCTGGTCGTTGTCAAAACCAGTGACGAACCGGGCTACAAAGACATCGCCATGACGGCCGTGCCGAAGGATACGCCCGGGGTAAGTTTCGGCGAGCCGTACAACAAGCTGGTCTCCCCGTTTCTGCCCATCGCCGACATGTTCTTCGAAAACGCCACCGTGCCGGCGGATCATGTGATCCTGCCTCCGGGGAAAGGGCTGAGTGGATCGCTGACGGCCATCGATCTCGCGCGCACTTCGATTGCGGCCGGATGCTGCGGGCTGATGTCGGCGGCGCTCGATACGGCGCTGAGCTATGCCCGGGATCGCCGGATGTTCGGACGCTCGGAATTGGACTTTCAGGGCATCCAGTGGATGCTGGCCGACGTGGCGACCGATTTAGAAGCGAGCCGTCTGCTGTATAAAGACGCCGCGAGCAAGCTGGGCACGCCCGGGGGTCGCGTGGCGGCGGCCCATGCCAAACGATTCGCCCCCGATGCGGCGGTGAAAGCGACCGCCACATGCATGCAGATTCTGGGCGGGTCCGGGCTGCTGGCGCCCTACTCGATCGAGCGTTTGTATCGCACCGCGCCGGCAATGAAGATTGTGGACGGCACGACCGAAATCCAACGCGTGGTCATCGCCCGCTCGCTCCAAAAACGCGCCGAGGGGCTGCCCGCAATATGAGGTAGCGACCGGATTGAAGTAGCGACCGGCACTCTTGCCGGTCCCAGCCCACAGTTAAGACAAGCTCTCAGCTTGTCTCCCCCTAACTCGCCCCAATCGTAGTCCCCACCCGAGCCGTCTCAGTCTTTCACGAACTTCTGCGCGATCCCGCTGAGTTGCGCGATAAAGACGTCTCCCAATTCGGTGACGGTCGTGCCATGCCCGCCCGGGTTTCCCGGCAATTTTGCCACGACTTCCCCTTTCAGGTTCCGCAAGATTCCACCCGTCCAAATGTGTTGGTCTTCGGTCATGAAGAGCGTGGAGACGCTTCCGACGTCCTCCCACTGGTCGAGAAACTTGCCTTGGGGATCGAAAACCTGAATGCGCCGGTTGTCCCGATCGGTCACGTAGACCCGCCCCCGCGCGTCGACGACCAGGTTATGGGGCAGTCCGAATTCCCCCGGACCGGTTCCTCTTTTGCCCCACTGCAACAGGTATTCCCCCGCCGCGGAATATTTGACCACCCGTGCGCTGCCGTAGCCGTCGCTGACGTAGATATCGCCGTTGGGCGCGAAGGCAACATCGGTAGGCAAATTGAAATGCTTGGTGTCGACCCCCGACTCGCCCTTGACGCCAAGCTGCAAGATCACGCGCCCTTCCGCATTCATCTTGTAGACCGCGTGAGCGCCGGCGTCCACGACCCAGATGTTTCCCTCGGGGTCGACACGCACCGAGTGGGCGCCGCAGGAGTAGCATCCGGGCGGCCCGTAGACGGCGGTATAGCCCGACGCACCCGGCGCGCGGTCCTTCGGTTCAACCCGGGTAACCTTGCCCTCGCTGATCATTCCGTCGCCCCAGGAACGCAAGAACTTCCCATGCGGGTCGAACTCCATGATCGGGTGGGCGCCGCGATGAAACACCAGGATGTTACCGGCCTTGGTTGTTGCCGCCGCGACTACTTCGCCGAAATGCCAAGGAGAGGGCGTGCCGATCATGGTCTCGGCCGGCATCGGCCATGGCACTTCCTTGTAAACGCCCTCGCCGGCGGCGGACTGGACAAGAGCGGCGGTGAGAACAAGACCGCGTAGGCGTAGGCGGCCGAAACGCGTGCTGAAGGTCACTTTCGCGAATTCCATGGTATACCTCCGTGTACAAGATTGCACCGGCCGGAGCAACGGAAGCCCGAGGGCCGGCGCGCCCCGTGTCAAAACCAGGACTTCCTCGACCGAAAACTACGACGCCCCGCAGATAAGGCCATGAAGGCTAACTAACATCGTATGCACACTCTAACGCACGAGGATCACTCTTGTAGGGGCGCGCTGCCACGTCATTAATAGCGGCCTCTGGCGGGCGGGACCCGGAGAGCGACTAAGTCGAGACGGGGAGTCGGACGATGAAGAAAGTGCTCGGGAAACCGGGGGACGGCACAAAATCCAGTTCGACTCCCTGCTTGTGGGTGACAACCAACCCGGGCCCTTGCCCTTCGCGTTCTACCGCGAGCACATAGACTCTTATTGAGTCTCGCAAAACAAAGTGACACTTTTTTGGGGTACGTACGTCTTTGTATGTATGGGAAATACAAAAGGCGTACGGCGGGATTTCGAGGCCCTGGAGAAGCGCCGTTTCAAAGCGATCCGGTTGGTCGAGCAAGGCTGTAGTCAGTCCGAGACAGCGAGGCGATTGAAGGTCGCGCGGCAAAGCGTCAGCGAGTGGCTGCGACGATACCGGCGTGACGGCGAAGCCGGGTTGCGCCAGGCCGGCCGCGCCGGCCGTAAGCCGCTGTTGGACGCCGCGCAGCTCGAACGCCTCGAGGCGTTGCTGCTGGAAGGCCCCGAGGCGCACGGCTTCCCGACGCCGCTGTGGAGCTGTCCGCGGGTCGCTCGTCTGATCGGAGACGAGTTCGGCGTGCGCTATCACGAGGGCCATGTCTGGAAGATCCTGCGGGCGCTCGGTTGGAGCCCGCAACGGCCCGTCGGCAAAGCGCGGGAGCGCAACGAAGAGGCCATCCGCGGCTGGCAGCGCAAGACTTGGCCGGCCATTAAAAAAAAGCCCGCAAAGAAGAACGTACGATCGTCTTCATCGACGAAAGCGGATTGAGTCAGAAGCCGCATCGTTGCCGCACCTGGGCGCCGCGCGGCGAGACACCGGTGTTGGAGTTCAACTTCAACTGGGACAAGCTGTCGGTGTCGGCCGGGCTGACGTTGCGCAACTTTTACTTCCGGCTCTATCCCGGCGCGATCGGCGAGCTGGAGGTCATCGACTTCCTGAAGGCTTTGGTGCGCCACATCGACGGCCCACTGCTGATCGTCTGGGACCGGCTGCCGGCGCACCGCAGCCGCCTGGTGCGGGAGTTCATCCAGCTCTCCGAGGATCACATCGCAACGGAGTACTTGCCGCCCTATGCGCCGGAGTTGAACCCGGTGGAATACATTTGGGCGTACTGGAAGCAGCACGAGTTGCCCAACGTCTGCCCGAAGGACTACTGGGAACTCGACGAGCGCGCCCGCAAAGCGCTGCGGCGAATGCGCCGCAAACCGCGCTTGATTACCGCTTTCTGGAAACAGTCTTCTCTTTGTCTCGATTGACAGTATATTATGCGAGACTCAGTAGATCATCAGGCCCGACGACGACAGTGCCGGGGAAGCGGCTGGCGCCCAATTCGGTCGTCCGGACGATGTCGTATGTTGCCAGGTCGACGACAATCAGTTCGGCGACATTGTCCCTCACGTTGACGAAATAGGCTCGGGTGGCAGCCATCGCCGTCGCCATCGCTCGCACAAAATCAAACCCTTCGATGGTGTGTACCACGGAGTCCGAGAGAACGTCGTACACCCAAACGCTGCCGGTGCAGGAGAACAGGCCGCGCTGCCCGTCGGCTGTAAATACGACCGCGCGAGCGCCTTCGCAGCCGGTGATCTCCCGAATTTGCTCGCTTCCGGCGCCGCCGTTGAGAGAATAGAAGCGAATGGCGTCGTCATCCGTGCAGGTCACGGCGAATTCGCTCGTTCCTGGAATGAAGGCCATCCCGCGTGCATCGCATCCCGCTGGGAGTTCGATGGTGCCGGTGCGGGTCATGCTGCTCAAGTCAATGAGATCTACTGAGTGGTCTACTCCGCCAGTGCCTCCGGCAGCCCGCCTCACCATTGCGGCCGCGAAAGCGGCGTCTCCCGAGACGGCGACGGGAATTCCAAGCTGGATCCGGCCGGTGAGTTGCGCCTGGGCCCCTAGGGTGTTCGTGCCTAGATTCAGAATTTGAGCTGTCGTGTTGGCAACGAAGATCAGGCGCGGTTCCTCCGCGGCAACTTGGGCGGCGCCTTTGGGGGCAGTTTTGGCGCCAGCCGCGGTCAATCCCAACCGCGACGAAGAGTTGTCTCCCCCGGCTACTGTGGGAAGCAGAGTGGCGTGCTCGACTCCCCCAGGCACCGGCAGCTTTTCGATGTTCTCGCCTGTGGTGTCTGTGCACGTAATGGAGGTTCCCGCCGTACAGAGTCTATCCTGCTCTCGATCCGCCCGGTCTTTAAAGTCAAAGAAAAGTGCATCAAATATTCTGCTGCAGCCGGTCGTGGTCAGTCCAAGGACCAACACCAGGCAGATCAGCGTTGGGAGAATGTGGCGAGGATTTTTCTTGTTTGGCATATCTTTCACCTACTGAATCTCGCATAATATACTGTCAATCGAGACAAAGAGAAGACTGTTTCCAGAAAGCGGTAATCAAGCGCGGTTTGCGGCGCATTCGCCGCAGCGCTTTGCGGGCGCGCTCGTCGAGTTCCCAGTAGTCCTTCGGGCAGACGTTGGGCAACTCGTGCTGCTTCCAGTACGCCCAAATGTATTCCACCGGGTTCAACTCCGGCGCATAGGGCGGCAAGTACTCCGTTGCGATGTGATCCTCGGAGAGCTGGATGAACTCCCGCACCAGGCGGCTGCGGTGCGCCGGCAGCCGGTCCCAGACGATCAGCAGTGGGCCGTCGATGTGGCGCACCAAAGCCTTCAGGAAGTCGATGACCTCCAGCTCGCCGATCGCGCCGGGATAGAGCCGGAAGTAAAAGTTGCGCAACGTCAGCCCGGCCGACACCGACAGCTTGTCCCAGTTGAAGTTGAACTCCAACACCGGTGTCTCGCCGCGCGGCGCCCAGGTGCGGCAACGATGCGGCTTCTGACTCAATCCGCTTTCGTCGATGAAGACGATCGTACGTTCTTCTTTGCGGGCTTTTTTTTAATGGCCGGCCAAGTCTTGCGCTGCCAGCCGCGGATGGCCTCTTCGTTGCGCTCCCGCGCTTTGCCGACGGGCCGTTGCGGGCTCCAACCGAGCGCCCGCAGGATCTTCCAGACATGGCCCTCGTGATAGCGCACGCCGAACTCGTCTCCGATCAGACGAGCGACCCGCGGACAGCTCCACAGCGGCGTCGGGAAGCCGTGCGCCTCGGGGCCTTCCAGCAGCAACGCCTCGAGGCGTTCGAGCTGCGCGGCGTCCAACAGCGGCTTACGGCCGGCGCGGCCGGCCTGGCGCAACCCGGCTTCGCCGTCACGCCGGTATCGTCGCAGCCACTCGCTGACGCTTTGCCGCGCGACCTTCAATCGCCTCGCTGTCTCGGACTGACTACAGCCTTGCTCGACCAACCGGATCGCTTTGAAACGGCGCTTCTCCAGGGCCTCGAAATCCCGCCGTACGCCTTTTGTATTTCCCATACATACAAAGACGTACGTACCCCAAAAAAGTGTCACTTTGTTTTGCGAGACTCAATAGGGGTTGGTTGTAGGTTGTGGACGAGCCGCCGTCGACCTGGAGTTGGCGGTTTCCGAAGGTTGCGCTGGCCGGGATTTCTTCGCCGAAGGGGAAGAAATCGTGCCGGGTGACGACCGCTCCGACCTCATCGGTCACCAGGCGCGTCGAGCCTAGATGATCGAGGGTTCGGTAGAACGTCTCGCCGAAAGATTGGCGTCGGGCGCGGTTGCGTATTCGGCGGCCAGGTTCCCGAAGGCGTCGTAGACGAAGACCGTGGTCGCGGCGCCCTCGATCTTCTTCACACGGTTTCCGTGGCCGTCGTATTCATAAGTCGCTTCGGGAGCGCCGTCGCCGGTGGCATCGAAGCTCGTCTGATGGTTCTCACCGTCGTAGGCCATCTTGCCGACATGCGGATCGTTCGTCAGGTTGCCGCCCGCGTCATAAGCGTCGCCGGGCAGCAAGACGCCTTGGAAGGTGTGCGTCAGACGATTCGTCGAGCGTTGGAGCAGTCGAACGAGTGAGGGAATCAGCTGAATCACTGCTACCAGGCTGTGCGAACCGCGGTCCTGACTGTCAGTTGAGATTCGACGCAAGCACTTCAATCTAAGCGGCTGCGTAGTCTTGGCGAACCACAAGGCGCTCCCGCGGTGGGGACCCCGGGTATCACACGGGGCATCAGTTTGTGCGCCGGGTCGTCGCTTTGGCGGATCACCGTGACCTTGTGAGTGGAGCCCTTCTTGGCGATGTTGTGATAGCCCTTCCATCCGTCCGTGTGAACCACCGACCCAGAGGGGTGACCGCTTCTTCGATGAAGCCGTGCAGACTCTCGCTAGAGACGTCGGGTACCCGTCGGAGCCGGATTCGGCCGATCCCCCGCCCGTCCTGCTCGGCCGCGACGACAACGATCGCCTTCTCTTCGGTTTGTCGGCCGCGCACGCCTTCTTCCTCGCCACCGACGTAGGTGTCATCCACCTCCACACAGCCGTTGAGCCGATCCCGGTCAGGCCGGACCATCGCACGCCGCAGCTTGTGGAGCCAACTCCAAGCTGTCTGGTAGCTGCCCAGGCCGAGCACCCGCTGAAGCCCCAACGCACTCCCTCCGGATTTCTGGCTGGTCAGGTACCACATCGCCTGAAACCACACTCGCAGGGGCTTTCGCGTCCGTTCAAAAATCGTCCCCGCCGTCAGAGAGGTTCGACGCCGACACTTTCTACACTTCAGGTGGCCAGTATTGGTCAGCCAGGCCTCGCTGCCGGCACATTGCGGGCATCGGAAGCTCTCCCGCCACCGAACCCGTTGCAGAAACGCCAGACACGTCGCTTCCTACGAGAACCAATCGTCGAGCTCCGGCAGGGTTCTGGGATAGTCAACGCCGCCAATAGGATGCGGCCCGGACTCCTCCACCATCCCGGAATTCTACATCTTGTGGCTGGTCCAAGCAAGTGGGTGCTGTCTGAAATCTGCGTTGAACTTTACGACAGCAGCTCTCCCAAGTCCCACACGTGATCCGAGATCCCCGCTTCCATGGCCGGGGTGACTCGGATCGATGAGTGAATCCGACAGAAATTGTAGTATCCGAAATGCAGGGCGAGCGCCGCCCAATGGTTCTCCCACTTCTTGCTGAAAGCGTTCGTGAGCCGCGTTAGGCGTCGAATCTGCATCCGCATTGTGAGATTCTGGCGTTCGACGTGGGACGTGCTGATGCGCTCTCGATCCGGGTTGCCGATCATCTTTTTCCGCTTGCAGCCGGTACATTGGGCCGGGCTATAGCGCTTCTCATCGGTCGGAGCCTCGCTGTATTGCTTAACCAGCATGCCGTAGTCAACGCGGTCTTCAAGAGCATCCTCAATCGCCGTGATGTACGGCCGGAAGCCATCGGTAGAGATCTGGAACTGCCGGGGTGCAGTGGCAAGCCGCAAGCCTTCAATAAAGGCGTCCGTCGTTGCCTGATCCCGACGGCCCAGCGCAAAGTTGAGAATCAGCTTCGTGTTCCGCTCGATCGCAACGAACGCGTAAGCGTCTCCGATCGTGGCGTCAGTGGCGACTTCCTCGGGGGTCTTGTGGCCTTCCTTCTTGAAGATGTAGCCCCAGATTTCATCGCACTGAACATCCTTGACCGGCACATTCACGATCAGCCGTCCCATGACCTTGTTGCACTTCTCGCCAGCGAGTACCAAGACCTTCATGATGGTGTTTCGGTCTAGACCAGTGATGCGCTCAGTGCTCCGAATGCTGTTGCCTTCCAACAGTAGTTGCACAGCCAACAAAGCCTTGTCCTGAGGAACGTACATCGTGCCCAAAGTGCGCTTATGCGGTTCGGTGTAGGTCTTGCGGCACTTCGGGCAACGAAAACGGCGAAGTCCATTCCGATGCTTCCCGAAGCGTTGACACTTGCCGCCACATTCCTGGCAACTCATTGTAGACTTTGTCTTTATCGACGTTCTCATGATTCAATTATACAGCGAACGCTCGCTATTTGTCAAGAGGAAAAGGGGATCAAGCAACGCGCCGAGGTCCGGTCTTTGGGAGCGTGAATTCCTGTCGGACTTCGGGAGGCTTCATCAGCATCATGTCTGAAAGTTCGGAGATCGAGAATCCCAACTGTGAGGTGTGTAGATCGACGATCTCCCGGACCAAGGTTGGATCTTCCTGGGGAAGTGGAACCGGCTCGTGCTTCCGATATCCGTGCGCCCCCATTTGCATCCACAAGTAGCTTCTCTGGCGGGGAGTGATGGTCTTCAGGTCGCATGCACGCTTCAAGAGTGCGGCCATGGACACCTTCCAGTAAGGCTTCATTGAAGCGAGCTTCGGAAGTGATAGTTCGGTGAGCTGCGGACCGATCTCTTTCGCAGGCATCAATAGTTCGGCGGCGAATTCGTTTGCTTCTTGCTCGATATCCTCAGTTGGAATCTGATGCATGATTACGTGACCGATTTCGTGCGCTAGGGTCCAACGCATACGGTCACAGGGGATATCTTGGTTGATGAAAAACATCGGAGGTAGGCCGGTCGGCCACTGGCTTATAGCGTCGATCTTAGAAGCGAAGTCGCATCTGAAAACAATGCCACCAGTATCTTCGACGGCTCGCGTCAGATTTTGGATTGGCCCTGGCGGGAGCGACCACATCGCTCTAACCGTGCGAGCGATATTGGCGGGTCCCGCCGGGTGATCTTCGATGTCGATCCGCCTAAACTGCTTCTGGGTGTCAAGTTCCGCCACCCCAGAAATGAGCAGGCGGGAAATCTGAATCCTACGGATGTTGGCCACAGCGAGCGCCTGCCTAATCGTCTTCACCGAAGCAGACTTCCTCTTTCGGTAGTAGGGACAGTTGCCGCTGGAGCCAACGATCCGATCATCGATGAAAAATAGCCCGCTTGCGTATCCCAGGCGAGAAGCCAACCTGGAAACTACCTCGCCAAAAGGCTCTCGTAGCCCAGTCTCTATCTTCGATAGCTCGCCCTGAGATATTGCCGTCTCGTGGGCTAACTCTTTCTGCGTTAGCCCACGCGATTCGCGTGCGAGGATCAGCATCTCGGGATTGAATGGGCGACTCATTCGCTGATTTCTTCTTGTCTTGTTCTCTTGGCCCGAACACGCTTCCGTGGTGCAGCGGGGGGCTCGACTGGCCTTGTGAACGGTAGAATGCTCTGCCCCGATTCTTCGGTAAGGGGAACGACATATCGAACCGTCCGACCAACCTGGAGAGTCACGACAGCTTTCTCAAGTTCGATTCGTAGGTTGTCGAGGACGTAGCCTGCTGTTAGTCGAGGCAGATCGGAGAATCCGTCGAGCTTCAGTTGCAACGAGTATTTGGTTTGCTGGTTCGTCCGCACGTTGTTGGAGCGCAACTTCGCATCCAACTTCTTGATTCGGATGTCTGCTGATTCGACCGCGATCGTGAAGATGCCCTTTCGTTTGAACGTCTTCACGTCAGGGGTGGAGGCGAGTAGCTCCTTGGCGTGATGGGCTATGTGGTCATGGATGATGCTGGACTGGGAGCGCGCGCCCAGAATGTGCCTGACGCCGCCGTAGAGAGAGTCCCAGTCATCAATTGCGTTCTTGATGGCCTGGCGCAACGGTTCCTTGATCGGATTGACTATTGCTTCAGCCTGTTCTTTCGTTGGCAGGGGAATATGATCGGCTGAACTTCGCATACCAACACCCTACTGCAGATCGTGTAATAACGCAAGTAAAATATTCCTACTATATTTTCAACAGATCCTATCTGGTTGATTCTAAACGGCTATAGTTTCTTGGGCCTGCCGCCCGCCCGCGTCTTCCTCTTGGCCGCAAGCTGGCGGAAGTACTCAGAACCTCGCTTCGCGGTGGTGGAACCACCCTTGCGACCCAGGACAGCCGCAGGAGACATCTTGGTTTGGGCAATCAGATCGTCAGTGAGCGCCAAGGCCGTGCTCAACAGGTCCCGGCTCCGGGCAGTTCGGTTCTGGGGTAGGGGTGTTGTTTCGAGGATCAGATCAACTTCGGAGATGAGATTCTTGAGGGCTTGGAGTTCAGTTCGGCTTGATGCCATACTTCAACGGTACGGCAAGGTGAGCCGAAAAGCAAGCGTTCGCTGTTTTCGGTTCAACGCAGATTTCAGACACTACCAGCAAGTGGATACCCCCTTTTGAGTAATTCCGTAGTTCATGAAGGCCGGATGGTCAGATCCCCCGACTGAATCCCACCTATCAAAGCGGACACAACTGCCGACCCCTGTTGCATGCTGCGTTCCAGCCAAGATTTCTAGTTCCTAATCTGTTGTTAAATAACAACTTAAGATCTTCTCGGAGTTCGCGCAGCCCCCCAGAACCCCCCGGACATTTTCGGACACTATTTTCATGTCGCACAAAGGGCCGCTGTGGCTCTCGAAGGCCCGGGTCGGAACCATTCAGGCTTGCGATTGTAGGGTCGACCTTTTGCACCCTGCACCGCGTCCTGCATGCAGTGACAGGGTGACTCAGCTCGCCGAATTCCCGCACGGCAAGGTAAGGCAACATGCCAACTTACCGTGACATAACGTGCACTTACTTGTTCACCCCGCTCGGTCGGCGCATGCTGAGTCAGGAGACAGGGACAAGAAACAAACCTACTTCGCAGGAGGCCAAGATGACGCAACAGAACAAGAGCTTTGCCGGCCCAAACCAGCTTCTGGTCGCAGCATTCTGTTTGGCCTTCTCGACCGCGGGGATGCACGGTCAGGAACGCGAAGAATCACAGCAACCCGCCCGCTCCCAGGGGTCGTTCCCGGTGGCGGGGACTGAGGACCCGGCTGCCGGCGCACGCTCGGGGTCCACCAGGGCCGACGCCGCCGGCAACATGAAACCAACCAGCGTAATACAACAGGCGGTTACTTATCAGCTGCAAGGAAAGTGCTCGCTGGCGGAGCCGCTTTATCGCCAAGCGCTGACCCGGATGGAACAGGCGCTGGGGCCCAACCACCAGAAGCTTGCCTCGCTTCTGGATAACTTGGGGAGGACCTACTACGCCCAGGGCAAATACTCGGAGGCAGAGCGTTGCGGCCAGCAGGCCCTTTCGATCTTGGAGAAGACGGTGGGGCCGCACGACTCGGAGTTGGCGCCGGTCTTAAACAACCTGGCATCGGTCTATTCTCACGGGTGGAATTACGAGGAAGCCGAACAGCTCTACCGAAGGGCCTTGGCTATCGATGAGCAAACTCTGGGCGCGGATAGTCTGGAGGTGGCCACGGTCCTCACGAACCTGGGTGCTCTCTACAAAGTCCAGGGTCGGTCGACCGAAGCGGAACAGCTTCTCAAGCGATCGCTGGCCATCAAGGAGAAGAACTTCGGGCCGGAACACCCGGAAGTGGCGGTGGTCCTAAAGCATCTCGCTGCGCTGTACGTGGATCGTCACAGTTTTCTTCAGGCGGAGCCGCTGTATCGCCGCGCGATCGCGATTCTAGAGAAGGCTTTAGGACCTGAGCATCCGCACCTAGCGGATCCCCTTCAGGCGCTGGGGCGGCTCTACCGGTACCTGGGCTATCCCGAAAAGGCAGAGCCGCCCTATCAGCGATCGATCGCGATTCGAGAAACCGTCTATGGATCCGACAGTCCCACACTCGGTATCGTCCTCAACGACTTGGCTGCGCTCCACGTTCAGCAGCAGCGGTACGCCAAGGCCCGGGCGCTTTTCCGCCGATCACTGGCCGGCCTTGAAAAGGGGTTGGGCCCGGACCATCCAAACGTCGCCGCAGTTGCGAACAACTTGGCACAGGCCTACATCCAGCAAGGTCGATACGCCAAGGCAGCGCCCTTGTTGGCGCGGGTGCTGGCGATCCATGAGAAGAATCTCGGCTCGAATCATCCGGATCTGAAACCGGCCCTGCTGGCCTTGGCGTCGTTTCACAGGGCCCAAGGCTACTACTCGCGGGCCGAGCCGCTCTACCGACGGGTACTCGACATCCAGGAGGAAGCGCTTGGCTCCGAGCATCCGGAGTACGCCTCCAGCCTCAGCGAATACGCTTTCTTGCTGCGCAAGGCGGAACGCAAGGATGAGGCCGAAAGAGTAAGGCAGCGGGCCAACGCGATCATGTCCAAGTACCGCCGGTAGCTCTTTGGCGCGAATAGTAGTGATAGCCGGTCAATCGAGCATTGGACGACAGGAGGTAATCGAAATGGAGATCCAACACGAAGCCGCAGGCTTCCCGATGAATCGCATCACGGCAGCTCCTCATCGTGTAGCGGCGACAACCCGACTCCAAGCATTGGGGTCCGGTCTATGCGGATGGTTGTTTCAACTGGAAGGCAGAAGGAAGTGGATAGCTTTCAGCAGCGTCTATTTAGTCGGCGTTTTGTTGGGTGTCCTGATGACGGCACTGCTCGTTGAGCGGGACACGCTGTTCTTAGGATTGCCCGTGGTTCCCATAGGTAGGGAGTGAGCACGTTGGAAGCTCACGCCGGCCATAGTTGCGGCGTGTAACGAGAACTGGGAAAGGAGCAAGCATGGCCATGACCCCCACACTGATCGGCGACGTTCATTTCACTCATAAGGAGAAAGAGTTGCTGGAACTGTTTTCGCGGAGCCCGGGCGAGTGCTTTTCACGCCGGTTTTTGCTCACAACCATTTGGCCAGGATTTCCATTTTGGCCCTGGCACGGTCACAGGATACACCCCCGCTGCGCCGAATACCACGTCTTTTCGCGCTGAACCCTGCACATCACCTCCGCCGGTAGGCGCCAGGGCTCGTCCGTCCGCTCACAGACGTTGATTGAGCGGACTGAACGGCGCTCCGGCCGACACTGCTCCCTGCGAAACCTTTTTGGAGCCAAAAACTGTTGATCCTCGCCCGGGCAACGCTACCCACCCGGCACAGGCAGCGCCCAGATCCTATGCAGCATGTCGCCGAACAGCCGCCGGTTCAGATGTCCTTCGGCCAACAGCAGCCAATAGTACCGCGCATGCTTGACCAGCCTACCGCCCGTCTTCATCAGCCGCTGTTGCAAGCTCGTCAGCGACCAGCTCTTGATCCGTTGCGGCAGCCCGAGCCTCCGCCATAGGTTCCCCAGGTTATAGGCCAGCACGCTGAGTTGCAGTCGCACTTCGTTGGCCCGGAACCGATGGCATGACAGCCTTGTCCAATGCGTCGCTTGTTTGCCTTCCTTGATCCACTGCTCCGCCGTGCCGCGCTTGTTGTAGAACCGCACCAGCGAGCGGCTCGGCAAGGCCATGCTCGTGACGATGAAACCGACGCGAGGAAACAACTCACCTTAGTGATGCTCGACCTTCGCAACAACCCGCCGGGACTTCGACCAGCTCGCGGCCTGATACCGAAAGCTCCTGTAGCGCACCAGGGGCTTTGCGCTCGGCCTGCCCGGCGGACGAAACAGGATATCTTCGATCTCCAGCTCCAGGCTCTTGTTGGCCGGGATGCGAATCACGTAGTCCACGCCGCGCTCCTCCAACGTCTCGTAAATATCCGGCTTGGCGAAGGCGGCATCGGCCCGGAACGTCACCTGTTTGCCCTCCGCCTGTTGGCGTTCGATTTCCGGCAGCAGCAGCTCGTCCCAGTCCTCGGCGCTGGACACGTTGCCCGGTCGCAACTTTGCCGCCAAGCAATCGCCGTGCTGGTTGAACAGCAACAGTGGGTGGTAGCAGACCGACTCGAAGTGGCCGTTGTAGGCGCTGCCTTCCTGCCGGCCGTGGACGGGGCTCTCGGTAGAGTCCATGTCCAGCACGACGCACGCGGAGTCATCACCGGCCTCGGCTTGCGCGATCAACTCGCGGTTCACCGCCATCAGCCCGATCAGATTCTCGTCGCCGGCGAGCATGGCGGTCTCGAAGCTCTGCAGCCGGGAGGTCAGCGCCGCGCCGCGATCCCAGTTCTTCTTCGAGCCAATCAGCCGAAAGGTTGGATCGGCGGAGACACGAACGGCGTCGTTGAGATCCTCGTAGCCCGCCAAGCGGGAGTAGACCGACTGTCGCAGCAGATCGACGAACGGGAACTTCTTGTTCGAGCCTTGCCGCGAATCCGTCAGATGCTCGTCTATCAGCTTGCCTAGTCCGAGTCGTTCGTCCAGTTCGCGAATGAGAATCAGCCCGCCATCCGAGGTGACTCGCGATCCTTGGAAATCGACCTTGAGAAATCCATTGAAGGTGAGCTGAAACGGTTTGTTTTCTTTTTCACCCATTGGGTGTTGATCTCCTCAGCGCCTTGAGTGCTTTCAAGCCCGCATAAATAAAGGCGTCCGAGTCCACCCGATGGTTAGCAGAACCGAAACTAAAGTGGAAATCCGGGTTTGGGGCTACAACGAGCATGCACGCTCCAGGACCCTGGACACCCACGTCTCTCGACTGCGTAAGAAACTCGCAGCCGGCCGGAACGGGAGAATCCTAACGATTGTCGGCCAAGGATACATGTTGCAGCGGACGGAAGATCACGCACACGCAGCTGAGCTAGACCCCTCTGGAGCCCGGAGCGGGGAAAAGATCTTATGAGAATCCGGCTGCCGGCGTCAGATGATTCAGCGAACGCGGGAGTTAACCGAAGACCGAGGGGAGACAGAACAGCATGCAAGACCTAGGATTAAGCAACCTCGAACGCCACTGCCGATTCCCGAGCGAAGGCCTGCCCGCCAAGAACGAAGACGAGAGGAGCTACCGCCTCGCTTGCATGGAAGTCTGGGGCAGTAACTGCTCTGTCGCTACCGCGATTGAGCTACCTGGTTTGACCGGCTGGGTGCATTCCAATCCGCTGGGATCGTCTGGGAGAGGAGGCGACCTCCACTATCTGTCGGTCTGTGCCCAGGGGAGTCTCTCGCGTGTCGTTCTGGCTGATGTCAGCGGCCACGGCGAACAGGCCGTTTCGCCGGCCGCCGACCTAGAGTGTTTGATGCACAGGTACATCAATCGCTGGGACCAGTCCGATTTCATGCGCGATCTAAACCGAGCCTTCTGGCGAAAGGCGAGCGGGCAACACTACGAATCAGTCGTGATGCTGGGCTACCACCGCCGCACCGGTGAATTGGTCTTCACGAACGCCGGGCACCCTCCTCCCTTGTGGTACCGACGACTGGAAAACACGTGGCTTGCGCTGGAGGAACGTACGCCGCGCGCGGCGACGAAAGTCCTCAGTGTGCCGGTCGGGATGATCCTCGGCGCCGAATACACCCAGACAATCGTGCGGCTGGCCGTCGGGGACTTGCTGGTGCTCTACACGGACGGACTCACCGAGGCGGTGAACGGCCTAGGCGAAGACTTGGGATTACCGGCGCTTTTTGAAGCCGCGCGCAGGGCCCCCATCGACTCGCCGGTCGCCTTGGGCAAGGCCGTAGTCGGCGCCGTGGACAGTTTTCGCATGGGCGCCGAGCCGATCGACGATCAGACCCTCGTGGTCCTGCGGCGCTCAGAGTACGGACAGCCGTTGGAGGTACCCCTGGCGGCATAGTTGCCGTTCGGTCACAGCAGAAGACTTTCGGGAAGGGATAGATGCCAAAGGAGAAGACAAATGAACATTCGAATCCATTTTCGCAAGCTGATCACGACTGTAGCCGTGGTCACGCTGGGTCTCGCGCTAACGGTCCCCGGCAACGCCGTTGTGGACGTCAACACGAGCACGGGAATGACCCTCGCCAGCGCTCCCCTGGCCAACCACGGCTACGACCCGGTGGCGTACTTCACCAAAGGACGAGCCGTGGTGGGAAAGGCCGAGTTCGCCGCCACGCACAATGGCGCGGCCTATCGCTTCTCGAGCGAAGCGAACAAGAAGAAGTTCGAGCGAAACCCCGACAGATACGTTCCCCAATACGGCGGTTTCTGCGCCTACGGGGTGTCGGCAGGCGCCAAGTTTGACGGTGCCCCCCACCTGTTCAAGGTGGTCAATGGCAAGCTTTACCTCAATCTAAATGAGGAGATTCAAAAGAAATGGCTCGAAGACATTCCCGGAAACATCCGCAAGGCGGATGCCAACTGGAACAAGATCCGGGGCAAGTCGCCTACGGATCTTATTGAGTCTCGCAAAATAAAGTGACATTTTTTTGGGGTACGTACGTCTTTGTATGTATGGGAAATATAAAAGGCGTACGGCGGGATTTCGAGGCCCTGGAGAAGCGCCGTTTCAAAGCGATCCGGTTGGTCGAGCAAGGCTGTAGTCAGTCCGAGACAGCGAGGCGATTGAAGGTCGCGCGGCAAAGCGTCAGCGAGTGGCTGCGACGATACCGGCGTGACGGCGAAGCCGGGTTGCGCCAGGCCGGCCGCGCCGGCCGTAAGCCGCTGTTGGACGCCGCGCAGCTCGAACGCCTCGAGGCGTTGCTGCTGGAAGGCCCCGAGGCGCACGGCTTCCCGACGCCGCTGTGGAGCTGTCCGCGGGTCGCTCGTCTGATCGGAGACGAGTTCGGCGTGCGCTATCACGAGGGCCATGTCTGGAAGATCCTGCGGGCGCTCGGTTGGAGCCCGCAACGGCCCGTCGGCAAAGCGCGGGAGCGCAACGAAGAGGCCATCTGCGGCTGGCAGCGCAAGACTTGGCCGGCCATTAAAAAAAAGCCCGCAAACAAGACCGCACGATCGTCTTCATCGACGAAAGCGGATTGAGTCAGAAGCCGCATCGTTGCCGCACCTGGGCGCCGCGCGGCGAGACACCGGTGTTGGAGTTCAACTTCAACTGGGACAAGCTGTCGGTGTCGGCCGGGCTGACGTTGCGCAACTTTTACTTCCGGCTCTATCCCGGCGCGATCGGCGAGCTGGAGGTCATCGACTTCCTGAAGGCTTTGGTGCGCCACATCGACGGCCCACTGCTGATCGTCTGGGACCGGCTGCCGGCGCACCGCAGCCGCCTGGTGCGGGAGTTCATCCAGCTCTCCGAGGATCACATCGCAACGGAGTACTTGCCGCCCTATGCGCCGGAGTTGAACCCGGTGGAATACATTTGGGCGTACTGGAAGCAGCACGAGTTGCCCAACGTCTGCCCGAAGGACTACTGGGAACTCGACGAGCGCGCCCGCAAAGCGCTGCGGCGAATGCGCCGCAAACCGCGCTTGATTACCGCTTTCTGGAAACAGTCTTCTCTTTGTCTCGATTGACAGTATATTATGCGAGACTCAGTAGTGGGGCATCCTCCTCCTAGCGGAATCGGACCGTTTTGGAATGAACCGACTGGAACATCACGGCGGCTTGATCGAGGCCGTCGGCAGTGAAGTTCTCCAGTACGCCCGTGGGCCACGACCCGAGGATGAGGAAGCCGTCCGACTGGCCGAGGATCGAGCGGGAGGCGGGAAGATTGGCCAAAACGGACGTGGGCACGCTGAAGCTCGACGCGCCCGCGGCGGCCAGGCACAGAAATACTCCCGAAACGTTGGCCGGCCTGTCGACGCTCACCCCGGCAACGACAACCCGAGCCGCACCCGGCGCTGTCCATGTGAAGGCAACCTCGTTGCCGCGAGGAACTTCGGTGAATTCCCCGCTGTTGGTCCACCGCGGGGGTTCGGAAACGTCAGCGTCCGCGTTGATCGCGCCGATATCCGCCCCTCCCTCGCCGCTTACCCCATAGTTGCCTGGGGAAAGGTAGAGTGGAGCATCCGCTGCTTCGCTGATCCCTTCCGGGCCGCCAACGACGGTTGGATCGTAGTCCGTCGAGCCGCCCATCACAGTACGTAGCAGCGCAGCCGCCCCGCTCGGCCCGTTCAGCGTAAGGTCACCGGCATCGAGGCCGAGGGGAGGAACGAAGGGTATGAAGCCTCCCGTGAGCAGATCGCCGAAGCCTGAGTAGGCCGTGCAAGCGCCGGCCGGAGGCAGCGCCAGGAAGGGGTTAAAGGCAAACGTGCCGCCGGTTTCCTGACGGAAATAGCCGCCGGCCTGATCCAAGGTGAAAGTAGCGGGTGCGATCACGTCGACGTCCAGCTCAAACAGCGTTCTTGCCAGGCTGACAGCGCCGGCCGTGCCTCCGCTGAGAAGAGTTTCAATGAAAGGGTTGTCGGGTTCGGAGCAGGACTGTCCGTCTTTCTGAATCGCCATGGTCACGGTGTTGCTGACCGCCACTCCGCCCACCCTTGCCCGCACCGGTACGTAGCAGCCTTCCGGCGCGTCCTTGGGAGTCTCGAAGACAAACTGATCGACGCCCGAGCAGCACGGCGCACGGCCCCCATAGAGCAACTTCCTGACCGTCTTGCCGCCCACAAAGATCTCGACATCGAAGGGCAGGGACCCGACCGGCGGCGCCTCGCCGTCGGGGCCGGTGATGGGACCCAGACCCGTCGCCCACATGGTTACGACTTGCCCCGGTTTGGCGGTTTTCGAAGGTGAGTTGAACGGTTGGTCGGTTTGCGAAACAAAATTCTGAATGATCCCCGGCCCCATTTCCCGCGACGGTTGCCGTGAAAATCCCGACGCTGTTCTCCGTGACCGTCACGGGAGTTGGATTACTTTGCTCGCCATTGAAGGTAAGCCGCACCAACACTCGCCCTAGCGGCGCGCCGGACGGCATGATGGCGCTCACCTGCCGGTCCAAGACGAAAATAGGGATGGCGTTCACCGTGACGTCGCCTTGCGTCACCTCAATCGAAACCCCTTGAAAGGTGGTCTCAAGAGGAAACACGTTCACTTGCACCCCGACCGCGGGGCCCATGTCGCGCCCGAATATCGTGAAGATCGAACCTCGAGCGATCGAGCCGACGGGTCCTTCCGGCGGCATGAAACTTGCCGCGTTGACGATGGCTCGAAAGAAGATCAGCGGCTCAGCGTGCAAGCGGCCGGCAGACAGCACGACGGCGCAGAGAAGTGGGAACAAGAAAATAGCGCGAAACTTCCAGTTGGTTTTCGGCATAACGATGGGGTGAAGATACCCGATTGGGATCTTCTCGCCCCCGAGTATAAGGAAGATACTGTCCAGCCGCAACCGTCAAACGGGTGTGCGACAAAAATGTGGGAGGCGCCTCCCGCTATGCGAGCAGCAGAATCAGAGGCGTGGACGGAAGTCCACGCTCAGCCCGGTTCACCGGGCTTGGATTGCAAATAGGCCGGTCCTTCAAGGGCCGGTTTAAAGGGCTCGCTGTCTGGGACGAGGCCGTTTCAACGGCCTTTTCCCATATGGCTTTAGCCATGGCCGAACCAAGAGAAAATTCCAGGCGGGGAAGCGCTCGGTCCCGGGCCGCCTATTCTCCCATATTTATGTCGCGCACCCCCCGTCAAACCGGTTGACAACACCTTAGCCTGCATTTCTCACCAAGTGTCGAGGCGAAGTGCATGAGAGGGCCGTCAGTACGAGGAGCTGCTTCCACGCCCCACCCCGAAGCCGGAGGCTCTCGCTCAATACCGGCTCGATGCTAGTCTAAATGCCTGTTGGGGGGTTCGTTGGTCGAGCCGCTCCGTCGTCCAAAACACTGCCTAATTTCGGAGATTCCATGTCCGTCGACCGTCGTCAATTTCTTGAAATGCTCGGTTTGATGGGGGCCGCCGCCCCCTGGGCCGCCGCTCAAGCGCCCGAGACGGGCGGGGAAGCGCTTACCTACGAAGAAGTCTTGGAGGCGATGAAGGACGCCAAGCTCTTCTTTGTCCCCTACAGCCACAACGACTATTCGTGGTTTGCCACCGAGACCTGGCATCACGAGCGCGCGGCCCGCATCGAGAGACATGCTGTCGAGATCCTGCATCGGGAGGATAATTTCAAGTGGTTCATCGACGTCAAGCTCGAACGCATGGACCGCATCGAAAAAATCCATCCCGAACTCATCGACGACCTGAAAAAGTTCGTCGCCGAGGGGCGGGTGGGCGTCGCGGCCGGAACCGTCGTCAACAACGACAACCCGTTCAACGAAGCCGAGGCGATCATCCGCAACATGGTTCTCGGACGGAAGTACTTCCGGAAGCATTTCCCGGAAGTCAATCTCGAGGTCGCGGCGTTTATCGACATTCATCCGGGGTTCGCGCAGATGCCGCAATTGCTGACCAAGGCGGGGTACAAATACTACCGCTTCACGCGGCCGATCTTTCCGCTCGACCGCAAGGGTTACAAGCGCGAGTTCATCTGGGAAGGGCTCGATGGCAGCGAGATGTTGCTCAGCTACGGTCCGTACGGCTGGATGGCCGGCGGCTGGGGCATGGGCAAAGGGGCGGCGGCCTATTACGACGAGGTCAGCCGCTACAAGGACGATTGGGAGCGCGCGGTTGTCGCCCTGTACGACTCCGCGGTGAGGAGTCTGTCCGCTAACAGCCCGAGCGACGTGATTTGGATTCCCGTCGGCCTCGATCACACCTTGCCGTTGTCGATTCCGCGACTTGTCGCCGATCAGGGCAAGGAAGGCTACGTCGATCTGCCCGGTTTCGTGCGCGAATGGGCCAAGCGGGAATCGATTCCGCTCGAGTTCGCCACGCCGATTGATTTCTACCGAGAGCTGGAAAAACAGCGCTCGACGCTGCCGCGCGTTAAAGGCGTGATCGAGCCGGTCGGCTGGCCGTTTTGGTATGGGCAGTGCGGCAGTCTGGGTCTCGACAATTGGCGCGACCGCTCGGCGCTGCACCTGGTCGAAGCGGAAATCTTCTCGTCGATGGCGAGTTGGCTGGGCGCCGACTATCCCGAGGAAGAACTGGAAGCGCTTTGGTACGACGGGCTGTTCCTCTTCCCGCACGACGGGTTGTATGTCAGCGACGAAGACCTCTCCGACGGCATTCGCATGGGCACTCATGTGGTTTACGAGTGCGAGCAGCTGCGACACCGCGCCTTGACACAACTAAGTCACCGCATCGCGGCCGACCCCGACGAACAGAAAGTCGCCATCGTCAACCCGCTGAATTGGACGCGGCGCGAAGTGATCGAGTACAAGGCGGTGTTCCCCGAACCCGGCGTCAGCAAGATCAAGGTCGTCGACGGGCAGGGGCGCGAGCGGTCCCATCAGGTGCTCCAAATGCGCGGCTACCTGAATCCGGCGGAGCATCTCTTCACGGGGCAGAATTCCTATAAGGAATTGTGGCTGTTGGTGGATGTCGAAGCGCCCCCGACCGGGTACACCACCCTCACGATCGTGCCGCAACAGGGGTCGGCGACTCCCGAAAAAATCGAAGAATCCAAGACCGTGATCGAAAGCGACTTCGCGCGAATCGAGCTCGGGCCTCGCGGCGTGAATCGAATTGTCGACAAGGCCCGCGAGGCTGTTTACGAAGGGGCGGGCAACCCGATTTTCTACACCAACGACGACCCCTGGCCCTGGCACGGCGGCCCGGTGACGTCGGAGCAGAAGATTCGCGGCGCAAAGTGGAAGATCGTTGAAGAGGGCTCGCTGCGAATCCGCGCGCGGATGACGGGGATGATCGGCGACCACGAGATCGCCATGACGCTTTCGGTATATCCGACGCTCGATCGAATCGATTTCAGCGTGGATATCGACAGCGTCGGCGGCAACGGCTATTTCGCGGCGAATGTCGTTTTCGACTACGACGCGATTCCTTACGCGGGGATTCCCTTCGGGGCCGAGTATCGCGATCTTTCGAACGAACCCTGGGCCGACGGCTCGGACGTCAACGAAGAGTTTCTGCGCAAGAACGTTTTCTACGCGCATCATTGGGTGGACCACAGCGACGGCGAAAAAGGCTTGACGCTGCTGGCGGCCGAGGGGAAGCGCGGTTTCTTGTACCACCCCGAGAAACGCTCGCTCGAACACATCTTGATGCTGACGATCGTCAAGCGGCCTATCCAGGAAGATTTCACGAACCGCTATTTCACCGGCGAGGGGCAGCATCATTTCGACTACTCGCTGCTGCTGCATGGCGGTGACTGGAAGCAAGGCGGAAGCGTGCAGCGGGCGCAGGAGAGGCTTTACCCGTTGCGCGAGGCGCGCGTGTATCCACGCGAAGGCGCCGACCTGCCCACCGAGAAGAGTTTCGTCACGGTGAGCCCCGAAACCGTTGCCATGTCGAGCTGCCAAGGCAGGGACGGCGGGTTTGACCTGCGGCTGTATGATTCAACCGGAGACGGAGCCGACGTCGAGGTGGGGCTGCCTTTCGCCCCTTCGTCGTGCCGCGCCGTGGATTTCAACGGCAACGAGCTGCCCGGGCCGGAGATTGCGTTGCGGGAGGACCGAGCACGCTTCAAGATCAAGCCCTGGGAAATCGTGACGCTGCGGTTTCAGAAAGGGTAGCGACGCCCGGTTTCCCGCATTCTTGGCCGGCGGTCGCGCGCCGCGCGCGTTGTTTTATTTTGAGCGGAGAGGCGGCTCCGCGCGGTAGAATGGTCGCTGCGCATAGTTGGCCGCATTGCCTCGCCCGCCCACGTTCGGCGTGGCGAGCCCTGCTCGGAAGCGACTTTGTATAATCGCATCGGATAGAAAGCCGACCGAGGGGGTTCCCCGTTCGCATGATGTGTCTTCGCGCACGGATCTTATGATCGGCCGCACCATCTCGCATTACAAGATCCTCGAGAAGTTGGGCGAGGGTGGCATGGGTGTGGTCTATAAGGCCGAGGACACCCGCCTCAAGCGCCCGGTGGCTCTGAAGTTTCTGGTCAAGCAGGCTCTGGCCGACGAGGAAGAGAAAGAGCGCTTCTTGCGTGAGGCGCAAGCCGCCGCCGCGCTCGACCATCCCAATATCTGCACGGTCTACGAGATCGACGAAGTCGACGGTGAAACTTTCATCTCGATGGCCTACGTCGACGGGCAGAGCCTGAAGCACCAAATTCTGCGGGGTCCGATGGATCTCTCGCAGGCGTTGGGAATCGCGATCAACGTCGGTCGGGGTCTGCAAGAGGCGCATGACAATCAGGTCGTTCATCGTGACATCAAATGCGCCAACATCCTGCTGACCAGCAAGGGCGAGCCGAAGATCACTGATTTCGGCGTCGCGCATCTGGCGGGTCAAAGCCGCTTAACCCGCACGGGCACCATGCTGGGGACGCCCTGCTACATGGCGCCCGAGCAAGCCCAGGGACTCTCGGCCGACCGCCGCGCCGATGTCTGGGCGCTGGGCGTGGTGCTCTATGAGATGGTGACCGGTTTGCTGCCCTTCGGCGCAAAGCACGAGCACGTCGTTGTCTACGACATCATCAATACGCCGCACGAGCCGGTCACCGCGCGCCGGGCCGGCGTTCCCATTGAGTTCGACTACGTGCTGTCAAAGGCTCTGGCGAAGAAGCCCGAGGACCGATACCAAGGCGCGGCCGATCTGGTGGTCGATCTGCGGCGCTTGCGCGAACAGGTCGAGGCCGGCGGAACCGTCGCCTCAAGCCGTGGTGCAGCCGCGTCGGGAACGCAATTCGCGAGCACCGGGATCAGCGCGCCACCGACCCAAATTGCGCCTAGCGGGCCTGCAGTGGCCCAAGTGTCGAGCGGCTGGGGCGAACCGGTTTCGATGCCCTCCACCGCCGACGGACGTACGCCCAAAAAATGGGACCGTGTGCGCGGTTACCAGGCGGCGTTGCTGGTGACGACGTTGCTCGCTCTGATCGCCGTCGGCTTGTGGGTCCGCGCTCCCGTGCCGCCCGAACCCTTTTCGTTGAAATTTTCCTTGATGCCCGGAATCGACGCCGGTCATCCGGCGATCTCGCCCGACGGCCGCAAAGTGGCCTACATCCGGGGCCGCGCACCGCAGAGCTCGATTTGGTTGTAATCGCTCGACAGCGAGGACCCGCGCGAGCTGCCGGGAACCGACGGGGCCGATACGCTGTTCTGGGCGCCGGACAGCGCTTCGCTGGCTTTCCAAACGCGTTGGGAGGTGAAGCGGATCGCCGTCGACGGCGGTGCCGCCACGACGCTGTGCCAAAAACCTCGGGAGGATTCCATGGGTGGCGCTTGGCACCCTGACGGAGGAACAATAGCGTTTGTAGCGGAAAGCAGCGGTTCATCGGTCGTGTACGAGGTATCCGCGCGTGGGGGTAATGCGACGGCGCTTTTCGAAGCGGGTGACCCTGAAGCACGGCGATCGCTGGCGCACCCCTATTTTCTGCCGACGGAATCAGACGGGCGGTTCCTGATCTTGCAGAGCTCCTCGCGTGAAGGGAAATCGGAAATCGTTCTGCTGAACGCGGACTCAGGCGAAGAAGAAGTCATTGGGGAAGGGACCAGACCGACGTATTCGTCGAGCGGGCATATCATCTATCAGACTGCGGGCCGAGAGCCCGCGGTTTGGGCGCTGCCGTTTTCTCTGAGCAGTTTGGAGGTTACCGGCGCGCCGTTTCCCATCGCGGAAAACGGCACTTATCCCACCGTGACCGCGCAGGGGTCGCTTGCGTACCTCATTTCACCGCTTGGCGGAACCGATCGGCTGGTGTGGCGCGGACGTGCGGGCGAAGAGCCGGTAGCGATAGGCCGTCCGCAAGTGCGGATGGGACATGCCGCGCTTTCTCCCGACAATCGCTTTGTTGCCATCCGCGCAGCCGAGCGAGGCATCTCCGACATTTGGATCCATGAAACGGCCCGGTCCATTGCGACGCGCGTGACCGGAGGGACCAGCGTCGATATGCGCCCGGTGTGGTTCCCATCTGGGGACGAGATTGCCCTTAACGCCCAGACGGCGGGCAACCTGGATATTTTTCGCACGGCGGTGCACGGGGACGCCGAGCCGGAAGCGATTCTGGCAACCGAAGCGAGCGAGGGCGTGAGCGACATCTCGGCCGACGGCAAATACTTGCTCTTCATCCGGCGAGAGAAAGGCGCGGCATCGGGCGACCTGTGGTACCTCGAGCGTGGACCGGGCGGTCAATGGGAACCAAAGCCGTTTATGGAGACGCCCCTTGACGAGACCGACGGACAGTTTTCTCCCGACGGTCGGTTCGTGGCCTATCTATCCGACGAGTCGGGGGAACGGGAACTGTATGTCCGACGATTTCCCGCGGGCACGGGAAAGTGGCAGGTCTCAACACGCGGCGCCAGACAACCGCGCTGGAGCCGCGACGGCGGCGAGATCTTCTACGTGGAAGCCGACACGTTAGTGGCCGCGAAGGTGACAACGGAAAGGGGTTTCTCGGTGGAGGCGTCGGAGCGGCTGTTCCGTTCCGATTACTTCCAGAACTCGGATTCGCACGTGTATGACGTTTCGTCCGACGGCCAACGCTTCGTGATTCCCGATGCCGCCCAAGGTAGCGAGCCTCCGCGGATTCGCGTCGTGCTCAACTGGTTCGAGGAATTCCGCGACAGAGAATGACCCCCAAGGGCCTTGGGCACGGTAGCGACAAACACTCTTGTTTGTCCCAGTCTTCAGTCATGACAAGCTCTCAGCTTGTCCCGGCCCGCACCCTCCCCCCATACTAAGCTTCAGTTAGACGGAGCAGGCGGGGGTAAATCATGAAAGCATGTCGATGGGTATTCGCGCTTGCCTTCGCGGCGGCGGCGTTCGCCGGCGACGCCCGCTTCAACGGCAAATGGGCTGGCGAGGCGAAGCCTCCGCATCGGGGAGCGATGTGGCTCGAGGTTAGGGGCGCGGACGCCGGCGAAGTCAAAGGCCGGTTCGTCGGCGGTGTTGGCGGTCGCTCCCAGCCCTTGCTCGACGCCGAGATCGTGGACGGCGTCCTGCGCTTTCGGGTGGAGCGCTACTTTGAGCAAAGTCAATCCTGGGGCAAGGCAACGAATACGGTGCGCTTGGCGGGCGACGGAATCGAGGGCACGACGAGCCGCGAGGGCGGCCCCGAGGTTCAATGGTCCGGACGACGTCCCGATCTGGTTGACGACCGCGACGACGGGAGCTGGAAGCCGGCCGCGCCGGTTGTTTTGTTCGACGGGAAAGATTTGCTGGAATGGCGTACCACGGAAGGGAAGAGCGGGAAATGGATCGTTGAAGACGGCGTTTTGCACAACCAGGGCAAGGCCCCGAACTTGATTTCGAACGAGAAATTCTTGAACTTCCGGCTGCGCATCGAATTTCGAGTGGCACCGGGAAGCAACAGCGGGATCGGCTTGCGCTCGAGGTATGAGGTGCAGATCCTCGACGATTTTGGCCGCTCGGCGAGCATCCACGGCAACGGCGCCGTGTACAGCACGATCAAGCCTTCGGTGAATGCGAGTCTGCCGCCCGAGTCTCGCCAGGCCTACGACATTACGTTGATCGGTCGCGATGTGACCGTGAGGTTGAACGGCAAGACCATCATCGACAAGCAGACGATCGACGGGCTTACGGCGATGGCGACGGATGCGCGCGAAGCCGACCCCGGCCCGCTGGCTTTGCAAGGCGACCACGGCCCGATCGAGTTCTACAAGATCGTCGTGACCCCGCTGGTGCGGTGACGGGAACGAAAGACTCCTGTCGAAAAACCGGGTGACCGGCTGAGAGCCGATCACGATTGTTGGCTCGGACCGGCACGAGTGCCCGTCGCAACCGACGAGCCCAGGGGACACCGCCCTACACAAACTCCAAAGTCGCCGCGTGTTCTTCCACCTCGTCGTAGCTGACGGCAACCGGGGGGAGACCTTGGCCGAGATTCGGCTGCTGGTCGAAGATCGCGAACAGGGCCATTTTTACGACGGCGTATTGCTCAGTGGCGTTCAGTTCGCGTTCTCGATCCACCTGCCAGTCCGCCGTGATCCGGGTGCTCAGAAAGACCCGGATCGGAAAGCGCGAAACGCGATCGGAGCTGACGGTGAAAAGGTACTCCTGCCCGTCTTCGCCGTCGAGGCCGGCGTCGCGAAACCCTTCATAGAAGTACTGATAAACGTACCCGGTCTCGGCGGTATACGATTTTTCGCGCCGTACCGGAGGCTGGCCGCGCAACGGCGCCTCGGCCGGGGATTTCGCGAAGATTTTTCGCAGCCATTTCATCGGGAGACGGTTTGGGGCATTCGTGAGAGCAATCCCTTTTCTTGATTTTGACGCAATCGCGATAACGTTGGTTGATGTCGACTTCGCCATCGCGGTGGACCGCGGAGCGATGTCTGTATGAACAGGATCGTGCGCGAGTTCTTGCGATCAGTTATTCGGGTGCTGCTTCCCCTCTGCCCGGCTCTCCCCAGAGACGCCGGCCAAGATCTTCCCTATCGATACCGAGACCGTATCTATTTTGCCCGTCTCAAGGCGACGCTCGTCGCCGGCCGGCACCTTTGTTCCGGGTGTTTTCGCACACCGCATGGTGGTGGGATGGGGAGGGAGCCTCTCGCTCGCACATAGGGCGAGACTGCCCGCCCAGCTAAGAATCTTCGGGTCGGCGAATTCCCGAATTGTTGTTTTTGAAACCCGAATAGGAAATAATGGCCGGGTGATTCACTCGGTATACCGCCCACCTATTGCGACGACCGGTCGGACAGCAACGGCAAGAAGAAGATAACTGTCGGCGAGGAATCAGACATGCGAGAAAAAATTGCGGTGCCGGTTCAAGTGGCCATCGCCGGTGGGATTATTGCCGGTATCTTTGGGCTCATCAACAACTACTGGCTTTCGCCGGTTAAGCCACCGATGATCAAGAGCTTCATCGCCAAGCCGGCCGAAATCGTACGTGGCGAGTCCTCCGAGCTCAATTGGCAAATCGAAAACGCCGATCGCGCAACGATCACGGGCATTGCCGGGGTTGAGGGCGTTAGTTTGTCGGGCAGCTTCCCCGTCAACCCGGATACTACAACGGTCTACACCCTTGTTGCGCGCCGCAGGGGCGCCTCAACAGAAGCATCCGCGGTTCTGAACGTAACCAACCCCCGTGGACCTGAAGTGCCGCCGCCTAACCCTGACGCGTCGCCGCCGGCCGACCCTGTCGAGAAGCCCCTCGCTATCGTTCGTTTTGACGCTGACCCTACTTCGATCGCGGAGGGTCGCTCGGCAAACTTGCATTGGGACGTACTTCATGCCGACGGCGTTCAGATCTCGCCCAGGGTGGGTGATCGGGCTACGAAGGGCTCGGCATCTGTCTCCCCGAGGCGCACTACTACTTATGTACTGGAAGCGAAAGGCCCCGGGGGCACACGAAAAGCCTCGACGACTGTCAACATTGAGCAATCAACCGCGCCGCCGCCCCCGCCGGAACCGGCGCCCAGTGTGATTAGTTTCGAGGCCGGACCTATGGAGTCTCGCAAAATCAAGTGACACCTTTTTGGGGTACGTACGTCTTTGTATGTATGGGAAATACAAAAGGCGTACGGCGGGATTTCGAGGCCCTGGAGAAGCGCCGTTTCAAAGCGATCCGGTTGGTCGAGCAAGGCTGTAGTCAGTCCGAGACAGCGAGGCGATTGAAGGTCGCGCGGCAAAGCGTCAGCGAGTGGCTGCGACGATACCGGCGTGACGGCGAAGCCGGGTTGCGCCAGGCCGGCCGCGCCGGCCGTAAGCCGCTGTTGGACGCCGCGCAGCTCGAACGCCTCGAGGCGTTGCTGCTGGAAGGCCCCGAGGCGCACGGCTTCCCGACGCCGCTGTGGAGCTGTCCGCGGGTCGCTCGTCTGATCGGAGACGAGTTCGGCGTGCGCTATCACGAGGGCCATGTCTGGAAGATCCTGCGGGCGCTCGGTTGGAGCCCGCAACGGCCCGTCGGCAAAGCGCGGGAGCGCAACGAAGAGGCCATCCGCGGCTGGCAGCGCAAGACTTGGCCGGCCATTAAAAAAAAGCCCGCAAAGAAGAACGTACGATCGTCTTCATCGACGAAAGCGGATTGAGTCAGAAGCCGCATCGTTGCCGCACCTGGGCGCCGCGCGGCGAGACACCGGTGTTGGAGTTCAACTTCAACTGGGACAAGCTGTCGGTGTCGGCCGGGCTGACGTTGCGCAACTTTTACTTCCGGCTCTATCCCGGCGCGATCGGCGAGCTGGAGGTCATCGACTTCCTGAAGGCTTTGGTGCGCCACATCGACGGCCCACTGCTGATCGTCTGGGACCGGCTGCCGGCGCACCGCAGCCGCCTGGTGCGGGAGTTCATCCAGCTCTCCGAGGATCACATCGCAACGGAGTACTTGCCGCCCTATGCGCCGGAGTTGAACCCGGTGGAATACATTTGGGCGTACTGGAAGCAGCACGAGTTGCCCAACGTCTGCCCGAAGGACTACTGGGAACTCGACGAGCGCGCCCGCAAAGCGCTGCGGCGAATGCGCCGCAAACCGCGCTTGATTACCGCTTTCTGGAAACAGTCTTCTCTTTGTCTCGATTGACAGTATATTATGCGAGACTCAGTAATAGAATTCAAGAGGGACAGCGCACGACTTTGAAATGGGACGTCGCACATGGTACGTCCGTCGCAATCTCGCCGGGGCCCTCCCGCCTGTTCGGCGCCCAAGGGTCGGTAACCGTGAGCCCGTCCGAGAGCCAAGTCTACAAACTCAAGGCGGCCGGACCGGGAGGAGTTGCGCATGCGTCCTGCTCGGTCACCGTCGATCCCACGGTGCCGACGAGAAGGGCGGTGCTGAGCCTGGACAAGATCGAAGTATTCGAGGACGGATCGGGCGGAACAACTCGGTGGACCTTTGAGGTCAGCTCAGAGGGTAGACGCCTGTTCACACTTCCCCGGCAGTACTACGGCGATCGGGAGGCACCTCGTTTGCTGACCCGGGCTGACGGCGCCAGTGCCTTGGTGCGGTTGTCGGAGGATGGAAGCATACGCCTCGAGGTCTCCGGGAAACGAGTCAGCAATCATCCCGCGAGCGGAAAGGGCAGCATCAGCTTCAACCGCCCAAACCTGGCGATGACGGTGAGGCACCCGACAAAGCCAAAGGAAGGCCATTTTGCCTTCCACTTTTCTTTGCGCGAGCTATAGCCTCGCTAGATCGGAATCAGATGACGGCTCCGGCTGCCGTATTTCCTATCGCCCTTCCGCGATCTCGCCGATGCTTTCCAGCTTCTCGTCCGTCAGATACGCATACCGATTCACCCATATCCCGTGGCGGGCGGCGCGGTGGGCGACCTCGATTCTCTTTCGAAAGTCGTCGAGAGGCCCGTAGCCGTGTGCCGGAACGTACACCGGCGTATCGCCGGCGGCTCGTTGCGCTTGCTCGATCTTCCTCGCTTGCGCGCGCGCACCGACCCGATGCGGCACGTCGGGCGCTGGGTAGCGGTAGTCCTCCAAGTTCGGCAACCCGCCGTCATCGGCGATATCGAGCAACTCGACCAAGGCGCGCGTGAGCAGCCGACTCGAAAGCCCGGGGTTGGCGCCTATGATCTACCCACGGACGTAAATCGTCGTCGCCGAGGCCCCGTGGAGTTTGGCGTAGAGCGCCCCGACATCGCGCCGCATCCGCCCGAAGTCAAAGCCCAGTCGGCCGGCCGCGCTTTGGGCGTGGGCGCTTAGACTACGAGCACGCCTTGCCGCGGGACTTGATCCGCAACTACCCCGACATCGACGGTATCCCGCGTCGATTGGCAGGAGTATCCGCCGTATTTTCTCGACTCGGTTTTTCTCGATTTCAAAGATGTGCGGGCTTGCCAAGCTGCCGTTTTTCGCCAACCGCCGGGGAGGAATGCGGCCGTCGGGCAGCAGCGCCCGATCGTCCTCCACCGGCCCGCCGAATTGCACGCGGTAGCCGGGCGGAATTAAACCGGGCTAAGCGTTGACTTCCGACTACACCTCTGTTTCTATCCGTCGCGTTGTGAAAGGGACGTCCCATATTTATGTCGCACACCCCCGGGCCGGCTGATTGATTTTGGCCGCTTGTTATACTTCGGTGTGCCGCCGCTTGATTCCCTGCTGACGGAACAGCCCAACCCCTCCTCGGAAAGAATCGACAGCGTATCCACCGCCGAGCTGCTGGCGATCATCAACCGCGAAGACCGCCGGGTCGCCGACGCCGTTGAGAAAGAAATTCCACATATCGCGCGCACCATTGATACAGTCGTCGAGCGCTTCGGCGAGGGCGGGCGTCTTTTCTATGCCGGCGCAGGAACGAGCGGACGTTTGGGTGTTCTCGACGCCGCTGAATGCCCGCCTACTTTCGGCGTCGGACCGGACCGCGTCCAAGCGGTATTGGCCGGCGGGCCCGAGGCCGTATGGGCTTCCCGGGAAGGCGCCGAAGACGACGAGGCCGCGGCGGAGGTTGATCTGGCGGCGCGAGGATTCTCATCCGGCGACGCGCTGGTCGCCGTCTCGGCGAGCGGTCGCACGCCCTATGCGTTGGGGGCGGTGCGTTTCGCGAAGTCGCTCGGCGGGTTCAGCGCCGCCGTCAGCTGCAACTCCGGCAGCGAACTCGCCGCTTTGGCGGACGTCGCGATCACCCCTGTCGTGGGCCCCGAAGTGATTACCGGCTCGACTCGCATGAAGGCCGGGACGGCCCAAAAACTCGTGCTCAATATGATTTCGTCCGGCGTGATGGTGCGCATGGGTTATGTACTCGGCAACCGCATGGTCAACGTCCAACTCAACAGCGAAAAGCTGCGTGAACGGGCCGAGCGGATTGTCGCGGATATTTCCGGCTGCACGCGCGAACGGGCCCGGCAAGTGCTCGAGGCGTCGGGCGCACGAGCCCGGGTCGCGGTGGTCATGGCAAAACGTGGATGGAGTGCCGACGAAGCCGAGACGGCATTGGGGAAAGCGGGCGACAATCTTTGGCGGGTCATTGGTGAGGAGCGGCCGTAACGAGGCGGCGCATCGGCGGCGGCCGCTAGCCCGCTTTTCTCACCGCGTGGCGAGGCAAAGTGCATGAAAGGTCCGTCAGTACGAGGCGCGCGCCGCTTGGCGCGCGGAGGCGTACTTCAACAGTACGGTGAGCACGGCGAGCAAGCGCAACGAAGTAATGGCGGGCCTATCGTGTGCTTTGCTCGTCAGGCGGTGAGAAATGCGGGCTAGTCTAACCCACGCCCCGCTTGCCGCTTGCGGAGAAGATCGCAGTTTCTCGGCCGTTCGCAATACGTGGGCCGGGGGCCCAACTGGAGCCGTGCGCCACGTCAGTCTTGATTCATGGATAAGTTTGTAATCGAAGGCGGGCATGCGTTGACCGGGGAAATCCCGATCAGCGGCGCCAAGAACGCCGCTTTGCCCGCCCTGGCCGCGACGCTGCTGACCGAGGAAACGGTCGAGTTGAGTCGGATTCCCGGAGTGCGCGACATTCGCACGATGATTCGGCTGCTCGAGCACATCGGCGTTAGTGCGGAGAAGTTCGACGGGGGCTACCGTTTCGAGGCCCGCCGGATCACCGAACCGGAAGCGCCCTACGGGCTGGTGAAGACGATGCGGGCGTCGAGTCTCGTGATGGGTCCGTTGGTCGCGCGGACCGGACGCGCCAGGGTATCGATGCCGGGGGGCTGCGCCATCGGAGCACGGCCGATCAATCTACACATGAGCGCCCTCGAACACCTCGGGGCGCGCATCTCTCAACAACACGGCTACATCGAGGCGCTCGCTCCCCAAGGCTTGCGCGGCGGCCGCATTCGCTTTGACCGCGTTACCGTTACGGGAACGGAAGATGTGATGATGGCGGCGGTGCTCGCCCAGGGTGAAACGGTTCTCGAAAACGCCGCCCGCGAACCCGAGGTCGTTGACCTTGCGGCGCTGCTGACCAAGATGGGCTCTTCGATTCAGGGTGCCGGCTCGCCGACGATTCACATCCAAGGGGTCCCGCGGCTGCGGGGCGCGAAGCATTCGATCATCCCCGACCGCATCGAAGCGGGCACGTTTCTGATGGCCGGGCTTGCCGCCGGCTGCGGGCTCACCGTGACGGGGGCCGACGTGGGCCATGTAGAGTCACTGCTCGAAAAGATCAGCGAGGCGGGGGCGGAAATCGCCTATCCCGGCCCGGGGGCGATTTGCGTGGAGGCCCCGGACATTTTGCGGGCGACCGACATTGCAACCCAAGAGCATCCCGGCTTCCCGACCGACATGCAGGCGCAATGGATGGCCCTGATGACCCAGGCCGACGGCCAGTCGCGCATTGTCGAAAACATTTTCGAGAACCGCTTTATGCACGTCTCGGAACTGGTGCGAATGGGGGCCGATATCTCGCTCGCCGGCAACCGCGCGTCGGTTCAGGGGAAAACCGTGCTCAGCGCCGCCGCCGTGATGGCCTCCGATCTGCGGGCGAGCGCCGGTTTGTTGATCGCGGCGCTGGCGGCGACCGGGGAAACGGTGATCGACCGCGTCTACCACATCGACCGAGGGTATGAGGGGATCGAGCGCAAATTGGCGGCGGCCGGGGCTCGGATTCGACGCGTGTCGTAGTCGAACCGGGCCCCGGCCAGTCGATTTGTTCTCTTCTCGTGCCGTCCGCGCCTGTCTACCGTGCAGGCAATACGGCCCGGACGCCTGCCCACCGCGGGCATCTACCCCCGGCGGCCCTACACCGCAAAGAGCACGACCACCACCGGTTCGCCGTCGATCTCCATCTCGCGGCGCTCGCCTTCTCGCGACGGGGAGCCGCCGGCCTCAAGCGCGGTGCAGAGCGTCTCTTCCATGAAGTGCTCGCGGCGGGCTTCGAGAATCCGGGTGATCTTCTCGGGGGCCTCGATCGAAAGCCCGATGCGTTGGGTGTATTCAATGTCGAGGTCTTTGCGCAAGTCTTGCACGCGGCGGAGCAACTCGCGGTAGGCGCCCTCCTCGAGCAGCTCTTCGGTGAGGTCGGTGTTGAGCACCACGACGGTCTGTTGATCGCCCGCGGCGGCGTAGTGCTCGGAGGCTTCGACCTGTACTTCGATATCCTTGGCATCGAGCGAAACCATCTCGCCGTCGATTTCGATTTCAGCTTTACCGCGGGCGAGCAGTTGCCGCCGCAATTCCGCCGCGTCGGCGTTTTGGAAGGCCTTTTTCGCCAGGGGCATTTTCTTGCCGAGCCGGGGGCCGAGACGGCGGAAGTTGGGACGCGCCACGTACCGCACATGACCCTCATCGCCATGCACGAAGGCAACCTGTTGGACGTTCAGCTCTTCGGCGATCAAGTCGCTGTAGTCGGCCAACGCTTGGCGCCGCGCATCGTCGGGGAGGACCACTTCGGCCAACGAAAGCGGCTGACGGACCTTGAGCTTGTGGTCGGTTCGCACACGCAGCCCGAGTGAGACGATATTGCGCACGACCGCCATTTCTTCCGACAGCTTGCGGTCGACCGCGCTTTCGTCGGCTTCGGCGAGGTCACAGAGGTGAATGCTTTCGGGCCTTCGGTCGCCGAAGGGCCCGCGGACTAGATTCTGGTAAACCTCTTCGGTCAAGAAGGGGATAAACGGCGCGGCAAGGTTCGTGACGGTCGCCAGCGCTTCATAGAGTGTGGCGTAAGCGTCGATCTTGTCGGCGTCTTTCTCGCTCTTCCAATAGCGTCGCCGGCTGCGCCGCAGATACCAGTTCGAAAGCGCGTCGACGAAATTCGACAGCTCGCCGGCCGCCTCGTAGACCAGGTAGTTGTCCATCAGCTCGGTCACACGGCCGGTGACCAGCGCCGCCTCGGAGAGAATCCAGCGGTCGAGCAACGTTCGCTCGGCCAAGGGCCGTCCGGCGTCGCTCGCCGGGTCGAAGCCGTCGATATTAGCGTAGATCGTGAAAAACGAGTAGACGTTGCGCAGCTTAAGCGGCAGCTCCTTTTGGAGCGTCCGGACATTGCTCAATGAATGCCGGGTCGGCGACCACGGCGGATTGGCGGCGAAAAAGAACCAGCGAAAGGCGTCGGCGCCGGGGGCCGAGCCGTTCTTGCTTTCGAGCGTCAAGCGCTGGTCATCGGGAAGGCGGGCGACGTCGTTGGGTTGGACTCTGAGTCCGGCCGGGGTGCTGTTCAATCCGAGCGCTTTGATGTCGTCGGCCGAGACGACGGCCACGCGGCGCGGCAACTTCTTCCCTTGCCGCACGGTGAAGGGTTTCGAAACTCCCGCGAGCGAAGCCGTCGAGAGCTGCATCACGGCGCCGGGGTTGACATCAAGTGCCTCGATCTCCTCGCGGCAGAGCACGACTTCGCCCGCGGCGACCTTCATGTCGGCTTGCGCCGCGCCGACGACGGCGAACTCGTTGAGCACACGGTCGAAGATGACGTCGGGCGGCGTGTAATTCCCCTTCGATTTCGATTCCTTCTTGCCCTCCGGATCGGTGACATGACCCAACACGATGCAAGTGCGGAAGGGGTGCGGATAGTCGCGTTTCTCTTTCAATCCGCACAGCTGTTGTGTTTCGTCGTCGAAAACCAGCGTCGAAACCATCAACTGCGAATAGAACCAACCGCGTGTCTGATCGATGGCCTCGGTGATGAAGTCGGCCGGGAAAGCGTCCTCGAATTTCTCGCGCCCTTGATGCGGATAGCCGAACTGCGCGAAGGGCATGCAACCGGAGTCGAACCAGCAGTCGATCACCTCGGGAATGCGGCGGTAGACGCCGGGTTCGCCCGGTTCGGTCCACGTCACCTCGTCGATCCACGGTTTATGGACCATCAAGTGATCCGACAGCTCGGGGTTCTTGATCTGATCGCGCCGAAACTGGTTGAAGGCTTCGGGGTTCTTGGCCTCGATCTCCGCGACGGACGCCGGGGCTTGCATCTTCCCGGTTTCGTCGTTGATCCAGATATTGAGCGGCGTGCCCCAGTAGCGCTCGCGTGAGAGCGCCCAGTCGACGTTATTCGCCAGAAAATCGCCGAAGCGGCCCGTGCCTATATGCGCCGGCAACCAGCGCGCCTTGTTGTTATTGGCAATGGCGTCCTCAATCCGCTCGGTAGTGCGGACAAACCACGCCGGCCGTGCGTACTGGATCAACGGATCATCGTCGGCTCGCCAGCAGAAGGGATAGTCGTGGCGATAGTTCTCGCGGTGCAGTAGGATGCCGTTTTCTCTGAGTTTGGCGATGATCGGCCGGTCGGCGTCCTTGACGAACATGCCTTCGAGATCCGGCGTCTCGGCGGTGAATTTGCCGTCGGGACCGACCGGGCACAGCAGCGGGACAGCGTCGGGGTTGGTGAACTCTTCCCGCGTCTTGCGGAACAGCTCGTAGTCCACCTCACCAAAGGCCGGTGCTTCGTGGACCAAGCCCGTGCCTTGGTCGAGTTCGACGAAATCGGCGGCGAGTATGGTCCATAGGGCGGGAACGGACCCGCCCGTCTTGCGCTCCACGGTCACATCGCCGTAGGCTTCGCGGAAATAATCAAGTGGCGGGCGGTAGCGCCGCCCGACCAACGCACCGCCTTTCATTTCGCGTTCGACGGGCAACTCGCGGCCGAGCTTCGCGGCGGTCGTCTCGCGCAAGGCGGCGGCCACGATGATCGCGTGGTCGCCGTCGCGCACTTGGACGTAGTCGTAGTCCTCGCGCACGGCGACGTTTTGGTTCGAGGGCAACGTCCAGGGGGTTGTCGTCCAGATCAGGAGATAGGTCCCGGGCTCGTCTTCCAGTTCGAGCGCGACGTAGACGGACGGGTCTTCGACGCTCTTGTAGCCCAAGCCGACCTCGCCCGCCGAAAGCGCCGTGCCGCCCTGCGGCCACCACCAAACAATCTTGTGGCCTTGGTAGAGAAGGCCTTTACGAAACAGCTCGGATAGCGCCCACCACACGCTTTCGATATAGCTCTTGTGATAGGTGACGTAGGCGTCTTCAAGATCCACCCAGAAGCCGACCCGGCTGGTCATCTTCTCCCACTGCTCGGTGTAGCGAAACACCGACTGCATGCAGCGGAGAATGAATCTTTCAACGCCGTATTCCTCGATCGCCGCCTTGCCGTGGATGCCTAGTTCCTTCTCGACTTCGACCTCGACGGGAAGCCCGTGAGTATCCCAGCCGGCTTTGCGGGGCACGTAGAAACCGCGCATGGTGCGGTAGCGCAGGAAGATGTCTTTGATCACACGAGTGAGCACGTGCCCGTTGTGCGGCAGCCCGTTGGCGGTCGGAGGGCCTTCATTGAAGATGAATTTCGGCCGCCCCTCGCGGTTGCGGAGGCTTTTTTCAAAGATCTCGTGTTCTTCCCAGAACCGCCGGATCGACTCCTCGACGCGGGGGAAATCGACGATCGGTTGCGCTTTCTCGAATTTCGGTTCACTCATGGCGTTGCATCCAGACCGGGGGTCGGTGCAGGTCGGTCGAACAACAAAAAGGCCGTTGACCGGCTTTCGATCACCCCGGTCAACGGCCTCGGAATCCTTGCCCGTCCGAAGCCCCTAACCGGGGCTGGTAATGATAATGCCGACAGTACCGCGGCTTATCGCGAAGCGGGGTTCGTTCGTGCCGGAGCGGCGCGCGACTTGCGGCTGGAATTTACGATGCACCATAGTCGGCGGAACCTTCTGTCCGCAATTTTACCAGTTTTCGAATAACAAACCGACCCCCAAAACCGAGCCGCGACCGTACGGAAGCGGTATGCGATGAGGCCGTTCAACACGAAGGAAGGTGGCGGGAGCGAAGCGTGCCGAAGAGCGAACCTCTTCTTGCGAAACAGCCCTACTAGCGAACTCAGGGTAGTTCAGCCGGGAAAGACGCTTCGGGGGCCGCCGTTCCGGGGCCGCCCCTTTATTTGCCTCCGGCGTACCGCATCGCATACCGCTTCCTCACGGTCGCGGCTCGGTTTGACGCGCTCGGTTTGACGCGCTCGGTTCCCTAATTCAACAACTCCGGCGTGCCGTTCTCACACTGAATCGCCCCGGTTCCGTGTTGACCAAAAGCACTACCTGTCGACTCGGAAACGCCCGCAACCTGCCGAGGCCGCGCCCGGCGAATGGGTTGGGACAGCAACGCGGTACGCTCGTGGTGCCAAGCGGCCAGAGCGTCGGGCGTCGCCGAAGAGGCGAGCTTGCCGGCTTCGAGCGTACCGGCCCCGAGCGCAACCGAGCGTTTCGACTTGACCACCAGCGATCCGGCCCCGTTCGAAACCCGCGCCTTGCCCTTCAGCACCGTCAGCACGGCATCCGAGCCGGGAACGGCGTCAAAGCGATAGACGCCTTTGTTTTCAAGCCGGACCGAAGCGCCCCCCGCCTCGATCGAAATGCGCGCGCCATTGACTTTTGCTCTGATCTCAACGATACCCGAGCCGCGATGGAGTTCCATTCGAACATCCGAAGCCTCGCTCGAAACCATCTCCCAATCGCTGGTCCCGCTCGCGCGGAGGATGGCGACGGGTGTGAGCAGAATCTCGACCCGCCCGGCCGAGGTGAGCAAGTGTTGTCCCTGGCCGAGATGAATATCTTTGCCGGAAGGCTTCTGTCCCACGCCGGCGAGTTTCACCTGCCCCTTCGGCGTAGGAAATCAGCCCGGGCCGGACCGAGATCACCGTCTGCGCGGAGGCGGGCGCCGCGACGCAGGTTACAAGCAAGAACAGAACCCCGCAACGAACGAATCGTCTTTCGATCGAATGGGTCATGAGGATCTCCTTGAATCGGTCTGTCCGGATTGTATCAGGGCGGGGGGCAAGCGGCAATGAGAGCAATGAGGTCGGCAATGACCCCCCGCGATTAGCGAATCCACCCACGTCGCATTCGTTTCTCCGAAAATCCCCTAGCCCGCTTTTCTCACCGCGTGGCGAGGCAAAGTGCATGAAAGGTCCGTCAGTACGAGGCGCGCGCCGCTTGGCGCCCATTTCTTAAGCAAAGAGGCGTACTTGAACAGTACGGTGAGCGCGGCGAGCAAGCGCAACGAAGTAATGGCGGGCCTATCGTGTGCTTTGCTCGTCAGGCGGTGAGAAATGCGGGCTAGATGAACTTGACGCCGCCCGCGGACGCCGGCTTCTTCCATTGACCCGCTGATCAGATTCTGCGAAGATCCTCACATGCGCAACGTAAAGGCGTATCTTCTGCTCCCGGCGGCTCTTGGGCTTGCGATCGCCGTGACCGCTTGCTCGGTCACCGTCACCGGGCAAACCGACGGAGCCTCGACGGCGACCGAAACAAAGCGGCCGCTGCAAATCGGCAAGCTCATCAAAAAGCGCCAGATCGCGCCGGTGATGAGCGTCGCCCACGCCGACTGGTTGACGCGGCCCGAGCGAGACGCCGAGGAACAACCCGACCGCGTCGTCAAAGCGCTCAAGATTCCCAAGGGCGGTACCGTTGTTGACCTCGGCGCCGGCGTGGGGTACTTCACCTGGCGGCTGGCTAAGCAAGTCGGTCCCGAGGGGCGCGTTCTCGCGGTCGACATTCAACAAGGCATGATCGATCGGCTCAAGCGCAACCTGGCGGAAAAAGGGATTCACAACGTTGAGGCCATTTTGGCGAGCGAGGAAGATCCCCGCCTGCCTCCGGGCGAAGTCGATCTGGTCCTCGTCGTCGATGTGTACCACGAACTCCAGCAGCCGGAGAAAACAATCGAACACGTACGGCGTTCGCTCAAACCCGATGGCAGGCTGGTGTTGATCGAATATCGCAAGGAAGACCCCACGATCCCCATCCACCCGCTTCATAAAATGACCGTCGAGGAAGTCCGCTCCGAACTCGAGCCGATGGGTTTCCGGCTGGCCAAGCTCTTGGAATTTCTGCCTCGCCAGCACATCTTGATTTTTGAAGACGCCGGCCGTCACCAGTAGCCGAAAACGGGTCGGCGCGCGAGATGTAGGGTATACCCCTGTTACCCTCTGGGTCGAAAACCTGAGGAAATCGCGAACTACCTTGCCAATCGATCCGATATGGCTTATGATTGCTGCAATTCAGCGCTGAAACCGCAATCGCGCTGATGCGTCTCTAGAACCAGACGGCGCGAATTGCCGGAGCGGAATTATGCAGATCGTCGGGGATCGAAAATACGTCGACATCCCGGGGGGCAAGACCCACGAACTCCCTCCCTTGATGCTCAAGGACGACAGCGCCCCGGGCGCGCTCGACCGAGTGGTTGCGCTGGCCGAGCAAATGGTCGAGTCGGAATCGCTGGTTTCCGAAATGTTTCGGGACCCCGGTGAATCCGACAACGCCTTCGAGCAACGCCGTTTCAATCTCGCGATCAACTTCGCCGAGCACTACGTCGGTTTCGTGCAGCACTGGAAGTGGGGCGAATCGATCATCGAGTGGATTCGTCAATGCGAGGTCACCTTCGAGCACAAACCCGTGTTGCGCCCGCTGATTCATCCCGATCTGTGGCCGCACGTTAACCGCAGCAGTTTCGTGACCCTGTTATCGGATAAAGCGGTTCCCTCGGGCGCGGTCAATCTCGAAAACGCGGTGGGTTTCCGCCTGGCCTTTCGGCAGCCTCCCCCGCTTGAGTGCCTCTCGGATAAGTTCCTGGTCTTCAATGCCCCGATCGCCCAGAAGGCTTACCACACCTGGGCCGACGCAGCCAAGAAAGTGTCGCTGCCGCCGGAAAGATTCCGCTTCTTGGTGGTCGGCGACGGAATCACGGAAGTCTAGCCTGAAACTTCAAATTTCGCGCTACCCGGAGATTCACAACGGCTACCAACGGATCAGACTTTCACCCACCCGAGCCGCGCCGCCGTGCGGCGCGGTCCCCGCGCGAGCGGCTCGCCCGGTTTCTCGCTTGAACGAGCCGGCGCCGCCGGTGGCCCCGCTAACCGGGATGTGGCGTGAGCGTCCACGCTTGCCGCGCCCTAATTCGTTTCTAGTCATCGGTCGGCTTGGGCAGCGGAGTGACGTCGGCGTCGGTGTAGCCAAGAACCCAGCGCACGGCTTCCAGCCACATCTTTTGGATGTCCGGCCGGTCCCAAACCTCCGGGCGGTGCCCCAACACGTTCACAAACACGCGTCCCTTGCCCCACCGCCGCGCCCAAGCCAAGGCGAAATCGCCGTCGGTCCGGTGCACGCCGTCGGCGCTTAGATCAACAGAGGAAACGTCCAAACTCATCAAGACCCGCTGCTTGTCTCGCGCGTAGCGATTCAGTTGATAGATCTCGTCGGCAATTTCGAAAGCAGCCGGGAGATGCCTCATCGCTGGAAAAACGCGGTCATGCACGCGCACGCGCACTTTCTGATTCCAGGGGTGCTCATCGAAGGCGCCCCCGACCATCTCGACATATTCGGGCCAACTCGCGCGAAAGCTGTCGGTCGCGCTGTGCGCGCCCAGGAAGCCCTTGCCGTCCTCACGGATGAACGACATAATGGCGGCCTTCTGTTCGTCGGTCAGTGGTAGATCCCCCTGACAGAAAAACATCAGCGCGTCGAAATAGTCAAGGTTCTTCTTGTTCGATTCGAGTTCCTTCTTGGTCAGCAGTTCAATGTCGGTGTGAAAGCGAACGTCGAAGAGCCCGCTTTCTTGACCGATCTTCTCCATCGTGTACATCGCATGCGAGACGGAGTCATGCGCCCAATCGCGGCTCGCTCCCAGGAACAGAATGTGTTTCTTCTCGTCGCCGTCGGCTCCGGAAAGAATCGGCGTCGACAGCGGCAGCAAGGTCAAGATCAAAATCCAGCGGAACATGAGTACGGTTCCTCCGCATCGCAGCGTACCACGGGGCTTGCTCCGACCGACGTCCATCGACTACTGTGGGGGCAGTGACGGCACGACTCGGGGTTGCGATCATCGTCGGCGGGTGCCTTATCGGCGCCCCCGTGAGTGCCGCGCCGAAAGCCGACTACCTCGACAGCGAACGCAAGCACTGGTCGTTTCTTCCGCGCGCTCGCCCTCGCATCCCCGCCTTCGAAACCTCGCGCGACCGCAACTCGATCCGGAGCGCCGACGCGCCCGAGGCCTTGCGCGAAGGCGTCGAGGCCGTCGATGCCTTCATTCTCGTCAAGCTCGCCGCGAGCGGGCTGGACCCCGCGCCTCCCGCCGAACGCCGAGTTTTGATACGGCGGCTCTATTTCGACCTCGTCGGATTGCCCCCGACGCCCACTGAGACGGCCGATTTTCTGGCGGACCGCTCGCCGGACGCCTACCCGCGCCTGGTCGAGCGATTGTTGGCCGATCCGCGTTACGGCGAACGCTGGGCGCAGCATTGGCTCGATGTGATTCGCTTCGCTGAATCGGAAGGTTTCGAGTATGACCGCCACCTGCCGGGGGCCTGGCGCTTTCGCGATTACGTGATTCGCGCGCTCAACGACGACAAGCCGTATGACCGCTTCATTCGCGAACAGTTGGCAGGCGACGAAATCGATCCCGAAGACCACGAACTGAAGATCGCCGCCGGCTTCCATCGCCTCGGGGCGGTTCGCCGCAATGCCGGGAACCAAGAGGTCGCCGGCAGCCGCAACGAAGTTCTCACCGAACGCACCGACATTGTCGGCGCGGCGTTTCTCGGCTTAACCGTCGGCTGTGCGCGCTGCCACAACCACATGTTCGACGCGGTTCGCCAGAAGGACTACTATCGATTACAGGCCTTCCTAGCCGCCACTCGCGAGCACAACGTCATCCTCGCCGAGGACGATGAACAAGCCGCTTGGAAGAAGAGGACCGACGCCGTCAACGAGCAGATCAAAGAGCTAAGGGAGAAGGCAAAGGCGCTGCCGGTGGTCGAGCGCGGTCCGACTCTGGCCGAGGTCGCTCGTCTTGAAACGACCCTGCCGCCGCCGCTGCCCACGCTTTGCAGTATTCAAAACGATGCCGAGGAACGCACGCCGATCCACGTGCTCGAGCGCGGCAACTGGGACAGCAAGGGCGACCCGGTGGGTCCGCGCGTATTGGGAGTCTTGTTGCCCGACGGAGCCCCCGAGCTCAATGCCGACATCGACAATCCGCGTACTCAGCTGGCCGACTGGATCACCAACCCCGCTCACCCGTTGACCGCCCGCGTGATCGCCAATCGCGTTTGGCTGTACCATTTCGGCCAAGGGATCGTGAAGACCGCCAACGATTTCGGGGTCAACGGCGAACGACCCAGCCACCCCGAGTTGCTTGATTTGTTGGCGAACGAACTCGTCGACAGCGGCTGGAGCCTGAAACACCTGCATCGCCTGATTCTTCTCAGCAAGACCTACCGCCAGGATTCGCGCTCGCCACGTGAAACAGACGCGGTCGAATCCGTCGAAAAAGACCCCGAGAATCGTCTGTTGTGGAAATTCAGCCGTCGTCGTCTCGACGCCGAGCAGGTCCGCGACGCCATGCTGGCCGTGGCGGGTCGGCTCAACACGACGATGGGCGGACCAAGCATCATGGTGCCGGTCGAGCGGGAATTGGTGGAGCTGCTCTATAAACCCATTCAGTGGCGGCCGGCCGACGATTCGGGCGAGCACAACCGGCGCTCGGTCTACTTGATCGCCAAGCGTAACCTGCGCCTGCCGTTTCTCGAAGTCTTCGATCAACCGCCGCTGCAAACCAGTTGCTCTCGACGTGAGTCGAGCACCCACGCGCCGCAAGCGCTTGAGTTGCTCAACGGCGACTTTTCCAATCGCCTGGCCCGATCGTTCGCCGACCGTTTGTTTCAAGAAGTCGGCGAGGATCCGCGGGAACAAGTCGAACAGGCCTATCGATTGGCCGCGGGCCGCGAGCCCAGCCAACAGGAACTCGCCCTCGCCATGGACTTCCTCGCCGACCGGCCGCTGTCGGAGTTTGCGTTAGCGGTCTTCAGCCTCAACGCGTTTTTGTATGTGAATTAGCCGGCGGGGTTCGCTTTTCCCAAGTTGGGCTTGCGTTGGTCGGTCGGACCCGTCGCTTGCGCTCCGGGCTTCCATGAGAGGTGGGTCGCTTGTCAAGGGCGGTCGTTGGGAGGCGTTGGTCGGTTTGTCGGATCCGGCCCGGGTCCTCATGCCTTGCGGCGCGTTGAGGACCGGGCTTCCATTCGCAGTGTTATCGGTCTCGTTGTTGACCTCTGCTGGTTGGGGTCCGGTCTTTCGGCGCTGCTCTCTCTGTTGCGGCTTCGACCCATCCTCGAAAGAATCGGCCTGCCTGCCCAGAGCCCGCAGTCACCGTGACACGATCTCGATTCTCCGCCGCGGCCTCGCTTCGTCCGCCCAATCCCCTACTCCCTTCCTTTCAACAGGAATCTTCTTGCCGCCGAGTCCCCGTTAGGGGGCTCGCGGATGTCCTCATCACGTTGCTTCATCCGAAACCGTTGCCGCCGACTGCGCCTCATCGTCCCTGCCTTATGGGGAAACCGTTTCCGTCAGCCCGTGCAGCGGATCGTAGTTTTCTTGTTTCACCCACAACACATGCATCAGCACCGCCAACTTGCGCGCCACCGCCACCACCGCCCGCTTCTTCGCATGTCCTCCGCCGCGCGCCGCCAAACCCAAACCCCAGCGCCTGAGCGTGGAGTCGGTCCCGAACGGCCCCAGCACCCAGTGCGCGCACTGAATCAACGTCCGCCGCAGCAGCGGATCTCCCGATTTCGTCACGCCCAGCCGCAGTGACCGCTCGCCCGATTGGCGTTGCTTGGGACGCAGCCCCACCAGCGCGCCGACCTGCCGCGAACGCTTCACGCGGCCCGGGTCGTTGTCGAGCGCCAACACGAACGTCAACGCCGTCAGCGGCCCCACCCCTCCGATCGTTCGTAGCCGCTCGACCGCTGCGTATTGCTTGCCCAACGCGACGATTTGTTTGTCATATTCGCGGATCGTCGCGCCGAGGCTTTCGATTTGTGTCGCCACCCCCAACAACGCCGCGTGCAACACCTCGGGGCAGGCCTCCCGGACGCGCTCGACCCATTGGTTCTGGGCGCATCGGCCCAAGCGGATGCCGTGCGACTTCGCCATGCCGCGCAAACTCCCTTTCAATTTCGTGCGGCACTCGAGCACGGCCTCGCGCGCCCGCAACAACGTGCGTTGTTGTTCGGTCTCGAGCTTGCGCGGCGCGACGGGATTCAACAGGGCCGGGTTGGTGCGTCCCAGCTCGGCCAACCAATAGGCGTCGTTGCGGTCGTTTTTCGAGTCGGATTGGCTGATTAAACGCAATTGCCGCGCGTCGGCGACGAGCACGTCGTGGGCGAGGGCGGCCAGGCGGCGGCGAATCCAGTTGCTGTGGCTGCCGGTTTCGATCACAATGCGCAGCCGCGGCCAACGGCGGAACCAGCGATCCAAGGCCTCCGGGCGGGTGGGGACTTGGCATTCCTCGAGGCTTTCGCCGGCGAGGTCGGTGAGCCGTACGAAGCAACGTTTGTCGCCGATGTCGACGCCGGCGACGGCGCAAATTTCGTTGTCTTTTTGCATCTGGATGCGTTGTTGCGCCAACTGTTGTTCGAGCTGGGTGAGTTGGCGGGTCTTCGCTTGTGAGCTGTCGGCTTTCTTGGTTTGGTGTTTGTCGGTTTGGTTCTTGTCGGTCTGTTGTTTGCTATTCTTCTTCATGGCTGGTCGCCTCCTTTTCAAAAATCCATTGCACCTCCCTTGTGGAGAAGTGCGCTGCTGCCGGTAGCCTACCGCTTCCCGGCTCCAAGCGACCAGCCTCTCATCCCATCTCTGTAACGGCGTTATGAATTGTTGCGTCGCGGACTATCTCTGCGGCCTTTTCCGCCAGCGTCGCCCAAAGTCGATCCACCTCGGCTTCGCCGGTCTGTAAATTCCCGATGGCCGCCCGCGGAACCAACCGCCCCTTCAACCGCGTGCTCGAAAGAAAGAATTCACCGCCCGCGTTGATGGCGTCGAGCAGCTCCTGATTCAGTCTGTCCAATTCCTCGTCCGTTTTCCCCGGCGGTCGAAAACGAAAACACACCAGCGAAAAGGGAACGGGCGCGGCCCGCTCAAAATCGTCGTGCTCATCGATCGACCGCGCGAGTTTCCCGGCCAAGCGGATATGTTCCCGCAGGTTCGCCGCCAACCCCTCCCGCCCGAAATAGCGCATCACGAACCACAGCTTGAGCGCGCGAAACCGTCGGCCGAGCGGCAGGGCGTACTCCATGAAATTGACCGCCTTGGGATCTTCCTCGGCTCGCAAGTAGTCGGGAACCAAAGACAGCGCGCGACGCAAAATCTCGGGACGGCTGCAATAGAACGCGGTCAGGTCCATGGGGACGAAGAGCCACTTGTGCGGATTGACCACAAACGAGTCGGCACGCTCGCAACCATCGAGGATGTGCCGCTTCTCTTCGAGGATGGCCGCCGAACCGGCATACGCGGCATCGACGTGCAGCCACAGGCCGCGGTCTCCGCAAATCGCGGCAATGGCCGGAACCGGATCGACGCTTGACGTCGACGTCGTACCGACGGTCGCCGTCACACAAAAGGGCCGCATCCCCGCCGCCCGATCTTGGTCAATCGCCGCCGCCAGCGCTTCGGGCCGCAGCCGAAATTCCTCGTCTGTTTCGATCTTGCGAAAATTCCGGCGCGGCAACCCAAGCGCCAAGACGGCCTTTTCGACCGACGAATGCGCTTGTTCGGAGGCATAGAGCGTCAACTTCGCCGGGTCGGGCGCATGCCCCGCCTCGCGGTCCGCCGCAAAGGCCGCCTCGCGAGCGGCGATGACGGCGTGAATCGTCGCGGTTGAGGCGCCGCCCAGCGTCATGGCGAACCAATCCGTCGGCAGCCCCAGCCACAGTGCCAGCCAGCGCAGCGTGACCTGCTCGAGTTCCACCAGCGCGGGGCAGGTCTTCCACAACAACCCGATCGGGTTCAAAGCCGAGGCCAGCAGATCTCCCAGCACCCCCGGACCGCTGCCGCTCGTCGCGAAATAGCCCATGAAACCGGGATGATTCCAGTGGGTCACATGAGGCAGGATGCTTTTCTCGAAGTCTGCGAGAATGCGTTCCATCGGCTCGCCAGCCTCGGGGCCCCGAGCCGGCAACGAGTCCACCAAGGCCCCGGGCGCAACATTGGGCGAGATCGAGTAGCGCTCCGGGTGCTCGCGGTAGTCCGCGATCCAATCAACGATTTGGTAGCCGAAACGGCGAAATTCCTCGGGCGACATGTCGCCGAGGGAAGAGGATGACGAGGGATTCATGCGTTGTCGAGCGTAACCGCTCCGACCCCCGCGTGTCGAGCGACGTGGCGCACGTCTTCAGGCGTGCCGTATCGCCATTCTTGGCGATATGTCTCCCTTGCCGGAGTCTGACTCGATGACGGGGTCCCGATCTTACCCCGCGAAGAAATCTTTAACTTTCTCGAACACGCCCTTTTCCATCGGCGCGTTGTCGGCGGGCAGTTCTCCCAGCAATTGCTCGAAAAGCTTGCGTTGGCTCTTCGTCAATTTCTCGGAAGTGACGACCTTCACATGGACCACCAGGTCGCCACGCCGCCCGTTGCGCACATCCGCCACACCTTGATGGCGAAGTCGAAATTTGGCGCCGGTCTGCACGCCGGCCGGAATCTTCAGCCCGGTATCCCCTTCGAGCGTCGGAACGGTGATCTCGGTTCCCAGCGCCGCTTGCGCGGCGTTGATCGGCACCCGGCAATGCAGATCGTTCTCCGAGCGTTCAAATACCGCATGCTCGCGAACATGCAACACCACGTACAGATCGCCCGACGGCCCGCCCCTCGGGTCCGCCTCGCCCTCGCCGTCGAGCCTCAACCGCACTCCCGTGTCTACCCCGGGCGGAACATTCACTTTCAGCTTGCGCTGCTTCCGCAGCGAGCCCTCTCCGCGGCAGTGCGGACAGGGATTTTCGATGATTCGCCCCGCTCCGCGGCAAGCCGAGCAAGGACGGCTGATCGAAAAGAAACCTTGCTGGAACTGGACCTGGCCGCGTCCCGCGCATTGGCCGCAAACCGTCGGGCCGCTGCCTCTTTCCGCCCCACTGCCCTCGCATTCCCCGCAACTTTCCGTGCGCGGGAAACGGATCTCGGTATTCATCCCGAAGACGGCGTCTTCGAAATCAATCTCAAGCTCGTACTGCAAATCCGCGCCACGCCGAGGACGACCCCGTCGTCCCCCTCTGAAAAGGTCTCCGAAGCCGAAAAAGTCGCCGAAAATGTCGGAAAAATCGCTGAAATCGGCCGCATTGAAGCCGCCCGCTCCCGCGCCGCCAAGCCCTTGGTGCCCGAAGCGATCATAGCGGCCTCTCTTGTCCGGATCACTCAGGACGCTGTAGGCCTCCGCCGCCCCCTTGAACTTGTCCTCGGCTTGGGTATCCCCCGGGTTGCGGTCCGGGTGATACTTCATCGCCAGCTTGCGGTAGGCGCTCTTAATCTCTTGATCCCCCGCGTTGCGTGGGATGCCGAGCTGTTCGTAGTAGTCTTGCTTTTCCACCGCTGATGCCAACTTATCCAATCGTGCGAAGGAAACCCCGATCAGAGGCCTTCAGAGCCGGGGGAGGCCAAGGTCCGCCCGAACAGCGCGCCGAGCAGACCCGACGTTCAGGGGCTGTGAAGAAATGGGGGGGAAATCGAGAACGGCTCGAGCCGCGAAGCGGCGGTGGGAATACAGCCCGGGGTGGAGCCGACGGCGGAACACCGGGTAGAAGCCCCACGCGGACAAGCCCTGGAGGGGCGGCGGGAATTCCCTCGCCTGACTCGTCGGATTGCCGCTACTCATTATCATGGCGGTATGATGAAGCTGCGGATTCATAGAAGCGGACTTCCCGATTTCCCCACAACCCCTCAGTCCTTCACCGCCACCTTAACGAGGGCCGCGCGCAACAGACGGTCCTTGAACAAATAACCCTTTTGATAGACTTCCAAGATGGTTTGATCCTGTTCGTCGTTTTCCGCGGGGGCCTTGTCAACGGCATGGTGTAGGTGGGGGTTGAATTTACCGTCACCCAGGTCGATCTGTTTCAGCCCCGCGCGCTCGAAGACATCGAAAATCCGCCTGCCGATCATTTCCAAGCCCTGCTGCACCTGAGGGTCGATCCCGGGCGTCTTTAAAGCACGTTCGAAATCGTCAACGATCGGCAACAACGATTCGATCGTTTCCACGGCGGCGTATTGCCGCGCGTCGGACTTCTCCCGGGTCAGCCGTTTGCGGATGTTCTCGAACTCAGCCTGGGCCCGTTGCAGCCGATCCACCAGTCCATGTTTTTCATTCCCCAGGCTTTCCACTTCGGCCCGCAGCCGCGCTACCTCGTCGGGAACCTTGTCTGGGACGACTTGCGGTCCCGGGGCCGGCACTTCGGAATCCGGCGGTTCGTCCCCGAGCGGCAACTCGTCGCCGTTGTCTGTCCGGCTCAATTCCTCTTCGGGCGGGCTCGGTAAGACCTCATCCGTCCACTCCGGCGCCTCGGGAAGCTCTTCGGCCGCTTCCACCTCCATTGGCGGTTTCTCTGGCGGTTCCTCCCCCAGCAACGTCTCCACACGGGAAGGCTTCCGCTTCTTTGAATCGGCGTGATTGGCTCCCGCTGGAGGACGGCGTACCTCGTGCTTCGGCTTCTTCAGTTTCACGATGCCTCGGTACCTTTTTTCGGGAGAAAGGTTGCCGATTCCGGTCGGCCGGGGGCCCCTTTCCTTGTAGATCGAGTGACTTGTCTACGCGTCGCAACAAGGCTGCGCACGTAAAGATTATCGTACCAGACGAGGCTAATCCCATCCGTTGGAGAAATCTCCTACGATTTCCCAGCGCCGACCGTATTCATCGATCTGTTCGGGGTTCTTCCGGAGGCCTCCCGATGCGCTCGAAATAACCCAGCCAGGGGTCGCCCGTCTCGCGGCGAAACTGATCCACCTGACCTCTCAGGCGCGCCAGCGTGCCGGCATACGCGGATTGCTCGGCCAGGTTCGTGCTTTCCATTGGATCTGCTTCGATGTCGTATAGCTCCTCCGCCGCATGATGGACCACCGCCTCGGTCGAGCGTCGCCCCATGTTCCGAAGACGCCGCCATTGCGTCCCCTGCCAGGTCGGGGAATCCCACAAGTCGCTCGGCAGGGGCATGGTCAGCTCCGGGAACAGTGCTTTCGTGTACTTGTATTTCCGGGTCCGAACGCCGCGAAACGGATAGTAGTTTACGATCTCGTGAAACGTGTGCGAGAAGAAAACGGAATCGCGATCCGCCGGGTCGGTCTGTTCGAGGATCGGCATCAGCGACCGCCCGGTCGCCTTATCGTCCCCCTGCTCCACACCCGCCCAATCCACGACCGTCGGCAAGATGTCGGTCCAGTTGACCATGGCGTTGCTTACCACGCCCCGGCGTGCCTGTTCCGGTGAACGCACAATCAGCGGGACCCGCAGGCCTGAGTCATACGGCGACCCTTTCGCGCCCGGGAAAGGCATGCCGTGATCGCTCATATAGATCACCAGCGTCTCCTCGGCACGGCCCGATTCATCAAGTGCGTCGAGCACGAAGCCGATGCCCTGGTCCAACCGATCGATCGACTGATAGTACTCCGCCAACTCCACCCGCACTTCGGGCGTGTCGGGGAGAAAATCCGGCACCAGGACGTCCCCGGGCTCGTAGCGGCGCGTTACCACATGCGGGTACTCGCGATCGTTGGCGAACAGCCCCGGCCCGCTCGCCCGGTGAGGGTCGGTGAACCCCACATGCAGATAAAACGGCTCCTCTCCGTGTTCCGCGAAGAAACGCCGGGTGTCTTGCGCCAAACCCCAGACATCCCGCGAACCGGCGTTCGCCGACTGGGGAACTTCAAAATCCCAGGGGTAGACTTCCGGTGGATTCACATGCAATTTCCCGATCACTCCCGTCGCGAATCCCGCTTGCTTGAGCACGCGCGGAATCGACCGCGTCTCGGAATGCGTGTGGAAATTCGCCGGCAAATGGGCGTGACCGAATTGCCCGTTGGCGTGGTTGTATTGTCCGGTCAGGATCACCGAGCGGCTGGCGCTGCACGAAGGCGTTGTGCAAAAAGCGTTTTCGAAACGCGTTCCTTGGGCGGCCAGGCGGTCCATATGGGGCGTCTTGACGACCGGGTTGGCGTAGCATCCGGCCAAGGGACTGTGGTCGTCGGAAATCAGCAATAGGATGTTGCGAACTCGCTTTCGACCCGCGCCCTTTGCCTTCTCGCCGGCGCCCACGCCGGCCCCGGCCGCTGCGGCTCCGCTCCCGAGAACGAATTGACGGCGATTGAGTGATTTCATTTTGGGGACTCCTCGGTCGGTTCCTTCACCGGCCACGCCCAGTCCGCACCGTTATAATCAATTGCCCGCCGCGGGCTTGAGCGAGCATTTTCTTGATGGAGGCGTAACTGCGTGAATTCTCTCAACCAACTCAGCGACAGCGCATCGAGCGGCATGACCGCCTTTGGATTCGCGCTTCTCCAAATACTCGTTCTAACCGCCCCTTGCCTGGCCGCCGGAATCCTCGACCGCGTAACCCACGGCTACACCGACTCGAACAGCGTCAAGATCCACCACGCGAGCCTCGGCGAAGGGCCGCTTGTGGTCATGATCCACGGTTTTCCCGACTATTGGTACACCTGGCGGCATCAGATGGAGGGCCTCGCCGACACCCATCGCGTCGTCGCCCTCGATCTTCGCGGCTATAACCGCAGCGACAAGCCGAAGGGAGTCGAAAACTACGACCTCTCGCTCATCGTCGAGGATGTCGCCGCCGTGGTGCGGGACTTCAACCGCGACTTCAGCCAAGACGGCGCCGTGATCGTCGGGCACGACTGGGGCGGCGCCGTTGCCTGGCGCTTTGTGATGACCCATCCCGAGATGACGCGCAAGCTGATCATCCTTAACCTACCTCACCCCTGCGGGCTGCTGCGCGAGTTGGCGAACAACCCCGAACAGCAAAAGAACAGCGAATACGCCCGCAATTTTCAAAAGGAAGGCGCGCACCTGGCCCTCGATCCCGAGAAGCTTACGTTCTGGGTGAAAGACCCCGAGGCTCGCGAGAAATACGTGGAAGCGTTCGAGCGCTCCGATCTCGAGGCCATGCTCCACTACTACAAGAGGAACTATCCGCGCGAGCCCTACACCGACTTCGGCGGCGAGATGCCGAATATCCAGTGTCCCGTGCTGATGTTCCACGGCCTCAAGGACAAGGCCCTGCTGCACCCGGCCTTAAACGGAACCTGGCAATGGGTCGACAAGGATTTGACGCTGGTGACCATCCCCGACGCCGACCATTTCGTCCAACAAGACGCCGCCGACCTGGTCACACGAACCATGAAAATGTGGCTCGCCCGTTAGCCCGCTCAGGCAGGAGCCCGTCTCTTCAGGTCCGCCCATGTAGTGGGGCAGGTCTCCGGGCCTGCCCATGCACACTCCCGCAACTCTTCCTCACCCAAGCGCTCACCGCTCCCGCGTTGTCCAAACCATCCGATGCCCCGTGGAAATCCGAACCTTCTTCGCCCAAATTTCCAGCTCCGCCGTCGCAGACGGCGGTACGCCGGTGAAGGTCTCTCGTTTTTCGATATTCGGGAGGGCCGGACCCGAAGCGGTCGGGATCGTTACTGTCCCACCCGACTTAGCGAAGTCCCCCGTTAAGCCCGGTATCTTGCCGATCTCCGTCAGCGTTGCGTTGAAATGCGCCCACTTGGTTCCGAACTCAACTCGATCGAAGGCGAGCCCAAGGATGTAGTATTTGTTCGGCTCGAAAAAACGTTCCACCCGCCGCAGCCGACCCACTGCAACCGCTCCCATTGGCAACAACAGCTTGCCGTCCTTTTCCACCGCTTGCGTCACTGTCGCTCGCAGTTCATCACCCGCGCCCGCGGTCGCCGAGTGGATGGCGGTGTCGAGCCGAAGCGGGACCGGCACGCCGGGCGGCAGCGAAAACTCTTCGGTCGCCGGCGCGGAAGTCACCTCGGCCTCGTCGCCCGATTCAGCGAACGACAGTTCCGACTGCACGCCGAATTCGCGGCAATGGGAAAACTCGATCCGATTGTGGTTCCGCGCCCCGATCGGGAAATGCGTTTCCAAGGACGCTCGCCGGGGAAGTTGAAACTCTCTTCCCCCGATGCGAATCCGCTCGTAGTCCAACTGATTGATAACCCGCGATACCGCCAGCGGCGGCGGCGCATCCTCCACGCGGGTTTCTATCCGCATCAGATCCTTCGTGCCGGCATCAGCCCAAATCGACCCGCCGTACTCCACCCTTACTTCGCCCGTGTCGTGGTAGATCGAATATCCGCTTCGGAACAAGGGAACGTGGAAGTCATAACGCAGCGCGCGCCTGCCCTGGAAGTCGACTTCGCCCACGTAGGAAAAATGCCCGATGCGATCGATGAAGAGCGCGCGGGCGACCGACGCGAAGTCGCCGGTCGACAACATCCCAAAGCCTACCAGCTCCGACAGCGGCGTCTCTTCAAAACGCTCCGCGCCCGGCCAAGAATACAATTCCGTGCCGTTCACAAACGCCACGTCGACCGTGACCTTGTCGGTCGATATCGGATGGAATTTCGTTGCCCGACGCCCGCCCCCCTCCGCCCGGGCTTTCTCGCGGTGAATACTTTCCCGGCACGTATAGTTGGGCATCCGTTCGATGCTGAGCCGAATGCGGCGGCCGATTTCGGCCAACGCCAAAACGTCGGGGGGCAGTCGCACGCCGAGCGACGCGAAGAGGTCCGCTTGCGGCGACGCGGTCTTTTCTTGAGGAGAAGGGTGGGCGGGGGCGTGATCCGTGCCGACGGTCTGCCGGGGGACGATTGTTTCGGAAGTGCGGGAGGGCGAGTCTTGACCCGGAACCGACACTGCGGCAGCCAAGCAAGCGAGAATCGCAGCGCCGCAACGTCTCGTCAGCGAGAGCGACATGGTCACCCCTGGATCGTCCACCCGAAGGGTAGCACAGGGCCGTCCGAATCTTTGCCCTCTCTACCGCGCTTCCCGTGCTCGTTGTTCGTAGATCGCCCGCGCCTCGCCAAACTGGCCCAACACATGACTCTTCTCCCGCTCCGACCGCCACCCGGGATGCGCTTCCGCCTGCCGCGTAATCTCATCGATCCAGCGAACAAAGTACTCCGCGTCTTCCCGAGAGCGAATCGGCCGCTCGCCCGTGTAAACGTAGATCGCGCCGGTTTCCGCGTGCAAATGCGTGTCGTCGATGGGATGCACCGGCCCCTCCGTTCGCGCGCGCAGCCCGAACCAGCCGCTCCCGGTGACCTCGACCCGCTTGCGCACATCAGCCCGACGGCCCCCGTCTTCCAAGGAAAACGACTCGATCACCTTGCCGTTAAACAGCAACTCCAGTTTTTCCACTGGGAAGGCTGTCTCAAGTCGGGCGTGAATTTCGACAGAGCCCCCCTCGTCGGGAAGATGAATCTCGCCTCCCGCGATTTCGCCGTTGACTTCCAATCCCACCAGCGGGCCGTTCGTGACGAAGGTCCGTCCGCCCGCGATTGCCTCGACCCAGCGGCTCCATTCGAGCTTGTCGCCGAGATACGCGTACACCCTTGCCGCGCCCACCGCCGGCGTGCGATGCAGGTTCGAAATCGAATCTTCTCCGCCGGAATGCGTGATCTTGAAACCGCAGTTCAAGATGCGATGCAGCACCCGCGAGGTATGTTTCGCGTACATCGCGCCGGTCATCACCTCGATGTAATCGACCGTCCCCAGCGCGACGTCAACCGGAAAACTTCGGGCCTTCGCGTAGCCGGCCGACACCGGGTCGCTGTCATAGGGATGGACATAGCCGGTCAACGCGCCTTGCTTTTTCGCCAACCGAAACATATCCGTATTGCTCGGGTAGAGGCTCTCGATCGCAGTGCCTTCATAGCCGGTGGTGAAGGGCGAGATCAGGTGCTTGGTGAGGTTGATGAAGTTGACGTGGCCGTGGAAGGGCGGCCGGTACTCCTCGCCGAAAGAAAGCAATCGCTCGGCGCTCGACCGTTGCTCGTCATAAGCGCCGTTGAAATATTGGTGATCGAAAATGCGGTTGTCTTTATTGGCGATCTTTTCGCCGACCATATCGACGTCTTCCGCCGCGCCCATGAAGAGCAGGTTCTCCGGCGTGTTGTGCAGATTCCCCGCGTAGTTCATATGGACATGGTCGCTGCCGCTGTACCAGCCCTTCGCTTTTAGATTGGTGAAACGTTTGAGATCGAGACGCACGAGCGTGACTCGGCCGGCTTCCGCCGTCGCTGTCGCTTCGACCGGCAGACGTTCGAAGCCTTTCATGGCCTCGATCGAAACCTCTCCCTCGGGCACCTCGACCACAAAGCGGCCGCGAGTGTGAAAGAAATCATAGTGCCGCGCGCGGGCGGCGACCCGGTGATAGGCGTCCGGCGGCGTGTAGGCTTTGCCGTCGGAAGCACGCAGGTAGATGCGGGCCTCGGTCGGTCGGCCCGTGCCGGCGTCGAAGACCCGCACGTCGAGCGTCCCCATCGGCCGCCGGTACATCCGCCCGCGGATCTCGATCTTGCGGTCTTCCCCACCGAACGTTTTGAGCAACCGAAGTTCCGAGACACCGGATTGATTCGACACATAAACGATCCGCTCGCCGTCGGGAGACCAGCGGGGCTCGAAGCGGTCCCACGCCCCGAACGTCAATTGATAAGGCTCGCCGCCCCCGACCGGCAGCACATAGAGATTGTTGTATTGGCTGCCGCGATGCGAGCTGTAGAGAATCCGCGTCCCGTCGGGCGACCATTGCGGACGCGTGCGATAAAGCGTTTCCTCGCGCAAGATCATCGTCGCTTTCGCCGGCGCATCGGGCTCGATCGGCGCCCGCCAGATCGCTCCCGAGCCGAGTGAAATGCCGCGATTCGAAACAAAGATCATCTCCGTGCCGTCGGGCGAAACCGTCGGATGAATATGCAGATCGTGCGCCCCGAAATAAAGTCGCTCATTGTGGAAGCGGTGGTCTTCTGTCAGCCGCAAGGGAGCGCCGGCCCGGCCGTTGTCGATCGGCAACGCATAAAGGTGATACCAACCGTCCGGCTGGGTCGAAACATAGAGAATGCGTTTGCCGTCGGGCGACCACGTCGGGTCGAGATTGAGATGCGCACCCTCGGTCAATGCCGAGGTTTCGCCCGTGGCGACATTCAGCAACCTGAGATTAATGCTCTGATAGTCGTTGTCCGCCGTATAGGCGATCCAACGACCGTCGGGCGACCAGACGGGCGAGGAATCGTAAGTCGGCCCCGCCGTCAGCTCATAGGCCGTGTCGTCCTCGACGCCGATCTTCCAAATCGACCCCGCCATGCTGAAGACGATCTGCTTTCCGTCCGGCGAAAAGCTCGGACGCCAGGGGGTACTCGCCGGGGGCGGCAAATAGAAACTGTGCATATAGTTGCCGCCGGTCTTCGCCAAGGGATAGACCGCCGCCCGCTGCGCCGACGCCGGCCCGCCAATCGAGCCAAGCAACAAAAACAATGCACCGAGCGACAACCACGCACAAATCATAAGAAGCCTCCGAACCGAGCCAAGTATAACCCGCGGCGGACCAGGCCTCCAGGCCTACCCATGCAAATACCCGAGATGTGCGGGTCTACAGTGGGGCAGGTCTCCAGGCCTGCCCATTCAAACGTCCAAGATTTTCCCCTAAACCGTCCCATCCCCACCCGACAGCCGCTCCTCCATCTCCTCGGGCGTACGTGGCCAATCTTTCTTCAGCAACCGCGAGAGCGAGCGATCGGCCAAGAGCTTACCCCCGGTTTGGCACCCGGGACAGTAATTCGTCTCATTCGCCGCGAAGCGAATCCGCCGGACCGTAGCGCCGCACGCGGGACAGGCTTTCCCGTAACGCCCGTGAACCGCCATCCCCGAACGAAACGCCGTAACCTTCTCGGGAAACTCGTCGCCGGCTTCCTCGCGCAGCGTCGCGACCCAAAACCCCAACATCTCACGCGTCGCCGCCCAAAGCCGTTCAACCGACTCAGCGTCCAACTTCTGTGTCAGCGCCACCGGTGACAGCCCGGCGCGGTGCAGGATTTCATCGGAGTACGCGTTGCCGATCCCGCTGAACTTACGCGGATCGGTCAATGCCCTTTTCAACGTGTGATTCGCCGACTGCAGAACCGCCCGAAAAGCGTCGCAATCGGCTTCGAGAACTTCGAGCCCGCCGGGGTCAAGCGCCCCCAGAGCCTCTTCGCCCTCGACCACTCGCAAAGACGCCCGCTTCTTCGACCCGGCCTCGGTCAAAAGCAATGTGCCCGAGGAAAAGTCGAAAGCCGCCAAGCCACGTCGCCCGCCCGGAATCCCCGCACGAGGCGGCTTCGGATGGGCCGGCGAAAAATTGGGGACTGTACCGAGCGCCGTCCGGCCAAGTTTCTTCGAACCAACAAACCGCTCGGCGCGAAGTGGACTGTTCCCCATTTTTTTGTCGGCCCAATGCAGCCGCCCGGCGATCATTAAATGCAACACCAGCCAGAGGTCCCCATCGAGACCGATCGCAATCCTCTTCCCCAATCTACGAAGCCGCCCAACCCTCTTCCCGTGCACGGCATCGATCGGCGGCTGCGCGGTCCTTAACAGGAACGGGCTCTTGAGCCGCACGTCATCGAGCCGCTCGCCGACAATCCGCTTCTCGAGCGCTTCGATGTAAACCACGACATCAGGCAACTCCGGCACGCGACCAGCTTCCCACGATTACTCATCCGGGATCAAACCCAGGCTCCGTAGGATCCCCGGAATTTAGCCCGCGGCTTCAGCCGTGGGGCTGGAGTTTCTTCATTCTCCAGCTCTCGGCGGAGGCTTGCAATGGGGCAGGTCTCCCGACCTGCCCTCCCCCAATCCGGCCGGCAACCAACAGGAACGACAATTCGCGCGCACACCACGTCCCGAATTAATACTGGCCCTGGGCGCAAGCCCAGGGATCGCCAACATTCGCTCCCACCGTCTCCCTGCACTTGGCCGAACGACCGCTCTCGCGGTCGTTCGGGGGCCTGTGGCGGGACCCAAGACCGGCCGCCAAACGGCCGGTCCCTCTCTCCTTCCAAGCCCACCCGCCCAAGAGCAAGGGCAGGCGGTCAGCCCTTCGACCGCCAAGCTCGCAGCAACGCCCCGTGCGCCGGCGACCGCAGCGGCGCCGCGACGTGATTGCCCTCCCGCCCGCCTTCCCTCAGCCGATTCCGAAAAGCTTCAAGCACCCGAGCCGAGCGAAACACGCCGCCCGAGTAGGCCACCGTGACGGTCTCGTCGTCCGCGAACAGTTGCCCCCGCACCGCCTCTGCGAGCCGATTCAAATCCCGCCCCGCGACATCGAGAATTCCCCGCGCGGCCTCGTCGCCGCTCTCCGCCGCCTGATCCACCAGCGGCGCGAGAGCAGCGATCTCATCTCGAGGCAGCCCGTCGGCATAGAAGCGGTGCAGCAAACCGTTCATCGTCGAGGCGCCGCTGTGTTCGAGAAACAAAGCCCGCAAGCTCGTCTCGGCCCCCCAGCCTTCTTCGGCTTTCAGCCCCGCCCGCATCGCTCGTCGAACAATGTCAAACCCTCCGCCCTCGTCCCCGAAAGCATACCCCCAACCGCCGGCCCGAGCCGTCTTCCCCGCCCGGTCTTCAGCCCAAGCTATCGAACCGGTCCCGGCGATCACAACGATCCCCGGCGCGCACTCAGTCGCGCCCCACAGCGCGATTTGCGCGTCGGTAACCACTTCCAACTGTTCGGTGTGAATGCGTCTGGAAAGAAGGTCGCGGGAGGGGTCGGCCCCGCCGCTCATGCCGCAGCAAGCCGCCGTGAAGCGCGTAGCCCCGTCGAGCCCGGCGTCATCGAGCGCCCTCGACAGGGCCTCGTCGATCGCCGCTTCCGTTTTCGCTCGCCCATCCTCGGCGCCCCCGCAGTTCGCCGGCCCGGCCGACCCCGTCCCGACGACCTCCCCGCTCTCGTCGCCGATCAGAACCGTAGTATGCGACTGCCCCCCGTCAAGACCCAAGAAATATCGACCGACGGCCGGTGAGGCGTCAGCCGCCGGGTTCATCTCACTCGTCTCCACCCGCCCCGGGCGAAAGAGGGGGATTACCATTCGATCTTCTCTCGTCGAACCGGCTTGTCTCCAACGCTGATGGACAGAGAAAATCGGTGGCTCTTCCGAAAATCCCCTTCGAGAGTATTGTGCATTATGTTTAGGCCCCGGTAAGACCGCGAACACCTTGAGCCGCGAAGCGGCGGCAGGAATATGGCCCAGGGTGGAGCCGAAGGCGGAACCCTGGGTAGAACCCCCACCCAGGCGAGCCCTGAAAGGCGGCAGGAACCCCTCGCCCGACGCTTCGGACCGCAGGCCCCCATTCTCACGGCCGTATTATGAATCCCGCAAATTCCTCGAAACGCGACTGTTCCCTCTTTTTCGCGTAGTCGACCTTAGCCCACCAGCTCGCCCATCTCACTCTTCTCCGATAGCCCGCCGTCGGCAATACTCAAAAACAAGCCGCCACTCAACCCGCTGCACTTCCATCAGCGGCTGTTCCAAATCCGCCTCGCGCCCCCGCTCGACCGCCTCGCACTGATCCACAAACCAAAAAGGGTCCCATTCCGCGCGGCTTTCGATCCCCGACGCCAACCGCTCGGCCGGCGCATCTCCGGTTGACCGCAAATGCTCGATCGCGGCCTCCCGCAAAGCAGGGAAGAGTTCATGCCGACCCACCCGCCGAAACCAATATTTCGAGTTGGGGAAATCCGGCTCTTGCCGGTGCATGATGCCATGCAGGAAACTACCCGTCGACGAGCTGATCGACTGGGAAATCGTGTGGGATTCATCAATCGCCGAGAAGTAGAGAAACAACGCGCTGCGAACGCAATCGGCGAACTCTTTCGACCTGATCGGACCCGGGAGTAACTCCTCCGCCGACGCCGCCCGCAAGCGTTCCAAACCCTCGCCCCTCAACGAGCCCGCCGGGGCCAACGGCATCAACCGCTCTCCCCTCTTGGCTAAATTGAGAATATCCCGCGTCCTTGAACTGCAGCGCGACAGGTCCAACATAACCACCTCCGCCGCGAACACGACACCACGACTGCAAGCCCCTGGTCACATGCCCGCGCCGTCGCCCGGCACCAGGTAACTTACCACCATGTACACCCCGTAGGCGGCCAGCAGCACAAATCCGAAAGGTTTTCGCAACGAGTCGCCGGAGACGAAAATCCCGATCCGGAAGGTCAGCAAGATAAACAGCATCGCGGGGAACAACACCAGGAAGAAATGCCCGCCGGCCATCAGACCCGCCGGCGTCACGGCCGCCGACGCCCCGGCCACGAACAGCACGTTGAGAATATCGGCGCCCACCACATTGCCCACCGCCAGTTCGCCGTGGCCTCGCCGCGCCGCCGTCACGGCGGTGACCAATTCGGGCAACGAGGTCCCGAAAGCCACCAGCGTCGCCGCGATGATGCTTTCCGGGATTTCAATGCGCGTCGCCGCCTCCTGCACCGACGGAATCAGGACTTGCGCCGCCAACACCACCAGCACCAGCGAACCCGCCAGCTTCAATATCACAAAGGCAATCGAGCCCGCTCCGCCGTCTTCGCCATGCCCCGCCTCCGCCGCGGTCGCCACACCCGTGCGCGCCCAGCGGATCGACAGCACCATATAGACGGCCAGCGCAACGAGAAATGCGAATCCGACCCACTGGGGCAGCCGCCCGCCTTCGACGAACACTTGTCCCGCATTGCTGAACGGAAAGCACCCCACGACCAGTGCCGCGGCCGCGCCCAGTTGGATCCAACCTTGCCGATTGACGATCGCGCGATCGAGCCGCAACGGCGCCAAGATGCACGCCAGGCCCAAGATCAATCCCGTATCACAAACGATCGAGCCGACGGCGTTCCCCAGCGCCAACCCCGGGCTGCCTTGCAGCGCGGCGAAGACGGAAACAGCGGCTTCCGGAGCGGTCGTCCCGAGGCTGACGATGGTCGCGCCGATCACGACCGTCGGAATACCCGAACGCTCCGACAGCGCGACGGCTTCACCCACCAGCCAGTCCGCCGCCTTGCCCAGCACCGCCAGGCTCACGAGGATGACAAGCGCGAGTAAACCGCCGTGCAGCTCGGAAACAAAGTGATGTAGAGCTTCTTCCACGGCTGAATCACCGGGGAGCTATTCCTCGGCCTCCGGCGCGGCTTCCGACGGCTCTCCCCCTCCGCCCACAAGCGCCACCGCTTGTGTCAGCAGAAAACCGCCCACGATCAACCCCGCCGCCGCAGCCCATTGCCCGCCGCTCGGCGTGAAGCTCTCCAACGGGAAGTCCTTCGCGTCGAGTGACGCGATCGCTTCCGCCGTCATCACGCGCCCTTTAATCAAGTCCCCTGGCTCCGGTGCGACACCCTGTTGAAACGGCCACAATCCCAACACCGCTCCCAGCAACAATCCGAGCAGCACGCCCAGCGTCGGTTTCTGAACACGCTCCAGCAAGACTTTGACCAGATTACTGATCACGACCACGCCGACGACGATTCCCAAGCCTACCGGCACGAAGACATGCAGCGCCTCGGTCAACTGGTCCCACCGGGGGCCTCCCGCGGCCGTCAACGCCGTCTTCGTATCGGCAACGGCTCCCAAGATCGTTAGGTATTGCCCCAAGATCAATAAGATATAACCGCCCGAGATGCCCGGCAAGATCATCGCCGACGCGCCGCCCACGCCCGCCAGAAACAGCATCAAATAAGCCCGCTCGCCGGCGCTCGCTTCCGCCGCTCCGGGCTGTAGAAAAGCCATCAGCGCCATCAGCGCCACTCCGCCCGCGCAACCCGCCGCCGCAGCCGCCGTCGCCGGCCGCAACAGCCGCCACACGACCGGGACGCCCCCCAGCGTCAGCCCGATAAACAGACTGAACATCACCCAACGGTGATCGATCACGAGCCCCTTCACGACCCCGGCCAGAGCGATGATCGCCAGCAGCGCCGAGCCGCCCACCGCCGCGAGCAACGACAGCGTTTTCACCCGAAAACGCAGCGTCGTCACCTCGGCGATGCCGCCAATGAACTGGGGATACACGCCCGCCGCCAACAGCATCGTGCCGCCCGAAATGCCGGGCACCAAGTTCGCCAAACCCATTAACACTCCGCCGAGAACTCCTCGTGACAGTTGCGTGGTTTCGATCATCGGCGGTTTGGTGTGGAGTGGTGTCCGGCTCGGTCGCGATCGGCCGTCGCGAAGCCGCTTGTCGGAACGTCGGCAGTATGGGAAACTACCCCTGCGGCAAGCCCCTCAATCTACCATGGACTACCACGCACTGTCGCCTGTCACGGGCCGCCCGATCGCTCTCCATATCCCCGACGGCCGCATCGAAACGACCAGGCCCTCGGACGACGATCCGGCCGGTCTTTGGGTCGCTCCCGGGTTGATCGACCTGCAGGTGAACGGGTTCGCGGGGGTGGATTACAACTCGCCCCAGACGCCGATCGAGGAAATCGGTCGTTCGATCGATGTGCAGCGCGCGACCGGCGTCACTCGTCTCTACCCCACCGTCATCACCGGTTCCAACGCGAACATTCGCGGAGCGCTCGCCAACCTGGCGCGGGCCAAGCGGGAACTCCCCCACGGTGCTTCGATCGCCGGTTTCCACCTCGAAGGCCCCTGGATTTCGCCGCACGACGGACCCCGCGGCGCGCATCCGATCGAGTACGCGCGAGCCGCCTCGATCGAGGAATTCGAGGAATTTCAGCAGGCCGCCGAGGGGCAAATTCGGCTCTTGACCCTGGCTCCCGAGGTCGGGGGGGCACTCGAGCTGATCGAATACTTGACCGAGAAAGGCGTGGTTGTCTCACTCGGCCACACCGGCGCGGAGCCCGAACAAATTCGCGACGCCGTTGCCGCCGGCGCGACGATGAGCACCCACCTCGGCAACGGCGCGCACGCCATGATCCGCCGCCATCCCAACTACATCATCGAGCAGATGGCGAGCGATGAACTCTACGCCGGTTTCATCGTGGACGGCATTCACCTGCCGCCCTCTTTCGTGAAAGTCGCCGTGCGCGCCAAGACACCCGAGAAATCAATCCTCGTCACCGATGCCGTCGCCCCCGCCGGCTGCGCCCCCGGCATTTACCGGCTGGGCCATGTTGAATTGAAACTAAGTGAAGACGGCAGCGTCCGCCTACCCGAGTCGGGACGCTTAGCCGGTTCCGCCCTCCGCATGGACCGCGCGCTCGAAAACCTCATGCGCTTCACCGGCCTCTCGTTAGCCCGAGCCCTCGAAACCGCCACCGTCAACCCCGCCCGCGCCATGAATCTAGAAAGCCGCCAAGGCTTCCTGGCCCCCGGCGATTTGGCCGACCTGATCTTCTTCCGCCACAACCCGGAAGCGCAAAGCTTCGAGGTGATCGAAACCCTAAGTTAGGCGTGAAATCAGCCAAACCGAGCCGCGAGAGTAATCGAGCGGTATGCGGTGAGCCCTTCAACCCGAAGGAAGGCGGTGGGAGCACCGCACTTGGTCAGCGACAACCTCTGCGCGGCGTCGCCGCGGCTTTGTCCGGCGTGAAGCGGACTCGTCTAAGAACAACCCTTCGATCGGCAAGTTGCGGGGTCCGCGCAAGGGGACGGCAAAGATCAACCGGATCATCGAGGAAGAGTTCGGTCAGATTGAGCCCGTCGCGTGGCGGTGATCCCGGCCCCGAGGCTCAATCCACATCTACACATCGCAAATCGCCGCGGCTTCCCGCAGCGACGTCATCGGGTCCCGCACCGGAATAAACTCCTGCGCCAGGTAGCCGTCGAATTTCAATTCCACGATAGCTTCGCAGATCGCTTTGTAATTCAGCTCTTGCGTAGCGTCGATTTCATGGCGGCCCGGGTTGCCCCCGGTGTGGAAATGGCCGATGTAGCGGATATTGTCTCGAATAGTGCGGATGACATCTCCTTCCATGATTTGCATGTGGTAGATGTCGTAGAGCAGTTTCACGCGCGGGGACTCGACCCGTTTCATCACCTCCACACCCCAAGGCGTGGTGTCGCAGTGATAGTCAGGGTGGTTGACCTTGCTGTTGAGCAGTTCGAGCACAATCGTCACGCCCTCGTCCTCGGCCGGTGCTTTGACTTTATTGAGCAGCAGCGCCGAGTTCTCCCACGCTCGCTCGTCGCTGAGGTTGCGGCGGTTGCCCGAGAAACAGATCAGGTTCGGGACACCGTGCTTTTTCGCCGACGGGATCAAGCGCCGGAAATTTTTCTCCATGGCGGCGTGGTTCGCCGTGTCATTCAGCCCGTCGGGAATCTCGTTGATGCCCATGCCGACGGCGCAGATCAGGCCGTGCTTTTCGACCACCGGCCATTCTTCTTCCGTCAGTAGCTCGACCGATTTGAGCCCGATCTCGGCGGCGTTGCGGGCCAACTCATCGAGCGGCATGTCGCCATAGCACCACTTGCAGACCGACTGCTTGAGACGGCCGTTGCGAACGGCTTTCTTCGGCGCCGCCTCGGCATTTGGCGCGGAGGCGGCCATCATCCCGGTCCCGGCAATCATGGAGCGGCGCGTGATTTCAGCGGAAGTTTTTCGCATGATGTCTCCCGGCCCCGCCTGCATCGGGCTAATGGCATCGGGCCAATCGGATTGTAGCATCCTCCCCACGGATCTCGGCCCGCGAACTCCCACGGGTGTGTGACATAAACGTGGACGTCCCTCTCGCCCGGGAACTCACAAACGACCTACTGAGTCTCGCATAATATACTGTCAATCGAGACAAAGAGAGGACTGTTTCCAGAAAGCGGTAATCAAGCGCGGTTTGCGGCGCATTCGCCGCAGCGCTTTGCGGGCGCGCTCGTCGAGTTCCCAGTAGTCCTTCGGGCAGACGTTGGGCAACTCGTGCTGCTTCCAGTACGCCCAAATGTATTCCACCGGGTTCAACTCCGGCGCATAGGGCGGCAAGTACTCCGTTGCGATGTGATCCTCGGAGAGCTGGATGAACTCCCGCACCAGGCGGCTGCGGTGCGCCGGCAGCCGGTCCCAGACGATCAGCAGTGGGCCGTCGATGTGGCGCACCAAAGCCTTCAGGAAGTCGATGACCTCCAGCTCGCCGATCGCGCCGGGATAGAGCCGGAAGTAAAAGTTGCGCAACGTCAGCCCGGCCGACACCGACAGCTTGTCCCAGTTGAAGTTGAACTCCAACACCGGTGTCTCGCCGCGCGGCGCCCAGGTGCGGCAACGATGCGGCTTCTGACTCAATCCGCTTTCGTCGATGAAGACGATCGTACGTTCTTCTTTGCGGGCTTTTTTTTAATGGCCGGCCAAGTCTTGCGCTGCCAGCCGCGGATGGCCTCTTCGTTGCGCTCCCGCGCTTTGCCGACGGGCCGTTGCGGGCTCCAACCGAGCGCCCGCAGGATCTTCCAGACATGGCCCTCGTGATAGCGCACGCCGAACTCGTCTCCGATCAGACGAGCGACCCGCGGACAGCTCCACAGCGGCGTCGGGAAGCCGTGCGCCTCGGGGCCTTCCAGCAGCAACGCCTCGAGGCGTTCGAGCTGCGCGGCGTCCAACAGCGGCTTACGGCCGGCGCGGCCGGCCTGGCGCAACCCGGCTTCGCCGTCACGCCGGTATCGTCGCAGCCACTCGCTGACGCTTTGCCGCGCGACCTTCAATCGCCTCGCTGTCTCGGACTGACTACAGCCTTGCTCGACCAACCGGATCGCTTTGAAACGGCGCTTCTCCAGGGCCTCGAAATCCCGCCGTACGCCTTTTGTATTTCCCATACATACAAAGACGTACGTACCCCAAAAAGGTGTCACTTTATTTTGCGAGACTCAATAAGCCGCGAAGCAGCGGCGGGAATACAGCCTGGGGTGGAGCCGAAGGCGGGACCCCAGGTACGGAATCAAACGAAACCGAGCCTTGAAAGGGCGGCGGGAACGAAGCCCGCCATCCCCGCCTGCCTCGCCCCCGACACCCGTTTTCATGGCGGCAATATGAACCCCGCGGATTCATGGAAGCAAGACTGCCCCCAATTTCTTCACAGCCCCCGTGCTCCTCGGTCCCCCGGGGAAGTAATTGTTGCCCTTGGCGGGCCGATACGACATTTCAGGGGGGACCATGCTCGCGATTGTCGGCATGTTGATCGTCAGCGGCTCCGTTTTCGGCGGCTACCTGATGCACGGGGGAACGATGGCCGTTCTGATACAGCCGTCCGAGTTCCTCATCATCTGGGGCGCGGCGTTGGGAACGCTCGTGATCGCAACGCCGATGCCGGTGATCACTCGTCTGCTCAAGAACTTCGGACGGGTGCTCAAAGGCAATCTCTATAACCGCGCTGTCTATCTCGAAACGCTGAAGATGTTCAGCGACATATTTCAGGCCGCCCGCAAACAAGGCATGGTGAAGCTCGAGGTCGATGTGGAAGAGCCTCTCAAGAGCGACATTTTCAAGAAGTACCCACGCTTCCTCGCCGACCATCACGCGACCCACTTCGTTTGCGACACCTTGCGGATGGCGATCAGCGGCGGGATTCCTCCCTTCGACCTGGACCAGATGATCGACGCCGACCTCGAAGTGCACCATGCCGAGAAGGAAGCCCCGGTGCATTCGCTCACCACCGTGGCCGACGCACTGCCGGGCCTCGGCATCGTGGCCGCAGTGCTCGGCATCGTCATTACGATGCAGGCGCTGGGGGGCCCGCCCGAGGAACTGGGCTACAAGGTCGCGGCGGCGTTAGTGGGAACCTTTCTCGGCATCTTGACCTGCTACGGCTTCCTGGCCCCGTTGGCGCAAGCCATGGCCTCGGTCGACGAGGGCGAGGCGGCCTATTTTCTCGTGCTGAAGGCGGGCCTCATCGCCTTCGTCAAGGGGCATCCGCCGATCATGGCGCTTGAGTTCGCGCGGCGGACTATTCCTCACGCCGACCGGCCTACCTTCCATAGAGATGGAGAAAGCATGCAAGGGGAAGAAGCGTTAGACGGCAAGTCGGGCGGGGCCGGCCCGATCATCATCAAGAAGGTGTACAAGGGCGGGGGCCACCACGGCGGCGCGTGGAAGGTGGCCTTCGCGGACTTCGTCACCGCCATGATGGCGCTTTTCATGGTGTTGTGGATGATGAACGCCGCCGACAGCGAAGAAAAGGCCGCCGTTGCGTCGTATTTTCATGATCCGCAAGGCTTCGCGGAGAAGTGGGGCGCGGCGCAACCCAGCATGACGATCGGCCAAGACGACCTGAACGGATTGGCCGAAAAGCTGGCCGAGGCCATGAAGGAGATGCCGGAGCTCGATCAACTCCGGGATCACGTCGTCGCCACGGTCAGCGGCGAGGGGTTGCGCATCGAGTTGCTCGAGGACGCGAAAGGCATGTTCTTTAAAAGCGGCAACTCCGAGCCCAGCGGATCGGGCAAGCAGGTGATCCAGCTCATCGCCGGGGAACTCGACAAGCTGCCTAACAAGATCATCATCGAAGGCCACACCGACGCCAAGCCGATTCGAGGACGCGAGAAATACACGAACTGGGAGCTTTCGGTCGAGCGCGCCAATGCCGCCCGCCGCCTCATGGCCGAGGCCGGGCTTGACCCGGGCCGGGTCGTACAAGTCCGCGGCTTCGCCGACGGGCAACTCCGCAATGCCGATGAGCCCGACGACCCCTCGAACCGCCGAATCACCTTGATCGTGCGTTTCGAGGAAAGCAAAAAGGCTGCCCAGCCCACGACAGCAGCGGAGTAAGGGTGTTGCGCCCTTCGCCGGCCTGGCGCATCAACTGGTGCCGGAGGTGGACTGCTTCGAGCGCAACGCCAAACGCATGCGCTATCGAGAGTTTCGCTGCGAGCTGCGCAACGGCTTAGAGGTCGCCTAGGGCTTCGACGCCGGGGAGTTTGCGGCCGGCTAGAAATTCCAGGGACGCGCCGCCGCCGGTCGAGATGTGGGTAATGCCGTCTCCGACTCCCGCCGCGCGAACCGCCTTTTCCGAATCTCCACCGCCGATGATGCTCACCGCGTCCGAGGCCGCGACCGCCCGCGCGACCTCTAGGGTGCCGTGCGCGAAGCGCTCAATTTCGAATACCCCCATCGGTCCGTTCCACACGATGAATTTCGCTTCCGCGATGGCCGCCCCGTAGAGGTCCACGGTCGCCGGACCAATGTCGACCCCCTTCATGCCCGGAGGGATGGGCTCCGTGCCGCCGTCGACCACTCTCGTTTCGGCTTCCGCGCTGAGATCGGCCGCTATGACGTGGTCACGAGGCAACAGCAACTTGTCCCCGGCGCCGGCCGCCGTGGTTCGAGCTACTTCGAGCTTGTCCTCTTCGACGAGCGACGAGCCGACCTCGATCCCCTGGGCAAGGAGGAACGTATAAGTCATCGCGCCGCCGATCAAGACCTTGTCGGCACGCTCCAGAAAGCTTTCGAGCACATCGATCTTGCCGGAAATTTTGGCGCCTCCGACGATCGCTACATAGGGCCGCTCCGGGGCGGACACCGCCATCGCCAGGTATTTCAGTTCGTGTTCCATTAGAAGGCCCGCCACGCGTTCGGGGACCAGCCGAGCCATGCCTTCCGTGGAAGCGTGGGCTCGATGCGCCGCGCCGAAAGCGTCGTTGACGTAGACGTCGCACAACGATGCCAAGCGCGCCGCGAAGTCAGGGTCGTTTGCTTCCTCGGCGCTGTGGAAGCGCAGGTTCTCAAGTAAGAGAATGTCCCCCGGCGACAGACCGGCAGCGAGGCGCTCTACGTTGTCCCCGATACAGTCAGCGGCCTTTTTTACGTCTCGGCCGAGCAGTTCGCCGAGACGGCGCGCGACCGGGTCCATCCGCATCTTGGGGTTGGGCTTCCCCTTGGGGCGCCCCAGATGAGACGCCGCGATGACCGACGCGCCCTTCTCGAGGGCGAGCTCGATCGTCGGCAGGGCGGCGCGGATGCGGGTGTCGCTGGTGATTTCCGTACCGCTCTCATCCAAAGGAACATTGAAATCAACGCGAATGAAAATCCGCTTGCCGGCCAGGTCAAGGTCGCGGATGGATTGGTAAGACATCGCCGCCGGCGCGTTAGTTTAGGCCTTTCTCGGCCATCAGCAACGCCAGATCGACGACCCGATTCGAGTAGCCCCACTCGTTGTCATACCAAGCGAGCACCTTCACCAGGTCGCCGTCGAGGACACGGGTCATCGTGGCGTCGACAATTGACGACCGCGGGTCGCGCAGGAAGTCGCTCGAGACCAGCGGCTCCTCGGTATACCCGAGAATGCCCTGCAGCGGACCGCTCTCGGAGGCTGCCTTCAGACTGGCGTTGACTTCCTCGGCGGTGGCGGGCTTGTCGAGCACGGCCACGAGGTCGACCACCGAGACGTTCGGCGTCGGCACTCGGATCGAGAAACCGTCGCATTTGCCCTTGAGATCGGGCATGACCAGGCCGATGGCCTTGGCGGCGCCGGTGCTGGTCGGAATCATGTTCAGCGCCGCGGCGCGAGCCCTCCGAAGATCGCTATGCGGTAGGTCCAGTGTGCGCTGGTCGTTGGTATAGCTGTGGATGGTGGTCATCGTTGCCTTGCTGATTCCGAACTTGTCGTGCAACACCTTGGTGACCGGCGCAAGACAGTTCGTCGTGCAGGAGGCATTCGAGACCACGGTATGCGCCGACGGGTCGTACTGGTCGTCGTTGACGCCGAGAACCACGGTCAAGTCCTCGCCCTTCGCCGGCGCCGAGATGATGACCTTCTTGACGCTGTCGCCGAGGTGTTTCGAGGCGTCCTCGGATTTGGTGAACAAGCCGGTCGATTCAATGACGATTTGCGCGCCAATGGAACCCCATGCGATCCGCCCTGGGTCGCGTTCGGCGAAGACTTTCAACGAGCGACCGGCGACGTCGATGCAGTTGTCGCCCGCGGTCACATCCACGCTCAAATTGCCCATCACCGAATCGTGCTTGAGCAGGTGCGCGAGGGTCTTCGTATCGGTGATGTCGTTGATGCCGACAATTTCGATGTCGGGATTGTCCATGGAGGCGCGGAAGACATTGCGTCCGATGCGCCCGAATCCGTTGATGCCAACTTTGACTGCCATGGTGGGATGAGTTCTCCTTTTCGTCTTCTTCGATCTGCTTCGATTCGCTGCTTCTCACGGGGGCACGGTCGAACGTGACCGCCGGGTCGGGTGTCCATCGGGAACCGGAAATGCGAAAACCGGAAATGACAGGCGGAATGGCGAGCGGCGGCGTGGCCGGAAGCGCGATCGCGACCCTTCAGTGTAAGGCAAACGGGCCGGATTTGGGGACGGAGTTGCTCTCAGACAGGGGCCCGGCGCCTGGCGGCTGAGGCAGCTCGCGGGGGCGGTCAGCGCAAGCCTTGTTGGAAAGAAGGGTCTGCCCAAAGTCCGGCCAGGTAGGGATCGCGGCGGATCTTGTCGAGGGAGTAGCCCTCACCGAGAGCGAGGCGCATTTGTTCGACAGCCTGCCGGCGCATTCCCATCACTTCGTACGCCGTGGCGATGTGGACGCGGGCCAAGTGGGTGATCTTATTCGACGGGGGCAAGTGCTCGAGTTCGGCTAAGGCCGCCTTGGCGTCGCCCATCTTGGCTTGATATTCGACCAATAAACTGCCCGTCAGATCGTCATTGGGGGTGATCAACAGTTTCCGGCGGCCAAGCTCGATGGCGCGCCGGAACGCGGCTTGCGCTTTGGCCTCGTTGCCGGGCAGCCCATGATCCAGGATTTCCATTTTGGCCCTGGCACGGTCACAGGATACACCCCCGCTGCGCCGAATACCACGTCTTTTCGCGCTGAACCCTGCACATCACCTCCGCCGGTAGGCGCCAGGGCTCGTCCGTCCGCTCACAGACGTTGATTGAGCGGACTGAACGGCGCTCCGGCCGACACTACTCCCTGCGAAACCTTTTTGGAGCCAAAAACTGTTGATCCTCGCCCGGGCAACGCTACCCACCCGGCACAGGCAGCGCCCCCGACGAGGGGGCCATGCGGCATTTGCTGCACCGCATCCTCGAGAAGTTCAATATTGACCGGCAACTGCGCTCGTTGATCGAGCAAGCCGGGTTGTCTTGGGTGCCCGGGCAAGTCTGCGTTGGCGCGTTGCTTGGGGCCTTAGCGGCGTTCAACGCCGTCTGGTATATGACCCAGCTTGGCTTGATTCCGGCGGCGGCGGCGGCCGGGGTGACCGGCGTAGCGCCGTTTCTATACATTCGGCGGGTACGGACGAAGCGCATCGAGGCCTTTGAGGCACAGTTCCCCGATTCGTTGCAGTTCATCGCCCGCGCCATGCGTTCGGGGCACGCCTTCTCGGTTTCGCTCGACATGGTCCATCAGGAGTTCGCCGATCCGCTGGCGGCTGAGTTTCGACGAACATTCGAGGAGCAGAACCTCGGCCTGGCCATGCAGACGGCTCTCGAAAGATTGGGGGCGCGGATGCCGTTGATAGACGTGCAATTCTTCATAGCCGCCGTTCTGTTGCAAAAGCGAACGGGCGGCAACTTGGCGGAGATTCTTGACAAGCTGGCCGGTTTGATCCGCGAGCGCTTTAAGTTGCGCGGTCAGATCCGAACGATCAGCGCGCACGGCAAGCTTTCGAGCATGGTTCTGACGGCGATTCCCGGCGCGGTCGGCGTGCTGATGTGGTTCGTCCACCGCGAACACATGCAGTTTTTCATCGATAACGAAATGGGCCAATGGATGGCCGGGTTGGCGGTCGGTCTGCAAGCACTCGGCTATCTGATCATGCGCCAAATCGTGAAAATCGAGGTCTAGGAGGAATCATGGTCTTACTCATGTCCATCGCTCTGTTCGTCATGGTGACGTGTTTCCTTTATCTGTTCGGGATGAAATTCTGGGTCAACCCGAAGACTATGCTCGACCGTCTGAAGGAGGGCGGCGGCGAGGCCGCGCCGGTGCACCCCAGCTTGGCCTTCCAGCAAATCCTAGCCAAGGTCGGCAACTTGATTCCGGCCTCGCCGGCGGACCTAACGACCTCGCAGCAACGCCTCTATAACGCCGGCTATCGTTCGGACGGGGCCCTGAAGATCCTCTATGGAGTCAAGGTCGTGCTGACGTTGGCTCTGCCCGCTGTGAGCTGGATCACGTTGACGCATTTCGGAGTGACCACCGAGAACCGCATCGGTTTGACGGTGCTCTCGGCCGGGTTGGGTTTTCTGGGGCCGAACGAGTTTGTCTTGAGAATGGTGAAGCGCCGCAAACGGCGCATCGAGCGAGCATTGCCCAACGCGCTCGACCTGATGGTGGTCTGTGTCGAATCCGGATTGGGGCTCGATCAGAGCATCCTGCAAGTGAGTCGAGAGCTGCGGCAGAGTCACCCCGAGATCAGCAGTGAGTTCGCCATCACGAACCTCGAGATGCGGCACGGCAAACGTCGCAGCGAGGCGCTGCGCAATCTCGGAGAGCGCACCGGCGTCGACGATATGAAGAAGCTGATTTCGACCTTGGTGCAGGCCGATCGCTTCGGAACGAGCATCGCCGAAGCCCTGCGGACGCACTCGGAATTTATGCGCACCACCGCGCGCCAACGCGCGGAGGAAAAGGCCGCCAAGATGGGCATCAAGCTCGTGTTCCCGATCTTCTTCTGTATCCTGCCGTCCCTTTTCGTCGTGACGGTCGGACCGATACTGATCAAGATCTTCTTCGAATTGATTCCTATGATGACCGGGAGCTAATCACGGGGCCGGGTTCTCGCGACGAACGTCGGAAGAGACATCGCCGGGCAAAAGGGCTGATGCCGCGTGCCGCGCGGCCTCGAAGCCCCGGCCTAATTCGAATCTTCAGCTGGATCCGTCTCGACCAAGCGTGCGAAGACCTGTAACTCGGGAAAGGTCTCATGCCCGGTCGTGCGGGAACAAGGCGCGGATCCGCGGCCGCCGAAATTGGGCGCCGTCGAGACCAGCCAATGGACCACGCCGGCCTCGAAGGTCTCAGCCCGAGGGGGTGTCGCCGCTTGGTCCGCCTGGGGTGCGAACAACCCCGCCAGCAGCAACGACAGCAGCGGAACAATCAAAACTGTGGCGGAACGGTTCATGATTCTTTCGGGCGTCTCATGGGGTTGGACGCAGCGTACGCCGAAACCGTTCTAGCCAAGTTGTAAAATTCCTGTAATCCGCATCGGACACGCCCCCCCGTCCTTCCCCCCCGTCCTTACAGCGCCTCCCCGAGGCGCTGTATGCCGCTGCCGGGCCCGCGAGAAAGGGTTTTGCGGATCGCAAGGCTTGCGTCATCCGTCGCTGACGGACGGATATCCGGGCGTAACGAATATTACCTTTACTGCATTTACACGTGATCCAGACAGTGCCGGACGGCGCTTGGTACAGTCCCCATTTTTTCACAGCCCGGGTGCCGCCCGGCATGGTCACGGTACCAAAGTCCTACCTAAGAAATGGGACCGCCAGGTTATTGACTTATGTTCCGATGAGTGTAAAGGTGGTGAGGGATGGCGGGTCTAGCGGCCGGTCATTCGGCTGTGGTCCGGTGTGGCTGCTTCACCCTCCGTTCGTTGGGAGCCAAGCCAATGGCAAACAAAAGTTGGTCGGGTGTCTTCAAAATCAATTCGAAACGCTGTCTCAAGGTTCGGGCGCGCGCAACCACCGCTAACGCCGTTTTGGTTGTCGGCGCGCTGCTGTTCGCGTATCCCGCGGCCATGGCGCAAGACGCGGTGGATTTGGAACAGCAACCGGCGGAGCCCCCCTCGAGCGGGAACAACGGAAACCCGTTTGCCAACCGCTATGTCATCACCTTTTCGCCCGGAACCGGCCATTCCCGGCGAGCCGAGATTGCAGCTCAAGTCGGCGCATTCGCCCGGATTTCCACTTTAGTTTCGGTTCTGCTAACCATCGGGTGGACTCGGACGCCTTTATTTATGCGGGCTTGAAAGCACTCAAGGCGCTGAGGAGATCAACACCCAATGGGTGAAAAAGAAAACAAACCGTTTCAGCTCACCTTCAATGGATTTCTCAAGGTCGATTTCCAAGGATCGCGAGTCACCTCGGATGGCGGGCTGATTCTCATTCGCGAACTGGACGAACGACTCGGACTAGGCAAGCTGATAGACGAGCATCTGACGGATTCGCGGCAAGGCTCGAACAAGAAGTTCCCGTTCGTCGATCTGCTGCGACAGTCGGTCTACTCCCGCTTGGCGGGCTACGAGGATCTCAACGACGCCGTTCGTGTCTCCGCCGATCCAACCTTTCGGCTGATTGGCTCGAAGAAGAACTGGGATCGCGGCGCGGCGCTGACCTCCCGGCTGCAGAGCTTCGAGACCGCCATGCTCGCCGGCGACGAGAATCTGATCGGGCTGATGGCGGTGAACCGCGAGTTGATCGCGCAAGCCGAGGCCGGTGATGACTCCGCGTGCGTCGTGCTGGACATGGACTCTACCGAGAGCCCCGTCCACGGCCGGCAGGAAGGCAGCGCCTACAACGGCCACTTCGAGTCGGTCTGCTACCACCCACTGTTGCTGTTCAACCAGCACGGCGATTGCTTGGCGGCAAAGTTGCGACCGGGCAACGTGTCCAGCGCCGAGGACTGGGACGAGCTGCTGCTGCCGGAAATCGAACGCCAACAGGCGGAGGGCAAACAGGTGACGTTCCGGGCCGATGCCGCCTTCGCCAAGCCGGATATTTACGAGACGTTGGAGGAGCGCGGCGTGGACTACGTGATTCGCATCCCGGCCAACAAGAGCCTGGAGTTGGAGATCGAAGATATCCTGTTTCGTCCGCCGGGCAGGCCGAGCGCAAAGCCCCTGGTGCGCTACAGGAGCTTTCGGTATCAGGCCGCGAGCTGGTCGAAGTCCCGGCGGGTTGTTGCGAAGGTCGAGCATCACCAAGGTGAGTTGTTTCCTCGCGTCGGTTTCATCGTCACGAGCATGGCCTTGCCGAGCCGCTCGCTGGTGCGGTTCTACAACAAGCGCGGCACGGCGGAGCAGTGGATCAAGGAAGGCAAACAAGCGACGCATTGGACAAGGCTGTCATGCCATCGGTTCCGGGCCAACGAAGTGCGACTGCAACTCAGCGTGCTGGCCTATAACCTGGGGAACCTATGGCGGAGGCTCGGGCTGCCGCAACGGATCAAGAGCTGGTCGCTGACGAGCTTGCAACAGCGGCTGATGAAGACGGGCGGTAGGCTGGTCAAGCATGCGCGGTACTATTGGCTGCTGTTGGCCGAAGGACATCTGAACCGGCGGCTGTTCGGCGACATGCTGCATAGGATCTGGGCGCTGCCTGTGCCGGGTGGGTAGCGTTGCCCGGGCGAGGATCAACAGTTTTTGGCTCCAAAAAGGTTTCGCAGGGAGCAGTGTCGGCCGGAGCGCCGTTCAGTCCGCTCAATCAACGTCTGTGAGCGGACGGACGAGCCCTGGCGCCTACCGGCGGAGGTGATGTGCAGGGTTCAGCGCGAAAAGACGTGGTATTCGGCGCAGCGGGGGTGTATCCTGTGACCGTGCCAGGGCCAAAATGGAAATCCTGGATTCGTGCGGCACAATTTCAACTTCGCCAACGCCGCCACCGTCATTGTTCCCAATGAGAACGCGCTGAACGCTTTACGGAACAACCGCTCGGTCGTCACCGTAAGTCCCGAGGGCGTGCTCCGCTTGTTCGCGAAGAAGCCGAGCGCACCCACGAACTTGGTCGCCGTCGCGAATGATCCCGACGTTGATCTGACCTGGACCGACAACTCGAGCGGCACCGGCCAGGAAGGCGGCTTCGAAATTCAGCGCTGCCCGGGTGTCGGTTGCAGCAATTTCGCGCAAATCTTCGTGACAGGTCCGAATGGAAACGGCTCTGCCGGCTATACCGACTCCGGCCCCGGCGCGGGAAGCTACAGCTATCGCGTCCGTGCGACCAACGCCGGCGCCGGGCCGTCGTCTAAGTGGTCCAACACCGACACGGTGGTCGTCGGAGGCGGTGGAGCTGTACCGCCGGCAGCACCGAGCGGCCTAGGCGCCGTCTTGAACGACCCTGATGTCGATCTGACGTGGACGGACAACTCCAGCGCTCCTGAACAAGAAGGCGGCTTCGAGATCGAGCGCTGCACCGGACTCGGCTGCGGCGATTTCGGTCAGATCTTCGTGACGGCTCCGGACGCAACCGCCTACACCGACCCAAACCCAGGCGTCGGCAGTCACAGTTATCGTGTCCGCGCGACGCATGCCGCGGTCGGGCCGGCGTCCGACTGGTCCAACATCGACACGGTTGTCATCGCGGGCGGTGTACCGCCGGCAGCCCCTAGCGGCCTAGCCGCCGGTTCCACCTCCGATACATCGGTAAGCGTAGGCTGGGTGGATAACGCGGATAACGAAGACGACTTCGAACTCGAGCGCTGCACGGGGGGCGAGTGCACTTCGTTTAGTCCGATCGCTACGCCGGCCGCGGATACCGTGCTCTATTCGAACACGGGCCTGACCGCTTCCACGGCATATCGTTATCGTGTGAGAGCCACCAACGTCGACGGGAGCTCCGCCTATTCCAATATCGGCGATGTGACGACCGCCCCTCCGCCGGGCCCGCCTCTCCCGCCTCCTCCCAACGAACGCGGTAGGCGCCAGCAGGCGCCATACGGCGTCATTCGCGTCGGTCTTCCGACAGCCACGTCGAACGGACAGGGGATCGGCGTCGCCGTTGTTGATACAGGAATTTACTTCGCTCACGAAGATCTGAACCCCGCCCCGGATGTGCCGGCCGTGCAGACAGTAGCCGGCGTATACAGCGACGGAACATCCTATAACGGCTCGAACGAGGGCGTTTCCGCGACCGACCTATGGGGGCACGGCACCCACGTCGCGGGGCGTATCGCGGCCCTAGACAACAACTACGGTACCCTCGGCGTCGCTTCTCACGCGACCCTTTACGCGGTCAAGGTGGACGCAACTCCCGGCGGTCTGATCGCGACGAGTGACGTCATCGCGGGGTTGGAGTGGATAAAGGCCAAGGGCCCCACGCTCACGCCCCCCATCAAGGTGGTCAACATCAGCAGCGGGGGATCCGACGAAGGCGCGGTCACCGAGCTATACCATGACATCGTTATCGAGCTCTACAACATGGGCATCGTCGTGGTGGTTTCCGCCGGAAACACCCCGACCGTCGACGTGTCGACGCTGTTCCCGGCGGCTTGGCCCGAGACGATTACCGTCGCCGCCACGGTCGCATCCGACGGTCTGTCCGCTTGTAACTTTTTCCCTTGGGTCCCGAGGGTGTTGTCAGACACCGCGGCCTCCTTTACGACCGACGGCGTTGGAGTCGACATTTCGGCTCCGGGCGCCGAGCGCACCGATGCTGTCGGGGGATGCACCGGCTTCTTCTACGGAACGCTCTCCACGACATCCCCGTCAACCGATCCCCCCGGACCCGACGAAGAGAACGGCACGTACGGAAGGAAGATGCCGGCCCCGAACGGCTGGCTCGAGGCGCGTGGAACCAGCTTCGCAGCTCCTCTAGTGGCGGGTGTCGCCGCGCGGATCTTGCAGGACAACCCCGCCCTTGACGTCGAAGGCGTCCGTTCAGAGATCGGAAACCTTGCGGACCGGGTTGGCCCAGGGCCGACCGCAGCGCCGCTCGATCACCCCTGGGACGGCATTTTCGGGGTCACTTACACCTTCGATGGACAGCGCGAAGGCATCGCGCAAGCGCCGGAGTAAGCCCGCATCGCCGACCGGCCGGTTCCTTCTCCATCGTGCTTGGGGAAACCTTGCGGGGGTTGCTCGGATCTATGGTGGCTCGCCGAGGTCTGTTGTCCTTTACCGTGCCGCTCCCACGGAACTCCCGTGCGTCCGCCCTACGCACGCAGCAACGGCGTCGCGAACTTCGACCTATCGATCTTCCGGCAGTTCCCGTTTGGGGAGGGCAAGATGGTCGAGTTTCGGGCGGAATTTTTCGACGCTTTCAATTAGTTAGCCGCCTGCAACCTGCCCAATGCAAACTTGAGCGGCACGCAGTTCGGTGTGGGCAACCAGTACGCCGGCGACCGTGCCCGAGCGGCAGATCCAAATAGGTCTGAAGATCCGATCTAACGCCATCGGCCCCGTGGGGTCGACGGATCCTTTCAGCGGCGTTCGCATTCTTTGAGGGGCGCGGACGCGGTTTTTTTCGTTGGCGGAGTATCGCCCGATTCGGTTCGCGTAGAATCAGCGAAGGGCACGAGTCGCCTGCATCATGATGGAACCCAGTGAACTTCGCTCGAAACTTTCCGGGGTGATCGCCTTTCCGGTCACGCCCTTCACCGACGATCTGTCGATCGATGTCGACGGGCTGCGCCGCAACACAGCCGAGATGGCCGAATTCCCGCTGGCGGCGATTGTCGCGGCGGGCGGGACCGGCGAAATGTATTCTCTTTCGATCGAGGAGCACCGCCAAGTGGTCGAGGCGGTTGTGCAAGAAGTCGACGGCAAAATGCCGGTCATCGCCGGAACCGGCTTTGGGTCCCAAATCGCCGTCGAGCTGGCGAAGCAGAGCGCCGACGCCGGCGCCGACGGCATTCTCTGCTTCCCGCCCTATTACCCCAACGCCCCGTTCGAGGGCATGCTGAACTACTACCAAGCCGTCGGGGAAAGCACGCCTCTCGGCATGCTGATCTATAACCGCGACTGGGCGAGCTTCAGTCCGGGTGAGGTCAACCGCCTCGCCGATGCCATTCCCACGTTGACGGCGTGGAAGGAGGGGCAAGCCGACGTCCGGCGTTTCCAGATGATCATGGAACGCGTCGGCGACCGATTGCACTGGATCGGGGGCGCCGGCGACGACATGGTGCGCGCCTACTATTCGCTGGGGATTCGCACCTACACGTCGAGCATCGCCGCCATCGCGCCGCGGCTGTCATTGCAGTTGCATGAGCGAGCTTCCATGCTCGACAACGCCAGCCTGGAACGGCTGATGTCGAACTACGTGTTGCCGCTCTATGGGCTGCGGGCGCGGCGCAAGGGTTATGAGGTCTCGGTGATGAAAGCCGCGATGGAAGTGCTCGGCAAGCCGGCCGGCCCGGTACGCCCGCCGCTGCCGAATGTGCGTCCGCAAGAGCGCAAGGAAATCGAGGCGCTGATGGAGAGGTACGAGCCAGTCTTGTAGCACTGAAGCCGCGGGCCTAAGGGGCGGTGAAAAATCGGGGACAGTCCGTTTCTATGAATTGCGGGATTCATAATGCCGCCATGAAAATGCAGGTGAGACCGGGATACAGGCCAAGGAGGGGTCGAAGTGTCAGGCGTCGGCAGGGGGAGGGTGAACGTACCTGTTGGCCGGGTTGCAGCGGGCGATTGCTCCTACGCCCCATCCGGGGCTTGTCGTGATTTTCGGCGGGGACCCCGGGCTGAAGCCCGGGGCTGTGGCTCCCGTCGCCGCTCCGCGGCTGCCCCGGTTTGTGATTTCAGGGTCTATACCGTAATCCTTCGTAAGCTAAAGAGGATTTTCGGAAGAGACCACTTCGCGCCGGCGATGCTCATTGATTCGATGGAGCTTGTTCGGTCGGCGCTCGGTACAGTCCCCATTTTTTCACCGCCCCTAACTTGCATCCGCAGCGCAACGAAAGCCAAGGTTGTTGAGTCCGGTGTCGGGGGCGGTTTTCTGTCGCGCGGCTACCCGAAAGCCGCGGCAATAGTTGCGGCTGCACATCCAACTGCCTCCGCGATGGACCCTCTCGCGCCCCTCACCGGGGCCGGTTGGGTTTCTGGTCGGCGCACGGCGGTAATAATCGGGGGCATACCAGTCGGCCACCCATTCCCAAACATTCCCACCCAGGTCATAGAGCCCGGGGCCGGTGGCGGGGAATTGCTTGACCGGGGCGACGGCGGCAAACCCGTCCTCCTGAAGATCGCGAGCCGGAAAGACCCCTTGCCACCAGTTGGCGACATGCCGGCCATCGAGCATGAATTCATTGCCCCACGGATATTGCCCAGCCCCCGAGGCGGCGAACTCCCACTCGGCTTCGGTGGGTAAACGCTTGCCCGCCCAGGCGGCGAAGGCGGTCGCGTCGTCCCAGGAAACATGGATCACCGGGTGGTCATCCCGACCATCCAGGTTGGAATCGGACCCGGCGGGGTGCCGCCAATCAGCGCCTTCGACCAGGCTCCACTCGCCGCTCGCGCCGTCGAAAATGCCCGAGGAGCCTTGCTTCTCCGATTCCGTGACGTATCCGGTTGCGGAGGCAAACTCGGAAAATTGCCGATTGGTCACTTCGGTCGCGTCCAGATAGAAACTGTCGACGACAATGCGGTGCGGCGGCCCCTCATAGGGGTAACCCGCGTCCGTTCCCATCAAGAACTCGCCGCCCTCGATCAGGACCATGTTCGAGTAATCCGTGGGACGGGGCGAGGAGCAGGCCGCGGCGAGCAAGGCAACAACGATGGACGCGACGGGCCACTTCCGGAGCTTGCGCCAACGTTTGCGAGACCAAAGAGAACAACGCGGAGGCGACACGAGGCCATTATAGCGGCGTAAGGCTCGACGGCAGGTCGCGGCTGCTTCGCATCATTCGCTGTCATTGCCAAGCGTAAGCCTGCCAGCCCCCCCGCTACAATGACTCCATGCTCAAAGTCGGACTCACCGGCGGCTTGGCTTCCGGTAAGACCTTCGTTGCCCGGGAGTTCGAAGAGTTGGGTTGCGCCGTGATTTCCGCCGACCGCTTGGGCCACGAGGTGTTACGTCGTGAGGGCGAAGCTTTCGGCGACGTCGTCGCGGAATTCGGCGAAGAGATTCTCGGCGATGACGGGGAAATCAAGCGCGAGGCACTGGGGAAGATCGCCTTCGCCGACCCGGGGAAACTCAAGAAACTGAACTCGCTCGTCCACCCCCACGTTTTTCAAAAGCAGGAGAAACTCTTCGCTGCAATCGCCCGCCGCGACCCCAAGGCGGTCGTCGTCTCCGAAGCCGCTATCATGATCGAGTCGGGCAGCTACACCCGCTATGACCGCATTGTGCTGACAGTGTGCCCGCCCGAGTTGCAGGTCCGCCGTTATCGCGACAGGGAAGGCGCGCCGGAGGCGGATGCCCGTGCCCGGCTGGCCCGCCAAATGCCCCTCGAAGAGAAGCGCAAATACGCTGATTACGTCATTGATACATCGGGAACGAAGCAGGAGACCACACGGCAAGTGCGCGAGATTCACGAAAGACTTCTTCGGGAGGCCGCATGAACGGAGGTCACGGACGTCGTCGACCCATTGCATTCCGTCCGCTCTGGCTGGCGGCGATCATCGCGGCTGTTTTTGTGCTGTGGACGACTTCTCGCGGCGTCCCTTGGCGCCCGGCGCCGAGTTCCCCCGATTACCCCTCACCCTATTGGACTGAAGCGCAAGCCACCGGTCTGACGGCCGAAGAGCAGTCCAACATCGAGATTTACACGCGCGCCAACGAAGCCACGGTGAACATCACGAGCACCGTGCTCAAACGCGGCTGGTTTCTCGAGCTGCAACCGAGCGCGGCTTCGGGGTCGGGTTTCCTAATTGACGGTGAAGGTCGTATTCTGACGAACCATCATGTCATCGGCGGCAACGCTCCGCAGATTGAAGTCACCCTCAGCGACAAGTCGCGTCACAAGGCCGAGGTCCTCGCCGTCGATGAGGCTAACGACTTGGCGCTGATTCGCATTCGCGCCGACCTGGATCTTCCGTCGCTGCAACTCGGCCAATCCGACAACTTGAAGGTCGGACAGAAAGTGCTGGCCATCGGCAATCCGTTTGGTCTCGAGGGAACCTTGACGACGGGCATCATCAGTTCGCTCGGGCGCTCGATTCGCGACGGCGAAAGTTTCCTCGAAGACATGATTCAAACCGACGCCGCCATCAACCCGGGCAACAGCGGCGGCCCGCTGCTCGACAGCGCGGGCAACGTCATCGGCGTCAACACGGCCATCATCGGCCGCGCCAACGTCGGCATCGGTTTCGCCATGCCTATCAGCCGCGCCGTCCCCTTGCTCGAGTACGAGCGCACGGGGGGCAAGGCTCGCCAAGCGAGTCATCCCGGGTTTCGAACGCTGTTTCTTTCCGGGCGCTTCCTGCGCGCCCTCGACTTGCCGGGCGAGTCGGGTTATCTGGTGGCGGAGATTGCGGGAGGTTCGGCCGCCGCCCAGGCCGGCCTTCGCGGCGCGCAACGGGAAGTCGTTCTCGGGAATTACTTGATTCCCTGGGGCGGCGACTTCATTACCCACGTCGACGGACGCGAAGTGGCTCACCGCCGCGTGTTGAGCCAAGTCCTCTCGCTCAAACACGGCGGCGATACTCTGCAGTTGACCGTTATCCGTGACGGCGAAAAGCAGACCATCGAGATCGAGCTGCAATCGAAAAACACGCGTTGGCTTTAAGCTAAACTTCAATTGGGACGGGTTGAGGCGAGACAAGCCGAGAGCTCGTCTCAACCGGGACCGGCACGAGTGCCGGTCGCTACCAAGTTTCCCGCATGAACCATCCGGCGTGGCCGCGGGCCCCGCTCGTCTAGGAGAGCGCATTTCACGAAACTCGACGGGGCCGCGGCGCAAAAACGGCGTTCCCGACAATAAGTACTGCTTATAGGACCCCGAGCTCACCCGTACTACGGTTGCGGCCCTAATCACCGGTAGGTGATAATAACTACAGCCCCCGCGCTTCACGGACAAGATCGGAGCCGTCGAAGGTGATCTTAGTACGAGAAAAACTTACTCTCGTCAGCGCTGTTTCTTCTTTATCCACCGCGAGTCGCCGGGAGGCGGCACGCCGGTTTCTCGAGGGCCTTTCCAGCGACGAACTCGAATATATCGCGGCCTATTTCGGGGCTCGCTTCATTGAGTCCCGGCCGACTTCCCCCACATTGACGCGCGACGAAATCGCGCTCTCGATCCAGCGCTACGACCGCGCCGCGAGTCCGCCTTCCGCCGAAGCTCGATCAACGCACAGAATGATGATCTTGCTGGAATATCTCAGCATGAATCGGGCGCCGCAAGGCGAGACAGTCTTCGCTCCCGCCGGCGCGGCCTAGCATTCGTCCCAGCGGGGTCATCTCCTTCGGTCTCGTTGATCCGGCACTATGATCCACATTACCGAGGACCAAGTCCGCGAAATTCTATCGCCCGCCAAGGCTGTCGAGCTGCTCGAAACTTGTTTTCGCCGCCTCGACGCCGGCCAAGCCGTCAACCATCCGCGCCGCCGTGTCCGCATGGCGAACCGCACGCTGCTGCACTACATGGCCGCGGGCGACAACGAAAGCGGGTATCTCGGAAGCAAGGTCTACGCCACCCATCCCCGCAAAGGCGCGCGTTTTTCTTGTCAGCCTTTTCGATGCCGAAACGACTTCTCTGCTCGCCGTGATCGATGCCGACGGCCTGGGGCAAATCCGCACCGGCGCGGCCAGCGGTTTGGCGACGAAATTCATGGCCAACCCGAACGCCGGAACCATCGGCATGATCGGGGCCGGGTGGCAGGCCGAAACGCAACTCGCCGCCGTGGTTGGGGTGCGCCCGCCGGAGCCGTTCCGAGGAAAGACGCGCGGCTTTCGCTGAAAAGATGTCGGGCCTGCTCGGGATCGACATCGAGGCTGCCTCGTCGGCGGAGCAAACCGTTCGGGAAAGCGACATCGTGATCACCGTGACCAACGCCGCGACACCCGTTCTCGAAGGCGCGTGGCTCGGTCCCGGAACGCATATCAACGCCGCCGGGAGCAACCACGTCAAGCGGCGGGAAATCGACGGTACAGCCGTTCAAGCCGCGGCGTTCATCGCCGTCGACTCGATCGAGCAAGCCAAGATGGAAGCCGGCGACTTGGTGCAAGCTCACGAAGACGGCGTGTTGGATTGGGAGCGCGTCGAGGAGCTATCGGCCGTGGTGGCGGGGCGCGTCCCGGGCCGCTCCGAAGCGGAGGCGATCACCCTGTTCGAATCCCAAGGCCTGGCCATCGAGGACATCGCCGTCGCCGGGTACGTGTATGAACAAGTCCGCTGAGATTGCCAGGATCGAATTCTTTCAAGACCCCGAACCACAACGGTTTCGGGTCGACGCAAGACCATGACGGTTCGGGAGACGCGGTTCCAGAGCGAGTGGCGGTTGCCTGCCCTCGGCCCGTCGCTTGCGCTCCGGGCTCTGTATCCGGTGTCGAAGAATCCGGGCGCGTTTCTATTCGGTAAACATCATCTGCTGCTCGGATTCTTTCCAGGCGCTGATTTTGAGGCGGCGGCAGACCCAGCATAGGCCTTCCGATTGGTCGCTGGCGCCCGGCGTATCGCAGACGTTGCAGGCAAACGTCTCCTGGGCTTTCGGCTCGAAAACGGTCTTCTTGGCCGCTTCCATCAATTGGGGGTCAACGCCCTGCCCGGCGGGAATATTCTTGGGACCGCTATTTTTTTTCACAGCAACCTCAAAGTGGATCGGCTCGGGCGGGCCGCACAACACCGACCAGTAGGCTCCGGCGCCACTCGCGCGATACATCAACATCTTATCACGGGTTTTCTCCACCGACGGTCCCAATTGGCTCGAGAATGGCGGATCCACGGCCGGGACAGCCGCCCATGGCAAGTGGCCGAGGCGATTCGGCGGCCGCGGCTATCCCGCAAGTCTCTTATCGGATCCAATAGCTTACGTTTGGCCGACAGCAGGCAACTTCATCTCCGATGGACCTTCACTTCGGTCTGGTAGACTGGCAATCGGCGGTCGCGCGCCCCAGCCGTCTCGCTCGAAGAAGCCTTTCGTTGGCCGACCTTGCGGCACTGGCGACCACGGGGCCGGACGCCCGGCCGGTTCGCGACTCGGCGAGGCCCGATCGATAGCCGCCCGCCTTGCGCCAAGCTCCATGCAGAGCCGAAGCCGCATCCCGCCAACGTCGTACTTCGGGTTTGTTTTTCTTACGCTGCTGGGCCTGACCGCCTTGTCCCCCCTGGCCGCGCAAGACAGGACCGACCAGTCCCCGCTGTTTCCGGGGGACGACAACACCTTCGAGTGGGAGGAAGAACGATGGCCCGTGCCCAGCCGCCCAATCTCGTGCCGGGTGCGCAACTTTCCACCCTTTCTCGGCTTCGAATTTCGTTTCCTGACCGGATACGTCGCGGAAATCCCCCTGCGCGAAATCCGCGGCCCGGCGAATCGTTTCTTATTGCGGGTCGCCGTGAATCCGTTGTGGCCCGAGGCCGCCGAAGGGGTCTATTTCAGTCGCAGATTCGAGGTCGACGAGATCGCGGAAGACCGCGGCGGAGCCATCCAGTTCAGCGGCTCGTTCGCGGCCGGCGAGGGCGTGTACGAGGTGATGTGGCAACTGCAAGACGGTTTCGGGCGCTTTTGTACGGCCCGTTGGACGGTCGAGGCGCGCCGTTCCAAAAAGGACCGTGATGTCGAACTGACACTTGCTCGGGGAGAGTTGGCCCCCTCGCTTGTCTACCTGTTTCGCGAGGAGACCCCGGTTCCCCCCGACCCGGCCGGCAAGAAGCTCCGCGTCAAACTGCTGGTCAGCATGGATGTGCGAGGCCGACGTCGGGTTACGATTCCGATTTGGCGTTACGGGCCGGTCCTCTCGATTTTGCGGGTCATGGCAAGGCACCCGGCTCTTGCGGAATTTTCCGTCGTGGCCTTCAGCCTCGACGATCAGCAAGTTCTTTTCGAACAAGACTACCAAGACGTCATCGACTTTCCGGCGCTCGGCGAAACCCTCGAGCAACTCACGCCCGGCACGGTTACCTACGGGCAACTCGGTAAGAAGAAAGAACAGGAATTCTTCGCGGACCTGCTCGAAAAGGAACTGGGGGAGGACGAAGAGTCCGACGCGTTCATTTTCGTGGGTTGGGACTTGCGCATCGGCAAGAAAGTCGCGAAAGAAACGATCCGGGGGTTGGAGCGCAGTCCGGCCCCGGTCTTCTACCTAAACCCGGCCATGTGGCGCAATTGGCGCGGCTTGTTGGGACACGCCGTCAAGGCACTCGGCGGCACCCGCTACGCAGTTCGTCGTCCACGCGATTTGCCCGCCGCCATCGAGCGTATGGTCGCCGAGATTCCGGGACGTTGATCTCGCCGCCAAGAGCAAGCACGGCGGTGAGGCACCGTCTCGATGCCGTGCGACCACAATTCGACCGTGCCAACGTTGGGCGCGGCGTTCATCTCCCTATCGCACTTTCCTGAAAACCAACGTGGCCAGCGGCGGCAGGGTCACGAAAAGAGAACAAGGCCAAGTATGCAGCGGCGCATTCGTCGCTTTCACACCACCTTGGTTACCCTGATTGCTCCCCCCGTAGATTTCGGCGTCGCTGTTTAGGATCTCCTGCCAAAACCCCGGCTGGGGGGCTCCCACTGGATAGTAGTACCGCGACACAGGCGTAAAATTGCACACAAAGAGCAGTTGATCGCTCGTGCTCTTGCCGCGACGCAGGAAACTAACCACGCTCGATTCGCGGTCGCCGCAGTCGACCCACTCGAACCCTTCCGCATCGAAATCCAGCTCATAAAGCGCGGGCTCGGTGCGGTAGAGATCGTTGAGGTCCCGCACCCACATTTGCACGCCCGCGTGCAACGGGCTATCGAGCGCTTCCCACGAGAGCGTACCGTCGTGGTCCCATTCCTTTCGTTGGCCGAATTCATCTCCCATGAAAAGCAGCTTCTTGCCCGAGTGCCCGAATAACAAGCCATAGAGCAAGCGAAGATTCGCAAAGCGTTGCCAATCGTCGCCGGGCATCTTGTTCAGCATCGAACCTTTTCCGTGGACCACCTCGTCATGCGAAAACGGCAAGACGAAATTTTCGCTGAAGGCGTAGAGCATGCTGAAAGTGACCTTGTTGTGGTGGTGCTTGCGGTTGATCGGGTCCTCCGCCATGTACTCGAGCATGTCGTGCATCCAACCCATGTTCCACTTGAACCCGAATCCCAACCCGCCCGCGTCGGTCGGGCGCGAAACCATCGGCCAGGAAGTCGACTCCTCGGCCATCGTCATCACGTCGGGATATTCCGCGTAGACCAACTCGTTGAAGCGACGCAGGAATTCAACGGCCTCTAGGTTCTCGTTGCCGCCGTGGCGGTTTGCTACCCATTCGCCGTCCTCGCGCCCGTAGTCGAGGTATAACATGGAGGCCACGGCATCCACGCGCAGCCCGTCGATGTGATAGCGATCCAGCCAAAACAAAGCGTTGCTGATCAGGAAGTTGGCGACTTCCCGCCGCCCGTAGTTGAAAATCAGGGTGTCCCAGTCCGGATGCTTGCCCTTGCGCGGATCGGCGTGTTCATAGAGATGCGTCCCGTCGAAATAGCCCAGCCCGTGACCGTCATGCGGGAAGTGGGCCGGCACCCAGTCGATGATTACGCCGATGCCGCGCTGATGCAGCAGATCGACCATCGCCATGAAATCGTCGGGTGTGCCGAAACGGCTGGTCGGCGCAAAGTAGCCCACTGGTTGATAACCCCACGAGCCGTCGAAGGGGTGTTCGCTCACCGGCAACAGCTCGACATGCGTGAAACCCATCTCCGTGAGATAATCGGCGAGCAGGGGAGCGATTTCGGCGTAGCTCAGCCGGCGATCGAGCTCGTCCGCCGCCCGCCGCCACGAACCGAGGTGGACTTCATAAATGGAGATCGGGGCCTCGTGGGAATTGCGAAGAGCGCGATTCCCCATCCACTCCGCGTCCCCCCACTCGTATTCGGATAAGTCCCAGACTTTCGACGCCGTTTGCGGCCTTAGCTCCGCCGCGAAGCCATAGGGGTCCGCTTTGTCGGCGGAATGCCCGTTTTCTCGCGAGACGATGTGGTATTTGTACAACGCGCCGGCACCCAAGCCTTCGACGAATCCCTCCCAGACGCCCGCCTCGGGTCGGAGACGAAGCGGCCGGTTTTCCGGGTCCCACTCGTTAAAATCCCCAATGACCGAAACGCGTTCGGCGTTCGGGGCCCACACCGCGAAACGAACCCCCCGCTGATCCCCTGAAAACGCCCGATGCGCCCCCAGCCTGTCGTAGGAACGATAGTGCGTACCCTCCGCCAGCAGGTGCAGGTCGTAGTCGCTCAGGGTGGGGCGCGTCAAAGCCATGGGGTTCGTATCCCTAACGATGTCAAAACCGAAACGCCAACGCAATCCCGCCCGCCGACGGGGACCGAAATGCCCTTCCATCCCGTTGACCGTATTCACACGTTAGGTTACTCTTGTGGCAAGGACGCTCCGTCGGCGGCGGCCAAAGCCATGATCGGGCACACTATCTCTCATTACGAAGTCACCGAGCAGTTGGGGCGAGGTGGCATGGGCGTTGTTTACAAAGCCCGTGATCTGCGTCTGGGCCGCTTTCGTCGCCATGAAATTCCTGCCGCGGGCCGTCGACGCTCTCGAGGGAGATAAAGAGCGCTTCATCCTCGAGGCCAGGGCGGCCTCCGCGCTGGACCACCCCAATATCTGCACGATCCACGAAATCGATGAAACAGAAGATGGGCAGATGTTCATCGTCATGGGCTATTACCAGGGCGAAACTCTGCGCGAAAAGGTCACGGGCGGCCCGTTGCCGATGCGGGAAGCCTTGGACTTCGCGAAGCAGACTTGCCGCGGCATCGGCAAAGCTCACCGCGAGAAAATTGTCCACCGCGATATCAAGCCGGCCAACATCATCGTCACAACCGAAGGCGTGGTGAAGATCTTGGATTTCGGGCTGGCGCGTCTGTCGGGCCACACACAAATCAGCCGTCCCGGCATGCGGCTCGGAACCGCGTCCTACATGTCGCCGGAGCAAGCCAAGGGCGATCCGCTCGATCATCGCACCGACATCTGGGCGTTCGGCGTCGTGCTCTACGAGTTGCTGAGCGGCCGACGTCCTTTCGAAGGCACTCACGACTTGGCCGTCATCTACTCGGTGGTGAATGACGACCCTGAGCCGCTGCGAGACATCTCGACGACGGTTCCGGCGGCGCTCGAAAACATTGTCATCAAAGCGCTTTCCAAAGACCCCGATGATCGTTACGACTCGATCGACGACGTCCTGGCCGATTTGGAAGGGGTCGTCCTCGAAGACGATTCCGAGGTCACCCGGTCGATTTCGGCCGCGGAGATCGCCGATTTCGCGCCGATAAAGCCGGAGAAGAAGTAAAGCTGCCGTTTGCGGCCGCCGCGGCAGTCGCGGTGGGTCTTGCGGCCGCCCTGGGTTATTTCCTGACGACCGATTCGGCGAGCGTCGATACCGCGAGCGCGCCGCCCGAGTTGACCCTGCCCGACGAGGGAGCGGCGTCAGCCGCCCCGGGGGCGCCCTCCGCGGCTTCCCCGACAGAGGGCGAGTCCGCGGCTCCGCCGACGGCGGCCGAACCGCCGCGGCCGGTCGAACGCGCATCCGCTCCCGAACCGCCGCCGATTCTTCGCGCGGCCGCCTCGCGGACCGAGCCCGTGCCTCCGCCGGCGGCCTCTGCTCCCGCCACCGTGCCGGCGGCGGTGGAGCAGCCGCCGGTCGCCGCGGCACCGGAAGCCGGCGACGAAGCCGCGGAATCGATTTCGGAAGCTCGAGTTGGCGGGACGCCGACTCAGCCGGCAGTGGCCGAACCCACAAACGGCCGTGTCCAAGAGTTGACCGATTGGACGTCGATTCGTAATAGCACCGATATCGCGGTGTTCGAAGAATTTCTCGAAAAGCATCCCGAGGGCACATTGCGGCGAGAAGCCGAAGGGCGCATCGACGATCTCGCCTGGCAACAGACGCGCGGGGCGGGCACGTCCGACGCCGTCAGCGAATACCTGGGGCGCTATCCCGATGGCGCACACGTCGCGGAGGCGCGGAGCTGGTTGGCCGAATTGAAACCGCCCGCCGCTCCCCAACCGGAGTTGCAACCGAGGTCGCTCGTCGTCGAGGTGAGCGAGGAGGACCGAATCAAGGTCGTGTTGAGAGATCTCGGCCGCGCTTACGAGGCCAAGGACATCAACCGCGTGCGGACCCTCTGGCCGGGGCTCACATCCGAGCAAGGCAGCCGTCTTGCCGGATCGTTCAAAGTGGCGCGGTCGATCGGCTACCAGCTCGAACCGCTTGGGCCTCCGGCGATCGAGAGCGACGAAGCCTCGATCCGCTGTCGGCGGATTGTCCGTTACAGCGACGATCGCGGTGATCGAAAACCAGTCGAGAGCGAAGTCACGGTGAAGCTCAGGAAACGCGACAGTCAGTGGCTCATCCATTCGATCCGGTAGAGGAATGGGGCGGCTAATCTTCCCGGCCGCCGCGATCCGAGCGATCCTTCCCGCTGCTTCCCCACTCCGGAAAATCATGACGAAAAAAATCGCTGTTCTGCTGCCGTTTCTCCTCTTGTGGAGCGCCTCCCAGGCTTTCGGTCAGGCCTTTAATCGAGGCAAACTGGCGCTGGCTATCGCCGATCTCTACGGGCCCTCCGGGCTGGCCCTCGACAGCGATCGGCATCGGGCTCACTTTGACAGTTCGTTTCGTTCGAATTTCGCGCCCTTCAACAACGCCATGGCGGGGCAGTTGACCTCGCTGCCGATTCCTTCGACAGCCGCCGGCTTTACGTATGCGTTCGATCCCACATTGGGCACCTATGTCCGCTCTGCGCAGAGTTTCGGACCAATCTTGACCGAGCGCGCGGAAACGGTGGGCGCCGACCGCTTTTACTTCGGGTTCAGCTTCCAGCACTTCAGCTTCGACACTCTTGACGGCGTTTCGCTCGACAACGTTCCGTCCGTCTTCCGGCATCAACCGACCGTGGATCCCGATTCGCCCTTTCTCAAGGACCTGATCACTTCGCGCAATCTAATCGATCTGCAGATGGGCCAATTGACCACGTTCTTCACCTACGGACTCAATGAACGCGTGGATATCTCGGTCGCGATTCCGTTCGTGACCACCAACTTGGACGTCATCTCCGACGTACAGATTCAGCGCATCGGGACAGCGGGCGATCCGGAGATCCCGCATACCTTTCAGGCCGGGCGTGATGTGGCGCAAAGAACGTTTCAGAACGGCGGTTCGGCGTCGGGGCTGGGCGACGTCATTATCCGCCTGAAGGGTACCGCGACAAAATGGGAAAAGGCCGGGCTGGCGTTGGGAACCGATTTGCGACTTCCCACCGGCAACGAGCTTGATTTTTTGGGGACCGGCGCCCCCGGGTTCAAACCCTTCGTCGTGTTTTCGTATAACTACAAACGCTTCTCGCCGCACGTCAACGTGGGGTACCAATTTAACGGCGACAGCGTGCTGGCGGGAGATGTTCAAGCCGGCGTCAAGGCCGGATTGCCTGATCAGTTTCTCTATTCCGCCGGCGTCGATATCGGCGTGACTCGGAAATTCTCCTTGGCCGCCGATTTTCTCGGACAACGCCTGGTCGACACACAGCGCGTTTCGCTCTCGAACGTCACCGCTGTCGACGGAACCTTATTCCCGACGATCGCCTTTCAGCCCGGCGGCATTAACCTCGCCGACGCCGCCTTTGGCTTCAAGCTCAACCCGGCCGCAACCGTGTTGGTCACCTTCAACGTCATCGTCCAACTCAACGACGGCGGCTTGCGGGATAAGGTCGTTCCCCTCATCGGTATCTCCTTCACGCCATAATTGCGGCGCACGGCTGCTCTGGTACCATTGCGGCTTGGTCGAAATTGTCAGACGCTTCGAGTTGCGCATACTCGTCGTGTGCATGGTTTTGCTGGGCTCGGCGGCGGCGTGGCTGTTGTTGACGAGGCCGGTCCATCGCATCGAAGGGGACTTTCTCGAACGCGAGGACAAGCGCCAAGTGGATGACTGGCTGCGGGCGAGAGTGCGCGCGCCGATCGGCGACACGCGCCGCCGAGCCTGCCTTGCCCTCGGCCGCATTGGCGACCCCCGAACCCTCGATCTGTTACTAGAAGCAACGAAAGACCCCAGCCCGCGCGTGCGCGCCATGGCGGCCTTCGCCATCGGCCAGATCGAGGACTTCGAGAGCCTTGCCCGGCTGGGTCGAAAACGCCGACCCGAGGCTGCCCGGGCCCTCCTGGCTCTTCTCGGCGACCGCGAGCGAGGCGTCATTGCCTACGCCGTCGAAGCGCTGGGCAAGCTGCGCCGGCGGGAAGCGATGGGTGCTTTGCTCAATACGCCCGCGCCGCTCCCGGTCACTCTGGCGGCCCTGGCGCGGATGCAGGCTCATGAGACGGTTCCTTGGATCAGCGAGTTGCTGCGATCGGACGATCAGGATGTTCGCCGATCCGCCATCGATGCGCTGAACCGGCTCAACGTCGAACCGGACGACGAGTTGACCAAGCAATTGATGAAGCGGTCGGAGGACCGAAACGCTAAGGTACGCGCCGTCGCGCTCGAGGCGCTGCGTCGTGCTGAACCCGCCGATGATGTTGCGCAAGCTGTCGAGCGTCGAACCGAAGACCGAGACCCGCAAGTGCGCATCCAGGCTTACCGAGCTCTCGGTGCGTTGCGGCCTCCTAACGTGGCGTCTACCTTGGCGGCAGGCTTGCGCGATAAGAACCCGAACGTGCGGATCGCGGCGGTTCATGCACTCGGCGTGGTCGGCGAACGACGCGCGGTTCCCTTGGTACAGGCGTTGCGGTTTCAGCCTAATCCGCTATCGTACGCCGCCGAAGAAGCGATGGCGCGCTTGGCGGCGAACGATGAGGAGTATTTCACGGGCGTTGACGGTCTTCCCTCGGCCTACGAGAGCGGAGCGGGGCGGGAGAGTTTCGCGCGCGCCCTGGAAATCCTCGGTTCCCCACGGGCGAAGGACCGGCTCGGAGAACTGGAGGCCGCCGATTCGAAACCGGAAATCAGGGATACTGACTCGCCGTCCGAACCACGATTCGAAGCGGCGGACTACCAACGCATCTCCCGTGAATTGAATCGTCGGCTGAGAGTCCACACGACCATCGGCGCGTTTGAACTGGACATTCACTATGACGAAGCGCGCTTAACCGCCGAGCACTTTGCCGCTTTGACGGAGCAGGGCGCGTTTGAGCAGCAACGCTTCGTGGCCGTGGAACCCGCTCGGCTTGTCGAGTTCCGCGCGGCGCGGCCAAGCGACCCGGTACGCTTTCCGCCAAGCGTCCGCTGTGAGATCAATACCGAACTGTTTATACGCGGCAGTTTAGGAATGATTGCCGACCCGAGAGATTCCGGCGGCTACCGCTTCTTCATTGCACTGAAGGACCTGGCGGAGTTCGACGGCCGCTATACGAATTTCGGACGCCTCGTCTCGGGCGACCGGCTGATCAGCGAAATCACACGAGAAACACGGATCTTGAAGGTCACGATGCCCTGAGCAGCCGGCGCGCCTCCCGGAAGGCCCGATCGATGAGAAATGCGGGCCGGCTCTATTCCGGTTCGCCGCCGGTCATTTTCGCTAGAACTTCATCGAACAGGGCCGCCTTCTTGCCGGGTTTCTTTTTCTTCGTTCCGCCCTTGCCGTGACGATACTTATGTTCGTGGTGGCAAGTGCGGCAGCAAACTTTCGCCGGCGCATCGTCAACGAGCGCGACGACGGAATGGTTGGTCAACATACGACACTTCGAACAATGGTCGTCGATAATGTCGCCCAGGCGGGTTTCAGCCATCGGGTGGCTCCAAGAGAGGGGAAGCTCATTATCGCAATAAGCGTTTCCGGGGGCAACAATGGGTATTGTTTTCGACCAGGATTTCCATTTTGGCCCTGGCACGGTCACAGGATACACCCCCGCTGCGCCGAATACCACGTCTTTTCGCGCTGAACCCTGCACATCACCTCCGCCGGTAGGCGCCAGGGCTCGTCCGTCCGCTCACAGACGTTGATTGAGCGGACTGAACGGCGCTCCGGCCGACACTGCTCCCTGCGAAACCTTTTTGGAGCCAAAAACTGTTGATCCTCGCCCGGGCAACGCTACCCACCCGGCACAGGCAGCGCCCAGATCCTATGCAGCATGTCACCGAACAGCCGCCGGTTCAGATGCCCCTCCGCCAGCAGCAACCAGTAGTAGCGAGCATGCTTGACCAGCCGACCGCCGGTCTTCATCAACCTGTGTTGCAAACTCGTTAGCGACCAGCTTTTGATTCGCTGCGGCAGCCCTAGCCGCCGCCACAGGTTGCCCAGGTTGTAGGCCGGCACGCTGAGTTGCAGCCGTACCTCGTTGGCTCGGAAGCGGTGACACGACAAGCGGGTCCAGTGCGTGGCCTGTTTGCCTTCTTTGATCCACTGCTCCGCCGTGCCGCGCTTGTTGTAGAACCGCACGACCGAGCGGCTCGGCAAGCTCATGCTCGTCACGACAAATCCGACGCGCGGGAATAGTTCGCCCTGGTGATGCTCGACCTTGGCGACAACTCGCCTTGCCTTCGACCAGCTCTCGGCCTGATAGCGAAAACTCTTGTAGCGCACTAGGGGCTTGGCGTTCGGCCTGCCCGGTGGCCGAAACAGGATGTCCTCGATCTCCAGCTCCAGGCTCTTGTTCGCCGGGATGCGAATCACGTAGTCCACGCCGCGCTCCTCCATCGCCTCGTAGATCTCGGGCTTGGCGAAGGCGGCGTCGGCGCGGAACGTCACCTGTTTGCCCTCCGCCTGTTGTCGTTCGATCTCCGGCAGTAGCAGCTCGTCCCAGTCCTCGGCGCTGTGCACGTTGCCGGGACGCAGCTTCGCGCCTAGGCAGTCGCCGTGCTGGTTGAACAGCAACAGCGGGTGATAGCAGAGGGACTCAAAATGGCCGTTGTAGGCACTGCCTTCCTGTTGGCCGTGGACGGGGCTCTCCGTGGAGTCCATGTCGAGCACCACGCGGTCTGAACCGTCGGGAGCTTCGGCTTGCGCGACCAGCTCCCGGTTCACTGCCATCAGCCCCAGCAAGTTCTCTTCGCTCGCCAGCATCTCCGTCTCGAAGCCATGCAGCGTCGAGGTCAAGGCTGCTCCGCGATCCCAGTTCCTCTTCGAGCCGATCAAGCGAAAGGTCGGATCGGCGGATACTCGAACGGCGTCATTGAGGTCCTCGTAGCCAGCGAGTCGGCTGTAGACCGACTGCCGCAGCAGATCGGCCAGCGGGAACTTCTTGTTCAAGCCTTGTCGCGAGTCGCTGAGATGCTCGTCGATCAGCTTCCCGAGTCCGAGTCGTTCATCCAGTTCGCGAACGAGAATCAGACCGCCATCCGAGGTGACTCGCGATCCTTGGAAATCGACTTTGAGAAATCCATTGAACGTGAGCTGAAACGGCTTGTTTTCTTTTTCACCCATCGGGTGTTGACCTCCATGGCGTCCTTATCGGGCTCTAGCCCCTATCAATAAAGACGCTGAAGGTCGCTGGATGGTCTGAAGCTCATACATCAAATTGAAAATGCGGGCTTAACGGATGGAACGGACAGCGCGTCGCTACAATGACATCGTGGCCTAACCGACGTGGAAATCGAAAACTTCATTCGCGGCATCGAAGCCACGATCAGCAAGTACGGAATGTTGGGTCGCGGTGAACGCGTGGGCGTGGCGGTTTCCGGCGGCCCCGACTCGGTGGCGCTGCTTTATGCGTTGCGCGAACTCGGTCCCCGCCTCGGCGTCACCTTGGGCGTTGCCCACCTTGACCACCAGTTGCGCGACTCCGAATCAGACCGGGACCGCGAATTTGTCGCCGAGTTGGCGCGCAAGCTCGGGCTGGAAGCGGATCTAGGGTCTGTCGCGGTGGCTTCGGAAGCCCGCCGGACAGGCGACAATCTCGAACAAGCCGCCCGCAAGATCCGATATGAATACTTTCGGTCCTTGGTCGACGAGGGCCGATATGACAAGATTGCGGTCGGCCATACTCGCTCCGACCAGGCCGAAACCGTGCTTTTCCGGATCTTGCGAGGGTCCGGCGGGGCCGGGTTAGCGGGCGTTCGTCCCGTAATGGGGGAACACATTGTTCGCCCCCTTCTTGAAGTCACAAGAGAAGACGTGATGGCCTATCTTGCCGGCCACGGGTACGATTACAGGCTCGACTCGAGCAACCTCGACCCGGGCCGCGACCGCAACCGCTTGCGTCACGACCTGCTGCCTCACCTCCAGAGCGACTGGAACCCTAACGTCATCAATACCTTGGCAAACATGGCGGAGTGGTCCCGCGCCGAGGAAGAAGACTGGGCTACGAGGCTGCCGGCGCTCGCGCGGACTCACCTGACCCCTACCGACGGCGGGCTCGGCTTCCGGGTCGATTCGCTGCGGCCGCTCTCCCTCGCCGCGACCAGGCGGCTGCTGCGCCATGCCATCGAACAGGTGCGCGGTGACCTGCGGGGAATCGACTTCGACCATGTCGAATCTCTTCGCCGTCTGAGCGACGAAGCACAAGGCGGCGGCCAATTGGATCTGCCCGGCCTGCACGCTCAACGGTCGCTTGGAGAGGTCCGGCTCTCGCCCGCGACGGCCCCAAGCGGCGAAGACGCCGGGGCATATGACTTGGGCGTAGATGCCCCAGGCCGCTATTCGGGGCCCTGGGGAACATCCTTAGTGATACTCAAGTTGTATTACCGAGAGAACTTAGCTCCCAAACAGGCGTATAATGGTGAGTGGCGGAACTTGCTCGATTGGGAAAAGCTCCCTCGACCGTTGCGTTTGCGTAACTGGCGGCCTGGAGACCGTTACCAACCCGCCGGACGAACCGGCGCCAAGAAACTCAAGTCGCTGTTCCACGAGCAGCGAATCGCGGTTTGGCGCCGCGGCGGTTGGCCGGTGCTGGTCGGAGCCGAGCGGACCCGGATCGAGGCGGAACCGGAAGGCAACGAGCCGAAGGGCGAAGAGATTGTTTGGGCCCGCACTTTCGGGCCGTCCGCGAGATTCGCCGCGGAACAACGCAGTCGGGTGCTGCTGGAAATCAAGGAAGTGGCGCCCAACGAAGTCGATTTCTTGGATCCGTCCGAGGACGCCGGGCGTCTAAGTTGTTAGAGCCCGAGTTCGGGTAAGCGGGGGGACGCGGCAACGCGTTCCGGTGAAAGGAACGATTACTGTGAATTCCACAGTCAAGACAGCCGTTTTCTGGGTGGTGATGTTATGCACCGCTATCCTGCTCTGGAGGGTCGTCCAGACAGGCACCGCCGCCGGAGAGAAGCGCCTCACCTTTACGGAATTCTACAAAGAGGTGCAATCGGGCAATGTGGAGTCGGTCACGATCACCAATTCCGTTCAGGTGGCCGGAAAATTCAGGTCGGGCAGCGAGACGCTCAAGACCGTACTGCCTTCTGACTACCCCGACATCATCAACGTTCTGCAAGAAAACGGCGTGACGATCGAGGTCAAGGAATCGAGCACGCCCGCTTGGCTGAGCTTCCTGATCAACGCCTCGCCTTTCCTGCTGCTGTTCGGTTTTTGGATCTTCATGATGCGGCAGATGCAGGCGGGCGGCAATAAGGCCCTCAGCTTCGGAAAGAGCCGCGCCCGGCTGCTGACCAGCCAGCAAAAGAAGATCACATTCAAGGATGTGGCGGGCGTCGAGGAGGCCAAGGAAGAGCTCCAGGAGATCATCGAGTTCCTCCGCGAACCGCAGAAATTCCAAAAGCTGGGAGGCCGTATTCCCAAGGGCGTCCTGCTGGTGGGACCTCCCGGGACCGGGAAAACCTTGCTCGCTAGGGCGATTGCCGGGGAAGCCAGCGTCCCCTTCTTCTCGATCTCCGGTTCCGATTTCGTCGAGATGTTTGTCGGCGTCGGAGCCAGCCGCGTTCGCGATCTGTTCGAGCAGGGCAAAAAGAGCGCCCCTTGCATCATCTTCATCGACGAAATTGATGCGGTCGGACGCCACCGCGGCGCGGGATTGGGCGGGGGCCACGACGAGCGCGAACAGACTCTGAACCAGTTGCTGGTCGAGATGGACGGCTTCGACTCCAACGAAGGCGTCATTCTGATCGCCGCCACGAATCGCCCCGACGTTCTCGACCCGGCGCTGTTACGGCCCGGCCGTTTCGACCGCCGCGTCGTCGTCAACCGTCCCGACGTTCGCGGACGCGCCGGTATTCTGCGCGTGCACACCAAGAAAGTACCTCTGGCGGCTGATGTCGACCTGCATGTTTTGGCGCGCGGGACGCCCGGTTTCTCGGGCGCCGACCTGGCCAATATGGTGAATGAAAGCGCCTTGTTCGCGGCCCGCCAAGACCGCAAAGTCGTCACCATGCACGATTTCGAGCTCTCCAAAGACAAGGTCATGATGGGCACCGAGCGGCGTTCGATGATCCTCACCGACGAGGAGAAGAAGAACACCGCTTATCACGAAGCCGGCCATGCGCTGGTAGCGGCGTTGGTGGGCGATGCGGACCCGCTGCACAAAGTAACGATCATCCCGCGCGGAAACGCGTTGGGCGTGACCATGCAGTTGCCGCTAATCGACAAGCACACCTACGAACTCGATTTCCTCAAGGGCCGCTTGGCCATTCTGATGGGCGGACGCATTGCCGAGGAACTCTTCCTCGAGCACGTGACAACCGGTGCCGGCAACGACATCGAGCAGGCCACCGAGATGGCCCGCCAGATGGTCTGCGAGTGGGGCATGAGCTCGATGGGGCCGCTAAGCTTCGGCAAGAAGGAAGAGCAGATCTTCCTCGGGCGCGAGATCGCCCAGCATCGCGATTACAGTGAGGCGACCGCAATTCGCATCGACGCCGAAGTCAGCAACTTCGTGAAGGCCGGTTACGACCGAGCCAAGAAGATCATCACCGAAAACTCCGAGGCCCTGGTTCGTATCGCCGAAGCATTGCTCGAGCGCGAGGTGATCGACGGCGACGATGTGCTGGCGCTCGTCGAGGGCCGCGAGCTGCCCGCCGTGCCGGGTCCGGTCGGTGAAAAGGAAGCCCCGACTCCGCAGCAGGAAGTGCTGCGCCCCGAGCCGCCAACGGGACCGAGCGTGCCGGGCCTATCCGAAGGCGGCGAACCCTCGCCCGCGTAAGCCAAGCCCAATCCCGCGTTATGCGGCGCCAGAGCCCGGACCGCAAGGGAGGGGTCGCGACTGACCCCGATGGTCCGGCTGGAAATACGGAGCCGGCGCGACAGGTTGCGGCGACCCTCTACTCCGCCAGCGTAAGGAAGGCAAAGAACAGCAGCGCGACGCCCACGAACGTCACGGCCGCAATGAGAAGAATGTCGGTGTCACTTTGAGGCTTCGGGGCACGCCGATCGTCGAGATCCGCGGGGAGCTCCGGAAGCCTCCGCGACGCATCGGCTCCAGCCACCTTGCGCATCTGCTGGAGTTGCATGGTGGATTGATCCATTGGCGTAGGCGGTTTTTCGCGCCCCGGGCCCGGTGGCTGAGTCAGACCCGTCTGGAGAGCCGATAAGTCCGCTTCCCGATGCGCTTGCGATTCCTGGGAAGTGGCCGCCGCCGAACCGAAAGACAAGGGTTCCTTCACGGGCAGAGCTTCCGACTCATCGACAGCGGAGACCGCGGGAGGAGCAGGAGGCGGCGGAGGCGGGGGCGGCGGATCCTTCGGGCGACCCATCGCCGCAATCTGTTGCTCCCGTTCCGCGATGAGAGTCAGCGGCACGGTCTGCAACACCGAGCGGAATCTCATCGCGGAGGCGAAGCGGTCCGCGGGCTCCTTCGCGAGCGCCTTGACGACCACGTCGCTCAAGTCGTTCGACAAGGTGTCCTGCAATTCATTCGGGGGCGTCGGCTGCGCCTGGACATGGGCCTGCGTCACTTCGAAATGGCTCTTCGAGGCGAAGGGCTTTTGCCCGGTCAACAACTCATAGAGCACGACGCCGATCGAATAGACGTCCACCCGCTCGTCAAGGTCCGTGATTCCCTTGACCTGCTCGGGCGCCGTGTAGTACACCGTGCCCAACACGGTGCCGGGTAGGGTCAGCTGCGGGTCGGCGTACATCTTGGCCAGGCCGAAATCACCCAGTTGCAGCTTCCCCGACGAAGTGATAATCATGCTCGAAGGCCTGATATCGCGGTGAGACGCCTTGCGCGTGTGCGTAGACGAGCGCGGAGAGGGCCTGACAGACGTAATCGACGCTCTCTTTCAACGGAATCGGGCCACGTCCGATGACATCCTCGAGCGTCGGCCCCTCGACCAACTCGGTGGTCATCACCAGCTGGTCTTCGAGCGGCATGGCGTTGTAAAAGCCGACGATGTTGGGGTGCGTCAGCCGGGCACGGATATTGACTTCCCGCAGAAACCGGTCGACTCGCTTTTTATCTTCTTGCAGCTCTTTGACCCGGATTTCCACTTTAGTTTCGGTTCTGCTAACCATCGGGTGGACTCGGACGCCTTTATTTATGCGGGCTTGAAAGCACTCAAGGCGCTGAGGAGATCAACACCCAATGGGTGAAAAAGAAAACAAACCGTTTCAGCTCACCTTCAATGGATTTCTCAAGGTCGATTTCCAAGGATCGCGAGTCACCTCGGATGGCGGGCTGATTCTCATTCGCGAACTGGACGAACGACTCGGACTAGGCAAGCTGATAGACGAGCATCTGACGGATTCGCGGCAAGGCTCGAACAAGAAGTTCCCGTTCGTCGATCTGCTGCGACAGTCGGTCTACTCCCGCTTGGCGGGCTACGAGGATCTCAACGACGCCGTTCGTGTCTCCGCCGATCCAACCTTTCGGCTGATTGGCTCGAAGAAGAACTGGGATCGCGGCGCGGCGCTGACCTCCCGGCTGCAGAGCTTCGAGACCGCCATGCTCGCCGGCGACGAGAATCTGATCGGGCTGATGGCGGTGAACCGCGAGTTGATCGCGCAAGCCGAGGCCGGTGATGACTCCGCGTGCGTCGTGCTGGACATGGACTCTACCGAGAGCCCCGTCCACGGCCGGCAGGAAGGCAGCGCCTACAACGGCCACTTCGAGTCGGTCTGCTACCACCCACTGTTGCTGTTCAACCAGCACGGCGATTGCTTGGCGGCAAAGTTGCGACCGGGCAACGTGTCCAGCGCCGAGGACTGGGACGAGCTGCTGCTGCCGGAAATCGAACGCCAACAGGCGGAGGGCAAACAGGTGACGTTCCGGGCCGATGCCGCCTTCGCCAAGCCGGATATTTACGAGACGTTGGAGGAGCGCGGCGTGGACTACGTGATTCGCATCCCGGCCAACAAGAGCCTGGAGCTGGAGATCGAAGATATCCTGTTTCGTCCGCCGGGCAGGCCGAGCGCAAAGCCCCTGGTGCGCTACAGGAGCTTTCGGTATCAGGCCGCGAGCTGGTCGAAGTCCCGGCGGGTTGTTGCGAAGGTCGAGCATCACCAAGGTGAGTTGTTTCCTCGCGTCGGTTTCATCGTCACGAGCATGGCCTTGCCGAGCCGCTCGCTGGTGCGGTTCTACAACAAGCGCGGCACGGCGGAGCAGTGGATCAAGGAAGGCAAACAAGCGACGCATTGGACAAGGCTGTCATGCCATCGGTTCCGGGCCAACGAAGTGCGACTGCAACTCAGCGTGCTGGCCTATAACCTGGGGAACCTATGGCGGAGGCTCGGGCTGCCGCAACGGATCAAGAGCTGGTCGCTGACGAGCTTGCAACAGCGGCTGATGAAGACGGGCGGTAGGCTGGTCAAGCATGCGCGGTACTATTGGCTGCTGTTGGCCGAAGGACATCTGAACCGGCGGCTGTTCGGCGACATGCTGCATAGGATCTGGGCGCTGCCTGTGCCGGGTGGGTAGCGTTGCCCGGGCGAGGATCAACAGTTTTTGGCTCCAAAAAGGTTTCGCAGAGAGCAGTGTCGGCCGGAGCGCCGTTCAGTCCGCTCAATCAACGTCTGTGAGCGGACGGACGAGCCCTGGCGCCTACCGGCGGAGGTGATGTGCAGGGTTCAGCGCGAAAAGACGTGGGTGTGCGACATAAATGTGGGAAATCAAGCGGCGCGGGCACGGGCCTCCCAGTAATCCTCGAACCTTCCGCTCAGCCGACAGCAGCGCAACGCGATGATGGCGTTGGCGCCGCGCACCGTCCAGAACATGCCGGAGCGCTTTAACCGCGCGCCGATCACCTTCTTGCAGCCCGCCTCGACCACTCCCGAGCCGACAAACAATCCCTGGCGGCGAAACTCGGGATACCGCATCCGCTCGGCGTTGCGCTCGAAGTAGTCCGCCTCGTTGGCGAGCAAATGGGCCGACTCCTGATTCGGCGTGGAGAACCCGCGTAAGACTTTCACCAACGCCTTGATCTTGCCTTGTTCGAGCTTGTGCAACAACCGCGCGGCCCAACGTTTCCGCCGGCGCTCATCGCTCGGGAACAGTTTCGCCGACAACTCCCACAGATGCTGCCGCGCATGGTAAAGGTCGACGATCTCGACGGCGCCGGGGAAGTGCTGATGTGCCAGGTTCCAGATCCAGGGCGCGCCGTCGCCGAGAATGACTTTCTTGCGAGCACGGCTCCAGCCCCGCCGCCAAGCTTCCGTATACAGCCGCAAGCCGAACGCCTCGGCTCCCTCGATCGCCGCGCTGTAACTGGTCGAGTTCTCGTCGCGCCGCGGCCGGCCTTGTTCGTCGGTGGTGGTTTGGGTGAAGACGCAGCCGAGTTTGACCTCGCGGGTGCGGGCCGGCCGCCCCGCAGTTTTTCCGACACGGCCGGCGGTCTCGGCGGCCACGACGGGAATGCCCGTGCCGTCCATTTCGATGTAGAGCAGGGGCACGGCGGGGGCGGCGACGTGCGGCAAGTCGAGTTGCTTGGCGCGTTGGATCGCCACTTGCTCGCGGGCTTCGATGTCGGCGCCGAGGGCCTCGGCATGGCGTTCGACGGACTTGGCGGTAACGTCGAGACCGGCCAAGACGTCGAGTTGTTCACGGCCTTGCTCGAAAGAAGTTTCGCTGCCCACCAGCGCCATCATGCGGCGCACGCCGGGCGAGCAGGCGGTGCCTTCGATGTCGAGTTCGCGGTCGCGCGGGCTTTGTCCCCGGCGGCATGTCGAGCAGAGGTAGTAGGCGCGCTCGAAACGCACCTCGCCCACCACGGTGGTGAGTTGTTTGGGGCGAGTATCGCGGCAGCAAGCTTGTTGACCGCAGGGGCAGGGGATTCGGGACGGCACGGTCTCGGAGGACGACAGTAACTTGCTCAGCAGCGTGGTCCCGGCGCGATGCATGGTGCCGCGAACCGCCGTCTCGACGGCTTCGAGATCGAGGGGGTCGCCGCGGCGTTGGCCGCGGAAGATGACCCCGAGCAGCTGCGTCACTTCTTGGGCGACTTCGTGGCGGATGGTTTCGGCCGTTTTTTTTCCTGGGGCTTCGGGGTGTCTGCGGCGGGTCGCAGACGGCAAATGCTTTCGTTGACATCGAGCAATTGCCGGCTGAGTTGTTGGAAGCGATGAAACTCGGCCACCTGGCGTTCGGCCTTGCGGCGATCCGCGGGCGAAGAGAAGGTCTCAGTCACGGTCTTGCCGCTCACTTTTTTGGTGAGGCGGAAATGCGGACCATGGGGCGGTTGGTCGGGTTGGTGGCAGCGGCAATTCGGTTTGCCGCAGCGGCCGCGGGTGGCGGTAATCGAGCCGCTGCGAAAGTCTCCTAAGTGGAGGATCTCGGAGAGAATCGCGGCACGTTGTCGTTCGAGGGCAGCGAGAGATTGGGGCACGGGGCACCTCCTTATTACCTAGCGTATACATACGCAAGGAAAAACGCCACAAAAAAAGACAAACCCACAAGCTCCCACATTTATGTCGCGCACCCAAAAGACGTGGTATTCGGCGCAGCGGGGGTGTATCCTGTGACCGTGCCAGGGCCAAAATGGAAATCCTGGTTTGGGGAGGACTTTGAGTACCTCGACTCGCTTCACCAAGACGTTGCGGACCTTATAGGTCACCCCCGTCGGCGAGCTGTCGAGCAGGTCCAGAAATTCATAGCCCCCAATCGTCTGCCCAACGTCGAACTTCATGGCCGGCACGTTCCCGATACTCCCACTCATCGGCGCTTCTCCATAGGCTCGCGGACGAGCCGCTACCAGCGTAATGGTAGGTCGAGGAAGCTATCGATGTAAATGGTTCCTTAATACCACTGTCCTACGCTACTATACCTGACAAAGGGCCTTGAATGGCCCTACTGGGAGCGACTTGGAGCACCCGAAAACGGTCGCCGGCCGCGAATGAAGCGTCTATCGAAGTACTTGCTCATAGCGATCGGGGGCGTGGCCTGCCTGATCGCCCTGGCCGCATGGCTCGTCTCATCGAGCAGTGTTCCGCTCAAGGGCGGCGAGATTGCCGACGGCAATGTCGTGATCGTTGCCGATGAGTCGACCGGCCCCGCGGCAACCGCGGCTTATCTGTTTCGGTTGAGCACCGGAAGTCGCTCGCGGCCCTGGCTGAGCGCTTGCGCGACCGTCGTTCGGAAGTCAAGCATTTGGCGTTCGGCCATCAAGGCCCGCTTGAGGGTCTGGATCCTCTATCGCAGTGGGCCGCTGATCAGCCGGTGATGTGCGTTGTAGATGCCGATATGCGGGCGTCCCCCAAAGCCGCGCCGCCCCCCCCCGGGCCCTACTCGCTGTTCTCGTGGGCGGCCATGATCACGTCGCTCGCCTCCCAAGCTCCGCGGCGATATCGAAAGTGCGCGTGGCCCGCCAGACCGGTCTCCTCCATGACCACGCCTTCACCCATTTCACCGCGGCACTCGCCGTCGAACAAGCGGTTGCTCCACATGAGGTGGAAGGGTTCGGAGACGGCATAACGAAACTCGACCACCGCCCGCTTGCGTTTCTCGCGGCGAATGTCGGTGACCGTCACATCGCGCGCCGAACCGGCCGGGGCGACCCGCACGAGCCAATAGATGCTGCCGGGCATGACGGAGCGGAAATAGCGCTTACCTGTTGCGGTAAGATGGCCGACATCGACACCGAGACGGTCGTCGATCTCGTGAAACTCCGACAGGTAACCTTTTTCGGCGAGCTGTTCGAAGGTCGCGTGCCAGGCATCGAAACAGCGTTGATTGACCGGGGCCGGCCCGTTGGAATTGATCAAGACCGGCGAGGTGGAAACGGCTTTCGGGAAGTTGGCGGCGGCGTCTACGGAAACGATCGAGGTCGTTTCGAGAATCCGCTCAGCCTCGGCTTCCGATAAAGAGTGGGGCTGGGAGGCGGCGGCCGTCAAGCCGAACACCATCAGTCCCGCGACGGCGGCTAGGCGCCCGTTTACCGGCGATTTGCAGCGAGTGCTGGTTCGGTCGTGCGGTCTTGCTTGGATATTCATGTTGCTCTCCTATTTCCGGATCACCTTCGTATTCGACGTAACACGGCGGCCGGCTTATTGAGTCTCGCAAAACAAAGTGACACCTTTTTGGGGTACGTACGTCTTTGTATGTATGGGAAATACAAAAGGCGTACGGCGGGATTTCGAGGCCCTGGAGAAGCGCCGTTTCAAAGCGATCCGGTTGGTCGAGCAAGGCTGTAGTCAGTCCGAGACAGCGAGGCGATTGAAGGTCGCGCGGCAAAGCGTCAGCGAGTGGCTGCGACGATACCGGCGTGACGGCGAAGCCGGGTTGCGCCAGGCCGGCCGCGCCGGCCGTAAGCCGCTGTTGGACGCCGCGCAGCTCGAACGCCTCGAGGCGTTGCTGCTGGAAGGCCCCGAGGCGCACGGCTTCCCGACGCCGCTGTGGAGCTGTCCGCGGGTCGCTCGTCTGATCGGAGACGAGTTCGGCGTGCGCTATCACGAGGGCCATGTCTGGAAGATCCTGCGGGCGCTCGGTTGGAGCCCGCAACGGCCCGTCGGCAAAGCGCGGGAGCGCAACGAAGAGGCCATCCGCGGCTGGCAGCGCAAGACTTGGCCGGCCATTAAAAAAAAGCCCGCAAAGAAGAACGTACGATCGTCTTCATCGACGAAAGCGGATTGAGTCAGAAGCCGCATCGTTGCCGCACCTGGGCGCCGCGCGGCGAGACACCGGTGTTGGAGTTCAACTTCAACTGGGACAAGCTGTCGGTGTCGGCCGGGCTGACGTTGCGCAACTTTTACTTCCGGCTCTATCCCGGCGCGATCGGCGAGCTGGAGGTCATCGACTTCCTGAAGGCTTTGGTGCGCCACATCGACGGCCCACTGCTGATCGTCTGGGACCGGCTGCCGGCGCACCGCAGCCGCCTGGTGCGGGAGTTCATCCAGCTCTCCGAGGATCACATCGCAACGGAGTACTTGCCGCCCTATGCGCCGGAGTTGAACCCGGTGGAATACATTTGGGCGTACTGGAAGCAGCACGAGTTGCCCAACGTCTGCCCGAAGGACTACTGGGAACTCGACGAGCGCGCCCGCAAAGCGCTGCGGCGAATGCGCCGCAAACCGCACTTGATTACCGCTTTCTGGAAACAGTCTTCTCTTTGTCTCGATTGACAGTATATTATGCGAGACTCAGTAGTGCCCCGGGCGGCTGTACAGGACGGCCTGTTCCCCTTTCGACGCGATCTCGCGGTCGAAGAACTCGACGATCTTATCGCGGCGCGCCAACAGGCCCTTCATTTCGCCCTTGCTAAGAAGCCCCTCCATTTCACGCCGCAAGACGTCTATGTTGAGGTCGCGCAACCCTTGCAGCACGCGCGGGTCGCAACGGCGCAGGTTTTCGGGCGCCCGCAGTTTCGTGTGCGTGCGAAACGCGCGCGTAAAGTCGATGATCCGAACATCCCAATCTTTCGTGATCAATATGTTGCCGATATTGGCGTCGGTGTTGTAGATCAGCTCGTTGAAAATCCTGATTTGGAACATTTGGTCGTTCCAACCCGCGTTCTTTTGGGGGGGGACGCGCATCTTCTTGTGAAGGCGTTCGCGTTCCATCATGGCGACGTCGTCGACCCACCACGTCACTGAGCCGGTGTTCCTGCCGATCCTGCGTTCGACCGAGACGGGGACCATGTTGAGGCCAATCAGCCGGTCGAGCTTGTAGGCGGCGATGTTGAACTGGTAGCGGTCGCGAAAGTTGAGCTCCACCCCGTTAATCGTCGGGTAGGACGTCTTGTGGATATTCACGGTTTGCACATGAGCATCGTGGGTGAGGCCGCCATCGGTCAGGGTGACCCTTACGGTATTGTTGATCCCGATGCCGATGTCGCGCTGGAGCTTCACCTCGGCGTTTCGCAAGAACTCTTCCTTCTCGCTGTCGGTCAAAGCAGAAAGGTCGGCACCTTTGGCGCAGACCGGTTCGGCCGCCAAGACCGCCAAGGCCGCCAGAGTCGCGATAGAAGCTTTTCGGTAGTTGAGCATTGTCGATCTCCTCGTTTTCCTTTGCGCGTCGCATCCTTTATCCCGGATTTCCACTTTAGTTTCGGTTCTGCTAACCATCGGGTGGACTCGGACGCCTTTATTTATGCGGGCTTGAAAGCACTCAAGGCGCTGAGGAGATCAACACCCAATGGGTGAAAAAGAAAACAAACCGTTTCAGCTCACCTTCAATGGATTTCTCAAGGTCGATTTCCAAGGATCGCGAGTCACCTCGGATGGCGGGCTGATTCTCATTCGCGAACTGGACGAACGACTCGGACTAGGCAAGCTGATAGACGAGCATCTGACGGATTCGCGGCAAGGCTCGAACAAGAAGTTCCCGTTCGTCGATCTGCTGCGACAGTCGGTCTACTCCCGCTTGGCGGGCTACGAGGATCTCAACGACGCCGTTCGTGTCTCCGCCGATCCAACCTTTCGGCTGATTGGCTCGAAGAAGAACTGGGATCGCGGCGCGGCGCTGACCTCCCGGCTGCAGAGCTTCGAGACCGCCATGCTCGCCGGCGACGAGAATCTGATCGGGCTGATGGCGGTGAACCGCGAGTTGATCGCGCAAGCCGAGGCCGGTGATGACTCCGCGTGCGTCGTGCTGGACATGGACTCTACCGAGAGCCCCGTCCACGGCCGGCAGGAAGGCAGCGCCTACAACGGCCACTTCGAGTCGGTCTGCTACCACCCACTGTTGCTGTTCAACCAGCACGGCGATTGCTTGGCGGCAAAGTTGCGACCGGGCAACGTGTCCAGCGCCGAGGACTGGGACGAGCTGCTGCTGCCGGAAATCGAACGCCAACAGGCGGAGGGCAAACAGGTGACGTTCCGGGCCGATGCCGCCTTCGCCAAGCCGGATATTTACGAGACGTTGGAGGAGCGCGGCGTGGACTACGTGATTCGCATCCCGGCCAACAAGAGCCTGGAGCTGGAGATCGAAGATATCCTGTTTCGTCCGCCGGGCAGGCCGAGCGCAAAGCCCCTGGTGCGCTACAGGAGCTTTCGGTATCAGGCCGCGAGCTGGTCGAAGTCCCGGCGGGTTGTTGCGAAGGTCGAGCATCACCAAGGTGAGTTGTTTCCTCGCGTCGGTTTCATCGTCACGAGCATGGCCTTGCCGAGCCGCTCGCTGGTGCGGTTCTACAACAAGCGCGGCACGGCGGAGCAGTGGATCAAGGAAGGCAAACAAGCGACGCATTGGACAAGGCTGTCATGCCATCGGTTCCGGGCCAACGAAGTGCGACTGCAACTCAGCGTGCTGGCCTATAACCTGGGGAACCTATGGCGGAGGCTCGGGCTGCCGCAACGGATCAAGAGCTGGTCGCTGACGAGCTTGCAACAGCGGCTGATGAAGACGGGCGGTAGGCTGGTCAAGCATGCGCGGTACTATTGGCTGCTGTTGGCCGAAGGACATCTGAACCGGCGGCTGTTCGGCGACATGCTGCATAGGATCTGGGCGCTGCCTGTGCCGGGTGGGTAGCGTTGCCCGGGCGAGGATCAACAGTTTTTGGCTCCAAAAAGGTTTCGCAGGGAGCAGTGTCGGCCGGAGCGCCGTTCAGTCCGCTCAATCAACGTCTGTGAGCGGACGGACGAGCCCTGGCGCCTACCGGCGGAGGTGATGTGCAGGGTTCAGCGCGAAAAGACGTGGTATTCGGCGCAGCGGGGGTGTATCCTGTGACCGTGCCAGGGCCAAAATGGAAATCCTAGTTTTTAGCATGCACGGGGCCAAATCGGTCAGGCACGCACCGAATTGCTGTAAGTTACTGATGGTACGCAACTAAAGATTCCGGGCGATTGAGCCGGCCCCGGTGGGGTCTCGGGTCGCGCTATCCGTTCGGATTGCCCATCGGAGGGCCGGGCTATCCGATCGGATTGTCTTCGTTTCTTCTGTTGGCCGTCTGGGACCGCAGCCGCGAACACGGCACGGCAGTCGCCACAAGATATTGATAACTCACAGGTTCTATGGTTCTTGGGTTCGTTTCGTGTTTTCTTGTTCTCGGGCGGTCGGATTGGCTCGCGATCCTTGGCGGGAGTTCGGTCCGGTTGGTTGGACGCTGAACCGGCTTAGAGCGAGCAACCCGCCGTCTTGGATCACTTCTTTCGTTTCTCCATTTCTTCCGTTTCTCCGTTGCTCGCTGCCGACCGCCCAGCGGGCTTCCGCCGCCACAAGCTATTGATTAAGAGTAGGGTACCCTACTCTTGGGTTCGTTTGGTGTTTTCGTGCTTTCGACGACGCGAGGGGTCAGGTCGGGTCTGACCCACCGCGTTCCCGCCGCCCTTTCAGGGCTCACGCGGGTGGGAATTCTACCCAGGGTTCCGCCGTTCCGGCTCCACCCTGGGCTACATTCCCGCCGCCGCTTCGCGGCTACAGACGTTTGTGATTTTACGAGCCATACTGTAAACCGCCTTCCGCTCGACGGCCATTTTCGAAAGAGCAACGCGCCGCCTGGGATCGCTTCTTCCGTTGTCTCAATTGTTCCCTCCGGGCAGCGTTGCGATACGACGCCTGGATCGCCACAAGCTATTGATTTAAAATCGGTTACCATACCCTTGGGTTCGTTTCGCATTTCGTGGTTTCGACGGTGCGAAGGGTCAGGTCAGGTCTGACGGACCGCGTTCCCGCCGCCCTTACCTTCTTGCCATATGGCAAACCGCCGGTTTTGGGATCTGGCGCTCGAGGAAGGGGGTAAGCCAAGGAGGCGTCGAAGTAGTCAAGCGTCAGTCGGCGGGCATGGCGAAAGTTGCCTTTTTGTCGGAGTTGCATCGAACGATTGTTCCTACGCCCCGTCCGGGGCTTGTCGTGATGTTCCGGGGACCCGGGCTCAAGCCCGGGGCTACTTTCCATGCCACCCTCCGGGGGCGGGAACCGAGGCGATGAGACATCCCGGCCGGAAAGCGATAAACCTCGGGTCTGGGGCGGAGCCCCAGCGCTTCCCGATGCCCTGAATATCCGACCGGTGTGCCATATGGCAACATTTTCAGGGCTCGCTCGGGTGGAATCCCCACCCGGGTTCCGCCGTTCCGGCTCCACCCTGGGCTATATTCCCGCCGCCGCTTCGCGGCTACAGACGTTGGTGATTTCACGAGCTATACCGTAATCCGCCGAACGCTCGAAGCGGGGTTTTCCGAAGAGTCCGCTTTGCGCGATGGCTGGAGCTTGGGTTCGTTGGGTCTCTTTTTTTCGTAAAATCGTCGGGACCGAGCGGAAGTTTTCCATTTCTCAGAGGGGCCGCTTCTGTCTCGCCCCGGGCGCTCCAATACCATTGTACCCTCGGCCGGCCGGCTTCTAGGCGGAAGCCGGAGGTAAGTTGATGAAAATGCATAAGTTGTTTCTTCAATAGATACGTGACGGCTTCAAGGCCGCGGTCCGCCGGCATCCGATGGCGGGACAATCCAGCCCGGTAATGCCCGGGCCTCCCTGGGCTTCGGGAGGCGTTGCGCGCCGGAAGCCGGTTCAGGTACCATGCAAACAATATAGACGTTTCAAACAATTCGGGATCGAGTTGTTTGGAACAGCCGCGACAGGGGGGTATTCGATATGGCCTCGACGGTTTGGAAGGGCTATCTCAGCTTCGGTTTGATTTCGGTGCCGATCCGGCTCCATGTGGCGGCTCGCGGTGAGCGGGTCGGGTTTAACCAGATCCACAAGGACTGCAATTCCCGCATCCGCCAGAAGCTCTACTGCCCCTCGTGCGACCGCATCGTCGAGCGGGCGGAGCTTATCAAAGGGTACGAGTACGAAAAGGGTCAGTACGTTCTCGTCGAGGAAGAGGAGATCAAGAAGATCATGCCGGCCTCGGGTTCGACGATGGAGATTCTCAAGTTCGTCAAACTCGACGAGGTCGACCCACTCTACTTCGACAGCTCATTTTTCACTGTGCCCGAAGAGGCTGGAAGAAAGGCCTACAAGCTCTTGGTCGAAACGATGGAGAGCGCGGGGTATGCCGCCATGGCCAAGGTCAGCATGCACCAGCGCGAATACACCGTATTGGTCCGACCGCGCAAGGGCGGGCTGACCTTGCACACGATGTATTACCCGAATGAGATTCGCGAGCTGAGCGAGTACGGCGCGCCGGCCGAGGTCGAGGTCAAACCGCAAGAAGTCAAGCTCGCCAAGCAACTTGTGGAAAGCCTGGCGGCGCCGTTTGAGCCCGAAAAGTACCACGACTCCTACCAGCAGCAACTCAAGAACCTGGTCGAAGCCAAGCGCCAAGGGCAGGCCGTGGCGGTTACCGAAGCGCCCCGCCTCGCGCCGGTCATCGATTTAATGGAAGCGCTACGGCAAAGCTTGGCGTCCCAACCCAACAAGAAACTGCCGTCCCGCACGGGTGAGGTCAACGGCGGCACGGCGATCGAGGAAAGCGGGGAACGGACGGCGCGCAGGAAGACCGCTCGCTGAGGTGCTGCCAAGAGATGGGGCGGTTTCGTTTCCACGAGTCCGCAGGGTTCAAAATGCCGTCATGGAGATGGGGGCGGAGCCGTTCCGGTTACCCGAGGCAGCATCGAACAATTGCTCCTACGCCCCGTCCGGGGCTTATCGTGATTTGTGGCGTGGACCCCGGGCTGAAGCCCGGGGCTACTATCCCGCGCCCCTCCCGGGGGCTGACGCCGGCAGGAGGCCGGCGTTGGGGGAGAATCCGTTTGACACACCCCGACAACAAGGCAGCACCGGCGAGGTCGGCAGGTCGGTGTCATGCGAACAGGGGGAGGTTTCCGGCCGCGGGACCACGGCCGGAATCATCGGGGCAAATCGTTCTACTTGTTGTAGTAAGCCGCGTTCCGCGGCGTGAAGGCGTCCCACTTTTCCGGGAGATCTTCGAGAGCGAAAATCGCCGAGACGGGGCAGACCGGCACACAGGCGCCACAGTCAATACATTCGTCGGGTTCGATGTACAGCATTTCTTCGTTTTCGAAATCGTCTTCGTCGGATTTCGGATGGATGCAATCCACCGGACAGGCATCGACACACGCTGTGTCTTTTGTCCCGATGCAAGGTTCGGCAATCACGTACGCCATAGGTTTAACCTTCCTTCGCCGGAGGAAACCGATCCTGTCGGCTAAACTCCCCGAAAAACGGAATTATAGCATAGCCGCCGGAAATGCAAGCCCGATTTGAGACGCTTGCGGGGTGTCCTTTCCCCACGTCGCCGTCGCCTGGCTCCGCGGGGCCGACGGGAAGCTCGGCGGGGCGTCTCAAGACGACTCAGTTCACAGCTCACGCGCCAGCTCGACGGCCTTGAGCAAGGCCCGGGCCTTGTTCATCGTCTCGTCCCACTCGCGCTCGGGGTCCGAATCGGCGACGATGCCGCCGCCGGCTTGTAGGTACGCTTTCTTGCCTCGCACGACCATCGTGCGGATGGCGATGCAGGAGTTCAAATTGCCCGAGAAATCAAGGTACATGACGCTGCCCGAGTAGACGCCTCGAGCCGAGGGTTCGAGCTCGGCAATGATCTCCATGGCGCGCACTTTCGGGGCGCCTGAAACGGTCCCGGCCGGGAAACAGGCGGCCAGCGCGTCAAAGGCGTCTTTATCGGGACGCAGCCTGCCGCGCACGCTCGAGACGATGTGCATGACGTGCGAATAGTATTCGATGATTTTGAATTCCGGCACGCGGACGGTCGAAAACTCGCAGACGCGACCCAGGTCGTTGCGGCCCAAGTCGACCAGCATGACGTGCTCGGCGAGTTCTTTCTCGTCGGAGAGCAGGTCTTTCGCGAGGGCTCGGTCTTCGGCTTCGTTCGCGCCGCGGGGCCTGGTGCCGGCGATCGGCCGGTAATGGACTTCGCCGTTTTCGACCTTCACGAGCATTTCGGGCGAGCTGCCAAGGATGACCGTGTCGTCCAAGTGCAGGTAGAAAAGGTAGGGCGAGGGGTTGACCATCCGCAGGGCGCGGTAGATTTGAAACGGCTCGACGCCGGGCTCCATCTCGAGCCTCTGTGAGAGCACGACCTGGAAGATGTCCCCGGCCAGGATGTACTCCTTGGCTTTTTCGACGGCGCGGCAGTGCGCCTGCTTACCGACATTCGAGCGGACTTCGAGCGGCCCCGGCTTTTTTTTCGTCCTGGGAAGAGGCACGGGGCGGGCCAGCGCGCGTTCGACTCGCTCGATGCGGCGGCGGGCGTCGTTGTACCCCTTGCGAAGAGATCCTTTCCATTCGTCACAGCGGACGTTGGCGATGACGTGGATCTCGTGCTTGACGTGATCGAAGGCCAGCAGGGTCGCGAAGAAGAGAAAGACGGCGTCGGGCATCTTAACGTCGTCGGTTCGGAATTTCGGTACGCGGGGTTCGAGTAAGCGCACGACGTTATAGCCGGCGTAGCCGACCGCGCCGGCCGAGAAGGGCGGCAGTCCCTCGGTTCCCACCGGGTGAAACTCGGCGGCCAAGCGGCGCAGGATCTCCAAGACGTTGCCGCGGCGCTTTCGGACTTCTCCGTTGCGCTCGATTTCGACGGTCTTGCCGCGGGCGGTGACGGTCAAGAAGGGATCCGCGCCCAGGAAGGTGTAGCGGCCGACTTTTTCGCCGCCCTCGACGCTCTCGAACAGGAACGAGTGTTTCCGGCGGGCCGCGAGCTTCAGATAGGCCGACACGGGAGTCTCGAGATCGGCGGCCAGCACTTTGTGGACCGGGATCACGTTGCCCTGTTGGGCCAGTTGCTCAAAAGTTTCGAAGTCGGGAGACATCACTTCGCTCGAAGCGCTTCAAGAACGGCGCGTTTCATGACGGCTCGCGGGGCCGTCTCGCCGGTCCAGATCTCGAACTGCGCCGCGGCCTGCTCGAGAAACATCTCCAGGCCCTGAATGACGGCTTTGCCCTCTGAGCGAGCCTTCTTTAACAGTAACGTCTCAAGCGGGTTATAGACCATGTCGAAAACCAGATCGGCGGGGATCGCGTCGTCGAAAAAGCATTCGTTATTGCGGGGGTGCATGCCGATCGGGGTGGCATGGACCAAGGCGTCAAAGTGAGTCCCCGCAAGCGCTTCCCGCTTGAGCGCGGTGACGCCGCAGGCCTTGGCGAGGGCCAGCACGCGACCGGGGTTGCGGCCGCTGAGAGTAACGCGCGCGCCTTTCTGCTTGAGGGCAAAGGCCGCCGCCCGCGCCGCGCCGCCGTTGCCTACGACGAGGACCGAGGCGCGCTTGAGCGGCATGCGGTTGCCGAGCGGCACGGTCACGCCGACGGCATCGGTATTCGTCCCGCGCAGTTTTCCCTTGCGGCGATAGATCGTGTTGACCGCGCCGATCTTCGCGGCCAACGGGTCCAAGGAATCGAGATAGCGCATCACGGCGCGCTTGTGGGGAATCGTTACGCTCAATCCGTGCACGGGGAGAGCTTCGGCGAAGCGAAAGAAATCCCGCACGCGGCCCGGCTCGACCTCGAAGGGCAGATAGACGGCGTCGACGCGACGCGCCTGAAACGCGCGATTGTGCAGCGCCGGAGACATCGAGTAACCGGCGGGGTAGGCCACAACGCCGAGGACGCGCGTATCGGGGCTGAGCTTGGTGGGGCGGTAGCGCTCGCGCAACAACGATGTCGTCATCTGCCCAGGCGCGGTGGGCTTCGTTTGGCGGCCTCGGCCGGCGGGGGCGGGGTCGGGAAAAGCGAAGGTGAATAGCGACCCGCGGGCGGGGCCGAGCACGCGGGTGGGCGTGCCGGTTGCTCCCATCGCCATCACGGCCAGAGGAGTGCCGGGATGCCGCGAGGGCAGCTCCAGAATGCGCAGGTTGTCGCTTGGGTTTTGGGCCGTCGCGGCGATTTTGTAGACCACCGCCGGGAACTTCGTCAGACGGCGCACCACGCGGTCGAGAGGCGGAGTCTTTTCGAAATCGTGATAGGAGAGGACCAGGCGAGCCTGCTTCGCGAGGCGTTGTGCGATTTCAGGAGCTGCTTCAGCGCTCTCGATTTCGAGATCGACTAGGGCCGCGCCGGCCGCGATTGCTTGTTCGAGAAGAGCGGCTTGCCGGTCGAGTCCGCCGCTGAAGCCGCCGCCGTTGGGTGTTCCACGGCAAGTGGCTAAGATCGTGACGCGCGGGAAGCGGCGCGCGGTCCGCCGAATCACGGCGATGCCGCTTGCGGGGTCGTCGAGCGAATCGAGGCGAAATTCGAGAAACCGCTCCCCGGCCTCGGCCGAGCGGCGCGCTGACCGTTCCAGTTCGGCGGCTTTTTCGCAGCCGAGGGCCACGCAAATCGGGGGCAGTTTCTTGAGGCGAGCCATCGGCGGGAAGACTCCTGGAACCTAACGGACCTGTGTAGGCAGGCCGCTTCCTTTGCGCTCGCGGCCGGCGATGCAGGGGAGGCGAAAAACAAGCCACCGTAGAATATCACACACCTCGGCGGCGGACGTTGGCGGCGGACGGGGGTGCGACAGTTGCGCGAGCGGCGGCCGGGGGGCACAACGATTTCGAGTGGATGGGCGATTGTGCCGAAGCTCGCGGTAGGCCGGGGGAACGCGAGACCGGTGCGCGTGGCGGTTGCGTGCCGCTTGGCCCGTCGCTTGCGCTCTGGGCTTTGTATCCGCGTTAGGAAACGCCGGCGGCCTGGGAAGTTTTCTATAATTGGAGGGACTTGCAGGGGGGTAGGTGATGCTGATCAAGATTCCAAAAGGCTGGGAGATTCCCGAACGTGAATTGACGCCCGAGAGTGTGTACCTCAACCGGCGGGCGCTGATGAAATCGGCGGGTTTCGCGGGTCTGGGAGCGCTGGCGTCGCGGCATCTACCGGCCGCCTCGACCGACGACCTCTATCCGGCCCAACGCAACCCGAAATACAAGCTCGATCGCCCGCTTTCCCATCCCAAGATCGTAACCGGGTTTAACAACTTCTACGAGTTCACGACCGAGAAGGGACGCGTCAAGGATTTGGTCCACCGCTTTAAGACCGAGCCTTGGACGATTAAGGTCAAGGGGCTTGTCAACAACCCCGGCAAATACGACCTCGACGATCTGCTGCGGCGCATGACTCTCGAAGAGCGCTTCTACCGCATGCGCTGCGTCGAAGCCTGGTCAATCGCCGTGCCTTGGACGGGCTTTCCGATCTCGGAGTTCATTAAGCTCGTCGACCCCAAGCCCGAGGCCAATTACATGCGCATGACGACGGTTCAGCGCTTCGCGGAAATGCCCGGCATCGCTTCGCAAGACCACTACCCGTGGCCTTATTACGAAGCGTTGCGGATGGACGAGGCCATGAACGAAACCGCGCTGTTCGTCACGGGCCTGTACGGCAAACCGCTGCCGAAACAAAACGGGGCCCCGTTCCGGCTGATCACGCCCTGGAAGTACGGGCTCAAGAGCATCAAGTCGATTACGGAGATTCGTTTCACGAAGAAACGCCCGGGGACTTTTTGGACGGAGGCAGGGCCCGACGAATACGGCTGGTATTCCAATGTGAATCCGGCGCGACCGCACGTTCGCTGGTCTCAGGCGACGGAACGATTTTTCGGTCCCAAGGGCGAAGAAAGGCGCCCGACCCTGCCCTACAACGGCTATGCGGAGTTTGTGGCGTCGATGTACACGGGCAAGGAATTCTAGCCCGCATTTCTCATCGCCTGACGGGCAAAGCACACGATAGGCCCGCCATTACTTCGTTGCGCTTGCTCGCCGTGCTCACCGTACTGTTCAAGTACGCCTCCGCTCGTCAAGCGGCGCGCGCCTCGTACTGACGGGCCTCTCATGCACTTTGCCTCGCCACGCGATGAGAAAAGCGGGCTAGAGTTTTCGCTTCCGTTGCTTGGCCCTGCTTCTACCTCTTCGACCCCGAGATCTCGGCGGGACAGTGAAGCGGGGCTCCTCTCCATCATCTTTGTCGGGCACCGCCCGCTGTCGGCGCGGCTTGCGGGAATTGGTGGATCAGTGGATGTTCGACGCGCCTCCGGCGACGAGCTTTCATGCCGACGCGCTGGTGAGTTCCGAGCTCACTTTTCCCTTGACTTTCGACACAGTCGCTAGCGAGGACAAACACGAGTGTTTGTCGCTACCGTGTTTGTCGCCGCCGGTGTCATGCTTCAGGCCTGACCACCCTCTCTACAGCCGGTAAGCGCGGCGGGCTGAATCATGGAAGAGGGCTTGCTTTTCGTCTTCGGAGGCGTCGGCGACCATCTTCTTGAAGGCGTTCCACAAGACGTGATAGGAACAGCTTCGCTTGTCGACGGGGAAATTGCTTTCGAACATGCAGCGATTCACGCCGAACGAATCGATCGCGTGCCGATGGTAGCGGTCCGTGGCCGCGACGATCTCGTCCGAGGTCGCGGGTAAATCCCGCTTGTGAAAACCGAAGCCGTTGATCGGCATCACCAACCCGCCCAGCTTCGCGTATACGTTTTCGTACTGCGCCAATTCCGCGACGTCGTTGCGCCACAGCGGGAAGATCTCTTCGCGCTTGCCGCGGTAGGGGCCGATCCCCAACGGGCCGCCGAAGTGGTCGAAGATGATCGTGGTGTCGGGGAAGGCTTTCGCCAGATCGATCAATTCGGGAATCTGGGGATGGAACATCCAAGCATCGAAACTGAGGTTGCGCTTGCCGAGTTCCGCGAAGCCTTCGCGAAACGCTTTGTCGAGGAGAAGACCCTGGGGAGGATCGGTGTGGGATTTTCTGATCTCGGGACTCCGGTCCCAGGCGTTGGCATGACGAATGCCGCGAAAGCGGGGGCTTGCCGCCCTGTGCGCGTCCAGGACATCCCCGGCCGCGGCGCCGAGGCGTAGGTCGGTGAAGCCGACGATCCCGGCGCAGACGCGGCTGTCGCCATATCCTCCGCTCGCCGACATGGCGGCGACTCCGTTGACGAACTCGGTCTCGCCGATCGGCTTAATGGCTTCAGGGCCGTCGGCGCGATACATAGACTTGCACTCGACGAAAACCGTGCTGACGACGTTGTGGCCGCTGCCGATGTCGGCGAGAAGCTCATCGAGCAGGTAGCGGGTACCGGGGCGATCCCACAAATGATGATGCGGGTCGCAGATCTTGCGCTCGGGCTCGATGATGTCTTCGGTGACCTGCGCTAACCAAGTCGCTTGATCCACAGTGTTCCTCCGTATTGGGGCTGAGTGCGCGGCGCGGCCAGTGATGGCCGGCGGGTCGCGCTTCGGCATCGAGGAAACTATAGCGCAGTGGTTGGCGGCGGGAAAAACAGCGGACGGACAGACCGCCGGGGAGGGCGACAGGAGAAAAAGCCCATGGGGTACTGATTTAGGATCGCCACTCTCGGCGGCTTCGCGGTAGTGCGTCGCATACCGCTTACTAACATGCGCGGCTCGGTTTGGGGGATTAGCGCATGATGCGCTGGTCGCTTAGATCTTTGCCTCCGATGCGCTTGGAGAGGGTGGCGCCTCGGAACTCGATCACTTCCAGATCAGCCAAGCCGTTCACGATGTTGTATTGGGTTGGCATGTCTTCCCAGCGAGCGCGATGGAACTTGACATTGCCTTCCCCCTGTTGCACCTCGAGCGTGCGCGTGTTCGAATTCCCCACGGGCGTGATCACGGCGTAGGCGGCGTCGGCCGTGCCCCATTCGCCGGTGCGAGGCATGTATTTGTAATGCATTAGACCGCGCAGACTGCCGTCGTCGGGAGCGGACGAGCCCGCGGCGCTGTCGACTTGCCGCAGGTTGGTCAGGCTCATGTCCATGAACTTGAAGCCGAGCCAGCTCGCCATCACGTGCATGTCTCCGTTGAAGGCGCGCGGGGTCGGCAACTCAGCGTAAATCTTCGAGAAACCCAGTTCTTCACGGCCCGTGAGAATCGGATCGGTGAGGTTCTCCCACAGCACGAGCAGGAAACTCCCGGTCGCGGTGTCCTTCTCTCCCTTGAACGTTACCGGGAAGGAGGCCCCCAGCGTGTTGTAGCCGCGCCCGGCGAGCCACGGGATTTCGGTGATGTAGGTCATGGTGACGCTCACGACCGGCTCGCCGTGAACGGTAAATCCCTCGGGCAACAGCCGCTGGAGCTGATCGCGTTTCGACAGGAAGCGCACCGAGAGGCTGGTCGCCTTGGGCGCGTCGATGTTTTCGAAGCGCTTGCCGTCGGGTCCGCAGCGAGGGCCGGTGCGCGGCCCGAAGTGGGTGGGCATGCGGTACATCTCTCCGGGAATGAACACGTAGTTGGGCGGCTCTTGCGCCGGGGCGGACGGCGTGAAGGCGGCTGCGGCGAAGAGCGCCGCGAGTGCTGTCAAGAAGTGGTGGATCGTCTTCATCGTGTTGCTCCCTAATCTTCTCCCAGTCGATTCGAGCTCGGAGGATACCCATCGTAGCAGTAGCCTGCCCTCGGGGCGGGTCGCACGCTTGGGCGCAGGGACGCGTACCATGGAAGCTCGCGAAGCGGACGTCGGTAACTGATCATCGCGTGGACACATGCCAATACCAGGGCGCGGTCGCTTTCCGTCAACGTTGAGGAGGATAACAATGACACACATGGATGCCGCACGCCGTGGCTTACGGAGCGCGATATTGCTGACCGCGCTGGTGGTGATGGTCCCGGCTTTCCCGGCCCATGCCGACACGGGCGCCGTGCCCGTCACTCGCGCCGAAGACGTCGGCATGTCCAGCGAACGCCTGGAAGCGATCGGCGTCGGCATGCGTCGCCTCATTGACGAGAAAAAGATTCCCGGAACAGTCACCCTGGTCGCCAGGCGCGGCAAGGTCGTTCACTTCGAGGCCAACGGGCTGCGTGACGTGGACGCCGGGCTGCCCATGCGCAAGGACACGATCTTCCGGCTTTACTCCCAGAGCAAGCCCGTCACCGGCGTCGCGGTCATGATTCTTTTCGAAGAGGGCCATTTCTTGCTGAGCGATCCCATTTCGAAATTCCTGCCTGAGTTTTCCGACATGCGCGTCTACCTTGGCGAAAAGGACGGCAAGGTCCAAACCGAGCCCGCCCGCCCCATCACCATCCACCACCTGCTCACGCACACATCCGGCCTGAGCTACGACTTTTTCTCAAGCCCCGTCGCACGGATATACAAGGATGCCGGCGTGAAAGGCTCGGCCCCGGGGGCAAAGCAACGTAGCTTGGCGGAGTGGTGCGAGTCGCTCGCCAGGCTTCCGCTCGTCGCCCAGCCAGGCACGGAGTGGAACTACAGCGTGGGCATGGATGTGCTGGGCCGGCTGATCGAGGTGGTTTCCGGCAAGTCGTTCCGCGAGTTTCTGAAGGGGCGAATCTTCGATCCGTTGGGGATGCCCGACACCGATTTTTACGTGCCCGACAGCAAGCTCGACCGCTTCGCTGTCAACTACTCGCCCAAAGACGGCGGCGGTTTGGAGCTCCTAGACGACCCGGAGACCAGCGCCTACCGCAAGTTGCCGGCGATCGAGATGGGGGGTTCGGGGCTTGTCGGCACGGTCTCCGACTACCTGCGCTTCGCTCAGATGCTGGCGAATAAAGGCAAATACAACGGCACGCGAATCCTGGGCGGCAAGACGGTCGAATTCATGACGTCCAACCACTTAACGCCCGACTTCCCCCACGACCCGCTGACCAGCCTGTTCGGTAGAGGAGGGAAAGCGAGACATTGGGGCTTCGGCTTCGGGTTGACGGGATCGGTCGTCACCAACCCGGCGACCGCCGGACTGCCGGTATCCAAGGGGACTTTCGGCTGGGGCGGCGCCGCCACGACGCATTTCTGGGTGGACCACGAAGAGGAGCTGGTCGGCATCGTGCATACGCAGCTGCTGCCCGACGGAACCTACCCCGTGCGTGAGCTGATGCAGTCGTTGACCTACCAGGCGGTAATCGAGTGACCCGACCGAGAGCCGAGCCGCCCATCCGGCATCCGCCTCGCCGGCGCCGCGCGGAATTGTCGGCGGTCACTCGAGGCTAAAGCCGATCAAGGCCAAACACATCTCGTCGCTGGTTTGCGGCCCCCAGCGCACGGCCTTGGGAGGATTATTCGGATTATGAGGATTCGAGGACGAGTTGTCGTATATCCAGGATTTCCATTTTGGCCCTGGCACGGTCACAGGATACACCCCCGCTGCGCCGAATACCACGTCTTTTCGCGCTGAACCCTGCACATCACCTCCGCCGGTAGGCGCCAGGGCTCGTCCGTCCGCTCACAGACGTTGATTGAGCGGACTGAACGGCGCTCCGGCCGACACTGCTCCCTGAGCCAAAAACTGTTGATCCTCGCCCGGGCAACGCTACCCACCCGGCACAGGCAGCGCCCAGATCCTATGCAGCATGTCACCGAACAGCCGCCGGTTCAGATGCCCCTCCGCCAGCAGCAGCCAATAGTACCGCGCATGCTTGACCAGCCTACCGCCCGTCTTCATCAGCCGCTGTTGCAAGCTCGTCAGCGACCAGCTCTTGATCCGTTGCGGCAGCCCGAGCCTCCGCCATAGGTTCCCCAGGTTATAGGCCAGCACGCTGAGTTGCAGTCGCACTTCGTTGGCCCGGAACCGATGGCATGACAGCCTTGTCCAATGCGTCGCTTGTTTGCCTTCCTTGATCCACTGCTCCGCCGTGCCGCGCTTGTTGTAGAACCGCACCAGCGAGCGGCTCGGCAAGGCCATGCTCGTGACGATGAAACCGACGCGAGGAAACAACTCACCTTGGTGATGCTCGACCTTCGCAACAACCCGCCGGGACTTCGACCAGCTCGCGGCCTGATACCGAAAGCTCCTGTAGCGCACCAGGGGCTTTGCGCTCGGCCTGCCCGGCGGACGAAACAGGATATCTTCGATCTCCAGCTCCAGGCTCTTGTTGGCCGGGATGCGAATCACGTAGTCCACGCCGCGCTCCTCCAACGTCTCGTAAATATCCGGCTTGGCGAAGGCGGCATCGGCCCGGAACGTCACCTGTTTGCCCTCCGCCTGTTGGCGTTCGATTTCCGGCAGCAGCAGCTCGTCCCAGTCCTCGGCGCTGGACACGTTGCCCGGTCGCAACTTTGCCGCCAAGCAATCGCCGTGCTGGTTGAACAGCAACAGTGGGTGGTAGCAGACCGACTCGAAGTGGCCGTTGTAGGCGCTGCCTTCCTGCCGGCCGTGGACGGGGCTCTCGGTAGAGTCCATGTCCAGCACGACGCACGCGGAGTCATCACCGGCCTCGGCTTGCGCGATCAACTCGCGGTTCACCGCCATCAGCCCGATCAGATTCTCGTCGCCGGCGAGCATGGCGGTCTCGAAGCTCTGCAGCCGGGAGGTCAGCGCCGCGCCGCGATCCCAGTTCTTCTTCGAGCCAATCAGCCGAAAGGTTGGATCGGCGGAGACACGAACGGCGTCGTTGAGATCCTCGTAGCCCGCCAAGCGGGAGTAGACCGACTGTCGCAGCAGATCGACGAACGGGAACTTCTTGTTCGAGCCTTGCCGCGAATCCGTCAGATGCTCGTCTATCAGCTTGCCTAGTCCGAGTCGTTCGTCCAGTTCGCGAATGAGAATCAGCCCGCCATCCGAGGTGACTCGCGATCCTTGGAAATCGACCTTGAGAAATCCATTGAAGGTGAGCTGAAACGGTTTGTTTTCTTTTTCACCCATTGGGTGTTGATCTCCTCAGCGCCTTGAGTGCTTTCAAGCCCGCATAAATAAAGGCGTCCGAGTCCACCCGATGGTTAGCAGAACCGAAACTAAAGTGGAAATCCGGGTATATAGAGGTTAGCTCCAACCGGCTGAACGCAGCGAGCGAGATTGGTTCCTTGAAGTAATAAGTGTCCTGCCACTCAAAATCCCAGTCGTCAATGTAGATCAACGGCTCGACTTGCCCGCCGGGATGAATCAGATCCAGCTTGATTTCCCGACCCAACAGATGCATGTGCGGGGTCACGTTGAAGATCGTCGCGCTCACCAGCGGCGGAACCGTCACCGTCGCCTTCACCTCGTGCCGTTTTGCCCCGGGCGGAATCTCGAACCCGGTGTTCACCAGCGGTAGAACCAAAAACGGCTTGGGATCCGGGTGGCTGCTGAAGAAGAAACCGACTCGGGTTTGATCCTGTTGTTGTGTCCCGTCGGGGTGATAGTGAACCTGCACGACGATCCGGCTGCCGGCCGAGACGGTATAGGCTGTGTCCTCGGGCAAGCCCCGCGGCCGATTGCCGGGAGCCCAGCCTCCGAGAAGCCCGGTCGGCGTGAAACCGGGGTCGCCGAAGCACTCATAACCGGGTTGCGCTTGGCCGGGCGGCTCCAAAGCCGCGGACAGATTCAAGGGGTCGGGAAACAGCAGCACGTGGTGGACAATACGTCGATTCCCGGGCCTGACCTCGACAGCGCCGACAAATCGGTCCTCAAGCAAACCGGACGGGATGCTGAAGCAACGGTAATCGTCTTCCCCCAAGGGATCGGGCGCGTAGGGACGATCAAGCGTGATCACCAGGTCAGGTTCACCGAGTGTCCATTCGTTGGGGAACACCAGCGGCTCCGGCAAAACTCGGGGGTCGCCTTGCGGGGCGCCCCCATCGACCCAACGGGCGATCAAGTCGATTTCGCGGTCGATCAGCCGGCGCTCTCCCTGGAATTCCCCAACGCCCGGCACGGGCTTCCAAGGAGGCATGTCCCTGCGTTGGGTCTGCTCTCGGATAGCCTCGGCGTAGGGCAGCGCGGTTTCGTAGGTCATCAACGAAAAGGGCGCCACTTCGCCGGGATGGTGGCACTCCTGGCAATTTTGCTGAAAGATAGGCGCAATCTGGTTGCTGAATGTGACTTCAGCAACCGGCGCAGAACGAGCGGTGCTGCGCGCTCTGACCGGCACGCGAGGTTGCTGGGCCGAGAGCGCGCCGACGATGACCGGGAGCACGAGCAGCCCGCGAAGAACGATGGCGAACATATCCGTTGCGCCTATTCTAAGCGATTCTGAGCGAGAAATATGGACGGGCGACCGACGTCATGCCCGGGCCGAGAGTGGACTATGGCTGCTCATCCGCTCCGGATTCGACCGGCTCCATCAGCCAGATGTTGCCGCTCAGCTCGGCCAGCGGCATCACGATCTTGTCGCGGGCGACGCCGATCTCCCGCATGTTGATCTGCACAGCGCCCAGTGAGTTCTGGAATTGGTGGAAGTGCCGGATGGCTAAGGCCGGGCCGTTGGGACGCTTGGTTTCCGGGTCCAGCGGCTGTGCCCACAGGCAGGTGAACCCGTCACGGTCCGAGGTCATGTAGATCAGATTGCCATTGGGCGACCAGCGAGGCTTGTCGTCCAACGCTTGACCGTCGGTTATCGGAATCCACTGGTCCGGATCGTCGTGAGTGCCTTCGCGGAAAGGCGCGATGGAGACCTGCGTCTTTTCCGGCGTAGGGTGCACGTGGAATAAGAGCCAATCGTCGTCGGGCGAGAGGTGCGCTTGGTAAAGGTTGTGGTCCGGATGTGCCAGAGTGGCTACGGTCTCGCCGGAGGCGATGTTGACTACGCGAGCGGCAGCCCGTCCGCTGAAACCTCCATTCAGCCCGCATTTTCAATTTGATGTATGAGCTTCAGACCATCCAGCGACCTTCAGCGTCTTTATTGATAGGGGCTAGAGCCCGATAAGGACGCCATGGAGGTCAACACCCGATGGGTGAAAAAGAAAACAAGCCGTTTCAGCTCACGTTCAATGGATTTCTCAAAGTCGATTTCCAAGGATCGCGAGTCACCTCGGATGGCGGTCTGATTCTCGTTCGCGAACTGGATGAACGACTCGGACTCGGGAAGCTGATCGACGAGCATCTCAGCGACTCGCGACAAGGCTTGAACAAGAAGTTCGCGCTGGCCGATCTGCTGCGGCAGTCGGTCTACAGCCGACTCGCTGGCTACGAGGACCTCAATGACGCCGTTCGAGTATCCGCCGATCCGACCTTTCGCTTGATCGGCTCGAAGAGGAACTGGGATCGCGGAGCAGCCTTGACCTCGACGCTGCATGGCTTCGAGACGGAGATGCTGGCGAGCGAAGAGAACTTGCTGGGGCTGATGGCAGTGAACCGGGAGCTGGTCGCGCAAGCCGAAGCTCCCGACGGTTCAGACCGCGTGGTGCTCGACATGGACTCCACGGAGAGCCCCGTCCACGGCCAACAGGAAGGCAGTGCCTACAACGGCCATTTTGAGTCCCTCTGCTATCACCCGCTGTTGCTGTTCAACCAGCACGGCGACTGCCTAGGCGCGAAGCTGCGTCCCGGCAACGTGCACAGCGCCGAGGACTGGGACGAGCTGCTACTGCCGGAGATCGAACGACAACAGGCGGAGGGCAAACAGGTGACGTTCCGCGCCGACGCCGCCTTCGCCAAGCCCGAGATCTACGAGGCGATGGAGGAGCGCGGCGTGGACTACGTGATTCGCATCCCGGCGAACAAGAGCCTGGAGCTGGAGATCGAGGACATCCTGTTTCGGCCACCGGGCAGGCCGAACGCCAAGCCCCTAGTGCGCTACAAGAGTTTTCGCTATCAGGCCGAGAGCTGGTCGAAGGCAAGGCGAGTTGTCGCCAAGGTCGAGCATCACCAGGGCGAACTATTCCCGCGCGTCGGATTTGTCGTGACGAGCATGAGCTTGCCGAGCCGCTCGGTCGTGCGGTTCTACAACAAGCGCGGCACGGCGGAGCAGTGGATCAAAGAAGGCAAACAGGCCACGCACTGGACCCGCTTGTCGTGTCACCGCTTCCGAGCCAACGAGGTACGGCTGCAACTCAGCGTGCCGGCCTACAACCTGGGCAACCTGTGGCGGCGGCTAGGGCTGCCGCAGCGAATCAAAAGCTGGTCGCTAACGAGTTTGCAACACAGGTTGATGAAGACCGGCGGTCGGCTGGTCAAGCATGCTCGCTACTACTGGTTGCTGCTGGCGGAGGGGCATCTGAACCGGCGGCTGTTCGGTGACATGCTGCATAGGATCTGGGCGCTGCCTGTGCCGGGTGGGTAGCGTTGCCCGGGCGAGGATCAACAGTTTTTGGCTCCAAAAAGGTTTCGCAGGGAGCAGTGTCGGCCGGAGCGCCGTTCAGTCCGCTCAATCAACGTCTGTGAGCGGACGGACGAGCCCTGGCGCCTACCGGCGGAGGTGATGTGCAGGGTTCAGCGCGAAAAGACGTGGTATTCGGCGCAGCGGGGGTGTATCCTGTGACCGTGCCAGGGCCAAAATGGAAATCCTGGTTCAGTACCACTAAGCGGCCATCCGAGGAAAAGTCGATAGGCCATTCCGCCTGGTCCGAGATTTTCCGCGAGACTTCTTCAGCTATGTTTCTTAGCTCAACCCAGGTGTTGCCGCGCAAGTCGGGCGATTCGAAGACCAAATAGGCCACGGTGGAACCATCGTCACTCACGACTGCGTCGAACTCCGCCCAAGGAGTGAGCGTCAATGCTCTTAGGTTTCCGTTCACCAGGTCCTTTGCCCAGAGATCGGAGTTGCCCGAACGGTTCGACGCAAAGGTGATCAGCCGACCGTTGCCGGAGATCGAAACATTGTAGTCAATCGCCCCACTCGTTGTTAGCCGTGCCGGCTCTCCGGTAACCCGGCCTTGATCGACATCAATCGGTAGACTCCAGACATCAATGTTGCGTGCCACGCTGGCGAAGGCGATGGCGCCGTCGGCAGCGAGAGAGGCCTCTGTTTCGCCAAACCCCCTTGTCAAACGCACCGGCGAACCCTCCACCCGCCATGTCTCGGAGGAGATCGGTACTTGCCAGATGCTGGCCGTGTCCGCGGACTCACCCAGCGTCGGCGTGGAGAAAACGACGTGGCCGGCTTGATCCCAGGCTTCCGGGGTCGGGAGTTCCAAGTCTGATCTTTCCAAACCGTGTTTCCCGGCCACTTCGCGGAAGTTAGTTTTTGTCAGTTCGCCGGCCTCGACGGACGTTACCCACCAATCCCAATCAGGCAAAGCTTGTCGAGAACCTGCGAACATAAGGTGCGTTCCGTCGGGCGACCAAATCGGGTACAGCGCCGCTCCAAGGTCCGCCGCCAGTCGCTGCGGCACTCCCCCCACGACTGAGACCACCCCGATCTCACCAATGGCCGCGCGACTGGATGGACCCACCCAGTGGGCCACGAGGCTGCCGTCGGGCGAAAACCGTGGCCGGCGGCCGTTCTTCACCAGCAGCCGGCTATCACCCCCGAGTGCGGGAACCAAGTAGACGCCGCCGCCCTCCCGCTCGGAGCGGAACGCGACCGTGCGGCCGTCGGGGGAGAAGTGCGGTTCGGAGTCATCGGCCGGGTGGTTCGTAAGGCGAGTGGGCTCGCCGCTGCCTCCCAATTGTTGGACCCAAATATCGAGGTTGCCCTCGCCGCCGCAGTCGGACGAATAGGCAAGGAAGTTGCCATCCCGCGAAAGGGCGGGTTGATAGGTGAGCCCGGGGTCGAAGGTGACTTGGCGGACGGAGTAGTTGGGCGCGGGCGGCGATATGCGCCCTGACGTGTTCACGTAACCCAGCCCGCCGACGATGGCGGCGCCAAGAAGAAAGGCCGCGAGGATGGCGGGAAAACCAAAGCGCCGAGCCGGCTCCGGGGGCGGGCTCTGTGATGCGGCCTCGGAGGGACGCGGTCCGTCGACCGCGCCGACGAACCGGTAGCCCCACCGCGACAACGTCTCGATGAAATGGGGATGGGTGGCCGAATCGCCCAGGGTGTCGCGCAGCTTCCGAATGGCCGTGTTCAGGCTCTGATCAAAGTCAACAAAGGTTTCGTCGGACCAAACTTCTTCCCGCAGTTCCTCGCGGGTGACGAGTTCCCCAGGCCGTTGGAGCAACACCCGCAACACTTGATACGGTTGCTGCTCGAGCTTGACCCGAACGCCGCTCTTGCGAAGCTCGCCGGTCGTGAAGTCGGCTTCAAAGACGCCGAATCGTACAACACGACCTGTTGATGGTAGATCGGACACCGACGGCTCCCCTCCGGCGTACACCCGGTTGAGGAGATTATAGCGCCCGGACGTGCCGGCGCACGAGACCACCACACCCGAGCCGCGCCGCCACGCGGCGCGGTATTCGTGCGCGGAGGGGACCGCGCCGCGTGGCGGCGCGGCTCGGGTTGTACGCGGATGAAGCAAAGGGCCAGTTCAGTAGTGCCCCCTATTGCTCTTCATCTTCCCTTGTAACTCCTTTCTATATCAATTAATTGCACCGACAGGAACCCTTAAGCCAGGATTTCCATTTTGGCCCTGGCACGGTCACAGGATACACCCCCGCTGCGCCGAATACCACGTCTTTTCGCGCTGAACCCTGCACATCACCTCCGCCGGTAGGCGCCAGGGCTCGTCCGTCCGCTCACAGACGTTGATTGAGCGGACTGAACGGCGCTCCGGCCGACACTGCTCCCTGCGAAACCTTTTTGGAGCCAAAAACTGTTGATCCTCGCCCGGGCAACGCTACCCACCCGGCACAGGCAGCGCCCAGATCCTATGCAGCATGTCACCGAACAGCCGCCGGTTCAGATGCCCCTCCGCCAGCAGCAACCAGTAGTAGCGAGCATGCTTGACCAGCCGACCGCCGGTCTTCATCAACCTGTGTTGCAAACTCGTTAGCGACCAGCTTTTGATTCGCTGCGGCAGCCCTAGCCGCCGCCACAGGTTGCCCAGGTTGTAGGCCGGCACGCTGAGTTGCAGCCGTACCTCGTTGGCTCGGAAGCGGTGACACGACAAGCGGGTCCAGTGCGTGGCCTGTTTGCCTTCTTTGATCCACTGCTCCGCCGTGCCGCGCTTGTTGTAGAACCGCACGACCGAGCGGCTCGGCAAGCTCATGCTCGTCACGACAAATCCGACGCGCGGGAATAGTTCGCCCTGGTGATGCTCGACCTTGGCGACAACTCGCCTTGCCTTCGACCAGCTCTCGGCCTGATAGCGAAAACTCTTGTAGCGCACTAGGGGCTTGGCGTTCGGCCTGCCCGGTGGCCGAAACAGGATGTCCTCGATCTCCAGCTCCAGGCTCTTGTTCGCCGGGATGCGAATCACGTAGTCCACGCCGCGCTCCTCCATCGCCTCGTAGATCTCGGGCTTGGCGAAGGCGGCGTCGGCGCGGAACGTCACCTGTTTGCCCTCCGCCTGTTGTCGTTCGATCTCCGGCAGTAGCAGCTCGTCCCAGTCCTCGGCGCTGTGCACGTTGCCGGGACGCAGCTTCGCGCCTAGGCAGTCGCCGTGCTGGTTGAACAGCAACAGCGGGTGATAGCAGAGGGACTCAAAATGGCCGTTGTAGGCACTGCCTTCCTGTTGGCCGTGGACGGGGCTCTCCGTGGAGTCCATGTCGAGCACCACGCGGTCTGAACCGTCGGGAGCTTCGGCTTGCGCGACCAGCTCCCGGTTCACTGCCATCAGCCCCAGCAAGTTCTCTTCGCTCGCCAGCATCTCCGTCTCGAAGCCATGCAGCGTCGAGGTCAAGGCTGCTCCGCGATCCCAGTTCCTCTTCGAGCCGATCAAGCGAAAGGTCGGATCGGCGGATACTCGAACGGCGTCATTGAGGTCCTCGTAGCCAGCGAGTCGGCTGTAGACCGACTGCCGCAGCAGATCGGCCAGCGCGAACTTCTTGTTCAAGCCTTGTCGCGAGTCGCTGAGATGCTCGTCGATCAGCTTCCCGAGTCCGAGTCGTTCATCCAGTTCGCGAACGAGAATCAGACCGCCATCCGAGGTGACTCGCGATCCTTGGAAATCGACTTTGAGAAATCCATTGAACGTGAGCTGAAACGGCTTGTTTTCTTTTTCACCCATCGGGTGTTGACCTCCATGGCGTCCTTATCGGGCTCTAGCCCCTATCAATAAAGACGCTGAAGGTCGCTGGATGGTCTGAAGCTCATACATCAAATTGAAAATGCGGGACAAAGGCACTCAGCCAGATTGAAGGGGACGCGAAACGTATCCGTGACCATGAGGGCATTCCCCTGGACCGTACCAACGCGGGGAAAATCTCGATGGTCGAGTTTCTCGGCGAGAGAGTCGAAGCCTATGAGCGTCGGAATCCCCCACAGTTGAAATCGTGCAAGTTGCAGCTCGACCCCGAACGCATCGGCACGGCGCAATGCAATCGTTTCTGGCTCGAGCAAGTTCTCGACATCGTCGTCCGCAACGCTGGCGACGAACTTTCCGACTGCGGGAAACCAGGCCCGCTCATCGGTTTTACGAGCGCCGAAGCGGAGGGGCGCTGTGACATAATCGTCACGGACAACGGGAGAGGGTTCAGTGCCAAAGTTCTCTCAGACTTCGCCAGAGAACGGGTTGTTCTCAAGTCGGAGACCCGCTCACATAGAGGGCTCGGGCTTCTGATGGCGCGCGTAATCCTTAATGTATACGACGGTGAGCTGTCTCTAGGGAAATCGCCCCACGGGGGCGCCAGCGTTACCCTCAACCTGAAGTCAGGTTGACCCGTCTAGGGCAAAAGGATACACTTATTCGGGCGATGGTCCGATAGACTGAAAGATAGGCTATGCCGTTGATTGACCTTAGGGCCCCCTCGGATTGGAGGGAGGGAAAATGATATCCGAACCCGACACAGACTTGAAGGAGGCGAAGAAGACTGTCCTTGTGGTGGACAACGTCGAGTTTCACCTCGACAAACTTGAGGAATTCCTCACTCGCAAAGGCTATTCGGTGGTCACGGCCGATTCTGCCGCGAAGGCAAAAGCGGTGCTTGACAGGTCCGCGATCGATTTGGCCGTCGTCGACGTACGTCTGGAAGACGACTACAGTGAACTTGACTTCAGTGGAATTGAGTTCGCACGCACGACGGCTCCGGAAGTGCCAAAGGTCATGGTCACTAGCTACGACGGCCCTGAGGCCGCAAGAAGAGCGCTAGGGGAAGACTACGAGGGGCTGCCGGCCGTGGGTTTCGCGTTTAGAAGTCGTGGTCTCAGCGGCGTTGCGCAGGCCGTCAAAGTTGGGCTTGCGCCTCCAGATGACCCATTCGTCCAGGCTTCGGAGCGGATATTCGGCGCGACGGATCCGGTCAAGATACCGAACCGTGTACAGGAGGTTCCGTCAGAAGAGGCCCTACGACGCTTTCAATCGGCGGTGGCTCAGAGCCGCTCGAAACTCGAGGCCGTCCAGGATGAAACACGACGCCGGATTAGCCACTATCACGTTCTCTCCGTGGGGTCGATATTGGTCGGTCTTCTGGCGCTGGTCAGCGCGCTCATTCTGTTGCTCCGCGGAGAAATTGAAGTAGGTGCAGTGGTCGCCGTAGGTGGGATTGCAACGCAGGCGTTGGTCTGGATGAAGTCGCGGCGGCACGCGTCCGATCAAGCAGAATTCGAAGCGCACCTGGACCGATGGCTAACTACAGACAAGCTCGGGGCCGTAATCGACTTGGTCATGGCGTTGGGACCCGATGAGTCACAAAAAAAGCGGCTGATCGACAAGGCCATCGACCTTCTCTAATCCCTCGACCGGTGCCGCGACGCGGTTGCTGTTCCCAGTGTCGCGAAACACTCGCGCCTCCCAAACGGCTGCCAGGTACTTCAACCATCCTCATTCTTGCGGGGCTGAGAAGCGGGCTCGGGGCGGTAGGCAATACCTGGTACCGGGAAGCTGCCGCAGAGGGCTTCGACTTCGGCCTTCATCGTTTCGAGGGCTTGCTCGTCTTCGTGCTTTTTCAATGCCTCGGTGATCCACCGGGCAAGCCGCTTCATTTCTTCCGCGGCCATGCCGCGGGTTGTCGCCGCGGGCGTTCCCAGGCGAATGCCGCTGGGGCGTAGCGGGGGGTTGGGGTCGTCGGGGATGACTTGCTTGTTGGTCGTGATCGAAACCGCGTCGAGGGTTTCCTCCGCCACTCGCCCGTTGATGCCGAAACTCTTGACCGTATCGACCACCATCATGTGATTCTCGGTTCCGCCGGTGATGAGCTCGGCGCCGTTGTCGATCAGCGCGCCGGCCAGCACTTGCGCATTGTCGAGCACTTGGCGGCAATAGTCGCGGTACTCGGGTTCGAGCGCCTTACCGAGCGTGATGGCGACGCCGGCGACGGCGTTCATGTGAGGCCCGCCCTGTAGGCCCGGGAAGACGCTCCTGTCGATCGTCTTGGCGTGTTCCCCCTTGCAAAGGATCATCCCTCCGCGGGGCCCGCGCATCGACTTGTGCGTGGTGGTGGTGACGAAATCGAACCCGGCATCGAAAGGGTTGCGCATCGCGCCGCCGGCGATCAAACCGCCGATGTGCGACACGTCGGCCATCGTCAGCGCGCCCACTTCGTCGGCAATCTCCTTGAAGCGAGCGTAGTCATAGTCGCGCGGGTAGGAGGAATACCCGCACAAGACCATCTTCGGCTTGGCCTCGATCGCCGTCTTGCGCAGCGCGTCGAAATCGATGCGGCCTTGCTGCTCGGGCTGCGTCTTGTAGCGGACAAAATTGTAGATCTTGCCCATGTGCGAAACCGGCGCCCCGTGGGTCAGGTGCCCGCCGTGCGAGAGGTCCATACCCAGTACGGTATCGCCCGGTTGCAGGAAGGCCATGTACACGGCTTGGTTCATCGGCGAGCCGGAAAGCGGCTGGACGTTGACGTGCTCGGCTCGAAACAGTTGCTTGGCGCGGTCGCGGGCGACGTTTTCGATCACGTCGGTGAATTGCTGTCCGCCGTAGTAGCGCCGACCCGGGTAGCCTTCCGAATACTTATTGGTGAAAACCGACCCCAGCGCGGCGAGCACTTCCGGATAGGTGTAGTTCTCCGACGGAATCAGTTCGATGCCGGCCTGTTGGCGTTTTTCCTCGCCGATAAGGGCTTCATAGATAGCCGGATCGTTGTCCCGAAGAAGGTCGCGATTGCGGTTCATGGCGGTGGCTCCATTAGAATCGGGTGGGTCCGGAAAAGAAAAACGCCCGGACCGGAAGATCGGCCCAGGCGAACGGCGCTTCTTCTTCGGGGCCGCGCTCCCTCGTGGTCGATTCCACGTTTTCGCCAGTCACGCGAGCCCGTTGGCGGAACCCTCTTTATACCTCTCGGGCCGGCGCGACGCAAGCCGAAGACTCGACGCCGTTTCGCATTGGGGAGTGCTGGCGGCGGAGAGAAGAGCGGCCGCTCAAAATTCGGGATAGCGTTCGTAGGCCGGGCGTTTGTCGCGCCGCTGCCTCGACAGACCCAGCAAGACCGCACTACCGCTGATCGCGAGGAAACACCACGCCAAGAAGGGGAGAGCCAGAGGTACTTGATCGGAAGGAAGTCGCGACAACAAAACGGCCAGGTGACCCAGTCCAAGCAATAACGTCATCCACAAGCCGATTCGGATGCCTTTACACACCAGCAGAACGGCCACTCCGCTGATCCCCAGCAGCACAACCGAGGTCACCGCGCGTTCCTCAAAGGCGCCGCCGAGCTGCCACCAGCTCACCAACGTGATGCAAGCGGCGACAAGCAAACGAAGAAATACGATCATTGCGCCCTCGGGTTTTTCACGCCCCCTGTCGGCTTGCTGTCAACGTTTCCGAAAGACGGAACGGCCCCTACCTGTTAATCGGCGTCTCCTAAGGGTTTCATAAGAGCGGCGGAGCCCCGAGGAAACCCGGGAGTGTCTCTCTCGGGGGGGCATTCCGACGTTCATTGACATCGCGCCGGACGCTCCGCTATAGTGAACCCGGCTGGCAAAGGAAACCGCACAACAGGGGTGGCGGGTTTCCAGACAATGCCGGAAATGAGGGGTCTGATCAGGAATTTCCAGCCGCTTTATGCGGCCGGCCGTGAGGGGCCGGGACCGCGCGGGCGACTGGAGTGCGAATCGTAGTCGGCATAATGAGGGCAGGCATGCGTCGGCTCCGGCCGAGCTGTCGCCTCCACGACGCGACTTGGTGGGAAGCAGCGTTTTCTGATGGTCGGCGATCCGAACAATCTTCCGCCCCACTCGGCGGCGGATAAGCCGTTGGGCTCCTCAACGCCTGCGGGCGGCGAAGCGTCCGAAGGTCCGCTGGCCGGCCGAGAAAACGTTGTACCGGGAATCCCGGGTCCGCCTTCACCCGATGACAACGGCGCGGCCGATTTCCCCCTTCCCGAAGCATTATTGCCTCAGGCCGACACCCCGCGCCCGGATGACGGTGCCGACGCCTCTCCGCGCGAAGGCGATCTTTGCCGGGGACGCGTGGTTGGGATTCTTCCGAGCGGCGTGGCGGTCGACTTTGGAAGAAAGACGGAAGGGCTTGTCGCGATCGAAGAGTTCGCGGACGGTTCCGAGCTGCCACAACTCGACGACGAGATCGACGTTGTCTTCCAAGGTCGGGGGAGCACGGGCGACTACGCTTCCCTGTCCTACCAAAGCGCGCGGCGAATCGTACTGTGGGAAGGCATCGAGCAAGCCCACCGCCAAGGCGACGCCGTACCGGCGCGGGTTGTCTCGATCGTGCGCGGAGGGCTGGGCGTCGACGTGGGACTGCCGGCCTTTTTGCCCGCCTCGCAAATCGACATCCGCCCGCCGGCGGACGCCGAGGCTCTGGTAGGCACGGACTTTCCCGTCCGCATCGTCAAGTTTTCCAGATCAAGGGGCAATATCGTCGTCTCGCGGCGGGTGCTGATCGAGGAAGAGATTCAGCGGCGCAAAGCCGAAACTCTGTCCAGGATCAGCCTCGGAGCGGTGGTCAGCGGCACGGTCAAGAATCTCACCAGCTACGGCGCCTTCGTCGACCTGGGGGGCATCGACGCGTTACTCCACATCACCGATCTTTCCTACAGCCGCGTCAACCATCCTTCCGACATCGTGAAAGTCGGCGAGTCGATCAGCGGCAAAGTGATCAAGTTCGATCCGGAACGAGAGCGCGTTTCTCTGAGTCTGAAAGCCATGGAGCCGGACCCGTGGGAAGGTCTGGAGGACCGTTACAACCCGGGCGACCGCATCAGCGGCCGGGTGACGCGCACCGTCGAGTTCGGCGTATTCCTGGAGATCGAGAAGGGTTTGGAGGGCTTGCTGCACGTCGGCGAAATCAGTTGGTCCAAGCGGCCTCCGCATCCTTCAAAACGGTTCAAGGTCGGGCAAACGGTGGACTGCGTGGTCTTGAAGATCGAGTCCGCGAAACGGCGTCTTTCGTTGAGCGTAAGAGCGCTGACTCCCGATCCGTGGACGACCGTCGCCGAGCGCTACCTGGCGGGTACGATCGTGGAAGGCAAAGTGCTTTCGATAACCTCCTACGGGGCCTTTGTCCAATTGGAGGAGGGTATCGAAGGGCTTGTCCATGTCACCGATCTGACACGCGACGCGAGGGTGCGACACCCCAAGGATCTGCTCAAGAAAGGGCGTTCGGTGCAGGCCGTCGTGCTTCACGTGGACGAAGAGAGCAAACGCGTCTCGTTGGGCATAAAGCAGCTCGAACCCGACGCCTGGGATGATTTCTTCGCCTCGCATTTCGTCGGCGACGTCATCGAGGCCCGCGTGCTGCGGCGAACGTCTTTCGGGGTGTTCGTCGAGCCGGCGCCGGGGCTCGAAGCGCTGTGCCACTCGACGGAATTGGGGGGGGGAGGCAAGCGAAATGGCAAAGGGCCGACCATAGGCCGCGTCTATCAGTTTCGGATCCTCGACATGGACGACATCGAGCGGCGGGTGCGTCTGAGTCGGTGGGGTTTACCGGCGCAAGAGGTCAAGCCGGCACAGGAACAATCGACTGAGTCCGAAAGCGGAGCCGACGCCGCCAAGGCGGCTCCCAAGCCGCGAAAATCCGCCAAGCGAAAGAAATCGGCCCGCAAGAAAAAGGCCGCCGCCAAGGGGTCCGAGAGTGGCGACTCGACGGCGCAACCCAGCGGGGCCGAAATGGCGACCGAAACCCCTGCGGCGCCGGCGGAAGCAACTTTGGAAGACGCCTCGGGGAACGCCGGCGACGCGGCCGACACGCCGCAAGATGAGCCGCGAGAATCCGAGGAAAAGGTTTCAGCCGGGTCCGAGGATGGGGCCGGTTCGGAGGACCCGACACCGGAAGCGAAAACCGCGGAGCCGGCAACCTCGCCGACCGTTTCCCATGAGGACAGCGCCCCGGAGCCCGTAAGGGAGTCGGAAGCGGGGGAGACGGAACCGGCCTCCGACGCTGCGGCCGGCGAGGCGCCCGGGCAAATCGCCGCGACAGCTAAAGCCCCCGCGCGCAAAAAGGCCGCCAAACGGAAGAAGGCGGCGGCGAAGCCAAAGAAAGCCGCCAAGCGCACGAAAAAGGCCGCTTCATCGAAGCAGGCCGAGACCCCAGGCACGGAACCCGGTGAGGCAACCAGCGCGGCAGCGCCCTCGGAAAGCCCCGACGTTTCGTCTTCCGCAACGGCCACCGACCCTTCCGAAAGCGAAAGCCGGGCCGACGAGTCTTCCGATTAGTCCCGGAACCAGCCCGGGCCGGCGCCCCGTCCCGATGTTCCTCGGCGCGGTCGGCTCGGGTCGCGTACAATAACCTCGAAGCGCCGCTGTTTGTTTTTATCGGAATTACCCGCCGTGCCCTCCATCTTGTTGGCCGATGATAACCCTCACGCTCGCCGCATGGGACGACAAGTCCTCGCGGAAGAGGGCTACCAGGTCTGGCTTGCGTCGGACGGCGATGAGGCGCTCGATCGGGTCCTCCAACATCGTCCCGACCTGGCGATTGTGGGCACTCGGATGGACGGATTGTCGGGTTTCGACCTGTGCCGCCGGATCAAGATGGATCCCGCGTTGGAGCACATGCGAGTCATCTTATTGGCCGGTCCGCGAGAAACTTTGCAAGCCGAGCCGGCGTCAGCCCCACTCTCCGACGGCATGCTGCGAAAACCGTTGGATCCCGAGTCGGTCATTCGCACGGTGCGCGGCTTGCTCGACGGCAACGGGGAGCGAGCCGGTCAACCGAGAGACCACTCGCCGCCTCAAGAAACCAACGCCGAGTCCGCCAGCACGACGACGGCCCCGGCGCCCGCGCCGGCCGAATCGCCCGCGCGCGAAGACGGCCCGGCCGCCGATGCAGGGCAGACCAACGAATCAACAGCATCCGAAGAAACGACTGGACAGGACACTTCGACCCCGGAGGATGATCCTTTCGCCGATGTTGTCCACACAGCGCTGGCGAAGATTCCCGGCATGGACGCGGCGGAAGTGCGCAAAGCGGTCGCCGCGGCGGTCGAGGCCGCGGTTCCGGGCATCGTGCATCAGGTCACTGAGCAGATCCTGAAAGCCATGCGGAAGCCCTGAGCGCGACACCAAACAGACCGTCATCGAGGGCGGCACGAGGGAAAAAACTATGGCGGGAAGCAGCTTCGACATCGTATCGCGCATCGATTTGCAAGAGGTCAACAACGCCGTACAACAGACGGACAAGGAATTACGTACGCGCTACGACCTCAAAAAATCCAAGAGCGAGGTCGAGCTGGACGAGGCCGGCTCGAAGATCGTAGTCCGCGCGCCCGACGATTTTACGCTGCGGCAGGTGCGGGAAGTGCTCGAGCAGAAATTGATCCGTCGCGGCGTTCCGATGCGCGGCCTGACATTCGGCGAAGCGAAACCGGCGGCCGGGGCGTCGGTGGTCCAAGAGATCGGGATGCAACAGGGAATTCCGGTGGAAAAAGGCCGCGAGATCGTCAAGTTGATCAAGGGAATGAAGCTCAAGGTGCAGGCTTCAATTCAGTCCGATCAGGTGCGGGTAAGCGGCAAGAAGCGCGACGATTTGCAGGCGGTGATGGCGGCGGTCAAAGAGCAGGACCTCGGCATCCACATGGAGTTCACCAACTACCGCAATAATTGATTCGAGGGTGTTTGCACACGCCCATGGTTCGACGGGTGCCCGACCGCGAGAGCCGCTCAAACAATCACGCCGCCGCGGCGGTGGATTTCTCTTCGACCGGCGCCGGGATAGCCGGCTTCCTCATCAGTGACAACGCCGTTTGTCCAAGCAAAGTGGCAAGTTTTTTCTTCGTCCCCCTAACGGCGCTGTCGGCCGAAAGCCCGTAGCGCTTGTAGCGCGACAGCAGGCCGCGGGAAACCACGATGTAGGTCATCGCCTTGCGCCAGTCCTTGAACATCCCGAAGCGGCGGCAGCGCGCCAGCACCGACGCGAGACTGTAAAAATCACCCCACGCGTCTTCGAGCTTCGACAGCAACGCCTTCTCGCTCAGGTTGGGGTGCTCGTAAAGGATTCTGGGGTGATTGAGGTCCAGCCAATAGTCGTAGTCATCGCGGGTGAGCTTCAGTGCCATGCGCCCCCGCCGCATCATGTGAAAGTCGACGGTTCCGGGCAATGGCGTCATGGGGACGAACTGGGCCATGGCAATGCCGCTCTCCCGCGCGAACTGAATGGTGTAGTCGAGCGAGTCTTCCGTATCGGTCTCGATTCCGAAAATGAACGCCCCCAGGATGTAAGGGAAACCTTGAGTGCGGATCGTCTCCAGCTTCCGCGCCAACCCTTTGCCGGCCGAATTGAAGGTTTTGTTCGTCGCCTTGAGGCCTTCTTCGGTAACCGATTCGATACCGATGAGCGCCCCCAAGACGCCGGCGCGGCGCATGGCAGTCATATATTCCGGGTCATCGGCGACTTCCATGGTGATCTGCGTACAGAAATGCATCTCGTTGGGGAGTTCTTTTTCCAACCGCGCCAGCAGTTCCAAGCGGTTGGCGCGGCCGGCCTCCATCGCCTTGGCTTGCTCGGGGTTAGGGGCCTTGGCGATGTCGGCCAGCGAGTAGGGGTAGAAATTGTCGTCGGAAAACATGACGAGACGGAATCCGGCGCGGTAGAGCTCCTGTAGCTCCAGGATGATCGCATCGTTCGCCCTGACACGAGGCACGCGGCCGTCCTGCACCCAGACCGAACAAAACGAACACTGCTTGGGGCAGCCGCGGACGGTCTGCACCGAGCCCGTCAGATAGCGGTCGGTATTCATCAAATCCCAGCGGGCCGGGGTGAACGACTCGGGATCCACTTGGCCTCCGCGGTAGAGTTCTTTGAGGTTGCCGTGGGCGTAGTCCTCCAGAACATCGGCCCAGATATCCTCGGCGTCACCGGTCACGGCCGCGTCGCCGTGGAGCAGCGTCTCCTCGGGAAAGATCGAGGGATGAGGGCCCCCGAAAACGACGGTAGCGCCACGCTTCTTCGCCTCCTCGGCCAAGGCGTAACCGTGAATGGCGTTGAAAGTGTGGATGCTGACGCCGACCAGATCTCCCTCCTCGACCTCATCCCATGGAAAGGCTTCGACACTTTGGTCGATCAGCCGGATGCCCTTGATGTAGTCTCTGTCGGGCGTGGCGGCGGCAAGAACGGGTAACGCGCGCGGCGTAATGAACGAGAAGTCGATTCTCTCCGCGGCAGGCGCGGGGTTGGTGATGAAGATCCGAAAATTCTTGGCTTCTTGTAAAGCGGACATGTGTAGCATCTCCCTATGCGTGTCGCTTTGCGGCGGTCAATCCATCGCGCTCCACCGAGCCTTCGTCGGCACGACCGGGAAGGGGCGGCAAAACAAGATAGTAACAAACGGAAGCCCCGAAAGCACGATTGACGGGCAGGCCCGCGCCTTCGGTCAAGAAGGTCTCCCTTGCCGGCAATGCCTCCGTACCCGACGTTACGCTAGGCGTTCGCCGAGAAACCGCGAAATGTCCGGTGAAAAATACGTCGGCGGTTCGATCGGGAAGACCGGCCGCTTCTTGAGCAGATCAAGATCCACTCCCGGCCAATTCGCGCCCTCCCCGAGCTTGCCGACAACGGCGTAGGCGTCGGCGCGGTTCAGATAGAGCTTGTTGCTGAGTTTGAAATCCTCTACCCCGAACCGCAGCACCGGCAGGTAGACCTCGGGGTCGAGAAACCGTAGAATGCTGTTCGATTCCATGATGACGAACTCGCGTTCGTTGAGCAGTCGCCGCAACTCCGGCAGGGCCGAGTCGAGTTGCCCCACCCGCGTGCGAACCCAATAGACCTCGGCGGCGCCGGCTTCCAAGAAACGCGACGTATCGGTCCCCGAAGCCGGGTCGGTCTCACGCGTCACGGCATAGGGGCAGTCGGGATCTTCGACCGCGCAGCCGCATTCTCCGCCGTGGTCGGAACACACGCCGTGGCCGTACTGCGTGATTTTCAGCGCCGTCCAGCGCCGCTCGCGCGAAGCCGCGATGACGCCCGCCGCGAGCGAGGTCTTGCCGACGCTTCGGCTGTGACCGCCGATCACGACCAGTTTCACGCTTCGCACTCCTCTCCCGAATCGGCCTCGAGCCGCTTCTCGATCTCGCGCAGTTTGGCGACGATCTTCGGCAACCGCTCGACCAGCGCTTGCTTCTTCAAGTATTCACGATGAGGGCGCGAGGGGGTCCCCCAGACGGTCTGGCCGGGCGGAATGCGGCGATGTGGAAGAACGCCGGCTTGGCCGCCGATGTGGGCCTTGGCTCCGATGTGCGCCTGCTCGCCCATTCCGACCTGGCCGCCCATCACAACATAGTCCTCAACGACGCAGCCGCCCGACAACCCGGTTTGCGCGGCGATGACGACATGTCGTCCGATACGGCAATTGTGGCCGATGTGGACCAAATTGTCGAGTTTCGTTCCGGCGCCGATCGTGGTCGCGCCGAGCGCTCCCCGATCGACGCAAACGTTGGCCCCGAGTTCCACGTCGTCGCCGAGTTCAACCGTGCCGAGTTGCGGAAACTTCTCGTAATGATCGCCCTCGAAGACGTAGCCGAAGCCGTCGGCTCCCACGATGCAGCCCGAATGCAGAATTACGCGGTCGCTGAGCTTCACGCCGGGATAGAGATGGACGCCGGCAAATAAACGGCAGCCGGCACCGATGCGGCAATCGCGCCCGACCACCGAACGGGGGCCGATCACGGACCCCGCGCCGATCTCGACATCGTCTTCAATCACCGCGCCGGGGCTGACCGCGACGCCTTCGCCCAACTTCGCCGAGTCGGCCACGACGGCAGAAGGATGGACGCCTTGGGCCGGTCGATCGGGCGGATGCAAAGCTTGCAGCGCTTTGGCGAACGCATTGCGCGGCCGGCCGACGCGAATGAGCGTCTTGCCTTCGAGCGCTGGCGCGTCGCTCGGGACAAGCAGACAGCCTGCCGCGGCGTCCCGCGCCTGCTCGACCCGATCGCCTTTCACAAAGGCGATCTCGTCCGCCGCCGCCGCTTCCACGGCATTGCCGGCACGGATTTCCAGATCCGCATCGCCCTCGGCAACGCCGCCTACCAACTGGGCGATTTCAGCAACGGTCATGGGGTCGGCTCGATGGGATGGGTCCGATCGCGTGAGTTCGAAATGGTGCTTCTCCGCGCGAAACCCAGCCGGCCGGCGCTTCAGCGGCACCGAACTTCTAGTATCGTAACAAGGTTATGAAGGACTCACCGTTCCCGCGTACGCGGAAGCGCCGGAGGACTCTCCTGCTTGTGGCCGCAGCGATTCTCGTCGTCGCCCTGCCCGGCCCGGCCCGCGCCTGGGGGCCGCTCGGACATCGAGTCATCGCCCGCATCGCACAGCAGCATCTCAACCCGAAGGCACGCAGCCGGCTGGCGTTCTATTTCGGCAAAGACTTCGCCTTGGCAGATCTGGCCCTTTGGGCGGACGAGATCCGCAAGGAGCGCTCGGAGAGCGGCCCCTGGCATTACCTTGACATCGCGCCCGAGGCGACATCGCTCGTGATGGAGCGCGACTGTCCCGACGGTAATTGCATCGCCTGGAAGACGCGTGAGTTTATCGGGATCGCGCGCCTCGCCATGCGCAAGAAAGACGAGCTGCTCGAACCGATCAAATACATCATTCATTTCGGCGGAGACCTGCATCAGCCGCTTCATCTGGGCCATCCGCAAGACCGGGGAGGAACGGACATTCCCGTGGAACTCGATGGTCGCTCGATGAACCTTCACCAGGCTTGGGACTCGGGAATCCTCAAGCTGGCAGGCGAGAGCGAAGAAGCGCTCGCGCAGCGGCTCAGCCGCCGCATCACGCCGGAGTTCAAGCGCCGTTGGAAGAAAGGCCTGCTGCGGGATTGGAGTTGGGAAACGCACTTGATCGCCATCCGTGTGGCCTACGCGGCGCTGCCCTCGGGGTCGCCCAAGGTTCTCGACGAAAACTATGTGAGACGGGCTCGGGAAGTGATCGATGAACAACTGGCCAAAGGCGGCGTCCGCCTCGCCGAGCTGCTGAACCGCACCTGGCCGTAATGCCGCGCGGCGCGGGCTCGCGTCCGCCAAGATTCTTCTTTGACAAGGGCGAGGCTGTCGCTTTAAGGTTGGAGGTATTGTCGGCAGTCGCCTTTTTTGCGGCGTATCATGCAAGCGCCCGCAGCGCCGCCTCCTCGACTGCCCGGCTCCTTACGTCCCATGACGGGCCGAACCCTATCTCACTACAAGATCCTCGAAAGAATCGGCGAGGGTGCGATGGGCGTCGTTTACAAGGCCGAAGACCTCCGCCTCCGCCGCGTTATCGCGCTGAAATTCCTTTCCCAACAGAATCTCGATGATGAAGAAGATCGGGAGCGTTTTTCTCGCGAGGCCCAGGCCGCTGCTTCACTCGATCACCCTAATATCTGCGCCGTATACGGAATCGAAGAGGCCGAGGGAGAAACCTTTATCTCGATGGCTTACATCGAGGGCCTGTCGTTGCAGGAAAAGCTCGCCCAGGGCGTTCTCGAACTCGACGAAGCGCTCAAAATCGCGATGGGCGTGGGCAGCGGTTTGCAACGAGCCCACGAGAGTAAGATCGTGCACCGTGATATCAAAAGCGCCAACATCATGGTCACGCCGGAGGGTGAACCGAAGATCACGGATTTCGGCTTGGCCCTGCTGTCGGATCGCAGCAAGCTGACGAAGTCGGGCACGACTCTGGGGACGCCGCTTTACATGTCGCCCGAGCAGGCGATGGGACAACCGACCGATCGGCGCTCGGACTGTTGGTCGCTCGGCGTGGTGCTGTATGAAATGGCGACGGGACGGTTGCCTTTTGTGGGCGATTACGAACAGGTCATTCTTTACGAAATCGTCAATGGGCGGCACGAACCGCCGAGCGCCCGCCGCGCCGGTTTACCCGGCGATCTCGACCGCATTCTCGGGAAGGCGCTGGCGAAGAGCCCCGACGAGCGCTATCAGCACGTCGATGACATGGTGGTCGATCTGCGGCGCTTGCGCAAGCAGCGAGGGTCGGCGGCGACCGCCGGGCCCGCGCGCGCCAAGCCGATGGTTTCGGGCGGCACGCCCCCTCCCGCGGACGCCCGTCCCACAACCGAGTCCGCCAAAGCGCCTTCGGCGCCGACTCGTCGCATTGAACACCCGCCGGGCGGTGTCTCCCGGGGGGCCGGTCCGTCCGAGGTAGTCATTTCCAAAACGCAGTTGCGTTTGCTGTGGGGGCTTGTCGCGGTTTCGCTGGCGGCGGCTCTTGCCCTGGCTTTCGCTCGCTTTGGATGAGCGGCCACCAAGCGCCGACGCCGGATAACGTCCTTCCCTCTCGCCAACCCCCGTGACTGTGCTCTAATAGCCAACCGTCTCCGCCATGAGCATCACTCTGCACTGGCTCGACTGGTTGGTGATCGGCGTCTACTTCGCCGGCATCGTCGCCGTCGGGCTTTATGTCTCGCGGCGCGTCAAGAAGACCGAAGACTACTTCCTCGGCAACCGCAGTTTCAGTGTTTGGTTGATCATCGGGCAAGCGTTCGGGGTCGGCACGCACGCCGAAATGCCGGTATCTCTGGCCGGGGCCGTCTTTCAATCCGGCTACTCGGCGATCTGGTACCAGTGGAAAAACCTTTTCATCACGCCTTTCTATTGGCTGCTGGGGCCGCTGTTCCGTCGCATGCGGCGGACGACGCTGGGCGAGGTTTGCGAAGACCGCTACGGCGTCGCCATGGGGGCGGTCTATACGCTTTTCGCGTTGTCCTACTTCGCTTTCAATATGGGGGCGATGCTCAAGGGCGCGGGCAAACTCGTCAGCGTGGCCGCCGGAGGCGCGGTGACGCCCAACATGGTCGTGATCGTGATGACCGCGACGTTCTTGGTCTACAGCCTGGTCGGCGGTTTGGTCGCCGCCGCTTATACCGACTTTGTGCAGAGCTTTTTCATCATCGGGCTTTCGTTCCTGTTGATTCCGCTGGGACTGATGCGGGTGGGAGGATTTTCGGGGATTCGCGCCCACATCGAGCCGGAAATGCTTTCGCTCGTCACCCCGGGCGACGTCGGCGTCTTTACGATCTTGATGCTGACAATCAACGGACTGATCGGCATTATGGCGCAGCCCCACATGCTGGCCGCGGTCGGCACGGGCAAGGACGAACGGAGCTGCCGCATCGGCATGGCCTACGGCAACTTCGTCAAACGCTTCTGCACGATCGGTTGGGCGGTCGCCGGGCTGATTGTCGTCGTGATGCTGATGCAAACGGGCGAAGTACTTGCCGACCGCGAAGACGCTTTCGGGTACGCCACGCGCGAGCTGCTTTTCCCCGGGGCCGTGGGACTGATGATCGCCTGCGTGCTGGCGGCGAACATGTCCACCTGCTCGGCCTTTACCGTCGACGGCGGCGCTCTGTTTACGCAGAACTTCTACCGTCGCTTTCTGGCCCGGGGCCGATCGGATCACCACTACATGACGGTCGGCCGCTTGTCGGGCGTAACGGTGACGACATTCGGGGTTGTCTTCGGCCTGTATGTCGACATCGTGCTCGAGGCCTTCTTATTCACCGAAACGATCGCGGCGTTCATGGGGATCAGCATGTTGGGAGCCATTGCTTGGCGGCGGGCCAACCGCTACGGTGCTTTCGCGTCCTTGGTGATTTCGAGCACGCTGTTCTTCGTGATGACGTACAGCGACTTCGGCGTGCTGCTGCGTTGGCAAGATGTCAACTTCGGCATCTCGATGCTGGTCGGCTTCTCCACGCTCATCGTCGTCAGCCTGTTGACGAAACCCGAACCCAAAGCAATGCTCGACGTCTTCTACGAACGACTCCAGAGCCCGAGTTATCTCGATGAAGAAAGCGGTGAGGAAAGGGCTGTCACCGAGGAGGGTCACGACCTGCTCGTTGCCAATGTTTTCAATCTTGGATTGGGCCAGGGGTGGGGGCCGTTCTACCGGCGCTTTCGGGTTGACATCAACGGCTTCGTGCTGGCCTTCGGCGTGGTGGCGGCGCTGATTTTGCTGGCGCGGGGGATTTTGCTGCTGCCGTAGACCTACAACCCCGGATTTCCACCTCGGGATGCAAACCGCCGGCCCTACCTCCGGCCCGCTACGCCAAGATCTCTTGCACCACCCGCCCGGCAACATCCGTCAGCCGGAAATCGCGGCCGCTGTAGCGGTAGGTGAGCTTGGTGTGGTCCATGCCCAGTAGGTGCAGCATGGTCGCGTGCAGGTCATGGATGTGGACCTTCTCGTCGACCGCCCGGAAGCCGTACTCATCGCTGACCCCGTAGACCTTGCCGCCCCGCACGCCTCCCCCCGCCATCCAGGCACAGAAGCCCAGCGGGTTATGGCCGCGGCCGTAGGTCTCGGCGCCCTTCTTGCCGTCCGAGAGGTCTTGGTAGTGCGGCGTGCGTCCGAACTCGCCCGACCAGATCAGCAGAGTTTCGTCGAGCAACCCGCGCGCTTTTAGATCAGCCAGCAAACCCGAGATCGGCTTGTCGACCGCTTTGCAGCGTTTCGGCAGGTCGGCGGCGATGGCGGCGTGGTGATCCCAACCGTAGTCGGTGATTTGAATAAAGCGCACCCCGGCTTCGGCGAAACGCCGCGCCAACAAGCATTGGCGTCCGAAATTGTCGGTCTCTTCTTCGCCGATGCCGTACAGATCCAGCGTCGGTTTGGATTCGTGTGACAAGTCCATCAGCTCAGGTGCTTCCGACTGCATCCGAAACGCCAGCTCGAACGACTCGATCACGCCTTCCATGCGGCGGTCGGTTTCGAGGCGCTCTAGGTGGTCGTGGTTCATCTGTTGCAACAGGTTGATTTGACGACGCTGAAGAGTCGACGAAATCGTCGGGTCTTCGAGATACCGTATGCGCGCTTCCTTGGCCCCGCCGCTCTCGGCGCTGCCGATCGCCGTTCCTTGATAAACAGCCGGCAGAAAAGCGTTGCCGAAAAGCTGCACGCTTCCGCCGTCGCCGCTCAGCATCGGGCAAACGGTCAAGAAACCCGGCAGGTTCTGATTCTCGGTGCCCAGCCCGTAGACCGCCCACGAACCCATCGAGGGCCGCACGAACTGCGTCGCGCCGGTGTGGAGTTGGCGCGCCGCCGGCGCGTGGGCCTCGCTGTCGGCCTGCATGGCGTTCAATACGCAAAGCTTGTCGGCATGGGCGGCCAAGTTCGGCAGCATGTCGGTCATCCATAGTCCCGACTCGCCGGCGCGCTGAAATCCCGACAAGGGACCCAACAACCGCGAACCCTCGAAGCCGGGCATGTCCGAACGGTTCGCCGGCAAGGCATAGGGCAGCGCGTCGCCGCTTTCTTTTGCAAGGCGCGGCTTGTAGTCGAACAGGTCGATCTGCGAGGGACCGCCCTGCATCCACAGAAAAATCACTCGCTTGGCGCGCGGCGCGAAGTGCGGCTGTTTCGGCACGAGAGGCCCGGCCGCCCCTTGGGCCTGCTGTTGGCACAAGGCAGCCAAGGCTGCGGCGCCGAAGCCACAACCGCTGGTCTGCAGAAATTCACGCCGCGAGAACGGTGGGCCTTTGGGTGTGAGCATGGTAATCATCCTCGGAACAAGAACTCATTCGACACAAAGACAGCGTGGCAGTAGCGCGTCCAGGCCTCTAGCCTGGGCGATTCCGGCGGTTCGTCCGAACGGCTCGACTCTTTTTCGAACTCGGCCAGAAACGTCAGCGCGCGATCGATCTCGGTCGCAGTCGCGGGCCGATTCAGCGCCTGGAACGTAAAGCGCTCGATGCGCTCGCGGTCGCCAACCTTCTTATCGGCAAGCAACACCTCGGCGGTCACGCGCGCCTGGCTCCTCGGGAATGGTGCGTTCATCATGTAGAGGCTCTGCGTGGGAACCGTCGTGACCGCCCGCGCCCCGGTGATCTGATTGGGGTCCGGGAAATCAAACAGGTTGAGGATATCGAGCTGATCGAGCTGGCTCTTGCGGACCACCGGAAGGTAGACCGTCCGGCGATACAGAACGTCCTCGCCGAGCTTGGCTTTCGGGACCAGAAAGCTCGGGAAATCAATATTGACGTCGTCGGGCGAGTGGAGCGGAAGCGACGGCCCGCCGCGGCCGGGATCGAGTTTCCCGCTGATCAGCAACAGCGCATCGCGAAACGCCTCGGCTTCCAACCGCCGCCGATTGGCGCGCCACAGCAAACGGTTCTCCGGGTCGACTTGATGGGCTTGCGCGTCGTGCGTGGCCGCTTGGCGATAGGTGCGGCTCAGCACGATCTCGCGGACGGTCTTCTTGATCGACCAGCCGCGCTCGACGAAGCGCGCGGCCAGCAAGTCAAGCAGTCGGGGATGGCTCGGCTTTTCGCCCCGCAGCCCAAAATTGTCGACCGAATGCACAAGCCCCGCGCCAAATAGATGGCCCCAAATCCGGTTGACCATCACGCGGGCGGTGAGTGGGTTCGAGGGCTCGGTCAGCCACTGGGCCAGCTCCAACCGGCCGCTCGATTTCACATAGCTCCCCCGAAAATCGCGCCGGTTCGCGAAGGGCTCCGGAGGCGTTTTCGTGGCCACGGCCAAGAAGCCGCGCGGGACCTCAACGCCGGTGACATGGGGGTTCCCTTGAATGTGAATCGGCGAGTTTACGGGTACGTCGCGGTCTTCGAGAGCGATCGCGGCCGGGACGCCGGGCTTGGTGAACTCGAGCAGCTTGACGTGGTTGTTGGCCCGCCGCAATTTCTTGGCGACCTCCTTGATCTTTTCCGTCAATTCGTCGGCGGCGGAATCCTCGGCGCCCGCCTTTAGTTCCGATTCCGCGGACTGCTCCGAGCCTTCTTGTCCCGCGCCTTCCTGCCGTTGCTTCTTCAGCTCGTCGAGACGATCTTTCTCTTGCTGAAGCGCGGCGGCCTCGGCCTTCACCTGCTCCAACTTCTCGGGAAAACGCTCCAACTCGTCCGCCCGCCGGCGCAACTCGTCGGGCGTCTCGGGCAATGGCCTGACATTCACACCGCTGAAGACACCGCTCAGGCGGCCGTGAAGGGTCTTCGTGCTTCGGAAAATACCGGCCAGGGCATAGTATTCGCGATTTGAAACCGGGTCGAACTTGTGATCGTGACAACGAGCGCAGCCGAGCGTCAGGCCTAGGACAACCCTCCCTACCGTATCGATCTGGTTGTCGATCACGTCCATTCGAAGCTGGACTTTGTCGGCGTCGACCAGCGCAAAGGGGCCGATAGCGAGAAAGCCGGTGGCGATCAACTGCTCTCGGCGCTGGGCGTCGGTTTCCCAATCGAGCATGTCCCCGGCGACCTGCTCGCGAATGAATTGCTCGTACGGCTTGTCGAAGTTGAAAGCGTCGATGACGTAGTCGCGGTAGCGCCAAGCTTGTTGAGCGGGAATGCGGCGGCCCAAGCCGAGGCTGTCCGCGTAGCCGGTGAGATCGAGCCAGTGGCGCCCCCAGCGCTCTCCGAAACCGGGGGAGTCAAGGAGGCGATCGATGACTTTCTCAAACGCGCCGGCAGAGTCGTCGTTGACAAAAGCTTCGATTTGCTCGGTCGTGGGCGGAAGGCCGGTCAGGTCGAAAGTAACGCGCCTCAGCAATGTGTAGCGGTCCGCCTCGCCGGCGCCGGTTAGGCCCGCGGCTTCGAGCCGGGCGCGAACAAGCCGATCAATTGCGTCAGTTGCGTCGGTCGTGCTCTGGGCGGCCGCGGCTTCGGCCTTTTCCGGGGCCGGCGCGGGCGTCACCGGCTGCCAAGCCCAATGTTTCAGCCGTTCGGATGAACCCTCAACGGGATCTCCCCCCGCCTGCTTCCCTTCAGGATCTTCGGGCCACGGGGCGCCCATCTCGACCCAGCGGGCGAGCGCCGCGATCTGGCGCGGGGCGAGCGGCTCCGTCGGCGGCATCTTCAGCTCCTCGCGCCTTACAGCTTGGATCAAGCGGCTGCCGTCGGGGTCGCCGGGGACCAGCGCCGGTCCTCGGTCGCCGCCCCGCAGCATACCCTCGCGGCTGTCGAGGTGGAGATTGGCAAACCGAGGCTGGGCCGATGCGCTATGGCACACGTAGCAGTTTTGGGCCAGCAGAGGCCGGATTTTCGATTCGAAAAAGTCGAACTGCTCGGGAGTGGCGGCATTCGCGGGGGGACTGCCGCCGCCGCAAACCAGCAAGGTTCCGGCAAGGAGTGTAAGGAACCACCCGACTCTCACGCGGAAACAGTGCACATAGGTCCCCAGGGCGTCGCCTCCAGCTTAGCACCTGGAAGAGCATTCCACCGCAAACAGAGGCCCACTGTTTAGGTTCTTTTTCGCGGCGGCGGACCCGCCCGTCAATAGAGCAAGTAGCGAGCCCGCAAAGCGACGAATTCAGCCCGCTGCTTCTGCCAATCGACCCACACAGACACGGCTTTTCTGCCCGCTTTGAGCGCTTCGATGGTTTCGGTATCTCCGATCAGTCTTGTCGCCCGGTCCAAGTCGATTCGGTCGCTGTGGAGGTCATACAGCGCCGAGGCGATTTCCAAGCCCACGCGCGTGGACTGCAAACCGTCACGGTCGAGCACGTTAATCTGGACCCCGGGAATCGTTTCGCCGGCAAAGCGGGAAGTGCGCGGCGTGCGGTGAACCGAGTAAAACGCGACTCCGGGCAAGTTCGCTCGGCGCAGGCGGGCGAGGAGCGCTTCGGCGTCGAGCCAATCCGCGCCGAAAAACAAGAAAGGCGTTGCGGTGCCGCGGCCGACCGAATAGTTTGGGAGACTTTCGAGCAAAGCAATGCCGGGATAGAGCAACGCTTGGTCGAGCGTCTGGATGTTCGGTGACGGGTCGACCCAGGGCAAGCCGGTCTCGTCGAACCAAGTGTCGCGCCGCCAGCCTTCCATCTTGACTACCCGCAAATCCGCGCCGATTTTCCGCTCGGCGTTGAACATCGCCGCCAACTCGCCCACCGTCATGCCGTGGCGCACGGGCATTGGGAAATAGCCGATGAACGAGCGGTTTTCTTGGTCAAGGACAGGGCCTTCGACCACCCGCCCCGTGATCGGATTGGGGCGGTCGAGCACGTAGAAAGCAATGTCGTGCTTGGCGGCCTCTTCCATCGCGTAGGCCATCGTTGTGGCGTAAGTGTAGAAGCGCGCGCCGATGTCTTGGATGTCGAAGACCAAAGCGTCGAGGCCTTCGAGCATCTTCGCGGTCGGGCGACGGTTGTCTTTGCGATACAAGCTGTAGACCGGCACGCCGGTGGCCCCATCGGTTGCATCGGGAATGTTGGCCTGATCACGCGCGCCGTCGAGCCCGTGCTCGGGAGTGAAAACGGCCTTGAGCTCCACGTTCGCCGCCTGCGCGAATAGATCCACGTTGCGCCGGCGACGGCGGTCGATACCGGTGTGGTTGGTGATCAGGCCGACGCGCATGCCCTCCAAGGGCTTGAATTTGTCGCGTACCACCACATCGAGCCCGGTCAGGACCGACACTCGTCGAGGAGCTCGAATGCGGGCCGCGAGCGCGGCGCGGCGACGGTGGCTTGCGCCGTACATAACGCGCAGCGAGTCGGCATCGCCGTCTTCAATCGTTCCGGCTACCACGTTCGCCACGTGGCTGCGCAGGTCGACGACCGATGTCTTGACGGCCGGGTGAACGCGGTTCGTCAACAAGATGATGTAGGTCCGCGTTATGGGGTCGATCCACATCGACGTCCCGGTGTAGCCGGTGTGCCCGTAGGAGTTGGAGGGAAACAAATCGCCGCGCGTTGAGGAGTAGGGCGAGTCGATATCCCAACCCAACCCGCGCAGCGCCGGATGAGCGGGCGGGCTTTGCGGGGAGGTCATCTTCGCCAGCGTCAGTGGGCTAAGCACGCGGGCGTCGCCCAGCCTTCCGCCGTCGAGCATCATTTGAGCAAAACGACCAAGATCGTCGGCGGTCGAAAACACGCCGGCGTGCCCGGCTACGCCGCCCATGTATCGCGTGGTCGGGTCGTGGACCGTTCCGTGGAGCAGGGTTCCGTCGGGCAGGCGCTCGGTCGGCGCGATCTGTGGAAGCAGACTCGCCGCTGGCCGAAAACTCGTTTCGCTCATGCCCAAGGGTTCAAAGATGCGTTCTTTCGCGAACTCGTCGATCGGCTTTCCGCTGATTTTCCGAACGATTTCCGCGAGCAAGATGTAGTTGATGTCGCTGTAGATAAACCGCGAACCCGGCTCGACGATCGGAACCTCTTCGTAGGCCTTTTGAATGCCGGTCTCATAGCCGGACCAAACGGGTTCGAGATCGACGTCGGGGCGCAGACCGGAAAAGTGCGTCAGCAGTTGCTTGACGGTAATCGGCGACTGGCCGCCTGAAAACTCAGGCAGGTGCTTCGTGACGCGATCGATCAAACGCAGGCGGCCTTCCTCGACCAGCATCATCACCGCCGGCGCGGTGACCAGCACCTTGGTCAACGAGGCGCAGTCGAAGATCGTGTCGATCTCCATCGGCCGGCGCTCGGGCTCGAGTGACCGCGACCCGTGGGCTTTGCGATAGACGACCTCGCCTTGGCGGGCGACGAGCAGAACGGCCCCGGGAGTCTTCCCCTCCGCCACGGCTCGATCGAGAACGGCGTCGAGCTTGGCGGAAAGCTCAGGGGCATCGGCGGCGAGGCAACTCACGACCGAAGCGAGAATGAAAACCGGCGCGGTCAGCGAAATCGCCGACCGAATCCGGTCAGCCCCGCCGATTGCCACGAGACAACAACATTGCGCCGCCGCCCACCGGCCCCGAGCGTGGGAGCACCAACCCATAGCTACACTTTATACCGTCAGCCCGCTCGAATTATCGAACCAACAACTGCTCTTCAGCCCGTCAACCGCTCTGTCGTATAGTGAAACCAGCCATGAGGCTTGCCGTTTTCCAACTCATCGCGCTCATGGCCGCATCGTGGGCGGTCCTGGGGGCGGTCGCGGCGGCGCCCGCGGAAACGAACTCGACTTTTGACACCGCCGTCAGCCCGATTCTGGCCGACACCTGCCGTGCTTGTCACAACCCACAAGTTGCCTCGGGCGGCCTCGACTTGAGCGCTTTCGCCGACCCCCCGTCCATTGAGAAATACCGTGACGGGTGGGAACGCATCGTCCAAAAAGTCAGCGTCGGGGAGATGCCGCCGCGCGGCGCCGCGCGCCCCCCGCAAGAACGTATCGACGCCTTCGTTGCCTTCGTGGAAGGCGCGTTCGACCGTGCCGACCGCGGCATGCCCTTCGATCCCGGACGCGTTACCGCCCGCCGCCTGAACCGCAACGAGTACTCGAATACGATCGGCGACTTGCTGGGAGTTTCCTTTCGCGCCGAAGCCGATTTTCCCTCCGACGATTCCGGCTATGGGTTCGACAACATCGGCGATGTGCTAACCGTCTCGCCGTTGTTAATGGAAAAATACATGGCCGCGGCCGAGCGCATCGCCGCCGCCGCGATTGGGGCCGACCCTCTTCCCGACAAACCGCTCGAAGCCGCTTACCGCGGCCGCGACAAAACGATCGTGCGGCTCGGCCCGGGGACGATCGAGGCGACCCACCGCGTGGAATGGAGCGCCGAATATCTCGTCCGCATCATCCTGCCGGGCGAGCGGCGTCCCGACAGCCTGCCGGTGAAGATGAAACTTTGGATGGACGGCAAGCCGCTTCATTCCATGCAAGTGGAAACCAAGCCCTCCAAGCTGGTCTACTTTTGGCCCCGCACGATCGAGGAAATGCGGCTTTATCTCCCCGCGGGCGACCACGTTTTTCGGGCCGGCTTTGTCCACGACGATTTCGTCGAGACCCTCTGCGAAGAGGACATTTTCGACCGCAAGAAAAACAAGTTCCTCGACTCGATGATTTTCACCGGCCCCTTCCCGGCTGAAGTCGACTCGCCGCGGCGCCATGCCGTAATGGTTTGCGATCCGAATAGCGGCGAAGCATGTGTTCGCGAAATTCTGTCGCGGCTTGCCCGCCGAGCGTACCGCAGGCCGGTGAGCCGGAACGAAGTGGATGCGCTGGTCGGCTTTGTCGAGCAAGCGCGCGGAGAAGGCCGTTCCGTCGAGCAGGGCCTGCAGTTGGCGATCCAAGCCATGCTCGTCTCGCCGCACTTCTTGTTCCGCATCGAGCGCGACCCGAACCCGGTCGACCCGGCCAGCATTCACCGCGTCTCCGACATCGAGCTGGCTTCGCGGCTCAGCTATTTCTTGTGGAGTTCGATGCCCGACGACGAACTCCTCAGCCTGGCTGAAGCCGGACGCCTCAGCGACCCCGCCGTTTTGGATGCCCAAGTCACGCGCATGCTGGGGGATGAGAAATCGACTGCCTTGGCCGCCAACTTCGCGGGCCAATGGCTCGAAACCCGCAACCTCGGCAGCGTGACGCCCGACCCGGACAAATTCCCCACCTGGGACGCCGGTTTGCGGGAAGCGATGAAGGCCGAGACGCGCCTGTTCTTTGAAGCGATGCTGCGCGAGAACCGCCCGATGTCCGATTTTCTCGATGCTCGGTTCACTTTTTTGAACGAACGTCTTGCCAAGCATTACGGCATCTCGGGCATCGGAGGCCCCGAATTTCGGCGAGTGGAACTCGAAACCGACCAGCGCGGAGGCGTGTTGGCGCAAGCCGCCGTGTTGACCGTGACGAGCTATCCGACCAGAACTTCGCCGGTGCTGCGTGGTAAGTACGTGCTCGAGGCGATCCTGGGGACACCTCCCCCACCCCCACCCGCCGATGTCCCCGCGCTCGATGAAGCCGAAGTCGGCGGCACCGGGACCTTGCGGCGGCAACTCGAACAGCACCGAGCCAATCCGGCCTGCGCCGTCTGCCACGATCGCATGGACACTCTCGGTTTCGGTCTCGAAAACTACGACGCGATCGGACGCTGGCGAGACAGAGACGGCGATTTCCCGATCGACTCGGGCGGAACCCTCCCCGACGGCCAATCCTTTTCCGGCCCGGCGGAGATGCGTCGGATTCTCAAGCAAGATGTGCGTGGCTTCGCTCGTGCCGTCACCGAGAAAATGTTGATTTACGCTCTGGGGCGGGGGCTGGAGAGTTATGATAGAAGGGCGCTGGCCGAGATCACCGGCAAGCTCGACGCCGCCGGTTATCCCTTCCAGTCTTTGGTGTACGAAGTGGTGCGCAGTCTCCCCTTCCAAATGCGGCGAGGGGAGGACGCAGCACGAATCGGCCGCACGCCGACAGAGGTCGCCGGACGATGATTACCCGGAAAGCACTTCCCCGCCGAACTTTTCTGCGCGGCGCCGGCGCCGCCGTGGCGCTGCCCGTTCTCGACGCCATGGCCCCGGCCTTTGCGTCGAGCCGTCTTCCCGGCAAGACTCCCGTGCGCATGGCGTTCGTCTATGTCCCCAACGGCATCGACATGCGCCACTGGACGCCCGAGCAAGACGGCCCGCTCGGGACGCTGCCGCGTATTCTCGAGCCGCTCGAGCCGCTCAAGAAAGACCTGCTCGTGCTGAGCAATTTGACGCACAACAACGGCCGTGCGCTGCTCGACGGACCGGGCGACCACGGACGTTGCTGTGGTTCGTACTTGACCGGCGTCCAACCCCGCAAGTCGGCGGTCGATATCAGTGTCGGCATCTCCTGCGACCAGATTGTTGCCAATCAAATCGGCGGACAAACGCGCCTACCCTCGCTTGAGGTAGGCCTCGAGGACGCCCGCCAAGCCGGCGATTGCGACTCGGGTTACTCCTGCGCCTACACGAACAATCTTGCCTGGAAAGGCGAGAAGCAGCCGTTACCGCCGGTGCTCAATCCGCAGGACCTATTCGAGCGCTTGTTCGGCGACGACGCTCATTTGAGCCCCGAAGCCCGCGCACAGCGTAATCGCTTCCGCCGCAGCATTCTGGATTTCGTCCGTGAAGATACGCGCAAGCTCCAAGGTGATCTCGGCCCCACCGACCGGCGCAAGCTCGACGAGTATCTAACGTCAGTGCGCTCGATCGAGCGGCAAATCGAAAAAACCGAGGCCGACGGCGTTCAAGTCGACCCCGGCATGGACAAACCCTACGGCGTGCCCGCGGATTTCGCCGAGCATTTCAAGCTGATGACGGACATGATCACGGTCGCCTTCCAAGCCGACCTGACCCGCGTGGTGACGTTCCTTGTGACCCGTGAGGGTACATCGCGTCCGTATCGGGAAATCGGCATTTCCGACGGCCATCATCCCTTGACGCACCATCGTTACGATCCGGTAAGAATGGAAAAGGTCGTCCAAATCAACCGCTACCATGTGGAGCAGTTCGCGGCTTGGATGAAGAAGCTCAAGGCCGTGCCGGAAGGCGATTCGACGTTGCTCGACAATTCGATGATCGTCTACGGGGCGGGGCTTTCCGACGGCAACGACCACACCCACGACGACCTGCCGACGTTAATCGCCGGCGGCGGCGGCGGGTTCCTCAAGACCGGCCGACGCGTCACCTATCGCAAAGAGACGCCGATGTCGAATCTGTTCCTGACCATGATGGACCGCATGGGCGTCCACTCCGAGCACTTCGGCGATTCCACCAGCCGTCTGCCCGGCCTGGACCTGAGTTGATTTCTATCGGCTCCGCGAAACCCGAAACAGAGCCCCGAGCGCAAGCGAGGGGTCCTCGGAGCAACCAGGCTCCACCACGCCCATCGAAACACCCATGTCGCCCGAGCAATTCGAAGAACTCGTCGATCAGGCTTGGGAAGACATTCCGGAAAGCTTCCGTGACCGATTTTCGAACTTGGCGATTTTCGTCGAACCCGAGCCGAGCATCGAACAACTGCGCTCCGCCCGAGTCCCCCGCGGTGGAACTCTGCTGGGCCTTTACCAGGGTGTGCCGCTATTGAAAAGGTCGGTTCACTACGGCATGGTCCTGCCCGACCGCGTCACGTTGTTTCAAGGCCCGATCGAGCGTTCCGCCCGCCGCCGCGACGAAATCCCCGACATCGTCTACAACACACTTTGGCACGAGCTGGCGCACCATCTCGGAATGAACGAGCGCGAAGTGCGCGCGGCTGAACGCCGTCGCGGCGTGCGCTACTAGGCAAACCGAGCCGCGCACGTCAGAGGCGGTGAAAAAATTGGCGGGCTCACACAATGCAGAACGCGGATACAGGGCCCGGAGCGCAAGCGACGGGCCCAAGAGCACAATGGTTCGAGCAGGCGGAAGACTTATGTTGCCATGCGCAACAGCTCGGGGAGACGCGATGCCGAAACGCCTGGCGATCGCCTACTCTTGGCCTGTCGCTTGCGCTCTGGGCTTCCATGAGAGGTGGGTCGCTTGTCAAGGGCGGTCGTTGGGAGGCGTTGGTCGGTTTGTCGGATCCGGCCCGGGTCCTCATGCCTTGCGGCGCGTTGAGGACCGGGCTTCCATTCGCAGTGTTATCGGTCTCGTTGTTGACCTCTGCTGGTTGGGGTCCGGTCTTTCGGCGCTGCTCTCTCTGTTGCGGCTTCGACCCATCCTCGAAAGAATCGGCCTGCCTGCCCAGAGCCCGCAGTCACCGTGACACGATCTCGATTCTCCGCCGCGGCCTCGCTTCGTCCGCCCAATCCCCTACTCCCTTCCTTTCAACAGGAATCTTCTTGCCGCCGAGTCCCCGTTAGGGGGCTCGCGGATGTCCTCATCACGTTGCTTCATCCGAAACCGTTGCCGCCGACTGCGCCTCATCGTCCCTGCCTTATGGGGAAACCGTTTCCGTCAGCCCGTGCAGCGGATCGTAGTTTTCTTGTTTCACCCACAACACATGCATCAGCACCGCCAACTTGCGCGCCACCGCCACCACCGCCCGCTTCTTCGCATGTCCTCCGCCGCGCGCCGCCAAACTCAAACCCCAGCGCCTGAGCGTGGAGTCGGTCCCGAACGGCCCCAGCACCCAGTGCGCGCACTGAATCAACGTCCGCCGCAGCAGCGGATCTCCCGATTTCGTCACGCCCAGCCGCAGTGACCGCTCGCCCGATTGGCGTTGCTTGGGACGCAGCCCCACCAGCGCGCCGACCTGCCGCGAACGCTTCACGCGGCCCGGGTCGTTGTCGAGCGCCAACACGAACGTCAACGCCGTCAGCGGCCCCACCCCTCCGATCGTTCGCAGCCGCTCGACCGCTGCGTATTGCTTGCCCAACGCGACGATTTGTTTGTCATATTCGCGGATCGTCGCGCCGAGGCTTTCGATTTGTGTCGCCACCCCCAACAACGCCGCGTGCAACACCTCGGGGCAGGCCTCCCGGACGCGCTCGACCCATTGGTTCTGGGCGCATCGGCCCAAGCGGATGCCGTGCGACTTCGCCATGCCGCGCAAACTCCCTTTCAATTTCGTGCGGCACTCGAGCACGGCCTCGCGCGCCCGCAACAACGTGCGTTGTTGTTCGGTCTCGAGCTTGCGCGGCGCGACGGGATTCAACAGGGCCGGGTTGGTGCGTCCCAGCTCGGCCAACCAATAGGCGTCGTTGCGGTCGTTTTTCGAGTCGGATTGGCTGATTAAACGCAATTGCCGCGCGTCGGCGACGAGCACGTCGTGGGCGAGGGCGGCCAGGCGGCGGCGAATCCAGTTGCTGTGGCTGCCGGTTTCGATCACAATGCGCAGCCGCGGCCAACGGCGGAACCAGCGATCCAAGGCCTCCGGGCGGGTGGGGACTTGGCATTCCTCGAGGCTTTCGCCGGCGAGGTCGGTGAGCCGTACGAAGCAACGTTTGTCGCCGATGTCGACGCCGGCGACGGCGCAAATTTCGTTGTCTTTTTGCATCTGGATGCGTTGTTGCGCCAACTGTTGTTCGAGCTGGGTGAGTTGGCGGGTCTTCGCTTGTGAGCTGTCGGCTTTCTTGGTTTGGTGTTTGTCGGTTTGGTTCTTGTCGGTCTGTTGTTTGCTATTCTTCTTCATGGCTGGTCGCCTCCTTTTCAAAAATCCATTGCACCTCCCTTGTGGAGAAGTGCGCTGCTGCCGGTAGCCTACCGCTTCCCGGCTCCAAGCGACCAGCCTCTCATCCCATCTCTGTATCCATGAGACGCCGTCTATCTCCGCTTCTTCGCCCGCGCCGACAGCATTTCCACGTACTCAGGGTAGTTGCGATAGACCATCACGTGAAAGTTGGGCTGATAGAATTCCTCGACGGCAAACAGATACTGCTTCTGACGAAGCGACAGCAGCACCCTGCGCAGCCAGTCGACCTGGGCCCTGCTGAGACCCTTTTTCGAAAGGTCGAGACTGGCGCCGGTCAAATGGCTCGACCGTTTTTCCCCGTAGGGCGAGGCGGCGTTGCCGTTGCTCCGCGCCAATCGATTCTGGTACTGCACCGTTCGAGTCAAGCTCGTGATGCGCAGCGGACGCCCGAAGCGTCGGCGAAACTGACTGCTGATCCGATCGAGAAAGAGCTTCGCCCAGGGGCGGACATAGCGGTATTCCGCCGGGATTTGATGGATATAGAAGTTCGCCGTCTTGGCCGGAACCGGCACGAGCAATTCCAACCGCGCCCAGCTTTCGAGCATGCCGCGGTCCTTCATGCGCGAGAGATGATCGCGGTCAGCCCGCTTGTTTTGAAGGACCTGCGACTCGCTGTTGGCGCGCAGACTGCGGCGCGAGGCGGCGAAAGCCGTGGCCCCGCAGAGCAAAACAAGAAGAGCAATCCATGTTTTAACTCTCACGTTGTCCAGCCTAGCATAAGAACAGCCTCCAAGAAAAGAAACTCTTGCGGCGCTGCCGCGACAGCCCAAACCGAGAGCGGTATGCGATGAAGCCGCTCCGCCCGAAGTAGAGCGGCGGAAGCACGGTGCCCGTGACCAAGAGCGAACCTAAGGACCAGCCCCGAGTCCTTCGCACAAGGCGGTCGCCCCCCTGTGCTCCTTCTGTTACGATCGTCGCCGAAGGCCGGCAACTGCAATCATGATTCGACGGCTCATGTGAGTGTCGGCTCTCACCTTGGCGGGAGGCGCCGACTCGGCGCAAGAACACGCGGGGTTTGAGGTCCTGACTCCAAATTTTCAGGTCATGGCCGTGGGCGAAGAACGTGCCGCGGTCGAGGCCGCCCGCTATCCCGAAACTCTCGATCGCCGATTTCGCGCCTTGGGCTTTCGCCCGACTCCATGGCCGTCTTCTCGGGTGCGGGTATTGCTGCTGTCCGAGATCGAGGAGTTGGCGCCCTACGCCACAGCCGGGGAAGAAGTCCCCCGACACAGCGGTCTTTTCGTCCCCGGCGTGGGCACGGCCGGGCCCGAGTTCAGGCTCATCTTGTGTTGAACGATTCCGCCGGTCGCTAACGGCCCGCCGGCTCGATACAATAAGGGCCACTTCCCATGCCCTTTCGGGTCCTGGGGCTGGTTGTACTGCCGGCCGCAGCGTCGATGCTTTTCGGCGCCGAAATCGGGCGCCGCCACGCGCCCGCGATATTCTTGGGAGGCGTCGTCAACGGAGCAAGTTTTCGTCCCGCTCCGGACAACTTCGTTACGGCGAACTCCATCATTTCGATCTTCGGGGACGACCTGTCGCTGCAGACGCGGGTGGTTCGTCCCGACGACTTGGTGGCCGGCCGTCTTCCCGAGCGTTTGGCCGGCGTGCTGGTTGCTATCAGCGGCGTGGCGGCGCCGCTGTACTTTGTCTCCCCCGGCCAAATCAACTGCCAAGTGCCGAGTTCCCTGCTTTCAGGAACGTTCACGGTGCGGGTCAGACGGGGCAGTCTTCTCAGCCCGCCCGAAACAATCGAAGTAAGGCAGGTCTCGCCGGGACTCTTTAGTTGGCCGGCCGAGCGCAGCGACGGAACGCTGCCGGCGGTGGCGACCAACCGCGACTTCAACCCGGTTGGTCGAGACTTCCCTGAGGGGGCGCTCCCGGTCCGCGCCGGAGAGTTGTTGATCTTGTGGGCGACGGGTCTGGGGCCGACGCCGCCGCCGGTGCCGGCCGGCGAGCTGCCGAACTTCGCTTCGTTCGCCCTATTTCCCGTGCGCGTCCTGCTGAACGCCGAGGCAATCCCGGACCGCCGCATTCTCTACGCCGGCCAGGCCCCGGGGTTCGCCGGCCTACAACAAATCAACATCTTGTTGCCGCAAGACGCGCCCACCGGCGAGGTCACGGTCGCCGTCGAGGTGGAAGGCGTTTCGAGCCAGCCCGGCATGACCGTTTCGATCGACCCACCCGCGATGTGACCGGGCTGTGTCGCGAAAAATATAACATGTGCGTGATGATAACTCCGCTGGAAATATAACGTGAACGTTATATAATTCCGCACTACCCTTTTCCCACAGGGCCGCCCGGCGCCGCCGAGTACAATAGGCGGGTATGACGACGCGACGATTCCTTTTCGGGCTTCTCGTAACTTCGCTTCTCGCGACTCTTTCCTGCACGTCCGGCGAAAGCCCGCAACAGCGCGCCGACCGCTTCCTCTCGATGTACAACTGCATCGCCCAAAAACTCTACGCGGTTGCGGGCGAAGCCAGTTGGAAGGCCTATACCGACGTCACCGATCAGCACATCGGCGAGCGCATCGCCGCCGACCGCGCCTTCGGAGCTTTCGCGGGCAGCAATTACGTCATCGACGAGACCAAGGCACTGCTCGATCGCAAAGCCGAGTTGGACGACCTGACCGCTCGCCAACTCGAAAAGATTCTGCTCTCGGCGGCGCAATACCCCGGAACCATCCCCGATGTCGTCAACGCCCGCATCGAGCAAGAGGCCAAGCAGAGCGCCGTGCTCGATACCTTTACCTACTGCGCCGACAAACGCGGCGAGGACTGCCGAAAAAAGGTCACGCCGAACGAAATCGACAAAACCCTGCGTAATTCCCGCGATCTGACGGAGCGCCGGCGTATTTGGGAGCTTTCCAAGCAAGTCGGGCCGCCTCTCAAGCCCGGCCTCGTCGAACTCAGAAACCTCCGCAATCAAGTCGCCCAAGAGATGGGCTACGACTCTTTCTTCGCGCTCCAAGTCGCCGATTACGGCATGAAGGTCGACGAGATGATGGTGATGATGGAGCGCTTCCAGACCGACCTCAAGCCGCTCTACGAGCAACTCCATTGTTGGACGAAATACGAGTTGGCCGAGCGCTACGGACAGCCCCCGCCCAAGCGCATCCCGGCGCATTGGATCGGCAATCGTTGGGCGCAAGCCTGGCCCGGGTTGACCCAAGCCGCCGATCTCGATCCGCTATTCAAGGACAAATCGCCGGAATGGATCGTCGAGCAGGGCGAGCGTTTTTACACATCGCTCGGGATGCGGGCATTGCCCCAAAGCTTTTGGGAAAAATCGGACCTCTATCAGTTACCGCCCGAGGCCACGCGCAAGAAAAACACCCACGCCTCGGCCTGGCATCTCGATCTCGAGCAAGATGTTCGTTCGCTGATGAGCGTTGAGCCGAACTACCGCTGGTTCCAGACCTCCCATCACGAATTGGGCCACGTGTACTATTTCATGGCCTACTCGAATCCCGACGTGCCTCTGACCTTGCGAGAGGGGGCCAACCGCGCCTTCCACGAAGCGGTTGGCGATCTCATCGGCATCGCCGCGCGCCAACCGGCTTACCTGCGCCAGATCGGTCTGTTGCCCGAAGATCAGCAAATCGACGAAATCCAGTGGCTGCTCGACGAAGCCCTGAATGAAGCCGTCGCGTTCATTCCGTTTTCAGCCGGAACAATGTCTTCGTTCGAACACGATCTCTACGAAGAGAATCTTTCCCCCGACGAGTTCAACAGCCGCTGGTGGGAGTACGTCGGACGCTTCCAGGGCATCGAGCCGCCCGACGCGCGTGGCGAGGAGAATTGCGACGCTTGCACCAAGACCCACATCAGCAACGACCCGGCCCAATATTACGACTACGCCATCGCCTTTGTTCTCAAGTATCAACTCCACACTTACATCGCGAAAAACATCCTCAAGCAGGATCCCAGGAACTGCAACTACTACGGCAACGAAGAAGTCGGGCGGTTCCTGTCGGAGATTCTACGGCTCGGCGCGACCCGAGACTGGCGCGAGGTCATCAAGGAAAAGACCGGCGAAGAAGTCAGCACACGAGCCATGCTCGAATACTTCGCACCTCTGACGGACTACCTACAAAAAGAAAACGCCGGACGGGACGTTAGCTGGGAATGAGTCGCCACCTTCCCTTCAAACTCAATCCAGATTGTTGCAGGATCAGCGAGACCGGGAAGGCTCACTTGGTTCCTCAGGCCCCGAGAGCCAAATCTAGAAGGCTCTGGGCCGAGCGCCTACTCGCCCATCACGCTCAGGTCTGGGATGAGTTCAGCAACGGACTGTTGCGATTCATGGGTGAAGAGTTCCGACAGCGACTGAGTCCACTGGCCGAACTGCTCCGGCCCCCATTCACGCGCCAAAAACGGTCCACCGTCGAGGTCGGCCATCTTTTCGAGTTCTACAAAGAAGACCCATTGGTTGGTGTTGCCGCCAATTGAGACTTGATTGGTCGCAAATCCGCGCTTCATCGCCTTGTAAGCGGGTACGATCTCTGTGCGGAGCATCTCCTCAATTCTTGACCCAACGCCGACCTTCGCGACGACTTCAACAAGCATGGCCAGCTTGAAATCAAATTTACCCCTCGGCAGGTAACTCAAATCCGGTCGGCCAACGTAAACTTCGCCGCGTACGGTCAAGGCGTGTCGGTGGACCTGCCTGAAAAATCGTTGTGCCCGAGTCGGACCGATCGCCTCCATCCAAGGTGGCGTCTTGTCTAGCACGCTCAGCGACTGGATAGGCTCGACGAGCATGTAGCGATGGTGCTTGCCGAGCGAAGGGACACGCCAGGTGTGAAGCACGGTGCCTGACTTCTCGTAACCCGGTACCATGTGGGCCCGGACTAGATCCGCTAGCGTCGAAGAACCCTCCGGCTTGGCCTGTACATGCGTGACCAGCGACATCGGATTCTGGGCGGGAAGTGTAATCGAGAGGCTGACGATGGCGACGGCAAGGATCGGGCCTCTACTAAGAATTGACTTTGGGGACATGGGTTTCCTACCGGTTCCTCGAGCTTGAGGCAGTCTACCAGGTAATTCAAAATGAATCGACAACGTCGAGTCCAGGTCCTCGAGCACCTCGATGCTTGCTCTTCGGAGCTGTTGACGGCTGTTGGTTGTAAGGAGGCCAGGTGCTTCTTTGAACGTCGACCTCCTCCGGATGTCGTAGTGACCGACCTCTCGCTCAACGATGGGAGTTGGTGGATGATTCGCCAGGAAATCTTGCAGGCGCAATTGCCCACCTCCCTAGTCGTCTGTATACCCGCGGTAGACGGCGGCGTAACAGACATCCTGGAGGGTGGAGCGGATGACGTACTGATCCCGCCCTACGAGAGGCAAAAAGTCGAACGGATTGTCGGAGGCGCAGTAGTCCGAAGACGCATGCGCTCCTCGCGGGCAACGATGTAATGAATTGAAATTCTGCATAACGGGGGGGGAACGTGGAGGTGATAACAAGAGCTGACTGCCTGAATCGAGTTGACCCGGGGTTAAGAATATATTTACCGTATACAATCGGGAACCGTAGACTACGTTACGGTCTCTTGTGCGGCCATAGCAGACGAACTGCATTTAATACTGGTCCTAGGGGTGCGTGGGTGCTTGGATATATCGCTGATCACCGTCGCCCTGCCCCCGATAAAGGTCTTTCCCCGCTCGACGGCCGTCATCGGTACCGTCGCCAGAACCCCTAGCACCCCTAAACCAGGATTTCCATTTTGGCCCTGGCACGGTCACAGGATACACCCCCGCTGCGCCGAATACCACGTCTTTTCGCGCTGAACCCTGCACATCACCTCCGCCGGTAGGCGCCAGGGCTCGTCCGTCCGCTCACAGACGTTGATTGAGCGGACTGAACGGCGCTCCGGCCGACACTGCTCCCTGCGAAACCTTTTTGGAGCCAAAAACTGTTGATCCTCGCCCGGGCAACGCTACCCACCCGGCACAGGCAGCGCCCAGATCCTATGCAGCATGTCACCGAACAGCCGCCGGTTCAGATGCCCCTCCGCCAGCAGCAACCAGTAGTAGCGAGCATGCTTGACCAGCCGACCGCCGGTCTTCATCAACCTGTGTTGCAAACTCGTTAGCGACCAGCTTTTGATTCGCTGCGGCAGCCCTAGCCGCCGCCACAGGTTGCCCAGGTTGTAGGCCCGCACGCTGAGTTGCAGCCGTACCTCGTTGGCTCGGAAGCGGTGACACGACAAGCGGGTCCAGTGCGTGGCCTGTTTGCCTTCTTTGATCCACTGCTCCGCCGTGCCGCGCTTGTTGTAGAACCGCACGACCGAGCGGCTCGGCAAGCTCATGCTCGTCACGACAAATCCGACGCGCGGGAATAGTTCGCCCTGGTGATGCTCGACCTTGGCGACAACTCGCCTTGCCTTCGACCAGCTCTCGGCCTGATAGCGAAAACTCTTGTAGCGCACTAGGGGCTTGGCGTTCGGCCTGCCCGGTGGCCGAAACAGGATGTCCTCGATCTCCAGCTCCAGGCTCTTGTTCGCCGGGATGCGAATCACGTAGTCCACGCCGCGCTCCTCCATCGCCTCGTAGATCTCGGGCTTGGCGAAGGCGGCGTCGGCGCGGAACGTCACCTGTTTGCCCTCCGCCTGTTGTCGTTCGATCTCCGGCAGTAGCAGCTCGTCCCAGTCCTCGGCGCTGTGCACGTTGCCGGGACGCAGCTTCGCGCCTAGGCAGTCGCCGTGCTGGTTGAACAGCAACAGCGGGTGATAGCAGAGGGACTCAAAATGGCCGTTGTAGGCACTGCCTTCCTGTTGGCCGTGGACGGGGCTCTCCGTGGAGTCCATGTCGAGCACCACGCGGTCTGAACCGTCGGGAGCTTCGGCTTGCGCGACCAGCTCCCGGTTCACTGCCATCAGCCCCAGCAAGTTCTCTTCGCTCGCCAGCATCTCCGTCTCGAAGCCATGCAGCGTCGAGGTCAAGGCTGCTCCGCGATCCCAGTTCCTCTTCGAGCCGATCAAGCGAAAGGTCGGATCGGCGGATACTCGAACGGCGTCATTGAGGTCCTCGTAGCCAGCGAGTCGGCTGTAGACCGACTGCCGCAGCAGATCGGCCAGCGCGAACTTCTTGTTCAAGCCTTGTCGCGAGTCGCTGAGATGCTCGTCGATCAGCTTCCCGAGTCCGAGTCGTTCATCCAGTTCGCGAACGAGAATCAGACCGCCATCCGAGGTGACTCGCGATCCTTGGAAATCGACTTTGAGAAATCCATTGAACGTGAGCTGAAACGGCTTGTTTTCTTTTTCACCCATCGGGTGTTGACCTCCATGGCGTCCTTATCGGGCTCTAGCCCCTATCAATAAAGACGCTGAAGGTCGCTGGATGGTCTGAAGCTCATACATCAAATTGAAAATGCGGGTTCAAGCGTCCGGCGCCCCAATAGCGACCAACACTCGTGTTTGTCGTCGACCGACCTAACCCCGCTCCAACCCACGGCGACCCCGTCCCGTCCCTATCCCCTCTTCACCCGCGCTCGTCAAAGATACGCCGCTTCGACGTGACGGCTTCCGGAACCGTCGTTGACCACGAAACGCTCTCGCCTCCCCTTCTTTCCGCCCATGCCTTCCTGACGGCTCCAAAGCGACGCCGCCCCGAATTCCCCCTCGTTGCTCAGGGCGTAGAATTTCAACCCGAACACGAGCTTATCCCGCCGATCCCCATAGTTGTGTGAAACCCGCCGCAACGCATCGAGGCAGGCCTGCTCGGGTCCGAGCCCGCGGCGCATGTTTTCGACAACCGTGTGCGCGCCGCAAATGCGAATATTCTCTTCGCCTCGGCCCGTCGAGCCGGCGGCGCCCACTTGTTGGTCCACGTAAACGCCGGCGCCAATGATGGGCGAGTCGCCGACGCGCCCGGGGATCTTCCAGGCCAGGCCGCTGGTTGTCGTCACTCCCGACATTTCTCCTCGGCGATTGAGCGCGAGGCAAGTGATCGTGCCCGTGGGGGGATTGGCCGCCACGTCTCGTGCCCAGGCGAGCCGATCGGGCTCGCTACCGGGGAAACGTCGCAACAGGGCTTGACCGCCGTCGGGTTCCAGCGCGTCGAGGCCGGGCCCCCAGTTGCCGCCCCGGGATTCTTTCCAAGTCAGCCAGGCCAGCCGGGCGCGGTCGGTGAGCAGGTCTTCTTCTCTGAACCCGTGGGCTTTGGCGAAACGCAGCGCTCCCTCGGCGACCATCATCACGTGGTCGCTGCGCTCCAAAATGAGTTGGGCGACCTTGGAAGGCGTTTTGATGCCGCGCAACGAAGCAACGGATCCGGCCCGCGCCGTGGGGCCGTGCATGACGCAGGCATCGAGCTCGACGACGCCCTCTTCGTTGGGCAGCCCGCCGTAACCGACGCTGGTGTCATCGGGGTCGAGCTCAACGATGTTGACGCCGGCGACAGCCGCATCCAGAGTGTCTTCGCCGGCACGGAGCATGTCGACGGTCTTCTCGCAGCAAGCGATACCGTTCGCGCTGGAGACGGCGATGTCGACCGCAGGTTCAGCGGGAGCCGGCGCGGCGGGAAGGGCCGCTGCGGACACGGTTGCCAGAGAGCCCTGGAAAAGGTTTCTGCGGGTGATCATGGCCGTAGGGTAACAGGGGCGATCACAGCCCGCGGGGCCGGCAAAGGGCAGGCCTGGAGGCCTGCCCCACCGCGAAGAGCGTCGGTCCACCCTGCCCGGCCGGGGACCAACGAGCGCGGTCGCTGTCGGCCCGCCTCACCGCACGATGAAATGGATCTTGCGAATCCGGAACCGAGCCGGCTTTTCGTGCGGAATCTTGATGCGCAGCATGTTCTGATCGCCGCGATGCCCGTCGGACAGTAATTTACTTTCGTAGAACTGATTGCGTTCGAGCCGGATGGGATCGCCTTGGGAGAGGACCTGGGCCTCGATCATGGTCGAGTGCATCGGAAGCAGCAGGACGACTTTTCCCTTGCGGGGGTCGAGTTCCTTGACCTTCACGGTCAGTCCGCTCAGAAGCGGCGTCAGCACAGCCGTCAGCACGAGGATACGAGCGAGTGATCTCATCGGGACACCTCCTTGTGTCAGCCGCGGGTGTTTTGTTGTGTGTTTCTTTCCCGCCGCACAGTCCTTATCGGCCGGACGGGCTGTGCGAAGACCACCACACTCCAGGGGTGGGTCGAAAATAATTTGCTTCCGGCTGAGAGAACGTTCCGCGCGTGCGATTCCAAGATCTTCAACGCAGCCCGAAACCCTCTTCTCACGCAGGCAATCCACTTCCGAATCGCGATGAGCCTACGTGGGCATGCCGGCATCTCTTTGGCAGGGAACACCTACCCCACCTGCCGCCGCGGGTCTCGAGGGCGGCCGTGGACCAAGTGGATACAGTTTTCAACCCGGTGGCTTCTAGTCCTCGACCGGAAGCGGCTCAAAAGCATCCAACTCATTGAAAACAATGGCGCGCCCGGAGAGATTCGAACTCCCGACCTTCTGGTCCGTAGCCAGACGCTCTATCCAGCTGAGCTACGAGCGCGTATCGGAGGGTTTGCATTCAATGCTAACTTGGCCGCGGCGCGCTGTCAAACAAACCACCGAATCGGCCTGTCTTGGTTCACAACAGCGACCGATGATGGGTCCGAACGCCCGAGCGACACATCCGGCGGCATGGGCCGCACCGACCCCAGCTCGCTAAACCGCCGTGAACCGCCCGCAGACCGCGCTCTTCGGCTGCCGGCCCCAAGCCCGCTCTCGAGGACTCGCGGACCGCCTTCCACGCCTCTCTCTTGCGCCGACGCCGTCTATTCTCCAGCATTCGGTCGCGCCCCAAGCGAAGCGAATTTGACACGGTTTTCCCTCGTTGATAGCATGATCCACTAGGGCAATCCCTGGTCCGCACAGTCTGTTTGGCCCTATTGTTGTTCGTTCCGCCCACGGCTGGGCCTCGTGGTTTTCGCCGCGGTAGATCATGGCTAAGATATCTCGCAAGGAACTCAAGCGAGACCGCTTCGTCCAAGAGGTCGGCCAGTCAGTTGCTTTCGTCTCCTCGCACCGGCGGGAATTGCTGCTCGGGGGCGGCGGAGCTGTTCTTCTGGTTGTTGCCGCGCTGGTTTGGACGGGGTACCGCGAAGCAAATCGGCGGGAAGCCCGCGCCGCGCTGCAAAAAGGCATCGAGATGTACCACGGCAAGGTCGACACTGAACAGCAGCTTGCCTCCATTACGTTCCCCACGACCATAGCGCGCTTTCGCGATACACGCGAGCAATTCGAAAAAGTCATTGCCGACCACGCCGGGGGTGAGCCGGAAATCGCCGCCGGCTATTATTTGGCCTTGCTCGACCTCGAACAAGAGAAATCGCACGACGCCAAGACCCGCCTGGAAGCGCTGTCGAACCGAGGCGACGGGGAGTATGTGGCACTGGTCCGGCTGGCCTTGGCCGATCTCTACGCGCAGGAAGAGCAACAGGAGCAGGCCTCTCGGCATTACAAGCATCTCATCGATAACCCCACAAAGTTGGTTCCCAAGCAACGCTCGCAACTCGCTTACGCGCGATTGCTGAGCGAGACCGATCCGGAAACCGCGAAAACCTTGCTCGAGGAAGTTCGCGCGAGTTCCGGTCCGGCGAGCGCGGCGGCTTCCGCCTTGCTCCGAGAGCTCGAGGGCTCCTAGACGAGCGACCGGGAGCGCCGCCCTCCTCCCATGCTCTCCCACCTCCGTTTCCCTTCGAACCAAAGCCGGGGACGTCGTCACCCCGAAACCGCGCACGCCTACCGCAATCCCTATCAGCGCGACCGCGATCGCATCATCCATTCCCGCGCTTTTCGTCGCCTGGAACACAAGACGCAGGTTTTCACTTCTCCCGACTCCGACCATTTTCGGAACCGACTCACGCACACGATCGAGGTTGCGCAAATCGCCCGCACAGTCGCTTCGGCGCTCGAACTCAACGAAGACCTCGTCGAGGCCCTGGCGCTTTGTCATGATCTCGGGCACCCGCCTTTCGGGCATTCCGGGGAACGCGTCCTCGACCGCGAAATGCAGCGCCACGGCGGGGGCTTCGATCACAACTTGCATGCGCTGCGCGTCGTCGAAACCTTCGAGCAGCGCTATGCCGCGTTTCCCGGTCTGAACCTGACGTTCGAAGTGCGGGAAGGCATCGTGAAACACTCCCGCGACTACGAACCCGATCGCTTTCCCGATCTTGCCGAGTATCGGCTCGACGAGCGCCCCCCGCTCGAAGCTCAATTGATCGATCCGGCCGACGAAATTGCCTACAACACGGCCGACCTCGACGACGCCGTCGATGCCGGACTGCTTGACCCGTCTCTCGTGTGCCGCGAGGTGGCCTTGTTTGACCGTTGCATGAGCGAAGCCCGGGCCCGGTATCCCTCCGCCTCCGACGCCCTGTGGTTTCGCGAGGCCTTGCGGGCTTTACTCGACACCTTGGTTTCCGGGTTGATCAACGGGACTCGCCGGGCGGCCGAACAAGCCGCCGTGCAATGCCCCGACGATGTTCGCCAAACAGCCTCCCGGATAGCGTGTCTCGAAGGGCCTGCCGCCGACGCCTCGCGGCAACTCAAGACCCTGTTGACGCGCGAGGTCTACCAATCCGCCGAGATCGAAGCCGCTCGTTTCCGAACGGACCGCCAGGTCGCCGAGTTGTTCCGGCGGTTCATGGAGCGGCCCGAGCTGCTGCCCGAGTCTTACCAAAGCCGCATCAGCGAGGAACCGCCCCATCGCGTGGTCTGCGATTACATCGCCGGCATGACCGACAAGTTTCTGCCGGCGAAACACGCCGAGGTCGGCCTGGGGCCTGGAGGCCCGTGAAGAAATGGTGAAAAGACGGAGGCTGTCCAAAGCGAATGCCCCTCGGGCGAGCCCTGAAAGGCCGGTGGAAGATCGGCGCGCGGAAGGCCCCGGCAGCCGCCCACACGAAAGAATACGAAACGAACCCAAGATCAACCTAAAGCTATTGGAATGAACGCCTCACATCACGCACCGAAATCTTCAATGGAGCCCCGCCGCCTCGCTCGCTCCCAATAACCTCTCTACCCATCACCGCCTCCAGCACCCCCCGGGCAACCCTCAAACCAAAAAAATCCAAACGAACCCGCCCGGCCGCTACGGCTCGACGATTTCTTCGTCCTGCTCGAACTCAATGTTCGATTCAACCGTGAACCGCCGGTAGTCCTCATAGCTGATCGAATAGCGAATCGCTTGTGATCCCGTCTTGAACGGCAGAACGTCGGCGGCTTCGGTTTTCAGCGGAAACCAGAATTGCCCATCGACCGGGGCATAGATTGTGATGAAGTTCGGGAATAGGTTCTCGACGCCGTGACGGTAGATTTGCGGAACCGGCTTGCCGCTCACTTGGACCAATTGTTGATCCTCGCGGCTGACCCAGATCAACCCATCCAGAAGCCGCCGGCCGGCAAGAACTTGCTTGGGTTGCAGGCGATAGACGAAACACAGCTTCGCGCCGAGTTTCTCGATGCCTTTGTACGTCAGGCGGTACATCCAAAGATTGTCCTGATTGAGCACGAAGGGTTGGACCTCGCGCAGATCACGAAAGTCTTCCTCGGTTAACCGCAGGCGTTTCAGGTTTTCCACCGGACGTCCGACGAAGCGTTCGCTCCGCTGCCCCTCGGGAGTGAAGAAAATCTCGCGCACCTCGCGGTAGAAACCCATCGGCGCCCCTCGCCGGCCGATCTCGGTGAAGGAGAACCGCTGTCGGTAGGTGTAGTTTTGGAATTCTTTCTCGAAGCGGCTGCCGTTGGCCGCGATTTGTCGCGGCAGCCCGCGAGGCGGCTTCTGCTGCGCGAGGGCGACCACGCCGGCGCAGACAACAGCAAGAAGAAGACGCACTGTTGTCCTGGGGAAGGTCGAACGCGACCGCAAGCCTGTGTTAAGTAACATAATTACTTGCCGGAGACGCTCAACGCATCCGACCGCGTGTCCCTACGCGGCTTCGGTCTCACTTTGCTGTTGCTCCAGAGCGGTCTCGTTATCGCCGCCTCGGTCTATGCCGTTCGGCACGACATCCCGGCTTTGGTGGCGATTCCGATAGCCGCCGCCTTCCTGTTGGAAGCCTCAGTGTATCTGGTCCCAGGCTTCCCGAAGGCACGAGCCCGCCTGGAACAACGTTTCTCGGCAAAGCAAATCGCGGCCCTGGCGTGGACGGCTTCGGTGGCGCCTTACCTGATCTACTCGATCCCCAGCGGAGTCTTTTCCCTTGTCTCGGCGGCCAAGCTTGCGTTGCTGTACGGTTTGATCGCGGCGTTTTTCGTGTTCTTGCGTCCCCGCGACGAGCGCCTCAGAGTCGCCGACACCGTGGTTCTGGCGGCATTGGCCTACCCGATGGTCAGCGGCGTGAGTACGCTTTTTCGTGACATCTACGTCAGCCCCCATCCCGACATTCCAAGGCTCGATGTGTTGGGCAAAATCATGCTGGTCCCTTTGGGGGCAATCGTCTTCCTATCGATCCGCAAAGTTTCCGGCACCGGATTCCGTTTCAAGGTGTCGCTCACCGACCTCAAAACCGGATGCAAGAACTATCTGTTGTTTCTCCCCGTCGGGATTCCGCTCGCTTTGGCCACCGGGTTTGTCCGATGGAATCCCACGCCGATTGACCATTGGACATATGTCCCCATGGTGGTCGGGAATATGCTGGGGGTCTATTTGGTCATAGGTCTGGGGGAGGAGCTTTACTTTCGGGGCTTGATCCAAAACCTCGTGGCGCGGCGCGGTATCTCACCATGGGCGGCACAATTGTTTACCTCGGTGCTGTTCGGCGCGGCTCACTTGGGGCGGCGGGGATTCCCAAATTGGGAATTTGCGGCCGTCGCGGCCGTTGCCGGGTGGTTTTATGGGCGTGCCTACGCTGCTCACAACAGCGTCCCGGCGGCGGCCGTTACCCATACCTTAGTCGTCCTTACGTGGAGATTCCTATTTGAGTAGTGGTACCTTGCTCGGGTGAATCCCGAGGCCTTCTCAGCAGCTTGTCCGAAGTCTTGCACGGCGGCGGCCCTACGAAACACCGGAATCTCTTCCCCGCCTCCCATCCCTGCCCCCTATGGGCTTGAAGCCGGATGGGAAGAGTACGATTTCCGACGCTTGACGTATCACCCTCCATAGTGCCGGCCCGTAGTGAAAATCGGGTAACACCCCCGATGAAATAGGCGCTTTCTCGGATGGGCCGCCCCGCGGCGACATCATACAATCGTGTTCGGATTCAGTGATGGACACTGTGGAAGCAGCTTCGCTAGCACTCCGCTTGTCTCCGGGTAAGAACGAGTACACGGTGGATGAAGCCGCTCGCGTGCTCGAGGTCAGCCCCGACGAGCTGCGCGCCTTGCTTGCTCATCACGTGCTCGACGAGATGGAATCCATTCCTGCCATCACCAAGATGAGGTTCCGGCCGGCCGACCTGGTCATGCTGAACCTTGTTAAACACACCCTATCCTGAGAGTGGCGAGCGCCGCCTGATGCGTCCGGGCCGATGCTGCGGCTTCCGTGCGTAAAACCACAGAAACAGGGTTTTCGGATTCGCGTCCCGTGTTACTGTAGTTTCAAGCCTACACCGGGGGGTTTTGGTGCGATTTGGGTCGATGTTTGTGGTCCTCACCTTGAGCGCGCTTGTCGTCGCCGAGCCACTGGTTCTCACCGCTTCCGAGCTCTACTCGGGAGTCGGACATCAGTTCGCCATCGAAGCGCAATCCGAGGAAACCCTTCTCGGCAATTTGACGTTCACCGCTCTGCCGGGAAGCCGCAAGCTCACGGTCGAAATCGAAACCGACAACCCCTCTGACGACCTGGACCTCTACGTGCGTTTCGCCTTGCCGCCCGAGCAGCAGGGCGAGACGATCATCGCGGACTACGCGAGTTCGACCCCGGCAAGCGGCATTGAGATGATTGAGGCGGATGCCGCCTCCGACCCGCCGCTTCAAACCGGCATCTACCACATCGCCTTGCTGGTAAAGACGCTGGACGTCGAAATCACCGGCACGATCATGGCGACGGCGGAAATCGACGAACTACGCACGACGTTCATTATTTCGACCTTCGGCGCGCTGGGCGACGAAGGTTGGAGGCGCAACTATCCGGCGTCCGATCTGCCCGGCGCCACGTTGGGTGAATTCGGCTCGCAGCCGGTCACCGACCCGGGTGGATTCTTGCGCTTTTTCGAGGGCGGCGGCACGGTGCTTGACGCCCTTGTGGCCCCGGCGAAGTTCGTCGGTGATTTCTCGCGGTTTACGAACGCCACTTTCGAATTCGACTTCCGCCACACCTCGGGCGTCGGGGCCGTCATCCCCGTTTCGTTGCGGCTGGTCAGCAGCGCGGGGGCTTACCGCTGGGCGGCGGACGCCTTGCCGGTGTCGGGGGAGTGGGAACACTATGTCGCCGAACTCGACGAAGCCGAGTGGGTACGAGTCTTCGGCGACGAGAGCTTCGAAGACGTGTTGGCCGACTTGCGCCGCGTTGAGTTGAGCGGCGATCAATCACCCGAATCGGAGACCGACGATCTTGACAATTTCTCGTTCAGCGGCGAACCGCCGGACCCGCCCTCCGGGTCGCCCAACGCCTTGCTGTTTTCCGATTTCGAGAGGGGTTTCGACGGCTGGACCCGCAACTACCCCGCCTTGGGCATCGAGGGAGCCGGCGTGGGCGCGGTCGATTCCGGCCTGGTTCTCGACGGGCCGGGTCATCAGTCCGAGAGATTTCTCAAGCTTGTTGACAGCGGTACCGGGAGCCGAGGGGAGGACGCCTTCGTGCTGCCGACGAAGTTCTTGGGCGATCTCTCGCAACTCGATCGGCCCTGGTTCGAGTTCCGTTACCGTCAGGTCGACGGTGACACTCCTCGCGACGGTGTGAAGGTTTATCTGATCGGCCTACTGAATCTCGCATAATATACTGTCAATCGAGACAAAGAGAAGACTGTTTCCAGAAAGCGGTAATCAAGCGCGGTTTGCGGCGCATTCGCCGCAGCGCTTTGCGGGCGCGCTCGTCGAGTTCCCAGTAGTCCTTCGGGCAGACGTTGGGCAACTCGTGCTGCTTCCAGTACGCCCAAATGTATTCCACCGGGTTCAACTCCGGCGCATAGGGCGGCAAGTACTCCGTTGCGATGTGATCCTCGGAGAGCTGGATGAACTCCCGCACCAGGCGGCTGCGGTGCGCCGGCAGCCGGTCCCAGACGATCAGCAGTGGGCCGTCGATGTGGCGCACCAAAGCCTTCAGGAAGTCGATGACCTCCAGCTCGCCGATCGCGCCGGGATAGAGCCGGAAGTAAAAGTTGCGCAACGTCAGCCCGGCCGACACCGACAGCTTGTCCCAGTTGAAGTTGAACTCCAACACCGGTGTCTCGCCGCGCGGCGCCCAGGTGCGGCAACGATGCGGCTTCTGACTCAATCCGCTTTCGTCGATGAAGACGATCGTACGTTCTTCTTTGCGGGCTTTTTTTTAATGGCCGGCCAAGTCTTGCGCTGCCAGCCGCGGATGGCCTCTTCGTTGCGCTCCCGCGCTTTGCCGACGGGCCGTTGCGGGCTCCAACCGAGCGCCCGCAGGATCTTCCAGACATGGCCCTCGTGATAGCGCACGCCGAACTCGTCTCCGATCAGACGAGCGACCCGCGGACAGCTCCACAGCGGCGTCGGGAAGCCGTGCGCCTCGGGGCCTTCCAGCAGCAACGCCTCGAGGCGTTCGAGCTGCGCGGCGTCCAACAGCGGCTTACGGCCGGCGCGGCCGGCCTGGCGCAACCCGGCTTCGCCGTCACGCCGGTATCGTCGCAGCCACTCGCTGACGCTTTGCCGCGCGACCTTCAATCGCCTCGCTGTCTCGGACTGACTACAGCCTTGCTCGACCAACCGGATCGCTTTGAAACGGCGCTTCTCCAGGGCCTCGAAATCCCGCCGTACGCCTTTTGTATTTCCCATACATACAAAGACGTACGTACCCCAAAAAGGTGTCACTTTATTTTGCGAGACTCAATAAGAGTTCCCGCCTGCCCGCGGCCTGGAAGATCTCGATTGCATGCTCCACCGGGGAACTGTCGCCGTGTTAGGGCCAAAATGGAAATCCTGGTTCCAGCGCCGCCACTTGCGCGGCGGTGCGCTGGTCGTCGGTGGAAACCCTGGCGTAGCCGATCAGCATTGCACAAAGGTATCGCCAATCGAACCAGTAATGCAATACCTTTTTGCAATGCGGGAAACCCAGGAAACCCGGCAGTCGCCGATCTGTTGCAAAACCGCTCGTTTGCACAATGCGGTCAAACGCGAAGAATCGCTGCGAAGCTGCGCTAGCCCGCATTTCTCACCGCCTGACGGGCAAAGCACACGATAGGCCCGCCATTACTTCGTTGCGCTTGCTCGCCGTGCTCACCGTACTGTTCAAGTACGCCTCCGCTCGTCAAGCGGCGCGCGCCTTGTACTGACGGGCCTCTCATGCACTTTGCCTCGCCACGCGATGAGAAAAGCGGGCTAGAGGCCAGAGCGATGCGCTGGCGGCGGGATAGCTCCCGGATACGCCGTCATCTAGGCGCAACCGTGTGAGGTGCATATTTACGATACACTTGGGCGTCTACTTATGTCCCTCACTGTGCCCTCGGGCGTAGCTGGGTCCATTACCTTGCCTCGGTCGTTCGCTTAGAGGAAATGGAGGGCGGGCGGCTCTGATGAGAAGCTACTGAACTTTGACTGGAGAATTGACATGCAACCCACAAGTCCTGCAACGCAGACGCTTCCGCCCGAGGCAATTATCATGCAGATGGTCATGGGAGGTTGGGTCGCGCGAGCGGTCTCGGATGTATCCCGTCTTGACGTTCCCGACGCGCTGAAGGAAAACGGTCCAATGAGCGCTGCGGAACTGGTCGCCGGCGGCATCGAAGCTAACGCGGACGCTCTGGAACGCGTGCTGCGCGCGTGCGCCGCCGTGGGTGTATTCACCGAGGACGCGGACGGAAGGTTCGGGCATACCAAGCTTTCCGACGTGTTGACCAGCGACTCGCCCGCATCCGTCAAAGTCCTGGCGCAAGAGATCGCGGGCACTCAATTAAAGCTGTGGATTCCGCTTGCGGACGCAATCCGGACCGGTGAGCCGCAAGCACGACAGGTATTCGACATGGAGTGGTGGGATTACCTGAAAGCGAATCCGAAAGAGATGGAGACTTTCGGGGAGGCGATGAAATCGAACAGCCTCAATTCGATGCGCGGCGTGTTGGAGCACTGCGATTTTGCCGGAGTTCGGAAGGCCGTTGACGTCGGCGGCGGCTTTGGCCACCTTGTGGTGGCGTTGCTGGAAAAATATCCGAATCTCCGCGGAGTGTTGCTGGACGCGCCCGAGTTGATCCCTCTGGCGCGGAAAAACGTTCCGGTATCCGATCCGAAGATCGCCGAGCGGCTCGAATATGCCGGTGGAGACATGTTCGCGTCGGTGCCGCCGGCCGACACCTACATACTCAAACACATCATTCATGATTGGGATGACGCGCACTGCCTTCAACTTCTGCGGAACTGTCATCAGAGCATGGAGGGCGACGGACGGCTGATCTGCGTGGATTCCGTCCTTCCCCCCATGGGCGACACCGGCGCGACTCCGGCGAAGTTTCTGGACGTGCATATGATGGTCTCCATCCGGGGGAAAGAGCGAACCAGGAAACAGTGGGAGGAGTTGTACGCCGCCGCCGGGTTCCGGATCACAGTTGTTATCCAGGATTTCCATTTTGGCCCTGGCACGGTCACAGGATACACCCCCGCTGCGCCGAATACCACGTCTTTTCGCGCTGAACCCTGCACATCACCTCCGCCGGTAGGCGCCAGGGCTCGTCCGTCCGCTCACAGACGTTGATTGAGCGGACTGAACGGCGCTCCGGCCGACACTGCTCCCTGCGAAACCTTTTTGGAGCCAAAAACTGTTGATCCTCGCCCGGGCAACGCTACCCACCCGGCACAGGCAGCGCCCAGATCCTATGCAGCATGTCACCGAACAGCCGCCGGTTCAGATGCCCCTCCGCCAGCAGCAACCAGTAGTAGCGAGCATGCTTGACCAGCCGACCGCCGGTCTTCATCAACCTGTGTTGCAAACTCGTTAGCGACCAGCTTTTGATTCGCTGCGGCAGCCCTAGCCGCCGCCACAGGTTGCCCAGGTTGTAGGCCGGCACGCTGAGTTGCAGCCGTACCTCGTTGGCTCGGAAGCGGTGACACGACAAGCGGGTCCAGTGCGTGGCCTGTTTGCCTTCTTTGATCCACTGCTCCGCCGTGCCGCGCTTGTTGTAGAACCGCACGACCGAGCGGCTCGGCAAGCTCATGCTCGTCACGACAAATCCGACGCGCGGGAATAGTTCGCCCTGGTGATGCTCGACCTTGGCGACAACTCGCCTTGCCTTCGACCAGCTCTCGGCCTGATAGCGAAAACTCTTGTAGCGCACTAGGGGCTTGGCGTTCGGCCTGCCCGGTGGCCGAAACAGGATGTCCTCGATCTCCAGCTCCAGGCTCTTGTTCGCCGGGATGCGAATCACGTAGTCCACGCCGCGCTCCTCCATCGCCTCGTAGATCTCGGGCTTGGCGAAGGCGGCGTCGGCGCGGAACGTCACCTGTTTGCCCTCCGCCTGTTGTCGTTCGATCTCCGGCAGTAGCAGCTCGTCCCAGTCCTCGGCGCTGTGCACGTTGCCGGGACGCAGCTTCGCGCCTAGGCAGTCGCCGTGCTGGTTGAACAGCAACAGCGGGTGATAGCAGAGGGACTCAAAATGGCCGTTGTAGGCACTGCCTTCCTGTTGGCCGTGGACGGGGCTCTCCGTGGAGTCCATGTCGAGCACCACGCGGTCTGAACCGTCGGGAGCTTCGGCTTGCGCGACCAGCTCCCGGTTCACTGCCATCAGCCCCAGCAAGTTCTCTTCGCTCGCCAGCATCTCCGTCTCGAAGCCATGCAGCGTCGAGGTCAAGGCTGCTCCGCGATCCCAGTTCCTCTTCGAGCCGATCAAGCGAAAGGTCGGATCGGCGGATACTCGAACGGCGTCATTGAGGTCCTCGTAGCCAGCGAGTCGGCTGTAGACCGACTGCCGCAGCAGATCGGCCAGCGGGAACTTCTTGTTCAAGCCTTGTCGCGAGTCGCTGAGATGCTCGTCGATCAGCTTCCCGAGTCCGAGTCGTTCATCCAGTTCGCGAACGAGAATCAGACCGCCATCCGAGGTGACTCGCGATCCTTGGAAATCGACTTTGAGAAATCCATTGAACGTGAGCTGAAACGGCTTGTTTTCTTTTTCACCCATCGGGTGTTGACCTCCATGGCGTCCTTATCGGGCTCTAGCCCCTATCAATAAAGACGCTGAAGGTCGCTGGATGGTCTGAAGCTCATACATCAAATTGAAAATGCGGGGTTATTCCTCTTCGGGACAACTTCGGCACGAGCATCGTGGAGGGCGTGAAGCACTAACCCTCGGCTCCGAGCCACCCGCTCCGGAGCGACTATCCAGTATGGGGGCGTGACTACTTGTGTATGTCCCAATCCGGACCTCGGAGGATGCGGATCTGTCTGCCCCGATGTGGGCGTGCCCGAATCCTGCATGTGCCCCACGGCTCGGACGTACCCATTACGGTGGTGGAGAACTGGAAAGCCGCGCTGAAGCGCTAGAGACCTCTGCACTGCGCGGACATCGTTGCTGCCTACGATACCGGTGACTTCCGGTTGGTCCGCCAACCGGAAGTTGGGAACAAACCAGCGCCGCCTGATTTAGCTCCTACGTAGTCAGCACGCGTCGGTGAAAGCGCCGAGAGATGGCAGATCTCGACGAACGGAGCGCGCTGGCCGCGTTGGAGCCGCGACGGGAGCGAGTTGTTCTTTATCGAGGACCAGACGTTGATGGCGGCGGTGTCGACGAACGCGTCCTTCGCGTTGAAGGGGGTTTCAACGCTGTTTCGATCCGACCACTTCCACATGTCGAATGCGCCCAGCTACGATGTTTCGCTCGATGGGCAACGCTTCGTCATGCCGGAGCCTCTTGAGCCCACTGAACCCGCCAAGATCTGGGTTGTGCTCAACTGGTTCGAAGAATTCCGCGCCGGCAAATAGGACCCAGCCGGCGCCTATTTCTTGGAGCCGCCCGGCGGCCGAGAAGGCTCGACCTCGGCATCGACTTCCGAAGCCGGCACGAAGGCGTCGCGGTTGGGCATTTTGACTTCCGGCAGGCTCTCGGCATTCATCTCGGTTTTTTCCTCGATGATGTCGTTCAGGAAGAGAACGTGGGCCACGACGGCGTACACCTGATCGTTCGTCAGCATGCCGGGGCGATCGAAAGGCATGGCTCGGTTGACGTAGTCCCAGAGCGTTGTAGCGTACGGCCAGTAGCTGCCGACGGTCTTGAGGGGTTTCGGGGAACGCAACGTATCGCGTCCGCCCACGAGCGCCCCCGCGTCGCCTCCCTCCGCGTCATCACCGTGGCATTCGGCGCAGCGCAGCTTATAGACTTCCTTGCCCTCGACAGCCGTTCCCTTGCCGGCGGGGAGGCCGGTTCCGTCCGGGGGGATGGAGATATCCCAGGCACGAATCTCCTCGTCGGTAGCGGCGCGCCCGATGCCGTACTTCGGCGACTGCGCCCCGAGCAGCGTACAGAAAGCGATCGCCGGCATGACGATCCCGATGACTCGAAGCGTCCGCATGGTCCACCTGTCCGCCCGCGGCGACCCATCTCTCAAAGCCCCGCCGGCCCGCACCAGTATAGCGATTCCCAACTTCCAACGATCCGCCGTCTCGGTAGCGACAAACACTCTTGCTTGTCCTAGTTCAAAGTCGAGACAAGCTCTCAGCTTCTTTCGCCTGGTCCACGGGGCCGGCTCAGGACCGGCTCCGCCCTAGATCGTCTTCGTCACTTTGCTCAGCGTCCGCGGCCGATCCGGGTCAAGCCCCTTCTGCTCGGCCAGAAACACCGCGAACAGTTGCGCCGGAACAACGTAGGGTATGGGCGTGAAGAGATCTTCCGGCATACCGGGGAGAGTCGGAATGTTCGTGCCGATCGCGATGCTCCGGGTGGCGAGCGACGCCGCAGCGCCCGAAGCGGTCGCGCCGATGACAACCGTCTCGGCTTGCAGGGCGCGTAACTTTTCACAGAGCTCGACGACGCTTGGTAAAGTCGGGCCGGGCGGCGCGAACACAAAGACCGGAAAGGCGCGCTCGACCATGGCGATCGGACCGTGCATGAAGTCGGCTCCGGAAAAGCGTTCGGCGACGACGTAGCAGGTTTCCATCAACTTCAGAGAAAACTCGAAGGCGTTGGCGTAGTTGAGTCCCCGTCCGACGACGACGGCATTGCTCATGTAGCGATAACGCTCCGATAGCACGGCGATCGAGTCCTTGCGCCGAAGGACTCTTGCCGTGACGCCCGCCAGGCGCCCCACCGCGCGGGGCGCAATCGGGGCGCCCAACGCGTACGCAAGCAGATAGAGCATGAGCATTTGGCCGGTGTAGGTTTTGGTGGCCGCGACACTTCGCTCGCGCCCGGCGCGCACCAGGAAAACTTCCTCGACGATGCGTGTGATCGAGCTCCGGGCGCGATTCGTAACGCCGACGGTCAACGCGCCCTGTTTGCGGGCGGCCTCCAGGAAAAGATTGGTGTCCGTCGATTCGCCGGACTGCGAAATGCCGATCACCAAGGCCCCTTGCAGGTCGAGCGGCGCTTCGTAGACGGTCATCACCGACGGCGCGGCGAGCGAAACCGGGATACCGGTCGTCATCTCGAGCAGGTACCGCCCAAACAGAGCCGCGTTATCGGAGGTGCCGCGCGCGACCAGCACGATCAACCGCGGCGGCCGCTTTTGCATCTTCCTCTTGAACTTTTCGATCGGTCCGAGCGCCCGCTCAAAAGTCTTCTGAAGCACCTCGGGCTGCTGCTCGATCTCTCGAAGCATGTGAGACATCACGGACTATCTTCCCATAGCGCCCCGAAACCCCGAGTGCCGGGTCGTGCCGATTTTCAAGAATCACACGGAAGGATGAACCGAAAGGTCCGCTTGTCGGATGTCCTGAGGGAACCTGACAATTTAGAGCGTCGTCGTGCGGCCCCCGCGAAGAGTTCGGTGCCCGCCCGCAAGACTTAGCTCACGGCGAGAGCCGGTTGCGGCGTCTCAGCAGGCAGCGCGTCCGCCGATCGGCCCGGGCTCCGTCGAGAGGCCGCATTCATCTCGACGCGCTCAAAAGCCTGTAGAGCCCTCTTTCTTGCCCGGAACAGCCTTACCTTCAACGCGTTCGCCCGCACGCCGTACACCTTCTCCAGTTCGCTGAGCGAGAGGCCTTCCACTTCCTTGAGCAATAGCAGGCTGCGGTCACCCGCGGGAATGTCGTCGAGCAAGCGACCCAATAACTCCCGGTTTTCCTTCGATTGCTCTTCACGGTCGAACGTACGGCTGCTCACGGTCGCATCCAGATGATGGACCTGCTCTTCATGCAGCGTGCTGAGCGGCGTTTCGATCCGGCGCCGGCGTTTTCTCAAGTGGTCATAAACCGTGTTGACCGTAAGCCGGTAGAGCCACGACTCAAAAACCTCGGGCGAGCGAAGCTGCGCCAAAGACCGAAACATCCGAACGAAGACGTCTTGGCCCACGTCTTCCACATCCGCCGGGTCGCCGAGCAGATGGTACACCGTACCTAGAACCCGCCGCCGTTTACGGCGCACGATTTCGTTGAACGCCTCGGCGCAGCCCGACTGGGCTTGGCTGACTAGAGCGGTCTCGACTTCCATGTTCCCCATACCCCCCCCCTGGCTGACACTGCGACTTTATCAACTTCCCCGCACCACGCCAAGGTTCTCGGGGTGAATTGCAAGCAGAAATAATGTGGCCGATTAAAGGACTGATTCAGCAATACTTGATCCATGATGTGGTCCGGAGAAGGGCGCTTGCGGAGCGCAACTTGAAGTCTTACACTGAGGAAGCAGTGTCAAAAAATCGGGGACTGTCCCAAGCGCCGGGCGAATGAGTTCCACTGAATCAGGACCTTATCAGGACCTTTACGGGCGCGAAGTGGACTGTCCCCGATTTTTTCCCGGCGCCTGAGGCAACAGTGTCGGAGAACTTTGGCCCTTTCATCATCGACCGGGAAAGCGGCGAGCTTTTCAAGGGATCGGTGCGGGTCCATCTCCAAGAACAACCTTTTCGAGTGCTGGTTGCTTTGTTGGATCGTCCCGGCGAGGTGGTCACCCGCGAGCAGCTACGAGAGCGGCTCTGGCCCGACGATACGTTCGTCGATTTCGACCATGCTCTGACGACGGCCGTCAAGAAACTTCGGCGGATATTGAACGACTCGGCGACTCACCCACGCTATATCGAGACTCTTCCGAAGCGCGGATACCGCTTCATCGCGCCCGTCGGGAGACCGGAAGCTAACGGGGCGGCGCGCCCTACCACGAATGGGTCCGGGGCTGTGTCCACCGTCAGCCCGGCGCGGGAGGAATCCGGACCGGATCCAACCGATGTTGAGGCGCAACGACAGCTTCGTCGACAGCGAAACATCCTGCTCATTGCGGCTGTGGGGCTGGCGGCGGCGTTCTTGGGGGCTTGGACGCGCGACTCGGGACCCGTCATTTCCGCGGACCTTAAGAAATTTGACATCACGCCGAGGAACCTGCCTCAACCGGCCGACCGACCTCCTTTCCGAGTGCCGGTCATCTCGCCCAACGGGCGCCACATCGCTTTTCTCAGCGGCGCGCCTGTTTCGCGTATCTGGATCCGCGACCTCGACAAGGAACAGCCTCGCGCCCTCGAACAAACCGAAGGGGCGACCGGGATGTTCTGGTCGCCGGACAGTCAGTACCTCGTTTTCGGCAACCGCACCGATTTGAAACGGGTTTCCGTGCACGGCGGCGCGGCCACGACCATTGCCCGGTTGTCGAATTCGCTCTTTGTCGGCGGCACTTGGAGCCCCGACGAATCGACGATTGTATTCAGCACGGGCCTGCCCCCGGTCCTGTACGAAGTACCCGCCGAAGGCGGCGACCCGCGGCCGCTGATCGATCAAATCGTCACAGACGCCGGCGGAGGCAACTCCCGCCCCATCTTTCTCCCTTCGCCGGAGGGATCGCGAAGGGTCATATTCGGCGTCGGCGGCCCCAGCGACAGCCAGTTGTTCGCGCGCGACCTCGACAGCGGCGAACAAGTGCAATTGGGTCCGGGACGAAGGCCGGTCTATTCGCCCAGCGGCCACGTCATTTTCGAAGGCGTCGGCGCGAGCAGCGGCATTTGGGCGATGCCCTTCGGGGGAGGGAGCCTCGATTCGTTCGGGGAGCCGTTCCCTGTTGCCGACAGCGGGTCCCGAGCCTCGGTATCGAACGACGGCACATTGGTGTACATCGACGCCGCGCCCGCAGGGCCGCGGCAACTGGTCTGGCGGGACCGCGAGGGCAGCTTGCTCTCGCCGATCGGCCGGCCTCAACAATGGATTCACGCCCCGCGGCTCTCGCCCGACGGGCGTCGCGTCGCCGCGCGCGGATTAGAACAAGGCAATCACGACATTTGGATCCACGAAGTCGGCCGTGACATCAAGACGCGGGTGAGCTTCGACCCGGCCGTTGACGCCGATCCGGTCTGGCTCCCGTCGGGAAACGAGATTTCGTGGCGCACGACGCGGCAGGGCAACGCCGAGATCTACTATCGCCGCCTCGACCGCGACGGCAAGCCGAGCGCCCTGGTCGCCAGTGAGTTGACCGAGCGTCCTAACGATTGGTGTCCGGATGGCTCTTGTCTCGTCTACACCGTGACCAGCCTTGAGACGCGCGGGGACATCTGGTTTGCCGAGCGCGGCGGAGAGGGCGACCGCTTCGAGGCGCGGGACTTCTTGGTGACACCATTCAACGAAGTGAGCGCCCAACTTTCCCCCGATGGCCGTTTTCTTGCCTATTGTTCGGATGAATCGGGTGCCTACGAGGTGTATGCGCGGGCTTTTCCCGACGGCAAACGCAGCCGTCAAGTCTCCCGCGGAGGGGGCTGTGCGCCGCGCTGGTCCCGTGACAGCCAAGAACTTTTCTATGTGGAGCAGGATCGCCTCATCGCCGTGCCGGTGATCACCAATCCCGATTTCGTTCCCGGCGAGCCTACGCCCCTTTTCCGTGATGCCGGCCTCATCATGCGATCCCAGCTGGTCGCCAACTATGATGTCGCCCCGGACGGCAATTCCTTCATCTTGGTGAATACGCTTGCGGCCGAGGAAGAGGTAAGCCGCCCACCATCGATCCATCTCGTTGAGAACTGGTCGCTTGAGTTCGCCAACGAACGCACAAAGCCTTAAACGCTTTCACGGCGGAACGGCGCTTGGAAGGGAAGGCCGGAAGACTTTCGGCGCCCGGCTGCCGGCTAGGCCCGGCTCTGGTAGCTTCCGTCGACCGTACTGACGCGAATCTTCTCGCCTTCCTTGATGAAAGGCGGCACCTGCACGACCAGCCCGGTTTCGGTCGTCGCCGGCTTAGTCACGTTCGTCACCGTGGCGCCTTTGATCGACGGAGCCGTCTCGACCACCGCCAAATCCACCGACGCCGGCAGGTTCAGGCTGAACGGGTTGCCTTCATGGAACAGAACCTTGATCGTCGTATTGGGGACGAGGTAGTTGACCTGCTCGCCCAGATCATCCTTGCTGATCGAGATCTGCTCGTAGCTCTCGGTATTCATGAAATGGTAGTCGCCGTCTTCGTAGAGGTATTCCATCGACTGCTCGTGCAGCTCTACTCTTTCCGTGAAATCCTCGGACGAAAATTTGTGCTCGATCATGGCGCCGCTCGTACGGCTGCGCATCTTGGCTTGCACGAAGCCGCGCTTGTTGCCCGGCGTGCGATGATCCACGCTGAAAACGGTGAACACGTCGCCCTTGAACTTGATAAGCATTCCGGGGCGAAGTTGAGTTGCCTGAACGTCCAAACGAAAGGTCCTCCGCGAGAGAGGCGTGGCGCCGATTTCGTGCTGGAAGGGATCAAACCTCCCGCGCCAATCGGCACTCATTATATCAGCGGGCTAATACTCCGTCGCGCTACGGTGCATCGCGGCGGAACCCTCCCGCCCCATCTCTATGTCGCGCACCCCGGGGAACCGGTCAACCGGGCCACCCGGGCCGACCACTATACAATAAAATCCGGATTCGAGCTCGAAATCCACATCAACGATGCCCCCTTCATCCCTCCTCTGCAACCTCGGCGCCGGCGGCGTAGCCGCCAATTCACCCGTCGCAAAAGGCGAGTTCGCCACGACGCCCAAACAGCGGCTGCGCATTCTCAAGGCCTATTCCAACATAGCCATGGTGGGACTCTCGTCGAATCCCTACCGCCCCAGCCATTTCGCCGCCAAGTACTTGCTGCATGAGGGCTACAACGTTGTTCCCGTCAATCCCCGCGAAAAACAGATCCAAGGACGAACCTGTTACCCGACTCTGCCGGACATTCCCGAACCGATCGAGGTGGTTGATATTTTTCGTCCGGCATCGGAAGTGCCGCCGCTGGTCGAGCAGGCGATTGAGATGGGCGCGAAGGTTGTTTGGATGCAGTTTGGGATCATCCACGAGGAAGCCGCTCGGCGCGCTCGCGATGCCGGGCTCGAAGTCGTCATGCACCTGTGCATGAAAGTCGAGCACGGGCGCTTCTTCGGCAACCTGTCGATTCTCGGACTCAACAGCGGTGTCATTTCATCCCGCCGCTGGAGCCGCCGAGACGGCTCGAAGAGATAGCCCCCGGCGTGGCGCACGTCTCCAGGCGTGCCGTGTCGGCATTCGTGCCGACATGTCTTTCCTCCAAGCCGCTCGGCTATACTCGGTTTGCCATGACCCTCACACCCGACGCGACGCTATCCTCATGGGCCGCGGTGTCGGCCTTCGTCACTTGCCTGCTCGCACTCTCCGTCACCTCGGCCGACGCCCAACCCGCCGGTTTCAACTACGACGAATCCAAAGTGCCGCCGTATGAATTGCCCGATCCGCTCGTCCTTGCCGACGGGCAGCCCGTGCGAGACGCCGAAATGTGGCGCACTCGTCGGCGTCCCGAAATCCTGCGCCTCTTCGAAGAGCACGTTTACGGCCGTGCCCCGGGAAAACCCGAATCCCTGCACTTTCGACTCCTTTCGAAAGACGACAAAGCGCTCGGCGGCAAGGCCGTTCGCAAGCGGATCGCGATCGATTTCACGGCGGACGAAAACGGCCCCTCGATGGAGATGCTGCTGCATCTTCCTCGCAACGCCGAGAGCCCGCCGCCGGTCTTCCTGGGTCTCAACTTCAGCGGCAACCATTCGATCCACGCCGACCCAACGATCCCCCTCTCGACGACGTGGATGCGCGACGTGCCCGACGAAGGCATTGTCGAACATCGTGCGACCGAGCGTTCGCGAGGGATCAAAGCCTCCCGCTGGCCTGTCGAAACCATTCTCGATCGCGGCTACGCGCTGGCAACGATTTATTACGGGGATATCGATCCCGACTTCAACGATGGTTTTCGCAACGGAGTTCACCCGCTTTTCTTGGAGCCCGGTCAAACGAAGCCCGGCTCCGATGAATGGGGTTCGATTGGCGCTTGGGCGTGGGGCTTGAGCCGCGCGCTGGACTACCTCGAAACCGACGAAGACGTCGACGCCGGCCGCACGGCTCTATTGGGTCACTCGCGCCTGGGCAAAACCTCGCTCTGGGCCGGGGGCCTCGACGAGCGTTTCTCGATCGTCATATCGAACAATTCCGGCTGCGGCGGCGCGGCGTTGAGCCGACGGCGCTTCGGCGAAACGGTCGAACGCATCAATACCGCGTTTCCGCATTGGTTCGCCGACAACTTCAACCGCTATAACGGCGACGAGGACGCCTTGCCCGTCGATCAGCATATGCTCATCGCGTTGATCGCACCTCGGCCCGTCTACATCGCAAGCGCCGAGGACGACCAATGGTCCGACCCGCGGGGAGAGTTCCTCGCGGGCAAACACGCCGACCCGGTTTACCGCCTGCTCGAAAGCGGGGGCCTCGACGCCGATCGCATGCCTCCGGTCGACCACCCGGTAGGCGACACTATCGGGTACCATATTCGTCGAGGCGAACACGACGTCACCGCTTACGATTGGCGGCAATATCTGGACTTCGCGGACCGCCATTTCGGCCGCGAGTAGAGGGAAGCCGTTAGAAGAGGATCGGTCCTGTGTTTCGAAAATGCCGCATAGCCGTCGCCGCAACGCTGATCGGCGCGGCGGGGGTGCTACTGTGGCAAACCGCGCCCACGCACGCTTTCCCGCCGCCGGCGCAACGACCCGCGGCGATGCAGCCGGCCAAGGGTCGTTTTCTTGTTGCCGTGCGGGAACTCCGCGACCCGAATTTCGCGCAAACCGTTATCTTGCTGACCAAGTACGGCGAGGACGGCGCGATGGGGCTGATTGTTAACCGCCCGACGAACATTCGATTAGGGGGCATCCTCGAGTTGGAAGGTGTCGAAAAGCGACCCGAGACGATCTTCATCGGAGGGCCGGTCGAAAGATCAGCCGTTCTGCTGCTGGCACGCTCCAAGACGCCGCCCGAGAAATCCGAATCGATCTTCGGCGACGTCTACCTCAGCGCCAACCGCGCTTTGCTCGAGAAATACATTGCCGGCCCGGCGGGCGACGAGAGGTTTCGGCTCTATTCCGGCTACTCGGGCTGGGCGGCGGGACAGCTTGATTTCGAGATGGAACGCGGGTCGTGGCACGTCTTTCCCGCCGACGCCGACACGGTCTTTTCAACTCGCCCATCCACAGTCTGGGAGCGCTGGATCGAAAGAACCGAAATGCGTTTTGCGATGGGTCTGATCTCGCCCCGCGGTGTTCCCGGCCGCCCGGTAGCGACCGGCACTTGTGCCGGTCCTCGCCAACAGTCGGGACCGGCTCTCAGCCGGTCCCCCGCCTCCCCACCCAGCAAATCCAAACCAACGAAAACCCGCGCTTCCCCCGTGCTATGCTCTTGAGGCGGAACCGCGAAATCGACGGGGCCGTCGAGCCTCTTCCCGAGTCGACCCACTATGAAAGCCTGGAGATTCTACGGATTCAACGACCTTCGCTTGGACGACATTCCCAAGCCGTCGCTCACCCCCGGCCACGTCGTTGCCGAAGTGCTTTGCGTCCAACCCAGCGTCACCGAGGCCCAGCTCGCCAACGACATTCCCACCGTCGCCTACGAGGCGGTTAAGAAACGCTTGGAAACCGACGCCCCGGTGCAACTTTTCGGGCACGAGTTCTGCCTGCGCGTGGTCGAATCGGCCGATGACTCGCCGTTCCGTCCCGGCGACCGCGTCGCCGCGCGCGCCAAACTCCCCTGCGGCGCCTGCCCCATGTGCCTTTCCGAACAAAGCGCTCGCTGCCGCAAGGGACCGATCATCGGCTTTCAACTGCCCGGCGCTTTCGCCGAGTTCGCTTCCATTCCCGAAATCGCCCTCGTCAAATTGGACGACCGCATCTCCGACTCCGAGGCCGCCTGCATCCAATCGTTGAGCGATAGTTTGGCGGGCGTCGATACCGCCGACATTCGGCTCGGTGATTCCGTCGTCGTGATCGGGCAGGGGAGCATGGGGCTCGAAACGATGCAGGTGGCGCGGGCCAACGGCGCGGGAAAGATTATCACCGTTGATGTGCGCACCGAGTCCTGCGAGATTTCCAAGCAACTCGGGGCCGACTACGCTATCAACGCCTCGGAAACCGATGCCGCCGAAGCCATCCGCGAGTTAACCGGCGGCAGCGGCGTCGACATTGTTTTCGAATGCGCCGGAGGCAGCCCCCGACAGGGCCTTTCCGGCTCGAAGACGTTCTATCTGGCGCTGGAAGCTGTTCGGTCGGGCGGTAAGCTGATGGTCGTTTCCTTTTACGGCCAACCGTTGGAAATTGACATCGATCGGCTGCGCGAACGCAGCCTCCGATTGTTGTTTCCCGACATCTCGACACTCGCTCATCTCGAGCAGTCGGTGTTGCTGGTGGCCTCGGGCCGCGTGCGCCTCAAGCCGGCGATCACGCATGTGCTCCAAGGGATCGAGGCCGTCCCGGAAGCTTTTGAAATCACGGCTAACAAGGGCAAGTACGGCGCCGTGAATCCAGCGCAAGTCATGATCGCCGGCACCGCGCCCGGGTGAGGGCCGTGAAAAATGGGGACTGTACCAAGCGCCGACCGAATCAGCTCCACTAAATCTCTTAAAATTGTTGGGCGCCAGGTGGACTCTTCCGAAAATAGGCCCGGCGTCTCCTCGATACCGACACCCCCGACGTGCCGTGAGCCTCCAGGCTTGTCGCGTCCCGAGTCATCGGGGCGGGTCTTGGATTGCCGCCTTGCGAGGTCTCGCGAATTCGGGGATACGAACCGATGAATCGGTTCGCGGCAAGCGTGGACGCTCACGCCACATCCCCGCCGAGCCGGCGAAAGGCCGCTCTACTCTTTTCCAATCATTGAACCAACCATGAATTCCTCGACTTCGGAAACCTCGCCCGACGCCGGCCGCGACCACGGTGGGCTGCCGCCTTGGGAAGAGGGCGAACTCCCCGCGCCGCCGCCGTTTTCTCCCGGCAACCTATTCCGAGTTATCGGCCCCGGCGCGATTCTGCTGGTGGCCTCGATGGGAGGCGGCGAATGGTTGGTCGGCCCCGCGATCGGCGTGCAGTACGGGATGGGGCTGTTCTGGATCGCGACGGTTTCGATCTTTCTACAAGTCGTCTTCAACTTGGAATCGATCCGCTACACGCTCTACACCGGGGAACCGATCATGAGCGGCATCATGCGGCTGAGCCCGGGCCCCACGTTTTGGGCCGTGGTGTACACCATCTTGGCGGGCTTCCAGTTGGGAATCCCGGCCTTGGCCGCCGGCTGCGGTTCGGTTCTATTCGCGGCCTTCGCGGGACACATGCCCGCCGATTCCGACTCGGGGTCTCTCCTGCTCGTCAGCTACGGCGTCATGGCGCTGACAATCGTGATCTTGCTGCTGGGACGCACGATCGAACGCACCCTGGAGTGGGTTTCCTGGGTCATGATCGTGCTGATTTTCACTTTTCTGCTGGTGGTCAACATCTTCTTCGTGTCCGCCGACAACTGGATGACCTCAGCCGCCGGGTTCTTTCAATTCGGATACATCCCCGCCGACATCGACCTGGTTTTGCTTGGTGCGCTGGCGGCGACCGCGGGAACCGGCGGCATCGGAAATATGGCGATTTCCAACTGGTTCCGCGACAAGGGCTTCGGCATGGGCGGCGCCGTCGGGGCCATTGCCGGCGCCTTCGGACGCCAGGAAATCAAGCTCTCCGGCATCGGCAAGATCTTTCGCATCAGCGACGAAAACATGGACAACTGGCGGATGTGGTGGAAGTACGTCCGCGCCGATCAAATCTGGCTGTGGGGCATCGGCGCCGCCGTCGGCATGTTTCTCAACGTCAATCTGGCGGTCGGCATCATCCCCGCCGGAACGGACCTATCCCAAATCGGCGCCGGGGCCTACCAGGCCGAATACCTGGCGCGCGTGTGGTCGGGATTTTGGTTCCTGGCGTTGTTCAACGGTTTCTGGGTGCTGTTCTCAACGCACTTGGGCAACACGGATACTCTCATTCGCACGGTCACCGACATCATCTGGGCGGCAAGCCCACGCGCGCGAAAGTGGCGCGGCGGCAGCGTGCGGTCGATCTACTACACGACTCTCGTCGGCTTTTCGATTTGGGGCGCCTTCGCCATCAACTGGGGCACGGCGATGAACCTGTTCAAGGTCATGGCGAATATCGCCGGCTTCGTCTTGGCGCTGGCGGCAGTGCAAATCTTGCGGGTTAACACACGCTTCCTGCCGAAAGAGCTTCAACCCCCGCTGTGGCGTCAAGTTGTGATGGTGCTGGTGACCGTCATCTACAGCTGCATGTTCACCGTCGTCGTTTGGAGCCAGTTGTAGGAAAGGCATTTTCGTCGTTCGCCGGTTCTCGTCGGAAGGCGGGAACCCAGCCTAACCGGCACTGCCGCCTAACGATCTGCTGAAACACTGTTACCCATAGTGTTTCAGCGGGCACGGACTTCCCTGCCCCGTCAGGAATGCGGGACGGAGCCTAACTAACTAAGCCTTCCTTCCCGGGCGGCCGCGAGCTGGCACCGTTTCCATGGTGGCCAGGCCTGAAAGAGCGATGGGCTCCCGATCGGGAAATTCGGCAATCAGTGAGAGCCGGCCGCCCATGGCTTCAACGTAGCTACGCAGCGTAGATATCAGCAGATCACTGCGCTTCTCGAGGCGGGAAACGCCGTCCTGACCAATACCAAGTGTTTCCGCCACGCGCTGCTGTGCCAGACCGTGGGCTTTGCGCAGCTCCCGCAGGGACATTTCCTCGGCAATCAGCGCGGTGACACGGCTCTCGATCTTCTTGCGTCGCCCAGCACTCAGGCCCTTGATTTTGTCGCGTACATTCGTCGGCATCTTCATCTCCTTTCCGTTTTCTTCAGCCGCCCCAGATGGGCGTCGAAGCGTTCATCGGCCTTGCGGATCAGCTCGCGGTAGAAGCGTTTCCCGCCAACCCCGGATTTATCTCCCGCCACAAGCAGGATCGCGTGCCGTCGCGAGTCGAAAGCGAAGGCAATCCGCCAGACGCCATCGGCGGCTTTGAAGCGCAGTTCCTTCAATGTTGGCGTGGCGCGACCCGTTCAGCGTATCCGCCCAGGGTCGGCCAAGCCGCGGGCCATAGGTTTCAAGTAGGCGAGCGTGGGCGAGCAGTTCGTCCTGCACGTCCGGGCAGATCGTCGAACTCCGGCTCGAATTCGTCGCCTAAATCTACTTCCCATACCACTAGTAAAGTATGGTATAAAAGACATATGTTTTCAAATACCTATTACGGCGAGATTGCCCAAGCCGCCACAGCGAACAGTTTCCAGGAGACTTCTGTTTCCTATTGAGCCCTGGAAGCTAAAGGTCCCCGAGAATCCGGGCATCACTCTCCGGCCACTCCGTTACACTAGGGAAAACCCGCCAGGAGACCACCGTGCCCAACACCCGCCCCGCGAACTTAAGAACAGCAATCTCAACCTGCATCGCCCTGATCGCGATCATCGCCGCCGTCCCCGCCATTGCCGAAGATTGGCCGGAATGGCGCGGCAAGGGCCGCCAGGGCGTCTGGCTCGAAAGCGGCATTCTCGACGCCTTTCCCGCCGAAGGCCTCAAAGCCGTTTGGGAAAGCCCCATCCGCAACGGCTATGCCGGCCCCTCGGTCGCCGACGGTTGCGTCTACGTCACCGATTACCAAGCCACCGCCAGCCGCAAGGGCGTCGAGCGCGCCCTGAGTTACAGCGAGGAAACGGGCGAGCTGCTGTGGAGCGTCGAGTGGGACACCGACTACGCCGGCCTCCAATACCCCTACGGCCCCCGCGCCACCCCGACCGTCGACCAAGAGCGGGTCTACACCGTTGGCGCGATGGGCATGCTTCATTGCCTCAACAACAAGACCGGCGAGGTGCTGTGGAAAAAGCACTATATGAAGGACTACGGCGCCGAGCTGCCCACTTGGGGCATGGCCGGGGCGCCGCTCGTCGACGGCAAACAGTTGATCTGCCTCGTCGGCGGCTCGGACAACGCGAAAGTGGTCTCCTTCGACAAGATGACCGGCAAGGAACTCTGGCGCGCGATCTCCTCCGACTGGGAACCCGGGTACGCCCCGCCAATGATCGTCGAAGCCGGTGGCGCGCGGCAGCTCATCATTTGGCACCCGAAATCGGTAACCTCGCTCAATCCCGAAACCGGCAAGGTCTACTGGGAGCAACCGTTTGATATTCAATCCGGGCTCACCGTTGCCACGCCCGTCATCAGCGGCGATCGATTGCTCGTCAGCGCCTTCTACAACGGTTCGCGCATGTATCGGCTACACCCGAAAAGACCGCAAGCGGAACTGATTTGGAAGGGCAACAGCAACAGCGAAATCAAGACCGACGGCCTGCATTCGTTGATCACAACGCCGGTCATCGACGGCGACCACATCTACGGCATCGACAGCTACGGACAATTCCGTTGCCTCGATGCCCGCACCGGCAAACGGGTCTGGGAAACGATGGACGTGACGCTTGAAAACGCCCGCTGGGCCTGCGGCTTCATCGTCAAACACAAGGACCGCTATTTCATCAACAACGACCGCGGCGACCTGATCATCGCCAAGCTTTCCCCGGAGGGCTACGAGGAAATCAGCCGCACGACGATCATCCAGCCTACAACGTTTTCGCAACGCCGCCGCGACAAGGGAGCGGTGCACTGGTCGCACCCCGCCTACGCCAACCGTCACCTGATTACGCGCAATGACAAGAAGATCGTGCGCTATTCGCTGGCGAAGCCGTAGGGCGGCGATTGTTGGAGCCGCGCGGCGGCGGCAGGAATATAGCCTAGGGTGGAGCCGGAACGGCGGAACCCTGGGTTAGGAATACAACAAGATTGAGCCCTGACAGGGCGGCGGGAATCCGCTGTGGATCAACGACCGCGAGCGCTTTGGATGCTCGGCGTCGAGGGACAACTGGGCCGGCGCAAAACCGAAGACGGAATCGCCATCCGCCCACCCACGCTATCTGTCGAGGAAATCCTCAGCCGTTTCGCCCACACCTTCAAGATCACCGGCGCGAAGTAGCAGGAAAGTGGCAAAAGACCGTTTCCTGACGGCTGTCCTTGAGGATTCCGGGGGAGGTCATCTCCCTTGCCGTCGGGCTGTCTTCAGATCTTACAACGCCTCGCGAATGCTTCCGACCGCCCCGTCATCCGGACGGTCCGCGTTCCACGCGAGAAGCCGGTGCGGCCGTCCGACTCGGTTTCACCGTTGTAGAATCGGTGCATGCCGGCTCGTCGGTTCAACGCGTTACGGATCGTCTATCTGCTCACGCTGGGCGTGACCGCGGGGTACACGGCCGACGCGATTTGGAACAGCGTCACTGACTACCAACCGCCTCCGCCCCTCAAGGCTGAGTTGGAGCCCGGCCCCGAGCTCACCAAGCGGCTCGTCCTCGTTGTCTTGGACGGCATTCGTCTCGACGTCGTCGAGGAGATGGACTTTCTCAAAGGCGTGATGGACCGAGGAGCTTCGTGGACGCTCGAAACCGTTCAACCCTCGCTGTCGAACCCCGCCCGGGCCGTGCTGTCAACCGGGACTTGGCCCGCGCTCAACGGCGTCACCAACAACGGGAAGTACTCCCCGCCTACCGTCGACTCGATCTTCTCGCTCGCCCGGCGGGCCGGCATCCCGACCATTGCCGCGGGTTCGAGCTTTTGGAAGCGCGCTTTCGGCGCCCACCTCGATGAACTCGTCACAAGCTGTGGGAAGAAGTTGCGCCACGGCGCGCCGCCCGCCGAACTGATCGCTTGGCAGCAAGGGTTGTGCAGCGACTACATTGCGGCTCTGCGTCGGCACGACACGGGCCTGCTTGTCGTCGGGCTGTTCGCCGCGGATGCCGCCGGGCATGATTTCGGCGGCGAATCGGTCGAGTACATCGAGGTCGCCCAAGCGGTCGACGCCTGCCTGGCATCGCTCGTCGAAGGCCTTGACGACGGGAAAACGACCTTCTTCGTCACCTCCGACCACGGCCATATTCACCATCGCGGGCACGGCGGCCACGGGGGCGTCGAACCGGAGGTGACCGAGGTGCCGCTCGCGGCGTGGGGACGAGGGGTTCGCGAAGTTGCGGGCGGTTCGGCCGAGCAGGTCGACGTGGCCCCGACGATTTGCGCGCTGATGGGATTGCCGCTGCCCGCGACAACACAGGGACGAATCTTGATCGAGGGAATCGACGCGCCTGACCCGCTGCTCGCTCGACTGCGCTTACTCGAAAGTCGGCAGCGCGAGCTTGTCGCCGGCCATGTTGCCGATCCGGTCGAGGGCCGCAAACTCGAACGCCGTGAACGCAGCCTACGGGCTCTCGGCCTGCTGACTTTCTTTTGCGCGGTCGTGTTCGGAACCGGCTTTCGCCGACCCCGGAGTTTTCCACTGCTGATGGCCGGGTTGGCGGTCTACTACATTCTCTATTACGCGGGCTTTTGGGCGATGGGGCTGGGCTATTCGCTCAGTGTCGTGGCACGGGAAGAATACTTGCTGAACTTCTTCGGCCACAACATGGCCGCCGCCGCCGGAGCGTTCTTCATCGCGGGTTACGCGATCTCTCGGCGAGCGGCCGCGGGGCAGGCGGCAAAGCTGTTTCTCGACTTAGGCGTGCTGGTCACCGCGAGTTTGGCGTTACAAGTCGTCGTCGTCTATTTTCGGCACGGGCTGTTTATGGAAGGTTTCATGCCCCCGCTCGATTTTTCCTTCAAGGCCTGCCTCGATCTGACCCAGCTCTTCGCCGTGGGTGCGGCGGCGTCGATCGGATTCGCGGTTCAACTCGTCGTCGAAGCGCGGGCTGGTGGGGCCACCGGCCGCGCCGGTTCATTCAGGCAGGAAACCGAGTCGAGCGATTGAATTCGAACAGCGACTGCCTCTTTGTAGGCGCCCCCCCCGGTAGCGACCGGCACTCGTGCCGGTCCTAGCCCACAGTTGAGACAAGCTCTCAGCTTGTCTCGCCTCAACTCGCGCCAATGTACTAACCTGTTTAGTTTCAGGTTAGTACAAGGTTAGTACCACTCCCGCAACCGAACCTCGATCCCCTGCTCGCCCTTCAACGCGTTGACGAAGACCTGCAAATCCGACCCCCGGTAGTGGTAGGGGTAGACCACCGTCGGCCGAAAACCCTTCACTCCTTCCGCTGCTTCCTCGGGAGGCATCGTATAGGGGAGATTCATCGTGACAAACGCCACGTCGATGTCCTTCAACGCTTTCATCTCGGCGTGAGCCTCGGTGTCGCCGGAAAAATAAATGCGCTTGCCGCCGACGTTGAGTACATAGCCGTTGCCGCGCCCCTTGTCGTGGTAGAGCTTTCCGGGCTCGGGTCCGCGCTTGAGGTTGTACATCGGCACGGCTTCGATCCGAACGCCGCTCACCGTGATCTCTTCACCATTCGCGATCACTTTGGCCTCGGTGACGGTCTTCGCCACCGCCGCCGGCGCCACAATCGTGGTCGTACTTTTCTTGACCATCGCGATGGCCTTCGGATCCATGTGATCCCCGTGGATATCAGTAATCAGAATTACGTCCGCCTTCGGCAGCGAAGAATAATCGCCCTGGCTCCATGGGTCGACATGCCAAACCTTCCCGCCGATTTCGAGCATCACGCTGCCGTGATGAACCGGCGTTATCTTGACCTCGCCGGCAGCGGTCGAAACAATGTCCGCCGGAGCAACCGAAACGAGGCCGGCAACCAAAACAAGTAGTCCAAAAAAACGCATCTCGAGATCCCTCCTCAATAAACGTTATGGTGCCGGCAGTCCCTAACGGGGTGGAAGCTCACTTGCCGGCGCGCTTCCGATACAAACCTACAGGTCCGATCCTCCAGGGGACAATCGGGCCTTCCCCCGGGGTGGCGGTCCGCGCTCACCGCCGAACCTTTACGTACTTGCGCAATACCCGGATGAAGGGTTCGCCCGCGTAGAGGTTACCGTCGCGATCGGCCGTGACAAACTCCGCCCCCGAGCCGCGGGTCATGCGGGGATCTCCCCATGGGTAGCGCACGAAAGCTTCGACCCAACCGGTTTGCGCGTCGCCGATCCGAATGCCCATCTCCCAGCCCGGGTTCTGCACGTTGTCCGACTCCGAATCGGACACATAGATCTTATCGTTGTCGTCAAAGAAGATCCCGCTGGGTCGTCCGAACTGCGTCCAAGTCGCGAGGTGCTTGCCTTGCTGATCGAAGATCTGGATTCGATTGTTGGACCGATCCGCCACGAACACCCGTCCTCGGGCGTCGATGGCGATAGCGTGCAACGTCCGGAACTCGCCCGGACCGTAGCCGGTTTTGCCCCAGGACATCAGATACGTGCCGTCGCTCGAAAACTTCACCACGCGATTGTTGCCGTCCCCGGCATGGCCGTCGGCGACGAGGATGTCTCCGTTCTCGAGCGTCACGACGTCGCTCGGGGAGTTGAACCTGTTCGGGCCGCTTCCGGGTTTACCCGGAGTGCCGAGCCGCATCAGCATTTCTCCCGTTGGGCTGAATTTGACGACCTGGTGACCCCTTGTGCCCTCCGGGGTCCTGGCGGCGCTCACGGCGTCCGTTACCCACACATTTCCGTTCCGGTCGACGTGGATCCCATGGGGCCAGATGAACATCCCGCCGCCGAAGCTCTCGACAACCTGGCCGGCGAGATCGAACTGGAGGACTGGATCCAAGTCCGAATCGAGGCACTCGTTTCCAAACCGTTCGGGCTCGGTCGCGTCGCACCGCACAATCGCCCAAACGTGTTTGCCGTCCGGATCGACCGTCACGCCGCCGACCGCGCCCATCGTTCGGCCGTCAGGAAGCCGCGCCCAGCCCTCCACCATGCGGTAGGGGTTCGGATACGGTTGGGCGAAGCCGTTCGCCGGTGAGCTGAGAAGTCCGACGACGGCGGCGAAGGAAGAGATCAAAAACAGTTTTGTGCGCATCATCATCAGGAATGCCTCGGCATCAGAATAGCGAATATCGGATCTGAAACGGGCCGATCGAACGGGATCGGCCGGCCGCCTGCTCCCCGGGCCGGATTGTCAGTCGGAAGGATTGTCATCGCCGGTGATCCCATGGCGGTACAATCTTGCTGTTGGTGATCTGCCGAGCCATTGCCGTTGCGATACCTTGGAAGCCCCGCGAAGTTGGGGATGGAAGCCGGCAATAGCAGCGGGAAACGGTAACTCGGTTTGGGCGAGAATCCTGAGACGACCTTTCTTGAATTGACCAGGCATTCGCGTACGCTGCTCCTCCTTGATTGACCGAGCTTCGCGTATTACAGCCCGAACCTCGCGTACCGACAATCCGACCATATGAGAATCCTCGTAATCAACCCCGTTGGAACCGACGTCTTCGACGAAGACACCCGCGACATTTTGGACGCCGCCAAGGGGCCGACCACTGAGATCGATGTAGTTTCCCTTGCTCCGGACCGCCCGAAACACTTGGAATATCACGCCTACGAGGCGCTTGTCACGGCCGACATCGTCAAGCTGACCCACGAGGCGGCCGGGGAATACGACGGCGTCGTCATCGGGTGTTTCTATGACGTCGGGCTGCGCGAAGCACGCGAGGTTTCAGGCCGCGCCGTGGTGACCGCGCCGTGCCAAGCCGCCACCGACATCGCGAGTCATTTGGGGAATACCTTCTCCGTGCTGGTAACGCGCAAGAAGTGCATCCCCAAGATGACCGAAAATATCCGAACCTACGGGCACGGCGACGCGATGGTCTCGATGCGCGCGCTGGGTTTGGGAGTCCACGAACTGCAGGCCGACCACGCCGTCACCCGTGAACGCCTCATGACCGAGGGCGCGGCGGCGATCGAACAAGACGGCGCGGAAGTGCTGGTGCTCGGCTGCACCGTCGAATACGGCTTCTATCAACGAATGCAAGAGGAATTGGGCGTGCCGGTGATCGACGCGATTCTCGCGCCCTTGAAGTACGCCGAGTTTCTGGTTGAGCTGCGTGATCGATTTGGGTGGGCGCCCAGCCGCAAGTGGGGCAGCGAAGCCCCACCGGTTGACGAGGTGAAGGCGTGGGGACTGTTCGGCGCCACAAAGCCATCGACCCGATGATGTGCCGCGCCAATTGTCTTTCAGATGCCTGCGTGAAACTTCGAACCTCACTCAGGTTTTCGACCACCCGAGCCGCGCCGTCCCACGGCGCGGTCCCCTGCGAACCCTTGCCCAAGTTTCTCCCCTGAATGCCCCGGCCCCGCTGACCAGAATAGAAGAACGCGCACACGCCCCGTTCTTCAGCTAGGCTAAACCCAGTGGCCATGCACTCTCTCATACCGCTGGAAAAATACCTGCGGACCAACTACGAGCCGGACGCCGAATTTGTCGACGGCGAAATCGTGGAGAGGCATTTGGGGGAGAACCCGCACAGCGCGGCGCAGGTCCGCCTCATTCAGTTGTTCAGGCCGTTGAGCCAAAGTCACGATCTTCATCTGAGAACCGAACTGCGGGTGCGTCTGTCGCCCACGCGAGTGCGCATCCCTGACTTTGCCGTGTTTGATGCGACGCCGACGGAACTCGTGCCGTTGACCCCGCCGATGCTTGTCGCCGAGATCGTCTCGCGCGAGGATCGCCACACCGACATCATCGGGAAATTCGAGGAATATCGCGCCTGGGGCGTACCCCATCCGTGGCTCGTCGACCCCTGGCGGCAACAGCTCTCCGTCTATGCGGATAACGGCCTCACGGCCGTCCCCGCGCTGCGGATTCCTGAATTCAAATTCGAGATCCCCATGGGGTGTGAGCGTGCTACAGCTCAAAGGCGCTTAGTCTCGCTTAACGACATCTCGACCAGGATTTCCATTTTGGCCCTGGCACGGTCACAGGATACACCCCCGCTGCGCCGAATACCACGTCTTTTCGCGCTGAACCCTGCACATCACCTCCGCCGGTAGGCGCCAGGGCTCGTCCGTCCGCTCACAGACGTTGATTGAGCGGACTGAACGGCGCTCCGGCCGACACTGCTCCCTGCGAAACCTTTTTGGAGCCAAAAACTGTTGATCCTCGCCCGGGCAACGCTACCCACCCGGCACAGGCAGCGCCCAGATCCTATGCAGCATGTCACCGAACAGCCGCCGGTTCAGATGCCCCTCCGCCAGCAGCAACCAGTAGTAGCGAGCATGCTTGACCAGCCGACCGCCGGTCTTCATCAACCTGTGTTGCAAACTCGTTAGCGACCAGCTTTTGATTCGCTGCGGCAGCCCTAGCCGCCGCCACAGGTTGCCCAGGTTGTAGGCCAGCACGCTGAGTTGCAGCCGTACCTCGTTGGCTCGGAAGCGGTGACACGACAAGCGGGTCCAGTGCGTGGCCTGTTTGCCTTCTTTGATCCACTGCTCCGCCGTGCCGCGCTTGTTGTAGAACCGCACGACCGAGCGGCTCGGCAAGCTCATGCTCGTCACGACAAATCCGACGCGCGGGAATAGTTCGCCCTGGTGATGCTCGACCTTGGCGACAACTCGCCTTGCCTTCGACCAGCTCTCGGCCTGATAGCGAAAACTCTTGTAGCGCACTAGGGGCTTGGCGTTCGGCCTGCCCGGTGGCCGAAACAGGATGTCCTCGATCTCCAGCTCCAGGCTCTTGTTCGCCGGGATGCGAATCACGTAGTCCACGCCGCGCTCCTCCATCGCCTCGTAGATCTCGGGCTTGGCGAAGGCGGCGTCGGCGCGGAACGTCACCTGTTTGCCCTCCGCCTGTTGTCGTTCGATCTCCGGCAGTAGCAGCTCGTCCCAGTCCTCGGCGCTGTGCACGTTGCCGGGACGCAGCTTCGTGCCTAGGCAGTCGCCGTGCTGGTTGAACAGCAACAGCGGGTGATAGCAGAGGGACTCAAAATGGCCGTTGTAGGCACTGCCTTCCTGTTGGCCGTGGACGGGGCTCTCCGTGGAGTCCATGTCGAGCACCACGCGGTCTGAACCGTCGGGAGCTTCGGCTTGCGCGACCAGCTCCCGGTTCACTGCCATCAGCCCCAGCAAGTTCTCTTCGCTCGCCAGCATCTCCGTCTCGAAGCCATGCAGCGTCGAGGTCAAGGCTGCTCCGCGATCCCAGTTCCTCTTCGAGCCGATCAAGCGAAAGGTCGGATCGGCGGATACTCGAACGGCGTCATTGAGGTCCTCGTAGCCAGCGAGTCGGCTGTAGACCGACTGCCGCAGCAGATCGGCCAGCGCGAACTTCTTGTTCAAGCCTTGTCGCGAGTCGCTGAGATGCTCGTCGATCAGCTTCCCGAGTCCGAGTCGTTCATCCAGTTCGCGAACGAGAATCAGACCGCCATCCGAGGTGACTCGCGATCCTTGGAAATCGACTTTGAGAAATCCATTGAACGTGAGCTGAAACGGCTTGTTTTCTTTTTCACCCATCGGGTGTTGACCTCCATGGCGTCCTTATCGGGCTCTAGCCCCTATCAATAAAGACGCTGAAGGTCGCTGGATGGTCTGAAGCTCATACATCAAATTGAAAATGCGGGCTGCTACCACCCACTGTTGCTGTTCAACCAGCACGGCGATTGCTTGGCGGCAAAGTTGCGACCGGGCAACGTGTCCAGCGCCGAGGACTGGGACGAGCTGCTGCTGCCGGAAATCGAACGCCAACAGGCGGAGGGCAAACAGGTGACGTTCCGGGCCGATGCCGCCTTCGCCAAGCCGGATATTTACGAGACGTTGGAGGAGCGCGGCGTGGACTACGTGATTCGCATCCCGGCCAACAAGAGCCTGGAGCTGGAGATCGAAGATATCCTGTTTCGTCCGCCGGGCAGGCCGAGCGCAAAGCCCCTGGTGCGCTACAGGAGCTTTCGGTATCAGGCCGCGAGCTGGTCGAAGTCCCGGCGGGTTGTTGCGAAGGTCGAGCATCACCAAGGTGAGTTGTTTCCTCGCGTCGGTTTCATCGTCACGAGCATGGCCTTGCCGAGCCGCTCGCTGGTGCGGTTCTACAACAAGCGCGGCACGGCGGAGCAGTGGATCAAGGAAGGCAAACAAGCGACGCATTGGACAAGGCTGTCATGCCATCGGTTCCGGGCCAACGAAGTGCGACTGCAACTCAGCGTGCTGGCCTATAACCTGGGGAACCTATGGCGGAGGCTCGGGCTGCCGCAACGGATCAAGAGCTGGTCGCTGACGAGCTTGCAACAGCGGCTGATGAAGACGGGCGGTAGGCTGGTCAAGCATGCGCGGTACTATTGGCTGCTGTTGGCCGAAGGACATCTGAACCGGCGGCTGTTCGGCGACATGCTGCATAGGATCTGGGCGCTGCCTGTGCCGGGTGGGTAGCGTTGCCCGGGCGAGGATCAACAGTTTTTGGCTCCAAAAAGGTTTCGCAGGGAGCAGTGTCGGCCGGAGCGCCGTTCAGTCCGCTCAATCAACGTCTGTGAGCGGACGGACGAGCCCTGGCGCCTACCGGCGGAGGTGATGTGCAGGGTTCAGCGCGAAAAGACGTGGTATTCGGCGCAGCGGGGGTGTATCCTGTGACCGTGCCAGGGCCAAAATGGAAATCCTGGGTTATAGGGCTCTACGGCTTCTTCGTATCGTCCCAGCGAGGTCAGAGCGAAACCGATGTCGTGGTGGTTCCGGGCGGAATCCGGCTCTAGGCGTGCCGCTTCCTGAAACGCTTGGAGAGCCTTTTTGTGTCGTCCACGCTGCCCGAGAGCCGTCCCGATGCGCTGATAACCTCGAGCGAAGTCCGGCTTGAGATCTACTGCTTCGCGAAATGCTTCCAAGGCCTTTTCGTGCTCACCTTGCTGATCGGATAAATGGCCAAAGAGGTAGAGATCCATGTAGGTTGACTCGGCGCCCTCCTTTTTGAGTAATCCGACAATCCGCTTGTAGGCCCTTGTTGCCGCGAACACCCCCGGCTGGTCCCGCCCGGTCAGCAGGGATCGTAGCTGCAGAGGTAGGGCGTCACGTTGCAAGCCGAGTTGCCATAGCTTTAGAGCCCGTGTCAACGTCGTAGTCCCGCTTGCGTCTTTCGTGTTGTTAGGGTCCGCACCCGCCGCCAACAGTTGCTCGACCTGATCTCCCTTGCCTTCGAACACCGCTTGAATCAGCTCGGTTTCGAGGCCGGCGGGTCTCTTCGGCGCAAGCGCGTTCTTGAATGTGTCCGCGTGGCCCCCCGCTTTTGCAGCCATAAAAACGGGGAGGTCCATCGCCGCGCCATAAGCCAATAACTCGCGCACGATCAGGACGTGGCCTTTCGATACCGCCAGTTGCAAAGCCGTCAAACCGCTGTTTCCTCGCGTGTTCACATTCGCGCCGCCGGCGAGCAACGCCTGCACGATTTCGGTATGCCCGATGCTGGAAGCCTGCATCAAGACCGTCGTTACGCCGTCCCCTGCTTTCGTGTTCGGATCGCCTCCGTTCTCGAGCAAGGCTTGCACGATTTCGATGTGACCGCCGATCACAGCGAGAACCAATCCTCCGATACCTTTGCCATCGGTGGCATTAGGGTCCGCACCGCTGCCCAGCAGGGCTTTGACATCGGCGGTCCTACCCTCACGTACGGCTCGAACCAGTCCACCCCCCTGAGAATCGGCCGGGCTGTCCCCTTGGGTTAACGCACCGCCGCCACTTAGAGGTCGAATCCGAAGGCCGGAGACGAAAGCGTCGAACTCGGCGAGCCCCCTGCTTTCTTCGTCCGCCGGATGAGTGTCTGTCCAAGTCAACGAAAAGAACCTGTTTTTCTCCGCGAAGTCCTCGGGGAAGTACGGGAGGAAAAGACCGGTTTGCTTAACGCCCAGGTTTGGAGGGTAGGTAACGCGGAAGGTCATTATCGGATAGACTTGCCAGCCGATTTGCCTTTCTCCCTCCGTGAACCCTTTCCAGCTCACTCCTTGAGGGCGACGCTTTCGCCGCTCCATTTGAAAGACACCCGATGCATGCTGCTCCCTACTGAAGCCCCGAAGCCTGGGAGGGATTAGCACCCGGTCTATGGAAATGCTCTCACCCCGGCGGTTACCGTATTTCAAGCTGAGCTGAATCCCCGTCTCGGTTGCGGCCAGAAGTTCCCACCCGCGAGCCGGTATCTCGAAACTCATGTCAAAAACGTTGAAGGTCTGTCGCTTATTTTGTGGCTCGGCTGCGCCTGATGCCGTTGGTCGATTCCCTTCAACCCGGCCGGCCCGTGCAACCAGAGCCGGCGACCGGGATGACGACCCCTCTGCTGTTGCAGTGCCGCGCTTGCTTCGCGCCAACCCGCGCTCGGCTCGAAGGGTCCGAGTGTGCTCGGAACCGAGACTCTTCTCAAAGATCGCCAGCGCCTGCCCGTAGAGTCGCTCGGCCTCGACGAATTTGCTCCGGATTAGGTAGGCCTCGGCGAATTTGTTCAGCACGAAGCCCACCTGCCAATGCTCCGGCCCATAGTGTTCCTTGTAGATAGGCAGCGAACGCCTGAAAGCCTGTTCGCCCTCGGCAAACTTCGTGTGCCTGGAATAGTATTCCCCAAGGTTTTGAAGGAGCCGGCCTACCCGGAGGTGTTCGGGGCCCAGGTTTTTCTCTAAGATCGTCAGCTCGCGCATAAAGACCGACTCCGCCTCGGCGTTCTTGTCCATGTCTTCGTAGAGCCATCCCATGTTGTCGAGCACACCTGTGAGATCGAGGTGCTCCAGCCCCCGGCTTTTCTCCAAGATTGCCAACGCTCGGTCGAACAGCTGCTCGGCTTCCGTGTACCTTTCCTGACTCTTGATCAGCCACCCCAGGTTGCTGAGAGTCCAGACTGCTTCCGGATGCTCCGCCCCAAAGACGATCTCATAGATTACAATCGCGCCCTTGTAAGCCTCCTCGGCCTCGGCGTTCTTGCGCTGGCGACTGTAGGCCCGCCCTAGATATCGAAGACTGTGGGCGCGTCGCGCGGCAAGCGTCTCAAATTCTTCCGCTTTTTGCACGGCGGACTTGAACTGCTTCTCCGCTTCAGCGTACTGACGGTCCTGGAACGCTTGGCGTCCCGCCTCGATGTAATCGTCCCACGATTTTTCAAGGGCGCTTGCCACCGCAGACGCCAGTAGGACGCAGAGTGTTGCGATCAAACGGAAACGCAGATTGCTCTTCACTTTTGGCCTCCTTTCAATTCCATGCCCATCACGCCGACCCGGAGCGGCCGAACCCTCGGAGACCTCGGCCGGCTTCTGGTCGGCGAGGCCTCCTATCTCCAGCAGGTTGCGACCTTTTTCGTTTTTAACAATTTCGCCGCCGGGCTGCTGTGGGCGCTCTGAAGCTAGCCCGCATTTCTCATCGCCTGACGGGCAAAGCACATGATAGACCCGCCATTACTTCGTTGGGCTAGTGCCAAGAAGGTGCCGAGCCCTGGTTGCGGTGCAGACAGAGTTCGCGTGCGGGCACGCACTTTTCGGAAACGCTACCGGCCGCCGTCGGCGATTGTTCGGCGGATCGAACTTGGATGCGGCCCCGACTGGGGGAGGAGACGCCGGCCAGCACGAAAGTCTCTCGCTTCCGGCAATGCTCGAAGACCAATTCCGGACTTTCGACGACCGCGGAGGCCGTTCCCGTTCGGGCGGGCACGGAAACGCAATAAACGCCGTCCTCGCAAATTTCGATCACGCCTCGATTGGTATCGTGGCGAACAATGTATTCGCCCGCCTGCATGGTCTGTCCGGCGGCGACAAATTGGAAGGGGATCGAAACGGCGATATCGCCGTCCATCGCGGGGAAGATGCCGGCTTGGCCGGTGATGGCGGAGACCGCGGCAACGACGGTGATTAGAAGGGTTTGCTTCAGCGCGGCGGCTCGGCTGTATCGGCGAGTCATTTTGTTGTTTGTCATCATGCCCTGGTATTAGCACCTGAGGGGCCAAACGCAAGCGGCCAACGAGAAGAACACTCGACGAAAGGTCCACATCGTTAAAAAATCAACAACTTACTGAGTCTCGCATAATATACTGTCAATCGAGACAAAGAGAAGACTGTTTCCAGAAAGCGGTAATCAAGCGCGGTTTGCGGCGCATTCGCCGCAGCGCTTTGCGGGCGCGCTCGTCGAGTTCCCAGTAGTCCTTCGGGCAGACGTTGGGCAACTCGTGCTGCTTCCAGTACGCCCAAATGTATTCCACCGGGTTCAACTCCGGCGCATAGGGCGGCAAGTACTCCGTTGCGATGTGATCCTCGGAGAGCTGGATGAACTCCCGCACCAGGCGGCTGCGGTGCGCCGGCAGCCGGTCCCAGACGATCAGCAGTGGGCCGTCGATGTGGCGCACCAAAGCCTTCAGGAAGTCGATGACCTCCAGCTCGCCGATCGCGCCGGGATAGAGCCGGAAGTAAAAGTTGCGCAACGTCAGCCCGGCCGACACCGACAGCTTGTCCCAGTTGAAGTTGAACTCCAACACCGGTGTCTCGCCGCGCGGCGCCCAGGTGCGGCAACGATGCGGCTTCTGACTCAATCCGCTTTCGTCGATGAAGACGATCGTACGTTCTTCTTTGCGGGCTTTTTTTTAATGGCCGGCCAAGTCTTGCGCTGCCAGCTGCGGATGGCCTCTTCGTTGCGCTCCCGCGCTTTGCCGACGGGCCGTTGCGGGCTCCAACCGAGCGCCCGCAGGATCTTCCAGACATGGCCCTCGTGATAGCGCACGCCGAACTCGTCTCCGATCAGACGAGCGACCCGCGGACAGCTCCACAGCGGCGTCGGGAAGCCGTGCGCCTCGGGGCCTTCCAGCAGCAACGCCTCGAGGCGTTCGAGCTGCGCGGCGTCCAACAGCGGCTTACGGCCGGCGCGGCCGGCCTGGCGCAACCCGGCTTCGCCGTCACGCCGGTATCGTCGCAGCCACTCGCTGACGCTTTGCCGCGCGACCTTCAATCGCCTCGCTGTCTCGGACTGACTACAGCCTTGCTCGACCAACCGGATCGCTTTGAAACGGCGCTTCTCCAGGGCCTCGAAATCCCGCCGTACGCCTTTTGTATTTCCCATACATACAAAGACGTACGTACCCCAAAAAGGTGTCACTTTATTTTGCGAGACTCAATAGGAGAAAATATCGGCTCGTGGGCCGATCAGCCACCGGCCCCGCGGGGTGCGGCGCCCTATCCGATCCGGCACAAGCACTATCCAATCGGATAGTGGAAACCCCTGTCCTCGGGTCACTCCTCGTTCTCGGTCTCCGGCTCGGGCTCCGGACGAGGGGTTTCGAGAAGCGCCTGCAGAGCCTCGGCTTCCGCCGGCAGCGCGGCGTACACCTCGGGCAACGCGGCTGCCGGCATGCCCGCCGCCCGCACAAGATCCTGCTCGGCCATGAGCGACCCGACCCCGGAGTCGTGCCACCGACACTCGGCCAGGCGGATGCCCAGCGCCACTCGCGCCAGACGCGGTCGGACGGCCGAGTCGAGGGCCGGATGCCGGGGGGTGCGTTGGTATTCGACCGCCGTAACGAAAAATCGAGGAAAGGACCACGACTCCATCACCCAGCCGCCGATGGTCGGGAAATCGACGCCGAAGGCGGTACGCTCGAGCGCCGTCGCCGGCACCGTCGCGGCGTCATCTTCCATCGCCCGGTAGGATTCGGGGTAGAGGCGCGCTATGGCGAAGTCGGCTACATTGTGAACCAGGCCGACCCCGAGAGGTTCCAAGGGCTTGTCGTCGTTTCCCCGTTCGGCGAACAGATAGGAGGCCGCGGCCGCGTCCACCGCCAGACGCCGCAAGTCCTCGGCCCGAGGAAGGTCTTTCGACAGTGAATCCAGGAACCCGGTGATCAAGACCAGCCGCAGCAAGACCCGCAGTTGGTCGTGAGTGATCACCCCGACGGCACGCCGGATATCGTCGACGGATTCGGGAAAACCGAAGTAGCGCGAATTCGCAAAGGCAAGCACCCGCGCCGAGACCGTGGGGTCGACCGCGAGACCGACTTCGAGCTGGAAGGCGTCGACGCGCGGGTCAACCGCCAGCGTCATCACCCGCTGCACGGTCGGAAACCATCCGGGCAATTCCTGCAACCGCCCCAAAGCCGACCGGATCTGCAACACGCTGGGCCGCGCGGAGGCCGCGATCATTTCTTCACCTAACCGCCATCTCGGTGTGGGTACCAAAGCTCGGCGCCTGGCGCGCCCGTAGGTCGGTCGGGCTATCACCCCGGTTACGACCGGACGACCCGGGCAGCCAACGTCACCTGTTCAGGGGAAAGATCGGCCGACACAGACTGGATTCTTAGTCGGCCGTCGACAGGTCGGCGGAGACGATTTCCGCGAACTGCCTCAATGCAACAATCCGCCGTGACCGAGAGTGGAAATCTCGGCGGCCGAAATGTGGTAGCGAGCCAATAAGGGGGGCAGGATCAAATCGACGACGTTGGGTCGCGGCGAGCGGAAGCAACCCGGCGCCGAAACCACCGGGATGCCCCCCGCATAGGAGAGCAGCAACAAATTGCCCGGTTCGACCGGCGCCAGAAAGCTTTCGATTTCGCAGCCGATCCGCCGCATCGCCCGGTCCACAACGTCGTCGGGGCCGGCGGGCGCCGTGGTCGAAGCCACCAGCACGACCGTGGGGCGCGGATGCAACAGATGTTGCAGGGCCCGGGCCACCGCGGCCTCGTCCTCCAAGCAAGCCAACGCATACCCGGGCGCCTTCGGGAAGCGTTCCAAGCGATTTCGCATGATTCCTTCGAAAAGCTGCCTTGCGCGGTCCGCGTTGTTGAGATCGCAATAGAGCACGGCGATGCTCGGGTCCGCCATCGGCCGGGCCTGCAAGATCGGGCCCTCCTCGCGAACGAGCCGAGCGGCGGCTTCAAAATCGTGTCGCTCGACGGCGAAAGGCGCCGTCTTGACGGTGGCCACTCGCCGGCCGCCAGCGGCATGACAAAAGTTCGGAGCCGTGGCCATCGTCACAATTCCCGACGCATTGACGCGCTGCAACAGCCCTTCGTCGACCAGCAGACAACAATCGCTGGTGGCGTACAGATTCGCGCGGCCGCCGGCACTCATACGAATCTCCATCGCCCCGCAGGCGGCCTCGGCGGCGAGCTGTTTGGAAGCCTCGTCCTCGGGGATTTCGCTGTCTTCCAGGACCGCGACCGAGACGCTTTGATGGCCTTCCTGCCCGAGAAGATGAATATCCTCCTCGCTGATCTGGTGACCCTTCGCAAGCAGCTTCTTCCCCGATGGATGGAAGATCGGGGCGCAAAGCAACATGCCGATGGCGCTCTCGATTTCGATGACCCGTGTTCTCACGACGATTCCCCCTCCCGCCAATCAAAGACAATTGCTAATGTTCACGGGCAGAAAGAAGTATACAAAACTGACGATCCATTGGATCAAACTTTATCGAAAATTTACCTCTATTTTTTGTAAATCTTTCGTGATATCTTGACGATTATATGTCGATAGGGGTTTCCTTGTCTGCGGATTCGGCGGAGGTTGTCGCGAGATTCATCGGTTGCGCGGGAGCGGGTCGCCCAATCGCCCGGCGAAACAGACCTCCGTTTTTCAACGCGGAGACTCACGAGCGTTCGTGGGCCGGACACGGTGGAGATCGACCCGGGGCGGCGATACCGGAAACACCCGAAAGGTGCTTCTAATCGGGCTGCAAGGTGGTTCCGAGCGGCTCGCCGCCGAGCAGTCGCGCCAGGATGCCGGGCTCTTTCCCGGCGGCGATCCGAACCCGGCCGACGCCTTGCGCGAGGCCCGCCATCGCGGCCCGTAGCTTGGCTTCCATGCCGCCTTCGGCCACTCCGCCGGCGATTAGGTGTTCCGCGCCGGCGGGCGTCAAATGGGGGAGTAATTTCTTGTTTTCGTCATGGACGCCGTCGACATCGGTGAGGAAAATCAACTGGTCGGCGGCGAATCCGGCGGCGCAAGCCACCGCCATTTGATCGGCGTTGACGTTGAAAATCGCCCCGTTTTCTCCGCCGGCAACGCAGGCCACGGCGGGCAGAAAACCCGATTCGGTCAACAGGTCGAGCAGGGCCGGCTCGACGTGCTCGACGCGGCCCACCGCGCCCAGATCGGGGTCGAGTTCGACCGCCTGAACCAACCCGCCATCGATCCCTGACAGCCCGACCGCGCGGGCGCCCTCGCGTTGCAGTTCGGCGACGAGATGATGGTTGACCTCGCCAGCGAAGATGCGCAAGACGGCGTCCATGATCTCGGGCGGGGTGACCCGGAAGCCGCGCCGGAATTCGCTTTGGTAGCCGCCGCGCTCGAGATAGCGGCTGAGGCGTTTTCCGCCGCCGTGAACAACGACTGTTTGGTGTCCGGCCGAGACTTGGGCGGCGATTTGGGCGGCGATGGCTCGGCGCCTCTCTTCGCTTTCGAGCAGCGCGCCGCCGAGTTTGATCAGCAGTTTCACGACATGATCAGGATGCCGGCCGCCGCCGGCCGAGGGCAGCGGCCGGCCCGCTTTTCTCACCGCCTGACGAGCAAAGCACACGATAGGCCCGCCATTACTTCGTTGCGCTTGCTCGCCGTGCTCACCGTACTGTTCAAGTACGCCTCTTTGCTTAAGAAAATGGGCGCCAAGCGGCGCGCGCCTCGTACTGACTGACCTTTCGTGCACTTTGCCTCGCCACGCACTGAGAAAAGCGGGCTAGAGCAGTCCTTGAGTCTCGGGGAGGCCGAGCACCAGGTTCATATTCTGCACCGCCTGCCCCGCCGCCCCTTTTCCCAAATTGTCGATCGCGGCGACGATGACGGCGCGCCGGGTCGCGGGGTCAACGTGAATACCCAGGTCACAGTAGTTGGTATGGTTCACCGATTCGAGCGTTGGGACGGCTCCATCGGGGTAGATGCGAACGAACGGCTCGTCGTCGTACACCTTGCGGTAAACCTGCTCGAGGTCTTCGCGCGTCATCTCTTCTTCCGTGCGCACGTAGATGGTTTCGAGAATGCCGCGGTAGACGGGCAACAGTTGCGCGGTAAAGCTGAACTCGTGCTCCTCGAGGTCCGAGGTAAGCAGGACCTCGGGCACATGGCGATGCTCGAGTACCGCGTAGGCCGAAAAGTTGTCGGTCACCGCGCAGAAATGAGTCGTGCCCGAGGGCCTCTTCCCCGCCCCGCTGACACCCGACTTGGCGTCGCAGATCACGCCGGCCTCGCGTTCGAGCACACCGGCGGTAATCAGCGGACGAATCGCCAGATTCGCGGCGGTCGGGTAGCAACCCGGGTTCGACACGAGCCGGGCGACTTTGGTCACGGCGCGAAAGTACTCCGGCAGGCCGTAAACGGCTTCCTCGAGCAGGTCGGCCCGATTGTGCTCCATCTGGTACCAGCGGTCGTACTTGTCCACGGTGCGCAGGCGAAAGGCGCCGCTGAGGTCGACGACTTTGACTCCGGCATCGAGCGCGGCCGGGACGAGGTCGAGCGAAACTTCGTGAGGGGTCGCGAGAAAGACGAGTTCAATGCCGGCGTCGCGAAGGTTTTCCGGGGCCCAAGGCATGCGCTCGGGGTCATCGGGCCAATGCGGGCCGTCGTCGGGGGATTGGGCGCGGTGTTCGAGCAGAACAGGCTCCACCGCGGGGTGCGCCCGCAATATCTTGACCAGTTCCACCCCGCTGTAGCCGGTAAACCCGACCACGCCGACTCGAATCGTTTTGGCCATCGCGGATCGATCAACCTCGAACCGTTGATGATAGTGGATCGCCGGAGGGGAGACAAGCGCGCGCCCGGACACGGTGTCGATGGTTTGGCGACGTCGATGAAGCGTCGGGGTGCAATCCCCGGCACTCGACCTCGTCTAGTAGAATTCTCTTCATGCGGAATTTGCTTTTCTTGACGGTCTCGGTGTTCCTGCTTGTTGTCCAAGACCTCGGCGGCGCCGACCCCTTGCGCGGGTTTACCGAGGAAACTTCGAAAACCCAGCGCGCGCTCGAGAAGAAGATTCGCGCGGTTCCCAAAGCCGGCAACGTGCGTGAGTACATCCGCGTGATGTCGGAGGAGCCTCACCATACCGGCAGCGAGGGCGGCAGACGCGTTGCCGCTTATGTGCTCGAGAAGTTCAAGGAGTGGGGTCTCGATGCCTCGATCGAAGTGTTCGACGGGCTGATGCCGACTCCGACCGCACGTCGGCTCGAGCTGCTGGAGCCGGAATACTTCTTCGCCGAGCTCGAGGAGCCGGCGATTCCGGAGGACAAGGACTCTTCCGACATCGATCAACTACCCACCTACAACGCCTATTCGGCCGAAGGGGACGTGACGGGCCAAATCGTCTACGTCAACTACGGCATGCCGGCCGATTACGAAGTGCTTGAAAAACTCGGCGTGGGGGTCGAGGGCAAGATCGTGCTCGCCCGCTATTACGGGGGCTGGCGGGGCATTAAGCCGAAACTCGCGGCCGAACACGGCGCAATCGGCTGCATCATTTATTCGGATCCCAAGGATGACGGCTACTACGGCGACGACGTCTATCCACTGGGGCAGAATCGGCCCGAGGACGGCGTACAGCGGGGCAGCACAATGGACATGCCGATTCATCCCGGCGACCCGCTTTCGCCGGGGTGGGGTTCGGAGCCTGGCGGACGCAAACTCGCAATCGCGGAGGCCAAGACGCTCCCGACGATCCCGGTGCTGCCGATTTCCTACGGCGAGGCGCTGCCGCTGCTGCGCAACCTGGGAGGCCCGGTGGCGCCCGAGCCGTGGCGAGGAGCGCTGCCGATTACCTATCACGTCGGAGCGGGGCCGGCAAAGGTACGGCTCGACGTTGCGTTTGATTGGAGTATCACGCCCGGCGAAAACGTGATTGCGAAGATTCCGGGCAGTGAATTTCCCGACGAGTGGATTCTCTACGGCAACCACCACGACGCCTGGGTCAACGGGGCGACCGATCCGGTCAGCGGTAACGCGGCGTTGATGGAAACGGCGCGCACGCTGGCCGAGATGGTCAAGGCGGGGTGGAAACCGAAGCGGACGATCATCTTCGCAAGTTGGGACGCGGAGGAATGGGGGCTGATCGGTTCGACGGAGTGGGCCGAAAAGCACGCCGACGAGCTGCGCGAAAAGGCCGTCGTCTATTTCAACACCGACAGCAACCGCCAAGGGACGCTGAGCCTGCAAGGTTCGCATACGCTCGAACGCTTCGTGAACGACGTGGTCCGCGACATGCGCGACCCGCGCAACGGCGAAAGCGTTTGGCAAATCGTGAAGGATAAACGGCTCGAAGCCGCCGGCGACGACGAGGAAGAAAAGAAGAAGATTGACAGTCGCCGCGACTTACGTCTCGCCGCGTTGGGGTCGGGCTCCGACTACACCGTCTTTCTCGATCACCTGGCGATTGCCTCGACGAACGTTTCTTTCCGGGGGGAAGGCGGCGGCGTCTATCATTCAATCTACGATTCCTTCGACTGGTACCGGCGCTTCGGCGACCCGCAATTCCTCTACGGCAAAGCCTTGGCTCAACTGCACGCTATTGCGATGGCGCGCATGGCCGATGCCGACGTATTGCCTTTCGAGTTCACGAATTTCGCCGAGACGTTGGGCGTGTTTCTCGACGAAATCGACAAACTGTACGAGGGAACCAAGAAGAAATACCCCGAGACTCCTTCGTTGACGCTGGGGAAGTTGCGCGAGCCCTTGCAAAAACTCTCGGCCGCGGCGGAGAGCTATGAAGCCGCATTAGCGGCCGCGGTTTCGGGCGACGGCGGACGTGACTTCAGCGCCGCGAATGCCGTCCTGCGCAAGGTCGAGCGAGCCATGGGACGTCCGGAAGGCCTGCCCGGGCCGCGGGGATGGTATCGCCACCAGATCTACGCCCCCGGGTTCTACACCGGCTACGGAGTGAAGACGATTCCGGGTGTCCGCGAGGCGGTCGAGCAACGCGATTGGAAGACGGCAAAGCGCCAGATCGAGGTAGTCAAGGATGTCTTCGAGGCAGTGACGAAGCAAATCCGGGCGGCGGAGAAGGCGCTTGGCGGGCCGTGAGCCGTGAACCGTTAGTTAGCCGTGAGCCGAGAACCGCCGGCTCGGGGACTCTTCCGAAAATAGCCTTCGAGAGTATTGTGCATTATGTTATGCCCGCCAAGATCGCGAACACCTTGAGCCGCGAAGCGGCGGCGGGGAATATAGCCCAGGGTGGAGCCGCAACGGCGAAACCCTGGGTAGACCCCCACCCGCACGAGCCCTGAAAGGGCGGCAGGAACGCCGCGACGGCCATTTTCATGGCGGCACTATGAACCCGCGGATTCATGGAAACGAGTCCCCTATTTCTTTTCACTCCCTGGGGACCCTAACGCACAGACCAGCCGCCGCGCGGGGCCGCATTCTTGACCCACCCCGGCCGATGAGAGTCTTGCAAAGCGCCTTTCCCGGCGGAGAAGCGGCGAGGGTCCGCTTCTTTTGGAACGCCGCTTGCTCCGTGTTATAGTCGCGCTGAGGTCAATGTTGTGGCGGATTTCGGAATCGGCGTCGATCTAGGCGGAACGAACTTGCGTGCCGCCGCGATTTCGACGGACGGCGAAATCCTCGACGAATTTCAGATGACCACTCCCAGTGACGGGCCGGATGAAATTATCGCCGGGATGGTCGAGGGCATCCATCACGTGCGCGACTCGCAAGGCGGGAGCGGGTTGGCCGGAATCGGCGTGGGCGTTCCGGGGCTGATCGAACTCGAAAAAGGCCTCATCAAAAAGGCGCCCAACTTGCCCGGCTGGGAAAACCTGCCCCTGCGCGATGCGTTGCAGGACAAACTCGGCTGCCCGGTGTTGCTCGAAAACGACGCCAACCTCGCGGTCCTATAGGCGAGTACTGGCTGGGGGTGGGGCATCAAGTCGATGACCTGGTGATGGTGACGCTGGGGACCGGCATCGGCGGCGGCATCATTACCGGCGGACGCATTGTCCACGGCTTCTTGGGGATGGCCGGCGAGGTCGGTCACATTACCGTCGAGCCCAATAGCGGCATGCTTTGCGGCTGCGGCAACTACGGGTGTCTTGAGGTCCACGCATCGGCGACGGCGATTGCCCGCATGGGAAACGACGTCGTTCTCGCCAAACGCTCCGACATGATGGCACGCATGAAAGAGGCCGAGGGCAAGATGACGTCCCGGCTGGTCCACGAGGCGGCGGGCCGCGGGGACGCGGAAGCCAAGCGAATCTACGAGCGCGTCGGCGTGGCGCTGGGACGCGGGCTGGCGGCGCTGATCAACACCTTGAATTTCCCGCTCTACGTGCTGGCCGGAGGCGTGTTGGCGGCCTGGGATCTATTCGCGCCCGCGATGTTCGACGAGGTCGAGCACCGCTCGGTAGTGTCGCGAATTTCCGTGTCGCCGGATTATGTGTCTCCGATTCACCGGTGTTTGTTTCGAGGAGGCGGCTTGGCGGGATGGTCGAGGTTCAGGTTTGGGAGCGTGAGCGGGGCGCGATACCCGGTAGGGACGAACACTCGTGTTTGTCCCAGCCCAAAGTTGAGACAAGCTCTCAGCTTGTCTCTCCCCGAGCCTTCCCATCTAAGTTTAGGGTCGCGTCAGCGTTGCACGCGCCCCGAGCCGCCGCCTTTGATCAGGGCCTCGACCTCGGCGGCAGAGAATCGGTTGTAATCGCCCGGGACCGAATGCTTCAGGCACGAAGCCGCCACGGCGAACTCGAGCGCCTGCTGATGATCGTCCGGGTGCGCGTTCAAGCCGTAGATCAATCCACCCGAAAACGAATCGCCGCCGCCGACGCGATCGACGATGTGAGTGATCTGATACTTGCCGCTGAGATGAAAAGTTTCGCGGTCGTTCAGACAGGCCGACCAACCGTTGTGCGAGGCGCTGACCGATTCCCGCAGTGTGATCGCCTGCACTTTGAGGTTGGGGAATTCATCGAGCATCTTTTCCGACAGCGCCCGATACTTCTCCACGTCCAACTCGCCCGATTCGACATCCACGTCGATCGAGACGCCGAGTGATTTCTGGCAGTCCTCTTCGTTCGCGATGCCGACATCGACGAATTGGACCAGCTCGCGCATGACCTCTTGCGACGTTTTACCGTAGTTCCACAAACGCTTGCGGTAGTTGAAATCGCAGGAAACGGTCACGCCCTTTTCGCGAGCCGCGCGCACGGCTTCGAGTGACAGATCGGCCGCGCTTTGGCTGATAGCCGGGGTGATGCCGGTGATGTGAAACCAGGTCGCGCCGTCGAAGACTTTGTCCCAGTCGATGTCGCCAGGCTTGGCCAGCGCAATGGACGTATCGTCGCGGTCATAAATGACCTTCGAGGGTCGCTGGTTGGCGCCGTGCTCGATGAAATAGATTCCCATACGGCCTTTGGCGCGAATGATGCCGCTCGTGTCGATGCCGAACCCGCGCAACTGCGCGATGCAGCCGTCGGCGATGGCATGATCGGCCGGAAGAGCGGTCACGAAAGCCGTGGGCAGGCCGTAATTGGCGGTCGACACGGCGACATTAGCCTCGCCGCCCCCGAAGGTCGCCACGAACATCCCCGATTGCACGGGGCGTTCGAGGTTGGGCGGGGCAAGCCGCAGCATGATTTCTCCGAACGTTACGATTCTTGCCATGGGGGTCCTTTCTATTGGGGCGTTTCGTTGGGTTCAAGGAATGGCTGGGACCCGGTGCGGGTCGGCGTATGTCGCCAAAACCGGCAAGAGGGCAGGCTTAACGCGCGCGCCACGTCGGGGGTCGATCCCTAACCGCGAAAGGGCAGGCCGGGAGGCCTGCCCCACTTGGATTCAGCGCGTGAAGTTTCTATCGGTTGCTTTAGTTCACCTGCTCGAGGATGGCGAAATCGCCCGGGTTCCAAGCCTGGGCGATGATATAGAGCTTGCCGCCGACTTCCCGCAGCACGGAATTGTGGATGTGCTGGAAGTTCTCCAAGCCCAAGTCCGTCTTGCACATGATGGTCGAGACCAGCTTGTCGTTCTCAAGCAGATAAATCGGGGCGCCTTGCTTGCGGTCGGGGCCGTGGAGAGCGCCGACGAGACCGTATTTGCCCATATAGTCGACGTCGCAGGGGAAGGAGCCGAGCGGCATCGGCAGAGTGGACAGATACTGACCGTGCCGTGTGTAGCGTTCGATTTCCGAATTGGGCCTATCGGCGACGTCGATGCGGGTCGTTCCCGGCGGAACAGTGATGCCGTGTCCGGTGCCCAATTGCCCGACGCCGTCGCCCCTACCGCCGAAGGCCAAGTCATACCAGGCCGTCTTGAAGGGGTTGGTGCTGAGGATCTTGGCGGTCAGTACATAGTCCAGGTTCGAGTAGCCGGTAGCGATGTAAAACATCCCGTTCAACTGTTCGAGGTCGGTGGGAACGAAATTCCCGCGGCCGATGAAATAGTCGTTGGCGGCCGGATGACCCAGGTCCTCGGTTCCGTCCGGCGCGCCGAACTGATGCACCAATTTGCCGGAAAGATCGGTCGTGAAAACGGTGGCGACTCCGGCGCCCGGGAACGACAGGAAGGGGCTGCCGTCCTTGCCGTACCAGATCGTCGTGTTGTGCATGTTCGGCTCTTTCATGGCCGCGTCGGTGGGCAGCATCTTGGTGCTCTTCATGTCCGCGCTGATCTGAATGATGCCCGCGCCGGGAAGGGCGAAGTAAGTCTCGCCTTTGCCGTCACGGTGGTCGACGGCAAAGCCGCCGTGGGCGTCGGTGAGCACAGCTTGCGCTTCGCTGGGCAGATGGTCGGACTTGTAAAGGACACGGAATTTATATTTACCCTGGCCGCTGGTGCCGTCCGTGGACGGGGCGGGAGCGGGGCTCGGGGCCGCGCTCGACGGCGCGTCGGAGCTCACAATCCAGCTTGCGGCCAACAGGCCGACAAACGCGGAACTCAGGGCTAAACGTTTGATGGGGCGTTTCATGGGATGATCTCCTACCGAAAGCCTATTAAAACACAATTGACAACCGTTACGGAATAGGGAAAGCGACGCGGATGCCGCGGCACCTCTCGGTAGAGACAAACACTCGTCGTGTTTGTCCTGGTCCACAGTTGAGACAAGCTCTCAGCTTGTCTCGCCTCCGACCTGCCCATGAAGTTTCCAGTCAGAGCCTGTCGAACTCAGCGCCTGAGCCAGCGGGCGATGTCGGGGAACAGCAACTCCTGCATTTCGGGCGTGTCGACGTTTTCAGGCAAGACCAAGTAAGCGCCCGAATCCATCTCGGCCGTCGGTTCTTCCCCATTCAGGTGAAGCCCCACGGCTTTCGTGCTCTCAAACCCCATCTTGAAGGGGTCTTGAACGACAATCGAGTCGATCGTCCCGGCCTTGAGTTCCTCGATCAATTCCTTGGAAGCATCGAAGCCCACGATCTTCACCCGCCCCACGGCACCGCGCTGTTTGACGGCCCGCACGGTGCCGTCGGTGCTCGATTCATTGTCGGCGAAAAGGGCGTCGAGGTCCGGGTGGGCGGTCATCAGATTCTCGGCTTCAGCGAGAGCCTTGGCGCGGTCCGCCATGGGATGCCGCACGCCGACGTTCTTGATCATCGGAAACTCACGGGCCAGGGTCTGGTTGAAGCCTGCTTCGCGAGCCATCGTCGACGCGCTGCCGGGCATAAACCCGATTACTCCGACCTTGCCCTTGCCGTTGAGAATTTGCCCCATGCGGCGGCCCGCCATGACGCCGGCCTGGAAGTTGTCGGTGGCGACGAAGGAGATGATCTTGTCGGTTTTAATGCCCGAATCGAAAATCGATACCGGGATGCCGGAATCGGCCGCCCGCTCGACCACGGCGACCAGCGCCTCTTCATCGACCGGCGCCAGCACGATGCCGTCGACTTGCCGTGTAATCAGATTCTCGACAATCGAGATCTGGCGGGCGCTGTCGATCTCAAGTTGCGGAGCGTTCCAGATGACCTCGAGATCGTATTCATCGGCGGCGGCCAGAGCTCCGGCGTGAACGGTTTGCCAGAAAATGTGGTTCGTGCCCTTGGGAATGACGCCGACGACCCTCTTAGAGCTTTCCTGGCTGCACGAAGAACCCGCGACGACGGCTAGAAAAACGACGCTCAACAACCAACGACGTTTGGACATGACATCAGGTGTAACACAAAACGCCGGAATCAAGAGGAATTTCTCGCAGCCGCGCGGCCCCCCGGGCTGTCCTCCCGCGCCGCCCCGCGCGTAGAATGGGAACAACCCGTGCGCCGCTACTTCGACCTCCTGATCCACTACTTCGGCCAATACGCCAAGGTGCGAATGGCCTACAAGGGCGATTTCTTTGTTTCGATCGTGACGACGATCGTTGCGACCGCATTCGGGCTGGCGGTCGTCTTCCTGCTTTTCCAAAGGGCGCCGGAAATCGCCGGGTGGACCTTCCCCGAAATCCTGTTTCTCTACGGGTTCGGGCTGATTCCGCTGTCGCTTTTCAACCTGCTCAGCGTCAATCTCTACTATTTCGGCGAGGTCTATATCATCGAGGGCAAGTTCGACCGGGTGTTGCTGCGGCCGGTGCATTCGCTGTTTCAGGTGATGAGCGAGCAGTTTCGGCTTGAATCGGTAAGCGACACGTTGATCGGGTTGGCGATCGTGCTCTACACCAGCCGCGAACTAGGCCTCGAATACGGCTTGGCGGATTGGGCGTTTCTGGTGTTCGCGGCGGTTTGCGGGCTGCTGATCTATACTTCGGTGTTCTTGATTCTCACCTGCGTTTCGTTTTGGGTGGAAGACCGCGTGGGCGTCATCCCGCCGGTGTACAATATGCTGGCCTTCGGGCGCTACCCGCTTTCGATCTACAGCCCCATGATTCAGTTTCTGCTGAGTTGGATCATCCCCTTCGGGTTCGCCGCTTTCTATCCCGCGTCGAAGTTGTTGGGGCGCGTCGAGTACGCCGGGTATGTGGTGTTTCTGCCGCTTGTCACGGCGGTTTTCTTGACGCTGGCGGTGTTGCTGTGGAATCGCGGCGTTCAGAATTATTCGAGTACCGGATCGTGAGGAAATGTCGCGGATTTGAGGAAATGTCAAGATGGAGGAAGTCTCACCTGCGTTTCGTTTTGGGCTTGGAGCCGGGAAGCGGTGGAAGACCGCGTGGGCGTCATCCCGCCGGTGTACAATATGCTGGCCTTCGGGCGCTACCCGCTTTCGATCTACAGCCCCATGATTCAGTTTCTGCTGAGTTGGATCATCCCCTCGAGACCGAACAACAACGCACGTTGTTGCGGGTTCGCCGCTTGAAAGGGAGTTTGCTATCCCGCGTCGAAGTTGTTGGGGCGCGTCGAGTACGCCGGGTATGTGGTGTTTCTGCCGCTTGTCACGGCGGTTTTCTCGACGCTGGCGGTGTTGCTGTGGGCGGACGTTGATTCAGTGCGGCACTGGGTGCTCCGTTCGGGACCGACTCCACGCTCAGGCGCTGGGGTTTGGGTTTGGCGGCGCGCGGCGGAGGACATGCGAAGAAGCGGGCGGTGGTGGCGGTGGCGCGCAAGTTGGCGGTGCTGACCGAAAACTACGATCCGCTGCACGGGCTGACGGAAACGGTTTCCCCATAAGGCAGGGACGATGAGGCGCAGTCGGCGGCAACGGTTTCAAAGCAACGTGATGAGGACATCCGCGAGCCCCCTAACGGGCTCGGCGGCAAGAAGATTCCTGTTGAAAGGAAGGGAGTAGGGGATTGGGCGGACGAAGCGAGGCCGCGGCGGAGAATCGAGATCGTGTCACGGTGACTGCGGGCTCTGGGCAGGCAGGCCGATTCTTTCGAGGATGGGTCCCGCAACAGAGGAGGCCCGAAAGACCGGACCCCAACCAGCAGAGGTCAACAACGAGACCGATAACACTGCAATGGAAGCCCGGTCCTCAACGCGCCGCAAGGCATCCCGGGCCGGATCCGAGACCCGGACCGCCCTTGCAAGCGACGGAAGTCCGGCTGCCGACTTTCCTCGCCGATAACGCGCGATAGAATAGAACGCCGGGAGGAACCATGGCTGCACACAGAGTTGCGCTTGTCACCGGAGGTTCGCGAGGCATCGGACGAGCCGCGGCCCTGCGTCTCGCCTCCGACGGAGCCGCCGTCGCCGTGAACTACAACAGCAACGCCGCCGCGGCCGAAGAAGTCGTCGGACAAATCGAGAGCGCCGGAGGCCGCGCCATCGCGATCCAAGCCGATGTCGCCGACAAGGGGGCCGTCGAAGCGATGGTCGCCGCAGCCGCCGACCAATTGGGGCCGATCGATATTCTCGTTAACAACGCCGGATTGCTGATTCGCGGCGAGCTGCTCGACTTCGACGAAGACGACCTCGACCGCATGTGGAAGACCAACGTCAAGGGCGTTATTTATACCACTCGGGCTGTGATCGAGTCGATGACGGAACGCAAGTGGGGACGCGTCATCAATCTTTCCTCGAACGCCGCGATCGGAACGGCCATGGCAGGAACCACAATGTACGCGGCGACGAAAGCGGCCGTCTTAAGTCTCACCAAGCGCTTTGCGTTGGCCTTTGGCGAACACGGTGTCACGGTCAACGCCGTCTTGCCGGGCTTTACTGAAACTGACATGACGGTGGGCGGCAAGACTCCCGAGCAAAAACAAGAGGTCATCGAACGGGTCAAGGCGCGCTCGGTGCTGGGTCGCACCGGAAGGCCCGAGGACATCGCCAACGTGATTGCGTTCCTGGCTTCGGGGGAATCCAGTTTCATGACCGGGCAGTACCTGATGGCCGACGGCGGCCGGATCGATTACATCACGCACACGTAGTTCCGGCTGCTCGCGGGCCGCCGACGACCTCTCTGCTATTCTCGATCCATGGATCCGCTCGAGAAAGTGCAGTCGGAGCTGAAAAAGTACGTCCATCCCCTGCTCGATTTTTCAGTGCGGGATAACGACGGGACGGTCGAGTTGGTGATCGACCTCAAGAACAAGCCGCCCGACATTCACACCTATTACCTGCCGATTCATCCTCGCGATCTCGATAGCCCGCAGTTCCCCTGGACGCTCCAACGAATGATCTTCGACGGTCTGCACGACTACTTCGTCAAGATGTTCGTCTACACGCCGCAAAGCATCGACAACCCCGCGGCTCCTCGATGACGCGGCTCGAAGAACTGCTTGCCTCGGAGATTCGTCAACAAGGGTCGATCGGTTTCGAGCGTTTCATGGAGGCGGCACTCTATCATCCCAAGCACGGCTACTACCGCAACGCCCGCGATCCGTTCGGCTTCGAAGGCGACTTCTATACCAGCTCTCAAATGCAACCGGTCTTCGGCCGCCTGTTGGCGCCAAAAATCGATGCGTGGCGCCGCGAGATGGGTTCGCCCGCCGATTTCACGCTGGTCGAATTGGGTGCCGGCCGTGGGGAAACGATCGCCGAAATCAAACGCTGCCTGCCCGACCTCGAAGCCGTCGCCGTCGATGTCGACGGGGGAGAAATGCCCGAGCGTCTCACGGGCGTGGTGTTGGCGAACGAATTCTTCGACGCGCTGCCGGTTTCTTCGATTGAACGCGGCCCGCAAGGTCTGATCGAGCATCGCGTCGGGCTCGACGGGGAGCAATTCGTCTGGAAGCCGGAAGCCGCGAGCAACCCACGCTTTGACGAGTATGTCGAACACTACACCCCGGCCTTGCCCGAGGGAAACCGAACAGAGGTGAATCGCCGGGCGCTCGACTACCTCAGGTACATCGCCGAGCGCCTCGAGGCCGGGTATCTTTTGGCGATCGACTACGGCTACACGGCGGACGAAATCGCCTGCGGCGGCCGCTTCCCCCAGGGATCGTTGATGAGCTACCAACGCCATGGCTCCGACGAAGACGTATTGGCCGAACCGGGCCGCCGCGACATCACCTCGCACGTCAACTTCTCGGCGCTCGACATCCGCGCCCGTGAGTTGGGTTTCGTGACCGAACCCTTGCAAAGCCAGACCGCGTTCCTGATGGAAATTGGTGAACCGGATGATTTTCAATCCGCTTTGCGGACGGGCCGTGAAAAAATGGGGACTGTACCAAGCGCCGTCCGAACAGGCTCTTTTGCATCAAAACCCCGCTCGGCGCAAAGTGGACTGTCCCCGATTTTTTCACAGCTCCGGAGCGACCGTTCGAATGAATTCGACCTACGCATAAAGCTCAAGAGCTTGCTTTTCGGAATCGGAGAAACGTTCCGGGTGTTTGTGGCCCGCAAGGTTTGAGTAAGAAAATTGGAAGTCGGTTGCGGGAGTACCAGGCTGTAAGTTTGTAAATTAATATTGGCCAGGGGCGTCAGCCCCCGGACGCGGTATCGCAATACAACCAAACCGGGTCAGCAGAAAAAAGCCCTTTTGCCGGCTGCTATACTCCCTTACAGTCATGCCCGCCGAGTCCGAACAGCCGGACTTCTCCGCCCTCGCCGGCCGCACTTTTTCTTTCTATCCGGCAATCCGCAATCTCGAGCACAACGAATGGACGCTCGAGCGCCGGACGTGGTCGGAAGTGCTGGTCCGCAACCTCGCAAGCAGTGAAGAGATTTGGATTCCCCGCAACTATTTGGGTGAAGTGAGCAGTTCGGACTCGCCGGTCTTGATCGTCGGGTTGCACCGCGAGTTGGAGTTCAAAGCCGGCGCGGTGTGGCCCTTCAAAAAACCCGTCATCGAGATGCCGCGCCCGCGCTCCGGCGACGTATCTCCGACTGCATCCGGATTCGGTGAGCCGTCCGGGGGGGCGATCCTCCCGCGACGGAATCGACGCTGAGTCGCTTTGTCGGGGCCGCGATCGCGGCCGGCGTGGGGCTGTGTCTGTTGTTGGTCATTTTCGTCTCCGACGGCGTGCCCGACCCCGCCGCCTGGTTTGCGCAAGCCTCCGTCGAGACCTCGGATCAGCGCTATTTGGGATTGAGCGGAGAGGGCGGCTATCACGACATTGTGATCCGTGTCGGTCGGCCCGAGGCGGAGCGCTGGATCACGCCGGAAACCGCGCAACTGCAATTTCAGTTGCTCTCGTACCGGTCGCGTTCCTACGCCGTCGTTTTGATGGGACCCGGGCGCGGAGACGCTCGCTATGTCGGCACCATCCATTTGCCGTCGCGGCGGCTGTTGGACTCGGTGCCTCTTTCCGCAGGCGGTTCGACGGCATCGATGATGCGCAATTTGCCGGAGTTTTAAGCCCTGGCAGCGGGCCGATGAAACGCCCGGCTCGTGTGCCGCGGCGCGGAAGGGTTGTGAGAAAATGGGGACTGCCCCAAGCGCCGACCAAATCAGTTCCATTGAATCAGTAACCGCATCCGGCGCGAAGTGGACTGTCCCCGATTTTTTCACAGCCCCGGGGCTTGCCTGCCCGCGAGCCGCTATGATCTTTCGTTGCTCATGAAATCGTTAATGACGCGTTTCGCCCTGCTTGGAGTCTTGATCACCCTTCCGCTTGTTTCGTGCTCCTCCGATGAATCGGCTCCGCCTGAGTTACTCGAAGCGGCGCCCGCCGATCCGGCTTTGTTTCTCTCCGCGTTTCAAGTTGCCGACCCGCGGGCGGAAGCCCAACTCGTCGAGGGATTTCATGCCGTCGAGCAGGGATCGTGGCGGTGGCCGGACCGCACGTTCTCGGTTCTGTTCAGAAACTCCGCGACGGACGGCGACCTTGGACTCGAATTCCGGTTCACGATCGTTCCTCAATCGATAGACCGATTGGGGCCATTGACGCTGTCGGCCGCCGCCAAGGGAACATCACTGGGCGCGGCGTTTTACGATCAGCCCGGAGATTTCGTCTATGCGGAAACGGTTCCCGCCCATGCTCTCGGGGATTCGACCGTCCGCGTCGATTTCACATTGGACAAAGCGTTGCCGCCCAACGACGGCGAGCAACGCACCCTCGGGGTTATTGCGGTGTCGGCGGCACTGCAATAGGCTCCACGGCAGCCGAAGCGGGGCCGCGTCAATCCGGATTGGTGTCTTGCCGGGCGAGAGGCTTGAGGCCGCCAAGGGTATTTTCCAGTCGTCGCCTGACGGCCGGGTCCGTCCAGTCGGAAACGACGGCCTGACGATTGAGCACGGCCCAGTTCCGTACGAAAGATCTCAATCTCGCGCGGCGCGATGACGCCGATTTTCACCTGCGAGCGACTGAGCTGCAAGATCCGCACCTCGACGTCGTCGCCGACGCGGAACGACTCGCCCTGCTGTCGTCGAAAAACCAACATCGCTAATCCACCAGAGGTCGCGCCGCCGCGTAATCGCTGTCCAATTGTAGAATTTGCTTCGCGCGCCGCGTGACGACGTTGACGACGATCGGGGCGAATAGATTGCAGGTCGGCGGTTTCGGTTCGTCGGCCAAGACCAATACCAGCAGGCAAAGGGCATTGCGGCCGATATCGGGCGGACCCTCGAAACCCAACAGCCGACAGTCTTCGTCATCGACGTTGAGGCTGTAACCCGCTTCGACGGCCTCGGCCGGCACGACGGGCAGGCGGATTCGTTCGTCGTCGACCGCCTGAAAGAAGAGAATCGGCTCGAAACCGTCGGGACGGACAATCACAAAGCGAGTTTCCCCTTCGAAGCCCGGCAGGCCTTCGGGAAAAGTGATGGCACTCTCGTCGGTAGGGGCGGCGTTTTCGCTCATGCGGTCATGCGGTCATGCTGACGACGACGGCTGTGTTTAATCGGGGCGGTCGATTCCCGAAAAGGGGACCGCCATTCGATTTCGCTCGTCGAACCGCTTTGTTTCCAACGCCGATGGACGCGAAAATCCTTGGCTGTACCCCTTTTTCGCGTAGTCGGACTTTCGCCACGGGCTGCTAGACCAATAACTTTGACGGCAGAGGCCCGGGGTCGGCCCCGGCGGCCTGGGAGCGGAACCAGCAGTAATCGAGTTCCCAAAGTGAGCGGAAGAAATTCGAGGCGAACTCGACGATATCCCCGTCGGTCGAACTTGCGCCGAGCGACGTTGCGATTTCGGCGACGGAAGAGACTCCGTCGATTCCGTTGAACAGCGCCCCTTGCAACGGGTCGACCAACGCTGAGATTTCCGGATAATGATGCGCGTCCCAGCTAAGACGGGCGGATAAACCGGCGGCGAGGCCTTCTTCGACAATCGTCAAGCCGGGGTTGCGGATGGGCACCGCTTCCGGCACTCGTGCGGCTTCGTGCCCCAACTCACGAGAAACGGCGGGCCGTTCGTCGCGACAGACGACGAGTTCGTGCATCGGCATGCCCCCGCGATACAGTTCGACGATTGCGGCCTGCTCGACTCGAGACAGCGAGACAACCTTTTCAAAGATCTCCGGCGACCTCGCGAGAAACGTGCATCGCGGATTGTAATGCGCCTGATAAAAGGGCCGTTGCATCTCCAAACCGCTGTCTTCGAGCAAACGGCACAGCCCGCCGAAATCGAAAGCATGCTCGCGCGGCTCAAGCAAAGCGTCAACCATCGCGGGTTCGGCGGCCCAGGCACGAAGCTGCCCTCCGGCTGTCCCCTGCGGGTCACCCTGGGCGAGTTGTTCGAGAATGCGGCGCGTTGTGGCCGCGTCGGGGGGCTCCGCGGAACCTGTCAGCCGCTCGACGAGGCCCCGCAGCATATGGATGCCGTGGCGTCCGTGACGTCCGAACATCCGCAGCACTATCGACCCCGTCGGACGAAGCGCCGACCGCAGCGCACGCAAGCCGCGAGCCGGATCCGGCAGATAGCACAGTTCGCCGTTCGAGAAAATCAAGTCGAAACGCGGTCCTTCGGAACCTGCTTCGCCGATCGGCAAATCGGCGGTTTCGAGGTTCGTCAAGCCATGGCGGTCTCGTTCGCGGTTCACTCGCTCGAGCCGATCCGGGCGCGTATCCAACGCCACGATACGACTGGCCGGATTGGTCAAGGCCAACTGCACCGCTTGATCCGACCCACAGTCGGCGACCAGAATGTCGAGATCTTCGCGAAACGGTGCGGTCGGAAAATAGACGTGAAACCAGTGTCGCGGGCTGCCCACGACCGTCGCCTCGCCCGCGCGAAGCGAGTCGAACCCGCCGGCGGGATCCACCGCGGTTGCGAAGTCAGCTGTTTCCCGGTCTGTCGCCGTGGGCGCCATATGGACACACTTGGGACCGGCCGCCCCGCGGACGAGCGGTCATACCAAGAAAATCGGCGATTGCACGCCGGGTGTTTATGGAAACGTAAGATTTCCGTGAGGAAAAGGGGGCTTGGCGGGCTCAATCGACAGCCGCGAAGCGGCGGCTGGAATATAGCCTGGGGTGGAGCCGAAGGCGCAACCCCAGGTACGGAATCAAACGAAATCGAGCCCTGAAAGGGCGACAGGAACGCCTGTCATCCGCCCCGGCTCGTCACTGACGCCCATTTTCATGGCGGTATTGTGAATCCGCGGATTCTCAGAAACCAGACTGACGCCGGCGCCGGTTAAATCGAGAATGTCCGCCCGCGATTTTGGCCGATCAGCACCTGGAACAGCCGGTGCGTGATCAACTCATGCAGCGACAGCAACTCTTGGTTCGCCGCGACGATCTCGTCGAGGTCGCCCGAGTCCGTCCCGCCGGCCTTGAGGGCGTCGGTGGCTTCCTTGATGATCGGGTCGGAAATCGCTTCGCCGGCGATCTCCCATAAAGTGATGAAGCGGTCGACGGCGGTCGGGAAGCTGATCTTGAACACGCCGTGCTTGCTGGTAGTGCGCGGCGGCTTGAAGTCGAGATTGAATGGTCCCTCGTAGCCGTGCGAGCGCAGCAACACAAGTACGTTGAGCCAGTCGAGCGGGTTGACGAGCCCGACGCCCAAATCGACATCGTGCTTGAGCGGATAGCCGTCATTAATATCGAAGTGCCACAGCTTGCCGCACAGCAAGGCGCGGGCCAGGGCCGCGCGGCAGGCCGCGCCCCACATCAGCTCGTGCAGATATTCCGGATTCAGCCCCACCATCTCGGGGTGCTTCAAAAGCCCGCTGCTGATGAAGGCCAGCATGGCGTCGCTCGATGGCAGGATGATTTGCGAAACGGGCTCGAAGGGCTTGGCTTCGAGACAGTGCTTCATCGTCGAGCGGCCCTTCTGCTTGGCGACTTCGATGTCCTTCTCGCAGGCCGCGTTCATGCCGTCGGCGAACCAGCGCAACGTCTGCGTCTCGTCGATCACCCCTTGAATCATGTAGCCCAACGTACCGGGCCAATAGACCACGAACTGCGCGCCCAACTCGTGACCGATTTCGACGGTGTTCTGTAGACGCCGGGTAGTGTATTGGCGAACCTCGGGCGCCTCGGCCGCGCCCGAGGCGGCGAACACCGGGTGATGGAAGGTCTCGCAAGTGACCATCGAGCAGCGCACGCCGTTTTCCGAAAGCGCCTTGTTGATCCGCTCGACGACTTCCCACTGCCCCTCGGTCAGCAGGGTATCGGTCGGGATCACGTCGCTGTCGTGCGTGGTCCAGCAGGGAACGCCGATCCGGCCCAGTTGCTCGATCACTTCCTCAAAACCGACCGGCGGCCGGGTAGGGGCGTGAAACAGCGCGTGTCCCTCGTAGGCCGCCGCCCATTGCGGGCCGCTGATGAAATACTTACGCCGCTGCTCGGGCGTGTAGCTGCCGCCGCAGGAGTCCATGAGGCGGTCAACGAGGGAGATTTGTTGTTCTTTGGGAATCGACATAACTCAGTCAAGTAGAACGCCTCGGCCCCGCCGCCGTCAAGTCGCGCGAGCCGATCGGCGGTTTCGGAAGGTCTCGCCGAACCCTTATCGAGAAAAGACCGGCTGCACCCAGGCAACCTCGCCCTGCGACGACGTCACTTTGGCGCGCACGTACGCCTCGCCCGGCTTCAGCGTATAGGCCGCCGGGCTGTCGAACGAGCGCGCCAGCAGCTTGCCGCCTTTCCCGATAAAGTCGGTCGTGTATTTCGTTTCGTCTTCCTCGTCTTCCTTGTCTCCCTCCGGTGGAATAATGTCAATCCGCAACCCGTCGACGAGCCATTCCACGTTGTCGAGCACAACGCCGGTCGAGGAATAAAAGCGCCCTTTTTCGATGCCTTCGAGAATGGCCTCGGCCGAGAGTTCGCGCGCCTTGACGTTGACCCAGCCGCGGCCCGGATTCGAGTAATCCGGCCCGAACACCTTGAACCGGTGCGCGTCGTCAACCGCGATGCCGTAAACCCGATTGCCCGACGAAAGCACGGCGTCCCACATGGCTTCGAGCCCCGGGACCCCGCCCCCGCCCGTGTCATGGGTTGCCGGATGGCCGTTGTAGACTTCGAACAGATGCAGCCCCTGGACCTGTCCCAACTCGGCCGGCGTCACGGCCCAGCGATAGTTGGGATGGTTGAGCGACGGCACGCCTCCGGCTTCGAGAATCGCGTCGACGTTTTTCTGAATCGTATCGACCACGCTTTCGCCGAACACCGGCGGAACGGTATGGCGAAGGTCGAGCCCGTTGACGTGAAGCGGCTTCTGCTCGAATCGAGAAGTGACCTCTTCCCCGGCAATCAGCAAGAAACGCTCCTCGGCGGCGAAGATCGAATTCAGCCCGTCGGGGTCGGTTCGATAATCGTGATCGGTGAGGAATAAGAAGTTGTAGCGGTGTTCCTTGTACCAGCGCGCCACCGCGTCCGGAGAGCTGTCGCCGTCGCTGTTGATGGTGTGCGTGTGGAGATTGCCCTTGTACCAACGCTCCGCCGAGTCGGGCGACGTTTGCGCCGCCGGCAACAGAACCCACGTTAACGCGAGCAGCAGCGGGAACCCCGCTCGCAGCCAAAGATGCCGCCCTGAAATTTGCATTTCCCCAACTTAGCACAACGTGTCTTGGGCGGCGTTAGAACGGGTGCGCGACATAAATGTGGGAGCTTGTGGGTTTGTCTTTTTTTGTGGCGTTTTTCCTTGCGTATGTATACGCTAGGTAATAAGGAGGTGCCCCGTGCCCCAATCTCTCGCTGCCCTCGAACGACAACGTGCCGCGATTCTCTCCGAGATCCTCCACTTAGGAGACTTTCGCAGCGGCTCGATTACCGCCACCCGCGGCCGCTGCGGCAAACCGAATTGCCGCTGCCACCAACCCGACCAACCGCCCCATGGTCCGCATTTCCGCCTCACCAAAAAAGTGAGCGGCAAGACCGTGACTGAGACCTTCTCTTCGCCCGCGGATCGCCGCAAGGCCGAACGCCAGGTGGCCGAGTTTCATCGCTTCCAACAACTCAGCCGGCAATTGCTCGATGTCAACGAAAGCATTTGCCGTCTGCGACCCGCCGCAGACACCCCGAAGCCCCAGGAAAAAAAACGGCCGAAACCATCCGCCACGAAGTCGCCCAAGAAGTGACGCAGCTGCTCGGGGTCATCTTCCGCGGCCAACGCCGCGGCGACCCCCTCGATCTCGAAGCCGTCGAGACGGCGGTTCGCGGCACCATGCATCGCGCCGGGACCACGCTGCTGAGCAAGTTACTGTCGTCCTCCGAGACCGTGCCGTCCCGAATCCCCTGCCCCTGCGGTCAACAAGCTTGCTACCGCGATACTCGCCCCAAACAACTTACCACCGTGGTGGGCGAGGTGCGTTTCGAGCGCGCCTACTACCTCTGCTCGACATGCCGCCGGGGACAAAGCCCGCGCGACCGCGAACTCGACATCGAAGGCACCGCCTGCTCGCCCGGCGTGCGCCGCATGATGGCGCTGGTGGGCAGCGAAACTTCTTTCGAGCAAGGCCGTGAACAACTCGACGTCTTGGCCGGTCTCGACGTTACCGCCAAGTCCGTCGAACGCCATGCCGAGGCCCTCGGCGCCGACATCGAAGCCCGCGAGCAAGTGGCGATCCAACGCGCCAAGCAACTCGACTTGCCGCACGTCGCCGCCCCCGCCGTGCCCCTGCTCTACATCGAAATGGACGGCACGGGCATTCCCGTCGTGGCCGCCGAGACCGCCGGCCGTGTCGGAAAAACCGCGGGGCGGCCGGCCCGCACCCGCGAGGTCAAACTCGGCTGCGTCTTCACCCAAACCACCACCGACGAACAAGGCCGGCCGCGGCGCGACGAGAACTCGACCAGTTACAGCGCGGCGATCGAGGGAGCCGAGGCGTTCGGCTTGCGGCTGTATACGGAAGCTTGGCGGCGGGGCTGGAGCCGTGCTCGCAAGAAAGTCATTCTCGGCGACGGCGCGCCCTGGATCTGGAACCTGGCACATCAGCACTTCCCCGGCGCCGTCGAGATCGTCGACCTTTACCATGCGCGGCAGCATCTGTGGGAGTTGTCGGCGAAACTGTTCCCGAGCGATGAGCGCCGGCGGAAACGTTGGGCCGCGCGGTTGTTGCACAAGCTCGAACAAGGCAAGATCAAGGCGTTGGTGAAAGTCTTACGCGGGTTCTCCACGCCGAATCAGGAGTCGGCCCATTTGCTCGCCAACGAGGCGGACTACTTCGAGCGCAACGCCGAGCGGATGCGGTATCCCGAGTTTCGCCGCCAGGGATTGTTTGTCGGCTCGGGAGTGGTCGAGGCGGGCTGCAAGAAGGTGATCGGCGCGCGGTTAAAGCGCTCCGGCATGTTCTGGACGGTGCGCGGCGCCAACGCCATCATCGCGTTGCGCTGCTGTCGGCTGAGCGGAAGGTTCGAGGATTACTGGGAGGCCCGTGCCCGCGCCGCTTGATTTCCCACATTTATGTCGCACACCCGCGTTAGAACCGAAGCGGTCAGCCGACGCCGGGAGGGAGTCACCCATGGCGGCAAGCAAACGTCGTATCCGAGGTTTGGCCGAGGTTGTCTTGAATGTGAACGAGCCGGAGACGATGCGGCGATTCTATGAAGACACGATCGGGCTCCGCTTCCACAGCCAATACCCGGAACAGAATCCTACGTTCTATTTCCTCACGATTGCCGATCTCCAAACTCCGCTCGGAGGAGGCGGACATCCTATTCGCGTTGGTCGACGCGCGGCGGCACACCCATACTCGCGACACGTTCCAGGGCCTCGACGCTCCGCGCTCGACGTTGAACCATATCGCCTTCGAAATCGATCGCGCCGACTACGAATCCGAAAAAGAACGGCTTGAGCGATTAGGTCTCGGCCCGAAAGAAATGCAATTTTCCCGTCTCGAGGCCCGGGCCCTTTTCTTCAAGGACCCGGAAGGGAATTTGCTCGAATTCATTTGTCATGACCCTTAGCGAGCACGGCGGGAGCGGAGCCGCGGTGCTAATGAACCACGATATCGACCGCGGCGACGGTCTGATCCCAGGCGATCTTCAGCGTGCCCTTGTCGCCCGACGTCGGCTCGATGGTGATGGTGAGTTGCTCCAACAGCGCGTCCAGCCCGGAAACCTTCATGGCGGTCCGGCCTAGGTCTTGGCCCGAGTCATAGTCGAAAGCACCCCATTGCTTCGCCGTCTTGTTGAGCACCAAAGTCCATTCCTTCTCGCCGGGAATCGTGAACAGCCCATAGGTTCCCTTGGGGACATGGACATCGCCAACCATCAAGTCCGCTTCGGTGGTGATCGTCGTCGCTTCATCGGCCCCGGTTCGCCAGACCTTATCGAAGGGGACCAGGCCGCCGTAAATCTTGCGCCCCTTCTTGTAGGGCCGACCGTACTCGATTGTGATGGTCTTGCCCGCGATCACCCCCGATGTCGATTCGTGAGGGCTCTTGCGCGGCTGCTGCGCCCCCATCGTCGCCGTTAAACTGAAAATCGCCGCGATCGGCAGAGTGTATCGAATTGTCTTTCGCATGGTGGAACGTCCTCTGTCGACTATCGTAACAAGCAGGCCACGCGGAGGGTCGTAACCGGTCGCCTGCCATCGTTAGTACCATAGCCGAAGACCGGAGGGAGATTATCATGTCGGAACTTGCCGAAAAGCAGTGCATTCCCTGTCGCGGAGGTGTGCCTCCGCTGACCGACGAGGAAATAGCGCCCTTGGCGGCGGAGATCCCGGCCTGGAATGTGATCGACGAGCATCATCTGGACCGGACCTATTCGTTCAGCAATTTTCGGGAGGCTCTTGATTTCACCAATCAAATCGGCGAACTAGCGGAAGAACAAGGCCACCACCCCGATATCTATTTGGCCTGGGGCAAGGTAGGCGTTCAGCTATGGACCCACAAAATCGACGGACTCACCGAGAGTGATTTTGTCATGGCCGCCAAGATCGAACGCCTCGCTCCGAAATAACCCGGCACTCGCCTGCTTCGAGATGCGTAGGGTGAGCCGGCCAGCTTCTCCATACCGCGAACGAGTGCGGCTTACTGATCCTCCGGCAGGTCGGTTTGATCGTCCAACTGGTCGAGAAGTTTCGCGACCAGCGCCTTTTGGCCGTAGTCGAAATCGTTGCCGGCCGGGTCGGGATCGTGGGCCGAAATCCACAGCTTGAGCATTTCCTTTACGGGGTGCGCCACGGATTCCTCAGCGCCCGGCTCGAAACGCAGCGGAATCTCACTTTGTTGAATCGAGTGGATAAGCAGTTCGGAAAATTTCATGGCGATCGGTTGCATCGTAGCCAAACCGAGCCGCACGCGTCAGCAAGCGGTATGCGATGAGGCCGTTCAACCCAAAGGAAAATCGCGGCAGCGTGGTTGGCGGGACGCCACCGCCCCATCTTTTTCTAAACACCGCAACGGGTTGGGCCCTCGAACCCTGTCGGAATCCGGCGGCCGGCAGCCATTGCAGCGCTGCCGGCGGCCCTTGACCGGCTCCTATGACGAACTCGTTTTGATGGGTTCGCTTTGACGGTCCTTGGGGAAGCGGTGCCGGCATCACCACTTTCCGAGCATCCGGTGTGATGGCATCACATACCGCTTACTGACGTGCGCGGCTCAGTTTGGGACGAATTGCTACGCTACGAAGGCGGCCGACGTGCAACACAATTCCCATGGCGTCCCAAGCTTCCGACTATTACTCAACAAACCGGGACGCCTTTCTCGCCGGGCTGATCGAGTTTCTGCGCATCCCGAGCGTCAGCGCCTTGCCCGAGCACTCCGTGGATATCAAGGCCGCCGCTGATTTTCTCGTCAACGATCTCAACAAGGCCGGCCTGCAAAACGCGGGGCTCATGGAAGGTCTCGGCAACCCACTGGTGACCGCTGAATGGCGCGGCGCCGAAGGTCGCCCGACCCTGTTGATCTACGGGCATTACGATGTGCAACCCGCCGACCCGCTCGACGAGTGGCGCTCGCCGCCCTTTGAACCGGAAATCCGCGGCGACGACCTTTTCGCGCGGGGCGCCGCCGACGACAAGGGGCAGGTCTATCTATTGATCAAGGCCGTCGAGGGCCTGCTCAAGACGACCGGCAAGCTGCCGGTCAACGTCATGTTCCTGATCGAGGGCGAGGAGGAATGCGGCGGCCAAGCCGTCACCACCTACCTCGAGCGACACGGCGCGGAACTCGCGACCGATGCCGTGCTCATCTGCGACACCGAGATGTTCGCGCCCGGACTGCCGACCCTCTGCGTGGGGCTGCGGGGCGTCGTCTACGCCGAGATGGAGGTCACCGGCGCGGCGACCGATTTGCACTCCGGCGTCTACGGCGGCGCTGCTCCCAACGCCCTCGAAGCCGCCGCCCAAATCATAGCGGCCCTCAAGCAAGGCGGCACGGGGGACGCGTCCGGACGGATTCTGATTCCGGGCTTCTATGATCAGGTCGACCGCCCGGCCCCGGCCGAGCTCGAAGCTTGGTCGAAACTGCCTTTCGACGAAGAGCGCTACCGCCGAGAGGAAGTCGGTTCGCCGGCGTTGACCGGCGAGCCAAGCTACTCGGTCTTGGAGAGAACCTGGGCACGGCCCACTCTCGATGTACACGGCATTCGCGGAGGGTTCGTCGACGAGGGCGCGAAAACCGTCATACCCGCGCTGGCGACGGTGAAGGTCAGCATGCGCTTGGTTCCCTCCATGGACCCGCGCGATATCTTTGCCAAGTTCGAGCGGCATGTTACGGACCTCGCTCCACAGGGAACCCGAATCGACACGCGGCTGCTGCACGCCTCGCCCGCGTCGGTAGTCGATCCCGAGAATCGGTTCGTAGAAAAGGCCGCCGACGCGCTTAGCGAAACGTTCGGGCGCGAAACAGTGTTCATTCGTTCAGGAGGGTCAATTCCCGTTGTCTCCGAATTCGACAAACACGCGCGAATTCCGAGCGTGCTGATGGGCTTCGGCCTGCCCGACGACAACATTCACGCCCCGAACGAGAAATTCCACCTGCCGAATTTCTACCGCGGCATCGAAGCCGTGGGGCGCTACTTGGAAATGCTGGGGGCCTAAGTGCGCACTTCTCACCGGGTGTCGAGGCGAAGTGCATGAGAGGACCGGCGGTACGAGGCGCGCGCGGCTTGGCGCGCGGAGGCGCACTTGAACAGTACGGTGAGCACGGCAAACAAGCGCTGCGAAGTAATGACGGGCCTATCCTGTGCTTCGGCCGTCAGCCGGCGAGAAATGCGCGCTCGGTGCGAACGGCCCGCATGCGAGTCCCGCGTCGAGGGCTAAAGGCCTCGCTGCTCGCCGCGAGTGTCTTGCCCCTGTCCGCCCTTCCGATCATCTATCCCGGTGGCGTCGTCAATGGAGCGGGTTTTCTGCCGCCGCCTCTGCCCGGGTCCGCGCTTGCGCCGGGGTCGGTGGTGAGCATTTTCGGGACCAACCTCGGGCCCGAGCCGGGCGTGACGGCTTCGGGGGGTCCGTTACCTACCGAACTCGCCGACGTTTCGGTTTCGTTGTGGAACGGAGAAGAATTGTCGCGCCCGGCGCGTCTGCTCTACGCGGGATCGAACCAAATCAACGCCGTGCTCGGGGAGGATCTCCAGGCCGGGCTCTATGCCCTAACCGTCAGGGTGGGCGATGAGACCTCGCCGCCCGAGCCCATCAAGGTTGTCGCCTCGAGCTTCGGAATTTTCACGCGGCGGCTTACGGGCACCGAAACCGGCTTCGGGGGGCGCTTGCCGGTCGTGGCGCTTGTCGGCAATCTCACACCGGGTGGGCGAACGGTTCTCAACTCACCGGCGACGCCCGCTCGCCTCGGCGGAACGATCGAACTCTGGGGTACCGGGCTCGGACGGAGGGCGGGTCGGCCTGAAATCCCCGCGACCGAGGATGGCGACATCGAAGTCGATATCGGGGGCCGGTCGTTTGCGATCGAATCCGCCCAGGCCGCGGTGTGCTGCTCGGGCGTGGATCGAATCCGGCTGCGCGTTCCGGCCGCAGTTCCGTTGGGGTGTTTTGTGCCGCTTTCCGTCCGGCTGCGCGGCGTCGTCTACAGCAATGTCGAAACTGTTTCGATCAGCGAAGACGGTTCCCCTTGTGAGGACTTCCCGCCCGATGACCGGCCGGCCGAACCGCGACAGGAAGGCCTCGTCACACTGTCGCGATCCGTGGTCAACGGAGAGACCTTCGATGAAGCGGAGGCGCGATTCGGCCCGGCGACGCCGGCTTTCGTTCGCCTACCCGCGCCGGGAACATGCTTGCCGGGTTTTCCCGACGTCGACCCCGAAGTCGCGGCCCAACTCGACGCTGGGCCGGAACTGTCGCTTTCGACTCCCGGGGGCGCGATTCTTCTGCCGGCGGCTCCGGCGGGCGAGCCGCCGTGGTACCGCGTAACCTCTCCCCCCGCGCCTAGGTTTCTCGGCCCCGGCGAATACACGCTTGCCGCTACGGGCGGCTCGGACGTGGGGGCCTTTTCGGCCTCCATCTCGATCCCGTCGTCTCCGATTTGGGCAGCCCCTTCCGAGTCCGAAATCGTCCGGCGAAGTCGGGGTTTCGATGTTTCTTGGGGAGCTGCGGAAGGCAGCGAGATCCTTCTGACTTTAACGGGCGGTTGGGGCCTGACTTGCCGCGGCGCGGGCGCGGCGGGGTTGTCGAGATTGCCCGCCGCGATCCTGACGAACTTGCCGGCTTCCGCCCGTCTGCCTCGTGGGAGCGAACGGCTCGAGTTTGTGGCAACGTTTGCTCCGCGCGAGGCGCGTTTCACGGCCGAGGGAATCGACGAGGGCCGCTTGCGCGCGGTCCATCGCGAAGCGCGCGACGTGGTGCTGAGCCCCCTCGAGTTATCGAGCACGCCCGTAACGTTCCCGAATGGCGAAGTGATTCAAGCCGAGCTCGCGACCGCTTTCAGCGAACGGCAGCGTGGGCTGATGGGACGCCCGGAGCTTGGCGCCGACCGCGGCATGCTTTTCCTATTCGCGCGGCGCGGACGCCTGACCTTTTGGATGTTCGGAGTCTTGATTCCCCTCGACCTTGTGTGGCTCGATTCAGACCGCCGAATCGTCGGACTTTCCGAACGGACACCGGTCTGCGAAAGCGGGAGCACGTGCCCTCTCTTCGATGGCGGGGCCGAGGCACAGTTTGTGCTGGAATTGGCCGCGGGAACGGCGGAAGCCAACGGTTTGGCGATCGGCGATGGCATTGACTGGTAGCCGCTCCCCCGACCGGCACTCGTGCCGGTCCCAGCCACAGTTGAGACAAGTTCTCAGCTTGTCTCGCCTCAACCCGCCCCAATTGAAGTTTTCAGGTCAGGGGCGGCGGGCTCGCGTCGTGAAACTACCTGAAAGCGAAGCACTTTTTGCGCCACCTCAGTGAATTGAAGCGGCATGAAGAAGCACTTTGCACCGTTGTCTAAGTCAAAACGCTTATGACCCCCCGCCGCGCTCGCGGTTACAATACAGGTACCTTCATGAGCGACTTCGATCCCAGTTTGAAGAGCATCGTCGATGAGCTGAACCAGAAGGCCAAGCCCGTCTCGGACATCCCCGGACCGCAGGCCGTTGCCGTACCGGAGTCAGCCGATCCCGAGAAAGCGCTCGATCGACTATTGCGGCACGCGGTGGAGCGCAATGCTTCCGACATGCTCTTTATCAACGGGTCGAGCCTCATCCTGCGTATCGACGGTAAGCTGCATCAGGCCGAAGGCACGTCCTTTTCCGACGAGAGTATTCGCGCCTTGATACTGCCCTTGCTCAACCAGCGCCGGCGACAGGAACTGGATCGCGAGCGCTCGGTGGACTTCAGCTTCGTGCGCGAGGGCATCGGGCGGTTTCGCACCAACGTCCACCACCAACGAGGCACTTTGGCGACGGCAATTCGATTGCTTCCCGACAAGGTTCCGACCATCGAGGGGCTCCATCTTCCGGAATCCCTGCGTAACTTGACCGAACGCAAGCAGGGTCTGGTGCTCGTGACCGGACCGACGGGCTCGGGCAAGTCAACGACCTTGGCGTCGCTGCTCGGGATCTTGAATCGCGAGCACGACTACCACATCACCACGATCGAAGACCCCATCGAGTATTACCACACCAACGAACGTTCGGTCTTCGAGCAAATGGAAGTCGGCCACGATGCGAATAGTTTCGCCGACGCCCTGCGCAGTATCCTGCGGCAGACCCCCGACGTGATTCTCGTCGGTGAAATGCGGGACCCCGAAACGATCGCGGCCGCCGTTACCGCCGCCGAGACGGGCCACCTGGTGTTTTCCACGCTCCACACGAACGACTCCATTCAGGCGATCGGGCGCATTGTCGATTCCTTCCCGGCGGCGCAGCAGAATCAGATTCGTCAGCAACTCTCGCTTGGCCTGCTGGCGATCATCGCGCAACAGTTAGTCCCCGCCGCCGACGGCAAGGGGCAATACCCGGCGCTCGAGATTCTGTTGGCGAATACCGCCGTCAGCCACATCATTCGCAGGGCCGAAGATCATATGCTGCGGTCGCAGCTCAGCTTGGGGCGAGCCGAGGGCATGATCATGATGGAAGAATCGCTTGCCGATCTTGTGCGCAGCGGCCGCATCACCTATGAGACGGCTTCCACGCACTGCTTCCGCCCGGAAGAATTTCAGCGCTACATGCAGCAGTAAGGGCGCCCGGTTATAACCGAGCCGCGCGCGTCAGCAAGCGGTGGCCGATGCCGCCGCACAGAGGCCGCCGGCGGCGGTGATCGAAGAAACGCCGCCCCAAGGTCTCTCCTCGGACCTCAGGCGACCTTTGCACGGGCTTTGGGGTGGCCGGCGCCCCCGGGCACTATGGTCCGCCACCTTCCTTCAGGTTGAATTGCCTCATCGCATACCGCTTGCTGAGGGGCTGTGAAAAAATGGGGGCTGTACCGAGCGCCGGCCGAATAAGTTCCATTGAATCAGTAACCGCATCCGGCGCGAAGTGGACTGTCCCCGATTTTTTCACAGCCCCCGACGCGCGCGGCTCGGTTTCGGGGGGCGGCGCTTGGGCGGCGGCGGCTTGCGCCAATTGATTTGCGATAGGAGTCGAACAACGAGGCCGCGCGCTAGCGGAAGTTTTCGACCAGCATCAGGTCGGTGCCGGACGCCGCGGTGTAGGTGTAGACGATCGTTTGCTCGTCGGGTGAAACGGTGAGGCTGTGCCCCGGGGTCACGCCGGCGGGGAGCATGGCGAGGGTCTGAATATTGCCGCTTGCCGAGTCGAGGAACTTGAAAGCGTAGGGTTCACTCTGTTCGGCCGGGGGCTCGATGAAGTAGATTCCGCGCTGGCTCAGGGCATAGTTGCGCGCCCAAACCCTTTTCAGGACCAGACTCTTTTCGCCGCCGGCGGTCGGTACTTTCCACAAGGGTACGGCACCCGCGAGGGTGAGTCCGCGCTCAAGGAAATACACGAATCTCCCGTCCGGAGACTCGAACGGGACTGCCCCTCCGCCTTCGGTGATTTGTTCCGGCTCACCTCCGGTGGCTGATATCCGGAAAATCTCGTGCCGCCCGGAGCGAGGCGAGTTGAAATAGATCCAGTTGCCGTCGGCGGACCAACTGGGCATGTGCTCATTGCCGGGGTCATCCGTCACGCGCAGGGGCGAACCGCCGGAGCTGCTAATCACCTCGATATCGAAGTTACCACCGGCAGGGGTGTCGAACGCAACCCGTCGGCCGTCGGGCGACCAATGGGGCATTCCGGCGGAACCCTCCCCAGGCACCCATAGTTCCTTTGCGGCGCTTCCGTCCGCCTCACTGATCCAGATACCCAGATTCCCGCTACGGTCCGATTCGAACACAAGCTGCTTGCCGTCGGGTGAGAATTGCGGCCCGGTTTCGAGTCGAGTCGAGGAGGGGAAGGAGCCGAATTGCCAAACCTCCGTTTCCTTGGTGCTCTTGCGGAGCACTCCAAGATTTCAATCCCGATGGTTCCTGCCGAAAACGAGTCGGTTGGCACGGGTCGAGACGGCGGCCCAAGAGCTCCCCGGGGCCGGCGAAGGCGAGGGGTTGGATCAGGTCCGGGTCCGCGATGGACAGGCGACCGAGTTCCGGCGTCAGACCTCGAACAGTGTCTACGATAAGACTGCTCCCGTCGGGAGACCAAGCCAGCGGAAGAGTCCGGCCCAAGCCCACTCTTCCCATCATCCGCGGTGGCGCGATCGGCTCGAAGTCGGCGCCAAGGTCGAGAAGCTGAATCCGGCGGTTCGCGGACTCGCCGCTGTTGAATGCAAGGGTTTGTCCGTCGGGCGACAGCACCACGTCCCAGCCCAAAAATCCGACGTCCGGGGCGGCGACCAGTTCGCGACGTTTACCCGTTTCTATCGACACCACGAAGATGGACCTGGGACGGCCGTCGGAGACGATCAGGCCTGTGCTGTCGGGCAGCCAAGCCATCTTACTTCCGAATTCGGCTTCACCGTCAAGGTCAGTCACCTCGAGTTCGGGGCCGCCAATCGACGGGATGAGTAATACGGAACCCTGATCGCCCTCCCGCCGCTGGAAGGCAATCCAGCGCCCGTCCGGCGACCAGGCCGGCGAAACATCCGACGACGCATGGCTCGTGAGTCGCACAGGCGTATCGGATCCGAATCTTTTGACGTAGATGTCCGGGTTGTCCTGGCTCTCGCCATCCCACGAGAAGACCACCTGCTCGCCATCGGGGGAGAAATCGGGGTCGATTTCCTCGCCGGGGTAGGTGGTGAAGGGGACCGCTCGCATGGGCTCTTGCGCCACCGGCTTTTCGGACTCGAACAGGCCCAGGAAAGCCCCGGCCGTTACGGCCAACGCCACCAGCACCGCCGCCCCGGCCAAAAGCCAAGGGGTGCGATGGGATCGCGGGGCGGGTGCCGGCGCCGGGCCGGGGGCGGGTACCGCTTGCTGTTCTTTTCGCAGGCCTCGCAGATCGACTAACATCTCGTCGACGTGCTGGTAGCGCTCGTCCGGGCTCTTCGCCACTCGCCCTCCAAGTAGGCCATGACGATGAAGGTTCGTCCTTCGGCCTCGTCGATTTCGTAAACCGTGCAGATGTTCGGGTGATCCAACCGCGCCGCCGCTTTTGCTTCGCGTTCGAAACGCTTGCGGGCCTCGTCGTCGCGCAGCAGATGCGGCGCTAGGAATTTCAGCGCGACGGGGCGGTCGAGTTTAGTGTCGTCGGCCTTGTAGACCACACCCATCCCGCCCTCGCCGAGTTTCTCGGTAATTATGTAGTGAGAGATGGTGTGGCCGATCATATTCAGGTGGGAATTCGTGTGGGTGAATTCGTTGGGGCGAGGGAGCCTTCGTCAGATTGTAGCGTGAATGGTTCGCGTTTCGAGCAGAAACGGCAATCCAAACCGAGCCGCGCGCGTCAGCAAGCGGTATCCGATGAAGCCGCCCCGGAAGCGTGAAGGCGGTGATCCCCAAGAAGCCGCCTTAGGACGCCCCCCCCGTCCGTCGCGGAAAGACCACCAACACGCGCCTTCGAAATACACGCCGGCACCCCTTACCCCGACCTTCAGCCACCGCGCCCGGCGGGACACCGTTCGACACGAACCAGCCGCCCCCTCCCGGGTACTACGCTTCCGCCGCCGTCCTTCAGGCTTGAATTGCCTCATCTCATACCGCTTGCTGACGCGCGCGGCTCGGTTTGGGGCGGCGGCGCTCGCGGACGGCGGCCTACACCGGCTGGAGCCCGGCGTATTTCATCATCAATTTCTTGAGGCCGTGGCGGGGGAACTGCACGCTCAATTTGACGTCGTCGCCGGTCTGTTCCCGACGAAGGACCGTGCCTACGCCGTATTTGCCATGGCGGACTTGCGCGCCGATTCGATAAGGGTTGCGGTTCCCTGACGCGCGCTTGGGCGGACTTGCGTGGACGCGGTTCGACGCCGAGCCGGCCGCCGGGCGACCCGTTCCGGGAAATTCGAGAACGCGGTTCTCGACCGGCCTCTTCTTCGCGGCCGGGGGGCGCTTGGCCGTCTTCCCGCCGGGCGAAAACGCAACACCGCGTTCGGAGAAAAAGTCGGCGATGTTCTCGACCGAGTCGTAAGTTTTCGCGCCGGCCATGCGGTTTTCGACAGACCGTCTGACTTGGTCGCGCTCGGCGAAGAGATCAAGCGAATCGTCGCGGCCCCAAGCCGAGGCCGCATCGGGCGAGCGGTCGTCGATCAACTCCTGGGGGACCTCCGCGAGAAACCGCGAGGCCGTCATAGGCTGCGGCGTTCCCGCGCCGTAGCGTCGGCGGGTGCGGGCGCTGGTCAGCAGCAGCCGCTGCCGCGCGCGCGTCATGCCCACATAACATAGCCGGCGTTCTTCCTCGATTTCGCTGTTGCTCTCGAGAGTGCGGCTATGCGGAAACAGCCCTTCTTCCATACCGATCATGGCGACGAAGGGAAACTCCAAACCCTTGGCGCTATGCAGCGTCATCAGCAGGACGGCCGCTTTGTTGTCGATGTCGTCGGTGTCTGAAACCAGCGCGGCGTGATCGAGAAAGGCGTGCACGTCCTCGCCGTGCTGCGAAGCCTCGGCCGCGGCGTTGAGCAGTTCGCTGATATTTTCCATGCGCCCCGGCGCGTCGACGGAGGTGTCGTTTTCGAGCATCGCCCGATAGCCGGTCTGCTCATAGAGCCATGCCAGCAATTGTTGCACCGGCAGGCGGGTCAACTCCTCGCGGGCGAGATCGACCAGCTTCTTGAAACCCTTGAGCGCATTGTCGGCGCGCTTGGAAAAAGCGCCCTCGTCGAGCATGCGCCCGATCGCTTCCCAGAGGGAGAGATTCTCCCGACGCGCGTAGGCCTCGATCTGCTCGACCGTCGCGCGTCCGATGCCTCGCGCGGGCGTGTTGATGATGCGCAACAGGTTGACCGTATCGCTCGGCTGGACAGTCACCTTGAGATAGGCAATGAGGTCTTTGACTTCCGCTCGGCGGTAAAAACTCACGCCGCCCACCACGACATATTTACGGTTGTAACGCCGCAGAGCCTCTTCCATTTGGCGCGACTGGGAGTTGGTGCGGTAGAGCACGGCGGCGCCGCGATCCGGATTTTCGTTCAAATAGCGGTGAATCCGGTCGGCCACGTACAGGGCCTCGTTTTCGCCATCCGGCGCGCGATAGAAGGTGATCGCCTCGCCCTCGTCCCCGGCGGTCCAAAGCGTCTTGCCTTTGCGCTCGAGATTGTTTTTGACGACCGCGCTCGCCGCGGCGAGAATGTTCTTTGTCGAGCGATAGTTTTGCTCCAATCGAATCACTTTCGCGCCGGGGAAATCTTTCTCGAAATCGAGGATGTTCTTGATATTGGCCCCGCGCCAACTGTAGATCGACTGGTCTTCGTCCCCGACCACGCACACATTGCCCGACCCCGCCGACACCAGCCGCATCAGGTCGTATTGGGGCCGGTTCGTATCCTGGTACTCGTCGACGGTGAGATAGCGAAAGCGTCCGTTGATGGATTGCCGCACCTCTTCGCTGTGGCGCAGCAATCGCACGCCTTCGAGCAGCAGGTCATCGAAGTCGAGGGCATTGGCTTTGAGCAGGGCTTCTTGATAGTGCTCGAAGATGACGGCCAACTTTTCGGCTTGCGGGCCGGTGGCGGAAGCGTAGAATTGCTCCGCGTTTTCTCCGCGGTTCTTGGACTGGCTGAGCGTCGACAACGCCGCGCGGTATTTCATGAATTGCTCGTCGAGCCCGAGCTGCTTGTAGACCGATTTCACGACAGTCAGCTGATCGCTGTCGTCGTAGATGTTGAATTGGGTCGTAAAGCCCGATCGCACTTCACCGAGCGGACCGCCGTAGCCCCGCAGCAGCCGCACGCAGAAGGAGTGGAAGGTGGAAACGGTGGGCAGCGATCCCGCCGCTGCCCCGGAGCGGTCGAGCAGCGCAGCCACGCGGTTGCGCATCTCCTCGGCGGCTTTGTTGGTGAAGGTGACGGCAAGCAGTGCCGATGGCGGGACGCCTTGCTCTCGAACCAGGTAAGCAATGCGCGAAATCACGACCCGCGTCTTGCCGCTGCCGGCGCCGGCAAGGATCAGCAAAGGGCCTTCGGTGTGGAGAACGGCTTGTTTCTGTTGCGGATTCAGCGCGGCAAGAAAGTCCATTTCCGATGCTTCATTCTAGCAGCGGCGACGGTACGGACCGGTAACGATAACAGCTCGTCGAATCGTCCGCAAGTGAACGAGAATGTTTCCTGAGATTATGATTGCCGACCCTAGAATCCGATCTTCCCGCGATATCTTGAGCCATAAGTCGTCTCAATCTCGTCGTTGTCCAGGAGGTCCCCAAGCGCACTCTGAACTTGCTCAAGACCTCCGTGCGCTGCTCATGTCCAGGGACTTCATCAATTCCTTTTCGTCGCACTCCTTTGCGGCCAGAATAGCTTTGATTCGTGCGGGCAGCGACACCATTCGCTCAAGATCTCGTCGAGCGATTTCGACTTGATCCGCCAAAGCGGAGTTCTTCTCCTCAGTGCTTCGCAGGCTCTCGCGGAGGTGTCTATTTTCCTTTTCCAGATCATCGAGTTTTTGTCGAAGACTGGGATTCTTTCGATTGGCAAAGAGTAACAGAGCACAGACTGAGAAGACGCCGACCGCGAGAACACCGATCGGAATAGAAAGGGGAATCCGCAGAGCGTCAACGAAATGCGAGTCCCAGAAATACCTGTCTACGAGGACGAAGATGCTCGCCGCCGTACCCAACGCCGTAAAGATCCTCTCGGTTCGTCCCACTTGCAGGGCCGTCTCTTCTCTGTTCAGGCAGCTGCGCTAAGCGGGAGGTGCCTACAGGGGCGCTCCGAAATTGTTAGCACCTTAGCACGGTATTCCCGACGCTCAGTCCCCCGCCACCGGCTGGTCGACCTTTTTCGAACTCCCGTTTTGACCCGCCGCGGCGGCATGCGCTTGCCCCTTCGTCCCGGCCGGAGGGATCTTCGCCGCTTCCACGCTGTCGGCCTCGGCGTAGCGGCTGGTCCCGTAGATGTTGAAAGGCTGGTGTTCGTTAACCCGCGCCAACTCTTCAAGGCCCGTCTTGCGGTGCTTGGGAATTAAGCGCGGCGGTTTGTTGGGAACGGTGTTGTCCTTGTCCCAATCCAAGTAAAGGTTGTCGCCGATCTTCTCCTCGGAAACGCCGGCAAACCGCATGGCCGGCCACTTGAACTGCTCACCGTGCACCCAGCGCCCGCGTCCGTAATAGAAGGCCTTGGTGCCCCAGCGGAAGTAGACGCGCGAGCGGTCGCGCATCTCGCCGAAATCGCGGCTCTGCTTCCAGGCCGTCATGATGAATTCCCATTGGAGCTTCGTCAACTGCTTGGCCTTGAGCGCCTTATCCTTGGCCATGCGCGTGTCCTCGAGCGGCGTGAAGATCGACGGCACGTAGAGAATCTTGTTGTTCTTGAGGCGGTGCAGCAGATCGAGCGTTTGGCGCAAGTCGTCCTCGGTCTCGTTGGGCAGCCCGACAATGAAAGTGCAAACCGGGAACCAATTGTTGTCGTTGAGAATGTTGATTCCCTCGACCACGATTTCCTGCCAATCGCGAATATCGAAGGGCAACGACTTACCCGACATGGTCAGCGCGGCGAGCCGTGCCGAACCCGTTTCGATACCGATCAACGGGGCCAGGAAGCGTTTATCCGGGTGGGACGAAAAACGATTCCGCAAGGCGCTCTTCGGAAGCAGAATCTTCGACAAGTCCTTGATCAGACCGGGATTGACCACCGTCGGCGCGATCGTCGCGTGCGAAAGCGGCAGGTATTTCACGCCGGGAACCGACGCGACCTTGTCGTAAAAGTCGAGCAGGCGAGTCGCGTTGGGAATATAGAAAGGCGCGGCCGCCCCGTAGATGAAAACGTCCTCGGAAACCGGGAAGATGATCGGCCCACCGTTGTCGGTGTTGGCCCGGACCGCCCTCATCAATTGCTCCGGCGGGATGGAAATACGCGTCTCGAGGGTCGGCGAGCAGAAGGCGCATTGTCGGCCGCAACCGCGGTTCATCTCGACGATGCCGTAGGTCGAGCGCTTTTTCGGAATCACGAGCTGCTCGAGGGCCGGCTCGGCGGCCTGCACGACGAGCGGCAACGCCTCGCCGGCTTCGGCTTTTTGAAACAGGTCGAGCACGACGGCCTCGGCGCGACCGTTGATGACGCAGTCGACGCCCAGTCTCTTGATCGAACCGGTCTTGTCGATCTGCCAAGCGCCCGCGCCGCCGACGATCACCTTCGGCTTATCCAGGATTTCCATTTTGGCCCTGGCACGGTCACAGGATACACCCCCGCTGCGCCGAATACCACGTCTTTTCGCGCTGAACCCTGCACATCACCTCCGCCGGTAGGCGCCAGGGCTCGTCCGTCCGCTCACAGACGTTGATTGAGCGGACTGAACGGCGCTCCGGCCGACACTGCTCCCTGAGCCAAAAACTGTTGATCCTCGCCCGGGCAACGCTACCCACCCGGCACAGGCAGCGCCCAGATCCTATGCAGCATGTCACCGAACAGCCGCCGGTTCAGATGTCCTTCGGCCAACAGCAGCCAATAGTACCGCGCATGCTTGACCAGCCTACCGCCCGTCTTCATCAGCCGCTGTTGCAAGCTCGTCAGCGACCAGCTCTTGATCCGTTGCGGCAGCCCGAGCCTCCGCCATAGGTTCCCCAGGTTATAGGCCAGCACGCTGAGTTGCAGTCGCACTTCGTTGGCCCGGAACCGATGGCATGACAGCCTTGTCCAATGCGTCGCTTGTTTGCCTTCCTTGATCCACTGCTCCGCCGTGCCGCGCTTGTTGTAGAACCGCACCAGCGAGCGGCTCGGCAAGGCCATGCTCGTGACGATGAAACCGACGCGAGGAAACAACTCACCTTGGTGATGCTCGACCTTCGCAACAACCCGCCGGGACTTCGACCAGCTCGCGGCCTGATACCGAAAGCTCCTGTAGCGCACCAGGGGCTTTGCGCTCGGCCTGCCCGGCGGACGAAACAGGATATCTTCGATCTCCAGCTCCAGGCTCTTGTTGGCCGGGATGCGAATCACGTAGTCCACGCCGCGCTCCTCCAACGTCTCGTAAATATCCGGCTTGGCGAAGGCGGCATCGGCCCGGAACGTCACCTGTTTGCCCTCCGCCTGTTGGCGTTCGATTTCCGGCAGCAGCAGCTCGTCCCAGTCCTCGGCGCTGGACACGTTGCCCGGTCGCAACTTTGCCGCCAAGCAATCGCCGTGCTGGTTGAACAGCAACAGTGGGTGGTAGCAGACCGACTCGAAGTGGCCGTTGTAGGCGCTGCCTTCCTGCCGGCCGTGGACGGGGCTCTCGGTAGAGTCCATGTCCAGCACGACGCACGCGGAGTCATCACCGGCCTCGGCTTGCGCGATCAACTCGCGGTTCACCGCCATCAGCCCGATCAGATTCTCGTCGCCGGCGAGCATGGCGGTCTCGAAGCTCTGCAGCCGGGAGGTCAGCGCCGCGCCGCGATCCCAGTTCTTCTTCGAGCCAATCAGCCGAAAGGTTGGATCGGCGGAGACACGAACGGCGTCGTTGAGATCCTCGTAGCCCGCCAAGCGGGAGTAGACCGACTGTCGCAGCAGATCGACGAACGGGAACTTCTTGTTCGAGCCTTGCCGCGAATCCGTCAGATGCTCGTCTATCAGCTTGCCTAGTCCGAGTCGTTCGTCCAGTTCGCGAATGAGAATCAGCCCGCCATCCGAGGTGACTCGCGATCCTTGGAAATCGACCTTGAGAAATCCATTGAAGGTGAGCTGAAACGGTTTGTTTTCTTTTTCACCCATTGGGTGTTGATCTCCTCAGCGCCTTGAGTGCTTTCAAGCCCGCATAAATAAAGGCGTCCGAGTCCACCCGATGGTTAGCAGAACCGAAACTAAAGTGGAAATCCGGGCTTATGGCGTTGGATGGCCGGATGGAGATAGATCCGCTCGCTTTCAGCGGCATTGATCGGCCGCGCGGTACTGCCGAAAATATTGCTGTAAACACCGGTGGAAAAGGCTGTTCCGATGGGGTTGTGCGCTCCGACGCCGACGGCGACGGTGCGCGGACCGACGAATTGATCGAGATCGTCGGGATAGCAAACGGCCACGTCCTCGGCCGGGTAGTTTTGCAGCAGGACCTCCTCGACGACGCGCAAGCCGTAGGGCATAACCTTGGCCGTTCCGTCCGGGTAGCGAGGCTGATCGAACTTATCTCGGTAGGTCCAGCGCGGGGCGAAACGGGCGGGCACCGAGGCGTAAACCATTTGCTTCCAAGGGCTGAAAGCCTGCTCGGTACTTTCGGTATCGGGCGCTGTGAGAACGAACTTCACCCCTTTCGGGTTGTAGGACATGCCTCTCCCTCCGGAAACTCCTGATTGTAGCGTGTTTGGGAGGGGAATACGGTAAATTCAGCAGGGGTCGGGCCGTTGGGCCGGAGTTCACCCGGGGAGGGGGAAAACGAATCGGAAGCGACCGCGCACGGATCAAGACGGGGCCACGGCGGGAACCTCGCGGCGCCGACGAAGAACGCTAATTATTCTCGACCTGTATCGCCTTCTTGGGGACGTCGTCGAAATGAATGGTCTTGTCGGTATCGAGGATGAGCACTGGACCCCGCCCCGCTCGGCGATCGCCCCTTCCTTGAGAACTTCGGCTGAGTCCGACGCTTCCAGCTCGCTCGGACCCTCGGCCGGGGCGGGCACCGCAGGCGGCTTGGAGCCGCACGCGCAGCGCTTCGAAGACGTCCTCCCCTTTGGCGCCGCTCTCCTCGATCCGCGAGAGTATCGTCTTGACAACGTCCACGGTCTCGAGAAGCAGCGTTGTCAGGTCCGGCGTCAACCGCTTTTCGCCCTCGCGCAACTGACTCAACAGGTTCTCGGCGCGGCGAGTAATCGCCTCCAACATCGAAATACCCGGAAAGCCGCGGGTTCCCTTGATGGTGTGGATGGTGCGAAAGATACTCGAGAGCAGCTCTTGGTCGTCGAGACGTTGCTCAAGTCCACAAACTCTTTGTCCAACTGCGCCAAGTTCTCATTACTCTCGATCAGAAATTCTTTGATGATATCGTCGAATTCGTCCATCAGCACACCCCGGTCTAGGCTTGTAATTGAAATCGACCAGTCCGCCGTCACTTTAGAACGTTGGGTTTCCCCGGTGCCGAAGGCGCATCGTCCCGCCGCCGGGCGTCGCGCGGCAAAGAGCCTCGAAACCCGCCCCTACCCGCGACGAATTCCCCTCCGTCCCGGCCCCAGGCAAGCCGGGCCACTTGCCCCCGAGGTCATCCGGATCAGGGCGAGGCGAGTGCGATTTTCGGCGGCCGGGCGGCGCGGATGCTGTGATAAACTGAGGGTTTTGCGGAGTAATCTGTCCGCGGTTGGCGGCTTCCCCCAAGCGGACGGAATCTGTTTGAAATTCACGCGCTGGCGTAGCTCAGATGGCTAGAGCGCTTGATTGTGGATCAAGAGGTCGGTGGTTCGATTCCACCCGCCAGTACCAATTTCTTCAATAACTTAGTAGAAGCGACCAGCCCGCGACAAAGGTGATGTGATCAAGATAGGATCGCCCCGCCGAATGTTATCGGCGTTGTGGGGCCTAAGTGGCTACAGTACCAAGTGCTTACTGAGTCTCGCATAATATACTGTCAATCGAGACAAAGAGAAGACTGTTTCCAGAAAGCGGTAATCAAGCGCGGTTTGCGGCGCATTCGCCGCAGCGCTTTGCGGGCGCGCTCGTCGAGTTCCCAGTAGTCCTTCGGGCAGACGTTGGGCAACTCGTGCTGCTTCCAGTACGCCCAAATGTATTCCACCGGGTTCAACTCCGGCGCATAGGGCGGCAAGTACTCCGTTGCGATGTGATCCTCGGAGAGCTGGATGAACTCCCGCACCAGGCGGCTGCGGTGCGCCGGCAGCCGGTCCCAGACGATCAGCAGTGGGCCGTCGATGTGGCGCACCAAAGCCTTCAGGAAGTCGATGACCTCCAGCTCGCCGATCGCGCCGGGATAGAGCCGGAAGTAAAAGTTGCGCAACGTCAGCCCGGCCGACACCGACAGCTTGTCCCAGTTGAAGTTGAACTCCAACACCGGTGTCTCGCCGCGCGGCGCCCAGGTGCGGCAACGATGCGGCTTCTGACTCAATCCGCTTTCGTCGATGAAGACGATCGTACGTTCTTCTTTGCGGGCTTTTTTTTAATGGCCGGCCAAGTCTTGCGCTGCCAGCTGCGGATGGCCTCTTCGTTGCGCTCCCGCGCTTTGCCGACGGGCCGTTGCGGGCTCCAACCGAGCGCCCGCAGGATCTTCCAGACATGGCCCTCGTGATAGCGCACGCCGAACTCGTCTCCGATCAGACGAGCGACCCGCGGACAGCTCCACAGCGGCGTCGGGAAGCCGTGCGCCTCGGGGCCTTCCAGCAGCAACGCCTCGAGGCGTTCGAGCTGCGCGGCGTCCAACAGCGGCTTACGGCCGGCGCGGCCGGCCTGGCGCAACCCGGCTTCGCCGTCACGCCGGTATCGTCGCAGCCACTCGCTGACGCTTTGCCGCGCGACCTTCAATCGCCTCGCTGTCTCGGACTGACTACAGCCTTGCTCGACCAACCGGATCGCTTTGAAACGGCGCTTCTCCAGGGCCTCGAAATCCCGCCGTACGCCTTTTGTATTTCCCATACATACAAAGACGTACGTACCCCAAAAAGGTGTCACTTTATTTTGCGAGACTCAATAGGAAAGCAGGTTGATGGTCACTCTTAACCAGGATTTCCATTTTGGCCCTGGCACGGTCACAGGACACACCCCCGCTGCGCCGAATACCACGTCTTTTCGCGCTGAACCCTGCACATCACCTCCGCCGGTAGGCGCCAGGGCTCGTCCGTCCGCTCACAGACGTTGATTGAGCGGACTGAACGGCGCTCCGGCCGACACTGCTCCCTGCGAAACCTTTTTGGAGCCAAAAACTGTTGATCCTCGCCCGGGCAACGCTACCCACCCGGCACAGGCAGCGCCCAGATCCTATGCAGCATGTCGCCGAACAGCCGCCGGTTCAGATGTCCTTCGGCCAACAGCAGCCAATAGTACCGCGCATGCTTGACCAGCCTACCGCCCGTCTTCATCAGCCGCTGTTGCAAGCTCGTCAGCGACCAGCTCTTGATCCGTTGCGGCAGCCCGAGCCTCCGCCATAGGTTCCCCAGGTTATAGGCCAGCACGCTGAGTTGCAGTCGCACTTCGTTGGCCCGGAACCGATGGCATGACAGCCTTGTCCAATGCGTCGCTTGTTTGCCTTCCTTGATCCACTGCTCCGCCGTGCCGCGCTTGTTGTAGAACCGCACCAGCGAGCGGCTCGGCAAGGCCATGCTCGTGACGATGAAACCGACGCGAGGAAACAACTCACCTTGGTGATGCTCGACCTTCGCAACAACCCGCCGGGACTTCGACCAGCTCGCGGCCTGATACCGAAAGCTCCTGTAGCGCACCAGGGGCTTTGCGCTCGGCCTGCCCGGCGGACGAAACAGGATATCTTCGATCTCCAGCTCCAGGCTCTTGTTGGCCGGGATGCGAATCACGTAGTCCACGCCGCGCTCCTCCAACGTCTCGTAAATATCCGGCTTGGCGAAGGCGGCATCGGCCCGGAACGTCACCTGTTTGCCCTCCGCCTGTTGGCGTTCGATTTCCGGCAGCAGCAGCTCGTCCCAGTCCTCGGCGCTGGACACGTTGCCCGGTCGCAACTTTGCCGCCAAGCAATCGCCGTGCTGGTTGAACAGCAACAGTGGGTGGTAGCAGACCGACTCGAAGTGGCCGTTGTAGGCGCTGCCTTCCTGCCGGCCGTGGACGGGGCTCTCGGTAGAGTCCATGTCCAGCACGACGCACGCGGAGTCATCACCGGCCTCGGCTTGCGCGATCAACTCGCGGTTCACCGCCATCAGCCCGATCAGATTCTCGTCGCCGGCGAGCATGGCGGTCTCGAAGCTCTGCAGCCGGGAGGTCAGCGCCGCGCCGCGATCCCAGTTCTTCTTCGAGCCAATCAGCCGAAAGGTTGGATCGGCGGAGACACGAACGGCGTCGTTGAGATCCTCGTAGCCCGCCAAGCGGGAGTAGACCGACTGTCGCAGCAGATCGACGAACGGGAACTTCTTGTTCGAGCCTTGCCGCGAATCCGTCAGATGCTCGTCTATCAGCTTGCCTAGTCCGAGTCGTTCGTCCAGTTCGCGAATGAGAATCAGCCCGCCATCCGAGGTGACTCGCGATCCTTGGAAATCGACCTTGAGAAATCCATTGAAGGTGAGCTGAAACGGTTTGTTTTCTTTTTCACCCATTGGGTGTTGATCTCCTCAGCGCCTTGAGTGCTTTCAAGCCCGCATAAATAAAGGCGTCCGAGTCCACCCGATGGTTAGCAGAACCGAAACTAAAGTGGAAATCCGGGCTTAATCACTAGGTTCGGGGTTCGATTCCCAGCGCGCTCACCACGTACCGTACCTTTGAAGGTGTGCGTAGGGCTGCGGGCTTTTCTGAGTTCCTCTCCCGGTCCCCTTCGTTCATCGCGCGATCTCCACGACCGCGACAAGAACCCCCAGCCCGGCGACTACCTCGTGATCGTCTACTTCGGCGAGCGGGAGACCCGCGACGGCCGCAAATACAAGCATTACGGCATGACTGTCATCCGTCCCGGCAGTCCGGTAACAACCGATGCCGCACGGGTGACTCCTGTAGCTGTGAACGGCGGATCAACTGAAAGCCTGGGCGTCAGCGACGCCGATGTGCCGTTCTAGCCCGCATTTCTCACCGCCTGACGAGCAAAGCACACGATAGGCCCGCCATTACTTCGTTGCGCTTGCTCGCCGTGCTCACCGTACTGTTCAAGTACGCCTCCGCGCGTCAAGCGGCGCGCGCCTCGTACTGACGGACCTTTCATGTACTTTGCCTCGCCACGCGGTGAGAAAGGCGGGCTAGAGGGTACGGTGGAAATCCCTGACTCCGTGGCACGGGCCTTGGCTCTCGGCTGGAGTGTTATTCCCTGCCGCAGGGACAAGCGCCCGTGCCTTTCTTGGAAACAGTTCCAGTCAAGAAAACCCACCCGAGAAGAAATTCAGTCTTGGCAATCGGAATACAACCCGTGCGCTTGGGCGGTGATCACCGGCACCGTTTCGGGTGTGGTCGTTCTGGACTTTGACGGCGAAACCGGAGATCGGACCCGCACTGCATTAAAGCTAACTCCGCACGTAGAGACCGGATCGGGCGGGTCCCACGTTTATCTCGATCATCCCGGCTGGGGCACGACGACGCTCAACGGCAAGAGCAAGACCATTCTCGGCGAACAGTTCCCTGGGCTGGATATCCGCGCCGACGGCGGCTACGCCGTTTTCTGCGGGCAGAACGAATCGGGCAGCTACCAATGGGTTCGCGAGATGCGTCCCGACCCACTGGATACAGTTCCAAACAACCTACGGGCTGCACTGGGGTTGTTGCACCCGCCCGAGGGCGGCACGCACCGGCCTCCGGCTTCGAGCAACAGCCAGACACCTCCCCATGACCGCGTCGCTGCCGATCGTCTCATCGGCCGCGCACTCGAGCAGGCGGCGGCGGGCGTAACGATGCGGGTTTCTGGTTGGCCGCGCAACTGCGCGATAACGTCTACTCGCGGGCGGAAGCCGAGGCAATCTTATCTGAGTTCGCCTCTCGCGTTCCACCCTCAAACAGCAAAGGACATGATGAACCTTACACGCGGGCCGAAGCGCCGGCATCGGTCCAGCAAGCGTATCAACATTCCCCCCGCGAGCCGTGGCCAAAGCCGGGGTCGCGAGTCGCGATATCGTCGACAACCACGGTGGCCCCGAACGTGGACCCAGACTTGACCCGGTATCCCCACACTGACGCAGGTAACGCCGAAAGGCTGGTCGCCCTCCACGGGCGAGACTTCCTGTACGTTTCCGACTTCAAAACCTGGCTAACCTACAAAACTTGCCGTTGGATCCGCGACACGACCAGTCGCGTGAAACTGCTTGCCATAGACACCATGCGTGCGACGTGGAAGTGCTGATGTGCCAGGTTCCAGATCCAGGGCGCGCCGTCGCCGAGAATGACTTTCTTGCGAGCACGGCTCCAGCCCCGCCGCCAAGCTTCCGTATACAGCCGCAAGCCGAACGCCTCGGCTCCCTCGATCGCCGCGCTGTAACTGGTCGAGTTCTCGTCGCGCCGCGGCCGGCCTTGTTCGTCGGTGGTGGTTTGGGTGAAGACGCAGCCGAGTTTGACCTCGCGGGTGCGGGCCGGCCGCCCCGCGGTTTTTCCGACACGGCCGGCGGTCTCGGCGGCCACGACGGGAATGCCCGTGCCGTCCATTTCGATGTAGAGCAGGGGCACGGCGGGGGCGGCGACGTGCGGCAAGTCGAGTTGCTTGGCGCGTTGGATCGCCACTTGCTCGCGGGCTTCGATGTCGGCGCCGAGGGCCTCGGCATGGCGTTCGACGGACTTGGCGGTAACGTCGAGACCGGCCAAGACGTCGAGTTGTTCACGGCCTTGCTCGAAAGAAGTTTCGCTGCCCACCAGCGCCATCATGCGGCGCACGCCGGGCGAGCAGGCGGTGCCTTCGATGTCGAGTTCGCGGTCGCGCGGGCTTTGTCCCCGGCGGCATGTCGAGCAGAGGTAGTAGGCGCGCTCGAAACGCACCTCGCCCACCACGGTGGTGAGTTGTTTGGGGCGAGTATCGCGGTAGCAAGCTTGTTGACCGCAGGGGCAGGGGATTCGGGACGGCACGGTCTCGGAGGACGACAGTAACTTGCTCAGCAGCGTGGTCCCGGCGCGATGCATGGTGCCGCGAACCGCCGTCTCGACGGCTTCGAGATCGAGGGGGTCGCCGCGGCGTTGGCCGCGGAAGATGACCCCGAGCAGCTGCGTCACTTCTTGGGCGACTTCGTGGCGGATGGTTTCGGCCGTTTTTTTTCCTGGGGCTTCGGGGTGTCTGCGGCGGGTCGCAGACGGCAAATGCTTTCGTTGACATCGAGCAATTGCCGGCTGAGTTGTTGGAAGCGATGAAACTCGGCCACCTGGCGTTCGGCCTTGCGGCGATCCGCGGGCGAAGAGAAGGTCTCAGTCACGGTCTTGCCGCTCACTTTTTTGGTGAGGCGGAAATGCGGACCATGGGGCGGTTGGTCGGGTTGGTGGCAGCGGCAATTCGGTTTGCCGCAGCGGCCGCGGGTGGCGGTAATCGAGCCGCTGCGAAAGTCTCCTAAGTGGAGGATCTCGGAGAGAATCGCGGCACGTTGTCGTTCGAGGGCAGCGAGAGATTGGGGCACGGGGCACCTCCTTATTACCTAGCGTATACATACGCAAGGAAAACCGCCACAAAAAAAGACAAACCCACAAGCTCCCACATTTATGTCGCGCACCCAGTGGACTGTCGATGTTTGTGGTAGAGTCTGACGATCAGGACGGGTAACCAGTGGTACTGATCGCTATCGAACCCCGGAGCGCCTTCAACCGGATATGGATGGTACGGAAACCGCAGAATGCGCCCATAATAACATTGGTCGCCAGGCGTCGGGAGACTTGATCAGGACGGGATCAGACTCCCCTTCGGACTCGGCCATCTTGACGGCTTCCTGGTAGGTCTTCCCCTTTGCTACGACCCGCGACTCGTCGCTTGCAAGCGCGATCCAAGTATTTGGCTCCATTGTCGCAAGCGCGCCGACTCTTTCCTTTGCAGACATAGTCATTGCTCGATCCCGGTCCGACCGACCATCCTACATCGTAGTCTACCAGCGATGCAACAGAAAAACGCCCCGGTTGAACACCCCTTTTTTAGGCCGAATAACCCTATGCCTTAGAGGCCAAAGGGGCTTACAGGCCAATGTCGGGCGCGAAATTTTATCGGCTTGATCCAGGATTTCCATTTTGGCCCTGGCACGGTCACAGGATACACCCCCGCTGCGCCGAATACCACGTCTTTTCGCGCTGAACCCTGCACATCACCTCCGCCGGTAGGCGCCAGGGCTCGTCCGTCCGCTCACAGACGTTGATTGAGCGGACTGAACGGCGCTCCGGCCGACACTGCTCCCTGCGAAACCTTTTTGGAGCCAAAAACTGTTGATCCTCGCCCGGGCAACGCTACCCACCCGGCACAGGCAGCGCCCAGATCCTATGCAGCATGTCACCGAACAGCCGCCGGTTCAGATGCCCCTCCGCCAGCAGCAACCAGTAGTAGCGAGCATGCTTGACCAGCCGACCGCCGGTCTTCATCAACCTGTGTTGCAAACTCGTTAGCGACCAGCTTTTGATTCGCTGCGGCAGCCCTAGCCGCCGCCACAGGTTGCCCAGGTTGTAGGCCGGCACGCTGAGTTGCAGCCGTACCTCGTTGGCTCGGAAGCGGTGACACGACAAGCGGGTCCAGTGCGTGGCCTGTTTGCCTTCTTTGATCCACTGCTCCGCCGTGCCGCGCTTGTTGTAGAACCGCACGACCGAGCGGCTCGGCAAGCTCATGCTCGTCACGACAAATCCGACGCGCGGGAATAGTTCGCCCTGGTGATGCTCGACCTTGGCGACAACTCGCCTTGCCTTCGACCAGCTCTCGGCCTGATAGCGAAAACTCTTGTAGCGCACTAGGGGCTTGGCGTTCGGCCTGCCCGGTGGCCGAAACAGGATGTCCTCGATCTCCAGCTCCAGGCTCTTGTTCGCCGGGATGCGAATCACGTAGTCCACGCCGCGCTCCTCCATCGCCTCGTAGATCTCGGGCTTGGCGAAGGCGGCGTCGGCGCGGAACGTCACCTGTTTGCCCTCCGCCTGTTGTCGTTCGATCTCCGGCAGTAGCAGCTCGTCCCAGTCCTCGGCGCTGTGCACGTTGCCGGGACGCAGCTTCGCGCCTAGGCAGTCGCCGTGCTGGTTGAACAGCAACAGCGGGTGATAGCAGAGGGACTCAAAATGGCCGTTGTAGGCACTGCCTTCCTGTTGGCCGTGGACGGGGCTCTCCGTGGAGTCCATGTCGAGCACCACGCGGTCTGAACCGTCGGGAGCTTCGGCTTGCGCGACCAGCTCCCGGTTCACTGCCATCAGCCCCAGCAAGTTCTCTTCGCTCGCCAGCATCTCCGTCTCGAAGCCATGCAGCGTCGAGGTCAAGGCTGCTCCGCGATCCCAGTTCCTCTTCGAGCCGATCAAGCGAAAGGTCGGATCGGCGGATACTCGAACGGCGTCATTGAGGTCCTCGTAGCCAGCGAGTCGGCTGTAGACCGACTGCCGCAGCAGATCGGCCAGCGCGAACTTCTTGTTCAAGCCTTGTCGCGAGTCGCTGAGATGCTCGTCGATCAGCTTCCCGAGTCCGAGTCGTTCATCCAGTTCGCGAACGAGAATCAGACCGCCATCCGAGGTGACTCGCGATCCTTGGAAATCGACTTTGAGAAATCCATTGAACGTGAGCTGAAACGGCTTGTTTTCTTTTTCACCCATCGGGTGTTGACCTCCATGGCGTCCTTATCGGGCTCTAGCCCCTATCAATAAAGACGCTGAAGGTCGCTGGATGGTCTGAAGCTCATACATCAAATTGAAAATGCGGGTTGATACGTGACAGACGCAGCATCCCAATTGCCCGTTCCCCCGCGTTCCCTCCCGTTCCGCCGCGTTCGCGGAGCGCCCGTCGGGTAAGACACCCCGCCGGGACTTCCAGTCACACGAGGAGTTAGCTCGTGCACCGGCCAAACCATTATCGCAACCCACCAACGCGCCAACGCATCCCGATAACCGTGGGATGCCCCGCCACGGCGCAGGTTTAGAATAAACGGCAGGTCTGACAAAACTCCTAGTGACTGACGCCGCTGCGGTATGCTTTCAGGCATGAAACGGGTTTACGCCCTCGCGCTCGTTGCGGTATTCGCGGCTTCGCTCGCTGGTGCGTTTCTACAACAAGCGGGGCACGGCGGAGCAGTGGATCAAGGAAGGCAAGCAGGCCACGAATTGGACACGGCTGTCGTGTCACCGCTTCCGAGCCAACGAGGTACGGCTGCAGCTCAGCGTGCTGGCCTACAACCTCGGCAACTTGTGGCGGCGGCTAGGGCTGCCGAACAGGATCAAGAGTTGGTCGCTGACGAGCTTGCAACACAGGTTGATGAAGACCGGCGGTCGGCTGGTCAAGCACGCGCGGTATTACTGGTTGCTGCTGGCGGAGGGGCATCTGAACCGGCGGCTGTTCGGCGACATGCTGCGTCGGATCTGGGCGCTGCCTGTGCCGGGTGGTTAGGGCCGTCCCGTTCGGGCAGGAAATCTGGGCGTTGAGGAAGGAGGGTCGGAGGGGTGTGCGACCAATCGGCTGAACAGCAGCCAGACGGGCTCAGCGGACGACAAGAACTGGCCATGAGTACCCTTCGATGCCGTCGTGGCCTGCCTTACGAGGCAAAGTCCTTGCCTTCAGGAGGAGAGAGGGAGTACCATGTTCGAGTCGGAGTTCCAAATCGGAAATTCTGGCTAAAGCAGGCCAGGGGCGTTAGCCCCTGGACTTACGCCCCTGGCCAATATCTTTCTTTCCTCTGCGACCTTGCAGGTCCAAGCCATTGTCGGTCTCAGTCATGACGAAATTCGGTTACAATCCGGATGAGCTAAATTTCTACCCGAGGGGGACAAGCCGCCTCAGGCGGTTCTTGGTGTCACGCGGTCGAACATGCGGCCGAGCAAATTCCATTTTTCACACGCGAATGGTATGGCCAAGCTCCCCGACTTTACCGATCCGAGATTTCTTGTGGAGGTTGGCTGGTTCCTCAGTTGGGAAACGGACAACTTCGACCCCGAGACAGAGTCATTCGAAGCGGCGCGTCTGAAATATTCGGAATGCTTGCTCGATGATTTCCTCCTCCACAGCGGGCAGACCCGTGAGTGGCTGACTCATCAGACCGTTTTGTCGGTTGGAACAGGTTGTATGGGGGAAATCGCTACGTGGCCCGCGGCCCGGAAAATTGCAGTCGACCCTCTACTCTACGCTTATCAGAAACTGGGGATGTTGATTGATCCCGCATTTTCAATTTGATGTATGAGCTTCAGACCATCCAGCGACCTTCAGCGTCTTTATTGATAGGGGCTAGAGCCCGATAAGGACGCCATGGAGGTCAACACCCGATGGGTGAAAAAGAAAACAAGCCGTTTCAGCTCACGTTCAATGGATTTCTCAAAGTCGATTTCCAAGGATCGCGAGTCACCTCGGATGGCGGTCTGATTCTCGTTCGCGAACTGGATGAACGACTCGGACTCGGGAAGCTGATCGACGAGCATCTCAGCGACTCGCGACAAGGCTTGAACAAGAAGTTCGCGCTGGCCGATCTGCTGCGGCAGTCGGTCTACAGCCGACTCGCTGGCTACGAGGACCTCAATGACGCCGTTCGAGTATCCGCCGATCCGACCTTTCGCTTGATCGGCTCGAAGAGGAACTGGGATCGCGGAGCAGCCTTGACCTCGACGCTGCATGGCTTCGAGACGGAGATGCTGGCGAGCGAAGAGAACTTGCTGGGGCTGATGGCAGTGAACCGGGAGCTGGTCGCGCAAGCCGAAGCTCCCGACGGTTCAGACCGCGTGGTGCTCGACATGGACTCCACGGAGAGCCCCGTCCACGGCCAACAGGAAGGCAGTGCCTACAACGGCCATTTTGAGTCCCTCTGCTATCACCCGCTGTTGCTGTTCAACCAGCACGGCGACTGCCTAGGCGCGAAGCTGCGTCCCGGCAACGTGCACAGCGCCGAGGACTGGGACGAGCTGCTACTGCCGGAGATCGAACGACAACAGGCGGAGGGCAAACAGGTGACGTTCCGCGCCGACGCCGCCTTCGCCAAGCCCGAGATCTACGAGGCGATGGAGGAGCGCGGCGTGGACTACGTGATTCGCATCCCGGCGAACAAGAGCCTGGAGCTGGAGATCGAGGACATCCTGTTTCGGCCACCGGGCAGGCCGAACGCCAAGCCCCTAGTGCGCTACAAGAGTTTTCGCTATCAGGCCGAGAGCTGGTCGAAGGCAAGGCGAGTTGTCGCCAAGGTCGAGCATCACCAGGGCGAACTATTCCCGCGCGTCGGATTTGTCGTGACGAGCATGAGCTTGCCGAGCTGCTCGGTCGTGCGGTTCTACAACAAGCGCGGCACGGCGGAGCAGTGGATCAAAGAAGGCAAACAGGCCACGCACTGGACCCGCTTGTCGTGTCACCGCTTCCGAGCCAACGAGGTACGGCTGCAACTCAGCGTGCGGGCCTACAACCTGGGCAACCTGTGGCGGCGGCTAGGGCTGCCGCAGCGAATCAAAAGCTGGTCGCTAACGAGTTTGCAACACAGGTTGATGAAGACCGGCGGTCGGCTGGTCAAGCATGCTCGCTACTACTGGTTGCTGCTGGCGGAGGGGCATCTGAACCGGCGGCTGTTCGGTGACATGCTGCATAGGATCTGGGCGCTGCCTGTGCCGGGTGGGTAGCGTTGCCCGGGCGAGGATCAACAGTTTTTGGCTCCAAAAAGGTTTCGCAGGGAGCAGTGTCGGCCGGAGCGCCGTTCAGTCCGCTCAATCAACGTCTGTGAGCGGACGGACGAGCCCTGGCGCCTACCGGCGGAGGTGATGTGCAGGGTTCAGCGCGAAAAGACGTGGTATTCGGCGCAGCGGGGGTGTATCCTGTGACCGTGCCAGGGCCAAAATGGAAATCCTGGTTGATGACGCGCCCGGCACGGCCCGGACACTCGGCCTTTCGGTCGAGATCGAAGATATGCCGCTGCTCGACGAATTCGCTGACGTCGTCATTGCTCGCAACTGTCTCGATCACGTCAAGCAACCTCCCGAAGCGGCGGCGCGGATTTGGAGTGTCCTTAAGACCGGCGGGCTGTTCTATCTCCATGTGGATATTGGAGGGCCTCCCACTCCCGATGAGCCTTCGCCGTTTACGAAAGAGGGTTTGAAGAACCTGCTGCGGGTCGGTTTCGACATTGTCTATTGGTCGGATGGTCACGATCGATTCAACGAATGTCGCGAGGACAACGTCAAGACAATCGGGCGAAGAGTCGGCCGTTCCGGCGGGCGACTCGAAAAAAGCAAGATCGTCGAGGCTTATGAGGCGCACCGGCATCCGGCACGATGATGCACGGCCGGCCCGCGTTGTAGGTGTTCCTGGGGAACATGACGGCCGAAGAAAACCTCGCTCGTCTCGGTATCACCATGCCCGCCGCCCCCGCCGCCGTGGCCAACTACGTTGCCTGGGTCCGCGCCAGCAACCTCGTCGTTACCTCCGGCCAGCTTCCTTGGGAAGGCTCGGTCATGAAATACACCGGCCGACTCGGCGACGAGCTGACGACCGAGCAAGGCTATCAAGCCGCGCGTTTGACGACCATCAACGGTCTGGCGCAAATCCGCGCCGCCGTCGGCGATCTGGAAAAGGTTGTTCAGATCGTCCGCTTGGAAGGCAACGTCTTCTCGGCGGAAAATTTCACCGAGCAACCGCAAGTCCTCAACGGCGCGTCCGACTTATTGATGGAAGTCTTCGAGGAACGAGGCCGCCACACCCGCACCGCCCTCGGCGTCTCGGAGATGCCCCTGCGAGCCGCCGTCCAACTGAGCTTCTGGGCCGAGATCCGCGATTAGCCCAGCCGAGGCGGGGCTGGGAGTCTCCTCCGAAAATGACACTGCATGCGTACGATGCATTAATCTCAAGATCGCCAAACTAGCAAATCTCTTGAGCCGCGAAGCGGCGGCGGGAAAATAGCCCAGGGTGGAGCCGAAGGCGGAACACTGGGGACAAAACAAATCAGGTCGAGCCCTGAAGGGGCGGCAGGAGCGTCCCGACTTCAATTTTCATGGCGGTATCATAACGCCAACCTTCAGAGAAACGGACTCTTCCGAAAATCCCCTTCCGAACGTATCCTATATCCCACTCTGGCCGACGTGGCGCACGCTTCAGTGTGCCGTGTCACCATTCGTGGCGACATCTCTGGTTCAAGACCGGCCCGACCGCAACAAATTTTCGTGGCGCTCTTATGAACGCCAACGTTCAGAGAAACGGACTCCTCCGAGAATCCCCGCTCGGGCAAATTGTGTATCCCCGCCTAGAGATTTCTCCCGGATCGCCAGGGCACGCTGGTAGAGCGGCTCGGCCTCGGCGTACTTGCCTTGGATGAAGTAGAGCGCCGCCAGGTTGTTGAGGCTGGCGGCGAGGCGGGGGTCTTCTTGTCCAAAGTTCTTCGCTTGCTTGAGGGCAAGCAACCAAGCTTCCTCGGCTTCGGCGTAGCGCTCTTGTTGGTACGCTTCCAAGCCGGCGGCTGTGGACGTTTCCCAGGGCGTGGACTGGGCGTATGCCTGGGTAGACACCAACACCACACACAGAGGTACAACTAGCCAGAAAAGCTTCGGCATGTGATGAAACCTGGAAAGACTGACTATTGTGTCGGGCGTCTTTACGTCTCGACCGCAAAGATGTACAGGCGTCTCACGCTGCAAGCATACCGCAGAGACTCAAACGTCCGTCGCGTCTCGTCTTGTCGCCTGTTGTCCCGCAAAGTCCCCTGGCGTATACTCCGCTGCATGATGAACTACGCCAAGACAAAAGCAGTGCGAACGTTTCTCATTCTCGGAGTTGCCGTGGTGTTCGTTTTCGCCCTCGGCATCGAGCCGACGTTTTCGGCTCGTCCAGGTTCAAGTAGGTTGCACGTTCAAGCGGTGCTGAGAGCGGGTGTAACCGCAATTCCCGTTCCCCATCCGTTCCTAGTTTCGGTAACCGACGAAGCCGGCAGCGCCATAACAGACTTGACGCAGACGGACTTTGAATTTCGGGTGTTCAGCGACGTTTGTCTCACGGGTGAAGTGGCTACCGTCACGAGCTTTCACAACGAGTTGAACGGCGGCTACTTTGTTGCGGCGGATCTGCTCGGAGTTCCTGCGCCATGCGTCTGGTTTGGACCGAACCTGGTGCAGGTGATCGTGCAGGATGTGCAGGAAAAACAAACCAGAAACGGCCAGACGGTGGTAGCCGACCAGTAGGCGCATCTGGTTCAGGCCGACTTCACGTTCCTGGTGTTCTCGCCGGACAAACGGTGTGACCGAGTGAGCAACGAGCGGGAAAAGTTTGCTTGCGCGTGCAGGGTAAAGGCATACTCAACCTAGATGACGCACGACACAGAATTGAGCGAAGCCGCCAGAACCATGGCGCAGGTGGGTGCGTCGAAAGGCGGCAAGGCACGTGCGGCCGCACTGTCGCCGGAGCGACGCACAGAGATAGCCAGAAAGGCCGCTGCGGCTCGCTGGGGACGCGTGAAGGCGAAGCTGGCTGAAGAGCCGCCTGAACCCGCTGAAGAGCCTGCACGGAGCGCGGAAACGGCGGTAGAGCCGCTGGACTGGGAAGCGTTTCGGCGGGGGTTGGCGGTTCGGTTCGCGCGGCGGTGAGCATGCTTGCCGAGTAGGACACGCTGCTTGGGGTTTGTAGGCGACCCATGGAAGCGCCGTTTGATACTGTGGGGGTTGGGGGGGTCTCTTTGCGGTCGGGTCTTATTCCCGGAGTCCGTACTCGCTGAAGGTCGCGAGCACTTGCCGCATCCCCTGACGCTCCGCGTCGATGCGGTCGAGTCCGCCGTCAAACTCGCAGATGGCTGCGCGTTCGTAGAAAACCGCCAAGTAGTCATCGATGTCGGGTGGGGTGCGCGGCAGCGACATCGACACCGTGACGACGGCATCCCGCTGTGCGCGCTGGCGAGCGATGACGCGCCGAGCTATCTCTAAGCCCGCATTTTCAATTTGGTGTTTGACATCCCGACCTTCCAGCGGCCTTAGCGTCTTTATTCATAGGGGCTAGAGCCCGATGAGGACGCCAGGGAGGCCAACACCCAATGGGTGAAAAACAAACCAAGCCATTCCAGCTAAGTTTCAACGGCTTGTTGAAAGTCGATTTCCAGGGATCGCACGTCACCTCCGACGGTGGCCTGATTTTGGTTCGCGAACTGGACGAACGGCTCGGTCTCGGAGAACTGATTGACGAGCATCTCAGCGACTCCCGGCAAGGCACAAACAAGCAGTTCACGCTCGCTGATCTGTTGCGGCAGTCGGTCTACAGCCGCTTGGCGGGCTACGAGGACCTCAACGACGCCGAGCGGGTTTCGATCGATCCGACGTTTCGGCTGATCGGTTCGCAGAAGATCTGGGATCGCGGTGCGGCCTTGACCTCGACGCTGCATGGCTTCGAGACGGAGATGCTGGCGAGCGAAGAGAACCTGCTGGGGCTGATGGCGCTGAACCGAGAGCTGGTCGGGCAAGCGGAAGCGTTCGACGACTCCGAGCGGGTCGTTCTGGACATGGACTCCACCGAGAGTCCGGTCCATGGCCAACAGGAAGGCAGTGCCTACAACGGACACTTCGAGTCGGTCTGCTATCACCCGGTACTTTTGTTCAACGGTCATGGTGATTGCCTCGCTGCCAAGCTGCGTCCCGGCAACGTGCACAGCGCCGAGGACTGGGATGAGCTATTGTTGCCGGAGATCGAGCGCCAACAGGCTGCGGGCAAGCAGGTCGCCTTCCGGGGCGATGCGGCCTTTGCCAAGCGGGAAGTTTATGAGGCTTCGGAGGAACGCGAAGTACAGTACGCCATTCGCATTCCGGCCAACAAGAGCCTGGAGTTGGAGATCGAAGACATCTTGTTTCGGCCGCCGGGAAGGCCCTCCCGGAAGCCCTTGGTGCGCTACAAGAGTTTTCGCTATCAGGCGGAGAGTTGGTCGAAGGCGAGGCGGATCGTCGCCAAGGTCGAGCATCACCAGGGCGAGCTGTTCCCGCGGGTCGGATTCATCGTGACGAGCATGAGCATGCCGAGCCGCTCGGTGGTACGCTTCTACAACAAGCGCGGCACGGCGGAGCAGTGGATCAAGGAAGGCAAACAGGCCACGCATTGGACAAGGCTGTCGTGCCATCGGTTCCGGGCGAACGAGGTACGGCTACAACTGAGCGTGCGGGCCTACAACCTGGGCAACTTGTGGCGGCGGCTGGGACTGCCGAACAGGATCAAGAGTTGGTCGCTGACGAGCTTGCAACACAGGTTGATGAAGACCGGCGGTCGGCTGGTCAAGCACGCGCGGTATTACTGGCTGCTGCCGGCCGAAGGGCATTTGAACCGCAGGCTGTTCGGCGACATGCTGCACAGGATCTGGGCGCTGCCGCTGCCAAGCGGGTAGCGTTGACCGGGCGAGGAGCAACAGTTTTCGGCTCCAAAAGGTTTCGCAAGGAGCAGTGTCGGCCGGAGCGCCGTTCAGCCCGCTCAAGCAACGTCTGTGAGCGGATGGACGAGCCCTGGCGCCTACCGGCGGAGGTCATGTGCAGGGTTCAGCGCGAAAAGACGTGGTATTCGGGGCAGCGCGGGTGTATACTTTCACCGTGCCAGGGCCAAAATGGAAATCCTGGTTCAGTTCACGTTCAACGGGTTTTTGAAGGTCGCGTTTCAGGGGTCGCGCATCACCTCCGACGCCGGCTTGATTCTGGTGCGTGAGTTGAATGAACGTCTTGGCCTTGCGGGGCTCATCGCCGCGCACCTGCGCGACTCCCGCCACGGATTGAACACACAGTTCCGGTTACCCGATCTCCTGCGGCAGTCGGTGTACAGCCTCTTGGCGGGCTACGAAGACCTCAACGACGCGCAGCGTCTCTCGACCGATCCCACGTTCCGCTTGATCGGGTCGCCGACGCGGTTGGACCGGCGTGCAGCCCTGACGTCCACTCTGCATTGGTTCGAGACCGAGCTGCTGACCCGTGATGACAACCTCGATGGGTTGATGGCGGTGAACCGCGACCTGATCGGACAGGCGGAGACGTTCGACCGAGCCGACCGCATCGTGCTCGACATGGATTCCAGCGAGAGCCCGGTGCACGGGCAGCAAGAAGGCAGCGCCTACAACGGGCACTTCGAGTCGGCCTGCTACCATCCGCTGTTTCTGTTCAATGATCGCGGTGACTGCGTGGCGGCGAAGCTGCGTTCCGGTAACGTCTCCAGCGCGGGCGACTGGGAGGAATTGCTCGTGCCCGAGATCGACCGCTGGCAGGCCGAGGGACAGCGGGTGGCGTTCCGCGCCGACGCGGCCTTTGCACGGCCGGCGATCTACAAGGCGCTGGAGGCGCGCGGTGTGGGCTACGCCATCCGCATCCCGGCGAACAAGACGCTGGAGCTGGCGATCGAAGACCTCCTGTTTCGGTCGCCGGGACGGCCCAGTCGCACGCCGCTCGTCCGCTACAAGAGTTTCCGCTATCAGGCGGAGAGCTGGACGACGCCCCGGCGGATCGTGGCGAAAGTCGAGCATCACGTCGGCGAGCTGTTTCCGCGCGTCGGCTTCATCGTCACGACTCTCCCGCTCTCCAATCGTGCCGTCGTGCGGTTTTACAACAAGCGCGGGAGCGCCGAGCAATGGATCAAGGAAGGCAAGCAGGCCACGCATTGGACGCGGCTGTCGTGTCACCGCTTCCGGGCGAACGAGGTCCGGCTGCAATTGAGCGTGCTCGCCTACAACCTCGGGAATCTCTGGCGGCGGCTGGTGCTGCCCAAGCGCATCGAGCGCTGGTCGTTGACCAGCCTCCAGCAGCGCCTCGTCAAGACTGGCGCGCGGTTTGTGAAACACGCGCGCTACTACTGGCTGTTCCTGGCGGAGAGTCACCTGACCCGGCGCCTGTTCGGAGCGATGCTCCAGCGGATCTGGGCGCTACCGGTCCCGGCAGGCTGACGCGCGGCGAGTGCAAGGACGCCGGCTTGGCAACGCGAGGACACAAATGAGGAGCGGTGTAGAAGGAATCCCCTGGAAGCACGGACCTCCAGCCCGCGACACGTCAGCGCGGGCTGGGGTGACGGCATTCGGACCTGGACGATGGTGCGACGAACACAATCTCGTGGGCTCGGCGGCTCTCGGGCGTATAAATGGCCATCCGGGGCAGGCAAAACGGAAATCCCGGCTAAGTAATGCATCTAACGGTTTGAACGACTTATGTCGCTTATGTCGCTTATGTCGCGGCAGCAAACCAGACTTCGGCAGGGCGTCCCCCCGTATTGACGGTTTGCTTCCGTACTCGGCTTACTGAGTCTCGCATAATATACTGTCAATCGAGACAAAGAGAAGACTGTTTCCAGAAAGCGGTAATCAAGCGCGGTTTGCGGCGCATTCGCCGCAGCGCTTTGCGGGCGCGCTCGTCGAGTTCCCAGTAGTCCTTCGGGCAGACGTTGGGCAACTCGTGCTGCTTCCAGTACGCCCAAATGTATTCCACCGGGTTCAACTCCGGCGCATAGGGCGGCAAGTACTCCGTTGCGATGTGATCCTCGGAGAGCTGGATGAACTCCCGCACCAGGCGGCTGCGGTGCGCCGGCAGCCGGTCCCAGACGATCAGCAGTGGGCCGTCGATGTGGCGCACCAAAGCCTTCAGGAAGTCGATGACCTCCAGCTCGCCGATCGCGCCGGGATAGAGCCGGAAGTAAAAGTTGCGCAACGTCAGCCCGGCCGACACCGACAGCTTGTCCCAGTTGAAGTTGAACTCCAACACCGGTGTCTCGCCGCGCGGCGCCCAGGTGCGGCAACGATGCGGCTTCTGACTCAATCCGCTTTCGTCGATGAAGACGATCGTACGTTCTTCTTTGCGGGCTTTTTTTTAATGGCCGGCCAAGTCTTGCGCTGCCAGCCGCGGATGGCCTCTTCGTTGCGCTCCCGCGCTTTGCCGACGGGCCGTTGCGGGCTCCAACCGAGCGCCCGCAGGATCTTCCAGACATGGCCCTCGTGATAGCGCATGCCGAACTCGTCTCCGATCAGACGAGCGACCCGCGGACAGCTCCACAGCGGCGTCGGGAAGCCGTGCGCCTCGGGGCCTTCCAGCAGCAACGCCTCGAGGCGTTCGAGCTGCGCGGCGTCCAACAGCGGCTTACGGCCGGCGCGGCCGGCCTGGCGCAACCCGGCTTCGCCGTCACGCCGGTATCGTCGCAGCCACTCGCTGACGCTTTGCCGCGCGACCTTCAATCGCCTCGCTGTCTCGGACTGACTACAGCCTTGCTCGACCAACCGGATCGCTTTGAAACGGCGCTTCTCCAGGGCCTCGAAATCCCGCCGTACGCCTTTTGTATTTCCCATACATACAAAGACGTACGTACCCCAAAAAGATGTCACTTTGTTTTGCGAGACTCAATAGGCGCAACAGTTCGTTGAGAGTGCGGTCGATCTGGTCTTTCCCTTTGTGGCTAAAGCTGCGGACAATGTCGTGGCGTCTCATGCCGCCCGGCGCGTCGTGCAACAGCATCAAAACCTGGTCGGCAACCGGATCCCCGAGCGAGTCGCCGAAAATGAAGCGAGCGGAAGACTCGGCACAGGTCCACATTGCCAGTGCTGCAAACAGGTGCTCGGCGCGGATGACGTTCGAGTTGTCGAGCAGCGCGTAGATCAGTGCAAGCCGCATCGTCTGCGCTTCCGCGCGAGACGTCACGGACCCGAAAAGGCCGGGTTGGCCTTGGCTCAGGGTGCCGTAGACTTCCCGCCACACGGAACGCGCCGACTCGTCTTTCACTATTTCACCGGCAACCCGAGCTTTCTCGATCGCTTGCCGAAGTCGTCGGGTCAGCGGTTCAATATCTCCGTCTCGCAGGTTACCGCCTTCAGGTAGTTCCTTCGATCGCCGTGCGCAAACCCAGAGAAAACGGTTTGCGAAACCATTTCCCGCTTGCGTATCGGTCAACAGGCGGGTGAGTTCGCCGGCAGTAATGTGGCCGACGATCGAGATATGTGCATCCGTGCTCGACGCTGCCGTCGTGCGGGTCATGACGCGCAGCGTGTCGCCGTCCCAAGCCTGACGGACAATGGCACTGAGCGTATTCCCCTGGCGCTCGCAAGCCTGCAGGACTCGACCGAACTCCGATTCGATGACGAGCAGACGTTTGTCGCCGATGCCGGGATCTTTTACCACGTACTCCTGTTGCTTCGCGTCGTATTCTTCGACCGGGTCGTGTACATGCCAGATCAAGCCTTCACCGGTCGATAGACCGTTGGCGATACGAGAAGCCACCCATTCTTCGTCGGCGCCGCGCATCACCCGTTTCACGTGGGAGCCGCTGGTTCCTTTTCTTGATTTGCTCGTTTCGCCCGCGACACAACAGAAAAGGTTTGCATGGTGGCGGTCGGCTTCAACTCGGAAGTACGGACCGCGGCCAACGGCCGAACCGAAGGCGACGAGTAGTTGAACAAGCAGAGCGGCAGGGTCGGCTTCGGTATGCGGCTCAAGGGTTTGGACGATCTCGCCGGCGAGTCCGTAGTACGCTTCCTTTTCGAGCGGAGCCGGCCAGTTCGGGGGCTGCGACATAAGTCCGGTGTCGGCATCGGGGGTTCGGATGTTCGTGGACGTTTGCGGCTCATCGGCCGCCATGATCCCAGCCACGGCCTGATTGAAGAGCTGCTCGTCTGTGAGACTCATGCGGACATCTCCATTTCAACGCCGTAGGACTCCCAACCATCCCGCTTCCGTCTCGCAAAAACATCGATCTTCGATCCGGGGCAAAGCTCTTCAACGAGCTTCGTCAGCTCGTATACAGTCATCCACGAGGGCGGCAAAAGCGAAGCATGCTTCGTATTTGAAAGGATCGAGTGTTCGGCTATCGCCATCAAAAACTGAGCGGTTCGCACGCCGAAAGGCACCTTATCGCTCTCAACCATGGGTCCAAACTCCCCGTGCGGCAGCGTCGCTTTTGCTCCCAACAGCAGCTTCCCGACGTCGATGATCGCGACCACAGAATCCTGCCACCGCAGTGCTATCGCGGACGCAAAGTCACCTGCAGTGGTCAATTCACCACGTTCAAAGACTGCGATGTCAGCTCCCTTCACGCGACCTCTCGGCTCAACTCCAGGACTCGTCGCCCCGGTCGTGTGAATCCCGGCCCGCTCTCTCTCGAAGACGGTCCGGACACCGGCTTATCGACACAGTTGTCAACGGTGCTCTGGAGCCTCGCCGCAGCAACCTGGACTGCCTCCAGATCGATATCTGAGCCGATAAACCGGCGGCCCAGACGTAGCGCTGCCACACCAGTCGTGCCGCTGCCCAGAAACGGGTCCAGCACGGTCTCCCCCGGGCTCGTGAACTTCTCGATGACGGCTGCCATGGATGTCTCCGTTTGTGCCCATTCGTGCAGCCCAAAGCGCTCCTCCGACGAGAGGGCTTTGCAGTCCTGAATCATGTCGCTCACCAGCTTGCCAGAGTAGTCGCCTTTGAAAAACAGCAAGACCGGCTTTCACCAGTTCGACATGCGGCGAGCCCAAATCGGCGCTTTCTTCTGACCCATCTGCAAACAGAGTAGCCAGCGGTAGCTGAGTCCATTAGCCTGCATCATTCGACCCAAGACCTCTGGCAGATGCATCTGTCCGCACAGCACTGCCAACGCGCCACCATCTCTGAGCACAACAGACGCCACTTGGGCCAAGTCGCTGTAGACGCTCAAGTGCTGTTCGCCATAAGGTGGGTCCGTGCAGATGCAGTCGATCGAACCTGCGGGAATCGTCTCAGCCAGGCTGCCGACGTCACTGCTGAAGAGGCGGTAATGCCCGAGCGCCGCTGCGCTTGGATCGGTCTTAGAGCGCTGACTGAGACGATAGGCGTTTACCAGTTTGCGAGCTCCAGACCGAGACAGTTCGGAGTAGATTTTTTCTTCTGCAATCCACTCCTTAACGATTGGCGCCGGGACGGCGGCCAACTCGTAGAGCGTACTCCAACACGGCGGCAAATTCGCACCATGGTTCGAATCTGCCAACACGGGATGCCGCGCAATAGCCATGAGCATGTTTGCAGTCCGCGAGCCGAATGACAGCTGGTCCCGAACCATTTGCCCGAACTCACCGTGGGGCAAAGAGTCCTTTGCTTTGAGTAGTAGGCCACCTAAATCGATACGGCCCCTGACCGTCTCCTGCCACCGGCAGGTGATCGCCGCCGCGAAGTCATCTCTCGTGACCAATTCACCGCGTTTGATGGCTGCGAGCTTGCTCATCGGTAAGGTCACGCGGCCGCCTCCATTTCCGTCGCCAACTCGGCTGGCATCATCGACTCGATGCGCTCGATCTCGCGTTGGATCTCGTCGGCTTCTTGGTCGTCGAAGGCATGCTGCCAGATCGACTGCCATGCCGCTTCGTCGTCGGTTCCGGGACATTCGAGAAGAACACGAGCGACAGCGGACGCCAAGTTCTCGCTCTCGAAGAGCCTGTTTTTCTCGTCCCGAAGCTCTTGTAGGACGTCCCGCCGCCATCCGGTCAACTTCGCCGCCTTGCGCTCTGCGTCGGCGCGTCGGATGGCGTAGTCGCGCTTTTCTTGACGCGTCAGGGGTCGTCGGCCGTCGAGCGTGATGTTGTGGTGGCGTGCGAGCCACTCCAGCGCGTCTCGCCGGTCGCAGCCATGGACGACTTCGATCAACCGAAGAACGCCGCCGCCTGCGCCGTGTGCGTGATCGAAGAATGCGTTCTTGGCGTCGCTGACTGAGACGTTGAACCCGTCGCCGTCGCGCCAGAACGCTCGGCTGCGGCCGGAGCGCAAGGGTCCGCCGCCTAAGGCAACCCACACGTCGGCGATGCTGGCTCGGTCGAGAAGGTCACGCGGTTGCATCGCTAGATCCCCGAGTCGCCAACTTCTGTGCGGCTTGCGACCCACTCAGTGAGCGCCTGGAGCGGCACTCGCACGCTTCTGCCGACACGCAGGGATGGTAGCTGGCCGCTCTTGATCATGTCGTAGACGGTGCTGCGTCCCAACCGGAGTCGAGCCGCCACTTCTTCCGCTCGCAGCAGGATCTCTGAGTTGTGGTTCAGTACGCTTGCGTTTTCCATAATCTTCGTTGTATTATTGGGACTCGTCCTCGTCAACATTAGACATGCTTAAGACAAACACAGTTGGCTGGTGGTGGCGATTCAGCGCCTACGAAACGATCGATGAATGCATTCGACCCGCGGCCGGAGCGGTTCTGGAAAGGTACGATCCCTGGAAGGACTACTTGGCGGCCACGGAAGGGGACCGTCCCGGTACCGCCGGTAAGCGCTCGCTGCGGACGCCGTATTCCGAGCTATTCGAGCTGCTCGAACGTTCGCGGACACCGGGGGAACTGTTCCAACCGAGCGACCAGCTCAAGGACGACATCGCTGCCTGGTGCTCGAAGCATGGTCTTCTGGGTTTGCTCGTGCATCGCACGCGGACTCTGCGTCTCGCCGCACGCTGGCAGATCGACAACCCCCACAGTCCCGATCCCGGACGCCAGCTTGTACCTAAAGCGCGGGAGTTTATTCGTCGTTCAGACGGCTGGGAGCGACGGGAAACGATCCTGGACGGCGGCGCATATCACCTACTCGACGAGCACCCGGAGATGCGGGACCAACTCGTCCGTTCCGAAGACCTGCGTACAGGGGACTCAGAAGGCAATGCCGAGCTGCTGGAGCATCTAGGGTCGTTCAACTATCGACGGGAGCCGCTGGCTCAGAGTTGGGGACGGTACTTCCCCCGCGTACCCCCGGAACTCGTCCCCACATACCAATTCCCCCACCCTTTGAATGACGAGTTCTGGCATGAGTACGCAGAGCCGATAGACGACTTTCTTCGCGCGGCGGCGATGCTATTAGACACAGCTCGCGGCTTGGCGCTCGTGAAGGAGCGGGAATTGACGGCGACAGAGACGCTGCGTTGGCAGAGCGCTCAATACAAACTTGCCGCGCTGGTTGATGCTGTTCGTTCGTTCCCATGGATATCCGATCCGCCGGATGGCCGGGTCCGCGAGTTGCGGACTTGTCCGAGCTTGCTGGCGTCGTTCGCCAAGATGTGCTTGGAAGACCTGGATATCGGACGGGTTTTCACGTGTGCAGAATGCGGGAGTCTCGCTGTCTCGTCGGCATGGCAAGCGGGGTATTGTTCCACCAGGTGCAGAAACGCGGCAGCAAAACGTAGGTACCGAGCCAGCCTGAAACTAAAGAAGGGAAAGCGTAATGGCAAAACGAAGGGGAAACGGCGAAGGTAGCATTTATCGAGACAAGGACGGCCGCTGGCGTGGCAGCGTCCATGTCGGTTACGGCGGCGGTAAGCGGCGGCGCAAGCTTGTGAGCGGCCGAACCCGCGCCGAAGTCGCTCGCAGGCTCCAAGTGGCGCTGCGAGCAGCGGAGATGGGCATTCCACCAGTGCCCGAACGCCAGACGCTGGAGCAATTCCTTGAACGGTGGCTGACGGACTCGGTCAAGCCAACGGTTCGATACTCGACTCACGATAGCTACTCGCGTCTTGTAAAGAAGCACATCAACCCCGGTCTTGGGCGGATCGCGCTGGCGAAGCTTCGTCCGCAGCACGTGCAGGCATTCCTAAACGAAAGGCTCGAAGCTGGTTTGAGCCCGCGCACCGTTCAATATCTCCGGGCCATTTTGCGTCGGGCGCTCGGGCAAGCGCTCAAGTGGGGTTTGGTGGCCCGCAATGTCGCGACGCTGGTGGACCCACCCAAGGTGCAGCGGCCCGAAGTTCAGCCGTTATCGCCGGAGCACGCCCGTACATTCCTTGCCGCTGTCCAAGGACATCGATTGGAAGCGCTCTACACCGTTGCCATCGCTATCGGACTGCGATTGGGTGAAGGGCTCGGATTGCGTTGGATTGATGCGGAGATCGACAGCAAGACGATCTCAATTCGGAACGCTTTGCAGCGGGTCGAAGGCAGGCTCATTCTGGTACCCCCGAAAGCCGCTCGGAGTCGCCGCACCATCAGGCTGCCGGAAGTTACCGTGGAAGCGCTACGCGCTCATAAGATTCGCCAACAGCAAGAGCGACTGCTAGCGGGTACGCGTTGGCAAGAAAACGGGTTGATTTTCGCTTCCACGATCGGCACTCCTCTTGATGCCCGCAATGTAACTCGTCACTTCCAACAGACGCTCGCGCTGCTCGGCTTGCCGCGAAAGCGGTTCCATGACCTACGGCACACCTGCGCCAGTTTCCTTCTTGCGCAGGGAGTCAGCCCCCGAACCGTGATGGAAGTCCTCGGGCACTCGCAAGTTTCCCTGACGCTCGACACCTACGCCCACGTCGCGCCATCCCTTTTGGACGACGCCGCCGGCAAAATGGACGCCATTCTGAAGCCCGTGGCTTCCACATTGGCTTCCACGGCGGTTGTCGAGAAGGTGAACTAGACTGTAAGTCGTTGAAAACAGTGGTGAGCGCGCGGGGAATCGAACCCCGAACCTAGTGATTAAGAGTCACTTGCTCTGCCAATTGAGCTACGCGCCCAGCCTATGCGGGGGTGTCTGGAGGGCGGCCGTAGTGGGTTCCCGCACTCCGGACGAGATGTCATTATATCAACTCGTTCGTCGAGTAACGGAACCGTCCGCGAGCCGTGTCGCTGCCAAGTGATAGTGTCCTAAGAGTGCCGAGTAGAAATGTCCTATTGACAAGGTCACGCTGGAGGGGTGAGAAACCAAGGACTTCCAGCGATGACCCAACAAGAGCGCGACCGGTTAGTGGCGCTGAAGAAAGCCGACAAGAAACTGATTACCCAGAAGCAGGCCGTCCGGCGGATGGGCGTCATCGAACGGCAAGTCAGGCGGCTGCTGACGAAGCTTCGCCGCCAAGGCGACCGCGCCGTCATCCACGCGGGGCGGGGCCGCGCCTCCAACCGCAAGAATCAGCACGAAGATGGAAAAAACAAGCCGTCGCGATTCTCTCCCAAGCCGAGTAGGCCGGCTTTGGGCCGACGCCGGCGGCGGAGTATCCGCAACAGCGCCACGGCATCCTGGTCGGCCGCGAAACGCCGCGGGGCGGGATGGCCGCGGCCGGGCTTTAGCAGCCCCTCCGGCGCAAGTCGCCACGCCCGCATCCGTGGCGGCCGCGCCACAGTTGCCCAGGCGAGTTCGTGCAATGGGAGACCTCCTTCCACGACTGGCTGGAAGGACGCGGCGAGAAGGTTTACCTGATCGCCATGATCGACGACGCCGACAGCGAGTTGTTGGCTCGCTTCGCCCGCCTCGACTCCAGCGAAGAGAACCGCCGTTTGCTGAAAAGGTATTTGGAGAAAAACGGACGGCCGGCGGCCTTCTACACCGACCGCGCCGGCCTGTTTGTCAACACGCCCAAGAACAGCGTCGACGAGGACCCCAAAGCCTTGCCGCCCACCTAGATCGGACGAGCGCTCGAGGAGCTGGGGATCGAGTGGATCGCGGCCTACTCCCCGCGGGCCAAGGGCCGTGTCGAGCGCAGTTTCGCCGTGGCCCAAGACCGGCTGGTGAAGGGGCCGCGGGTGGCCGGGGCCGCCACGATCGAGCAAGCCAACGCCTATCTGGAGAGCGAATTCCTGCCCTGGTGGAACGCTACGTTGCGGGTGCGGCCGGCCTTGCCCGACAAGGCTCATGGGCCACTGGGGCCGGAGCACGATCCGGGCTCGGTGCTGAGCCATGACGAGGCCCGGCGGGTCGCCAACGATTACACGATTCGCATTCGGGGCCGGCTCTATCAAATCGATCGCAAGGCCATTGTGCCCCGACGCCCCAGAGCCACCCCCCAAGCGGTAGAATCTCCTTATCGTGATCGGCCAAACGATCAGCCATTACGAAATCACCGGGGTTGACGGTCAGACGTTTCTCGTGATGGCCTTCATTGAGGGCCAAAGTCTCGACAAGACGATCGAGCAAGGGCCCCTAGAAGCTTTCCGCAGCGCAGTTCCGCGACCGCGAGCATTGGTTCCGAGGCTTTAAACCATGAAGAAAACTTCCATCCTGTTTCTGCTTGCCGTTATCGCGAGCAATCCGGCCGCGGGCCAGGTTTCCGATGAAATTCCATTCAAGGCGCACACCGTCGACTTAGGCAGAAACGAGACCAGCGCCTTCGCCGATCTCAACGGCGACGGCAATGTCGACATCGTCGCCGGCGAGAACTGGTTCGAGGGGCCGCAGTGGGAAAAGCACCGCTTCCGCTCGCTTGGCTTCTTCAACAACTACATCGACAATTTCACCGACTTGCCGCTCGATGTCGACTCCGACGGCGCGATCGACGTCATCAGCGTGGCCTGGGATGCCAAGCGCGTGGCCTGGTTCAAGAACCCCGGCAAGGGCGTCGGAGAATGGACCGAGTACTCGATTGATCGAGGCGCCAACGTCGAGTTCGCCTTCTTGGTCGATCTCGACAACGACGGCGAGGCGCGCGAGATGCTGCCCCAATTCGCGGGCGAGGGTTCGGACACGGCTTGGTTTGAGGTCAAGGGCAGCGGCGCGTCGGTAAAATGGGTCCGCCACCAGGTCAGCCCCCAAAGCTGGGGACACGGCATCGGCGCCGGTGACGTCAACGGCGACGGGCGGTCCGATATCCTCACCCCCAAGGGCTGGCTCGAGGCTCCCTCCGACCCGCGCGCCGAGAACTGGACCCGCCACGCCGACTTCGACCTGGGAAGCACCGGCTTTCTCTACGTTCACGACGTGGATGGCGACGGGCTCAACGACATCATCGCCGCCAAAGCCCACGATTACGGCATTCATTGGCTGCGGCAGACCACATCAGCTTCCGGAGAACGCGAATGGGACCAGCAGTTGATCGACGACGCCTGGTCACAAGCCCACGCCTCCGCCCTGGTCGACCTTACCGGCGATGGGCGCCCCGAACTGCTCACCGGGAAGAGGTTTTTCGCCCACAACGGGCACGATCCGGGGGGTCGAGAGCCGCTGGGAATCTACTGGTACCAATACTTCTTGCAGAAGAATCAATGGGTTTGGGCCCGTCACGTAATTTTTTTTGGAGGAAAAATCGGAACAGGCATGCAGATTTCTGTTTTGGATTTCGACGGTGACGGCGACCTGGACTTCGCGATGGCAGGCAAGGGAGGCGCGTTTCTGATCGAAAATCAGACCCGGTAGAAATCCTTGCCGGGTATCGCAACATTGTGTTAAGTGATTGATTATAAATGAATTAAATATTGGGTTCGCCTGTGCAAGCACCACCCAGGCCGCGCTGTTGTCGGCCCCTTGCCGACGAATGTGTTGCTCCCGGGGCGGGCCTCGGTGAGCCCCCCTAAACTTCGGCGGTACTCCCCAGAGCATGACCCTTGTACCGGGTGGTCGTACGGTGTCTATCTTATTGATCCAATTTGCCTTCCCGACTATGATCATCAGGTACAGTAGCCTGTAAGAGTCAAATGGAGTCGGGGCGGCCCCCCAAGCATCACTGGCCCCGAAGCATTTATAAGAAGACGGGCGGAAACAAGGCCAATCGAATGGAACACAGCGAAAACCATCCGAATTCGGTTCTTACGATGGGCGGGGGCCTAGGAGAGCAGTCGTCTCCGATGATGATTGTCAAATCCGTTTCTTGCCCGAAGCCGAGCGCTCGGCGGGCGCGTAGAAATCGCTTCCGTTTTCAGGAAGTACAAGCCCTGTTTGAGATGGAGCCGACGGCCAACGGAGTTCGTCCTCTTCCACTTCCCGAGCGGGTCTTTCACGCCATTCAACCGCTCCACAGTAGCCCGGTCGTTTTGTTCCGGACTGCCGCGCTCGCTCCTCGTCAGATACTGAAGCTGGAGAATTTTGGCGCCGGGAATGCGACTGTTAGTGTTGATGTTAATCGTGCCACGCTGTCGACGGGCAAGCCGGCGCCATTGACTCTGGTGGCGCCCGCGGCCCATGAGTCGCTGCAAATCGCCGCTTTCCAAGCGGATCTGAACCCGATTCCGTCGAACCGGCCGGCGTCTTTCACGATCAACCTTGAACCGCGTAAGACGTTCGGCGTCGGGACAGTTGACCATCCCCCGGTGGCCGACCTGCTCGCTCAACTGCAGATCAGTCCTTCAGCGGCTATCGCTCCCGCGGCGATGGGTGACAGTTTTTTGCCGTTCGCGCCGGCGATCGAAGCGCCTAAGTTCACGGGCGACACCCAGCCCATCGCGCCGTCCACCGAGTTTGGCAAGGGCCTGAACACCGATTCGGCGGCCGGCCTTTGGCCCCTGATCGGCAACGAGAATCCGGCGGTACCGAAGGTCGAAGACAGCGTCGCGTTCGGCGAGAGCGCGGAACTGGAACATGATCCGTTCCGTGACGAACCGGTTACGTTGCGAGATTATGCTGGTGCGGGCTCCCAATCGCTGCTGCAAGGTATTCGCCAGTTCCTGCTGGGGCGTCGGTTCTCGCAAGCCCTGGCCCTGGTGCTGATGGTCGTCTTCTTGGGTACTCTGAACGATACTTCGAGAGCTTTACTCGGCAAAGGCTTGGAAAAGGCGCGCGACACGGTGGCCCTAGCGGTCCACACCCTGACCGGTCCGATTCGGGAACGCGCGGCCTTCTTTATCGTGGATGATTTCGACGCGACCTCGGCCGATACTTGGCTGAGCGCCGGATCCCTCGATTTCGGCGCCGCCGGACTGGGCCGAGTCGATGGACTGGCTCTGCGCCAAGACACGCTGGGTTTGGAAAACTATCGGTACGATTTCGACGCCAAGATTGAGAAGGACGCGGTGGGTTGGGTCGTCCGTGCACCCGACCTGGAAAACTACTATGCGTTTAAATTGGTCGAGACGCGTCGCAAGGCTTCTCTTTCTTACGTCATGCTCCGCTATGTGGTTCTCAACGGCGAGCGGGTTGCCGATGAGGCGGGCGTGGAAATCCCGGTTCCCGGTCACCTGCCGCGTCCGGACGATTTCAACCGCGTTTCGGTGCGCGTCCGTGACAACCAAATTACTACCCTGATTAACGGCTGGGGCGTGGACTTCTGGAAAGATTCGCGGCTGGAACGCGGCGGCGTTGGATTCCTCTCCGAGGAAGGCGAGTCCGCTCTCATCAGCCGGGCCACGGTTTCGGGCAACGAAGATACCTGGGGCTTGATCTTGTACGGCACGATCGAAACGATGCGATCGATCCGCGACACCGTGTCGGCGCGGGTCGCGATGGCACTCTCCCCGGTTCCTCTCCACCTGATCGACGAACGGGTTGACGACTAGTCGATTCGTCCTCTCGGTCGGACTTTCTCGAACTTCTCCCGGTCAGGTTGCGTGCGTTGCACTAAGCACTTTGCGATGGGGCGTTCAGCATGAAGGGCCCGTCGCTTGCGCTCAGGGCTCTGCATCCACGTTATGCGTCGGGTACGCCGGCGAAATTTCGGAAGAATTACGAGCCGGTCCCGGGTCGAGTCGACGCGCGGGCAATAAAATCGGGTTTGATGAGGACGGTGCGCGCGGGCGGATTGCGTTTGGCGCGAATCATGCGGAGCACGACGTCGCCGGCCCGTTCTCCGATCTCGAGACTATGCTGATCGATGGTGGAAAGAGGGACCGGCAGAAAATCGGAATGACGAAGGTTGCCCGATCCGACGACGGCGACATCGTCGGGGATGCTCAGGCCGGTATCGTGAATCGCCTTCATCGCGCCGATGGCGACCGAATCGTTGAAGCAGAAGATGCCGTCGGGCCTAGGTCGGAGGGCCAGCAGTTTCCCGGCGGCGAGATACCCGCCCTGCGCGGCAAGCTCCGAGGCGCCGCCCGCGCTCACGACGTACTCGTCGGATAAACGGAGTTCCCGCAGCGTGATCGCCTTTCGCCAGCCTCTTTCTCGAGCGCTGGCGCTGGCCAGTTGCTGGGGGCCGCGGATGTGGGCGATGCACGAGCAACCTGCATCGATCAGATGCTTCGCCGCCGTCCGTCCGATGGCTTCATCATCGGCGCCCACGTAGGTCACCTTGAGATCCGCGAAGGGACGATCGACGAGCAAGTAGGGAACCTTGTGTTCCTCGATCCGCTGAAAGACCCCCGCTGAGCTGTCGGTCTGCACCGAACAAATCGCCAGCGCATCCACGCGGCGCGAAACCAGCCAATCGATTTCCTGCTGTTCACGCACGGGATCCTCTTCCGAAGAGGATGTGAGCAGGTGAAACCCCTTCGCCTGAATCTTTCGACCCAAGCCCTTGGCGATTTCGGCGAAAAACTGGCTCCCTAGGTCAGGGACCACCAAACCAACCATGTGCGTCCGTCGCGTGACCAGGCTGCGAGCGACCCAATTGGGTTGGTAGTTGACTTCCTTCACACGTTTCAGTACGCGTTTACGGGTGACTTCGCCAATGTCGCTATGGTTTCGAAGCACTTTCGAAACCGTCACAATCGACACGCCGAGATCGTTGGCAATGTCTTTCATCGTTACAGGCATGGAACTCTCGCCGCGAGTGCACGGATTACTACCTCTTATCGTAGCATCAGGCGGCCGGAATGGACGGCCGCCGGCGCCGCGCGGGGCTCTCAAAACCGACGTGATGCGCGCCTCCAGGCGCGCCGTGCCGGCATTCTCGCCGACACCTGCCCGGCCTCTCCCTTCCCCCGCGGCCAGACCACATTCGCAAGAGCCTATAGAAGAGTGGGGGCTGTCCCAAGCGCCGGCCGATAAATTCCACTGAATCAGCAACGGTTCCGGGCGGCGCGAACCGGACTCCCGGAAAAATCGCCCTTCGAACGTATCGGATTGCGGTAGAGTTCGTGAACGCGCGAACGACCGCGGGCGCGGATCAGCAACAGCGAACTCCCCCAACGCCTTACCCCATCCATGTCGGGACCTCGATCGCCTCCGACTTTCGGGGCGGAACATTTCCGCTTGATATACTGAGGTTTCCCGCTTTGGTCGGGGCCACCCTACCCGTCGGACGATTTCCCCATGCCCTTGTACGAATACGAATGTTTGCAATGCGGAGAACGCTTCGAGGAGATCCGCAAGTTCTCCGATCCGCCTCTAACCGAGCACGAGCGGTGCGGCGGAAAATTGCGCAAATTGCTGTCGCCGCCCGCGATCCGATTCAAAGGCACAGGCTGGTACGTTACCGACTACGCGAAAAAGTCGGGCGACGGATCGAGTGACACCAAGAAAGACGGCGGCGATGAGAAAACCGAAAAAGCCGCAAAGGCGGATAAACCCGCGGCCTCATCCTCCGACACCAAGACGGCACCGTCTCCCACCAAGACCTAAAACCGCCTTGAACGGCGCCTTGAGCGCCGGCTGCGAGAGAGATCGCAACCACGATGGAATCGATTCTGGTCACTTTGCCGGACGGCACCGAGCGAACGGTTGAAAAGGGAACGACCGCCCGCGCGGTTGCCGAGTCGATCAGCCCCGGGCTGGCGCGAGCGGCATTGGCCGCCCAGCTTAACGACGATGTCGTCGACCTGGCCCAACCAATCGATCACGACGCTTCGGTGAGGATTCTCACCGAGCGTGACCCCGAGAGCCTCGAAGTCTACCGCCACTCGAGCGCCCACTTGTTGGCCGCCGCCGTTTTGGAACTCTATCCGGAAACCAAGCTCGGCATCGGCCCGCCTACTGATCAGGGATTTTTCTACGACTTCGAACGCGAAGAGCCGTTCACCCCCGACGACCTCGAAAAGATCGAGGAACGGATGCGCGAAATCGTCAAGCGCGACCCGGAGAACCACCGCGTCTGGCTGCCGCGTGAAGAAACCCTCGCCGAGTTCCGCGAGGCCGGCGAGCGGATGAAGTGCGAACTGATCGAGGACAAGACCGACGGCGACAAGATCTCGATCTACAAGACCGGCGATCAATTCCTCGATTTCTGCCGCGGCCCCCACATCCCCAGCATGGGTCGCATCAAGGCCTTCAAGCTGCTCTCGGTCGCCGGTGCTTATTGGAAGGGCGACGAGCGCAACCAAAGGTTGCAACGCATCCACGGTACGTCGTTTTTCAACAAGAAAGATCTGGCCGCCTATCTGAACCGGCTCGAGGAGGCCAAGAAGCGCGATCATCGCAAGCTGGGCAAACAACTCGACCTGTTCAGCATTCAGGAACAAGCCGGCCCCGGTCTCATCTTTTGGCATCCCAAGGGCGGCGTCATTCGCCGACTGATGGAAGATTGGCTGCGCGAGCAATACGTCGCCCGCGGTTACGGGTTGGTCTATACGCCGCATGTGGCGCGGCATGATCTTTGGCGCACATCCGGTCACGCCGATTTTTACTCCGACGACATGTTCTCGACGATGAAGCTGGATGATGCCGAGTACCAGCTCAGGCCGATGAACTGCCCCTTCCACATCTTGATTTACAAGAACGGCCTGCGCAGCTACCGCGATCTGCCGGTGCGGTTGGGCGAGCTGGGCACGGTCTATCGTTATGAGCGTTCGGGCGTCATGCACGGGCTGCTGCGGGTGCGCGGCTTCACCCAAGACGACGGGCATATCTTCTGCACTCCCGACCAAGTCAAGGACGAGGTCGTCGGTTGCGTGGACTTCGCGCTCGACGTGCTTAAGACATTCGGATTCGACAACTTTGAAGTTGAGCTGTCGACGTGGGATGGTGGCGAGAGCGGCAAATACGCCGGTTCGGCCGACGAATGGAAGATGGCCGAGGAGGGTCTTTACAGCGCCCTTAAGGAACGCGAGATCGACGCCAAGGTCATGCAAGACGAGGCGGCCTTCTACGGCCCGAAGATCGACATCAAGCTGGTGGACGCCATCGGTCGCCCGTGGCAGCTTTCGACCGTGCAGTTTGACTTCAATCTACCGCGTCGCTTCGAACTCGAGTACATCGCCGAAGACGGCAAGGCGCATCGTCCCGTGATGGTGCACCGCGCGCTGTGGGGTTCGGTCGAGCGCTTTTTCGGAGTCTTGATCGAGCATTACGCCGGGGCGTTCCCCTTATGGCTGGCCCCGATGCAAGTGATCGTGCTGCCGATCACCGACCGTCAAAACGCCTTTGCCGAGCAAGTGAATGCGAAGCTCGCTGCCGCGGGCATTCGTACCGATCTCGACGCCCGTAGCGAAAAGGTAAACTTCAAGATCCGTGAAGCGCAGTTGCAAAAGATTCCTTACATGTTGGTCGTCGGGGAACGCGAAGCCGAGGCCGGGACCGTGGCGGTGAGGCATCGCAAGCGCGGCAACGAAGGCGCAATCCCTATCGATGAATTCATCGCCCGAGTGCGAGGTCTCATCGAGTCCAAGGACACGAAGGACTAACCAACCGGCTCGGACTCGGCCCGATTGCGTGCGAGGGACTTCTTGTCGACGGCTGCCTCCATGCAGAAGCTTTTCCGGACTACGGTAGGCCTGACGCTGCTGCTGTCGGGCGTGGCCGCTCGCGGCGCCGACCTCGATGCGTTGGCGAGGCTGCACGCCGTCTCGGGTCATGAAGCCGACGCCCTTGCTTACGTTCAGTCCCGCATTGGCAAGCATGCCTCGGTCGATAACGTAGGGTCGCTGACTGTTCAGTACGGCTCGGGGGCGCCGCACACATTGCTGATCGCGGGTCTTGACGGGCCCGGTTACATCGTCTCCCACATCGACGAAGACGGATATTTACGCTTACAACGGTCGGCGGATCCGAAACCGCACTATGACTTTGACGAGTTCTTTGTTGGGCAGCCGGTCCGGATTCGGACACACAAAGCCGGATTCGTCCAAGGTGTGATCGCCGCGCCCTCCGTCCATTTCCAGAAAGCCGGCCGCGGATCGAGCCGCATCGGGATCGATGGGTTATACGTCGACATCGGCGCTCGAACCCGCAAAGCGGCCATGCAGGCTGGTGTCGATCACCTCGACTCGTTGGCCCTCGAAAGTGATCCTGTTGCTTTAGCCGGCGGGAACCGTCTGAGCGCACCGTGGATCTCAAGCCGCGCCGGCGCGGCCGTATTGATCGATCTCGCGCAAAGCTTCGAGCGGTTCGCGCCGCGGAGTACGGTAACGCTGGCGTTCGTCAGCCGGCAATATTTTCAGCAGCATGGATTGACGCGCGTCTTGCGACGAGTTGAGGCCGACCGTGTCATCTACTTTCGCCCCGGGGGCGGTGAGAGCCCGAGTATTGCCACGGCCGAAGGTTGGTCGTCGGAATGGGTGGACCGGCTGATTGCGCATGCCGGCGAGGCGGGTCTCGAATTACTCCACAGCTGCGGCGACTCGCTCGAACTCGGACCTTTTGGGGAAGGGGACATTTGGCCTCGGCCCGAGCAAAGCGCTCTTCTTACCGTTGGGGTGGAAAACGCCGGAACGCCGGTCGAAGTCGTCGACTGCGGTCGATTGTCGCGGATCAGCCGGTGGCTGGCGGATTTTCTGGGGTCGACTGCAATAAGGTCCGTCGAGTCGGGTAGACGGAAAGCGGATTCGGCTGTCGCGCCTCGGGCCTTGGCGCCCGAGTTGGCTTTGATCCGGACGCTGGTCGAGATACCGGGGGTCAGCGGCGCCGAAGCGGACGTACGCCAAACCATCCGCGGCCTTCTGCCGGAGTGGGCCCGACGGAAGTCGTCGGTCGATGACGCGGGCAACTTGATCGTTCGGGTGGGAAAGGGGCTGCCCGCGGCGCTGTTTATCGCCCACATGGACGAGATCGGGTTTCGGGTTGCGCGTATCCGCTCCAACGGCACGCTGGCCGCCGATGCGGTAGGCGGCGGTGAAGCTCGGTTATTCTCCCATCACCCGGTTCACGTGCATGGAGAAAAGGGTTCGTTGCCGGCGATCATGACCCGCCATGGGACCATTGACATCGGTGCGACGTCCGCTGAACAGGCGGAAGAGATGGGCGTAAAGGTCGGGTCGACGGCAACGGTGCCCAAACGTCCGCAGGTACTCGCGGGAGGTCGCATCTCCGGGCGCTCGCTCGACGACAGGGTCGGCTGCGCGGTACTCGTCCGGGTGCTGCGGTCGCTTGCGTCGTTCGATTCGTTACCTCGGGAAGCCGGTCGCGCTGGTTGGTTCGTTTTCAGCGTCAAGGAAGAAGCCGGGCTGGTCGGCGCCTTGGCCGTAGCCCAAGAAACGCAGCCTAAGCGCGTTTACGCGATTGACAGCTTTGTCAGCTCCGACTCGCCGATCGAGAATCGGCGCATCGGCTTTGCCGAACTGGGGAAGGGTTTCGTGATACGGGCGATGGATAACAGCGGAATCAGCCCGATCGAGGCGGTGCGTTCCATTGCGAACTTGGCCCGATCTCATCGGATTCCCGTGCAATCCGGAGTCACGGCCGGAGGGAACGACGGCTCTCGTTTCGTGCCCCGCGGCGCGGTGAACGTCCCGCTGAGTTGGCCCCTGCGATACGCTCACTCGCCTGCCGAGGTCGCGGACGCGTCCGACATCGAAGCGCTGTATCGGATTGTGGCGGAGCTTGCGACAATAGAATTATCGGGACGTTCGATCTATTGACCTTCTTTGTCCCGACACGGTATTCATGACCATGCGGCCCCTGTACCGGACAATGCTCCTTCTTCTTTGTATCTTTTCGTGCTTGCTGCCGGGCGCCGAGTTGGAAGTCAGCGTTGTCGACGGTGAAGGACAGCCGGTTTGGGCGCGCATGGAGATTCGCGGCGCCGACGGCGGGATGGTCCAGCCCGTGTCTCCGCTGCGGGACCGCACGGCGCAACCCCGCGAGGGCGGCAGGCAGTGGTACCTGGGCAGTTTTGTGTTCCGGGGCCCCGAACTGGTCACCGCGCCCGCGGGAGACTACACGATCATTGCCGAGCGAGGGCCGGAATTTGATCGCTTCGAGGAAACGATCACCTTGTCCGATCAACAGCCGTTGCAACTCCAGATTCACCTCGAGCGCTGGATCCACATGGAAAAACGCGGCTGGTATTCCGGCGATTTCCACATCCATCGGTCGGTCGAGGATGTGAAGAAGCTGGCCTTGGCCGAGGATCTCAACTTGAGCGTGGTCTTCACGATGTGGAACAAGGCGAGCGAGTGGGAAGGTATTCCGTTTCCTCCCAAGCCCGCAATCAAGCTCTCACCCCGCCATGTGATCACCGTGCTCAACGCCGAGGATGAACGCGGAGGCGGCGCTTGGATGCTGCACAACCTGCGCAAGAAGATCAACCTTGCCGTCGACGGTCGCTGGTATCCCTCGGGCATCGAGTTCATCCACCAGGCCAAGCGGCAGCGCTACTACAAAGAGGGTTTTCCTTGGGTCGACGTGGAAAAGCCATTTTGGTGGGAAGTGCCGGTGGTGATGGCGATCTCGCCGCCCGACTCGATAGGCCTCTTGCATAACCATTTCAATCAGTACGGCATTCTCGACAGCGAGGTCTGGGGCCGTCCGCGCGATCGAAAGGTATTCCCGGGCGACCGCGGGTTTGTCGATCATTCCCTGAGCATCTACTATCGGTTCCTGAATCTAGGCATGGATATACCGGCCTCGGCCGGTTCAGCGAGCGGCGTGCTGCCCAACCCGGTCGGCTATAACCGTGTCTATGTTCGTCCCAGGGAAAAGTTTTCGCTTGCGTCGTTCTACGACGGGCTGCGCCACGGACCGAGTTTCGTCACCAACGGACCGATGTTGTTCTTTGATGTCGTGGAAGCGAAGCGAGAGGTGCAAATGGCTCTCGAAGTCCAAAGCCGCGATCCAATCGAGAGTGTCGAGCTGGTCGCCAACGGCAAGGTCATTCAGAGTTTCACGGCCGAGCCCGGCCAAACGTCTTTTCAAACCGAACTCTCCATGGACAGCGGCTTTCACAGTTGGGTGGCGGTGCGCTGTTTCGTCCGCTCCGAAGAGACGATCCGCATGGCCCATTCCCGCCCGGTGATGTTGGTCGACGGTGCCTGGGACGGCCGTGCCGACGCGGGTTATTTCATCGAGTGGATGGACGAACTCATCCAGGCAACCAAGCAGGATGAGCAGCGCTTTGCAAGCGATGAGGAACGAGACGCCGTCCTCGCGCTCTATGAAGAGGCGCGGAGATTCTACGTGCGCAAGAGCCGCTAGGCCGCTTTTCCCGCCACCTGGCGGTCGAGCTTCGTACCCTCTACCCGGCCATAGTCGAAACCGGAGTTTCCGAGGGCACCGAGAAGCGGTAGCCCACGCTGGGCTCGGTCAAAATGTACCGCGGGGAGGAGGGCGTCGGCTCGATTTTCTTGCGGAGATGTCCCACATGGACGCGCAACGTCTCGGATGTAATCGCCGTGCGTCGGCCCCCACACTTTGTCGAGAATCATCTTGGAAGAAACAACGCGGTCCAAATTCTGCGCTAGATAGACGAGGATCTCGAACTCGGTTCGCGTCAGCCGAATCTCCCGGCCGTCGCGAAGGACTCGCCGTTTCGCGAGATCCACTTTCAAGCCGCCGGCGTCGATGACGCGCGGGCTCTCGAGCGAAGCGTCGCTACGCCGGAGCAAGGCTCGAATCCGCGCCAGCATTTCGCTGGGTCGAAAAGGCTTTGTCAAATAGTCGTCCGCCCCGGTGTCGAGCGCGTCCGTTACCATCATTTCTTCCCCGTTGCCGGAAAGGATCATCACCGGGCCCCGATACCACGTGCGTAGTTCCTGGAGAACTTCCAAACCGCCCATGTCCGGCAAGCAAATGTCCAAGATAATCAGGTCCGGGGTTTGCGTCGCGAGACTGTCAAGCCCCTGACGACCCGTTGCGGCCACTCCCACTTGATACTTTTCTCTTTGTAATACGAGTCGGACGACTCGTCGAACGGCCTCATCGTCGTCCACGACGAGGACCCGCGAAGGATTGTTTGAGCAACTCATGGTCTTTCCAAATGTATTTCCCAAGCGTAATCCCAAAAGAGTTGATTAATTTCTCACAAAAGAGTATAGCATTTCCCGACGCCCTGAGTCCGGACAAATTCAGGGTACTGAAACGCTTACAGCGAAGGCCTGAAGAATCAGTTGGGGAAAGGAGCCGGCCTCCGGGACCTCATGTTCTTTGAGACAATGCGCGCGAATAACCGTCGCGAATCCACCGATTTCTCCGACATTGGGCGGCGCGTAGGCGGCGGTCCCGATGAAACGGGCACGCCGGTCCTCAACTCCCCGGAGGCTTCAAAATCAGCTCAGCCTCCGCGGCGATTTGGCTGCCGAGACATCCTGTGGATTCATGATACCGCCCGGGTGCGAACGGAATGCACATTACGCTCGACCCGTCGACCCGGAGGAGAGAAGGCGACGACGAGGTTGGAGGCCGCCGGCCCAAGGGTCACGCTACCGGAAGAGTGTCGGGGGTTCGTTTCTCGGCGCCGGTCGGATCGTTGTCGGCGTCATCGGCGCTGGCGGCCGCCAGTGTGAATCGGAACGTCGTGCCGCGGCCAGGGGCCGACTCCACCCAGATGCGCCCGCCGTGCTGCTCGACGATCTTCTTGCAGGTGGCGAGACCGATTCCGGAGCCCTCGAACTCCTTTCGCGAGTGCAAGCGTTTGAAGGGAGTAAAAATCTCGCTTGCGTGCTTGGGATGGATGCCGATGCCGTTGTCGGAGACCGAGACGACCCAACGCCCGTTCTTGTGGCGCGAAGCCAGTCGCACCACCGGAGGGTCGGGACCGCGGAACTTCAGGGCGTTGGCGACAAGATTTTGCAACAGTTGGCCGAGCGCCGGTTCATCGCCGAGGACCCGCGGCAAGGGTTCGGCCTCGACCCGGCCGTCGCAGTCGTCGACTGCGGTGCGCAAAACGGCCAGCACGGACTCCGCGACGGTTTCAAGATCGACCGGGGCGAGCGGGCACCCCGAGCGTCCCAGTCGGGAATATTCGAGCAAGCTGTCGATGAGCGCGAAACTGCGGCGGAGGATTCTCAGCGAGGCCGCGACGAACTCGATTCCGTTGGCATCGAGACGGTCGGCGTAGAAGTCCCGCAGCAACTCGATATTGTTCTTGACGCCCGCCAGCGGCGTCTTCAGGTCATGGGCGACGACGGAGACGAAGCTTTCGAGTTCGTGCTGTTTTTCGCGAAGTTGACGCGCCAGCGAGACCTTGTCGACAGCGTTGGAGACAGCGCGCTCAAGAGCCTTCGTGGTAATGCCTCCCTGCATCAGGGAATCCTTGGGCATATAGTCCTGCGCGCCGAGTTTCATTGCCTCCACCGCGACGGCCTCGTTGCCGGCGCCGGTCAGCATGATGACGGGAACGTCCACGCCGCGGTCACGCAACGATCGCAGGACCTCCAAGCCACTGCGTTCGCCCAGCTGGTAGTCCAAAAACAAACAATCGATCGGCCGGCCGCGCAGGACCTCTTGACCGGATTCGGGGTCGAGGCAGTGGAGAAAGTCGGCGTCGAAGGACGGAACTTTGTCCAGGCGTCGGCGCAAGATCTCCGCGTCGGCGGGATTATCGTCAATGGCGAGAATGTTCAGTTTCTCGTAGGTCACCGTCGTGCTCTGGGTCGGAAGGCGAACTGCGGCGCGGGGTGGCGCCGCTGTCGCGGCGAACGGCTCAGGCTCTCGGGATGCCTCCCCCCTCGGCCGGGAGGACGACCAGCCGCAGCCAATAGCAACCCAACTGCCGCAAGGCGTCGAGAAATTCGTGGACCTCGACCGGCTTGCTGATGAATGAGTTGCACCCCAGTTGATAGTTGCGGGCGATGTCTTCGTCGTGACGCGAGGTGGTCATCACGACGACCGGGATGCTTTGCAGCGCCGGGTCGGACTTGATCTTCTCTAGAACCTGCCTGCCGTCGAGCTTCGGCATATTGAGATCGAGCAAAATCAAATGCGGCCGCGGAGACTGTTCTGCGGCGGCGTAAGGGCCGCGCCGCCAGAGATAGTCCATCGCTTCTTCTCCGTCGGAGACGACCCTAAGATCGCATTGCATCACGCCCTTCTGCAGCGCCCGGCGGGCGAGATTTCGTTCCGCGGGATTGTCTTCGACCAGCAGGACGGTTGCCATGCGCAGGTTCTCAACGATCTCGGCCATGTCTTGAACTCGATTCCTCACTCGCCTCTCGCTGGGTGGAGCGTGAACTTGAAGTGCGACCCTTGACCCGGGGCCGACTCCACCCAGATCCTGCCGCCGTGTCGCTCGACGGCCTTGCGGCACAGCGCCAGCCCGATGCTTGCTCCCTCGTATTCGGTTATGCCGTGCAGCCTGCGGAAGGGCACGAAGATCTGCTCGGCGTATTCGGGTTGGATGCCGATCCCGTTGTCCTTAACGCCAAGGACCCAATCAGCGCCGTCGCGCTCGGCGGTGAGCCGAATGTCGGGCTTCTTGCGGTCGACGAACTTCATCGCGTTCGACAGCAAATTTTGATAAAGTTGCGTCAACAGAAACGCATCTCCGCTGACGCTGGGGAGCCGGTCCCAATTGACTTGCGCCCCGCTGTCGATGAGCCGCGTCCGCAGCGCCTCGAGGGAATTCGTCACGCAGTCTTCCAGCGCCACGACTTCGTTCTTGATCGACGAGCGCCCGGTGCGCGAGAGGGCCAACGTGCCGTCCACTAGGTTGCTCATTCTCCTGGCCGCCGCGCGGATGTAGTCGAGATCGGCGGCCACGTCGGTCGAAAGCTCGTCGCCGAGGTCTTCCCTGAGCAGCGTGCTATAGGAGACCAGATTGCGCACCGGCTCCTTGAGATCGTGCGAGGCGGCGTAGGCAAACTGCTCGAGCTCGGCGTTGACCTGTCTTACTTCTTCGGCCTGCTGCTCGCTCAGACGCCGGGCGTCCTCGACCCCGCTCCCCGACCCGATTGGGCGGTTTCCCCCCGGGTTGCTGGAAGAGTAAATCGGCGGATGGCCCGCCGGAGCTTAGCCTGTAACGGTTTCGGTCGGTGTCTCTTCCGCCGCCGGGACCGAGATCACAGCCCCGCCCACGCCGCGCCGCGCGGCCGGTTGCCCGGCGACAATCTCCTCGACGATCCGTTCGATCGAGTATTGGGGCGCCCACTCGGGGAAGTGGGCCCGAACCTTCGTCAGGTCCGTGATGTAGCAAATGTGATCGCCCACGCGGTTTTCGGCTTGATAGCGATGGTCCAAGCGCAGCCCCATTTGGCTGAGCCTGTCGATCGTCTCGAGAATGGAAAGACTATTGGCCCGGCCCCCGCCAAGGTTGTAGACCTCTCCGAGCCGGGGTTGGTTGTAGAACACCAGAAACAGCGAGGCCACGTCGCGGCAGTGGATCTGGTCGCGCACCTGCTTGCCCTGGTAGCCGTAGATCGTGTACGGCCGCCCCGTCGCCGCGCAATGGACAATGTAGGCGAGATAACCGTGCAGCTCGACGGCGGCGTGTTGCGGCCCGGTCAAGCAACCGGCGCGGAAGACCCCGACCGGCATTTCGAAATAGCGCCCGAACTCCTGGCACATCACGTCGGCGGCAACCTTCGATGCTCCGAAGAGCGAGTGCAGGCAGGCATCGATCGACAGGCTCTCGTCGATGCCGTCGCGGCCGTCGGCGTAATCGTAACGGGAGGTGAGTTCGCGCAGCGGCACATCGTTCGGTCGGTCGCCGTACACCTTATTGGTGCTGGTAAAGCAGAAGGGCGAATCGCGGCAAAAGTCCCGCGCGGCTACCAGCAGATTGAGCGTCCCGACGGCGTTGACGTCGAAATCGTCATAGGGGATCGACGCCGCCTTATCGTGGGACGGCTGCCCGGCGGCGTGAATGACGAAGTCCGGCCGCTCGTCGCGAAAGACGTCTCGAATGCCCTCTCGGTCGCGAATGTCGAGCGCGAGGTGGCGGTATCCGCGAAACGACGCCCGTAGGCTTTCGACGATCGGGCCGGTCGAGCCCTTCTCCCCGAAGAACTCCCGTCGCATATTGTTGTCGAGGCCGACCACGTCCCAGCCTTGTTCGGCCAGGAACCCAACACAAGCCGAGCCGATCAGACCTCCGGATCCGGTGACAAGCGCTTTCATATCCCTCTCGCGCCGGCCGTGGGAGACCGACGTTACAGATATCGGCTGCTAGGGGTTGCGACAGCAGGCAAGCGGGGCCGGCGAACTACAGCGGCTCGCGCGGCGGAGGCGGATCCGCCGAAACGGCCGAAAACAAGCCGGCTGCCTCGGCGTGACGTCCGGTCGACTCCGCGGATCAATAGCACGATCGCGGGGGCGATCGGGGATGTGAGTACCATTGTCCGCCAAGCCGGGGGCTCATCCGCGACGTCAGGGGCTATCTTTATGAAAAGTTGTTGTTTTCTTTAGTCTTTGCGCATGTGCATGGCCCTAAACGGGCTCCGATCTCTGACCGGATTGCGTGCCGGGCGCGGACCACGAGACTCTTACGACGGACTGACCTGAAACTTCGTATGCGTTGACCGAGCCGAGACAAGCTGAGAGCTTGTCGGGACTGTGGACTAGGACAAACACGAGTGTCTGTCTCTACCTAGTATAACGTTTCATTAAAACATAACCATAGGACAATGTTTCCTGCTAGACTGGTCGCATGGCAGGAAAATCGAAGCGTCCCCCACTGCTGCTCACGACCGAAGAGGTGCAACATCTGAAACGGCTGCGGCGTTCCCGCAAGGCTCCGGCTCGGGAGGTGCGGCGCGCCGAGATTCTGTGGCGCTATCATGGCGGCGAGACAATCGCCGAGATTATGCGGGCCGTGAAGATGACCCGCAAGAGCGTTGCCAAATGGATCGAGCGAGCCCTCGCCATCGGAGTGCAAGCAGCGCTCAAGGATGCCTATCATCGTCCCTACGAGCCCCGCATCTCCGAGGAGGCCAAGGCCTGGGTGGTGCATTTGGCCTGTTGCAAACCCAAGGAACTGGGATACGCCGCCGAGTTGTGGACCCGCGGCGCGCTCGCTCTCCACGTGCGCCGGCATGCCGTGGAGGCGGGCTATCCGGCCCTGGGGCAAGCGGCCAAGGCGACCGTCCACCGGATTCTGGCGGGGCAGCCGCTGCATCCAGAGAAGGTGAAATACTACCTGGAGCGTCGCGACCCGGAGTTTGAGTCCAAGATGCGGCAGGTGCTGCTGGTCTACCGCGAGGTGGCCTTGCAAAATGAAAGCTCGGGCGAGGGCGGCCCCTCGCCGGGCGTGATCACGGTTTCGGTGGACGAAAAGCCCGGTGTGCAAGCGATCGCCAACACCGCCCCGGACCTGCCGCCGGTCCCTGGGCGGCATCCTTGTACGGCTCGGGATCACGAATACCAACGTCTGGGAACCTGCTCGATTCTGGCGGCGCTGGACTTGCACGACGGCCGCGTAACGGCGCGGGTCGAGCGGCGGCACCGCAGCCGCGAATTCATCTCACTGCTGAAGGATCTGGACCAATTCTATCCGGCCGAATGCACGATTCGATTGATCTTGGACAATCATTCCGCTCACATATCCAAGGAGACGAAGGACTATTTAGCGACGCGGCCGAACCGCTTCAAATATGTGCACACGCCGACCCACGGGTCCTGGCTGAACATTGTGGAGACGCTGTTTGGGAAGATGGCCCGGACGTTTTTGAAGCGCATCCGGGTGGAGTCCTGGGAGGAGCTTCGGGAACGAATCCTGCTGGGGATCGCGGAAATCAACGCCGCTCCGGTGGTCCACCGCTGGAGCAAGTTCGAGGCGCTCGAGGAAGCGCCTGAGTTGGGTATAGTTTAATGAAACGCTATACTAGGCATGCTCTCTGGTAGCATTTGCGGACCAATCGCTTCCGTGGCCAGTGGGTGTAGGCATTCATTTGTTGCCGGGAAGAGTTCGCTCTTTTCGGTTCGGCGGGGCGGTCCTTTTTGTTGTGGGGAGGGCGGCGGGAACTGGAGCGGAGGAGGATCTTCGCGGAGGGCGGTGAGAGAAGAGGCTCCGGGGGTAATAGAATGGAGGAACCGCGGCGTTGCCGGCGGCGACTTACGAAGAAAGTAGCGGGGGTAGGCAATGGCACGTGAAAGGCGAGGCAAGCGATCGGAGCGCGGGGGTTCCCTGGAATCGCGGCGCTCGAAGACAAAGGGTTTCGCGCGGGTTGGTGCAAAGGCTCGCCTGGCGGCCCGTTCCACCGCGAATGCTTTGAGAGCGTTGGCGCGGGGATGCGCCGCGGCGGCGTTGCCGGCGATTTTCGCAATGGCGGGCACGGCTGAGTCGGAGACGCTCGGGAAGATCGACTTTCCCACGTCGGGGGCGGCGGCGGCGCAAAAGCACTTCGAGCAGGGCGCGCTGCTGTTGCATAGTTTCGAATACGACGACGCGGCCGAGGAATTTCAAGAAGCCCAACAAGTCGAACCGGGTTTCGCCATGGCCTACTGGGGCGAGGCGATGACCTACAACAAGCCGCTTTGGATGCGTCTCGATCAGAAGGCGGGTCAAGCGGTGTTGCGGCGTCTGGGAGAGACGCGGGAAGCTCGGCTGGCCAAAGCCCCAACCGATCGCGAGAAAGGCTATTTGGGCGCGGTCGATACGCTTTTTTTCGACGAGGGCGACAAGGCCGCGAGGGATCTCGCGTATGCGGCGGCGATGGAAAGGCTGTCACGGCGGTTCCCCGATGACAGCGAGGCTGCGGCATTTCACGCCTTGGCGGTTCTCGGAACGGCCCAGGGCAAGCGCGATTTCCGGATCTACATGCGGGCCGCCGCGCTGGCGCAAGCGGTGTTTGACCGCAATCCACGGCACCCCGGGGCGGCGCACTATCTGGTTCATTCGTTCGACGACCCGATTCATGCGCCGCTCGGATTGCCGGCGGCGCGGGTGTATGCCGAGATTGCTCCGGCGGCGGCGCACGCCCTTCATATGCCGTCGCACATTTTTGTGGCGCTGGGGATGTGGGAGCGGACCGCGGCCTCGAACGAGGATTCCTGGAAGGCGGCGGATGATCGGGTTCGGCGCAAGGGTCTGACGGTAAAGGACCGTAGCTATCACGCTCTGTGGTGGTTGCAGTACACGTATCTGCAACAGGGGCGTTATGAAAAGGCGCGCGAGCTGCTCGACGTTATGGAGCAGGACGTCGAGCAGCTGAGTATTCCCCTGACGCGGCGTCACTTGGCGGCCATGCGGGCGCACTATGTAGTGGAGACGCGGCGCTGGGACGAGGAGAGACTGGGGCGGGATCCGGACCTGACGAAGGTGAGGGCCGAGGATGCCGCAGCTCTGGTGTTTGCGCGGGGGATGGCCGCGGCCGAGAACGGCGACCTCGCTTCGGCTGAGAAGGCTCTGGTGAAGTTGGAGGGGTGTGTCGCGGAACTCGCGAGCAAGTCCGGCCGGGCTTCCGGTCTGGAGGCGACACGCGCGACGGCTTTGCAGCTCAAAGCCTTGTTGGATTTGGCCCGGGGCCGGGAGCGGACCGGGCTGGGATCTCTTCGAAAAGCAGCGGCGGTCGAGGAAGCGATGCCGCTTGCTTATGGTCCGCCGGCGCCGGTCAAGCCCTCTCATGAGTTGCTGGGCGAGGTGTTGTTGGGGCTGGGTCGGTTTGAGGAAGCCGGCGAGCAGTTCGCGAAAGCTCTTGAGCGAGCACCTCGGCGGGCGCTTTCGTTGCTGGGCGCGGCGCGGGCGGCGGCGCGTGGCGGGGATCGGTCGGCGGCGGAAGCGTTTTACGCGGAGCTTCGCGATGTTTGGAGCGGGGCGGACACGTTGCCGGAGCGGGCCGAGGTGTTCTCGGCGAAGGCGGAGGTGGTTAACCGTTAACCGTGAGCCGTGAACCGTAACCGCCGGCGCCGTCACGTTACCGGGATACCTCGTAGCGCGTGTCCAACGACAAGCTCGCCCGGGCCTGTGCCGCCGGGAGTGAAACGGCGTATTGTCTTCGGCTCACGGCTCACGGATAACGGCTCACCGCCCGAATGCTAAACTGGTGCCTGAAAACGGGAGTGCCATATGCGGATTGATCCGGCGAAATGTGTAGCTTGCGGTAATTGCGTTCCCATTTGTCCAATGGGAGCGATCTATGTGGACCCGGCCGTCAACCGGGCCACGATCAACCTTGATGAGTGCGTCGAGTGCGGAACGTGCGCCCGCATGAGCAGCGAGGCGTTGAACCCGTACATGGTGCGGGGAGTTCGCTCGCTGGCGAAGCTGTTTCGTTTTCGCTTTGAGCCCGAGCCCGATGTTTGCCCGACGGCGGCTTTTGTCGTCGATGAGCTGTCCTATCCGCGGCTGGTGCGGCGGGTTTTCAGCGATCCGCTTGTCGAGCATGCCTCGACGGGGATCAAGGGCCGCGGCACCGAGGAAGTCAAGACGAACGACGTGGCGCATCGCGTCGATGTCGGTGAAGTCGGCTATGTGATTGAGTTCGGCCGTCCGGGCGTCGGTGTACGTTTTCGGCATATCCAGAGCATGACGATCGCGCTGGCCGAGCTGGGTGTTCACTTTGAAGCGAAAAACCCCATCACCCACTTAATGACGGATCAATCGCTGGGGACGCTCAAGGAAGATTTGCTCGACGAGAAGATTCTCTCGGCGATTGTCGAGATCAAGACGACGATCGAGCAAGTGCCGGGCGTGCTTGAGACCGTCGAGCGGGTCGGTAAGACGATCGACACCGTGGTGGCGCTGGGGCTTTCGACGCGCTGCGACGAAGAGGGCAACGACACGATCTTGGCTCCGCTGCTCAACGAACTGGGTTACGATTCCGAGCGAGCAAAAACGAATCTCGGGCTGGGTCGCGTGACGAACGTCGAGAAACGAGAGGAGGCCGTCGGTGACGAACACCTTGCACCGGTACGGTAAGGCCGCCGGCTTCGAAGACGATTACATCTTGTTCGCGATTCCTTGCAAAGGGAAGAACGATGAAGGGGCGATCGAGCGGCTCAAAACCTTCCTGCGTATTTGCGCCCGCCACCGTCCCGCCAACATGGGCAACTCGGCCTTCGGGGGATATAAGCCCGCCAAGGAGTTGCAACCGACGGTTCACTGGAGCCGCGACACGTCCGCGGATTACGACAGCGTGATCGAGACGGTGGAGAAGGTCGGCACGGTGGCGGCGGTGTTCGATTCGCGGGAAAAAGCGGAGGGTTGCCTGGCCGAGGTGATCGAGGCGAACCTGGGGCTGTCGATCAACATGAGTACGTCGGTCGAGGGCGCCCGCTGCGCGGCGGAGGAATGCGGCATTCATCGCCATAGCGTTGAATATTCTCTTGGTTTCTTCGATCCGCACGACCACCTGCCCAATAGTCAGGTGCTCGAGCTGTCGACGATGTGCGGGCACGGCATGGTGTCGTTCAACCTGTCCCGCAAGATGCTGGATATGGTGCGCGAAGGGCGGCGTTCACCCGACCAGGCCGTGGCTACGCTGGCGCGGTTTTGTCCTTGCGGGGTGTATAACCCGGAGCGGGCGAAGCGGTTGCTCGAAGAGTCGAGGACGCGACAGGCTTAGTCGTGAACCGTTAGCCGTGAACCGTGAACCGATCGCGAGGCGACTTTCCACTGGTCGGATATAGTCGGATATCTACAGATTCGAGCAGGTTTCGCAGGGGTGGATACCCTTGCGGGTGGCCTGCTGTTCGCGGAGACGGCGGAATTCGGGGGCGTTGTAGACTTCCAGGACATGCTGCTTGGAGACGTCGCCGACGGGAAATTCGGCTCTTCCATCCATGCAGCACAGCGCCACGACGCCGGTGGCGGTGATCGAGAGCTCAAACCAACGGTCACAGGCTACCGGCGGCGGTTCGGGGAACAGCGGCGGCAAGTCGACTCGGCCGAGCCAGTTCGTCCGCGGGACGAGTTTCGGTTGGAATAACGGGAAGGTTTCGCGGACCCAGGGTTCGAAGGCCCGGTCCTCCTCGGAGCCGTCGCAGACTCGTGAGACGATCACCGGCAGCGGGAACCGGCCGGCTGCTTTGGCATCGTGGAGTAGGTCGAGCTTGGCGCGGGTTCTTTGCCAGGGAAGCTTCATGATGCGCTCATAGCCTTCCGGCTGGTGGTGGTTGAGCGAGATCCACAGGTGCTCGATGTTCCCCGCCGCGGCCAGGCGTTCGATGTGCCGGGGTGTGAGGGGCGAACCGTTGGTGAACATGCACACGGTTGCGTGGGGCAGCCGCGCCCCCGCCTGCCCGACGATGTCGAAGATTCTCGAGTCAAGCAACGGATCGCTGACCTTAAATGGAGAGATCGAAAAGGGGACATCGCCGGGGATGTCTTCGAGATCTCTGAGGATCTTCTCGACGAGATCGTCGCTCATGCGCGCTCCCTGACGTTCGAGGTCGGGATAGGGACAGAACTCACAGGCGGCGTTGCACAGCGCCAGGGTTTCGATCGTCACTTCGCGGGGGTAGTCGAGGTAGGGCGAGAGGCGCTTGCGCTCGACGCCGAGTTGGTAGTCGCGAAAGTCGGCGGGCAGATCGCCGTATTCAAGCAGCCACTCTTCCAGTTGCCGGTGTTGCTCGATGACGAGGGCGGCTTCGTCGGCGCGCCCGAGGTTTTCGAGCATACGCGCCAGGTTGCTATGGAAGTCGGGGATGTTGGGGCGTTCGGTGATGGCACGGCGAACGAGTTGGACGGCCTCGTCGCCGACCCCGGACTGGTGCAGCGCGAGCCCAAGCAAGTGCAGGGCATCGGCATGGCGGGGAGCGGCGTCGAGCACTCGCCGGTAGAGCGGCTCGGCCTCGGCGATGCGGCCGAGGCGATGGAGTTCCGCGGCGCCGTCGAGGGTTTGCTTGAGTTCTTGCCGAGTCATTGGGGCGAGCTGTTTTCTTGATCGGCCAATTTGGCGGGAGTCATAAACCGTGAATCGTTGGCCGTGAGCCGTTCCCACAACCTCTGGGAAGGGGACGTTCGGCCGGCCCGCGGTCTGGTATCTTCAGGGCATGATTGTCGGCATTGGCGTGGATCTCGAAGAGGTGGGGCGGATTCGGGGTGCGATTGAACGCCACGGCGACCGGTTTTTGCGGCGGATCTTCACACCGGACGAGGTTGCCTATGCGGAAGAGAAAGCGCAACCGTTCTCAAGCTATGCCGCGCGGTTTGCCGCTAAAGAGGCCGCGATGAAGGCGCTCGGCACCGGGTGGGATCACGGAGTGCGTTGGCGGGATATCGAGGTGGCGAATGAGTCGGGGGGGCGTCCGTTGTTGCGGTTGCGGGGACGGGCGGCGGAGGTGGCGGGGGAGTTGGGGTGCCGGTCGATTCACGTTTCGCTTTCGCATACGCGGGAGACGGCGATGGCAGAGGTGATTTTGGAGACGTGACGGGCGTGGTGAACCGCCCTCTCGGGGGCCGGTTTGGGCAATCCGCTAATGTAGCGGGTCTATGGGCGTTTCTCCGGCGCGGCGGGCGGCTTTCGATATTTTGCTGCGGGTGGAGACTGAAGGCGCGTTTTCGGACGAATTGCTCTATTCAGCTCGCACCGAGGCCCTCGATGAGCGAGACCGGGCGCTGGTCTTCGAATTGGTCCTGGGGTGCTTGCGGCGTCAAGGGGAATTGGATGACCGAATTGCCCGATTGTCGCGCCGGGGGCCGGGTCAACTGGATGTCGAAGTTCGCATCGCTTTGCGGTTGGGGTGTTATCAGCTCGGTTTTCTGAGCCGGGTCCCGGCGCATGCGGCGGTTTCTGAAAGCGTGGAGCTGGTGCGGCGGGCGCGCAAACGCTCGGCAGCGGGGCTGGTAAACGCGGTGCTGCGGCGCGCGGCCGGCGCGCCGCGAGAGAAAGCGGCATCCCCGGAGCGGTCTCATCCCGAGTGGCTCTATCAGCGCTGGAAGGAACACTTTGGGGAGGAAGCGGCGGCCTCTCTTTCGGCGGCGAACCTCGAAACACCGAGGACCTATTTGCGATTGAACCCCCGCCTTCCTTTCGAAGAAACGATTGATCGGTTGCGCGCGGAGGGCGTTGAGACCGAGCCGACGGAACTATCCGGTTGCCGCGTGGTTGCGCGGGGGCGTGCGACTGCGACGGAGTGCTTTCTACGGGGACGCGTCTCGATCCAAGACATCAGCTCGCAGATGGTCGTGCCTCTACTTGAACCGCGGCCCGGGTTGAATTTCCTCGACGTTTGCGCCGCGCCGGGGGGTAAGACTCGGCAGGCGGTGGAGTTGATTTTGGAGGGCGAAGGGCGGCTCGAGGCCCCGACCGTGGCGTGCGACGTCCATTTTCACCGCATTGGGGCCATGGGGCCGGCGCCCGCGTGGGCTTTCGATCGCCTTGTCGCGGACGCGCGGAACCCGTTGCCGTTTCGGCGGCTGTTTGATCGAGTCTTGGTGGATGCGCCTTGTTCGGGGACGGGGACATTGGCGCGCAACCCGGAAATCAAATGGCGGCTGAAGCCCGACGATCTTGAGGATTTGCCGGCGAAGCAGCGGCGGATTCTCGCGAACGCGCTCGATTGTCTGGCGCCGGGCGGAGTGCTGGTTTATTCGACCTGTTCGGTGGAGCCGGAGGAGAATCGGCAGGTTGTGGAGAGGGTTTTGGCGGAGCGGCCGGGGTTGTGGGCGGTCGAGTATCTGGACCGTTTGCCGGGGCGCGATGCCGGCGATGGGTTTTTTGCTTGCAAGATTTTGGAGGCGGGGTCGCGAGGGTGATTGGAGCGGCCGTTGTGGGTGGGCCTGGAGACCTGCCTCTGGACTTTCTGCGTTTCACGGCGGAATGGGCAGGCCTGGAGACCTACCCTACTATTGAGTCTCGCAAAATAAAGTGACACCTTTTTGGGGTACATACGTCTTTGTATGTATGGGAAATACAAAAGGCGTACGGCGGGATTTCGAGGCCCTGGAGAAGCGCCGTTTCAAAGCGATCCGGTTGGTCGAGCAAGGCTGTAGTCAGTCCGAGACAGCGAGGCGATTGAAGGTCGCGCGGCAAAGCGTCAGCGAGTGGCTGCGACGATACCGGCGTGACGGCGAAGCCGGGTTGCGCCAGGCCGGCCGCGCCGGCCGTAAGCCGCTGTTGGACGCCGCGCAGCTCGAACGCCTCGAGGCGTTGCTGCTGGAAGGCCCCGAGGCGCACGGCTTCCCGACGCCGCTGTGGAGCTGTCCGCGGGTCGCTCGTCTGATCGGAGACGAGTTCGGCGTGCGCTATCACGAGGGCCATGTCTGGAAGATCCTGCGGGCGCTCGGTTGGAGCCCGCAACGGCCCGTCGGCAAAGCGCGGGAGCGCAACGAAGAGGCCATCCGCAGCTGGCAGCGCAAGACTTGGCCGGCCATTAAAAAAAAGCCCGCAAAGAAGAACGTACGATCGTCTTCATCGACGAAAGCGGATTGAGTCAGAAGCCGCATCGTTGCCGCACCTGGGCGCCGCGCGGCGAGACACCGGTGTTGGAGTTCAACTTCAACTGGGACAAGCTGTCGGTGTCGGCCGGGCTGACGTTGCGCAACTTTTACTTCCGGCTCTATCCCGGCGCGATCGGCGAGCTGGAGGTCATCGACTTCCTGAAGGCTTTGGTGCGCCACATCGACGGCCCACTGCTGATCGTCTGGGACCGGCTGCCGGCGCACCGCAGCCGCCTGGTGCGGGAGTTCATCCAGCTCTCCGAGGATCACATCGCAACGGAGTACTTGCCGCCCTATGCGCCGGAGTTGAACCCGGTGGAATACATTTGGGCGTACTGGAAGCAGCACGAGTTGCCCAACGTCTGCCCGAAGGACTACTGGGAACTCGACGAGCGCGCCCGCAAAGCGCTGCGGCGAATGCGCCGCAAACCGCGCTTGATTACCGCTTTCTGGAAACAGTCTTCTCTTTGTCTCGATTGACAGTATATTATGCGAGACTCAGTAGGTGTGTGATTGGACGCGCGCAGTAAGATGGGGAGAGTCGCGCGGCTTCGCCGGTGATTTAGGTTGCGGTCGGGCGGTGTCGGGGCTTTCGATTGTCCATGCCGAGGTTTGAGTCCCCCTGGATGTTCTTGCTTTTGCTGCTGTTGCCGGCGGCGATCTATCTGTCGCGCCGCGCGGGGGGCCGGGCGGCATTGCGCTTTTCAGCGGTCGGTCCGATCCGGGCGGCCGGAACCTCGCTGCGGCAGAATCTTTCCAGTATCCCTCTCGCGTTGCGCATCCTCGCGCTCGTTCTGCTCGTGATTGCTCTGGCGCGCCCGCAAATGGGCACGGAGCGCGTGCGCGACCTCAGCCGCGGGGTTGCGATCGAGATGGTCCTCGACCGTTCGAGCAGCATGGGCGCCGAGCTTCGCTACGAAGGCCGGCGGATGACCATTCTGGGGTTGGCGAAGACGGTTTTCCAGCAGTTCGTCGAAGGGGACGGCGAACGCTTCGATGGTCGCGGGGCTGATCTGATCGGCATGATCACGTTCGCGCGGTACGCGGACACGAGTTGTCCTCTGACATTGGCTCACGACGCGTTGCTGCAATTTCTACCTTCCGTGAAACTCGTCGAGCGCCGCGAGGAAGACGGCACGGCGATTGGGGATGCGGTGGCGTTGGCGGCGGCGCGGCTCCAGACGGCTGAACAGACGCTCGCGGCGCAAGCCGGCAAGACAACGGATTACGAGATCAAGAGCAAGGTGATCATCCTGCTGACCGACGGGGTCAACAACGCCGGGGAGCGCACGGTCGAGCAGGCGGCGGAAATCGCCAAGCAGTGGGGCGTCAAGATCTACGCGATTGGTATCGGAGGCAAGGCGACGTCGAAGTATCAGACGGCCTTCGGGACGTTTAATCTACCCTTTGGCGGTTCGGGCGTTGATGAGAAGGCGCTCAAGACGTTGGCCGAGACGACGGGCGGGCTTTACCGAATTGCCGAGGAAGCCGAAGCGCTTCGCGAGGTCTACGAGGAAATTGATCGGCTTGAGAAGAGCGAGATCGAGTCCACGCGGTTTGTTGACTACCGGGAGATTTTCACGCCCTTTACGCTGGCCGGTTTGGGGCTGCTGGGGCTCGAAATCGTTCTGGCGGGGACGGTGTTTCGAAGGATTCCATGAGCGAAACGCGGCTGTTGTCGGTTGAGATGCTCTACCTGTTGTGGGTAATTCCGCTGTTGGTCGGGGTGTTCGTGTTCGCGGCGAAACGGCGGCGGCGGGCACTCGAAGAGTTTGCGGATCGGGAGCTGCTTACCCACATTGAGCCCGAGGCGGTGGGGCCGCGGCGACGTTGGAAGGCGGCGTTGCTGTTGGCGGGGTTCGCCTTTGCGGTGATGGCGCTGGCCAGACCGGCTTGGAATCCGACAGCGCGGGAGGTCGAGCGGCGGGGGCGGGATGTGGTTTTTGTCCTCGATGTGTCGAAGAGCATGTTGGCCGAGGATCTGGCGCCAAATCGGCTCGAGCGGGCCAAGCTGGCGATCGTCGATACGATCGAGCGTTTGCAGGGAGACCGGGTTGCGTTCGTGGCTTTCGCGGGAACGGCGGTAATCAAGTGTCCGCTGACGCTCGATTACGGCTTTTTCCGCTTGGCGCTCAACGACATCTCGCCCCAGAGCGTGACGCGTGGCGGGACCCTGATCGGCGATGCGCTTCGCAAGACGATGGACGAGGTTTTCGACGAGCGCCAGACCGAGTTTCGCGACGTGATCTTGATCACCGACGGCGAAGACCACGAAAGCTTCCCGGTCGAGGCGGCGAAGCAAATGGGCGAACAGAAGATTCGGTTGTTGGCCATCGGATTGGGCGACGAAGAGCAGGGCCGGAGGATTCCGATTACCGGGCCGGGGGGACGGAAGACGTTTCTTCAATACGACGGGCAGGAGGTATGGACGAAACTCGACGGCGATACGCTACGCCAAATGGTGAACGCCACGCCGGGCGGGCGCTATCTGAATGTTTCGACGGGGGCGATCGATTTGGGCGACGTGTACGTCAAATTGATTGCCGGAGCGCGGAAGACGGAGCTGGGCTCGACCGAGTTTGAGCGTTACGAAGAGAAGTTTCAGATCTTTTTGGGTGTGGCTTTTTTGTTGATCTTCGTGGAGTTGACGATTCGAGAGCGCGGGCGGCGGAGAGGATGAGCAGGGTGACGCAGACGGCAAGGAAAAGACCGGGAACACGGTTTCCACGGCGTTTCCTTGTGCCCTTTCAGGGCTCGACGGTATGTGGTGGTTACCTAGGGTTCCGCCGTTCCGGCTCCGCCCTAGGCTATATTCCAGTCGCCGCTTTGCGGCTGCAGATGATCGGATTCCTTCTCTTTCCGTGCCTCGCTGTTGGGCAGTCGGCGGGAGCGTTGGTTGAGCAGGGCAATCAAGCCTACGCGGCGGAGAATTACGAACAAGCCCTTGACCAGGATTTCCATTTTGGCCCTGGCACGGTCACAGGATACACCCCCGCTGCGCCGAATACCACGTCTTTTCGCGCTGAACCCTGCACATCACCTCCGCCGGTAGGCGCCAGGGCTCGTCCGTCCGCTCACAGACGTTGATTGAGCGGACTGAACGGCGCTCCGGCCGACACTGCTCCCTGCGAAACCTTTTTGGAGCCAAAAACTGTTGATCCTCGCCCGGGCAACGCTACCCACCCGGCACAGGCAGCGCCCAGATCCTATGCAGCATGTCGCCGAACAGCCGCCGGTTCAGATGTCCTTCGGCCAACAGCAGCCAATAGTACCGCGCATGCTTGACCAGCCTACCGCCCGTCTTCATCAGCCGCTGTTGCAAGCTCGTCAGCGACCAGCTCTTGATCCGTTGCGGCAGCCCGAGCCTCCGCCATAGGTTCCCCAGGTTATAGGCCAGCACGCTGAGTTGCAGTCGCACTTCGTTGGCCCGGAACCGATGGCATGACAGCCTTGTCCAATGCGTCGCTTGTTTGCCTTCCTTGATCCACTGCTCCGCCGTGCCGCGCTTGTTGTAGAACCGCACCAGCGAGCGGCTCGGCAAGGCCATGCTCGTGACGATGAAACCGACGCGAGGAAACAACTCACCTTGGTGATGCTCGACCTTCGCAACAACCCGCCGGGACTTCGACCAGCTCGCGGCCTGATACCGAAAGCTCCTGTAGCGCACCAGGGGCTTTGCGCTCGGCCTGCCCGGCGGACGAAACAGGATATCTTCGATCTCCAGCTCCAGGCTCTTGTTGGCCGGGATGCGAATCACGTAGTCCACGCCGCGCTCCTCCAACGTCTCGTAAATATCCGGCTTGGCGAAGGCGGCATCGGCCCGGAACGTCACCTGTTTGCCCTCCGCCTGTTGGCGTTCGATTTCCGGCAGCAGCAGCTCGTCCCAGTCCTCGGCGCTGGACACGTTGCCCGGTCGCAACTTTGCCGCCAAGCAATCGCCGTGCTGGTTGAACAGCAACAGTGGGTGGTAGCAGACCGACTCGAAGTGGCCGTTGTAGGCGCTGCCTTCCTGCCGGCCGTGGACGGGGCTCTCGGTAGAGTCCATGTCCAGCACGACGCACGCGGAGTCATCACCGGCCTCGGCTTGCGCGATCAACTCGCGGTTCACCGCCATCAGCCCGATCAGATTCTCGTCGCCGGCGAGCATGGCGGTCTCGAAGCTCTGCAGCCGGGAGGTCAGCGCCGCGCCGCGATCCCAGTTCTTCTTCGAGCCAATCAGCCGAAAGGTTGGATCGGCGGAGACACGAACGGCGTCGTTGAGATCCTCGTAGCCCGCCAAGCGGGAGTAGACCGACTGTCGCAGCAGATCGACGAACGGGAACTTCTTGTTCGAGCCTTGCCGCGAATCCGTCAGATGCTCGTCTATCAGCTTGCCTAGTCCGAGTCGTTCGTCCAGTTCACGAATGAGAATCAGCCCGCCATCCGAGGTGACTCGCGATCCTTGGAAATCGACCTTGAGAAATCCATTGAAGGTGAGCTGAAACGGTTTGTTTTCTTTTTCACCCATTGGGTGTTGATCTCCTCAGCGCCTTGAGTGCTTTCAAGCCCGCATAAATAAAGGCGTCCGAGTCCACCCGATGGTTAGCAGAACCGAAACTAAAGTGGAAATCCGGGCTTGAAGCTTACGAGAAGGCGGCGGAGTTGGAACCGGACTCGGCGCGCATTTGGTTTAATCGCGGGAGCACGCTGTACAAGCAGGAAGACTACACGGCGGCGGGCGACGCTTTTGAGCAGGCCGCGCTGCGGGGTTCCGATCCGGCGATCGAGGCGCTCAGCAAGTTCAGCCACGGCAACGCGGCTTTTCGGCAAGGTGTCGGGCAACAGCAGGCCGATCCGCGAAAGGCTCTGGAGTCCGTGGAGAGGGGTGTGCAGCTATATCAGGATGCGTTGAAGCTTAGTCCGGGGCTTAACGATGCGAGGCACAATATCGAGGTTGCTCGGTTGCGCATGCGGGACTTGATCGAGCGACTCAAGCACCAACCGCAAAGCCCCTCGCAGGGGGGCGAAGGGGAAAAACAGCCCGAGGACCAACAAGATCCTTCCGAAAAATTACAGGACCTGATTCGTGAGCAAAAGCAAGCGGCCGAGCAGAGCCAACAAGCTTCCGAGCAACAGGAGCGCGAGGGTGATTCGCGGGCCATGCGGCAAAAGGCGGAAGATCTGGAGAAGAAGCAAGAGAACCTCGAAGAGCGGACCCGGCAACTTTCTCGCGAGATGAAAGAGCAGGAGCGGCAAAGGCGGACTTCCAAGGCCCAACAGGCGCAACAGGATGAAGCGCAAGAAAATCTCCAACAGGCCGCCGCCGAGCAGCGGCAGGCGGGCAAGGATCTAGAAAAGGGCGATTTCGACCAAGCAAAGGCGTCCCAGCAAGAGGCGCGCAAGAAGTTGGAAGACGCGATGCGCGCGATGGGCGGCAAGCCCGAAGAGGGCGAGGGGGACGAAAAAGGACAGGGCGAGGGGCGACAGCCACCGCCCGAAACCGCCCAAGGCAACCGGTCGCCGGCCGAACCCGGCCGCGAAGGCGCGCAACAAGAGCAGACCGCAAGGGATATTCTCGACAAAGAAAAATCCGATCGCGAGCTACGACGGATGGGATTGGCGATCCGGATTGTTCCGGTGGATAAAGATTGGTGATGGAGTCTTGGACAAGACGGAACCCGCGGGCCGGCGGGGCCGCGAAAAAGCGGGGACTCCTCCGAAAACAACCTTCGAGAGTATGGGCATTAAATTTACGCCCGGCAAGATCGCGAACACGTTGAGCCGCGAAGCGGCGGCGGGAATATCGCCCAGGGTGGAGCCGAAGGCGGAACCCTGGGTTAGAACCCCCACCCGGGAGAGCCCTGGAGGGGCGGCAGGAGGACCCCGGCACTCATTTTCATGCCGGCATCATGAGACTGCGGATTCATAGAATCGGACTGGACCGAGCGCCAACCGACTCAACTCCCACGCAATCGACAACTGTGTCCGGCGCGAAGCGGACTGTCCCCGGTTTTTTCGCGGCCTATTGGCGGTTGGTACTGTTGGCGGCGATTCTCTTGGCCGCTCCCAGCACTCTGGAGTGGACCGCCCGGGCGCAGACATTCCGCGTGCAAGGGGCAGTGCAAAAGACCGAGGTCTTTGTCGGGGAATCGTTCCTGTTCCAGATTCAAATTGAGGGCAGCGACAAGCCGGAAAAACCCGATGTTTCGGCGATCGCGGATTTCAGGGTTCGCGAGATGGGGGGGCAGCGGAATACCAGCCAGTCGATGACGATTGTCAACGGCCGGGTGAATCAGGTCGTGCGCCGGGGGTACGTTTTTTCCTATCGCCTTACGCCGAAGCGCGCCGGCACGTTACGGATTCCCGCGCTCACCGTTGCCGCGGAGGGCAAGACGGCGAGCACGGCGCCGATTGCGATTCGCGTAGTGCCGCCGGTCGAGACCGACGATTTCAAGCTGCGGCTGTCGTTGTCGGAGCGGAAGGCCTACGTGGGCCAGCCGGTGAGGCTGACGGTGACTTGGTATGTGGGCAAGGACGTGCGGGAGTTCTCTTTTGATGTTCCGGTTTTGAAAGACCCGCGATTTCGCGTTGCCGGGTCCGATCCGAAAGTGACGCAGGCTCAGGCGGAGAAATATGTTCGCGTGCCGCTTGCCGATGGAGAAGTGATCGGGAAGAAGGGCCGCGGGACGCTCGACGGGCGTGATTACGTGACCGTGAGCTTCGAGCGCGTGCTGATCCCAAGGCAGGCGGGCAAGCTTCGGCTTCCCCAAGCCGCCGCGACGTGCCAAGCGCAGTCGGGACGACGCGAGCGGCGCCGGGGCGTATTGGATGATTTTTTCAGCGAGGATTTCTTCCGCTTGCGCAGCCGGGCGGTTTACGAAACGGCCGTCGCGCCTTCGAATCGCCCGACTCTCGAGGTGCTCGATTTGCCTGCCCGAGGGCGTCCGCCGGGGTTCAGTGGATTGGTCGGCAAATACTCGATCGCGGCGGAGGCGACGCCGAACGAAGTCAACGTCGGGGACCCGATCACGGTAACGGTGAAAATTTCGGGGCCTCGTTATCTGGGGAACGTCGATCTGCCGGCGCTGGGTTCACAACCGGCGTTGGCGCGCGATTTTAAGATTCCGTCGGAGCGGTCACCGGGGTTGCTCAGGGGGCGGGCGAAGGTCTTCGTTCAGACTCTGCGGGCGCGGCATGCTGATGTCCACAGCATTCCGCCGATCGAGCTGAGTTACTTCGATGTGGAAAGAGGGCGCTATCAGCGGGCGACGACCGAAGCGATTCCCCTCACCGTGAACAGCGCGCGGATCGTGACGGCGCGAGACGCCGAGGGTCTCGTGGACCCGGGGACGGTGCAGACCGAGCTGGAAACTCTCGAAGGCGGCATTGCCCATAACTATGAAGACTTCGACGCCCTGGAAGACCACGCCTACGGGCCGACGGCTTGGCTCGCCTCGCCGTTATGGGCGACGCTGATTTTTGTTCCGCCGCTGGCTTACGGCGGGCTGTTTGCGTTCGTCTTGGCGACGAAGAAGCGGTATGGCAATCCGGAGCAGCGGCGGGCGCGAGAAGCTTTCAAGAAACTGACGAAAGCTCTCGATGCGGTCGAGGGTATTGCTTCCGCTGAAGCTTCCGGCGAAGACGCCCGCGCGGATGCCGCGCTGCTTGAGGCGGTCAGGTGGTATCTGGGCGACCGGTTGGGGTTGGCCCCCGGTGCACTGACTTTCGCGGATGCGGAGCGAGAGTTGCTGGCTCGCGGCGTTTCGACGGAGACGACGACGGAGTGGGCTCGGCTGTTTGAGCGCTGCGAGGCGGGCCGTTACGCGGGCGGGGCTCTCGGGGGAGCGACGGAGCAGGAGGCTCGAGCGATTCGAGGCGCGGCGGAGCGGACGGAGCAGGTGTTGGGCTGAGGGGCGGCCAATTTGAGTTCCGGCCGAAGACTGTGAGCACGCATCTTCGAGGCAGCGGGAAGAGGGCAGGCCTGGAGACCTGTCCCACTGCGCGGCCGCATCGGATACCCGGAGGTTCTTGTTTCCGAGGGCTGCTCTCGGGGAGGCGCGGCCTCGCCGTGCTGTTGCTGCTTTCGGCGGTATCGCTGCCGGCCGCGATGAGCGACAGCGAACTGCGGACGGTGTTTTCGGAGGCGAACGGGCTTTTCCGGGAGGCCAATGAGGTGGCGGCTCAGAACCCGATCGCCGCCGAAGATCTCTACCGGCGGGCGGCGTTGCGATTCGAGCGCTTGGTTGACGAGGGGGGCGTTCGCAACGGCAAGCTTTATTACAACTTGGGGAATGCGTACTTTCGGGCGAACGATATTGGGCGGGCGTTGCTCAACTATCGCCGTGCCGAGTTGGGGATCCCACATGACCTCAACTTGCAACAAAACCTGAGCGCCGCCCGCGCCAATCGGCTCGACACCTTCGAGCCCACCGAGCAAGCCCGGGTGCTGCGCACCTTGCTCTTTTGGCATTACGATTTCTCCACGCGCGTTCGCACGGCGATCTTCGCTTCGGCGGCGCTGAGTTTTTGGCTGCTCGCAACGTGGCGGCTGTTTCGGCCGCGGGCGGGACCTCGGACGCTGCTGCTTGGGGCTGGCGCGACGGCGGTGTTATTCCTCGGATCGCTGCTCGTCGACGCGTACCGGCAGTCGGAGGAATCGCCGGGGGTGATTTTGGCGCACGAGGTGGTCGCCCGCAAGGGCGACGGCGAATCGTATGAGCCGAGTTTCAAGGAGCCGCTTCATGCCGGCACGGAATTTCTCATATGGGAGGAGCGGGGCGGATGGCGTCACATTGAATTGCCGGACAGCCGGCGGTGTTGGATTCCGGTGGGGGCGGGGGAGTTGGTGAATCGGTGAAGACTGGCCGGCCCGCGGCAAGAGTGTGTGCGGGCGAAAAAGGGGGACTGCCATTCGATTTTCGCCCGTCGAACCACTTTGTTTCCGACGCCGGTCGGTACCGAAAATCGGTGGCGGTACCCTTTTTTCGCGTAGTGGGACCTACACCTCGGCCAGCTAGGCCGGGCGATCGGTTTGAGCCAGGTCGCGGCGGCGCTTGACGTCGATGTCCAGACGCTGGATTTTTTGGTTGAGGGTCGACAGCGCCATGCGCAGTCGCTTGGCGGCTTCGGTCTGACTCCAGCCGGCTTTTTCCAACTCTTCGAGGATGACGCGGCGCTCGAACTCCTCGACGATCTCAAACAGACTCGCGCCGGCGGCCGGCTTGAAAGTCACCGGCATGCGCATTCGCTCGACGCCGTCGGGTCCGAGCAGCGATTCGGGCAACAGGTCGGCGCTGACTTCGGGCTGGGTGGCGAGCACGGTGGCGCGTTCGACCACGTTTTCCAACTCTCGGACGTTGCCCGGCCAGTTGTGATTCATCAGCAACTTCATGGCGGCGGGAGAGAACCGCAGGGTCGAGCGGCCCGCGGAGTCGAGGAAGCGCTCGTTCTCTCGGCAGTACTTGTCGAAGAAATGCTCGGCGAGTAGGGGGATGTCCTCGACGCGCTCGCGGAGCGGGGGCAGGTTGATCTGAATGACGTTGAGGCGGTAATAGAGGTCCTCGCGAAAGGTTCCCTCTTGGACGAGTTTTTCGAGATTGTCGTTGGTGGCCGCGACGATCCGAACGTCGATCTTGACGGTGTCGGTCGAGCCGACGGGGACGAACTCGCGTTCTTGAATCACGCGCAGCAGCTTGGCCTGGGTTTCGACGCCGAGGGTGCCGATTTCGTCGAGAAAAATCGTCCCGCCGTCGGCGACGTCGAAATGGCCCCGGCGGGTCTGCTCGGCGCCCGTAAAAGCGCCGCGCACGTGGCCGAACAGGGTCGATTCGAGTAGGTCCACGGGAATCGAGCCGGTGTTGATGGGCACGAAAGGACGCCCCACCCGCGGCGAGTTCGCATGGATCGCTTTGGCGATTAGTTCCTTGCCGGTACCGCTGTCGCCGTGGATCAAGACCGTCGAGCGGCTGGGCGAAACCTGGCCGACCAGGTCAAAGACGCGCTGCATGCCGTCGCTCTTGCCGATGATGTTCGAAAAGCTGAAACGAGCCTTGAGGACGTTCTTTAGGTGAGCGTTTTCGCGTTCGAGGCGACGGCGTTCGATGGTGCGGTCGATTTCGAGGACCAGCTTTTCGTTGTTCCAGGGTTTGGTGCAGAAGTCGGTTGCTCCGAGCTTGATCGCCGACACCGCGGTCTCGATCGAGCCGTAAGCGGTGAGCATGACGATCGGGGTTTCCTGATCGCGGGAACGAACCTCTTTAAGAACGTCGAGCCCGGAGATGTCGGGCAGCATCAGGTCGAGTAGAACTAAATCGAAGGTCTTGGCGTCGAGCGCATCGAGACCGGCGCCGCCGGTCGAGGCGGTGGCTACTTCGTATTCCTCCAGCTCGAGGAGTGTTTCGAGGCTCTCGAGGATGGCATCCTCGTCATCGATGATGAGCACTTTTCCGCGGGAGGCGGGGGCGCGTTCAGCGGATGCCTCAGGCATGAATTGGTTTGCGGGCAAGAGGCAGTTCGATCGAGAAAGAGGCGCCTTGGCCCGGTTCGCGTTCTACGCCCATCGTACCGGAGTGTTCCCGCACGATGCCGTAACTGACGGCCAGGCCCAACCCGGTGCCGCGATGATTTCCCTTGGTGGTAAAGAAGGGATCGAAGACGTGCTTGAGATCAGCCGGGTCGATGCCGGTCCCAGTGTCTCGGACCGTAATGGCGGCGACGGCTTCGCCGGCAACTTCTCGAACTTCGTTGCCGACCATGAGCTTGCCGCCTTGCGGCATGGCGTCGCGCGCGTTCAGGAAGAGGTTGAGCAGGACTTGTTGCAGGCGTCCTGAGTTGCCGATGACCGCGGCCGCTTCGGGCTCTAGATGAGTTTCGACCTCGACTTGGGCTTTGCGAAATTGCGGCTCAATGAGCGCGAGCGTTTCTTGAACGGTTCGGTTGAGATCGATTTCGGCGAATTCGCGCGGCGAGGTGCGCGAGACATTCAATAGGGAGTTGACGATCTCGCTGGCACGGAAGGTTTGCGCGGTGATCTTGTCGAGGATCTTCGCTTGGCCCGGATCGTCGGCGACGCGCTTGGCGAGCATCTGGGCGTAGCTCGAGATCACGGCCAGCGGCGTGTTGACCTCGTGGGCCACGCCGGCGGCCAGCAGGCCGATCGAGCTGAGCTTGTCGGCTTGCACGAGTTGTTCTTCGAGCTCGACCCGTTCGGTGACGTCGTCGAAGATGATCAAACGGCCGATCGGTTCGAAGTTTTTCGTGACCAGCGGGGCGGCGGCGACGTTGAGCGTGCGTTGCTCGGATTCACGCGGGTCCGATCCGTTAGCGCCGTTGACTCCGTCGGATGACGGCGCGGGCCGGAAGGGCTCGGGGAAGGCGTCGGCGCGCAGCGGGAACTTGTAGATGTTCTGGATACCGGATTCGCCCTGAATGCGATCGAGTTCGGCAACCAGGTCGGCCGGAAACAACTCGCCTAGAGGTCGGCCGACAGCCTGGTCGCGCGAGATGCCGAAGGTCAGCTCGAGTTGGCTGTTCCAACTTTCGACGCGCCCTTCGAGATCAAGGGCCAAGACGCCGACATTGAGCGACTCGACGATGTTTTGGTTGTAGTCCTTGAGACGCTCGTTTTCGGCAAGCTGCTCTTCGAGCGAGGTGACCAGACGGGCGTTCTCGAGAGCGATGGCGAAGTAGCCGGAAACGGTCAGCACCAGCGACAGATCTTCGCTCGATAGATAATCTCCGGCCGTGGTGCGCCCGAGCCCGAGATAGGCTATGGCGCGTCCCTTGACGCGACACGGGACGTAGTAGTTCAGGTCTAAATCGAGAACCGTTTGGCGCGCCGCTTCCGGGAGTTCTTCCGCGCTTCGGGGGTCTTCGAAGAAGTAGTAAGGCCGCCTGCCGTTGACCTGTTGCGGATCGTCGCCGAGGAATAGGAGATCGAGGGTGGCTCCGGTCTTGATCGCCGCGCCGTGAGCGTCGGTCAGTCCCGCGCCTCGCAGCAATTGCAATCGGCCGTTGTCGTTTGCTTCCGAGGAGCCGAAGATCGCGAGCCGGCTCACGCCCAACGTTTTGGCGAGCCGATCACTGAGCGCGGCCATCGTGTGGTCGAGGTCGGTTTCCGTACTCAACTCCGAGGCGAAGTCGACCAAGGTGCGCCGGTAGTCATAGCGATCTTGATAGAAACGCTGCTCGAGTTTGGCTTGGATGCGGTTGCGCAAGGGCTGAAACAGTAGCGCCGCGGCGATCACCGAGACGACCCAAACCGCGGGCGAGAGCTCGCGCAAGGGTTGGCCTTGCACGAATCCGCCGAGCAGCATCACCAAGCCGTAGAAAGCCGCCAGCAGCGTCGCGGTCGCCAGAGTATAGGCGGCGCCGCGCCGCAGAATGACGTCGACGTCCATCAGGCGGAAGCGCACAATGGCGTAGGCGAAGGTCAGCGGGATCAGCGCCAGCGCAAAGACGATCAGGCTTTGGTTGGGTCCGATCGTCAGGCCGGCCGCGAAGGGTACGACGTAGAACGCAACGAAGGGGGCGACGCTCGCCAGCGTCCCTTGAGCGAGCCATTTGCGCTGTTGGCGTAGGACGGCGTTTTCCCGCGCCGCCTCCGGTGCCGGCCCGAAACGCAAAACCGCCGCGCCGGCGAGGAAGTAGATCCCCAGCAGGGCGTACTCGACGCGATCGAGGATCTCGCGAATGTCGACCAAGGGCCAACCGGTGTCGACGGCGCCGGCGGCGATCAGGTGATGCAACGCCAACAACCCGGCCGCGGGCGCGTACGCCCACTTGGCGGCCCGGAGACGCGACGCGGAGACAAGCCGGGCGCGCGGGAACACGAGGCAGAAATGCAGGAAGATCGCCGGCGCCAACAAGGTCGCCCAAACGTCGCCCCAGTAGACGAACCGATCGAGTCCCGTGAGTTCACCGGTGTAACTGAAGGCGTAGAGGACGAACGAGGTCAGGCAGAAAACGTAGAAGTGGCGAACCATGGGCCTCGCGCTGCGGCGCGCGAAGACGAAGGCTCCGATCGTCAGGTAAGCAATCGCGAGCAGCCATTGGAAGTAATAGACCAGCGGTTGTTCGAGCCCGCGGGGCTCGACGATCAGCTCGGCTCGGAAGGCGGTTCCGCCGCGAACGAGTTCGTAGGAGGCCCGGCCCCAGATGCCGACGCGATCGAGAGCACGCGCGACATCGACACGGTCCCCGATCGCCAAGCCGCCGATGCCGCGCAGTTCGTCGCCCGGCTCGATGCCGGCGCGCTCTCCGGGCCCTGCGGGCGCAACCTCAAGCGCCCGGGGGCCCCCCGCAGCGTCGGTCCACCGCACGCCGTCGTCGGGCAAGGCAAACGTCCGCCGCTGATGGTAGTTCACCACGGCCGCCCCCACCAACGCGATCGAGGCTACCACCAGCAGTTGGGTAAGAATCCGGGTTGTAAGCCCTGGTTTCATCTTTACGTTTGCCGCCGGACGAGCGAGCGGAGACACACTACCCGCACGGGCTCCGTCTTCTTGTTAGCACGCCGGTTGCCAAACCGGGCCGGGAGGGGCCTGTGCAAGTCATTGCAAAACAATCACTTACCGGGACGTTTCCGGCGGACGTTCAGTTCAAATCCGTATTTCGGGAGAATCCGGTGCTTGGATATGTGGTTTCACGTAGAAGGGCATTCTTGCCGGCCGCGGAGCGGACGAGGAGGGTGGCCGAAGGCGTGGGTCTTTTCGCGCGCCGGCGGAACCCATTTTTCGGGGTCGGGCGTATGTCTTTTTCCCACCAAGAGCCTACACAATTTACTTGACGATTCCCCGTGGACGGCCTAAAATCGAAAATGGAATAGAGTCGCGCGGGCACTGAGTTGGTTTGTCAAAGGGGTGCCGAGGTATGAGCCGCAAGTTATTCTCTCTGCTTGTCTTGTTTTCTTTTGTTGTTTTCCCGCCCGCAGCCTTGCCGCAGGCCGCGGACGGAAACGAACCGCCTCGCAAGCTCACTCGAAAGCAAGAAAGAAAACGCCTCAAGAGATTAGAGAAGGAGCTCGAAGGGCCGTTCCGTCGGTGGTTGAAGCAGGATGTGCGCTACATCATCACCGGCGATGAGCGAAAAGCCTTCGTGCGCCTTTTCACCGCCGAGGAGCGCGAGAACTTCATTGAACAGTTCTGGATGCGCCGCGACCCCACGCCCGACTCCATGGAGAACGAATACAAGGAAGAACACTACCGCCGCATCGCTTACACGAACGACCGGTTCGCGTCAGGTATTCCCGGTTGGAGGACCGACCGCGGACGCATCTACATTGCGCACGGCCCTCCCGATGAGATCGAGTCTCATCCTTCAGGCGGAATGTACCAGAGGCCTTACGAAGAAGGCGGCGGAACGACGTCGACTTTCCCGTTTGAAACCTGGCGTTACCGCTGGATTGAAGGCGTCGGGCAGGACGTCATCTTGGAGTTTGTGGATCCCACAATGACGGGCGAATATCGCCTGACGATGGATCCTTCCGAAAAAGACGCTTTGCTGCACGTTCCGGGCGCGGGCCTGACGATGGCCGAGCAGATGGGTTTGTCGAGCAAAGCGGATCGCTTTACCCGCAGTGACGGCACCCGCATGGGAATGCCGATGGGCGGGGTTCAAAGTCGACGCTACAACCAGTTTGAGCGCTTGCAACTGCACGCGGACATCTTTAGACCGCCACCGGTGAAATTCAAGGACTTGGAAGCGGTCGTCGATTCGCGGATCGAGTACAACACGCTGCCCTTTGTGGTGGACGTTCATTATGTTCGCGTGACCAACAGCTCGATTTTGACCGGCGTCACGGTGCAGCTTCAGAACAGAGACTTGGTTTTTGAAGAAGACGACGGGTTACAGAGAGCCGTCGTCAACATCTTCGGCCGCGTTACGACGATGACACGGCGGGTGGCGACGCATTTTGAAGACACGGTGACGATCGACACGACCGCCGCGCAATTGCCGAAGGAACTGGACCGCGTTGCCATCTACCAAAAAGGGGTGCCGCTGGCGCCGGGCTCGTATCGGCTTGAGTTGGTTGTGAAGGACATCGTCGGGGAGACGATGGGCACGTACCGGGTAGCGCTGCGAGTCCCCGCGGTCGAGGAAGAGAAGTTGGCGATGAGTTCGCTGATTTTGGCCGATCGCATCGAGCGCGTGCCGACGCGGTCGCTGGGCACGGGGCAGTTCGTCATCGGTAGTTCGAAGGTGCGACCGCGCATCGGCGAAGAGTTCAAGCGCACGGAGAAGATGGGCATCTATTTCCAGGTCTACAATCTCGGGGAAAACGAGGAGACGAGTCTTCCGGAAGGGTCGGTGAGTTATCAGATCGCAAGACTCGACAGCCCGGAAGATCTGTTGCTCGATTTCACGGAAGGTTTTGAGGAAATCCGCGGCATCTCGGCGCGGCAGACGGTGATTGAAAAGCTGTTGCCGTTGCGGAACCTCGAGCCGGGCGAATACCGCCTCAGCCTCACGGTGACCGACAAGATCAAGAATGAAACCTTAGTCCCGACCGCGACGTTTAAGGTCAAAGGGGACTAGACTGTCCAGTGGACCCGCGCATTCCGGCGACCGAGTGAAAACGAAGTGATGTTCGCAAACCGTCAAAGCCGCCGCCGCTCCGCGAGCGGTTGGGCTTTGGTTGCCGTCTTGGCGGTGGTGATTGTTCCCGCCGCGAAGAGCGAAAGCGCGGGCTCGATGTCCGGTTTGGTGCATGACGCCCGGGGAACCCCTCGGATCGGGGCGACCGTCGCTCTGCTGACACCGGAAGGCCGGATCATCAAGCGCGTTTTCACCGACTACCGCGGCGTCTTTCAGCTTCCTCGTCTTTTCCCGGGCCGTTATTCGATCCGCGTCAGTCTGGATCGCTTCCTGCCGCTTCTCAAAGAAAGCATCCAGGTGCGATCGGGCCGCAGGACGGTTCTGGACGTCAATCTGCGCTCGCTGTTCGCCAGCTTGCAGCTCTCTTTCCCCGGCTCGGGTGAAGTGCGCGACATGAGCGACGACTGGAAGTGGGTGCTGCGCACGGCGACCTCCACGCGACCAGTGTTGCGCTTTCTTCCCGACGAAAGGCGGGAAACTCGCTCGGTGATGCGTACGGTGAGCGGCAATTTCACCGACACCCACGGTTATGCCGAAGTGAGTGCCGGCGGCGGCGCCAGGCAGTCGGCCTTGGCGAATGAGACAGATCTAGGTACGGCTTTTGCGGTGGCGACGTCGTTGATGGGCAACCACGACGTTTTGGTGAGCGGCAATCTGGGATACGGCTCGACGACGGGTACGCCGGCGGCGGCTTTCCGGGCCGGCTATAGCCGCCGGATAGGCTCGGCGGCGCCGGAAGTTTCGGTCACGGTGAGGCAGCTCCAGGTCCCGGTGTTGGCCGGGCAAGCGCTGTTCGGGCCGCAAGACCAGACGCGACCTTCGTTGCAGACCGTTAGTTTGGGTTTCACCGACAAGGTGAAGCTGGGCAATCTGGTCCGTTTCGACTACGGGTTCCTTTATGAGTCGGTCACGTTCTTGAACCGGCTGAACTTTGTGAGTCCTTGGGGCCGACTCGTTTACAGTCTGGGCAAGGGCCGCGAAGTGCAAGTGCGCTATGCTTCGGGCGTGCCGCAATCTCACGACACGGTGACAGGCGATGAGACGCTGCGAAGGCAGGTTTCGACCCTCGGGTTGTTCCCGAGAATGGCGTTGCGCGACGGTCGACCCACGGTGCAGCGCACCGAACATTTCGAGGCGGCGTACCGCGAAAAAGTCGGCGACAAGGGAATGATCGAAGCCGCCGTCTACCGCGATTCGCTATCGGACGCGGCGATTTCAGCTTACGTACCGGCCGGCTATTTCGCCGACGGCAATATCTTGCCGGATCTATTCGGCGGCAGTTCGACGCTCAACGGCGGGTTCCACCAGACGACGGGCTACCGCGTATCGTATGCCCGCAAGTTGCGCGACCATCTGCAAGCGGCGGTGGGCTACGGGCTCAACGGCGCGCTGGCTCCCGACGAAGCGTTGATCCAAAGCGGGCGGATGGCCGACTTGCGCAATTCCCTGCGAATGCGGCGGGCTCACATGGTGATGGCGTCGGTTTCGCTGGAAGCGCCGCGGTCGGGCACCCATATCACCTCTTCTTACCAATGGCTGAGTCGGCAGGCGGTGATCGCCTCCGACCTCTACAATGACTTCGCGGCGCGTTCGGACCCGGGATTGAACATCGTGATTCGGCAGCCGATCCGGGTCGGCGGCTCGTTGCCGGGGAAATTCGAGGCGACGGCCGACTTCCGGAATTTGCTCAAGGCGGGCTATGTGCCGATACCGACCATGGATGGCCGGCAAATGTATTTGCTGCAAGCGATTCGCAGCTATCGCGGCGCGTTGAGTTTCATCTTCTGACCGCCGATTCTTTCGTGAATTCGCAAATATAGAGGTCCCGATGAAGGCGATTGTCACTTTCCTGCTCCCGCTGCTTCTTCTCATCCTTTATCCGGCTCCCGGGCAGGCCAAGAAGGAGCGGACTAGTCTGCGTGTGATTGTGCAGGACGTCGAAGGAGTTCCGGTGGCTCGGGCGAGTGTGCTGGTGCGCACGCTCAAAGGAAAAAAGCTCAAGAAAATCGGCCGTAGCTTCGAGTTGCGGACCAGTCAGGAAGGGACGGCGCCGCTCCCTCCGATCAAACAAGGGCATGTACTCATTCAAGTGATCGCCAAGGGCTACCGAACCTATGGGGAGCGGCTGGAACTCAGCGAAATCGATCAAACTTACACCGTCACACTGGAGTTGCCGCAACAGCAGCATTCGGTCCACACGGGAAAGAAAAAGCAGAATTAGAGCCGGTTCGCGCCGCCGACCGGCCGGTTTGGCGAAGGCAGATCCCTATGCGTCTTTTTGTTGCGCTCGAACTGAATTCCAAGGTCGTCGTCTCTCTTACCGAGTTGATTCGTCGCCTTCAGCCCCACACCCATTTGCGGTGGGTGCACCCGGAGAACATGCACCTCACGTTGAAATATATCGGGGAGTGGTCGCCGAAGCGCTTGGACGAGGTGATTCATCAGCTCAAGCAGGTTCGATTGCCGGCTACCGAGCCGGTCTTGAATGTGCCGTTGGCCGGGCTGGGCTTCTTCCCGAACGCCCATCGGCCGCGGATCTTCTGGGCGGGCGCGGAAAACACCCCGGCGTTGCGGCAACTGGCGAGCCGCGTCGATTCGACGTTGCAGACGCTGGGCATTGCCCCGGAGGTTCGCCCGTATAATCCCCATCTGACCCTGGCGCGCGTACGCGAAGACATCGTCGTGGACGATCTCTACCGAGCTGTCGAGGATTTGCCGAGCCGCGAGTTCGGCGTGATCTCGCCGGACCATTTTGTGCTGTTCGAGAGCACGGTGACGGAACACGGGCCGGTCTACCGCAACGTCGCTGAATTCCCGTTTCTCCAGCAGGTGGGTGAAAGCTCGTCCTACTCGCCTCCCCAGCGTTCTTTCTACGCGACGCGGTAAGAGCGAGGCGGTGTAGAGGAACTAAAGCCACGCTCCGGGTTAAGTATCGCGCGGGCCCTGTTCCTCCTTCTGTCGCGACGACACGGTCGGTTGTCGCTTCTCTTGCCGGGTGGCTTGATGCTCACTCAATACGTTCTCCTTGGTCGAAACATTCTTTTTCTTAGAGCTATCTACTCTCAACGCGTGAGAATCGTTTCGTAAGCCGATCATGCCGGCACCCCGCAATCTTGCCGCCAAAACCGCCGTTGTCACCGGCGCTGCCCAAGGGCTGGGCGAGGGGATTACCCGGCGGCTCGCGGCGGAGGGGGCGCATGTCGTCCTCGCCGACTTGCAGATCGAGAAGGTCCGCGCCGTGGCGGACGAGTTGATCTCCCAGGGGTTTGGAGCCGACGCGTGTCGGCTGGACGTGACCGACAGCGCGCAGGTCGATGATGTGTTCGCCTCGATTGCGAACGAACGAGGAGCTATCGACATCCTCGTCAACAGTGCCGGACTGGGGCAAGACGTTTGTCACACCGTCGAGCTGAGCGACGACGGTTGGCAGCGCGTTATCGATGTCAACTTGACGGGGACCTTCCATACTTGCCGCGCGGCGGGCCGCCTCATGCGGGAGCAAGAATCGGGCGCGATCGTCAATCTGGCGTCGATCAACGGGCAAAGCCCCGCCGCGCTCGTGGCGGCCTACAATGCTTCGAAAGCCGCCGTGATCAGCCTCACCAAGACGTTGGCTCTGGAACTCGCTCCCTACCAGGTCCGCGTCAACGCCGTGAGCCCCGGCCCGGTCTATACCGATTTCAACAAGAAGGTCATGGCCCAGCGATCGGCCGGATTGGGCGTCGGCGAAGAGGAGATGATCGAGCGAGTGCGAAAGGCGGTGCCGCTCGGCCGATGGGGCGAACCCGGCGACATCGCCGGCGCCGTTGCGTTCCTCTGCGGCGCCAATGCGTCGTGGATCACCGGCGAAATCTTGACCGTCAGCGGTGGGCTGACCGGTGTCTCGGCCGCGCCGCCGAAGCAAAAGCGGGGGTAACCTCGCTGCAAGTCGCTTCAAGGGTAGCCACTTGCGTGAGCCACTTCCAGGAGTCTGACCTCCGGCTTAGAACGTCGCCAGCGGGTTGAGCGGCGAGCCGGTTCCGCCGACGACGGGGATAGGCGCGGCGGTGATTAGAAATTCCCAGCGGTTTTGCTTGGCGGCTTCTTCGCCCAGCGCTTCCAGGTCGCAGTTGTCGAAAATCGGCATTCCCATGGCGATCAAAACCAATTGGTGAATCGGCTGGGGGACGCCGTCGACGCCCGAGGGCGCGACTTCGCTGGCGGCGTCGCTGCCGAGCATCGCCACATCGCGTTCCTTGAGCCACTTGGCGCACGAGGCAAACAGGCCCGCGGCCTTTTCGCTGGGCGACCATGCGCCTTTCTCGTCCCGAAGCTTCCATCGTCCGGTGCGGATAAATACCACATCGCCGCTGGAAACCTTGAATCCCGCCTTCTTCTCCCAGGCATCGAGGTCTTCGGGGTAGATGGCCGTACCGGGCTCCAGATAGGGCACGCCCTTGAGCCGCGGGATATCCATTAAAACGCCGCGCGTGAAGACGCCGTGCTTCATGTGGTGGATGCCATAGTGCTTGGCCCCTTCCACGGTGACGTCGTTTTTCGAGTGGCCGTTGAACATTTTGCCCTGATAGAACATGTGCCCAATCGAATCCATGTGCGTGTGGGCATAGCCGTGGTAGAGCACGCTGTAACGGTCGACGGAGAAGGGGAATTCGGGGGTCGCGTCGACGCCGGTCGCCGTCATCTCGAAAACGAACGGGTCGGGGTTGTCGGCGGCCTTTTCGGTTTCGGCGTTGCGGGCCAGGGAAACCGAGACACCTTGTTTGACGAGGGCGGCGGCCTGCACGCGTTTTTCGGGCGTGATCAAGTTCAGCGCGCCGAGCGTGTCGTCTTCACCCCAACGGCCCCAATTCGACAATTCGGTCATCCAGCCGTCGACGGTGGCTTTCGTTACCGTCTCTCGAGCAACGGCGTCACCGCCGGAATTGCCGGCGAGAAAAGCGATCAAGGCGGCGGGGAGAGTCAAGCTCACAATGATTTTGCGGCGCGGTGTCATGTTCTGAATCCTCCGACGGAAGGCCTGGGATAGGCCGCTAAAGCCCTTGCATCCTAGCAAGCGCGGGTCGGGAATCGCAATGGGGCGGCCGCCCGGTCGGAGGAGTGGCGCCGCCGGGGTGTCGGACGGACCGCATCTTTCGATAGAATCGCTCCATGGACAAAGTTATAGACGCGAGCTCGCAAGTTTACGATTTCTGCTCGGTGAGAGTGGGGAATTTCCTCGAAGGGCTCGACAAGGGCGCCGTCGAGAAGCGGATCGACGATCAAGCGAACCCGATGATCTGGATCGCCGGGCATATCACGGTCAGCCGCTGCAATCTGGCTCGGGCTCTGGGCCGTCCGGTCGACCACGGCTGGGGCGACCGGTTCGATCGCGGCGCCGAAGCGGACGATCCGCGGCCTTTTCCTTCCGCTGACGAGGTGCTGGCGAAGTGGGCGGAGACAACCGAGGTCCTCATGCGCCGCTTTGAAGAGCTAAGCGACGATGAGCTTTCCGCGCCCGCGCCGCGCGATTTTCCCGTGCGCGACAAGAGCGTGCGCGGGATGATCAATTTTCTCGGCTGTCACGAGGCGTATCACGTCGGACAACTCGGTTTCTTGCGGCAGTGGGTGACGCGCGGCTGAGGCGAGGATTCACACGATCGGAAGACCGCGGATGTCCGGCGATCCCCGCGCTCCGCACTCGGCTCGGGCTAGGTCGTCGCGCCTTCGCTCTCGGTTGTCAGCACGGCCAGGATGGGGGGGAGGTTGAAGCTGCCGGCGACGAAGGGCGTGAACAGGCGCACCGGATAGTTGCCGATGGCGACGACGATCCGGGTGTTTTGGTTGTCGATGTCTTCGACGACGACCTCCACCATTTCCGGATGCAAACCGAGGATCGAGCCCCCGCCGTCGGGGCTCCCATACGCGACCACATTCCTGATTTTTTCTTCGTCGTAGGCGTTAACGACGGCGTAGCGCGCGCCGGCGTGAGCCCGTTGGACCAAACCTTGGTAGGTAAAGAGCACCGTGCCGATATCGACAATGCCGATGAGGACGAAGATGAGCAGCGAAAGCGTTAAGGCGCTTTCGATCATGGTTACGCTGCGGCGGTTTTGAGAGCGGGGAATCGGCACGATGGCCTCCTTCATCCGGGACGACGGCAACCAACGCCGTTGGAGCGCGTCCGCTTCCCACTTCTTATCGGCCCGAGAAAGCCGGAGCTGCGGACCGCCCGACGATTTTCGGCGGCGCACGCGGCGATTCGGCCGCGGAAGCCGGCACGCCCGCGAGGAAACTGTTGCACCGCGGCCCTGGTTCGACTAACCTAACGGATGCTGGGATGGCCAAATTGGAAACCCTGGCTCAACGATGCCGTCCGCATTTCCGTCGGTCCGACGTTTCGCTTGCTCGGCTCGAAGAAGAACCGGGATCGGGGCGGGGCGCTCACCTCGCGTCTACAAAGCTTCGAGGCTGGGTTGCCGGCCGGCGAGGGCATGGGAGTAGAGTTGAGGAGCGCAAGATCCAAATTGAAAATTCCGCATAAAAGGAGATAGCGATGGCACAGTACTCTAGTGGAGACTTTGGGGATTTTAGAATTCCGCCAGGGTTGGGTAAAAAGATCGCGGCTATCGCGGTCTTGATTGCCTGCCTCATTGTGGTAATGGGAAGCACCGGGATAGTCGGCGCGGGACAACGAGGCGTCTTGCTGCGTTTTGGAGCCGTGACCGACGAGATTAAAGATGAAGGTCTCTATTTCAAGATTCCTTTCGCCGAAGAGGTAGCTCTGATGTCAACCCAGCTTCAGAAATACACGGCTGCCGTGTCGGCTCTTAGCAAGGACTTGCAACAGGTGACCACGGAAGTCACCTTGAACTACCAGTTGGATCCCGGCAGAGTGGGGACAATTTATCAAGACATGCGGCAGGATTATGAAAACCGGGTCATTCAGCCGTACATCCAGGAAGCGGTCAAATCTACCACGGCCGATTTCGACGCCGAGCAGTTGATCACACAAAGGCCACAGGTGAAAGATGAACTTCAAAATTTGATGGCGGAAAGGTTACGTGCCCCTGGTATCCTAGTTGTACAAATCTCCATCACGGACTTTCAGTTCTCGCAAACCTTCCAGGAGTCCATCGAGGCAAAGGTGAAAGCGGTCCAACAGGCTCTGGAGGCGGAGAACTCCTTGCGACGGGTGGAGTTTGAATCGCAACAGGCAGTCACCAGAGCCGAAGCTGAAGCCAAGGGACTGGAGCTCCAAAGAGCACAGATAACGTCGGATTTACTGGAATTGCGGCGAATCGAGGTTCAGGGACGAGCTATAGAGAAATGGAATGGCGTGATGCCCACAGTGGTCACCGGCGGGGGACCAGTGCCCATATTGGACATCTTTGGCGGACGGCAGTAAACAGGCCTCGGGGCGTGTCCGGCGGCTCGCCGAGCACTTTCAGGAGGATCAATAGACATGGGGCGACCGGTAACTCTATTCACGGGGCAGTGGGCGGATTTGCCCTTGGAAGTGCTCGCCGAAAAGGCCGCCGGGTTCGGGTATGACGGGCTGGAGTTGGCTTGTTGGGGCGACCACATGGACGTCTTCAAGGCCGCCGAAGACCCGGCCTACTGCGAGCAACAAAAGGCGATTCTCGAAAAGCACAACTTGCAGCTTTTCGCCATCTCGAACCACCTGGCCGGGCAGTTGGTTTGCGATTTGAACAATGATGGGCGTTCGGATATCTTCGCGCCGCCTGAATTGGCCGGCGACGCCGAGGGGCAGCGTGCTTGGGCGACCGAGGCGATGAAGAACACCGCGCGGGCGGCGAAAAATCTGGGCCTCAGGGTTGCCAACGGTTTTACCGGGTCGTCGATCTGGCACCTGCTCTACAGTTTTCCTCCGGTGTCGGATGAAATGATCGACGCCGGCTTCCAAGATTTCGCCGACAAGTGGAACCCCATCCTCGATGTGTTTGACGAGTGCGGAGTCCGCTTCGGCCTCGAAGTTCACCCCACCGAGATCGCTTTCGATATCGTCACGGCGCAACGCGCGATCGACGCGATCGGCGGGCGCGAGGCGTTCGGTTTCAATTTCGACCCGAGCCACCTGCACTGGCAAATGGTCGACCCAGTTCGGTTTCTGCAGGAGTTCAACGACCGCATCTATCACGTTCACATGAAAGACTCGGCGCGGCAGTTGGACGGCCGCACGGGTATCTTGGGATCGCATCTGAGCTTCGGGCATCCGGATCGCGGTTGGGATTTCCGTTCGCTGGGACACGGCGGCGTCGATTTCGAAGAGATCATCCGCACCCTCAACCACATCGGCTATACCGGTCCTCTGTCGATCGAGTGGGAAGACAGCGGCATGGAGCGCGAGCGTGGTGCGACCGAGGCTTGCGAGTTCACGAAACGCGTGGACTTCGCGCCGTCGAATCTGGCGTTTGATGCGGCGTTTGGCGAGTGATCGGGATCGGGTTGGGGTCGCCCGCGAATCGAGTCCGCGGCCGGGTAGCGACCGGCACTCGTGCCGGTCCTAGCCAACAGTTGAGACAAGCTCTCAGCTTGTCTCACCCTGATCGCAATTCAAGGGTCGGAGCAAATCATGAGCAAACTGGCGGTGATCGCCGAGTTCGTTCTCTTTCTCAAGGAGAACAAGAAGCTCTGGTTGCTGCCGATCGTGATTACTCTGCTGCTGCTCGGAGTATTGCTGGTTTTCGCACAGAGTTCGGCGCTGGCTCCCTTCATCTATACGGTGTTTTGATCGATGGCCAGCCAGTGAGTTGTATGATCAGCTCGATAGAATCGATCCTGCGGTCTTGAATCAGAGCCCCGAGCGCAAGCGATGAGCCAAGCCAACACAGGGTCGCGCGCGCACCCGAAAAACCCCTCAAACCTTCAAAACATATAGCGCAGCGAAAACTGAATCAGGCGCGGGTCAAGCGTCTCGAGCACGCGGCCGAAGTTCACCGACCCGATGTCGCCCACCGGGTTTCGAAACTGGGCCTGATTGAAGAGATTGAAAAACTCGGCGCGGAATTCCAAGCTCTGGCTTTCGGTGATTTTCGTGCGCTTGAACGCGGAAAGCTGCCAGTCCACAAATCCGGGACCGCGCAAGACGTTTCGCCCGAAGTTGCCGAAGCGCCCTGCCCCCAGCTCATAAACCGGCGCGGATCCCACCCGGCGAAAATAGGGGTTGGTCTCCGCGGTGGGGGTCCCGCCGCCCGTGCCGTCGAACCAGGAATTCGGCCGGCCGGGAACCGCATTCGTCGAGCGGGGGTCGTGAAAGGCGATTTCGCCGCCGATGTAGTCGGGGGTTTGCACGAGGTTGACCCCGCACAGGCAGCGGTCGCTGGGCTCCGTCACCGCAAACGGAGCGCCGCTGCGAATCGTCGTCACGCCCGATACTCCCCAGCCTCCCAAGAACTTGCCCAGCGGTCCGGTTTGGCTCTGATACCACGGAAGTTCGTAGACATAGGTTCCCACATACATATTGCGGCGATCGTAGTCGGCATGACCCCGTAAGGCCTTTCCGTCATCCGGTCGGTCATTGATGAGCTGGTCCGATCCCGAATCGATGGCGTGGGACCAAGTGTAAGCGTGGGTCATCTGCAACCCGCCGGAAAACCGCTTGGTGAGATTCACCTGCAGGCCGTTGTAGTTGGAGTTGCGGTCGCTTCGAAAAAGCGGGATGCTTCCGAAGACCGCGCCTCCAAACTGCGGGTTCTGGGGATGGTCCTGATTCAGGACGCGACGGAAATCAGTGTTGCCGGCGTTAGCCCCCAGACCGGCCACGGCCGCGTTGGCCTCTTGCACGTTATAGAGTTTGACCCCGTTGGATCCCACATAGCCCACCTCCAGGAGCCAGTTGGGCCGCAACTCGTATTGCATTTGCAGGCTCCACTGCTGGCCGTAAGGCGTGCGCAGAGTGGGATCAATTCCCTGGAAGCTGACCGGGGCCACCGCAGCAAAGTCAAAGTGCCCACCGGGCTCCGGAGGAACATGTGGAAAGGGTTGTGGAATCGGATTGATCCGCGACCCCTCCCAAGGATTGGCATAGTCCGTGAAAAGTACCAGCGGCTGAATGGCGTACGGGGGCGCCCTGACCAGACCGAATGTCAGATCGAAGTTGTGAAGGTCATAGAACAGGCCGTAGCCGCCCCGCAGGGCAAGCCGTCCGTTCTTGAGAACGTCCCAGGCAAAACCGAAACGCGGAGCGAAGTTGTTCCAGTCCTCTCCGTAGGTGGAGCGTGAAACCCCCCGCGTCGCCGGGGTAAACCAAACCTACCGGCGCATCCGGAAAAACCTCGGACTGTCGGCCTGGCCGCAAGGCAGTTCCGCGGTCTCTTGAATCCGTCAAAGCCGTGTTGTATTCCCAGCGCAGCCCGAGATTCAAAGTGAGGTTGCTTGTGAGCTTCCAGTCATCCTGGAGAAACAGGTTCGCGGACCACGTGCGGCCACCGTGAAGTGCTTTCGAGCCCTGCTGAAAGACGGTAGCGAAGCCGTTGGCAAAGTCGCTCAACGGCGCCGAGAGTCCCTCAATGGCGGGAACGATGGATGCTCTCGTGCCGCTGCCGTCGACAAAAATGAATCCGTTGTTGAATGAGTTGGGCGTGGCATTGAAAGGTATTAACCAGGATTTCCGATTTGGCTCCTCTGACGGCACGAGTCTACACCCTCACCCGGCGAAGCGCAACCATTTCTCCACCCGAAAGAGGCGGCGGCTGAGGCGGGACCGATCGAGCCCCCTTCTTGCCCCTCATGGGGGCTGATCCGCCGCTGCGAAGTCAATTTCGCAGACACCCCTCCGAGCTTCCGTCCTCAGTACACAGATTTCGCATTCGCCAAGTGCGGTGCTAACCACCCGGCACAGGCAGCACCCAGATCCTCCGCAGCATGTCGCCAAACAGCCGCCGGTTCAGATGTCCCTCGGCCAAGAGCACCCAGTAGTACCGCGCGTGCTTGACCAATCTGCCGCCCGTCTTCATCAACCGCTGCTGCAAGCTCGTCAGTGACCACGTCTTGATCCTGTGCGGCAACCCGAGTCGCCGCCACAGGTTGCCCAGGTTGTAGGCCGGCACGCTTAACTGCAAGCGCACCTCGTTCGCCCGGAAGCGATGGCACGACAGCCGCGTCCAGTGCGTCGCTTGCTTACCTTCTTTGATCCACTGCTCCGCCGTGCCGCGCTTGTTGTAGAAACGCACCACCGACCGGCTTGGCAAGCTCATGTTCGTCACGATAAAACCGACGCGCGCGAATAGCTCGCCCTGGTGGTGCTCGACCTTGGCGACAACTCGTCTCGGCCCCTTCCAGCTCTCCGCCTGATAGCGAAATCTCTTGTAGCGCACTAGCGGCTTGCGGCCGGGCCTCCCCGGCGGACGAAACAGGATGTCTTCGATCTCCAGCTCCAGGTTCTTATTGGCCGGAATGCGGATCGCGTAGTCCGCGCCGCGCTCCTCCAGCGCCTCGTAGATCTCCGGCTTGGCAAAGGCGGCATCGCCCCGGAAGGCGACCTGCTTGCCCGCAGCCTGTTGGCGCTCGATCTCCGGCAACAATAGCTCATCCCAGTCCTCGGCGCTGTGCACGTTGCCGGGACGCAGCTTGGCAGCGAGGCAATCACCATGACCGTTGAACAAAAGCAACGGGTGGTAGCAGACCGACTCGAAGTGTCCGTTGTAGGCACTGCCTTCCTGTTGGCCATGGACCGGACTCTCGGTGGAGTCCATGTCCAGAACGACCCGCTCGGAGTCGTCGAACGCCTCCGCTTGCCCGACCAGCTCTCGGTTCAGCGCCATCAGCCCCAGCAGGTTCTCTTCGCTCGCCAGCATCTCCGTCTCGAAGCCGTGCAGCGTCGAGGTTAAGGCCGCACCGCGATCCCAGATCTTCTGCGAGCCGATCAAGCGAAACGTCGGGTCAGCCGACACTCGGACGGCGTCGTTGACGTCCTCGTAGCCTGCCAAGCGGCTGTAGATCGACTGCCGCAACAGATCAGCGAGCGTGAACTGCTTGTTGGTGCCTTGCCGGGAGTCGCTGAGATGCTCGTCAATCAGTTCTCCGAGACCGAGCCGTTCGTCCAGTTCGCGAACCAAAATCAGGCCACCGTCGGAAGTGACGTGCGATCCCTGGAAATCGACTTTCAACGAGCCGTTGAAACTTAGCTGGAATGGCTTGGTTTGTTTTTCACCCATTGGGTGTTGGCCTCCATGGCGTCCTCAGCGGGCTCTAGCCCCTATGAATAAAGACGCTCAAGGCCGCCGGAAGGTCGAGAGGTCTGAATCAAATTGGAAATGCGGGGTTAAGTTGAAGTTCCCCCCAAACTTGACGGCGTGCCGACCGCGGGTCCAACTCACGTTATCGACGAATTGAAAGGTGGTATCGGTGAGCTCTGCAGGAAAACCGAGGTCCCCGAACACCGCGAAGCCCGCGATGACAACGAACGGCGCCGATTGCTTCTCGGGGATGTCGGGAACGATGGCGTCCAAGCCTAAACTGCTCAGTGAGATCGGATTCGCGGGAGTCCCGAAATCCGCGTGAACCCGCTGGAGTGCCGCCCGGAACTCGTGAAATAGATTCGGGCCGAACGAGTGTGTGTCGCGCACGATCAGGTTTTGGTTTCGACTCTCGTTTCGCGATTCGAAACCCGGCACAGGCACTGCGGGAAAGGTTCCTATTCCTCTCGCATCTTCGCGGAAATACGTGACTGCCAGGCGGTTCGCTGCACTGAAATGATGATCGATCTTGAACAGGACCTGGTCGCGATCGAGGTCGTTTCGCAGGCCGCTAAAGAGGGTGTTGCCTTCGGTGGCGCGTGGCAGCAGCGCAAGCAGCGTCCGAGCTTGCGCCGTTCCGAACGTCTCGATAGCTTGACGCTCGCCGTCGTTGGGGACAGTCGCAGTGCTGGGAAGTTCTGTGCGCCGCCGGAAACCCAGATAGGAGGCGAAGAAAAAGGTCTTGTTCCGCTGGATCGGCCCGCCCAGATTGACATCGAAGTCGAGGCTGCTATAAGCCCGCATTTTCAATTTGATGTATGAGCTTCAGACCATCCAGCGACCTTCAGCGTCTTTATTGATAGGGGCTAGAGCCCGATAAGGACGCCATGGAGGTCAACACCCGATGGGTGAAAAAGAAAACAAGCCGTTTCAGCTCACGTTCAATGGATTTCTCAAAGTCGATTTCCAAGGATCGCGAGTCACCTCGGATGGCGGTCTGATTCTCGTTCGCGAACTGGATGAACGACTCGGACTCGGGAAGCTGATCGACGAGCATCTCAGCGACTCGCGACAAGGCTTGAACAAGAAGTTCCCGCTGGCCGATCTGCTGCGGCAGTCGGTCTACAGCCGACTCGCTGGCTACGAGGACCTCAATGACGCCGTTCGAGTATCCGCCGATCCGACCTTTCGCTTGATCGGCTCGAAGAGGAACTGGGATCGCGGAGCAGCCTTGACCTCGACGCTGCATGGCTTCGAGACGGAGATGCTGGCGAGCGAAGAGAACTTGCTGGGGCTGATGGCAGTGAACCGGGAGCTGGTCGCGCAAGCCGAAGCTCCCGACGGTTCAGACCGCGTGGTGCTCGACATGGACTCCACGGAGAGCCCCGTCCACGGCCAACAGGAAGGCAGTGCCTACAACGGACACTTCGAGTCCCTCTGCTATCACCCGCTGTTGCTGTTCAACCAGCACGGCGACTGCCTAGGCGCGAAGCTGCGTCCCGGCAACGGCAAGCGTGCGACTGCTAGCGCCGAGGACAAACAGGGACGAGCTGCTACGAGCTGCCGGAGATCGAACGACAACAGGCGGAGGGCAAACAGGTGACGTTCCGCGCCGACGCCGCCTTCGCCAAGCCCGAGATCTACGAGGCGATGGAGGAGCGCGGCGTGGACTACGTGATTCGCATCCCGGCGAACAAGAGCCTGGAGCTGGAGATCGAGGACATCCTGTTTCGGCCACCGGGCAGGCCGAACGCCAAGCCCCTAGTACGCTACAAGAGTTTTCGCTATCAGGCCGAGAGCTGGTCGAAGGCAAGGCGAGTTGTCGCCAAGGTCGAGCATCACCAGGGCGAACTATTCCCGCGCGTCGGATTTGTCGTGACGAGCATGAGCTTGCCGAGCCGCTCGGTCGTGCGGTTCTACAACAAGCGCGGCACGGCGGAGCAGTGGATCAAAGAAGGCAAACAGGCCACGCACTGGACCCGCTTGTCGTGTCACCGCTTCCGAGCCAACGAGGTACGGCTGCAACTCAGCGTGCGGGCCTACAACCTGGGCAACCTGTGGCGGCGGCTAGGGCTGCCGCAGCGAATCAAAAGCTGGTCGCTAACGAGTTTGCAACACAGGTTGATGAAGACCGGCGGTCGGCTGGTCAAGCATGCTCGCTACTACTGGTTGCTGCTGGCGGAGGGGCATCTGAACCGGCGGCTGTTCGGTGACATGCTGCATAGGATCTGGGCGCTGCCTGTGCCGGGTGGGTAGCGTTGCCCGGGCGAGGATCAACAGTTTTTGGCTCCAAAAAGGTTTCGCAGGGAGCAGTGTCGGCCGGAGCGCCGTTCAGTCCGCTCAATCAACGTCTGTGAGCGGACGGACGAGCCCTGGCGCCTACCGGCGGAGGTGATGTGCAGGGTTCAGCGCGAAAAGACGTGGTATTCGGCGCAGCGGGGGTGTATCCTGTGACCGTGCCAGGGCCAAAATGGAAATCCTGGCTAAGGAGGCTTGCGGGGAAGCCCGTCAGGAAAGGTCTTGGGCGTTCCGCCGGGAACGGATTTCTGAAAGAAAGGGACGGCGTTGAGTGCCCGGTTGCGGAAGACTACGGTCGCCATGCCGTGGAACTCGTTCCCGCCTGACTTCGTCGTGAGGATCAGGGTGCCGCCTGAGTTTCTGCCATACTCGGCCTTCATCGGGCCTGTCACTACCCGGAACTCGTCCACGGCATTCGGCGAAATCACGGCGGCAGTAACGGCCATGTTATTCGCTGAAAGGTTCGTGGTTGCTCCGTCGACGACAACGTGGTTTTGCCGGTTCCGCTGGCCGTTGAAGGAATTCCGGAAGAGCCCGGAGGCGGGGGCGACGCCCGGCTGAGTAGATGCCAGTTCAAGCACATTCCGGCCGTCAGCGGTCGAAAGCACCGGCAGCACCCCGATGTCGCGCATCACCTTGCCCAGTTGGGCGTCCTCCGTGTTCACCTCGCTGGCTATTTCCTCGACCTCGACAAAGAAAGTAGCTGTCCCAAGTTTCAGTTGGATGTCCAGCCGCAGATTATCGGCCAGGCTAAGACGCTGTGCGGAGACCTTCGCCGTCTGAAAACCGGGCGCCTCGACTTCGACAAAATATTCCCCCGGCAACAGATGCGGTATGCGGTAGAAGCCGCTGTCGTCGGTCGTGGCGGCGTCCACTGCTCCCGTTGCCACATTGATCGCCCGCACGCTCGCGCCAATCACGACAGCATCACTGGGGTCAGTCACGCGCCCGACAATCGTGCCGGTGATGCTCTGCGCCGCCGCGGGGGATATCGGTAGAAGGCACAGTGCACCCACCAGGATCACTTTCGCGGGCGAGATACTCATGGTGGCCCTTGTCACTGATGGAGCTTTACGAGAACTGAAAGTTTACCGTAAATCAGCCCCAAAGAGGCATCGGATAATATCCCGGGGCGATCAGCCCTGGGTGGGGAACCTGTGACGGTAAAAGCCCCACAGGGAGTCTGTGTGAAACTCGCGCCGTGCCTTGGAAGTGCCGGATATGGCGCATCACTCCGCCACAACCCGGAACCGGCCCCGTCAGCGGCCGCGACAACGGCCTTTCCGCCCAACCCAAACTACCCCTCAGCGGAAATTTTCGACCAGCATGATGTCCGCCCTCATTTCGTCCATCAGGCCGAAGAGAATCGATCGGCCGTCGGGGGCGGCGCTCACGGGGCCAACCGGCTGTCTCTCGAAGTCATAAATCGGCTCGACCGCGCCCGTGGCAAAGCGGAGGAATTGGAGCGAAAAACCGGCTTCCGGAGTGGACGGGGGAATGAAATAAACCCCGTCCTCGACGACATCAAAGAAAGCCATGTGCGTCGCGTCGAGGATTTGTTCTTCCTCGCCTCCCTCGACCGGGATTCTCCACAAGGCTTGGTGGGCGCCCCGCGGAAAGTAAAACCATTTGCCGTCGGGAGACTCCATCGCTATGCCCGCCCCGGCCGTAACCACCTGGGCGGGGCCTCCTTCCGCCGGCATCCTGAAATACTGGTTATCTCCATTGCGGTTTGACATAAAGTAGATCCACTTCCCGCTTCGCGACCAAGCCGGGTGGTAGTCTGTCGCCGGATTGCTCGTCAAGCGCCACGGCGCACCGCCTTCGGCGCTGACTACGTAGACATCGAGATGCCCTTCGGCATCGGAGCCAAACACGATACTCTTCCCATCGGGAGCCCAACGGGCGGCGTTCGTCAACGTGGCGCCAAACGAAGTCAACTGCACGGGGTTCGAACCGTCGCTGTCGCACTTCCAAATCTCGTAGCTGCCGGAGCGATTCGACATGAACGCGATGCGGTTGCCGTCGGGAGAATATTCCGGCTCAAAGTCCGCCCGGGAAGAAGAAATGAACTTGACCGCCGTGCCGGTCGCGCCATCGGTATTGGGAAGATTGAGACGCCATATGTTTAGGTTCGCCTCAAACGATGTATACGCCGCCCGGTTCCCGCGACGGGAGATTCCCGGGAAAGCCCCGCGCTCCCCGAACGGCAGCCGTTCGGGCGGCGCATCCCCGGACACTGAAACTTTCCAAAGGCCCGCGCCGCCTAGAGCGCCGACAGAGAAGACAAGGTCGCGACCGTCGGAGGTGAAAACAGGACTGAGGGTAGGGTGCTCCGTAAAGGTCCGCCGCCGCGGCTCGCCTTTTGGGGTCAGATCGTCGCCTAGATCCAGCAGGTAGAGATCGTTGACGATCCCGCCGCCGAACCGCGTGAAGGCGAGCGAGCGGCCGTCTGGAGAAAAGACGGGGTCCGCGTCACCCTCGGTCGATTCGGCGGGCGGCGAGGTCAGTCTTCGCCTTTCGCCGGAATCCACCGAGAGCAAAAATATGCCCAACGGCCCGAGCGAATCATCCTCCCGATCGCACACGGCCAGCCAACGGCTGTCCGGAGACCAGTTCAGGCAGGTACCCATGGAACGGATGTAGAGGGGTGTCCGGGTCTCAGCCAGCTTGCGCTCTGTCCCGCCGAGCGCGGAAATCAGATAGAGCCCCTTCTTATTTCGGTCCGAGGGAGGTCCCCGGAGAAAGGCGATGTAGCGGCCGTCCGGTGACCAGGCGGGACTGTGATCCTGGGCCGGATCGGTAGTGAGTCGCAGAGGCGGACCGGGCCCGATGAGTTTGACGTAGATGTCGGAATTGTCCGGTTGCTCCCCGTTCCACCAGAAGGCCACTCGATCGCCGTCGGGGGAAAATGTGGGGCCGGCTTCCTCGCCCGGGTAACTGGTGAGCGGAACCGGCTGTAGGGGTTCGAGGGGCGGCTCGGTGGTGCGTAGAAGGTTCCAGGCGGCCGCACCCGCAATCGCCAGAACAACCGCCGCGGCCACACCGGCCCATGCCTTGATCGATCTTTTTCGCCGGTGCCGGGGACGGGAACGAGGCGTGCCGGGAGTGGTTCGCAGTCGCTCTGCACCGCTCGGTTGTTCCTTCCGCAACGTGCGCAAATCGACCAGCACCTCATCGACGTGCTGATAACGCTCGTCGCGCTCTTTCGCCAGCGCCTTGTCGACCAGATAGTCGAGCTCGATCGGAACGCCTGTTCGCACTGCGGTCAGCGGTTCCGGGTCGGCGTGCAGGATGGCGTGCATGACGGCCTGCTCGACTCCACCCCGAAAAGGCAATTGCCCGCAAACCATCTCATACAGCACCACGCCGAGCGACCAAATGTCGGTGCGGCGGTCCAGCTTCTCCCAGCGTGCTTGTTCAGGCGAACGATAGGCCGGCGTGCCGAGCGTCGTGCCGGTCTTTGTCAGTTGGTCGGGGCTGGCGAGCTGCGCCAGGCCGAAGTCAGCGATTTTGACTTGACCATCGGTGGTGAGCAGAATGTTCGCGCCCTTGATGTCGCGGTGAACCACGCCTTTTTCGTGCGCGGCGTGCAGGCCCTGCGCGGTTTGGATCGCGATGTCATAGGCTTCGTCGAGCGGCAGAGGACCGCCCGCGATTTTCTTGTCGAGGCTTGGACCTTCGATAAAGGCCATGGCGATATAGATCTGCCCATCGACCTCGTTGATTTCGTAGACCGTACAGATATTCGGATGATCGACCGCGGCGGCGGCTTGGGCTTCACGCCGGAAGCGCTTCTTGGCTTCGGGGTCAAGCGTCAGCCGCGGCGCGAGAAACTTCAGCGCGACCGGGCGATTGAGTTTCGTATCGAGGGCTTTGTAGACGACGCCCATGCCGCCCTCGCCCAGTTTTTTGAGTAGGCGGTAGTGGGCAACGGTGCGCTCGTCCCCCGCGCCTTCGGGCAGCCCGACGACTTGGCCCGCCGGGTCGAGTAATTCGACCGGTCCGATGAAGCGATAGCCGCGGCGCGGCAGGGTTTCGATAAAGCGAGGCTCGTCGGCGGAATCACCCAGCGCCCGCCGCAATCTCCTGACGGCGGTATTGAGGCCGTCTTCGAAATCGACGAAGGTTCCGTCGGGCCAAAGCCGTTCTCGGAGGGCGTCGCGCGTGACGAGCTTGCCGGGGCGTTCGAGCAGCGCGGCCAGCACTTGAAACGCCTGCTCCGGCAGACGAATCTTCACGCCGCCCTTGCGCAACTCGCCCGTCTTCACGTTCACTTCGAAGGTCTCAAACCGCACTACCTTCGAAATTTCAATCGAATCGGGCATCGAAGCGCCGGACCTCTCCCCACGTCCATTCGCGATTCACGGCTTGCGGTTGGAAATCAAGAGAATTATAGCGCTTTCGGGAGCCTGCGAACGACCTTGATGTGGCGTGAGCGTCCACGCTTGCCGCGCCCCGAGTCATCGGGGCGTGTCTTCGAAAGCCGTTGCGCAAGATCTCGCGCATTCGCGGACACGAACCGATGACTCGGTTCGCGGCAAGCCTGGAGGCTCACGCCACGTCAGCGGAAGTTTTCGACCAACATCAAATCAGCGCCGATGGCGTCTCGATACGTGTACAAGATCGTCAGTTCGTCGGGTGAAACCGTGAAGCCGTAGAAAGGCTGGGTTTCGGGCCGCAGAGTCGTCAACGCGCGAATTTCTCCTCCGGCAAGATCGAAGTAGAGCACGGCGAAGCCCTCGACCGCCGAACCTCCCTCGGGTCCCTGCATGAAGTAGATTCCCTTCTCGGTTACCGCGAAGTTACGAGAAAAGACGCGCTCGATTATTAGTTGCTCTGCGCCGCCCTCGATCGGCATCCGCCACAGTTGCGAGTGCTGATTGTAGGGGAGATTCTCGTCTTTGAGGTAATACAAGAATGCTCCATCCGGCGACGGCAACGCCAGCGTTCCCCCATTTCGCGTGACCTGTCGCGGCTCACCCCCCGCGGCCGAAACCTTCCAAATCTCCGAACGCTCGGATCGTTTCGAGGTGAAGTACAGCCACCGGCCGTCCGCCGACCACCTCGGTATGTGGTCGAAAGCGGGCCCGCCGGTGAGCCGGAGTGGCTTGCCCCCGGAGACGTTCATAGCATAGATGTCAAAGGTCCCCTCAACAGGCGAATCGAAGGCGATCCGCCGGCCGTCGGGCGACCAGCGGGGAGAACCCGCCATATTGGATCCGAAAGTGTGCAGCAGCGTCGCGCCGGAACCGTCTGCTTCGCTGACCCAAATGCTTCGTAACCCCGTTCGCGCGGAAGTAAACGCGACGCGCTTGCCGTCGGGGGAGTAATGGGGGGAGGAGTCCCAGAGAGTCGAAGACGGAAACGTCTCCGTTTGACCAAAGCCGACCTCGGCGCTTTTTCGTCGCAGGACACCAAGATTTGCCTCCCAGGTTAGGCGGCTGAAGACGAGCCTGTTTGCCTTCGCCGAGACATCGGGATCGATCACATACGTCGCCGTGAGGGGTAAAGCGACGGGGTCGCCGCCCGGTCGGGACAAACGAGCCAGTTGGCCCATCAGTGAACCGACGATCAAATCACGCCCGTCAGGCGACCAAGTGGCTTGCGGGAATGCGGCCATCGTTATCGTTGATGTCCACTCGGTCGGGGGGCGCTGGGGTGTGAAATCCGCTTGAACATCCACGCTCAACAACACCGAGACATTTGTGCCCAGCGAGCGAAAGAAAACGGCTGACCGCCTATCGGGAGACACCGCCCGCAAAAAGTCTCCCAAAGAGCCCGCGGGCGGCCGGCTCAGCTGCTTCTTCACGCCATTCGCGAAGAAGACAAACAAGGCCGGCGGCTCGTCGGGAGCCGGTCGCAGACTCCCAAGAAACGATTCGCCGTCCGACAGCCAGGCGATCCGCGGAAAGGACGACTCGGCCACCTTCCGCGGTGGTCCCCCGATCGCGGGCATCACGAAAATCTCGCATTGAATGGCAACGCCGGCGGGAAGAAGAGCGAAGGGGTCGGATGTTCGCGCGAAAGCGATGAAGTCGCCGTCCGGAGACCAAGTCGGGCTGAGGTCATGCGCGGCGTCGGTGGTCAGGCGCACCGGCGGACCATGCGAACCGATGTTCTGAATGTAGATATCGAAGTTATCCCGGCTCTCTCCGTCCCAGGCGAAAGCCACCCGTTCGCCGTCCGGCGAGAAGCTCGGATATCTTTCCGTCCCGGGGTAGCTCGTGAGAGGGGCCATGGTCATGGCGCCGGCGGGTGCCGTGGTGTCGGAAGGGGCGAAATATCCCCACCACAGCAGTGCCGCGAGGACCGCGGCGGCTGCTGCCGTGAACCATCCGAAGCGCGGCCTTGAAAGCCCGCGTTTGCGCGTTCCGGGCGTCGCTTCGGGTGCGTCGGGAGGCGGCCCACTGGGGCCCGAGAGGTTCCGGGGGTGGTCCAACGGCGCGATGAAGCGGTAACCGCGCCTCGGCAGCGTTTCGACGAAACGCGGATTGTCGGCCGAGTCTCCCAGGGCTTGGCGGATTTTGCGGACGGCGGTGTTCAATCCGTCGTCGAATTCGACGAAAGTGTCGCCGGACCAGAGACGTTTGCGGAGGTCCTCGCGGGTGACGACTTCGCCCGGCCGCTCAACCAGCGCCCACAAGACCTGAAACGGCTGCTCTTGCAACCTGACCCGAGTGCCGGCCTTGCGTAGCTCGCCCGACGCCGGGTCAAGCTCAAAGGAGCCAAAACGAACTAACTCGGAATTCCCCACCCTTCTCCAAAATCGATGCCCCAAGTTTAGAACAATCCTCGGAAACCCGCTCGGATCCCCTGCCTCTTCCTCGTCGTTTCCATTCGGAGGGCTCGCCAACAGGGCCGGGCAACGCCCAATCCGTCACCTGTCGCTGCTCGCCGAGGACGAAATCGACCGGTAAGGGCTGTCCGGGGAGATGTCTAACCTACTTTATTTCAAGGCCTTATCTGTCCACCTCGATTCCGGCTCCGTTCCGGATAGGACTCAGTCCCTGTCCATGGACTAGCGGCCCGACCTGACGCATTCTCGGTCTCACCAACCCCGGGAGGTGAGTGCCGTGAATCGGTTTTCCACGTATCTTGTTTTCGCATCGGCGGCTATGGCCGCTTTCAGCTCGGACCTGACCGCCAAGCCTCGTGAAGGCGTCGACGGGACGGCCGAGCCGCTGACGATCCGCGTCTATGACTATGCCCGCTTGCCGGATGCCGACTACGAACAGGCTCGCGGCCATGCGGAGCGGGTTTTCTCCAAAGCGGGTGTTCCTACTCGCTGGATCCGCTGCGCGTCAAGGCCCGGTGAACCTACCGACCCGGACTGCAAGAGAATCATCACCTCGACCGACCTCGTATTGCGAATCATGCCGGAAGCGATGGCGTCAAGAGTGCCCGTGACCGGGAAAACGTTCGGTTACGCCGTGCCCTCCAGGGATCAGCGGTTCGGAACGGTCGCCAACGTGTTCCACCATCGAGTCAGCGAGCTGATCGCCGCCATGCGCCGAAGAGCCGGGGCAGGTTTTACTCGGAGCCCGTAGTACTCGGCCACATCATGGCGCACGAGCTGGGGCACGTCCTGCTCGGGCACGGAAGCCACTCCCGCTCCGGCATCATGGAATTCCCTTGGGGGCCGAAGCAGTTGAGGGCCTGCTTGAACGGTGGTTTGTTGTTCTCGAAGCCGCAAGCGGCGAAGATTCGAGGGGATGTTCGAGAGCGGCGGCAGGCACGAGGGACAAGCCGAGAGCTTGTCCTGACTGAAAACTAGGACAAACACGAGTGTTTGTCTCTACTGGCGTCGGGTCGTTTGTGGCAGAATCACTTCCATGAATATCGAGGCTTTGGGTTGTCTTCGGGAGGCGCTTGCGGTGTTTCCGGTTTCGGGTTCGTCGGCTTGGTTGATGGGATTGGCGGCGTTCGGGATGATGGCGGTGGGTTGCTCTTCGAACGGCGCGGGCGGCGACGAGGGGGCGCGGGCTTTTGTCGAGGAGCATCTGGCTCGGGCAAAGGAACTTGAGATTGAAGTCGGACGGCTTTGGTGGAAAGCGAGCGTGAGCGGGTCCGAGGAGGATTTCAAGGCTAAGGAGGAAGCTGAGAACGCTTTGAACGCAGTATTGGCGGACCCGGCGTCTTTTGCGCGACTCCAGGCGGTACGGGAAGGCGGGCCGATTAATGACCCCCCTTTGCGACGACAAATCGAGGTGCTGCACCTGGCGTATCTCGGCAAGCAGGTCGATCCTGCCTTGCTGCGCCAAATGACGGCGAAAGCGAACGAAGTCGAGAAGATTTTCAACACCTATCGAGCCCAAGTCGGCGAGAAGCGGCTGACGGAGAACGATGTCCGGGCGATTCTCAAGGAGTCCCGCGATTCAGCCGAGCGCGAGGCGGCCTGGACGGCCGGCAAGGGCGTCGGCGCCCAGGTGGAGGAGTTGCTCAAAGAGCTGGTCGGACTGCGCAATCAAGCGGCGCGCAAGTTGGGTTATCGCGATTACTACGCTCTGTCGCTGGCGCTCAACGAACAGAACGAAGACGAGCTGCTGGAACTTTTCGAAGAGCTTGACGAGCTGACCGGCGCCACGTTCCGGGAGGCGAAAGCGGAGGTGGACGGCCGCTTGGCCGCGAGGTTCGGCATCAAACCCGAGCAGCTACGGCCCTGGCATTACGATGATCCGTTCTTCCAAGAAGCGCCCCGCATCGAGGAAGTCCGGCTCGACACGCTCTACGCGGACCGCGATTTGGTGGCAATCTCGCGGGACTTCTACCGCGGCATCGGCCTCCCGGTCGACGACGTGATCGAGCGCAGCAGCCTGTACGAACAAGAGGGCAAGAGCCCGCACGCTTTCTGCATCGATATCGACCGCGCGGGCGACGTGCGCATCCTGACCAACATTCGGCCCAATGACTATTGGATGGACACAGTGCTTCACGAACTGGGGCATGCGGTCTACTCGAAATACCTGGGCGCCGATTTGCCCTACCTGCTGCGCACCGACGCGCACACGCTGACGACCGAGGCGATCGCGATGATGTTCGGGCGTCTGCCGAAGCGGGGGCCGTGGCTGCGGGCGGCTCTTGGACTCGAAGAAGCTGAAGTCGAGCGGACCGCGCCGGCGGCGGGGCGCACGCTGCGGCTGGCCTCGTTGATTTTCAGCCGCTGGTGTCAGGTGATGCTGCACTTCGAGCGCGCGATGTACGGGAATCCGGACCAAGATCTCAATAAGCTCTGGTGGGATCTCGTCGAACGCTATCAAGGAGTGCGACGGCCCGAAGGCCGCGACGCGCCCGACTACGCCTCGAAGATTCACTTTGTGGTCGCGCCGGTGTATTACCACAACTACATGATGGGCGAATTGTTGGCGTCGCAGATCCACCACGCGATCGCCCGCGAGACGGGCTCGAATGACCCGGCGTCGGTGGTGTATGCGGGGAATGAGCGCGTCGGGGCGTTTCTGAAAGACAAGGTTTTCGGCCCGGGCAAGAGCCTGCCTTGGAACGAAATGACGGCGCAAGCGACCGGTGAACCGCTGACGGCGAAGTACTACGCGGGAGACTTCGTAGAGTGACGTTGTAACCAGGGTCTTCGTGTGGTCGGCCCGCCCGAGGCGAGACGAGCTGAGAGCTCGTCTCAACTGTTGGCTGGGACAAACACGAGTGTTCGTCGCTACCGAATCATCCGGCGCGGCGGGTGGCCTCACTACCGGGCCGATACTTGCTTGACCTCGTCCTCGTCGTAGTAGTCGACTTTGTGGAGCGGCATGACGACGCTCGACAGCACGTTGAGCAGGTGGCCGCCAATGCGTTTGTAATAGCGGGCGCCGAGAATCAGGGCGGCCGTCTTGCCGGAATCATAGTCAAAGCCGGCGATGCGCGACAGCAGGCGGTCGGAGCGCTCCGCATAATCCTTACCCTTGCGGAGAAGCCCCAACGCGGCTTCCCGATCGGACTGTCTGAAGACGCGGCCGGCTTCTTCGAGTGCACTTTCGACGCCGCTTCGGATTTCCCGCAGCTCGGCGAGGACGTCGTCGTCGGGCAAGTCACCGGAATAGATGTCGACGACTTCGCTAACGTTTTTGGCGTAGTCGCCGATGCGCTCGACATCCTTGACCAAGCTCATCAGCAGCAAGCAATAGGGCAGGTCCGGCGTATTGCCGTGGGTGGATACGTGCGCGACGACGCGTTTGCGGATGTCGCGTTCCAGCTTGTTGACGGCGACGTCTTTCTCGTAGATTCGGGTTCGCTCGCCTGACTCGACGGGTTCGTGGAAGTAGATCGCGCCGGCGGTCGCCGTCATCTCGCAGCTTAGCTTGAGCATCTCGGCGAAGTCATTCGCCATGCCGCTCAACGCGTCGCCGCTCTTAAAGATTTTCAATAATTCCTGCAGCATAGAACCCTCCGAATTACTTCCAGTATTGGTCGAGGAACGCAAAGACAGCCGGGAGGCCGTAGAACAAGAAAAGGACGTAGGCGACGGCCCACTTGCGCGAGCGGACGGCGAAATCCGCAAAGCGGGAGGCCGCCGCCAGCGGCAATCGGCGAATCGCGGGAATGGGATAAACCATGACCGTTCCGGTAATGTTGAACAGGAAATGCACCAGGGCGATCACCACGCCCGATTGCGCGTTCTCGCCCGAGGCCGCCATCGAGGCGAGCAACGCCGTCACCGTCGTGCCGATATTCGCGCCCAAGGTAATGGGGAACGCCTGCATCAGCGTGATCAGGCCCGCGCCGGCAAGCGGGACCAGCAACGATGTCGTAATCGAGCTGGACTGCACCATGATCGTAACAATGATTCCCACCAGAATCGAGAGCATGGCGCTTTGGCCCAGGAACTGAGTGATAAACACTTCAACCCGGCTCTGCATCGCCGAACGCATCACCTTGACGAGCAGCAGCAGCGCGGCCACGATCAGCACGCCGCTGAGGAGGATAATCAGCACGCCTTGGGCGCGCGGTGTTTCGAAGAGCAACTTGCTGCCGTCAACGACCGGTTGAAAGGCGACTTTCAGCGACGTTTTGAGGGGACTAGAGTACGTGACGCCCCCGAAGCCGCTCACCGACGCCGCCAAGCTTTCGGCGGTCTGCCGCAGATAGCCGGTCATCAGCTCCAACGGAAGCAGCACCGCCACGACGATGAAATTGAAAAAGTCGTGACAGGTGGCCACCGCGAAGGCGCGCCGAAATTCCTCGCGCCTCCCCATGTGCGCCAGCGAGACGGCGGTATTAGTGACCGTCGTGCCGATGTTGGTGCCCATGATCATCGGCACGGCGTTGGCGACCGGCAGGGGATTTTCGGGCGCGGCGACGAGAGCGACGATCATCGACGTCGATACCGAAGAGCTTTGCACCAGCGTGGTCCCCAGAATGCCGATCATCAAGCCGATGAATGGGTTCTCGGTCGCGGTAAAGAAAGCCTGCAGCAGGTCTTCGCCCAGGAACTTGAAACCGTCGCCGAGTCCCTTGACGCCGAGCAGGAAGACGAACAACAAGAATAAGACGGTGACGGCTTTTTGGAGAACCAAGAGCGGACTGGAAGGCTCTAGGACAAAGCGCGCTGGGTTCTTCATTACTTAGGGTCTGTCCGATGAGGGCTGGGCAAGGGATGGCGAGAGCGGCGACTCTTTGACAGTATGGCAAGCTCCGAGCCGCTCCGTCATAACGTATCGGGCGACAAGACGGGCAAGAGTTCGGCGGGCTCCCGGGAGCGGAATTCGAGGGCGTCTTCGCCCGATTCGAGGTCGAGGAAGCGGCGGTCGAGCAACTGGAACGAAGGCTCGTCGCGGTAGTAGGTCCAGGGAATGTCCCAGGCCTTCATGTAGTCGCCCAGGGGATCGATCGGCCGTAGAAATTTCCCCTGCTCGACGGTGAAGGCCTCGATCTCGAAGGAGACAGGCGACTTTCTTTGGAGGACCCGCGGAGCTTCGAGCAAGGCCATGGAATCCTTGCCGCCCGAGACGCCGACAGCGATGCGGTCCCCCTCCCGAATCATGTTGAACTCGTGAACGGCTTTGCCGGTCTTGCGCAGCAGCGCCTTTTCGATGTCGCCGGGTCGAGGCAGCTGAATTCTCCTTGAGGACCGTCGCGGCCGCTGGTTCTATTCTCGCACGGAGCTTTCGAACGAATGTGGACTCGGGGAAGACCGGAAAACCGGGCGTGCAACATAAATTTGGGACGCCCCTGTCTCCATGCGAGCAATAGAAACAGAGGCGCGGACGGAAGTCCGCGCTTAGCCCCGCTTAACCCCGATCAGCCCGGTTCACCGGGCTTGGGTTGCAAATAGGCCGGCCCTTGTAGGGTCGGTTTGACGGGTCCGCCTAGAAGGCGAGGCCGCTTCAGCGGCCTTCTCCCTTAAGGCTTCAGCCATGGCCGAACCAAGCGAAAAACTTCAGCCGGGGAAGCGCTTGCGCCCGTGCCGCCGATTCTTCCACATTCATGTCGCACACCCGGGAAGACCCGGAAGACCTCGACGGGAGGCGGAAAGGATGGAAGTTGACGCACAGGTCCCGCCGCCGAAACCGAGGCGTCGGTCCCCGCGGGGGCACTCCGTTCGGGAACGCTAGAATTAGATGATTCGCTATGCGGCCGGGTATTGAAAATCGCTACGTCGGCGCCATGGTGGGGCTGGCCGTCGGGGACGCGCTCGGGGCGGCGATCGAAGGCGAGGCTCCGGGCGATTTCACCCCCGTCGAAGGCATGCGGGGAGGCGGTCCCTGGAGGTTGGAGCCGGGGCAGTGGACCGACGATACTTCGATGGCCCTTTGCCTGGCGGCCAGCATTGTCGAACGCCGCGGATTCGACGCCAAGGATCAGATGGACCGCTATCTTCGCTGGCGCGACGAAGGGTACATGAGCAGCAAAGGCTCGTGTTTCGATATCAGCAATACCGTCGCGGAGTCATTAAACCGTTACGAAGCGACGGGCGAGCCCTACTCGGGGCCCACCGACGAGCGCTCGGCAGGCAACGGTTCCTTGATGCGTTTGGCGCCGTTGCCGATGTATTTGGTCCATGACGCCCGCCGGGCCAAGGAGCTGGCCGGGCAAATGTCAAAGACGACGCACGGCGCGCGAGAGGCGGTCGATTGCTGCCGTTACATGGCCGGGCTGATGGTGGGTGCATTGCGGGGCGATGCCAAGGATCGACTGCTTTCCGATCTCTACTCGCCGGTCTACAATTACTGGTTGCTGCCACACTTCGCCCTGACGCCGCGTGTTGACGCGATCGCGCGCGGGATTTACAAAACCAAACAAGCTGCCGACTTGCCGGCGAGCGGTTATGTGATTGATACGATGGAGGCCGCGTTGTGGGCCTTCCATCGGACCGATTCGTTTCGGGAAGGCGTTCTGACGGCTGTCAACCTGGGGCATGACGCCGACACGACGGGCGCGGTTTACGGGCAGCTTGCGGGCGCGTATTACGGCGTGGAGGGCATTCCCGCTGAGTGGCGGGAAGGCATCGCCGATCGAGGGACGATCGAAGACCTGGCGAGGAAACTGATGTTTGAAACCGCGCAGAGCATCCGACACTTCGCGGACCTCTAATGGCCGATTCCGTGCCAAAAAGTCCTTCCACCGCGATCAAGCGCCGGGCGACGCTTCGGCAGATCCTCTCGCTTCCCAACCAGTTGACGATGCTTCGGCTGCTGCTGCTTCCGTTTATCTTGATCGCGATGATCTATAGGCGGCACGACACGGCATTGGCGCTGTTCTTGGCGGCGGCGGCCACCGATGTTATCGACGGGACAATCGCGCGCCGCTTCGGTCAAAAGACGGAATTAGGGGCCTATCTCGACCCGTTAGCGGACAAATTGCTGCTCAGTTCCGCCTTTATCGCGCAGGCGGTGATCGGGGCCATTCCTTGGTGGCTGACCATCTTCGTGCTCAGCCGGGACGTGGTGATCTTGGGGACGGTTGTCGTCGTGACGCTGGCGACCCCGATTCGCAACTTCCCGCCTAGTTCGTTCGGGAAGCTGAATACGGTTGTTCAGGCGACAACCATTTCAACCGTGATCTTGAATAACGCGCATGCGACCGAATTGGCGGCTGCCGCGATTGGCGTCTTCATCTGGGTCGCGGCCGCGACGACGCTGGCCAGCTCGGCCCATTACATGATTTGGATCACGCAGCGATTGCAACGGCACTTCACCGAGGATGAGGGATAGAGGGCCCGCGGAGGGTCGCCGAGTCTCGGGTGGCCGTGGGCGTTGTTGGCGAAGTCATTCGGCAGAGGAGGCACGAAGCGGACTGTCCCGCTTTCGCGCCTCGGTCTGTCGAAGCAAGGTTGTTAGCAGTCGTCGCAAACTTCACCGGGGAAGCAACCCGGGTCGGGAATGTCGGAGAGGTTGGCGGACTGGTCGGAGTTGATGCCGAACAGGGATAAATTCGTCAGAACAGAAAGGGTAACTACTCGATATTTGATCGTTTTTTCCTCCAAATAACGGCCTAAATACACATGCGTCGCGCGATTCCTTGATACTAAGGCGCAAGCCTGAGCGTGATGGAAATCGGCGGGGTTTTTTTCGAAGTCGGAACAGAGACTGGAGCACTTGTTCCGCTTTCCCCGCGGAGTTTTCGGGCCCTGGGGTGAACTGAATGGACAGGAAAATGCTCCCGCGGCGTGACTCGGTCGGTGCGCGCGAGCGAGGTGGTGGTCAGTGTGGACCAAGGAGAAACGGCGCCGCGCAGCTCCGAGCGATTCTACGGTGCTCGGATCAAGAATTCCCTCCGAGTCGGCGCCGCGGGGCGGTTGGGGAGCCGTGCGGGTTCGATTCGGCCGCCGGTTGACATTTTTTCGAGCTACTGAAACGTTTTAGTTGGTTCCGGTTCCTTGTTCCGCCTTCATAGCTCCACTACAATGGGGTGTTAAAGTCACGGATGGATCGGTAACCACAATCATATTGAGTAGATACAAGGAAGGGCTATCATGGCTGAAACCACTGGTGGCGCCGGGCAGGGTTCGGGCCACTCGGAGGGTGCTGCGGCCGAAGCGGCAGAGCCGTCCCTGGTAGCGAAGCTCCGCACGGCGCTGGAAACCAGCCCCGACAAGAAGGAAGCCGTCAAGGCACGACGCCGGTTCGTGGGGATTCTCACGGGCGGGTTCTTGCTGACCAACTTCTTGATGTTCTTGCGGTTCTTCTTCCCGAGGACGATTTTTGAACCGAGGACGGTTTTTCGCATCGGCGCCCCGACTGACTTCGGGATCGGCGTCGACACGAAATTCCAAAAAACGCGGCGCATCTGGGTAGTGCGGACAACCGACCGGATATTCGTGATTTTCGCCCGCTGCACGCACTTGGGCTGCACGCCGGACTGGAAACAAGGGGAGCAGAAGTTCAAGTGCCCCTGCCACGGAAGCGGGTACGACCCGGAGGGAATCAACTACGAGGGGCCGGCGCCGCGTCCGCTCGACCGGGCGACGGTGAGCCTCGACCCGGAAGGGCAGATCGTGGTGAACACCGCTCAGCTCTTCAAAGAGGAGAAGGGTAAAGCGACCCAGTTCAACAATGACGGCGCGTTTCTTGTGATCTAGAAACATTACGCCGCGCACGGGATCGGCGAAGCCTGTTGCCTCGGGCGGCGGGCGAGGGCGCCCCCTTAAGACACGCGGCGGTCCGGCGGTGAGCGCGGGACACGGGTTGGAGACAACGTAAGAGAGAGGACGAGTTGCCCCAGGGAAACCCGGGGGAGGAGAGAAGGATGCCGGAAGAGAATGGTTCGGGCAACGGCAAGAAAGGGCTGTTGGGCGTGCTTGATGCCGACGTCATCAAGCAAAAAGCAGCCGACGACCTCAAGGCGCTCAAGAAACCGACCAAGACGGAACTGTACAAGTCGATGTTCCGGGTCAAGCACGACGATACGCCGCGCAGCCGGACGTTGGGCGTGCTCAGCAATGTTTTTCTTCACCTGCACCCCGCGAAGATCAACCGCGACTCGGTGGCCTACAACTACACCTGGGGCATGGGCGGCATCTCGTTCTACCTCTTTGTGGTGTTGACCTGGACCGGCGTGCTGCTGATGTTCTACTACCACCCGACGAAAGTTCAGGCGTTCCGAGATATCTTGTACTTGGAGCACGACGTCCCCTTCGGCAAGCTGTTGCGCAATATGCACCGCTGGGGAGCGCACGCAATGATCTTGACGGTGATGCTCCATATGTTCCGGGTGTTCCTGACCGGGTCCTACAAGAAGCCGCGGCAGTTCAACTGGACCGTCGGCGTCATTTTGTTGGTCCTGACGCTGCTGCTTTCCTTTACCGGGTACCTGCTGCCCGACGATCAGCTGGGTTTCTGGGCCGTAACAGTGGGGACGAACATGGCGCGCGCTACCCCGATGCTGGGGCATGAGGGGCCGTTCGGACCCGAATTCGGAATGACGGCGTTTAATGATGTCCGGTTCGCCTTGCTGGGCGGTTCGATCGTGGACGCGAACGCGCTGTTGCGCGCCTATATTTGGCACTGCATCGCCATCCCGGGATTCGCGGCGACGTTCATGATCGTGCATTTCTGGCGAATACGAAAAGACGGCGGCATCTCGGGTCCGTCGCCGATGATGTTGGAAAGCGAAATCAAGAAGCCGCGGCGCCTGTGAGCGGTTTCCGGCTGACGAGGTAGGGCGACAGGAGAGATTCAATGGATTGGCACCAGCTTTGGGAAATCATTTCACTGCCTGACAACGTTCCCATTATCTTGCTCATGTTCATGATTCCCTTCTACGCGTGGTACGGGTTGCGGCAGGCGTTCGCCAACGATCGGCTGATCGCGCAGCTCGAGGCCGACCCGGAGATGGCGAAGACGCACCACCGCAAGACGCAAACCTTTAAGAAGGGTTGGCCGAAGGAAGTGCACGTTTGGCCCTTTCTCTTGCGGATCGAGTTTTTGGCGACCGTGATCGTGACGGCCATCTTGATGGTTTGGTCGATTACGCTTGATGCGCCGCTCGAAGAGCCGGCGAACCCGTCGCTGACGATGAACCCTGCCAAGGCCCCCTGGTATTTCTTGGGTCTACAGGAAATGTTGGTGTACTTCGATCCCTGGATCGCCGGCGTCGTGATGCCGACGCTGATCATCGTCGGATTGATCGCCATCCCCTACATTGACGAGAACCCGCTCGGCAACGGTTACTACACCTACAAGCAACGTAAGTTCGCGATCGGGACCTTCATCTTCGGGTTCATCTTTCTCTGGTGCACCATGATCGTGATCGGGACAATCATTCGCGGGCCGGGGTGGATGTGGTTTTGGCCGGGACAGACCTGGGATCACAATAAGCTGGTTTTCGAAACCAACCGGGATTTGCACGAGTTCATCGGTCTGACCGGGACGTGGTCGATCGCCGCGTTCGGGGCGACCGTGCTGGGGGTTTTCGTCGCCGTCGGCGCCTGGGGTACGCACAAGCTGCTGACGCTCACCGAATTCAACCGCAAGATTCTTGATCGCATGTCGCTGACCCAGTACCTGGTTCTGCAGTTATTGGTGATTACAATGCTGAGCCTGCCAGCGAAGATGATCGCGCGGCTGGTCTTCCGCGTCAAATATGTTTTGGTAACGCCCTGGTTTAATATCTAGCCGGACGCCCCGGAAGGCGAGTCGGTGGCAAGAGAGTTTCGCACTGATTGACGGAGTATTCGCATGGCAAAAGCGCCTCCCATGGATCACGACGATCCGGTCCAGAACAATTCGCTCAGTGTGCCGCTGTTTGTGTCGACACTGATTTTGATGTTGACGCTCGTCTGGGCGCTTTACGACGAACTCTACGCGATGCGTCCTTGGAAGACGACGCAAGAGCAGTTCGTGGGGCTCTATAAGTCGCACTTGCGGAAGCTGAAGCCCGGGCAGGCGGCCGCCGAGCAAGAGATCAAGGACTCCTCGGGGTACCGGGAACTCGATGAGCAGTTGCGGGATGCGGAGGCCGAAGCCGTCGCCAAGACGGCCGACATCCAAAAACGCGTCAACCGGGGCGTGAACCCGCGTATGGTGGCCGTACGAGCCACCTTTCAGGCATTACGCGGCGAGATCGGCGAGCCGACCTACCAGTTCGAGACGGCGACGAGCGAATCGACCAAGCAATCGCTGCAGGCCAAAATCGACGGAATCAAGCAGCGCGTTATCGAATTGGATGTTGTCGCCGACGACGGGTCGGGGAACACCGAAACGTTGACCGTGACCTTCCCCCAACTCGAGGCCGAATTCGAGCGGCTTCGCAATCTGCGGGCCGAACTGCAAGCCGAGCGAGTGGCACTGCTGGGTCCGGCGCAGGAGATTCGCGCCAAGCGCGACGCCTATCTCAGTGAACGCATGACCGGGCTGACGGCGCAACAAGTCGACGGCTTGATCAGCAAGATGGACAATTTTGCCGTCGACATCAAACAGATCCACATGCCCGATATCGACTGGGTCGACCGTTGCGAGTCTTGTCATCTCGGCATTCGTGAGCCGGTCGAGTTGACGGCGGCCTCGATGGGCGGCCACGAGGTCTTCGCGGGCCACCCGAATCGCGATCTGCTGAAGATCCACGATCCGGAACAGTTCGGTTGCTCGAGTTGCCACAACGGCAACGGCCGGGCGACGAGCGGCGTCGTTAAGGGGCACGGACGGCACAAATTCTGGCTCTGGCCGCTCTACCACAAGGAAAATATGACGGCGGGCTGCCAGCAGTGCCACGCCAAGGAAGTTGTCACGCCGATGGCGGAGACCCTCAACCAGGGCCGCGAGTTGTTCTTGAACCGCGGTTGCTGGGGCTGCCATCGCTTTGAAGGCTTCGACATTGAGTCCGACGAGCTGGCCGAGGTGCGTCGCCGGATCGGCATTCTCGCCACCGAAAAAGCCGCGAACATGAAGGAATCCCTGAACTCGATCGAGATGGGGGATGAGGCCGAGGAAGACGATGTCGCGCAGCGTCTCTACGACCGCGCCGAAGAGTTGACCCTGCGCAACAGTCGCCTCGACGCCCGGATCGCGACGTTGCAACAGCAAGAGCGCAATCTGGGCGTGGAAGTGAAGAAGTTCGGACCCAGCCTGAAGGAAATTCGCGTCAAGCTACTCAAGGAGTGGGTCCCGGTTTGGCTCAAGGACCCGCACGAATTTCGGCCGGGTTCAAAGATGCCGGTCTTCCGCTTGCTCGACGAGGAAATTCAGGGGATCTCGGCCTATCTGTGGCAGAACGCGATCGAAGGCCGCTTGGAATCGCATCCGCGGGGGAACGCCGAGCGGGGCAAGGAGCTCTTTGAGACGCGGGGTTGCCTGGGTTGCCACTCGATCGGCGAAGGCGACGACCGCATGGGTGGGACGTTTGCGGCGAATCTGAGCCGGGTCGGTGAAAAGACCAACTACAACTACCTGGTTCGCTGGATTCACGATCCGAGCGAATTGACGCCCGATCCCAACGCGCCGGATGACGAAGTTCGCCTGCGGCCGATTATGCCGAATCTACGGCTCTCGGTCGCCGAGACTCGCGACATCGCAACCTATTTGATGGAGCAGAAGACCGATGCCCAGTACGCCGCGGCGGATTTCATGGATGATCCGGCGAGGGCGGAAAAGGGATTGGCGTCGCTGCGCCATTATGGCTGCGCCGGCTGCCACGAGATTTCGGGTCTTGAAACCGAGGGCCGCATCGGGACGGAGTTGACGCTGGAAGGCAGCAAGCCGCTCGATCGGCTCGACTTCGCTTTATTCACGCACCGGGCCGAGCGCGAAGGGTGGTACAACCACAAGGGCTTTTTCGAGCACAAGCTCAAGGATCCCGCCTTCTTCGACGAGGGCAAGGTCAAGAGCCACCTCGAATCGCTGCGGATGCCGAATTTCAATCTTAACGACGAACAGATCGACGCCCTGACAACGTTCTTGCTCGGCGCCGTGGACACGCAGTTTCCGAAGCAGTATCGCTATGAGCCCGAGGATGACCGAAGTTTCGTCCAACAGGGCTGGTGGATCATCAAGCGCTACAACTGCAACGGCTGTCACCAGATCCGGCCTGGCGACGAGACCTCGTTCATGACCATGGACAGGTATCAGGACCCGGATTGGGCCGAGCAGTTCCCGCCGCAGCTCTACACCGAGGGGGCCCGCGTGCAGCCGGATTGGTTGCTGGGCTTTCTGCACAACCCGGCGCAAAGCGACACCAACATCAATCGCAACGGCGTTCGGGAATACCTCGAAGCTCGCATGCCGACTTTTTATTTCTCGGACCGCCAGGTCGGCAAAGTGATGCGCTTCTTTATGGCGCGCTCGACGCAGCCGCTTCCCTATCAGCCCGAGGGAATGGAACCGCTCTCGAGCGCCGAGCGTTTGATGAGTCGCCGGCTGTTCAGCGGAAAAGCCGCGCCCTGTCTGAAGTGCCATATGACCGGCAACGCGGCTCGTGATCGTAACGCGACGGCGCCGAATTTCCTGATTGCAGCCCAACGGTTGAAGCCCGAGTGGACCTATCGCTGGATGCTCGAGCCGGCCAATATCGCGCCGGGCACGGCGATGCCCTCGGAATTGTTCCGACACGAGGACAACCGCTGGGTTTTTGACGGTCCGTTGCCGTCATCGTTCCAAAACTATGAAAAGGATCACGCCGACTTGATGGTGCGCTATATGTTCCAGTTCACGCCCGACGAGTTGAGGCGTCTGCTGGCCGCCGGAGTGCCGGGAGGATAGGGCGGCAAGAAAATGGCCAGGATGTCTCATAGCTTCGGACCCCGCCCCCGGCAGGGGGCGCGGATAGTAGCCCCGGGCGCAAGCCCGGGGACCCGTGCCGTCATGCCCGATAAGCCCCGGACGGGGCGTAGGAGCAATTGTTCGATCGAACATCGACCAATAGGAACGATTCATCCGCCCCACGCGCCGATGGTTGACGCTTCCATTTCTCTTTGGTCCGTCCGCGGGTTTAGGCCCGCACGCCCCAAAACCGGCGGTAAGGCTCGGCTACTGAAAAAGGTTTGGCACCCTACGTGCCGGTTTCGTTTTTTTATCAAAAGGAAGGATAGACAGTCATGTCGTTATACAAACTATGGGCTCTGATGCTCGTCGTGTTATTCGCCTTCACCCTCGGGTGCGGCGGCGGCGAGGAAGCCCCGGTAGAAGAGGCGGCCAGCGAGGCCGAAGATTACTTCGAAGTGGACGCGGCGACCGCCGCCACCGTGAGCGGGAAGGTCACTTTCGAGGGGGACGCCCCGAAAAACCCCCGCATCAACATGAGCGCCGAACCCGATTGTCAGGGCTTGCACAGCGGGCCGGTTCATGCCGAAGTCTACATGGTAGGAGACGGCGGCGCCCTGGCGAATACCTTTGTGTGGGTCAAGGGAGGCCTCGAAGGGAAGAAATTCGCGACGCCGTCGAGCTCGGTCGGCCTCACTCAGAAGGGCTGTATCTATAAGCCCCACGTGATCGCATTGCAGACGCGCCAGGTTCTCGCTGTTTCCAACGACGATCCGACTACGCACAATGTTCACCCGCTGCCGAAGGTCAATCGCGAGTGGAACAAGTCGCAGACCGCGAATGCTCCGGTGATCGAGCGCAAGTTCAGCCGCCAGGAGATCATGCTGCCGGTGAAGTGCAATATTCACCCCTGGATGCGCTCGTATATCAACGTAGTGGATCACCCGTTCTTCGCGGTGACCGGAGCGGACGGCTCGTTTGAAATCAAGGGCCTGCCCCCGGGAACCTACACGATTGAAGCGGTTCACGAGAGGTTCAAATCGCAAGAGATGAGCGTCACCGTCGGCGCATCCGAGTCAAAACAGGTTGACTTCAACTACAAATCCGGATGAGTTTGCAACGGCCGTCAGCCGGCCGCTGCACCGATTCGCGCTGTTCACGGCGTTCTCGACCCTCTGTTTGCTCGCCGCTGGAGGCCTGGTGACGAGCAACGAGGCGGGGTTGTCGGTTCCCGACTGGCCGCTTTCCTACGGTCAATGGATGCCCCCGATGATCGGGGGCGTCTTCTACGAGCACGGTCACCGGATGATCGCAAGCTTTGTCGGCCTGCTGACCGTCATTCTCGCGGTCTGGTTGTGGCGGGCCGAAAGCCGCTCTTGGGTGAAAAAGCTCGGCTGGGCGGCATTGGCCGCTGTTGTCGCGCAGGGCGTTCTCGGCGGCATAACGGTGCTGTTTCTGCTGCCGATCGCAGTTTCGGTGAGCCACGCTTGTTTGGCCCAACTGTTCTTCAGTATGATTGTCAGCTTGGCGCTGGTTACATCGCCCCGCTGGCGGCGTCAGAGTGAAGATCGCTTGCGGCCCTTGGCGGACGGCGGTGTTTTTTCGCTCGGGAGACTGACGGTCGCCGTAAATGTGGCGATCTTTTTGCAACTGATGCTCGGGGCGGCTTTTCGCCACAAGGGCGTCGGGATCATTCCGCACCTGATCGGGGCGGCGGTGGTTTCACTCGTCGTGATTTGGGTCGTCGTTCGGGTGGCGGCTCAGCACTCGGGCCGGCGCGAGGTTCTCGGCTGGGTGCTGGCGCTCAACGGTTTGCTGGTCGTGCAGTTGGTTCTAGGAGCGGCGACCTATTGGATTCGACACGTTACCGCGACCGCGCCGCAACCGCTGCCGCCGATGGTGATTTTAACGGTAGCCCACCTCGTCGTGGGGGCCCTACTGCTGGCGTCGAGCGTGGTGCTGACGATGCAGGTTCACGCTCGTCTCGGCGATCGGACGGCCGATATGAACAGGCAAGAACTTCCGCAAATGACATGAGAGAACCTTCCTCCACTGCCCAAGCCGCGGTTCCGGTCTCGATCGGCGTGCCGTCGGACTACCTGGAGCTGACGAAACCCAGCGTCGTGTGGCTGATTATCTTTTCGACAGCGGTGGGGTTCTACATGGGCTCGCCCGCCTCGCTGTCGTTCGCCCTGTTGCTGCATACTTTGGCGGCTACCGCGCTGTTGGCCGGCGGAACCGGCGCGCTGAACCAGTGGCTGGAGCGCGACTTGGACGCCCGCATGCGCCGCACCGAGAAGAGGCCGCTGCCCGCGGGCCGTCTACAACCGCTGCCCGCGATGCTTTTCGGAGCCGGCCTTACCCTGGCGGGCCTGGTCTACTTGGCCCTCGCGGTCAACCCTCTGACCGCGCTGCTTGGGTTACTGACCACGGCGGGCTATCTGTTCGTTTACACCCCGCTCAAGACCCGCACGCCGCTTTCGACGTTTGTCGGCTCGTTCCCTGGAGCCATGCCGCCTTTGATCGGTTGGGCCGCCGCGCGAAACGAACTCGGGTTCGAAGGCTGGGCTCTTTTCGCCTTGCTCTTGGTTTGGCAATTCCCTCATTTCTATGCCATCGCCTGGATGTACCGCGAGGATTACCGAAGAGCCGGCATTTTGATGTTGCCGGTCGTCAAGCCCGACGGAGTCGCCACCGGACGCCGGATTGTCTTCTACGCCGCTTTGCTGGTACCGGTGAGCCTAGCGCCGGCGTGGTTGGGGATGACCGGGACGGTCTATCTAACCGGCGCGGTGGTATGCGGCCTCGGCTACCTCTATTTCGGCGTCTTGGCCGCCCGCGAAAAGACCACCATGCAGGCTCGCCGCCTGCTACAGGCCTCGGTGGTCTATCTTCCCGTGTTGTACTGCCTGCTGATCTTCGACAAGGTCCTGTAGGGCGTCCCAAACCGAGCCGCGCACGTAAGTAAGCGGTATGCGATGAAGCCCTTGGGCCGCAATCAGGGCGGCGGACCCGCTGCGGCACGGAACCAAACGCAAACGCGCAACAACCTTCGTTTGTGGTAACAACAGCGCCCGCCGGCCACGCCATGTTGAAAGCTTGCGTCACCTCTGGTCCCGCGGGTCATCAAGTCCGCCACCTGCGTCGCTCATCGCATACCGCTTCCTTACGGTCGAGACTCGGTTTGCTTTGCTTCCCGCAGCCGCGTCAGCCCCTCCCCTGTCGGCACATTAATAAAAATCACCCCCAACAAATCTTCCCCCGTGTTACGCACCTCATGCTCGACCCCGGGTGGAATATAGAGAACGTCCTCGGCGGCAACGGCGTGTTCCTCGCCGTCGATGATCGCCGTCCCTCGACCCCTCGTCACCACCACAAGCTCTTCCGCGTCCGGATGAATATGCAACTCGGCCACATGCCGTCCGTGGGGCGGAATCAACATATGGTGAACGAACTGGATCGTCTCCAGGCAGGTCCTCTCCGCCGGCGCTTCCGTGTCAAACAGCCGCCGCACCGGCGCCGGCATCTCCGACCGGTCACGCCACCGCCCCTGTTCATCCCTCACGCGATAGCTCACCACGCGATGGGCATTGTTGAACAACAGGCTCTGAATGACGTTATAGACTTGCGACTTCCAATTAGCAATCGGCATCGAAACGAATCCTCTCCGGAAAACGGGTCGTGCAGTGAACCCGTAAATCTCCTCAGCCGCGAAGCGGCGGCGGGAATATAGCCCGGGGTGGGATTCCTCCTGGGGGAGCCCTGAAAGGGCGGCAGGAACACTCCGTCCGACTCTTCGGCCCCTCGCCCTCTCACTGCCCCGACTCCCCAAACCGCACCCAAATCGGACTCGCCCAAGCCATATTGTCATCGGCCTGAATCACCCGGACGTAATAGTAATGCGTGCCCGGCTCGATCGACCGATCCGTATAGGAAAACGAAACTTCCTCCACATCCGGGTGGGTGATGCGAAAGCTCTCGGCGGCCAAAGGTGCGGCAAGCAGCAAAGCCGGCGACAAAGCGCATCCCGCGACAAATCGACGTATCAGTGTGCCTCGCAACATTTCAAGCGTGTCCGGGTTAATCAAGGTCCGGGTTAAGGGTGTCCTGGCGGCATTCTGACAATCATACACCCAAGGCTCGGCCCCCCGACGTGGTGCAAGCCTCCAGCGTGTCGTGTCGCCATTCGTGGCGACATCTCCCGGTCCCAACCCTCCTCCTAGAATCCCCTTTCGAACGCATTTTGTGTTACGTTTTGCCCGGCGAAATCACAAATATCTTGAGCCGCGAAGCGGCGGCGGGAATATAGCCCAGGGTGGAGCCGAAGGCGGAACCCGGGGTACGAAACGACCACCCCGCGGCCCTGTCGAGCACCCCCGGAACTGCTAGAGTAAGCATTGTTCCGGGGGGGACGACATGCGCGTCAAGCTCGAATACGACAAGACGGGCGCTGAAATCGAAGTGCCCGATCACCTCCGGGCCACTGTCCTCGAATCGCGTTTCGCCCACGCCATACCCGATGCCGACGCCGAGCTTGACCGGGCCGTCCGCCGGCCGATCGGCTGCCCGCCTCTTGAGGAATTAGCACGCGGCCGCGGATCCGCCGCCATCTCCGTTTGTGACATCACCCGCCCGGCCCCCAACCGCCAAGTGCTGCCCCATGTGACCGCGGCGCTCGAACGCGGCGGAATTCCTCGTTCGGAAATCCGCATCTTGATCGCAACGGGACTGCACCGCGAGGCGACCGACCAGGAACTCGAGGAAATTCTCGGACCCGAGATGCGGTCGCGCTATTGGGTCGATTCGCACCGCGCCCGCAATCTCGACGAACACGCGGATTTAGGCATGACCGGCGGCGGCACCCACGCCTATGTGGACAAGCGCTTCGTCGAAGCCGACCTGCACATTACTCTCGGTTTCGTCGAGCCGCACTTGATGGCCGGCTTTTCGGGAGGCCGCAAGCTGATCTCCATCGGTCTCGCCGGCGAACCGACGATCAAGCGTCTTCATAGCCCGCTCTACATGCGCGACCCCAACGCCGTCGAGGGTTCGTTTCCCGACAATCCCCTGCATCGCGAGTTACTCGAAATCGCCTCCAAGGCCGGCCACGACTTTATGATCGATGTCGCCCTGACTCGAGACCGCCAAATCGCCGCCGTGTTTGCCGGTGATCCGGTCGAGGCCCATGCAGCGGGTGTTGAATTTGTCCGCGAATCCACTTTGGCCGCCATCGAAGAGCCCGCCGACGCCGTGGTGACGACTTCGGGAGGATACCCGCTCGACCTGACCTTCTATCAGGCCGTCAAGGGCGTCACGGCGGCTTCGCACATCGTCAAGGACGGCGGGTCGATCCTGCTCATCGGCGCCTGCCGCGAAGGAATCGGCAGCGACGAGTTCGCCGCGCTGGTCCGTCGCTCACTGCCCTGGGATGAACTGCTTGACCAGCTCAAGACCTCTTCGGTCGAAGTAGACCAGTGGCAAGCCGAAAAGCTCGCCATGGTGGCCCGCAAGACGAACCTCTCTTTCTGCGTCCCGGGCGTCGACGAGCAGGACTGGAAACACCTGTGGGGACCGGTCTTCCGCACGCCGCGGGAAGCGCTCGACGGCCTGATCGCGAAGCTCCCCGCGGGAGCCTCGCTCGTCATCATTCCCGAAGGCCCCTACGTTTTCTCGCAACTCAGCGAGCTGCCGGTCGCCGTCGCGTAGGCGCGGTTTCCAACACAAAGCCGGCGCTGCACTTTCGTTTCGGTTGGTTGGAATGGCGCGTCTTCCTGTCATCGGCGTAATGGGGTCCGGTGTGGATCCCTGGCTCGACCGTGCCGAGCGAGTCGGGCGAATGCTCGCCGAGATGGGCGTTCATTTGCTGACCGGGGGAGGCGGCGGCGCAATGGGGTCGGTCAGCCGGGCGTTTTACGAAACGCCGGGGCGGCGGGGTTGTGTGATCGGCATCCTGCCGAGCGCGGAGGGCGATCCATTGCGGAGACCGAGGCCCGGATATCCGAATCGGTGGGTGGAAATTCCGATCGCGACCCATCTGCCGTTAAGCGGGGAGCACGGGCAGGACGATCTGTCCAGGAACCACATCAACATTCTTTCGGCGGACGCGGTCGTGGCGTTACCCGGTGGGTCGGGTACGTTGAGTGAAGTCAAGTTGGCATTGCGCTACGAGAAGCCGGTCGTCGCTTTCTTGGAAGACCGGGCGGAGCTTCCGGAAATCCCCGAGCAGGTTCCGGTCGTCGGAGAAGTTGCGGGCGTCAGAAGCTTTCTCGATCGGTGCCTGGAGGCGCGCCCCCCCAAACACCAACAAGGACAGCGAACCGGCTTGACACGGCCGCTATCCTGAGCAGGGTCGACCCGTTTGAGCCAAGCCCAAAGGAGAAGGAAAAAGTCGCCCGAAAATTCTTGCGAAACGAACCCAATCTGCTAAGGCCTTGATGGGATTAACTGAATTATTATCAATGACTTATGTATCAATATCCCCCGCAGTTTATCGCTTTGGGGCCGGGATCTCTCATGGCTTCGGGGCGGAACGCGGAGACATCTCCCAATCGCCTCCAGCGCCTCGATCCGCGGCGGTATTCAGTAATACTGGCCAGGGGGTGTCAGCCCCTGGGCTTACCGCTATCGCGATCAAGGCCGGCCGGCCCCGAGCGTTTTTGCGAAACGAACCCAATTTTCCCATCCCGGCGCCGATCCCGCCACGCCTAGCGACGTCATGCCGGCCCCAATCGACCAAGTGACGAAACACCACCAAAGACCGCCAGGCCATTTTTGCGAAACAAACCCAATCTCCAAAGCTCGGCAGCTCAACTCAATTCTCATCAACAACTTCCGTTCTCGCTTCCGCGCCCCTGCAAGCGCCCGAACGAGACCGCCTTGACAGCGCAACTAATCTAAGGTGGGTACCGGGGAAGTCCTGGGCAAGATCGCGAACACCTTGAGCCGCGAAGCGGCGGCGGGAATATAGCCCAGGGTGGAGCCGAAGGCGGAACCCTGGGTACGAAACAAATCAGGTCGAGCCCTGAAGGGGCGGCAGGAACGCCTTCGCTCCCATTTTCATGGCGGTATTATGAATCCCGCAATTCATAGAAACGGACTCCTCCGAGAATCCCCATTCGAGCGTTCGGCGGATTGCGGTACAGCCCGTGAAATCACAAACGTCAGTAGCCGCGGAGCGGCGGCGGGAGCCCTAGCCCCGGGCTTCAGCCCGGGGTCCCCCGACAGGAAAATCACGATAAGCCCCGGATGGGGCGTAGGAACAATCACGCGATGCAACCCCGGCCAACAGGAATGTTCACCCTTCCCCGCCGCCGACGCCTGACTCTGACCCTTCGACGCCTCGTTGACCGGTATGCCGGTCTCGCCCCCATCTTCATGGCGGGATTAGGCATCCCGCCGATTTATGTTCATCGGCCTGGGGACGCTGGTCTTTTTGTTGGGTTCTTGCGAAACGAACCCCAAGGCCGACTCAACTCAATTCCCATCAACAACTTCCGTTCCCGTTTCTCCGGCCTGCAATAGGTCGAACGAGACCGGCTTGACAGCGCGATTAATCTAAAGGTGGGAGGCTCCAGTCACCGAGGGGTTGCAATCCCTCACTCAGAGCGCAAAACTTCAAGCGGCTTCTTCCCCAAAATCCGCAGGCTCGAGAGCCAACCGGCGACATTCGCCAGCACCGCCGTGGCGACCACGGCGACCGCGGCCGGGGCCGGGGCGAAGTGGTACTCGGCATCCAGCACACGCTCGAGCATCAAATTCGAAAAACCGCTGGCCAGAGCCGCACCCATCACACCGGCCGCCGCGCCGAGAATCAAGAACTCGGTCGAGAAAATATTCGCCAGCCGTTTGCGGGTTGCCCCAAGCGTCTTCAGGATGGCGACTTCACGGATACGCCGAAAGCGGGTCGCCATCACGCCCGAAGCCAGGATGATGATGCCGCCCAAAATCGTAAAGGCCGAGACAAAACGGACAACCATGGCGATTTGATCGACCACGTCTTGGACGATTTCCAGCACATCGGCCGCGTTGATGACCGTGATCGTCGGGAAACGCTCGAACGCCTGCCTCTGTAACTCGACGGCTTGTTCGGCGCTGACCCGGATTCCGCCGTAATAGCTCACCGGCAGGCCCGCCAGCGCTTCGGGCGTCAAGATGAAGCCCACCGTCGCGCCGGGCCGAATGCCTTCGCTGCGATGAATAACGGCGACGGTTGCCGTCACCGGTCGACCCGCGACCTGCCACTCGACTCGCGAGCCCAATTTCAGTCCGAGCGTGGAAGCGGCGCCTTCCGAAGCCGCCACCAGCGGGGCCTCGCGGTCCGAGTATGCCGGGTCCCACCATTCGCCTTCGAGCACTTCGATATGCTCGGGTTTCTCGGCGCGCCAGGTGATCGTCCTTATGCGGCGAAAGCGGCGGCCGGGCCCCTCTTCGGTGAATTGGTCGGCAGGCTTGCCGTCCACCGAAACAAGCCTCGCCGCGACCGAAGGGACGAGTTCGGGTTCTCCTTCGATGCCTTCGGCCGATTGCAGCATTTCGAGCAGCCCGTCGCGCTCGACGTTCGTCACGTTCACGAAAAAGACATTTGGCATCTCAGGGGGCGCGCTGCGAACCATTTGCGAAATCACCGAGGACTGGACCAAGTAGACGGTGAGCGTAAAGGTCACGCCGATACCTAGCGCCGTCAGCACGGCTTCGGCGTGGTTGCCGGGGCGATGCAGGTTCGCGAGTCCTTGCTTTACCGACGCCGACAGCCTCCAGGGCAGCCAACGCGGCAACTTGCGCAGCGATTTCAGCAGCAACCAAGCGACCAGCGCGAGTGACAAGAAGCTCACCAGCAGACCACCGCCGAACCAAGCACCCAAGATGAGCGACTCGCCCAGCCAAACCGCCAGCGCGGCCAAGGCGGCCAGGATGACGGCTCCCGCGACCAACGACCCGCGTAGCCGGGCGAAACGTTGGCGCAGCGTCAGCCCGCGACTCTCCATCTCGCGTCGAAAGACCAGGGCCGGCCTGACTTGTCGGATACTCAGCAACGTCGGAACCGTGAACAGCAACGTTGTGCACAGGCCGATCAGCAGCCCCTGCAGAGCCGCGATCGGTTGCCATTCAAAGGCCGACAACTCGGGGAAGAAGTTTTGGATGAAGTTCGGAAACCAAGCCTGCACGCCATAGCCGAACAACACTCCCAACACGCTGCCCGTCAACCCGAGCCCGATCGTTTGGATCAGATAAATCCGCATGATCTGACGCGAGCGCCCGCCCAGGCATTTCATGATCGCGATGGTGTCGAGACGTTGTTGCAAATGCGAATGCATCGCCATGGCCACGCCGATGGCCCCGACGATCAAGGCGATCAGGCTGACGAGGCTGAGGAACTTGGTGGCGCGATCGAGTCCGCGGCGCAGCGTCGGGTGAGTTTCGCGGAAGTCGACGATGCGGTCTCCCTTGAAGCGGGTTGCGAGCAGGGCGCGGGCGGAGGCGATTGTGATGCCCTCTTCGGGCAGGCGAAATAGATAGCGCTGTGAAGCGCGGCTGCCCGGGCGCATCAGCCCGGCGCGGTCAAGCCCGGCGCGGGTGATCATCACGCGCGGGCCGACATTCCAAGTGCCGGTCATGCGGTCGGGTTCGAGAACGACTTCGGCCGCCAGCCGAAACTGTTCGTCGCCGAGCCGTACCCAGTCGCCGAGCTTCACCCCGAGGCGCAGCAGCAGGTCGTTCGAGACGACCATGGTTTGGTCGGTGAGCAGGTCGGCAAGCTTCCCCTCGGGCGAAAGTCGGATTTCGCCGTAGAAGGGGTAGCGCTTCGGCTCGACGGCCTTGACCGAGACGAGCACCGGCCGCGAGGTCGTCTCCGACGACATCATCGAAACCGTTTCGGTGATCCAAGTACGACGAGCGCCGAGCTTCGTCAACTCGCCGAAGACTTCCTCTTGCTCGGGGCTGATCTCGTTGAACAGCCGCACCGAGAGGTCGGCGGCCATGAGGGTGCGTGCGTCGCGCAGCAACATGTCTTGGAAAGAGCCGCTGAAGCCGCGCACGCCGGTCAAAGCGCCGACGCCGGCGGAGACCGCCAGGACAACAAAGACGAACTTGCCGGCCGAGGCCCGCGCCTCGCGCCCGGCGATCTTGAAGGCGCTGTTCCAACTCGCGTCATTCTTCATGACGAGGTCTCGGAGGCGGCGCTCGGCTCGGCGGCTTCGGCCGCCGAAGGCCCGGCGTCCAACGTTTCGTCGGAAACCACGCGGCCATCGCGCAGCGTGATCAAACGGTCGGCGCGGTCGGCCAGCTCGCGGTCGTGGGTCACCATGATGAGCGTGGTGTGCTCGCGACGGTTCATCTCGATGAGCATTTCGAGAACGCGGCGTCCGTTGGCGGTGTCGAGGTTGCCGGTCGGTTCATCGGCCATCACAACCGGCGGATGCGCGACGAAGGCTCGCGCCAGGGCGACCCGCTGCTGCTCGCCGCCGGAGAGCTGGACCGGATAGTGATCGGCGCGATCAGCCAGCCCGACGCTTTCGAGCAATTGGCCGATACGCTCGGCGCCGCAGTTGCCGTCGCCGGAAAGCTCGAGCGGCAACAGCACGTTTTCCTCCGCTGTTAATGTCGGCACCAGATGATAGGACTGAAACACGAAGCCGATCTTGCGCGCTCGCAACAAGGCCATTTCGTCCTCGCGCAAGCGGCTGATTTCTTGGCCGTCCAGGTAGATCTCGCCTTCCGAGGGCGTGTCCAAACCGGCCAACAGCCCGAGCAATGTACTCTTGCCGCTGCCGGAAGGTCCCATGACGGCGACAAACTGGCCCCGCGGAATGACCAGGTCGATGCCGCGCAGGATTTCGACTTCGTGCGAGCCGCTGTCGATCTTCTTCCACAGGCGGCGGACTTCAATAATCGGGGACGGGGTCGACATGGAGAGTGGTTGGAAATTATTATGACATGCAGTGCTCTTCTTACCTGTCTACTTTCTCTCTCTTCTCCTTTCGGGTTGCGGAGCACCGCCTTCGGGTCCCGATTCAGCGCCCCAACCGGAGGGTGGCGCTTCTTACGCCGCTACCGATCAGGCAGCATCGCCTTCGGGTCTGTCCGGAGTCTCGACGGCCGCGGCGTCGCCCGCCGACGACCGGCCCGTCATTGTGGCTTTCGGGGACAGCTTGACCGCCGGCCATGGGCTGCCGCGGGGAAAGAGCTACCCGGATCTGCTGCAGCGGGCGTTGGATGACAAGGGCTATCGTTACCGCGTCCGCAACGAGGGCATCAGCGGCGACACGACGAGCGGCGGGCTGGCGCGTTGCGCGTTGGCGGCCGAGAATGCCCCGGCGTTCGCGATCGTCGCGTTGGGAGGCAACGACGGCCTGCGTGGGCTTGCCCCCGATCGGATGAAGGAGAACCTACGGGGGATCGTCACAGCCTTTACCGCGCAGGGTACCAAGGTTGTCCTGGGCGGGATGAAGCTACCGCCCAACTACGGCGCCGAATACACCCAAGCCTTCGAAGGCGTTTTTCACGAGTTGGCCGAGGAGTTGGACTTGCCGTTGATTCCTTTCTTGCTTGAAGGTGTGGGCGGGCGTCCCGAGCTCATGCAGAACGACGGCATTCATCCCAATCAAGAAGGCACACGCAAAGTGGCGGCGCTGGTGATGCGGCACCTGGAGCCGTTACTGGTTGAGCGGTAAGCGGGTACGCCGGGGGGGGCGGTACGGTTACGTTACGAGGGGTCGAGGCCGGCGAGGCGTTTCAGTACATCCTTGTCCGCGAGAAACTCGGCCTCCGGCAGGCGGATGCAACCCAAATCGCAGCGATGGCCGGGATAGAGTTCGTGGAAGATGGTGTCGAGCCAACGGTCGACTTGCGAGCTGAGTCGAAACGAGCTCGCCAGGCAGATGCCGCCGCCTTCGATGAGGCCGTAACACTCGTTTAGATTGGGCGCTCCTTCATTAAATAGATGAACGAAGCGGTCGCCGATTTGATGCACCTCCGCTCGAACCAAGTCCATTCCCGCTATTTTGACTCCGCGACAGTCGCTAAACCAATGGGCCGATGGGTTCAAACTTAGACCCCCTCTTCAGGAGGACTTCCGATCTAGTACGACGGAAATAATACCGGTACCTCGTGCGTGTTCGTCGACCCCAGGGGCCGTGCGAAGGTGCACCGAAAATTTCACAAGCGGGCGGCCGGCTGCGCATCACGGCATGCCGCTGGGCTACCATACCCGATGCATGTTCCATCGTGTTGCCATCACCGGCATTGGCGCCGTCAGCCCGAACGGCATCGGCCGGGAGGCTTTTTGGGACGCGACTCGCCGTGGGGTAAGCGGTGTCAAGGGCATTTCTTCTTTTGATCCCGACGACTTGCAAGTGCGTATTGCCGGGGAGATCCGCGGCTTCGACGAAGACGCTTACGTCGACCCGAAAGATCGCCCGCATGTCTCTCGGGCAGTGGCGTTGGCGCGGGCGGCGGCGGGCGAGGCGCTTGATGACGCGGGTCTGCGTCCCGGGTCGATGCCGCTCGAGGAGCTGCGGGGCATCGGAGTGATAGTCGGCTCGGGCGGGGGCAGCCAGGTCTTTACTGAAGAGCAATATCGAAAGTACTTCGAGAACCGCGTCAAACAGGTCAGCGTCTACACGATTCCGACGTCGACGATCGGGACGCTTTCGAGCGAGGTCTCGATGGCATTCGGGTTTCGCGGTCCCAGTCACATCGTTTCGACCGGTTGCACATCCTCGACGGACGCGATGGGCTACGCCGCCGACTGGATTCGCTACGGCCGCGCGGAAAAGGTTGTCACCGGCGGCGTCGACGCGCCGATTTCCTACTTGATCCTGCGCGGCTTCCAGTTGATGAGGATTCTCGCCGCGAAGTGGAACGACCAGCCCGAAAAAGCCTCGCGGCCTTTTTCGAAAGACCGGGCCGGTTTCGTTCTGGGTGAGGGCGCTTGGTTTTTCGTGTTGGAACCTCTCGAAGCAGCCCGAACTCGCGGAGTACACATCTATGGAGAGATTGCCGGGTACGGTTCGACTTGCGAGGCCTATCACCGAGTCCGGCTGCACCAAGACGGTGAGGAACCGGCGCGCGCGATGGGGCTTGCCCTCGAGGCCGCTGAAGTTGAACGCGAGGTCGTGGGCTATGTCAATCTGCACGGCACCTCCACCGCGCTGAACGACCCGATCGAGACCCGCGCCGTGCGGCTCTGCTTCGGCGCGCACGCCGACAAACTGGCCGGCTCATCGCTGAAATCGCAAATTGGCCACCCCCAAGGCGCCAGTGGATCGGCCGGGCTGGCGGTCACGTTACTCGCCATGCGCGACGGCGTCCTTCCCCCCACGAGCAACCTCAAAGAACCCGACCCGGAATGCGACCTCGACTATATCCCCGACATCGGACGACGGCGAGACATCGAATACGCGTTGTGTAACTGCATCGGCTTCGGCAGCAAGAACTCGGCGCTGGTGATCAAGGGTATGAGAGTCTGATGCTCCTCGAAACGCATGGGGGCGCGCGCGAAACCGAAGCGTAGGCGAATCGCGGCACGGACATCCATAGGCCGTAACGGCCGGGCTGATCGCGTCCCAATTTTACGCGCCGCGCAGAAATTGATAGCGGTCGATTGTCGCCGCGACGCCTTGGCGTCCGACGGTCCCGACCTTTTCCAATCGCGTCACGCGACCGCGGCACGGCAGCCGAATCTGTTCCCCTTGGGGGTCGGTCCGTCGCAAGGTTACCACGAACTCGATGGGCGACCCCGCCGCAACCTGGTCATCACGAACGATGAAAGAGGCGCCGGACGAACTCATATTGCGAGTCTTGCCAACTACGCTGACCTCACGATTGCTGACGCGGACTACATCCAAGGGAAGCTTCAGGCCGAACCGCTGCGATCGGCGGCGTTCAGATAATTGGGCGGATGTCACGTTCCTCCGAATCAATTTAGACTGGAAACGTTTCAAACATAACACTATCGGAATGTTTTATGCAACCCCGGTCGACGCTCGGGCGAAAAGGGGGGGCGGCCATCAGATTTTGGCTCGTGGAACTGCTTTGCTCCCAACGCCGCCGGACAGCGAAAATCGCCGGCTCCACCCATTTTTCGCGGAGTCGGACTACACCACGGGCTGCTCGCGTGCTTCGGCCGACCGGTGGTGAGAGCCGCGCGGCAACCGGTTTTCGACGGCGTCCCACAGTTTTTCGCCCGCCGGCTTGCCCCTTTGGAGAGGTTTTGATACCTTGAAATTCTATAGGTTTACGGTCTTTGGGAATCTTCCACTCCGCCGACAGCGTGTGAGATCCCGTTGGCGAGCCGGGGCGCCTTGCAAGCGATGAAGAGCGATCGTCGTCAGGGTTCCCGGTCGAGAGCCGGCGGCTTGGCCGCGGCCGATGCCGGTTGGACGCTGAGCGGCAGCATCCTCGGTTGTCTTTTACTTGGCTATCTGATTGGAGATTACTGGGACGCCAACCCGGCGGCCATCATTATCGGCCTGTTCGTCGGTGTAACGGTTGGTTTGTACAACCTGGCCAAGATCATGTGGATGAAGCGGGACTGAAGGCCCCGGCGTAATGAATCGATGCTGTTGCCGGCAACGGAAACCATGACGGAGTCAGTATTTTTTGGCGTCTTGGCCGGTGCGGGCACGGTTGTTGTTTCCGAGTGGCTGATGTGGCGCGGCAAGCGCCGGCCCGTCGAGGATTTTTGGAAGGTCTCGTTGTCGAGCGCGGCGCTTCGAAGCGCCTGTGTGTTTGCGGTGTTGATCGTCGTGGTGGGCGCCGGTTGGGCGGAACCCGCGCCGTTCACCCTGGCACTCATCTCGGTCTACCTGGGCGGTTTGTTTTACGAGGCACGGCGCTATCGCCGCCGGATTGAGACAAGATGACGTTCCCACTGCCACCCGCTCTGTTTGCGGCGGCCGCCGGGGCCGAACACGGCGGGGAAGAAAACCTCTCCGACGTGTTGATCCATCACGTCGCCAATCATGATTACCCGGGCATGGAGCCCTGGGGATTTTCGAAGGGCGTGCTGATGATGTTGATTGCCGCCGGGCTGCTGGTGGTGATGTTCGGCTGGGCTTTTCGCAGGTCGCGGCTCGACGGAACGGCTCCGAAGGGACTCGCGAACGCGCTTGAGTTTTTCGTGGTCTTCATCCGGGATGAGATTGCGATCTCGCACATGGGCGAGCGCTTCGGGCGGATGTTTACCCCCTACCTGTTGACGCTGTTCTTCTTCATCCTGACGTGCAACCTATTGGGCTTGGTGCCGGGCGCGTATACGGCTACCAGCAATGTGAACATGACCGGAGCCCTCGCGTTTTGCACGTTCGGGCTGATCCTGGTTTCGGGTTTGATTGTGCAGGGGCCCGTCGGCTACATCAAACACATGATCCCGCCGGGCACGCCCATGGCGCTGGCGCCGATGGTGGTCTTTCTCGAAACCATCAGCACGCTGGTTAAGCCGATGGCGCTGATGATTCGTCTCGCGGCGAACATGACGGCGGGACATATCGTCATCTTCGTGATAATTTCGTTCATCTTCATCTTCCAGAGCTTCCTGGTCGGCGTTTTCTTTTCCGTGCCGCTGGCGGTGGCGATTTACTTGCTCGAGATCATCGTGGCTTTCATTCAAGCCTACGTCTTTACTTTGTTAACGGCATTGTTCATCGGAATGGTGGTCCATTCCTCACACTGAGAACGGATTCGGAGGATACTACACAAATGAGATTCAGTCCCAAACGATCAGCATTCGCCCTGTTATTCCTGGTCGCATTATTCCTGGCAGCCCCGACGGGGGCGTTCGCGCAAGGCGGCGAAGGGGGCGGCGGCCTACAGTATTTCGGCGCGGCGCTCGGCGGCGGAATTGTTGTTGTCGGCGCGGGCTTGGGGATCGGCCGTTTGACGGCGGCGGCGGTCGAAAGCATCGCGCGTCAGCCCCAGGCCGCCCGTGACATTCAGGCGGCGTTTCAGCTGCCCTTGTTCCTGCTCGAAGGCGTGGCGGTAATCGCGGTGGTCGGCTGCCTGCTGATCATCCTCACCAAGTGAGCCGACGATGGAGGCGAGTGCATTGCTCCGGTTCGAGCCGGGGCTGATGATTTGGACCATAGCGATCTTCATCACGCTGTTGGTCGTGTTGCGCAAGTTCGCCTGGAAACCGCTGCTCGTGGCGCTCGATGAGCGGGAGCAAAACATCAAGGATGCTCTTGACCAGGCGCAAAAGACGCAGCGGGATACCGAACTGGTGTTGGCCAAGAACCAACGTCGTGGCGAGGAAGCGCTCCAAAAAGCCGAGCAGATCGTCGAGCAGGCTCGGCAGGAGGCCGAACAGGTCCGCCGGCAGGTGATCGCCGACGCCAAGGGCGAGGCCAAGCGTGTGACCGAGCAAGGTTTGCGTCGCTTGGAGGCCGAGCAGCGCGCCGCGCTGGCGGAAATCCGCAAGACAGCGGCCGATCTAGCGGTGCGCGCGGCGGGGCGGTTGGTGGCAGTCTCGCTTACCGAGCAGCAGCAGCGCGAGATCGTCGATCAGTTTTTAGCGGAAGTCCCGGAAGGCGAGACTCGGCCCGAAGGCAGCGTTCACTAGCGCACGGGCCGATTAGAGAGAGCGGTTCTCGCCGATGGAAACGTCTCTAGGGCTATGCCCGGTGGGCCGGCAGGCCCTCTCGACTGTTGCTTCGGCGTCGGCCCGAAGCTTTTCATCTCCCCTCGGATGGGCTACATGCGCGATCGGAATTACCCCTCTTCGAGGAGGCCGCTTGCCGCAACCGCTTTTTTGGGGGCCTTCCGGCGTCTTGAACCGGGCAGCCTACTTCCCCACCGATTAAGTCATATAACTGAAGACAGACTCCAGATTAGCCGATAGGCGTAAGTATCATTAGATTCCTGTTTAGGGCGCGTCTCGGATCGCCTGTTCAGGACAGGTGACCCAGAATTCAAAATGGGCCTCAGGCGCGGGTGGCGGTGGTGAACTCCCGGGCTGGGTACCAGTGCGGTCTCGATTATGCAGTGTTTGCTCTGCGGCAAGAAGGTTTCGCGACTTCGTCATTGGAAGTCGAAGTCCGAATTCTGCTCGGAAGAACACGCCGAAGCGCATAAGCGTCAAACCCTTGATCGCTTGATGCAGTCTCAGGAAGAGCTGCTGAGCCGGGCCGCGCTTCCCCTGCCGGACTTGGAAGATGACTCCGGACCCGCTGCTCCTGATTTCGAGCCGCGAATCTCCGAAGCCCCGGCAGCGCAGACGACGTCGTTTGCAACAAACGATACAAAGCCTCGAATCGACCGTTCGCACCAATTGCCCGCGGCGCAACCCGAGACTCTTCGCGCACAGGCCATTCCCCTCCCGCCGCCGGATCAAGGCATCTCCGAGAGCCTGGAAGAGCCCCGCATACCCCAGCAAGCGGACCAGGAACCCGTCGGCGCCCTTCATGACCCATTGCAACGGCTGATGGAGGCGACGGCTTCCAAGCCGATCGCTGACGAGCCGTATTCGGCGGGCCTCGCAAGCCGGGAGGCGAGAGACGAAGAGCCGCTCGGTGAAGCGACCGGAGAGCCGATGTCGGAGGCATCGAGCGAGCGCGACGCGGTCTTGCAGCGTCTTATGGGTGAGGGTGATCCGCATCTCACGCCTTCCGATCCGGTTGGGGCGCGTCACCAAGATGAGGAGGCTCTCGTCGAGAGCGCGGAAGTACCGCCGGCTCGTTCGGAGCCCGAGGATTGGAAAGTGCCCGGCCCGGAAGCGCCCCAACCGGTCGATCTTGCCCCCCTCGAATCAGTCGAAGTCGACCTCAATGATTCGCTGCGGTCGCGCATGGAGGGGACGACCGCGAAGCCGGTCTTCCCCGAGTCGGAAGTAACGGCGCCGGCCGAGCCATCCGGCAACCACGACGCGATCGTGGCGCGGTTGATGGGCGCAACGGCTGATGAGCGTCCCGCGCTTTCCGATTTGCTTGAAGGAGATTTGCTTGAAGGAGTGGACGAAGCGACGGCGGATGAAGCGGAGTTCGCGGATGCTCTCGAACAGGCCGCTGTCCGTAAGCCGGCCGAGATAATCTCGCAGCCGAGCGCGCCCGGTTTGAACCTCTCCTTGCAGGAACTGCTTGACGGGCTCGACGCCTCCGAGCCGCCCGAGGCCCGCGAGGACAGGGTCGGCATCAACGAGTTGGGCGAAGGGACGCCGGCTTTCAGCGATGGGCTGATGCCCGCCACGGCGCCGGCCGAGCGTGCTTGGGACGACATCGGCGACAGGAGCAGGCGGTCGGCCGAACTCCTGGAGGCGTGGGGGCGGCATGAGCCGGCTACTCCGACCTACGCGGTTGAGCCGGCGCGTACGGGCACGCTGAACATCGTTGATTGCCGCAAAGCGCGGGGCATTGTTACAGCGGACCGGGCCGGCTCGCTTTCGATTCGCGGCGCGCAATGGATGGTGGGAGAGCCTTCTTTCACGGAAATGGCGGAGGCGGCGGTCGAGCGGATGGAAGGCCTGTTGGCTATCGGGGCCGGCGGAGCGACAGCCCCGTCGTTGGTGCTTTCCGTTCCGAGTTTCGACCCGAGGCCCGCCGGCCGCCACACGGGACCCGGTGGGTTGACTTCGCTGCTGAACGCGACGCCGAACTTTATCGAGGTCCGCGAAGCGGCGGACGGATCGTGGCACCCGGAAGATTTTTCGAGCTCCCCGTCGACGCCTTCCGGCGCCGTTGCTCTGGGCGACTTTGGAATCATTGCCGCGGGTTCGACGAGCGCGGCCTACGCGTTGCACATTGCCGACTGGGCATCGAGCCGGTCAGGGGCCGCGACGCTCGGGCTTGCCGATGTGTGCGAAGTTGCGCCGATAGAGGTCCGCGAAGGGCTGATTGGACCTTGGGCCGGGTGCCGCGTGCCGGGATTCAGGCTTGATCCGATTCCGAGCGAAGATCAGCATCAGAGAATCAGACTCTTCGGTCTGCTTTCAGGGGTGAGCCCGGAGGCCGCCCAGGGCGAACCCTTGGTTCCTCCGCGCTCGGAGGACATGATTGCGGCCTCTTGGGAGTGCCGCACCCCGCAAGCGCGTATCGAGGGACTTGCCGGCGAAAATCAATACCGCGGCATTGTGCCGGCCGAAATGGTTCGCTGGGTGAATCCGAGCACCATGGGGCAACAAGGGCTGCCGGTGTTTGCAAATTGGACGGGCGGGGTGGAGCAGCCCCGACAGGATATCGAAGTACCGGTCGTGTTGTTGACCGGGGCGATTCGGAGTGTGAGGCAATTTCCCCAGTTAGGCTATCTACTGAAGTCGACCGCGGGAGAAGCACTGATGCGGGGGTTGCAGTCGGGGGATACGTCGGGTATCCTGCCGGTCCCTGCTCTCAATGAACAGGCGAATCAATCGCAACTTTTTTCGGTCATGCAGCTGGAATTGCGGGAGACCAACTTGGAAGCAATCGGTCCCGCCGCGGCGGTTTACGCGCCTGCGGACCTGGACCCGCTCGAGTACGCCTGATGGCCGGTTGCTAAGGATAGATGCGGTAACCCGACGTAGAAGCGACAGCAATTGAGCGAGGGAAAAGAGATGAAATTCTTCGGCGAACTAGGTTTCTTAGAAGCCAACAAAACCAATGAAAACCCGGCTACGGAACCGGTCGCCAATCCGGCGCCGGAACTGGTCGAGGAAACCAAGATCGGTGTCGACATCATGGAGAACTTGGGCGGCAGCTTGTCCGCGGCCCGAGAAGAGGAAGCTCCGTCGGTCGCCGAGGCGCCTACGGCGTCTACGGCGTCGGTGGACCCGCATTACGCCGCCGCCGTCCGCTGCTACCTGCGAGGCGAGCTGGACGAGGCGCTCGAGAATCTCCAGAAGGTCAAAGCCGACGGCAAGGATCTGGGCGAGGTCTACACGGCCATGGCGCAGATCTACCTTGACCGCAAGGAGTTCGCGCAAGCAGCGGAATACTATGCGGAATTGCTCAAGCTGGAGCCGGAGAATGCGACGGCCCAGTTCAATGCCGGCCTTTCTCTGCAGGCCACCGAGAATTACGAGGCGGCCCAACGGGCGTTTCAAACCGCTATCCAGCTGGACGGCGAGTTGGTCGACGCGTATCTGGGCGTGGCGGGTTGCTGTCTGAAGTTGAACGACCCCCCAGGGGCCAAAGCCGCCTACGAAGCCTATCTGAAGGTGGAGCCGGATGCTTACACCGCTGTCTTCGGGCTGGGTGTCGCCTACCACCTCTCGGAAGATCACGAGAAGGCGATCGAGTGCTACCGGGCCGCCCTGAAGCAGCAACCCGAGTCGGAGGAAGTACTCGCGAATCTGACCGGCGTCTATATGAAGCAGGAAGAATACGAGGAAGCGGAAAGCGCTTTCCGGTCTCTGCTCAAACTTGCGCCCGAGTCCGTAGCCGCTTTGGAGGGCCTCGGGTACGCGTGTTTCCGCCAGGAGAACCTCGAAGCGGCGAGAGAGTACTACAACAAGCTCGTTGCCGCTTCCGGCGAGTCCCCCGAGGGCTGGTACAACCTGGGGCTGGTTTGTCAAAAACTCACCCGTTTCGAGGACGCGATCCAGGCCTACAGCCACTGCCTTCGATTGGGACACGCCACAACGGGTGTCCTGTTGAATTTTGGGACCTGCTGTTTGGAGACCGGCAAGGACTCGGAAGCCAAGGCGGTGTACAACAAAGTCCTTGAACGAGACGAGTCTTCGGCCGCGGCCCTGTACACCCGGATTTCCACTTTAGTTTCGGTTCTGCTAACCATCGGGTGGACTCGGACGCCTTTATTTATGCGGGCTTGAAAGCACTCAAGGCGCTGAGGAGATCAACACCCAATGGGTGAAAAAGAAAACAAACCGTTTCAGCTCACCTTCAATGGATTTCTCAAGGTCGATTTCCAAGGATCGCGAGTCACCTCGGATGGCGGGCTGATTCTCATTCGCGAACTGGACGAACGACTCGGACTAGGCAAGCTGATAGACGAGCATCTGACGGATTCGCGGCAAGGCTCGAACAAGAAGTTCCCGTTCGTCGATCTGCTGCGACAGTCGGTCTACTCCCGCTTGGCGGGCTACGAGGATCTCAACGACGCCGTTCGTGTCTCCGCCGATCCAACCTTTCGGCTGATTGGCTCGAAGAAGAACTGGGATCGCGGCGCGGCGCTGACCTCCCGGCTGCAGAGCTTCGAGACCGCCATGCTCGCCGGCGACGAGAATCTGATCGGGCTGATGGCGGTGAACCGCGAGTTGATCGCGCAAGCCGAGGCCGGTGATGACTCCGCGTGCGTCGTGCTGGACATGGACTCTACCGAGAGCCCCGTCCACGGCCGGCAGGAAGGCAGCGCCTACAACGGCCACTTCGAGTCGGTCTGCTACCACCCACTGTTGCTGTTCAACCAGCACGGCGATTGCTTGGCGGCAAAGTTGCGACCGGGCAACGTGTCCAGCGCCGAGGACTGGGACGAGCTGCTGCTGCCGGAAATCGAACGCCAACAGGCGGAGGGCAAACAGGTGACGTTCCGGGCCGATGCCGCCTTCGCCAAGCCGGATATTTACGAGACGTTGGAGGAGCGCGGCGTGGACTACGTGATTCGCATCCCGGCCAACAAGAGCCTGGAGCTGGAGATCGAAGATATCCTGTTTCGTCCGCCGGGCAGGCCGAGCGCAAAGCCCCTGGTGCGCTACAGGAGCTTTCGGTATCAGGCCGCGAGCTGGTCGAAGTCCCGGCGGGTTGTTGCGAAGGTCGAGCATCACCAAGGTGAGTTGTTTCCTCGCGTCGGTTTCATCGTCACGAGCATGGCCTTGCCGAGCCGCTCGCTGGTGCGGTTCTACAACAAGCGCGGCACGGCGGAGCAGTGGATCAAGGAAGGCAAACAAGCGACGCATTGGACAAGGCTGTCATGCCATCGGTTCCGGGCCAACGAAGTGCGACTGCAACTCAGCGTGCTGGCCTATAACCTGGGGAACCTATGGCGGAGGCTCGGGCTGCCGCAACGGATCAAGAGCTGGTCGCTGACGAGCTTGCAACAGCGGCTGATGAAGACGGGCGGTAGGCTGGTCAAGCATGCGCGGTACTATTGGCTGCTGTTGGCCGAAGGACATCTGAACCGGCGGCTGTTCGGTGACATGCTGCATAGGATCTGGGCGCTGCCTGTGCCGGGTGGGTAGCGTTGCCCGGGCGAGGATCAACAGTTTTTGGCTCCAAAAAGGTTTCGCAGGGAGCAGTGTCGGCCGGAGCGCCGTTCAGTCCGCTCAATCAACGTCTGTGAGCGGACGGACGAGCCCTGGCGCCTACCGGCGGAGGTGATGTGCAGGGTTCAGCGCGAAAAGACGTGGTATTCGGCGCAGCGGGGGTGTATCCTGTGACCGTGCCAGGGCCAAAATGGAAATCCTGGGTACAACCTTGCCGTTCTCTACGAGAAAGAGCAGGATTGGAAAGGATCGATCCGCAGCTACCGCAAGTTAGCTGAGACGACCAATGCCCCGGAGCCGCTGTTCCGTCTCGGCGTGGCGCTGCATAAGAGCAACGAATGGGCGCAAGCCGCGGAAGTCTACGCAAAGTGCGTCGAGCAAAAGGCGGATTGGGCGCAAGCCTGGTCGAATCTGGGCGTCGCGCACCTGAAATGTGATCAGGCCGACAAAGCCGAGGGGGCTTTTGACAAGGTGCTCGAACTCAGCCCCGATGATGCAGACGCTCTGATGGGGTTGAGCGTGGTGTATGGCGAGCAGCAAAAGACGGACAAGTTGCTCGATGTCTACACGAAGCTGGCGAAGATCAAACAGGACTCTCCTGAGATTCTCTTCAACGCCGGTCTGCTCGAGCAACGGGCCGAACATCCCCAAGAGGCAATCGCGTATTATCGGCGGGCGCTGGAACTACGCAAAGATTTTGCTGAAGCCCATTTGAACTTGGGTGTTGCGCTGCAAGCGGAAGGAGAATCAGACGCCGCGGTCGCCTGCTTTGAGAAGGCGTTGGAACTGAAGCCGGAATTGGCGAAGGGCTACTTCACGCCTCGCTCGGTGGGTTCTTCGGCGACGCGGTAGTTCCGCGCCGGCCCGCACTTGTCATCGACTATCGCGGGCTTTCCCGCGATGGTGGAAGCATTGCGAGGCTGCTATCACCCGGCCGCTATGTTTCCGGTCCGGCGGTGACGAAGCCCGCGGCGGTGGAAAGGTCTTCGGGTCGCCCGATGTCTTTCCAAAACCCGTCGATGGGGAGCCACCCGAAGCCGGCCCCGCCCGCAATCATCATCGAAACCGCGTCGGTCAACTCGTACTCTCCGCGAGGCGATACGGGGATGCGTTCAAGCTCGTCAAACAGGGCGGCGCGAAAACCATAGATCCCAGCGTTGATCCAATTGGTTTGCGACTCCCCCGGAGGCGGCTTTTCGACCATACGAATCACACGGTCGCCGTCGGTGTAAACGGCGGCTCCTCGGTGGGGGTCGTCTACGTGTTTGACCGTCAGAACAGCGTCGAAACGGTCCATGGCATCGATCAGCGAGCAGTAGACGGCTTCGTCGACGAGGATATCCCCGAAGGTGAGAAGGAATGCGTCGGAGCCGGCGAAATCACGGGCCAAGCGTGCCGCCGAGCCCGTGCCGTCCAGCGTCGGTTGGCGGCGATACTTAATGCGCGCCCGAGCCGGGGGGTGTTGGTCGAAGTGCTCTTCAACCATTTCGGCTTTGTAGCCGGTGATGAGCAGCACCTGCTTGATTCCCGCGGCTTCGAGGCGCTCGATCTGGTGCTCCAGGATGGGTTTTCCCCGCAAGGGGAGCAGCGGCTTGGGCACGTCTTCGGTGAGCGACCCCATGCGCGTGCCGCGGCCGGCGGCGAGAATGACGGCTTTGCTCAGGTGCACGATTTCATGATATCGCCGGGCGGCGCCGGGTCGTCGCCGTCGGCGAGGAGGCCGGCGGCGCTTGCTGATCAAGACGCGCCGACCATTCCGAGACCAGCAGCATGGCGGGCAGCAAGGCCAGGGGGATGAGTTGCGAAAGAATCCGGTCGGCCGAGGTGCCCAGCCACCACTCCAGGTCGTTCGCGCCGGTTGCGTAGGCCAGCAGCGTTCCCGCGAACTGCCAGGCGAGCAAGCCGAGGGGGACCCAGAGGGCTTGGTTTGCCTTGAGGATGATGCCGCCCACGACGACGCCAATCAGCAGAGGCGCCGCCAACTGAAACTCGCTCCATTGGAATAGGCGGCTGACCAGGGTCGCGAACGCCGTTGAGAATAGATCCGAGCGGAAACTCGCCAGCGGAGAAAAGCCGGCGGATTCGATCCCGAACGATAAACGCACCAATGTCCACGGCACGATCACCGCGACGGCCGGAGCCAACAACACCAACCACGACTTGAAGCCTTCGCGCCGAGTGAGCAGCCGGGTCCCGGCGAACAGGACGACCGCGAGAAGGAAGAGTTGGCCTTCATTCTTCGTCCATGCGGCGGCGGCCGCCGCCAGATGCACGCTCTCGGAGCCTCGCCACCAGGCATAGAGAAAGCCCGCCGCGGCCAGGAAGTAGAAGCTCAGCACGATGTCGGCATATCCGGCGTATTCGAAGCCGATGCGGCTCAGCGCCGTCGACGAGGCCGCCATGGCGGCGAACGCCAGGGCCGTCGAGGGTCGGCCGAAGTGTTTCCCGAGCGAATAGAGCAGACCGACCGTCGCGAGGTGGAAGCAGGGCGTGATTGCCTTGGCCGCCCATTCGTTGACGCCCGCCTCGACCACGTAGAGGAAACTTCCGTATAGAGGCACAAGCAGCGGATAGCCCGGCTGGTGAGAGGAGAACTCTTCGGCGCGGGCCAAAAAGCCCTCGACGCCCGAGTCGAGATAGAAGGCTTTCGCCTTGAAAAGCCAGATGGCCCAGGCATCCCAAGTGCCGGAAGTCAGCGGCATGAGGCGTTCATAGGGCAGCCAGACGGCGATGGGCAGAGCGATGAAGATCCAGAGGAAAGCTTGCCGCGAGGGGAAGGAAGGGGTTTCGGGCAACAGCGCCGGCGCGCCGGTTCGATAGAGGCGGACTCCGATGAGCACGAGCCACGGAGCGAACAAGCTCCAGCGGTTCCACGGAAGCCCGATGAGATCGTAGGCGACCATTTGCAGGGAAATCGCGAAGACACCCGCGCCGAAAGCCAAGGGGGAGGCGTCCAACCTTCAAGGCCGGCCTAGTGGGCAATAGAGCCAAACCGAGCAGCCACGTGAATAGAAATCCGGCGTACGCCATGAAGGCCTTGCTAGGGAGCTCCGTAGACGGCGACATCGGCGCTTTCGTTAACACGTCGCAGACGGCGGGCTCGGTCACGAAGTACGGCTTGTCGCCACTCGCCCGCGAAGGGCTCGGCGGCTAGATTTTGCTCGGTATCGCGAAAGACGGCCAGAAAGGGGCAATCTCCCACGGAGGCCGAGGTGCGGTCGAAGGTGTAGACCCGGCGCGGGTAGAGCAAGTAGCGCAAGCGGGACCGATAGTAGTCGATGGCGGCGGGTCCGGCATGGGCGAGCACCACGACGCAACCTCGCGAGGGCACCGCGCGAGCGATTTCACGGCCGACGGCAAAGGCCGGGCGGTCGAGCAAGAGCGACCGTTCGCGGCCCGTCTTTTCGGAGAGTAGAGTCCAAGCCGAGGCGGTTCGTTGGAACTGCTTGACGAGTGAAGGCGCGGCCGTGGAGAGCCAAACCGTTAGTAGAACGGCGGCAACAACCGTGGGGCGACGGGTCGGCAAGGGCGCATCATAGCATGCGGGAGGAGCGGGCCGCCAAGCATTCGGAACCGGCCCGAACCGGCCCGAGTCGGTCTGTGAGAAAGGCCCGGCATCCCTTCCATAGCGCGACACATTCCTGTCCGGCCCGACAGCTTTGTCGCCGACCCCAACTTCCGCGCGCTGTCACACATTGAATTGTCCGACGATTTCCTGGAGTTGACGAGCGACCTGTGCCATGGATTCTCCGGCTTCCAGCGTCTCGTTGGCGCCTTGCGCCGTGTTTTGGGCCGTCGTCGCACCCTGCCTCGTAATCTCCATCTGGGTGTCAAGTCACCTTGCGAAACCGCTGAGACGGACCCCGGAATGCTTTCCACCCCTTGCCAAGCTCCCGGGCCTGGTGCCTCTCACGCTCGGCTGCGTGCTTGATCTCCTCCAACCCGTTCCGCACCTTATCGATGGTCTGGTTGAGCGAACCGGCAACCCGCCCCAGCTCGTCGCTCGTCGCGATTGACACCCGGCGCGAGTAGTCGCCGCCGGTTGCCACATCCAGCACTCGTTCGGTTTCGACCAGCGGTCGCGGGATCATCCGGCGGCCTGCAAACCCTGGGCAGTTTGCGCCGCGATGTCGAAGGCCTCGTCGAGCGGCAACGGGCTGCCGCCAATCTTCTTGTCGAGACTTTGCCCCTCGATGTAGGCCATGGCGATGAAGATTTGGCCGGCGACCTCATTGCTCTCGTACACCGTGCAAATGTTGGGATGATCAACCGCCGCCGCAGCCTCGGCTTCGCGCCGGAAGCGTCGCTTGGCGTCAGGGTCTTGGGTCAGTCGAGGAGCGAGAAACTTTAGGGCAACGGCGCGGTTGAGGTTGGTATCGAACGCTTTGTAGACCACTCCCATGCCGCCCTCGCCCAGTTTTTCGAGCAAGCGGTAGTGAGAAATGACGTGCTCGGCGGCGGTTCCCTCGGGCAGTCCGACGATTTCGCCCGAAGCGTTGACCTGTTCGACCGGGCCGATGAAACGGTAGCCGCTGCGAGGGAGAGTTTCGATAACGCGAGGCTCGTCGGCGGAATCCCCCAGCGCTTGCCGCAATTTGCTGACGGCGATATTGAGGCCCTTTTTCGAAATCAACGAAGGTGCTTTCGGGCCAAAGCCGTTCGCGAAGCGCGTCCCGAGTGACGAGCTTCCCGGGGCGTTCGAGCAGCGCGGCGAGGATTTGAAACGACTGCTCTTGCGGGCGAATCTTCACCCCGCCCTTGCGAAGCTCGCCGGTCTTGAGGTTCAGCTCGAAGGTTTCAAACCGCACCACCCTCGAAATGTCAATCGAATCTTGCATCAAGCCCCGGAGGTTTACTCACGCCCGAATAACGTCCGTGAGCGCCTCATGGCAAACCCTTGAAATTCAGTGAAATTATGGCGCTTTGAAACGGTTCGATCACGCCCGCCGGGGGTGCGCGACATATATGTGGAAGCCCTTCTCACAATGCCAACAATAGAATCAGAGGCCAGAGCGCAAACGACGGGCCGAGCGACCGCGCACGAAACTCCGGGGCGCGGTAGCCCGGTTCACCGCGGTTCACCGGGCTTGGGTTCGCAAATGGGCCGGTCCTTTTAGGGCCGGTTGAAAGGGCACGTCGTCCGGCATGAGGCCGTTTCAACGGCCTTTTCCCGAAAGGCTTGAGCCATAACCGAACCAAGACAAACTTCCCGCTTATGTCGCACGCTCACCATGTAGATTCAAGCCGTGAGCGCAAGCGACGGGCCAACCCGGCACCGCAACGAGCATTACCACAGTCCGCGCCGGCCGAGAGAACAGCTCAACCGCCGTTTCCCACCAACTCGAAATCTTCGCGACCATCCCACCCAGTCGGTCGTCTAATAAGGCCCCGGCTTCTCCGCCCCCGACACCTTCTCCGCGCTGCCCGACCGTACAGACCGAATACAAGCTTCCGCCACCAACAGCGACGTATAGCCGTCCCAGGCGCTCGGCCCCGTCGGCCCACCCTCGCTGAGCGACCGCACCCATTCCTTCAATTCGGTGACATACGCCGCCCCGAAACGCTCCAGCCAGCCCGGATGCACCCCTTGCGACGCCGATCGCCCGGACCGCACCACCGGCCCCTCGCTGGGATCGGTTTGTACCGTCCCACTCTCCCCGACGACTTCCACGCCGACCTCATACCCGTAAGAGGCGTTGACGTAGGCTTCGATCATCCCCAAACAGCCGCCGGTCAGTGACAAGTGGATCGCGACCATGTCAAAGGTATCCTCTCCGAGCGCCGGGTCGGTGTTTACGCCCCCGACGTAAACCTGTTCGACCTCTTGTCCCAGAAACCAACGACAGGAATGGATATCGTGAATCGCCGAATTGACGATCACCCCCTCGCTCGTCACGTAAGGCTCATGCTCTTCGTTGCGGTGGAAACCTTTGAAGAGAATCGGTCTGCCGACCCGGCCCGCGTCGACGGCTTGCTTGACCGCGACGTGCTGCGCGTCGTAATGCCGCATGAAGCCGACCTGCACGAGCCGCCGGCCGAGGCCGACTTCGGCGTCCACCACCCGCCGGGCGTCCTCCGCGGTGACGGCGAGGGGCTTTTCGCAAAGGACCGGTTTGTTCGCCGCCAGGCAAGCCAAGGTGAATTCAACGTGAGTCGGATCGGGCGTGGCAATGACGACCGCGTCGACGTCCGGGGCTTCGATGAGCTTGTGACCGTCGCTGAACGCCCGAGCGCCGCCGCAATCGGCCGCGACCGCCGAGGCGCGTTCCGAGTCCATGTCCATCACGGCGGCCACTTCGGCTCCGAAGACTTGGGAATGAAGATTGACGGCGTGCCGGCCGCCCATGCCGCCGACGCCGATCACCCCGACCGAGAGTGGTTTTGACGAATTATCCATGGCAAAGATTCCGAGCCCAGAGCGCAAGCGACGGGCCAAGCGACCGGCGCACCGCCTCCGCGGCTGGCGATTCAAGCAGTTTCTTCACGCAAAATTCCCAATCCGCACGATTCATGCAACGCCCGCACCGCCTGATCGAGCGATTCCTGGGTGACGACAATGGCAATCGTCAGCTCGCTCGATCCCTGCGCAATCGCGATGATGTTGATCCGGTGGCGGGAAAGAGCGGTGAACACATCGCCCGCCAAGCCCGGAGTGCCCCGCATTCCCTCGCCCACCGCCGCCAGCAGCCCCACGCCGCGGTCCACCTCGATCGGACGGACGTAACCGTGCTCGAGTTCGAGCGATAGTTCCTCATGCAGAGCCGCCAAGGCGTCGGCCAACTCTTCGGAACGCACCAGCATACAGAAGTTCTGCCGAAAACTCGACCTCGTCATCAGCAGAACTTCGACATTGGCTCGCGCGGCCGCCCCCAAGGCACGAGACATCAGTTGCGCGCCCGACATCGAAGCGTTCGCCGCCTCAATCGTGATCAGCGCCGACTTAGCGAGGGAAGTAATCGCCCGCACCCCGTGATCGGCCGTGATCGAGGAGACGATCCGCGTGCCGGGCTTCGCGTCGTCAAAGCTGTTCTTGATCCAAACCGGTATCCGTTTTTCAACCAACGGGGCGAGCGTGCGCGGATGCAACACCTTGGCGCCGTTGTACGCCAGCTCCGCCGCCTCGTTGTAACTCACCTCGGCCAGAACCCGGGCGTCGGCGACAAGCCGCGGATCCGCCGTGAGAATGCCGTCCACGTCGGTCCAGATCCAAAGCTCGTCGGCCTCGAGGACCGCCGCTAGAATCGCCGCGGAAAAATCCGAGCCGCCGCGGCCCAGCGTCGTCGGACGTCCGTCAACCGTAGCGCCGTTGAAACCCGTCACGATCGGTGTCACTCCGTCTTCGAGCAGCGGGCCCAGCCGCGCCGCGGTCTTTACCGCGGTTTCTTCCATCAGCGGGGAAGCGTCGCCGAAGGCGGCATCGGTTACGATCAACTCGACAGCGTTTACCGCCTCCGAAGCGATCTCGTTCTTGCGCAATACCGCGCTCACCAACAACGCGCAAAGCCGCTCGCCGGTCGTCACCGCCTCGTCCACCGAACGCGGAGGCCGCTCGCGCAACATCGCCATGCCCCGCGCCGTGCCGGCGAAACCATCCACCAGAGCCTCGATTTCACCACGGGCCGTTTCGAGCCCTTCGCCGCCGAGTAGCTCGCCGGCCGCCTCTAGATGGCGCTCGCGCAGCATCGCCAGATTTGACTCCACCGTGGATTCTTCCCCGGCCGCCGCCAGCTTCATCGTGTCGAGCAGCAAGTCCGTGGCTTCCGCCATCGCGGAAACTACGACCACGACCCGGTTGTGGGCGGCGCATCGGCGGATCAATTCCGCGGCGTGAGCAATACGTTGCGGGGAACCGACGCTGGTTCCCCCGAATTTCATAACAACCAAGGGTTGCGGCATTTCTCGACGATTTGCTTGCCGGACGAACTCCGGAAACTTCCATGATAGCGGCGGACTCCCCGAGTGGGTCGTTCCCTTTGTCCCCGCGCGAACTCCCCAAGCGTCACCGCAACCTTCTTGCCTCGGCGGGCTCATCGGCGGACTTGTTATGTTGTGAGCGTGAGGCGGCGAAAATATTTGAGGCGATTGCACCGCCGTGCCGCGGCTGTCGCGGGTCTGTCGCTTTTCCTCGCCCCGACCCTCACCGCCGCCGAGCCCGCCTGGTTGGCCGCTCTGGGAAGGGCCGACCGGGTGACGATTTTCTGGGTCGTACTCGCCGTTTTCCTCGGCATCGGCTGCCTCGTCTTGCTGTTTCGCCGTCTGCTGGAACGCCGGATCAGCGAACACCAAGGACAGCTTAAATCCCTCCAAGACCTTGCCGAGACCGTCGTCGCGTCGAGTGACATCCGGCCGGTGCAGCAAGAGGCGACCGAGATTCTGGCGGAGGTGGCCGGCGCCACGCACTGTTTCCTGCTGCGGCTCAATGCCGCGACGCAACAGCTTGAATATGTAGCAGGAAGTCACAGGCCGCCCGCCCCGGCCGTTTCGCTCGCCGCCATGAGCGGCCCCGGCACATGTTTTCGCAATCAAGTGACGACCGACGTTCCGGATGCCGAAAACTGTCCCTTCGTGGACCGCGAAATGGTGCGGAAGCTCTCGCAGAAGTCCCTGTTATACGTCCCGTTGCTCGCCGAAGGGCAATGCCTCGGCGTCCTCGAGTTGGAAGACCGCCGCCGCAAACGAGTCTTCACCGCTCAGGAACTCGGGCACGTTCAGCACGTCGCCAACTTGCTTGCCATGGCCTGGAAGATGGAGGGCCATAGTTCGCTTGAGGGCCACGTTTTTCGAGCTGAGAAAGCCACGTTCATTCGCGATTTCATCGAGGGTCTTGTCGAACAAGTCAGTGACCCGTTGGGGAGGATTCGCTCGCTCGCCGATCGCAGCCGCTCAGAAACCAGCCAAGCCGCCGCGGCGCGTTGCCTGGCCGAGGCCGATCACCAGGCCGAAGAGGCCCTTGGGGTTCTGCGCCGTGTCTCGCGCCTGGTTCGTCCCTGGGAAGGCGGCGAAGAACCCGTCGAGATGAACACCGTGTTGCGGGATGCCATCGAGGCGCTGCGGCCCCGCTGGGAGCGAATAGGTTCCACTGCTCGAATGCAACTTTCCCGCCGCCCCGCCCGAGCGTCGCTCGACGGCGACTCGCTCCGCGAACTGGCCAAGAGTTTGTTGCGTTACGCCGAGCGCATGCTGCGGGGCGCCGGAAGCAATTCCCTCCAGGTGGCAACCAGCTTGATTCGCAACGAATTCTGGTTGCTGTCGATTCGCTCCGCCGAAGCCGCCGGCGACTCCGCCTCGAATTCGGTCCCCGCGATCGACTGGGACGACCCCCAGGACGCGACGCTCGGTTTGCTGCTTTGCCGGGGCCTCGTCGAGGCCATGGGAGGCGTCCTGCGCGTCGATGAAGAAGGTGCTCGAGGTTTTCTCTTGGAATTGGAGTTCCCCTTGGCCGCGGCGCCGTCTCCGACGAGCGACCCCGCGCCCGCCGAACAGGCGCGGCGCGTCAATGCCCAACCGGCCACCGCCTTGGTGATCGAAGAGAATCAGGAGACCAAGAAGAAGCTCGTCCGGCTCATCGCCGCGCAAGGTTACCGCGCCATCCCCGTCGAAACCGCCGCCGAGGGAACCGACCTTTGCGACCGCATGGAATTCGATTGCGTATTTTGCGCCGCCCGCGTCGGGCGATTGACCGGCGTCGAAGTCTATCGCCAAGTGCGGCACCGTGTTCCCAAGTTCGTCCTCGTCATGGAGGGCAAGGCCCCCCAAGCCGGCGATGCCGAAGCCGACGGCCTTTCGGTCTTGGCCGCGCCCTTTACGGCGGGGCAGGTCGGGGCGTTGCTCGACAGCGTCGCCGATCAGGGCACCGTGGGATGATTTCCCGGCTTGGCTCCTCCCAACGCAAAGAGAGCGTTTGGCGCCTTGTCACTGAAGTGCCGCGCGGGTCCGTCTCGACCTATGGCGACATCGCGGCGGCTCTTCGCCCGCCCGGCAACCCCCGCTTCGTCGGTTGGGCGCTGCGACAAGCTCCGCCCGGCCTCGGCCTCCCCTGGCATCGTGTCCTGGCCGCTGGCGGACACATTGCACTCACGGGACCCTCGGCGCTGGAACAACGCCTCCGATTGCAGGCCGAAGGCGTCCATTTCCGAGGCCGTAAAGTACAGCTCGATCTCCACCGCTACCACGGCTTCGACTAACCCGAAACGTCAACATCTCAACCAAGTTGCCCGCGAGAGCCCGGTTCACCGCGGGTCTGGTAGCATTAGGACCGTCCGCGATGCGAATCAAGCGCATTCTCGTCTACCAAGTCGACCTTCCCTTGCACGAGGGCAGCTACAACTGGTCAGGCGGGAAGTCGGTTTCGGTTTTCGACAGTACGATTGTCTCGGTCGAAACCGACGAGGGTCTCACCGGCCACGGGGAAGTCTGTCCGCTGGGCCCCGCCTACCTGCCTTCCTACGCCGCCGGCGCACGAGCCGGTATCGCGGAACTCGCGCCCCAACTCATCGGTCTCGACCCCACACAACTCGCCGTCTTGAACCGTCGCATGGATCAAGCCCTCAAGGGCCACCCCTACGTCAAGTCCGCCCTCGACATGGCTTGTTGGGATATCTTCGGGCAAGCTTGCGGCAAGCCTTGTTGCGAGTTGATGGGAGGCCGCTGGGACGACGACTTCGTCCTCTACCGAGCGATTTCCCAGCAGGCCCCCGACCAAATGGCCGAGCGCGTCGCCTTCTACCGCGCTCAAGGTTATCGGCGCTTTCAGCTCAAAGTCGGCAGCGATGTGGAAACTGATATCGCGCGCATCCGGGCCGCTCGGGAAGTGCTCGAACCGGCCGATATTCTCGTTGCCGACGCCAATACGGGTTGGTTGCCCCACGAGGCGGCGCGCGTCGTTCGAAGCGTGCGCGACGTCGATGTCTACATCGAACAACCCTGTTTGCGTTACGAAGATTGCCTGTCGCTGCGCCGGCGCGGCGATCACCCCTTCATTTTGGATGAAACAATCGACGGCATCGACGCCCTGCTGCGGGCGAGCTCGGATCATGCCATGGACGTCGTCAACCTCAAGATCAGCAAGCTCGGCGGGCTGACCAGAACCGTGCAGGCGCGCGACCTCTGCGTTTCGCTCGGGATTGCGATGACCATCGAAGACGCTTGGGGCGGCGATATCGTCACCGCCGCCATTTCCCACATTGCCCACAGCACCCCGCCCGAGCTTCTCTTCACCTCGACGGATTTCAACAGTTACGTGACGGTCAAAACGGCCCAGGGCGCGCCCCAACGCGCGAACGGTCGCCTAGCGGCGTCGACCGCGCCCGGCCTCGGCGTGCGGCCCATTCCGAAAGCTTTAGGCAAGCCCGATGCGGACTTCTCGTAGCTCGGGTTAGAGGAGGAGCGAGCGTTGATCGGCTTCCAGAATTCGGCTGGAGCGATCTACGGCGATCGTTGCGGCGCGAGGTACGCGATGTTGAGATAGCTCGGCGTGACGTCACCACTCTAATTCGTGGCCCAGCTTTTGTATTTGAGCATTCTCCAGCGCTTGTCGGGCGGCGGCGGCGTCTTGGATGGCCAGCCCAACAGACTTAAAGAACGTAGTTTCTTCGGGCCACGAGCGTCCTGCCGCACGGCCCAACAGCAGCTCTCCCAGCTCGGCGTGAATGGCGTCGGCTTCGATGTGCCCCGCGCGGATCGGCTGAATCAAATCGCCCGCTTCCTCAAGTGCCGCTTTCCGCTGATCCACGACAATCAACGCCCGCTCCACCGTCTCGGGCGGAATTTCGGCCACCTCGGGACGAAACGAACCGATCGCGTTAATATGCACGCCCGGCGACAGATCGGAATCACGAAATACCGGAGTTCGCGAAGTGGTAGCCGTCGAAACGACATCGGCGCCCGCGACCGCGACCGCCGGGTCCGCGGTCGGTTCGACATTATCCGGGATGGCGCCGACGCCGGCGATCTCTTCGGCGAACGCGCGGGCCTTTTCGATCGACGGATGGCACACGCGCGCGGTATCGATGGGGCGCACCGTACAAACAGCTTCGAGTTGCGTGCGGGCTTGCGGGCCGGTTCCAAAGACCGTTGCCACGCGGCTTTCCGGTCGCGCGAGTAGTTCGGTCGCCAAACCCGAAACCGCGCCCGTACGAATCGCCGTCAACGTCGCCCCTTCGAGTTGCGCCGTCACCCGGCCGGTTTCAGGATCGAGCACCAAAACCAGCGCGTGGATCGTCGGCAGCCCGCGCTCGCGATTACGCGAGAAAACGGAAACGACCTTCACGCTGAGGGTGGGGAAGTCGCCTTCACCAACGCGGGCCTGCATGACGAGCGTTATTCCCTGGTGCGCAGGAACCGTCAGCGAAGAGCGCGCGGGAAGTTCGACCTCGCCGGCTGCCAACGCTCGAAAAGCTCGCTTCATGGCTTCAATGGCGTCGGCCATGGGAAGCGCTTGGCGCACCTCTTCGGCATTAAGCAGAAACATTTCGGTTTTGCCGGTAGCTACCGGCACTCTTGCCGGTCCTAGTCAACAGTGACGGCCGGCTCTCAGCCGGACGCGCCCCCCCCGCAAGAGGTTGTTCGAGCAAGAAAAGGGACTGCCATCGACTGTCATTCGATTTTCGTTCGTCGAACCATAGCGTTCCGACCCCGATGAAGGGCGAAAAAGCCCATGACTCTTCCGAAAATAACCTTCGAGAGTATTGTGCATTACGTTAATGTCCGACAAGATCGCGCACACCTTGAGCCGCGAGCGGCGGCGGCAATATAGCACCAGGGTGGAGCCGGAACGGCGGAACCCTGGGTGGAACCCCCATCCGGGCGAGCCCTGAAAGGGCGGCGAGAACCTCGCGCCCGACCCTTCGGACCGCCGGCGCCCATTTTCATGGCGGTATTATGAATGCCGCGCGTTCATAGAAGCGAGACGGTCTCCCTTTGGCTACCTCGGGCCTTGGACTCTTGCCGGGCCCGTCGCTTGCGCTCCGGGCTTCCATGAGAGGTGGGTCGCTTGTCAAGGGCGGTCGTTGGGAGGCGTTGGTCGGTTTGTCGGATCCGGCCCGGGTCCTCATGCCTTGCGGCGCGTTGAGGACCGGGCTTCCATTCGCAGTGTTATCGGTCTCGTTGTTGACCTCTGCTGGTTGGGGTCCGGTCTTTCGGCGCTGCTCTCTCTGTTGCGGCTTCGACCCATCCTCGAAAGAATCGGCCTGCCTGCCCAGAGCCCGCAGTCACCGTGACACGATCTCGATTCTCCGCCGCGGCCTCGCTTCGTCCGCCCAATCCCCTACTCCCTTCCTTTCAACAGGAATCTTCTTGCCGCCGAGTCCCCGTTAGGGGGCTCGCGGATGTCCTCATCACGTTGCTTCATCCGAAACCGTTGCCGCCGACTGCGCCTCATCGTCCCTGCCTTATGGGGAAACCGTTTCCGTCAGCCCGTGCAGCGGATCGTAGTTTTCTTGTTTCACCCACAACACATGCATCAGCACCGCCAACTTGCGCGCCACCGCCACCACCGCCCGCTTCTTCGCATGTCCTCCGCCGCGCGCCGCCAAACCCAAACCCCAGCGCCTGAGCGTGGAGTCGGTCCCGAACGGCCCCAGCACCCAGTGCGCGCACTGAATCAACGTCCGCCGCAGCAGCGGATCTCCCGATTTCGTCACGCCCAGCCGCAGTGACCGCTCGCCCGATTGGCGTTGCTTGGGACGCAGCCCCACCAGCGCGCCGACCTGCCGCGAACGCTTCACGCGGCCCGGGTCGTTGTCGAGCGCCAACACGAACGTCAACGCCGTCAGCGGCCCCACCCCTCCGATCGTTCGTAGCCGCTCGACCGCTGCGTATTGCTTGCCCAACGCGACGATTTGTTTGTCATATTCGCGGATCGTCGCGCCGAGGCTTTCGATTTGTGTCGCCACCCCCAACAACGCCGCGTGCAACACCTCGGGGCAGGCCTCCCGGACGCGCTCGACCCATTGGTTCTGGGCGCATCGGCCCAAGCGGATGCCGTGCGACTTCGCCATGCCGCGCAAACTCCCTTTCAATTTCGTGCGGCACTCGAGCACGGCCTCGCGCACCCGCAACAACGTGCGTTGTTGTTCGGTCTCGAGCTTGCGCGGCGCGACGGGATTCAACAGGGCCGGGTTGGTGCGTCCCAGCTCGGCCAACCAATAGGCGTCGTTGCGGTCGTTTTTCGAGTCGGATTGGCTGATTAAACGCAATTGCCGCGCGTCGGCGACGAGCACGTCGTGGGCGAGGGCGGCCAGGCGGCGGCGAATCCAGTTGCTGTGGCTGCCGGTTTCGATCACAATGCGCAGCCGCGGCCAACGGCGGAACCAGCGATCCAAGGCCTCCGGGCGGGTGGGGACTTGGCATTCCTCGAGGCTTTCGCCGGCGAGGTCGGTGAGCCGTACGAAGCAACGTTTGTCGCCGATGTCGACGCCGGCGACGGCGCAAATTTCGTTGTCTTTTTGCATCTGGATGCGTTGTTGCGCCAACTGTTGTTCGAGCTGGGTGAGTTGGCGGGTCTTCGCTTGTGAGCTGTCGGCTTTCTTGGTTTGGTGTTTGTCGGTTTGGTTCTTGTCGGTCTGTTGTTTGCTATTCTTCTTCATGGCTGGTCGCCTCCTTTTCAAAAATCCATTGCACCTCCCTTGTGGAGAAGTGCGCTGCTGCCGGTAGCCTACCGCTTCCCGGCTCCAAGCGACCAGCCTCTCATCCCATCTCTGTATCTGCTCTATGAATTTCCGCTGCGTTTCGTCTTCCTCGCAATCCACCCATTCAAGGCAATCAAAACCGCCATCCCAATTCCCAATTGAAACAGCACCGTGCCGACATTAAACACGTTTTCCGGGTCAAAAGGTCGCAGCCAACCCGCCGGGTCGTCCAACCGCGATTGATACAGAAACCAACCCAACAAAAACACGGCTTCGAACGGGACCAAAACCGCGATCACGCCGTCCCACCAGCGGCCGACGCGGACGTCGGAATGTTCGTGATTCAAGTGCTCAGCGCGAAACCGTGCCCTGCCGTGTCCGATCACCGCGATCGAGAAGAACAATCCCGACAGCATCAGAGCCACGCTCCAAACCCAGTCCTGGTTGTCGAGCACTTTCATCCACAGCGCCGACGGCAAACCCAGCAGTAGCGATGTAATCCCGACAATACGAATCGCCTTGGCCCGCTCCATTCCGGCATCCATCAGCGACCGCGTAAACACCTCCACCATCGCAACCAGACTCGTGAAGGCGGCGAAGCTCAATGCCGAGAAAAACAGCAGCATGAAAAACCGCCCGAAGGCCAAGGTACCAAACAATTGCGGCATCCAAATAAAGGTGATGCCCGTATTGCCTTCCGAGAAAATCGTCTCCTGCAGCAGCTCCGGAGAAAACTCCCGGCCCGCGGCCACGGCTTCATCGAGCGTACCCAGCCCTTCTAAGACCTGTGGATTCGTGGCCGCTTCATCGATCAATTGGGGAACCGCCGAAAAGACCGTGCAAAACACCATGATCGCCGCCAGCAGTGAAATCAAATTGTTCGCCGCCGGCAACAGGAAAGCGTTGAGGGCCGTATCCTCGTCGCGCCGAAGATAAACCGCGTAACACAGCACCAACCCCCACCCCGCGCCCGTGTCCCAAGCATTTTGAACCAGCGCCTCGATCCAGATGCGCGGCTCGGCCAGGTTCGCCCAATCGACCGTAAACAGATACGTCAGCCCCTCGCCGGCGCCAGGCAACATGACCGCGCGAACCGTCAAGATCACCACGAGTACAATCAGCGCCGGCATCAGGATAAACCCCACGCGCTCGATCGCCCGCACCCCCCGCGCCACCACAAGCACCGCCCCGCCGATCATCAGCACATGCATCGCGGCCGGCTCATAGGATGTCGTGAAGTCGTTCCAGAAAACCCCCGGCGTCGCCCCGGGCACCTCTCCCGTCAACGAGGCCGTCATGTAGCGCAACGTCCAACCAGCCACCACGGAATAGTAAAAACTGATGGCGCATGTCACCAGCACGCAAAAAGCGCCCATCCAAGCCCAGCGCGGCCCGAGCACTTCGATAAATGTCCGAATCGGCCCCGAGCGCGTCTTGCGCCCCAATCCGAACTCGACCAGCACCAGCGGAATCGACCACAGCAGCAAGAAGACGATCCAAGCGACCAGGAATTCGCCGCCGCCGTTCTTCGCAGCGATGCGCGGAAAGCGCCAGATATTGCCCGTGCCTACCGCCATGCCGAGCATGGCCAGCATCATGCCGAGCCGCGAGCCGAAGGTTTCTTGGTTTGCCATGACTTCCCGATGACCAAAAGCGCGGTTTTCAGCCCCCGTGGATCGTCACCTTGCGGATCATGACGTTCCAGAACCAGGCGCCGAAGGCCATCAGCGCAACGACCCAGAATGCCTGCAGCAGCACCAAGCCGGCAAGCGCGCCGTCTTCAACTTTCCCCAGATAGATCCGCAGCGGCGTATAGGCGATGTGCTGGAACGGCAGGTAGGCGACGATGGTCCGCGCCGGCTCGGGGAACATCGTCATCGGAATCAACAACCCCGAGAGTAATTCCTGAACGAAAAATTTTGCCCGCAGCAGTCCAAGAATCGATTTCATCCGAACCGCGAAACACCCCACGATGAAGTTGATCGCGCCCATCAGAAAGACGCTCATCACCAGCGACAAAAGAAAGACGGCGAATGAGCCGGCTCCCGTCGGCGGTTGCACGGGAAAGATCAACGCAATGACGATCGCCGCCGGCGTGGTCAGCAAGATCAATCGAAACGTCGCCTCGCCGAACGCACGCCCCAAATACATCGTCTGCACGCTGACGGGCTTCAGCAGCGAAAGCGCGATCTTGCCTTCCTGAACGTCCACCGCCATATTCTGGTCGATGTTGTTGAAATAGACGGAACGAATCACCCACCCCACGGCGACGTAGGTCACCATGTCCTCGAAACTGAAGCCGCGGGCGAAATCCGGGTCGCCCGCATAGAGCGCCTTCCAAATGAAGTAATAGACCGTGACATTGATCACGTAAGTAACAATGCCGGTGTAATAACGCAGTCGAAATGCAAGGATATTGATAAACCCGATACGCGAGTATTCGAGATAGTTGCGCAGGCGGCCGACAGCGGCGACGCTCATCGCTGCCCCGCGGCGGGCACGGCGTTGCCTAGATACACACGCCGCACGATGTCCTCGATCGACTCCTCTTCGATCAAGATGTCGCGCACGTCAACGCCCGAGACTACCCGACGGATGATCTCACCGACCGTATAGTCGTCTCTGGGAAACGAGAGCCGGCAGGTCAGCTCGTCGACCTGTTCGGTTGTAACCCCGGGGATGGCGAGGGCTTCGATGGCGCCGGCTTGCTCCCGGCCGCGCAGCTCGAACTTAACCTGATTCTGCCGCCACAGCATGCGTTTGAGTTCCTCGAGCGGCCCGTCAAAGAGAATCCGCCCGCGATCGATGATCATCAGACGCCGACAGAGTTCCTCGATGTCGGAAAGGTCGTGGGTCGTCAGCAGAACCGTCGTGCCGAAGTTGCGGTTGACTTCCTTGAGAAACAGTCGGATGCTCTCTTTGGCCAGCAGGTCGAGCCCGATCGTCGGTTCGTCAAGAAACAGCAGCGGGGGGTTATGCAGCAGAGCGGCCGCCATGTCGCAGCGCATACGCTCGCCGAGGCTCAGCTTGCGCACCGGCTGATGCAGGTAGCGATTGAGTTCGAGAATCTCATCGAACCGCCGCATGCGCGCTTCATAGTCGGCGTCACTGACGTCGTAGATGCGCTTGAGCAGCCGAAACGATTCGACGACGGCGATATCCCACCAAAGTTGTGTGCGTTGCCCGAAAACCACCCCGATCGTGCGGGTGTAGGCCATCCGTTGGCGGTAGGGCTCGAAACCGTTGGCGACGACTTTTCCCGAAGTAGGGACCAAAATGCCGGTGAGCATCTTGACGGAAGTGGACTTACCGGCGCCGTTGGGGCCGATGTAGCCAACCATCTCGCCCGGTTCGATTTGGAACGAAATCTTGTCGACCGCATCCAGGGTCGTGTATTCGCGCGAGAAAAGGTCGCGGATCGCCCCCGAGAGCCCCTCCTTACGCTTGAATGTCCGGAATTGCTTGACGAGGTCGATCGCCTCAACACGCCCCAGCATGAGAGGCCCCATTCTATCACCTGACGCGGATCGCCCGTTGCGCAAGCTACCGCGAAATCGCTTCGTCGCAACGTGGAGATCCTCTTGGGGGACTTCAGGCGGCGGCCGATTCCTCGAACTTCTCGGCGAAAACGTAGAACTTGAACATCGGCGTCTTCGAGCCGACGCCCCACCGGTGGACCGCCCAATCGACCCGTAGGAACTTCACATCGGCGTGTTGCGAGAGATCGAGCAGGATCGAAGACGTACCGCGATAGAATTTCTGTGGAAAGGCCCGCGGTTTCGTCTCGCCCCATTCTTCGCCGTCGGTCGATCCGAAAACGGAGATATCGAGGCTCTCTTGCTCGACGATGTCGGTAATGCCGAGTGTCAGCAACAGCATTTGCCCGGCGGCGTCGCCGAGTTCAGCGGCCTCGCCGGTTCCACCGGCGTCGACGGTTTGTTCAGGAATGATGAAGGCAGGCAGCATAGAGATATCTCAAGGGTGCGAATCGAAAACGCCCATTGTAGCAACGTGTCGCCGGGGTACGGGTCTTCGATACGCAGCTACAGAGCCCCGCCCGCCGGGGAGGGGTCAACCGCGAGTCGGCAGGCCCGCGCCATCGTGCGCGACAACAACACGAGGCCGAACTTGCCCCGCGACACGTACCGCGGCGACACGTACTCTTATCACGTCGAAACGCAATGACCCCGCCAGCCGCTTCCCTCGTGCCCGAAGTCGAAAACCTCGGGATGGAGCACCTCGGCCAAGATCTCGAGCGACTCGACCAGGCGCGGGCCGGGCCGGTTGAAGAATTGATTGCCGTCGGCGACATACACGCGCCCTTCGCGCACGGCCGCGAGATCGTTCCAATTCGGCCGCGCTTCGAGCAGCGGCAGATCGGCGGCGCTGCGTTCCAGATCATAGCCGCAGGGCGCGACAAAAATGACATCGGGATCACTCTCCACCAGATCGTCGTATTGCATCCATGGGGAGTGGCGGCCGGCTTCTCCGAATAGGTTCTCTCCTCCGGCGATCCGGACCAGCTCGGGCGTCCAATTCCCGGCGGCCATGAGCGGGTCAACCCACTCGACGACGGTAACCCGGGGTTTGTCCTCGAGAGGTAGAGAGCGCGCGCGGGATTCGATCTGTTCGACGCGCGCTTGCAAATCGGCCACTAGTCTCACGCCCGAAGCCGTGACGCCGAGTTCGGAAGCCAAGCGACAAATGTCGGCCCAAATGTCGGTCATCGAATTGGGTTGCAGCGAAACGATGCGGGCGTCGCAATCGGCCACCTCGCGGACGGCGCGCTCGACATCGGTCAGGCTGACCGCGCAGACTTCGCATTGCGCCTGCGTGACGATGTGAGTCGGCTTCAGTTCGCGCAAGCGCTCCGGAAAGACTTCGTAGACGCCGAGGGCGTCTGGGGCCGGCGAGCTTTGTTGCAGTGATTTGACGCGCTCGTCGATTTCGCGACTGGAGCCGGAAACATCGAACCGCGGCCGCGTGCATACCGGCAGCGAGGCGATCGATGCCGGGTAGTCGCACTCATGCGAGCGCCCCACCAGAAACTCCTCGAGGCCGAGCGCGCAAACGGTTTCCGTCGCCGATGCGATGAGCGTGATGATGCGCATGGGATTTCGTGTCGCCAAATCAGGTGTCTTCGCAACGCAACGACAGAGCCCCGACCGCAAGGGAGGGGTCCGACGCATTCCGCGATGCCGGGGTAGTCACGCGGAATCACCTAACGCCGAATCGCGTAAGCCCGAATCAGATTCGGCTCAGGCTATTGTCGCGCACGATAGTGCCGGCACGCTAACCCGAGGGAATCGACCCCTCCCTTGCGATCGGGGCTCGATAGCCGCTTTTCGAAGACACGTACCCCGGAGTCCACGTGATTCGGCGACACGTTCTTCACCGACACGTAACCCGGCGTCACGTCGCCCCGCTACGCGGATGATGCTCGTCATACACCTCCCGCAGCCGCTCTCGCAGGACGTGCGTGTAGATCTGCGTCGTCGAAATATCGGCGTGTCCGAGCATCAACTGCAAGCTGCGCAGATCGGCTCCGCGCTCGAGCAAATGAGTCGCGAAGCTGTGCCGCAGCACGTGGGGCGTCAGGCGCTTGGCAATTCCGGCCGCGAGCCCGTGGTTTCGCAACAGATGCCAAAAAGCTTGCCGCGTCATGGGCCCGCCGCGCGCTGTGACGAACAGATGACCCGAGTGTTTCCCCTTCAGAATGGCAGCTCGATCCTGATCCAAATAAGTGCCGATCGCGGCCAAGGCCTCTCGCCCCACCGGGACGATCCGCTGCTTGCCGCCCTTGCCCGTGACCCGCACGACGCCCATTTCGCGATTCAAGTGCATCTGCTCGACCGAGATCAATTCCGAGACACGAAGCCCGGTGGCGTAGAGCAGCTGCAACATGGCTCGATCGCGCGAGCCCAGCGGCGTCGAGGCCGAGGGCGCCTCCAGCAAGCGGTCCACTTCTTCCATCGTGAGGAATTTCGGCAGTTGCGCCGGCAACTTCGGGGAGACCAGTTCGGCGGCCGGGTTTTCCGTGATGCGCTGCTCGCGCAACAAATAGAGATAGAAGTTCCGTACCGCGGCGATATGCCGCGCAATCGACCGCGCGGCGAGCTTGTCGCGATACAGCGAATCAACGAACCCTCCCAAGTCGTCGCTGTCGGCCTCGAGCGCGGACCCACCCCGCCGAGCACAGTACGCCGCCAGTCGATCGAGATCCCGTCGATAGGCCGCGAGAGTGTTTTGAGCGAGGCCTTTCTCGACCCGGCAATAGTCGATGTATTCTTGGATCGGCGCTTGCAAAAGTCAGATCAAAACCTTAGAAATCAATCACTTATGATATAAGGTCCAGCTTGACATTCGTTCTCGGAGCATATTAGCATACCGGCAAATCGTTCATCCCCTTGTGTCGTCTTCCACCACCAAGAAAGTTTACGTGAGGCGCTTTGACGGGCCCGTACTCGAAGGGTACGTGAACCCCCAAACCTACCGCCGCCCGGAAGGCATCGAGGTGCTCGATCGCGCCGCGCAAGTCGTGACGCTGGCCGAGGCGAGCGTCAAAGGGGTGTACTTCGTTCGCGATTTCGACCCCGACGGCGAGAGCAAGCAAAAGACCGCCTTTGCCTCTCGCCCCAAACAAGACGGCCTCTGGGTGCGACTGAACTTTCGCGACGGCGATACACTCGAAGGCGTCGTCGCGAATGACATGCTCCTGATGGAACCGGCCGGCCTGACCATCACCCCACCCGACCCGAACGCTCATGCGCAGCGTGTCTTCGTGCCCCGCGTGGCGCTGCGGGAGGTCACGGTGCTGGGTGTCGTGGGCAGCCCCGTTCGCACCCGCCGCCGCCCAAAAACTCCATCGGAAGATCAGATGGATTTATTCCAACGGGGTGGAGCCGAAAGCGGAACCCCGGGTACTGAATCAATCGCCGTTAAGCCCTGAAAGGGCGCTGGAAGACCGTCCGGACAACCCGACCTGACCCGGCGCATCGCAACCCCCATTTTCATGGCGGTATGATGAATGGCGCGGATTCATGGAAACGGAATGTCCCCGATTTTTTCACGGTGACGGGGCCGAGCTTTTCAAAGCGAAACCATGGAAATCTCCCAACTCGACGAGATTCTCGTCGCTACCGTCGTACTGATCTTCACGCTGAGTCTCGCGGCTGCGGTCGTGCGTCGACTCACGAAAGACAGTGCTTGAAGTTGATGCACGATCATCACGTAACGTACCTCCCCAAGGACGGGCCGATCATCTGGGGTGACATGCACGTCCGCAGTCGCGGCTTCGAGATGATCTTCGATTCCCCTTTCATCAACTCGCATGAGCTGGCCAAGACAGGTTCTTTGGTCTACGAAGACGAGGTCCCCCATGCTCTAGCCATCTGCCGCACAAGCCTCATGGCCCGGTCGCGTTACGGCACGACAAGAGCCCCCTTCTGCTCCCGTGAATCCCGCATGGCGAGCGCAACGCGCGCGCCCCAGGCGGAGGCTTCCGGCGGACAGTCGGCGGCCAGCCGGCCGGCTTCGCAGGCGGCGATGAAGGCTTCGAGCTCGGCTTGAAAGCCGTCTCCTTGTTTCACTTCCACAGTTTCGCTCGCACCGTTGGGACCGTAATAAGTCAGCGAAGTTTGACCCGAACGAAAGTCGAGCGTTCCGGCTTCTCCCACGATCGTGAACTCCATCGAAAAAGGGAATTCACCGCGGCCCTGCCAGCCGCCCGACACGCTGACCGCGGGGCCTTCGTCATAGGCAAGCCGCGTGTCGACGACGTCGATGCCCCGAGGCACATCTTCCGTCCCGACGGCGCTGACCGAACTGGGCCCACCGAAAAGGTACAACGCGTAATCGATGTCGTGAATCAGCAGATCGAAAATACCCCCGCCGCTCTTAGCCCGCTCGCTCAACCAATCGCTCCAACCTGGACAAGCGCAGCGCCTTCGGAACGAGGCCGAACGAATCGTTCCCAATCGACCCGCGCGAACCCAATCCCGTGCCGCGGCATATTCGGGCCAATACCGAATCACCTGCGCCACCATCAGGACTTTGCCCGCCGCTTCCGCCGCGGCAATCATCGAAACACACTCCGCCGCGCTCAGCGCCATGGGCTTCTCGACCAGGACGTGTTTGCCGGCTTCGAGCGCGGCGATCGCGAGCGAGGCGTGCAGGTAGGTTGGCACGCACAGGTCAACAGCCTCTACGTCCGGATCGGCCAACAGTTCCTCGGGGGTGCTGTAGCGGGCGACGCCGCTGAAATCGAGCGGCTCGGCCGAAACATCAAGGTTGCCCGACACGGCGCTCAGATCACCTTCCCGCTTGCGGGAATCGCTGCTCGCGACGGCAACGATCTCCGCGGAAGGGATCGCGCGATAGGCTTGCAAGTGGGTGCTGCCCATGAACCCAAGGCCGACGACGCCGATTTTCATCTGTTCGCTCCTCGTTCAAGTGTAGTCGCGCCGGCGAAAGCGCAAGGTCCCCAAACCGAGCCGCGCACGTAAGTAAGCGGTATGCGATGGGGCCCGGTCAACCTGAAGGAAGGTGGTGGGCGCGAAGGACGCGACGAATGAGCGCAACCTTAATGGGAACGTATCAGTCGCTTGTAAGGCCGGACGGGACACTGTACGGAGAATGTCCGGACCAGGGAGCGCTAATGACTCAGGATGGGGAAATGGCCACTTGGACCGGAACGGGAGCGGGGAGGTTCACGGGGCATGGGTCCGCAGTTAGTTTTAGGGGGGGCATATACTTCCAGACTACGTCCCAGAAACCGGCACGCCTCAACGGTGTTGCCGTCGTCTACGAGTGGGAGGTGGATGAGAACGGTGGCGCACGCTGCGACAATTGAGAGTGGAAATAGCTCAAAGGCAGGTTGAGTCGCGGTGCTGCTACTTCTTCCCGGCCTTCCTTCTCTTAGCCCAAATCTTTTTCATCCGCTTCGATACAGCTTCCCACTGCTCTGGGGTCATTGGAGGGCGCCTACGCTTCTTCTTGGCAGCCTTCTTCGGAGCAGCGCCATCGCCGGCGCTCTGACCACCACCGGGCGGCCGACCCCGTCGCCCAGGCCCACCTACTGAGTCTCGCATAATATACTGTCAATCGAGACAAAGAGAAGACTGTTTCCAGAAAGCGGTAATCAAGCGCGGTTTGCGGCGCATTCGCCGCAGCGCTTTGCGGGCGCGCTCGTCGAGTTCCCAGTAGTCCTTCGGGCAGACGTTGGGCAACTCGTGCTGCTTCCAGTACGCCCAAATGTATTCCACCGGGTTCAACTCCGGCGCATAGGGCGGCAAGTACTCCGTTGCGATGTGATCCTCGGAGAGCTGGATGAACTCCCGCACCAGGCGGCTGCGGTGCGCCGGCAGCCGGTCCCAGACGATCAGCAGTGGGCCGTCGATGTGGCGCACCAAAGCCTTCAGGAAGTCGATGACCTCCAGCTCGCCGATCGCGCCGGGATAGAGCCGGAAGTAAAAGTTGCGCAACGTCAGCCCGGCCGACACCGACAGCTTGTCCCAGTTGAAGTTGAACTCCAACACCGGTGTCTCGCCGCGCGGCGCCCAGGTGCGGCAACGATGCGGCTTCTGACTCAATCCGCTTTCGTCGATGAAGACGATCGTACGTTCTTCTTTGCGGGCTTTTTTTTAATGGCCGGCCAAGTCTTGCGCTGCCAGCCGCGGATGGCCTCTTCGTTGCGCTCCCGCGCTTTGCCGACGGGCCGTTGCGGGCTCCAACCGAGCGCCCGCAGGATCTTCCAGACATGGCCCTCGTGATAGCGCACGCCGAACTCGTCTCCGATCAGACGAGCGACCCGCGGACAGCTCCACAGCGGCGTCGGGAAGCCGTGCGCCTCGGGGCCTTCCAGCAGCAACGCCTCGAGGCGTTCGAGCTGCGCGGCGTCCAACAGCGGCTTACGGCCGGCGCGGCCGGCCTGGCGCAACCCGGCTTCGCCGTCACGCCGGTATCGTCGCAGCCACTCGCTGACGCTTTGCCGCGCGACCTTCAATCGCCTCGCTGTCTCGGACTGACTACAGCCTTGCTCGACCAACCGGATCGCTTTGAAACGGCGCTTCTCCAGGGCCTCGAAATCCCGCCGTACGCCTTTTGTATTTCCCATACATACAAAGACGTACGTACCCCAAAAAGGTGTCACTTTATTTTGCGAGACTCAATAGAAGAGCAATAGCCTCGTTTAGGCGGTCACGTTCTTCAATCAACAACTGTAAGACATCAGGCATATCGCCAGAATTGTACCACAACCCACACAGGTAACTTAGTCGAGACTCTATTGAGCAAGATAAATCGCCAATCGCATGATCACAGCTTGCCCCATCACGCCGCCGGCGAACCAGCCAACCTGCGTCGACGTCTTTTGTCTCCGACGAACGCCGGCCAGTATCGCCGCCGCGGCCGTTGCTCGAGTGGGACTCATCCGGCCGCTTCGTAAAAGCTCAAGCTGTTCGAACCTTGCTTCACGGTGCGGAACTTTTCGAGATTCCCATAGCGCTCGGCGAGGTCGTTCGTCTTGGAGTGCTGGGCGATGACGAGTTCGGGAGCCGACGCGCCCAGGATGCCGAACGTCTTCTCGTACTCTTCGGGCAACGGATAGGGCGGCCCCAGAAAATAAATGTCCCCCTCGATCCGCGCCAGCACGCTCTCGGTCTTAGCCCGCAGCACCGAGCACGACGCCCCCGCTCCGAGCCTCCGCACGTTTCTTTCAACGGCCTCGGCGGCGGTGCGACCGCTCTCGACAAAGACCACTTTGCGGGCGCCTCGACTCAGCGCCTCGAGCCCGACGGCGCCGCAGCCGGCGTAGAGGTCCACGAAAACTTTGTTCGCCACGCGCTCTCCCAAGATGCTGAACAGCGTCTCGCGCAGACGGTTGGGCATGGGGCGCGTGTCTCGTCCCGCGGGGGTGGCCAAACGACGGCTGCGATGAATGCCGGCAATGATTCTCATGCGGGTGCTGACTTTTCGGGAGGCGAGGGAGAGTCCGCTTCCGTGAGCGAGTCGCTTTCCGGCGCGCTGACCGGGGCCGGTTCGACGCGCACTTTCGCGATGCGATTGCGGTCCATCCCCACCACGGTAAACCCGCGGCCTTCGAACTCGACGCGCTCATCGCCTTGAGGGATGTGGCCCATCCGGCTCAGTAGAAAGCCGGCGAGGGTTTCGAAACCCGCGTCATAGGGCAGATCGACGCCGTACAGGCTGTCGAGATCGCGAATGTTCGTGTTGCCGTCCACCTCGATCGGCTCGTCCAAGACCGGCTTCTCGCCAGGCTCGTGCCTCTCGTGCTCCTCGCGAATTTCGCCCACGATTTGCTCGAGAGCGTCTTCGATCGTGACCAAGCCTCCTACCGTCCCGAACTCATCGACGACGATCGCCAGGTGATAGCGCTGCTGCTGGAACTCCTCGAGCAGCTCGGAGAGAAACTTCGTCTCCGGCACGAACGGTACCGGATTCACGAACGACGCCATGCGGAATACCGGCTCGGGGCGATCGAGCATGCTCCAGCGCCGCATTTGCTGGACAAACGACCACACTTGCTTGGCGTAGAGAACACCGACTACGTGTTCGGGCGAGTCTTCGTAGATCGGCACGCGGGAGTGCTGGTGACGCGCAATGCAATCGATCACTTGGTCCAGCCCGGCGTCGCTCGGCAGGGCGATCATCTCTTGCCGCGGAACCATAACCTCACGAACAGTGACGTCGTGGAAATCCAGGGCGCGGCTGAGCATCTGTTCTTGGAACCGCGCCAGGCGGCCCTCCCGCTTGCTGACGCTGAAGAGCAACTTCAGCTCTTCGGCCGTGTAGCCTTGCTGCGAGTGGTCCATCTTGAGCCCAAGCAGGCGCGAGACGCGGGCGGCGGTTCGTTCCACCAGCGAAACAAACAAGCCGGTCACGCGACTGAACAGTTGCAACGGCGGCGCCACGGCCAGGGCCAGCCGTTCGGAGCGTTCCATGGCCAGGTTCTTGGGTACCACTTCGCCGATCACCATGTGAAAGAACGTGATCAACGTGAAGGCGACCGTAAAGGAGAGGACACGGCCGAGCGGTTCGTCGACCGGCAGCCCGAGGTAGGCGAAAGCAGGTTCGAGAAAGCGATAGACCGTACTTTCTCCCGCCCACCCCAGCCCCAGGCTCGCCAGCGTTACGCCGAGCTGCGTCGCCGAGATCATGCGGTCGGGCCGCCGCAGCAACGACAGCACAGCGTCCGCGCGGCGCACCCCGGCCTGGCTCAAGGCGCGCATCTTGGTCTCTCGTACGGAGACCAGCGCCACTTCGGCGGCTGAGAAGAAACCGTTAACGCCGAGCAAGAATACGAGAACGATCAGCCGGATCGTGAGCGGAAGGTCTTCCATCGCTTGCGTCGCGGGTCCGGCGCAAATCAGCGCCCGGATCCACGTTTAGGGAGCGCGGGCGGGAATCGTTTAATCGACCGAACTCATCCTAGCATGGGGGGGCGAGGAGATCTCGTTGGAGAGAACCGTCGGTTTCCAATCATCGGGAACCCGGACCAAAATGGGGTCTGACTCCCCGGCATCTTCCGCTTTTTCGACAGCTTGCGTGTAACTTTTGCCCCGGGCGACGACGCAGGACTCGTCGTGAGATAACGCAATCCAGGTGTTGGGCGTTGCCTCGCTAAGGATCTTGATTCTCTCTTGAATGGGCATGCCGAAAATCCACTATCCGCGAACAAGAACTCTTCGCCCTCACCGTATAGCATGTGAGTCAAACGGCTTGACCCGGCGGCCACGATTAGCTCGCCTGCCGCGGATGGAGACCCCACCGAGAATTTCGATCGTTGCGTTACGGGTTCGACAAATCGCGGATAAAGATGTCTTTGAAGCGCATGCGTCCTTCGCCGCCCGAGTGCAGTTGCAGCGCGACGACGCCTTCGGTCGAGCCGGGGGAAGGATAAGTGAAATCGATCATCTCGACGCCGTTGAGGTAGGAGCGGTAGCGATTGCCTTCGACCATGATCAACATATCGTTCCAGTCATTGGGCCGGATGACGGTCTCGAGTTCGGGCGCGGGCCAAACGATCCACCCCTTGCCGTCGCCATAGATGCCGCCGGTGTGGTGGCCGATGGCGCGATCGATTTCGATTTGGCGGCCGGCAATGATCTTCGGCGAATTACCTTCGAACTGAGTGTGGAGATAGACGCCGCTGTTGCCGGCGGCTTCGCATTTGAAGCGCAGCGAGAGATGAAAGTCTCTATACGTCTTTGCGGTCGCGAGGTAGCCGTACTCCTCGGTGATGCCGATCCCGTGGATAACGCCGTCCTCGACGACCCACTTTTCGCTGCCGACCTTGTTCCAGCCCGTAAGGTCCTTGCCGTTGAAGAGCGACACCCAGCTTGGGGTCAGGGTCTTCGGTTTTTGAAACTGAGCGTCGAGCGGAATTATTGTGCCCAGGCCGAGCAGGAGAGCGATACCCGCAAGAGACGTGCTGCCGGAGTGCTTAGTCATCATTGTTCCAATAGCTCCGCCATGGTAAAGATCCGTTCGAACGGACAGCCCGCGGCTTCGATTGCCTCGCCGCCGCCTTGCTCGCGATCGACAAGACAAATCGCGCCGATCACGTTGAGCCCGGCGTCGCGGGCGCGCTCGATCGCTTTCAACGCCGAGCCGCCGGTGGTGCAAACGTCCTCGACGACCACGACATCATGGCCGTCGGTGTCGGGAAGTCCTTCAAGAAATTGTTGCCGGCCGTGCTTCTTGGCTTCTTTGCGAACCAGAAACCCATTGATTTCGAGGCCGTATTCGAGGCTTTCGCGTGAGACGGCGGTAACGATCGGATCAGCGCCCATGGTGAGGCCGCCCACCGCGTGAGGCGTCCATCCGCGTTCGCGCATCTTGCTAACGAACGTCCGACCGATCAAGGGGGTGGCTTCGGCGCGCAAGGCGGTGAGCCGCACGTCGACATAGACATTGCTGCGTTCGCCCGAAGCGAGTACGAAATCACCGCGCTTAACAGAGTGGGTACGAAGAATCTCCTTGAGGCGCCGGCGGTCTTTGTCGTGGTTCATGGAAGTAGATTGAACGAACAGCCTCGGCGAGCCTGGCAGCCCGCGGCAAAAGTGTGTTCGGGCGAAAGTCGTTGGCCCTTCCGACAATCCCTTTCAAAGTGTATTGGGTTTTCCGTTCCGCTCGCTGAAACCGCAAACCTCTACAGCCGCGAAGCGGCGGCGGGAATATAGCCCAGGGTGGAGCCGACAGGCGGAACCCTGGGTAGAACCTCCACCCGGGCGAGCCCTGGAGGGGCGGCGGGAAGGCCGGCGACACCCACTTTCATGGCGGCATTATGAACCAGCGGATTCATGGAAACCGACTGTACCCTTTCGCATCGTCGGACTTTCACCACGGGCTGCAACGCTACCTTTGCGGCTTCAACAGCAATTCATTGGTCCCCGCCTCGACATTGACTTTCATCGGCCGGTCGAGATCGACCACGACCCGCGTGACCGGGGGGGACGCCTTGAATAGCGCCCAACGGACCTTCTTCACGCCGTCGCGATTGACGTCGATCGAACGCTTGCGCGCCGTTTGAACCCGGGCGCCGGGCAAGTCGACAACGAAGCGGTCGGGGCCACTCAACGTCATGGTCTTATGCCGAACGGCGGGGTCGACCGCGAGCGCGATGACGAGATTACGAGACTCCACCCGTATGGACACATCCCGTAACGCGGTCGGGCCGCTTGATAGAGATGCCCGGGAGGCGCGAGACGGTCGTCCGGCCGCCAGCCGGATTCGGGCGGTTGGGGACTTTCGGGTCGGCGCGGCGCGAGTCACCTGGACCGGCGACTCACCGCCTTCCAGCACGACCCGAAAGGTGACGATATCGGACACGGCTTTGGGCCGGGAACTGCCCCGGTTCGCGCAGCGGATGCTGTTGAGGTCTCCGCGGTATCCACCGCCGCGAAGGACGCGAAATTCGCCTTGCTCGGGTCCGCGTGGGTCCTTGCCGGGGGACTGCTCGTAGTAGCCGGCTTCGTACCAATCGGCGGTCCATTCCCACAAGCCGTCAACGCCGGCGAACAGGCCGAAAGGATTGGCTCGCGCGGGTGGCTGAAAGTCCTTGCTCTCAAGCTTGTCGGAAGGAACGGGCGGATCATCTCCCCAAGGGTATTTCTTCTGTTCAAGACCGCCGCGGGCGGCGCGCTCCCACTCCCCTTCGGTAGGCAAACGAAACACGCGGCCGGTCTTTTCGCTCAACCAGCTACAGTAGCCGCTCGCGTCTTCCCAACTGATGCCGGTGACCGCCGCATTATCGTCCCGGTCCCCGGAGTTCTCGTGATCGGCGCGAAAGGCGCGGAACTCGGCGTTGGTGACGGGACGCTTTGCGATGGAAAAAGCCGACATGGCAACGCGATGGACCGGCTGTTCCCAAGTGGCGCCGTCTTTCGAGCCCATCAGAAAGTCGCCCGCCGGAATGCCCGCCATATCGGGGAGTTTGGCGGATTGCGCGAGAGCGGTCGACCCGCCGGCCAGGCAGTAGAGCGCGGCGATCGCGATGCGAAGAGTTACAGGCACCAAGTAAGAAGTTTATAACGTCGGGAGGACCGCGGGAAAGCCGTGCCGGCATCTTCCTGCAAATTGCCGCCCGCTGGAGGGCGCCGCCGGTTCGGCGATACGTGATTCGCCGACGCGTACCCTGGCGACAGGTCTGCCGTGTTACGTGCTCGGCAAAGCGGGCCGGCTCGCTGCACCCTGTTGATCGCTGAGCAGCCGCTGCATGCGATCTTTCAGCTGGAGTTTCATTTTCTTAAGCCGAGCTTCCTCGGCCTGTTCTTCCGGGGTAGGGAATCGGCGGGTGCCGATTTCATCTAATCTCTTGCTGTAGTCCGCGTGCTCTTGTTTCAAGCGGCGGTATTCTTCACTGGTTTCCGTCAAATGCGTCGGGGTGCTGCCCATGGATGCAATTCCTCCTGAGGAAAGGAAACACCGAATTCAGGGGTTGTGGTCGGCGGAGAAGTTCGGATCGAGCGTCCGATGAATGGGTGAAGCGGTCGGTCATCCGATTGCCGAGAACCGGCACCCAAACCATAGCAAAGTTTCATTTCGATTTCAATTGGCTGACGAACTCGTGAAACAAGGCGGCGCCCATTAGCCGGCCGGTGTCGCGTCGACCCAGGCGCTGTCTCGACGTTGTGATTCGGCGACCGCTTCGACGAACCGGACGCCGATGACTCCGTCTTGAACGGTAGGGAAACTCAATAGACGACGCTCGAAGACCGCGCCCGCGCGATGCGCTTCAATGGCGTCGGCGATCTCGCGGTAGAGATTGGCGAACGATTCGAAGAAACCCTCGGAATGACCGCGTCCGAGGCGCGAAGCGAGTTGGGCGTCCTCGGACAACCCGGCTCGCCCGGGAGAAAGCAATTGTTCGCCGCCTTCGAGCGGGCGAACGATGAGGTGATGGGGGTCTTCGTGGCGCCATTCGAGGCTGCCGTTCTCGCCGTAGGCGCGGATGCGCAAACCGTGCTCGGCTCCCGAGGCGACCATGGAAGCCCAAAGGGTGCCGGCGGCGCCGTTGGAGAGCCGCAAGTTTGCGAACGCGTTGTCGAACACGCGGCGGCCGGGGATGTGCGTGGTCATCTCGGCCGCGACCGAGTCGACTTCGAGGTCGGAGACGAATCGCAAAAGGTGATGCGCATGAGTGCCGAGGTTATACACGACGCTGGCCTCGGTCGTGATCGCCGGGTCGGTGTGCCAGGCGAGATGGGCGTTGCCTTCGTGCTCCCAGGCGCGCGCGCCGCCGCCTTGCGCGTGTTCCACTTGGACGACCCGAATGTCGCCGAGCTCGCCGTCGCGCACCATCCGAGCCGCTTGACGCACCATCGGGTAACCCGAGTAGTTGTGGGTCAACCCGAAGACCAAACCCGATTCGGCGACGCGGCGTTCCAAATCGAGTGCGTCGTCGAGGTCGATCGTGAGGGGCTTTTCGCACACGACGTGCACGCCGCGGTCGAGAAAAGCGCAGGCGACCCCATGATGCGTGTCGTGTTGGGTCAGGACGGAGACGGCTTCGACGCCGTCGGATCGGCTGGCCTCCGATTCGGCCATCTCCTGGTAGCCGGAGTAAATGCGGTCGAGGTCGACGCCGAGTTCGCGGCCCATGGCGCGGGATTTCTCCGGGTCGCGCGAAAATACCCCGGCGGTGATTTCGTAGCGGTCGTCGATGCGCATGCCGACGCGATGCGCCGAGCCGATGCGCGACCCCGGGCCGCCGCCAACCATGCCGATGCGAATGCGCTGTTTCATGGCGTAAGGTTTCAGGCGCGATTCCGGCGTCTTTTCTCAGTCGGCCGCCGGGTCCTCGCGACCGATGCCGACGTCTCCGGTGGACATCATGAACTGATGGTAATCGCCGACGACCTCGTCGGCGGGTCCGTCCATGCGCACTCGCCCTTTTTCGAGCCAGATGGCGCGGGAGCAAATCGCCATCACCGTGGACAAGCTGTGCGACGCCAGCAGAAGCGTCGTGCCGGAACGCCCGATGGCTTCGATGCGCTCCTCGCATTGCTTTTCGAAAGCGGCGTCGCCAACCGAAAGCACTTCGTCGACAACGAGGACCTCGCGCTGCATATGGATTACGACGGAAAAGCCCAAACGTGCGATCATACCGGCCGAATAGGTTCGAACAGGTTGGTCGAGAAAGTGGGCGATGCCGGCGAAATCGACGATTTCGTCGAACGCCTGCTTCATATTGTGGCGGGAAAAGCCGGCCAGTGACGCCAACAGCCGAATGTTCTCTTCCCCGGTCAAGTCAGGATGTAAACCGGCGCCGAGGTCGAGCACGGTCGCCGGCACCGACGAGACCCGCACCCGGCCCGACGTCGGGTGCGTGATTCCGGCAACGAGTTTCAGAAGGGTGCTCTTGCCAGCGCCGTTGGGCCCGATGAGGCCGACCGATTCCCCGGCCGCGACGCTGAACGAGATATCGTTCACCGCCCAGAACGGTTCGTTGCGCTCGCCGCGTTGTCCGCCGAATGCATGCCGCAAGAACTGTCGGCGGTGATGGAGCTGGTAGCACTTGCGGGCGTTTTCAACTTCAATGGCGGGCATGACGGAATCAAAATCTCAATGTCGGGCGATCAGCACCGGGGCGGTTGGGTTTCTCGGAAAGCGAGCAGCCTCACAAGTAATCCGCAAAGTCTCTTCGCTGGCGTTGGAACACCGAGTAGCCGCCCACGAAACACAGAACGGAAACTCCCAGCAGCTTCAGCAAAGTGTACCCGGGGGCGACTCGGTACAGTAGGATGCGACGCATAATCACCACGACGGCCGCGACGGGATTCAGGTCGTACAGCCAGATGTATTGCGGGCTGACTTGATCGAGGCCGTAGAAAATCGGCACCAGCCAGAACAGCACCAGGGTAGCGGACTCGACCACGTAGCGCACATCGCGGAAGCGCACATCGAGAGCCGCCGAGGCTAATGAGAAACCGCAGGCGAACAACACCTGCAGAGCCACGATGACCGGCAGCCAAAGCCAATAAACATTGATCCCCACGAACCAGGCGAAGGCCGGCAGCAAGAAGCCCAATTGGATCAGGTAATGGACGAAATTTCCGAGAACCGCCGAGATCGGCAGCAACTCGGCGCGGAAAGGGAACGACTTCACCAACGACGCGTTCCTAAAAATGGAAATCGTGCCGCCCTGCCAGGCTTGCGTGAAGAAGTCAAAGGGCAACAGCCCGGCCAGCAAAAACAGCGGAAACAACTCGCGCGAGCCGTCGAAAATCACCGAAAAAACGAAAGTCAGCACGCCCATCATGATGAGCGGATTGATCAGCGACCATAGGGCGCCAGCGAACGTTGTCCGGTAGCGCGTGTGGAAATCGGCGCGTACGAGATTGCGAACCGCGTAGAGGACGTCGATCGGAGCGTAATGCTGGACCGATCGGGCCTCGGCGGGTATTAGCGCCGTGCGCATAAACAGACATTGTACTCCAGGGTCGGCGAGAGCCCCCTCGGCGGACGGTGAGAAAGGCTGCCTAAAGGCACAGCTCCGGAGCGTCGATCGGTTTCTTGGTGTTTACTCGCGGTCAAGCTCCTCCCGCGCCACGAGATTACCCTCGGCGCGCTCTCCACGTGCTCGGGGCCTTAAAGCCGGGCGGCGTCGAAAATTGGCTGCTGCAGATGACTCCGCATCTGGCGGAGAGCGGGTGGGCGTTCGATTACTGCCTGCTGGGGCCTGAGATCGGACTGTATGCCGAAGACTTCGAGAAATACGGTTCGCGGGTTTTGCGCTGTCCGTTGCGGCCGAGTCCGTTGTTCGTCCCTCGTTTCTACCGCTTGCTGCGTCGCGGAGACTATGAAATCGTCCACAGTCATGTGCACCATTTCAGCGGTTTAACCTTGGGACTGGCGAGAGCGGCGGGGGTGCCGGTTCGAGTCGCGCACAGCCATAACGCCCATGACGGCCGGCCCGACAGCGCGCCGCGGCGTCTGTACCGCAAAGCCATGCGGCATATGCTTTCGCGCTCGATGACGGCGGGGCTGGCTTGTTCCGAGACAGCCGCCGAGTGGTTGCCGGGCGCTGACGGGGAGACGAGACCGCCGATCTCTCTGCTGCCCTACGGCATCGACCTCGAACGGTTCCGGCGTCTGCATACGGACCGAGGCCGCCTGCGCCGTGAGTTTCGCATTCCCGCCGGGGCTCCGGTGGTCGGGCACGTCGGACGCTTGGAGCCGCAGAAGAACCCCTTCTTTCTGCTCGACATCATCAGCGAAGCCTCGCAAGTGATTCCGCGGGCGTATTTCGTGATCGTCGGCGACGGACGGCTCCGGGCGCGGCTCGAGCAACAGGCCGACCAGCGTGGCTTGGGCGCACGGGTGCGCTTCGCGGGGCAGCGGCGCGACATCCCGCAGTTGATGGTCGGGCTCTTTGACGCCTTCGTATTGCCGTCGCTTTGGGAAGGGCTGCCGTTGGCGGCGCTGGAAGCGCAGGCGGCCGGGATTCCGACGCTGGTTTCGGATCGAGTGACCGGCGAGATCGGGGTGCTGCCGCGGATCAGCTACCGCGCGCCGCTCAAGGCCGGACCGGCTCATTGGGCGCGCACGTTACGCGACATGCTCGAGGCGCGGCGCCTCTCTCCGGCCGAAGCTACTTCCGCTCTCGAGGATCTGCACCTCGACGTGGCTTCCTGCGGCGACCGCTTGACGACGATTTACGAAAAGTTGATCGAGGGGCGCGCCGTCTCGGGCCGAGAAGCCGGCGGGGCGTTGCAGGCCAAGGCCGGCCTGGGTAGAAGCTGAAAGACGAGAAGCTGAAAGAAATGTACGGCCCCGCCTCCGCGCGCATGGCTGTTCGCCCGCCCGCTCCGCGACGGGCTAGCGCCCGCGCGGCATTCCCCACCTTGGCGACCGCGACGCTGGTTGGAGCGGCAATGCTCGCTTTGTGGCCGCGCGACGACTCGACCGCCTCGCTATGGGCCGGCGCGGCTTTCTTGCTTTGCGGGTTGGGCTGTTGGCGAGGCTTAGGTCTGCATCCGCTCTCGCCGGCGATGGTCTATCTGTACGTTTTCGGGATTTTTCATCTTGGCTTGGTGGTTCCCTGGGGGCTGGGGCTCGATATCGGCGCGCCGCCGGCCTGGTTGCGTGACAGCAACCTCGGGGATGCTCTCTTCCTGGTTGTCGCGGCGCTGATGTCCTTCTGGGCCGGGGCCGCGCTGGCGGTTTGGAAGTGGCCCTCCTCCCCCGAGCCCGCAAGGCGGCGGTCGTTTCACAACAACATCCTCGCCTGGAGCGGCCTGGCGGTGTTTCTCGCCGGTTGCGGGATGTTTCTATGGGGGGCTTGGACGATTGGATTCGAGAGACTGTCGTCGGCGAATTACTTCGAGATCTACAAGCTGACGAACTGGTACGACCCTCGTTTCTTTGTCACCAGTTTGACCGTCGCGCCGATCGGTCTGTACTTGATGGCGGCCGGGGCGCCTCGCGGGCGGCTGGGTTGGAGTGCCCTGTTGGCGGCAATGTGGAGCGGGACGATTTTCGTGCTGGGGTTTCGCGGTTTCGGGCTGATTCCGGTGATCACGATTCTCGCGGTGCTCCACAAGCGAGGCGTCAACCCGCCCCGCTGGGCCTATGTCGCGGGCGGCGCGGTGCTGTTGGCGGCCATCCCGGCGGTGACGGTGATGCGGGACGCGCGACTGGGCGAGCGTTCGGCGATGGAAGCGCTCGAGACGGTGCGGCCCTTGGCGGCGGTGAACGAAATGGGCGCGAGTCTGCGTCCGCTGGTCCACACGGTGCATTACATGGAGACCGAAGCGCCGCGCGCGGGTGCTACCTATTGGCGGGGGTTGCTGGCGGTGCTGCCGAATCTTTCGCTCGATTGGCAGGGAGGGAGCTACGTTCCGCTGGACGAGCTGCCGCCCAGTCACTGGGTGACCAAACAAGCGGCCCCGTGGATCTATCGCCATTTCGGCGGCCTGGGATTTTCAGCGGTCGCCGAACCCTACATGAACTTCGGGACGCCGGGCGGGGTCGCCTTCTTCTTCTTTCTGCCCGTGGCGCTGATCGGCGTTGACCGCCTGGACGCCTCGCGTCCGACCCGGTTGGCGCTGTGGGCGGTGCTGCTGGGGCCGCTGTTGTGGACGACGCGAAACAGTTTCGGCACGTTCTTTCGGCCGGCGTTGATGGGGTTGCTGGCGGTGGCGGCCGCGAGGTTCATTTCGAACTCCCTGGGTGGCGAGCAGGCGCCGAGGCTTCGTCGGGGCGGGCGGGTCGGCGGGCGGGTCGGCGGGCGTGAAGCTTTGGGGTCTATCCGCCGATCGGTTGGATAGGTCTATGCCCATGACTACTCCCAAGCCGATCGCCGAAGCTTCCGAGGAACAACAGCCATCGACGCCGCGCCAACCCGGAACCTCGGAAACACCGGGACCCCAAAGCCCGCCCCCGCTGTTTCCCGAGCGAGTACCGATTGCCTCTCCGGCCCTTCCGGACCCGGGTGAAGTGCTCGGGGAATTCGCGTCGGTGCTGCGGGGACCTCAGCTGACCAACGGTCCGCGCGTGGCCGCGTTGGAACAAGAAGCCGCTCGCTTTCTCGGGGTGCCGGAATGCGTCGCGGTGTCGAGTTGCACCTCGGGGCTGATGCTCGCCGAGCGCTGCCTGGGTATGCGGGGCGGGGTAATTATCCCGAGCTTCACGTTCTTCGCGGGCGCGCACACCTTGCTGTGGAACAACCTCGAGCCCGTCTTGGCGGATTGCGAGCCCTGGACGTTCAACCTGGACCCGAAAAACGTCGAGCAGCTGATGCATCCCGGGATCGCGGGCATTCTCGGCGTGCATATTTTCGGGTGTCCGGCGCAAGTCGAGGCGCTCGAGAGAATCGCCCGGCGTCACCAGATACCGCTGATCTTCGACGGCGCCCACGCCTTCGGAGCCCGTGTGGCGGGGCGCGGAGTCGCCGAGTGGGGCGACGTGACGGTTTTCAGCTTGAGTCCGACCAAACCTTTGACGGCGGGGGAAGGCGGCATCATAGCGCTGCATGACCCTGAGTTGGCCGGGCGGCCGCGGCAGGCGCGCAATTACGGCAAGGGGGCCGGCTATGATTGCGAAGTTTTGGGGTTGAACGCGCGCATGACGGAATGGCAAGCCGTGGCGGCGCGGGCGGGGCTCAAGCGGGTTGAGGCCGTGTTGGCGAACCGTCGTGCCTTGGCGGCGATCTACAACCGTTACTTTCGGGCGACGCCGGGGCTGCGGACACAATTGATTCCTTTCGGGTATCAATCCACCTACAAGGACTTCGCCGTACTGATAGACCGGCAACGTTTCGGCCGGGATCGGCGGGAAGTGGAATCCCTTCTGGCCGCCGACAATATTGAAACGCGGCGCTATTTTGACCCGCCCCTGCATCGCCAAAAGCTCTATCTGCCATGGGCGCCGCCAGCCCGCCGTTTGCGCACGACCGACCAAGTCAGCTCGCAAGTTCTTTGCCTGCCTCTACACGGGCGGCTCTCGGCAGAAGCCGTTCGGCGCATCGCGGGTCGGGTGGTTGGTTTGGGGCGTCCGGCTCGAGCCAAAGCTCGCGGGGCCGTCTGATGGGCGCGGCGGCCGACGTTCATCAACCCTAAAACAGCGGCACGGAACGACCGATTGAAGTATTGCGGGTTGACGTCCGGCCACCCGAGTGGCCCGGAAAAAATTGGGGACTGTACCAAGCGCCGACCGAATAAGCTCTGTTGAATCCAGAATTCGCCCGGCGCGAAGTGGACTCCTCCGAAAATCGCCCTGCGAAGGTATGACGCACTACATTTCCAGACGGGCGAGGTCACAAATCTCTTGAGCCGCGAAGCGGCGGCAGGAAAATAGCCCAGGGTGGAGCCGAAGGCGGAACCCTGGGTACGAAACAAATCAGGTCGACGAGCCCTGAAGGGGCGGCAGGAGCCTGTGTCCACATTTTCATGGCGGTATTATGAATCCGCGGATTCATAGAAACGGACTGTCCCCATTTTTTTCCCACTCGGGCAACCGTGCTCGACCGCAGGCTAGCCCGCTTTTCTCACCGCGTGGCGAGGCAAAGTGCATGAAAGGTCCGTCAGTACGAGGCGCGCGCCGCTTGGCGCGCGGAGGCGTACTTGAACAGTACGGTGAGCACGGCGAGCAAGCGCAACGAAGTAATGGCGGGCCTATCGTGTGCTTTGCTCGTCAGGCGGTGAGAAATGCGGGCTAGGGAGAAACTCATGAATTCATGCATACGGCGGCTTGCCGCTATTTCGATGATCTTCTTGTTCGGCGCGGCGGCCTCGGCCGGCGGGCCGTCCGCGGCGACGCTGAGCAGCAGCGGGCCGGTCTGGACGAACTCGACCGTGTTGCCCAGCGGCGGCCGGGTGCATGCGGGCGACCGCATTCGAACCGGCGAGGACGGCCTTGCAGTGATTACATCGCGGTCGGGCCGGATCGAGATTCGTCCCGGCAGCGTGGTCACTTGGAAGGCGGACGGAGTGGTGCTCGAGAGCGGATCGGCGGCCTCGAATGGCGCTGCGATCCGTTTTTCGGAGATGACGGTGCGGCCCGACACGGCCGAGGAAACCTGGTTCGTGGTGCTGCGGAACGGCGGGCGGTCCCAGGTCGCGGCCTACCGCGGCAACGTGACGATCGTCGCTCCCGGTTCGGCGCCGCTGTTGGTGCCGGCGGGCTCTTATGCCGTAGCGGGCGGCGAGCAAGGCACGGGTGAGCCGACCCGGAACGATGCCGATGCCGGGGCGCGGCGGCGGCCGGCGGCGTTGCCGGGAAGGCCGCCGGCGGGTGGACCATCGGATCGCTCAGCCATACGGCCAGCATCGCGTTAGCCGCCGGCGTCGGGGCGGTGGCCACGGGCGCGACGATTGCCGCGGTTACTCTCACAGAGTCGTCGCCGAGTCCCAGCGAGTAGGAGGGCCTCGGCGGAGCGTCGTTGTACCACCGACTAGCAGAGCCACCGGCCGGGCCTGATCATTCATGCGGGAAACTGGGTAGACAGATTGAAATCTCGATCAGCGAGTCCTTTGCCCCCCCCCGGTAGCGACCGGCACTCGTGCCGGTCCTAGTCCACAGTTGAGGCAAGCTCTCAGCTTGTCTCGCTTCAACTCGCCCCAATCCAAGTTGCACGTTAGGGCCGACACGAGAGTCGGTCGCCAGCGGACCGCGCGGCGCGCGCCCTCACTTCACCAGCCTTCCCGCCGGTCGTGACGATCGTAATGGGAGGTCGGCTTGGTCTTCGATGGGGGTGGGAATAACAAAGCGCTGCCCATCCGCGGTGAGGAATATCTGCTCCTCGACCTCGCCGATTTCATTGACAGGACAAACGTTCGGGTGATAGAGCGCCGCGACGGCCTTCGCCTCTCGATGAAAGTGTCTATTGGCTTCCTAATTGCGCAACAAGTGCAGTGCGAGAGACTTGTACCAGGATTTCCATTTTGGCCCTGGCACGGTCACAGGATACACCCCCGCTGCGCCGAATACCACGTCTTTTCGCGCTGAACCCTGCACATCACCTCCGCCGGTAGGCGCCAGGGCTCGTCCGTCCGCTCACAGACGTTGATTGAGCGGACTGAACGGCGCTCCGGCCGACACTGCTCCCTGCGAAACCTTTTTGGAGCCAAAAACTGTTGATCCTCGCCCGGGCAACGCTACCCACCCGGCACAGGCAGCGCCCAGATCCTATGCAGCATGTCGCCGAACAGCCGCCGGTTCAGATGTCCTTCGGCCAACAGCAGCCAATAGTACCGCGCATGCTTGACCAGCCTACCGCCCGTCTTCATCAGCCGCTGTTGCAAGCTCGTCAGCGACCAGCTCTTGATCCGTTGCGGCAGCCCGAGCCTCCGCCATAGGTTCCCCAGGTTATAGGCCAGCACGCTGAGTTGCAGTCGCACTTCGTTGGCCCGGAACCGATGGCATGACAGCCTTGTCCAATGCGTCGCTTGTTTGCCTTCCTTGATCCACTGCTCCGCCGTGCCGCGCTTGTTGTAGAACCGCACCAGCGAGCGGCTCGGCAAGGCCATGCTCGTGACGATGAAACCGACGCGAGGAAACAACTCACCTTAGTGATGCTCGACCTTCGCAACAACCCGCCGGGACTTCGACCAGCTCGCGGCCTGATACCGAAAGCTCCTGTAGCGCACCAGGGGCTTTGCGCTCGGCCTGCCCGGCGGACGAAACAGGATATCTTCGATCTCCAGCTCCAGGCTCTTGTTGGCCGGGATGCGAATCACGTAGTCCACGCCGCGCTCCTCCAACGTCTCGTAAATATCCGGCTTGGCGAAGGCGGCATCGGCCCGGAACGTCACCTGTTTGCCCTCCGCCTGTTGGCGTTCGATTTCCGGCAGCAGCAGCTCGTCCCAGTCCTCGGCGCTGGACACGTTGCCCGGTCGCAACTTTGCCGCCAAGCAATCGCCGTGCTGGTTGAACAGCAACAGTGGGTGGTAGCAGACCGACTCGAAGTGGCCGTTGTAGGCGCTGCCTTCCTGCCGGCCGTGGACGGGGCTCTCGGTAGAGTCCATGTCCAGCACGACGCACGCGGAGTCATCACCGGCCTCGGCTTGCGCGATCAACTCGCGGTTCACCGCCATCAGCCCGATCAGATTCTCGTCGCCGGCGAGCATGGCGGTCTCGAAGCTCTGCAGCCGGGAGGTCAGCGCCGCGCCGCGATCCCAGTTCTTCTTCGAGCCAATCAGCCGAAAGGTTGGATCGGCGGAGACACGAACGGCGTCGTTGAGATCCTCGTAGCCCGCCAAGCGGGAGTAGACCGACTGTCGCAGCAGATCGACGAACGGGAACTTCTTGTTCGAGCCTTGCCGCGAATCCGTCAGATGCTCGTCTATCAGCTTGCCTAGTCCGAGTCGTTCGTCCAGTTCGCGAATGAGAATCAGCCCGCCATCCGAGGTGACTCGCGATCCTTGGAAATCGACCTTGAGAAATCCATTGAAGGTGAGCTGAAACGGTTTGTTTTCTTTTTCACCCATTGGGTGTTGATCTCCTCAGCGCCTTGAGTGCTTTCAAGCCCGCATAAATAAAGGCGTCCGAGTCCACCCGATGGTTAGCAGAACCGAAACTAAAGTGGAAATCCGGGTTGAGAGCGACCGGGCGATCAAGCTTCGTGTCCTCGGCCTTGTAGACCACGCCCATGCCGCCCTCGCCGAGCCCGGCAGCCCGGGTGTCCTTCAAGGGCCGGTTTGACGGGTTCGCCTAGGAGTCTGTCCGAGTATTCATTATCTTCTTGGAGAAAAAACAAAAGTGGGGGATAATGGTTTATGGGCAAAACCTACCGGGCCTACCTTCCCGAGCAGAAACTGCTGCTGCCTCCCAGTTTGCAGGATTGGCTGCCCGAAAACCACCTCGTCTATTTCGTCAACGACCTCGTTGATCAACTGGATTTGTCGGCCATCGAGAAGGTCTATGAAAGGGAGCAGCGCGGGCAGCCGCCTTATCATCCGCGGCTGATGGTCAAACTGCTGCTCTACGGCTATTGCCTGGGCGTGCGCTCCTCGCGCCGGATCGCCCGGCGGCTGGTCGAGGACGTAGCCTTTCGCGTGTTGGCGGCCGGCAACCAGCCCGACTTCCGCACGATCTCGGATTTTCGCAAGATCCACCTGGAAGCCCTCGAGGGGCTGTTCCAACAAGTGTTGCGGGTGGCGCTCGAGAGCGGGGCGATGAAGCTGGGTCGGGTGGCGCTCGACGGCACGAAGATGAAGGCCAACGCCTCCAAGCACAAGGCCATGAGTTACGGGCGGATCCAGCACAGCGAGCCACAGTTGGCGGCCGAGGTGAAGCAAATGTTGGCCGAAGCCGAAGCAGTCGACGCGGCGGAGGACGCGCGCTACGGGGCCGAGAAGCCGGGCGACGAATTGCCCGAGGAGTTGCAACGCCGGCAGACGCGGCTGGAGAAGATTCGCCAAGCCAAGCAGGCGCTGGAGCAACGAGCGAAGCAACGGGCGCAACAGCAAGCCGCCGCCGCGGGTCGCTGTGACGAGCTGGCGCGGCAAGCCGAACCGCGCGACAAAGATCAATACAATTTCACCGATCCGGAGTCGCGCATTATGAAAAGCGGCGACGGGTTCGTGCAGGGCTACAACGCACAGGCGGCGGTCGAGAGCGTGGCGCAATTGATTGTCGGGCAGACGCTGACCGAGGCGGCGAACGACAAAGAGCAACTGGCGCCGTTGGTGGAAGCGGTCGAGCGGCAGTCGGGGCAACGGCCCGACGAAGTGTTGGCCGACAGCGGCTATTGTTCGGAGAAGAACTTGGAATCGTTGGAAGCGCCCGAGAAGCCTGAGCAAAAGATCGAAGCGTATATTGCCGCCCAGAGACACCGGCGCGGACAACGGGCGTCGCCGCCGCGGGGGCGGATCCCGAGCCACCTCACGCGAGTCGAGCGGATGGAGCGCAAGTTACGGACGAAAGCGGGAGCGAAGATGTACGCGCAACGCAAAGGGATCGTGGAGCCGATATTCGGACAGATTAAACAAGCCCGCGGGATTCGTCAATTTTTGTTGCGGGGATTGAAGAAAGTGCGGGGCGAGTGGGCCTTGGTGTGCTTGACGCACAATATTTTGAAGATGCACGGGCTGTGTGGCGGAGCGTGATGGAGAAAAACCGGGAAGGGGGCGCCGGCGAGGCGCATGGAGGGCTCTGGAAGCCGTTTTGGGCGGCCCGCGCGGTTTGTTTGTGGCGCCCGGCGGTCGACGAGCCTTCCGCGCCCGTGCGTCGCTGACCTCGGCGCCCGAATCTCCCGCCCTGCCGGAACTGTGCCAAGTTGTTACTCGGACAGACTCCTAGGGAGGCGAGGCCGCTTCAGCGGCCTTCTCTCTCAAGGCTTTAGCCGTGGCCGAACCAAGCGAAGAATTTCAGCCGGGGAAGAGCTCGAGGCCGCCAACTCTCCACATCTATATCGTACACCCTCGACTCTTTCAAAGTTGTCCGTCGCAGTCCCCGTGTGCGATCCTTTGTTGAGTCGAGCCGGCATTGTTTCCCCCGTTCCGCGACACCGCGTAACAGCTCGACTCCCGTCCCGCTGACCGCCGCTGTTGGAAGTTAGAGAGATCGCGTGTTGAACATTCCTCCCACGGAAAGCCCCTTCTTTGAGGAGCATTTTTCGGCTGCCGGCACCGAGCCCGAGCTGTTGCGCGTCGCCCGGTCGTTGCACGATGACGGTTTCGCCGTGATCGATTTTCCCGACGATCATTTTGATCGCCGCGTGGAAGCGATCCTGGCCAATCTTTCCCATCGCTTCGAATGGGACGACTGGCGCGCCGATCGCATGGAGGGCCTACGCATTCAAGATGCCTGGCATTTTGACGAGAACGTTCGCGCCATTGCGGCGAACCAAGCGATTCTGCAATTGCTGTCGCGGCTTTACGGCAGGAGGGCGTTTCCTTTCCAGACCCTCAACTTTCCCGTGGGCACGCAGCAACACTACCACACCGATTGCGTTCATTTCGCCTCGGTACCGGAGCGTTTTATGTGTGGTATTTGGGTTGCTTTCGAGGACATCGACACCGACGCCGGACCGCTGCTTTACTACCCAAAGAGCCACAAACTCCCGATCTATCTCAACGAACATCTGGGCACGGTTCCACAAGATGGGGAGGACTACTATGGAATCTATCCTCGGTTTGTCGAGTTCTGGCGGCGGTTGGTGGACGTGCATGGGCTGCGGCCGGTTGAATTCCACCCGAAAAAGGGCCAGGCGCTGATCTGGGCCGCCAACCTGCTCCACGGCGGAATGCCGCAGCGTGATAAGAGCAAGACTCGCTGGAGCCAGGTTACTCACTATTTCTTCGAGGATTGCGCCTACTATATGCCGCTGGCATCGGTACCCTATCTTGGCGCGGTGGAATACCGCGAACAGATCAACATCGCGACGGGGGAGCCCGTTCGCCAAGCCGTCAACGGTATACCGCTGACGGCGGAAATTGTTCAGAGATTGAGCCTTAGGCGGTTCGCTCCCGGAACAGAAGGCCGGCCCGCCGAACCCGCGCCGACATCCCCGAGGCCCGGCCTTTTGCGTTCTCTTAGCGAGCGCTTGCGCGGCGGTTGATTTCGCCCGCCGTCCCGCGGCGAATCGGGACCTCCTCCACGGAACTCTTCCGCAAATAGGGCCCACGATGTCGAACCCGCCTGACGATCGGGTCGGGTGCCGGGGATTGCGCCCCGGCACCCTCCCACACCACCGGACATACGGTTTTCCGTATCCGGCGGTTGAACCCGGCGGCTTTACCTTCCGGCCGCGAGATCCGACGGCATCACAAACCCATAACGCAACAAAGTACGCTTCGACAAGGCCGTGTGCATCATCCGCGTCGCGTCGGCACATAGCGCAGCATCCGCTCGGGCACGCCCAAGCGCCGCAAAGCGCGGCAGCGACCCCGCACACTGTGCCACCGCAGCCAAAAGCATTTCCGGATGTGCCGCCTGATCCAACCTTCCAGCCTGAAGATGGCTCGCCGATCCTCGGCCAGTCGGTAGTACCCCCACCAGCCGATCACGTACCGCCGCCACTCGTCCAGCAATTGCCGACTCGTCGCTGGGCGGCCGTCGCGCCATATCTCCCGGACCTTCTTCTTGAATCGCGCGATACTTTCCCGCGATACTTCCCGCTGCTTACGTCGGTTGATGCGAAACCCCAGAAACTTGCGCTCCCAAGGCCGCCCCGCTCCGCTCTTCGTCTTGTTCACTTGCAATCGCAACTTCGTCTCGATCCAGTTCCCGATCCCCGCCAGCACCCGCTTCGCCGCCGCCTCGCTGCCCACATAAATGTTGCAGTCGTCGGCATAACGACAAAAGCGCAACCCCCGGCTTTCGAGTTCCCGATCGAGCGCGTCCAGGTAGATGTTCGCCAACAGAGGAGACAACGGCCCGCCTTGCGGCGTGCCCTCCTCGCCGACGATCACCACCCCGTCCACCAGTACGCCCGCCCGCAGGTATCGCCCGATCAACCGCAACACCCTCTTGTCCCGAATCACTTGCGCGACTCGGCGCATCAGAATGTCGTGGTGAACGTGGTCGAAAAACTGGGCGATGTCTAGATCCACCACCCAGTCCCGACCTTCTCGGACGTACCCCTGCGCCGCGCGTACCGCGTCGTGCGCACTGCGCCCCGGCCGAAATCCGTAGCTCGACTCGCTGAACAACGGATCGAAGATCGACTGCAGCACTTCGAGCAAAGCTTGCTGCACCAGCCGATCCATCACCGTCGGGATGCTTAACAACCGCTTGCCCCCGTTCGGCTTGGGTATCGCTACCCGCCGCACCGGGCTCGGCCGGCCGGCGTCCGGCCAACAGTTTCGCTCGGATCTTCTCGCCGTGACGCGCGAAGTGAGGTTCGAGTTGTTCGCTGGTCATGCCGTCGATGCCCGCCGCGCCGCGGTTGCGTTTGACCGCTTCCAGCGCGCGCCGCAGGTTCTCTTCGGCCGCCACTTGTTCCATCAGATCTTCGTGCATCGCTTTCTGTCGAGAGTCTCGCCTCGCTCGGCCTTCGGGACCGCCGGTCGATGCCCGCCGCGGTTCCACCGCTTCTGCCTCGGCCTGCTCCCCTGTCTCGTCGCCCCAACGGGCGAGGACCTTTCGGCCCGGGATTCGGGTCCCTCTTGGGCTGGATGAGAGGCGCTCCTCTAGCTTTGCTCCTTGGTCCTTCCGCCCGGCATTACCCGCCTTCTTCGCTACTATGGCTTCTGCTGACTTCCCCTTCGCTCTCACGAAGGGGCTCTCCCCAGGTAAGGCGCTGATTCTTTCCCTTCACACCGTCCGGCTCTACCTCGCACGTCTCGGATGGACTTTGGACTTCGCGGTGGCCGGCACGCTTACCGCCCGTACGCGGCCTCTCTGCCGGTTCGTGTTCCTACGGTCAAAGGTTTGTTTCCCGCTTCCTTCGGCTTGGCCGCGCGGCTTGCGCCCCACGACTTCCGCTCTGCGGTTCCCTACGGTTACCTCCATCGGTCCCGGCAGGATCGTTTCATCCTGCGAGAATCAGCCCATGCTGGGCACACTGGCGCACGCATTCAGCGTGCCGTGTCGCCATTCGTGGCGACATGGCTTCTCCGAAAACGCCTCGACCGAAACGAGTTTTCATGGCGGTATCATGAATCCCGCATTCGATAGAAACGAACTCTTCCGAAAATAGCCTTTCGGGCGTACGGCGGATTACGGTGTCTCGGCCAAACCCTCCCGTTGCGGCATCAATCACGGATGACGGGGAGTCGCATCACCACGGTCAGCCCGATACCCACCAAAACCAACAGCACCGTCAAGACGAGTGGCGAGAAGTTGCCGAACAGCAACGAAACGCCCACAACGACCGCCATCACGATCAACGTCGCCGTCTTAACCCGGGGCCGAATGGCGCGGTGACGGTTCCAGTCCCGCAGCAGAGGTCCGAAGGTTCGCGAACGCAGCAGTCTCGCGTTGAGCCGCGGCGAGGATCGCACCAAGAAATAGCTCGTGAGCAGCAAGAAAGGGGTTGTGGGTAGTCCCGGCAGGACCACGCCGAGCATGGCGAGCACAAAGAATAGCGCCGCCAACGTTAAAAAGACGATCTTGCGGGCGCCGGTCGCGACTTCCAGAGCCCCTTGGGCCCCGGCCGCCGACTCGACCGGTTGGGGTGTCGCGGCCGCCGCGTCGGCTGATTGATTCGGCTCCTTGAGGGTTTCCACGCCTAGGATCATTATGCGAGTCATCGTCTCTCGCCGGCTTTTGCGGTACGAATCGTCGCCCCGCGCTCTTGACAAACGCTCAATCGTGGTACTATACGGATCGTAAGAAGACGGAGGAGCGGCAGCCGTTCCTCAGAGATTTTGCTTGCTGGTTCGCTCGAATTCAAGAAACGTTCGCTGACGTCGGGATTGGGAGCCTCGTGGGTTCCGAATCCCTTTTTGTTTTTTGGGCCCGATCGTTCCGGCAAACCGCACGCCGATCGGCCTGATGCGCCGCGCGGCCGCGAACCGAGGAGGAAACTATTCGCAGACCGTTTCGACCCTTTAGACGGGCTCGTAAGACGAATGTCAACGAGTTCATCCGTGCACGCGAAGTTCGCGTTGTATTTCCCGACGGCCGGACCGAGGTGCTTTCGACGCACGAGGGCATCCGTCAGGCCAAGGCCTTGGGCCTTGACCTCGTCATGGTGTCGCCAACCGCTCGCCCGCCCGTGTGCAAAGTCATTGACTACGGCGAGTACACCTACCAGGAAAAGAAGAAGAAATCCGAGGCCAAAAGGAAACAGCATCGGATCGAAGTCAAGGAAGTCAAGTTTCGTCCCAATACCGACCAACACGACTATGACTTCAAGAAGAAGCACGCGATCCGCTTTCTCGAAGAAGGCAACAAAGTCAAGGCGACGGTATTCTTCCGCGGCCGCGAAATCACCCACGCCAATCTCGGCGAAAAGCTGATCCGCCGCCTGGCGACCGATGTCGAGGAGTTGGGCGAAGTCGAAGGCCGCCCCAGACTCGAAGGCCGCATGATGCACGTCATCATCGCCCCCCGAAAGAAAGCATCGTAGGCGTAAGGTCGGTCGTTTTTCGTAAAGCGATGCAGTGAGCCTGCGTGCTTCCGGGAGAGTCGTGAGTTCAAAATTTATTGACGCTCACCAGCAAGGCAGGTAGAATACGGTCATATCCGGTACGCTCGTAGGCGAGCACGTATTTTCAAAGCCCCTCGGGAACCCCCGGGGGGCTTTGCATTTTCCTCTTCCAAATGAAGAGAATCGCTATCTTGATCGACGGCGGCTACCTCCGTGTCATCGCGAGACAGTCAGCGATCGATTTCAACCCGGACTTTATCGAAGCGTTTTCGCAAGGCTGCCGGGAAAGCAGGGAAGAAATCCACCGCGTCCTCTACTATGACTGCGCACCGTACAATGGCGAAGCCAAGCGCCCGATTTCGGGCGCCAAGCAGGTGTTTAGGGGATCGGATGACTGGCTTCAGCAATTGGCGAGGAAGGACCTGTTCGCTGTCCGGCGCGGGGTCCTCAAGTTCCGAGGTTACAAGCCGAAACGCATCCCCATGCCCTCGCGGCCAGCCTTGAGAGATGAAGATTTCAAACCGGACTTCGAGCAAAAGGGAGTCGACATGAGAATTGGGCTCGACATTGCCTCATTCTCTGAAAAGCGTTCCGTTGAGCGGATCTTGCTCGTATCAGGGGACACTGACTGCGTTCCGGCGATGAAGTACGCTCGCATTGCCGGACTTCAGGTCGTGCTCGCACACTTACCCGGTACGCGGCTGGCAGCCGAACTGCTTCATCACAGTGACTATGTGCGCATGGTGCACTGGCCGGCTAGGGCCACGAGTTAGAATCGGCCTCCTGACCATCGCCGATATTCGTGGTGACGGAGCCACCGACAGTTCCGGAACACGTTAACAAGCGGATGCCAACTCCCTGACGGCCCGCTCCACCTGTTCCGCCGCCGCCCGGTAGTCCGCCATCCCGCTCAGGTCAAGCGGAGCCCCAAACTTCACCCGTACGGACCCCGGTTCCGGCCACTCGTGGTGCACCGAATATATCTCGTGCAGCCCTTCTAAATACACCGGCACAACCGGCAATTCCAGTTTCAACGCCATCAAGCCGATGCCGCTCTCAAAACGATGCACCTTGCCGTCCGGCGACCGCTGTCCCTCGGGAAATACCAGCGGACAGAACTCCTCATCCGCCAACTCACCGGTATAGCGCAAGGCCCGGCGCGTTCCCGTCATGCGCCGTGGTAGCGGATAAGCGTTCACCAGAAAACAAGCCAAATAGTATTGGACGGCCCGCCGCAACAGCTCGAGCGGCTCGGTATGGCGCCAATCCCAATAGGCCACGAAGTAATCTTGCGACATCGCCGGAGCCAACCGTCGACGCCAACGCGGCGGCAAAGCGGCCAGGATCGCGATCACGTCAAAGTGGCTGTTGTGATTAGCCGCGAACAACACCGGACCCTCAACGCCCGCCAGATTCTCCAAGCCCTCGACGTGAAAGCGAATCAGCATTTGTCGAAACATCGGCAGCGCCGCGCACCCAAGCACCGCGCTCCGCAGCCACCTGACGGGCAGCCGCCGGTTCCACCGCGGCAGGCGCGGCTCTAACGAAGCTTCGACTTCCCGCGGCCGCCCCGACTCTCCTTCGCGAATCGTCAGACGCCGACCCGATTCAGTGATCCTCACCGGCCGTGCGGCGCTCTGGTCCCGGGCAGCTTTGAACACGCTTTCGAGTTCGCCGATCGTTTGCGCCGAGGCAAAGTCCGCCTCATCGAGCTCGACGCCAGCCGGTTCTTCCAACAGCGCCATCAGCTCCACCCGATCCAGCGAAGAAAGCCCGAGGTCCTCGCCGAGCCACACGTCGGCGGGTAGGTCCGCGCTTGCCGCCCGCTTGAGGCCCGCGATAGCGGACCGCACATCGGACACCTCGCGGGACCCCTCGCCGGGCTCGGCCCCGTCGCCTTCGCCCGCAACTCGCCGCGCGATCTCGGCCCGCTTGAGCTTGCCGGTCGACGCCGTCCGCGGTAGTTTCTCGCCCGGCCACAATGACCAGCTCTGAATTCGTTGGTGCGCCTCGAGAGATCGGTTCGCCGCTCGAATCACTTCCCCGCCCTCGACCTCCTCGACCGCCGGCGCCAACACGGCGTGCACCTGTTCTCCGCCCTCGGCCGCGATCGGCACGACGGCGCACTCACTGACTTCGGGAAGCTCATTGAGCGCTCGCTCGACATCGTCGGGATAGACGTTCAGCCCCTCGGCGGTCACGATCACTTCTTTCAGCCGTCCTTTGAAGAAGATCCGCCCCTGTTCGTCGATCTCGCCGATATCGCCCGTGTGCAGCCAGCCGTCCTCGAGCCCCGCGCCGACCCTCCGGCCGTGTTCGAAATACTCGCTCACAACGGCGTCGCCTCGAACAAGAATTTCCCCGCCCGGCCCGATCTTGACTTCCTGTCCTTTCACCGCCTGCCCAATCGACCCGCCACGAGGGCTGAAAGGATGGTTCAACACCACTACGCTCGACGCCTCGGTAAGTCCATACCCCTGCACAACCGCGACACCCAGCTTCCGCCAAAACCTCTCCAGCCCTTCATCGAGCGCCGCGCCCCCCACCACCATCGCCCAAAACTTCCAACCCATCGCCCGGTGAACTCGCCTGTACCGCCACCACGCCCCCGCCGCGCCGCCGAGGGCCCGTGGAAAAATGGGGACTGTACCGAGCGCCGACCGAACAAGTCCCTTTGGATCGGCAATTCTCTCGGCGCGAAGTGGACTGTCCCCGATTTTTTCACGGGCCCTCGGTCCCCCACCCCCCACCGGGTCAATCGCAATATCGAAACGTCGCCGCACTTCGCCCTGCAGGCTCCGCAGCACCGCCGGAACCGCGGCCAAGACCGAAACCCGCTCTCGCCGCAATGTTTCGATCACCGCCCCCGGCTGCAACTGCGTGCTGAAGACCGCCGAGCCTTCGAGCAAGACCGGAATATAGAGCCCCATCGCCTGTCCGAAAACATGACTCAGCGGCAGCAAGTCCAGCACCCGAATCGGCCCCACTAACCGCGTCGCCGTCCGAAAGCGCTCGATCTCTCGTTGAATCACGCCCAGGTTGGCGCAAAGGTTGCGATGCCGGTGGACGACGCCCTTCGGATCGCCCGTCGTCCCCGACGTGAAAACGATTTCCACGACGTCGTCGGCGGAAATCGCGCAAGGCTCGAAATCCTCCCCCGCTGGCAGCCGAGCAACTTCCCGCAGTGTCAGCGTCCTAACGCCGAGCGCTCCCGCCTCCATGCCGCCCCCATGAACCAGCAACCGTGCCCGCACTTGCTCTTGAATCCGCGCCACGAGTCTTTCCGACGAGTGGAAATCAACCGGAACAACCTCCACGCCGCGCGCCACCGAGGCCCAAAACACGGTCACCCACTCCAGCCGGTTTTCGCCCCACAGCAGAACCCGGTCGCCCTTGGAAATTCCCTCGCGGTCGAGATAGGCTACGATAGCGGTCAGACGCTCGTAGAGGGTTTGGTAGCTCCATTTCGCCGTGCGATAGCCGTTGTGAAAGCGGACCGCCTCGCGCTTCCCCAGGGCTCGAATCAGCGGCAAAAATTCGACCAACGTCCGCACAATGGGTACCCCTCGAGTCCGCCCCAAACAGGCCCGCGAAAGGGCGGGAGACATGACAGGTCCGCCGACGGGCATCAGCGGCGCACCCGGTCATAACGGACTCACTCGTTTCGAGTGCAATTGTAGCGCCGGCCCGGAGTCGTCGTTCAGCAATACCCGGCCATGTCGTTCCAACTCGCATCCACCTACACCCCGCGCGGCGACCAGGGCCAGGCGATCGCGGAACTCTCGCGCGGCCTGCGCGACGCCGAACCGCACCAGGTCCTACTCGGTGTCACCGGCTCGGGCAAGACCTACACCATGGCCAAGGTGATCGAGGAAACCGGCCGACCCTCAATCGTTCTGGCCCACAACAAAACACTCGCCGCCCAGCTCTATCACGAGTTCAAAAGCTTCTTCCCCTCCAACGCCGTCGAATATTTCGTCAGCTATTACGACTACTATCAACCGGAAGCCTATCTGCCGGCGAGCGACACCTACATCGAAAAGGAGGCCACCATCAACGATGAGCTCGACATGCTGCGCCTCTCGGCCACGCGATCGCTTTTTGAACGCCGCGACTGTGTCATCATCGCCAGCGTCAGTTGCATCTACGGCCTCGGCTCGCCCGACGCCTACTACGGCATGCTGTTGATGCTCGAAAAAGGGCAGCGCATCTCGCGCGACGAGATCTCGCGCCAACTCGTCAAAATTCTCTACGAGCGCAAGGACGGCGAACTCAAGCGCGGCGCCTTCCGCGTCGTCGGCGATGTGATCGAAATTCTCCCCACCTACGACGACAACGCCTACCGCATCGAGCTGTGGGGCGACGAGATCGAAAGCCTATCGCAAATCGATCCGCTGCTGGGACAAGTCCGCCAAACCTACCTACGCATACCCATCTACCCCGCCAGCCACTACGTCATGTCCGACGAGACCCGCAACGACGCCATCCAGAACATCCTGGCCGAGCTGGACTCCTGGCTCCCCGAACTTGCCAAGGAAGGCAAGCACCTCGAAGCCCAGCGACTGCGCCAACGCACCCTCTTCGACATCGAAATGATGCGCGAGATCGGCTACTGCCACGGCATCGAAAACTATTCCCGCCACTTCTCCGGACGTCTGCCCGGCGAGCCTCCGCCGACCCTGCTCGATTACCTGCCGCAAGACTCCGTCATGTTCATGGACGAGAGCCATCAGACCGTACCGCAGGTGCGAGGGATGTACCACGGCGACCGCTCCCGCAAGGAAGTGCTCGTCTCGCACGGTTTCCGCCTCCCGAGCGCCCTCGACAACCGCCCCCTCACCTTCGAAGAGTTCGAGCATCGCGTCAACCAAGTGACCTATGTATCCGCCACACCTGGGCCTTATGAGCTGACGAAATCCTCCGGCGGCGTCGTCGAACAATTGATCCGCCCCACCGGCTTGATCGACCCCGAAGTCGAAGTGCGCCCGGTGAAGGGCCAGGTCGACGACCTGCTCGAGCAAATTCGCCAACGCACCGAAAGGCAGGAGCGGGTGCTCGTCACCACCCTGACCAAGCGCATGGCCGAGGACTTGTCGGAGTACTACACCGAGACCGGAGTCCGTTGCCGCTATCTGCACTCGGAGATCGATACGCTGGAACGCGTTCGGATTCTGCGCGATCTGCGCTGCGGCGAGTTCGACGTATTGATCGGCGTCAACTTGCTGCGAGAGGGCCTCGACCTGCCCGAGGTTTCCCTGGTTGCCATCCTCGACGCCGACAAGGAAGGCTTCTTGCGCTCGGCGGGCTCGCTCGTCCAGACCATCGGCCGCGCCGCCCGTCACATCCGGGGTAAGGCCGTTCTCTATGCCGACCGCGAAACCGACAGCATGAAAAAGGCGATGGACGAAACCAACCGCCGCCGCCAAGTGCAGCGGCAATACAACGAAGCCAACGGCATCACGCCCGAAAGCATCGCCAAACCCGTCGACATGATCCTGGCGCGGATCGTCGACGCGGATTATCTGCCGATCCCAACCGAGCTCGACGACATCGAGCTCCCCGACAACCCCGAAGAGATGGCCAAACTAATCGAGGGGCTCGCGGCAAGCATGAAAGACGCCGCCCAAAAGTTCGAATTCGAAAAAGCCGCCAAACTCCGCGACCGCATCAAGGAACTCAAAATCGGCGCGGTGCCGCAATAGGTCCCGCCCTCGACGCCGTGCGAATCCCCACTCCAAGTTAACGTTCAACCTGCTAGAATACCGACCAGCCGGACGCTTGCGTCCCGGAGGCACATCCCATGCATCGATCCACCCCAATAAACGCAGTCATGCTCCTGGCCGCACTCGTTGTCTTCGCCTCGGGCATCGCCCCCGCGCAGGAGATCATCTCCGTCCGCGCCGGGTTTTTGCACCACACGGAAGGCGAGGTCTTCTTGCAAGACAAGGCGATCAAGCATGACCCCGCTCGTAAAGTGCATGTCGAAATGAGCGAGCATTTGCGCACCGGCAACGGCCGCGCCGAGATGATGTTCGCGCTCGGAACCATGATTCGTCTCGACGAAAACTCCGAACTCCAGATGGTCGACGGTGGCATGACCAGCGCCACGGTGCGAATGATCTCCGGTTCGGCGATCATCGACTCCGCTCATGTTTGGGATCCTGATTCGCTTTCCGTGCTCTCCGACGAGACCAAAATCGAAATCCTCGAATTCGGTCTCTACCGCATCGACGCTCGCCTGGACGAGCCGGTCACGCTCAAGGTCTTCTCGGGCAAAGCCGTTGTCGGGCTTGCCGACAAGAAGAAGGACGTCAAGAAGAAGCGTGCCATCACCCTCGTCGACAATCCCGCCGAGTGGGCGGTCGCGAAATTCAAACACAAGAAGAAGGACGATGACGGGTTGGACCAGTGGAGCAAGAGTCGCGCCAAGGCGATAGAAGAGCGCGCCAACACTCTGATGGCCTCCGGCGCCCATGTGCGGCAGCAGAACGATGCCGCTCAGGAGATGTACCGCATGTACATGCGAGCGAACCAGAACCGCGGCCTCAACAGCATGAACCGCGGCATGGGCGGCCGCGGCCCGGGCGCCTCGCAAGGCGGTGGCGGCGGCGGCTTGGGCGGTGGCGGCGGTGGCGGAGCCCGCGGCGGTGGTGGTGGCGGTGGTGGCCGTTAGTCCGCGAAACCACGATTGAATAGGTCGATCCGGCGCGCGCGGGCACGGCTCGCCGCGCGCGCCGGATTGGCGCCACCCTCCCGAAAGAGTTACCCTGACCGGAATGGCGCCGGTACCCTCGTTGCAACTCGGAAGGCTCCTCGCTCTTGTTCTGATCGTCGCCTCATCGGCCGGCGCCTTACTCGGCGCGGACTTCCCCCACGTCGCCGAAGTCGTCGCGGTCGAAAACCTCACCCACAACGTCAAGCGCATCGGCTTTCAGATGCGACCCGGAAGCGCGTTCTCCTTCGAGCCCGGACAGTTTCTCTTCCTCGAAGTTCCCGCCGACTATGTCGCGCGGTGGAACCAACGCTACCGAACAACCCACGACGAAGTCGCGCGCCCGTATTCGCTTGCTTCCGCCCCGCGCCGGCTACCGCGCTTCGATCTGATCGTCGGGCATCAACGCGCCCCCCGCGACAAGGACGTTCCACCCGGTCTGGCGTCCACCTATGTGCACACGACGCTGCGCCCCGGCGACGTCGTTCGCTTCGGCAACCCGGCGGGAAACCTCTACCCGACCGGCGTCACCGAGTTGTCAACCCCTGAGCCGGTCAACGACGGCCCGCTGATTCTCGTTGCCGGCGGAACCGGCGTCGCCCCCTTCGTGGGCGTCCTGGAGCATTGGTTCCGGCGGCAGCCGCGCCCCAAGCGAAAGCTCTACCTCTACCTGGGGGTTCGCGCGGCGAGAGATCTGCTGCTCGACCGGACGCTGACAAGCTGGGACCAAGCGAACGAGAATTTCCGCTATGTTCCCGCCCTATCCCGGCCCGGGGCCAATGACGCCTGGCAGGGCGAGACCGGCTATATCAACACCGTTCTCGACCGCCATTTCCCCGCGCCGCTCTCCGCCGACGTCTCGATCGCGGGATCGCCGATCATGATTCGCGAAACGATCAAGGTTCTGCGCGCCAAGGGACTCGACGAGAAGAGAATCCGGCACGACCCGCCCGCTCCGGCGCGGTGATCGATCAGCTCTTCCGAAAATCCCCTTTCAGGCGTACGACGGATTACGGTATAGACCCTGAAATCACAAACCGAGGCAGCCGCAGAGCGGCGACGGGAGTCATAGCCCCGGGCTTCAGCCCGGGGTCCCCGCCCAAAATCACGACAAGCCCCGGATGGGGCGTAGGAGCAATCGCCCGATGCAACCCGGCCAACAGGAACGTTCACCCTCCCCCTACCGACGCCTGGCAGGAACAATCGTTCGATGCAACGCCGACCAATAGGCAACTTCCGCCCTGCCCGCCCGCTGACGGTTGACTACTTCGACGCTCCTTGGCGTTGAACGCCACATTCCAAAACCGGCGGTGTGCCATATGGCAAGAAGGTAAGGGCGGCGGGAACCTCGCGCCCAACACCTTCGGACCGCCGGCGCCCATTTTCATGGCGGTATTACGAATCCGCGGATTCATGGAAACGGACTCTTCCCCTTCGCGCCCGCCGACCGCATCCCCGACCAGCTCCCCGCCAGAGCCGCCAGTGACACAACGAACAGAACCGCGCCCTGCTGCAAGTGTTCCATACCCTCAAAGCGGTAGGACGGCCGCGTGAGAGCGCATAGCAGCAAGGCGAAGACGAGAAAATTCCAGCCGAAAAGCATCCGCCACGCGAGCGCGCCGCCGCGCACCGTCAAGATCAACGAGAGTAGGGCGAATGCGCCGAACCCCATCAGCGCGACCCCCATCGATGCCGGCTCCACGCCGGGCACGAGTTCGAAATGGAGCTCTTCGCCGGTCGCCCAGCCGATGAATCCGATGCCGAAGAGTAATACGCCCGTGAACAGGCTGAATAAGTAGCTGATCAATCGGAAGAGTAGACGGACCGCGTTCATCCCAAACCCCGGGGTCACGGAGCTTTGCATTGTACAGCACCCCGGACGCCCCACGATGAAAGCGTTCCATGCGGCCCGTCCTCACCCTACTGTTTCAGTACATCCGCTTACTCAGGGGCCGTGAAAAATGGAGACTCCTGCGCACCGCCGGCACCAAACAGTTCGCTGTCGCTCGGTCTTTTCGCAAAAACTTCGTAGCTGGTGATGATCTGGTTTTCGGCTTCCTGGATCTTCACCATCTTGCCGAATTCCGTCGGTCGGCTCGCCTTGCCTTTGCGAATGATCTCGGTGTGCGGCTCAAACACACTGACCAGCTTGTCGGGATGATGTGTCTCGCCCCGCAAAACCCGCGCCCGCGTCTGCCGAATCACCTGCTTGACGCGATCCGTCATCACCCCCAATTGCCGCTCCAACGCTTTCAGGCCGCCGCCCTCGTTGCCAATCTCGCCGCCTACCCGTTGCGCTTGATTGAGCACTTGGCGCGTCACTCGCAACAGCCGTCGATACGCTTTCTGTTTGCGTTGCTCCCCCTGCGGCCCCTTCTGTCTCGCCGCCAACGCAACTTCCAACACGCGCCGTTCGACACTCCGCATCCGATCCCGAATCTTGTTTCGCAAACCGCCTTTCTTCGCCGCCGCGATCTTCTTGATCACCCGCGTCAACACGCGCGCGCCGTCGCCCAACAGACTCGAGTCGGTCGGATGGTGGATGTTCGTCTCGACCACGGTGGTGTCGACGCGCAGCTTGCGTCCTGGGACGATTCGCTTCCGTCGAGCCAGGGCGACGAGGCGCTGGTGCAACGCGGCGATGACTTGCAGTCCCAACGCCTGTCCTTGCCGCACCAGGGTGTTGGCATCCGGCGCTTTCGCCAGGCCCAGGCGGCAGAAGCCGCGGTACACCAAGTTGGCACGCGCTTCCCGCTCCAGCGTCTCGTAGCTCCAGTTGCGGATGTGTTTGAGCAGCAGCATGCGCAACACGACTTCGGCCGGGGTTTGGCGCCGACCGCGGCGGCGGCTCTGAGGGCGACGCTTTCCTTGCGCCTCGTAGACGCTGTCCAACAGCTCGTCGTCGTCGAGCAGCTGGTCGACTTCGCGCATCCACGGTTCCCAAAGATCGGCCACTTCCACGGTCAGCAAACCGTCCCACAAACTCGGTTGGACGTGTCTTCTACAGGTCATGTTGGGTAAGACGTACGGAAACACAAAGCGTTATTTTGTTTCAGAGAGAATACGCCCTCCCCCGATCAAATCAGCCTCCCAAGCACCCTTTTTGCACCGGAAAGTAACTAGCCCACAGTTGAGACGAGCTCTCAGCTTGTCTCGCCCAATGGAACCTTCAGATCAGACCCCTGAACTCCCCGTACCGTCGGATACATCCGCCGCCGACAAATCCGGCGGCCATCGCATCCGGTGTGGATTTTTTCGGCGATCTTCCGACATCATGAGTAAGGTTCCCTTTTTCGCATGCGGACGGCCGGTCGCCGCCCGTGATGCCGCCGCCGGTCCATGCGCCATCTTCCCTTCAGCTTCAACCTGGCCGTCTTCGCCGTCAAGATGACGATCTTGGCGGCACAGGTGCACCTGTTCATTCTGATGCGACGCGAGTTCCCCCGGCGCGGCGTCGCGGCCGGACGGTGGGCGGCATACCTTTTGGCGGGAATCGCCTTACTGCTGGTGGCCGGTTCGCCGATGTTTGGCGACGAATTGGACTTTATCGGCGTCAGCCCTTTTCCACGTCTTTGGCGCTTATGGGGGGGGATCTGGGTTGTCGGGTCGTTCGCCGGCTATTGCATGATCGGGGCATGGTCGACCTGGCGCAAACTTCGCCGGCCAAAGCCCCCTTCCTCGGAAAGTCCGGCTACAACCGTGGAAACAAAACACCTGCCGGCGCGCCGCGAATTCCTGACCCATGCGGCGCGGGCAACCTTGGCGGTCCCGTTCGCCGTCGCCGGCTACGGCACGTTTATCGGACGCACGAACTTTGAAGTCCGCCAGGTCGATATCGCTCTCCCCGATCTGCCGCCCTCGCTCGAAGGACTGCGCTTGGCGCAACTCACCGATATTCATTTCGGCCTCGACCTAACCGCACCCGAGCTCGAACGCGTCGTAGCCATGACCAACGAGACGCGGCCCCATGTCGCCCTGGTCACCGGTGATCTCATCACCGAGTCCGCCGACCCGCTCGAAAAATGCCTCGATATTGTCGCGGGCCTGCGAACCGATTCGGGCGTCTGGGCCTGCATGGGGAATCATGAGCGGTATGCGGAAAGCGAGAGTTTCTGCGAATCTTACGCCCGCGACCGCGGCATCGCGTTTCTGCGCAACGCCTCGGAGTCTTTGCAGTTCGGCGACACGCGCCTCAATCTGTGCGGGGTGGACTATCAGCGCACTTCCCTTCCCTATCTTCATAAGGCCGGGGAACTCATGGACAAACAGGCCGTCAACGTCCTACTCAGCCATAACCCTGATGTTTTCCCAACCGCTTCTAGGCTAGGATATGATTTGGTGGTCGGCGGGCATACCCACGGCGGCCAGGTCACCGTTGAGATCGTCGAACAGTGGGCCAACCCGGGTCGCTTCTTTACCCCCTTTGTGGCCGGCGAGTACCGCCTCGATCGCTCGGTTCTTTATGTCAGCCGCGGTATCGGCACAATAAATTTGCCGATGCGCGTGGGAGCATTGCCGGAGATCAGCGTTCTCACGCTCCGACGTGCATAAGCGCCGATCGACCTCGCCATGAGATACCTCATTCTCAGCGATATTCACTCGAATAAAGACGCGCTCGACGCGGTCCTCGAATCCGCCGAGGATAAGAATTACGAAGAGATCTGCTGCCTCGGCGACGTCGTCGGGTACGGCGCCGAGCCGAACGAAGTCACCGACTGGGTTCGCGAAAATGTTCCCTACGTCATTCGCGGCAACCACGACAAAACCTGCTGCGGTTTGGAAGAGGCCACCTCGTTCAACGCCGTCGCGCGCCTTGCCGTTGAATGGACGCTCGATGCGCTTACCCCGGAGAATCGTGAATATCTGCTCAACCTCGCCCAGGGTCCGATGACCCAAAACGGTTTTCTAATGGCCCACGGGTCGGTCGCCGACGAAGACGAATATGTTGTCGACCCCTACGACGCACTGATGCAGTTCCCCCAGGTCGAAGGTCGGCTGGTCTTCTTCGGGCACACCCATCTGCAAGGCGGCTTCATTCTCTGGGGCGAAGACGGGCAATTGGGCTACGAACCGATCGGACCCGCGCCCAACACCGTCGAGACGTTGCCTGGGCGCAGCTATCTCATTAACCCCGGCTCGGTCGGACAACCGCGCGATTTGAATTGGAAAGCGGCCTACGCGGTTTTCGACTCCGAACAGCAACGCGTCGAATATTATCGCTGCGAATATCCGCTGGAATCGGCCCAAAAAAAGATTCGCGACGCCGGCCTACCCGGCGCACTCGCCTCGCGACTGGCCGAGGGTCGCTAACAACCTCGGGGTCACACCCACGGTGGAGCAGGTCTCCAGGCCTGCCCGCCAAGGCCGCGAACACCTTGAGCCGCGAAGCGGCGACAGGAATATAGCCCAGGTGGAGCCAAAGGCGGAACCCTGGGTAGAACCCCTACCCGCGCGAGCCCTGAAAAGGGCGGCAGGTACCTCCCGCCCGATCTTTCGGCCTGTCGACACCCATTTTCGTGGCGGTGTTACGAATCCACGGATTCATAGAAACGGACTTTACTCTTTTTCGCGTAGTAGAAACCGCGAACAGCCCCGCAAACTCTAACGCGATTCGGTTCGCCCAAAGAACTGACACACACACCTCCACGCGGCCACGCGGCACGCCACGTTGAAGCCCGGCCCCCCATGTGCTAGTGTGCCCCTCTGGAGGTAGTGTGACGATGACAACCGAAAGTACCGTCCCGCGAAGGACGCTTTTGTTGAGCCTGATCGCGTTCGTGGTGGTGGGATGCAGCAGCCCGCCGCCCCTCGAACCGGTCCCGGGCTTGAAAGCCTTTGTCGGCGCCTCGGTCTTCGACGGCAGCGGCAACCTGGTCGAAAACGCCGTTCTGGTCGTGCGTGACGGCCGCGTCGAAGGGCTTGGATCAGCTGAAAATCTGAGCGTACCGCCCGGCGCGGAAGAAATCGATCTGAGCGGAAAGTTCATCACCCCGGGCTTCATTAACGCTCACGGACATGTCGGCGGAACCCGCGGCCTCGAAACCGGCGAGGACGTCTACACCAAGGAAAACATTCTCGATCAACTCGGACTCTACGCCCGTTACGGCGTCACCACGATCAACAGCCTCGGCGGCGACGGGCCGGCGGCCATTGAAGTACGCGACGCCCAAGACATCCCCGACCTCGATCGAGCGCGCCTCTACGTGGCGGGCGCCGTCGTCGCCGGCAATACCCCTAAGAAGGTACGGGCTGAAGTCGACGCCAACGCGGAAATGCGAGTCGATTGGATCAAAATTCGCGTCGACGATAATCTCGGCACTACCCGCAAGATGAAGCCCGAGGTCTTCCAAGCCGTCATCGATCAAAGTCACAAACAAGGCCAGCGTGTCGCCGCCCACCTCTATTACCTCGAGGACGGCATTGCCCTGATTCGAGCCGAAGTCGATTTCATCGCCCACAGCGTCCGCGACCAGCTGGTCGACGACACCTTTACCCGTGGGATGCTCGAAACCGAGAAGTGCCTGTGCCCGACCTTGACGCGCGAAGTCTCGACCTTCGTGTATGAAAGCACCCCGGAGTTCTTCTCCGATCCCTTCTTCACGAAGGAAGCCGACCCCGCCGTGCTGGAGCAATTGAAGGACCCGGCACGGCAAAAGAAAATCGCCGAAAGCGAATCCGCCCAGCAATACAAGAAGGCCCTGGAGACGGCGTCGAAGAACCTACAAACGCTCTCCGCCGCCGGCGTCACGATCGCCTTCGGCACCGACACGGGGCCGCCCGCGCGCTTCCAAGGCTACTTCGAGCACATGGAAATGGACCTGATGGCGAAAGCCGGCATGGATCCTTACTCTATTCTCCTGTCGGCGACCGGAAACGCCGGGCGCTGCTTACGCTTGTATGAGGTCGGTGTTCTTTCGGCGGGCAAATGGGCGGATTTCAATGTTTTCGCCAAAAACCCTTGGGATGACATCGCCAACACCCGCAGCCTCGAGTCCGTGTGGATCGCGGCCAATCGCGTTCCCGACAAGTGACATCGCAAACAATCGCAGCCGCGAAGCGGTGATAGGAATAGCCCGGGGTAGAGCCGAAGGCGAAAACCCGGGTAACAGCCCCATCCCGGCAAGCCCTGAAAGGGCGACAGGAGACAACCGGCAACCCTATTTTCAAGGCCCATTACGATTTCATCGCCTGCCTTCCCTCGTTCGCCGTGGAACTCCTCGAACATCTCCACAACCAACTCAACGCCCTCGTCTGGGGCCCGCCGATGCTGTTGTTGCTCATCGGTTCGGGCGTTCTGCTGACCGTAGTCACACGAGGCGTGCAGTTCGTCCGCTTCGGCTTCGCGATGCGCGAGGTGCTGGGCAAAATTTTCTCCCCCGGCGAGGGCGAAGGTACGGTCCGTCCGTTTCAAGCTCTTGCCGCGTCTCTAGCCTCGACCGTCGGCGTGGGCAACATCGCCGGAGTCGCCACCGCGATTTCGCTGGGCGGCCCCGGCGCGCTTTTCTGGATGTGGTTTTCCGGCGTCGTCGGCATGGCCACCAAGTTTGCCGAGATCACCCTGGCCCTGCGCTACCGCGAACCCGACGAACAAGGCGTCATGCGCGGCGGGGCCATGTACATCCTCTCGAAAAACTTCAATCTGCGATGGCTCGGCGCGATCTTCGCCCTGCTTGTGGCACTGGCGGCTTTCGGCATAGGCAACATGGTCCAGGCCAACTCTGTCGCCGACGCCGCCCGCAGCGCCTTCGGCGTCCCGGCGTGGGTGACCGGCTTGATCATGTGCGCCGCCACGGCGCTGGTCGTGCTCGGAGGATTACGACGGATCGTCGAGGTCGCCGAGATCCTGATGCCCTCGATGTGCTTTCTCTACTTGCTGGGCGGCTTCTCGATCTTGGTCCTTCACATCGATCGCATTCCTTCGGTGATCGGCTTGGTGCTTCGCTCGGCGTTTGACGGACATGCGGCCGTAGGCGGCTTCGTCGGCGTCGGCGTGGCCCAAGCGATCCGATTCGGAATCGCCCGCGGCATGTTTTCAAACGAAGCCGGGCTGGGAAGCGCCCCCATCGTGCACAGTTCGGCGGTCACCGACCACCCCGCCCGCCAAGGCTGCTACGGAATCTTCGGCGTCTTCGTCGACACCCTGGTTGTCGGCATGGTCACCGGGCTGGTGATCTTGACGACAGGGGTGTGGGAATCAGGCGCCACCGGAGCGGCGCTGGCCGACCAGGCGTTTAAGGCGGGTTTACCCGGAGAGTGGGGCGGCCTGGTCGTCACCGTGGGGCTGATCCTTTTCGCCTTTTCGACGGTGATCGGATGGGCCTACTACGGCGAGACCGGCGTAACCTATCTGTTCGGAACCACGGCGATCCTGCCCTATCGATTGGCCTGGATCGGCTTCGTCTATCTCGGCGCGACGGGAAGCTTGCAATTGATTTGGAGCGTGGCTGACACGCTGAACGGTCTGATGGCGCTGCCGAATCTGGTGGCGGTGCTGGGCTCGATCGGCATGGTGCGAAAACTGACGGTAGACTTTTTTCAGCGCCACGGATAAAGTCAAGACGTGGCGCGCCCATTCTTGCGTGCCGTGTCGGGCTTTCGAGCCCGACATGTCTGGAACGCGTGCTTAGAACAGTTCTGCTTGGGGCCGACCCCGCGAACCGCTGTCCCCACCAACTTCAAGCTGAAAACCCTCTAATGAAACTCCCGGCCCAAGCAAAGGCCCTCGTACTCGGCATAGCGATTGCCGCCCTTTGCGCCGGTCCCCTCGTTGCCGGTGACTTAACCGCCCGCTTCGAACTCACTCTCGAACGCGTGCTCCAGGGCGGCCCCCCGCACTACACGCAAGACTTCCTGCTGGCCGACGTCATCCCCCGCGACGTCCGACGCTTCACGAACTTCAGCGGCGATCTCTCAGGCCGCTACATCGGCGCACTCGCCTCGGCGGCCGGGCGAGATCCCAGCTTGGCCGAAAGGCTCGCGCCGTTCGTCGAACAGCTTCTCCGGCACCAAAAAGACGACGGCCATTTCGGCGATCCTATGGGACGAGGCGAAACTTCCGACGACGACATGGCGCGGCTGTGGGGCAACGGCCGCCTCCTGATCGGCTTGCTCGAATACTATCGCGAAAGCCGGCACGCCCCCGCCCTCGAAGCCGCCAAGCGACTCGGCGATTTCTTGGTCGAAGCCGCGCCTCGTTTCAACGCTCCCTTTCTGCGGCGATTCTTTCTCGACGGCAAATTCGCCGTCGGCTACGTTTGCTGGACCCAAAACATCGAGGGCCTGGCGGCACTCTACCGCCACACTGCCGACGATCGGTATCTCCAGTTAGCCGATCAAATGGCCGAGCGAACCGAACGCCGCCCCAGCCAACACACCCACGGCTTCTTGAGCACACTGCGCGGGTTGGTCGAGCTGGCGCGCGTTTCCGGCCAACCGCGCTATCTCGAGCAGGCCGAGAGGGAGTGGCAATCGATCGTCGACTCCGGAAATCTCCTGGTCCAGGGCGCAATCCCCGAGGCGTTTCTTCCCAGTATCGAGCGTGATGAAGGCTGCTCCCAGGGCGATTGGATTCGACTGAGTCTCGATCTTTGGCGCGAGACAGGAAACGTCGACTACCTCGAACAAGCCGAGCGAACCCTCTTCAACGAGTTCGCCCTGAATCAGTTCGCCAGCGGCGATTTCGGCCATGTGAACCTGCGCCGGACCGGCGTGGGCCCCGAAACCGCCCGTGCCTGGTGGTGCTGCACCCTGCACGGCCTCAGAACCTTTCCCGACATCGAGCGCGCCGCCTTCCGTCTCGACGACGGGACGCTCTATTACGACCTGCCCGTCGATGCGATCTTCAAGAGAACGGACCTACGAGTCACCGCGAAGTCTTCACTGGAAACCGACGGCGGCATCACAGTTTCCATCGCGGAAGCGCCCGACCCGTCCACACGCCTCGCGGTTCGCCTGCCGAGCTGGGCCAAGTCAATCAGCGTCAACATCGAAAACGAGCCTCAAGAGGTGCGGGTCATCGACGGCTACCTACGGATCGAGAGGGCACCGCGGCCCGGCACCGAGATCCGTCTTTCTTACGACTTCATCACCCGCCTTGAAAGGCGGCCCGACAAGACCCGTTACACGGCCGTTTTTCACGGGCCGTGGTTGCTCGCCGTCTCGGAGAGTTCATCGCCCGAGTTCTTCGACGAGCCCTACCATTTCAATCGCGTGCTTCTGCCCGGCTCCGCCGAGGGTCCTATTGAATTGCCCGCATGGGCCGATTCCGAGCCCACGGAAACGCCGTTCCTCGTTCCCGCGGCACACCTCGCTTTGGAATGGATTCCCGCCGGATACCCCGAACAACGGCAAACGGCTCAACTGCGCCCCCTCGCCGAAGCCACGGCTTCCGGACATGCGACCCGCTGGGAATTCCAGCTGCCGACCGCCGACGACGTCCCCGACATCGCCCGAAGCGAAGTCGGCCAACCGAAGCCGGAATCGTGGATTGGACGCCACGGCCCAATCGCGGCGGCGGTGGTTCTGATCATCGCCGCAGTCGCGCTCGCGATCCTCCGGAGGCGACGCAACTGAGAGCCTGCCGCCATCCCGCTCTCCACGCCGTGGAAGCGTTCATCAAAGAAGGCGCGCCGCCGACGTGGCGTGAGGCTCCAGCCTTGCCGCGCCCCGAGTCATCGGGGCGTATTTCGGATTGCCGGCTTGCGAGTTCCTGCGAATTCGCGGATACGAACCGATGAATCGGTTCGCGGCAAGCGTGGACGCTCACGCCACGTCGCCCGCCCCCCTTGAGGGCCGCTGGGAGCCCCGACAACGCCGGCTCCCCTACATCGGCACACCCTTTCTCGTCTCCTAAGCCCCCGCCCCAAGCCCCTATAGTGAAACGGTGGACGCGCAACAGGTGATCGAGCACGTCGGCGGTCAGCCTCACGGCCGCGCTTCCTTCAAACACCTGGCCCGCGAATTACGCGTTCGCGGCAAGGAATACGCCTCACTTGCACAAACTCTCAAAGCCCTGGTCAGCGACGGCCGTCTGGTCGAATTTCGCCGCGGCCACTACAGCCTCCCGGGCGTCGATACCGAGTACATAGCCGGCCGTTTCAGCCGCCACCCCGACGGCTACGGCTTCGTCACCCCGGACCGCCCGCTCCCCGGCGTCGATGGCGACATCTTCATTCCGCCCGACTCCACGCTCCACGCCATGCACCATGACCGCGTCGTCGTGCGCCTCGGCCGCGTCCCCGACGACGGTCGCGCCGAAGGCTACATTCAGCGCATTCTCAACCGTAAGCAGACGTTCGTCGTTGGGCGCTTCCACTATTCGAAACGCGGCAGCTATGTGGTCCCCCACGACGATCGCGTTCGCGAAAACATCCAGATCCCGAAAGGCCGCGAGCTGCCGCCGACCGACGACGCTTCGCAACGGCTCGGAGACGCCGAGCGCCCCGACATCCAAACCGCCGAGGATCTCGACTACTGGATCGTCAACGCCGAACTCACCGCGTTTCCGACCCGTACAACCGAGGCCCGCGGCCAAGTCGTCGAGATTCTCGGCCGAACCGGCGACTTCGGCCTCGACGTCGAAATCATCATCCGCAAATATCACTTGCCGCATCGCTTCTCGTCGCGCGTGGGGGCGGAAGTCGAGCAGGTTGCCGACACCGTCTCCGCCGCCGATGCGCCCGACCGCCGCGATTTCCGGAACCTCGACATCGTCACGATCGACGGCGAAACCGCCCGCGATTTTGACGACGCCGTATGGGTCGATCGCCTCGACAACGGCAACTTCGCCCTGCAGGTCCACATCGCCGATGTCAGCCACTACGTCCGCCCCGGATCAGCCATCGACGAAGAAGCGCAACTGCGCGGGACGAGCGTCTATTTCCCCGATCGCGCCGTGCCGATGTTGCCGGCGAAGCTGTCGACAGGCATTTGCTCCTTGAATCCGCAAGTCGATCGCTTGGTCGTCTCGGCGTTGATGGAAATCAACCATCAGGGCGAGACGGTTGGGGTGGAATTCCACCGCGGCCTGATTCGCAGCGTCGAGCGGATGACCTACACGAACGTCTACCGCGTGCTCCAAGGCGACGCCGAGCAACGCGAGCGCTATCGCCCGCTGGTCGAGCGTTTCGAGCAAATGAAAGAACTCGCGATGATTCTCAATCGTCATCGCGATCGCCGAGGATCCATCGATTTCGACTTACCCGAGACCGTGATTGAATTCGACGACAAGGGCATGATGCAAGGCGTCGCCCGAGCCGAGCGCAACATCGCCCACCGCATCATCGAGGAATTCATGCTCGCGGCGAATGAGGCCGTCGCCAAGCGCTTGGAAGAGCGCGGCATCCCGGCGCTCTATCGTATCCACGAAAAGCCCGACCCCAAGCGCCTCGCCGACTTCCAGCAATTGCTCGGTATGTTCGGGTATTCGTTGGGGGTCGATTTGTCGTCGCGACGTTTCGGTCGGACCGAGCGGCGCCGAGACGGCTCGAAGGGCCGCCGACACATCGATGTCGCCCAAAGCGACGTCCGCGTCTCGCCCCGCAACTATCAAAAGCTAATCGCCGAACTCGCAGGCAAGCCCGAGCAACGCGTCTTGAATCTTCAAATGCTGCGCTCGCTCAAGCAAGCGCGCTACAGCGAACTCAACGACGGTCACTTCGCCCTAGCGACACAGGCGTACACGCATTTCACCTCGCCCATCCGGCGCTACCCCGACCTGGTCGTCCATCGCATCTTGACCACGTTGGTGGAAGCCGACCGAATTGAAGCCGAACGTATTCAAGCCGACGGTAGTGCCGCTGACGGCAGTGACGCCGGCGGCAGTGGCACCGGTGCTAACGACACCGGCGGTCCGATCAGCAAGCCGACGAGTCCCTACAGCGACGCCTCGCGCGACGGCGACAGACCACACCTCGGCTCCTACCGCCGATCCGAACTCGCCGTACTCGCCAACGAAACGTCCTTCACCGAACGCCGTGCCGCCGACGCCGAACGCGAGCTCATCGATTGGAAGAAAGCCCGCTACATGGAAGACCGCCTCGGAGACGAATTCCACGCGATCGTCGTCTCCGTGATGCGTTTCGGCCTCTTCGTCGAGCTCGAGGAAATCTTCGTCGAAGGCCTGGTCCCGATCGAATCGTTCACGGCGGAGCGTTTCGTCTATCGCGAGAACCAACAAGCCCTAGTAGGCGAGCGCACCCAACGCCGCTTCGGCCTCGGCGCCCGCCTGCGAGTACGAGCCGACCGCATCTCCTACGACCGCATGCGGCCCGAGTTTTCCTGGGTGGATGGGGAGCGGAAAAGGCAGTGAACCTCTTGTGCCCGCAAGACCGCGAAATTGGTCACCGCCCGCCCTACCCGACAACGCGTGCTTTGCCGGATGAACCCCGCCATACGATTAGCCCACCAACTACCCCGGCGAATGCGGCTCCGTCTCCAAAACTCTGATCGCATCCTCCCGCCAAATAACCCCCGCCCGCACGACCCGGGCACAGATACCCGCGCTCCCCCCAAGAGCATTCGTCATGCCCATTCCGTGATCGAAGCAATATAACGACAAGGCGGCCGCGGACGATCATATTCGAGAACGGCTTCACCCACCTGGAACCGGCGCCCAAGCAATTCCTCCAGGCGAACGCCGCGAGTAACGAGATTGCGGCGATGTTCGCCATTCAGCACCTTCACGCCCGTCGCCGATTGAATCTTTTCGAGCTCTTCGCCTTCGATCAAGGTCACTTGACAGACGTCCACCGGCACCCAATACCCCGTCCCCTCGGCGTAGCGATCCCCACGCAGCCCGCTGCCCTCGACAGCCTCGACCTGCTCGACCGATTGCATATCGACCCCGCCGTCGGAGGCGACGAAAATGTTTTCGATAAAGGGGCTTGTCGGTGACATGTTCGCTCCGCTTTCATGCCCGGGTCATCCCGAGGCGGCAACAAATCGATCCGTGAGGTATTGATTCTACTCGACCGCGAACCCGAACAAGAAGTTTCGAGCGTGAGACATATGTAGGCGAAGGGCCGTCGGCACGCGACGTGGCGCGCGCCTCCAGGGAGCCGTGTCGGGCTTTCGAGCCCGACATGTCTTTCTCTTCCACGACCGGGGGCAAATCCGAGCGTTTCTCGGTTGCCCGTTCGCCGGGTCATATGGTAGTTTGAGGGTTAAGAAATCGGCGGTACCAGTCACCCGCCAACCCCTTTTTTTCAAGCAGTTTGCGTAATAAGGCCGCGGCGGCCTGTCGGGTTCGCCTCGTCGTCGCTCCAGCCCGAGAACCCTAAACGATGGCCCTTGCAATCGCGAATCGATACGCTTCGGCGCTCGCCGAGGTGGTCACCCAACCTGGCTCCGCTGTCAGCGCGGAAGACGCCCTTCGCCAACTCGGCGATTTCCAGGAATTACTCAAGACCTCGAACGAGTTGCGCAACATCCTAAGCTCACCCGCCGTCACCCCGGCCGACAAGCGCGCGCTGACCGCCAAGCTCGGCGAGAGGCTCGAGCTTGCGGTAACGGTGCGCAACTTCCTCTACGTCGTGATCGATCACCGCCGCATGCCCTATCTCGACGAGATGATCGAGGCCATGCGGGCCTGGATCGACGAACGCGCCGGCGTCGCGCGCATCGCGGTCACCTCGGCCAAAGCAATGGGAGATGAGCAGCGCACCGCGCTTGTTTCGAAATTCAGCCGCGTGACCGGTAAGACCGTGTCGGCCGAGTTCGCGGTGGTGTCCGAATTGCTCGGAGGCGCGACGGTACGCTTCGGGTGCACCGTCTTCGACGGCTCGTTGCGCGCGCAGTTGAACAGTCTCGACCGCGCCCTTTCAGGAGAAGCATAGTCCATGGCTCAAATCAGTGCTGATGAAATCTCGAAGCTGATTCGGGAACAAATTGAAAATTACGAGACCGCCATCGAAGTCTCCGAAGTCGGCTCGATCATCGCCCTCGGCGACGGCATCGCCCGTCTCCACGGCCTAGAAAAGGTCATGGCCGGCGAGATGCTCGAATTCCCCCACAACGTCGCCGGCATCGCGATGAACCTCGAAGAGGATCAGGTGGGCGCGGTTCTCTTGGGTGAATACCAGGAACTCAAGGAAGGCGACGAGGTGCGCCGCACCGGGCGAATCATTTCCGTGCCGGTCGGCAAGAACTTGGTCGGCCGCGTAGTCGATGCACTGGGCCGCCCGCTCGACGGCAAGGGTCCGATCGAAGCCGAGGACCATTTCCCCGTCGAGCGCCTGGCGCCGGGCGTGATCGACCGCAGCCCGGTCAAAGAACCCGTCCAGACCGGGCTGAAAGCGATCGACGCGATGATCCCCGTCGGCCGCGGCCAGCGCGAACTCATCATCGGCGACCGCCAGACCGGCAAAACCGCCATCGCCGTCGACACGATCATCAACCAAAAGGGCGGCGACATGATTTGCGTCTACGTCGCCATCGGGCAAAAGCGCTCAACCGTCGCCCACTTGATCAAGACGCTCGAGGACTACGGCGCGATGGACTACTCGATCGTCGTCGTGGCCTCGGCTTCCGACCCCGCCCCGATGCAGTTCCTCGCCCCCTACGCCGGCTGCGCCATCGGCGAGTACTTCCGCGACAACGGCGGGCACGCGCTCTGCATCTACGACGATTTGTCGAAGCACGCGGCGGCCTATCGCGAGATTTCTCTGCTGCTCCGCCGGCCTCCGGGCCGCGAGGCGTATCCCGGCGACGTGTTCTATCTACACAGCCGTTTGCTCGAACGCGCCGCGAAACTCAGCGCCGAGAAAGGCGGCGGTTCACTCACCGCGCTGCCCTTTATCGAAACCCAGGCCGGCGACGTTTCGGCCTACATTCCGACCAACGTCATCTCGATTACCGACGGTCAGATTTACCTCCAAGCCGACTTGTTCAACGCGAACGTCCGACCCGCGGTCGATGTCGGTATTTCGGTCAGCCGCGTCGGCGGCAACGCCCAAATCAAGGCCATGAAACAAGTCGCCGGGACGCTGCGTCTCGAGTTGGCGCAGTACCGCGCCCTCGCCGCCTTCGCGCAATTCGGTTCCGATCTCGACAAAGCTTCACAGCAACAGCTTCACCGAGGCGAGCGCCTAACCGAGATCCTCAAACAGGACCAATACCAGCCCCTAGCGGTCGAAAAGCAGGTACTCATCATCTTTGCCGGAGCCAACGGCTTCCTCGACGACCTGGAAGTCGCGCAATGTCGCGAGTTCGAAAAGGGCCTCTACGACTACCTCGACCGGCAGGAAGACAGCGTGCTCGCGAAAATTCGCGACCGCAAAGCCATCGACGACGAGTTGTCCGGCGAGGTCAAGGCCGCGATCGGTGAGTTCAAGCAGCGCTTCGCGGCGCTCCGAGGCGCGGAGGCGAAGGCCGGCTAATGCCCAGTCTGATCGACCTGCGCCGTCGTCGCCGCTCGGTGCAAAACACGCAGCAGATCACCAAGGCCATGAAGATGGTCTCGGCGGCGAAGCTGCGCCGAGCCCAGGAAAACGCCTTGGCGGCGCGTCCTTACGCGACGCTGCTGCGCGAGATGATGGCCTCGATTCTGGCCAACGAGCCGGAAGATTCCCCGGCGCTCGATCATCCGCTGCTGAAGCGGCGCGAGGAAAAGCGCGTCTTGCTCCTGCTGCTGTCCGGCGATAAGGGCCTGTGCGGGGCATTCAACGGCAACGTCCTGCGAGCCTCGGCGAGCTTTCTCGCCGAGCGCGAAGGCAAGCAAATCGAACTCGAACTGATCGGTAAGCGCGGCCTCGACCACTACCGCCGCCGCGATGCCGCCATTAGCGGCGAGTGGCCCAACGTATTTCAACGCGTCGAGCTCGAAACCGTACGCAAGATCAGCGCCAAGGTGATGGAACGCTTCATCAACGAAGAAGTCGATTCCGTCTACTTGCTTTTTAACGAGTTCAAAAGTGTTTTGACACAACAGGTCGTCCTGCGGCGTTTGTTGCCGGCGGACATGCCGGCGACAGACAAATCGACCGCGACCGAGTACATCTACGAACAGCCCGCGGCGGACATTTTCCGCAACCTACTGCCGAAGTACGTCGAGACAAATATTTATCAAGCCATGCTCGAATCCGGGGCCGCCGAACACGCCGCCCGCATGACAGCCATGGACTCGGCCACGCGCAACGCCGAAGAGATGATCGAAAAGTTGACGCTCCATCTCAACCGCGTTCGCCAGGCGAGCATTACCAAGGAGCTCATCGAAATCGTCAGCGGCGCGGCCGCACTGGAGTAAACTGCGCTGTACTCGTTAGGGCCTCTGAAAAGATCGGGGACAGTCCACTTCGCGCCCGGCGGGCTGTTGGTTCATGGCGACTTATGTGGTCGGCGCTCGGTACAGTCCCCATTTTTTCAGAGGCCCTAACGAGTACAGGTTTCCGGGGTGATTCCGCAACCAATTGCGCTACGCGAACGGCCGTAACATTAACATCCAAGTTAGGGAAACGAAATGTCGAAAATCGGAAAAGTCATCAAAGTCGCCGGCCCCGCTGTCGACGTGCAATACAGCGAAGGTCACCTGCCTAAGATCTTCAACGCCGTTCGCATTACCAGCGAAGGGTTCGACGTCCCGAACCCCGTCGACATCGTCTGTGAGGTACAGCAACACTTGGGCGAAGGCCGCGTGCGCACCGTTGCCATGCAGCCGACCGACGGACTGGTCCGAGGCATGCAAGCCGAAGATCTCGGCGAGGGCATCAGCGTCCCGGTGGGGCCGCAAACTCTCGGCCGTGTGCTGAACGTCCTCGGTCAACCAGTGGATAACAAGGGCCCGGTCAACACCGAAAAGCGCTACCCCATCCACCGCCCCGCCCCGTCGCTCGAAGACCAGTCGACCGAACTCGAAATGCTCGAGACCGGCATCAAGGTCGTCGACCTGCTCGAGCCTTATCTCAAGGGCGGCAAGATCGGGCTGTTTGGGGGCGCGGGCGTCGGTAAAACCGTGATCATCATGGAGTTGATCAGAAACATCGTCGCCGAGCACGGCGGCGTGTCGGTCTTCTCCGGCGTCGGCGAACGCACCCGCGAGGGCAACGACCTGTGGCTTGAAATGCAGGAATCCGGCGTTATCGATCCCGACGATTGGCGGAAATCAAAATGCGCCTTGATCTACGGTCAGATGACCGAGCCTCCGGGCGCGCGTCTGCGGGTCGGGCTCACCGGCCTCTCCGTCGCCGAATATTTCCGCGACGAAGAGGGACAGGACACGCTGCTGTTCATCGACAACATTTTCCGCTTCACGCAAGCCGGTTCGGAAGTGTCCGCGCTGCTCGGCCGCATGCCCTCCGCCGTCGGTTATCAACCCAACCTGGCGACCGAGATGGGCGAGCTGCAAGAGCGCATCACGTCGACCAAGAAAGGCTCGATCACTTCGGTCCAGGCGATTTACGTCCCCGCTGACGACTACACCGACCCGGCCCCGGCCACCAGCTTCGCGCACCTCGACGCCACCACGAACCTTTCGCGCGAAATCGCCTCGCTCGGCATCTACCCGGCCGTCGATCCGCTGGCCTCGACCTCCCGCATTCTCGACCTGAATATCCTGGGCGCCGAGCACTACAACACCGCCCAAGCCGTGAAGCAAGTTCTACAGCGCAACAAGGAATTGCAGGACATCATCGCCATTCTCGGCGTCGAAGAGCTGTCGGAAGAAGACAGGCTCACCGTTTCGCGAGCCCGCAGGATCCAGCGCTTCCTCTCGCAACCCTTCTTCGTGGCCGAGCAGTTCACCGGCCTCGAGGGGCGCTACGTTCGCGTCGCCGATTCCATCCGAGGCTTTAAGGAAATCGTCGAAGGCAAGCACGACGATCTGCCCGAGCAGGCCTTCTACCTGGTCGGAACCATTGAAGAAGCCGTCGAGAAGGCGGCCAAGCTTGCCGAGGCCGCCTAATGCCGGGAAAGCTCAAGCTCGAAGTCACCGTTCCCACGCGGCAAGTGCTCTCCGACGAAGTCGACAGCGTCGAGGCCCCGGCCAAGGACGGCTATATGGGCGTCCTACCAGGCCACGCCGCGCTAATCACCGAACTCGGCCACGGCATCCTCTCCTTCGACGCCGGCGGCAAGAAGCGCTACATGGCGCTCAGCGGCGGCTTAATGGAAGTGCTGCCCGACCACGTGCGCGTCCTGGCCGACAGCGCCGAATGGGCCGAGGAAGTCGACCTCGAACGCGCCGAAACAGCCCGTCGCCGAGCGAACGACATGCTTCAGAGCCACGAGATGGAAATCGACGTCGAAAGGGCTCAGCACGCTATTCGCCGTGCCGAAGCCCGCCTCGAAGCCACCAAGCGCGTCAAGAACAGCTAACCCCCCGACAAGACAGCAAGCAACAGAAACAGATCGACCGGCCGTCCCCTTTTTTCGCGTAGTCGGACCCACACCACGGGCTGCCGCGCCACCGTCAATCAAATCCCACCTAAGAAATCGCTCCCCGCACCAACGCCGCCAGCAGCCCGCCCAAAATCGGCCCCAACACCGGGATCCAGCTATACCCCCAGTCGCTATCGCCCTTCCCCGGAATCGGCAATACCGCATGCGCGATGCGCGGCCCTAAATCCCGCGCCGGGTTAATCGCGTAACCCGTCGTCCCCCCCAAACAAAGCCCGATCGTGAAAACCAGCAACCCAACCGGCAACGCCCCGATCGCCCCCAGCCCGATCTTCGCCGAAACGACGCCCACCCCGCCGTCCAGGCTCAACGACGGCGCCGCCATCGACAACACCGCGAAGACCAAAACAAAAGTCCCCACCACTTCCGAAAACAGGTTTGAGGCCGCGTTGCGGATCTCCGGCCCGGTGCTGAACGTCGCCAGTTTCGCGCCGGCGTCATCCGTCACCGCGTAGTGGTCTTTGTAGAACAGATACACCAAGACCGCCCCGAAAATCCCGCCCGCCAATTGTGCCGCGACATAACCGGGGACGCTGCTCCATGCGAACCCTCCCGCCGCCGCGAGCCCGATCGTCACCGCCGGGTTGATGTGCGCGCCGCTGATGTCGCCAACGCAAAAGACGGCCACAAAGACCGCCATGCCCCATCCAAAAGTGATCACGATCCACCCCGAGCCCTCGCCCTTGGTTTGGCGTAGAACGACGTTAGCCACCACGCCGTTGCCAAGTAGAATCAGCAAAAAGGTTCCAATGAATTCCGCAACAAGAACTTCCATGATTTTTCCCGCGTGACGATTCCGAGAGCAGCCCGCCATTATCGCGTTACGGCGACGACACTTCAACCTCACCTCCGCCCTACAATGAACGGGTGCTGCTCAGCGACTTCGACTACGAATTGCCGGAAGACCGCATTGCGCAGACGCCCGCGGCCGACCGCGCGGGGAGCCGCATGCTGGTAATCGACCGCGCTTCGGGGCGTTGGGAAGACCGCCATTTTCGTGATCTGCCGACCTACCTGAAAAAAGGCGATCGCCTGGTACTCAACAATTCCCGCGTGCTCCCGGCGCGACTGTTTGGGCGTAGAGCGGGAGTCCACGCGACGACATCGAAGAGTGAAATCCGAGGGCTTGTCGAAATCCTGCTGTTGAAGCAACTCGAATCCAACCCGGCCCGGTTGCAGGCGCTCGCGCGGCCGGGGCGCAAGATGCGCGTCGGTGAGCGCATTCACTTTCCCGAGGATGTCGAGGCCGTGATTCTCGAACGCGGCGATTATGGGTTTCGGGTGGTGGAGTTCTCGCTCGGCGGGGCTGATTTCACGGCGTGGCTGGAAAGGGTCGGCCACATGCCGTTGCCGCCCTACATCAAGAGATCCGACGAGGCGATCGACCGCGAACGTTACCAAACCGTCTTCGCCGAGAAGCCCGGCTCGGTAGCCGCCCCGACCGCCGGTTTGCATTTCACGCCCGAGATTCTGGCCGATTTCGACCAAGCCGGAGTGCGGCGCGTGGACGTAACGCTTCACGTCGGACTGGGAACATTTCAGCCGGTCCGCACCGAACGAGTCGAAGATCACTCGATGCACGCGGAGTGGTACGAGATCTCGGAAACGGCGGCCGAACAGTTGCAAGGCCCCGGACGCCGCGTCGCCGTGGGCACGACCTCGGTTCGCGTCCTCGAGCACACCGTTCGCGCCTCGGCGGCCGGAGTTATCGAAGCCGGGCGGGGCGAAACGGCTCTCTTCATTCTTCCCGGATTCGAGTTTCGCGCCGTCGACGCCTTGTTGACGAATTTCCACCTGCCTCGGTCGACTCTATTGATGCTGGTTTGCGCCTTCGCGGGCCGTGAGCTAACGCTCGCGGCCTACCGCCACGCCGTCGAGAACAACTACCGCTTCTACTCCTACGGCGATTGCACATTGATCATTTGAAGCCATCAGCCCGGCAGCGACCGGCACTCGCAGCGGTCCGAGCAAGAATGGGGGACTGCCACCGGCCGAAGCCGGTCGGCCCGGCGGCGAGCCTCTTGTTTCGAGTTGAGGCGCACTTGTGGCTTGTGTGATCGTGGCACGGGCAAATCCGGGAGTTTGTCTCTACGATTGCTTGCTTCCGCCGCTGTTTGTCGGTACCGAATTGCCTCGGAAGAGCGATTGGGGTTGCGAAGGGGAGGTTCGGGTTGTCACCTCGCTGATCGCCTGCCGGACAATGCGGCTGATCTTGGGGTCGGCCGGTTTCCATAACTCGTTTCTTGCAAAAGAGTTAGATGAGTAATTGGGTTCGTTTCGTGAATCTTCGCTTTGGTGACGGACGGGTCGGAAACCTATCTCGCGCGGGGGTGGGTTATCCGCGTTTTCCCGAACGGCGATGGGGGTCGGCCGGGGATGTGCGATGGCGCTGCCGGGTTGTTACGAGGGCGTTTGGGTGGGTAGGTAGCGCTCGGGTTCGATGTGGTAGCCGGCTTGGGCTTCGCGAGCCTCGCGGGCTTCGCGGTCTTTGCGCTCTTCGCGGCGGATGTCGATCATCAGCTCGACGGCGCGGTAGAAACGGCGGCCGAGGTGGGCGTCGTAACGGGCCAGGTTGTTGAGGAGTTTTGTTCTGGTGAGCATGGCCCAGCCAAGGATGTTGGTTCGCTCTTCGCGGTCTTCGGGCATGGGGCCGGTGTCGTGGTTGAAGCGACGGGAGTTTTCGATCCCGGCGGCGATGACGGCGGTTTCGATGCGGGAGAGACGTTGCATTCTCCAGACGACGTCGGCGATTTGACGAACGAGTTCTTTTTCGACGCGATTGCGGGGGAGATAGGTCTCCTCGAAAGAAGTAAGGTGTTGATCGAACTCGGCGGGGTCTTCGCCGGGTAGCACGGCGTCTTGACCCGCATTTTCAATTTGATGTATGAGCTTCAGACCATCCAGCGACCTTCAGCGTCTTTATTGATAGGGGCTAGAGCCCGATAAGGACGCCATGGAGGTCAACACCCGATGGGTGAAAAAGAAAACAAGCCGTTTCAGCTCACGTTCAATGGATTTCTCAAAGTCGATTTCCAAGGATCGCGAGTCACCTCGGATGGCGGTCTGATTCTCGTTCGCGAACTGGATGAACGACTCGGACTCGGGAAGCTGATCGACGAGCATCTCAGCGACTCGCGACAAGGCTTGAACAAGAAGTTCCCGCTGGCCGATCTGCTGCGGCAGTCGGTCTACAGCCGACTCGCTGGCTACGAGGACCTCAATGACGCCGTTCGAGTATCCGCCGATCCGACCTTTCGCTTGATCGGCTCGAAGAGGAACTGGGATCGCGGAGCAGCCTTGACCTCGACGCTGCATGGCTTCGAGACGGAGATGCTGGCGAGCGAAGAGAACTTGCTGGGGCTGATGGCAGTGAACCGGGAGCTGGTCGCGCAAGCCGAAGCTCCCGACGGTTCAGACCGCGTGGTGCTCGACATGGACTCCACGGAGAGCCCCGTCCACGGCCAACAGGAAGGCAGTGCCTACAACGGCCATTTTGAGTCCCTCTGCTATCACCCGCTGTTGCTGTTCAACCAGCACGGCGACTGCCTAGGCGCGAAGCTGCGTCCCGGCAACGTGCACAGCGCCGAGGACTGGGACGAGCTGCTACTGCCGGAGATCGAACGACAACAGGCGGAGGGCAAACAGGTGACGTTCCGCGCCGACGCCGCCTTCGCCAAGCCCGAGATCTACGAGGCGATGGAGGAGCGCGGCGTGGACTACGTGATTCGCATCCCGGCGAACAAGAGCCTGGAGCTGGAGATCGAGGACATCCTGTTTCGGCCACCGGGCAGGCCGAACGCCAAGCCCCTAGTGCGCTACAAGAGTTTTCGCTATCAACGACATGGTGACGGTGCGGGGTGTGAATGTGTATCCCTCGGCCATCGAGTGTCAAGCGGCGCGCGCCTCCTACTGACGGACCTTTCGTGCACTTTGCCTCGCCACGCGGTGAGAAAAGCGGGCTAGCGCTTATGGGGCTTGCGCCCGGGGCTCGGGCTCGTCGCCGCTCCGCGGCTGCAATCGTTTGTGATTTCACGGGCTGTAGCGTAATCTCTAGTACGCGTCGAGGGTGTTTTCGGAAGAGTTCCGTTTCTATAAATCCGCAGATTCATCATACCGCCATGAAAATGGGGTCGAAGGGCGAGAAGGGTTAGGCGGGAGGTTCCTGCCGCCCTTACGTTCTTCCCATCTGGCACACCGCCGGTTTTGGGATATGGCGCTCGAGGCAGGAGGGTAAGCCGAGGAGGCGTCGAAGTAGTCAACCGACACGGCGGGCATGGCGGAAGTTGCCTTTTGGTCGGAGTTGCATCGAACGTTTGTTCCTACGCCCCGTCCGGGGCTTTTCGTGATGTTCCGCGGACCCCGGGCTGAAGCAGGGGGCTACTATCCGCGCCCCCTGCCGGGGGCGGGGACCGAGGCGATGAGAAATCCCGGCCGGAAAGCGATAAACCTCGGGGTCTGGGGCGGAGCCCAGGGCTTCCCGATGCCCAGAAAGCCGGCCGGTGTGCCGTATGTCCACCCTGGGCTCAATTCCTGCCGCCGCTTCGCGGCTCAACACCCAAACCCCATGTTCCGCATTGATGCCGCATGCTGCCTGATCTCGTCTAATTGTGTCCCGGATACTGGTTTCGCCGGCGCGTCGGCGGGTGGAAATGGTAGCCTGTTACTTTTGATTCACTAATCTCCAAAACCCGTCAATCGGGTTGTTCTCAGGCGGTCTTTTCGAAAATTTGTTTCGGCCAAGGTACCGGTCGAACCGCGCCTTGTTGCTCCAACGACCATGGACACTCTGATACCCCTCACTCCCATCATTGGTCTTTGCGGACTCGTCTGCGCCCTGATCATTTTCATCCTCAACGACCGACGCTCGCCCGGCAACGAGACAATGCGCGAGCTTTCGCAGTCGATCCACGACGGAGCCATGGCGTTTCTGAAACGCGAGTACAGCATTCTGCTGGTGTTTGTCATAGCCGTCGGAACGTCACCTGTTTGCCCTCCGCCTGTTGGCGTTCGATTTCCGGCAGCAGCAGCTCGTCCCAGTCCTCGGCGCTGGACACGTTGCCCGGTCGCAACTTTGCCGCCAAGCAATCGCCGTGCTGGTTGAACAGCAACAGTGGGTGGTAGCAGACCGACTCGAAGTGGCCGTTGTAGGCGCTGCCTTCCTGCCGGCCGTGGACGGGGCTCTCGGTAGAGTCCATGTCCAGCACGACGCACTCGGAGTCATCACCGGCCTCGGCTTGCGCGATCAACTCGCGGTTCACCGCCATCAGCCCGATCAGATTCTCGTCGCCGGCGAGCATGGCGGTCTCGAAGCTCTGCAGCCGGGAGGTCAGCGCCGCGCCGCGATCCCAGTTCTTCTTCGAGCCAATCAGCCGAAAGGTTGGATCGGCGGAGACACGAACGGCGTCGTTGAGATCCTCGTAGCCCGCCAAGCGGGAGTAGACCGACTGTCGCAGCAGATCGACGAACGGGAACTTCTTGTTCGAGCCTTGCCGCGAATCCGTCAGATGCTCGTCTATCAGCTTGCCTAGTCCGAGTCGTTCGTCCAGTTCGCGAATGAGAATCAGCCCGCCATCCGAGGTGACTCGCGATCCTTGGAAATCGACCTTGAGAAATCCATTGAAGGTGAGCTGAAACGGTTTGTTTTCTTTTTCACCCATTGGGTGTTGATCTCCTCAGCGCCTTGAGTGCTTTCAAGCCCGCATAAATAAAGGCGTCCGAGTCCACCCGATGGTTAGCAGAACCGAAACTAAAGTGGAAATCCGGGTTAGAACGTCGTTCCGCCGTCTCCGCCGCCAAACCCTCCGCGGTGGCCGCCGAAGCGCCGCATGCCGAAACCGCGCATGCCGAAACCACCCGCACCGCCCGGGCCGCGGAAGCGCTTCTCGGGCGGGGAAAGAAGGCCCATCCCGGTTGCTTGTTGAATGGCTTGTCCCATTTCACGCCCACTTTCTAATTCGCTCAAAGCCGCTTGTTGGTTCTCATCGAGCATACCGCGGGCTTGATCTTGGAACTGTTGCATCAGGACCTTGATCTCATCCCGCTTGGCCTTCATGTCGACTAGGAATTGCCCGGCCACACCGGCACTGGGGCTCTCCTTCGACATCTCTTCGCGAAGCTGCATGCCCATCTCACGGATTTCGCCGCCAAGGGGACGCATGGCTTGGAACTGCGACCGCCGCAGGTCCCTCAGGGCGGTGACTTGCTCGGGGGTTAGATTGAGGGCTGCTATCAGCGCATCGGGCGACCGCCGAGGCCGATCGCCGAACCCGTCTTGCGCGAGGGCGGCACCGGCCGTCATGACGCAAGCTATCGTTGCCGCTATCCACGTTTTCATCGTTTTTCTCCTTCCTGAATTCTCGGTCAATGATAATGACGTTCACTTGTTGAGACGTCAGAATAACCCGGAAGGGTATATCGCGACCGTTAAATGGAAGTAAAACCTACTTTGCATGCTTTTAACATCCGCGCGCCGGCGGGTTCGGATGGGCGTCCGCTCTCCGAAAGCCCGACACGACGGTAGCGACCGGCATTCGTGCCGGTCCTAGCCAACACTTGTGACCGGCTCTCGGGGGGCCACGCCACAAGCCCCGAGGACTCCCGGTTCGACTCCAGTATCATGAATAGGTCATGCCGGTCGAGCGATCGACAATCCCGGCGGTTTCCGAAAAAGCGGCCGCTCTCGAGCAATCGCTTACTTCCGTCATTCGCGGAAAACCAGAAGCGGTGCGTCTGGCGGTCGTTTGCCTGCTCGCCCGCGGTCACCTGCTGATCGAAGACGTCCCCGGCGTCGGCAAGACTACACTGGCGCAGACCTTGGCCCAAAGTCTCGCTTGCGGTTTCCATCGCATCCAGTTCACCAGCGACATGCTGCCGAGCGATGTGTTGGGCGTCACAGTGTACAGTGCCGGGCGTGAGGAATTCGAGTTCAAACCGGGTCCGATTTTCACCAACATTCTGCTGGCCGATGAAATTAATCGCACCACGCCGAAAACGCAATCCGCTCTACTCGAGGCCATGAACGAGCGGCAAGCCACCATCGAAGGCCGTTCTTATCCGCTGCCCGAACCCTTCATGGTCGTCGCCACCCAAAACCCGATTGAATACCACGGGACGTATCCTCTGCCCGAGTCGCAGATGGACCGTTTCTTGATGCGGATTCAGATGGGTTACCCGGACCCGGCAAGCGAGCGCGAGATCTTGCGGTCGAACCACCTCGCGGTTACAAGGCCGGTTGAGCCGGTCGCCGAGGCGCGCGACGTGATCGAGTTGCAGGCCCAAGTCGAGCAAGTGCGCGTCGATGACGCCGTCGTCGATTACCTAATGGCGATCGTCGGGAGAACACGAGATCACGAACGGCTGGCGCTGGGCGTAAGTCCGCGTGGTTCGATCGCTCTCTACCGGGCCGCCCAAGCGCTGGCTTTGATGGAAGGGCTGGACTACTGTACGCCGCACCACGTCAAGCGGCTGGCCGTGCCTGTTTTCGCCCATCGCTCGGCTCCCGACACGCGGTTTGGAAGCGGCCACGCCGGCGAGCGCACCACTCAGGCGCTCGAAGAAATTCTCGAAGCCGTCCCGGTCCCTCTCTAGTCTTTCGCCAAAGTAACGACCGCCATCCTGGACTACGATCCGTGCCCCCTTCCGCGGGCGGGACGGAATTAGTACAATCGAGCGCTTGCGTTGGCCGCTGAGAAAACCGTGCCTCGCCCCGTTCTTATCCTTTTCGCCTTGCTCGCCGTCGGCATGAGTGCCTGCGCGGGTCCGGACGCGGAATACCGTTTCCGCTACGCCAATTCGCAGCCGCCCCAGCATGCTCGCAGCGTTTCGATGGTGTTCTTTGAAGAGGAGCTTGAAAGCAGAACCAGTGGACGGATCGAGGTGGAGACCTACTTTTCGGGCTCGTTGGGCACGGAACGTCAGCTCATGGACCTGGTGGCAACGGGTGTCCTTCATGGGACGCGCGGAGGATTCTACGCCGATGCGAACCGCAAGTACAGCTTGTTCGAACTGCCGTTTCTGGTGGAGGACTGGGACCAGCTACTGCGGCTGATTTACAGCGACTTCACGGGCCGCATCAACCGCGGGGCCCGGGCGAGGGGCTTTCATGTTCCCGCTTGTGGTGTTTCGCAGGGTTTTCGGAATCATACGACGAGCGTGCGGCCGCTCCGTACGCCCGATGACTTTGTGGGCCTGAAAATGCGGGTGCCGCCTCAGGAGGTCAACGTCATGACATCCCGGGCGATGGGCGCGAATCCGCAAGTGATCCCTTTTGTCGAGGTCTACCAGGCGATCAAAACGGGAGTGATCGACGGGCAGGGGAACGCGCTGTCGAACATTTGGGATATGAAAGTTCACGAGGTGCAGCGCTACCTTTCGGTCACGAACTTCAGCGCGGGGCCGGACCCATTCATGGTGAACCTGGCCTGGTACGAAGCGCTTCCCGAGGATCTGCAAACCGTCTTCGATGAAGTCGCCGACGAGGCTATACGATACAGCGACCGGATGAATCGCGAGAGCGAAGGGGAATATCTGGCGAAGCTCGCGGGCAAGATGGAAGTGAATTATGTGCGGGGGAAGGAGCTGGAACCTTTTCGGGAGAAGGTGAAGGTGGTTTATGAGCACTTTGTGGAGAAGGGATATTTTAGTTGGGAGGAGATTGAGGAGGCGAGGAGGGTGGCGAGTGGGGAGGAGTGAAGCCCCCCGACCAACGGTGATCACGATGAGAAATAAGGAATTTTGGCTTGTGTTGCTTTGCTGCTTGTGCGTCGCTTTCTTAGGGTCTGCCCGGGGCCAAGAAAGGAGGGATTTGCTGACGGCAATGGTTCTGACAGGGCAGTGCAATCATGGGTGGGAAGTCAGCAGTGCTCATTACAAGGACATCCTTGACCAAACGGGTTTGTTCGAGGTGGATCTGATTACGAGCCCGCCGAAGGGCGGCGATATGAGCGGGTTCGATCCCCGGTTCTCGGCGTATGATTTGGTGGTGCTCGATTACTATGGGGACGATTGGCCGCGGGGCGTTCAGGCGTCGTTTGAACGATATATGGAAAACGGCGGCGGGATGGTTTATGCCCATGCCACAAACCATGCGTTTGCCGATTGGGGGGCGTTCAACGAAATGATCGGCATCGGCGGCTGGGGCGGCCGCGATGAGAAGGTCGGGCCCTTCGTTCATTATCGAGATGGCGATATATTCCTGGATGATCGTCCGGGGCACGCGGGGGAATGCGTGGACGCCCATGAATTTGCCGTTGTTACGCGCGAGCCGGATCACCCGATCATGCGCGGGCTGCCCCCTGTTTGGTTGCACGGGCGCGATGAATTGTACAGCAATCTGCGCGGGCCGGCGAAGAATATGACGATTCTGGCAACGGCGTATTCCGATCCGAAGTATGAGGCTCATTGGGGAGTGGAGAAACACGGCACCGGTGAGCATGAACCGATGGCGTTTACGGTTCGCTACGGAAAGGGCCGAGTGTTTGGAACCCCGATGGGCCATGTGGATTTCGGCGCGAGCGCGGGTTCGGGACCCTGGCCCGCGATCGATTGCGTGGGGTTTATTACGCTGATCCAACGGGGCGCGGAATGGGCCGCGACGGGCGAGGTCACGCAGAAGGTGACGGCGGACTTTCCATCCGAGAGCGAAGCGAAGTTTCGCTAGAGACGCGGACCGGCCCGCACTTCTCATCGCCTGCCGGGCTGGCTTCCTGCCGCCCTTTCAGGGCTCGCGCGGGTGGGGGTTTCACCCAGGGTTGCGCCTTCGGCTCCAACCTGGGCTATATTCCCGCCGCCGCTTCGCGGCTCTATTCGTTCGCGATTCGTCGGACACAAATGTAATAGCCAATACATCGGCGCTGGAAACAAGAACGGTTCGACGAGGGTAGAGCGGCCGGCTTTGTTAGTGAAGTTAGCCAGGATTTCCGATTTGGCTCATCTGACGGCACGAGTCTACACCCTCACCCGGCGAAGCGCAACCATTTCTCCACCCGAAAGAGGCGGCGGCTGAGGCGGGACCGATCGAGCCCCCTTCTTGCCCCTCATGGGGGCTGATCCGCCGCTGCGAAGTCAATTTCGCAGACACCCCTCCGAGCTTCCGTCCTCAGTACACAGATTTCGCATTCGCCAAGTGCGGTGCTAACCACCCGGCACAGGCAGCGCCCAGATCCTCCGCAGCATGTCGCCAAACAGCCGCCGGTTCAGATGTCCCTCGGCCAAGAGCAACCAGTAGTACCGCGCGTGCTTGACCAATCTGCCGCCCGTCTTCATCAACCGCTGCTGCAAGCTCGTCAGTGACCACGTCTTGATCCTGTGCGGCAACCCGAGTCGCCGCCACAGGTTGCCCAGGTTGTAGGCCGGCACGCTTAACTGCAAGCGCACCTCGTTCGCCCGGAAGCGATGGCACGACAGCCGCGTCCAGTGCGTCGCTTGCTTACCTTCTTTGATCCACTGCTCCGCCGTGCCGCGCTTGTTGTAGAAACGCACCACCGACCGGCTTGGCAAGCTCATGTTCGTCACGATAAAACCGACGCGCGCGAATAGCTCGCCCTGGTGGTGCTCGACCTTGGCGACAACTCGTCTCGGCCCCTTCCAGCTCTCCGCCTGATAGCGAAAGCTCTTGTAGCGCACTAGCGGCTTGCGGCCGGGCCTCCCCGGCGGACGAAACAGGATGTCTTCGATCTCCAGCTCCAGGTTCTTATTGGCCGGAATGCGGATCGCGTAGTCCGCGCCGCGCTCCTCCAGCGCCTCGTAGATCTCCGGCTTGGCAAAGGCGGCATCGCCCCGGAAGGCGACCTGCTTGCCCGCAGCCTGTTGGCGCTCGATCTCCGGCAACAATAGCTCATCCCAGTCCTCGGCGCTGTGCACGTTGCCGGGACGCAGCTTGGCAGCGAGGCAATCACCATGACCGTTGAACAAAAGCAACGGGTGGTAGCAGACCGACTCGAAGTGTCCGTTGTAGGCACTGCCTTCCTGTTGGCCATGGACCGGACTCTCGGTGGAGTCCATGTCCAGAACGACCCGCTCGGAGTCGTCGAACGCCTCCGCTTGCCCGACCAGCTCTCGGTTCAGCGCCATCAGCCCCAGCAGGTTCTCTTCGCTCGCCGGCATCTCCGTCTCGAAGCCGTGCAGCGTCGAGGTCAAGGCCGCTCGGCGATCCCAGTTCCTCTGCGAGCCGATCAAGCGAAACGTCGGGTCAGCCGACACTCGGACGGCGTCGTTGACGTCCTCGTAGCCTGCCAAGCGGCTGTAGATCGACTGCCGCAACAGATCAGCGAGCGTGAACTGCTTGTTGGTGCCTTGCCGGGAGTCGCTGAGATGCTCGTCAATCAGTTCTCCGAGACCGAGCCGTTCGTCCAGTTCGCGAACCAAAATCAGGCCACCGTCGGAAGTGACGTGCGATCCCTGGAAATCGACTTTCAACGAGCCGTTGAAACTTAGCTGGAATGGCTTGGTTTGTTTTTCACCCATTGGGTGTTGGCCTCCATGGCGTCCTCAGCGGGCTCTAGCCCCTATGAATAAAGACGCTCAAGGCCGCCGGAAGGTCGAGAGGTCTGAATCAAATTGGAAATGCGGGGTTAGATAATCACCGATGGGCCTTTGCGGAGTAGGCCCTTGGCGATTTGGGCGCGATGGATTTCGGAGGTTCCGTCATAGATCCGCATGACGCGGCAATCGCGGTAGATTCTTTCGACGGGTAAGTCTTTGCAGTAGCCTAGGCCGCCGAAGATTTGGACGGCGCGGTCGGCGACTTTGCCGAGCATTTCGGCGGCGTTGACTTTGACCATGGAGATTTTCTCGCGCGGGTCTTGGCCTTGGTCGATCTCCCAGGCGGTCTCGAGAACGAGCAGGCGGGTCGCGGCCAGATCGATGGCGCTGTCGGCGAGCATGGCTTGCACCATTTGGAATTCGCCGATCGCGCGGCCGAATTGGCGGCGGTCCTTGGCGTGCCGCGTCATCATTTCGAGCAGGCGGGTCGCGGCGCCGACGGCCCTGGCCCCGATGTGGAACAGGCGAACACAACCGATGGTTTCGAGGATCAGGGACAACCCGCGGCCGGGCTCGCCAAGCAGGTGCGCGGGGCGCGGGGCCCAGTTTCACGTTGTCGAACGAGAGCTCGATGTGGCTGGTGCCGCGTAGGCCCATCATGGGTTGATTGCGGCCTACCTTGACGCCGGGCAAATCCTTGTCGACGAGGAACAGCGAAATGCCGCGCAGGCCGGCGTCGGGGTCGGTCTTCGCCGAGACGACGAAGAAGTCGGAGAACAAACCGTCGCTGACGAAATGCTTGCCGCCGTTGAGCACCCAACCGCTTCCGTCCGCTTTCGCATGGGTCTGGATGGCGGCGGCGGCGGCGGCGGACCCGGCGCCGGGTTCGGTCATGGCGATGGAACAGGTGCGCTCGCCCTTGACGGCGGGCAGGAGCCATTGTTCGCGTTGCGGGCCGGCGCAGGCCAACAAGACTTCGTAGACGTTGCCGAAAGCGCGGCGGACGAGAATGTCGCTGGTGCGCCCCATCTCCTGCTCGGCCGGACACATGTCGACGGAGCCGAGGCCGCCTCCGCCGAGGTCTTCCGGCATGTTCATGGCGTAGAAGCCGAGCTGGCGGGACTTGCGGAAGATGTCGCGGGCTTGGTCGGGTTCGAGGCGGGCGTTGGTTTCGACTTCTTGTTCGAGGGGTTGGAGTTCTTGTTCGACGAAGCGGCGGAGAGAGGCTGTCAGCAGTTCGGTTTCTTCGCTGAGGGAGAAGTCCGTGGGGTTGCCGGCGGGTGGCGGGGAGGTGGGTTGGCGCGGTTCACCAATGATACCGCGGAAGGTGACCCCTCTCAAGGCCGACATCCCTGTTTTCGTCATTGAACACACGAGGACCGGGCTCATCGGACCCAAGTTCGGTGCAGCGGGCTCACAGGGCGCTTCGGGCTGTAACTCATTCATGTTGCACGAGTCGCGCGGGCCGAAGCGGCCGGATCGGCGATGGACAGCGCTCGGAAACTTCGATAGACTTAGGTTCAACGGTTTTCGTGTGTCATGAAGACCCCGTAATCGACGTATGGTCGGCTCATTCGGGCCGGTCGCCGCGTCAGAGGTAACTTCTCCACTGGATTGGATTTTGTGGGGGTAGGAGCGCGCCGCGAGGCGTGTATCGCGAGTGAGGACAACGCGAAAGACGACAACGTATGTTCCGAAGGCGTCGGAGCTCAAATCGGACTGGTATTTGATCGACGCCGCAGATCAGGTTCTGGGCCGATTGGCGACGCGGGCGGCGGTGCTGCTGATGGGTAAGCACAAGCCCGGTTACACGCCTTTTCTCAAAACAGGCGACCATGTGATCGTGGTCAATGCGGAAAAGGTACGCCTGACGGGCAAGAAGGAAGAGCAAAAGATGTATCGGCGCCACTCCGGCTATCCGGGAGGATTGAAGTCGGTGAGCGCGCGGCGGCAGCGCGAGACGTTTCCCGAACGCATGGTCGAAAGCGCGGTGGCGGGAATGCTGCCGAAGAACAAACTCGGGAAGCAGCTGACTACCCGTCTGAAGGTCTACGCGGGGGCGAAGCATCCCCACGAAGCGCAGCAGCCCGAGGCGATCGAGATCTCCTAGGGGCGGTTGCCGGGCACGGCAAGGAAAGAGACGAAAATGGCCGAGCACCGACGTCCGAACGGACAGGTTCAGTACTTGGGAACGGGGCGGCGTAAATGCGCCATCGCGCGGGTCTATCTGCGTTCCGGAGAAGGAAAGATCACGATCAACGGCCGCGGGGCCGACGACTATTTCCCTTCGGCGGCGCAGCGACTTCGAATTTTGCAGCCGCTACAGGCTACCGAAACGACCGGAAAGTTCGATGTATTGATTCTCGCCCATGGCGGCGGCATGAACGGCCAGGCGGACGCGATTCGCATGGGCATCGCGCGGGCCTTACAGGAATTCAACCTGGAACTGCGGCCGACGCTCAAGAAGCAAGGTTTTCTGACGCGCGATCCCCGCAAGCACGAACGCAAGAAGTACGGGCGCCCGGGCGCCCGGAAGCGGTTCCAATACTCGAAACGGTAGCCGCGGGGCGGCGGAGATAGGTTAGCAGCCCACGGACCCAACTTTCGCTTGGGCGGGTTCAGGGCGAAGGAGGATATTTGTCTGAAATCACGATGAAGGAGTTGCTCGAATCAGGCGTTCATTTCGGGCACCAGACCAGGCGCTGGAATCCGAAGATGAAAGAATATATCTTCGGCGAACGTAACGGCATCCACATTATTGATCTGCAAAAGACGCTCAAGGCGTTTAAGGAAGCGGCGCAGTTTGTGACCGACTCGGCGACCGAGGGCAAGACAATTCTTTTCGTCGGCACCAAGCGCCAAGCTCAGGAAGCCGTGGCGGTGGAGGCGGAACGCTGCGGCCAATACTACATCAACAGTCGCTGGCTGGGCGGTTTGCTGACCAATTGGGCGACGGTTCAAAACTCGATCAAGCGCCTCAAGGAACTCGAAGTGACCGAGGGAGAGGGCTACGAGGGCCGCTCGAAGAAGGAAGTTTCGCGACTCGAGCGCGAGCGCAAACACCTGCACCAGAACTTGTGCGGCATCAAGGAGATGCCCGCCATCCCCGATATCCTGTTCATTATCGATGCGGGGAAGGAAGAGATTGCGGTGCGGGAAGCGCAAAAGTTGAATATCACGATTGTCGCGGTCGTCGACACCAACAGCGATCCGACGCCGGTGGATTACGTAATTCCGGGCAACGACGACGCGCTGCGAGCGATTCGGCTGTTTTCAGCGAAAATCGCCGATGCGGCCATTGCCGGCGCCAATTTTGCCGCCGAGCAGGTCGCGGCCGAGGGCGCGGACGAGTTGTCGCTCGAGGACGCCGGCGCTGTCGCCGCATACGAGGAAGCGCCACCGGAAGTAGTCGTGACCGAGAGCGTTGCGGTGCCGGAAACCGGCGACGGGGCGATTAAAGTGCAGTCGGGCACGACGGGCCTCGAACCCGAGCAGCAGGCATAGGAATCGCAACGAAGTCTTGACCGAAGCGGGCGACGGGACGCGGGTTTCGGTTTCCATTCGATTTTCGAAAGTTAGGTGGGTAGATGATGGCGGACATTACCGCGCAAATGGTGAAAGCACTGCGTGAGCGCAGCGGCGCCGGCATTATGGAGTGCAAACGGGCACTGTCCGAATCCGACGGCAATATCGATGAAGCGGAAGTCATTCTGCGCAAACGCGGCATCGACGTGGCGCAAAAGAAGGCTTCACGCGCGGCGAACGAAGGCAGCGTCGGTTCCTACATCCACGCCGGCAGCAAGCTGGGCGTGCTGATCGAAGTCAATTGCGAGACCGATTTCGTCGCGCGCACCGATGACTTCCAGAAGTTAGTCCACGACGTCGCGATGCATGTGGCCGCGGCCGACCCTCGCTTCATCAGCAAAGACGAAGTCACCGAAGAGGCGGTCGAGCAGGAAAAGGTGATTCAGCGCGAACGGGCGTTGGCCGAGGGGAAACCCGAGAAAATCGTCGATAAGATCGTCGAGGGCCGGATGGGCAAGTTCTACGAGGAAGTGTGTCTACTCGAGCAGCCCTTCGTCAAGGACAACTCGACGACGGTCGGCGAGATGATCAGCGCGCGGATCGCCAAGATGGGCGAGAATATCACCGTCAGCCGCATGGCGCGCTTCAAAGTGGGCGAGGCGGGTTCTTGATACAGCGCCCGGGCCGACGGGGGGCCGTGAAAAAATCCGGCCGAGCGTAGTTCGCGCTCGGCACGGTCCTCGTTTTTTCACAGCCTCAAAGGGTCCGGTTCCAGCCGTTATGAAATACCGCCGCATTCTGTTCAAACTCAGCGGCGAGGCGCTTGCGGGCGAGGCCGGGTTCGGCATCGATCGCGCGCGCATTTCCGAAATTGCTTCCGAAATCGCCGAACTGGCTCGGCTCGGCGTTCAGGTCGGGCTGGTCGTGGGCGGCGGGAATTTCTTCCGCGGGATTGCGGCCTCCGACACGGGTTTGCGCCGCATTTCCGTCGACTACATGGGGATGCTGGCGACGGCCATCAACGCACTCGCCCTGCGCGACCACATCACGGCTTGCGGGGTTTCGGCCAACGTGCTGAGCGCGATCGAGATGCCGCCGATCGCCGAATCCTTCTCCCCCGAGCGGGCGGTTTCCTTGCTTGACGAGGGACACGTCGTGGTCTTCGCGGCCGGGACCGGCAGCCCCTACTTTTCCACCGACACCGCGGCGGCCCTGCGCGCCGTCGAGATCGAGGCGGATCTTGTCGCCAAGGCCACGAAAGTCGACGGTGTTTACGACAAGGACCCGGTGCGCTTCCCAGATGCCCGAAGATATGCGAAGATTTCCTATGCGGAAGTCCTCGCGGCCGGATTGGCGGTGATGGACCAAGCGGCGGTGGCGATGTGTCGAGAAAATCGCCTGCCGTTGGTGGTTTTCGACCTCAACGTTCGCGGCAATATCAAGAAGGTTGCCGAGGGCGAGGACGTCGGAACCTTGGTTCAAGCGGCCGAATAGGGTTAGAGTGCTTGCGGAGCAATCGGGCCTCTCGAACCGTTGACAATTCGAGGACAGGCAGCTCTCTAACTTCCCCTGGTTCAGGCAGGAAACGATCATGTCCCAAATCCAAGGCGAAACGGTCGCGGAAGTCGAAGCACAAAGCGCGGCCCGCATGAAAAAGACGGTGGGAGATTTGCACCGCGAGATGGCTACGATCCGAACGGGCAAAGCTTCACCGACGATTCTTGACGGCGTTCGGGTGAGCTACTACGGCACGCCGACGCCGCTCAATCAACTTGCCAACCTATCGGCGCCCGAGCCTGCTCTGATTCTCGTGCAACCCTGGGATGTGTCGCAAATCGGAGAAATCGAGAAGGCCATCATGTCGTCGGACTTGGGGCTGAACCCATCGAATGACGGCAAGGTGATCCGCATCGCGATTCCGGCGTTGACCGAAGAGCGTCGGAAAGAGCTCGTCAAGCATCTGCACCACGTCGTCGAGCAGCACCGCGTGGCCGCTCGCGCCGTCCGCCACGAAGCCAACGACGCCATCAAGCATCTCGAGAAAGACAAGAAGATTTCCGAAGACGATCAACGCCGCGCCCAGGCGGCGATTCAGAAAAAGACCGACGAAGTCATCGCCGACCTCGACAGCGCCGGCGCGGCCAAGGAACAGGAAATCATGGAGATCGGGTAGTCCGACGCTACCCCGCCAAACATTCCTCGATCGCGGCTTGCGGGATGGCGGCTTCGCGAATCAGCTTCCATTGCGGGTCGGTGATGTCGACCGTGGTGGCGCCGGGGCCGTCGAGCCGGCCGCCGTCGAGCACAAGGTCGACGCGTCCGTCCATGGTGCCGAAGACCTCAATACCGGCACGGCAGCTGGGCTGACCCGACTGATTGGCGCTCGTTGCAATCACCGGCGCGCCCAGCAACTCCGTCAACTGATTGGGAATCAGCGCTTCGCTTTGCCGCACCGCGAGCCGGCCCGTATTGCCGGTAACCTTGAGGGGCAGTTTCGAGGAAGCCGGCACGATGATCGTCAGCGGACCCGGCCAGAATCGTCGCGCCAACAAGTAAAAGCGCGCGGAGAGGTGCACCGCGTAGTCCTCGGCCATCAAAAGCGAGTTCACGAAGATCGGCAAGGAGCGATTGGCTTCCCGGCCCTTGGCGCGGAAGACCCCCGCCACCGCCTTCAAGCTGAAAGGGTCGGCGACCAAGACATAGAGGGTGTCGGTGGGGATCGCGACGACCTTTCCGGCACGGACGGCCGCGGCGGCCCGCGCGATGGCGTCGGGATCGGGTGCGGCGGCGTCGACTTCGACAAGTTCGCTTTGCAAAGTGACTCTCGTATCCAGCGTAACCTACCGCTGCTCCGGGGGGTTGCGCCGCGAGCGGTCCGAGGAGCCTCGAACGGCCTCGTCCGCGGGACAATATCGGCCTTTTTGCCGGCTTTCCGCTTGCCGATCGCGACGAGAGAATAAGAGAGGGTCCGACGAAGGTTCCGTCAGGCGTCCAACGCCACGAAAAAAGGGAAACAGACCATGTACGTTACGGTTCGTCGAAGCAAGCCCGCCGACCTGCCCACAATCGTGGATTACAACGCGGCGATGGCCCGGGAGACCGAGCGCCTGGAGCTGAATCGGGAGGTATTGGCGAAAGGCGTGGCGGCGGTGATGCGGGAGCCCTCTCGGGGGTTCTATTTACTGGGTGAGGCCGAGGGGCGGGTGGTCGGCCAGACGTTGATCACCTTCGAGTGGAGTGACTGGCGCAACGGGAACTTCTGGTGGATTCAAAGCGTGTATGTTCACCCCGGCTATCGTCGGCGCGGAGTGTACCGGGAGCTCTACCGCCATGTCCTCGAGGGCGCACGAGAGGCGGGCGAGGTCCGGGGCATCCGTCTTTACGTGGAGCGTGAGAACAGGGGCGCCCGGGAGGTCTACACGCGGCTCGGCATGAATAGGGCGGCCTATGAAATGTACGAAATCGATTTCGTCGTGGCGCGTTGAGAAACCGCGCGGCCGGCTTCCGTGTCAAGACGGCCGGCCGGAAGGCATCCTCTTAGAGGAAAGCTAAGGCAAAATCCCTATCACATAACCCCTTATCCAGGATTTCCATTTTGGCCCTGGCACGGTCACAGGATACACCCCCGCTGCGCCGAATACCACGTCTTTTCGCGCTGAACCCTGCACATCACCTCCGCCGGTAGGCGCCAGGGCTCGTCCGTCCGCTCACAGACGTTGATTGAGCGGACTGAACGGCGCTCCGGCCGACACTGCTCCCTGCGAAACCTTTTTGGAGCCAAAAACTGTTGATCCTCGCCCGGGCAACGCTACCCACCCGGCACAGGCAGCGCCCAGATCCTATGCAGCATGTCGCCGAACAGCCGCCGGTTCAGATGTCCTTCGGCCAACAGCAGCCAATAGTACCGCGCATGCTTGACCAGCCTACCGCCCGTCTTCATCAGGCGCTGTTGCAAGCTCGTCAGCGACCAGCTCTTGATCCGTTGCGGCAGCCCGAGCCTCCGCCATAGGTTCCCCAGGTTATAGGCCAGCACGCTGAGTTGCAGTCGCACTTCGTTGGCCCGGAACCGATGGCATGACAGCCTTGTCCAATGCGTCGCTTGTTTGCCTTCCTTGATCCACTGCTCCGCCGTGCCGCGCTTGTTGTAGAACCGCACCAGCGAGCGGCTCGGCAAGGCCATGCTCGTGACGATGAAACCGACGCGAGGAAACAACTCACCTTGGTGATGCTCGACCTTCGCAACAACCCGCCGGGACTTCGACCAGCTCGCGGCCTGATACCGAAAGCTCCTGTAGCGCACCAGGGGCTTTGCGCTCGGCCTGCCCGGCGGACGAAACAGGATATCTTCGATCTCCAGCTCCAGGCTCTTGTTGGCCGGGATGCGAATCACGTAGTCCACGCCGCGCTCCTCCAACGTCTCGTAAATATCCGGCTTGGCGAAGGCGGCATCGGCCCGGAACGTCACCTGTTTGCCCTCCGCCTGTTGGCGTTCGATTTCCGGCAGCAGCAGCTCGTCCCAGTCCTCGGCGCTGGACACGTTGCCCGGTCGCAACTTTGCCGCCAAGCAATCGCCGTGCTGGTTGAACAGCAACAGTGGGTGGTAGCAGACCGACTCGAAGTGGCCGTTGTAGGCGCTGCCTTCCTGCCGGCCGTGGACGGGGCTCTCGGTAGAGTCCATGTCCAGCACGACGCACGCGGAGTCATCACCGGCCTCGGCTTGCGCGATCAACTCGCGGTTCACCGCCATCAGCCCGATCAGATTCTCGTCGCCGGCGAGCATGGCGGTCTCGAAGCTCTGCAGCCGGGAGGTCAGCGCCGCGCCGCGATCCCAGTTCTTCTTCGAGCCAATCAGCCGAAAGGTTGGATCGGCGGAGACACGAACGGCGTCGTTGAGATCCTCGTAGCCCGCCAAGCGGGAGTAGACCGACTGTCGCAGCAGATCGACGAACGGGAACTTCTTGTTCGAGCCTTGCCGCGAATCCGTCAGATGCTCGTCTATCAGCTTGCCTAGTCCGAGTCGTTCGTCCAGTTCGCGAATGAGAATCAGCCCGCCATCCGAGGTGACTCGCGATCCTTGGAAATCGACCTTGAGAAATCCATTGAAGGTGAGCTGAAACGGTTTGTTTTCTTTTTCACCCATTGGGTGTTGATCTCCTCAGCGCCTTGAGTGCTTTCAAGCCCACATAAATAAAGGCGTCCGAGTCCACCCGATGGTTAGCAGAACCGAAACTAAAGTGGAAATCCGGGCTTATAGAAGTTGTACGCTTGCCGGGACGACAGTTGTAAGCATGGATCGTTCCGGGTACACGGTAGTCCGGTCGCTGTCGTCGCACTGTGGTTGTCCGAACCCCCGTCCGCCGGTAGACCCGCCAAAGAGCGTGTCGCCGGCGGAGGCGCATCCGCGAAGCCCGGTTATCGGCTGTGTTGCCCGGCCGCGGGCCGGAGAGCGTCATCGGTGATGGGGAGTGGATTTCACCAAACTACATCCTCGGAGAACCCGTATGGACGGCGTGGTCGACCAGCTGCGCCGGCAGCCCCGCTTGCCGCTATTGCTGTGGGCCGCCCTGACGATGGGGTTGTTGTGGGGAGCGCGTGCATGGGTCGTCAGGGCACAGACGGACGAGCAGGCGGAACAACTCCGAGTCTTGCTGAGTTCCGTCGTCGAGGCCCGACGTGATCAGATTCGCTTGGAAGCCTCGCACGCGCGGACGGAAGTCGAAGGGGTGGCCGCGGAGTTGGCCGACGCGGTCTCTACGTTGCTTCGTTACCCGGACGAACGCCGGGGCGAACGGCGCGCTCAAACCCTGCTGCGAAAAGCGTTGATTCGCAGCCGCGACGGTGGCGCGAGTCCAAGGCTTCAAGATTACTTCGTCGTGAATCAGGAAGGCGTGGTGCTCACGTCGTCCAACGACGGTTTGATCGGCCGGGTGTTTTCGGGGCCGCTTGCCGGGGTGGTTGGCGAGGCAATGGCCGGCCGCACGGCCGTGACGACGGGGAGTGACCTGACTCCGGGCCTCCAGAAAGAGAAGAGTGCGGGGGTGCGTACGGCGGTAGCCACTCCGATCCGAAGCACGGACGGAAGCACGATTGCCGTCCTGGTGTTCTCCAGGCGTGTTTCGCTGGGCGCACCGGAGCGAGACGGAGCCGGAACCGGTTACGGCGCGATCCAAACATCTTTCTTTGATGGAAGCGGGCAGCGGCTCGGAGACGCGTCGCAAAGCAAGGGTGAGGCGCCGCCCCTTCCGGCGGCCTTGCACGAGGAACGACATGCGCTCCAGGGTCAAGGGATTCGGATAGACACGACGGCGTATCTCGGCCGCGAAGGTCGGCAAGTGATCGGCGCAGCCACCTACTTCCCCGATCTCCGCGTCGGTCTCGTCGCGGAAATCGACTTCAGCCTAGCGTTTCGACCGGTGGAGCGGCTCGGGAATACGATGGCCATCGTCAATGTCGCGGCGATGTTGCTGCTGGCGTTATTGCTGTTGGTGACCCGTTATACCGCGCGCGGATTCGAAGCCGCCGCGCCTCGTTTGAGTCGGCGCGTCGTAGGTCCGTGGATCGTGATGGCCGTGTCGCTGATCGCGACGTTCTTGCTGTGGGACAGGACAAGCGCCAATGTCGAGAGCAGCGCCCGGACTCGCTTCGATGAGGAAGTCGAGCGTCTTCGGGGCCGTTTCGTCGATCGATTGGAGCGGGACGAGGAAACGTTGCGGACGATCCAAGCCGCCCATGAATCACTCGGGGCGTTCGATCAGAAGCGTTGGCGGGGGTTTGTCAGGTCGTTGCCGAGGGTTGCCGAATCCGTCGACTATGTCGCTTTTGTGGAAAACGTGCCGCGTCGGAGCCTCCCCGCCTTCGAGGCGGCGGTCGCGCATGATATCGGGTTGCCTTATGTCGTTTACCCTAAGCCCTCGACCCCCGATTCCTTTCCGATTCGCTACATAGAGCCTCACAAGGAGAATCTCGGCCGCTTGGGTTTTGACCTGGGGTCGATCGATTCGGTCCGTGCGCTGGCCGAGAAGACGCGAGATTCCGGCGAACTGCTGCGGGGCTATCATGCGGCCGGTGTCCTCGTACCGGGCGAAGAACCGAGTTTCTTCGCTCTGATTCCTGTCTATGCCCCGGGGCCGGCAGTCACAACCGTTAGGCGCCGTCGTGCCGCCCTGCGAGGTTGGGTAGTGACTCGAACACGGGCCGACGCGATGTTGGGCGGCTTGCTGGAGCCCACGGAGGAAACCGAAGCCTTAGCCCTACGCATCGACTTGGCGGAGAAGACGGGTGATCCGGCGGTGGTCTTCGAGCGAGGCGCGGACGCCTTCAACCCCGACGTTGTCAATCGATACGAGAAGGCTGTTTCCGTCAGTGCCGGCGGCGGATTGTGGATCTTGCGCTTCGCCGCCCCGGAAGACTTTCTGTCCGCTGAAGCCGATCGCCCCATCCAGGTTCTGCTCGGCGGGCTTGTGCTCAGCGTGCTGCTGTTCGACATCGCTCTGATTCTTGCTTCCGCTCGCTCGCGCGCGCTGGCGATCGCCGATCTAATGACCCGCAAGGTCCGGGAAAGCGAGACGCGCATCCGCGCCGTTATTGATCAAGCCCCGGACGGCATTATTACTTTCGACCGACAAGGTCTCATCGAGACGTTCAACCCGGGCGCCGAGCGTCTTTTCGGCTGCCCGGCGGAACGCGCCCGGGGCCGCCATGTCAACGAGCTGATGCCGGAGTGCCCTGACTTCGCGGCTCTCAGCGGCGCCGGCAGCGAATTTTTCGGGAGTCGTGAACTGATCGGATTGCGCCGCGACGGGCGGAAGTTTCCGTTGGAGTTGACGGTCAGCCGGATGGAGTTCGACGGCCGTCCGATGTTCACGGCGATCGTGCGAGATGTCTCGGAACGACAGAGTGCCGAGCAAGCTTTACGGGAAAGCGAGAAGCGCTATGCCTTGGCGGCGCAAGCCGTGAATGACGGTTTGTGGGACTGGGACTTGCTGACGGACCGGGTTTATTACTCCCCGCGTTGGAAGATGGCGTTGGGCTACAACGAAGACGAGTTGCCGGGAAGGCCGAGCGAATGGATGAGCCGCGTTCACCCCGACGATCTTGCTTCGTTAACTCAGGCCGTCAAGGACCATCTGGAAGGGGAGGCGCCGCAGTTGGAAATTGAGCAGCGTGTGCGGCACCGCGACGGCAGCTTCCGTTGGATGTTGACCCGCGGCGTGGCCGTCCGTGACGGCCAGGGCAAGCCGGTAAGGTTGGTGGGCTCGCAAAGTGACATTACAGACCGAAAGAAGGCCGAAAAGCAACTACTTCACAAGGCGCTGCACGATCCGCTCACCGGGTTGCCGAACCGCACCTATTTCTTGCGGCGGCTGGAAGCGGCGGTCTCGACTCGGCACCGCGAGGACCGCTTGTTCGCCGTCCTGTTCCTCGATGTTGACCGCTTCAAAGTCGTCAATGACAGTCTGGGACATACGGCCGGTGACCATTTGCTGGCGGCGATTGCCGAACGGCTGGCGGCCTCGGTCTGTCCGTATGATGTGATCGCTCGATTCGGAGGAGACGAATTCGCGGTTCTTCTCACCTCCCTCGCCGACGAAGCCGAAGCGAGGAAGATCGCGGAGCGTCTGCAAGCCACCCTTACCCAATCCTTCAAGGTCGGCGACCAGGAAGTCTTCGCCGCGGTCAGCATCGGCATTGCGTTCGGGACCGGCCGGGAAGAAACGCCGGTTGAGCTGCTGCGGAACGCCGACGCCGCCATGTACCGCGCCAAATCGCTGGGCAAGGCCCGTTACGAGACGTTCAACCAGGCCATGCACATTCGAGCCGTCGAACTGCTCAAACTGGAAACCTCGCTGCGGCGGGCACTCGAACGCAGCGAGTTTGAGATCCACTATCAACCCATTGTTTCGCTCGCCTCGGGGCGCATCATGAGCTGCGAAGCTCTGCTGCGTTGGCAACACCCCGAAAGAGGGCTCATGCTGCCGGGCACTTTTATCCCGATCGCCGAGGATACCGGGCTCATCATTCCTATCGGCGAATGGGTCCTGCGAGAAGCCTGCCGGCAGGTACGGGACTGGGAAGACGCGGGATTGGGGCGGGTGCCGGTTTCGGTCAACGTCTCGCCACGCCAGATCAAGTCGATTGATCTATTTGAATCGGTTACCGCCGCGCTGCGCGAAACCGGCGTCGACGCGCAGTCGCTGCAGATCGAGTTGACCGAGAGCGGTCTAATGGGCAACACCGAGGCGACCGCGGAGGTCTTGCGCCGCATATCCTCATTTGGCGTCGAGATTCTCCTCGATGATTTCGGCACCGGGTATTCATCGCTCACCTATTTGCGGCGTTTCCCGATCAGCTGCCTCAAGATTGACAAGTCGTTCGCCAGCGAGCTGACTTCGAACCGAGAAGACCGCGCCATCGCGGGCGCCGTTATCGCGCTCGCCCACAACCTTGGCATCAAGGTAATCTTCGAAGGAGTCGAACAGCAGGAACAGCTCGAGTTCCTTCGAACACAGAACTGCGACCAGGTGCAGGGACGCGTCTTATACCCGCCTCTCGACCGCCGGGCCGTCAGCGACGTACTCCGAGAGCACTTCGACGGTCAAGAGTCCGAGCCCGACACGGAGAGCCTGATCCGGCTCAGTGCACAGTCGACCCTGAGAGGCTCGCTGGAGAGTAAGTAAAACAGGTCCTTGCGCCTACGGTAACTTTCTTATCAAATCAGATACGGAAGGCCGGCTGTGTTGGTCCTCCTACTTTCTTAAGATAAATGCTGGACGCGCCCGTTTCGGCGCGACCGGGACGCGTCGTCCCGATCGCGGGTCGGCGACAGAGCGTCCAACATGGAGTCGGAAATCCAGCAAAGTAAGGAAAGGTACGCTCTCGCCGCCCGAGCGACTGACGACGGTCTGTGGGATTGGGACCTGAAAACAAACGAGATTTACTTCTGCCCTCGCTGGAAATCGATGCTCGGGTTCGCCGATCACGAAATCGGCCACGAACCCGATGAATGGTTGGACCGGGTTTATCGTAAAGATCTGGGTCATCTGCTCGGGAAGCTGGCCGATCATCTTCACCGCGGCGCCGCCCGCTTCTCGATGGAGCATCGTTTGCTCCACCGTGACGGGCGCTATCGCTGGATGCACAGCCGCGGCATTGCCCTCCGTTCGGAATCCGGCGAACCCACGCGGATCGTCGGCTCCCAAAGCGACATCACCGACCGCAAACAGGCGGAAGATAAACTGCGCTATGAAGCTTCCCATGACGCGTTAACGGGACTGCCGAATCGCTCGGAGTTTGAATCTCAATTGCGGCGCACCGCTCTGCGCGCTCAGCGACGCTCCGATCGGCTGTTCGCCTTGCTGATGGTGGATCTGGACGGCTTCAAGTCGGTCAACGACAATTTCGGACACCAGGTGGGCGACCGCTTGCTGGCCGGGGTCGCTGATCGGCTTCGCCAATGCATCCGTCCCGGGGATCAAGTGGCTCGTTTGGGCGGTGACGAGTTCGGCGTTCTGTTGCGAGAGATCGACAGCCCTTCCGACGCCGTGATCGTGGCAAGGCGCATCCAAAAGGAACTTTCCACGCCGTTCCCCTGCGGCCGCCGGGAAGTTGTGGTCGCGGCGGGGATCGGCGTTGCGATCGCCTCGGACGATTACGAGCAACCGGCCGACCTGGTGCGCGACGCCGATGCCGCCATGTACCGCGCGAAGGCGCGGGGGCCGGCGCAATACGAGATCTTCGACAGCAGTCGTTATGCCGAGGATCTTGAGGTTCTCGGGTCGGAACGACGGCTGAGCGAAGCTTTAGAGCGCGGCGAATTCGGCTTTCAGTACCAGCCCTTCGCGCTACCCTCGACCGGAGAACCGATTGGCGTGGAGGCGCTGCTGCGATGGAATCATCCGCAACGCGGCTGGATAGCAACCCGCGACATCATCCACGCGGTGGGGGAAAAGGGCAACATCCTTACCCTGAGCCGATGGATCATGGAACAGGTCTGCCGTCAGGCACGGGTTTGGGAGCAAAACCGCTCGCCCCTGCCGATTTCGGTCAACGTTTCGTCCGCTGAGATTCGCCGACCCGAATTTATGGGGATGATCCGGGAAGTGTTGCGCGACGTGGGAACGGATCCGGAATGGTTGCGACTGGAGTTGAGCGAGAATACTCTCGCGCGCGGCGGCTCCGATGTCCTGGAACGAGTTCGCGAACTGGTTGCGCTCGGGGTTCGCATCGACCTCGACAATTTCGGCGGAGCCTACTCTTCGCTGATCTACTTGCGGCGCTTCCCGATCGACGGCGTCAAGATTGACGTTTCGCTCGTGCATCAGGCGGACGGCGCCCAGGCGGGTCCGACTTCCACGTCGGGCATTGTGGAACTGGCCCATGATATGAGCTTCAGCGTAGCCGTAACCGGCGCGGAGACCGAAGACGATCTGGCGTTCTTGGGGAGTGTCGCCTGCGACCGCATCCAGGGGCATGTGGTGGCGCCCCCGCTCGACTCGGCGGGTTATGACGCTTTCCTGGAGCGGCATCGGACGGCCGGCGCCGCGCCCTTCTATTCCCGGGTCTGAGCGCACTGCCGGCGCATCGAGCGGCACGGCCTCGGAGCCTCTTACAATCAGCTGTGGGGGCCGAGCCGCGCTTCCGCCATTCTCATGCCCGGCACGATCTATCTTGTCGCCACGCCGATCGGGAACTTGGAGGACCTGAGCCCGCGCGGGCTTGCCGTTCTGCGGCAAGTCGATCGGATCGCCTGTGAAGACACCCGCCACAGCGGGAGACTGTTGGCCCATTTTGAGATCGACAAGCCGCTGCTGAGCTACCACGAGCACAATGAACAGCAGCGCTCGGCGGAATTGATCGAGCGGGTACGCCGAGGTGAAAGCATCGCGGTCATTTCCGACGCCGGCATGCCGGGCATATCGGACCCGGGCTACCGCGTCGTCCGAGCGGCGATCGAAAGCGATATACCGGTGGTGCCGATTCCCGGTCCGACGGCGGTCGAAACCGCTCTCGCGGCCTCGGGATTGCCGACCGACCGCTTTCGTTTCGAGGGTTTTCTGCCGTCCAAGAAATCGGCCCGCCGCAATGTTCTCGAAGCCATCCGGCACGAGGAAGCGACGACGGTTTTCTACGAGTCGGCGCGGCGCATCCGGGCTACATTGGCTGATGTCACCGAGCTGCTCGGCCCGCGGCCGGTGGTGGTGGCGCGCGAGTTGACGAAGTTGCACGAAGAGTTTCTGCGAGGCACGGCGGCGGAGATCGCGGCCCTGCTCGAACAACGCCCGGCGGTTAAAGGGGAGATTACACTGCTGATCGGCGGGGGCGAAAGGGCACGGCCCGTTCCGGGAGAAGCGCCAACCCGGGTAGCCGAGCTGATGGCGGCCGGCGCCGATCGAATGCCCGCGATCAAGCAAACCGCGCGTGAATTAGGCCTGCCGAAGAGCGAGGTGTATCGGCTGGTCGAGGACGCCGGGGCGGGTTCCGGCGAAGACAGGCGATGACCCCGCGCGCCCTGGCTCTAAGCGTGATCCGCCGCCTGAAAGCCGGCGGTCACACGGCCTATTGGGCGGGCGGTTGCGTGCGCGACCGGTTATTGGGTCGTGAACCGGGTGACTACGACGTGGCGACCGACGCCCGCCCGGAGCAGATTCAAAGCTGTTTTCCGGGGTCGTTGGCAATCGGAGCAAAGTGCGGCGTGATCTTGGTTCGCGGCGTCGAAGCGGGCGTCGAGGTGGCCACGTTCCGCCGCGAGGGGGAGTACCACGATGGGCGGCGGCCCGCGGACGTCCGCTTCACCAACAGCCCCGAAGACGATGCCGGGCGGCGCGACTTCACAATCAACGGACTTTTCTTCGATCCGGTTGAAGAGGTTTGTCTCGACTATGTCGGCGGGCGGGGAGACCTCGAAGCTAAGCTCATCCGGGCCATCGGGGATCCCGAACGTCGGTTTGGCGAGGACAAATTGCGCCTGTTGCGGGCGGTGCGATTCGCGGCTCGGCTGGGCTTTTCGATCGAAAACGAGACCCGCCGCGCGATCGAGAGGCACGCTGCCGAGATCGTCGAGATTTCGGCCGAACGAATTCGCGATGAGCTGAACGCCATGCTGACCGAAGGCGCGCCGCACAAGGCGTTTGCCCTGCTCGACGAGACAGGCTTGCTCGAAGCCGTGTTGCCCGAGGCGGCGAAGATGCGGGGCGTCCCACAAGCGCCCGAGCATCACCCGGAAGGCGATGTGTGGACACACACGTTGCTGCTGCTCGACAATCTCCGCGACCCGAGCGTTACGCTGGCGTGGGGCGCGCTGTTGCATGACGTGGGCAAACCCGAAACGATCGAATTCGCCGACCGCATTCGGTTCCACGGTCATGTTGAAGTCGGGGTCAAGCTGGCCGAGGAAATTCTCACTCGGTTGCGCTTCTCCAACCAACAGATCGAGCGAATCCTCGCGCTGGTCGCCAACCACATGCGTTTCGGACACGTCACCGAGATGCGCACGGGCCGCCTCAAGCGCTTCCTTCAGACCGACGGCTTCGACGAGCACATGGAGTTGCACCGCCTCGACTGCGTGGCGAGCCACGGGATGCTGGGGAACTATGAGTTTGTGCGAGAGAAGGTGGCTGAGATACCCGAATCGGAGTTGCGTCCGCCGCGGCTGGTTCGCGGGGATGACCTGATCGCGGCCGGATACCGCCCTGGTCCGGTGTTTAGGGAAATGCTGGAATGGGTCGAGACGGAACAGTTGGAGGGTCGGGTCACGACGAAATACGATGCCATGATCAAGCTGGGAGAGCGCTTTCCGCCGCCCAATCATGCTTAGTCCGGTTTTCTCATCGCGTGGCGAGGCAAAGTGCGGGAGAGGCCCGTCAGGCGATGAGAAATGCGGGTGAGTCCGTAGTGAGAGTCCGACAAGGCACGCTGCCGGTCGGCAATTTGGCCCGGATTTTCACGGAGAGTTGGTCGAAGGCGAGGCGGGTTGTCGCCAAGGTCGAGCATCACCAGGGCGAGCTATTCCCGCGCGTCGGATTCATCGTGACGAGCATGAGCTTGCCGAGTCGTTCGCTGGTGCGCTTCTACAACAAGCGCGGCACGGCCGAGCAATGGATCAAAGAAGGCAAACAGGCGACCAACTGGACGCGGCTGTCATGCCACCGTTTTCGGGCGAACGAGGTACGGCTGCAACTCGCGGTGCCGGCCTACAACCTCGGTAACCTCTGGAGGCGGCTGGGGCTGCCGCAGCGCATCAAGAGCTGGTCACTGACGAGTCTGCAGCACCGGCTGATGAAGACAGGCGGTCGGCTGGTCAAGCATGCTCGGTATTACTGGCTGTTGTTGGCCGAAGGGCATCTGAACCGACGGCTGTTCGGCGAGATGCTGGGACGCATCTGGGCGTTGCCGCCGCCGGGAGGGTAGCGGCAAGGGGCCAGAACAAGCAGCGCACGCAGGGTTGCCGCGAAGGGCGGCGTCGGAGAGGTGTCGGCCAAAAGCCCTCGGGTGCACCGCAAGCCCAGGATCAGGCAGCATTCAAAGGCCGGAGCGGAGCGGAACGGGGCATCGAACGTGAGCGGAGCCGAAAACTGTTGCATCAGCGCCCTCGCTCGGCTACCCTAACTCATCTCGGGATAGCCAAAACGGAAATCCCGGTTGAAGAAGCCCGGGCCTGCAACACGCCCGATGGCTTACTGAGGAACATCGGCCGTGGCGGCACGCTGGCTGCCGTCGGCCCCAGTCGGACCGGCGAGCGCTCTTGCCGCGGACCCTATTGGTGGTGCGGACGGCGCCTTTTGCTCGGATCCGAAGCCGCCAATGCTCGCCGTAGAGCGAGTGGAATAGCGGGAAATGAGGACCTTATGAAGAAACTCGCGGTCGTATGGGGACTTTGTGTTTTGGCGCTGCTCATGGACGAAGACCCAGCTCACGACCAGTCGAGTCCGCTGCCGATTCTGGAGGCCGGCATCTGCAATACCCCCACCGGCTTTCCGGCGACGATCGGTCGAGGCAGAACGCCCCCTGGAAAGGAGTTGGTCAAGATCACTTTGTCGTCCCCGGATGCCGTTTGCAACGACGGCTCCCCGGCCGTGATCTACGTACGCGGTGCGAACCCGAACGCTCCGGCCGAGGCGAACAAGTGGGTCATCTTTCTTCAAGGCGGCGGCGGCTGCAGCAACTATGAATCTTGCAGCGATCGGTGGTGCGGTCGCGACGCCTTCGGCGCCTCGAAAATGTCGACCATGAACGCCCCGGATACGATCGGCACTGGGGGCCTGTTGCTGCGCCGCACCAGCAACAGATTCGGCGACCGTAATCAAGTTTTCGCCTACTATTGCTAGTCCGACAGCTGGCACCGGTCCGTGCTCGACAAAGTCCTGGAACATCCTGACGACCCTAACCGAGCCTACTCGCTGCATTTCAAGGGTTCAGACATCGTGAAGGGGATCATCGCAGAGCTGGAAGGCGGAGTAGCGGACGATGAGGGCCAACCGTTGCTGCCGGATATCAATGAAGCCGAAGATATCCTATTGGCCGGTACGTCAGCGGGCGCCAACGGCGTGCGTCACAACGCCGACCGCCTCCGCGATCAACTGACGGCGACGAATCCGGACCTCGTTTTTCGCGCCGTCCCGGACGCAGCCTTCCTGCCGCTAAGCCCGGAAGCCGAGGACTTCCTCGCCCAGCAGTCAGGGGTCTCTGCCAAGGGCGTCGATCAGCAAACGGCAGACCACCGACCCGACGTGTCGTGCGTCGCCGGCCACCCCGGTCAGGCAGCCCTCTGTCTTGACACCTCCTTCGTCCAGATGAACCACATGACGACGCCGTTCTTCATGCACATGGATTTGGTCGATATCAATGCCTTTAAACACATCGATCTCTCGCGGTTTGAGAGTAAGGCCGATTTTGCCCGCTACATGCATGACCAGATCTCGGCGCTGAAGGACATTCCGATGCCCGGAGGTTCGATCGAGTCCGAGGAGATAACCGTCCAACCCGGTATCTACGCGCCGCTTTGCGGTAACCATGGGGGTCTCCTTAACAACGCACTGTTCTTCGACCCAAAGGTCACTCCGGACAGGGGTGGAGCCCCGTTGAGCTACCACGAGCTTCTGTGGAACTGGATGATCGGTCTGGAACCCACAATCCAAATCGCGGTCAAGCCGCCCCCGAGTCCGGCATCTCCAGTTCTTGACCCGGAGTGCGGGCCACCGTCGGCTACGAATGGTTTTGCCAGCCTCAATTCGGCTAGTTACGCCGTGGGAGAGCCGGTGACGCCGGACTCGATCGTCTCTGGGTTCGGTCAGGATCTCGCGTCTGGGGTCGTAATCGCCGAGGAATCCCCCTTACCAACTGAACTGGGAGGCACTCGGGTCGAAGTAACGGACAGCGAAGGTGTCACTCATCTCGCTCAGCTGTTCTATGTCGCACCGACTCAAATCAACTACCTCATGCCGGCAGCAGTCGCGCTCGGCTTCGCCGTAGTTACTGTCCACAGTGGAACCGGTTCGGTGAGCACGGGAGAGGTCGAGATCGGGAGACTCGGCCCGGGGCTGTACACGGCTAACGCACAGGGCTCGGGAGTCGCGGCGGCTCTGTCCCTCCGCATCGATGGAAACGGAGCTCGAACCCTGGATCTGGTTTTTAATGAAGATCTCAGCCCCAAGGCCATTGACTTGGATCCGCCCGACGACCAGGTGTACCTGATACTGTTCGGCACCGGGTTCCGCTTGGGTTCACACGCGCGGCTGGCCGCATACGTCGGTGGGATCAGCGTCCCTGTCTTGGCCGCCGTGGCTCAGGGTCAGTTCGACGGTGAAGACCAAGCCAACATCGGTCCTCTTCCACGTGTACTGGTAGGACGAGGTCCAGTACCAGTCGTGTTGGAAGTCGGCGGAGAGCGAACTAACATGGTAGGTGTGGCGATTCAGTAAGTGACAGGAATCAGAAGTGACGAGAAGGCGGCGCGCGTCCACAGGCTGCCTTCGGCAGCCTGTGCCCTCATCAAATAGGGGCCATCGAGAGCTGAGACCTGGCGAACTCGGTGGCTGTCCTCGTCTATTCTTACTGATCACACCTGACGTCACGTTCGAGTACGACCCATCGCTCGACGCAATCCTGACAGGGAAGGGTACTGACCTTCTGATTCTGTTAGGAACCATGCCAGGGGAATCTCCAACCGCCGAGGAACGCATCGACGATCTCACTTTGGACCCCTATAATACGCGTTAACCATGTCCACTTCCCTGCCCTCTTTTCTGGACGAAAACCGTGAACGCTTTCTCGACGAGCTGAAGCAATACCTCGCCATTCCAAGCATCAGCACGCTGCCGGAAAACAAAGCCGACATCCTGCGCGCGGCTGATTTCGTCGCGGCGAGCCTGCGCGAGGCGGGTCTCGAAAACGTCGAGATGATTCAACCCGAGTCGGTTTCGGGCGTCGAGGGCGGGCGGCACCCGCTCGTCTATGCCGATTGGCTTCACGCTGCCGGCAAACCGACGATCTTGTGTTACGGGCACTATGACGTCCAACCGCCCGACCCGCTCGACGAATGGATCAGTCCGCCGTTTGAGCCGACCGTTCGCGACGGCGATCTCTACGCCCGCGGCGCGTCGGACGACAAGGGCCAGATGTTCGCGCACATCAAGGCCGTCGAGGCCTTGCGCGCGGTGCACGGCGAGCCGCCGGTCAACCTGAAGTTTCTGATCGAGGGCGAAGAGGAAGTAGGCGGCGAAACCGTCGCGGCCTATGTCGCGGCCAACCAACAGCGGCTGCGGGCCGACGTGGCGCTGGTTTCCGACACGGCCATGTACGCCGCCGGGATGCCGACCCTCTGCACCGGGCTGCGCGGCATGATCTACATGGAATGGGAAGCCCGGGGCCCTGACCGTGATCTTCATTCCGGGCTGTACGGCGGTACGGCGCCCAACGCCGTGTTTGGACTGGTCGAGTTGCTCGCCCGTTGCAAGGACGCCCAGGGGGTGATCCGGATTCCCGGTGTCTACGACGATGTTCGCGACCCGGCCGCGGCTGAAAAAGAAAGCTGGGCGGGGCTGCTTTTCGACGAGGCCGACTACCTCACCGCCGAAATCGGCGCGTCGCAATTGACCGGCGAGCCGGATCGTTCCGTGTTTGAACGCACCTGGGCAAGGCCGACCTTCGAGGTGCACGGCATCGGCGGCGGCTTCACAGGCCCCGGAGGCAAGACCGTCATTCCCGCCAAGGCCGTGGCCAAGGTCAGCATAAGACTGGTCCCGGATCAGGACCCCGACAAGATTCTCCAGGCCGTACGGGAATTTGTCGCGGACAATTCTCCGGCGGGCATCGAGATCGAGATTCGGGTGATCTCGTCGGCGCCGGCTTCACTGGTCAGCCCCGATCATCCGGCGGTCGCGAAGGCGGCGCAAGCACTCGAGGAAGTGTTCGGCCGCAAGACGGTGTACATTCGCTCGGGAGGCTCGGTCCCGGTCGTCGGCGACATCGCGACACATTTGGGAATCCCGACGGCCATGATAGGCTTCGGGCTGCCCGACGATCGGCTGCATTCTCCCAACGAAAAATTCCACCTCGACAACTACTACAAGGCCATCCATTCAGTGGCGCGATTCTTCGAGCTATTGGGCGAGGGAGGTCCAGTCTAGTACTCAGACCACGTGAAAAGGCGCGTTTCCCCGACCGTGTTGGGAAGGCGTCGAGCTGCTGGCGCGCGGGAAACCACTTGCCAAACAGAGCCGCATCGCCACGCGATGCGGTCACTCAACAATGAATAAGTGGGGAACGGACCGAGCGCCTATCGAGCGGACGTCGGAACCATGAGAGGTGGAATCGGGAAGGCCCCGGGCTAGTGCGTGATTTGATATGGGAAAATAGGCGGCACCGGCACGAGGCGGGAGCCTGGACTTCCGCGCATGGCCGGTGAGTTTAACCATGGCTCACAAGATCGGTATCGGCGTTATTGGGATGGGTTGGATGGGGCAGGTACACAGCCGCTCATACCGCCAGATCCCTTTGCGTTTTCCCGAGGCGGACATCGAGCCGAGATTGGTGATTTGCGCCGATGACGTCGCGGCGCGGGCCGAGCAGGCCGCCCGGGCAATCGGCTTCGAGGAGACAACGACGGACTGGCGACAACTCGTCGAACATCCCGAAGTGCGGGTCGTCAGCATCGCCGCGCCCAACCACCTGCATGTCGAACTCGTGCGGGCAGCGGCCGAAGCCGGCAAACACATTTTTTGCGAGAAGCCGGTGGGTCGCAATCCCGAGGAAACCGCTGCCATCGAGGCCGCCGGTCGACGGGCCGGCGTGCTGAGCTTCGTCGGTTTCAACTACCGCTGGGCCCCGTTGGTGGTCCACACGCGTCGACTGATCGCGGAGGGCAAGCTCGGGGAGATCAATCATTACCGCGGCCGCTTCCTTTCGATGTACGGAAGCAGCCCACGCAGCCGTTTGACTTGGCGCTTTGACCGTGACTTGGCCGGCTTCGGCGCGGTGATCGATTTGATGTCGCATGTTGTCGACATGGCGCATAGCTTGATCGGGCCGGTGAAGCGGGTGGTCGCCAATCACGACACGTTTATCGAGCAAAGGCCGTTGCCGACCCCGGGCGTGGGGACGCTTTATTCGCTCGGCGGCGCCGACGACCCCGCGGGCGAGGTCACCAACGAAGACTACGTCGGCGCTTTGGTCGAGTTCGCCAACGGCGCACAGGGGACGTTCGAGGTTTCGCGGGCGATTTTCGGGCCGAAATGTGAGATGGCCTTTGAGCTCAACGGCACCAACGGCGCCGCGGGATGGAATTTCGAACGCTTGAACGAGTTGGACCTTTATCTGCCCGGCGAAGACGGCCTGCACGACGGCTACACACGGCTGATCGCGGGCGATCAGTACCCCTATCACGGAAATTTCAACCCGGGTGACGGAAACGGGATCGGGTACGAAGATCTCAAGACGATCGAGGCCTACGAGTTTTTGCGCTCGGTCGCGGCGGGAAGGCAGGGCCGGCCGGGATTCGCCGAGGCGCTGGCGGTGGCGGAAGTGAACGCCGCCATGGTACGATCTTGGGAAAGCGGGGGCTGGGAGGACGTCACGAGCTTAAGCACGTAATGAGCCGGTAGTCATGGGTGTCGGCTTTCGATGGGAGGCCGGTCCGGGTTGGATCGGACGACCGGGCCCGTCGCTTGCACTCGGGGCTCAGTAGCCGCGTATGCGTTTCCCATTGCGTCTTGTAATGTATACATCATGGACCGAAGAAAGTTTCTAACCAGTCTCGGGGCGACGCTGTCGCTTGCCTGCAACCGCTCGACGAAAACCGTAATCGGAGTCGCGCCCAAGGCGGTCAACTCGATCTTCTGGCAATCGGTGTACGCCGGCGTGATGACCGCCGGACGGCAATACGATGTCGAGATTTTGTGGAACGGACCGCCGCAGGAAACCGATTATGCCCGCCAGATTCAGATTGTCGAATCGATGATCAACCAGCATGTCGCCGGCATTGTGATCTCTCCCTCGGACCAGACGGCGCTGGTGAACGTGGTCGAGCGCGCCGCTGCGGCCGGTATTCCGATGACGGTGTTCGATTCGGGAGTTAATACCGACAAGTACGTCTCGTTTGTGGTCACCGACAACTACGCGGCGGGCGTGAAGGCCGCCGAGACGCTCAGCGGTTTGCTCGGCGGTGAAGGCAACATCGCCATGGTCAAGCACATTACCGGTAGTGATTCGACCATGAATCGCGAGAGAGGTTTCGAGGAGGCGCTACGCGACGAGTTCACGGGGTTGAAGATTGTCAACCAGCAATACTGCATGACCGACCGAGCCCGCGCGATGACGGTCACCGAGGACATGATGACGGCGCATCCCGAGCTCGAAGGCCTATTCTGCTCGAGCGAAGCGGCCTCGGTGGGGGCGGCGCAGGCGATTCGAGCGCGACGTATGGTCGGCAAGATCAAGGTAGTCGGCTTTGACTCGGGCCCGACCCTCGAAAAGAGCCTGCGGGACGGGGTGATCGACGCGTTAGTCGTTCAGGACCCCTTCAATTTGGGATTTCTAGGCGTGGAGACGGTGATCCAAAAGCTGAGAGGCGAGACGCCGCCGAAGCATATTGATTCGCCGACGCGCGTGATCCGCGCGGCCGACCTCGACGACCCCGAAGTGCAGCGGCTGCTCAACCCGCAGATCGAAATCCTTTTGAACCCGGAATCGGGGAGTTGAGGAGGCGTAGCGCGGACCCGTCCAAAACCGACTAATGAAATCGTTGGCGGGACAATCAGGCTGCGTTCGAAGTAGTCAGACATGGATTTGCGTCGGTCGGTCGGGCGAAACGCCGACTGCATTCGGCCTGTGTTAGGCTGACGCTCGCCATGACATGTACAACTGGGGCCGTAGTCGCCCTGACTCTTGTTTTCGCCGCGCTCGGAATCTGCTCGCAGTCTTCGGAGGAGAACGCGATCGAAGCCGTGCTCCAAGCCCAAGCCGAGGCCTGGAACCGGGGAGACATCGCCGGCTTCATGGCGAGCTATGAAGACTCTCCGCAAACCGCCTATGTAGGCGCCAAGATTCTCAAAGGCTACGCCGCCATTCTCGCGAGCTATCGGCAGCGCTACCCGGGTCCGGCCGGGATGGGGGAAGTGGCCTTTACCGACCTTGATGTTCGCTTGGTTGGCGAGCGGGTGGCGATTGTGATCGGCCGTTTTCGTTTGGCGAGGGACGCCGAGGCGGGCGGGCCGGCGTCGGGGATTTTCACCTTGGTGCTCCGCAAAGGGGTCGAGGGTTGGAAGATTATCCACGACCATCCAAGAGCCGATCGCGGCTACTCCGGCAATTGTGGACGACACTCTCTACGTTCGAACGGAAAGCTCGTTGTACGCCTTCACGCGATGATTTGAAAATACGGGAAAGTCCGATCCCTCTCATCGCATCATGTCGCCGGTGATCATAGTCGTGATGTCGGTATCGGTGTGCGTGCCTGTATCCGCGCCCGTGCGCGCGGCGGTGGCGCTTCAGGTACTTACGCCCTGCTTGAAATAGCGTTTGCCCGGGTAGTGGCGTCCCTCGCGGTAATAATGCCGGTCATCTCACGGTAGCCGTGGTAGTGGTACCGGGGCTCTCGGTCGTAGCCTTTCGAGAATCCGCCGCTGCCCCAAGGCGTGACGACGGTGGCCAGCGGATCGGCGCTCGTGCTGCTCTTGCGGGAGATCGGTCGGGAGATCGGTGACGGGAGATCGGGGGGAGATCGGGGGGGGAGATCGGTGACAGCCACCGAATAAAGAATCTTCACCCGGCCGGCGCGAACAGGCGTCGTAGTAGAAAGCCTCCCGACACCGTTCACGCGTCTCGAATTAATACTGGGCCGGTCCGTAAGGACCGGCATCCAGTCCCAACCCGCAACCTCCTCCCGGGCGAACGACCGGCAAGCCGGTCGTTCGCGGGCCTGGGGTGGGTCGGTGGGCACGATCGGGGACACACGATCGTGGACAGCTCTCGAAGCTCGGCCAGACCCGGTCCGATACTACCGTTCTCAACTCTGGCAAAAGCGGCTGGACAAGCCCGTTATCCTGGGGCGAGATCGGGGGGCGAGATCGGGGACACAGACAACGACTTTCCTGCCGAATCACCGATTGTCCCGAACCGAGCCAAGCCGGTTTGACAAGCCCGCTATCCTGAGCACGGAGCCCCAAGTCGAAGACTTGCGGCGGCGAGCCAAGGAGAAAAAAAGAGCCGACAAAAGGCCCGACAAATTCCTACGAAACGAAGCCGATTCTCGAAGATGATCCAGCCGGCATGTCACACCATATCAACACTTTAGAAGAAGTCGGACAAATCGGGCAGCCGGCCTCACATGACAAATCCTCGCTAAACCGGCTCCCCGAGTCCGCCGTGCGCAACCTCGCCGCCATGCTCCCCAAGCCGCGCCAAGATCTCCCCGCTTTCGCCCCGGTCCCGAGCCTCGCCCGAAGCCGTCGCAACCCGAGGAGTCCTCAGCCCGGCAGACTCGACCAAACGAACCCAAGAGCCCACAGGCCGAAAAACCCCATCGCAAGCCATATCAACAACTTAGCCGCAAATACCCCGGCTCCGAGCAGCCCGGGTCCGAGCAGCCCCGCTCCGAGCAAACTGGAGCCGCCAAACCTCGGCCTACTCCCCGCTCCGAGCGCCAGCCGGAGATGCCACCCAAACAGCACACCCAAGGGGGCCGTTCAACACCAAAAGGGGGAAATACGAAACGAACCCAAGATCGACCTAAAGATATTGGAATCAATGCGTTGCATGATATACCATGGCCCCGAGGGAGAACCTGCGGCCTCACCCGCCCACACAGTTGCGTTGCCAATCACTCCACCCAGGTCAGACCCCGGCAACCGTCCAAACCAAAAATGCGAAACGAACCCAAGAACAGCCTAACGCTATTGGAATCAACGCCACGCGGAGCCCGGGTCACCGGGCTTGGGCTGCCCAAATAGGCCGGCTCTCAGGGCCGGTGTGAACGGCGCCCCCGGACGACTAGACCGCTTCAGCGGCCTTCCCCTTCAGGCTTCAGCCACGGCCCAAGCGAGCAGCAAATCCGAAGACCCCCGAGAGGCTCGCGCCCACGCCGCCATTTCTTCCTTATTGATGTCACGATTGATGTCACGCACCACTCCGGGCCCGGTCGCTTGACACGCCCACTATGCTCAAGGCAGGGTGACACCCGGCGAGGGGCGGGCGGGGCACGGAAGAACAAGGTTGGATAGATCGGTGACGGAGATAGATCGGAGGATAGATCGGGGAGGATAGACCGGTGACAGGCACCGAATCTAGCTCCAGAGGCACCGAACTTACTCAATCAGCGGGGAACGGCGGCCGAGTCGGCGCCGCCGGCCAGAGCGGCGACGAAGTGGACTTCGCTGTCTGGGTCGACTTCCTCGAGCAGGCCCATCGGCGTGATGGCCCCGTCGACGGCAACTGAAATGTTCGGCTTCAACTCCGTGCCGTCGACCAGCCAATCGCGGCATCCCGGGTAGCGTTTGTCGAGATTCTTGACCAGCTCACGGACATTGGTCCCGTCGAGTTCGATGCTCGCCTCCCCGGCGGTCAACTTCTGCATCATCGCGGGAATGAAAACCGTCGGCATGGGTGGAAGTCGCAGCTGGTCAACAACGGGTGAGGCGTATTCAGAAAATTTCAGAAAACTTGGGACAGTCTGGTTTCTATGAACCCGCCGGACTCACAACACTGCCACGAAAATGGAGGTCGGGGGCGTTCCTGCCGCCCTTTCAGGGCTCGCGGGGCTGGGGGCTGTACCCAGGGTTCCGCCCCACCTCCCTCCACCCTGGGCTATGTTCCTGCCGCCGCTTCGCGGCTCAAGGTGTTCGGCCGCCCCGCCTACCCCTTCGTCTCAATAGTGCCGGCGAAGGTCTGCAAGACAATCTTGCTGTCTCGAATGATGAATGTGTCTGTTCCCAGCGGAATACTAACGTGGTCCGATTCCGCTTTCCAGAAAATATAGGCCAGTTCCCCTTCGGTCACCTGCTTGATCATTTGAAAGTCCGATCCGGGCGGCAGGATCTTGACGAAGTTTTCAAATACGGGACGAATCTCCGCCAACCCGCGCAAGGCGCCGTCCGGGGTGATCAAGACGCTTTCGTCGGTATAGTCGGCCAAAATTTCGTCGACGTCGCCGCCGCCGAAAGCCGTCAAATGGTGGAGAAGCGTAGCTTCAGTCTGTGCCGCGGACATAGAATCTCCTTTAGCCGCAAAATCAGGATGCCGGACCGCGCCGTTTCCGGCGTGGATAAGCTTTCCTACGCGGAGCCGTTCTTGGCCCAAATCGACTCCATCACGCGGACCGGGTTCATCGGCAACCGCCGCATTCTTACGCCCAGCGCCCCATGAATCGCATTGGCAATCGCCGCCGGCGGTGGAATAATATTCGCCTCGCCCACGCCGCGCACCCCGAAAGGATGCCCCGGGTTCGCCACCTCGATAATCACCGTGTCGATCATCGGCAGATCCAAGCTCGTGGGCGTGCGGTAGTCGAGCAAGCTCGAGTTCGCCATCACGCCATCCGGCGTCATGTAATATTCTTCGTTCAGCGCCCACCCGATGCCCTGCACGCTGCCGCCCTGCATCTGTCCCTCGACGTAGCTCGGATGGATGGCCTTGCCGGCATCCTGGAAGGCGGTAAAGCGCAGGACGGTGGTCTTGCCGGTTTCCGGGTCGACCTCGACATCGACGATATCGCCGGCAAAAGACCCGCCCACCGAGCTCGGGTTGACGCTCGCTCGTCCAACAATCGGGCCGCCGGTCGAGGCCGCCTTCGCGGCCGTTTCCTTAAAGCTCATCTGCTTCTCCGCGTCCGACTTCGACCGGAAGACGCCGTCTTCGAACTCGACTTGGTCCGGCTCGGTTTCCCACAACTTGGCCACGCGGACGATCATTTGTTGCTTGACGTCTTCAGCGGCTTGGATTGCGGCCATGCCCGTGGAGTGCGTGACGCGACTGCCGCCGGTCAGATCCGTGTATCCCACCGAATCGGTGTCCACCACCGTCGGATTAACGTCTTCCGCCCGCAGGCCCAGAACCTCGGCCGCCTGCATCGACACCGACGTACGAGTGCCGCCGATATCCGGCGAGCCCTCGACGAGCGCGACGGTTCCGTCCGGGTTGACGCTGAGAGCGCAACTGGACTGGAGACCCACGTTGAACCAAAAGCCGATGGCTACCCCGCGTCCGCGATTGGGCCCCTCGAGCGGCGTCTGATAGTGCGGATGAGCCTTCATGGCTTCGAGCAATTCCACGCACCCGATGCGCGGATACTTCGGCCCGTCGGCGCGCCGCGTGCCTTCCTTGGCCGCGTTTTGGAGGCGAAAATCAATCGGGTCGACACCGAGTTGTTCGACAATTTCATCGATGACGGTTTCAGTCGCGAAAGCCGCGTTGGTCGCGCCCGGAGCGCGGTAGGCGGCGGTGCTCGGCTTGTTGACGACCACGTCATAGCCATCGACCGTGACGTTTTCAATGTCGTAGGCGGCGAAGACGCACATGCCGCCGGGAACAACCATCGCCCCCGGGTAGGCTCCGGCTTCGTAAGCCAAGCGGGCTTGCGCGGCGACGATCTTGCCCTCGTTCGTCACGCCGATTTTCACGTTGATGTGTGAACCCGGCGTCGGGCCCGACCCTTCGAGCACGTCTTGCCGGCTCATGACGATCTTGACCGGCTTGCCCGACTTCTTGGAAAGAAGCGCCGCCACCGGTTCCAAGTAAACCGGAATCTTGCCGCCGAAGCCGCCCCCGATCTCCGTCGGCGTCACCTTGACCCGCGATTCCGGCAACCCCAGTACCGTCGCCGTCACCCCCCGCACGGTGAACGAGCCCTGCGTGCTGCACCATACTTGGACGCGGCCGTCGTTGTTCCACAGAGCCGTTCCGGCGTGCGGTTCGATATAACCCTGGTGAACCGTCGAGGTGTCGAATTCGCGTTCGACAACGATGTCGGCTCCCTCGAAGCCCTTGTCGGCGTCTCCGAGTTCGAACCGGTAATGGCTCGACACGTTGCTGACCTTGTCGGTCTTCTCCCCGAGTTCGGTCGTCTTCAAATCGTCGAGCAAAATCGGGGCGTCGTCGGCCATCGCGTCGGGAGCATTCAAGACCGGCGGCAGCACTTCGTATTCGACCTCAATGAGCCCGACAGCCTCTTGCGCCACATGAATATTCACGGCCGCCACGGCGGCAATCGCGTGGCCTTTGTAGAGCACTTTGTCAATGGCCAACATGTTCCCTTGAACCCACTTCAGCGGAGAGGGACCTTCCCCCGTGACGGCCATCTTGTCGCCGGCCTCGGGAAAGTCCTTCGATGTTGCAACCGCCTTGACGCCCGGCAGAGCCTCGGCCTTGGAGGTGTCAATCGACTTGATGCGCGCGTGAGCATGCGGGCTGCGCAAGATCGCGCCGTGCAGCAACCCCGTCAGTTGGATGTCGGCCCCGTACAGGGCGCGGCCGGTGACCTTGTCGGCCCCGTCGTGCCGCACCGGCCTGGTTCCCAGCACCTTGTAGTGCTTCGTCGCGAGGACCATGTTGGGTTCATAGTTCTGCGTGCTCATGCGTTCGCCTCCTGTTTCTCCGCGGCCGCCGCCTGGACCGACCGAATGATCTTGTCGTACCCGGTACAGCGGCAAAGATTATTCGCCAGCCAAAAGCGGATACGCTCTTCGCTGGGGTCGGGCTCGTTGTCGAGCAAGGCCTTGGCGGCGACCAGGAATCCCGGCGTGCAGACGCCGCATTGCAGCGCCGCGCCTTCGAGAAATGCCTGTTGCAGCGGATGAAGCTCCTGCCCAACGGCAATTCCCTCGACCGTCGTAATCTCCGCGCCTTCGGCCTCGACGCCTAGCACCAGACACGAGGTGACGATGGGGCCGTCCAACATGACCGTGCACGCCCCGCAGTTGCCGTCGTTACAGCCTTCCTTGGTCCCGGTCAGCCCCAGGATGTCGCGCAGACATTCGAGCAGGCTCTGGCGCGGCTCGCAGAGAAACTCGGCCTCCTCGCCGTTAATCGTGGTCTGTACCCGTACTTTGTTCGGCATCTAAGATTCCGTCCCTCGGGCTCGGGCAACGGCAGTGTGCAGAGCCCGCCGTGTGAGCACTTCGCATAGGTGCTTGCGATACTCGACGGTACCGCGCATGTCCGTAATCGGTTTGGCGGCGGCTTTGGCGATTTGGGCCGCTTCGTTGATGCTTTCGTCGTTCACCGGCTTCCCGGCCAGCGCTTCGCCCGCTTCGCGGACAAACAACGGCGTCGGCGCCACCGATGCCAACGCGACTCGAGCCGACTTGAAATCGCCGTTGTCGAGGACAACGTTCACGCCCACCCCGGCCACGGCGATATCCATTTCGTTACGCGGGATAAATCGCAAATACCGGGACCCGGAATTTTCTTCCGGCGCCGGGAAGTGCATCGACACCAGCATCTCGCCCGCCTCCAGAACGTTTCGTCCGGGAGCCGTACAAAAATCCTCGGCCGCGACTTCACGCACGCCGTTCGGCCCGGCAATCCGGCACGTTACCCCATACGCAATCAAAATCGGAATCGCATCGGCGCTCGGGGCTGCATTACAAAGGTTCCCACCGACCGTGGCACGACCCTGAATTTGAATCCCTCCGATCAACGAGGTCGTATCGATCAGGCCCGGATAAACGCGTTGGATATCGGCGTTCTCGTACACCTGGTAGCAAGGCACGCTCGCCCCGAGCGTCAACCCTTGGGACGCATCGAGCGAGATGACCATCAACTCGGGGATCTTCTTGACGTCGACAATAACGTCGGCGTCGCCGCGCCCGGCCCGAAGCTGAACCAGAAGATCGGTCCCCCCGGCCAGGATCTTGGCGCGTCCGTTGCCGGCAGCGAGGAGCTTGACCGCCTCCTCGACCGTCCGCGGACTTTCGTATTCAACCCACTGCAAGCGGCATTCTCCTTGTCTGAACCGCGCCGGGCGTCCCGCGTGCCGGAGGGATTTGACGAATCCCTGCCCCCACGCGCGTCCGGGCGCATGTTCCATCTTATACGCACTGAACGCGACAGGGAACGCCGGGAGGGTGAAATTCTCGGTAAAACGGACCCGCCGCGCTCCGCGACGAATCAAGCGGCGGTCGCATGCTCCGATTCGCAAGGCTATATTTGTAGAGAGAACACCCTGAAAATGGGACCGAGCTTCCTCTCCGCAAGCCGCCGACCCGCAAGCCGTTGGTTTCGTTGGTTTACCTACGGCCTGTTCGTTTCCCTAGCGGCGTGCGATCCGCGCCCTCCCGCCATGACTGACGCCGAACCCGTCTACAGCGAGGAAATCGAACTCTGGCGCCGCACCCGCGCGAAAGCCCTCCGCTCCCCCGACGGCTGGCTGACGCTGGTCGGCCTCTCCTGGCTCGACGACGGCGACAACCCGGTCGGCTCGACAGAGGAAAACCGCGTCGTCCTGCCCGCTGGAAAGGCTCCACCCAATGCGGGGAAGTTCGTCGTGGCCGACGGTCGAGCGACCTTCCACCCCGCTGACGGTGCCGAAATGCTCTTTGACGGCAAGCCCGCCCCGCCCGAAAGCCTCAAGACCGACGCCGAGGGCAAGCCGACCGTGATTGAGCTGGGATCGCTGCGCCTCTACGTCATCGAGCGAACCGGCCGTTTAGCGGTGCGCGTGCGTGACATCGAAAGCCCCTTGCTCGCCAAATTCGCGGGTCTCGAGTACTTCCCGCCCGCTCTTTCGTGGAAGATCGAAGCGCGATACGAGCCCTACGACGAACCCAAGCCGATCGAAATCCCCAACGTCATGGGGACGGTTTTTGAAGAGCAGTCCCCCGGAGCGATCGTCTTCGCCATCGACGGCGAAACCTACTCCATGGACACGATGGACAACGGAGACAATCGTTTGCTGGTTTTCGGGGACGAAACCAACGGCAAGGGAACTTACGGTGGGGGCCGTTTCCTGCAACTGGATTTACCCCCGAAAGCCGGACCGATCGAACTCGATTTCAACAAGGCGTACAACCCGCCCTGCGTTTTCACACCCTACGCCACCTGCCCGCTCCCCCCGCCCGAACATCGCATTCGGGCCGATGTAACGGCTGGCGAAAGAGTTTACATCCAGTCGAACGATTGAGACGGCCCGCAGGTCGGCTGCGCTTCGGCTGCTTGCATGAAGAGCGCGCGGCTAAGAATGGGCAGGCCTGGAGACCTGCCCCACCTTGCGCGGCGTCGGGCTTGGCCGTCGGGGCGTCTTGGGCCGAGGCTCGCCGCTATTTCACCGTGAACGTCCGCCGCGATTCGAAAGTCGCATCACCGAGCTTGTCCCACACCGAAATGAGCACAGTGTACTCTCCGGGCGCCAAGTCATCATCGAGGTCCAAACGAAACTCGGCCGGCAGCCGACGCCGCGGGTAGAAGGGCCGGCCCCGCTCGCCGCTCGATTCAAAGCGAAACAGCACCTTCTCGGTACCGCCCTCCCCTTCCGTCACTTCCAGCGACGACTCGACGTCAAAGGAATTATCCTCGGCGAGAAAGTAGCCGGTGATGTCGAAACGCGCCCAGACCGTATCGCCGGCCTTGTAAACGGGCTCGGCAACCGCTCCCCCCTTGGCCACGGAAAAGACCAGGTTTCGAATCGTTAACGTCTTGCCCGGCTCTACACTCTCACCGCGCACGTAGACGGGAAACTCCAAAGTGATTTCCTCGTTGCCCGCCAAACGGTCGAGTGCCGTCACGATAATCTTAAACGCGCCCGATTCGGCGAATTGCGGTAGCCTCGGCGATACGCGCACGGCGGGCAGCCAGTCTTCATCCTGCGGAAAGATCTCTTCACTGATTTCACCGGCCTGGGAGATCGCGAAGCGAATACCCGTGGGCCCGAGGAAATCGACTCGGTAGGCGGTCTTCATGCGATAGTCGTCATTCACCCGGAAACCGGACATCTTGAATTCCAAGTAGACTGTCTCTCCCGGGTAGAAGATGCTGTCGGCGGGAATCGGATAGCCGTCTTCGCCGTCGAGCAGGACGGTCTCCACGATCGCGAGCTTGGGTTGCTCGTCGTCGGCGCCCACGAGCCTCGCGGCGGCCGACAGCGCCAGCGCCGCGACCAGCAGCGCGAACGCCGGGTTACCCGGCCGCGGGAAGCGACGCGGCCGGTAAGCGGCTGCGTGTGGATGAGGATTCATGATCGTCGCGCCTCAGACGGCGGACTTCGCCTTCTCGCCATTCGTGCGCTTCTCTTTCGGCGGAGCGAATGCCCCGCTCAACCCAGTCCTTGATAGGTAGACTCGCTTCGACGTCGTCGAGTTCCGCTACGCCGGCGTGAAGTTTCGGACTCTTGGGAAGATACATCGGACAACAATCGGTAAAAGGCTCGCAAGAAATCTCATACGTTCCGATGCGCCGCGCCAGGTCGAGAATCTCCTGCTTGTCGTCACCCACCAAGGGCCTATAAATCGGCAGCGTCGCCGCTGATCCCACGGCCTCCATGTTCCTCAGCGTTTGCGAAGCCACCTGCGAGATGCTGTCTCCGGTCACCAAACCGTGAGCATGCTCGCGGTAGGCGATCCGTTCGGCAATACGCAGCATCATGCGGCGGTAAAGCAAGATGCGGTAGCTCTCGGGGGCGGACGCCACAATCTCGCGCTGAATCTCGTCGAAGGGAACCAAGTAAAACCGCGCACGGCCCTGGTACTGCGTCAGCGCCCGCACCAATTCCCGCGCCACGGGCGGGCTGTCTTCGCCGGGCCGCGCCGGAGGCCCCCAAAAATGGACGAAGCTAAGCCTCACGCCGCGCTTGATGACCTTATACGCCGCCACGGCGGAATCGAATCCGCCCGAAAGTAAACAAGTCAGTTTCCCCGCCGATCCGGTCGGGAGGCCTCCGACGCCGGGGATCTTCTCGCGATAAAGCAGCGCGCGGGTCGCTGTGACCTCGACGTAACAGGTGGCTTCACCGTTGTCGAGATCGACCTTCACCTCGCGCCCGGCGGCTAGGGCGTCTTCGTAGATGCGCGAGCCGAGTTCGCGTCCTACGTCGATCGAGCGAAAGGGCAGTGATTTCCGTGACCGCCGGGCTCGGACTCGGAAGCTCCGGAACTCGACGTCGCGCATGAGCCGAGCACCGGTTTCGATAATCGAATCCAGCCGCGGCTCGGTCTGCTCGGCCACCGACATGTAGGCGATCCCGGGGACCTTCCGCAAGCGCTCGACCCCCTGCCGCGCGGTTTCCTCGTCTCCAAAGGTGATCAGTAAGCGGTGGTCTTCCCAGGCGGTGTTCTCAACCCGCAAACCTCCAAGGGCCTGTTTCGAGGCGCGCTTGAGGTTCTGGAGGAAGAAGCGGCGATTGCGACCCTTCAGCCAGATTTCGTGGTAGTGCAGAATCAGAACCGGCATCGGCGCGCCTCAATCAACAGCCTCAACAGCCTCATTATAGAGGCCGCCCCCCAAACGGTTGTCCGCCCGCGGCGCTGCGTACCGGGGTCTTCGCTCCATCCGTTGCCGGCGGCCGCTCGCCCTCAAAAATGTACTCTAAATCGCTTTCAGAAGTGATGCGCCGGTCGATGCGCCGGTCGGTTCGTTCGGGTACAATAAGAATTTCTCTCCACTCTTAGGGGTGTTAGCGATACTGTTTTTGAAGTTAGAAGGACTTGCAATGAAAGAGACTTCTCTTTCAGCCGGACCAATGGTCCGTCTGATTCTAGCGTGCGTCCTTGTCGCCGCTCCGGTCTTTGCTCAAAGCACGACCGGCGGCGTCAACGGAACTATCACCGACGCATCCGGGGCCGTTGTTCCCGGCACAAAGGTCACGCTTTCCAACGTGGCGAACGGCGTCGAAATCAACAGCGAGGCGAATGCCAGCGGCTTCTTCGTCTTTGTCAATGTTCAACCCGGCAACTACACGCTCGTGGCCGAGCAGACAGGTTTCAAGACGGCTGTTCTGCCGACGTTCAACGTCGGCGTCAACCAAACCGTCACCCAGAATCTTGCGCTCCAAGTAGGCGCGGTGACCGAAACCATCGAAGTCATGGCGCAAGCCGAGCAACTGCAGCAGTCCACGTCTGAGTTGGGCACGGTCATTGGTGTGAAGGCGGTTGAGGATCTACCGCTCAACGGTCGGAACTTCACGCAGCTGTTGACCCTGACTCCGGGCGCCACCCCGATCAGCACGGCGCAGAGCAACGGCATCGGCAGTCACGACCTCGCCAACGTCGGCGTGCCCGGCGCGTCGTTCTCGAACCCCTCGATCCACGGCCAGTGGAATCGGATGAATATCCACTTGCTCGACGGCGTCAACAACACCAACTTCATCGGCAACATGTACGTCATCCCGCCGATCATCGACGCCATCGAGGAATTCAAGGTCCAATCGCACAACGACAAGGCCGAGTTCGGCGGCGTGCTGGGAGGCGTCATCAACGTCATTTCCAAGACCGGAACGAACCAGTTTCACGGTTCCGTTTGGGAGTTCATCCGCAATGACGCGCTGAACGCGCGCGATCCCTTTCAGGATGAGTTCAATGAGCAGCCGGCCGTGTTTCGTCAGAATCAATTCGGCGCCTCGGTAGGCGGCCCGATCGTCAAGAACAAGACGTTCTTTCACTTCGCGTATGAGAGCTGGCGCTTCAGCAATCCCAGGTCGAATCGTTATTACGTGCCGACGGATGCGCAACTGGGCGGCGACTTCTCCAACTGGCCCACCGGCCGGGACATCTTCGACCCCCTCACCACCCGGACGGACCCGAATTCCGGCGAGCTGATCAGGGATCAATACCCGAACAACGTAATTCCTTCATCCAGCCTGAACCAGTCGATGCAAACCTATTTGAGGGGCTATTACGACCGGCCCAACCTGTCGGGCGACCCCCTGTTCAACGTCATCAACGGCGACGCGGCGACCAACGACGCCGACAACTACCAAGTTCGAGTCGATCATCAGTTCAGTCAATTGGACCGCGCCTGGTTCCGCTATAGCAAGATAGACGGCGCGCAACTCACCCCGTCGACCCAGTTGATCAATGAAGTCGGTGAATTCCCCTTCTTCAACTACGGAGGAGGATGGTTTCACAGTTTCTCGCCGACCTTGATCATGGATCACAGCTTCGGCTACGCCAAGGAGCCCTACCGGCAAGGAACGCTGCCGGATGACGCAGTTGGTGACGGCCCCGCGCTGGCGGCCGGGTTCGGTACGATCCCCGGCGTCCAAGCGATTCCCCGGATCGCCATCGGGAGCGGCGGTTTCGCCGGCGGTGATACCGGAGCCCTGCGGCGCATGGAGGGGCCGCTGGAATTCTTTTACGAGCAGTTCCACTACACTGGGAACCTGAGTTGGATCCGCGGCAATCACACGCTGAAGTTCGGCTTTCAGACCTTGCGCCATACTCTGACTCCCAGCCCCCAAGGGTCGATCAGCTTCAACTTCACCGAGGTTCCGACACAAGGCCTTCGGCCGGGCGAGGTCGGGTCGACCGGCGACCCTGTGGCTTCGTCTTTGATTGGTATCCCTTCGCAAGTCTCCGGCGGCTTGCCTCGGAACGTCTTCCTCGGTTACCAGACGTTTGGGGCCTACGTCCAGGATGAGTGGAGGGTGAAACCGAACCTGACGATCAATATCGGCCTGCGTTTCGACCACCTGATGTGGCCGGATATCGAAACGGATACGCTCAAGACGAATTATGAGTTAGGGACCGGAGAGTTCTTGATCGGCCTGGACTCGATGCCGCCACCGTGTAACCAAGCCGGCGTCGCCCCCTGTATTCCCGGGGACGGCTTGCAGGACGTGCCTTTTGGCGAGTTCATCAGGTTGGCCGATCACAACAGTATCGGGCCGGTCCCTGTTTGGGACAATTGGCAGCCACGTTTCGGGATTGCCTACAGCATGAATCCCACCACCGTCCTGCGGGTCGGGTACGGCCTCGTGTTCGATCAGTTGACGGGCGTCAACCAGTCCTGGCAAGGTACCGGAGGATGGCCGGACAACAGCGGCTTCTTTGAACCAACAAACGCCGTCGGCGAGCCGGTACGCTTCATCGACGATCTTCGGACAAAGCTCGGCAGCGCGCTACCGGGCCCGCAGCCTTGGGGCAACACGTGTTGGTGTGTTGATCGCAACGTCAAGAACCCTCTTTCCCACCAATGGAATATAGAACTCCAGAAACAGGTGGGCCAAAACCTGGTTCTGTCGGGCGGCTATGTCGGCAGCGTCAGCCGCCGCCTGCAGCTTACGGGTCTGGGGAACCTCTCGCCGAGCCCGGGTGCGGGTACGGCGGCGGAAGTCCAAGCCAGAAAACCGCAGCCGCATATGCCGACTGTTTTCTGGGGCGATGACCGAGGCCGCTCGGACTATCACGGCCTGGAGCTTAAAGCGGAGAGGCGCTTCTCCGACGGTCTGTCGTTCCTGGCGTCCTACACCTGGTCGAGAGTCAACGACAACGGCGCCAGCGGCTTCTTTACCGCCGAGAACGGCGTGGGCGGCAGTTCCTTGGTTCAGGATTTCTACAATTTGGACCGCAACAAGGGCCCGGCGGGATTCAACGTCCCGCACTTCCTCTCGCTGTCCACGGTCTGGGAAGTTCCGGCCGGGAAAGGAAAGGGCAGGTTCAACAAAGGTCCGGCTGCTTGGATCCTGGGCAACTGGCACGTCAACAGCCTGATCCAGCTGCGCAGCGGGCAGCCGCTCAATATGGTCGCCAACGGCGACGTGGCCAACTTAGGGAACGAAGTTGCCTGGTGGAGCTACATGCGACCGAATTTGGTCGGCGACCCGAATAGTGGTTCGCGGTCCTCGGCCGCGTGGTTCAATCCCAACGCCTACGCGGCGCCCGCGTTCGGCAGCTTTGGTAGCGCCGGTCGGGGCGACGTGTATTCCGAGAACGTCTACAACGTGGATCTTTCCTTGTTCAAGCGATTTGGATGGGGTGAGGGACGCTGGGTAGAGGTCCGCTCGGAGTTTTTCAACGTCTTCAACATGGTGAATTATGGGCCGCCGGATACCACCCTTCTCTCCCCAACCATGGGGAGGGTATTCAATACCGTTATACCGATACGACAGGTGCAATTCGGGTTGAAGATTATATTCTGACCTTTGCCGCGTGGGTCTCGGCCCGCCGCCGAGATTCGTGTAGCGATGGTGCTTTTTGCGGCCCGGGCATCACCCGGGCATCAGGCCCCGCGCGCGAGGGAATCAACACAGCGAGGGGCGCTCCCGCTATTCTCAAAAAGAGCCATGCGTTTCCGCCGGTTCACCAAGTTGCTTCCAGCCGTACTCGGCGCGGCTGTGGTGCTCGCGCAAACGGCCCCGTCCGACAGCGACCCGCGACTGCTGGAGGCTGCCGGGCTCATCGAACAGGGCTCGCTCAGCCGGGCAGTTACCCTTCTCGATCGGGTCGTGCGGGATCGCCCCGACGACGCCGAGGCTCATCTCGTGCTCGGGTCCGCTTTGTCGATGGTTCCTCGCCGCGACGAGGCCGTCGAAGCCCTCTTGCGAGCGCTTGAGTTGCGGCCGAATCATGCACCCGATTACACCGCGGCGGGCGAGGTGTTGGCGCGTCTGGGTGAGCGGGACGCGGCGCTCCAAGTCTTCGAGCGAGCCATTGCCCTGGCCCCCGATCTGGGGGACGCTCACCTGAACCTGGCGCTGCTTCTCGCCGGCAAGGAAGAATTCGACGGCGCCGCCCGACACATGGCGAAGGCTCTGCAACTGGAAAAAGATTCCGGCAAGCGAGCCCGGCTACACTTTCTCAAAGGCAAGTTGTCCTCCGAGCGGGACCGACTCGAGGAGGCCGCCCGCGAGTTTGAACATTCCATCGAACTCGATCCTCATTACGGTGAAGCGTACCTGGCTCTCGGCGTCACACGGAAGAAGCTCCTGCTTGAAGACGAGGCCTACCCGATGCTGACAAAGGCCGTTGAACTCACGCCGGCGGACGCGACGGCTCACTACCAACTCGCGCTCGAACTGATGCGCCGGGGGGACGCGCCGGCGGCGGCCGACCATCTGCTCACGGCCCACCAATTGCGGCCTGACTCCCAACCGATCGTCTACAATCTCACGCGGGCCCTCCACAAGAGCGGCCGCAAAGACGAGTCCGCCGGTTACCGAAAGAAACTGCGGCGGATGGCCCAAGCGGCCGACAAAGCGCGCGAAAACGCTTTCGAATCGGCGCGATTGCACGGCGAGGCGGTTCAGATGGAGAAGTCGGGCAACTACGCGGCCGCCCTGAACAAGTACCGCACCGTGCTCGAATTCGAGCCGCTCCACGTCGTGGCCCGCCGCAACATGGCCCTGGTGCTGTGCCGCCTCAATCGATGGGACGAGGGGATTGGCGAGCTGCAGGCGATTCTGCGCGACGACCCGGATGACGCGGAAACCTCCCGCGCACTGACTATCGCGCTCGACCAAGCAGCAAGGGCAAACAGCGGCGGCAAGACCGAAGCTCGATAGCCGGGGGAATCAGAACTCGCCGCGGAGGCGTTTCCAGGTCACGGAAAGCTCCTCGGGCAGCACGCGGGTTTCCCCAATCACCGTGGCGAAGTTGTTGTCGGCGGTCCAGCGCGGCAACACATGCATGTGGATGTGACCGGCGATGCCGGCGCCGGCCGCCTTGCCGATATTCATGCCGATGTTGACGCCTTCGGGCCGATAGACCTTGCGGACCGCGGTTTCCAGACGTTGCGTGAGCCGCATCATCTCCTGAGCCGCGGCCTCATCGAGGGCCTCGAGCGTCGCGGTGTGCTCAAAGGGGGTAACCATGGCATGGCCGCTGGTATAGGGGTAGCGGTTGAGGACAATGAAATTCCGTTCGCCGCGGTGGACGACCAGATTGGCTTCATCGTCGTTCGACGCCACGATCCGGCAAAAGACGCACCCCGGCTCGGGTGCGGCCTCGGTGATGTACCGGTAGCGCCAGGGAGTCCAGAGGTAGTCCATGAAACATTGAATGCGCGAGGATCACAACTCGGCGGCGCGGCGAGACCGCAGGTTCGGTGTCTCGGACGGATCAGCGAACAACAGGGGTCGCGGGCGGGGGCGGTCCGCCGTTGACGACATCGCGCAATTCCTTGCTGGGCTTGAAAAAGGGAATTGTCTTCGGGGGAACCTGTACTTGCTCGCCGGATTTGGGATTGCGGCCGGTGCGGCCCTGACGTTGGCGGGTCCGAAAACTGCCGAAGCCTCGAATTTCGATCTTATCGCCGCCATGCAGCGACTTGACGATGCTGTTGAAGATCGTCTCGACGATGACTTCCGAATCCTTACGCGTGACTTCAACCACACGGGCGACTTCTTCGACTAAGTCCGCTTTCGTCATAATGGCTCCGACCGTTTCCTTCCCATCGTTTCCCGCCTAGCCGGCGGTCGAACTCGCTCGGGACCTCTCCGCAGCCCGGCATCTTGCTTAAAAGACGGATGATAGCACGATCCGGTCCATGACCGACGTGGGCCGGCGAATCCGACGAGCTACTGCTCTTGCTGTGGCTGCTGCTCTTGTTCCGGCTGCTGCTGTTCTTGTTGCTGCTCCGGCTGATTGCGTCCCCGGCGCGCGTCCGGCTCGGTGTCGAGCTTGCTCGGTCCATCGATTGTCTCGGCGGTAACTTCCGCGCTCGGCTCGGCCGGGCCGAGGCTGGTCGTCTGCCGGATGCCCGGAGGCACGGTGGGTATCAACGGCGTCGTGGCGGGCTTGCCGCGCTTGGCCGCGTATCGCACGTTCGCCTTGCCGCTGAAGACCCCAAACGCCTTCCCGAATCTTCCCCTTTCGACGCGGTGTTCGAGATTGTATTTCATCAAGTCGAACATCTCGGCGTCGGGTTCGGGAATCGGCCGGTCAAAACCGGCGAGTTTCTCCTTCGCCTGTTCGAAAAAGGGACTCAACGGGTAGTCGCGCACGAGCTTGGTGTAGCTGTCGGCGGCGTTCTGCTGAAAGTCCGCCCCCATCTTTTCGTAGGTGTCGCCGAGCATCCAAAGGGCGTGGTCGGTCTGGCTGAACAGCGGGTAATGGTCGGTGACGGTTTGCAGGCGGTTCACCCCGGCTCGGAAGCTGCCTTTCTTGGCGTAGAAAGTGCCGACGCGATATTCAGCGTCGGCGATTACTTCCTGGACGTTGCGCAGCATCTGTTCCGACGGATCGATGAAGACGCTGTTGGGGAATTGCATCGTCAGTTGCCGGCACTCCTGGTCGGCGCGCAAAGCGTGCGTGTTGTCGCGGTCCGCCTTTTGCATCTGCTTGTAGTGAATCTCACAGACTTTCATCTGCGACTCGGCCGCCTCTTCCATGGTCGGGAAGAAGGTGATGAAGTCTTTGTACTCGGCTTCGGCCTGCGCCAGCGCATAGCGGTGTCCCTCGCGGTACCAACTATCGGCGATTGCTAATTTGGCCTTGGCCAGGTATTCGCTGTCGGGGTACGTGTTGAGCAGCGTCTGCAGAGTCAGCCGCGCCAACTCGTACCTACGTTTTTCGATGTCGCGAACCGCTTTATCGAACAGAATCTTATCGGGCTGCTCCGAGTTGTTCGCGATGGGATTGTCGTACGGATCACGTCCGCAACCCGTCACTCCGATCGCGATCGCCAATGCCGCGGACAAAACCGCCGTTCGAAAATACCTGGGTTGCACCGTCTTCACCTCTCCCCCCCAATGCTAAACCTTGACAAAGCGAGTTTCGTCAACCGTGCGCCGCATGGTTTCAAGCGCCGCCCGCGGGTCGTCCGCCCCGAAAATGGTCGACCCAGCCACCACAATATCACAGCCCGCCTCGACGATCCGGGGCAAATTCTCCAAAGTGACGCCGCCGTCGATTTCGATCCGATAGTCAAGCCCTCGCTCTTCCCGCAGCCGGCGGAGCCGACGGATCTTATCGAGCGTATAGGGCAGCAACTTCTGCCCGCCGAAACCGGGGTTCACACTCATGATGAGTACGAAATCGACCGAACTCAACACGTCATCGAGCAGGTGCACGGGCGTGGCCGGATTCAGCACGACTCCCGCGTCGGCCCCAAGATCCCGGATCAACCGTACGCTGCGATCGAGATGCGGACAAGCTTCCTGATGAACCGAAACCATTTGCGCCCCGGCTTCTATGAAGGCGGGGACGTAGCGGTCCGGCTCTTCGATCATCAAGTGGCAGTCGAGCAGCAAATCCGTCGCCGCCCGCAAGGACCGCAGCACCGGCACGCCGATTGAAATATTGGGGACGAAGCGGCCGTCCATCACGTCGACGTGCAGCATCGACGCCCCGCCGCTCTTCATGACCTCGACTTGCTCGCCTAGGCGCGCGAAATCCGCCGATAAAATCGAAGGAGCAATTTCTACCATGCGGGCGGGCCTCCCCCAGCGGGTCTCTTCATTATAAGTATCGGCGGAACGAGGCGATGGGTTTCATGCGGTGTCCGTGTCGCCGAATCACGTGTCGCCGAGGTACGTGTCGCCGAATTACGTGCCGCGGGATTGCGGCGATGTGGCCACAATGCTCGTCGCCCGGGTATCGTGCTTGTACCACGATTTTCAAGTCGAACGGCTTCATCGGCTACCGCTTAACTGACGTGCGCGGCTCGGTTTGCGTCTCACGCTCTGGCGACACGGGATTCGGCGACACGGGCTTGTGGGCTATAATTGCCGGAGTATTTCTCCTGGAGGCTTCTCATGTCCCGTCACGCCCCTTCACCCGTCGCGCGCCACGCCAAGATTCGGATTGCCGGAGTGCTGCTGTGTGCCGCGGCTTTGACCGCCGCACATCACGTCACCGAGACCGAAAGGTCGATGACCGAAATGGCCGGCCGCTTTCTGAGTTCTCTGTCGAGTGATCAAAAGGCCGTCGCGCAATACGACTTCGACGCCAAGCAAAGAACCTTGTGGCATTTCGTCCCCGACAAAAACTTCAAGGACACCTATGGGTTTGGGCGTCCCGGTCTCAACTATAAGGGCATGAACGCCGAGCAGCAGCGGCTTGCCGAGGCTTTGCTCAGCACCGGCCTCAGCAATGCCGGGTTCCTCAAGGCGATGACCGTGATGAGCCTCGAGGAGGTTCTTCGCATCAAGGAAAACGACACGGCCGGGCGCCGCGACCCCGACAAGTACTATTTCTCGATCTACGGCAATCCGGCCGCCGAGGGAACCTGGGGATGGCGGGCGGAAGGGCATCATCTTTCGCTGCACTACACTTTTCGCGGCGGGAAATTGATCGCGGCCACCCCGACGTTCTTCGGGGCCAACCCGCACAAAGTTCTCGAGGGTCCGCGCCAAGGCCTGCGCACCCTGGCCGGTGAAGAGGACCTGGCTCGCTCGCTTGTCAAGTCGCTCGAACCGAAGCAACGCAAGAAAGCGCTCGTCGCCGCCAAGGCGCCGCGCGACATCCTGACCAGCGCCGACACCCGCGCCAAGCTGGAAAACCAGCCGCCCGGGCTGGCCGCGTCCGCGATGAACGCCGACCAATACAAGATGCTGCTGGCGCTCGTCGACGAGTACGCCGACAACATGCCCGAGCAAGTCGCCTCCCAACGCCGCAAGGCGATGCGCGACACCCCGCGCGACAAAGTGTTCTTCGCCTGGGCGGGCGGCCTCGAGCAAGGCTTGGGCGACTACTACCGGGTGCAGGCGCCCGCTTTTTTAGTCGAATACGACAATACCCAAAACGACAACAACCACAGTCACAGCGTGTGGCGAGACTACGAGGGCGATTTCGGCCGCGACGTTTTGGCGATGCACTACCAACAGTTCGCTCACGGCTTCGGGGCGGGCGAGGCAACGCTCGCCGACTAATCTCCAACTCGGCGGCCCGTGGAAAAGCGACTCTATTTTGTCTTCGGCGACCTGATGACCGTCACGGTCACCGGCGCATTGGCGGGGCTTGCCTGCGCCGCGATTGTCGGCGAGGGTTGGAACCCGGCGGCGGCGATGGTCCTCGGCATGGCGTTGGGCATGGTTGTCGCCTTCGTTGCGGGCACTCTGGCCGGCATGCTGTTCGGAGCGTTTGAAATCATGATCCCGACCATGCTCGCCGGTATGGCGGCGGGTATGACCATTGCCATGCAGGCAACCACCGGGGTCTCGATCACAGCAACGGCCCGGCTCGGAGCCGGACTGGGCTTCGCGGTTTTGGTCTTCACTTACGTGATGGACGCGTTGCTCCGCGGCGAGGTCAAACGATGGACCTCTTAACCCGCGCGAAATGGGACACCGCGTCAGGCAATTATGATCTGCTCGCCCGCGGCGCGGAGGAGCGTTGGATCCCCTACAAGCTGCGGTTCTTCGCCCGGATGCACGGCAAAGTGCTCTTTCTCGCCGCCGGAACGGGACTCGATTTTCAGTTCTTCCCTCCCGGGCAAGACGTCATGGCGATCGACATCAGCCCCAAGATGATCGAACGAGCGCGTCCGCGCGCGGCCGAGTACGACGGCACAATCGAGTTGCGCGAGATGGATCTTCACGACATGGAGTTCCCCGACCACACTTTCGACCAAATCTACACGGCCTGTACTTTCTGTTCAGTCCCGAATCCGGTCGAGGGGTTGGCCCGGTTGCGGCGCGTGCTCAAACCCGAAGGCGAGCTGCGGATGTTCGAACACACCGGCAGCAGGTGGTTTCCTTTCAACACGCTGCTCCACATAATGACGCCGATCACAAGGCGCTTGGGCCCCGAGGTCAACCGCGACACGACCGCCAATGTAGAAAAGGCGGGTTTTGTGATTCGCCGCGTCGAAAACCTCTATCTCGACGTCGTCAAGACGATCACGGCGACTCCGGGCGCGCCTTGATGGCTTGGGCGTAGAGCCGTTCGTAGTGTGGGCGGCATTCCTCAAGCAAGGCTTCCAGTTCAGCGGGGAAAGGCTCGGTCTTCTCTTTGTAAGGCATAAAACCGGTCGAGCGGTGGGCATTGTGATACCAGTGCGGCGCCCACAACCCATCTTCGGGTTTGGGACCCGCCAGCCAATGGAGCATCCCTTCGTCGAACGCAATCCCGATGCGTTCGCAGAGCTTTCGCAGAACAGCTTCGGGGTCGAGCAGTAGTTCCTTGGAGTCGATCACGGGGGGATCTTGCCCCAAACCGCGCAGGTGATCGAGAAGACGGGTTTGCATGGCCAGGCTGGTATCCCGCAAAATCGGTTGCCGCACTTGATTGACGTACGACGGCAGCATCTGTTCGGGGTCTCGAATAAACAAGACGTTGCATGTGCGGGCTAGAAAACCCCAATCGAGGTTTTCCAAATGGTGCGGCATCTGCTTCATGAACAAGACCGGGCGGTCACAGGGTCCCAGAATCAGCTCGCGCACTACGCGCTCGCCGTCGCAATCGAGTTGGTCGAGCAACTCGTCCTTGCCCGGGTGCCGGGCCGGAGAAATGTTCAGGTAGTGACCGTAAAGCGGCTCGTCGACGACGCGAGTGTCATCGCGCTGTCGGAATGAGTACATCAGGGCCGTGGAGACGTTCCTCGGCCCCGACCACACACAGAGGCGCAAAGTTTCACCCATCCTCCCATTCTGCCAGGGTCACGGACGCCGGTAGGCCCAGGGCAATCCAGGGCAAGCCGTCTACGTTATCTCGCCGCGCAGTTCAATGCGTTGGCCGCAGCGAACACAGGCGGTGTAGTCGAGCGGGAAGCTGGGGCCAAGTTGGATGGTTTGGCCGCAATGGCAGCGGAAGGCGTCCCAGCCGTCATTGCGGCGAGTGTACTCGAAGGCCTCGCCGGATTGCTTGATTCCGGGGAGGTCGGGTTTCGGCGGGGCTTTCCCGGCCTTGTCGGCGGCCTCGCCGTCCGCCCCATTGGTGGAGGCGGGCACGGCTGCCGGAACCGCGTTGGTACGTTCGCAACGAGGGCAAGTCACGCTTGCGCGCTTGAACTCGGGCGGAACCTTGATGCGCATGCCGCAGGCGCAAGGCAACAGGGTGAAGGCGGCAAAGCGGTCGAGCAGGTCGGCAACTTGACGAGCGCGCCCGACCGGCGAGTCGGCGTCGGGTTCGATAAAGGCCTGGCGAGCCTCGACTCTTTCGTCGGCTTTGGCGGCGGCCTCGAGGGCCGCCAAACGCGACTTGCGGCCTGCGATCTTGCGCATCGCGGCTTCGTAATCGACGTAACTCGCTCCGCCGCCCATCGAGCGCAAAATCTTAATGCGGCTTTCGGTTGGCGGATGCGTCGAAAGCCAACCCGACGCCGCTACCTTTTCAAGGGGATTGACGATGCAGAGAGGGACGAGTGCGCCGCTGATCAGTTTTGAGCTGGTGCCGGCACTGTGGGCCGCGATCTTTTCAAGACCGGAGGCGAGCCCCTCGGGGAATCGGGTGAACCGGGCGGCGGAAGCATCCGCCAAATACTCTCTTTGACGCGAGCAGGCGAGATAAAGAAGCCGCACGGCGATCGGTGCGAAGATCGCGACGACGAAAACCAGCAGCAGCAAGTAGGGGTGGCCGCCTTTTGAGCGGCCGCCGCGACGGCCCCCTGACAGCGCGGCACCGTAGAAGAAGCCGCGGCTGATCGCTTCGACACTGCCGGCCAGAACGGCGGCAAGAGTCATGAAGCGGATATCGAGGTTCTTGACGTGCGCGATTTCGTGGGCGACTACGCCCTGGAGTTCATCGCGATTAAATAAGCGCAATAGTCCGGAGGTCACGGCGACGGCGGCTTTTTCCGGGGTGCGGCCGACGGCGAAAGCGTTGGGGACGTGGTCTTCGACGAGGAATACACGGGGCGGCGAGCCGAGCCCCGCGGCGATGGTCATTTCCTCGACCACGTTCCACAGCCGCGGGTCGTCGCGCTTGTGGATTCTTTGCGCGCCGGCGGAACGGAGCAGGAACTTATCGCCTTGCGAGACGGCCGTCAGCCACAAGACCAGCCAGGCCACGCCGGCGACGGCGGACCCCGCCAAAGCTCCGGCGAGAACGGCTTCGGCCTCCGGTTCGGAGGCGCCCATTTGAAAAAAGGGCGTCACGTAGTACATGCCTATGCACGCGCCCAGCGTCACCAATACGAGGCCCATCAAGGCGATGAGCAAAATCGAGCGGCGGCGATTGGCGGCGATGGCTTCCCACATAGACGATCGAAAGGCGCCCTGGACCGGCGGCTAGGAGAAGGAGACTTGCGGAGCTTCGCGAGCCGCTTCGTCCTGAATTTCGAAGAACTCCATTTCCCCGAAGCTAAAGATCGAGGCGACGACGTTGGTCGGCACGACTTGGGTCTTGGTGTTGTACTGCATCACCGAATCGTTGTAGTGCTGGCGGGAAAAGCCTATCTTGTTTTCCGTCGACGTGAGCTCTTCTTGGAGAGCGAGAAAGTTCTGGTTGGCCTTGAGGTCGGGGTACTGCTCGACGACGAGCATTAGGCGTCCCAAAGCACCGGTCAGAGCTTGCTCGGCTTGAGCCTGTGGCCCAATGCCGTCGGCCGAGACGGCCTGGGACCGCGCGCGCGTCACGTTCTCGAGCGTTTCCTTTTCGTGGCCGGCGTAGCCCTTCACGGTTTCGACGAGATTCGGAATCAAATCATGGCGGCGCTTGAGTTGAACGTCGATCTGCGCCCAGGCATTCTCGACACGTTTCTTCATCGTGACGAGTGTGTTGTACATGCCCACCAACCAGGCAATGATCAAAACAATAACGGCTAGAAAGACCAGCCCCAAAATGAAAGCGGTTTGCATCGAAGTCCTCCCGAGAAACAAATTCTTTAGTTCAATGTTTTCCTGTCGCGCGGGAGACCGGCTCTCCGCTTCGCCTGATTCGCCGCCGAAAGCGTCTACCCTGCCGGCGCCGAGGAAATCGGCTTCTTTCCGTAAAAGTCGGCGAAGAACGCCGCGACGGCGGACTCTTCGTCTGTTTGGCCGTCACGACCGAACGCTTCAATGAGCGACTGCATCTCGCCGGGGTCGAGCCACAATCCGTCACCGAGGGGACAGCGGTCGAGCTCAATCTCTGTGTTGTCACCTTCTATGTGAATAACGCGCAGCTTGCGCCGACATCTCGGACAGCGGCGTTTGCCGTGCCGATCGCCCTTCGCTTCCGCCAGGACGCTGGTGAGCCCGCCCGGGCGAGCACCGGCCCGTTCCGCGATCCATTCCAGTTCTCCGGCGTCCAGCCAGACGCCGCCGCAATCCACACAGCGGTCGATCTCAATGCCGTCGAGTTCGAACGCTACCAAAGGTTGATTGCAAATCGGGCACATTGTGTATAACGCCAGGTTACGAGTGTACCGCCGCGGGCCGACGACAGTAAATAGGACTCCGGCGCCGCGGGCCGGAAAGAGTGGGAGTGCGGGGGTCTTCCCGACCCGGAAAAGCGTTCCGGCGGAGGCGAACCGGAAACGAGGGGCCGCCAGGCCGGGCCGGACGTGGTAAATTGGGATTTGCGCGGCATCGTCCCCCTCGCGTGCGAATGAAAACGCTACGACTCACGGTTGCTTCGCTGATTCTCGGAGCAATCCTTCCGTCCGCGGCCCCGCAGTCTTCCGACCTTCAATCGCGCATCATTCAGCAGGTTCAGGAGGGTCTGCAAGCCCGCCGGCAGAACCGGCTCGACGATGAGATCAAGGCCTTTCAAACCGTCGTCACGTTGGACCCCAACCTGGCCGAGGGCCACATGAATCTGGGTCTGGCCCTGCGCCGCCGAGGCGATACGGAACAGGGGGTTGCGGCACTCCAAAAGGCTGTCGAACTGAAGCCCCAGTTGACGGCGGCCCAAGCGATCTTGGGTTTCGAAGCGCTAACGGTCGGCAGAGTCAAGGAGGCCTTGCAGCGGCTGGAAACGGCCCACGATGCCGCGCCGAACGACGCCAACGTCAATTTGTGGCTCGGGGGAGGACCTATTTCGAGCTGGGAAGGTTCACGGAGGCTTCTTTCCGCCTGGAAACGGCCCGTCAGTCGAAGCCGGAAGAACCCGAGGCGCTCTATTACTTGACGAGGGCCTACGCCGAGGCCGCCGAAAAGACTCGGCGGGCGCTGGCCGCCGCGGCTCCCGAGTCGGCGCGGTTCCACCACGTCGAGGGGCGGCGAGCGGCCGCCGCGGGCAGGCATGAGGAAGCGATGGAGCAATACCAGGCGGCGCTCGCGGTCGAGCCGAGATCGGCTGAAATTCGGGTCGATCTCGGCGCTTTGCATACGGAGTTGAATGATCCGCATGCCGCTGAACAAGCCTTCCGCGCCGCGATCGAGATCCGCCCCGAGCACCCCGAGACGCATTTTCGTTGCGCCGAGGCCATTCTGCGGCAGGGCCGCCTCCAAGAAGCCTTATCTTTTTTCGACCGTGCCCTGGAACTCGACTCTTCCCTCATTCCGCAATTTTTCGAGCTGAGCGGCGGGCTGGCCCAACAGGGACAATTCGACGCCGCGACCACTGTCTTGTCGGCCCTGGCGGAGAGGGACCTCGACATGCAAACCCGGACTTTGATCCACCACCGGTTGGCGGATCTCTACCGGGATCAGGGAAACCGAAAGCAAGCCGCGCACCACCGCAAGGCGTTTAATCGGCTGACCAAGGAGATTGAACGCGTACGAAGACTGGCGGCCAAAGCGTCGAAGGGTGCTCAGACAAAGTAGTTCCCGCGGCGGCGACCGGAAGACGGATCCGCCCGCGATCGAGCCGCGGCGACCGCGAGCGATGAATCAATCGCGAGCGTTCGCCGCGCGTCCAAGGAAAGCCGCGGGAACGAACGCCCAACACAGGCGGGTGACGGCCCGCGCGGTCCCCATGGATCTACAGTCCGCAGTCGGCGTAGTTACGCGGAAACGGACTCGATGTCCAGTGTGGCAAGCGGTTCAAGCCCGCCTCTGGATCGGAAAACAGTCGGATCGCGCTGCAACGGCGGATCGCAGGGCCGGACCGGTTCGGTCAAGCGAAAGGCAAAGTAGTCGCGAGGAGGGTAAAGAGCGTAGGGTTCGACCTCGTAGAAGGCCTTCCCAAGCCACTGCTCAATGCGGTAGAGGGCGTGGAAGAAGTTGCCTCGACTGATGCCCAGCTTGCGCATGCAGAGTTTCCAGTCCGCTCCCAACACAAAGTGAATGCGGAAGAGTTTGTAATGCGCATCATCGAGAGTCCTTCGTGCAAGAAGCTCAAAATCAGCGGCGTACTCTTCTTCCTTGCGGGACCAGGTGCCGCGATGGCTTTTGCCGCTCGACGCCCGCTCGTAGGAGACGCGGCTTATCCTATTGCGGTGCATGGCGCAGAGTTGGAAGCGTTCGTAACAAGCGCGGAAGATGTTGCGCAAAGCGCATCCGCACGGGACGAGATCGGCCTCGGTTTCCTTGCGCATCCCGCTCCCGTCGCAAACCCGGCAGGAGCCTTTTGCCAACACGCTCAGATCGGTTTGATTCCAGTCCATACAGATCAGTTTCTCCTCTCGGTAAAGGGGTCGTAATCTACCTTATCCGGCGCCGGCGTCATGTCAGCGGCTTCCGCGGAATGATTTTCTTGGAAATGAAGTTCCATTTTGAGAATAAAGAGGAGGGGCTGAAAATTTCCTTTGCTCAACAACCTAGGAAATTCAATGACTTACCCGTTACGAGATTTTATTTTCAGCGGAAATGCGCTTTCGAGAACACAGGGCGAGTCTATTCCCCATAGCTATATGGGCGGCCCACTAAGCTTTCAGCAACTGGCCTCGAGGCTTGTCCGCTATCTCAACGAACTTGTCCGGCGGGGCGAGGCCACCGAACGCGGCCTGGCTCGGCTGACGGGTTACTCCCAACCCCACATTCACAACGTGCTCAAAGGCGCGCGCGGAATGAACCCGGAACTCGCCGATTCGGTCATGGAGCGAATGGCGATTCCGTTGCTTTCGCTGTTGACGCAAGAGGAGTTATCCGGCGTGGCGCCGCCGGCCCCCGGCGATGCGCTGCCGGTGCCTTTGCTGGCGGGCCGAATGGGGGGAGGGCAGCCGTTCCCACGACTCGACGAAGACGGACCGACACAGCCGTTGCCGGCCGAACGGGTCGCGGGGCTGGCGAATCCCGTGCTGGCCGTGCTGGACGGTGAAGAGCGCTCGATGTGGCCCGCGATCTGGCCGCATGACGTGGTCTTGCTGGACCGCTCGCCGGCTGAGCGACGCACGCCGTCGTTTGACCGTGTCTACGCGTTTTCGTGGGGGGGGGGCGGCAGTTTCATCGGGCGGTGCCGGCGGGTCGGCGACATGCTGGTCGTGGTCATGGATAACGCGCGTGAAACCACGGGCGGAATCAATCCGATTCCGCTGAGCGGGGTCGACATCATCGATATCGTCGTGGGTCGGGTCGTGTGGCTCGGGAGAGACTTGGATCTTCCGTAGCAAGGGCGGTTCTTCGATTCAACGCGACAGGCGATGAGACTGTCACGGCAATTCAAAATAAATATGTCCGTTAATATCATAAGACTTGCCTAGAATCGTGTCTTCAGAAGGATCGCCTTGGCCTCATACTTGAGAGAGGTCGTAAAACGGCAAACCTGACTCGGCAACTGAAAAGGCGACGACCGAACGGACCTGTGGTTGTGTGTGATAGACTCAGGACCCGCTTAAAAGGGGGACCGTCAACCAGTCCTTGTGCCGAACACGTTGGAGATTTTTCTTTGCTCCTGGACCGGCAGCGTAGCTGTCGAAGTCGTTAGAATTCTTCGCTATTACGAATCTGACAGTCTGGACTTGCCGGACCGCTACGGAAACGCGTCGTTTTGGATTGCTCGATTTGTCTTGACCTTGATTGCCGGGGCGCTAGCCGTGTTCTACGAGGTGGAGCGATACATGCCGGCTTTCCACATCGGCGCGTCAGCACCCGTCATCTTGGAAGCGCTCAGTCGGGGTGTGGCCGGTTCTGCCTCTAAAGCTTCGGCCGCTTCCGTCGATGAGCGAGATTAGGCGGCGGCGATTGGACAGGTTACGCTATGCTTTCGACCGAGGTCTTAACAATGTTCAGCGCGCTAGGCGCTCCGGTGTATTTCCTGCTTGTTGCCATCCTGGTATTGATGGCGATCGTTGCTTTTATTAAGCCGCCGCGGAAAGGCCTTGTCTCCATCAGGAAATCATTCCTGGAGTATGTGGGCAACATTGATGTCGAGCCCCGGACGAGAAAGCGCTTGCCCGAAGACAGGGCGACCACTACCACGGCCGGCCGGTAAAGCAACCGCCATTGACATTATCGCGGCTGCCGGTAAAGGCCAAACCGTCTACCGCGCCAAACCCTTCCCCTTACCGGGGTCCCAGATCGTTCCGCCGATGTAGCGCTCCGCGTCGGCGTTGTTGTTGTAGTAGTAGACGGTAACGAGTTTCCCGTCGGCGCGCTGCACGGTGCGGGGATAGCCTAAATCCCAGTTGCCGCCGTCTTGGCGCAACACGATTTCCGCACTCCAGGTCTCGCCATTGTCCGAGCTCAGCCGGGCGCGAATTCCGTACGGCTCGGCCCGATATCCATAAGTGATGGCGAGCCGTCCGTCGCGCAGTTTCACCATGCTCGGTGGATTGCCGCGGCCGGTATCGGGAACCGCGATATTTTTGAACGACCACCAACGGCCGCCGTCGTCCGATCGCCAGGCTTCGATCCAGTGCCGACGCCGAAAAACGGTCAAGATACTGTTCTCCGACAGCTTCACCGACGAAGGCATGATGGCGTAATCGCGGCCGGGAGGCTCGGGGCCGATGAAGGCCATCAGTTGCCAGCTCTTCCCTCCGTCGCGCGTGCGCACGCACACCGGCCGGCCTTCGCGGGCATTGGGTTTCGAAAGCGTCACGAACGCGGTCAGGTCGTGCTTCCCATTCACGATGTAGTCGGTGCGGGCGGCGACGCCGGCTTCACCAAAGTCAGGAAAGTTGAACGGACCCTTCCAGGATTTGCCGCGATCGTGGGAATAGTAGAAACGCGAAGGGCCGTTTTGGTGACTCGCCATGCGCAGCGTCATGGCGAAGTCGGGATGCGTGAAGTCAATGCCGCCGGGACAGTCGGTTGCCGGTTTGCCGCCGTCCTCGGTAGGAACATTGGCCATCTTCGTGCCTGGCGGGGGCAAGAGACTCGCGGGCTTTTCCAGTTTCCAGGTTTCTCCGCCGTCGAGGCTGCGTGCCAGGAAGTGCTCCGCCGCGCGGTTGTAGTCGATGGCGTGGCCGCGCTCGTTGGCACTGTAGTGCCCGGCTTCGAAGCCGACGACGATTTCGTTGCCCCACGACCAGATGCCGTGATTGGCGGGCCAGCCGCCGAAGCGGCCTTTTTCCTGGTAGACGACGACGTTTTTGACGGGTTGCGCTTTATGCTCGGCGAGGGCGACGACGCCGAGGGCGGCGAGCGAGAGGGCAACGGCAAGGGGCTTTTTCATGCGAAGAACTCCGGGGCTTCAATTAGGTTTTCATGGTATCAAGACCGCGGCGCGGAATCGGATTGGGCTGCGTCGGGCTACCCGGTCGTCGCCGCCACCGGCGGCAGGCGGTTGATCCACGGTTGCGCTTGTTCGAGTTGAGCGGCCAGACGGAAAAGCGACCCCTCGTCGCCGAATCGCCCCACAAAATGGACGCCCACCGGCAATCCCGCCTCATTCCAATGCAAGGGGACGGACATGGCCGGCAACCCGGTTACGTTCGCCAGGTGCGTGTAGGGGACGAAATCGAAGTTACGCGCAATCGTGGCGGCGGCATTGGGCGCGGGGTGGTCGGGCGGGGGATAGAGTACCCCAAGTTTGGGCGGGGGCTCGCCCAGCGTCGGCGTCAGCCAAAAGTCATACTTGGCGAGAAAATCCGCGAAGAGGCGGCCGAGCGACATGACATAGTTCTCATCGTCGAGGTATTGCTTGGCCGACCATCGCCGGCCTTGTTCGACGAGCTGCCAAGTGACCGGCTCGTAAAGCTCCGGCGAGACGGGCTTGCCGGTCATCGAGGCGACCGACTCGACTCCCCGAGCCAAGCGCGCCGACCACAGCGTCATAAAAGACTTCTTGTAGCGTTCGATTTCGATTTCCGGAGCGGCTTCCTCGACGTCATGGCCGAGGCTCTCGAGCAGACGGGCGGCTTGTTCCACGGCACGGACGCTGTCGGGGTGGAGGGGATGCTCGATGGGCTCCATGCGCGTGAACGCGATGCGCAGACGCCGGGGCGGGGTTTCGAGCTCCTCGATGTAGGGCCGTTGCTTGGGCGGCGCGGCATAAGGATCGCCCGCTACGTAGCCTTCCGTCGCGTCAAGCAACGCGGCGCTGTCGCGCACGGTCAGTGTCACGGCGTGCTCGCAGGAAAGAATGCTGCCCATCGAAGGCGCCGGGGAGTTGCGCGCCCGCGCAGGCTTCAGCCCGAATAAGCCGCAACAAGAGGCCGGGATGCGGATCGAGCCTCCACCGTCGTTGGCGTGGGCCATGGGAACGATGCGGGCGGCGACGGCGGCTGCTGATCCGCCGCTCGATCCGCCCGTGGTGTGTTCGAGATTCCAGGGATTGTGCGTCGGACCGAAAAGGTGCGGTTCGGTGGTCGCCGTCAAGCCGAATTCCGGTGTGTTGGTCTTGGCGACGATGATCAACCCGGCTTGCTTTTGGCGAACGACCAACTCGCTGTCTTCCTCGGGCACGAAGTCTTCCAGGGCCTTCGAGCCGGAAGTCCGCCGAACTCCCCCGTAAGCGGCCCCCAGGTCTTTGAGCAAGAACGGGACACCCTGAAACGGCCCGTCGGGGATGCGGCCGGCCGCGGCCTTGCGGGCTTGGTCATACATCTTTGTCACGACGGCGTTGAGGCGGGGGTTGAGCTCTTCGATACGTTCGATCACGGCGTCGACCAGCTCGATGGGCTTGACGTCGCCGCTTCGCACGAGTTCGGCCTGCCCGAGCGCGTCGCGGGCCAATGCGTCGCTCAAGGTTGCGGTGCCGGGCTTGTTGTCGCCGGGGGATTGGTCGGAATCGGCGCAGGCCGTCAGTCCCGCGGCGACCGAACCCGCCAAGAAGGTTCGGCGGTCGACGGGATCACGCGGAGAAGCAGCCTGCCGGGGATCGTGATTTTCGTCTTTCGGTTTTTTCATGAGGCGATGTGTGAACCGGACGGCCCGGAACGGAGTGGAACCCCTGCCGACCCGGGCTGCATTGGGCGGGCCGGACCCCTCCCTTGCGGTCGGGGCTCTGTAGCTACCTTATGAGTTTTTGGCGGCGTTCGGCAAGGATTCGGCTTCGTCGCGGGCGTGTCATCCCCAACACTTATTCCTCGGAGTCGCCTCGGAACGCAGCGATCCAATTCTGAATGACGCGGATTTGCCTTTGGGTGTGCTCGCCTAATCGTTCCGCGATCACAAAGCGCTGTCCATCAAGTGACACGTCGTATTGCGCATATTGACGCGATTTCAGAAATTGGGACGCGAACAACTTCCTCGGTAATCCCGCTGAGAACGTCGCATTCGTGTTCACCCGTACCGCCACGAGGGTATCTCTCTGGACGTAAAAAAGTTCACCCCCATCTCCTCTCCAACGTGGCTGATTTCCGCCTTCCGAGGACACCTGCCAATGCACCTCGCCTTCCGGGAAAGGGCGTACATAGACTTCGCGCCGTCCCGATTCGTCCGACGTGTAGGCTACGAATCTACCGTTGGGCGAGAATTGGCCCTCCGATTCCCAAAACGGGGTCGTGAAAAATGGCGCCGGCTCGAACCGGTCCCCGGACCCCCGCCGCAGATACCAGAGGTCCGTCGAGCCGTTTGGAGTGACCTTGTAATAGAGAATGGATTGCCCATCAGGCGACCAGTCGGTTACCAGCTCCTGCGGCGGCGTGCCTACCAACATTTCCGCCTCGCCGCTTCCATCCGCGGCCAGGGTAAAGATGTCCATGCTGCCGTTCCGGGATGATGTGAAAGCGATTTGGTCGCCGGTAGGAGACCAATTGGGGAAAATGTTTCTCGCGCCGAATGTCAAGCGGGTCTTGACCGGCCGCTGGACATCATGAACCCAGATGTCAAAGTTCTCCTTCTCGAAGCCGCGGACCACAACCCTTTGATCATTCGGAGACAAATCGGGATATTGAACGACGGACTGCGGCCGGCCAATCGCACCGACCCTCTTGCCGGCGCGGTCCCGCCAAACCAGTTGCCATTGGGTCGCGGAGACCGAGTCAAGATACGCCAACGTGCCGTTGTCGGCGACGCTGACGGTGGCCGAATTCCGGTCGACCGAGAAAGCTTCTCCGGTGGGTTCGAGCTTCTCGATCGAAAAGGGCATGCCCATAGGTCACTCGCCACAAAGAAAGCAGTTTGATAGAGAATGTGGCCGGTGGGTGAGTAAAAGGGCAAATGGGCGTTGGTGGCCAAGACGCGCTCTTCGTTCGTATTGAGGTCTCGTGCTCGCAGTTCCGGGCCCACTCCGAAGATCAGAGCGGCGCGATCACCGGTCCACGGCAAAAAGCGAGGGTGCCGGAAGTAGAATGCTTTGTCTGACTCGCGAGGCGTGATCAACAACTCCCTTTCGCCCCCTTGGGCCGGCACTTGGTACAAACGGCCCGGCGAGCCTCCGCCGAAAACGATCCGAGTCCCGTCCGGGCTCCAGGTCCCTCCCCGGAAAAAGGGACTCGGAACCGAGCACAGCACCGTTGGCAGCCCGCCCGCGACCGGAACTTTCTTCAACTCTTTGCGCGTAGCGAAGCCGATAAAGTCGCTGTCGGGCGACCAAAAGGGAAACTGCGCATCCTCGGCGCCTTCTATAGCCCGAGCCTCGTCTTGTTCGAGGTCCCGCACCCAAAGTTGCCCGGGGCCATCCACACTGGCAACATAAGCGATGTATTGACCGCTTGGAGAGACGACTGGAGCCTGCACATCAAACCCGGGATCGAGAGAGAACCGGACTAGGGGCAAGGGCTCGGATTGATCGGGCCGACCGCCCCACATGGTTAGAAGGGTTGCCAAGGCTGCCAGGGTCACCACTGACGACGCGAGCACCGCGATCCTGAGGCGACGCGCAGCAGCTTGGGTCAAGGACGCTTTTTCACGCTCCGCCCGTGCCCGCGATTCGCCGGCCGACCCCCCTGAACTCTCTCGAGGCAAGGGTTCATTGGCTTTGCTGAGCCCGAGTTTCCTCAGTGAGCGCAAGTCGACGAGCATCTCCTCCACATGCTGGTAGCGCTCGTCGGGGCTCTTGGCCATCGCTTTGCCGACGATACGGTCCAAGTCGGTCGGGACGCCGACTCGCTGGGCGGTAATCGGCTCCGGCTCTTGGTGCACAATTGAGTACGCCACCGCGTCCTCACGTTCGCCCTCGAACGGCAAGCGCCCGGTTACCATTTCGTAGATCACAACCCCCAGCGACCAAATGTCCGTACGGCGGTCGGTGGGTTGGCGCTGGCCTGCTCGGGCGACATGTAGGCCGGTGTCCCCAAGCCGACCGCAGTCTTGGTGAGCTGTGAGCGCTCGGAAGTTGCGCCAGCCCGAAATCCATGATCTTGACTTGGCCTTGGGGCGTCAGCATCAAGTTGGCGCCCTTGATGTCGCGGTGAACCACGCCTCTTTCGTGGGCGGCTTGCAAACCACGCGCGGTTTGGCCGGCGATGTCGAGTGCTTCGTCCAGCTTGAAAGGACGCTCTTTGAGTTTGGCCTTGACGGTCCGGCCTTCGAGAAAGGCCATGGAGAGGAAGGTCTGCCCGTCCGCTTCGTCGATTTCGTAGACGGTGCAGATATTGGGGTGATCGAGGGAAGCGGCTGCCTGCGCCTCGCGAAGGAAACGCTGTCTGCGCTCGTCGTCCTCGATGGCCTCCGAACGAAGGAATTTCAAGGCGACGGGACGCTTGAGCTTGGTGTCCTCGGCCTTATAGACCACCCCCATCCCGCCTTCGCCGAGCTTTGCGGTGATCTTGTAGTGGGAGATGGTTTGGCCGACCACAACGATCTGATTCTATCGTTTTTGCTTCGCTGAGTTTACGGTGATCTTGGTAGTAGAGGACGGTTTGGCCGACCACGGTCGCCGTCCCGGCCTCCCTGATTCACTCCCCGGAGCCGCTCCCCAGCAGTTTCAAGATCTCCGCGTGGCCGCGTTCCGCTGCCCGCATCGAAGCCGTCCACCCCTCCTCGTCCTCGGAGTCGGCGTCGGCGCCCCCGGCGAGCAACGCCCGAACGGTATCCGTCTGACCTCTGTCGGACGCAAGGCTCAACGCGGTCCATCCCTGGTTCTGTTTCACATTCACGTCCGCGCCTTCGTCCAACAAAACTTGCACCGTCTCGGTATGGCCGCTATACGCCGCCCCCATCAGAGCCGTCCGGCCATCCTCCATTTTCGCGTCCGCTTCCGCACCACCCTTCAGCAATACTTTCGCAACAGCCGCGTGCCCTTGGTCGGCTGCATGGATCAGCGTTGTTTGTCCGCCTTTTGCCGTTTCGTTCGCGTCAGCGCCCCCTTCAAGCAGCTTCGCCGCGGCTTCGGCCTGGTTGTTGAACGCGGCGGCGGTGAGCGGACCCCAACCGTTGGCCATCTTGGTGTTGGGGTTGGCGCCTTTGGAGAGCAAGATGCCGATGATCTCCGCATGGCCCTCGGTCGCGGCGCCCGTCAAGGCCGTTGCGCCGTCGGTCGCTTTCGCATCGACCTCCGCGCCGCGGTCAAGCAGCGTCTGTACGACCTCGAGATGGCCGTTCTCGGCCGCCTCCATCAGCGCGGTGCGGGCGCCCCGGCGAAATCTCGGATTGACGCGCACGCCGTTATCCAAGAGAAGCTTCACGACGGCAGCGTGGCCGTTCATGGCCGCATTGGTCATAGCGGTTTGACCCCGAACGGCTTTCAATCGGACGTCGGCTCCATTAGCAACCAGGACCTCCGCGACTTCGGGATGACCGCTAAATGCCGCGGCCATCAATGCAGTCCAACCGTCTTGCGCCTTGGCGTTTACGTCGGCGTCCGCGGCCAGCAGGGTCTCGGCGACATCGGCGTGGCCGTTCATCGCCGCCCGCATCAAGGCGGTCCACCCATCCTGGGCTTCCGCGTCAACTTCGGCGCCCTTGTCGAGCAGGAGTTGCAGCAGACCGGCACGGCCTTTGTCCGCCGCCGCCATTAAGGCCGTACGGCCGTCTCCGGCTGCCGCATTCACGTCCGCGTCGCGGTCCAATAGCAGGTTCGCGGTATCCGCGTGGCCTTGATCCGCCGCTAACATCAATGCCGTCTTACCGCCGAGGCCTTTCGTATCCGCTTCGGCGCCCTTGTCAAGGAACAGCCCCACCACGTCGGCGTGGCCTTGATCCGCCGCCAGCAGCAGCGCATTCCACCCATCGTCGGTTTCCGCCTTCATGTCGGCGCCTTTTTCGAGCAGGAGTCCGACCACTTCGCCGTGCCCGTTACCCGCCGCCAGCATCAGAGCCGTGCGGCGATCTCTGTTCTTTGTGTTTACGTTCGCGCCCCCCGCGAGGGCGGCTTCCGCTTTTTCGGAATCCCCGGCAACGGCCGCGCCGATGAGGTCTTGATTGACATCCCCACATCCCGCAAACAGAATCAGGGCAGCCGACAAGACGGCGACATTAATTGGCAGACGCATAACTTCCTCCCGCGGGCCTATAGGCCCAAAGATTCAATAACTTATCGAAGATGGAGCCCTCGAACGTCGCTCTCGGCGGAGTCAAAACCAGGTCCACGGCCGTTGCGGCGCAAAAACATACGGGTGTTCGCCCCGACGAATCACTTTTCAGCCATGCAACCCAAGCAACGGACCTTGCCGGAAAGAAAACCAAGGAGGCTATCAGTCCGCCGAGCAAGGCCCATTCGGCCGCCGGCGAGGCATCTCGAAGCTACATACGAACGCTCCTTCGCTCATCGATAAAGTTATGGTGGTAGACATTATACTCGATTTTCGCTGAAGCGCAAGTACCGACCACGGGGAGTTTTCGCGGGGCAATGGACCGAGCGAAAGCCTTGCCGACGTGCGCCGAACACGGCGCCTCCGCTGGATCGGAGGCCGGTCGCGGAACAGACGTCGCAGGGCATGGCCGGGCGCCATATCCGGGGGGCTCTTCGGTCCTTCTCTGGGCCGCTCTCTCTAAAACGAGCGCATCGATTTGCCGACTTTCCACAATCCCAGCGTCACGACGGGGATAACGTAAACGCCGAGAGCCAGCCAGGTGAGCGTGCCATAGCCTTTGGCGATCAGCTCGACCAAGCCGAGTTGCGCGGTGGCGGCGGCGACGAGCAGCATGACGATTCCCACGACCGGCCGCAGCCTTTGGGGCATGGCGCGGCCTTGCTCGGCGTAGCTGCCGGCCAGTCGCTCATTCAAGGAATGGATTAAGCCTCCGCCTGTTTCGATGAAAGTTCCCACGAGCCCGATCTGGAAGACATAGCGGAAGACATCGGAACCGAGAGCGCCGACGACAAAGTTCGCCGGGACGGTCTGATCGAGGACGGCCGGGTAATGCGCGATCATCGCGAAACAAAACAGCACGCCCGGAATAATCCCGATCGGCCCCGCCAGCGCACCAGCGGTAAAAGCCTCGCGACGCGTCTCGATGTGGCGGACCGAGAACAGCAGCGCGGGGGCGACGGCAATGTTGTAACAGGCATAACGAAGGCCGGCGAGAAACCACCCCGGTTCCAGATCCGCCGTCGATAGGGTAGTCCGAATTTCAGGGCCGAATAGGAAGAAGGTCCAAACGAAGAGAATCACGTAGATGCCGTACAGCACGAACGACCACAGCGACAAGTACTTCTCGATCGTCGTGCTGCCCTTGAAAACCAATAACGCCACGGCGGCCATTACGATGACAACGCCGAGGAAATAGGGCAGCCGAAACGTTTCGGTAAGGATGCTCCCCGCCGCCGCGCCGAGGACCGCCAGCGTAAGGATCAGCGCAAACGAATAGTACACCTCATAGAGGACCCAGGCCCGGCCCAGCAAAGCTTTCGTAAAGCTGCGGTAGTCGTAGTTGTGCGCGGCGCGGGCCAGCTCATAGGTGACTCCGCAGACCAGGCTCCAGATCACCGTGCTGACAAGCATGCCGAGCAGACCCGTGAGGGGTCCCGTGCTGAGGAAGAACTCAACCAGCTCGCGGCCCGTGCCGTAGCCTCCGCCGATGAGCACGGATTGAAAAACGAAGCCGGGAAGGAAATAGCGGCGAAAGCGGGGTGAGGAGAACATGCGGAGCGCGCGAGCGGTGAGGTGTCCTGTGGTCCGGGGCCGGGTTCCTCCCGCTATTCGATCTTGACGGCGTCGCGTTGGGCGACGAGCGAAATTTCAGCGGCCTTGAAGGCGCGCTCTTGGGTCATGGCGTTTTCCGTGCCGTCGAGGCAATCGCGAATCAATTGACCGAAGAAAGGATACCCCACGGTTCCCCGCGCGGGAATGTGCTGCTCGCCTTCCTGGTTGACCAAGTAGACGTGGTCGAGCTCCGTGTCGCGGGCGACGTCGATGTATTTGCGCAGCTCAATATAGCCTTCGGTTCCGAGGATGAACGTCCGGCCGTCGCCCCAGGCGCCCAGGCCGTCGGGAGTAAACCAGTCGACGCGAAAGTAGTTGGTTGCGCCGTTGTCGGCGACCAGCGAGACGTCCCCGAAATCCTCGAGCTCGGGGTATTGCTTGTTGGCGTAGTTGGCCACCTGGCTTCGCGTGACGGTGGCGTCGGAGGCGTCCGCGAAGTGCAGGAACTGCTCGACCTGATGGCAGCCCAGGTCGCAAATGATGCCGCCGTACATTTCCTTGCGGAAGAACCAGTCGGGCCGCGAGGGCGCATTGAGGCGATGCGGCCCCATGCCGATAACCTGCAACACCCGTCCGATCGCGCCCTGTTCAATCAAATTGCCGGCGTAGATCGATGACTCGGTGTGCAGCCGCTCGCTGTAGTAGACGGCGTACTTCCGCCCGGTCGCGGCGACTTGTGCGCGGGCGGCCTCAAGCTGCTTAAGCGAGGTCAGCGGCGCTTTGTCGACGAAATAGTTTTTGCCGTGAGCGAGAACTTCCAAGCCGAGTTCGCAACGCTTGGCGGGAATCGAGGCGCCGGCGACAAGTCGGATCGATTCGTCATCAAGAACCTGCTGTTTCGACGAGGCGGGCCGAACCTGCTCGTAGGTCTTCGAAAAGGCTTCCACTTTGGCGGGATCGGGATCCCAAACCCAGCGCAACTCGGCGCCGGCTTCGAGCAAACCGTTGCACATGCCGTAGATGTGACCGTGATCGAGTCCGACCGCCGCAATCGTGAATTCTCCCGGCTCGCACACCCGCTCGGCTTTGCCGACCGGGGCGTACATCATGCCGTCTTTCTTTTGCATGGGTCTTCCGCTGTGGGGTCTTCCCTCGTGGGGATGAGTTGAGTCAACCAGCCTAGCAGCCGTGGGAGGGTGCCGCCGCCGCCCAGGGAGAAGATGGAGAAGATGGAAAAGGTCGCCACACCCAGCGGAGCCGCTTCAGGAACGGGGGTCGGGGCGGTAGCCGTCGCGGTGACGGTAGGTGAGCCACGCGATGCCGCCGATAATGGCGACCGGGGGAATCGCCAGCAGAATGATGCCTTGATTGAGAGCTTCGATCGCGGACGCTTTTTGGTAGGACGCCGTTTTCTTGCACATTTGGCATTGGCCCCACACAGGACCGGCCGCGAGAACGAGAGCGACAGCCACAACCGCGGCTCGAGGCGCCCCGCCCGCCAATTTGGTCAGCATCAACCTTGTGCAAGAGAGTATCACGGACGCTCCACGAGTAAGCCCTAAAGCCCAAACTCCAGGATACGATAGCTGTCGGGGAAAAAGTACCCGACCATGATCAGCAAACACGCCACCATCGGGACGCAAAGGATCCAGGAAAGGGCCGGCTTGTCGAATTTCAAGTGCATGAAATAGGCCATGATTAAGGCGGTCTTAACGAGCGAAAGCCCCATCAACATCGTGACCATCGCTACTTGGCCGAACTGGATATATGCCAGCAGGATCTCGACCAACGTCAACACGAGCAGGGCGACCCAAACCTTGATGAAGAGGGCGCTGTGAGATTCCGAGTGATCGCTCATGAAAGTCTCCGAATTTGATTTCCTTCTTATGATGAGCCGCCGCCGGCCTCTACACGTTCGTCGACAGCAAATACACCATCGGGAAAATGAACATCCAGACCAGATCGACGAAGTGCCAGTACAGGCCCGCCACCTCGACGTCCTCGGCGTCGTACTTACCCTTGCCGAAACCGCCGGCAACGATTCCCAGATAAACCACCCCGATCACGACGTGCGTCATGTGCAGGCCCGTCAACGTGAAGAACGTCGCGCCGAACAGCGGCGTGCCGTAGGGGCTGCTGAAAGGCCGCAGGCCTTCGTGGATCAAGTGGCTCCACTCGTAGGAGTGCAGCACCACGAACAGAATGCCGCCCAACATCGTCGCCCAAATCCATTTCTTCGCGCCGGCGCGGTCTCCCTTGGCGGCGCAGTCGACGCCGAAAACCATCGTCAAGCTGCTCGACAGCAGCACCAGCGTCATGACGCTCGAGAAGATAATGGCCGGGAAGAAATCAAACGGCGTGGGCCAATCGTTGGCCACCCGCACATAGCTGTAGGCCATCAACAACGCGCCGAACGTCAGCGCGTCGGAGACGATGAACAACCACATGCCCAGCTTCTTGTGGCCGACGGCGAATGGTGATCCGCCCCCCTGCCATGTTGCTTCCGCCGTCAGGTCGGCGTGTCCGTCCGACATTCATTACCTCCAAACCAATAACAGAACGAATAAATAGACCCAGAGTGCGTCCATGAAGTGCCAATAGAGAGCCGCGGCTTCGACCACTGCCTCGCGGGTGGCCCAAAGGCGACCGCGCCAAACACACGCGGTCACGTACCAGACAGCAATCAGACCTCCAAACAAGTGGAGTCCATGGCCCACCGTGAACACATAGAAGAACGAATGGCTCGGGTTGGCGGCCAAATAAAGGCCTCGATCGACCAAATCCATCCATCCGGCCCACTGGGATGCCAAAAATGCCGCGCCGAGCACAGCCGTCACCGTGAGCCATTTTTTCAGATCGTCCTCGGCGGAGGCCCGTAGGGCGCGCTTGGCCTTCTCAATCGTGAAACTGCTGACCAGCAACAGGGCGGTGCTGAACCACAAGACCGTCGGCAAGCCGAAAGACTTCCAATCCTCGCCCATTCCCGACCGCACGACCATGGCGCTCGTAAAAGCCGCGAAGACCATGATGATGCCGCCGAAGCCAACCCAAACGCCGAGCTTATAGCGCTGCACGGCCATGGCCGCGGGGTCCGGCTCGCGGGGGCTGCCACCGTCGCCGCCGCGGCCCGAGCCGTTGCCGCCGCCGGGTCCGCCAAGGCGAGGATCCGAGCTCTCCGGCGACCGTTCCAAGCCGGGCTTCGGCGTGGTCAGAGTGCTGCTTGCCATGAACTTACTCGCCCGACTCCCGCGCGGGCGCCGCATCCGGCGCGTTGCATTGCATCACGTAGTCTCGTGGCGCACCCGGCACACTGAACTCATACGGCCCGTGATTCACGGTCGGGATCTTGCCTTCAAAGTTGTCGTGGACCGGCGGCGACGCCGTCACCCATTCGAGCGTCGTCGCTTCCCAGGGATTGTCGGAATCCACTTTCTTGCCCTTGAGCAAACTCCAGATGACATTGAACAGGAACAAGAACTGTACCGTGATCGTAATCATCGCGGCCATGGTGATGAAGAAATGGATCTCGTTCGCGCCGGCCGCGCCCAGATAGTCGACCGACGTCGTTTCCGCGTATCGCCGCGGGTGGGCGATAATCCCCAAATAGTGCATCGGGCCGAAGATCGAATAGACGCCGATAAACGTCAGCCAGAAATGCACCCTTCCGCTGCCCTCGCTCATCATGCGCCCGGTCATTTTCGGGAACCAGAACGTCACGCCCGCGAACATCCCGAAGATCGCCGCCACGCCCATGATCAGATGGAAGTGAGCGACCACGAAGTAGGTGTCGTGGAAGAACAAATCCACCGAAGGCTGCCCCAGAAAGATGCCGCTAATGCCGCCGGTGACGAAGATCGATACGAACCCAATTGAATAAAGCATCGGCGTCGTGAAGCGAATCTTGCCGCCCCACAGCGTCGCGATCCAATTGAACGTCTTGATCGCCGAGGGCACCCCGATGACCATCGTCAACACGGAGAACACAAACCCCGAATAAGGGCTCATGCCGCTGACGAACATGTGATGTCCCCAGACTACAAAGCCGAGCGCCCCGATCCCCACCATGGCGTAGACCATCGCCTTGTACCCGAATACCGGCTTGCGCGCGAAGGTCGAAAGAATGTGCGAGGTGACGCCCATTCCCGGCAGAATCGCGATATACACCTCGGGGTGGCCGAAGAACCAAAACAGGTGCTGCCATAGGATCGGAGACCCGCCCGTGTGGTCGATCGGGATGTCGTTGACGACCAGGCCGCCCGGGATGAAGAAGCTCGTCCCGCCCATGCGGTCCATCAGCAGCAAAACGCCGGCCGAAAGCAGCACGCCGAAGGCCAGCAGGCCGAGAATCGCGGTAACGAACCAGGCCCATACCGTCAACGGCAAGCGCATCATCGTCAAGCCCTTGGCGCGGAGCTGCAGGGTCGTCACGATAAAGTTCAACGCGCCCAACAGCGACCCAATGCAGAAAAGCGCAATGCTGAGAATCCACAGATCCTGCCCGTATCCGGCCATCGCCGCCTCATCGAGAGCGCTCAGCGGCGGGTAGGCCGTCCAGCCCGAGATCGGCGCGCCGCCCGCGACGAAAAACGCCGCTACGAGAGCCATGAACGAGACGAAGATCGTCCAAAACGAGAGCATGTTCAGCGTCGGGAAGGCCATGTCCGCCGCCCCGATTTGGATCGGCAAAATGTAGTTCCCGAAGCCCCCTTGCGGCGCCGTGGTGAGCACCATGAAGACCATGATCGTGCCGTGCATCGTGAGCATCGCCAAATAGAATTCCGGCGTCATCACGCCGTCCGGCGCGCCCTCCGGGAACAGAGTCCCCAGGATCTCGATCGGCGTGTTGGGCCAAACCAGCCGCAGTCGTACCAGCAAAGATAAGCCCATGCCGAGGAAAGCGGCTACGATCGCCAAGATGATGTACTGAATCCCGATCACCTTGTGGTCCAGGCTGAAAATGTATTTGGAAATGAAGCCGGTCGACTCGGGGTGCCGATGGACTTCGACGTGTTCCGCGACTTCGGTTGCCATAAGATCGTTCTCTCTACAAACTCTCGTATTCTTTCGAAATCTCCAGCCAAGACCCGGGCTCGACTCGCCGCCCGGTTGGTTTACCGGCCGGTTCACTACAGACCGAGGAACTCAGCCTGTTCGACAAGCCAATGCTCGTAATCCTCCGCCGTCTTGACGTCGAGGAAACTACGCATCTTGTAATGTCCCAGCCCGCACAGCTCCGAGCAGACAATTTCGTACGTCCCCGTCTTGTCGGGCGTGAAGCGGAGCGTGCCCGTGATGCCCGGCACCGTATCGAGCTTGATGCGCAATTCGGGCACGAAATAATTGTGCAGTACGTCCTTGCTCTTGAGCTGCAGTTCGACTTGGCGGTTCACCGGCACGGCCATACGGGGGACGATGATGTCGTCCTTGCCGTCGGGATGATCGCGGTCTACGCCGAGCGGGTTACCCAGCGAGTCGTCGATCAACTCGATTTTCGTGGGGCCGAACTTGCCGTCCGGGCCGGGGTAGCGCATATTCCAAACAAATTGCTGGCCGACGACTTCGACGATCAGGCGGTCTTCGTCGGGGGGCCGCGAGGCGGCTTCGGTGAAACGCGTCTCGGCCCACACCGTGTAGCCCATGAACGTCAGCCCGACGAACAACACCGTCGTCGCCGCGGTCCACAGCAACTCCCACCGCTCGTTGCCACGGATGTGCGCGGCCGCTTTCGAGCGCTTTCCGCCAAACTTGAAAACAGCGTAGCCGAGCGCGATCTGGGCCACTAGAAAAATTACGCCCGTCACCCAGAGCGTCAAGCGGTATTGGGCGTCCACCTGCCGGGCGTGCTCGGTAATGGTGTCTGGAAGAGGCCAGGTGTCGGCGATGAAGGGATAGGCGAGTCCGAAAGCAATGATCCAGATCAGGACCGCCAAAAGCAATGACATAAGGAAATCCGCTCCTCGATGAGGGCCGCGGCGCGGGTGGATCGGCGCACGGCGTCAAAACTATTGCAGGAGCCCTAGTTTAGCAACTCGCCGCCGGCGTTTCCAAGTGCTTCCGCGAGCCGAGCGAGAAAAACCCGGCCGGCGGGCGTGCCGGGCGTACGGAGGTTGGGTTTTGTCCTCGCCGCGTGCTATCCTGCCTTCGGTCTCGGCGGCGTTGCCGTCGACTGCGCCAAACATCCAACTCGAGGGCCGATTTCCATGTCGATCAACCATCGCCTTACCGTTCAATTGCAAAACGACGAAGTCTATCTGACGCTGCTTCCCGGCGGGGGGCACATCGCCGAATTGGTGCTGAAGTCGAACGCCGTCAACCCGCTGTGGATTCCCCCGTGGCGGACCATCGAACCGGCGGACTATGATCCCGCCAAGCACCCTGAATACGGCAGCGGGCCGGAAGCGCAACTACTCTCCGGCATCGTCGGGCACAACCTGTGTTTCGACTATTTCGGGCCGCCTTCCGAGGAAGAGGCCGCGGCCGGGCTCACCGTTCACGGAGAAGCCTCGCTTGTGAACTGGGAGACCGAGCAAAAGCGCGGCGAGCTGGTCGCGACAGGGGAGTTTCCACAGGCCGGCATGCGGATGGTGCGTACCATGCGGCTCGCCCCCGGAGCGCAAGGCGTCGTCGTGACGGAGACCGCCGAGAACCTCCGCGACATCGACCGCGCCGTCGGCTGGACCCAACACGCCACGCTGGGCCCGCCTTTCTTGGCCAAGGGCAAAACGGTCATGCATATGCCGGCGACCGCGTCGAAGGTAATCGAGGAAGAGTTTGCCGGCGGCAACGACCGGCTCAAAGTCGCCGCCGAGTTCCAGTGGCCCATGGCGCCGCTCACGGAAGGTGGCTATACCGATTTGCGTATAACCGTCGGCAAGGACGTTTCGGGCACTTTCAGTACCCAGCTCATGAGCCCCGCCCTCGAGCAGGCGTATTTCACCGCCTACAGCCCCCACGCCAAGACCGTTTTCGGCTACGTCTGGAAACGCAGCGATTTCCCTTGGGTCGGAATCTGGGAAGAAAACCACAGCCGCACCCACGCACCCTGGAACGGCCGCACGCTGACACGAGGCATGGAGTTCGGAGCGTCGCCGATGCCCGAACCGCGGCGTCAGATGATCGACCGGGGCACGTTATTCGGCGAGAGAGGCTATCGCTGGATTCCAGCGCGTTCGAAGGTCACAGTGGAATATTGCCTGTTCATCGCCGAATCCGATCGCCCGATTGAGGCGGTTACTTGGGACGGCGGGGTCGTTCGGGGCGACGGGGGATTTGAAGCTCGGACCTGACCCCGAGCGGCGGAGCCGGGTCCCGCGAGCCTCGGGTTATCGAGTCTTAGTCCTGCTTCCGATCCGGGTTGAGCGTCGGCGGTTTTCGGCCTCCCGAGCCGGGTCCCCGCCAAGGACCCCGTTGCACTTCAAGTTTGATTCGTTTTTTGAAGTTCATGAACGGCTTCTGGGGTTCGGGAGGGTTTTCGAACCGCAGAATCCCGCCCCGACCCGGTTCATAGACTTCGAAACGTTTTTTGCCGATCTTGGCCCTTACGGGCTGCTGATCTCCCAGGCCCACCACGAAAATACGTTCGCCTTCGGGGGCCTTGAACTTGATCGACATCGGCACGCTCCCGAAGACGACGATCGTCCCGGCGAGGCCCAAGGGCGCTTGGCGGTCTTGCGGACGCACCAAGTAACGCTTGCCGTCGGCGAAAATCTGGAGCTCTCCGTTGATGTAGCCCAACCACGGGTCGCTCTCTTCCCAACCTTCGCGCACGAATAAGCGGCCGCGCAACTTGTCGTGGGTGAACAACGGCGAGGAAGAATAGCTGAATCCGGGCAAGTAGGGGTTCACCCAGAGAAATTCGTAAGGCGCCCCCAAAGGCGTCTTGAGGATAAAGGCGTCGTGGCGCAGCCAACCTTGCAGGAAGCGGTATTCCTCCCAACTCACGTTGTAGGCGACCAGCAACATCTCGCCGATGCGCCGCAACGTGCTTTCGCGAGCCGGGTCGAAATCCTGAGTCGAACGAGCCGCCGGATCGCGGAACACACCCTCGGCCGTTTCGATCGGTTGGGGGTAGTAGCCCAGCATCAGATGACGCGGCAGTGTTTGGAAGGCTTCGCGAGTGTCATTCCACAGGTCGATTTCCAGGTTACGGCGAATCACATGGCAGATCTCCATCACGGCGATGATTTCGTAGCCGCGATCGAGAAGTTCGCCGCGCCGCAGGGCGGGCGCAATCCACTTCTCCCAGTGGCGCTCCATGAAGTTGGCCAGAAGGGCTTCGGAGCCGTCCCAATGCCCCGCCGCGGCGGCTGCCGCCATCACCGCGCCGCGGACGCTGTCGATTCCGGGGTTGGGGGCGTTTAACAACGGCCCCGCTCCCTCGCCGAGCGCTTGCGCCGTCGCCGTCTTCTCTTCGTCACTGAATAACTCGTGGCACCAGTCCAAGACCAGCGCAGCGAGCCGCAGGCTTTCGGGCTCTTTAAGCGCGCCCGCTCGAGCGCCGTCCACCGCCCATTGGACCGCCTGTCGGCCTGCCGCTTCGTCGTCGAGAACCTGAAATTGAAGGGCCCGGACCAGCGGCTCCTCGGGAAACGCCGCGCCGCTGTCGATCAGCGTCTTGAGCTGTCGCCAACGGGCGGATTGCCGTTCGGCGTCTTTGCGGAGGCGGTCGGAGCGCTGCGAGTTGATCAGCAGCCGAGGGTGCTCTTCGTAGATGCGATAATCGGCTTGCGCCGGCGCGCGTGGCGGCAGCACGAGCGGCAGGAGCGGAAATAGAAAAACCGCGGCAAGGCGTTTCATTTCGACATCGCGCAAGCGGAGGATGGGACCTCGAACCGTTCCTATTGTTTCATACGCAAGACTCTGTCCAGGCGGTACCGACCTCGACGTTGAGCCCCCGACGTGGCGTGAGCCTCCAGGCTTGCCGCGACCCGAGTCATCGGGGCGTGTCTTGCTCTATTGCGGCGCGGGGTCTCGCGAATTCGAAGACCCGAACCGACGAATCGGTTCGCGGCAAGCCTGGAGGCTCACGCCACGTCCCAAGGTAGTTTCCCGGTCGTGGGGCAAACCCTGCGTAGCGTCCGGTCGATTTCGCGGCCGACTTCCTCCAACTGCTCGGGGGGCAGCTTGGCTTGGATTTCTTGAAACAAATGCCTCTCTTCGACGCGAATGTGTCCGCTCAGCAGCTCGCCGAACTCTCGCAAAAGCGCGACTCGGTCGGCTCCCGACGACCGCGCGAGGCGTCGAGCCAGATCCTCCATTTCCCGATGCTGAGCGATCAACTCGTCGACAAGCTTAGGCGTCTCGATCGTCTCGCGAACGGCGGGGAAAAGAACCCCTTCCTCGACTTCGAAATGATGCAGTAATTCGACCTCGACCATGGCGGCAAGCTTGTCGTGCAGCTCGTCGGCTTTGGCGTCGGAGGCGTCGGCGTGCAAGCCTCGATCGATGAGAACGCACAAGGCGAGCCCGTGCTGGTGCTGGTGCGAGAGCGGTATCAAACTCGGGTCGCGCAGCATGGCTTCATTGTAAGGATGTTACGGTCGCAAAGCCCATGGTGCCGCGTGAGTGCGGTCCACCCGGCGCGAGCCGGAAACAACGACCGGCTCCGGTCGCGCTACGCTGGATAAGAAGGCGCGGCGGTCCCGCCTCGGGATCCGCCTCGGCTCCAGCAACGATTCATGACAGACGACGAACGCGCCCCGATCGATACCCTCACCTTCGACATTTTCGGGACGGTTCTCGACCTCCGCGGCGGCATCGTGCCGGTCGTCGAGCCTTTTCTGCGGCGCAAGCGGGCTCGCGCCGACGGAGCCGAATTTTGGGTCCTTTGGCGCGCCCGCCAGCGCATCGAGCAATATCAAGACACGATCGTGATGCTCGGTCACAGCGGCTACTTGGAAGTCGCCCGGCGAGCACTCCTCTACACGCTGCGACATCAAGAGATCGAATTCAGCGACGAAGAAGTACGAGATCTGATGACCGCTTTCGAGCGACTGCAACCGTTCGATGACGCCGTGCGCGGGCTGAATCGCCTGGCCGAACGCTACCGGCTCGTCGCGCTGTCGAACGGCAACGCTTGGTTGGTGGAGCAGCTGGTGGAAAACAACATCCCCGCGCCCTTCAGCGCGGTCTTGTCGGTCGACGCGGTGGGGCGTTTCAAGCCGCATCCTTCCGTGTATCGCTATGCGGCGAAGACGCTCGAGCGAGAACCAGGCCACATCATGATGGTCGCCGCCCATGCCTTCGATGTAATGGGGGCGCGAGCTTGCGGTTTCCGCGGAGCCTACGTGAACCGATACAAACTCCCCTACGAAGACTCGCCTCTTAAACCCGACCTGACGGTGCGTGATTTCATCGAGTTGGCGGACGAACTGTTGTAAACCGGGCGGCTTGGGGGCTGTGAAAAAATGGGGACTGTACCGAGCGCCGACCGAATAAGTTCCGTTGAATCAGTAATCACATCCGGCGCGAAGTGGACTGTACCCGATTTTTTCACAGCCCCTTGCCGGCCGGGAAATCGGCCTGACTCTACAGCTTGACCTCGTGCGGCAGGGGCTCGCCTCGCATGCCCGCCTTGAGATTGGCGACCGAGATCTCGGCCATTTTTCGGCGGGTTTCGACCGTGGCGCTGCCGAGGTGAGGAACGATGGTCAGGTTGTCCAATCCAAGCATCGGATGATCGCGCGGCAGTGGTTCGGGGTCGGTTACATCGAAAGCCGCGCCGCCGATTCGGCGATCACGAAGCGCCTGGTAAACGGCTTCGGTATCGACGATGGGTCCGCGGGCGATGTTGATCAGCAACGCCGTGGATTTCATGCGGGCCAAGGCTGGGGCGTCGATGAGATGACGAGTCGCCTCGGTGAGCGGGCAGCACAACATGACGAAATCGGAACGCGTCAGTAATTCGTCGAGGGGAACGTAGGAGGCATCGAAGCGGCGTTCGGCTTCTTCTCGCCGGCGACGGTTGTGATAGAGCACCGTCATATCGAAGGCGCGGGCGCGGCGGGCGACTTCACCGCCGATGGCGCCCATGCCGATGATGCCGAGAATGGCGTGATGGACTTCGCGTCCCAACATGAAGCCGGGGTCATAGCGAAGAAACTCCGGCGAGCGCGCGTAGCGGTCCCCTTCGACGACCCGGCGCGCCCCGGCCAACAAAAGCGTCATGGCCATGTCGGCGGTCGCGCCGTCGAGAATGCCGGGTGTGTTGCCAACCGGTATCGAGCGCGCCGCGGCGTCGGCAACAATGATGTGGTCCACGCCGACGCCGTAATTGCTGACGACTCTGACGCCCGGAACGCGGTCGAGCATGGGACCGTCGACACGGAGGTGGCCGTAGGTGTAAATGCCGTCGACCGGGTCGTCGGTGCCGTCAATGGCGGTTTGCCAAGGAAGCAAATCGACCTCGTCGCCCAGCAAGCCCATCACGACTGAGTCGAGCGGGCCGTCGGCGATGACGGTGAAACGATCTGTTGTTTCGGGGTTGTCGGGCATCGTTGCGTCAAGGGGCTCGTGGATCGAGTATTTTAGCAAAGTGGTTTCCCTGATCCGCGATCAGTTGTCTCCGGATAACCCGAATTAGGGAATGCATGAGGTCCGCTAGGTGCCGGGCGCAGTGAGCTTCTCGAACCCGGCAGGTTACAATGGGCCGTTTGTCCTCCCGCGGCCGGAGTGCGTTCTTTCTGGGCCGCGACCGTATCGCAACCATGTCGTCGTTTGATCCCGCCATCCTTCGCGCTCAATTCCCAGCCCTGGCACAACACGTCAAGGGCCGTCCCGCCGTTTTTCTCGACGCCCCGGGAGGCACGCAGGTGCCCCACCGCGTGATCGACGCGGTATCGGAATACCTGGCCTTTTCGAACGCCAACACCCACGGTGCATTCGCGACCAGCATGAGAACGGAAAAGATGCTCGCCGAGGCGCGAGAGGCCTCCGCGGATTTGCTCGGCTGCGCTCCGGGCGAGGTGGCTTTCGGGCCGAACATGACTTCGCTCACTTTCGCCGTCAGCCGCGCGATCGGGCGCGAGATCGAACCCGGTGACGAGATCATCGTGACCGAGCTTGACCATGACGCCAACGTGGCGCCCTGGCGCGCGTTGGAAGAACGCGGCGCGACGGTGCGAACAGCGCCCATCCATCGCGACGATTGCACTCTCGATACGGCGGCACTCCTGGATCTGCTCAGTCCCAAAACGAAACTCGTGGCGGTCGGAATGGCATCGAACTCGGTCGGTTCCGTCAACGATGTCGAGCGCATCACAAGCGCCGCGCACGCAGTCGGCGCATGGGTTTATCTGGACGCCGTCCACTACGCGCCCCACGGTCCGATCGATGTGAGGAGACTTGATTGTGATTTTCTGGCTTGCTCAGCCTACAAATTTTTTGGGCCGCACGTCGGCTTGGTCTACGGCAAGAAGGAATACATGGAGCGGTTGCGTCCCTACAAAGTGCGGCCCGCGCCGGACGAAATCCCCAACTGTTGGGAGACTGGGACCCAAAATCACGAGGGTCTGGCGGGACTGATTGCGGCGGTGGATTACTTGGCGGATGTGGGTCGGCGCTTCGGGGACGTGGCTTCCGAGGACCGACCCGACGTTTCCGAGCGTCGTGGCCATGTGCTTGCGGGCATGGAGGCCGTTCAGCGTTACGAGCGCGGGTTGGCGGAGCGACTTGTGAAAGGGCTGCTCTCGATCGACGGGTTGACATTCTACGGGATCACGGATCTCGAAAAGTTTGATCGGCGCGTACCCACGGTGTCGATCCTCATCGAAGGCCGGCATCCGCGCGAGATGGCGGAATCGCTCGGTCGTGAGGGCTTCTTCGTGTGGGACGGTAACTACTACGCGCTGAACCTAAGCGAGCGGCTGGGGGTGGAACCGACCGGCGGCATGGTGCGCATCGGTTTGGCGCACTACAGCACGGCCGCGGAGGTGGACCGATTGTTGGAGGCTTTGGGACAAGGCGCGGATTGAGAAACCCGCGGGGGCGCTTAGCGCACGACACCTTCGAGAGGACTACTCGCGGTGGCGTAAAGACGTTTCTCCATGCGGCCGGCTTCCCAGGCGAGCCGGCCCGCGTCGACCGCGTATTTCATCGCCAACGCCATCTTTTCCGCTTCCTGGGCGGCGGCGATCGCGGTGTTCATCAGCACGCCGTCGGCGCCCAATTCCATCGTGCGAGCGGCGTCGGAGGCGGTGCCGACCCCGGCGTCGACGATCAACGGCACCGCGGTGATCATTTCTCTGAGAATCTTCAAATTCGCTTCGTTTTGCACGCCGAGGCCCGAGCCGATCGGCGCCGCCAGGGGCATCACCGCGGCGGCGCCCGCGTCGATCAGTTTGCGGGCGTTGACAAGGTCGTCATTGGTATAGGGCAAAACGATGAAGCCCTCTTTGACGAGCACTCTGGTGGCCTCGAGCAGGCCTTCGTTATCGGGGAACAGCGTCTTCTCATCGCCGATGACTTCGAGCTTGACCCAGTTGGAAAGACCCACCTCGCGAGCGATGCGCGCGGTGCGAATCGCCTCGTCGGCGCTATAGCAGCCAGCCGTGTTGGGCAGGATGAACATCTTGTCGCGGTCGATGTAGTCTAGCAGCGATTCTTTCGAGCGGTCGGTGAGGTTGACGCGTCGCACGGCGACGGTGACGAAGTCGGTCCCCGAGAGTTCGTGGCAACGCTTCATCTCCTCGAAGCTGCGGTATTTTCCCGTGCCGACAATCAGGCGGGAACGGAATTCGCGGTCGGCGATCCGGAGGCTCATGGCTTCGATTGTAGTGGCTGGGGAGAGCGGGGGCAACGGAAAAAGCGAATGACGCCGGTGCGGGGGTACACTGACATGTTGAGGGCCGGCCGGGACCCGGCCGAGCGTGGAGGCAGCGAAGTTTTCATGGCGAAACGGGAAAAGCGTATTGACCACAAGATTCAATGCGATTGCGGCGCAACGATTGAGATGACCGTCGTCGTCCAATGGGAAGAAGGCGGCATGGGAGAAACCGAGAAATCGATCGAAGGCCGGGAGTTTTGGCAGCACATGCTGCACTGCATCGGCGAGTGAGCGGCCTTGGCTCCACCGACCTCGCCGGCCGTGCAGTGGGGCAGGTCTCCAGGCCTGCCCATAACCTCGCGGTGTTCGAGACGCCGCACGACGCGACCCTTCGCCCGGAACAGTCTCCGGCTGCAACAGCCGGGGCGCGAGCCGGCCCGAATAGCCGGCCGGCCCGCTCACCAATCCTCTAATGAATCACCGCCTGAGGCTATCTTGGATCACCCGGTTCGGGCGCATCGGCCGGTTCCTATCGGTCGCCACGCGAGGCTACCGGCTGCGGCCGTGGGCGAGCCCCTACCTTCGCTGGCGGATCGAGACCTATTGGGGCGACCCGGCGGCGGAAATCGGGGCGGCGCGATTCTGGTCGTTTACTTGGACGAGGAGGCGGGAGCTGGCCCGCTTCCTGGATTGGGCCGCGACGATGGCCGCGCTGACCCACCCCTCACAGAAACGCCATCGTCTTGATTCCTGAAATCTCAAAGTTTCTGCGGCAGCGAAGGTTGCCGCAGCCGATACGGTCGTCCTTCAACACCATGTAGGACTGCGCTTTTTGAAAACGGGCTCGGTCACGCTCGTCGGCGCCGCGTGGAAGCTTGTTCTTCTTCTTTCTCACGACCCAACGAAGTGCGTATTCATTGACTTCGCGGCAATAGGGGCAATTGAGGCGAGCCGGCTTGCTGGCTTCCGATTCGGTGAAGAAATCCTGTTCACGCACGGTCCCAGCATTATGCAACAAAACGGACCGGGCGAGGAACGGGCCGCGGAAAGAATGGGCTGTCCTTTATGTTACGCTGAGATTTACGCGGGGCCGGGTTTGCCCCGCGCCCGCTGTCTGTCCGGCCGGTCCGAGACCTGCCGCCGACCCGCCCACCGGGGACCTCGTTTGGGCCGTTTCGCCGAGAGGGGCGCGGTCGACTTCATCCCTTTGCGATCCACAATGACTCGTCCTTTTCGCGGCCAATCACCGACCGTGCCGGACTCGGCGTTTATCGACCCGACCGCCGTTGTGATCGGCAAGGTCACCCTCGGCGAGCGCGTCGGCGTGTGGCCGAATACGACAATTCGGGGCGATGTCGCCGACATCACGATCGGCGACGAGTCGAATATCCAAGACAACTGCTGCCTGCACGTTGATCGCGGCGTGCCGCTTGTCGTGGGCCGCCGTTGCGTGGTGGGCCATTCGGTGACGCTGCACGCTTGCGAGATCGAAGACGGTTGCCTGATCGGCATGGGCGCGACGGTGCTGAGCGGATCGAAGATCGGCTCGGGGTCGATCATCGCCGCCGGAGCTCTGGTGGTCGAGGGCGCCGAGATTCCGCCGCGCAGCTTGGTCGCCGGCGTTCCCGGAAAAGTGCGCCGCCAAACGACCGACGATGAACTCGAGCGTATTCGCCGCGGCGCCGACGGCTATATGGAACTCGCCGGTGAACACAGGAAGAACGTGTAATGGCTGAACAATCCCGCTCCTTGGACTTTCTCGGCGACCTTCGCCGCACCCATCATTGCAACGAGCTGCGTCCGGCCGACGTGGGCTCGCGCGCCGTGCTGATGGGCTGGGTCCACCGCCGCCGCGACCTCGGCAGCCTGATCTTCATCCACCTGCGCGACCGCGAAGGCATCACGCAGGTCGTCTTCAACAAGGAACTCAGCGAAGAGGTCCACTCGCACGCCGAACTGTTGCGGAGCGAGTTTGTGGTGGCCGTCGAGGGGCCGGTCGTGCGACGCTCCGACGACACGATCAACTCGGACCTCGACACGGGCGAAGTGGAAATCCAAGCTAAATCGCTGCTGCTTCTCAATGTTTCACGGACACCGCCCTTCCCGATCGATGAAGACGTTTCGATCGGCGAGGAGGCGCGGCTCAAATACCGCTACATCGATATTCGCCGTCCCCGCATGCAGCGCAACTTGATGTTGCGGCACCACGTCAGTTTCGCGATTCGCGATTGCCTGAATGCCCAGGGTTTTCTGGAACTCGAGACGCCCTTCATGACGCGCTCGACGCCCGAAGGCGCGCGCGATTTTCTGGTCCCCTCGCGCATCAACTTGGGAACCTACTACGCTTTGCCGCAATCGCCGCAGCTTTTCAAGCAGCTTTTGATGATCGGCGGCTATGACAAGTACTTCCAAATCGTGCGCTGTTTTCGCGATGAAGATTTGCGCGCCGACCGCCAACCCGAATTCACGCAGATCGATTTGGAGATGTCGTTCGCGCAACCCGAGCGCATCTATGAGGTGATCGAGGAATTGGCGACGCGCGTCTGCGAAGCGTCGGGCCACAAGGTTCCCGAGATCCCGTTGCCGCGTATCTCCTACGCCGAGGCGATCGAGAAATACGGCAGCGACAAGCCCGACCTGCGCTTGCCGGCGATGACGCGCGTCAACGATCTGTTCCCGCCCGAAGTTGCCGGCGACATGCCGCTCAGCGCCATTCGAATTCCCCAGGTTGGGCAGACCACCCGGCGCGAACGCGACGACCTCAAAGCCTTGGGCCCGGAGCGTAATCTGAAGATCTTCGAGGACACCCGGCGGCTCGAACGCGACTTTCCCGAATCGATGGCGACCGTGCGCGAGCGGAGCGGCTTCGAGGAAGGCGACCTGCTTTTTCTCGCTACCTCGGCGGAAACCCCCGACGGCCCCAAACCCGAACAGCAGGTCTTGCAGGCGGCCGGTGATCTTCGCCTGGAAGTGGCCCGCCAATACGCTGACCGGCACAATCTTTTCGACCCCAAGGATCTACGCTTTTTGTGGATCACCGAGTTCCCGATGTTCGAGTGGTCGAAAGACGAGAGTCGCTGGAACGCCGCGCATCATCCTTTCACTTCGCCGCTCGAGGAAGATCTGGACAAATTGGAAAGCGACCCGGGCGCCTGCCGCTCCAAGGCTTATGATTTGGTCTTGAACGGCGTCGAGCTTGGCTCGGGCTCGATTCGTATTCACCGCGGTGATGTGCAGTCGAAGGTTTTCTCCGCTCTGGGCTTCACCGAGATGGAAGCCCGGCACCGATTTGGGTTCTTTTTGGACGCGCTTGAATACGGCACGCCGCCCCACGGCGGCATCGCCCTCGGACTCGACCGGCTGATTATGCTGTTGGCCGGGGAAGCGACGATTCGCGACGTGATCCCGTTCCCCAAAACCGCCAAGGGAACCGATCTGATGTGCGAAGCCCCGAACACCGTGCCCACCCGGCAGCTCAATGAGCTGGGCGTGCAGCTTTCACCTCAGGCGCAGCAGGCGCTGCGGGCGAAATCGTAACGGCGGCTCTAACGTGGCCGGCGGTGTGGACACCTCAAGCCGAGCCGCGCGCGTAAGCAAGCGGTATTCCGATGAGGCCACGCCGGATGCGCCAGGAGTGAAGACCCTAAATCGGCCCAAGAAGGGTCCCGCTCCGGCGCGACGACGCACCGCGCCTTGGGAGGCGGCGCGGGCTGTCTAGCACGCTGCCGAGTTTGGCGACTTGACGCGTCGGGCTCCCGGGTGCTTCGGTTCCACCACGGGCCTTCGGGTTGAGGGGCCTCATCGGATACCGCTTGCTTACGCGCGCGGCTCGGTTTCATGCCGCGATTCTTTCAGCCTCTACCAACCCACGGCATACGCGACCCGCCGCGGGTCGGCTCCCGCTGCCAGAGTTCCTTTTTCGAGATCGGCGAGAATGCCCTGCATGCTGCCGAAGGCGTACCCGTCGACGCGTTCGACAACGTGGCCCATGGCCTCGAGCTTTCGGGTGACCTCCTCGGAGATTCGCCCTTCGGCGCGCAGCGTAATCGCCGAACCCGGCTTGTAGAAATTCGGGTCGGCGGCGAGCGCGATGCGCGGGGCCGCGACAGCCTCTTGAATCCCCATGCCGAAATCGAGCACGTTGAGCAAAGCTTGAAACTGCGTCTGCCCGATGGTTTCGCCCCCGGGAGTTCCGATGACGAGCACGAACCGCCCGTCTTTCAAAACGATAATCGGGGAGTTATTCAGCAGCGCAATCTGCCCGCCGCGCGCGTAGTTGACGTGATCAGGGTAGGGCGCTGTCGAGCCGACTCTCGTCCCGTTGTTGAAGGTCAGCCCGGTATTGCCGACCACGACACCCGTCCCGAACAGGCTGCCGTGGGTCGGCGTGCAGGCGACCGCATTGCCCTCGGCGTCGACGATCGAAAAGCTGTCGGTATGCCCGGCGGGGTCGATGCGTTCGGGGAAACGAGGTTGGAAGACGCTCGCCGTCTCGGCCGCCGCGGAGACGCCCGGCGGTGAACCGGCCTCGGGAAAAGCCATGACGGCTTGAGTGCTGATCAATTCGCGGCGACTTGCGGCATAGTCTTTCGACAGCATCCCCGCGACGGGCATCTCGGTGGTCGCCGGGTCGGCCGTGTAGCGATAGACGTCCGCTTTGACCACCTTGATGCACTCGCTCACCAAGTGCAGCAACTCGGCGCTGTTGTGGCCGAGCTTGGCGACATCGAACCCCTCGATGCAGTTCAACTGCATCGTGACCTCAAGCCCGCCCCGCGAGGTCGAGGGACTGCTGTAGACGTCGTAACCGCGGTATGTCGTATGAACCGGCTCGGCCCAAATCGGCTCGTAGGCGGCCAAGTCGTCGGCCGTGAACAGCCCGCCGTGTTCTTCGTAAAAGGCAACCATCTCACTCGCGATGTCGCCGCGATAGAAGCGATCAAAGGCCGCTTGCAGCGCCTCGGAGCGCGACTTGCCGCGCCGGCGCGCCTGACGCTCCGCCTCGGCGAGTTTCCTAAACGTCCCGGCCAACCCGGACATCGTAAAACGCGTATCCGGTTCTGGGACCCGCTCGTCGGGCAGAAAGACGCCGCGGCTCGAAGTGAACTGCGCGAAAATCTCTTGCGACTCGGCAATCGCCTCGGTGACCGATTGCTCGATGGGGTGGCCGTTTTCCGCGTAGTCGATCGCGGGTTCGAGGAGTTCGGCGAGAGTCATTGTCCCGAAGCGTTCCAGCACGGTGATCCAACCGCCCAGCAGCCCGGGCACGACACCGGCTTGGATCCCTTTGTATAGATCGTCTTCGGTGAGCTGAGAGGCGTCCAAGGCCCGGGGCGCGGCGCCGGTGGCGTTGAGCGAATAGATCTTCCCCGAAGCCTTCTCGTAAATCGTGAAGAACCCATTGCCGCCCGCCCCCGACATTTGCGGACGCACCACGTTGAGCGTCGCGAGCACCGCGATCGACGCATCGACGGCGTTGCCGCCCTTGAGCAAGACCCTCATGCCCGCCATCGAGGCCAGCGGATGCCCGGCCGAGACCAACCCGTGCACCCCCGGCACCGCGGGCCGATGAGTCGCGCGAACCGCCTCCACACCCGCCTCATCCCCCCGGTCAACCGGCCCCGACGAGCACCCAACCGGCGGCAACAACACCAACGCGAGCGAAAGCAAGCAGAGCAAACAATAACGCATGACAAACTCCCTCAAGATTGTAGCGGGACTCCAAACTGAGCCGCGCACGTGAGTAAGCGGTATGCGATGAGACCGCCCCGGAGCACCCAAAGTGATGATCCCAGTAGAACCGCCCCAGCCCATCCCCGCGACCGAGCAACCTCAGCCCACCCGCGTTTCTCTGGCACGAATAACCACGCCTTCCGTGACCGAACATCACGCTCCCGCCACGTTATCTCTTCCACAACGGCCTCATCACATACCGCTTGCTCACGCGCGCGGCTCAGTTTGGAACGCCGGCGCTTGCTCGAACCATCGCGCCCCGCGTGAGATCAACCCTACGGTTTTCGAGCGAATAGACACGGTAGAATAGTTGCTCTGAAACCAGATTGCCGTTGAAAGGCCGCTCCCTCGCGAGCGTCGGGTCCTTTTTGGGGGACATTCGAAAAGATGCCGGTTGACGTTCAGCAAATCGCCGAAAGAATCCAGAAAGAGCACGCCCTGCTTTCCAAGCTTCGCGAGGCCATCGGACGCGTCATCGTCGGGCAACGCTACTTGAGCGACCGGTTGTTGCTGGCGCTGCTTTCCAATCAACACGTTCTGATCGAAGGCGTGCCCGGACTGGCCAAAACGCTTTCCGTTACCACTCTCGCCAAAACCATCGACGCCGATTTTCAACGCATCCAGTTCACGCCCGACCTGCTGCCCGCCGACCTGCTGGGCACGCTGATCTACAGCCCCAAGGACGGCGATTTCTCCACGCGCAAAGGCCCGATCTTCGCCAACATCGTTCTCGCCGACGAAATCAACCGCGCGCCGGCGAAAGTTCAAAGCGCCCTGCTCGAGGCCATGCAAGAGCGCCAAGTCACCATCGGCGACGAGAGCTATCCGCTGCCCGAGCCCTTTATGGTCTTGGCGACGCAAAATCCCATCGAGCAAGAGGGGACCTATCCGCTGCCCGAAGCCCAGGTCGACCGCTTCATGCTGAAGCTCAAGGTCACCTACCCGAGCAAGGCCGACGAACGTGAAATCCTCAGGCGCATGGCGCGTTCGGCACCCGACACCGATGTCGAGCAAGTTCTCGACCCCGCCGACATCGCGCGGTTGCGCTCGCTCGTCGATGAAATCTACATGGACGACAAGATCGAGGAATATATCGTCAACGTCGTCGAGGCCACCCGCGACCCGGCCGCCTACGGCATCGAAATCGCCGATTTGCTGCGCTACGGCGCCTCCCCTCGCGCGACGATCTTTCTCGCCATGGCGGCCAAGGCGCAGGCCTTCCTCGAAGGCCGCGGCTATGTCAGCCCGCAGGACGTCAAGACCATCGGTCCCGACGTATTGCGCCACCGCGTCATCGTCAGCTACGAGGCCGAGGCGGAAGAGAAGACCTCCGAGGACATAGTGCAACAGATCTTCGACACCGTGGAAGTTCCATGATCCCCAAGGAACTAGCCAAGAAAATCCGCTTCATCGAAATCTATACCAACAAGGCCGTCAACGACGTCCTCGCCGGGGAATATCACAGCGTCTTCAAGGGCCGCGGGATGGAGTTCGACGAAGTCCGCGAGTATACGCCGGGCGACGAGATCCGCACCATCGATTGGAATGTAACGGCGCGCACCGGGCAACCCTACGTCAAACGCTACGTCGAGGAACGCGAGTTGACTGTCCTTTTCGTCGTCGATTTGTCGGCCTCGGGAACTTTCGGAAGCCGCGAGAAGCGCAAGAACGAAGTGGCCGCCGAACTCTGCGCGCTGCTCTCATTTTCGGCTGTCAAGAACAACGACAAGGTCGGGCTGATCGTCTTCACCGACATCATCGAACTCTACATCCCGCCCGCCAAGGGCGTCTCGCATGTGCTGCGGTTGATTCGCGAACTACTGAACTTCGAGCTCCGCCGACGTCGCACCGACATCGCCCAAGCGCTCGACTATCTGGGCCGCATAACTCATCGACGAGCGGTCGTCTTTCTCGTCTCCGACTTTCTGGCCGAGGGATACGAAAAGCCCCTGCGCATCGTGGCAAGGCGGCACGACTTGATCGCCGTTTCGCTGAACGACCCGCGCGAGCAAAGCTTGCCGCCCATTGGGCTCATCGAATTGGAAGACGCCGAGACGGGCGAAACGATGGTCGTGGATGCCGGAAACGCCGAGGTCCGCCGGCGCTGGAAAGCCCTGGCCCGCGAACGCGAAGACCGCCTGTCCGAGCTGTTCCGAGCCAGCGGCGTGGATGCGATTCCGATCGTGACCGGCCGAGACTATGTGCGCGACTTAACGGTTTTTTTTCGTCGCCGTGAGAAGAGGCTGTAACCACAACAGTGAACGGTTCGAAACGCAGCAACAGAGCCCCGAACGCAAGTGAGGGGTCACAAGCCCGCAACGAACATCGAGAAGCGCGCACGCTTCGGCAAGGTCGGCGGCGCGGCTGTGGGGCTTCGTCGCTCATGCGCGACCCCTCACTTGCGTTCGGGGCTCGGTTGTTTCTTACGGCGGCTTTCGTAACGGGCTGCGCATCGTCACCGGAGGCGCAATCCCCCGGCCCAACCCCGATCGAGAAGACCTACGAAGCCGAGGGCGCGGCGGTGCGGATCCGGGCAAGCCGATCGGACCTCGCCGTCGCCGACCGTCTCGATCTCGTGCTCGAAGCCTCCACCACGGAAGATCGCCGCATCGAGTTTCCGTCCCAGGAAGAAAACCTTGGAGAATTTCGTGTGATCGAGACGCGCCTCGGCCGCCCGAAACTCACTGAGGGGGGGCGCGTCAGCGAAGCCCACACGTACGTTCTCGAACCGTTCCTGCCGGGCGATTACGCCGTTCCCGCGATGTCGGTTCGTTTTCACCTGAAGGCCGACGACGCCTCCGCCGATAGCGAGATCACGATCGAAACCGAACCGATTTCCATTCGCGTCACGTCGGTTCTCCCCGCGCCCGCGGCCGAATCCGGCGCGTCCGGCGACGACGCTCTCACCCATGGCGCACCCGATATCAAGGAGGCTTCCGGTCCGTTGGATCTACCCGGGTTGCCGCAATGGGTCTACTGGGCTGCCGGCGGGGCGATTGTCGCCCTTCTGATCGGCGGGATCTACCTTTGGCGCCGCCGCCGAGCCGATGCCGAGACCGCCGCGCCGCCGCCGCTCGCGCATGAGACGGCTTACCGGGCATTGGAAAAGTTGCTGGCCGATCGGCTCGTCGAAGCCGGCGACTACAAGCTCTTCTACTTGCGCCTCTCGAACATCCTGCGGCACTATATCGAAGATCGATTCGCCCTACGTGCCCCCGAAAGCACGATCGAGGAATTCCTTCTCGACCTACGAAAAGACGACCGCTTGGACGCGGGTCAGCGAAACTTGTTGCGGCAATTCCTCGAGCACTGCGATCTCGTGAAGTTCGCGGAACTCGAGCCCGCATCCGCCGACATTCAACGAGTCGTTACAACCTGCCGCGGTTTCATCGACGAAACCAAGCAGCAACCGGCGTCGGCCGAGCCGGACGAAAGTGCCTGAGAAATCACCGTCGGCATTTTCCAATCCAGGGATGAGCCTGAGATGAGTCGGGACCGAAAAGGGTGGGGAGGAACTGTCGAGTCGCTTGTGCGATGGGCCGCGATTTGGTGAACTCTCCGGTCCGCGTTTGCCTCCTTGCACCGTGATGCGGCCTGAGGTATTCTAGATGCAGCAGTCGGTTCCGGGCTGTCTCCCCCTTACAACCTCGGTTGGCTCCCCCCTTCCTCCCGAATTGTTTTCATGACGATTTCCGAACTGAAGCAAAACAATATCACCGAACTGACGACCATCGCCCGTGACTTGAACATCCCCGGCGTGAGCGGTCTGCGCAAGCAAGAGCTGATTTTCAAGATTTTGCAGGCGCAAGCTGAAAAAGAAGGTCTGATCTTCGGAGAAGGGGTCCTGGAAACCTTGCCGGAGGGGTTCGGATTCCTGCGATCGCCCGACTACAATTATCTGCCCGGGCCGGACGATATCTATGTCTCGTCGACGCAGATCCGGTGTTTTGACCTGCGCACCGGCGACACGGTTTCCGGCCAGGTGCGCCCGCCCAAGGACAGCGAGAAATACTTCGCGCTCGTCAAAGTGGAGGCGGTCAATTTCGAATCGCCCGACGAGTCGAAGAAGAAGATTTTCTTCGACAACCTGACGCCGTTGTACCCCGACCAGCGGCTCAAGCTCGAAACCACGAAGGAAAACCTCAGCGGCCGAGTCATGGACTTGCTCGCGCCGATCGGTATGGGGCAGCGCGGACTGATCGTTTCACCCCCGCGAACCGGCAAGACCATGCTGCTGCAGTCGATCGCCAACTCGATTACGGCCAATCACGCCGAGGTGGATCTGATTGTGTTGCTGATCGACGAGCGGCCCGAAGAGGTCACCGACATGCAGCGCTCGGTCAAGGGCGAAGTCGTCAGTTCGACCTTCGACGAGCCCTACGTTCGCCATGTGCAGGTGGCCGAAATGGTCATCGAAAAGGCCAAGCGGCTGGTCGAACACAAACGCGACGTCGTCATCCTTCTGGACTCGATAACACGCCTGGCGCGCGCCTACAACACGATCGTGCCTTCGTCGGGGAAAGTCCTCTCGGGCGGCGTTGACTCGAACGCCCTGCAACGCCCCAAGCGATTTTTCGGCGCGGCCCGCAACATCGAGGAAGGCGGCTCGTTGACCATCATGGCAACGGCTCTGATCGACACCGGCAGCCGCATGGACGACGTGATCTTTGAAGAATTCAAAGGCACCGGCAACATGGAGATTCACCTCGATCGCAAGTTGGCCGACAAACGCGTATTTCCTTCCTTCGACATTCACCGCAGCGGAACGCGCAAGGAAGAGCTTTTGCTGTCGAAAGAAGACCTCAACCGCGTCTGGGTGCTGCGAAAAGTTCTCAGCCCGTTGGGAACGATCGAATCGATCGAGTTGCTGCTCGACCGCATGGGCAAGACGCGCAGCAACGAGGAATTCCTCGATTCGATGAAAAACTGATCCGGGGCCTCGGAAGAGAACGGGCCTCTAGCGGAATAAGTCGATTAAGCGGCCGAAGAGGCCCTTTTTTTGTTTGGGGGCTTGTTCGCGAGGACGCGTGGGGCGCTCCGATAGCGAACCTCGAACGCGGCCCGTTCGGCCGGAGCCCGTACGGTCGCCTGCCCACGCGACTTCGGGCTCCTCCGCCGGTCCGCGCCGCGGCCCATTGTCCCATCCCGCGACATTGGTGGCCAGCAGGGTGCGGCGGCCGCGACCGCCGTGCAGCCGGCAGTATTGCATCGGCTGCGAGCCGGCGATGAAGACCTCCGTGCGTCGCTCGGGACATTGGTAGGTCGCGATTTCCTGAGTCACCGGATCGACGCCGAGCGTGACGATCCCCTCGACCGGCTCAAAGGGTTCGGGATTGCGGTATTCGCGCAATTCATGGGCGCGCTTCATGAACTCGGTCCAGATCGGCAGCGCCGATTTCGAACCTTCCACCTTGAGGTCGACATTGTCGTCAAAGCCTACCCACACGATACAGAGCAGGTTCGAGGTGAAACCGGCAAACCAGCCGTCATCGTCGGTTCCCGTCTTTCCCGCGGCCGGTTCGGTGAAACCCATGCCCCGCACTCGCACGGCGGTGCCTCGCCGGATCACATCCTCGAGCATGTGCGTGACGACGTAGGCGACGCGCGGGTCGAGCACTTGCTTGCCCTCGGGTCGGTTGCGAACCAGCGGTAAGCCGGTACGGTCGCGCACGCTGCGCACAAAGTACGGCGTCATCATCTCGCCGCCGTTCGCCAGCGAGGTGTAGGCCCCCGCGATTTCGAGCGGCGTCGCTTCGTACGCCCCCAGCGCGATCGCCGGCGTCGGCAGGATTTCCGCGCCGCCCAGCCCTACGCGCCGCGCTATTTCCGCCACGCGTTCAAAACCCACCAACTCGCCAACTTTCACCGTGGCGATGTTCAGGGATTTGTAGAGCGCCCGGCGCAACGTCACTTCGCCGTAAATCTTGTTGGCGAAGTTGGAAGGCTCGTAGTATTGGTCGTCGAAGTAGAAAGTCGTCGGCACGTCGTCGACGGTGGAGATCGGCGTCAAGACGAGTTTCGGGGCGAAACCTTCGTGGAGAACCGGGACAAGCTCGCCGTCTTGTTCCGGTTCGGGTTCGACTTCCGCTTCATCCGACTCGTCCTCATCCCAGCCATCCTCACCCTCTTCGTCGTCGTCAATAAACTCATCCTCGACCGCCGTCCCCACGGCGGCGGCGTAGACGAAGGGTTTGAAAGCCGACCCGGGTTGGCGTTTGGCGAGCGCTCGATTAAGCTGGCTCAGCCCGTAATTGCGCCCGCCCACGACGGCCTTGACCTCGCCCGTCGCTGGGTCCAAAGCAACCAACGCGGCCTGCGCTTTGGGGGGCTCTTGGCCGCGGAAGCGTTTCTGCCTCGCGACGCGTTCATCGACCTCCGCCATACCGATTCGCACGGCTTCCACGGCCGCCTTTTGCAATTCCACGTCAAGCGTCGTGTACACCCAGTAAGACTCGGTAATCAGTTCTTCGAAGGTAAACCAATCCTGGAGTTGATCGTTCACCAGATCCACGAAATAGGGCGCCGAGCTGGATTCGATCTTGCCGACCGCCAATTGCAGCTCCTCTTGGTCGGCCCGCTCGAACTCGGCTTCGGTGATGAATTCTTCGCGCAACATCGCCCGCAGCACGCTGCCGCGTCGGTTCGCCGCGCGTTCGGGATGGCGGTAGGGGTTCAAATAGCTGGGCCGTTGGATCAGCCCGGCCAGCAAAGCCGCTTCGGCCAAGGTCAACTCGCGCGTGTCCTTGTCAAAGTACGCCCGCGCCGCCTCGCCCATCCCCAGCACGTTGAAGCTGCCCCGCCGGCCCAGGTTGATCTGGTTGACGTAAAGCTCGAGGATCTTCTCCTTGCTGAGCCGCGCTTCAAGCTGCAGCGCGATCATCAGCTCGGCCAGTTTTCGGGCATACGTTTGTTCCGGCGTCAAGAAGAAACCGCGGGCGAGCTGCTGGGTCAACGTCGAGGTGCCTCGCGGCCGCCGCCCCTCGACGATCCAGCCGTCGTAAGCCGCTTTCGCCGTGCGGATGAAATCGAGACCGTGGTGGTCGAAAAAGCGGTGGTCTTCGATCGCCACCACCGCGTCGATCACCACTTGCGGAATCTCTTCGTAAGTCAAGATCCGACGCTTCGAGCGCTCATGGTCAAACAGATTCGTGATTAACTCGGGCTCGAGTTCATAGACCGTCTGTGGGTTGTTGTCGCTGAGCGAGACGATCCGCTTTACGACGGCCTCGTCGAAGTACAACACGGCCGGCTCTTGGCGGAAATAAGACATCCCGCCGGGGTAGATCTCCACGCTGTCTTGCTTGCGAAGGAAATGCCCGATGCGGTTGTGACGGGATTCCGAGTACCCCGCCTTGCGGAGCAGCGAAAGGACTTCTTCGGGTGCAATCTCATCGCCGACGTAAATCGCCTGCGGCGCGGCCAAAATCTTCGAGGTTCGATTGAAAGGTCCGCGCGCCAGCTTGGCGTCGATCACCTTGGCGTATTTCCAGTAGAAATGGCTGAAGGTCGCGCCCCCGGCGACGACCGCGATCAGCATCAACGCCGCGATCACCTTGCCGAAGGGAGTCTTGGCGAAGCGCCCGACGCGCCTCGCCGCGGACAAGATTCGACCCCGCTTCCCGGAGCCGCGTGACCGTTTCTTACGAGGCATCAGGTCGTTTTGAACCGCCGGCCGGAGTAGGAAGACGAAACCGAGGAAGTCGGTTTAGGAAGCTGCGGGAAGGGCTGCCCGGACCTTTTCCTGAGCTCTCTCGGCAGCTTCTTCGAGTGTAACATCGGTCGATAGACGTGTCGAGCGTTCGGTCAGTTCCACGAACCCTTCGCTGATCTTCTTGCCGACCGTAATTCGAAAGGGGATTCCGACCAATTCGGCGTCTTTGAACTTGACACCGGCGCGCTCGGCGCGGTCATCGAGCAAGACGTCGAGGCCTAGCTCGCGGCATTGCGCATAGAGCTTCTCGGCGGCCTCGCGTTGCACGTCGTTCTTGAGGTTCACCGGCGTAATCACAACTTCGAAAGGCGCGATCGAAACGGGCAACGCCATGCCGGCGTCGTCATGGTTTTGTTCGATAGCGCCCGTTAAGATGCGCTCGATACCGATGCCGTAAGAGCCCATGATCGGGGCGACTTCCTTGCCGTTTTTGTCGAGCACCCGCAAACCCATCGACTCGGAGTATTTATAGCCGAGTTGGAAAATGTGGCCTACCTCGATGCACTTAGTGAGCTCCAGCGGCGCGCCGCATTTGGGACAGCCGTCGCCGGCGGTAACTTCGCGCAGGTCCTCGAAACGCGGCGCGAAGTCGCGGCCCGGGGTGACGTTTTTGAGATGCCGGTCTTTGCGATTGGCTCCCGCGATGAGGTTGCGCCGACCCTCGAGCGCGCGGTCGGCGATGATTTCCATATTCGATACGCCCACGGGGCCGATCGAGCCGACCTCGGCCCCGAACCATTCCCGCACTTCTTCCGGGTGCGCCGGGCGGGCCTCGGTGGAAGCAACAAGGGTTGATAACTTGGCCTCGTTGAGCTGGTGATCCCCGCGCAGCAGCACCAGCACGGGCTTATCTCCCGCTTCGTCGGGAACGACCATGACGAGGCTCTTGATGTGCGACGCCTCTGGGAGCCCGTCGAAGGTCGCCACCTCGGCGATGGTCTTCTTGCCCGGGGTCTCGAACTCCTCGGGCGGCCCGTCGCCGACCGGGTCTGCCCCCACGGGCGCTTGCGGTTTGGAATCCGCTTTCTCGAGGTTGGCCGCGTAGCCGCAACCGCCGCAGACCGCCACCACCTCTTCGCCGGCGCCGGAGGGCAGGACGAACTCGTGCGATTTGCTGCCTCCCATCGCGCCCGAGTGCGCCTCGACGGCAAGATAGCTCAAGCCGCTGCGCGAAAAGATGCGGCAATAAGCGCCGTGGTGCTTCTGGTAGCTCTCTTCCAAACCCTCGGCATCGATGTCGAACGAGTACGAATCTTTCATCGTGAAGCGCCGCATCCGCATCAGGCCCGACCTGGGCCGCGGTTCGTCGCGAAACTTCACCTGGATCTGATACCAAAGCTGCGGCAACTGCTTATAGCTGCGCAACTCGCCTCGAGCGATCGTCGTCATGACCTCTTCCTCGGTCATGCCCAGGCAGAGGTCGCGGCCCCAGCGGTCCTTGAGGCGGAACATGTCGTTGCCCATCGTCTCCCAGCGGCCGCTTTCGCGCCAGACCTCGGCCGGGTGCATCTCGGGCAGATGAAATTCTTGCGCCCCGATGGCGTCCATTTCCTCGCGTACGATGCGCTCGATCTTCAACAAAGAACGCTGGGCCAGGAAGAGGTAGCTGTAGATGCCGGAGGCGAGCTGACGGATGTAGCCCGCCCGCAGCAGCAGCTGATGGCTCGGCGCCTCGGCTTCCGAAGGCGTGTCGCGAAGGGTGGGAATGAAGAGCCGACTCCAGCGCATGGGATTTGACTTTGTGGATGCGGCGCGAGGCCGAAAAAAAGAGCGGCGGGTGCCGGCCCGCCGTGGTTTCCCGGGACTCGCGAGCCGCCGATCGAGAAGGCCCTCCCCGCGAAAGACGCTCATTGTAACACGCCGCATTTCCCGCCCAACCGCCGACGGCGGGTGTGGGGTCAGCCTCGGAATCGAGAGGATTACCGACGACTGCGGGCGTGATCACTCCCCGATCGGAATCAGTGACTGCTGACTCTCTACCCCCCCCATCGAGACTTGGATTGTCGCGTTGCCGCTCGGCAGAATGATGGGAATACGGAAGTTGATCTGATAAACCGTATACAGCGTCGGAGCATAAAAGCTGCCCAACATTTCCGCCTCCACGCCGGCCACCGTCACCGTGGGATCGCCAACGGTCACCGCGGCCGGAACGGGTCCGGGAATGTTCGTTCCCACCGGCGGATCCGTTGGGCCTAGTCCGGTAAGGAACAGCTGGACGATGTCTCCCGGACGGGTGGGTTTCAAGGGCGTGACAACCGAGAAGTCGAGGTGCAAAGCCGCGACAAAGGAGTTGGGATCGAGAAAGTATTCGAACAGGCCCGGCTGGACCGCCAGTGTCTGCACGCTGTTGAAGGTCGCGGTTGCCCCGTTGTTGTCGATCATCACCGCTACGTTCCCCGAAGGCGCGGGGACTTCGAAGGGCACTTGGAAGTTAAGCTGTTCGATGCCGTTGACGTTGGCGATCGAAACCATCGGCGCGGCGTGACCCGCGACGTCGACCCGCACGCCGCCCAGGGTTGTGGGGAAAGGCGCGCCGGGCGGCGCCTTTTCGATGCCGTCGAGGTCCTTCGTCAACCCCGTTCCGAAAATCGAGGCCAGACTCCCGGGCACCAGCCCGCCGCGGAAACTTGCGCCATTGACGAATCCGCCGGAAGGAACCGCGGGAACTTGCTCGACGACTTGCAGCCGGAACTGAACGAGCAGGTCCAGGGCGCGCGCCTCGACCACGACAACGCCCAATTCCGCGCCGCCGATGATATTCGTCGAAGCACGGCCGTCCGATCCGGTTGCGACCCGTTCGGCGGTCAGCGAGCCGGAGCCCGCGACCACCGCGAAGTCGACCGGCACGCCGCCCGAGGGCGCGCCGTCGCTGTTGCGCGTTTCGACCGTGAGCGGAATGCGGGCCTGTTGGCCGCGGCCGACGCTTTGGCCGTCGCCTTCCACAATGAGAATTTGGGTCGGAGCCACATTCGCCGTGACTCGAAACGTCGTCGCCACGCCGCCGACTCGGGCGTTGACCAAGATGCGCGCGGCGGTGTTGCCGAGCTTCACGCGCGTCGAAATCTGCCCGGCGGGGTTGGTCGTCGAGAAGTTTCCGAGCAGCTCCGCCGATCCGGGGGGCTGCACGTCCCAAATCACAGGTTGTCCGCCCAATGCCGTGCCGCAGACGTCGGTTACGACGGCTAGAAGGGCTTGGGGCAGCTGATCGCCGGGAGCGCCGCTTTGGCCGTCGCCGCCGGTCTTGGTAAGAGCGGCGGGCGGGCCGCTCGTCGTGGTGTAGTCGACTTCCGACGACCCGAGTTTACCGGTGGCTTGCGTGGTGGGGAGGATTCCCCCGCCGGCATCACAACCCAGAATGGCATCGGCGCGGGCCACGCCGAGCGAATCCGTCGGCGGCACGGGGGGATCGAAGGTGATATCGCCGTCCGCTTCAAAGCGGATGCCCAGGTTGTCCATCGCCTGCCCTTTCCCACTGGCGACTTGAAACACCATCGCGTCGGGGATGCGTTCTCCAACGACCCCGCTCAAAGTGCTCTTGCTGAAGCGAACGACTTGCACGGGCAGATCGGTTTCATCGGGCACGACAACGGCATGAAACGGGTCCTCGAGTTTGCGGCCGCGCTTATCCTCGACCTTGATCGTGAGCGGCAACTTGGCGCCCGCGTTGAGAGCGTCGCACTCGATCGACGCCCTGCCGTCTTCGCCGGTCGTCGCCATGGCCGGGCAAATCACCAGGCCTAAACCGCTGGGGCTGGTGATCATCAGATCGATGCCTTCCGCCGGCGCGCCTTTTTCTCTCGCTTCGACGATAAGCGGGAACGGGAACGGGTTGTTTTTGAGGATGTACTGGTAATCACCGTCGATCTTGATCAAGCCCTCGCGCGCCGCCGGCGCGGTGTTGAGCTGAAACGTCACTTCCTCGTCAAGGGGCTCGATCAGCGCAACCGCCTCGAAGAGTTCGTCGGTTCCCGCGGTCACGCGCGTGTACGCCACGCCTCGCGCGTCGCTGATTCCGGAAGCAGGATTGAACGTCACGTTCAGCTCGTCACTGCTGAACTCGACGGATTGGCCCATCACCGGCCGTCGGTCCGCCCCGCGAACCCTCACTGCCAACGGCCTGGCAAAAGGCGTCCCGAACTCACCCAGCTGCTCGTCGCCGCCGTAAATCTCCAGACTGGTCGCGGTGTCGCCGGGCAGTGCCGGCGTTGCAATGCCGCGCGGGGCGGAGGGCAGATCCCAACTGCTGAGAATCGTCGTCGCCGCGGCGTCCATGCGCACGATCGATGCGGGATCGCGGAACGCGATGTAGAGACTTTGCTCGGCCGCGCCGAGCGAGATGTCCACGGCGGTCCCGCTGAATGGGAACCCGGTCTCCGGGTTGTCCACGGGCAACTGCACTTGCGTATTCCGATTGATCGTGAAAATCCTTCCCTTGAATTCCGTCAATACATGGATCAAACCCTGCCCCGGAAAAAGCGATTCCACGATATCGCTGGTCGTGAAAAACACATCACCGGGCTCTTGATCGAGCATCGCGTAGGTGACGATCGAATTCTCCTGTTGGAAGAATGCCGTCCGCAAAGGCGCGTCGGGGTCGAATTGAAACGCGGCGGGCGCCGGGTCGAGGGTTTCGATCTCCGCCGTTATCTTGTTCGTAAAAGGATCGATTTCAAACAGGAAGTCGTGCGCCATGGCATAGATTGCAAAACCGTTCGGAGCGGCGGCAAGTCCCAGCGGTTCGGCCGGAAGATCCGGCGGCCCTCCCAGAAACTGCGGCGGAGAGGACGCCAGGTTCAGAAGCCGCAACTTCGTTGAATCGGCTCTCGAGATGTAAGCCCGCTCGCCGTCGATCCGAACCGCCACGCCGGTGGCTTCACTCTGCAACGCCAAGGAAATCGGCGCCTGGACTCCGGGGCTCGCCGTGTCAAAGACATGCAGGGCTGATCCCGATATCACCAACAACCGCGAGGCGTCGGGCGCGAGTACCGCGTCGGCTTTCGGATCTGCCACCCCCCCCGCCAGTTGGCTGACGCCCAACACAGCGAAGGGCGGCTCGGGCGCAAGAACGACAAGGGTGCTTTCCGTAGAGGACTAAGACTTTCAGGAGCCTGCCGGGATCTTCCGGATCGGGAATCACAAAGGCCCGCAGCGCGCCCTCGCCCACGGCGGGCGTTCCGAGCAGCGCGAAGGTGTCCGCGTCGTGGATCGCGGCGGTGTCGCCCTCGCCGAACACGAATAGAAGGTCGGTCGCGGCCGCCGGAACCCCGAGCAAGAGACCGAAACAGAACAAGAATCGAAGCTGCCGAAGCAGGCGCACGGTCATCACCTCCCGAAACCGGATGTTCGGAGAAAGTCTCATCCGCTGTGAACAGGATAAAACATAACGGCGGTGTTTTGTTACTACTCCGCCCGGTCCGCTCGAGTCCTCATGTTACAAATCGTGTAGCGGCCCCAAGCCAATGCTCCAAGGGCCTGATGCTACCATGACTAGTCGATGAGTCGGTGGACTCGCAGGACTTTCTTCGCCGCGGCTGTTTCTCTGCCCGCCGCCGTCGGGTCGGCGCGCCGCGGCCTCGAGATCGCCTCTGAAAAAACAGAGCTCGAAGACCCGCTGACCGGGCGTGAGATCGTTCGCTTCACGGACCCGTCGATCCTGCATCACCTGCCTCACTACCATCACCGTTTGATCGCCCGCAACCATTCCTTTCTGCTCGTTGTCTCGGAGCGCTCGGGAAGCCGCCAAATCTACCGCCTGAATCTTCCCGACGGCGACATGGTGCAGCTCACCGAAGGCGGCGGTGTGCATTCCTATTCCCCGGTCCTCGATCGCCGAGGACGCAATTTCTTCTATCTGCAACGCGAATCGCTACTCGAGGCCTCCGCGCGCGGCGGACGCGGGCGCGTCCTTTACCGGTCGCCCGACGGTTGGCGCCCCAGCGGACATCTTTCGGTGTCGCGCGACGAGCGCTTCGCGGCGCTCGTCGAGATGCGTGCCGGCCACCAGGTCGACGGTTTCGAGGCCCAGTTTGAACGCCGCCCGCGCTGTCGCATTCAAGTCATCGAGGTCGGGCGAAAGAAAGCCCATACCGTGACCGAGGAAGATCATTGGTTGAGCCATCCGCGCTTTCGGCCGCGCTCGAGAGACCTGCTCTATGCCCGCGAGGGTCCCTGGGATCGCGTGGACGGTCAGCTGCGCTATGTCTCGTTCGACGGCCGTTACAAGAGAAACCTACGGCCAAGGCAGGGCGATGAGCAAATCGGCCACGCCTACTGGTCGCCTTCGGGCCGCGAAGTCTGCTACGCCTTCTTTCCCGACGCCTCCGGCCGCCAAGCCGAAGTCCGCTGCGTCGACCCTAAAACGGGCCGCGAACGCACCCTTTCGCGATGTTCGAAGTTCGGATGGCTCAGTCCCAACGCCGACGGCTCGGCCATCATCGGAGCCAGCCGAAGCCTTGCCGGCCCGAATCTCTATCTCCTGTTTCCGAAACTAGGCCGCGAGATCACGCTCGGCGAACACGCCGCGAGTTGCAAGCCCTACCCCGTCGCCGGCGCGAGGCGCCACGACCCCTTCGCCGCCTGCCCCGAACCCGTCTTTTCCCCCGACAGCAAATGGGTTTACTATGTCACCGACCGCGAAGGCAAACCGGCCCTCTACGCCATGGACGTCTCCGACTTCGTCGAATCCACCTAAACACAGCCTGGGCAAGGTCGAATCCGTGGAAGTCGGATTCCAACTACGCCGTAAGAAAGACAGCGCCGAGATGTACGAGCCCGACTACCCCTGGCAGGATCTGAGTCTGGCCGCGAAAACCGCTCCCGGAGCCTTTCGCGCCCAAGCCGCCGGCCTCACCGCGGGTCGGGAATACGAATACCGCGCCGTGGTCAAGCATCCGCTGCTTACGCTTTATGGCGTGACGAAAATCTTTCGTGCGGTGCGTTAGCGGCCTGTCAGCCCTGGGCCGATTCACGAAAATCATCCAACACGAGCTGCCAGCCTCCGTGGTAGGTATCGGGCTCGATCGAATAGGCCACATCGACCCGAGATTCGCGGGTCAGCCCCTGTCCTCGCTCGGCCATGCGCCAGCCGATCGCGCTCATCGATTTGCCCTCGGAGGAAAGAAACAACTTGAGGTGCTTTTCCTTCACAATGCGCGGATCGCCGACCAGCTGTAGATTCGGCGTCGAAAAGCGTGGCGAGGGATTGGCTAATCCGTGAGGAGCCAGCCGCGCCAGTTCCGCCATCGTGCCGTCGTTGATCGACGAAAACGGCAGCTCCGCGTCGAGATCGAGGGTCGGGACGAAGTCCTCCGACTTGAGCACTTGTCCGCCGTGTTCATTGAGCCGACGGCGCAACTCGGGGACCCGCTCGATCGCCAACGTACAACCGGCCGCCTGACGATGGCCGCCAAAGCGCTCGAAAAGGTCGGCGACCGATTGCAGCGCCTCGAGCAGATGAAAGGCCGGAATACTGCGCCCCGAGCCGGTGGCGGTTCCCTCCGTCGGGTTCGCGCTCAACACCAAGGTCGGACGGTGAAAGCGCTCAACCACGCGGCTGGCGACGATTCCAATCACCCCGGCGTGCCAACCCTCGCCGGCTTCGACGATCACGGGCATTTCTTCGGGCGGCGGGATCTCCTCTAGTCGCTTGGTAATCTCGCGCAAGATCGCTTCTTCGGTCTGCCGCCGTTCCGTGTTCAGCGTGTTGAGCTTGTCGGCGATCGCCGTCGCTCGAGCCGGCTCGCGCGTCGTGAACAACTCGACCACTTCCCGGGCCGTATCCATGCGTCCGGCGGCGTTGATGCGGGGCGCGACGCGGAAAGCCACCGAACCGGCACTAGGAGGCTTCGCGGGCGAAAAGCCGGCTGTGTCGAGCAGGGCCTTGAGGCCGAGGTTGCGAGGGTCGCGCAAGCCTTCGAGGCCCAGCTTGGCGAAAACGCGATTTTCTCCAACCAAGGGAACGACATCGGCGATCGTCCCTATGGCCACAAGCTTCAGCAGCGACTCAACAACGCGCGTGAGTTTCGCCTCGGGCCACCCCAACTCCGACAGCAGAGCCTGCGCCAATTTGAAGGCCACGCCGACGCCGCACAGGCTCTTGTCGGGGTATTCGCAGCCGGACTGGTTGGGGTTGAGCACGGACAGCGCCCGAGGAACCGCCGCGTCGGGCAAGTGGTGATCGGTGACGATCGAGTCGATGCCCAGTTCCGTCGCGCGATCGACGACGGCCGTTTCGCGAATCCCCGTATCCACGCTGATCAGCAGCCGAACATTGCCTCGCGCCGCTTGCTCGATGACGTCCGTCCGCATGCCGTAGCCGTCGTGCACGCGATGCGGCACATGAAACTCGGCGCTGCCGCCGGCGAGTTCGATCGCCGCCCGCAGCACGACGACCGCGCTCGTGCCGTCGACATCATAGTCGCCGTAAATCAGGATGCCTTCATGGTTGGCGATGGCCGCCCGCAGACGCTCGACGGCGGCGCGCATACCGAGCATGCGATAGGGATCGTGAAGGTCGGCGAGACGCGGGTTCAGGAAGCGCTCGGCGTCCTCGGGAGTTCGGACGGCTCGTTGCGTCAACAGCCGCGCGGCAAGCGGGCTGATCCGCAGCTCGGCTTGGAGTTGATCCGCCGCCGCGGGATCGGAGTCGCGGTAGTTCCATCGTTTCATCGAGCGGAGGGCGAAGGCGCGGGAAGCTTCTAGAGTAGCGAAGTCCTCGCCGTGTTACGTGTCCGCGAACCACGTGTCGCCGAACCGCGGCCACAGCCGTTTGTGATTTCAGGGGCTATACCGTAGATTCGCCGTATGCTCGAAAGGGGGGGGCGGAAGAGACACCACGGGCGTAAGATTGTGAGGTGCTTGGCCGACGGTGGGGCGTCAGATCGTTGTCGGCGGTGACGGTGAGGGGGGTGTCGGGGTGTTTGTCCTTTCTTGAGGTCTCCGTCGAGGCTTTGCGATCTCGCGGGGGCGGTCTTGGCTTATGTTCTTCTCGATCTTGGGGCTGCTTGGTTGGCCGGTTGCGGCTTGTAATACGTTGTTATAGAAGACGTTAGATCGGTCTTGGCTTCGTTTCGCGGTTCTTGGTTCTGGGGGCTCGCGGATTGGCGGGCGGCGAAAAAATGGGGGACAGTCCGCTTCGCGCCGGTGATGGTTTTGGATTCGACCGAAGTCTTTTCGGCGGCGCTTGGGACAGTCCCCAATTTCTCGGCGGGGCGGAAGCCTATCGCTGATGGATGGGTGCTGCTTGGATCTTCGTCGGGGAGGTAGTGAACCGGAGTGGTGGCTCCGGCGTTTTTGGCTTCGTAGGCTTCGCGCAGTTCGCGGTCTTCGCGGCGGATGTTGATCATCAACTCGACGCCGCGGAAAAAACGGCGGGCCAGATGGCCGTCATAGCGGGCCAGGTTGTTGAGCACTTGTGTTCTGGTGAGCATGGCTCGGCCCAGCTGCTGGGTTTGGCCCGCGCGGTCGTCGGGGATGGGTCCGGTTTCGAGGTTGAATTGGCGGGTGTTCGCGATGCCGGCAGCGATGACGGCGGTTTCGATGCGCGAGAGACGTTGCATTCTCCAGGCGACGTCGGCGATTTGGCGGACGATTTCTTTTTCGACGCGGTTGCGGGGGAGATAAGTGTCTTCGAAAGAGGTGAGGTGCCGGTCGAAGTCGGCGGGGTCTTCGCCGGGTAGGACGGCGTCGTTGGCCAGCAGGCCGTGTTTGAGAGCGTTTTGGGATGAACGGGCCTTGCCTTCTTGGGTTCGCGGCCCGGTTGATTTCTTTGCGTTTGCGCGGTTGGCGCGGATCTGATTTTTGGATTTCATGAGATTGTCTCCTGGGGGCTTGACGCCCGATAACTGGGCTCGATGCCCGCTAATTAGGATACGTTGAGGTTGTGGGTTTGGCCGGGGGTGGGTTTTGTTAAGTTACTGAAAAGGCTGGAGTAATTTTTTCGAAAGTAACGTGACAGGTTTCGTGTCGCCGGGGTGCGTTAGCCGTGAGCCGTGAGCCGGGTCGTGACGGGGACCGGCCGCTTGGCGGCTGGCATTCGGCCCCCTGCTCTTGATACGGAAGGGGCGGAAGGCATGGCGGCACGGGAGCGCAGTCTCCCCGCGGGCTGACGTTTACAATGACAGCAACGAGCTGTCCGCTCTGAAGTGGAGAAAGGTGGCGGGATGCCAACTGGAATCGAAGTGGAACTACTGCTGTTGTTGCTGATCCAGACACTGGGCACGAGTATCTTCGCGGTGTTCGAGCTCGAGACGCCCGCTTGGCGAAAGATCCTCAAGTGGGTCATCATCGTGGGTCTCACGATGGGATTGTTCCCCTTGCTTGGACATTGGTCGCTTCTGTGCCCCGCAGCCTTCCTGGCACTGGGAGCGGCCGTGCATCTGACCTGGTGCCGGAAGCACGGCATCCATCCTATCAAGGCAACGCCGCGAAAGAAGTATTACGAGCTACGGGGTTGGCAGTGGGTGGAGTGAAGAGTCCTTTGGCGCTGCTCACCGACTGCAAGTGAACCCTAGCCGACAAGGGGGGATCTAGCCGCGACAGAGCGCCTATGTAGTTCGTTTCGGGGGACTTAGTCCAGCTCGCGGTCTTTGAACTCTGTGAACCAATTTTCGACGACGCGGATGGCGGGCCGCTTGCCGCGATCGCCCCCAACTTCCTCCATGAGGACAAAACGCCGGCCGTCCCCTGAAACGTCATATCGCTGCTTGGGGAAGGACGACCTCAACCAGCGATCGCGAAACAGCAGCTTATTGAGTCTCGCAAAATAGAGTGACATCTTTTGGTGTTGCCGTACGTATTCTTATGTATGGGAACACCGAAAGGAAAGCGCCGCGATTTCGAAGCATTGGAGAAACGCCGTTTCGAAGCGATGCGTTTGCTCGATGAAGGACTCAATCAGTCCGAAACCGCCAGGCGTCTGACAGTCGCCCGCCAAACCGTCAGTGAGTGGCGACGACAGTACCTGGCGCAAGGCGAGGCCGGGCTGCGCAAGGCCGGCCGCGCCGGCCGCAAGCCGCTATTAGACGCCACGCAGCTCGAACGCCTGGAGATCCTGCTGCTCGAAGGCCCCGAGGCGCACGGCTTCCCGACGCCGTTGTGGAGCTGTCCGCGGGTGGCTCGTCTGATCCGAGACGAGTTCGGCGTGCGCTATCACGAGGGCCATGTCTGGAAGATCCTGCGGGCGCTCGGCTGGAGCCCGCAACGCCCGGTCGGCAAAGCCCGCGAGCGCAACGAAGAGGCCATCCGCGACTGGAAGTGCAAGAGGTGGCCGGCCATTAAAAAAAAGCCCGCAAACAAGACCGCACGATCGTCTTCATCGACGAAAGCGGATGGAGTCAGAAGCCGCATCGTTGCCGCACCTGGGCGCCGCGCGGCGAGACGCCGCTGCTGGAGTTCAACTTCAATTGGCAGAAGCTTTCGGTGTCGGCCGGGTTGACGTTGCGCAACTTTTACTTTCGGCTCTATCCCGGCGCGATTGGCGAGTTGGAGGTCATCGACTTTCTGCAGGCCTTGGTTCGCCACATGGACGGCCCGTTGATGATCGTCTGGGACCGCTTGCCGGCGCATCGCAGTCGGATGGTGCGAGAGTTCATTGAACTCTCGCAAGGCCATATCGTGACGGAGTATTTGCCGGCGTATGCGCCGGAGCTGAATCCGGTGGAATACATCTGGGCGTACTGGAAACAGCACGAGTTGCCGAACGTCTGTCCGAAGGACTACTGGGAACTCGACGAACGTGCCCGCAAAACGCTGCGGCGCATGCGCCGCAAACCGCGCTTGATTACCGCTTTCTGGAAACAGTCTTCTCTTTGTCTCGATTGACAGGATATTATGCGAGACTCAATAAGGAAGCGATGACTCTGCACCACAGCAAACTCATTAGCTCTCATGACGGGCGACAAATCGGACCCGCAAATCACCAAGGGCAACCGCACTCAGACTTGGGTTGCGTTGGAGTCTGGAGCGGCAATCGCGAGGCGGCGTTCAAAGGGCAACTACCCGGCTTGGCGACCTGGGTCTATTCAGCGCCCTTTGAGTCCGCTAGAGGCGGGGACGTGCACTATTTGTCAGTCTGTGACGAGGGTAGGCTTTCTAGAATTGCTCTAGCGGATGTGAGCGGTCATGGGGCGCAAGGCCACGTCGTCGCGGAGTCCCTGCTCCAGCTGATGCACCGCTATATCAGCACCTGGGATCAGTCCGCTTTCATGTGCGATCTCGGTCGCACATTCGGTGAAGCCCAGACAGGTTCACAATATGCAACAGCCGTCGTGCTCGGATTTCACCACGAACTGAGCCAGGTCGCTTATACGAATGCGGGCCACCCGGCTCCCCTCTGGTTCCACGCCAGCGAGAAGCACTGGGGCGTTCTTGCAGAAGATGAAGTGCCGCGCGCGGTGCCTTCAGACTTGCCCCTCGGTTTGATCCCCGGTACGGAGTATCAACAAACGTTCGCGACCCTGGGTCCAGGCGATCTACTCATTCTTTACACCGACGGCCTGATCGAGGCCGAAAACTACGCCGGGGCGCAGCTCGGTGCAGAACGCCTTCTTGAACTGGCAAAAGGACTGCCAACAGATTCTCCCGAGGCAGCCGGTCGAAGTTTGTTGTCAAAGGTTTACAAATTCAGCGGCGGTTTGCGTTCCGGCGACGATGAGACAGTGATCGTTCTACAGCGGGTCCCGCCTCTCCCAGTACAAGATTGCGGAGAGAATCGGCAAGGGCTAGTTGAGTGTGGTCTGCAAAGCCGAGGACGGGAAGGTCGAGCGGAACCTTAAGGTCCAGAGCGGTTTCAAGCGGCATCGTCATCGACCAGGGCGCGCACATCTACGACTCGATCCACATGATTATGGACGCCGGGTATCCCTCGGCGGTCAACGCCTCGGCCTGCTCGGGGCATCGTACGAACGGCGACCTGCCCGAGTCCTGGATCGTGACGGCCGAATACCCCGAAGACTTCATGGCCGTGTTCACCATCAACTACTCGGCGATGCAATACGCCATGCGCGCCGATCAGCTCAACGCCTACGATGGCGATGAAGCGCGCATGGATATCGGCCGCGAATTCTTGCGAGTGTTCCCGAAGGCAGCGCCCGATCGGCCCTCGGTCGACAAGGATCAGCCCGGCGGCTTTCGGCAGGCGACGATCGATCATGTGAACAACTTCGTCGAGTCGGTGCTGAGCCGCAAGACTCCCGTCGCTCCGGTCGAAACCGGCTTCCAATCAGCCTTGGTTTTGCAAATGGCGAACATCTCGGTCAACCAGGGTCGCCTGGTGCGCTGGAACCCCAAGACCCAAAAAGTGGAAGTCTAGTAGACCCTCCTTCGGGAAGTCCGAAGATTAGATTCACGACATAGATCGTGCGAAAGAGGAAAACGCGAGCGGCTGAGAAAGGCCGAGATCCCGCAGCCGCGTTACTATAGACCCAGGGCGAAAGTCCAAGAGCCAAGGGACTCGAAACAAGTGCGGGACTGGGTGAGCCGCGAAGCGGCGGAAGGAATATAGCCTAGGGTGGAGCCGAAGGCGGAACCCTAGGTAACGGTTTCCCACGATTGAACCCTGAAAGGGTGGCAGGAGCCGCAGTACTGACCCTACGTGCCGGCCCGGACTTTTTCGCGGCCCCGAGTGCTCTTACCCCCGTCAATTTGCACTGTCCTCCAACTCTTGTTTCACTAGAACCCATGGCCGACGCTTCCACCGCCGCCACGCCGATTCGCGTCCTCGTCGCCAAGCCCGGCCTCGACGGCCACGACCGCGGGGCCAAGGTGATTGCGCGCGCCCTGCGCGATGCCGGCATGGAGGTGATCTACACGGGCTTGCGTCAGACGCCCGAGCAGATCGTCTCCGCCGCGCTCGAGGAAGACGTCGAGTTTATCGGGCTATCGATTCTTTCCGGCGCCCACACAGTGATCGTTCCGCGCGTGATGGAGTTGCTTCGCGAGAAGGGCATGGACGACGTTCGCGTCGTTTTGGGCGGCATCATTCCCGACGCCGACATCGAGTCCATGAAAGAGCAAGGCGTGGCCGCGGTTTTCCCGCCGGGCACGTCGCTCGAATCGATTGCAAACTTTCTGCGGGAGAATCGCCCGCCGCGCGCCGCGTAGGACGTGCCGAAGGAGTACATTCAGATGCTTCGCATCTTGTCTTTCTGCATGGCGTGTCTTGTTGTGGCCACGAATGCGAGCCGCGCCACGTGGGCACTTTCAGTCTTGGCTGGAGTGATCTTGGTGATCGCCGCTCATCTGAGCGGCGTCGTCACCGTATATGCGTCGTTAGCTGTACTTGCCATCGTCGTTGTTGTGGCATGGCTGATCTTTGTGGTGTATGTACTTCTTCACTTACATATGCTTACAGAAGAGATGGACGTCTCGCGAGATAGGAGACATGATTCGATTCGAGGAACACGTCCAGAAATGGACGGACGGAATAATCTCGGATGATCACCTGCGAGCCGTGGCTAGGGGTATCGAGAAGGCCGGTTTGACTCTGGCTACTACGATTGAGTCAGGCGATTCTAACTTTACGGCAGAGAACATTAAGCCAGGATTTCCATTTTGGCCCTGGCACGGTCACAGGATACACCCCCGCTGCGCCGAATACCACGTCTTTTCGCGCTGAACCCTGCACATCACCTCCGCCGGTAGGCGCCAGGGCTCGTCCGTCCGCTCACAGACGTTGATTGAGCGGACTGAACGGCGCTCCGGCCGACACTGCTCCCTGCGAAACCTTTTTGGAGTCAAAAACTGTTGATCCTCGCCCGGGCAACGCTACCCACCCGGCACAGGCAGCGCCCAGATCCTATGCAGCATGTCACCGAACAGCCGCCGGTTCAGATGCCCCTCCGCCAGCAGCAACCAGTAGTAGCGAGCATGCTTGACCAGCCGACCGCCGGTCTTCATCAACCTGTGTTGCAAACTCGTTAGCGACCAGCTTTTGATTCGCTGCGGCAGCCCTAGCCGCCGCCACAGGTTGCCCAGGTTGTAGGCCAGCACGCTGAGTTGCAGCCGTACCTCGTTGGCTCGGAAGCGGTGACACGACAAGCGGGTCCAGTGCGTGGCCTGTTTGCCTTCTTTGATCCACTGCTCCGCCGTGCCGCGCTTGTTGTAGAACCGCACGACCGAGCGGCTCGGCAAGCTCATGCTCGTCACGACAAATCCGACGCGCGGGAATAGTTCGCCCTGGTGATGCTCGACCTTGGCGACAACTCGCCTTGCCTTCGACCAGCTCTCGGCCTGATAGCGAAAACTCTTGTAGCGCACTAGGAGTCTGTCCGAGTAACAACTTGGCACAGTTCCGGCAGGGCGGGAGATTCGGGCGCCGAGGTCAGCGACGCACGGGCGCGGAAGGCTCGTCGACCGCCGGGCGCCACAAACAAACCGCGCGGGCCGCCCAAAACGGCTTCCAGAGCCCTCCATGCGCCTCGCCGGCGCCCCCTTCCCGGTTTTTCTCCATCACGCTCCGCCACACAGCCCGTGCATCTTCAAAATATTGTGCGTCAAGCACACCAAGGCCCACTCGCCCCGCACTTTCTTCAACCCCCGCAACAAAAATTGACGAATCCCGCGGGCTTGTTTAATCTGTCCGAATATCGGCTCCACGATCCCTTTGCGTTGCGCGTACATCTTCGCTCCCGCTTTCGTCCGTAACTTGCGCTCCATCCGCTCGACTCGCGTGAGGTGGCTCGGGATCCGCCCCCGCGGCGGCGACGCCCGTTGTCCGCGCCGGTGTCTCTGGGCGGCAATATACGCTTCGATCTTTTGCTCAGGCTTCTCGGGCGCTTCCAACGATTCCAAGTTCTTCTCCGAACAATAGCCGCTGTCGGCCAACACTTCGTCGGGCCGTTGCCCCGACTGCCGCTCGACCGCTTCCACCAACGGCGCCAGTTGCTCTTTGTCGTTCGCCGCCTCGGTCAGCGTCTGCCCGACAATCAATTGCGCCACGCTCTCGACCGCCGCCTGTGCGTTGTAGCCCTGCACGAACCCGTCGCCGCTTTTCATAATGCGCGACTCCGGATCGGTGAAATTGTATTGATCTTTGTCGCGCGGTTCGGCTTGCCGCGCCAGCTCGTCACAGCGACCCGCGGCGGCGGCTTGCTGTTGCGCCCGTTGCTTCGCTCGTTGCTCCAGCGCCTGCTTGGCTTGGCGAATCTTCTCCAGCCGCGTCTGCCGGCGTTGCAACTCCTCGGGCAATTCGTCGCCCGGCTTCTCGGCCCCGTAGCGCGCGTCCTCCGCCGCGTCGACTGCTTCGGCTTCGGCCAACATTTGCTTCACCTCGGCCGCCAACTGTGGCTCGCTGTGCTGGATCCGCCCGTAACTCATGGCCTTGTGCTTGGAGGCGTTGGCCTTCATCTTCGTGCCGTCGAGCGCCACCCGACCCAGCTTCATCGCCCCGCTCTCGAGCGCCACCCGCAACACTTGTTGGAACAGCCCCTCGAGGGCTTCCAGGTGGATCTTGCGAAAATCCGAGATCGTGCGGAAGTCGGGCTGGTTGCCGGCCGCCAACACGCGAAAGGCTACGTCCTCGACCAGCCGCCGGGCGATCCGGCGCGAGGAGCGCACGCCCAGGCAATAGCCGTAGAGCAGCAGTTTGACCATCAGCCGCGGATGATAAGGCGGCTGCCCGCGCTGCTCCCTTTCATAGACCTTCTCGATGGCCGACAAATCCAGTTGATCAACGAGGTCGTTGACGAAATAGACGAGGTGGTTTTCGGGCAGCCAATCCTGCAAACTGGGAGGCAGCAGCAGTTTCTGCTCGGGAAGGTAGGCCCGGTAGGTTTTGCCCATAAACCATTATCCCCCACTTTTGTTTTTTCTCCAAGAAGATAATGAATACTCGGACAGACTCCTAGGGGCTTGGCGTTCGGCCTGCCCGGTGGCCGAAACAGGATGTCCTCGATCTCCAGCTCCAGGCTCTTGTTCGCCGGGATGCGAATCACGTAGTCCACGCCGCGCTCCTCCATCGCCTCGTAGATCTCGGGCTTGGCGAAGGCGGCGTCGGCGCGGAACGTCACCTGTTTGCCCTCCGCCTGTTGTCGTTCGATCTCCGGCAGTAGCAGCTCGTCCCAGTCCTCGGCGCTGTGCACGTTGCCGGGACGCAGCTTCGCGCCTAGGCAGTCGCCGTGCTGGTTGAACAGCAACAGCGGGTGATAGCAGAGGGACTCAAAATGGCCGTTGTAGGCACTGCCTTCCTGTTGGCCGTGGACGGGGCTCTCCGTGGAGTCCATGTCGAGCACCACGCGGTCTGAACCGTCGGGAGCTTCGGCTTGCGCGACCAGCTCCCGGTTCACTGCCATCAGCCCCAGCAAGTTCTCTTCGCTCGCCAGCATCTCCGTCTCGAAGCCATCCAGCGTCGAGGTCAAGGCTGCTCCGCGATCCCAGTTCCTCTTCGAGCCGATCAAGCGAAAGGTCGGATCGGCGGATACTCGAACGGCGTCATTGAGGTCCTCGTAGCCAGCGAGTCGGCTGTAGACCGACTGCCGCAGCAGATCGGCCAGCGCGAACTTCTTGTTCAAGCCTTGTCGCGAGTCGCTGAGATGCTCGTCGATCAGCTTCCCGAGTCCGAGTCGTTCATCCAGTTCGCGAACGAGAATCAGACCGCCATCCGAGGTGACTCGCGATCCTTGGAAATCGACTTTGAGAAATCCATTGAACGTGAGCTGAAACGGCTTGTTTTCTTTTTCACCCATCGGGTGTTGACCTCCATGGCGTCCTTATCGGGCTCTAGCCCCTATCAATAAAGACGCTGAAGGTCGCTGGATGGTCTGAAGCTCATACATCAAATTGAAAATGCGGGGTCAAGTTGACCCCCCATACCCTTAGTTCGGGTAAGTCGTTAAACAGTTCCCAACGCCTGCACATGGGCTCATTTCGGATCGACATTGCTGCCCTGGCCCTCGGTGGTTTTGGTTGGGGCCTCCTGCCCGCCCAGGCAGCCCTCCAGGATTTGACGTTCGAGCCGCTCGATCGTCCGTGCGTCTTGAGCGCGCGCTCCCCAGAGATTTCGCGCCGCGGCGCCGATGGCCCGCAGTTGCGCCCCATAACGCCGGCAGTGGCGGCACAAGAGCAGATGAAGCCGGACCGCCAGCCGCTCCGTCCACCCTCCCTCTACGAGCTCATCACTAGCGATCTTCCTCGTGACTTCCTTACAGCTAAGCATCACTCACACCCTTGGCCTCCAGGCATTCCCGGAGACGGTTACGCACCCGATACAGGAGGACTCCTAAGTTAGTGCGCGTCACTCCCTGAATCTTACAGATTTCATCTGTGCCGAGGCCCTCGACTTCGCGCAGGATGAAGGCCATCCTCTGCTTGGTGGGGACGACTTCGAGACAATCTTCGATGAACTTACTGACTTCAGAGCGGTAAAACTGCGTGTCGGCGGGCTGAGGTGGGCGCACCCAGCTCCCGGCCGGGTTGAACCGTCGCTCGACAACGTCTTCGATGTCATCCATCTGGATCTCTCGCTGCAGTTCCCGGGGAGCCTCGGCGATCTTTTTGTATAGGATGCCGAACAACCAGGTGCGGACGTGCGACCGTCCCTCAAACTGTTCGGCCTTCTCGATGAAGGTAGCGAACGTAGCTTGGGTCACCTCTTCGGCGCGCTGGGGATCCAGGCCCGCGCCCCGCGCAGCACGAAGGATTTGGCCCAGATAGGTCTCGACGACGGTCTGGAGAGCGTTGCGATCGCCCGCTCGGAGCCGCACCGCGAATTGGCGGTCGTCGATCGACGTTGCAACGCTCGCCGCTGTCGTCTCTTCGGTCGGTCCCGGCATCGTTTTCGTTCAGGGTGTAAGAATTGACATCCTTGCTGCACTCACTATAGAGGCCGGAACGCGGTCATGGCTCCTGTGAAGGCGTCAAGATCTTTGCGGCTTAACTGGTCGCCATGCAATACCCCGGCAGGTGCGCTGTGCGGCGAGCGCCTCAGAGCGCGCTAGGTCCCGAGGGCAGCGTGGGTCGGCCTAAAACCTGAACTTAACAAATGGAGAAAACGAAATGAAGGCAAGAAACATAAAGTTTGGTGCTTACGGCGGTTTGGCGGGCGGCGTAGTCTTCGGAGCCATGATGGGCATGATGGGAATGCTGCCCATGATCGGCAAGATGGTTGGGCTCCCGTCGGTCTTCACCGGCTTCCTCGTGCACCTACTGAGTCTCGCATAATATACTGTCAATCGAGACAAAGAGAAGACTGTTTCCAGAAAGCGGTAATCAAGCGCGGTTTGCGGCGCATTCGCCGCAGCGCTTTGCGGGCGCGCTCGTCGAGTTCCCAGTAGTCCTTCGGGCAGACGTTGGGCAACTCGTGCTGCTTCCAGTACGCCCAAATGTATTCCACCGGGTTCAACTCCGGCGCATAGGGCGGCAAGTACTCCGTTGCGATGTGATCCTCGGAGAGCTGGATGAACTCCCGCACCAGGCGGCTGCGGTGCGCCGGCAGCCGGTCCCAGACGATCAGCAGTGGGCCATCGATGTGGCGCACCAAAGCCTTCAGGAAGTCGATGACCTCCAGCTCGCCGATCGCGCCGGGATAGAGCCGGAAGTAAAAGTTGCGCAACGTCAGCCCGGCCGACACCGACAGCTTGTCCCAGTTGAAGTTGAACTCCAACACCGGTGTCTCGCCGCGCGGCGCCCAGGTGCGGCAACGATGCGGCTTCTGACTCAATCCGCTTTCGTCGATGAAGACGATCGTACGTTCTTCTTTGCGGGGTTTTTTAGGGGATTATAAAGATGGCTTGACAGCTCGGCCCCAAGCTGTCACACTTGGTGCATGAAGGCGGCGGGATTACCTGCGATGGTTATGTGATTTGTGCTTAGCCCTGAAATGTGCTAGCCTTCGAGGTAAGCAGGGCGGCGATCTTTTGTCAGGACCCGCCGCCCCGCTAGAGAGTCCCTGGGGCAGATCGCCGTTTGTGTAGGCGCTGCTCTCAGGGCTTTCGATTAGGGGCTGACGCCACGGTGGACGAATGACAAGTCGCGCGACCTTGCAAGTTGTGAGATGCCGGTTCCAATCCGGTCCGTGACTATCCCCGATTCATTTTCAGGGTACTGTGTATAAGTCGTATTGACAAGATGGTGAATGCGGCAATGGAAATCGGCTGCAGTATAAAAACCTGGAAAGGGGTATACATGGACGAATCATCGAGGTTGCAAGAGATAAAGTCGCGGCTTGAGGCTAAGGTTCATAAGCTGGAGCGGCAGTACGCCGAGGCCAAGAGGCAGTACGACTCGGTCGTGACCTCATTGGAGCTGTTGGCGGATAATCCGTCCAAGCGTTCGCAGGCAACCGGAATCGGAGTCGAGGTCAGCGAGATCGCAGGGAAGAAGCTCAAAGAGGCGCTGTTGTACATCGCCGAGAAGGGAGATGGTCTTCTGAAGGTAACGCCTGTCAGAAAGATCCTCGTGGAGGCCGAAGTGCTCAAAAACGGTCAGTCGGGATCAAACCGAATCAGTTCAACCCTGATAGACATGCCAGAGTTCGAGCGCCTCAGCCGTGGCCAGTATCGGTTGCGCGGCGAATCTGAGGGGACAAAGAAATCGAATTCCAGGCCACCTACAAGCCTGAAGGTTGTGGGTGTCGAGGAGGAGGAGATCGAACTCGATTTGCAACGGACTCAAGAACTCTATGAAGAGAGAGAAGAGGAGAGTTTTCTAGAAATGGAAATGCGGAAACTGGGTCTGAATTAGAAGTCAACAGAGGCCAACATAAAATTGCCCGCCACGGGGTTGCAACCCCGTGGCGGGCTTAGCGCGGTTGTGCTACAGTGTCTCTCACCCAGGCGGGGGCCTAAACCTAGGTTCCCGCTGGGACAAGGGAGACGCATGGGAAGACCGACGATTGATCCAAAACGCGACCTTGCAGGCGCGACACCGGAGAAACTAGCCCGGGCCCTGTTGCGGCCTCTACGACCGAGCAGCCGAACTCAGCCCGTTGTCCGCAATCAAGTCGCGGTACAGAAGGTCACGACCGACCAAGTGGGCAACAGTGTCCCGCATCTGATCAAGCGTTCCTAGCTCACGGATGTTGTGGCGGCCGGCGAACTCGTTGACATAACGCTGTAGGTGTTTGGCGCTCAGCTTGTGGAAAGTTCCCTTATGCGCCCGCTTCAACATGGACCAGAAGCTCTCGATACCATTGGTGTGCGTCATCCCGCGCACGTACTCGGCTGCCGAGTGCTTGACTGATTCATGCTCGAAGTCCATCATCCCGTCATAGGCGGTAGCGTCGTCGGTGTAGAGCGTGGCGCCGGACTTCACGCTGTCTCTGACAAAGCCCTGCAATGTCTCGGCGTCGGTGTGTTCAACAACCTTGGCGCGAACATGGTTGGAGATGCGATCCTTCACTCCAGCAACGGCCACTTTCCCAACAGTTCCTCTACCTTCCAACTCCTTGCGTTTGGACTTCGACATATTCCTACGACGGCCGCCGAAGTAGGTCTCATCAGCCTCAACCGGCCCGTTGAACTGGTCTCTAGGCTCCTGACCCCACGCTTCCCGTATCCGATGCAGCATGAACCAAGCGGTAGGCTGCGATACGCGAATGTCGCGCTGCAACTTCATGCTGGACACGCTCTTGAGACTGGTCAGGCAGAGGTAAATGGCAATCGCCCACTTGCGCATAGGGACTTTGGATCGGGCAATCGCCGTGCCAGTTCGCACGCTAAAGTAGCTCCGACAGTCCTTGCACCAGTAAGGCATAGGCTTGCGATTCGGGACTTCGCTGGTCGCAATGGAACCGCAATGGCCGCAACAGCGTTGCTGACCCCACAGGATTCCTTCAAACCAACTCTCGGCTGCCGCATCATCGGGGAACATCTCCATGATCTGGAACAAATCGATCCCTTCGCGGTGGGACTTGCCAGGGGCTTTGCGATTCGTTTTCATACCTCTATTGTCCCAAAACGCGCACCGTTTGTCAAGCCATCTTTATAATCCCCAAAGAAAAGCCCCACCGTATAGGGCCGGGCGTTGGCGCTTTGTTCCACCAGCTGCGGGGAAAGAGCGGCCAACCCCGCCGCCAGCAGCCCTGCCTTGGTGCCGGCAAGCAATTGAGCCGCCTTGAAAATGAAGAAGATGGTCCCCAGCCCGAACAACAACGACGGGATCCGCAGCGCGATTTCCGACTCGCCCAGCAGGTGGATGAAATTCCAATTGATCAAGTAATAGAAAGCGCTGTGCGGTTGAAATTCGAGGGCTCGTGGGATGACATCGCCCCAGTTCGCCTCCACGGTCCACAGCGTTCCGAATTCGTCGAGCCAAAGGCTGAAGTGGAAGCCGTAAAGCCGCAACACTAACCCGATCAGCCCGCAGACCACCGCGAATTGCCGGAACGGCCGCAAGTCCGAGCCGGCGGATTCGTCACCGGAAGCGTCGGTCCCGGGATGCGGTGGGTCGGGATCTTCGCCCCCCGAACGGCGGGCGGCGGCATCCCGCTCCATTTTCGCCATCAGCCAAGTCGTGATCACGACGGCGGCGGCGACAAAGATGGCGACGGAAGGCATGAAGGGAGCCGATTGGGCGATCGACGGCCGGAAGAAGGACCGGGTATAGCGCGGGCTACCGAGTCGGCGCGGACGCCTGCACAGGCCACGCTCAAGGTATTACAGCATAGATGTCCGCGTGGTTCGGTTGATGAGCCCCGGCTAAGACCGCAATCGGGCCAGTACGGCGTCGGTCACCTCGGCGGTCTTAGCGTTGCCTCCCAGATCGGGTGTGAGATGTCGGCCCTCGCCGAGAACGTCCGAAACGGCGGCTTCCACGGCCGCGGCCTCCGCCTCGAGGCCGAGAAAATCGACCATCATCGCGACGCTGAGGATCATCGCCAGCGGGTTCACGATCCCTTGCCCGGCGATATCGGGCGCCGAGCCGTGCACGGGTTCGAACATCGAGGGAGCTTTGCGGGTTGGATCGAGATTCGCGCTCGGGGCCAGGCCCAGGCTGCCCGTGAGCGCCGCCGATAAATCGCTCAGGATATCCCCGAACAAGTTCGAACCGACCACCACATCGAAACTTTCCGGGCGACGGACGAAGTGCAGCGTGGCGGCGTCGACCAGCAGCGATTCCGTCTCAATGTCGGGATAGTCGGCCGCCACGTCGGTGAAAACGCGGTCCCACAGCACCATGCTGTAGCCCTGCGCATTGGACTTCGTGATCGAGGTCACGCGCTTTCGACGGTTGGGCCTCCGCGCCAATTCAAAAGCGTAGCGAATGATGCGTTCGGTTCCCTCGCGCGTGAAGACCGACGTTTGAACGGCCACCTCCCGCGGAAGGTCCCGGTAGACGAAGCCGCCTGCTTGCGCGTACTCGCCTTCGGTGTTTTCGCGGACGATGATCATGTCGATCGAGCCGGGCTGCTTGCCGCTGAGCGGGGACGTAACACCGGGATGGAGCTTGGCCGGGCGCACGCAGGCGAATTGATCGAAGGCGCGCCGAATGGGCAGCAGCAAACCGTTGAGCGTGACGTTGTCGGGCACGTCGGGATGCCCGATGGCCCCGAGCAGGATGGCGTCAAAGCCGCGCAGTTGCTCGACCGCGTCGTCGGGCATCATTTGGCCGTGGCGGAAGTAGTGGCCGGTACTCCAGTCGAATTCGGTCCATTGGAATTGGACGCCCGAGCGCTCGCCGACGGCATCGAGCACGCGGCGGCCTTCGGGGGTGACTTCGAGACCGACGCCGTCGCCGGGTATCGCGGCAATGGAGAATTCCTGTTGCGCCATAAGGGCTTATTTTGGCATAGGGTCAAGGATGGCCCTTAGCGCGGCTCGGATTGCGCCGAGCGTCGCGTCCGTGCACACAATTCAGAACGTTCGTGTTGGCGCTCGACAACGCGCAGATGCAGAGCCCAGAGCGCAAGCGACGGGCCAAGCGCACAACCGTTTTCGAGTAAACCGAAGACCATGCCGGAGTGCGTGACGGTTCGGGAGACGGGTGCCGCGGCGCATGGCGGTTGCCTGCCCCTGGCCCGTCGCTTGCGCTCTGGGCGCTGCATCTAATTGTGAATCGTGTATGTCGCCGCAAAATTGAGAGGGCTCCGGGGGCTCCCAATTTTTCTGTCCCATTCGGCTTCCTGACGTGCGCGGCTCAGTTGGGGGCTTGCGTCGGCGGCGGGGCTCCGCTATGTTGACTGCAGGAAACCTTGGGGGCGGAGTGGGCGTCTGTTTAGCATGGCCGCCCGGTGTTCCGACTCCGGGCGGGGTGTGCATTTCCTTGGAAGGAACCGCGTCATGAAACGAATCGGGCAGATGAAACGAATCGGCGGATGGATGGGGCTTCCCGTTGTCGCGCTGTCCCTGTCTCTCGGCTCGGCGCCGCTCAAGGCCGCCGATGCCGCGACCGTGGGCGACCTGCCGATGCCGGTGGAAGACATCATTCGGGAATTCGTAGGCAAGGAAACCGAGTTCGCCAAGGCGCGGCAAAACTACACCTACCGCCAGACGGTGAAGATTTACGAGTATGACGAGGTCGGCGGCGTGCGCGGTAAATTCCACGTCGTGCAGGACATTATCTTTAGTTCCGGCGGCAAGCGGACCGAGAGGGTCGTTTACGCCCCGGTCCCGACTCTCAAGAACATTTTGATGACGCCGGAGGACTTGGAGGATATTCGGTCGGTCCAGCCCTTTGTCATGACCAATGACGAATTGCCGAACTACCACGTTCGCTATCTGGGGCCGCAGCGCGTCGACGAGCTCGACACCTACGTGTTTTCGGTGAAGCCGAAACAGATGGTCAAGGGCGAGCGCTATTTCGTGGGGCAAATTTGGGTCGACCAGCAGGACCTCCAGATCGTCAAGACCGACGGCAAGGCGGAAGGCATTCTCAAGAAGAAGCAGGACCAGCAGTTTCCTCGATTTGAAACCTATCGCGATCAAGTCGACGGCAAGTATTGGTTCCCCATCTATACGCGCGCCGATGATACGCTGCACTTTAAGAGCGGCGATCAGAAGATCCGCATGATCATCAAGTACGAGGATTACAAGCGGTTCGGCAGCGACGTGGATATCACGTTTGGTGAGATCGTCGACGAGACGGAAGGGCAGGAGCCCGAGAAGCAGCCCGAGGAGTAGGCGGTATCGGCCGAAGGGGTTGCGGGTGCGCCGCGATGTTGTTTTGCCGGCAATACGAAGCGGACCAGGATGTGGGTGATCGTGTGGCCATGTTCCTGCGCCCCTCCAGGGCTTGCCCCTTGATGACTGTTTTCCCACGGCTGAAGCCGTGGGCTAAATTCCAGGGCTCCTACGGAGCCAAGCCCGGTGAACCGGGCTGATTGCTTTCTCTCAAAGCGGCTGCTTACTCTCCCGCATATAGTCGGCACACGGGGGCTTCCGTTTCGGCCCGTCGTCTGTTCCCTATCGCTATCATGGTGTGAGCCCGGCTCGCGGTCGGGTTGGTTGCCATGTCCGACTCCGCTCAATCCGCTCTATCGGCCGCGATGACGCCGGGTCGCTTGCTGCGGCGCTCGCTTCGCTATCACTTTGGTATTCATATCGCCGTGGCCCTCGGGGTCGCGGTGGGGACCGCTGTTTTGGCCGGGGCGTTGCTGGTGGGCGATTCGGTCAAGGGAAGCCTGCGCGGTTTGGCGCTCGATCGGCTGGGGGCGATCGACCACACTCTCGTCGCCGATCGCTATTTTCGCGAAGCTCTGGCCGACGATTTATTGACGGCCGATCGCGCTTACCAATCAATGAAAGCCGCTGTCCCGGCGATTTTCATTCGCGGGAGTGCGCAGAACCCCGACAGCGGCGCGCGGGCCTCGCGCGTCAACATCCACGGGGTCGACGAACGCTTTCTCGGGCTATTCGACTCGCCGGTTTCGCCGCCGGGGAATCGTCAGGTACTGCTCAACGAAAGCCTAGCGCGCGAGATCGGCCTTGCGGCTGGGGACGCGCTTTTGCTGCGCTTCCAAACTGACACATTGGTCCCGAGTGAATCGGTGATGGGGCGCAAGGAGGATAACGTTCGCACGCTTCGTCTGGAAGTCGCCGCCGTCGTTGAGGATCGGGGGATGGGGCGCTTCGGGTTGTCGCCGAGTCAACAGCTTCCGTCGAATGTTTTCTTGCCGCTGGAGACGTTACAGCGCGCGCTCGAACAGGAAGGCCGGGTGAACGCGATCTTGACGGCGGGTGGGGTGATTTCCGGTGTCGCCGGTGATGCTGATACGCAGCCGCCGAAGATGATCGCCCGGCCGCCCGAGGACTTGAATCAGCTCTTGGGTATAGCGCTTGAACTCGACGATCTGAGCGTGGCCGTCTCCACGGCGGACGACGGCGTGATTTCGCTCACGACGGATCGCATTGTTCTCGAGACGGCGACGGCCGAGGCCGCCGAAGCTGCGGCGCGGGCGGCCGGGATGCCGGCGGTTCCCGTGTTGACGTACTTGGCGAACCGCACGACACTCGGCGAGCGGAGTTTTCCCTATTCGACAGTGACGGCCCTCGGCGGCGAAACCGACTCGGTGTTGGGCGGTCTACGCTTGGTCAACGGAAAGGTCGCGCCGCGGCTCGGTCCCGGCGAGATTCTGCTCAACGACTGGGCGGCGAAAGATCTGCGGGCCGCGGTGGGTGATCGCCTGTCGCTCGACTATTACGTGGTCGGTCCGCGGGGAACCCTCGATACCGCGAGCCGGGAATTTACGTTGAAAGGCATCGTGCGGCTTGACGGGTTGGCGGTCGACGGCAGCCTGGCTCCCCGGTACAAGGGCATGAGCGAAGCCGAAAGCATGGGGGATTGGGATCCGCCGTTTCCGGTGGATTTGAGTTTGATCCGCGAGATCGATGAAGGCTATTGGGACCGCTATCGCTCGGCTCCCAAGGCCTTCGTTTCGCTGGACGAGGCTAAGCAACTTTGGACCAGTCGTTTCGGTCAATTGACTTCGTTGCGGGTCGCGGCCGGGGAGGGGCGGACGCCCGCCGAGGCGGCCGCCAAGTTCGAAGCTGAACTCAAGCGGCATCTCGACCCCGCGGCCCACGGCCTCGCCTTCCGACCCGTCAAGCAGGAGGCGTTGGCCGCGTCGAGCGGCGCGACGGACTTTTCGGGCCTCTTCATCGGCTTCAGCATGTTTCTTATCGCCTCGGCGGCGATGCTGGTGACGTTGCTTTTCCGCTTGGGTGTTGAGCGCCGTTCGCGCGAGATCGGCCTGCTGCTTTCGACCGGACAAACGGTCGCGACCGTGAGGCGTCTGCTGTTGAAAGAAGCTGCACTGTTGACGGCGGCCGGATGCTTGATCGGCATCCCCGGTGCTGTCGGTTACGGCGCGTTGATGGTGTACGGGTTGAGCACGTGGTGGAGTGACGCGGTGGGCGGGTCGTTCTTGGAACTCCACGTCACCGCCGCGAGCCTCGTCGGCGGGGTCGTCGGAGCTTTTCTACTGATGCTCGTTTCGGTCTGGCTATCCGTGCGGAAACTGGCTCGTGCGAGTCCCCGTTCGATGTTGGCGGGGGCGGCGACGGATGACTCATCCGCGGCGGGCGAGAAGAACTCGCGCGCCCGAACGACCGCTTGGGTTTCCGCCGCCGCGGCTTTGCTGCTGTTGGGCGCGGGGGCCACGCAGGGAGGCACCGCCGCGGCCGGGGCTTTCTTCGGTGTCGGCGCGCTTTTGCTGGTTTCGGCCTTGGCTTGGTTTCGCCACAGGCTATTGCAACCCGCGGGCGCGATCATCACCGGCCAGGGCGGAGCGGCGATCGCTCGCCTGGGGGCTCGCAACGGGGCGCGCTATCCGACCCGCAGCGTGCTCTCGGCCGCGCTGGTGGCGAGCGCGACGTTTGTGATCGTTGCCGTGGGCATGAATCGCCACGACGTCAGCTCGCAGGAACCTTCTTTCTCCTCCGGCGACGGTGGATTTCGCTGGATCGCCGAATCGGATTTGCCTCTCTACCAGGATCAGTTGACGGCTGCCGAGGATTTGCCGGCGATGGAAGTCTTTTCCCTGCGCGTCAAGCCGGGCGAGGACGCCAGTTGTTTGAATTTGTATCGTCCCTCGAAACCGACGTTGTTGGGCGCGCCTCCGGAAATGATCGAGCGCGGCGGCTTTGCCTTTCAAGGAACGCTCGCGGAAACCGCGGAGGAAGACGCGAACCCTTGGCTGGTGCTCGATCGCAAGCTCGACGACGGGGCGATTCCGGTTTTCGGCGACATGAACTCGGTCATGTGGGTCTTGCACCTGGGGTTGGGAGAAACGCTGGAGATCGAAGACGAGCAAGGCCGCGCGCGCCGCCTCGTTATCGCCGGGCTACTCTCCCGCAGCGTGTTTCAATCGCAGTTGATTCTTTCGGAAAAGCACTTTCTCGAGATGTTTCCCGGGCAGAGCGGCTACAACCAGTTTTTGATCGAGACCGATTCGCGTGAGGCCGGGGCGTTGCTGGAAACGCAATTCGCCGATCAGGGATTCGACGCCGCGACGACGGCGGATCGGCTGGCCGGTTACCTGATTGTCGAGAATACTTACCTCAGCACTTTCCAGACTTTGGGCGGGTTGGGCTTGTTGCTCGGGACGTTGGGCTTGGCGGTGGTGATGGTACGCAACGTGATCGAGCGGCGTCGGGAATTGGCACTGCTGCAAGCCGTCGGCTTCTCGCGGCGTTCGATTTCTTGGCTGGTGCTGGCGGAAAATAGTTTCTTGCTCGTGTTCGGGGTCTTGATAGGAACGGTGACCGCGCTGTTGGCGGTGGCGCCGCATCTGCTGGGCGGCTCGGCGGAACCGCCCTGGGTTTCGCTTTCGCTGACGCTGGCCGCGATCATCGCCGTGGGGCTGACGGCGGGCGCGGCGTCGGTGGCCGCCGGGCTCAAGACGCCGCTGCTGACCTCGCTGCGACGCGAGTAGTGAGAATTCCGGGTGTTCGTCATCGCGCTCCGAAAAGTGGGGCGTTTGTATAGGGGGGAGAAGAGATGTCGGGCTCGAAAGCCCGACACGGCACGCCTGGAGACGTGCGCCACGTCGGGTACCCAAGCGGTGTCGTCATAATAGGCCGAGGTAATTCCCGTCTTCATGCCGCGCGCGTTTCTGATTGTCTATCCGTTCTTGATTCTCTACGTCACCGCGGCCACTTTGGTTATGGTGCCGCTGACTTGGGTGATTCGCGACATTGGGCCCATCTATTGGGTCGCGCAAACGGGAGTGCGTCTGGCGTTGCTGCTGTCGGGCGTGAAGGTGCGTCTGATTAATGAGGCCCGCGGCTTTAAGGAACTCCCCGCTGTGTTTGTGAGCAACCATGTCAGCAATATCGAACCGGCCGCCCTGTTCATGGTTTTGCCGCGCATCGCGATTATTCTCAAGAAGGAGTTGGGCCGCATCCCTTTGCTCGGCTACGTGATGAAGATGGGCGGCTTCATCTATGTCGACCGCAATGACCGTAATTCGCGGCGCAAGGCGCTCGAGGCCTCGGTGGCGGCCCTGAAGAGCGGGAGCCGTTCGCTGCTCGTGTTTCCGGAGGGAACGCGGAGTCCGGACGGCGAACTGTTGCCGTTTCGTCCCGGGCCTTTTACGATCGCGATTGAGGCGCAAACTCCGATTGTGCCGATCACGGTTCATGGGGCGCGGGAGCTGATGCCGAAAGGATCGGCGCATATGAAACCGGGCGAGGTTGTGCTGGTTTTCCACGAGCCGGTTCCGACCAGGGGATTGTCGAGTGAGCAACGCGGGGAATTGATGAATCGGGTTCGCGCCGTTATGGAAGAAGGCGTGTCGCGGGAGGAGGCTCGCCGTGGTTCCGCGCGGTGACCGGCTGAGAGCCGGCCACGACTGTTGGCTGGGACCGGAACGAGTGCCGGTCGCTACCGCGGGCGGCCCAGGCAATACAGCGCGCTCAGCGTCCGAAAATAGATCTTTCCGTCGGCGATCGCCGGGGTGGCGAAACACTGGTCGTCGAATGAATTCGTCGCCTGCACGGTCCATTGGCCCTCGGGGTTGAGGACGCTCACCTTGCAGCTTTCACTCGTCATATAGACAGCGCCGTTGGCCGCCACCGGCGAAGCCCAGTACTTGTCGATCGCATCCCGCAGGCGCCCTTGTTTGAGGGCTTGGCCGTTTTTGGGGTTGAGTGTTGTGACGATGCCTCCGTCTTTCACGAGCCACAGCAGATTGCGGTAGAGCAGTGGCGATGGAGTATTCGGCAGCGATTTGCGATAGCGCCATAGAACGTGGGTCCGCGTGAGGTCGCCGCGCGCGCCGTCGTGGCGAATGGCGACGAAGTTATTGATGGCCGTGCTCCGGGCGATGTAGAGGCGCCAGTCTCCGGCGTCCATGACGCCGTCGCCGTCGAAGTCGGCCTCGCTCCAAGGGTGGTCCTTTTTGAGACGCGGGTAGGGCGCCTCTTCGCGGTCGAGGACGCCGTTTTTGTTGGCGTCGTGTGCTTTCAAAATTTCCTCGAATGGCGGGGGCGGGTCTCGTTCTTGTCCCGGGTCGCCGCCGATCTCCCAGGCGTTGATGTAGATGACGTTCCCGTCAAACAGCGGAACCGATTTCAACTGCCAAGCCATGCCGGTAACCCACCACAGCTTTTCGCCGCTTTGCAGATCGTAAGAAACAACGACGTAGGTCCCGGGGACGATCAACTCGGGCCGGCCGTCGCTGGGGCGAAACACGCCGGGCGTCGCGTAGCTTCGGCTGACCTCGGGACGGTCCGTCTTCCAGCGCACCTTGCCGGTCGCCGGATCGAGCGCGATGACATAGGAACCGGAATCTTGGTCGCATAGCAGAACGAGCAACCCGTCGGCCAAGATCGGTGAAGAGCCATGCCCATTGACGTTATTGAAAGGGCCGAGCGGCAACCGCCAGCGCTCGCCGCCGTCGGGTCCGTAGGCAAGCAGGCCGAAGTCGCCGAAAAAGACGTAGACGTTCGAGCCGTCGGTCACCGGCGTGGGCGAGGCCGGGCCGTGGGTTCTTTGAAACGACTCGCGGCGTGGGCGAGGGGCTTCGCGCCGCCAGAGGATCTTGCCGGATTCGCGATCGAGGGCGATGGTCAGCAGCTTCTCGTCTTCGTAGGCTGTTACGAAAATGCGGTCTTCGGTCAACACCGGCGAGGAGTGGCCGGGCGGCAGGGGAGTCTTCCAGATGACGTTGCGGTCGGGGCCGAACTCGACCGGCGGCGCGCCCGAGGCGGAAATCCCCGTGCCGCCCGGGCCGCGGAACTGCGGCCAGTCGGCGGCGTGGAGCGTCTCACACCAACCCGAGCCGACCATCCACAACAAGGCCAAGCAGAACAAGAGGAAGTAGAGCGACAAACGAAAGCCGGTCGGTCGAACCCTCATGAGCTTCTTCAAAAATCACCCGGCCCGCCGGGCCGAGCGCCTCCTCGACCGACACTCTAGCAGATCGTTCGGCCGGCGACGGTGACCGGGGTGCCGCGAACCCGGATGTTCGCACGCGGCGTGGCGCGCATCCCCGATGCTCGCTTTTCGTTAAGCTATTGCCCTGGAGAACATTCATGCGGCTTTCACGCTTTTCCATTCTGCTTTTCGCGCTGTCGTTGACGGCTTCGCTTGCCTATGCTGTTTCGGTTCCGGTCGATATGACGGGCTTTTCGTCGGGTCCCGTCACGGTCGAGCAACAAGACGATTCGCTTGTGGTTACTTGGCCGGATGAGGCTTCCAAGACCTGGCGGGCTGTGTTTTCGCTTGATCCCAAGAAACCTCTGATTACGTCGATTGGTTCCGAGCGGGAGACGGTTTTGCGCGGCGGGCGGCCGGTCTATCGGGCTGAGACGGGGAAGCGCCGCAAAGGCTGGAACGCCTTTTTCGATTTTCCGCCTTCGCATCCGGAGGGGACGCGGAGTTTTCAGGGGCGGCTTGCGTTGCGCTCGGCGCGGGTTCAAACGATGGGCGATCGCGTCGAACTGTTCTTTGACGGCCTCGGGATGGGCATTTTCGACGGCGGCATTGCGTACACGATTTTCCCCGGCAGCCGGTTGATTCAACAAGAAGCCGTGATGACGACCTACACGGCGGACACGGCTTATTTCTATGACGCGGGTATCGAGTTTTCCCTACCGGACGCGGAGCGGGTGGGTCGCAATATGCTGACCGAGACTTCCTATTACGACACGGAGGGCAAGTTTCAGACTGTGACGGCCCAAGGGATGGAGCCGGAGCGGGTTCCTCTGGCGGTGCGCTATCGGACGCTGGCGATGAAATCCGCCACGGGGAGCATCGCCGTGTTTCCGGCGCCGCACCAATACTTTTTCCCGCGCGATTTTACGTCCAACTTGGCGCACTTGTGGCGGCGAACCAGGCGCGGGCGGGTCTCGATGGGGATTCGACAAATCGGCGATACGAACTGGATTTTCTATCCCTGGGTCAATGCGCCTCCCGGGCGGCCGCAGCGGATGGCGGTCTTTTTCCTGGTTTCCGACGGGCCGTCGAAGGAAACGCTCGACGATGTGTTGGCCTACACGCGGCGCGACCGCTTCGCCGAGCTGGAGGGTTACAAGACTCTCAGTCAACATTGGCACTTGGCCTATACGGTGCAGGCGGTCGAGAAGGGTTTCGAATGGGTTCCGCCTTTTAAGCCGGTGCTCGAAGAGATGGGCGTGGATGCTTCAATCATCATGGATTTTCACGGCGACGGGCACCCGCGCGATTTGACCGATTTGCGGTTGGAGGAGTTGGACAACTTCTTCAAGGCTTGCAAAGCGCAATCGAACGACGATTTTCTGCTGATCCCCTCCGAGGAAGCGAATGTTCACTTGGGAGGGCATTGGGCGGTGATTTTCCCGAAGCCCGTGTATTGGTGGATGGGACGTCCCGAGGGCGGGAAGTTTCAAATTGACCACCCGAAATACGGACGCGTCTATTCGACCGAAGACGAGAAAGAGATGCTCGACTTGGTGCGGCGCGAGGGCGGGTATATGTACCAGACGCACGCCCGCACGAAAGGGTCGACGGGCTACCCGGATAAGATTCGTGAGAGCGAGCACTTTCTCGACCCGCGCTATCTCGGCGCCGGGTGGAAGGCGATGCCGGCCGATCATTCGTCGCCCCGGTTGGGAGAACGCGTTTTTACATTGCTTGACGACATGAATAATTGGGGGCTGCCGAAGCGGGTTTTCGGCGAGGTGGATGTTTTCCAGTTCGATCATACCCACGAGCTGTGGGGGCATATGAATATCAACTACATCAAGCTCGATCGGCTGCCGGATTTCGAGCATTACGATGAGGTTCTCGAACCGCTGGCCAAGGGTGATTTTTTCACGACGACGGGTGAGGTTCTGCTGCCTCGGGTGACGATCAAGTCGGGAGACGGCGATCGCATCGAGGTCGAGGCGGACGTTCGCTGGACCTTCCCGTTGCGCTTTGCCGAGATCGTTTGGGGCGACGGAGTCAAGACGGAACGGAAAATGATTCCGCTGGCCGGGACGCGGCAGTTTGGCGAGTCGACATTCAACTGGAGCGCCGAGGCCCCCGGGTGGAAATGGGCGCGAGTGGCGGTTTGGGACGTGGCGGCGAATGGGGCTTTTGTGAATCCGACCCGGCGGGAGTAGGTGGTCGAGCTGCGCACCGCGAATTGTCGGACCTCGGGGTCTTCGGACGCCGCGGCACTCTGCAGCGCCCGCGATCAACTCTCGTCGGTGGTTTGAGATTCGTCTCCACTACCGCGCTGTTGGTTGAGCTGTTCGACCAAAGCGAGCACCGGTCCGAAGGCGTCGCTATCGCCGAACTTCTCGATCAAGGCGGATAGTTCCGACGCTTTTCGCTCCACGTCGCCGATCTTGAGCATGCCGGCTAACAACAATCCCCGCGCAAATTGTGCGGTAACTGGCGCATCCTCGGGAAACTTTCCGGCGAGGTCCCCCAACCGCTGCAGCAGCCGCTCGACCTCCTCCAAGCGTTCGGCGTTGCCGTAGTAGACCGAGGCGTTGAACAGCCCCTTGGCCAGCTCCAAGGCGATCTCGGCCTGCCCGGGGTGGAGCTCGACCAAGTCCCCCAACCGCTGCAGCAGCCGCTCGACCTCCACCAAGCGTTCGGCCTTGCCGTAGTCGTGCGAGGCGTTGAACAGCCCCTGGGCCAGCCGTAAGGCGATCTCGACCTGCCCGGGGTGGAGCTCGACCAAGTCCCCCAACCGCTGCAGCAGCCGCTCGACCTCCACCAAGCGTTCGGCCTTGCCGTAGTCGTTCGAGGCGTTGACCAGCCCCTGGGCGAAGTTAAGCGGGTCAGACTTCATGGCAGCTTGATCGTCCAACACGCCGTCTCCGATGGCTTCAAGTAGATCGGCGGTTTCAGGCAGCCCCGATGCCGCCAGGTGGTACAGAACAAAGCGAGTGTTCCAGGGCGCCTTCAAAGCCACTTGTACGACCCGATCACTGAGTTGCGGCCTGGCGCCGGCATCCAGCGCCATCGACACGGATCCGCCCAACAGGGCGGCCTCGTCCTCTGTTAACCCGGCCCAAGGCTTCAGTGTCAGTGCGAAGTACAAATAATAGGCCGATTCCGGCTGTGCCTCGGTCGGAAAGCCGACATTCGAAAGGTAGAAATCATAGAGCGCTCGGGCCGCGCTTTGTCCGCCATTGAACAGCGCGTCGCCCAAAACCCGCCGTGCGACATCGTGCTTTTTCTCGTGCGCGAACAAGTAGCGGCCGTTCTCCTTCTTAAGCAGGGCGTGCCCGGACCAGAAGCGTAAGAAATCGTGGACCTCCTGCGCTTCGCAATTCCAAAGCCGGGCCAGGGCGAGCTCGGTCAGAATCTTAGGCATGATGCTGAGCTGGTATAGGCGCGGGCGATCCTTAGCTACTGCTTGATCGGTTAACTCCGCTTCCAGGGAAGCGTAGCGGCCCTTGACACTGTCGTCGGTAATTTGCCGCAATCGCTCCGGATCGAAGCGGTCGACCCCCTGCGTCTTCCATTCGCTTATGGCTTCCGGCCAGCCGCCGGCGATACCGACTACCTGGGCGCGTTCCTCGTCGGACGCGTTCCGAAACCACTTGAAATCATGAGCCGCCCACTCGGAAACAAACTCGTTCGGGATCACACTCAAATCCCGGTCGCGTCCCCCGTACTGCTTGATCGTTGTCCTTAACTCGTCGAAGCTGGGACGCGTGGGCGCGATGTGTTTCCACGAAATCACGAAGTGCAGGTCGCGGGATCGCGAAACTCGGTTTGTACAAAGCTCAGCAACGCATTCGTGGCGTCGGTGACCCCCGCGGCGGGCGCTTGCGACTCGGCCACCGCGCTCAAATTGTCAAGGATGAAGATCAGCGGCCGTTCCGGCAAGGCGGCTTGTAGGACTTCGATGATGTCGGCAAAGACTTCAGGCGCCAAGCGTTCCACCATTTGCGTGGGGATCGACGCTCGAGGTCCGGCTGCATCCGCGACGACTCCCAAGCCCTTGGAAACAACCTCGGCCCACTTGCCCACGACGGGAGCTTTGGCGATTGCACCGAGCGTCCCGGCGAAGAGCCGGCCGACCGCCGCGGGGTTCCGCAGTCCGGCCTGTGCGCGCTTGAGGCCCGCGACCATCAAGTCCGGCCACTCTTCCAGGGTGTAGATCCGTTGCTCGATCAGGTTCTGGAGACACTTCAAAAGTGGGTCGGCACCCGTGTCACGCTGACATTGATAAATGCCGGCCAAATAGTCTCCACCGCCAATGCGGCGGTGGAACTCTTCGAGTAGGGTGGTCTTTCCGATTCCGGAGTCGCCCCAGACGAGAGTCAAAGAGCGGGGCTGGTTAGGGTCGTGGAGAGGCTCGAAAAGGTAAGCAATTTCGTCGCTGCGGCCCCAGCAACGGATCTCTTCGGAGTTAAATATCCCGCTCGCCATTCGAAGGGGTCACATGTACGAAAAGAAATCCTTAGCTTATCAGCGATTATCAAAGAATTAGCTCGCATCTCCGGCAGTGTGATACCGGCAGCGTGATAAACGAGGAGGGTGGGCGGGCTGGATGAGGTTGCTTCGAGGCTAAAGCTCGGTCATGCGAGGAATTCTTACTTCATGTTGTAGGCGAACTTGAATTGCAGGTGGACGGTTTGGCCGGCGAAGTCGGCGGGTAGCGGCGGGAAGGGGTTTGAGGCGCTGATGGCGGCGACGGCGGCGCGGTCGAGGGCGGGCACGCCGGACGAAGCGGCGATGACGAGCTTCGGCACCGAACCGTCGCGGGCTACCGAGAACTGCAGCGACACACGACCCCGAGCCAGCCCCAGTCTCGCGCTCTCGGGAATCACGGCGTGCCAGTTGCGCCGCACCGCCCCCAGGATCTGAGTCAAGTAGGGTCGAAAGTCGATGCCTTTGGGGTCGCTGAGTAACTCGAGGTTGCTGCCCGTGTTGCCCGGCGAAGGCGGCACGTATCCTCCGCGCCTGCCGCCGGGGATTCCGTCCCCGACCGCCGGTCGGCCCGATTGGCCGCGGGCGGCCTGACGCAAGGCGCTCTCGATCACTTGGTCGGTGCTCGCGGTGAGTTCCAAACTGCCCAAGCGCAGCTTCCCGGCGCGACCGGGCATGGCCGCCTTGGGGTCTTGGAGGACCAAGCGAGGTTTTTCGATTCGCCGTGAAGGGGCGCGCGGCGCGGGAAGTTCGGCGGGCCGGTTTGAGCGGCCGAATTCAGTGCCGCGACGCAATTCGTCCGGGCTGGGGCTGAGAGCGGCAACGAGGGGCGGCTTTTCAGGCGCTTCCGGGTCCTCCTCTACCGTGGCCGCGGGCGCGGGTTCCGGCTCGGCGATCTCTTGTTCCGCCGTCGACTCAGCCTCGGAGGAATCGGGGTTCGGTTCTTCGGGTTTCTCCGAGGGCGGCGCCGCCGGAACGGGTTCCATATCGGGTAGGACCAATAAAGGGCGAGCCTTTTCGGCCGGTCCGGAGAATTCTCCGCTCTTGCGAGGGCCGGGGGCGGTCTGGGTCAGCTCGGCCAACTCCGCCGCCGATGGCGCGATCAGCACGAAGGGGGTGATCTCGGGCGCCTTGTAATGAACGGGGTTTATTGGAAACAGCTTCGGTTGCAGAATCAACAGCGTGATCCAAATCGCGTGCACAACCAACGAACCGCCGCCGGCTTCCCGACGACCCAAGGGCCCGGCGGGTTCCCAGGTGATGCTCAGCTTATCGAGGTGCGGGTCGCTTTCCCCGGCGGCGGCGGGGAGGGAAGGCCGTACGGGGCGCTTGTTGCTCTCTTCCCAGAAGCGGCCCGCCGGGTCGTAGTCGTCGAGCAGCAGCCGCGGCGGGTCGTCGTCTGTCCCACGAAGTGCTTCGGGCGGCGCGGGGGCCGAGGAAGACGCCGCCTTTCGAGAGCCGTTGCCCTGTTTTGACCCGGCGCGGATTCGCTGAGGGTAGTCTTCGAGCAGGACGCGCAGTTCGAGGCCGTCTTCGGCCGGCGGTAGAACAGCACGGGGGTGGGAGGGGGGCTTTGGGGTCGAGCCATTCCCGAGCCGGAAGCGCTTTTCGTAGTCTTCCAGCAGCAGATCGAGGCCGCGATGTTCCCCCGGCGGCGTCACTTATTTTGGGTGCGCAGCGTTTCGGCAACGATGCCGGAATGCCTCTCCATTTCCTCTACTATTGTAAGCGCCAGGGCGAGCACTTCCCGCCCGTCGGCGCCGGAGATCCGGGGCGGCGTGCGGTTTTGGACACAGTCGAGGAAGGATTCGATTTGCCGCACCAGGGGTTCGCCCTTTTCGGTCTTGAGGGGGTGAACGCCGATTTGGCGCGATTCGGAGACTTCGTAGACCATGCCGTCCCGCCTTGTGTAGTCGACCGAGACGTATTGGCGCGGCTGGAAGAAACGCAGTTTCCGGATTTTCTCGACCGAAACGCGGCTGGCCGACAGGTTGGCCACGCAGCCGTTTTCAAACACCAGGCGAACGCTGGCGATATCGGGTTTGACCGAAAGAACCGCGATCCCGGTGGCCTCGATGCGAGAGAGCGGGCTGTCGACCATGTTGAGCACAATGTCGAGGTCGTGAATCATCAGATCAAGAACGACATCGACGTCGAGGCTGCGCGGAGAAAACTGACTCATGCGATGGACTTCGAAAAAGAGCGGAAGCGTCGCGGCGTCGCGGGCGGCTTCGACCGCTGGATTGAAACGCTCGAGGTGGCCGACCTGGAGAATGCGGCCGTTGCTTGCGGCGGCTTCGAGCAACCGATCGGCCGAGGCGAGGTCGGGGGCGATGGGTTTTTCGATCAGTACGTCGATGCCGTTTTCGAGCAATGACACGCCGACATCGCGGTGCAAGGCGGTCGGAACCGCGACGCTTGCGGCGTCGATCTTTCCGGCCAGGGCGGTGATGTCGGTCAGCGCTTCGCAGTCGAAGCGTTCGGCGATTTCAGCCGCGCGCTCGGCGTTGGCGTCGACCACGGCGACGAGTTCGGAGTCGGGCAGGGAGGAGAGGACGCGGGCGTGTTGCTGCCCGAAGGACCCGACGCCGACTACTGCTGTTTTGATCATGGGTTTCTATGGCCGCCTGCCTAGGGTTCCGCCTACCCCGGACGCCACAAGTGGACGGTCGCGAGGCGGCGGCATGAAAATGACGCCCAGGGAGGCGTTGCGGGGTTGGGCGAGGCGGAATCGAGCAGTCGTTCCTACGCCCCTTCGGGGCTTTTCGTCGTTGTTGTCGATTGACCCAGGGTTCCGCTTCGCTTCACCCCGGGCTACTTTCCCGCGCCCCCTTGGGGCTGCCGTCGCTTCGCGGCTCCGGGGGCTGCAGCCCGCGGGGGGCCAGCTTGCGCTCGTTTCCAAAACTCTTAGGCAACTCCAACGATCGTGATGCCGGACTGCTCGGCCGACGCCAACAACTCGTCGCGGTCGAGCAGCAACGTCTTCCCGGCTTCGACGGCTAAGACCGTGGCGTTGGCTCGCCCCATTTTCTTGATCGTCGTCGGTCCCACAACGGGCACGTCAAAGCGCATGTCTTGCTCCGGCTTCGCCGCCTTCACGACGCTCATTCTACGGCCGTTGCTCAGTGCCGCGGCGCGTTCGATCACGGCGTCGGTTCCTTCCATGGCTTCGACCGCCACGCAAGCGCGCTCGCAGATCACGACCGTTTGCCCGACGTCGAAACCCGAAAGAGCTTGCGCTACGCGGCGTCCGAAGTCGATGTCGGCTTGCTCGTCTTCGCTGGGGCCGCGCGCGGTCAACGGGCCTTCGGCGGCCAAACAGGGCCCGAGAAACGCCGTCGAGTCGAGCAACTCGATTCCTTCCTCGGCCAAAATGCCGCTTACCGCGCCCAGCAGGGAATCGGTGTTCTTGGTCGTCAAAGAGGCCAGCAGTTTGAGCAGTCTCCAATCGGGGCGAATCGAGGAATACATCTTCGCGTGCTGTACGCGGCCGGCCATGACCGCTTGCGTGATGCCCTCTTGCTGAAAGGTCTTGATGAGCTTTGACAATTCGCCAAGCGAAATCCAATGGCAAACTTCGGCGGCCTGTTCGATTTCGGGAAGGGCTTCTTCTTGGATCGCGACGACGACCATCGAGCGGCCTTGCTGCTTGGCGGCTTCCAGAACGAGCAAAGGAAATCGTCCGCCGCCGGCAATCAGGCCGTATTTCATTTGACGACGCCTCGTTCCGAGCTTCGAATGAATTGGGTGAGCAAGGCGACATGCTCTTCGTCCTCGATCTCGGCGGCGATCTTCTCGAGCGCCTGGTCGGTATTCAACGCGGTTTTCGTCAACACCCGGAAGGCCTTGTGGAGGCTGCTGATCGCGTCGCCCGAAAAACCGCGCCGCTCCAAACCGACTTTGTTGACGCCGAAAACCCGTGCTGCCCGCTCGGTCACCACCAGCGAAAACGGCATGACGTCTTGCGTGATCACGCTATAGCCGCCGATGTAGCAGTGCTCGCCGATACGGCAAAACTGATGCACGCCGCTCTGCGCACCGACCACGGCGAAATCCTCGACGGTCACATGGCCGCCCAAGGTGGCGCCGTGCGCCAGGATGCATTGCGAGCCGATGCGGCAGTCGTGGGCGACATGCGCGTAGGCTTGCAGCAGATTCTCGTCGCCTATCGTCGTCAGCGCCCCTCCGCCTTCCGTGCCGCGATGAATCGTCACGAATTCACGGATTTGGTTGCGGTTCCCGATGCGGGCTTCCGAGCGCTCGCCGTGGTATTTGAGGTCTTGGGGAGCGACGCCGACCGTCGAGTAGGGGTGAAAGACGTTCTCTTCGCCGATGGCCGTCGGGCCTTCGACATAGACGTGCGCCAACAGCCGCGTTCCCGCGCCGATTTCCACTTCCTCGCCGATGACACAGAACGGCCCGATTTCGGCGCTCGGGTCGATGCGGGCTTGCGGATGAATGACAGCGCTGGGGTGGGACGCCATGAGCCCCTATTCGTTTTCTTCCGGGGTGGAAGGAGGCGGGGTGGAAGGAGGCTGCCGATTGCCGGCGATCGCCGACTTGTCGGCCGTCTGACACGTCAAGACAGCTTCGGCGACCAGCTTTCCCTTGACCGTTGCCTTCCCGCTCATCCGAAAAATGGACGATCGCCGCCTGAGCAGCTTCATTTCGATCCGCAACTGGTCGCCGGGGAAGACGGGCCGCCGGAATTTCGCCTGCTCAATGGAGGTGAACAAGACCAATTTCGTTGCAAGTTGCGCGGCCGTGGCGGGTTCGGAACTCAGCAGCCAAACCGCGCCGACCTGAGCCATCGTCTCGACCACCAGCACGCCGGGCATGACCGGGAAATCGGGGAAGTGGCCCTGGAAGTAGGGCTCGTTGGCGGAGACGTTCTTGACGCCGATCACGTGGTCGTCATCCATCTCGTCGATGCGATCGACCAGCAACAGTGGATAACGGTGCGGCAGGATCTCGCGGATTTGATGGATGTCGAGCATGGCGGCGCAATGTCGGGCGCGAAACAAGTCGCGCCCGCGGGAGGATTGAACGAAAACCGCTCGAAAGAAAGGCGTATTATAACATCGGTCCCTGGAGACCTCGCCCGCCGCGCTTACCCATCCGCCTTTTTTTTCGGCAAGAACCGATCCGTTTCGTGTACCATGGACGAACGCGCGCGAGGCCCTCGCGCCGCTGATAGGGAGGTTCAGGAGATGAATAGCAATCACGTCGGCCGTTGGACGGCCGCGATCACCGCACTGATGGTCGGGTTATTCTTGTCGGCTTGCAGTTTACCCAAGGAAGGGGCCGGTCCGGAAACCAAGTCGACCTTTACTTCGGAGGTCTTTGGAACGACGCCGGACGGCCAAGAAGCGCTGATCTATACGTTGACGAATTCGAATGGCGAGGAAGTTCGCATCACCAACTACGGCGGGATCGTCGTTTCGCTCAAGGTGCCCGACAAGGACGGCAATTTGGGCGACGTCGTGCTCGGCTTTGACAAGTTGGAGGATTACATCAAGGACTCGCCCTACTTCGGCGCGATCATCGGGCGCTACGGCAACCGTATTGGGAAAGCCAAGTTCGCCTTGGGGCAGGAGCTTTATGAGCTCGCCGCCAACGACGGCGAGAACCACCTCCATGGCGGGGAAAAGGGCTTCGACAAAGTTGTGTGGACCGCCGAGGCCTATCTCGATTACAACGGCGCGGTCCTGCGGCTCGAGTATGTGAGCGAAGACGGGGAAGAAGGTTATCCGGGCACTCTCGATACCCGCGTGACTTACAAATGGACGGACGATTCGGAGTTAGAGATCGAGTACCGCGCGACGACCGACAAAGCCACGGTCATCAATCTAACGAATCACTCCTATTTCAACCTCAAGGACGCCGGCGCAAGCTCAATCCTCGACCACGAGTTGATGATCGACGCCGACCGTTTTACCCCGATCGACGACAAGTTGATTCCCGACGGCAAAATCGGGTTGGCGGCTGAGACGCCGCTCGACTTTCTCGAGTCGACGCCGATCGGCAAGAACATCGACGCCGAGTTGAACCAGTTGGAATTCGGGGGAGGGTACGATCTGAACTATATCCTCAACCGCCGCGGAGACGGCCTCTTTTTGGCCGCCAAGGTCACCGAACCGACGACCGGGCGCGTGCTGGAAGTGCTCACCACCGAGCCGGGGATTCAGTTCTACAGCGGCAACTTCCTCGACGGCCACCACATCGGAAAAGGCGGTACGGCCTACGAACACCGCAGCGGTTTCTGCCTGGAAACGCAGCACTATCCGGATTCACCCAATATCAAGGGTTTCCCGTCCACCGCGCTGACGCCGGGGACGACCTATCAATCGAAGACCGTCTACAAGTTTTCTACCCTGGGCGGGGGCGAAGCTCCGGCGGGCGAGTAGCGGCCGGCGGTTCGGCGCTGAATTTTCATGGCCATTGACGGCCAAAGCCGCCGACGGGTTGATTTGGGATCCGTCGGCGGCTTTTCTTGCGTACGTCGAACGGAGTGGTCCGCCCTACTAATCGCAGTTGTGGGAGGCGGAGGGAGGTAAGAGTCGCGGTCGTATCCGGCCTCGGCGCTACGCTCCACGTTTGCGAGAGCTGGGGGAGCGTGGGTGAGCCTGCGCAAGGCGCGAGCGAGCGCGGAAACCGACCGCGCCGTCGCGGCTGATGAAGGTCTTTGACATGCGGTCGTGCCAGGTGAGCTTTTCGTCGTCAAGCAACGCCCAGATGAATCCTATGCCGAACGTGGTTGTGCTGAAGAGCAGGCCCAGAGCCCTCGCCGCGCGCTGACGCCCGTTGGCGCGACGGCCGTGGAAGCTGAGCAAGCGCAATCCCAGCCAGGTCATCCCCGGCGTTTCACCGAAAAAGCCTACATGGAAGGCCCAGTAAAATCCCATTAAGAAAAACGCCGTGATGCCGATGGCCCGCGCGCCTTCACGGTCCGCCGAGATCGCTCCGCCCAGCCCATGGAAGACGCCCCAAAAGGCCCCCAGGGCAATCAGCAACAGAGACGCATCGAGGACGCCGGCCAAGAAACGAATCTGCAATGGCGCAACGGTCGCGGAGCAACGCACTTCGTTGAGTGTCGGCGACCGCGGCTCGAAAGCGGCTTCGACCGCGACGGCCTCGGTCCGCCGTGGTGATCCCAAGCCCGGCGGCGCTAGAAACAGGTGCTCAGGCTGTATGTTTGCGGCGGCGGCCGGAACAGAAACAGCCTCGGGCGATACCGGTGCGCCGCCGTTCGAGGCGACCTCGGCCGCGCGGAGGCCGGGCCGCGTCGCGGTGGGCGGGGAATCGAAGCGGTCATTGACGGTCCCGGCGACCGGCCCGGGATTCGGGAACCCCGCTCCGCGCTCGATGGAAATTACGTTGGGGCCGGCCGCCGACCCGACCCCGTCCGGGTTCGCCGCCGCCGCCCGGGCGCGGTCGCGCCGTTGACGGTATGCGTCTAATCGGCGATGCAGTTCTTGCCGCCAGGGTGCGGCGGGTTGTCCCTCGTGACTGTCTCCGGATTGGGATCGATGACGCGGTTCGTCGAACCGCCTGCCACAGTGCACGCAGCGGACTTCGTCCTCATTGAGATGACCACAATGGCCGCAAATCATATCACGGTTCCGAAAATTCCTCGGGCGGGCCTAATTATTATCGGCGCGACGACGTGACGACGTTAGGCGAGACCGACGTTCGCTCAGGCGAGGGCGCCTTTTTCCACTACTAGAACATTCTATCGCATAAATGTTTTATCCCGAAACCTCCGGGTGCACGGCGCGAGAGGGATGCGGAGGGTCGGTACTTTTCTTGTCCGCGGCAACCACCTCACGAGCAGCGTTTGCCGTCTTGCTCGCGGCGGCGACGTCTTTCGGTACACTTTTTCTCCCGAACGGCTTTCGGCGCGCCGCGAGTTGCCGCTCCGTTCCCTTGACCACTATGCTTGTCGCCGGACTCATGAGCGGAACGTCGGTGGACGGCATCGACGTGGCCCTGGTCGAGATCACGGGCGAGGGCCGCGGGATGCGCGTCGAGCCAACGGCCTTCCAGGAGCTGCCCTACCCGGCCGGCGTGCGCGAGGCGATCCTGGCGGTGTCGAACGCCGAGACCCACACGTCGCGCATCAGTCAATTGAACTTTCTCCTCGGGCGGCTGTACGGCGAGGCGATTGTCGAGGCCTGCCGACTGTCGGGGGTTCCGATCGCGGACCTCGATCTAGTGGGCTCCCACGGGCAGACGATCTACCATCAACCGACGGGATCGAGGCTCGCCGGGCACGTCGTGCGCGGCACGATGCAAATCGGCGAGCCGGCGTTGATCGCTGAAATAACGGGTGTTCCGGTGATTGCCGATTTTCGTCCCGCCGACATGGCCGCCGGCGGGCAGGGGGCGCCGCTGGTTCCCTATGTGGACTACCTCCTTTATCGCGACGCCGAGCGGGGTCGGGTGGCGCTGAACATCGGGGGGATCGCCAATCTCACCGCGATCGGACCGGGCGCGGGGCCCGACGAGGTGATTGCGTTCGATACCGGTCCGGGAAATATGATCATCGACGGGCTTGTGGAGGAGTTTACCAACGGCGCCGAGCGGTTTGACCGCGATGGGGAACGAGCGGCCTCGGGGCGGGTAGCTGAAGCGTTGCTCGGTCGTCTGACAGCGCTGCCTTACTTCGACGAGCCGCCTCCCAAGAGCGCCGGGCGCGAGCAGTTCGGGGGGGCGTTCGTCGCGGATTTGGCGGCGCAAGGGATCGAGCCGCACGATTTGATCGCGACGGTGACGGCCTTCAGCGCCGAAACGATCGCCGCGGGCATTCGAAAATGGGTCGCCCCGAAGATGCCGGTTGATCAGATGATCGCGTCGGGCGGGGGCACTCACAATCCGGAAATCATGCGCCGTCTGCGGGAGCTGCTGCCCGACACCGAGATCATCCCGGCGAGTGCATTGGGGCCCGCGGCGGATGCCAAGGAAGCCGCGGCTTTTGCGATTCTGGCCCACGAAACCTTCCATCGCCGGGCGGCCAATCTTCCATCGGCGACCGGCGCGGCGCGGGCTTGCATCCTCGGGAAGTTGAGTTGGCCTCCGCCGAAGACCTGAGGCGTTATCTCGTCCCGGCCCAGGCCGCCCCCAGGCGGCGTATTAGATGCCGTAGGCGACGCCGAATTGGCTCGTGACGAGTTCCTTCATTGCGGCGGCGTAGAATGCGTTGCTGTGATTTCGGATGGGTTTTTCCGCGCGCCCGGGGAAGGCCAAATGTTCCAGCTCGTGGAGGAACACCGCTAACAGGGCGATGTGAAAGCGATAGTATTCCAGATCAGCTTCCGCTTGCTTCCCGAATTGGTCACGATCGATCACGGCGAGGTCGGAAAGCGGCAAAGGCTCCCATTCCCGAATCGCTTCGATCGCTAAATCGATCTCGCCGACTTCGCGTCCGGTGTCGGCGGAGACTCGCCGCGACAAGCGGCTTTCGGTGCCCCGGCGGTGGTGGTGCCCGAGGCACCCGCAGGTGTTGCGCTGCCTCAACACCGCCACGACCAGCGATGGCACTGTCTCCAGCGTTTCGGCATAGCCCGCGCGCAATTGAGTGGAAAGCGAGTGGAAGATTCCGCTCAGCGATGACTGCAGCGAGGTCGCGTAAGCTTCGTGTCCTCGGGGGTAACCGGCGACAACGAGTGGTAGATCGTCACCGGCTCGGAGCAGCAGCTGATCCCGGCCGCGAAGTTTGCCGAGAACACGGGCGAGCAGGCCGGGAGGGTGAATCGTGGGCCGTTCGGTCACGAAAAACCTCCTCTCTCATCATAGCCGTGTGGATTGGACGAGGCAGCGGCCGTACGGGGCATTGCGTACGGAATCGACCGGTTTACCGGAGGCCCTTAGCCGTGGCCGGTCGATCGTGTGCTTTGGCCGTCAGGTGGGGAGAAAACGCGCGCTAGCGGTTCGGGGGCAGCGGAATGATGATGTCTGTCTTGATCAGCGGTTTTCGCTCGCCAGGGGGCGTCGGCTTCTGCTTCATATAGGCTTCGTTGCGAACGTCTATTTTGACGGCCGCGCGGATTTCGTTGACTTTTTGTCTCAGTTTCGTGGCCTGAATCCTTCCCGCCATATCATTCTTGACCTTCCGCATCGGCTCGGCATCGACAGCGGTTACCTGGAAGACATAAAACCGTCCACCATGCTGCCTGGCATCGGAAAACGCGCCGGGTTCAAGCGAGAAGATGACATCCTTGAGGGGATCGGGTATCTTCGCGTCGTGTTTGAAGCTACCCAAATCGCCGCCTTTTTCCGCCGAGGTGCGGTCGGTCGAGTGCTGCTTGGCCAGTTCGGCGAAATCGGCCCCGGCCCGTAGTTGCGCGACGAGGTCTTTGGCCTTGAGGCGCGCTTCGTTTTCCGACAACGGGCGCTTTCCGTTGACGGCGGGGGCCTTCTCCGGATCCAACGAATAGTCGATGTAGATAGCGGAGACACTGCGTTCTTCGAACTGAGCGCGATTAGCGTCGTAATAGGCCTGGAATTCCTCCTCGGTGATCGTGATGGACTTGCTCAGGTCCCGTATGTAGACCTGCGCGAAAAAGTCGAGCCGAATGAATTCGAGCTGCGTCCGAAACGGCTCTTTGTCGGGCAAGCCCTCCTCTGCGGCCTTCTTGGCGAAACCCAAGAGTCCGGCGTACACCCGAAGGAGTGCGCCGTTATCCATCAAGGCGGCGCTTTTCTGGTAGTTGGCCGGCAGGGATTTTCGCAGGAGGTCGATTTCCCCGGCCGTGTATTCCACATCGCCAATGGTCGCAACGACGTCATCGGGCGTGATTGCTTCTTGTGCCGAAGCGGGGGCGGTGGAGAATCCGAGCAGGCACAGGAGGACGACCACGAAGCTGCGTTGATGAAAAGCTGGGGAAGACATGTTGCCGGGGTCTGAACTGTTGACGGGAGAGGAGTAAGCGTGGTTGCGGGGGAAGGATCGAAACCGTCGACCTTTGGGTTATGAGCCCAGTCTACCAGCTTGTCTGAGCTTGTGTCCACATAACCCCTTCTCATTCCAAAGGACTTACGTTCGGGGCATCACACGCCTTTTGTCTGTGGTTGGGTCCCTTTGGGGCCACCATTGGGGCCACCCGCTCGATAGCCTCACTCACCATTGAGCCGAATGGAGGAATCATGTCCCGCAGCGTAAACCGCGTTCAACTGCTCGGCCGCGACGCCGAGACCAAGCAAACCACGGGCGATCTCACGATCAGCAATTTCTCGCTGGCAACCAACCGTTCGGTGAAGTCCGCGACCGGCTACAAGCAGCAAACCGACTGGCACAACATCGTCGTGTGGCGCTCGGAGAAGCTTGGTCCGTACCTCACCAAGGGCAAGCAGGTGTTCGTCGAAGGGCGGCTCCAGTCAAAGACGTACACCGACGACGGCGGGAAGAAGCGTAGCCGGGTCGAAGTGGTTGCCGAGAACGTGATCTTGCTTAGCCGAGACGAGAACGGCAACGGCAAGACGGCGGCGAACGACCCGAAAGAAGCTCTCGGCGTCAGTGATGACGACACGCCGTTCTGAAAGCAACGAAAACAAGACAGCGCCCGCAAGAGCAACAGCGACTACCCGACGCTCCCGGTCCTCAGCGGCAAAATTGGGGTAGGGCGCCGACGCGCGCGCCGCTTCATGCAGGAACTCATCGACTTCGGCCTTGTTGAGGCCCGCTCCGCGGGCCGGGGGAGAAAACGCCGCTACGCGTTTAAGTGGCATTCCATCTACGAACGACGCCAACCACTGCGGCCTTCAACCACGATCGAGGCGGGGGCTCTCGTTTCCGTTCGCACCATCATCGAACAGCAGTTTCCCGATCTGTCCAAGAAGCTTCTATAACAGCACTGATTGTGCTATCGTCTCGATTCCCCTCCGCGACCCATCTTGAAACTCCGGGCCAACGGTAAAGCGGTGACCAAGGCTGACCTCGTCGAAGAAGTCGCACGCGTCGTCGAATGTTCTCGCAGAGAGGCTGCGGTGATTGTGGAAACCGTCTTCGAGAGCGTAGCGAAGGCACTGCGAGAGGGCCGGAGAGTGGAGATTCGAAGGTTCGGCAGCTTTGGCACTCGACGGCGCCGAGCCCGTATCGGACGGAACCCCAGATCGGGCCAAACGGTGCAAGTTCCTCCCAAGAAGATCCCCTTCTTCAAGCCCAGTCAAGAGCTACTGAAGATCATCCAGGATAAGCGGCTCGCGCAGCGACCTTGAGCGCCCCAAAGCTGTCGCCTTTCGTCTAAAAATTGCGACACCAGCGGCTAGCCCGCTTTTCTCATCGCGTGGCGAGGCAAAGTGCACGAGAGGCCCGTCAGTACGAGGCGCGCGCCGCTTGGCGCGCGGAGGCGTACTTGAACAGTACGGTGAGCACGGCGAGCAAGCGCAACGAAGTAATGGCGGGCCTATCGTGTGCTTTGCTCGTCAGGCGGGTAGAGTCGAGGACGGGCGCGGGTGCTCTTGACGCCGGAGGCGTCGTGGTCCCGTTTCCCGTCCCCGCTCATCGAACCGGACGTGCGGATTTCCCGCATCCGGCTCTCCGACCGGCTTCCTCCCTCAAGCTGTCGCAGGCGGCGGACCCAAGTGCATCCGGCGCAGGCGGACCACGCCTAGCTTGCCGAACACCACCTGGTCGCTAAACTGCCGGGCGCCGCGCGACGACACCTTCCTCCGCCTCCGCATAAATCCTCGCACTCGCTCGCACACGTGGTTGTTCACCGCCCGATACGCCATCAGCCGGGTGCCATAAGAGAAGTAATTCGACCAGCCCACCAACACTCGGTTAAGCCGTCCGCTCACTTCTTCCCAGCGCCCCACTTCAGCCGGACGCAACAGCGCATGCACCTTCCGCTTCAACCGTGCCACGCTCTTCTTCGACGGACTCGCTCCCAAATACCAATGACCGTCCTTCTTGAAACGATGCGGCCCGAACGTGTATCCCAGAAAGTCAAACCGCTCCTGCTTCGCTCGCACCAACTTCGTCTTCTCCCGGTTCAGGGTCGGCCCGATCCGCGTCATCGTCCGCGCGGTCCACTCCAGCGCCTCGGCTGCGCCGCCGCGGCTGAGAATCACGAAGTCATCCGCATAGTTGATGATCACGGCTCGAAACTCACTTCCCTTCCCCGTTCGCCGCCAATGCTTCAGAAAACGGTTCATGTACAGATTGGCCAACAAGGGACTGATCACGCCACCCCGCGGGGTGCCGCGCTTGCTCCGCTTGCCGCACGTCATCCGCCGGTTCCCGTTCTCATCCCGCCCTTCGACCGGCGTCTTTAACCACATCTTGATGACGTGTAAGACCTGCCGGTCCGAAATACGCCGCGCCACGCATTCGAGCAACTCGGCGTGCGGAATCGTATCGAAGTACTTCGACAAATCGGCGTCGACTACATCGGTGTAGCCTTCACACAGCAGTTTATGCACTTTCCGGATCGCGTCGTGCGCGCTCCGTTTCGGCCGGTAGCCATAGGCCTCCGGGTCCAAATCCGCCTCGAAGATCGGCTCGATCACCAGCTTGGCAGCGGTTTGCGCCACACGGTCCCGAAGGGTCGGGATGCCGAGCGGACGCTCGCCGCCGCCGGGCTTGGGAATCATCACCCGTCGCACCGGCCGAGGCCGGTAGCTCTTCGAGCGCAAGTCTTGTTGCAGGCTTCGCAACCACTCCTGGCGGCCTTGGAATTCGATCTGTTCAAACGTCACGCCGTCCACTCCCGCAGCCCCGCCGTTGGCCTTTGCCATCCGGTAGGCGTGCTCGAGAATGTCCCCGCGCCAGACCTTGTCCCAGAGCTGATAGAAGCGGAAGTTCGGCTCCTGCTTCGCTTTGAGATAAAGCTTCTTCTGTAGGGTCCTGATCTTTTCCGGCGTTGCCAGACTCATGTCAATCGCCTGATCCGACTCGGCTTCCGAAGCGTGCCGGAAGGCAGGGCCCTTCGCTCCCCCGGCGTTACCCAGCTTCCGCGCTACTACGGCCCTGTCCGACTCCCCGTCGAGTCCGCCCTCCTTACCGAGGACGGCGGAGTTGCGAACTCCACCCGCCGGGGCCTCCCTTTCTGCACTGCGGTCTCCCTTGGCTGACATGCCGTGCCCACTACCCCGGCGGACCGAACCGGTGCGCGTGTCGGTTGCTTCCCGGTTCGTGCGGCCTTCCCCGTATCTCAGGCGGGTCGGCGTCCGCGACTTCCCTTTCGAGGCCTGCTCAGGCTTACTGCGCGTTACGGCCTGTCGGCTTGCTCGCCCGGCTTTCTCCGGACTTTGTCACGAGGCTTCCGCTCGGCCGATTACTCGACCAAGCCGCTCGTCAGCTTCCATGCCTACCGACAACTACATGGGTGGGCTCCTTCCTCCCACAGGGTGTCCGCGCCGAAAAGGCGCACTGAAAAATGCGGGCTAGAAGATATCCCCTATCTTCAAACAGTACTAGCCTCCCATTGCCACACACCGGATTTCCCCTGATAATTTCCTACAGGTGAAAATATGTGGGCTCTACTTTTCCGTCTGCGTAGCCTCGTCCGCGATGAGCGCGGTCAGGACTTGGTTGAATATGCACTCCTGGCGGGATTTCTAGCTGTCGCCGCTGCAGCCACTCTGCCGGGCATTGCCGAAAGCATAGCCGAGATCTTTGACGAGGTTGAGCACCGGTTGGAGCACGCCGCCGAGGCTTGACCACGACTCTATGCGCTATCAGTTCCGCTTCAGAAGACCCTTGCTCCGCCCGGCCATGGTTCGTCTATGCTGTCTTGTCGTTTCCCCTTGATCCTTTTGGGGTCAGCTCAGAAAACGGGAAAAATCGTACGCTAAGGTAGCGCCAGGGATCACTAAGTGTTTTAAATATAAGGGGTTATGGAGCGCCCTCGCCAAACCTCGAAAAGCGATTTGGCTCGCCGTATTTTCTCCTGTGCCGGCAGGATGGTCTTGGGGTCGGCCTCACCTAGAAGCGGCTCAGTCTATTGGAGTTGCGGGAGGGAGCCCACACGGTCAGCTTGAGAACAGCTCAGCGTAGCGTACGATTTTTCCCGTTTTCTGAGCTGACCCCCAGTAGCCTTTAGTTTTACGGCAGCGGAAGAGGCGTCCCAGCGTTGCACGCGGCGTCGCCAGGTACGCACCAAGCGTCCGATCCTGAGATTGGAGTGCCGTTATTCAACTGCCCCGTGAGTTCCACTTGCACGCAGTCCTCACCCGGGCTGGGGGCGGCACCAACGTTCGACACCTTGAAGCGGCACGTCAGGTCCATGAGCCCATCGACTGAGAACACGCTGGCGGGTCCCTCCATCAGGGCGTCTTCGAGCGAGCACTTCTTCGGAGAAGCACCGCCAAAATCGATCGTCGATTGGTCGATGGTAGTCACGTCGAAGGTGACGCTGCCGAATATCGCCACGCTAGTGTTGCCTCGGTTTATCCTCCGGCAGTTGGGGTTGCTGCCGGGTTTGTGGTCGATTTTGACTTCTCGGACGAAACTAATGCTGTCGTAGCCGATCTTTGGATCCGCGTCGCCGGTTGCTCTCAACTCAACTCTGTCGATTCCGGCCCCTTGCACTTTGAATTCATAGTAGCCGGACTCGGTAAGGTTAGCAGCAGCAGTGCATGCATCACCCTTGATCACATCGATGGCAGCGGCTACATTCAATGTCGTCGAGGTGGAACCGCCGGCAGTGAAAAATCCAGTCACGGTGACCGCGCGGACGCCTGTGCCAGGGGAAAAGTCCCCGAAGTCGAACATCCTCAGCGAAAACTCGCTCAAGGTCACGCCGCCTGCGAAGGTGAAATCGAAGTCTTGAGGTCGGTCGGCAATTTGCGCAGTTGTGTTAGCAAAGCCCTTGGCACTAAGTTGGGGTGTGTTATCTTCATTCACCCGCGCCCCAGTGGCATCCTCTAGGCAGTTGTTCTTGATGCCTGAGCCTGGGTTCGGCGCTCCGTAGCTGGCAAACGGGCTTACCCCCGTCTCGATAACTAGCCCAGCGTCCCCTGGGGTGGGAGTTTGGATGTTTAGGTCGGGATGAACCGTGCCCAGCCCCTCCACACTCGTCCCTGTAGTCAGGCCCTCGAAGTGAATGAGCGGTTGAGCGGAGGCGGTCAACGCAAAGATCGCTGCCGCTATTGGAATTTCACAATATTTCATCTCTTACTCCTCGTATTTAGCCTGAATTTCAGATTTGGACATCCGGGTCACAGAGGATAAATATCTGGTCCCTGGAAGAGAAGAAAATTTTTTATTTTTTTGCCCCGACGGCAGTCACTTCCCCCCTTAATGGCGACTCTTACACAGCCGACCCTTCCCTAAGTTTCTTATTTCCTGTACGATGCCCGTGTAAGATTGCGGCAGTCTGTCGCAATCCTTGAGAATTTACGGCAGCCGCACAACGCCTCTATGCGCTACCAGTACAAACGCGAACCTCTTACCGGAGATGAAGCAACCCGCTTGGCCAATGCCTGCAACCCCCACGAAGAGAAACTCGTTGTCTGGGTCCTTCTCGACACCGGACTCCGGGTCTCCGAGCTCGCCAACCTCAAACGACCGAATCTCGACTGGCAAACCCACCGCCTGATGATCTACGGCAAAGGCGGACCCTTCGGCAGCAAATCCAAGCGTCGGGTGATTCCTCTGACCGCCCGCATCCAGCCCCTCATCGAGGGCTACTTTGCATTACACGAAACCTTCCGCTTCAGTACCCGCACCATCCAGCGCATGCTGAAGCGCGTTGCTAATCGCGCCCGCATCAGCCGCACAGTCTCTCCTCACGTGCTGAGGCACACCTTTGCCGTCACGGCAATCCAGAAAGGGATCTCCCTGCCGACGCTGCAGCGCCTGCTAGGCCATGACACGCTCCTGACAACCAAAATCTACCTCAACCTCTCGCCCGAGCACGTTGTCGAAGAGTTTCAGCAGAAGTGGTGACCCCCGCCACCAAAAGTCCTTGACAATTCCCCAGCCACGGTCGGAACTGCCCATCGCCGAAGTAAACATTAACAGTGCAAGGCTTCCCGGCCGGAATGCCCACCCGTAGCGTTGATCTGATACAGTCATTTTGTTTCATTTTTTCCAGACCACCAAGGCCACCGCGCTCCAGGAGTGGCCATGACCGATGCAATGCCCGCGCTGTAGACTCATCAACCCCGAGACAGCCCAACGCTGTGATTGTGGGTATGATTTCGCAAGCGGGAAAGTGGAAGTTCCATACGGAATTGGCCTCACAGACAAGCGCGACAGCGAAGAGCCAGGCTACTGGACGCCGTTCGGAATTTGGCCGCCAAGACTCATCTTCGGTATTTGGACATTCAAACCAGGATTTCCATTTTGGCCCTGGCCCGGTCACAGGATACACCCCCGCTGCGCCGAATACCACGTCTTTTCACGCTGAACCCTGCACATCACCTCCGCCGGTAGGCGCCAGGGCTCGTCCGTCCGCTCACAGACGTTGATTGAGCGGACTGAACGGCGCTCCGGCCGACACTGCTCCCTGCGAAACCTTTTTGGAGCCAAAAACTGTTGATCCTCGCCCGGGCAACGCTACCCACCCGGCACAGGCAGCGCCCAGATCCTATGCAGCATGTGCACCGAACAGCCGCCGGTTCAGATGCCCCTCCGCCAGCAGCAACCAGTAGTAGCGAGCATGCTTGACCAGCCGACCGCCGGTCTTCATCAACCTGTGTTGTAAACTCGTTAGCGACCAGCTTTTGATTCGCTGCGGCAGCCCTAGCCGCCGCCACAGGTTGCCCAGGTTGTAGGCCGGCACGCTGAGTTGCAGCCGTACCTCGTTGGCTCGGAAGCGGTGACACGACAAGCGGGTCCAGTGCGTGGCCTGTTTGCCTTCTTTGATCCACTGCTCCGCCGTGCCGCGCTTGTTGTAGAACCGCACGACCGAGCGGCTCGGCAAGCTCATGCTCGTCACGACAAATCCGACGCGCGGGAATAGTTCGCCCTGGTGATGCTCGACCTTGGCGACAACTCGCCTTGCCTTCGACCAGCTCTCGGCCTGATAGCGAAAACTCTTGTAGCGCACTAGGGGCTTGGCGTTCGGCCTGCCCGGTGGCCGAAACAGGATGTCCTCGATCTCCAACTCCAGGCTCTTGTTCGCCGGGATGCGAATCACGTAGTCCACGCCGCGCTCCTCCATCGCCTCGTAGATCTCGGGCTTGGCGAAGGCGGCGTCGGCGCGGAACGTCACCTGTTTGCCCTCCGCCTGTTGTCGTTCGATCTCCGGCAGTAGCAGCTCGTCCCAGTCCTCGGCGCTGTGCACGTTGCCGGGACGCAGCTTCGCGCCTAGGCAGTCGCCGTGCTGGTTGAACAGCAACAGCGGGTGATAGCAGAGGGACTCAAAATGGCCGTTGTAGGCACTGCCTTCCTGTTGGCCGTGGACGGGGCTCTCCGTGGAGTCCATGTCGAGCACCACGCGGTCTGAACCGTCGGGAGCTTCGGCTTGCGCGACCAGCTCCCGGTTCACTGCCATCAGCCCCAGCAAGTTCTCTTCGCTCGCCAGCATCTCCGTCTCGAAGCCATGCAGCGTCGAGGTCAAGGCTGCTCCGCGATCCCAGTTCCTCTTCGAGCCGATCAAGCGAAAGGTCGGATCGGCGGATACTCGAACGGCGTCATTGAGGTCCTCGTAGCCAGCGAGTCGGCTGTAGACCGACTGCCGCAGCAGATCGGCCAGCGGGAACTTCTTGTTCAAGCCTTGTCGCGAGTCGCTGAGATGCTCGTCGATCAGCTTCCCGAGTCCGAGTCGTTCATCCAGTTCGCGAACGAGAATCAGACCGCCATCCGAGGTGACTCGCGATCCTTGGAAATCGACTTTGAGAAATCCATTGAACGTGAGCTGAAACGGCTTGTTTTCTTTTTCACCCATCGGGTGTTGACCTCCATGGCGTCCTTATCGGGCTCTAGCCCCTATCAATAAAGACGCTGAAGGTCGCTGGATGGTCTGAAGCTCATACATCAAATTGAAAATGCGGGTCAAAGAGATCAGATCGTGGTGGAAGCGTTACTTTTCCCGCGCGTGGAGGCTCGCCAATGACCGAGGGTGCGAAGCATTAAACCAGGGCCGCTATGCCGAGGCTGAGGACTCTCTCTTGACCGCTCTGGAAGAAGCGAAAAACTTCGAACCAGAAGACCCCCGCCTAGGCATCAGCCTCGACAACCTAACAAACGTCTACAACGCCCAAGGCAAGTACGCCGAAGCCGAGCGACTCTACCAGCGCGCCCTAGCGATCGTGGAGAAAGCCCTGGGCCCCGAGCACCTCGACGTAGCTGTGATCCTTAACAACCTCGCCTCCGTCTACTACACCCAAGCCAAGTACGCCAAAGCCGAGCGACTCTACCAGCGCGCCCTAGCGATCGTGGAGAAAGCCCTGGGTCCCGAACACCTCAACGTGGCCGCGAGCCTGGAGAACTACACCACGTTGCTGCGCGATATGAACCGAGAGACCGAGGCGGTACAGATGGAAGCTCGGGCCAAGGCGATACGGGAGAAAGCGGCGCAGCAGATGGGCTGCTCTTGACACCCCTTCCCCTCCTGCTACAATTGGTATAACATAAAGGACGTTATGTTACTGCAATTCAATCACTTACATAGCTAATCCCCTGACCAAGTGCCCTCAGACCAACCGCGCATCGCGGGCGGTTTTTGAGTACCTATGGTGGCCGCCAGGACAGCGGAGAATCCGCGATGCCAGGCAAGAAATGGACGCAGCCTGAAAGGGAATCTCTAATCCGTCAAGCCAAACAGGGCAAACGTTCGCCTCAGATTCGCATCCGAGGCAGATCCCAAGCAGCGGTCAACCAGCAACGACAGCGCCTGCGTGAGGCAGGGCTGCTCGGTCAGGACTCAAAGCGAAGCCTGCGGCTGTGGACAATCAGAGAGATCCGCACTCTGGGTGACTACACGAACGCCTATCGATTGGGCGCCACTGGCCTTCTACGGGCGGGACTGCTGACAGGCCGCAGCAAGGATTCCATCAGCCAGCAGATGAGGCGTCAGGGTCTGGGAGACCCCCGGCGTCGGGAAGCCTCCCGTGCAGCCCACCGGCTGGACGTTGAGGAAAAGGCAGCCCTTGCAGAGTTCCTTCGGACAGAGGGAAGCAAACTGGCAAGTGCGGAAGTAGCTGACAAGTTCAGGATTTCCCCCAAGACGGTGACCGCGTATCGCCGTCGTATGAAGCTGCAATTGTCATGGCAGGAGGCGAGAAACTCGGAGCGTTATCGGCAACTTGCCGAGGAACTCCGTCAGAAATTCATTCGCCGAACCCGTGCACGATGGAAGAAATGGCGAGTGGAACGAAGGAGGACACTCCAGAAGCTGCAGTGGCGAATGAAGCGACGAACAGCGAATGGCAAGATGCGTCGCTGCATCCGTTGCGGAGAGAGCTGGCTTGAACTCAAGGAGTTCTTTCCTGTCACGAAGCGGAGGCGGAGAGGAATTGTGACCTACACAATGTCTCGAAGCTGTCGAGCGTGCCGCGCGCAGCAGCAAAAACCTTGAAACGGTTCGGTCCGCCGCCCAAGAAACCCATCCGCGCGGAAACTTTCCCGGCAACACGGCAGGTTCGCGCCGGGTAACGGCATCAGCCGTCCTCCCGGCGGCGGATCCCGTTTGTGGATATCCCCTCTTGACAGGCTCCCCCGGCTGCTACCCTAAAGGGTACATAACGTCCTTTATATACCTTTAATTCAACTACTTACAACCGTCCGTAGGGGCGGTTTTTTCAATCTGCCGCCGGAAGCTTCCCGTCGGGGGAGGAGGAGAGACCAAGGTGCTGGATCGGGTTGTTGACCGAAACTTTGTGGTCGTGGCGGGAGGGATTTACTTCAGGGTTGGATTCGGCACCCCGCGCACCGCTTACGACCGAAACCTTTAGGCGAACCTACGCGGGCAGTAACCCGGCCCCGCCATGGGCGTACCCGGCACTGCGTTTCTGCTGGGCGTCCCGGCTACTAGATAGCGGCAGTCAGCAGCGCGACCCGGATACGGCCGGACCTGGCGACGGTTTCGAACGTGGTATTTGGCTCAGAACCCCCTATGTGTTGAATGCTCCCCCTTAGAGGCGGCGACCGAGGTGGATCACATCGTACCTCTTGAAGATGGAGGAGCGATGTACGATGAAGCGAACCTGCAAGCGCTTTGCAAGTCGCATCACTCGAGGAAGACGGCACGAGACAAAACGAACCGCCAACGTGCCCCGGTGCTGACGTAGGGGAGGGGTGGTCGAAAATCTAGGGATCGTTCGGCGTAGACCAAGCGGTCAGCTACCTTCACAATTCCGCGTTTTCCCTTGTTTTGTCCGCGTATCCTACTTAGCTGGGTTGATCAAGATGATGTTGTCACCTCTCAGAAGGCACTCTCAGCAACAAGCGCTTTTGGGGACATCTAACGCGAGACGTTTTCGATGTTTTCAACAGCGACGAGATTCTCCGAGCTAATCGTAGCCCCCCGCGCGGCTTCCTGAGCCCGGTCGAACTCTTGGGCCCGAGGTCAATCCGCCCCTCGGGGCGCGTAACCTTCTGAGTCCGGATGCAAATGGTGATTGGTCTGACGTCTCGACCTTCGGTCCCTCTGGCGTTCGAGGCTGCCTTCGGAGGAGGGAGTCGGGTCCTGTCCATTCTGGACCCAGAGGGCATCAGGAGGGAGAAACAGTTGGAGCGCGCGACGCGCGGCTGGCGTGAGGAGGACAGGAGAGTGTTGGAAGACCTCGATCGCGCCATTGCGAATCTGAGGAACCAGCAGAGCTGTTCCCGCGATAACTGCATCGAAGACCCTGAGCCCGTGGGGCCGCCGCCGCTCTGGCTTCCCTCTCAACCCGCATTTTCAATTTGATGTTTGACATCCCGACCTTCCAGCGGCCTTGAGCGTCTTTATTCATAGGGGCTAGAGCCCGATGAGGACCCATGGAGGCCAACACCCAATGGGTGAAAAACAAACCAAGCCATTCCAGCTAAGTTTCAACGGCTTGTTGAAAGTCGATTTCCAGGGATCGCATGTCACTTCCGACGGTGGCCTGATTTTGGTTCGCGAACTGGACGAACGGCTCGGTCTCGGAGAACTGATTGACGAGCATCTCAGCGACTCGCGACAAGGCTTGAACAAGAAGTTCCCGCTGGCCGATCTGCTGCGCCAGTCGGTCTACAGCCGCTTGGCGGGCTACGAGGACCTCAACGACGCCGTCCGAGTATCGGCTGACCCGACGTTCCGCTTGATCGGCTCGCAGAGGAACTGGCATCGCCGAGCGGCCTTGACCTCGACGCTGCACAGCTTCGAGACGGAGATGCTGGCAAGCGAAGAGAACCTGCTGGGGCTGATGGCGCTGAATCGAGAGCTGGTCGGGCAAGCGGAGGCGTTCGACGACTCCGAGCGGGTCGTTCTGGACATGGACTCCACCGAGAGTCCGGTCCATCGCCAACAGGAAGGCAGTGCCTACAACGGGCACTTCGAGTCCGTCTGCTACCACCCGCTGTTGTTGTTCAACCAGCACGGTGATTGTTTGGCGGCGAAGCTGCGTCCCGGCAACGTGCACAGCGCTGAGGATTGGAACGAGTTGTTGCTGCCCGAGATCGAGCGCCAACAGGCTGCGGGCAAGCAGGTCGCCTTCCGGGGCGATGCGGCCTTTGCCAAGCCGGAAGTTTATGAGTCTTCGGAGGAACGGGGCGTGCAGTACGCGATTCGCATTCCGGCGAACAGGAGCTTGGAATTAGAGATCGAAGACATCCTGTTTCGTCCGCTAGGAAGGCCCTCCCGCAAGCCCTTGGTGCGCTACAAGAGCTTTTGCTATCAGGCGGAGAGCTGGAAGAAGCCGAGGCGGGTTGTCGCCAAGGTCGAGCATCACCAAGGCGAGCTATTCCCGCGCGTCGGATTCATCGTCACGAACATGACCCTGCCCAGTGGACTCGGACGCCTTTATTTATGCGGGCTTGAAAGCACTCAAGGCGCTGAGGAGATCAACACCCAATGGGTGAAAAAGAAAACAAACCGTTTCAGCTCACCTTCAATGGATTTCTCAAGGTCGATTTCCAAGGATCGCGAGTCACCTCGGATGGCGGGCTGATTCTCATTCGCGAACTGGACGAACGACTCGGACTAGGCAAGCTGATAGACGAGCATCTGACGGATTCGCGGCAAGGCTCGAACAAGAAGTTCCCGTTCGTCGATCTGCTGCGACAGTCGGTCTACTCCCGCTTGGCGGGCTACGAGGATCTCAACGACGCCGTTCGTGTCTCCGCCGATCCAACCTTTCGGCTGATTGGCTCGAAGAAGAACTGGGATCGCGGCGCGGCGCTGACCTCCCGGCTGCAGAGCTTCGAGACCGCCATGCTCGCCGGCGACGAGAATCTGATCGGGCTGATGGCGGTGAACCGCGAGTTGATCGCGCAAGCCGAGGCCGGTGATGACTCCGAGTGCGTCGTGCTGGACATGGACTCTACCGAGAGCCCCGTCCACGGCCGGCAGGAAGGCAGCGCCTACAACGGCCACTTCGAGTCGGTCTGCTACCACCCACTGTTGCTGTTCAACCAGCACGGCGATTGCTTGGCGGCAAAGTTGCGACCGGGCAACGTGTCCAGCGCCGAGGACTGGGACGAGCTGCTGCTGCCGGAAATCGAACGCCAACAGGCGGAGGGCAAACAGGTGACGTTCCGGGCCGATGCCGCCTTCGCCAAGCCGGATATTTACGAGACGTTGGAGGAGCGCGGCGTGGACTACGTGATTCGCATTCCGGCCAACAAGAGCCTGGAGCTGGAGATCGAAGATATCCTGTTTCGTCCGCCGGGCAGGCCGAGCGCAAAGCCCCTGGTGCGCTACAGGAGCTTTCGGTATCAGGCCGCGAGCTGGTCGAAGTCCCGGCGGGTTGTTGCGAAGGTCGAGCATCACCAAGGTGAGTTGTTTCCTCGCGTCGGTTTCATCGTCACGAGCATGGCCTTGCCGAGCCGCTCGCTGGTGCGGTTCTACAACAAGCGCGGCACGGCGGAGCAGTGGATCAAGGAAGGCAAACAAGCGACGCATTGGACAAGGCTGTCATGCCATCGGTTCCGGGCCAACGAAGTGCGACTGCAACTCAGCGTGCTGGCCTATAACCTGGGGAACCTATGGCGGAGGCTCGGGCTGCCGCAACGGATCAAGAGCTGGTCGCTGACGAGCTTGCAACAGCGGCTGATGAAGACGGGCGGTAGGCTGGTCAAGCATGCGCGGTACTATTGGCTGCTGTTGGCCGAAGGACATCTGAACCGGCGGCTGTTCGGCGACATGCTGCATAGGATCTGGGCGCTGCCTGTGCCGGGTGGGTAGCGTTGCCCGGGCGAGGATCAACAGTTTTTGGCTCCAAAAAGGTTTCGCAGGGAGCAGTGTCGGCCGGAGCGCCGTTCAGTCCGCTCAATCAACGTCTGTGAGCGGACGGACGAGCCCTGGCGCCTACCGGCGGAGGTGATGTGCAGGGTTCAGCGCGAAAAGACGTGGTATTCGGCGCAGCGGGGGTGTATCCTGTGACCGTGCCAGGGCCAAAATGGAAATCCTGGTCAAGAAGAACGTTTTCGCGCCAGGCCTCCCCGTCGAGCGGGTCGGGGGGCAGCGCGAACCAGGAGATACCGGGGCCGGGAGCGTCCTCATTTGGATCGCGCCCCTCGCCGCCGTTAACCGCGAGAACTTCCAGACGCCCGTCGGCGTCGAAGTCGGCCAACGAGACACGGTCGAAGGAACCTCGTCGGGTCGTCGCCGGCGGAATGACTCGTCCCCAGCGGAAACCGCGCACGATACCGCCCGGGTTTTCGAGATACAAGAGATGTCCCTCCCCGCATGCGATCACGGCGTCGTCGAAGCCGTCTCCATCGGCATCACCCACGGCGAGGTCAAGGGGTCGGCGCACCTCCCTGCCTTCGGCAAGCGAAAGGCGAAACCAGGTGTCGGCGTCATCGGAACCGAAGACGACGCGGACATAGCTCCTTTCGCCGTGAATCGAGATCATGTCGAGAACGTCGTCGTGGTCGAGATCGGCCATGCCGAGACCGTCGCCGCCTCGAATCGGGACTGTCCCACCCAAGGTCTCGTCGTCGATGAGGTACTCTTTCCAGGAAATGTAGCGGCCGTCCTGTGTTTGGGCTTGCGTGAGACTCCGGGCGACGGTATCGCCGTCAGCTTGCGAGCCGCAGGAGAGACATGCCGGGATCGCAACCAGGCAGGAGAGGACGATTTTCACAACGTGGGATTTTCGCAACAGAAACTCGTTTCGGCGGGACTTAGTTTCAATCTAGCGACGGATTCGCGGAGCCCGCAACCTCGGCGTCGCAAACACTCTACCTTAACCGAGGGAGTTGGACGCCGTAGAATTTTTCGGTTGCGCTCAGTTCCATGACCGGTGTGCGACATGTAATGTGGATCGTGAATCCGCTCCACCGGGCTTGGCGGCTTAGCGGGAACTGCCGTTCACGCCTCGTCGCCGGGTAATGCGAGCAATCGGTGTGGGCGAGGGTCCATGCTCCCGGCTCGCGGCGGCGCGAGACCGCGAATCGGAGCGGTAGTTCGGTAGTTCGACCATTGCTAAAGCCCGCATGTGGAAGGCCGCTAAAGCGGCCTGCATCCGAACGATGAGCCGTCCTTGCCGGCCCTAGAAGGACCGGCTGTGAGACAACCCAAGCCCGGTCAAACCGGGCTCACTCTCCATAGTTACGCCGCACACGCGACCCATCGCGGCAAAAGGTCTACACTGACAAACGCATGAGTACGTCGGAAACGCGCTCGTCGTACCTGCGGGCCGCGTGGGACCTGATCCGCGAAGCTTTGCTGAGCTGGCACCGCGACAAGGTTTCGCGCCTCGCCGCCGCCCTGGCGTTCTATGCGCTGTTCTCGATGGCGCCCGCCCTGTTGATGATCATCGCGGTAGCCTCGGCGATGATCGGCGAGTCGGCCGCGCGGCAGGAAACTCTGGCTTTCCTCGAAGGCCGGCTGGGACCCGGCCGCGCCGCTTTCGTGCTGTCGGTTGGGGAACGCGCCAACCGAGAACTTTCCGGTACGGTCGGAACGCTGATCGGCGCGGGGGTGCTGCTTTTCGGGGCAACGGTTTTGTTCGCGGAGTTACGCGGCGCCCTCAACGACATCTGGAGCGTCACGCATCCCGCCGGCAAGAGAAAGGCGGTCAAGCGTTACCTCACAAGCAGGCTGCTGGCTTTCCTGATGGTGCTGAGCCTAGGCGGATTGCTTTCGGTCGCGGTCTCGGCCAACGCGGCACTGAACGCCGCCGGAGAACTGCTGGGTCGACTTCTTGAGGTGCCCGGTTTCGTGCTGCAGATCGGAACCCTGTTGATTGCCTTCACCTTGATGACGTTGCTTTTTGCCGTCATTTTCAAGATATTGCCGGAAACCGAAATTCGTTGGGGGGATGTCTGGTTGGGCGCGTTCATTACGGCACTGCTGTTGTCCTTTGGCAATTACTTGATCGGGCTCTACTTGGGGCGCAGCAGCTTGGCGTCGGTCTACGGCGCGGCGGGGTCGCTGGTGTTGGTCCTGGTGTGGCTTTACTATTCGCTGCGCGTGTTTTTGTTGGGGGCGCAATTCACGGCCGTTTACGCACGGCAATTTGGTTCTCGTGTCCCGGAGGCCTGAGCCGAACCGGCGGTCCAACTTCGTCGCGGACTGGATGATCTCCTCGTGATAACAAGTCGCGAAGAAATCTTTCCGGGGCGTCATTTTTGTGTCGACTCAAGCACCCATAAAGGATATACTTGCAGCGATCAATAGCAACCCGACTCACAAATAGGAGATTGTTATGGCTGGAAATTTCGTTATTCAATTCCAACGCGGGGGAAATCCAATCCCAATCTCGAATTTTCTCCCGAATGCCGAGCCGGTGTTCGAACGGGGCATCGTGCTCGAGGGCGAGACCAGCGCTTTTCCGAGGCCCTTTGCTCTGAATCTGTTCCCCCTCGATCCCGGCACAAAGGCCCGCTGGGAGAACACGCAACAGCGGAAGGGGTGGGTCAATCGTTATGACATGGACGTGACGCAAGTCGGTGATGGAATTCGCTTCGAGGGTATTGCAGGCGCACCCCTGCCCGAGGGCAGCTACGAGCTGGACCTGCGGGTCGGGGAACTCCCGCTTGTCAACTCACGGCGGACGATTTCCATTCCCGGTTCCGGGACCGAGACGGTTACGTTTGACGCCCAGCCCGCCGCTCGTTCGATCCAACTCACGCGGGATGTGGATGACTTTGACGACGAGGCGCGTCGTATTCTCCAGGACGACAGGTCAGAGCTCGACAAGCTGGGGGCCGTCGAGTGGTTGAATACGCGCCCGCACCAGGACCGGCGCAAGGCCTGTCTGCTGAATATTCTGGCCAAGCTGGAGGCCGTGCCCAGCCGCGGCGAGCGACTCGGCCGCCTGGTTCAAAACGTATTTCATTGCGAGATGGATCGCATCTATTGTGCCGTCCAGCCTGAATTCTTCGACAAGGTCGACGCCACTTTCAATAAGGATGCGACGATCCACCCGACTCACAAACGTTTGCTCTCAAAGATTCCCCATGACGAGGCCGATAAATTTGAGCTTAAGAGTTATCGGGAGGACGTCGAACCAGGATTTCCATTTTGGCCCTGGCACGGTCACAGGATACACCCCCGCTGCGCCGAATACCACGTCTTTTCGCGCTGAACCCTGCACATCACCTCCGCCGGTAGGCGCCAGGGCTCGTCCGTCCGCTCACAGACGTTGATTGAGCGGACTGAACGGCGCTCCGGCCGACACTGCTCCCTGCGAAACCTTTTTGGAGCCAAAAACTGTTGATCCTCGCCCGGGCAACGCTACCCACCCGGCACAGGCAGCGCCCAGATCCTATGCAGCATGTCACCGAACAGCCGCCGGTTCAGATGCCCCTCCGCCAGCAGCAACCAGTAGTAGCGAGCATGCTTGACCAGCCGACCGCCGGTCTTCATCAACCTGTGTTGCAAACTCGTTAGCGACCAGCTTTTGATTCGCTGCGGCAGCCCTAGCCGCCGCCACAGGTTGCCCAGGTTGTAGGCCAGCACGCTGAGTTGCAGCCGTACCTCGTTGGCTCGGAAGCGGTGACACGACAAGCGGGTCCAGTGCGTGGCCTGTTTGCCTTCTTTGATCCACTGCTCCGCCGTGCCGCGCTTGTTGTAGAACCGCACGACCGAGCGGCTCGGCAAGCTCATGCTCGTCACGACAAATCCGACGCGCGGGAATAGTTCGCCCTGGTGATGCTCGACCTTGGCGACAACTCGCCTTGCCTTCGACCAGCTCTCGGCCTGATAGCGAAAACTCTTGTAGCGCACTAGGGGCTTGGCGTTCGGCCTGCCCGGTGGCCGAAACAGGATGTCCTCGATCTCCAGCTCCAGGCTCTTGTTCGCCGGGATGCGAATCACGTAGTCCACGCCGCGCTCCTCCATCGCCTCGTAGATCTCGGGCTTGGCGAAGGCGGCGTCGGCGCGGAACGTCACCTGTTTGCCCTCCGCCTGTTGTCGTTCGATCTCCGGCAGTAGCAGCTCGTCCCAGTCCTCGGCGCTGTGCACGTTGCCGGGACGCAGCTTCGCGCCTAGGCAGTCGCCGTGCTGGTTGAACAGCAACAGCGGGTGATAGCAGAGGGACTCAAAATGGCCGTTGTAGGCACTGCCTTCCTGTTGGCCGTGGACGGGGCTCTCCGTGGAGTCCATGTCGAGCACCACGCGGTCTGAACCGTCGGGAGCTTCGGCTTGCGCGACCAGCTCCCGGTTCACTGCCATCAGCCCCAGCAAGTTCTCTTCGCTCGCCAGCATCTCCGTCTCGAAGCCATGCAGCGTCGAGGTCAAGGCTGCTCCGCGATCCCAGTTCCTCTTCGAGCCGATCAAGCGAAAGGTCGGATCGGCGGATACTCGAACGGCGTCATTGAGGTCCTCGTAGCCAGCGAGTCGGCTGTAGACCGACTGCCGCAGCAGATCGGCCAGCGGGAACTTCTTGTTCAAGCCTTGTCGCGAGTCGCTGAGATGCTCGTCGATCAGCTTCCCGAGTCCGAGTCGTTCATCCAGTTCGCGAACGAGAATCAGACCGCCATCCGAGGTGACTCGCGATCCTTGGAAATCGACTTTGAGAAATCCATTGAACGTGAGCTGAAACGGCTTGTTTTCTTTTTCACCCATCGGGTGTTGACCTCCATGGCGTCCTTATCGGGCTCTAGCCCCTATCAATAAAGACGCTGAAGGTCGCTGGATGGTCTGAAGCTCATACATCAAATTGAAAATGCGGGTCGAAAGCTCAATGCAGGCGGTCGTGGCGATCCCGCCGGAGGACCTTCCCGACCGAACGCATTACGTGGATCTTGATATCGACAAAAACAACCCCAGTTACGATGCTCTGCGGTTTCTGTTGCACATCGGCGACTTATTCCAATCTGGGAAGACGAACCACTTCGATATCCGACAAAGTCTGGTTGGGGGAGACACCGGGGATTTTGTTTACTACGACGTGGTGTAGTCGACTCTTGCTAAACCTGAGCAGAGCGTAGAGCCGAGATCTTCGCGGTCCGAGGCGGCTTGGCATTCCTGACGCGCGACCGCGGGCGTCGCGCAAAAAACTTGCCGCTGGACGAAAACTCGTCGCCGCCGTCGGCTCTCGTCACGGCTCGACCGCCCGGCTAACTTCGCGAATTCAAAAGCGTTTCCCCTCGCCACCATCCCTTGCGACGAATGGCACGTGGCGTGCCCGAACTCCACCGACACTTCGCCAACTTTCGAGGAACATCCAGAACCATGCCGCAACCCGTGACCCTTCCCGCACCCGCTTCGCATCGCCCTTTTCCCGAGCGCATCGAGATCGACGACACGGAACGCGCCGAGCAGTTTGCCGCCTTTCTTCGTGCTCGCGCGCTTCCGCCGCCGACCCGCTTCGATTGGGATCCGCGCGAGGGAACATCGCCGCCGCCCTGGGCACACGCCTATGAAACAGCCAACGGAAAGCCGTTCGTCGGTGACGCCCAGGGTATCGAGGTCCCGCCCGTGCCCGACCCGGCGCCCGCGGAAGGCGACGCCGCCACGCCACCGGCGCCTCCCCCCACGGACGACACCGGCACGCTGGAGACCGGCGAAGCTCCGGCCGATGAAGCTGTCGAGCCGGCGATTTCGGCCGACCCCGCTGGTGAAACATCGTCGACGAGCGAGCCCGGAGACCCCGACGGAGTGGAATCCTCCGACGGAGCAGCCGCTTCCTTCGCGGCGCCCTTCACGGAGACGGAGCCGACGTTTCAGCCCAACACGCCCCGCTATGGGGACGTTCCCGACGCATGGAAATGGCCCATCGGGCCCTATCAACAGGACCCCGAAGAGTTCGGCGGCCAATGGTGGAAGGTTAACCCCTTTACGGGGTCCGAGCCCTGGAGGCCGGTAGCCGAGTCCGCCGGCAGCCGACCCAGCGAGCCCGCGGAAGAATTCCTGGCTGTCTTTGGGCCTCGCCGGGAAGCCCGCGATTTTGACGGCGTGACGGCCTACCGAGCCGCACGCGGGCGCTGGGATCAGGATCTGGCGTACTTCAAGCAGAGTGGCATTCCCGAGGGGTTTGACCCATCGAAAGTCGAACGCGCCACGAACTTTTTCGAAACCTGGGGGATGGGACGCCCGGCTTTCTATGAGGGGCGTCACGGTTGGGCCGTGCGATTCCCCGATTCAGGGCTACCGGCCTTTGAAGCTAACGCCTCGACCGCTCTCGAATACTCGCACCTGATCGTCGCGAGCTTCCAGACGCGTCAACTGCTCAATGGTGTCGATCCCGCGAAGCGGCATCCCTTTGTTCCGCCGATGTTGAAAGCCGAGAACGTCTAGATCGCCCAGCCGCGCACGGACGGCATCAGGCTATTCCGCCAAGAACTCGTGCACGGTGGTTTTGACTTCGTCGGCTTGGCACTGAAACGACAGGTGGCCGCAATCGCTTTCCATCTTAAAGGTGCGAGCCTTCACGCGCCCGGCGAAATCAAACGACGGTCCCGGTGTAACCATGTGGTCCTGGATGGCGGAGACCACTAGGACAGCGGCCTCCACCTCGGCGGCGGCTAACTCGATCTTGCCCCCAAAACGACGCGCGACGTCGTGGCCGATCATGGCCCTCAACTGAGCGGTCCAGTCATAGGCATCCATCTTCTTGATGGTTTCAGCCTCGGTTGAGGCCATCTTCACTTCGATTTGGTCTCGCGAGACGTCGGCGCTAAATCGGCCGGGCGAGGTGAGCGCCAACTGCTGAATGTCATTCGCCAGCTTCATGGCGATGCGGCGTTGCTCGGCGGGGTCGGTGTAGGCTTCCAATACCGCTTCGATTACGTTCAGCTCGGTGCGCCAAAGCAATAGATCGTAAGCGGCCAGCCGAGGCGAGCCGATGATTGGGATCGCCCGGTCCATGAATTCCGGATAGGCAACAATCCACTCGAAGGTCTGCATGCCGCCCATCGAAATGCCCATTACCGCGTGGAGATGCCGGATTCCCAGATCCCCGGTCAGCAGCTTGTGTTGCGACCGCACCATGTCGCCGATCGAGAAACGAGGAAACTTCTCTCTTGCCTGCTGGGCGCTATTCGAAGGCGACGAGGAAATGCCGTTGCCCAGCGCATCGACGGCGACCACGTAGTATTTCGAGGTGTCGACCATGCCGTCGGCCGACATGAATTCAACGAGGTCTTTCGTGTGGCCGGTGAACCAGGTCGGGATGAGGACGGCGTTCGAGCGGTCCGCGTTCAGAGTACCGAAGGTGCGATAACCGATCTTGCAATCGCGGATGACCTCGCCGCTTTCGAGCCGAAAATCTCCCAAGGAGGTGAATCGCAGTTCGGCGTGCGCCTCGATTGCGGAAGAGCCGACCCAGGCCGTTAGAACGGCGAGCAGGCAAACGCTTCGGGCAATCGTTCCGCGAAGGCGTGCCTTCGATGCGTCGTGGTGTGGGTGATGCAGGGTCATGCGACAACTCCTTAAGAATGCCCGACGGGGCCGGTTTGGGGCGATCAGCCTTGGTGAACGTCCGACTTACGCGAAACAAGGGGACAGTCGGTTTCTATGAATCCGCGGATTCATAATACCGCCATGAAAATGGGCGCCGTGTTTGCTCCTGCCGCCCCTTCAGGGCTCTCCCCGGGGTGGCGGGCCCCCAGGGTTCCGCCCCACGTCCCTCCACCCTGGGCTATATTCCCGCCACCGCTTCGCGGCTCAAGAGGTTGTGATCTTGCCGACCCTGAATGTAATGCACCATACGCTCGTGGGTTTATTTTCGGAAGAGCCCGTCTCTATGACTCCGCAGGTTCATCATAGCGCCATGAAAATGGGCGTCGACAGGCCGAAGGGTCGGACGGGGGAGACCGCGCCGGAACCGCGCCGCGAGGCGGCGCGGCTCGGGTGGCGCGGGGAATTGGCGCTACTTGGCGCTAATCGCGAAGAGCGACGTTTCGCTGCGCAAGAAAATCTCGCCGTCCAAGATCGCCGGCGTCGCAATGAAAGAGTGGTCGCCCATCTCGTTCACCGTGACAATTTCGAACTCCTCGCCCATCTTGAGCACGATCACCGCGCCGTTTTCCGTAGCGATGTAGATATGGCCCCCCGCGCCGACCGGCGAGGACTTGAGAGTGGGCGACCCCGGCAGCCGCTGCTGATGGTAATAGGGCATCCCGTTCGTCGCATTCAGGCAACTGAAGAACCCGTTGTCGGTCGCGAAGTATAACTTGTTCTCATAAAGAACCGGCGATGCCGTATAGGAATTGGCGCGCTGGTTGGTCCACACAATCTGGTCGGAATTCGTGATGTCTCCCGAGCCTCCCAAACGAATGGCCTGTAAGTTAGGGTCGCGATAGCCGCTCATCACAAACACGATGTCGTTTTGTTTGACGGGGTTCGGGATCACGTTGCGGCCAAGCCCCGCGACTTCCCAGATCACCTCGCCCGTTTTCAAGTCGTAGCTACGCGTCTTCGTCGTCCCGCTGACGATGGCCTGCTTACGCCCGTCGTATTCGACAACCAACGGCGCCGACCACGAGGACATCTCATCGCGATCGCGCCGCCAGAGTTCCTTGCCGCTTTTCTTATCGAGTGCGACGATCACCGAATCACCTTGATGATCGAGCTTCAACAGCAGCGTATCTCCATAGAGAACCGGGGCTGTTCCCTCGCCGAATTGGAGAATCTTTTCCATCTTGACGCCGAGGTCTTGTTCCCAGATCAAGTTGCCGGCCAGGTCATAGGCGAAGATGCCGCGCGAGCCGAAATAGGCGTAGACCCTCTTGCCGTCGGTCACCGGGGAATTGGACGCGAAACTGCCGTAGCGCTGGTGGTAGCCTTCGTGCGGAGTGGCCGTCTTGGCGACCTTGCTCCACAGCGTTTCGCCGGTGTTCTTGTTGATGCACCAGATTTCGAAGCGATGCTCGACGCCGGAGGCTTTTCCGATCCGCATGCCGAAGCCTTTCTTCCCGGCTCGTTTGCGGGGCGGCCGCTTGTCGGAGGAAGACCGCTCGCCGGACGGCCGTTTGCGAAACGGGCGGCGCATCGGTTGCGCCTCGGTGACGGGTTCGGTGGGAACAGCGGTGGTTAGAAACATCTTGTCGCCCCAGATGACCGGCGACGATAACCCCTTGCCCGGCACGTCGATCTTCCACTTGACGTTTTCGGTGGCGCTCCACTCGGTCCGAGCGCCGCCGGCGGCCATGCCGGTATCGTAGGGGCCGCGCCAGCGCGCCCAGTTTTGTTCCTCGACGGTCGGCGGCGCGCCCGCGACGACCGCGCCGGCGAGAAGGAGAAAGGCGGTGGCGAGAACGAAGAAGCGAAAGGCTTTCATGATGGGATCTCCCTTTGCGTGGGCGTTCGAGTGTTCCTCTAGGTTACTGAAGCGAGGCGAGCGATGGAACCACAAACGCTGGTGGAACTACGTAGGGGCGATCGGTCGAGACGAACACTCGTGTTTGTCCTAGCCCGCATTTCTCACCGCCTGACGACAAGCTCTAAGCTTGTCGTCGCCTCGGGCACTCGATCTGAAGTTGGCCGGCGTCAACGCCGAAGGCGTGGGCAAGAACCAGTCGGCGCGCATGGCGTTTATTTTGAGCGGGGGTAGCTTACAACGACTACAATCCCTCGTCAAGGGGCGCCACCTCCACCCCTTCGTCAATCGCCTCGTCCGGGTGGGCGATCAGGGTCTCGCCCTGTTGGACGCCGGAAAGGACCTGCGCCGACAGGCCGTTTCGCCGACCCAAGGTCACTTCGCGCCGTCGGGCGATGCCCGCTTTGATCACAAAGACCGCCCAACCGTCACTGCGACGAAACAGCGTATTGCCGGGGATTTGCAAGACATCGGCCTCTTCCCACAAAACGAATTGTGCTTCGACGCGGTAACCGTCACCGAGACGTTGCCATTCCTCGGGAGGAGAAACGATGTCGGCGATGACCAGAACGCGTTGCTCCTCGACGCCCAGCGCCGAAATCTTCGTGAAGCCGACCGGCTCGACCGTGCGCACTTCCGCTTCGAGCGGCTCTTCCCCGCCCCAGCGTTCGAGCAACGTTCTCGTGCCGGGCGTGAGTTTCACTGCGTCGGCGGAGAGAACTTCCACTTCGACTTCGAGCCCTCGAGGATCTCCGATTTCCACCAGCGCTTGGCCGGCCTGCACCACGCCTTCGCTTTCGTGAATCAGTTTGAGAACCCGCCCGGAAACCGGCGATTGGATGGCGACGGTTTCCGACGGTCGGCCCGCCTGCTGGGCGGCGGAGTAACGCAGGGCCGTACGGGCGACCTCAAGCTGATGGCGCGCGACTTCCACCGAAAATTTCGACGAACGCAAGGTCGCTTGCGCGCGCCGGGAATCGGTTTCGGCTTGGTCGAGGTTTTGCTTGGGGATCGTCAAGGATTCGAAGAGCTCGCGCGTGCGTTTCAGTTCGCTCTCGCGAAAGCTCGCGTCGGTTGCCGCCGCCTCAACGTCTTGCTTGGCGGCGCTGAGCGAGGCCTCGGCCGCCGCGACGCGCGCCGTCGCCTCGGCTCGGCTGCGCGGGTTCAGGACGCGAGCGCGCAGCGGATCGAGCCGCACCAAAACCGTGCCGCGTTTCACCAGGTCGCCGACATCCATCTCAACGCGCCGGGCGAAACCCGCAATGGGCGCCGAGACGACGAAGCGGTCGATGACGCGGGTTTTGCCCTCTTCTTCGACCGTCACGCGCATCGGCCCGCGCTCGGCTTGCGCCACGTTGACGACCACCGGTTGCGGCTGGAAACCTTGCACAATCAGAAAGACGATCACCAGCGCAAAGACGGTCAGGCCTATTTTTCTTCCCCAGCGCACGGTTTACTCTTTCGTCTTGAGGACTTCGACCAAGTCCAGCCGATCCAATTTCCTTCTTACCATCAGAGCAGAAATCACCGCCGCAACCAACACGACCGTCGCCGAAAACGCGTAGATCTTCGGAGAGGAGACGATCGGAATTCGGAAGAGATCGGTCTGGATGCCTTCGACGATGTACAGGCTCAAGGCGTGCCCTAACAAGAAACCCAACGGCATCGCGGCCAACGTCAGCAGGGCCAATTCCCCGAGCAAGATGTAGGAGATCTCGCCGCGCGTAAAGCCGAGCACCCGCAGGCTGGCCAATTCGCGGCTGCGCTCGGAGAGCGAGATGCGGGCGCTGTTATAGACGACGCCGACGGCGATACTGCCGGCGAAAAGCGTAATGAAGAAAGCAAAAGTAAGGAGCTGTTCCGCCATCGTCTCTTCGAGATTTTTGATGGCGTTGCGTGCGACGGTCACGCCCGCCACGCGAGGCGCCTCTTTGAGCGCGGCATAGATTTCTTTTTCGCGGAGCGAGTCCGCCGCGAGATGAACGCCCGAGACAGCGCCACCCTCGCGCATCAACCGATTCAAGGCGTCGATGTGCATGTAAGCCCCGACGCCCAGGTACTGGTGCACCATACCCGTAACAGCAACCTTTCGAATGGGTCGTTCGCCTTCGAGGACTTCGGCGGTAATTTCGTCACCCGGCTTGACGCCCAGGAAATCACCGAGGTATCCGGTTAACATCATGCCCGAGGGCGGAATCTCGATCGTCTTGAGATCCTCGCCCAACAATCGATAAAGGTCGCCTTCCGGCTCGACACCCTGGATCGAGGTGCGATAGGTGCGATGCTCTGAGCGCAATCGCACCGGCACGGCGCGAAAGACTTGGCCGTGTTCGGCTCCGGGCAGACTCAACAGATCATAGAGCACGCGCCGCGACGTTGGTTCCACGAACGTTACCGTCATGTCGTCACGTTGGGCAAAGCTGAATTGGTAACGGATCAAAAAAGCCATCGCGTCGTTAAAGAAAAACCCAACCATCAAGATGGCGTAGGCAAAAGCGATTCCCAGGCTCGTAAGAAACGATTTGACGGGGCGTCGCTCAAGATTGCGCACGATCATTCGCGTGGGCTGCGCCAACCAGCGTTTCAGGCCGAGGCGCTCGACGACGCTTTCGCGGTACGTCGCGGGCGGCTCGGGGCGCATGGCTTCGGCCGGGGTCGCCCGGACCGCCAAACGGACCGAGTAGAGGGTCCCCGTCATCGCCGCCGCCGCCCCGACCAACGCCGCGATAACACCGATCTGGGGATCAACCGTAAAGCGCAAAAACGGGAAGCGATAAAACTGCATGTACATCATCGCCATCCCCAAGGCAAACCGCGTGCCCGCGATGATTCCTCCCGCGATGCCGATCGCGGTGATCATGAGAACGAGCTTGGCGTAGTGCCAACCGACGGCGAAGTTCGAATAGCCGAAAGCCTTTAGCGTCGCGATCTGCTCTCTTTCGGTGCGAATCAGTCGACTGATCACGACGTTTAACAAGAACGCCGCCACGCCCAAGAAGATGACCGGGTAGACGGTCGCCATCTGCTCGAGCTGCCGGAACTCCTCGGAAAGAAAGCGATGAGAGACTTGGTCCATTCGCCCGAAAGCGCCCAAACCACCGTAGCGCGCCAGCAGATCGTCAACGCGCTCGATCACCTCTTCTTCTTGGGCGCCGGCGGCGAGCGTGAACGAGACGTTATTGAAAGCGCCGTCCATGTCATAGGCGGTCGCGAGCGGTTTGCGGCGCATCCAGAGCACGCCGAATCCGGTGAAATCGGGAAACAGCTCCCCGGGCCGGATCGCGTAGACGTGTTCCGGAGCGAGGGCAATGCCGACGATCGTGAAGCGCTTTCGGCGGCCGTTGATGATGACGTGGAGACGGTCGCCCGGCTCGAAACCATGAGCCTGGGTGAAGGACTCATGCGCGACGATCTCGTCGTCGCGGCCGGATTCCGGCAGCCGTCCCGTCCTCAGAAAAACTCCGTTGAGCAAAGGTTCGGAGAAATCAGGCAGCGAGTGGATGAGGCCGGTCACCGGATCGGAGAAGCCCTCGACGACTAGGTTCACCGGAGCGACGACGCGCGTTTCGACCTGCGCCACCCCGGGGATGGCCCGCAGGCGCGACTTTAGCCCGTCGGGTGCGCGTTTGAGCATCGCGAAGACGTCGGCGAAACGATAGTCGCTGTAGAAAGTCGACCGCGTTACCTGTAGCGACCCCAGCGTGGTCAGCGCCATGACAAACGTTGCCGCGCCGGCCGTGATCACCAGCGCGATGGCGAACGCCTGGCCCTTGATGTTCCACAGGTCGCGAAACAGTTTGCGGTTGAGTGCGCTCATGGACCGAATGCGTCGGACGCGGGTGATTGGGGCGCGGTTACCAATGCAACTCCTTCGCCGGTTTCCTCTCGGCGTTCGTCTCGACGCTGCTGATGTTGCCGTCGCTCAGGTGCACAACGCGGTCGGCCATGCGGGCGATGTCGGCGTTGTGGGTGATCACGGCCGTCGTCGTTCCCAAATCGCGGTTGACGCGCTCGAGCGCCTCGAGCACGAGGATGCCCGTCGCGGAATCGAGCGCGCCGGTCGGTTCGTCGCACAGCAGCACGGAAGGCCGTTTGGCGATCGCGCGGGCGATGGCCACACGCTGCTGCTCGCCGCCGGAAAGCTGCGCGGGGAAGTGGTTGACACGATCACCGAGGTCTACCATCCCCAGTGCTTCGTCGGGCGTCATGGGGTCACGAGCGATTTCGGTGACAACGGCGACATTTTCGCGTGCCGTCAGACTCGGGATCAGATTGTAAAACTGGAAAACGAAGCCGACGTGAAAACGGCGGTACTCGGTCAGCTCACGGTCGCCGGCGCTGGTTAGTTCCTTGTCGTGATAGCTGACGGTTCCGCCGCTGGCGGTATCGAGTCCGCCGAGGATATTTAGCAAGGTGGACTTGCCGCTGCCTGAAGGCCCCAACAAAACGATCAACTCGCGGTCGTACAGATCGAGATCAACGCCGCGCAGCGCGTGAACCTGCGTCTCGCCCATGTCGTAGATCTTGGTGACGCCGCGGGCTTCGAAGACGGTTTCGGCCATGCTGTTCTGAGCTTACTGGAAGTGTGGCGGCCGACGGTATGGAGCCGAGGACGGCGCCGACTTTGTCTTGGAAATCAGGAAGCGGCCGTTTCTATGAATCCGCGGATTCATAATACCACCATGAAAATGGGCGCCGGCGGTCCGAAGGGTTGGGCGCGAGGTTCCCGCCGCCCTTTCAGGGCTCGCGCGGGTGGGGGTTCCACCCAGGGTTCCGCCGTTCCGGCTCCACCCTGGGCTATATTCCCGCCGCCGCTTCGCGGCTCAGGGTGTTCGCGATCTTGCCGGATATTAACGTAATGCACTACTCTCGAAGGTTATTTTCGGAAGAGGCCGTCTCTCTGAACGTTGGCGTTCATAATACCGCCATGAAAATGGGGGTGAGACCGGGATACAGGCCAAGGAGGGGTCGAAGTGTCAGGCGTCGGCAGGGGGAGGGTCAACGTACCTGTTGGCCGGGTTGCATCGGGCGATTGCTCCTACGCCCCATCCGGGGCTTGTCGTGATTTTCGGCGGGGACCCCGGGCTGAAGCCCGGGGCTATGGCTCCCGTCGCCGCTCCGCGGCTGCCTCGGTTTGTGATTTCAGGGTCTATACCGTAATCCGTCGTACGCTTGAAAGGGGATTTTCGGAGGAGGCCTAGTGAGGCGGATCTAGGATCATCACTTGCCTTGCTTGCGGGGAACGGCATCGGATACCGCTTACTTACGTGCGCGGCTCGGTTTGGCGATACCAGGCCAACGTGCGCCGCAAACCGTCTTCGAAATCGACGGTTGGCCGGTACCCCAGATCCCGCTCGGCGGCCGTTGTGTCGGCTTGCGAATCGCGCACGTCGCCCGCTCGGGCCGGTGCATATTCGGCGTCGATGGACGTTCCCGCGATTGCGTTCAGCATCGCCCAGGTTTGATTGAGCGTGTATCGCCGGCCCGTGCCTCCGTTGTAGAGATTGCCCGCCGCTTCCGGGGCGCTTGCGGCCAGGAGATTCAGGCGCGTGATGTTGTCGACAAAAGTGAAGTCGCGCGACTGTTCGCCGACGCCGTAAATGGTCGGCCGACGCTCGTCGAGAATCGCTCGACAGAAAAGCGACAGAACACCCGAGTAAGGCGAGTTGGGGTCCTGCCTCGGCCCGAAAACATTGAAGTAGCGCAGGGCGACCGTTTCGAGTCCGTAGACGTCCCAAAACGTCTTGGCATACAGCTCGCCGAGCAACTTCTGCACCGCGTAGGGGGATTTCGGCTGCGGCGGCATCGACTCGACCTTGGGCAACGTCGGCGTGTCTCCGTAGGCCGAGGACGAAGCCGCGTAGACCACCCGCCGCACTCCTTGCTTGCGCGCGGCGAGCAAGACGTTGAACGTCCCGTTGACGTTCACGTCGTGGGAAAGTTCGGGTTCGGCGATCGAGCGGGGGACCGACGGAATGGCCGCCTCGTGAAAGACGACATCGATGCCCGCCAGCAGAGGCGTGATCGCGTCGGCGTCGCGAATGTCGACATCGTGAAAGTCGATCGACGACGCGACCTCGTCGAGGTTCGCCTTGTTGCCGGTCAGCAGATTGTCGAGGACGACGACGCGCTCGACGCCGGGTTCGGCAAGCAAGCCGCGGACCAAAGCCGATCCGATGAACCCGGCCCCGCCGGTGACGAGGACTTTCTTCATGTCGGGTTAGTTAAGCTGCGCGATTTGGTCGGTCAAATAGGCGTGGGCTTGGGTGATGAGCTTGTCCGCGCCCGGCGTGAAGTCGAAGACTTCCATCGAAACCCAACCCTCGAACCGGCGGTCCTTGGCGACCTGTAAGACGGGTTTGAAATCGTAGCCTCCGTCGGGCCGAGGATAGCTCCCGTCGAGTTCGTTGACGTGAATGTGACGGATCAAATCCCAATGTCGAGCAACGATCTCCCCGTGGGGGTCGACTTCATCGATCGCGTTGTGGGAATCAAACATCGTCTTCACATGCGGACTGTCGAGTTCGGCCACGACACGTGCCGCCTCGTCGAGGGTGAGGATGACATCCGATTGCGCTGCCGGCAGCGCCTCGATCAACAGCGTGACCCCGCGAGCTTCAAGCTGCGGGAGGATCGAGCGCACGCCGTCGGTGAAATTGCGGACGCCGACTTCCGCGGGAAACTCGCCGTTGGTGCGACGTTGGAAAGGCGAGCCGAACACCATGACGCCGCCCGAGCCGTCGGCGCGCAAATCGGCGCATAGGTCGACAAGCCGGCGCACGAAATCCCAACTGCTCTTACGGACCGCTTCGTCGGGCGTCGTCACGTGGAGCCCCTTGGGGCCGACAGTCAGCCAATGGAGGCCGACGAATTCAAGCCCTTCCGAGACGATGATGTCGCGCGTTTCCCGCCGCCGCTCGGCCGATAGCGTCGTCGCCTCCTCTGCGAGTGTGAACGGAGCAATCTCGATCCCCTGCCATCCGGCCTTTTTCAAGGCGCGACAGGAAGCGGCGAAATCCGATTTCTCGAAAAGTTCGTTGCAGACGGCGAGTCGGAATCGGTAGTCTTCAGCCATGGTGCATTAGAAGATGACGTTAGAAGACGACGTTTCCGCGACGCATCCCGCCGCAACCGTCATGCTTGAATGCCCGCGAACAGCCTCGCGTGTAGCAGGTCTTGCCGCTGTAGCCGTTGGGATTCACAAAGGTGATCCACTCGTTGACCCTTTTTTCGACGATATTGACGTCGGCACCCTGTTTGGCGATCAAGTAATTCGACAGCCCCCAGATCGTGCGCGAGACGTTGCAGGAACAGCAGCAGGTGTAAGCGCTGTTGTCGTCGCAGCAAGGAGCCGGCATTCTGGTTAAGGCGTCTTTCTTGACGGCCTCTTGTTCGGGGGTGAGGCGAATTCTCCTTTCCCAATCCATGAATTGGCGGGTCTGGGCTTCCACGTCGTCAAAGACAATGGCGTCCTTCGTGGCCGATAGCCCGGCGACCGACAAAACGATGACGGCAAACAGGCCGGCAAAAATCCAGGGGCGGGCGATACGAATCATGACCTCGGCTCCTTGTTTCTACAGTTCACCTTAGAATAACTTGTTTGATGCATTTCACCCATTTTTCGTAAGCGCCGGATTGTGATGAACCCATGATCCAATCCGCCGAAGCGCTGAAACGGGCTGACAAAATCCCCGCCCTGGTTGCCGAGATTCCGTGGTTCTCCTCGGTCGGGAGCGCGGAGGGGCGCGACGTCGCCACCCGTTGGGCCGGGGTCTATCTGAAAGGCCTCGGCCTTCCAGAAGCCGAGTGCCGATGGGCGGGGGGTTGGGAAGAGGCGGGGGGCGCGGCGGCAAGTCTTCGCCAAGAGCACCGACTGTGGCGGCGCGAACAGGAGCTGCGTGACGAGGCGCTCGCCCGCGTCCGTGCCGCCGACCGCGAGGATCAGCTTCGAACCTTGCTCAACCGCCTGAGCATCATCGGGTACGAGCACGTCCGACCTGCAATCGAGGATGAAGAGTTGGCTCGTGTCGCCGCCGGGGCCGCGCTGTGGACAGCCTCGCAGGCGATTATCTGGGCTTTGGGAGCCGATTCCGCCGGGATCCATGAAAACCCATTTCAGCCGAAGCTTGAAATCTTTCGTTTGGGCCGCTGGCCCGTCGGACTCGAAAGAGACGCCCTTGAAGAAGGGGCGCTCGAAAATGGCACTTTTGTCATTCTCTAGATCACTGTGGCCGACCGCGCATCGAGGCCGTGCCCGCGATGAACCGAACGGGCGTCGGCGGTTTGACAGCTTCGACAGACAATTTCCCAGCCATGATCGGGTGGGTCATTTCCCATTACGAAATCCTCGAGGAGCTCGGGGGTGGGATGCGTGTGGGCTACGGGGCCGAGGACCTCAACCTGCAATGCCCGGTCGCCTTGAAGTTCCGTCCCAATGCGATCTCGTCGTAGATTCGCGGTCCAGGCCGAAAGTGCAAGGCGCGAAGAGACCGCGCAGGCCACCGGGTCCGGGAGGACGGGGCTGCCGAAGAAGCGCGAAAAAAGCGGGTGGGTTCTACTGAGTCTCGCATAATATACTGTCAATCGAGACAAAGAGAAGACTGTTTCCAGAAAGCGGTAATCAAGCGCGGTTTGCGGCGCATTCGCCGCAGCGCTTTGCGGGCGCGCTCGTCGAGTTCCCAGTAGTCCTTCGGGCAGACGTTGGGCAACTCGTGCTGCTTCCAGTACGCCCAAATGTATTCCACCGGGTTCAACTCCGGCGCATAGGGCGGCAAGTACTCCGTTGCGATGTGATCCTCGGAGAGCTGGATGAACTCCCGCACCAGGCGGCTGCGGTGCGCCGGCAGCCGGTCCCAGACGATCAGCAGTGGGCCGTCGATGTGGCGCACCAAAGCCTTCAGGAAGTCGATGACCTCCAGCTCGCCGATCGCGCCGGGATAGAGCCGGAAGTAAAAGTTGCGCAACGTCAGCCCGGCCGACACCGACAGTTTGTCCCAGTTGAAGTTGAACTCCAACACCGGTGTCTCGCCGCGCGGCGCCCAGGTGCGGCAACGATGCGGCTTCTGACTCAATCCGCTTTCGTCGATGAAGACGATCGTACGTTCTTCTTTGCGGGCTTTTTTTTAATGGCCGGCCAAGTCTTGCGCTGCCAGCCGCGGATGGCCTCTTCGTTGCGCTCCCGCGCTTTGCCGACGGGCCGTTGCGGGCTCCAACCGAGCGCCCGCAGGATCTTCCAGACATGGCCCTCGTGATAGCGCACGCCGAACTCGTCTCCGATCAGACGAGCGACCCGCGGACAGCTCCACAGCGGCGTCGGGAAGCCGTGCGCCTCGGGGCCTTCCAGCAGCAACGCCTCGAGGCGTTCGAGCTGCGCGGCGTCCAACAGCGGCTTACGGCCGGCGCGGCCGGCCTGGCGCAACCCGGCTTCGCCGTCACGCCGGTATCGTCGCAGCCACTCGCTGACGCTTTGCCGCGCGACCTTCAATCGCCTCGCTGTCTCGGACTGACTACAGCCTTGCTCGACCAACCGGATCGCTTTGAAACGGCGCTTCTCCAGGGCCTCGAAATCCCGCCGTACGCCTTTTGTATTTCCCATACATACAAAGACGTACGTACCCCAAAAAGGTGTCACCTTATTTTGCGAGATTCAATAGGTAGCGCCAGGGTTCCGGGGCGGTTGGGCCGAACCGGATCCTGAGTGTGCGGTCGCGATGGTTCGCCGCCTCACCGCGAGCGCGCTTGGCCCCCCCCCAGGCGGGTCGCCGGACCCGCAACCTCTATTCATGATGCAAAGGAGATTAGGCTATGTTACGCAAGATCTTAGGTAGTTATTCACGAGTGGGAGCGCGATTCTCAAGTGTCGCCGTGTTGACGATCGCCCTGTTAGCGGGAGCCCCAGACGCTTTCGGTGTCAAACCGTTCCTGTCCGGCTCGATCCTCGAAGCGGTGGTCGAAACGGATGTTTGCGCCCGAGTCCCCGCGGCTCTGGGGTGTTCAACTTTCGGTTCCACGGAAGCGGCCACCCCCACGACCACGCATCCAATTCGCATTACGCTAAGCGTTATTAGGCCCAATGGCGTACCTGTAACCGGTCTCCTCCGCGGTGATTTCGATTTCGAATGGCGCTTCGGCACGAATATGTCCATCCCTTCCGTAGGGACCTGCGCCGATTGCTTCGAGGACACCAGCACTTTGGTGGGAGGCCCTCCGGGCATGTACGTACTCTACGTAACGCCGTCATTCGCCAGCTGGGAGGAAGTCAACATCAGCCGCCTACGAATCGACGTGACCGCCGTCACCTCCATTCATAAGCTGATGAAGATAGATCTTCGTTGAGATCTCTGGAGGCATAGATCGGCGGAGCGGGCCCGCGGCGCCCGCTGCGCCGAGACCTCGCTTCGCCCCAGAGGCGTTGGAGGCGTTGCTTGCTCTCTCAGTTCTCCCTCGCGGTCACCGCGCCGTTTACCGGATTGCCGGCAGCGCAAACGACCCGACCCATTGCCGAATCGCCCGCGTCAGGCGGTCCGGGAACGAAGCGCCCGGAGAAAAGGCTCTCGCAAAAGAAGCTTTTGTTATTCTTTTAGAGCGCAACCGGTCATTGGGCAACGCACGACAATGGACCAAATCCCATGCCGCCGTTCTAACGACTTTTCTGAGGCGATTTCCCATCGATGATCGGCCGGACCATCTCGCATTACAAAATCCTCGAAAGACTCGGGGAAGGCGGGATGGGTGTGGTCTACAAGGCCGAGGACCTCAAGCTGCAGCGCCCGGTGGCCCTGAAGTTTCTCCCTGCACGGGCCCTGGGCGACTCCGAAGCCAAGGAGCGTTTTCTGCGCGAAGCCCGCGCGGCGGCGGCGCTGCAACATCCCAATATCTGCACGGTGCACGAAATCGACGAGGAAGAGGGACAAACCTTCATCGTCATGGCCTACATTGACGGCCACGAGTTGACCGAGGAGATTGGCGAAGGCCCCCTGCCTATCGCACGCGCCGTCGACCTGGCGACGCAGATCGCCCAAGGCCTCGAAGAAGCACACAACAACGGAACCGTCCACCGCGACGTCAAGCCGGCCAACATCATGGTCACGTCGCAAGGGCGCGCCGTGGTGATGGATTTCGGCCTGGCGCAACTGGCTTCGTCGACGGCCAGGCTGACGCGTGAAGGCTCGACCGTGGGGACGTCTGCCTATATGTCGCCCGAGCAGATGGGCGGCGAAACGGTCGACCAGCGAACCGACATTTGGGCCCTGGGCGTCGTGCTCTATGAGATGCTCGCCGGCCAATTACCCTTCCGGGGCGAATACGAGCAGGCGATTCAGTATTCGATCGTCTACGAAGACCCTGAGTCGCTACGTAAAGCCCGGCCGGACGTGCCCGCCGACATCGAGAACATCATCAGCAAGATCCTGGAAAAGAAGCCCGCGGAACGCTATCAGCAGTTAGGCGATCTGATCGCCGACCTGCAAGCCTCAAGAACAGCAAGCGGCACACCCTTGGCAACCCCGGCAGCAACCGGCTCGTCAGGCGACCCCAGCCAACCCGTAGCGACCGGCTCCCCAGTTGCGACCGGCACCCGTGCCGGTCCTAGCCAACCCGTTGGGACCGGCTCTCCAGCCGGCTCCGCCACAACAGCCCAGCCCACAAGCAGGCGCACCCTTTACCTCGCCACAGTCGCCCTCGCCGTCGTTGCCATTGTCCTGGCCGCTTGGTTCACTCGCGCGCCAGACGCACCCGCTCCCGAACCCGGCAAGAGCAAGATGACCATGCCTGCCGGCATGCGTGACCTGCCTTCAGTCGCCGTCATGCCCTTCGTCAACGTCAGCGGCAACCCCGACAGCGACTACTTCAGCGACGGCATGACCGACGAGCTGATCAACTCGCTCGGCCGCGTGCACGGCCTGCGCGTCATCGGCCGCAGCTCGGTCTTCCGCCTGAAGGACCGCGGCCTCGACGTCGGTGAAATCGGCGAGATGCTCTCGGTCGACTCCGTCCTCGAGGGCACCGTCCGCATGGCTGACGGGCGCACCCGCATCACCGCTCAACTCATCAACGTCGAGGACGGCTTCCAGCTTTGGTTCGGACAATTCGAAGACATGAAAATGATGGACGCCTTCGACATCCAAGACCAAGTCGCGCGCGCCATTGTCGAGAACCTTCGGGTCGAATTCATGGTCGAATCCGACGCCCCCATGGTCGAGCGGGGCACCGCGAACGAGGAAGCCTACCACCTCTACCTGGTGGGGCGGCAGCAGTTAAAGAAATATACCGAAGACGGTTACCGCAAGGGGATTCGCGCTTTTCAGCAGGCGATCGAGAAGGATCCTGACTATGCCGACGCATACGGCGGCATGGCGAGTGGTTACACCACCTTAGGGCTCGCCGGATACGCCTTTCCCCGCGAAACCATACCGAAAGCCAAGCAAGCAGCCCTGCGAGCGCTGGAGATCGACCCGAACCATGTGCAGAGCCTTTATTCGCTGGGGTGGGTACTCGCGTCGTATGAGTGGGATTGGGAGGAAGCCGGTGAGGTTTGGCGGCGAGCCCTCACCTTGGCGCCGGGCAATGCCGAAATTCAGTATGGCTACGGACAATATTTGCACATGTTGCGCCGACTCGATGAAGCCTTGGCCGCGGCGGAACGCGCTGTTGCACTCGACCCAGCTCGTGCCGCTCCGCGAGCGGGCCTGTCCAACGTCTTGCGCCAAGTGGGACGTTACGAGGAAGCCAAGCAAACAGCCCGAAGATTGATCGAGGTCCACCCCGACCGCCCGGAGGGATTTCTCCAACTCGGGGCCGCCCAACTTTCCACCAACGAATTTCAGGAGGCCGCGAACGCCTTCGCGAGGGGCGCCGCTCTGACGGCGGGTTCAGCCTATCACGAAGGACTGCTTGGCGCGGTGTACGGACGCGCGGGGCGGGAAAAGCAAGCGCGCGAAATCCTAAACCGACTGATAAAAAGGCGCCGGGAGCGCTACGTCTCCGCTCTTGCCATCTCCTTTCCGTTGATCGCCTTGGGCGAAAGCGAGGAGGCCTGGAAATGGATCGACAAGGCCGTAGAGGAACGCGATGGTTGGTTGGGCTTCGCCAAGTCGTGGCCCGCCGAAGGCCTCCCCCTCGACGCTTCCAACCCGCGCTACCAAGAGCTGCTGCGCAAGCTGAACCTCGAGTAACCCCAGACCAACCCGCGACCGTTACCCCAAACCGAGCCGCGACCGCGAGGGAGCGGTATCCGATGAAGCATCGCCAAACGCGCCAAGGTGATGGTCCCGACGCAAACGCTCAAAGACAAGGTCAGCATAGTCAAAGCCGGCGTGATTTGACTTCGCTGCTCGCTCCATCGCGCTGCCCGACGCCGTAGGTCCCAACGCGGCCGCCAGGACGCTTTGGGAGACCGACTACCCCTACATGCTGATGCCCGATCACATGCCGCAACACCCCGACGACCCCAAGGGACGGCAGGCGTTCGCCTACGGCTTCGGTTACATCCGGGGGATCTTGCAGACTCTTCAGGCAGCCTAGGCCCGCCATAGTTGCCGTTCGCCGTCGCGGAATTCGGTAATCGCGCACCGGAAGACCGCGGTTCCGCGTCAGAAATGGGCGGAAACTGTCGATACCAGTACTTAGAGGGTCAGGGCCCGTCTCGATGCGAGGCCGCCCGACAACCGTACCATGAGCGACGCGCCCATTCGCATTCTTATGATCGAAGACAGCCGGACTTTTCAGCGCGCCATGCACGGCTTTCTCGATCAGGCTTTTGTCGAGCAAATCGAAGTCCTGACCGCCAAGACGCTCCAAGAGGGCATCGATTGTCTAGGGGAGAACCAGGACGTCTCCTGTATCTTGCTTGATTTGATGCTCCCCGACAGCGAAGGGGTCGACACGTTTCTCCGGTTGCGCGATCAAGGCGTGAGCGTGCCGATTGTTCTGCTCACGGGGATTGAAGACGAGAACCTGGGTCTGGAGCTGATCAAGCAGGGCGCCCAGGACTACCTCGTCAAAAGGCACGTCAATAGCGACATGTTGGCGCGCACGGTGCGCCATTCGATGGAGCGGGTGCGGGCCGAGCGTGAGCTGGCGGCGACACGCGACCGAGCGCTGGAGTCGACCCGCCTCAAGAGTCAATTCTTGGCCACGATGAGCCACGAAATGCGCACCCCGATGAACGGCATCGTGGGAATGGCCGACCTGCTGCTCGGTACGGATTTGGATTCCGAGCAGACCGAGTACGCGCAAACGATCAACCTGTGCGCCGAGTCGCTGCTGAACTTGATCAACGACACGCTTGATTTCTCGAAAATCGAAGCCGGCAAGCTGACCCTCGAATCCATTCCGTTCGACCTTTACCAAACGACGGGATCAGTGGTGGAAGTCCTGGCGGAGAGGGCGGAATCGAAAGGAATCGAGTTGGTTATCTTTGTGGACCGCGACACGCCCCGAACGGTCCGCGGCGACCCCGCCCGACTGCGCCAAGTCTTGCTGAACCTGGCGGGTAACGCCGTCAAGTTCACCGACCGCGGAACCGTCGTCGTGCGCGTGGAGACAGTGACACAGGGCCCGCCAGCGGGCCGATTGCGGTTCTCGGTCCGGGACACGGGTGTCGGTATTACGCCGGAAGCCCAAGCCGGGTTGTTCGAGCCCTTCGTGCAAGCCGACGGCACGACAACGCGCAAGTTCGGCGGGACGGGACTGGGGCTGGCGATCTGCAAGGAATTGGTCGAAGCGATGGGTGGAAGCATCGGCGTGGAAAGCTCGTTGGGAAGCGGCTCAACCTTCGAATTTTCGCTTGGCTTGCCTTCCGTGGAGGCGTCGGAGCCATACGATGTTGCGCAGCACATCCCGGCAGACCGAAAAGCGTTGATCGTCGACCCGAACCCTACCAATACAAGGCTGTTGGAGTACTACCTCAAGAGTTGGAACCTTAGAACATCTTTGGCTTCCGGAGGCCAAGAGGCACTTGCGGCGCTTTATCGCCAAGCCGAATTGGGTTCGCCATATCATCTAATCTTGATCGCTTCCAAGCTAGCCGACATGGACGGCATGGACCTGGCCATGAGAATCCACGACGACTCGCTGTTGTGCGGAACGCGGATCATCACGGTATGCCCATTCTCTCAGCGGCCCGATTCGGCGGCGCTGCGTCTTGCCGGCGTGCGAGTCGTGCTGCCGAAGCCTGTCTTGGCGACAAAGTTGGCCGAGGCCGTATGCAGCGCGCTGGATTCGACGGATTCGGGCCCGTCGAAGACCGCAGAACACACAAGCTCAAGGATTTCCGAGCAAGCACGTCTCCAATGCCGCGTTCTGCTGGCGGAAGACAACGCGGTGAATCAAAAGTTAGCGGTTCGATTGCTCGCCAAACTAGGCTATTCGGCTGATGTCGTCGAGAACGGCTTGGACGCCGTTGAGCGCGTCCGCAATCGCGACTACGACATTGTGCTCATGGACTGCCAGATGCCGGAAATGGACGGCTATCAAGCCACCGCGGAAATACGCCGCCTCGAAGGAGACCGGCGTCGCACCAGCATCATCGCCATGACCGCGAACGCCATGGTCGGTGACCGCGAACGCTGTCTCGATGCGGGCATGGACGATTACCTGGCCAAGCCGGTTCAACCCGCCGATCTCAAAACCACCCTCGATCGCTGGGCGCTTCGCGCCGCCGAGCCGGAACCGGCGATTCCCTCGGGCGACTAGTCCGCCAATGCGGGCTAGTGGGTCATCGAATACACGATGTAGTTGATCCCGAGCCTGTAGGCCATCGCGGTATACCGCTCGGCGTACTCGGGCCAGTCGGCATGCTCCCAGGCGTCACCGAGGTCCATGTTGAAATTGATGAGCGCCATCAGTCGGCCGTCGTCGTCGTGGATGCCTCGCCAGTGCGGCGTCAGGCCGTCTTTCTCGTAGCTGCGGCCGGTGTAGAGCACTTGCACTCCCGGGATCTGCTCCCGCGGCTCCAGATCGTAGACGGTGTGGAAGATTTCGTGGCTCGGGTCAACGTCGAGCACAGGGCGATCGGGAAAGATCTTACGAATTCCCTGGAGAAACCGGGCCCACTCGTAGGTGCCGTGAAAATCGTCGAAGATCATGAAGCCGCCGCGCAGCAGAAATTCTCGAATGCGCGCCGCCTCTTCGTCGGCGAGATCCCAGTGTCCCGGTTCGACGACATAGATCCAGGGGTAGTTAAAGAACTCTTCGTCCTCGGCGCGGTGATAAACTTCCATCGAACGGCAGTCGACGTTGGACAGCCTTCTCAGCCCCTTTAAGAAGTGCCGTTCGGCGGCCGGGGAGTCGATCATCCAAGGACGGTCGCCCATCACGCGGGTGCCGTAGGGGTCGCTATACGCCAGCCGCACGAAGGAAAACTCGCCGGGCACGTCGCCGTCTTCGGGTTCCTCGACGTAAGCGACCCCGGGCCCGAGCAGAGGCATGCCTCGATAGGTGCCTTGAGCGGAAAGCAGGGCCGCCACGACGAGCAGCACCGACAGGGCGAATATCCACCGACGGGGCAACCGCGGAGGCCACATATTTCGACTATAACACGGGGGTTGGGAAGGCTCGAATGCAGTTGTGAGCCATCCCACGATGTGATCAGCCGGCCCGAGGTTCACGGATGGCGCGGAGGGTGAGGATCAACGTCGGCTCCGCTGCGCGGGCCTGCTTCTCGGCAAGGGCGTAGTTGGTTCGCCGGGCACGACTCCGCTAGAATGACTGTTCCTCTGATGAGCGAAAACAGCGCTCCAACCCGTCCTTTCCCGCCTCGTCACGCCCTGCTTAGGCCCGAGAATGACCCGTGGTTCATTCTCGGGAACCTGATCGCAAAGGATTTCAAGGTGCGCTACCGCAACATGTCGTTGGGAGTGTTTTGGTCGCTGCTGAACCCGCTGATCATGATGTCGCTGCTTACGTTCGTGTTTACGGCGGTCTTTGCCGGTTCGCGTGAGTGGTACCCCTTGTTTGTCCTCATCGGGCTGCTGCCTTTCAATTTCTTCACGCTGGCCTGGATAACGGGAACGACTTCGATTGTCGGGAACGCCTCGCTGATCAAGCAGGTGCCGTTTCAGAGGGAACTGGTGCCCGTGTCGGTCGTCTTGGCCAACTCGCTGCACTACGGTCTTCAACTGATCCTGCTGTTGGCCGGGATCGGGTACTTCGTCGGTGTTTCGGCGCAGTGGCTGTGGCTGCCGCTGGTGGTGGTCTTTCAGTTGGCTTTTGTGTGCGGCTTGGCGCTTATTGCTTCGGCGCTCGACGTCTATTTCCGAGATATGGAGTACGTCGTCAAAGCGCTGACGATGGTGCTTTTCTGGATGGTGCCGATATTTTACGGCTTCGATCAAATCAGCCCGCGATACGCTTGGATGTACGAGGTCAACCCCATTGCGGCCGTGGTGCTCATCATGCGCCGCATCCTGCTGTACGACACGGATCCGGGCTCGGCTTTTCCGAAGTTGGCGCTGGTGTCGCTGATGACCTTGTGGTTGGGACACAGAGTGTTCGTGCGTATGCAACGAGATTTCGCCGATCATTTGTAGTCCGCGCCAGTGGCTCTTTGGGGGCGGCCGCCGCGGCCGATGCTAAGATGAAGTTTCCGCGCCAAGGGCGTCTTTTCCCATGAAAATCGGCTTTGTGAGCTTGGGCTGCCCCAAGAATCTAGTGGACAGCGAGGTCATGATGGGCTTGTTGGAAGCCCGCGGACACGAGCTGACCCCGCACCCGCAAGAAGCCGAGGCGCTGGTCGTCAACACCTGTAGTTTCATCGACCCGGCCAAACAAGAATCGGTGGACACGATTCTCGAAATGGCCGAGTACAAGAAGTCCGGCGCCGCCCGCCGGTTGATCGTCGCCGGTTGTTTGGTCGAGCGCTACCGCGACGAGATCCGCGCGCGGATTCCCGATGTCGACGCCGTCTTGGGGACTAACGAACTCGACCACATCATCGCTCACTGCGAAGGATTCGATCCCGGTTCCCCGGCTGTCGAGCCGTACCTTTATCACGACTTGACGCCTCGTCGGCCGGCCACGCCGCGGCATATGGCCTACATCAAGATCAACGAAGGTTGCGATCACCCTTGCAGCTTTTGCATCATCCCGAAGTTCCGGGGAAGGTTCCGCAGTCGGCGCTTCGAGAGTGTGATCCGCGAGGCCGAGAATTTCTTTCGTCAGGGGGTGGGGGAGCTCAATCTCATCGGGCAGGACACGACAGCCTACGGTGACGACTTAGGCCTGAAAGACGGTCTGCCGACTCTGCTCGAGAAACTCGCTGCGATCGAGGGGGCCGGATGGGTGCGCTTTCTCTATGTCTACCCCAATCGTGTCACGCAGCGCCTGCTGGATACGGTCGCCGCGCATGAACCGCTATGCAATTACATCGACATCCCGTTGCAGCATGCCTCGGCGCGCATCCTAAAGCGGATGAAGCGAGGCGGGTCGGGTGAGCTGTTCCTGGATTTGATCGAGCGCATCCGACGGACGATTCCCGGCGTCGCCGTTCGGACGAGCTTCATCGTCGGGTTCCCGGGCGAGACGGATCAGGATTTCGAGCAGCTGTGCGACTTCGTCCGCGAGGCTCGTTTTGATCATTTGGGCGTGTTCGGCTACTCGGACGATGAGACCTCGGCGAGCTATCGTCTGGACGGTAAGGTCGATCGCCGCACGATCTACAATCGGCGTCGACGACTCATGGCAATTCAGCGCAAGATTTCACGTGGTCGAAACCGCGAGCGGGTGGGGCAGCGGCTGCCCATTCTGATCACGGGCCCGTCGAAAGAAACCGACTTGCTGTGGGAAGGCCGGCTGGCCGCGCAGGCCGAGGAGATCGACGGCAAGACGTATATCACCGAATTCGCCGGCGATGTTCCGCGGCCCGGTGATTTCGGCACGATCCGCATTACGCGGGCTTCCGACTACGACGTTTTCGGGTGCCTGGAATCGGTGCAGGAACGGGTAGTCCCGGGGCAATCGATCGATGTGACGCCGGCAGCGCCTTTTCCGATCCTGGCGCGGGGTTAGGCTCGAAAGCGCGTCACATTGCATCCGCGCGTCCGCGGAAGGGCTTGGTTTCATTCCTCTGCCATGACGCAACCCATCAAGCATTGTCTGATTTGCAGCAAAGGCGTGGCACCGGGCGACTCTTACTACCCTTTTTGCAGTGAACGATGTCAAGTGATCGACTTGGGCAATTGGTCGTCGGAAAAATACGTCGCGCACTCTCCGCTGACCGAAGTCGACGAGCAACTCGACCCGCGATACCCTTCGGATTCGGAGTCTGGTTCGTCGCCTGGTTCCCACGATGAATAGCCGCGCCGCTCTTCTGCTGGCTACCTGTGGCGGCATCGGCTACGCACCGCGGGCGCCGGGGACGGCCGGCTCTTTGGTGGCCCTCGGAGCGGGCTACGCGATGACCGCGTTGATCGGGGTGTCGCCCCTTTGGTTGGTTGTTGCCGCGGCTGTGCTGTTTGCTCCCGCGGCGTGGGCCGCCGAGGTTGCCGAAACTCACCTGGGCCGCACGGACCCGCAAGTCGTTGTGATCGACGAGGTAGTGGGGCAATGGCTGGCGCTGGCCGCGGCGGCGCCCGACAACCCCCTCCACTGGGCGCTGGGCTTCGCGTTATTCCGCGTCTTCGACGTGCTCAAACCCTACCCAATCGGGCGGTTCGAGCACTATCGAGGAGGCTGGGGAGTGGTCGCCGACGACGCTGCCGCCGGTCTGTACGCTATGATGATTTTGGCTGGCCTGCGTTGGGGGTGGGGCTGACCACGGGGTGATTCGAATAGGATGAGTTCACGCCACGAAACTTCCGGCAACGAGCCTCTCATTGAAAGAGTCGAGCCCTCGGCCGCCATCTACGGCGGCGAGATCGAGGTCCATGGCGCAGGCTTTTTTAACAACGGCGGCTCGCGCGTGCGGGCCCGTTTCGGCTCGGTCGACGCGCGGCTGGTGATCAGCGGCGACCGGCACCTCGTGATCCGAGTTCCCGAGGAAGCCACCGACGGCAGCCTAACGCTCGAAAACGGGTCAGCGGAAAGCTCCCCTTATAATTGCTCGCTCGGCATCACCATCGCCGAAAATCTACACCCGGTTTCGAACCCGGCTGTGGATATGGAAGGCAATATCTATACCACCCGCAGCGGTGCGCGGGGTGAAAAGGTTCCGGTTTCGGTTTTCAAGATCGACCTGAATTTCAACGTCAAGCCTTTTGTCTCCGACATCGTCAATCCCACCGGTCTGATTTTCGACAAATCGCACAACTTGCTGATTTCCTCCCGCGACAACGGGACGATCTATTCGGTCAGCTCGAAAGGTCAAGTCGAGGTCTATGCGGAAGGGATGGGCGTAGCCAGCGGCATGGCTTTCGACAGCGAGGACAACCTCTACGTGGGTGATCGCACCGGAACGATTTTTAAGATCAGCCCGAGCCGCCAGATCTTCGTTTTCGCGACGATCGAGCCCTCGATCGCGGCTTATCACCTGGTGATGGGGCCGGGCAATGAGCTGTACGTCAGCGGGCCCACTACGTCGAGCTTCGATGCGATCTATTGCGTTCATGCCAACGGCGAAGTCGACGTCGTCTGCCGCGGCTTCGGCCGTCCCCAAGGCATGGTTTTCGATCACGCCGGGAACCTGTATCTGGCCGCGTCCTACGGAGGCCGCAAGGGGGTCTATCTGCTGCGTCCGGGCGCCGAGCCCGAACGCGTCGTTTCCGGGCCCGGCATTGTCGGGCTGGCCTTTCTTCCCACCAAGGAACTCGTCATCGCCACGACCAGCTCGCTCTATCGGGTAAGCAACGGGTTCTCCTCCCGCGGCTGAATCTCGTGACCGCGGAAATTATCGCCGTCGGATCGGAGTTGCTTACTCCGCAACGGATCGATACGAATTCGCTGTTTCTTACCCGGAAATTGAACGAACGAGGTATCGAAGTCGTCCGGAAATCGATCGTCGGCGACGACCGCGAACGTCTGAGCGAAGAAATACGGCGGGCGCGGCAATCATCTCGCCTCGTCGTTCTCACCGGAGGGCTCGGCCCCACTCTCGACGATGTCACGCGCGACGCTGTGTGCGACGCTGTCGGCCGGGGATTGGTTTACCACGAGCACATCGTCGAGCTGATTCGCGAGCGCTTCCTGCGCCGCGGGCGCAAGATGGCCGAAGTGAACCGCCGGCAGGGCTACATCCTCGAAGGAGCCGAGATTCTCGACAACCCCAAGGGAACCGCCCCGGGACAATGGCTCGAGGACGAGGCGGGCATTCTCATCTTGCTGCCGGGGCCGCCGCGGGAACTCGAGCCGATGGTCGACAACGAATGCATGCCGCGGCTGGAACGCATCGAGTCGCCCTATCAATACTTCACGATCGTGATGCGCGTCGCCGGGGTCCCCGAATCGGAGCTCGACGAGCGTATCGGCCCGATCTATTCCGCCGAGCCCGACGTGGCGACAACGATTCTCGCGGCACCGGGGGATATCCAGATCCATTTGCGCGCTCGCGGCTCGACCGTCGAGCAAGCCCGAGCCGTCGCCGAGGCGTTGGCCGAGAAGGTGGATGCTGAACTGGGCGACAACATCTACACCCGCGGGGCCGAGTCGATCGAGGAGATTGTGGGTCAGCGTCTTCGGGCGTTGGGGCTCACGGTGGCCGTGGCGGAGAGCTGCACGGGGGGGTTGTTGGCCGAGCGGCTAACCGCGGTCCCGGGCAGCTCCGATTATTTTGTAGGCGGCTGGGTCAGCTACAACGAAAGCGCGAAGAAAGCGTGGCTGGGAGTCCCCGAGGCTGTGATCGCCGAGCACGGCTCGGTCAGCGAAGAGACGGCGGCCGCCATGACAGCGGCGGCCAAGCGGAAAGCGGGCTCGTCGACAGCGGTTTCGATCACGGGCTTTGCCGGCCCCGACGGCGGCACGGATGAAACCCCGATCGGTACCGTTTACATCGGTGTCGGCGGTCCCGAGGGCGACGTCGAAGTCTTCCACCGTCGGTTCCCGGGCGATCGCGGCTTCGTGAGAACCCTAGCCGCTCAAACCGCACTCGAACAGCTTCTGCGGCGCCTGCGCAAAGTGTAAGTCGGCGGAATCCGGCCCGCTCCCTCGCCTTTCCAAACTTGTTACCATCTCGGAAGGCTGGTGACAGCCCCAGGAGGCTCATAATGCGATTTTTCATGAAGGTATCGTTTCCCGTCGAAACGGCGAACAAGGCGGCGCGGGAGGGGTTTCAAGTCATCCCTAAGATTCTCGAACGGATCAAGCCGGAGGCGGCCTATTTTGTCGCTGAGGGTGGTCAGAGGACGGCATTGCTTTTTGTCAATATGGACAATCCCTCGGACTTGCCGGCGCTTGCGGAACCTTGGTTCCTTACTTTGAACGCTTCCATCGAAGTAACGCCCGCGATGGTGCCGGAAGACCTCGCGACGGCCGGGCTGGCGATCGAAGAGGCGGTCAAGGATTTCGGCTGACGCGTAGTTGGCTTCGCGGCGTCATCCTTCCGGGTGAAGTTGCGACCAAGACATGTCGCCACGAATGGCGACACGGCACGCTTGGAAGCGTGCGCCACTTCACGCTACGCGGTATTTCGCGATGGCTTCCTCGTCCAACTCGACCCCGAGACCCGGTTCGCTCGGAATGTCGAGATAACCATCCTTGGCGACGATCTTCTGCTTAGTCACGTAGTCGCGCAGGGTGGTCTCTTCCTCGGCGACGAACTCGAGGATGAATGAATTCGGTATCGAGTTGAGGAAGTGCAGCGCGGCCGCCACGTTGATGTAGGTCGTGAAGCCGTGGTTCACCACGGGGATGCCGCGGTCGACGGCGAGCGAGGCTACCTTCATGGCTTCGGTGAAGCCGCCGACGCGGGTCAGGTCGACTTGGATGATGTCGACGCGGCCGCGGTCCATCAGCTCGATGAATGACGAGCGGTTGCTTTCTTCTTCCCCCGCGGCGATGCGGATGTCGGTGGCTTCGGCGAGCTTGCGGTAGCCCTCGTAGTCGTCGGGCAGCAGCGGTTCCTCGATCCAAAAGACGTTGTATTCGGAAAACGCTCGAGCGCGCCGGATCGCCGTCTTGGCGTCCCAAACCAGGCCGGCGTCGACGAGCAGATCGATATCGTCGCCCAGCCCCTTACGAGCCTCGCGGACCAAGGCAATGTCGGTCTTCTCATCCTCGCCCATCGGCTCCCAGCCGAACTTGACGGCCGTGAATCCGCGGTCGCGGAAGCGCTCCGCGAGTTCCCTGGTCTTGGCGGGGGTCGATCCCCAAAGCATGCTCGCGTAAGGACGGATTTTCTTGTGAAATCCGCCGCCGAGAAGCTTCCAGATGGGCTGTCCGAGAGCCTTGCCCTTGATGTCCCACAGCGCCAGATCGATGCCGCTGATGGCGTGGAAGCCGACTCCGCGGCGGCCGCCATAGGTGTTTTGGCGGTACATCTTGTACCACAGGCGTTCGGTTTCGAAAGGGTCCTCGCCGACGACAAGCTCGCGCAGCCCGCAGGTCACGCTGTGCGAATAAGGTCCCTCGATCGCGCCCTTGACGGCGAGGGGGGCGGAATCGACTTCGCCGATTCCGGTGATGCCGGCGTCGGTTGAGACTTTGACGATCAGGGCGTCTTGACCGCTGTCGCATTGCTCCTTGACATCGGGAAGGCGTAGATAGATGGCTTCAACGTCGGTGATCTTCATGGGGAACGCGGAGTCCTTTTTGGCGGAGGGGCGGGTTCATATTATCGGCCATCGTGGAAGGGCTCCGCTATCGGAGGTAGGGCGCGTCGTTTGGCCCGTCGCTTGCGCTCTGGGCTTCCATGAGAGGTGGGTCGCTTGTCAAGGGCGGTCGTTGGGAGGCGTTGGTCGGTTTGTCGGATCCGGCCCGGGTCCTCATGCCTTGCGGCGCGTTGAGGACCGGGCTTCCATTCGCAGTGTTATCGGTCTCGTTGTTGACCTCTGCTGGTTGGGGTCCGGTCTTTCGGCGCTGCTCTCTCTGTTGCGGCTTCGACCCATCCTCGAAAGAATCGGCCTGCCTGCCCAGAGCCCGCAGTCACCGTGACACGATCTCGATTCTCCGCCGCGGCCTCGCTTCGTCCGCCCAATCCCCTACTCCCTTCCTTTCAACAGGAATCTTCTTGCCGCCGAGTCCCCGTTAGGGGGCTCGCGGATGTCCTCATCACGTTGCTTCATCCGAAACCGTTGCCGCCGACTGCGCCTCATCGTCCCTGCCTTATGGGGAAACCGTTTCCGTCAGCCCGTGCAGCGGATCGTAGTTTTCTTGTTTCACCCACAACACATGCATCAGCACCGCCAACTTGCGCGCCACCGCCACCACCGCCCGCTTCTTCGCATGTCCTCCGCCGCGCGCCGCCAAACCCAAACCCCAGCGCCTGAGCGTGGAGTCGGTCCCGAACGGCCCCAGCACCCAGTGCGCGCACTGAATCAACGTCCGCCGCAGCAGCGGATCTCCCGATTTCGTCACGCCCAGCCGCAGTGACCGCTCGCCCGATTGGCGTTGCTTGGGACGCAGCCCCACCAGCGCGCCGACCTGCCGCGAACGCTTCACGCGGCCCGGGTCGTTGTCGAGCGCCAACACGAACGTCAACGCCGTCAGCGGCCCCACCCCTCCGATCGTTCGTAGCCGCTCGACCGCTGCGTATTGCTTGCCCAACGCGACGATTTGTTTGTCATATTCGCGGATCGTCGCGCCGAGGCTTTCGATTTGTGTCGCCACCCCCAACAACGCCGCGTGCAACACCTCGGGGCAGGCCTCCCGGACGCGCTCGACCCATTGGTTCTGGGCGCATCGGCCCAAGCGGATGCCGTGCGACTTCGCCATGCCGCGCAAACTCCCTTTCAATTTCGTGCGGCACTCGAGCACGGCCTCGCGCGCCCGCAACAACGTGCGTTGTTGTTCGGTCTCGAGCTTGCGCGGCGCGACGGGATTCAACAGGGCCGGGTTGGTGCGTCCCAGCTCGGCCAACCAATAGGCGTCGTTGCGGTCGTTTTTCGAGTCGGATTGGCTGATTAAACGCAATTGCCGCGCGTCGGCGACGAGCACGTCGTGGGCGAGGGCGGCCAGGCGGCGGCGAATCCAGTTGCTGTGGCTGCCGGTTTCGATCACAATGCGCAGCCGCGGCCAACGGCGGAACCAGCGATCCAAGGCCTCCGGGCGGGTGGGGACTTGGCATTCCTCGAGGCTTTCGCCGGCGAGGTCGGTGAGCCGTACGAAGCAACGTTTGTCGCCGATGTCGACGCCGGCGACGGCGCAAATTTCGTTGTCTTTTTGCATCTGGATGCGTTGTTGCGCCAACTGTTGTTCGAGCTGGGTGAGTTGGCGGGTCTTCGCTTGTGAGCTGTCGGCTTTCTTGGTTTGGTGTTTGTCGGTTTGGTTCTTGTCGGTCTGTTGTTTGCTATTCTTCTTCATGGCTGGTCGCCTCCTTTTCAAAAATCCATTGCACCTCCCTTGTGGAGAAGTGCGCTGCTGCCGGTAGCCTACCGCTTCCCGGCTCCAAGCGACCAGCCTCTCATCCCATCTCTGTCCCGGCGATTCGGGTTATGCGAGGCTGGAACGCCGAGTTCTTTGTAATGAGGATCTTGAAGAAACCGTTCGAGTTGGAGAGTTGAATTGCATGTACCTTGTCGTGGCTTAGCAATACAGCTTAGCGCTGAACAAGCCTAAAGGTATTTACTTAGCCGGAGCCGCGTGTTACGATCGTAAACGCCTGGTACGCCTGGACGAACTGAGCTTGATTTACGGCCCCCCTCGGGGCGTGCCCGGGAAAGGAAAGTTCACGATGAACAATCGCGGGAGGGGAGAATTGATCAAGGCCGGCTTTCTCTCGGGACGGAGCGTATTCACGGAACTAGGGATGCAGGGCCTCGGCTGCGCCTGCGTCAAGGTTCTTGTGCCGGCGCTCGCTTTTATAGGCGTCCTGGGGGCGCAGTCGCGCAATTTCGACGCGCGCACGGATTTAAACGCGCAGATCAACTTTCCGCCGACGCCGGAACAGTCTCAGGCGCTGGACGCGCTGGGCAATTCGACGGGTGACCTATCCGCGAGTTTCGATCGCACGACGGGCGCCACGCGGAAGCTCTGGAATCGCGGCGGCTATCTGACCGCGGCGGATTCCACCAGCAGCGTCAACGATATCGCGGCCTCGTTCCTGGCCGAGCACGCGGTCGCGTTGGGGCTGACGGCTGACGATGTCAGAGGTTACGAGGTCACCGACAGCGTCTTCAGCCAGGTGACCGGGGCGACTCACCTCTACCTCCGGCAGACGCACCAAGGTCTGCCCGTCTATAACGGCCAGCTACAGTTCAACGTCAATCGCGACGGAAGCATTCTGAGCGTGAACAATGCTTTTCTGCCTGATGTGGCGACCGGGGGTGCGGGACCTCAGCCGTCTGTGACCTCCGTCGAGGCAGCCGAGAGCGCCTCCGAGCACCTGGGCCTGAACTCCTCGCTCGAACCACTCGGTCCGCGGCTGATGTGGCTCGGCGTGCGACGGGGTCAGACGCGCCTGGTCTGGAATTTTCAGTTGGATACATCCAGCGATCACTACTATGACTTCACGGTGGACGCTCAGTCGGGGCAGGTTTGGACACGAATCGATTGGGTCGCCGACGCGGACCCGATCCCGGAATATCGAATCTATCCGCGACCGGTCGAGAGTCCGAACCACGGGGGTCGAACGCTGGAGATCAACCCCGCAGATTCGACGGCGTCGCCCTTTGGACCCGGATTTCCACTTTAGTTTCGGTTCTGCTAACCATCGGGTGGACTCGGACGCCTTTATTTATGCGGGCTTGAAAGCACTCAAGGCGCTGAGGAGATCAACACCCAATGGGTGAAAAAGAAAACAAACCGTTTCAGCTCACCTTCAATGGATTTCTCAAGGTCGATTTCCAAGGATCGCGAGTCACCTCGGATGGCGGGCTGATTCTCATTCGCGAACTGGACGAACGACTCGGACTAGGCAAGCTGATAGACGAGCATCTGACGGATTCGCGGCAAGGCTCGAACAAGAAGTTCCCGTTCGTCGATCTGCTGCGACAGTCGGTCTACTCCCGCTTGGCGGGCTACGAGGATCTCAACGACGCCGTTCGTATCTCCGCCGATCCAACCTTTCGGCTGATTGGCTCGAAGAAGAACTGGGATCGCGGCGCGGCGCTGACCTCCCGGCTGCAGAGCTTCGAGACCGCCATGCTCGCCGGCGACGAGAATCTGATCGGGCTGATGGCGGTGAACCGCGAGTTGATCGCGCAAGCCGAGGCCGGTGATGACTCCGAGTGCGTCGTGCTGGACATGGACTCTACCGAGAGCCCCGTCCACGGCCGGCAGGAAGGCAGCGCCTACAACGGCCACTTCGAGTCGGTCTGCTACCACCCACTGTTGCTGTTCAACCAGCACGGCGATTGCTTGGCGGCAAAGTTGCGACCGGGCAACGTGTCCAGCGCCGAGGACTGGGACGAGCTGCTGCTGCCGGAAATCGAACGCCAACAGGCGGAGGGCAAACAGGTGACGTTCCGGGCCGATGCCGCCTTCGCCAAGCCGGATATTTACGAGACGTTGGAGGAGCGCGGCGTGGACTACGTGATTCGCATCCCGGCCAACAAGAGCCTGGAGCTGGAGATCGAAGATATCCTGTTTCGTCCGCCGGGCAGGCCGAGCGCAAAGCCCCTGGTGCGCTACAGGAGCTTTCGGTATCAGGCCGCGAGCTGGTCGAAGTCCCGGCGGGTTGTTGCGAAGGTCGAGCATCACCAAGGTGAGTTGTTTCCTCGCGTCGGTTTCATCGTCACGAGCATGGCCTTGCCGAGCCGCTCGCTGGTGCGGTTCTACAACAAGCGCGGCACGGCGGAGCAGTGGATCAAGGAAGGCAAACAAGCGACGCATTGGACAAGGCTGTCATGCCATCGGTTCCGGGCCAACGAAGTGCGGCTGCAACTCAGCGTGCTGGCCTATAACCTGGGGAACCTATGGCGGAGGCTCGGGCTGCCGCAACGGATCAAGAGCTGGTCGCTGACGAGCTTGCAACAGCGGCTGATGAAGACGGGCGGTAGGCTGGTCAAGCATGCGCGGTACTATTGGCTGCTGTTGGCCGAAGGACATCTGAACCGGCGGCTGTTCGGCGACATGCTGCATAGGATCTGGGCGCTGCCTGTGCCGGGTGGGTAGCGTTGCCCGGGCGAGGATCAACAGTTTTTGGCTCCAAAAAGGTTTCGCAGGGAGCAGTGTCGGCCGGAGCGCCGTTCAGTCCGCTCAATCAACGTCTGTGAGCGGACGGACGAGCCCTGGCGCCTACCGGCGGAGGTGATGTGCAGGGTTCAGCGCGAAAAGACGTGGTATTCGGCGCAGCGGGGGTGTATCCTGTGACCGTGCCAGGGCCAAAATGGAAATCCTGGTCACATGCAGCCGTGATCGTCCCCTTTTTCCCAACGACCCAAAAGTAGAGCAGGTGATGGTTAGTTGAGCCACTTCATGATGCCTCGATCATACATTTAAAAAATCTATGGATCAATAAGAAATTGTCTATTTTTCAATTGCTTGGCTGCACGGTACACTGGCTACGAAGAAGATCTGAACATGTATGAAGAAGCTCTGGGACCTCCCACGAGGCAGCTCGATAACGAGACGCTTCTCTGCGCCATCAGTACGCTGAGCTATCTAGAATCACCACCGCCGGCAGGGCCTGAAACCCCGGTAGTCGACGCCCTTGACGCGATGATCCAATCGGGTGCCGGAGGGGTGCTCGTGGTTGTAGGAGCCTGAAGCTCACATGACTCAGGCCGATTAGACCGGACCGCCAAGTGATGAACACGCAAGAAGAGCACCGCGTAGGTGCGTTGGATGCGGGTCGGGTGGATCCGGGTAACAGCGCTTTTGGTTCATCTTGGAAGCGGTCTTTGGAGACCTCTGGCACGCGGTTTGCCAGCAACATCAGGGGGGACGGTATGACCATCGATCTCTTGATAGCCTTTCTTACCGTGGTGGCCTTTGTGCTCACACCGTTCTTCACTATCGTCGTCGCTGTTGGCATCGCAATGTTTATCAAAGAGGTCATCGGACTCGTTCGGCACAACGTACGAGGTTGGCACCTCCGAACGGGTTCCGGTGATGAGATGTCCCGTGGGCACTAGTGGGAGGTGAATCCTGCAGCTAAGGGGGAATTCCTTTTTGCTATTGCATGGGTGATCGAATCTGGTCAATCAAGACTTTGGTTTCCGTGCTCTGATGTCATGCCTGCCCCTCGTTTTAGGAAGTCAGTAATGTGTGAAGGCTACGAAGAAGACCTGGACATGTATGAAGAAGCCTTGGGGCCTCCGAGGAGGCAGCTCGACAACGAGACGCTGCTTCGCCCGATCCATGCGCTGAACTACTTAATGCCAGCGCCGATCGTGAGGCCTGACACTCCGGTAGGCGACGTCCTCGACGAGATGATCCAAACCGGTGCGGGCGCGGTGCTCGTGGTCGAGCACGGCAAGGTTGTCGGCATCTTCTCCGGGCGCGATGCCCTGATGAAGCGCGTCTATCACGGCAAGGACCTCGATCGGCTGGTCAAGGATGCGATGACGCCCAATCCGGAGTGCCTCAGCCCAAACGACTCCATCGCTCTCGCGCTGAACTGCATGGTCCAAGCCGGCTATCGCCATGTTCCGCTCGTAGACAGTGTCCGAGCACCTGTGGGGCTTTTGCGTCTTCGGGACGTGATTGGGCACCTGGCGTCCTTCTTTCCACATGAGGTGATCAACTTGCCGCCCCACAGCGAATGCCACCCGCCCGACTGCATGCCAGTGGGAGGATAGCGTGACGTCGCGCGTTGGCGTCACTCGATGGAGTGAGATTGTGTTCAATGCACTGGCCTCTGGTGTGGTGGAGACCTAGGCTCATCCGGAGGGCTTAACGGTGAAACTTGTCGACCGAGTCGAGCTCATCCTCAAGCGGAAGGGATCGGAGGTTCACTCTATCACCCCTGAGGTGACGGTCTACGAAGCTCTGGAGAAGATGGCTGTTAACCCGGATTTCCACTTTAGTTTCGGTTCTGCTAACCATCGGGTGGACTCGGACGCCTTTATTTATGCGGGCTTGAAAGCACTCAACCAGGATTTCCATTTTGGCCCTGGCACGGTCACAGGATACACCCCCGCTGCGCCGAATACCACGTCTTTTCGCGCTGAACCCTGCACATCACCTCCGCCGGTAGGCGCCAGGGCTCGTCCGTCCGCTCACAGACGTTGATTGAGCGGACTGAACGGCGCTCCGGCCGACACTGCTCCCTGCGAAACCTTTTTGGAGCCAAAAACTGTTGATCCTCGCCCGGGCAACGCTACCCACCCGGCACAGGCAGCGCCCAGATCCTATGCAGCATGTCACCGAACAGCCGCCGGTTCAGATGCCCCTCCGCCAGCAGCAACCAGTAGTAGCGAGCATGCTTGACCAGCCGACCGCCGGTCTTCATCAACCTGTGTTGCAAACTCGTTAGCGACCAGCTTTTGATTCGCTGCGGCAGCCCTAGCCGCCGCCACAGGTTGCCCAGGTTGTAGGCCGGCACGCTGAGTTGCAGCCGTACCTCGTTGGCTCGGAAGCGGTGACACGACAAGCGGGTCCAGTGCGTGGCCTGTTTGCCTTCTTTGATCCACTGCTCCGCCGTGCCGCGCTTGTTGTAGAACCGCACGACCGAGCGGCTCGGCAAGCTCATGCTCGTCACGACAAATCCGACGCGCGGGAATAGTTCGCCCTGGTGATGCTCGACCTTGGCGACAACTCGCCTTGCCTTCGACCAGCTCTCGGCCTGATAGCGAAAACTCTTGTAGCGCACTAGGGGCTTGGCGTTCGGCCTGCCCGGTGGCCGAAACAGGATGTCCTCGATCTCCAGCTCCAGGCTCTTGTTCGCCGGGATGCGAATCACGTAGTCCACGCCGCGCTCCTCCATCGCCTCGTAGATCTCGGGCTTGGCGAAGGCGGCGTCGGCGCGGAACGTCACCTGTTTGCCCTCCGCCTGTTGTCGTTCGATCTCCGGCAGTAGCAGCTCGTCCCAGTCCTCGGCGCTGTGCACGTTGCCGGGACGCAGCTTCGCGCCTAGGCAGTCGCCGTGCTGGTTGAACAGCAACAGCGGGTGATAGCAGAGGGACTCAAAATGGCCGTTGTAGGCACTGCCTTCCTGTTGGCCGTGGACGGGGCTCTCCGTGGAGTCCATGTCGAGCACCACGCGGTCTGAACCGTCGGGAGCTTCGGCTTGCGCGACCAGCTCCCGGTTCACTGCCATCAGCCCCAGCAAGTTCTCTTCGCTCGCCAGCATCTCCGTCTCGAAGCCATGCAGCGTCGAGGTCAAGGCTGCTCCGCGATCCCAGTTCCTCTTCGAGCCGATCAAGCGAAAGGTCGGATCGGCGGATACTCGAACGGCGTCATTGAGGTCCTCGTAGCCAGCGAGTCGGCTGTAGACCGACTGCCGCAGCAGATCGGCCAGCGGGAACTTCTTGTTCAAGCCTTGTCGCGAGTCGCTGAGATGCTCGTCGATCGAGCATCTGACGGATTCGCGTTGGATGGCATGACGACGATGGAGTGGAGGGCGCGGAATACACCATTCTTGACGGCAACAATGTCAACGCGTATCATCACCTGAATTTCTCCACCTTCGTCAACACCGAGTACGAAGTTTCATTGTCATGTGATTTTGCGGTCAATTTGAGCCAGGAGCCCGACACCTATACCAACGCCGCGTCGACGAACTTGTTCTATTGGAACAACATCATCCACGACATTCAGTACCATTACGGATTCGACGAGCCGGCCGGAAACTTTCAGACCTACAACTATTATGGCAATGGCGGAGCGGATAACGATCATGTCCACGCCGAGTCCCAGGATTATGCCGGTAATTGCAACGCGAACTTTTTAACGCCGCCCGACGGCTCCATCCCCAGGATGCAGATGTATTTGTGTAATAACACCACCCCAGAGCGGGACGGCGACTTCGACAACGCTGTGATCGTGCATGAATATGGTCACGGGATCTCGAATCGACAGGTAGGCGGGCCGAACAACGTATCTTGCCTGGGGAACGCACAGCAGCCGGGCGAGGGGTGGAGTGATTGGCTGGGGTTGGCGTACACAGCCGAGTCAACCCACACGGCGGGGCTTGCGAGAGGCATGGGCACGTATTTGTTCGGCCAGGCGGCGAACGGCCCGGGGATACGGCCGGCTCCCTACAGTACGAACACGTCGGTCAACAACTACCAGTACGACGACATCGGCGGTCTCATCGCCCCTCACGGCGTCGGATTCGTGTGGGCGACGATCCTTTGGGAAGGTTATTGGGAGCTGGTGAGTGCCCATGGTTTCAGTGCGGATCTCTACAACGCATTGGGTAACTCCGGCAACCAGCGCATGATGCTTTATGTGAACGAGGGGTTGAAGAACACGGCGTGCAGCCCGACATTTCCTGAAGCACGGGACGGAATCATCCAGGCCGCCGTCGACAACCACGGCGGCGAGGATGTTTGCCGGCTCTGGGATGCCTTCGCCCGCCGCGGGCTGGGTTCCGACGCGTCGACGACCGGTTCCAACAGCTCCGCGACAAACGGTTTCGCGGTGCCGGCCGAATGCGGTGCCTGCGTTCCGGCGGGGGTGGTCGAGACGGCCTGTCACGACGGGATCGATAACGATTGCGACGGCAGTAAGGATTGCGCCGACAGCGACTGCGTGGGCGGGCCTGCTGAAACTGCTTGCGACGACGGTATTGATAACGACTGTAACGGCCCGGCTGACTGCGCCGACAGCGCTTGCCAAACGGGGTCGGAAGCCTCCTGTGATGACGGAGTCGACAATGACTGCGACGGCTTTACGGACTGCGCCGACACAGTCGACTGCGACTTGGCTCCGGCCTGTGCGCAGAACTGCACCCTCGGCGAACAGGGCGACCCGTGTGTAGATGATTTGAACTGCTGCTCGAACAAGTGCCGGGGCAACGGGGCCAAAAGGAGTTGTAAGGGGGACTTCACGTGCACGCCGACCGAGGATCCGGAAAAGACCTGTACCGGCGGGTTCGACGAAGACTGCGACGGGTTGACGGATTGCGACGATCCGGACTGCAGCGGTGATTCGTCCTGCAAAACATTGTGCCTGCCCGTGCCGGATCCGTGCGTGCGAGATTCGGACTGTTGCTCGAACAACTGCAGCAACGGGAAGCCGGAGAGGCGAAAGTGCCAGGCGCCGTAAAGGTGGGCCCACGGGTTAAGCGAAGCGGGCCGATTCCGTACGGTGCGCGTGTCTGTTAGCGCGGACCTCAGCGTTGGGGACGAGCGTCGAGCGGATATTGAGCCGAGAGTCTACATCAAACGGAAGAGAATTTCGAGGTTAGCCAGGACGGCAACCCTCTTGCCGTCCTTCCGCGCCGGCCTAAATTTCCATTGGCGGACGGCCTCGACGGCCTTTTCGTCGAGGCCGAGGCCCAGGCTGCGCAGCAGTCGGAAGCGGCTTGCTCGGCCTTCTCGGTCGATAGCGACTTGCAAGACCACGGCCCCCTCATGGCGGGCAATGCGGGCCTCGTCCGTGTATTCGGGTTCGACTCGGCCGTCGACACGGGGCTCGCGGCGTACTTCCCGGAGCGAGAAAATTTCGGTCGGCTCGACCGCGCCCCGGTTGTAACTGTCGACGCGTCTTTGGCGCACGGCCTGGGCTCGCTCGGCCAGCTCGCGGGCTTTGGCGCCCTCGCGCGTCTTGTTCAACAGGCGGGCAAAATGCTCGACAGTTCTGACGGTTTCAAGATGGTCGGGTCCCAGTAGTTTCTCGCGAATGGCGAGGGCGTGTTCGTAGTAGACGCGGGCTTTCGCAAAAACAGCCTTGTTTTCGTAGAGCACGCCGAGGTCGTTGATGCTTTGGGCGACATCGAGGTGCTCGCGGCCTAACTCGCGAACTCGGCGGGCGAAGGCTTCCTTGTAATATCCTTCGGCCAAGTCGTACTTGCGTCTGGCGTGATAGTAGCCCGCCAATTCATGCTTGTAAGCGGCGCAGGCCGCCGTTTTGGCGCCGAAGGCGATTTCGGCGGCGGCGAGGGCTTCGCGGTAGAGTTCTTCGGGCCTGGCAAAGTCGCCCTGGGCACGGTGAAAGCGGGCCATGTGGGCGAGCGATTGGGCTTTACGGGGGTCGGCGGCGGCGAACCCGGCAGCCTGGTCGAGCGCGGCTTCAAAGCGTGCTTCAGCAGTCTCGAAGTCGCGCGCATCGAGCGCCTGACGGCCGTCGGCGATCAGTTGTTCCCAACGGCCTTGCTGCGCGCCTAACATCGCGCAGGCCGACACGCAGACCGCTATTCGTCCGAGCCAACTGTGCGGGAAACCTCTACCCACCGACTTACCTATAACTCAGAAAAGCGAGAACACCCTGAGTAAGACCAGTCTACCAAGAGCCGGAATCGATGGTTCCGGGGGGCCGTGAGACCTCTGTGTCGGATCGGGGTCAAAAAAGCCGGCCCCGGGTTGTGATCGAGGCCGGCTTCGACGAGCAGAGGAGATAGAGAATGGCAAGGATGTTCTTCCGTTTCGCCCCAGAGCGAACTTTCCGGACAGCCTTGCGCTGTTAAGCATTCACTAAGACGAGCGTGGCGGACATTCGGTTTCCAGACCGTGTGCAATCGGCCCTTACCGCAAGGCCCGCGATTCAGCGTTGGCCGAACTGTTTTCGGAGACGGTCGGCGAAGCGCTCGATGTCAATGATGAAACGCTCGTGGGTCCCTTTGCCGACGACTTGGCGGGAGTCCTCGGCTTCCACGGTAAACGTTAGTTTTCGGTCGTCGACGGCAGTGACGGTAGCTCGATAAGTCACGGTTTCGCCCAGCGGCGTCGGAGCGAGATGCGAAACGTGTACGACCGTACCGACGGTGTCATGCCCTTCGTCAAGGTGAGGCAGTACGGCATCCCTGGCGGCGAACTCCATCCAGCGGATCATGGCCGGGGTGGCGAGCGAGGGTTGGACGTCGACGCCGAGGAAAGTGATGGCGTCTTCCTGAAGGACGGTTCGCTTTTGTTCGAGAGTGATGCCGGGTTTGACCATAATTGCCCATGATAGACGAGGTTGGGGGGCGCGCGGGGCTCCGAAAGATCGGCACTGGTGCCAGACATGTCGGCACGAATGCCGACACGGCACGCAAGAATACGTGCGCCACGTCGGGGGCGGCTCGCGCCTAGAATGGAAGCCGGTTGGCGTTGGGGCGTTTGAGGCCGAGATTATTGGGACTTCGTATTTGCCATGAAACTTTGCACTTTTGAACATGAGGGCCGCTCGCGGGCCGGCATTGTCGCGGGAGACAAGATTCTTCCCGTCGAAGAGGTCAATGCTCGCGCGGGGACGAAGATTCCCGAGGAACTACGGCAACTGATTGCGGCGGATTGCCTTGAGGAATTGCGGGCCGGCGAGCGGGATGCGTCGGCCGAGCTTCCGGTCTCGGAGTTTCGGTTGCGGTTGCCTTATCCCGATCCGCCAAAGATTTGGTGTATTGGACTCAATTACTGCTCGCACGCCGAGGACATCGACGCGGTGCAGCCCGAGGAGCCGGGAAGCTTCATGAAGCCGACCTCGGCGCTGTTTGAACCGGGCGGGACGATCGAGCTGCCGCCGGTCGAGATGACGCAAGAAGTCGACGCCGAGGGTGAGCTGGGGTTGGTCTTCGGCAAGAGATGCCGCGACGTCCCTCTGGAGGCGGTTCCGGAAGTGCTTTTCGGCTACACGACGACGCTCGACATGACGGCGCTCGACGTGCTGGCGCGCAACCCGCGCTATCTGCAGCGCTCGAAGAGCTTCGACACGTTTTTCAGTTTCGGCCCGGTGGTTACGACGATTGACGAGATTGAAGACGTTGATGCTCTCGAAGTCGTGACGCGCCACAACGGAGTGGATTTTTCGCGCGACTTCGCAAGGAATATGCGTCACCGGCCGTTTCGGCTGGCAGCGTTCCATACCGAAGTGATGACGTTTGAACCGGGGGATATTCTGTCGACGGGGTGCCCGAAGGGAGCGCGGATTCAACCGGGCGACCGGGTGGAAGCATGGATCGACGGGGTGGGGAGGTTGAGGGCCGCGGTGGGGCGGCGGGAGAAGCGGCCGTATGGAGTGGAGGGTGGCGGTTGAGCGGGTGTCGTTGCACGTCTAGGCGGGTATCGTTCCGTCGGTCGATGAGTTAGGTGGATTTGGGATTCTTAGGATACGATTACCTGTATGAAGACGACCCTCCGGTTGGACGACGCCCTGGTGCGGTACGCAAGGCAAGTAGCTTTGGAAAGCGGGCTTACTTTGAGCGCCTTCGTGGAAGATGCGCTGCGCCGATCGCTTGCAAGAAGCGAGAAGAGCCGCCGGTTCACGACATTCGGCGGGAGGGGCCTATTGCCGGGAGTCGACCTTGGCGATTCCGCTGAATTGCTGGATCGGATGGATGGAAGCGAGTGACTTCTTCCGCCACCAAAGGGCGGCCGGCAGATGGAAGCAGCGCCGGACGCGGTGTAGCGGCCGAATCAAGTTGCCAAGACCGACCCGGAGCCGGGAAGATGAAGGAACTCGGCGCAACCCATGGCGAACGTAAGAATGTGTCCCAATTGCAGGGCCTTGCTCGACCCGAAGCTCGGCGTCTGCGGGTATTGCGGCATCGAGCTCGGCAAGCCGCGGCGGGAACCGGGGCCGATCAGCAAGCTCATTCCCCAGGAAAATTTCACGACGATGGTGATTCTCCTGGTAAATTCCGGGCTGTTTATCGCCACCATGCTGATGACACTGAAGGGCTCGGAAGGCGGTGGCGGTTTCCTGATGGGCATCGACGGCCGCATCCTGCGGCTGTTCGGCGCCAAGGACGCCTTCTTCATTGCACACGGGGAGTGGTGGAGACTCATTACGGCCGGTTTCCTGCACGCCGGCGTGTTTCACATCCTGATGAATTCCTGGGTGCTGTTTGATTTGGGCCGTCACGCCGAGGAGGTCTTCGGCACCTCCCGCTTTCTGGTGATCTATTTCGTCTCGAGTTTCTTCGGATTCGTCGCAAGCCTGTTCTGGTCTCCTTACTCCATTTCGGTGGGCGCATCGGCCGCCGCTTGCGGGCTGATCGGCGCGATGATTGCGCATGGCTACCGAAGCGGCAGCTCCTATCGCTCTTTCTACATTCGGTGGGCGGTGATCATCGTCCTGATCGGACTGATGCCGGGATTCCACATCGATAACGCCGCGCACCTAGGCGGCATGGCGGTTGGCTTCGTGATCGCCTATTTTGCCGGGACGCCGCGCTACGCGCATCCGGTTGAGTCGGTATGGAGAACGGCCGCCGCCACGGCGCTTTTGGTCGTCGCCTACTCTTTTTATCGAGCCTACGAATCGATGATGGCCACGCCGTTCTTCTAGTCGATTCCGGCTCAGATGCGGAGAGGGCCGACTCGGCGGGGGCGTGCGGCGGTCTACTTGTCGATTTGCTCTTCGTAGCGGGCGACGTCTTCGGCGCTGCCGATGACGAGCGGGGACTGCTGGTGGATCGAGTAGGCTTCGATGTCGAGCACGCGGCCGTTGCCGGTCGAGGCAGCGCCGCCGGCTTGCTCGATGATGAAAGCCAGCGGAGCGCACTCATAGAGCAGCCGTAGCTTGCCCCGCGGGTAACTTCGGTCGGCGGGGTAGAAGTAGAAACCGCCTTCCAGCAAGCAGCGGTGGAAATCGGCCACCAAAGCGCCGGTATAGCGCAGTGAGTAGGATCGATGATGAGTCGGGTCGGCGGCGTTGAGGGCGTCGCTCAAGCGGCGGATTCCCAACTCCCATTCCGAATAGCGCGACAGATTGGCGCTGTAGGTCTTGCCTTGGCGAGGACATCGGATATCGGGGTGGGACAAAACGAATTCATCGGAATCACGATCCAGCGTGAACCCCTCGACGCCTCGACCGGCCGTGTAGACGAACATCGTGCTCGTTCCATAGAGAATATACCCGGCGGCGATTTGGTCGCTGCCCCGCCGGAGGAATTCGTTACCGGCGCTTGCGGAAGCACGACGTCGATAGATCCCGAAAATGGTCCCCAGCGAACCGTTGATGTCGGTGTTCGTCGAGCCGTCGAGCGGATCGATATAGACGACGTAGGGACTCTCTTCCGAATGCGGCAGCAAAGCCGGTTCGTCGCGTTCTTCCCCGACCATGGCGGCGACCGAGTCGCTTTCGGCCAGGGCGTCGAAACAGATCTCGTCGGCGACGACGTCGAGTTTCTTTTGTGAGTCACCGGTGGGGTTTTTATTCCCCGAGGTTCCCAGGCCGCCGGTAAGAGCGGCACGCGCGACTTCTCGCGAGATCCGCTTGCCGGCGACCGCGAGCTGATCGAGAACCGCGAGCAGACCTTCCTCGATCGGCTCTCCGGCGGAGGTTTCGCGAAGTCTCGCGGCAAGGGTGGAGTTGGTTGCGAGTCTCATGCGGGTCGTCGTCCCAGAGGTTCGACGCGCGCTCTTACTTCAGCGCCTCGGTCACGGCCGCCTCGATCTTCCGCAGCCCGGCCTCGACGTCGCTCCCCAGATGCAGGCGCAGAGCCCGTCGGCCGCGTTCGGCCAAGACTTCGAAGTCGCCTCGCGCCTGCGCGGCCTTGACGACGCCGAAGGTATAGCTTCGTCCCGGGATCGGCAAATCGGCGGCATCGTCACAGGTGATCTGGAGGAACACGCCGCTGTCGGGCCCGCCTTTATAAGCCTGTCCGGTGGAGTGCAGAAATCGCGGACCAAAGCCCAAGCAGGTCGCGGCGTGGGTGGTGTCTCGGATCGAGACGCGAGCGGCCTGAAGCGAGTTCTCGTGCGCTTCGTTCATCTCGACATAGGCCAGGAGGGCCACGTAATCGCCCGTGCTGGCGCGCTTGAGATGGGCCCGCAGGTAGTCGACAAGCGAGGGATTCTCGCCGGCGGATTTCGACAACTCTTGGGCATTGTCTTCGTCGGCGAAAAGCTTCACGCCGTCGCTTTCAAAGAACGGCGTTTCGGCCGGCAAAGCCCCGCTTTGCTCGACCTCGTCGGTCAACTTACGGGTCGCAATCTTAGCGGCCTCGACATCGGGTTGATCGAAGGGATTGATTCGGAGAATGGAGCCGGCGACGGCGGTGGCGATTTCCCAACGGAACCACTCCTGCCCGAGATCGTGAACATCGCGGATCTCGATGCGGACGACGGGGTGCCCGGCGGCTTCCAATTTTTCGAGGGCTTGGGTTTGTTCCTCATCCGGGTCCGAGGCGAGCCGTAGGTGAACGAAAACACGGTCGCTGCCGTAGACCTCCGGAGGTCCGACGGGCTCGCGGTCCACCGGGATCAACCCCTTGCCCTGCTTGCCCGTCGATTCGGCCAACAACTGCTCGAGCCAAGCTCCGAGGTCATGAACGCCGGGGGAGGCGAGGATCGTGACCTTGTCGCGGCCTTCGAGCGCCAGAGTGCCGAGGAGGGCGCCGAGCACGACGCCGGGGTTCTCCGGCGCGGAGGAGCAGGGCGAGCAGGCCGCGGCCATGCAATCGCTGTGGTCGAGAAAGCGCGGCGTATCGACGCCCATCACCGCCGCCGGGACCATGCCGAAATCCGACAACGCCGAATAGCGGCCGCCGATCGACTTGACGCCGTGGAAGATATGCCGGAAGCCCAGCTCGCGGGCCGTTTTTTCGAGCTGCGAGCCGGGGTCGGTGACAGCGATGAAATGCTTCGGAGCCTGCTCGGCGCCGACGGTCTCCCGAACTCGGTCGAAGAAATATTGTTGAAAGATATTCGGCTCGAGAGTACTGCCCGACTTACTGGCGACGATGAAGACGGTCTTCGAGAGGTCGACTTTCTCTTCCAAAGTCTTGACCTGGGCCGGGTCGGTCGAGTCGAGAACATGCAGTCGGGGAAAACCGGTCTGGGGGCCGAAGGTCAGCGAAAAGACTTCCGGACAAAGACTCGATCCGCCCATGCCGAGCACCATGGCGTCGGTGAAACCGGCCGAGCGAACATCGGCGGCGAGATCGGTCAAGTGATGCCGATGCGCGATTTGCTCTTCGGTGATGTGAAGCCAGCCGAGCCATTGGCCTTCATCCGAACCGCTCCAAAGCGAGGGGTCGCGGGCCCACAGCCGGCGGATCTTGCCGTTGACCAGCCAATCGTCGAGAGCGTCCTCGACCTTGGCTTTTGTCGCGGCGGGGATAGTGTAGCTTTGAGGATTGTACTCCGCGCCGGCGAGGGCGCGGCAACGGCCGTCGACGGCATTCAGCAACTTGTCGAAAGCCTCGGCGAACAGCCGCACACCCTGGGTCAACAGCGTCCCGGTGACGGCGTCCATCGAGATGCCGGCATCGGCCAGCGATTGCATGGTTTGGCGGGCGTCGTCGAGGTTCTCCCGCAGGCTGTCGCGAACCTCGCCATGGTCGCGAAAGGCGTCCATGGTAGCCGGGGGAATCGTGTTGACGGTGTCGGGCCCGATCAGTTCCTCGACATAGAGGACGTCGCTGAAGGCCGGATTCTTCGTACTCGTGCTGGCCCACAGAACGCGCTGCGGCTGTGCGCCTTTGGCCTCGAGCGCGCTCCAGCGATCGCCCGAGAAGAGACTCTTATACGCCTCGTAGGTCAGCTTGGCGTTGGCGATAGCGACCTTGCCCGACAGTCCGCGCAGGCGGTCGGCGCCCGCGGCGTCGGCCCCGGCGAGTTTTTCGGCAATTTCGTCGTCAACGGCGGAATCAATGCGGCTGACAAAGAAGCTGGCGACCCCGGCGACGTTGTTGATCGGCTCGCCCGCCGCGGCGCGCTTCTCCAGCCCGCTCAGGAAGGCCCCGGCGACTTGCTCGTATACTTTTTGCGAGAACAGCAGCGTGACGTTGACGTTGATGCCCTCGCTGACCAATTGTTCGATCGCCGGAATGCCCTCGGGGGTGGCGGGAACCTTGACCATCAAATTGGGACGCGAGACTTCCGACCACAGCCGGCGCGCCTGTTCGAGCGTCCCGACGGTGTCATGCGCCAGGAAGGGCGACACTTCCAAGCTGACGAAACCATCCCGGCCGTCGGTACGGTCGTAGACGGGCCGCAACACGTCAGCGGCGTCCTGGATGTCGCGGATTGCAACCTTTTCGTAAAGCCCCATCGGGTCGTGGTCGCCCGAGGAGGAAAGCTCGTCGAGCAGCGCGTGATAGTCGGCGCTGCCGGCGATCGCTTTCTCGAATATGGCGGGATTCGAGGTAACGCCTCCGAGCGCGTCCTGGTCGACCATTCGTCTGAGACCGCCGCCTTCGATCAAGTCGCGGCGGATGAAGTCCAGCCAGACCGATTGGCCTCTCTGGGAAAGTTGTTGCAGTGGACTCATGATGGTTCCCCGGTCTCCCGGCGCGCCGGAAGCCCGCTTTGAGGCCCGAACGCCGCTACACCAAGACGGCGTCCCCGGCACTCACCCGCCAGCGTTGCTGCTTAGCCGCGTCGACGACGTTGTCGGGCGTAAAGCCGAATCGCTGTTGCAGTTCCTTAAGCGGCGCGGAAGCGCCGAACGTCGTCATCCCGATGGCTGTGCCTTCGATGCCGACATAGCGTTCCCAGCCGAGCGTGGAGGCCTGTTCGACCGAAACACGGGCGCTGACCGACGGTGGAATCACGCTGTGACGGTAGGCCGCGGGCTGTTGTTCGAAAAGCTCCCAAGACGGCATGCTGACGACACGGGCGGCGATTCCCTCGCGCTGGAGCTGATCATGAGCCTCTAAGCACAAGCTTACCTCACTGCCGCTCGCCAACAGCACGACATCCGGCCGTCCGTTCTCGGCGTCGACCAGCACATAGGCGCCCTGGGCCAAGCCCGCCGCCGGACCGTAACGCTCGCGGTCGAGAGTGGGAAGATTTTGGCGCGAGAGCACCAGGGCCACGGGTTGGTGGCGCAACTCGGCGATCACCCGCCATGCTTCGACGACTTCGTTGGCGTCGGCGGGCCGCAAAGTAATCAGCCCCGGAATCGCCCGCAACGAGGCCAGTTGCTCCACCGGCTGATGGGTCGGCCCGTCCTCGCCGACGCCGATCGAATCGTGGGTGAAGACATGGACCACCGGTAGTTCCATCAACGCGCTGAGCCGAATCGCCGGCCGCGCGTAATCGCTGAAAATCAAGAAGCCCGACCCGAAGGGCCGAACCTTCGACAGCGACAGGCCGTTGAGCACCGACGCCATGGCGTGTTCCCGCACCCCGAAATGGAAGTTGCGGCCTTGGAAGGTCTTGGCCGTGAAATCGCCGGCTTCCTCGAAATCGAGCCGCGTCTTGGTCGAGGGCGATAGATCGGCCGAACCGCCGAGCAGCCAGGGCAGTTTCTCGGCGATGGCATTGAGCGTTTTGCCGGAGGCGTCCCGTCCCGACACGCCCTTCTTGTCGGCCTTAAACTCGCTTAAACTCGGGCAAGCCGTCATCCCAGCCCTCGGTAGTGGGCTACTTTGATTTTGCCTGATCTGAACGGGCGCACGACCGGGAGAGGGGACGGGGCGTAAGACCCTCGCGCGCCGGAGCATACAGAGGTCGCGGGGACCCGATTTTCCGCATTTCGAGGATTTGCTAATCTGATAATTCAACCCCGAAACGGCGCTTCCAAGAGCGCGGAGGATTTTGATGGCCGGACCCAACACTTTGAATTTCAGCGACAGCGATTTCGACGCGGAAGTCTTGCAGTCGGACGTTCCCGTGCTGGTCGACTTTTGGGCCGTTTGGTGCGGCCCGTGTCGCGCCATGGCGCCGGTCGTCGACGAAGTCGCCACCGAATTCCAGGGCAGGGCCAAAGTCGGCAAGTTGGATGTCGACAATAATCCGCAAACCGCGACCCGTTATCAGGTGCGAGGCATTCCTACGTTGTTGCTTTTCAAGAACGGGGCGGTGGTCGACCAAGTCGTGGGCGCGGTCGGCAAAGAGAAAGTAACCACTCTACTCAACGGCCACGTGTGAGGCGCGCGGTCCCGAATCGCGTTTCTGATTCTACTCGATCGTTAGCGACACGACTTGGATTTCGTCGCCCTGGCGATTGCCGCTGACGCGGATCTTGTAGTCTTTATCCTTGCTCGCCGATTCGAGCGCCGCGACGGCCTTCTCGTTGCCGGCGTCGTGGAAGATGACGAAGTCCCCGGCCGCGGTCAAGATCCCGAAACCGCTTTGGATGCATATTTCCATCAGGGCGCAGGAGCGGTCGTGCTCGGCGGCGGCTTGGGCGCCTTGCTCGATGATTCCCGACGAGCATTCGCGATCGACGAGGTAGCCTTCGAGTGTAACTTGTTTGGCCGCGAAAGAACTCGCGGCGAGACAGGCGATGAGAATGAGTGAAGCGGCAAGGTGTTTCATAAAGATCTCTCCGTTGGTCTAGGACCGGCACCAGCGGCCACCGGTGAGCCGAGTCCGACTACGCGAAAAAAGGGTACAGCCACCGATTTTCGCTCGTCAAACTTCTTCACTTCCGATATCAACCGAACGCGAAAATCGGATGGCAGTCCCCCTTTTTCGCCTGGACGTCCTTTTTCGGCTCGGCTGGGACCGACACGAGCGCCGGTCGCCGCCAGAGCCGCGGGTCCGCGACAGCCCAAGCTAGAGCAGCGTTCCTTGCTGGGGGGCTCCGTTCGTGCCGTCGTCGTCGTTTTGGGAATGCGGCACGACGCAGGCGGCCGCAATCTGGTCGCCGTCCTCGACGTTGACCAAGGTAACACCCTGGGCCGAGCGGCCGGTGGCGCGTATCTTATCCGACTCGATGCGAATGATCTTGCCGCCCCGGGTAATCAACATCAGGTCGATATCCTTGGCGACCGTCATGATCGCGACGACATTGCCGTTGCGCTTGGTGGTCTTGATGTTGATGACGCCTTTTCCGCCGCGTTGGGTCAGGCGGTATTGGTCGATTTTGGTGCGTTTGCCGAAACCGTTTTCGGTGATGCTGAGGACGAGCACGTCTTCGGGCACGGCGATCATGCCGATCACGCGGTCGTCGGGGTCAATCCTGATGGCCCGCACGCCGCGGGCAGGCCGGCCCATGGCTCGCACGGCGTCCTCGTGAAAACGGATCGCCTTGCCGTGACTGGTGGCGACGAAGATTTCGCGGCCCGGATCGGTCAGCCGCGCCGAAATCAGCTCATCGCCTTCATCAAGAGCTAGGGCGATGATGCCTCGCGAGAGCGGCCGCTTGAAAACGCTCAGATCGCATTTCTTGATCACGCCGTTGCGCGTGGCCATGACGATGTAGCGGCCTTCGGCGAACTCTTTCACCGGCAGGAAAGCCTGTACGGTTTCGTTGGGCTGGAAATTCAACAGGTTGACGATGTTCTTGCCGCGCCCGGTAATACCGACATCGGGAATGTCATAGATGCGCAGCCAGTACACGCGCCCGAGATTGGTGAAGACCAGAAAATAGGAATGCGTCGAGCCGATAATCAGGTGCTCGACGAAATCGTCGGTGCGCTTTCCCATCCCGATACGGCCGCGTCCGCCGCGGATTTGTTGGCGGTAGGTCGTCACCGGCGTGCGCTTCAGGTAGGAGTTGTGGGTGACCGTGATGACGACGTCTTCGTCGGCGATCAGGTCTTCCATCGACATTTGCGAGACGGGAGGTCCGATGTCGGTGCGGCGCTCGTCGGCGAATTTCCTTTTGATCTCCCGGAGTTCGGTGACGATGACTTTCCGCAGGACTTTGTCGGAACCCAAGATTTCGAGATGGCCGGCGATCTTCTTCTGAATCTCCGCCAGCTCCTCGATGATCTTCTGCTGCTCCATCGCCGTCAGGCGTTGCAGTTGCAGTTCAATGATGGCCTGGGCCTGGCGCTCGGTGAACTCAAAGCGGCCGATGAGCGCCTGCCGCGCCTCGGCCGGGCTCTTCGATTGCCGGACAAGTTGAATAACCTCGTCGAGATGATCGAGCGCCTTCTGGAACCCCAGCAACACATGCTCGCGGTCGCGGGCCTTGCGCAGCAGGTAATTCGTTCGGCGGCGGACGACGTCAATACGGTGTTCGGCGAAAAGGCGCAGGTATTCGAGCAGACCCAGTTCCTTGGGCTGCCCGTTGACGATGGCCAGCACAATGATGCCGAAACCGGTTTGCAGCTGGGTGTGCTTGTAGAGGTTGTTGAGGACGACCTCGGGCTGCTCGCCGCGTTTCAGCTCAAAGACGATGCGCATGCCGTCGCGGTCGCTCTCGTCCCAGATGTTCGAGATGCCTTCGATCTTCTTATCGTTGACTAGCGCGGCGGTGTGCTCGATGAGCCGCGACTTGTTGACCTGGTAGGGAATCTCGTTGACGATAATTTGCTGCCGGTTGCCCTTTTCCTCGATCAAGGCCCTGGCGCGCGTGGTCACGTGACCGCGGCCGGTGCGGTAGGCATTGAGGAATCCCTCGGTCCCGCAGATCGTGCCGCCGGTGGGGAAGTCGGGGCCTTGGACGATTTCGAGCAGATCCTCGAGAGTCGTCTTGGGGCGCTGGATGACGGTGATCGCGGCGTCGATCACCTCGCCTAAGTTATGCGGTGGGATATTGGTCGCCATCCCGACGGCAATGCCGGTGCTGCCGTTGACGAGCAGGTTCGGCACGGCGGCGGGCAGGCATTCGGGTTCTTCGCTGGTGTCGTCGTAGTTGGGACGGAAGTCGACGGTATCCTTGTCGAGATCGTCGAGCATGGCCTCCGCAAGAGCGGTCAGGCGCGCTTCGGTGTAGCGCATAGCCGCCGGCGGATCGCCGTCGACCGAGCCGAAATTACCTTGTCCGTCGACCAGCCGGCAGCGCATCGAAAACGGCTGCGCCATCCGAACCAACGTGTCGTAGATCGAGGAATCGCCGTGGGGATGGTAGTTTCCCATCACTTCGCCGACGATCTTGGCGGCCTTGCGGAAACCGCGGTTGGAGCGCAGCCCGGCCTCGAGCATGCCGTAGAGAATGCGCCGCTGCACGGGCTTGAGCCCGTCGCGCACGTCGGGCAGGGCACGCCCGATGATGACGCTCATCGCGTAGTCGAGATACGACTTTTTCATCTCGACTTCGATGTCGATGGGGATTAAATTTTGCGGCGGGGCGCCGTTGCCTCCGAGAGGCAGTTGGGATGGAGTGGAAGGGGGCTGCTCGGCCAAAAAAACGTCCTTTCGTCAGAGCGTTGACAGGCGGGTAAGTTATTCATTTATTGTAGCGTAGCGGAGACCGCGGACGCAGCCTTCGAGGACCCGAAAAGGCCCGAAAATACGCCCTTTGGCGTGGTTTCCGAGACAATATCGAGCGACGGCGGGGAACGACGCCGAAGTTGGCGACCCGGCGGGCGGCCGGGGACGATTCGGTGGCGTGGAGTCGCCCTGGGCGGACAGGGAGTTTCGGGGGCTCGGCGGCCTTTGGGGGGAGCCCGCGGGACGACTGTGCCGCGCGTGGTGCTCACTTTTGACTGATTCGGACGAGGTGGCGGGGGACGAGAAGAGATGTCGCCATGAGTGGCGACACGGCACGCTGAAGCGCGCGCCACGTCGGGGGGATGAACCGTGATAGGGTGTTGAGTTCTTTTCACGGTTATGGAAACACTTCCCGCGGGCGAGCAGGACCACGGCTATGGGCCGCGCCAACAGATCGGCTTGGCGCTCGGCCTGCTGCTGTTCGTCGTGATCCTGGTCGCGCCCACGCCCGACGGGATGCCGCCTGTCGCGCGGCGCACCGGGGCCGTGGCGGCGCTGATGGCGATTTGGTGGATCACCGAGGCCGCCCCGATCCCGATCACGGCGCTGCTGCCGTTGGTGCTCTACCCGGCTCTCGACATCATGCCCAGCCGCCAGGTCGGGCCGCATTTTGGCAACCACATCATCTTCCTTTTCGTGGGCGGATTCATCATCGCCATCGCGATGGAAAAGTGGAATTTGCATCGCCGCGTGGCGCTGGGGACGATCAATCTTTTCGGGACGCAGCCTGATCGACTGGTGCTCGGCTTCATGTGCGCCACGGCGTTTCTTTCGATGTGGATTTCGAACACCGCCACAACCATGATGATGCTGCCGATCGCGGCGGCCGTTGTCAATCAAATGGCGGAGCTGGCGCACATGGAGGGCGTATCGCCCGAGGAGACGCCGAAACAGGTGCGCTCAACCTTCGGGACAATCTTGCTGCTCGCGATCGCCTATTCCGCCAGCGTCGGCGGCATCGGGACGTTGATCGGCTCGCCGACCACCGTTGCCTTCATCGGCTTCGCGCAAGAGCGCTTCCCCGACGAGCCGCCCATCGCCTTCGCCGATTGGAGCATGCTCTGCATTCCGATCGTCGTGATATTCCTGCCGATCATGTGGCTCTACTTGTGTCGCTTCGGGGCCGAAGTTCCCCTGAGCCGCATTCGATTCGACGCCGGCCAGGACGTCATCAACGAGGAGAGGCGGAAGTTGGGGCCGATGCGCCAACCCGAGAAAATCGTCCTGCTTGTGGCGTCGTTGACCGGCTTGCTGTGGATCTTTCGCCGCCCGCTCGAGTTGGGCTCGTTGATCATTCCGGGTTGGTCGAGCGCCTTTTCGACCCCCGGCAGCCTGCACGACGCCACGGTCGCGATCGCCATGGCCCTCTTGCTGTGTTTGTTGCCGACACGGGTGGCGGGCGGAGACGGCGTGAAGCCCCGGCTGCAATTCATCGTGGACTGGCCGACGATTCAGAAAGGGGTCCCGTGGGGCATCGTTATTCTTTTGGGCGGCGGGTTTGCGCTGGCGGCGGGTATTCAAGACAGCGGCTTGGCGGCGTGGCTGGGCTCGCGGCTGACCATCGCCGGGGAACTGCCGGTTTGGGTGCTGGTGCTGCTGACGTGCTTGTTGTCGGTGTTGCTGACCGAAACGACGTCGAATATCGCGACGGTCCTGATGATTTCCCCAGTGTTGGCGGCGATGGCGACCGAGATCGGCGTTCACCCTTACTTGCTGTTGATCCCAGCGGCGATAATCGCGTCGTTCGCTTTCATGTTGCCGGTGGCGACGCCGCCCAACGCCATTGTCTTCAGCAGTGGCTGGATCACGATTCCGCGCATGTTCAGGGCCGGAGTGATGCTGGATTTGATCGCCCTGGCGATAATTCCGTTGGCGGTCTATTTCATCGGGCAGTGGATTTTCCCGTTTCGGTAGGGACGATCTGTCGAACTGAACAAACTTCCTCCGCTACGAAACTGCTCGCGATGCCTTTTTCGAGGGTCAATCTATCCTTGCGACGAAAACGGCAAAGTTGTACCATAAGGCGACAATTCGGTAAAAGCGTTACTATCTCGATTGATGTCCCTCAAAACTCCCTCACCTGATGAACTTCTGGAGGCGGCGCAGGCCATCGCAGAGGCTGAGGGACCAAAACGTGTGGCTCAAGCGATTCTGACCGCCGCCGAAAAGCTTTTTGGCGCGGATTTCACAACGGTTTGGCCTTACGACGAGTTCTCCGGTAAGTTCATACCGCGGGAACTTGTCGCCCGGGGGTACTCTGATGAAGCGGTCGAGGAGTTCCGTTCCATTGAGCCCCGGCCAGAACATTTGACGCATATGGTTCTGAAAAACCGGGTTCTCTCCGTCGAGGATGTTGATAAGGGCACTGTAGACATTGAACCAGGCATGATTCGAGACCGGCTTCGCAGTGAAGGCGTGAAGAGCCTTGTCGGGATCGTTGCCCTAGCGGGGAGACGCCAGAAAGCGGTCATCTACGTTGCGTATACTCAGGCTCAGCCATTTTCCCCTTTGTTTATCGAGTCACTTCGGCATTTTTCCAAATTTGCGGGGTTGGCGCTGCATAAGGAACGTCTCCATGCCCTGGTCAACCAGACCCAGCAGGCTTCACGGGACATGGCCGACCTTCTGTCTGACCGTGATCCGAATAGGGCGGTGACCCGGGCCCTCAAGCGCACGGTCGATACGCTAAGATGCGATTCGGCAATTTTGTACGTTTTATCGGAAGATGAGGACCACAAGATCGCTCTACAGTCTGAGGCCGGGATCAAGGTTGAGGTCTGGCCAGGCGCAGTACCTCACGATTTTCGATCCCTGCGATCGCCGGCGGTTGTTGAGGACGCCCTGAGCGCGGGAGGCGACCCGGCGGCGAATTCTTGTGCCGTCGCACCACTTCGCGCGGCCGGCGACGTTGTCGGCTATCTCGCCGTCAACTTTTACGGTGACCCTCCGCACCGCTTCATTAAATCTGAACTTGACGCGATAGCGGTTCACGCCGACCACTTAGCAATTGGCCTCTTCCAGCGAACTTCGGCCAACGAGGCGCGATTACGCCTTCATGAACGCCAGCAGCTCTTCAAGCTATCGCAACGGTTCCTTGGCCCGATTCCCCCCACCGGCGTCCTCAAGCTTGGGGCCCAAAAAGGTCTTGAGTTGCTTCGTTCGGAATTCTGCCACATCCTCCTTCCGGTCGAGGAGGGCGACGGCTATCGAATTGCTACCGTCGCGGGGGGGTGGGGGGCCAAGGAGGAGGGGCGTCGGGTGCGGGGCGGTGGCGGCTCACATGCGGGGTACACAGCTCAGACTAGGGGACCTGTGATGGTCGCCGACTACGAGAAAGAGACGAGGTTCGAACTGCCCGGATTTCACGAGGACTACGGGATTGTATCGGGACTTAGCGCGCCGATGATCGACAGTGAGAAGAAAGTTGTCGGCGTCATGATCGTGAACCTAACACGGAGGCACGAATACGGGGAATCGGCGCGACGATTGCTCCAGGTGCTGGCGAATCAAATAGCGCTGGCGAAACAGCGGTCGGAAGATTTCCAGCAGATCAAGAAGGGAAATCGGCAACTGACTAATATCAAGGAGGCACGTGCGGCCATCGCGCGGACCGCTTCTAAGGGCAACGAAAGCCAGACACTAAGCCAGATTGTGAAGTGCGTCGTGGAATGCGGCTGGGGACCTGGCGAGACGGGCGTGTTGGCAACTGTTCAACTCTACGATTCGGTACGCCGCGTACTATGCTGCGAAGCCTTGGAATGTCGAGATCGTAATCGGGCGGAGGCCGAACGCGAGCTCAAAATCGAACGACCCGTGCCGGGGAAAGGAATCACCGTTAGGGCCGCGGACACCCGTAAGCTCCAGGTCGTCAACGACGTACACAATGACAAAGATTACGTTTCATTCCATCCCGATACCGTGGCGGAGATGGACTGTCCGCTGATTGACGAGAATAACAAACTCCTGGGAGTCCTAAACATTGAGGCGCGAGTTGAGTTCGACGACAACGACCGAAAAACGATCGAGAGTTTCGCTGAGTTGGCGGTGATTGGTATCAACGCGGTACGCCAGTACGAACGTCTTCAGCGCACGAATCGAGACCTGCAAGATGCGGAGAACTTGGTCGATGCGGGACGGACGCTCGCGGAGAGAATGATCGACTTGACATACACCCGGCACGACACTCATCGGGTCATGAGCTATATCGTGGACAGCATCGAGAGTATTCGAAGCCACGAGGAGTTCGTCGCCCCCTCCAGTGTCACAAATCCGGATGGCCGCCGAGGGTTCACTGAAGTTCACCGGGGCTCAGGGTGAACAGATCCGAGCGCGGATTAGAGATCGGCTTGCCGGAGATTGATTTCCCCGGCGGCCGGGGTGAAAGTCCGACTACGCGAAAAAGGGGAGCCGGCCATGAAAGCGATGAAAAGCGTCGCGGCCGGGGCGGCTTTGAACCTTTGAACCAGACATGTCGCCACGAATGGCGACACGGCACGCAAGAATGCGCGCGCCACGTCGGAGCATCGGGATCCGAAGACGTTCCGGGGCCGTTTTTTGGAGGAGCCCGTCTCTCTGAACGTTGGCGTTCATAAAGATCGCCATGAAAATGGGGGCGAGGGCGTTTCCTGCCGCCCCTTCAGGGCTTTCCTCGGGGTGGTGGCTACCCAGGGTTCCGCCTTTCGGCTCCACCCTTGGCTACGGTTCACCATGTGCCGGGTTGTACAGTTCCCGCCGCCGCTTCGCGGCTCAAGATGATTCGCGACTTCACAAGGTTTAGCCCGCATTTCTCACCGCCTGACGAGCAAAGCACACGATAGGCCCGCCATTACTTCGTTGCGCTTGCTCGCCGTGCTCACCGTACTGTTCAAGTACGCCTCCGCGCGTCAAGCGGCGCGCGCCTCGTACTAACGGACCTTTCATGCACTTTGCCTCGCCACGCGGTGAGAAAAGCGGGCTAGAGGTAATGCGCCATACGCTCGCGAGTCTGTTCTTGGGAGGCCAACCGCGAACCCACTTCAGTCGCCTAGTTTCGTACGAACGTGCTTGCACGGCGGGCTGCCGAGTGGCACACTCGTCCTCAGTTCGAGGCGGCGGGCTTAGCAAGGCCGAGGAGGCCGTCGGTTTGCCGGGGCGGGTGTGCCTTGAGCGCTTGCTCGTTGGGCTCGGTTCCCCAGCCGGGAGTCGTCGGCACAGTCAAGTAGCCGTCCTCGATTTCAGGCGCCGCCGTGAACAGCTCACTCCGCCAAGGTACCTCGTCCATGTCGATTTCCATGATGCGGAAGTTCGGAACCGCCGCCACAAAGTGCGCGTTCATCATCGATGACAAATGGCCGTAGAAGTTGTGCGGAGCGATGTTGACTTCGTACGCCTCGGCGGCGGACGCGATCTTCATCGACTGCCAAACGCCGTTCCAGACGGCATCGATAATCGCGACATCCATCGACTGATTTGCGAAGTAGGGCTTGAATTCACGAAGCCCGATCAGGGTTTCGCATGAGCTGATCGGCGTCGCGCTGCGCCGCCGCACCAAGGCGAGCGCCTTGGGATCGTAACTGTCGATCTCGATCCAGAACAGCCCCAGCGGCGCCAGCGCTTGAACGAGCTGCAAATAACCTTCGGTCTTAAAGTTGAAATTCAAGTCGAGCAGGATGTCGATGTCGGGTCCGGCGCCTTCGCGGAAAGCTTCCAGCTGAGCGATGAGGGCGTTAATTACGCTGCGTTCGGCGTTCAGCTCGTGGTAACCGGCGGGCCGATTGAATCCGGGAGCGAAGAGCCTGGGCTCGGGGTCGAATTGGAAAATATTCGTCTTGAGTGCCGTGAATCCTTTTTCTTTGACTTCGCGGCCCTGCTCTCTCACGTCGTCGAGCGACTCGAGGGGCGGGCAGTCATGCACGTCCGGGCGCGAAATACGATAGGTGCCGCAATGCGACCAATAGACGCGAATGCGCTCTCGCAGCGCCCCGCCGAGCAGCTCGAAAACAGGCACGCCGTAGTGCTTTGCCTTCAGGTCGAGCAGCGCGTTCTCGACAGCGGCGACGGCTTCGCCCGCGATGCCGCCGACAGCCGGGCGGGTGGCGGCGTAGAGGTCCCAGTAGATCGATTCGGTGTGGCGCGGATCCTTGCCGAGGACGACGGGCGTCAGGCCTTCGATGGCGGCGGTGACTCCGGGCGAGCCGAAGCCTTCCTGAAACTCGCTCCAGCCGACGAGGCCCGTGTCGCTGGTCAGCTTGAGGAATGAAAAATTTCGCCAACCGGCGTCGCAATGCAGCGTTTCAATGGAGGTGATTTTCATCGGGGTGTCCGTGGCGAGCTGGGGTTATGACGATAAACAGACGCCATCGTAGCACTCCTGTTTCTCGTGCGTGAGTTGATTTCTCGGCAACCGCGGGTTGCCGTTCGTGTCGTTGCGAGCGAAGGGGCTGAGGGGCTGTGAAAAAATCGGGGGCAGCCTCATTTTCAATGAATCCGCCATTTCATAACGCCATAGAGATGGGTGCCAGGGCGCTCCCGCCGCCCTTACAGGGCTCGTGCAGCTGACCGGCGCGTGACGCACTTCGCCTCGCCATGTGGTGAAAAATGAGGATTGACAGCGGTAGGATCATTCCATGCTCAAGTTTTCCGCAGTCCCCGGCCGCTCGATCCGCCTTGCCGTGCCGCTCGTCGCCGCGGCCCTTGTTACCGTTGCCCTGACTCCGGCCTGTGGCCCGGGTATCGATCGGCCCAACGTCGTCGTCATTTTTCTCGATCAGATGGCTTTCTATGCGCTGGGCAGCTACGGCAATTCTTTTGTTCGCACGCCTCATATGGACCGGTTGGCCGAAAGCGGCGTCCGCTTCGAGTTGGGAATCACGAACAACCCGCTGTGTACACCCGCCCGCGCCGCGCTGCTGAGCGGCCAATACAGCCGCAGGGCTCTTGGCGCGGTCGGCAACGAACCGGCCGACGAAGGGTCGCTCGACGAGCGTACGGCCCTGCTCGACCCGACCCTGCCCGAACTTTTCCAACAGGCCGGATACCATACCGCGGCCATCGGCAAGTGGCACATGCCGTCGGACCCGTTCTTGCTTGGGTTCGACTACGCCCTGCACGCGGCGGACCCCGCCGAGAAATACTACGGCCGCACGTTCTTGGAAAATGACCGCAATAACTCGAAGCTGTCGGTCGAGAACGCTCGCGAGACTTTCGTCGAGGGTTTCATCTTCGATTTTCTGGGCGACAAGGTCCGCGAATTTATCACCGACCGGGCCGATGCCCATGCCGGCGACGATGCACCGTTCTTCCTCTACTACACGATTGAGCTGCCGCACATGCCGATCGGCCCGGGCAATCTGCCCGAAAAGTACGTGACGATGTACGATCCCGACACCGTCCCGCTACGGCCCAATGTTCTCATCGACGGTAAGCCGGCCTACGACGAGTGGTGGTTCAAGGTCTATACGATCTGGGACTACATCTTCCGGAACGTCCCCACCCCTGTCCCCGATCGTGAGTCGGATAAGCTACCCGAGGGGTTTGATGTGCGGGATCTCACGGCTTACTATTACGGCGCCGTCACGGCGGCCGACGACTTGGTCGGCGAGGTCATGAATGCCCTGGAACAGGCCGGCGTCGCCGACAACACGATCGTTGTCTTGTCGTCCGATCACGGCGAAAACCTCGGTAGCCATCATTGGTTCAACAAAGATCTGCTGTTGGAGGAGTCCTGCCGCGTGCCGATGGTCTATCGCTATCCGGCGGGGCTGGAGCCGCGGGTCAATCGCGGCCAAATCGCCTCAATGATCGACGTCATGCCGACGCTGCTCGATCTGGCCGGCCTCGAAGGAGCCGCACACGTCGACGGGCAAAGCTTGCTGCCGGTCTTGCGCGGCGAGACGGAAACCTTGCCGCGCAACCATGCCGTCATCGAAACGGAGTTTTACCACATCGGGATTCGCACCCCGACGCACCTGTATGGGATGGAAATCCGCGACACGAAATTCATCGACGAATGGCCGTATTTTTCGAACGAGCCGGGAGCGGAGAGGATTTGCCTTTTCGATCTCGAAAAAGACCCCTACCAGTACCGTAATCTCGCGGGGCGGGGGGAGCATGCCGAGGTGGAGGCCGCACTGCGACGCAAGCTCACTGCCTGGAACGATGGGACGCCCTGGCCGGCCGGTGGGCCGCCGGCGCTGCCGGATTGGATGAGGAAACCGTAGGCGAAGATGTTTTGATCGCCTTGAGTTGATCGCGGGTTCGCGGGGGGCAAACGGCTGAGAGCCGGCCGCGACGACAAAGCGGTCGACGAGCGGCGCTGTGCTACAATTTCCCCGGTTCGAGGATGCCTGACGTAGGAGGTTCTCATGTCTGATCGACCCACTCGCCGTCGTGACTTTCTCGCCGCCGCCGGAGCCGCGCCGCTGGTGCTTGCCCAGTCGGCCAAGGGCGCCAACGACCGCATCACCTTCGCGCTGATCGGCGCGGGCGGACGCGGACGCGGCGTCACCCATACATTCATTGAATTTGGCGGCGCGAAGTGCTTAGCCGTCGCCGACGTCTACAAGCCCAATCTCGAGAAAGGCCTTGAAGTCGCCGGCGCGGACGCTAAGGGCTATGTCGACTATCAAGAAATCTTGGCCCGCGACGACATCGACGCCGTCCTGATCGCCACCCCCGACCACCATCACGCGCCGATGATGATTGACGCCGTGCACGCGGGTAAGGATGTCTATTGCGAAAAGCCCATGACGCACTCGATCGGCGAAGGCGTCCGGGTGATTCGAGAAGTGCGCTCCACCGACCGTATTGTGCAGATCGGCATGCAACGCCGCAGCACGCCTTGGATTCGGGAAGCGAAAAAGATGATCGACGACGGGCTGATCGGCGAGATCTATTCCGCCAAGGCGCAGTGGAATTGGATCTTCGCCCGGCCGCTCGATAACTCGACGCTTGAAGGCGAGCTGGACTGGGAACGCTTCCAAGGGCGCGCGCCGCATCGTCCACTCGAACCGATGCGCTTTCGCTCATGGCGCAATTTTTGGGGTTATTCGGGCGGCAACCTGACCGATCAGGGCACCCACTTGATGGACGTCATCCAATGGCTCTCGAATCAGGGCACGCCGAAAGCGGCAACCTGCGTGGGCAAGGTTTTCGCCACCACCGGCGCCGAGACGCCTGATGTCTTTTCGGCGGCCTACGAATACCGCAACATGATCGCCACCTGGACGCTCAACTATAACAACGACTTCGAGAACGGCTGGACCATTCGCTTCGAGGGAACCGAGGGAACTTTGGTATTGAACAATGCCGGATACAAGGTCTACGACGCGCCCTGGAAAGACAATCGCGAGCCGGTCTTGGTCCATGAAGGCCAACTGCCGACGCCTCCTCATGTGACGAACTTTCTCGATTGCGTCAAGTCGCGCGAACAGCCCAATGCGCCCGTTGAGGTCGGACATTCCGCAGTTTGCGCGCCGCACTTGGCGAACATAGCCTTTCACACTCGCCGGACGGCTTACTTGAACCCGTTGGCGACCGAGGCTTACTGAGGGGTTCCGTTTCTATGAACGCGCGGCATTCATAATTCCGCCCTGAAAACAAGGCGAGACCGGGCATACGGCCAAGGACGCGTCGAAGGGAATCCCCGGGCTGAAGCCCGGGGCTAGGGCTCACGTCGCCGCTCCGCGGCTGCAGCCGTTCGTGATTTCACGGGCTATACCGTAATTTTTCGTACGCTCAATAGGGGGTTTCGGAAAAGCAACGGCGGGAGTGTTGTGTCCTGCGCCGGGTCTTGACACCTGCCAGGGTCCGCGGGGATACTGATTGGTATGTAGGGCCTTATGATGGCGCGGCAACGAAACCCGGCTCAAACTCGGCGCGTGCTGCTCGACGCGGCGTTTGCGGAAATCTACCGCCGCGGCTTCCAAGCCGCGAGCCTTGATCGCATCCTCGCCACTACCGGCGTCACCAAGGGCGCTCTCTACCACCACTTCCCTTCGAAAACGGATCTGGGATACGCCGTCATCGACGAAGTTGTCGGCGAGATGATCCGCGGCCGTTGGTTGCGGCCGCTCGCCGAAGCCGAGGACCCGATTGACGGGCTGACGAGTCGGCTGCGCGACCTTAGCCGGGAAGAGATCGCGCAGGCCTGCGAGTTCGGCTGTCCGCTCAACAATTTGGCGCAGGAAATGTCGCCCCTCGACGAAGGTTTCCGCCGGCGGATCTCTCAACTGTTCGCGGACTGGAGAGCGGGCGTCGCGGACGCTCTCGAGCGAGGCCGACGCTCGGGACAAGTCCGAGCCGATGTCGACCCCGAGAAGACGGCCCTGATGATTGTGGGAGGCATTGAAGGGGGAATCGGGCTGGCGAAGAGTGCGGGGTGCGCGGAATTGGCCGCCCAAAGCCGCGACGCGATGATTGATTTTCTGGAGAGCTTGCGCCCCCAAGCCGACACATCCGGGCAAGCCGCATGAATCCCGGGGGGATGAAAGAATGCCGGAGGGCCTGGTTTCCATGAATGCGCGAGATTCATAATGCCGTCATGAAAATGGGCGTCGGGGGCGAGTCAGGTTGGGATGGCAGGCTTCGTTCCTGTCGCCCCTTCAGGGCTCGAGCTCGTTTGATTCGGCACCCAGGGTTCCGCCTTCGGCTCCACCCTGGGCTAAATTCCTGCCGCCGCTGCACGGCTCAAGATGTTCGCGCTTTTCGCGGACACAATGTAGTGCCCAGTACCCTTACAAAGAAGATTTTCGGAGGAGTCGAATCCCTGTGGGGCAGGTTATTGATTCAAAAGAACTTATTTGGCGGCGCTCAGGACGGTCCCTAATCCTTCGCAGCGCCTATTGAGTCTCGCAAAATAAAGTGACACCTTTTTGGGGTACGTACGTCTTTGTATGTATGGGAAATACAAAAGGCGTACGGCGGGATTTCGAGGCCCTGGAGAAGCGCCGTTTCAAAGCGATCCGGTTGGTCGAGCAAGGCTGTAGTCAGTCCGAGACAGCGAGGCGATTGAAGGTCGCGCGGCAAAGCGTCAGCGAGTGGCTGCGACGATACCGGCGTGACGGCGAAGCCGGGTTGCGCCAGGCCGGCCGCGCCGGCCGGAAGCCGCTGTTGGACGCCGCGCAGCTCGAACGCCTCGAGGCGTTGCTGCTGGAAGGCCCCGAGGCGCACGGCTTCCCGACGCCGCTGTGGAGCTGTCCGCGGGTCGCTCGTCTGATCGGAGACGAGTTCGGCGTGCGCTATCACGAGGGCCATGTCTGGAAGATCCTGCGGGCGCTCGGTTGGAGCCCGCAACGGCCCGTCGGCAAAGCGCGGGAGCGCAACGAAGAGGCCATCCGCGGCTGGCAGCGCAAGACTTGGCCGGCCATTAAAAAAAAGCCCGCAAAGAAGAACGTACGATCGTCTTCATCGACGAAAGCGGATTGAGTCAGAAGCCGCATCGTTGCCGCACCTGGGCGCCGCGCGGCGAGACACCGGTGTTGGAGTTCAACTTCAACTGGGACAAGCTGTCGGTGTCGGCCGGGCTGACGTTGCGCAACTTTTACTTCCGGCTCTATCCCGGCGCGATCGGCGAGCTGGAGGTCATCGACTTCCTGAAGGCTTTGGTGCGCCACATCGACGGCCCACTGCTGATCGTCTGGGACCGGCTGCCGGCGCACCGCAGCCGCCTGGTGCGGGAGTTCATCCAGCTCTCCGAGGATCACATCGCAACGGAGTACTTGCCGCCCTATGCGCCGGAGTTGAACCCGGTGGAATACATTTGGGCGTACTGGAAGCAGCACGAGTTGCCCAACGTCTGCCCGAAGGACTACTGGGAACTCGACGAGCGCGCCCGCAAAGCGCTGCGGCGAATGCGCCGCAAACCGCGCTTGATTACCGCTTTCTGGAAACAGTCTTCTCTTTGTCTCGATTGACAGTATATTATGCGAGACTCAGTAGTTTTTTCACACGCCCCAAGAGCGGTTGACGGCCAAAAAATGAAATTTTTCCGCAACTTTCGCACATGACCCGGGTTTCTAATGAGGTGGAAGTATCGGCCGCGGTGGAGCAAGACACCCGATTGATGCTCCAGGTTAAGGAAGGGGACGGAACAAGCTTCGAGGTCTTGCTCGGAAAATATCGGCGCCCAGTGGTGAGTTACTTGAACCGCATGGTCCAAAATCAGTCCATTGCCGAGGAGCTGGCGCAGGAAGTGTTCCTCCGTGTGTACCGGGCACGGGGCAGCTACGAGCCGACGGCGAAGTTCACGACCTGGCTGTTCAAGATTGCGACCCGCCTGGCGCTCAATTCGGTTCGGGACCGCAGGCACGAGAAGCTGCACAAGAGCTTGTCGGAAACGGTGGAGGACCGGCAGCCACTCGACGTGCCCGACCGTCGGCGTAACCGCGAGCAGGAAATGGTCGCCGAAACACGTTTACCCCGCATTTCCAATTTGATTCAGACCTCTCGACCTTCCGGCGGCCTTGAGCGTCTTTATTCATAGGGGCTAGAGCCCGATGAGGACGCCATGGAGGCCAACACCCAATGGGTGAAAAACAAACCAAGCCATTCCAGCTAAGTTTCAACGGCTCGTTGAAAGTCGATTTCCAGGGATCGCACGTCACTTCCGACGGTGGCCTGATTTTGGTTCGCGAACTGGACGAACGGCTCGGTCTCGGAGAACTGATTGACGAGCATCTCAGCGACTCCCGGCAAGGCACCAACAAGCAGTTCACGCTCGCTGATCTGTTGCGGCAGTCGATCTACAGCCGCTTGGCAGGCTACGAGGACGTCAACGACGCCGTCCGAGTGTCGGCTGACCCGACGTTTCGCTTGATCGGCTCGCAGAAGATCTGGGATCGCGGTGCGGCCTTAACCTCGACGCTGCACGGCTTCGAGACGGAGATGCTGGCGAGCGAAGAGAACCTGCTGGGGCTGATGGCGCTGAACCGAGAGCTGGTCGGGCAAGCGGAGGCGTTCGACGACTCCGAGCGGGTCGTTCTGGACATGGACTCCACCGAGAGTCCGGTCCATGGCCAACAGGAAGGCAGTGCCTACAACGGACACTTCGAGTCGGTCTGCTACCACCCGTTGCTTTTGTTCAACGGTCATGGTGATTGCCTCGCTGCCAAGCTGCGTCCCGGCAACGTGCACAGCGCCGAGGACTGGGATGAGCTATTGTTGCCGGAGATCGAGCGCCAACAGGCTGCGGGCAAGCAGGTCGCCTTCCGGGGCGATGCCGCCTTTGCCAAGCCGGAGATCTACGAGGCGCTGGAGGAGCGCGGCGCGGACTACGCGATCCGCATTCCGGCCAATAAGAACCTGGAGCTGGAGATCGAAGACATCCTGTTTCGTCCGCCGGGGAGGCCCGGCCGCAAGCCGCTAGTGCGCTACAAGAGCTTTCGCTATCAGGCGGAGAGCTGGAAGGGGCCGAGACGAGTTGTCGCCAAGGTCGAGCACCACCAGGGCGAGCTATTCGCGCGCGTCGGTTTTATCGTGACGAACATGAGCTTGCCAAGCCGGTCGGTGGTGCGTTTCTACAACAAGCGCGGCACGGCGGAGCAGTGGATCAAAGAAGGTAAGCAAGCGACGCACTGGACGCGGCTGTCGTGCCATCGCTTCCGGGCGAACGAGGTACGCTTGCAGTTATTGAGTCTCGCATAATATCCTGTCAATCGAGACAAAGAGAAGACTGTTTCCAGAAAGCGGTAATCAAGCGCGGTTTGCGGCGCGTGCGCCGCAGCGTTTTGCGGGCACGTTCGTCGAGTTCCCAGTAGTCCTTCGGACAGACGTTCGGCAACTCGTGCTGTTTCCAGTACGCCCAGATGTATTCCACCGGATTCAGCTCCGGCGCATACGCCGGCAAATACTCCGTCACGATATGGCCTTGCGAGAGTTCAATGAACTCTCGCACCATCCGACTGCGATGCGCCGGCAAGCGGTCCCAGACGATCATCAACGGGCCGTCCATGTGGCGAACCAAGGCCTTCAGAAAGTCGATGACCTCCAACTCGCCAATCGCGCCGGGATAGAGCCGAAAGTAAAAGTTGCGCAACGTCAACCCGGCCGACACCGAAAGCTTCTGCCAATTGAAGTTGAACTCCAGCAGCGGCGTCTCGCCGCGCGGCGCCCAGGTGCGGCAACGATGCGGCTTCTGACTCCATCCGCTTTCGTCGATGAAGACGATCGTGCGGTCTTGTTTGCGGGCTTTTTTTTAATGGCCGGCCACCTCTTGCACTTCCAGTCGCGGATGGCCTCTTCGTTGCGCTCGCGGGCTTTGCCGACCGGGCGTTGCGGGCTCCAGCCGAGCGCCCGCAGGATCTTCCAGACATGGCCCTCGTGATAGCGCACGCCGAACTCGTCTCGGATCAGACGAGCCACCCGCGGACAGCTCCACAACGGCGTCGGGAAGCCGTGCGCCTCGGGGCCTTCGAGCAGCAGGATCTCCAGGCGTTCGAGCTGCGTGGCGTCTAATAGCGGCTTGCGGCCGGCGCGGCCGGCCTTGCGCAGCCCGGCCTCGCCTTGCGCCAGGTACTGTCGTCGCCACTCACTGACGGTTTGGCGGGCGACTGTCAGACGCCTGGCGGTTTCGGACTGATTGAGTCCTTCATCGAGCAAACGCATCGCTTCGAAACGGCGTTTCTCCAATGCTTCGAAATCGCGGCGCTTTCCTTTCGGTGTTCCCATACATAAGAATACGTACGGCAACACCAAAAGGTGTCACTCTATTTTGCGAGACTCAATAAGCGTGCTGGCCTACAACCTGGGCAACCTGTGGCGGCGACTCGGGTTGCCGCACAGGATCAAGACGTGGTCACTGACGAGCTTGCAGCAGCGGTTGATGAAGACGGGCGGCAGATTGGTCAAGCACGCGCGGTACTACTGGTTGCTCTTGGCCGAGGGACATCTGAACCGGCGGCTGTTTGGCGACATGCTGCGGAGGATCTGGGCGCTGCCTGTGCCGGGTGGTTAGCACCGCACTTGGCAAATGCGAAATCTGTGTACTGAGGACGGAAGCTCGGAGGGGTGTCTGCGAAATTGACTTCGCAGCGGCGGATCAGCCCCCATGAGGGGCAAGAAGGGGGCTCGATCGGTCCCGCCTCAGCCGCCGCCTCTTTCGGGTGGAGAAATGGTTGCGCTTCGCCGGGTGAGGGTGTAGACTCGTGCCGTCAGAGGAGCCAAATCGGAAATCCTGGCTGAGAGGAAATGAGCGATGACCAAATTGCTACTCCGTCTCCCGGGGCCGAGGAGCCGGGTCCTGCCGAACGCCACCCTCGCTGGTGCCGTGCTGATGCTCCTGGCGGGGACCGCCGCCGCCCAACGGGGTGGCGCGTCCGGCCCGCCGGAGCACGCGGCCGTCGAGCCGATCAACGATGGAACGAACCCGTACGAAACGACCCGGGACTGGGGCACGCTTCCCGACGGTCGCTCCTGGGGGTCGGTGAGCGCCGTCGACGTCGACATCGATGGCGTGCACATCTGGGCTGGGGATCGGTGCGGGTCCAACTCGTGCGCCGAGTCTGACCTCGACCCGATCGTCAAGCTCGATCCGGATGGCAACGTCGTGCAGGCCTTCGGCGGGGGGCTGATCCACTGGCCTCACGGCATGGATGTGGACAGCGAAGGCAATGTCTGGATAGCCGATGCCGCGAGCGTAGCGGAGGTGGGACAGAACCCTACCGCGTCGGGTAGGGGGCACACGGTCATCAAGTTCAGCCCGCAGGGCGAAGCACTTCTCACCCTCGGCACGCCCGGTGAAGCGGGCGACCCACCCACCCACTTCACTCAGCCGGCGGATGTGCAGATCGCTCCGGATGGGAGCATCTTCGTGGCCGAGGCGCACGGCGCTCAGTTCCTGGACGAGGCAGGACCGACGAGCATCGGGCGCATCTCCAAATTCGCTCCGGACGGCACCTTGATCAAGAGCTGGGGCTCGTGGGGCTACGGCGACGGCCAGTTCCGGGGCCCGCACTCGTTCGCTATGGACTCGCAGGGGCGCCTGTTCATCGCGGACCGTGGCAACCGGCGGATCCAGATCTTCGACCAGGAGGGGACCCACCTCGACACCTGGTATCAGTTCAGCCGCAACAGCGGGATCTTCATCGACGCGAACGACGTCCTCTACGCGGTTGACTCCGAGTCGGACGACAACTACAACCCTGGCTGGAAGAAAGGACTTCGTGTCGGTAGCGCCCGGACGGGCGAGGTAATGTACTTCATCCCGGCACACGAGTCGGCGCGGCCCTCGGGGATGGGAGGGGTCGGATCAATCGGTGAAGGAGTGGCCGCCGACGCAGCGGGCAATATCATCGTCGGAGAAGTGGGCCCCATCCAGGGACTCACCAAGTTCGTGCGTCGCTAAGGGCCGGCGGCGGCCGTCTGTCGCCACCGTGCGCTTGAGGCGAGGGTCCGTTGCCGAGCTGGCTGACGATGCCCAAGTTACCTCTGGCAACGCGGCCTACACAGAGTCGCCTCTTCCCGGCGTATGTACGCTTCCTGCGATGACTTGTTCGCCTAGATGGGGTCGGGTTGCAGGTAGATCCTAGCTGAGGTGGCGTACGTGCGCTTCTCGCTGAGTGCAACGTGTCGCACGCGCACCCGCGCATCTTACGTTTTCTGACGGCGGCTTCGTGACCCCGCCCTTTCCTTCCTCGGACGAGGATGAATCCCGAATCTCTGGTCGTCCCGCGCGATGGCTTCTACCACACGTTCCATCGTCGGCTCGAAGTCCTCATGACGCGAGTCGAACCAGATTTTCAATCCGCTCGGATCGAAAAAACTCTCTAAGACTCGAATGTTTCAACTCAGTCGATGGCTCCTCGCGCCTCGTTATCTTGTTCGGGTGGTACCAATTTGTCTGTTCGAATGGTTTGGTCATCGGCGATATGACCGCCTCGCTCACCGGGGAAGTTCCCGTTCAGAGGTTCCGGCACCCTTTAGACCCACAGGAGGCGCTTGAAGGGGCCGGTAGAAACGAGCCTTGGTGCGGGAATGGCGCTTTGACGGCTATTCCACGAGTTGAAGCTGCTGCGCCGGAGCGATGGCAGGCGTCGAGGGTGAGAGGATTAACACGCCCGGAGCCGTCGCGTAGTTCAGGCCCGGCCAGGCCAACTTGATCTTCTTTAGCTCGCGTACCACGTTGCGCCGGAACATTTGAACAGTGTTCTTGTCGCTGGCTTTGTCCGGCTCCAAGCCGAACTGGCAATACAACTGCCTCCAAGTGATCCGTAGCGGACGCTTCAGCGCGAAGGTGCGGTAGGTTAGCCAGAGGTAAAGGTCGAGGCCCAGGGAGCAGCGCGACAGCGCCTTCAGGATGTTCATATCCAGCGGCACCGGGTGCTGAATGATCTCCTGGAAGAACTTCTCGCTGAGTTCGATTTTGCTCTCCCACAGCATCGGCTGGTCGGGTTTGCGCTCGTTCCACCAGAACTCGGTGCGGTCAGCCACAGACGAACTCATGCTGACTTCGCCGTGCTCGTGCTCATAGACCAACCGGACATGAGCGTTGAAGAGCCGCTGCATTTGGTTGCGGAGGCGCGTTCGCACTCCGCCCCGCCCGCCACTTTGGGTATAGATGTCAAGCTTGCGCATGAATGCCGAGAGCGAGCGGCCTAGGACCAGAACACGGCTTTGGGTCCGTACCGCCTCGGTCGAAACCCAGGCCAACAAGAGTCGCGGGAAGTTTCCGTAGGGCAGCTTGGTAAGCCCTGTCGCGCTCATGACTAAGGTGTACGGACCGTTGCGCCGGATATACTGAGTCCGGTTACCAGGATTTGTGCGGGGCAAGCTGCACAGCACCATCAGCCGCGCCATAAAGCCCAAATCGGGGTCCGTCTCGCGGGCCGTCGCTAACTGGTTCACCTGATCGAAGCGAGTGAAGTGGTGCGCCGTCTGTGGCGAGGTTTTGGTGAGTGCCTTCACCGGCTCGCCCAGGCCAGAGAGAACTTCACCGATGGGAACCAAACCGTCTCGTTGACGCTGCATAGCTTATTCTCCCATACCCTACTGCTATGTTCGCCGGTTGATCCCGTCTTCGTCACGGCTTCGGAACTCACGTCAAGCAGCGTCCTCCCGCTTCCGCGCCAGCGCCAGTTCGTAGGCCGCCTGAACGCGCATCCAGTGATCCGCATCTCCCCAACCAATGCGCTCCATCGCCAGCGCCAGCCGGGGAGAGATTCCGATATGGCCATTGAGCAGCCGTGAAAGCGTGTTCCTCGCCATGCCGAGACGCTGGGCGCACTCGGTCACGGTCCAGCCCACATCTTCATCCTCCAGGATGTCTCGGATCATTTCGCCGGGGTGCGGCGGTGCGTACATAGGCATGGGCTCCCTCCTCAGTGGTAGTCGATCAAATCCACGTCCACCGCCTCGCCATCGGCAAAGCGAAAGACGATTCTCCAGTTCCCCGAGACGCGCACGCTCCAATCGCCGCGCCGGTCTCCCTGCAACCGATGTAGGCGATAGCCGGGCCGGTCCATCTCTGTCCGCGAAAACGCCACGTCCAAGTCAATCAGGATGCGTCGGATGCGCCGCACATGGGCCGGGTTCAGCCGCCGGGCATTGTCTTGCTCATACAAGCGCTTCAATCCCGCGTGCTTAATCCTCATTCATAGGCCCGATTGCTCCATGATACATTACAGGGTTCAAAAGGCAAGTCTTTTCTCCTCGCTTTTCTCCTCGCCTCGGTCACGGTCCATTCCTCCGCGTCATCGCGTCCCGGAGGCTTTCGCCTACAACGCGCATCGGTAACGCTTGACAACCCCGACACGGCGGCTCAGAGGCAATCGACCCATGCTCCCGCGTCCGCCAGACAAGACCCACAAGAGAACCCGCCAACCCTTCAAAGCTCACAGGGCGCTATGGAATCGTGCGGGATATGGCCAGAGAAGTGCTGTGGCGGCAGTTGTTTTACCGAGGGCCGGGTTGCGGGGTGATGTTTTACATCTGCCGTTCCTGCTATCGGGGGCAGGTCTACTGCGGGGATGAGTGCCGCCGCCGGATGAGACGCCAACAGAGGCGGCGTGCCAACCGCCGCTACCAGCAGGACCCGGAGATTCGGGCCGATCATTGCCAGCGCCAGCGGGAATACCGGGAACGGTGCCGCCTCCGGCGCGTGACAGATCATACTTCCGCCGGGGGTGCTCGATCAGGCAAGATCAAGAAAGCATTGACGGAAACGGGAATCCGTACGCCATTGGCGGAGGTATTCCAGGATCGGCCCCGGTTTGAGCGGCGCGAAACCGTCGCCCGGCCCGTTTGCATCGTGTGTGGGCGTGTGAAGGAGATCGGCCAGGAGAGGGAGAAACGATGATTCAAAAAAAGGAAGAGAACGGCGAGAAGTACGTCACGGCCACCACCGAGGCTGAATTTCACGAGGCGCTGAATCGAGGACTCGCGGTCGAGCTGACGCGGGAACTGGCGGAGCGGATCGGAGTGCCCATGAACGAGGACGTGGGCACCGTGGCGGAGATCGACCAGGCGCGGTACGACCGCCACGACTAGGAATGGAGGCGCACTATCGCGAAGAAATCCTTTTGGCAGCGCGGGGAAGACTACGCGAAGAAAGTCTCCAACGAAATCATTGACCAGATCAAGCGCGGTGTTGCGCCGTGGCAGAAGCCGTGGAAGCCGGGAGAACAGATCAGCGCCGAAAACTTCTCAACCGGCAACAAGTACAGCGGCGGCAACAGCCTTTACCTGATGAGCCGCGCGATCCGCGATGGACGAGGCGACAACCGTTGGGGCACCTACAACCAGATTCGGGAAGCGGGCGGACAGGTCCGCAAGGGCGAGAAAGGGACGCAGGTTCTATTCTTCACGGATCGCACGGCGCGGGCCGCGAAGGACGAGCAGGGGAAGACTCTCAAGAACAAGGAAGGCAAGACGATCTACGAAGAAGAAAAGCGGGAGCGGCCCATCTGTAAGCAATACACGGTGTTCAACGTGGAGCAAGCCGAGGGCCTGGAATTGAAGCCGCGAGAAGGCCAAATCCGGCCCGAATGGGACGCTCATCGAGACGCCGAGAAGGTGATCGCGGCCAGCGGGCCGACTGTCGAGCACGTCGCCGGAGATCGGGCCTACTATCGGATGGCCGAGGACAAGGTGGTGCTCCCGGAGCCCTCCCAATTCCCCACCCGCAACGGCTACTACCAGACGGCGCTTCACGAGTGCGGCCATGCAACCGGCCACCCGGATCGCATGAACCGCGAAACGCTCAAAGAGGGATTAGCCAACGGCTTTGGATCGCCGGAATACGCCCGCGAAGAATTGCGGGCCGAGATCAGCGCCATGATGACCGGGGAGCGCGTGGGTGTGGGACATGACCCACAGCGCGGCGCGGCCTATGTCGAGAATTGGGTGAAGGTGCTTGAAAAAGACCCGCATGAGATTCATAGAGCGGCGCGAGACGCGCAGAAGATGACCGATCACCTCATGGAACGCGCCATCGACCGTGAGGTTGAGAAGCCGAGCGAGGAAAAGACGCGGGCGCGGTTGACCCAGGAATACTCCCATGCTCGCGGGCTGCGGATCAGCCAAACGCCAAAACAATCGCCGCAAAAACAACCCGCTCAAGCCCAACAGCACGACGTAGGGCCGAGCCGTTAAGGAGCCACCGTGTTTGATCCGCGAGACTTTACCAGCGATCCACGGACCCGGCCCGAAGCTCGCCCCAGGCGCGATCACGCCAAAGAGCGCGAGGACCGCGAGCGCGACGGCCACCGGCGCGAATACGATCCCCGTGGGACGAAGCGGCAGACCTTCCAGGACCGCACGGATCGAGCGATAGCCGATGTGGGAATGTACCGCAACGTCGCCTACCGCGACGTGGTAGACGCTCACTTCGAGGGACACCCCTACGCGGCGCGGCGGGCCGTGGATCAGATGGTCCGGGCCGGTCACGTCCGGGAGCATAACGCCGAGGGACCGCAAGGCGGCAGCTACAAAGTGCTGACACTCACCGAGCGCGGAGTGGAGCGTGCGGAGCGCGTAGCCCGCGACCAGGGGCTTGATTCCCAACAGAAGGCATGGAGCGGGCTTGTGAAGCCCGGCGAGCTTCAACATGACGTGGCCGTGTTTCGCGCCGCGAGGATCGAGCAGATGAAGCTATTCGAACAGGGAGCCGTCCTCAAGCGGGTCCGCATTGACGCCGAACTCAAGCGTGAGATCGCCCGCGCTACGGAAAGCGCGAGGGCGCGAGGCGGAAAGGAAGCGGCGGACGCCGCACGTTTGGAGGCGGCGGAGGCACTAGGTCTGCCCGTCAAGAATGGCCGGGTGGAGTACCCGGACGCGCAGCTTGAATATCTGGACGTTGAGGGCCGCAGCGGGCGCGTCAACGTCGAGGTTGCGACCGAGCACTACAGCGCCAAGAGTATCGCCGCGAAAGCCGCAGCCGGGTTTGCCGTGCATGGAAGCAACGGGCGGGCCTCGGCGCGGATAGCCCGATCCCTCGGCCAGGACGAGGGCAGCGGCGGCGGCGGCGGCGGCGCACGAGATAAAGGGTCTATCGAACTCTAACCAGGAGATTCCCGCAATGCAGCCGTGGAAAATCAGTGTTGGCTTCACGGCCATCATAATTGCCGTCGCCGCGATGGTCGGCGGAGAACACTTCGCTTATCTCGAACCTCATTTTCAAATCATCTTCACCGATTATTGGATGTCCCTAGCGTGGTATGGCGGACTTGCCATAGTCACGCTGATGGCTGTGATCTACGCCGCCGCCCGCGCTTTGGGCTTGGCTGATATCGGCCTCAAAGTCGATCTCATGGAACGCTCCATTCGGCGCGGCGGCGGCCGGCAAACCGAGCTTGCCGAGAAGCTGGGACAAGAAGACCGGGGGCAGTTCCCCGGCGGATAAATCAACAAAAAAAGGGAGACACACAATGACAAACAAACATTCAACCATCTCGAAGCGCGTCGTTCTTCTGGTGAGCATCCTCGCGCTTTCGGCGGGAGAACTTATGGCGCAAGCGCCACCGGCACCAGTCTCAGGAGCGGGAGCAAGCCCTTGGCTACAAGCGATTGACGTGTTGCAGGGCGCTTTCACCGGACCCATTGCGCGAGGACTCAGCTTGATTGCCGTCGTGGTGGGCGGGCTGATGTTCGCCTTCGGGGAAGGCGGCAGCAAGAAGGCCCTGGCCGGAATCATCTTCGGCCTGGGAATGGCCATGGGCGCGGCTAACTTTCTTACGTGGCTCTTCTGATGGAGCGCGGCAAGACATGGCGCGGATACCCGGCGCTTTCCAAACCGCTCACCATCATGGGCGTCGAGCGCCGCTGGTTCCTGTTGAGCGCCACGTTGGGGCTTGCCTTGTGGAACGCCATCAACTCCATTGTGGTGGGCGCATTGATCTTCGCGGTGCTCTACGGCGTCGGGTTTTGGGCCTGGAAGCAAGACCCCAACATGCTTGAAATCCTGCGGGCGTCCGCTACGATCCCGGCAAATGGGCGCAGGCTCCCTGGACCCTTCTCATTCGGAGATAGCGCGTGAATATCAACAATGAACTCGCGGACTTTGAAGCGGCGGGAGCGCTGGCCGAGGAACTGCCTTGGTGGGGCTGGCTCGAAGATGGCCGGTCCTGCCTGACGCGGGCCGGGGAGCTTATGTCGATCGCACGGCTCACGCCTAGCGTCCTGGACGGTCAGACACCCGAACAACTGGACCGGGTGATTGACCGCTGGCAACGGATGTTGAGCGGGGTGGATTCGCGGACCCGGCTTTACTTCTATTTGCTCCGGCGTCCCATCCAATTCGAGGACCAAGGCGATGACGAAGCATCGAGCGTTGCCGCGCTTGGACGGCGCAAGCGCCGGGCGTTCCTTGAAAAACGGGTACAGAGCGTTAGCGCCTATGTCGCATGGGCGCATGATCCGGGCCTATCCGCCGTCACCACTCAAAAGAGTGGCGGGCCGTGGTGGATGGCCTATGCCAAGAACTGGATGGCCCGGCGGCGCAATCAACATGAATCGGTTTACCTTGAATCCTCTATCGAGGGCGCGGCGGGGAGCTTCCGGCAACTGGTCGAAGCAAGCCGGGCGCTGGTCGATGACCTGACGCCGATACGGGTGCTTGACGCGGCGGAAGCGTCCGGGGTCTTGAATGAGCTCACCAACCGGCCCGGCTCTTTTTGGGACGGCGCGACCGGCAGCGGCATGAATTGGCGGCTAGCCGTCTCCGAACTCGAAGCGGAGCGGCGCAATCTGCGCCTGGACGGGGAGCCTGTCATTCTCTACTCGCTTCTCTCGCCACCCGCAGCGGCGAAGGCGAATCTTCTACAGGCGCTTTACCGGCTCGATGCCACCATGACGGTGACGCTCGAATGGCGTCCGCGGGGCCTCGATACGGCCCGGCGCAAAATCCGGGGCGCGCAGCGCCATTACTTCTCGAAGCGCTACTCGATGTCCGCCCACGTTCAAGAAACCGAAGGCAGCGCGGCGGCGATGGTGGACTCGGCGGCGGCGGCGGAATCGGAGCGCCTGGGCGATGCCCTGGTCGAGTTGGAGACGGACGGCATCGCCTACGGCGACTTCGCGCTGACCGTGGCGATCCACGGCCCGCTATCCGTTACCGAGAGCCTGGACGGAGATATCCGGCGCATCTTTACCAGCCACGACGCCAAGGTGATCCGGGAGGGTTACGGGCAGCTTCCGGCGTGGTTTTCGCGGATGCCCGCGCAACCGCGACGGCGGCAATGCCGATCCGTGTTTGTATCGGCGGGCGCGGTTGCTTCGATGGCTCCGATCTTCGGTCCTCCGGTGGGAACACCGCGCAGCGGCCACTTGAAGAAAGCGGCCCTAGCGATCCTTGAAACCCAATGGAGAACCCCCTACTACTACGATCTGTTCAAAGGAGACGTGGGACATACGCTGGTGCTTGGCGCGACCGGCGCGGGTAAATCCTTCGCGCTCAACTTCCTTCTGGTTCAAGCCCTGCAATACGATCCGCGTATTTTCATTCTCGATCTAGGCGGCTCCTACCGCTGGCTGACCCAGTTTCTAGGCGGAGGCTACATGGAGCTATCCCCGGAAGGCGACACGGGCGGCGGGTTTCGCTTACGGCCCTTCTCGCTTCCGGCGGGGGAGCGGACCTTCGGATTCCTTGCCGGGTGGATTTCGCGCCTCTTGCGAATCGGCGGCTGGACACTCGGCGGGGAAGACCCCAGCGAGATTCGCGCCCGCGTCGAAGACCTCTATGCCTTCGCGCCCCAACGCCGGACCCTTGGGGTGCTGGTCCGTTCGCTTCCCTCAAGGATGTGGCCCGCTCTGGGGCGCTGGCACGGAGACGGCGCGTGGGGTCGATATTTCGATAACGCGGCGGACGCTGACGACCTCAACTTCGAGGACTGGCAGGTGATCGACATGGCGGGCGCGGCGGAGCATGAGGACTTGTGCGAAGCGGCGCTGTTCTACCTTCTGGAACGGTTGCGGCTGGCTTTGGAGAACCCCGACGAGACGGCCAGGGTAAAGCTCATGGTGGTCGATGAAGCGTGGCGCTACTTGCAAGACCCGGCTGTGCTTTCCTATCTTGCCGAAGCCGCGAAGACATGGCGCAAGAAGAACGCGGCGCTGATTATCGCCACGCAAAGCGCCGTGGACGTGACCGGGACCGCGGGGGCGGAAGCCTTGCTCGAATCCATGCCGACCAAGCTGTTTTTCGCCAACCCGGAGTTGCCGGACAAAGCCGCCGAAACCTTCCGGCTCAACCCTTCCGAAGTCAATACCATTCGAGGCTTGATCCCCAAGCGGGAGCTTTATCTACGTCGCACCGACGCGGCGGGTATCTTGCGGCTTGAAGTCGATCCGGCCAGTTACTGGCTCTATACCTCGTCGCCCGTCGATGCTCACAAGCGCGCCGAGGCAGTCGAACAATACGGCCTCGTCGAGGCCATTGAACACCTATCCAGGAGGTAGCTCATGTTGAAAATCCTTACACTCGTCACGGCGGCGCTCGTGGCGCTCACCATCCCGCTGACCGCTCAGGACGGCGGGCCGGTATTGCGCGTTGACGGAGGCCGGGATGAAATCGTACAGATTCGCGCCAAGACCCGGCACACCACCGTTATCGTGCTTCCCCAAACGGAAAACGTGCTGGATTTTGTAGTCGGAGATTCCGAATACTGGCACCTGACCGGAGCCGCGAATCTGGCGTTCCTCAAGCCCATTGCCGAGGGCGTCACGACCAACGTGGCGCTGGTCTGCGAATCCGGGCGCATCTACTCATTCCTTGTCACCGAGCAAAGCAAGGGCCGGCCACATCTTGTCGTTCGCATCGACCCACAGGGGGAGGCCGATCCGCGAATCTCGCCGACGAAACATGAACCGGCCTTTGTAGCTCGCGGACAGGTTGCCGCCTATCAGCAAATGGCGGAGACCGCCATCAAGACGGCCAAGGCCGCGCAGATGGACGCCGATAGCCGCATCGCGGACACGGCGGCGCGGGCGGCGGGCGAGAGCGAGGCGTTCCGGGCGGACTATCCCACGCGGCTCAAGTTTCCCTACCGATTGGAGGACAAGGCGCGCAAGTGGCCGTTCCTGGTCGAGGGAATGTGGCACGACGGGCAGTTTACCTACCTTCGCTCCAACGCCCAGGAGTCGCCCGCGCTGTACGAAGAAAAGGACGGTAAACCGGCGCTCGTGGCTTACGACCTCGGCGAGGACGGGCTGTATATCGCCCGTCACGTTTTGGGCCACGGCTGGTTGCGGATCGGCAAACAGAAAGTACGCTGGCGCTTCGCCCTGCCGGAGATCGGGCCATGATCGAGTGGAAGCGGCTCTACGTAAAACCAGCGGGATCGCTCCCCGGCGGCGTCGTCACTCAATGGGGTGTGGGAGCCATCACGGTTTTCGTTCTTCTGTTCCTGACCTACTGGATTTGGCTCGGCGGCGGGGAGCCAACGGAACTTCCCGGAGCAACCGAGACGGCCACAACCGCGCCCCGCAGCTTTACCGCTCAGATGACCGCACGGGTGGACGAGGAAACGATGCGGGCCGAAACCAAGCGGGCAGCGGCGGCTCGAGCCTTGCGGGCGCGGCAACAACGGCAAGCCAACACCGCCGGAGTTACTGCCGCCAACCAAGCGGCGCTACTTGCCGGGCCGAGTCCCGACGGTAGTCGCAAGGCGACGGTGGGTCGATAGGAAAAGACGAGGGCTACGCTGATCGAATTCACCCCGCGCCGGCGGTCGCCCTTTCGCCGCGGGGGGCTTGACGCACCCGCCGCCGGCGGGTGGGCGACTACCCAGTCGCCAGCACTTCGGGAGCCAACCGGAACATCCGCTGCAAATTGAAGGTCAACGCCGCCCAATACGCTTCGCATTTCACCTTCTCCAACCCGCGTGTCGCAAAGCGTCGCAACTTCGATTTGTCTTTGATCCAGGCATTGGGAAATTCCGCCAACGGCGCTCGTTGCTTATTAAGCGCTTGTGCTTCGGGCGGCCGCATCTTCTCGTCAAACTTCTCGACCGCGACATGCACCTCGCTCACCGCGATACTGCGTCCCTGCTTGCTTGCCTTCACATCCGGGCAACACAGCGACCGCGCCTCGCACCCGCGGCAGTCTTCGGCGGCGGCCTCCCAGCCAGGATTTCCATTTTGGCCCTGGGACGGTGAAAGTATACACCCGCGCTGCCCCGAAGACCACGTCTTTTCGCGCTGAACCCTGCACATGACCTCCGCCGGTAGGCGCCAGGGCTCGTCCATCCGCTCACAGACGTTGCTTGAGCGGGCTGAACGGCGCTCCGGCCGACACTGCTCCTTGCGAAACCTTTTGGAGCCGAAAACTGTTGATCCTCGCCCGGTCAACGCTACCCGCTTGGCAGCGGCAGCGCCCAGATCCTGTGCAGCATGTCGCCGAACAGCCTGCGGTTCAGATGCCCCTCGGCCGGCAGCAGCCAATAGTACCGCGCATGCTTGACCAGCCTACCACCCGTCTTCATCAACCTGTGTTGCAAACTCGTTAGCGACCAGCTTTTGATTCGTTGCGGTAGCCCTAGCCGTCGCCACAGGTTGCCCAGGTTGTAGGCCGGCACGCTGAGTTGCAGCCGTACCTCGTTGGCTCGGAAGCGGTGACACGACAAGCGGGTCCAGTGCGTGGCCTGTTTGCCTTCTTTGATCCACTGCTCCGCCGTGCCGCGCTTGTTGTAGAACCGTACGACCGAGCGGCTCGGCAAGCTCATGCTCGTCACGACAAATCCGACGCGCGGGAATAGTTCGCCCTGGTGATGCTCGACCTTGGCGACAACTCGCCTTGCCTTCGACCAGCTCTCGGCCTGATAGCGAAAACTCTTGTAGCGCACTAGGGGCTTGGCGTTCGGCCTGCCCGGTGGCCGAAACAGGATGTCCTCGATCTCCAGCTCCAGGCTCTTGTTCGCCGGGATGCGAATCACGTAGTCCACGCCGCGCTCCTCCATCGCCTCGTAGATCTCGGGCTTGGCGAAGGCGGCGTCGGCGCGGAACGTCACCTGTTTGCCCTCCGCCTGTTGTCGTTCGATCTCCGGCAGTAGCAGCTCGTCCCAGTCCTCGGCGCTGTGCACGTTGCCGGGACGCAGCTTCGCGCCTAGGCAGTCGCCGTGCTGGTTGAACAGCAACAGCGGGTGATAGCAGACCGACTCGAAGTGTCCGTTGTAGGCACTGCCTTCCTGTTGGCCGTGGACGGGGCTCTCCGTGGAGTCCATGTCGAGCACCACGCGGTCTGAACCGTCGGGAGCTTCGGCTTGCGCGACCAGCTCCCGGTTCACTGCCATCAGCCCCAGCAAGTTCTCTTCGCTCGCCAGCATCTCCGTCTCGAAGCCATGCAGCGTCGAGGTCAAGGCTGCTCCGCGATCCCAGTTCCTCTTCGAGCCGATCAAGCGAAAGGTCGGATCGGCGGATACTCGAACGGCGTCATTGAGGTCCTCGTAGCCAGCGAGTCGGCTGTAGACCGACTGCCGCAGCAGATCGGCCAGCGCGAACTTCTTGTTCAAGCCTTGTCGCGAGTCGCTGAGATGCTCGTCGATCAGCTGGCCGAGTCCGAGTCGTTCATCCAGTTCGCGAACGAGAATCAGACCGCCATCCGAGGTGACTCGCGATCCTTGGAAATCGACTTTGAGAAATCCATTGAACGTGAGCTGAAACGGCTTGTTTTCTTTTTCACCCATCGGGTGTTGACCTCCATGGCGTCCTTATCGGGCTCTAGCCCCTATCAATAAAGACGCTGAAGGTCGCTGGATGGTCTGAAGCTCATACATCAAATTGAAAATGCGGGCCCAGACGTCTTGGCTCCGCGCCTTGCCGTAGTTTCTGGTTTGCTTGTGCCGTAACCGCTTTCCCTCCGGACAAACAAACTCGTTCGTCGCTTCGTCATGCTGAAAACGGTCCTGGTGATAGTCCGCGTGGCGTTGCACGGCCCGGCCGCTCGGCTTGCGCGCGCGGCCGCTGAACCCCCCGTAGAAATCCACTTCCCGCTCGGCCATCTCCACCACCGTTTCGTTGTTGGTATAACCGCCGTCGGCCAACATTTGTTCGGGATAACGCCCGAACGTTTCGCGCAAACGATTCGCCGCCGGCGCGAGTTGTTGGGCGTCTTGCGGATCGTTGACGACGGTGACGTCGGCGATCAAACCGTGCGCGGCATCCGACGAGAGTTGAACGTTGTAGGCCGGGGCCACGCCGCCATCGGAGGTCCACATGAAGCGCGCCGTGGGGTCGGTCGTCGAGGCTTGCGGCTCTTTCTTCTTGTTGTGTTTCTTCTCGGCCCGCAAACGTTGGATTTCCTCCAGCGCCTCTTCGAGTCGTTGTTGTTGTTCGCGCGCGGCGCGGCTGCGGGCCGATTGTTGTCGCCGGGTCGTTTGCTCCTCGGCTTCTTGGCGTTCCAATTCTTCGACGTGTTGTTGGGCCAGTTTCAAATGCCGCCGGATGCGTTCGGCTCGGGAGAAACTTTTCTTATTGACGTGGGCGCGGATTTTGGTGCCGTCGGTGGCGATGCGTTCGAGAGTGATGAGTTTGTTCATCGTGAGCATGGCGAGCACTTGCGTGAACAACTCGCGCAAGGCCTCGCCGTGGGCGACGCGGAAGTCCGACAGTTTGTGATGATTGACCGTGCGCAACCCCCCGAGCCATTGCAGGCCGGGCTCGTAGGCTGTTTGGCGCTCGATCTCGCGTGCCGAGTGCAGACCTTTCGAATAGGCGTAGATCCAGATGGAGATGAGCAGTTGGGGTGGGAAGGTGTTGCGGCCGGCGCGGCCTTCGACAGCTTGGATGTCCTGTTCGAAACGGCTCAGGTCGAGTTGCGCGACGACGGCCCAGATTTTGCGGGCCGGGTGGTCGGCTGCGATGAGCTTGTCGATGTCGAGCGGCTGAAGGATTTGCTGATCGCGGTTGATCGGAATGTAGCGCGGAGTTGTTGTATCGCCCATGTCCTAGTCTAAATCGACTACGACATTTCTCAACCAAATGTTTCAGTAATTTACTCACAGCTTCCGGATACCGAACTCCACTCGTGGGGAGCCGCGCATGGGCCGCTTTGGGATGCGCTCCGCAAGAAGGGGCGGCAGGTTCGGGTGATCGGAATTGCGGTTGAAAATGCCACCGTGGATCGGACGGCGCGAGTGCTTGAAGCATGGGCGGCGGCGGAGCCAGGGACACCCGATGAAGGGCTGACGGTGAAGCAGGAGATCAAGGCGATAGACGAAGCGATGACCCGCAAGGACCGGGAATTTCTAGCCCGGTACGGAGGATTCGCCAAAGCTGCGAGACGGTCTGTGGAACTTCAACGTCTCCCCCAAGCCAAGGTCACGGAAGGAGTCTCGATTGACGACTATTCGACATGGCGGGCCGTCCGGTTTGCGGATCGGGATGAGGTCGGCTGAGAGAGGCGTAAATCCGGCGGTTTTGAGTGTGACTGGGGGCCGCATGGTTTTTGTGACACGTTCAGAGGGGGGGTGTCACACGATTCGGAGCTACGGTGTTACAACGCTCTATTTTGCTATCTCTCTCATTCAGCTGTGGTTATCAGCTGTTAATCGGCCCACACGCTACGAACGCGGGAGAAAGGCGGGGACGAGAGCGACCCCCCCTAAAAGCGGGGGGGCGTGTGACCCCGGATAGCGGTACTGAGTCACATACCTCTATCCCGGCCCCATGGGGTCGCTCTCGTCCTCATTTATCCCTGCGGGAAGGCTGAAAACACGGAGACGGACCCATGAAATGGCGCGAGGTCGGCCCTTATTTGACAGAGCTTTGGCACCGGCCCGCCGGCCCGATGAACTGGAAAAACCCGATCCGGGTTTTCGCCGTCGCGGGCTGGCTGGTAGTTCAAGGTTTCGTGCTCTTGGGCTGGGCCGGGTGGCGCGTGTTTCAAGGTTTCATGCTCTTGGGCTGGGCCGTGTTTCGCGCCGGGCAATTCGTTGTAGCGCTTCCGGCTCTGGTGCTCTTTTTTTTCGCCGGTCTGTGGTATGCCGTGTGGAGCTTTGTACGGCGTCCCTTCCCGTCGCTTGATGAAAACCCCTTGCTTGCTTTGGTGAACTACCACACCCCCAATTTCTTCGATTGGCTGGTGCTGTGGTACTACGTTTCGCCCTTCGTTGCCGTCATGCTGTCCGGGCTTATTGCCGTCACCGTTTGGAAGGTCTGGTTGGAGGGGCGGCGGCGCGACTTCGCACCCTTCGCCGCCACAGGTTGCCCAGGTTGTAGGCCGGCACGCTGAGTTGCAGCCGTACCTCGTTGGCTCGGAAGCGGTGACACGACAAGCGGGTCCAGTGCGTGGCCTGTTTGCCTTCTTTGATCCACTGCTCCGCCGTGCCGCGCTTGTTGTAGAACCGCACGACCGAGCGGCTCGGCAAGCTCATGCTCGTCACGACAAATCCGACGCGCGGGAATAGTTCGCCCTGGTGATGCTCGACCTTGGCGACAACTCGCCTTGCCTTCGACCAGCTCTCGGCCTGATAGCGAAAACTCTTGTAGCGCACTAGGGGCTTGGCGTTCGGCCTGCCCGGTGGCCGAAACAGGATGTCCTCGATCTCCAGCTCCAGGCTCTTGTTGGCCGGGATGCGAATCACGTAGTCCACGCCGCGCTCCTCCATCGCCTCGTAGATCTCGGGCTTGGCGAAGGCGGCGTCGGCGCGGAACGTCACCTGTTTGCCCTCCGCCTGTTGTCGTTCGATCTCCGGCAGTAGCAGCTCGTCCCAGTCCTCGGCGCTGTGCACGTTGCCGGGACGCAGCTTCGCGCCTAGGCAGTCGCCGTGCTGGTTGAACAGCAACAGCGGGTGATAGCAGAGGGACTCAAAATGGCCGTTGTAGGCACTGCCTTCCTGTTGGCCGTGGACGGGGCTCTCCGTGGAGTCCATGTCGAGCACCACGCGGTCTGAACCGTCGGGAGCTTCGGCTTGCGCGACCAGCTCCCGGTTCACTGCCATCAGCCCCAGCAAGTTCTCTTCGCTCGCCAGCATCTCGGTCTCGAAGCCATGCAGCGTCGAGGTCAAGGCTGCTCCGCGATCCCAGTTCCTCTTCGAGCCGATCAAGCGAAAGGTCGGATCGGCGGATACTCGAACGGCGTCATTGAGGTCCTCGTAGCCAGCGAGTCGGCTGTAGACCGACTGCCGCAGCAGATCGGCCAGCGGGAACTTCTTGTTCAAGCCTTGTCGCGAGTCGCTGAGATGCTCGTCGATCAGCTTCCCGAGTCCGAGTCGTTCATCCAGTTCGCGAACGAGAATCAGACCGCCATCCGAGGTGACTCGCGATCCTTGGAAATCGACTTTGAGAAATCCATTGAACGTGAGCTGAAACGGCTTGTTTTCTTTTTCACCCATCGGGTGTTGACCTCCATGGCGTCCTTATCGGGCTCTAGCCCCTATCAATAAAGACGCTGAAGGTCGCTGGATGGTCTGAAGCTCATACTGTTGTGGGTTGTCATGATTACCAGCGCCGAGAACCGAGGCTGGCCCGACGATGTTCCGGTCGCCAATCTGAAGATGGCGGGCCTGCCCGTCCCATCCCTCATCCGTAGCGCTAAGATAGCGACGATCGACGCGTCTTACGCTGCGACGAGACGTATTTTGGAGGCCGCCGCCGGAACATGCCCAAATCGGTCCGTGCCAACTTGACAGGCCGGGGCGCAATCGGTAAAGTGGCGGTGGTAGGAGTAAGGGATCGGGCAACGAACCGGGTTTCAGCTCAGGTAGTCCAGGACACAGAAGGCGACACGCTTAAGGGGTTCGTCATGGGAAAGGTCGTTCCGGGAACAACGATCTATACCGATGACGCAAGGGCGTATACGAATCTCCCGAATCACCAAGCCGTCAAACACTCCGTGGCAGAGTATGTGCGGGGCCAGGTTCACACGAACGGAATTGAGAGTTTCTGGGCGACGCTGAAGCGCGCCCACAAGGGCACTTTTCACCGGCTTTCTCCAAAGCATCTGCACCGCTACGTAGACGAGTTCGTGGGGCGGCACAACATGCGGGAGATGGACACTCTCGAACAGATGGCGGCTATCGCGCAGCAGATGGAGAATGCCCAGCTTCGCTACAGGGATTTGGTGGGATCAAGGCGAGAGAAGTAAGGCTGTATAGCAGGTTGCTGAAAACCTCAAACTCAAGGATTAGATTTTGGATACACCAACGAAGATCATGTTCCGTTTCGAAAAGGACGAGGACTACCGCCTCATCCCGGTAAACGGAGTCTGGGGTGGGGTGACGCCACGGAGCGACATCTTGGTGGACCTCTTCCACGAGTCCTATGCGCTACCGGAGGTGGTTGCCCACGCGGTGACACCGGGCGGCCAACTCGGAGAGGAAGTCAGGCGCCCACCGACGGGCGAAATCCGGCGCAAGGTTTTGGTAGGCATGGTGCTCACTGCGGAACAAGCGGAGAGCATCGGCCACTGGCTTCTGGAGAAGGCGCGCGAGGTCCGTGAACGGACGCTAAAGAAGGGGGGCGGTGACAGTGAGCGAGACACTCCTACGACCCACTAAACAGACGACCGACTGGCTTGACGCGGTACCACTCGTTGACTTTACGTCGAATCATGCCTACGCCAGGTTGTTCGAGTTCGGACTTGTGGCATCATCTGGCGAGTTCGAGTTCAATGCCGAACAGTCTACGGCTGATCCCTTACTGCTTCGGCTGTTCCAGTTCCCCAGCGCGGCCCAAGCCCTACCGGACATTGAGCACACCCGGATCGACAATCTAGGTGAAGCTGGCTACTGTATTCTGCAGCCAATTCCTGTGGAGATTAGGAGAGTCGGGATCGGAGACTTCGAAGCGTCGTTCCGCGAGGCGAACATCGCGATGTCTGGAAGCGACAGCAACGATGCCTTGCAGGCTCTCGTGGCTGAGATTTTAGAGACTTTCGACGTTCTCCTCAGGCAGCGAAATATGGTGCCAGACGCTGTTGTGCAGCGCCAGATTCTCAGCACATACATTGTCAGGACGTAGCCTGTGCTCACCGCCGATTCGGCACTCATGATCGCCAACAAGCTGCAGGCCGAGATCTCAGAGGGCAGCAAGCACACGAACGTTGTGGTGCGAATCGAAGGCACTTACATCGGGCGCTTCGGGATCCGGCGAAACAGGAACGTTGGACACGACTACATCCCTAGGCAGATCTACGTGACTATGAAGGAAGCTCTTGGCTTGGCTCGCTGCAGCCTCTACAGGGCGGACTACGAGAGGATCCTGAAGGAGCGAGGGAAGCTACCCCCGGGAAATGCTCGGGTAAACTAGAGGGGTTTCGAAGTCCATGAATAAAACAAAACCCAAGACAGTTGAGCTTGTGAAGAGCAGCTACCAGCCGACCAAACACGAAATGGAAGAGAGTTTCTCCGTTCACAAGAAAGGCGGCGGGGAACCTACTCTGGAAGACTTGGCCAAAGCCCTGATGCATCCCGTCAAGATTCGACTGATTGAAAAGCCCAGGAAGCAGCGACAGAAGGGTCTTCGTCACTAGGGTATATAATTCCCAATCCGAAGCCCCCATGCTGAGCGCCATCATACGCGCCATGAAGCCCAGGGAGGCATCCGCTTCGCTGGCGCTGACAAGCTGGTTCACCTGATCGAAGCGGGTGAAGTGGCGCAACGCCTGGGGCGAGGCTTCGCGGATCGACTTCATCGGTCCGCCCATGCCGGAGAGGGCATCACCGATGGGAATCAAGCCGCCGCGTTGACGCTGCATGGCTCATTCTCCCACAGGATCCAGACTCACTTGGGGTCCGAGTAGCAATGAAACGAAATCCTGATGATCGCGCCGATGTGGGTGTCTGTCAATCCAGGACACGGGGTAGTGTCTCAGTTTGATTATTCTGCCATCGTTCGGTACAGAACGTTGAGACGATCCCCGATCTGCCTGTAACGCTCAACGGATTCTTTGTATGAGTCCATGTCTGCTCGGTAACGACGATATGGATAATCCCCTTCACCGCGGCTCTTAAGACACAACTCAGATGAGATGCCGTGCAACTGATATATTGTGTCGTTAAGAGCGGCCGAGTAATTCGTCAAGCATTCGGTAAACTCGCCTTCGGCCGTAGCCACTTCCCGCAAGCCGATGATCTGATCTGAAATACTATCGCGGGCCGCTGCCAGTTCACCAAGAAGCGCATCAAGATCATTTTCGTGCGTACAAAACGGGATTGCCTTGAACAGACCGGGAATGGGTATGAGTTTCCGAATGGAAAACTTGATGATCTGATCGTGAATCAGAATGTAGCGACTTAAAATATCGTTGACATTCGCTGCCAACGTGATAACACTCGCGTTCATTTTTTTCGCTCCTGGCTTTGGTCCAGACTTCTTCGGTGGCGGGCCACCCGGTTTGCGGACCCCTACGTCTCCAGATTGGTAGCTGTATCGCTCTCGTTTTGGCTGTTTCGATTTTCGATCTCCCACGGGCTCAGGTAACTGTTCGGAGCTTCCTGGATCAGTTGCTCCGTCAGGGACAGCTTCCGCTGGTTTCTCTCCGCCTCGAAGGCGTCCGGGTTGAAGTTCCCCTGCGGGTCGTTGAACTCGCCCCGACTCTTCATCAGATACACCTGGTCCTCGATCTCCTCGAACATCGCTTGGTTCTCCGGGTGTTCTATCCACTCGATCATCGGCTTCGCCATCGTCCTGTACCTCCTTCTCGCGTTTCTTCTTCGGCTTGGCAACCTCTTCACTGCGGTCCCGCAGGTCCTCAATGTCGTCGTTAACTTCCGGCGGCGGCGATTCGGGGAAAACCGGCTTCGGTTGCTCGACAATCGGGCCGCGCCGTCAAGGGTTCGCTGCGCCGGCCCAAACTTCATGGGGAGCGCCGGGCAAACGGCGCCCGGCGATCGTCGCGTTGTCTCAGCCCAAGGCCTCAGCTCCGAGACTTCACCAAAGCAATCATTCTCCCAAACCCGCAAGCGCTGCCAAACCCACCAGCGCCCTCTTCAAGGCACGATAAAGGTTGTTATCGTGCTATATCTCAGGATCGCCCGGTTTCGTCTTCTTGAACCCCCTTTCCCTCGCCACGGATGATTGCAGATCGGTCCTCGCCGTCAAGGGTTCGCTGCGCCGCTTCGCGCCCTGGACGGCTGCGGGCCGATCCGGGAGACGTGGCTGTTTACGAGGGAAAGGGGATGTCCCGGCGTCCGCCGGCCCAGATCAGCGAGTGCGCACGTCTAATCCGCGCCTCGAGTTCGATTGCCGGCACGGGTTTGATGTCCGTGTCACCCCCCGCGACAACTAGGGTGTACTCCAGGGTAGCGCCCAGAATCGTGCGAATTTATACGCTAAGAGGTTTCGATCCACCTCGATTGGATCACAGAGTACTGGGACAGGATCGGACAGTTCTTCGCGGCGTTCGCGAGCGGCCAGACCACCGCGTCTGTCGCACTCAAGCGTCTGGTAGGCCATGGCCGAAGAATCGCTTCTACCCAGGATTTCCATTTTGGCCCTGGCACGGTCACAGGATACACCCCCGCTGCGCCGAATACCACGTCTTTTCGCGCTGAACCCTGCACATCACCTCCGCCGGTAGGCGCTAGGGCTCGTCCGTCCGCTCACAGACGTTGATTGAGCGGACTGAACGGCGCTCCGGCCGACACTGCTCCCTGCGAAACCTTTTTGGAGCCAAAAACTGTTGATCCTCGCCCGGGCAACGCTACCCACCCGGCACAGGCAGCGCCCAGATCCTATGCAGCATGTCGCCGAACAGCCGCCGGTTCAGATGTCCTTCGGCCAACAGCAGCCAATAGTACCGCGCATGCTTGACCAGCCTACCGCCCGTCTTCATCAGCCGCTGTTGCAAGCTCGTCAGCGACCAGCTCTTGATCCGTTGCGGCAGCCCGAGCCTCCGCCATAGGTTCCCCAGGTTATAGGCCAGCACGCTGAGTTGCAGTCGCACTTCGTTGGCCCGGAACCGATGGCATGACAGCCTTGTCCAATGCGTCGCTTGTTTGCCTTCCTTGATCCACTGCTCCGCCGTGCCGCGCTTGTTGTAGAACCGCACCAGCGAGCGGCTCGGCAAGGCCATGCTCGTGACGATGAAACCGACGCGAGGAAACAACTCACCTTGGTGATGCTCGACCTTCGCAACAACCCGCCGGGACTTCGACCAGCTCGCGGCCTGATACCGAAAGCTCCTGTAGCGCACCAGGGGCTTTGCGCTCGGCCTGCCCGGCGGACGAAACAGGATATCTTCGATCTCCAGCTCCAGGCTCTTGTTGGCCGGGATGCGAATCACGTAGTCCACGCCGCGCTCCTCCAACGTCTCGTAAATATCCGGCTTGGCGAAGGCGGCATCGGCCCGGAACGTCACCTGTTTGCCCTCCGCCTGTTGGCGTTCGATTTCCGGCAGCAGCAGCTCGTCCCAGTCCTCGGCGCTGGACACGTTGCCCGGTCGCAACTTTGCCGCCAAGCAATCGCCGTGCTGGTTGAACAGCAACAGTGGGTGGTAGCAGACCGACTCGAAGTGGCCGTTGTAGGCGCTGCCTTCCTGCCGGCCGTGGACGGGGCTCTCGGTAGAGTCCATGTCCAGCACGACGCACTCGGAGTCATCACCGGCCTCGGCTTGCGCGATCAACTCGCGGTTCACCGCCATCAGCCCGATCAGATTCTCGTCACCGGCGAGCATGGCGGTCTCGAAGCTCTGCAGCCGGGAGGTCAGCGCCGCGCCGCGATCCCAGTTCTTCTTCGAGCCAATCAGCCGAAAGGTTGGATCGGCGGAGACACGAACGGCGTCGTTGAGATCCTCGTAGCCCGCCAAGCGGGAGTAGACCGACTGTCGCAGCAGATCGACGAACGGGAACTTCTTGTTCGAGCCTTGCCGCGAATCCGTCAGATGCTCGTCTATCAGCTTGCCTAGTCCGAGTCGTTCGTCCAGTTCGCGAATGAGAATCAGCCCGCCATCCGAGGTGACTCGCGATCCTTGGAAATCGACCTTGAGAAATCCATTGAAGGTGAGCTGAAACGGTTTGTTTTCTTTTTCACCCATTGGGTGTTGATCTCCTCAGCGCCTTGAGTGCTTTCAAGCCCGCATAAATAAAGGCGTCCGAGTCCACCCGATGGTTAGCAGAACCGAAACTAAAGTGGAAATCCGGGTCTACCGAGCGACCCGCTAGCTCGGGCCGCGTCTTCAAGACCGAGTTCATCCTCGACTACCTGAGCCAGCCGGCGCTTCGCACGCGGATCCGACGCGGGCTCCTCAAGGGAGAACAGCTACACGCCCTCGCCCGGTGCGTCCACTACGGCCGACTGGGCCGACTGGATCAGCGCGACTTCGAACGCCAAACCGGCGCGGCGAGCTGCCTGCTTCTCATCCTCGCAGCTATCATCTATCGGCAGATTGGGGAGATCGATCGTGTTTTGAGTGAGGCGGGCTCGGATGGCCGGACCGATCTCAACTTCGAGTTACTGTCCCATATCAGCCCGATCGGGTGGGACAACGTCCTCCTCTACGGCGAGTACCAGCTCAACCGCAGTCTCGTGCGAAGCGAAAGGCTTAGCGTATAAATTCGCACGATTCTGGGCGCTACCCTCACCGTCTTCGAAGTTCGATCAGGGACCGTGACTGTTCGATACTGCACTCAGCCAATGCTATGCCGAGCGATGATCGCGACCCGAGCACATCGCGAAGGTGAGTGAGATCCGCCAGGTATTCGGAACGCTTTCTCGCTGTCGGCTCGAACACCAGATAGACGAGCCAACAACTCGACGCGTCCTTTACGTGGCATGCGGAGGCCGCTCGATGGACCATCTTGACCGGGCGAGCATCAACAGTTTTCGGCTCCAAAAGGTTTCGCAAGGAGCAGTGTCGGCCGGAGCGCCGTTCAGCCCGCTCAATCAACGTCTGTGAGCGGATGGACCAGCCCTGGCGCCTACCGGCGGAGGTCATGTGCAGGGTTCAGCGCGAAAAGACGTGGTATTCGGGGCAGCGCGGGTGTATACTTTCACCGTGCCAGGGCCAAAATGGAAATCCTGGTTTAATCAGTAAGAGGTGATTTATGAGGCAGTTTGCGAAGTGGCTAGTACTAAGTTCAGTGGCGGCCGCACTGCTCGGACTTGGTTGCCAAGGACCTCCGGAACAGGTCGAGGAGGCTGAACCCATGCCGGCCGCAGAACCCGAGCCGGCCGCAGAGCCGGCAGAAAAAGAGCCCACCGCAGAGGAGCCGAAGCAGGAGGAGAGCGAACCCGAAGGTAGTGCCCAGGCAGCACCAGCGGGAAGGGAAGGTCTCTCGACGCAGAACATGTGGGCTTAAGGGATTTCCCGCTGGCACAAAGGACGCATCAGAATGGTACAGGGACAGAAAGGGGGGTGTACCAAGAATCCGCGATGCTTTGTGCCACACCTTCATTATCCGGCTCTTCCGGGTTTTTAGTGGGTGGCCAACGGGTAGCCGGCTCCTCCATCCAGGGTAGCGCCCAGAATCGTGCGAATTTATACGCTAAGAGGTTTCGATCCACCTCGATTGGATCACAGAGTACTGGGACAGGATCGGACAGTTCTTCGCGGCGTTCGCGAGCGGCCAGACCACCGCGTCTGTCGCACTCAAGCGTCTGGTAGGCCATGGGCCGAAGAATCGCTTCTACCGAGCGACCCGCGAGCTCGGCCGCGTCTTCAAGACCGAGTTCATCCTCGACTACCTGAGCCAGCCGGCGCTTCGCACGCGGATCCGACGCGGGCTCCTCAAGGGAGAACAGCTACACGCCCTCGCCCGGTGCGTCCACTACGGCCGACTGGGCCGACTGGATCAGCGCGACTTCGAACGCCAAACCGGCGCGGCGAGCTGCCTGCTTCTCATCCTCGCAGCTATCATCTATTGGCAGATTCGGGAGATCGATCGTGTTTTGAGCGAGGCGGGCTCGGATGGCCGGACCGATCTCAACTTCGAGTTACTGTCCCATATCAGCCCGATCGGGTGGGACAACGTCCTCCTCTACGGCGAGTACCAGCTCAACCGCAGTCTCGTGCGAAGCCAAAGGCTTAGCGTATAAATTCGCACGATTCTGGGCGCTACCCTCACCGTCTTCGAAGTTCGATCAGGGACCGTGACTGTTCGATACTGCACTCAGCCAATGCTATGCCGAGCGATGATCGCGACCCGAGCACATCGCGAAGGTGAGTGAGATCCGCCAGGTATTCGGAACGCTTTCTCGCTGTCGGCTCGAACACCAGATAGACGAGCCAACAACTCGACGCGTCCTTTACGTGGCATGCGGAGGCCGCTCGATGGACCATCTTGACCGGGCGAGGATCAACAGTTTTCGGCTCCAAAAGGTTTCGCAAGGAGCAGTGTCGGCCGGAGCGCCGTTCAGCCCGCTCAATCAACGTCTGTGAGCGGATGGACCAGCCCTGGCGCCTACCGGCGGAGGTCATGTGCAGGGTTCAGCGCGAAAAGACGTGGTATTCGGGGCAGCGCGGGTGTATACTTTCACCGTGCCAGGGCCAAAATGGAAATCCTGGTTTACAGCTCGTGCGGGACGCGATCGCGGCGCTGCCCGAGAAGCAGCGCGCGGCGGTCCTGATGCACAAGTACGAAGAGTTGGACTATGCGCAGATTGGAGAGGTTCTGGGTTGCTCGGTTTCGGCGGTGAAGTCGTTGTTGTTTCGGGCGTATGAGATGCTGCGGTCCAGGCTTGCCCACCTGGCCGTCGAACAACAGACGACGCCGTGCTGAGAGGGACGGGGCCGAGGAGGCCGCGTTGCGGGAACGAAGAGGCGGGAAGAAGAGAGGCGGAAGACGTGGAGGAGTGTCATGACTCGCGAACAAGCACTGGAGATCATCCTCGATCCCCGAGGAGGCCCCGCGGAGGGAACCTCGGAGCATCGAGAACTGATGGCTTTTCTCGAAAGCTCGCCGGAGTGCCGTGAGATCTACCTTCAGCAGCGGCAAGTTTGGGAATCGCTCGATCTGTGGGAAGAAGTCGAACCCTCAGCGGGATTCGATCGTCGCTTGATGGCGGAGGTCGAGCGCGGCGGCGCGGATTTGCCGTGGTTCGCCCAATGGACACGGCATTGGCGGCCGAGTTTCGCGGTGGGTCTGGCGGCGCTGGTGCTGATCGCCGCGGCCATCACCGGCAGGCAGCCCGGCTTGGTTCCCGAGCCGAGCGAGATCGCCGAGGATGCTGCGTACGTCGAGGAAATTCACGAGACACTGGATGATTTGGAAATGTTGGCCGACTTTGATGCCTTACCGTTAGGAGGCTGAGGAGAGGCTGGACGATGAAAACGAGATCCATCGTAACCGGGGCGGCTTGGGTGCTCGGCGGCGCCGCGCCTCGTCTCGATGCGCAGGCGGATCGGGCGGTTCGGCGCGCCACTCGCGATGCGATGCGGAAAGGCCCGCCTCGCGGAGGGCCCGGCCGCGGCGTGCTGCCGGCTCGCAAGCGTCCCGGCGACTGCGGACGGGGGGTGGGTCGAAGGCTCGGCGGCCCCGGCCAAGGGCCTGGGTTGGTGGAAAGATTGATGCGCATGCCGGCTCCGCAACGGCGGCGCTTTCTACACAACAATCAGCGTTTCCAGCGGCTCCCCGCGAACGAGCGGAAGCGGATTCAGCTACGATTGCACGAGTTCGACCGCATGAATCCCAATCAGCGCGCGTTGATGCTCGAGCGTTATGAAATCTTCCAGAGTCTGCCCCGCCTTAAGCGACAGCAGGCTCGCGGCCTTTACGGGCAGTGGAGGGACATCCCCCAACCGCGGCGGAGAGAATTGCTCGATGAACTCAAGCACCTGCGGCACGCGGCACCCGATGCTCGCCGCCGCCGATTCGCCGACAAGGACTTTGCCGAGCACTACACGAAATCGGAACGCCGCTTGCTCGAGGATCTGACTGATCTCGCTCCCCGTCGCCCGATTGATTAGCCGCAAGGCGACAACCGGCCGATCACGCCTGTCACAGCTCGCCGCCCAACCCGGTCTCCTGCAGCCGATTCTCGAGAATTTGCTCCGCTCGAAACGTCGCGCGGAATGTCGGCGGAGAGGCTTCGAGCGCCTTGCGCGGGATCAGTCCGATCAACTCCGTGCCGGCAACGGCAACGCCCAGCCTGCGCGCCTCGGTTCGAATCGCTTCGAGAACCTCGTGAGGCCGGGTCTTTTCGAAATCCGTCAGATTCATCGAGACTTGAGTGCGGTTGCGCCCCTCGAGCGCCAAGCCCAAGGCCTTGACCGCCGCCAAACCGCCGGATGACTCCCGCACATGCTTTGCGATTTGGCGGGCAATCGAGAGATCCTCGGTCGCCAACGAGACGTTATAGGCGATTAGAAACTTGCGCACTCCGACGGCGCACGCGCCCGCGGCGGGATGGAGCGCGGGACCGCCGATGTCGGGCCGCGGCGAGACATCGGCGGGCAGGGCGTCGCGAAGCCTCTCGAAGCCGCCGCGCCGTACGTTCTCGAGGCGCCGACGATCCTCCCGCCGCGCCGCCGCGCCGTAGAGATAGCAGGGCAGAGCCAGTTCGCTCCAAAGTCGTTCGGCGGTTTGTTGGGCAAGGGTCAGGCACTCTTGTTGCGTCGTCGACCCGAGTGGGACAAAGGGAACCACGTCGATCGCTCCGAGGCGAGGGTGCACACCACGGTGGGAACGCAGGTCGATGCGCTCGACCGCTACGGCCGCCGCCCGCAATACGGCTTTGCCGACCGCTCCCGGCTCGCCGGCGAAAGTGAAGACCGAGCGATGATGATCGGCGTCGGCGCTTTGGTCGAGTAGGCCCACGCCTTCCACCGAGCGGATCGCTTCCGCGATCGCGTGGATTGTCTCCGCGCTTCGGCCCTCGGAGAAATTGGGGACGCACTCGATTAGGCGTTTCATCGTTTCGACGGCAAGCGGCGGAGGGTGTCCGGCGCTGCCGATGATTCTAACCTCAATCTTGGGGTGGGGGCCCGAGCCGAGACAAGCGGAGGGCTTGTCCGGACTTGTGGACTAGGACAAACACGAGTGTTTGTCAAGGGCAGGTCTGGAGACCTGCCCCACTGCATGCCACCGCCAATGGATGAAAAATGTAGAAACTCCAGGGACAAACACGAGTGTTTGTCACTACCGAGGGGTCCTCCCAGGTAGCGACCTGTCCTCATGCCGGCCACCGCATCGTCTTTCTTTCCAGGGCCGACCGAGGGCCTTTGGCTACACTGGTAGGGACCGCGGCGGCGGCCTATCTCAGAGACTCCCATGCCAGCCGGACTCGAAACCACCATCGAGCAAGGACCCCTTTCGGCACTACGGGCGGTCGTCGAAATTCTGCTGATTAGTTATTTCTTTTACCGCTTCCTCGTCGTCGTTCGGGGCACGCGGGCGGAGCCGGTGTTGGTCGGCGTTGCCGTCATCGGCGGATTTTATCTGTTGACCGGCATGCTGGGCTTGGAAGGGCTGCACGGATTGATGAGCGCGGCGGGCCCGTATGTTTTGGTCGTATTGATCATTATTTTCCAGCCGGAAATCCGAACTTTATTGCGGCAAATCACGCAGCAAGTGTTGCCCTCGCGGCGTCTCAGCCGATTGCGCCGCGACGTGTATGAGGACGTCATCTCGCGGTTTCGCGGCCGGCGCGGACGCGGACCGGCGCGCTGATCGTGCTCGAACGGGAAACCGGCCCGCGGACGTTTATTCAAAGCGGGGTGGCGCTGGACGCGCGTCTGTCTTCCGATTTGCCGGCAAGCATCTTTCAGCGTCGTTCGCCCCTTCACGACGGCGCGGTCATCATCCGCCGGGAACGCATCGTCGCCGCCGCTTGCTTTCTTCCTCTGACCACGAACCCGGGGCTGGTCGCCACCCTCGGCAGCCGCCACCGAGCCGCGATCGGAGTCACCGAGGAAAGCGATTGCGTGACGATCGTCGTCAGCGAAATCCCCGGACGGATCTCGCCGGCCATCAGCGGACGCATCGAACTCGACGTTTCGCTCGATCACCTCCGCGAAAAGCTGAATCTCTATTTCGGCCGCGTCGTCGCGCCCCTCGCGCCGCGAGAAGCGTCCGCTCCCACCGCGGCCGACTCGGCCTCGGCGCCGCCGGTTCCGGGGGCCGACTCGGCGAGTCAATCGTGATCGGGAAAACTCTGCCTTCGTTCGCGATCGAATTGCCTAGAATAGGAAGCTGCTCGGGCCGCCCCCGCCGATACCGGGTGAGTCAAGGAGAGTTCCATGCCGCGCCGCGGATATCTTTACCAAGAATACAGTTGGCCTCAACTTCGCGAAATTGTCGATCGGCAACCGGTCGTCGTTCTGCCAATCGGGTCGGTCGAGGACCACGGTCATCACCTGCCGCTCGACACCGACAACTTTCTCATCTGGAACATCTGCGAGGAAGCCGCCAAGCGTGCTGACGGTGAGATTCTCCTTCTGCCGCTGATTCCCTATGGTTTCGAAACCCACCATATGGACTTCCCCGGCACGATCGACATCGGGATCGAGCACCTGCTCCATTTCGTGACCGACATTGCGAAGAGCGTCGCGCACCACGGTTTTCGGCGGATCCTGATCGCCGACGGCCACGGTTCGAATATGCCGATTCTCGAGCTGGCCGCTCGGCGAACGAACGTCGAGACGGACTCGGTATGCGCCTGCTTTATTTGGCCCTCGCTGGCGCTCGAGACAATTCGGGAGGTCCGCGAGTCCGGGCGAGGCGGCATGGCGCACGCGGCCGAGCTCGAGACGTCAGTGTATCTTCACATTGACGAGACGAAGGTGGAGATGGATAAGGCCCGCAAGGACCTCAACATGCCGGAGTCGGCCTTTATGTGGCTTGACTTGGTCGAGGGCTCACCGGTCAACTTGATGGAGCAGTGGTCGAGTTTCAGCAAGAGCGGTGTTCACGGCGACCCCACCTTGGCGAACCCGGAGAAAGGGAAGATCGTTTTTGAGGCGGTGGTGGGGCGTTTCTTGGAACTGGTGCGTGAGTTCAAGAACCGGCCGGATCCCGAGCGGACCGATTTTCATACCGAAGAGCCTGTGTAGCAATCGAAAAGCAAAGGCCGCCACATAGGGCGGCCTTTGAGCCGGCAGCACGCTACCGGTGGGTATCCCGACCAAATTATACAACGTGTTTTCGACCTTCGCCCAAAAAGTTTTTGGAGTCAACGCTTTGTTGTCGGGCAACTTTAGCGTCCCTCTACCCGCGGGCTTCGCCTTCCGGCGGGCGAGCCGCTCCGGGTTCCGTGCTTTCGCCGGCAGGCGTAGCCATCGCGCGCGGCGCCTCGCCCTCTTGCTCGTAGGGGTAGCTGATTCCGCGGTTGTGCAGCTTCAGCGTATAGATGCTGTGCGACAGCCGCCAATGGGAAATGTAAACGCTGGCCACCGTCGCCGCCATCACCGGCAGCATGATGCGGTAGTCTCCCGTCATCTCGAATAGGATCAAGATCGACGTCGCGGGCGACTTGGCCGCCGCCGCGAAAAAGGCCGCGGCCCCGACCATGGCGTAGGCGCCGGAGGTGGCCGTCCAATCGGGAAAGATCTGGTGGACGAGCGCGCCATAGGCCCCGCCCGCCATCGCTCCCATATAGAGCGACGGCGCGAATACACCGCCGGACCCGCCGGATCCTAGAGTCGCCAAGTTGGCGCATAACGCGGCGAAGAACAGGGCGATCAACAGTTCCACCGAAAAGCGATTCCACAACGCCGACTCCATGGCCGGGAAGCCCGTGCCGTAGACCTGCGGATAGACCCTCAAGATCAGGCCCACCGCCAGTCCCCCGACCGCCGGCTTCAAGTACTCGGGAAACTTCCAGTCGCCGAAGAAATCCTCGGCCCAATAAAGCAACCGAACGTAGCCCACCGCCGCCAATCCCAACACCACTCCCATGAAGAAATAGAGCGGCAACTCGGCGGGGCTGATCAAGTCATACGGCGGGGCCAGGAACGCGGGATAGTTCCCCAGAAAATGGCGGGCGACAATGCAGGAACTCAGCGACGTCAGCAGGACCAGCAGAAAGTCCGTGTGCATGCGGCCCATCAAGACTTCCAGTGAGAAGATCGCCCCCGCGATCGGCGCGTTGAAGGTCGCCGCGACGCCGGCCGCCGCGCCGCACGCAACCATGGTTCGCACATTTTTCGTTGCCAGCCGCGCCCATTGCCCGATGGCGGAACCGATGGCGGAGCCGATCTGCACCATCGGTCCCTCGCGGCCCGCCGTGCCTCCGAACCCGATCGTCATCGACGAGGCCATGACTTTGACCGCCACGACGCGCGGGCGAATCTTGCCGCCGCGGGTGGCCAGCGCCGTCATCACTTCGGGCACGCCGTGGCCCTTGGCCTCCTTGGCGAAGCGATCGACCAAGGGACCAACGAAGAGTCCGCCGATGGCGGGCAGCAATACCAGGCCGGCGTCGCCGAAAATGGCCAGGGTCGACGCGACTTCGCCCCTTGCGAAAGCAGCGATCGCCTGCAGGACATAGATGAATCCGACCGACCCCAACCCGGTCAGCAACCCAACCGCGATGGCAAGAATGATGAGATAGTTCTGGGAGGGCAGAAACGATGATCGAAACCAGATCATCGCCCAGCCCCAGGCGGGCGCAAGGGGAACGATGCGGCCTCCCAGCCGCTTCATGGCGCGCAGACGCGTCGCCATACGGGACAATGCGTCCCGAACCGCGGACCGCGTCGGCGGCATCAGGGAGTTTCTACCTCGTCGGGCGAGACGGCGAGCAGCTTCACGCGATCGCCCCGCTTGACGGCAAGGGCCAGCGACCGATTGCGCTTTTCAAACGAAGAAAAGCTTGTTTCGGCATTGCGGCGGCTGACTTGCCGTCCGTTGACCGAAAGGATCCAATCATCGACCCGTAACCCCGACTCCCAAGCCGGAGCGTCTTCGATGAGCGAGGTGACGCGCCAGCCGCCGGCTTCGCCCGTCGGGTTGCCGGGGTGTTCGCTCCACTCCAGCACCACGCCCATCTCGACCAGCGACACGGGGGGCCGACCGACCGGTCGGCAATCTCGCCCCGGCATCACGGTGCCGCCGGCAATCCGTCGATTGTCTCTCCTGACCGTGTAACGCGCCAGGCTGCCCGGCGACTGCTCTCCATAGAGTTCGTGGAACTGCTCGGCGCTTTCAACGTCCTTCCCCGCCCAGCGCAGGATGACGTCGCCGGGATGGATGGAAGGGGCCGGTCTGAAGGACTCTTCCAGAACGCGTTCGACGAAAACGCCGTTGCGCAACCCGAGCAATTTCGCCGCCGGGGCGGGCAGATCGGCGACCTCGATGCTGTAACAGGGCGGCTGTTCGGCCAGCCGCTTGACCAACCGAGACACCGCCGGCGCGGAGAGAATTCGTGTTCCCTCGGGTGAACGGACAGCGAGCCCGACGAGGTTGCCGTCGAGATCCAGGATGGCCGCGGCGGCCGGCGCATCGCCTAACTCGAACGACACCTCGAAAGATTCGGCGTCCTCTCCAGCCAGGCCCGTTTTCTCGGCTGAAACCAGGTAGCCGGGGCTGATGCGCAAGCGCTTATCGGCCTCGACGGAGATCGCCGCGAGAAAAGACCCGGGCGGCAAGCTCGCCGGGCTGAGCAGCGAAAAAGGGTTTTCGACCGGTTCAGGCAGTTCGAAAAGCGCGATCCCGAGCCGCGCGTCGACGGCGACCAGGCGTACCGACTCGCCCGGCGGGTCCTCGTCCGTGCTGTCGTCCGCCTCGGCGTCGGAAGCGTCAGGTGAATCTTCGGGGCTGCTCTCGGGCTCGTTCGGCTGTGCCGCCGAACCCGCCGACGTCGGCGCGGCCGCCGCTTCGTCGACCGCTCGCCGGGCAGCGCGCTCTCGGAGCAACTCCTGCTTCTGTCGGTCGCGAATCAACTCCTCCGCGGCGGTGATCGATGAGACGGCCAAGGTTGGCGAGACGTAGACGGCCGGAATGTGTTTACTCGACACTAGGTCGATCTTGGAGCGGGCGGCCTGTGCCAGTTGCAGCCAAAAGTCCGACTCGTACGCCAGAATGGTCTTTTCAACGTCGGGTCGGCCGCCGCCATGGGATACCGGAGCCGGCGCTGTCTTCTGGGTTCGCGCCGCCTCCGCGGCCGGTTCGCGGGAGAGTGCGCCATGCACCAGAACCCCGGCGACCATGAGGAGCAGGGTTGCCGGCAAGAGTAAACCACGACGATGCAGAGTGCGGACGACAGGAATTTTGAGGACGGAAGGCACCGGATACGGAACTCGAACAGCCTACTTTTCAGGATACCGTGAATCCCGAACCGAAACGACGCAGGACCCAAAACACTGTTGAAAATATGACAGTTTCTACCAAATCTTTCCCCACGGACCGCGGGCGCCCCTCTCCGCGCCGCGTCATTATTGACACCGACCCCGGGATCGACGATGCGCTGGCGTTGATGTTGGCTCTGCGGTCACCCGCTCTGCGGATCGAAGCCATCACCACCGTGGCCGGCAACCTTCCTCTCGATCATTGCGTCACCAACGTCTTCCAGATCCTACGCGCGGCCGGCGTCGAGAGCCCGCCGCCGGTCGCCCGCGGCTGCGCCCTCCCGCTGCGGCGCGAGCCCGTCACGGCGTCGCACGTTCACGGCGCCGACGGGCTTGGGGATATCAGCGCCATTCGAGAGCCCGACGGCAGCCCGCGCTATCCCGCGCCCGACGAGCCCGCCGTCTCCACGCATGCCGCCGACTTGATTGCCGAACTCGCCGCAGGCGGCCCCGGCGAAATCACTGTGGTGGCATTAGGGCCGCTGACTAATATCGCGACCGCGCTGGAACGCGCCCCCGAAGCGATGGGGAAACTCGCCGAGCTCATCGTCATGGGCGGTTCGCTCAACGGCGTGGGGAACGTGACGCCGGTCGCGGAGTTCAACTTTTTCGCCGATCCCGACGCCGCGCAGACTGTGGTGCGGTCCGGCCTACCGGTGACTCTCGTGGGGCTGGACGTGACCCACCAAGCGCGGATTCGCCGCGAAGCGTTTCTGGAGCGGGCCGAACGCTCGCAAGCTCAAGGCGCCGGCTTCCTGCGCGATGTGAGCAAGCAATACTTCGATTTCGCGGAGAGCCGCGGCAAGAAGGAATGCTTCCTGCACGATCCGCTTGCGATCGGGGTGGCGATCGACCCGAGTTTTGTTCGGGCCGAGGGATTCGCCGCCGACGTCGAAACCGGGGGCGGCCTCACGACCGGCATGCTGGTTGCCGACCGCCGGGACATTTTGCGCGCGGAAGATCACAACGTCGTCGTGGCGGTCGAAGTCGACGCGGATCCCTTTGTGGAGTTCTTTCTCGACGGATTGTTTGGGTAGCGAGGGTGTTCGGTCGACACTTGGGTAGCCCCCCGGGCATTGCGCTTCCACCGCCGTCCTTTGGGCTGACGGCCTCCTCGCATACCGCTTGCTGACGCGCGCGGCTCGGTTTGGTCACCACTTTCCGTGCTTGTAGCGCTTGTGCCAGCCGACGCCCTGCCACGTCTTGATCTTTAAAGGGCGCACGAACAACAACCAGCGTGGCTCGTTCAAGGTCGGCTCGAGATAGTCGGGGCCGCGTTCGCCCAAATAGCGCAGCGCCATGCGGCGGCCGATCTCGACCCATCGTCCGCCGATGTTCGGCTCTTCGAGAACTTCCGCTCTACCCTTCACCAGTACGCGGCGGTTGAAGCGCGTTGTGTCGTCGATGCACAACGACACGCGCGGGTCGCGGTGGATGTGCCCGGCCCAGGCCGACCGCGCCCGAGGAATGATGTAGAAACCGCCGTCGCTGTATTCAAACCAACACGGGACCACATAGGGCCAACCGTCCTCGTCCAGGCAACCAATCCGGCAAAACACGTCACCCGCCAGAAATTCGGTCATTTCGGATTCGTTGAGTTTCCCGACCTTGCCGCGCCAACTTTGATCTTCCGCCATGCAGACATCCTACCGCCCAAGTGGACGGGGAAGGGATATTCCCGGTGACGACGATGCTTCCGGGCTGAGTTTGCTTGTGTCGGACGGCGTCGGGATAATGATTCGTTGGACCCACCTTGCGTTTCGGCTTTCCTGTCGGCGGGCCTCCCGCGGAGCGGCCTTTGACCAAAAGAAAATTGCTTGAGAGAACTCGCGTTGGTTTCGAAAACATCGACCTCCCCGCGGACATCAAGGAAGCCGCGCTCTTCCACTTGGAAGCCTGGGCGGAAGGCGACAAATTCTCGGGCCTCATGAAAGCCGGCAAGGACGACTACCTGCCGCTGCTTGACTGGATGGTCTCCGAAGGCCGTTTCGACCTCTTGCTGGACAGTTTCTATCAGGTCATGCCGTTCGGGACCGGGGGCAGGCGCGGCCCGGTAGGGATCGGGCCGAATCGCATCAACCCGTACACAATGGCATCGTCGATTCAAGGGCACGTCGAGTACTTACGCGACCTGTGGCCCGATGAAGACCAATTCGAGGTCTTCGTTGCCTACGATGTTCGCGAATACAGCGATCTGCGAGGCTTGTATCCCGGCGACCTGCCCAACCCGCTGCTCGGTTTCACTTCGAAGGATTTCGCGCACATCGCGGCGTCGGTCTACTGCGCCGCCGGCGTGCGGGTCTACATGCTGCCCGACGAGCCGCGCGATTACATCTCGACGCCCGAACTCTCGTTTTTCATTCGGCTTATCGGGGCGCATGGCGGGCTGAATGTCAGCGCCTCGCACAACCACCCGGACGAGAACGGCGGAAAATTCTACAACGCTCAGGGGGGCCAGGAAATCCCGCCCAACGACGAGCGCATGGTGCGGATCGTCGAGAAGATCACCGAAGTTGACGCCATTCCCTATGCCGAAGCTCTCCGGTCGGGATTGATACAACCCATCACCGAGGCGTTTCGCCGCGCCTACGTCGATCTCAACCTTGGGCTGCGGCTGCGTGCGGATGCGGGCCCGGCGAAGATCGTCTTCACGCCGCTGCACGGCACGGGACGCAATACGGTGGGCCGCTGCCTGCAAGAGGCCGGTTTCGAGGACGGGAAGCAGTTCTTTACCGTCCAGGAGCAGCGCGAGTATCGCGGCGACTTCGCCAACATCCGGTTCCGGACGCCCAATCCCGAGGTCCCCGAGTCCCTCGAACCCGCCATGGCATTGGCTCGGGAAACCGGCGCCGACCTGGCGCTGGGAACCGATCCCGACGCGGACCGCATCGGAGCGGCCGTGCGGCGGGGCGATGACATGGTCTTCGTCAACGGCAACGAGTTGGCCGTGATTCTCACGCGCTATCGGCTGGAATCGCTAAAGCGGGCGGGACGCCTTCCCGAGCGCCCAGTCGTGATCAAGACGGTAGTCACCACGGAGTTGATGGCTCGGATCGCCGCCGACTTCGGGGCGCAAGTGATCGGTGATCTGTTGGTCGGGTTCAAGTATGTGGGCGATATTCTGCATCACCTGCAACTGAAAGGCCGCTTCCGGAATGTCGAGGCGACGGAGGACGATTTCGTCATCGCCGCCGAGGAAAGCCACGGCTTGCTGCTGACGCCGCATATACGGGACAAAGACGCCGCCGGGGCGGCGGTGGTGCTGGCCGAGCTGACCTCCGATCTCAAGGAGCAAGGCCGCACTCTGTACGACTATCTGGTGGAGACCTACAAGCGCTACGGCTATTACCGCAATTCCCTGCGCTCGACCATCATGCAAGGCGCGGCGGGGACGGCCGCCATGCGCGCCATCCAGAATGAACTCCGCGCGAACCCGCCAAGCGAAATCGGCGGGCTGCGAGTCGTCTCGGTCCGCGACTACTGGGATGAAGAGACGTTCGGGCCGTTTCTGTCGGAGACCGACCGCAGCGCTCGCAACCTGATCAGCCTCACCTTCGAGGGAGGTTTGCGGACCATCGTTCGGCCGTCGGGCACTGAACCTAAGAACAAGGTCTATATCGAAAAAGGCGCCGAGCCGATCGGCGTCAGGGCGTCGGAAGAAGAATTCGAACAGATGCGGCAACGAGTCGATCAGGAAGTTGTCGATTTCTCGAACGCCTTCATGAAGTCGATGTTGGCGTTGATTGACGTTACACTGCCCGATTACGCCATGGAGATTTCGGATTTGGTGTCGCTTGAGAACAAGCGGCGGTTTGTGGAATCGTTTGTCCCGGGTTTCGAGGAACGGACCCTTGCGGTGCGCGCGGGGGATCTCGACGAGGCGGCGTTCAACGGCTGGATTGATGGGGAGTTGGGTGGTTACGGCCCGGATGCGCGGTTGTTGGTGGCGCGGGGCTTGCGCGCTTATCTGGAGTCGGCGGGAGGGGACGAATCGATTCGGGAGAGGCAGCGAGAGGTCTTTTTCGCGACCGGCTCGTTTCAATGAATCCGCGTGGGATTCATAATACCGACACGAAAATTGGTGTCGGATCGCGACGGGTTCGACAGGGTCGACGGGTTGCTTTCCCGCCGCCCTGTCAGGGCTCGACCGGATAGGGTCCGGCACCTGGGGTTCCGCCTCCGGCTCCACCCCAGGCTATATTCCCGCCGCCGCTTCGCGGCCGAGGTCGCTGGCAATTCCACGAACTGAAACCTAATTCCTTATACGGCCGAAGGTAGGTTTTTGGGAAGAGGCTGTTTCTATGAATCCGCGGATTCGCGATACCGCCATGACAATAAGGGCGAGGCCGGCATACGGGTCAACGAGGCGTTGAATCCTGTTGGCCGGGGTTGCATCGCGCGATTGTTCCTACGCCCCATCCGGGGCTTGTCGTGAATTTTGTCGCGGTCCCCGGGCTGAAGCCCGGGGCTAGGGCTCCCGTCGCCGCTCCGCGGCTACAGCCGTTTGTGATTTCACGAGCTATAGCGTAATCCCTAGCCCGCTTCGAGGGGATTTTGGGAAGAGGCTGACGCTGGGCGAGAGTTGCAGGTTCGCGTGTCTACATGCTGCGAACGCCCATCGTGGCGATGTCGTCGACGCACATCATCTCTTTCACCACGAAAGGCTCGCCATGGACGGCGTCGATCATGAGGCCGTAATAGCGGGCGGCGGCGGCAAGCCGTTCCGATATGGCACGTTGCTCGGGAAACAATTTGTCGCCTTGACCCTGCGCGCCGTATTGAGACCGGTAGCAAAACAGCGACTTTTCGCGGCGGTCCCATTGCGCGCTGATATCGACGACGAAGCTGGGGCGAACGTCGGCGTATATCGAGGCGTAGAGGACTTTCGACGGGCGATGAGGTTCGCCTTCGAGTTCGAGCTTCTTGAGTCCGGCGAAGAAGCAGGCTTCGACGCCGATTTCGGAGGCGCGGTAATGGTCGGGATGGCGCGCTTCCCAGTAGGGCAAGATGACGATGCGAGGCCGGAAGTCGCGAATCCATCCGGCGACGTTAACCCGGGCTTCCAGGGTGTTCTCGAGGCGGGCGTCGGGCAAGCCGGCATTCTCGCGCCTGGTCAGCGATAGGACCTTGGCGGCCTCGGCGGCCTCTTCGAGACGCCGAGCGGGGGTGCCGCGGGTTCCCATCTCGCCGGCCGTCAAATCGAGGACGCCGGTGCGGTAGCCTTTTTCGGCCATGGCCATGAGCGTGCCGCCGCAGGTTTGCTCAACATCGTCGGGGTGCGCGGCGATCGCCAGAATGTCGACAGTATCAGCCATGGCTCTCTTCAATGAGCGGCCAGCAGTTTTCGCAACCCGGGGCCGTCGAAACGGTGGCGGAAAGCCTCGCGTCCCTCGACGGTCACGACCGGGATGTCGTGGCCGTAGCGCACGCGCAACGCGGGTTCGCTTTCGATATTCACTTCGTCGATGGAGAATTCCAGTTCGCTCGCCAGGGCCGCGAGTTGTTGCTTGACAACGCCGCAAAGGTGACAGCCGGGCCGTGTGTAGAGCACTACGCGGGACATTACGAGTGATCGTAGATTTGGCGGTAGCGGCGGCGTCTGGGCCGCGCCAAGATCAAGACGGCCCCGGCGACGAAGCCTCCCACATGGGCCCACCAGGCAACGCCGCCGCCGGAGCCTTCGCCGAACGTCATGGCGCCGCTCAAAAATTGAATTACGAACCAATAGAGCAGCAATACGAAAGCCGGCAGTTCGACGGTTGTGAAGATGATGAACAGCGGAATCAGCGTCACAACACGCGACATCGGGAAGCGAATCATGTAAGCGCCCATCACGCCCGCGATCGCGCCGCTGGCTCCGACGACCGGTACCGTGGACGCCGGGTTGCTCAACATATGCGCGGCCGAGGCAAGCAGGCCGCAAGCAATATAGAAGACCAAGTAGAGTCCGTGGCCCAACTCGTCCTCGATGTTGTCGCCGAAAACCCACAAGAACCACATATTGCCGATCAAGTGCATCCACCCACCGTGCAGGAAGATGGAGGTGAAAAGCGGCCCGGCGCCGAGAACGAACGAGTAATCACCCGATATCGCCTCGCCTACCCGAGCCGGCACCGCTCCGAAGGCCATGATGAACGCCTGTCCCGACTGCGGAGATGCGGTACTCAACGAAAACTGGTAGAGAAAGATCGCCGAGTTGACAATGATCAACCCCAACGTGACGCCCGGGAAACTCCAGCGCGGAGTGTGGTCGCGCAGTGGAAACATGGTGTTGGTGCGTGCCTTTCGCTAACGGCCCCCTCGGGGGGGCTTTCCTACGAACGTTTCGCGGCATCGGCAAAATCGGGGTTCACACGCCGCTCACCGCTTTGAATCAGTCGCTCGGCCTCTTCGCGGGTCCCGATCCGGCCTCGGGCCCCGAGGGCTTTGCAGTTGATTGCCGCCATGGCGTTCGAAAATTCGACGAGCTGCTCCATCGGGTAACCTTCGAGCAAAGCGTAGCAGAAAGCTCCGTGAAACACGTCGCCCGCTCCGGTGGTGTCGACGCAGTTGACGATAAACGCCGGGGAGTAGTGAAAGCCCTCGTCATCCAGCGCCATGCAGCCGTCGGCGCCCAACGTCATGGCCGCGACGCGCATCTTGTATTCGTTCCGAATTCGGCGTAAGGCTTCGAGCGGGTCCTGATCGCGCGTCCAATTGGTCGGGAACTCGGTACTGGCGATGAGGTAATCGACCTCGGGCATCACGCGATCGAAGCCGGGGTAGATCGTGTCGACATCGACGGTAACGGGAATACCGGCCTGTTTCGCGATGCGGGCGGCGTGTTCGACGGCTTGGGTATCGTGTCCGTCGATGTGGAGCAGGCGGGCGCAGGTGATCTGCTCGGGAGTGATCTGGTCGGGATCGATGCGCAGGCAATCATCGCGATGCCAGAAGATCGTTCGTTCTCCGGTGGATTGGTCGATGATGATGTAGGCCGATTGGTTGGCGCAGCCTTCGCGGACCTGGACGTGTTCGATGTCGACGCCGCTTTCCCGCAAGCCGGCGAGTTGAATCTTGCCGCGCTCGTCGTCGCCGACCGAGCCGATATATTTCGATCGCAGACCGAGAGTTTGGCAAGTCACCACGGCGCTGGCGACTTGACCGCCGACGCTGATCATTTCATCGATGAAGGGGGCTTTACCGCCGTAACGCGGAACGCGGGAAACGAGAATCAAGGTGTCGGTGGCATTGAGACCGACGCCCACGACGTCAAAAGATGGAGGCATCGAGAGTTCTCTTAGCTTAACGAAAAGGCGCGCGGGAACTCGAACCTGCAACCCGCATTTCGGTAGCGACAACAGTAGCGACAAACACTCGTGTTTGTCCCAGCCCCCAGTGGAGACAAGCTCTCAGCTTGTCTCGCCGCTGCCGGCCGACTCGGACGCGAGGTCGCGCAGCGATTCCGCGAAGGGCGCCCGTGCCACGCCGTGTTCGGTGATGATGGCGCTGACGTAACGGTTGGGCGTGACGTCAAAGGCGGGGTTCAAGACCGCGGTGTTGGGCGGGGCGATCTGTTGACCGCGTACGTGCGTTACTTCCGCCGCGTCCCGTTCTTCGATCGGAATTTCCTCGCCCGAGGCCAGGCTCATGTCCAACGTCGAGATCGGAGCGGCGACGTAGAAGGGCACGCCGTTCTCCTTGGCCAGCACGGCGACGGAATAGGTCCCGATCTTGTTGGCGACATCTCCGTTGCCGGCAATGCGGTCGGCGCCGACAACGATCGCGCCCACGCGGCCGCTGTGCAAGACATGTCCGGCCATGTTGTCGGTCAGCAGAGTGACGGGGATGTTGTCCTGCTGAAGTTCCCAGACGGTGAGTCTGGCACCTTGCAGGAAGGGGCGGGTTTCGTTGGCGAGGACGGCGACCGGATTGCCTCCCTCTACAGCCGCGCGAATCACCCCCAGGGCCGTCCCGTAGCCCGCCGTGGCTAGAGCGCCGGCGTTGCAGTGCGTCATGACGGTTGCCTGGGTGGGTAATAGAGAGGCGCCGTGGCGGCCGATAGCCTTGTTGATTTCGATGTCCTCGTCGTGCATTTGCCGTGCTTGCTCGACGAGTCGGTCGCGGATGGCTTCCCCGCCCGCACCCTGTTCGCGCAACTCGCCGTAGAGCTTTTTCATGCGTTCGATGGCCCAGAAGAGGTTTACGGCGGTGGGGCGTGTGGCGGCGAGCGTCGCGCAAATGGTTTCCATGGATGCGTCGAGCTGATTCGGCGTCGCGTCCGCCGCGGCCTGCTCGACGGCGTCGCGGAAGCCAAGGGCCACGCCCATCGCCGCCGCGACGCCGATGGCGGGCGCGCCGCGGATCACCATGTTGCGGATGGCGTCGGCTGTTTCCTGATAGTCGCGGCAGGTGAGGTAGGTTTCTTCGGCGGGCAGCTTGGTCTGGTCGATCATGACCACGCCCTCGGCGGTCCATTCGATGGTTTTGATCATAAGAAGATGAGTGTAGGGGATCGGGGATGGGGAGGAGGACATGTCGGCAAGAATGCCGACACGGCACGCCTGGAGGCGCGCGCCACGAGCGGCGGAAGCTGCCCTAAAAACGTTCCAGTATAATGGGGTTTGTTGCAATTCGGTCCGAAGATTCGCTCCACAACCGTTCTTTGCGTTCGGCGAAACGGCAAGATCATCTTGGCGGGGGACGGCCAAGTCACCCAGGGTTCCGAGGTATTGAAATCAACGGCCCGCAAGGTGCGCCGGCTCCATAACGACAAGATCCTGGCGGGTTTCGCGGGTTCGACCGCCGACGCACTTGCGCTGTTTTCCCGTTTCGAGGACAAGCTGCAAGAGCACCAAGGCAACCTCGGGCGCTCCGCGGTGGAGTTGGCGCGCGACTGGCGCACCGACAAGATGCTGCGGCACTTGGAAGCCCTGCTGCTCGTCGCCGACCTGGAGAATACTCTGCTGGTCAGCGGAACCGGCGACGTGATCGAGCCTGATGAGGATGTCGCGGCGGTGGGCTCGGGAGGTCCCTTTGCCGTTGCCGCCGCCACGGCCTTGCTCGCCCATACCGAGCTGAGCGCCCATGATGTCGCCCTCGAGGCCATGAAGATCGCCTCGCACATCTGCATCTACACCAACGCGAACATCACGGTTGAGGAATTGGGATAACTCCGCCCCATGGTCATCTACCTTCCCGGCAACAGCGCCAATGATGTGCCGGCGCTCGATGAATTGACGCCGCGGCAAATCGTCGCCGAGCTCGACAAATACGTGGTGGGCCAAAACGAGGCCAAGCGCGCCGTGGCCATCGCGTTGCGCAACCGCGTCCGGCGGCAGAAACTCGAACCCGACATGGCCGAGGAGGTCATGCCGAAGAACATCCTGATGATCGGGCCGACGGGCGTTGGGAAGACGGAAGTCGCCCGGCGGTTGGCGCGGCTGGCGAGCTCCCCTTTCCTCAAGGTCGAGGCGTCGAAATTCACGGAAGTGGGTTATGTCGGCCGCGACGTCGACTCGATGATTCGCGACTTGGTCGAAGTCTCGATCGACATGATCCGCGAAGAAAAGCTGGCGTTGGTCGGAGAGCGCGCCGAGGCCAACGCCGAGGAACGCATGCTCGACCTGCTGATGCCGCCGCAGGAGGAAGAGGAAGGCAAGGAAAGTATCGAGAAGACCCGGGAGAAGCTCCGCCGGGCGCTACGCGAGGGCAAGCTCGACGAACGCATGGTCGACATCGAAGTGCGCGAGAAATCGATGCCCGTCGAAATCGTCACCAGCAGCGGGACCGAGGAGATGGACATCAACCTGCGGGACATGCTGCCGGGTTTGTTCGGCGGCAAGGGGCGCCGCCGCAAGATGCGCGTGAGCGAAGGACTCGAGTACCTAACGCAAGAGGAAGAGCAGAAGCTCATCGACATGGATCAAGTCACGCGCCAAGCCCTCGAGCGCGTCGAGCAATCCGCCATCATCTTTCTTGACGAGATGGACAAGATCGCCGGACGCGAGGGCGGACGCGGCCCCGACGTGAGCCGCGAAGGCGTACAACGCGACATTCTGCCCATCGTCGAAGGCACGACCGTCAACACGCGCTACGGCATGGTGCGCACCGACCACATTCTCTTCATCGGCGCGGGCGCGTTTCACGTCTCGAAACCGAGCGACTTGATCCCCGAGCTGCAAGGTCGGTTTCCTATCCGCGTGGAGTTGACCACGCTGTCGACCGCGGATTTCGTGCGCATCTTAACCGAGCCGAAGAACGCTCTGATCAAGCAATACATCGCCTTGATGGAAACCGAGGGTATTCGCCTCAAGTTCAAGAAAGACGCCGTGGAAGCGATTGCCCAGGCGGCGTCACGGGTCAACGAAAGCACTCAGAACATCGGCGCTCGGCGGCTGCACACGATCATGGAAAAGCTGCTGGACGAGCTGTCGTTCGACGCACCCGATCTCAAGAAGAAGAATCTCACGATTGACGCAGCCTATGTCGACGACAAGCTGGCCGACATCGTCAAGGACCAAGATCTGAGCCGCTACATTCTTTGACCGTTGCTCCGTGTCGCCGTGTCTGAAAAAATCGGGGACAGTCCACTTCGCGCCGGATGCAGCTATTGACTCAATGGAACTTATCCGGTCGGCGCTCGGGACAGTCCCCATTTTTTCACAGCTCCTCCGTCTTCAGGCTTGGTTTCCCCGCGACGGCCGTGGGCGCGATCAAGCCGAGTATGGTCCCGTTACGAGACTGAAGGCCGACCCTCCGATTGCTCGCCGTTTCGCGCCGCTCGGTTGCCTGGCGGCGTTGGCATTTCTCTGCTGTGGATCGATCGGCGAACCGCTGCCCCCGTTGCTTCACATTCCCGAACGCGCTGAAGGCTTGACCGCGCGGCAGACGACCGCGGGTATCGTTCTCGAATGGACTCCGCCGGTTCGAACGGCCGAGGCGATGCCGCTTCGAGACGCGCTGAGGTTCGTGATACATCGATTGGCGCTGAGCCGGCCCGACGAGGTCGTTTCCGCGGAACGTTTTGAGCGCGAGAGCCTCGAGGTTGGCTCGCTCGATGGTCGCGAGCCGGGCGACGACGCGGCCGGGGAACGACTCCGCGTCAGGTTAGATTTTCCTCAGGCGACCGAGAAGAGTTTCGTCTACGCTATTCGCGCGGAGGGCCGTCGCGGCCGTTCGCTGGGCTTTTCGAACTTCGCGGTCATCGAGGTGGTCAAAGGCCCCGGTGAACCCGGCCGCCCCTCGCTGACCCCGAGCCCGGAAGGCATTCTCGTCGAGTGGGCAGCCGCGGAACACGCCACTTCGTACCGAGTGTTGCGAGGATCCGACCCCGCCAAAGAGCTGACGGAAATCGGCACGGCGGACGGCACGCAATTCCTCGATACATGGTTCGCTTGGGACCAACGCTACGTCTATCGCGTCAGGAGTCTTCGCCGCAGTTTCACCGGAGCGGCCGAGGGGCCGCTCGGGCCGAGCGCCGAGGTAGTCGCCGAGGACGTTTTTCCGCCCGCGCCGCCCCGCGAACTGCGAGCCGTGCCGACGGAATCGAGTGTCGAACTCTCCTGGCAGCCGAACACGGAACGGGATCTGGCGGGCTATCGGGTTTACCGCGAGAGGGGAACCGCCGCATCGACCGAAGTGGGGAGCGACGAAGCGTTGACCGCACCCCGTTACAGCGACGGCGCCGTCGAACGCGGAGAGACCTACCGATACGCGATTACGGCGGTCGACCGGAAGGGCAACGAGAGCGGGGCTTCACCGGGGGTTGTGGTCGTGGTTCCGTAGGCCCAAGGGGTCATCAAGCCGCGGGACTTTCTCGGTCTATTTCACCGAGAGGACGCCGCGATTCGAAGGTTGATCCCCTACCGTGATCACCAACTCGTGGTCGCCGGGGGACAGGCTCGGCGGAACTTCCACATTCGCTTGCACCAGCCCGACATAACCCGGGGCCAAGACGATGGCGTGAATGCGCGCCTCGACGCCGCCGATGGTGGCGCGGGCGTCGGCGATCGGGCGGCTCAGCGGGGACGCGGGAGCCGCCATGCCCGACTCCACGGGCGGATCCACTTCTCCCACTCCGGTCAAGAAAGCCGAGATGATGCTGCCGGCCTCGGCGGGGGAAGCGGCGGTATTCAGCGGGCCGTCTTGGTTGAGGGCGACGGCACGATCGACATCGAAGACGAACAAACCCGGTCCAGTGGGCTCGATCTCGACTTCCTCGGGTTCGGAGGAATCTTCGTCGTTTTCGACGACGATCCGAACCGTGCCGTAACCGGCCGCGGCGAAGGGCATTTGAAAATTCGCCTGTCGTGGCCCAACATAAAGCAGCGGCGCCTGTTCAATCAACCCGCCGCCGGTGTTTTGCACGAGCACCTTCACGCCCAAAACCTCGCGCAAGAGGTTCGTGGTCCCTTCCAAGAAATCGCTGTCTTGCTCGGCCGGCGCGAAGTTCTCTCCGAACACGGAGGCAAGTCCGCCCGGTGAAAGCGGCAACCCGGCGGCGGCGGCGTGAATGACACCTCCTTCGCTGATGCGAGGACGGGTGCGTGATTCGGCCAATACCAAAATCACGCGCGCGGTGGCGCGGGGTACGCGAAACTCCGACTCGCGAATGAGTACTTCGGCTTCGTGGACTCCCTCGGTCAAATCCGTCGCATCGATCGCCAATTGGACTTGCGAGGGCGTCGTGCCGGTTTCAGGCGACGCGCTGAGCCAGACGGCGGATGCGGGCTGAACCAGCGCTTCCCAGCTCACCGACGTACTGGTGCCGGAAACCTGGAAGGGCGGGACGGCGACGGTCTCGTCTCCCTCGGCGCCGTGAACGATCAGAACTTCCGGATCGAGAAACAGCGCGCGTCCCGACGGAGCGACGTACTCGGTCCTGAGAGTGAAGTTGTCGAGTCCGTTGGCTTCCGGACCCTTGGCCAGGTCGCCGCTGATCTCGACGCGCGCAAGGTTTTGCAAAACCTGCGAGAAGGTGTTGTCGCCCTCCATGCGCAGAAAGTGGTTCTCGCTGAGAGGCAGGCGATATTGTTGCCAGATTCCCCTGGGGCGCTGTCCCGACCAACGGAAGACCGTGCCTATTGAGTCTCGCAAAATAAAGTGACATCTTTTTGGGGTACGTACGTCTTTGTATGTATGGGAAATACAAAAGGCGTACGGCGGGATTTTGAGGCCCTGGAGAAGCGCCGTTTCAAAGCGATCCGGTTGGTCGAGCAAGGCTGTAGTCAGTCCGAGACAGCGAGGCGATTGAAGGTCGCGCGGCAAAGTGTCAGCGAGTGGCTGCGACGATACCGGCGTGACGGCGAAGCCGGGTTGCGCCAGGCCGGCCGCGCCGGCCGTAAGCCGCTGTTGGACGCCGCGCAGCTCGAACGCCTCGAGGCGTTGCTGCTGGAAGGCCCCGAGGCGCACGGCTTCCCGACGCCGCTGTGGAGCTGTCCGCGGGTCGCTCGTCTGATCGGAGACGAGTTCGGCGTGCGCTATCACGAGGGCCATGTCTGGAAGATCCTGCGGGCGCTCGGTTGGAGCCCGCAACGGCCCGTCGGCAAAGCGCGGGAGCGCAACGAAGAGGCCATCCGCGGCTGGCAGCGCAAGACTTGGCCGGCCATTAAAAAAAAGCCCGCAAAGAAGAACGTACGATCGTCTTCATCGACGAAAGCGGATTGAGTCAGAAGCCGCATCGTTGCCGCACCTGGGCGCCGCGCGGCGAGACACCGGTGTTGGAGTTCAACTTCAACTGGGACAAGCTGTCGGTGTCGGCCGGGCTGACGTTGCGCAACTTTTACTTCCGGCTCTATCCCGGCGCGATCGGCGAGCTGGAGGTCATCGACTTCCTGAAGGCTTTGGTGCGCCACATCGACGGCCCACTGCTGATCGTCTGGGACCGGCTGCCGGCGCACCGCAGCCGCCTGGTGCGGGAGTTCATCCAGCTCTCCGAGGATCACATCGCAACGGAGTACTTGCCGCCCTATGCGCCGGAGTTGAACCCGGTGGAATACATTTGGGCGTACTGGAAGCAGCACGAGTTGCCCAACGTCTGCCCGAAGGACTACTGGGAACTCGACGAGCGCGCCCGCAAAGCGCTGCGGCGAATGCGCCGCAAACCGCGCTTGATTACCGCTTTCTGGAAACAGTCTTCTCTTTGTCTCGATTGACAGTATATTATGCGAGACTCAGTAGAACGACCGGCCGGTCGGCCTAACCCATTCCCGTTTTGTCCATCATGAAGTCGATCGCCTCTTGCGGGACGGTGTATTCCGAGAGAGCGTCGTTGCCGATATAGCCGACATCTTTCACGCCTGCTTCGCTGGTGTAATAGGCGTCGATCGACATCTTGCGGACCCAGTCGAAAAAGCTGACGCCAGCGGCGAAGTCGGAGCGCTTCTCGATGCCGTAATCGCGAAAATCGACATGTTCCGATTCACCCCAGGCATGGTCGGCCTCGGCGGCGGCTCGTTCCGCCTCGACCAGCCGAGCGAGCAATGCGGTTTGTTGCGATTCCGAGGCCTCGACGAACGTGGTTTCGTGATCTTGGCGCATGCGGGCGTCCATCCAACTCAGACCACCCGTGTAGATCTTGGCCAGCACGTCGTTTTGGCTGCACAGTAAATCGATAAACTCCGCCGCCCCAGCGTCGGCGGCGCTCGGCCCCTTCTCATCGGCGGGGACGATCAATTCCGCCAACCTCTTGACGGTCTTGAACTCATGCTCGGTGAACAGCCCGGGCGTGTAAGTGCCGTCGGCCGCCTTACCGCGCTTGACTTCTTCGTGCACGTGCTGCGCCGAGGCCGGGTCGAGCCGCCCGATGCCCGCGACGGTGAGCCCGAGCGCGATACCGCGCAAAATCTCGCGGCGGGAAACCCGTTCGCGTCCCTTCGGGTCGTCGATGTGAATCAGTTCAGACATTGCCTTTCCTCAACTCCTCGGCCATGAATTCAGCCGCGCGCCAGGAAAGCGCGTTGATCGTCAGCGTGGGGTTCTTGTCGGGATTGGTCACGAAAACCGAGCCGTCGCACACGAAGAGGTTCTTGACGTCGTGGGCCTGCATGTGGGGATTGACCACTGATGAGCGCGCGTCGGCGCCCATGCGCGCGGTGCCGACCTCGTGAATGATCGTGCCGGGAACGCTGATACCCTGCTTCTCCCATTGGTTGCCCATGCCGGTCACGTGTCCGCCAAGGGTTCCGATGATGTCCTTGAAGGTCGCTTCCATATGACGCGCTTGCTTCCACTCGTAATCGGTCCACTTGAAGTGGAATTTCAAGACCGGGATGCCCCATTTGTCGACCACGTCGGGATCGATTTCGCAGTAGCTGTTCTTGTTGGGCATCATCTCGCCGCGGCCGGCGAACCCGATTCCCGAGCCGTACTGTTCTCGAATGCGCTGCTTCATCTTCTTGCCGTAGCCATAATGCCTCCCGGCGCCGTGGAACGAGCCGACGCCCGGCATGCGGAAACCGCCTCCGAACTCGATGTGATAGCCGCGCGGGAAGCCGAGCTTGGCGTGATCCTTCCAACCCCACCAAGGAGCGTAAAGATGCGCCCCCCCGAAGCCGTCGGTGTTATAGGGCCGCATGCCCTCCAGCGACGGCACGCGCCCGCTGACGCTGAAGCCGACCGTATCCATCAAGTTGCGCCCCACCTGGCCCGAGCCGTTCGCCAAGCCGTTAGGGAATAAATTCGATTGCGAGTTGAGCAGGATGCGGGCCGACTCGCACGACCCGGCGGCGAGGACGACGATGCGCCCCATGACGCGCTCTTCGCGGCGCGTCTTGCGGTTGACGTAAAGCACGCCCGTCGCCTTGCCGCTCGCGTCGGTCAGCACTTCGCGCACCATCGCCTCTGTAAACAGCGTCACGTTGCCACCCTCGATGGCGGGGAAGATCTCGACTTGACTCGAAGCGTAGGCCGAGGCCGTTAGGCAACCTCGTCCGCACTGGCCGCAGTAGTGGCAAGCGGCGCGCCCGTTATGGTTGCTCGTGATGATGGCGCGGCGATTGGCGATGAAAGGAATCCCGAGCGTCTTTCCCGCCGCGCGAATCATGTGCTCGTGGGCTTTGGGAGTCGGGGCTTTTTGAAAGATCCCGTCGGGCGCGGTGGGGATGCCCTCGACGGTGCCGGTGACGCCGATGAACTTCTCGGCCTTGTCGTAGTAGGGAGAAATTTCGTCGTAGCTGATCGGCCAGTTTACACCCAGCCCGTCGCGATCGTAGCCGCTGAAATCGATCTGCGAAAGCCGGAACGACATGCGGCCGTAATGATTGGTGCGTCCGCCGACGACGCGCGAGCGGAACCACTTGAATTGACTGCCTTGGCCGACCGTATAGGGCTCGCCATCGAGTTCCCAACCGCCGCTGGTGGTGGCGAAGAAGCCGAACGGTTTCTGTCTTCCGAAGTAGGCCTTGCCGCCCTCATCAGCGCCGCGATGGTCCCAATCGCGGGGCCATTGGTGCTCCTTGAATTCGGTGGCGGGGTCAAGCATGGGCCCGGCTTCGACTAGGGCGACCTTGACGCCCATCTCAGCGAGGACTCGCGTGGTCGTGCCGCCTCCGGCGCCCGAGCCGACGACGACGACATCATAGGTTTCGGGACTTTTGGGTACTTGTGCCATGGAGTGACTCAGCGAAACTAGTCTAGAAACATTCTAGCCGACCGATTCCGCCCACGGCTCCGAGGAGTGCGATGAATCAAACCAAGCCGCGACCGTGAGGAGCTGTAGGAAAATCCCGCGAGCCCTTCCCATTTGCGCCGGCATACGGAATTCACAACGATAGATACAGCGCCCGGAGCGCGAGCGACGGGTTCAGGGCACAACGGCTTCGAGGAGACGGCGGATGATGCCGGAATGCGCAACGGCGCGGGGAGACGCGGCGCCGGATGCGCGTGGCGCTTGCCTGCCCTTGGCCCGTCGCTCGCGCTCCGGGCTCTGTATCCGCGTTCTGAGTTGTGCGCACGGACGGGAGGGGGCCGCTGGATCTACTCCTCCTTGGCTTTCCGGACGGCGCGCTTCCAGCCCTCGAAAAGTTCTTCCGCGCGCCCGGGCGGCATTTGGGGCTCGAATCGCCGATCGACCTTCCAGAAGGCTTCCAACTCCGCCGTGTCCTTCCATGTCCCCACAGCCAGGCCGGCTAGAAAAGCAGCTCCAAGCGCCGTCGTTTCGATGTAGGAAGGCCGTACTACCGGCTTGCCCAGCACATCGGCCTGAAACTGCATCAGGAAATCATTGGCCGCCGCGCCGCCGTCGGCGCGCAACTCGGTCAACGGGGCGCCGGCGTCGGCTTCCATCGCCTCGACTAACTCGCGAGTCTGATAGGCAATCGATTCGAGCGCCGCGCGAACGATGTGCGCGACGCCCGAGGCGCGTGTCAGGCCCGTCATCAGCCCCCGGGCGTCGGAATCCCAGTGCGGCGCGCCCAGCCCCACAAACGCCGGAACGAAATACACTCCCGCCGTATCGGGAACCGACGACGCGATTTCCTCGGAATGCGCGGCGGTCTTGAGCATACCCAGCGAATCGCGCAACCACTGCACAACCGCCCCGGCGACGAAAATACTGCCCTCGAGCGCATACTGTCGATGCGCGGATTCCGACGCCGCCATCGTCGAGAGCAGTTTGTTTTGCGACTCGGCCGCCCGCTCGCCCGTATGCAGCAGCATGAAGCAGCCCGTGCCGTAGGTATTCTTCGAGAGCCCCTCGCGGAAACAGGCCTGCCCGAAAAGTGCCGCTTGCTGATCGCCGGCAATTCCCGCGATCGGGATCTCCGTCCCCAGGATCGAAGCATCGGCGGTCGCCGTCACGCCGCTCGACGGCACCACGCGTGGGCGCATCGAGGTCGGGATGTTCAGCAGCCGAAACATCTCGTCGTCCCACAGCCCGCTCTTGAGGTCGAGCAACATCGTACGCGAGGCGTTCGAGAAATCGATCAAGTGCTTGCGTCCACCCGTCAGTTTGTAAATCAACCACGAATCGACGGTGCCGAAAACCAAATCACCGGCTTCAGCCCGCTCTCGCGCACCGGAGATGTTGTCGAGAATCCAAGCGATCTTCGTCCCTGAAAAATAGGCGTCGATGACCAGCCCGGTGCGCGCGGCGACGTCGGGCCCGTGGCCGGCTTCCACCAGACGGCGGCAGACTTCGGCGGTGCGTCGACACTGCCACACAATCGCCGGAGCAACGGCCTCGCCCGTGTTGCGATCCCATACAACGGTGGTTTCACGTTGGTTGGTGATGCCGATGGCGGTGATGTCGGCGGAGGAGATTTCGGCCTTTGCCATGGCTTGGCGAGCGGCCTCGATCTGCGCCCGCCAAATTTGCTCGGCGTCTTGCTCGACCCAGCCGTCATGCGGATAGTGGCACGGGATGGGAACCTGGTCGACCGCGATCTCGTGCGCGTTGCGGTCGAATAGAATCGCCCGAGCGCTGGTCGTGCCTTCGTCAAGCGCGAGGATATAGGACATGCAACGTGCCTCCAGGGGCGTCGTCCGCGCGGGAAAGGCGGACGGTCCAGGTTACTACCAAGATAGCGTGTTGGATCGGTGGCGGATCTTCGGTCGGTCTGCGGGGTGCGGGATCAAATGTTCGTCAGAAATTCAATCCGATGCGGCCACCCCACCAATGGTTGGTTACCCCGCCGGAAGAAACGACATGGTCGCGGAATTCCAGCTTGAGGCCGAGGCTGCGAAGCAGCCATAGGTTGACGCCGATGCCGAGGTTGCCTCCGTTGCCGGTGGCGCTGCGAAAGAAAAGCGAGTAGCCCCCGGTGACATAAGGGTCGACTTTTCCTTTCGAGCCGAAATGGAAGAAGGCATTGGCGGAGGCGATGCCGATCGAGGACAAGACTTTGCCTCTCGGGCTCAATGCGCCGAGTTCGCCTCCCAGTCCGAGGCCCCCGGGCAAGCCGAGTTCGCCGCCTCCACCGAAATGGAGGGTGGAGCCCGCGCCGTCGACGCCGTTGACACCGCCCGGCGCCACGAAAACGTACCCATCGGTGCGCTGCGCCGAGGCGGCGGGGAGCAAGCAGGCCGGCAATGCGATGGAGAGCACGAGACGCTTCAGCGGGTGCATGGAACTCGGTCGGGGGGCCGTCAAAGCAGCGACCTGCCCGCGCTTGGCCATAGATCTCGCGCGACCGTCCTCAGCACTTCTTCGCGGAACCGTCTTCCGCGTATTTCTCGCCGCGCAGGATCTCGGGTAGATGCTTCGAAAACGCGTTGCGCGAAAGCACTTGCTCGCAGCCGGCTCGGCGGGCCGAATCGATCAACTCGGACATTTCGTGCTTCACGAAGCCGATCATGGGCAGCTCGGAAGCTTGGCCGTCGGCCTTCAACCGCTCGATGGCCGCGACGGTGTCGAGCCCCTGGGCGTTCAGATCGAGGACGATCAGCGCCGGCTGCTCCTGGACGCGGCGCAGCAGGTCTTCGGCCGATCGCGCGAACTCAATTTCCGCCCCCACCTGTTTGGCGGTTTCTCCGATCTTGGCCGCGAAAAACAGATCGGGCACGACGGCGACGACTCTTCTGGGGACTTCGCTGCTCATGATGACGGGCGGCGTTCTCGCCGCCCTTGTCGGCGGCATTGACTTATTACGAGTCGGCCTGTTACTCCCTGGAGGAAGGGGGTTGGTTTTCGTGCTTTGGGAAAACAGCCCCGCCCTCCGTCAATTCTAGCAGCGTCCCGACTCATCGAGCCGTTCGAGAAGGGCTGAACGATCGGCCGGCAATGTCCGTCCGCGCCAAGGATCATGTCCTCTTCGCACCGTAAGATCGCCGTCGCACACAGCCCGGACGCTGATGACTCCTTCATGTTCTACGCCTTGGCCACGGGCAAGGTGCGCTCATCGCTGCTTGAGTTCGAGCACATTTTGAAGGACATTCAAACCCTCAACGACGACGCGCACGAAAGTCGCTACGAGATGACGGCGATTTCCTACCACGCCTATCCCTACGTGGCGGACCGCTACATTCTGACCTCGGCGGGATCGAGCGTGGGCGACGGTTACGGGCCGATCGTGGTCTCAAACCGCGGGTTGGACGTTTCCGAGTTGAAGGGCAAGAAAATTGCGATCCCGGGCGAGCTCACCACCGCTTACCTCGCGTTGCGGTTGTTCGAGCCGGAGTTCGAAGCCAAGGTCACGCCATTCGACAAGATTCTCGAGGCGGTCGAATCGGGGGAGGCCGACGCCGGCGTTGTGATCCACGAAGGGCAGCTTTTCTACAGTCGCGCGGGCCTTCACAAGGTGGTCGATTTGGGTGCGTGGTGGAAGGAGCTTCACGGACTGCCGCTGCCGCTGGGCGCGAACGCGATTCTGCGCGACTTGCCCGCCGACGTTCAACAAGAGAGCCGGCGTTGCTTGAGCGAGAGTATTCAATATGCGCTCGATCACCGGGAGGAAGCGCTGCGCTACGCGCTCGAATTCGGCCGCGGACTCGATTCCCAACTTGCCGATCAGTTTGTCGGAATGTATGTGAACCACTTCACGACCGAGATGAGGCCCGAGGTCGTCAAATCGGCCCAAATCCTCCTGGACAAGGGCTATGAAACCGGAATCATCTCGAAACGCGTCCAAGTAGAGTTCGTATAATTACTCCCAGAAGCGGGGATTTCGCTCGGTCGAAGCCCCCAAAAGGTGTGTCCGTTATGAACTCCGGTCGCGTTGCCCGCCGTGTCGCCCTTTTGATTGCCTGCCTTGCCGTTTTCGTGTTTTCGTCCGCCGCTTCGGCGCAGTTCCGGGACCTCGCCGACAAGAACCCCAAGAAACGCATGCGGGCCGCCGACAAGGTCGGGCAACTGAAAGACCCCGCCCACATCCCGGCGCTTGAAAAATTATTGACGGACCCGGTGGCCGACGTTCGCGCCAAGGGGGTCGCGGCGATCGTTTCGATCGGGACGCAGCACAGCTTGGCGCCGCTGATCGCCGCCACGCGCGACTCGATTCCGGCGATTCAAATCATGGCTGTCGACGGCCTGGTGAATTTCTATCACCCCGGCTATGTCAGGAAGGGTTTCGGGGCATCGTTGAAGAAATTCGGCGCGGGAGTGAAAAACCGTTTCGCCCGGCCGGCCGACATGACCGTTGACCCCTATTTGACAGTCTCCCCCGACGTGATTGCCGCCTTGGGGCGCCTTATCTCCGGCGGCGTGACGCTCGAGTCGCGGGCCAACGCGGCACGCGCGGCGGGCATCTTGCGGGGTAAGCAAGCCTTGCCTCAGTTGGTCGAAGGCCTGCGCTCGAAAGACACAACGCTGATCGTGGAATCGGTGGAAGCGATCGAGAAGATCGGAGAAATCAGCGTCGGCTCCTCGCTAGTGTTTTTGCTGCGCGATCTTGAAGAGCGGGTGCAACTCGCCGTCGTCAAGGCGGTGGGGCAATTGCTGGTGCGGGCGGCCATCCCCGAGCTGGTGGGCCTGGTCAAGACGGCGGACAGCAAGAAGATGCGGCGACAGTCATTGATTGCGCTGGCAAAGATCCCGGACTCAGGCCAGCGCACGACGTTCTTGCTGTATCTGCGCGACAAGGACCATCAAGTTCGCGCCGCGGCCGCCGAAGGCATCGGACGCGCCGCCGAGCCCGGCGATCTGAACGTCATCACCGAAGCGTTCGGGCGTGAGAAAAATGAATCGGCGCGGCTTTCCGCTGCGTTCGCGGCCGTCCACCTCGGCGACCTGAGCTATGTCAACTATCTTCTCGACTCGCTCAACTCCACTTTCCATCGCATGGAGGCTCGTCCGTTCTTAGTGGAGTTGGCGCGCAAACCGGCGGTCCTCGAGAAACTGTACGAGCCGCTCGCCTCGGGTACCAACGACCAAAGACGCCACCTCGCCCATGTGCTGTCGTTCAGCGGCACCAAAGACAGCGTCCCTCACTTGGAAAAGCTCACCCACGATCCCGAGCCGCGAGTCGCCCGCGCGGCCATCGAGGCCGTGAAGACCCTTCAAGCGCGGTTGTAGCCGGAAGCGCGCTCCATCGCCCACGCGGCAAGCACAGAGCCTGTCCAGGCCGCCCCCGCGGTGTTTCGCGGGCGTGCTGCGGTACTCAGGCTCGAAGACGCCGCCGGCCTTCGGTGAGAATTTCCCATGCCCGATGAAAAGAAGAGTCGCCTGACCCTTTACATCTGCATCGGAATCATCGCCGCCGGCATCACGGCCTTCGCCTCCTTATTGAGTCTCGTAAAATAGAGTGACACCTTTTGGTGTTGCCGTACGTATTCTTATGTATGGGAACACCGAAAGGAAAGCGCCGCGATTTCGAAGCATTGGAGAAACGCCGTTTCGAAGCGATGCGTTTGCTCGATGAAGGACTCAATCAGTCCGAAACCGCCGGCCGCAAGCCGCTATTAGACGCCACGCAGCTCGAACGCCTGGAGATCCTGCTGCTCGAAGGCCCCGAGGCGCACGGCTTCCCGACGCCGTTGTGGAGCTGTCCGCGGGTGGCTCGTCTGATCCGAGACGAGTTCGGCGTGCGCTATCACGAGGGCCATGTCTGGAAGATCCTGCGGGCGCTCGGCTGGAGCCCGCAACGCCCGGTCGGCAAAGCCCGCGAGCGCAACGAAGAGGCCATCCGCGACTGGAAGTGCAAGAGGTGGCCGGCCATTAAAAAAAAGCCCGCAAACAAGACCGCACGATCGTCTTCATCGACGAAAGCGGATGGAGTCAGAAGCCGCATCGTTGCCGCACCTGGGCGCCGCGCGGCGAGACGCCGCTGCTGGAGTTCAACTTCAATTGGCAGAAGCTTTCGGTGTCGGCCGGGTTGACGTTGCGCAACTTTTACTTTCGGCTCTATCCCGGCGCGATTGGCGAGTTGGAGGTCATCGACTTTCTGCAGGCCTTGGTTCGCCACATGGACGGCCCGTTGATGATCGTCTGGGACCGCTTGCCGGCGCATCGCAGTCGGATGGTGCGAGAGTTCATTGAACTCTCGCAAGGCCATATCGTGACGGAGTATTTGCCGGCGTATGCGCCGGAGCTGAATCCGGTGGAATACATCTGGGCGTACTGGAAACAGCACGAGTTGCCGAACGTCTGTCCGAAGGACTACTGGGAACTCGACGAACGTGCCCGCAAAACGCTGCGGCGCATGCGCCGCAAACCGCGCTTGATTACCGCTTTCTGGAAACAGTCTTCTCTTTGTCTCGATTGACAGGATATTATGCGAGACTCAATAAGATGATGGTCGTGCCGCTGGTGATGGCGAGCGTGATGAGCGGCATTATCGGGCTGGGCGATGTCCGCAAGCTCGGACGACCCGGCGGCCGCACGGTTATTTTCTACTTGGCACCACGGTTCTGGCCGTCGTCACCGGTCTGATCACATGGTCAACGCGATTCGCCCCGGCGTTGGCGCCTTTGATGCCGAGAGCCTCAAGACGTCCCCAGGCGCGGATGCGGCCCGAACCGGTGACCGGGCAACCGAGATCATCGCGATATGCTGGAGCGGGTAAACTCCCCCCACTTGCTCGCGAACGGATGTGCGCTCGATCCATCGGGCCGCCCGTAAAGATATGCTAAAACCGCGCGGGATCGAAAAGATCCTGGTGTAGAATTGAGACGCCGAAAAAGGCGAGATGTCCAGGGGGATCTCGTGACGGAAATCGGGCTGATAGGTCCCGGAAGAGTAGGTCGTGCGCTGGCGGAACGCTTGCCGCCGGATTTGTTTCAGCTGGGTCCTGTTCTGTCGAGGACTCGGACGTCCGCCCGCCGAGCGGTGCGGCTGATCGGAGCGGGCGCCGCCGCCGGCGACCCGGAAGAGTTCCACTCCTGCAACGCGGTCCTGATCACCGCGCCGGACGCCGCGCTCGAAGCCGTGGCGGCAAGATTGGCCCAGGTCGGTTTCTCATGGCGCAAGAAAGTCGTTCTTCACACCAGCGGGACGCTGTCGAGCAAGGTATTGGAACCACTTCGCGCTCGGGGCGCCGAAGTCGGCTCGATGCACCCCTTCTACGTTTTCCAGCGGCCCGTGCTGACATTCGAAGGCGTACTCTTTACGGTGGAAGGAGATTCCGCGGCGGTAAACTTCGCGCGCCGCTTGGTGCGCGCTTACGGCGGCGAGTTCGAACTCATCAAAGCACGCAAGAAGGTCCATCACTCGATTGCCGCCACGATCCTGTCCGATTTCTCGACGGGCCTTCTCGAAGCCGTGGTGCAACAGATGGTCGCCAGCGGCTTCACGCGCCGACGGGCGCTCGATGCGGCGCGGACGCTGTTGCAAGCCGTTGTAGAAGACTATGAACGTTCGGGACGCAAGAGTCGGCCGGGACCTGTCTTACGAGGCGAGCGGGAAGCCGTGCGTCAGCACCTTGCGACGCTCGACGACGTCGACCCGGCTTTGGGAGCGGCTTATCGCGCCGCGGCCCGGGGCGCTTTGGCGGTTCTGCGACAAGACGGCGAGTGGCTTTCGCGGCTCGATGAGGAATAGCCGTCGATTGTGTTTCCTCGTCATCGGGCTCCTGCTCATCGGGGCGGAGACGCGGCCGGCGGTTGGTGAGGTGCTCGACCTCAACGCTGTCTCCGCAGCACAACTCGAGGCCTTGCCGGGACTGGGGCGCCACCGCGCCGAGTTGATCGTGCGGGTCCGCGGCCGCAACGGCCCCTTTCGAAGTCTTAGCGAATTGCGGGCGTTGCCGCGATTTACGTGGAAGATGATCGATCGGCTGCGACCATACCTGTGGGTGCGTTTAGAAACGCCCCCAGAGGAAACCACGCCCGACGCGGAAACGCGACGATCAAAACCTCGGCGCTCTCCTCGTTGACTCCGGGCGGGTTGAAAGAATCGGGGAGAGTCCGTCTCTATGAATCCGCGGGATTCATAGTATCGCCATGAAAATGAGTGCCGACGTGCCGACGCGTCAAGCGGTGTTGCCGGACGGTCTTCCTGCCGCCCCTCCCGGGCGCGCCGGGGCGGAGATTCTACCCAGGGTTCTTTCGGCTCCACCCTGGGCTAAATTCCTGCCGGCGCTTCGCGGCTGTAGAGGTTTGCGGTGTCACCAAGCGCAACGGAATACGCAATGCACTGGAAACGTGCTTTTCGGAAGAGTCCACTTAGCGCCCAGCGGATTATGGATGCAAAGGGACTGATTCGGTCGGCGCTCGGTACAGCCCCATTCTTTGCCCAGCTTCCCCAGGGGCTCGGCGTCGTCGAACTGCCCGCTGGCCGCACGATTCGGCGGCTTTGCGATAGTCTGAGAACTTCGTTTCTTTGCGCCGTCACACGGACATCTCGGGGCGGCCATGAAGGACGAACCGCCGGAGGCTTCTTTGCCCGCCGTCTACATCATTCGTCATGCCCAAGCCGGGCCGCGACACGACTACGACAAGCTCTCTGATCTCGGCCGTGATCAAGCCCGTCGGCTCGGGCGCCCGCGGGTAAGCCGCGAGGAAATTCGCTTGTTCACCTTCAACAGCGTTCCTCACCTTTCCGACGAGAAGCAAAGGAGCTTCCGCTAGCCATGTCGACCCACGACGACCCTTGTGCCGAATTCGGGGGCATCTCCTCGGGCGACCCGTCGGAACGACTTGACGTTCACGTGGAGCTGCGCGTGGAGGATACGCTGCGCGCGGGCTTCCAGATCTTTTCTCGTCGGGCCCGCGTTGTTATCGCCCTTTATGCTCTTGCGGCCGTTGGGTTGATCTTGTTCCTTGCCTCGCCGGGAGGGTCGGCATCGTCGACGGATGTCGGTTTGCTCGCCGCCGCGGGCGTCGCGGCGCTGTTGTTGCCTGGTCTGGCGGCGGTGTTGGTTTATCGGCACGCCAAATCCGACTTTGAGCGATCCGCGAGCGGCGTTCACGTGATGCAATATCACTTCAGTCCCGACGGGGTTTTGATTGAAACTTTGGAAAGGCCCGGTTGGTTCGAATGGGATGCGTTTGAAAGCTCGTTGGAATTGTCGAGTTGTTTTCTGCTGTTCGCCGATCGCTACGACTACTATGTTGTTCCCAAACGGTGCCTGCGGGGGCCGGCGGAGATCGAGGGTCTGCGAACGATCTTGCGGCGGCATCTGGAAACCGAGTCGCGCGAGTAATCGAGCCGTAACGCGGATACAGAGCGCTGAGCGCAAGCGACGGGCCAAGGGCACCCAACCGCAACCGCTTCCGTACCGCGTATTCCCGAACCGTCGCGCTATTTCGTCATCGTCTTCCGTTTACTCCAAACCGTTGCGCCGGCCCTGGCCCGTCGCTTGCGCTCAGGGCTTCCATGAGAGGTGGGTCGCTTGTCAAGGGCGGTCGTTGGGAGGCGTTGGTCGGTTTGTCGGATCCGGCCCGGGTCCTCATGCCTTGCGGCGCGTTGAGGACCGGGCTTCCATTCGCAGTGTTATCGGTCTCGTTGTTGACCTCTGCTGGTTGGGGTCCGGTCTTTCGGCGCTGCTCTCTCTGTTGCGGCTTCGACCCATCCTCGAAAGAATCGGCCTGCCTGCCCAGAGCCCGCAGTCACCGTGACACGATCTCGATTCTCCGCCGCGGCCTCGCTTCGTCCGCCCAATCCCCTACTCCCTTCCTTTCAACAGGAATCTTCTTGCCGCCGAGTCCCCGTTAGGGGGCTCGCGGATGTCCTCATCACGTTGCTTCATCCGAAACCGTTGCCGCCGACTGCGCCTCATCGTCCCTGCCTTATGGGGAAACCGTTTCCGTCAGCCCGTGCAGCGGATCGTAGTTTTCTTGTTTCACCCACAACACATGCATCAGCACCGCCAACTTGCGCGCCACCGCCACCACCGCCCGCTTCTTCGCATGTCCTCCGCCGCGCGCCGCCAAACCCAAACCCCAGCGCCTGAGCGTGGAGTCGGTCCCGAACGGCCCCAGCACCCAGTGCGCGCACTGAATCAACGTCCGCCGCAGCAGCGGATCTCCCGATTTCGTCACGCCCAGCCGCAGTGACCGCTCGCCCGATTGGCGTTGCTTGGGACGCAGCCCCACCAGCGCGCCGACCTGCCGCGAACGCTTCACGCGGCCCGGGTCGTTGTCGAGCGCCAACACGAACGTCAACGCCGTCAGCGGCCCCACCCCTCCGATCGTTCGCAGCCGCTCGACCGCTGCGTATTGCTTGCCCAACGCGACGATTTGTTTGTCATATTCGCGGATCGTCGCGCCGAGGCTTTCGATTTGTGTCGCCACCCCCAACAACGCCGCGTGCAACACCTCGGGGCAGGCCTCCCGGACGCGCTCGACCCATTGGTTCTGGGCGCATCGGCCCAAGCGGATGCCGTGCGACTTCGCCATGCCGCGCAAACTCCCTTTCAATTTCGTGCGGCACTCGAGCACGGCCTCGCGCGCCCGCAACAACGTGCGTTGTTGTTCGGTCTCGAGCTTGCGCGGCGCGACGGGATTCAACAGGGCCGGGTTGGTGCGTCCCAGCTCGGCCAACCAATAGGCGTCGTTGCGGTCGTTTTTCGAGTCGGATTGGCTGATTAAACGCAATTGCCGCGCGTCGGCGACGAGCACGTCGTGGGCGAGGGCGGCCAGGCGGCGGCGAATCCAGTTGCTGTGGCTGCCGGTTTCGATCACAATGCGCAGCCGCGGCCAACGGCGGAACCAGCGATCCAAGGCCTCCGGGCGGGTGGGGACTTGGCATTCCTCGAGGCTTTCGCCGGCGAGGTCGGTGAGCCGTACGAAGCAACGTTTGTCGCCGATGTCGACGCCGGCGACGGCGCAAATTTCGTTGTCTTTTTGCATCTGGATGCGTTGTTGCGCCAACTGTTGTTCGAGCTGGGTGAGTTGGCGGGTCTTCGCTTGTGAGCTGTCGGCTTTCTTGGTTTGGTGTTTGTCGGTTTGGTTCTTGTCGGTCTGTTGTTTGCTATTCTTCTTCATGGCTGGTCGCCTCCTTTTCAAAAATCCATTGCACCTCCCTTGTGGAGAAGTGCGCTGCTGCCGGTAGCCTACCGCTTCCCGGCGCCAAGCGACCAGCCTCTCATCCCATCTCTGTATCTGTTGTTGTGAATCCACGACGTCAATTCGCGCGCCGGGCGGAAATGACGATCACCGGGAAGATGGGGACGTCTCTCATCGGACCCCGCCGGCCGGTTTGTACTCGCGCGATGCGGTCCACGACTTCCATGCCTTCGATGACCCGCCCGAAGACGGCATAACCCGCACGCGGCCCGGTGCGATCGAGCTGACCGTTGTCCCTCAAGTTGATGAAGAATTGCGAGGATGCGCTGTTACGGTCGGCTGTCCGTGCCATGGCCACCGAACCCCGCACGTTGGGAAGGTCGGTGCGGGTCTCGATCTTGATTGGGGGCAATGTCCCCTTTAGCTTCAACTCCGGCGTGAAGCCGCCGCCCTGAACCATGAACTTGGGCATCACCCGATGAAAGATCGTATCGTCGAAGAATTTCTCGTCGACGTAGCGTAGAAAGTTGGCCGCCGTCCGCGGCGTCTTGTCGGCAAACAGTTCGATCGTGATTTTGCCCTTGGTCGTTTCGAGCGCAACGGTGGGCAGCGAGACGGTGTCTTGCCCCGGCGCCGTCAACGTCCCGAGCAACAGCGCTACGAGTGGAACGAACGGCAAGCGTGCATGCATCCCGAAATTCCCAACCGCGTCCCAAACCGGGCCGCGAGAGTCATCGAGCGGTATGTGATGAGGCCGCCCCGGATGCGTAAAGATTGGCGATCCCAAAACCATTGGCTTAGGGCGGCCCGCCGACCGATGACCTGTGCTTCAATCCACGGCGGACCGATCCTTTCGGACGGTCGAAGTGCTCCCCACCGCGCTATGGCGCGTCCGCCACGTTCCTCCTTTTCGAAGATGCCTCATCGGATACCGCTCGATGACTCTCGCGGCTCGGTTTGGATGCCTTGTCCCAGACAGTTTACACCTGGTACACTCGCCAACGGTTGAAGACCTTTCAACTCGACCGCGAAAGGAGAGCCGCCGTGGGAGAACTTATTCACACCTCGCGCATCAGGATTTATCAAGATAAGCCGCCGGAGCGACGCGCCTTCATCGAAAACTTCGAGGAGCCCGTCACCTTCGGCGTGCATGGGGGCATCAAACACTTCTACGGCATCGAGCCCGAGCGCGACTTGCCCGCCACGCTGGATTACATGATCGCGGCGGTGGGCGGTTGACTGACCGGCACCCTTGCCGGCGCACTGGCAGTGCGTCAAATCCCTCCCATTCCCGATAAAGTCTGGAGCGAAGTCGAAGGCGACATCGAAAATGTCGACGGCGTCATTCGCATCACGCGCATCCGCGTCAAGTATCATTTGAAGATACCGGCCGGGACGCGCGAGGCCGCCGAGCGGGCGGTCGACAAGCACCCGAGCAAGTGCCCGGCCGCGATGTCGGTCAAAGGCGCCATCGAAATTGCCATCAGCGCCGAAATCGAAGAGGAATAAGGGCGGCGAGCCGCGCGCGGCCGAGCCCGGCGGGCTGACGCGCCGCGGCTTGGGGCGACTGGCGGTCGGCGGCGGAGTATTTTGCCTTTTTCGAGAGCGGGCCGGGGCGGAGCGGATCGATCGCGTTCGCTTGCTCAGCGTTCGTTATCGCAGCGACCCGAAACGCATCGCCTCCTTGTTGCCGCCCCCGCTCGTCCCCGACCTTCTCCCCGACATTCAAGTCGACTACCTATCGGTCGTCGGGCGCGGCCTTTCTCCGCTCGGGGAGGGTGGGGAAGAAGAGATCGGCTGGTTCATCCTGCGGGCGGCGGCGCGCTACGGCCGACGGCGCGGAATGATCGCGTTGGGGCTGATCACCGATCACGAATGGGGGCGCATTCGGGCCCGCGAATTTCTGGGGTTTCCCGCCAAGCCGGGCGAAGTTTCGCTGTCGGTCGATGGACTGTCGGTGCGCGCATCGTGCGGCCTTGACGGTCGAACGGTGCAGCGGCTGGAAACCACCGTGGGCAACCGCCCGGCTCACCCGCTCGCGCCGCAGCGCTCTACGGGTTTCGGGAGTTTCGTTTACCGCTATGCGCCGGGCGTCGATGCTTCTCAAGCCGTCATTGATCCCCCGGTCGAGCTTTGGCGTGTCGGCGGCGCCGCCGCGAGGCCGTCCGAGGGCGACTCCGATGAGGGCCCGGCGACGGCCTGCGACATCAGTCAAACAAAATTCACTTGGGGGCCGGCGGCCGCGGGCGACGCCGCGGCGGCTTTGCCGGTCAAAGAGTTCGTGGGCGCCGCCTACCAAGAGCTGCAAGGCGCGGCAGCTGTCGGTTGGCGGAATCGAGAATCCCGGCGCAAGCAGGTTCTTCTTGCCGAAGTCGAGCCGCGCCGCTTTGCTCCCTGGGTTTTTTCCCGTTATGACCGCCCTCTGGGGTTGGGAACCGATCGCTCGCCGGCCCGACGGGGAAAAGTGTTCCTGGAAGTGAAATTGTCTTCCGCCGAAATGGCGGCCTACCGCCGCCGCGAAGAGGACGAATTGGGGCCTATGAGTCTCGTCGAATTTCGCGTCTCAATCGACCCGGAACGCCACGCCGAAGTGCTGCCGCCGGGATGCGAGCCGGGCCGCAGCCCACTGCTGCGGGTGATGGTGTTGCGGGCCGAAGGCGGCGATTTCTCACGGCGTCCCTTCCACGAAGCCTGGCTTTTAGCCTATTGTCGCGTCGACCGCCGTCCACGTTGGTACGCGCTGTCTCATGTCGTGGATGAAGACGGAGAGGCGCTGTTGGGGCGCGAGAGATTCGGCTACCCGACTCTCCAAGGTCGCATCGACGTGGGAATTTCGCCCGAGGGCTTCAGCTTTTCCGGATCACGTCGCGGCCGCCTGTTCGTCCGCGGCAAGGGCGCGTTTCGCGGCTTTTCGACCGGCCTGTCGCTGTCGAGGATCAATATCGTTTCGCTGCGCGCGCGTCCTTTCCGGCCCGGAACGCCCTCGAAAGCCGAGTTGATCGAGCAGACGTTCTTTTTCCAAGGCCGTCGACACTACGGCGATAATCGTAGCCTCGAACTTTGGTTTCCCGGCGGCTTGGGTCCGGCCGGCATGGCGGCCGGGACCGCGCCCAAGGCGAGTCCTTGGTTTGCCCTGGGACCCTTCGAGATCGTTTCGGCCGGAGCGATGGAGGACGCCCACATGCAGCGCGGGCCCGGACGGGTGCTGCAAGGCGTCTCGGGTTTCGAGCCCTACTATCGCGAACGTTGCGACGGCGTGCTGCCGGGCGAGCCCTTGCCCGAGGCGAGCGTCCAGCCGACTTTCGGCGAGGCGCGGGATCCTCGCTCACAGTCGTAAGCTCATAGCGGCCCTGAAGGGCCGACATCATGGTGCCGGCCAAGCCCGGTGAACGCGCGGTGAGCCGGGCTGGGCGCGGATTTCCGTCCACGCTGTTCCCATGACTTGTATAGGGAGAGATACCGCCCACTGTTGTGCGGCACACCCGCGGACTAGTATAACGTTTCATTAAAACATAACCATAGGACAATGTTTCCTGCTAGACTGGTCGCATGGCAGGAAAATCGAAGCGTCCCCCACTGCTGCTCACGACCGAAGAGGTGCAACATCTGAAACGGCTGCGGCGTTCCCGCAAGGCTCCGGCTCGGGAGGTGCGGCGCGCCGAGATTCTGTGGCGCTATCATGGCGGCGAGACAATCGCCGAGATTATGCGGGCCGTGAAGATGACCCGCAAGAGCGTTGCCAAATGGATCGAGCGAGCCCTCGCCATCGGAGTGCAAGCAGCGCTCAAGGATGCCTATCATCGTCCCTACGAGCCCCGCATCTCCGAGGAGGCCAAGGTCTGGGTGGTGCATTTGGCCTGTTGCAAACCCAAGGAACTGGGATACGCCGCCGAGTTGTGGACCGGCGGCGCGCTCGCTCTCCACGTGCGCCGGCATGCCGTGGAGGCGGGCTATCCGGCCCTGGGGCAAGCGGCCAAGGCGACCGTCCACCGGATTCTGGCGGGGCAGCCGCTGCATCCAGAGAAGGTGAAATACTACCTGGAGCGTCGCGACCCGGAGTTTGAGTCCAAGATGCGGCAGGTGCTGCTGGTCTACCGCGAGGTGGCCTTGCAAAATGAAAGCTCGGGCGAGGGCGGCCCCTCGCCGGGCGTGATCACGGTTTCGGTGGACGAAAAGCCCGGTGTGCAAGCGATCGCCAACACCGCCCCGGACCTGCCGCCGGTCCCTGGGCGGCATCCTTGTACGGCTCGGGATCACGAATACCAACGTCTGGGAACCTGCTCGATTCTGGCGGCGCTGGACTTGCACGACGGCCGCGTAACGGCGCGGGTCGAGCGGCGGCACCGCAGCCGCGAATTCATCTCACTGCTGAAGGATCTGGACCAATTCTATCCGGCCGAATGCACGATTCGATTGATCTTGGACAATCATTCCGCTCACATATCCAAGGAGACGAAGGACTATTTAGCGACGCGGCCGAACCGCTTCAAATATGTGCACACGCCGACCCACGGGTCCTGGCTGAACATTGTGGAGACGCTGTTTGGGAAGATGCCCCGGACGTTTTTGAAGCGCATCCGGGTGGAGTCCTGGGAGGAGCTTCGGGAACGAATCCTGCTGGGGATCGCGGAAATCAACGCCGCTCCGGTGGTCCACCGCTGGAGCAAGTTCGAGGCGCTCGAGGAAGCGCCTGAGTTGGGTATAGTTCAATGAAACGCTATACTAGTGTATGAGCCTTCTTCCATGGCAGAATGGGTAGGGTTGCCGAAAACAACGAAAATGAGTTGGCGGCTTCAACAAGGAGTGCAAGATACGATGCGTTGGATGAGGATGTCACAAATACAGGTAGTTCTGATCTTGGGGACCGTGCTTACGCCCTTTGCCGCGCCGGCGCAGGAGGCGTCGCCGACGCGTGTCGCGGTTGTGAACTTTCAAGAAGCCTTGCTGGCCACCGATGAAATGCAGGCCAGGTCAAAAGAGCTCGAGACCAAATACACACCGCGAAGAGAAGACCTAGAGAGGCTCGCGCAAGAACTTCAGGAGTTGCAAGAGAAGCTCCAGAGCGCCGCGGGCGCCGAGGCGGTCACGATGCAAAGCGAGTTCCAGCGCAAACAACGCAACGCGCAGCGCATGCAGGAAGATTTCCAGGCCGACGCCGAGTTTGACCGCAACGAAATCTTGGGAGCCGCCGCCCGCGCGATGCGCGAGGTAATCTCGGAGTTGGCGGCGGCCAAGGGACTGGATATGATCGTCGACGTTTCGAACACCCTGTTCTTCAAGCCCTCGCTCGATCTCTCGGCCGAGGCCACGGCGGCCTACAATCGCAAGAAGCAGGCCCAGTAGGGCTCGCTTCACGCCGAAGCCGCGCATTCGTCGCGATGGGGTACCTGAACGATTATTACTCGGCGTCGGGAGCGCGCCGCGAGGAGATCCTCAAGGCCTTGACGGCAACCCTGGTGGTCGCCGTCGTTGTCGGCGGAGTCTTCTACTTCTTCTTCAAGAACTATTTCGAGGAGCGCCGGGTGTCGTCCTTCCTGACGGCGTTGCAGGAGGAAGACTATTCGGCCGCGTACCGCTATTGGGGTTGCTCGATCGAGGAACCCTGCCGCGACTACGACTACGATAATTTTCTGGAAGACTGGGGACCGTCGAGTCCGCTCGGCCAGGTGAACAGCTTTCGCCTGGGGCGGTCGGTGGAAGTCGGCACCGGCGTGATCATCGAAATCCGCATCAACGGGCAGTCGCAGCCCGAGCTCTGGGTCGAAAAAGAAAGCAAGGTGGTCGGCTTCTCGCCCTTCCGCTTTCGCAAGAGTCCGTTTTCGTCAGAGTCGCGTGGGAGCCTCGGAGTGGGGTCCGGCCGATGGATCCGGGCGCGATGCCTCCGGGCCCAGCCCGGGGCTAGGCTGGTTTCCCGCGAGCGCCGGCGAGCCACGCTCGGACGGCTGCCGTCCCCTGTTCGAGTATCGCCTCGTCCTCCCCAAATCCGGCGAGCCAATGGACATTGGGTTCCCGCCGGAACCAGGTGATTTGGCGCTTAGCGTAACGGCGGGTCCGGACGATCGTTTCTTCAACGGCCTGCTCGATCGTAAGCGCTCCGTCGAGATGTGCCAGGGCTTGCTTATAGCCGAGGGCTCCGAACGGGCGGGCGTCTCGGCTGACGCCGAGGTCGAGCAGGCGTTGCACCTCGTCGATCAACCCGGTTTGAAACATTCGCTGGGTGCGAGCCTCGATCCTTTCGCGGAGTTTCTCGCGCGGCGGGTTCAGGCCGAGGCGAAAAACCTCATAGCCTTCCAAGGCATTTTTGCCCTTTTCCCAAATCGACGATATCGGCGCGCGGCCGGCGAGGCAGACCTCGATCGCGCGTATCAGCTTGGCGTGATCGTTGGGATGAATGCGAACGGCCGCCTCGGGGTCAAGCCGCGTCAGCAGGCGGTGTAGATAGGTTGCGGGACGCTTGGAGGCCCGGGCGGTCAGCCGCGCCCGCACCGCGCGATCTCGAGCCGGGCCGGGGAAGAGGCCGTCGATCAGCGCCCGCAAGTAGAAGCCGGTGCCTCCGACCAGGATCGGAAGTTTCTGGCGAGCGTTGAGCTCCCGGAGCACTTCTCGGGCGCGACGGGCGTAATCGCCGGCCGTTACTTCCTGTTCCGGTTCGGCGATATCAAGCAGGTGATGAGGGATACCGCGGCGTTGGACCGGGGGAACCTTTGCCGAGCCGATGTCGACGCCACGATAGAGCTGGACCGAGTCGAAATTGACGATCTCGCCGGCGAAGTGCTCGGCCAAAGCGAGCGCGAGGTCGGATTTACCCGACGCCGTCGGCCCCACGACCGCAAGGAATGGGATCAGGGAAGAGTCCGTTTCTACGAATCGCGGATTCATCATGCCGCCATGCAAACGGGTGTCGGTGGCCTTCCAGCCGACCCTTCAGGGCTCTCCGCGGGGGCGGGCTACCCGGGGTTCCGCCTTCGGCTCCACCCCGGGCTATATTCCCGCCGCCGCTTCGCGGCTGTGGAGATTTGCGGTTTCACCGCTAGCAACGTAATACGCCATACGCTCGAAAGAGGATTTTCGGAAGAGTCGGCCAGGTGACATTCCTCCGAGGCGGCGTGAGATTCTCGGCTCTTGCTAAAGCGATTCGCCGCGGATTAGATCTTCGTGGATTTCGCGCTCTCGAATCACTCTAAACTCTCCTGCCCGCACGAGAACTTCGGGTGGCCGCGGGCGCGCATTGTAGTTCGAGGCCTGCACGAATCCATAGGCTCCGGCCGTGCACACCGCTAAGACCTCGCCCGGGGTCACATCGGCCATTTCCCTCTCACGCGCCAAGAAATCGCCCGTCTCGCAAACGGGCCCGACGACATCCGCGACAATCTCCGGCCGCTCGCCGCGAACGAGCGGCACGATCTCGTGATGCGACTGGTAAAGCGAGGGGCGAATCAGGTCGTTCATCGCCGCGTCCACGACGACGAACTCTTTCTCGCCGCTGCGCTTCCGGTAGAGAACCGTCGTTAGCAGCACGCCCGCGGGCCCCACGATCGAGCGGCCCGGTTCGAGCATCAGCTTGAGGTTCTTGCCGCGCAATCCCTCGGCGAGTCGGTCGAGGTGCCGCGCCACCGAAGGGGTGGTTTCCTCGCCTCGGTAGGCCACCGCCAGTCCGCCTCCCAAGTCCAAATAGCGGATCGGCAGACCCGCCGATTGGAGTCTCTCGGCAAGCGAGGTCACGGCCTCGAGAGCTTCGAGAAACGGTCCGCTGTCGAAGATCTGCGAGCCGATGTGGCAACTGACGCCGGCCGGCGTCAAACGCGGGTTGGCGGCCAAACGTTGGTAAATCCGCTCGGCCTCCGTGATCGGGATGCCGAACTTGTGCTCGTGCAGGCCGGTCGCAATGTAGGGGTGCGTTTCGGCGTTGATGTCGGGGTTGACCCGCAAGGCGACCGAGGGGCGTTTGCTGAGTTTTTCGGCGGCTTCCCCCAGCACGTCGGCCTCGGCCTCGGATTCGCAATTGAAAAGCTCGACGCCGTTGTCGAGCGCATATTCGATTTCGGCCCTTGTCTTGCCGACACCCGAAAAAACGACTCGGGCCGGATCGCCGCCGGCCCGCATGACGCGGAACAACTCGCCGCCGGAAACGATATCGAAACCGGCCCCTTCGCGGGCCAACAGCGCCAGGATGCCGAGCGACCCGTTGGCCTTGACCGAGTAATGGATCTCGTGATCGAGGCCCGCCGGCGCTTGCTCGTAGGCGCGATAGTTAGCGACGATCGCGTCTCCCGAGTAGACGTAGCAAGGCGTGCCGATTTCCTCGGCCAGGCGACTCAGCGACAGGTCGCCGCAATGGAATACGTCTTCGTGATAGGAAAATCCTTGTGTCGCCATGGGGTGTTTCTCATGCGGCGGTTCGCCCCTCAGCTCGCCTTCACAACAATGACCGTGCGGTCGTCGGCCGCCCGAGCGGCGCTGCTGAAAGCGTTGACCCCCTCGAACACCGCGTCGAGTAGTCGTCCGGGCGCCGCTTCGCCGTACTTTTCGACGACCTTGGCGAACTGATGGTCACCGAACTGCTCGCGGTCGGCGTCTTCCGATTCCGTAATGCCATCGGAAGCAAACACCAGAGTGTCTCCCGGTCCGAGTCTGAGCGTCAAATCCTCGTACTCGGAAACGCCCATCAGCCCCAGGGGGATCCCGGAAACATCCAGCGGCGTCACCGAGCCTTGGCTGTAGAGCAGCGGTCGCGGCAGCCCGGCGTTGGCCAGCGTGAAGGTGCGATCCGCGGGACTCCACTCCGCGTACAGGGCCGTCAGGTAGCGCGCTTCAATCTTGCGGCTCAGCAAGGCACGATTCAGTTCGAGCAGCAGCTTCGACGGCGCATGCCGGTCGGCCGCCAACTCTCGCATCAACCCGCTTACCAGCGCCCCGTAGAGCGCCGCCGGAGCGCCTTTGCCGCTGACGTCTCCAATCAGCAACCCCAGCCGCTCTCCGTCGAGCGGAAAGAAATCGTAGAGGTCTCCGCTGATCTCCATCGCCGAATCGTTGCGAGCGGCGATTTCGAGTCCTTCCACTTGGGGCGGGGAAGCCGGCAGCAAGTGTTGCTGTAATTCCCGGGCGGCCCGCAAGTCGCGCTCCAGCCGCGCTTCGTTGCGGGCGACCTGCTCATAGAGCCGAGCGTTCTCGATGGCGATAGCGACTTGCGGCGCCAGCAAGGCCAACAGCCGCACATGCTCCCGCGTGAAGGCGTTGACATGCTCGCACTCTAAGTCCAGCACGCCGATCACTTCGCCCTTGACGATGAGGGGAACCGCAACTTCGGAGCGGATGCCTTCGACCATCGCCACATAGCGCTCGTCGCGGTTCGTATCAGGCACCAGGACGGTCTGAGCGTCCTGTGCAGCGGCGCCGACGATACCTCGGCCGACCGGCATGTTGTTCCACTGAATCCGCTCGTCGAAGCGCACGCCGAAGTAGTGTTTGAGAATCTGTGATTCTTTTTCGAGCAGCAGAATGCTGAAGGCGTCGTAGGGAATCTGCCGCCGTACCAGATGCGAAATCTTCGAGAGCAATTCGTCGAGGTTGAGAATGTGGGAAAACTCTTGGGCAACTTGCGACAGCGTCGCGAGAACCCGATTCTGGCTCAGCGTTCCGCGATGCAGCCGGGCCGCCTCGATGGCCAGCGAGAAGCGCGAGCCGATCAGTTCCAGCAGATTCTTTTCGTGTTCACTGAAAGCGTTGAGCCGAGTCGACTGCAAATCGATCACGCCGACCAGCTCGCCGCGGGCCACCAGCGGCACGGCGATCTCCGAGCGCACGCCGTCGACGGTCACCAAATAGCGCGGGTCGCGCCGCACGTCCTCGACAACCAACGTCTTTTGTTGCTCCGCCGCTGTTCCGGTAATTCCCTCGCCCAGCTCGATGCGAAGATTGCGAACTACTTCCGGCCGATATCCGACCGACGAGCGAATGCGCAAAGCGTTGCCGTCGGCGGTCCGCAGCAGAACGGCGAAAACCTGGTAGTCAACGACCTTGCCGACCAAATCGCGCAACGCGCGCAGCAATTCCTCGAGATCGAGGCTGTGGCCGGCGACAATCTCGGCGGCTTCAATAAGAATTTCGATCGCGTCGGCCTGGGGGCCGGCCGGCATGGGGGCGGGGGCGGGCACGGCTACCCCCGGCCTCGGGGACCACCGCCGGCCGCCGAGGCCTCGGCCACGATCGCGACACTCGACGAGCTTCCGATGCGCGTCGCCCCCGCGCGCATCATCTGAACCAAATCCGCGTAAGTCGAAATGCCCCCGGCCGCTTTGATGCCCATCTCGCCGCCGATGACCCGGTGCATCAGGGCAACATCGTGAGGACTCGCTCCCGACGGGCCAAAACCGGTCGAAGTCTTGACGAAATCCGCCCCCGCCAGCTTTGCCAACACGCAAGCGACGGCCTTTTCCCGGTCGCTGAGCAGCGCGGCTTCCGGGATCACCTTGAGCACTCTCTTCGCCGAATGCACCAGTTCCGCGATACAGCGGATTTCCGTGAATACGCGGTCCTCTTCGCCTGATTTCAGGGCTCCGATCGAGAGCACCATGTCGATTTCGTCGGCCCCCAGTTTGACGGCCTGTTCGGTCTCGACACATTTCACGGGCGTCAGCGTCGCTCCATGCGGAAATCCCACGACGGTAGCGGTTTTGACCCCTGAACCGCGCAATTCGCGCGCGGCGAGGGCAACCCAACCGGGCTGCACGCAAACCGCCGCGAAATGATGCTTGCGAGCCTCGGCGCAGATCGTCGCGACATCGGTTTCGGCGGCGTCGGGCCGCAACAAGGTATGGTCGATCAGTGCCGCGATGCCTTCTTCCGGAGGGGCCCAGTCGGGACAGGTGACATGACCGTCGGTCGCCGCGGAAATCGATCCGCCCGCCGTGCCGTTCGAGCCCGGGGCGCTCGTCCTGCGGCCGCACGCAGCGGGGGAAGCCGCCGCCCCGTTGGGCAAGCGCTCCAGTCGCGTCAGCAACTCGTTGCCTACGCTGTGGACGATCTGATCGAGTTCACCACGGGTCATGACGATCTCGGCGTTGTCGGTCGGGGGAGTCATCCTTCCAACCAACGGAATCTCTAATCTTAACGCACGGGTTGAAGGGAGCCGTTTCCGTGACTCCGCAGATTCCTCATACCGCCATGAAAATGGGCGCGAGGTTCCTGCCGCCCTTTCAGAGCTCGCCCGGGTGGGTGGTTCTACCCAGGGTTCCGCCGTTCCGGCACCACACTGGGCTATATTCCCGCCGCCGCTTCGCGGCTCAAGGTGTTCGCGATCTTGCCGGGCATTAACGTAATGCGCAATACTCTCAAAGGGGATTTCCGGAAAAGCCACCGATTTTCGCTGTCCATCGGCGTTGGAGACAAAGTGGTTCGACGAGCGGAAATCGCGGTTGTGACCAGGTGTCGACGGAAAGAGAAACCATCATGCGGATTCCCGCGCGGGTTCTATTTGTTTGCGTCGGCAACTCTTGCCGCAGCCAGATGGCGGAAGGTTTCGCGCGGGCGCGGCACGACGATCTGATGGAAGCGGAGAGCGCGGGGGTGCAACCGGCGGCGATCGTACAGCCCGAAACGATCGACTCGATGGCGCGGGCCGGCATCTCGCTCGGCGGGCAATTCCCCAAGAAGCTTTCCGAACTCGACTGCTCATCGATCGACCTGGTCGTGAATATGAGCAGCTTGTCGATTCTCGAAGCGATGCCGGGATTCAAGGGGCTCAATTTGATGTGGGCGGTTGAGGACCCGATCGGCAAATCCGACAAGGTTTATGTAAAGGTGCGGGATCGTATTGAAGGGCTTGTCGACGACCTGGCGCAAACCCTCCGCAACCGCTTCGCCGCGAACGGCGCCTGAGCGGCGGGCTGTCCACCTGCATTTCTCGCCGCCGGTCGAACATCCTCGGCATACCGGAACGCCGCGAGTTTCTTCGTGCCCTGGGTTTCCATATCCATGCTGCCTCCGCGGGGGAATAGCGAAGATTGCTAACGCTGTTATCACCTGCTGTCGATCCAAACTTAGAGCCACTGCCGCGGCACTGGAGTTGGCCGACGTTCGTCCGGATCCTCGGCAACATGACTAAGCAAGTTACACGATGGAGGTCGAGTGCTGGCACCCCGGTTCAAATACGACGGCAAGCCGATTGTCTCGCTAAACAGCCTGCAGGTTCGGACCAAGGCAGAGGTCAACCGCAAGATCACAGACGAGATCTATCAGTTCGACAAAGTTCCTTGTGTGCTCTGCGGATCTTCGGATTTCGAGCCTCTGGCCGAAAAGGACCGCTATGGTTTGTGGATGCCGGTGGTCATATGTACCGAGTGCGGGCTGGTTCAAACGAACCCTCGGATGAACGAGGCATCGTACCGCGAATTTTACAACCTCGAGTATTACAAGCTGTACCACGGCGCCGGGCAGCCGTCTGATGCCGTCTATAGGGCTCAGTACAACAGAGGCCGCTGCATTTTCGCTCGATTACTGGAGCTGCACGCTCTGCCGCAAGACCTGCGCCAAATGCAGGTCTTCGAAGTAGGTTGCGGCACGGGGGGAATCTTGGGGTACTTTCGCGACAGAGGCTGCCCGGTGCGCGGCGTGGATGTGGGCCGCGAATGCGCGGAATTCGGCACGCATCGGCACGGGCTGCCGATCGAAGTCGGCACGGCGTCGGACGTCTCCTTCACGCGCAAGCCGGATCTGATCATCTACTCACACGTGCTGGAGCACCTGTTGGACCCGGCCCGGGAGCTGGCCCTGATTCGACAGACCCTGTCCGACGAGGGGACTCTTTATTTGGAGGTGCCCGGAATCAAGCATCTCGCCGACGACCGGATGGATTTGTTGCGTGTGCTGCAGAACGCCCATACTTACCACTTCAGCCTTACCAGCTTGGCGGCGCTGGCGCGCAAGAGCGGATTCAAGCTGCTATCAGGCAGCGAAGCCGTGCGGGCTGTCTTTCGGAAATCGCGAGAGGACGCCGGTTCGGTCCCCGTCGAAAGCGACTACGAACCCGCGCTAAGCTATCTGCGCGGGATCGAGCAACGGGAAGAATATCGGTCGCTTTCCGCCTACCCAATCGGGAGATTGGCGCGGTCTTCGTTGAAACGCTTGCTGAAAGTGTTCGGATTACTGGACTCGGTTCAATGGGTCTATTACAAGGTGTGGGACAGCATGCTCGCCGACCCGCGAACCGCACCTCGCCGGCTCTCGTAACCGAGGGGTTTTGGCGAAGACCCTGCTTGTCATCAACGCCGTGCTATCCCACGACCACCCGCCCGGCTACGGAGGATTCTTTCGTGAGCCATGCATCTTGCCATCGGCCGGCAGCCCGTGGTGTAAGGCCGACTACGCGAAATAAGGGTACAGCCCGTTTCTATGAGTCGCGGATTCATAATACCGCCATGAAAATGGGTGTCGGTGGGTGGGAAGGGTGAACGTAGCTGCTGGTGGAGCCGGCATCGAGCGATTGTTCCAGCGCCCCTTCAGGGCTTATCGCTTGGTGTCCATTTACCCACGGCTGAAGCCGTGGGCTAAATTCCGGGGCTCCTACGGAGCCTTGCTCCGGGCTGAAGCCCGGGATTACTATCCGTCGAATGGCAGCCCCCCTTTTTCGCCTGAACACACTTTTGCCGCGGGTTGCTGGAGAACGGTTACACATCCGATCGGGTGACCACACAACCGACAGCCTCCTGGATCGACAACGACAGCGGAGCCCTGTTCAAGTCGTTTTCAAGCTACCTGGTCACGAATGTGCTCCGGGTGGGGCTGCCGTTTCTCTTGCTGCCCTTTCTCACGGCCTATTTGACGCCCGCTGAATACGGCGTTCTTGCGTTGTTCCAGGGACTGGTGCAATTCGTCCTGCCTCTAACGCCGATGAACGTTGATGCCGCGGTCGGCGTTGCGTACTTCCGGATCGAGCGACAACAACTGCCCGATTATCTTTCGTCGGCGTTGTTGGCGCCGTTGGCAACAACCGTTTTGTCGGTTGTCTTGCTGGCCGCGGCCGCGGAGGAGATCTCCGGTGTTACGCGGATCCCGGTTTGGTGGGTCGTCTCGATCCCGGCATTCGGATTGGTTCAGCTCTTGCCGAATGTCGTGTTGAAGCTGTATCAGATCCGCGACCAACGGTTGGCCTATGCGGGTTTCAACTTGGGATTGGCGACTCTCAACATCACGCTTTCGCTGGCGGCGGTGATGGTTCTTGGTTGGGGCTGGCCGGGCCGCATGTACGGCGTTTTTGTCTCCTATTTTGTGTTCTCGTTGGTCGGTCTCGGGGTGCTCTACAAGGGCGGCCGGCTAAGCCGCCGGATCCGGCGCGAGCACATTGTCGACGTCGCCCGGTTCTCTCTGTTCTTGGTTCCTCATTCGCTGGGCGGCGCGTTGATGGTGCTTGCCGACCGCTTTCTATTGTCCACGCTGGTGGGCATCGAAGCCGTTGGAGCGTATGCCGTCGGATTTCAGGTCGGCTCGGCCATGTTGCTGGTGGGAACCTCGGTCAATCTGGCCTGGGCGCCGTATCTTTTCGGGCGACTCGGGACGGTGGACGCCGAGGGCCGGATCCGGTTGGTGCGACAGTCCTACTTAATCGCGGGGGCGCTCGTTTTGGCGTGGTTGGCCTTGTTGGCGGTGATGCCGTTGATCTTCGACAATCTTGTTTCCGCAAGTTTCGCCGGGTCGCTCCGCTATGCGGGCTGGATTGCGCTAGCCGGGCTCTTCAACGGCTTGTACGTCTTGGTGGCTAACTACATCTTGTACGAGAAAAAGACCTACATCCTGAGCGGATTGACGTTTGGCAGCGCCTTGGTGAACGTGGGCCTCAACTACTGGTGGATCCACAAGTGGGGCACGATCGGCGCCGCTTACGCGAGTGTTGCGTCATCGTTCCTGTTCTTCCTATTTAGCTGGCTGCTCGCTCACCGAGTTCACCCGATGCCGTGGCTGGCGGCGCTGAGACCGGGGCGAACGGGATGATTAGTCAAATCACAACGCGTTCCATCTCATTCGATTACGGCTATCAGGACGCCGGGAGGGGGCGGGCCCCACACCGGCAAGCGAAAACGCCTCCGGCTTGCTTAGTGGGTGCGCCCCTCCGGCAAAGCCGCGGGTTTCTTCGCACCCCTGGGATCGGGGCGGTCGATCTCTTCAAGGGCTACTCCCCAAAAGACTCGCCATACCCCGGACGGAATCGCTACTTCGTCGTCCCCCTGGAAAGGTACTGCTTGAGCGCGACCGCATTGTTGTGCCGTTCGTCGCGGGCCGAGTAGACCAGAGTGACGTCTCCCTTCGACGCAGCCACGCGGATTTGTGCCGGCACGTCTTCCTTCTCCGCAAGCTCGGCAAAATACCGCGCGCGAAACTCCTCCCAGCGCACCGGATCATGACCGAACCACTGGCGCAGTTCCGTGCTCGGAGCCACCTCTTTCAGCCACAGGTCAAGGTGGGCGGAAGCCTTGCTCACCCCGCGCGGCCAAATGCCGTCCACCAGGATGCGCGTGCCGTCCTTTCGCTCCGATTTCTCATAAGCGCGTTTGACTCTGATCATGGGTCCGCATGCTGGAGAGCGAGAGCCGCTCGGCCAGAGGCTGTGAAAAAATCGAGGGACAGTTCGTCTCTATGAATCCGCAGTTTCATAATACCGCCATGAAATTGGTATTGACGGGCCGAAGGGCCGAAGGGCCGGGCGCGAGGTTCCTGTCGCCCTTTCAGGGCTCGACCGGGTGGGGATTCCACCCAGGGTTCCGCCGTTCCGGCTCCACCCTGGGCTATGTTCCCGCCGCCGCTTCGCGGCTCAAGGTGTTCGCGGTCTTGTAGGGGTAACGGGCACGACGGCGTCGGCGATGGGCTCCGAGTCGGTCCGGTCAAATCAACGTCGCCGGGGCGCAACGGCTGGATCGAGACGACCGATCTTACGCTTAGCGGGGAGCGGACCCCTCCCTTGCTGTAGCTGCTAGGAAGCCGCTTCGACGGCGGGCATCTTGTGTTTGCACTCGCCGTTGGGGCATTGGAGAAATGACCCGCTCTTGAGGTTCTTGGCTTCCATGTAGGGGTTGCCGCACTCGGGGCATTTCATGTCGATGGGCTTGGTCCATGCCGTGAAATCGCAATCGGGGTAGCGGGTACAGCCGTAAAAGGTCTTGCCGCGCTTGGATCGGCGTTGGGCGATTTCGCCCTTACAACCCTCGCGCGGGCAGGCCAGCCCGAGCGTCTCTTGCTTGATGTAGCGGCAGTTGGGATAGTTGCCGCAGGCGGTGAACTCGCCGAAACGTCCCGTCTTGCGCATCATTTGGCTGTCGCATTGAGGGCATTTCTCATCGAGCGGGACATCGGGCTTGCGCTCCTGCTTGTCCACTTGGCGGGTTGTCTTGCAATCCGGGTACCCGGTGCAGGCGTAGAACATCCCGAAGCGTCCGCGCTTGAGGGCCATGGGCCGCCCGCAGTTGTCGCAGTAATCGGTTTCGCCTTCCATCTTGGAAAGGTCGGCGCTGTCGACATCGGGCAGATCGACCGTCAGCTCACGCGTGTTGGTGCAATCGGGATAGCCGCTGCAGGCGATGAAGCTGCCGTGCTTACCCCAGCGAATGACCATCGGCTTGGCGCACTTATCGCACGATAGATCCGTCGGGCGCTCGAGCCTCTTCATGTCCGTCATGGTCTTGGCGGCATTCTCGAGGTCTTTGGAAAACTTGTCGTAGAACGCGCCGATCGACTCGCGCCAATTGCGCTTGCCGTCTTCAATCTCGTCCAGTTCCTCTTCCATCTTGGCCGTGTAGGCCACGTCGAAAATGTCGTCGAAGGCTTCGAGCAGAAGCTGGGTTACGACGGTGCCGAGCTCGGTGGGGTTGAAGCGGCCTCCGGTCTTCTTGACGTATTCGCGGTCCTGAATCGTCGACAGGATCGCGGCGTAGGTGGACGGGCGGCCGACCCCGCGAGCTTCGAGCTCCTTGACGAGCGTCGCTTCGGTGTAGCGCGGCGGCGGCTCGGTGAAGTGCTGCTCGGGGAGCAGTTTCTTTAGTGAAAGCTCGTCACCCTTTTCGACCAACGGCAGCTTGGTCTTGAGATCGGCGTCCTCTTGGTCCTTTTGGTCTTTGCCTTCTTCGTAGACGCGGCGGAACCCGTCGAATCTTGGAACCGAGCCGGAAGCGCGAAACAAGTAATTGTGTTGGTCGCTCCCCACAACAGCGATTTCGATCGACGTCTGGTCAAAGACAGCGGGTTTCATCTGCGAGGCGACGAAGCGGTTCCAGATCAAGGTGTAGACCTTCAACTCATCTTCGCCCAGGTGCTTCTTAAGGAACTCGGGGGTGCGCTCGACCAAGGTGGGCCGAATCGCCTCGTGAGCGTCCTGAGCTTTCTTCTTGGTCTTATAAACGTTGGGCTCTTTGGGCACGTAGTCGTCGCCGTATTGCTTTTGGATAAAGCCTCGGCATTCAGTAATGGCGTCGTCGGAGACGCGGACCGAGTCGGTTCTCATGTACGTGATCAATCCGACGGCCCCTTCGCTGCCCAGCTCAATGCCTTCATAAAGCCGCTGCGCCAGCATCATCGTGCGCTTCACGCTGAAACGAGCTCGTCGCGCGGCCTCTTGTTGCAGCGTCGAGGTAATAAACGGCGCCACCGGATTACGTTTGCGTTCCTTGGTGGTCACCGACTCGACCGTCCAATCGGCTTCGCCGACGGCGGCGACGACGGCGTTGGACGATTTCTCGTTGCCGATTTCGATATTCTCGCCGTCCTTGCGGGCAAACTTCGCGCCGAATTGCGGCGGTCTTTCGGCACGCAGGCGGGCCTCGATCGTCCAGTACTCCTTCCTCTCGAAGGCCTTGATTTCTTTCTCGCGTTCGACAACCAGTCGCAGGGCGACGGTCTGCACGCGGCCGGCGGAGAGGCCGCGACGCACCTTATCCCAAAGAAGCGGGGAGATTTTGTAGCCGACGAGGCGGTCGAGCACACGGCGGGCCTGTTGCGCATCGACGCGGTTGAAGTTAATGGTTCCCGGCTGCTCGAAAGCCTTGGTGATGCCCTTCTTGGTGATTTCGTTGAAAAGGACGCGGTAGATCTTCAGGGTCTCTTTGCGTTTACCCTGCAACACTTCGGCGAGGTGGTAACAAATCGCTTCGCCTTCGCGGTCCGGGTCAGCGGCCAAATAGACGGCCGAAGATTTTCGGGCCTCCCTGCGCAACTCGTCGATCAGGCCTTTCTTGCCGTCGATGACGGTATAGGTGGGTTCGAAATCCCCGTCGACATTCACCGCCAGATCGTTCTTGGGCAAGTCTTGGACATGCCCGAGTGACGCCTTGACGATGTAGTCGTTACCCAAATACTTGCCGATCGTGCGAGCCTTGGCCGGGGACTCGACAACGACAAGGGCCTTGTTTTCCGCTGCTTTCGCCATGGTCTGGATTCAAGCTCCTACAAGATCGATATGCCGATGGGCAGGATCATCGAGACAGCCGAAGACCCTCTTCCTTTACTTATTACCATGGTTCACGACCAGATGCGTACGAAATGCTTGCCGGGAAGCTGTTTGACGACGCCGTAGAGCTCGAGTTCGCTCAGCGCGGCGAGGACTTCCGACGGGGAACGATCTTCCATCGCGTCGATCACTTCATCGATCTGCGTCGCTGTATCGACTCGGAGCAACGAGAAGACTTTCTTCCCCACCGGCGAGGCCGCGCCCTGCCAAATGGATGCCTGGGCGGGGGAAGAAGTTTCACCCGAGGATACATTTTCCCCTTCCATGGCCGCCTCGACCCGGCGCGCCAACTCCGCCCGCACCTCGGCGGGAAGCTCCTCGATGACGTCCTCGACTTGCTGCACCAACTTCGCCCCTTGTTTGATCAGAAGGTTCGGGCCCCAACTGGCCTTCGAAGCAATACTGCCGGGCACGGCGAGCACTTCGTGACCCTGATCGAGCGCCAGGCGGGCGGTAATCAGCGAACCGCTGTATTGCGCGCCTTCGACGACCATCACGCCGTAGCCGAGGCCGCTGATGATGCGGTTGCGAATCGGAAAGTTCTGGGGAAACGCCGTCGACCCCATCGGAAATTCCGAAATCACCAAACCGCGATCGGCCACCTCCTCGATCAATTTGCGATTCTCGGGCGGGTAAATCACATCGACGCCGTTGCCCAGCACGGCTACGGTTTCTCCCGAACCGGCCAGCGCACCCCTGTGCGCCGCCGAGTCGATTCCTCTCGCCAAACCACTTACGATCGTCAACCCGGCTACCGAAAGTTCGCGGCCGAACTTTTCGGCCACGCCCCGGCCGTACGGAGTCGGGCGTCGGGAGCCGACAATCGCCATCGAATCGGACGCCAGCAGGTCGGTCCGGCCGCGAGCATAAAGCAATATCGGCGGATCATAGATTTCCTTCAGACGGGGGGGATACGCCGCATCCTGAAACGTTACAATCTTGGCTCCCGCCTGGGCGACCTTCTCGACTTCCGCCGCGGCATCCTCGAACGACAGCCCCGCGTGAATCGCATCCGCCACGGCTCGGCGGATACCGCACGAGCGCAGTTCGCTGAGCGAGGCGTGAAAAACCGCTTGCGGATTTCCGAACGCTCGTATTAACTTGAGTGCGTTCCGCGCTCCCAGCCCCGGAACAAGGTGTAACGCCAGCCAGTAAAGCTGCGCATCCCGGCCGGACGAGGCGGCTGCCATCCGGTTCCCTGAAGTACGGACTGTATCAGGCGCGAGCGGGGAGGTCAAGCGCGGGGGGGGCGACATCAATGTGAGAGCATAGGCGGCACTGGAGCAAGACCTCGAATCGGAGGGGTTGTTCGACCATGGCTGCCGGAAACGGAATACCCATACCGGTCCTCAAGGACCGGCCTAGCCGAAACCGAAGTCCGGTGAGCCGGGCTCACCTCGCCCCACACCTATGTCGCACTCCCGCCAAGCCGTGCCCGCGCGGTGTTTGAATTTTTACTTGGGGCCGGCGGCTCATGAACTTGCGGATTCGTAGTACCGCCATGAAAATGCGGGTGGGACCGGGATACAGGCCCAGGAGGGGTCGAAGTGTCAGGCGTCGGCAAGGGGGGGCAGGGGGAGGGTGAACGTACCTGTTGGCCGGGTTGCATCGGGCGATTGCTCCTACGCCCCATTCGGGGCTTGTCGTGATTTTCGGCGGGGACCCCGGGCTGAAGCCCGGGGCTATGGCTCCCTCGCCGCTCCGCGGCTGAAGCCGTTTGTGATTTCAGGGTCTATACGGTAATCCGTCGTACGCTTGAAAGGGGATTTTCGGAAGAGACACTTTGGGCTTGGTGTTTTGGGGCTTTGGCCGAGGGCGGAGACAAGCTGAGAGCTTGTCTCAACTTTGGGCTAGGACAAACACGAGTGTTTGTCGCTACCGAGGGTGCTCCTGGTTCGTGGCAGTGCCTGCTCGCGATTCAATGGCTCCATGGGCTTCTTGGCTGCCTGTTGCGGCGCGCCCGGCGACGCGGCTAACTCGTTGCTTACTATACGGCTTAGCTGATGATTGGGTCCGTTTCGCGTTTTTCCGATTGCGGGTCGGAAGCCAATGTCGCGGGCGGGCGTCGGGTCGATGTTTTCACGAACATGCGCGATGGAGTCGACGGCTTGGGGCGACGGGGTCGGCGATTCGGCGAGGACATATCGGACCAGTGGGGGGTCGTTGTTGTAACCGGGTTGCGCTTCGCGAGCCTCGCGGGCTTCGCGGTCTTTGCGCTCTTCGCGGCGGATGTCGATCATCAACTCGACGGCGCGGTAGAAACGGCGGCCGAGATGGGCGTCATAGCGGGCTAGGTTGTTGAGGAGTTTTGTTCTGGTGAGCATGGCCCAGCCAAGGATGTTGGTTCGCTCTTCGCGGTCTTCCGGCATGGGGCCGGTGTCGTGGTTGAAGCGGCGGGAGTTTTCGATCCCGGCGGCGATGACGGCGGTTTCGATGCGGGAGAGACGTTGCATTCTCCAGACGACGTCGGCGATTTGACGGACGATTTCTTTTTCGACGCGATTGTGGGGGAGATAGGTCTCCTCGAAAGAAGTAAGGTGTTGATCGAACTCCGCGGGGTCTTCGCCGGGGAGGACGGCGTCTTGAGCAAGCAGGCCGTGTTTAAGTGCATTTTTCGAGGTACGGGTTTTTCCGCTGTTGGTGCGGGGCCCGGTCGATTTTTTCGCGTTTTCGCGGTTCGCTTTGATTTGTTTGTCAGTTGCCATGGGGTAGTCCTTTCATGTGTCTAAGTAGCCATTACTGAGTCTCGCATAATATACTGTCAATCGAGACAAAGAGAAGACTGTTTCCAGAAAGCGGTAATCAAGCGCGGTTTGCGGCGCATTCGCCGCAGCGCTTTGCGGGCGCGCTCGTCGAGTTCCCAGTAGTCCTTCGGGCAGACGTTGGGCAACTCGTGCTGCTTCCAGTACGCCCAAATGTATTCCACCGGGTTCAACTCCGGCGCATAGGGCGGCAAGTACTCCGTTGCGATGTGATCCTCGGAGAGCTGGATGAACTCCCGCACCAGGCGGCTGCGGTGCGCCGGCAGCCGGTCCCAGACGATCAGCAGTGGGCCGTCGATGTGGCGCACCAAAGCCTTCAGGAAGTCGATGACCTCCAGCTCGCCGATCGCGCCGGGATAGAGCCGGAAGTAAAAGTTGCGCAACGTCAGCCCGGCCGACACCGACAGCTTGTCCCAGTTGAAGTTGAACTCCAACACCGGTGTCTCGCCGCGCGGCGCCCAGGTGCGGCAACGATGCGGCTTCTGACTCAATCCGCTTTCGTCGATGAAGACGATCGTACGTTCTTCTTTGCGGGCTTTTTTTTAATGGCCGGCCAAGTCTTGCGCTGCCAGCCGCGGATGGCCTCTTCGTTGCGCTCCCGCGCTTTGCCGACGGGCCGTTGCGGGCTCCAACCGAGCGCCCGCAGGATCTTCCAGACATGGCCCTCGTGATAGCGCACGCCGAACTCGTCTCCGATCAGACGAGCGACCCGCGGACAGCTCCACAGCGGCGTCGGGAAGCCGTGCGCCTCGGGGCCTTCCAGCAGCAACGCCTCGAGGCGTTCGAGCTGCGCGGCGTCCAACAGCGGCTTACGGCCGGCGCGGCCGGCCTGGCGCAACCCGGCTTCGCCGTCACGCCGGTATCGTCGCAGCCACTCGCTGACGCTTTGCCGCGCGACCTTCAATCGCCTCGCTGTCTCGGACTGACTACAGCCTTGCTCGACCAACCGGATCGCTTTGAAACGGCGCTTCTCCAGGGCCTCGAAATCCCGCCGTACGCCTTTTGTATTTCCCATACATACAAAGACGTACGTACCCCAAAAAGATGTCACTTTGTTTTGCGAGACTCAATAGATCAATACCTCGCCGTTACAGGGATTTGGGCGGACGAGGGCCAAGGTTGGTTGTTCTTGGTCGGACTAAACCTGATAGTCTCACCGATCAAATCGCTGAAATTGTGCCGCTGAGCCTTGCTAGCGAGTCAGAATTGCCGGACCCTCGACGATGTTCATGCGAACCGGATTTACCGACAGGAATCCGCGTGGGGGTCCGATGTGATTTATTTCGAGGGGCTTAGCCTGGGGGGGCACCATCTCGATCGGCTGCACAAGGACGCCGGCAACCGGCAGGTCGCGCGGCGGCTGAGCGCTCTCGGCGTGCGTGAGCAACCCTTGCCGACAAGGGATCGGGGCTTTGTGGATCAATACTCCTTCACCATATCCACGACGTTACGCAGCTGCTCGCCGGCGGCGAAGCGGGCGATGTTTTCTTTGTAGAGCTTCATGCGCAACGGTGTTCCGCTCTCGCCCTGGGTGGCGACATGGGGCGTGATGATCACGTTGTCGAATTTCCAAAGGGCGTTTCCTTTCGGCAGCGGCTCGGGGTCGGTGACGTCGAGCCCGGCGCCGGCGAGACGGTTGCTGTCCAAAGCCTTGATCAGGGCCGCCTGGTTGTAGATCTTCCCGCGCGAGACGGCGATGAAGTAGCTGCCGCGTTTCATGAGCTCGAATTGGCTCGAGCCGAACATGCCCTCGCTGTCCTTGGTATGAGGGACGCATAGGAAGACGACATCGGCCTCGGGGATCACCTGGTCGAGCCGGTCGGGATAGACCATGCGGTCGAAGCTCAGCCGCGGCGGGAACTCTTTGGGGTCGACGCCGATGACGGTCATGCCGAAGGCCTTGGCGCGTCGCGCGACGTTGGACCCGATGCCGCCGGCGCCGACTACGACGGCGGTCTTGTTGTACAACTCTTGCAATTCGAAATTCTTGCGCTCCCACCCTTCCTTCGGCTGGACCTTGATGAAGTAGTTGATTTTGCGCGTGAAGGCCAGCAGCATGCTGAAGGCGTGGTCGGCAATTGCCGCGGACGAGAGCGTTTTCGCGTTCGTCATGACGACATCGCTGTTGACGACCTCCGGATGCAAGTAAGGCTTCACCCCGGCGCTGGTGATTTGCACCCACTTCAACTTCTTGGCGGCCTGAAAGACTTCCCGAGATGGCGAACCGATGATAGCGTGGGCGTCGGACACCTCCTTGAGAAGGGCCTGCTTGCGCGCCGACTCGTCAGGGGAATCCGCCACGATGGCAACGACATCGGCACTGGTGGTCGGGTCGGTGATGTGCACGATGTTCACGTTCGAGGGACTCGCATCGCGAAGCTCGCCGACAAGGGCTTCGGACATGCCCATCACAACGACTTTTTTGGGTTGGGCATAAAGGGTGGTGGTTGCGGCTAGAACGAGCAAGAGAAGGCTTTTCATTCGATTTCTCCGTTTCGATGGGGGTTGATTCCGACAACAGCATACACTATCGCTTGGCTGTCGTTATAGCCAGGATTTCCATTTTGGCCCTGGCACGGTCGCAGTATACACCCGCGTATACACCCGCGCTGCCCCGAAGACCACGTCTTTTCGTGCTGAACCCTGCACATCACCTCCGCCGGTAGGCGCCAGGGCTCGTCCATCCGCTCACAGACGTTGATTGAGCGGGCTGAACGGCGCTCCGGCCGACACTGCTCCCTGCGAAACTTTTTTGGAGCCAAAACTGTTGGTCCTCGCCCGGTCAACGCTACCCGCTCGGCAGCGGCAGCGCCCAGATCCTGTGCAGCATGTCGCCGAACAGCCATCCCCGCGTTGCCTTTTTGTCACGTCAAACTAACTGCCTTAAAACCAATGACTTGTAGATTTCCCGGCTGGCGCAGTGAGCGTTCAACCTTGGGAGATCGCGTGAGGCAACGCAGGTTGCTCAATTGCCAGACGACGAAGCAAGCTGGCCGGCAGCTGGGTGTGACTGCCTCGACGATCTGCAATTGGGAGAACCACCAGAGCGAACCAGGGCTTCGATCCCTGCCGGCTATCGAGAGATTCCTCGGCGATGATCCATCCCCGCCAGCTAAGACCCTGGGAGAACGGTTGGTTCGGTATCGAGAGATTCGAGGCCGGTCGCAGAAAGAGATGGCGAGACAACTCGGGGTCGATCCGAGCACCCTGGGCCGGTGGGAGAGGGGTGAGAGACAGCCAACAGGACCGCACCTGGAGCGTATAGAGACGCTCTTGGTTGGGCCGCAGACCAGACGACGGTGAGTTCTGGCAGAGTGGAGTGCAAGAGCTTTCGACCGCGCCGGGCTGTTTGTTCTAAAGGGATTGCTTCCGAGTGGGCCGTCATTCAGGAACAATGCGAGCGAGGCCCAATCTCCGAGATGCCAACTACACGTCCATGTGGACCGGTTGAGTCAACCCTGCGCTGCTACGGTGGATCTATGTGGCACAATCTTTGCGTCCCTGTAGGAAGCACGTGTCATCCTGGGTCAGACAGGCGAGAGTACTATGTGAGCCGTGGCTATGGCGAACCTGGACTGGCTTGATGTCGGGGTCAGCGTACACGCCACCGTCGACCGTGGAGTGCATCGTGTGGTGACCCGCGAATTGTGCTTCGCCTAGGGACGTCAACGATAATCTCCCTGTGGCAAGCGATCTCTCACGTGCGATGAACGAGGCGGTTATTCGCCACCTTGCGGGAGATCGTTCGTATCAGCGGGGTGTGGACTACTACCTCCACGGGCACGTCGAGTCCCTAGAAGAGCAGACCGACCTAGTTCGGGCCGTGGTACGGGGAAACCACGATTACACGGTGGAGCTTTCCTCGGACGAGGGAATGCTTGACTACTCCTGTGATTGCCCTCACGCGGACGAGGGTGCCTTCTGCAAGCACTGCGTGGCCACCGCTCTGGCCTGGCTAAATCGCTCGGCCAAACCGGCGAAAGCCAGGCGGCGAGGCAAGGATAAGCGAGTCACCGTAGCCGACGCCGGGAAAGCTCTCCTGGCTGAGAGCAAAGAACAAATCGTATCGACGTTGCTCGAATGGGCGGGGACCGACGCCCGCCTCCGGGAACGGTTGATTCTCCACGCGGCCCGGCGCTCTGGAGCCAAGGCTGGCGTGGTGGCCGTTCAAAAGGCATTTGACAAGGCGGTCCAGGTCCGTGGGTTTATCCACTACCGCGAGATGGCGTCCTACGCGCGCGGCGTGGAGGACGTCATCGATTCGATTGAGCAGTTGCTGCAGGACGGGCAGCCGGCCGCCGTGATCGAGCTGTGTGAATTGGCCCTGCGATCGCTAATGACGGCGATGGGATCTGTCGACGACTCGGACGGCCACACGAGCGATTTGCGGGACCGGTTGCAGGACATCCACTACAAGGCTTGCAAGGAGGCGAGGCCCGAGCCTATTGCACTGGCCGACAGACTGTTTCATTGGGAGCTGCACGCTGACTTCGATGTGTTCTTCGACGCGGTCTCTCGCTACGCCGACGTGCTGGGACCGAAGGGCATGGAGGCATACCGGAAGCTTGCCGAGGCAGAGTGGGAAAAGGTTCCCGCGCGGAACACGAAGGACCGGGCGTCCGAGTGGGGCGAGCATTTCCGGATCACTCACATCATGGAAACTCTAGGCCGCCTTTCGGGCGACACGGAAGCTCTCGTTGCGGTCATGACCCGGGACCTCTCCCACGCCTACAGCTACCTGAGAATCGCCGAGGTCTACCGCGAGACCGCCCAGCACGCCAAGGCGCTGGAATGGGCGGAGCAGGGCCTAGAGGCCTTTCCCGAAAGAACTGACGAAAGGCTCCGGGAGTTCGCAGCCGAAGAGTATCACCGCCGCCGGCGCCATGACGAGGCGATGAACCTGATGTGGGCCGCGTACGTGGAGCGGCCGGGTTTGGAGAGCTACTGCACGCTCAAACGGCATGCGAAGAAAGCGGGGAGCTGGAAGGAGTGGAGGGAACGTGCGCTGCTGGAAATCCGGCATCGCGTCGAATCCGCCCGACAGGAGAACCGCAAGAAAGCTCGGCCACGCTGGATGCGGGCAGATGACGACCATTCGCAACTGGTCGAGGTTTTTCTGTACGAGCGCGATGTCGAGGCGGCGTGGCGTGAAGCTCAGCGTGGGGGCTGCTCGGACACGCTCTGGCTCCGGCTGGCAGCGGCCCGGGAACGCGACTATCCGGGGGACGCGGTTCCCATTTACCTCAAGCAGGCTGAGGTGTCCGTGACAACGGCCCGGAAATCGGTTTACGACGATGCAGTCGAGTTGCTGATAAAGGCGGCTGCGCTGATGAAGCGGATGGGCCGAAGCGAAGAGTTCGTGGGCCAGTTGGAATCGCTACGCCTGAAATACAAGATCAAGCGCAACTTCGCGTCAAACGACTGGAACAGCGGCGCAAGTCGCTCTATCTGCAATAGCACTCGCACCTGCGCGGAATCGGGAAGTGCAGTTTCGAACGCTGGCTGACAAGTGCGGATTATGGCAGACACTAATGTAGCCTTTGCTGATGGTGGGTCCTTTTTCTTGAATCGCTTGACGGCCGGCGATTCAGAAGTGAGTTCTGAACGTGAATGAAAGAGATCCGCAGCTTGCGCGGCTAAAGTCGGCCCTAGCGGAATCAAGGCGCTTGCGAGAGGAGAACGCCCGACTGCGACGCCTTTTGACCGAACACGGCATTCCGATCTCCACAACTTTACTGGAAGAAAAGGCTCCGGTGCCGACAGGCGAACCGCAGGGCGATCGAACAACTGTCTCAGGCAAAGCGGAGCGGAGAATCGCTTTGTTTCGAAGTCTGTTCCGAGGCCGGGAAGATGTTTATGCTGTGCGGTGGGAAAGCCCGGACGGACGTTCTGGATATGCGCCGAAGGCAGATCGAGACTGGAAAGCGTATCTCGGCGCCAAGGAGGAGGACCGGAAGAAGGTAGACCGCCAGACGCGGAAGAACCGGCCTCTGACGGATGAGGTTGTGCGGGGCCACCTGATGGGCGAACACACTATCGGCATCTACCCATTGCTGCTCGACGAAACCTGCTGGTTCCTGGCTGTCGATTTCGACAAGAAGAGCTGGCAGCAGGATGCTGCTGCGTTCCTCGCGACTTGCCAGGAACTGAGCGTGCCTGCCGCACTGGAGCGCTCGAGGTCGGGCAACGGTGGACACGTTTGGGTCTTCTTCGATCATGCAATTTCAGCAGCCACGGTGAGGAAGCTCGGTTGTGCGATTCTCACACGCACCATGGAGCGCCGCCATCAGGTGGGACTCGATTCCTACGACAGGTTGTTTCCGAATCAGGACACGATTCCGAAGGGGGGTCTGGGAAACCTCATCGCGTTGCCCCTACAAAAGGTCCCACGTGAGGTGGGAAACAGCGTGTTCGTTGACTCTGAATTTCGACCGTACTCCGACCAATGGGGCTTTCTCTCAACGCTAGGAAGGATGTCGACAGATGCCGCCCAAGAGCTGGTTTTGGAGGCTCAGCGGAAGGGTGACCTAGTTGGGGTCAGGATCAGCGTTGCCGATGACGAAAGTGAACAGGAACCATGGAGCTTGCCCCCGTCCCGAAAGCGGCGGGAGCTCCCTATTGCGGGACCCCTTCCTGGGCAAGTTCAGGTTGTCCGCGCCAACCTTCTCTACATCGAGAAGAAGGGTCTGCCCTCTGGCATGCTGAATCGTTTGCTTCGGCTGGCGGCCTTCCAGAACCCCGAGTTCTACAAAGCCCAAGCGATGCGGCTCTCCACCTTCGGCAAGCCACGGGTGATCGCGTGCGGGGAAGACCTCGCCAACCATATCGCATTACCCCGTGGGTGTCTGCCGGAAACAGTGGCCTTGCTCGAGGCCCACCGAATCAAGACCGAGGTTAGGGACGAGCGATTCGCAGGTACTCCTATTGACGTGGAGTTCCACGGCCAGTTGCGACCGCTCCAGCAGGAGGCTGTATCAAAGATCAGCTGCTGCGAGGAAGGAATCCTCTGCGCTCCGACAGCCTTCGGCAAAACGGCTGTTGCGGCGTGGCTAATCGCCGAGCGAAAGGTAAACACTCTGATTCTGGTACATCGCCAACAGTTGTTGGACCAGTGGCGCGAGCGGTTGGCGATGTTTCTGGATTTACCGCCGAAGTCGATTGGTCAGATCGGGGGCGGGAAGAGGGATCGGCACGGTCGCCTAGACATCGCCGTCATCCAGAGTCTCCACCGCAAAGGAGAGGTTGGGGACTTGGTCGCCGAGTACGGACAGGTTATTGTCGACGAGTGCCACCATATTTCAGCCTTCACCTTCGAGCAGGTAATGAGACAGGTGAAAGCCAGGCATGTCGTCGGTTTGACGGCGACGCCGACACGGAAGGATGGCCACCACCCTATCGTCTCGATGCAATGCGGCCCGATCCGGTTCAGCCTCAGCGCTCGTGCCATGACTGAAGCGGCGCCCTTCGAACATACGGTGATCCCGCGGCAGACAGACTTCCGGCTGGAGCCGAGTTTGTCCGATGTGACGATCCACGATGTTTACGCAGCACTTGTGCAGGACCGCGTGCGCAACGAGATGATCGTGGAGGATCTCGTTCGGGCTGTGGAAGCTGGGCGATCACCACTGCTACTTACGGGTCGAACCGAACACCTGAAGTATTTTGCGGCGAAGCTCCCTGGCCCGGTGAAGAACGTATTTGTCCTGAAGGGCGGCATGGGCAGAAAGCAGCGACGGGACACTGCCGAAGCGCTGGCGTCGGTGCCGGAAGGAGAGCAAAGAGTGATTCTCGCGACCGGCAGTTACATAGGCGAAGGTTTTGACGATTCACGCCTCGACACTCTGTTTCTGGTGATGCCGATCTCATGGAAGGGAACACTCCAGCAGTACGTCGGACGGCTGCACAGGCTTCATGACGACAAGCGGGTTGTCCAGGTCTACGACTACGTGGACGCCCACGTTCTGATGTTGGCCCGGATGTACGAACGCCGGTTGAAAGGCTACAGTGCCATCGGCTATACGGTTCAGGAAGCTCACGAACAACCTCGCCTAGCCGGCCTCGCAACCGTTTGATTTTCCTTGAGGGCCACCACATACGGGGTTGACTCGCTGATGGAGGTTCTCGGGCATGCGGAACTGAAGGCCGTTCAGCGATACGGTAGCCGTAGCCGTGAACGCACCCGGCGCGCCATGCAGGTGTTCGAGAGCGGCCAGGCCTGCGCAATGAGGTGGTTCAGTGATGCCAAAACGAAGGTCCCTTGAATACCACATCTCGCTTGATGTTGCGGTTCGCGACGCCAAACGTCTGGTTGCCAACGTCCGTCAGAACTACGCGCGAAACCCGACGTGCTTCGATGCCGATGGCAACGCATTGCCACCGGAAGAAGCGATCGAGGACGCCCTGGATGCTGTAGTTGAATCGATCTACGACGCCCTGCCGGAATCCGTGGAAGTGCGGCGCGACGGCTCGTATGAAGCTGACGGCGAACCATGGACCAGAGAACACAAGCGCAAGCTGCGTCGGAAGCGGCCCTTGACTCCCCACCACCTTGACGTCTACTTCTCAACCGAGGTTTACGTGTCGACGCCGGACCTTTTCTGGGAGGTCCGCGTTCAGTGCGAGCACGCGGCGGGGCTCGCGCAGGATACCGCCGTTTTTTTGATCGAACGCAGAAGAAACGATAGCGGATTCGATCTCTGGTACAAAGAGCACCTTCTCTCGGAACGCCCGACGAAACGTCATTCCTGGAAGACCCGACAGCGCTCTTATCGCAGGGTGAGCTTCAAGCCCTATCTCGAAGCGGTAAATCGAGCGTGGGCGCAGTACCTGGAGCCGAATCCGGCCGGGACGTTCGCCCAACGAGAAGAAGTGCTGGGCAAGAGACAACGGGACGCGGCCCGGATGGAGCGTGCGCTAGAGCGCCTCGCTGAGCACCAGAAGCAGGTCGTCAACAAGCCGAAGACCACGGTTCACTGAGGGCGAGAAGCTGACAAGTGCCGACCCAGACCGCAGAGGTCGACCACAGTCATCGGATATCGGCTGACAGTGGACCAGGCCGCCAGGATCAACACCTCGCCGTCAGGCAGGATCTAGAGATCAGCTCTCCACGGCGAAATCGGACAAAATCACCCCTGATTGATGGTGCGAACCGGATTTCGCGACAGTAATCTGCGGGACAAGCGCTATGTAGTTCGTTCCGGAGGACTTAGTGCTGTTCGCGGTCGCGGAACTCTTCGCACAGTTCAGCACGTGCTGTATACTGTGGCCGGGCCAGGGCTAGAACGGAAATCCTGGTGCAGATCAGAGTCGAAAGACCAGATCAAAGTCGATCTGGAAGAAGGTTCCGACTTGCTGGATGGACAGAACCAGGATGGCGACCAGAGCCAGGGCGCCAGCGAGGCACTTTACACGGGCGATCCCGTGCGGCTCTACCTCCGGGAAATGGGCGCCGTACCGCTGCTGACCAGGCAGCGTGAGGTCGATTTGGCCCGCCGGATGGAACGGGGCAAGGATCGGATGCGGCGCGCCATCTCGCGCTCGCCCCTCATCCTCGCCGAAGTCCTTGAAATCTACGAGTACATCAAGCGGGGCGACCTGGAGTTGGAATCGGTTGTCGCTATTGCTCACCGAGAAGATACCGAGGAACAACGGAGCAGGAAACGCGCCGACGCCAAGCAGAAGTTCACTCGTGTCACCCGGGCTCACAAGCAGGTCGTCTCGGCCCAGCAGAAGCTGGACCGCACGCCGAAGAGGAACGTGCACGTCGCCCGGCGCCTCAAATGGGAGCGCGAGCGGCGGCTGGTGAAGCTGTCCCGAACCATCCAGGAAGTGCCCTTCTCACAAGCATACTGGGACAAGTTCGGCGAGGAACTTGAGAAGGCCCAAGCTAATCTCACGCCTCTCTACTCCGAACTCGACCGCCTCAAGACTCAGAACGCACGCAAAACGAACTCCAGCGCCGCCGCCCAGCGCGAAATCCGACGCGAGATTCGAAAGGCTGAAGCCTCCTACGGTCTGACGCTCAAGGACGTGCGGCACACCACCCGCCGCATCCACGAGGGCTTGTGCGAGTCCGAAAGAGCCAAGAAAGCGCTCGTAGAGGCCAACCTCCGCTTGGTCGTCTCCGTGGCGAAGAAATACGTCAACCGCGGGCTGCACCTCCTCGACCTTATCCAGGAAGGCAATATCGGCCTGATGCGCGCGGCCGACAAGTTCGAGTACCGCCGGGGCTACAAGTTCTCCACCTACGCTACTTGGTGGATTCGTCAGGCTGTCACCCGCGCTATCGCCGATCAGTCCCGCACCATCCGCATCCCGGTCCATATAAACGAACGCATGAACAAGTTCCTGCGAGCTCTACGGGGACTTGAGAAAGAACTGGGTCGCACGCCGACGAACCAAGAGATCGGCAGTCAGATGGAGATCTCCGCCACGAAGGTGCAGCAACTCAAAACCATCTCGCGCGGTCCTCTTTCGCTCGAAACACCGGTGGGCCGCGATGGCGAATCCACCCTGGGAGACCTACTCAAAGACCGGTGGGTTGGCTCGCCCGTGGATGCGGTAATCGAGTCGAAGGTTCAAGAAGAAACAGCCGACGTGCTCAAGACCCTCTCTCCGAAAGAGGAAACAGTCATCCGGATGCGGTTCGGCATTGGCTACGACCGGGAGTATACGCTCGCAGACATCGGTCAGGAGTTCGCCGTCACTCGTGAACGCATACGGCAAATCGAGGCCAAAGCGCTGCAGGCCCTGCGCGGCCCTGACCGCGCTCGCCGGCTGCGGGTCTTGATGGCTGCCAAGCACTAGACGAGCTCAATCGTAGCGTGGGCCGTTCGCAAGAGCCTTCGGGCTAGTGCGGCGTTCCATTACTCGGACTGCTCGCGTTGAAGGTATGCTTGAAGCTCGACGGCCACGTCACCTTGCGCCTCTATGTCCGACCCTTTCGATCTCGCCGTACAGGCCAACGCAATACTCGATCGCTACATCCGCGTCCACGACGCTGTTTTCAAGTTCTCCTTCGGCAAACTATTCAGACCCATCAACTTCGCCGAGCTGAGAGACGCACTCGACACTCTGCTTCCCGAACTCCAGTAAATCCTCTCCGCACACGCTGACCCCTTAGACCCCATCTACTCAAGGTTTCTCTCCACCCTTCGCGAATACACTTCCACTCTCGTCGACACCATCACGATGCTCCGAGAGATCTGTCACCAGCTCGCCTTGAAAGCTCAAGACCCCTTGCATTACGATGATTCCACCTACCAACAGGACGTCTCTGCCTACGAAGAATCCGTCTTCCGGTACCGGCAACTCGGGGAACAGCTCAACGCGCTCCATGCCGAACTTCTCACCGATTCTCAAACGTGAATCGCGCTGCTCAGTTACCGAAGAAGAGGTCATTGCAACGGCTCCGCAATGGACGCTGTAACCGCCTCGCCGATCGCACCCGGGTCGTCCGGCTTGATCAACAGATACGGTCTTGGCGGAATAACGACGCGCTTCCGAAAGATCACCTTGCCGCCGCCGATCGGGAGCCTTGGCGGGATGCGGATAGGCGGGCCAAGTTTACCACGTTACCCGGCCGTGTACGCCACACCCATCCCACCTTCGCCGAGCTTTTCGGTGATCTTGTAGTGGGATATGGTTCGGTCGATCATGACAGCCCGACCCTACGCTCCAAAGATAGCTGGCGAGAACAATCGATCCGTTGAACGATCCGATCGTACCACGCACGGGCCGTTGATTCAGCTCGGCTTTTGACTCGGTCGATGAAGGTCTGGGTGCTCTAGGTTGCGGAAACAAGTGTGTTCCGGATTTCCCGACACCTATCCTACGACAAAGTCTATGTAGTTCATTGCGTTGGAGTTAGGACTGTTGACGGCCGTGGAACTCAGACAGCCAAATTGTCGATCAGGCACGACGACGCCCGCCCGGGGCTTTCCCTGTCAGTCCTCGGTGATTAACGGCTCGACCGCCAGCAGCACGATCAAACAGATCATGCCGGCCGTCGCCCAAAAGACGAACGTGGCAGGAAAACTTAGGGCTGAAGCAATGAACGACCAGGCGCGCCGGCCCAATCGGCGTACCACGCAGAGGGCGTCCACTCCACGAGTTGTTGATGAACAAGTGGCCACTGCCAGGCAAGCCAGCCCCAGAGTGTCGCTATTACTACGCCTTGTGCCAGGGTCTCCCCGGACATCCACGCCTCCGAGGCACGCTCATCCGCCCTGTAGCGAGCCGATGCCCGCTCCTGCCGGTCGCTCGGCTGGGAACTCGGCGGCAGACTAGAGCCCGTGGATTACAGACTCATTGCAGCGCTGATATGTCTCGGCCTTGTCTCGATTCATACCCTGCCCGGCCGAGGTGATGCGCAGGGTTCAGCGCGAAAAGACGTGGTATTCGGGACAGCGCGGGTGTGTACTGTGGCCGCACCAGGGCCAAAATGGAAATTCTGTCTAAAGGCAATCGCAATCACACGTGGCTGGTTTTGTCCCCACGGGTGCCAACGTGCACTCCCACCTCGTTCCGTCGCTACAGATCGAGGTTGAGATGTCGCTCGCTTCGCCACACGATATCGTCCCGGGGTCGTAGGTTGCCACCTTATTGAGTCTCGCAAAATAAAGTGACACCTTTTTGGGGTACGTACGTCTTTGTATGTATGGGAAATATAGAAGGCGTACGGCGGGATTTCGAGGCCCTGGAGAAGCGCCGTTTCAAAGCGATCCGGTTGGTCGAGCAAGGCTGTAGTCAGTCCGAGACAGCGAGGCGATTGAAGGTCGCGCGGCAAAGCGTCAGCGAGTGGCTGCGACGATACCGGCGTGACGGCGAAGCCGGGTTGCGCCAGGCCGGCCGCGCCGGCCGTAAGCCGCTGTTGGACGCCGCGCAGCTCGAACGCCTCGAGGCGTTGCTGCTGGAAGGCCCCGAGGCGCACGGCTTCCCGACGCCGCTGTGGAGCTGTCCGCGGGTCGCTCGTCTGATCGGAGACGAGTTCGGCGTGCGCTATCACGAGGGCCATGTCTGGAAGATCCTGCGGGCGCTCGGTTGGAGCCCGCAACGGCCCGTCGGCAAAGCGCGGGAGCGCAACGAAGAGGCCATCCGCGGCTGGCAGCGCAAGACTTGGCCGGCCATTAAAAAAAAGCCCGCAAAGAAGAACGTACGATCGTCTTCATCGACGAAAGCGGATTGAGTCAGAAGCCGCATCGTTGCCGCACCTGGGCGCCGCGCGGCGAGACACCGGTGTTGGAGTTCAACTTCAACTGGGACAAGCTGTCGGTGTCGGCCGGGCTGACGTTGCGCAACTTTTACTTCCGGCTCTATCCCGGCGCGATCGGCGAGCTGGAGGTCATCGACTTCCTGAAGGCTTTGGTGCGCCACATCGACGGCCCACTGCTGATCGTCTGGGACCGGCTGCCGGCGCACCGCAGCCGCCTGGTGCGGGAGTTCATCCAGCTCTCCGAGGATCACATCGCAACGGAGTACTTGCCGCCCTATGCGCCGGAGTTGAACCCGGTGGAATACATTTGGGCGTACTGGAAGCAGCACGAGTTGCCCAACGTCTGCCCGAAGGACTACTGGGAACTCGACGAGCGCGCCCGCAAAGCGCTGCGGCGAATGCGCCGCAAACCGCGCTTGATTACCGCTTTCTGGAAACAGTCTTCTCTTTGTCTCGATTGACAGTATATTATGCGAGACTCAGTAGTACATTCCCGATTAGTGTCCACACAGCCAGAGGGGCACTGCGGTCCCAGTTGCCACTACATTTTTGTGAAACCCAGTCCTGCATCGCGTTTGCCTCGGCCTGGGCCCGTGTGTCACAGTCGTTGCCGTTGCCAAAGCCTGAGGACTGTCCGATAACTGGATTCCCCGGTTGGCAAAACCCACCCTCGGACCTAACGTCTTCACCGCGCCCACAGGCGCTTGGGAGCACCGCCAGGATCGCCGCGAGCAAAATGCCCGCTACAGGAAGGACTGTTGGCTTGAGTGAGAGCATAATCTTTACCTCCGATTGTTGTTAGTGTGCTGTGAGCCGGAATTTGCAATCTGCCTTGCCGATGCTGACAACTACCTTTCGCTCTTGAGGGCTCGAAACACAATCAGCGAGCCGATTAGCGATGGGCGGCCCGCCGCCATTGGCTTAAGCGAGGTCCTTTGGGCTTCGGCCTGGCACATTGTATCCCAGCGCGGCGATGTCTGTTGGGATCGTTTGGCCGACCATCGACAGGGAGATTGTACCGCTACCGGATACCTGTCGGTAACGATCGGTAGGGTCGGGAACTGGCGCGGTGGCCCATCAGGACATGGCTTGGCCGTATCCGGGGTTTTCCCCCTTCGTGCCCGTTTAGCCGTGTCCGTAGCCCCGTTTCCAGCTCCCGCCACCTCGCACGCAGCATGAAGATTTCCTTCACTACGCGCTCCTGCACACTTCGCGGCAAGATTTATGGGACCTATCCGACCCACGAGACAACGTCGCTAAACACCCGAAATTCAAAGTCGGCTTGAACCAAGTCCGTCACCGGCTGGCCGCTTTCGTCCGTCACCGAAACCAGCAATGGATGGGGTATAGGAGTAGCCCCTAGGGGACCCATCACCGCTTGGACGTTCAACCGACTTGAGCCGGGACGCGCCGAAAACGTCGTTGCGATGCCAACCGTGAAAACAAGCATCACGGCAACGCCGAGAATGAGATCCTAATAGCGGGCCCTCACATCTCCGACGAAAACAAGGACTGCGCGGAGGCACTGTAGCTGTGAGAATTGTAGGGTGATCCTCCGTCGATGAAGCATTCCTGCGCTGTAGGGCAGACAAACTGCGCCGAAGCCTGATTCCCCAGGGGCGGACCGCTAGGCGGGATACTTACCGGAGATGTAGTCTTCAAGCTGACGGATCGTGAGGTCCTGGGCCGTAATGATCCAGTGGACGATGTCGCCAATCGACACCACTCCGACAACCCTCCCCCCTTCCACGACCGGCAGGTGGCGACAGCGCTTCTCCGTCATGCGTTCCATGCACTCATCCACCGTGGTCTTCAGGTTCACCGTGACCGCCGGGCTGGACATGATCTCATGGACCCTCATTTCCTTTGAGGAACGCCCGGCGAGAATCACCTTTCGCGCGTAGTCGCGTTCGGAAATAATCCCAACGAGATCGGTCCCGTCCATGACGACCAGAGCTCCGACACCGTTAGCAGCCATCTTCTCTAAAGCTTCGTAGACCGTCACCTCAGGGGTGATGGAGTAAACCTGCGATCCCTTCCGCTTGAGGATGAGCCCGACTCGATCGACGAGTTTCACTGCAGAACTCTCCCGCTGAGACTACGCCTCAGGACCAGCAGAGGCCGGTGGAAGAAGGTATGGAGCCGCGATCGGTGATTCCGAGATCGCACTGACGCTAGGATACCGCGCGGACTCTCGAGCAGTTGAGAGTAAAGGTGAGGCGATCGCGGGCATGTCTGCGTCACGACCGGGGCCCTTGAGTCGTCCTGGCTGACCAGTTGGGAAAACGATCTCTCCCGCACCGCTTTGCGCCCACGACCAGCGGTGCAAACCCGCTCGCGTCGTCCATGTAGGGTCTCTATGAGAAACGCTCGCACTGTTTTGGTTTTTGCGTGGTTCATCATGCAGCCGAGTATACGCCAGGGGCTTTGCGAGACAACAGGCGACAAGACGAGACGCGACGGTTTTAGTCTCTGCGGTATGCTTACAGCGTGAGACGCCTGTACATCGTTGCGGTCGAGACGTAAAGACGCCCGACACAATCGTTAGTTTCCAGGTTTCATCACATGCCGAAGCTTTTCTGGCTAGTTGCACCTCTGTGTGTGGTGTTGGTGTCTACCCAGGCATCCGCCCAGTCCACGCCCTGGGAAACGTCCACAGCCGCCGGCTTGGAAGCGTACCAACAAGAGCGCTACGCCGAAGCCGAGGAAGCTTGGTTGCTTGCCCTCAAGGAAGCGAAAAACTTTGGACAAGAAGACCCCCGCCTCGCCGCCAGCGTCAACAACCTGGCGGCGCTCTACTTCATCCAAGGCAAGTACGCCGAGGCCGAGCCACTCTACCAGCGCGCCCTAGCCATCTGGGAGAAAGCCCTGGGTCCCGAGCACCCCCGCGTGGCCACCAGCCTCAACAACCTAGCACGACTCTACGAGTCCGAGGGCAAGTACGCCGAGGCCGAGCCACTCTACCAGCGCGCCCTAGCCATCCGGGAGAAAGCCCTGGGTCCCGAGCACCGCGACGTGGCCCAGAACCTCAACAGCCTGGCGGAGGTCTACCGCGCCGAGGGCAAGTACGCCGAGGCCGAGCCACTCTACCAGCGCGCCCTAGCCATCCGGGAGAAAGCCCTGGGACCCGAGCACCCCAACGTGGCCCAGAGCTTAGAAAACTACGCCGCCCTGCTACGCAAGATGAACCGCGACGACGAAGCGGACCAGATGCAAGCCCGAGCCAGGGTGATCCGTGGGGAATCAGTTTGGCGGTGGCTGTGGATTGCGATCCTTATTCCAGTGCTAGCTTGGCTTTGGAAACGCCAGAAAGCTAGGCCCAAGTCCATGTCGTCGCGCCTTTGACGCCTCCGAGGTGTCGGACTCGGCCCACAAATGGACGAACCTGGCTGCTTCGCGCACGAGCGGGGAGGATGCCGAGAAATTGAGAGAGGCTAGGGACTTGGTTGCCGAGGCAATGACGCGCGAGCAGGTCGCCGAAGCCCATCAGCATGACGTAGTCAGGCAGCCCCGGCACCCCCGAAATATCCACTGAGAACGCCACAGCGGCGTTGATTCGACGGGATCTGGGCATCTCTGAAAGGGCGGGGGCGGTCCTGGGCACGCCGATTGGTCGCGGCGGGAGGACCGCACCAGTGAGACATGACACTCAGTACACCGACCAACGCCCTCGATGACTCGAAGGCCCAAAAGATGGTACAACTCTTTTCGGGGATTGAGCGGCGGCCGGGCGAATCCGTCACGGTTCGAGATCCCAGGAGCAGGGCATGAACACAACAGCCGAAGGGAAAGTGAGTGCAGGGCGTTCCGCCGCAGAGGGCCTTGAACCGAGCCAGGAGTTGTCGCGCGACGCGGGGAACGACCTGATCTCCGCAAAAACCACGGTACCCGTCGAGCCTTCACGCCGGCGTCTGAGGCGTCGGCGGCGGTTGCTTCAGCAGATGTTGGCACCGGCGGGGATTACGATCAATGGCAACCGGCCTTTTGACGTGAGAGTCCTTGACGACGCGTTTTACGAGAAGGCGGTACCTCGGGGCTTGCTGGGCATGTTGGACGCCTACGTGGCGGGCTGGTGGGATGCCGACCGGCTTGACGAGTTGGCGGCCAGGGTGCTGGCTGCCGGGGCTGATCTTCCGGGCGCCGGCCGGCTCTGGATGTTCTGGAATGAACTGAAGGCCCGGGTACTCAACTTTCAGAGCCGCCGGCGAGCGTTGGAGGTCAACGCCCACTATGCGCTCGGCAATGATCTATTCCAGGCGATGTTGGACCGCCACATGCAGTACACCTGCGGCTACTGGAAGGACGCAGAGGACCTGGAAGAAGCCCAGCTAGCCAAGCTCGACCTCATTGCCCGCAAACTGCGCCTGGCTCCTGGAAAGCGGGTTCTCGATATCGGATGCGGCTGGGGTGGCTTTGCCCGTTACGCAGCCGAGAACTATGGCGTCGAAGTCGTCGGCATTACGATCTCCCGCGAGCAGTACGAGTTTGCCCGGGAGTCCTGCGCGGGTCTGCCGGTCGAGGTGCGTCTCCAAGACTATCGTGACCTCGGCGATGACGATTTCGACGCAGTGCTGGTTTGCGGCATGATCGAACATGTCGGGTACAAGAACTATCGCACTCTGATGAGCGCAGTCCGTCGGTCCCTGAAGCGGGAAGGGCTTTTCCTTCTCCACACCATCGGCGGTAACGAATCGAAGGTGACAAGCAATCCGTGGACGCAGCGGCACATCTTTCCCAACGGGATGATACCCTCCCTTCGCCAACTTGCTGATGCGACCGGGGGCCTTCTCGTCCTGGAAGACTGGCATAACTTCGGCCCCGACTACGACAAGACTCTACTCGCGTGGTTCCGCAAGTTTGACGCAAGCTGGCACGAACTCCGCCCGAAATACGGCCCGAAATTCTACCGCATGTGGAAATGCTATTTGCTAACCTCCGCCGGCTCCTTTCGCGCCCGAGACAGCCAGCTTTGGCAGCTCGTGTTCTCGCCACATGGCTTGGCCGGGGGTTATTCGTCGATCCGGTGACGCTGCCCAGGCGACGTCTTGACTTCAGCCGATTACTCCGCCATCAAAGCGTACACAGGACTCGCGTTCAGCGGAAGGCGTAGTTCGGTTTCTCTCTCCTACGGTTCTAGCGAGGTACCCTCGGGGGGAGTTCGGGGGCTCGGCGCGCCGCGCTGCAAGCCGCGACGGTGGAGACGCATTTTTCCCGATCTCCAGCGATAGCTGGCGATAACAATCGATCCGTTGAACAAAGATTTTTTCAGAACTTGAGCGCGACGGCACGGTCGAGTTTGGTGTCCTCAGCCTTGTAAACGACCCCCATACCGCCCTCGCCGAGCTTCTCGGTGATCTTGTAATGGCTGATGGTTTGGCCGATCAAGATGGGGCTATTTTAGCGCCGTCGCGATAGCTGTTGCGAACAATCGATGTCATGAACTATGACATTTTTTTCGCCCGGGCCGTTGCGTCGGCGCGGTTTCTGGGACCGTCGGGGGCCGCGAGCACGCTCGGGCGCTGGATTGTTCATGCGAACCGGATTTCGCGACAGTTATGCCACGATGGGCGCTATGTGGTTCGTTCCGGAGTCTTAGTCCTACTCGCGATCGCGGAACTCTTCGTGCCGGTTTCGGGCGCGCCGACGACCGGTCTCCGACTGGAAGGGCGTCGGAAACTTCGCTAGATCCGCAGACCGAGAGCTGTCTCAACTACTGGTCTTTGGCCGGTCCGAAGGCATTGGAGAAGCGATGGGCGATGGCTGCCCCAGCGAGCAACCCCAAGCCCGTCGACGACACGATCAAAGCCGGGACCAGAAAGCCCGGATTCTGTAGAACTGTGATCAAGAGCATCGCTAGGCCGACCGCCGTGGTCACGCTACCTCCCACGACTAACAACCAGAGCAGCAGCTGCCGCCACTCGGATAGGCCCTCAGACTTGGCTTGACCCGAGGACGCCTCGTCTGGGCCACCGCTTGCGTGCACGCCGGTGCTGCCTTCGGGCACGGCATGCCGGGCCCCCACGTCCAAGGGAACACTCGTTGCTTGGGCGTGCGCTCCGTGTTGCGTCCCTGCAACGGACCTGGATAACGCGGCGGGGGCGCTCGCGATGGTCGAACGGCCTGATTCCAGTTTCTTTTGCAGGCTCTTCAAATCCACCGCAAGGTCACCCGCATCCTTGTATCGCTCCTCGCGGTCCTTGGCGAGGCATTTGCCGACGAACACCTCCAACTCCATCGGCACGCCCGCGCGGACGCCCGTCATCGGTTCGTGCTCCTCGTTGAGGATCTCGTAGACCAGCGCCTGATCGTAGAGGCCCTTGAACGCCCGCTGGGCGCATACCATTTCGTAGAGCACGCACCCCAGCGCCCAAATGTCGGTGCGGTTATTGACCTCGGCCCCCTCGGCCTGCTCTGGCGACATGTAGGCGACCGTCCCGAGCGTGGAGTCGAATTTGGTGAGCTTCGAGCCTTCGGTCAGCAACGCCAGACCGAAGTCCATCACAGTCACGTGGCCTTTGTCGTCCAACATGACGTTGCCCGGTTTGATGTCGCGGTGGACGACGCCCTTTTCGTGAGCGGCCTCCAGCCCCCTGGCGATTTGCTGCGCGATGTCGAGGGCTTCGGGAATCTTCAGCGGCCCTTGCTCGATTTTTCTGTCGAGGCTGTCGCCCTGAATGAAGGCCATCGCCAAGAAGGTCTGGCCGTCTTCATCGCCGATTTCGTAAACGGGCAGACATTGGGGTGATGCACCGACGCGGCAGCTTTGGCTTCGCGATGGAAGCGCTTGTTGGCCTCTTCGTCTTTCAGCAGGTGAGAGGCTAAGAATTTGAGGGCAACTGGCCGATCCAGCTTCGTGTCCTCGGCCTTGTAGACGACACCCATCCCGCCTTCGCCGAGCTTCTCGGTGACCTTGTAATGACTGATGGTCTGCCCGATCAAGATGCTGATATTGTACCGCCGCCGGGATTGCTGTTGATAACAATCGATGTCATGAACTATGACATTATTTCGCGTCCAGGCGCTTCAGTCGGCCCGGCTTGCGCCCGCCTGGACCGTTGGCCCGCACCTCTGAGATGGGCGATTCGTGGTGGGAAATGAATTTCTCAGAGAACTCTCACGAGCCACTCCCATCCCGCCGGACGAGCCAAAGACAATCACAGGGGCCTGTTCCATGGAGACCCCGCAGCGGTTGCGGCGGCACGGATCCGACGCCTCCCCAAGGTCTCCAGCGTCGCCAGCGATTGCCTTCTTTCTTAGTGCTTCGCGCATCTAGGCACCCACATCCCCGCGTTGCCTTTTTGCCATGTCCGACTCAAGGGCCAGAAACCGGCTTCCAAGGCCTACCCTCATGAAATCAAGACGTTAGGAGGCCACATTCGAAGGCGAAGACTTGATCTGGAGTTGCTCCAGCAAGACGTTGCGTCGAAAATCGGCGTCAGCGAAGCGACCATTTGGAACTGGGAGAGCAACGCAACGCCTCCGGCCTTCAAGCATTGGCCGGCGATCCGTCAGTTCCTGGAGTACAACCCCTTTCCACGAACTCAGACCTTGGGCGAACGGTTGGTTCAGGGTCGAAAGCTCCGAGGCCTTTCGCAGAAGCGGATGGCTAAAGAACTCGGGATTGATCCGGGCACATTGGGGCGGTGGGAGAGAGGTGACAGGCAGCCAACAGGGACGTACCTGGAGCGAATACAGACGCTCTTGGTTGGGCCGAAGACTGAACGACAATGAGTTGCGGCAGAGTACACTTGAGGCGGCTTTGATTTGACTGCACCGAGTCAATTCACGCGACAGCGGACTCCACAGCCGGGCCTCAGATTCTACGGAAGTCTGGCGAGAACCTGGTAACATCAGTGTTCGATCTCCCGCGTAACCTGACCGAACTGCCGGGCGAATAGGAAGCCAGATGGGTAGGGTTCTCAGTATCGGTCGTTCGATTACGGCCCTCTTGGTTTGCGCGGCGTTCTTGCCGCTAGCGCCCATCGCCCGCTGGGTCGCCAACCCTGAGCCGCTCTGCGCCTATCACGGCGACGCCTGTCAGTGCCCGAAGAAGTGTGTCCGGGGAGAAGGTCATCGGCACAACGGCACCGTGACGCCATCCTGTCACCGCAACAAAGGCTCCGGTTCTTCCTCGACAACGGGCGACGGCGCTGAAACGCGGCCACGAATGATGTCGTGCGGCCTGCCGTCACCAGAGTGGTTCGTTGGACCAGACCAACCTTATTTCAGCACTGCGGGAACGAAGATCCTCCACTTCTTCTCGGCGGAGCCTGTTGAACCGCTTCTCGTTAACTCGCTCCCCGAGGCATTCTTCGTTCCTCCCACCCCCCCTCCGCGAGCGTGACCCGTGAAGCGCGGCGACGATCGACCCAAGAATCATCCGGGCCGGTGCCTGTCGTAGCGAGAACTCTGCTTTGACGGCGAGTTCTCTCATACGGGGTGGACGTCTCCACCTCTTGAACTAGGCGGGAGGGAGCTGCCAGCCTTCCCTACGCTCTCATTAACAACCAGCAAGAACTTCATCGGAGAAGTGACATGAGAATACAATCTCGCTGCGGCCGAGTCCTCGGCCAACTGATCGCGCTATTGTCAGTAGCGCTGGCCACGACCAGCCTTTGCGGGCAGCAATCCATAGTCGGAAGCGTCGAAGATGCGGTATCGGGTCAGGCGGTTCCAGGGGCGTCCGTACGGGTCACTGCGGTCCAGCTCGACCGCCAGGCGCTGAGCGGCATCGAAGGCAGTTTCGCGCTGTTAAACCTGCCTCCCGGCAGGATTGACGTAACAGTCTCGAAGGGCGGCTACGTCACGGAACGCGTGGCTCTCACCCTCGAGCCGCGGCAAAGCGGCACCATCGAAGTCCTGTTGCGGCCGACAGCGGCACAAACAGACAGAATAGAAGTCAGCGGAACTGTTGAGCTGCTGGACCGTACCCGTGCCCAGACTGCGGTGGCCTTGACGCGTTCCGATATCGAACGGCTGCCGGCAACCCACAGCCGGGACGTACCACGCCTGGTGGCGCAGGTCGTTCCAGGAGCGGTCCTGGGGCACGACAACTTCGTCCACCTGAAGGGAAACGAGTTGTCAATGCACCAATTCGTGGATGGGGTCGCATTCCTCGACAACGCCAACACCCACTTCACGCCAGGGGGCTCTCCTCAAGTGTTCGAGTCCGTGAATGTCATCACCGGCGGCATGCCGGCTGAGTTCGGAAATCGGCTGGGGGGAGTGCTCGACATTGTCACGAAGTCCGGCCGAAACTTCCAAGGCGGAAGTGCAACGCTCGGTGGCGGTACCATCATCGCGCGCAACGCGGCATTCGAATATGGCCTCGGGAAGAACAGATGGGACGCCTACTTCTTTGCATCGGGCTTCAGTGACGGCCGCTTCCTGAATCCGCCCCAGCAGCGGGAGATTCACGACCTCGGTTACGGAGGCCGCAGTTTCTTCAAGCTGGGATACAACCCTACCGACAATGACCGAATCAGTCTGCGTTTTTCGGGTGCGGGCACCAATTTTGAGCTCCCTAATACCACGAATGAATTCCTCGCGGACCGTGACGGGTTGAGGCGCACTCGGCAGGGATCCGCCGTTCTCCGCTGGGAACACACGCTCTCTCCGAACGCGCTGATGACGACCTCGGTCTACAACCGCTACGTATCGGATCGGCTCGTCGGGACAACGGATCTTGTCACACCCTTGGCCAACGGTTTCCGGCGAACTCAAACCAACGGCGGCAAGATCGATGTCCTGGTTCACAAAGGACGCCATACGATCAAGGCCGGTGTTGATGCTGCGGTCTTCAGCTTGAACGAAGATCTGTTCTTCGATCCACGTGATGAGGTTGAGGATGACCACCACGAGGAAGAAGAAGACGATCACGAAAGCGACGAGCACGCCGAGGACGAGCACCGGGAGGAAAGCAGGGAATTCGCGTCCCTGCCGACCCGGTCCTTCAGCGCCTTCGGCGCCGCCTCGCTTTCGCCGGCGGGACTGCTGGGGAGCAGTTTCCCGAACCCCGTTTTCAGCGAGGCACAGTTGCCGCCAATCACCTTCCGGGGCCGTCGGCGAGGCGGGCAGGGCAGCTTCTATGTGCAGGATCAGTTTTCTCCGTTGCCCAACTTCACGGTGCACGCGGGCATACGTTACGACCGCTACAGCGTTGTTGTGACCGAGGACCTTTGGAGCCCGCGCGTCGGGCTCAGCTACCACATTCCGAAGACGGGCACTGTCGTGCGCGCAATCTACAACCGCTATTTCGTGCCGCCGCCACTTGAGTATGTTCAGTTAGGTTCGGCCCTCGGCAGCGGCATCTTGAGCTTCGAAGAAGACGACCACGAGGCCGGCTCGTTGATCGCACCGGTCACTTCAGGACTAGATGGTGTTTTTTCCGGTGAGCAAGACGAGCACGGCGAGGAGGAAGTCTTCAACCCGGGCCCGGTGCGCTCCTTGACGCAGCATTATTTCGAGTTTGGCGTGCAGCAACGCTTGCACGACAAGCTAGTCCTCGACGTGTCGGGATACCACCACCAAGGCCGGAATGCCTTTGAAAACGCCGAGCTTTCCAACACCCGCTTGTTCGTCCCGGTGAATTTCGACCGAGAACGCACCTGGGCCGCGGACTTTTCGCTTCGACTGAGGCCGCTCGATCGAATTGGATTGTTCGGCTACCTTAACTACAGCCACATCAACACGAGCTTCTTCGGACCCGTTTCCGGCGGACTCGGCGGAGACCATTCGGTCGCCGGCGAGCGAATTCTCCCAGCGTTCGACCAGCGACACACCGGAACTACTTCGATCGGCTATCGCCACGACCGCAGTGGGTTTGTGGTCGGCATGGCGGTCGGCTACGGGAGCGGCACGCCGGCTGAACTCCTGCCGGAGAAGGAGCACGGTCCGGAAGTCGTCGCCGCCACGGCTTTGCGCGGATTCCCGCGCCCAGTTTTCTCAGGTGGCGGTGAAGAAGGTGGCATGCTGGTCAGGCTTCCCGAGCATTGGACCTTCGACCTCTGGACCGGGATCACGGTTTGGAAGTTCGACACCAAGTCAATCGATCTGCAATTCAACCTCGACAACGTCGACAACCGAATCTACGGAATTGCGAAAGAGAGCGAGGTGACCCCGATCCAGTACGCAGGCCGCAGGAGGTTCTCCGGGCAATTGAAGTTCCGGTTTTAGCGCCCATTGCCCACTCACTGTGTCGCCGACACCTTCCCGGTTCCGGTTTCCGGCCCCGTATTTACACTGTCGCGGTTCCCGCGCTGCTCGCCGGCCCGTGAGCGGCTCCTCGACGACTCCGCAGATAGATCCTGCCTTGTCGGCATGGGTTGATCCAGACCGCTAATCAGGCACGTTCGAATGTCTTCGTCGTTAGCTGGCGATAACAATCGATGTCACCAACGCCTTGAAGTCGTGCGATCGATTCAGCGACGCGAACCGTCCGTGGAAACGCAGCTCGCCTTTGACGAAGGCCTTCCTGAGACCGTCGACGAACTTACCTCGGAAAACCTCGGCGAGGATGTCCTTAGGCAGGAAGAAGCTCTTCGACGGCGCGTCGATCCAACGGCTGTGGTCAAGCGCAAGCCCCCCGGCGGGAACGACCGTATGGACGTGGGCGTGTTCCTGGAGTCGCTGATTCCAGGTATGCAGGATCGAGAGGAAGCCGATCTCGGCGCCGAGATGGCGAGGATCGCGAGCGACTTTGAGCAGCGTCTGTGCGCTCGCTCTCAGCAGTAGCGAGTAGATCGCATCCTTGTTCTGTAAGGCCAGCTGCGAGAGGACTCGGGGCAGCGTGAAGACGACGTGCAGATAGCGCACCGGCACCAGCTCGGCACGGCGAGCCTCCAACCAACGCTTGCGGGTGTTGGCCTGGCACTTGGGACAATGGCGATCCAAACACGAGTTGTAGACGATAGGCGGTTCATGGTCGCAGTCATCGCAGCGCAGGCGATGACCGCCGAGAGCGGCGGTGCGGCAACGTGCGATCGCCGACAACACCTTCCGGTGCTGTCCGCGAAGCCACTTGCGGCTCCTGACAAGGAAGCCTTGCCCGGCGGCTCGAACCAGAACGGCCACCTCCAGCGGGGGCCGTTTCATCTACGTTGTCTCGGGATCGTCTTTGTTGGTCGAGGCCAACTCCAACGAGTCCAGCGGGCTGGCGACGTCGCGAAGACGCTTTGCTGACAGGTGTAGATACCGCGCCGTCTCTTCCAGGTCGCGATGACCGAGCAGCATCTGGATGGTGCGTAAGTCCGCCCCGGCTTCCAGCAAGTGGGTGGCGAAGCAATGCCGCAGAGTGTGGGGGTGAACAGGCTTGTCGATGCTGCAGCGCTTGGCGGCGTAATGGCAAGCGTTCCAGACCGTGCTGCCGCCGATCGGGTAGTTGCCGGTGTGGTTGGACCCTCCTGGGAACAGCCACCTCTCGGGCTTGCACCGCAGTCCTCGAATGTGCTCGCGTAAGGCAAACAGCAACTGCTCGGAGAGCATCACGTCGCGGTCTTTGCCGCCCTTGCCGTCTCGGACGTGCACGACCATGCGCGCGGAGTCGATGTCGTGGATCTGGAGCTGCGTCAGCTCCAACCGGCGCACGCCGGTGGCGTAGAGTGTCATCACGATCATGCGATGGAACGCGCTGTCGGCGGCCTCGATCAGACGGGCGACCTCCTGCTGGGAAAGAATGTTGGGCAGTCGGCGCGGCCTCTTCGGGTAGGGCGCCCGATCCAGGTTCCACTCCTGCCCGAGCGTCTTGATGTAGAAGAACCGCAACGCCGCCACACGTTGCGCCACGGTGTTGGCGGCGAGTTTGCGATCGCGGAACAGGTGGGCCTGATACTGGCGGATGTGCTCCGGCCCTAATCGGTCGGGCCTCCGCTTAAAGTAGCGCGCCAAGTCTTCGACTGTGCGGACGTAGGCGCGAACCGTGTTCGCGGAGTAGTGGCGACGCTCGAGCGGCCGAATCTTACGTTGGCCCTTCCGATGAGCGCTCGAAATCGCTCTAGCTCGGCGTTTTCTGGGCGTCAAAGTCCTCTCGTTCTCACCTCACCTCCCCTCGCACGCCCGATTCAAACCGCATAGACTTGCAAAGTTCGTTGCGGGCTGCCTTCAAATCGTTGTACCGCCTGCGACAAGTCCCCCGTTTGGCCGCGCTCTTCCTCTCACGTCGCCAGCGGTACAACACTCAGATTTCGCAACACCTTTCTGCGGCGGCGACTTATTGAGTCTCGCATAATATCCTGTCAATCGAGACAAAGAGAAGACTGTTTCCAGAAAGCGGTAATCAAGCGCGGTTTGCGGCGCATGCGCCGCAGCGTTTTGCGGGCACGTTCGTCGAGTTCCCAGTAGTCCTTCGGACAGACGTTCGGCAACTCGTGCTGTTTCCAGTACGCCCAGATGTATTCCACCGGATTCAGCTCCGGCGCATACGCCGGCAAATACTCCGTCACGATATGGCCTTGCGAGAGTTCAATGAACTCTCGCACCATCCGACTGCGATGCGCCGGCAAGCGGTCCCAGACGATCATCAACGGGCCGTCCATGTGGCGAACCAAGGCCTGCAGAAAGTCGATGACCTCCAACTCGCCAATCGCGCCGGGATAGAGCCGAAAGTAAAAGTTGCGCAACGTCAACCCGGCCGACACCGAAAGCTTCTGCCAATTGAAGTTGAACTCCAGCAGCGGCGTCTCGCCGCGCGGCGCCCAGGTGCGGCAACGATGCGGCTTCTGACTCCATCCGCTTTCGTCGATGAAGACGATCGTGCGGTCTTGTTTGCGGGCTTTTTTTTAATGGCCGGCCACCTCTTGCACTTCCAGTCGCGGATGGCCTCTTCGTTGCGCTCGCGGGCTTTGCCGACCGGGCGTTGCGGGCTCCAGCCGAGCGCCCGCAGGATCTTCCAGACATGGCCCTCGTGATAGCGCACGCCGAACTCGTCTCGGATCAGACGAGCCACCCGCGGACAGCTCCACAACGGCGTCGGGAAGCCGTGCGCCTCGGGGCCTTCGAGCAGCAGGATCTCCAGGCGTTCGAGCTGCGTGGCGTCTAATAGCGGCTTGCGGCCGGCGCGGCCGGCCTTGCGCAGCCCGGCCTCGCCTTGCGCCAGGTACTGTCGTCGCCACTCACTGACGGTTTGGCGGGCGACTGTCAGACGCCTGGCGGTTTCGGACTGATTGAGTCCTTCATCGAGCAAACGCATCGCTTCGAAACGGCGTTTCTCCAATGCTTCGAAATCGCGGCGCTTTCCTTTCGGTGTTCCCATACATAAGAATACGTACGGCAACACCAAAAGGTGTCACTCTACTTTGCGAAACTCAATAGTGCCGGTCTAAGTCGCAGAGCCGTGACACGAAAATGGCCTGCGAACAACACGGCGCGGTGCTGAATCGACCCTGCGCCGTTACCCAGGATCTAGCGGCTCGGTCCGGGCGTTGGACTCGATCGGGGACTACGGCCAACGAGGTTTGGATGTCGACGGCGGATAGGTGTTGAGAAATAACTTCTCGGTGGCAATAAACCGCCGGATTCCCTGCAGGGAGGCGCTGAAGCGATGCGAGGCTAGTCTTTTCAGGCAGCTAGCGAGGTCGTGGGCGGATAGGTAGTGGGAAGCCGACCATTACACTAGTAATCGGCGAACGGGTAGAATCTGGGGCAGTCGTGGTCGGCGCGCCATCAACCATCAACAGGTCCTCGCCAAACCGGGCGGCAACCAGATGGAGCGGCCTCATCGCGGCTTTCTCAGCCGTAGCGGCCCTAGCTTTCTCTGCTGGTTCAGCGTTGGCCCAGAACGCTTCCGCTACGTTGACTGGGCTCGTGATGGATCCGTCAAAGGCGGTCATCCCAGGCGCACAGCTCTTGCTGGAGAACCTCGATGCCGGTGTCGAGCAGAACACGGTGACCAATGCGGGCGGCAGCTACGTGTTCCAGAACCTGCTCCCCAGCAGCTATCTGCTGACGGCAAGCAAGGAAGGTTTTAAGACCAGCCGAGTTGAAACGCTTGTCCTAGAAGTCAATCAGACGGCACGGCTAGATTTTGAACTGGAAGTCGGTAAGATCACCGAATCGATTACCGTATCGGCGGAGGGGATTGCAGTCCAGAGCTCGACCTCGGAGTTGGGTGAGGTAATCGCCGAGCGTGAGGTGTCAGACCTACCCCTCGATGGGCGCAATTTTACTCAACTGCTCCGGTTGACGCCTGGCGTCGCTCCGCTCAACGTCTCCCAGAGCAGCGGTGGATTTACCGCGGCCGCTATCGGCCAGTTCACATTCCCCTCGGTGAACGGGCAGACCAACCGCAGCAACTTCTTCATGCTCGACGGCATCTTTAACCTGGGAACTGTCATCAGTACTCCCGCTGTGGAGCCGATCGTCGACACCATACGAGAATTCAAGGTCCAAGCTCACAACGACCAAGCGGAGTTCGGGCAAGCGGTGGGTGGCATCGTCAATGTCGTCACAAAGTCCGGAACCAATCAGCTTCACGGAACGGCCTGGGAGTTTCTACGAAACGACGCACTGGATTCTCGGAACTTCTTCCAGCCGGAGGTCACCCCTTTTCGGCAGAACCAGTTCGGGGCGACGGCCGGAGGGCCGATTGTACGCAACAAGGCTTTCTTCTTCGCCGGTTACCAGGGGTTCCGCTTCCGGCGGCCTGATTTCAGTTTCTTTCGGGTGCCGACGGCGGCAAACCTCAACGGCGACTTGAGCGACACTCCTCAAGCGATCTTTGACCCCTTCTCCACGCGTCCCGACCCCAGCGCCCCGGGCGCTTTCCTTCGTGATCCTTTCCCTAACAACCAGATTTCCTCCGTGCGCCTTGACCAGGGCATGGTTGCTTATGCCCAAGCCATCCTGCCAGACCCTGTCTTCACCGGAGTTGGCGACCGTAATGCAATTGGGACCCAGGCCGCTGCCCTGCGGAGGTTTCCGCCCTCTTGACGACGTTCGGGAGCGGTTCCCTTGCTCAGGGCCCAGGATTTGAGGCCAGAGCCTTCGGATTTTTCGTGCGAAACACGCTTGCGGCGGCAAGGGTTCATCGCCGCCACCAACATGAACGACGAGGGGAAGGTCAAACTCATCGCCCATCGCGCAATTGTAATGGTGCCGTCCTCGAGAGGCTGTCGCAACAGTTCCAGAATGTTGCGGGGAAACTCCGGGAACTCATCGAGAAACAAGATGCCGTTGTGCGCCAAGCTTACTTCCCCCGGGCGCGGCATACCCACCCCGCCTCCAACCAGCCCGGCATTCGAAACACTGTGATGAGGAGCCCGAAACGGCCGCTCTTCGAGCAAACCTTGGTTCGGTTCCAGCACCCCCGCAACGCTGTGAACCTTCGTCGCCTCCAAAGCTTCGTCGAAGGTCAGTCTCGGCAAAATCCCCGGCAGCCGCTTCGCCAACATCGTCTTCCCCGAGCCGGGGGGCCCGACCATGAGTATGTTGTGACCGCCCGCCGCGGCCACTTCAAGTGCCCGTTTCGCCGTGGGTTGTCCTTTGACATCCTGAAAATCGAAAAGCGGCGCCCGCGGCTCCTTCTCGGAAGCCGCCCCGTTCACACGAACCGGCGACGGTGGATCACGTTGCTCGATCAACGACACCACATCTCTTAAGTGTTTAAATCCGAATACATTAACGCCCTCCACTACCGCCGCCTCGGCTGCATTTTCCATGGGAAGGATGAGGTTGCGGATTCCCTCGCTCTTCGCGCAGACCGCGATCGACAGCGCACCGCGCACCGGCCGCAATCCCCCGTCAAGCGATAGCTCTCCGACAATCAAGTAATCATCCTCAAGCCCCTCAACCGGGATCGTTCCCATGGCCCCCATCACCCCCAGCGCCATCGGCAAATCGAACCCGGCCCCCTTCTTGCGCAGATTTGCCGGCGCCAGGTTCACAGTTACGGCTTTGTTCGGAAACCCCACGCCGGTGTGAACCAACGAGGACTTGATCCTCTCACGGCTTTCCCGAACCGCTGTATCCGGCAGCCCGACCGTGATGAAGTCTTTGGGATTCCCCATGTACATGTCCACTTCCACATCGATCAGCCTGGCATCGACCCCGTAAATCGCCGCGCTTCGCGTCTTGAATAGAGCCATGAAAATTCTCCTCTTTGCCGCCCGCGCTGGACCCGGTGATAGACGGGCACCCAACGAAATCGAATCCGGCGTGCACGCTCCTGCTCGACGCACGCCTGCCGTGTTCCATCCCGGGTCCGAAGTCTGCCTGTCTGCCCGCCTATTCTCTCGACCCTGAGGACCTGTAATGGATCGCCCAAGTCCACTACAGCCCCACGGCGGCCGCCGGGCCGACGAGTTGCGCAATGAGGTCCACGACTCCTCTGTCCGGCTCAGCCGCCGTCAAGAAGGGCTCACAATGAAAAATAGGGGACTAGGGCCGGAGGCTCGGCCCCATGAAAGGCTCACAACGGAGTGGCTTCTCGCCTAATTATACGCAAATCAAGACCCGCCCCCCCCCATCGAATTTCGAGCCGTCGACCTCGGCTCTACCCGGAACGGGGCCGGCGTCGCGATGGGGTCGCTTAATCCGCCATCGGGCGTTGGGCAACGATGTAACCCAAGGCCTTCATCGGCAGGGGGCCGGCCCGCAGCGCCTGGTCATGGAAAGACGACAGACTGAAGTCATTCGTCTCGGTTTGGTAGTGGTCTCGCACTTTCGACCATCCCTTCCAACCCACGTAATACGCCGGGAGCTGCGCGGAGGTCAACTGGACTCGCTGCAGCTTGAGATCGGCCTCCTCGGCTTCTTGGTAAGCCTCGGTCCGCAAGAAGTTGAGAGCTTCTTCATCGCTCATGTTTTTCGTGTGCATGCGAATGTCAACAATGGCGTTCGCCAAGACGCGAAGGGTGATTTTTTGCCAAACCATCTTGAAGGAATTGTCGTTTTGCGCAAGCCCCCCGTTCATCATCGCTTCGGTAACGTACGTCGCCCAGCCTTCGACATAGGCGCTATTCCCCAAGACAGCGCGCAACACCCGCCGGTGCGGCTTCTGGATCTCGTTGGTGAGTTCAACCTGCGCGTAGTGTCCCGGCATCGCTTCGTGTACCGAAAGCAGCTTCAGCGCGTGTCGATTGTACTCGCGCAACCAAGACTGCAACCTTCTCCGCGCCCAATCCTCGGGAACCGGCGTTACCCAGTAAAACGCCCCCAGCCTGGGTTCGAGCGCCGGGGCTCCCAAGAACCCCGCCACGGGATAAAACCCGCGCATGAATTCGGGCGTTTCCACGACCTGCAAATTGTCACCTGCCAGGTCGGGGAGCAGTTTCGCTTCCTTGATGGACGTCCTAAGCTCATCGAGGTCTTTCTTGATTTCGTCGATCAAGTCCGTCGGCCGGCGCAATTTGTTCTCTTCTTGCACGACTTCCAGCACACCGTTTATCAGCCGACGCTTGTCGCTCGGCGGACGAGCGCTGCCGTAAATTTCCTTGTCGAGAGCCTCCGCCAATGTAATCGTCTCCGCAATCACGACTTGAAACTCTTGCTCGGCCTGCGCCAATACTTCATCCGGAGACTGATCGGTTGCCAGCATCGCCTTGAACTTCGCTTCGTAAAGTTCGGGCCCCAGCCTCCAGTCGTGGTTATTTCGTCCGGCGAGATCATTCGCCAGATAATCCCCGAATCCCGCGAGAGCGCTCAACGCAGCCTGGGATGCACGGTCATGATCCGCCTTCAGCTCCGCCGGCAAGCTCGCGGGGATTACGTTTTCGATGAAGTGGATCAATCCGGCATTGCCTTGTTGCGCAACTTCCGTCCAGATCGAAGGGGAAGACCGCAGGTTTTGTTCGGCCTGTTCGACGAATGCGGGGACTCTATCCAGCCGCGCGATTAGGTGTCGGCACCTCTCCGCCTTGGGAGCGTATTCGTGGACAAGCGGTGTATAGAGGGCGGTACCCAATAGCCGCACATAGAGGTTCGGATTGTGTTCGTGACTCCGAATCTGCTCGAGTTCAACGAGCGAGCGCTGAATATGGTTGTCGATAACTCCATAGTCGGCCCACGCGTCCCCCGCGAGTTCATCGCGCTTGACCTTGTCATGCAGCCTCTTGCGAAAATCTTTGTAGAAGCTCACTCGCTTCTGAACACCCGCGGCGGAGTAGTCATCGAGCAGCTCGTCCAGCGAGATCTTCGTCCCGCCCTTGCCTTCCTCATCCGCTCCCTCGATGTGCTCATGGTAGCCCGCGGCCGTGGCCGCGATCGGGGTCAAGGCTAAGACCTGGAACGGAAAATCTGTCGCGGCATCCATAAAATCCTTCTCCGGCTCCTTCGTGGCGCACGCAATGCTGACGCCCAACGCGAGGGTCACAGTCAAAAGCAAACGAAGTTTCGTCTCGTGGAAAAAAGCCATGGATTGCTACCTACTCACCAAACCGCTTAGGAAATAGAGATGAACGCCCACCGCGCGTCCCGCGGGAAGGAACGGCCCGGGCTTTGACAAAATCATCATCTTAAAGAAGATGGGTCGCCAAGGCAACCGGCCGACAACGAACAGTTCCAGTGTAGCGATTGACGCCGCTCCGCTACAACGTCCCCGCGCCCTGGTTCGCCCCAGGTTAAGAAGACTCGCCCGAGCGCCGCAAAAAGCTGGGAACTTCGAGGTCGCTGGGGTCGCCGCCGGCCTCGGCGTTGATGGCACTCTGCTCTAGTTCCTGCCGGTCCTCTGAATCCACATCCGTGCCCGCGGATACCAACTCCGAATCAAGCGTGTCAGGCTGTCCGCCCTCATCTCGGTACCGCGACGCGGCCGCCTGCTGCAACGCGGGTCTCACCTCGGCAGCCGATGCGGCCGCGGCATCGGAGACCTTCTTGCTAATCCCCACGCTTTCACTGTGGAAACCGGTCGCGATCACGGTAATCTTGACTCGATCCTCCATCGAATCGTCGAGTACCGCGCCGAAGATGATGTTCGCTTCCGGGTCAGCCGCCTTTTGAACAATCGTCGAAGCCTCGTGAACCTCGTGGAGCCCCAATTGCGACGAACCCGTGATATTGATGAGAATCCCTCGCGCGCCCTCGATGCTCGTATCTTCAAGCAGCGGGCTCGATACCGCCCCGCGGGCCGCCTCGACCGCCGCGCTGCTTCCGCCCGATATCTCCGTTCCCATCACAGCGTAACCCATGCCCTGCATAATCGTGCGCACGTCGGCGAAATCGCGGTTGATGATTCCCGGGATCGTAATGATGTCGCTGATGCCCTGGACCGCCCTTAGAAGGATGTCGTCGGCAATTCGGAACGCCTCGAAAAAACTCGTTCCCCGCTCGATGACCTCAATGAGCCGCTCGTTCGGAATCGTTACGACCGTGTCGACCGTCTCCGCCAGTTCCGCCAAGCCCTGCTCGGCGATGGCCATTCTCTTGTTACCTTCGAAGGAGAACGGCTTCGTAACAACGGCCACCGTCAAGGCGCCCAACTCATTCGCCAGCGACGCCACGATGGGGGCTGCACCAGTGCCGGTCCCGCCACCTAAGCCGGCGGTGACGAAGACCATGTCGGACTCACCCAGTAACTCGATCAGCCGCTCCGTGTCCTGAAGCGCGGCCTCGCGACCGACCTCGGGGTCCGAGCCCGCCCCCCTTCCGCTTGTCAGCCTCACGCCTAGTTGCAGCTTGACTTGCGCATGGGAAGCTTGCAGCGCCTGTTCGTCCGTGTTGACCCCCGCGAAGACCACTCCCTCCACACCGGCCTCAATCATACGGTTGACCGCATTGCACCCGGCGCCGCCGACGCCGATTACCTTGATGCGGGCGTTCGTGGCCGCGGCTTCATCGAATGTAAATTTGACGATGTCTTCATCCATCCCGACCTCCCTCGAACAAACCCGAACTGACACTGCATTCTACCGATTTTCCGGCCGCGGACTAGGCTTCAATCCGCGACTTCAGCCACGCGGACAGCCGGTCTCGTCTCTTCAGTCGTTGGACGTGCAGCCGCTGCCCGTACAGTAACAGGCCGATGGCCGTTGCCCAAGCGGGATGGTCCAGCTCATCCGGCATGTCCTCGAGTCGCGGCGGCAGTCCGATGCGCGTCGTCGCTCGAAGGGTGTTTTCCGCCACGTCACACATGCCGCCCAGCCCCGCGAGACCGCCGGTAAGGACGGCACCGGCGATCAAACGGTCATCAAGTCGCGCCCGCCGTAGCGCCGCAGCGATCAACTCGAAGGTCTCTTGCGCTCGCGCCTCGATAATCTGGTTCAGTAGACGCCGGGGTTTCGGTTCGGAAAACCCACCTGATATGGACGGAACCTCGATCATGACATTGTGGGGCGTTTGCTCGGCGACCGCGCAACCGTATTGCTCGATCAAGCACGCCGCTTCTTCACGCGGCGTCCTCAGCACCGTCGCCACATCACTCACGAAATGCCCGCCCCCAACGGGAATCGAACTCGCCAGGCGCAGTTGATTGTCCAAATAGGCAACGAAGTCGGTCGACCCGGCGCCCATGTCCACGACGACAACGCCCATCTCGCGCTCGCGCTCTTCGAGTACCGCCTGCGCGGCGGCAAACGGCTCAAAAACGGTCTCCTGTACCACCAGGGAAGCGCGGTTTACCACGGCACAAGCGTTATTGTGGGCCTGGGCCTGCGCGGTGATCACATGAACATGCGCATCCAAACGCGTGCCTGCCATTCCAACCGGGTTTTGCAATACCGCTTGTTGATCCACGCCAAAAGCCAATGGAATGAGTTGCAGCACCGTGCGATCACCGCCAACCGCCGTTTGCCCGGCCGCCTTGACGACCGCGTCGACGTCCTGCCGGCGCACTTCGCTTTCGTCATCAGGCAAGCTGACGTAGGTGTGGCTTATGTTGCCCACAACGTGGCTCCCCCCAATGCCCACAACCGCCGCTTCGATCGGCGTCCCGCCCGCATCCTCGGCTTGTTGCACAGCCTGCTCAACCGAACGCAGCACCAAATCTTGGTCCGAGATGACTTCCCGTGACCAACCCTCCGAACGAACGCAGCCCGAGCCAATGAAGCGCAAGCGAGAATCTTCTTCGATGCCTACCACGCACCGAGTCCATTCGCTCCCAAGATCAAGGCCGACGATGTAGTTTTGTCGCTTTCGCATGCTCTACTCCGTCACGACGACTCCCTTGTAACGAAGATCCACCGACGCCACCCGTCCGAATTCCTTCTTCCAGGTCTCGAAGTATTCCAGGAACACTTCGAATCGGTGCCGGAAATTCTTCTCACCCATCTGCAACTCGATCATTTCACCGTCGAAAGCCGTCTTGACCCTGGCGTTGCGCGGATCCTCGACATCAACCTCTGAAACCCTCGAGCTGTAAAACGGCTCCGACGCGTCAAGCTCGGACAACAACGCCTGATACAGTTTCACGCGCTTCGTGCGATCCTCGGGCGGCATGGAACGGTTGATGCCCGTTACCACGGGGAACACAAATCGATGGCCTTTCGGCACGTCGAGAAAGACCCCTTCCCCGTCAATCAATCCCGGGGGCTCGGCCACGCCTTTCTGACTCGAAGGCGGGAAGCGAACGAAAGCCGCCGGCACCCGCTCCTCCACCCGCACCCACAAACGATTGGGCCAGTTCCGACGCAAGTCCGCGTGTTTCACCCAGGTGAGTTCTTCAATCTGTACGCGGCGCTCTTCAAGCGGAACTTCGTAAAGGCTCCGGCCCGCGTCTCGGTCGAGGATCGATTGGATCTCATCCTGTTTGGCGTAGCGTAGACCGCTGAACCGGACAGACACTTCGTCACGGAGACGGAACGCCGAAGCTTCCCGCATGTACGTGTCGAACGAAAAGGCGGCGGACACCCCGACCACAACCAAGGCAACCGTCAAGCCGACTCGGATCAGCCAAGGGCCTGAGTCTTTCCAAAAGCTACGTCGCACCTGTACCGGCTTCACGCGCCGCAAGTACGACGCCTCGGAAGTGTCTTTGCCGGCTATCCGTTTCGGCATATTCAACTCCTATCTCGTCCTCCGTCATGGCCCTTAGGCGTGTCAGGGTCACCCCGGTCAAGTCTTCTGTTGTCCCACGCCGTCAGGCAGCAACGAAAGCAGTTGCTCACCCACGCGCCCAATGCTTCCCGCCCCGAGAGTGATGACGACATCACCGGGTCCCGCGGCTTCCGCGGCGGCCTCGCACGCGGCTTCCATTGATGAAAAATAAACCGCGCAGGGGTGGCCCGACGCTTGAATCTCCTCAGTCAATCGTGCCGCGTCCACTCCCGTCACCGGCTCTTCACCCGCTCCGTGGATATCGACAACAAAGAGTCCGTCGCAATCCCCAAAGCAAGCACCCAATTCGTGAAACAATAACGCCGTTCTTGAATAGCGGTGCGGCTGGAAGATCACATGGACCTTCGCGAACTCACAGCTTCGCGCCGCCGCCAACGTCGCCCGGATCTCCGTCGGGTGGTGACCGTAGTCGTCCACTACCGTTACACGCCCTTTCACCCCGCGGACTTGGAAGCGCCGATCTGCCCCGCTAAAGGCGGCAAGTCCTTCCCGAATCGACTCCAGCGGGGCTTCGAGCTCCAGACCGGTGAGCACCGCCGCCATGGCGTTGAGCACATCATGACGCCCCGCGCCCCGCACTTGAAAACGACCCAAGTCATCGCCCCGATAACGGAGTTCAAAGCGGCTCATCAGATGCGCCGACTCTACTGCCGAAGCCGTCAAATCCGCGTCGCCCGCCATTCCATACGAGCGAACCCGCCGCTTGACCCGGGGTAGGATTTCACGCACATGCGGGTCATCGAGACACAGGATCACCGATCCGTAGAACGGCACCTTATTCGCAAACTCCACGAAGGCTTCCTGCAGCGCTTTCAACGAGCCATAGTGATCGAGGTGCTCCGCGTCGATCGAGGTCACAACCGCCACAATCGGAGCCAGCTTGAGGAAAGACCCGTCACTTTCGTCCGATTCGACGAGCAGCAAATCACTGCTTCCCAATCTCGCGTTCGACCCCAGCGCATCCACGCGACCGCCCACCACAACGGTCGGATCCAGCCCCGCCGCGTTGAGCACGGACGCTGTGATCGAAGTCGTCGTTGTCTTGCCGTGACTCCCGGCGATCGCGATTCCATATTGCAGGCGCATCAACTCGGCCAACAATTCACCTCGCTCAATGATCGGCACCTGGGCTTTCGAGGCGGCTACGCGCTCGGGATTGTCGGCGGGTATGGCCGAACTGACGACGACTGCGTCGGCACCCGCGATGTTTTCTTGTCGATGGCCCTCGAAGATCCGCACACCCAGTGACCCCAATCTTTGGGCGGTCGTTGAGCGACGCAAATCCGATCCGCTGATCTCATAGCCGAGGCTCAACAGGATCTCGGCGAGACCGCTCATACCAATGCCCCCGATCCCCACAAAGTGAATGTGGCGGTGACGAATGGCAATGTGCTTGAACAACATGCTGTGCTTCAATATTCGGGCAAACCTCTACGACGTCACACCGGCCGCGCGTTCGAGCCGATCAGCTACTTTTTCGACCGCGCCCCGGCGAGCCCGTCCTCGAGCCGCTTCTTCCATGGTCGTCAGTTTGTCGGGGCGGTCCATCAGGGCCTCCACCTCGCCAACCAAGCGTTCTCCGTCCAAATCCCGGTCCATCACCAGCCGCGCCGCGCCCGCCGCGTCCATCGCTTGCGCGTTGACAAGCTGGTGTTGATCCGCCGCGAAGGGGTAGGGCACCAACACCGATGCCTTGCCGGCCGCGCTCAACTCCGCCACCGTCGAGGCACCGGCGCGGCACACAACGATGTCAGCTTCAGCGAAAGCGCCGGACATGTCCGGCAAAAACGGGGCTACTTCCACCGCAAGCCCCTGTTTATTGAACAACGAACAGACTTCCGCGTACTCCCGTTCCCCGGTCTGATGGATAAGTCGCATTCCCGGCCAACTGCCGCGGTCCCGCCAAATCACAGCCGCCTCGATCGCGGCCCTATTCAGTCGGCGCGACCCCAAACTCCCGCCCGTGACCAAGACCGTAAAAGGCGACCGTGTTCTTCGCGACTCCACCTCAAAAAATGCCTGCCGAATCGGAACGCCGCTTACCTCACACCTCGCCGCCGGAAAGTAACGCACAGCCTCCTCGAAACCCGTCAGTGCCCTTGCCGCAAAAGGACCCGCCAGGCGGTTGACCATCCCCGGCTTGGCATTCGGCTCCAGCACCACTACTGGAATATCTCCTCCCAGCGCCGTCAGCACAATCGCCGCGGCGGAGTATCCGCCCAAACTCAGCACCGCCGCCGCGCCCCTCCGTTTCAAGATCGAGCCGGCCGCCAACAAACCCGGCGCCATCTCCAACAACGTTCGCAGTCGCCTCAGCGGCGAAACTCCGTTCCACGGACCGACCCGGAGAAATTCAATCTCAAAACCGGCCTCGGGAGCCAGCCTCCCTTCCAAGCCCCGGCGCGTACCCACAAAAATGCAGCGATGACCTCTCGCGCGCAATTCCTCGGCTATGGCGATTCCGGGGATGACGTGCCCTCCGGTCCCGCCCGCCGCAATCAAGAACGTGCGCTGTTTCGTCGCCTCCCGCACCGCATTTCTCGACTTTCGCCGAATCCGCGTTGCCTCTATTCCGTCTGCTGACTCACATTCAGCAAAATACCCGACGACGCCAGGGCTGTCGCGACGGCGGTCCCTCCATAGCTAATGAAGGGCAAAGGCAGTCCCTTGGTCGGCAACAGCGCCAACACAACGCCGAGATTGATCATCGCTTGGCCAACAACCATCGCCGTAATGCCCACGGCAAGGTAGCGCCCCATTAAGTCCGGCGCGCGTACCGCCACGGTGATGCCGCGCCAAAGAATCACCAGAAACGCCATGATCACCGCGACGCCGCCAACAAACCCAAGCTCCTCGCAAATCACCGCAAAGATGAAATCATTGTGCGCGGCAGGCAGAAAATCCATCTTCTGCTTGCCCGCCATCAGGCCCTGACCAACCCATCCGCCCGTCGCAACCGCGATCTGCGATTGGTTGATTTGATAACCCGCCCCGAGCGGGTCGCTTTCAGGGTTCAAGAAAGTCATCACCCTTTCCAGGCGGTAGGGCTCACTCAACACCGCCGGAATGACCAACACGAGCGCCGCTGCGGCCGCGATCACGAAATAGCGACGCTGCAAACCCGCCACAAACAAGACTACCGCCGCGATCACCATCACCAGCACCGCCGTGCCGAGATCCCGGCCACCGACGATCAAGCCGCACAAAACCGCGACAAGCAGCCAGACCGCCCCCAGGGTCCGCCAATCATGCAACTGTTCCCGCCTCCTGGCCAGGTAGTAGGCCAAGAAAAGCACCGCCGCCAACTTAGCGAACTCCGATGGCTGGACCGAGAAAACCCACAGCTTCAAGAATCGATTCGTGTTCCCCGTCTGTGCCACGAACAAGACAGCGGACAAGAGCGTGATCACGCCGCCCGAGAAAAAGAACACCGCGCGCGGACTCACCAATCGGTGGTAGTCCAGAAACATCAATACCCGCATCGCCAACAGCCCGGTCCCGACCGCGATCGACTGCCTGATTACGAACCGCATCGATCCATTCGCACTGCCTGTCGTCGCGCTGAACACCATGATCAACCCGAAAAATGTCAATCCGAGGATCACGGCGCAAAGTACCCGGTCACACTTGAGAGGTTTCGGCATAGCGGTTTCCTAGAGACCCTGAACGAAATCCTTGAACTTCCTCCCGCGCTCCTCGTAATTGGCGAATTGGTCGAAACTCGCGCACGCCGGCGCCAGCAGAACCGTGTCACCGCTTCGGGCCCGCTCATGGGCGCGGGCCACCGCTCGCTCCAGCGTCTCGACCTGCTCGGTTTCAACCGATCCTTCCAACTGCTGTGCGATCTTGTCGGCGCTCGCGCCGATCAGCAAGCCGGCCCGAGCCCTCGTTGCCAATGACTCCCGTAGCATGCTGTAGTCGTTTCCCTTGTCCTTGCCGCCGAGAATTACCCACAGCCCGCCCTCAAATGCTTCAATCGCTTTCAGGGCCGCGTCAACGTTCGTCGCCTTCGAGTCGTTGTAATAGGCAACACCGTCGATTTCACGCACGAACTCCAAGCGGTGCTCCAGCGGGCGAAAGCTTCGTAGCCCCTCGGCGATCTTTGCCGGAGGTGCGCCCGCCCGCCGACACGCCGCGACCGCCGCCAGCGCGTTCTCCAAGTTGTGATCGCCTCGAATCCCCAACAGCATCTCGGTCACGCGCGTGCCGTCACAGACAATCCAACCGTCTCGAACACAAGCTCCCCGCCCAACGTCGAGCGTCCTGCTGAACCATGTGACGCTCCCGCGGGCGGCCTCGGCAAAAGTCCGGCAAACCTCGTCGTCTTTGTTTGTGACCAGCACATCGTCTTCGGTCTGCCCTTCGACCAAACGCCGCTTGGACGCGCTGTAGGCTTCGAAAGTCCCGTGTCGATCCAAGTGATCCGGCGTCACATTGAGAACAACGCCGATGTGACTCCGAAAATGTGTCATAGCTTCCAGCTGAAAACTTGAAAGCTCCACAACATTCCAAGTCTCCGCCGTCGAGCCCTCTACCATCGCCAACACCGGTAGCCCGATATTGCCGCCGGTCAGAACCTGCCGCCCGGCGGTTTCGAGAATGTGCCCGATCAGCGAGGTCGTTGTCGTCTTACCGTTCGTTCCCGTCACCCCTACGACGCGGCCGCGTAAGTAATCGGCCGCAATCTCCAATTCTCCGGCAACAACAACACCCGCCTCCCGTGCCTTGCCGAGTTCCGGCAAGTCCCACGGCACGCCGGGCGAGGGAACAATCAGGTCTTGTCCGGTAAACAACTCCTCCCTATGTCCTCCGCCGTGCACCTCAACGCCCAAGGCGGCAACCGCTTCCCCAACCTCGCCGAGTTGCCGGCGCGACTTTTCATCAGCGGCGGTGACGATTGCGCCTCGGTCGTGCAGGAACCGCACTGCGGCCTCCCCGGACTTTCCCAGTCCGACGACCAGCACGCGCTTTCCTTCGACTTTCATCGCAGCTTCAGCGTACTCAGCGCGAAGAGCGCCCAAACCAGTCCGGCAATCCAAAAGCGCGCGATGACCTTCGACTCCGGCCAACCTAACTGCTCGAAGTGATGGTGTAGCGGAGCCATCCTGAAGATCCGTTTCCCGCGCAACTTAAAACTTGCCACTTGCAAAATCACCGAAAGCGCCTCGGCAACAAACACGCCGCCCACGAACAGCAGCAGAATTTCCTGCTTGACCAACACCGCTACCGTCGCCATCCCGCCGCCCAAACCCAGCGAGCCGACATCGCCCATGAAGATCTCCGCCGGGTGGGCGTTGTACCAAAGAAACGCCAAACTCGCCCCTACCATCGCCCCGCAGAAAATCGTCAACTCCGCCGCCTGCGGCACGCGCGCGATATCCAGGTAGGCGGCGAACTCTCGGTGCCCCGCGACATACGCCAGCACCGTCAGCGCCCCGGCGCAAATCACCGTCAACCCGATCGCCAGCCCGTCCAACCCATCGGTCAAGTTGACCGCGTTCGACGCCCCCACCAAGACTAAGAACAGAAACACAAAAAACACGCCGAAAGCCAACGGATAGGTGTACGCGTTCCCAAGCAACGAATCGATGACCGGGTCCGGCCGAAGGTTCTTGAAAAAGGGCAAGACAATGCCGGCGTCGTAACTTCCCTCGGCATGGAATCGTGCGAGAGTACCGGCAATCACCAGCGTCACGAGCACTTGCAACGCGATTTTGCTCCTCGCCCGCAGGCCCAGATTACGCCCATGGCGTACTTTGGCGTAATCATCAAGGAAACCGATCGCGGCAAAGCCCGCCAGGCCGAAAAGCGCCAGCCAAACGTAGAGATTGCTAAGGTCCGCCCACAGCAGCGTCGGCAGGATGATCGAAGCGCAGATCAACAACCCACCCATGGTCGGCGTGCCTGCCTTGTGCTGATGGGACTCGGGCCCCTCCTCGCGGATATGCTGCCCAATCTGAGACTCTCGCAGCTTCCGAATCAGCCACGGCCCCAGTATCAGCCCCAAACCGAGCGCCGTCATCCCCGCCATCGCCGTCCGAACGGTGATATAACTGAACACCCGAAACGGGCTGAAGAGAGGAAACAGTTGTTCGAAAAGCAAGTAATACAACATGGACCTACTCGCCCTCCGCCTTTTCCAGAGACTGCCGCAACGCCTCAAGAGCCCGCTCCAAACCAACGCCGCGCGAAGCCTTCAGCAGAACCGCGTCTCCCGCGCTGATTGTTTTCGCCAGGAAGACGCCCGCTGCCCCGACCTTTTCGAAAGAAAAGGCTGAATCCCGCGAAAGACCGCTCTCGACCGCGCCGGCAATCATTTCCCCCGCGTGCCCGCCCACCGCCGCCAGAACGTCCACGCCGGCTTCCGCCACCTCCCGGCCCGCCTCGTAATGCAATGCCGCCGATTCCGGACCCAGCTCCAACATCTCGCCCAATACGGCTACCCGACGTCTCGCCGGCGTCTCGCGCAGTACCGTCAACATTTCCGACAACGCCTTCGGATTTGAGTTGTAGCAGTCGTTGAGCACGGTGACACCCCCGAGCCCAAACACTTCGCCTCTCATCCCGCAAGGCTGAAGACTCGCCACCGCCACGCGGGCGTCTTCGGCGTCCACGTCGAAAACCGATGCCGTCGCCAACGCCGCCAAGATATTCGAAACGTTGTGCCGACCTGGAAGCGAACTCTCGAATCTCTCCCCCCCGGCATCGAGGCGAAAACGAACTCCGGCCGCACCAAGAGTCTCGACATCAACGGCCTTGAAATCCGCCTCCGTATTGAGCCCGAACGTCACTGTCTTCCCGGCGAACCCCTCCCGAAACCACGCAACGCGCGGGTCATCACCGTTCAGCACCGCCGTTCCCTCGGAGGGCAACTCCTCGATCAACTCTTGCTTCGCGGACGCAATTTCGTCCACGGAAGAAAAGTGCTCCAAGTGCACCGCATTGACATTCGTTACCACGCCCACCGTGGGCTCGGCCATGCAGGCTAGACGTCGAATTTCCCCGGCGTGATTCATGCCCATCTCGGCAACGCCGACATCCGCTTCCTCATCGAACCGCAACAGCGACAGCGGCAAACCCAACTCGTTGTTGAGATTGCCCGCCGACTTCGCCACTCGGTATTTCGTTTCGAGCATGGCGGCGATCAGGTCCTTTGTGGTCGTCTTTCCATTGCTTCCCGTAACAGCCGCCAGCGGACGTCCCCACTGACGCCGCGCCTGACGGGCCGCCGCGCCAAGCGCCTCGATCGTCTCCTTCACGGCCAAGACGGGCCCGATGCCCTCGTTTTCAGCCGCCCACGCGGACCGAACAACCGCCGCGCACGCTCCACGATCAAAAGCCGTCCGGACGTAGTCGTGTCCGTCTCGACCCGAGCCGCGTATAGCGAAGAAGAGTTCACCTTCACCGACCGTGCGCGTATCGATCGAATATCCGGCCACCTCCTGATCCGCCGCCGCCGCCGGCTTCGCTCCGAGCCAACCGGCGATTTCAGAAAGCATGAACTTCATCCCTTACCGCGTCGAGTACCGAGCGGCCTAAGCGCCGGCTCGCGTCCGTCAAGCCCGATAGCCCATCTCTCCCAGCACGTCCCGGGCCGTTTCTCGATCATCAAATGGAATCTTCTCCGTACCAACCGTCTGATAGGCTTCGTGGCCCTTGCCCGCCAAGAGCACAACATCGCCCTGCCGCGCTTCTTTCAACACTTTCCGAATCGCCTCACCCCGGTCCGGCTCCAGTTCGTACCGAACATCGACCTTTTTCAGTCCGGCCAGAACGTCGTTGATAATATTCAGCGGGTCTTCGCTGCGCGGGTTGTCCGATGTAAGAATTACAAGGTCACTGAGTTTTCCGGCAATTTCTCCCATCGGCGGACGCTTACCTCGGTCGCGATCGCCCCCGCACCCAAACAACGTCAGAATCCGTCCTCGCCCTTGCTCGACGTTCAGCAAGGCCCTGGCCGCGCCGATCACGTTCTCCAAAGCGTCAGCCGTGTGCGCATAATCAACCACGACGGCGAACGGTTGACCCACGTCGACCGTCTCAAAACGTCCGGCGACGGATTCGCACTGCTCGACCCCCCGCGCAATCGTCTTCGGGGGAATCCCGTATCGAACAGCCGTCCCGGTCGCGGCGAGGATGTTCAGCACATTGAACGCCCCGCAAAGTCGCGAGGTGACGTCAAATTCGCCCTCCGGCGTTACGACCCGCATTCTCAGCCCAGAGAAATCGGCCGTCACCCGCTCGGCGTAAACCATGCAATCCCGCGATCGTCCGTAGCTCAGCGGAATCAAGCCGTCAATGTTCAGAAGATCTTTTCCCATCGGGTCGTCCCGGTTGACCACGGTGAAACGCGGAGGCGCCCCGCCCGCCCCTTCAAACAGACTCCGTTTCGCTTGCCCGTAGCTTTTCATATCTCCGTGAAAATCCAGATGATCGCGTGACAAATTCGTAAACACGGCGGCGTGAAAATCCATGCCGTAAACCCGTCCCAAAGACAAGGCGTGCGAGGAGACCTCCAACGTCGCGTGCGTGCCGCCCTGCTGGATCAACTCATCGAAATAACGCACCAAGTCAAGAGACTCCGGTGTCGTATTGACCGCCGCCACTCGCCGCCCGGCGATCGTGTGGTCGACCGTGCCGATACGCGCCGTGGTCATTCCCGCCGCGCGGAGAATCGCGTCAATCAAGTAAACCGTCGTGGTCTTGCCGTTGGTCCCGGTCACGCCGGTCAACCGCAAGCGCCGATCGGGACGTCCGTAAAATTCCAGCGCCGCCGCCGCCATCGCACGTCGGCCGTGCTTTACCTGAACCCAGCGCCCGGTGGATTCCAGCGGCGCCTCACGCTCGCTTACGACTGCGGCCGCCCCGGATCCCAACGCCGTATCCGCGAAGCGATGCCCGTCCACCCTCTCCCCGGCGAAAGCGAAAAACAGCTCGCCGTCCCGTACCCGGCGGGAATCATATTGCAGCCCGGCAACCTCACGATCGCCACAGGTCGTTTGAAGTAAATGCTCGCCAAACAACTCGCTTACCGTCATTTGCCGTCATGCGCCGCCATCTCGGAGGGCGAAAACTGAATCGCGATGCGTTGGCCGGGCGGGGCCGGCAAGCCCGCGACCGGCCGTTGACGGCGGGCGAAACCACTCCCCATTAGGTTGATTTCGAGACTGCGGTCGGCCGCCAGTGCCACCGCCTCACGCACCGTCATACCCCGAAAATCCGGAACAACCCGGGCCGCAACCTGCACCGCCACGGGCTCGGCCCGTTCAAGCTCAACCGCCTCCTCGGGGTCGGGTTGGACTGCCTCGCCTTGACCCGGCCCCATGTCGGAGACGGGGGCTTCCCCTAACCAAGACGCGGCCCCAGAGTTTCTTTGAGCGCCGTCCGCGGCTTGACCTGAAACCGGCCGCGCCGATACGGCTACCCAAACAGCGCCGGCCGACGTCCCGTAGTGCGTCGATTGCATGAGGGGCTCCTGTTGACCGGCCTCCCCGTCGGGCGCGAAATCGGCCAAGATCTCTTCGGCGACCCGCGAAACTTCGGGCCGCCTGGGCGTCAGGGGCAACTCCGGCGGCACGTCGCGAAAGCGCAACGCTTGCATCGCGAGCGCGGGAAATACCGGCGCGGCGACACTACCCCCATAATACTTTCCTACCGGCGAATCCAGCACAATCACGACAACGATCGAGGGATTATTGACTGGGGCGAACCCGGCAAAATTTGGCAAATACGCCGTTCGGGAGTAAGCACCGGTTTCGGGGTCGACCTTTTGCGCTGTCCCCGTCTTCCCACCTACTCGGTACCCCTGCGTGCGGGCCAATCGACCGGTTCCGGCCTGCACGACGCCCTCCATCATCGCCCGCATCTTCGCCGCCGTCTCCGCGGAAATCACCCGCTTCTGCGCCTCCCGCAACAGCGGCTCATCGAGCCCTCCGGGGTACCGCACCGACTGCACCACTACGGGCTTAACCAACATCCCGCCGTTAGCGATCACCGAGACAGCTCGTGCCAACTGGATCGTCGTCACGCCGATCTCTTGACCGATCGGAACCGAGCCCATCGAGTCCGCGGTCCACCGCTCGGGCGGACGCAGCAAGCCGGCCACGTCTCCAGGCAACGGCAACCCCGTTTTTTCACCGAACCCGAATTTTCGCGCGTAAGCGTAAAGCCGCTCCGGCTCCAGCCGCTGTCCCAGCTTGATTGTGCCGACGTTGCTCGAATTCGCCAGAATATGGCTGACCGAGAGCATGCCGAAGGGCTTGTGATCCCGCACCCTTCGCGAACCGATATAGATCGCGCCCATCTGGCAGTCCAGCATCTCATCCGGCGTTGCCAACCCTTCCTCGAGGGCCGCCGCAATCGGCACAAACTTGAAACTAGACCCCGGCTCGATCAAATGGCTCAGAGCGTAGTTGTTCCGTCTCTCCAGTTGCTTGGCGTCGCGGACTCTGCGGTTTGGGTCGAACGTCGGCCGATTGGCCACGGCCAAGAGTTCTCCGTTGTTCGGGTCCATCACGACAATCGACCCCGCGATCGACTGCGTCGCCTCGATGGCGCGGGCAAGTCCCCGCTCAGCCAACACCTGAATCCGATGATCGATCGTCAGAACCAGGTCCGCGCCCGCTACCGGCTCTTCGAGAACTCGGCCTGCGTAGTAGCTGCGCCGCGCGTCGTATTGCACCAGCCGCAAACCCGGTCGACCCTGCAGTACTTCCTCGAATGACTGCTCCAACCCCGCCTGCCCGCTGTGATCAACCCCAACCGCGCCCAACAAGTGCGACGCCACCGTTCCGTGCGGATAGTGGCGCTTGCTTTCCTTTTCGAAATGAATCCCCGCCAAGCTTAGGTTTCGAATTCGCGCCGCCTCTCCCGACTCGGCCAACCGCTTGATCCACTGGAAGCGCGTTCTTGTCAACTTCTTGAAGATCGTGTCCTCGTCGGCGCCTAACACCTCAGCCAACAAGGACGCTGTCAGTTGGGGATTCGGGACTCGCCGAGGAAAAACGCCGATGGAGTCGACCGGCGTACTGAAGGCCAGCTTTTCACCCGCGCGGTCGTAAATAATCCCGCGGGCGGCCCGGATCTTGATGACTCCCTCGTGCTGCTTCTTGGCCTTGTCGGCGAAATGGTCGACACGTAAGACCTGATAGTCCCACAGACGGAAAAGAGCCAAGCCGAACCAAAGCGTTGAGAAGAAGCCGAAGAGAAGAAGCCGAAGAGACGGAAGCGCTTCGACTTGACGCGGGACTGAGAAAATCCTAGGAAACCAGGTCGATCTCCTCTCATTTCCGGAAGAGCCTCTGTTTTTCGTCTGTCCGCTGGTTGCCATGGTCGCCCATCTTCCGGCCCCTTAATTGATCCCGTCGGGTCGAGACTTGCCGGACCCGCCCGCTAGGGGCGAGGACTCGGATGATTCCGAGCCAACTCCGAACCCTTGGCGGCGGGCGTGATCGTCCGGTCCTGCCACGCGTAGTGCTCGGGCGGGGGCGCGGCCAATCCGCGACTCTCCGCCAAGTCCGTGACGCGTCGCACGTCGCTCAACATTGCTCGGTGCATCTTGAGCTGGCGATTGACCTCCAACAGCGATTGGTGCTGTCGGCTCAAACTCTCGAGCCGATAGCCGGATTGCCGCAACCCCGCCACGGGCCCGAATGACGTCAAGCAAAAAACCACGGCCAGAACTCCGATAATCATCAGGCGAGCCAGCATACTCTTGTCCGCCGGATCAACCTTACGGCACCGCTTTGAGTTGTCGACATCCTTCACGTGGAAACAAATGTCTTCCATCGGCAACGGTCGCACCGCCGCCGACCGGCGGGAGAGCCCGGCCCGAATCTCCGGTCCCGCGCGAACCCCGTCATAGACAAAGCCTCCAGCCCTGAATGGGTCAGTCGGTTGGGGGTCGGGGCTTGTCTTTCGGGACCAGGGACGATCCGGGACGAACTCCACCACGCCGGCTTGCTTCGCTTCAGTCGGCCGGGAAACAGGCTCGCCACCTTGCAAAGACGCGAGCCCGGAAATCAGCCGTTCTGCTGTGGCCATTCGAGTTCAGTCCTTTCGGCCACTCGAAGCTTGGCGCTTCGAGAAGCCGGATTGCGTTCGATTTCTTCTTCGGAGGGCCGCACAACGCGCCGCGTCAGAACCTCCAACACTCCGCGCTCTTTCCACCGGCGAAATCCTTGCTTGACCACGCGGTCTTCGAGCGAGTGAAAACTGATGACGGCCATCCGGCCGCCCGGCGCCAACAACAAAGGCGCCTCTGCAAGGAGCCGTTCGGCCTCGCCCAGTTCATCGTTCACGGCGATCCGAATCGCTTGGAACGTCCGCGTCGCCGGATGAATCCGGCGCCGCTGACGAGGCGCCCGGGGAACGGCCTTCTCCACGACCTCCGCCAAGTGGGTCGTACTGCGGATGGGCCGTTCCCGGACTATGGCTCTAGCGATTCTGCGGCTCCTCCTTTCCTCCCCGAACTGATAAATCAGATCGGCGAGCTGTCGTTCGTCGTAATGATTCACAATTGTTTCCGCCGTCAGAGCCTGGCCCTCATCCATCGTCATTCGCAAGGGGCCTTCCTTCTGAAAGCTGAATCCTCTGTCGGCATCTTCCAGCTGGTCGCGCGACATTCCCAAATCCGCCAATATGCCCTGAACCGGCCGATGGACGGTCTCCGTAAGCGAGCTGAACGCGGCGTGCACCAATTGCAATTTCCCTGATTCATCCGCGAAACGCCGGCATCCCGCCGCAATCGCTTCTTTGTCCCGATCGAAGGCGATCACTCGACCTGCGGTCAACCGCCGCAACAAGGCCGCCGTGTGCCCGCCCGCGCCAAACGTCAAATCCAAATACAACCCGGCTGGATCGACCCGCAGCCACTCGATCACTGCCCGCAATAAGACCGCTTCGTGCCGCAATCATCAAACCCCCAGATTGGCGGCGTGGCGAAAGTCCTCGGCGGTCAACGCCTTGCTCTCGGCCTCTTGTTCGAACAAGCTCGCGCTCAGCACGAATAAGTGGTTGGACTGCCACACCATCCTTACCTCGCCGCTCGTACCCACGGCTTCCCGCAAAACCGCGGGTACGAGCAGGCGTCCTTGGTTGTCCAAGGTCTCTTCAGCGCCATACTTATTGGCCTGAAACAAAATCTTGTCCTTGACCTCGCCGTCAATTTCCTTGCTTTCCGTCGACTTTTCCGATAGTCTGGCTTCGATGGCCTCCCATTCCTTAAGCGGAAAGACCTTCACAGCGAGGCCGTCCAAACTGGTGATGAAAACGTCCCGATCCGCATACGCTTCCTCGAAGCGTTGCCTGACTCGCGCTGGCAGCTTCAGTCGCCCTTTGGCGTCGACCTTGCCCGTTTGTGTGCCGCGGAACAGAATCATCGTCTACCGAAATGGTCCACTTGGAGATCATTGTGATCCACTTCAAACCACTTTAGACCACTACCGACCATTACAAGATTGCTCCTAAGCGCCTGATTTGTCAAGCAGAAAAGGCCACCGCAGGAGAAAAATTTGTCTGGGGTCGATCAGTGCACAATATAGTGTGCTCTATTTTCCTGGAGACCCTTTATCTTGTGTCTCAATGGCATTAAATATGGGAGGGAGCCGCAAGAGGACCCATCGGACGCGTCGGAGCCTTCGGTGAAACTTTCGGATTGTTGGTATTGCGAGAGGCCTGGACACCCGCTCCGATGGTGAGGGTGAACGGAGGCCTGAACTTCTAAGGAGCGCCGGCACTCCAGCGCAGCACCGGCCGACGAGCGGCCTGGGTTTCGTTGACGCGTCTGGTGCGGGTCGTATGGGGCGCGGACTTCACTAGTCCGGCGTCTTCCTCGGCCTCGCGGGCGATCGAACGTAGCGCGTCGATAAATAGATCGAGTTCGGCCTTGCTCTCGGTTTCGGTCGGCTCAATCATCAGCGCGCCGTGGATGATCAACGGAAAGCTCACTGTATAAGGGTGAAACCCGTAATCGATCAGGCGTTTGGCGATGTCGCCTGTCTTGACGCCATGGGCCTGTTGCTTATCGTCGCTGAAGACGCACTCGTGCATCGAGGGTGCATCGAAGGGTAAGTGATAGTCATTCTCGATGCCCTTGCGAATATAGCCCGCGTTGAGGACCGCGTCCGCAGTGGCATTGCGCAGCCCTTCGCCGCCGTGCGCCAGGATATACGCCAGCGCGCGCACGAGGACGCCGAAATTCCCGTAGTAGGCGCGCACGCGCCCGATCGTCCTGGGGCGTTCTTCTTCATAAGACAGTCGGCCGCCGGTCTCGGCAATCCGCGGAATCGGCAAGAACGGTTCGAAATGCTTCTTGACCGCAACGGGGCCGGCGCCGGGACCCCCGCCGCCGTGGGGTGTGGAGAAGGTCTTGTGTAGGTTCAGGTGCATCACGTCGACGCCGAAATCGCCGGGGCGGGCGATGCCGACCAGGGCGTTCATGTTGGCGCCGTCCATGTACAGCAACGCCCCGCGGGAGTGCAGCAGCTCGGAGACTTTCGCGATATCCTGTTCGAAAATCCCGACCGTGTTGGGGTTGGTGACCATCAGAGCGGCAACGTCCTCGTCGACGGCTTGGTCGAGAGCCGCGAGGTCGATCATCCCGCTCTTGTCGGACGGAATCTCGCGGACCTCGTACCCGGCGATCGCCGCGGTCGCCGGATTGGTTCCATGCGCGGAATCAGGAATCAGCACGGTGCGGCGGGGGTCGCCCAACGATTCCAGGTAAGCGCGAATCAGCAGGATACCGGTCAGCTCGCCGTGCGCCCCTGCCGCGGGCTGCAACGTAACGGCATCCATGCCGCAAATCTCCGCCAGGTACTGTTCGAGCTGAACCTGCACACGCATAGCCCCCTGCGAAAGGGCCTCGGGCTGGTAGGGATGCGCCATCGCCAGCCCCTCTATGCGGGCCACGTATTCATTCAGCCGCGGGTTGTATTTCATCGTGCAGGAGCCGAGCGGGTAAAGGCCCAGATCGATCGCGTAGTTCCAAGTTGAAAGCCGTGTAAAGTGGCGAATGATCTCGACCTCGCTGACTTCGGGAAAGCCCGAAATTTCCGCCCGCACATTACGCGAGCCCAAACAGGCCGCCGCGTCGACTGCGGGCACATCCAACGGCGGAAGCTGATACCCGGTTTTGCCGGGCGAGGAGTGCTCGAAGATAAGCGGTTCGTTCTGCGTGATATGGGAGCGAACTTTAGAAGTCATGGGGTTTTGATTCAGTCATTGAACGTGGACGACAGAGGCCGCCGAACAGGTGCGGACGGCGGAGTGGGAAAAAGGGGGCGGATTCGACACCGAAAATTGCAGCCGCGATAGGTCGCACACCTCGCGGGAAATTGGAGGCGAATACCGGAGCGATGACAGGGAGCTGCGGATTCGCCATGCCTTCGGGGAGCTGAAGATTCAGCGTGCCCCCGGAGGGGGCAAGGGTAGTAGCCCACGGCGCAAGCCGTGGGTCCCCGTCCCCTATCCAATCAAGCCCCGGCAGGGGCGTAGGAACGTCTTCATGTTTCATTTCCACAGCATCTCTTCGTCAAACTCGATGTTGTGCTTCCGCAACAGTGTCAGAAATTCGTCCATGAAACTCACGTTTCGATGGTGTTCTTCCTGAGCGGCAATGTACTGCTTAACCTGTGGTAGCTTCGATTCACTCACGCTGAACGCGGCGTAAGCCGGCTGCCAGGCGAACGACCGGGCCGCCGGCATTGTTTCATGAACCCATTTCGACGACCGGGTCTTCACGGTTCGCATGAGATCGGCGATCGGCAGACCGGTCGGGAGCGAGAGTAGCAGATGCACATGGTCGCACGCACCGTTAACCGCGAGCATCTTGGCGTCGAACTCTCGGACAATCCCTCCCACATAGGGAAACAACCGTGAGGTGATTTCGCCCTTCAACAACGGACGGCGATTCTTGGTCGAAAACACGACGTGCAATAGAATCCGCGAATAGGTGTGCGGCATGCTCCCACGCCCCTGCCGTGGCTCGTGATTTATCTCGTCTCAACCAGGATTTCCATTTTGGCCCTGGCACGGTCACAGGATACACCCCCGCTGCGCCGAATACCACGTCTTTTCGCGCTGAACCCTGCACATCACCTCCGCCGGTAGGCGCCAGGGCTCGTCCGTCCGCTCACAGACGTTGATTGAGCGGACTGAACGGCGCTCCGGCCGACACTGCTCCCTGCGAAACCTTTTTGGAGCCAAAAACTGTTGATCCTCGTGCACAGGCAGCGCCCAGATCCTACCATGTCACCGAACAGCCGCCCCCTCCGCCAGCAGCAACCAGTAGTAGCGCATGCTTGACCAGCCGACCGCCGGTCTTCATCAACCTGTGTTGCAAACTCGTTAGCGACCAGCTGTAGAACCCAGGTTGTAGGCCGCACGCTGAGTTGCAGACCTCGTTGGCCGGAAGCGGTGACACGACAAGCGGGTCCAGTGCGTGGCCTGTTTGCCTTCTTTGAGCTCCGCCGTGCCGCGCTTGTTGTAGCTCGGCAAGCTCATGCTCGTCACGACAAATCCGACGCGCGGGAATAGTTCGCCCTGGTGATGCTCGACCTTGGCGACAACTCGCCTTGCCTTCGACCAGCTCTCGGCCTGATAGCGAAAACTCTTGTAGCGCACTAGCCAGGATTTCCATTTTGGCCCTGGCACGGTCACAGGATACACCCCCGCTGCGCCGAATACCACGTCTTTTCGCGCTGAACCCTGCACATCACCTCCGCCGGTAGGCGCCAGGGCTCGTCCGTCCGCTCACAGACGTTGATTGAGCGGACTGAACGGCGCTCCGGCCGACACTGCTCCCTGCGAAACCTTTTTGGAGCCAAAAACTGTTGATCCTCGCCCGGGCAACGCTACCCACCCGGCACAGGCAGCGCCCAGATCCTATGCAGCATGTCACCGAACAGCCGCCGGTTCAGATGCCCCTCCGCCAGCAGCAACCAGTAGTAGCGAGCATGCTTGACCAGCCGACCGCCGGTCTTCATCAACCTGTGTTGCAAACTCGTTAGCGACCAGCTTTTGATTCGCTGCGGCAGCCCTAGCCGCCGCCACAGGTTGCCCAGGTTGTAGGCCAGCACGCTGAGTTGCAGCCGTACCTCGTTGGCTCGGAAGCGGTGACACGACAAGCGGGTCCAGTGCGTGGCCTGTTTGCCTTCTTTGATCCACTGCTCCGCCGTGCCGCGCTTGTTGTAGAACCGCACGACCGAGCGGCTCGGCAAGCTCATGCTCGTCACGACAAATCCGACGCGCGGGAATAGTTCGCCCTGGTGATGCTCGACCTTGGCGACAACTCGCCTTGCCTTCGACCAGCTCTCGGCCTGATAGCGAAAACTCTTGTAGCGCACTAGGGGCTTGGCGTTCGGCCTGCCCGGTGGCCGAAACAGGATGTCCTCGATCTCCAGCTCCAGGCTCTTGTTCGCCGGGATGCGAATCACGTAGTCCACGCCGCGCTCCTCCATCGCCTCGTAGATCTCGGGCTTGGCGAAGGCGGCGTCGGCGCGGAACGTCACCTGTTTGCCCTCCGCCTGTTGTCGTTCGATCTCCGGCAGTAGCAGCTCGTCCCAGTCCTCGGCGCTGTGCACGTTGCCGGGACGCAGCTTCGCGCCTAGGCAGTCGCCGTGCTGGTTGAACAGCAACAGCGGGTGATAGCAGAGGGACTCGAAGTGTCCGTTGTAGGCACTGCCTTCCTGTTGGCCGTGGACGGGGCTCTCCGTGGAGTCCATGTCGAGCACCACGCGGTCTGAACCGTCGGGAGCTTCGGCTTGCGCGACCAGCTCCCGGTTCACTGCCATCAGCCCCAGCAAGTTCTCTTCGCTCGCCAGCATCTCCGTCTCGAAGCCATGCAGCGTCGAGGTCAAGGCTGCTCCGCGATCCCAGTTCCTCTTCGAGCCGATCAAGCGAAAGGTCGGATCGGCGGATACTCGAACGGCGTCATTGAGGTCCTCGTAGCCAGCGAGTCGGCTGTAGACCGACTGCCGCAGCAGATCGGCCAGCGGGAACTTCTTGTTCAAGCCTTGTCGCGAGTCGCTGAGATGCTCGTCGATCAGCTTCCCGAGTCCGAGTCGTTCATCCAGTTCGCGAACGAGAATCAGACCGCCATCCGAGGTGACTCGCGATCCTTGGAAATCGACTTTGAGAAATCCATTGAACGTGAGCTGAAACGGCTTGTTTTCTTTTTCACCCATCGGGTGTTGACCTCCATGGCGTCCTTATCGGGCTCTAGCCCCTATCAATAAAGACGCTGAAGGTCGCTGGATGGTCTGAAGCTCATACATCAAATTGAAAATGCGGGCTCAAACCCACGGCTTGCGCCGTGGGCTACTACCCTTGCCCCCTCCGGGGGCACGACCGTTGATCCTCCTTCGCGACCTCTATCGGTCAACGCACCTCACCAAAGCTCCCCGCATATCGATCCATGTGTTCGCGACGGTTCATCTCCGTGGCGCAAAGCAGCAACGCTCCCTCCAACTCCGGATAGAACCGCCCCAGATCAAGCCCACCGACAATCCCGGCCCGTCGCGCCCGACGATTGACGTCCGCGTCTTCCGCCCGCACGACAAACTCATTGAAAAATGGTCCGGAGAAAACCAGCCGCCCGCCCCGCTGTTCAATCTTGCCCGCCAGATAGTGCGCCTTCGCAAGATTCTGCTCGGCCAACTCCCGCAAACCCTGTTTCCCGAACACCGTCATGTATACCGTGGCCATCAGCGCCACCAGCGCTTGATTCGTACAGATATTCGAGGTCGCCTTAGCGCGGCGAATATGCTGCTCCCGCGTCGCCAACGTCAAACAAAAAGCGCGGTTTCCCTCCGAATCGACACTCTCGCCGACCAGCCGGCCCGGCATCTGGCGAACGTATTTCTGCTTAGCCGCCAGCACCCCCACGAACGGGCCGCCGTAGCTGGGCGGATGAGCGAACGACTGAAGCTCCCCGACGACGATATCGGCCTCACTCGGTGGTTCGAGCAAGCCGAGCGACACGGCCTCGGTAAACACAACTACCAGCAGCGCCCCATGGCTTTGCGCCGCCTCCGCCGCCCGCCGCGTATCCTCGACCACGCCGAAAAAGTTCGGCGACTGCACAATCACCGCGGCGACCTCGTCACTGAGTTTTGCTTCGAGGTCGTCGAAATCGATGCCGCCGGTTTCGGCGTCATAGGCGACGGACTCCGCCGGAATTTCCTGGTGCCGACGATACGTATCGAGCACCTGCCTGTATTCGGGATGCACTGACCGCGCCACCAAAACCTTGTCGCGTTTCGTGATCCGCACGGCCATCATGGCCGCTTCGGGCACGGCCGTCGAGCCGTCGTACATGGAGGCGTTCGCGACATCCATCCCTGTCAACTGACAGATCATCGTTTGAAACTCGAAGATCGCCGTCAGGGTGCCTTGCGAAATCTCGGCCTGGTAGGGCGTGTAGGCCGTGAGAAACTCACCGCGCGTGACCAACGGATCGATCACAACGGGACGGTAATGGCGGTAAACCCCCGCGCCCAAAAAACTCGCCGAAGCCAAGTCCTGCTCGGCGCCGTCGTCGCGGGCCGTGTTCTCGCGGGCCAAAGCGCGAAAGTAGTCGATGATTTCGTATTCCGACTGCCCCGGCGGGATCTCGAGAGGTCGCTTCAGGAGCAGCGGCTCGGGAATCTGCGCAAACAATTCCTCCGCCGACTCGAGCCCCATCGAATCCAGCATTGCTCGGCGTTCTTGAGGAGACTTGGGAAGGTAGCGCACTCGCTCAGGACTCCGTTTCGGCGGCTACATAGGCGGCGTAATCCTCGGCCGTCATGAGATTCCGCAATTCATTCTTGTCGCGAATGCGGATCTTAATCAGCCAGCCTTCGCCGTGTGGGTCCTCATTGAGCACTTCAGGAGCGTCAATCAACGACTCGTTGACCGCAATGACCTCGCCGCCAAGCGGGGCGTAAATATCGGAAACGGCCTTCACCGATTCGACGGTGCCGAAAGAAAGCGTGGCGTGCAGCGCCGCGCCGACCTTCGGCAGTTCGACGAAGACAACGTCGCCGAGTTGGTCCTGGGCGTGGTGCGTAATGCCGATCACGGCTTCGTCGCCCCCGGCTTTCACCCACTCGTGCTCGCGAGTGTATTGATAGTTATCCGGATACATGTCGCTATCTACTTTTTCCGTGCATAAAACGGAAGCCGCACCATCTCAGCTTCCACCCGCCGCTGCCGCACCGCAATCTCGATCGTCCGCCCGACCTCGGCCGGCGAGGACGGCACCATGCACAGTCCAATGTTCTTCCCCAAAAACGGCGCTGGCGATCCACTGGTCACCCAGCCTACGTCTTCGCCGTCGACGAAAACGCGATAGCCGTCGCGGGCGATTCCCCGCTCACGCATCTCGAAACCCGCCAAGCGGCGTTTGAAACCCTTTTCCTTCTGTGTGACCAGCGCGTCCCGGCCGATGAAATCGCCTTGGTCGAGCTTGACGATCCACCCCAAACGGGCTTCATAGGGTGTAATCGTGTCGTCGATCTCGTGCCCGTAGAGCGACATCGCCGACTCGAGGCGTAACGTGTTGCGGGCGCCGAGGCCGCAAGGAACGATTCCGAACTCCGCGCCCGCCTCGAGCACCGCCGCCCAAAGCCGCGGGCCGCCCTCGGGCGGAACATAGATTTCGAACCCGTCTTCCCCGGTGTACCCGGTGCGCGTGATAAGAGCCTCGGTCGCGCCGACCTCGCCCCGAGTGAAATGATAATACCCGATCGGGTCGAGCCACACATCCGTGAGCTTCGCAAGCGTCGACACCGCCCGCGGCCCTTGGATCGCCAACTGCACATAGCGCTTGCTCGTCAACTCCGCTTCGGCGTCAAAACGGTTCTTCGAGGCGATCCATTCGAAGTCTTTCTCCTGATTCGACGCATTCACGCACAGGAAGAAATCGTTCGCGCCCATCCGATGCACGAGAATATCGTCGACGAAAGTGCCGTTGGGATAGAGCAGCCCGGAATAGTGCACCTGCCCGTCGACCAAACGGGAGACGTCATTCGATGTGACATGATTGACGAATTCCAGCGCCTGCGGGCCGCGAATCTCGATCTCCCCCATATGGCTGACATCGAACAACCCGACGGCCGTGCGAACCGCCATGTGTTCGGCGATAATGCCGGAATATTCCACCGGCATATCCCAACCGCCAAAGTCCGTCATGCGTGCTCCGGACGCAAGGTGAACGGCATGCAGGGGCGTTTTTCGAAGGGCGGTAACCGCTGGGGGAGTCTCCATGCAGACGGTGAGGACTCTTCAAGCTAACACCCGTCGGAGTAGCTGTCAACGAGGGCGGAAAAGCGCGGAATCAGGCAGTTCGCAAGCCGGGTGGACGTGCCTTGAGGCGCCCGCCGACCGAACCGGGAAACGAGGTCGTCGCTCAACCGCCGGCCGACGCCGGCTCGGCCTGCTCCGAGTCGAGAAGCGCCCGAACGGCCTCCACGATTTCGACCGGGAAGAAGGGTTTGTGGATGATCCGATCCGCGCCGAGTTCAATGGCGCGCATCAACAGCTGATCCGGCCTTCTCGGGCCGCCGCCCGACATGGCAATGATCTTCATCGAGCGAAATTCACGTCGCAAGTCCTCAACCACTTCGAGGCCCGACCTGCCGGGAAGAACAATGTCGACCAGTGCCGGATCGAAAACCGCCTCGCGGGCCGCCGCCAGGCACAACTCGCCATCGGAAACGGCGTGAACGCTATGCCCTTCCCCTTCTAAAGGTGCTCTGCACCAAACGAGCGGTCTGCGCATCGTCTTCAGCGATGAGAATACCGGCCACCGAGACACACTCCCCTGGCGGAAACGGTAGCACAGCCCCTATTTTGTTGGAAGACCCTTTTTTTCGAAATCGTTCCACTCCGGCGGGCGACCTTCCGCCGCGACCACTGGGTTCTCCAGTACACCGATCTTTTCGATCTCGATGCGGACGCTTTCCCCCGGTTGCAGATAGCGCGGCGGGGTACGGACGAAACCGACACCCGGAGGGGTGCCCGTCGTAATCACATCGCCCGGCTCCAACGTCGTGATCTGAGAAAGATACTCGATCAGCCGCGGAATGTGATGATTCATGGTCGACGTATTGTCATCTTGCATGACCTCCCCGTCGATGGAGAGTTTGATCGCCAGGCGTTGTGGATCTTCAATCTCGTCCGTGGTCACCAAACAAGGACCCATGGGAGCAAACGTGTCGAAACTCTTTTGGATATCGGAAGGACCCACCGTGCCGATCATGCGCTTCAGCGAATAGTCCCGCGCACTGACGTCGTTCAGGCAGGTGTAGCCGGCGACGTAATCGTAGGCTTCCGCCGCCGGGACGTCCTTGCCCCGCCTGCCGATTACGAGCGCCAGCTCGGCCTCGAAGTCGACGTCGCGGCTGATGCGTGGGAGCACGATCGGGTCGCCGGGACCGATCACGGCCGTCGGCCAAATCGTGAAGAACAGCGGCGCTTGGTCGGGAGCTTCGATCCTGGCCTCCTTGCCGTGCTCGCCGTAATTGACCCACGCCGCGATCACTTTCGGCGGCCGCGGAACCGGCGCCCGAAGCTTGACCGAATCGCGCGGGATCAACATCTCCCTCGTCATCAAACTCTCGCGCCCGGCCGGATCGGCGGCCTCGCCCCCCACCCGGGCCAGAGCTTGGCGCGCCGCGGCCATCGCCGACTCGCCGGCTTCGAGAAAAGCAACGATGCGGGAAGAAATCTCGACTGCCGCCGCACCGCCCGAAAGTTCACGCGAGGCTCGGTGGAGGTCGACGATGAGTTCTCCGCTCAGCGCGCCGAGACGCTCTTCGCCGCCGCGTTCATAAGTGACAAGTTTCATAATTCGTGGTTGATGGTGGCTCCCCGCTGCGTGATTCGTCTTGCATTCGCTCGCCCGACGTCGAGGCGTATCCGCCGCAACTATGACCCCCTTTACCCCGGAGCCTTTGGGAAACGACGGTACGCCAATAGCGTAGCCGGCCAATCATACCGCAACGTGACGGGCTCCCGGTATCGGGAAGACGGCTAAGTTGCACGATCGCCAAAACACAACTGCGGCCGTTTGCCGGGCCTCCGGGTAACGACCTCTCCGGTAGGCCTCGGCGACCTCATCCTCCCAACCCGCGACCGAATGCAACACACAACTGATCAACGGCGGCGGATGTTCACTGTGTGCCCGGAATAGTGTGTTCACCCTGTTCCCAGTGGCACGACCCTTTCGTTCACCGCGGGACCGGAGCGCTTCGCTTCACAGGGCCCAATTGGCGAACGGTGCTTGGAGCCTGGGGCAAAGGGCTCCTTTGCCCTTCCACACGCACACGCCGGGTCACTTAAAGTGAGATTGGGTATCCTTGAGAAGGTGCGGAACCAGACAGAGTTGGTTCGCAGCGCTCGGACGGGAGATCTCTACCATGGCTCTTACCGAATCCACCATGCTGGCGCTGGGCACGGCGGCGCCCGAATTCGCCTTGCCGGATACAGTAACCGGACAGTCCGTCAGCCTTGACTCGTTTGAGGGGACGAAAGCGCTGTTAGTGATGTTCATTTGCAACCACTGTCCGTTTGTGATGCATGTCAAGGACGAGTTGACCCGCCTCGGAAACGACTACGCAGAAGAGTCGGTCGGAATCGTTGCCATCAGCGCAAATGACGTCGACACCCACCCCGACGACTCCCCGGACAAGATGAAGCACTTGGCGGCTACGCTCGGTTGGAACTTTCCCTATTGCTACGACGAAACACAGCAGACAGCGCTCGCCTACAGTGCGGCGTGCACACCCGACTTCTTTGTTTTCGACAGCGATCGCACGCTGGCTTACCGGGGACAACTCGATGACAGCCGGCCGGAGAATGGTCGGCCCGTGACGGGCCTCGATTTGCGAGCGGCCTTGGACGCGGTCCTCGCCGGGAATCCGGTGAGTACCGGCCAACATCCGAGCGTCGGCTGCAACATCAAATGGAAAGCCGGCAACGAGCCCAATGGACACGGGGCGTGATGCCGATTGCGTCTCCGGCATAGACCGGCAGCGCTTCTCGACGGGTCCGCGGCGTGGCTCGTCTATACTGGAGAGTCGGAATTTAGTACCTCAGCCGTGTTGGTACCGCGCGGCGCCCGGCCCGTGGGTCGTGCCCAAACCGGCGGCCTTCCGAGACCGCGTTGTTAGCGATGGACCCGGAAAATAACATCCCGGAAACCCTCGAAGAGGAAAACCGTCGCCTTCGGCGGGCTGTCCAGGAACTATCGATCCTCAACCAGATCGGCTCCGCGATCGGTTCGACAATGTCGTTGAACGCGATCGTCGAACTCGTCGTGCAGGAAAGCGTCACCCAACTCAATGTCGAGCAGGGCGCGGTGATGCTGCTTCAAAACATGGAGGACGGCGACCCGTTTCGTACGATGGCCCGCAAGGCCTATTCAGGTTCGGCCATCGTCCCCTTTCGCTTCGGTCAGCAATTAACCGGCTGGATGCTGAAAAATCAAAAACCGCTGCTGGTGAACAATCTCGCCGCCGACAAGAACTTCGAAGCCGTTGTCGAAGGAGATTTCCCGATTCGTTCGTTGCTGAGCGTACCGCTGCGCGCCAAAGGGGAAATGGTCGGTTTGCTCAACGTGTTCAACAAGCAGTCGGACGGGGGCTTCACCGAAGACGATCAAAAACTGTTGTCGATCATCGCGTCACAGTCGGCGCAAGTCGTCGAAAACGCGCGCCTCTACGAAGAGCTTACGAGCAAGAGCGCCGACCTGCAGGAATCCGAAGCCAAATATCGCGCCCTCACGCAAGAGGCCGGCGAGGCCATCCTGCTCGCCGATCTGAAGTCGCGGCGGGTGATGGAGGTCAACGACGAAGCACAGAAGCTGACCGGCGTGCCGATCGACTTCCTGCGCGGACGCAACCTGGCGTCGATCATTCCCGTCGAGGAATTGGCGCGGGAGGAAACGTTCGAAGAGCTCGAACGCGAGGGGCGGCTACAGATTTCCGACGTTCGTTTCGAAAGACGCCGCGCCGAGCCCGCCTATCTCGACGTCAACATCAGCTTGGTGCGCTACGGCGATCACCGCATCGCGCAGGTCATCTGCCATGACGTCACCGAGCGCCACAAATTGGCCTCTCACCTACGGCATCACGCCGAAGAGTTGGAAGCCGAAGTCGAGGCACGAACCCGCGATTTGCGCGAATCACAATCGCAGCTGGTGCAGCAGGAAAAAATGGCTGCCCTCGGCCGACTCGTTGCAGGCGTCGCGCATGAAATGAACACGCTGATCGGGACCGTTACGAGCAACGCCGATATCCTGAGTCGCTCGTTGGATAAGTTGCGCGGCATCCTGACCGACGAATCGTGCCCCGAAGCCGTGCGCGCCAACAGCTCGCTGACGAAGGTCCTCAAGGTGCTCGACGATATTTCCCGCATCAACGGCTTGGCATGCGAGCGGTTCATCGCGATTGTCGGGAGTCTGCGCAATTTCGCGCGTCTCGACGAGGCGGATTTTAAGACGGCCGACTTACACGAAGGCCTCGATAGTACCCTTACGCTGGTTCATCACGAAATGAAAAGACGTGCCAAACTCGTCAAGGACTACGGTGACATCCCCTCAATTCGTTGCCATCCCAACCAGATCAACCAGGTGTTCATGAATCTACTCGTCAATGCTTCTCAGGCCATTGAGGAACACGGCGAAATTACAATTCGGACCCGCCGCGAGGGTGATATAGTGAGTGTTCAAATTTCCGACACCGGCGTCGGCATCCCCCCCGAAAACCTGGCAAGCATTTTCGATCCCGGCTTCACGACGAAGGGAGTCGGCGTCGGGACAGGTCTGGGACTTTCGATCTGTTTCAAGATCATGCAAGATCACGGCGGCACCATCGACGTGCGCAGCGAAGTCGGCAAGGGGTCAACCTTCACTCTACGTCTGCCAATCGGAGAAGCGGCGCAAGACGAGTCAAGAGAATGAGCTCCGAGGAACGCATACCGGTTTTGGTCCTGGTCGACGACGAAGAGATGGTGCTGACCAGTCTTCGGTCGTTCTTGACGCTGGAGACCGACTACGAAGTGCTCGGCTTCGACGCACCCCACAAGGCGCTCGAGGCCGTCCGAGGACGGACGATCGACCTGGTGATTTCCGATTACTTGATGCCGGAAATGACAGGTATTGACTTTCTGCTCGAGGTCAAGAAGCTACAGCCTTTTGCTACCCGCATCTTGCTGACCGGCTACGCCGATAAAGAAAACGCGATTAAGGCCATCAATGAGGTCGGGCTCTACCAATACATCGAAAAACCCTGGGACAACGAAGACTTGAAGCTTGTAATTCAACCCGCATTTTCAATTTGATGTTTGACATCCCGACCTTCCAGCGGCCTTGAGCGTCTTTATTCATAGGGGCTAGAGCCCGATGAGGACGCCATGGAGGCCAACACCCAATGGGTGAAAAACAAACCAAGCCATTCCAGCTAAGTTTCAACGGCTTGTTGAAAGTCGATTTCCAGGGATCGCATGTCACTTCCGACGGTGGCCTGATTTTGGTTCGCGAACTGGACGAGCGGCTCGGTCTCGGGAAGCTGATCGATGAGTATCTCAGCGACTCGCGACAAGGCTTGAACAAGAAGTTCCCGCTGGCCGATCTGCTGCGCCAGTCGATCTACAGCCGCTTGGCAGGCTACGAGGACGTCAACGACGCCGTCCGAGTGTCGGCTGACCCGACGTTTCGCTTGATCGGCTCGCAGAGGAACTGGGATCGCCGAGCGGCCTTGACCTCGACGCTGCATGGCTTCGAGACGGAGATGCTGGCGAGCGAAGAGAACCTGCTGGGGCTGATGGCGCTGAACCGAGAGCTGGTCGGGCAAGCGGAGGCGTTCGACGACTCCGAGCGGGTCGTTCTGGACATGGACTCCACCGAGAGTCCGGTCCATGGCCAACAGGAAGGCAGTGCCTACAACGGACACTTCGAGTCGGTCTGCTACCACCCGTTGCTTTTGTTCAACGGTCATGGTGATTGCCTCGCTGCCAAGCTGCGTCCCGGCAACGTGCACAGCGCCGAGGACTGGGATGAGCTATTGTTGCCGGAGATCGAGCGCCAACAGGCTGCGGGCAAGCAGGTCGCCTTCCGGGGCGATGCCGCCTTTGCCAAGCCGGAGATCTACGAGGCGCTGGAGGAGCGCGGCGCGGACTACGCGATCCGCATTCCGGCCAATAAGAACCTGGAGCTGGAGATCGAAGACATCCTGTTTCGTCCGCCGGGGAGGCCCGGCCGCAAGCCGCTAGTGCGCTACAAGAGCTTTCGCTATCAGGCGGAGAGCTGGAAGGGGCCGAGACGAGTTGTCGCCAAGGTCGAGCACCACCAGGGCGAGCTATTCGCGCGCGTCGGTTTTATCGTGACGAACATGAGCTTGCCAAGCCGGTCGGTGGTGCGTTTCTACAACAAGCGCGGCACGGCGGAGCAGTGGATCAAAGAAGGTAAGCAAGCGACGCACTGGACGCGGCTGTCGTGCCATCGCTTCCGGGCGAACGAGGTGCGCTTGCAGTTAAGCGTGCCGGCCTACAACCTGGGCAACCTGTGGCGGCGACTCGGGTTGCCGCACAGGATCAAGACGTGGTCACTGACGAGCTTGCAGCAGCGGTTGATGAAGACGGGCGGCAGATTGGTCAAGCACGCGCGGTACTACTGGTTGCTCTTGGCCGAGGGACATCTGAACCGGCGGCTGTTTGGCGACATGCTGCGGAGGATCTGGGCGCTGCCTGTGCCGGGTGGTTAGCACCGCACTTGGCGAATGCGAAATCTGTGTACTGAGGACGGAAGCTCGGAGGGGTGTCTGCGAAATTGACTTCGCAGCGGCGGATCAGCCCCCATGAGGGGCAAGAAGGGGGCTCGATCGGTCCCGCCTCAGCCGCCGCCTCTTTCGGGTGGAGAAATGGTTGCGCTTCGCCGGGTGAGGGTGTAGACTCGTGCCGTCAGAGGAGCCAAATCGGAAATCATGGTTCAAGAGTGTATCGCACGCCGTCGAGGTGATGGGTAAATTTGTGCCCAATTTGTGCGTCCCATCACGAGTTAGACGCTCCCGCGCGACCGGAATTATCGGCCGCCAACGACGGTGTTACATTTGTCACGGAACTGTTTCGTGCTTCTAAACGAATTGCGCCCCGCGCGCGTCATACCCTGATAACAGCGAAACGGCGCCGCTTCCTGTTCGATTCCACAAGAAAAGAACCGGAGGTAGAATCATGAAATCATTTTGGATTGCCGCGTCAGGCGCGGCCGCGATGGGGCTGTGCGCCCTATGGCTCACAACCGATGCCGTCCGAGGAGACTCGGACAGGAAGATCGATGCCGGCAAGACGATTGTCGAAGTCATCGAAACCAGCGAGGTCTCCAAGAATCCGCCGCAAACTCCGCCTAATGAATTGCCCCCGCCCAAGCTTACCCCTGAGCAAGCAGCGGATAAAGGTATTCAGTGGCTGGTTTCGGTGCAAGGCGCCAACGGCGGTTGGGGACAAGACGGCGGAGGAACTTCCTTTGTTCGCGTTGGGGAGAATCTTGAGTCGAACGGCAATGACGTGGCGAACACCGCGATCGCCGTGCTGGCGTTGGTCGAGTCCGGCCACACGCCCAACGAAGGCGGGCAGAGCAAGGCGGTCCGTCGAGGCTTGGAGTTCATCCTCGACCGGATCGAAGCGAGTCCCGAGGAAGGCCTGGCGGTGACGGCGGTCACTGGAACCCAGATTCAGCGCAAACTCGGACCCTTCATTCCCACTTTCCTGTCGGCCCGTCTATTGGCCGAGATCGATGGAGAGATCGACGACGCCAAGCTGAGTCGCCGCGTGCGCGCGGGGCTCGAAAAGTGTGTTCGCAAGATTGAAGACAACCAGCAAGACGACGGCAGTTGGAATGTCTCCGGCGGCTGGGCGCCGATTCTCGGAACTTCCATGGCCTCGCGCAGTCTGGCCATTGCCAAGGACAAGAAGGTCGATGTCAGCGAAATAGTAATGGCGCGGGTCGATGATTACACCAAGAACAGCGCCCACCCGGCTGCTCCACCCGCTTTGGCGGGAGGCCGAGGAGTCGCGGGCGGTGGAGGCCGATTTGCCGCGGAGATTGTCGCCGACGGGGCTTCCGCGGGCGTCGCCCTTTACAAGGGAGCGCAGATGCTCGAGCAACTCAGCCGTACCGAGGAAGACCGCGAGGCCAACAAGGACGAGATTGCCGTTGTGACCAAGCAACTGGCTTCCGGGCGCTTTGTGCGCGGTTTCGGCTCGTATGGCGGCGAGGAGTTCTTTTCCTACCTCAACATCAGCGACAGCCTTCGCCGTACGGGCGGCAAGGAGTGGCGGGACTGGAACGACCAGATCAAACCCACGCTTGTTCGCCTCCAGAACGAGGAAGGAAGCTGGGCGGGCCACCATTGCATCACGGGCCGTGTCGCCGTCACCGGCGCCGCGGTTCTTACGTTGCTGGTCGACGAGGAGACATCCGCCGAAGATATCTAGCGGTGCTCCGCGATTTACCCGCTCTCCGTACGACGGAGAGCGGGACTTCGCCGATATGCGGGTCCACGGAAGCTGACTCCGATGAACAATAATGCCGATTCGGCTCTGTTTACTCGGCGCGATTTCCTCGCGTTGCCGGCGGCCGCCGCCCTCGGATGCTCCGGGTTGCCGGGCCGCTCGGACCCGATCTTTGCCCGCGAGGGCGCCGCGCGGTCGGCCGCCCGATATCTCTGGAGCCTTCAAGCCGACGACGGGGGTTGGCATAGCCGCACCTATGGTCTGCTTGCTTCGGGACAGTCCATGACGGCGTTCCTGCTCGACGCGCTGACAGAGGTTCCCGAAAAGCTCTACGAACCTGCATCCCGCGGACGACGACGCGCTGTCGAATTTCTCGCCGACCACACTGATAGCGAGGGCGCGGTAGGTCGAAGCGATCCGCTGTTGCCGGACTACCCCAACTACGCGACCGCCCTGACGGTAGCAGCGCTGCGGCGCCTCGGGCGCCCGGCACGCGACGCCTGGGTCAGCTCCATGACGGACTACCTACGCGGTCAACAATTCACCGAGCAAAACAGTTGGGGCGAGGATCATCCGGTCTACGGGGCGTGGGGCATGGGCGGTGACCGGCGCACTCCTCCCGCAACCGGCCACGTCGATCTGTCGATGACGCGTCATGTTCTGCAAGCTTTGGCTGCCGCCGACACTACGACCGGCGCTGAGTCTGATCGTGTGTCGGCTTCCACGAACCGATCCGCGTTCCGAAAAGCGGCGGTATTCGTGAATCGGTGCCACCACTTCGGCAATGCGTCCGCCGTCGACGGCGGCTTCCATTTTTCGACGGTCATCTTCGATGCCAACAAAGCCGGAGAAGGGGAGACGGGATTCGAGAGCTACGGAACCGCGACGGCGGACGGCATCTTATCGCTACTCGCTCTCGGGCGCGAAACCGATCACCCGAGCGTTCAAGCCGCCGCCGAATGGCTATCGGCGCACCATCTTCCCGATCAAGCTCCGGGGTTTCCCAAACCTACGCACCATCGTTGGCGGCGCGGCCTTTGGTATTACTATGCCGCGGTCAGCGGCGCGGCTCTTCGTCGCCTTGGGCTCTTGCCGGCTCTCTCCACAGCGGACGCGCTTGCGGCCGTGCAGCGACCCGACGGCTCTTTCGCAAACCCCGAGAACCTCGTCAAAGAGGACGATCCCCTCATCGCGACAGGGCTCGCCCTGCGGGCTCTTGTCAACGCGTTGTCGTAGCATCCCGATCTCATTCCCCGGGGCTTCGGGGTGCCCCGAGGCCGCACGTCGATCCCGTTTTCTCAAACAAGTACTCCCGCGCCTGTCCTAAGGTATTTCGCGTGGAAAAGCCGGTCGGGCGGTCTTGTTGCGGTTCCGAGATAAATGGTAGCCTGAGGCAGGCCACCTGGTTTTATTGGCAAACAATCTCCCGGCGCGATATGGATGGAATATTCACCCGGAGCTGAGGTACCCGTCTCGGTTCATCTCGCGCAGCAGGAATTACCCCCGGACTCTCTATGATGGCGAGGCGTTCGGAGTGGTCGCTAAAGCGAACGAAGGGTTCCAGCATGCCGAAGAAAGTCCCACCCGGATTCCTCTCACTCTGTGTTCTTTTACTTCTTGCCGCGGGCTGCATTCCGGTGCCCACGGTTGACGACGAGGCCGGAAAGAACAAACGGCCTCTCCGGAACGTTCACCTATTGAGTTTCGCATAATACCCTGTCAGTCGAGAGCAAGAGAAGACTGTTTCCAAAAGGCGGTGATCAAACGGGGTTTGCGGCGCATGCGCCGCAGCGCCTTGCGGGCTCGCTCGTCCAACTCCCAATAGTCCTTCGGACACACATTGGGCAACTCGTGCTGCTTCCAGTACGCCCAGATGTATTCCACCGGATTCAACTCCGGCGCATAAGCCGGCAAATACGCGGTCACGATGTGACCTTCCGACAGTTCGATGAACTCTTGCACCATCCGGCTGCGGTGCGCCGGCAGGCGGTCCCAGACGATCAACAACGGGCCGTCAATGTGACGGACCAAAGCCTTCAGGAAGTCGATGACTTCGAGTTGGCCGATCGCGCCGGGATAGAGCCGGAAGTAGAAGTTGCGCAACGTCAGCCCGGCCGAAACGGAAAGCTTTTTCCAGTTGAAGTTGAACTCCAGCAGCGGCGTCTGCCCGCGCGGCGCCCAGGTGCGGCAGCGATGCGGCTTCTGGCTCAATCCGCTTTCGTCGATGAAGACGATCGTGCGACCTTGTGTTTGGGCTTTTTTTTAATGGCGGGCCACTGGTTGCGCTTCCACTCGCGGATGTCCTGCTCGTTGCGCTCGCGCGCTTGGCCGACGGGCCGTTGCGGGCTCCAGTCGAGCGCCCGCAGGATTTTCCACACATGGCCTTCGTGATAGCGCACGCCGAACTCGTCTTGGATCAGACGCACCACGCGCGGACAGGTCCACAACGGCGTTGGGAAGCCGTGCGCCTCGGGGCCTTCGAGTAGCAGGGTCTCGAGGCGTTCGAGTTGCGTGGCGTCCAACAGCGGCTTGCGGCCGGCGCGGCCGGTGGCGCGGAGCCCGGCCTCGCCTTGCGCGCGGTAGCGTCGCCGCCACTCACTGACGGTTTGTCGGGCGACTTTGAGCCGCCGGGCGGTTTCGGACTGATTGAGTCCTTGATCGAGCTGGCGCATCGCCTCGAAGCGGCGTTTCTCCAGCGCTTCGAAATCGCGGCGCTTTCCTTTTGGTGTTCCCATACATAGAACTACGTACGGCATCCTCAAAAGGTGTCATGTTATTTTGCGAGACTCAATAGGAGTCTGTCCGAGTATTCATTATCTTCTTGGAGAAAAAACAAAAGTGGGGGATAATGGTTTATGGGCAAAACCTACCGGGCCTACCTTCCCGAGCAGAAACTGCTGCTGCCTCCCAGTTTGCAGGATTGGCTGCCCGAAAACCACCTCGTCTATTTCGTCAACGACCTCGTTGATCAACTGGATTTGTCGGCCATCGAGAAGGTCTATGAAAGGGAGCAGCGCGGGCAGCCGCCTTATCATCCGCGGCTGATGGTCAAACTGCTGCTCTACGGCTATTGCCTGGGCGTGCGCTCCTCGCGCCGGATCGCCCGGCGGCTGGTCGAGGACGTAGCCTTTCGCGTGTTGGCGGCCGGCAACCAGCCCGACTTCCGCACGATCTCGGATTTTCGCAAGATCCACCTGGAAGCCCTCGAGGGGCTGTTCCAACAAGTGTTGCGGGTGGCGCTCGAGAGCGGGGCGATGAAGCTGGGTCGGGTGGCGCTCGACGGCACGAAGATGAAGGCCAACGCCTCCAAGCACAAGGCCATGAGTTACGGGCGGATCCAGCACAGCGAGCCACAGTTGGCGGCCGAGGTGAAGCAAATGTTGGCCGAAGCCGAAGCAGTCGACGCGGCGGAGGACGCGCGCTACGGGGCCGAGAAGCCGGGCGACGAATTGCCCGAGGAGTTGCAACGCCGGCAGACGCGGCTGGAGAAGATTCGCCAAGCCAAGCAGGCGCTGGAGCAACGAGCGAAGCAACGGGCGCAACAGCAAGCCGCCGCCGCGGGTCGCTGTGACGAGCTGGCGCGGCAAGCCGAACCGCGCGACAAAGATCAATACAATTTCACCGATCCGGAGTCGCGCATTATGAAAAGCGGCGACGGGTTCGTGCAGGGCTACAACGCACAGGCGGCGGTCGAGAGCGTGGCGCAATTGATTGTCGGGCAGACGCTGACCGAGGCGGCGAACGACAAAGAGCAACTGGCGCCGTTGGTGGAAGCGGTCGAGCGGCAGTCGGGGCAACGGCCCGACGAAGTGTTGGCCGACAGCGGCTATTGTTCGGAGAAGAACTTGGAATCGTTGGAAGCGCCCGAGAAGCCTGAGCAAAAGATCGAAGCGTATATTGCCGCCCAGAGACACCGGCGCGGACAACGGGCGTCGCCGCCGCGGGGGCGGATCCCGAGCCACCTCACGCGAGTCGAGCGGATGGAGCGCAAGTTACGGACGAAAGCGGGAGCGAAGATGTACGCGCAACGCAAAGGGATCGTGGAGCCGATATTCGGACAGATTAAACAAGCCCGCGGGATTCGTCAATTTTTGTTGCGGGGGTTGAAGAAAGTGCGGGGCGAGTGGGCCTTGGTGTGCTTGACGCACAATATTTTGAAGATGCACGGGCTGTGTGGCGGAGCGTGATGGAGAAAAACCGGGAAGGGGGCGCCGGCGAGGCGCATGGAGGGCTCTGGAAGCCGTTTTGGGCGGCCCGCGCGGTTTGTTTGTGGCGCCCGGCGGTCGACGAGCCTTCCGCGCCCGTGCGTCGCTGACCTCGGCGCCCGAATCTCCCGCCCTGCCGGAACTGTGCCAAGTTGTTACTCGGACAGACTCCTAGAAATGTCCGCCGGGCCGATCGGCGACCGGTTGCTGGTCACCAATCACTCCACACAGCCCTGGGAAAATATCGTGATGGTTGTGAACCGGGCCGATGGAGGCGGGTACAAGTTGACGATTAAGAACTTCGCCGCTGGCGCGAGTCTGCACTTTGGTCTGAACGCCTATCGCAACGCCGCGAACGAGCGCTATGACACCGAGAATAGTTACGTCGCCACGTTAAACGTCAGCGCCGACACTCCCGTCGGTCCCGGCACATGGAGTGCTAAGTACCCCAAGCCTCGATCCAAGCGATAGGGGTTCGAAACAGGACAGTCGCGAAGAATCCGCCCTCTACTCCTCGGTCAATTGCACAAGCTGCTTGCCGATGTTCTCGCCGCCAAGCAGCTCGATAAAAGCTCGGGGGGCATTCTCAATGCCTTCGAGAATGCGCTCACGGTAGCGCAGTCGGCCGTCGGCGACCCACTTGATCATCTCCGGCAGGGCTTCGTGGTAACGGTCGGCGTAGGCAAACACCAAGAACCCTTGCATCTTCGCCTGCTTGGTGATTAGATGCCAGAGGAAACGAGGACCCATTTCGACTTCCTCCAGGTTGTATTGCGAAATCTGCCCGCACACCGCTATGCGCCCGCGTACGTTGAGTACGGGAAAGACGGCGTCGGTAATCTCGCCGCCCACGTTGTCGAAATAGCAATCAATCCCGTCGGGACACAGCTCACGGAGTTTGGCGACGTAATTATCCGTTGTCTTGTAGTTGAACCCGGCGTCGAAACCCAGATCCTCGACGATGTGCCGCACCTTCTGATCGGTGCCGGCGATCCCCACCGCGCGGCAGCCCTTGATCTTGGCGATCTGGCCGACCGCCGAGCCGACCGCGCCGGCGGCGCCTGAAACAACGACGGTTTCGCCCGGTTGCGGATTGCAAACATCCAACAGTCCGAAATAGGCCGTCATCCCCGGCATGCCGAGCACGCCCACGGCGGTGGAAAGCGGCGTATCGGCGGGGACTTTGGTTAGGTGAGAACCTTGCGCGACGGCGTACTCCTGCCAGCCGAGGTTGCCAACGACGGCGTCGCCTTCGGAAAAATCGGCGTGTCGCGATTCCACTACGCGCCCGGCCACACCGCCGACCATCACGTCGCCGACCTGCACGGGCGGCGCGTAAGACTTACGATCACGCAGCCTTCCGCGCATATAGGGATCCACCGAGAGATACGCCCCTCGCACGAGGCATTCGCCCTCGTCGGGCACACCGACGGGGCTCTCGGCTAACCGAAAATCCGATTCTTTCGGAACGCCTACGGGGCGCGAGGCGAGCAGGATTTGACGGTTTACGGTGTCCATGGGCAGTCCTTTCAGGGATCGAAGATTTGCAGTGTAGCAAAGCGGGCCGCAATTTCCGCGACGCGGTATCAGAGGGCAGCGCCGCCTTGTCCGGGCCCCAGAGCCGGACTAACGCCCAGACGAAAGCCCCCGACCAAAGGCCGGAATGAGACGGGCCGCCAGCTTGCTTGGGCCGAAATCAGGCTGCGGTGTTGGGAAGAGGTGATGGTGCGCAAGAGAGGACTTGAACCTCCACGGGGTTTAAAGCCCCACTAGGACCTGAACCTAGCGCGTCTGCCAATTCCGCCACTTGCGCGTGTTTAAAATCCATGACTTACGAGGGCCGAATACCGCCAGAATCGGAAAGTTGCCTTGAAGTTGCCTTGTCATGTGCCTTTTCAACTTCGGCGAGATGCGATTCCAGCTTCCGAGCGGCATCGTGCAAATCACGTTCTGAGACTATATTGTAGCGATCAAACACACTGCGCGTCTTCCATCCGCCGATCGCCATGACAACCCGCTCGGGCACTCCAGCACGTACCAAGTTTCGGGCACCGGTGCGGCGAAGATCATGGAACAACTTCGTAGGCTTACCGCGTTCCGAGTTCCACAGGCCGGGTTGCGTTTCGGCAGCCCTTTTACTGGCCTCCTCCCAAGCCCCCCGGAAATCCTTGATCCGTTTCCCGTACCGGAAGAACACCCAGGGACATTCGGGCCACCGCTGGTCGCGGATCTGGCGTTGCATCATGAGCATTTCCAGCAGTTCACCGGCCAGAGGAATGACGCGTCCCTCGTCGTTCTTCGTTTCGCCAGGATTCAGTCGCACCACTTTTCCCACAAAATCGACCTGCTCCCATCGCAGGCCTAAGATTTCGCCCCTGCGACAGCCCGTGTGGTAGGCGAAGCTGATGACAGGCTTCAAATGTTCGGGCAACTCTGACCGCATTGCGAGAAATTCGTCGTGCTCGTAGAACCCCGTGCGCGGTGGCCCTGCTTTGAGCCTAGGGAAAGTAGGGATCTGTGCAATACGTGGCGGACTGTGCTCACGACCCACGTTGAAGGCACGATGCAAGAGGCCCAATTCATTCTTGATGGTCTTGTTCACAACGCCATCTTGGCGGCGTTTCAACCCGCATTTTCAATTTGATGTATGAGCTTCAGACCATCCAGCGACCTTCAGCGTCTTTATTGATAGGGGCTAGAGCCCGATAAGGACGCCATGGAGGTCAACACCCGATGGGTGAAAAAGAAAACAAGCCGTTTCAGCTCACGTTCAATGGATTTCTCAAAGTCGATTTCCAAGGATCGCGAGTCACCTCGGATGGCGGTCTGATTCTCGTTCGCGAACTGGATGAACGACTCGGACTCGGGAAGCTGATCGACGAGCATCTCAGCGACTCGCGACAAGGCTTGAACAAGAAGTTCGCGCTGGCCGATCTGCTGCGGCAGTCGGTCTACAGCCGACTCGCTGGCTACGAGGACCTCAATGACGCCGTTCGAGTATCCGCCGATCCGACCTTTCGCTTGATCGGCTCGAAGAGGAACTGGGATCGCGGAGCAGCCTTGACCTCGACGCTGCATGGCTTCGAGACGGAGATGCTGGCGAGCGAAGAGAACTTGCTGGGGCTGATGGCAGTGAACCGGGAGCTGGTCGCGCAAGCCGAAGCTCCCGACGGTTCAGACCGCGTGGTGCTCGACATGGACTCCACGGAGAGCCCCGTCCACGGCCAACAGGAAGGCAGTGCCTACAACGGCCATTTTGAGTCCCTCTGCTATCACCCGCTGTTGCTGTTCAACCAGCACGGCGACTGCCTAGGCGCGAAGCTGCGTCCCGGCAACGTGCACAGCGCCGAGGACTGGGACGAGCTGCTACTGCCGGAGATCGAACGACAACAGGCGGAGGGCAAACAGGTGACGTTCCGCGCCGACGCCGCCTTCGCCAAGCCCGAGATCTACGAGGCGATGGAGGAGCGCGGCGTGGACTACGTGATTCGCATCCCGGCGAACAAGAGCCTGGAGCTGGAGATCGAGGACATCCTGTTTCGGCCACCGGGCAGGCCGAACGCCAAGCCCCTAGTGCGCTACAAGAGTTTTCGCTATCAGGCCGAGAGCTGGTCGAAGGCAAGGCGAGTTGTCGCCAAGGTCGAGCATCACCAGGGCGAACTATTCCCGCGCGTCGGATTTGTCGTGACGAGCATGAGCTTGCCGAGCCGCTCGGTCGTGCGGTTCTACAACAAGCGCGGCACGGCGGAGCAGTGGATCAAAGAAGGCAAACAGGCCACGCACTGGACCCGCTTGTCGTGTCACCGCTTCCGAGCCAACGAGGTACGGCTGCAACTCAGCGTGCCGGCCTACAACCTGGGCAACCTGTGGCGGCGGCTAGGGCTGCCGCAGCGAATCAAAAGCTGGTCGCTAACGAGTTTGCAACACAGGTTGATGAAGACCGGCGGTCGGCTGGTCAAGCATGCTCGCTACTACTGGTTGCTGCTGGCGGAGGGGCATCTGAACCGGCGGCTGTTCGGTGACATGCTGCATAGGATCTGGGCGCTGCCTGTGCCGGGTGGGTAGCGTTGCCCGGGCGAGGATCAACAGTTTTTGGCTCCAAAAAGGTTTCGCAGGGAGCAGTGTCGGCCGGAGCGCCGTTCAGTCCGCTCAATCAACGTCTGTGAGCGGACGGACGAGCCCTGGCGCCTACCGGCGGAGGTGATGTGCAGGGTTCAGCGCGAAAAGACGTGGTATTCGGCGCAGCGGGGGTGTATCCTGTGACCGTGCCAGGGCCAAAATGGAAATCCTGGGTACAGCGACGGCGTTCTGAAACCCACGCGGGCGCTGAGCCTTCGCGATCAGCAGCGGGTCCGCCTCCTTGTCGAGCCCATCGACGCGCACCGTGCGGCACGACTGACGCGATGACTCGCATCCGAATCCTATGAATATCGTCCTCTCCTTCAGCGCGCTGTGCATCCTGCTGGTGGTCGGCAAGCTCCTGCGCGTCGAGATCCGCCTGTTCCAGAAGCTCTACCTGCCGGCCTCGGTCATCGGAGGCCTGCTCGGGCTGGTGCTCGTGCAGACCATCGGTGGCTCCCTGCCCGCAACGACGATGGCGGGGTGGAATCAGCTGCCGGGATTCCTCATCAACATCGTGTTCTCGGCCCTCTTCCTGGGCGTCTTCATTCCGCCGATCAGACGCATCTGGGGGATCGCCGGGCCGCAGTTGGCGTACGGCCAGATCGTCGCCTGGGGCCAGTACGTCGTGGGCCTCGGGGTGGCGATCGTGTTACTGACGCCGGTGTTTGGCGTTCCGGGGGCCATCGGCACCATCATTCCGGTCGGCTTCGAGGGAGGGCACGGCACGGCCGCTGGTCTGGAACCGGTCTTCGATGCCTATGCTTGGCCCGAGGGCAAGGATCTGGCCCTCACCTCGGCGACCTGCGGCGTCCTGTTCGCCATCATTGTCGGGATGGCGCTCGTCAACTGGGCGGCGCGCCGAGGCCACACCCGGCAGCTGAAACGCATTGAAGACATGCCCGAGAGCAGTATCGTCGGCGTCTACGACCCAGCTGAGCGGCCGAGCGCCGGGAGCCAGACCGTGTCGGCGGCGTCAATCGACAGCCTCGGCTTCCATCTTGCCATCATCGGTCTCGGTGTCTTTATCGGTTACCTGATCCACGGCGGCCTGGTACGGGTCGAACTCCTGGTGCGACCGCCGAGCACCGACGGCCGCGCCTTCTTCGACACTTTCCCCCTCTTTCCACTGTGCATGATCGGTGGCTTGGTGGTGCAGCTCTTCTTCGCCAACTTCACTAAACGCAATCCGCTCGACCATCGCCTCATGCAGCGCCTCTCGGGCACCGCCATGGATTTCCTGGTGGTGGCCGCGATCTCGACCATCAACGTGGAGGTGGTGCTGGGAGGGCTCGTGCCCTTGGCGATCCTGGTCGCTGCCGGGGTACTGTGGAACGTCTTCTGCGTGATGTGGTTGGCGCGCCGCCTCCTGCCAGCGGATTCGTGGTTCGAGCGCTCGATCGCCGAGATGGGGCAGTCCATGGGCGTCACCGCCACCGGGCTCCTGCTGTTGCGCGTCGTCGATCCCGAAGGCGACACCGATGCGACCTCGGCCTTCGGCTACAAGCAGCTCATGCACGAGCCGTTCATGGGCGGCGGGCTGTGGACCAGCGCCGCCATTCCGCTGGCGCTGGCCTACAATCCGGTGTTGGTATTCGGCATCAGCGCCGGAGCGGTGGCGCTCTGGCTGTTGGTATGGGCGCTGCTCTTTCGCGGACGGCTCGGCCTCGGTTGATCGCGTCCCGCCTGCACTCCGATCGATCTCGGCTTGCCACGCGTAACACGACCGTCCGGGCGGCGCGTGGCCGCCTGATCGGCCTCCCTCCCTGCTTGGGTTCGGACCGAATGCCGCGAGTTGAGCACCAAGAAAAACATCTTGTCTGCTAAATCACCGGCAGTTGAATCACCTTGCGGCGAATCGCGTAGTGGATCAACTCCACCTTGTTGTGAATCGACAGCTTGCGCATTAGGTTGAACTTGTGCGCTTCGATCGTCTTCACGCTGAGAGTGAGCTTCGACGCCACTTCTTTCACGGACGAACCTTCCGCCACGTATTTGAGGATTTCCTTTTCACGCGGCGTCAAGCTCGAGAACCGGGGCTGTTGCGAGGTGCCCTGCGTCCGGGCGCGCAAATCATCCACCACATGCGAAAGCATCTTCGGGCTCATGAAACTGCCGCCGTGATGGACTTCCCGAATCGCTTTCAGCAGTTGCGGCACCGGGCTGTCCTTCAGCACGTAACCGCTGCCGCCCACCTGCATGCATTCCTTGAGATAGTCCTCATCGTCATACATCGTCAGGAACATTACCTTGGTCGCTGGCCGAAGCTCGCCGATTCGACGGGCTGCTTCGAAGCTCGAAAGCCCGGGCATTCCAATATCCATCAGCACAACGTCGGGCCGCCGCTCACGGATCTGCTCGACCGCTTCGCTCGCGGTGCTCGCCTCTCCTACTATTTCCATGTCGGGTTGGGCACCGAGCACGGTTCTAATTCCTTGGCGGAACAAAGTGTGATCGTCTGTCAGCAATACGCGAATAGCTGCCACGATTGTCCTCTCCTGCGAAGGGGGTTTCTCACGACCGCGCCGCCACTCGACGCACAAACCCGTATCAGGATCTTCGGCCTCGACGCCCGACTCAACAATGGGGACCTTCGCCTAATTCCAAGGAGAAAGAGACCTACCGGAGCAATAACCGGCCTGCCCGGCATACACTTCCGCGCGGACCGCAAAGACCGCTGGGACCGGTCCCCAGAGGTACAGACCTTCGCAGCGGCGAGAAGTTCTTTTCAGAGGAGCCAAAGCAAAGAACTCACTGAGCAGAACATCGCCTCTGCCACACTCGGACCGCCGGGTTGTGCTTGCGCCGTCCAAGGTGTAACATTTGTTGCACGTTCAGGGAGAGGCGGTGAAACCCGATGGATGTTATGAACGATTGGTGGATGGCCGTCGAGCGGGCGGACTTGTTGGTCGCGTTGCTTGCGATGGTGGTGAGTGGGATATCTCTGAGCGTCTGCTGGCGGATGTCTAGAACGTTATCCGCTTCGACGAAGATCGGCTTACGAGCACTTGAAGAAAGCCAGGAGGCTCACCGCCTGGCGGCGGCGGCACTGGATGTCAGTAACGACCTCGGCACTCAGGTGGCTGAGTTGAAAAGGCTCCGGGTGCAGCAGCACGACAACAGGCCGATGAAAGCCGAACTCACCGCTCGAATCAGAAGGAAAAGACGTAAAGGTGAGACTTCCGAAGGGGACTCAGCCTGGTTTTTCCGAGTGGAGAACCATGGCGCGGCCCCAGCAAGAAACATGAAGGTCCTCGTCGATGGGAAGACGGCACACGATCATCCGGCGATATTCGCCCCACCACACGAGCCGACAACGCTCGCCCCGCAAGGTTTCATCGAGTATCCGCTCGCGGTTCCATTGGTCCCGGAGCAGCGGCGGCCCTTAAGCGTGCGAATCACTTGGGATGACGACTCGCGTGCCGATCGAATCGAAGATTTCACCATCAATGCTGAATAGAGTGTCAGCAGAAACGAGTCTACGGCCCCTCGGCCCTTCCACGCGTTCGCGTTCCCCTCGCCCCCCTACCCCAGAAGACCGGTCGTTGCGGTCACAGCGGTCCCAGACGACGAGGAGTTGCGGGACGTTGTGTCGGGACCAACCTTGTCGGTATGACGCTTCGGATCGCTGAGAGACAGCGTCATTCGGTTTGCGTACTTGAATCTAAGATGGAGAGATGGCAGGCAAGCGGCAGCAAACGATACCTAGATTCCTTCTCAACCAGGATTTCCATTTTGGCCCTGGCACGGTCGCAGTATACACCCGCGCTGCCCCGAAGACCACGTCTTTTCGTGCTGAACCCTGCACATCACCTCCGCCGGTAGGCGCCAGGGCTCGTCCATCCGCTCACAGACGTTGATTGAGCGGGCTGAACGGCGCTCCGGCCGACACTGCTCCCTGCGAAACTTTTTTGGAGCCAAAACTGTTGGTCCTCGCCCGGTCAACGCTACCCGCTCGGCAGCGGCAGCGCCCAGATCCTGTGCAGCATGTCGCCGAACAGCCTGCGGTTCAGATGCCCCTCGGCCGGCAGCAGCCAATAGTACCGCGCGTGCTTGACCAGCCTACCACCCGTCTTCATCAACCTGTGTTGCAAACTCGTTAGCGACCAGCTTTTGATTCGTTGCGGTAGCCCTAGCCGTCGCCACAGGTTGCCCAGGTTGTAGGCCGGCACGCTGAGTTGCAGCCGTACCTCGTTGGCTCGGAAGCGGTGACACGACAAGCGGGTCCAGTGCGTGGCCTGTTTGCCTTCTTTGATCCACTGCTCCGCCGTGCCGCGCTTGTTGTAGAACCGCACGACCGAGCGGCTCGGCAAGCTCATGCTCGTCACGACAAATCCGACGCGCGGGAATAGTTCGCCCTGGTGATGCTCGACCTTGGCGACAACTCGCCTTGCCTTCGACCAGCTCTCGGCCTGATAGCGAAAACTCTTGTAGCGCACTAGGGGCTTGGCGTTCGGCCTGCCCGGTGGCCGAAACAGGATGTCCTCGATCTCCAGCTCCAGGCTCTTGTTCGCCGGGATGCGAATCACGTAGTCCACGCCGCGCTCCTCCATCGCCTCGTAGATCTCGGGCTTGGCGAAGGCGGCGTCGGCGCGGAACGTCACCTGTTTGCCCTCCGCCTGTTGTCGTTCGATCTCCGGCAGTAGCAGCTCGTCCCAGTCCTCGGCGCTGTGCACGTTGCCGGGACGCAGCTTCGCGCCTAGGCAGTCGCCGTGCTGGTTGAACAGCAACAGCGGGTGGTAGCAGACCGACTCGAAGTGTCCGTTGTAGGCACTGCCTTCCTGTTGGCCGTGGACGGGGCTCTCCGTGGAGTCCATGTCGAGCACCACGCGGTCTGAACCGTCGGGAGCTTCGGCTTGCGCGACCAGCTCCCGGTTCACTGCCATCAGCCCCAGCAAGTTCTCTTCGCTCGCCAGCATCTCCGTCTCGAAGCCATGCAGCGTCGAGGTCAAGGCTGCTCCGCGATCCCAGTTCCTCTTCGAGCCGATCAAGCGAAAGGTCGGATCGGCGGATACTCGAACGGCGTCATTGAGGTCCTCGTAGCCAGCGAGTCGGCTGTAGACCGACTGCCGCAGCAGATCGGCCAGCGGGAACTTCTTGTTCAAGCCTTGTCGCGAGTCGCTGAGATGCTCGTCGATCAGCTTCCCGAGTCCGAGTCGTTCATCCAGTTCGCGAACGAGAATCAGACCGCCATCCGAGGTGACTCGCGATCCTTGGAAATCGACTTTGAGAAATCCATTGAACGTGAGCTGAAACGGCTTGTTTTCTTTTTCACCCATCGGGTGTTGACCTCCATGGCGTCCTTATCGGGCTCTAGCCCCTATCAATAAAGACGCTGAAGGTCGCTGGATGGTCTGAAGCTCATACATCAAATTGAAAATGCGGGCTCAAGGGCTTCTCTAGCCGCAGGAGCGGAAACGAGTTTTTTGTCTGGATGTACCGCAAAGACCAGACGGAAACCGAGGTCAACATCAGGAACGTCAGCGTGGATAAAGACTTCTACGGGAAGGACGCCGACGACAAGATCACAAAGATTGAAGTTGAGTTTGCCCGGTTGCTCGACGAACTACGAGCGTATCCTCAAAGCGGTCCGATAATCGATTTGCGAGTTTCAAAACTGGTAGCCCACTTGTGCGTCCGCACCAGACAACTCAGGCAGACGACTGTCGAGGCTTTGCAAGAAACCCTCCAGCGATTGCGCGATGATCTCATCAAGATTGCAATCCCTCCAGCCGTCATTGACACGCCCGAAGGTCAAGACCTGCTGAAAGCCCGATTGGTTGCGGAGGGCATTCCAGCCAACCGTATCACCCAAGCAATGTTGCTAAGGCGGCCCCACCTTCTGCGTTTGGCGGAACAGAATATGCCCGATCTAGCCGTGTTCGTGGACAAGTTCATTTCGACGGTGTTGGATCAATTTCCCGAATCGTTGAAGACAGCTCATAATGAGGCCCTTTCCAAGAACCCGATCGCCGAACTCCGTGCCGACTCGTATGCACAGCTCAATTGGTACGTCGTGATCGCCAAATCACCAGTAATTCTCGGGGACACCGTATGCGTATTTGAAACGCGCGGCCAGCGGCGCTTCAAACCGCTCAATGACCAGGATGACGACGTGAAGCAGATTCTTTTGCCGGTCGCCGGGATCGGGTACTTGTCGGTACACCGTCCACCTCTTGCCCTCACCTCGATGAGCCGCTTTTAGCTGAGGCCTCGGCGCGATGTAGCCACGAGTATTTCATCAGCTCTACCCGCTTGGCCCTGGACACGTACCTTCGGAAGCCGATAGGCGAATGGTCCGGCATTCTGAGCGCAAACGAGCTTCAAGAGATCGACGATGAACTCAAGCAAAAATGGGAGGCGGCTCTATTGGCCGCACTTGATCGAGGCTAGAGGCTGAGACCGGGCCGGACCAGCCTGTTCCCTTTTTTTTCATTTTTTTCTGTGCAACGGCGTGAGCGAGACGAAATGTATCTCGCCTTTGCCCGACAGCGGAGTCCCGCGATAGGTTGACCCGCCCCCCCCTTTTTGTGCACCTCCCGACAAGTCGCTGTGTTATGCTGGCTCCGCTATGCCTGAAGTCTTACAACTCCTAATTCAAGAACGTGATCGCCTGGACGATGCTATTCGCATTCTGCAAGGCCCGAAACGGCGAGGCCGTCCCCCGGGCAGCAAGGCGAACGCAAAGAACGCTCCGAAGCGTAAAGGCCGCCCTCCATGGACGGAAGAACGGAGAGCCGCCCTCTCGGCAAAGCTGAAAGCGTACTGGAAGAAGCGACGGAGGGCAGCAAAGAAAGCCGGACAGTGAAAGCAGATCCGTGTTGCCAACGTGCCCTGGATCATCCCAAGCTAGGGTTGGCCAAACCCCCTTCTGGAAGGCTTCCTACCGCAGTGAGGATCTGGCCTGCGGCGAGTTTTTAGCGGAGGCGCCGGACCGACTGCGTCAGCGTCCGCTGCTCATTCAGGAACGAACCCGAGTAGGCTTGTCTGTCTGCGAGAGCGAGGGAATGGCACTGCTTTCGTTTAGCCGCTAAACCCGCATTTTCGATTTGGTGTTTGACATCCCGACCTTCCAGCGGCCTTAGCGTCTTTATTCATAGGGGCTAGAGCCCGATGAGGACGCCAGGGAGGCCAACACCCAATGGGTGAAAAACAAACCAAGCCATTCCAGCTACTGAGTCTCGCATAATATACTGTGAATCGAGACAAAGAGAAGACTGTTTCCAGAAAGCGGTAATCAAGCGCGGTTTGCGGCGCATTCGCCGCAGCGCTTTGCGGGCGCGCTCGTCGAGTTCCCAGTAGTCCTTCGGGCAGACGTTGGGCAACTCGTGCTGCTTCCAGTACGCCCAAATGTATTCCACCGGGTTCAACTCCGGCGCATAGGGCGGCAAGTACTCCGTTGCGATGTGATCCTCGGAGAGCTGGATGAACTCCCGCACCAGGCGGCTGCGGTGCGCCGGCAGCCGGTCCCAGACGATCAGCAGTGGGCCGTCGATGTGGCGCACCAAAGCCTTCAGGAAGTCGATGACCTCCAGCTCGCCGATCGCGCCGGGATAGAGCCGGAAGTAAAAGTTGCGCAACGTCAGCCCGGCCGACACCGACAGCTTGTCCCAGTTGAAGTTGAACTCCAACACCGGTGTCTCGCCGCGCGGCGCCCAGGTGCGGCAACGATGCGGCTTCTGACTCAATCCGCTTTCGTCGATGAAGACGATCGTACGTTCTTCTTTGCGGGCTTTTTTTTAATGGCCGGCCAAGTCTTGCGCTGCCAGCCGCGGATGGCCTCTTCGTTGCGCTCCCGCGCTTTGCCGACGGGCCGTTGCGGGCTCCAACCGAGCGCCCGCAGGATCTTCCAGACATGGCCCTCGTGATAGCGCACGCCGAACTCGTCTCCGATCAGACGAGCGACCCGCGGACAGCTCCACAGCGGCGTCGGGAAGCCGTGCGCCTCGGGGCCTTCCAGCAGCAACGCCTCGAGGCGTTCGAGCTGCGCGGCGTCCAACAGCGGCTTACGGCCGGCGCGGCCGGCCTGGCGCAACCCGGCTTCGCCGTCACGCCGGTATCGTCGCAGCCACTCGCTGACGCTTTGCCGCGCGACCTTCAATCGCCTCGCTGTCTCGGACTGACTACAGCCTTGCTCGACCAACCGGATCGCTTTGAAACGGCGCTTCTCCAGGGCCTCGAAATCCCGCCGTACGCCTTTTGTATTTCCCATACATACAAAGACGTACGTACCCCAAAAAGGTGTCACTTTATTTTGCGAGACTCAATAAGTTTCAACGGCTTGTTGAAAGTCGATTTCCAGGGATCGCACGTCACCTCCGACGGTGGCCTGATTTTGGTTCGCGAACTGGACGAACGGCTCGGTCTCGGAGAACTGATTGACGACCATCTCAGCGACTCCCGGCAAGGCACAAACAAGCCGTTCACGCTCGCTGATCTGTTGCGGCAGTCGGTCTACAGCCGCTTGGCGGGCTACGAGGACCTCAACGACGCCGAGCGGGTTTCGATCGATCCGACGTTTCGGCTGATCGGTTCGCAGAAGATCTGGGATCGCGGTGCGGCCTTGACCTCGACGCTGCACGGCTTCGAGACGGCGATGCTGGCGAGCGAAGAGAACCTGCTGGGGCTGATGGCGCTGAACCGAGAGCTGGTCGGGCAAGCGGAAGCGTTCGACGACTCCGAGCGGGTCGTTCTGGACATGGACTCCACCGAGAGTCCGGTCCATGGCCAACAGGAAGGCAGTGCCTACAACGGACACTTCGAGTCGGTCTGCTATCAGCCGTTACTTTTGTTCAACGGTCATGGTGATTGCCTCGCTGCCAAGCTGCGTCCCGGCAACGTGCACAGCGCCGAGGTCTGCGATGAGCTATTGTTGCCGGAGATCGAGCGCCAACAGGCTGCGGGCAAGCAGGTCGCCTTCCGGGGCGATGCGGCCTTTGCCAAGCCGGAAGTTTATGAGGCTTCGGAGGAACGCGGAGTACAGTACGCCATTCGCATTCCGGCCAACAAGAGCCTGGAGTTGGAGATCGAAGACATCTTGTTTCGGCCGCCGGGAAGGCCCTCCCGGAAGCCCTTGGTGCGTTACAAGAGTTTTCGCTATCAGGCGGAGAGTTGGTCGAAGGCGAGGCAGATCGTCGCCAAGGTCGAGCATCACCAGGGCGAGCTGTTCCCGCGGGTCGGATTCATCGTGACGAGCATGAGCATGCCGAGCCGCTCGGTGGTACGCTTCTACAACAAGCGCGGCACGGCGGAGCAGTGGATCAAGGAAGGCAAACAGGCCACGCATTGGACAAGGCTGTCGTGCCATCGGTTCCGGGCGAACGAGGTACGGCTACAACTGAGCGTGCCGGCCTACAACCTGGGCAACTTGTGGCGGCGGCTGGGACTGCCGAACAGGATCAAGAGTTGGTCGCTGACGAGCTTGCAACACAGGTTGATGAAGACCGGCGGTCGGCTGGTCAAGCACGCGCGGTATTACTGGCTGCTGCTGGCCGAAGGGCATTTGAACCGCAGGCTGTTCGGCGACATGCTGCACAGGATCTGGGCGCTGCCGCTGCCAAGCGGGTAGCGTTGACCGGGCGAGGAGCAACAGTTTTCGGCTCCAAAAGGTTTCGCAAGGAGCAGTGTCGGCCGGAGCGCCGTTCAGCCCGCTCAAGCAACGTCTGTGAGCGGATGGACGAGCCCTGGCGCCTACCGGCGGAGGTCATGTGCAGGGTTCAGCGCGAAAAGACGTGGTATTCGGGGCAGCGCGGGTGTATACTTTCACCGTGCCAGGGCCAAAATGGAAATCCTGGTTAAACATCCACGCGAGCCTCAAGCGCAACGAGATGGTCGGCGACGGTTACGGGGAGCACGAAACTTCGCTGGCGAGAGTTAGTCCGTTTTGACCTTCGCGCTATAAGAGTGCATCCCTTTCGCTGAGTTTTGGTCATGACTCTCCTTTGCAACAAACGGCCCAGCGAAGAGATTAACGCCGGACTCATCACCGCCCCCGCAGCACTAGAGGCTGAGGACTCTTGTCCACATTATATTCGAAACATTTCTGCTGGTAAATGTTTTAGACGGTGTGAAGGAAGCCCAACGCGGGCTCGGGCGGACGGGCGCTATGTAGCCCGTTTCGGGTGGCTGAGACGAAGCCCGATCGATTGTCGGACTTGGCGCATCTGTTGCTTGAGGAGTGGCAACAAAGGGTCAGGCTGGAGACCGCACGGCCTCCAGAATCATTCGGACGGTGATCAAAGCCTCTTCCTCGGACAAAAAGCATTTGCCATCAACGAGCGGGTTATTCCAGCCTTCCGGCTTCACGACCCATCGGCTACCCTCTTTGACCACATGCGCGATGACAGGGCACGGAGAATCTTCCTTTTCGCTGAACGCGATCCGTCCGTCTAGAGTTCTCCATTCGCTGTATGTCATGCGAACACTGCTGGGTAGGGTAACTCAAAAGACTCACATTCCGGCTTTTGGGAACCGATTTTCTGAAATCGGAACAGCTCTTGTGCAGATCGGGTGCAGATCGGTGTGGAGATCGGTGACAGCCATGCAACTGTGGTGATCTGATCCTACCGAGGGATGTGACGCCAGGCTCGGGTGGTGGCGGAGGGCGTTCTGCATCACATCACCCAAAGGGGCAACAACCGCCGCGCGGCCTGAAGTCATAGTGTGTGGCACACGCGCCCCTGACGAGCAGCGGCCTTTTCCCTTTTTTTTCATTTTTTTCTGTGCAACGGCGCCAGCGAGACCAAATGTATATCGCCTTCGCCGGGCAGCGGAGTCCCGCGATAGGTTGACCCGCCCCCCCCTCAATTGCTGCTCAGCCGATCGATCGCCGACGCAATCGACGCAAACGACGCAATTTTGCATAACGCTTGAATCGTCACCGCTTGACGCCCTGCAGCGTTGAGAATCGATGTGGCTCTCAAAGCGGCCATGGCGTGTCTCCGTTGCGGCGTTGCCCTCTGGGTTCCGCTCGAAGAGAAGTAGTGTGCGGCGCAGCACGGGTGTATACTGTGGGCGCACCAGGGCCAAAATGGAAATCCTGTTTTAGAGTGGTATCTGTACAAAAGTAAGGTCTGAGATGCTGGAGCGTCCAAACAGGTACGAAATCCACCGACCGCTCGAGTACAAGATCCGAGGCGCGGCCGGACCTGTCGTGGGGTTCGGGCGCACCCTGAACATCAGCCGTAACGGCGTTCTTTTCCACGCCGAAGAAGACCTCAATGTGGGCAGGCGCATCGAGCTTGTTGTGCGAATGGGATCCGCTTTGGGCAACGGGTCGGAGGTCAATCTCGTGGTCCAGGGTGTGACGGTACGTTGCACGAAGGGCAACATCGCCGTTGCGATCAAAAAGCACCAACTGCGGACTGCTGCGTAAACCCTGATCGCCTTTCGAAAGCGGTGCTTCCAGGTCTATAGTTGTCCTCGTCCCTCGCCGACGGACTCTCCTATGCAGCCGTCGCTCACAAGCTCGATACCTCCACCCGAACCGTCGGAAAATGGAAGCGTCGCTTCCTCCAGGCGCGCCTCGTGGGCGGCCTGGTTGGCTTTATCGGGCGGTGGTTGGATTCCCGGCCTAAAGTGGGCGACGACGATGGGAGGTAGACCAGGCAAGCATGGATAGTCGGCACTTTGAATGGATGGTCAGACGACGGATGGAGCCGGAGTCCAGAACCATCTCGCCAGGAAGGGACCGGACGCCCCGGCCGCAAGCGTAGCCCTCAAACCCCCGCCTCCCTCGCAAGCCGATGAACTGTCGTCCGGCTGACGGTCAACTGCTTGGCGATTGTGCCCAGTGAATCACCCTGCTTCCGCATCTCAACAACCTTCTTGCGATCAAAGACCTTCTTGGGCCGTCCAAGCTGCCTGCCCTGCGCCTTCGCCCTCTCCAACCCCGCAAGAATGCGCTCACTCATCCGCAGGCGTTCTTGCTTCGCCAACGTCGCCATGATCGAGATGATGGCGTCCTTGAAGATACCCGCCGAGTCGAGGTATTGCTCAGTGAGGCTCTTCCAGCCCACCCCAGCGCCGTCGAGCATCTGCAGGTATTGCAGCGTCCGCAACACACCTTCTCTACTGAACCGATCCAAGGCCCAAAACAAGATCAAATCGAACTTGCGTTGGTTGGCGTCCGCAAGGAGACGTTGAAATTGCTCTCGGTCGGCATCACCGCCTGATTGACGGTCAACATACTCCCCAACGATCTTGTGCCCCTTCTTGCGGCAGTAGGCTCGGAGCTGTCGAAGTTGGTTGGTGGTGTCTTGTCCGTTGCTCGTGGAGACTCTTGCGTACAGTGCGACTGTCATGCAGAGAGTGTACCATAAACAACAGATTTTAGAACAGTGATTTCGAGGCCCGTAAGTCCTGAGCCATCAATGGGAGTGGTGTCGATTTGCGGGAGGGTTTTTGGAACAGCGGCTAAACGGGCAGCAGATGGGTGATCCAGAAGGGGGGGCCGTGGGCCCGCTCAGGAGCTGGATTGTTCATGCGAACCGGATTTACCATTAGCTATCCGCGGACAGAACGCTATGTGGTTGACTTTGGGGGACTTATTTCTGCTCGCGGCCCGCAACTCTTCGAACCAGTTTTGGACAGTGTGGATCAGGAGCACGTGTTCATCCGACTCGCCGCACCCGCATTCAAGTACAATAGCCTCCGTCGCAAATCGAACAGTAACCCGAGACCGAAATAGGTCGCCTCTCGTACTATTTCATCTCGCCTCGGAGGCTTGACTGGTTCGAATCCGGAGAAACTGGACATGCTCTACTTGACTCGCTTTGTTTTCTGCTTGGTGGCGGCCTCTCTATTGGTCAGTTCAACTTCAAGTGGCGCGCCACCGAGAGATCGCACATGAAATATCCGCCAGTGGTGACGGGTGGAATTCTGATCCCGCTAATAGTTGGCTTAGCAGCGACCCACTACTTCATCTATAGCGTAGGTGTTCACCGTGGTCGTTCCCGGACCGAAAGCTGGATTTATGCCGACCGGCAGCCACGCAATCGGTGGGCCGAATTCGACCAGCCATTCGACCATTTGTTTCGGCGGCTTGGCCTGGATCTAGGTTTGATGGAGCTGCTCGGAGCCTACACCTATCACTCGCAGTGGGGGCAAGACCGGTGGATCACCGAAAGAGTGTTTCCCGGAGTCAAAGACGGCTACTTCGTCGACATTGGAAGTGGGCACGGGACGAAAGATTCAAACACAAAAGTATTGGAGGATCTCGGGTGGAGCGGCGTTTGTGTAGATCCATTTCCGCAAAACATGGAGGACCGAACGTGCAAAGTCTTTCCTGAGGTCGCCTACAGCAGCCCGGGCCACACGGTTTCCTTCATCAGCGCGGGGCATCTCGGCGGCATCCGTGATCATTTAAATATCTGGGCAGCGGATGAGCGCTTGGCAAAAGCCCGAACTCTCGAACTCACCACCACCACCATGGACGAAATCCTAGAGAGGGCGCAAGCCCCACAATACCTTCACTATGTCAGTCTTGACGTCGAAGGTGCGGAGTACGAAGTTCTGCAAGGTTTTGACCTCGCCAAGTATCGGGTAGGCGCTTTGACCGTCGAGCACAATTTTGAAGAACTCCAAAGGGTCCTCATCAGGGAGCATCTGAAACAGCATGGGTACTTGCTCGTCATGTCGATGAAGTTCGATGACTGGTACCTGCACTTTTCGTCGATCGAAGCCTTGCTCCGGTAGGTCGTCGAGAGTTGTCGGAAAGCTTGTTTGCAGGCGGTCGAGCGAGGGCGGATGGCTTGCGGGGCGAGTGAGAGTAGGCGAAAAAGGTCGCCATCCGGCCATCGGACACAGCTTGAGTACGTCTCCATCGAGCGAGTGTTGAGTGGCCGGTCGGCGTGTTTTCGCATTCATGGCGTTACTATTGAGTCTCGCAAAATAAAGTGACACTTTTTTGGGGTACGTACGTCTTTGTATGTATGGGAAATACAAAAGGCGTACGGCGGGATTTCGAGGCCCTGGAGAAGCGCCGTTTCAAAGCGATCCGGTTGGTCGAGCAAGGCTGTAGTCAGTCCGAGACAGCGAGGCGATTGAAGGTCGCGCGGCAAAGCGTCAGCGAGTGGCTGCGACGATACCGGCGTGACGGCGAAGCCGGGTTGCGCCAGGCCGGCCGCGCCGGCCGTAAGCCGCTGTTGGACGCCGCGCAGCTCGAACGCCTCGAGGCGTTGCTGCTGGAAGGCCCCGAGGCGCACGGCTTCCCGACGCCGCTGTGGAGCTGTCCGCGGGTCGCTCGTCTGATCGGAGACGAGTTCGGCGTGCGCTATCACGAGGGCCATGTCTGGAAGATCCTGCGGGCGCTCGGTTGGAGCCCGCAACGGCCCGTCGGCAAAGCGCGGGAGCGCAACGAAGAGGCCATCCGCGGCTGGCAGCGCAAGACTTGGCCGGCCATTAAAAAAAAGCCCGCAAAGAAGAACGTACGATCGTCTTCATCGACGAAAGCGGATTGAGTCAGAAGCCGCATCGTTGCCGCACCTGGGCGCCGCGCGGCGAGACACCGGTGTTGGAGTTCAACTTCAACTGGGACAAGCTGTCGGTGTCGGCCGGGCTGACGTTGCGCAACTTTTACTTCCGGCTCTATCCCGGCGCGATCGGCGAGCTGGAGGTCATCGACTTCCTGAAGGCTTTGGTGCGCCACATCGACGGCCCACTGCTGATCGTCTGGGACCGGCTGCCGGCGCACCGCAGCCGCCTGGTGCGGGAGTTCATCCAGCTCTCCGAGGATCACATCGCAACGGAGTACTTGCCGCCCTATGCGCCGGAGTTGAACCCGGTGGAATACATTTGGGCGTACTGGAAGCAGCACGAGTTGCCCAACGTCTGCCCGAAGGACTACTGGGAACTCGACGAGCGCGCCCGCAAAGCGCTGCGGCGAATGCGCCGCAAACCGCGCTTGATTACCGCTTTCTGGAAACAGTCTTCTCTTTGTCTCGATTGACAGTATATTATGCGAAACTCAGTAAGTGTCAAAGAAGAGAGTGACTGCGGGGCGCAGCGGTTGAAACGCCTCGACCAACAGCATGCGTCCTTGGCGGCAGAGCGGACAGCGGCGTTGTGGAGCGCTTTCTGCGTCGGCCGTTTCACTGGCAGTTGGCTAGGAAGCCGTAGGAGCGGACACGCACGAAGCCCTTGAGTAGTGGATGAAGCAAAAAAAAAGCGCCGTTGTGGTCCAATCCACTAGTGCCGCAAGATTGATGTTGGTAACAATCGATGTCCACAAACTACCAAATTTTTTCGCCGCCAACCCTTTGAGCGGAATCGTCTCTTTTCGCTCTCGGACAAAACCTGGTTGTGCACAAACACGAAGTCATCGTCGCTGAGTAACCTCCGCATGGGATCATACACATGCAAACTTGACAGCTTCGCCAGAAGTTGTTCCGGATCGAGGTCGCCCTCGGCGGCGCGACGCACACGCAGTAATTCCCAGCCCACCACCAGCCCGATCACTAAGATCAGGGTCAAGAGTACAAGAACAATCGTCATCCGGTTCTTACGATCTTTCTAGTTCAAAACCTCAACCAGACGTCGGTTGAGTGTATCCAGCTGCTTCGAGGCAGCTTGCGCGGTCGCTGTGTACTCCTGCAGCGAAAACCGCCGTACGGGCTTTTCTTCCCCAGCGCGGGAGAACAGCGTAGCCCCCAATCCCAAACAGAACGCATATAAAAGGATGCTGCCGACATTGCTGACCCCGTTAAACCAAGGCCCCATGTAGGCCCGCAGCACCGAAAACGCCGCGTGTCCGGCAAAGTAAAGCCCGAAACTCGCGAAGATCAAATGAACATTCTTGGCCGTATTCAGCCGGAACAGCCGCTTGAACGTCAGCAGCAGGAACACAACCACCGCCACCGCTAGATAGATGTCGCGCTCGAGAATCAGCCAAAACCGATGCCAACGCTTCAACTCCACCCCCTGGAACGGGTCCACCACGGCCAGCGCGCCGATCAATACCACCACCCCCAGCAAAGCCCCGTACAACACTATCCGTCCGAGCTTGCACAAGCCCAGGTAGTCCTCCAGCACGCAGCGATACAGCTCAAAAATCAGCAGGAAGAGCAATGCCCAATCCAGCGGGCGAGTGTAAATCCAGAACAGCGTGTACGCCGCCATGTCAAAAACACGCACCTCGGAGGCAAACAAAGAATACCCAACGACTCCCAACAGAGTCATCGTGCAAAGGTAGAGGAAGAGAATCGGGTAGTGGCGAGAGAGAGAGGCATTCCAGATGCGGGCCGCCCACACCCCCTGAAGGGCTAGGGTGATGACCCACAATCCCTCATATAGCGTAGAAATACCCATAGGGCTACAGCTAGACCTAAGCCGTAGCCCCAGGGTACCATACTCCAGAGCATGGGGACTAGTACTTTTTGTGGATCTTTAGCAGAAACCGTCCCAGTCTTCCGGGAACGGCCAGGCCTGCGGATCCGCGTCTCGGCCGGTGGCGCCCGCGGCCTTGGCTTGTGCAAGCGCATTCACCGAAGCCGGTCTCTTCACGTTGATCTTTGATTCGAGTTCGTAATTCTTCAGCATTTCAGAATTCCCTCTTTAACTGCTGTAGGCGTCGATTGCCGCTGGATCTTCCCGACCGCCGACCGCTTCTGCCCCGGAAAAACCTGAGCCGGCATATGTCTTTACTCAAAAACCCACTCTCCGACCGATTGTGGTGACAGTACCATCCAGACCGGAGAATGCTTGGTCTTCCGAACCTAAAGTGATACCAAGAGATACGGTCAGCTACAACAGTTCCTCTCCGGGTACCCAATACGGTCGTAGGTATGATCCCCTAAGGGAAAGTAAGAATACCACCCTACGCCTTGGTTGTAAACCCCTTTCGCGACCAAATTTGCCGAAGATGTCGTGATTCGACCAGACCCTTTGACCAGGATTTCCATTTTGGCCCTGGCACGGTCACAGGATACACCCCCGCTGCGCCGAATACCACGTCTTTTCGCGCTGAACCCTGCACATCACCTCCGCCGGTAGGCGCCAGGGCTCGTCCGTCCGCTCACAGACGTTGATTGAGCGGACTGAACGGCGCTCCGGCCGACACTGCTCCCTGCGAAACCTTTTTGGAGCCAAAAACTGTTGATCCTCGCCCGGGCAACGCTACCCACCCGGCACAGGCAGCGCCCAGATCCTATGCAGCATGTCGCCGAACAGCCGCCGGTTCAGATGTCCTTCGGCCAACAGCAGCCAATAGTACCGCGCATGCTTGACCAGCCTACCGCCCGTCTTCATCAGCCGCTGTTGCAAGCTCGTCAGCGACCAGCTCTTGATCCGTTGCGGCAGCCCGAGCCTCCGCCATAGGTTCCCCAGGTTATAGGCCAGCACGCTGAGTTGCAGTCGCACTTCGTTGGCCCGGAACCGATGGCATGACAGCCTTGTCCAATGCGTCGCTTGTTTGCCTTCCTTGATCCACTGCTCCGCCGTGCCGCGCTTGTTGTAGAACCGCACCAGCGAGCGGCTCGGCAAGGCCATGCTCGTGACGATGAAACCGACGCGAGGAAACAACTCACCTTGGTGATGCTCGACCTTCGCAACAACCCGCCGGGACTTCGACCAGCTCGCGGCCTGATACCGAAAGCTCCTGTAGCGCACCAGGGGCTTTGCGCTCGGCCTGCCCGGCGGACGAAACAGGATATCTTCGATCTCCAGCTCCAGGCTCTTGTTGGCCGGGATGCGAATCACGTAGTCCACGCCGCGCTCCTCCAACGTCTCGTAAATATCCGGCTTGGCGAAGGCGGCATCGGCCCGGAACGTCACCTGTTTGCCCTCCGCCTGTTGGCGTTCGATTTCCGGCAGCAGCAGCTCGTCCCAGTCCTCGGCGCTGGACACGTTGCCCGGTCGCAACTTTGCCGCCAAGCAATCGCCGTGCTGGTTGAACAGCAACAGTGGGTGGTAGCAGACCGACTCGAAGTGGCCGTTGTAGGCGCTGCCTTCCTGCCGGCCGTGGACGGGGCTCTCGGTAGAGTCCATGTCCAGCACGACGCACTCGGAGTCATCACCGGCCTCGGCTTGCGCGATCAACTCGCGGTTCACCGCCATCAGCCCGATCAGATTCTCGTCGCCGGCGAGCATGGCGGTCTCGAAGCTCTGCAGCCGGGAGGTCAGCGCCGCGCCGCGATCCCAGTTCTTCTTCGAGCCAATCAGCCGAAAGGTTGGATCGGCGGAGACACGAACGGCGTCGTTGAGATCCTCGTAGCCCGCCAAGCGGGAGTAGACCGACTGTCGCAGCAGATCGACGAACGGGAACTTCTTGTTCGAGCCTTGCCGCGAATCCGTCAGATGCTCGTCTATCAGCTTGCCTAGTCCGAGTCGTTCGTCCAGTTCGCGAATGAGAATCAGCCCGCCATCCGAGGTGACTCGCGATCCTTGGAAATCGACCTTGAGAAATCCATTGAAGGTGAGCTGAAACGGTTTGTTTTCTTTTTCACCCATTGGGTGTTGATCTCCTCAGCGCCTTGAGTGCTTTCAAGCCCGCATAAATAAAGGCGTCCGAGTCCACCCGATGGTTAGCAGAACCGAAACTAAAGTGGAAATCCGGGTTTGAGCCACGTCGCTTTGCCCGTCTCCAGGCATCCGCCCGCGCCGCTCCCCCGGCGTCATTGGTTGACGAGAAACTATTTCTCGCCAGGTATGCGGAGGTCGGTCCTAGCAGTGATCGAGGCTGACGAGCGGCTGCGCCCCGCCTTTGCTGACTACTCTGAAGACAATATATTTGAACATCCGGCCTCAAAGAGCAGTCGAACGCGTAACTTGCTTTTTTCGCACCAACTTATTGAGTCTCGCAAAATAGAGTGACATTTTTTGGTGTTGCCGTACGTATTCTTATGTATGGGAACACCGAAAGGAAAGCGCCGCGATTTCGAAGCATTGGAGAAACGCCGTTTCGAAGCGATGCGTTTGCTCGATGAAGGACTCAATCAGTCCGAAACCGCCAGGCGTCTGACAGTCGCCCGCCAAACCGTCAGTGAGTGGCGACGACAGTACCTGGCGCAAGGCGAGGCCGGGCTGCGCAAGGCCGGCCGCGCCGGCCGCAAGCCGCTATTAGACGCCACGCAGCTCGAACGCCTGGAGATCCTGCTGCTCGAAGGCCCCGAGGCGCACGGCTTCCCGACGCCGTTGTGGAGCTGTCCGCGGGTGGCTCGTCTGATCCGAGACGAGTTCGGCGTGCGCTATCACGAGGGCCATGTCTGGAAGATCCTGCGGGCGCTCGGCTGGAGCCCGCAACGCCCGGTCGGCAAAGCCCGCGAGCGCAACGAAGAGGCCATCCGCGACTGGAAGTGCAAGAGGTGGCCGGCCATTAAAAAAAAGCCCGCAAACAAGACCGCACGATCGTCTTCATCGACGAAAGCGGATGGAGTCAGAAGCCGCATCGTTGCCGCACCTGGGCGCCGCGCGGCGAGACGCCGCTGCTGGAGTTCAACTTCAATTGGCAGAAGCTTTCGGTGTCGGCCGGGTTGACGTTGCGCAACTTTTACTTTCGGCTCTATCCCGGCGCGATTGGCGAGTTGGAGGTCATCGACTTTCTGCAGGCCTTGGTTCGCCACATGGACGGCCCGTTGATGATCGTCTGGGACCGCTTGCCGGCGCATCGCAGTCGGATGGTGCGAGAGTTCATTGAACTCTCGCAAGGCCATATCGTGACGGAGTATTTGCCGGCGTATGCGCCGGAGCTGAATCCGGTGGAATACATCTGGGCGTACTGGAAACAGCACGAGTTGCCGAACGTCTGTCCGAAGGACTACTGGGAACTCGACGAACGTGCCCGCAAAACGCTGCGGCGCATGCGCCGCAAACCGCGCTTGATTACCGCTTTCTGGAAACAGTCTTCTCTTTGTCTCGATTGACAGGATATTATGCGAGACTCAATAGGCCGTCTGTTGAGGGTTTCGGGCGGACAGAGGGAGAGTTTGTCGGAGTATCTTAATCGTACTGTCTTCGTACGCATTCACAGAATAAAGGGTTTGTTTTGAGGCGTTTCAGGGAGGTTTACGGGGGCTGACGGGCCTGAATCGAATTCACGTCGGCAGAAGAGGGAGGGATTGTATGTAAATCGGCGTTTCAGGCAGCCTTGCTCTCCTGGGTCGTTGGGTCCGTCTTCGGATCAGGCCCAAGGGGAAAGTTGAGCCAGTCATGTGGTGCACCGGTCTTAAGGTTGTGCTAGGCTGTAAAGGTTGTTTGATTAGGCTGTGACGGGAGATGAACTCCCAACTCCTTGTCTTGATGATTGATTCATCCCCGCCTGGTAAATGGTGCCGGGCGGGTCTTTTTTTCTGGTGTACTTCTGCTGCGGCCCAACAGCGATGGAGCACCACTCAACGACATTGGGCCAGTCTGTCGGTTGTGCGGGAGTGTCCCTCGTTTTTGGGGTTCCATTAGGGGTTCCATTTACAGGCCGCTTTTCGAGTGGTGTCCAACCAGACGAGCCTGGAAGTGAACCCAAGCTGAGGCAGACGGCTGCTACGATCGCCCTGGGTCAGACACTACCGCCGCGCCATGCGCGGAGAATACTAAGCGGGGGAGCCACCCCGTCGAGCCTAGATTTTTCTCCCGCAAAATCCCGCACAATTCGCAAGATCCCGCACAATTCCCGCACTTCTCCCGCAAAGACGGAAGGTGTAAGTTGTTTGTTTGCATCGGGATGACTCGTAAGTGGTTGGCTGGCGCTTCCTTGGGGTGGAAGAGGTCCCGAGTTCAAATCTCGGCGGCCCGACCAATCTTTTCAATAACTTACGGGCATCATCGTTCGCTCCCCGATGGCCCTGTCCACACAGATGTCCACATAGACCCCGATTCATAGGCGGTTTGAGGGGTAGAGGGCCTCCAATCGCGAACACGCCACAGTGTCGGCGGATGGTCTTTTCGAAGCGAACGCCAAGGGCGCAACTGCAAAAAGTGCTCCCGCGAAGTCGCCTCCGGTTGGTCGTCTCGCGGTCGAGGCGAGTCGAGTCGGGTCGGGCCAACGAGGGTAAGGTTGATCTCGTCTCCCGGATTAGTTGAGGATCTGGGGACCTTCGTCGAGCGGCTTTGCCCGTGTGACCGCCGGACTGCCTGAACGCCAAAACGAAGGGGGGGCGGGCGCTGCGTCCCGGCAACGTGCACAGCGCCGAGGAGTGGGAGGCCCGCCAGGGCGAGCAAGGTGTCCGCATCCAGTCCTGGTTCTTGGGGCAAAAACATTACCATAGATCTATTTACAGCGGTCACCCGGCCTGATATAGTCTTATTTTGTCCGTGGGCTGGTGCAAGAGTCGGCGGTCATCTCGATCAGAATTCTGAATAGGAGACAAACATGAAGAAGTTTATTGCTATAGGTTTTGTAGTAGCGCTCGCTCTTGCCATCGTCGGCGTCAGCCCCGAACCGGTCGCCGCTGGTCAAAGCAAGACTCTGATGTGCCATTTCGACAAAAGCAGTCGGCATTTCAACCACGGTGACTGTGACGAGTTTGGCAACGGCGGCGAAATCTCTTTTCAGGACGACCTCTGCAACTGCGAATAGCGAAGAGGGGCGAGACCGGGAACACTCCCGAACTCTGACGCAATAGCCTCTCCCCGCTGATCGCCAGCTCGACCGGCACGCGTAACGGCGGCGGGAACGCCGAAGCCCGCAAGCAACGGCGCAACCGCCGCTAGCGCACGATCCGCGATCGGCACTTGACGCAGGTCGGCCCTCGTGTCGGCCCTGGACACAAAAATTGTACTGCCGATCGTAGCAGGGCCAACCCTATTGAGCCAAGCCGTTTTCCCGCCTCCAGGCATCCGCCCGCGCCGCTGCCACGGCGTCATTGTTGGATGAGAAATTATTTCTCAACAGCTATGCGGAGGTCGGTCCTCGCAGCGATCGAACGCTGACGAGCGGCTGCGCCCCGCCTTTGCTGACCGCTCTAAAAACCAATATATTTGATTTCCGGCCTCAAAAAGCGGTCGATCGCGTAACTTATTTGTTCGCACCAACTTAGGCCTTCTGCGAGGGCTTCCAGGGCGGATAGAGGGAGAGTTTTTGGAGTGTCTTGCAGTATTTTATTGCCTAACCTGCTTCCCACACCGAGGGTTGCGGTGACTCTGAAGCGCACGCTTTGGACGTCTGAGCGCCAACGAAAACGCGTCCCCGACGATCAGGCGAGAGGAAGGGAATAGAATTGCATGGATTTCGAGCGTTTGGCGTGAACACGCGGGGAACCCTTCCGCGCAGTCCTTTTGGGGATTCGGGCGTCCCCGGAAAAGGTCGTCGGCTGTGAGGTGTCGAGACAACCCTAACGCTAACCAAAAAGTTGCCTTGTCGTGACGCGAATGGGGGCAAATCGAGGCGACTGCCGCTCTAATAGAATCACCGACTTGCGACTAGGGGCGACTCGACGCAACCCGATTCATTGGAACCTGAACCTAGCGCGTCTGCCAATTCCGCCACTTGCGCGCGAGTGGCAAGGACCGGGGTTGCCCGCAGCCATCATCTTGCCGGCAGCGAGCGGGGTGTGTCAATTTGGGGGCAATTCGGGCATTACTCGGTATCAGGGAAAATGTGGAGTTGGTCTGGGATCCCCGGCTGCGCTTTGATTCGGCGATAGGGACCTTCGTCACTTGGGATGCGGGGTCATGTCGACGATGTAGTACACACCGCCCTCGACCTTGAAGTAGGATCGCCAATCGCGGTTGACCCGAGCCTGCCACACATCGTTCGCTTCGTCATACTTCTTGGCCTCGGAGAAGGGTGTTGCAGATTGTCCAACAGCGGTAGCAACTGCTTATCAAAAGCTCGTCGCACTTCCCGCGGCGCGTCGGCATAGCTTTTCAGCAACCGCTTCGTGCGGTAGATGTTCATGCTCAGTTACAGAAAGGAGGGAGCCGCGAAAGTCTCAGGTTGCATCGTCGCGCAGTGCCTTCAAGAAGCTATCGCCATCGCTGTAAGGGCCTTTTATCCATTCCGAATGTCTTCCAACCCTTCGGCGATACAGCGGTCAACCGCCGCCTTAGACAGCCCGGCTCTCGCTTTGGGCGGCCGCGGAATGGATTTTTCGGGCCGTTTTTCGAGCTTCGTACTCATGTCCCCATCCTAACCCTCGGAAAGTGCCGCCTGACGAAAACCGGAAGTCGATAATCAAGATTCGATCGGCCGCTCAGCCCCGTCACTTCGCCGGAAGCCAGACAGCCATATCGCCCGCGCCGCGGTTGGACCAGGCGTAGTAGGGCACGGCGGTAAAGCCGTTCCACTCGACGACGTTGATGCCGCCGAGCAGATCGTCGCGGCGGCTTACGACAAATTCCGCGTCGGGGCCGAGGCTCACTCCTTCGACTGACCCGCCGTTGTCGACGCCCTCGACACAGTAAACCAGCGGGCCTCTCTCGACGGCCTCGCGACCGCTGTTTTCAGCGACTTCCTCGCGGCTCGTGACGCGGCGAACTTCGGTGGGCAGGCGCAGCCGAATCGTATCGTCGGCATGCCAGTTGCGGCGGATGCGGGCGAAACCTCGCTCGAGCTCGACCGGCACGGCGTCGCCGTTCACTTCGATCGAAACCGCCCCAGGCTTCTCGGCGTAGCTGTACAAGCCGCCCGGCAAGACTTCGCCGCGCGCCCATCCGGGAACCCTCAGGTAGACCGTGAATTCCTCCACCCGCTCAGGCTTGATCGAAATGCTCACGTCGCCTTCCCAGGGGTATTCGGTTTGTTGGGTGACCGCGAGGCGGTTGGACGCGGTTTCGACCTCCGCGCGGCTGCCGGCGAAAAGATTGATGTAGAGGTCACTGCCCTGGGTGGCGTAAAGGTATCCCGGCATCGACGGTAGAAAGCGCGAAATGTTCGTCGGGCAACAGGACGTTGAAAACCACGGCGCGCGCGTTGCCGTTCCCTGATTGAATTTCGTCTTGCCGTCGGCGGCGAGCGGGTTGGGATAGAAGAACGTGTTGCCGTCCAGAGCGACGCCCGAGAGAGCGCCGTTATAGAGAGTCCGCTCCAGGACGTCCAGATACGCGGCGTCGCGGTGCAGCAGAAACAGGCGGTGATTCCACAGGATGCTTGCGATTGCCGCGCAGGTTTCGTTGTACGCCGTTGCATTTTTCAATCCATAGGCCGGCCCGAACGACTCTCCCTTGCGGCTGCTGCCCAGCCCGCCGGTCAGGTACGTTTTCTGGTGGACCAAGTTGCGCCAAAGGTTATCGAGGGCGGGAAGATAGCTTTCGTCAGCGGTGAGCGCCGCGACATCCGCCACACCCGAGTAGAGATATAACGCGCGCACGGCGTGGCCCACGCCCTCGGTTTGCTCGGTGACGGGGATGTGGTCTTGGGCGTATTCCGGCCCTCCGCCGTGATCATTGGGGCCGAGCACGCCGCCGGGCGTGCGATTCTCGTGACGGCCTCGTTGGTCGACGAAGAATTTCGCCAAGTCGAGATATTCTTGCTTGCCGCTGACTTGGTAGAGCTTCGCAAGTCCGATCTCGATTTCCTCGTGCCCGGGAACGTCGTGATTCTTGCCCGGCCCGAAGTTCGCCACTATCAGGTCGGCGTTCTTTGTCGCCACATCGAGCAGAGTGCGCTTGCCCGTCGCGCGGTAGTGGGCAACCGCTGCTTCGTACATGTGGCCCACGTTGTAGAGCTCGTGGCTGTGAACCAGGTAATCCCAGCGCTCATCGCCCGCATAGTCGTGTCCCTCGGCGGCGCCCAGCGTGCGGATCGTGTAGAGGTAGCCGTCGTCTTCCTGCGCCGCCGCGATCTTGGCGATTAATCCGTCGAGATAGGCGTCGAGTTCGTGGTCGGGCGTTTGCGCCAGCGAGTAGGAGGCGCCTTCGATGATCTTGAAGACATCGGAGTCGTCGTAGTGTTTGCCCTGATGCGGACCTTTTTCGAGCCCCCCGGCTCGAGCGAAATTGCTGATCCGTCCGGTCTCCGCGCTCTTCTCGAAATTCGTGGGAATCGTAACGGTGCGATTGGTCTCGATGCGAGGCCGCCAAAATGAATCGTCGACTTGCACGGCGTTGAAGGGCACGGCTTCGAGGCGCGCGCTGTCGGTGGATGACGGTGTTTCCGGTTGCGGCCCGCAACCGGCGAAAGCGAGGGCGGCGGCGACAAAAATCGGCAGAGATGTGCGCATATCGTTCAACTCCTGGGGCCGGCGCGATGCCGGAGGTCTGCTTGTGGTTATAGACACACAGGCCCGGCGCTGTCAATGTGCGGCGGTGCGCGAGTCCGGCCGTTCCGCGCGCATCAGCTTTGGCGCAAGGTGGTGTTTCGAGCGGCGCGAGCGGCCGGACTAGCAATTTCGTGACCGTATTCGATAGGATGGTCGGCTTGTAACGTTTTCGAACGAGAGGCTGTCCATGATGCAAGCATCTCTTTATTCCCGCCGTCTATCGCGTCGGCGTTTTCTGGCCGGAAGCGCGACGGCCGCGGGGGCTGCTGCTTTCCGATGCGCGGGGGATCCCGTGGAAGAGTCCGCCCCGACATCCGAGGAAGCCCCCGCCCCGCCGTCCGAGGAAGGCTTTGTCTCGATATTCAACGGCAAAGACCTCAGCGGTTGGGAGGGAGACACCAAGCTTTGGCTGGTGGAGGACGGCGCCCTGGTCGGTCGCTCGCCAGGACTTGACTACAACGATTTCCTGGGGACCGAGAAGACCTACGGCAATTTCATCTTGCGCTTCAAGATTCATTTGCTGAACAACGACGGCAACACCGGCGTGCAACTTCGCAGCAAACGCGAAGAGGGGTCAACGGAGATGATCGGCTATCAGGCCGATGGGGGACCCACTTGGTGGGGCAATCTTTACGACGAGTCACGGCGCCGCATCACCTTGGTCGAGGCCGACGCGGCCTTGATCGACCGCATCCTCAAGCCCAACGATTGGAATGACTACGAGGTCTACGCCAACGACGACCATATCCGTCTTTCGATCAACGGCGAAACGACGGCCGACTACCACGAAGAAGATGCGTCGATTGCGCGCGAAGGAGTGATTGCGCCCCAAATCCACTCGGGTCCGCCGCTCGAAGTTCGTTTCAAGGACATTCGGATCAAGGAGCTGTAGCCCCCGACGACTTTACCGGGAGCCCGAACGCGAACCGCGATCAGGGCCTTTCAGTAGCGGGAGAATCTCCCGGGCCGGGCAATGGCGCCTTGCGGCCGCCGGCGGTCTCGCCTTCGAGCAGAGCATCGAGGTCCTGGTAGGGATAGATAACCAGAGCTTTGTTGGCCGGCAGCCCGCCGGTGTCGGCGGTCGGTCCGTAGTTGCTGTGCAGGTCGTGACCGAACACTCGCAACAGGGCGGTTTGTTGACCGCGGTGGTGTGAGGTGTGGGCGATGCGGCGCACCATAACCCAAGCTCGCGAGCGGCGAGTATCGAAAAACTTCACTTCCTCTTCCCACCAGCCGTCGGGTTTCTCCCGCAGGGCTTGCAAGCGTTTACCGGAGTCCTCGGCGTAGCGGCGAATAAACTCCAGACGCGTTTCCTCGGCCGGTAGGGGCGGTGCGCCGACATCGATCCCCAGAATGTTGAGGAACCACAGGTTTTCCCCAACGCATTGGTGGACAAAGTGCTCATGAACGCTGCGCCCGCGAGGGTCGGTCGCGTGCGGCCGGCGCGACAGATCCTCGTCGCGAAACATGCTCCACACGCTGAGGACCTTCAAGCGCTCGGTTTCGTAGGTATCGATGAGGAATTCGTATTTCATGTTTGATTCTTCTGTTGACGGGCGTTAATAGTTATTGCAGCTCATTCCCGCCTGGGCGACAAAGATCGACCAAGTCCCTTTGTTATACTCAGTTCCGACGTTTTCAGGGCGTCTGCGCGTCCCACGGAAAACCGAAAAGGAACGCCGGCAACGGGTCCGGCGGGCCGGTTTTCGGCCCTCCGAAGAATCGCCATGGAACGGAAGCATCAGCGGATTTCCTTGGCGTCGTCGAGCATCCTGCTCGTCGTGCTGGTCTTCCTCGCCTTCTGGCAGACCTCTCTCGATTTCGGTGAATTCAGCCCCAGCGGCCCGACGGAAACGGTGGTGCTTTGGGCGATTTCGACGCTGGTGGTGCTGGGCGTCGTCACGCTCGGGTTCATCGTCTTTCGGCTGCTGCTGCGGCTTTATTTTGAACGTCGTGACAATCGGCTGGGGTCGCGCATCAAGACCAAGCTGGTGCTGGGGGCTTTCGCGCTTTCGATCGTGCCGGTGCTGTGCCTGGCTTGGTTTTCCTTCGTGGTGCTGAACCGCACTCTCGACAAATGGTTCAGCCAGCCGACGATCCAAATTCAAAAAAGCTCCGAAGAGTTGGTTCGTCAGCTCCAAGAGATGATGCGCGAGAAGACGGAAAACGACGCGGCCTGGATCGCCTCGTTGCCCGAAATCGCGGCGCTCTCCGCCGAAGACCCGAGCGAGACCCGTGCGCAGGCCGGCTCGCGGCTCAAAGGCCTCGCCGAGGTGATCCATGCCCACTACGTCGCGCTGCTTCGCAACGGCGAGACCAAGCCCTGGGTGGAGTTTCGTTCCGGGGACTTGATCGAAGGGTCGGTGGGGGGGCCTCTTGATTCGGCTCCCGAGTCGGAGCGGGGGAGTGGGGTTTTCTCGGTGCTTGACGGCAATCGGATCGTGGCCGGAGCGCCCGTCGGCGGCGGAAGCGGTAGCCGCGTTGTAGTCGCCTGGCGGATTCCCGATGACTTACTCGAGCGCAGCGCGGAAATGGAAAAGCAGGTTCGCCACTACGCCACGCTGCAACGCGAACATCGCGAGTATCGCTATTTGTATTTCGGTATTTTGGCCTTGGTCGCTCTTTTCGTTCTCTTCGTCGCGACCTGGTTGGCGCTGTTTCTTTCGAAGCAAATCATTGTGCCCATCGAGGCGCTCGTCGAAGCCACCGGTGAGCTATCGAGCGGCCACCTCGACTATCGCGTAAAAACCACGGCCGTGGACGAGTTGGGGGCGCTGGTGCAGTCATTCAACCGCATGACGCAGCAACTCGAGTCGCACCGCCGCAAGCTGGAACAAAGCAACGCCCATCTGGCCGGCGCCAACGCGGAGCTTGACGCTCGGCGGCGTTTCATCGACGCCATTCTCGAAAGCATCACGCCCGGCGTGATGTCGGTTTCCGACGACGGCGCGATTCAGAAGGTCAACGCCGGTCTCGATGCGATCTTCTCGGGCGAAAAGGTCGAGCGGGCGCACCGACTCGAAGACCTGTTTTCCGCCGAGGACCACGACGAGCTGCGCCACATGATGAAGCGCGCCCGCCGTACCGGGTTGGCCAACCGCGAGTTCGTCTTCCAAAACCGGGGAAGGTTGCTCCATGCCTCGGTGACCGTCTCGGCGCTCGAAAAAGAAGCCGCCGCCCCGGCGCCGCCGCCCGGGTTTGTGATCGTCGTCGAAGACACGACCGAGCTGTTGCGCGCCCAAAAAACCGAGGCCTGGACCGAAGTGGCCCGCCGCCTGGCGCACGAAATCAAGAACCCGCTGACGCCGATCGCCCTCTCCGCCGAACGCATGAGTCGGCTCGTCGATCGCTTCGGGATGACGGACGACCCGGCACGGCGCCGCGAGCTGGAGGAAAGCCTCGACAAGTGCACCTCGACGATCGTGCGGGAGGTCGGCACCCTGGGAACGCTGGTCAATGAATTCGCGCAGTTCGCCAGGCTGCCCGCCGCCCAGCCCCGCGAAGCCGATCTCAACGCCGTGGTCGCCGACGCGCTCGACGTTTTCGAAGGCAGGCTGGAGGGCGTGCGCATCGACAAGGACCTGGGCGCGGACCTTCCCGCCGTGTTCATCGACCCCGAGCAGTTCAAGCGCGTGCTGGTGAACTTGATCGACAATGCCGCTGCGGCGGTCGAGGAATCGCTGGTTCGTGAGATTTCCATCCACACCGCCGCCGGCCTTGATCCCGAGCACGTCGAGATCGTCGTCGCCGACTCGGGCCAGGGCATTTCCGCCGAGGACAAAGAGAAGCTCTTCCTGCCCTATTTCTCGACCAAGCGGCGCGGCACCGGGTTGGGGTTGGCGATCGTCAACCGCATTCTCAGTGAGCATCACGCCGCCATTCGCGTGGAAGACCGCAGCCCGACAGGCAGCCGATTTATTGTCGACGTGCCGACGGCGGCAAGCCGCGTTGCCGCTCCCGCCGGAGTGAGTGCTTGATGCGGAAACGGGTTCTTGTCGTTGACGACGAAATCGGCATTCGGGAATCGCTGACCGGGATTCTCGAAGACGAGGGATATGAGGTCGACGCCGTGGAAACCGGCGAGGAGTGCTTGCGCTTCCTCCAATCCAAGAACTATCCCGTTGTTTTACTCGACATTTGGCTGCCGACGATCGACGGGCTCAAAACGCTTGAGCGCATCGGCGGGCTGGATGTCTCCCAACGTCCGGTAGTGGTGGTGATCTCCGGCCACGGAACAATTGAAACCGCGGTCCGGGCTACGAAGCTGGGTGCTCTGGATTTTCTCGAGAAGCCGCTGTCGCTTGAAAAAGTCACGGTTACCGTCAAGAACGCTTTCGAGCACCGCTGCTTGTTGGCGGAGAATACCAACCTGCGGGCGCAGCTGCCTTCCCGTTACGACATCATCGGCGAGAGCATTCAGATCAAGGCTCTGCGGCAACAGCTGGCCTTGATGGCCCCGACCAACGGCCGCATTTTGATCTTCGGCGAGAGCGGTTCGGGCAAGGAGCTGGTTGCCCGCGCGCTGCACGCCCAGAGCCGCCGCGCCGACGGGGCCTTTATCGAGGTCAACTGCGCCGCCATTCCCGAAGAGCTGATCGAAAGCGAACTGTTCGGGCATCGCAAGGGGTCGTTCACCGGGGCGCATGAGGACAAGACAGGCAAGTTTCAGAAGGCGGACGGCGGGACGTTGTTCCTCGACGAAGTCGGCGACATGAGCCTCAAGACCCAGGCCAAAGTGCTGCGGGTACTCGAAGAGCAGCGCTTCGAACCGGTTGGGTCGTCGCGGACGGTGCAAGTCGACACCCGCGTCATCGCGGCGACGAACAAAGACCTTGAAGAGGAGATCGAGCGCGGCAATTTCCGCGAAGACCTCTTCTATCGCCTCAACGTGATTCCGTTCCATGTTCCGCCGTTGCGCGAGCGCGAGGAAGATATCCCGATGCTGGCGGGATACTTTCTCGACGAGTTTTGCTCGGCCTACGGGCGCCGGCCGCGGCGGCTGACCGCCGAGGCGAGGGAAGCGCTGTCGACGCGAAGCTGGCCTGGGAACGTGCGCGAGCTTCGCAACCTGATGGAACGAGTCGTCATCATGACCGCGCAGACCGAGATCGGGGTCGGTGAACTGGGGCTCTCGAGCGAGAGACGCACGGCGGACAGGGCTCGGCGGCAGGCTCGTTTCGCCAGTTTGGAAGAAGCCCGCAAAGCCTATGAACGCGATTACGTCCTGAAAACGCTGGATGAACTCGGCGGCAACATGTCGCGCACGGCGGAAGCACTGGGGCTCGAACGCAGCCACCTCTACCGCAAAATGAAGGCGCTGGGCATCGCGGGCGGGTCCTGAGCGGGGTAACGTGACCGAGGAATAGGCGGCGCGAGCGGGAGCGTGGACTTCCGTCCACGCCTTGCTTCGATTTCTCGGCCCCCCGCGCGCGGTTGCCGGCTTCACGGGTTGGGGCGGCGTCGAGCTTCCTCGCGTTCTGTGATCGTCATTTCGTAAATCTCCCCGCTGCGTTCGACGTAAAAGGTTTTCGTCTCCGCGTCGAGGAAAGCGTTCAGTGATTGGCTGGTCGTGTAGTCGCTGTGAATGATATATTTTCCGGCCTTGTCGAACTCTTCGCCGGGGTTGTCGGTCGCCTTTTCGATGTCGGTGAAGAGGCCCACGCGAAATTGCATTTCCTCGATGGGGAATAGGGCGGCCTGGTCGCCTTCCCGCCGGAATCGCTCGGCCTCGTCGGCCCCGAGTCGGCGGGCGATCAGCTGCGGCGGCTTGGGATAGTAGCCGAGATCCCGCATGCGGCGGCTGACGTGAAGTGACGCTTCGTATTCCGACATTCCCGCGTCGAGCGATTCCTGCGTCAACCGTTCCTGAACGTCAGTAAGTTCTTGGATGCGCTCGATCGAGGGCCGGCGTGCTTGGGGTGCAAGGTCGGCCGCGCGGATGCCGTCGGGATAGACGTCGGGGCATCCGTCCGTCTCCAGCAGTACCCGTACGGTTTGCTCGCGGGAATTGAAGGCGGCGACGGCGCAGGGATAAGTTTCGCTCCCTTTGGCGAGAATTAATTCCCAATCGGCGGAGAGCGGCGACACGTCGTCTCCCGCGGTCGAAGTCCAACCCTGGGTCCAATCCCCCTCTTCAATGAGGCGATTTTCCACGTTATTCCACATGCGGCTGACGTAATGCTGTTCGGCGCTCGGCTGAACGGGGATACTGAGACTGATTTTGTATTCGAGTTGAGCGCCTTCGACCCAGGACAGCCTCGTGCGAGGGTAGGTGAAGGCTCTCCCTCGATAGGTGCGAATGTGGCGGCCTTCAATCGGCGAGTCCGGCCAACGGTGCAGCGTCTCGACCGCGCCGCTCGCCTGATCGAGTTTTCGCAGCGAAAAACGGTCTTTCCAGACGAAGACATGGGCCGGCGGCGTAAAGGATTCCCAGCCAAACCCGGTCACCAGCCCCTGCGATTCGCGGTGAATGAAGTAAACCGCGGTTCCGTCCGGCGAGTAGACGGGCGAAAAATAGCCCTCGTGCTCCTGGACCTGGGTGTAAAGGAGGACAACAAGAGCGAGAAGCAACGCCGCCCCGAGCAACAGCAACAATCAAAGAATCGTCAGGGGTCGAACGATTGGCATCATGGAATCCAAGCCCCGTCGACGGGGCTCGGTCTCAGCTTGGCATGTTTTCCGGCCGCTTCGCACGCACGGCCCTGAACGAAACTCGACATGCAGCCGATCTTTGGGTGTAGCGAGGAGGTGCTGCATGCTTGCCGGGCTAGAGCTGTCCAAGAAAGTGGGCGGAGAGGAATGGACGATGAAGAGACCGGCGGTTTTGGTCGTCATGTCCCCCGTAAAGCGGCAATCCTCCCTACTTTTCGAACTCGATTTGATGCAGGCGGCCGTGAAGGTCAGCGGAAACTTTCGAGAAGCCCGCAAACGGCTCGAAAGCGACCCGAACATTGACGTCGTGATCACCGATTTGACACTTGCCGATGCGAATTGGAGCGATTTGTTGCGATTCCCGGTGAATCGGAGCCTCCGTGCCAGTGTCGTGGTCCATGCCTTCCACCCGGATGAGGCCTGCTGGTCGGAGGTGCTTTGGCGGGGCGGGTATGACCTGCTGGTGGAACCCTACGAGAGATCGGAAGTGAGGCGAGTGGTGGAGGGCGCCACCCGAGCGTCGCGAGCGTCGCGCCTGGGGGCGGAGCGAAAAGCCGCGAGCAAGGCCCAGACCGCGTAGCCGGCTTTGTGCCGCGCCGAGACGTGTGCGCGGCAGGGGATAACTCTCGCCCGTTAACCGGCGCCCGAGCGACTGTAGGGTCTTTGAGTATCCTCCGGCTTCTTGCGCCCGGCGAGTCGGTTGCTGCTTCGGCGGGCTCGGACTGGAAACGGACGTACGTTTCTTGGCTCGTAGGCATAATCTTAAACGAACAATCCGGAGGGTTTTCTTCGGATGGGTCGGACCGAGTAAACTGAGAAAAGAACTTCGGGGCTGATCAGCCTGCTGTTTGGCCCGCGAAATGGTTTTGCCCTACAATTCGAGGTTACATTCCGTCTCCGTCATGTCTCGCTTTGCCCACCGTGTTGACCTGGTTGTTATCGTCTTCTTGCTCGCGTTGTTTTCTTCCCCGCCCGCCGCGGAGGCCGCAAAGACCGTTGACTTTCAACGTGACGTAAGGCCGATTCTTTCCGACAAGTGTTTCCAGTGTCACGGCCCCGACGAAGAGTCCCGCATGGCGGGACTGCGCATGGACACCCGCGAGGGTGCTTTCAGCCAACGGGACAACGGCACGGCGATCGTCGCCGGCGATTTCGAGAAGAGCCTGCTCTACAAGCGCATTACGCACTCGAATGACATCATGCGCATGCCGCCGGCGTACTCGAAAAAAGAACTGACCGACGAACAGATCGACATCCTCAAGCGCTGGATCGAGGAAGGTGCGTCATGGGATCAGCACTGGTCGTTTCGGCCGCTTGATCGTCCCGCCGAACCGGAGGTCGAAAACGCGGTATGGGCGCGCAACCCGATTGACCGTTTCATCCTCGCGCGGCTCGAAGACGAGGGTCTTTCGCCCGCGCGGGAAGCCGATCGCGGCACACTGGCTCGACGAGCGGCGCTCGATTTGACCGGCCTGCCGCCGGAACCGGGTATGGTCGAGGCGTTCATCAATGATTCCTCCGACGACGCCTATGAGAAATATGTCGATCGTTTGCTGGAGTCCGAGCATTGGGGCGAACACCGCGGGCGCTACTGGCTCGACGCGGCGCGTTACGGCGACACGCACGGCATTCACGTTGACAACTACCGCGAGATGTGGCCCTACCGCGATTGGGTTATCCAGGCCTTCAACCGCAACTTGCCGTTCGATGAGTTCACCGTCGAACAGATCGCCGGTGACCTGCTGCCGAACCCGGATCTCGAACAGCTCGTCGCCACCGGATTCCACCGCTGCAATGTGACGACGAACGAAGCCGGGATCATCGACGAAGAGTACGAAGCCATTTACGCGAAAGACCGCGCCGACACGACCGGGCTGGTTTGGCTCGGGCTGACGGTCGGCTGCGCCACTTGCCACGACCACAAGTTCGACCCGATTTCCCAGAAGGACTTCTACTCGCTGACGGCGTTTTTCCGTAACACGACGCAGTACGTGATGGACGGCAACGTGTCGGACCCGCCTCCGATCGTGGTTGTGCCCAGCATACAAGACCGTCCTCGCCTGGAGTCGCTCAAGAAACGAGTGGCCGAGATCGAGCGAAAGATCGAGCGGACGGCGGCCTCGTCGGAGGGCAAATTCAAAGCATGGCTTAAGAAAGGCGAGTATCGCTCGCTCAGCGCGCCTCTCGGAGCCGACGCGGAGATCTTCACGCTCAGGGTCGGCGACAAGCCTTACGCGATGATCCATGGCAAGAAGGCGAAGGTCGAGTTGAACGAGGGAGTCACGCTCGGCGAAGGGCCCGAACCCGGCAGCAAGGCGATTCACTTCGCGGACGAGTCGTCAACCGAACTGCCGAATTTCCCGCTTGACGCCGAGAAGCCGTTTTCCCTGGCGATCGAGCTTTTCATGCCGAAAGAGGAAGACCGCTTCGCGGTGCTGAGCCAAATTGATCAAGACGACGAAAACCGCGGATGGGCTTTGACGATCAGCGCCTTTCTTGCGCGCTTGCCCGGATTTCATCTTTACGGAGACAAGGGTGAGACCGTTGAGATTTACACCGGGCATCTGCAGCAGCTCGAGATGGGCAGTTGGAACCACATCACCGTGACCTACGACGGCAGCGGAGAGCGAGCCGGGCTCGACCTTTTCCTCAACGGCGAGGTGCTGCCGACCCAAGGCAGTGAATACTTCGAAAAGATCAAGGGGACGATTCAGACCGATCGACCGTTCCTGCTGGGCATGAGCACGCGGAAGTCCGAGGACACCTACGAGCCCGCGTTCTTCGCCGGCGGCGCCATCGCCGACTTCCGCATTTTCAACCGCGCCGTCAATGCGGAGGAGGCGCGGTTGGTTTCACGCTGGTCGGCGATCGAAGCCGCGCGAGAAAAGACTCCCGAGCAGCTCAGCGCCGAGCAGCGCGAGGCCCTGCGGCTTTACTACTTGAATCTCAAGAACAAGAAATATCGCAAGCTGCTCGCCGCTCGCCGCGAGGCGGAACTCGATTATCGCGAAATCCGCCGTCGTGGAGGCGTCACGCATGTGATGCAGGAGATTGCCGGGAAAATGCCCGAGGCGCACATTCTCCATCGCGGGATGTATGACCAGAAACGGGATTTGGTCGCCGCCGAGACGCCGCCCGCCTTGCCTCCGATGCCGGCCTCGGCGCCGCGCAACCGCATGGGCTTGGCGCGTTGGCTCGTGGCTGACAGCAATCCGCTGACTCCCAGGGTGACCGTCAATCGCTTTTGGCAGGAGGTTTTCGGGACCGGGCTGGTCAGGACGAGCGAAGACTTCGGTTCGCAGGGCGAGCCGCCATCGCATCCCGAGCTGCTCGACTGGCTGGCGGCCGAATTTCGCGACGGTGGTTGGGATGTGAAGCAATTGTTCCGCTTGATGCTCACTTCGGCGGCCTATCGTCAATCGGCGACGACGACGCCCGAGAAGCTGGAAAAAGACGCCGAGAACCGTCTGCTTTCGCGCGGCTCGCGGTTCCGGATGGACGCCGAAGTGGTCCGCGACTACGCGCTGGCTTCGAGCGGGTTGCTGAACTCAACGATCGGCGGCCCGAGCGTTAAGCCTTACCAGCCCGATGGCGTCTGGGAAACCGTCGCGATGCTCGGCAGCAATACGCGCGACTACAAGCAGGACCACGGCGATAAACTCTATCGTCGCAGCATGTACACCTTCTGGAAACGATCCGCGCCGCCGGCGTCAATGGACGTTTTCAACGCGCCGACGCGAGAGAGCTGCACGATCCGGCGCGAGCGCACGAATACGCCACTGCAAGCGCTGGTGACGCTCAACGATCCGCAGTTCGTCGAAGCGGCTCGCTTCTTGGCCCAGGCAGCCATCGAAGAGATGGGCGACGACCTCGATCGACGTCTCGACTACATGACGATGCGCGTGATGGCGCGTCCGCTCGAAGCCGAAGAGCGCGAGGTCGCCAAGCGTGCTTATCAACAGTTTTTGCGTTACTATGGTGCCAACGGCGACGAAGCCGCGCGACTGCTCGCGACCGGCGAGTCCGAGCCCGACCAGGCGCTGCCGGAGGTCGAATCCGCCGCGCTGACCATGGTCGCTAATCAACTGCTGAACTTGGACGAAGTACTGAACAAATAGTCGTAGTCGACGCACGATCGCCGACCAGTTGAACTTTAGTTCTAGTGAAGTTCCAGCGAAACGATAGAAGGAGAATTACCATGCATCCATCCGACGAAACCGTACTGGCCGAAACTCGCCGACAGTTTTTCGCCCGCGGAGCGAGCGGCATCGGCGGCATCGCCCTCGCGAGCCTGATGGCCGAACACGGGCTCGGCAGCCCCAAGGCCGACGAAGCGATCGGTGGTCTGCCGTTTCTGCCGCATTTCGCGCCCAAGGCCAAGCGCTGCATTTACCTGCACGCGATGGGCGCGCCGCCGCAGATGGACCTGCTCGATTACAAGCCCAAGATGAAGGATTGGTACGACAAGGACCTACCGGACTCGATCCGTAAGGGCCAACGTCTGACCACGATGACGTCGGGGCAGTCGCGCTTCCCGATCGCACCCTCCGTGTTCAAATTCAACCAACACGGCGAGAGCGGAACGTGGATTTCGGAACTTTTGCCGAACGTGGGCAAGATGGCCGATGACATTGCCGTCATCCGTTCGATGAATACCGAGGCCATCAACCACGAGCCGGCGATTACGTTTATTCAGACCGGACGCCAGGTGGCGGGCAGACCCTGCATCGGTTCGTGGCTGGCTTATGGGTTGGGCAGCATGAACGAAGACCTTCCGACCTTCGCCGTCATGAACGCCGAGCGCAGTCACCCGAAGGCGGGTGTCCAGGCGATTTCGGCGCGGCTGTGGAGTTCCGGTTTTCTTTCGGCGAAATACGCGGGCGTCGGCCTGCGGACCGGAGCCGACCCCGTGCTCTACGTCAAGAATCCCGACGGCGTGTCGACCGATGTGCGGCGCAAGATGCTGGACGGGCTCAACGAGCTCAATAGAATGCAGCACGAAAAGATCGGCGACCCGGAGACGCTGGCCCGCATCGAACAGTATGAGATGGCTTTTCGGATGCAGGCCTCGGTCCCGGAGATGAGCGATCTGTCGAGCGAACCGGAAAGTACCTTCAAGCGTTGGGGCGAGGAAGCCAAGGAACCCGGCAAGTTCCAAAACGCCGCTCTGATGGCCCGCCGACTGATCGAGCGCGGCACACGTTTCGTTCAAATCTACCACCGCGGCTGGGACGTGCATTCCTTCGCGCCGGAAGTTCTGCCGGCGCAGAGCCGCGACGCCGATCAGGCCAGCTATGCGTTGATCCAAGACCTCAAGGAGCGCGGCCTGTTCGAAGACACGCTCGTGATTTGGGGCGGCGAATTCGGTCGCACGATTTACTCGCAGGGTAAGCTCACGCCCACCGACTACGGACGCGATCACCACCCTCGCTGCTACAGCCTGTGGATGGCCGGCGGCGGCGTCAAGGGCGGCGTGGTGCACGGGGAAACCGACGACTTCTCCTACAACATCGTCAAAGACCCGGTCCACATCCGCGACTTCCAAGCGACGATCCTTCATCTTTTCGGGATCCACCACGAGCGCTTCACCCACAGGTTCCAAGGTCTGGACGCCAAGCTGACCGGCGTCGAGCCCGCGCATGTGGTGAAGCAGCTTCTGGCCTGACCAATACCTGCCTTGTTCGGCGGCGCACGCCGTCCGATAATACCGGCATGGAGTTTACCGTCTCGACGCGCGGTTTCACGGATATCCTCGACATCACTTCCGAGGTTCGAAAGATCTGCGAGGCGGCGGACGTTGTGGAAGGCGTCGCGCATGTTTTCGTCGTCGGCTCGACGGCGGCTCTTTCGACGATCGAATACGAACCTGGGGCGGTGGCTGATCTGAAAACAGCTCTCGATCGCATCGCCCCGATGGACGCCGATTACAAGCACAACGAGGCTTGGGGCGACGGCAACGGGTTTTCCCATTTGCGAGCGGCGCTGATGAAACCGTCGCTGTCGATTCCCATTGTCGGCGGCACGCTGACTCTGGGGACCTGGCAACAAGTCATCTTGCTTGATTTCGACAATCGTCCGCGAACGAGGACGATACAGGTACAAGTTACGCGCTCAGCCGGGTGAGGCGGAATCGACGTGACGAAGGGCAACATCATTCCCGGCATACGCTACAAGGACGCGCCGGCGGCGATCGACTGGCTTTGCAAGGCGTTTGGGTTCGAGAGACATCTCGTCGTGGCAGGCGAGCGCGGAACCATTCGGCACGCTCAGCTCACGCTGGGTAACGGAATGATCATGGTGGGAACGGCGCGCGAAGATGAGTTCGGCAAGCTATTGGCCGTGCCGAACAAAGGCGACCGTGTGACCCAAGGCCCTTACATCGTCGTGGAAGCCGTCGATGCGCACTACGAACAGGCGGTGGCGGCCGGAGCCGAGATCGTAACGCCGATCGAGGATCAACAGGACCGAGGTCTCTTCTACGCCGCGCGTGATCCGGAGGGGCATCTGTGGTGTTTCGGTTCCTACGACCCTTGGGTTGAATAATCAGCGCTCAGCAGCCCATGGTAACGGGACTGGACGGCCGACGTTGCCCGCCAAATCGCTTGTTGCGGTCGCCGGTGGATCGCGAAAATCGGCTGGCTGTCCGAAAGCGCCGGGATAAACCGGCGGGGAGTTGGGGATGAAAGAGCCCCACAGCGAAAGTCTAGCGAACTACGTTGACCTCGAGTCATGCGCCGGCGGTGGCGACATCGCGGGTGAGCGTTGACAGAGGCACTGGCGGGCCGATTATCGAGCCGCGAAATACCTCTTTTCGGGCGCCGACCCTGTGGACAGAAGGGGAAGGCCACATCGACTGTCGCGTTAGCGCGAGCGGCAGCCGAGCCCGGCGCGGTCGCGGGAACCGGTGCACGTCAGGAAACTCCTCGCACGAGAACCGGGAGACCTCGGCGACGCCCGCCGCGAAGAGCGGGCCGGTGGGGGAAGGCGCAAGCCGCACGCCCCACACGCACGTCGCCGAGGAGTCGGAGCGGGAGGTAGTACCGATGAACGATTCGAACAAAGGCGGCACGCCGTCGGCGGAGAGTCGGGAGGGAAGCAACCGCGCCAAGGAGAACGCGGTCGAGGCCCGCGCGGTCCGCGCGCAGCAGCGGGGAGCCGTGTCTGAGGGACTGGATCGCGTGCGGCAAGCAGCACGACGGAAAGCAGGGAAGTTTACTTCCTTGCTGCATCACGTCACGCCGGATCTGCTGTGGCGGAGTTTCCAGGCCCTGAAGCGGCAAGCCGCGGCGGGGGTGGACGGAGTGACGTGGCGGGAATACGAGCAAGGGCTGGAAGATCGGCTCGCCGATTTGCACAGCCGTGTGCGCCGGGGGGCGTATCGCGCCCAACCTTCGCGCCGGGTGTACATTCCCAAACCCGACGGGCGACGGCGTCCGCCGGCCATCGCCGCGCTGGAGGACAAGATCGGCCGGCAGGCGGCGGCGACCGTTTTGAATTGCATTTATGAGGAACGGTTCCTGGGCTTCTCGTATGGATTTCGGCCGCGGCGTTCGGCGCATGACGCGCTCGATGCGCTGACGGTGGGGATCACCCAGCGACAGGTGAACTGGATACTGGACGCGGACATTCGAGGATTTTTCGATCAAATCGACCACGAGTGGCTGCTGCAGTTTCTGGAGCACGAGATCGCCGACCGCCCGATGCTGCGCTTGATCCGTAAATGGCTCAAGGCGGGAGTGTCGGAGGACGGCGAATGGTCGGGGACGAAGCGGGGCACGCCGCAAGGAGCGGTGATTTCACCGCTGTTGGCGAACGTGTACCTGCATTACGTCTTCGATTTGTGGGTCGAAGCCTGGCGGAACAAGTCGGCGGCGGGCGCCGTGATGGTCGTGCGCTACGCGGACGATTTCGTGCTGGGGTTCGAGCACCGAAGCGAGGCCGAACGGTTTCTGGAACAACTCCGGGACCGGTTGGCGAAGTTCGGGCTGGAGTTGCATCCGGCGAAAACTCGGCTCATCGAGTTCGGACGCTGGGCGATAGCTGAGCGGCGAGGCCGTGGGGCAGGGAAGCCTGAGACCTTCGACTTTTTGGGGTTCACGCATATCTGCGAGATCAACCGGAAGAGCGGACGCTTTGTGGTTCGTCGTAAGACGGTGCGAAAGCGGATGCGGGCGAAGCTGGTGGAAATCAAGAAACAGCTTCGGGCGCGGATGCACGCCTCGCCGAGCGAGACCGGGGAGTGGCTGCGGAGGGTGGTACGAGGCTACTTTCAATACCATGGGGTGCCGGGAAACCGGCGCACGCTGCAGGGCTTTCGTTGGGCGTTGGCGCGACACTGGCGGCGCACGCTGCGACGGCGCGGTCAGAAGCGTCGGATGAGCTGGGGCCGGTTTTACCGGCTGCTGGATTGCTATCTGCCGCCACCTCGTTGCTTTCATCCGTTTCCGAGCGTGCGTTTTGCCGCCACGCATCCGAGGTAGGAGCCGTATGAGTTGATGCTCACGTACGGATCTGTGCGGGGGGTGCCGGGCAACCGGCATCCCTACCGCGACCAACAATGCCTTCGTCGGTGTACTGAGTATAAATCCGTCGACTCGCGGGCGAATAACGGACCCTCTTACGACTCCTATGCCAACCCAGTCCGTGAAATCGCAAGCGAGCACAGCCGCGAAGCGGCGGCAGGAATATAGCCCGGGGTGGAGCCGAAGGCGGAACCCCGGGTAGCAGCCGTTTGCGGAAAGCCCTGAAGGGGCGACAGGAAATGACCGTTAACCCAACCTGGCGGTTACCGTCGGACTCGCAGCGGGGCCGTTAAATCAGCCCGCGTTCGCTGTAGCAATCGAAACCGGCCTTTGTGAGCTTTCGCAACTCGCGCTCGATCGGCTTCGCGAGCCGCCTGAAATTGAAACAGGACTTGCCTTGCATCCGTTTCCTGAGTTCCGGCGACATCCCTTCCAGTAATTCTGTGTTCGTATAGACGGGGAACAAGTGGAATGAGACATAGCGTTTCCGCTCGCTGACACCCGCGAAAAAGATTTCGCGGCCGTCAAGTCTTCCACGGCAGCAAGACTCGTAACAGACGTCGCTGTCTTTACGCACGTCGAGTTTGCGATCGAACGGCTTCAGGATCGATCGCAGCCGGTCGTAGGTGTCGCCGAAATTCGCTGATAGAGTTTTCCCGGTCTGGGTTGGCTTGGTATTCCGATCAGCCCGTTGCGTGGTCTTCGTTGCCATCGGCTATCCTCGCGGGCATTTCGCGGCGCGTCGTTCAGAATATTTTGCTTCCGCCACCATCGGCGGACGACGGGAACTTCATCGGATACCGCTCCTTCACAGTCGCGGCTCGGTTTGCGGGCCTCGCGGACTCAGGCGCGACGGATGTTGACCCAGCAATGGACGTGAGGGTGTCCGCGAAAGTACCACAACATCGAAGGGCTCTCGAGCGCCCACACATCCCAGACGCCGTCGTTGCCGATATCGGCATTCTTGTAGAACGACATGTGCAACGCTTCGACGCCCCCGGCGGCGCGGATATATCCCAGCGCTTCGTCGCGGTCCGCCTTCCGATAGGGATGGAGCAGATCTTCGAGCACCTTTTCGACAAGTTGCCTCTGATCGGGGGAAGTCTCGGCCAAAGCGAGACCGGCGCGCGGCTCGCCCTTTTTCTTCAGGGCGACCGTTGCCGAGGCACGTTCGGCGGGTGGATCGCCCAGCAGTGCCAAACTGCGCTGCCGGCCGTCGAGCGCCTGAAAGACTTCATTCGCCCGCTTGGCTTGGTACCAATAGACGTTACCGGGGTGGTCCGGTTTTTCGGAATAGCTTCCCGACGCGTGGCCGTAGAACATCGGTCCGCCGAAGGCCGCGCCCTCGACGGAATCGCCGTCGCAACGGACGGTGCAATGCCGACCCGTGAGCACGAACTCGAACTTGCCGGAGCCGGGCGTGCCGAACAGAGCAACCGAATAGTTGCCGAGTCCGCCGGCGTCTTCCCGCAGGTGGGTCATGACGCGATCGACAAATTCGGGGTTGTGCAAGCCGCGAAAAATGTTGTCGATCAGGTCTTGTTGCGCCGCTTGGAAGAACTCCCCGATACGCGGAGGCGTGATGTGCCAGTTGTTGTCGATTTTCGACCGCAACGGATGGTCGAAGGGAAAGACGATCGTGTGCCGCTGCTCTGGCGTGAGGGTTTGATGGAGTTGTGCAACGAGTGTTTCCGACGATCGAGGCGAGCCGGCGGCAACGGCGGGCGCCGTGAGCGCAACGCCCGCGGCGGTGGTCGCCTTGAGAAACTTCCTGCGGCTGAGGCAGTCGTTTTCGAAACGGGGCATGCTGCTCTCCCTTCGCGGTACTGGTTGCTTTATCGCACGAACTCGCGCGGGAGTCAAGAGAGAAAGCCCGGGACTATGTCGCCGAATTACGTGATGGCGAATGCCGGTCGGCCCGTTTCCGTACCGCCGGCTTCACCCGGCCGCTAGAATCAAATCTTCATGGTGATTCCCTGCATCGATTTGATGGGCGGCAAGGTCGTTCAATTGATTCAAGGCCGCGAAAAGGCTCTGGAAGGCGATGCGCCCTTGGTGATGCTTGAAAAATTCGCCGCCTTTCCCGAGATTCAAGTTATCGACCTCGACCAAGCGATGGGCAAAGGCTCGAACGACGCCGTCGTGCGGGATCTGGCCGCGCGGGTGACCACCCGCGTCGGCGGTGGGGTGCGCACGGTCGAGCGGGCTCGAAGCTTGATTGAGGGCGGGGCCTCGAAAGTCATTATCGGCACGGCGGCTTTTTCTTCCGCGGGGGTCAATGAAGAGTTCCTCGATGAGCTGGCCGAGGCCGTCGGGCCGGAGAGGATTCTCCCGGCCTTGGACTCGAAGGGCGGCCGGATCGTCGTCAAGGGATGGCGGGAGGCCACCTCGTTCACGGCGGAACAGGTCATTCGCCAAATCGAGCCTTATTGCGCCGGGTTCTTGTGCACGTACGTGGACAAGGAAGGCATGCTCGAAGGGACCGATCTGGATTGGTTTCGGCGGCTGCGCGACGCCACGTCGCATGAAATCACCGCGGCCGGCGGCATCACGACGATTGAAGAAATTCGCGAGTTGACACGACTGAACGTTCACGCCGCCCTCGGCATGGCGATCTACACGGAGAAACTCGATCTTGCCAAGCTGGCGGCGCTTTGATGACTCAAGGGAGTCGAAACCAACATGATTCCAGTCCCACTCCCGGAAGCTTTCGTCTTCCCGAAATCCCGTTCGGCCAATGAGGTTCTTCATCGAATCGCGGCAATCGACTGCATCGAAGGTGAGTTGGAGAAGATTTTTACGGAAAAGTATCGGAGCGCTACAGCCTTGTCGGATCACAGTCCCGCAGCCGACCTCGGCCGGAGGGTGGGGCCTCGTCGGTCCTAGTCGAGAAAAGTAATTTTGCGAATGCGAAGACGGACCGGCGGGTGGCCCGGGATTTCGACACGGAGAACATTGCGCTTGACCGTGTCGACGGTGCCGGGTTCGATCCGTGCCCGGTAGAAGCGCTTGGCGCGGACTCGAATTTCGGGCTCCTCGGGCGGCAATTGGGCGAATATTCGGGTGTTGTGCATCGGCATTAGCAGGATAACTTCACCGCTCTTGTGGTCCACCAACAGGACCTTCACGCTCAGGCCGAATAGACTGGGGCAGAGCATGGTCGCGGCGGCCATGAGTGTCGCTCTTATCAACATGGTTTCCCGAGAGAGAATGACGTCCTCGCAGTACACGCCTGTGAACATGGACCTACCCGCGGCGTCGGCGTCGCGTGTCGCCCTTCATGTGTCCGCGGTCAACAATCTTGCGATAGATTTCGAACCGCATTTTGAGGCGCCCCGCGTACATCGATACGCTGCCATCGCGCAAGCCCCACCCGGTCGTCCACAAACGGCCCAAGGGCACTAGATCTTGCGGCAACTCCAAACTGTGGTCAACGCAATATTCGTCGATTAACCGGTTGGCGAGCGTAAAATGATCGCGCGACGTCGTTAACTCATCAAGCGAAATCCCCCAACGAACGGCATGAATGCCCGCTATGAGCGTATAGCCGTGAAGCCCGGCGAGTCCGCGTATGGAGGCTTTCTCGTCGCCGCCCCGTGAAAACATTTCAAGCCAATTCCGCACGGCCCGCTTGGTCACCGGCAGGTCGACCGAAGCTTCGTCGGCGAGGGACCTTGACAAGGCGTCCAGTTGTGGCGGCGAGAAGCGGTAGGCCCCCGCCGCGCCGCCTGACCCATTAGCCGTTAAAGCCGCCAAGACCGCCGCCCTCGCCTCGTTGCCCGCGGTCGCCCGATCAATGGCCTCGCTCAAGTCTTCGAAGATCGACCGCATGAGCGGGTAGTCGATGTGTCGTTTCATCTCACCGGCCGCCGAGGAAAAAGCTTCTGCGAATTCCTTCATTGAGGGGCAAGGGGTAACCGATCAGCGAAAACTGATCGAATGCCCAGAGAACAACATGCTCGACGCCCTGAGCTCGCGAGAGCCGGCGCTCCCAATCCCAAGGCTCGGAAGCGTTGAACACGCCCACGAGGTGTGCTGACTCCTCCACCGCGAAGCCTTTTGTTTGCGGAAATTGAATCGACTCGACCGCTTTGTTCAGGTTGCGGGAGCCTGTGTAGGTGAAATTTTCAGTCTTGAGAACGTCGAGATTGGCGGTGGTCCACTCGCTGTCGGGATAGTTGACCGCACGCGTCAGCACGTGATCGTTGACGTCGTGCGGGTAGAGAACTTCGAACTTCGTCAGGGGGTACGTCGCCGAAACAAAGCCGCGAATAGCCGACGTGAAGCTTCCGACCAGGCCCGGCAAGAAGGCCTTTTCTTCCGGGAAGGGATCGGGGGATTCATCATTGCTCGTAAAGACGTGCATCGCCCGGCCGTACTGATTTTGAAATTCGGTTGTCGTGTAATCGTCGTAAAAGGTCATTCCCGAAGGGCCGGGGAAATACCACCACTGCACTTCGCCGAACTGCAAATAGGGTGTCACCAGAGCCTCGGACTGCATCTGCGCCATTTCGAGATAAACCTGCTTCCAGAAGTCCAAACTCGTGGTCGAAAAATTGGTCTGGACGGCCGGGGTATTGACCAGCACGGGGGTCCCGTCGGGGTACCGCTGAGCCAGACCGGCGGCCAAGGAAGAGTCGGCGTGGGAAAGTTCGGTACTGAAGGCCGCCACGGCTTCGATGCCGTGCCCGTCAAGAGCCGTGAAGTAAGCACGGTGCCAGTCGCGCGCGGCGCGATTCATCCGCGGTAGGGCGGTAGTGTCGGTTAGCCACTCGCCGTCTGCGCCACCCGCCAAGTTCGCTCCGCTCCCGACGGCTTGAAATGCCCCGCTTGCGGGGGACGCGGAAAGAGTCAGCGCGTTTCCGGCGGTTCCCAACAAACGCGCGGTAATGGTCAGAACATTGCGGGACGCCGCGGCTCGCACTCCCGTAGAGCCGTTGTTGATCAAGAATTCGAAGGCTTTGGCGATGCTCTCGTTTGTGTCGGTGCTTAGGGTCAGGCGGTTGTAAACCGTGCCGTCGATATTGACCTGGACGTTTTGGCTGAAGACAGGGGTACCTTGAAAGGTAACCGTTCCTGAAGCGTAGATATTGTCGCGATTGGTGAGTTCGTAAAAGAGAATGGCGCCGGCATAATGGTTAGCCCGGCCCGTGAAGCCGAGCATCTGCAAATTCCACGCCACTCGCTCCGGGGCCAGGGCCAGCGAATGGTCGGTATCCCAGTCTGTGGCCAAGGTCTCGTTCGGCCGGGCAGGTTGGGCGCTGACACTAGTGGATTCGATCGCTTCTTCCACGTAATCGAAATAGAATGTGTTGTCGCTCGACGCGGCGTTGGCGCCGGTGAGCGTCGCCGTGACGGTGTGGGAGCCGGCGGTCCGCAAGCCGAGGTCAAGACGAGCCAAGAAGTCTTCCGCGGGGATGTAGAGATCGAAGGCTTGGGCCGGGTCGCTGTCCACTGTGACGGAGATGATGCCGGCTTCGCCGAGATAACGCGTGCCGAGAAAAAGCCGATGGGGAACTTGGGAGTTGTAGTTGACGCTGACGGTTGCCCCGACTTGATTGGTGCGGCGGATCGTGCCGGCGGAAAAGTTGCCGGATTCGGGGGTCCAGGTCCCGGAAAAACTCACATCCGCGTCGTCTTCAAAACGCTGGCTCTTGGGTTCAGCGACCGAATAGGCTCGATTTGTGCCGGTGACCGTCCAGTTTGAAATGGCGACGTCGAACTCCGCGCGCGAGTAGGCGCCCGGCTGCATCGCCGCCGCGTAGGTCCAGCGCATCTTGCGGACATTCGAAGTCGGCACGGAAGCACCGTTTTCGTCGAGCAAATTTGAAAAATCGAAATCAACTTGCCATTGGGTCGGCGAGACGCCACCGCTCATCGTTTGGCTGGTGGGTGTCCATTGCTCGGTCTGAACGCCGCTCACATTGGCAATAATTCCGAGGTTGTTTCCTTCCTCCCCAGCGGTGAGATGCGTCAGAGTAATCGTTCCGTCAGCGGCGGAATACTGAGAGGAGACGGTTCCCGATAGAACGTTCATGTCGTCGCTCAGCCTTTGCACCACCGCGGCAATCGTGTCCCCCGCCTGAATGGTCTGGAAATAGTTCTCGTTCAGCCACGCCAACTCGACGACATCGCCGGGCACGAGGGCTCCCTGAAGAGTGAAAGTGGCTTGGGCCGCGACGGAACTTCCCTGGGTTACAGTTGCGTAATCCTGCGGACGGACTCTATACCCGGATTTCCACTTTAGTTTCGGTTCTGCTAACCATCGGGTGGACTCGGACGCCTTTATTTATGCGGGCTTGAAAGCACTCAAGGCGCTGAGGAGATCAACACCCAATGGGTGAAAAAGAAAACAAACCGTTTCAGCTCACCTTCAATGGATTTCTCAAGGTCGATTTCCAAGGATCGCGAGTCACCTCGGATGGCGGGCTGATTCTCATTCGCGAACTGGACGAACGACTCGGACTAGGCAAGCTGATAGACGAGCATCTGACGGATTCGCGGCAAGGCTCGAACAAGAAGTTCCCGTTCGTCGATCTGCTGCGACAGTCGGTCTACTCCCGCTTGGCGGGCTACGAGGATCTCAACGACGCCGTTCGTGTCTCCGCCGATCCAACCTTTCGGCTGATTGGCTCGAAGAAGAACTGGGATCGCGGCGCGGCGCTGACCTCCCGGCTGCAGAGCTTCGAGACCGCCATGCTCGCCGGCGACGAGAAATCTGATCGGGCTGATGGCGGTGAACCGCGAGTTGATCGCGCAAGCCGAGGCCGGTGATGACTCCGAGTGCGTCGTGCTGGACATGGACTCTACCGAGAGCCCCGTCCACGGCCGGCAGGAAGGCAGCGCCTACAACGGCCACTTCGAGTCGGTCTGCTACCACCCACTGTTGCTGTTCAACCAGCACGGCGATTGCTTGGCGGCAAAGTTGCGACCGGGCAACGTGTCCAGCGCCGAGGACTGGGACGAGCTGCTGCTGCCGGAAATCGAACGCCAACAGGCGGAGGGCAAACAGGTGACGTTCCGGGCCGATGCCGCCTTCGCCAAGCCGGATATTTACGAGACGTTGGAGGAGCGCGGCGTGGACTACGTGATTCGCATTCCGGCCAACAAGAGCCTGGAGCTGGAGATCGAAGATATCCTGTTTCGTCCGCCGGGCAGGCCGAGCGCAAAGCCCCTGGTGCGCTACAGGAGCTTTCGGTATCAGGCCGCGAGCTGGTCGAAGTCCCGGCGGGTTGTTGCGAAGGTCGAGCATCACCAAGGTGAGTTGTTTCCTCGCGTCGGTTTCATCGTCACGAGCATGGCCTTGCCGAGCCGCTCGCTGGTGCGGTTCTACAACAAGCGCGGCACGGCGGAGCAGTGGATCAAGGAAGGCAAACAAGCGACGCATTGGACAAGGCTGTCATGCCATCGGTTCCGGGCCAACGAAGTGCGACTGCAACTCAGCGTGCTGGCCTATAACCTGGGGAACCTATGGCGGAGGCTCGGGCTGCCGCAACGGATCAAGAGCTGGTCGCTGACGAGCTTGCAACAGCGGCTGATGAAGACGGGCGGTAGGCTGGTCAAGCATGCGCGGTACTATTGGCTGCTGTTGGCCGAAGGACATCTGAACCGGCGGCTGTTCGGCGACATGCTGCATAGGATCTGGGCGCTGCCTGTGCCGGGTGGGTAGCGTTGCCCGGGCGAGGATCAACAGTTTTTGGCTCCAAAAAGGTTTCGCAGGGAGCAGTGTCGGCCGGAGCGCCGTTCAGTCTGCTCAATCAACGTCTGTGAGCGGACGGACGAGCCCTGGCGCCTACCGGCGGAGGTGATGTGCAGGGTTCAGCGCGAAAAGACGTGGTATTCGGCGCAGCGGGGGTGTATCCTGTGACCGTGCCAGGGCCAAAATGGAAATCCTGGCTATATAGTTGTTCACCGCTCCCGCCATCCGCCCAAATCCGTAAGAACGGCCAGTCCACTGTAGGAAACAGCGTGGAGTCCATCAACAGGCAATTCGCTCGGCTTTCTCGGTAGCTCAGGATAAGACCGCTCAAGTCCCCATCGGGCAAGTTGCGAAGCCAAGGATGTTCGAAAACATTGTTGCGATGCCATTCAATCACCGCCCAGTCAAACTGCTGCCGCCAGCTTCCTGAAACCGTGAAGCCCGACGCACTGCAATTGCTGAGGGCGGTGATCGCGGAAGGCCGGAAGAAATAACACTGTAGGTCGCGATCGGGGCGTAGTTTGCCAATCGCCTCAGACACGAATCGTCACCGTCAGGTCGCGTCCGGGAAAGGTTGTGCCGACCGCGGAGATGTCGAGCGTTAGGTTGGAACCGGATTGCAAGACCGGCAGTTCGGCGCCGTTCACCGGGGCGGAGACGACTTGCCCGTTCACGATCGAAAGCGTTGCGAACAACACGCCGTCTTGATTGATTTGCAGTTGGAGGTCCGCTCCCGTGGGCGCGGACTTGACGGACGCGTAAATGTCGCGGACCGAAAGGTTCTCCTGGACCGAGACGGCCGGAACAGCATCGTTGAGAACCGCCAACAGGCCTTCCACTTGAAAGTTGAACTGTCCCCCTCGCAACGTGCGCAACCCGCCGTCAGCGAGCTGCGAATAGTTGTTCGTCCAAACGGGACTGATGCCGAACACGTTGGTCACCCAAAGGTCCGCGCAGGCTAGACGAATGTCCGGCAGCCATTCACCGTGACTCCAGTTCCCGGCGGCTGGCGTCCCGAAGAACGATTCCTCGAAAGGAACCACAACGGTTCGAGATTGCAAGTGGTATAGCGGTGCATTGACGGCGTGCGCCGCCGCTGTACTTTGGCATTGACCACGTTGGACCGTGTACTGCGTGCCGCCTCCCTGCACATCGTCGACCAGCATGATTTCACTCTCAATTTGAACGAAGTCTCCCGCCTGCGCCGTGCCGGCTTGGCTGAGCGTCAGCGTTGTGTCTGTTGAGGAAACGGCCGATGTCAACAGCGCGCTGCTGGGTCCGGATAACTCGTCCCGGTAGTAGAGCCGAAACGTGCCGGTCGAAATCGATTGCGTATTCTGCAGGTCGGAGAATCCGATCCCCGAGAATTCGAGTACGACCTGGTCGCGACGATTTGGAACTTCAAAACGAGCCGGACTGGTTCGCGCACGGCCGCCGAAACGCCACGTGTTTTCCGATATCACAAACACGCTGCTGACGTCGGGTTCGGTTTCCCAATCCCGCGCAACGACGGTGGTCGTTGCCGTATTGCTCACAACCGCTCTTTCCTGCCCGACTCCTTTTCCGCGAAGGATTCGCACGACATGACCGACGAACGCGTCCGTCGTCATCGACAGCAGAGTGCTGCCCACGGAGTTCGGCGAGGAGATGTCGGCGAACTGCTCGTCGGTGTCTTCAAGTCGCCAGTAGAAATTCGCGTGATCGTAGTTCGGATCCGGAGCGCCGGTCAAATCGGCTGAGAGCCCGGTGTCGACAAAACTGGACGCGGCTGGCTGGGCCGTCGCGATTCGAAACAGTCTGATAGGTAGCGGCCCGCGGTAAATCGTGAAACTTGCCGTGCCGCCGGTGAAGCTCAAACCGTCGATTTCGACCGTATTTGTCGAAGTCCCCGCCGGAATCTTGGCTCTCACGACAAACGATGGATTGCCCTCGAGTCCGTCCGCGTCAACCGCTGTGATCGCGTAATAGCTCCCGTCAAAGGTCTCGACCTGCCGCCCTTCCAAAAGAACTTTCACCCTAGGCAACACACGACCGTCGTTGATCTGATTCGGCACAACGACGGACAAACAAGCCATGCTCCCGTAAGGGTCCCCTTGGGGATTGCCGCTCGGATCCACGAAGTTCAGATTGAAACCGCCTGTTCGGTTGCCGGCCGCGAAGAAATTTCACCAGCCGCTGCCGGTCATATCCTGACCGCTGACGCCCGCCGGAATTTCGACATTGTTCACAATGACTTTGAGAACTTGATTAATGTTTCCGTGGCCGAGCAATACCTCCATTCGAGTCAAGTTCCCGTCGTTGCGCGCGAACACAACAGGAGGTTCGACCCAGACCGTACCGTACAGCAACGGCACAAAATCGTTGTACCGGGCTTCGTTCGCTACCAAGGCTGCGTCGTGTTGATCACGTTGAGCGTGACTGCGAACTCGAATCGTCCCCGGGACGAATTCGATACCGCCGAAACGCCGCGTTGTATTCGCTAACGAATCCTGGTCAAACATCCCCCGTTCAATGCAGTCCGATTTGGTGAAACTGCAAGTTGTAAAAGGACTACCGCCGCCGTCAAGATTGCCCAGCCCCCCGATCTCACTAGCCGAGTACCCGCAACGAAAAAACCTCGAATGGGAGCCCTCCGCCCCGCCGCTGACGGCCTCCTGTCTCTCCGCCTGACTCGAGGGAAAAGCCCAAGGGCAATACCGCTGAATTCGCACAGTTGGCAGCAAGACTCGCTGCATACTCATCCGGTTGACAGCGGAGAGCCGAACCGTTTCCTCACGAATCTCTTCCGGCGGATTCATGATTCCCTGAAACACAACCATCGATTCACTATCGGGTGCGTCGAGAATCAAATCGTAAAAAAGAAAGGTTGCCTTGATCTTGGCGCCCTTGAACCCCACCGTCGATTCGAGCTGCGAGACCTGCGAGTCGGCGTTCGCCGCGGTCAGGGAAATCTTCGGAACGGCGTCGATTCCGTGGTCGCTTGCCGAACGGATTTCGAACAGATTGTGCCGCAAAACGCGGGATTCGTAGGTCTGCGCGTTTACGGTGGCCTCGTGCGAGCTCCACCGCTCGACCTGTCCGTTCGCCAGACTGATCTCGAACAGGAGCAATGGCGTCTGTGCGACGGTCTGCTCTTTTAGATTGGCGATTGTGTCCATACGATGCGAACCACTCCGGAGTGCCGGTTCACGCCCGTCGCCCGGTCCCCGAGAACATCCTCGGCAAAGCGCGCGTCAGAATAGACGCCCGCTTGTTGAAGGGTTTTCTTATATTGCGAAGACGCGGGTTGCGCCTCCAGTTGCGGACCGTAAAGATCAACAGTTCCGCCGCTCGGAACGACAATTCGAAATGAAATCGTCTCGAGTCCCGAAGACAGGCTGTAGCCAACGGAATAGCGCTTCCACTGATTCGTACTATCGAATGTGGCCGAGACAACTTGCGCCGCCCCGTCGCTCACTTCGAGCGACACGCTGGCCGACGCGGTGCGTGCCCAAACGCTACCCGCGTAACGGTAAGACGCTGGCATGACAAGTGCCTGTGACAACGCCCCGACGCTGCCGCTGTTCGAAACTCTTCCGCCGCGGGTCCCGCCCAACGGGTCGGCTTGGCCGTCGGTTGCCGTAATTCCCGCATCTTTCGTCCACACCGCATTAGCCAGAGTCTCCGACCACGAAAGTAGGTTGTTCCCCGGCTCCAAGAATAAGAAGGTCAGGAGTCGGCCCTCAGCCTGAACATGGAGATCCTCAATCGCCTGCCACTCCGCATCGCTGAGATGGTGGAGAGCCAGCTCCCACTGACGCGAGTGAAAATCAATGTCGCCCGCCTTAATCTCCGAGCCGTCGGCGGCGCCGTTGACCAAAGTGCGAAACCGTGTTTCTTTCCGAAACGGGAACTGTGACACAGCTCCGCTCGAAAGTTGAGGAAAAGCCAACATGAAAACCTACAAACCCCATGTGGCGCGCCGAAACTCTTTCGGCCGTCCCAAGAGACAAGACCAATCCCGTCGGAAACTCAGGCAGCTGGCCCCAACACGATGATCTCCGAACTGCTGTCAAACTCCCCATCCACGCGAGCCGCCAACGAATCATGTCCAAACCGGCAGCCCGTCACTACAACTCCGCTCCAGGGATCTTCGAAGTCAAACGTTCCTAAGCGCCCCTGTTCGCCCCGGTAGAACTCAACTAACGTCGCTCGCTCCGCCTCATCAAGCTGCGACAAGCGGATCACCCAGCGCTTTCGGTGACCGCGAAAATCGCGATACCGCTGCTCCGCTCCATCCACAAACCGGCGAATCTCCGTCGAAAATAGAAACTCGCGGTCCGACGGATACTGTGCCGCCACTCCCGTCTTCAACTTCGGAAACTCAGCCATTCTCGCCTTCCTACCGCACCGCTCTCACTACGATCTCCGATGAGGCAACCCTGCCCAATGATCGGGCAAACGTAGGGGCGCGGCGGGCCGCCGACTTATCCAAATTAGGAGTCACGCTGCACTCCGGTAGGGGCCTAGCGTGCTACGCCGGCTGCTGTCCGAAATGCCGAGTCAGGTAGGCGCACGGCATGCCGTGCCCGTCCACCGCCGTTCCCACTTGCCGCGCAAATTCGCCGCCGACTTCACAAGGACCCCAAGCCCGCAATTAGAGCCCGGACGCAAGTCCGGGCACAAGTTCGGTCTCGTCTCGCCCGACCCAACGTTAAGGAAGTGGAAATCCCCTGCCCAGCAAGAGCCCCTTTGCAGCCCGGTAAACTTGCCGAATCTCCCCATCAGAGAGCCGTCGGTTATAGATCAAGCCATGCACAACCTCGGCGCTGCTTGGGTTAATTCCCGCAAAAGTCGCCCCGACTCCGATTTGCTGATTCGTCGCCGCGGCATCTGCGGCTAGACTGACCGTCGCTGACTGTGAAAAGTCGTTCAGAATCACATCCAGATCTCGGCCTTGAGCGCGATAACGCATCGTGCCCACAAAGAACCCGCTCTGAGACCCAATGGCCGATCCGATATCCACTGTCCACCCGGGGCCCTGAAACCCCGCGGTCAAGTGATCCAGCGAATCAACCATGAGGTTCGGCGTAGCGCCGTCCGTACCGCTCCCATAGGAAAGCAGTACACTGTTCGCGGCGAGTGCTGTCAACTTTGCCGCTACCATCATCGTAAGATCGGCGTTTCCGCTCGGCAGTTGGTTGGTAACACTGCGCTGAGCCAAGTCGTCGCCGTCAAAGATCAGCCGATCGTTCGCCCAGACTGGATCGTCGGCCTCGCTCAACGCCGACGCGCCCAACGTTAGATCGTTCCCCCGTCCGCCGGCGTCGGTCAGAACCTGATTGTCAGTCGTCCGCTCGTAGCCGAGGGTTGTCAGCCCTTCGTTGACCTGGGCTCCCCACGCCTGGATGTCTTCGCCGATGCTCCAACTCGAGCCGCCCCCGAGCAACACTTGCAAGGTCGTATTCACGCCGGAGTTCGCCGAGACCTCAAACCGCTGCCAGCTTCCCGTCACTGTGATAACCACACTGTTGATCAGCACCAGGCTCCCGTCAAAGATGCCGATCAACAGGTCCAGGTCCGCGCCCGCCGACTTCAGATAAACGCTGAACGTATAATCCTGGTTCTGTTGCGTTGTCACAAACTGGCGAATAAACGCATTCGTGCTCGTCGGCACCAACAGATCGGCTGTGGACTCGCCGTCCGGCGCTGTGGTCACATCGGCCGTGACGGACGCGTTCGACGGGCTCCACGCCGTCTGGTCGAACGCCTCCGACTCGGCAAGCAAATTCCGCTTGGAGAAATCATAGTGGGCGACCAACCCCGCTCTCACAAGCCCTTCATGCTTCGACAACAGCAGTGACATGGCACTACTCCAGCGTCCTGAACACGGGCGTCAAGACTCGTTCCGCAGTCTGGTTGACCGCGGCGCCTCCGCTCTCCGATCGAACCTTGATATACGCAGCTCCCACGAACTTGGTAAAGTCCAGCGGAATATATTGGCCCGCCGCAGCCGGTGCCGTCACCGCTGAACCGAACTCATGGATTTCGGAGAAATTCTGGCCGTCGCTGCTGGCGAGAAACGCCAGGTCCGCCGCGTTCCACGCCGCCGGCATGTAGATACCGACGAGAGTCTCGCTGACGAGTTCCAGAACGGAAGACTCGCTCTGCCCTGACGTAATCGTAATTCGACCTGTCTTCGGTGACATCTAAACAACCTCCTCTTCGGACAAAGACCCCTTCGGCCACAACCGCGGCGGAACAAACGGATGTCGTTTCTCGGGTGCCATCCCCTGCCCCAGGACGCGAATCTGGTAAGTGGCGACTACGTGTTGCGTCGCCCGAATCGCTCCCCAAGCGCTGGTCTCAAAACCCTTAACCAGCGAATCCGAGAAGCGAACCATGAAGCCGTAGCGGCCCTCGTAAAACATCGGCTCACCAAGCCCCCAAGCCTCAAAAGTCCTGGTGGTGCGCGCAAGTTCCTCATCCGTCACCCACTCGGGCCTACCCGCCTGTATGAAATACCGCAGATCTTGCTCCCATCGCGGGACGGCTACTTTCAAGGTTTGGCTTGGGTTCGGCGTGTTCAAGTAGTCCGCCAACTGCGGGCGAGGCCCGAAGATAGAAACAAAGCCCGCCGGAAGCGATTCCTTGGGCCGCGGCTGGTTGTTCCACGGTTCGGAACCGGTAAACGGATTCACTAACCACCAATCCCCGCCGGATTCCTGCGGGGCCTGGCGATACGGTCCCACCGGGTGCTTCCAGTGGTCGGGTATCTCGCTGTAATGCGGCATTGCCATCGATAACCTCCTTCGCTACGTCCAAAGCTACACTTCGCTAATCACGTCGTTGACCGGATGCATGTGCAACATCGCGTCACGCAAAGCTCCGGCAATATCCTGAGACCGATCTAGAAACGATTGGGTGTCCATCGCGCTGATATTCACAACCACTTGCGGCTGAGTAGGCGTCGGCCGCTCTTCGACGAGCCTGACCTGTCCGCTCTGTCCCCTCGCCACCCGCGGAAAGCCATTCAAGACGCTATCCGTGTTCGCGACTTCAAGCGATAAGCTGGGAGGAAGCTCGAAGGACGAAAATGCCCGAGCCCCCTCCTTCTTGCCCCGAAACAGGCCTGCGATCTTCAGCCCCAATGGCACAAGCCCAAAACCTCCTTTGAAGAGATTCCCCACCCCGCTCTTCCGCGCAAAACCTGCCCCCAAGGCGGCAACCAGACTCCCGCCCGTCGCCGCGGACAATCCATTTCGGACTGCCGCTTCGGTATTTCTCCGAAGTGCTTCGCCTAGACCTTGTACCGCTCGCGGCGTAGTGCGCAGCGCCTCGTCCACATTCTCTTCGCGTTGTCGGCGCCTTTCGGCGCCGTTCGCAAGGCACTCGCCCGGAATCGGTGCTGACGCTTGCCCTGAAAACGCTCGCAACCTTTCAACCACCGCCGTCCGCGACGGGCGCGTACCCGGCGTAGGCCGCAACAGCTTTCTCAACTCCTCTCGGAAAGTGCCCACGACAGGCCGCGTCACGGCTGCCAGGTGCTGCGGCCGAATCGGTGGGTTTTCCCGCTCCCGGCCTGGACCCGTCGCGCCTCTTGTCCCCAACCGCGTTACCAACTGTTGGAGAGCCTTCGCGGTTCGCCGTTGTGCATCCGCCAAATTTTCGAAATCAAGACTCGGCACGTTCCTGCCTCTCCAATTTCTTCACTTCCGTCCACAGCACCGCCGCCGCGTCGACACGGCGGGCCGGCCACGCCCGCACATCCGAGTCCCCGCCCAACATCCGAGATGCCAAGAAATCCTCCACCGCGGCGGCACTTTCACCCGTGATGAAACTCACCGGACACTCGGCAAGGGACATGCGAGGTTCTCCGGGCGTGCGAATCGAGCTGATCCAAACAATCGTTTCCTCAACAGAATCGTGCTCGATCCACCCGCACCGACGCTTCCTTTCCAGGCCTACGCGCCGGCATTCGTCGCATTTCCACCCGGCCTGATTTCCTTGGAGGAAGTGGAATGCGACTCGGAGTTTTTTCGCTCGTCCTCACTCAAACCCGCCTCTCGATAAACCGCTTCCAAAACTTCCGCCACCAGCGGCTCGGGCCCTTTCTCAATCAAACTTTGCGGTGTCGCCGGCTCCCCGTCGATTTCGAGCCCGTCGACCGCCGCCAACCCCCAGGCGCCGTACTCCCGGTCGATTTCGCCGGTCAACAACGCCGCCTCCGTTTCATCGGACACACCGGACTCGCCGGCGGCGAGAAATTCAAGCCGTCTCAGCCGCTCCTTGACTGTGCGTGTCAAATCGAGCCTTCGCCCGAACGACATCCGCCTCACCGTAAACCGGACCCCCGGGTACTTCGCTGATTCGACAGTGACTGTGCTTTCGTAGGTCATTCGTTATCCAAACGCCACGTAGATTTCGTCGTCCGTCTGACCTTGCGCACGGGCGTTCTTGAAATCCCACTGCAAGATCCTTTCCTGATCGTTGAACTCGGGGACCTGCGGAACCACATTGGGCATATACACACCCATCAATTGCCCGCTGGCCTCACCCAGTTGAAACATGACGCCGATCGGCGTTTCCGCCCGCGCCGCCGCATACAAACCCCGCGTCGCCGCGTCATCAGCCTCGAACAGTTCAAAGCTGGCCGAGACGTTCCGAACACCGGCCGCTAAACACTGCGGCACGGTCGTTCCAAATTCGCGGCCCCGCAAGTCCAAATCGTTGTCCAACTCGAGTAACGCGCCGGTGACCGTCAGAAACTTGTTCGCGGGCGTTCCCAACCACGCCTGCCCCAAGTTCCCCGGAATCGGAGCCGCCAAGTCGCCGGCAACCGCCGGTTCGGCCGGAAAAATGGACAACCCGCCTTCGCCGGACGCAAAGGATTCGGTGTCGATCACATCTTGCGCTTCGCCGATGAACTCCAGCTCATGGAAATCCGCATTGACTCTGACTTGGAAACGCCCACAGCTGCCCCCGACAAGAATGCGGTCTACCGCCCCGCTCGGATCCCAGTAATCGAACACCGAAACACTCGGCAATTCCGACGCTGGGAAATAGCTGACCGTCGCGGTCAGGGTAGCGCCGGAAACCGGGGCCGCCGCGAACGGTGCGCTCACTTGGACCGTCGTCGAATCCACAACCGAGTCCACGAAACGAATCTCTCCGTTGAAAGCGATCGCCTGGCCTTTGACCAGCCCATGGCTGGCGCTGAAAACCACTTGGGTCGTCGTCGAGCCGGTCCCCGCCGTCATGCCCGCGAACGACACCGGGGCCCCGCCCAGTGAAGCCTCAACGAGCGGACCAAAGATCGGCGGCGAGCTCGGCGTCGTGTTCTCAATCAAATAAGTCTGTAGATTGAAATCAGTAACCTTGCGTCCCCCCGGGGCCACGCCGCCATACGTCCGGCTTCCGGTCTTATCCCTTCGTTCGCGCTGCTCGAGCCGTTGCCGAATCCCCAATTGCACCGCGGCGATCCGGTTTGCCGACGTAATCGTCGGAACGTTGCCGGAGCTCGGCTCCTTCTCTACATAGAACCCGTTCTGACTCGAAAGTACGCAATTCGACATCTCGACTCCTTTTCACGCCGCCAAAAAAGGCGCGATATAATCGCGCCCGTGTTCTCAACGCCCTCCGCGATACCGCCGTAAACGGCTCTTTCTCCACTCGAGTCGCTTGCCCCTCTTCCTACTCGTGTGCCGTCAACTCGATTTCAACCTCGGACCGCTGCAGGAAATTCCGGCCCCCGTGTTCCGCCCCCGCGAATCGAACCTTGTGAACCCCGCTATAGGCCAAGTTGTCGGTCCACTTCCCGACGTGTTCTTCAAGCACCTTCGCAAGAGCCTCGACATATCGGGCCGACTTCGCTTCTAAGCCGATGAACCGTTCACCGCTGACTCGCACATCGGCAACGATCCAAATCCGTCCCGAGAATTTCCGAAACTTCTCGAGAAGTTGGTTCTCCATGCGCTCACAATACAAGTAGATTGCCGGGTAAACAGCCGGTTCATTCTCGTCCGCCATCTTGGGCGGCACATGCTCGAGTAGTACCGTTTCCGAGGTCATTGGAGGCAGGTAAATTCCGTCTCGAGCAGCGATCTCGGACAATCCAACGCTGATACCGTCGCTGTCCAACAGGTAATCACGCAGACTCGTCAGTGCTGCTATGCAAAGATTCGCCACTCTCGTCCGTGCCCCCCATCCCTCGGCGCCTCAATGGGCGCAACGCTGATTCGAACTTATCCCCGCTGCAAGAACCTCGGCAAAGTCTTGAAGACCTCGGGCAGCTGCCCGTCCTCGATGGGACTGCCCGAAACCAAACCGGAATCCGGCATCACCCATGCTGTTTCAGAATCCAACGGACCCGTGTTCTGCAAAGTCGTCTCCCCACTCGACGGGCCGACGTATACGTTCCATCCCGTCACTCCGGTCGGCGCGCTTTCCGGCATCACACGTAGCGCGTTCCCCGTAGGGACCGTGATGGCCTGCTCGATGCTTCCGGCGCCTTCCGCTCCTTGGGTGCTGACCCACGTCATCCTTACAAACAGCGCCATGCCGCCCAAAGTCGACGCCACCCAATCCACCGCCGGCGGTCCCGGGCGGGGAACCGGACTCGTAGTGATGCCGATCCCTGTCTGCATCAGCAGGTCCGAGGCCCACTTCCCCAATTCCTTATATTCCTTCCACTTGGGTAAATACTTGTCGTTCAGCTTGCGGTTGTAGGCATCGCGGTAAATGATCGCCAACGCCTGAAACGTGTGCCACAACTTCAGAGGCGGCGTCACCACCACCTGGCTGAGCGCGAACCGCGACAAGTTGGCCTCGCCTGCCGTCGATTGCCACCCCGCGCCTTGCGCGAAATAGACGTTTCCCGGACGCTGCGAAGCCGCTTCCAGATGGGCCGAAAGCTCCGTTTGCGCCAACCGAATCTTCGTTTCCAAATCAATCCCCTCGGCGCTTGAAATCTCCGGCAGGTTCGCCTCATACGCGATCAGATCGGAAATCTCCGACACGCTTTGGTCCGTGAATAAAGCCATGCCCTACCCCTTCCGATCAGAACGATCCGGCTGCTGCAAGGCTCGCAGATCCGCCTCCGAGATCACGGTAAACTGCACCAACTCGGCGCGCCGGCGCTTCTCTTCCTTCTCTCGCGCTTCGGCAACTCTCACCCGCAGCGTCTGCGACTCTTTCGCGCTGGCCTTCTTGGCAATGCCGTCCGTGATCATGCGGGCTGCCACCGCCCGCGATACTTCCACGAGCCGGCCGTCTTTGCCGCCGTCTTCGGTCGCCAGACTCTTGACCACGGGGTATTCGTCATCAAGCGACCTTTCCACTTCTCGAATCCGCCGATAGTATGCCCGCAAATCCATTACGTCTCCATTCCGCCAAGCGAACCCGCCCCCCTATCGGGAGGCGGGTTCAGAGCAACTACGACTCCACCTGCACGCCGAACTCGTTGCGAATCACGGCCGCCCCATAAAGGACGTCCACTGTGAATTGCTGAGCCAGCGTGTTGGGTTGGTAGCTCATCACAACGCGCATGCCGAAATTACCCAACTCGGCGTGCTCCGCGATCGCACCCGTCCCCGGCAGCGGTTGCGGCAGCCGCCGAATCACCAGCCCGATCGAGTCCCGCGCAAATGCCATGTTGTGCGTCGTCACCGGCGCGCTACCAGTCTTCGCCACAAACTGCGAACGGAAAACCAAAAAGTCCTTCAGTCTCCCGACCGTGCCGTGGATCAGAGCACTCACACCGGCGTCGCCGGCACTCTGAAACTCGCTGAAACGGGGAATCTGCCGCAGCGCCGAGTAACTATCGGGATCCTTCACCCCCGCATTTCCAATTTGATTCAGACCTCTCGACCTTCCGGCGGCCTTGAGCGTCTTTATTCATAGGGGCTAGAGCCCGATGAGGACGCCATGGAGGCCAACACCCAATGGGTGAAAAACAAACCAAGCCATTCCAGCTAAGTTTCAACGGCTCGTTGAAAGTCGATTTCCAGGGATCGCACGTCACTTCCGACGGTGGCCTGATTTTGGTTCGCGAACTGGACGAACGGCTCGGTCTCGGAGAACTGATTGACGAGCATCTCAGCGACTCCCGGCAAGGCACCAACAAGCAGTTCACGCTCGCTGATCTGTTGCGGCAGTCGATCTACAGCCGCTTGGCAGGCTACGAGGACGTCAACGACGCCGTCCGAGTGTCGGCTGACCCGACGTTTCGCTTGATCGGCTCGCAGAGGAACTGGGATCGCCGAGCGGCCTTGACCTCGACGCTGCACGGCTTCGAGACGGAGATGCCGGCGAGCGAAGAGAACCTGCTGGGGCTGATGGCGCTGAACCGAGAGTTGGTCGGGCAAGCGGAGGCGTTCGACGACTCCGAGCGGGTCGTTCTGGACATGGACTCCACCGAGAGTCCGGTCCATGGCCAACAGGAAGGCAGTGCCTACAACGGACACTTCGAGTCGGTCTGCTACCACCCGTTGCTTTTGTTCAACGGTCATGGTGATTGCCTCGCTGCCAAGCTGCGTCCCGGCAACGTGCACAGCGCCGAGGACTGGGATGAGCTATTGTTGCCGGAGATCGAGCGCCAACAGGCTGCGGGCAAGCAGGTCGCCTTCCGGGGCGATGCCGCCTTTGCCAAGCCGGAGATCTACGAGGCGCTGGAGGAGCGCGGCGCGGACTACGCGATCCGCATTCCGGCCAATAAGAACCTGGAGCTGGAGATCGAAGACATCCTGTTTCGTCCGCCGGGGAGGCCCGGCCGCAAGCCGCTAGTGCGCTACAAGAGCTTTCGCTATCAGGCGGAGAGCTGGAAGGGGCCGAGACGAGTTGTCGCCAAGGTCGAGCACCACCAGGGCGAGCTATTCGCGCGCGTCGGTTTTATCGTGACGAACATGAGCTTGCCAAGCCGGTCGGTGGTGCGTTTCTACAACAAGCGCGGCACGGCGGAGCAGTGGATCAAAGAAGGTAAGCAAGCGACGCACTGGACGCGGCTGTCGTGCCATCGCTTCCGGGCGAACGAGGTGCGCTTGCAGTTAAGCGTGCCGGCCTACAACCTGGGCAACCTGTGGCGGCGACTCGGGTTGCCGCACAGGATCAAGACGTGGTCACTGACGAGCTTGCAGCAGCGGTTGATGAAGACGGGCGGCAGATTGGTCAAGCACGCGCGGTACTACTGGTTGCTCTTGGCCGAGGGACATCTGAACCGGCGGCTGTTTGGCGACATGCTGCGGAGGATCTGGGCGCTGCCTGTGCCGGGTGGTTAGCACCGCACTTGGCGAATGCGAAATCTGTGTACTGAGGACGGAAGCTCGGAGGGGTGTCTGCGAAATTGACTTCGCAGCGGCGGATCAGCCCCCATGAGGGGCAAGAAGGGGGCTCGATCGGTCCCGCCTCAGCCGCCGCCTCTTTCGGGTGGAGAAATGGTTGCGCTTCGCCGGGTGAGGGTGTAGACTCGTGCCGTCAGAGGAGCCAAATCGGAAATCATGGTCACCAGGTACTTCGGCTGGCTTTGCGGAACTTTGGCTTGAAACAAGCTCGTCTCCGCCTGATCAATGACGGCTTCGGTCAACGCCGTCCCCGCTGTACCCAACGTCGCGTTCGAGGTGAACGAGGCATACAGGTTCAACAGGTCCGTCTCGATCTTTTCCGCGATCGCAACGACCGCGGGTTCCATATAGATACGCAACAGATCCGGCACCGCCAAGACTTTCGTCACGTCCGGAATCTGGAAAGTCGCCTCGGCATGCGTGTTGAGCACGATCTGCGCATTGCCCAAACTCGGGTTCTGCGTCGTCACCGTGCCGCCTTCGGCAATGTTGTTCGCCACCATGCTCGGGACAATCGGGATATTCACCGTGTCACCGGCCTGGCCCAGAACCGGCTCATAATTCCGGTTCACCAGGTTCCCCATGATCAGGTTCCCCATCAAAGCGGGCAGCGCGTCGGCTGCCACCAGTTTCACGATTGCTTGCGCAACGTTCGCGGATGTAATTGCCGCCATTGATTTCCTCCTTGCTGTCGAAAAAATGGGGCTTCCGGGCCCCGCTGCTACTCGAAACTCGTCACTCCCCGCCGCGCCCGCGCTCCGGTTCGGCGCACTGCTTCTCGGGCATGGCGGGGCCGCTTTCCGGCGACCCGGCTAACTCTGTCCCGTCAGCCGCGCCACCTCTCGCCAAGCTTGAACCGCGTCCTCGCGGCTCATCCCCGGACGAATTCTGTTCAAATCAAAACCCGGGCCCATCTGGCCCTCGGAACCGGCGGCCGCCCCCGCGCCACCGGCGATCCGCGGCGGCAAAAACTCGGGGTTCTCCGCGACAAAGCCCGCCAGGTAGTCGTCGCACGGAACCTGCTTGCCGTCAACGTTGGCGTAAAGTTCGCCGTCCTCACCCCGAAACACGTCGTCCTTCACCAACTTGAAGGCAAGGTCCACTTTGCGAACACCCAACCCCTGGAGCACTGACCGAATCTGCGAGTGCCGGTCAACCTGGTCCGATTGACGGCGCGTCCGGCGGTTCTCTTCTTGCGCCTCGTTCAGCTTCCGCTCAAGACTCTCTCGTCGCCGACGTTCCTCGCCGAGCTTGTTCTTGAGTACGGGCTCTTCGCGCTCCGCGCTCTGCCGCATGTACTCTCCGATCGCCTTACGCACCATGTCCTCGAGGTCTGTACCTCCTTCGGCCAATAACTGAGACTCTTGCGTGTTCTTCAGAAAACCCATCCGATCTCCTCGCCCAAAACAAAAACGCCGATCGAGTCCCTCCCCTTGGCGGGTCTCGTCGGCGCAAATCCGATCCAAGCGCTTATTCCTTCGTCAGCTGTTCAAGGTCCCCCCGCGGGGTCTACACCGCTCCCCTGGTTCTAACCGACCCGTCATCCAACACCGCGATCAACTCTCCCGCGCAACCGGCTGCCCCTCAATCTCCCGGACAACCTCATTCTTCGTCTCTTGTGTCGCCCCGTCGAGATACTTCAGGGCAACCCGCTTCTGAACTTCCTTATCCAATCGGGTGGAACCGATCGCAAGCCGACGCAAGCCCTCGGCATGGTCCAGCTCGTCGGAAAACTCCGGCACATCGAACTGATCCATCCCCGTAACTTCGATTTCCACGTCGTCACGGCGCGCCAACCGGATCAGCCCAAGCATCTGCCGCAGGAAATCGTTAATCAGTCGCCCATAGGTCCGCAGAACTTCGTGCGTCACCGCGAAATCGCGCTGTTTGCTCAGACCCGACTGTCCCAGATGACGCGCCTCACGCCCTCCGGCCTGATTCATCAGGTAGCAGACCCGATAGATCTCGTCCTTGAGCCGATCCAGGTTGTCCGCCGCGATCTGGAATACATGTCCTTCCGGTTCCGTCCATCCAAACCGATCGTTGGGACCCAGCTGAATGTAGTAAGCCTCACCGACAATCTGTTGCCACTCCCGTTCCGAATAGATCACCGGCATGGCGAACAGCCCCATGTGCAGGGTCCAAGAGAGTGCATTCGATTTGTTGAAATGCTCTTGTTGTAACAACGACACCTTGTTCGCCAACCATAGCCCGTCCGTCACCGCCATCTTGACCAATGGAACCCGTCGCAGGTCCGCCAGCCCGTGCCGCCCCTGATCAATCAGTTCGACTCCCTCGATCACGTCGCTCGACCCGTTCGTGCCTCCCGCTCCTTCGCGCCGCTTGCGCGAATAAAGCTGAAAATTCTCTCGCTCGAGATAGAGCCATTGCTGTTCGGTGATCGTGTCGTCGTCGGTTAAATTCTCTTGGTAGCTCATCTGCGTTCGCAGCACGACCCATTCGAATTCCCCTTGCTTGTCCGTCCGCCAATTGATCAACTGCCGCGGAGAGTAGGGAACCAAGTAGGCCCGCGACTTCCCGAGTGCATCTTCCTCCGCCTGATTGCTGATTTCCCCGCTTACCCTCGGGAAATCGATCAACACATAGCTTTCTCGATACACCAGCGTTTCAATGAACACCTTGCGAGCAATTTCGAGCAACGACTTCCCCGTCCGGTCCCCGTCATCCAGAAATCGCGCGTAGAAGTCCTCCACCCGCAGGCTGCCCAACCGAAATGTTGTCACGGGCCGGCTGCGGAAAAGCGTCGATGCATACCAATCGATGCACGACCCCAGATAGTTCTCGTAGAAAACTCTGGAGAGGCGCTCCGCATAGACGTCGTTCGGTTCCTTTTGGCGTCGCACAAGGAACAAGCTCGCGTTGCGCCGCAACTGCTCGCCGCCAACGTAGAAGTCCCAATACCGCTTCCACATCTCTTCGCGGTCCCGGTATTCGGGATGTTCTCGATTCAGTTGCTCAATCACAAATTCCCCCGTTCACATCAACCGATTCGCCCGCTCACCGATCTTCTCGGAACCCTTCGTCCGGCGCCAAAGTAAGTAGCCGAGCGCGTCGGAAAGGTGCGTCCGCCGTGAATCCCGTTCCTTGTCGATCTGCCCGCTGCCGGGCTTGTAGCAAACTTCCTCCAAGTCCTTGATCAACTCCTTGCATCTCGCGGAAACCACCAGTCGACGATCCCCTTGGGCGTTTCGCAGATGCGAGTTCGTTGCATTGATCCTTTCTCGAACCCGAGGGTTCGACCGAGGAACAACCAACTTCCCTCGCAAATGCCGATGTTCCCGCAGGAACTTTCGAATCAAGTCATAATCCGACGATCCGTTCACGGTGTGAGTTTGCTCCCCGCTCGCGTCCCCGTAGATCGTCAGACCTCCCCGGTGTGTCCCGTATCTATCCAAGAACTCTTCGCACACTTCAGGAGTCGAAGACGTTCCCAGCACAATCTCGTCCACGACCGCGACCTGGCCGTCCCGCTCCTGGCAGATGACTGACGCCATCGGATTGATATTGAAATCCCACGACCACAGTAACGGCGCGCCGGGGTCAACCTCGGCTTCACCCACGTTGTCTCGCCTGTCGAAGGCACAGTACACCTGCCCCGACCGACGATTGAGGTATTCGCCCAGCACCTCCTGCCGGAAGAAATTCTCGTCGTAGCTCTCACGCAACCGCTCGTAATAATCCGGTGTCTCTTTCAACAAGTAGACGTTCTCGAACGGTCGAGCTTCGATCAGTTCGTAACCGTTCACCTGCTCCGCTCGAAAGCGCCGATGGACCCAATCAAACCCGTTGGGCGTCCAAACCCCGAAACCCTGCAATCGATTGGCCTTCGGGTCACGAAGTCGCGCCTCCAAACGGAGCCAGGCCTCCTCGGCCGTGTACGTCATCTCGTCGACGCCGAACCACGCAAGGTTCGAACCCCGCAACCTCTCAAATTCGTCCAGCGATCGAAATAAAATTCGCGACCCGATGTCCGTCATCGTGATCGTACTCGTCGACTTATTGAGCCGAAACGGCAAGCCGCTTGACTCGCACAAATCCGAGAATGTTACCATCGTCGCGTCCCGCAGCATGGGGTACGTCGGAGCCCCAATCAACCCCGTGCGCCCGATGTTGCAGTAGGCCGCGCGAATCGACTCGTAGCAAAGTGCCGCACTCTTTCCTGTCCCAACCGGTCCTGAAAACCCCTTGAACCGAGCGTCGCTGGCGTGAAAGTCTTTCTGGGACGGCAACGGTTTGTATGCCATGTCCCGCTTGACTTGCAGCCATTCCTTTGTCTCGGCTCCCATAGGACTCTGATCTCGTTCGTCGCATCTCCTAGCTCGATCAGGTCCTGTTCAGCCTTGCACACTGCCGGACCGGTTCCCATCCCGTGTGGCTCGCAAACCTTTCCGTTGGTCAACATTTTTCGCGGCTCAGCAAGGTCGCTGTCTAAATCGCTCCCTGTTCAGGGTCGCAACTTCCAACCGACGCTCATCTCCTAACAACGAAGGCCCCCTCCGATCCGCGATCGGAGAGGGCCTCGACATCCAGCCGAAAACTCTATCTGGCACCAGACTATCACGCGGCCTGCCGCTAACGGCCGCCCAATTTTCCTAAGTCACTGAAAACAAAGCGGCAAAAAATTTTGAACTAGTGTGACAGCCCCTATGCGGCATCTCGCGCACATCGAAAACCCAGGTTTGTCGTCGCACTATCCGGTGTATTCGACGTCCGAGCGGCTACGCGATACCGATTGCAATACGACTCGTGACATAAATACGACCCGCCTCGAATCACTTTCGAAATACCCGATGGCGGCCCCACGGGATTCGCCCTCGTCGCCAAGACGTGATACTGCGGGTCCCACCAATCCGCGCACCACTCCCAAACATTCCCCGTGATCGAAAAGATCCCGTAGCCGTTCGCCGCGAACGCTTCTACCGGACAGGGCCCCGCGTAACCGTCTTCCGCGGTGTCGTGTTCGGGGAACTTCCCCTGCCACACGTTGCAAAGGTGCCTTCCTTCCGGCGTTAATTCATCTCCCCAGGGATACATGTGCTGCTCCAACCCACCGCGGGCCGCATATTCCCATTCCGCCTCGGTCGGCAACCGCTTCCCCGCCCACCGGCAATAGGCTGCCGCATCTTTCCAAGATACGTGTGTCACGGGGTAGTCCATTCGTCCGCTGATACTGGAATCGGGCCCTTCCGGATGCCGTCGGTCGCCGCCCGGCACCTTGCACCACCACTCGTGCCCCGCCACCGTGTCATCGACCAACTCGCCGTATTTTTCCCGTGGCAACTGCTTGTAAAAAACGAACGACCAGCCGAACTTCTCCGCTTCCGTCCGGTAACCGCTATCGCGGGCAAACTCCTCAAAACGCCCGTTCGTCACCGGATGAACATCCATATAGAACGGATCGATCCACACTTCCCGAACCGGTCCTTCCCCATCCGCCGGAAAACCCGCATCCGACTCCGTCCCCATCAAGAACTCGCCGCCGTCGAGTCGGACCATCCCCTCCTTGTCTCCTCCGGTCGCGCGCGACCTCGCCTCGGAGCACCATCTTGACTCCGCCAGACGTTTCGCCCGCTTCTTGTTCGGAACACAACAAGGGTTCGCCGCCGCCCTTGTTACCGAAAGCGGGAGCTTATTCCTCATCGTCGTGAGACTCCTCCCGAATATCCGCCTTGGTTCGCAACGCGTCGACGAAACGCTCCACAGCCCTTGTTTCCTTGTCCTTCCTTAGTTGCTCGCGAATCTCTTCCCGAGCCTCCGCCAGCGTCTTCATGTGCTCGGGAAAACGCTGATAAACCTTCGCAATATGAAACCCGAAAACAGTCTGAAATACCGAACTGACGGTGCCTGCCTCAAGAGAGAAGACCACGCGATCGAACTCCTCTACCATCTCGCCCCGAGGGAAACGCCCCAAATCTCCCCCGTTCCCCGGACAGTCCGAGTGGCGATCCGCCAGCGTCTCAAACCGTGCACCCGTCTGCAACTCCCTCCAAATCAAAGCCATTGCTTCCGAGGCTTCCTCTGCCGTGACGCCGTCACCGACATTCTTGACGATGTGGGCCGCTTGCACCGTCTCCGGTTCCCGGAAGCGCTCTTTGTTCTTGCGATAATGATCCGCAATCTCCTTGTTCTTGGGGGCGGACACGCGAGACGTAATCTTCCCGAGCAAACGGTCCAAACGAATTCGAGTCAAAATCTCCCGCCGCGCGACGTCTTCGTCAAAAGGTTCCGCCGCGATTTTCCCGTCTTTCCCTCGATCCTTCAGTTCTGCCAGTGCTCCTTCAACGTCGTCGTTCGCCACCAAATCGGTGTCTCGTTCAGCTTCCTGGCGCAATAATGTCCTCTCGATCACGTTCTCGCGGGACCATTCCAATGCCGTTCTCTCCATGTCCGCGGTTTCCAACCCGTACCGAGCCCGTTCTTGGTTCGACATCCGCTGAAACCTCGCCCGCAACCCTTCCGCCTCACGCTGGATGACAGCATTCTGAAGTCTCTCTCCGTTGACGATCAGCACGATGAAAACCCCGAACCCATGGACAATTCTACAACGCCCCGGGGACCGACACCTCCGTTATGACGGGTGTCATTTTTCGGCCTTCCGCGTCGAACCATGCCGCAATCGAAGGCTGAATCAAGGGACCTGAGTCCCTGCGGGTATGACACCTCTGAAGTGTTGCGGATGGGCCTGACAAGGTTGTCGCCACACGCCTATTTCCTTCGGCTTGGTGGCGGCGTCTCCCACCGCCGTGAACGTTGCTGTTGACTCAAGCGTGCAGCGGTCGAGACATACGGGCTCTGCCAAACCCGAATAATTCGCTGATGGACCGGAAAGCGAGTGCGAGTTATGCCCAATACGTGCGGTCCAGACTTCGATACTGGACCGCCTCGGCCAGGTGTCGTACCCCAATCTCCGTAGCACCCTCCAGGTCGCAGATCGTTCGGGCCACCTTCAAGATCCGATCATGGGCCCGCGCTGACAAGCCCATCCGCTGCACGGCCGTTTCCAGCGTCTGCTCTCCTGATTCATCCAAACGGCAAAACTCACGAATCTTCTTCGACGGCATCCGCGCGTTCGCAAACCCGCGGGCAAGCTGCACTTCACGCGCACATTCCACACGGTCACGAATCCGACCGGAGCATTCCGTCGGCTGCGAGGACCGCAATTCCCGATACTTCACCGGAGGAACTTCCACATGAATGTCAATTCGGTCCAGTAGCGGCCCGCTGATCTTCGATACGTACCGTTGAATCATCGGCGGCGTACAGCGGCACTCTCTGTTGGGATCGCCGAAATATCCGCATGGGCATTCCTGCGTTGCCTTTTTGCCATGTGCGCCTCCGGGGAATCAAGCCACAGAATCCGGCTCGCCCTAAGCAATTGAAAACATTGGGCGATCACCTCCGCAACCGACGCCTCGATCGGAGAATGCTCCAGAGCGAGGTCGCAAGACTTCTTGGAGTAACGGAATCCTGCGTCTGGAACTGGGAAAGCAACACATCCACGCCCCACTGGCGGTATCTGAAACCAATCGTCGAGTTTCTTGGCTACTGTCCGCTGCCACAAGCTGTGACTCTTGCCGAACAGCTTGTTCGACACCGACGAGTCCAGGGCTGGACGCAGAAAGAAATGGCCAAGAGACTTGGCGTTGATCCGACCACCTTGGCGCGCTGGGAGCGAGGGGAGCGGGAGCCCGCCGAGAATTACCGCCAGAGAGTTAGCCGGTTGTTGGATCAATCTGAACTTGCCGACGGTCAAGTGCGGAAGTTCGCAAGCACGAGACCGTGATCCGTCTTATTGAGTCTCGCATAATATTCTGTCAATCGAGACAAAGAGAAGACTGTTTCCAGAAAGCGGTAATCAAGCGCGGTTTGCGGCGCATGCGCCGCAGCGTTTTGCGGGCACGTTCGTCGAGTTCCCAGTAGTCCTTCGGACAGACGTTCGGCAACTCGTGCTGTTTCCAGTACGCCCAGATGTATTCCACCGGATTCAGCTCCGGCGCATACGCCGGCAAATACTCCGTCACGATATGGCCTTGCGAGAGTTCAATGAACTCTCGCACCATCCGACTGCGATGCGCCGGCAAGCGGTCCCAGACGATCATCAACGGGCCGTCCATGTGGCGAACCAAGGCCTTCAGAAAGTCGATGACCTCCAACTCGCCAATCGCGCCGGGATAGAGCCGAAAGTAAAAGTTGCGCAACGTCAACCCGGCCGACACCGAAAGCTTCTGCCAATTGAAGTTGAACTCCAGCAGCGGCGTCTCGCCGCGCGGCGCCCAGGTGCGGCAACGATGCGGCTTCTGACTCCATCCGCTTTCGTCGATGAAGACGATCGTGCGGTCTTGTTTGCGGGCTTTTTTTTAATGGCCGGCCACCTCTTGCACTTCCAGTCGCGGATGGCCTCTTCGTTGCGCTCGCGGGCTTTGCCGACCGGGCGTTGCGGGCTCCAGCCGAGCGCCCGCAGGATCTTCCAGACATGGCCCTCGTGATAGCGCACGCCGAACTCGTCTCGGATCAGACGAGCCACCCGCGGACAGCTCCACAACGGCGTCGGGAAGCCGTGCGCCTCGGGGCCTTCGAGCAGCAGGATCTCCAGGCGTTCGAGCTGCGTGGCGTCTAATAGCGGCTTGCGGCCGGCGCGGCCGGCCTTGCGCAGCCCGGCCTCGCCTTGCGCCAGGTACTGTCGTCGCCACTCACTGACGGTTTGGCGGGCGACTGTCAGACGCCTGGCGGTTTCGGACTGATTGAGTCCTTCATCGAGCAAACGCATCGCTTCGAAACGGCGTTTCTCCAATGCTTCGAAATCGCGGCGCTTTCCTTTCGGTGTTCCCATACATAAGAATACGTACGGCAACACCAAAAGGTGTCACTCTATTTTGCGAGACTCAATAAGGGTCGGATTCGGAGTGCGAACGGATTACCCAACAGTAATCGCGAGAAACCCTTATGTGTTTTGTTTTGAGGGATTATTCCCTTTAGCCAGGATTTCCATTTTGGCCCTGGCACGGTCACAGGATACACCCCCGCTGCGCCGAATACCACGTCTTTTCGCGCTGAACCCTGCACATCACCTCCGCCGGTAGGCGCCAGGGCTCGTCCGTCCGCTCACAGACGTTGATTGAGCGGACTGAACGGCGCTCCGGCCGACACTGCTCCCTGCGAAACCTTTTTGGAGCCAAAAACTGTTGATCCTCGCCCGGGCAATGCTACCCACCCGGCACAGGCAGCGCCCAGATCCTATGCAGCATGTCGCCGAACAGCCGCCGGTTCAGATGTCCTTCGGCCAACAGCAGCCAATAGTACCGCGCATGCTTGACCAGCCTACCGCCCGTCTTCATCAGCCGCTGTTGCAAGCTCGTCAGCGACCAGCTCTTGATCCGTTGCGGCAGCCCGAGCCTCCGCCATAGGTTCCCCAGGTTATAGGCCAGCACGCTGAGTTGCAGTCGCACTTCGTTGGCCCGGAACCGATGGCATGACAGCCTTGTCCAATGCGTCGCTTGTTTGCCTTCCTTGATCCACTGCTCCGCCGTGCCGCGCTTGTTGTAGAACCGCACCAGCGAGCGGCTCGGCAAGGCCATGCTCGTGACGATGAAACCGACGCGAGGAAACAACTCACCTTGGTGATGCTCGACCTTCGCAACAACCCGCCGGGACTTCGACCAGCTCGCGGCCTGATACCGAAAGCTCCTGTAGCGCACCAGGGGCTTTGCGCTCGGCCTGCCCGGCGGACGAAACAGGATATCTTCGATCTCCAGCTCCAGGCTCTTGTTGGCCGGAATGCGAATCACGTAGTCCACGCCGCGCTCCTCCAACGTCTCGTAAATATCCGGCTTGGCGAAGGCGGCATCGGCCCGGAACGTCACCTGTTTGCCCTCCGCCTGTTGGCGTTCGATTTCCGGCAGCAGCAGCTCGTCCCAGTCCTCGGCGCTGGACACGTTGCCCGGTCGCAACTTTGCCGCCAAGCAATCGCCGTGCTGGTTGAACAGCAACAGTGGGTGGTAGCAGACCGACTCGAAGTGGCCGTTGTAGGCGCTGCCTTCCTGCCGGCCGTGGACGAGGCTCTCGGTAGAGTCCATGTCCAGCACGACGCACTCGGAGTCATCACCGGCCTCGGCTTGCGCGATCAACTCGCGGTTCACCGCCATCAGCCCGATCAGATTCTCGTCGCCGGCGAGCATGGCGGTCTCGAAGCTCTGCAGCCGGGAGGTCAGCGCCGCGCCGCGATCCCAGTTCTTCTTCGAGCCAATCAGCCGAAAGGTTGGATCGGCGGAGACACGAACGGCGTCGTTGAGATCCTCGTAGCCCGCCAAGCGGGAGTAGACCGACTGTCGCAGCAGATCGACGAACGGGAACTTCTTGTTCGAGCCTTGCCGCGAATCCGTCAGATGCTCGTCTATCAGCTTGCCTAGTCCGAGTCGTTCGTCCAGTTCGCGAATGAGAATCAGCCCGCCATCCGAGGTGACTCGCGATCCTTGGAAATCGACCTTGAGAAATCCATTGAAGGTGAGCTGAAACGGTTTGTTTTCTTTTTCACCCATTGGGTGTTGATCTCCTCAGCGCCTTGAGTGCTTTCAAGCCCGCATAAATAAAGGCGTCCGAGTCCACCCGATGGTTAGCAGAACCGAAACTAAAGTGGAAATCCGGGTCCAGAAAGCGGTAATCAAGCGCGGTTTGCGGCGCATTCGCCGCAGCGCTTTGCGGGCGCGCTCGTCGAGTTCCCAGTAGTCCTTCGGGCAGACGTTGGGCAACTCGTGCTGCTTCCAGTACGCCCAAATGTATTCCACCGGGTTCAACTCCGGCGCATAGGGCGGCAAGTACTCCGTTGCGATGTGATCCTCGGAGAGCTGGATGAACTCCCGCACCAGGCGGCTGCGGTGCGCCGGCAGCCGGTCCCAGACGATCAGCAGTGGGCCGTCGATGTGGCGCACCAAAGCCTTCAGGAAGTCGATGACCTCCAGCTCGCCGATCGCGCCGGGATAGAGCCGGAAGTAAAAGTTGCGCAACGTCAGCCCGGCCGACACCGACAGCTTGTCCCAGTTGAAGTTGAACTCCAACACCGGTGTCTCGCCGCGCGGCGCCCAGGTGCGGCAACGATGCGGCTTCTGACTCAATCCGCTTTCGTCGATGAAGACGATCGTACGTTCTTCTTTGCGGGCTTTTTTTTAATGGCCGGCCAAGTCTTGCGCTGCCAGCTGCGGATGGCCTCTTCGTTGCGCTCCCGCGCTTTGCCGACGGGCCGTTGCGGGCTCCAACCGAGCGCCCGCAGGATCTTCCAGACATGGCCCTCGTGATAGCGCACGCCGAACTCGTCTCCGATCAGACGAGCGACCCGCGGACAGCTCCACAGCGGCGTCGGGAAGCCGTGCGCCTCGGGGCCTTCCAGCAGCAACGCCTCGAGGCGTTCGAGCTGCGCGGCGTCCAACAGCGGCTTACGGCCGGCGCGGCCGGCCTGGCGCAACCCGGCTTCGCCGTCACGCCGGTATCGTCGCAGCCACTCGCTGACGCTTTGCCGCGCGACCTTCAATCGCCTCGCTGTCTCGGACTGACTACAGCCTTGCTCGACCAACCGGATCGCTTTGAAACGGCGCTTCTCCAGGGCCTCGAAATCCCGCCGTACGCCTTTTATATTTCCCATACATACAAAGACGTACGTACCCCAAAAAGGTGTCACTTTATTTTGCGAGACTCAATAATAGGATAAGGCTGGGGTTGGCGTTTGACGGGGTTCGGATTTTCTAAGTTGTTGATATGGAAGGCACAACTTTTTTGAAACTAACGTGATGGGGTTGTGGGTTCGTGTCGGAGAATTACGTGTCGCCGGGGTACGTGAGCCGTGAGCCGTTAGCCGTGAGCCGAGTGAAACTGGGACCAGTCGGTCTTTGGCCTGTGGGAGGTTGGGTTGGGTGGTTGCCGGGCGGGCCTGGAGACCTGCCCCACTGGTGCGCGAGCTGTTAGGCGAGTGGGGAGGGGACCGGCCGCGGGTGGCCGGTCTTTGGCCCGCCCCAAGCCCCCGAACGACCGGCGGAGCCGGTCGTTCGCCCGGGAGGAGGTTTGGTTGGGCGGTTGGTGCCGGCCCTTAAGGACCGGCCTATGGGAGGAAGCTCAAGCGGCGTGAACGCCGCTGGGTTGGCGGGCGGCGAGAGCGGGTTGTGGGGCAGGCCTGGAGACCTGCCCCACTGGGGGTGGCTTTGGGGGCGCCAGTCCCTGCTTCCCTCACAGCCCATCGGCACGCTCGCCACGATGGGCTCCCAAACGCCGGCGGCGGCGCTGACTACAATAGGAGCACCATGATTACGCGTCGAGATTTCCTTGCCGCGATGGCGGCGTTGCCGGCTGCGCGTCTCAAGGCCGCCGAGAAGAGCGACCGCGACAAGTTGGCCGACCAATCTCTCGGCCTTGCCAAGAAAGCCGGCGCGGAGTACGCCGATATTCGGATCAGCCGCTACGACGATCAGGGCCTTTTCACGCGCGAGCGCCAGGTGCGGAACGTCATTTCCAGTTCAAGCTACGGCTATGGCGTGCGCGTGCTGAAGAAGGGCGCTTGGGGCTTTTCGGCAAGCAACGATTTCCGTGAAGAGGCGTTGGCCGAGGTTGTGGCGAACGCCGTGGAAATCGCGGAGGCGAACGCGGCGATTCAGACCCGGCCGGTGCGGCTCGCGCCACTCAAGGCCCATACGGCGACGTGGAAGTCGGCCTACAAGATCGATCCCTTCACGATTCCGATTGAACGCAAGGTCGATTTATTGCTCAAGGTCAACGAAGCGGCCCTGGGCGTGAAGGGCGTGAGCTTCGTTTCGAGCTATGCGCGGGCGGTGCGGGAAGACCGCTATTTCGCATCGAGCCTGGGCTCGCGGATTCAGCAAGACATCGTGCGCTCGTTCGGGACGTTCCGCGTCACGGCGGTCGATCGGGCGAAGGGCGATTCGCAATCCCGCAATTCCTTGATGCAACCGATTCAGCGCGGGTGGGAAGCGATCGAGGAGCATCCCTTTATCACCGAAGCCGAACAGGCCGGCGAGGAGGCGGTCGCGAAGCTGAAGGCACCGTCCGTCGAGCCCGGCGAGTACGATCTACTACTGGACCCGACGAACTTGTGGCTGACGATCCACGAAAGCTGCGGCCACCCGACCGAGTTGGACCGCGCCCTGGGCTACGAAGCCAACTTCGCCGGAACGAGTTTCCTTACACCCGATAAGCTCGGGAAGTTTCGCTATGGCTCGAAGTGGGTCAACATGGTCGCCGACCGCACTCAGCCGACCGGGCTTGCCACGGTCGCCTACGACGACGACGGGGCGCCGGCCGAGCGCTGGCATTTGATTCGGGACGGCATTTTTGTTGACTACCAAACGACCCGCGAGCAGGAAGGGTTGGTCAAGGGGGTCAAGGCGCATGCCTGCGCGCACGCCGATAGTTGGTCGAGCGTGGTCTTCCAGCGCATGCCGAACGTTTCACTCGACCCAGGTGACAGCAAGCTCACCGAGGAGGAGCTGATCGCCGACATCAAGAAAGGCATTTTGATCCTGGGCCGGGGCAGCTATTCGATCGATCAACAGCGCTATAACTTCCAATTCGGCGGGCAACTTTTCTGGGAAATCAAGAACGGCAAGAAGACTCGTTTGCTGCGCGATGTGGCCTACCAGTCGCGTACGCCGGAATTCTGGAATGCTTGCGACGGCGTGGCCGGCCGCGCGGAGTATCTTTTGGGCGGGGCCTTCCGCGACGGCAAGGGCGAGCCGGGGCAGATCAACGCCGTCAGCCACGGCTGTACGCCGAGCCGCTTCCGCGGGATTAACGTGATCAACACGGGGGGAAAGGCATGACCGGCGACCAGGCGCGGGAGCTGACCAAGAGCGCGCTCAAGGGAGCGGAGGTTCCCGAGGTCGAGATTACGCTAAGCGACCGGCGTCACGGCTTTCTGCGATTCGCTCGAAACGCGCCGACGACGAGCGGGCTGACTCGGGTGGGCGAAGCGTCCGTGACGGCCTGGAAGGGCAAGCGCAAGGCGACGGTCGAAGGGAGCGTCGATCTCGGCAACCCCTCCAAGGCGCGTGGAGACCTGCGGGCTCTCATCGCACAAGCCGAGAAGCTTGCCGCCATCTCGCCCGAAGATCGCCAATACATGCCGCTGCTCGGCCCCCAGGAATACCTGGAGGTGAATGCGTTTGACTCGGAAACCGGGGACTTGGCGGCCAAGCGCCGGGCAAGGTCGGTGGCGGACGCGATCACGGAAGCCAAGCAGCGTAAGGTCATCGCGGCGGGCTTTTTCGAAAACAGCGCCAACGAGTACGCCGTTGCCAACTCGGCCGGGTTGTTCGGGTACCATCGCGGCACGGACGCGACTTTTTCGGTGACGGCGAGAACACCCGACGACCAGGGTTCCGGGTATACGAAAACCAGCTCGCATCGCGTTGGGAGCATTGATTTCAAGGAAACCGTCGCGACAGCCTCGAAGAAGGCAATCGATTCGCACAACGGCCGCGAATTGAAGCCCGGCGAATACCCGGCTATTCTCGAGCCCCAAGCTGCGGCGGACTTGATCGGCCGCATGATGCCGCGCATTCTCGACGCTCGACTGGCCGATGAGGGACGCAGCGTGTTCTCCGCCGCGGGCGGCAAGACGCGGCTTGGCGAACGGATTTTCGATCCGCGCGTGAATATCTACACCGACCCCGCGCACGCCGTCATTCCGTCGGCGCCGTTTGGATCGGGCGGGCTTCCCGCGCGCAAAACCGATTTGGTGCGGGAAGGGGTGCTCAAGAATCTACTTTATTCCCGCTTCTGGGCGCAAAAGCAAGAGAAGACGCCGGGGCCTCCGTTGCCGAATTTGATCATGGAGGGCTCCGATACGTCGCTCGGGAAGTTGATTGCTTCGACCGAGCGCGGGGTGCTGGTAACGCGGTTTTGGTATATCCGCTCGGTCGATCCGCAACAGGCGCTTTTTACCGGGCTGACACGGGACGGGTTGTTTTGGATCGAGGACGGCAAGGTGCGCCGGCCGTTGAAGAACTTCCGTTTTAATGAGAGTCCTTATCGGCTACTCGGGGAAATCGATGCGCTGGGGCAGACACAACCGACGGCGGGCTGGTCGGGGCCTTTGTCCTACCGCATGCTGCTACCGGCTCTGCGGGTGAAGAGCTTTCGGTTTAGCTCGATCTCGGACGCGGTGTGAGGGAACCGCGCCGCGTGGGTCTTTACTCGGGTCTTCTTAGCGCTGCCTTCCCCGTATCGAGATGAGTTTCCCCCGCAGTCTCGTTCGCCCCTCCTCGCAGCGGCTGCGGATCGTTGTGTTGGGCTACCTGGTACGCGGCCGCTACGGCGGCATGGCTTGGCACTACCTCCATTACCTGAAGGGGCTGGCGGCGCTGGGCCACGACGTTTATTTCTGCGAGGACAGCACCGATCAGGCCCTTTGCCATCAACCCGAGCAAGACATCCAGACGACGGATGCGGAGCCGGGGTTAAAGTTCGCCGCCGATGCGCTCGACACCATAGGATTTGGAGCGCGCTGGGCCTATTACGACGCTCACCGGGGCGGCTGGAAAGGTCCCCGTGCCGAAAAGATGGTCGGGATTTGCAAGGGTGCCGACTTGCTTATCAATATCTCGGGCTGGATCAACCCGATCCGCCCCTGGCTGGCTGAAATCCCCGTACGGGCCTTCATCGACACCGACCCGGGTTTTACGCAAATCCGGCATCTCACCACGCCGGGGTTTCTCGAGGAAGCGAGGAAGCACACGGTGTTTTTCTCTTTTGGCGAAAACATCGGGAAACCGGTTTGCACGATTCCCGACGACGGTCTGCCATGGCAGCCGACCCGACAGCCGGTGACGCTTGATGAGTGGGCGGTCACGGAGCCGCCGCCCGACGGTAGGATCACGACCGTGTTGTCGTGGAACAGTTTCGGCGCCATGGAGTACGGCGGCCTGCACTATGGGATGAAGGACGAATCGCTCAAGGCCTTGGGGGATCTGCCGCGTAAGACGGGCTCCCTAATGGAGCTCGATGTCTGTATGATTCCCGAGGCGGAGCGAATCTGGCTGACCGAACAGGGATGGATTGTGTTGGACGGCCATGATCAGGTGCCGAGCCCGCGCAGCTACCAGGGGTTCATCCGCCAATCGCGGGCTGAAATCGGCATCGCCAAACACGGCTACGTCATCTCCCAATGCGGCTGGTTCAGCGAGCGCACGGCGGTGTATTTGGCGAGCGGGCGACCCGCGTTGGTTCAGCAGACCGGTTTTTCCGAATGGCTGTCGGCCGACCGAGGCGTGATCCCTTTCGTGACGGCCGACGATGCTCTGTCGGCACTCCGAGACCTCGACGGCCGTTACGCCGCCCACTGCCGCGGGGCACGAGAGATCGCCGAAGAGTATTTCGAGGCGGGGAAGGTGCTGAACCGGCTGGTTGACAAGGCAATGGCGAGTTGACGGAAAGAACCCGCAACCATGACCGACGCCGAGGAGCTGACGCTGGGAGTGATGTCGAAAGTCTTCCCGCGGGGCACAGTCCGTTTCGATGAAGCCGCGGATTCGTAACACGGCCATGAAAATGGGGGCGAGGGCGTGCCCGCCCCTTCAGGGCTCTCCCCTTGGTGGGGGTCTACCCAAGGTTCCGCCTTCGGCTCCACCCTGGGCTAAGACTAAGGCTCCCGCCGCCGCTGGAGAGATTAGCGGCCTCACCAAGAGCAGCGTGATGCCTCGTTCGCGAAGGGAGATTATCGGAAGGCTCGGTCATGAAATACACCGGCCGACTCGGCGACGAGCTGACGACCGAGCAAGGCTATCAAGCCGCGCGTTTGACGACCATCAACGGTCTGGCGCAAATCCGCGCCGCCGTCGGCACTTCGGCGGCATTTGCGACCCCCATTGTCCCCGCAGGTTTTCAGGCGCTTGCAAAATGCCTTGAAGGGTACGAAGCTGCCACTTCTTCTTTGGTTATCGATTCTTGTTCGGCGACGCTGACTTGGATCGTCAACAGCGACAATGTGTGAGCGATTGCTTCTAAACGGGAGGCCCGGTCAGGAACACCTACAACGCGGGCCGGCCGTGCATCATGGTGCCGGATGCCGGTGCGCCTCATAAGCCTCGACGATCTTGCTTTTTTCGAGTCGCCCGCCGGAACGGCCGACTCTTCGCCCGATTGTCTTGACGTTGTCCTCGCGACATTCGTTGAATCGATCGTGACCATCCGACCAATAGACAATGTCGAAACCGACCCGCAGCAGGTTCTTCAAACCCTCTTTCGTAAACGGCGAAGGCTCATCGGGAGTGGGAGGCCCTCCAATATCCACATGGAGATAGAACAGCCCGCCGGTCTTAAGTACACTCCAAATCCGCGCCGCCGCTTCGGGAGGTTGCTTGACGTGATCGAGACAGTTGCGAGCAATGACGACGTCAGCGAATTCGTCGAGCAGCGGCATATCTTCGATCTCGACCGAAAGGCCGAGTGTCCGGGCCGTGCCGGGCGCGTCATCAATCAACATCTCCAGGTTCTGATAAGTGTAGAGTAGAGGGTCGACTGCAATTTTCCGGGCCGCGGGCCACGTAGCGATTTCCCCCATACAACCTGTTCCAACTGACAATACGGTCTGATGAGTCAGCCATTCACGGGTCTGCCCGCTGTGGAGGAGGAAATCATCGAGCAAGCATTCCGAATCTTTCAGACGCGCCGCTTCGAATGACTTTGTCTCGGGGTCGAAGTTGTCCGTTTCCCAACTGAGGAACCAGCCAACCTCCACAAGAAATCTCGGATCGGTAAAGTCGGGGAGCTTGGCCATATCATTCGCGTGTGAAAAATGGAATTTGCTCGGCCGCATGTTCGACCGCGTGACACCAAGAACCGCCTGAGGCGGCTTGTCCCCCTCGGGTAGAAATTTAGCTCATCCGGATTGTAACCGAATTTCGTCGTGACTGGGACCGACAATGGCTTGGACCTGCAAGGTCGCAGAGGAAAGAAAGATATTGGCCAGGGGCGTAAGTCCAGGGGCTAACGCCCCTGGCTGGCGCAATAATGAATACAACTACAGCTCGACGCGCTGGAGCCATTGGGAGTTGTCTCGGCGTCGCGCCGCGAAGCGATGGGACATCCTAGCCGCAAAGCGATAAACCTCGGGGTCTGGGGCGGAGCCCCAGCGCTTCAAAACGCCCGAAACACCCCGACCGGTGTGCCATATGGCAACATCTTCAGGGCTCTCCCCTTGGTGGGGGTCTACCCAAGGTTCCGCCTTCGGCTCCACCCTGGGCTAAGGCTCCCGCCGCCGCTTCGCGGCTGGAGAGATTAGCGGCCTCACCAAGAGCAACGTGAGGCCTCGTTCGCGCGAAGGGAGATTTTCGGAAGGGACTCGATCCCGGGCTAATCGCGCACCTCGGCCCAGAAGCTCAGTTGGACGGCGGCTCGCAGGGGCATCTCCGAGATGCCGAGGGCGGTGCGGGTGTGGCGGCCTCGTTCCTCGAAGACTTCCATCAATAAGTCGGACGCGCCGTTGAGGACTTGCGGTTGCTCGGTGAAATCCTTCGCCGAGAAGACATTCCCCTCCAGCCGTACGATCTGAACAACCTTTTCCAGATCGCCGACGGCGGCGCGGATTTGCGCCAAGCCGTTGATCGTCGTCAAACGAGCGGCTTGATACCCTTGCTCGGTCGTCAGCTCGTCGCCGAGCCGGCCGGTGTATTTCATGATCGACCCTTCCCAGGGAAGCTGGCCGGAAGTGACGACAAGATTGCCCGTGCGAACCCAGGCGACATAATTGGCCACGGCGGCTGGGGCGTCGGGCAGGGTGATTCCGAGGCGGACGAGGTTTTCTTCGGCGGTCATGTTCTCCACATCGTATCGAGTTTTGGCTCGAAATTGGGTTCGTCCCTGGTAAAGGGTGCGCGACATCAATATGGGAGATCGGCGGTCCGGGCCCCCATTGGTTCGACTATGGCTAAAGCCTTTCGGGAAAAGGCCGTTGAAACGGCCTCGTGGCGGGCGACGAGCCCCTTCAAACCGGCCCTTAAAGGGCCGGCCTATTTGGACCCAAGCCCGGTAAACCGGGCTGAGCGTGGACTTCCGTCCCCGCCTCTGCTGCCGCTGCTCGCAATGTGAGAAGTAGGTCCGACGCTTATGTCGCACACCCGCGACGGTCTCCATGGGCCGCGACGGTATAATGACGTTTAATGGAGCTATCCAGCATCTTTTGGCTGCGGGTCACTTTGTTGCTCTATTCATTGGGCTTATGGCACGCGCTCGTCACCGTGGTGCGGCGTCGGCAGAAGATGTTCAAGACGGCACTGGCTTCGATTTCGCTGGGTGCGATATTCCATTTGGTCTCGATCGTGGATCAAGGGATTGCGATGGGGCGGATCCCCGTCTCGACGCTGCATCAGATGTCGTCGCTGATCGGATTCCTGATCACCTGCGTCTTTCTGCTCATCTATTGGCGGCACAAGTACGAAAGCCTGGCCGTTTTTGTGTTCCCCACAGTCTTTTTGCTGACGCTGGTCGCAAGCCTGGGGACGCCGGTCGAGGCTTTCGCGGGCCGCTCACTGGGCCGCTGGTGGCTGTCGCTGCACGTCGTTCTATTCCTGCTCGGATTCGCGGCGCTGTTTTTGACCTTCATCGCGGGGGTGATGTACATCATCCAAGAGAACGAGTTGAAATCGAAAAGTCCGCGGGCTTTCTACTATCGGCTGCCGCCGCTCGGCGCTCTCGACGACATCTCGTACCGTTCGCTGGCGGCGGGCTTTGTGCTTTGTACGTTGGGGCTGATCGCGGGCAGCTTTTGGGCCTTTGTCGAATGGGGCGCGAATTGGATCGTCGATCCCACGATCGCGTTGGCCTTTCTGACCTGGGCGATTTACTTCGGAATGGTTTTCGGCCGCTTGGTGATTGGTTGGAGGGGCCGCAAGGCGGCCTACTTCTCGATTCTCGGTTTTTGTTCGGCGGCGCTGACTTGGATCGTCAACAGCGGCGTGCATTCTTTCATGAAGCCGTAACGCCATGAGTGTTCTTCTACTGGGACTGAGCCATAAGACCGCGCCGATCGAGGTGCGCGAACGGTTGGCCTTTGACGAACACATCAACGGCGAGATGGCGTCGGAATTGACCGAGCAGCCGGGGATTTCCGAGGCCATGATCGTCTCCACGTGCAACCGCGTGGAGTTCCTGGTTCGCGGCGACTCAGGGTACGATCCGGCCGATCAGATCCACGCCTATCTGACCGAGAAGCCGAATGTTCCCATCGATGACGCGGCGCCATTCTTCTATCGCTACGTGGACCGCGACGCCGTGCGCCACTTGTTCCGGGTGGCCTCGAGCCTTGACTCGATGGTGATCGGCGAACCGCAGATCCTGGGACAGGTCAAGCAGGCCTACGCGGCGGCCAAGGCGGCCGGCGCGATGCGAGGCCGGCTCGACGTCATCGTCAACAACGCCTTTCGAGTGGCGCGGCGAGTCCGCAATGAGACCGGCATCGGGCAGTTGGCGGTTTCGATCAGCTATGTGGCGGTTGAGTTGGCGCGCAAGATTTTCGGCGAACTGGGCGGGCGTTCCATTTTGCTGATCGGCGCGGGCAAGATGTCGGAGTTGAGCGCCAAGCATTTGAAAAATTCGGGCGCCGACCGCATCTACGTCACCAACCGGACTCATGAGCGCGCGGTCGCTATGGCGCGAGCCTTCGACGGCGAGGCGGTGGCTTTCGATCGGCTGTTGGAAATTCTGCAGCAGGTCGATATCGTGATCTCCTCGACCGGGGCACCGAACTTCATCCTCACGAAGAAAACGGCGCAGGGCGTGATTGCGGCGCGCAAGAATCGGCCGATCTTCCTGGTCGACATCGCCGTGCCGCGCGATATTGATCCCGAAATCAACTCGATCGACAACATGTTCGTCTACGACATCGACGATCTGCAGCAGGTCGCCGACGCCAACCTGCGAGAACGCCGCCGTCAAGCCGACCTCGCCGAACGCATCGTCCACGAAGAAGTCGACAAGATGATGCACCGGCTCAAGACGAACGAAGTGGCGCCCACGATCGTGTCGCTGCAATCCGAGCTTGACGATCTGCGCAAGGCCGAGATCAATCGCTACCGCTCGAAGCTGGGCGACCTGACGCCGCAACAAGAACAGGCCATCGAAGCAATGACGCGCGGCATCGTCAACAAAATTGCGCATCCTCCGATTAGTCATATGAAGAAACTGGCCGGCGATCCGGACGGATTGCATTTCGTGGAATTCGTCAAACGTGCCTTCAATTTGAAAAAGTAGGGCTCGAACGATCGGAACAACGCTTCCCCGCCCCAACTTTCAAGGCTCATGAAGTCCATCACGATCGGCACGCGCGGCTCGAAACTGGCGCTCTGGCAAGCGCATTGGATCGAGAGTCAGATCAACGGGCTCGGCGTCGAAACGTCGATCGAGGTGATCAAGACGACGGGGGACAAGATTAGCGACGCGGCGCTGGCCAAGGTCGGCGCCGAAAGCGGGCTGAAGGGCGTTTTCATCAAGGAGATCGAGGAAGCCTTACTCGACGGGCGGATCGATGTGGCCGTTCACAGCCTGAAGGATTTGCCGACTGAAATCGATCCGCGACTCGTCGTCGCCGTCGTCCCCAAACGGGCCGACCCCCGCGACGCTCTGGTCGGGCGACGCCTGGACGAACTCCCCGACAGCGCCAAGGTGGGCACGAGCTCGCCGCGGCGCGCCGCGCAACTGCGGCGCCGGCGGCCCGACATCGAAGTTCTCGATATTCGAGGCAATGTGGATACGCGGTTGCGCAAGTTGGACGAAGGGCAATACGATGCGATCTTGCTGGCTTCGGCGGGGCTGCATCGGCTGGGTTGGCAAGATCGCATTGCTGAGATTCTGGACCCCGAGGTGATGGTTCCCGCGGTGGGGCAAGGGGCGCTGGGGGTCGAAACGCGTTCCGACGATGAGGCGGTGCGTGGCTTGTTGGCGCCGCTGCACGACGAGAAAACCGCGACTGCCGTCGGGGCCGAACGTGCTTTGCTCGATGCGCTCGGGGGTGGCTGCCAAGTGCCGCTGGGCGCGCATGCGGTGGTGAGCGGGAGTGTGCTGAAGTTAGCGGCGGTGGTCGTCTCTCCCGACGGAGGGCGCGCGGTGAAGGCTCGTGAAACCGGGGACGCGGATCAGGCAGAAGCGTTGGGCCGCCAAGCCGCCGAACACTTGCTCGCCGCGGGCGCGCGCGAAATTATGGACGCGCTCTGATGAGTAGGCTCCGGTGATTCCGGGGAACTACGGTTTTCGGAAAGTCCGGGATTCCTAATACCGCGATCGGAATGTGAGACCAAGGCGTTCCTGCCGCCCTTACCTTCTTGCCATATGGCACACCGCCGGTTTTGGGATATGGCGCTCGAGGCAGGAGGATAAGCCAAGGAGGCGTCGAAGTAGTCAACCGTCAGTCGGCGGGTATGGCGAAAGTTGCCTTTGGGTCGGAGTTGCATCGAACGATTGTTCCTACGCCCCGTCCGGGGCTTCTCGTGATGTTCCGGGGACCCCGGGCTGAAGCCCGGGGCTACTATCCGCGCCCCCTCCGGGGGCGGGAGCCGAGGCGATGAGACATCCCGGCCGGAAAGCGATAAACCTCCGGTTCTGGGGCGAAGCCCCAGGGCTTCCCGATGCCCTGAATATCCGACCGGTGTGCCATATGGCAACATTTTCAGGGCTCAACCTGTGTTGATTGCGTACCCAGGGTTCCGCCTTCGGCTCCACCCTGGGCTTATATTCCTGTCGCCGCTCCGCGGCTCAAGCGATTCATGATCTCGCCGCTCTTGAATGGAATGCAGCACCATCCGTTAGCGGGGCTGTTATCGGAACGGGTAGGCGGTTTTCCGAACCGAGTCGAAAATGCTGGATACTCTAGCAAGGTGGAGCCGGTCGGCTATCGCGAAAGGCCCTACAAAGGACAGTCATGAATCATTCAGCTTTCCTCGGGTGGCTCGGACGGCTCGCGATGGTGCTCTTCGCTGTTTCACTTGCATGGGCCGAGGGGGCCGCCGGCGCCGAGCAGCCGCCGGATGTGCTTTTCATCGCGGTGGATGACCTCAATGACTGGGTCGGCGTGCTTGGCGGTCATCCGCAGGCGAGGACGCCGAATATCGATCGACTGGCCCGGCGCGGCGTGTTGTTCACGAACGCCCACGCCTCGGCCCCGGCTTGCAACCCCTCACGAGCGTCGTTGATGACCGGCGTGCGGCCGTCAACTTCGGGGGTTTACCACAACCCGCAGGATTGGCGGCGGGCAAAGAAACTGCGGGGACTGGCGACAATTCCCCAGACGTTTCGGGCCGCCGGCTATCACGTGATCGGCGGCGGCAAGATCTACCACGCCCACACGATTTACCCCTGGGGATTTCAGGGTTTCCCGCAACCCGAGGCTTGGGATGATTACTACCCTTCTCGTCAGCGACAGCTTCCCGACGAGATCACGCCCCTTCGCCCGCCCGTGAACTCTCATCCGGCCATGTACCAAGGAGTGTTCGACTGGGCCCCGATTGTGGCGGAAGATTCGGCCACGGGCGACGGGCAAGTCGTCAGTTGGGCCGAGCGGCAACTGGCCAAGAAACACGAAAAGCCCTTGTTTCTCGCGGTGGGAATCTATCGGCCGCACATTCCCTGGTATGTTCCCGAAAAATATTTCGCGAAGTATCCCCTGGCGACGATCCAATTGCCTCGCGTTCTCTCGAATGACCTCGCCGATGTGCCGCCGGCGGGGCAGCGGGGTTTGTTGCGACATTGGCACAAGTGGGTCGCCGAGAACGGGCAATGGAAGAAGGCTGTCCAGGGGTATTTGGCGAGCGTGGCGTTTGCGGATGCGATGGTGGGCCGGCTGCTGGATGCGCTGGAGAAGAGCGGGCGCGCCGAGCGCACGGTGGTCGTTCTGTGGTCGGATCACGGCTATCACTTGGGTGTGAAGCAACATTGGGAAAAATTTGCGCTGTGGGAGCAAACGACGCGCGTGCCGTTGATCTTTGTCGGGCCGGGCGTGACGAAAGCCGGAGCGCGCAGCGAGCGGCCGGTTTCCTTGCTCGATATTTACCCGACGCTGGCCGAGTTGGCGGGTTTGCCGATCCCGAAACACGTCGAGGGACGAAGCCTGACGCCATTGCTGGAAAATCCCGAGGCGGATTGGCCCTATGCCGTCGTGACAACCCAACGGCGGAACAATCATGCGGTGCGGTCCGAACGCCATCGCTACATTCGTTATGACGACGGGTCGGAGGAGCTTTACGATCATGCCTCGGACCCCTTGGAGTGGAAGAATCTGGCCGGGGATGCCGCCTACAACGCGATCAAGGCGAAGTTGGCGAAGTGGCTGCCGAAGGTGAACGCGGCGGATGATCCGCCGCTGCCGGCACGGGAATAGGGGAGCGGCATCAAGCCGCCATACGGTCCGCATCCACGTTATGAATCGTGTGCACGGGCGGTCGGGGCGGCGACAACGTTCGTGTTGCGGCCGTCGAAGAAATCGAAGACGTTGTCGATCGATAGTTTGAGGCCGGCTTCCAGGGCTTCGCGGGTGACTCCGCCGGAGTGGGGCGTCAATACGGCATTCGACAGCTTGGTCAGAGGGTGCCCCTGAGGAAGGGGTTCGGCATCGAAGACGTCGAGCCCGGCGGCCGCGATACGCTTCTCTTCAAGCGCCTTGAGCAGAGCCGTCCCATCGACGATCGGGCCGCGCGCGGTGTTGATGAAAATCGCGGTGGGCTTCATGGAGGCGAACTCCCGCGATCCGATGAACCCGATCGTGTCGGGTGACTGACGTAGGTGAAGGCTGACGACGTCACTGAGACGGTAGAGTTCGTCAAGCTCGACCAACTCAACGCCGAGTTCGTCGGCGAGGTCCGGGTTGGGGTGCATGGTCCAGGCGACCACCTTCATGCCGATGCCCCGGGCTATGCGGGCTGTTTGCTGGCCGATGGCGCCAAGGCCGATGATTCCCAGCGTCTTGCCGTGCAGTTGCGTGACGAAGGCGCGAGGCCAACCGCCGGCTTTGGTTTCGGCGTCCACTTCGGGAATGCGCCGAGCCGCAGAGAGCATCAGCGTCAGGGTGTGCTCGGCCATCGCCACGGCCGAGACGCCGGGCGTGTTGGTGACCGTCACGCCATGACGAACGGCGGCTTCCGCGTCGACGTGATCCGTGCCCGTGCCCCACAACGAAACAATGCGCAGATCGGGGCAGGCGGCGAACACAGCGTCGGTGAAGTCCACCGAGGAGCGAATATTGATCACGGCCTCGGAACCGCGAATTCTTTCGATCAGTTCCGCTTCCGAGCCGGGCAACGAGTCGTGGTAGGCGATCTCAGCGCGCTGGTCGAGCCCCTGGTACGCCTCGCTGGGACCCATCACGGGCGGGGCATCGTCAGGAATCGAAATGCGGGGCGTCGGCATGGTTGTTCGTTGTTACGGGTTGGCGGCGGCGGGTTCGGGCAATGTCTCGCGGACACAGCGAAAACCGATGTCATGGCTGTAGGAATGCGGAGTGACTTTGAAACGGTCGGAGCTGCGCAACACGCGCCACGTCGTAAACCATGATCCCCCGCGCACAACTCGCTCGATGCCGCGGGCGGGTCCGGGCGGGTCTTCCGGCGGGGAGAACTTGTAATAGTCTCCGGCATACCAGTCGGCCAGCCATTCCCAAACGCCGCCCGCCATATCGTACAGGCCCCAGCGGTTCGGTCGAAAGGCGCGGCGTGGCGAGGTATAGGTCCAGGCGTCCTGCCAAGCGGTTCCGCGGTAGTTCGCGTCTTCGTGGGTGACGCGGTTTCCCCATGGAAACTTCACGTCGACGCGGCCGGCGCGGGCGGCGTACTCCCATTCCGCCTCGGTCGGCAATCGTCCCCCGGCCCAGCGGCAGTAGGCCTCGGCTTCAGACCACTTCATGCGCACGATGGGGTGGTCTTTGTTTCGCCAATCTTTATTGAAGGGCGGCGGTTCAGGCAAAGCCGTGTTTTCCGCTTCGGCGAAGAAAGTGTAAGCTCCGACGGAAACCTCCGCGCGGCCCATCCAAAAACCGCGTGTCAAGCGAACTTCGTGACGCGGCAATTCGTCGTCGTCGCAATCGTAGTCGTCGGCAAGGCATCCCATTCGAAAGGCGCCGGCGGGGACCCAAACATAGGTTTGCCCGTCAACCGGGTTGGCGCGGGGCGCTCCCGGTTGCGGAGATTCAGGCGATTGGGCGAAACCGGTCAGGCCGCAAGCCGCCGCGACAAGGATGACAATCGCCGGGATTCGCGCCCGTCGGACGCGTTGTCGAAGTCGAGTAAGCACCTTATGGAAAAGCGTTCGCGCCGGGTTCGGCGGCGAGCAGGAAGACACGCGGCGGGCGGAGTCGCCTCCGCCCGCCAGTTGCAAGATCAGTTTCAGCTCGTTCAGCGTCGACGGTTATTTCGCCAGCCGGCTGCAAGCATTTGCGGCGCCCGCGATGTCGATCGCGCCGCCGCCCGACTCGACATGGGCGACCTTGCCTTGCTTGTCGACCACAAAAGTCGTTCGGTTAGAGAAATTGTTCTCGGCGTTGTAGACACCGTAGCTCTTCGAGGCTTCGCCTTTTGGATCGCTCAACAAGGCGAATTCCAAATTGAGAGACTCGGCGAATTTCTTACTGGTTTCGATGTCGTCGGTGCTGATCCCGAACACAACTGAATCGCTGCCGGTGAATTTAGCAATACCAGCCTGGTATGCCTTCATTTCGCGCGTTCAACCACCGGTGAACGCCTTCGGGAAAAAGGCCAAGACGACATTCTTCTTGCCGCGATAGTCGGACAAGCTCGCGTCGCCGCCGGCAGTCGTGGCGAGCGTGAAGTCCGGGGCCATGTCGCCCACGGCCGGCGAAGCGGCTCGCGAGACGCCCGCGCCCAACGCGGCCATCCCAACCAGGGCGCTTCTACGGGTCATTGAACTCATAACGGTCCTCCCAATCGCAGGCCGTTCGACACGGACTACGCCTTGGGGAATTGTAGCAGAGGCGAACAGGGACGGGGAGAAGGCCTGGGGTGATGCAGGTGGCGCCAGTGTGCCTGGTGTTTGGTGAATGTTGTGAAGACGGCCGGCTTCCCGGGGGGATGCATCGGGTCCACCAGCGGCCTCATTTTCAACCGGCTTCATCGCGTACCGCTCGGTTAGGGGCTGTGAAAAAATCGGGTACAGTCCACTTCGCGCCGGATGCGACTACTGATTCAATGGAACTTATTCGATCGGCGCTCGGCACAGTCCCCATTTTTTCACAGCCCCTGACCCTCGCGGCTCGGTTTGGGGACTACGTCTCCGCGGGGTTCAAGACGATCTTGACGGCTTCGCCGGACTTGAGCAATTCCACCGCTTGCCCGAACTCGCCGAGCGGCAGTTGATGCGTGATCAATTGCGCCGCGGGCAAGGTGTCGGCTTCGAGAAGTCGCACGACTTTGGGAAACGCCGTTTGTTGGATGAATGATCCGAAGATTGTCAACTCCCGTCGGGAAATGTCGAACTGATTCACAGCCGGGGAGGAATGCTGATCCATGCCGAACAGAACCACCCTTGCGCCCGGGCAGGCGGCTTCGAGCGCCTGTGCCATACAGCGGCCGACCGCGTCGACGGTGATAGCGGCGCCACCCCCGGAGACGGAGCGGATTGCTTCGACGGCCTCGGGGCCGGTGACATCGATCACCTCGTCCGCGCCGCATTCCTTGGCTTTACCCGCCCGATACGGCGAGGGTTCGACGACGATAATCGACCCCGCCCCGGCCGCCCGAAACAACAACAGGAAGAGCAAGCCGATCGGCCCGGCACCGAAGATTGCCACACTTTCGCCGGGTTGCACCGAGGCTTTCTCAAAGGCGTGCAAGACGCATGTGAGCGGCTCAACCAGGGCCGCTTGCTCGACCGGCACGTCGGCGCTGATCTTATGCAATGCCCGGGCGGGCGCCAAATTGTAGGCCGCCAAGCCGCCGTTGAGAAAAATGCCGAGGGTCGTCATGTTCTCGCAGGCGTTGGTTCGCCCGACGCGGCAGGGCGGGCAGAGTCCGCAGGTCAGGTTGGGGTCGACGATGACGCGGTCCCCTTTTTCAAAGCCGCGCACGCCGTCGCCGGCATCGAGCAAAGTAGCCACATATTCGTGGCCCAAGATAGCGCCGGGCGTCGCGGGGTGCCCCGGAGGGGTATGTAGAATGTGGAGGTCGGTACCGCAAATTCCGGCGCGATCGACGCGCAGTAGAACCTCATCGTCTCTGGTTAGAGCGGGGACGGGGACCGAATCGAGGCTCCACCGCCCTTCTCCGTGAAAAACGACGGCTTGCATGGTGTCGGGCATGATAGTTTCCCGCCGGGCAGTATCTTCGGCGGTCCGCCAATCATAGCGCAACCCCAAACCACGTTTTGGCTAAGGATCCGCGGCGCCTGACGGTTCCTCTATCGCGGGGGCGGGGAGAAGACATGTCGGGCTCGAAAGCCCGACACGGCTCGCCTGGAGGCGCGCGCCACATCGGGGGCGACCGCCTGTAAAGCGATAGCCGCGATAGAATTAAGGGCCGGTCGTACCGCGAAACACTCCCGAGGCGATGGACCTTTCCCAAGAACGATTTTTTCTCACCGGCGGCACCGGCTTCGTCGGCGCCTGCTTGGCCAGGCGGCTGGCTGAGGCCGGAGCGGAGGTTTATCTGCTGGTGCGGGAAAGCGCGGACCGCGGGCGTCTGGAAGGGATCGAAGACAAGCTCACCTTTCACGTCGGCGACTTGACGGGCACGGCACTCGAATCGATTGTCAAGGCGATTCAACCGACGGTGATCTACCATTTGGCGGTTCACGGGGCCTATTCCTTCCAGACCGACGCCGATGAGACGATTCGCACGAACGTGTTTGGAACCTGGAATCTGCTGAAAGCCTGCGCCTCGATCGATTACAAGGTTTTCGTCAACGCGGGCAGCTCGTCGGAATATGGTTCGAAGCCGCACGCCATGCGCGAGACTGACGTACTCGAGCCGAACAGCTACTACGCCGTCGCGAAATCGGCGCAGACGTTGGTTTGCCGCCATACCGCGCGCCTCGAGCAGCGGCCCATCAATACCTTCCGCCTGTTTTCGGTTTACGGACCTTATGAGGAACCGTCGAGGTTGGTGCCCACGGTCGTGCGCCACTGTCTGGAGGGGCGCGCGCTCGAGATGGTCTCGCCCGGGACGGCGCGCGATTTTGTGTACGTCGATGACGTGGTGGATGCTTTCCTGCGGATTGACAAGCTCGGTTCGCTGTGCGGCGAGGTGTTGAATATCGGCACGGGGTTGCAATCGACGGTCAAGGATATCGTGGAGGCCGCCGTTGCCGCCGCGGGAAATGCCCCGCCGGTTCGTTGGGGCGCGATGGATGCACGGCCCTGGGATACGGAAACTTGGGTCGCCGATTGCACCAAGACCAGACGTCTGCTCGAATGGGCCGCGACGACGCAGCTCCCGGAGGGCATCGCTAAGACCGCGGCCTGGCACCGCGAGCAGCAGATCACCGAAGCCGCCTCGCGAGGCCCGGCGTGAGCGCATCCGCCTCGACGCCGCCTCGCGGAGATGTCGAGGTCTTCAATCGCGACGCGGCGAAAAACCGCGGCTACGGCTACACCCTCGCCGATCAACTCAGCAGCCGTCTCGCCACCGGGCGCTCGACCGACGAAGTGCTTCGGCTGGGGGACTTTCGAGACTGTTCGTTACTCGACGTGGGGTGCGGCGACGGCTACTACACGATTCGCTATTGGGACCGCGGACGGCCGCGGCGCATCGCGGCGGTCGACGCGGCTCCAGAGGCCCTGCGGGTCGCGAGAGAAACAATGGAGCAACGCTCGATCGTATTCGCCGCGGCCGACGCGGCCTGCTTGCCCTATCGCGACGACAGTTTCGACGTCGTGCTTTTGCAAAGCATCCTGCACCACGCCGCGGACCCGGCGGCGCTGGTCCGGGAGGCTTTTCGGGTCGCGCCGCGCGTCGTCATCCACGACCCGAACGGCAACAATTTGGGATTGAAGATTATTGAGAAGACATCTCGCTATCACATCGAACACAATGAAAAGTCCTACCGCCCGCGTCGGTTGCGGAAATGGGTGAGAGAAGCGGGCGGCGTGGTGACCGCGGACGGCTTCGCCGGGTTCGTGCGGATGTTTTGTCCTGATTTCGTGGCGCGGGTGATGAAAGCGGTGGAGGGGCTGCTCGAAGCCGTGCCGGTGGCCCGGGCGCTGGGGTGCTCGGTCTACACGATGGCGGCCGAGCGCCGTAGTCGCGGGTAGACCCAACCGAGCCGAACCCGCCGGCGTCTTTGACGCAAACCCGCGCCCTTGATTAGTTAGAGTCCGTTTCTATGAATCCGCAGATTCATAATACCGCCATGAAAATGCGGACACAGGCTCCTGCCGCCCCTTCAGGGCTCGACCTGATTCGTTTCGTACCCAGGGTTCCGCCTTCGGCTCCACCCTGGGCTGTATTCCTGCCGCCGCTTCGCGGCTCAGGGGATTTGTGATCTCAGCGGTCTTGAATATAATGCACCATACGTTCGCAGGGCTATTTTCGGAGGAGTTCCATGCCTCCTAACCCCGCCCTTGCCGCTTCTCTCGCCGCCGTCGCGCGCCGTGCGCGGGCGCGCGTGGTGCGCATGGCTCACGACGGTCGCACGCCTCATGTCGGGTCGGCGTTGTCGTCGGTGGATTTGCTGGTCGCGCTCTACTTCGCCCGCATGAAGAACGATCCGGAAAAGCCTCGCGACCCGGCTCGCGACCGCTTCGTGCTGGGCAAAGGGCACGGCTGCATGGCGCACTACGCCGTGCTGGCCGAGCGTGGGTATTTCCCCGTGGAAGTGTTGCGGGAGTACGCGCAAGAGGGCGGCCGGTTGGCCGAGCATCCTTTGCGCGACTGCGTGCCCGGGGTCGAAGTTGCCACGGGATCGCTCGGCCATGGTCTGCCGATCGCGGCCGGCATGGCGCGGGCCGCAAAAATGCGGGACGAAGACCACCGCGTTTTCGCCCTGCTGAGCGACGGGGAGTGCTACGAAGGGAGCGTTTGGGAAGCCGCCGTCTTCGCCGCCGCCAACCGGCTCGACAATCTGGTTTGCCTGATCGATTTCAATCGCTGGTCGGCGATGAGCCGCACGGACACGGCCCTGGAACCGCTGGCGGTGAAGTGGACGGCGTTCGGATGGGCGGCGTTGGAGGTGGACGGCCACAATCCGCGCCAGATTCTTTCGGTGATGGAAGAGGTTCCGGCCGTGCCGGGGCGTCCGACGGCGATCGTGGCGCGCACGGTCAAGGGTAAAGGCGTTTCGTTCATGGAGGACGATTTGGAGTGGCACTATCGCCCGCCAAATGACGACGACTTGCGGCGGGCGCTCGCCGAGATTGAGGCGGGGGGCTAGGCGGCGTGCGAAACGCCTTCATCCGAGGACTGACCGCGCTGGCCGAGCGTGACGACCGCGTGGTGTTCCTGACGGGTGATCTCGGCTACAAGTTATTCGACGACTTCGCCGAGCGCTTCCCGGGCCGTTTCCTCAATGCCGGGGTGGCCGAGCAGAATATGGTCGGCGTGGCGGCGGGGTTGGCGCTCGAAGGTTTCCGCCCGTTTGTCTATTCGATTGCGACTTTCGCGACATTGCGTTGTTTGGAACAGATCCGCGACGATGTTTGTTACAACGGCCTTGCGGTTACGGTGGTGGGCGTCGGCGGCGGGTTCAGCTACGGCGCGAACGGGCCGACGCATCACGCCACCGAGGATCTCGCGGTGATGCGCGCGTTGCCGAATATGACCGTCGTGGCGCCGGGTGATCCGGTGGAGGCGGAGTTGGCCGTTGCCGCCCTACCTGACGCCCCGAGCTATTTGCGACTGGGACGGGCGGGCGATCCGGTGGTCCACGAATCGCCGCCGGAGTTCAGTGTTGGCCGGGCGATCACGGTGCGAGAAGGCGATGACTGCGCCTTACTTTCGACCGGCGGGATGTTGCCGACAGCGGTGGAAGCGGCCGAGTTGTTGGCGGAAAGCGACATTGCCGCGCGGGTCGTGAGCATGCACACGGTCAAGCCGCTCGATGAGGATGCCCTTGAACGGAGTCGCCGCACTCGGTTGACGGTTACGCTCGAAGAGCATAGCCGCGTGGGAGGTTTCGGTTCGGCCGTGGGCGAATGGATGGCCCGCAACAATGTCTCCGGGCCGCTTCTTGCGATTGCGGCCGAAGACGCTTTCGCCAACGAGGTGGGCGACGCCGATTCGCTGCGGAGGAGAAACGGACTGGACGCGGAATCGATCGCTCGCCGGGTGGTGGAGGGGCTGTGAAATACCGGGAGAAATGGGGCGATCTCGTTTTTGTGAATTGGCGGATTCAAGATGCGGCCACGAAAATGGGTTTCGGGAGCATTCCCGCCGCCCTTTCAGGGCTCTTACGGGTGGGGGTTCTACCCAGGGTTCCGCCTTCGGCTCCACCCTGGGCTATGATCCCGCCGCCGCTTCGCGGCTGTGGAGTTTCGCGTCGTCAGCGCTCACAACGTAACACCTCGCACGCTTGTGGGCGGGTTTTTCCGGGAGATCGCGCTAGGCGGCAACCTAAGACTCACCCCGATGACTCAGGGCACGGCAAGCGCCTCGCGAGGTCTCGCGAATTCGGGGATACGAACCGACGAATCGGTTCGCGGCAAGCCTGGAGGCTCACGCCACGACACCACGGCGCCCGCGCTTTATCCGGTTCGCTGCGGAGGCGAAACGGACTGGACGCGGAATCGATCGCTCGCCGGGTGGCCGGGGCCTTGTGAAAAAATGGGGGACAGTCCGCTTCGCGCCAGCGAAGCTTGTTCATTGAGTGGAACTTGTTCGTCCCGCGCTCGGGACAGTCCCCAATTTTTCACAAGGCCCGAGCGACCCGGGTAGAAGGGAAAACGAAGTTTGCTGACGGATCGCTACATCTCGATTGTGATCGCTTGTTACCGCGATGCCGGCAACGTCGAGGAAATGTATCGCCGCCTAACCGAGGCGATGACCCACGTCACCGCGCATTACGAGTTGATCTGGGTCAACGACAACAGCCCCGACAACGCCGAGGAACTGTTGAAAGCGCTCGCCGCGCGCGATGAAAGGGTGACCGTCATCTCGCACAGCCGCAACTTCGGTTCGCAAATGGCCTTCACCAGCGGCATGGAACAGTCGCTCGGCGAAGCGGTCATTCTCATGGACGGCGACTTGCAAGACCCGCCCGAGGTTATCCCCAACCTGGTGCGCGAATGGCTCAAGGGCTTCGACGTGGTCTACGGCGTCCGGACGCGGCGCAAGGAGAACCCGCTGACCGAGGCGGCGCGAAAGCTTTTCTACCGCGTCTACCGCAGGCTCTCCTACATCGACATGCCGCTCGACGCCGGTGACTTTTCGTTGATGACCCGGCGCGTGGTCGAAAGTGTTCTCGCGATGCCCGAGCGCGATCGCTTTTTGCGAGGGCTGCGAAGCTGGGTTGGCTATCGCCAAACCGGTGTTCCCTATGTCCGGGCCGAGCGCTTCGCCGGCGAGTCGACGAACTCTTTTCTTGACAATCTTCGTTGGGCCAAGCGGGGAATCTTTTCGTTTTCCTATCAGCCGCTGGAGATGATTTCGACGCTGGCTTTCTTTGTGACGCTGCTGGCGGGCGCGGCGATCGTGCTCTACATTGCCCGCTATTTCGCCAACTCCGACGCGCCGGCGGGCTTCATGACGTTGCTGACCGTGATCCTGTTTCTCGGTGCCGTGCAGCTGTTCAGCCTGAGCATCGTGGCGGAGTACCTGGGACGGGTTTTCGAGGAAGTCAAGCAACGTCCGCGGTTCATCGTACGGGAGATCATCAACGATCACCGCACCCAAACCGAAGGCTCCGAAGCCGGAGCCGAGCCGATTCACGTTTTGCGACAAGGAGGCGATAGCTGATTCGTGGCGGAGACGAACACCACCCCCACTCCGACCGAAGACAAAAAGCGCGTTCGTGAACTGGGCTGGTGGTACCAGGATTTCGAGCTGCCCTCGGGCGTGCGCACCGGATCGGGGAAGGACCCCTCTTATCGTCCCGAGGAACGCTGGCGCGTCATCGAACCCTTCGTCCCGGCGGACCTCGCGGGCAAGTCGGTGCTTGATGTCGGGGGCAATGCCGGGTACTTCTCGATTCAGATGAAACTACGCGGCGCGGGGCGTTGCGTCTTGCTCGAGCCTTATGAGGAGTTCGTCGCGCAGGCGGGGTACGTCGCCGAGTCGTTTGGGGTCGAGTTGGAAATCGTCAACGAAGACGTTCACACCTATTGCCTGACGACGGAAGAGCGCTTCGACTACGTCCTGTTCCTGGGCCTTTTCTATCACCTCAAATACCCCGGGATCGTGCTCGACCGGCTGGCGGAAATGACGAAGGAGCGGATCTACTTTCATTCCTATTCCGTGGGGGACGAAGACCGCCCGAACTTTGACCCGTCCGAGGGGCCCGAGGCGAACGACACGGAGATCGCCGATCCGGCCTTTCCACACATGAAGTTCATTGAGGGACTTTATAACGACGACCCAACGAATTGGTGGTTCCCCTCCCACACCGCGCTCGAGCCGATGATGCGCAGCGCCGGTATCGAAGTCGTGGCGCGCCCCCATTATCAGTTGCTGGTCGGACGCCCCGATCGTCCCCTGGGCAAGACGATCTATCCCAAGCTGGTCTTTCCCAATTACGCCAAACCCAGCGGCCCGGTGCACCCCGGCCCGCAACGCGTGGACCCTGAACTATGGGAGCGGCTGCTTCGGAGTCTTGATGCCGAGGGCCACACCGAAGACGGGGAACCCGGCTCGTGAAGATCACAATCGACACCGAGGCTCATACGCTGGTCACGGGCGAGGGCCCGAACGCGGTTACGCACGATCTTTACAGCAAGGAAGCATTCGAGCTGATCTCGGAGCAATGGTTGCGGGTCGGCTGGAGTTTGGAATACTATTTTATGTTCTCGTGGATGGGCCTTCCGATCGTTCAACTTCCCGAAGACTTGCTGCGCTTACAGGAAGTGCTTTTCGAGTTGCGGCCCGAGGTGATTGTCGAGACCGGCGTTTACCGCGGCGGTTCGCTGATGTTTCTGGCGACGATGTGCAAGGCGCTCGGCGGCGGCCGCGTGGTGGGGGTCGATATCGAAATTCCGAAAGAGGTACGAAGCGCCGTCGAGGAACACGCGCTGGCCCCGTGGATTACGTTGATCGAAGGCGATTCGGCCATGGCTCCGGTGGTCGAGCAGGTCGCCGAGCAGGTGGGGGAAGCGGGTTCGGTGCTGGCGATTCTCGATTCGAATCACACCAAGGAGCACGTGAGTAAGGAATTGGCGGCCTACGCCGATTTCGTCACGCCGGGGTCGTATCTCGTCGTCACCGACGGCGTGATGAAAGACCTGGCCGATGTTCCGGGAGGAGACGCGAGTTGGGCGGAAGATAACCCCGCCTCGGCGGCTCGCGACTTTCTTGCAGCGCACGACGAGTTCGAACAAGTTGAACCCGCGAGGCCCTTCGCCGGAGGCCGCGTCGTCAAAGCGCCCACCTACTGGCCCCACGCCTGGCTGCGAAAGAAGACGTAGTCTCGTTTCCGCACGCCCGCGGGATTCATAAAGACGGCGACAAGTAGGAGTGTAGGGGCGTTCCCGCCGCCCTCACCTTCTTGCCATATGGCACACCGCCGGTTTTGGAATGTGGCGTTCGACGCCAAGGAGCGTCGAAGTAGTCAACCATCAGCGGGCGGGCAGGGCGGAAGTTGCCTATTGGTCGGAGTTGCCTCGAACGATTGTTCCTACGCCCCGTCCGGGGCTTCTCCTGATGTGTGGCGCGGACCCCGGGCTGAAGCCCGGGGCTACTATCCGCGCCCCCTGCCGGGGGCGGGGACCGAGGCGATGAGACATCCCGGGGGGAAACGATAAACCTCGGGGTCTGGGGCGGAGCCCCAGGGCTTGAAAACGCCCGAAACACCCCGACCGGTGTGCCATATGGCAACCATTTTCAGGGCTCATGCGGGTGGGGGCCTACTCAGGGTTCCGCCTGTCGGCTCCACCCTGGGCTAAGGCTCCTGTCGCCGCGTCGCGGCTGCTGCCGTAGCGGAGAGATAGGTCGGGGCATCGGATTGGTTACCGAGTCAGTATACGAACCGTGGCGGCGATGTTTCGCCGCCGTGGTGCTTCGGTCCGGTTGTTATGATTGTTTGGACATGAGGGGTTTCGTTTTAGGGTTATATTTGACCCTGCTGCCTTCGGCTTGGGCCCAAGAAGGCCCGCCGAATAAATACGTCGGCGGCTCGAACCACCCGGCCATCGGCGACCCCGAATCTATCGCCGCCGGGGCGAAGCTCTGGGCGCAATCCTGCGCCGGGTGCCACGGGCCCGACGGCTCGGGCGGCCGCGGACCTAACTTGGTTCGGCGTCCCCTATGGCATCCGCTTAGCGACGAAAGGATCTTCAACGTCATCCGCAACGGCCTGCCCGGCGCGGACATGCCCGCGACGAATCTCTCCGAAGAGGAGACCTGGCGGCTCGTTGCTTTCTTGCACGCCCTCATCGGTCCCGCGGCCGAAAACCGCGCGCCCGGCAACGCCCAAGCCGGTGCCGATGTGTTTTGGGGCGACAAGGCGGGTTGCTCCGCGTGCCACGCGATTCACGGCCAAGGCGGACGCATGGGCCCCGATCTGACGAACATCGGCGGGGTGCGGCCGCTTGCCCTCATCAAGGAATCAGTCCTCAATCCTTCGAGGGAGATCGACCGGCTCGGCCAAGAGGGCGTCACCGTGACCTTCGCCGACGGTTCGGTCATCGAGGGAGTGGCGCGCAATCGCAACAACTACTCGCTGCAAGTCATCGACCGAGAGGGCACATTACATTTGATCTCGATGCGCGACGTGCGGCATATCGATATCCTCGATCGCTCGCCCATGCCCGGCGACTATGAGGGTCGCCTCTCCGCCGAGGAGTTGGAAAACCTATTCGCCTACCTCGCTCGGCGGAGCGCTCGGCCGTCGCGGGAGGCCCATCCCGAGAAGGCCCAGCAATGATCGGCCGCTGGATCTTGGCCCTCGCGCTGTGCGGCGTCGCGTCGGCACAAGTGACCTACAGAGACATCCTCCAGGGACCGGGGAAAGACTGGCTGACCTATGCCGGCAGCTACAACGGTTGGCGTCACAGCCCTCTCAAGCAGATCACGCCTGAAAATGCCGGGTCGTTGGTCGCGAAATGGGTCTACCACGTGCCGAAAGCCCAAGGGTTGCGCGCGACGCCGATCGTCTATGACGGCGTCATGTACGTCACCAGCGTGAACGCCGTCTATGCGCTCGACGCGCGCACGGGGCGGCTGATCTGGAGCTACTTCGATCCGCGAGCCGAGAAGCACGGCGTCAACCGCGGAGTGGCCATTCTCGGCGATCGCGTCTATTTCTGCACCACCGACAACCACCTCACCGCGCTCGACCGGCGGACCGGCGGCGTGCTCTTCAGCAAGCAATACGCAAGCGTCGACGACGGCGTAACCTCGACCGCCGCCCCCCTCGTTGTCAAGGACAAGGTGATCGTCGGCAGCACGGGCGGCGACAGCGGCGTGCGCGGCTTCATCGCGGCCCTTTCGGCCGAGACAGGCGAGATCCTCTGGCGCACCTACACCATTCCGGCGAAGGGCGAGCCGGGGTCGGAAACCTGGGGCGACATGATCGAGTGGGGCGGCGGCGCGGCTTGGCTCTCCGGCACGTTCGACCCCCAGCTCAACACCCTCTATTGGACGACCGGCAATGCTTGGCCGGACTTCAACCCGCGAGTACGGCCGGGCGACAATCTCTACACGTCGTCGTTGCTGGCGCTCGATCCGGAAACAGGCAAGCGCAAGTGGCACTTCCAATTCACCCCCCACGACACTCACGATTGGGACGCCCAGAGCTGGCCCATTTTGGTCGATCTGCCCTGGGAAGGCCGCGAACGAAAGCTCGTGCTGCACGCCAACCGCAACGGATTCTTTTATGTGCTGGATCGCGAAACGGGTGAATATTTGCGGGCGACCCGATTGGTCGACAAACTGACCTGGGCCAAGGGAATCGGCGACGACGGCCGCCCCATCCTAATCCCGGGCAAGGACCCCACTCCCGAGGGCAACTGGGTGTGCCCGAGCGTCAAGGGCGCCACGAACTGGATGGGCCAAACCTATTTCCCGGCTACCGGTCTGCTCTATGTCCTCACGCTCGAGCAGTGTGGGTTGTACACCACCTCGGAGCAAGAGCCGGTCCCGATGAAGAATTTTTCCGGCGGCGGCGCGACCGAGGAGGGCGGGCAGATTATTCTCCGCGCCATCGACCCCAAGACCGGCAAGCCCGCCTGGGAGTACCCGATGACCGGGTTGGGGCGGATGTGGAGCGGCACCGTATCGACGGCGACCGGCGTGCTTTTCTCGGGCGACGACGACGGGCAGTTGCTGGCGCTGAACGCAAAGACCGGCCGCCACCTGTGGAACTTCAACATGGGCGAGTTGCTGACGGCATCCCCGATGACCTACGCGGTCGGCGGCAGCCAGTACGTAGCGATCGCCTCGGCCACGGCGGTGTTCGCTTTCGGGCTCTTCGAGCCGGCTGAGCCGATGGAGTTGCCGAAGATCACGAAGCGGCCTTAGCACAATGCTCTTCACTTAAGCATTGTCGTGGTATTTGCTTGGCAAGAGTTCGTTTCCATGAAAGCGCGGCGACTCATAATACGGGGTTCCTGTCGCCCTGTCAGGGCTCGTGCGCGGTGGGACTCTACCCAGGGTTCCGCCTTCGGCTCCACCCTGGGCTATATTCCCGCCGCCGCTTCGCGGCTCAAGGCGGTCTCGGACAAGGTTCCGGATACAGAGAAGCGCAGCAGGATCGTTAAGTGAAGGGTATTGGCCTTATTGAGTCTCGCATAATATCCTGTCAATCGAGACAAAGAGAAGACTGTTTCCAGAAAGCGGTAATCAAGCGCGGTTTGCGGCGCATGCGCCGCAGCGTTTTGCGGGCACGTTCGTCGAGTTCCCAGTAGTCCTTCGGACAGACGTTCGGCAACTCGTGCTGTTTCCAGTACGCCCAGATGTATTCCACCGGATTCAGCTCCGGCGCATACGCCGGCAAATACTCCGTCACGATATGGCCTTGCGAGAGTTCAATGAACTCTCGCACCATCCGACTGCGATGCGCCGGCAAGCGGTCCCAGACGATCATCAACGGGCCGTCCATGTGGCGAACCAAGGCCTGCAGAAAGTCGATGACCTCCAACTCGCCAATCGCGCCGGGATAGAGCCGAAAGTAAAAGTTGCGCAACGTCAACCCGGCCGACACCGAAAGCTTCTGCCAATTGAAGTTGAACTCCAGCAGCGGCGTCTCGCCGCGCGGCGCCCAGGTGCGGCAACGATGCGGCTTCTGACTCCATCCGCTTTCGTCGATGAAGACGATCGTGCGGTCTTGTTTGCGGGCTTTTTTTTAATGGCCGGCCACCTCTTGCACTTCCAGTCGCGGATGGCCTCTTCGTTGCGCTCGCGGGCTTTGCCGACCGGGCGTTGCGGGCTCCAGCCGAGCGCCCGCAGGATCTTCCAGACATGGCCCTCGTGATAGCGCACGCCGAACTCGTCTCGGATCAGACGAGCCACCCGCGGACAGCTCCACAACGGCGTCGGGAAGCCGTGCGCCTCGGGGCCTTCGAGCAGCAGGATCTCCAGGCGTTCGAGCTGCGTGGCGTCTAATAGCGGCTTGCGGCCGGCGCGGCCGGCCTTGCGCAGCCCGGCCTCGCCTTGCGCCAGGTACTGTCGTCGCCACTCACTGACGGTTTGGCGGGCGACTGTCAGACGCCTGGCGGTTTCGGACTGATTGAGTCCTTCATCGAGCAAACGCATCGCTTCGAAACGGCGTTTCTCCAATGCTTCGAAATCGCGGCGCTTTCCTTTCGGTGTTCCCATACATAAGAATACGTACGGCAACACCAAAAAATGTCACTCTATTTTGCGAGATTCAATAATGCACCACGGCGCCACACTTGCGGATCGTCAGCGCGCCGTGGCTCGTGTCGCGCGCCGCGAATCGGAGGGCGGCGTTTGATGGAGATTGTGATCACACTCTCTGACGACCAGCTCGACGCGATCGCTCGACGTGTCGCCGAAGTTCGCCCCGTCGAAATTCGGCCGTGCTTGCTCGATGTGCCGAAGGCTTCCGTCTACCTCGGCGTGACCGAGCACGCGCTGCGCGAGCACATTCGGCACTACCGGATTCCGACGGTCCGGGCGAACGGACGGGTTCTATTCGACACGCACGACCTCGAAAAGTGGATCGCGCGTCACAAGTGCACGGAGGCGTAGAATACCGCCATGCGATATGAACAAGGCACGGGAAGACTCAGACGCCGCAAGAAAAACGATCGGTACGTTGGAGGCTACTTCTTCAAGTTCGGCGGCACGCGGATTTCAACGGGAACCGACGACCGTCGGCAAGCGGAAAGATTTCGCCGAAAATTCTTGGGCGACGTGGAAAAAGGAATCAGGGCTGCGAAGCAGTCCACTGCAACCGTGAACGATTTGCTCGACCGGGTCGTGGATGATTACCGAAGGCGACACCTCCGATCACTCGCAGCCCTCACGTCGCGTCTGAAGCACCTGCGCCCGGCCTTAGGTGCGTGGGCAGCCTACACCGTCACTGAGAGTGACATCGAGGTGTACGAGGAGTCTCGCGACGACGAAGGCGCGACGGTCGCGACCGTGAACCGCGAATTGGAGGTGGTGCGCCGCGCCTACAGGCTTGCCGTGCGAAAGCGGGTCTTGCGGCCGTTCGAGGTCCCGTTCATTTCGCTGAGGACCGAGGACAACACCCGGACGGGATTCCTCGAACCGGAAGACTACCCGCAGTTGCGCGATGCCTTTGACGACGATGCCGTGAGGTTGATGTTCATCATCGGCTATCACGTCGGCTGGCGAGCGGGGCGCATCAAGACCCTTACGTGGCCTCAAGTTGACTTCAAGAACCGTGTGATCCATCCTCCCTCCGACCAGGCTCACAACAAATCCGTTGGAGCCGCCCCGATCTATGGCGACCTTGAGAAGGCTCTCCAGGCGGAGCGAATGATCCACGAGCGCGACTGGCCTGACTGCCAGTGGGTGATTCACCGGACAGGCAAACCCGTCGTGGACTACCGAGACGCCTGGGATCGCGCGGTCCAGTTGGCCGAGTTTGAAGGGTTGCACTTCCACGATCTACGCCGTAGCGCCGTTCGCAACATGCTCGACGCCGGCATGGATGAGTCGAAGGTTATGCGGATCGTAGGTCACAAGACCCGCGCCATGATCGACCGATACCGAATCGTTTCGGTCAAGGACGTGGCGAAAGCAGGGGAGCAAATGGCGCGCTACCTGGAGGAAAGGCGGGGCGATCGCAGGAGTGAAACGCTGCAATAGGGGCCACCATTGGGGCCACCGGAGAACAACAGAATGAAGGGGACGCTGAAAGGAAAGGGATTTTGGTTGCGGGGGAAGGATTTGAACCTTCGACCTTTGGGTTATGAGCCCAACGAGCTACCAGACTGCTCCACCCCGCAGTCTTATGGTACCCAACCTCCTGGGTAGCGTCAAACCCGAGCCTCGCAAGGCCCGCCGGGCGGAGCGGGCAATGGCCGACACCCTCAGGAAGACGTTTCCGGGGCCGCTTGCCGGCTCTGGGATTCGATGATTTCGAGATAGCGGAAGCCTTCGCGCCAATCGGGGCGGCGAGGTTGCCATCCCAGTTCGGCTTTCGCTTTGGCGTTCGAGGCGCCGCGCTGGCGGGTCATCATGAAATGTCCATACGGGCCGGCGCCCCAGCGGCCGACAAACCCGGGTATGCGAAACGGCCGGGGCGCGCCGAGCACGCGGGCATAGTAGGGCAGCCATTCTCCGACCGCCGCCGGTTCGTCGTCGACGATGTTATAGATGCCCGCCTCGCCCCGAGTCACGGCGAGCGCGGTGGCTTCCGCGGCGTCCTCGACATGGACGAAGGAGAACATGCCGCGACCCTTTCCCACAACCGGCACACGACGCATCAGCACATCCTCGGCGAAACCGCCGTCGCGGGCGTAGAACGTACCGGGGCCGTAGAAGTAGCCGTAACGCAAGACCACGCCCGCGATGCCGGGCGAGCCGAGCGCGGCGTGCTCGTGGACATGGATCGCATCAACGAGCTCAGTCGCCCCGGGGAGGTTGCGTTCGAGGCTTTCGTCTTCCGAGGCGGGCTCGGGACCGTTGGGCGCGTAGAAGAAGGCTGTGCTTTGGGCCAAAAAACGTTTCGCGCCGGCGGCTCGGGCCGCTTCCATGAGCATGTAGGTGCCCTCGGTGCGCAGGCGATTGGTGGCGGCGAATTGTTCGGTGACTTTGCGAGGGTTGATCTTCGGCGGAATGCTCGTCAATTGGTGAATCATAACTTCGGGGCTCGAAGGGGAAACGACCTGATGCAGCCAATTGCGATCGAAGATGTCGCCGACGGCGGGTTCGACGCCTTGCGAGCGCAACCACTCGGCCCGCGCGGCGGAACGGGTGATGGCCGCGACCTCGTGTCCGTCTCGAACCAGCAGCGGGACAAGCCGGCGGCCGATGGCTCCGGTCGCGCCGGCCAGAAATACCCTCATAATGGGATTTACGCGTCGGAGCGGGGAGCGGTTTCGGGGACCGGTCGGTGGGAGACCGGGTGGTTTTCATTTCCCTGGGTGGACGGCGGGGAGTTGGGCCCGGAGTGTGACCGGCCGAGAGCCGGTCACGACTGGACTGGGACCGGCAAGAGTGCCGGTCGCTACCGGGCGGCTGAATCGCTCGGCCTTGTTGTGAAACTTGCTGTTATCGGACGAAGACTTTGCGAGCCTCTTACCGGCGTCGGGCGGTATTTGGAGACTTTGCTTGCGGAGTGGGGCAAACCGCAATCGCCGTTCGAGCGCGTGCGGGTATATACGCCCGGCTTGCCTCGCGTCGACGCCAATGCTTTCGGAGAGAAGATCGAGTTCCGCATCGTTCCCGGCTCGCTGCCGCCATTGGTTTGGGAAAACGTTGTCCTGCCGTCGCTGATCGACGATTTCGATCTTCTGTTTGCCCCTTATACTTTGCCGTGGAGTCTGGCCGATCGCGGGGTGGTCTCGAACTTGGGCATTTACGAGGGTCGGCGAGGGGACTTTTCAGCAGCCGCGAGATTGCGGACGACTCCTTTCTTCCACCACAGCGTTGCTGAAGCCCGGCTGGTGATCGCCAACTCGGGCTCGACGCGCGATGACTTGGTGCGTTTCTATGGATCTCGGCCGGAACGAACTCGTGTGATCCTGCCCGGGGTCGACGCCGCTTTCGCCCCGGCCGAGACAGCGGACGAGTCCGCGGAAGGGCGGATTGGGGGCCTTTGCTCGGAAACGGCGGCGCGGCTGGGTATCCGCGAGCCGTTCTTTCTATTTGTGGGAAAGCTTTCGCGTCGCCGCAATGTGCCGCTCCTGCTCGAAGCCTTCGCGGGGCTGACGGCGGGGGCCGGTGGCAGTCACCAGTTGGTGATTGTCGGGGAAGATACGTCCGAGGTGAAGGTGCGGGAGAGGGCCGCGGAGTTGCGGATCGGTGCCGCTGTTGTGCACCTGCCCTATGCCGATCGCGAGATGCTGATCGAGCTGTATCGCGCGGCGCGAGCATTCGTGTTGCCGACGTTGCACGAAGGATTTTCATTTACGCTGCTCGAGGCGATGGCTTGCGGCGCCCCGGCGGTGGTGTTCGATCACGCCTCGCTCGAGGCGGGTGTGCGGCGGGCGGTTCGGGTTTGTGGCAGCGCGACTGTGGCGGGTTTGCGCGAGGCGCTCGCGGAGGTTGCGCGAGACGAGGAGCTTCGCGGCGAGTTGCGGCGCGCAGGCATCGAGTTGGCCGCCGGAATGCCCTGGAGCAAGACGGCGGCGGAAACGGCGGCGGCGCTGTTGGAGGCGGCGTAAGGGCTTCCTCGGCTCCTTGCCGCGGGGGGCCGGCGTGGGCGGCGGTGTACAATTGAGGCTTCACCGTTTCGCCGGTTTTCTCGGCAGGGGCTTACTGTGAAAGATATCCTTCAACTCTCCGAAGCCGATCTCGATTTGTTGCGGGCGAATGATTCGCCCACGATCTGCAACGTGATCGAAGTCTTCAACAATCGCTCGCAGACCGAAGGCTATATGGATGCGCGCATCCAAGCCTGCTTCCCGGAAATGCCTCCCATGGTCGGGTACGCGACAACCGCAACGTTTCGCTCCGGCGACCGTCCGCGCTCGGGCGATGTCTACGCCGCGCTCGATGAGCAGATCAAGACTTTCGCCGATTTTCCGCAGCCCGTTGTTGTGGTGTTTCAAGATTTGGACGCCCCGGCCGTGGCCGCGACCTTCGGCGAGGTGATGACGACTTGTTACAAATCCTTCGGGGCGGCCGGGATGATTACCAGCGGCGCGGCTCGCGATCTCGACCAGGTACGGGCGATTGGGTTCCCTTGTTTCAGCGACGGGGTGATTGCGGCGCACGGGTATCCGCATTTTGTCGACCTGAACGTGGCGGTGCGAGTGGGCGGGGTGACGATTCATCCCGGGGATTTGATTCACGGCGACTGCAATGGCGTGACGACGATTCCTCACGAAATTGCTTCGGCGGTGGCGCGCTCGTGCGCCGACTTTGCCGCGGCGGAAGAGGTCGTCCTCGGCTACGCGCGCTCGCCGAACCCGACTGTTGAAGGTCTGGGAGAGGCCCGCAAGAAGGCCGGTGAGATGATCAAGGCCTTGGGCGAGCGAGTGCGCCAGTCGTCGTAACGCGGGACAGTCGTTTCTATGAAACCGCGGATTCATAGTACCGCTATGAAAATGTCGCCGGGGTTCCCGCCGCCCTTTCAGGGCTCTTCTCATGGTGGGAGTGTACCCAGGGTTCCGCCTTCGGCTCCACCCTGGGCTATGGTTCCTGCCGCCGCTTCACGGCTCAAGGCGTTTGCAGTCTCGTCAGCTGCTCATGCATTCGCGACGCTATTTTTGGAAGAGGCTTGACGTCGTTCTTCTTTCGCGAAACTTCCATGCAACCTGCGGCGCTGACCATTGCCGGCTCCGATCCGTCGGGCGGGGCGGGCCTGCAAGCCGATCTGAAGACCTTCCAGGCTTTCGACGTTTATGGGATGTCGGTGGTCACTCTGCTGACGGTTCAGAATACGGTCGAGGTACGCTCGGTCGAACCGGTGTCGGCTGAACTCGTCGAAGCGCAGCTCGACGCGGTGACGGTTGACATTCCTCCGCAAGCGGCGAAGACGGGGGCTTTGGGGACTCGCGAGATCGTGGAGGTCGTCGCGGAGTGGGCCCGCGATACCGGCGTGCCGCTCGTCGTTGATCCGGTGATGGTCAGTACGCAGGGCAGGCGGTTGCTTGCCGCCGACGCTCGCGGGGTTTTCGTGGAGGACTTGTTGCCGCGGGCGGTGCTGGTCACCCCTAATCTCGACGAGGCGCGGGAGCTGGCGGGCATGCCGGTGGAGAGTGTCGAGCAGATGGGAACCGCCGCGCGACGGATCGCCGAGCACGGGCCGAAGGGCGTGTTGGTGAAGGGCGGACACCTTTCCGGGGAACCGACCGACGTGCTTTTCTGGGAGGGGCGGGTCGAGCGATTTTTGGCGACGCGGGTGGCTTCGCGTCACACCCACGGCACCGGCTGTACCTACTCGGCGGCGATTACGGCTGAGTTGGCCAGGGGAAGTTCGATGGTCGACGCGGTCGGGTCGGCGAAAAGCTATGTCACGAGGGCGATTGCGGAGGCTCCGGGGTTAGGGCAGGGGGCCGGGCCGTTGCGGCATGGGGTGGAGACGGGTTGAGTTGGGGCGGAGTTTTGGGGATGCGTGTGGTGATTCCTAAGGTTTTCGCGGCTGAGGCGGGCAGGTCTCCAGGCCTGCCCGCCCCAGCCGCGAACGAGTGCCGGTCACTGCCAAGCCTCATGGTTCGCGGATTTCGAGGACCTGGTCGACGGCGATGTCTTCGAAGACTTGCACTTCGCCGCCGGCCCAACGTAGTTCGATTTCTCGAATGCGCTCGTCGTCTCCCAGGCCGAAGTGGACCCTCTTATCCGACGCTCCGGCGTAACCCACCGCCGTTGTCGCGTGGTTATACTGCACGGCCCCCGATTCCGTCGTCAGCTTGATTTGCGTGCCGATTCCGTCGCGGTTGCTTTTCGTCCCGACCAGGCGCAACAGAATCCAGGGCCGCGCGGGCTCGGAGACGTTGTAGAGAATCTCCGCCGGCTCGGCGATCGCCGACACGACGACATCGATCCGCCCATCGCCGTCCAAGTCGCCGAAGGCCGCGCCGCGATGGGCCGCGGCGGCTTCGAGACCCGCGTCCCCGCCGACATGCTCGAACGTGCCGTCGCTGCGGTTCTGAAATACGGCGTTGGGAAGCTTGTACCTCTGTTCGCGGTATAGCTCCAGGTTCTCGCTGACGTGCGAGTTCGCCGTGAAAATGTCTTTCCAGCCGTCGCCGTCGAAGTCGAAAACGCCGTTCCCCCAGCCACTCATCGTATTGGAGCTGAGGCCGATCTGAGCGCTATAGGTCGCGTCGACGAACAACCCTTCGCCTTCATTCACGAACAGCGGATAGGTTTCATTGGTCAGCGCCGTGATCGTCACGTCGGGACGGCCGTCGTTGTCGAGGTCACGAAAGTCCAGCCCCATGCTCGACACCGGAATGCCGTCTTCGGTGAAGGCCACAGCCGCCTCGACGGCGACTTCCTCGAAGCGCTTGCCGTCGACGTTACGGAAAAGAAAGTTGCGCTCGCTGTCGTTGGTGACGAAAATGTCGGGCCGACCGTCGTCGTTGTAATCGGCGACGGCGGCGCTCATGCCCTTGCCGATGTGGGCGGCGATGCCCGCGGCGGCACTCACATCGACAAACGTCCCGTCGCCGTTGTTGCGGTAAAGCATATTCGGCAACCCGTCGTAGAGAGCCGGCGAGCAGGAAAGCCGCTTACCCGGGTCGCCGCACAGTTGGTTCTTCGCGAACGACCAGTCGAGGTAATTCACCACGAACAGGTCGAGGCGCCCGTCGCTGTCGTAGTCGACCCAGGCCGAGGCGACCGACCAGGGCTTGCGGCCCGACACAAAGTGCCCCGTGACACCGGCTTGAGCGGTCACGTCCGTGAAAGCGTCCTTCCCGGTGTTGCGATAGAGCGCGTTGACGTTGACCCCGGTGACGTAGAGGTCGCTCCAGCCGTCGTTGTCGTAGTCGCCCACCGCCGCGCCCATGCTGTAGCCAGAGCCCGCGAGGCCCGCGGCCTCGGTGACATCGGCGAATGTGCCGCCGCCTTGGTTTTCATAGAGGCGGTTGTAAAAGGACGAGTTGGTCTTCTTGAGGCTCGGGATGTGCGCCCCGTTTGTGAAAAAAACGTCGAGACGGCCGTCGTTGTTGTAGTCGAAAACCGCCACGCCGCCCAGCGTCGAGTCGATGACGGGCTTGTCGTCGGTTGTGCCGTTGTTGAGGACGAAATCGATCCCGGAGGTCGCTTGGCGGTTCTCGAAGCGAATGCGGCCGCGCTCGGCAAGGGGGGGCTGTTTGCCCGGCGCGGCGGGCTCTCCGGCGTCACGAAGGAAATAGACCGCCGCTGCGAGGACGACCACCGCGGCCCCTACGACAACCGCCCGCGTCCGGCGGCCGCCCGCTTCTTCTGGTAGCGGGGGCGCTTGCTCCTTGCCGGCCGACGACGCGGGGCGGCTCGGCTTTCTCTTGCGCGGCCGGCCTTTGCGTGAAGTGCTCATCGAGGTGTGGGATCAGGTCGACGAAGCGCGTTGGGCCCGGAATCTCTCGATGCTTCGTAGCACGCGTTCGGTCAACCAGTCGGCGTGCCGCAGGGTGCCCTCATCGGGCGTCAAGGTGGCAGCGCGCACCGTCGAGTGGGTGAGCAGGTTGCGGCGTACGAGCAGGTCCTTATCCATGTACAGGAACAGTTCGAGATTCTGCAAGCTGAAAACGATATGGGGCAGAATTTGCTCGAACAGGTCCATCGCCGCTTCGCTCTCTCCGTCCTTGGCCAGCCGGTAAGCCCCTTGCAGCAAATCGGCCAGGCCCATTCCGGGCATCGCGCCGCAAACCCCGGCCGGAATATTCTCGAGCAGATACATCCCGCCCCAGCCTTCGAGGATGCCGATCGATCCGTTGGTTGCCTCGCGGATCTGCTCGACCTTCGGGGCCATCAAGGGCTCTTCGAGTTTCAGGAAACGGAAAGTCGGATAGGCGTCGGCGAGCCGTTTGACGAACGCGGGGCTTACCGTCATCCCGCCGGGGTTGAAATCCTGCACCAGCACCGGCAGCGACACGGCCTCCATCACCTTGCCGAGAAAGGCGAAGATGTCGTCGTCGGAAATCGCGAACAGCCGCGGGATGGCGACCGAAATCGCATCGACGCCGAGAGCTTCGTTCTTTTTCGCGATTTCGGCGGCAAGCTTCGAGGAGACGTGGTTCGATTGGCCGATGACGGGAATACGCCCCCCCGAGGCCTCGACCGCCGCGCCGACCAGGGCGTAACGCTCCTCCATGTCGAGCTTGTAGAACTCGGTCGAATAGGCCGGCAAGCAAACAGCCGCGCAGTCCGAGTCGATCGCGAAGTCGATCAGCTTTGGGATGGAGCCTAGGTCGAGGTCTTCGTCGGGCGTAAACGGCGCGGGCAGAACCGGCACCACGCCGTCGATTTCCAGTGGAGATGAAGAGGCCGTCATGGTATTTCCAAATTTCCTGCTTACGCGAAACGTCTACTTCGAAGCCGAGCCGCAGCCGACCATGCAGCCGCCGTCGGCCATGATACAGGCGCCGGTCAGGTAGTCGGCGGCGGGAGAGATCAGGAAGCCCACCACCTCGGCGACGTCTTCAGCGGTTTGAATCCGACCCAGCGGAATCAGGTTCATGAATTCCTCGCGAAATTCAGGGAATTCTTCCAACTCGCGCGCCGTCAGCCCGGCGTCGACGATGCCCGGCGCGACGGCGTTGACCGTGATGCCGTAGGGCGCGAGTTCGAGCGCCACGCAACGGCAGAGCATCCAGACGCCGGCCTTCGAGACGCAATAGGGTGCGATCAGTTTGTAAGGAACATCCTGCACCCACGAGCCGGTGAAGACCATCTTGCCTTTGTGCCCGGAGGCCACCCAGCGTTGCCCGACTTCTTGGCTGACGTGGAAATAGCCGGTGAGGTTGACGTCCATGTGTTGGTCCCATTGCTCGACGGTGTATTCGAGAAAGGGAACGTTCATACTGATACCGGCGTTGCACATGGCGACGTCGAGCCGGCCGAAATCGTCCCATAATCGGTCGCAGGCGTTCTTGACCGATTCGCGGTCGGCGACATCGCCCTCGAGATAGAGGGCCTTGGCGCCTTGGTCTTCGAGTTGCTTGATGCGCGGGGCGGCTTCCTCGGCGCTCTTGCAGTCGAGTAGAGCGATGTCATAGCCCATGTCGACCATCTTGACGGCCGAAGCGAATCCCAGGTCTCCCGCGCCCCCGCTGATGAGGGCGACTTTCTTTTCTGTTGCCATGGTTGCTCCTGTGCTGTTGCGTTGGGCTAATGGCCGCGACGGGCCGGCGGAATCGTTTCGTGCGGGTGTTCCTTCCACCCTTTCAGGGTTCGCCTGGGTTGGGGGCGTTACCTAGGGTTCCGCCTGCCGGCTCCACCCTAGGCTATATTCCGGTCGCCGCTTCGCGGCTGCAACCTCTTGCCTTGGTTCGCGGTATCACCAAAAATTCTCGCCCTTCAATTCCACGTCCACATCTTGCTCGGGTTCCGACCCCAAAATATGCACCACCTGGTAGGGCCAGGTGTGGCGGTCGAAGGTCTCGCCCGGCTCGGCCTTGGGCCACCCGGCTTGGTTCGTCCGACGCGGACGGTCGAGCAGGTAATTCGCGTAGATCTTCTTCGAAAACTCGCGATGCCTTTGCGCGGCTTGCTCGGAGTAGCGATACTTCTCGACACGCTCGGGATCAAGCCGCAAACCGTGCCCGGGTTTGGGCGACAGGTTGCAATGCCCGCCGGTCCAATCAAATTGCCCGCCCTCGATCACATCGTCGCTCACATGAATCGTTTCATTGTCGATCGGGTGGCAGGGGCGCGGCGTGGATCCGAGATAAATCCCCACGCGCGACTGTTCGTAGAGCAGGGCCGAAACCATTGCCGAGCGAAAAGCCAATTGCAGGCACATCTCGAAATTGCTGTGCACGGTGATGTGCAATCCCATGAACTTCACCAGCTGCCCGAAACGCCACAACCCGAACAGCCCCAGATTAAAGTCCGGGACCGAAACGTCGGCGCCCTCGTAGCGCTCGAGTAGATACCAGTTCGGTTCCCATTGGTTCGACATCACCGAGGCCCCGGGCGGATGCACGATCGGCGGCCACCAGTGGCAGGAAAGCGGCGTCGATTGCAGATGCCGCAAATCGGTCATCTTGCGGTAGTAGTATTCCTCCTGGAACCCACCTTGATGCGGATCGCGGACCGGCGCCGATTCCCCTTGCGGGTAGAATCTTTGCGGCAGCAGCGAATTCACCGGCTGCTCGGCGTACTCCAACTTGCAATCTTCCACGGCGCGCAAAATACGCCGAGCTTCCTGGTAGTTCCAGGTTCCGTGGGCGTCGATGCGAATCGCGGTCTCTGGGCCGACGGCCTCGCGAATCCGGTGGATCAAGTCAATGTGATCATCGGGTTGATAGGCCGTCATCGAGACCTTGACGGCCGGGAAGCCTTCGCGGGCGCGGGCGGCGGCGAAATCGGGCCAGTTTTCATACGTGATCGCGTCGCGGCCCTGGTCGTCGGCAAAGCGCTGCCAGGTGTAAGCGGCCATGGGAACGCGGTCGGGCGGGGTGAAGTCGGCCTCGAAAAGCTCGGCCCAAAGTTGGTGCAAAGGTTTGCCGAGCACTTGGCCGACCAAGTCCCACCAGGCCATGAAGAGCGGCTCTTCGAAACGCGGGCCAAGCAGGTTGATGCCGGGGGTGGCTCGCAGCTCGTCGACGGCGGCGCGGGTTGAGTCTTCGATATCGACCGACCACTCGCCGGTGCCGACCAGGCCCTCGTTGGTGACGAGTTCGACGAATTCCCAGGAAACCGCCGGCAGCGCCATCCAGCCGGGGGTATAGACGCCGACCATGGGGACCAATACCCGATGGACACGGGCTTCGGCGAGCGTCAGTTTGTGCGGCGCGAGCCAATCGGCGAGCTTTTCGCGATAGAGCCCACAGCGGCGCTTCAGCATGGCGTCGAAGTCGCGAACGTCGTCAAGATTTAAGTTCATGGCGTTCATGGCGTCGAGCATCGCCCTACCAATACTTAATGTAGAGGCCCACGAAAATCGCGATCGTAATCACCCACCAAATGCTGACCCAGCGGTAGACCGGATATCCCGCCGCCAAGATGTCTCGCGGCAGATCGAGTGTCGATCGCCGCCACATCACGCTTGCGATCTTAGCCGGGTCGGGCGCCTCGGTCCAACGGCTCACCAGCACCATGAACAGCAGCGAAAGCACGAAGACCACGCCCGCGATGTTGAAGGTGTTCATCTCGACTTCGAAAATCCGCAACAAGTAGGGCAGAATGAACATCGGGAAGCACAACCCCAGCGTCCACGCCGCCGCGGCGTTCGTCGCGCGCCCCCAAAACACGGCCAGCAGGAAAATCACCATGATCGGAGCCGCGATCAAAAACCAGCATTCCTGGAAATAGGCGAAGATGCTGCCGAAACTCGCCACGACCGGCGCCCAAACCGCTCCGACAATCAAGATCGCCACGCCCGCCCAGCGCCCGAAGCGGATCATCTGCTCCTCGGATACTTTCACGCCCGCTCGCTCGCCATACAGATCCACGGTGAGAATCGTCGCGCTCGAGTTGATCAATGCCTGAATCGTCGACATGATCGCGCCGCAGAGCCCGGCCAGAATCAGTCCCTTGAGGCCGGTCGGGATCACCGTTTTCAGCAGAAACGGCAGCGCCTCGTCGCCGCTCGCCAGGTTCGGCTCGATGGCGTAGGCGACCATGCCGGGAAACACATAGGCCAGCGCCGTGAAAAGCCCCAAGAAGCAAGCGAGCAGAATGCCCATTCGCGCGTGCCATTCGTTCTTCGCGCCGAGGGAGTTTTGGTTGATGTATTGGTTGGTGCAGAAATACCAAGGGCCGGTCGAAAGCGCCAACACAACCATCGCTGTCCAGGGCAGCTCGGGATCGGAGGCGGGCAAGATCAAATGCGCGCGGCGACCCTCGCCCACAATCTCGGCCAAACCGCCGGGCACTTCGGCCAAACCGAAGAAAAAGACCAGCAACCCGCCGCCGATCAACAACGCCGATTGAAAAACCTGCGTCCAGGCAACCGAACTCATGCCGCCGTAAACGGTAAGCGTGCCGGCCAGGATGGTCAGTCCCCAGGTGCCTACCCACATATCGACGCCAAGCATTTGGTTGAGCAGAAACGCCCCCGAGAAAATGACGCCCGCCAAGTTGATGAAAACGTAGCTCAATACGCTGATTACGGCGTACATCTTGCGCACGCCCCGGCCGTAGCGCAGCTCCAAAAACTCCGGCATCGTGACAATGTGATTGCGGGCGTAAATGGGTAGAAACACCCAAATCAGCAGGCTGTAACCGACGAAGTTCAGCCACTCCCAATTCGCCACCGCCATGCCGTGCGTATAGGCGAAACCGACGACGCCGACCAGTTGCTCGGTGCTCAGCGACGCGCCGATCGTCGAGAAGCCGATTACCGTCCAAGAGAGGGTTCCCGAGGTCAGGAAGAAATCGCGCGAGGTTTTTTTCTTCTTGCGGCCCGCCCAAAAGCCGATTGCCAGCGCGACCACGAAGTACCCGATGAAGATCGAGAAATCCAGCGTCCCGAGTTGCTCAACAAATGACATGAGACCTACAGGTCAGGGGACCACCGGAAGCAGAACATGCGAGGCGCGGCCCTCGGCGTGGTGGATGGAATTGGTCGCGACAACGCCGCGCGTCTCGTCCCAGTTATTGCCGCCGGTATTGAGGTTGCGGTCAAAGCGGGGGAAATTGCTGCTCGATACCTCAACGCGAATCCGATGCCCCGGCGGGAAGTAATTGCTCGTTGCCTGCAGGTCGACACGGACCTCGTACTCCTCGCCCGGTTCCATGAAGACCTTCTTGTCGATGCCCTGGCGGTAACGAGCCCGCAAGATGCCCTCTTGAATATTGAAAGCGCGGCCGTCGGGATAGACATCAACCAGCTTCGCCGTGAAATCGGTATCGCGCGCCGAGGACGACACATAGAGCACGACCGCGAGCGGCCCGGTGACTTCGACACCCTCTTCAAGAACCGGCGTAGTGTAGACCAGCACGTCGTGCCGCATCTCGATTTCCGATTGATCGAACGACCCGTCGGGCGAGGTCGGCGTTTTCGTGCAGCAAATCGGCCCGCCCAGCGAAGGAACCGGCGTGGCGGGGTCGTAGACGGAGCGGTCGGCAGGTTCATCGGCAGGCGCCTCGGTCGAAAGGGTTCCCGTGCCGGCACGGCTGTTCGCCTTGCCGTCACTGTGGAAGTAGTATTTCGTAAACTCGGTTCCCGGGACGGGCCAGCGGTCGGCCGAGCGCCATTGCTCGCGGCCCATCACGTAGTATTGGACCTTCGGCATTTCCGTCACGCCGTTCTCGACGCCATTGAGCCAATAGTCGAACCACCTTACGTAGATGTTCCAATAGTCGAAACGCGCATCGCCCAGGCGTCGGTCGCCGGCGCGGGTATCGTCGGTCGCTTCCTCGGAATGGCAGTGCGTCGTCGGCGAGAGAATGATGAACTGGTTGTCGCGGGCGCGCTCGCTGAGCGCGTTCTTTTGAAAAAACTCGAACTGGAACAGGCTCTCGCCGGGGCCGAAGTCATACCAGGAATTCGTGAACAAGGCCGGAACGTCGATCTTGTCGTCGTCGGTCAGATAGTAGAACTGGTCCCACCAGGGATCGGTTAAATCTCGGCCAAGAACATCTTTCCAGTCGGTTGGGGGCGTGCCGGCTTTGTCGGTCAAATCGATCAGCGGCAGCGTCCACCAAAGCTCCGGCTCGTTGTATTTCGGGTTCTTGGGAGCCGGGTCGAAGAAGTCGGCCAGCTTGGCGAAGTCTTCGTCCGATAGATGATCGGGGCGTTGGAAAAAGACCTTGCTGCCAGCGTTTAGAAACCACCCCGCCCCCGCGGCCAGCTCGAAGGCCCCTCCGTTAAAGACCGCGAAGTAGCGATAGCGGCCGCCCGCCGAGCCGTTCGAGCTGCCCGAGGCCTGGGGAATCATTGCCGTCAGCGCCGGGTGGCGTTGGGGGGCTTGGAAGATCTGGACATCACCGAGATAAGAGCAGCCGTAGGTGCCGACCTTGCCGTTCGACCAGGATTGCTTTGAGAGCCAGTCGACCGTGTCGTAGCCGTCGGGGCCGTCGCCGCCCGAAAGGATGTACAGGCCCTCTGATTCATAGCGCCCACGCTTATCCTGCACCGCGACGACAAAGCCTTGACCGGCAAAAAAGCGCGCTTCGGAATCGTCGTTGCGAAAGCCCTTTTTGTTGTAGGGCGTGCGGATCAGCACGACAGGCAGCGGGCCTTCGGCCTTGTCGGGGAAGTAGAGGTCGGTCGAAAGCCGCACGCCGTCGCGCATTGGAACGAGCACGCTCTTTTCGACGCGCACGGAGAATTTCGGATTGGGGCGGGCGAAGTCGGAGGATTCGGCGGCAGTCAGCGGGAGCGCGAGCAGCGCGCAAATCATCAGCACTGCCGAGTAACTTTGTGTACGCATGTCGGGAAGAGCGACCGCCTGCCGGACACGTCAGGATACATCCCGGGGGCGGTTGCGTGCAATGTTGCGTGTCAAGCAGCCGTAGAGCAAGCGTCACCCTGCCGGCAGGCGGGCTTCAGGACTGCGGTTCGGCTTCAGGGTTGCGGCGGGGCACGTTCCGGATTAATGTTGGGCAGGGGCGTCAGCCCCTGGAGGAATGGAGTATCACGATAAAGGGGGCCGGGACCTTGGGCCTGCGGGCCCAAGGTCCCGCGCAACAATTGTGGATGCGGCGCGGTCGCAGGGCTCACGCCCCGCGCCGGCATTAATTCCAAAAGTCGTAGCCTGCCCCCGACTTTCCCGACTTTCCGCCCGACTTTCCGACTTTCCCGTAGCCGGTCCCCGACTTTTTCTGGATGAAACACCCGCGAAACGCCGCGGCGGGAGCTACTGGATGTAGCCGAGGCTTTTGAGCGCTTTAAGCTCTTGCTCGGCAAGCGCCCCGACAATCCGCTCTCGGTTTGGTGATTTGTAAAAACCGCCGATTCCTTCGAAAAGGCGGCCAGGCTCGGAGTCAAACGCGTCTCGTTGTACGGCTGAAGGTAGTCCTTGTTCAGGGTGCAAGTTGCGTACAGGAGTACAAAGCGGGGCACGGGGGCGGCATCGGTTTCGGCAGAGGGAGTACAGCCGACACAAAGGGTCGCCAGTCCCGTCAACGAGGGCACCAATCTATTCATCCGGGCTCCCGCCGCTGACTGTTTGAATCAGGATTTCCATTTTGGTCCTAGCCCGCATTTCTCACCGCCTGACGAGCAAAGCACACGATAGGCCCGCCATTACTTCGTTGCGCTTGCTCGCCGTGCTCACCGTACTGTTCGAGTACGCCTCCGCGCGCCAAGCGGCGCGCGCCTCGTACTGACGGACCTTTCATGCACTTTGCCTCGCCACGCGGTGAGAAAAGCGGGCTAGGGGGTATCCACTTGCTTGGACCACACGCTACATGTTGTGGTCGGACCTCGAACTCCCTCCCACGAGCCGCCGGTACGGCACCGGATCGACTTGTACGGCGTTCTGAAGCAGGCGGTAGAACAGCAGTCCGCGCGCCCGTGAACGCCGACGATTGAAGCGGAATGTGAATTCATCGAGGTAGTAGTCCAAATGCTTCTCGCTCACCGCTCCTTGATGTGTCCCCAACAGCCACCGCTTCAGAAGCGAAGTGATGAGTAGATCTCGCTCGCTGCGCGGCGTGCTTCGGAGCGGACAGGAGGAGGGATCGACAAGTTGACGTAGCCGCAAGGCTGTAGTGGATTTGCCCGAACCCTGTTCACCTTGAACGACGAGAATTGGAAATGGGCCGTCTGGGCGCAGAGCAGATAGCAACCACGCCACGATCAAGATCCAGTTCTCGTCATCCGGCGCGTTTACGAAGGAGCGAAGCTCCTCGACTGTACCCCCAGGAACAGGTGCCGGAAGCGGTAGCATCCCCTTGGTCCGTAGGAATCGCACGGGAGGATCGGAAACGATTGTCCAACCTGCCGGCGTGATCTTGACCACTGTCCATTCTCGGTCGCAGAGATCTAGGTAAATGGCGTCGTCGAGCCCCGCTACTCGCACGGAGACCGGCGAAACGACGGATGATGCAAAACATGCCTCCGCCTCCAGAAGACTCAGCGCCTCGTTGAGCGGTTGAGACCCAGGCGGCTTTCCTTCGGATCGAAAGTACTCTCGGGTGAGCCACTGGCGAAACTCGCTTGAATTGACGCGCCATACTTCGTGGTGGCTCCCGACCCTGATGCGTGCGTAGGCGACTTTTGCTGGGTCGCAGAACAATTGGCCCCCGCCGGCCAGCCGTATTAGACGCTGCGCCTCGGTCGGCCGTCGTGTGGTTTTGCCGGCTTTCGAGGGGCCGGAATCGGAATCTTTCTGTCGCTCTCGCTGGGTCTTGGGCTGTGTATCGCAGCCCGGCTCGTGGCGCAAGGCGGCGAGGGACCTCGGGCGAATTCACCGCGAGCAACCAGGGCTGCTCGATCAGATCATTACGCACCGGTTGGGGTGGGAAGCTTCCGGCCCGGCATTTCTCGAGCGTGGGGATGGTGAGATCAAGACAGTGATCGAGTTTGAGCCGCATTTGCGTGATGGGGATGCGGGAGTGGCGTGATAGGCTGGAGTAAGCATGCCGTCGGCTTCGATAGAAGAGCGGTTCGCCGGTTTAGAAGGGTCCTACAGGGAACTAACAAAAGGCATCGACGATCTACGCGTTGAGTCGCATCGCGGCTTGGACGGGTTGCGAGGAGAGGTAGACGGCGTCAAAGTAGAACCGGCACCCTGAAACATGAGGGCCGGTCGAATTTCCGTTGGATGATGAGTCTGATTCTCGTCAATTGGCTTAGCATTCTCGGGAGCATTTTCTTTGTAGCGTCACGGGGCTGACGTCATCGGAACCGGCCCGTCGACTCACTTCTCAAATACCATATCCGGGCCGATGCGGTGTCCGCGGCGGAACCGTTCGAATAACCGGCGATAGCTGAGCGTTAGGTAGTCGCTTGGGGCAAACTCCAGCGACCGGGCCGTCTTGTCGATCCACGGCGCGGGGCCTTCGAGTTCCAGAAAATTTCCGATCGGCGTCTCGTCGACGAGCACCTTTCCTCGCTCGGAGGGCTTGGCAAACTCGCTTCTGTATTTCTCGTAACGCCACGTCACGCGATAATCGAGCGTTTCGAGGATCTTCGTCAGTACGTCCGCGTTGCAGGTTTCGATCTCGAATTCGTCCCGGACTTTGTGGGCCGTTCCTCGGGCGGAGGGGCCTTTGACGGTCAGCCACGCGCTGGAGCCGACGCGGCGGACCCGCAGCAAGCGGCCCCTACGCCGTAAAGAGCCGTCCTTGCGGTCGAAAACCCAGTTGCGCTCGAGCCGGCGTCGCTTGGTGACTCGCCAACCCAGGCGCCGCAGTTGGCGCTTGATCGTTGTGAGATCGGCGACCGGGAGTTTGATTTCCGTTTCGACGGCCATGAGTTCATTGCAACATTTCCGACCAGATAGCGGTGTTCGAGAATCCGATCAACAGGGAGACGCTAAAGGGAAGGTCGGCGGCACGTTGAGGGAGCCGAAGGAAAGCTGCGGCCTAGCGGTCGCGGTCGACGACCCAATCGGCGACGGAGTAGAGCGCCCGTTTGTAGTCGGACTCGGGCAGACCCGCCAATTGCTCAATCGCGGCATCGGTGTATTCGAGAGCGCGGCGTTGGGTCGCTTTGATGCCCTCGTACTTGTCGACTAGGGCGCGAATCGAATCGAATGGCACCATGTCGTAGTTGCCGGCCCGGAGGACGGTTTCCACCAGCCCGCGCTCTTTCTCGTCACAACGCGTCAGCGCCAGGATCAACGGCAGCGTCACCTTGCCCTCGCGCAGGTCGCCGCCCACCGGTTTGCCGAGCACGGCTTCGTCGGCGTTGAAGTCGAGAATGTCGTCGACGAGCTGGAAGGCCATGCCGAGATTCCAGCCGTAGTCGGCCAAGGGCTGTTCCAGCTCCGATCCGCCCGAGGCCACGGCCCCCAATTTCGCGCAAACCGAAAACAAACACGCCGTCTTGCGGCGTACCAGTTGCGAATGCTCTTCCTCGGTCACATCGATGCGGCCGACCCACTCTTTCTGCATCAGCTCGCCTTCGACCATCATTTGCGTCAGATCGATGAGCAGATCGAGCACATAGAAATTGCGCTGCCGCAGCGCCAGGTTGAAGGCCTGCATGTAGAGCCAGTCGCCGGCGAGGACGCTGGTCTGATTGCCCCACTGTTCGTTGGTGGATGGGCGGCCACGGCGCACCTCGGCGCCGTCAATCACATCGTCGTGAACCAGCGTGGCGGTGTGGATGATTTCGACGACGGCCCCTAAGCGAATCGCCGCGTCGCCGCGCTCGCCGCAGGCTCCGCCCGCCAGCAAGAGCAGGGCCGGGCGCAGGCGCTTGCCTCCGCCGTCTTGGAGGTGGCGGCTGATGGCTGTCACGGCTTCGACCGAGCAAACGGTGTCAACGCCGATGGCTTTCTCGACACGGCCGAGGTCATCGGCGATGAGCGCCATGACCTCGAGGCGCGACATCGGCTGCGTTTTGATCGACTGCATGAGCGGGCTACGGAAGAGTCCCAGTTTATCGTTCCTCGACGGGTGGGGGCAAATCGAAGAGGCGGCAAAAATTGGCGGTCGTGGTTTCGGCGACCATTGCGTCGTCGACGCCGAGGACTTCGGCGAGCCTGCGAGCCGTCTCAACGACGTAACGCGGTTCGTTGCGCCGTATCTTCCGAAACGGGTGCGGCGTTAGGTAAGGGGCGTCGGTTTCGACCAGCAAACGGTCGAGCGGCAACCCGGCCGCGGTGCGGCGCTGGTCCTCGGAGCGCGGGAACGTCAAGATGCCTCCGAAGGCTATGAGAAACCCGGCGTCAAGCGATCGTCGAGCCTGTTCGTCGTCGCCGGAAAAGCAGTGCATGATGCCGCCCAACCCGCTCGACCGCCAGTGGGTTTCGAGCAAATCGAGCGTGTCGTCCCAGGCCTCGCGCGTGTGGATGATGATCGGTTTTCGGGCGGCGCGGGCGATCTCCATTTGGCGAACGAAAACCTCGCGCTGGACCTCGCGCTGGGAATTGTCGTAATGGTAGTCGAGGCCGACTTCACCGACGGCAAGCACTTTCTCGTGTTCGCAAAGCGCCGCCAAGCGATCGTGGGTTTCGGGTTCGGCCTTGCGGGCGTCATGGGGATGAACCCCGACGGTTGCATAGACTTCCGGGAAGCGTTCCGCCAATCGGATGGCGACCTCAAGATCCGGCGGGCCGTCGCCGGCGCCGATCGTCAGCATCCGGCCGACGCCGACCTCGCGGGCTCGGGCGACGACGTCGTCACGGTCTTCGTCAAAACGGGAATCGTCGAGATGGCAATGGGAATCAACGATCACGAAAGGCGCGCTCCGACCGGCGCATCCTCGGGGAAGCCGACCAGCGAGGGATTGCCGCTCTCGAGCGTGGCCGCCACGATCATGCCGTTCGATTCGATACCGCGCATCTTGCGGGGCTTGAGGTTGGCCACGATCGCCACCTTGCGGCCGATCAACGATTCCGGCTCGTAAGCGGCAGCAATGCCGGCGACAATCGAGCGCGGTTCGGCCTCGCCGATGTCAACCGTCAGGTGCAGCAGGCGATCGGTCTTGGGGACGCGCTCGGCGGTCTTGACCCGGCCCACTCGCATCTCGACCTTGAGGAAGTCTTCGATGCCGATTTTCGGCTCGGGCTCGGGAGCCGGCGGGGCTGCGGGTTTCTTTTCGCCCGCGGCTTCGGCGGCCGGTTGCGGCGCGGCTTCCGGCGCCGGGGTCTTGCCCATGATTCCAGCTTGTTCTTCCAAGGATTGTTTCTCCAATTCCCTCATTTTGTCGATGGATTCGGCTACATCGAGGCGCGGGAACACGGGTGCCGATTCGCCGACCTTCGTCCCGGGACGCAACCCGCCCCAACTCAAATCGGCGAGCCGCAGCTCCGCCAACGGTTCGGTTTGACCGAGCTGCTCCCAAACGCGGCAGGCGGCGCGCGGCATCACCGGATACAACAAAGCACAGGTGATGCGCAGCACTTCGGCCGAGTCATAGAGCGTTTCGCGCAACAGCCGCTGTTCGTCTTCACCGTCGCTCTTTGCCAACACCCAGGGCTTTCGCTCGACGATGTACTTATCCACTTTGCCGATCAGCGCCCAGATTGTTTCGAGGCCGCGAGAAAACTCGAAGCCTTCAATTAGCTCGGGCACTTCGACGATCGCCCCTTTCGCGGCCCGGGCGATTTCGCCCTCGCCTTCTCGCCGGGGAATCTCGCCGTCGAAATACTTGTGCAGCATCGACAAAGTGCGGCTGACCAGATTGCCGAGGCCGTTCGCCAAATCCGAGTTATAGCGGCCGACCAGCGAGTCGTAGCTGAAGTTGCCGTCTTGGCCAAAAACGATTTCGCGCAGCAAGTAGTAGCGCAGCGTCTCGATCCCGACAACCTTGTCGATCGGCGTGGCTCGAACGATATTGCCCTTGCTCTTGCTCATCTTGTCTTGTTGGAAGAGCAACCAACCGTGGGCGTAGACACGCTTGGGCAAGGGCAGTTCGGCGGCCATCAGAAATGCCGGCCAATAGACGGCGTGGAAGCGGACGATCTCTTTGCCGACCACGTGGATGTCGGCGGGCCAAAGCCGGTCGGGCGCTTCCATGCTTTCGTCGTTGCCGCCGTATCCGACGGCGGTCATGTAACCGATCAACGCGTCGAACCAAACGTAGAAGACTTGCTGCTCGTCTCCCGTGCCTTCCGAAGCCGGCAGCGGGATGCCCCACTTGAGGTTGGACCGAGAAATCGAGAGATCTCTGAGCCCGCCCTTGACGAACGAAATCACTTCGTTGCGCCGCGCGGCCGGTTGCACGAACCCTGGGTCGTTCTCGTAGAGCTCGAGTAGGCGGTCTTGAAACGCCGAAAGTTTAAAGAAGTAGTTTTGCTCGGTGACGGTTTCGGTTTCGCGGCCGCAGTCGGGGCAAGGATCGCCCGGGTCGGCCTCGTTGACGTAGAGTTCGCAGGAAACGCAGTACTGGCCGGTGTAGCTGCCCTTCTCTATCGCGCCGTTCTTCTTGCAGCGCTCGAAAAGCCACTGAACGGTCTTGTGATGGCGTTTGTCGGAGGTTCGAATGAACGAGTCGTAATCGATCTCGAGGTCGTCCCATTGCTTGCGAAACGCTGCGGCGACGCGGTCGGTGAACTCTTGCGGGCTCCAGCCGGCTTGCTTGGCGGAACGCTCGACCTTTTGCCCATGCTCGTCGGTGCCGGTGGTGAGCGAAACTTGGTCGCCCTGCATTCGCCGGAACCGCTTGATCGTATCGGCGACGATCGTGGTATAGGTGTGGCCGATATGCGGCGTCGCGTTGACGTAGTAGAGCGGCGTGGTCAGGTAGTATTTCATTCGCGTTGGTTGGCCGGGGGTGTTCCCGCGGGTCGCCTGTTCTCGGGGTGATATCAATCGTCGGCGCTGTCACTCTTGCCTCTCCAATACTCGTACCCGGCCTGCTGAAGAACGTGCTTTAGTGGGACGCCTTTTTCGAGGGCGACTTTTTTGCAGTCTTCGAATTCGGGCGTGACGTTACGGACGATCCCGTTCTCGGAGGCGATTTTCACGCGGACCGAGCCGTATTTCGTCTCGACGTCTTCCCAACGGCGCTCGAGCACGCGGCGTTCGGCGGGGTAGCCGCGGATGCCCAGCGTCGTGGTTTCGGCGAACAGCAACTGGCTGAGCTTTTCGCGGTCTCCGGGAGCGCTCAAGACCGAGATCATGAATCCGGGGCGATCCTTCTTCATGAAAACCGGCGTCAATGTGACGTCGAGCGCGCCGGCGTCGAGCAGACGCTCGCGGACGTAGCCCGCCAATTGCGGCGTCATGTCGTCGACGTTGGCTTCGATCACGTAGACCTCAACGGCTTCGCGCGCCGCGCTTTTTTCGCCCACCGTGATGCGCAGTAAATTCGCGCGTTCCTTAAAATCACGGTCGCCCGCTCCGTAGCCGACGCTCTCGCTCGTCATCGCCGGCATGGGGCCGAACTGCTCGGCCAACTCGGTGACGATGGCCGCTCCGGTCGGGGTCGTCAACTCGACCGCCGGACCGTCGGAATAGGTCGGGACACCCGTGAGCAGCGCCGCGGTGGCCGGCGCCGGGACCGGCATCACGCCGTGCGCGGCTTTGACCGTTCCGCTGCCGACATTGAGCGGTGAGCAGTAGATCTTCTCGACGCCGAGCAAGCGAAAGCCGGCGCAAGCTCCGACGATGTCGGCGATGGAATCGAGCGCGCCTACCTCGTGGAAGTGAATTTTCTCAACCGGCACTTGGTGAATCGCCGCTTCGACCTCGCCCAAGCGCCGGAAGACGCGGCGGCTGCGATCTTTGGTGTCATCATCGAGGCCGCTCGCGGCGATGATTTCCTCGATGCGGCTTAGCGAACGGTGATGATGGTCGTGGGCGACATCCACAATGGCGTTGGTCCCGCCGATCGCCGCCCGCCGGCAGGACTCGAAGCGCACGTCGACGCCTTCGAGGCCGAGCTTCGCGATTTCGCCCTTCAGCGCGTCGCCGTCGACCCCGGTGTCGACCAGTGCGCCGAGCAGCATATCGCCGCTCACGCCCGAGAAGCAATCGAGGTAGCAAACTTTCATGCGATACGGTTTGAGGACCCGGAAATCGGGCCGGAAGTCCAGTGTTGCAAATGACTTGCGGCGAGTTCCGCCCCTCATCGTAGCAAACACCCGCTTGCTTCCAAGGTGTCACTTCGAAGTGAGTCGGCGAAGAGCCGACGCGTGGAAAGTGTTACCGCCCGGCGCTGTGCAATGGTATCGGGTTGGCTGGCTGCGTGGCGCGAGCCTTAGGGAGCAGTCCGGGTCTTGCCGGCGAACATGTCCTCTCTTCCACTCCCACGGCCAAGGCGAATGAGCATCCGGGCCCCTCTCCCCTTGATCTGGTACGACCGTACCCCACGCTCCTCTCATTCGGCAATGCAAACCACCCCGACTCACCGTGATCCTATGTCGGTTCAGCCGGGAACGGGAGACCCGTCGCTCCGCGTTACGCCGCCGCCTCATTCCGGCTTGCGCACGAAGATCGACCACAGGTCGCTCGCACGATACGTTATCATTGCGTCTCCCCGCCGCGGTATGCTTGCTCCGTAAGAGGCTTGGAACGACTAAGCGATACGGGTGCGGCAACGAGGTCTCGGAACGACGGGAGCCCGTCCGCGTGGGCGGGTTCTAAGTATGAAGCGAGGAGACACACGAATGGATCGGGCGAAAACGGCGATCTTTCGGGCGGTTGCTTTGAGCATCGCGTTGACGTGCGCACTCACGGCCGGGCAAGGGAACGGCCGCGGCAAAGGCGGGAAGGATCCACCGCCGCCGCCGCCTCCCCCGCCGCCCGATTGCAACGTCACGTATGACGGCTACCAGACCCGCATCGCATTCTCGGGGTACGTATGGGCGGTCAAGGATCACGGGAAATCATTGGCCGGTCCGGGGCCGAGCCGCTTTTCCGATAGCAGCGGAAGTGTCTGGGTCGACGACGACGGGCGGCTGCATATGAAGATCCGTCGGATCAGAGGGAAGTGGTACGCCTCGGAAATCATCAATCTGTGCACGCTGGGCTATGGCTCCTACCGCATTTTCCTTGACAGCGAAGTTCACGCCCTTGATCCCAGCGTGGTGCTCGGACTTTTCACCTGGAGCGATCAGCCGGCCGAGGCCCATCGGGAGTTGGACATCGAATTCGCGCGTTGGGCCGACCCCGCCAACGTAAACGCGCAGTACGTCGTGCAGCCGTATGATCAACCGGGAAACATTTATCGGTTTTGGCAGCCGAGCGCGATGGCACAGTCGACGCAGATCCTGAATTGGACCTCCGGGCAGGCTTTGTTCGAGAGCCGCTCGGGGCACTGGAGCCCGACCAACCCGGGGGCTCTCTATGCAAGCTTTCCGTTCACGCAGGGTATCCCGTCCAGCGTCGACGAGAACTTCCGGTTCAATCTCTGGCTGTTCCGAGGCGTGCCGCCGACCGACGGTCAAGACGTGGAAGTGATTATCAAAAAGTTCGAGTTCGTACCCGCGCCCTGAAGGGCTGCCAAGCATGCGGACCATAAAGCTGTTACGCCGCAGTTCATTTCTGTGATGATGAAGGCCCTACCTTGTGGGACACGGAAGGACGTGAGGAAGACACATGAGTTCAGTTGATCGCAGGAGATTTCTTCGAGTTGCCGGATCGGCCGCGGCTTCGGCCGCCGCCACTTCGGCGGTCGCCGCCCGCGGGGCCGCCAAGCCGATTCGCGTCGGCGTGTTCGGCACCCAACACGGCCATGTGAACAGCAAGATGCGCGCCTTGCGGGCCAATAGCGACTACGAAGTGGTTGCCGTCCATGAGCCCGACGAGAGCGCCCGTAAGGAACGTCAAAATCAAGAACTGTTCGCCGGGCTCAAGTTCATTTCCGAAGACGACCTGCTCGGCGACGATTCTCTGGACCTGATCATGGTCGAGTGCAGCGTCTGGGAAGCGATTCCGTGGGGCAACAAAGTGCTTGATGCCGGTCGCCACCTGCATCTTGAAAAACCCCCGTCGCCCGATCTCGAGCCGTTTCGCAAACTGGTTGAAAAAGCGAAAAGCAAGAAACGCTTGTTGCAGCAGGGATACAACTACCGCTTCCACCCCGGTATCCGCGCCGCCATCGCGGCCGCCAAGAAGGGTTGGCTCGGGGACGCTTATCTTCTGCGAGCCACGATGAACTCCAACCGCACCAAACAAGGACGCGCCGTCGAAGCAAAGTATCCCGGCGGGGCGTTCTTTGAGCTGTGCGGCCATATGGTCGATCGCGCCGTCGAGTTGTGGGGCCGCCCGGTGAAGACGACCGGCTTCCTGCGTCATGACACCAGCGAGCCCGACGACCTCAAGGACAACACCTTAGCGGTGCTTGAATACGACAAGTCGATGGCGGTGATTTCAACCGCCGCCAAGATGGCGAACGCCGGCGCCCATCGCTCCTTCGAGTTGATCGGCAGCGACGGCTCGTTTTTCATCCAGCCCATCGCCGGGGATCGAACCATGCGCGTCAATATGCGTCAAGCACGCGGGCCCTATAAAGAAGGTTGGCAAGACATCAAGCTCAAGCCCCACCCTTACGACAAATACGAGTTCGAGGACATGGCGCGAGCCATTCGAACCGGCGAGCCGTTGAGATACTCGTACGAGCACGAACTATTAGTGCACGAAACCCTATTGCGAGCATCCGGCCACATGACGTAACCCGCGCGGCTCGGTTTGGGGTGCTGCGCGTCCGTCGCATCCGATACAATGAACCGCAGTGAACAAGCCCGAGAGTCCCCAGGCCAAGCCTTCCCCGGCCTCCAACCCCGAATCGGCCGCGGAAGTCCACGACATTCCCCGCCGCGGCGTCATTGCCGAGTGGACGGTGACGATTATCCTGTTGTTGTTCGGTACAACGACGTTGGTGCAGGCCTTCGTCATCCCCACCGGGTCGATGGAAGAGTCGCTACTGATCGGCGATCACCTGCTGGTGGATAAGCTGGCCTACTCCCCGTCGGGCAGCATCAGTCAGTATCTGCTGCCTTATCAAGACGTCCAACGCGAAGACATTATTGTCTTCCGCTACCCGGTGGATTTGTCGCAGACCTTCGTCAAACGCGTGGTCGGCGTTCCCGGCGACCGCATCCGCATATTCAACAAACACTTGTTCGTGAACGGAGAGATGGTCGACGAACCGTTCGTCGAACACAAGACCGATCACATCGACAGCTATCGCGACAATTTCCCGTCGAGTCCGAATATGCAGGTCTACGAGCCGGCGCTCGACATGCTGGAAAACCATGTCGACAACGGAGAAGTCGTCGTACCCGAGGGCCGCTATTTCGCGCTCGGCGACAACCGCGATCTCTCGCTCGACAGCCGCTATTGGGGGTTCGTACCGCGTGAAAACATCATCGGCAAGCCGCTGATCATCTACTGGTCCTACGACGCCCCGACCGAGAGGCTGCAGGACTCGGGCGTCTCGATCGCGCATATCAAAGACCTGGTGTTGAACTTTTTCACAAAGACCCGCTGGAGCCGCAGCTTCAACCTGATTCGCTCGCACGAAGCCGAAGCGCCCGCCGCGCCATGAGCGCGACCTCTTCTTCGCTGGCTCACCTCCACGGCGTCATTCTCGCCGGGGGAAGGGGCACTCGTTTCTGGCCCCGCAGCCGCGCCGCGCTCCCCAAGCAGTTTCTCTCCATCGTCGGAGAGCGCTCTTTACTCGATCAGACCTTCGATCGGTTGAAGCCGCTGATTCCTCCCGAGCGCATGTGGGTGCTGACGAGCGAAGCGCTCCGGCGGCAAGTCCTGCGGCAACTGCCCGAGGTTCCGCGCCGGCAGGTCATTGCCGAGCCGGTTCAGCGCAATACCGCGCCCGCCATCGCGCTTGCCGCTCGCCTCCTACTCGAGCAGGACCCCGACGCGGTGATGAGCGTTTTCCCTTCCGATCACCTCATCGAAAAGCCGCGAGTCTTCCACGCTGCTGTGCGCCGAGCCGTCAAGGCGGCTGCCGGCGGTCGATTGGTTGTCCTCGGCATCAAGCCCTCGCGGGCTGAAACCGGCTTCGGTTATATCGAATTTCCGCCCGACACGCGTCCCGGCGCGCCAGCCGCGGTGCCGGTCGTGCGCTTTCGTGAAAAGCCCAAACTCGCCGCTGCTCGACGCTATTCGAAGGCCGGTAACTTCTTTTGGAACAGCGGTATGTTCGTTTGGCGGGCCCGCACATTCCGCGACGCCGTCGAGCGCTTTCTGCCGCGAACAGCCGAGGCCTTGTCGAAGCTCCCCGCGCTCACCTCCCGGCGATTTCGACCCTCGCTGGCCCAACACTATCCCGATTGCGACGCCATTTCAGTGGACTACGGCATCTTGGAACGGGCCCGGAACATCTCCGGCGTTGCGTGCCGCGATTTTGGGTGGAGTGATCTCGGAAGCTGGGAAGCGGTTTACCAGCTCGGGATGAACAAAGTCGGCCAAAATGTTTCGCGATCCGCGGTTCGCGCTCTAATGTCGGAAGGAAACCTGGTCGATGTTCCCGGTAAACTCACAGCTCTAGTGGGTGTCCGGGATTTGGCCATCGTTGAGACCTCCGATGCCTTGTTGGTATGCCGCCGCGATCAAGCGCAACGGGTCGCCGATTTAGTCAAGGATCTCGAACTCAACGGCCCCCACGAGCTGCTCTGATTTCCCGCCGCCCAGCCTGTCAGCCTGACTGGTCACAAGAACGGGTCTATTTCTCCCGTTCACGATTATCGGCATGACGCGTCCCAAACCCACTCGTTTCCCTCCGAGATCAACGCGGTCCATGGTGTCTTCGGGCGGGGAACCTCCCTATTTCGCGCGGCACTCAGCGGTCTTCGAACTCGCACGCACCCTCGTTACAGGGCAACCGGTGGGTGGCGGCGCCCCGTTGCCCCAAGAACTCGGGGGCCGACCCGGGCCGGTTCTGATTTACTGTCGAGCGGCCGATATGAGAGAACCGGCGTCGGCGGCTTTGCCCGGTGGGGCCCGCCCGGTTCCGGTCAATCAGACGGAACCCGCCATGAACCGCGAACAACGACGCAACCGACGACAAATGTGCTCGGAGGTGGTGGGCATCTCTTTCGCCGACCTCACGGGACGCCGCGTCGCCGATGTGGGAATCATCGAGGACGTCAATCAAAACGGCATCTGCCTCAGCCTCGGGATTCCGCTGCCCCTAAGCGCCGTGGTCAAGATCAGTAATGAGCAACTCGAGGCCGAATGTCTCGTCCGTCACTGCTCGCGGCAAGACTACGGCTATTCGGTCGGTCTCGAGTTCGTCCCCGGTTCGGAATGGAACCCCGACCACTGGCAGCCCAAGCACCTGTTGGAAATCCCCGTCGACGTCGAGTGACGGGCCAGGGCCGTCGGTTTACAGTCGGTCGCTCAGCGCCTTGATCGCATCGCGATAGATCTGTAAGACCTGCTCGCGGTCATTGTCATCGGCGAAGCGGGCTTTTTCGCGGATGGTTCGCATGCTTTGCCGCATTTCTTCCACCAAGCCTTCCGCGACATCGGGCCGAAAGATCCGGCGGCCGGCGATCTCGATATAGATCGGGCTGCTGTGGGCAAAGAGCGTGTGATCGAATTCGTTGTCGCCTACCTCATCGGGCGGCAGCCGTAGCGCCAGCCATCCCGGTTTGTCGAGGCGGAGGCGCAGGTTCATCGTCGCTTCGAAATGACCCTCCACGGCGCGGCTTGGCGCCGAGGCTACAACCTCGCCGTTATACACCAGCTCGATCCGTTGAAAAGCCTTGCGGCCGAGCGCGCGGCCGACCACCGCGACTTCGCCGGGGTCGTCGCGCCGTATCGTGTCTCCGATGCCTTGGTCGTCGGCGCGAAATTCCAGAAACGGCCCGTTGGTGATGTAAGACCGACCCTCCCCGAGTTGGGCCAGCCAGTCGGCGCTCTTCAGAGGACCATCGATCGGAACGTAGACCCTCGCAAAGTCTTCAATGAACCAGTCCGAACCCGCCGAGAACGGAGTTTTCAGCCCGATATTGAGATACCGGTAATAGCTGTCCTCGTAAGAGCCGGTGTTTCCGCCGTCGAAAATGTTCTGGGCATCGAGTAGGCCCGCCAGCCAGTTGGGAATGTCCTCGGTTCCCTGCGCGTTGTGGCACCAGATGGCGCTGCCGCCTTGCCGGCGTGCTCTTTGAATACCCGGACGCAAGGCCGGCGCGTCCGTGCCGGAGTCCATAATGTCGGGGCCGATGCTCATGGGGCGGATGAGTTCCTTGAGGTGCAACAGCAACACATGACCGTACCCGCGGCCGAATGCGCCTTCGAAATTGTTGCGGTGCTCTATGCCGTTGTCGAACAGTAATCCGTCTCGGGAAAGTTTTCGGAGATCCTCGTCGGTGTAGGCGTTCGTGATGTAGGTGTGCTCGGCGTTCAGTCGGCGGAGATGGGAAACATACACGAGATCCAGTGAGTCGGCGCGCGGGACGACCTGAAGATAGCGGTCGGCTTGTTCGCGAGTAAGACCCTTCAAGTGGAGATGCGTGTTAGCAGCCCGCAGCCCGCGCGCGACGGGGTCGTAGAAGCGTTTCAGCGACAGCCGGACTTCAGCTTCCTGTCGGCCGTTGAGGTTGATGACTTTCTTGGTGAGCTCGGTTCCCAGCCCGTGAAAGGCTTCGACGCGCAAAACCCGCGCCGGGACCGCGACAGTGACCGATTCGGTGATCGAATACCAGTCATATCGCCGAACCAGCCCCTCGAGAGGTACCTGCGCACCATAAGGGATTTGGCGAATACGGATCGACCCGGGAAGCGCCCCGCCTGTAGCGGAGTCGAGCAAGTGAATCGTGAGGCGGCAGGTCTTGTCGGCCGCGCGATAGCCGCGGTCTTCCGATACCGCTTGCTCGGCACGCTGTTTCGCTTCGTGGTCATCCGCGGTTTGCTCGTGGGCGGAAAGATGTAGCGTGGTAAGCAACAGCGCGGTTGCCAAAGTCGTGGCCCCAAGAAACACCGAAGACCTGTGCATGGCTATCCTCCTTCGTTGGGTCCATTCTTTCGACGCCCCGATAACCGCTGACAGCTTATTAACGAGGCCCCTACTCCACCCCGAACGCCAGCAAGACGTTACCGGCCCTGCCGCCCCACATCCCGTAGCCGGAGTTCACATAGACCATGCCGTCGACAATCGCCGGGCCCCCGCCGGCCATCGACCCGCCCTGGCCGTAGAGCCCGTTGACGGTTTCGAAATCGCGGATCGTGTCGAACTCCCAAAGCAGCTTGCCGTCGGTGCTTCGGTGAGCGCGCAACACGCCGTCCATGGAGCCCGCGAATACGACGCCGGGGACGACCGCAATGGCCGACATTTGCGCCGGCGTACAGGCTTTGCGATCACCGCAGGGGGCGGGCGGGGCGTGCCAAGCGCGTTTGCCCGTTGCCAGGTCGAGCGCGAAAAGGCCTCCTCCAGCCTTTGGATCGGCCACGAGGGTGCGGTAATCGCCCAATCCTTCGTCGAGAAAATCGATGTCGGAAAGCGAGGCGTAGACAAAGCGATCATCCGCGGCATGACCCCATTGGATGCCGCCGAGGATGCCGCCCTTGCCGATGCGCGTCGTCCACAACAGGCGCCCCTCGGCGTCGGGGTCAATTGCGTGGACCTCACCGGTCTTCTGGCCGAAGACTAAAGCGCGGCGTCCGCCGGAGAGCGTCACGAGCGCCGCCGATGTGCCGATGTCGAAATCGGGCCCCTCGGGCTCGGGGCAATTCAGTTTGGTGGGCGTAATGCAGGACATGTTGAACAGGTCGTCGGCCGTCATCTGTTTTGACCAGAGCAACTCACCGGTGTCGAGGTCTATCGCGAGGATCGCGTCGCTGGTCTTCGTGGGTGGCGGCGAGTGGTTGTCGCCGGTTGCGACGTAAACGGTATTTCTCTCGGCGTCGATGGTCGGCGACGACCAGATGCCCGCGCCCGACGGTCCCCAGATCGAGTTGCCTTCGCGATTCTTACCCACAATCCGCGGCTTCTCTTGAACCGTTCGCGTGCGCCAAAGCAGTTTCCCCGTCACGGCGTCGATCGCCGCCAAAGCCCCGCTATAGCGGCAGCAACGGTATTCGGGATCGAGCGACGGAAGCCCTTCGCGGCTGGTGATCGGGACGTACAAGCGGCCTTCGTGAAGGGTCGGTGCGCCGGTCACCTGGGCCAGGGGAATTTCGTCCGCCGCGGTACGCCATTGAAGCTTTCCCGATTGCACGTCGACGGCGTAGACATTGGCCTTGGTGTCGGCGATGTAGACGGTCAGCCGTCCGTCGGGAGAGGGGCCGACCGAGGCCGCCGCGCGCACCGGGGCGGCGGTTTCGAAGCTCCAATGCACGCAACCGGTTCGCGCGTCGAGCGAATAGAAGTTGCGCGAATTGTTGCCTGCATAGACGCGCCCGTTGACGACGGTCGGCTGGGCGTAGGCGCGCTGGGTGGCCGGGTAGGCAAAGGCCCATTTCCATTGCAAGCCTGCCACGTTGTCGGGGTCGATGCCCGCTCCTTCGCGCTGAAAGCGTTGGTTGGCGACGTTGGGGCTCCAGCCGTTCCATGAGGGACCAGCGGTTGAGGACTTCGCGGGATTCGTCGCCGAATCGGAGCAGACGCCGAAGCCGGCGGGCACGGCGGACGCCTCGGTGGCTTCAACCCGCGAAAGAAAGGCCGCCAGCACCGCGCGCTCGGCGGGCTGCAAGGCCGCGGCCTGGCGCTGCATCGTCCCCGACGTGATCGATTCCAAGATGGCATCGGCCGGCATTTTCGCCAGCGCGTCCCGCGACGGAATTCGCCCGTCGGCGGCTCCCAAGTGACACACGGCGCAATGTTGCCCATAGAGCGCTTCACCTGGATCTGGAGCAGCGTCGGCCTGGGTGCCGACGACGACCCCCAACGCAGCCAGGACAAGCGCGAGTTTCGGGAAGGCGATTCGGGGGCAGGGCATCGACGACAGTATAGAGCAAGCCTGTGCGGCCGAAGATTCAGCGGCCTATTGGGACGCCGCGCATGTCGGTCCGTCGCCGGGCGAGAGGCTGATTCGCGCCTCGAGCGGGCATTCATGAGGAGCAGGCCGCCCTGTCCCCGGTCTCCCCCCCGATCCCTCCCCAAAGACCGGCCGGCCGATGCGTAGGATTCCTCTTAACATGTTGATATCGTGGGACATAGTATCATCTTGGCTTCGTTTCGCAAAATCCTTTCGTGGCTGTTTGTGGAGTGCCTGTTTCCGGCCGGCCAGTGACGTTTCGGGTTTCGGAGGCCGGTCTGGTCGCCTGGTTGGCACCGGGCGCGCGGCGGGAACCGGGGCCGCGAGCGCCTGAAACCGATTTCAGCAACTGGGGCCTGTCAACGAGGTCCGGCCTCATGAGCGCGGGACGTGGTTTGGCGATGATTCGTCCTCTTGAGACCGGCGGGCCGATGCGAAAGATGTCTCTTAACATGTTGATATCGTGGAATATAGAGTGATCCTAGCTTCATTTCGTACAATTCGTTTCGCGGAATTTGTCGGGCCGCCCGGCGGTTCTTTTTTCCTCTCCCTGGCTTGGGGCTGACGGTCTTGGGTTTGGGGGGGCCGCGTTCAGGATAGCGGGCTTGTCAAACCGGTTTTGCCCGAGTTCGGGAGCTGTCCCCGATCTCCCCCCCCGATCTCTCAGATCTAAGCTCGGCATGGGAACCCCCAGGGCCTACTAACATGGGAAAAGTCTTTACCGGTCAGACTTAACACAGTATCATTGAGCCATGCCGAAGCGCATCTCCCAAACGACCCCGAATCAACGTAGCGCAGGAGTTACGATTCGTGTGAAGTCGCTCGATCCCGGGAGGTCGACCGACGACTTAGTGGAAGACATCGAAAGGTCGATTCGAGAGTTGGACCCTCTGTTGCAGAAGGGGCTAGTGCGTGCGCGGGCAAGCGTGCGGCGGAGTGAGAAGCTACCAATCATCCCCGATGTCCACGAACTGCTAGTGCGTGTCGACTGGGACACAGTCGAGGGGGTCATTAAAACTGGCACCATCTCATTCGTGACGCGCGAGGTCTTGACGTGGTTGAAGGGGAAATTCAAGAACCTGTCGGCGAACGTAGTGAAGGCCCCTCGACATGGAGCCAAGAAGACGGCCGCCCGAAAGAAAGCCAGCGCAAAGGCGGCACAAAAAAAGAAGAGGAAAAAGCGACGCAAGTAGATGCCCAGACTCTCACACTCTATCGCAAATCGGCAGACACAGCTCTACGAGGTGGGAGCAGCGTTCTTGCACAACTCGAACTGCTTCCAGCCCAGCCGTCGCGGACCGGGGTTATTCCGACTCCTTCAGTCGCTCTTCGTCCAATGGCAGTCGGTCGCAACCATTCCCGGCGACCGGGAAGTCGACTATTACCGCGAGCGCTTCAATGGGCAGCTTAAGGCGGTAGTGGAGACACCAGACGATCCGAGTTTCGAGCCCGTGCTCAGAGGGATCTGGGACGAACTGAAGTCGGCGACCACTTTCGACTTGACACAGGAGATCGAAGCGGTGGACAAAAGGGCGCTCGGGCGGGTTCGCGAGTGCGTAAGGGCTTGGGGCGGCCGCAGCGCACGAGAGCGCCTCCGACAGATGAGGTCGCTCCCCATTCGTTTCGAGCCTTTAGATGAGGAGAGACCAACAGAGGTCTCGTTCAACCGGAAGGAGAGGTGCTTTCATATCAGGGCTGGAGAGCCGGCGAATGCACTATGGGATTACCTCACACTCGAATTCAGCCTATTTCACGAACACCTCTCTCACCACTTCCCTCGGTGGTCGCGCGACCAGAACGTACTGTCCGAAGGCTATCTATTCGCACTAGAGTTCGACTGGTTCCAGTACGAGGCTGAACCCCTTGAAAACGAAGTGCTCACTCATGTCTGGAATCCACGCCTAGCGGAATCAAGGCCGCTTGTGCAGCAGGGCCAGTGGTTTCTCAAGCGATGCGGAACGCCAAAGTGTTTCGCTGGCTTTCTCCTCGAGTGGGTAGCTTCCTGGGACCAGATCGACGATGAGGTCTCCGAGGACCTAAAAGCGCAGCTCGCAGGCGTTTTCACGCGGAGCCAGCCGCGGCCCCAGGGGCGTCCGACGAAAGATCGGAAGCTTCGGAATCTGATTGAGGAGCTCGTGTGCCCGCAGTGCGAGAGCCAGCGGTGGGACTTCGAGAACATCCGGAATCGGCTTGCCACGGCGCTTAACCAGTACGTCCCGAGACATTGACCAGGGCTAGGATGTGTGTTATCTTCATAGACGGAGATAAATGTGCCGTCCACTGCTAACCAGACACGAGTTAAGATCCTGCATGGCGTTCTCCACCTCGAGCGCTTCAGCGTCCACGATCTGTGCCTCTACACGGGGCTCGATCGGTCTAAAGTCTACCGCGAGCTTGCAGTGTTGCAGAAACAGCGGGTACTTCATTCCCGGACCGTGACGTTCGCACCGGAGGAGAAGCAGCCGCGGCACCGCCCTCCAAAGGTCTACGAGCTCACCGCGGACCAAGGGAAGCGGGAAGAACTCGAACAGCAGGTCGCGGGTTTTCTGCCACCGGAGCCGGACGCCCCTGCGCGGACAGCTCGACAGCGGCAGGTTCACGAGGGCTTGAGCGCGGTTGCACTAGAGCTCCGCAATGTAACACGGAAGGTCGACCTCGAGGAGTGGACAGAGACGCTCAAGGAGAAGTTGACCACGGCGGAGCGTGAACTACGCAGGCTCGTATGGCAGACAGACCTAGTATAACGTTTCATTAAATTATACCCAACTCAGGCGCTTCCTCGAGCGCCTCGAACTTGCTCCAGCGGTGGACCACCGGAGCGGCGTTGATTTCCGCGATCCCCAGCAGGATTCGTTCCCGAAGCTCCTCCCAGGACTCCACCCGGATGCGCTTCAAAAACGTCCGGGGCATCTTCCCAAACAGCGTCTCCACAATGTTCAGCCAGGACCCGTGGGTCGGCGTGTGCACATATTTGAAGCGGTTCGGCCGCGTCGCTAAATAGTCCTTCGTCTCCTTGGATATGTGAGCGGAATGATTGTCCAAGATCAATCGAATCGTGCATTCGGCCGGATAGAATTGGTCCAGATCCTTCAGCAGTGAGATGAATTCGCGGCTGCGGTGCCGCCGCTCGACCCGCGCCGTTACGCGGCCGTCGTGCAAGTCCAGCGCCGCCAGAATCGAGCAGGTTCCCAGACGTTGGTATTCGTGATCCCGAGCCGTACAAGGATGCCGCCCAGGGACCGGCGGCAGGTCCGGGGCGGTGTTGGCGATCGCTTGCACACCGGGCTTTTCGTCCACCGAAACCGTGATCACGCCCGGCGAGGGGCCGCCCTCGCCCGAGCTTTCATTTTGCAAGGCCACCTCGCGGTAGACCAGCAGCACCTGCCGCATCTTGGACTCAAACTCCGGGTCGCGACGCTCCAGGTAGTATTTCACCTTCTCTGGATGCAGCGGCTGCCCCGCCAGAATCCGGTGGACGGTCGCCTTGGCCGCTTGCCCCAGGGCCGGATAGCCCGCCTCCACGGCATGCCGGCGCACGTGGAGAGCGAGCGCGCCGCCGGTCCACAACTCGGCGGCGTATCCCAGTTCCTTGGGTTTGCAACAGGCCAAATGCACCACCCAGGCCTTGGCCTCCTCGGAGATGCGGGGCTCGTAGGGACGATGATAGGCATCCTTGAGCGCTGCTTGCACTCCGATGGCGAGGGCTCGCTCGATCCATTTGGCAACGCTCTTGCGGGTCATCTTCACGGCCCGCATAATCTCGGCGATTGTCTCGCCGCCATGATAGCGCCACAGAATCTCGGCGCGCCGCACCTCCCGAGCCGGAGCCTTGCGGGAACGCCGCAGCCGTTTCAGATGTTGCACCTCTTCGGTCGTGAGCAGCAGTGGGGGACGCTTCGATTTTCCTGCCATGCGACCAGTCTAGCAGGAAACATTGTCCTATGGTTATGTTTTAATGAAACGTTATACTAGACCTCTCTGTAAAGAGTTCGGCCGACCACCCACTGGCGGTCGCTCTGCAGCAGAAACGGCACCTGTGGAAGGAGCTCGAGGAAATCGCGAGCAAGGAGCGAGCGCGGAGGCGACTGGCGGAGACGACGTCCGCGTGGAGGGACCGGCTTCGCAAGCTCTGGCAGACGGCTGGGCAATGCGAGCCTACCAGCCTCGCCGGTCTTAGCGTTCATGCGCTTGATTCCCCACAGGCTCTGCCGGCTTTTGAGGTGATGCTGCGCCGTGATCTGCAGGTGGCAGCCCGCCACGGGTTGAAACCCCTGGCAGTGATCGCGAAACACGCGATCTCGTATGGCGATGATCCGGAAATGGCCCTGGAGTGCCTTCGGGACGTAGCTGAAGGGCAGCCCAATTACCGCCTGCATTTTGACCAAGCGAACCTATCATTCCTCATGGGCGATCTGAAGGAGACGCGCCAGGAATGGCGGGCCTACATGAGTGAGATTGGGCAGAGCGCAGATCTGATGCCCCTGTGCGTCGCGCCGGCGAAGCTGAGCGCCTGGGACGCCAGTGAGTATGAGGTCGCCGTAGCGAAGATCAACAAGCGGGTGCTGGCGGCGTTTTCGGTCTTCAGTCAAGAGCCACTGACGGGGGCCGGAGCGGTGACCTACGTAATCGAGCCTCGGCTTTTCAATCCGCTGCACGTCGAAGAGGTGATCTCGGAGGGCTCACTGATCCCGGTTTCGGAGGAGCTAGTCAAGAATAGGGCTTTATATGTCAGCAGCACGCAGTTGGAAAGGCCGGATATACTGGGCGTGCCCGTACTCGGTGTGGCCACTCTGCTAGCGCGTGCTGGTATGACCAATCGCTAGGAGTCTGTCCGAGTATTCATTATCTTCTTGGAGAAAAAACAAAAGTGGGGGATAATGGTTTATGGGCAAAACCTACCGGGCCTACCTTCCCGAGCAGAAACTGCTGCTGCCTCCCAGTTTGCAGGATTGGCTGCCCGAAAACCACCTCGTCTATTTCGTCAACGACCTCGTTGATCAACTGGATTTGTCGGCCATCGAGAAGGTCTATGAAAGGGAGCAGCGCGGGCAGCCGCCTTATCATCCGCGGCTGATGGTCAAACTGCTGCTCTACGGCTATTGCCTGGGCGTGCGCTCCTCGCGCCGGATCGCCCGGCGGCTGGTCGAGGACGTAGCCTTTCGCGTGTTGGCGGCCGGCAACCAGCCCGACTTCCGCACGATCTCGGATTTTCGCAAGATCCACCTGGAAGCCCTCGAGGGGCTGTTCCAACAAGTGTTGCGGGTGGCGCTCGAGAGCGGGGCGATGAAGCTGGGTCGGGTGGCGCTCGACGGCACGAAGATGAAGGCCAACGCCTCCAAGCACAAGGCCATGAGTTACGGGCGGATCCAGCACAGCGAGCCACAGTTGGCGGCCGAGGTGAAGCAAATGTTGGCCGAAGCCGAAGCAGTCGACGCGGCGGAGGACGCGCGCTACGGGGCCGAGAAGCCGGGCGACGAATTGCCCGAGGAGTTGCAACGCCGGCAGACGCGGCTGGAGAAGATTCGCCAAGCCAAGCAGGCGCTGGAGCAACGAGCGAAGCAACGGGCGCAACAGCAAGCCGCCGCCGCGGGTCGCTGTGACGAGCTGGCGCGGCAAGCCGAACCGCGCGACAAAGATCAATACAATTTCACCGATCCGGAGTCGCGCATTATGAAAAGCGGCGACGGGTTCGTGCAGGGCTACAACGCACAGGCGGCGGTCGAGAGCGTGGCGCAATTGATTGTCGGGCAGACGCTGACCGAGGCGGCGAACGACAAAGAGCAACTGGCGCCGTTGGTGGAAGCGGTCGAGCGGCAGTCGGGGCAACGGCCCGACGAAGTGTTGGCCGACAGCGGCTATTGTTCGGAGAAGAACTTGGAATCGTTGGAAGCGCCCGAGAAGCCTGAGCAAAAGATCGAAGCGTATATTGCCGCCCAGAGACACCGGCGCGGACAACGGGCGTCGCCGCCGCGGGGGCGGATCCCGAGCCACCTCACGCGAGTCGAGCGGATGGAGCGCAAGTTACGGACGAAAGCGGGAGCGAAGATGTACGCGCAACGCAAAGGGATCGTGGAGCCGATATTCGGACAGATTAAACAAGCCCGCGGGATTCGTCAATTTTTGTTGCGGGGGTTGAAGAAAGTGCGGGGCGAGTGGGCCTTGGTGTGCTTGACGCACAATATTTTGAAGATGCACGGGCTGTGTGGCGGAGCGTGATGGAGAAAAACCGGGAAGGGGGCGCCGGCGAGGCGCATGGAGGGCTCTGGAAGCCGTTTTGGGCGGCCCGCGCGGTTTGTTTGTGGCGCCCGGCGGTCGACGAGCCTTCCGCGCCCGTGCGTCGCTGACCTCGGCGCCCGAATCTCCCGCCCTGCCGGAACTGTGCCAAGTTGTTACTCGGACAGACTCCTATGCTTGGGAGGCTGCCCAGTGGCTGAGCAATGAGGTACTCATCATCAAGGTAGACCTGAGCGGTTGGGTAAACGCGAAGGTGCGCCGTGAGATAGTTCAAATCCTCCGAGACCATGTTGGCGCGGAAACAGTTCGCTGGAGCTCGACGAGCACGCGCCTTCCATGAGCGAGGCGCTGATTGTGGGGCGGGCGCTACCCTAGCTTAAGTTAGCAAGCTTTCCCACCTCAGGGGTCCATCGCAAACACACTCCCTTGGGTAGCGTCCTACTGAGTCTCGCATAATATACTGTCAATCGAGACAAAGAGAAGACTGTTTCCAGAAAGCGGTAATCAAGCGCGGTTTGCGGCGCATTCGCCGCAGCGCTTTGCGGGCGCGCTCGTCGAGTTCCCAGTAGTCCTTCGGGCAGACGTTGGGCAACTCGTGCTGCTTCCAGTACGCCCAAATGTATTCCACCGGGTTCAACTCCGGCGCATAGGGCGGCAAGTACTCCGTTGCGATGTGATCCTCGGAGAGCTGGATGAACTCCCGCACCAGGCGGCTGCGGTGCGCCGGCAGCCGGTCCCAGACGATCAGCAGTGGGCCGTCGATGTGGCGCACCAAAGCCTTCAGGAAGTCGATGACCTCCAGCTCGCCGATCGCGCCGGGATAGAGCCGGAAGTAAAAGTTGCGCAACGTCAGCCCGGCCGACACCGACAGCTTGTCCCAGTTGAAGTTGAACTCCAACACCGGTGTCTCGCCGCGCGGCGCCCAGGTGCGGCAACGATGCGGCTTCTGACTCAATCCGCTTTCGTCGATGAAGACGATCGTACGTTCTTCTTTGCGGGCTTTTTTTTAATGGCCGGCCAAGTCTTGCGCTGCCAGCCGCGGATGGCCTCTTCGTTGCGCTCCCGCGCTTTGCCGACGGGCCGTTGCGGGCTCCAACCGAGCGCCCGCAGGATCTTCCAGACATGGCCCTCGTGATAGCGCACGCCGAACTCGTCTCCGATCAGACGAGCGACCCGCGGACAGCTCCACAGCGGCGTCGGGAAGCCGTGCGCCTCGGGGCCTTCCAGCAGCAACGCCTCGAGGCGTTCGAGCTGCGCGGCGTCCAACAGCGGCTTACGGCCGGCGCGGCCGGCCTGGCGCAACCCGGCTTCGCCGTCACGCCGGTATCGTCGCAGCCACTCGCTGACGCTTTGCCGCGCGACCTTCAATCGCCTCGCTGTCTCGGACTGACTACAGCCTTGCTCGACCAACCGGATCGCTTTGAAACGGCGCTTCTCCAGGGCCTCGAAATCCCGCCGTACGCCTTTTGTATTTCCCATACATACAAAGACGTACGTACCCCAAAAAGGTGTCACTTTATTTTGCGAGACTCAATAATCCTGCGTTGCCGGCCCCAATCGGTTCGTTCCCTCTGTTCGTGGGGTAGATCGGGGACAGGAAGCTGTGAGTAAATTGATTTCGAGCGGTTGGCGGTTGACATTTGCGTTAACGCCGTACTGAATCGAAAGGACTTGCCGCGACTAAAGCGTGGCGGAAAACCCCGGCCGTCAATTTACTCACAGCTTCCAGCTCCCAAACTCGGGCAAAATCGAATAGATGCAAGCGCAACGCTGAGCACGATGATTCCGAGCCGATGTGCCTCCATATCAGCGTCTTAACGGCCTTCCAGATCGGGAGCTGGTCCCCGATCTACTCCCATGCCCTTGACTCCACCCTTATCGCAGCCCACGGAATTCCTGCTCGCTGACTCCAAGCTGACGCAGGATCTTGTGATAGAGCGGCGGCCTGATCGCCCCGCCCGCCATGTAGTGGAATTGTCACCCCGCGTCCGTCGGCATGGGTCCAACGCTCATGACTGCCGGTTTGCCTCCGCCATGCGAAGCCGAGCCCCTTGGCGGCTCGCCGGCACTGGCGCACGGTCGCGCTAGGCGTGCGAGACTTCGGTCCGACGCCGGCGCCCCCTCCATCGGTATTTCCTTAGCCAGCTATACTAACGGCCAAGTAGGCCCCCATCCGGTCGGGCGGGGCTTCTCCGATGGCCGAGAAGCAGCAAAAAACCACCGTTTCGGCGACGCTGACGGCGCTCATTGTCGACGATGAAAAGCTGGCTCGCGATGAGCTGGCCTTTCTGTTGAAATCCTTTCCCGAGGTGGAAATCATCGGGACTGCCGGGAACGGCCTGGAAGCGCTCAAACGCATCGAGGCCGACTCGCCCGACTTGGTCTTCATGGATGTCCACATGCCCGGGCTCGACGGCCTCGGGACGGTTCGGAAGTTGATCGACGCCGGCGGCGAGCTGCCTCACTTCATCTTCGCCACCGCCTACGACCAATATGCCGTCGAGGCCTTTGAAGTCAACGCCGTCGATTATCTGCTGAAGCCGATCGACAAGGAACGACTGGCCGTCTCGATCGAGCGCGCCAGGAACAGATCCGAGGCTCCCCAATCGCCCGACCGCGTCGAGCAACTGCTGGCCCAGATGGAAAATCTCGCTCCGTCGTCGCGAACGAAGCTTCTGATCAGGAGCAAGAATCGCATGTTGCTCGTCGACGCCGAGGAAGTGATCTACGCGGCGACACAGGACGGCGTGATTCGAGTCGTCTCGACGCTCGTCGAGGGGCAGTCGAACTACAAAACGATCGAAGAATTACAATCGAGTCTCGACTCACCCGATTTCTGGCGGCCGCATCGGTCTTTCCTCGTCAACATCAACAAAATCCAGGAAGTGATTCCTTGGTTCAAGTCCACGTATCAACTGCGGATGAGCGACAAGGAGCAGACGGAGATTCCGGTCAGTCGTGGGCAAACCAAGCGCTTGCGTGAGCTTTTCAAGTTGTAGGGCCCACAAAAAAGTACGAGACAGAAGAGAGTTTCCACCGCGCCCGGGGCGACTCAGCTCTTTTCTTCCACACTGCGGATTTTGTCTTCCATGGTTTGGTCCCGATCGACGCGCGTACCCAGCTTGATGGTCGTCGTGATACGTGGTGCACCCATCTCGTGGATCACCTCATGGCAACGCTTGACGGCTTGAAAAACCTCGTCCCATTCGCCCTCGATGTTGGTTCCGTAGGCGTGCAGGCTGGTCTTGAGGCCGGCGTCGGCGAGCACCCTGCCGCAGGCGGCCACGTATTTTGAAACGGAGACGCCGACTCCGAGGGGGACGACGCATAGATCAGCGATGACTTTCATAAGTTTCCACTGCCGCACCCTACAGGATGGCTTCGAACCGCCTAGCCCGCATTTCTCACCGCCTGACGGGCAAAGCACACGATAGGCCCGCCATTACTTCGTTGCGCTTGCTCGCCGTGCTCACCGTACTGCTCGAGTACGCCTCCGCGCGCCAAGCGGCGCGCGCCTCGTACTGACGGGCCTCTCGTGCACTTTGCCTCGCCACGCGATGAGAAAAGCGGGCTAGCGATATCACGGTTCCACCACTTTCTTTGGCGTCGGGCGACTTCGGCGCATACCGCTTACCAACGTGCGCCGCTCGGTTTGCTATACCCCAAGCGCTCGCTAGCGCTTGTAGCCGATGGTGCGCAGCAGATTGTGCCGCCATTCGACATCGCTTTCGCCCTCGACTCCCTTGGGAGACGAGCCGTCGATCACGCCCAACACACCTCGCCCCTGCTCAGTTTCGGCGATCACGACTTCGACCGGGTTCGCTGTTGCGCAGAAAAGCCGAACGACCTCTTGGCAATCCTTGATGTGGTTGAGAACGTTGATCGGATAGCCGTCGGTCATTACTATGACGAAACAATGCCCGGCGCCCATCGCCGTTGCGTTCTTGACGGCGACCGCGCGCAGGTTATCGTCATTTCCTTCGACCCTGGTCAGGCAGGCCCCCGAGGCTTCATTAAAGGCGATACCGAATTTCATTTGAGATACGGTGCCGACGATGATTTCGTAGAGATCCTCGACGGTCTTGATGAAATGCGACTGCCCGAGAATCAGGTTTGCGCCTTCGGGAATGTCCATCTTGACGGTGCTGAGTTCCACGTGAGCCTCCTGTTCGGAAAGTGAAGCCGACCCGGGCCGGAGACCTCCATTTTATCGCCGCGGTCTGATTCGGGCGCGGGAGGCGCTAAGCGATTGGTTCGTACCCCGGCGGCACGTCTCGGTATTACAACCCTGTTTGATACAATGGACCTTCGGAGACAGATGCTCCATGGCCGCACCGGTACAAGATTTGGAAGCAATCGATCTCGGGCTCATCAAGATGGAGCCTTGGTCGGATGGGTTGACGAATCCCCGCAAGAAAATGCCCAAGGAGCTTGCGGTCATCAACGATTGTTGTACCGGTTGCGCGGGGTCTCCGGTTTGCATTACGTATTGTCCGGTGGCGGAATGCATGTTCTGGGTTTCGGACGAAGAGCACCCTCCTTTCGGCCGCATCGAGGTCGATTATCAAACGTGCATCGGCTGCAAGAAATGCATCAGCAAAGGCCCCGACGACACGTTCCTCGACGGCTGTCCGTGGGACGCCATTGACATGGTGCCGCGCGAGGACGTGGAAGAAGAGCTGGAAGTCAAGTTCAACTACTGAGCTCGGCCCGGTACACTCGCCCACCCGCCTACCCCTTTCCACCCGTTTTCGTCGCGGCTCACGGTCGCGGCCTTTCGTGTTTCGCGACATCGTCTTGCAATTGGTTTCCGGCTCAACCCAGGACACAAAGTTTCATTGTGGCGCTGCCCTTGCCCCTTGGGCCAGGGCGAACGGCGGGCGCTACCGAGATGAGAGTGTTTCGCGCACGGTTTGACGGGGCGGATTTTTTCGCTTTCACCGCAACTTTTCAGGGCCGCGTGAGTTTATCCCAACCAAGAGCACGATACACGCTCTCGATCGATCGACGCCGAAGAATAAAGGAGAAGAACCATGAAGAAGAACATTATCCACCGTTTGACCATCAGCTTTTGCACCGTAAGCCTGGGCGCCGGTCTTGCCCTGGCGGCCCATCCCAACGTTGGCGAGCGACAGATCAACCAACAGAAGCGAATTCGCCAAGGTGTGAGTAGCGGGGATCTGACGCCGCGTGAGACGGCGCGGCTCGAACGCAACTCGGCTCGGATTCATCGCTCGATTGCGCGCGACCGCCGCGACGACGGCGTGTTCACTCCACGCGAGCGGGCGAAGGCGCAAAAAAAGCTGAACAAGCAGAGCCGCGCGATCAATCGCCAAAAGCACGACAGGCAACGTCGCTAGCGGGTCGGGATTGCAGCAGACGGCCCCGGGAAGGGGTGGAGGAATCGTCGCTTGGACGTTCCTTCGCTTCCCCGGGGCTCTTCGTATTTGTGCCGGCTTGCCCTGGTTGCCGTTTGCTGACGATCGTCCGCCGATCTTGCCGAGTACCGGCTATCGCTGAAACGGCCCTGCCGCGGAACAACCCGCAATTTCCACGCTGCCGACGGCGGCTACAATGAGGGCTTGCCTGATCGCATTCGGCTCTCGTGATGAAACTTGCGTTTCGCTTTCTCTTACCCTTCTGGTTGCCTTTGATCGCCATGGCGCAAACGGATTCGGATAACCTTCACCACATCTTCGAGGAATATTTCGAGGAGCAACTACGAAGTTACCCCGAATCCGCTACGGCGTTGGGCCGTAACGAATACAACGATCGCTGGACGGATTGGTCGCGCGACGCTCGCGATGCCCGCCGCGACAAGCTGCGGGATTATGAAGGACGGCTGCTCGCGATTGCGCCCGATTCGTTAAGCGCGCAAGACAGCCTCAGCCGCGGGCTTTTGCTCCACGAAATCCGCGATTCGCTGGGGGTCGAAGAGATTTCGACGTATCTCACCGGGTTGAATCAACTCTTCGGGCCGCACACGCGGATTTATCTCACCATCCGTGAAATGCCGGCGCGCACGACCGAGGATTACGAAAACATTGTTCGGCGTCTGGAAGCGGTGGGACCCTACATTGACCAGCGGATCACGATCTACCGGGAAGCGATGAAGGCCGGGTTGCGGCAACCGAGATTGGTGATTGAGTTGATCATCAAGCAGCTCGATGCGCAGGCGGCGCAGACCGCTGATGAGCGGGCTCTATTGGCGGCGTTTCGAAAGTTCCCCGATGCCTTCGACGAATCGGACAAACAGCGACTGCTCAAGGCCGGGACCACCGCTTATAACGAGACTTTCCTGCCGGCTTGGAAGAAGTTTCGGGGTTTCTTGGCCGAGGACTACCTGCCGGGAGCGCGACCGGAAATCGGCGTGACGACGCTCGAAGACGGGAATCAACGTTACGCTTCGCTGATCCGCCATTTCACCACGACTGACTTGACGGCGAAGCAGGTTCACGACCTGGGTTTACGCGAGGTCGAGCGCATCGAAAAGGAGATGCTCGTGATCGCGCGGGAAACCGGTTTTGAAGGGGAGTTGGCGGCGTTTGAAAAGCAACTGCGCGCGATTCCCGAGCAGCGTTTTACGAGCAAGCAAGACATGCTCGTCTATTGCCGCAATGTCGCCAAGCTGGTGGACCCCGAGTTGCCGCGTTTCTTCCGCCGGTTGCCGCGGTCGCCGGTCGGAATTCGTCCGATCGCCGCCGACCGCGAGGCCGAGACACCCTCGAACTACGAGATGCCCGCCGCCGACGGCAGCCGAGCCGGGTGGTTCAACCTGCAGGCCTACAAACCGGAGGAAGAGATCAAGTTCGACAAGGCGGCGTTGGTGTTGCACGAAACCAACCCGGGGCATCATTTGCAGATCGCGTTGCAACTGGAGTTGGACGAATTACCTGAATTTCGCAAGGTTTTCCATTCCACCGCCTACATTGAAGGCTGGGCGCTCTACGCGGAATCGCTGGGTGTGGAGATGGGCGTTTACCCCGACGCCACGAGCCGTTTCGGCAAGCTGGAAAGCGAGCGTTTTCGGGCGCGGCGCTTGGTGGTCGATAGCGGCCTGCACGCTTTCGGGTGGACGCGCGAACGGGCCGTCGAGTACCTCGGCGACTCGGCCGAGATTGACCGCTATATCTCTTGGCCCGGGCAAGCGTTGGCCTACAAGATCGGCGAGCTGCAGATCAAGGAACTGCGCGCGCGGGCGGAAAAGGAACTCGGCGACAATTTCGATATTCGTGAATTTCATGACGTCGTGTTGCGCGATGGAGCTTTACCGCTGCAACTGCTCGAAGAGCAGGTCGCGACTTATATCGGCGAGGCAAAAGCCGCCGATTAACATAAGGCGGCATTGTGAGTGACGGTTCGAAAAAGTTCTTGTGGCGGTGATTCGAGCGGTGCCGTGTGCCTGACCCGATGACCACGAACGTTCCAGTGCAACCCGTCGCCCGCCCGGGCGTCGAGCGCGTTTTCGAGATTGCCGTTGTTCTTCTCACGGCGAATGGCTTCCTCGCCCTGACGGCGGCGAACCGGCTCGATGTCTTCTCGATCCTCGTCATGGTCGCGGCGCTGGGCGGCCGACTCTATTTGATTTTCGGCGGTCGGATTCACCGGGCTCCCCGTGTGGCGGTGTCGCTGATTTCGCTCGGTTACATCCTTTTCTTCGCGTTGGATTTTTGGGTCGTGAGCGGCTTCATTACCGCCGCGGTGCGGATGCTCTTTTTCTTCACCGCGCTGCGATTGATCACCGCCGAGCAAAACCGCGACTACCTTTTGCTCGGCGTCATGTCGTTCTTGCATTTGGTGGTGGTTTCGATGTTTGTGGCCGGGGTCGAGTTCGTCGCGGCTTTGGTGGGTTTTCTGGTGTTGGCGGTCCTGGCCTACACGGCGTTTGAAATTCGGCGTGGTTGCCGATCCGCTCCTGTCGTCATGGGGCCTCTCACCGACACCGCGGCGGGTCGGTTGGGACGTCGTTTGGTTTTGTTGAGCGGTGTCCTCGCCGTTGGAATATTGCTCCTGAGCTTCGCGCTTTTTTGGGCGATTCCCAGAAGCTTCGCGACCAACTGGACCGCGCCGTTGCGTGGGGACTACACGGTCGGCTTTTCCGAAGAGGTGAATCTCGGTGCTACCGGCTCGATCGCGATTGATCACACGCCGGTTCTGCGCGTGGAAGAAGCCTCGGGGACCAACCTCGACCGGTTGAAGTGGCGCGGGCTGGCGCTGCACCATTTCGACGGCGTCCGCTGGTCGAGTCCGGCAACGGAAGAGGCGCTCGTCGAGCCTCGCAAGGGGCAATACGTTTTGCCGGGGCGGGGTCGCAGAACCGCCGACGGCCCTCGCGTGCACTATGAGGTGGACGTTGCGCCGATGGCGACGCGTTTTCTGTTTATCGCCGGCGAGCCGGAGATGATCGCCGGCACGTTCAGCAAACTGTGGGTGACCAACACCGGGTCTTACCGAGCGCCCCTGTTGCCGTACCAGCCTCTTCGCTATCAGGTGATGGGCCGTTTGCCCGGCGGCGATCCACCGCGCGTGGCCAATGTGGTCGAGCTTTTTTCGGATAAGTTTCGCGGCTTGTATCTCGACTTGCCGGCGATCGACTCGCGCATCGAGGAATTGGCGCATCGTCTCGCCAAACCCCATCGCGGCGCGCGGGCGCAAGCCGCCGCGATCGAACGCTATTTCCGCAACGAGTTCGGCTATTCCCTGGCCCTGCCCGAGCAGCGTGCCAAAGACCCGTTGGCGCACTTTGTCTTCGAACGTCGTGAAGGGCACTGCGAATATTTTGCCTCGGCGATGGCCGTGATGTTGCGAACTCTGGGGACGCCCACGCGCCTGGTTAACGGCTTTCTAGGGGGCGTTTACAACCCGCTTTCGGGCCAACAGGTAATTCGATCGAGTGACGCGCATAGCTGGGTGGAGGCTTATTTGCCCGGCCGCGGGTGGGTGGAATTTGACCCGACGCCGCCCGGTCCCGATCAAGCGATGGGGTTTTGGTCGACGTATTCTTGGATGTATTGGGACTTGGTCGAATCGGCCTGGAGCGGCTGGGTGGTCGACTACGACCGCGGACAACAGCTGATGCTGGTTCGCGAGATGCAGACACGATCGCGGCGCGTGCTGACGGACTTCGCGGGCTCCGTGGAGCAGGCGGGGGTTTGGTTGGCCGCGGTTTGGAAGGACCTGCGAGCCGGTCTGGGGGGAGACCGCTTCGGCGGGCTCGGCGGAGAGGCCTTCGACGAAACCTCCCGCGGCATGGCTCTCGCGTTGATCGGTCTGATGATCACGGGCATCGGTGCTGTGTGGGGGGCGCGGAAGTTACGGTCCCGGCTGGTACGATTTCATCGAGGCCGGCGGGTACTGGCGGGGCGGGGACGCCTTTCCGACGCCGTGTTCTTCTATGAGCGGGCGTTGGACCTCACCGCGCGGCGAGGGTTCATCCGGCGGGCCTCGCAGACCGCAGAGGAATTTACCGAATCGGTCGAAGCCGAGGAGTTGCGGGGGATCTTTCAGCAGATTACGAATGCCTACAACCGGGCGCGGTTCGGCCGTGACCGGTCCGCGGAAAAGCGCTTGCCGAAGCTGTTGCAAGCGCTTGAAAGAAGTCGCTAGGCCATGTCGCCCCAAGAATTCCAAACCGAGCCGCGAGAGTAATCGAGCAGTATGTGATGAAGTTGCGTTGGGGAAGGGCGGTGGGGGAGCGTAATGTTCATGAGGCCGCTCGCCGGGGAACGGAAACGCCGATGAAATTGGCGGGAAGCCCGCCAGGCGAGGCCGGTGTAGGATCGCAACCCGGTCAGCTTCAGGGGCGGTTGCGTCGCATGCCGCTTACTAACGTGCGCGGCTCGGTTTGGTCGTCTCTCGCGTTTGGGCTCGGGCTTTGTGACAATGATCTGTCGCATTACCTTTGCCTATGCCCGCCAATCCCGTTGAAGGTCTTGCGGAAAAGCGTTCCAGTCGCTGGTACCGCTTTCTGCTGCCGCCGCCGCCGATCTATCCCAACCCCGCCGAGCACGATTTCCAGCCTTCGCTGGGACGCTGGAACCTTTACGTCGGCGGCGCGGGCTCGGCTGTTTCGGGCTATGTCAACGTCGATCTGTTTCCGCTTCCGGGCGTCGATGTCGTCTGCGACGCCGCTCGGCTGCCGTTTCGCGACGGGATCTTCGAGCGTGTCGAGTTGGACGCGGTTCTCGAACACACTACCGACCCGCGAGCGATTGTCGACGACATTCGACGCTGTCTGGCCGCGGGCGGGTGGCTGCATGCGGTCGTTCCGTTTTGCCATCCGTTTCACGAATACCCGCGCGACTATTTTCGTTTCACGCCCGACGGCTTGGCGCTGGTAGTGGCCCCGCTCGAAGTGGTCTCGAGCGGCTGGCGAACCGGCCCCACCTCGACCATGCTGGTTTTCGTATTGGAATACGCGAAGCTTTGGTTCAAGCGCCGGACGCTAAAACGAGCGGTGCATTTCGGGCTCGGGTGGTTGCTTTTCCCGTTGCGCTATCTGGACGCCCTTTTGCTCCGCAAACCCGATGCCGGGCAGATCGGCAACCACTGTTTTGTGTGGGCTAGGAAGGGGACGAGAGCGAGGGAGACGGCTAGCCCGCATTTCTCACCGCCTGACGAGCAAAGCACACGATAGGCCCGCCATTACTTCGTTGCGCTTGCTCGCCGTGCTCACCGTACTGTTCAAGTACGCCTCCGCGCGTCAAGCGGCGCACGCCTCGTACTGACGGACCTTTCATGCACTTTGCCTCGCCACGCGGTGAGAAAAGCGGGCTAGTGGGGCCGGAAGCTCGCCGTCTCGATTGTCCCCTTCGTCGGTCATGCTACGCTGAGGCAATTGCGGTCCGCCGTTAACCGCTGACGGCCGTACTTCCACGCATTGTGATTGAACCTCGTTTATCGCGCGGGTTGCGCGACTTGCGCGCCGACCATCTGTTGGCCCGCCAACATGTGATCGAAACGGCCCGCAAGGTCTACGAACTCTATGGGTTCACGCCGCTCGAAACGCCGGCGGTGGAATACCTCGACGTGCTTTCCGGCTCAGCCGGCCAAGAGGCACAAGGGCAAATCTTTCGCGTCACTAACCCGGAAGAAGAAAAGCTCGGTCTGCGCTTCGATCTGACGGTGCCTTTGTCGCGGGTCGTGTCGCAACACAAAGACCTCGTCTTTCCCTTCCGCCGTTATCAGGTTTCCCCTGTTTGGCGGGCCGATAAGCCCGCGCCGGGACGGTTTCGAGAGTTCTATCAATTCGATCTCGATTCGGTCGGCGCGGAATCGGAAGTCGCCGATACGGAAATCTTGGCCGGGATTTGCGACACGCTCGACGCTCTTGAAGTCGGGCCTTATCGCGTCCGTTTTTCGAGCCGTAGGATTTTGAATCTTTTGTTGCTGCACGCCAGCATTGGCGAAGAGAAGGGGGCCGATGTATTTCGCGTCCTCGACAAGCTCGAAAAGGCCGGCCGCGAGAAGGTTCGTAAGGAGTTGACCACGGGCTATGTCGACGATTCGGGCGACCTGATTGCGGGCGTGGGGCTGAGCGACGCTCAGGTGGATCAGATCGACGAGTTTCTGGCGATCGAGGGCGACCGCGGCGAGGTGCTCGGAAAACTGGGGACGCTGTTCCACGAGGTCAAGGGGTCGGAGGAAGAGTTGGCGGTGATCGACCGCATTTCGTCTTACCTCGACCGCTTGGGGTATGGAAGCGACCGGGTGGCGATCGACGTCAGCATCGCGCGCGGGCTGGCTTACTACACCGGCCCTGTTTTCGAGGCCGTTCTGCTCGATGCTCCGCAGTTCGGTTCGGTTTTCGCGGGCGGGCGCTATGACGATCTGGTGACGCGGTTCACCGGGCAACGCATTCCCGCGACAGGTGCGTCGCTGGGCGTCGATCGGCTCTTGGCGGCGCTGGTGGAATTAGGCCGTGTGCGACAGAAACGCAGTACATCGCAAGTGCTGGTGACGGCAATGGATGCGAACTTGATGCCTGAGTACCTTGCCATTACCTATGATCTGCGCCGAGCCGGCATTCCCGCCGAGATTCACGTCGGCAGGCCGAAACGGCTGGGTAAGCAGATCCAGCGAGCGGATCGTCTCGAGATTCCTTATGTCGTGATCATGGGCTCGGACGAAGCCGAGCGGGGCGTTGTGACGCTGAAGGAAATGGACATCGGGCGCGAGAAGGCCGGTGAGGTGAGCGGGCACGAGGAATGGAAGAAAGCGCGCTTCGGGCAGCAGGAAGTGGCGCGGGCGAATTTGGTGGCGACGCTGAAGAGGCTGCTGGCGGAGGATTAGTTTCTCTTCGCGGCGCGGAAACGCCGCCTGTTTAATCGAGGCCCTTTTCCGATCGTACCTGCTTCAGCGTCTCGGTCTGTCGCCCAAACTCCGCGAGCAAAATGGCGGTTTGATCGTCAAGGTCACGTCTGGTGACTGCTTCCATCAACTCTTCCCTATTGATCAATAGCCGATTTCTCACGCGCTCCAGTCGACGCGGTAATACATACCCCGCCAGGACAACGCAGGGAATGAGCGTGATGGTGATCAGCGCCAAGGCTACAACGGCGATGGTCTCGGTGGACATGCTCTTACCTCGGCCTCAATATTCTTCTCGACCGAGATGAACCCACTTTGGCACCGGCACGAGCTATTCGCGGAGAAAATGTGCTTACCGCCGCCCCTCACACCACAAACTTCTCGGCCTCGATCAACCGCTCGGCGATACCGCGTCTCAGCGCGATCTTGTTCGCCGGCGTGAAGCGCGTCAGCCGATGCAGGATCTTCATCTGCATATCGAGCGCGGGACCTTCCGCGGAGGCCGCCAGTACCGTAGCGGCGTGATTGCGAATGTTCGAGATCGTTTCTCCCGAAAGCACGCGAACCATGTCGGCCGCCTGTTCGCCGCAGCCCCGTGCCGCAAGCTTTTCGGCTCTCAGCAGCGCCGATTCCGCCGCATAGGTATCGATCAACATGTCGCTGATCGCAGCCATCACCTCTTGCTCTTCTTCGAGCTTCGCGCCAAACCGCTGATACGCCACGCCCAGCGCCAGCAGCGTGACCTTTTTCGCCTGGGCGATGAGTTGGCGCTGTTCGGCCAACGGTCCTTCACCAAGGTCGGCCGTGAGCTTTCCGGCCTCGATGTCGGCTTGCACTTGCTTGACGGCTGCAAGCAGATCGAGGCGCCCCTTGGCCGCGCGTTTGAGCAGCAGGCCCGTGACGAGCAAACGGTTAATTTCGTTGGTGCCCTCAAAGATCCGGTTGACGCGCGCATCGCGGTAGGCTCGCTCGACCATGTAATCCTGGTGAAAACCGTAACCGCCGTGGACTTGCACGCCTTCGTCGACCACGTAATCGAGCACCTCCGACCCGTAGACCTTCGCCATGGCACACTCGACGGCGCGCTCCTTGATCGTTTTAAGAACGGTCTTCGCGGCATCCTCGTCGTCCCACGAATGGTCGGCCAACTGTTCGTCGACCATTCCGGAAATGCGGTAAACCATCGACTCAGCCGCGAAAATGCGAACCGCCATCTCGGCCATCTTGTGCTGCATCAGGCCGAACTCGGCAATCGCGCGTCCGAAGGCCTTGCGCTGTTTGGCGTAGCGAATCGTTTCCGCCAGAACGTCTTTCGAGCCGCCGACGCAAGAGACGGCAAGCTTCATCCGGCCCAGGTTCAAAATATTGAACGCGATAACGTGGCCGCGGCCGATCTCCCCAAGCACGTTTTCGACCGGTACGTGGACATTCTCAAGCACCACCGGCGTCGTCGAACTGCCGCGAATACCCATCTTGTGCTCTTCGGCGCCGGGCTTGACGCCTTCCATTTGGCGCTCGACCAAGAACGTCGAAAACTTCTCGCCGTCGACCTTCGCGAAGATCGTATAGAGATCGGCCCAGCCGCCGTTGGAGATCCACATCTTCTCGCCGTTGAGGATGTAGTGTTGCCCGTCGGCGGAAAGCTCGGCTCGGGTGCGCGCCGCCAATGCATCGCTGCCAGCCTGCGCCTCACTCAGGCAATAGGCAGCCATCCATTCGCCGGAGATCAGCTTGGGGAGATAGCGTTGCTTTTGTTCCTCGTTGCCGAAGAAGACCAACGGCAGCAGGCCGATACCGGCTTGGGCTCCGTAGGTGGTCGAAAACGAGGCGTAGCGGCCCATCTGCTCGGCGACGATCAACTGCGAGGTCAAGCCGAGTTCGAGGCCGTCGTACTTTTCGGGAACGAGTATCGAGCAGAGGCCCAACTTGGCGGCCTTCTCGACCAGCCGGCGCGAAAGATCGTCTTCCTTGTTTTCGAGCGCTTCGACTTGCGGCAGCACTTCCTCGTCGAGAAAGCGAGAGGCCGTAGCCTGGATTTGCCGATGCTCTTCGGAGAAATCCTCGGGGGTGAACACCGCCGCAGCCGCAACGTCCTCGAGTAGGAAGCCGCCGCCGGGCTGCACCGCCACGCGGGTTTCGGCGGGAGAAATTGTGGTGGACATGGCTATTGGATCCTTTCGAAGATCCCCGCCGCGCCTTGACCGCCGCCGACGCACATCGTCACCATCCCGTAGCGCACTTGGCGTCTTTCCATTTCACGAAGGATGGTCGCGGTCAGCTTGGCTCCGGTCGCGCCCAGCGGGTGTCCGAGAGCGACGGCGCCGCCGTTCACGTTGGTGATATCGACGTTCAGCCCGACTTCCTTGATGACGGCCAAAGCTTGCCCGGCGAAGGCTTCGTTCAGCTCGATAACGCCGATGTCGTCGAGGCTCAACCCGGCCATCCGCAACGCTTTGGGAATGGCCACCAGCGGACCGATGCCCATGATCTCGGGCGGCACCCCTCCGGTCGCGAAACTCACGAACCGGGCCATGGGCTTGAGGCCCATTGCCTTGGCCTTCGACTCCGACATCACCAGCGCCATGGCGGCTCCGTCACTGGTTTGCGAAGAATTCCCCGCGGTTACGGTGCCACGAGCGTGGAAGACGGGCCGGAGGCCGGCCAACTTGTCGGGACTGGTATCGGCGCGCACTCCTTCGTCCTTGTCGAAGCGCATTTTCCGGCTCTTGGGGCGGCCGTTGTCGGCCCAGACAAATTCGAGATCGAGTGGAACGAGTTCGTCGTCAAACTTGCCTTCGGTTTGGGCGGCCAAGGCATTCTGGTGGCTGCGATAGGAAAACGCGTCTTGGTCTTCGCGAGAAATACCGTATTTCTTGACCACGTTTTCGGCCGTGAGACCCATGGTGATGTAGATCTCGGGCATCGTGTCGACCAGGGAGGGATTGGGGGCGGATTTCGAACCGCCGCGCTGCATCAGGCTCATCGATTCCGCGCCGCCGGCGAGCATCACGTCCGCTCCGCCGCTACGGATTCTTTCGGATGCCAGCGCGATGGCCTGCAAGCCCGAGCTGCAAAAGCGGTTGACCGTCATCCCGGCTACCGTCACCGGCAAGCCCGATCGCATGGCGACGATCCGTGCCATGTTCGCGCCTTGCTCGGCTTCGGGCACGGCGCAGCCGAGGATGAGATCGTCAATTTCGTTGACGTCGAGCTCGGGGGCGCGATCGAGCAGCTCTTTGACAACAGTGGCGGCCATGTCGTCGGAGCGGGTCGTGCGCAGCGTGCCGCGAGGAGCTTTTCCGACCGGAGTGCGAAGGGCGTTGACAATGACGGCGTCTTGCATGGCGTTGTTGCTCTTTGGGGTGAGTCCGATGTGGGTCGACGTGTGCCGCGCCACACGCCACCCAGTCAAATTCTACCGCGTAACGCGCGGACGGCGGGCAGGCTTTCGCGCAACGCCGTCGGCGGGTTCACGGGCACCTGTTCCTGAAGACGGAGCGCAGCCGACTCAGGTTGCCGATGGAGCATCGACGACGGCCGTCCATCGCAGCACCACGGTGGGGCAGGTCTCCAGGCCTGCTCATCATCGACGGCTATCGGCCGCGCCGCTGTTCTCCGCGGCTTTGCGCCGTTGTTTGGCGGCTTCGAAGAGCACAACGCCGGCGGCGACCGAGACGTTCAGCGAAGCGATGCGCCCCGCCATGGGGATGCGGAGAAGCGCATCGCAACGCTCGGCGGTGAGGCGGTGGAGGCCTTTGCCTTCACCGCCAAGGATCAGGGCCGTGGGGCTTTGCAGGTCGGCTTGGTCATAGTCTTCGGTGGCGCGTTCGTCGAGTCCGTATATCCAGAAACCGGCTTGTTTGAGCGCGGCGAGGGCGCGATTGATGTTCTTGACCCGGACGATCGGAAGGTACTCAAGGGCCCCCGCCGCCGCCTTGGCGACGGTTTCACTGAGGGGGGCCGATCGGCGCTCGGGGACGATCAACGCGTCCGCGCCGGCGGCGTGGGCGGAACGGACGATGGCCCCGAGATTATGCGGGTCTTCCACTCCGTCGAGCACGACGAACAGGCCCGGGCCCCGTAGCTCGGCCAAGACGTCCTTGAGTCGACGGTAGGCCGCAGCCGCAGCCGCGGCGATGACGCCTTGATGATTCTCGTCGCGGGCCAACCGATCGAGGTTTGCGCGGGGTTCGAACCGTACCGGCACGCCCGCTTGGCGACACTCGTCGACGAGCTGTCGCACTCTGGGGTTCTTGCCGCCTCGCGCCACGACCACGCGTTCGAGCGCGCGGCCCGCGCGCAAAGCTTCCGAGACGGCATGGATGCCGCAAACGACTTGGGTTTTTGCCAAGAGAGATTCATCCACGCGCGACCGGCGCGGCGGCGGCCGATGATTGGGGCTCGGTCCGCTTCTTATGAACGCGCGGTATTCATGATACCGCCATGAAAATGGGTGCCGAGAGTGTTCCTGCCGCCCTTACAGGGCTCGACTTCGTTCGGTGCAATACCTGGGGTTCCGCCTTCGGCTCCACCCCAGGCTATATTCCTGCCGCCGCTTCGCGGCTGTAGGCAGATTGCGATTTCACGGGCGCAACGTGTCATGTCCGGCACAGCCCCCCATTCGTTCCAGTCCCCATTTATTCAGTCCGAAGAAACGCCGACGGCCTAACCGGAAGCCCCGGCGGTTTCAGGCTGTTCGATTTTTACTGTCAGATCGAGGCCGCCTCGCAATGTGTTCGCAGCGATGCAGCCGCGCTCCGCGATCGTGACCAGTTTACCGAGCAACGCGGGATCATCGCAATCGGCCGAAACGCTCAACTCGACCGCCGAGAAGCGAGCTGGGTTTTCCGCGATCGTGGCCGTGACCTTGGTTCTTGCATTGGTCACGTCGGCCTCGCGCGCTCGAATGGCGGCGAGCAAATTGCTCATGAAACAACCACCCAGACCCGCCAAGATCAGCTCTCCTCCCATCGGGCCGTTGTCGTCGCCGCCCTTGGCCGTGGGACGGTCGACGACCACTCGGTGTCCGCGCACCGAGGCTTCCGAAGTAGCGCGACCGTTTTGATGCACTTCAATCTCAATCGTTGCCATGATGGACTCTTACCTACTTGTAGCAGTTTCGGAAGGCTGGCGGCACGGTGCTGTCCTTGTGCGAGGGCAGGCCTGGAGACTTGCCCCACTGCCGGGTGATTACTTCCATGCTTCTTCAACCGAATAGCTTCACATCGAAGAGTCGGTCCAGGATCAGAACGACGGTCAGCCCGGAGAAGACGACCAAGCTCGCCCAACTAAACCAAACGACGAGGCGTGAAGGATAGAACAAACGATCCTGTTTGGGAATCACCGTCAGGCAGTAGTACAGATTCAGGAAAAAGATTGCCGGGGCGATGAACAACGCCAGAGCAGAAGCGATCAGCACGAGAAAGACCGGGCGGGGCACGCCGGCGATGATCCCGACGGCGGAGATCAGCGAAAAGATCATCGCCGCGCGGTAGATGTTGTACTCGGAATACCACTTCTTGCGATGCTCGTCGCCGAGATCGGCCGCGGCGGTCCCTTCGAGTTCGGCCGTGGGACGGAACAGATTGCGGCAGCAGGCCCCCACGATTCGCGGCCAACCGTCGAAGTAATTGAAGGCCGTCGAGAACGTCGCCGCGAAGGCCCCGCCGAGGAAAATCATCATCATCCAAGGGCCGACGCTTTCGGTGAAGATGCCGGCGATCTCTCCCATCACGGCGCGGCCTTCGACCGGACTCGGGTAGAGCCACACCGCCGCGAGCAATAGAAACACGCACGCCAGGACAAACGAAACGACGTGCCCGAGGCGGAAATCCCAGAGGCTGATCTTGTACCAGCGGGCGCAATACTCCCGCACGTTTTCCGGCAGCTCATGGGTACGCACCGTGAGGTCCTCTCGGCGAGGGTTGAAAGGGTCGAATGTTCCGGCATACCCGGCGGCTTCGAGGCTTGGGCGAACGCGGCCCATCCCGACCCGCTTGGCCTTGCCCCACTCCGAAGCCTGCAAGGAAACGTCAATGCCGGTGGGCAGCAGCCCGAGGAAGGCGGCGATGATCAACCACGAGTCCTCCGGCGCGGTCATCGTGAAGAAATGCCCGAAGGCGTCGAGCGGGGCGGGTTTGACGAAATAGACCACCATCGTCGAGACGAAGAGAATGCCGGCCAGAATCTTCGTGAGGGATTCGAGTGCGCGATAGCTGCCCCTAAGAATGACGGCCACCGCGATGATCCCCAACACGAGACCGTAGACGGCCATCGGCAATTCAATCCCGAATGTCGCGGCGAAGAAGTAGTAGAGCACGGCCGAGGCGGCGATCAACCTCCCGGCCTGGCCAATCGCGCTTTGGATCACGGTCGTGATCAATACGTACCAAAGCGGCCATTTGCCCCAGGCCGTTGCATAGGCTTCAATCAGGCTCTTGCCGGTGGCGTGGGTAAAGCGAAAGGCCGTTTCGAAACCGTAGTATTTCGAGATGTAGGCAATCGGGATGCACCACAGCAGCGCGTATTCGAACCGGCCTCCGGCGGTCGGCGCGGTGATCAGGTGGCTGGTGCCGATGCCGGTCATCATCAGAATCATCCCGGGGCCGAAGTGCCGCAGCAGTCCGGCGAGGTTCGTTTTCGGAAGATCGAGGTCTTGGGCTAAGGAATCGGCGGGGGCGGGGGACGGCATGGTTCTTGGCAAGCTCGGCGTTGGCTTACGTCGAGCGCTTCGTGGGAGTATTGTATTGCACCCGGCGCCGCTGACGTCGGACGCCGATTGGAGCGTGTTGGCCGAGGGTATCCATGATTTACCTCGAAACCGATCGATTGCATTTGCGGAATTGGCGCGATGACGATCTCGACCCGTTCGCGGCCATGAATGCCGACCGGAATGTCATGGAGTTCTATCCGGCAACGTATAGCCGCGAGGAATCCGACGCCTTCGCAGGGCGGTGTCGGCAAGGGTTAAAGGAAAACGGCTTCGGCCTTTTTGCGGTTGAGGTCAAGTCCACTCGCAACTTCATCGGGTACGTTGGCCTCGCAAAGGCCGAGTTCTCGGCGGCGTTTACGCCGGCCGTGGAGATCGGGTGGAGACTGGCTTTCCATTCATGGGGCCGCCGCTATGCCACGGAAGCTGCGAAGGCTTGTCTGGCGTACGGCTTTGCCGAAGTGGGTCTTCCTGATCTCGTTTCATTCACAACGCGAGGTAATAAGAGATCCATCGCGGTGATGGAGAGAATCGGTATGAGGCGGGACCCGAATGACGACTTCCAGCATCCGGCATTGCCGGTCGGGCATCCGCTGCGCCCTCATGTTCTCTACAAAATCCAAAACCCAAGCATGTCGCCCTGAGGCGCCCCCCTTGACGGAACCCTCCTCCGCGTCCGATCATCTGCTCCATGAACAAGAAAGTCTTGGCGGCCTTCGTGCTTGGCGCTTGGGGCGGCGGCACGCTCTTCATGTGGATGGTCGCGATGAAGAATTTCCAGGTCGTCGAGGCGATCTTAGGGGCCCCGCCCGAGGCGTTTGGCGAGACCACGTCGGCTCTCTCGGCTGACAATCTGCGGCTGGTTATGCGCTATCAGGCGTCGGAAGTCAATCGGCTGTTTTTCGACGGTTGGGGGATGGTGCAAATCGTGCTCGCGGCAGCTTTCCTGTGGCCGGCGTGGAAGCTGGGAGGGCGCTTTCTGCCGGCGACGGCGGTCTTGCTGTTGGTTACGTGCTTGGTTTTGCAACTCTACGTCGTGCCGGAAACGATTCGGCTGGGCCGCATTATCGATTTCCTGCCGCGTGATCCGGCGCCGCTCGAGTCTGTTGCCTTCTGGCGCTTGCATCATGCCTATACGGGGTTGGACATGGTGAAGTTGGTTGTGATCTTGGGGTCGTTCGGGGTGGTTTTTCGTCGCCGGGACGACTGACGCCGCGGGCCCGGTCGAGCATCGCGCTGCGCTCTGCTTGTGTCCTCTTGCACCGCTCGCGTCCCCTTGCACCGCTCGCGCTGTTTGCGCCCCCTTTGGGGGCGGGCCCGTCGCTTGCGCTCAGGGTTCCGTGGCTTCGTTTAGGGCAATTCTAGTGGGTTGCCGTCGGTATCGATTAGCGTTAGCGCGCCGAAATCGAGCTCTCGGAGCCCTGACTCGACTTGGGCGCGGTCGCCGACGATGACCCAGAGCATCTGATCGGGGCGGATCACGTCAGCGGCGACTTTCTGGATGTCGTCGAGGGTGATCGCTTCAACCTTGTCCGCATAGGTTTCCCAATAATCGGGGGACAAGTCGAACATCCAAATGCGGCTGAGCGCGCCGCGTAGAGACGACTTGGTTTCAAAACGCCCGGGAAGCTGTAGGATGGCGTTCTTCTTCACCTTGTCGAGCTCGTCGCCGGTCGCCGGGCGGGGGCCGAGGATGTCTCGCAATTCGCGATCGAGTTCCACAAGAGATTCCTTGGTTTTGTCGCTCTGCACAGCGGCGTAAACGAGCCAGGGACGTTGCCCGCGTGCGTCGGACAGGAAGCTGCGCGAGCCGTAGGACCAGTGCTTGTCCTCGCGGAGGTTCATGTTGATACGCGAGGTGAAGGCGCCGCCGAGAATGCGGTTCATGGTTTCGATCGGGATGCGGTCGGGGTGGCGCGCCGGCGTTGAGATCACGCCGCCCAGGATCATCGACTGCACGGCGCCGGGCTTGTCGACCAAGTAGAGTGCGGAGGTGGCGGGATTTTCGACCACGGCGATGTTCTTCGCGGGCGGATTGTTGGTGCCGGTCCAGCCCTTGAACCGCGCCTCGAGCTTATCGCGGAGGTCCTCGAAGGTTGTGTCGCCGACGGCGATCAGAACCGAACTTGCCGGTTGGAACCAGGCGGCATGAAAGCGTTCGAGGTCCGCCCGATTGATCGCTTTCACGGTCTCTTCGTCGCCGGTTCCGGTGAACGATGCGCCATAGGGGTGGTCGGCTCCATAGAGCAATTTCGGGAGCAGGCGTTGGGCGAGCGAGAAGGGGCTGGATTTCTCTTGTGCGATGCGGGCGAGTAGCTGCTTGCGCACGCGTTCAATTTCGGAGTCGGGAAATTCGGGATGAAGAATCACGTCGGCGAAAACGTCGAGCGAAGAGTCGAGGTTGTGCTTCAGCGCCGAGAGTGAAACCCAACTTGCGTCCAAGGCCGTGTTGACGGAAAGCGTCGCGCCCAGTGAGGCCAGCTCTTCGCTGATTTCGAGGGCCGAACGGGTCTTGGTGCCTTCGTCGAGCATGGCGGAGGTGAAGCTAGCGGCGCCGGGCACGGCGAATTGATCGGCCGCGTACCCGGCGTTAACAAGCAATTCGAGCTCGACGATCGGGGTTTCACGTCTTTCGACGAAGAGAAGCTTGAGACCGTTCGAAAGCGTTGTCCGCTGAACCTCGGGCCAATCGAGTTTTGGAGGCCTCGTGACGGCGGGAAGTTTCGAGCGGTCCGAGAGGGCGTCGGTGGTTTCGTGGTCCGGATGAGGATGGACCTCCAAGACATAAACGCCGTCGGAGAGCCAACGCCGCGCGGTTTCGAGCAAATCTTTCGTCGTCGCGTTACGGACTCTTTCGAGGGTCGTCTTGAAATAGTCAGGCCGGCTTCCGTAGACCTGGTTGCGCGCCAGAACATCGGACTTGCCGCCGAAGCCTCCGATGCGCTCGACCCCGCGCGCGAACGCCGCGAAGTATTGCGTCTTGATGCGGTCGAGTTCGGCCTCGGTCGGCCCGTCTGCGAGGAACTTGGCAAACTCCTCGTCGAGCGCGGTTTCGACGGCCGCCAAGTCGCCTCCGGGCTGCGCGGTGGCGATCACATAGAATTGTCCGCCGATTTCACGCAGGCTCACCGAAGCCGAAGCGCTGGTGGCGATTTGGTCGCGGTGAACGAGTCGCCGGTAGAAGCGCGATGATTTCCCAAGCGCCAGGACATCGCTGACCAGGTCAAGATAGACCGCTTCGGCGGCGCCCCATTGCGGGATGTTCCAGACTTTGTAGATGCGCGGTTGGGGGACTTGATCCTCGACGGTCTGACGATGAGTCCCGGTTCGTTCCGCGATCCAAGCGCGCTGTCGCGCCACGGGCGGGCCGGAGGGAATGTCGCCGAAATAGTGCTCAACGCGCCGCTTGACGTCTTCGGGCTCGACGTCGCCGGCAACCACGACGACGGCGTTGGCGGCTCCGTAGTAGGTCTTGAACCACTCCCGCACATCGTCAAGGTCGGCGGCGTCAAGGTCATCCATCGAGCCGATCACCGTCCAGGAATAGGGGTGGCCGGCCGGGTAGGTGTTTTCAGTCAACAGTTGGCGGGTCACGCCGTAAGGACGGTTTTCGCCCTCGCGTTTTTCGTTCTGGACGACGCCGCGTTGCTCGTCGAGCTTGGCCTGATCGATGGCCCCGAGCAGGTGGCCCATACGGTCGGACTCCATCCACAGCGCGAGATCAAGCGCCGGGGTCGGAACGTTCTGAAAGTAGTTGGTGCGGTCATTGCTGGTGGTTCCGTTCAGGTCGGTTGCGCCGACTTTCTCAAGCGGCACGAAGTAATCGTCATTGAAGTTTTCCGATCCGTTGAACATGAGATGTTCGAACAGGTGAGCGAAGCCGGTTTTGCCCGGCCGCTCATTTTTCGAGCCCACGTGATACCAGACGTTGACGGCGACGATGGGGGCCTTGTCGTCCTCGTGAACGATCAGGGTCAAGCCGTTGTCGAGGACGTATTTCGTGAAAGGAATGTCGATGTCTTGGGCGGTCATAGGTAAGGCCATCAGGGCGAAACAAAAGGGTAAGAGGGCGCGAAGCCGAGATATCGAGGGACGTTTTGGTCTCTCGGGAAGTTCGTCCGTCATTGGGTTCATTGTGGCAAGCCGAGGGAGTCGAGGACAAACGGCGGTTCGTTTGCGCAAGGCTCCCGCCGCCCGTTGTGAAGGTCGAGGCTCGACCGCCGGCGTTGTCAAAGGCTTTGATTGGGTTGCATCAGACGGTTGCTCCCGCGCCCCGTGCGGGACTCATCGTGTTTGGGGGCTTTGGTCAACCTCGGGCGTTGGCTGCTAAGCCGTTGTCTTTGAATCGGTTCGCTTGGAAATTGGGTTCGTTTCGTGGTTTTTCATTAACGGTGTAAGCCTCTCGATGCGGCCGGGTCTTTACGTGGCTTCGGCCAAGGCTAAAGCCTGCTGGGGAAAGGCCGCTATAGCCGACGGCCATCGCGCGGGACACAGATAGAAACTACGTCAAGGCGCTTCAGGCGGGTGGTTGCCTTCGCGGTTGGAACGCCCCGTCCGCGAGCCGTTGTTCGATTCTGGTGAGCAGCGCCGCGGCCGAGAACGTCAGCAACGTCGTCAGCGCCGCCACGTACATGAGGCTCTGGCCCGCCAACGAGGTGTGCATGGCGCGTAAGCCCCGTCCGGTTACCGCCAGTATTCGTACCAGCCGCAACACGCGCGTGACCCGCACGACACGGACCGACGCCAATAGATCCGGCAAGAGCGGGAAAGAGAGGACGACTACAGCCACGCTCAGCCACTCACGCCGCGCATAGTCCGGGCGCTGCCGCGCCGTCACCAGCCCGAAAAGAAATTCCGCGAGGAAGGCCGCCCAAATAAACCAATCGGTCGCGATGACCGACGAGTGCTCAACGCCTTTTTCTTGCAGGATGACAATGGGAATCGTCGCCAAGGCGGCCAGGACGACGAGAACATCGAAGCGCTGTCTCCAGCGTCGTTCGAGGTGTAGGTATTCGGTCCGAATTTGGTCGCTCATCACGCCCGCCGCGAAGTTCCTTATTGTGGCCGTTGCGGGCCGGGAATTTCCACCGGGTGGTCGGGGCGGAGATCCCGGAGGTTGCCCGCCCTATCACTTCAGTGAACGACGGGACGCTTCGAGTTTGGCCTGCAAGCTTTGCTTGGCGGCCACCACCTGAAGATCTTCGGAAGCGATAAGATTGCGGCGCTCGTCGGGATCGGCGGAGAGGTGATATAACTCGTCCTTTCCCGGATTCGAGAAATCGCGAACCAGTTTCCATTCGGGCGTGCGATAGCCGTACTGTTCGGTCTGTTCGAAATGATACTGTTTGTACTCGGCGAATAGGTCGTTGTTCCACCCTGGGGACGCTCCCTTAAGCAAGGCCGTGAGATCGCGGCCGCGGATCAGCACCCCCTCGGGCAACGGAAGGCCGGCCATCCCGAGCAGCGTCGGGTACCAATCGAGATTGGTGGTCGTTTCTTCGATCACGGTTCCGGGCGCGATCACACCGGGCCAACGTACCGCCGCGGGAACCCGCAACGAGCGGTCATAGAGATTCGCGCGGTTGTCACGGCGATCCGTCAGAATCCAACGGCCGTTGCCTTTGTGCCAGATGCCGTTGTGTCCCATGTTGAAGCCGTGGTCGCTGGTGAAAATCACGGCGGTGTTGTCTCGCAGCCCGAGTTGGTCCAGGGCGGCCATCAGCCTGCCGACGTTCCGATCGACGCTTGCGACACTCGCCAGATACTCGCGGGTCATGCGGCGCAGTCGAGGTATGTCGAGTTTGGGGTAGTCGGGGTTGGGGATGCGAACGTCGAGATCGCGAAACCTTTCCCAGTCCGCGTCGCTAAGGGGTAGCCAGGTGCGATCGCCGTCCGGTGTGCGGTTGGCGGTATTGGCGTGCGGGGCCCAAAAGTGAACGCTGAGCGAAAACGGCCCCTCTCTGGGGCGGTTCATGAAGTCGATCGCGAAGTCGGTGAGGATGTCGGGCGTGTAGCCTTCGATCCGCCGCATCGTGCCGTCGACTTCGACTTCCGGGTCTTTCGAAATATTTCCACCGGTGCGCCAGCCGGCGAAGTAATCGAACCCGGCTCGGGTAGGGTGGTAACGGTCCTCTTCCCCAAGGTGCCATTTCCCGATCAGGCCGGTAGCGTATCCGGCCGACTGCAAGACTTCGGGCCAAGTGACCGTTTCGGGGTCCAAGCCAAGGTCGGGTTCGGCGGAATGGCTGAGAAAATCGGTAATCCCCAGCTCGCTTCCGTAGCGGCTCGTCATCAGCGCCGCCCGCGACGGGCTGCAAACCGGCGTTGTGGTGAAGCTGTTGGTGAAGCGCGCGCCTTGGGCGAAGAGGCGGTCGAGGTTGGGCGTATGAGCATCGCTTTCGCCCTCGCGGCTCAACGCCCAAGCGGCTTGGTCATCGGTGTAGAGAAACAGGAAGTTCGGCCGTGCTTCCGCTTCGGGGACAGCGTCGGGAACCGCATCGCCGCATGAAACGGCTGCAAGCATGGCGAGTAGCGCGGGGACGAAAGCGGTTCGGGTCGGCGAGAATACCCCGATCGGTAAGGAGAGGTGCGGCATGGGGTGATTCTACTCGGTTCGGCATGTCCAAATCCTCCCCGGCGAACTCGGCGCCGACCCGACGAGCAACCCGTGATTTTTCATACGTTTCAAAAGCCGCGGCAAGCGGCGGCGGGTCAGCGAGAGCGGCGGCCGCGGAACCCCTAACCTACCGGCCTGGAACAGGATGTGGGTTTTCCGAAAAATTCACGCGGCGGGCCTACGCATGTCCGGAAGTTAACGTCGCAAATTGCGCCGGCATGCCCTTTAGCAGTGTGCTAGTCTGCCCAAAGTAGGCTCGTGCGGGCCTACCTCCCGGGGAGCGGAGGACCTCCATGAAGAAAACGGCATTTGGGATCTTGATTCTGACGCTTGTCGCGACGCTGGGCCTTTGGGGTCAGCAAGGCGGGGGTGGCGGAGTTGAAGGCCGAGGCGGTGGGGGCGGTACCGGCGGTACCGGTGGTCGGCCGGGCGGACAAGGCGGGCCGGGCGGACGAGGTCAGCAGGGCGGTTTGGGAGGCGGGCGGCAAGATCCCTTCGGTCGTCAGGGTATAGGGCAGCCTCAGATGCGTCAGCGCCCGATTTTCCTATCCGGCAGAGTCGTGCTCGGTGACGGGACCGCTCCCGCCGAATCCGTGACCATCGTGCGGAGCTGCAACGGACAGCGCTTCCCCGAAACCTATACCGACAGCAAGGGTCGCTTCAGTTTCGAGGTTGGAGGGAATTCCGCCACCTTTGCGGATGCCAGTATGAGCGGCGCCCCAAGTCAAGGAAGCAGCCGAGGTTTCGGAGGCTACCGAGGGGGCGGCCTAGACCCCGCCGGCGGAGTGGCCGGCCTGGGTGGAGCGGGTTTCGACCAACTCGACTTGAGCGGCTGCGAGCTCCAGGCGGACCTGCCCGGCTATCGGTCCGACATCATTATGCTCGGACGCCGGCGCGTTTTCGACAATCCCGATGTCGGGACCATCATTTTGAAGCGGCTTGGAGGTGTCAAGGGCCACTCGGTGAGCGTGACCACTCTCGCCGCTCCCAAGAAAGCCAAGAAGGCCTACGAGAAAGCGTCCAAGGAGTTGCGCAAGAAGAACGCCGCGGCCCGCAAGCCGGAAAAAGCGATTCAAGAACTCGAAAGAGCCGTGGCGGAATATCCCGAGTACGCGGCGGCCTGGACTCTGTTGGGCGAGACCAAGATGAAAATGAGGGACGCGGAAGGGGCGCGGGCCGCCTTCGAGCGTGCTCTCGCCGCCGATCACAAATATCTCAAACCCTACGGGCCTTTGCTTCAGCTTGAAATGCAGCAACGGCGCTGGAGTGAAGCCGACGAGCTTGCCGATCAAGTCCTCAAGCTGAACCCGATGCTGTCGAACATCCGCTATTCCCAAGCTGTCGCGCGCTTCAACGGCGGTCATCTCGACGCCGCCGAGGAATCGGCCAAGGAGTTAGCGGCGAGCCCGGACGCCGGCCGCTTCCCGCAGATCCAGCACCTGCTGGGTATGATTCAGGCCAAGAAGGGGAACTTCGTCCAGGCGGCGACCGCCTACCGCAGCTTCGTGGCCGCCCAGCCCGGATCCCCTCAAGCCTCAAGACTGCAGCGTCAAATGACGGAGTGGGAAGCGCTCGGAGTAATCCCCAAGCAGTGATGCAGTCAGGTAGTGACGGGCTCTGAGCCGGTAACCCCGGAAGTACTCGCGGCCCCGCGGTGGGGCAGGTCTCCAGGCCTGCCCTAGCCCGCTCTTCTAACCACCTTCCGGCCGAAGCACGCGATAGGGCTGCCATTACTGCGTTACGGTTGCCTGCCGTGCTCACCGTACTGCTCAAGTACGCCTCCGCGCGCCAGGCGGCCCGTGCCTTGTCCTGACAGCCCTCTCGCGCACTTCGCCTCGCCACTTGGTGAGAAGAGCGGGCTACCCAAGATCTCCCGTCGGCGAAATCCGCTCGGCACTAAGATAAGGCCGCAAAGCCTCGGGAATCACAATACTCCCGTCCTTCTCCTGGTAGTTCTCGACAATCGCCACCCACGTTCGGCCGATCGCCAAACCACTCCCGTTGAGCGTGTGAACGAATTGCGCCTTCCGCTTCTTCGCCTCCGGGTCGCGGTAGCGAATCCCCGCCCGCCGCGCCTGGAAGCTTTCAAAGTTGCTGCAGGAGGAGATTTCCTTGAACTCCTGTTGGCCGGGAAGCCAAACCTCGACGTCGTAAGTCTTGGCGCTCGAGAACCCGATGTCGCCCGAACACAAAACCACCGTGCGATAAGGCAAGCCCAGCCGTTGCAGAATGTCTTCGGCGTCGGCGGTGAGCGACTCGAGTTCGTCGTAGCTCTGCTCGGGCAGCGCGAACTTCACCATCTCCACTTTCTGAAACTGGTGTTGGCGAATAATGCCGCGCACATCCCGCCCATAAGACCCGGCCTCGCTGCGGAAGCAGGGCGTGTAGGCCGTCAGCTTGATCGGGAACCGCGAGGCTTCGAGCGTCTCCCCGGCGAACAGATTCGTTACCGGCACCTCGGCGGTGGGGATCAGCCAGAAGTCGGAATCCTCGATCTTGAAGAGGTCTTCGGCGAATTTCGGAAGCTGTCCGGTACCGAACAAGCTGTTCGAGTTCACCATGAAGGGCGGCAGGACCTCGGTATAACCGTGTTCGCGGGTGTGAACATCGAGCATGAAGTTCATCAGAGCGCGCTCGAGTTGGGCGCCGGCCTTCCAATAGACGGCGAAACGCGCGCCGGTGACTTTGGCGGCGCGTTCGAAATCGAGAATGCCCGACTCGGGGCCGAGGTCCCAGTGCGCTTTCGGTTCGAAGTCAAATTCACGGGGCGTTCCCCATCGGCGCAGCTCGACATTGTCGGCTTCGCTTGTACCCTGGGGCACCGACTCGTGGGGTACGTTGGGTACGCCCTGTAGTACTTCTTGAAGCGACACGTCGAGTTGCTCAACATTGCCTTCGAGTTCGGTGACCCGAGCGCCGGTTTCTCGGCTTTCACGGATGGCCTCGTCGGCGTTTTCGCCCGCCTTCTTCGCCTTGGCGACCTCGGCGCTGATTGCATTGCGCTTCGCCTTGAGGCCCTCAATTTCGGTGACAGCCGCTCGCCGACGGACGTCGATGTCTCGAAAGCCACTCAGCCAATCGGTGTCGCCGCGGGTGGCCAAGCGGGCTTGGACATCGTCGAAGTTCTTGCGTAAATACTCCAGATCGAGCATGGAATCCCAGTGTAACGCAGGGTCGCGCGACTCGCTTCGAGAGGACGGTTCCACGGGGTACCGGTGCGTGGCGCCTTGCACGCCTGGTGCAAGACTTGTCGGCACGAATGCCGACACGGCACGCAGGAATGCGTGCGCCACGTCGGAGGCTAATCAACGGCGGCGGAAAAGGCGATTTGCACGAAAGCGTTCCGTTCGTCGCTGCCGCCTTCGCGATGAATCAGGAAGATCCCGATCATCTCGCGTTCGGGGTCGAGGAAACAGTAGGTTCCGTAGCGACCGCCATGACCGTAGGTTCCCACCGATGCAGGCTTTTGGCGAACGTTCCGCAACACCGCGTCGAACTCCAAACTGAGCCGCGCACGTCAGTAAGCGGTGGGAGACGAGGCCCTTCAGCACGAAAGACGGTGGCGGAAGCGCGGTGCCGGCAACGCGGGAATCTTCCCGCCGATAAATCAGCAACAGTGCCGGTTTCGATCGCTTAGCGGCGAGTGAGCCGGCGGGCGATCTTCTCGGGATCACCACTGTCCGAGGATCCAGGGCGGCTTCATCGGATACCGCTTACTAACGTGCGCGGCTCAGTTTGACTGCTCCCAGTATTTCGGGCCGGGACGCGGGTCGAGCAGCGCGAAGACCTCCCCGGCCGATTCCGAGACAAACCGCGCGCCGGCGGCATACGCGGCCGGGTCCCAGCTATCGAGTTTGCGTTCCGAGTCCAGGCCTACTCGTCCCGAGGCACGAAGGCGACGGCGCGGGTGGGGCTGCCGCTTTGATCGACCACTTTGAGGGGCAGGGCGATATAGTAGGCCCCGCGCGGCGGCAGTTGGTCGAGATTCGTCAGCATCTCGGTCCAGCTCATGCCGTGGCGCAGGCCCGCGAGGTGGGTGGGTCCGCCGCCCTCGGCATAGCCCATGCTGGCGCCATCGGTTCCCAAGTGTTTCACGCCTTTGTCGTTCAGGTAATCCATCACCTCGGGAACGGGCGCGGGCCAGCCGGGTTCGGTCTTCAGTTTCACGGGCGCGAGAGTGAGGCGCTCGCCCTCCGGTAGAGGCTTGTAATAGGCGTTGGTGTAGCCGCTATAAAAGAGCACCACGTCGCCCGCCTCGATCTCGCCGTTTTCCTGTTCCCATTGCTTCACCATCTTGACGGTGATCTTGGGGCTCAACCCGGGATCCGCCTCGTCGCGAATCGCCGTCACGTCGATCACCGCCGCCGGTCCCATCAAGTGGCCCAGCGGATACTTGTCGCCGGTGACCTCGCCCATCGGACCGGCGAACTCCAAGCCGCTGCCGGGCGGCGGAATGAAGTGCGCCGGGAAGTCGAGTTGCGTGCCGGTGTGCTCATCAATGATGTAGCGTTGCGCGTAATAAGGTCCGATGCTCGGTTTTGCTACCGTGCCGTAGGCGTTCTTTTCGGGGGTGAACCAATTGGCGGTCCAGCGTTGAAAGGGCGGATTCGTAACCCAGTGGGCGGGCAAGCTTTCACTGAGCAGGACGGTTAGATCGACGATCCTCGATTTACCCGCGATCGCCGCGAAGTCCGGCCCCGCGGCTTCAGCCAAAGGCAGAATCGAGGAAGGCCCTTGTGAAGGCGGCGAGGAACAGCTCGCAAGCAGCGGGAGAAGACAGGACAGGGTCGAAACGGCGACGTTCTTCACGGCAAAACTCCTTGAGTTAGTTCCACGGGCGGTTCGTTGCGCGCGCCCGCAAGATTCTAGCACGCAGGTGCCGGCCCAAGACGCGGCTTGCGATTCCAGCGTGTCCGGCTCGGCGTTCCCGCCGACATGTCCGTCCTGCCACCCCCGCTACGCGTTGTTGATCACTATTCGCGGAAGTCAAATAGTACGGCGGCCTCGCTCGAGGTGCTGATCTTGTGGTCGAGAATCTCACGAATTCGTTTGCATCTACCCAGGAGACCCTCAATTTCGGCCTTTTCGAGGTAGGAGCCGAGCTCGGCGGTGATGGTTTCGTGGGGGAGGTTGCCCAATGCCTGGTGGATTCCGCGGGGACAGCGCGTGATGTTTTTTGGGGCGCGGGGTTTCTTAACCCGTCGAAAACCTCGCGTGAAATCAATCAAGCGGATGTCCCAATCGTTGGTGATCAACATATTGCCCAGATTGGGGTCGCTGTTGGCGACCAACTGATGAAACACACGCAGGGCATAGAGTTGATGGGCCCATTTCGTCGTTTGCTCCTTGGGAGGGGCGATTCTCTTTTGGTAGCGGTCCTTTTCCATCATCATCACGTCGTCGACCCACCAAGTGAACGCGGCGGGCGTGCCCTTGAACTTGCGTTCGACCGATACCGGGACCATCTCGAGCCCGATCAGGCGGTCGAGCTTATAGGCGGCGATGTTGAATTTGTAGCTGTCGCGAAAGGCGTACTCGACGCCGGCGGCCGATTCGTGTTTGCGTTTGCGGACGTTGACGGTTTGGATATGGGCGTCGTGGGTGATCTTGCCGTCAGTGAGCGTGGCGCGCAGGCTGCCGGTTACGCCGATGCCGATTCGCTTGGATCTGATGATCTTCGCGCTCAGCAGGAATTGTTCCTTTTCGGCGTCGGTCAGAGAGGCCGGGGAAGCCCCCGGATTCTCAGCGGAAACGGGAGGAACCACCAAAAAGGCCAAAGCCGCCGCGAGGCAAATCAATTTACCGCGAGCCACGGACGATGGGGTGTTGCCGCGTTTCTGAATGGTCATGACAAGTCTCCTTTGAAAGAACCGGCCGATCTTCCTCTCGGTCTCTCAATCCGGTACGCGCATTCCGGCCGGGAAACCGATCATCGAAGAAGAAAAGAAATTGAACCGGGGTGGCTTGGGGGCGGGCTGCGTTGAGGTTGGGAGCGGAAGACATATCGCCAAGACCAGCACCACGGCTCGCCTGGAGGCGCGCCACGTTGAACCGGGACGTGGGGCGCGGTAGAATTCTGTCGGGAGGGCCGCAGATGAGCGAATCGGCCGGGGAGATGACGGCGCTGCTGAAACAGGCCGCCGACGGCGACCAAGACGCCCGCGACCGCTTTTTGGGGTTGGTCTACGGGCAGCTACGCCGCTTGGCCGGCCACTACATGCGCGGCGAGCGGGGCGACCATACGCTGCAGCCGACGGCGCTGGTGCACGAAGTGTATTTGCGGCTGTTCGGACAAGATCTCATCGATTGGAAGAATCACTCCCATTTTGTGTGCGGAGCGGCGAGCGCGATGCGGCGGGTTCTGGTGGATCATGCCCGCAAACGAGCGAGCGCCAAACGCGGGGGCGACGTCAATCAGGTGTCGCTGGAAGAAAGCGCGATGGCGGTGGCGGACGAGACACCGGAGATCTTGCTGGCGCTCGAAGATAGTCTGAGAGAGCTCGAGACGATCGACCCGCGACAGGCGCAAGTCGTCGAGTTGCTCTATTTCACCGGTTCGACGCAAGGCGAGGCGGCCCAGGCTTTGGGGCTTTCCGAAGTCACGGTTCGGCGGGAATGGCGGTTGGCGCGGGCTTGGCTGCGGGGGCGGATGCGGCGGGAGAGTACGGCTTAGCGGTTGGGAGTCGGGCTGCCACTGAGGAAGACTGGTAGAGTGACTGTGGTTCGCACATGACACCCGAACGCCGGCAGCGAATTAAGGATATCGCTTTCGAGGCGCTTGATCTCGAGAGCGACGAGCGGGCGCGCTTTCTCGACAGGGAGTGCGGTTCGGATCGCGAATTTCGCCGGGAGGTCGAAGAGTTCCTCGACGAGGATCAGGACACCGGCGATACGATCGAGCGGGCTATCGCGGGCGCGGCCGTGGAAGCGTACGAAGAAGCAAACCCCGAGGGGGCCGGTCTTGACTTAGAAAGCGCGCCGGCGTCGGGCTTCGTCATCTCGCATTACCGCGTCGTCGAAAAGCTCGGCGAGGGCGGCATGGGGGTCGTTTACAAGGCGATCGACACGAAACTCGATCGCCCGGTCGCGTTGAAATTCCTGGGGCCGTCGCTGCTCGAAGACCCGGAAGCTAACAAGCGTTTCCAGCGCGAGGCCAAGGCCGCCGCGGCGCTCGACCACCCGAATATCTGCACCATCTACGAAATCGACGAAGCCGACGGACGAACATTTCTCGCGATGGCCTTCATCGAGGGCCGCACCGTCCGCGACATGGTCGCCGAACGTCCGCTGCCGATCGAGGAAGCTCTCGACATCGCCGTTCAAACCGCGCAGGGTCTCCAGGCGGCGCATCAAAAGGAGGTCGTTCATCGCGACATCAAGAGCGCCAACTTGATGGTCACGCCGGCGGGACAGGTCAAGATCATGGACTTCGGGTTGGCGCAGCTCGCCGAGGCCTCGAAGCTGACCAAGACGGCGGCGATGCTCGGCACGCCGGTTTATATGTCTCCCGAGCAGGCGCGGCGAAGGCCGACCGACCGGCGCACCGACGTGTGGTCGTTGGCGGTGGTGCTCTATGAAATGGTCACGGGCCGCTTGCCCTTCGAGGGAGAGAAGGAACAGGCGGTCCTCTACGGGATTATGAACGAGGAGCCCGAGCCGCCGACGGCGTTGCGGTCTCGGCTGCCGCTGGAGCTTGACCGCATTGTCGCGCGGGCGATGGTCAAGAATCCCGATGAGCGCTATCAGCATATTGACGAGATGCTGGTGGATCTGCGGGGGCTGAAGAAGGGGGTGGCGCGGGGGGCGGCTGCTCCGGTAGCGACCGGCACTCTTGCCGGTCCTCGCTCTGATCCCGAGCCCGCGGCAGGACTAGCTGAGAGCTTGTCCTCACTGGGGGCTGGGACCGGCACGAGTGCCGGTCGCCACTGGTTGCCGGTTGCTTTGGCTGTGGCATTGATGCTTCTTGCGGTCACGGTGGGGGTGATCGCGTGGCAAAACTTTGGAGGCGCGGAGCCGAGCGCGGGGCCATTACGAAAATTTCAAATCGATCCGGGGGTGGCGATCGAGCAGGCGGTGATTTCGCCCAATGGGAAGCACATCGCCTATATCTCGGGCTCGACGCAGTCGCCGGCGACTCGCCTGATGCGATTCGTTTCAGCGCCGAAACTGATGATCCACGATCTCGCCAAGGGCACTCCTCGAGAGGTCGCCTCCCCCGCCGAAACCGGTTGGCCGGCAACGTACCCCTTCTGGTCACCCGACAGCGAATTCGTTGGATTTCGATCGGGATCCGAGCTCAAGGAAGTATCGGTTCGTAGCGGCGTGCCGACAACCATTTGTAACCTGCCGCGCGCTGCCGGCGCCGCCTGGAGTCCCGACGGGAATTTCATTGTCCTCAGCGCGGGCTATCCGCCCCGACTGTTGCGCGTGCCGTCTTCCGGAGGGAGTCCCGAACCCTTGGCCGGGCTCGATGATCCCGAAGGGCAAGACCAAGGACATTGGTTTCCAAGTTTCGTGCCTTTCGGCCGAGAGCGCACCATGCTGTTGTTCGGCGAGGGGGACATGTCTCGCCGAGAAATTGTCATGTTCGATCTCGAGAGCGGACAGAAGCGAGCGCTTGCCAAGGGCGCGTTTCCAGTCTATTCCCCAACAGGCCATGTGCTTTACCAGTCCGCCCCGCGAGATGGAACTCTGTGGGCGCTGCCGTTTTCCAGCGAGTCTATCGAGCCAACGGGAGAGGCCTTCGCTATTGCGCCGGGCGGTCGGATCCCCAGCGTGTCCACCGACGGGACGCTGGTCCATGTTTCCTCGGGGCCCGTACCGGACCAACTGGTGCTGCTGGACCGAAAAGGTGAAAAGGTACGGACCATCGGCAGGCCGCAAATGGCTATGAACAACCCCGAATTGTCCCCTGACGGTAGCCTTGCCGGGTTACGCGCTTGGGACAGCGAGACCGAAAACGCCGACATCTGGGCACACGGGGTGTTCACTGACACCAAGACGAGGGTAACCTTCGATACCGGCGACGAAGGCTCCTTCGCATGGTCGCCTTCCGGAAAAGCGATCGCGTATATGAAGCGACCCGCCGGCGTCTGGCAATTGTTCGTGAAATCGTTGGGCGGGTCCGAACCACCGCGGCCACTGTTGGCATCGAATCGGAATGAGTACATCAGCGATTGGTCGACGAACGGGAAACATATCCTCTACTACCATTACGTTGACGAAACCGGCGTGGACATTTGGTATCTAGAGCGAAACGAGCGAGACGGAGAGTATCAAGCGGTTCCGTTTCTCCGTGAGCCCTTTAACCAATACTTCCCGAAGCTGTCTCCGGACGGGCGCGTCATCGCCTATTCTTCTAACGATTCGGGTCGATACGAGGTCTATGTTCGGCCGTTTCCCGGCGGTGACGATCGTCGGCAGATCTCGACTAACGGAGGCGGCGGGCCCCGTTGGAGCCGCGACGGTAAAGAGCTTTTCTATGTCGAGGGCGACGCGCTGATTGCGGTCCCGGTCACAACCCGGCCCGGCTTTTCGTTTGGAAGCCCGAGACAGCTGTTTAGAAAGCGATATCTGCGAGACAGTCTCCCTGTCCAAAAGTTCGACGTCACGCCCGACGGCAAGCATTTCGTGGTCGTCGAGCCGGTGGAAGACGGCCCGCCTCAGAAGATCCACCTGGTTGAGAATTGGTTCGAAGAGTTTCGGGGGGACGAGTGACGACTGGGATGGCCTGGAGAAGACCCGCACGGGAGACATGTCGGCACGAATGCCGACACGGCACGCACGAATGCGCGCGCCACGTCGGGGGGCGATGATTCCGAGAGGAACCCCAATCACAACCTGACGCCGCAATACTTGCAGTGGACCGCGTCCACATCGTGCCCTTCCCGCGAGCACGAAGGACAGGCCTGCGTGCTCACCGGCCGCAGCGCGCGGCGCGTCAATTCAGCGGAAATAATACCGGTCGGAACGGCGATAATCGCGTAGCCGAGAATCATCAGCACCGCGGCCAGGGTCTGACCGGCGACGGTCCGAGGAGCGATATCCCCGTAGCCGACCGTGGTCATCGTCACGATCGCCCAGTAGATCGCCGCCGGCACGCTGGTGAAACCGTTTTCCTCGCCCTCGATCAAATACATCAAGGCGGCCACAATCACGACCACCGTGAGCAAGGTCCCCAGGAATACGGTGATCTTCGCTCTGCCTGCTTTCAGCGCCGCGAGGAGGAAATTCGCCTCTCCCAAATAGTACGCCAATTTGAGCCCGCATTTTCAATTTGATGTATGAGCTTCAGACCATCCAGCGACCTTCAGCGTCTTTATTGATAGGGGCTAGAGCCCGATAAGGACGCCATGGAGGTCAACACCCGATGGGTGAAAAAGAAAACAAGCCGTTTCAGCTCACGTTCAATGGATTTCTCAAAGTCGATTTCCAAGGATCGCGAGTCACCTCGGATGGCGGTCTGATTCTCGTTCGCGAACTGGATGAACGACTCGGACTCGGGAAGCTGATCGACGAGCATCTCAGCGACTCGCGACAAGGCTTGAACAAGAAGTTCGTGCTGGCCGATCTGCTGCGGCAGTCGGTCTACAGCCGACTCGCTGGCTACGAGGACCTCAATGACGCCGTTCGAGTATCCGCCGATCCGACCTTTCGCTTGATCGGCTCGAAGAGGAACTGGGATCGCGGAGCAGCCTTGACCTCGACGCTGCATGGCTTCGAGACGGAGATGCTGGCGAGCGAAGAGAACTTGCTGGGGCTGATGGCAGTGAACCGGGAGCTGGTCGCGCAAGCCGAAGCTCCCGACGGTTCAGACCGCGTGGTGCTCGACATGGACTCCACGGAGAGCCCCGTCCACGGCCAACAGGAAGGCAGTGCCTACAACGGCCATTTTGAGTCCCTCTGCTATCACCCGCTGTTGCTGTTCAACCAGCACGGCGACTGCCTAGGCGCGAAGCTGCGTCCCGGCAACGTGCACAGCGCCGAGGACTGGGACGAGCTGCTACTGCCGGAGATCGAACGACAACAGGCGGAGGGCAAACAGGTGACGTTCCGCGCCGACGCCGCCTTCGCCAAGCCCGAGATCTACGAGGCGATGGAGGAGCGCGGCGTGGACTACGTGATTCGCATCCCGGCGAACAAGAGCCTGGAGCTGGAGATCGAGGACATCCTGTTTCGGCCACCGGGCAGGCCGAACGCCAAGCCCCTAGTGCGCTACAAGAGTTTTCGCTATCAGGCCGAGAGCTGGTCGAAGGCAAGGCGAGTTGTCGCCAAGGTCGAGCATCACCAGGGCGAACTATTCCCGCGCGTCGGATTTGTCGTGACGAGCATGAGCTTGCCGAGCCGCTCGGTCGTGCGGTTCTACAACAAGCGCGGCACGGCGGAGCAGTGGATCAAAGAAGGCAAACAGGCCACGCACTGGACCCGCTTGTCGTGTCACCGCTTCCGAGCCAACGAGGTACGGCTGCAACTCAGCGTGCCGGCCTACAACCTGGGCAACCTGTGGCGGCGGCTAGGGCTGCCGCAGCGAATCAAAAGCTGGTCGCTAACGAGTTTGCAACACAGGTTGATGAAGACCGGCGGTCGGCTGGTCAAGCATGCTCGCTACTACTGGTTGCTGCTGGCGGAGGGGCATCTGAACCGGCGGCTGTTCGGTGACATGCTGCATAGGATCTGGGCGCTGCCTGTGCCGGGTGGGTAGCGTTGCCCGGGCGAGGATCAACAGTTTTTGGCTCCAAAAAGGTTTCGCAGGGAGCAGTGTCGGCCGGAGCGCCGTTCAGTCCGCTCAATCAACGTCTGTGAGCGGACGGACGAGCCCTGGCGCCTACCGGCGGAGGTGATGTGCAGGGTTCAGCGCGAAAAGACGTGGTATTCGGCGCAGCGGGGGTGTATCCTGTGACCGTGCCAGGGCCAAAATGGAAATCCTGGTTGAGAACGCGGAAGACGCGCAGCAATCGCAAAGCCCGAATGACGATCAACGATTGCGTCCCTGTGATGACCAGACTCAAATAGGTGGGAATGATCGCCGCCAGGTCGACCACGCCGAAGAAGCTGCGAGCGTAGCGCGCCGGGCGGTGGACGCAATAAAGACGCAACACATATTCCAAGGTGAACAGAAATGTGAATACCCACTCGGCGCCCCGCAGCCAGGGACCATAGGTGGCGCGGTAAGCGGCGACGCTCTCGAGCAAGACGGCCAGCACGCTGAGCAGAATCGCCCACAGCAGCACGACGTCAAACGCTTTTCCGGCCGGAGTGTCGGCCTCGAGGATGATCTCGTGCAGGCGGGAGCGAAAAGGGGAAAACTCGGGAGGGGGCGATTCGGTCTCCGGATGCCGCTTGCTCATGAGAGTCAGTGTACGCCGCCGGGTATTTTTCCGCTCGCCGGGGATAACCTTCTTCTGAAAAGATCGTCTTAGAAAATAGCGGCGGGTGCTATGCGTCTTTGTCGCAAAGGTCTTGTTTTACAAACTCTTAACAGTTTGGTGGCGGAGTTGTTGGAATGCCCCTTAGGATAAGGAAAAGGTGACGGCATGAAACCGCGACACTCGCTCGGACCGCAACTGTGTTTCGCGGCCGGGGAAGGGCAGGCCGGGAGGCCCGCCCCACTTCCGGCCCCCGAGCCGCTCCATTCCTCGCCCGGCGGACCGCAACCGTTGGGAGATCCGGGTCCCGAACGACCAAGCCCGAAGATCTCTCGGCGTTGGCTGGTCCTTCCCTTCTTGATCGGCGCGCTGGGCGGCTACACGCTTTATCGTCAGCAGGAGCGGCAGATGCCCGCGACCGCGACGGGGCCGGTTCCCACCATCGAAGTCACGCGCGGCGAGATGACGCGCAAGCTGCGGGTGGGCGGCACGATTTCGGCGCGCCGCGCTTCGGCGGTTGTCGCGCCTCGGTTGCAAGGTCGGCGGGGGGGAGGAGGCCGCTTTCGGCTCACACTTTTGACCATGGCCAAGCCGGGCTCCACCGTCGAAAAAGGCGCCGTCGTGGCGGAATTCGATCGCCAAACGCAGCAACAAACCATCGATGACCGGCACGCGGAGGTCGTTCAGGCGCAGGCCGAGATCGACAAGAACGCCGCCGAGCTGGCCATCGCCTCCGAGACGACGAGACAGCAACTCCGATCCGCGCGCGCCGAGTGGGATAAAGCCATGCTCGATCTGCGGACGGGCGAAGTGCGCTCGCGCATCGAAGCCGAGATTCTGAAACTGAACGTCGAGGAAACCGAAGCCGCCTACCGGCAGTTGCGGAAGGAAGTCAAACTGCTCGAAACCGCGCACGCCGCCAAGCGCCGTGCCCTCGAAATCGCGCGCGATCAAAAGAAGATCGACGAAACGCGCGCCCGCATCAACACCGAAAAGATGGTGCTGCGCGCTGGCATTTCCGGCATGGTCGTCATGCAGACGATCTTTCGCGGGGGAGGCCAATTCTCGCAAGTGCAGGAAGGCGACGAGGTGAATTCCGGGGCGTTCTTCATGCAAATCGTCGATACCTCGTCGATGATTCTCAACGGGCAGTTGAATCAGGTCGACAGCCAAGGCGTGCGGGCGGGCCAGAGGGTTGAGATTCGGCTGGACGCTTATCCCGATAAGGTTTGGGCCGGGCGCGTAACGGCGGTGGGCGCGATTGCCGGCGCCGGGGGCGGCGGGATGCGCGGGCCGCGCTCGATGACGCGCGCTGAGTTTGTTCGCAGCGTCCCGGTGACGTTCGCGATTGAAACGCGGGCGGCCGAGATCATTCCCGATCTATCGGGGAGCGCGGACATCTTATTGGAAGCGCACAGCGATGTTGTCACCGTCCCGCGGGAGGCTGTGCACCTCGACGAAAACGGCGAAGAACTCGTCTTTGTTCGTAAGCCGGGCGGGTCTAATTTCGAAGCTCGTAGTATTGAAACCGGCGCCCAAAACAATGTCAGGACGGTCGTCACGGCGGGGCTCGACGCGGGAGAAGAAGTTGCTTTGCGCCGGTCGCCGGTGAAGCTGTAGAGTCGTAGGCGCCCTTGGCGCCGGTCCGACTACGCGAAAAAGAGGGTACAGCCACCGATTTTCGCGTTGCATGGATGTTGGAGAAAAGGCGGTTCGATGAGCGAAAATCGGGTGGCAGTCCTCTCTCTTTCGCCCGGCGACGATAACAAAGATGCCGATTGTAGGCCGTAAATCCCGTCTCATCGCTTGGTGCGGCAGTGTGCTCGCCGGGGCGGCGTGTTCGTACGCGGCCTTGCATTTCTACACGCCTCCCGGGCCGCCGGTGCCGACGGCGCGGGTCGAGCGGCGCGACTTTCTGACCACGGTGCGGGCGCGCGGTGAGCTGAAGAGCACGCAATCGGTTCTGATCAACGCGCCGCAGACGCCCAACCTGACGATTGTCCGCTTGGCGGAGAACGGCCGCCCTATTAAAAAGGGTGAGATCGTCGTTGCTTTTGACGCGGCTTCGCAGGAAGACACGTACACGCAGCAAGACACGCAGGTGCGGCAGATCAACAGCGAAATCGTCCAAGCCGAAGCGCAGCACTCGATCGCCGACGAGCAGAACGCGATGGCGCTGATGCAGGCGGAGTACAATCTCGAGCGCGCTAAGCTCGAAGCCGGCAAGCAGGAGATCCTCTCGGAACTGGAAGGTTTGAAGAATTGGATTGACGTCAAGGTCAGCGACGGCGAGCTGGCCAAGGCCGAGACCAACGCCGACGCGACCGACCTTTCGCAACAAGCCGATCTGGCGCGGCTCGGCGAACGCAAGGATAAGGCCGTCCGCGACCTGGACCGCACAAAACGCTACTTGGGAAGCATGGTCATACGAGCGCCCCGCGACGGTATCGTGCACGTGCTGCAAAACTTTCGCGCGGGCGGAAGCTGGGGACAGACGCGTCCGCCGTTCCAAGAGGGCGACACGGTGTGGACGGGCGCGGCGATTGCGGAGGTACCCGACTTAGAGTCTTTGCGGGTCGAATTTCGGATTGAAGAAATCGATCGCGGTCGGATTCGACTCGGGCAGCCGGCTCGCATTCGCGTTGACGCGGTTCCCGACGCCGAGTTGACCGGAAAGATGAATTGGGTCAGCCCGACCGCAACGTTGATCTTTCGGCGTTTCCCCCCGGATAAGAATTTCCCGGCGCAGTGCTCGTTTGACGTTGTCGACGAGCGGCTGCGGCCGGGTATGAGCGCGGGCGTGGAGATTGAAGTGGAGCGGCGTCCCGGGGTGTTGGTGCTGCCCGCGAAAGCGGGTTTTCAGATCGACGGGCGTCCGACGGTTTTTCTACGGCGGGGTAATCACTATGAGCGGCGGACGATCGAGGTTGCCGTGCGGAGTGCGACGGAGATTGTGGTGAGTTCGGGGCTGGAAGAGGGTGATGTCGTGGCGCTGGAGAACCCGGAAACGGCGGCGGCGAGGAAGAGGTCGTGAGGGGCGGGGTGATCAAGTAGGCCGCCGGCGAGGGTTTGCGGGTGACGAGATTTTGAAGAAATTTGATGGGCAGGCCTGGAGACCTGCCCCACTGCGGGGCGCGGCCCCAGGGACCGCGATAGAGTAACTGCGATTTCTCAATAAGGCAACTGGGATGCCTCGCTGGAACATGAAAAAGGTCGTCGCCCGAGTTGTGATTTTGGTCGCCGTGGTCGGCGTTGTGGCGGCGGGCTTTTACCTGGCGCGGCAAATTCCCGAGTCGAGCAGCGATTTCGTTTTGACTCCCGTGCGCCGGGGCGATCTCGTCGTCAAAACCCATTTTCGAGGAGAGTTGCGGGCGGTGCGCTCGCTTCCGTTGGCGGCTCCGAACCTCGGCTCGGTCACGCAAATTACGAAGCTCGCGCCGAGCGGCGCCCTGTCGTCGGTGGGCGATCTGATCTTTGAACTCGACGATTCCGAACGACGAGCCACTCTCGAAGACGCCGAGCTTGAAGTCGAACGCGTGGGCGAGTTGCTGAAGGAAGCCGAGACGGACCTGGAAATCCGCAAGAGCCGGGATGAAGTGGAGCTGCTCAAGGCGCGTTTCGCCGTCAAGAGCGCGGAGCTCGAGGTTCAAAAGAACGAGTTGATTTCCGCGATCGATGCGCGCAAGAACATTCTCACGCTGGAGGAGTCCAAACGCCGCGAGCAGAAGCTCGAGCAGGATATTCAATCGCGCCTGCAACAGCGGCAAGCGGAATTGGCCGTCTTGCGGGAGCAAATGCGCAAGGCACGCCTCGACGCCGACCGCGAGCGCAGGCGCATCAACCAATCGCGCGTGCTTTCGCCCATGTCGGGGTTGGTGTCGATCCAACAAAACCGCGCCGGCGGTCGAGGGGGTTTCGGCCAAACCACGCCCGACATCCAAGAGGGGGACCAGATTCCGCCGGGCATGGAAATCGTCAAGATTCTCGATCTATCCGAGATGGAATTGCTCGCCAAGGTCGAGGAAATCGAGCGATCGAATCTGCACGAGGGCCAGGAAGCGGTGATTCTGCTCGACGCGCTGCCGGGGAAGATGGTGCGGGCGCGGGTTCGGCGGCTGGGCAATACGGCCTCGGCCAATGTGTTTCGCGGCGAGGCGACGAAGAAATTTGACTGTGTTCTCTCGATCGACATGGCGCAGTTGCTGGGGCACGTCGGAGCGACGCCGCGGCAGATTGAGCGCATCATGACCAAAGCCGCGGAGAAGGCGGCGGCGCCGGCGGTGAGTGGAAGCCCGGCGGCATCCTCCGCGGAAGCCGGGGCAGGCGAGAGAGCGGGCGGTAGCGCGAGGGCGGGTTTCGGCGGGCGGGCGGGCGGCCCGGGAGGTACGCGGGGGCAGGCCGGCGGCGTCCGAGGCGGACCCGGTGGCGCGGGCTTGTCCGACGAGCAGCGGCAGCAGGCACGGCGCATGTTTCAGCAGGCGCTTGGCGGACGCGATATTCAATCCATGAGCCAGGAAGAACGCCAAAAGATGTTCCAACAGATGCGGCAAAGAATGGGCGGCGCGGGAGGCCCGGGCGCCGGCGGCCGTAGCTCGGGAGGACGGGGGGGCTTCGGCGGTCCCGGGGGCGCGGGCTTCGGCGGGGCACCCGGATCGTCCGCCGGACCGGGGCTTTCGCTTTCGCTGTCACGTCCCGGTGGCCAACAATTCAGCGCCGCGCAGCGCGACGCAGCGCAACTGCCCGAGCCGCCCAAACCCGGTTCCGATGTAGCCGTGCTGCTGCGACCCGGTTTGCTCGCCGATGCGGAAATCATCGTCGATCGCGTCGAAGACACCCTCTATGTTCCCTACCAGGGAGTTTTCGAAGTCGAGGGAAATTCAGTGCTCTATGTCTGGGACGGTTCGCGTCTCGAAGCTCGCGGAGTCGAGTTAGGCAAACGTTCCGAATCGCAAATCGCGGTATTGAGCGGCGTCGAGGAAGGTGACCTAATAGCGCTCGAACCGCCTGACGCCGGCGGTCGCCGAGGGCGTCAAAAGAAAGCGGCCGAGCGCAAGACGACGCGGTCTTCTTTCCCCAGCGGCGGGTCGCCCGGCGGCGGCCGCGGGAGGCCTCGCTAGGTGGCCACTCATATTGCCGATGTGGCGCCGGAGCTTTGGATGGGCCTCGGGAGCCTGCTCGCCCACAAGCTGCGCTCGTTGCTGACGATGCTCGGGATGATTTTCGGCGTGGGGGCAGTCGTCGCCATGTTGTCGATCACCGCCGGCGCGCAGCAGGAGATGATCCGCTACATCGACCTGCTCGGGGTCAACAACATCATCGTTGAATCCCGCGAGGCGGTTGATCGCGATTCCCTGCTGGCGGTGCGCGAACTTTCTCCGGGGCTGACGTTTCGGGATTTCCGAGCGCTACGCGACAACACGCCGAACATCGCCGCGATGTCGCCGCGCAAGACCTTCCAGCCGCAAAGCATTCTGCCGCGCACCGGCCAAGAGATGCCTGCGCTGATCGGCGTGGAACCGAACTACATCGAGATTTATAACGTCGCTTTGCTCGAAGGGCGTTTTTTCACCGAAGAAGAAAATCTGCGCTCGGCGCCGGTCTGCGTGCTCGGCGAAAGGGCCAAGGTGAATTTACTCGGCTATGGCTCGGCGGTTGGGAAGTACGTCAAGGTCAACGAGGTTTGGCTGCAGGTGATCGGAGTGATGGCGCCGCAGGCGACCGCCGAGTCGCAAGTCGAAGGCCTTGAAACCGATGACCGCAACAATCTCATCGTGAGCCCGATGAACTCGGTGATGCGTCGCTTCCAAGACAGCAACAGCTATCTCAAGGATGAGATCGACGGGATCTTCGTGCGTGTTCGCAATGACACCGACCCGATTGAAACGGCGGAAATCGTCCGCGCCATTTTGTCGGCGACGCACAATGACGCCGGAGATTTTTCGGTTCTCGTGCCGGCGGGTTTGCTGGCGCAGCGCGAGCAACAGCAGTTCATCTTTGAGGTCGTGATGATTTGCATTGCGGGCATTTCGTTGCTCGTCGGCGGCATCGGCATCATGAACATCATGCTGGCGACGGTTTTGGAGCGAACCCGCGAAATCGGCGTCCGCCGGGCTATCGGTGCGCGGCAACGTGATATCGTGCGGCAATTCTTGATCGAGGCGGTATTGATTTCGATTGTCGGCGGATTGATCGGGATTGCGGCCGGCTTTGGGGGATCGCAAGTGATCTCGGCGATCGCCGGATGGCCGACGGTGGTGACGGCGGCTTCGATTTTCGTGGCCTTCGGAGTGTCGGTGTTTATCGGCTTGTTGTTTGGGATTTATCCTGCCGTGCAGGCCGCGAAACTGGATCCGATTGAGGCGATTCGGTACGAGTAGCGGTGGAGGAGGCAGGCCTGGAGACCTGCCCCACTCGGTTCTTGGGACTTGAGGGAACGACTGAATGCGGATTCGACTTCTCAGTCTGATGTTGATCGGCGGCATGGGGTTGCCGGCGCAGCATGCCACTTTTCCGAGCGGCGACTACTTCAAGGCGCAATGGCAGCGCCCCCCGCTCGATATTGAAATCGACACCGTCCGGCGTTTGCAAGACTTCCAGATCGACGAGCGCATCAGACTTTCCCTGCGCGCTTATATCGAATTGGTCATCGCCAATAACCCCGACATTCAACTACAGAAATTGGCGGTGTACGAGCAGCAAAACGCCGTGCAGCGCGCTTTCAGCCCGTTTGACCCAACTATGTCGGCGGGCTTCAATGCGAATCGCTCGAATAGTCCTTCCACAGGCATTCTCGACGGCGCCGACGTGCGCACGAACTTGAACCAGCGCGGCAATTTGACCGTCAGCAAGACGATGGATACCGGGACGACCTATTCGATCGGCTTCACGGGTGTCAAGAATGCCAACAACAGCCAGTTCACGAATTTCAATCCGAGCATTACCCACAATTTGGATTTCGAGATCACCCAGCCGTTGCTGCGCGGGCGCGGCCGCTTCGTCAACCGCGTGCCGATTCTCATCGCGCGCTCGCGGCTCGATTTGACCGGCGAGCAAGTCCGCGAGCGCGTTCTGGCTCTGATCGCCCAAGCGGAAAACGCCTACTGGGATGTCATCGACCAACGCGAATCGTTGCGCGTGAGGGAAAACAATCTCGAGCTGGCGCGGGCGTTTCTCGAACGCTCTCGGCGGGAGTTGGAACTGGGCGCGATCTCGCCTCTCGACATCTACCAGCCCGAACAGCAATACGCCACCGCGCAGGTCGCCGTCACGCAATTTCAATACAGCTTGTTGCAGGCCGAGGATGTCGTGCGGCGTTGGATCGGCGCCGACCTCGACCCCCGCTTTCGGCAAGTGCCGCTGGTGCTGACCGAGACCGCCGCGCCGCCCGATCACATGCCGACCTATCATCCGGAGGAAACCGTCGCCAAGGCTTTGGGTATGCGGCCCGAATTAGCGCAAAGCCGCTATGCGCTCGACATCGACGACATCGACATTCGCGCGGCGACGAACGAGATGCGGCCGGATTTGACGTTGACGGCCACCTACAGCTCGCAGGGCCGCGGCGGTAATTTCTTCGAGCGCACGCTTTTCGGCGGCGAGCCGACGACGACGTTCATCCCAGGAGGTTATCGAGACGCGCTGGATCAATTATTCGGTTTTAACTTCCCGACCTATTCGTTTGGGTTACAGCTTCAGCTCCCGCTACGGAATCGCCGCGCGGCGGCCGACCTGGCCGACGCGCAAATTCAGAAAAAGCGCGATCTCTACACGCTGCGCAGCATCGAGCAACAGGTGCGCCTCGACGCGCTCAACGCCGTCGCCGGGGTCGAGCAGAGCAAGGCGGCGATTCATCAAGCCGGCGTGGCTCGCGATTTCGCCCAAAAGCGTCTCGATGCCGAGCAGAAGAAATACGACCTGGGCGTGACCACGGCGTTTCTCGTTCTTGACGCCCAGGACGATCTGGTGCAAGCAGAAGCCGATTTGCTGGCGCAGTCCATCGCCTATCGGCGCAGCGTCGTGCGGCTGCTGCAAGCCACTGGAGAGCTGCTCGAAACCCGCGGCGTCGTTCTCACCTACGACGACCCCTAACCGGCCACAGTCCGTCACGCAAATACAGAGCCGAGAGCGCAAGCGACGGGCCAAGCGCAGCGACCCGAAGCGCAAGTGACCCGGCCAACCGGCCAGGCACACGCAACCAGCCCAAGCGCAAGCAACCGCCGCCCACGCCGGCGCCGTGTTCGCTCCACTCGTCGCATTTCGAGAAACGCAGACCAGGTTCCGTCGTATGGGACAATAAGAGCCGCGGAAACAAAGGCTGCCCTTCGCCTCACGATCCCGGCGGCGGGTGGTTTTCGCATTCGTCGCATGTCCATTCAAACGGCGGATCGTAAGTATGTTGCTCTGCTCGCCGTCGCCGCCGGGCTGATTCTGGTTTTCGGAACCTGGGCTCGTCCCGACAACCGTCGCGACGACGCCCCCCCCGTATCCTCGCCCGCCGAGCTGATGCGCTTGCAGCGAATGACGCAGCGGCGCAACGTTCAGGAAATGGCGGCCTTTTTTTCCGAGGTCGCCGCCAACGCCTCTAGGCATCTGACGTGGGTCGTCGACAATCGCTCGACGGCGGTGATTTGGGATATCGACGGCACGCTGGTCACCGCCGCCGGGAAAGAGAATTTCCCCGCCGTTACGCTGGTCCGGACAGCCGAACACGTTGAGGTCGAAGCCCGTCGCGCCGTGGCCTCGCCGCTGTTTCCCATCGTGTCGTTGCGGGTCGGCGCCGGTGACGCGTTTCAACCGGTCCAGAGAGTCGACCCCGAAGTGTTGCTGGCCGGCGATTGGCTGGTGGCCGTGGCCCGCAGGGGCGACGGTAGTTACACCTTCGCGCCGGGCATCTACGGAGGCTCCTCGCCGATGGTCTGCGGGGAATTCAGCTTTCGGGAGATGACCTACAACGCCAACCTCGGTGAAACGATGTTGGGCGGCGGGCTGTTTGACCTCGACGGCTACTTGCTGGGCGTCGTCGTGCGATGCGAAGACCGCTTGACGGTGATGGCCTCGGCCGACATCCCGGAGGCTCTTGAGCAAGCCGCGGCGTTTGGCGCGCAGTTGACCGCTCGATACGGTTTTCGCGTGGAACCTCCGGCGACCCACGAAGATAGCGAGCGTCCCGCTCAAGGCGTCGAAGTCACGGAAGTTTGGGTTCGAAAGGCAGCCGACCGCGCCGGCATACGACCCGGCGATCGGCTCACGGCACTCGACGGAACCAAGGTGGAACAGGTGGACGACTTGCTGCCATTGGTGCTTCCGGTGGCGCGCGAAACGATTGAATTACAAGGAAAACGAGGGTCCCGCGTGGTGAACTTCACTCTTTCGGCCCGCAGCGGAGCAGTACCTCCCTCGGCGGGGCAATCCGATGGGGCGGGACTGGGTTTTCGCACCCCGCGAAGGGGTGTAACCATCGACGTAGTGGCCCCGGGCAGTCCCGCCGAGCAAGCCGGGTTGCGGGCCGGCGATGTCGTTTTGTGGGTGAACGATCGCGAACCGGTGAACACCGCCACTTTGCGTAGGTTGTTGACCCCGCGGCCCGGTAAAACCCGGCGGGTGATCGCCGAGCGGGAGGGCCGCATGGGGATTTACAAGCTGGAGTAGGGGGGTGACGCCCGGGTGGTCTCGGGTTGATTTACCCGTGTCGATTTGAGAACGAACCGCCGGATATGGTAACGTCACGGGTTATGTTTGTTCGGAACAAGGACAGGTAAGGAGAACTGATGGAAGCTCTCGGTATGATTGAAACCAAGGGGCTTACCGGCGCCATTGAGGCCGCCGACGCTATGGTCAAGGCCGCTAACGTGACCCTCGAGGGGAAGGAAAACGTTGGAGCCGCTCTAATTTTGGTCACTTGCCGCGGCGACGTCGGGGCGGTCAAGGCCGCCACCGATGCCGGCGCGGCAGCCGCTCGTCGAGTGGGCGAGCTGGTCGGCGTCCACGTCATTCCTAATCCGCATGGCGAAGCGGAAAGACTCACCCCGAAGAACCTCGCCGCCAAGAGCGGTAAGAAGTAGAGGAGTTGTCCTGCCGGCCAAGTTTCTTGCTTCCCGGCAAGAACCCGGCCGATGAGTCCGCCAAGGCGGTCGGGCTTCCGGTGGCGTTGATCGGTCCCGCGGAATGTCGTCCATGCTGGAAGACAAAGATCTACGATCGATTCAAGAGGTTCGAACGAAAATCGAGCTGGCGCACAAGGCCTTCCTCGAGTACAAGAACTATACCCAGGAACAAGTCGACGCCATTGTGGACCATGTCGCCGCCGTGGCGCGCGCGAACGCCGAGCCGTTGGCCCGGCTCGCGGTGGAAGAGACCGGCTACGGCAACGTTCGCGACAAGGTCGCCAAAAACCTGCTGAATTCGGATCTGCTGCACAAGGCGATCCGCCCGCTCAAGACCGTCGGCATCATTCGCGAAGATCCGGAAAAAGGTCTGATCGAAATCGCCGAGCCGGTGGGAATCGTGGCCGCGATCCTGCCGACGACCAACCCGACTTCCACGGCGTTCTACAAGATTTTGATTTCGCTCAAGGGACGTAACGGCATTGTGCTGTCTCCTCATCCCCGGGCCGTGCGATGCACCTGCGAGTCAGCGGCCTTGTTGGCCCAGGCGGCCGTCGAAGCGGGCGCACCCGAGGGTATCGTTCAATGCCTCAGCGACGCAAGTCTGCCGGGCACCAATGAACTAATGAAGCACAAGTTGACGGGAGTGATCCTATCGACAGGTGGTGCCGGAATCGTGCGCGCGGCGTATTCGAGCGGTAAGCCCGCACTGGGCGTGGGACCGGGAAACGTAGCGGTCTTGATCGAATCCTCGGCCGACGTCGAGAAAGCCATTGCGTTCGTGGTGGACGGCAAGTCGTTTGACTACGGGACGGTTTGCTCGAGCGAACAAACGGTGGTTGCCGAAACCGTCAATCGCGACAAGGTTCTGACGGCGCTCAAGGGGAACGGAGCGTTTCTGTGTAATGACGAGCAGCGCGAAGCTCTGCGAAAGCTTATGATCAAGCCGAACTTCGCGATCAACCCCGATTGCGTGGGCCAGCCGCCCGGTAAGATCGCTCAAATGGTGGGCTTCAGCGTTCCGGAAGGGACCCGCATTCTGGCGGTGGAGCTCGACGGCGTGGGACGCGAGCATCCGATGTCGGCCGAGAAGTTGTCGCCGGTGTTGGCGGCTTATTTCGTGCGCGATTTCGCCGAGAGCTTAGATGCTTGCGAGACGATTTTGAACTTCGGCGGGCGCGGTCACACGACGGTCATCTATTCGCACAACGACGAGCGTATTCGGGAGTTCGGGCTGCGCATGCCGGCCTTCCGCGTGCTCGTCAATACGCCGGCTCCGCAGGGTTCGACCGGGATCACGACGAACCTGTTTCCCGCGATGACGCTTGGTTGCGGCGCGATTGCGGGCAATGTCACCAGCGACAACATCGGCCCGATGCACTTGATCAACATCAAGCGAATCGCCTACCATGTGCGCGACCCGGAAACGGCTTTCGAAAGCGAGGAGGCCAAGGCCTATTTCGCGGGCAAATCGATTCCACAAGCCGTGCCCGCGCCGGCCCCGTTGGCGGCCCCGCCCGCGGCGGCATCCGCGACTCGATCGCCGAGCGCGGGGAAGTCCGACATCAGCGACGCTGTGGGGCGTTATCTCGAACAGCGCGGAATTTCGATTTCCTCTTCCTCGGGGTCGCCGACAGCAGGCTCCCCGGCACCCGCGGTTACTCCTGTAAGCACCGTCGCATCGGTCGTGGACCGCTTTCTTAGCGCGCGCCGCTCCGCCCTTCCATCAACACCACAGCCGGCAGCGGTTGAAGTTTCCCCTGCCCCGCCCGCGCCGGAGGTAACCGTCGTTCCCTTTGTCAGTGAAGACGACGTGCGCCGAGCGATTCACAAGGACGAGAAGATCTACATCGACAATAAGACTATCGTGACGCCGGCCGCGGCCGACCTTGGCGAGGCGCACGATGTACTCGTGCGCACCGAGTGAGAGAAACACCGGCCACGCCCCCCTCCGCCGGAGCCCCATGGATCGTTCTCCCGCCACACGCTCCAGTTTCGGAAAGCGGTAGAATCAGACCGGTTTGAACACACCGCTTGATTGGCCGCTCCCGGTGTGCCCTGCCGAACCACGACGAAGACGTCGGATAACGTGGAGGAGTGAGATCGAGAGTCGGTCGCGGGCAGGCCTGGGAGACCGGCCCCACTGGGTCGAGCGATCGCCGTGGGACCGACATGAGTGTCGGTCGCTACTGGGCCGGGGGCAGGCCCTATTTCTGTTGGGATTGAGGGGGGATTGTGGAAAGCCACGACACAGCCGAGGCCTATGCGGCCAAGCGCCCGAAATCGGCGGCTTGGTATAAGCGCGCTTCCAGCGTTCTGGGCGGCAAGGTCGGTCACGACCTGCGGCACTTCGAACCCGTTCCCCTCTGCATCGAACGAGGAAAGGGCGGCCGCAAGTGGGATGTCGACGGCAACGAATACGTCGATTTCCTTATGGGCAACGGCGCGCTCTTGCTCGGGCATAGCCACCCAGAGGTTCTCGAAGCCATCACGAGCGCCCTGCCGCGCGGCACGCACTTCGGTAACGATCATCCCCTCCACATTGAATGGGCCGAACTTGTGCAAGAGCTCGTTCCCTCCGCCGAGCGAGTTCGCTTCGTGAATTCCGGAACCGAGGCCACACTATTAGCTATTCGGCTGGCGCGGGCATTCACGAGGCGCAACAAGCTATTGCGCTTCGAAGGTCACTTCCACGGTTGGCACGACGCCGTCGTGCATGGTTTTCAGCCGCCCTTTGACGCCGACGGTTCGCTGGGTGTACCGCCGAGTGTGAACGAAGACATGGTTGCGATCCCTGACGGCGACCTACAGGCGGTTGACGACGTGCTCGCCCGTGAAAGCGACATCGCGGCGGTGATTCTCGAACCTTCCGGAGCGTCCTGGGGACGAGTGCCGATCACCCCCGAGTTCCTTCAGGGCCTGCGCGAAATCACGGCGCAGCGCAGGGTGGTGTTGATTTTCGACGAGGTCGTGACAGGATTCCGTTTCAGCCCCGGCGGTGCCCAGCAGCTATGCCAGGTCACTCCCGATCTTTCGTGTTTTGCAAAGGTCCTGGCCGGCGGCATGCCGGGAGGCGCGCTGGTCGGGCGTGCCGACATCATGGAATTGTTCGACCACACCGGCGACTCGCGACACGACCGTTTCGAGCGCGTGACGCACTTCGGGACGTTCAATGCCGCGCCTTTGTCGGCGGCCGCGGGAGTCGCGGCGTTAAAGCGCATCGCGACGGGCGAGCCGATCGAAATGGCCGACGCGATGGCCGCGAAGCTGCGTTCGGCCTGGGAAGACGTTCTCGAAAAGCAAGGCATCGCCGGGTATGTCTACGGGCCTTGCTCGACGTTCCACGTTTACTTCGAAACGGACCGGCGGAGAATCGAAGCGGCATCGAGTCGCGCGGACCTCCACACGACAGCCGCCCAACGGCTCAAGGGAATGCCTGCGGAATTGATTCGCGAGTATCAGCTTCAGTTGCGCCATCACGGCGTGGACAATATGAGCTCGACCGGCGGAGTTCTATCCGCCGCCCACACGGAACGCGACATCGCCGACGCAACGGAGGCTTTCGAGAAGACGGTCGCGGCGTTGTTGGAGAAGGAACTGATTTGCGCGTTCTAACAAAGACTTCCCAATAGACATGGTACCCACACAGTCCCATCCTGAATTGGAAAGGACGCTCCCCATGGACGCGACGAGCAACCCTTGCTTCGAGACCGCATCCTCTTGGAAGGCGGCCCGAGCCATGCTCAACTTCCAACCGCTCGAACCGAAGCACACAGCCGGACACCGCCGCCAGTCGATTCAAATCCACGTGCGCGATCACAAGCTGCGCGAGCTACCCATCGAGGATCGGACGCTTGAGGCGCACTACGGAGCCTTCGTGGTGAGCCAATCGCGAAAGGGCGCAAGCGGGTGTGCGACATAAATGTGGGAAATCAAGCGGCGCGGGCACGGGCCTCCCAGTAATCCTCGAACCTTCCGCTCAGCCGACAGCAGCGCAACGCGATGATGGCGTTGGCGCCGCGCACCGTCCAGAACATGCCGGAGCGCTTTAACCGCGCGCCGATCACCTTCTTGCAGCCCGCCTCGACCACTCCCGAGCCGACAAACAATCCCTGGCGGTGAAACTCGGGATACCGCATCCGCTCGGCGTTGCGCTCGAAGTAGTCCGCCTCGTTGGCGAGCAAATGGGCCGACTCCTGATTCGGCGTGGAGAACCCGCGTAAGACTTTCACCAACGCCTTGATCTTGCCTTGTTCGAGCTTGTGCAACAACCGCGCGGCCCAACGTTTCCGCCGGCGCTCATCGCTCGGGAACAGTTTCGCCGACAACTCCCACAGATGCTGCCGCGCATGGTAAAGGTCGACGATCTCGACGGCGCCGGGGAAGTGCTGATGTGCCAGGTTCCAGATCCAGGGCGCGCCGTCGCCGAGAATGACTTTCTTGCGAGCACGGCTCCAGCCCCGCCGCCAAGCTTCCGTATACAGCCGCAAGCCGAACGCCTCGGCTCCCTCGATCGCCGCGCTGTAACTGGTCGAGTTCTCGTCGCGCCGCGGCCGGCCTTGTTCGTCGGTGGTGGTTTGGGTGAAGACGCAGCCGAGTTTGACCTCGCGGGTGCGGGCCGGCCGCCCCGCGGTTTTTCCGACACGGCCGGCGGTCTCGGCGGCCACGACGGGAATGCCCGTGCCGTCCATTTCGATGTAGAGCAGGGGCACGGCGGGGGCGGCGACGTGCGGCAAGTCGAGTTGCTTGGCGCGTTGGATCGCCACTTGCTCGCGGGCTTCGATGTCGGCGCCGAGGGCCTCGGCATGGCGTTCGACGGACTTGGCGGTAACGTCGAGACCGGCCAAGACGTCGAGTTGTTCACGGCCTTGCTCGAAAGAAGTTTCGCTGCCCACCAGCGCCATCATGCGGCGCACGCCGGGCGAGCAGGCGGTGCCTTCGATGTCGAGTTCGCGGTCGCGCGGGCTTTGTCCCCGGCGGCATGTCGAGCAGAGGTAGTAGGCGCGCTCGAAACGCACCTCGCCCACCACGGTGGTGAGTTGTTTGGGGCGAGTATCGCGGCAGCAAGCTTGTTGACCGCAGGGGCAGGGGATTCGGGACGGCACGGTCTCGGAGGACGACAGTAACTTGCTCAGCAGCGTGGTCCCGGCGCGATGCATGGTGCCGCGAACCGCCGTCTCGACGGCTTCGAGATCGAGGGGGTCGCCGCGGCGTTGGCCGCGGAAGATGACCCCGAGCAGCTGCGTCACTTCTTGGGCGACTTCGTGGCGGATGGTTTCGGCCGTTTTTTTTCCTGGGGCTTCGGGGTGTCTGCGGCGGGTCGCAGACGGCAAATGCTTTCGTTGACATCGAGCAATTGCCGGCTGAGTTGTTGGAAGCGATGAAACTCGGCCACCTGGCGTTCGGCCTTGCGGCGATCCGCGGGCGAAGAGAAGGTCTCAGTCACGGTCTTGCCGCTCACTTTTTTGGTGAGGCGGAAATGCGGACCATGGGGCGGTTGGTCGGGTTGGTGGCAGCGGCAATTCGGTTTGCCGCAGCGGCCGCGGGTGGCGGTAATCGAGCCGCTGCGAAAGTCTCCTAAGTGGAGGATCTCGGAGAGAATCGCGGCACGTTGTCGTTCGAGGGCAGCGAGAGATTGGGGCACGGGGCACCTCCTTATTACCTAGCGTATACATACGCAAGGAAAAACGCCACAAAAAAAGACAACCCCACAAGCTCCCACATTTATGTCGCGCACCCGGCGCAAGCGAGACCCAGCACCACGCGCTGAAAGTGCGGTATGGCGATGCGCCGCGCGAGGTTCGGATCACGGGCCACGAGGCCCGAGTGTACGAGCTAGGACCGGAACCGCCGCCCGACGACATCGACGGGCGGAACCCCTCTGTCGTGACCTGGCAAGACGCCGAGATGTTCTACTTGATTGCGAGCGGAGAAATGTCCTCGGACAAATTGCTCAAAATCGCAATTTCACTTTACGAATGAAATTCCTGTCGGGGACCCGCCGGCCGGTACGGCTCAAATGAAGGGAGTCGTCCGCTCCGCTCGCTTTTAGGGCTGGGCCTGCGGTAGGGGCCATGGGCTGGCGGCAGGTTTGGACCCGCCCACCGTGATTTTTTCGGTTCAACCGCTCATTCACTGATCGGTTGAAGTTGCGTCTCCCGCCGAACCCGCATTGGATCCCAGAACACATTGAGGTAGTTGGCCCGAGATTCGGCTTTGTCGAACATCTGATCGAGTTCGTCCTCGGACATGTGGGGTTTCACCTTGACGAGATAGCGGACCTCGCTATCATGAAGTGGCTGAAAACCTTGGTCGGGGCGCGGAGATTCGAACTCCGGACCTCTTGCTCCCGAAGCAAGCGCGCTACCAGGCTGCGCTACGCCCCGATCCTTTGTTTTCTGTGGTTTGCGAGTCGTACCGCATTGCACGACCGTTCTCTATTTCCGTCAGTGTAGCATCTTCCATCACCCCCAGCGGATTGAGCCGGAGCCCCCGTTACCTTCGACGGTTCTCGCCGCTGGTCCGGGAGGCCCCCGGCTGCGATCGCCTCAGCGGGCGGCCCCCCGTCGCTTTCCCCGAGGGCTCCGATGCCCTGGGTGTGAAAGAATGCGGAAAGCGTGGGAATCACCCGTTAGGAGCTTTATGCACGGTACCAAAATTGTTTGCACTCTGGGGCCCTCCTCGAGCACCACCGCCGTGATCGACGAGTTGCTCGATGCCGGGATGAGCGCGGCTCGGCTCAACTTCTCGCACGGAACTCATCAAGACCACGCGAAAGCAATCGCCAACATAGGCCGCGTTTCGAAAAAGCGGCGTCGCTTCCTGCCTATTTTGGCCGATCTACAAGGGCCGAAGATCCGCACCGGACACCTCGTCGGAGGTGGCCCGGTCGAGCTGTCAAAGGGCGCGACGTTTCGCCTTTGCGCCGCCGGGGTCACCGGCGACCGCACCGCCGTGTCGGTTGATTATCCGAAATTGGCCAAGGAACTTCGCAAAGGCGACCGCGTCTTGATCGACGACGGCGCGATTGAGTTGCGCGTCAGCCGTGTTGAAGGCCGTGACCTGGTTACCGAAGTCGTCCACGGCGGCTTGCTGGCCGAGCGCAAGGGGGTCAATGTGCCGGGCGCCGGGCTGGGCTTGACGTCCCTGACAGCGAAAGACAAGCGGGATCTTGCATTCGCCCTCGAACAAGGGGTCGATTACGTGGCCCTCTCCTTCGTGCGATCGGCAAGCGATGTTCGCAAGCTGAAAAAACTCATCGCGGCCGCCCAATCGCCGGCGCATGTCATCGCGAAAATAGAGAAACCTCAGGCGATTGAAGCGATCGATGAAATCTTGGATTCTTCCGACGGTGTGATGATCGCGCGCGGCGATCTGGGGGTCGAGCTTTCCCCGTGGCGAGTGCCGATCGAGCAAAAGAGAATCATCGAGAAAGCGCGGTTGGCCAAAAAACCCGCCATCACCGCGACACAGATGTTGCAATCGATGATCGATCGGCCGGCGCCGACCCGGGCCGAGGCCAGCGACGTGGCTAATGCCGTCTTCGACGGCTCCGACGCCTTGATGCTTTCCGGCGAAACGGCGGCCGGCCGGTACCCGGTGGAGGCGGTGCGGATGATGAGCCGCATCATCGAAACCGCCGAAGCCTCCGCGCCGCTGCCGAACCGCCGGGGCGGACAGACCGCCTCCGACAGCGACGATTTGTCGGAAGCGGTGGCCCGCAACGCGACGTTTCTCGCCGAGGACCTCGGAGCAAAGTACATCGTCGTCTATACCGAAAGCGGCTACACGGCTCGCTTGGTGTCGAAATGCAGACCGCGCTGCTCGGTTTTGGGGCTTTCTCGCCACGAGGCGATTTGCCGCCGCATGAAATTGCTTTGGGGCGTGCGAGCCAAGCAGCTCGAACAGGTTCGCGACTTGGACGCGCTGGTGGCGAAAGCACAGGCGCTGCTGGTGAAGATGGGTTGGGTGGAGCATGGCGACTTAATCTTGGTGGTGGCGGGGACGCCGTTTCAGATCGCGGGCAAGACCGATTTGATCAAGCTGCATCGGATCGGGGACATCGTGGCGGGCTCGAAGACCGCGGACATGTGACAGCGGCGAGGGCCCAATCCGTCGGCGCCCCGGGTCGACCGCCCGAGTTTCCGCGCGTTGTGTGCAACCCGCTACAGTAAAACGAAGAAAAACAGTCATGACGCAGGTCAAATTCGCCATTCCCAAGGGAAGCCTTGAAAAGAAGATGTCCGCGTTCTTTGAACGCGCCGGACTGGGGATCACCGGCTATGCCGACGGCAGCCGAGGCTACCGTCCGCAAGTCGATATTGCGGGCGTTTCCGGCAAGGTGCTCAGGCCGCAGGAAATCCCCTATATGATCGCGGCCGGTTTCTACGACATCGGCATCTCGGGACTCGACTGGTATCTGGAAAGCGAATGCGCCTCGAACGTCACCGAGCTGCTTGACTTGGGCGTGGGGCGTGTCGATATCGTGCTGGCAGTACCTGAAACCTGGGAAGACGTCAACAACGCCGAGCAGCTTTTCGAGAAGTTCGTGAACTCGACCGGCACGCACCCGTTACGAATTTGGACCGAGTATCTCAATCTCACCGAGGCGCTGGTGCGCAAGCACACCGATCTGGAGCCCTCGCTCTATACGCCCTATTCGCGTCTGCACGTCGAGCGGCGCGCCTCATCGCCGGTGGCGATTTTCCACTCTTTCGGGGCGACCGAGTCGAAGCCGCCGGAAGACGGCGATGCCATCATTGACAACACCGAAACCGGGCGCACTCTTCGGGCCAACGGCCTCAAGATCATCGGGAAGCTGTTGCCGAACTCGACCGCACGGCTGCTGGTGAATCGGCGTTCCCTGCGCAACCGCGAAAAACGAGCGGTGATTCACCAAGTGCGCGACGTGCTCGTGGGGGCCGCGCCGACGCCACGCGAAGAAGAGCCGGTCTTCGGGCACGTGTAGCCGCGCGGTCGCTACGCTTCGGTCGAACCGGCAACCGGTTCCAACTAAGATCCGAGCCGGGCCGACTCGCGCGGCGCTGCCCAACTTCTCGACAGCGTGACGATGACATCCCAGGGTGCTGTCCGGGTCCACGGACCTTCGTGACAGGGGATCGGGAATGCATCAATGGTCTGCATAAAATCTTAGTGGGTCGCGCTAAAGTTTGGTTGCGCACAGGGATTTCCTGTGTTATGCTTAGGATCAAATGGGAGTGCCGCTTACGGCGGACACCCGTGTTTTCCGGACGAGATCGAGGGCGATTCTCGCGGAATGCCAGGAAATACACGACGTCATCTTCGGCAGGCGATCTTTCCAAGCAGCTTGAAACGAACGCTACGGTACTGTGGCGGACGGAAGGTTCCGAACGGTTCGTGCCGGGAGATACCGTGAGTTTTGAATGTTGATTAGGAGGAAACAGGAATGAAACTACGACCGTTGCACGATCGCATCCTGGTCGAGCGCGTTGAAGAAGAAGCGCAAGTCAAGGGCGGGATCATTATCCCCGATTCGGCCAAGGAAAAGCCCCAACAGGGGAAGGTCATTGCCGTGGGTAACGGCAAGCGCCAAGAGGACGGCAGCATCGCCCCTCTGGACGTGAAAGCGGGGGATCGCATCCTTTTCGCGAAATATGCGGGGACCGAGGTCAAGATCGACAACAGTGATTACTTGATCTTCCGCGAGGACGAAGTTCTCGCCATCCTCGAAGACAAAGAAAGCTCGGAGAAAGCGGCTTAAGGAGGGACGAACAATTATGGCGGGAAAGCAAATTATCTACGGAGAAGATTCGCGCAAGGCGATTCTGTCGGGCGTTAACAAGCTGGCTAACACAGTTCGCATCACGCTGGGTCCGAAGGGCCGCAACGTAGTGCTCGAGAAAAAGTTCGGCGGACCGACGGTGACCAAGGACGGCGTGACCGTCGCGAAGGAAATCGAGCTCGAGGACCGGCTCGAGAACATGGGCGCGCAGATGGTGCGCGAAGTGGCCTCGAAGACCAGCGACGTGGCCGGCGACGGCACCACCACCGCAACGATCTTGGCCCAGGCGATTTATCGCGAGGGCGTCAAGAGCGTCGCGGCCGGGGCCAACCCGATGGCGATCAAGCGCGGCATCGAGCAGGCGACGGTGCAAGTCGTCGCGGAGATCGAGTCGATGGCTCGTCCGGTCGAAGGCGACGCGGTTTCCCAAGTCGCCGCGATCTCGGCAAACAGCGACTTCGCGATCGGCAACATCATCGCCCAGGCGATGGAGAAGGTCGGCAAGGACGGAGTCATCACGGTCGAGGAAGGCAAGACCATGGAGACCGAGCTGGAGGTGGTCGAGGGTATGCAGTTTGACCGCGGCTATCTTTCGCCTTATTTCGTCACCGACCAAGACACGATGGAGTGCGTGATCGAGAACGCTCTGATCCTGATCCACGAGAAGAAGATTTCCAACATGAAGGACCTTCTTCCCTTGCTTGAGCAGGTTTCCCGAGCGGGCCGTCCGCTGCTGATCGTGGCCGAGGAAGTCGAAGGCGAAGCGCTGGCGACTCTGGTGGTCAACAAGCTGCGCGGCACGCTCAACGTCGCCGCCGTCAAGGCTCCCGGCTTTGGCGACCGCCGCAAGGCCATGCTCGAGGACATAGCGATCCTCACCGGCGGCAAGGCGATCATGGAAGAGACCGGCATCAAGCTCGAAGGCGTCCAAATGGACGACCTGGGGCAAGCCAGTCGCATCGTAATCGACAAAGACAACACCACGATTGTCGAAGGCGCCGGCGGCAAGGAAGCCATCGAGGGCCGTGTCAAGCAGTTGCGCTCCCAGGTTGAGGAGACCACCTCCGACTATGACCGCGAGAAGTTGCAAGAGCGGCTGGCGAAGTTGGTCGGCGGCGTGGCCGTCATTAAAGTCGGCGCGGCGACCGAGACCGAGATGAAGGAAAAGAAGGCTCGGGTCGAGGACGCCATGCACGCCACCCGCGCGGCTGTCGAGGAAGGCATTGTTCCCGGCGGCGGCGTGGCCTTGCTGCGGGCGGGCGCTACGTTGGCCGACCTGAAGGCCGATGACGAGGACGAGCAGATCGGGATCAACATCGTGCGCCGCGCGCTTGAGGAACCCGTTCGTTGGATTGCCCAGAACGCCGGCCAGGAAGGCGCCATCGTCGTGGCCAAGATTCGCGAGAACGATGAAGCGGCGTTCGGTTTCGACGCACAGAATGAAGAGTACGGCGACATGGTTGCGGCGGGCGTCATCGATCCCGCCAAGGTCACCCGCTCGGCTCTGCAGAACGCGGCTTCGATCGCGAGTTTGATGCTGACGACCGAAGCGACGGTTCACGAGATTCCCGAAAAGAATCCGCCGGCGCCGGAGCCTCCGCATCACGACTTTTGATCACGCATCCTCCGCCGCGCTAAACCCGCGGCGGGAAGGTTAGCCTTGAGGGCCGGGAGAGATCCCGACCCTCTTTTTTAGCTGCGCCGGTCTTGGGTCCGGCTATTCGTCGGGGTAGCGGGAGCGAAATTGCTCGAGCAACTCGTCGGGAACGCATCCAAAGGCTTCCACCAAATAGGGGTCGAACTGCTCGCCGCTTTCCGAGTTGATGATTTCCCGCGCCACCCGAACCGGCCGCCCGGCGCGGTAGGGTCGGTCCGAGACGATAGCGTCCAACGTGTCGACGAGAGAGAACACTCTGGCTCCGGCGGGGATATCTTCCCCACTCAGCCCCTTCGGGTGTCCCTTGCCGTTGAAGGCTTCGTGGTGGTGGTGAACGATCTCGGAAGCCCCGGCCAACTCCTCGAACGGAGAGAGCAACTCCCACCCGATCCGCGGATGCAGCCGCATCACGGCCCATTCATCCTCATCGAGGGGGCCGGGTTTCATTAGAACGTTGTGGGGAATCGCAATCTTCCCAATGTCGGGCAAGAGCGCCCCGAGGCGCAGGTCATTCAGTTCGGCTTCGCTGAATTTCGCCTCGACCCCGACCAACTGGGAATACTCGGCGACGCGCCGCGAGTGTTGCAGGGTTTCATGGCGACGCAAAACCAGCGTTTCGAAAGTCTTTAGAACCTGCTCGGTCGACAGCGCCCCCTGCCCCTCGCCGGCCAGATAGTTCCCCAAGGCTTTTTGCAGGGCGGCATGATCATTCGATGCCTCGGGCGTCGAGCTAATCGTATTTGCCGAGCCGGTCGTTGCGGCGGACACGCAGGATGTCGAGAAACGCGTCGGCCCCCGAAAAGGCCGCCACTTTCGTTCCTTCCACGTCATCCCAGCGGACGGGCACTTCGGCGACCGGGAAGCCGAACTTTCGGGCCAAATAAAGGATCTCCACATCAAATCCGAAGCGCTCCAAGCGTTGCGCGGCAAAGATTCGCGCGGCGGCTCGCCGCGAGAATAGTTTAAAGCCGCATTGCGTGTCGGCGAAAGAAAGGCCCGCGATCAGCCGCACGACAACATTGAAGACGCGCCCCATCGCTTCACGGAACATCGGTTGGTGGACGCCGATGAGCGAACGATCCAGAGCCCGCGAGCCGATCGCTCCCTCGAAGCGGCCGTCGGCAACCGCCGCGAACAACTTATCGCATTCTTCGATCGGGGCCGACAGGTCGGCGTCCGAAAAAAGCACCCATTCTCCCGATGCCTTCCGGGCGCCGTGGCGCACGCTGTAACCCTTCCCGCGGTTGCCCGGGTTGTCGAGAACGCGGATTTGCAGACCCTCGCCCTCGAGTTTCGACCCCACTTCGCGAGCGACCTCCGCCGTTCGGTCCGAGGAGCCGTCGTTAACAACCAAAATTTCGGCTTCTCGATAAGCTCCGGCTCGAAGGTACTCCGCTACCCGCTCCAGGGTTGGAGGCAACCGTTTTTCTTCGTTGTACGAAGGGATGACCACAGAAAGGGAGGGCGACAAGTCAGGGTCCGTTCCGAAAGAGAAATTATACCGTCTTTCCCGTCTCCGCTATCATGATCGTTCCCGTTTGCGAACTGTCGGCCATGATCGTTACGCTCACTCTGAATCCGTCGATCGACGTCACTTTGACGACGGAACGCATCGTCTACGACGACCACAGTTTTGTCCTTGCCGAACAGGAACACGCCGGCGGCAAGGGGGTCAACGCGGCGCATGTGATCCATGCCTATGGAGGGAAGGTGCACGCGATAGCAACATGCGGCGGCGAGCGCGGCCAACGCTTCGAGCGCTTGCTGGACCAAGCCGGCATCGAGCGAACTCTGATTCCCGTCGCCGGCGAGACACGCCGCAATTTCGCGGTCAACGACCGCCAGGGTCTGACCATCAAGGTCGACCAAGTCGGTGAGCGTTTGCACGCCGAGGACGTGCGGAGTATCGAGCAAGCCGTGACCGAAAAATTGCCGGACGCCGACTGGCTGCTGCTCACCGGAAGCCGTCCGCCGGGGGTGCCCGCCGATTTCTTCGCCCGCATGATTCGCCTGGCTTCCGAGCAACAGGTGCCGACGCTGCTCGACTCGAGCGGCGAATCTCTGCTGCTTGGCCTCGCCGCCCATCCGGCCGTGGCGAAGCCGAACCGCCCCGAGGCCGAGCGTCTGCTCGACCGCGCGCTGTTCTCTCAAGCCCAGAGCGCCGCGGCGGCCCGCGAGATCCGTGAAATGGGTTCTGACAAAGTTCTCCTCTCGTTGGCAAGCCAAGGGGTGATCGCGGCTTGGGAGGAGGGTTTGTTGGCCGCCGTGCCGCCGTCGCTTGAAACAGGATGCCCGATCGGCGCGGGCGACGTCTTGGCCGCTACCTACGTTTGGGCGCTCACGCAAGGGGAATCGTTCGTCGATGCGCTGCGGTGGGCCGTGGCGGCCGCGACCGCCGCGGCGGGAAGACCCGGGCTCGAGTTCGCCCCGCTCAGCGAGATCGAGCTTCTTCGCGAGCGGGTGGAGATACGTTCGCTCTGACCCAACCGTCCAGCTCGGCCGTCAGTTTGTCGAGTCCCGCGCGGACCGCTCGACTCATCTCCGCTACAACGGCGCTCACTTCTCCCACCCCGACCTGTCCTTTCTGCTCGGTGACGCCCTGCCAAATGAGCTTGCGGTCATCGAAGGAAACCAGTTCCGCCGACAGCCGCACGTGGACCGAGACGCCGCCGCCGTAGTCGACTTCCTCGAGCTTTTCGATACGTCCTTGAAGAATGTAGTCGGCTTTGGTGCGGCCGTCAAGGGGAACGACCGTGGCAAAGGTTCCCAGTGCTTGCAGGCGACCGATGAAAGTGGACGTGATGGTTTGCCGCGGGTCCTCCGCCCAACGGTGGTATTCGTAGAACCCCACCTCGCCCGCGGCGGGTCGGTAGACGATCCGATCCTGCGTGAGCATTTGCGAGGCCCGGAAGCGCGCCACAACCGCCGTGGCGGGAAAAGCCTCCGCCTGAGCGCGTGGGACTGACGGCAATTCCAGCACGTAGTAATTCGTCGGCGGGATCTTGCCGCCGCAACTCGACAGCCCGGCGGTCAACAGCAGTGCCGCGACAACGCACAATCCGAGATTGCGCGGAGAGGAAAGTGGAGTACGGAGCGTCATAGGTGTATGCGTCGGTCTCGCTGTTGTATTTTTGCCGCCGTGTCTTGATAACGTCGAGGGCGCATCCGTCGGCGCGTTGAACAACCCTGTCGACTAGAGTATTCTCGATCGTATTATGACCAATGTCGTGCTGAGGTGCCATAGCTGCGGGCAGCCTGTTCGCCTGCTGCCGGGCCAAAGCATCACCCGACGAGACACCTGCGCATCGTGCGACGGGGATTTGCATTGCTGTCGCAACTGCCGTTTTTTCGATCCCGCTAAGCACAATCAATGCGCGGAAACCCAGGCGGAATGGGTTGGCGAAAAAGATCGCGCGAACTTTTGCCACTACTTTGAGCCCCGCGCGTCGGTCGATTTGGTCAATCGATCGAGTGGCCAAGGGTGGGATGTGCACAGTCAATTCGACTCGCTGTTTAAGAAGAAACCGTAGCGGCGCTGAGCGATTCTACGCCGAAGCAACGACAGCCGCGAAGCGTCGGCCCGCAACGGCGGCGGGAACCGGCCCCTTGGCCCGACTCAACGCTCCACGCCGCGAACCCATTTTCACGGCGCTATGATGAATCTGCGGTTCACGAGAACCGCCCGTTCCGAAGTTGTTCAAGACTTCGGACGGTCACGAACCGCTTGGGAGAAGAAGAAGCTATGTCGTTCGAGTCCATGTTTTCGTTGGCTCCGAAGAAGGCCCTGATCGCCGGCGCAAGCCGCGGAATCGGCTTGGCGATAGCCAAAGCGTTTGCCGCCGCGGGAGCGCGCACGATTCTTGCTTCCCGTTCGTTGGAAATACTCGAAGCCGAGGCCGCCGCCTTGCGCGAGCAGGGGCTCGACGCCGAAGCCGCCTTTCTCGACGTTACCGAGCCCTCCGGCGTTGCCGAGCTGGCCGACGCCCATCCCGACATCGAGATTCTCGCCAACGTCGCGGGCACGAATCAGCGCAAGAAATTCGAAGACTACACCGACGAGGAATACGACCACATTTTGGCCGTTAACCTGCACGGACTCGCGCGCGTCACCAAGCACGTCGGCCGCAACATGATCGCTCGCGGCAAGGGCGGAAAAATCGTCACCATCGGCAGCCTGACGTCGACGTTGGGACTGCCGTATCTCTCCATCTACGGCATCAGCAAAAGCGCGCTGGCCGGGCTGACGCGCGGTCTGGCCGTCGAGTGGGCGCCCTACAATATTCAAGTCAACTGCATTGCACCGGGGTTTATCCTCACCGACATGAATCGCGATATGTGGCAACCCGAGCACATGCACGAGTGGATCAAGGGCGTGCAATCGAACCCGCGGCTCGGCACGCCCGAGGACATCGCCGGGTTGGCGACCTTCTTGGCCGGCCCAGCGGCGGAATACATCACCGGCCAAGTGATCGCCTCCGACGGCGGCTATACAACCACCGCCCGCTGGCCGCACGCGCTGTGACGAGAGCCCGCCGGCCGGCGTGTTGCTGACAGAGTTTTCTTTCCAACGGGACGCACCGACACAGCGGCCGGCCCCGACGTGGCGCGCGCCTCCAGCCAGGCGTGCCGTGTCGGCATTCGTGCCGACATGTCTTCCTTTCCTCACCCATTGGAAGCGTGAAATTCGCCGTCCCAAATCTATTTCGCACACCCATTCCCCTGCACGTCCCGGAACCCTCGCGCGTCGAAACCTATGTATGAGGAAGCTGTGCCTCGGCGCCCTGGTTTGTCTGACGGCGTCTTTGCTGTCAGCGGGTGACGCCGAGGAGTTGTTCAAGCAAGGACGGCGAGCCGCCCGGCAAGGCGACGCCGTCACGGCCTACCTCTATTTTTCGCGCGCGCGCGCCGCCGATCCGACCAACCCGCGCTTCGCCAACGCGGTGAGCGCTGTCCGAGCCGGCGCCGGGCAAACCTTGGCGGCACTGGGCAGCTACCAGGCCGCCGCCGCTGTTGACGCCACGCAGTCCTACCTGCTGCAAGGGGCGTCCGAGACCGCCGACAAAGATCGCGCTGACGCCGCATCGTCGGTCGAGCTGCGCGCCATGCGAGCGCAGCGTCGTCTCATGCCCCCGGTGGAACTTCGCCCGAGCAAGAAGACCTCGTCATTTCGTATCAAAGAATCGGTGGGCGAAACCTACGAGGCCGTGGCGCGTGAGTTCGGCCTAAAGGTGATCTTCGACTCCGACTTCGATCGCGGAAAAGAGATCGGCTTTGCACTCGATGAAGTCGATTTTGTCGAAGCTGTCCGGGTTCTCAACGACGTTGCCCACACCATCGTTGTCCCGCTGACCCCGGAAATCTTTCTTGTCGCCGAGGACTCCGCCTCGAAACGAAGCAAGCTCGAACCCATGGCAACCGCCATCATTCCGGTTCCCGACGCCATGACCGACGAAGAGCTGCAACAACTGGGCCAAGCTGTCCAGCAGGTGCTCGAAGTCAAGCGCTTGCAGACCGACCGCGCGAACCGTCAGGTGGTGCTCCGCGACACGGTTCACCGCGTTCGCTTGGCGCGGGAGATCTACCGCCAACTCTCGCGGGCGCGCGGCGAGGTCGTTCTGGAAATCGATCTGATCGCCATGAACGAAACGGACCAAGTCGACTTCGGCATCAAGCTGCCCACTGCCTTCCCGCTGACGAATTTCAGCACCGTCTGGCGCGCTCAAGCACCCGATCGCGGCTCCTCGGGAGTTCCGCTGCTCGGGATCGGCGGGGGCCAGACCGTCTTCGGCGTTGCCATCGCCGACGCCCTGTTCACGGCCAAGCGGACTCGATCTTCGGGCCGCAGCCTCCAGCGTTTTCAGCTCCGCTCGGCCCATGGTCAGCCGGCCACACTGAACATCGGCGAGCGCTTCCCCATCATCAACGCGCGTTTTTCCGCCGTCGTCATCAATCAACGGATCCGGGACGAAACCGAGGCCGGCACCCTGCGGCAGGCCTTTCCCTCCTTCACCTTCGAGGATCTAGGTCTCAACTTCACCGCCACGACGCAGGTGCACGACGCCGACGAGGTGTCCATTGAGTTCGAACTGGAAGTGCAGCTTCTATCGGGCAGCGCCGTGAACGACATCCCGATTCTTTCCAACCGCAGCTTCAATTCCGCCATTCGCCTGCGGACCGATCAAGCCGCGGTCATCAGCGGAATGAAGATCTTCGAACGCCGCAAGAATCGCTCGGGCTTAGCCTGGCTCTCGGAGATCCCCTGGTTGGGTCAGTTGTTTAGCGATCAGTCGAATCAATTCAACGTGAGCGAATTGATCGTCACGCTGAGGCCGCGCATTGTTCGGTTGCCGCCCGCGGAAATCGAGCCATCATTGGCCCTCCGCTACGGCCCGGAAACCCGCCCCTTGTCGGCCTTGTAAATCAGCACCAGGGTAAAAATCAGAGCCCCGAGCGCAAGCGACGGCCCGGCCGACACAGCACCGCGGCTCGCCCTCCGCTCAAAACATATACCGCAACGAAAACTGAATTAGGCGCGGGTCCAACGTTTCGAGCACCCGGCCGAAGTTCACCGACCCGATGTCGCCCACTGGGTTTCGAAACTGGGCCTGGTTGAAGAGATTGAAGAATTCGGCGCGGAATTCCAAGCTCTGACTTTCGGTGATCTTCGTGCGCTTGAACGCCGCAAATTGCCAATTCACAAAGCCGGGACCACGCAAGAGGGTCGTGCCGGTTTTCGTCAGTTGGTCTGGGTCGGCGAGATGCGCCAGGCCGAAGTCGACGATCTTGACTTGTCCGTCCGCGGTCAGCAGGATGTTGGCGCTCTTGATGTCGCGGTGCATTACGCCTTTCTCGTGCCGAACCAACAGCGTGCCCAATGACCCCGGGTAACCGTGACTCGGGGGATCCGCGCCGGGTCACGAAGTATTGATTTCAACACCGCAGTCGCGGCAGTGGCTTCGGCGTTTGGCGTTGAGGCTGCCGCAAGCGTGGCAGCGATTGTACATGGCGTTTGCGTAGGCATGGGTCGCCCAGGCGCTTGATCCGAGGATCACGACCAACAAGCCTATGTTGAGTACGGTGTCGAGCATTCCCTTTCCAGGACACCTCGATCATTGCCGTGCAAGACGCCCTTCCCACACGCGGTGCGGGCGGCGTGGTTGCTCCGGCGGCGTCCTCGGGGCGGCCTACGCTCTGCGAAACAGCGACAAGATGAGCGTAAGGACGATGCTGAGCAACAGGCAACTAACAATGGGGAAGTAAACGGTCGTGTTTCGTCCGCGATAGACAATGTCGCCCGGCAGCTTGCCGAGGCCGGGTAAACCGAGTTTCGACGCGCCGACCAGCAGCAAGCCGAGCGCGATCAGCCCTAGGCCTGCAACGATCAAGAGGCGACCGATGCTCACGGGTTCCTCCATAATCGGTTCTGGCGGCGAGTGTTGCCTTCCTCCATATAGCCTATCGTAGACGGACTTCCGGATCCGCGGGGTGCCGCTTCACGCGGTTCACGTGTCGCCCTGGTACGTGAGCCGTGAACCGTGAGCCGTGAACCGCGAGCCGAGGGGGAACCGCCTGGCGGGAGGTTCAAGTGAGTCGGCGACTTGCCCGCTACGAACAGGGTGCTTGTGGGCGGCGGCCGAAACATTTCCAATCCAAGGATAGCGGTTGGTTGAACGGCGTCTGTTATTCTGAGGACAGAGGGGGATGTCGACGGCTCGAGGGGGTCGTTGCACCTCTGAATCCCCCGGCCGTCTCGGCGAATCCAATACATTTGTGCGTGTCTGATTGATTCCAGCGCGATGAAGCTTACCTGCCTTCGCCATACGGAAATTCCGTCGTCAACCCGTTTGTTCACGGATTTCCTCTACGATTTCGAACGCGTGCGTCCCTACTACGGCCGTCCGCCGGAGTTGGACGAATTCGCATCCGCCGCCGCGAAGGTAAAGCTCGATCCCGAGCATCGCCGGGCGCTGGTCGAGTCGTTGCGGCGACAGAACGCGGGATGCGGGGAAGAAACCGCCCGCGGGCTTGACCTGCTCGCCGAGCCCGGGACGGTCGCTGTGACGACCGGGCAGCAGATCGGGCTTTTCGGGGGGCCGAGTTTCGCGGTCTATAAGGCGCTGACGGCGGTCAAATTCGCCGAGGCGCTACGGGCACGGGGCATTCCGGCGGTCCCGGTATTCTGGCTGGCGACGGAGGATCACGACCTCGCCGAAGTTGATCACGCTTGGCTGCTTGACGGTGAAAATAACCCCTTGCGTGTGGCGGTCGAGACGCGAGCGGAGCCGCAACAACCGGTCGGAGAGGCGGCGTTGGCCGAGTCCGCGCCCGCTCAATTGCGGGAGGCCGTGACGTCGGCTTTTCGCGAGTTGCCCTATGGGGAGTTCGCCTCGCAACTCGCCTCGGAGTGCTACGGCGCGGGGGCCGACCTGCGGTCCGCGTTCCGGGCCATGTTTCAGAAGTTGTTTAACCGCTTCGGGCTGATCTTGATCGACCCGATGGACGCCGAGTTGCGAAAGCTCGCCGCGCCGACGATTCGCGCGGCGGTCGAGGGCGCGGCAGAACTGAACCATGAGATCATCGCGCGCGGCGCGGAACTCGAACAGGCCGGCTACCACGCGCAATCTCACGTAACAGCGGAAACCTCGCCGGTCTTTCTCTTCAAAGACGGACGCCGGACGACGCTGCGGCTCGCAGCGGACGGTTACAGCGACGGCGAACAAAGCTATACAGTCGCGCAATTGGCGGCGCTGGTCGACGAAGCGCCCGAACGCTTTTCGCCGAACGTATTGCTGCGTCCGGTGATTCAGGACTTTCTGCTTCCGACGGCCGTTTACGTGACCGGGCCAGCCGAGTCGGCTTACTTGGCGCAGGCCGAAGTGCTTTATCGGCGCTTGCTCGGGCGGATGCCGGTGGTGGCGCCGCGGGCGTCGTTTACGATTCTCGATGCGCGGGCCGAACGGTATCTCGATCGCTACGGACTCGGCGTCTTGGATTGTTTTCAGTCGGCCGAGAATCTGCGCCGCGGTATTTCGGGAAGTCTGATTCCGCCGAGTCTCGAAAAGGCCTTCGACGAAAGCGAGCGGACCATCAACGCTTCGCTCGACGCGATTGATGCCGACTTGACGAAATTCGACCCGACCCTCAGTGCGTCGCTTGGGAACGTTCGCAAGAAGATGCTCTATCAGTTCGGGAAGGTTCGTTCCACGGTGGCGCGAGAGAGTCTGCGGCGCGACGATCGTGCCGGTCGCGAGGCGGCTCACCTGGCGAACCTGATCTTCCCGAACGGAACCCTGCAAGAACGAAGCTTCAGCGCGCTGAGTTTCCTGGCGAGGCACGGCGACTCGTTCCTGGACCGCATCCACGAATCGATCCACACCGATTGCCACGATCATCAGGTCGTGGTGATTTAGGGCTGAGGTCGGCTTTGGCTCTTTTGTGCCGGGCTGAGGTTTTCCCCGGACGTGTGCCCCAAAAGCACCGACCCGAAATTTCGATTGGGGCGAGACAAGCTGAGAGCTTGTCTCAACTGTGGGCTAGGTCAAACACGAGGGTTCGCCCCTACCAAGGGGTGCGCCCGGGTGGCGGGGGGCTGATTACGGATCTTGCTAAAGACTTCGCGCCATCACGGTGGACCCTCGTGCCGAATGCCCTCGTCGCACGTCGCTTACTTACGTCCCCGGCTCCCTCCGTGGTGAACCGCTTTGGCGCGCTTGAGGATGTTGCGCTGCACGAAGCGGGGCAATTGCGCAAGAACGGGCTGCGGGTGCAGGAGCAGCCTTTTCGGGTCTTGGCGCTGCTCCTCGACAAGCCCGGTCGCGTTGTTACCCGCGAGGAGCTACAAGAAAAGGTCTGGCCGGACACGCACGTCGATTTCGAACACAGTCTGAACACGGCGGTCAACAAAATCCGCGAGGCGCTGGGAGATTCCGCGTCCAGCCCTCGCTTCGTGGAGACGCTGCCGGGACGAGGGTACAAGTTCCTAGCAACGGTGGAAGGCACGGGCACCGACTCACAGAGGAGCCTGGCCGACAGTTCCCCACCGAAGGCAGGCCTGCAACGGACCATTCATCGGCTGCGTGTGGCCCTGATCGCTCTGGCCGCCGTCTTTGCGATCACCGCTATCATGCTGGTCTTCATCCCGGAGTCCGGCGAGGTGTCTCGAACAACGTCTCCGCGCCGCTACTCCATAACTCCGGCTGGGCCGCTTTCTAGGTCTCACTGGCCGAGCGTGGCCGTTTCCCCCGATGGCAGACACATCGCTTATGTGGCTCCCTCGGACCAAAACGGCGAGTCGCTCTCGCTCTGGGTCCACGACCTGACAAAAGACCTAGCCCGTGAGATTACTCCAGCCGGCGATTCCGCCTCTCCCTTTTGGTCGCCCGACAGCCGGTTCCTGGCGTTCAAAGAGGGCGATGAATTGAAAAGAGTGTCGATCGCGGGTGGTTCGCCGATCACTGTCTGCAGACTGGACGGGCTCCGGAAGGGAACGTGGGGCCCCGGCGGAGCCTCGATCACCGTGCAAGCGGGTGGGCAAACGGGTGCACTCAACTTGGCAAAACTCTACGAGGTTGCCGCCGGTGGCGGCGAACCCAAGCTCTTAGCCGGGGGGGATGGTAAAGGGTTCACTGACCCGCATTTCCTACCCTCCTCCCGCTACCTGCTTTACACGGCGGTCAACCCTCGCTATGACCCTCGAATCATGCTTCGGAACCTCGATAATGGCCAAGAAACGGAGTTGACGGCCGGCGTATACCCCGTCTACTCGCCCAGCGGTCACATCCTCTATCAATCCGGCTGGACGCGCGAAGCGATCTGGGCGCTGCCCTTCTCCTTACGAGACCTCGAGCCCATGGGAGAGCCCTTCTTGGTGGCCGAGGGCGCCCGATTTCCCTCGCCAGCCTTCGACGGCACGCTTGTCTACTTAGAGCCTTCTCGGGCCGGCTCGCAGCGGCTGGTGTGGAGAGACCGCCAGGGGAGGAAGGTAGGCGAGATCGGGCAACCGCAGAAGGAGATTTTCCTTCCATCGCTGTCCCCTGATGGCCGCTATGTAGGCGTGGAAGGAGTAGAGGAACGCACCGGCGCGGATGTCTGGCTGCAAGAAGTCGAGCGTCCCATCAAGACTCGCCTGACGTTTGACGCCGCTTGGGATTCTCGCTCGATCTGGTCACCGGATAGCCAACGCGTGGCCTTCTGCTCTAATCGCAACGGCGGCATCGACCTCTTCATCAAGCCCATCGATGGGAGCGAGGAAGCGGAAGCCGTTCTCACCAGCCCGAGTCTCGAGTTTCCCGAGGCTTGGTCACCCGGCGGCGAACATCTTCTTTTGGCTTATCCGCCGGGGACCATACTGTCCCTCGCGCGGCAGCGAGACGGGACGTGGGCGGAACCTGTTCCCTACTCAGAAAGCGGCTTTGTCGAGGACGCAGCTCAGTTTTCGCCGGGCGGCCGCTTTGTTGCGTATTGTTCCAACGAGTCGGGGAGGGGTGAGGTATATGTGCGGCCCTTTCCTCCCGGCCGAGGGAAGTGGAAGGTGTCTCAGGATGGCGGTGAGCAACCCCGCTGGAGCCGCGATGGCCAAGAGCTGTTCTACGTCAAGAAGGACACTCTCTACGTTGTACTGGTCTCCACTGAGCCCGCCTTCACACAGGGCGCGAGCACCAAACTCTTCACGTCGCCGGACCTGGAGTGGCCGTTTCCGTCTCCGACCTACGACGTCTCGCTGGACGGGCAGCGCTTCGTCACGGTCGAGACCATTGGCGAGGCGCCACCGGCCCGCATCCGGATCGTGCAGAACTGGTTCGAAGAGTTCCGCGACGGGAGGGCGCAATAGCAGCTGACGCGATGCGACCGGATACCGAGCACCGCCACATCCGCCGTTTCGGGGTTTTCGAGGTGGACCTTACGCAGATCGACAACCAAGGGAGCGATCTAATGTTGGTGGAGAATTTCAAGTGACCTCCGCTAAGCAACGCCACATCCGCCACATGGCCCGTCGGAACATGAAACATTTTGCCGCTCAATATTTGCCTCGGTAACCTGTTCACCATGTGCCCGGTAAGTGCCCGGGTGGAACACTCTGCCCCGCGATGTCGTACTCCATGGTGAACAGTAAGGCGGGCGGCGCGGCTTGGGTCACGATCTCGGTTTGTAGGAGAATCGGGGCGCTGCGGGGGCGCCGGCAAATCTTCGAAGAATCACGGACAAGGAAGTAATGCCCTACTGCACCACCTGCGGCCAACAAGTCAGCGACGCGGATCGGTTCTGCCGCGGCTGCGGCCAGACGCAGCCGGCGTCGGCTGAGGCTTCGCCGCGTCCGGCCGAGCCGATTTTGAGCCCGCGGGCGGCTTCGATTCTTTCCTACGTGCCGTGGTTCGGTTGGATCGCCTGCGTCTACGTGCTGGCTTCGGACAAGTTCCGCGATGCACGGGATGTGAAATTCCACGCTTACCAGGGGCTCTACCTTTTTGTGGCCTGGTTGCTGGCGGATTGGGCGGTGGGGTTGTGGGTCCATATGCTGCCGGGGCCGGATATTCCGTTCGACGATCTGCTGCAATTGCTGATTCTGGGCCTTTGGATCTACATGATCATCAAGACGGCCAAGGGCGAGCGGCGGGCTTTGCCGGTTTTCGGGGAGTTGGCCGAGCGCTCGCTTTGAGTGGGGCCGAGAGGCCTGCGGACATGTCGGCACGAATGCCGACACGGCACGCTGAAAGCGTGCGCCACGTCTTTTGCCAGCCTTCTTTGGATCAATCTTGACAACTTAGTACATGATTGGTACTCTGCGGGGGAGAAGAATCTTTACTGCTTGGTATAGATTCAGCCGGATAGCACCTCTAAGAAGTGGTGGTTTCAGGAAGAGAGCAGAGCGGGGTCTGATTTTTCTGGGCGGCCAGGGGGCGGACATTGCTCTCGGACGTCCGCGAAAGAGCCGCGTGAGAGGGTCGAGGAGATTACATGAGCAGTTCCACGGATGAGCTGGAAGTCCTTGCAACACAGGAGTATAAGTACGGCTTCGTGACCGACATCGAGGCGGATTCCGCGCCTCCAGGGTTGAATGAAGACATCATTCGCTTCATCTCGGCCAAGAAGAACGAGCCGGAATTTCTGCTCGAATGGCGGCTCAAGGCGTATCGGCACTGGCTCAAGATGACCGAGCCGACTTGGCACAACGTTCACTACGCGCCTATTGACTACCAGAGCATCGTCTACTACTCGGCGCCCAAGTCGCAGAAAGACGGCCCTACGAGCCTCGACGAGGTGGATCCGGAGCTGCTGGCGACGTACGAAAAGCTGGGCATCCCGCTCAACGAGCAGGCGGCGCTGTCCGGCGTGGCGGTGGACGCCGTTTTCGACAGCGTCTCGGTCGCGACCACGTTCAAGGACAAGCTCTATGAGATGGGCGTCATTTTTTGCTCGTTCTCGGAAGCGGTTGAAAACCATCCGGACTTGATTGAGAAGTACCTGGGAACGGTTGTTCCCACGACGGACAATTTCTTTGCCGCGCTGAATTCGGCGGTCTTCAGCGACGGGTCGTTCTGCTATATCCCCAAGGGCGTTCGCTGCCCGATGGAGCTTTCGACCTATTTCCGCATCAACGCGGCCAACACGGGCCAGTTCGAGCGCACGTTGATCATCGCCGACGAAGGCGCTTACGTCAGCTACCTCGAAGGCTGCACGGCCCCAATGCGCGACGAGAACCAGCTACACGCCGCCGTGGTCGAGTTGATCACGCTCGACAACGCGCAAATCAAGTACTCGACGGTACAGAACTGGTATCCGGGCGACAAGGACGGCAAAGGCGGGATTTACAACTTTGTCACCAAGCGCGGCAAATGCCAAGGCGTCAATTCGAAAATTTCGTGGACGCAGGTCGAAACCGGCTCGGCGATCACTTGGAAGTACCCGAGCTGCATTCTGATCGGCGATAACTCGGTCGGCGAGTTTTACTCCGTCGCCGTTACGAACAATCACCAGCAGGCCGATACCGGGACGAAGATGATCCACATCGGCAAGAACACGTCGAGCACGATCATCTCGAAGGGCATCTCGGCTGGTTACGGCCAGAACGCCTATCGCGGGCTGGTGAAGATCCAAAAAGGGGCGGAAGGGGCGCGCAACTTTTCGCAGTGCGACTCGATGCTGATGGGCGACAAGTGCGGCGCGCATACGTTCCCCTATCTCGAGGTCAAGAACCCGACCGCGCAGGTCGAGCACGAAGCGACGACTTCGAAGATCGGTGAGGATCAGATTTTCTACTTGAACCAGCGCGGCATCTCGACCGAGGATGCGGTCGGGATGATCGTCAACGGCTTTTGCAAGGACGTTTTCCGGGAGCTGCCGATGGAGTTCGCGGTGGAGGCGCAGAAGCTGCTGGGCGTGAGCTTGGAAGGAAGCGTCGGGTAGGCGGGTTACTGTCCTGTCGCCCAAAACGAAACCCTATGCTCGAAATCAGAAACCTCTCCGTCAGCGCCGACGGAAAAAGCATTCTCAACGGAATCAATCTCTCCGTTAACAAGGGCGAAGTACACGCCATCATGGGCCCGAACGGCTCGGGAAAGAGCACGCTCGCTCAGGTCATCGCCGGACGCGACGGCTACGACATTACCGGCGGCGAAGTGCTCTACGAAGGGAAGGACATCTTCGAACTCGCCCCGGAAGAGCGTGCTCGGGCGGGCCTTTTCCTGGCTTTCCAATACCCGGTCGAGATCCCGGGCGTCAGCAATCTCTATTTCCTGCGGGCGGCGCTGAATGCCGTTCGGCAGGCGAGGGGCGAAGACCTGATCGATGCCATCGACTTCCTCAACCTGGCCAAGGAAAAGATGACCGATCTGGAGGTGGACTCGACGATGATAGAGCGTTCGGTCAACGCCGGGTTTTCGGGCGGGGAGAAGAAGCGCAACGAGATTTTTCAGATGTCGATTCTCGAGCCCAAGCTGGCCATTCTCGACGAGACGGACTCGGGGCTCGACATCGACGCGATGAAGCTGGTCGCAAACGGCGTCAACAAATTGCGGGATCCGGAGCGGGCGATTGTGGTCGTGACGCACTATCAGCGCCTGCTCGAGTACATCGTGCCCGATTTCGTGCACGTGCTGGCGGGCGGACGGATTGTGAAATCAGGCGACCGAAACTTAGCGCTCGAGCTCGAAGAGAAGGGCTACGGCTGGATCGAGGAAGCCGAAGCGGTCAGTTCGTAGGCACGGAACTGGGAATGGGCAGGCCTGGAGACGTGCCCCACTGGAAGAAGAGAAACGAAATATGGTTGCTGTTGCGGAAAAACCGACACTGTACCGCGAAAGCTTCGAGGCGTTGAACGCGCGGATCGCCGAGGAGCCCGCTTGGCTCGGCGAACGCCGCCGGGCGGCCATGGAGCGATTTACGGAAGCGGGCTTCCCCACGCCGCGCGACGAAGATTGGAAATACACGAACCTCGCGGGGATCAGGTCCGGGGAATTCGCGCCGGCCGAGAGCCCGAGTGCGACGATCGAGGCCGGCGACATCGGCTCGGTCGGCTTCGAGGACATTGACGCCCATCGGGTGGTTTTCGTCAACGGGAAGTTCGCGCCCGAGCTTTCACGGCAGGACGACTGCTCGGTCGAGGTCGGCGGTTTGGCCGACAAACGCGACGATCCGCGGGTCGCGGCGCATCTGGCGCGGCAGACCGATGCGTTGGGCAACAGCCTGGCGGCGTTGAATACGGCCTTTTTCGGCGACGGCGCGTACGTGCACGTCCCTGAGCGGGTTGTCGAGAAAAAGCCGGTCCATCTGGTGTGGGTGACGGCGGCGGAGCAAGCCGGCCGTTTCACGCATCCGCGGACGTTGATTGTCGCCGGCCGGGAAAGCCAAGCCACGGTGATCGAAACTTTTGTTGGGTTGGGCGACTCCTATTGGACCAACGCGGTGACGGAAGTGGTCGTGGCGGAGAATGCCCGCGTCGAGTACTACAAGTTGCAGCAAGAGCACGTCGCGGCGCATCACACGGGATTTCTCTTCGTTGACCAAGCGCGCGACAGCAACTTTGCCTCGCACTCCTTGTCCTTCGGCGGGCGGCTGGTGCGCAGCGACGCCCATGTGCGGTTGGGCGGCGAAGGCGGCGAGTGCACGCTCAACGGCCTCTATGCGGTTACGGGCGACCAGCATATCGACCATCACACGACGATTGATCATGCCGAGCCGCATTGCAACAGTCACCAACTCTATCGCGGCGTCCTCGACGGGCGATCGACGGGCGTGTTCAACGGCAAGATCATTGTTCGGCAAGACGCCCAAAAGACCGATGCGGTGCAGCGCAACAAGAATCTTCTGCTCTCGCGCAAAGCCGAGGTGAACACCAAGCCGCAGTTGCAAATCGACGCCAACGACGTGCGCTGCACTCACGGTGCAACGGTCGGGCAGATCGACGCCGAAGCGATGTTCTATCTGCGTTCGCGCGGCATCGGGTGGGCCGATGCGCGCAGTTTGCTGATCTATGGGTTCGCGGCCGATATTCTCGAAGGCCTCAACGTTGACGGATGGCGGGAGCCGCTCCAGACGCTGTTGCTCGATTGGGTGAAGCAAGCGGAGACCGACCAATGAGCAGTGTGGATTGGACAACCGAACAGTCGGCGGCGGTCCGGGACGCCGTGGCTCCGCTCGATGTGGAGGCGTTGCGGCGCGACTTTCCGGCGCTTGACCAGCAAGTCGCCGGCAAGCCGCTGGTCTATCTCGACAATGCGGCGACGGGGCAGACTCCGCGGCGCGTGATCGAGGCGATGGGCAAGTTCTATCTCGAAGACTGCGCCAACGTCCATCGCGGTGTCCACGAGCTGAGCCAACGCGCCACCGACGCCTACGAGGGAGCGCGTCGGACAATTCAAGAGTTTATCGGCGCGGCGGAAATCGGTGAGGTGATCTATACACGCGGCACGACGGACTCGCTGAATCTGGTAGCGCACAGTTTGGGCGAGTTGCGGGTCGGCGAGGGCGACGAAGTCATCATCTCGGCCATCGAGCACCATTCAAACATCGTGCCGTGGCAGATTTTGTGTGAGCGGCGCGGCCCGAAACTGCGGGTGATTCCGGTCAACGACGCGGGGGAGTTGCTGCTCGACGAGTTTGACCGCATGCTCGGCGATCGCACGCGCATTGTCGCGGTGACCCATGTTTCGAACGCGCTGGGAACGATCAACCCGGTTCGTGAAATCATTGCGCGGGCGCACGAGCGCGGCGTCCCGGTCGTTCTCGACGGAGCGCAGGCTGTTCCGCACATGGCGATCGATGTGCGGGATCTTGATTGCGATTTCTACGCGTTTTCGGGACACAAGATGTTCGGGCCTACGGGTATCGGCATCCTTTACGGGAAACGGGCGCTGCTCGAAGAGATGCCGCCCTACCAAAGCGGCGGCGACATGATCGAGTCGGTCACATTCGAGAAAACGACATACAACGCCCTGCCTTATAAGTTCGAGGCCGGCACGCCGAATATCGCCGACGCCATTGGGTTGGGAGCGGCGGTCGAGTATCTTTCCGAGATCGGGATGGACCGCATCGCCGCCTACGACAAAGAGTTGCTCGACTATGCGACCGAGGTCGTCGGCGGAATCGAGGGCGTGCGGCTGATCGGCACGGCTCGCGAAAAGGCGAGTGTCGTGTCGTTTGTGATCGACGGCGTGCACCCCCACGACATTGGAACGATTCTCGACCGCGAGGGCGTGGCGGTTCGCGCCGGCCATCATTGCGCGCAGCCGGTGATGGACCGCTTCGGCGTACCGGCCACCACGCGCGCCTCTTTTGCCTTCTATAACACGAAGCAGGAAATCGACACCCTGGGCGCCGGCGTGGGAAAAGTCAAGGAGTTGTTCGGCGACTAATGGATTTGCGCGAACTCTACCAGGAGCTGATCGTTGATCACAGCAAACAGCCGCGGAATTTCGGCCCCATGGAAGAGCCGCATTATCACGCCGACGGGTTCAACCCCTTGTGCGGCGACAAGATTCGGCTGTATCTCAAAGTCGACAACGGCGTGATCGGCGAAGTGAAATTCGAGGGTTCGGGTTGCGCCATTTCGACCGCCTCGGCGTCGTTGATGACGGAAATGCTGAAGGGTCAGACAATGGATCAAGCCGAGGCGCTATTCGAGCTATTTCATTCAATGGTGACCGGGCCGTTGGAGCCCGCCGGCGCGGGCGGTAAGCTCGGCAAGCTGGCGGTGTTTGCCGGCGTGAAGGACTATCCGGCGAGAGTGAAATGCGCCACCCTCGCCTGGCATACGCTGCGCAACGCGCTTCTGGGACGCCACGAGGCGGCGAAAACCGAATAGGAGACACGATGGACGAAGTAAACCCGCAACCGGAATCGCACTCGCCGGAGGGGCAAGCGGCCGGGGCTCCGGCGACGTCGCCGTCCGCACCCGTCATCAACGCCAACGGCACGGTTTCAGGCGATCTGATCGTCGCCGCGCTCAAGAACTGTTATGACCCGGAAGTGCCGGTGAACATTTACGACATGGGGCTGATCTATACCGTTGATATCGGGCCCGAGAACGACGTGGCGGTCCAGATGACGCTGACCGCGCCCAATTGTCCGGCGGCGCAGGTTCTGCCCGCCGACGTGCAGCACAAGGTCGAGGCGGTCGAGGGCGTCAATTCGGTGGAAGTGGCGGTTACGTTCGATCCTCCGTGGACGCCGGATCACATGAATGACGCGGCGAAATTGACGTTGAATATTTTGTAGGCGACCGAACGAGTAGTCAGCGATGTCCGCATTGGCGAAGGGGCGGTGAACGATGCACTTTAGCGCACAAGAAGAATACGGGCTGCGCTGCCTGTTGCACTTGGCTTCGCGAGGTCCCGGCAAGAGCCTGACGTTGCAGGAGATCAGCAGGGCCGAGGGCATCTCGTTGCCCTATACGGCCAAGATGATGCGCATTCTGCGCGAGGGCGGCGTGGTGACGAGCGTTCGCGGACAGGCGGGAGGGTATCGCTTGGCGCGTCCGGCCGCCGATATTACCGTTAGCGAAGCGATGGACGTCCTAGGTGGGCGTTTATTCGAGGGCAACTTCTGCGACGATCATGCCGGCAGCGAAGACACTTGCACGCATTCGATTGATTGCTCGATCCGATCGCTATGGCGGACGATGCAATCCGTAGTCGATCGATTGTTGGCGAGGACGACGATTCAAGATCTAGTTTGCAGCGAAGAGCAGATGGATTCGTTCGTCCAAAATTTGGTGGTGCTGACGGGGAATTTGAACCCGCCGGGAGCGCGGCCGACGCGGTGAAGATCGGCGCCGCCCCGCAAGTCTGATTCCGTAGGCGCTTATGGCTGATTCACAAGTCAATCAAGAGCAGGTTCTCGACGCGCTACGCGTGGTCGTCGACCCGGATCTTCACAAGGACATCGTTTCGCTCGGCTTCGTGCAGGAGCTGAAGGTTCGCGACAATCGCGTCTCGTTTCACCTCCAACTAACTACGCCGGCGTGCCCGGTCAAGGACGAGCTGAAGCAACAAGCTGAAGACGCGGTACGCGCGCTGCCCGGCGTCGACGCGGTCGAGGTGACGCTGACCGCCGAGGTGAGAGCGCACGGACCGGTGGGAAAGGACATCATCCCCGGCGTAAAGAACGTGATTCCGGTCGGCTCGGGGAAAGGCGGCGTGGGGAAATCGACCGTCTCCGCGAACTTGGCCGTGGCGCTGGCCGAGACCGGCGCCTCGGTCGGGCTGATGGACGCCGACGTCTACGGCCCCAGCATCCCGACGATTTTGGGGATCCACAGCCAGCCCCGCGCCGGCGGACGCGGCATGCTGCCCGTCGAGGCCCACGGGGTCAAGGTCATCTCGGCCGGTTTCTTCGTCAAGCCCGATCAAGCCGTCGTCTGGCGCGGGCCGATGCTGGCGAAAATGATCGAGCAGTTTCTGGGACAGGTTGAGTGGGGAGAATTGGATTACCTTATTGTGGATCTGCCACCGGGGACCGGCGACGTGCAGTTGACCTTGTGCCAGCGGATTCCGCTGACCGGAGCGGTGATCGTCACCACGCCGCAGCCGGTGGCCGTCAATATCGCCGAAAAAGCCATCATCATGTTCAACCAGCTCAAGTGCCCGCTCCTTGGGGTGGTCGAGAATATGAGCTACTGGGAATCGCGCACTACGGGCGAACGCGAGTTCATCTTCGGCTCCGGCGGGGCCGATCGAGTTTCAGAGAAGTGGGAGATGCCGGTATTGGGCAAGATTCCGCTGGCCACCACCGTCCGCGAGACCTCCGACAGCGGGCGTCCGATTGTCTTGGAGGAACCGGATTCGCCCGCGGCAACGGCGTTGGTCAACGCGGCGAAGAATCTCGCGGCGCAAATCAGCATTCGAAACATGAAGGCCGAGAGCGAAGGCCTGGTGAAAATCGATTTCTAAGATTCATGCCCGCCGCCCCGTCATCCGCGCAGCCTTCCTCGATTACCCGCGCCAACGAGCACGACGTCAAGATCGTGTGGAAAGACGGCACGGAAGTCGTCTATCCGGCCCGTCGGCTGCGGATGGAATGCCCCTGCGCGGTGTGTGTCGATGAGCTGACCGGCGTGCGGCGGTTGCGGGAAAGCACGGTCCCCGAGGACGTTCACCCGGCGGGAATCGATCCGGTCGGGCACTACGCCATTCAATTCCACTTCAGCGACGGGCATAGTACGGGAATCTACACCTGGGAGAAGCTCGCGGCGCTGGGCAAGAAATTGGCGGACTCGGGCTGAGTCGACCGTTTTTCGATCACCCCGCGGACGGCCGGGGTGCACTTTTCTCGGGAACCGACGCCCGGCGCACCGCGTCTTACCAAGGCAAATCTCCGTTGCTCTGAGATAATGACGAATGAGGCGTTTCTGTGCCTTTTGGGTAGCGAGAAAATCGAGAGACGAACCAAGGAGACCCCCACTATGAGACGACAAGAATCCCTATTGCTCTTGGCTCTGGCCGCCGTGCTGACCCTGCCCGCCGCGGCGGACACGTTGCGGCTCAACAACGGCAGTGAACACGAAGGAACGTTCCTTGGCGGCGATGCGCGCACGATCCGTTTTCTCGATTCGGCGGGCAATTTGCGGAGTTATTCGATCGGCGACGTCGACGGAATCCGCTTTGGGACCGCCCAAACAAGCGCGCCGTTGGCCCCGCAAGCGCCGCGGGCGCCGAAAGCTCCCGCGCCTCCGCGCGCTGCGGCCGCACCCGCGCCAGAGCCCGCTCGGGCATCGGGCATTACGATTCCAGCTGGAATGGTCGTGACGGTTCGTCTGATCGACTCGATCGATTCCGATATTACCAGCGAAGGCGAACGCTTCCGTGCCAGCATCGATGACCCGATCGTGGTCGACAATCAGGTCGTCATTCCGCGCAACGCCGACGCGACCGTTCAGGTCGTTCGCGTCGACCAAGCGGGCGCGGTGCGGGGCGCCGACGAGGTTTCCCTGAAGCTGTTTGACATCACGGTCGACGGCAAGTCGTATGAGTTGGCGACGAACTACGCCGAAGTGAAAAGCAGCGGCAAAGGGAAATCGACGGCGAAGACGACCGCGATCACGACGGGCGTGGGCGCGGCGTTGGGCGCGATCTTCGGAGGCGGCAAGGGAGCTGCGGTTGGCGCCGGCGCCGGCGTGGCCGTATCGGCTTCGCGCGGCCGACGGCTGCGGATACCGTCGGAGACTCGGCTTGACTTCGTGCTGCGAGCGCCGCTGCCGATGTAGAGGCGCGGGACCCGACCGCTTTGCGATCGGGTTTTGGGCCCCGCCTCAGGCCTCCGAACGACCCTCTTGACGGTCGTTCGCCCGACGAAGATGGGGAATCCCTTAACGGGCCGGTTTTCCCTGGGCTTCGGCCCAGGGCCAATAGTAACTCCGCGGCAGGCCTGGAGACCTGCCCCACTGTGCGGCGCGGGCTGACCCCTCGCTTGCGTTCGGGGCTCGGTGGTTGCGTTTTTGGGCTGAGGTTGCTCAGTCGCTCTTTTTTCCGCTAAGCAATGCGTCGATCTTGGCCTGAAAGGCCGGCAGGCCTTGGGCTCCTCGGATAAACTCGACGGCGTGAATCTTGGTCGGGTCGGCCGGGTCGGTCAGCCCCAAAAAGAAGCTGGGCGTCCCTTGGACTCCGGCTTTGGAGCCTTCGCCTATATCCGTCTTGACCTGTTCGTTGTATTTGCCGTCGGTGAGGCAACGGCTGAACTGATCGAGGTTCAGCTTTTCCTCCTCGGCGTGAGCGCGCAGGTCGTCGTCGGAGAGCTTGCGCTGAGCTCCGAAGATGCGGCGGTGGACTTCCCAATACTTGCCCTGGTCGCCGGCGCACAGGGCGGCCTCCGATGCCTTGGTCGCGCGCGGATGGATGCTGACCAGTGGAAACTGGCGCATCACGTATTTGATCTTGCCGGTTTCGATGTATTGTTTCTGAATTTCGGGCTGCACCTTGGTGAAGTGCCGACGGCAGAAAGGACATTGGTAGTCGGTGAATTCCACCATCGTGACCTTGGCGTTCGGCCGTCCCAGGAAGGGCGCTCCCTTGATGCTGATGTCGGTGGGCTTGAAGGGCTCGCGTTGTCGGCGTTGGGGACGCTGCCGCGCCTGGAGCAGCTTCTTGATTTCACCCAGTTCCTTTTGAATGGCCTGCTGTCCGGCTTTGAGGCTGTCGATTTCCTTGCGCAGCGCCGCCGGGTCGTCGGATTGCGCTTGCGTCGTCCCGACCGACAACAAAGCCGCTAGGGCAGCCGTAAGTAAGATACCTCTCGCCGTCATTGTCGTTCCTCCCGATTGCTTGGGGTTTCTTGCCTGTTCGTTTGCCTAATCGCCGGCGGCCGCCCTAGTGGGACGCAACCGCAACAATTCGTCGAAAACTCTCGAGGCCATCGCGGTCTTCGATCCGCGGGGGAATTCGACCCGTTCACCGGCGACCGAAAGAAGAACCCCTTGATTTTCTTCCGAGTCGATACCCGCGCCTTCCGCTGCCGCGCCGACCGGATTGGCCACGATGAAATCGCAATTCTTCCGGCGCAGTTTCGCTTGGGCGTTTTCGACCAGATCTTCCGTCTCGGCCGCGAACCCGACCAACACACGGTCGCCCTTGAGTCGCCCGATTTCGGCTAGGATGTCCACGGTAAGCTCGAGGTCGAGCGTGCGCGCGCCCGAGTCTTTCTTGATCTTCGACTCATGGGCGACAGCGGGCCGATAGTCGGCGACAGCGGCGGCCATGACGACGATCGAGGCTTCCGATAACCTTTCGAGAACGGCTTGGTACATCTCGTCGGTCGTCGTCACGCGCTCCACCTCGCACCCGGCGGGCGGGTCGATCGTCACCGGCCCCGAGACAATGATGACGCGCGCTCCGCGGGCGGCGGCCTCGGCGGCGAGGGCAAAGCCCATGCGTCCGCTCGAACGGTTGGAAAGGTAGCGCACCGGATCGACGGGTTCCTGTGTGGGGCCGGCGGTAATGAGTACGGTTTCGCCGGCCAGATCGCCGCTACGACCGAGGGCTTCGTCGGCGGCGCGAGCGATCTTCTCGATGTCCGCCAAGCGCCCGGGGCCGACCATGCCGCAGGCGAGCTCGCCAGCTTCGGGTTCGACCACAATCACGCCGCGGCCGCGAAGAGTTTCCATGTTTTGCCGCGTGGCGGGGTGATCCCACATGTTCGTATTCATCGCCGGGGCGACAACGAGCGGGCCGCTGTAGGCCAACTGCATCGTAGTGAGGAAATCGTCGGCGATGCCCGTCGCGAACTTGGCGAGGATATCGGCGGTCGCGGGGGCGACGAGCAGCAGATCGGCTTGTTGGGCAACCGCGATATGTTCAATCGCGTTATCGAGATCGGCTTCCTTGCCGGCTTCGGGAAACAGGTCGGTGATGACCTTCTCTCCGGTAAGAGCGGCGAACGTGAGCGGACGGATGAATTCGCGCGCCGAGCGGGTCATCACAACTTGGACCCGGTAGTCGCGTTCGGCAAGGAGGCGAACCAATTCGGCGGCCTTATACGCCGCGATGCCGCCGCTGACGCCGAGGACGACTTTCGGACGCTGGGAAGCGGAGGAGGCCATGGTCGGATTTACGGCCCGGCGCGGCCGGGATGGGCTACGCCGAACGATGAGAAATCAAGCAATCTCTCGAAGCCCGCTAAATGATCGGTTCCTCTTCGGTTTCGGCGTCGTCGTCTTCGGCAATGATCTCCACCGCCACTTCGGCGCTGCGAATTTCCTCCATGCCGATCTTGGTCGGCTTGCGGAAAGTCGTCGCGATCACCGGCCGCGCACCGGCTTGCAGCTGCCGCGCACGGCGGGAGGCGGCGATGATAAACCGATAAACGCTCTGCTCCTCGTCGTTGGGGATGAACCACGGCTGATCGGGCGGCTTTGCCGTTGACTCGTTTGCCGGGCTTTCCTCGGTTTTCGCCGCTTGGGCCTTCTTGCTCATGGGTTATCGTCTCCGTCTCGGAAGCTTTCGAGAATCGCCTGGATGCGGGGCCGCGCCCGATGGTTGCGGCAACGTTCGGCCAGCAAGATTCCCCTGAGTTGCTCGAACGACCTGTCAACCTCGTCGTTGATCAAGATAAAGTCGTACTGCTCGTAGTTCAAAACTTCGCGGCCCGCGGCGCGCAAACGGCGTTCCCTCACCTCGTCGGAATCGGAAGAGCGGTTTCGCAGCCGAGTCGCCAGTTCCTCTCGCGAGGGAGGAAGAATGAAAATCGTGACCGCCTCGGGAAGTTTCTCGTTTAATTGTGCCGCACCCTGGACGTCGATGTCCAGAATCAGGTCGCGTCCCTGCTCTTTGGCGCGAGCTAGAACGTTCCGCGACGTGCCGTAAAAATTGCCGAAAACCTCGGCCCACTCGAGAAGCTCGCCGCGGTCGCGCCGCTCGATGAATTCCTCGCGGGTGATGAATTCGTAGCTCTCGCCTTCGACATCGCCCTTGCGGGGGGCCCGCGTCGTAACCGAAGTCGAGAAGGCAAGATTGTCGTCCTCTTCCATCAGCCGTTTGACGAGGGTTGATTTTCCCGAGCCGGAGGGGGCGGAGATGATGAAGACAAGGCACATGGGATCAGGTCGAGTCCGAATTATTCCAGATTTTGCGCTTGCTCGCGAATCTTTTCGATTTCGCCCTTGAGTCGCAGCCCGATTTGGGTCACGTCGAGCGAGGCGGCGCCTAGCGGATTCGTCTTCGAAAGAATCGTATTGGCCTCGCGATTCATCTCTTGCGCGAGGAAATCGATCTTCTTGCCGAGCTCGGACTCGTCCTGGAGCAACTCCAGAAGTCGCGCGACGTGGGCGCCGAGCCGCTGCACTTCCTCGCTGATGTCGGCTCGCTCGGCGAGCAAGGCGGCTTCCTGCATCAGCCTTTGGGAATCGGGTTCAAGTTTTTCAAAAAGGTCGGTCAGGCGGGCTTCGAGGCGCTGTTGGAAATTCGGGATGACGTCTTTGAGCGAATCCCGCAGCGTTTCCAAATCCGCTTCCATAGCGGCGGCGCGACGCTGCATTTCTTCGACGATGCCGGCGGCCTCAACCTCCCGGCCGCGCTCGAGTTCGGCGAGCGCTTGGTCGAGGGTTTGGGTCAGGGCGGCTTCGAGTTTCGCGCGACGCTCGTCGTCTAAATCGCCGTTGTCGAAGGTCAGCGCGCCGGGCACGCGCAGAATTGCGCTGAGGTCGGGGGGCTGGGGAAGTCCGTGTTTCTCGGCCAGTTCCCGATGGGCCTCGACGTAGGCGTCAAGCAGCGGCCGATTCAGAGTGAAGGCCGTGTTATCCTGCTTCCAGCCGAGCGACACGCTGAGCTGCAGTTGGCCGCGCTTGAGGCGCTGTTTGACGCGCCGGCGGATCAGCACCTCGAACGGTTCAATTTGGGGCGGAATCCGTACCTGCAAGTCGAGAAAGCGGTGGTTGACGCTGCGCAGGGTAACGGCCAGCGACAACTCTCCGTCGTCATGGGCGGAGCGAGCATAACCGGTCATGCTAAACGGCATATGATTTGCACTGTGGAAGCAGAGCCCCGAACGCAAGTGAGGGGTCGCGAGCGGGCCTGGCCGTTCGGAACCGCTTGAGCGTTCGGCCTTCCTCTACGGCAACCGACTCTCGACCGATTGCAGATCAAAGAGCTTCCGGTAGAGCACGCTCGACCCCAGCAAGCTCTCATGGGTTCCCACATCGACAATCCGTCCGGCTTCCATGACCACGATCTTGTCGGCGCTGCGGATCGTCGACAGCCGATGGGCGCTGACAATGACCGTGCGCCCGTCCATTAGGTTTGACAGCGCCCGCTGAACGAGCATTTCCGCCTCGCTGTCAAGATGCGACGTCGCCTCGTCAAGCATCAAAATCGGCGCATTCTTGAGCAGCGCTCGCGCGATTGAAATCCGCTGCCGTTGTCCGCCGCTGAGCCGCTGTCCGCGCTCGCCGAGACGCGTCTGGTAGCCCTCGGGCATCTGCTCGATAAAACCGTGCGCCAAAGCCGCGCGCGCGGCCCTTTCGACCGTCTCGATCGGCACGTCGGGACGGCCGTAGGCGATATTATTCATGACCGTGTCGTCGAACAGGAAAATTTCCTGCGTTACCAGGGCGGTCTGCTCGCGCAGTGACTTGAGGGTGGCCTCGGCGATATTCCTCCCGTCGACTCGAATCTCGCCTTCCGTCGGGTCGAAAAAGCGCGGCAGCAGATTGAGCAGCGTCGTCTTCCCGGCTCCACTCGGCCCCACGATGGCGACGATCTCGCCGGCGTTGACTGTGAGCGTGACGCCGCTCAGTGCGGCCTCGCCCGCTCCGCCCAATGTTTCGGCGCCGGGATAGGCGAAACCGACATTCTCGAATTCGATCGAGCGCGCAAAGGGCGTCAACACGACCGCGTCGTCGCGCTCGGCTACATCGTGCGGATGCGCGACGTATTCCAACACACGCCGGCCCGCCCCGAGCGCCTGCTGAAAAATGTTGTAAATGCCGTTGAGCCGCTTGATCGGCTGGTAGAGCATCAGCAAGGCGACGACGAAGGTCGTAAATTCGCCCTGCGTCATCTCATCGGCCTTGATTTGATTGCGCGCGTAGGTCAGCAGCCCGACAATCGTCAGCGCCCCGAACAACTCGATCAACGGCGAGGCCGCGGCCTGCTGGCGCACATAGCGCAGATTGCCGCGAAACAGCCGCTCGGCGGTTTCGCGAAATCGGCCGACCTCGAAATCTTCCATCGAAAACGCCTTGACGACGCGGTTGCCGGCCAGCGTTTCCTGCAGAATCTGGGTCATATCCGCCAAGTCGTCCTGGGCTCGGCGGGTGGTCGTGCGAATGCGGCGGCCGATCCGCCAGGTCGGCAGCAACACGAAAGGCAAAACCGTCAAACTGACCGCCGCCAGCGCCCAGTCGGTTTGCATCAGCACCCACAGCAGCGCGGCCGCGATGAACGTCTGTCGCAGCAGGTCGGCGAGGATGTGCGACAACGCCACTTGAATCTTTTCAATGTCCGCGACCAGCGAGGAGATCAGCTTGCCGGTATGGCGCTGTTGAAAAAACGCCGGTGACTGATTGAGCACGACTCCGTAGACGTCGCCGCGCAGGTCGCGCACGCCCGCCAACCCGACGTAGTTGACCATGTAGTTGCCGAAAAAGTCGCATAGTCCCTTGACGAGAAAAACACCCACGATGCCGATGGCGACCATGGTCCAAACATTGTGGATCGCCGAGGGGACTAAATCGTCGAGGTAGACCGCCCAATCAACAACCGGGACGCGGTAGAGCAGTACCGGAGCGTCGGCCGACTGGGGATTCAGCACGCGGTCGAAGACCGGCCCGATCAGCAGCGCCACCAACCCGTGGCAAAGGCCGACCGTCGCCATGAGGCCCACCGACAAGATGAGCCGCTTGGCGTAGGGCCGGACATAGCCAACCAAGTGGAGCAGTTCTTTCATCCGGTTAACAAGGGATTATCGCGGATTGTCAACGCCTTGGGTTCGACGCAACCGCCGGAAGCAGGCGGCCGATCGCCGCCTCGACGCTCCCAACCTCTACCGACAGGATACAGCGCGGCTCATCGAATTCGTAACAGCGATCGCCCGGACAGGGCTTGCAATCCCAGTCGGTTTCGATCACTTCATGCTCGGTTCGCCAGGGTCGCCAGACCGAGGAACTCGAGGAACCGAAGATGACCGCCGAGGGGATGCCGAAGGCCGCCGCCATGTGCGCCGGACCTGAATCGTTGCCCACGAACAAGGCCGCGCCCGCAAGCAGGCTCTTCAACTGAGCGAGCGTCAAACCGTCTCGGCGGTCGAACCCGGTGAAGCCGCCGAGCAGTTCGCCCTGCCCCGGACCGGCCACGATAACGGGTTCGATGCCGCGATTGTCTCTGAGAAAGAGTGCAAGTCGGCGAAAACGCTCGACCGGCCATTGTTTCGTGGCGTACGCCGCTCCGACATGCACGACGGCGTAGGGCTCGGGCTTGCCGGGCGTTTCCGGCGAAGCGGACAGCACGGCTCGCGGGACCGGCGCTTTCGGGACCCCGAGAAAGAACATCGCGGAAGCGTGATGCTCGGCGGTATGAACCGGGTCATCCGTGCCGCGGCCCAAGATTTCCTGAGCGCGGGGGATTCGGACGTTGTAGGGAACAGCGGGGCTGAAATGCGCGAAACCGGCCTTGAAGCGGGCCCCCGACAGAGCGGTCATCCAGGCGCTGGTCGATCCGCCGTGCAGGTTCAGACACAGGGCCGGTTTGCGGCGACGGATCGCGGCCGCGGCGCGCAGCTTGGCTCGCCCGCCGCGGTCGACGGGGATCAGGTCGGCCAGGTCCGAGTTGCCTTCGAGCAGGGGAACGAAGGAACGCTCGACGACGGCCGTAATGGATAGATCAGGACGAGAACTTTTCAACAGCCGCAGGGCCGGGGTGGTGAGTACGGTGTCCCCCAACGATCGCAGACGAATGACGACGACCGACGCGTTCGTTGGAATCTGGTCCAGAATCGACAAGGTGGAACGTCGAAGGCTGCGCGGCTGGTCGGGCCGAACGTTTGCCGGCCCGGCTGAGTTTCCGCGTCCTCGGGGAGCTGCGCCGACGCCGGGGCGACGCGTTCCGGCGCCGCGGGACCGGGATCAGTCGGCCGCCAATCCTTCCCTGGCTCTCACGACGGCGTCGAGAAACTGCCGCGCCTTGGTTGCAATGCCAGCATAATCACCGGCTTGGAGCGCTTGTCTGGAGACGATGTCGGCGCCGACGGCGACGGCGCTCGCCCCGGCGGCGAAAAACTCCGCAACATTATCGATTCCGACGCCGCCGGTGGGAACCATCAAGACCTGCGGCAAAGGGGCCTTGAGAGCTCGCAAATAGCTCGGTCCGCCGACGTTGCCGACAGGGAAAATCTTCACTAGATCGGCACCGGCGTCCCAAGCCCGATGGACTTCGGTCGGCGTCAACGCTCCAGGCATCGAGACTTTCGAATAGCGGCTGCAGATTTCGATGGTGGGGACGCTCAACGAGGGACTGACAAAAAACCGGGCGCCGGCCAACATACAGGAGCGGGCGGTTTCCGGGTCGAGCACCGTTCCGGCCCCGAGTACGATCTCATCGCCGTATTCATCGGCGACCTTTTCGAGCACGCGAATCGCGCCCGGAACAGTCATGGTGACTTCGAGCGCCCGGACGCCACCGCGGCAGACCGCCTTAGCGGCTTCGAGTGCCTGCTCGGCCGAGTCGGCCCGCACGATCGGCACCACGCCGATGTCGAGAATGGAGGCCAGGATCCTTGCTTTCGACATCACTCAACTCGTAAACGGTTACCGCAACAGACCGTCGAAGCGGGGCACAAATCCAAGACACACATCACCCGAGGGCGCCGCTCCGGGGGGGAACGAGCGGCGCGCCGGATGGAAGATGCCAAGCCGGCCTAGGGGCCGATCGGGATCTTGATGATCTTTATTCTGGATGGCGTACTGAACCAGTTGCGCTTTGTTGTGGATGTCGAGCTTGCGCATCAAGTTGAATTTATGTGCCTCGACGGTCTTCACGCTGAGGTTCAGGTGCGTCGCGATCTCTTTCACCGACTGGCCTTCGGCGAGGAATTTCAGGATTTCCTTTTCGCGCGGCGTCAGTGTCGCGAAGCGCGGCTGCCGATGCGTCGTTTTGATGCGCGAGCGGAAATCGTCGACCAGTTGCGAAAGCATCTTGGGGCTCAAGTAACTACCGCCCCGATAGACATCGCGAATCGCCGCCAACAACTGCGGCGCCGGGCTGTCCTTGAGCACGTAACCGCTGCCGCCGACCTCCATGCACTCGACCAGATAATCTTCGTCGTCGTACATGGTCAGAAACAGAATTTTCGTCTCGGGACGAAGTTTCTTGATCTGGCGCGTGGCTTCGAAACTCGACAAGCCGGGCATGCCGATGTCCATCAACACCACATCGGGGCGCAGCGGACCGACTTGCTCCACGGCCTCGGTGCCGTTGGCGGCTTCGCCGACGACCTCGATGTCGCTTTCCTCCGACAACAGCGTGTGGATCCCCTGGCGAAACAGGGTGTGGTCATCCGTCAGCAAGATTCGTATTCTCGACATAACGTAGTCCTCTGTATTCGTTCAATCTTTCTTTGTCTTCCCACTTTTCCGTTCTCAAAACGTCCAAATCCAAACCTCGTCCCTTCCCGTTACACGGGAAGGGCGATATCGATCTTTGTACCCTTGCCGGGCGTGGAGTTGATCTCGATGTTTCCTCCGAGCAGGGCGACCCGTTCCCGCATACCGGCAAGACCGAAGGAATCTCTCTTTTGGGCCGCCTCGTGGACATCGAACCCGACGCCGTCGTCATCCATTTTCATCTTCACGCACCCGTTCCTACGACTCAAGCGCAGTCCGACATTCTCCGCCTGAGAATGTTTGATGACGTTGGTGAAGCATTCCTGGACAAGGCGATACAGCATGATTTCCGAACTGCGCGGCAGCTTGTCGAGCCGCGTCATACGCAGGCTGACCTTGCCGGCAAACGTGCGGCTGAAGGTGTTGACAATCTGCCGGATGCTGGCCGGCAGGCCGAGCTGCTCGAGAACGTTCGGACTCAAGTCGGCGATCAGCCGCCGCATTTCTCGAATGGTTTGCTCGGTTAGCTGTCGGGTGTCTTCCAGCTTCGGGTTCAAGTGCTTGGCGCTGTCGGGAAGATCGCTCTGGATCATTTCGAGGTAGAGCCGAATGACGAGCATCGATTGGCCGACTTCGTCGTGCAGTTCGCGGCTGATGCGGCGTCGCTCTTCTTCCTCGACGGTGAGCATGTGCTCGCCGAGTCGGCGAATCTGCTCTTCCCGATCATGTAGCTCTTCGAGCAGTTGCGCCTTGTCGATGGCGTGCGCGCAGCGATCGCCGACGGCTTCGAGCAGCTTCAGCTCGCGTGGCAGACAGTGGTATTCGTTGGAGAAGCCCAACAGCAACACGCCCGTCCGCTTTCCCGAGATGCTGAGCGGAATACCCCATAGGCTGCAAAAGGCCTCGCGTATTTCCGGCTTCTTAATGCGCGGGTCTTCCCGGGCATTGACGACCAGCGCGGGTTCGCCCGAGGAGACGATCTTTCCGGCCAGCCCGCGGCCGGTCGAATTCTCGAAGCAGGCCGCCAACCCGCTCTCCATCCCTTTCCAGGCCTTGGCTTCGAGCCGCCTCGAGTGGGCATCGCGCAGCAGGATCACGCCGCCCTGGGCTTTGAAGGTCCGCATTAGAGTTTCGAGCACGCGGTCAAGCAGATCCTGCACGCTCAGCGACTCCAGCTGGTCTTGCAGCATCTGGTAGAAGGCTTCGGCCTCCAAATCGCGAACCTGATAGTAGGCGTTGTTGAGCGTGAGCTTGACGCAAAAATAGAGGTGATCGAGCGCGGCGATGTACTTGGTGTAATCCTTGGGATAGAAACGCTTCAGATCGGGCAGTAATGCTTCCTCGTATTCCTCGAGGGATGCCAGTACGTCGTCGGGCGACATGTCGAGCTTGGCCAGACGTCGGCCGTGATACTCGACTTGCTCGAGGAACTCACTGATTTTCCCCTTCGCAAGGACCTCGGCCCACGATCCGGGATTGATCGAAGCCAATGCTCTTCGGCGAGGCGCGTCGAGCTTGGCGCCGAAGATTCGTTCAATCCGCCGGTCCCAGCGTTTTTCCACCAACTGCGCTTTCGGACGCAGCTTGTCCGCAAGACGCCGGATATAGGCCTTCTGCTTTTCACTTAAGACTACGACGTCTTGTGAGAGTACCGGTGTGCGTTCCAGGTCGCGCATCACTGAGTGCGAGTATACATGCCTCAGGCGAAAACACCAAGCTTTTCCCTTAAGATTCAGGGGTTTACCCTAGTAAGGTCCCCTCTATCCATAGTATCGGAGGTACTCCGGAAGCCCTTAGGACCGAGGCATAGGCCACGACCTTACAAGACGGCTTGCTTAGCCTGCCCGTCTGATCCGTCGGGGTTTGCCCGCTTTTCTCACCACCTGGCGCGCCGATGCGTGGGGCGGCCTGTCAGGACGAGGCACGGGCCGCCTGGCCCAAACGAACGGCATCGATTCGGCGGGCGGGCCGGATCAAAGCGTCAGAATACGTTTTCGTATGTGTTACACTTCAGTCGCAAAGGTCGAAGGGAGGGCTCGTGGCTTCGGCCTTAGCTCTCGGGTCGGTCGCTTGCGCGCGGAGCCGGGGAGCCGCCGAAAGATGCGCGCTTCGCTATTTCGTCTCAATCCAAGAGGGTATTCCACTCTCGTTTTTCTGGCCGGCTTCGCCTGCGCCGGTATCGTCTATTCCCAGGAACCTACCGGGGGGACGACGACGCCCGTTGATCATCCGGAGTTGCGCCGGGAAAACGGCCTGGCGGAAGCGGCGCGGCTCACCGAACTCGTCGCCAAGGGCGCCCCGGCCGGGGACCCGGGCGCGGTGCCGCGCCGGAACCTCATCGACGAACATATCTTCGGGCGCATGGAGGCCGACGGCATTCCCCATGCTCCCTTGGCGACCGACGATGAGTTTTTCCGGCGCGTTCATTTGGATCTGATCGGGCGCATCGGCGACCCCGAGGCATTGGCGGAATTTCAAGCGTCCACCGACCCTGAAAAGCGCGGCAAGTTGATCGACGGGCTGGTCGGCGGCGAACCGTTTCTCAGCAACTGGACCCATTGGTTCCTCGACAAGTCCCGCTCGGTCGCCGGCACTATCGGCACGCCGGGGCGCAATCTCTACTACGACTACATCCACGACGCCTTCGAGATGAATCGGCCGTTTAACGAGCTGATTACCGACCTGATCACGGCCGAGGCGGTAAGCAATTGGTACGTGGCCCCGGCGACCTATCTGTCACGCTGCCGCATCCTCGCTCCCGTGAATACGAAAGTGATGCACGAGGACACGGCGGATGAAATCACCGTGCAGCTTTTCAAGGATTTCATGGGCGTCAACCTGCAGTGCATTTCCTGCCACGACGGCGCGCGTCATTTGGAAAAGCTGAACGTGTGGCTGACTGCAAAGACCCGTGAGCAGTTTTACCAACAAGCGGCGTTTTTCGGAAAGACTGTCGTTTCGCGCCGGGCTAACGTTTCTCCGGGTCGGGACGAGTGGCGTATCACCGAGAACGCCGCCGACGGGTACGACACGGGCGCCGAGAGCGTCGTTCGCATGCCTCGCGCGGGGGAAGGTAAGGCCGAGCCGGTCTTTATCTTGACCGGCGAGAAGCCGCGGCCCGGCAAGACCTTGCGCCAAGAGCTGGCCCGCATGTTCACCTCGCATCCGCAGTTCGCCCGTGCGACCGTCAATCTGGTTTGGGCGCAGTTGATGGGAGTTGGACTTGTCGACCCGGCGTACGATTTCGACCTGGCGCGGCTTGACCCGAGCCGACCTCCCGCCGATCCGTTCACGGTGCAACCGACGGACCCGGCGCTGCTCGAGGCGTTGGCGGCCGACTTCAGCGAAAACGGGTACGATCTGCATCGGTTGTTCAAGATGATCACGAAGTCGAGCGGCTACCAGCTTTCGTCCAAGTTTCCCGGGGAATGGAAGGCGGCTTACGCGCCTTATTTCGCCCGCAAGTTTGTTCGCCGGCTCAGCGCCGAGCAAGTTTACGATTCGATCGTGCATGCCACGCGGATGTATACCGAGGTGGCGGTGCGCGGTTCCCATAGGAAGGCGCGCTATCTGACCCAAGTGCGGGGTCCCGAGGACATCAACAAGCCCGCGCAGTTGAGCGATCTGCACTTTTTCATGGAGACATTCGGCCAGGCGAACCGGCGCTCGAGCGAACGGACAGCCCAGGGTTCCATCACCCAGGCCGTGCTGCTGCTCAACAGCACTCTCGTCAAGGGGAAAATCCAAGCCTCGCCGGACAGCTATTTGGGGAGCCTGTTGCGAACCGAGACGCCGCTCGATTCCGATCGCTTGACGGAAAAACTCTTCCTGCGTTTCCTGATGCGCCGGCCGACCGAGCGGGAAAAGTCCGTTTCGCTTGAACTGCTGGCCGACAAGGGTCTTCGCAAAGGCGGCGAAGACCTGCAATGGGGTTTGGTGAACAAAGTAGAGTTCGTGCACAATAACTGAGAACCCGTGCCTGCGAGGGCAACCATGGCAAACCTTCATGACATGCACCTCACACGCCGACAGGCGCTGCGCCTGGGCGGCGTCTCGATGGTGGGTTACCATTTCCTGCCGCTGATCGAGCCGACGCAGGTTCGCGCCGCGTCGAAGGTCAAGCCGCGCGGAACGGCGCGCTTTTGCATCTTCGTGATGCTCAACGGCGGGCAAAGCCATGTCGACGCCTGGGACTTGAAAGAAGGCCCTTGGACACCCGAGGACTTCGATATCCGGACCATCAATCAGGACGTGAAGCTGCCTCATTCGCTCTACCCGGGACTCGCCGAGCGTCTCGACAAGGTGGCGCTGGTTCGTTCGATGGAGGCCTGGGACAGCGTTCACGAGCGGGCGCAGTATTACGTACAGGCAATGCATCCGCTGAACCTGGCGCTTTGGAAAGAGATTCCGCCGATCGGCTCGGTGGTCGCGATGGAATACGAGACTCGTCGGCGATCGAGCGATTCGCTGCCTTCGTATGTCGCCCTCAACAGCGCCGAAAGCCAGGCCGGTCTATTGGGGTCGGGATTTTTGCCGGCAACGCACTCGCCCTTCCATATCAAGACCAACACGGATCTAGGCTCCTTCTCGCCGCCCGAGGCCGAGCGCGAGGAATTTCTCGAGCGCTGGGAATTCCTGAGAAAATTCGACGACTGGCTGAGAACCGACCCGGCGCTCGAAGCCAAGGCCTACCGCGACTACCACAACTATTACGAGGGCGCCGTCCAACTGATGTCGGACCCGCGCACCGCGGCCATCTTGAAAATAAGCGAGAAAGACCGCGAGCGCTATGGCTCGACGATCACCGGCGACGCCGCGATTCTCGCCCGTAACCTCGTCGTCGCCGACGCGGGAACGCACTTTATCTTCCTTTCCCAAGACGGCTGGGATCATCACGCCGACATTTACGACCAGAAGAATCATTACCAAAAATCGAGACAACTCGACGCGGCGCTCAGCCCGCTACTCGACGACCTGGCGGCGGCGAAACGCCCCGACGGAACCTCGGTTCTCGATGAAACCCTGATCGTCTGCATGGGCGAGTTCGGCCGCACGCCCGGCGCGCTTTCCGCGAAACGCAACGGACGCGATCACTACCAGTTCGCCTTTACGGGACTGTTCGCGGGCGGCGGCGTCCAGGGGGGGCGTGTGATCGGCAAGACCGACGAGATGGGCGCCAAGGTCATCGAGCCGGGCTGGCACGGCAAGCGTTCGATCTACCCCGAGGACATCGCGACGACGATCTACTCGGCGCTGGGGATTGACTGGACGAAGAGCATCGAGACCACTCCGTCGGGCCGGAAGTTCTATTACGTCGAGCCCTTCTCGGGGACTCAGCTGCTCGGCCGGGGGAATCAGGAAGTCTCCGAGCTGTTCGGGTAGGTTCCTAACCCCGCACAAACCGGCCTGAGGTTAGGCCCTACGCGATTCGATTCGCAGCTGCATCGCCGCCAAGCCGGCGAATCCTGTATCCTGTTCGGTCCCGCGCGAAAACCTCTCTATGTCTCAGCGCAAGATCGGCGTCGTACTATTTCAGCTTGGCGGGCCGGACAGCCCGGAGGCCATCGAGCCCTTCTTGTACAACCTGTTTCTCGATCCGGACATCATCGACTTTCCACTCGCCAAAGTCGGCCGCCCGCTGTTGGCCAAGTGGATCTCGAAAGGTCGCAGCCGCAAAGCCCGGGCGCATTACGACGATATCGGTGGCAGCTCGCCCATCCGCGCGTTTACCGAACGCCAGGCCGAAGCGCTACAGGAAGCGCTGCGCGAGACCTATGATGCGCGCGTGTTCGTGGCCATGCGCTATTGGCATCCGCTCACGGACAGGGCGATCCTCGAAGCGAAAGCCGCCGGATTCGAAGAGTTGGTCTTGCTGCCCCTTTATCCGCAGTATTCCTCGACCACCACGGGGAGCGCGATGAACGAGTGGACTCGGCAGTGCCGACGTCTCGGGTTCTCGCCCAAGACCCACCTGGTCCGCGAGTTCTTCAACTATGAGCCCTATCTTGATTCGCTTGTGGCGCGGATTAACTCGACACTAGCGCGGTTTTCCCAGCCCGACGAGGTCCACATCGTCTATAGTGCCCACAATGTGCCACTCAACATCATCGAGGCGGGCGATCCGTACCGCCAACAGATCGAAGAGACCGCCAGGCTGGTACACAGCAGAGGCGGGTGGACCCACCGTGGAACGATCTGTTATCAGAGTAAGATCGGCAGCCGCAAGTGGTTGAGACCAAGTCTGCGCGAGACGATTGACAAACTTGCGGCGAGCGGCGCGAAATCCATTCTGGTAGTTCCGGTGGCTTTCGTGTCCGACCATGTGGAAACGCTTTCCGAGATCAATATCGAGGCCCGCGAACAGGCCCTTGAGAATGGAGTCGAGCAGTTCGAAATGATGCCCGGCCTTAACGACAGCCCGGTCTTTATTCAAGCCTTGGCCGGTCTGGTCGACAGGGCGCTGGGGTCAGGGCAGCCGCGGCCTCGACGCGACACATTCACTCCTGCCGCGAGCGGCGCGGGCTAACGTTGAAGTGGCGATCCCCGCAACGTCTTAGTCCACGCTTAAGATCCCGGCGACAACGCGCTTCGGCACGGCACCCACGGGAATCGTCTCGACGACCGCCATCGTCTCGATGTCCACGACGACGGTCACGTCGGCTCCCGCGACGGCGACATACAGGCTCTTGCCGTCGGGCGTGATGGTGAGCCAATCGGGGTGGAGACCGACATCGACGACCTTCAGCATTTTGTAGTCTGGCAACGAATAGGCAACAACGCAGTGGTAATACTTGCTGGTGGCCCACAGCATCTTGCCGTCGGGTTTGATAGCCAACCCGTGTGACGGCGATCCCTGCAACACTCTTGTTTCCTTCATGTGACCGGGCGGGTCGGGCAGCGTGATTCGTCGCGTTTCCTTGCGCGTCGCGAAATCGACCACCGCGAACCCGTGGAAGTTGGAGAGCTGGACAATGATATCTTTCGTCGATCCGTCGGGGTTGCGGGTAAAGGCCATTGGCCGGATTCCGGCGCTCAGCGTCAACGTCCACGCTACGGCATCGGTGGATGTGTCGACGACGCTAATGGTCCGGGCCGGAATCGACCCGGCCACCGCGTACTTGCCGTCCGGCGTCACATAGACGTTGTGAACCCGCCCTTTCACGGGAACGCTCTTCACATTGGTCAGCGACGCGGTGTCGATGACATCCACCGCGCCCGGAGCCTCGGCGATCCCGACGTAGACCTTGGCGCCGTCCCTCGCCACGGCGACGTTATTCGGGCGGCCGCTCAACGGAATCCGTTTCGATACTTTGAGGGTTTTCGCATCCACCACGTCCAGCGTCGTGAGCGATTCATTGGTGACGTAAATCCGGCTGCCGTCCGGGGCGATCGTGATGCCGTGCGGCACCTCGATACCCTCGATCATGTCGATCACTTTGTTGGTGGCGGGATCGATCACGTGAATGTTATCGCCGGCGGCGTTTGTTTGGAGCACCCGAACCCTGCCGCCGCTGGATGACCTCACCACGCCGGCCCGCGTCACCTCCGAATCCCCAAAGGTCTCGCCGCGCACCCACGCAGCCAATGTCCGCCATTCCGGATCGCTCCGTGATGTCCAATGTTTGCCCCCCGCGTGGAAGGGGTCGCCCCCCGCAGTGTGCGCCAGCGGATGCAGCAGCAGTCGACTCTTGGCGGGATGTCCCGGAACAACGAACTGCTTCCAGATCTCAAAGTTCCGACGCGACTGCTCGTCGTTCCAGTTGTCGGCCGCCGGCGTGAACTCCTCCAAGCGAGGGGTGCGATGCTGGTGACAAGTCACGCAGCGCGCGTGCCCCGGGCGCTTCTCGAGGAAGATGGGCTGCACTCGTTCTTTGAAAAACGCGTAGTCGGGAGAGGGCGTGACATCCGCCGTCGAGGCAGGTTGCTGGGCGAGCAACGCCGCACTGGTTATCAGGAAGAAAATCGCACGGTTGAAGAGACGAAACACGGCATACTCCCCTTTGGAGGCTATTGTATACCGCATCGGGGCTGTCCGATCCGAGAACGCTACCGTGCCGAGGCGTCCTCGTCCTTGCTCGTGGAACGGCGAATGATGGTGAGGTCCAGATTGCCCCGGTCGGGATGCTCGAAAATAGATCGGTCGTGTTCAGCAGCAATAGAAAGCCGATGAACGCGGTGAAACCGATGTACCGGACCCGCTCCCGCCGGTCGCTGAACGCGTGGTCTTCGCTGACGACGTGCAACGTGTTCCAACATAGCAGAACCGCGCCGTTGTTTTTCCAACATTCGCCCGTGCGGGTTGGGGGTCGAGACGAATAGACTGATTGGTCATGAGGTCATGGTTTCGCGGGCTTTCGGAGCTCCGTATTTTTCTGTCTTTCTGCTTCGCGCCGCTGTTTGTTTTCGGGCAGGGCGGGCCGCCCGGCGGGAACGTTACGAAGATCGTGCGCTTCGACTCGGACCCTTCGCTGTTTTTCGCGGCGAGCAATGCGGGCGTTTTGCGCAGCACTGACGGCGGACTTGGCTGGAGCGAGCAGAACGAAGGTCTGCTGACGCTCAATATCATCACCGTAGCCGCCCAAAGCCCCGCGCTGGTCTACGCCGGGACCAACGGCGCGGGGGTGTTCCGGTCGCGAGACGGCGGCGCTTGGGAGCAGGTCAGCAACGGTATCGAAAGTCCGGTGATCCTCTCGCTCGCCGTGCACCCCGAGGACGAAAATATCGTCTACGCGGGCACGCGCAACGGCGGCATCTTCAAGACCACCGACGCCGGGGATCAATGGACCGCCGTCACCGAGGGCTTAGCCAGAACGGAAGACGGTCTCCTCGAAGGCGACTATCGGGATTTCACCATTGACCCCAACGACCCGGAAATTGTCTACGTCTCGCACGGGAGTCTACAGCAGCCCTCCGTGGGGTTCCTGTTTAAGACCGTGGACGGTGGTCAGCATTGGGCGGGCTCGCAGGGCCCCGCTACATTCAGCGTTGCGCTCTCGCCCGATGACAGCCAGGTGCTTTACCTGGGAACGTCGCAGGGGCTTATCCGATCGACCAACGGCGGGCAAGTTTTCGAGCTGCTCTCGCTGCCGCCAACCACGATCGTCGATGTCGCAACCGACGCGGACGGCGCGGTCTATGCTCTGGCGCGTTTCGCGGGAGCCGCCAAGAGTTTCGATGGCGGGGATACCTGGCTTGCGGCGTCGCTCGGAATGCCGCGGAGCGAACTCCTCACGTTGACCGTCGCGCCGGGTGACCCCGCCGTGCTTTTCGTGGGCGCGAACGGGCCGGGGATCCTGCGCTCGATGGATGGCGGCGCGAGTTGGCCGCAAAGCTCCGACGGGTTCAACGCCGCCGATGTGCGAGCCATCTCGGTCAACCCGGCCGATTCCTCCAATGTCTTGGCCGCGACTTTCGGCGGCGGTATGTTTCGGTCGGCCGACGGCGGCGCGGATTGGCGGGAGTCGCGCGAGGGGCTGACGGCTTTCGATGTGTCGGTTTTAGAGTTTGCTCCCGGCGATCCTTCGGTGGTCTACGCCGGATCGATCAATCCCTTCGACCCCAACGCGGCGAACCGGTTCATTCCCCCCGACGGCGCTTTCTTGCGCAGGACCGACGGCGGGACGAGTTGGGAAGAACTCGTACGGGCGGGTGTCGCGGCAATGGCGGTTCACCCGAGCGACGGGCGCACGCTGTTCCTGGCGTTGGAAACCGGCGTGTTTCGCAGCCAAGATCGCGGCGACACATTCGAGCTTCGCGGCGGCAACGACTTGCGCGGCCTTTCGATTGTCGACTTGGCGATCGATCCCCGGCGGCCCGACCGCCTCTATGCCATCGTCGTGGACAATTTTGGCTTCTTTGGCCCCACCTACTTCATCGCGCGCTCCGGCGATGCCGGCGATGATTGGAATTTCCCCGGCGGCGGTCAGGGTTCCTTTGTTCCGCTGATTTCGATTGCGGTGGACCCAACCGATTCGGACCGCCTTTACGTCGGCGCGCAGGGCGGTTTCTTTCGCAGCAACAACCGGGGAGGAGATTTCGACGACAAAAACAATGGCCTGCCGGGGGATGGCGCGGTCATTGTCTCCGAGATTGTCACCGACGCGCGCGACGGCGGGACTCTCTACATCATCGGCAGCGGCGCGGTCTTCAAGAGCAGCAACCGCGGGGATTCTTGGCGCTTGGCTCACAGCGGCATGGAGAGGTTTCTGGTGCGCAGCCTGGAGGTCGACCCCGGGCAGGCCGGCGTGCTCTACGCGGGGACGAGCGCGGGCGGGGTGTTCAAGACCGTCAACGGAGGCGATTCGTGGGAACCGGCGGGCGCGACTTCGGGGGGGCGGCCCTTTACGACCTCGGAGGGGATTGTCGGGGGCGCGGACTTCACTGGCGGCGGCATCGCCCCCGGCGAGATCGTCTCGATCTTCGGGGTGAACATGGGACCGGTGGAGGGCGACAGCACAGAGTTTGATGAAGAGAGCGGCCGCTTACCGACGACGTTTTTGGGGACGACGGTTTTCTTCGGGGACATCCCCGCGCCTTTGTTCTTTGTGCGAGCGGATCAGATCAATGCGCAGGTTCCGTTTGAAGTTTCGGGCGGGGCGAGCGTGAACGTGCGGATCGTCGCCGAGGGTGGCCAGGGAAACACGGTTTCGGTACCCGTGGTCGCATCGCATCCCGGTATTTTCACGGTGCGCAACCAAGATTTCTCGCGCAATGGCTCGGGGACTCCGGAGGAGCCGGGGCGGTTTCTGTCTTTGTTCGTAACCGGGCAAGGGCTGGTGCAACCGGAAATCGCAACCGGCGCCCCGGCCCCCGGCATGCTGCCTCTTCCGGCGCCGCTGCTCGAGGTCTCGGTCACTATCGGTGGGACGGAATCGCCGCGGGTAGCCTCGGTGCTCGCGCCGGGCTTCGTGGGTCTGTTGCAGGTGAACGCGCAGATCCCCCTCGACGCCCCCTCCGGCCCCCAAGACGCTCTGGTGACGATCGGAGACCAGACCAGCGCGACGCCGGTGAGTGTGTTTGTGGAGTGAGGGCTGAGGCAGCCCGATTCGGGTGCGTTCAACCCCGCGTGCGGACGGGGATGCCTTCTTTGCCGAGGATCTCCTTCAAGTCATCCACGATGTAGGTGCCGTAGTGGAAGATCGAGGCGGCCAGCGCCGCGTCGGCTTCGCCGTCGGTCAGGACACGGACGAAATCCTCGGGGCGGCCGCCGCCTCCGCTGGCGATGATCGGGATGTGCGTGCTGCGCGAAATGGTGCGCGTCAGCTCGCAGTCGAAACCCTCCTGGGTTCCGTCGCAATCCATCGAGGTGAGCAGGATTTCGCCGGCCCCGAGTTCCTCGCCGCGGCGGGCCCATTCGACGGCGTCCATGCCGGTATCCTTGCGGCCGCCGTAGGTGACAACGTTCCAGGCCCCCGGTTCGCGGCGGCGGGCGTCAATGGCGAGGACCGTCGCCTGGGCTCCGAATTCCTTCGACAGCTCGGTGATCAGCTCGGGACGCTCGACCGCCGCCGTGTTGATCGAAACCTTGTCGGCGCCGACGGTGAGGATGGTTCGTGCGTCGGCGATCGAGCGAATACCGCCTCCGACCGTCAGGGGGATGAAGACCTTGCGGGCGGTGTCCTCAACGACGTGAACCATCGTTTCGCGGTGATCGCTCGACGCGGTGATGTCGAGGAAGACCAACTCGTCGGCTCCGTCGCGGTTATAGACGTCAGCCAGCTCAACCGGGTCCCCCGCGTCGCGCAGCTCAACGAAGTTGACGCCCTTGACGACGCGGCCGTCGGTGACGTCGAGGCAGGGGATGATGCGTTTGGCGAGCATGTTTTTCCTTAGGCTTGTCCGGGAGTCTTGAGCTGTTGATGGACAGGCCTGGAGACCTGCCCCACCGCGTTGTCGGAAATTATCACCGTTGTCTTCGCCTCTAGAGTATTCGCGCGCGGACCGGCTGAGAGCCGGTCCGAACTTTGCGCTGGGACCGGCACGAGTGCCGGTCGCCACTGCTGTGTCGGTCGCTTCCGGTTACCCCTCCACGGCCAAGAAATTCCTCACGACTTGCTGCCCCAGCGCGCCTGATTTTTCGGGGTGAAACTGGACGCCGAATACGTTCTCCGACTCGCTTGCCGCGACGTAGCGTACGCCGTAGTCGCAAAGCGCCGCCGCCCGTTCGCCGGCCACTTCGGCCGGAACGTAGTAGCTGTGCGCGAAGTAGACGTAGGGGTGCTCGCCGACACCCTCGAGCAGCCGCGAACGGCCGCTCGGTTCCAACTCGTTCCACCCCATGTGAGGCACCCGCGCGTCGGCGGCAAAGCGGCGAACCGTCCCGGGGTAGATACCCAAGCCGTCGAGGTCCGGCGCTTCTTCGCTTTTTTCAAACAAGGCCTGCATGCCGAGGCAGATGCCCAAGAAGGGAATCCCCGCCGCGATTCGCTCGCAAAACGTTTCGCGCACGCCCAGCGAATCCAAGGAACGAATGAGCTGTCCGAAGTGGCCGACGCCGGGCAGAATGATCCTCTCCGCCCGCAAGAGGCCCTCGGAGTTGGACACGATCTCGTAACGCGTCCCGATGGCGTCAAGAGTGTTCTCGACCGAGCGAAGATTGCCCGCGCCGTAATCGAAAATGGCGATCATCGTGCTCGTTCCAAAAGTCCCTTGGTGCTCGGAAGCTGGTCCTTGAGGCGCTTGTCTTTCGAGCAGGCGTAGCGCATGGCCCGCGCGAAGCACTTGAAAATCGCCTCGATCTTGTGATGGTTCGAGCGGCCGTACATCACGCGCGCATGCAGATTGGCGCCGCAATGCGTCACGAAGCCGTCGAAGAAATCCTCGAGCAGCTCGGTTTGCAAATCGCCGACCAACCGAAAACGCGTCGGCGCGTGATAGACCAGCGCGGGTCGGCCTCCGAGATCCACCGCGACGACGGCCAAGGTCTCGTCCATCGGCAGAACGAAGTAGCCGGCACGGTTGATGCCTACGCGATCGCCGAGCGCTTGGGCGAAACACTGTCCCAAAACGATACCGACGTCCTCGACTGTATGGTGCTGATCGACATCGAGATCTCCGTCGGCCTTGAGATCGAGGTCGAAGCCGCCGTGTTTGGTGAAGAGCTCGAGCATGTGGTCGAAGAAACGAATGCCGGTCGAGACGTTGTACCGTCCCCGGCCGTCAATGCGCAGGCGCGCTTCGATCCGCGTTTCCTTGGTGTCGCGGGTGACCTCGGCTTTTCTCATTGCTTTTCCATCGCCGGCTCGGCCGGCCTTAGAGCACGCTCTCCAGTTCATTCACGCTTTCGACCACCGCGCGCGCTCCGTCCTCGTGAAAGATGCGCACCGTTTCCTCACGATGCGGCGCGTCGGGGGCGGCGATTCCGACAAACGGGATACCGGCGGCCCGGGCGCAGCGTCCGTCGTCGATATTGTCGCCAACGTAGATCGCCTCGCAATCCGGTACGGCGTTCAAGGCGTGCAGCAAGCCGTCGGGCGCGGGCTTTTGATTTTCGATCAGATCGCTCGTCACGATCGGGTCAAATTGGATTTCCTCGGCAAACCGCCCCAGGGAAAAGTGCGCCGCTCGAGTCGGTCTCCCGGTGTAAACCGCCAGGCGATGGCTTTTCGCCAATCGGCTCAACACACCGTTTTCGACCAGCCAAGACTCACGCTGGATGAAACCGTCGTCGTCCGTGCCCCATAACACTTCATAAAAATGTTCTCGCAATTCGCCGTAACCCACCTCGACGCCGAATTCGCTCAGGATATCGACCGCCATGCGACAATCGTCGTTGTAGCCGCTACGGTTTTTCATGGCGGCAATGGCTTCTTGCGTGACGCGCCGGCCGCCGAAGTGCGCGATGGTTTCGATCGTCGTGGCGCGGTAGGAAAGCGTCGGGTCAACCAAGACGCCGTCCATGTCGAAGATCAGTAGTTTCATAGCCCCATCACCTGTCCCAAGACTTTGAACATTCTGCGAACTTGCCGCCTGGTGCCGGCGGTAATGCGAATCGTACCGGGAATTTCGTGACTGCGATCCCGGACGAGAACGCCCCGCTGACGCAAACCTTCGTGGATTTCTTGGGTCCTGTCGTCGAAGCGCACCAAAACGAAGTTGGCATGGGTCGGGTAATGGAAAAGACCCATGCGATCCAGCCCTTCACACAGGATCTCGCGAGCTTCGAGAACTTCGTCGACGTAGCTTTGGATGTAATCCTGGTCTTTCACCGCTTCCAGCGCACACGCGACGGCCAACGAATTCACGCTGTAGGGCGATTGAAACTTCCTCACCATGGCAATGTTCTCCGCTTGGGAAAACAAGCAGCCGATGCGCAACCCGGCCATGCCGTAGACTTTCGAGAATGTTCGACTGACGAAAAGGTTCGGGTAGCGCGCGAGCAGATCGAGCGCTGTAACGCCGTAGAACTCGAAATAGGCTTCGTCGATCACCACCGCCGCGCGCGGAGCAGCTCGAAGAATCGTCTCGATCTCGTCGAGACCGATCGCCCCGCCGGTGGGGTTGTTGGGGTTGGCGATCAGAATCAGCCGCGTTCTTGCGCTGATCGCCCGCAGCAATCTCCCCAGCGGGAAATCGAGCTTTGCTTTTCCGTAGCGAATCAGCTTGATTTTCGCGCCGACCGATTCCGCCGCCACGCGAAAAATCGGAAACGTCGGCCAGGGGATCAGCACTTCGTCGCCGGCATCAACGTAAGTGTGGACCATCACCTGAATGGCCTCGTCGGTGCCGTCGGCAAAGACCAGTTGATCGGGGTCCACGCCGAAAAACGGCGCCATCTTCTCACGCGACGCCTGGTATTCCGGGTAGACCGCGAGGAATTGGGCGGTGGCCGTCTTTTGCAGCACTTCGACGACGCGGGGAGAGCAGCCGATCGTGTTTTCGTTGAAGTCGAGACGCAGCATCCCTCCGCGCCCGTCGGTCGGCGGACGATAGGGCGCCATGCGGCGGATGGCCGGGCGAGCCCGCGGGAATTGAGGTGTCGCTTTCTTCGCCATCTTCCTTTTAGTTGTCGAGACGGGCTTCGATCGAGCGCGCGTGGGCTTCGAGGCCTTCCGCCCTTGCCAGGGTCACGATGGCCGGCGCGAGTCGTCTCAAACCTTCCGGCTCCAATTTTTGGACCGCGATCAACTTGACGTAGTCGAACACGGAGAGTCCGCCTCGAAGTGCCGCCGCGCCGCCGGTTGGCAATACATGATTTGGCCCGGAGGCGTAATCGCCCGCCGCTTCGGGGCTCCAGGGTCCTAGGAAAATGCTGCCGGCATTTTCCACCTTGTCGAGCAGGGTTTCGTCATAGAGCGCCAAGTGCTCGGGAGCGAAGCGGTTCGAGATCTCGACGGCTTCATCGAGCGAGCGCGTCACTACGACGGCGCTGTTGCGGGCCACCGCTTTGGCCGCGACCTTGCGCGTCGAAAGCGTTTCCAACTGCCGCGCGATCTCAGCTTGGACCTTCCGCGCCAGCCGCTTCGAAGTCGTCAGCAAGATTGCCGCCGCATCCACATCGTGCTCGGCCTGCGCCAGCATGTCGGCCGCAATGTGGCGGGGCTCGCCGTCGGCGGCGATCACGACAATTTCCGTCGGCCCGGCGACGAAATCAATACCGACTTCCCCGGCCAGCAGTTTCTTGGCCGCAGCGACGTAGATATTGCCGGGGCCCACGATGCGATCGGCTCGCGGAACCGTCTCCGTCCCGAAGGCGAACGCCGCCACCGCTTGCGCGCCGCCCATGTGGAAGAAGTTGTCGACACCCAGACGCCCGGCGGTTCCGAGAGTTTCCACAGTCGGTCCCGGCGAGGCGACCGAGATCGTCTTGACCCCGGCGGTTTGCGCGGGGATCACCGTCATCATCAGCGTCGAGGGCAGCGGGTAACGGCCGCCGGGAACGTAGGCCGCGATGGAATCGAGCGGCCTCACGATTTGCCCCAGCGTTACGCCGCGGCCGAAACTCTTGCTCCAGGACTTCGGCATCTGCCGCTCGGCGAAGCGGCGGATTTGGCGTGAGGCGACATCAAGCGCCCGCTCGAAAGGCGCGGAAAGCGCTTCCCGCGCGGCCTCCAATCGCTCCGCCGGGACGCGCACCGAGCCTGCCTCGAGACCGTCGAAGCGTCGCGCATAACCAACCAGCGCCCGGTCGCCCCGCCTCCGCACACCCTCCAGAATCGGCTCGACGACGGCTTCGGCACGGCTCAGGCGCACGGCGCGCCGAGCGAAAAGGCGCTTGACATCGGCTTGATCTTTGCTGGAGAAAATGCTCAGCATGAAATCCTGAAAGCCCAACCAAACGCGCCGAAACGTTCACAACGCGGCTACAGAGCCCCGAGCGCAAGCAACGGGCCCCGCGGCCCGACCGGCCAACAGGGAAAAGACTCTCCCCCTTGCGTGCCGGCTCGGCCGGATGAGCGTTGCGAAAACGATCGGAAATCTCCACCTTTAACCCCGAACCGCTCTACTTGTACACCGTCCCGGGATCGTAGGCGCGTTCGGCGCATTGCTTCCACTCGCCGTCCTCGAAACGCCGGTAGAAACAAGTGCGGAACCCATTATGGCAAACGCCCGGGCCCAGAGCCTCGGCCTTGATCACCAGAGTGTCCTCGTCGCAATCGACCCGAATTTCCTTGGCGTTCAAGTAGTGCCCCGACGTGCCGCCCTTGGTCCACAGCTCCTTGCGCGTACGACTGAAAAACGTCACTTTGCCGGTCGCGACTGTTTTGTCAAAGGCCTCTTCGTTCATGAAGCCGACCATCAAGACCTCGCCATCGGCGGCGTCCTGAATCACGGCGGGAATCAGCCCCTGGAATTTACTGAAGTCAAGTTGCATGTCGTTGTCCGCCTATCCTTGCCCGAAAAACAAAAAACCCGCTCGGCCTCGGCCGGCGGGTTGTTAATGCTGCGATTCCGCTTATGACGCGACGTCCCCACCGGCTGACTCACCCCGGAAGGTGAGCGTGATGCGCGTGCCGATGGTGGAGGTCCAAACGCATAAGCCAATAGTATAACGGATTCAGGATCGGGGCCGTTTCGATAAGAGTTTCGGCCGGCCGCGTTTCGTGAAGTCGTACCTAACTTTCGGCTCATCACCAAAGTAGGCCCGTTGACACAGTACTAACAGGACCATACAATATTCGTGTAAGGGTCTGTCCCCCCCGGAAGTCTCGGGACGGATGTCTCCATGATCATGCCCCAGGCAAACTCCAGCAGCGAAACTGAGACCGACGCGCAGGCAGAGACCGGCAGCGACAAGATCAAGATCGCTCTCGCGGACGATCACACGATCTTTCGCGACGGTCTGCGGCGGCTTCTGTCGCTCGAGCCGGATTTCGACGTCATCGCCGAAGCCCAGAACGGAACCGAGGTGCTCGATCTCGTTCGCGATCATGAGCCGGATATCTTGCTGCTTGATCTGAAAATGCCCGGACTCGGCGGGCTCTCGGCATTGCAGCGGATTCAATCGCAAAAGCTGAAAACGAAGATTATTGTCCTCACCGCGTCCGACGATGAAGGTGAATACGTTCAGGCGATGAAGTTCGGCACTTCGGGCATCGTCCTCAAGCAGACCGCCACCGAGCTGTTGATCAAGAGCATTCGTAAAGTTCATGGCGGCGAGATCTGGCTCGACGCCAGGACGACTGCGGCGGTGATGCGGCAGTTTGCCTCTCCCGGCGATTTGGGGCCGCGCGAGCGCGACAAGCCTCGCCTGAGCAATCGCGAGCGGGAGATCGTGGCACTGGTCGCGCAGGGTTTCAAGAACAAAGAAATCGCCGAGCGCATGTTCATCAGCGAACAGACGGTCAAGAACCACCTGCACAACATCTTCGACAAGCTCGGCGTCTCGGACCGACTGGAATTGGCGCTCTACGCCATCCACCGCAATATCCGCCCGGGCTGACACGAGATCAAGTCGCCAAACGAAATCCGAAGCCATTCGCGGGGGAGAGGGTCGTCGGCCCGGCTGGCGCAGCCAACCTGTCGGCACGGTGGGTGACGTCGCGGGGAGCTTCCACCGATTCTGAAAGAAGACGTCCGCAACGTCCTTCGGCCGCCCGGCAGCCGTGAAGCGCGACGTTCGAGGGTGATATAAAGGGGTTTCAACGGACCGCTTGCCGCCGAGCGGACGAGAAGCGTCGTCTACTACGAAACACCCCGATCCAACCGACGATGACGATCATCGACATACTCAACACCGGAAAGCAAACCGTCTCCTTCGAGTTCTTCCCGCCCAAGGACGACGCGGGCTTCGAGAACCTATTCAGAACCATCGCTTCGTTGAAGCCACTCGAACCCTCCTACGTTTCGGTGACGTATGGGGCCGGCGGGAGTACTCGCCGCAAGACCGTCGACCTCGTCAAGAAGATCAAACACGAGATCGGCATCGAAGCCATGGCTCATCTGACCTGCGTCGGGGCGGGCCGCGCGGAAATCGCCGACGTGCTCGATGAGCTCAAGGCCGCGGGCATCGTAAACGTTTTGCCGCTGCGGGGCGACCCTCCGCGGGGTGAGACGGAATTCGTCAAGCATGAAGACGGTTTCGCCTACGCTTCCGAGCTCACCGCGTTCATTCGGCCGCGGTATTCGTTCTGCCTGGCCGGAGCCTGCTACCCCGAAACTCATCCCGAGGCCCCCGACGCCGCCGCCGACCTCGAGAATCTCCAGCGCAAGGTCGATGCCGGGGTCGATTTCTTGATCACGCAGCTGTTCTTTCACAACGACGATTTCCTGCGCTTTCGCGATCGCGCGGCCGCGAGCGGCATCACGATCCCGATCGTCGCCGGCATCATGCCGATCCTCAGTCTCAAGCAGGTCAAGCGCTTCACCAACATGTGCGGCGCGACGATTCCCGCCGACCTGCTCGCAAAGATGGAAGCGGTCGAAGACGACGCCGAGGCGGTGCGCCAATTGGGGACCTATCACGCCGTCGAGCAGTGCGCCGGTTTGCTCGAGTCCGGCGTGGCCGGATTGCATTTCTACACCCTCAACCGTTCGACCGCGACGCGAGCGATCTATCAACAGATTAAGAGCCGGTTGCCCGAAGAGATCGACGATGGCCAACTCTCGCTCGCTTTCGGCCGCCATGCCTGAGCGGCCGTCAACCCCGAGCCTCTTTCAATCCGGGCTCCTAACCCCCCGCCACGCTGTGAAATAATTTGGAGACGACCGGAAGACTGAACCGCCGCCGGCGTCGAGGAATTCTTTGCCGCTGATTCGAAAGACAGCCACCATCGCCGCGGCGGTCGCCGCCGTCTACCTGCTCTATTTCCATGCGATGGGCGAGCGGGGACTGGTGGGTCCCGACGAGCCCCGCTACGCCTCGATCGCTCGAGAAATGGCCGCATCGGGCGATTGGGTCACACCGCGGCTGGGCGGCGAACCCTGGTTCGAAAAACCGGCGATGCTCTATTGGCTCGGCGCCGTGTCGATCACGTTCGGGGTCGAGGACGACCGCGCCACGCGATTTCCGGTGGCGCTGATCAGCGTCGTCTTTCTCTTTTTTTTCCATCGCGTCGCCCGGCGCCGCTTCGGTTCGCCCGCGGCTGAGTATGCCGTGCTGATTCTGGGGACGTCTGTCGGTTGGGCGGCCTTCAGCCAAATCGGCGTTTTCGACCTGCCGCTGGCGGCGAGCCTGGCGGCGGCGCTGCTGGTCCTTCTTCCATGGGTGGAAAAATCCGACCCCTCGACGCGGCGGGCCTTGCCTTGGTTCGGAACGCTGCTTGGCGTGTCGGTGCTTGCCAAGGGGTTGGTCGGCCCGGCCCTCGCGGCCCTCGCGCTGCTTCCGGTCTGCCGCGATCACGGGTTCGGTTCGGTGGCTCGCGACCTGGCCCGCCCGCGTTTTTGGCTGCCTTTTCTGGCGATAGCCGCTCCCTGGTACGCATTGTGTTACGCGCAAAACGGCGCTGTTTTTTTGGAGGAGTTTGTCCAGCGGCATCACTTCGAGCGCTTCACCGACGGAACGCTCCAGCACGTCCAGCCGTTTTGGTTTTTTGTGCCGGTCTTGGCTCTCGGCTTTCTTCCTTGGACCCCGTTGGCGTTCGGGCGGCCTTCCGCCGCCCTTCGAGGCGACCCGCGCGTCCGTTTCCTGGTCGCCTGGGTTCTGACGACTTTCTTGTTGTTCTCGATCTCGACGAACAAACTGCCCGGCTACGTGCTGCCTCTGTTTCCGCCGCTTGCGATCCTCGCCGCCCTGCAACTCGGCGACCGCCGGCCGCGGCGGGGCGCTCTCGTTGCGGCGGCCTTATCGTTGGCTTTATTGCCCCTTGCGGAAGCGGTTCTGCCCCGAGCGTTGTCTCATGGGTTATTTTCAGCCTGGCCGCCTCAAGAGATCGCCTGGGCGCGCGTGGCCGGGCCGGTGTTCGCTGCGGTCGCGATCGCCTGGGCGGCCGGCGCGGGGAGGCGATCAACGGCGGTCTGGCTGCTCGGCATCATCGCCGTCATCAACCTAAGTTATCTTCAAATCAATACTTTCCCGGCAATCGACCGGGAAGCCGGCAGCCGCTCGCTTTGGCGCGCGATCGAGCCCTATCAATCGGAAACCTGCATCGGCGACGTCCGGCGTCACGTTGTCTATGGACTCGATTATTACAGTGCTCACCAGCTGCCTCCCTGCGACGAAACCCCGCGCCCCTACCGCGTGACCGGCGACCCGGCGCGGCTGCTCGGCCCGGCCCAACAATCCACGCCGAATTTTCCGTAACCTCGTCGCGTCCCCGGGCGAAACAATAGACGGGGGGGGACGACTTGGTCAGCCCCCAGGGGTAGAAAGTCATGAATGCCGGTACGAGGTCCAGGAACGAAGTTCAATCGCTGACCCAAAAGGAAAAGGAGTTGCTGCGCTTGCTGGAAGACAATCCCGGCCGCTGCTTTTCGCGCTCCTATCTGCTGAAGACGATCTGGGGCTACAGCGACAACGTGCGCACGCGAACGGTCGATGTCCACGTCAGCCGGCTGCGCAAGAAACTGCGGCAAAGACATGACATTCTCATCCATACCGTTGTCAGGCAGGGCTATGTTCTGCAGCGCAACGAAGGGGCGCGGCCCAAGCCGCATCTGGACCCGGTCGTCCCCATCAAAGAGGCCTCCCGCGCGAGAAAGGCCTACACGGTGGGAATCTAAGAACGAACATCCGCGTTCCGGCTACAGGGCATTCCATGCAAGCCGTCGCCGCGAAGCCGATCCTTCACAATTCAAGGTTAGACTGTAATGACACGGGGCCGGCGGCCCCAGGGCGGAACCGTACGATGCTTCGAAGACTGCTGGTGATTTTCTGCCTTGTCGCCGGGGCGATCGGCGCGACCCCGCGCCTTGACGAACCTGACCACGAAATCTGGAACGCCCTACTGGCCGAATACGTGGACGCCGATGGTCGAGTCGACTACGCGCGCCTCAAGAAGGAAGCCGCCGACCGTCTCGATGCCTACGCCGATCAGTTGGCCCGAGCCCCCCGGCCCGATCCGGCCACGGTCGAAGGCAAGGCCCTGTTGATCAATGCCTACAACGCGCTGACGATACGTTGGATCGTTCAATACTATCCGACCAAGAGCATCATGGCGACGCCGAATCCGTTCCGCGAAGCTCGTCACGCCGTCGCGGGCGAGAAAATATCACTCGATGAAATTGAATCACAGCTTCGGACCGGCGGCGACCCCCGGATCCATGCAGCCGTGGTCTGCGCCGCCCAAAGCTGTCCTCCACTTCGCGCCGAAGCCTATTCTCCCGAGCGGGTCGACGAGCAACTCGACGACAACACCCGCCGTTGGCTGGCCGATACCGATTTGAACGAAATCGACGCCGCCCGCGGGCGTGCCCAATTGAGCTCGGTTTTCAACTGGTACGGCGACGATTTCACCTCCTACCCAGGAGGGCTGGAAGGGTTCGTGCGCCGCTACGCGCCGTCGGAAACCGTGGCCGCCTTGCAGGATCGCAAACTCCGCATCAGCTTCAAGGACTACCACTGGGGCTTGAACGATCAGTCCGATGTAGGCGCCGAGTACTCGAACTTCCGGCTCGCGCTCGACTGGGTCAAGAACTGGTTTCGGTAAGCGCCGCGGCCCACTGAGTCGACCCCCGGAGCGACAACCGACGGCCGCGCCGTTCCAACGGGCCGGCCATCCATCCATACCGTTGATTCCCGTCGATCTCACCCCGACACTTGCGGCGGCGGGCCGACAGGCCGACAGGCCGACAGGCCGACAGGCCGACAGGAATGATAAACTCTCAGGTCCTATGATCGAACTCTGCCCGTCCGCCGATTGGCGTCCCGTCTTTGAAAAATCCCTCGACTTCGCCCAAGGGCAAGTCCGCGCCTTGATCGATCGCGACCCCGATTTCTACCCTATGTACACCCGAGACGGGCATTGGCGCCATGACGGAGAAGCCTGGACCCACTGGTGCGACGGCTTCCTTCCCGGGATGATGTGGATCTTCCACCGCCGCACCGGCGACGCGGAATGGGCCAAGCAGGCCGAACGCTACACAACCCCGCTCGAGCCTCGCAAGATGGACCGCAATGTCCACGACTTGGGGTTCATCTTCTTTTCGACCTATCACCGCTGGTTCAAGCAAACCGGCGACCAAAAGCTCAACGACGTCGTCATTCAGGCCGGGCGCACCTTGGGGAAGCGGTTTCAAGAAAATGGGTGCTACCTCGCCTCGTTCATCGGGCCGGAATCGATCTTCATCGACGTGATGGCGAATGTCGGCATCATTTTCTACGCCGCGCTCAAAACCGGCGACAAGGCCCTGCTGCAAGTCGCCATGGACCACTGTTTGACGACTAGGAGGGTGCTGGTTCGCGGCGACGGCAGTACCGCGCACGAAGGTATACTCGACCTCGAAACCGGCGAATTCCTGCGGCAATCGACGCACCAAGGTTGGCGCGGCGATTCCTGCTGGTCGCGCGGGCTGGCCTGGGCGATTTACGGCTTTACGGCCTCCTACCGCGCCGTCAAGGACCCCCGTTTTCTCGCAACCGCGCAGGCCTGCGCCGATTTCTACATCCGCGAAACACCGGCGGACGGCGTGCCCCCCCTGGACTACGACACGCCGGCCGAAGAGCCGCGGCACCGGGAATCTTCCGCCGCGTCCATCACGGCGGCCGGTTTGCTGCAGCTCGCCAAGGCCGTCCCCGACCCGGCCAAGGGCGCGCTGTACGCCGCCACGGCGCACAGAATTCTCCTAACGCTCTCGGGGCCTGAGTACTTGGCCGAGGGTGTCGAAGGCTGGGAAGGGATTCTGCGTCAGGGGATCTATCATTTGCGGAAGGGCCTAGGAGTCAGCGAGTCGGTCATGTGGGGGGAGTACTTTTTTGTGGAGGCGCTCGACCGGGCTCTGCGGGATGTGGAGGAGTCCGTTTCTATGAATGCGCGGCATTCATAAGGTACTGACCGGGCACATGGTGAACAGATCATACCGGGCACATGGTGAACAGATTCCCAAGGGAAACATAGAGTGGTAAAAATATTTTATGCCTTGGGAAACCACAAGCCACATGACACAACGAGAACGGTTCATCAACGATTATCTGAAACCACACGACACCATGGCGGCGTTGTGCCGCCGCTATGGGCTGCAACGCCGCATCGGATACAAATGGGTCGAGCGCTATCAGCAAAACGGCCGCGCCGGTCTCGAGGACCTTCCGCGGGCGCCGCTGAGCCATCCCAATCGAAGCAGCCCCGCAACGGTCGAGCGGATTCTCGCCATCCGTCAAGAGCATCCGTTGTGGGGAGCCCTGAAGATCCGGGCGCTGCTCGAAGACCAGGAGCCTGGGAGAAAGCCGCCGGCGGCGTCGACGATCGGGGAAATTCTGCGTCACGAAGGGCTCACCCGCCCCGCCAAAAAGCGCCGTCGCACGCCGCCCTACGAAGAACCCTTGGCGCATGCCGGAGCTCCCAACGACGTCGTTTCGATCGATTTCAAGGGGTGGTTTCGAGCGCGCAACGGCGAGCGCATCGATGCGCTGACGTTGATCGATAATCACAGCCGCTACGTGCTGTGTTGCCAGGCACTGGACGGCTGCGATTTCGCGCATGTGCAGGCGGTGATGGCGACGGTATTCAATGAATACGGGCTGCCGAAGCGAATGCGCAGCGACAACGGCGCACCGTTTGCGAGTCGGGCGATCGCGGGATTGAGTCGGCTGAGCATCTGGTGGGTGAAGTTGGGGATCGGGGTGGAGCGGATCCCGCCGGGGACGCCGAGCGCGAACGGACGCCAGGAACGATTTCATCGGACGTTGAAGCAACACACGGCCGAACCGCCGGCGGCGACCAAGCGGGCGCAGCAGCGAGAGTTTGGTCGATTTTGTGTGGAGTACAACGAACAACGACCGCATCAAGGGTTGGGGCAACGGCCACCGGCGAGCGTGTATTATGCATCGCCGAGGAGCTATCACGGGCAGCTGCCGGCGGTGGAGTATCCGGCGGGTTATGTGCGTCGGATGGTGGGGAAACGAGGAGAGATGTATTGGCGGGGGCGGCGGATATTCGTGAGCGAGGTATTGGCGGCAGAGCCGGTGGGGCTGGAGGCGGTCGCGGATGGAGTGTACCGGGTGTGGTTCTCGGGGCTCGAATTAGGGCGCTTCGATGTGCGCGAAAATCGGGTCGCGCCGTTGTCCCCCCGGGGGGACAACGGCGCCCCTCGGGGGCCCTCGGACGAAGCTGACAAGATTGTAGGAAAGGAGAAAGTGTTCACCATGTGCCGGGTATCACAGCTCCCGTCGCCGCTCCGCGGCTGCCTCGGTTGTGATTTCCGGGTCCATACCGTAATCCGTCGTACGCTTGAAAGAGGATTTTCGGAGGAGGCGTAGACGGGTCGCGGACACGGATCACGATCGCCGCCGGCTGTGGAGCAAATCCAAAGGTCTGCCCCATGGAATGCATCGTTGTTGAATCATAGTGATGCATAATGTGATAGCATAAGCGCGAGAGGGCAGGATGAAAGCTATCACACTACGAAATTTTCCCCCGGATCTGGGCCGCCGCCTGGAGCGCAAAGCCAAGGAACAGGGCTCGAGCATGAATAAAACGGTAATCCGGATCCTTGAGGCGGCGCTGGGAACGTCAAGAAAGGGAAACGCCAAGCTTCACCACGACTTGGACCACTTGGCGGGCTCGTGGTCCGAGGACGAGGCAAGGGAGTTCGATGAAGACCTCGCCGCGCAACGGAAAATCGACCCTGAACTGTGGCGATAGATGCGCGTGCTTGTCGATACTTCAGCCTATTCGGCCTTTATGCGAGGCCACCCAGAGCTGGAGTCTGTACTCCAACGGGCGGAAGAGATTTACCTGAGCCCGGTCGTCTTAGGAGAACTCCGATCCGGTTTTCGGCGAGGCAAGCGTCGAGCCCAAAACGAAGAAGCTCTTGATGAATTTCTTGATACTCCGCGAGTCGAACTCCTGCCCGTCCTCGACAGCACAGCCGTCCGCTACGCCGAGATCTTGAGCTATCTTCGAAGCGCGGGCACTCCACTACCTACCAACGACGTTTGGATCGCGGCCAGTGCGATGGAACACGGCCTGCAAGTTCTCACGACAGATAGGCACTTCCTCGCGGTGCCTCAGATCCTAGTCGACTTACGGGAATCATGGCCGTAAGGTCTTGGTCAGTTTCCTTCTCGAACCTTGCCGCTGAGGGTGCGAAGGAAGGCGAGCAAATCGCTCTTTTCCTGGTCGGTGAACTTCACCGGCCGAATCTCTTCGTCCAGGTGCGGGTTCTTACGGCCGCCGTCGCTGTAGAAGTCAATCACGTCCTCGAGCGTTGCCAGGCTGCCGTCGTGCATGTAGGGGGCCGTCCGGACGACCTCGCGCAGGGTCGGCGTCTTGAACGCGCCTTTGTCGTCCTGTTCACCGGAAATGGCGAAGCGGCCTTCATCTTGCAGCTTGCCTTCGCGCCAAGCGACGCCGGTGTTGTGGAACTCCTCGTCGCTAAAGGTCGGGCCGATGTGGCAAGCCGTGCAATTGCCCTTGCCGCGAAAGACCCGCAACCCACGCCGCTGCTGTTCCGTCAGGGCGCCACGCTCGCCGTAAATGTAGCGGTCAAAGGGCGAGTTGCCCGAGTAGATCGTCCGGACATAGCTCGCCAGCGCTCGTGCCAAGTCCTCGCTGTTCGGCTCCCCGCCGAAGGCCTGCCGGAACAGCCGCCGATAGCGCTTCTTGCCCTGTACGCGCTCGACGGCTTCGTCGAGGGTCATATCCATCTCGGATTCACTTTCGATGGGCTTGACGACCTGCTCTTCAAGGGTGGACGTCCTCCCGTCCCAGAAAAACGCCAGTCCGTAAGCGCGATTCACCAGGCTCGGGACGCTACGCCGCCCCTGCCGCCCGTAAACGCCGACGGCCTTGGCGCGACCGTCGGTAAAGGCCTTTTTCGGCTGGTGGCACCCTTTGCAGGCCAAGCTGCGGTCACGCGAGAGCAGTTTGTCGCCGAAGAGCTTCTTGCCGAGTTTGACTTTCGCCGAGGTTACCGGGTTGTCCTCGGGGATCGGCCGGTAAAGATCGAGCCCCAACGGCAGGCGGATCTCGGCGACACTCGCGGTTACCGAAGCCGCAAGAAATGTAACGGTAAGGAACAAGAACCTCATCGTTCCCACCCGCGCGAAAACGGGCTGGGAATGTCTCGGAAGGGCGGGTCAACCGGGCCGCGCTCGGGGGCTGACTCCTCGGCGGCCACCGCGCTCGCGGCCTTGCGCTCATCGCCGGGGATGCCGATTGTCGCGGCAACACCCAAGAAAAACAACGTTCCCGCCGCGATCATCAGCGTTTCCCCAAACAGTTGCTTCGTCATGTACTACTCCTTCCGCCGCACCGTAACCGGCGTAACGTCGCTCGTCCCGATCGGCCGCCCCGATATGATCGGGAGACCCGACGTGCGCGTGCCTCCAAGCGTGCCGTGTCGCCATTCGTGGCGACATGTCTCCCGGCCCAAAGCTCCCTGGGTGCCTCTAAAACCCAGACCGATCGATGCCCGCGGGCGCCATACCGGGCCGGCCCGCGCACTCGCTGGAAGACATGGCGGCACGAATGCCGCCACGGCACGCAAGAAGGCGTGCGCCACGTCGAGGCGATTGAACCGTCTTCCACCGACACGGTGACGATTTGATTGAAGTTGTCTTTGCGGGCAAGGAGAACCAAGAGCCTATGGCGACCCGGGAACCAGTCCATCGGTTGGATGTAGGGAACATCCTCGTGAGCGTAGAGAACCCGGGGCTCGGCCGCAGTATCGCCGCCCGCGGTCTCGATGATCCGTAATTCGTAGAGTCCCCGGTCCTTGTTGAACCAAGCGTAGGCGACTTGCTCGCCGGCCGGGGAAAGGACGTTCCAGTCGGCATAGCTCCCGTCGTCCGACCAGCTGCCCTTGTTGGTGAGGAGCTGGTTTTCGCCGGTTTCCAGGTCTCGCAGCGCGAGGTCGCCCGTATCCCAATCGGTGAAAGACAGGTATCGTCCGTCGGCTGAAACCCTGCCGGATGTGTCCGTTTTGTCGTCGGCCCAAACCTGCCGCGCCGAAACCGCCCCCGACGCTTCCGACGCCTGCACCAGCGGCTCGGGCGGCATGATCGGCCCCCAAAGGACGACCGCCGCCACCGCGACCAGCGCCGCCACCGCGGCCACGAGCGGAATCATGCCCCGCCGGGAAGGGGATTGGACATCCATTGCCGCTCGCGGCTGCCGCGCCGACCGCCAAGCGTCGAGTTCGGCCGGGTAGGCGTACACACTGCCGCGCTCGCCCCCATGCCTTCGTACGGGCAGGCCGCTCGATTGTTCCCAGCGGCGAGCTGTGCGGGCGTCGCGATCAAGATAACTCGCGATATCCTTCCAGCCCTGCAAGGGGGCCCGGCCGGAGGGCGTTTCGTTGGATTGCGATGGGGCTTTGGTTCTCATGGCTGCTCCTCGGGGCTGTTACCGGACCATAAGCGATTCTTCGTCCCGAATCAATCGACAAAAGCGGACATCGGTCGCTGAAACCGCTTTTGCCCGAAAAATGAACTGGAAATGCCTACCGTGACCGTAAGCCCACCCGCGGGATATCAGCGTGTTTGCCGACCACCCGAGGGAGGACGCCGCAGGGAGTGTTGGGAAAAAGCCTCCGCCGACCTCCGGGGTAGAATACGGGATTGCTTCCTCATGCGGAAAATCCTCGCTCTGCTGCTGTTACTCGCCTTCCTGGCGGTCGGCTACTATGCTTTTCAATCCGGTTGGGCCGCCCGCCTCAGCGACCATGAGCAGCTCGTCGATACCTTGCGCCAGGAGGGGTTTTGGGGGCCCTTGGCGTGTGTCGGCGTGCAGTTCGTCCAAGTCGTCATCTTCGCCATCCCGGGGGAAGTGACCCAGGTCGCGGCCGGGTTTGTTTTCGGAGCCTGGGCGGGTTTTCTCTATTCCTGGGTCGGCATCATGCTGGGGTCTTCGTGCGCCTTCGGATTTTCGCGCCTGGTCGGCCGACCGGTGATGGAGCGGATTCTCGGGAAGCAACGGCTCGGCAAGATCGATCACGCCCTCGAGACGCGGAGGGGCAAATCGGCGCTGTTCACCCTGTTTCTGATACCCGGGATGCCGAAGGACAGCATGTCGTTCGCCGTCGGGCTGACGGAATTCAAGTTGGGCGAGTTCGTAGTGCTTTCAGGGTTGGGCCGCGCGCCGGCGCTGCTTTTCAGCACGATGATCGGTTCGCAGCTTTATGAGCGAGACTACTTTTCGTTGGGCATCACCGTGGTGGTCGCGGGCGCGGCGGTGGCGGGCTTTTTTCTCTACGAACGAAGGCGGGACCGCAGGTGATCCGTCCGATGGCGGCGGCGGACATCCCGACGGCGATGCGTTTGAAAGACGCCGAGGGATGGAACCAGACCGAGCACGACTGGCTGACCGTGCTTCAAATCGAGCCCCAGGGTTGTCTGGTCTTCGAGCGGGCGGGAGATGTGGTCGGCACGGTGACGACGGTGACGTACGGCGACCGGCTCGCTTGGATCGGGATGATGTTGGTCGACGCCGCCCACCGCCGCCAAGGAATCGGCACTGCGTTGATGGAAGCGGCTCTCGGATACCTCCACGACCGTGACGTGCGCGAAATCAAGCTCGATGCGACCGAGATGGGGCGTCCGGTCTACGAACGGCTGGGGTTTGTCGAGGAATGCGCCGTCGAACGCTGGGTCGGTACGATCAGTGAGCAAGCGGGGGCCGGTACCGGTGAGAAATGGACGAGCGGCTGGGACCAGGCATTGGACGCCCAGGCCTTCGGGCTTGACCGCCACCGCATTATCGCGTCGCTGCGCGCAGGTTCACAGGCCGACTCGTTTTGCCGCGACGATGCGCAGGTCTTGGTTCGTCCCGGTGCGCGGTTTTGGTGCTTGGGACCGTTCGTCGCGCGCACTTCGACGGCTGCGTCGATCTTGCTTGGCGATGTGCTCCCTCACTACCGCGGCCGCACCCTTGCCTGGGACCTGTTTCCCGATCACCCGGCGGCGCCCGACCTGGCCGGGCGGTGGGGTTTTGCACCGAGGCGCCGGCTGATTCGAATGGCGAGGTCGATGCGGCCCGGCAGTGCCGAAACCCCCTTGGGCGAGCGCGCCATGCAGTTCGGAATCGCGGCGTTTGAGTTCGGTTAGCCCAGGCTAACCCCCGGGCTAACCCCCCGGGCCGCCCTCGACCGGCGGGCTGGTAACCCGGGTTGCGCGGGATGTCGCCTTCGTTCGCACGCGCCCGCTGTGAAACAATGCGGAGAGATTTGTTGAGCAGCGGCGGCCCGCTCCGAGTTCGGTTGAATCATTCTCATGAACCTCGTTCGCAACCGTTTCCCTTGGAAAATTAGAGACCGTGAGCTGGTTCTCGGCCCGCGGACGCTGTTGATGGGGGTTCTCGACGCGGGTTCGGCCGCGACTTCGGATGACGATCGCGTCTCCCCTGACGCTTTGCTCGAACAGGCCCTCGCGATGCACCAACAGGGTGCCGACCTGCTCGATCTGCAAGTCTTCGGCGAGGGGCGCGGGCACCGCAGCCGCCCGACCGTCTCGGTTCCCGACTCGGATGACGAGTTGCGCCGGCTCGTCCCGATCTTGCGTAAACTCCGGCACAACGTGGACATTCCCGTCTCCGTCACGACGCATCACGCCGCCACTGCGGAACGGGTGCTCCATTTGGGCGCCGATATCATTCGCGACTGGAGTGGTTTGTGCTTCGATCCGCCGGTGGCGACCGTCGTCAACCGCTACGACGCCGGGCTGATCTTGGGGCATAGTCGTGGAACGCCCGAGAGCTGGGCCAAGTTGCCGGTGCTGGCGGACCCGGTCGTCGGAATTGTGAAGGACCTCGATAACGCCGTGGCGCGGGCACGTGCCGCCGGCATCGATGGCCGCCGGATCGTGCTCGATCCGGGCTTTGAGCAGGGCAAGCGGGGCGCTGAGAACTTGGTCGTCCTATCGAACCTCGACCTTTTGGCGGGCTTACAGCAACCGTTCTTGGTCGGCTTTTCGGGAAAAAGGTTCTTGACCGAGTCGGTTCGGGCCTCCGACGACGAGCGTCGATATGCCGAGATCGCCGCCATGACGACGGCCTTGCTGTCGGGCGCCCATGTCCTGCGGGTGAACGATGTGGAGGGGACGGCTTTCGTGGCGAAGTTCGTCGACCGTCTCTTTGAGGCGGTCGAGGAAGATTGACCTCGGTTCTTTCTTTTCAAATGCCCGGCAGGTTCTTCAGATGCCCAACAAGTTGGGAACCAACTTCCGCAAGTCTTGGCCCCTGGCCCACACGTCGAGCGGCAGTCCCGCCATCTCGTCAATATCGGGGACGGCCCGCGGCTCCTTCGACGCATCGACCTGTAGCAGGTAGCCCCGGCACGATTCACAAGCGCGTACTTGAAGATGGACGAATTCGTCCGCAGCGCCGTAGTAGGCGATTCGCCCTTCTTCGGACTCTCCGCACGCCGGGCAGCCGTTGCGAGGAAACGACCACTCTCCCAGACACAACGAACAGACCAGCCTAAACTCCGAGCCGTCGCCGACCGGACGAACGACGCCGAGCTGGGGCGCGTGGCCGCAGCGGGAGCAGTTTGCCGACGGTCCCGGGGTTCCGCCGGCTTCCGGGGTGCCGGCGAGATCTCCGGGGTGTGGAAACCGAATCGCCCAAACGGCTTGCCAAAGAACGTGCGCGAAGAAGGCGAGCGGCGAGGTCGTATCTTCCCGGCGAGCGAAACGATCGAGAGCCTCACGGCAGCGTTTTTCGTCAAGTTGCTCGGCCTCGCTGCGTAGAGGCGACGGCCCCTCCCGCAAGACGAGGTCAACCAGTGCCCGGCTGTGTCGGGTGAGTTCGTTCAAGTCGGTCGGGCCGCCCGGCGCGGTTTCGCCGGCGCCCGCGGCGCTGGAACGGTCCACGATGTCGCCGCCGACTCGGGCTTGCTCGTCGATGACGGCGGCAATGAAGCGCAAGCCTTCGGCCGACGCCGGATATCGCTCGGCCAGCTCGCGGGCGCGCGCGGCGCGCCGGGGGTGGAGGGATTGCCGTGGGAGCGTCATCGTGGACTCGGCCGGCCGAGCCGGGCCATCAGTGTAGCTTGCCGTGGCGGGGTGAGGGACGAACGGCCGACGGGAAAGATAGGGAGTGTCGAGCACGGGCCGGGAACCGGGCGGCCACCCCACCGTCGTATGTCTGGGGTGACTTCGGTCCTATATTTCCCGAGAACGTTGTCATTGATAATTCAGGTGAATGACCGAGGGGGTTCCAGGCTGTAAGTATGTAAAAGTTCTATAAAAGGTCCCATTTTGCGATTTTCCCATGCAATGCCTTCGCCGCGCCGACCCTGCGGTGTCAGGTTGATAGGAGAATTGTCTCCGCCTTGCCGCCGGCAGCTTTGTCGGTCCGCCGTTGCGGCTTTGGTGCTTTTCGTCGTGCTCGTTGGAGCGACGGCTTCCGCGAAAGGCGAGGCATCCGACAAAGAGTGGCGCAAGGCGCTTGAGGCGGGTCGCACGCTCACAGCGCGGCAGCAATATCGCCGGGCCGAAGATGCAATAGTGGTGTCGCTGGAGCGGGCGAGAGAGTTCGGCCCGGACGATCCGCGCGAGGCATTCTCGCTGACGGCGCTGGCCGAGCTTTATGAGTCAAGCGGAAACGATTTGGCGGCGGACAGGCTGTACCGTGACGCGGTTCGTATCTTTGAGGCGGCGCTGGGCGTCGATCATCCACAGGTCGGTCGGGCACATCTAAATCTGGCGGAGTTTTTGCGGAGCCGAAGATTGTTCCGGGAAGCGGAACCTTCCTACGAGCGTTGGATTGCGATGATCGAATCCACCGCCAAGCCGCCAGCGGCGATCAAGGCTTTGCGTCAGTTGGCCCTGACGTATTTCTTTGAGGGCAAACACGGCAAGGCGATTGATTTTCTTGGGCGGGCCGATTCGCTGGCGCGAAAACATTTGGGGCCGCGCCACCCGGAAACGGCGGAATGCCTCAACGCGATGGGTGTGGTGCAGGCAGCCGCCGGGTCGCTCGGCACCTCGGAGACCTTATTTCGAGAGGCGCTGTCGATCCGCGAGGAAGCCTTCGGGCCGAAGCACGAATTAGTCGCGGCGACCCTCGAACAGTTGGCGGAAATCTACCGCGAGAGATTGCAGTTCGCCGAGGCTGAAAAGCTCGTGCGGCGATCGATCGACATCACGAAGACACACCTTCCCAAGGACCACCCACGAGTTGCCAAGCTGCTCAATGATCTAGGAGAGATTTACAGCGTGCAGCGCGAGGCCGAGCAAGCTGAACGAATCTTCCGGCTGGCGGCGCGCATTTGAGAGAAAGCCGAATCCAACGACGACCCGGAGATGGCGACCACGTTCTATAACTTGGCCGTTCTTCGCCAACACGGCCGAGGCGGCGCGGAGGTCGGCCTGCTTTTCGAGCGCTCACTGACCATTTTCGAGAAGTTGCTTGGTCCCGACCACCCCAAGACCACCGCGGTCGCCGGCGCCTATACGAAGTGGCTGCGCGGGCAGGGCCGCAAGCGGGAGGCGACCCGCCTCGAGCGGAACTTCGACGAAGTCAAACCCAACTTGGCCGGGTTCGGCCGCTAACGAAAATACGCCAACCGCCTCCAGCACCTCGAGCTGTAGTGGTATTCGTTAATACTGGACCGGGGGCGTCAGCCCCTGGACTTACGCCCATAAGCGCTAACGTAAGGACGACAGATTCTCTACCGCGGGTGGTGTCAGCGAACGGATTCTCACCCCGACGCCGGCCCCTGGCCGGGACAGTAGCCCCGGGTGAAGCGAAGCGAAACCCGGGGTCCCCGATCCAATCAAGATAAGCCCCGGATGGGGCGTAGGAAAGAATGTCCGATTCCGCCGCGCCCCGGGTTCATTTCCGCAACCGTCTTCTTGTGGCGGCCGGGGTGCATGATCTTAGGCTGAAAATCTATGCACGAAAGCCGAGCAATCCTTAAGCCAGGATTTCCATTTTGGCCCTGGCACGGTCACAGGATACACCCCCGCTGCGCCGAATACCACGTCTTTTCGCGCTGAACCCTGCACATCACCTCCGCCGGTAGGCGCCAGGGCTCGTCCGTCCGCTCACAGACGTTGATTGAGCGGACTGAACGGCGCTCCGGCCGACACTGCTCCCTGCGAAACCTTTTTGGAGCCAAAAACTGTTGATCCTCGCCCGGGCAACGCTACCCACCCGGCACAGGCAGCGCCCAGATCCTATGCAGCATGTCACCGAACAGCCGCCGGTTCAGATGCCCCTCCGCCAGCAGCAACCAGTAGTAGCGAGCATGCTTGACCAGCCGACCGCCGGTCTTCATCAACCTGTGTTGCAAACTCGTTAGCGACCAGCTTTTGATTCGCTGCGGCAGCCCTAGCCGCCGCCACAGGTTGCCCAGGTTGTAGGCCGGCACGCTGAGTTGCAGCCGTACCTCGTTGGCTCGGAAGCGGTGACACGACAAGCGGGTCCAGTGCGTGGCCTGTTTGCCTTCTTTGATCCACTGCTCCACCGTGCCGCGCTTGTTGTAGAACCGCACGACCGAGCGGCTCGGCAAGCTCATGCTCGTCACGACAAATCCGACGCGCGGGAATAGTTCGCCCTGGTGATGCTCGACCTTGGCGACAACTCGCCTTGCCTTCGACCAGCTCTCGGCCTGATAGCGAAAACTCTTGTAGCGCACTAGGGGCTTGGCGTTCGGCCTGCCCGGTGGCCGAAACAGGATGTCCTCGATCTCCAGCTCCAGGCTCTTGTTCGCCGGGATGCGAATCACGTAGTCCACGCCGCGCTCCTCCATCGCCTCGTAGATCTCGGGCTTGGCGAAGGCGGCGTCGGCGCGGAACGTCACCTGTTTGCCCTCCGCCTGTTGTCGTTCGATCTCCGGCAGTAGCAGCTCGTCCCAGTCCTCGGCGCTGTGCACGTTGCCGGGACGCAGCTTCGCGCCTAGGCAGTCGCCGTGCTGGTTGAACAGCAACAGCGGGTGATAGCAGAGGGACTCGAAGTGTCCGTTGTAGGCACTGCCTTCCTGTTGGCCGTGGACGGGGCTCTCCGTGGAGTCCATGTCGAGCACCACGCGGTCTGAACCGTCGGGAGCTTCGGCTTGCGCGACCAGCTCCCGGTTCACTGCCATCAGCCCCAGCAAGTTCTCTTCGCTCGCCAGCATCTCCGTCTCGAAGCCATGCAGCGTCGAGGTCAAGGCTGCTCCGCGATCCCAGTTCCTCTTCGAGCCGATCAAGCGAAAGGTCGGATCGGCGGATACTCGAACGGCGTCATTGAGGTCCTCGTAGCCAGCGAGTCGGCTGTAGACCGACTGCCGCAGCAGATCGGCCAGCGCGAACTTCTTGTTCAAGCCTTGTCGCGAGTCGCTGAGATGCTCGTCGATCAGCTTCCCGAGTCCGAGTCGTTCATCCAGTTCGCGAACGAGAATCAGACCGCCATCCGAGGTGACTCGCGATCCTTGGAAATCGACTTTGAGAAATCCATTGAACGTGAGCTGAAACGGCTTGTTTTCTTTTTCACCCATCGGGTGTTGACCTCCATGGCGTCCTTATCGGGCTCTAGGAGTCTGTCCGAGTAACAACTTGGCACAGTTCCGGCAGGGCGGGAGATTCGGGCGCCGAGGTCAGCGACGCACGGGCGCGGAAGGCTCGTCGACCGCCGGGCGCCACAAACAAACCGCGCGGGCCGCCCAAAACGGCTTCCAGAGCCCTCCATGCGCCTCGCCGGCGCCCCCTTCCCGGTTTTTCTCCATCACGCTCCGCCACACAGCCCGTGCATCTTCAAAATATTGTGCGTCAAGCACACCAAGGCCCACTCGCCCCGCACTTTCTTCAACCCCCGCAACAAAAATTGACGAATCCCGCGGGCTTGTTTAATCTGTCCGAATATCGGCTCCACGATCCCTTTGCGTTGCGCGTACATCTTCGCTCCCGCTTTCGTCCGTAACTTGCGCTCCATCCGCTCGACTCGCGTGAGGTGGCTCGGGATCCGCCCCCGCGGCGGCGACGCCCGTTGTCCGCGCCGGTGTCTCTGGGCGGCAATATACGCTTCGATCTTTTGCTCAGGCTTCTCGGGCGCTTCCAACGATTCCAAGTTCTTCTCCGAACAATAGCCGCTGTCGGCCAACACTTCGTCGGGCCGTTGCCCCGACTGCCGCTCGACCGCTTCCACCAACGGCGCCAGTTGCTCTTTGTCGTTCGCCGCCTCGGTCAGCGTCTGCCCGACAATCAATTGCGCCACGCTCTCGACCGCCGCCTGTGCGTTGTAGCCCTGCACGAACCCGTCGCCGCTTTTCATAATGCGCGACTCCGGATCGGTGAAATTGTATTGATCTTTGTCGCGCGGTTCGGCTTGCCGCGCCAGCTCGTCACAGCGACCCGCGGCGGCGGCTTGCTGTTGCGCCCGTTGCTTCGCTCGTTGCTCCAGCGCCTGCTTGGCTTGGCGAATCTTCTCCAGCCGCGTCTGCCGGCGTTGCAACTCCTCGGGCAATTCGTCGCCCGGCTTCTCGGCCCCGTAGCGCGCGTCCTCCGCCGCGTCGACTGCTTCGGCTTCGGCCAACATTTGCTTCACCTCGGCCGCCAACTGTGGCTCGCTGTGCTGGATCCGCCCGTAACTCATGGCCTTGTGCTTGGAGGCGTTGGCCTTCATCTTCGTGCCGTCGAGCGCCACCCGACCCAGCTTCATCGCCCCGCTCTCGAGCGCCACCCGCAACACTTGTTGGAACAGCCCCTCGAGGGCTTCCAGGTGGATCTTGCGAAAATCCGAGATCGTGCGGAAGTCGGGCTGGTTGCCGGCCGCCAACACGCGAAAGGCTACGTCCTCGACCAGCCGCCGGGCGATCCGGCGCGAGGAGCGCACGCCCAGGCAATAGCCGTAGAGCAGCAGTTTGACCATCAGCCGCGGATGATAAGGCGGCTGCCCGCGCTGCTCCCTTTCATAGACCTTCTCGATGGCCGACAAATCCAGTTGATCAACGAGGTCGTTGACGAAATAGACGAGGTGGTTTTCGGGCAGCCAATCCTGCAAACTGGGAGGCAGCAGCAGTTTCTGCTCGGGAAGGTAGGCCCGGTAGGTTTTGCCCATAAACCATTATCCCCCACTTTTGTTTTTTCTCCAAGAAGATAATGAATACTCGGACAGACTCCTAGCCCCTATCAATAAAGACGCTGAAGGTCGCTGGATGGTCTGAAGCTCATACATCAAATTGAAAATGCGGGATCAGTTCCTGCAGATAAAGATCAAACAGGCGAGAGCACGTTGGCCATTCCTTTCTCGTAGGGCTGCGTTGAACTGCCGCGCGCTTCTGGACGTATTCAACACCGACGGCAGCCGCGCGATCGGGCAGCGCATCACGGCGCGCTGTTCAGGAAGCTTGGAGCCGTACAGCACCCAAGTGGTGGGCGAGGATCTTTCCCAGATACCCGATACGAGCCGGTTTCCGCTGGGTCAGCGATTTGATGTGCACTCTTATTCCCATGAGCAAGTCGGCATCGCCGTGAAATTTGAGGGCGGCGAAGAGTGCTGGATTTTCAGCAACGAAAGCTATTTGTTTCCCAACTGGCAGAATCCCGCCTGGAAGCTTGCACGCGGCCGGTACTATCTCCGGTGTGAAGTCTATTATGAAGCGCTCACACCGGCCACGCAGTGGCTTCTGCTGTCGAACGACGGCAACGGCTTCGATGACTGGTCTATCGAGCTAGTGGATCGGGGGCCGGAAAGCTGAAGCCAGAACCCGCCTTCGCGCAGATCCCTCTGTTGACGACCCCCGCCGACGTGCTACCATCGGAGTAACATAAAGGACGTTATGTTACTGCAATTAAGTCACTTAAAGCGCCTTTCACCTGCGCCCCCAATACTCAGAAAAATCGGCTGTCCTCAAGGTGGCCCGACAGTTGCCGACACCCCTCTGTCGCAAACGTCTCTAACCTCAACTCCCCTCATCGTAAGACACCCCGCTGCAGGCCGGAGATCTGGGCGGGTTCGGTGACACTCACCGAATAATGACCGCGAGCGAAGTAGTGAACCGGGAGCGGAACGATTTTGTTACTCTTTCATTCGATCAATCTCACTTGACAGGAAACAGGAAACCGCCATGAATCGACGAAACTTTCTCACGGCCGCGGCTGGCGCGGCGCTTGCCGCCTCGGTGCGTCCGGCCTTCGCCGCCGATGCGGAGATCATCATCAGCCCCGCCGAGTCCGAGCCAACCGTGGACCGCCACCTCTTCGGGCATTTCATCGAACATCTTGGTGGCGTGATCTACGACGGCATTTGGGTAGGTCGCGACTCGAAGATCGCGAACGTCGACGGCATCCGCAAGAGCTTCCTCGACGACATGAATCGCATCGATGTGCCGAACATCCGCTGGCCCGGAGGATGTTTTGCCGACGGCTATCACTGGCGTGACGGCATCGGCCCGGCTTCAGACCGCCCGCGAACCTATAACTTCTGGCATCGCGCCCTACCGGAGAACATCGACAGCACCGAGACAAATGCTTTCGGGATGCATGAGTTCATGAATCTTTGCCGGCTTACCAATTCGGAGCCCTACGTGGCGGCCAATATTGGATCGTCGACGCCGCAAGAGTTCTACGACTGGGTGTCCTACTGCAACGCGCCGGCGGGCATGCTGAGCCTGGCGGATGAGCGCGCGGCCAACGGCTCGCCCGACCCTTTTAACGTTCGGTATTGGGGAGTGGGCAACGAAAGCTGGGGCTGCGGCGGCGACATGACGCCGCGCGAATACGCCCAGAAATACCGCCAGTGGGTAACGCAGATCCCGGGCTATGTTCGACCCTTCCTGGTGGCCGCCGGGCCGGAGGGCCACGCCAGGGACCGCGACTTGGACATCGACTGGACCAAGGGTTTCTTTGAAGGCGTCGCCGACGAATCGGGAGCCCGCGTCGACGGCTACGGACTGCACTTTTACAGCTTCTATAGGGTGCTGTTCGCCGGGCACGATTTCAAGTGCGAGGATTTCGGCGCGGCCGGCTGGTACACCGTGATGACGGAAGGCTTGCGAACCGAGGACGTAATTCTCAAGCACTGGGAGGCGATGCGGCAATACGAGTCAGCGCGGAATACGAGATTTGTGCTCGACGAGTGGGGCAATTGGTATCAGGACGGCCCGTTGTCGGGACCCGGTCACCTGTTCAGTCAGCCGATGACGCTGCGCGACGGCGTTCACACGGCGCTGACGTTCGATATCTTCAACCGGCATTGCGAAAAGTTTGCCATGGCCAACGTGGCGCAGACGGTCAACTGCATCCATTCGCTCTTTCTGGCCCACGAAGACAATTTCATCCGCACGCCCGTCTACTATGCTTTCGAACTATACGCGCCCCATATGGGGGCCAAACGCGTGCCCTTGGCGATCCATGTGGACGAGATGACGGTGCCGCTGCTGGCTGGAGCCACCCCGGACGGCTCACGGCCCAAAGACCCGATGAAGACGATCTCCGGGGAGATGCCGGGGCTGTCGGGCTCGGCCTCGATCAAAGGGAAACGCCTAGCCGTTTCGTTGACGAACCCGTCGCTGGACCACGCCGTCGGCGCGCGCTTGCGGTTGGGCGATGGAAGTTCGATTCGCGAGGCGCGGGCGCGCGTTCTCACCCATGACGACGCGAGCGCCGGCAATACCTTCGACAATCCCAGCGAAGTGGGATTAGCGCCTCTGGCGGTAGAGACGGCCGGCTCGACGATTTCGGTCACTTTGCCCAAGCACGCTGTCGCGACGATCGAGCTGGAACTGGGGTAGCAAAAGGGCTGAACTGTAAGCAGCCGAGCCCGCCTCTTCGGAAACTCCCCTTTCGAGCGTGTTATGCATTACGTTGCATCCGCAGAAATCACGAGCCACTACAGCCGCGAAGCGGCAGCGGGAATATAGCCTGGAGTGGAGCCAAAGGCGGAACCCCAGGTACGTAATCAACCGAGGCGCGAGCCCTGAAAGGGATTCGAGGACGGACACAGGCTCCGCGGCCCCGGCAAGGGGCCCTGGAATTTAGCCCACGGCTTCAGCCGTGGGAAAATGGACACCAAACGGAAAGCCCCAGCGGGACGCCGGACATGGCTCACCCCTTCGCCACCATCTTGGTTCACGTCGTTGTTCTCGACGAAACAACGACGGCCCGTTCTCCAATCAGCGAATCCTGCCGCCGTGCGGCGCTAGCCCGCTTTTCTCATCGCGTGGCGAGGCAAAGTGCATGAGAGGCCCGTCAGTACGAGGCGCGCGCCGCTTGGCGCGCGGAGGCGTACTTGAACAGTACGGTGAGCACGGCGAGCAAGCGCAACGAAGTAATGGCGGGCCTATCGTGTACTTTGCCCGTCAGGCGGTGAGAAATGCGGGCTAGATCGCCAATCAGGAGGAACACCACCGCCGAGTTTCCTTCGAGGATGATATCCCTCCCTGCGTAATGATCCTTAAGTGAAGAGCATTGGGGCGCGACTCTCCCAGACTGCCCCGATTTTCCCCCCGCGACCCCTTGCGCGAACTGTCGACGATTCCTCAAATAGCGCTGAGAACCGTTTTCAAACGCTCCGCCATCATCTCGATGTGGGATTGCTTGGCGATGAGGGGCGGCGCGATCAGCAGCGCGTCGCCGGTGGCCTTGGTCATCAATCCCGCCTCGTAAAGACGCAAGTAGGCTTCATGGGTCCGTCGGCCGGGCTTTTCGCCGGGAACGAGCTCGATGCCTCCCAACATGCCGTAGCCCCGGATGTCGGCGATCGCCGGCAGACCTTCGAGCGAGAACAGCGCGTCCAGGAAGATGGGCGACATCTCGGCGGCGCGCTCGAACAGGCCTTCCCGCCGGTAGATTTCCTGCACGGCCAGCGCCGCGGCCACCGACACCGGCGCACCCGAATAAGTGTAGCCGTGGAAAAATTCGATGACGCCTTCGTCGGCGGCTTGGGTCACGGTGTCGTAGATGCCGTCTTTGACGGCGACGGCTCCCATCGGCAGACACCCGTTGGTGATGCCCTTGGCCATCGTGATCAGGTCCGGCGTGACTTCGAAAGCCTGCGCCGCAAAGGGTGCGCCGAGGCGGCCGAAGCCGGTAATGACCTCGTCAAAGATCAGCAGGATGCCGTGGCGGTCGCATATCTCCCGCAGCCGCCGCAGGTACCCCTTGGGAGGGACGAGAACCCCGGTGGACCCGGCGATCGGCTCGACTATGCAGGCGGCGATGGTTCGGCCGAAGGTTTGCACCAGCCGTTCCAAGTCGTCGGCCAGATAAGCGCCGTGCGCGGGTTGGCCTTTCGCGAAGCGATTCTGGGGCAACCAGGTGTGGCGGATATGGTGGACGCCCGGCAAACCCGTACCGAAGGCTTCCTTGTTGCGTCCGATGCCGGAGACCGACATGCCCCCGAAGTTGACGCCGTGGTAGGCTCGCTCGCGGCCGACCAACCGAACGCGATGCCCATCGCCCCGGGCGCGGTGATAGGCCAGAGCGATTTTCAGCGAGGTTTCGACCGCTTCCGACCCCGAGCACGTATAGAAGATGTGGTTGAGGTCCCCCGGCGTGATCTCGGCCAATTGCCGCGCCAACTCAAACGATCCGGGGAAGCCGAGCTGGAAATGGGGAATGTAGTCAAGCTCTCCCAATTGCCGATGGACGGCTTCGCGAATCTCGGGACGGCTGTGGCCGGCCGCGACGTTGAAGAGGCCCGAGCAGCCGTCGAGAATTTTTTCGCCGCGTTCGTTCCAGTAGTAGACGCCTTCGGCGCGGGTTTGCAGTCGTGGGGAGGTCTTGAAATCGCGGTTCGCCGTAAAGGGCATCCAGTGTTGATCGAGATACTCGCGGGTGATTTGTTCATCGGCCATGATTACACGCCTTCCCATCGCGTGGAGAGTCCCTTGGGGTGGTTGCGATGCGTACGGGCCTCGCCACGCGAGCCCATGCCTATGATAACCATGAGAACCGTGATTGAAGTGATGCCGGGGCAAGCGAAGCCGCTGGGGCAAGCGAAGCCGCCGGCGCGCACGATCGGGCGCGCCGGCCCTCCGGGCGTTAGTTCAAGATCGAGAGCACCACGATGAATGAGATTTACGATTCCCTCGACTCTTCGCTTTTCACCATCGAAACCCGCAAGCCGGGCCCCGAGGGCAAGCTGCCGCTGACCGCTGAAATTCTTCGCACACGGCCCAGCGGCGATATTTTCGGTTGGACGCAGGATGCCGGCATGGGTTGGAACCCGGCCGAGTTGGGGCGAGAGGAATACCTGATCCTCAGCACGCAGGGCGGCGTACGGTCGCCCGACGGCTCGCCGGTGGCGTTGGGCTATCACACCGGGCATTACGAAGTTGGGTTGCTGGTCGAGGCCGCCGCGCGGGAGCTGCGAGGGCTGGGCGCGATTCCCTTCGCCGGATTTTGCAGCGACCCCTGCGACGGCCGAACCCAGGGCACCCCGGGCATGATGGACAGCTTGGCGTATCGCAACGACGCCGCGACCGTGCTGCGGAGGCTGATCCGTTCGCTGCCGACTCGGCGCGGCGTGATCGGCGTCGCGACCTGCGACAAAGGTCTGCCGGCGATGATGATCGCGTTGGCGTCAATGCACGAAATGCCCTGCGTGCTGGTGCCGGGCGGGGTTACGCTGCTGGCGTCGAATGGGGAAGACGCGGGAGCGGTCCAAAGCATCGGAGCGCGTTTTTCTCACGGCGAACTGTCGCTCGACGACGCCTCGATCCTGGGTTGTCGCGCTTGCGGATCGCCGGGCGGTGGGTGCCAGTTCTTGGGGACGGCGGCCACGTCGCAAGTGGTGGCCGAAGCGCTGGGCCTTGCGTTGCCGCACTCGGCGTTGGCGCCGTCGGGGCAACCGATCTGGCGCGACATGGCGCGGCGTTCGGCGCGGGCCGTGACGGCTCAGGCGAAACGCGGGTTGACGGTCGCCGATGTCGTCAGCGAGGCTGCGGTAAAGAATGCGATGGCGGTGCACGCGGCTTTCGGGGGGTCGACGAACTTGCTATTACACCTACCCGCCGTGGCCTACGCGGCAGGGGTGCGGCGCCCCGAGGTCGCCGACTGGGCCGACGTCAATCGACAGGTACCGAGGCTCGTCGACGTGCTACCCAACGGCCCGGTCGGCCACCCGACCGTTCAGGCTTTCTTGGCGGGCGGCGTTCCCGAAGTGATGTTGCACCTGAGGCGAATGGAATTGCTCGACACCTCGGTCTTGACCGCGGGCGGCGAAACGTTGAACGCGGTCTTGGATTGGTGGGAAGCCTCCGAGCGGCGCGAAAGCTTACGAGGGCAGTTGCGGGAAAAGGACGGCGTCGACCCCGACGACGTGATTCTCAGCCCCGAACAAGCTCGTGAGCGCGGCCTGACGAGCACCATCACTTTCTGCCGCGGGAATCTCGCACCGGAGGGCTCGGTCGTCAAGAGCACGGCCATCGACCCGAGCGTTGTCGACGAAGACGGCGTTTACCGCAATGCCGGCCCGGCGCGGGTCTTTCTCCGCGAGGCCGACGCCATCGAGGCCATCAAGAACGGCTCGATTCAGTCAGGCGACGTTCTCGTGTTGATTTGCTGCGGGCCGATGGGTTCGGGCATGGAGGAGATTTATCAGATCACCTCGGCGCTGAAGTATTTGTCGTTCGGTAAGCAGGTCGCGGTCATTACCGATGCCCGCTTTTCAGGGGTTTCGACCGGGGCGTGTATCGGTCACGTCGGCCCCGAGGCGCTTGCCGGCGGCCCGATCGGCAAACTGGTCGACGGCGACCGCGTCCGGATCGTCGTCGACTGCAACAAGCTGGAAGGGAGTCTCGATTTGATTGCCGAGGCGGGCGAAGAGGGCGATGCGGTGTCGTCGGGAGACACCGATTCAGCGCAAGGCCGTGCACGAGGGTCGGCGATTCTAGCGCGGCGCGAATCCCGCCCCGACTTGGCGGCGCACCCCGACTTGCCCGACGACACGCGACTGTGGGCTGCCTTGCAGCGGTTGGGCGGCGGTACCTGGGGCGGATGCGTGTTTGATGTCGATCGAATCGTGGAAGCTCTCGAGGGGAAGTAGCGATCACCAAACTGAGCCGCGCGCGTCAGCAAGCGGTATGTGATGAGGCCGTTCAGCAAAGAGGAAAGTGGCGGAAGCATCGTGCCGCAAGGCCGGGATGAGCACTTTCCGCGATGCGATCCCTTTCGACATGAATTCCGCGCAATGCCTCGACGGATGCAGAGTTCCACCTAACGACCTGCTGTAGGATCACCACTTTCGGCGCCTCCGGGCCACCTCATCGAATACCGCTTGCTGACGCGCGCGGCTCGGTTTGGTGAGCCTCCGTCGCGGTAAGCTAAGAGTCGGCCGGCCCGGCTGACTCATCGTTTCGGCCTGCCGGGGCCGAGGAGGCGCATGATGATTCGCATGACTCAAATTCGATACTTCGCGGCGGCGCTGCTGCTGTTGGCCGCTCCTCTGCTCGGCCACAAGCCGAAAGCGGCCAAGACGATCACCATCACCGGCAATGTCGTCGGGACGGCCTGCTATCTAGGCCATAACTCCCAGGGCGAAGGTCACACCGATTGCGCGATCCGATGCGCCAAGGCGGGAGTTCCGTTGGCCATCCTCGACAGCGAATCGAAGATGCTCTACCTTCCGCTTTCGGGCCATCAAGGCGCCAACGATAAGCTCATCGAACACGTCGAAAAAGCGGTGCGCGTCACCGGCAAGGCAATCGACAAGAACGGCATGAAGGCAATCTCCATTGAAAGCATCGAGGCCGTCGGCGGCGAGTAAAACCGGGCTGAACTCGCGCGCCTTGCTAAAATCGGTTTTTCGCGGCTCCCCCGCCGTCGCCGCGCCTTCCCGTGTCGGTTCCTTCTTCGATTCCCGAAATTGTCTCCATCCCGGCGGGCGTCTATAGGATGGGCGCCGCCGACGGCCGCGACGAAGAGCGCCCCGTTCACGAAGTCAGCGTCGGGGCTTTCGGCCTCGGCCTATTCCAGGTAACCAACGAAGAGTACGACCTTTTTTGCCGCGTAACCGGGCGCAAGGCGACGAAGTTTCGCGAGCAGCCGGAACTCTCGCGTCCTCGTCAACCCGTTGTCGGCACGAGTTGGTTCGACGCCGCAGCCTTTTGCACCTGGCTTTCGGAAAAGACCGGTCGACGTCACCGGCTGCCGACCGAGGCGGAGTGGGAATGGGCGGCGCGCGGCGGGCTCCAGGAAAAGATCTATCCGTGGGGCGACGAGCCGGTCGACGAGCGGACCGACTATGCGGTTCGCTGGCGCACCGGGCCCGAAGACGTCGGCGGAGCGGGGCCCAATGGCTACGGCCTGTTCGACATGTGTGAAAACGTGCACGAATGGTGCGCCGATTGGTATGACGCCGGTTTCTACGCCGTCTCGCCGCGCGCCAACCCACTCTGCGAACAGGAAGCGGTGCGGCGGTCGTCCCGAGGCGGCGCTTGGCGGCACCACATCAAGATCGCCCGCTGCGCCGCCCGCAGCAGCATTCCGCCGCATCTGGAATACGCCGATTACGGTTTTCGCGTAGTTCGCGAAGCGTGGAAAGAGTTCTCGACCAGCCCGCCCGTAACAAAATGTTCGAGCGAAAATGGACGACTACGGTCCGGATCCCCCGAGAATAGGCTCGGAATGCCGAACGCCCCCGACGTGGCGTGAGGCTCCAGCCTTGCCGCGCCCCGAGTCATCGGGGCGAGTCTTGGATTGCCGCCTTGCGAGATCCAACTAAATTCCCGGATACGAACCGATGAATCGGTTCGCGGCGAGCGTGGACGCTCACGCCACGCTGCGGAACCCCGTTTTCATGGCGGTATTATAAATGCCGCGCGTTCCTAAGAAACGTCCCACCATGGCCTCGCTGATCCTATTCGCCCGAGTAATGCTCCGGCCCCTAGCCGCCGAGCCGGGCCGAACGATGCTCACGGTGTTCGCCGTGGCGCTCGGCGTATCCGTCGTGGTGGCCATTGAACTCGCCGGCGAGGCCGCCACCGGGTCGTTTCGCTCTTCGATGGAATCGCTGGTCGGCGACGTCGATTTCGAAGTCACCGCCGTCGGCGGGGTGGACGAAACTCTATTAGCCGACTTGGCGCTGCTGCCCTATCCGCTCGAAGTTTCCCCGCGGATCGAAGAGGCCGCGGTCATGCTTCCCGAGCGTCGCACGGTCAACTTGCTGGGCCTCGATCTGATCGGAGACACCTCGATTGAAACGGTGCTGTGGCGCGAATCGTTCAACGTCGGGGCACTCACCGAAGGCAACGCCGTGTGGGTCGGCTCGGCCGTGGGTCTTGCCCGCGGCGAGACGCTGCGCCTAGGCATCCATGACCAACGGCACGCGTTCGTCGTCGAGGGCGTATTGGCCGACGACGAACTTTCCGAGCAAGTTCGCAAAGATCTCGTCGTGATGGACATTGCCCTTGCTCAGCGGGTGGTGGGGCGCGCCGGGCGGCTCGACCGCATTGAAATCCGCGTTCCCAGCCAAGAAATCGAGGGCGGTTGGGAAGCCCTCCTGCGCCGCTCGATCCCCGACGGGGTCGCCTTGCGGACGCAGGGCGCCGGCACCCGAGAGAACCAAAAGATGCTCAGCGCCTTCCGCTGGAATCTGCGCGTGCTGAGCTACATTTCCTTGGTAGTCGGGGCGTTCCTGATCTACTACACCATCTCGGTGTCGGTCGTTCGGCGACGCACCGAGATCGGCATTCTGCGCGCGCTCGGCATCACCCGCCGAGGAGTGCTGACGGCGGTTTTGTTGGAAGCCGCATTTTTCGGCCTCTTGGGAACCCTGCTCGGTTTCGCGTTGGGACGCGTTCTCGCCGATGGCGCCGTCGAGTTGATGGCCCGCACGGTCGAAGCCCTCTACGTCAGCAGCACCCCCGGAGACATTCTCTTCACGCCCTGGGCGGTCGCGGTCGGCGTAGCGGCCGGCATTGGAGTGACCTTGCTCGCCGCCCTCGGCCCGGCGCGCGAAGCCGCCCGCATCCCGCCCACCGAGGCCATGGCCGCCGGACGCCGCCACTACGAAGCGCGCTTACGCTTGCCCCGCGAAGTAGCTTGGGCCTGCGCTCTCGCCGCCGCGTCATGGGCGGCCTCGCGCCTGCCTCCCGTGGACGGAAAACCGTTGGCCGGTTACTTGGCGGCCTTGCTGCTGATCGCCGCCGCTGCCTTGGCGACGCCGGCGCTGGTGACGGTGATGGTTCGCGCGGCGGCTCCGGCCGCTCGCCGTCTGCTAGGCGTCGAAGGACTGCTCGCGTCGCGCGGCCTGGTCGGTTCATTGGCCCGCACGGCGGTGCTGGTCTCCACGCTCGCCACCGCCGTGGCGATGATGGCGAGCGTGGCGATCATGGTGGGCAGCTTTCGCGAAACCGTGGAGGTTTGGCTCGACAATCGACTGCGAGCCGACCTTTACATCCGGCCGGCCGGTCCGGGCGGCGCGGGCAACCACCCCACCATGGATGTCTCGATCGCCGACCGCATCGAGCGGCTCGAAGGCGTCGCCGCCGTCGATCGCTTTCGCGCCTACGCGATCAGTTACAACGGTCGGCCGGCGACATTGGGCGCGGGCGAGACGCGCGTCTTCTCGCGATCGAGTCGCTTGCGTTTTCTCTCCGGCGACCCCGAGCAAATCATCCACCGCCTGCCCCAAGGTGATTTCGTCATTGTCAGCGAACCGTTCGCCGACAAGCATTCGCTCACCCCCGGCGACCGCGTCGAACTTCCCTTGGCCGGCCGCTCGGTCTCGTTCGAAATTCTCGGCGTTTACTACGACTATGCCGACGAGCGAGGATACGTCATCGCCGACCGCGAAGTGCTATTGCGCTATTTGCCCGACCCCTCGCCGAGCAGCCTGGCCGTCTATCTCGACCCGGGCGCTCAAGAGGAAGTCGTGCGCGGCGAGGTCGATCGCATCACCGGCGAGCGCAATCTCTTTGTCGCCGAAAACCGCCAATTGCGCGAAGTCTCGATGCGCGTCTTCGACCGCACATTCGCCATCACCTATGCTCTGGAGGCCGTGGCCATCTTGGTCGCCATTCTCGGCATGGCCGGCGCGCTAATGGCGCTGGTGATAGACCGCCGCCGCGAAATCGCGGTGCTGCGTTTTCTCGGGGCAAGCGCCGGCCAACTCCGCCGGCTGATCTTGATCGAGTCGGGGTTGCTCGGTCTGTTTGCGAATGTCCTCGGACTGGGCTTGGGATTCTTGCTGTCGTTGATTCTGATTTTCGTCATCAACAAACAGTCCTTCGGCTGGACGATCCAATTTCACCAACCCGTGGGTTTGTTGCTCGCCGCGCTGAGCTTGATCTACCTCGCGGCCATCGTCGCCGGCCTCTATCCGGCCCGCCTAGCGGCACGGTTGAATCCGATCGAAGTCGTCCACGAGGAATGAAGCCCTTTCTTCCGAAAACCCTCTCTCGGGCGTATTGGATATGTCGCTGTGTCCAGCGAGAATCCGAAGTACTCCAGCCGCGAAGCGGCGGCAGGAATATAGCGTAGGGTGGAGCCGGAACGGCGGAACCCTAGGTCGCGGCCCCATCGGGTGGAGCCCTGAAAAGGCGGCAGGAAATAGGTGCTCCAACCCCTACCTGACGCCTCCCGCCGCCGAACGGTCGCCGAACGGGACGCCGAACGGTGACGGAACGCCGAACGGTGACAGCCACGCAACTGTGCTGGCATTCAACTGTTCCGATCTCACATGGATGGAGATTCGATTGGGCAGACGGTATTGCGGGCCGAAACCGCCGGGGCGCGTGCCATAGGGCCCTGGTATCCGCCGCCGGGGTCGCGCGCGGCGGGTTCGGTGGCTGTCGGCGGCGTCGGTGGCTGTCACCGAACCCCAACCGAACCCCTTTGTTGCTCAAGACGAGGGGGTGCGCGACATAAATGTGGGACATCCTTTCTCGCGACGCGAGCGATCGAAAGTAGAGTTGGACTCGGAAATCCACGCCCACAGGCCCCGGCAGGGGCCCTGGAATTTAGCCCACGGCTTCAGCCGTAGGACCGCGGCAATAGCCGAAACAGCCCTGAAGGGGCGCGGGAAATCTTGTTCCGGCGCCCCGCTGGGGCTTCCCGTCCGGTGTCCCTTTTTTCCCACCGCGGCCGGGACCTGGAGGTGTGAAACCCGGCCTGATTCAGAGGCTTGGCGTTGAAAAAAATCGTTGTTCAACGGAACGATTGTTATCCCGGATTTCCACTTTAGTTTCGGTTCTGCTAACCATCGGGTGGACTCGGACGCCTTTATTTATGCGGGCTTGAAAGCACTCAAGGCGCTGAGGAGATCAACACCCAATGGGTGAAAAAGAAAACAAACCGTTTCAGCTCACCTTCAATGGATTTCTCAAGGTCGATTTCCAAGGATCGCGAGTCACCTCGGATGGCGGGCTGATTCTCATTCGCGAACTGGACGAACGACTCGGACTAGGCAAGCTGATAGACGAGCATCTGACGGATTCGCGGCAAGGCTCGAACAAGAAGTTCCCGTTCGTCGATCTGCTGCGACAGTCGGTCTACTCCCGCTTGGCGGGCTACGAGGATCTCAACGACGCCGTTCGTGTCTCTGCCGATCCAACCTTTCGGCTGATTGGCTCGAAGAAGAACTGGGATCGCGGCGCGGCGCTGACCTCCCGGCTGCAGAGCTTCGAGACCGCCATGCTCGCCGGCGACGAGAATCTGATCGGGCTGATGGCGGTGAACCGCGAGTTGATCGCGCAAGCCGAGGCCGGTGATGACTCCGCGTGCGTCGTGCTGGACATGGACTCTACCGAGAGCCCCGTCCACGGCCGGCAGGAAGGCAGCGCCTACAACGGCCACTTCGAGTCGGTCTGCTACCACCCACTGTTGCTGTTCAACCAGCACGGCGATTGCTTGGCGGCAAAGTTGCGACCGGGCAACGTGTCCAGCGCCGAGGACTGGGACGAGCTGCTGCTGCCGGAAATCGAACGCCAACAGGCGGAGGGCAAACAGGTGACGTTCCGGGCCGATGCCGCCTTCGCCAAGCCGGATATTTACGAGACGTTGGAGGAGCGCGGCGTGGACTACGTGATTCGCATCCCGGCCAACAAGAGCCTGGAGCTGGAGATCGAAGATATCCTGTTTCGTCCGCCGGGCAGGCCGAGCGCAAAGCCCCTGGTGCGCTACAGGAGCTTTCGGTATCAGGCCGCGAGCTGGTCGAAGTCCCGGCGGGTTGTTGCGAAGGTCGAGCATCACCAAGGTGAGTTGTTTCCTCGCGTCGGTTTCATCGTCACGAGCATGGCCTTGCCGAGCCGCTCGCTGGTGCGGTTCTACAACAAGCGCGGCACGGCGGAGCAGTGGATCAAGGAAGGCAAACAAGCGACGCATTGGACAAGGCTGTCATGCCATCGGTTCCGGGCCAACGAAGTGCGACTGCAACTCAGCGTGCTGGCCTATAACCTGGGGAACCTATGGCGGAGGCTCGGGCTGCCGCAACGGATCAAGAGCTGGTCGCTGACGAGCTTGCAACAGCGCCTGATGAAGACGGGCGGTAGGCTGGTCAAGCATGCGCGGTACTATTGGCTGCTGTTGGCCGAAGGACATCTGAACCGGCGGCTGTTCGGCGACATGCTGCATAGGATCTGGGCGCTGCCTGTGCCGGGTGGGTAGCGTTGCCCGGGCGAGGATCAACAGTTTTTGGCTCCAAAAAGGTTTCGCAGGGAGCAGTGTCGGCCGGAGCGCCGTTCAGTCCGCTCAATCAACGTCTGTGAGCGGACGGACGAGCCCTGGCGCCTACCGGCGGAGGTGATGTGCAGGGTTCAGCGCGAAAAGACGTGGTATTCGGCGCAGCGGGGGTGTATCCTGTGACCGTGCCAGGGCCAAAATGGAAATCCTGGTACAAGTCTCTCGCACTGCACTTGTTGCGCAATTAGGAAGCCAATAGACACTTTCATCGAGAGGCGAAGGCCGCCGCGGCGCTCTATCACCCGAACGTTTGTCCTGTCAATGAAATCGGCGAGGTCGAGGAGCAGATATTCCTCACCGCGGATGGGCAGCGCTTTGTTATTCCCACCCCCATCGAAGACCAAGCCGACCTCCCATTACGATCGTCACGACCGGCGGGAAGGCTGGTGAAGTGAGGGCGCGCGCCGCGCGGTCCGCTGGCGACCGACTCTCGTGTCGGCCCTAACGTGCAACTTGGATTGGGGCGAGTTGAAGCGAGACAAGCTGAGAGCTTGCCTCAACTGTGGACTAGGACCGGCACGAGTGCCGGTCGCTACCGGGGGGGGGCAAAGGACTCGCTGATCGAGATTTCAATCTGTCTACCCAGTTTCCCGCATGAATGATCAGGCCCGGCCGGTGGCTCTGCTAGTCGGTGGTACAACGACGCTCCGCCGAGGCCCTCCTACTCGCTGGGACTCGGCGACGACTCTGTGAGAGTAACCGCGGCAATCGTCGCGCCCGTGGCCACCGCCCCGACGCCGGCGGCTAACGCGATGCTGGCCGTATGGCTGAGCGATCCGATGGTCCACCCGCCGGCGGCCTTCCCGGCAACGCCGCCGGCCGCCGCCGCGCCTCGGCCCGCGGCGGCCGGACGCTTCTTGTTTTTCTTGTCTTCCTTGTGTTGCTTGGTCTTTTCGTCCGGCCGCGCCCCGGCATCGGCATCGTTCCGGGTCGGCTCACCCGTGCCTTGCTCGCCGCCCGCTACGGCATAAGAGCCCGCCGGCACCAACAGCGGCGCCGAACCGGGAGCGACGATCGTCACGTTGCCGCAGTAGGCCGCGACCTGGGACCGCCCGCCGTTCCGCAGCACCACGAACCAGGTTTCCTCGGCCGTGTCGGGCCGCACCGTCATCTCCGAAAAACGGATCGCAGCGCCATTCGAGGCCGCCGATCCGCTCTCGAGCACCACTCCGTCCGCCTTTCAAGTGACCACGCTGCCGGGACGAATCTCGATCCGGCCCGACCGCGATGTAATCACTGCAAGGCCGTCCTCGCCGGTTCGAATGCGGTCGCCCGCATGCACCCGGCCGCCGCTGGGCAACACGGTCGAGTTCGTCCAGACCGGCCCGCTGCTGCTCAGCGTCGCTGCGGACGGCCCGCCGGCCGAGGCCGCCGCGCCGAACAAGAAGATCATCGAAATAGCGGCAAGCCGCCGTATGCATGAATTCATGAGTTTCTCCCTAGCCCGCATTTTTCAGTGCGCCTTTTCGGCGCGGACACCCTGTGGGAGGAAGGAGCCCACCCATGTAGTTGTCGGTAGGCATGGAAGCTGACGAGCGGCTTGGTCGAGTAATCGGCCGAGCGGAAGCCTCGTGACAAAGTCCGGAGAAAGCCGGGCGAGCAAGCCGACAGGCCGTAACGCGCAGTAAGCCTGAGCAGGCCTCGAAAGGGAAGTCGCGGACGCCGACCCGCCTGAGATACGGGGAAGGCCGCACGAACCGGGAAGCAACCGACACGCGCACCGGTTCGGTCCGCCGGGGTAGTGGGCACGGCATGTCAGCCAAGGGAGACCGCAGTGCAGAAAGGGAGGCCCCGGCGGGTGGAGTTCGCAACTCCGCCGTCCTCGGTAAGGAGGGCGGACTCGACGGGGAGTCGGACAGGGCCGTAGTAGCGCGGAAGCTGGGTAACGCCGGGGGAGCGAAGGGCCCTGCCTTCCGGCACGCTTCGGAAGCCGAGTCGGATCAGGCGATTGACATGAGTCTGGCAACGCCGGAAAAGATCAGGACCCTACAGAAGAAGCTTTATCTCAAAGCGAAGCAGGAGCCGAACTTCCGCTTCTATCAGCTCTGGGACAAGGTCTGGCGCGGGGACATTCTCGAGCACGCCTACCGGATGGCAAAGGCCAACGGCGGGGCTGCGGGAGTGGACGGCGTGACGTTTGAACAGATCGAATTCCAAGGCCGCCAGGAGTGGTTGCGAAGCCTGCAACAAGACTTGCGCTCGAAGAGCTACCGGCCTCGGCCGGTGCGACGGGTGATGATTCCCAAGCCCGGCGGCGGCGAGCGTCCGCTCGGCATCCCGACCCTTCGGGACCGTGTGGCACAAACCGCTGCCAAGCTGGTGATCGAGCCGATCTTCGAGGCGGATTTGGACCCGGAGGCCTATGGCTACCGGCCGAAACGGAGCGCGCACGACGCGATCCGGAGAGTGCATAAACTGCTGTGTGGAGGCTACACCGATGTAGTCGACGCCGATTTGTCGAAGTACTTCGATACGATTCCGCACGCCGAGTTGCTCGAATGCGTGGCGCGGCGTATTTCGGACCGGCAAGTCTTACACGTCATCAAGATGTGGTTAAAGACGCCGGTCGAAGGGCGGGATGAGAACGGGAACCGGCGGATGACGTGCGGCAAGCGGAGCAAGCGCGGCACCCCGCAGGGTGGCGTGATCAGTCCCTTGTTGGCCAATCTGTACATGAACCGTTTTCTGAAGCATTGGCGGCGAACGGGGAAGGGAAGTGAGTTTCGAGCCGTGATCATTAACTATGCGGATGACTTCGTGATTCTCAGCCGCGGCGGCGCAGCCGAGGCGCTGGAGTGGACCGAGCGGACGATGACGCGGATCGGGCTGACCCTGAACCGGGAGAAGACGAAGTTGGTGCGAGCGAAGCAGGAGCGGTTTGACTTTCTGGGATACACGTTCGGGCCGCATCGTTTCAAGAAGGACGGTCATTGGTATTTGGGAGCGAGTCCGTCGAAGAAGAGCGTGGCACGGTTGAAGCGGAAGGTGCATGCGCTGTTGCGTCCGGCTGAAGTGGGGCGCTGGGAAGAAGTGAGCGGACGGCTTAACCGAGTGTTGGTGGGCTGGTCGAATTACTTCTCTTATGGCACCCGGCTGATGGCGTATCGGGCGGTGGACAACCACGTGTGCGAGCGAGTGCGAGGATTTATGCGGAGGCGGAGGAAGGTGTCGTCGCGCGGCGCCCGGCAGTTTAGCGACCAGGTGGTGTTCGGCACGCTAGGAGTCTGTCCGAGTAACAACTTGGCACAGTTCCGGCAGGGCGGGAGATTCGGGCGCCGAGGTCAGCGACGCACGGGCGCGGAAGGCTCGTCGACCGCCGGGCGCCACAAACAAACCGCGCGGGCCGCCCAAAACGGCTTCCAGAGCCCTCCATGCGCCTCGCCGGCGCCCCCTTCCCGGTTTTTCTCCATCACGCTCCGCCACACAGCCCGTGCATCTTCAAAATATTGTGCGTCAAGCACACCAAGGCCCACTCGCCCCGCACTTTCTTCAACCCCCGCAACAAAAATTGACGAATCCCGCGGGCTTGTTTAATCTGTCCGAATATCGGCTCCACGATCCCTTTGCGTTGCGCGTACATCTTCGCTCCCGCTTTCGTCCGTAACTTGCGCTCCATCCGCTCGACTCGCGTGAGGTGGCTCGGGATCCGCCCCCGCGGCGGCGACGCCCGTTGTCCGCGCCGGTGTCTCTGGGCGGCAATATACGCTTCGATCTTTTGCTCAGGCTTCTCGGGCGCTTCCAACGATTCCAAGTTCTTCTCCGAACAATAGCCGCTGTCGGCCAACACTTCGTCGGGCCGTTGCCCCGACTGCCGCTCGACCGCTTCCACCAACGGCGCCAGTTGCTCTTTGTCGTTCGCCGCCTCGGTCAGCGTCTGCCCGACAATCAATTGCGCCACGCTCTCGACCGCCGCCTGTGCGTTGTAGCCCTGCACGAACCCGTCGCCGCTTTTCATAATGCGCGACTCCGGATCGGTGAAATTGTATTGATCTTTGTCGCGCGGTTCGGCTTGCCGCGCCAGCTCGTCACAGCGACCCGCGGCGGCGGCTTGCTGTTGCGCCCGTTGCTTCGCTCGTTGCTCCAGCGCCTGCTTGGCTTGGCGAATCTTCTCCAGCCGCGTCTGCCGGCGTTGCAACTCCTCGGGCAATTCGTCGCCCGGCTTCTCGGCCCCGTAGCGCGCGTCCTCCGCCGCGTCGACTGCTTCGGCTTCGGCCAACATTTGCTTCACCTCGGCCGCCAACTGTGGCTCGCTGTGCTGGATCCGCCCGTAACTCATGGCCTTGTGCTTGGAGGCGTTGGCCTTCATCTTCGTGCCGTCGAGCGCCACCCGACCCAGCTTCATCGCCCCGCTCTCGAGCGCCACCCGCAACACTTGTTGGAACAGCCCCTCGAGGGCTTCCAGGTGGATCTTGCGAAAATCCGAGATCGTGCGGAAGTCGGGCTGGTTGCCGGCCGCCAACACGCGAAAGGCTACGTCCTCGACCAGCCGCCGGGCGATCCGGCGCGAGGAGCGCACGCCCAGGCAATAGCCGTAGAGCAGCAGTTTGACCATCAGCCGCGGATGATAAGGCGGCTGCCCGCGCTGCTCCCTTTCATAGACCTTCTCGATGGCCGACAAATCCAGTTGATCAACGAGGTCGTTGACGAAATAGACGAGGTGGTTTTCGGGCAGCCAATCCTGCAAACTGGGAGGCAGCAGCAGTTTCTGCTCGGGAAGGTAGGCCCGGTAGGTTTTGCCCATAAACCATTATCCCCCACTTTTGTTTTTTCTCCAAGAAGATAATGAATACTCGGACAGACTCCTAGGCGTGGTCCGCCTGCGCCGGATGCACTTGGGTCCGCCGCCTGCGACAGCTTGAGGGAGGAAGCCGGTCGGAGAGCCGGATGCGGGAAATCCGCACGTCCGGTTCGATGAGCGGGGACGGGAAACGGGACCACGACGCCTCCGGCGTCAAGAGCACCCGCGCCCGTCCTCGACTCTACCCGCCTGACGAGCAAAGCACACGATAGGCCCGCCATTACTTCGTTGCGCTTGCTCGCCGTGCTCACCGTACTGTTCAAGTACGCCTCCGCGCGCCAAGCGGCGCGCGCCTCGTACTGACGGACCTTTCATGCACTTTGCCTCGCCACGCGGTGAGAAAAGCGGGCTAGCCTGCGGTCGAGCACGGTTGCCCGAGTGGGAAAAAAATGGGGACAGTCCGTTTCTATGAATCCGCGGATTCATAATACCGCCATGAAAATGTGGACACAGGCTCCTGCCGCCCCTTCAGGGCTCGTCGACCTGATTTGTTTCGTACCCAGGGTTCCGCCTTCGGCTCCACCCTGGGCTATTTTCCTGCCGCCGCTTCGCGGCTCAAGAGATTTGTGACCTCGCCCGTCTGGAAATGTAGTGCGTCATACCTTCGCAGGGCGATTTTCGGAGGAGTCCACTTCGCGCCGGGCGAATTCTGGATTCAACAGAGCTTATTCGGTCGGCGCTTGGTACAGTCCCCAATTTTTTCCGGGCCACTCGGGTGGCCGGACGTCAACCCGCAATACTTCAATCGGTCGTTCCGTGCCGCTGTTTTAGGGTTGATGAACGTCGGCCGCCGCGCCCATCAGACGGCCCCGCGAGCTTTGGCTCGAGCCGGACGCCCCAAACCAACCACCCGACCCGCGATGCGCCGAACGGCTTCTGCCGAGAGCCGCCCGTGTAGAGGCAGGCAAAGAACTTGCGAGCTGACTTGGTCGGTCGTGCGCAAACGGCGGGCTGGCGGCGCCCATGGCAGATAGAGCTTTTGGCGATGCAGGGGCGGGTCAAAATAGCGCCGCGTTTCAATATTGTCGGCGGCCAGAAGGGATTCCACTTCCCGCCGATCCCGGCCGAAACGTTGCCGGTCTATCAGTACGGCGAAGTCCTTGTAGGTGGATTGATACCCGAAAGGAATCAATTGTGTCCGCAGCCCCGGCGTCGCCCGAAAGTAACGGTTGTAGATCGCCGCCAAGGCACGACGGTTCGCCAACACGGCCTCAACCCGCTTGAGCCCCGCCCGCGCCGCCACGGCTTGCCATTCCGTCATGCGCGCGTTCAACCCCAAAACTTCGCAATCATAGCCGGCCCCCTTGCCGTAATTGCGCGCCTGCCGCGGCCGCCCGGCCAACTCAGGGTCATGCAGCGCTATGATGCCGCCTTCCCCCGCCGTCAAAGGTTTGGTCGGACTCAAGCTGAAAACCGTCACGTCGCCCCACTCGGCGACTCCGCGCCCCGCCACACGGGCTCCGAAGGCGTGGGCGCCGTCGAAGATCAGCGGTATCTGGTGACGCCGGGCGATTCTCTCGAGCGCCTCGACTTGCGCCGGACACCCGAAAATATGCACGCCGAGAATGCCCGCGATCCCGGGATGCATCAGCTGCTCGACGTTTTTCGGGTCCAGGTTGAACGTCCAGGGCTCGCAATCCGCCAAGACGGGCTCGAGGTTGTTCCACAGCAAGGTGTGCGCGCCCGCGAAGAACGTGAAGCTCGGGATAATTACCCCGCCCCGCATACCCAGGCAGCGCTCGGCGAGCATCAGCCCCGAGGTGCAACTCGACACCGCGACGCATTCCGGCACCCCGAGAAAGCGAGCGGCTTCTTGTTCCAACGCGGCCACGCGCGGACCGTTGGTCAGCTGAGGTCCCCGCAGCACCGACGCGAATTCCCCGAGCACTTCACCCGGGTCCGGAAGGGCCGGAGAGGCAATCGGTACTCGCTCGGGAAACAGCGGGGGCGGGCTTTGGGGTCCCGGTGTTTCCGAGGTTCCGGGTTGGCGCGGCGTCGATGGCTGTTGTTCCTCGGAAGCTTCGGCGATCGGCTTGGGAGTAGTCATGGGCATAGACCTATCCAACCGATCGGCGGATAGACCCCAAAGCTTCACGCCCGCCGACCCGCCCGCCGACCCGCCCGCCCCGACGAAGCCTCGGCGCCTGCTCGCCACCCAGGGAGTTCGAAATGAACCTCGCGGCCGCCACCGCCAGCAACCCCATCAACGCCGGCCGAAAGAACGTGCCGAAACTGTTTCGCGTCGTCCACAACAGCGGCCCCAGCAGCACCGCCCACAGCGCCAACCGGGTCGGACGCGAGGCGTCCAGGCGGTCAACGCCAATCAGCGCCACGGGCAGAAAGAAGAAGAAGGCGACCACGCCCGGCGTCCCGAAGTTCATGTAGGGTTCGGCGACCGCTGAAAATCCCAGGCCGCCGAAATGGCGATAGATCGTTATCAACAGCAATCCCGACAGCGCTACAATGGCCCCATCTTGATCGGCCAAACCATCAGCCACTACCGCGCCATCGAAAAGCTCGGCCGAGGTCTATTCCTGTTGTTGACTCTCTTATTAATGGCTGCACCTTCGGTTGCCGAGGAATGGTCTCGCTTTCGCGGTCCCAACGGTTCAGGTATCTCTAAGGACACCGGGTTCCCAATCAAGTTGGACCCCGAATCCAACCTGATCTGGAAATCGGCTGTCCCGCCAGGGAAGTCCTCGCCTGTGCTGACCAAGGACCATGTCTTCCTCACAGGCGATGAGGGCGGTCAGTTGCTCACTCTGTGCTTCGATCGGCTTTCGGGCAAGCTGCTATGGGAGCGTTCGGCACAAAGGGCGCGAAGCGACCCGATTGGAAATGGGAATGTGCCGGCCTCACCCTCTCCTATCACCGACGGGATGAACGTCTACGCATTCTTTCAAGATGTCGGGCTGGTCTCATACGATGGTTCGGGAAACCTTCGATGGAAGACCGAGTTGGGCCCATTTTCAAATCTCGTGGGGCTCGGAAGTTCGCCCATCTTCGTCGATGGGATAATCGTTTTGCAGGTTGACCACGCAGCCGGTTCCTACATCGGCGGCTTCAATGCGGAAAACGGCGAGTTCGTCTGGAAGACAACCCGCTCGGAGACGGACAGCTGGGCCACTCCGGTTGTTCATCAGAGCCAAGTGATTACCGTGGGAGCCCGCATGCTGGGTGCCTACAAAACTCGCAACGGCGAATACACGGCGGGGGCTACGGGGTTGGCGGCTGCGATGGTCGCCAGCCCCGTAATCGGTGGGGATACACTTTACCCCGCATTTTCAATTTGATGTTTGACATCCCGACCTTCCAGCGGCCTTGAGCGTCTTTATTCATAGGGGCTAGAGCCCGATGAGGACGCCATGGAGGCCAACACCCAATGGGTGAAAAACAAACCAAGCCATTCCAGCTAAGTTTCAACCAGGATTTCCATTTTGGCCCTGGCACGGTCACAGGATACACCCCCGCTGCGCCGAATACCACGTCTTTTCGCGCTGAACCCTGCACATCACCTCCGCCGGTAGGCGCCAGGGCTCGTCCGTCCGCTCACAGACGTTGATTGAGCGGACTGAACGGCGCTCCGGCCGACACTGCTCCCTGCGAAACCTTTTTGGAGCCAAAAACTGTTGATCCTCGCCCGGGCAACGCTACCCACCCGGCACAGGCAGCGCCCAGATCCTATGCAGCATGTCACCGAACAGCCGCCGGTTCAGATGCCCCTCCGCCAGCAGCAACCAGTAGTAGCGAGCATGCTTGACCAGCCGACCGCCGGTCTTCATCAACCTGTGTTACAAACTCGTTAGCGACCAGCTTTTGATTCGCTGCGGCAGCCCTAGCCGCCGCCACAGGTTGCCCAGGTTGTAGGCCAGCACGCTGAGTTGCAGCCGTACCTCGTTGGCTCGGAAGCGGTGACACGACAAGCGGGTCCAGTGCGTGGCCTGTTTGCCTTCTTTGATCCACTGCTCCGCCGTGCCGCGCTTGTTGTAGAACCGCACGACCGAGCGGCTCGGCAAGCTCATGCTCGTCACGACAAATCCGACGCGCGGGAATAGTTCGCCCTGGTGATGCTCGACCTTGGCGACAACTCGCCTTGCCTTCGACCAGCTCTCGGCCTGATAGCGAAAACTCTTGTAGCGCACTAGGGGCTTGGCGTTCGGCCTGCCCGGTGGCCGAAACAGGATGTCCTCGATCTCCAGCTCCAGGCTCTTGTTCGCCGGGATGCGAATCACGTAGTCCACGCCGCGCTCCTCCATCGCCTCGTAGATCTCGGGCTTGGCGAAGGCGGCGTCGGCGCGGAACGTCACCTGTTTGCCCTCCGCCTGTTGTCGTTCGATCTCCGGCAGTAGCAGCTCGTCCCAGTCCTCGGCGCTGTGCACGTTGCCGGGACGCAGCTTCGCGCCTAGGCAGTCGCCGTGCTGGTTGAACAGCAACAGCGGGTGATAGCAGAGGGACTCAAAATGGCCGTTGTAGGCACTGCCTTCCTGTTGGCCGTGGACGGGGCTCTCCGTGGAGTCCATGTCGAGCACCACGCGGTCTGAACCGTCGGGAGCTTCGGCTTGCGCGACCAGCTCCCGGTTCACTGCCATCAGCCCCAGCAAGTTCTCTTCGCTCGCCAGCATCTCCGTCTCGAAGCCATGCAGCGTCGAGGTCAAGGCTGCTCCGCGATCCCAGTTCCTCTTCGAGCCGATCAAGCGAAAGGTCGGATCGGCGGATACTCGAACGGCGTCATTGAGGTCCTCGTAGCCAGCGAGTCGGCTGTAGACCGACTGCCGCAGCAGATCGGCCAGCGCGAACTTCTTGTTCAAGCCTTGTCGCGAGTCGCTGAGATGCTCGTCGATCAGCTTCCCGAGTCCGAGTCGTTCATCCAGTTCGCGAACGAGAATCAGACCGCCATCCGAGGTGACTCGCGATCCTTGGAAATCGACTTTGAGAAATCCATTGAACGTGAGCTGAAACGGCTTGTTTTCTTTTTCACCCATCGGGTGTTGACCTCCATGGCGTCCTTATCGGGCTCTAGCCCCTATCAATAAAGACGCTGAAGGTCGCTGGATGGTCTGAAGCTCATACATCAAATTGAAAATGCGGGTTCAACGGCTTGTTGAAAGTCGATTTCCAGGGATCGCATGTCACTTCCGACGGTGGCCTGATTTTGGTTCGCGAACTGGACGAGCGGCTCGGTCTCGGGAAGCTGATCGACGAGTATCTCAGCGACTCGCGACAAGGCTTGAACAAGAAGTTCCCGCTGGCCGATCTGCTGCGCCAGTCGATCTACAGCCGCTTGGCAGGCTACGAGGACGTCAACGACGCCGTCCGAGTGTCGGCTGACCCGACGTTTCGCTTGATCGGCTCGCAGAGGAACTGGGATCGCCGAGCGGCCTTGACCTCGACGCTGCATGGCTTCGAGACGGAGATGCTGGCGAGCGAAGAGAACCTGCTGGGGCTGATGGCGCTGAACCGAGAGCTGGTCGGGCAAGCGGAGGCGTTCGACGACTCCGAGCGGGTCGTTCTGGACATGGACTCCACCGAGAGTCCGGTCCATGGCCAACAGGAAGGCAGTGCCTACAACGGACACTTCGAGTCGGTCTGCTACCACCCGTTGCTTTTGTTCAACGGTCATGGTGATTGCCTCGCTGCCAAGCTGCGTCCCGGCAACGTGCACAGCGCCGAGGACTGGGATGAGCTATTGTTGCCGGAGATCGAGCGCCAACAGGCTGCGGGCAAGCAGGTCGCCTTCCGGGGCGATGCCGCCTTTGCCAAGCCGGAGATCTACGAGGCGCTGGAGGAGCGCGGCGCGGACTACGCGATCCGCATTCCGGCCAAGTAAGAACCTGGAGCTGGAGATCGAAGACATCCTGTTTCGTCCGCCGGGGAGGCCCGGCCGCAAGCCGCTAGTGCGCTACAAGAGATTTCGCTATCAGGCGGAGAGCTGGAAGGGGCCGAGACGAGTTGTCGCCAAGGTCGAGCACCACCAGGGCGAGCTATTCGCGCGCGTCGGTTTTATCGTGACGAACATGAGCTTGCCAAGCCGGTCGGTGGTGCGTTTCTACAACAAGCGCGGCACGGCGGAGCAGTGGATCAAAGAAGGTAAGCAAGCGACGCACTGGACGTGGCTGTCGTGCCATCGCTTCCGGGCGAACGAGGTGCGCTTGCAGTTAAGCGTGCCGGCCTACAACCTGGGCAACCTGTGGCGGCGACTCGGGTTGCCGCACAGGATCAAGACGTGGTCACTGACGAGCTTGCAGCAGCGGTTGATGAAGACGGGCGGCAGATTGGTCAAGCACGCGCGGTACTACTGGTTGCTCTTGGCCGAGGGACATCTGAACCGGCGGCTGTTTGGCGACATGCTGCGGAGGATCTGGGCGCTGCCTGTGCCGGGTGGTTAGCACCGCACTTGGCGAATGCGAAATCTGTGTACTGAGGACGGAAGCTCGGAGGGGTGTCTGCGAAATTGACTTCGCAGCGGCGGATCAGCCCCCATGAGGGGCAAGAAGGGGGCTCGATCGGTCCCGCCTCAGCCGCCGCCTCTTTCGGGTGGAGAAATGGTTGCGCTTCGCCGGGTGAGGGTGTAGACTCGTGCCGTCAGAGGAGCCAAATCGGAAATCCTGGTTGAATAGTCGGAGTTTCATTTCCCGGTTCCTCGATCCATGTGACACTGCCAAAGGTGCCGGAGAAGATCCCGCTGTTTGCCGCGGGCTACTCCAGCCACCGTTGCGTCAGCCAATCGTTTCCAAGGGGATAGGCCGCGGGACTCTGACGGTGTCCCCATAAACCCAGACCACGCTTTGCACGCCCTACCGGCATCGGACCGCATCGCTCGTGGAGCGTACTACCGACGCCTAGCAGAGTTTACTCAGAGGGCTATATATCCAAGCACCCACGCACCCCTAGGACCAGTATTATTGAGTCTCGCAAAATAAGGTGACACCTTTTTGGGGTACGTACGTCTTTGTATGTATGGGAAATACAAAAGGCGTACGGCGGGATTTCGAGGCCCTGGAGAAGCGCCGTTTCAAAGCGATCCGGTTGGTCGAGCAAGGCTGTAGTCAGTCCGAGACAGCGAGGCGATTGAAGGTCGCGCGGCAAAGCGTCAGCGAGTGGCTGCGACGATACCGGCGTGACGGCGAAGCCGGGTTGCGCCAGGCCGGCCGCGCCGGCCGTAAGCCGCTGTTGGACGCCGCGCAGCTCGAACGCCTCGAGGCGTTGCTGCTGGAAGGCCCCGAGGCGCACGGCTTCCCGACGCCGCTGTGGAGCTGTCCGCGGGTCGCTCGTCTGATCGGAGACGAGTTCGGCGTGCGCTATCACGAGGGCCATGTCTGGAAGATCCTGCGGGCGCTCGGTTGGAGCCCGCAACGGCCCGTCGGCAAAGCGCGGGAGCGCAACGAAGAGGCCATCCGCAGCTGGCAGCGCAAGACTTGGCCGGCCATTAAAAAAAAGCCCGCAAAGAAGAACGTACGATCGTCTTCATCGACGAAAGCGGATTGAGTCAGAAGCCGCATCGTTGCCGCACCTGGGCGCCGCGCGGCGAGACACCGGTGTTGGAGTTCAACTTCAACTGGGACAAGCTGTCGGTGTCGGCCGGGCTGACGTTGCGCAACTTTTACTTCCGGCTCTATCCCGGCGCGATCGGCGAGCTGGAGGTCATCGACTTCCTGAAGGCTTTGGTGCGCCACATCGACGGCCCACTGCTGATCGTCTGGGACCGGCTGCCGGCGCACCGCAGCCGCCTGGTGCGGGAGTTCATCCAGCTCTCCGAGGATCACATCGCAACGGAGTACTTGCCGCCCTATGCGCCGGAGTTGAACCCGGTGGAATACATTTGGGCGTACTGGAAGCAGCACGAGTTGCCCAACGTCTGCCCGAAGGACTACTGGGAACTCGACGAGCGCGCCCGCAAAGCGCTGCGGCGAATGCGCCGCAAACCGCGCTTGATTACCGCTTTCTGGAAACAGTCTTCTCTTTGTCTCGATTGACAGTATATTATGCGAGACTCAGTAAATGCAGTTCGTCTGCTATGGCCGCACAAGAGACCGTAACGTAGTCTACGGTTCCCGATTGTATACGGTAAATATAGTTTTACGCCTTCGGATATGATTTGGACAAAGACAAAATAGTCCCATTCGACGAGTGGCTTTCGCAATTAGACGAGAATGGCGACGGCAAACTCACACCTGGGGAGCACGAAAGCCAGTCGATTCTCAAGGTCTTGGCAACATACCACGGTAACGCGGACGGCATTCTAAGCCGCCAGGAATATGACCGGTGGAATTCGAACAACTCCGGGCCCTCGAGTTTGGTCGCTGTGCGCCTGCGCAGGGGAGAGAATTCTGCCATTACTAAAGCCGAGGAAGTATGGCGCTACGAGAGGAGCTTCGTCGGCGTCATCCCTTCCCCGCTCGTTTATCAGGGCGTGCTCCACCTCATCAAGAACGGTGGCATCGTGACCGCCATGGACGTCGCCACGGGCGAGGTTCTAAAACGAGGCCGGATAAGGGAAGCTATCGACGCCTATACTGCTTCTCCAGTGGCTGCGGAAGGACGCATCTACGTGAGTAGTGAAGCGGGAAAAGTGTCCGTTCTGCGAAGCGGCGCCGAGTGGGAAGTGATCTCAGTCAGCGATCTCAAGGAGCCAATCTACGCCACTCCCGCTCTGTCAGAGGGAAAAATCTTTATCCGAACCGCTAATCATCTCTACTGTTTCGGCGAGTGACCATGCAGGCGGTGCAACGGTAATCTTGTGGGCTCGGGTTCTTTCGGCTGCGATGTCGGTGCCAGGGACGGGGAGGGAGATCGGTGACGGGAGTTCCGGGGACGGGAGTTCGGGGACGGAGCCCGAACCCGGCCTCGCGGCGATTCAAGGCGATGCAGCTTTGCTCTTCGGTTGTGGACCGGGGTCGCGAAGCGTCAGTCGGCGACCAAATTTCCGCTCCAGCCCGGCGACAAACTCGCGGTTGCCCAGCGGCATTCCCGCATACGTTGCCTCGCGGACGCGTTTCAAACGGCGGCAGTCCTGCGCCAGAGTTTCCAAATAGAACCGCCGGTCTTCGTCAACCAGGAAGACATCCTGGCGGTTATTACCCCGTTGGGTGATGTGGTGCGGAACGCCCTCCGCCACCACACGGGCCGCCCGTGGCATGCTCGACACTATTCTCGCATGGCAGCTTCAGAGGTTCAGATCCAGAGTTCGGGCTCCGTCCCCGAACTCCCCCCAACTCCCCCCAACTCCCCCCAACTCCCCCCCGAACTCCCCCCCGAACTCCCCCCGAACTCCCGGTGAATGACGTGACTGCTTGTTCAGGTTCGAAGAAGGCCGCGTTGAAGCCGATACTTTGACACTCCCTTGGGGCTGGAGTCAAGGTCACCACGGCAGTGTGGAGGGCCGGCCACCGCGCCTCCCAAGATAGGTTTCTACCGCGCCCGTTGGAGCTTCACGGGAGCCAGTTTCGAGTACTGTGCCGTAATATCCACGAGCCTTGGACCCGATGCGTCGTACACAACCGCTGTTTGCCGCTCGAGAGCAACCAAAGTCTCCGACGCCGGCAGGAAATACTTGTCCATTGGATGCGCGTAGTGGGCCCACCGGCTGATCTGATGGTCCGGCGTGAGATACACCTCGTAGACGCCGATGGCCCGCAAGGCGTCGTGAGCCAGCGAAAGGTTGAAGATCATCTCCGGCACATTCGTAAGCAGGATCGTCTTGCGGGGATTCTCGGCGCGGGCGCGTGAGGTGTCGGAAAGAAGTTGCTTGACCGCCAGGCTGAGTGGCTGGAAATAGGAGACCTCGCGGTCAGCCCGGACGGCCGATGCAAAGACGAATGATCCGATGAAGAGGGCAACGCCTATTCGAAAAACGTTCAGCGGCGCCCTTGCGGACATCGTCGCCACGGGTCTCGGCCGGTCACCGTCATCGGGTGTTCGTGACTGTTTGTTCTCGGCCGCGGCCGGCTGACTTAGACCGAATGGTGCCCGAGATCCCCTACCGAAGGCCAACGACACCGCCCAGCCCGCCAGCATGGTGATTCCCATACCCGGAAGGACGAGGTAGTAGTCCAGACGATGATCCGGCAAGGGCAGATAGGGCCCCAGGGTAATCGCAAACCAGGCCGGCAAGAATACCCCTAGGACCGCTCCGCGCCAAGCCTGGTATGCAGCGAACGCCACCGCGCCCAGCGCCATCGCCACGGCAAGTCCGGCCGGCTCGTCCGCCACTAAGGCCCGCTGCGTGTAGTGCCAGAATCCAGCGGCCAAACTCGTGAAATCAGTTTGGTAAACCCCCTCGCTGGGCAGCGGCGCCGCGCTCAGTCGCAGCGACGCGAACACAATGGAGCCCGCCAACATCGCTGCGGCGTGCCGCCGGTGCCGCTTGTCTGCCATGAGCGTATACACTATCAGCACGACGGGATACACCACCATCGTTTCCAGCGAACCCAGCCCGAAAGCAAAAGTGATCCACTGCGCCGCGTAATAACGCTTTCGCCCTGACTCAGCGAAGCGCAAGAACAGCAGAAAACTCAACAGCAAGAAAAACGCGCACAACACCTGGTTGTAGGCCGAGGTCCATGTCATGCTGCTCGCCAGTCCGTGGTGAACGCCCCACAGCGACGCCGCGGACAGGCCCGCGAGGCGATTTCGGGTCAGGCGATTAGTGACCGCCGCCAGCAACCACAAATTTACACCATGATTTCCGATTTGGCTCCTCTGACGGCACGAGTCTACACCCTCACCCGGCGAAGCGCAACCATTTCTCCACCCGAAAGAGGCGGCGGCTGAGGCGGGACCGATCGAGCCCCCTTCTTGCCCCTCATGGGGGCTGATCCGCCGCTGCGAAGTCAATTTCGCAGACACCCCTCCGAGCTTCCGTCCTCAGTACACAGATTTCGCATTCGCCAAGTGCGGTGCTAACCACCCGGCACAGGCAGCGCCCAGATCCTCCGCAGCATGTCGCCAAACAGCCGCCGGTTCAGATGTCCCTCGGCCAAGAGCAACCAGTAGTACCGCGCGTGCTTGACCAATCTGCCGCCCGTCTTCATCAACCGCTGCTGCAAGCTCGTCAGTGACCACGTCTTGATCCTGTGCGGCAACCCGAGTCGCCGCCACAGGTTGCCCAGGTTGTAGGCCGGCACGCTTAACTGCAAGCGCACCTCGTTCGCCCGGAAGCGATGGCACGACAGCCGCGTCCAGTGCGTCGCTTGCTTACCTTCTTTGATCCACTGCTCCGCCGTGCCGCGCTTGTTGTAGAAACGCACCACCGACCGGCTTGGCAAGCTCATGTTCGTCACGATAAAACCGACGCGCGCGAATAGCTCGCCCTGGTGGTGCTCGACCTTGGCGACAACTCGTCTCGGCCCCTTCCAGCTCTCCGCCTGATAGCGAAAGCTCTTGTAGCGCACTAGCGGCTTGCGGCCGGGCCTCCCCGGCGGACGAAACAGGATGTCTTCGATCTCCAGCTCCAGGTTCTTATTGGCCGGAATGCGGATCGCGTAGTCCGCGCCGCGCTCCTCCAGCGCCTCGTAGATCTCCGGCTTGGCAAAGGCGGCATCGCCCCGGAAGGCGACCTGCTTGCCCGCAGCCTGTTGGCGCTCGATCTCCGGCAACAATAGCTCATCCCAGTCCTCGGCGCTGTGCACGTTGCCGGGACGCAGCTTGGCAGCGAGGCAATCACCATGACCGTTGAACAAAAGCAACGGGTGGTAGCAGACCGACTCGAAGTGTCCGTTGTAGGCACTGCCTTCCTGTTGGCCATGGACCGGACTCTCGGTGGAGTCCATGTCCAGAACGACCCGCTCGGAGTCGTCGAACGCCTCCGCTTGCCCGACCAGCTCTCGGTTCAGCGCCATCAGCCCCAGCAGGTTCTCTTCGCTCGCCAGCATCTCCGTCTCGAAGCCATGCAGCGTCGAGGTCAAGGCCGCTCGGCGATCCCAGTTCCTCTGCGAGCCGATCAAGCGAAACGTCGGGTCAGCCGACACTCGGACGGCGTCGTTGACGTCCTCGTAGCCTGCCAAGCGGCTGTAGATCGACTGGCGCAGCAGATCGGCCAGCGGGAACTTCTTGTTCAAGCCTTGTCGCGAGTCGCTGAGATACTCATCGATCAGCTTCCCGAGACCGAGCCGCTCGTCCAGTTCGCGAACCAAAATCAGGCCACCGTCGGAAGTGACATGCGATCCCTGGAAATCGACTTTCAACAAGCCGTTGAAACTTATTGAATCTCGCAAAATAAAGTGACACCTTTTTGGGGTACGTACGTCTTTGTATGTATGGGAAATACAAAAGGCGTACGGCGGGATTTCGAGGCCCTGGAGAAGCGCCGTTTCAAAGCGATCCGGTTGGTCGAGCAAGGCTGTAGTCAGTCCGAGACAGCGAGGCGATTGAAGGTCGCGCAGCAAAGCGTCAGCGAGTGGCTGCGACGATACCGGCGTGACGGCGAAGCCGGGTTGCGCCAGGCCGGCCGCGCCGGCCGTAAGCCGCTGTTGGACGCCGCGCAGCTCGAACGCCTCGAGGCGTTGCTGCTGGAAGGCCCCGAGGCGCACGGCTTCCCGACGCCGCTGTGGAGCTGTCCGCGGGTCGCTCGTCTGATCGGAGACGAGTTCGGCGTGCGCTATCACGAGGGCCATGTCTGGAAGATCCTGCGGGCGCTCGGTTGGAGCCCGCAACGGCCCGTCGGCAAAGCGCGGGAGCGCAACGAAGAGGCCATCCGCGGCTGGCAGCGCAAGACTTGGCCGGCCATTAAAAAAAAGCCCGCAAAGAAGAACGTACGATCGTCTTCATCGACGAAAGCGGATTGAGTCAGAAGCCGCATCGTTGCCGCACCTGGGCGCCGCGCGGCGAGACACCGGTGTTGGAGTTCAACTTCAACTGGGACAAGCTGTCGGTGTCGGCCGGGCTGACGTTGCGCAACTTTTACTTCCGGCTCTATCCCGGCGCGATCGGCGAGCTGGAGGTCATCGACTTCCTGAAGGCTTTGGTGCGCCACATCGACGGCCCACTGCTGATCGTCTGGGACCGGCTGCCGGCGCACCGCAGCCGCCTGGTGCGGGAGTTCATCCAGCTCTCCGAGGATCACATCGCAACGGAGTACTTGCCGCCCTATGCGCCGGAGTTGAACCCGGTGGAATACATTTGGGCGTACTGGAAGCAGCACGAGTTGCCCAACGTCTGCCCGAAGGACTACTGGGAACTCGACGAGCGCGCCCGCAAAGCGCTGCGGCGAATGCGCCGCAAACCGCGCTTGATTACCGCTTTCTGGAAACAGTCTTCTCTTTGTCTCGATTGACCGTATATTATGCGAGACTCAGTAGCTGGAATGGCTTGGTTTGTTTTTCACCCATTGGGTGTTGGCCTCCATGGGTCCTCATCGGGCTCTAGCCCCTATGAATAAAGACGCTCAAGGCCGCTGGAAGGTCGGGATGTCAAACATCAAATTGAAAATGCGGGTTACAATCTGTGTGGCGAACACCAGCACGCGGTAGGGAAACGCGTCGAATCCGAACCAGCCATGGAAAAAGTAAAAGAACAAACGCTCGCTCAGGGGACGAAACGTTCCTTGCGCCCGGAGCTGAAAAAGCGCTTCCCAGAACTCCTTTTCAGGGAACGCGGCCAGCAGCAGGAGAGAAAAATCGTCCCCATGGAACCAGCACCACAAACCGCGATGGTAAAGCCACAAGAAAGGAATCGCCGGAACAACCCAGTAGAGAACGGCCCCGAGCCGCCGCGGAAAGTGCTTTGCGGCTTCCTCGCTCACTTGAGGGCAACCGATACCGCGATAACACCAAGTTCGCGCAAATCCGACCCGCTTGGCGGCAGCACCTTGTCCAGCTCAAAGGCCGCTTCGATTGTTTCGCTCGTTAGCACATCAGCGGGCACGGGCTTCGTGAAGGTGTAGTCGCCCGCTTGGCCGTAGGTCTGGCTGCCGACCGGCGATCCGTTCATGGTTGCAATGAGCGTGAGCGGCCCAAGCCTGCTGATCGATGCCTCGACGATGCTGAACGTGAGCTCGACATTCACCTCCTGGCCGGGCGCGGCAGGCGGAGGTTTCAAAGCTACCGCGAAAACCCTTTCCGTCCAGCGCCATACACCTTGTTCCAGAGCGTGAAAACCCTTTAGCAATTGGGGGGTGGCGCGAGGGTCGGCCAGGTGGACAGTCGAAAGAAACTCAGCGGGCTCGAGCGCCGCTTCCGGCGTCCCGCCCGGCGCGGTAAACAGCTCCGGCTCATTCGAGGGACAACCGCTCGGAAGCAGAACAACGAGGCACACGAAGATAGGCACGAGCTTGCGCATATCGAAACCAAGATTATACAAGTCTTACCACGTAATCTTGGCCTCGGACCTATTCGACCGCAATCGTGACGCGGTTCGACCTCACTCCCCGAACAGCAATCGACAGTTCGACGTTTTCTCCCGGAGTGACCTCCTCGGGAACCTGCACGTTCACTTGATAGAGCCCCACGAAACCAGGGGCCAGACCGGAAAACGTCACCGCGGCATCGACTCCCCCGATGGTTGCCGTTGCTAGGTCGATCGTCGGATTGATGCTTCGCCCGGCAGGGTATCCTGTTTGCGGTCCCCTCTCAATCGGTCCCAGCCCGGTGCAGAAGACTTCGCGGAACTCGCCCGGCCGCGCCGGCCGCGAGGCGCCCGGCAAACCCGCCGGCCCGGCCGGCATTCCGCCGCTGCCTGCGATGAGAACAGCACCCTGGCCCGAGCCGGACTGATCCAGCGTAAAGATCGCTGGGCTGAAGCGACGCAACGGTACCGCAACTCCTTCCGGCGCAACCGAACCGACCCGAACACGAAGGGACGACATCCTCTTCCCCTCGAGCTCCCAGGGGATCTGGATGTTGAGCTGACCGGCTGAAGCGAAAAAGTAAGGCGCCTGAAACTCGTCGTCGAAACGGGCGCTCGAGCCGCCCAGCGAGGTTGGCAGAGGCGCTCCCGCGGCGCTTTCGGACTGTACGGCCAGATTGGCGCCAAACACCGAGATGATGGACCCTGGTGCCAGTGCCCTTCCCGGCAAGAACGAAGCGGCGCTGACGATGCCTTCCGGGGCGACCGCGGGGCCATCGTCAGGCAGGCTCGCGATTGTAAACTCTACCGACTCGCTGAGTCCGCCCCCGGGCCGCGGGTTGAAAACGCTGATCCGCGCAGCGCCCGCCTCTGCCACGTCTTCCGCCGAGATCGAAACTCTGAGTAGCCCGTTGTCGACGAACTGCGTGGGGCGAGCCTCGCCGTTCCACCAAACCTCCGAATCGGGAACAAACAGCGAACCCGCGACCGCCAGAACGAACTCGTCCGCCCCTTCCACCGAGATCCCCGGCGTGAGAGTGGTCAGTTGGGGCGTCGGCCTTGGCGCCGAGAGGCGATAAACGCCGCCGTCGACCCAATCCGCCACGTAGAGTTCGCCGTCGGCATCTTCTCCAAAAGTCGAAAAGTAGTGATCGGTGTCGCGCGGTTCGTTTGCGCTCCAGGAGGCGCCATCGTGCGTAGCTCCATACAAGAACCCGTTGCAGAAGTCGCCATAGAAATATCTGCCGCGGAACTGGGGCATCTGAACCCCTCGGTATCGATAGCCTCCCACAATGGCGCACGGATCCACTTCGAGGGGCAGCGGCTCCGCTGAATGCCGATAAAAGAGAATGGGCGGAACTAGGCCCGCCTCGCCGCAGCGGGGATTGCCGAACAGACAGTCATCTCCCTCCCGAACTGCCCAGCCGTAGTTCCCGCCCGCGGGAGCGCCCGCGGCGACGAAGTTGATTTCCTCGACGAGGGAACTGCCTACATCCCCGATGAACATGTCGCCGGTTTCGCGGTCGAAGCTGAACCGCCACGGATTTCGAAGGCCGTACAGCCAAATCTCACCGGCCGCATCGTCCCGGCCCGCGAACGGGTTGTCGGGCGGAATCGCGTAAGGGTCGCCTCGATCGACGTCGATGCGCAAAATCTTACCCAACAGGCTATTTAGTCTTCGGGCCGGATCGTCCAGGCGTGGGTCGAGGCCGCCGTCCCCGACCGCAATGTAGAGATAGCCGTCCGGCCCGAAATGGAGCTGGCCGGCCTGATGATTGTTGTTACCTTGCTCGATCCTCATCAGGATTTTCTCTGGGGCTGGGTCCGCCCGGTTCGGATCGTCAGCGGAAACCCGGAACCGCGAGAGAATGCTGGTCCGTATGGGGTCGGTTTTGTCGGTGTAGAAGACGTAGAAATAGCCGTTTTGCTCGAAGTAGGGATGGAAAGCCATCCCGAGCAACCCCGTTTCGCCACAGCAGCCCACCTGGGATGTGATATCGAGGAAAGGCGCCGGGAGAATTTGTGCGCCGTCGTGGATGACGATCTGACCTTTCTGGAGTGTGACGAAGAGGCGGCCGTCGCCGCCGCCTGCCGGGATCACCGTCGTCGGCTTGTTCAATCCCGTGATGAAGGGCTCGAGGATCAGTTCATCGAGAGGGTTCTGGGCTTGAGCCGGCCGGGCTGCCAGGAGTAGAAGCGCCACCGGCAGAGAGATGATCCCCACCTTGCGCAGGGTTTCGGCTGGGACGGCTGTAACGATCGCAATCGTTCCGAAACACATGTGGGGCAGTATAGGGCACGGCGAGATCCACGCGCCCGACAAGCTTGCCACCCAAGGCCGGTCCGTTCAATTGGAACGGGAAAAATCATAAGGAGTCTGTTGGAATTGTGAGAAAGTGCGATGCGTCCAGGCTGAATCGGCCGTCACGCGCCGGCGTGCTTCTCTTCAATTGCCGCCTCAACCTCGGCAATCAGTTCTCGTTCGGACTCGGCGACCTTGCGTAGTCCCCACACGCCACCGTTTGCGGCCGCAACACGATTGTCCGGGTTTCCCCCCAGGTTTCCTCAGCCGCCGGCTGACACTTGGACGCCTCCTTGGCCCGTCCGTCTTGCTTCGCCTCCACACGCAAAACCTCCGGTGTGCCGGGTTGCAAGAAGATAGGGGCGGCGGGAAATACCTTCCGATCGAAGCGGTCCACGAAGAATGAAGCCGTGGTCTCAGGCATCTGCTTTCTCGAAGCGTGAACCGGATTCTTCCCTGCTTAGCCGCGCGCCGAGAGTTGCCGGTTTTGATGAAGAATCTTTATTAGGAAGCTGTCCCCGGTTTCCCCCCCGGTTTTTCCCCGCCTGCGGGGCTCACTGGGGCTCCGATTGACGGGTGGGCGCGCGGTTATTGTGGCGTTGGTGGGTATGTGGTCCCATGAGTATGTTATCGTCTCGCAGCATGGATGTTGCACCAACCCGAGACCTCTTCGATGCCCTGACCACTGGTGCAGCGGCTGTAGGCGCCGTTCTGGGCGTCTTCAACCTCTGGCTCTACTTCGACCAACGTCGGGTGAAGCTGCGAGTTGCGCCTTTGGCGGTTCTCGTTAAGCCTGCGAGTGGGGACAACCTTCGATTCTGGCACGACAAGAATGATTTTCCGGAAGAGGCTGGCCTTGGGGTTGAGGTCGTCAACCTCAGTGCATTTCCGATCACCATCACCTTCGCCGGCTTCATGGATCCCAAGCGCAAGGGAGCGAGGATCATGGTCAACCCTCCGAGAGGTGAGGAGCCGTGGCCTCGCCGGCTGGAACCGCAGGAATCCATTCATGCCTACATGAACGCTCAGAGTCCAAAAGACTTTGCGAACCCTGAGAGACGACAGGTGGGCAAAGCATTTGCGATGACGGCTTGTGGCGCCACAGTGTACGGCCGAAACCGAGCGCTGCAAAACTACCAAAAGCTCTGCGATCAACAAGAGGGAACGATCCCCTCATGATCCGCTGAACCAGAACCCTGTCGCCTTCCTCTTCAGATGGCGACTCGCGCAGGTGATAATATGGGGGTTTAGCACGGGAGCTTCAGGAAGCAATGCACCCAATCGTGAGACAGCTGGTTGTGGCTGTAGTTGCGGCTGCTGCGGGAGCCGTGTTGACGCGGGGGAGATCGGTGACAGCCACGCAACTGTGCCGGCATTCAACTGTTCCGATCTCACATGGATGGAGATTCGATTGGGCAGACGGTATTGCGGGCCGAAACCGCCGGGGCGCGTGCCATAGGGCCCTGGTATCCGCCGCTGGGGTCGCGCCGCGGCGGGTTCGGTGGCTGTCACCGAAACCCCGTCACCGAACCCCCCGCGTGTCGTCACCGAACCCCGTGTCACCGAACCCCGTCAACCCCCGTCCCGGTCCCGAACCCCATCACCGAACCCCTTTGTCGCTCAAGACAAGGTTGCAGCAGTGTACGGTAATGCCGTACACTGAAGCCTGGTCATCCGTTCGGTTCGCCACAAGGGATTGCGTCGCTTGATCGAGGACGACAGCGCCAAAGGCTTGCGCACCGATCTGGTCGATCGGGTGCGCAAGATCTTAACGACGCTGATCCTGGCGGAAGATATGGACGTTTTTTTGGCTGGCGCCCCGCCTGGTTGGCGTGTCCATCAACTCTCCGGTAACCGCCAGGGTGAATGGAGCGTTTCAGCATCCGGCAATTGGCGGATCACGTTTGAAGAGGAGGACGGCCGCCTCGATCACCTGAATTTGGAGGACTACCACTGATGCCTACCGACGAGATCAATGTGAACATGACTCCCTCGCATCCAGGTGATTTCATCCGCACTGAAGTTGTCGAGGAACTGGGCTTGAACGTAACCAAGGCCGCAGAAATCTTGGGTGTGCGTCGGGCAACGCTCTCCGATCTGCTGAACGGAAACGCCGCGCTGTCGGCGGAAATGGCGCTGCGCATCGAGAAGGCCTTTGACGTCAGCATGGACATGCTGCTGAAGATGCAGGCTTGGCATGACGCCACGCAAATGCGCGCCCGCGCGAGTGACATCGACGTGGAGCGCTACGAGCCGGTCTAGGAGTTGGCTGCCCCCTGGACCGTTTACCGTCGGGGATCGGTGACAGCATCCATCACCGCACCACCAATTCGACGAAACGAACCCAATTCACCGCCAACGAGCATCATCCATCCCAAGCCATATCAACAACTTGGAGCTGTGTCAGGACGGCAGCCGGACGCCCTGACAACCCGCCCGCCTGTTAAGGCTCTTGGAACCAGACGCTTCCCGTCGCCGAATCTCGTTCTCATGGCGTTATCATGAGTCCGCGGACGCACGAACAAATCCGCGGATTCATGAAAATCGACTTCCCCGGAAACATGACGCGCCGAGCGTATCTGCGACTGCTCGCCCTATCGGCCGCCGCCGCCCGGCTCCGGGCTTTCGAGAATCCCCGCCCGGGATACCGTTACTCGTTCCCGCGCGATCATTTCGACCACCCGAGCTTTCGCACCGAGTGGTGGTATTACACCGGCAATCTATTCACTGCCCAGAACCGCCGTTTCGGTTTCGAGCTGACCTATTTCCGCGTCGGCGTCGAGCGCGAAACGCCGCCTGCCTCGACCTGGGATTTCGATCAGCTCTACCTCGCTCATCTGGCCTTGAGCGACATCGAGGCGGGGCGCTTTCATCGCGCGGAGCGGTTGAACCGCGCCGGACCCGGGACAGCCGGGGTTTCGTCTTCACAAGGCCGCATTTGGAACGGCAACTGGTCGGTCAAATGGCCGCCGGAGGGCGACTCCCCGGGGACCCTGCAATTGCAAGCCATGACCGAGGGCTTTAGCGCCGCATTGAGTCTCAAGCCGCTCAAGCCTCCGGTGATCCACGGCCGCGAAGGAGTGATGGTCAAGTCCGACGACGGCCGAAACGCCTCGCACTACGTTTCGCTGACGCGCCTGGCGACCAACGGCAAACTCACGCTTGACCGCAAGCCGTTCGAGGTAACCGGCACGGCTTGGATGGACCACGAGTTCTTCAGCCAAGAGATGGGCCAAGGCCAAGTCGGCTGGGATTGGATGAGCATCCAACTCGACGATCAAACAGAATTGATGCTCTATCGCATCCGAGCCTCTGAAGGGCAGGGACCCGACTTTCTCGCCGGCACTTATGTCGACCCCGCCGGCCGGAGCCGTCACCTGGAGGGATCCGACATCGCCTTCCAGCCCGGCAAGACCTGGACCAGCGAAGAAACCGGTGCGCCCTACCCGATCGAGTGGACCATCGAGATCTCCTCGCTCGCCATGAACCTCGATTGCCGCACGCCGCTCGCGTCGCAGGAAATCGTGACCGAGCGCGGCATCGGCCCCAACTATTGGGAAGGCGCGGTGGACTACCGCGGTTCAGCGGCCGGGCGGCCGGTAGCGGGCGTCGGGTATCTCGAGATGACCGGGTACGACAAACCGGTAACCCTCAATCCCCAGCCGCGGAAGAGAATGGTGCCGTAAAGAATCCGCCCACCCGCCTTCTCCCCTCATATGGTGATCGACAAAACAACATATTTGTTTTCAGTACGATAAGCCCGTCCGACACCTCGAAGTTAGCACCTCGGTTGTACACTGGAAACAGGAGCAATCGCCGCGGCCGGCCGGCCGAGCCGACACGACCCAAATCAGCGGCCAAACGGAAATCCAAAAAGACGAAACGAACCCAATTGATTCGCTGCTTAGACATTGTGGAATCAATGTGTGACAAGGATGCAGCCGGCTCGCCGCGGCCGACTCAAACTTGCCTTCGGGCGGTACAGAGCTGTTGCATTCGCTCCCGGTGGGGACCTCCGATCCCGGCACAACCAATTCCACCCCCATTTCGGATAGGCCAGGAATACGAAACGAACCCAATTGTAAGATAACATGTTTATAAGCAATGACTTAAAGAGTCTTGACCGCCTGGCGGATCGCCTTGATCAATTCAAACGGCCGGGCATGGTCGCGACCGGGTTGCTCCGGGCGCCCCCCCTCGATGCCGCGATCGATTCTGCGCGGCCGGGTCGGCGTCTCTGGTAAATGCAAGAATGACGAAACGAAGCCAAGGTCGTCGAACCCGCTTTGTATCAATAGCTTGCAAGGATATGTTCTTTCGGCGACCCTTGAGCGGGGCGGCTTGGGTGCTTGGACTCTTGGCTGCCCTGCCGCTTTGGGCGCAAAGTGAACCGCCATGGATCGCGGAACTGCTCGACCGCTCTTCCTTCCACGGAGTGAGGGAAACCGCCATCGGCGTCACGAGGCTTGAAACGCCGGTTGCGGCCCGCATCACCTCCGACGATCTCGATCTTCATACCGCCAAGACCCGTGTCTTGTTGATCGGCGGCTTGGATGGGTCCGAGGCGTCGGTACGAGCCGCCGTCGAGGCGTTTCGGTGGTTCCACGATGCCGACGAGGCCGGAGTGTTTCGAGGCCGCTTTGCCGTCTCGATCGTCCCGCTCGCCAACCCGGACGGTTGGATGTCGGCAGGGGAGGGTCCGAACGGATCAGGAGGCAACCCTTTGCGGGGATATCCGCCCTCCGGCGACGCCTACCAAAGCCGAACCGACCCGGAGGCGGCCTATCTTTGGCGCTGGATCGGCATGCACGCTCCCGACTGGGTGGTGGAGGTTCGGTCAGGCGAACAAATGTGCTGGTTCGTGCCCAAGTCGGACGACGCCGTGCCGGGGGACATACGGACTTCCCTGGAAAAGCTGAAGGCTTCGTTGGGCGATGCCGCAGGCCTCGAAGCATCGGATAATCTCGTATCACAACTGGTCGTCAGCGCTCCGAGCGGAACCGGCCCGGTCCCGGCTGTGCGCGTCGAAACACCCCCGGAAGCGGATTTTCTATCCGAACTTTTGAGGGCCATCGAGAGCGCAGCTTTACATGGGCCGTCGCCGGCCCGCCGGGAACTCCAACGGCGGTTGGCCCGCACCCCGATCGAGATCGCCGAGCAGTTGGCGGTTCACTACGGACACGGGCTCGATCAAGTTGCCTACATTCCGGCTGTCGCGCTGATCGGCCGAATTCGACTCGGCGAGCTGACGAACGACCCAAGTCACCTCGCCGAGGTCGAGCGCATCGTCGCACCCTACGCGAGCGGCGGCAAGCCGACGCTGTCCGAGCGAACGTCTGGAAGTACGCTGTCAGGGCATCTGATCTTCAGCGAGCTGGCGCGCGTTACCCGGAACCCTCGGTACATCGCGTTGGCGCGAGCGGCGGCCGACTTGGGTTTCGACGAGCAGGGGCGCCCCTTGCCCGCGATGCCCTTTCACAACGAAATGAGTGACGCGGTCTTCATGGGCGGGCCGATCCTGGCCGAGGTCGGCCGACTGACCGGCGAGGCGAAGTATTTCGAAATGTTGGTGCACCACTTGCGATTCATGAAATCACTGGATCTGCGGGCGGACGGCTTGTACCGCCACTCGCCGCTTGACCAAGCCGCTTGGGGGCGCGGCAACGGCTTCCCGGCCTTGGGCCTGGCCCTCTGTTTGACCGCGCTGCCCGAGGGCCACGCGGCTCGCGCCGAGCTTGCTGGTGAGCTTCGGACGCACTTGGAAGCGCTATTGCGCCACCAAGACCCGACCGGATTGTGGCATCAGGTGATCGACCGACCGGGCAGCTATCGCGAGTTGACGTCCACTTCGATGATCGTGTTCGCGATGATACGAGGTGTTCGGCTGGGCCTGCTCGAGCGCGGCGATTACGAAGCGGCCGTCGACCAAGCTTGGTATGGGCTTCGTACGCGGATAGCGCCAAACGGGGAGTTGGTGGATGTCTGCACCAGCACGGGAAAGCAGCCGAGTCTGCGCCATTACCTCGACCGCAAAGCCATCCTCGGCCGCGATGATCGAGGCGGAGCGATGGCGCTGTTGGCCGCGACGGAGATGGCGGTTTGGCAACGCGAGCGCTGAAACGGCCGGGGACGAGAAGGCCTATTCGTTGAGCGTCTGCATCAGCCTTCGCGCGGACCACTTCCACGAGAACGCCTGTCTAACCCTGTCTTGCAGAACGGCTGCTTTCCGGCGGGCCGCGCCGGAGTTTAGGGAGACCCAGCGCATGCGCTCGGCCAGATGTTCGACATTGGGCTCGCACCAGGTCAACTCTTCCCGCCAGCGCAAACTGTTCGTGGCGAGGCATTCACCGACCGGCTTGAGTTCATACTCGACCGACTGCACGACGTCTTTATCGCAGAAATCGAGCGGGCCTCCGTAGAGCGGCATGACGAGCGGCAACCCGATGGCGGCGGCGTCAAGGATGCGGCGCCCAAACGCCTCGCCTCGGAAGGGCGCGACAAACGCCGAGCAGGCCGCGTGGAGCGAGGCCGACCCTTGGTCGCTCATGGGATTGGCGTAGTAGACGATTTCGGGACCGTCGCCGGGTTCGAGCATTTGGCGCACGGTCGCGTCGGCCGATCCGATGTCCTGAACAATCAGCGTGACCTCGTCGTCGGCCCGGAACGTCATGCGATAAGCCTGCAGCAACAGATCGAGTCCGTAACGCATCGGGTCGGCGGAGTCGATCACGGCGAGGAATCGGAACGGTTTACGGGTGGCGAGGGAAACGGCTTCAATCGTCCCGGCGGCGAACTCGGGAGAAAAGCCGTGCGGGACAACTTCGATCCGCTCGGCCGGACAGCCGATCTGTTCCAGCACGCCGCGACAGAAAGCCGACGGCACTAGCTTGACGCTGTCTCGTGCCATCATCTCTCGCAACCACCCCGTCAACCCGCCCCTGGGCTCGATCTGGAAGTAGCTGGTGAAGTACTCCAGATGCTTCCCTCGCGCCACGCGGACACGGCGGTACGGGCTTTCAAAATGAGCCCAAGTGATCTTGAACGGAGCTTCGGCGACTTCAGGCCGCGGCAACTCGCGTGGTAAAGCCGTCCGAGCGGCAATCATCTCGTTGTCGAGGGCTTGCGTCAACCCTCGCGCCGCGCGGTAAAAGGTTCCGTCGGTTCTCGGAAGCACGCAGACAACCTTGGGCGACCGGGCGGGCGCGCCGGCGGCGAGGCCGGGAGGGGCGGCGCTTTCGGAGGCGCCCGCCGCGAATTGCCGTAAGCGGCGGCGGCTGTAGAGGAAGGGTGTCAGAAGAGGAAGATCTTCGCTCGGTGGGGTCGCGGCCTGGAAACCGTGGCGGCTGAACACTTCGTCCCACCAATCGCGCGTTTGCAGGATGCGGCGCGCCGGATCAGCCGTGAAGAAATCCAGCAGACTATCCGGATAGATCGGAATGCTCGCCGCGACGACTTCCTCCGCCAACTTGCAGATGCCGTCAACGGCATCGTCGACGGCGCGCGGATCCACATATTCGAAAAAATCGAAAACAGCGACGGAGCGGTATGTCTTTCCCGCGTCGCGCAGGGAGTCGACGACTCGAATCGCCGGGTGCGGCGGCTCGGAAGACGAAGAGGGAGCGAGGCCCTCTATTGAATCTCGCAAAATAAAGTGACACCTTTTTGGGGTACGTACGTCTTTGTATGTATGGGAAATACAAAAGGCGTACGGCGGGATTTCGAGGCCCTGGAGAAGCGCCGTTTCAAAGCGATCCGGTTGGTCGAGCAAGGCTGTAGTCAGTCCGAGACAGCGAGGCGATTGAAGGTCGCGCGGCAAAGCGTCAGCGAGTGGCTGCGACGATACCGGCGTGACGGCGAAGCCGGGTTGCGCCAGGCCGGCCGCGCCGGCCGTAAGCCGCTGTTGGACGCCGCGCAGCTCGAACGCCTCGAGGCGTTGCTGCTGGAAGGCCCCGAGGCGCACGGCTTCCCGACGCCGCTGTGGAGCTGTCCGCGGGTCGCTCGTCTGATCGGAGACGAGTTCGGCGTGCGCTATCACGAGGGCCATGTCTGGAAGATCCTGCGGGCGCTCGGTTGGAGCCCGCAACGGCCCGTCGGCAAAGCGCGGGAGCGCAACGAAGAGGCCATCCGCGGCTGGCAGCGCAAGACTTGGCCGGCCATTAAAAAAAAGCCCGCAAAGAAGAACGTACGATCGTCTTCATCGACGAAAGCGGATTGAGTCAGAAGCCGCATCGTTGCCGCACCTGGGCGCCGCGCGGCGAGACACCGGTGTTGGAGTTCAACTTCAACTGGGACAAGCTGTCGGTGTCGGCCGGGCTGACGTTGCGCAACTTTTACTTCCGGCTCTATCCCGGCGCGATCGGCGAGCTGGAGGTCATCGACTTCCTGAAGGCTTTGGTGCGCCACATCGACGGCCCACTGCTGATCGTCTGGGACCGGCTGCCGGCGCACCGCAGCCGCCTGGTGCGGGAGTTCATCCAGCTCTCCGAGGATCACATCGCAACGGAGTACTTGCCGCCCTATGCGCCGGAGTTGAACCCGGTGGAATACATTTGGGCGTACTGGAAGCAGCACGAGTTGCCCAACGTCTGCCCGAAGGACTACTGGGAACTCGACGAGCGCGCCCGCAAAGCGCTGCGGCGAATGCGCCGCAAACCGCGCTTGATTACCGCTTTCTGGAAACAGTCTTCTCTTTGTCTCGATTGACAGTATATTATGCGAGACTCAGTAAGTGAGCGTAGCCAGCCTGTTCGAATGGCAGCAGAACCTCGGCGTCGGTCGCGGGTACGACGCAAACCGAATCTTCCCATTCCGGGAAGGAGTATTGCATCAGCTTGACCAGGGAACGGAAATAGGCTTTTTTTTCCTTCTCGACCAGCGTGTCGCGGTAGCTCCGCGCGGGAAGATCCGTCCGAAAATTCAGCGTGCGGTCCCTGCCCAGAGAGGGCCTTACGGCGGCAAAATACTTCGAGGCGACGTCTCGATCGGGCGACAGCAGTTTGCGAACGCCGGTCGCGAGGAGCATCACGTCCCGCGAGCGGCTGCCGCGGCGAGCGAGCGCAAGCAAAAATCGGTCCGCGAGGCTGTTCGGCTTGGGGGGTTGGACCGGCATGGTTCGAACGGTTCGATCCGTTGCTGTCAAGCGGCTCCGGCACCCCACAGAACCGCCCGGGTCCCAGGAAGAGCTGGTTGGTAATCGATGTTACGAGTCTAGCCTACTCTACCCGGAGAGCGGATCACCCAGCGGCAGGGGAAGTTTTGCGGGGCCGAGAGAAGGAATTTTGGTTGGAAATCGCTGCCCCCGGGCTGAACTTCATGACTTGGTGATGATGAAACAGGCAGCAATGGGGCCTTGTACAGCTCAGTTGAACCTTAATTGTTGTTTTTGCCCGCTACGATAACCAGTTCGCTCCCTCCCCAAAAGTAGTTGGCCAACTGTATGACTGGGTAAAACAAAAAATAGGGCGCAAGATTGGCGAACTCCCCGATCGTTTTTGGGTACCGATACGAGTGCGCTCTGGGCCGGACCTCGATTCCCGTGTGCCTGCCTACGAACCCTGACACCCAGTTCGTAAGGCTGGCGAAGGAATAGAACTGGTAAATGCTTCTGAAGAAATAATCGCCCGCGGAAGCCTCTAAAACACTCAGGTCAAACTTCCGCAACAATCGAGCCAAGGAACCCATTTGGTGGTAGTAAAGATGTAAGGGCGGGCACGTCCATCCCCATTTGAGGCGTAGCGTACGAGACAGCAAACATCCGTGATTGGGCACGCAGATGACCAGGACACCTTGCGAACTGAGAAGGCTGACGAGATTGTTGAGCAGTTCAACCGGGTAGGTACATGTTCCAGTACATGTTCCATGTAGATGAGTTCGAACGAGCTATCGGGTAGGCGTTCATAGAACCCACAATCCTGTACGTTCGAGATCATGCCGTTGCCGGCTGCCGCTATTTCCTTGGATACTTCTGTCCCGGTGACGGTGTGAGTCTTGCTTGCGTAGTGGACAAACGCGCCGTATCCTGATCCAACTTCAAGGATTCTCAGCTTCTGTTGACCCGAGTACTTTTGCGCCACTCGAATGACGTGATCGAACCACTCGCGTCGGGGTGAGTTGGGACTAGTTGCAACTTCCTCGACGTAGGTTTTCATCCGCCGCGGCAGGTTCCGCGGGGCAATCGAGTAGAGACTGCTGAGTTCGTCCGCCTGGGGCAGCGGGTACACGTAACCCAGCCCACAATCCCGGCAGTGGAAGATGTCATATCCTGACTTACGCCCGCTTTGAACGGATGACTTCATTTCGCAGCAGGGGCACGCCGGAGCCGCGGTTTGGCAGTCGGAGGACAGAGCAGCAGATATTACGGTCGACCTCAGCATCTCTTGATCCATCGACAGGAGCCGGTCGCGAATTTAACCTGCTTGGCCATCGATCGCCGTTTCAAGGCAGTTGACAGGCCGTCAGCCGCTGACGGCGGGCAACCCGGCGGCACGCCATCCGCTCATGCCGCCGATGACCGTTTGGAGACGTCTTCATACCCTTCGCGTTTCAGGAAAGACGAGGCGATCGAAGCGCGGTACCCGGAGCCGCAGATCACCACGACCGGCTTGTCGCGCGGCACCTCGGCGAAGTTCTCCTGCAGCTTGCCGCCGTGGATGTGCACCGCTCCGTCGATGTGCCCGCCGTTCCATTCGCCCTCGGTGCGCACGTCGAGGACGGTCATGTTCTCGTCGGCGTCGATCTTGCGTTTCAAGGCGTGAACCGACAGTGTTTCGAGCGAGCCGATGTCGTATCCGGCGACTTCCCAAGCATCCATGCCGCCCTCGAGGTATCCCTTGACGCCGTCGAAGCCGACGCGCAGCAAGTGCGTGGTGACCTCGGGCATGTCGGCCGGGTCATCGAGGACGATCAAGGTCGGGTGGTCGTAGGGCAGGACCCATCCGGCCCAGGTGGGGAGATTCGGTCCTAACGGGATGTTGATGGCTGTGGGCAAGTGCGCGGCGGCGAAGCCTTCTTTCGAGCGCACGTCGACGATCAGGCAGTGCTCGCACATGCGTTCGTAGACCTGCTTGGCGCTCCAGCGGCGTTGGCCGGGAAGCTCGGGGCCAAGCAGATCGGGCCCGGTGCGGTTGACTTCCTTCATGCGCCGGAAATAGGGCGGCGCCAGGGGCATATTGTTCAGCAGGTCGGAGACCCAGCGTTCCTCGGGCTTTTCGACCAAGGCGGGATTGAAGCGGCGCTCATAGCCGATCGTTGAAGACCCGCGCGAGCCGATCGCCTTGCCGCACAGCGACCCGGCGCCGTGGGCCGGAAAAATCTCGGTGATGTCGGGCATGCTCGGCAGGCGTTCGAAGACGCTCTTGTGCAGTTCATGCGCCAGTTGCTTGCGCGCCTCGTCGCCGAACAAATCGGGTCGGCCGACATCGCCGACGAAGAGAAAGTCCCCGGTGAAGACCAGCCAAGGCGTGTCGTTGCTGCGCAGTTCGTCGTAGAGCGACCAGGAAACGTGCTCGGGGGTGTGGCCGGGCGTGTAGACGGCTTCGAGCCGCACCTTGCCGAGATGGATGGCGTCGCCGTCTTTGGCAACGTGGTCGGCGTAGGGCGGGGTCCACTCCTCCCCGCCGAGGCCGGAGACATGAATCATCGGCTCGCCGTCGAGTCGCGTTTTCAGCTCCAGCGAGCCGCTCACGAAGTCGGCGTGAACGTGAGTTTCGAGAATGTGGCGGATGTGCAGCCCATTGTCGCGGGCATAGTCAATGAACTCATCGACGTCGCGAGTGGGATCGATCACAGCAGCCTGTTTGGTTCTCTCGTCGCCAACCAGGTAGGAATTGATGGCCAGGCCGGGGACAAAGCGTTGATGGAGCAGCATGATCGTTTTCCTAACCCACGGGGTTTGTGGATTGCGTATTCCGCCGGGTGCGGTCCACCGAGCGGCGGGCGCCTATTGGACCGTCGCTTGCGGGCCCTCGGAATCGGACTCTTGGTCGCGCCACTGCACCCCGGGAGCGCGAATCTCGAGAATGCGCGAGGTGGTAACGCGGCGCGTTCCCGCGGGGCGAAATTCCAGATGCATCCCGCAACCTATGAAGTCGGTCTTGATCATCGATCCGCCCCATGTCGAGCCGAGAATCTTCACCGGCACCGGCTCGGGACAAAATTCGGGATGGCCCGATATCATCGCCTCCCCGTCGCCCTCGTAGATCATGCGATAAACGCGGTTCTGGGTGAAAATTTCAACCACGTCGCCCGACACGAGGTCCCGCAAATAGAGGCCCTCATTCTCGGAATCAATCAATTCGCTCGCGGCAACCACGATTTTCTATCTCCTTCTCTTCCGATATGTCAAGATGTTTTTCGCATTGTTTCGATAGGGCGGAGCGCGAGTCAAGCCGCGACCGAAACCACGACTTCGACGCCCAAGGCTTTCAGCGCGGCCTCGAGGCGGTCGGCCTTCGAGTGGTGTTTCGGATCGAGCAGCCGGCGGACGACGGTTTCCCGGCAGCCCAATCGCCGCGCCAACGCCGATTTCGACACGCCCTGTTTTTTCATCTCGATATACAAGGCCACTTTGGGAGCCAAGTCGAGCGGGACGGGGATTCTACGTTTGATTCGTGTCGAGGCCGTCGGCTCGGGAATCTCGTCTCCTCGGACCAGGCGGCTGGCCAACGCTTCAGCCAAACAATCGACAGCTTCGTCCAAGGCCTCGTTTAGGTTGCGTCCATCGGTCAGGGCCTCGGGCAGGTCAGGGAACCGAACCAAATAAAAGGGCTCGTTCTTCCCGCGTTTCACGACGGCCGGGTAGCGGAGTTCCATTTTCAATCATACCCGCGGCTTACAACCGATTCCTGTCGATGCCGAGTTGCTTGCATATCGCGCGGACGAGGCCCGAGCCCAATTCCTTGGTCCGATCCTTCAGGGTCGTGAACCGGGAGCCGTAATACCGAGTTCCGTGGCTGCCTTGGCCATGACTTGCGACGAATCGAACCGAGATGTTGCGGCTTGCTCCGAGCTTTCTGACCCTTTCCGAGAAACTCAGAGCCGGTCACGCCCTTTGTATCGCACAGATATGTGCGAATGTCAAGAAGCCGGGGCGTGTAGAGCGGTCCGCGCTATAATGTTCACCTCGCGCGACTCCCGCGCGGCGAACCGAAACAACGAGAGGAAAACATCATGAGTCCCCAGGAAGCCAAAACTGTCGCTGATTTTCTCATCGCCGACTTCGAGAACGAGATGCGGACGACCGTGAGCGTCATCGAAGCGGTTCCGGACGATCACCTCGACTATCAGCCCGACGCGAAATCCAAGACCGGCCTGGGGCTCGTGCGCCACATCACGCTCGAGGACGAGTGGATGTTTAACTGTATTGCGAACGGCGAGTTCACGCCCCCGCCCGACGACTCCGACACTTGCGGAGTCATGACGCCGGCCGACGCCGTCGCGCGCTACAAGGACAAAGTTCCGGCGGCGCTCGATCGCGTGCGCGGCATGTCGGGCGAGCAGCTCGTAGGCATCATCGACCTGTTCGGCATGATGCAGGCGCCGGCGGTCGGCATGATCGCGATGTGCGTCAAGCACTCGGTCCACCACCGCGGTCAGCTCAGCTCGTATCTGCGCGCGATGGGGGGGAAGGTCCCCAGTATTTACGGTCCCAGCGCCGACACGCAGTAGGGGTTTCCGCAAGCCTACTGAAACCCCTCGATCAGCATGAGGGCAATCGGTTTCGAAATTGTGAGATGTGCCCTAGCTGAACTAAGCTAGCTAGCTAACTAACTAGCCCCGACGCTCGTCGTTTAGGGATCCTCACCAAGGAAAGGGAATCCATCCGGCGGCGGGCGCGCCCCTACGGGCCGCTCGAGCCCTCCCCCTGAGCAGCGTTGACTCGAGGACGGACACATTCTCCTCGGCCCCGGCAGGGGCCCCGGAATTTAGCCCACGGCTTCAGCCGTGGGACCATCTCATCCTCGAAGGAAACTCGGCGGTGGTGTTCCTCCTGATTTGCGATAGCGCCGCACGGCGGCAAGATTCGCTGACTGGAGAACGGGTCGTCGTTGTTTCGTCAAGAACACGACGTGAACGAAGATGTGGGCGAAGGTGTGGGCCATGTTCCCGCGCCCCGCTGGGGCTTTCCGCTTGATGTCCTCTTTCCCACGGCTGAAGCCGTGGGCTAAATTCCAGGGCCCCTGCCGGGGCCGAGGAGCCACGCTACTCAAGGGGACGGCGCGAGCGTCCCGTCGCGGCGCGCCACCACGTCGCCGCATTGATTTTCCCTCTTTCGTACGGCTACTTAAGTGAAAGGTGTTCGGGTAAGCCTACTCAAAGCCCTCGATCAGCATCAGGTCGCTCGAAATGTCGTCGACCTGCGAGTAGAGGATCGATTGGCCATCGGGTGACACGTCGAGCCCTTGTGTCGACTGGACGGTATTACTCGGGAGGCGAGCAATGATTTCGACGCGGCCGTCCGCAAGATTCACGAACCGAATCGAGTAGGCCCCGTCGGGCTCGTGCTCATCGGGCGCCTGCATGAAGTAAATCCCTCCCAGTGCGAGCGCGAAGTTCCGACCAAAAACCGAATCCAAGACCTTGGACTCCTCGCCGCCGCCCGCCGGCATCTTCCACAGGGCGGCCTCGCGGTCGTCCAACGCCTTGACGTAGTAGACGAACTCACCGGCGGGATCTTCCAACGCGAAGCGGCCCCCGTTAGTTGTGACTTGCACCAGCTCTCCTCCACCGGCCGGTGCCTTCCAGATCTCAAACCGTCCGGTCCTTGCCGAGCCGAAGTAGACCCACTTTCTGTCGCCTGACCAACTGGGTACCTGGTCATCGGTCGGGTGAGTGGTCAGGCGGAACGGTTCGCCTCCCGAGGCGCTGATGACGAAGATGTCTCCATTGTCATCGGCGTAGGAGTCAAACGCGATGTGCCGGCCGTCGGGGGAAAACCGCCCCGAACCGGAAAACGCGCCTTCCGGGTGTAAGAAAAGAGGCGCGGGATTGGAGCCGTCCGCGTCGCTCAGCCAGAGCCCGTTGGTTCCAGTACGGTCCGAAGTGAAAGTAATTCGCGTGCCGTCGGGAGAATAATATGCGGCTCCATCGAAGCGCGTCGAGGCGAGCAGTTTGACGGGATCGGCGCTGCCGCCGTCACCCACTCGGATCGCCCATACATTCCAGTCGTCGGTCGTTCTGACGAACGCCAGGCGACGGGCCGGCCCGGATATCGAGGGGTTCACCGACCCGGGACCCGCGGCCGCTAGCGGCTGAGCATCTCCGCCCGAAACAGGAATTTTCCAAAGGCGCCGAGCGTCAATGCCGCTACTAAAAACGATTGCTTCTCCCTTGCCACTCCAGCTCAGGCCGGATAGGGGCTTTCCCATCGAGGTCAACTGTCGCGGTTCCCCGGCGGGACTCAGATCGGAGTTGAGCGACTGGAGGAATGCGTCTTCGGAGAACCAGCTCGCCGTTCTGACGAAAGCCAGGGTCTTGCCGTCAGGCGCAAACGCGGGTGAGGCGTCGCCCCAAGCGCCGGTAGGCGAGGTCACGCGTCGTTTCTCGCCTGTATCGATCGAGAGGAGAAACAACGCCTCGGGCTCATCCGGCGAACTCCTGTGAACGACGACGAGCTGCTTGCTGTCCGAAGTCCACGCCGGGATCGCGTTGCCATAAAGCGTGGGCCTCCTAACCGCTTCGCCCACGACACTTTCGGGACCGCCGATGGAAGGGATGATGAATACCTTGGATTTGTCTTCGCCCGGGTCGCGGCGGAGAAAGGCGATGAATCGGCCGTCGGGCGACCAAGCGGGGAAAACGTCTTCAGCCGGGTCCGTGGTGAGCCTCTGGCGGTTCTCGGAGTCGATTTCCTTGACGTAGACGTCGAAGTTGTCTTGGCTTTCACCGTTCCACGTGAATGCGACCCGCGCTCCGTCGGGCGAGAAAGTCGGGTAGTCTTCCCTGCCGGTGTAGCTGGTCAGGGGCACGGCTTCCAGCGGCTGCTCGGCCACGGGCTTCTCGGACTCGAAGAGGCCTAGAAAGGCCCCGGCGGTTACGGCCAGGGCGACGAGCACTGCCCCGCCGGCGAGGAGCCATGGGGTGCGATGGGAAGGCTGCGCAGCCGCGGGTGCCGGGCGGGCTCGGGTTGCCTCGGCTTGTTGTTCTTTCTGTAGGCCGTTCAAGTCGACCAGCAGCTCGTCGACGCGCTGGTAACGCTCACCCGGCTCCTTGGCCAAGCATTTGCTGACGATACGCTCGAGTTCCTTGGGGACGCCCGTGCGGACCGCCGTCAGCGGCTCGGGCTCTTCGTTCATGAGCGAGTAGACGACGACCTGGTCGTAGTCGCCTCGAAAGGGCGGCTGCCCGGCGACCATTTCGTACAACACGACGCCGAGCGACCAGATGTCGGTGCGGCTGTCGGTCTCGGCGCCTGCCGCCTGCTCGGGCGACATGTAGGTCATCGTCCCGAGCGTGGTGCCTTCGCGGGTGAATTTAGAACCGCCGGCAAGCTGTGCCAAGCCGAAGTCCATCACCTTGACGAGGCCTCGAGAGCCCGCCATCAGCATCAAGTTGTCGGGCTTGATGTCGCGGTGGGTGATGCCTTTTTCGTGGGCGGCTTCGAGGCCCTCGGCTGTCTGCATGGCAACGGAAAGGGCCTCAGGCACCTTGAGAGGGCCTTCCTTGATTCTTTCGCTGAGCGGGCGGCCTTCCAGAAAGGCCATGACGATGAAGGTCCGCCCGTCGGCCTCGTCGATCTCGTAGACCGTGCAGATGTTCGGGTGGTCGAGCCGGGCAGCGGCTTTGGCCTCGCGTTCGAAACGCTTGCGCGCCTCGTCGTCACGAAGCAGATGCGGCGCGAGGAATTTCAGCGCGACAGGGCGGTCGAGTTTGGTGTCCTCGGCTTTGTAGACCACACCCATCCCGCCCTCGCCCAGCTTGGCGGTGATTTTGTAGTGGGAAATAGTTTGGCCGATCATCGCACGGGGAAAGGCAGTCAGTCTGAAATTGTACCGCTAAAGGAGGCATTTTGGGGGAATGAGCAGAGCAACGGGTGCACTTCATAAATTTGGGAGAATCGGCTGCTTGGGCGCGAGCGTTTCCCCGGTTGAAATGTTTCACTTGGTCCGGCCATGGCTAAAGCCTTAAGGGAGAAGGCCGCTGAAGCGGCCTCGCCTCCTAGGCGGACCCGTCAACCGGCCCTACAAGGGCCGGCCTAGCAAGAGTTCTCAAGCCCGGTGAACCGGGCTGATTGGGGGTCGGTCTTGTCGGAGAAATCAGTAGTTGTCGCGGTCCCTCATCACTCTTTCGTTGTGCGCTTCTTGAGTAGCGGCGGCAGTAGCGACAACAGCGTTGCCGCGAGGAAAAACAGCACGATGGGTTGCGTCAACGGTTCGGTCCAATCGCCGCGGCTGAGAATCAGCGCCCGCCGTAGGTTCGATTCCATCAGGGGACCCAGAATCAAAGCCGGCACCAGCGGGCATCGACGTCGACTCCGAGGTGGTGATACTTGTTGTCGGTGAAAGCGCGGTGCGGGCGGCTCTAGCCCGCATTTCTCACCGCCTGACGAGCAAAGCACACGATAGGCCCGCTATTACTTCGTTGCGCTTGCTCGCCGTGCTCACCGTACTGTTCAAGTATGCCTCCGCGCGTCAAGCGGCGCGCGCCTCGTACTGACCGACCTTTCATCCACTTTGCCTCGCCACGCGGTGAGAAAAGCGGGCTAGGGGGTTGGTTGCGGAACCGTCATTTGCGACAAATCACGGCGTCCAGATATCCCATGCCCTCGGGCCGGTACTCGAGGATCGGCAGGAATCGACCGAAGACCCGGCGCGTGTACGCTTCGCTACGGAAACACGTTTGGTACCAACCAGGGAAGAACCCCTCGAGCTTGGGCGATTCCTTGAAAACGATTCCACGCTCCTCGACTTCGCGCCTCATGGCCGCCCCGTAAGACTCTATCGTCGCTGCGGAATAGACGGTCAATAAAGCAATGCCGCCGGGTCTGAGCAAGCGCTTCAATTCCCCCAGCCATTGCTGTTCCATGGCAGGCCCGAGATGAGTGAATACGGAGACGGCGTAGATGAAATCGAAGTAGCCGTCCTCGAAGGGCAGGGGCGGCTGGGCGGCGTTCGACTGAGACTCGACCGTGGCGAGGTTTTGTCGGCACCATTCGATTGCGTCGCGGTCCGTATCGACCGCATAGAGCCGCGCCCGCGGCAGACGCCGCGATATCGGGATCAGCGTGCGGCCACAACCGGCGCCGAAGTCGAGAATGGCTTCAAACGACTCGAGGGAATAACCCACCGACGCCAAGCACAGGTGCAAGTTCTCCACGGTTTCAGCGCCAATCTGAACGAAGCCGTCCCCTCCAGGGTCGCCCGCGACCCGGAAACGCAGATCCGGAGGAGGAAGCGGGAACGGCCGTTCACTGCGAAAGGCCGCGTCCGTTATTCGATGTCCGAAGCACTGCACGCGGACGCCCGTGCGATACAGCGGATAGTAGATCGCCCGCGCAATGGATCGAACCATGCCCATGTCCGGAAGCCCCATTTCAACCCCTACCGCGGGCGCGGCCGGCTGCGCGCCTTTTCAGCAGCGGCAGCAGCAGCGACAACAGCGTTGCCGCGAGGAAGAACAGCACGATGGGTTGCGTCAACGGTTCGGTCCAATCGCCGCGGCTGAGGATCAGCGCCCGCCGTAGGTTCGATTCCATCATGGGTCCCAAGATCAACCCCAACACTAGCGGGCCGAGCGGGATATTCGCCTTGCGAAAAAGGAATCCGACAACGCCGGCCACGAACATCGCCCACACATCGACGACGGCGTTGTTGAGGGCGTAGGAGCCGACCGTCCCGAACAGCACGATGCCGGCCCAAAGCCAAGGGTTCGGCAAGCGCAGGGCTCGTGCCAGCGGGCGGGCGCCAAGCAGGCCGATCACCATGATCAGAATCGCCGCGAAGGCCATCAAGAAGACCAGGCTGAAGACGAACGACGCTTTGTCGCGGAACAGCAGCGGGCCGGGTTGGATGCCGTGGATCATCAAGGCCCCGATCAGAACCGCCGACGGCGCGTCGCCGGGAATCCCCAGCGTCAGCATCGTCGTCATGGCGCCGCCGATGGCCGAGTTGCACGAGGCGCAACTCGCCGCCAAGCCCTCGATCGAGCCCTTGCCGAATTTCTCCTTTTCGCGCGAGAGCCGGCGAGCCTGCTCCCAGGCGATGACCGAGCCGATATCGCCGCCCGCGGCGGGGACGGCTCCGACGAAGGTGCCGAGCCCGGCACCGGCTATGGTCCCGGGGATCATCTTTTTCCACTCGGCGGCACGCGGCCAAATGCGGCCCAGCGCGCCGGAAGGGAGGGCGGTCGTCTTGTGGCGCTCCGAGATCTGCGTCAACACCTCGGCGAGGCCGAAGAGGCCGATCATGACCGGCACGAAAGAGATGCCGTCGAGAAATTCCGATTGGCCGAAGGTATAGCGCGGGTAGGCGGTCATCGGGTCCAGCCCGACGGTTGCCAGTGCCAGGCCCAACATGCCGGCCAGCATTCCTTGAATGACGCGGCCTCCCGAAACACCGGCCATCAAGCTGATCCCGAAAAGCGCTAGGCCGAAGTACTCGGCGGGTCCGAAGCGCAGCGCGAATGTCGCAATCGGGAAGGCCGCGACGGCGAGAAAGAAAATACTCGTCAACTGGCCGACGGCCGAGAGCAAGGCGTTGATGCCGAGCGCGAGACCGGCTTTGCCCTGGCGCGAGAGGGGGTAGCCGTCCCAGGAAGTCGCGATCGAGGCGGGCGTGCCGGGGACGTTGATCAAGATGGCCGGGATGCCGCCGCCCGGGATCGCTCCGCCGTAGATGCCGAGCAGCATCGCCAAGCCTTCTTCGGCGGAGAGCCAGAAGGTCAGCGGCGTGAGAATGGCGACGCCCATGGTCGCGGTGAGACCGGGGAGCGCGCCGAAGATCGCGCCCAGCACGACGCCGATGCCGAGAAACCCCAGGACTTTCCACTGGAGGACGGCTAACAGGCCTTCAAGAATTTCCGTGCCCACTTAGTTTGTAGTTCCTTTCGGCTGGGGCGAGACCGGGCGCGACCTCAAACCGAGCCGCGCACGTGAGTAAGCGGTATGCGATGAGGTTCGAAGCGCCAAGGAAAGTCGTGGACAGAAGAACGTTCGTGACCCATAACGCACGAAAGATGAAGCCGCGACAGCGTGGGCTTTTGCTTTGCCTCTCGGCTGGTTTTGGAGGTTCACCACTTCCTTCGCTCCTGGCGACGGTTCATCGGATACCGCTCACTCACGTGCGCGGCTCGGTTTGGGCTCGTCCGCGGCTCGTTACTCGAGTGAAACGCGCAGCCCTATCTGAAACGCGATCGTGACCGTGGCGGTGAGTACCGCGGCGACCGTCACGGAAGCTTTCCAACTTTGTCCCAGGAATCGTAGGAACAACACCAGGAACGCCATCGTTCGCAGCGCGAACAAGCCTGTGCCCCACAGCAGCAGGTAACCGAAGAACAGACCGATGACGCCGGCGATCGCGCCGCGATGCTCGAGCTGGAAATGCTCGCCGCCGCCGCGGACGCCTGCCCACCCCAGCGCCGCCGCCAACAGAACCATCAGCACGCCGATCACTTGAGGGAAAAACCCGGCCCCGGGCAGCGACCCCGAGCCCGCCGGCAACTCGAGCGCACTGACGACGAGGTATCCGCCGAGCAGCAGGAAAAATAGGGCCACGGTGACGGTAGTGCGCTGCATTTCGACAATCAATCTTGTTGCCGGGCGGCTTCCCCCCGCCGGGTATTCCAGTACTTCAGCACTCGAAGCTCAACGCTCCATCGTAAGCAACTTCGGAATTTCCACGCCGAAGAAATCTCCTTGCTTTCGCGCGAATTCCTGAAAGCCGTTGCTGTCGAGGAACTCCGGCTCCATGCCTCGCTCGCGGCAGAGTTTGCGCCATTCTTCGCTTTCAAAAGCCTTTCGAAAAGCGCCTTCCAAACGCGAGCGAACATCCGCGGGCATACCCTTGGGGCCGAAAAAGCCGCTCCAGGCCGGCACGCCGAAAGGGTACCCCAGCTCGTGGGTCGTCGGGACGTCGGGGTAAATTCGCGAACGGCTCTCAGCGAAAGTCGCCAGCGGACGCAGCCGTCCCGCCTCGACATTGGCGATCGCTTCTCCGGCTCCGGCGATGACGGCATCGACGTGCCCGCCGAGCAACGACGCCAGCGAGCCCGACGAGCCGTTATAGGGGACATGCGTCACGCGCAGCTCGGCGTATTGTTCCATCAGCAGTGTGTTGAAATGCCAAATCGAGCCGGTGCCGGAGTTGGCCATGATGATGGCGCCGGGGTCTTTTCGGGCCGCTCCGACAAAGTCGGCGAAACTCTTCCAGGGCGAATCCGCCCCGACGACCAACACGGGCGGCGACTGTTGCACAAGGCAGATCAGGTCCATGTCCTCGGGACCGACGTCGGCGTAACCCAGCGAGCGCACCATCGCGATTTCGACCGCGGCATGTCCCAACGTATAGCCGTCGGGGGGACGCCTCACGACATAGGAGTACGCCAATGCCCCGCTGGCGCCGGGCTTGTTTTCGCAAACCACGGGAACCCCGAGGTCGGGCTCGCCAATCAGGCTCGCCATGATGCGGGAGACCGAATCGGAGAGTCCGCCTGGCGAGGCCTGCACGATCAACTTCAATTCGCGCGAGGGGTAAGGGCCGGATTCGGAACCACAGCCGGAAAGCGCGATCGCTGCCGCGGTCACGAGCAAGATCGAACGTCGGAGCATTCTCGACAGCATAGAGCACCGCGCCGGTTTGCTCAAGGGATTGCCGTGTCGGCAGCGGGGAGGCCGGTGGAAACACGACGCCCAAAGTCGTTGACGACGTAGCAACGGAGGAGTACAATTCCGGCTATGCGGTTATTTACCTCACTCCTCGCGCTTTCGCTCTCCGTCGCCGGGGTCGCGCTCGGCGAATCCGAGACAAAACGGTACCTCTACCTCAGCACGCCCGACGGCGCGCAAGAGGAAGGCCGTTCCCCTTACAACGGCATCCTCGTCTTCGATATCGATAACGGGCATAAGCTCGTCAAGCGCATCGAAGTCCCGATCTTCGAGGAAGGGCTTCGCGGTTTTGCCGGAAGCCTCAAGACCCACAGCGCCTATTACTCGACGACCAATCATCGATTGGGCGCCTTTGACCTTGAGACCGAAAAGGTCGTCTGGGAAAAGACCTACGACGCCGGTTGCGACCGATCGTCGATCACGATGGACGGCAAGAAGATCTACGTTCCCACAGGCTGGTGGTATTCCGGTGAAGACAGCGGCTTGCTCATCGTCAACGGCGAAAACGGCGACTTGATGCGCCGCATTAACGTTGGGCCGCAAGCTCACAACAGCATCGTCAGCCTCGACGGGAAGAGAGTGTATCTCGGAACGAGAACCATGCTGACCGTCTTTGATACGGCGACCGATCGCGTCATCCGGCGGATCAAGGATGTCGGCGAAAGCGGAATCTTCCCGTACACGATCAACAGTCGGCAGACCGTAGCCTACGTGTGCCTCGGCAAACATGTCGGCTTTGACGTCGTGGACCTCGAAAAAGGAAAAGTCCTGCACCGTGTCCTGGCCGGCGAGAAACCGATTCCGCATCGTACCCACGGCGCGGCGCTTACGCCCGACGAAGCCGAGCTATGGATCAGCGACCAAGAGGGCCGCAAGCTGTTTATCTTCGACGCCACGCAAATGCCGCCGACGCCGAAGGGTCAGGTCGAGTTGTCGCAAGGCGGGCACGGCTGGGTCGCCTTCAGCTTGGACGGCCGCTACGCCTGGTCTCATACGCCCGACGTTTTCGACGCGAAGACGAAGAAAGTGGTCGCCACGCTGAGGGATGAAGACGGCACCCCGGTCAGCGGGTCGAAGTATTTCGAAGTCCATTTCAGGGACGGCAAGGTCGTGGCGATGGGCAATGAGTTCGGACTGGGGCGCAAGTAGATTCCTCTCCGAGGTAGCGACCGGCACTCTTGCCGGTCCATGCCAACAGTGGCGACCGGCTCCCAAGCCGGTCGCGTGCCGGCATCGAGCACCTGCGGCTGACCGAACAAGTTCCACACGCCCCCTTTTGCGTTGTGGAGCTTAAGAGACCATTCCGCGCGGTCGATTCGTACTATAGACGCGCAGCCGCCCCCGGTAGCATGATGATCAAGTGCGCCTGTCGGCGCGGCGGCGCACCGGAGGAGTAAGACCTTGATGTTTGATCTCGGCCGTTCCCGACTGCCGCGTAGTCGGTCAAAGACCGCGTTGTCGGCCGCTCTGGCCCTGACGTTCGCGGCGAGCACCCTGCTTTTCGCCGACGACGACGAGAGCGCGCCCCACCAAGGCCGCCCGCCGCTGCACGTCCAAGAGACGATGCGGGCCTTTCAAAACGATCAACTCGCCCCGGAAAACTTGGCGGCCCAGAGCATCACGTCGTGCACGGGCGGTTTCGCGGGCTCCTACCCTTGCAGCAATGTGGACCTGATGGCTTTCCTGCCGCTCAACCAAATCGGCGGCGGTTACGGCAATGACATCTGGGGTTGGACCGATCCACTAACGGGAAAAGAATACGCCATCATGGGCCGCACGACGGGGACTTCGTTCGTCGACATCAGCGACCCGGTGAACCCGGTCTATCTCGGCAATCTGGCCCGGCACGGAAGCACCTCTTCGTCGACGTGGCGCGACATTAAAGTGTATGCGGATCACGCTTTCGTCGTCAGCGAAGCCAACAACAGCGGGATGCAGGTCTTCGACCTGACGCTGTTGCGCAGCGTCGTGTCGCCGCCGGTCACGTTCACCGAGACTGCCTGGTACAGCGGCTTTCTGCGCGCGCACAATATCGTCATCAACGAAGACAGCGGCTACGCCTACGGGGTGGGGACGAACAACTGTTCGGGCGGCCTCCACATGGTGAGCATCAGCACCCCGACGGCCCCGGCGCCCGCGGGCTGTTTCAGCGGCGACGGATATACCCACGACGCCCAATGCGTGAGCTATCAAGGACCCGACCCCGACCACCAGGGCGCCGAGATCTGCTTCAACTCGAATACCGACACGCTCACTATTGTGGACGTGACGAACAAGGGTGCCCCCAATCAGTTGTCGAGAAACAGTTACACCGGCTCAAGCTATACCCATCAAGGTTGGCTCACAGAGGACCAGGTCTATTTTCTGATGGGCGATGAGACCGACGAAACGAACAACGGGCACAATACGCGCACCTACATCTGGGACGTGTCGAACCTCGACGCCCCGTCGCTGATCGGAACGTTTACGGCCTCCACGCCGGCGATCGACCACAACCAATACGTCAAGGGCGGCCACACCTATCAGTCGAACTACCGCGCCGGGTTGCGCATTCTCGACCTCAGCGACATCGCCAACGGCAACTTGAGCGAGATGGGTTTCTTCGACGTCTACCCCGCCAACGATACCGCCTCCTACAACGGAACGTGGAGCAATTTCCCGTACTTCGCCAGCGGCCTGGTCGTCATCAGCGGCCGCGAGCAGGGTCTGTTTATCGTGAAGCCGAACTTCGGAGGCGCCTCCGATCCTCCCACGGTGTCGATCTTCAACCCGGCAAACAATGATTTGGTCACGGGTGATGACGTCACCGTGCAAATCGACGCCTCCGACGGCGACGACGCCGTGGGGTCGCTCGACGTCGACTGGAACATCGACGGCGGGCCGTGGCAGCAGGCCACCTACAACAGCGGTACGGGTTATTACGAAGGCTCGTGGGACACGACCTCCAGCCCCAACGGCGCGGCGACGGTCAACGCCCGCGCCACCGACAGCGATCCGCAAGCGGTTTTCCACAGCGTGACCGTCGATGTCTTCAACACCTTGCCCGCCTTCCATATCGACAGCATCAGCGTCACAGTCGTTCCGGCAAACGGACGCAGGAACCGAGGCGTCGCGACCGTCACGGTGGTAGTCGACGAGGGCTCGTTGACGGTGGGCGGCGTGACCGTGGACGGCAGCTTCACGGGAGACTGGAGCGGCAGTCGCTCGGCGGTAACCGACTCGACGAGCGGGCAGGCTGTGTTCGAGACACCTCCGGTCAAGAACGGCGCCAACTGGACATTTTGCGTCGATAGCGCCGCCTTGAGCGGCTGGAATTTCGACGCCGCGGGGGAGCCGAGCTGCGGCGATACGAGTGGTTCGACGACATTCGGAACGATCAGCGGCCGAGTGACCGACAGCAGCAACAGCTCATTGATTTCGGGTGCGACTGTGTCGGCCGATACCGGCGAATCGACAAGTACCGACGCCGCGGGCGATTATACGCTCTCTCCGGTTCCAACCGGCACGCGAACGGTTACCGTGACAGCTTCGGGTTATGCTTCGAAGCAGGATTCCACGAGCGTCAGTGAAGGAGCGGTTTCGACGCTCGACTTTGCGCTCGACCCCGCGACCTCGGGCGGCACCGGGACGATCAAAGGCACGGTTACCGACAGCACCGGCGCTCGACTCGGCGATGTTTTGGTCTCGACCGATACCCTTCAATCCGCGCTGACCAACCGCGGCGACAAGTATACGATTCAAGATGTCCCCGAGGGCGAGCGCACCGTGACCGCCTCAAAGGCGGGGCTTCAAGACGAAGTCGCACCGGCCACGGTCAACGCCGGCTCAACCACTACGGTCAATTTCTCGTTCGCCCCATAAAGGGCGCCCGGAGTCAGCACAGGGGTCGACGGCCGCAAGGGGCGTACGCGTAGCGTAGGGCTCGGAGGAGACCTGCGGCTCTTCACCCCTTCGACCCTCCCAATGGGTCCGAGCGCTTTGCCCGTCCCCCATAGACAACGTCCACTCACATGCGGCATACTGGCCGTTGCCGTGCTGCGCGGATCGGCGCGAACCAACCGGCTCGATGCGGCCGACACAACCGGCGCGAGGAGGGTCTACACATGAAAGATCGATTGGGCGCCGCGATGATAGCTCTCGCCTTGGTCTGCGCTATCGGCCTCGTCCGGCCGTCAACGGCCGCCGAGCACGAGGCCTTTAAGCCCGAGCAAACACCAGACGGCAAGCCCAACCTGAACGGAATCTGGCAAGCCCTGGGCACGGCCTATTGGGACGTCGAAGGCCATGCGGCGCAGGCCGGGCCGATTGTCGCGCTCGGCGCGTTGGGAGCGATCCCGGCGGGCCTCGGCGTCGTCGAGGGCGGCGAGATTCCCTATCAGCCCTGGGCGGCGGAGAAGAAGAAGCAAAACCGCGAAAACTGGTGGAAGCTCGACCCGGTCGTCAAGTGTTATATGCCCGGCGTCCCGCGCGCCAACTATATGCCGTTCCCGTTTCAGATCGTCCAAACGCCCGAGCACATCCTAATCGCCTACGAATTCGCGAGCGCCACGCGCGTCGTCTACATGAACAGGCCGGATTTCGAAAGTCCGGCCGATACCTGGATGGGGCACTCGCGCGGACACTGGGAGGGCGACACGTTGGTCGTGGACGTAACGAGTTTCGTGGCGGACACCTGGTTCGACCGGGTGGGGAATTTCCACGGCGATCAGTTGCATGTGGTCGAGCGCTACACCCCCGTCGGCCCCAATACGATCTTGTACGAAGCCGAGATCGAGGACCCCAAGGTGTTTACTCGTCCCTGGAAGGTCAGCATGCCGCTCTATCGGCGCTTGGAGAAGAACGTTCAGCTTCTCGAGTTCAAGTGCGTGGAGTTTGCTGAAGAATTGATGTACGGCCACCTTCGCAAGAAACCCGGTAAAGCGGAGCCTGAAGAGTGAAACCACGGCCGCACGCAAGATTGAACCCGATGGGCCGATGGCCGAGAGGAAATTGATAGACTACGGTCAAACAGCGGGAGGAACTTCGATGCGAATCAAGCCGATCTTGAATCATCATGCGTTGGCCCTTGCGGCCGCGGCCGTTTTGCTTGTCGGAGCCGTTGCCGTCCCGGTGTGGGCGCACCACGCCTTTTCGGCTGAGTTCGACGCCAACAAACCGCTCAAGCTTCAGGGAATCGTCACCAAGATGGAGTGGATCAATCCTCATGCCTGGATCCATATCGACGTGAAAGGCGAGGACGGCAAGACCGTGACGTGGATGGTCGAAGGCGGCACGCCGAACACCATGTTCCGGCGGGGATTTACGAAGAATTCTCTATTGCCGGGAACGGAGATCGTCGTCGACGGCTATCAGGCCAAGGACGGCTCGATGAAGGCCAACGGCCGGGATCTCACCTTGCCGAACGGGCAAAAGCTCTTCTTGGGCTCCTCGGGCACCGGAGCGCCGCGAGACGGCCGAGACCCCACCGAACACAAGCGGTAGAGGCCGCGCAACGTAACGATAGTGAAGATAGCCACAGGCAAGGCAGCCGACCGGCACTCGTGCCGGTCCTAGCCAACAGTCCGGACCGGCTCCCATCGGGTCGACCTGCTCGGCGCACAATCATCATGGCCGCACGGACGCCTCACGCGAAAAATCACGGTGACCTTGCCGAGTCGGCGTCGCGCTACGTCACCGTCGACGATCTTCCTTGGATCCCTTCGAAATTTCCCGACATCGACGTCAAAACCCTAATGGAAGACGAGGAAACCGGCCTGGCGACCATGCTTTTTCGCTGTAAGCCCGGCGCCCGGCTGCCGCTCCACGAACACACGGGAATCGAACAAACCTTCGTGCTCGAAGGCAGCTTGGCCGATGAGCAAGGCGAGGCCACCGCGGGCAATTATGTCTGGCGGCCGGCCGGTAGCCGGCATTCGGCGCATTCACCCAATGGGACGCTGTCGATTTCGTTCTTTGTCAGCCCGAATCGGTTTCTCGAGGAAGAGTGACCCGAGCCCGGGGAGGTCAAAACCCCGCGTTCCATGGGAGGATTCGGTAGTGATCGGCCCTCGTGCCGGCGGGCGTCCGAGTGGACGACAAGCCGAGAGGACGAAAGTACGCGGGTGATGCATTCCTCGGAGCGGGGTTTCGAAGGGTTGCGATTGTGCCTTATAATGTATGATGAGGGAGAAAGCTCAGGGGCGACCGCGCTGATCAGCGCGAACCCCAGTGGATGATCATAGTCACGGCCCCAGGGCCGGCATACTAAACCCAAGGGAGACAAGAAATGCTCAGCTTAAGCGAAAAGGCCGTCAGCAAAGTCACGGAGATCATGGGTCAGCAAGAGCCCAAGCCCAGCGCGTTGCGGATTTCCGTCGTCGGAGGCGGCTGCTCCGGATTCCAGTATTCGATGGCCTTCGAGAATGATCAGATGCCGCTTGACAAGGTCTACAAGTTCGACGGCGGTCTGAAGGTGTTCGTCGACCAGGCCAGCATGCTCTATCTCAACGAAGTGAATGTCGACTACGTGGAGTCCATGGAAGGGGCCGGCTTCAAGTTCGAGAACCCCAACGTCCAGTCCACCTGCGGCTGCGGCAGTTCTTTCAGCGTCTAAGCGAAGACCGCGAAGAAATTTCAACGGCGCGGCCCTTGCGGGGTTCGCGCCGTTTCCTTTTTCCTTCACCATTCCAGCTGAAAACCTGCCATGCCTTCAGCCGACGAGTGGAACGAGCGCTTTCGCCGCGGCGACCATGTCAGCGCGAACGCCGACCCGTTTTTCGAAAAATCCGCCGACCACTACGCGCTGCTGCCGGGTTGGCAAGCGGATGCGACAAACCCGGCGCACGGCTTGCGGGCCCTGGACTTGGCCTGCGGTTCGGGCCGCCACGGCGTCTATTTGGCGCAAGCCGGTTTCGAGACAACGGCGATTGATTTCTCCGAACAAGCACTCGCCCACACGGCCCGACTCGCCGCCGAAAAAGGCGTTAGCGTTGAATGCCGCTTGGACGACGTCGAGGCCGCCGGTTTCAGCCTCGACGAAGAAGTGTATGACCTGGCGGCGGTCTTCTTCTTTCTGCATCGCCCGCTCTTTCCCGTTCTGCGGCAATGTCTGCGCCCCGGCGGACTGATCGTTTACAAGACTTATTCGACTGATCAGCTTCGTTATCCCGGCCGGCCGCGTCACCGTACGCATATGCTTGAGCCCAATGAGCTGTTGCGCCTGTTTGACGGATTTCGCGTGTTACGCTACGAGGAAGAGTGGGAAGGTAGGGGCACAGCCGCCCTCATCGCACAGAAAACATGAAGCTTGCGCTGGGACAAATCAACCCGACCGTGGGCGATTTCTCGGGCAATGTCAAGCTCATGACCGATGCCGCGCGGCGGGCGGCGGAACACGGCGCCGCTCTGATCCTTTTCCCCGAACTTGCGCTGAGCGGCTACCCGCCCCAAGACCTCGTCGAGGTCCCTTCCTACCTCGATCAGAACCAATCCGAGCTATGCCGCCTGGCGCGCGAGACCGCGTCGCTCGACATCGACGTCATTTGCGGTTACGTCGGCCGCGCCTCCGGCCGCGGACATCAAAAGGCCGCTAATTGCGCGGCCTATCTCTCGGGCGGCGAAGTGCTCTTCACACAGCAGAAGGTGTTGCTGCCGACCTACGACGTCTTCGACGAATGGCGGTATTTTGAGCCGGCCGAGCGGCAAACGGTTTTCGAGCATCGGGGCCTGCGGTTCGGCATCACGATTTGTGAAGACATTTGGAACGACAAGCAGTTCTGGCCGCGTCCGCTCTACGGCCGTGACCCGGTCGAGGAACTTGCCGCCGAGGGCGTCGACCTGCTCGTTAATATCAGCTCGTCGCCCTATCAGATGGGCAAGCGTCAACTGCGTTTGGAGATGATCCAAGCCGTCGCGCGCCGCCACAAGATTCCGGCGGCGATGGTCAACCAAGTCGGCGGGAACGATCAACTCGTCTTCGATGGGTCCAGCTTCGTCGTCGGCGCCGACGGGGAACTCCTCGCCCGCGCCCGCGCTTTTGCCGAAGACATCGTTTTCTATGACACCGAAACCGGCCGGGGTGACATCCATGAGCAGACCGAAGACGAAGCCGAGGCGGTCTATGACGCGCTGGTTGTCGGAACCCGTGACTACGTCCGCAAATGCGGTTTCGATAAGGTCATCGTCGGGCTGAGCGGCGGAATCGATTCCTCGGTGACGGCAATCATCGGTGTTGATGCGATCGGCGCCGAGAACATGATTGGCGTGGCCATGCCGGGGCCTTATTCCTCGGAGGGAAGCGTGCTCGACGCGCGCGGCATGACCGAAAAGCTCCGCGTGCGCTTTGAGGTTATCGGGATTAACGAAACCTACCGCGCGATGGAGAAAAAGCTGGCGGGCGTCTTCAGCGGGCTCGAGCGCGATGTGACCGAAGAAAACCTGCAAGCCCGTCTGCGCGGGGATACGCTGATGGCGCTTTCGAATAAATTCGGCGCGCTGGTGTTGACCACTGGCAACAAGAGTGAACTGGCGGTGGGCTACTGCACGCTCTACGGCGATATGTGCGGCGGGCTGGCCGTGATTAGCGACGTCCCCAAAAGGTTGGTCTACGAACTGGGGCGCATAGGCAACCGCCAGCATCCCGGCGCCATTCCCGAATCAGTTTTCGAGAAACCGCCCTCGGCCGAGCTGAGGCCCGACCAGAAAGACTCGGACTCGCTGCCCGACTACGACGTGCTCGACGCCATTCTCAGGAGCTACATCGAGGAGTGCGACGCCCCCGAGCAAATCGCCGAGCGGATGAACCTGCCGGTCGATTTGGTGCGCGAAATGACCCGCAAAGTCGACCGCAACGAATACAAGCGCCAGCAGGCCGCGCCCGGGCTGCGAGTGACCTCAAAGGCCTTCGGCGTGGGAAGGCGCTTCCCGATTGCCCAACGTTTCGTCCGCTGATCGGTAGCGACCGCACTTGTGGCGGTCCTGGCCAACGGTTACGGCCGGCTCTCAGCCGGTTGTTGCGCGACTGAGAACCCCGAGCAGGCGACAAGCTGAGAGCTTGTCGGGACTGGGGGCTAGTCGTCGCGCTCGATTGTGGCGGACTGATCAGCTACCGAAAACCCGACGGCCGCTAGCTCCATACGCTCAACTCGCCGGAAGGCTTCGCCCGTAAGCTCAAGCGACTCGGAATCATCCTTCCTCCAACCGGACGCATGAGGGCCGAGCGGTTGAAACCCCGCCGCCCGCCGTCTGATACGATCCAACACATGACGCACTCGGAAAGATTTCTCAAGATCGTCGACCAGGCCAAGGCCGTGATCGAGGAGACCTCGGTCGAAGATGTCCGGCGCGACCTCGACGCCGGCGCCGACTTCGCCCTTGTCGACACGCGCGAAGAATCGGAGTGGGCCGCCGGGCACGCCCAAGGCGCGGTTCACCTGGGCAAAGGGATCATCGAGCGCGATGTCGAGGCCGCCATCCCCGATGCTTCAAAGAAGATCGTTCTCTATTGCGGCGGCGGATACCGTTCGGCCCTGGCCGCCGAGGCGCTCCAAAAGATGGGTTACGCCAACGTTTATTCGCTCGCCGGAGGCTGGCGGGCATGGAAATCCGCCGAGATGCCGATCGAGGAACCCGCCGAGAGTTGATGGCCGACCGACGCGTCGATCGGGAGATCCTGGAATACGGAAAATCCTAAGATACGGATGAAAATTGCTCTGTCGAGACCTTGCCGCTGCGTGCGCCACGCCCGGCTGGCCCTCGATTCTCTCGTTTTCCATTTGCGTGTGTGCGTTTGTTCACCCCGGGGCCGGTGCCGAGCCGATTTCGAGACCAAGGAATCAAATAGCTGATATAGAAGGACTTGTGTTTCATCATTGCCGGCGTTCGGGCGTCCGCGAGCCTCATTCCGTGAGATTTGAGGCCTCACAACCCCGGCCCGCGAATTTTTCTTCTCCAAAATCTTGGATAAGGGGTTGCGCGGCCCTATGAAGTTTGGTATATTTAGTTCAATGCCGGGGGGGTAACCCCCACCAAAGCGAGACTAACCTCAACCAAAAGACCCCTGAAACAGAAACCTCCCCGGCACTCCTTCTCTTCTGTTTCGTTCCTCTTCCCTTTGAATCCGCGACACCCCGAAGGATATCGACGTGCGTCCGGCCCGATGCCGCGGCAATTTACAGCAACTCGGCAAACCAGCTAGAATTGGAAAGTAACCAGCACTCCTCCGCGAATTTTCTCCGTGCCGCCGATTCGTGAATCGGCTGGCGGCGGCTTCCGGCCGCGACCGTGAGGGAGCGGTTTCCACCCGAGTTCGAGCAGCGTTTCCAGGCGTCGCGCCGGACGACCGGCCGGCGACGAGCGCGGGATACGAGCGGACGATACGATGGCCAACGTTCTGATAGTGGGGACCCAGTGGGGCGATGAAGGCAAGGGCAAGATCGTCGACCTGATCTCCGAGCATTTCGATCTCATCACCCGTCACCAGGGCGGGCACAATGCCGGTCACACGGTGTACGTCGGACCGCAAAAGTTCATCCTCACGCTGGTGCCGAGCGGCGTGATCCGTCCGGGCAAGAAAGCCGTGATCGGCAACGGATTGGTGATCAACCCGGCTCACCTGCTGAAGGAAATCGAAACCCTCGAAGGCCTCGGCGTCGAAATCCGCGGCAACCTTTTCATCAGCAACCGCGCTCACGTCATCTTCCCCTATCACCCGATGATGGAAAAGGCCACCGAGGCGACTCCGGGCAAGGTTCGCATCGGAACGACGTCGCGCGGCATCGGACCTTGCTATGAGGACAAGATCGCGCGCCGCGGCATCCGCCTCGCCGACCTGCTCGACACCGAAACCTTCCCGGAGCGCTTTCAGGCCGTCGCCGAAGAGAAAAACGCCATTTTCAAAGCGCTCGATATTTATGAGCCCTGGGATATTGACGAAGTGTGCCGCGAGTACCTCGAATATGCCGAGCGGCTCCGTCCCTTTGTCCGCGACACGGCACGGATTGTGAGCCGCGCGGTGCGAGAGGGGCAACGTGTTCTCTTCGAAGGCGCTCAGGGAGCGATGCTCGACATCGACCACGGGACATACCCGTTCGTAACGTCGTCAAATGCCACCGGCGGCGGAGTGTGCACCGGGCTTGGCGTTTCCCCAAGGTCGGTCGACGCCGTGATCGGCATCGCTAAAGCCTATGCCACGCGCGTGGGCGGCGGCCCGTTCCCGTCGGAGGACCACGGCCCCGACGCCAACGCGCTGCGCAAACACGGTGGCGAGTTCGGCACGGTGACCGGCCGGCCGCGGCGCTGCGGCTGGTTCGACCTGCCGCTGTCGAACTACGTCCACATGGTGAACGGGCTGACGTCGATCATCATCACCAAACTCGACGTGCTCGATCACCGCGAAACGATCCCGGTCTGCACGGGCTATCGCTACCAGGGTGAGACGTTGAGCGAGATGCCGGCCCTGTCGCGCGTTCTCGAAGCTGTCGAGCCGGTGATCGAGGAGCGTCCCGGCTGGCATTGCTCGACTCGCGGCGTAAAGAGCTACGACGACCTGCCGCGGGCCGCCAAAGACTACCTGGCCTACCTCGAGGACAAGATGGAAGTCGAGATCGGCGGCATCTCGACCGGCCCGGAGCGCGACGAGACGATCATTCGCGAAGGGTCGAAACTCGCGGGCCTACTGGGGTAGCGGGCAAGGCAAGACGTGGCGCACGCTTTCAGCGTGCCGTGTCGGCATTCGTGCCGACATGTCTTCTCCGAAGGTGTCCCGGCCCGAAACAAATTTTCCGGCCGCCGCGGACGTCTCGCGAATTCAGGACACGAACCGACGAATCGGTTCGCGGCAAGCGTGGACGCTCACGCCACGTTGCCGCCGACCCTTTTTCGGTGGCAGCCTCGACGCCGCGTGCCCTGTCTTCTCTTGCTATCTTGAGTACCGGCGAGGCTCCGCGACCGGCGACGCCTCGACCATTCCCATGCCCGTTTCCGACCGACAACTCGAAGGAAAAGTCGCCCTTGTCACGGGCGCGGCCCGCCGCATCGGCCGCTCGATCGCCCTGCGAATGGGTGAACTAGGCGCTCGCGTCGCGGTGCACTACGGCACTTCCGAAGCCGAGGCTCTTGAAACCGCCGAGAGCTGCGGGGGCAAAGCCTTTCAGGCTGACTTTACCGATGTCGGGGCGATCAAGCGACTTTTCGACGAAGTCGAGGACGCGCTGGGACCGCTTGATCTGTTCGTCAACAACGCCGCCCGCTACCGCGAGATGAACGTCCTCGAAGTCACCGAGCAAGATTGGGACTCGATCCACGATGTCAATCTCAAAGCCGCGTTCTTTTGCTGCCAACAGGCCGCCAAGCGCATGCAGGGCCGAAGTGGCCGGATCGTCATTCTCAGCTCACTCGGGGCGATGCGCCCGTGGACCCGCCATGCTCCCTACTGCGCCTCGAAAGCCGGCGTCGCTATGCTGACGCGGGTGCTGGCGAAGGCGCTGGCCCCCGAAATCACGGTCAATAGCGTGGCCCCGGGCGTGGTTCACTTTGACGGCGAGATGCCGCCCCACGTAGCCCGACTGGTCTCGGTCACGCCGATGCGACGGCCGGGCAGCGGCGAGGAAATCGCCGAAGCGGTCTGCGGATTCTTCACCGGCCCGTCGTTTGTCACCGGGCAGATCCTGGCCGTCGATGGCGGGTTGTCGCAACGGGCCTGAGGATGTCGGACTAAGACGGCGTTTGCGGACGATCCAGACGTCCGAATGGGAGGCCTGGAGACCTGCCCCACTGGGCCGGGATCTCATCCTCGTCCCGAACGGATGGACGCTTGGCTACAATGGACGTGAAAGCATCGGCGACCACCATGCCCGAACACGTCCGACCGACACGCAATCGACGCGAATTCGTCCGCGATGCCTTTTGCGGTTTCGGGTCGCTTGCAATGGCTTCGATGCTTGATCGCGAGCAACTCCGCGCCGCCGCGGGTAATCCGCTCGCTCCGAAGCCTCCCCACAAAGACGCCAAAGCGAAAGCCGTCATCTTTCTCTTCATGGCGGGCGGGCCCAGCCAGGTAGAAACCTTCGACCCCAAGCCGCTGCTGAACAAGCTTGACGGGCAGCCGCGCCCCGCCGAATTCGGCGAGGCGAAGTACCAGTTCGTCGAGAAAGACGCCAAGCTGCTGGGAGTGAAGCGGACGTTCAAGAAATACGGGCAGAGCGGCATCGAGGTCTCCGACCTGTTTCCACACACGGCCGAGTGGGTCGACGAGATGGCGGTGTTGCGCTCCTGCCACGGCGACATGGTGGTCCACTCGGCGGCGCAATATCAGCTCTTCAGCGGACGCATCGTTCCGGGCTTCCCGAGCATGGGCTCGTGGGTCGTCTATGGTCTTGGGAACGAGAGCGACTCGCTGCCGGCTTATGTCGTGATGCCCGACCCCGACGGCGCGCTCGAAGGCGGGCAGCCGATGTACGCCAACGGCTTTTTGTCGGCCGTCTACCAGCCGACGATGTTTCGTCCCGGGCCGAAGCCGGTGTTGAATTTGGATCTGCCCCGAGGCGTATCGATGGAAGATCGCCGCCGGACGATCGAACTGATCCGCAAACTCAATCAAGCCGCTGCGGAGCCGGATGACGATGAGCTCAACGCCCGCATCCGCGCCTACGATCTGGCGTTCAAAATGCAAACCGAGGCTCCGGAAGTATTCGATATCTCGAACGAGCCCGGCGAAACCCTGGAGCTTTACGGCGTTGGGACGGAGCCGACCAATGACTACGGGCGCCGCTGTTTGATGGCGCGCCGCTTGGTCGAAAAGGGCGTGCGATTTGTCTGCGTCGTCTCGGGCGGCGGGCCGGGCGATCTTCAATGGGACGCCCATAACGACGTCGAGGAAAACCATCTGCGCATGGCGGCGGAAACCGACAAGCCGGTGGCGGGTTTGCTGGCCGACCTCAAACGGCGCGGCTTGTTCGACTCGACGCTGGTTCTATGGGGCGGCGAGTTCGGCCGATCGCCGGAAGCGCAGTCGGGCGTCGGCCGCGACCATCACAACCTGGGCTTTTCGATGTGGATGGCCGGCGGCGGCATTCGCGGGGGCCAAGTGGTCGGCGCCACCGACGACATCGGGCTGCGGGCGATCAAAGACCCCTATCATTTCCGCGACATTCACACGACGATTCTCAACCAGCTCGGGCTCGACCAAGACCGCCTCAGCTACCTCCACCTGGGCCGTAAGGAACGCCTCACGCAAGTGCACGGGCGAGTGATCGAGCAGATCGTTTGAGCCCCGCCCGAGCGGAGACAAGCTGAGAGCTTGTCTTGACTGTGGGCCGGGACAAACAAGAGTGTTGTTGTTACTGGGGCTAGTCCGCTTTTCTCACCGCGTGGCGAGGCAAAGTGCATGAAAGGTCCGTCAATACGAGGCGCGCGCCGCTTGACGCGCGGAGGCGTACTTGAACAGTACGGTGAGCACGGCGAGCAAGCGCAACGAAGTAATGGCGGGCCTATCGTGTGCTTTGCTCGTCAGGCGGTGAGAAATGCGGGCTAATCCCCGGCGGCTTGGTACACCGGCTGGGTGAGCGGCGTGGGTCGACGCTCGTCGAGTAGGCGGTCGAGATTCGACGGCGTGATGAGCACGAAACCTTGGGGCCGCTCGGAATACCGCGCCAGCGTTCGGCGCAGAACCGGGCTTGGAGGCTCCGCGCCGGCAAACCAGAGCCGGCCTGCGGGGTCTTTTTCAAAGGGAATCACGCCGAGGTGACGCGCGGTCTGCTCGGGCAACTCGGCGCGAGCGTCGGGACGCAACTGATAGCGATCGAGTCGGCGAAAGGCGAGACCGTGCTGCATCGCAATCGCCTTATGAACTTGCGCCTCGCTCAATAGGCGGCATCGCACAAGATAGTTGCCGAGGCGCTCGCCGGGGTCGCGCGAAGCAAGAGCATATTCCAATTGGTAGGGCTGCAATCGTCCGGCGGCGACGAGGATCTCTCCCAAGCGGCGCCGGTGGGTCAAAAGGGCGGCCTCGGCGGGGTAGTCATGGGCGGTCTTATTCCAGCGCAAGGGGATCCCACGCAGCCGGGCGGAGAAAAAGATGCCGACGGCGCGAGCCACGGCGCAAAAGTTGATGAGATTGGCCCAGGGAGCACGTAGCGGCGTGGTCAGCCCGTGCAGCCAACCGTAAGCCTTCACGTTGAACGCGGCGCGGACCGCCTGCCGCCACAGCAACAGTCCGAGATTGGCCCCCAGCAAGACGAGCAGCGGAGGCGAGGCGCTCACCAATTCTCCCAAGCGCCAGGGCGCGCCCGTGACCGAAGCCTCGGCCCATCGCGCCAGCCCGTAGACGAAAACCAGATTGGCGAGCATCGACGCGGGGTGGCTCAACAATCCCTTGCGGTCGCGCCAGAGCCAATAGGCTTGCCCGGATCCGGCGCCCCAGCCGAAGGGTTCCCACGATTGCAGCGCGATGCCGGTCACCCAGCGGGCTCGTTGCCGAACGGCTTGGCGAAAGCCGCGAGGAAAGTAAGCGCAAGTGGCCCGGCGCGCGAGGACCGACCGAGTCGCGGGGCCGGCGGCCACAGGGCTCGGGGGCGGCGCGACGAAGCGTTGGCGGCATCCCATCAGGCTCAACTGCCGGCCGATGAAATAGTCCTCGGTCAGGCTCAAGGGATCAAACAGACGGCCGTCGTTTTGCTCGGCCAACCTCTCGAGAACATCGCGGCGGTAAGCCGTCCCGACGCCGGCGGAAGGAATGAAGCCGCCTTTGTGGTTCCGTAGAACCAGATCCTTCCCATGGAACTCGGCGAACTCGTCGGCGTAGGTCGCCTGGGTCACGCGCCCGATCGAGGAAACCAGCGGCCGCACGGGAAACTGGATCATCTCGTAACGGTCGATCTCGCGGTTGACGTACTTCAGCGCGGCGGGCGCGATCAAGTCCTCGGCGTCCTGTTGTTGGAGGGCGGCGTAGCGTTCACCGGAGGCTTCTTCATGCCGCTTGACGCCCTCGTAGATCCAATTGAGGCAATCGGCTTTGGTGGTCGGGCCGGGGTGGGGGCAGACGACATGCCGCACCCGAGGATGCTTCCGCTCGCAAGCGGCGACCTTGTCGAGAGTGGCGGGGTCGTTGGGATAGGCGCCCAGCCACACATCGTAGTTCTCATATTCGACAGTGGCGAGGTTGTGATCGAGCATGCGTTCGATCACGCCGGCTTCTCGCCAACAGGGGATGATGAGGGCGATTTTACGCTGAGGCAGCTTTAGCGGCTTGGGACCGGGCACGGCGGAGCCGGACCGGCGGCGCGCCCGTAGCCGGGTCAGCAGAAAAGAACCGTCAAAGAGCAGGTCGTCGAGCCCACTCAGAAAGATCCAAACGGCAAGCGGCGTGAGGATCGCGGCAATCCAGGGGTCAAGCCAAGACATGGCACAAGCCGCGAAAAGGGTCGAATTGTCCAATCTAGCATTGGGTAAGTGGAGTTTCGAGGGGTTTTCATAAAGAGATCCTAAAATCAGCGAGACCGGGTTGGTGACGATCGGGGTGTCGGCTCTCGCGGGCCGGCGCCATGGCGGCACTTGGGGGCTCCAAAAACGGGTCGGTCGGTTTGCCTGAATCCGAGGGTTCATGTGCCGCCGCTTTGCTGATCCACTACGCTCCTGATTTCTTCACGGCTCCTCATCCTTGCGGCGAATGGGGTTATGAAAGCTTATGTCGGGGTCGTAAGCAGACTGCGCGTGTCGGTTGCGGCACTATTGCTGATTGCGGTGACCCTACGGGAGGTGTTAACTAGACGAAGTACCCGTCGCGACGCGCGCGTAGGCGTTGCGAGCCGGTAGTCTCGTTTCCCGTTTATTCGGGAGACCGACGCCGGCTGCGGTCGAGACCGCGCGGATTGAATCAAATACCCAACTACCCGGAGAAAAGCGATGAGAAGCGAATCCCTCCTGCGCTTGTTATTGCTGCTCGCGGCCCTTTTCGGGGCCGCGGCCGCGACACGAATTCACCCGGCCGAAGCGGCGCCTCGAGCCGCCTTCGGCGCTGAGCTATCCACTCAAACGGACCCACAACGCGGGCTACCGCTTTACTTCGTCGCGAACAGCGGGCAGCTTGACCCGCGAGCAGTCTTCCACGTACCTGGCCGCGACAAGCAGATCTTTTTCGCGCGAGAAGACATAACGTTCCTGCTGACACTGCGGACGGCCGGCAGGCCCGAGCGGGTAGGGAACTGGGCCGTGAAGATGATCTTTCTCGACCCCGGCAAGGAGGTTCGGCTAGTCGGCGCCGAGCGGGCAAACGTGCGCTTCTACGACTGGGAAGGTTCCGGGTCCGGGGCCGATGCCGCCGTCGCCGTTAAGGTTACAGAAGCCTACCGGGGCATCCGTTATCGGCATCTATGGCCGGGGATCGACCTGGCGCTCTCACTGGAGGGCAACCAACTCAAGTATGAGTTCCAGGTCAGTCCGGGCGCCGACCCTGGTCAAATCCGATGGACGTATGAGGGAGCGGAGACGGCCCTCACTACGAACGGTGAAGTGGAGATCACGACGCCGGTGGCGGGCTTCCGTGACGGGCGTCCCTGGGCCTATCAGGTTGACGGCGGGGTCAAGCGAGGGGTTGAGGCGGCATATCGTCCGAGCCGAGGACCGCGGATAAATGCACGAGGGCAAGACACTCCGGCCGAACCCAACGGTGACGCCGGCTACGGATTTCTATTGGGTCCCTACGACACGACAAAACCGCTCGTGATCGACCCGGCTGTAGCAGTCTACGCCGGGTTCCTCGGCGGTAGCGGGCAAGATACCGCCGGCGGCATAGCGATCGACGAGGATGGTCACGCGTATCTGGTCGGGACCACGCGGTCGACTGAGGCGGAGTTCCCGGTAACGGCCGGTCCACAAACCGAGCTCGCGGGGTCGGCCGATGTCTTTGTGGCGAAAGTCGACCCGTCGGGCACGCAGCTGGTGTTCGCGGGTTATCTGGGCGGATGGGGACTCGATGAAGGAGCGGACATCGCGCTTGACGCAGAAGGAAATATCTATGTGACCGGGTTGACTTGGTCGGAGGATTTCCCCGTTACGGGCGGACCCGACCTGACGCACAACGGCCGCATGGACGCCTTTGTCGCGAAGATCTCGCCCGACGGCAGCGAGGTTCTTTATTGCGGATTCTTGGGGGGAGCCCAACAGGACGAAGGCCTCGGGATCGCGGTTGATCAAGACGGCAACGCCTACCTGGCCGGCCGAACGCAGTCACCGGCGTCGTCGTTTCCGGCAACCGGCGGGCCTGATTTGAGCTACAACGGCGGCAACGCGGACGGGTTCGTCGCGAAAGTGAACGCCGACGGAAGCGACTTGGTGTATGCCGGGTATATCGGCGGCGCCCTTTTCGAGATCGCATCGGCGGTGGCGGTGGACGACGACGGGCACGCCTATCTTACCGGCTACACGAACTCGAATCAGGAAAGCTTCCCGATCTCGGGCGGTCCGATGCAAACGTGGTCGGGTGGCGAGGACGCCTTCTTGGCGAAGGTGAGCCCTACCGGCGAAGAGCTGGTGTATTCGGGGTTCCTGGGAGGGCTGGGCGCGGAACGAGGCACAGCGATCGCGCTCGACGCTTTGGGCAATGTGTACTTGGCGGGCTCGACGACTTCTCGGGCGAGTTCCCGCCTCCCGATCACGGTGGGTCCGGGCCTCGAACTCGGCGGGCTGGCGGACGCCCTGGTGGCCAAGATCGGGCCCGACGGCTCGCAAGTGATCTACGCCGGGTACATCGGCGGCGCGGCGGATGATCGCGCGACGTCGATCGCGGTCGACGGGCTGGGCAACGCGTATGTCGGCGGATCGACTCTCTCGGAGCACACCAGCTTCCCGGTTCTGGTGGGTCCCGGGTTAAGGTACAGAGGGGGCCGCGAGGGGTTTGTCGCGAAAGTCGCGGCCTCGGGAGCCGCTCTTCATTACGCGGGGTATTTCGGGGGATTCGGCAACGAGTCGGTGACCGACATCGCGGTTGACCCCGATGGACTGGCGTACGTGGCGGGAAGCAGCAACACTTCCGACCCGGCTTTCCCGGTTGTGGGTCCTGACGTGACCCCCAACGGCGGGACCGATGCCTTCGTCGCCAAGATCGGCGCGACGATCCTACCGGAAAACAGCGTTGTGAACGGCGCAAGTTTTGCATTGGGAGCAATTGCGCCGGGTGAAATCGTCTCGATCTTCGGTTCGGGGTTGGGGCCTGCGGACGGCGAACCTGGGCGGCTCGATTCGCCCCGTCGCGTGGCAACTGAGCTTGTCGATGTCGAAGTGTTTTTCGACGGCGTGCCGGCGCCGCTCTTCTTCGTCCGCGCGGATCAAATCAACGCCCAGGCGCCGTATTCACTTGACGGCATGTCCAAGACGGAAGTCCATGTGCGATTTCAGGGTCGGGATTCGGAATTCGTGGAATTCGACGTGGCCCCGAGCGCCCCGGGTATCTTTGCATTTTCCGACGATCCGGGGCGCGCAGTCGTCTTTAATGAGAACGGCACGCTCAATTCGGAGAGTAATCCGGCGATGCGGGGAGAGGTCGTTGTCTTCTTCGCGACAGGGGAAGGGCAAACCACACCGCCCGGCGTGGATGGGCTGTTGGCGCCCGAGGTTCTATCACAGCTGCCGCGGCCCGAACTGCCGGTGAAGGTGACGATCGGAAGGCGCGACGCGCGAGTGCTCTTCGCGGGCTCGGCGCCGAATTTCGCCGGGCTGCTGCAGGTGAATGCGCGAGTGCCGCTCGACCTGGGAGTCGACACCGGCCTGGTGCTCGAAGTCGGCGGGGCGCGTAGCCAACCGAATCTTTCGCTGTTTGCTTTCTAGTCGGCCTTTGTCATTGACTGACACGGGCTGACGGGGCCTGATACGGTCCGGGTCGCCGATCTCTCGGCGCGCGGTTTGTATTACAATGCCCTGCGAACCTCTATGTCTTCGACCTTCAATCGCCGGGAAGCACTCAAACAGTTCGCCTTGTTCGCGGCGGGCTCGCCTCTGCTCGAGGGACAGTTCATTCCTCGCGAGGGACACCGCAGGATTCCTTCCCTCGATGAAATCGCCAACGTCTTCGAGTTCGAACCGGTTGCTCGGGCGAAGATGAAGCAGGCCGACTACGACTTCGTCGCCGGAGCGGTCGAGGGCGAATACTCGTTGCGGCGCAATCGCAAGGCTTTCGATTGGGTGAGCATTCTTCCACGGGGCGTGACCCACGTCGAATCGATCGACACGTCGATTGTGATGCTGGGCCAGATCCTGGAATACCCACTGTTGGTCGACCCTACCGCGGGCCATGAGCGCCTTCATCCGGGCGGCGAACCCGAGACCCGTCGGGGGGCAAGCGTCGCCGAGACGGCGATGGTCGTCAGCAACCAGGCCGGGTTCCCGATCGGCGAGATCGCGGCGGCGGCCGAAGGGCCGATTTGGCAACAACTCTACATCCACGGCAATCGCGACGCGGCTCGCGAGCGGGTAGGTCGCGCCGAGGACGCCGGTTGTGGGGCAATTTGCCATACCGTGGACGGGCCGTACAGCTCGTACCGGGAAAGGTTGATGCATGATCGCCACCTGACGGCGCGGCGTCGGGGGTCGCGTTCGAGGCGCGGGTCGCGGCGAAGGCGGGGAGCGGACGCCCCTCAAGCGCCTAACTACGGGACGCGTCCGGAAAGTCCCCATGAGACCTGGGAATTCTACGACACGCTGCGAACATGGACCGACCTGCCGTTGCTGGCGAAAGGATTGCTGACGGCCGAAGACGCGGAGTTGGCCGTGGAGCACGGCGTGGACGCGATCGTGGTCTCCAATCACGGGGCGCGCTATCTGGAATATGCGCCGTCTACGATCGAAGTGCTGCCGGAAATCGTCGATGCCGCGGCCGGGCGGATACCGGTCTTGATCGACGGCGGATTTCGGCGCGGCGACGACATCTTCAAGGCTTTGGCGATCGGCGCGAACGCGGTCCTGGTGGGCCGCCCGCCGCTGTGGGGTCTGGGTGCGTTCGGCGCGGCGGGTGTCGAGCGGGTTTTGCGAATGATGCAAGCCGAGCTGGTGCTGACGATGGCCCGGACGGGGTGCTCGCGAATCTCCGACATTGACCGAAGCCTGGTGAAAATGGAATTTCCGTAAGGCCTCGAGAGGGTTCCCGAATCGCCCGCCTTCCCTCGCGATCAAGCACCGAAACAAATACGCAGCGACAAGTCATGCCTCTAACCCGACGTCAAGCCGTTCGCCAATTGTCGATGTGGGCGGCCGCTTCGCCGCTCTTCGCCGGCCCGCAAGATGAGGCGGCCCGAGCGGTTTTCGAGCCCGACCGCGTGGCTCCGGTCGACGAACTCATCAACGCCTTCGAATTTGAAGACGTCGCTCGCAAGCGACTTCCCGAGACGCTCTACGACCACATTGCCGGCGGCGCGGGCTCGGAGCGGACGTTGCGCCGCAACCGCGAATTCTTCGAACGCATTACCTTCCGGCCGAGAATGCTGGTCGACGTCAGCAAGATGGATCTGTCGATCGAGCTGTTCGGCGACAAACAGTTCGCGCCTATTCTGGTCGGCCCCAGCGCGGGCCATCTTCGTCTGCACGCCGACGCCGAGGGCGCGACCGTGCAAGGGGCCGGAGCGGCTCAAAGCGCGGTCGTCATCAGTCGGCGGTCGAGCCTGCCGATCGGGAAAATCGCGGCTCAGGCGCAAACACCGCTGTGGTTTCAGGCTGATGCCGAAAACGACGTCGAGGTCACGCGCGAGGAAGTGAAGCGCGCGGCCGATGCCGGGTGCCGGGTGATTTGTCTCACAATCGGAAACGGACCGGCCGCGTTGCTGGAGCGCGATCTCCACAACAGAAGAGACACGGCAGGCTCGGAACGGCCGATATGGCCGCCCGACCCGGCCAAGCTTCGCGAACGCGGAGGTCCGCGGTTGGCTTGGGATGTGATCGACCGGGTCAAGGAATGGTCCGGGCTCCCGGTCATTCTCAAAGGTGTGATGAGTCCCGACGAAGCGAGCCAGGCGGTGACCAACGGCGTCGACGGATTGGTCGTTTCCAACTACGGGGGCCGCACGATCGACGGCGTGGCCGCGACGATCGAGGTCTTGCCGTTCATAGCCGACGAAGTCGAGGGGCGGGTTCCGATCTTTGTCGACGGCGGTTTTCGGCGGGGCGTGGACATTCTCAAGGGCCTGGCGCTGGGCGCCGATGCGATTTGGATCGGACGACCGATCCTGTGGGCGCTGGCGGGCTACGGCGCGGTGGGCGTGGAGACCCTGCTGCGGTTGTTGCAACAGGAGTTGGCGTTGGCGATGGGGCTTTCCGGCAAGCCGAACTTGGCGTCGATCGATCGCGGCTTGGTGAAGGTGGATCGCTGGTAGGGCGGCGGCCGGGTTGATCTATTCGACAACCTGGTAGATCCGCCCGTGACTTGCCTCGGCTCGCTCCGGTGATTCGGAGAATCGGCGGATTCATGCCAGCCGAGCGGCGCCCTTCTTGCGAAAAAGCACTTGCAGTTCGCGGCGCCACTCGGCCCCCAGGCCGACTCGCTCGACCGCGATTTCCGGCGAGAAACAGCGCAGGATGATTTCCGTTGTGGGGTGGAAATCGAAGGCGGGGGCGACGAGCAACAGACGCGGCGTTTCCGAGGACAACTCGATGCCGGGGAAATAGCCTTGCGCGGAAAATTCGCTGCGGTCGAGGTGCCATTTGGCGCGCATCCAATAGTCGAGGCTCTGCAGGGGCAGGTGAATGTCCTCTTCTACTTTGAGCTCCAGCACGGTCAAACGGCCGGCGCGGTCGCAAGCCAGCAGGTCGACGATGCCGCGATTGGCTCCGGCCACCGCGGGGACGTGACTATAGACCGGGTGCGGAAGTAGGCCGCCGCGAATGCGTTCGATACCGCCTCGTACTTGGGACTCGAGCCAGCTTTCGGGGTAGTTGCGGTAGAGCGGGTTCAATGTGTCCGGCGCATCGGGCGACCGGAAACGGGCGAGTTCCTCGGCCAGCCGAAAGACTTCGTCGAACGTGCGGTCGGAAACGAGGCCTTTCTCGGTCAACCCGTAGGTCACCGAGGCCGCGGTTTGGCGCGCGAACTCCATCCCGCGAATCCGAAACGAGCGGGCGCCGTCGGCTCGCTCGACGGTTTCGACACACGGATAGGCGCTCAGATCGGCTAAGCGGGCAGCCGTCGCCGCGGGAGGTTCAGCGGGCGCGGCGCAAACAGGCAGCCGCGTGGCCAGGTTGCCGAAGTCAGTTGGATCGGTCGGGCTCAGGCCTCCCTGAGCGTCAAAGCCGTAGAGCTCGAGTTGTATCGCGTCGCGATTGAGGAAGGCCAGCCGGTTCGCCGTGGTTCGCGTGGATCGGTAAGGGAGGAAGATCTTCAGGCCGGCGACGACATGCCGGTCGGCGCGCCGGCGTACCCAATCGAGCCAAATCAACCCGAATGTCAGAATCCTCTCGCAGGCCGTCCGATCGTCGCGACACCCGATGACGGCCCACAGTTGGCTGCCGCGCCGCAATACTCCGCGCGTGTAGATCGGCGAGAGGGAGTTTTCGAGATCGGCCGAAGAAAGCAGTTTCTCGATTTTCCACTCGCCGAAGTCGCGTGTCAGAATCCGACGCAGGAACTCGCGGAACTCGATCTGCCGCGTGATGCGGTTGAGTGCTTCGCGGTTCGCTCCGCTATCGCGCAGGGTGAGCGTCGAGGTCTTGGCGCCGAAGCGGCGAACGTTCAGCTCCAGTCGGCCGACGCCTTGCGAGCGCACCGAGACGACCCGCCGAACGATATTCCCCTCGTCGCCCCAGACTTGTAAGACACACTGCTTCCCATGAACTTCCAGCGCGTAGCCGCCCTGTTGGATGCGAATCGGCGCTTGCTCATCCTCGACAGCCAGCGGCTGGCGGCAGCCGCGAAGAAATCCCTCGATCACGGTGACAAGCTCGATTGGCGCGGGCTGTTGTTGGGATGAAACGGCGGGCATTGGGGGCTCGGTGGACGCGAATGCGGGAGGCCGACACAGAGACGAACTTCATCCGGCGTGAACAGGGGCAACCGGAAAACGAACGGGAGGAGTCAGGCGACTCCGAAAGGACCGATCCGCGGCGGGGAAGGGTGGGGATGGTACGCGGGCCTCGCGCGACGGCTCTATTGTAGCAAGCGCTCGAGGAATTTCAGCCGCGCGGGCCAAACGGGTCGTGGCTGTCGAACCACGCTTTCGTGTGCCGCGGAAGATTGCGCTCGACGGAGAGCCGGCGAAGGTCCGTTTCGGTGTCGATGTCGTGCCATTCGGGCAGCGTCTCACAGCGCAGACCTTCGCGTTCAAAAGCTCGCTCGGTTTCCGCCCTGGTAGACGCCGTGGACCAAGGGACGCCCGCAAACATGCGCGCCGCGGCTTGGCGGCAGCCGACGGCATAATAGCCGCCGTCTTCGCTTGGCCCTAGAACGGCGTCGGTGTCACGGAGCCGTTCGAGACCCTTTTCAAGATAGGCGACCGGCAGTGTTGGGCTGTCGCTGCCGACGATGACTACTCGGTCGTGGCCGCGTGCCTGGAGTTCCTCGAAACAGTGCAGCATCCGCTCGCCTAGATCCGAGCCCTGTTGAAGGCCGCAATTTTCGGGGGGCGCCGGTTCGTCGCCGCTGGGCCAGGCTTCGTCGCGGTAGAGATAGAGCGAAAGTTTGGGGATGTTGTTTAGGCTTTCCCAAACATCGAGGACGAACGCGCGATGCAGGTCGGCGGCTTGTTGAGGGGTAAGCGGCGGCTGCAAGCGGGTTTTGACACGGCTGGCGATGGGGGCCTTGGCGAATAACGCGATGGCGGCGGACATGAGTTACCAAACGGGGCCGTGAGAGTTAGGAGCCGTGAAAAAAACGGGACAACCCGTTTCGCGACGCGGGCATTTGCTCTTGGCTCCCGGGTGTCGCGGTTTTACCGCTTTCCTTTGGGTTGAACGGCCTCATTCGGATACCGCTTACTAACGTGCGCGGCTCAGTTTGCGGGGCACGGTTTGGGCGGCGCGGGTTCCGCGGTTTCTAACGCTGTGGAAAGATACGCTTGACCTTGCCGGGAATCTTCAGCTTTAATGCGGATTCCTTCATCGGCGGGTTTCGCTTGATATCCGTGTAGGTGTAGAGACGATAATCTCCTGGGTTGGCGCCGTAGATCTTTTCCTGCACCGGTTGCCAGTCCGAGGTGGAAATCCACATTTCGAGCCGCGGCATGTTGGTGCGCATCTTCTCGGATTTGGGAACCAGCTCAATCTTGACCGCCGCCGTGCCCGCGGCCTTTTCCTCGCCCTCCATCTTTAGTTCGTAGTTTTCGCGTAAGACTCGACCCGCCGTGCCGAACCCCAGCAGCAAGGCTTGCTCCAGCATCTCCCTTGACTTCGATAAATCGTACTCCTCGACCGTCGCGATCTTGGGCCGGTAAATCTCTACCTTCGTGCCGCGCACGGAAACGAAATACAGATAGGGTTTCTGAAACTCGATGAACAAGTTGATCTGCTTCTTGCTGTCCCGCATCACGCGGATCACGCCCTCTTCGATGCTTTCGTCTTCGACGATGTCGGTGTACTTGAGCCAGCGGACATCAGCCTGCATGGCGCGAAAACCTTCCGAGGCCGTATCCATGCGGGCCAGCAATACGTCCAACTCGACAGCGGGCAGCGAGGGAACGAGGAAGGTTACCAGGGCGCAGAGAAAAATCCAATGCACGTTGAATGAGACTGGGCGGTGCGGCATCGCGTTTCGATGAACTTCGTCAGGGCAAGGTCCCACAGTCGTGTGGTCTTGGGGCCGATTTGCCGGAATCACGGCGGGTTACGGCCGAGCATAGACGAGATAGGCGCGGACCTCGCCTTCGTCGTCGGTCGACGGCCGGGTATCGACAATGCTCAGAGTGCGGCCGGTCCTTTGGCGCAACAGGGCGCGAAGCTTCTCGTCGACCTCGGCGGCGGGGGTTTCGTCGATGACGAACGGTTCCACCCAAAACACTTCGATGGCCGGGTCTTCGGAAAGAGCCTCGATCTGCTGGACGCTCGGTGGTCGCGGCTGATCGCGGAAAAACTCCCTCGGTGTCAGGAAGATGAAGAGCAGAATGGCCACCGCCAAGACGTCGTACTGCCAGGAGCCGCGGGGGTATGTCCACAGCACAACAGGACGTAGCCACCGCCCGATTCGGCTAAGCATGGTGTCAGTTTATCGTAAAATGAGAGGAAGCGTAGGATCGATACCATGACGTCGTTGCGACACAGAATCCGCCAATTTTTCCGCCTCGCGGCCCATCTCCAGATGATGCCGGTGCTCGAAAGCGGGGATGACCCGCTGATCGGCGGTCAAGCCGTGATCGAGGGCGTCATGATGCGCGCCCCGCACAGCTATTGCGTCACGGTGCGGCGCCCGGACGGCGAAATCGTGCAGCAAACCGGCAAGCTTGAGCGTGTCTCGGAAAAGCACCCCGTCTTCGATTGGCCGGTAGTGCGCGGGCCGGCGACGTTGGGACAAGCGATGGGCTTGGGGATTCGCACGTTGCGCTTTTCGGCGAACCAGGCTCTGGTCGAAGAGACGGCCGCGAAGGCGGAGGGCGATGCCGCAGCGAAAACCGTCGGGGGATCGGACGAAAGGTCAAGCGCTGGCTCCGAGCAAGAAGAGGAGCGGAAGTCGGCCGAGATTTCCGGTTGGATGATGGGGCTGAACGTGGCGTTCTCGCTGGCGTTCTTCATCTTCCTCTACAAGTTTGTCCCGCTGGTCGTTACGACGCAGTTGCAGAGTTATAGCTCGCGGCTCGACGGCAATTTCGGGTTCACGCTGGTGGACGGCATTGTGCGCCTGGCAATTTTTCTGGCCTTCCTCACGATTGTCTCGCGCATGAAGGACATCCGGCGGGTTTTTGAGTATCACGGCGCCGAGCATAAGGTTGTCTTCAATTACGAATCGGGGCGTCCGCTCACGATCGACAACTCACAAAGCTTCCGCACCTTCCACCCTCGCTGCGGCACGAGCTTCCTGATGGTGGTGATGCTGATGAGCATCGTCGTGTACGCCTTGATCCCGGTCGAAAGTTTCGGGTTGAAGTTTTTGGTTCGGGTGGCGATGCTTCCGGTGATTGCCGGGGTGAGTTACGAGATCATCCGTTTCGCCGCCAAGCGGCAGGGGACGCTGTGGGCTTGGATGGTGGCTCCGGGCTTGTGGCTGCAGCGCATCACGACCAAGAACCCCGACGACAATCAGGTGGCCATTTCCATTCAATCGCTTGAAACGGCGATGGCGCTCGAGCGGGAGCAGGACGGCGAGATGGTCATTGCTTGACTCGGTCTTAGAGCTTGCTTAACGTGGGCTTAGAGCGGACTTGACGCGGCCGCGCGCGCGGCGGGCAGGCCTCCCGACCCGCCCCGAACAGGCGTGAGAGAGGGCGTACGAGGAATCGGCAATGCAGTGGCAAAAGAAAATGGACGAGTTGGAAGCCCGTTATGACGAGCTTTCCCACGAGATGGCCGATCCGGCGGTCATGTCCGATCAAAGCCGCTACACCAAGACCGCTAAGGCGGCGGCGGAAATCGGTGAGGTGGTCGAAAAATATCATTCTTGGAAACAGTCGCAATCGGAACTCGAGGAAACCCGCTCGATGCTCCACGACCCCGACGCCGAGGTCGCCGAGTTGGCACGATTGGAAATCGCGCGGCTCGAGGAGCAATGCGGCGGCCTTGAGGAGGAGATCAAGGCGCTGATGTTGCCCAAGGACCCCAACGACGAAAAGGGCGTGGTGCTTGAGATTCGAGCCGGCACCGGCGGCGACGAGGCGACGTTGTTCGCGGCCGAGCTCTTCCGCATGTACAGCCGCTATGCCGAGGGCCAGGGCTGGAAAGTGGAAATGATTTCCTCGAGCCCTTCCGAGGTCGGCGGATTCAAGGAAGTGATCTCATTGATTTCCGGCCGCCGCGTCTACAGCAAGCTCAAGTACGAGGCCGGTGTCCACCGCGTGCAGCGCGTCCCCAAGACCGAGACGCAGGGCCGCATCCACACCTCGGCGGTGACGGTGGCCGTGATGCCGCAAGTCGACGAAGTCGAGATCGAGATCGAGGCGAAGGATATTCGCGTCGATACGTATTGTTCCTCGGGGCCTGGGGGGCAATCGGTGAACACGACCTATTCGGCGGTTCGCATTACGCACTTGCCGAGCAACCTGGTGGTGACTTGCCAGGATGAGAAGTCGCAGATCAAGAACAGAGCCCGCGCGATGCAGGTCTTGCGGTCGCGGCTCTACGAAGTCGAGATGGAAAAGCAGCAGGCCGAGCAGGCCGAGAGTCGCCGCGGGATGGTGCGTAGCGGCGACCGCAGCGAGAAGATTCGCACCTACAACTTCCCCCAGGCGCGAGTGACCGACCATCGCGTTCCCGGCCTCACCTTGCATCAACTCGAGGGCATCATGACGGGCGGGCTGACGCCGCTGGTCGATGCGCTGGCGACGCACTTCCAAGCCGAATTGATGAAACAGGACTTGAACGCGGCGTAAGCGTTCGAGGGCTTTACCTTCAGACTCGGGTTCGCCCCGGTCGAGCGGATTCGATCAGAGCACAGACGTAATCGCCGTCTTCACGCTGTTCAAACAAGTTTTCATATCCAGGGCGTCTTGCTCAGTGAGGCGACCCGTCGGCAGTTCATACCGAGCTTGGCGGCTGAAGTGTTGAAGCTCTCGATAGTCTGGATAGTTTCGCGAAATATTCGGATCGCGACCCACGGCGCTATCTCCACTCTTGTGCATGCGGTGGGTCTCGCCCTGCGCGGCGAAATAAGCGGCAACATAGTGGAGCGCTGCGCACCGCCGGCGCCGGCGGCCGATTGACGCGCGGATGCTTAACGTATCGCCGCCGTCGCCGCGGCGTCTTGTTGAGGCTCGGGCTCGGCGAGGGCGACGCAAATCTTGTCGACGAGATTGCGGATGTAGGAGGCCTGCACGCCGTAATTGTTGACCATGATCGAAAAAGCCAACTCGCGGTCGTCGGCTGTTGAGAGATACCCGGAGATCGCCGTGACATGCGAGAGCGTGCCGGTCTTGGCGCGGATCTGCCCCCGTACCGGAGTACGCGAGAAGCGCCAATCCAGCGTGCCGTCCTCCCCGGCAATCGGCAGGCTCCGGACGAAGGCCGCGCGATTCTCCGATTTCCACATATAGGTCAGCAGCTTTACGGTTGCCGCGGGGCTGACGAGATTGCGCCGCGAAAGCCCCGAGGCGTCGGCGAAGACGAACTCTTGCTCACGCAACCCGACGTCCTGCTCCAGAAAATCCTCGAGGTCTTCGAGTCCGGCCTGGAAGCTCCCGACGCCGCGCCGCCGCCGGGCAACTTCGCGAAGCAACATTTCCGCGTGCAGGTTTTGGCTGACTTTGTTGACAATCTTGACGGTTTCGGCCAGCGAAGCCGAGCGGACGCCCGCTAACTCCGTCGGGTACGTTTCGGTCTGCGGGTCGGCGACTTGCTTGAGACTGGGGAACTGATGCCCCAAGGCGTGGCGAGCCTCCGCTTCACCGACGACTTCAACGCCCATCTCGTTCAGCACGTGGTGGAAGGCACGGGCGGCGAACAACGCCGGGTTATCGACCGCGACGGTCAGTTTTCGCCCTCGCGAATGAATCGAAATATCTCCCCACAGCGCCAACTCGCGGGCCCCCGGCGCTCGGTCGAGGTGTAAACCGCGGGGAACCATGCGGGTGGCTGCGGTGCGCAGCCGGTTGTCGAGCCCGAAATAGCCGATGTCGGGCCGGAAAGCGACGCGCGCTCGTTCGCGAACAGCGCGCCCGGGCAACACCTGCATCGTGATGGTGTTGTCGTTGAAAGACAGCGCGCTGATCGGGGCACCGTAGCCCCACATTCCGTCGTCGATCGACCAGCCCGGCGAGCGGCGTTGCCACACATAGCGGCTGTCGTCGCCGATGACGCCGCCGGTTACTTTCCTAACGCCCGCCGCCATCACTTGGCGCGCCAACTCGCGCAGAGGCGCCAAGCGGTCCGGGGCGAATTCCCTCTTCGGGTTGTAGGGGATCAGCCGCGAGGAAAAGTTCGGGTCGCCGCCGCCGAGCAACACCAAATCGCCGGCCAACGTTCCGTCCGCGTCCACTTCGGCTTTCGAGACGACCGTCGTCGTGTGAAAGTAATCCGGACCCAACCGAGAGAGTGCCAGGGCCGTAGAAAAAAGCTTGCCGTTCGAAGCCGGCAGAAACAGCTTGTCTTGGTGCTGCTCGTAGATGGTTCGGCCGTCATCGAGGTCCACGACCTGAATTCCCCAAAACGCGCGTTCGGCGGCCGATGTGTCGGTGATTTGAGCGATACGTTCGGCCAAGGAGGCGGCGTGGAGAGACAGTGGAAGCAGAGCCCCAAGCAAGACAAGAACCAGGGCCCAAACCGCGGAGATGTGAGTTGGCCGACGCGCCCACGAAGCGGCGCATGAACGTGAGGGATTCGCCAAGCCGGAACGGCTGAGGATCTTGCTCGCGGAACGGGCCTGCAAGCCCGGCGTGGAATGCAGGCGGGTAGGGGGAAGTTTCCGGGTTAATATTGGCCCTGGGCGCGAGCCCAGGGGCTGACGCCCCTGGCCGGTATTAATTAACACCACATGACACCGAATAAGGCCCAAGCAGTCCCGCGTAAGGCGCCACCGCATGGGCTGTTCAAGCTAGGAACAACATCCTCGGACCTGCCGCCGGAGAACCTAAAGAAGACGGCAGGCATCTTTGGCGAAGTACGTCAGAATCAAGTCCGCGCCGGCGCGCTTGATCGAGGTCAGCGACTCCATCATCACTCGCCGTTGGTCGATCCAATCGTTGCGCCCCGCCGCGACGATCATCGAAAACTCTCCGCTGACCTGGTACGCCGCGACCGGCAAGTCGAACTCCTGCTTGGCGCGGTAGATGATGTCGAGGTAGGGCATGGCCGGCTTGACCATAATCATGTCCGCGCCCTCTTCGATGTCGAGCTCGATTTCGCGCATCGCTTCGCGTTGGTTGGCCGGGTCCATCTGGTAGCTGCTACGGTCGCCGAATTGCGGCGTCGACTCGGCGGCTTCGCGAAAAGGCCCGTAGAAACCCGAAGCGTACTTCGCGGCGTAAGACAGGATCGGGACCTTGCCGAACCCGTTTTCATCGAGCGTTTCGCGAATCGCCCCGACGCGGCCATCCATCATGTCGGAAGGAGCGATGATGTCAGCTCCGGCTCGGGCTTGGGAAAGAGCGGTTTTCGTCAGCAACTCCAGAGTCGAGTCGTTGTCCACGTCGTTGTCGACGATGCGTCCGCAGTGGCCGTGACTGGTGTACTCACACAAGCAGCAATCGGCGATTACGAGCAGGTCTTGTACCTCGGCCTTAACCGCGCGCGTCGCCCGTTGCACGATCCCGTCCTCCGCGTAGGCCCCAGAGGCCTCGACGTCTTTCGATTCCGGCAGCCCGAACAAGATCACCCCGGGAATGCCCAGCGACTGCACTTCACGGCACTCGGCGACAATCTGATCCACCGACATCTGATAATTGCCCGGCATGGCCCCGACTTCCTTCTTGACGCCCTCGCCGGGACAGGCGAATAACGGATAGATGAAGTCTTCCGGGCTCAGGCGGGTTTCGCGGACGGCGCGGCGCATCACCGCGCTCGAACGCAGCCGCCGAGGCCGGTTTGCGGGAAACGGCATGAGTCCTATTGTAAGGTGCGCGTCGGCGGGGAGGGTAGGAGGATACAGTGGGTCGGACCCCGGTCGGCCGGAGAGAATTTGCACGCGGTCCCCGAAGCCGGACTTGGGGATGGCGGCTCAGGCCGCGAGCGTTACGAGATCTTGCCCGGAGGACGAGACCAGTCCTTTGTTTTCCAGCGCGCCGATGGCTTCCGAGACGTTCTCACAGGAAACCTGCTTTCCCGTCATCTCAACCAGGCAAGTGTGGATCTGCAGCTTTGTCGCCTGATTGAGTCGCCGAACGGATTCCAATACAAGACATTCAATCGCGGTCATTCTTATACCTCCGTCTCCTTCTCAGTAGTAGGGAAAAGCCGGAAAACCTCAATGGGACAGAAGTACCAGCGCGGCCCGAAGCGGGCCTTATTGAATCTCGCAAAACAAAGTGACACCTTTTTGGGGTACGTACGTCTTTGTATGTATGGGAAATACAAAAGGCGTACGGCGGGATTTCGAGGCCCTGGAGAAGCGCCGTTTCAAAGCGATCCGGTTGGTCGAGCAAGGCTGTAGTCAGTCCGAGACAGCGAGGCGATTGAAGGTCGCGCGGCAAAGCGTCAGCGAGTGGCTGCGACGATACCGGCGTGACGGCGAAGCCGGGTTGCGCCAGGCCGGCCGCGCCGGCCGTAAGCCGCTGTTGGACGCCGCGCAGCTCGAACGCCTCGAGGCGTTGCTGCTGGAAGGCCCCGAGGCGCACGGCTTCCCGACGCCGCTGTGGAGCTGTCCGCGGGTCGCTCGTCTGATCGGAGACGAGTTCGGCGTGCGCTATCACGAGGGCCATGTCTGGAAGATCCTGCGGGCGCTCGGTTGGAGCCCGCAACGGCCCGTCGGCAAAGCGCGGGAGCGCAACGAAGAGGCCATCCGCGGCTGGCAGCGCAAGACTTGGCCGGCCATTAAAAAAAGCCCGCAAAGAAGAACGTACGATCGTCTTCATCGACGAAAGCGGATTGAGTCAGAAGCCGCATCGTTGCCGCACCTGGGCGCCGCGCGGCGAGACACCGGTGTTGGAGTTCAACTTCAACTGGGACAAGCTGTCGGTGTCGGCCGGGCTGACGTTGCGCAACTTTTACTTCCGGCTCTATCCCGGCGCGATCGGCGAGCTGGAGGTCATCGACTTCCTGAAGGCTTTGGTGCGCCACATCGACGGCCCACTGCTGATCGTCTGGGACCGGCTGCCGGCGCACCGCAGCCGCCTGGTGCGGGAGTTCATCCAGCTCTCCGAGGATCACATCGCAACGGAGTACTTGCCGCCCTATGCGCCGGAGTTGAACCCGGTGGAATACATTTGGGCGTACTGGAAGCAGCACGAGTTGCCCAACGTCTGCCCGAAGGACTACTGGGAACTCGACGAGCGCGCCCGCAAAGCGCTGCGGCGAATGCGCCGCAAACCGCGCTTGATTACCGCTTTCTGGAAACAGTCTTCTCTTTGTCTCGATTGACAGTATATTATGCGAGACTCAGTAGGCCGAAAATCTCCCCCTCGACCACGCCAAAGGAGAGGTCATCAACGGCCAAGGTGGAACCGTAGACCTTTGTCAGATTCGAAACTTCGATGACGGTGGCTGACATGCACTTTGCCTCGCCAGGCGACGAGAAGAGCGGCCGGCGTTGCGCTCTCGCCGCCGCGAGGCCAAACCGACTTCGAAAATCCCGACCGGTCACCCTCGCTTTTCGAGCATCTCGCGGTAAATCTTATCGTATTCCCGTGCCGCGGCCGGCCAAGAGTAATCGCGCTTCATGCCGTTGCGCATCAGGGTGCGCCAGCGTTCGCGATCTTTGTAAACGGCGAAAGCCTGCCGGAGCGCTTCGACCATCGCCTCGGCGGAGTATTCGCTGAACTTGAAACCGGTGCCGTCGCCGGCTCCTTTCTCGAAATGCTTCACCGTGTCGTCGAGGCCGCCGGTGGAGCGCACGACCGGGACGGTCCCGTAGCGCAGGCTGTACATCTGATTCAAGCCGCACGGTTCATAACGGCTCGGCATCAGAAAAATGTCCGCGCCGGCTTCGATCTTATGCGCCAGGTGCTCGTCGAAGCCTTCGCAAAATCCGAAGCGATCGGGATACTTGCGCGCCGCCTCATGCAATGTCTGCGCCGTGGCGGCGTCGCCCGCTCCCAACACGACGATGGCGCAGTCGTCCCGCATCAGCTCGTCGAGCGCTTCGATCAGCAGGTCCGCGCCTTTTTGCCAAGCCAGCCGCGCCACCATGCCCACCACCGGGCGATGGTCGTCGAGTGCGAGATTGCAGCTTTCGAGCAGGTCGTGCTTGCAGGTCGCTTTGCCGCGCAAATCTTCCGCCGTGTAGCGGGCGGCGATCAGCGGATCGTGCTCCGGGTTCCACAGTGTGTAGTCCGCGCCGTTCAGTACGCCGTAGAGATCGTCGGCGCGGCTGCGTACGACGCCTTCCAACCCGCAGCCGTACTCCTCGGTCTGGATCTCGTCGGCGTACTTCTTACTCACTGTGCTTAACGCGTCGGAATAGAGTAGTGCGCCCTTCATGAAACTGATCTGGCCGTAGTATTCCAGTGCGTCGACGCGGAATAGCTCATCGGGCAGCCCGAGCTCTCCGAGGATAGACGCCTCAAAGACTCCTTGATAGCCCAAGTTGTGAATCGTAAACAGCAGCGCCGTTTCCCGCAACGCGGCATCTTCGGCATACACCGACCGAATCAGTATCGGAACCATCGCCGTCTGCCACTCATGACAGTGGATCAGATCGGGATGAAAATCGAGCTTGGCGATCTCTATTGCCGCGCGGGCGAATAGGAAGAACCGTCGCGGGTTGTCCGCGTAGTCGCCGTCCGCGTCGCCGTAGAGGCCCTCACGGTCGAAAAAGGGATCGTAGGCGACAAAATAGTACCGCACGCCCCCGTCGACCAGAGTGACGACTCGAGGGAAATGGCTCTCCTCGCCGACGCGAACGGTAACGGCGTCGAAAACAACATCGGCGTTGTTGACCGGTGTGTCGCGGTAGAGCGGCGAAACGACGGCGACCTCGTGACCCAACTCGGCCAAGGCTTTCGGCAGCGCGCCGAGCACGTCGGCCAAACCCCCTGTTTTCGAGTAGGGCTCGACCTCGGAAGCAACCATCAAAATCTTCATACAGCTCGAACCGGGGAGGATGCCTCAAGGACTGTGAAAAGACGGGGACTATGCCGACCCCCGACCGAATAAGTCTCCAACGAATCAATGACCCCGCTCCGGCGCGAAGTGGATTGTCGCCGACTTTTTCACAGTCCCGGATCGGGCGCGGTCCGGGCGGACTCTTGTCTTCGAGGAACGGAGGAAAGGCTGGCCTCGGGTTTGCGTGGATCTCCTACTTCTTCAGTGTAAGCCCGGCGTTCTTCCTGGCGCTTGCCGGCCGGGGTCCGTCTGTCGAGGTTGTTACCGCTTCACTTGGGCGACACCAAGCCGAACGCTTCGATCGACAAACTCTCTTCCTCAAAATTCGCTTGCATCTTCGGCCAGACTTCCTGATGCAAGGGCGAGTTCGCCCACTTTACGCGGAGGTCTTCGCTCTCGAAGGCGATTGTGACTATGTAAGAGCGCTGCTCTTTGGGCGAGCTCAGCAGATCGCAGTGCAGAAACCCCTTTTGCTTGCTGATCGCCGGATAGAACTCCTCGCGGAACGTTTTCTCGAGCGAGTGGTGCGGCTTGGCCTTGGCGTGGACATGAATTTCCACCGCTCCCGGGCCGTCAAATCGGCGCACCTCGGCCGATGTCGAGAGTGCCGTCCAGGCCGCCAGTGCGGCCACTGCAACGTAGTTGCCATATCTCATTTCGCGTTCCACCTTTCTCGTCCCCCCTAGAGTGCCCCATCGGGTCGGGCAAATGCAAATACAGCGAGAGGATGGCTCAAGGTCTCTTGTAAACCACCCCGTCTTTCACCGCGCTGCGTTCAGCGCCGCCGGACGGGTGTCGAATGCTGGTGGTGCGCTAATTCCAACGCACTCTTAGCGCACTACCCGAATGCTGTCGCGGCCGGCGGTTTTCAACTACTCTGCTAGATTAGGATTAGTTGGATCCTCTTCAGCCGACCGACAACCGTGGGCTCGTAGCTCAGCTGGATAGAGCGGCCGCCTCCTAAGCGGCAGGTCGGCGGTTCGAATCCGCCCGAGCCTACCACCTAACTGATTTGTTTTCAGCACCCGTCTACCTTGCGTCTCGTTGCTGAAGACGGAATCGTAAAGAAACCGTCAAAAAACTGGCCCTAGCCGGCCAGCACCGTAAAGGAAGCCGCACCATGCTCGTTCGCCTGCCGATCGAGCTTGGACAGCGCTTCCCGCATCATGTTCAACTTCGCCTGGCTGTAGCGCTTGAACACCGAGGCGTCGCCTTGTCTGAGCATCTGCGTCACGAAATGATCCGCCACGCCCCCTGCGCTCAGCCGGGTCGCAAACGTGTGACGCAACTCGTATAGCGAAAAATGTGGCAGCCCGGCGCGCTTGAGCGTCCGGTCCCACAGCTTGCGCACCGTCGTGATGTGCGGCTTGCTCGACCCCATCCGCGGGCTCGGGAACAGGTAGTCGGAATCGCCGCTCTGCTTCATCTGTGAGGCGAACGCTTCGCGGGCTCTGTCCGTCATCGGCATGTCCGCGATGCCATTCACCGTCTTTGAATCCGGCAGATGCACGATCCCGTTCTCCAGATCGACCTGTTCCTTGCGCATCGGGATTAACTCGCGATAGGGGCGCAGCCCCATCTCCACCATGATCACGATGATGTTGCGAAGGTAAGCAGGCGCGCGGGCTTCCAGCCGGACCTGCTCCGAGGCGGTCAGATAGTGCGGCTTGCGTGTCGTACCCGCCAAGGGGACCGGAAACTCCACACCACCGCACGGATTCACCGCCAGCCGCCGCTTCTTCAGCGCCACGTTCAGGATGCGCCGCAGAATACGGAACTCCTGATGCACGGTGGCCGGCTTGAGTTTGCCGCGCAGTTGCAGCCCCATCCTGGTGTGCACCCGCTTGCCTGTGTTCAATCGCTTCATCAGATACGCTTCTATGTCTTCCGCTGTAATGTCCGATAGTCTGTTCTCGCCGAACCGGGGCCGCAGGAACTTCAGCGCGCCGAGGTTATGCAGGTGGGTCTTCTCGCTCCGGAAGGGCGGTTGGGAGCGGTTCTCAAGGAACCAGTTCGCCCACTCGTTGAAGGTAATCCCAGCGCCCGGCGCGGCCCTCGGCAGCAACCCCTCGTCGCGGGCCACCAACCGCTTGCGCATCACCTTCTCGGCTTCGACTCTTGCTCTCTGGCCTGTCGACTCCTGTCTGAACCTCCCGTCGTGGTCCCGATAGCTCATCCACCAGACGCGTGAATCGCGCCGGATGTATAGACTACCGGCGATATTTCTTGGTCTACCTGTTTTGTTCATCGATTCCTCCATTCACATGAAATTGCTGACGCCATTCGACCAACTCCGACAGTCGGAAGCGGATCGAGCGGCCCATCATGCGGTAATGGGGAATCTGCTTTCGCTCGACATAAGCATACACCAGCGAGGGGCTGACGCCCAGGAAGCGGGCGGCTGCCCTCACCGTGATCGGGGCTTCCGTCGCTTCTGTGGCAATGTTCATCCTTCCCTCCTTGCTCTCCGTACAAAACCCCTAGGGATGCGCTCCGTGCTGAGAGTCCTTCGCGTAGGCTTCCGAGCCGAACCCCGCCATCCAAGCCCGCGAGCAACGACTCGCGGGTCATCCGATCGGGGTGTCCCGTGCTGTGGCCCAGCTCGTGCAGCGCCGTCTGGTAGTAATGGTTCGCCGACGGAAACTGTCCCCGCTCCGGAAGAACAATCTCATCGTTGCCCAGGTGGTAATAGGCTTGATCTCCGGCAACGTGACAGATTTTGACTTGGCTCTCACCCAGAACCTCTGCTCGATGATCTGATCGGCGAAGCGGCGGTGGAATTCCTCGTCGTTCTCTCTGGCCTTGCTTTTTCTACCAGTCATGGGTGTAGGGGTCTTCCACGGCTTCCCGGATCTCCTCCTCGCCGCCCACCTCCTCGGAGGAGACGCCGTATTGCTGGGCGATCCAGGCCGGGACTTCCAGCGCCTCGTCCCCGTCCAGGATCTCCACCCGCATAATTTTTTCTTCATCCTGCATCGTGTTCCCTCCAGATCGGCTGGATGAGCCAGCGGTTCTCGGCGGCTTCGTAGCCTTTGACGAAAACCGCTTCTTCGGCGAATCGCCGCCCTTCGTGGCGCGTCATGTGGATCACCATGGCGATACCGTCCACCACGCCCCTACAGGTGACTTCCCACGGTAGCTCTCCGCTACCCTGCATGGCGCAACTGGCGATCCGGGACAAGGCGCTCTCGGCGTTGTTGGCGTGTACGGTCGTCAGCGACCCTCCGTGGCCGGTGTTGAGGGCTTGCAGTAGGTCCGCCGCCTCTCCGCCGCGAACCTCGCCCACGACGATGTGATCCGGGCGGTGGCGTAGCGCGTGGCGCACCAGGTCGCGGATCGTCACCGCTCCTTCCTGCAACCCGCGAGCCTCGAAGCGGACGCAGTTGGCCCGCTCGATGCGAAGCTCCAAGGTGTCCTCGATGGCAACTATCCGCTCGTCATCGGGGAGAAGTTCGATGAGGGCATTGAGCAACGTGGTCTTGCCCGATCCGGTTCCGCCTGAAACCAGGATGTTGCGCCGGGACCGCAACACCCGCTCGGCTTCTCTCCGCACGTTTTCGGGGAGTGCGCCTTGCTTCACGAGATCATCCGCTGAGAAGGAGCGTTTGCCAAAGCGCCGCACGGTGATAGCGACTTGAGGACTGGCGGGCGGAACGCAGATAGCAACCCGCGATCCGTCATCGAGCCGGGCATCGACAATGGGGGAGGTTGCCGGGTCCAGTCCCAAAGGACGGGCGATGTGGATAGCGGCCCGTAACAGCGCCGCTTCGTCCAGGTCCGGCGCGGCGTGTGCGGCCAGCCGCCCGGCCCGCTCGACCCACACATTACCGGGGCCGTTAATCATGATCTCGCTGACTTCGGAATCTTCCAGGGCACTCTCCAAACCCGGTAGAAACGGTTTGAGATGTTCCAGTCCGCTCGCGGCGCTCATATTTGGCCCGCCTCCTTCGCTCTCCAATAGGAGTGTTCGGCTGGTAGATAGTGCGGTTTCAGGTAGACGCGGCGCGGCTCAAGCGACTGCGCCCCGTCATAGGGCAGACAGATTGCTTGACAGTTTGAGAGCAAGGCGAAGTCTCGCGGGTGAAACACGGCCTCGCGTTGCTCCCGGAATGATTTGGTCGCGCCCATGCTCCCGCCTCCGCCTCCGGCGCGGCCTGAGAGCGGGGAGACTTCCGAGCGTTTGGAGGTCTCGCTGATGGTGTAGGATTCCTTGATCTTCGCCACCTGGCCGCACAACTCAGACGCAATCTTGGCGGATGCGTCATCACTCAGCGATAGGAAGATGCGAGTGCGGAGCGTCTGCAACAGCGAGCGCCACGCTTCCGAGCTTCCCAACACGGCCCGCAACGAGGAAATAGATTGTGTGGCGACAATCGGGATGCAGCGGCATTGCCGGGTCAGCGCAAAGGATTTTTCATCGCCTGATGGGTCATCCTCGCCCACCGAAGCGAAGGCTTGATATTCGTCACAGATAAAGACGGCGGGCCGGAAGTAGCTGCCCGGCTTCGCCTTCATCTTGGCCGGTCGCATGAGAAGCGCCTGTAGCCACGCGTTCTTGAGCATCACGCCCACGGCGCGGGCCAGCGCCGGGTTGATACCGGCGGGCATATTCAAGGCCAGCACCTTGCCCTGCTCGATCAATTCAAAGAGCGGCGGCAGATGCTGCGAGATCGGGGCCGTCCCTCCGGTAGCCGGGGGAATGGAGGTAGCGGCCTGGTTGCTCTCGGCTGCGGGGTCCGGCGTCTTGTCGTCCGGCTGCGGCTCCGCCGCCTTCGCCGCCGCCTCCGGCTTTTTCGCTGCCTTCGGCTTCTGCGCCTCCTTCGCTGCCCCTCCCCATGTGTACTTGATCTCCGCATCCTTCGGCTTCTTCGCGTCCGCCTTGGCCGCGTCGCGCCCGCTACGATCCCGGCAAATGGGCGGCTGCCCCGGTTGTTCCCACCGCCGCGACTGCGGCCACGGCTCACGCTCAGCTCCAGCGCCGTCGAGGTGTCGTCGTCGGTGATCGTCAGCGTCGCCGTGCCGGTCTCCAGGCCCGTCGCGCTTCCGCTCAGGATCACTGTCTCGGCACTCTCCGCCGCGCTGTCGTTGGTCGGCGTGAACGTGAACGTCCCCGTCCCGCTCGTCTGGTTGGCCGGGATCGTCAACGTGAAGTTGTTCACCGCCGTGTAGTCCGTCGCCGACGTCGCCGTCCCTGTGCCCCCGTCGCTCACCGTCACCGTGGTCGCCGTGGTCCGCGCGGCCCCGTCCAGCGCTGCCGTCACCGTGACCGTCGTCGGCCCCGCGTCCTCGGCCACGCTCTCCGGGCTCACGCTCAGCTCCAGCGCCGTCGAGGTGTCGTCGTCGGTGATCGTCAGCGTCACCATGCCGGTCTCCAGGCCCGTCGCGCTCCCGCTCAGGATCACTGTCTCGCTGCTCTCCGCCGCGCTGTCGTTGGTCGGCGTGAACGTGAACGTCCCTGTCCCGCTCGTCTGGTTCGCCGGGATCGTCAACGTGAAGTTGTTCACCGCCTGGTAGTCCGTCGCCGACGTCGCCGTCCCCGTGCCCCCATCGCTCACCGTCACCGTGGTCGCCGTGGTCCGCGCGGCCCCGTCCAGCGCCGCCGTCACCGTCGTCGGCCCCGCGTCCTCGGCCACGCTCGACGAGCTCACGCTCAGCTCCAGCGCCGTCGAGGTGTCGTCGTCGGTGATCGTCAGCGTCGCCGTGCCGGTCTCCAGGCCCGTCGCGCTTCCGCTCAGGATCACCGTCTCGCTGCTCTCCGCCGCGCTGTCGTTGGTCGGTGTGAACGTGAACGTCCCCGTCCCACTCGTCTGGTTGGCCGGGATCGTCAGCGTGAAGTTGTTCACCGCCTGGTAGTCCGTCACCGACGTCGCCGTCCCCGTGCCCCCATCGCTCACTGTCACCGTGGTCGCCGTGGTCCGCGCGGCCCCGTCCAGCGCCGCCGTCACCGTCACCGTCGTCGGCCCCGCGTCCTCGGCCACGCTCGACGGGCTCACGCTCAGCTCCAGCGCCGTCGAGGTGTCGTCGTCGGTGATCGTCAGCGTCGCCGTGCCGGTCTCCAGGCCCGTCGCGCTCCCGCTCAGGATCACCGTCTCGCTGGTCTCCGCCGCGCTGTCGTTGGTCGGGGTGAAGGTGAAGGTCCCTGTCCCGCTGGTCTGGTTCGCCGGGATCGTCAACGTGAAGTTGTTCACCGCCTGGTAGTCCGTCGCCGACGTCGCCGTCCCCGTGCCCCCATCGCTCACTGTCACCGTGGTCGCCGTCGTCCGCGCGGCCCCGTCCAGCGCTGCCGTCACCGTGACCGTCGTCCCGCCCGCGTCCTCGGCCACGCTCTCCGGGCTCACGCTCAGCTCCAGCGCCGTCGAGGTGTCGTCGTCGGTAATCGTCAGCGTCGCCGTATCCCCCGTCAGCCCCGTCGCGCTCCCGCTCAGGATCACCGTCTCGGCGCTTTCGGCCGCGCTGTCGTTGGTCGGCGTGAACGTGAACGTCCCCGTCCCGCTCGTCTGGTTCGCCGGGATCGTCAGCGTGAAGTTGTTCACCGCCTGGTAGTCCGTCGCCGACGTCGCCGTCCCCGTGCCCCCATCGCTCACTGTCACCGTGGTCGCCGTCGTCCGCGCAGCCCCGTCCAGCGCCGCCGTCACCGTCACCGTCGTCGGCCCCGCGTCCTCGGCCACGCTCGACGGGCTCACGCTCAGCTCGATCGCCGTCGAGGTGTCGTCGTCGGTAATGGTCAGCGTCGCCGTGCCGGTCTCCAGGCCGGTCGCGCTCCCGCTCAGGATCACCGTCTCGCTGCTCTCCGCCGCGCTGTCGTTGGTCGGTGTGAACGTGAACGTCCCCGTCCCGCTCGTCTGGTTCGCCGGGATCGTCAGCGTGAAGTTGTTCACCGCCTGGTAGTCCGTCGCCGACGTCGCTGTCCCCGTGCCCCCATCGCTCACCGTCACCGTGGTCGCCGTCGTCCGCGCGGCCCCGTCCAGCGCTGCCGTCACCGTCACCGTCGTCGCGCCCGCGTCCTCCGCCACGCTCTCAGGGCTCACGCTCAGCTCGATCGCCGTCGAGGTGTCGTCGTCGGTAATCGTCAGCGTCGCCGTGCCGGTCTCCAGGCCCGTCGCGCTCCCGCTCAGGATCACCGTCTCGGCGCTTTCGGCCGCGCTGTCGTTGGTCGGCGTGAAGGTGAACGTCCCCGTGCCGCTGGTCTGGTTGGCCGGGATCGTCAGCGTGAAGTTGTTCACCGCCTGGTAGTCCGTCGCCGACGTCGCTGTCCCCGTGCCCCCATCGCTCACCGTCACCGTGGTCGCCGTCGTCCGCGCGGCCCCGTCCAGCGCCGCCGTCACCGTCACCGTCGTCGCGCCCGCGTCCTCCGCCACGCTCTCAGGGCTCACGCTCAGCTCGATCGCCGTCGAGGTGTCGTCGTCGGTAATCGTCAGCGTCGCCGTATCCCCCGTCAGCCCCGTCGCGCTCCCGCTCAGGATCACCGTCTCGGCGCTTTCGGCCGCGCTGTCGTTGGTCGGTGTGAACGTGAACGTCCCCGTGCCGCTGGTCTGGTTGGCCGGGATCGTCAGCGTGAAGTTGTTCACCGCCTGGTAGTCCGTCGCCGACGTCGCCGTCCCCGTGCCCCCATCGCTCACTGTCACCGTGGTCGCCGTCGTCCGCGCGGCCCCGTCCAGCGCCGCCGTCACCGTCACCGTCGTCGGCCCCGCGTCCTCCGCCACGCTCTCAGGGCTCACGCTCAGCTCCAGCGCCGTCGAGGTGTTCGTGGCCGCGACGGAGCCGATCTGGAAGACCTCGGAGAGCCCGTAGAGCGGATTCAGGTTGTCCTTTTGGTCGTTACGGTCGCCGTCCAGGGGGCCGTAGCTGTCGATAAAGGGGAAATTCAGGAGTCCGACTACCGGATTGTCGGTGCCGAGAGCCCTCGAACTGTCGTTGGAACCCATCGCTTCGGTCCCGTCGCGCTCGCTCCCGGTCCAGACCGTGTTGTCCGAGTCGTACTGAGGAAAGCTGACGCTGGCCCCCGCCTCGTCCCGGCCGGTCGCCACCTCGTCCCACGTTCCGTCGTAGAAGTCCTCGTAGTCGTCGGCGAGCTGGGCGCCGCCCAGCCAGTAGATGGGCGGGCCCGTGTCGTCGTCTGCGTAGACCGTGCCGGTGTTGGCGCGGGCGTCGACGTCGGCGGTGCTGGCGACGGCGCGGAACCCCGCGCTGTAGGCCTGGATGTCGGCATGGCCGGCAGCGGCGGCGCCCTGAACGAACGTGTTGTAGTCCCCGATGTCGGTCGACGTGGCATCGCGCGTGCCCGAGGAGTGGAACAGCAGCCGGAAGGTGTCGCCGGCCGCCAGGCCCGACGGGGCCAGGCTCCAGTCGCTGGGAACCTGTGTCGGCAAGACGCTCGTCGTCCCCGTTCCCGAAGGCGACCAGCCGCTGGTGCCCTCCGGATTCGTCGCCCGCACCTGCGCGGCGTACGTGCCGGCGGCCAGGCCGGTGACGGTGGTGGACAGGCCGGTCCCGGCGTGGTCCAACTCGATCCAGGACTCGCTGCCGTCCGCCTGGTACCGCACGTCGTAGTCGGTGATGGCCGGGCCGGTGTTCTCCGGAGCGGTCCAGCTCACCTGCACGCTGTCGGCCGCTAACCCCCTTACCGTCGGCGGCGCCGGCGTCTCCGGCGGCTCGTCGACGTCCGTCACCGTGATCGTCACCGGGACCGTGGCGCTTTGGCCGTTGGGGGTCTGCGCCTCGACCGTGACCTCGTAGGTGTCATCGACCTCGTGGTCGAGCGCCGAACTGGTCAGGATCTGTCCGCTCTCCGTCACGAAGCTGAAGAACGACACGTCCGTCCCCCCCAGCGTGTAGGACATAGGCTCGTTGTTCGGGTTGGTCGCCGTCACGGGAGCCCCCACGTTCCCGACCGTGTTCTCCGCAACGCTCCGCGCTCTCGCGGAGTCCGGGAACACCGGCTTGAGCTTGTCGTCGTCGGTGATCGTCAGGGTCGCCGTGCCTCCCGTCAGGCCCGCCGCGCTCCCGCTCAGGATCACCGTCTCGTCGGCGCTCTCCACCACGTCGTCGTCCGTCGGCGTCAACGTGAAGGTCGCCGTCCCGCTGAGATGGTTGGCCGGGATCGTCACCGTGAAGTTCTCCACCGCCTCGTAGTCCGTCCCCGAGGTCGCCGTCCCGCCGGTCCGGCTCACCGTCACCTCGGTCGCCGTGGTCCGCGTCCCCGCGTCCAGCGTCGCCGTCACCGCGACCGTCGTCGCGCCCCCATCCTCGGCCACGCTCGCCGGACTCACGCTCAGCGCGATCCCCGTCGGGTCGACCGTCGTCGTGCCTACCCTGAACACCCCGGAGAGGGCGTAGTAGCCCTTGTCGGTATTGGTGTCGTCGTCGATTCCCCCACTGATGGGGCCGCCGGCACCGTCGCCATTGAGCACTCCGTAACCGACAGTCGAGTCGCCTAATCTCCAGTATGTGTAGAAGTTACCGTCGCTGTTAGCGTCTTCGTGCCTCGCCGTCCCGTCGCTGTTGCTACCGGTCCAGACCTCCTCGGCGGAGATCACCTGGCCGGAGCCGTCCGTGGGGTTGGCCTCGTCGTCCCAGCCCCCGTCGTAGAAGTCTTCGTAGTCGTCGGCGACCTTGTTGCCGCCGAGCCAGTAGATCGGGACGCCCTTGTGGTCGGCGGTGTAGGTGGTCCAGGTGTTGTCGCGCGCGTCGGTCGAGGTGTAGAAGTCCCGGTCGTACAAGGTGCCGAGGCCATCGGCGCTGCCGAGGACGCGGAAGTGCGAGCTGTGGGCCCGGATGGCGTCGTGGACGCTGTCCGTGTCGGCCTGGCGCTGAACGTAGGTGTTGTAGCCGCTGATGCCCCAGGAGGTCGGGGCGCGGCCCTCGGCGGTGACGAACAGGAGCCGGAACCTGTCGCCGGTGGCGAGGCCGGGGGGGTTGAGGGGCCAGTTGGCGTTGACGTAGGTGTCGTCGTCGGCGATGGTCAGCGTCGCGCTGCGGAAGGCCTGCGCCACGGCACTGCGGAAGATCAGCGCCTCCCCGCTCGCGCTCAGGATCACCGTCTCGTTGCCCTCCTGCGCGTCGTCGTCTGTCGGCGTGAACGTGAAGGTCGCCGTCGCGCTCTCCCCCCGAGCCGGGATCGTCAGCGTGAAGTTCTCCACCGCCTCGTAGTCCGTCCCCGACGTTGCCGTCCCGCCCGTCCGGCTCACCGTCACCTCGGTCGCGAAGGGCCGCGAGCTTCTTTCCAAGTAGTCCCGCCCCCCGAGGTCCTGGGACTCATCCGCAAGGATTGCCGTCACCGTCACCGTCGTCGCGCCCGCGTGCTCCTCCACGCTCTGCGGGCTCACCCGCAGCACGATGGCCCTCCGCGTCGATTCGTCGTCGCGGATCCCGAGTCTCGCGGGCACCGTGTTCAACGTCCGGCCCCGCACGCGCTCGCCCAGGATCACCGTCTTGGTAGGCTCCTCCGCGCTGTTGTCCGTCGGCGTGAACGTGAAGGTCGCCGTCCCGCTGGTCTGCTCGGCCGGGATCGTCACCGTGAAGTCCTGCACCGCCGCGTAGTCCGTCCCCGAGATTGCCGTCCCGCCCGTCCGGCTCACCCTCACCGTGGTCGCCGTGGCCCGCGCCTCCTCCAGCGCCGCGGTCACCGTCACCGTCTTCGCGCCCAGGTGCTCCCACACGCCCCCCGGGCTCGCGCTCAGCGTGACCAGCGCCGCGGCGTCGTCGTCGGTGATCGTCAGCGTTGCCGTGTCTGTCCAGTCCGCCAGGCTGGCCTCTCCCAGCACTCCGGCGCCCAGGATCACCGTCTCGGGGGCCTCCCGCAGACTGTCGTCCGTCGGCGTGAACGTGAAGGTCGCCGTTGCGCTCTCCTGCTCGGCCGGGATCGTCACCGTGACGGAGAACACCGCGTAGTCCGTCCCCGAGGTTGCCGTCCCGCGCGTCGGGAGGACCAGCACGTTGGTCGCCGTGTTCCGCGTCCCCGCGTCCAGCGCCGCGGTCACCGTGACCGTCGTCGCGCCCGCGGTCTCGGCCACGATCTCCTGGCTCACGCTCAGCAGGATGTTCGTCGGCACCGAATCGTCGTCGGTGATCGTCAGCGTCGCCGTGCCTGTCGTCAGGCCCGTCGCGCTGCCGCTCAGGATCACCGTCTCGGCACCGTCCGCCGCGCTGTCGTCCGTCGGCGTGAGCGTGAAGGTCGCCGTCCCGCTGGTCTGCTCGGCCGGGATCGTCACCGTGAAGGCGTCCACCGCCGCGTAGTCCGTCCCGGAGGTCGCCGTCCCGCCCGTCCGGCTCACCGTCACCTCGGTCGCCGTGGGCCGCGTCCCCGCGTCCAGCCCCGCGGTCACCGTGACCGTCGTCGCGCCCGCGGTCTCGGCCACCCACTCCGGGCTCACGCTCAGCGTGATCGCCGACGCGGCGTCGTCGTCGATGATCGTCAGCGTTGCCGTGCCGTTCGCCAGGCCCGTCGAGCCGAACGCAAAGGCCGTCAGGACCCGCACCCAACCTGCCAGCCACAACGGTACCGTTGTCCATACGGCTGTTGAGGATGCGAGGGACCTTGCTCTCGTCGTAGATGACAGGAGTATGTTGTTCGTCGGCGGTTGTGAAGTCGATCACGCCTTCCGTAATGGGGTGGACCGGATCACCACCTCCACGCGAAATCGCTCGTCTTACACCCACATCCGCCGCGCACGCGATCTGTAGAAAGCGCTGGATGACCGCCTCCCCAACATCTAGTGGCTTGCTGAAACACCGACTAGCCCTGAGGGTTCAACGCGAGATCTACGAGGCGGGGCCAGATCCGTCGACAAAGCGGCGGATGCCCCGAGTGGTCGGGGTGTTCCGCGACGCCATCGCTGGATCCGTGAAGTGGCGAGGCACTTGCCTCTTACGAGTTGAGAATCTCGGTCACGACGCGGGCGGGGAACTCGTCGGTGAGGCGCTCGTTGCGCCCGTCGTGCGAGTAGACCAGATCGCGGTGGTTCATGCCGATCTGATGAAGGATTGTCGCGTGAAGGTCGTGGACGCTCACACGGTTCTCGACGGCCTTGTAGCCGATTTCGTCGGTGGCCCCGTGAACGACGCCGCCCTTGACGCCCGCTCCGGCCAACCAGACGGTGAAACCGGTCGGGCCGTGGTCGCGGCCCGCCACGCCCACCTCGCGGCTTTGTGCCAGCGGAAGCCGGCCGAACTCGCCTCCCCAGACAAGCAGCGTTTGATCGAACAGGCCTGTGCGTTTGAGATCCTTGATGAGCGCCGCGATGGGCTGATCCGTCTTGCCGCAGGCATAGCGGAGCGACTTGTCGAGATCGGAGTGGTTGTCCCAGATTTGGCCCTCGATGTAGATCTGTATCAGCCGGACGCCGCGCTCGACCAGTCGGCGCGCCATCAAACAACGCTTGCCGTAGGACGCCGTCTGCTCGGTGTTGAGTCCGTACATTTCCCGCGTCGCTTCGCTTTCCTGCATCACGTCAAGGGCGTCGTTCGCCGTCAGCTGCATACGCGCGGCCAGCTCGTAGTTCATGAGGCGGGCTTCGAGTTCGGGTTGACCGGGTCGGCGATCGCGGTGAGCGCGGTCCATGCGCGCCAGCAAGGAGCGGACCAGGTCCAAGACCGGCGCGGGATACTCCTGCTTGGCTTTCAAATTCAGCACAGGAGATCCCTCGGAGCGGACACGAGTCCCCTGGTAGACCGGGGGCAGCCAGCCTGACTGCCAGTTCTGCAGGTGGTTGACCGGCAGACCTTTGGGGTCGTCCAGCACAACATAGGCGGGCAGATTTTGATTCTCGGAACCCAGCCCATAGACAATCCAGGAGCCGACCGCCGGCCGGTCGGAAAACTGCCTGCCGCCCTGCATGATGAAAATCGCCGGTTCATGGTTGAAGTGTGTTGTGAACATCGAGCGGACGAGGGCGATGTCGTCGACATGCTCGGAGAGATGCGGCAGGATCTCGGAGATCTCCATCCCCGATTGACCTTGCTTGGCAAAGCGGTAAGGAGAGGGCATGAAACCACCGGCTTCGTTGATGAACTCTATATCGTTGGCCAGGTCGCGACCCGGGGGCTGACCCTCGTATTTTGCGAGAGCCGGTTTGGGATCGAACAAATCAACTTGGCTCGGTCCGCCGTTCATGAAGAACTGAATGACGGATTTCGCCTTGGGCTCGAAGTGCGGTTGGCGCTCTTTGAGGTCGTAGACGCGGCGATCGCCGGTCGCCGCAGCCGCCGCTTGCGGGGACAATAAGTCTCGGCCGAGCAACGACGCCAGCGCGGCACCGTGCAGCCCGTCGCCGACCCGTGAAAAGAAATCGCGGCGCGTCGGATGGGTCGCTCCCCGCGCTGAGCCCTCTCGACATTCGTTGGGAGCCGGCATGCTCACTCTCCTCGCGTCAGTCCCGTTTCAATCAATGTAGAGAAACTCGGCCGAATTGAGCACCGTATGGCACAACGCCGCCAACGCAAGCCAACGGGCCTTCATCCGCTTTGGTTCCATCGGAACGTGCTCTTCCAGCCGGCGTCCCCAGGCCTTGGTTATTTCGGTTAACGTGGAAACGCCGTCGGTCCGCTCTTCAGCGGACGGCGGGCGGCTCAGCGCCGTCAAGTAGACCCGTTCGACCAACGCAGTCGGGTCGTCACCAACCGCATCGATAATGCGCCCAGCCAGGTAGCGTGAGTTGGTGCGGAGGATCTCGCTATTCATCATCTGGAGCGCCTGGGACGCCACCGTCGACTTCGTCCTACGCAGGCAGTTGGGCTTGAGTTGCGGCGCGTCGAATGCCTCGAACATGGTCAATGGTTTCGACCGTCGCTGCTGCAAATAGATGCCGCGGCGTTGCCCTTGCGGCGAATCCTTGGCGACGATTTCTCCATCGGGCTTGACTTCGATCTCGTCGGCCGGGCCGAAGGGCTTCGGGTCGAGCCGCTCGGACGCTTTGAGTACCGCGTCGCGGATCGCATCGGCGTCGAGTCGCCGCAGTGGGAACCGAGAGAGCAGAACGTTATCGAGGTCCGCCGCGTGCTTGGTCTCGTCGAACGGGGAACTCTGACGGTAGGCGGTCGAGGTCAGGATCAGCCGATGTAGGGTCTTGAGGCTCCAGCCGCGCTCGACAAATTCCACGGCCAGCCAGTCCAGCAACTCCGGGTGCGTCGGCGGAGACCCGGTGCGGCCGAAGTTGGCCTCGCTCCGCACTATCCCGCGGTCGAAGTAATGTTGCCAAACGCGATTGACCATCACTCTCGCCGTCAAGGGGTGATTCGGCTGGACCAACCATTTCGCCAACGCCAATCGCCGTCCGCTCGACCAATCGAGCGGCTCCAGGCTGTAGGGTTCAAGGCCGACGCTGAGCACCGACGGCACGCCGGGGTTAACAGGCGGCCCGGGATTGCGGTGTTCGCCGCGATACAGAATGTGGACCGGAGTGGGGTCTCCTCCCATGTCGAACAGCGCGCGGACTTGCGGCTTGGTGCGAAGACTCATCTTCGCCTTGACGAAAGATTCAAGCAGTGAGAAAGCCGTCGAGGTCGAAACTTGGTTGTCTTCCCCGATGTCGGTCCCCTTCTCGGCCGCTGCGGCAAGGTCCTCGATCAGCGTCTTGCCCAAGACCTTGCGGACCTCGACCCGCACGGCCTCGGGCACGCCGGGTTCCTTTTCTTTGAGAAGTTTCTTGCGCATCGGAGCGGGCAACGCCCCCAGCTCGCCTGCCAGCCGCGCCACCTCCGCCTCGATGGGTACGTTGTGCCGCGCGGCTTCTTCCACTTCTTTAGCCGGGGCGCCCAGCAGCAGGCGGCTGTTCGTCTCGTTCCAATCCGCGTCAGGGCCGATGTCGGCTTCGTTCGGGGAGAGCCAATCATAGGGGTCGTAGGCGCTTCGCAGGATGGCGCTCAGCCGGTAGTAGTCGCGTTGCGGGATGGGATCGTATTTGTGGTCGTGGCAGCGGGCGCAACCGATGGTCAAACCCATAACCGTTGAGGTCAAGATCTGAAGCTGGTCCGCTACGACAGTGAGCCGCTCGGTAACGAAGCCCTGCGAGACGCTGTAGGTGCCGTCGGGCCCCATTCGCAGGAACCCGGTGGCTGTGAGCCTTTCGCTGTCCTCGCGGTCGAGCGGCAGCGGCTTTTTCTTGTAGTTGAACAATTCATCACCGGCGATCTGTTCGACCAGGAAGCGGTCGTAGGGCTTGTCGGCGTTGAGGGCTCGAATAACCCAATCGCGATAGCGCCAGGCGTGGGGGCGAACCGCGTCGAAGTCCACTTGGCCTTCCGAGTCGGCGTAGCCCGCCGCGTCGAGCCAGCGTTTTCCCCAGTGTTCGCCGTAGCGCGGCGACTCGAGCAGACGATCGATCAGCCGTTCATAGCTGTCCGGACTTTCGTCCGCCAAGTAGGCTTCGACTTCCTCGGGCGAGGGCGGTAGCCCAATCACGTCGAAGTAGGCTCGCCGCATCAATGTAAGCCGATCGGCGTCGGGTGAAAAGGTCAGGCCCTTTCCCTCGAGCTTTGCGAGCAAGAAGGCGTCGATCGGTTGGCGAACGCGGTCGCGGTCGCGCACCGAAGGCGGCGCCGACCGCCGCGGCGGTTGGAAAGACCAGAACCCGCGATCTTCGTCGCTGACCATCGGATCGGCGGCGGGGTCGACCGCGGCCGGTTTTTCGTCGTCCCATGGCGCACCCTCGGCGATCCACCGGCGCAGATTTTCGAGTTCCCCCGAGGTGACCGGGCGGTAGGAAAGCCGCGCTTGATGCTCCTCGGGAGGCATCTCCTCGGCGGCGATGCGCTTGATCATCAGGCTTCCGTCGGGATCGCCGGGTACGATAGCCGGGCCCGTTACGCCGCCCTTCAGCGCCGACGCGCGCGTGCGCAGATCGAGGCCGCCTTCTTGACGGCGGCGTCCGTGGCACAGCAGGCACTTGATATTGATCGTGGTCACGAGGATCTCACGCGGGTTGACCACCTCGTGGGCGCCGCCGCCCACCGCAGCCACGCCTTCACCTGCCAAGAGCGCACCGCTCTCGATCCAGCGGCGAATCAAGTTGACATCGCCGGGCGCCAATTTCTTGTCGCCCATCGGCATCGCGCCGGAAGCGGTTTTCTGCAACAACAAGCTTTCAACAGGGTTCCCCGGAACCAGTGCCGGCCCGGATTTTCCTCCGGCAAGCAGAGTCTCGCGGGTGCGCACGTCGAGCTCGGCTTGCGGCGAGCTCTCACCGTGGCAGACGACGCAATTCTCGATCAGAATCGGCGCGATGTCGGGTTCGAAGCGGGGCGCCGAGGGGGCTTGGGCGGCGAGATACGCGGGAGCAATGAACAAAACCGCCGCGCACACGTTGCGAAGCAACGCGAAACCGCCGGTCGGGAAACGGGGGTCGGCGCACATGAGACGACTCCAGGAAAGCGAACCTTCTCCGGTTGAAGTCTATCACAAAACGGAACCGCTCAACGTACTGAACACGCCTCGGGTGCGCGACATAAATGTGGGAGCTTGTGGGGTTGTCTTTTTTTGTGGCGTTTTTCCTTGCGTATGTATACGCTAGGTAATAAGGAGGTGCCCCGTGCCCCAATCTCTCGCTGCCCTCGAACGACAACGTGCCGCGATTCTCTCCGAGATCCTCCACTTAGGAGACTTTCGCAGCGGCTCGATTACCGCCACCCGCGGCCGCTGCGGCAAACCGAATTGCCGCTGCCACCAACCCGACCAACCGCCCCATGGTCCGCATTTCCGCCTCACCAAAAAAGTGAGCGGCAAGACCGTGACTGAGACCTTACTCTTCGCCCGCGGATCGCCGCAAGGCCGAACGCCAGGTGGCCGAGTTTCATCGCTTCCAACAACTCAGCCGGCAATTGCTCGATGTCAACGAAAGCATTTGCCGTCTGCGACCCGCCGCAGACACCCCGAAGCCCCAGGAAAAAAAACGGCCGAAACCATCCGCCACGAAGTCGCCCAAGAAGTGACGCAGCTGCTCGGGGTCATCTTCCGCGGCCAACGCCGCGGCGACCCCCTCGATCTCGAAGCCGTCGAGACGGCGGTTCGCGGCACCATGCATCGCGCCGGGACCACGCTGCTGAGCAAGTTACTGTCGTCCTCCGAGACCGTGCCGTCCCGAATCCCCTGCCCCTGCGGTCAACAAGCTTGCTACCGCGATACTCGCCCCAAACAACTTACCACCGTGGTGGGCGAGGTGCGTTTCGAGCGCGCCTACTACCTCTGCTCGACATGCCGCCGGGGACAAAGCCCGCGCGACCGCGAACTCGACATCGAAGGCACCGCCTGCTCGCCCGGCGTGCGCCGCATGATGGCGCTGGTGGGCAGCGAAACTTCTTTCGAGCAAGGCCGTGAACAACTCGACGTCTTGGCCGGTCTCGACGTTACCGCCAAGTCCGTCGAACGCCATGCCGAGGCCCTCGGCGCCGACATCGAAGCCCGCGAGCAAGTGGCGATCCAACGCGCCAAGCAACTCGACTTGCCGCACGTCGCCGCCCCCGCCGTGCCCCTGCTCTACATCGAAATGGACGGCACGGGCATTCCCGTCGTGGCCGCCGAGACCGCCGGCCGTGTCGGAAAAACCGCGGGGCGGCCGGCCCGCACCCGCGAGGTCAAACTCGGCTGCGTCTTCACCCAAACCACCACCGACGAACAAGGCCGGCTGCGGCGCGACGAGAACTCGACCAGTTACAGCGCGGCGATCGAGGGAGCCGAGGCGATCGGCTTGCGGCTGTATACGGAAGCTTGGCGGCGGGGCTGGAGCCGTGCTCGCAAGAAAGTCATTCTCGGCGACGGCGCGCCCTGGATCTGGAACCTGGCACATCAGCACTTCCCCGGCGCCGTCGAGATCGTCGACCTTTACCATGCGCGGCAGCATCTGTGGGAGTTGTCGGCGAAACTGTTCCCGAGCGATGAGCGCCGGCGGAAACGTTGGGCCGCGCGGTTGTTGCACAAGCTCGAACAAGGCAAGATCAAGGCGTTGGTGAAAGTCTTACGCGGGTTCTCCACGCCGAATCAGGAGTCGGCCCATTTGCTCGCCAACGAGGCGGACTACTTCGAGCGCAACGCCGAGCGGATGCGGTATCCCGAGTTTCGCCGCCAGGGATTGTTTGTCGGCTCGGGAGTGGTCGAGGCGGGCTGCAAGAAGGTGATCGGCGCGCGGTTAAAGCGCTCCGGCATGTTCTGGACGGTGCGCGGCGCCAACGCCATCATCGCGTTGCGCTGCTGTCGGCTGAGCGGAAGGTTCGAGGATTACTGGGAGGCCCGTGCCCGCGCCGCTTGATTTCCCACATTTATGTCGCACACCCACACGCCTCGTCGCGGCACATGCCCGGTCGCGGCTGACGGAGCTTGAACAACGTGAAACAACCGCCCCCAAGACAAGAAGTAACCTCGCGGACAATACGGACAATACGGACAATGTGATGGTTGACTGCGGACTTCCCATTGTGGTACAAGAGATGCCGTTAGCGTTTTCTGTTGGTTGAGGTGAACCTAACGAAATATTCGATCTGAACCCTGTCGAGAGCAAGGAGGATTTCCGTGCAATTTCAGAAACCAAGAACCTGTATCCCAGTAGTGCTTATCGCGCTGCTAATCGCAGCGGTGGGGATGTTTTCCCCGGCGTCCGCGCAGCAGACCTACGGCACGATCGTCGGCGTCGTAACCGACGAAACCGGGGCCGTGATTCCAGGAGCTTCCGTGACGGCGATGAACGTGGACACGAACATCGTCACCTCGGCGGAAACCAATCAATCCGGCGACTACCGCGTCTTGAACCTGTTGCCGGGCACCTACGACCTGACCGTCGAAACCACGGGCTTTAAGAAGTCGGTGACCGCCGGCGTCACGATCCAAGTAGCCCAATCCGTGCGCATCGAGATCGCGATGCAAGTCGGCGAGGTCGTCGAAACCGTCGAAGTCAGCGCCGCGGCGGTGGCGCAACTCGAAACCACGCGGGCGACGCTTGGAACCGTCGTCTCGAATGAAAAAGTCGTCGAGCTACCCTTGAACGGCCGCGACTTCACGCAGCTCACCCTGCTGTTGCCCGGCGCTTCGCCCGGCTCCAGCGCGGGCGGATTCTTCTTGATCGGCGGCCAAACCGTCGCCGTCACAGGCAACCGCAGCGACCAGAACAACTATACGCTCGACGGCGTCAACAACAATGAGACGTTCTTCAAGCACTACGGCATTCGCCCCTCGCTGGACGCGATTCAAGAGTTCAACGTCCAAACCAACATCACCAGCGCGGAATACGGCGAGGCGGCCGGCGCCAACATCAACGTGGCCCTCAAATCGGGCACCAACCAAGTTCACGGCGCTGTGTTCGAATTCCTCCGCAACGACAATTTCGACGCGAAAACTTTCTTCGCGACCGAGAAGTCGGAGTTTCGCTGGAATCAGTTCGGCGCGGCCATCGGAGGCCCCCTCGTCAAGAACCGCACTTTCTGGTTCGCCAACTGGGAGTCGTTTCGTTTTCGCCGCGGAAGCACGATTCTGAGCACCGTGCCGACCCAAGATATGCGCGGCGGCGTCTTCACGACCAACGTTGACGGCACGCCGCTGGGACAAATTTTCGACATCGGGACCACGGTCGAGGGACCCAACGGTTTGATGCGCGATCGCTTCCCGAACAACACCATTCCCAGTTCGCGCTTCAACTCGACCTCGAAGACCTGGCAAGACGGCGTCTTCGGTCCGTTCACGCCCAACCTTCCCGGCCAGGCGCAGAACTTCATCAACACCACGTCGGACAGACGCGACGACGATCAGGTTAATCTGCGGCTCGACCACAGCGTGAGCGATAACAACACGTTTTTCGCCCGCTGGTCATGGGCGGACAATATACAAACGGTGCCGGGGTCGTTCCCGGGGCGGGAAGTGCAGATGTTCAACAAGTTCCGCAACATGGCGATCAGCGATGCGCACATTTTCAACCCGACGACGATCTTCGAGTTTAAGTTCGGCTACAACTCCGACAATATTCATCGCTTTACTGAACCGCTCAATCTCGGCGTCCTCGTCGCCGACCTGCCGCCGACTTTCAGGGATGATTTTGATTTCCCGATTAACCTCTCGATGGTGGGATTCGCCGGCGCCGGCTTGTGGGCTTTCGTTTCGGGTCCGCAAAGGACCTACCAGTTTCTGCCGTCGTTGTCGAAGATTTCGGGGAATCACACGCTCAAGATCGGGGCGGATTTGAAGGTCCGGCACATCTTGCACGACGGCGTGTTCGCCAATATCACCCATGACCGATTGCCGACTTCCGACCCGCAAGACGCGACGGGAACCAGCGGGTTCTCCTATGCCAGCTTCTTGCTGGGCGCTCCGTCGAACCTGGGCCGCATTCAACCTCTGGAAGCTCCGGGGTGCTCTTCTTGCACCGAAGCGGCCATGCAGCAGAACATGACCCATTTCTACTTCCAGGACGACTGGAAGATCTCCCGCAACCTCACGATCAACCTCGGCATGCGCTATGAGTACACGGCTTGGTTCAGCAGCCGCAACGACCCGCCGAACGCCTCGTGGTTCGACGCCATCGACAATAAATTCGTTTGGGCGGGCCCCAATCCGATCACCGGCGAGCCGGCCAACACCACGAAGACCTTCATTGAGCCCGACAAGAACAACTGGGCGCCGCGATTCGGCTTCGCTTATCTGCTGGGCGAGAAGACGACGATTCGCGGGGGGTACTCGGTGTTTTACGGTTCGAACATCGCTTGGGAAGGCAACCATATGCGCGGGAACTACCCCTTTGCGTTGGGGCAGGACGTGACGGTCAATACGACCTTCTTCGACGCGCGGCTGGACAACCCCTTTCCAGCGCCGAAAGCCGACGCTCCCACCGCGCAGCACACGGCCAGGAGGGACAACCGCTTCCCCTACACCCAGCAGTGGAACTTCGGCATTCAACGCCAGTTGGCCGAGGATTTGCTGTGGGAGATCAATTATGTGGGAAACAAGGGTACTAGCTTGATGTCGTTTATCGACGGCAACAACGCCTTGCCCGGACCCGCCGCTTCCGGAGCGGTAATCCAGCAGCGCCGTCCCTTCCCGAACCACACCGGAGCCTTCAGCGAGAATCAGTCCGACGCGGTATCGAGCTACCACGGGTTGACGACGAAGCTCGAAAAGCGCTTCAGCAAGGGGCTGAGCTATCGGCTCAACTATTCTTGGTCGAAGTCGATGGATCTGAACTCGCAATGGGGCGGTACGTCGGCGCAGAACTCGCTCGACAAGCGCTCTTCGATCGCCGTATCGGACTTCCACCGGGCGCACATCTTCAGCGGCGACCTGGTTTGGAAGCTGCCGAAAATTCAATCGCTGAGCGGGGCCGCCGACAAGATCATCAACGACTGGCAGATCAACTCGATCGTTCAGTTGCGCAGCGGTTCGTTCTTGACCTCCACGCTGCCTTTCGACCATTGCAACGTCTCGGGACGCGGGACCGGCGCTCGTCCGGATGTGCTCGGGTCGCTCTCCTACAGCCGCACGCCGGAGCGCTGGGTTGACCCTGGCGGCTTCGGTTTGCCCAACTTGCCGCAATTCGTCGGCGACGACTCGTGTTACGGCACGGCGGGGCGTAACATTATCGAGGGTCCCGGCTTCGCCAACGTGGACTTTTCGTTCTACAAGAACATCCCGATTACCGAACGCTGGGCAGCGCAGATGCGATTTGAGTTCTTCAACGTGTTTAACCGTACGAACTTCCACAACCCCGGCTTGAGCTTCGACCCCAGTAACCTGTCGGGCTTCGGCGTGATCGGCGGTACGTTTGACGCACGTCAGATCCAACTCGCGCTCAAAATATACTTTTGACGTCGCGGGTTTGGGCTAACTTGATTTGACCTTCGCGGGGTATCGCGGCTTTGGGGCCTCGATACCCCGTTTCTTATAATGGAGCCATGCCGCGCAACGGCCCGCATCGAGCGTTTTGGCTGGGCGGCTTGCTGCTGCTGCCCGCGGCGGCCTTACTCGCGGCGCAGACACCTCCCGGCCGGGCGGAGCGTTTCGAACATTGGTCGGGGGTGGCCCGCCAAGCCGGCGAAGCCAAGAATTTCACGGAACTCGCTCGAGCCTATTCAGAAATGGCGGCGCTGCGTCCGGGCGAGGCTTGGGTCCATCGCGGCCTGGGGCTGGCTTACCACATGCAGGGCATGTACTTGGAGGCCGTACCGCCCCTCGAAAAGGCTCTGACGCTCGACGCCGCTCTGCCCGGGGCATCCCTTTATTTGGGAATCAGCTACTACCGCGCCAACCGCTTCGTCGAAGCCGAGGCGACGCTGGCCGAGGCTCCTGAAATCGCGGGTGATCAACACCTCGCGCACTATTGGCTCGGAGCGTCGCGCCGAGCCCTCGGACAACACCGGGAGGCGATCGCCTCGCTGGAGCAGGCCGCGGAACTGAACCCCGAAGACCTCGAAGGGATGCATTTGCTGGCACGCAGCTACGCCGAGTATTCCGACGAACTCCACGGCAAGCTCTCCAAGGTCGCGCCCGATTCCGCGCCGGCGCATTTGCTCGCGGCGAAAGACCTGGCGGCGGACGGTGTATGGCAGGCCGCGCTCGCCGCCGCCGAACGAGCGATCGCGGCCAACGCCGCTTTCGCCGAGGCGCACGTGGTCAAGCAAAGAATCTATTCCCGCGAAGGCCGCGGGTATGCCGAGGCAGGCCCTTTCCTGAAAGAGTTCGACGAAAGGGCGCGTCAACGCAATTCCGCGGAAGCCCATCGGTTGCACGACGTGGTCGACGCCGCGCCCGGCGATCCCGACGCGCTCTATGAACTCGGGGAGATCTACGCAAGCCTGTCGAGAGAGACGGCCGAAACGTTGCTCGATCTCTACCCCGGTTCCTACCGTGCTCGGCTGCTGCGAGGCGAGGCGTTCGAAAAAGGCGCGCGGCTGGAGTTCGACAAGGCGTTGGCCGAGTTTCAGAAGGCGGCCGAGTTGCGTCCCGACGCCCCCGGAGTACAGTACGCCGTGGGGCGCGTGTTGTGGAAGATGAATCGATTTGACGAGGCCGCGGTTTACCTTGCGAAGGAGCTGGCGGGAAACCCTCATCACGGGACCGCGCATTTCTTGTTGGGAAAGACCCACTTGAACCAGGGCCGACCCGGGAAGGCACTGGAGCACCTACGCGCCGCCGTCAAAGCGCGTCCCGAGTTATGGGAAGCGCGACGCTCGTTAGCGCGGGCGCTCGTCAAACAAAAGTTGTACAACGAAGGGATTGCCGCTTACCGTGATTTGTTGCGCGACCGGCCCGACGACGCGAGCGTGCATGTTCTGTTGGCCGTCGCTTTGCGTTCGGCAGGGCGACTGGAAGAGGCGAAAAGCTCGGCCCGCACTGCGCAACGGCTGCGCTCGGCCGCGAACCAACCCTCCGAAGCGCAGTAAGGGAGTGCGTCTTAAGCATCTGTGAGCCTCGCGAATCTTCTTTGCGCCTTGTTCCCGCGGTCGCCGGGCCATGTTCGCTCGACCCCCGTCCTCCTTATCGGGGGCCTCATCCTCTCCGCTTTGTTCTTGGGTGGCGCCCAGTCTGCCGGCGAGACTACCGAAAGCGTCCTGGGCCGCGCGGCTCTAGCCCGAGGCGATTACCCCGCAGCCGAGCTCCATTTCAAGCAAGCGCGCACCGAAGGGGAAGATTTGTCGCGTTTCGCGGAAGCCTGGGCTAAGGCGCTGCGCGGATTGGGGCAGAAGGTCGAGGCCTGCGACATCCTGCGGGATGCCGCCCAAACCGGGTCGCCTTCGCCATCCCTTTCTTACGAGGCCGGAATTTGTGTGCTGTCGTTCGCGCGGGAACAAAAGCCGGAAAATAGTGCCGACGCGCTCCACCTGCTCGAACACGCGTATCGCGGCGGCATTCGCCACAGTGCGGCGACCTTGGCATTGGGCCGAGCCTATCTCGCACGCGGCCTCGACGGGGACGCGGTAGATCTCCTGCTGCCGCTGGCCTTGCGTTCCCCTTCCGCGACTACAGCTAGTCGGATCGGCAAGCTCTTCTTCGACTACTTGCTTTATCGGCAGGCAATCGAGGCGTTCGACGAAGCCGAGCGCGCCGAGCCGGGCCATTACGAAACGGGCATGTATCGGGCGCTGTCGCATTTCCAGCTTGATGAGTATGAAGCGGCCGCGGAGACGCTGCGCGCGATCCCGCCTTCCTCTCCTCCGGTCGAATACCGCTACCTGCTGGGATCGGCGTTGGCTCGCCTTGGGCAATGGGAGCAGGCTGGCGCCGAGCTGGCGCGGGCCGCCGAACAAGCGCCCGAAAGAGCATCGAGCGATCTGCACCTCGGCATGTTTCATCTCGAGCGCGGGAACATCGAACAGGCGGTCGCGCGTCTGGAACAGGGAGCAGCCAAGCTCGGCGAGGGCGCCAAGTTGTTCTATGTGATTCAGTCCCGCGCGAATTGCTCCGGTCTCACGCCTCCCTCCGACACGAAGCCGGGCCGAGTCGAGCAAGCCCGCCTATTGAACTCATTCGGACAAACCCTCCTGGCCGGCAGGCATTGGGGCTCTGCCCTTGAAGTTCTTCTGTTGGCGCTCGGCAGCAACCCGGCCGCCGCCGAACCTTACGGTGCGATCGGGCTTGTCTGCCAGGAACTCGGCACGCCACGCGTGGGCTTGGCGTTCGTCGAGGCCGGCCTCAACCTGCACCCCGACAACCCAGATCTTCACTACTACGCCGGGTCGCTCCACGAATTCTCGGCACAGCCCCAAGCCGCTTGGAAGAGCTACCGCCGTGCTATCGATCTCGCTGGAGCGAAGGCCCCGGCGCGCTATTGGATACGCTTGGGAATCGCCGAAAACCTCCTGGGGCGTCGCAAACAGGCCGAGGCGGCTTTCCAGACAGCGCTGGAACGCGAGGCGAACTCCGCCGAAGCGCTCTACCGACTGGGAAAGCACCATCTCTCGGAAAAGCGCTATGCGCCGGCCGAGGAACTTCTCGAAAAAGCCGTCCGCCTGGCTCCGTCCATGCGCGAAGCCTACTATTCCTACGGACTCGCCCTGGTGCGCAACGGCAAGCCCGAGAAGGGCCGCGCCGTCCTCGCCCGCCATCGACGTCGGCAAGCCATAAGGGATTCTCAGGTCCGATCGGGGGGCATGGCGCCGCCTTAGCGCCTCCTCTCCGTCGCATCCCCGGCCCGACTGACCGGCATCCGGCCGGGCCTCAAGCCATCCTGGGGATGGTGAGCGAGTCACCGGGCCGTAACGGAAGTGAACCCACAGGTGGCCTCGAAAAGTAATTACCCCGGAGGCCGAGCCCCCTTATCACGGGTGAAGGCAGCATGGCAGGGCGCAGACTGACTGCAGCGTCCGGTCACTCCGGCGGGGTGGTAGGGACAGCACGGTGACAAGGACATGCTAAGCAACTGGAGAAGCTCTCCTCGCTACTGCTACGAGCAGCTCGGACGTCCTGATGAGGCGATAGCCCAATACCGGCGAGCCCTAGCGATCCAGCCCGACCACATCGCGCAACGCGAACTCGCCCGACTCAATGCCACATCCCCTTAGCCAGAATTTCCGATTTGGAACTCCGACTCGAACATGGTACTCCCTCTCTTCTCCTGAAGGCAACGACTTTGCCTCGTAAGGCAGGCCACGACGGCATCGAAGGGTTCCCATGGCCAGTTCTTGTCGTCCGCTGAGCCCGTCTCGCTGCTGCTCAGCCGATTGGTCGCACACCCCTCCGACCCTGCTTCCTCAACGCCCAGATTTCCTGCCCGAAAGGGACGGCCCTAACCACCCGGCACAGGCAGCGCCCAGATCCGACGCAGCATGTCGCCGAACAGCCTGCGGTTCAGATGCCCCTCGGCCAGCAGCAGCCAGTAATACCGCGCGTGCTTGACCAGCCGACCGCCGTTAACTTGACAATGCCGAAGCCCGGACAAGGCCAAGCGAGCGTCCTACGCGCCAACGCGCCAGCTCTCGACCCTACCGGGAGCGTCCTGAAGTGCCCATATAATATAGGGCAAAGATCTCTGCGGTATAGCCTTTCACAAAACATCCCGCTCTTGTGCACCATTTCAGCCGGAAGAGTTCAATGCCTCGGCGTAAAGACAACTTTCATGCACTCCAGACCGAGTGCTGTGTCCATTGCCTGCTGGACCTGTTCTAGCGGGAAGCAGTGAGTCACGAACGTATTCAGGGGCATCTGATCCTGGTAGCGCAGCATCAGTTCCATTGTCGGACGGTAGGCCGTGAATGGGTGGTTGCTCAACCCGACCAGCCGCAGCGCCTTGCTGACGATCAAGTGAGGGTTCAACAGGATATCGCCCATATCGACGAATACGCCCTCCAGAATGTACATCCCGCCGCGCCGGATCATGTGCAATGCCTCCGGCACCGCCTCCGGGTCGCCCACGCATTCAACGGCGAGATCGATCCCGCGACTTCTCGTCCAATCGTGTACTAGCTGGATGCGTTCTTCCGCAGTTGTCTTAGACACGTTGATGACGTGGTCCGCGCCAAAAGTTTTCGCCATGTTCAGGCGATAATCGGACTTGTCGACCGCAATAATCGTGCCTGCGCCCATCATTCGCGCTTTGATCAGGTGGCACAGCCCCAAGGGGCCAACGCCCTGGATCAGCACGGAGTCGTCAGTCAGGAAGCCTTCCGAGGCGAGTGACGAGAATTCTTTTGCCTTGTCCAACGCATAGGCGCAGGCCATGACCTCGGTATAAACCGCCAGTTCCGGCGCGAGACCATCCGGCACCTTGTAAATGAATGCCTCCGGGATAATCACCATGTACTCCGCCCAACCACCCATCAAGGGGTCCTCGGTGGCCCGGAACGAATTGCCATAACCACGCCAGTGCTCGCACCAGGAGTATCCGAAGATGTGGCGGCAGGTGTAGCACTTGCCGCACACCACGTCAGGGCACATCGCTATGCGGTCGCCCACCTTCAACGGTTCGCCGTAGAAATCGACCACGCCGGGCGTAATATCCGCGACGATTCCGACGTTCTCATGGCCCGGGATCAGTGGAAAAGGCGAAGTTTGTTCGTTGACCGTCCCTCCGTACTGAGTGGTCTCGCCGCGATAGGTGTGTTTGTCGGTGCCGCAGATGCCGCTCATCTCCATCCGCAGCAGCAGCCCGCCCGGCCGCAGCGGTGGAATTTTGTACTCGCGCACCTCGATTCTGTATGGCTCGACTATCGTGACGGCCTTAGCTGTCTCAGGCACGCTGCTCCTTTTTTCGTCCTTCTCGGACCAGGAATGTCGTTGGCATTGTCAAGTTAACTCGTCTTTTGAGTAGACAAACCGCAATATCGAGTATTCGGCTGGAGTCACACTATCAATCTAAGCCAGGATTTCCATTTTGGCCCTGGCACGGTCGCAGTATACACCCGCGCTGCCCCGAAGACCACGTCTTTTCGTACTGAACCCTGCACACCACCTCCGCCGGTAGGCGCCAGGGCTCGTCCGTCCGCTCACAGACGTTGATTGAGCGGGCTGAACGGCGCTCCGGCCGACACTGCTCTCTGCGAAACTTTTTTGGAGCCAAAACTGTTGGTCCTCACCCGGTCAACGCTACCCGCTCGGCAGCGGCAGCGCCCAGATCCTGTGCAGCATGTCGCCGAACAGCCTGCGGTTCAGATGCCCCTCGGCCAGCAGCAGCCAATAGTACCGCGCGTGCTTGACCAGCCTACCACCCGTCTTCATCAAGCGGTGTTGCAAGCTCGTCAGCGACCAGCTCTTGATCCTGTGCGGCAGCCCGAGCCGCCGCCACAGGTTGCCCAGGTTGTAGGCCAGCACGCTCAGTTGCAGTCGCACTTCGTTGGCCCGAAAACGATGGCATGACAACCGCGTCCAGTGCGTCGCCTGCTTGCCCTCTTTGATCCACTGCTCGGCCGTGCCGCGCTTGTTGTAGAACCGTACTAGGTCTCTGACCGCCTGAAAAAGTTCTTTAGAACACTTTGCGGCGGGAATGGTTTGGCCTACAATAGGCCATGCGCGCCTATCGTCGTCTCTCCGTGCGCCTCTCCCAACGGGACCGTAAAGAACTCCGCTAGTTGCTGCGGAAGGGAATCCAGCCCGTACGCACCGTGTTACGGGCGCTGACTCTGCTGCAGCTCGACGCCGGCCAAGCTGCTTCCGAGGTGGCCACCCATGTTCAACTCAGCTCCAAGGCGGTGCGGGAGATTGGCCGGCGCTATGAACAGGGAGGCATCGAGCGCGCCCTCCACGACAAACAGCGGCCCGGGGCGGCTCCCCTGCTCGGGGCCGGCGAGAAACAGCGCATCATCGCCATGGTGTGCAGTGATCCGCCCGCGGGCCGGGCGCGCTGGACGGTGCGGCTGATTGCCCAAGAAGCGGTCAAGCGCAAGCTCGTGCCGCGAGCCGGGCGAGAGACGATTCGGGTACTTCTTGAGAGCCACGACTTCAAGCCGTGGCGGGAAAAAAATGTGGTGCGTGGCGGCGCTGGATGAGAAATACATCGAGCGCATGGAAGATGTCCTGGCACTGTATGAAAGGCCTTATGACGCTGCCGAGCCGGTCGTCTGCCTGGACGAGAAACCGATCTTCCTGCACAAGGAAGTGCGGCTGCCCCGCCCGGCAGCGCCCGGCCACACGGCCAAGCGGGACAACGAGTACCAGCGCTGCGGCACGGCCAATGTCTTTGCCGTGGTGGAGCCGAAAGCCGGGCGGCATTTCACCTGCGCGACGCCGAATCGTACGGCGGTGCAGTTCGCCAAGACGCTGGGATCGCTGCTGCGCCGTTATCCTGCGGCGCGGACGATCCACCTGGTCTGGGACAATCTGAACATCCACTGCAAAAAATCATTGAGGGACTTACTACGGGGAAGAGCAAGCAGATGAGATGTGGAGCCGGCTGACGATCTATCCGACTCCGATACACGGCAGTTGGCTCAATCAGGCCGAGATTGAACTCAGTTTGTATTCCCGCCAGTGTCTGGGAAGCCGGCGTATCCCCGACCTGAAGACCCTCAAGCGCGAGACGCGCTCGTGGAAAGATCGCGTGAACCGTGACCAAGTGAAGATCAACTGGAAGTTCGACCGCCGGGCCGCCCGGGAAAAATTTGGCTACAACAAAAACTCTTTCAGGCGGTCGAAGACCTAGAGCGACTAAAAGCTATCCGCGAGCTTGGATTGCCGGAGAGCTTGGACCACACCGTCCACCAGAACCGCCTAATGAAACTGGCTCGCGAAGGCGGCCAAATGACCGCCCAGCATCTAGGCGACCTAGAGAGCAAGCGGCGCTACGCCACTCTGACGGCGCTCCTGCTCGACACTCGCGCCACATTGATCGACGAGATCATCGACCTGCACGACCGCCTCATCGGCACGCTGTTCAACCGCGCCAAGCGCCGCCACGCCGATCGCTTCCAACAGTTCGGCAAGGCGATCAATGACAAGGTCCGCCTGTATTCTCGCATCGGCCGGGCCTTGCTGGAGGCCAAGCAAACGGGCGGTGACCCGTTCGCCGCCATCGAGACGATTCTGCCGTGGGAGGTGTTCAGCGAGAGCGTCACCGAAGCGGAGAAGCTGGCTCAGCCGGAGGACTTCGACTACTTACCGTTGGTCGGCGACGGCTTCAACCAGCTCCGGCGCTACACGCCGGCACTGCTGGAGGCGCTGACCATGAAGGCTGCGCCGGCGGCGTGCGCCGTGATGGGAGCTGTTGAAGTGCTCAAAGACATGAACAAGCGACAAGCGCGCAAAGTACCAGACGACGCGCCGACGTCCTTCGTTCGCAAACGCTGGAAAAGTCTGGTGCATACGCCGGACGGTTTGGATCGCCGGTTCTACGAGTTGTGCGTGCTCTCGGAACTCAAGAATTCGCTGCGCTCCGGCGATGTCTGGGTACGGGGCTCGCGCCAGTTCAAAGACTTCGAGGAGTACCTCTTGCCGCCGTCGCGTTTCTCGGCACAGCGTGAGCAGCAAGCACTGGGCCTGGCGGTGGAGACCGACTGTGAGCGGTTCTTGGAGGCGCGGCTGGCCGTGTTGGAGCGCGAGCTGCAAACGGTGGAAAGGCTCGCGGCGCAGGACCAGCTGCCGGATGCGTCCATCAGCGGTACGGGCCTCAAGCTCACCCCCCTCGACAGCGCTGTGCCGCCGGAAGCCGACGCGCTGATGCGCCGAGCGTACGGGTTGTTGCCCCACTTGAAAATCACCGAGCTGCTCCTCGAAGTGGACGATTGGACCGGCTTTACCCGTCATTTCACGCACCTCAAAAGCGGCGGGACGGCCGCAGACAAGAGCTTATTGCTGACGGCTGTGCTCGCCGATGCGATCAACCTGGGGTTGACCAAAATGGCGGAATCCTGCCCCGGAGCAAGCTACGCCAAACTCTCGTGGTTGCAGGCCTGGCACATCCGAGATGAAACCTATTCGGCGGCGCTGGCCGAGGTGGTCAACGCGCAGTACCGCCAGCCCTTCGCCTTGTGGTGGGGCAAAGGTGCTACCTCCTCGTCGGACGGCCAACACTTCAAAGCCGGGGGCCGCGGTCAGTTCGCTGGCCAGATGAATCCGAGGTACGGCTCGGAACCGGGCGTGCAGTTCTACACCCACGTCTCCGACCACTACGCGCCCTTCCACACCAAAGTCATCAACGCCACGGTGCGCGACGCGACCCATGTGCTGGACGGCTTGCTCTACCACGAGTCCGATCTACGCATCGAAGAGCACTACACCGACACGACGGGCTTCACCGATCATGTGTTCGCACTGATGCATCTGCTGGGCTTCCGCTTCGCGCCGCGCATCCGTGACCTGGCCGACAAGCGCTTGTATATCCACGGCGACGCGAAGCGCTACCCGACGCTCGCTAGGCTGATCGGTGGCAGCGTCAACGTCAAACGGATCCGCGCCCACTGGGATGCCATCTTGCGACTCGCGGCGTCGATCCAGCAAGGGACGGTAACGGCCTCGTTGATGCTGCGCAAGCTCGGCAGTTACCCGCGTCAGAACGGCCTGGCGCTAGCGCTGCGCGAACTCGGCCGCATCGAGCGCACTCTGTTCACGCTCGACTGGCTGCAAGACATCGAGTTGCGCCGCCGGGTACAGATCGGTTTGAACAAGGGCGAGGCCAAGAATGCGCTGGCCCGCGCCGTGTTCTTCAACCGGCTGGGTGAACTGCGCGACCGCAGCTTCGAGAACCAGCGCTACCGTGCCAGCGGCCTCAACCTGGTGGTCGCCGCCATCGTGCTCTGGAACACGGCTTACCTGGAACGGGTGGTGCAAGCGTTGCGGGACACCGGAAACGCGGACGACAGCCTCCTGCCCCATCTGTCGCCACTGGGCTGGGAGCACATCAACCTGACGGGAGACTACAGCTGGCAGCAGAACAAGCAAGTTGAACAGGGCAACTTCCGGCCCCTACCGCCGCTCACTCGGCCTTAGCGTACGATTTTTTCCGTTTCGTGAGGTGACCCCTAACAGCCTGGATGGCGTCGGAAGCGTATCGGCGGCTGAGGAGCGACGACACTCGCGGAGGAGAGGAGCACGCGTAACCAAGGAGTCAGACATCCGCAAATCCTCCTATGCGTCGATCTACGTCACGGATTAAGCCTCAAGCTCCATGGAAAGGGGACCTATACGTTCCTTGAGTTTTTGGGCCAGAGCATCATCTTCTCGAATTCTGGAGACGACCACTCGCGCGTAGTCCCTGGTGTCGTATTTGAGGGCTTTCGCAATAGCGTCGAACACGCGGCTGTCGCGGATCGGATAGCGAGCGATAAGACCGTCTAAATTTCTGTCGGCGAAGAGGCTCTGAAAGCAGGTCAACTCGTTGAGATAGGGAGAAGCGACACACACGGTGAGAGTTGCATCGGCCTTAATTTGTGATTTTTGGCTTTGGAATTCTGAGAGCACGCGCTCACGCAGGCGCTGTTCGCACCGCCGCGCGGCCATCCTTTCGGCAAGGCCGTTCTGATACAACTCATCGAAAGCTTTCTGTGTCGCCGACTCGATCATCTCATCAGCATCGCTCCCCAAGGTTTCCGCTTGCCGGTGGGCGACGGCCGCGATGGCGTCCGAGCAATAGTAAAGTGCCTCGACCGAGCACACGTCCAAGGCGAACACGTGCTTCTCAGCGAGCCGCATGACATCGTCGTCAGTCCTATCGTCTCTGTCTATGAGGCCATATGCCTCGACGTGATGGTAGTTGAGAGATTCTCGTAACCCAGTCACTGCTCTTTCGACATCGACGCAGCTGCCTGTTGGCACGACCGAAATGTCAGGAAAGAGCGCGGTGTAAATCGGCAGGTCTAGGCTGCCTGATGTACCTTCCACGAACACAATCCTTCGTCTAGTCCCCAAAATGGCCCGCTTGAGATCCTCTGGTAAACCCGCGTCAGGTTCGAGGACTTTGACATCCCACGTTTTGGCCGTATTGTCATTCCATTCACAAGATCGGACCATGAGGACACGCGCAGCCGGGTGAGCCATTGGTAGGTCGATTTCATGCGTTGAGATGACGAACGCGCAATCCGTGCGCTGTGCAAACAACGCCGCCAGGAATGGCTCGATGATGGCTCGATGAAGATGCAGTTCCGGCTCGTCGATCAGTAATACGGTTTCCGGCTTCACGGTGAGCACAGTGGCGGCGATGAGGGCGGCGCTCCGTTTCCCATCCGACATTTGTGCAATGCTGAAGCTCACGCCGTCATTTCCGTGACGTGCAAGAATCTCTTCACCTTCGGAGTTTTCGAGTGAAACCGGCAGCGTCCCGAGCGCAAGTAATTCGTTGAGCTGTTCGAAGAGCGGCACCGATTTTGCGGCTACTTCTATAGCAGTCTTGAAGCCTCTGTCGGGATTCTGCGGGTCGACCTGGCGAAGAAGGGATCGGAGGAATCGAGCCTCGGCGTTGTCTTTGGCAACCAAATCGAAAAAAACAGCCGACTGTTTTTCTTGAGCGTAGTGATCCTTCCATCGAGAATCGACCTGGCGTTCACGTTGTAGGTATTGTTCATCAAACCTTTTACGATGCCGTGGAGTGAAATCGATGTTTCCGGATTCGAACCATGTTCGTCTGTGGGCGGAAATACGTCTGATCGTCCTAGTTGGCTTCGATGAAACAAGGTGCTGAATCAACGCTGATTTCCCTGAGCCGTTGGCGCCTACCATAAACAGTCGATCACCAGCTTCAAGAGATATCGGAAGAGCCTGGCCTGAAGTCTGAGGGATGTTCCAATTCATCTAAAGTCGTCCCATGGGATGGGCGAGAGAGACCTAGCGGCCCCGGGCCGTCCCAGGCCCGCGCCTGCTCGCGTTGCTCGATGTGCTGCTGAATCCGGTCTCCTCGGCATCCGTATCGCGCTGTCCCAGATTACCCCTGCGTTCCTCCCCGTTTGCGAGCGCACCCGCGAGGGCCTCGCCCAGGCCAGCCAGGTCCTCGGGACGGAAGCTCGGGCGCCCGAAAGGCTCGCTGGGCGTTTCCAAGACCGCCATCGCCAAGCTCACGGGCGGGCACGTCGCATCACAGTCGGGTGAAGCCGAATACCCAAAGATTGCATCACCTTGAGCACGGTGGAGAAACTGGGATTGCCATCGTGTGACAGCGTCTTGTAGAGACTCTCCCTGCCCAAACCAGCTTCCGAAGCGATCTTTGTCATCCCTTTGGACTTGGCAATGTCGCCAAGGGCGGCCGTAATCAGCCGAGAATCACCGTCGTCAAACGCTGCCTCAAGGTAGGCAACGATGTCTTCCTCGTTCTCCAGGTAATCCGATGCGGCCCATGGACGAGTCAGCGTCTTTGCCATTATCTACCTCCTTCTATAGCCCTTGCGCTAGATCGTGGGCTCTCGCGATATCCCGGTTCTGAGTGCTCTTGTCGCCTCCGATCAATAGGAGCACCAAGGACTGATCTTGCTGCACGAAGTACACGCGATAGCCGGGTCCGTAGTCGATACGAAGCTCCGAGACGCCTTTTCCGACCGGTCGAACGTCTCCTGTATTGCCCAATGACAACCGTCTGATGCGCGCGCTGATGCGCGCGTTAATGCGTGCCCTTGCCTGCCTGTCACGAAGCTTCCCGAACCATCGGGCATACGCTTCGGTTTGGCGGACTTCAATCATCGCCTGATTGTATCCCTAAAGATACACCAAGGCACCCGACAAGACACCCTTTTTCCCCCATCATGGGGGTCGCCCCCTGCCGGACTCGACCTCCCAGACGGCCGAGAAACGCGACTGGTTCCACAAGCTGGGAAATGTCCTGGACAAGCTCCCTAAACGTCTCCAGACCAAGGCCAAGTGGAGTTCTTCGAAACTTCTCTCGTTGAGGCAATGACACTGCTGAAATGCTTAGCGGATGACTCTGCCCCGCCGCTCATGGCGTGCCCGTGTGAAGAAGGGCGCAAGCTGCGGGACTGTCACGGCCCGAAACTTGCGGAGCTTCGACCCCATCTGCCGCCCAAGCAGTTCGAGACAGAGCTACGAGAGATGATTCAACTCGCACGGGCAGGGGGAATACGGCTTCCCGAAAGAAAGATCATGCTCAAGCGGATGTGGAAGCGCCGAGAGCGGCAGTGGCAAAAGAGAAGCAAGCGGAAGCGGTGATCGGCGCCAGGAGGGAAGAGTTCTGTGAGTCCACCCCTACAGTACGATAAAGGTTGTTATCGTTCTATATCTCGGGATCGCCCGGTTTCGTCTTCTTGAATCCCCTTTCCCTCGCCACGGATGATTGCAGATCGGTCCTCGCCGTCAAGGGTTCGCTGCGCCGCTTCGCGCCCTGGACGGCTGCGGGCCGATCCGGCAGACGTGGCTGTTTACGAGGGAAAGGGGATGTCCCGGCGTCCGCCGGCCCAGATCAGCGAGTGCGCACGTCTAATCCGCGCCTCGAGTTCGATTGCCGGCACGGGTTTGATGTCCGTGTCACCCCCCGCGACAACTAGGGTGTACTCCGGCGCGTCTCCGTACTGCTTGGGCAAAGCCTCGCGCGCCCCGATCTGGTTCTTGACGCGTTCGCCGGGTGGATATCCAGCGATGTCGAAGATGACGCTCTTGCGTCCCTCGTAGACGAGTGCAAGTTGCACAAACGAGCGGTTACGCAACGATCCGGTGCTTGTCGGCTTCTCAAGGACTTGGGCGTTGCGAAACCGTATTGCATTACTGATTCTATTGGCGATACCTTTGTGCAATGCTGATCTGTTATGCGCGCGTTTCCACAGACGTCCAGGACACCGCTGCTCAAGCCGCCGCGCTAAAAGAGGCTGGATGCGAGCCCATCTTTCGCGAGACGGCGCCTGGTGGGCGTTGGGAGCGGCCCCAACTCCAGCGGCTCCTAGATCAACTGCGGCCCAGGCCGTCGTAAAGCGAAACCACTCCCAACGCCTCCACAGCCTGCCATGCCACGAGGCAATGCGGGTAATCGGGATCATCCCCAAGGTGGCCTCAAGAAAATCCAAGCTCGAAGGCAAGGAGCAAGGCATCCGAGTGCTACTGGGCAAGAGTCTCGAAGGCCTGACCGTTAGGCCAGCTTGGATAGCCAGGTTCTCCTTCCAGGGAGACATGAGAAGGGTGATCTACAGGCCCCGTTGCTTGGATGCCACAATCTGTGATGTCCAACGCACCAGGCCCAAGCCTAGGAATGCGCTCCTCTTGACGCTCGGTGTTATATTTGACACCATACTATATGAGAAGCAGAGATACCCGGCCGATTCCGGCGTATTCGAGGTGGCGCTCAAGTACCGCACTGATGCGTGTCGGACGGTCTACACTCTGCAGTTCGGGGAGCGGCTTTGGGTTTTGCACGCCTTCCAGAAGAAGGCGAAGCAGTGCATCAAGACCCCGAAGAAGGATATCGATCTGATCCGCGAGCGTCTTAAACAATTGAAGAAGGAGTTACAGCAATGAGCAAGACAGACGACGATTTTAAGCTGGTGCACGGCAGCGGCAATGTCTTCCGTGACTTCGGGCGCGCTGACGCCGACGTGCAGCAGACCAAGGCGCTTCTAGCCGCCCGCATCATCGGCATTCTTGACGACGAAGAGCTTTCGACGCGCAAGGCCGAGGGTCGCACCGGTGTCAGCCATGCGGACTTTACCCGCATTCGCAACGTGCAGCTTGACCGCTTCACCATTGACCGACTGATGACCGTGCTCAACAAGCTCGGCCAGCATGTAGACGTGCAGATCGACATTCACCCGCACCTGACCGCTGAAGAAGCGCCGGCGCATCCGTGAGTGTCTGTGCTATTTGAACAGCCGATCTCGCGGGATTTCTTGCAGACCAAGGCTACGAACGTCTTTTTGCGCGGGGGCGTTGCTAGACGCGCAAAGACCATCAACCGCGATGGACTGATCGTGGCGCACTACCAGTCGGGCTGCTTCGCTTGCTGCTGAGAGGGGGCAAGCCTGCCCCCAAGAGGAGTCTTTCCTAAAGAAGAACCTCCTTTGGTGTAATCACGTTGGAGACTTGAGCTTCCCCTATATGACCCTCATCACAGCAACCACGCGCCTGTCCCGCGAACTCCAGCGCGAATACGACCGGGAGCAGGTGGCGGCCGGTCTTTCGACGTGGCCGACAGCGCACATCCTTCCGTTTCAGGCGTGGCTTGCCGAACTCTGGGATACGTCGGTGTATTCCGGAAAAGTTGGCGGGACCCTACGGTTGCTTCGGCCATCTGAAGAGCGGGCGATCTGGGAGGACATCATCCGTGCCGACGGGGAGAACTTTCTGCTGGAAGTTCCGGCAACGGCCGCGGCCGCGCTGAAAGCGTGGGGGCTTCGTTGTGAATGGGGCCTTCCATTGGATGCGCCGGAATGGAACGACTCCACCGACTCGAGGGTGTTTTACCGGTGGGCGCGGGAGTTCCGGCGGCGGTCGAGGGAGAACGGGTGGTTGTCCAACGCGGAGTTGCCGGTCTTTATCGCGGACCGTATCGCAGAGAGGGCGATGTCGATTCCCGAGCAGGTTGAGATCGTCGGGTTCCTGGAACTGACGCCGGTCCAGAAGCGACTATTCGATACGCTGACTTCTCGGGGAACCGAAGTCAAACAACGGATGGTCTCGCAAGCTCCGGGCGATGCTGTCCGCATCAGTCTGGTCGACACTGACCGGGAGATCCGTGCCGCAGCCGAATGGGCAAGGCGGATTTTGGAGACCGACACGGAGGCAAGCTCGCCGGAGTTCCGAATAGGGATTGCGGTAGCCAATCTCGAACAGTGCCGAGGCCGCGTGGAGCGCATCTTTTCTGAAGCATTTCATCCCACAAGCCATCTTCGGCCGGATCGGGATACTCACCGCCTGTTCAATATTTCCCTGGGATTGCCGCTCGGTGAGTACCCGATCATCGCCGCGGCATTTTTGGTCCTCGAAAGCCGGCCTCATGGCATTCCGGTGGAAACGCTGGGCCGGCTTCTCCGATCTCCGTTCCTTCGGGGTGCGGCGTCTGAGTGGACGAGTCGTGCCCTCCTGGACGCCGCGCTGCGTTCGTTGAGAGAGCCGGAAGTTTCACTGCAGGACGTACTTGCTTTGGCCGGGCGAGCCGACGTCCCGTACCACTGTCCGGAGCTTCAGTCGCAACTGATTGCCTGGCGCAAATTCCGGCAGGAGTTAACGCCTCACCAGATGCCCAGCGACTGGGCGGCATTGTTCTCAGGTCTTCTCGAAGCCATGGGATGGCCGGGTGCCGGGCCCCTCGACAGTGTTCAGTTCCAGACGATCAAAAAGTGGCATGAACTCCTTTCGGACTTTGCCGGACTGGACAGTGTCCTCGGCAGCATAGGGCTGGAGGCGGCCGTCGGGAGGTTGTATCGCCTGGCCTCAACCGGGCAGTTTCAGCCCGAGTCCGACCCGGCACCGGTTCAAATCCTCGGCCTGTTCGAGACTTCCGGCCTGGTTTTTGACCGCCTCTGGATCATGGGGATGCACGATGCGGCGTGGCCGCCGCCGCCCAGCCCCGACGCATTCCTGCCGTTTCGGCTGCAGCGCAAGTTCGATCTGCTGCGGTCTTCGCCGGAGAGGGAACTGGAATTTGCACACACGCTGACCGCGCGGCTCGTGGCCAGCGCACCTAGTGTCGTTGTCAGCTATCCCCAACGTGCAGATGATTCCGATCTGAGAGTCAGTCCGCTCTTCCAGACGCTGCCGGAGGTGGAGGCGGAAGAGCTGGGGCTCCTGGGTTCCGATCGTTACGTCCATGCTCTCCGGGAGTCTCGCCGGTGTGAGGTTGTGGAGGATCACAACGGGCCCGGGTTGGCGGAGGCGTCTGCCGGCGGCGGGACGTCGCTGTTCAAGCTTCAGGCGATGTGCCCGTTCAAGGCGTTTGCCGAACTGCGCCTGGGGGCGACGGAGTTGGATGAGGCCGAAACCGGATTGAGCGCGCTGGACCGCGGGCTTCTGATTCACCGGGTGCTTCAGAGGATCTGGGATGTGCTGGGTTCGCATGCCGGTCTGCTTTCGACGGGCGACGAGCAACTGGCCGATATCGTGCGGAGGACGGTGGCTGCCGAGCTGTATGCTTTTGGGCGGCGTCGGCGGGCTCTGCGGCGGGAGCGGTTCAGGGAGATCGAACAGAAGCGGGTCGAGCGCGTAATTGCGGAGTGGTTACAGCTTGAGCGGGAGCGTCAGCCGTTTACCGTGATCCAGCAGGAAGCCCGCCGGCGGGTAACGGTGGGCGGGATTGATCTCAGCATCCGGGCCGATCGTATGGACCGTCTCGAAAACGGGGACTCTGTCGTTCTTGACTACAAGACCGGCGAATGCAGTGCTTCGGACTGGTTCGGATCCCGGCCCAATGATCCTCAGCTTCCCATCTATGCCGTCACGGCCGAAGCTCCCGTCGCCGGCGTGTTCTACGGACAGCTCAAGACCGGGAAGGTGGCATTCCCCGGGATGATGGATTCTGAAGGCTTGGTTCCGGGCGTCAAACCTTCCCGGGACGCGGTTTCCATCGACCAGAAGATTGACGGCTGGCAGGACGTGCTCGATCAGTTGGGGGACGATTTCCGGGAAGGTCGGGCCGCAGTGGACCCGAAGGACCGTCGCAAGAGCTGCCAGTACTGCGCGCTGCCGACGCTTTGCCGGATCAACGAGGCTCAGCGTGCCTGGGATGCTGGCGGGGAGTACACGGATGCCTGACCGCATTCAGGATCAGGAGCAACGGAGGCGGGCGCTCGATCATTCACAGTCGTTTATCGTGCAGGCGCCGGCGGGTTCGGGAAAGACCGAGCTCCTGATCCAGCGTTTCCTCACGTTGCTGAGTCTATCTGATCAACCCGAGTCGATTGTGGCGATCACCTTCACGCGGAAGGCGGCAGCCCAGATGCGCCACCGGGTGATTGGCGCCCTTCAGAACGCTTCCGAGCCTGCGCCCGAAACCGCGCACGAGCATTTCACCTGGAAGCTGGCGCGGGCAGCACTGGCGCGGAACGACACGTTCAATTGGCGCCTGATCGAGAACCCGGGTCGCCTTCGCATCCAGACGATCGATTCATTGTGCGCCACCTTCGTCCGGCAGATGCCCTGGGTCTCGCGCCTGGGTACGCCCCCGCATCCCGAAGACAATGCCGCCCATCTGTACCGTCAGGCGGCAACCGGAACGCTCCAGATGCTGGACTCTCCCCGGACGCCGGATGTGGTTGCCGAGGCGCTCTCAAAACTCCTGTCGCATCTGGACAACAACTTCGGGACCGTCGAAAAGCTCCTCGCGACGATGCTGGCCAGCCGCGACCAGTGGTTGCGCCACGTCGTGGGGAACCCCGAGGTTGAACGTCTGCGCGACGAGCTCGAGGATTCGCTTCGGGAAGTCGTCGAAGCTGCGCTCGGAGAGCTGGCAGCCATCTTCCCCGCACGCTTCAAGACCGAAACGGTCGAACTGGCGCAGTTTGCCGCCAGGAACCTCTCCCGCGATGGCAAGTCCGGCGACGTTCTGGCATGCGTGGGCCTGCAGGGGTTTCCCGCGGCGTCGGTGGATTCGCTCGAGCAATGGCGGGGATTGGCCGGACTGTTTCTGACGGGGCAGGGCACGCGGCGACAGCGTCTGACCAAGAACGAAGGGTTTCCGGCCGGCGACAGAGGCCGAAACGCTAAAGAGCGTCTCAATGCCATTGATCTCGACGACACGGTCGTAGAGCGGTTGCACGCGGTGCGCTCGCTCCCGCTCCCCCGGTTCGAAGCCGCGCAGTGGGACATGCTGGGCGCACTGCTGGTGCTTCTTCCCGTCGCGGTCGATCAGCTCCGGGCGGTCTTTCAGCAGGAGGGCCGTGTGGACTTCACCGAGATCGCGATCGGCGCACGGACCTCGCTGGGCACAGATGCGGAGCCCACGGACTTGGCGTTTGCCATCGACTGCCAGATCCAGCACTTGCTCGTCGATGAGTTTCAGGACACATCCCAGAGCCAGTACGAGCTTTTGACCCGGCTCGTAGGGGATTGGCAACCCGATGATGGGCGGACGCTGTTTCTCGTCGGCGATCCGATGCAGTCGATTTACGGTTTTCGTGAGGCGGACGTGGGTCTCTTTCTGCGGGCCCGGACCGAAGGCGTCGGTCCGGTCGCGCTGACCCCGCTCACGCTTTCGGTGAACTTCCGTTCCACTGCGGGAGTCGTGGGCTGGGTCAACCGCGCGCTCGGCACAGCGTTTCCATCGGTCGAGAACCGGTTCACCGGCGCGGTGACCTACGAGCCGTCCGTCCCGTTCAGGACGGAGTCCGATGAGGACGCCGTGCGTGTGCATGCGTTCCTTTCGAGCGATCCGGATATAGAAGCGGAGCGGGTTCTGAAGATCATCGGGGAGACCCGGACCCAGCATCCGGACGGCACGATTGCCGTGCTGGTCCGATCCCGTTCCCACCTCTTCGGAATTGTTTCGGCCCTGCGGAGAGCCGGGGAGCGGTTTAGCGCCGTCGAGATCGACGCGCTCGGCGAGCGCCCCGTCGTCGGAGATCTTGTCGCGCTCACCCGAGCCCTGTTGCATCCGGCGGACCGGATCGCCTGGCTCTCCCTTCTGAGAGCGCCGTGGTGCGGCCTGACACTGGCGGATCTCCACGCGCTCGTCGACGGCGATTTCAACCGGGCGATCTGGGATATTTTGAAATCCGGGGAGTGGCGGACCCGTTTGTCGCCCGATGGCATCGGTCGGCTCGAACGTTTGATTCCCGTTCTCTCTGACGTGATTGACCGGCGGGGCACACTCGCAGTGCGGCGGTGGGTGGAAGGCGTGTGGATCGCGATGGCGGGACCGGCGTGCCTGGAAACCCGGACCGACCTGGAAGCCGCCGCTGCTTATCTCGATCTTCTCGAACAATCCATGGTCGGTCTCGACATCCGCGATGAACGGAAGTTTGCCAACGACATCGCGCGTCTGTTCGCTCCGTCCGACGTGGAAGCCGGGGACGGGTTGCAGTTGCTGACGGTTCACAAGGCCAAGGGCCTGGAATTCGACACGGTGATCCTCCCTGGACTCGGTCGCCGGACCCGAACGGACGACCAGCGCCTGCTGATGTGGCTGGAGTACATGAGTAGTGGGGAGCCGCGGCTTCTACTTGCGCCGATCCATAAGGTGGGAGGCGACAAGGATCCCGTCTACGACTACCTGCGCAAGGTCCATGCCACCAAGAGCGACCAGGAGAGCACGCGCCTCCTGTATGTGGCTGCGACGCGGGCCCGGCGGCGGCTGCATCTTCTGGGGCACACCCGGCTCGATCAAGACGGGAGGGCGTTCAAGGCACCGGATCCACGGGTGCTGTTGAGTAAAATTTGGGGCGTGGTGAAGGTGGATTTTGTCGAGACGCTCCGGGGGTCAGGCGGGCAAGACACGCAGCTTCAAAAGGATGCGGAGCTTGCGGGCATTCCCTTGAGGCGGCTGAACCTGGACTGGACGGCGCCCGCCCCACCCGAAGATATCGCCTGGAACGCTGCTAGCCGCGCGGATTCCGAGGAGGTTGGAGTCCACCGGCCCGTCTTCGAATGGGCCGGCGAACTCCAGCGGCGGGTCGGCATTGTGGTGCATCGCATGTTGCAGCAGATGCACGCGCGGGAGGGGTTGGCCGTGCGCGAAGACACTCTCCGTGCCGCTCTCCGGTCGGAAGGCCTGGACCGCGAGAAGCTGGACGAAGCTCTCTCCCACGCCAGCGTTGCGCTCGGAAACGCTGCGGCCGACGAGCAGGGACGCTGGATTCTTTCCGGGCATGAAGACGACCGACGCGAATACGCCTTGTCGACTGTCGTTGAACGGAAGGTCCGACGTTTTGTCCTGGACCGAACCTTCGTGGATGACGGCGTGCGCTGGATCATCGACTACAAGACCAGCACGCATGAGGGCGGCGGGCGCGATGCGTTTCTCGACAACGAGCAGACACGGTACCGCGAGCAGATGGAGGGCTACGCGCGCGCCATGCGGTCTCTCGACCCGCGGCCGATCCGTCTGGGTTTGTATTTTCCTCTGATCCAGGGATGGCGAGAATGGGCGTTCAAAGAAGACGATGGCCCCCGTGACGTGGAAATCGTCGACTATCACTGAATGAGGTGAGCATGATGAGTGTCGAAAACGATATGCGACCGGTACATCCGAGCGAGATCTTGCGCGAGGAGATTGACGAATTGAGCTGTCATTGTCAATGGCCCTGAGAGGTCGATTAACTTAAGAGGCTCTTCCGGCTTTCTAGTGGCCGGGAGGGCGGGGATGGTAGGCTCGCGGGATGCAAGACCGCGAGCTATACCGCCAGATTTTAGGCATTGAGAGTCCCTGGAAAGTCGAACGCGTGGAGTTGCACCGGGCCGGCGGCGAAGTCCATGTCTTCCTCGAACACGATGAACAAGTGCGCTGGTGCTGTCCCGAGTGCAGCGCCGAGTGCGGGCTCCATGATCATCAACCCGAGCGCTGTTGGCGTCATCTCGACACTTGCCAGTACCGCACGATTCTGCATGCCCGGCCGCCGCGCAGCGACTGCCCCGAGCACGGGCCGCGGGTGGTGCGACTGCCGTGGGCCGAGGTCTCCAGCCGCTTCACGGTGCTGTTTGAAGCTCTCGCGATCTCGTGGCTGAAAGAAGCCAGCCAACAAGGCGTCGCCGAGCTGCTCGCACTGAGCTGGGACGTCACGATTCAATGGGTGAAGGCGACGGCTCGCGGCTTTCGCAATCAACAGAACTTCATCAACGCCATCTACTTCCACTGCGGAGGACTCGATATGGCCCCCGGCCACTAAAAACCCGGAAGAGCCACTTATGAAGACCGGGACGCGCGCGGAGCCCATCATGGCCCGGAACCACAGAGGTTCCACGAAGAGGTCGGATATATTGGCGCAGACCACTGTTCGGCAGGCCGGAAGCAGTAGACAACCCGGGAGCGAACCATATATTAACAATGCCAGTGTGAGACCTATCGTTATATTACGGTTCTGTAATTCTGGGAATTCCGATGAGGACCGATAAGGTACTACAGTTATGACTTCCTTCCGATTTCTTCATGCCGCGGATATTCACCTGGACAGCCCCCTAAAGGGACTGGCCGGGCATGAAGGTCGCGCTGTCGAGCGCATTCGCGCGGCGACACGCGAAGCCTTCGATCAGCTCATTGGCAGCGCGATCGATGAGCAGATCGACTTTCTCATCATCGCCGGCGACCTCTATGACGGCGACTGGCGTGACTACAAGACAGGTCTATTGTTTACCGCTCAAATGGGCCGACTCAACAACGCAGGAATTCCCGTCTACCTCCTTCAGGGTAACCACGACGCCGAAAGCCAGATCACGCGGCGGCTTGAATTGCCCGAAAACGTTCATCTATTCAGCTCTCGAAAGCCGCAAACTTTCGAGCCGGACGAGCTAAGCGTCGCCCTGTACGGACAGAGTTTCCGCCAACGGAACGTTACGGAAAACCTCGCACTGGTCTATCCCGACCCGGTTTCTGGTGCTTTCAACATCGGCGTGCTACACACAGGCCTTGGCGGCATGGGCGGCCATGAGAATTATGCGCCCTGCTTACTGGGTGACCTTGTAAACAAGGGATACGACTACTGGGCGCTCGGCCATGTGCATCAAGCCGAGGTGCTCCATAAGCAGCCCCACATCGTGTTTCCCGGTAACTTACAGGGCCGACATGTGCGTGAAGCAGACGCTAAGGGCGTGTGCCTCATTACGGTGGAAGACGGGGAAACAGCCGATGTTTCTCCTGTTTCCTGTGACGTGGTGCGGTGGGCCGTTGTGCCGGTTGCGTTGAACGACGCAAGCAGCATGAGCGACGCCTACGATCGAATTCGGGAAGCGCTTGAAGAGGCTGTTGCCAGCCGAGCGGAAGGCCGCTTGCTGGTCTGTCGCCTTCAACTTCAAGGCCGAACAGACATTCATAACCAGCTGGTTGCGTCGGAAGATCAAGTGCTTGCCGAGGCACGCGCCAGCGCCCTCGGGCTTGGCGATGAAGCTGCCTGGATTGAGAAAATTGTCGTAGCGACAGAACCGACTGTCGATCCGAAAACGTTGGCGGAGCGTGAGGACGCGATCGGTGAGTTACAACGCATGCTGGCCGAAGCGGGTTCCGACATCGACCTTCTTGAGCAGATCGAAAGCGATATCGGCGAACTGGTGCGGCGTTTACCCCACGAGGTGCGTGCCGATATCGACGACGAAATACTCAAAGCGGCGATAAAGGGCGATCATGCCGGCGTGATCGCTGAGGTGACGCCTTATCTCTCCAGCCGCCTGATTGCGCAGGAGGATTGAGCGTGCGTCTGCAACGTCTTGATCTGATCCGCTACGGCCATTTTACTGACTGGTCGATTGAGTTGCCTGTCGGGAAAGCCGACTTTCACATCATTTTTGGTCCCAATGAGGCTGGTAAATCGACAGCGCTTTCAGCTATCGAGGACCTCCTGTTCGGCATCCCGACGCACTCGCCGTACGGCTTCCTGCACGATTACACGACCATGCGCATCGGAGCGGGTCTCAACAACGGCTCGTCGTCTTTGGAGGTGCTTCGTCGCAAGGGGATAAAAGACACGCTGCTTGGCCCCGATGAGTTGTCCATTACCGGCGGTGAAGGGGCGTTAAGCCCGCATTTTCAATTTGATGTATGAGCTTCAGACCATCCAGCGACCTTCAGCGTCTTTATTGATAGGGGCTAGAGCCCGATAAGGACGCCATGGAGGTCAACACCCGATGGGTGAAAAAGAAAACAAGCCGTTTCAGCTCACGTTCAATGGATTTCTCAAAGTCGATTTCCAAGGATCGCGAGTCACCTCGGATGGCGGTCTGATTCTCGTTCGCGAACTGGATGAACGACTCGGACTCGGGAAGCTGATCGACGAGCATCTCAGCGACTCGCGACAAGGCTTGAACAAGAAGTTCGCGCTGGCCGATCTGCTGCGGCAGTCGGTCTACAGCCGACTCGCTGGCTACGAGGACCTCAATGACGCCGTTCGAGTATCCGCCGATCCGACCTTTCGCTTGATCGGCTCGAAGAGGAACTGGGATCGCGGAGCAGCCTTGACCTCGACGCTGCATGGCTTCGAGACGGAGATGCTGGCGAGCGAAGAGAACTTGCTGGGGCTGATGGCAGTGAACCGGGAGCTGGTCGCGCAAGCCGAAGCTCCCGACGGTTCAGACCGCGTGGTGCTCGACATGGACTCCACGGAGAGCCCCGTCCACGGCCAACAGGAAGGCAGTGCCTACAACGGCCATTTTGAGTCCCTCTGCTATCACCCGCTGTTGCTGTTCAACCAGCACGGCGACTGCCTAGGCGCGAAGCTGCGTCCCGGCAACGTGCACAGCGCCGAGGACTGGGACGAGCTGCTACTGCCGGAGATCGAACGACAACAGGCGGAGGGCAAACAGGTGACGTTCCGCGCCGACGCCGCCTTCGCCAAGCCCGAGATCTACGAGGCGATGGAGGAGCGCGGCGTGGACTACGTGATTCGCATCCCGGCGAACAAGAGCCTGGAGCTGGAGATCGAGGACATCCTGTTTCGGCCACCGGGCAGGCCGAACGCCAAGCCCCTAGTGCGCTACAAGAGTTTTCGCTATCAGGCCGAGAGCTGGTCGAAGGCAAGGCGAGTTGTCGCCAAGGTCGAGCATCACCAGGGCGAACTATTCCCGCGCGTCGGATTTGTCGTGACGAGCATGAGCTTGCCGAGCCGCTCGGTCGTGCGGTTCTACAACAAGCGCGGCACGGCGGAGCAGTGGATCAAAGAAGGCAAACAGGCCACGCACTGGACCCGCTTGTCGTGTCACCGCTTCCGAGCCAACGAGGTACGGCTGCAACTCAGCGTGCGGGCCTACAACCTGGGCAACCTGTGGCGGCGGCTAGGGCTGCCGCAGCGAATCAAAAGCTGGTCGCTAACGAGTTTGCAACACAGGTTGATGAAGACCGGCGGTCGGCTGGTCAAGCATGCTCGCTACTACTGGTTGCTGCTGGCGGAGGGGCATCTGAACCGGCGGCTGTTCGGTGACATGCTGCATAGGATCTGGGCGCTGCCTGTGCCGGGTGGGTAGCGTTGCCCGGGCGAGGATCAACAGTTTTTGGCTCCAAAAAGGTTTCGCAGGGAGCAGTGTCGGCCGGAGCGCCGTTCAGTCCGCTCAATCAACGTCTGTGAGCGGACGGACGAGCCCTGGCGCCTACCGGCGGAGGTGATGTGCAGGGTTCAGCGCGAAAAGACGTGGTATTCGGCGCAGCGGGGGTGTATCCTGTGACCGTGCCAGGGCCAAAATGGAAATCCTGGCTGAAATAGAAAGAAGCGTTCGACCGAAGGTCGCATCACGGATTCCTTGCCAGGCGATGTAGCCGCCCCCCAATCGAGCGGCTCCTCTATTCCGAGTATACCGCTCCTGTCCAGCGCCCCCGTTCCCCCGGAGGCCCGAATTGCGGCGTATTTTCGGAGAAACCCGGCGAACGTTCCCGAAATGCGAGCAATAAGAACAGCGACGTGGACGGAAGCCCACGCTTCGCCGGCGGATTTTACTCGCCCGCCGCTATGGGCTCGATCTTGGTGACCAAGCCGTCTTCGAAAGTAACGCGCAGAGCGGGCAGCCCGGCCGACTGACGCAGAGTGTAGTCAACGATCCGTAGCGCCCCTCCGGGCGAATAGCGCCCCAGGCGTCCGGCTCCCAGGGCGAAGGCCGCTTGGTATTCCGTCATTCCCAGATCGACTTGATGAGCGTCCACCTTCTTCCAGTCTTCCGCCGTCCAATGGTCGAAGAGCTTACGGGGGTCCTCGATCAGAAAAATCTCGTCGACATAGAAGAGTTCGCCGGTCGCGATCTTTGTGGCGTACAAGCGGTCGGCCTTTTCGAATTCGAGCAGAGTATCTTCTCCCTCCTGTCGCACGCCGGTAGGGATGATCTTTTCGAGAGGTTCGAAGGTTTGCTCTCCCGGATCGTAGAGCCGGCGATATCCTTCCTTGACCCACAGCGGCTGGCCGACGAGCTTCTCGGCCGAGGCGGCGCTGCTGACATACGATTTCGGATGGAAGACGTAGAGGTCGGGATGGATTGTGCGCTCTTGCCGGCGGGGAGCCTTGAGCCGTGGGTTCGCCCATTCGGCTATGTAGCTGACCCCGGCGTAGACGAATGCCGCGATGACGGCTATGACGAAGACCGAACCGACCCAATCTCGCCAGTCTTTATCCATCGTGATTGGCCGTCGCTCCCGACCACATCCCGGGGTTTATCGCTTACGGCCGATTTCATCGATACTGGCCAGGGGTGTCAGCCCCTGGACTTACGCCCAGGGCCAATTTCACAGCCCTCCCAATTGAACCCGCCACGCCCTATTTAGACCGGCCCGCGCGCCGCCTCGGTTTCACTTCACCGCCAAATGAAGCGTCGCGATTCCGCCGGTCAGCGAAACGACCTCGACTTGCGAAAACCCGGCGGTCTTGAGCCCCTCGGCCAACTCGGCGGGCGAGAGAAAACGTTCAACGGATTTCTGCAAATATGAGTAAGCGGCGCCCGCCCCCGAAATGGCGTTGCCCAATCGCGGCAACACGTTTCGAAAGTAGAAGCCAAACAGCGGACCGATCAGGGGAGTGGCGGGTTGAGAAAATTCCAACAGCGCCAGCCGCCCTCCCGGTCGAAGCAAGCGAAACATCTCCTCCATGCCTCGCTGATAATTCGCCAAATTGCGGAACCCGAAGGCGATCGTGATGAGGTCGAAACCGCCGTCGGGCAGGGGGAGCCGCAGCGCATCGGCTTCCGTCAGCCTTGACGTCAGTCCGCGCCGGCGAAGCTTTTCTTCCGCCGCGCAAAGCATCGGCCGCGAGAAGTCCGCCCCGATTCCGGTGAACCCCGATACGCCTCGCAATCGGCGGCGCTCGATCTCCAGTTCGATGAGCAGATCGCCGGTGCCGCAACACAGGTCGAGCACTCTGACGTCGGCCCGATCGAGTTGCGGGCGTACTCGCCGAACGACCGCCCCGCGCCAGTACTGATCGACTCGTAGCGAAAGCAGACGGTTCAGCAGGTCGTAGCGCGGCGCCACCTTGCCGAACATACGGCGGATGTTGCGGGAAACCTCGACCTCGTTCCCGGCTTCGACGCCCGCGGGAGTTGCACCCGAAATCATGGCGCAACCGCCGACGGCCAGGCATCCGCGGACAACGACCCGCCCGGACCGAACGCCCCCAAGGTGCTTTCCGCCGCGGTGTGCACCAGCGACGTCTCCGGATCGCGAACGACCCGAACCTCGCTGATCTTGTCCGGCAGAACGAAGTGGACATGTCCTCCGATCGTTTTCTTGTCGCCGCGAATTCGCTCGACCAAGCGCGCGGCGTCAATCCCGCTCAGCTCCGGGATGGGGCCGTAGGCGCCAATCAATGCTTCAAGCGATTCGCGTTCGCTCTTGTCGAAAATTCCCAATGACTCAGCCAAGCGCGCGGCGGCGACCATCCCGAAGGCGACGGCCTCGCCGTGCAGCAGGCAGGCATAGTTGGTTTCGGCTTCGAGCGCGTGCCCCAGCGTGTGCCCGTAATTGAGGATGCGTCGCAGATTGCCCTCGCGCTCGTCCTTGGCGACCACCTCGGCTTTGATGCGGACCGACTCGGCGATGATGGATTCGAGCGCCGCCGGATCGCGTCCCAGCACCTCGGCGCGGCGGTCTCGCAGCAGGTCGAAAAGGGTACGGCTCCGGATGACGCCGTATTTGATGACTTCGAACAACCCGGCGCGATATTCGCGCGGCGGCAGGGTGTCGAGCGTCGTCGGGTCCATCAACACCAACAGCGGCTGGTGAAACGCCCCGACCAGATTCTTGCCCTCGGCCAGATTGACGCCGGTCTTTCCTCCGACCGACGCGTCGACTTGAGCCAGTAACGTGGTCGGAATCTGGATGACGTCCACGCCCCTCATGTAGCTCGCCGCCAGGAAGCCGCCCACGTCGCCCGCGACGCCGCCTCCGAAGGCGATCACGCAGGCGGAGCGATCCGCGCCCGCGGCGTACATTTGTTCGGCCAGAGATTCGACTTGCGCCAAACGCTTGCGTTCTTCTCCGCCGTGCAGCGGAATCATGACATGCGGCAAGTCGGCCAAGCCTGCCTGAAGCCTCGCCCCGTGGTGTTTCCAGACCTGCTCGTCGGCAACGACGAAGAGCCGACGTTCACCCGTGAGGGGGCGAATGTACTCGGCGGCGCGATCGAGACCGTTCGGGTCGACGACCACATCGTACGAGCTGCTTGCCGCTTCAACCCTAACCCGTTGCATGTTTCTCTTTTTACCACGTTCGTCCGGCATGGGCCGCCGAATCGCAACACCGCGGCAGGGGGAGCAGCCGAAGGCGAAACCTCAGGTCCGGAACAAAACGAGGTGTGGGCCCTGAAAGGGCGGCGGACAGCCCGTCAGCCCGGCCTGACTCATCGAGCCCGCGACCGCCCCCAGTGGGGCAGGTCTCCAGGCCTGCCCATACCCCAACCCATCCATGAATCCACCCCCACCCCAACCAGGCCTCACGACCTAGAACCAACCCCCGGGGCGCAAGTCCAGGGACGACAACCCTAACCAACACCGTCGTCAACCTGGCAACACCCTCGTCAACCTGGGCGAACGACCGGCAACGCCGGTCGTTCGGGGGCCTGGGGCGGGCCTAAGACCGGCCGCCAAGCGGCCGGTCCGCGGGTTCGACGCCGAGCCGGGAGCGTGGACTTCTGTCCACGCCCCTGTTTTCACCCCTCGCACTGCGCAGTGGCGGAGGGGGTGGACGGAGGTCCACGCCGCGACCCGTGAAGCTCTCCCCATTGATGTCGCGCATCCACCGTCCGGCCTGAGCCATGGCCGGACCGCGAGATGTAGTAAAATCGACGAGCTTACCGCTCCGCTAAGCTCGTGGCCAAACAGAACAGAGAAATGGACTTTCCGAGCAAGCAACTTCGGACCCGCCGATTGCGGTGCAAGGGGCGACTGCCGGCCGGCTCCCGTCGAGGGCCGCTTTCTCTGACGGAGGTGCGGCCTTGAAGTTGGTCTCCGCGTTGGCGCGACGTTTTGTCGACATCCGCAAGAACGAACTGGAACCGGCCTTGCTGCTTTTCTGGTTCTGGTTTCTGGTCATCTTGGTTTTCCAGGTGCTGCGGCCCCTCAAGAAGGGGTTATTCGTCGAGAACCTCGGCGCCGACGTGGAACTCTACGCCAAGCTTTCGAACATCGTCGTGGCGTTGCTCGCCGTGGTTGTTTTTACCGCCCTATACAATCGCTTGGGCAGCCGTCGCCTGGTGACGGCGCTGTGTGGATTCTTCATCGCGGCGATGTTGCTGTTCGCGATCCTGCTTGCCGACTCCAATCCCGGGACCGTGACGAATTGGGCCTTTTACCTTTTCGGCGATGCTTGGTCGACGCTGTGGGTGACGACGTTTTGGGCTTATCTCAACGAGATAACCGAAACCGAGCAATCCAAGCGACTCTATGGGTTGATCGGCGGCGGCGGCGTGGTCGGCGGGCTGATCGGCAGCGTCGTGGTTTGGCAACTCGTCGAGCCCTGGGAAACGGGGGACTCTGTTGTTGGTGTGCGCCGCGGTTACCGTCCTTATCGGCGCCTTGGTTTGGCGCACGGAAGCCGTTGCGGCCCGTCCGGGGGCCGCCATTGGTCGCAGGCCACAAGCGAGCGTTGACGATGGGGGCGGCGACAGAAAGAAAACCAACGCCGCACTCGAAGGCGCCAAGCTGGTCTTCTCCTCGAGATACCTACTCTCGATCGTGATGATCATGTTTCTCTACGAGTTGGTTTCCCAGATTCTCGACTACCAATATGCGACCGGTGCGGAAACGCTCGAAGGGGCCGACGCCACGCAAGCTTTTTTCGGCATGGTCGGGACGATCACCAATGTGATCAGCGTGGTCACGCAATTCTTCTTGGTATCCTTCGTGATTCGCCACTTCGGCATCACCACGGCGCTGCTGGTGTTGCCCGCGGCCGCGTTTCTCTCCAGCGGAGTGTATTTCGCAATTCCGGTTCTGTGGACCGGGGCCCTGCTGACGATTTCCGACAACGCTTTCAATTATTCGATCAATCAGACGGCACGCGAAATGCTCTTCATGCCGACATCGGCCGACGAACAATACAAAGCGCGGGCGTTCAGCAATATGTTCGTGCAGCGAATGGGCAAGGGCGCCGCCATTCTAATGGCTCTCGTACTCAACGTCCTCCCGATCCGTTTCCTTTCGGTGATCGCCATGGTCGTGATCGCGATATGGATTAGTTTTGCCGTCTCCGCCGGCAGACGTTTCCACGAGCTAACGGCCGAGTCTTGATCTCGTGAGCCGTGGAACCGAAAGCCTTGAGCCGCGCTTCACCGTTGAAAGCGGAGCGCGGCGGTCAACCCGTCATCTCGCGCCATCCGCGCATCAGACGATCCACCAGACTCGGCGGTGGGGCCGGCGGTTTCTTCGCCTTACGGACCGGCCGAATTTCCGCGCGAGGGGGGCCGGCCGGCTCTTGCTCGATTAGGTACACGCGAGACTTCAACAACAAATAGGTTCGACGCAGCCGCTTCCCTTTGTGGACGACCACGAAGCGGAAGCCCGGCCCGGTCCCCCGTTTGGCCCCAACTTCGGGAAGGAATTCGACCGGCAGATAACCCGTCAGGCCCCGCTCGACCCGAAGCGTCTGATACGTGTTGGTGCGCCGACTCCATTGAAAAACGCGAATGATCGAGAAGTCGTGAGGCTGTTTCGGCCTCCCGGCCTGTACCCAAAACCAGGTCGTCTTCTTCTCGCCCGAGCGGGTCTCCACCTCGTCCAAAGGCAGATAGGCGCTGATCCTCCGCCTCTCCGCGTACTGTTTGACTTCATCGGGAATGCCGGAATAGACGCCGGTCGTCAGCACCCAGCCCGGCTGACCGCCGGTGGTGCGCACCAAATACCAATCGTCGAGACCGGTGGGCGCGGGCGCGGGGCGACCGGGCCGAGGCTCATGCGGCAGTCTTTCCACTAGTCGGTGACGCAACAGGTCGGCTCCCTCGTCGGCCTGTAATTGATAGAGCGTCGGCGACCAGCGATGCGGCTCGAGGTGAACGTTCAGCGTGCTAAAAGCGTGCACAAGGCCCTGTGCCGGGTCTTGCGCGGTTTGTTCGCGCAATTGCTCCATCAGCTCTCGTACTTCGGGCGTGATGAGTTTCGATTCCTGAGTCCAACCCTCGACGCCGCTTTGGGTTCGCAGCTTCACAAAACGGCGTCGTCGCGCGACGATCCCGACTCGGGCTCCCAGCTTCAAAGTTGCGACGACGGGGGCTTCCGGGTCCAATTCCTTGATGATTTCGATCGTATTACGCGCGACGAAGGCCGATTCGAGCGAGGCAACTTCGGACGGCGAGCCGCAAGCCGCCGCCAGCCCAATCACGGCAATCCCGGCGAGGGCGTGAAGATCGTTCCATGGCGCCGAGAAGGGTGCGGGCATTTTTCCTATGATGGAACGACTCACCGGCATGTCGGTTCCAGAACCCAAACAACCCACCGGAATCCAATGCCGCGACTGCGGCGGGAATCTGCCGCCGCCCGCCAAGGCGTCGTCGCGGAATTTCTCATCGCCCGATCAGTATTGTCCTCTCTGCGCTGAAGCGGTTGCCGCGCCTACCGCTTGCCCGCATTGCGGGTCGCTCGTTTGCCCTCGTTGCGGAACTCCGGTCGAGCTGGTCGACGAGCTCGGCATCGGTTGACTTCCGCGCGTTTCTGTTGGCTGCTTCGAGGCCTCACAACACCACGATCGGATGATACAGCAACGGCAATCTGGCCTCGGCGATCGCCAGCAGCCTGCCGTCGGGGGCAATCGCCTTCACGAGTTTCGCGCCCTTCCCGCTGCTGAAGGCCGATACCCGAAAATCGCGCCCATGGGCGATGCGCGTCGCGTTCGCCGGATCCACGCGCTCCGACGGCAGTTCCGGCAACAGTGTTTCCGGCGGCAGCAGTGCGTCCGCGAGCCTTCCTTCCTCGCGCATGCGTTCCAACTGATCGAAGCTCCGAGCATCGTCAATCGTAAACTCGCCCATCGCCAGTCGGCGCAGGCTTTCCACATGGGCTCCCACGTGCAGTTCGAGACCCAACTCATGGGCCAGCGACCGCAGATACGTCCCCGTCGAACAGCGCACTCGCACACGCGCGCGGTCTCCCTCCACATCCAATAGATCGAATTCATGAACCTCGATCTCGGCCGGGTCGAGCTTCACCGGCTTGTTCTTGCGGGCCAGTTTGTACGCCCGCACACCGTCGATTTTCTTCGCCGAAACCGGCGGCGGCGTTTGCATCAAACGGCCGTGGAATCGGGGCAGCAGGACCTCGAGTTGTTCCCGTGTAAGCTCGACTTGCTTGGGTTCGGAAGCGGGCTCGCCGTCGGCGTCGTAGCTGTCGGTCGCGAAACCGAAGCGAAACACCGATTCATACACTCGTTCGTGATGCGAGAAGAAGCGCGCCAACCGCGTCGCGCGGCCAATCAGCATCGGCAATACGCCGGTCCCGAGTGGGTCGAGTGTTCCGAGGTGGCCTATCTTCTTTATGCCTGTCAAGCGCCGCAGACGCTGCACGGCTCCGTGCGAGGAAATACCGCGGGGCTTGTCGAGGACCAGAACGCCGTCCATCAAGGGCTATTTTACCGGGAACCGGGAATGCCGGACGGATCGGCAATGTGTTCGCGATCCGCGGGGCCGACGACCCGATTCCTCGCGGGCGACGGGGCTGATCTACTAGGCGTCGCCGGCTTCCAGAACTTCCTCGACCGTGGCGTCGTCGTGAACCACGGCGCAAAGCGCGCGAAGAATCTCGGAGGGTTCGGGATGCTGCCAAATGATACGGCCGAAGACGATACCCGATGCGCCGGCGTCGACGACCTCCTCGACCAAGCGCAGCGAAGCTTCCAACCCGGAACCGCGCTGTGGGCCGCCGGCCACCAGCACGGGGCGACCCGTGGCGGCCACGATTTCGCGAAAACGCTGCGGGTCACCGGGATAGCGGGTCTTAATCGCGTCAGCGCCCAGCTCCGCGCCCACTCGCGAAGCGATAGCGACATCGGAGGCAATATCGCCCGGCAGCGAGGTGTGGCCGTTGCCGCTGAAGTCCATGTGATTCTCCATCATGCGCTGACTCAGCATTTCGGCGACTACCGGCATGCCCCAACGCCGCCCCTCCGACGCGACCAGCCCGACTTTTTCGAGTTCCGCGCGTTCGTGCTCCGCGCCTACCGTGGCATTGATCACAACCCCGTCCACGCCCAGAGTCGCCGCGTGCTCGACACTGCAAAACTGCTCCATCGGACCGCCGCCCAATGTGGTCACGCAGCCGTCAATGCGCAGGATGACGGCCAAATCACCCACGGCTTCCAGACACTGTTCCAAGACGCCCGGGGTTATGAGAATCCCGTCGGCCCCCGCTTGCGCCGCCATCTTGACGACTTGCACGGGATCTTCCAGGCCCGGCACCACGCCCGCCGCATTGCCGTGGTCGACGGCGACGATTACCACGCGTCCCTGCCGCATCAGGCGACGCATTCTCAAAGTCTTTCCCAGAGACATGAAGTTCATATTGTGTACCTTTACCTTAAGATTTCCTAAAAATTGGCGGAACTTTTTGTAAACATCCGGAATTATTTGGCGTGTGTTGGTTCGGGAGTGGTGGCCGGCGGTCGCCTGGGTGTAATCTACCTTACCGATTCAAGCGGTTTCCAGACCTTCCTCCAGCGGCATGGCCAACGGTTCTTCGATCAAAAAATCCAGACCCTTCATATGGTCCACTGCTTGGGAAATGGCGCTCTGTTTCGTCGGCTCGAGCGTAATCACAAACGGCAAATCGTCTTTTTCATGACTGGGCTCTTGCAGCACCGCATCGAGACTGATGCCGGCGGAAGCCAGGATGGATCCAAGACTTGCGATAATTCCCGGCTGGTCCCTCACGCGGAAGCGCAGGTAATGGGGCCGAACCTGGCTGTCGATGGGAATCGGCGCGTGCTGTTCCAGCCGCGAGTGCGCGAAGGGGGAAACGCGTTGCGGGCTGCCGTTGACGATCTCGCGCGCCACCCGCATCAGGTCGCTCACCACCGCGACGCCGGTGGGCGTCGGCCCCGCGCCGCGGCCGTAATAAAACGTGTCCGCCCCGTGAGCGCCACGTACCCAAATAGCGTTGTACGCCCCATCGACCGAAGCCAAGATCGTCCTTCGCGGAACCAGCGCCGGCCGCACCGACAACAGCAAACCGTCGTCACTCTGCTCGGCCGAGGCGATCAGGCGTACCGTGTGCCCAAGCCGGTTCGCATACGCGAAATCAATCGGACGAATGCGGCGGATACCCTCGCGATAGATGTCTTCGGGGGCCACCTTCACGCCGAACGCCAGCGCCGACAACAAGGCGAGTTTCGATTGCGCGTCGTAGCCGTCCACGTCGGCGGTCGGGTCGGCCTCGGCATAACCCAATCGCTGCGCTTCGGTCAAGATCGCCTCGAGCGGATTGCCGCTCCGTTCCATCTCGGTCAAGATATAGTTGCACGTGCCGTTGAGAATGCCGACCATCGCCTCGACGCGGTCGCCGGAAATGCCTTCCCGCAGCACCGAATGAATCGGAATTCCGCCGGCGACGCTGGCTTCCATCGCCAGGCAGATATCGGCCTCCACGCCGCAGTCACTTAGCTCCGCGCCGCGAGCGGCCATCAGTTCCTTATTCGCCGTGACGACGGATTTGCCGCGAGCGATGGCGCCCTCGATGATCTCGGCGGCGACGGTGGTCCCGCCGATCAACTCGGCGACGATGTGGATGTCGGGATTGTCGACCACTTCTTGCCAGCGCGCCGTGCGCACGGTACCCGGAAAAAGCTCGGCTTCCTCGGGCGGTTGATCGAGAACCGAGCGAGAGCAAAGGGCTTTGACGGCCAGCGGAAAACCCAGTTTGGCTTCGATTTGAGCGGCGTTGTCAGCCAGGATGCGAAGGGTGCCGCGGCCGACATTCCCCAGGCCCACGACACCAAGATTGATTGCGGACACAGGCCTTCATTATAGGCAAGGGCAGTGACGAGCCATCGAGCTGTCTTGCCCAATGCAAGATAGGCCTGAGTGGGAATCGCTCCAGGGCTTTGCTCGCCGCCGAATTCCCAGGAGAGAGGCCTTCTCAGGTGTTTTCCGCAAGTCCTCATACATCTGATGTGTTAGCATCAGATGTATGAGGACGACGCTTGACATCGACGAGGACATCATCCTGGTGGCCAAGCAGATTGCGCGACAGCGCGGCACGACTGCGGGCCGCGTTGTTTCCGAACTCGTCCGCGAGGCTCTGCAACCGAAACCCGGCGCCAAGATGCGCAACGGCGTTCCCCTCTTTACGCCGAAAGAAGGGGCTAAGAAGCCCCATCTCGAACTCGTCAATCAATTGCGGGACGAAGAATGAGCGCCGCTCTGCTCGATGTCAACGTCCTTGTCGCTCTGTTCGATCCGAATCATCCCAGCCACGAGGACGCCCATCGCTGGTTCGGGGCAAATCGAAAACAAGGCTGGGCCACTTGCCCTCATACGATCAACGGCTGTGTTCGCGTGCTCAGCAACCCGTCGTACCCTTCATTTGAGGCCGGGCCGCCCGACGTGATCGCTCATATGAGGCGTCTGTGCGCTGGGCCCGGCCATGAACTTTGGGACGTCGTTGTGTCTTTACTGGGCGACAGTCTGTTTGACGCTTCGTACATTCTTGGCCACCGAAACATCACCGATGTTTATCTGCTCGGCATGGCGGTGCGCCGGGGCGGAAGACTGGTGACCTTCGATCGCTCGATACCACTCAGAGGCGTGGTTGGAGCGCGTGCCGCCCACTTGGAGATTCTGGGAGGTTGACCGCAACCGTCGGCGTCGGCGCTGTGGGACGATGCTCCACGCGCCGCGCCTTGCCGCCTTTGCCGGCCGGATTCTTGTCGTCGATCGATATTCTCGGCTTGACCGCTTTATAAGGCCGCGAATCGGCTTCGGGCTGGAAGGCACGCCACAGCGGCTCGGCGGCGGCATCGAATTGCGTCATCGGACGCAGCCCGAGGATCAACTCAATCGTCCGCAAAACCGAAGTCGTCGAGTAGCGCTGAGAATCGACAAACCCGCGCTTCGCGTAAGGTGACGCGACCAACGCCACCGAGCGGTGCGAGTCGACGTGATCGGCGCCGTCCTGAGCATCATCTTCGATGACGAAGATCGCGGTTTCGGGCCAAAACCGGCTTCGGCTGACGCCTTCAATCAAGCGCCCCAGCGCGTAGTCGTGTTCGGCCATCATGGCACGGGCCGTAAGCTTCCCGGGCGCGCGCCCGGCGGTGTGGTCTCCCGGCAGGCGCACCAAGATCAGCCGAGGCAGCTCCCCAGAGTCTTCAAAGCGGGTCACATCGCGCAAGAAGACATCCACCCGCACCGCGTCGGCGACGTCGAGGTCAAACGGAGGAAAGTCTCGCGCCGTATGCGCCGTCAAGCCGGGATCCTTGACAACCGGTCCTCGCTTCGTCGACGCAGTCCAAACCCCGTAGTTGCGGACACTCAGCCCGGCTGCCAGGGCGTTCGACCACAAATAGCGCGCCGGAGGTATTGCCGTCGGGTCGCCGCCCTCGAAATCGAAAACCTTCCGCCGGCGGCCGTAATAGCTCGGCCACAGCTTTTGGATGAAGTCGGTCGCCATCGCCGAGACCGACCACGACAACCCGTCGGCGCTCACGTCGCCGTTGGTGTGAAAGTTGTCGAAGAGAACGAATTCGCGGCTGAGCTTGTGATGGTTGGGCGTTACGGACTCGCCGAAAACCGCCAAGCCCCGATCGCCGCGTCCGCTCTCGATATCGCCCAGCACTTGGTCGTAAGTGCGGTTTTCCTTGATGACGTAGATCACGTGCCGGATCGGGGATGGAAGCCCGGCGCGATTCGGGATCGGGTTGCCCTCGGGTACGCCGGCGTCGCGCAAAAGACTTTCGTCAAATAGGGAATTGTCGATAACCCGGCGAGTGAGTCGTTCAAGCTCGTCCGGGCCCGGCGGCGGCAAGATCCCCAGCGACCCGGTTTGCCGCGCCGCGACGTAGTCCGCCTCGGCGTTGCGTTGCGTCGGGTCGGGACCGCGGGGCAGTGCGTAAGACCCCGCGCCCTTGCCGCTGAGATAAAGCAGCGTTCCGTCGTCGGTGACGGCGACATCGGTCGGGTACCAGCCCGTAGGAATCGCCCCGGCAACCCTGGACCGCCCTTCCGAGACGTCGACCACCACGACGGCATTGTTGTCCGACGTGACGACGTAGAGGTAGCGGCCTTGCGGGCCCAGCGCCAGCGCCGTCGGGGTCGAACCGGCCGGGGCGCGCGGCGTGGGTGAAACGACAATTCGCTCCAAGGGACGCACGCGGTCGCTCTGGGTCAGACCGAGGCTCCAGACGCTGTTTGTATTGGCGCAAGCAACGAACAGCCGAGCCGTGATCGGGGAATCGTCCAACAGCGGGTCTTCCGAGGAGACTTCCGCCGGCGCCAATTCGTCGGTGCTTTCCGGACGGATCAGCATATCGGTCGGGTGCGGGCCGACGGGAACCTTTTCGAGCAGCCGTCCGTCGTCGAGGCTGTAGACGCCGATCGAGGATTCGGCCCAATGGCTGATGAAGAGCGTTTTGCCGCTGGGGCTCATCAGCAGGCGATAGGGTCGAAAGCCGGTCGCGAACTCTTTCACGACGAAGCCGGTTGATGCGTTCATCACCGTGACGCGGTTGCGAAACAGATTCGCAACATAGAGAAAGCGTCCGTCGGGAGAAAGAGCCACATCGCCGACGTGATCCGAGGGGCGACGCTCGGCCGCCGGGCGCACGGGGAAGACGCGGCCGGCGGTGAGTTTACCGTCTTGAAAGTTGAACTCGAAAACCGCGGCTTCAGAGCCCCCGCCGACGTAGAGCTTGTCGCCTGGGGCGTTGAACGTCAACCCATGCCAGGCATCCTTGACCGGGACCCGGGCTGTTTCGCGACCGGCCGCCGTGTCGATGACGCTCAAGGTCGGCGGCAGGAATCCGCCGTTCAGCGCGATGGCGTGTTTCCCCCCCGGCGCGAGAGCGATCGACATCGGCAGTGTGCTGAGCGGCACTTGGCGTCCTGCCGGCGTCAGCCGCCATCCATTAGGCAGGGTGACGGGAACGGTTTCGAGAACGTCCCGGGCATTGTCGGCGGGAGCTGGTTCTTGTTGCGCGAACGAACCCACCGCGGCCCAGGCCAATGCGGCGACGGTCACCACCCGGATCTTCCGACTCACAAGTGTGTTGGACATTACGATGTGTTCGGGTGAAACCGCTAATCTTTACAGCCGCGAAGCGGCGGCGGGAATATAGCCTGGGGTGGAGCCGAAGGCGGAACCCCAGGTGGACGGCGAAAATCGCCGGCGGTCCACGGCATACACAATTCACAGCATAGATACAGGGATGGGATGAGAGGCTGGTTCCGACAAACCGACCAACACCTCCCAACGACCACCCTTGACAAGCGACCAGCCTCTCATGGAAGCCCGGAGCGCAAGCGACGGGCCAAGGACCTGCTAAAACAAACCACGCAGATCGGCAAATCCGTCGACGACATGGAAGCGTTCAACGCCCTCGGGAACTTCTTCGTGCTCCAGCGACCAAGTGCGCTCGTGCGGTACGAACACAGCTCCCAGACCGGCCTCGAGCGCCGGATTGATGTCGGATTTCGGGCTATTGCCGATCATCCAAGTCGTTTCCGGTTGGGCGCCGTTTTCCGCGATCAGCCCGCGATACCCGGCCACGTCCTTTTCCTTGACGATGCGGCAGGAAACAAAGTGTTTTCTCAGGCCCGAGCGATCGATCTTGCCGTGTTGCTCGTCGGGATGCCCCTTTGAATAGAGCGTCAGCGAATGCCTTCCGGCCAGATAAGCCAGAGTTTCCTCCACGCCTTCGAAAACCTCCATGGGCCTGTCGAGAATGCGGTCGGCAATCGCCATGACGGCCTGCATGTCCCGTTCGGTCCAATGGTGTTCGGCGAGATGCTGGTAGCACTGCTGCATATTGCGGCCGAAGTTGGCCGAGCCGTAACCGTGAGTTTGGATGTTGGCCAACTCGATTTCGTCGAGCACTTCGCGAACCTGGGTGGGCGAGAGGCTCGAGTGGTTGAGCAGATCGACGAATTCGTCAAAGGCCTCTTCGAAGTAGATATTGTTCTCCCAAAGCGTGTCGTCGGCGTCGATGAGGAGCCAGAGTTGCGACATGGGGAGACCTGAATACCGGGAGACACGCCGCAAGCCGCGCGTCAACAGGCCGAAACTAGAATTGTAGCGAGAACGCGAAGCCCATTCGCTTCCGCGCCGGGTGCGCGACAAGAACGGGAAAGCCGGAGCCCGGTTCACCGCCGGTTCACCGGGCTTGGGTTCAATTAGGCCGGCGCTTCAGCACCGGTAACGGCCCCCGCCGCCGCACGCCAGGCCGCTTCAGCGGCCTTCCCCATGCAGGCTTTAGCCATGGCCGGATCAAGCGGAAAAATTCCGGCGTCACGGCGAGGCTCGCTCTGTGCCGCCATTTTTTGGCTATAGGATGTCGCGCAACCGCCGGTCCGCTTCACCACCCGTCTCGAAGCTGATAGAATTTCTCACCAAGAGGGCCGCAAAACATTCCATGATAGAAACGTTCGTGATGGTCGTCTTGTAGTTTCGAGCGGATGGCAATGGCGCATCGCCTTATCGATTTGTTCTCGGGCGCGGGCGGGCTGACGCTGGGTTTCAGCCGGCAATCCGGCCGTGATTTCTCACCGGTCTGGGCCAACGACGTGGACCCCAACGCTGCGGCTTCCTACAACCTGAACTTCGGGGATCATTGTGTGGTCGGCGGCATCGACGAGCTGCTTCGCGATTCGAAGGTGCTGATTCCCGAAGCCGACATTGTGATCGGCGGCCCGCCCTGCCAAGGATTCAGCCTGCTCAACAAAAACCGACGCAACGACCCACGCAAACAGCTCTGGCGTCCTTTCTTGGAAGTAACGGCGACGTCGGGAGCGGGCGTTTTTGTAATGGAAAACGTTCCTCACATCCTGGGGACCCCCGAGCATCGCGAGATCATCGCCGCCGCCGAAGCAATGGGGTTCCAGACCGCCTCGGGAGTCCTTCTCGCCGGCGACTACGGCGTACCCCAGAACCGCCGGAGGGCTTTCATCGTCGGGTGCCGCTTCGCCGATCCGAGAGAGTGTTTTCCGCCGCCGAAAATCTGTTTCAATCCCAATAACGGGCATGTCCTCGCGCCGGGTGATTATGTCGGCAAACCGCGGCCGTGGCAAACGGTTCGCGACGCCATCGGCGATTTGCCGGAACCGGAGGGAACGTCGCTGCGCGAGGTCCCGCCGCCTCTCGACTTGCACTTCGGCCGGTCACCGACCGAGAAAAGCCGTTTGCGGTATCGAGCCATTCCCGAAGAAGGGATGAACCGCTTCGACTTGCAGCGCCGAGCCCCCGAGATTACCCCGGCTTGCTGGATTCGCAAAAAGACGGGCGGCACGGATCTATTCGGGCGCCTTTGGTGGGACCGGCCGGCTTTCACGATTCGCACCGAGTTTTTTAAACCCGAGAAAGGCCGCTACCTGCACCCGTCCCAGCATCGCCCGATTACGCACCGAGAAGCAGCGCGACTGCAATCTTTCCCGGATTGGTTTCGCTTTCGCGGCTCAAAGATCCAAATCGCCAAGCAGATCGGGAATGCAGTGCCCCCCGGGCTCGCGGCTCGAGTCGCGGAGTGTGTCGAGGAACTGATGAAACGTGGCTGACACTCTGACGCCCGAGCAACGACGCCGCTGTATGTCGCGCGTCAAGGGCAAGAACACCTCGCCCGAGCGCATCGTGCGGAGCTTCGTGCACCGGCTCGGCTACCGCTTCCGCTTGCACGTTGGCGACCTCCCGGGCAAGCCCGATATGGTTCTCCCACGGCACGAGAAGGTGATCTTCGTGCATGGCTGTTTTTGGCATGGGCACAAAGGTTGTCCGCGCTCAGGACGCCCGGCGACGAACAAGGCGTTCTGGAAGAAAAAGCTCGACGGGAATAGGCAGCGGGACGAGAGGAATCGGAGGCGGCTGCGGCGAATGGGGTTGAAGGTCTTGATTGTGTGGGAATGCCAAGTCAAGTCCGGAGCGTTTGAGCGCCGCGTCACACACTTTCTGAAGGGTTGACGAACCGAGCCGCGGGAGTCAGCGGCTGCTCCTCTTTCAAAAGGGCGGCAGGAACCTTGCCCCAACCCTTCGGACCGCCGGCGCCCATTTTCATGGCGGTATTATGAATCCGAGGATTCATAGAAACGAGACTCCTCCGAAAATAGGTCCCGCGATGTCGAACCAGCCTGACGTGGCGCACGCATTCTTGCGTGCCGTACCGGCATTCGTGCCGGTATGTCTTCTCCGAAAACGCCCCGACCAAAGCGAATTTCCATGGCGGTATTATGAATGCCGCGCATTCATAGAAACGGACTCTTCCGAAAATAGCCTCGGAATCTCCTCGATGCCGAAGCTCGGGACGTGGCGTGAGGCTCCAGCCTTGCCGCGCCCCGAGTCATCGGGGCGAGTCTCGGCTTGCCGCCTTGCGAGGTCTCGCGAATTCGGGGATACGAACCGATGAATCGGTTCGCGGCAAGCGTGGACGCTCACGCCACGTCCCCGCCGGGCCCTCCCCAATTGAAGTTGAAGCGTATAGCCGTCCGACCGCAAGCCACGCCGGGCGGAGGTGGACGCCAATGTCCCCGGCCCTGCTAATCAGCGGATCAATGAGGGCCACGTAGCCAGGGGAGGAGATTGGTCCCCGAACTCGGCCAACTCCGGCCTTGACACCGCCGCTATCCTAAGCACGGAGACCCCGGGTTCAAGCCTCCAAACTGGAGGCGAAGAACCAAAAAATAACCCTGGACACTCCTCGAAAACGATTCCGCGGAACGGACTCAATTTCTCAAAGACCGATGTCAAACCCTTTGCAATTCAACAATTTGATTCCTCCCCCCAGTCCAGCCTCGTTCGCTGGGTTAGCCCGCGTGGCGAGGCAAAGGCATGAAAGGTCCGTCAGTACGAGGCGCGCGCCGCTTGGCACCCATTTCTTAAGCAACGAGGCGTACTTGAACAGCACGGTGAGCACCCCGAGCAAGCGCAACGAAGTAATGGCGGGCCTATCGTGTGCTTTGCTCGTCAGGCGGTGAGAAATGCGGGTCAGCCCTTCTTCCCTATGCCGGCCGGTTTCCATCCTCGCCTCGCTCATCCGTTCCAGCCCGATTCAACGGACGTATTACCCACGCGCGGACCGACTCGATTCCATCGAGCAAGGCAAGGCCGGATCCGCCGCACTCGCCGAAACTCCCCCTTGACGCCGTCGCTGTCCTAAGCGCGGACCACCTCGTGCCCGGGATGCGGAGAGCCGAGGGGCCGGTCGGGACGACCGTCCGAAAAAATTCCGCGAAACGAACCCAATTTTTCGATGCCCGATGGTCAATATCTTTTGAAAATCAATGACTTATCCGCATCGAGGTGCCGGACTCAAATGAGGAATCTTCACCGAGAAGATACCCCGACTCCGGGGCAGTCGGTCCCATTTGACCCGAGGGATCAATACCGGAATCTCTCCGCTCCCCCGTATGCTCCCGAACCCGACCAAGCAAAATGACCAAACGAAGCCAAGACGCACCGATCACTTTTAGTATCAGTGATCTACGGACCGTTCCGGCGTTACCAGCTATCCTTCCCGTTGCTGAGCCAGCCCAGGTTGAAGCGGGCCACGGTCAGGTATTGCACGTGCGTACCGCGGTCGGTCGGGGTGCCGCGTTCGTAGATGAGGTAGATGGTTCCGTCGGGCCCCACGGCGAGGTCGGAGTAGCCGCTGACTCCCGGCTCGATCGGGCGACTCACAGGCCAGGTCTCCCCTTCGTCGTAGCTCAGGCGCACCGTCACGTTTTGCCGCTTGAAGTTGCCCTCGGGCTTTTCCGGGTCGCGGGGCTCGTTGCTGTCGGGATTGGCAAAGAGAATGCGGTTACGGCCGTGGTCCGTTTCGCGGGAGAGCCGAACCAAGCTGCCCATGCAGATCGGCTCGATCAGCTCGGGGTGGAACTCGGGAGCCGTCCAGCCGGTCGCCCCGTCCGCGCTGAGGGAAACCGCCCGGCGATGTTCGGGCGATTCGTTGCGGATATTCAGCATCACGCGGCCGTCGGCCAGCTCGACAGCGAGGGTTTCGCTGGGGTTCTTCAAGTCCGGGTGCCGTACGACGACGTCCCCGCGCTCCCAGCTCTTGCCGTCATCGTCGCTATGGATGACCGAAACGATCGAGGGGCGATGGGCGTGGCCCCCGGTGCCGTCCGAGAGCCATACGGGGACAAGCAGACGACCGTTGCCGAGGCGAATGCCGTGGCCCGGGCCGGTGGCGATCACTTTCCAGTCGTATTCGGCACGGAACTCTGCGAAGGTCGCGGTGATGTCGACCGGTTCGGTGAAGGTCTGCCCGTCGTCGTCGCTGCGCATGTAGTAGGCCAGCGCGTACTCGATGCAAAACAGGAAATGCAGCGCACCGGTTTCGGGGTCGGCGATGGGAACGATGTTGTTGTAGGTGACTTCGCCGGGTTGGGCCAGGTCTTGCGCTAAGGCGGCGGCGTTTTGCTGAATCTCGCCTTCGACATGAGCGATCACGCGGGGAGGATCCCATGTGCGGCCGCCGTCGTCGCTGCGGCGCATGACGATGTCCTGCGTGCCCCAGTCGCCGCGGGCGCTCTTGCGGGCCTCGGCGAACGCAAAGACCGTACCTTTCGTGGAAACCGTGATGGCCGGAACGCGGTAATGCGCGTAGCCGTCGGTTCCGGCTTCAAACAAGTTGATCTTTTCGAGGAAAGGTTGCGCGACCGGAGGTTCGTACTTCGCGCTGCAAGCGGCGAGAAGCACGGCGACGACGACGCCCGCCGGCGCGGAAAAAGTGTTCTTCATACTGGGCCCCGTTCGTAGAGGGCCTAATGAAGATAGCAAAGTGGGATGAGACACGTGAGATCCCGGCCGGTCTCCGCAATTCGAGTAGTCGAAACAGAGGCGTCGACGGAAGTCGACGCTCAGCCGCGGGTCCTGAAAGGACTCTGAAAGGGACTTCGGTTAGGCGCCGCCGAGCAGTTCCTTGAGGGCCCGCATTCCTTGAGGCTTGGCCGCCTTCCGTTCGACCGACGAAAAGCCCTTTGAGAAGCGCGCGATGCTCTTGCCGAGAGCCGAGTTGTCAGCCAACATCGCGCCGTCGCGCAAGGCCCGATGAACCGCTTGCGGGTCATCGGGGAAGGTGGCGTCCACCGACGCCCGGAATATCTTCTCCATGTCGGCCACGGTGAGCTCGGAACGTTTCTCGATTCGATTGACGAGAATCCGAAGCTGATCGCGGCTGTACCCGCTTTCCTCCAGCATCAGGATCGAGCGCCTCATCAAGTACAACGACGGCATATCGCCGGCGCAGACGAGATGAATGGCCGTGGCCAACGGCAGCGTCGCCAGCGAGGGCACTTCCCAAACGCCTCCGAGGTCGACGACCACGTAGTCGTATTCCGAGCGCGCGAATTCCAGCACTTCTTGCACGGGGAGAGTGTCGTTCAGGGAAACTTCGGGTTTCTCCGGGGCCGCCAGCAGATGGATGCCGTTAGGCTCGCTGATCAGAGAGCTCCATAGCGACGAATCGAGTTGGTCGGAATGTTGCAGCGCGTCAGCGACGCTATCAGGGATGGTTGGAGCGAAAAAGAAACGAAAGCAGTCCGGTCGTCAAGTCCAAGTCGACCAGCAAAACTCGTTGATCGTCGGTCTTGGCGATATGGCAGGCCACGGCGCCGGCCAGGGTCGTGGCTCCGCTGCCGCCCTTGGCCGGGGCGAAAGCCAAGACTTGGCCGCGGCGGGGAGTTTGGTCGGCCGTTTCGGCGACCCGGCGGCTAAGGATACGCTTGACCGCCTGGCGGATATCGCCGACCGAAAAGGGGCTCGAAAAGAATTCCGCAGCGCCGCCGCGTAGGCAGCGCAGGATCAGCTCCGGGTCGTTGCGGCGGCAGATCGCCGCCGCGGAAACCCGCGGCCAGTAATCGACGATCTGCCCGAGCAAGGCCAAAGCCTGCTCCGGCTGAGCGCCGATGTCGATGAACACGATATCGGGATTGGCGCGGTCCACGCGTTCGCGTAGTTCGCCGGCCGAGGGGTATTCCGCCAGACGCCCGGCAAGACGAACTTCCGGGACCTCGCCGATCGCCGTCGCGAACTCGTCGAGCAGACCGCCGTCGGACCCTATCAAAAGGGCCGCCAAAGTTGTTGATGCTCCGCCTCTCAAACCGTTGCCTACTCCCGCCTTGTCTTGGGCCGAAGGAGCCGCCGTCGACCTATGGGATGGGCTCGCCGAGCGGACGACCGGCGGCGGAGTCGTTGGTCATTTGCGGGATGCTCCCGCGCCGAACGACTGCACCGACTTGCGGTTGCCGCAGGTCACTTCGACTGTTCGCTGTGGGGGCGGAGCGATCCGCATGACCGGAGGAGGTGCGGGCCTCGCTGGCCGCAGTTTCAGGACGGGTTTGAAGTCGAGCGCGAACAAGTCCGGTTCCCGTACGCCCTTCGTTTTCGTCGGCGCCTTGTCCATGACATTGCGGAGCACGAGCTGGATGTGCCCGTGGGTCTTGGCGAGGGTCAGCAGTTCCGCTTGTTCGGGGAAAAGCAGCAGTGTGACGACCGGTACTCGCCGCGGTCTCCCGGATGAGTCAGGCGTCAGATGTTCCCCGGCGGAGATAACGCGCACGTTACTGAGGATGGTCTTCGTCAGGCGTGTGCCTTGGCCGCCGCCCAGCTGCTGACCGGTCAACAGGACGTCGACCCTGGCCTCGGGCAGAACGAAGCCGGCCACGCTGTTCACGTCGTCGACTCGCACTGCCATGGCGCGCATCCCGGGCGGCACTTTGGGCGACAGGCCGACACCGGACCCGGGCGGCGCCAGCCGACGGTCGACAACCGGTTCTTGGACCAGCACGCGACTCACGGTCACGCGGCCGATCACGTCGTTGATGTCTTCAAAGGCGCCGGGCGGAATTCTGTCGCCGGGCCATTCCTCCAAACGTAAATCTTGGCTGTCGATCGCCGCTCCGATCGAGAGGTCCTTTGCCGCGACGACCACTTCTCGTGCTGCGGCGAGCGGGGCCGGCCGGTCATCCCGGCCTCGAACTGCAACCTGGTAGAAGATACCGGTTACCAACAACGCCATTCCGGCGGAAATTGCTAGGGTTACTATGACACGGGAATTCATCGCTTGTTCTATCGATGGCCTTGGCCTTTACGGTTAGTGAGCCGCTCAAATCCCTTCCGATGGGCACGCTCGGACGCGGAGCTGACCGGGTCAGGCGGCCGCCTCGACCAATTTCGACGCCAGCCGCGTGTAGACCGTGAACATGCTGTCCGCCATGCCCGGCAGCACTAGTATAGCGTTTCATTAAACTATACCCAACTCAGGCGCTTCCTCGAGCGCCTCGAACTTGCTCCAGCGGTGGACCACCGGAGCGGCGTTGATTTCCGCGATCCCCAGCAGGATTCGTTCCCGAAGCTCCTCCCAGGACTCCACCCGGATGCGCTTCAAAAACGTCCGGGGCATCTTCCCAAACAGCGTCTCCACAATGTTCAGCCAGGACCCGTGGGTCGGCGTGTGCACATATTTGAAGCGGTTCGGCCGCGTCGCTAAATAGTCCTTCGTCTCCTTGGATATGTGAGCGGAATGATTGTCCAAGATCAATCGAATCGTGCATTCGGCCGGATAGAATTGGTCCAGATCCTTCAGCAGTGAGATGAATTCGCGGCTGCGGTGCCGCCGCTCGACCCGCGCCGTTACGCGGCCGTCGTGCAAGTCCAGCGCCGCCAGAATCGAGCAGGTTCCCAGACGTTGGTATTCGTGATCCCGAGCCGTACAAGGATGCCGCCCAGGGACCGGCGGCAGGTCCGGGGCGGTGTTGGCGATCGCTTGCACACCGGGCTTTTCGTCCACCGAAACCGTGATCACGCCCGGCGAGGGGCCGCCCTCGCCCGAGCTTTCATTTTGCAAGGCCACCTCGCGGTAGACCAGCAGCACCTGCCGCATCTTGGACTCAAACTCCGGGTCGCGACGCTCCAGGTAGTATTTCACCTTCTCTGGATGCAGCGGCTGCCCCGCCAGAATCCGGTGGACGGTCGCCTTGGCCGCTTGCCCCAGGGCCGGATAGCCCGCCTCCACGGCATGCCGGCGCACGTGGAGAGCGAGCGCGCCGCGGGTCCACAACTCGGCGGCGTATCCCAGTTCCTTGGGTTTGCAACAGGCCAAATGCACCACCCAGGCCTTGGCCTCCTCGGAGATGCGGGGCTCGTAGGGACGATGATAGGCATCCTTGAGCGCTGCTTGCACTCCGATGGCGAGGGCTCGCTCGATCCATTTGGCAACGCTCTTGCGGGTCATCTTCACGGCCCGCATAATCTCGGCGATTGTCTCGCCGCCATGATAGCGCCACAGAATCTCGGCGCGCCGCACCTCCCGAGCCGGAGCCTTGCGGGAACGCCGCAGCCGTTTCAGATGTTGCACCTCTTCGGTCGTGAGCAGCAGTGGGGGACGCTTCGATTTTCCTGCCATGCGACCAGTCTAGCAGGAAACATTGTCCTATGGTTATGTTTTAATGAAACGTTATACTAGGACCGACGCCACCGCCACTACCCCCGCGAGCAGTGCGTACTCGACCAGGTCCTGCGCGCGTTCGTCGTTCCAAAAGCCAAACGTCCAAAGATGCCGCATAAGCGAGGGCCTCATCACCTTTCGTTGTCCGAAGATTCTCTTGCTGTTGCAAGTGAGCCGCCGCTCCAAAGAAAGCGGCGGCTCGGAACGTTCCACGCGCCGCGTTAGGCCGCGGCCGCGGAGAGCACGCTCCCCATCTTCGAGAAGATGGTGCTGATGCTGCTGCTGATGCCGGGCAGCAAAGCTCCCGCGGCGACCGCCACGAAACCCGCCAGCAGGGCGTATTCCACTAGATCCTGACCTGCTTCGTCGTGGGCCAGGTTATAAAGCCGCTGAAGCATAAATGTAAGTTTCTCTTTCATTTGGACTCCCTTGTCGTTGCAAATTCCGATCGCGCCCCCGACCCCGACGGGCGGGGCCGGCGGAGTTTACCGGCGGCCATGCTCTACGGCCGTTCCTGCTCTTATCGGCCCGAACATGAGGTGTTTTACGCGGTTGGCGAATGATCCGAGGCCCGGTTGGGCGGGGACCGAGAGCGTTACGCGGAGAAAACTCAAGGAAATCGGCGCGACCGACGATGGAAGAGGCAGAAGGAAGACTCGCCGGCGCTGACCGCGTCGAAGTGTGGAGGGTGGCAGTCGATGATTTCCGTCTTTCTATGCGATCCGCAGGCGATCGTTCAACAGGGGCTGGAAGCCGCCCTCGCCGGCTCGGAATCGATCGAGCTGATCGGGGCGTGCGGTTCGCTCGAAGATGCGTCGATTCAGATCCCGAAATTAGAGCCCGCCGTGGCTCTTGTCGACCGTTCCTTCGGCATGCACCAGGTTCTCGAATGGGTCGCGCCACTTCGCAGAGCTTGTCCCGGCACCGAGGTCGTGCTCTGGGCGGCGGCCATTTCCGATGTCGAGTCCTTTCGCGTGCTGCAGAGCGGCGCCCGCGGCATCGTCAAGAAAACCGCCGCGACGGAAACGCTGCTCGAGTGCCTGCGAGCCGTCTCTGAAAAGCAACTGTGGACCGAGAGCCTGCTCCTGTCGAAGGAGTCTCCGCTGGGTCGTCCCCGCAATCGCCCGCTGACTCCCCGCGAGCAGCAAGTAGCGGCGCTCGTCGCCAAGGGAATGAAGAACCGCGAAATTGGCGAGGCGCTCCAAATCGCCACCGGCACGGTAAAGATTCACTTGATGCACATCTTCGAAAAGACCGGCATCCGCGACCGCTTTGAGTTGGCGCTGCAGGGGCTCCGATTGGCGTGCGAAAGGGAGCCCGAATCCTTCGGCTCGACGGTTACAAGCGACGAGCAAGCTCCGGTCGAAGTGGCCGGCTCCGCCCGTTAGCCACAACGCTCTTCACTTGAGGCTCCTTACGTAGGAAGGGATATCAATCCGGCGGCGTGGCGGCGCGCCGCTCGGGCCGTCCCTTGGGTAGCGTTGGACTCGAGGGCAAACACATGCTCCGCAGCCCCGGCCGGGGCCGGCCCCGGCAGGCAATTTGGGGTTCGGTAGGGTTAGGTCGCCAATTCCCCGGCTGCTTGGCGCCTCTGGTGCACCATGGCACGGCGGTTCTTGGTCGCGGCGGCCGCGCTGCCCATCGCGGCAACCATCCACCCGGCCAGACTCGCGTAAGCCGCGCCACGCAGCCCGTGTGTCGGAATCCAGGCGGATCCCGCAATCCAGGTCGCCACCACCGCCGCCAAATAGATCGGCACCTGCGCCCGGAAGAACCCGGAGGCGGTCAGCACAAACCCCAGCGCCGAACAGATCAATGTCGCGCACAGCGCCAAGCCCATCCATGGGAGCGTCGACGCGTGCAGGGCGTAAACGGGGGTGTAGACCCTCCGCAGAAGAGCTTCTCCCCACCAAGATGCGGCGGCGACCGCGGCGAGGCCCAGAACGGCGGCGGCGCCTAACAGCAGACGGGCGCGAGTTCGGAAAGCCACGGGGTCGTGGGTTCTCCAGCGTGCCAGATTGCCGAGTGAAGTTTGCCCCAAGGCCTGCATAACGAAGTGGGCCGGCATCAACAACTGCGCCATTCCCGTGTAATACGCAACATCCTCGAGGCCTTGGTGGCGTTCAAGCAGGATGCGCGGCAGATGCAGGTTCAAACTGATCAGGGCGGCGACGAACCCCAGCGGCGCGGCGCGGGCGGCCAGCCGACTTGCTCGACGTGGGAAGTCGGCCGAGAGAGCGGACAGTCGCTCTCTTTCTCGCGGCTGGCGGCAGCGCGGGATCTCGAACCCCAGCAAGACGATCGCCGATGACGCGGCTGTCAGCGCCAGCGCGGGCGTCAGGTCGTCCCAAACAGCCAGGCCGATCCCAAGAGTCGCCAACGAAGCGACGGCGCGCAACACAACCGCCGCCGTAATGCTTCTCCACCGGCCCGCGCGTTGCCAGGTTCCCTGGGCGATGTCGCCGCCGTTTTCGAGCCCTTTGACGACTGCCGTCAGAAACACCGCCGCGGCCGCCGACGCGAAGGCGTTGGAGAATCGTAACCATATCGCGATGCCGGCGAGCGCCGTCGCGGTCGCCACGAGACGAAGGCCGAAGTAGTCTCTGACGGTGAATTCGCTATCGCCGTCGGCAACCAACAGCGAGCGCGTTTGCAACCGGGCCAGCAGCATCACCGGCGAAACGGCGGCCAAGGCGAGACCGAAAGCCCCGGCCATTTCGACCGAGCCCAGTTTGACGATGACGATAAAGAAGGCCGCCGGGGAAAGTGCGGCGACGGCGTTGGACGCCAGCGCCCAGGCGGCATCGCCATGGAGGCGGATGTCGAGCGGAGCGGCGCCCGCTTGTCGGGACATACTGTACCCGATCGGAGTTTTTCGCGAATCCTGCAGCGCGATCGCGGCTTGGCGGTCGTCGATGAAGGCCGCGCCCAGACTTCAGACCGGGTCCACTGCTTTGTCCCGCGCAGGCGCAAGACCGCTCTTGTGGCGGCACGGGAACCGCGCTCACCGGCTCGGCCGACCGGGAGGCGCCTTAGCGGAACCCGTTGCGGATCGAGTTGAGCAAGTTCCGATGAAAGTCACAAAGCTTGCCGTCGCGGGCAGGATGCCCGCATTTCTGGCAGGCGCCCCCCGACGTGGAGGGCTGCTGAAAGCCCTGGCCGTTCCTGCCGGCTTGTGACCCGCCTTTGCGGTTCTTGCGGTTTTTGTGCTTGGGAGGCCTTCCGGACTTGCGGCCCGGAAAGTTCCCCGAGGTTTCACGTGGCATAAGGTTCAAGCGAAAAGTTTCGGTGATTGCCAACCGTTGTCGGCGAATCCCCAACGAAAAGACCAACTACCGCAGGACCCCAGAAGAAATGTAAACCCGCCGGTGCGGCCCGATAGACTACCTGGCGCCTTGGAGGGATGACGCCCGTTACAAATTGAAGGCTAAGTTGAAGAATACATCAGACCGACGCCCGGCATCAAGCGGCTGGATTCTTTTTTGGAAAAGCAGTCCTCCATCTTTTGCTGCTGTTCTAGGGTCTTTCCCTAACGTAAGCCCCTCCGCCCGACTGGTCCGAAATCCGGTGGGGCCTGTTCTGAAAGACGCCTCGCGGCGCCGTTTCGTTGCAGTGGAAAACGGGCCCATGGGCATATCGGACACCCAAGGGTCCCAACAAATTTATCGGCTGCGACGGGCTTAACTTGAAGCAGCCCCGCGGGCGGGTGGGAAGCGCCCCGCGCAGCCGACATAGGGCAAGGCGCACTATTCTTTCCCCTTGGCGACGGCCGCGGGCGCTCGCTTGATTACATCGCGCTCGGCCCGGAGACGCCGCACGACGAACGCCGCCGCGGCGCTTTTTCGGGGAGGAGTGAGTCGGGCGGCGTGTCGACCGGGTAGTGACCGGCACTCGTGCCGGTCCTAGGTCAACAGTCGCGACCGGCTCTGAGCCGGTCATAGCCGGAGCGTATGGGGGCGGATGCGGGTACGATGAAAACATGAAACGTAAGCACCTCTTGCTCGACGAGAAACTTCTCGATGAAGCTGTGCGGGTACTGCGTGTGAAGACCTATTCCGCAGCGGTCAATGCGGCGCTCGTGGAAGTTCTACGCGTGCGCAAAATTCAGAGTCTGCCGGACTTCTTCGGCCGCATCGATTGGCAGGGCGATCTTTCCGAGATGAGGGAAGACAGGCCGCATAGGCGGCGCAAATAGGCCGGCCGCCCCTACTCGGCCGGCCGCGGCCGCGGGGTTGCATCACCTTCGGTCAACCCCAGCACCCAACGCGCCGCCTCGAGCCACATCTTTTGGATATCCTCCCGCTCCCAGGTTCCGAAGATGTGACCGAGCGGGCTGACAAAGACGCGACCCTTCCCCCACTCGCGCGCCCACGCCATCGCGAAATCCAGATCCTTGCGGACGACCGGTCCCAGCGGCGGGTTTTCCAGGTCGACGGTGTCGACATCGAGCGTCATGAGCACACGCACATTGTCCCGAGAGAACTTGACGATTTGGTAGATCTCTTCTTCGATTTCGAAACTCGGCGGAAAGTGTTCGGTGGCGGGAAAAGCGCGGTCCTCGAGGTTGATCCTGACTTTCCGCAACCAGGGATGATTGATGAAGACGCCTCCGACCATCTCGGTGAATTCGGGCCAGCCGCCCTGGTTCTCGATCGACATATTGCTGGATCCGGAGAACTTCCAGCGATTGTGGTCGGTGCCGCTATGGGCGACGAGCAAACCCTTGCCGTCCTCGCGAACAAAGGAAAGCAAGTCGGCGCGTTATTGCTCGCTCAGCGGAAAATCCCCCTGCGTGAAAAACATGACGGCGTCGAAATAGTTGAGGTTTTTGGCGTTGATGTATTGAGGGATCTCCTGCTTGGTCACGAGCTGGAAATCGGTGCGGAACATCACATCGAACAAGCCCGATTCCTCGCCCAGCTTCGCCATCGTATACATCGCTTTCGAGACGGCGTCATGGGCGTAGTAGCGCTGCCCGCCGAGGAACAGGATGTGTTTGCGATCTTCGGTGAACTTCGCGTTGGGGTCGGGGGCTTGCGCCGGCAGCAGGGCGGTTGCGGCGGTCAGCAGGAAAATACAGAATGCGAAGAGTTTCATCATGGGTAGTTTCTCCCGTCCGGGTCGTGGATGCTTGCGGTCAATCAGCGGTCCTCAGCACCCCGTCGGGGGCGTCGATCTCCAGGCGCAGCAGGGCGGCGCTGAATGTTTTCCCTTGCGCATCGGTCCGTAGCGATACGGTGCCGCCGCCGCCGAGGGACTCATGCAGCAAGAAGTTCAGCGCGCCCAGGTTGGGCAACTCGAACCTTTCCACCCGGCCCTTGCACAATTCGGCGAAGTGTTCTTTGACGCGCTCGGCGGTGACTTTCTCGACCAGCAAAGGATAGAAACGTTCTTCGCGGGCGATCAGCCCGATGTTGACCGTGTCGCCTTTGTCGCCCGAGCGGGCGTGAGCAATGTCGAGCAAACGGATTTTCATAACGGCAACATTGACCGGCCGGCCGCGGCGCGTGATTTGGCCAACCGCGGTACTTGGTTGGGCGGCCTCGGCTCCGGCTTTCACGGCCCGCCGGGCGAAAGAGTCGGCGGCTCATTTCGCCTGCGGGTAGCATCCCAGCACGGCCAGCAATTCGGTCATCTCCGACAAGTGCGACATGGCGTTGCGGCATCGTTCTTCCTCGGGCGAGCCGATGAAATCTACGTAGAAAAGATACTCCCAGGGCCGACCTCGGAACGGCCGGGACTCGATTTTCATCAGGTTCACATCGCGCAGCGCAAAGGCGCTCATGCACTTGAAAAGGGAGCCCGGGGTGTTCTTGGTCGAAAAAACGATGGAGGTCTTGAGGGTCCCCGCCGGACGCCTCTTCGGCGCCTTCCGCGCCAACAGAAAGAACCGCGTGAAATTGCGGTGGTCGTCTTCGATGGAACGGCGCTGGATCCTGCCGCCGTAGTATTCCGCCGCCGCGGCCGAGGCGATCGCGGCCGTCGACCGGTCGTCTCCCCGCATCACATGTTCGACACTGCCCGCGGTGTCGTAGAACGCCTCGGACTTGAGTTGCGGATTTTTCTCGAAAAACCGCAAGCACTGCCCCAACGCCACCGGATGCGACAGCACGCGCCGAATGCCCGAAAACTTCGTCTTGGGCCGCACGATCAAGTTGTGCACGATGCGCACCCGCGTTTCGGCGATGATGGGCAGCCGAAATTTCAGAAGGTGATCGTAGTTTTCGTGAACCGAGCCGGCGAGAGTGTTTTCGATCGGCACGACGGCGTGACGGACTTTGCCGTCGGCGAGAGCGCGGAAAACTTCCTCGAAGCGCTCACAAGGCAGGTATTGCAAATCCGGCCCCAGCAATTGCCGCGCGGCCTCTTCGCTAAAAGCCCCCCGCGCTCCCTGGAATGCAACTTTCGTGCGCGCCACCGCTCCATTATAAAGCTCGGGCGCGGAGAGCTTCGAATCAGCCCGCAAGAGCGGCCTTTCTCAGGCTTAGTGCTTGTGGAGCTGGCCCGTCACCGCTTTGCCTTTTTCGATTTGATCACCAGCGGCGTGCCCTCGAAATCAAAGGCCGCTCGGAGTTGATTCACTAAGAAACGCTCGAAGGAAAAATGAAATTTCTTCGCCCCGCCCGCGAAGAAGACGAATGTCGGCGGGGCGGTGGTGGCCTGGGTGACATAGCGAATGACCGGCTTGCGAAATCCCGGAAACGTCGCTCGGTCGAAGTCGACTTCCCCCAGAAACCGATTCAACTCGCCCGTTGTCACGCGCCGGTTCGCGGCGCCGTAGACTTTTCGGATGTTTCGGAAGATCTCGCCTGTTCCCTGTCCGGTCAAGGCTGAAATAAACAAGACCGGGGCATAGTCGAGGAATTTCATGGCGCGGCGGACTTTCTCGGTGAAGTCGGTGACAGCCGCTCGTTTCGAGTGCGCCCGAGGCGCTTGGTCCCATTTGTTGACCACCACGATCAGGGCCTTCCCGGTGTCGTGGGCATAGCCGGCGATCTTGGCGTCGAGCGCCGCCACGCCTTCGTCGGCATCGACGAGGGTAAGAACGACGTCGGCCAGCCGGATATGGCGCTGCGCCATCACGACGCTGAGTTTTTCGGCCGCTTCCGCGGACTTGCCCTTGCGGCGAATGCCGGCCGTGTCCACGAATTGAAAGGTAGTCCCGCCCCGCTCGACCGTTTCATCGACCGCGTCACGGGTCGTGCCCGGCGTCGCGGAGACAATCGAACGGTCCAGGCCGGTCAGGCGATTGAGCAGCGTGGACTTACCGACGTTCGGTCGTCCGATGATGGCCACGCGAATGGGCTTCTCGGTCGGGTCCTCGTCTTCGCCGGAGGGGAATTCCGCGGTGGTGTGATCGAGCAACGCCTCGACGCCGCGGTTGTGTTCGGCCGAAATCGCGAACAGCGGTTCGATCCCCAACTCGTGGAATTGAGCGGCCAGGGAATCTCGCTCCGGCGTGTCGCATTTGTTGACAGCCAGCGAGACCGGCTTGCCGGTGCGCCGCAACAGATCGGCCAACTCGCGGTCGGTGGCGGTGATCTCCGAGCGCCCGTCCATGATGAGAATCAAATGCGAAGCCGCCTCGACGGCAACCAGCACCTGCTCGCCGATCAGCCGCGGGAATTCGTCGGTTTCCCCGAAGAGCATGCCGCCGGTGTCGGTCACTGCGAAGGGCCGCCCACGCCACCGGGCTTCAAGGCGGATACGGTCGCGCGTGATGCCCGGTTGATCGCCGACGATCGCGCGGCGGCTGGCCGTGATACGGTTGAAAAGAGTGGACTTACCGACGTTCGGACGCCCCACGATCACGAGCGTCGGCAGCGGGGCGACCTTCATGGAGACTCATGATAGCATCGGGTAAGGCCTTCACCCGCGATCGGCTTTTCCCCGCGGGCGGGGCTGTGAAAAAATGGGGGACAGTCCACTTCGCGCCGAGCGAGTTCTTGATGCAAGGAAACTTTTTCGGCCGGTGCTCGATACAGTCCCCATTTTTTCACGGCCTCTCAGCCCGCGGGAGAACTTTCCAGGGCCAATCGATATGCGACTGCGCGCCGCCAATAACCGTCTCAAGGTCGAGCACTCAATCATCGAGGGTTTACGGCGGGTTCTCGAGGACCTGCTTGCCGCCACGCCGGCCATCCAGTCGATTATTCCCGGTAGGATTCGCAAAGTTCGCGATGCGCGGGGGCCGGTGAAGGTTCGCGTCACCACGCCGACCCAAACCGGGTGGAAGGCGATTGCCCTCGCCGCCGGCGCACGGCAAGAACTTTTCATCACCACGAAAATGACGCGGGAAGATACGGAACGGGCGATCGGCGAGGCCTTGCGGCGGCATAGTTTTCCAGTGCGTTTTCTTTCGGTCCCTAGCAGGTCCGCCGCGCTTCTAGTAGTAATCCGCGCAGCTCATCTAATCTGAAGACAAATCGAGGGGGGGCGGGTCGATCCATTGCACCGGTTCTCGACCGCGCAGAGGCGCAATAGATTTGCCTCCTCTAGTGCGTGAAAAAATGAAAAACAGAAAAACGAAAAGGGCCCTGCTCGTCGAGGCGCGTGTGCCGGGCGGTCTTGTCCTGTGCGGTGATCGGCGTGGGTTATGTGTCGAGAAATAAATGGCACTACAAAATCCTCAGCCATGCGGACAGCCACCGGGATTCCATGGCCATCGACTATCGCCGTGCCTAGGGCCTGTGACCGAAGTGGCATGGGTGTGCGACATAAATGTGGGAAATCAAGCGGCGCGGGCACGGGCCTCCCAGTAATCCTCGAACCTTCCGCTCAGCCGACAGCAGCGCAACGCGATGATGGCGTTGGCGCCGCGCACCGTCCAGAACATGCCGGAGCGCTTTAACCGCGCGCCGATCACCTTCTTGCAGCCCGCCTCGACCACTCCCGAGCCGACAAACAATCCCTGGCGGCGAAACTCGGGATACCGCATCCGCTCGGCGTTGCGCTCGAAGTAGTCCGCCTCGTTGGCGAGCAAATGGGCCGACTCCTGATTCGGCGTGGAGAACCCGCGTAAGACTTTCACCAACGCCTTGATCTTGCCTTGTTCGAGCTTGTGCAACAACCGCGCGGCCCAACGTTTCCGCCGGCGCTCATCGCTCGGGAACAGTTTCGCCGACAACTCCCACAGATGCTGCCGCGCATGGTAAAGGTCGACGATCTCAACGGCGCCGGGGAAGTGCTGATGTGCCAGGTTCCAGATCCAGGGCGCGCCGTCGCCGAGAATGACTTTCTTGCGAGCACGGCTCCAGCCCCGCCGCCAAGCTTCCGTATACAGCCGCAAGCCGAACGCCTCGGCTCCCTCGATCGCCGCGCTGTAACTGGTCGAGTTCTCGTCGCGCCGCGGCCGGCCTTGTTCGTCGGTGGTGGTTTGGGTGAAGACGCAGCCGAGTTTGACCTCGCGGGTGCGGGCCGGCCGCCCCGCGGTTTTTCCGACACGGCCGGCGGTCTCGGCGGCCACGACGGGAATGCCCGTGCCGTCCATTTCGATGTAGAGCAGGGGCACGGCGGGGGCGGCGACGTGCGGCAAGTCGAGTTGCTTGGCGCGTTGGATCGCCACTTGCTCGCGGGCTTCGATGTCGGCGCCGAGGGCCTCGGCATGGCGTTCGACGGACTTGGCGGTAACGTCGAGACCGGCCAAGACGTCGAGTTGTTCACGGCCTTGCTCGAAAGAAGTTTCGCTGCCCACCAGCGCCATCATGCGGCGCACGCCGGGCGAGCAGGCGGTGCCTTCGATGTCGAGTTCGCGGTCGCGCGGGCTTTGTCCCCGGCGGCATGTCGAGCAGAGGTAGTAGGCGCGCTCGAAACGCACCTCGCCCACCACGGTGGTGAGTTGTTTGGGGCGAGTATCGCGGCAGCAAGCTTGTTGACCGCAGGGGCAGGGGATTCGGGACGGCACGGTCTCGGAGGACGACAGTAACTTGCTCAGCAGCGTGGTCCCGGCGCGATGCATGGTGCCGCGAACCGCCGTCTCGACGGCTTCGAGATCGAGGGGGTCGCCGCGGCGTTGGCCGCGGAAGATGACCCCGAGCAGCTGCGTCACTTCTTGGGCGACTTCGTGGCGGATGGTTTCGGCCGTTTTTTTTCCTGGGGCTTCGGGGTGTCTGCGGCGGGTCGCAGACGGCAAATGCTTTCGTTGACATCGAGCAATTGCCGGCTGAGTTGTTGGAAGCGATGAAACTCGGCCACCTGGCGTTCGGCCTTGCGGCGATCCGCGGGCGAAGAGAAGGTCTCAGTCACGGTCTTGCCGCTCACTTTTTTGGTGAGGCGGAAATGCGGACCATGGGGCGGTTGGTCGGGTTGGTGGCAGCGGCAATTCGGTTTGCCGCAGCGGCCGCGGGTGGCGGTAATCGAGCCGCTGCGAAAGTCTCCTAAGTGGAGGATCTCGGAGAGAATCGCGGCACGTTGTCGTTCGAGGGCAGCGAGAGATTGGGGCACGGGGCACCTCCTTATTACCTAGCGTATACATACGCAAGGAAAAACGCCACAAAAAAAGACAAACCCACAAGCTCCCACATTTATGTCGCGCACCCAAGTGGCATTGACAACCACCCTCCCCCGCGTACTAAAGTGTACACGTGAGTTTTACAGGGGATAGCGCCCCATCGTCTTGGATTTGGCACTCCGGCGATCTCAATACGGGGTGCGCGTGCGACAGGATTGGGCGTCAACCTCTGCGGTGGGGTCCTTCCCGTGACTCACTGTGAATGCCAAATCAAGGAACGGGAAGGGGAAAACACATCATGAAAAGGTTTACTGGTTATGTGCTCGCGTTGGTGGCCGTTCTACTCCTCGCAACGTCAGCCTTGGGGCCCCCCAAGGCGGTGAAGGCACAGAGCAAGGGTAAAGGTGGGGGAAGCAGCGGAGATTCCCCGCTCATCAAGAAGGTTGTTTGTCAGGAGATCGTCATTAGTTTGGGTGCCGCCCTCCCCTCGGCCGACGCAGTAGCCTTGTGCGGTCGCTTGGAGAGGCTTGTCTTCATTTCAAGTAGCAATCACACGGGAGGCCTTAAAACAGAGGGCGCAGGTGCGACAGGCCTCGAGGGCGCAGACAACATCTGTAATCTTCGGGCGCAAGAGGCAGGTCTTCCTGGCACCTATACGGCATGGCTCTCCGACTCTTCGACGGACGCCAAGGACCGGGTAACGCAGTCGAAAGTACCCTACGTACGAACAGACGGCGTTTTAGTGGCGGATGACTTTACGGACTTGCTGGATTGCGGTAATCCATTTTGTTTACAAGCGTCGATCGGCAGAAGAGAAACGGGCGAGGGTATCGCAATTGCCGCATGGACGGGAACCAATGTCGCAGGACTTTTCGATGGACAATCCTGTGGCGACTGGACGGATACCGGTGCGGACGGCATTCTCGGAAGTACTACTGAGTCTCGCATAATATACTGTCAATCGAGACAAAGAGAAGACTGTTTCCAGAAAGCGGTAATCAAGCGCGGTTTGCGGCGCATTCGCCGCAGCGCTTTGCGGGCGCGCTCGTCGAGTTCCCAGTAGTCCTTCGGGCAGACGTTGGGCAACTCGTGCTGCTTCCAGTACGCCCAAATGTATTCCACCGGGTTCAACTCCGGCGCATAGGGCGGCAAGTACTCCGTTGCGATGTGATCCTCGGAGAGCTGGATGAACTCCCGCACCAGGCGGCTGCGGTGCGCCGGCAGCCGGTCCCAGACGATCAGCAGTGGGCCGTCGATGTGGCGCACCAAAGCCTTCAGGAAGTCGATGACCTCCAGCTCGCCGATCGCGCCGGGATAGAGCCGGAAGTAAAAGTTGCGCAACGTCAGCCCGGCCGACACCGACAGCTTGTCCCAGTTGAAGTTGAACTCCAACACCGGTGTCTCGCCGCGCGGCGCCCAGGTGCGGCAACGATGCGGCTTCTGACTCAATCCGCTTTCGTCGATGAAGACGATCGTACGTTCTTCTTTGCGGGCTTTTTTTTAATGGCCGGCCAAGTCTTGCGCTGCCAGCCGCGGATGGCCTCTTCGTTGCGCTCCCGCGCTTTGCCGACGGGCCGTTGCGGGCTCCAACCGAGCGCCCGCAGGATCTTCCAGACATGGCCCTCGTGATAGCGCACGCCGAACTCGTCTCCGATCAGACGAGCGACCCGCGGACAGCTCCACAGCGGCGTCGGGAAGCCGTGCGCCTCGGGGTCTTCCAGCAGCAACGCCTCGAGGCGTTCGAGCTGCGCGGCGTCCAACAGCGGCTTACGGCCGGCGCGGCCGGCCTGGCGCAACCCGGCTTCGCCGTCACGCCGGTATCGTCGCAGCCACTCGCTGACGCTTTGCCGCGCGACCTTCAATCGCCTCGCTGTCTCGGACTGACTACAGCCTTGCTCGACCAACCGGATCGCTTTGAAACGGCGCTTCTCCAGGGCCTCGAAATCCCGCCGTACGCCTTTTGTATTTCCCATACATACAAAGACGTACGTACCCCAAAAAGGTGTCACTTTATTTTGCGAGACTCAATAGATTCCAGGATGAGCGGTGGACAGACTGGATGCCATTTACCTGCTCAACCAACGCCGCCAGCATTTTGTGTTTTCAGGACTAGCGAACAGAAACACACGAATGCGCGTGGCATCTAGGGTGCCTGTGCATCCCCAACGCAACCGGTGAGACCCGCACGCGTCCATCGCCGCCACCGCCGAACGTACGCTCCAAGCCGGACGGGAACGATTCTCTCGCCCGGCTCTTGCTCATAAAGCCGGATAGCACGGCGCTCCACTTCTGAAGGCGACTTCTCTCCTCCCGCCCCGTCTATCCCTCCCAGGACCGGTCCGAGCGGTCTTTGCGGTCTCAACAAGGGGCCGAACGCCTTGACAGCCCTAGAATCGCGTCAGGAACGGCTCCCGGACTCCAACAGAGCATTGCACCGTCTTTGGTCCTCGCGCGTTTCCCGCTTGGCTTCAGCAAACACCTTGCGAACCCACCAGTAGCGCTTGTTAAACACTGCGTAGGACATATCCCCTAATAGCCGCGGCGATCGAACAGCAGCTTGCAGCGCACTTCGGTCAATCCCTTCGAGCAGCAGGGGCAGTAGAGGCAAACCGCTTCGGGCTTGGTTGACGTTGTGGTCTCGACCGGCGCGTTGATCGGTTGATTTTCTTGCATAGTCGGGGGGGGAGGTTGGCGCGCGCCGTTCCACGCTCGACGATGGACCGATCCTAGTCAAGTCACGCGAGTCATCGCCGGCCCGGCGGGGACGTGGGACGTGGCGTGAGCGTCCACGCTTGCCGCGAACCGATTCATCGGTTCGTATCCCCGAATGCGCGATCTCTCGCCGGGAGGGAACCTAAGCCCGCATTTTCAATTTGATGTATGAGCTTCAGACCATCCAGCGACCTTCAGCGTCTTTATTGATAGGGGCTAGAGCCCGATAAGGACGCCATGGAGGTCAACACCCGATGGGTGAAAAAGAAAACAAGCCGTTTCAGCTCACGTTCAATGGATTTCTCAAAGTCGATTTCCAAGGATCGCGAGTCACCTCGGATGGCGGTCTGATTCTCGTTCGCGAACTGGATGAACGACTCGGACTCGGGAAGCTGATCGACGAGCATCTCAGCGACTCGCGACAAGGCTTGAACAAGAAGTTCCCGCTGGCCGATCTGCTGCGGCAGTCGGTCTACAGCCGACTCGCTGGCTACGAGGACCTCAATGACGCCGTTCGAGTATCCGCCGATCCGACCTTTCGCTTGATCGGCTCGAAGAGGAACTGGGATCGCGGAGCAGCCTTGACCTCGACGCTGCATGGCTTCGAGACGGAGATGCTGGCGAGCGAAGAGAACTTGCTGGGGCTGATGGCAGTGAACCGGGAGCTGGTCGCGCAAGCCGAAGCTCCCGACGGTTCAGACCGCGTGGTGCTCGACATGGACTCCACGGAGAGCCCCGTCCACGGCCAACAGGAAGGCAGTGCCTACAACGGCCATTTTGAGTCCCTCTGCTATCACCCGCTGTTGCTGTTCAACCAGCACGGCGACTGCCTAGGCGCGAAGCTGCGTCCCGGCAACGTGCACAGCGCCGAGGACTGGGACGAGCTGCTACTGCCGGAGATCGAACGACAACAGGCGGAGGGCAAACAGGTGACGTTCCGCGCCGACGCCGCCTTCGCCAAGCCCGAGATCTACGAGGCGATGGAGGAGCGCGGCGTGGACTACGTGATTCGCATCCCGGCGAACAAGAGCCTGGAGCTGGAGATCGAGGACATCCTGTTTCGGCCACCGGGCAGGCCGAACGCCAAGCCCCTAGTGCGCTACAAGAGTTTTCGCTATCAGGCCGAGAGCTGGTCGAAGGCAAGGCGAGTTGTCGCCAAGGTCGAGCATCACCAGGGCGAACTATTCCCGCGCGTCGGATTTGTCGTGACGAGCATGAGCTTGCCGAGCCGCTCGGTCGTGCGGTTCTACAACAAGCGCGGCACGGCGGAGCAGTGGATCAAAGAAGGCAAACAGGCCACGCACTGGACCCGCTTGTCGTGTCACCGCTTCCGAGCCAACGAGGTACGGCTGCAACTCAGCGTGCCGGCCTACAACCTGGGCAACCTGTGGCGGCGGCTAGGGCTGCCGCAGCGAATCAAAAGCTGGTCGCTAACGAGTTTGCAACACAGGTTGATGAAGACCGGCGGTCGGCTGGTCAAGCATGCTCGCTACTACTGGTTGCTGCTGGCGGAGGGGCATCTGAACCGGCGGCTGTTCGGTGACATGCTGCATAGGATCTGGGCGCTGCCTGTGCCGGGTGGGTAGCGTTGCCCGGGCGAGGATCAACAGTTTTTGGCTCCAAAAAGGTTTCGCAGGGAGCAGTGTCGGCCGGAGCGCCGTTCAGTCCGCTCAATCAACGTCTGTGAGCGGACGGACGAGCCCTGGCGCCTACCGGCGGAGGTGATGTGCAGGGTTCAGCGCGAAAAGACGTGGTATTCGGCGCAGCGGGGGTGTATCCTGTGACCGTGCCAGGGCCAAAATGGAAATCCTGGCTAAGACACGCCCCGATGACTCGGGGCGCGGCAAGGCTGGAGCCTCACGCCACGTCGGGGAGCTGGGCAGCGAGGAGATTCCGAACCTAATTTTAAGAGCTGCCGGCGAGTGCGGGGCTCAAATCTCGAGCAAATAGCCTTGCTTGCCGACATTCGACGCCCGGGTCGCGCCCAGCTCGACGGTCACACCCGCCGCTTCGTGAATGTGTCCGCAAAAGAAATGCTCGGGTTGACGGCGGTCGATGAAGTCGCGCACGGCCCGGCTGCCCGCGTGCCCGCCGTTTCCGAGTTGGTCGAGTTTCGTCTCGTGGGGCGGGGCGTGGCAAACCAACACCAGCGGGGATAGCTCGGCGAAGCTCTCGAGCTTATCGCTGAGTTCCTGTTCGGTGTATTCGCCTGGGGTGTTGAAGGGCGTCGGGTTCGAATACCCCAGTCCGGCAAAGTGATAGCCGCCGACCTCGAAAACCTTCTCATGGAAGTCCCGGAAGCCGAATTGTCCGCAAAAGCGCGTGATGTGTTCGGAAGACTCGTGGTTCCCCGGAAGTACCCACACCCGTTCGCCCAACGCTTCGAGAATCCGCCCGCAATCGGAAAGCCCCCTCGACCAGGTCACCAAGTCTCCGGCGGCGATGTAGATGTCGGCCGGCGTATCGGCGAGCTCCCGCAGCCTGCCGAGGTCGCTATGAATGTCCGAGAAAACCAGGATTCTCATGGACTATCGTTGTCGCCGGTTGGGAAGCGTGGCGCGACTCCAAGTCATGAACGGGAATGGAGGAAAAGCGCCAGGGGGTCAAGCGAAAATCTCGTCCACCGCGATTTCCATGCCGGGCAGCACTTCGCCCCCATCGAGTCTTTCCCCGAGCATATACGTCTTCATGGGGGTCCCGGGAGCCAGGGCCAAGACGCAGGATTCTTCCGGGAGGACCAACCAGGCCAGTCTTGTTCCATCCGCGAAATAATCGTCGATCTTGCGGAACAAACGGGGCAAGGAATCGTCGGGCGACCGGATTTCGATCACAAACTCCGGCGCGCGGTCCAAAAAACGCGTTTCGGGGCGGAGTAATTCATCACCGCCCAGAACCACCGAGACATCCGGCAGATAAAAGCGGGGGTTGCCCTTGCCCAGCCGGCAACGCAGCTCGGTCGCGACTCGGCCCGCTCGCGTCTTCTTCAGATAACGGTGAAGAAGCATCGAGCAATTCGCTTGGATGACGGCGTGCGGACCGCTTCCCACGTTCAGCTCAACCGGGACGCTGTCTATGTATTCAAAATGCTCAAAGGCGGCATCGGGCAAGTAATGTTCGACGCTGACAGACTTGGCGGCTGTCGACGAAGCCATGCACCCAGTGTATCAATGGCGGGCCGACTGCGAGCCGAGTGATTTCGGCCCGATTCTGGTTTTGCTCGGGTGCTTCTTCCGGACATTCCGGAATTAGCCCGCTTTTCTCACGCGTGGCGAGGCAAAGTGCATGAAGGGTCCGTCAGTACGAGGCGCGCGCCGCTTGGCGCGCGGAGGCGTACTCGAACAGTACGGTGAGCACGGCGAGCAAGCGCAACGAAGTAATGGCGGGCCTATCGTGTGCTTTGCTCGTCAGGCGGTGAGAAATGCGGGTTAGCTCGACAGCCGCCAGGTTGCCTGCCGCAACACCGCGCCGGGCTTATCGCGCGTCATCTTGAACCAAGCTTCATCACGGCCGCGCGTATTGTAGTGCGGCAGGTCTCCCGCGGGGCTGTCGAGCAGTTCGTACCAAACCGTTACGAGATGACCGGGTTCGTCAAGCTCGATCGTCGAGGGGTACCCCAAGTCCGTCGACGTGCCGTCGTCGGAGAGGAGCATTGCCTCGGACCAACTCCGCCCGTGATCGTCGCTGAGGCACGCTTGGTTGCCCAGCGGCTTGGTGCGATGTCCGTAACTCATCAGCAAGCGGTCGTCGCCGAGTCGCAACAAGTGCGAAGGGTATCCGTCGACGCCGATCGCATGAGGGCTCGACCAGGTCCTTCCGCCGTCGGAGGATTCCGATTGCAGCGTTTCGCGGTGGTTGGTCGGGTTGTGATTGCGGATCTGCGCGATGATTCGCCCGTCGGCTGCCTCGACGGCGTGCAGTTCGTGATACTCGTTGAAATCATCCCCGGGTCGCGTGGGAATCTCGGCCAGCCAGCGCCAACTTTTACCGTCGTCGACCGATTCGCAAACGCCGATGCGTCCCTGGTGCTGCCCGGCTCGGCCATACCAGAACAACTTCCCGGCATAGAGCAGTCGCCCGTCGGATAACTGAATAGGGCCGTGCGGGCTGTTGACCGGGCAACGGTAGGGCTTCGACCACGACCGCCCGCCGTCGGTCGATCGAATCATCCAACTGCCCAACTCGATCTCTCGGTCCGCCGGCCCCACGCGCTCGTGAACCGCTTGCCAACGGCGGATCTTTTCCGCCGGCCATGCCTCGTCCGAACCGGGTTTCGCCGCCAACGCTTTGCGGAGCCTTTCCTCGTACGCCACGGAGGTAAACGTCGTGACGAGCAACGACCCCTTCGCGGTTTCCACCACCCCGGCGTCGCGGTCGTCGATCGGCCCGTCGATCACGACGCGTGGAAAACTCCAATTCTTGCCCCCGTCTCGGGACCGCATAAGTTCAACCCGCCCAAAGGGGCAAACGTGCGCTTCCCGCCCGGCCGAGGAAACCAGCAGCAACTCTCCATTCGCCCGGCGCGCAAGCGTCGGCCAGCCATGGTAGAGATGAGGCCGCCGCGTGATGACCCGTCTCGTCTCGACCACCCCTTGAGGGCCGGCCGTCCGGCCGCGGCCGCCCAGGGCCACAAACCCCGCCGCCATACCGCCCCGGCGCAAAACCCGCCTCCGCGAAATTGTCGGTTGCATGTCGAACCTCCCGTCGCGCCGCCCCGCATTATCGCCGAAAACGGGGATGTGGGCGCGGGAAGTCCTGAGCCCCTAACGAGGCGGCTTCCTTGCGACGGACCTTGGTGCACCACGAGCCGCTGTTTTCCTACGACCACCAACTGGCCGGCTACCTTCGAACTTTTACCGACCTGGACTTATTGCCGCGGACTGGCTGACCGAGCCGCAAGGTTTGTCTTCGCTGTGGGTTGGACTGCTTCCCCGCCTGCCCGAGTCCGCAAGTAGTACTTTTCCGAGGTAGTAAACTAGTGTGTCCGGCTGATTGCGAGTCGGCGGGGGACCTCCCGATACTGCGGGTATGGACCGATTCACCAAAATATGGCGGGACGCCGGACGCTCGCTCGGTTTCGAGGTTCGATCGAAGGGCCGACCCGTTGAGGATTCCGCGCCCGAGCCGGTAGTTGACGAGCCGACCATCGAGGAGCCCCCCTCCACGGCCGCGACGGCGGGTTGGATTCACACCGCGGGGACGCCGATTTTCGTCACGGTCGAGTTCGACCCCGACTCGGAAAACGTCTTGTTGATGCCGAAGAGCCCTCCGCTCGACGCGCCGTTGTGGATCATCTCCGAAAGTCGCGGCGGCGAACCGTACTACATTCAGTCCAGCGCGCGGGCCGACGACGGCTTCCGCGTGACCGCGGACCGAAAGGAAAACGGCCGCTCCGAAAGCGGCCAAACGACCGCACTGGGCCAAGCGGATCTGCTTTGGGTCGACAGCGACGGTGCGGTGGCCTCGGCCTGCGTTGCCATCGAGAACGGCGAACCCGGTGAAGTCGTCGTTACGGCGGGGGAGGCCGTTCCAGTGCCTTCGGTGGTCTTACTTGCCGGCTATGAGTACCGCGGGCTGGGTTCGGTGAAGCAATGCGACGCCGAAGGCGACAATTTCAAGCTGCATATCGAGATCGCCGACGAGTTATTCTTGAAGTCGAACGCGGCTTGAACCCCCTTCGGAGCGACGTTGAGCATCGCGCGGGGTCGTAGGCGTTTCCTAATTCGGGCAGCGGCCTCTGTGGCATAATCACACCATGTGGCGTCGTCGGAGGTCTTCCGATCTCTCGATCGAGGGGAGCGGGCAGGCTCCCGAAACTCTCTTGCTTCTCGGTATTGCCCTCGTTTTTTGCGTCCCCGCCGCCGCGGCGAAGGAGTCGATCACGGCGCGGCGATGTTGCAGCTTTTTACCGGCACCTTTTCGTTCACGCGTCCCAGCATGGGCGCCTGGGTGCTCTACGGACTGGGGAGCGAGAACCAAAACCTGCCCGGATTCATCACGATCAAGCCGACGTTGTGAGCTGGCTAGTTATTGGTCTGGAATCCCCGGGCCGGTTGGCGATCGAGAGCCGCGAAGCGGCGGCAGGAATATAGCCTGGGGTGGAGCCGAAGGCGGAACCCTGGGTACGGAACAAAACGAGGCTGAGCCCTGAAAGGGCGATAGGAACTTATTGCGCACCCCTTATGAAACAGGAGGTCCTCAATGGAAAACAACCGCGACGAATCCAAACTGACCCGACGTGAGCTGGGCCGCCGAGCCACTCCGGCACTCGCCGCCATCGCCGCCGGTTCGTCTCTCACCGCCGCACTCGCCGCGCGTACCTTGCTTCGTCGGAAACTAGGCAAGACGGGGCTTGAGGTCAGCCTGCTGGGACTCGGCTCGGCGCAGATCGGCGATCCCCAGGCCGATCAAGCCATAGCCAATCAAGTTGTCGACGCCCTACTCGACGAGGGCATCAACTACATCGACACGGCGCCGATTTACGGGCAGTCGAAAATCCGCCTTGGTCACGCTCTCAAAGGCCGTCGCGACAAATTCGTCCTCGTCTCCAAAGTCGAAGCAACCTCCAGCCAAGACGCGACCTGGCAAGTGGAAGAAAGCCTCCGCAAGCTGCAAACCGACTACCTCGACATCGTCCACTTACACAATGTCGGCCGCACCGATCGCTTCCCGAGCCTCGACGTGCTGACCGGACCGTTGGGGGCTTTGGGGGGCTTGCGCGATTTGAAAAAACGCGGCGTCGTGCGCCACATCGGCCTCACCTGCCACCTGCGTCCCAAGCGGGCGCTGCCGATTATCGAGACCGGCGACATCGAGGTCGTCATGTGCGCGGCGAACTTCGTCGATCGCCACACCTACAACTTTGAAGAAACCGTCTTCACCGAGGCCGCTCGCCGGGGGCTGGGCGTCGTCGCAATGAAAATCCTGGGCGGGCAGGTAGACAAAGAAGACGGCCGCTTGGCCGAGCATTATCGAGACGCCATGCGCTACGCGCTGGGCCTGCCGGGGCTTTCCGTCGCGATTCTGGGAATGAAAAACGCCAACGAGGTGCGCAAAGCGGCCAAGATGGTACGCGCGTATCAACCCCTGAGCGAAACCGAACTGACCAAGCTCTCCGACGCCGGCCGCCGCATGGCCGGCGAATGGGGTGAACTGCGCGGCCCCGTGGCCTGGGAATCGTAGAGCGTGGGGATGCGCGGGATGGGGGCCGGCGCCGCCATCAGGTGATCGCCGGTCTGGCGGGGACGTGGCGTGAGGCTCCAGCCTTGCCGCGCCCCGAGTCATCGGGGCGGGTCTTCGATTGCCGCATTGTCGGATCTCGCGCATTCAGCGATACGAACCGATGAATCGGTGCGCGGCAAGCGTGGACGCTCACGCCACGTCGGTGCGCGGCAAGGCCGGCGCTTTCAAGCCACGTCGGGGGCGCCGGGTCGTGGGCGCTCTCGACCATTCTGCGCTACGCTACCCGCTGGAACCGACCATGATCGGCCAAGCCGTCTCTCACTACAAGATCACCGAAAAACTCGGCGAAGGCGGGATGGGCGTCGTCTACAAGGCCGACGACACCAAGCTCGACCGCTCCGTGGCTCTGAAATTCCTCGCCCCACATCTGCTCGGCGACGAGGAAGCGAAGGCCCTTGTTCTCGATTCCGGACCTCACCGATCTCGTCCACGCCCAACGCTACGACGTTTCCGCCGACGGCGAGCGCTTCCTGACGCTCGACACGAAAGACCACGAGCGCTCGGAGATCCGCGTAGTTGAGAACTGGTTCGAGGAATTTCGGGGGCGGCAGTAGAGGCCGGCGGTCGGTAGCGACCGGCACTCGGGCCGGTCCCAGCCCAAAGTCAGGCCGGGTCTCAGCCGGTTCGAGCCACATGCTTCGCGGCCCCGGCAGGGGCCTCGGAATTTAGCCCACGGCTTCAGCCGTGGGGACGTATCCAATAACCAGACAAGCCCTGGTAGGGGCGTAGGAAATCGTCCCCGGAGAGGCCGTTCGTCAAACTCCATTTCGTTCGTCTCAAGCAGCGACATGTCCTCGCCCTCATGAAACTCATGTTTCCGCCGCCCCTCTGGGGCTTTCCGCTTGGCGTCCATTTTCCCACGGCTGAAGCCGTGGGCTGGATTCCAGGGCTCCTGACGGAGCCAGGGCCATCCCTCTGGCGGGCCACTGTGCCGCCACAATACAGCGGAGGGCGCGACTCACGATGAGTGACAAGTCAGTCTGAGGCGGCCCCTACCCGCCCAGCGTAATCATCTCGATCTTCTTCCGCCCCGAGGCCTCGTACCCCTCGTCGGACTGCATCGCCTGAAAGCGCTCCTCGGAATAGCGGTCATTCCGTTTCCGCCAAATCGATTCGATCCAGGCCCGCAGTTCGTCGTCGTCGGCTCCCGAGCGCAGGCGCGCTTTGACGTCGCTGCCTTCACTCGAGAAAAGGCACGTCACCAGCTTGCCGTCGGCCGTGAGCCGAGCGCGCGTGCAGCTTCCGCAAAACGGTTCCGTGACCGAGGCAATGACCCCGAGATCTCCCTTGCCGTCGACAAATTCATAGTCGACCGCGGGAGCGGTTCCCTGCGCCCGCCCGACCTTGCGTAGCGGGTATTTCTCGTGGATTGCAGGGAGCATTTCCGCCGCGCTCACGAGCTTGTCGCGGGTCCACTGATTGGCGTTACCGACGTCCATGTACTCGATCAGCCTCAGGGCGAAGCCGTTGCTACGCGTGAATTCGACGAGGTCGAGAATCTCGTCCTCGTTGACGCCTTTTTCGATGACGGCGTTGATCTTGATGGGGCTCAGCCCGGCGTCGCGCGCGGCGAAGAGCCCTTCGAGCACCGGGGCCAACTCGCCGCGCTGCGTCATGCGGCGGAACTTCTCCGGGTCGAGCGTGTCGATGCTGACGTTGATGCGGCGCAGCCCGGCTTGGCGCAGCACGGCGGCCTTTTCAGTCAACGAAGTGCCGTTGGTCGTCAAACACAACTCGACGCCCGGCAGCTCGGCGAGACGGGTGATGAGGTTCTCGAGGTCGCGCCTCAGAAGCGGCTCGCCCCCGGTCAGCCGAATTTTCTTAACGCCCAGACCCGCGAAAATTCGAGCCACGCGCGTGATTTCCTCGAACGTCAGAATTTCCGATCTGCGAATCCACTCGTATTCGTCGAGCGGCATGCAATAGGTACACCGGAAGTTGCAGCGGTCGGTGACCGAGATGCGCAGGTCTTCGAGCGGACGCTGGAATGAATCGAGCAGCATGAGTCTTCGGGAGCGGCGGGCACAAGTGCCGCCGCCTCGCTAAGCAAGATCATTGTAGCTTGACAGACCGGCCCGACAGGGGCTGTGAAAAAATGGGGGACAGTCCGTTTCGCGCCCATACTCGTTGCTCATTCAACCGAGCTTGTTCGCCGGGCGCTTGGGACAGTCCCCGATTTTTTCACAGCCCCCGCCGACCTGGCGCAGGTCACCAGGCGTGCCGTGTCGGCATTCGCGCCGACATGTCCTTTCTTCAAGACCCGTCCGTCAAACTACACTGTGTTACGGGTGTGCGACATAAATGTGGGAAATCAAGCGGCGCGGGCACGGGCCTCCCAGTAATCCTCGAACCTTCCGCTCAGCCGACAGCAGCGCAACGCGATGATGGCGTTGGCGCCGCGCACCGTCCAGAACATGCCGGAGCGCTTTAACCGCGCGCCGATCACCTTCTTGCAGCCCGCCTCGACCACTCCCGAGCCGACAAACAATCCCTGGCGGCGAAACTCGGGATACCGCATCCGCTCGGCGTTGCGCTCGAAGTAGTCCGCCTCGTTGGCGAGCAAATGGGCCGACTCCTGATTCGGCGTGGAGAACCCGCGTAAGACTTTCACCAACGCCTTGATCTTGCCTTGTTCGAGCTTGTGCAACAACCGCGCGGCCCAACGTTTCCGCCGGCGCTCATCGCTCGGGAACAGTTTCGCCGACAACTCCCACAGATGCTGCCGCGCATGGTAAAGGTCGACGATCTCGACGGCGCCGGGGAAGTGCTGATGTGCCAGGTTCCAGATCCAGGGCGCGCCGTCGCCGAGAATGACTTTCTTGCGAGCACGGCTCCAGCCCCGCCGCCAAGCTTCCGTATACAGCCGCAAGCCGAACGCCTCGGCTCCCTCGATCGCCGCGCTGTAACTGGTCGAGTTCTCGTCGCGCCGCAGCCGGCCTTGTTCGTCGGTGGTGGTTTGGGTGAAGACGCAGCCGAGTTTGACCTCGCGGGTGCGGGCCGGCCGCCCCGCGGTTTTTCCGACACGGCCGGCGGTCTCGGCGGCCACGACGGGAATGCCCGTGCCGTCCATTTCGATGTAGAGCAGGGGCACGGCGGGGGCGGCGACGTGCGGCAAGTCGAGTTGCTTGGCGCGTTGGATCGCCACTTGCTCGCGGGCTTCGATGTCGGCGCCGAGGGCCTCGGCATGGCGTTCGACGGACTTGGCGGTAACGTCGAGACCGGCCAAGACGTCGAGTTGTTCACGGCCTTGCTCGAAAGAAGTTTCGCTGCCCACCAGCGCCATCATGCGGCGCACGCCGGGCGAGCAGGCGGTGCCTTCGATGTCGAGTTCGCGGTCGCGCGGGCTTTGTCCCCGGCGGCATGTCGAGCAGAGGTAGTAGGCGCGCTCGAAACGCACCTCGCCCACCACGGTGGTAAGTTGTTTGGGGCGAGTATCGCGGTAGCAAGCTTGTTGACCGCAGGGGCAGGGGATTCGGGACGGCACGGTCTCGGAGGACGACAGTAACTTGCTCAGCAGCGTGGTCCCGGCGCGATGCATGGTGCCGCGAACCGCCGTCTCGACGGCTTCGAGATCGAGGGGGTCGCCGCGGCGTTGGCCGCGGAAGATGACCCCGAGCAGCTGCGTCACTTCTTGGGCGACTTCGTGGCGGATGGTTTCGGCCGTTTTTTTTCCTGGGGCTTCGGGGTGTCTGCGGCGGGTCGCAGACGGCAAATGCTTTCGTTGACATCGAGCAATTGCCGGCTGAGTTGTTGGAAGCGATGAAACTCGGCCACCTGGCGTTCGGCCTTGCGGCGATCCGCGGGCGAAGAGTAAGGTCTCAGTCACGGTCTTGCCGCTCACTTTTTTGGTGAGGCGGAAATGCGGACCATGGGGCGGTTGGTCGGGTTGGTGGCAGCGGCAATTCGGTTTGCCGCAGCGGCCGCGGGTGGCGGTAATCGAGCCGCTGCGAAAGTCTCCTAAGTGGAGGATCTCGGAGAGAATCGCGGCACGTTGTCGTTCGAGGGCAGCGAGAGATTGGGGCACGGGGCACCTCCTTATTACCTAGCGTATACATACGCAAGGAAAAACGCCACAAAAAAAGACAACCCCACAAGCTCCCACATTTATGTCGCGCACCCCTGTGTTCACCACCACCGCCGATCTCCAATCTATAATGAAACTTGGAAAGGATCGCGAGGGCGCATGATTGAAGTCACCCCCAAGGCCGTCAACCGCATTCGCGAGATGCTCGCCGAGAGCAACAAGCCCGCCATGCGTCTGGGCGTTGTCGGCGGGGGCTGCTCCGGCCTCAGCTACAAGTTCAAGTTCGAGACGGACCCGCGCCCCAAAGACAACGTCATCGAGGCCGACGGCGTGCGGCTGTTCGTCGATCCCAAGAGCTTCGAGCACCTCGACGGCCTGACCCTCGACTTCACCGAATCATTGATGGAACGAGCCTTCGTCTTCCACAACCCGAATGCGACCGAGAGCTGCGGCTGCGGCAAGTCGTTCGGGATTTGACCGATGCGAAACGGAATCGATTTCGAAACCTGGTACGAAAATTTCAACCGGTTCGCCGGTGATCTGTACCCGGGCCGCTATACCCGCGACGTGGTCAAGGACTTGGTCGAGGTCGGCCGTCAAGTCAATGAGGCGGCGCGGAAAAAAAGCTCGCTGATCGTCGCTCACAACTACCAATACCCCGAGCTGCAGGAAGTCGCGCAAGAGGTCGGCGATTCCCTCGGCCTCAGCCGCTATGTCGCCGACCAAGAACCGACCCGCGTGGACTTCTGCGGAGTCTGGTTCATGGGCGAGACGGCGAAGACGATCCTCGGCGACAGCGCCAAGGTCTTCATGCCCGACCGGCCGGGTTGCTCGCTGGTCGACTCGATCGAGCACTTGCGCATCGAGAGCTGGATCAACGCCAACCCCGACGGCATCGTCATCTCCTACGTCAATACCGACGCCCGCACGAAGGCGATGAGCGATTACATCTGCACGTCGCGCAACGCGCCGCAGATTCTCCAGCACGCCGGCGATCAGCACCCCGGCAAGCGCATTTTGTTCCTGCCGGATAAATACCTTGGCGCGGTCTCGCTGGCTCGGACGACCGTCGATCCTGATTTGGTGGATCTCTACGACGGCGCTTGCCATGTGCATGCCAAGATCGGCGAGCACGTGCTTGAGGGCGCATTTGATCGCCACCCGGACGCTGATCTGCTGATCCATCCCGAGTGCGGTTGTTCATCCTCTTGTCTGGCGAAAACCGCGAGCGGCAACTCCCCCTACCAGCGGGCCTATTACCTGTCGACGGAAGGCATGTTGCGCCACGCCGAAAAGTCAAACGCCTCGGAATTCATCGTGGCGACCGAGTCGGGAATGCTGTATCGCCTACGCAAGGCGATGCCCGAGAAGACCTTCCATCCCGTCTCCCCCGACGCCGTTTGCGAATACATGAAGATGAACACGATCGAGAAACTTCTCGATTCGCTCACCAACGACCGCATTGAAGTGACCGTCGACGAGTCCATCCGCGTCAAGGCGCAGGCGGCGATCCAGCGGATGCTTACGATTCAGTAGACGCATCGCGGCTGCCGCCGGCAGTGTCGCCGGGAGAAAAAGGGGGACCGCCACCCGATTTTCGCTCGTCGAACTGTCTCGTTATCGAATATTCAGGTGGGCGCGAAGATTGTGACTGTACCCTCTTTTTCGCGTGCCCGGCACTTGCGCCGCGGGCTGCTACAGCAACTTCTCAAACTGATCCCGCACCCGGATCTTGTCGGCCTCGTCTCCGAATCCAAGACTAAACCAGCCCTCGTAACCCTCTTTCTTCAGCCGTCCGAACAGGGCGGGGAAGTCGATGTTTCCCTCTCCCGGCACCAGGTGAACTTCGTATTCACCGGTATTGTCGTTGAGGCGAACCTGCCCGATCTTGTCCGCCCCAAAGGCGTCAAGAAAGCCGGCCCAACCTTCGGGAACCAGGTGCCCGTGCGGGGCGTTGAAAGCCCATTTTAAGTTCGGAGAATCGAGCGCGTCGAAGAACCGCCGCATCTCCGCGACGTTATGCGGCAGATAGTGAATCTCCGATCGATCGGGCTCCTTGTTGTGATTTTCGAGAAAGATGTCGATGTGCTTTTGCTCGGCTCGCTCGACCAGCCGCCGGATGCGCGAGATCGCCGCCGGCAGACGCCGCTCGAAATCTCCAAAGTGATAGCCGCCGTGCGCCACCAACCAGCCCGCCCCCAGCCGCTGCGCCAAATCGAGATTCGCGAATAAGTATTCGTCGACGGCCTCGCGAACGATGGGCACGTCCTCGGCGTTGTTGATCGCGGAGGTCGGGTGCAGGCCTACTTGAACGCGATGATTTTCGCAAAGCCGCCGCACTTCCCCGACCCGCCGGTTGTTGAAAGATGCGAGGGAGTTGGGCGCCCGGTCGGCGTTGAAGTCGATGTAGCGGAAGCCGTTCTCCCCCGCCCAACGAATGTAGTCCTCGACGGGTTTGTCTCCCGGTGCGTTAAAGCCGAAACGTTCGCTCATGGTTTTTCCCGCCCCCCGAGCCGGATTCATTCTACCAGCGCCGCCCCGGCCTAGAAAACGCCCTCCGACGTGGCGCACGCATTCTTGCGTGCCGTGTCGGCATTCGTGCCGACATGTCCTGGCGAGTCTCTAACCGCGGGGCCGGTTTCCCAACGGGTCTGCGACAATGGGTACACATTGCAGGCCGCAGCCGACACTCCGCGAAAAGTCCGCATAGGGGGCGCGGTCGCCCTGGCGATTCTCCTCGCTGCCTGTTGGGACTCCGGTCCCGCCAAGGGCCCCTACGACACCGACCCGCTCGAGCCCGCGCAGGCGCTCCAAAGTTTCCAAATCGTCGAAGGTTTTCACCTCGAAACGGCGGCCTCCGAACCCGAAGTCATCGACCCTGTTGAAATCGCTTTCGATGAAAACGGCGATCTGTGGGTTGCCGAGATGCTCGACTTTCCATTCGACCCGCCGAAAGGCAAGCCGGCGCGCAGCCGCATACGCTTGCTCAAAGACAGTGACGGTGACGGACGTTTCGAGACCGCCGCCGTCTTCGCCGACGAGCTGCCCCAAGTGAGCAGCGTCTTGCCCTGGCGCGGCGGCGTGCTCGTTACCGCCGCTCGGGAAATCCTCTATCTCCGAGATGCCAACGACGACGGCAAAGCCGACGAGCGCGAGGTTTGGTTCCGAGGGTTCGCCCCGCCCGACGATTTCTCCGGGGCCCGCGTCACGAATCCGCGCCTCGGGGTCGACAACTGGATCTACGTCGCCAACAGCGGAAGAGAAGGCGAAGTCACCTCGCCCAAGTGGCCTGACCAACCGCCGGTCCGACTCGCCGGCGACGACTTTCGTTTTCATCCGATCAAGGGGCTTTTTGAGGCCGCCGCGGGACCCTCTCAGTTCGGCATGTCGTTCGACGCCTGGGGCAACCGCTTCGTCTCGGAAAACACTCGCCATTTGCGGCACGCGGTTTTCCCGGCGCGCTATCTCACGGCCAAAAGGCTTTTCGAGTTGCCTTCGATGCTCGAAGACGTCACCGCCCACGACCCCGACGCAGCGGTGATCTTCCCGCTCACCGAACCGCGGCCGTGGCGCAAGCAGCCGGTCGAGTTGACGCGGCAGCGCGATGAAGAAGGCCGTCCCGGGCGCTCCGAGAAACTCGCGCGACATTTTTCCACCGCTGTCGGAGCGACCGTTTATCTCGGCGACTCGTTTCCCGCTCAGTATCGCGGCAGCGTTTTCACCGCCGCATCCGCCGCGAACCTGGTCCACCGCGACGTGCTTTCGCCCGCGGGCGTCACCTTCCGCGCGGACCGTTCCCCGAAAGGCCGCGAGTTTCTAGCCTCGACCGACGCCTGGTTTCGCCCGGTGAACTTCGCCAACGGCCCCGACGGCAATTTTTATGTCGTCGATTTCTATCGCGACTACATCAAGGGTCCCGATTCCAACCCCGGTGCGATTAACCAGGAAGTTGAGATCGATTTTTGCCGCGGCAACGACCGCGGCCGAATCTACCGCATCGTTGCGGAAGGCCGAGCCGCCTCACCCCGCAAGCTGCCGGGCGAGGCCGACGCCCAAGAGTTGGTCGAGATGCTCGGGCACGGGAACGGCTGGCATCGCCGCACCGCCCAGCGCCTGCTCATCGAGCGGGCCGACGTCGCAGCGGTCCCTGGCCTCGAGCAGACGGCCGCGAACGCCGAATCGCCCCTGGCACGCCTGCACGCCCTGTCGACGCTCGAAGGACTGGCCGCTCTCGACGCGGCTCTCGTGCGTTCGGCCTTGCGTGACGACGATCCGCGCATTCGCGAGCATGCCCTCCGCCTAGCCGAGGGTTTCCTGCCCGAGTTGGGAAACGCGGTCACGGCCCGGCTCGGCGAGACGGACCCGCGGGTGCGATTCCAACTCGCCTTGACCCTCGGCAAGATCAACGGCAATCATCGGCCCCTGGCCAAGCTTGCTTCCGCCGGTGTCGAGGATCGTTGGATGCGGGCGGCGCTTCTCGCCTCGGCCGGACCGCGCTCGCTGCGAGTGTTGACGCGCATGCTCGTTCGGCACCGCGATTTCTTCACCGAACCCACGGCGGGGAAGCAAGAGTTCATAGAAAACTTGACGTCCCGAATCGGGGCCGGCCGTGGAGCCAACGACGTGACCATGCTGCTGATCACCTTGGACGGCAGCCCGGTGATTCGTCGGGATCCGTGGCCGGCAACGACCCTCGGAGGGCTGGCGAAGGGTCTGGCGCGTCCGAGCGAGAAACGCCTCCGAGTCCCCTCGGCTGAGCACGTTCTAGTGAGTTTGCTGCGTCACCGCAATGAGGCTGTGCGGACCGCCGCGGCCAATGCCTGTCAATACCTCGTGTTCCCCGAGTTCACGAGCATGGCGCTGGTGAGTGCTCGCGACGAAAATCTTCCGATCGAGAAGCGCGCGCGCGCCGTCCGCTACTTGCGGGGCGGCAGTTTCCGAGCTGTCGCGCCCACTCTGCGCTCAATCATCGAGTCGTCCTCACCGCAAGAGGTCAAAGACGCGGCGGTCGCGGCGGTGGGGCAATTTGACGATCCCGCCGTGGGCGAGATGTTGACGGCGGGTTGGCCGGGGTTTTCGTCCGAGACTCGCAGCCGGGTGATGCGGACCCTGCTTCGTCGCCCCGAGTGGATAAGCGTGTGGCTTGCCGCCGTCGAGGCCGGCTCGGTTGACATCGCAAGCGTTGCCGAAGTTGATCGAACCCGTCTTCGCGAGCACCCCGACCCGGCTATTCGAGAAAGGGCGGCCGCCTTGCCGTCGACCCAACCAAACCGAGCCACGCAACCCAAACCGAGCCACGAACGTAAGTGAGTGGTATTAGACGAGCCCGATCGACTCCAAGGAAAGTAGCGGAAGCACCATACTCGGTAAACCGTCTCCTCTCCGAAAATAGCTTTGCAAGTGCACGGTGTACTGCCTTTCCGGCGGTGAAACCGCAAATCTCTACAGCCGCGAAGCGGCGGCGGGAATATACCCCAGGGTGGAGCCGGAACGGCGGAACCCTGGGTGGAACCCCCACCCGGACGAGCCCTGAAAGGGCGGCGGGAACGCCCCGGACGCCCATTTTCATGGCCGTATTATGAATCGGCGATTCATAGAAACGGACTCTTCCATAAAGACAGCGGTCGAAACAACGGGGCCTTTGCCGCGTCGCGACTGAAAGCCCGCAACACCAAACCGCGCGCGGGCTAGAATGGGGGCTTGATCGAAGAAAGACTGGCGCGGGTCCGAGAACGAGTCGCCCGGGCGGCTCGCAAAGCCGGGCGCGACCCCGATGAAATCACGATCGTGGCGGTCTCGAAATTGAAACCGGCCGAGGACATCGTGGCGGCCTACGAAGCCGGGCAGCGGCATTTCGGCGAGAACTACCTTCAGGAATTTCAGCGCAAACGAGCCGATCTGCCGCCTCTTCCCGGCGCCGTCTTCCACATGATCGGAAGGCTGCAATCGAACAAAACAAAAGCGGCCTCCGGCTTGTTCGACATCATCCAAACCGTTCACAGCGAAAAGATTGCACGGCGCCTCAATGACGCCGGGCGTGACCTCGACGTCTTTCTCGAGGTCAAACTATCCGAGGAAGAAAGCAAGAGCGGACTGGCCGAAGCCGACATCGCCGCCGTCAAGCAATTCACCGAAGCTTGCTCCTATCTTCGACTGCGCGGGTTGATGGGAATGCCTCCTTGGTTGGAAGACCCCGAGAAGACCCGCCCTTATTTTCAACGCCTGCGACGGCTCGCCGACCGCTACGGGGTGGCTGAAATCTCCATGGGGATGAGCCGTGACCTCGAAACCGCCATCCAAGAGGGCTCCACGATGGTTCGTGTCGGCACGGCGATTTTCGGCAAGAGGCCTCCGCGGTGAAGGTCGCGCTGGTTTCTCCCTTGCCTCCGGCCCCAACCGGCGTCGCCGACTACTCCGTCACCCTCGCTCGTGAACTTTCGCGCACCACCCACGTCGACCTCGTCTCAACGCTCGACGAAGACACCGCCGCCGACTACGACGTCTGCCTCTATCACCTCGGCAATAATGCGCTGCACGGCGGGATTTACGATCTAGCGCTGAAGAGGCCCGGGGCTGTCGTTCTCCACGACGCGGTATTGCAGCACTTCTTCCTAGGCCGGCTCGATCATGATGCCTACGTCGCGGAGTTTGTCTACAACTACGGCGAATGGATGCGGCAGTTCGCCGACGACCTCTGGCGGGCGCGTGCGGCGTCGGCGAGTGACGCTCGCTATTTCCGCTATCCCATGCTGCGCCGGATTGTCGAAAACTCCCGCCTCGTGATCGTGCATAACCCGGGGGCCGCCCGGCTCGCCCGCCAGGCGGTCGGGGAGGGCGGGGCGCCGCCGATCGTCGAGATCCCCCATTTTGCTCAAGAGCCCCATTTGCCGGACGCCCCGGCCCGGGCGGCGATTCGGGAAAGGCTCGGCATCCCCCCCGATACAGTCGTGATCGGGACATTCGGCTACCAGCGGCCGACCAAGCGGTTGCGGTCCCTGTTGCGGGCCGTTCGCACGATCAAGGCGCCCTATCGATTGCTTCTGGTCGGCGATTTCGTTTCGGAAACCTACCGCCTCGCGGTCGAGCCCCTTCTCGCCGAGCTGCCCGCGGTTCGCAGGGCCTTCGTGCCGCGGGACGAGTTTTGGCGGTTGGCGGCTATTACGGATATCGCCGTTAGCCTAAGGCATCCCTCGGCTGGTGAAACGTCGGGGATCGTCGTGAAACTGGCGGCCGCGGGAAAGCCCGTCCTTGTGACCTCCGGCGAGGAGAACGCCCAGTATCCCGACGATGTGTTTTGGAAGGTCGATGCCGGCGAGGCGGAAGTGGAAATGCTCGCTCAAATGCTGCGCGTGTTGGTGAAAGAGCACGAGCTAAGAGAGGTTCTGGGGAGGCGCGCGAAGCAACACATAGCGAGCCGCCACTCCCTGGGGCAAGCCTCCACGTTGTATCAAGAAGCCCTGCGCCAAGCGGCTTCGTAAAGTCGGTGAGTTCGCTGCAGCCGCGTGCGCCGAGACTCATGCGGCCGCCGACCGCCTGAATCGCGGTCCAGGTGTCCGCCCCCGAGTAAGAGGTTTTTCTCTTTCGCCTAAGGTGCGAAGAGCATCGCCGGTTGCCGCCAGTATAGTACTAGTATGAATAGTACCAAATGGTAGATTGGTGTTTCACTCGTTTCGAGGGGAGAAGGGTATAGAACCGATGATACGAGTCTGTGCATGCGAATCGCAACCGATTGTGTTGGAGGGCCTGAAGAGCAGCCTGTCAGCCGTTGATGACGTTGAGTTCATCGGTTCCGTCGACGATCTGCGCGCTGTGTTCGACTTTGTCGCCGAGGAGTCTCCCAACGTTTGCCTGCTCGACAAGGCCTTCGGCACAAAAGGGGTTTTTCAGCTGGTCTCCGACATCAAGGCGAGGGCTCCTGAAACGGAGCCGGTGTTGTGGGCGGCTGAAATTTCCGAAGTGGAATCTTTTCGTGCTCTGCAGGTCGGGGCGCGCGGAATTCTGAAGAAGACGCTTCCGGTGGACGTGATCGTCGAGTGTCTCAAAACGGTCGCGAACGGGAACATTTGGATCGAGAGTTCGGTTTCGAATCAGTTCGTAGGCTTCATTAACCGGCGCTCCACGCCGCGTCTTACCCCGCGGGAAGACGAAATTTTCACCCTCGTCATGCGAGGCATGAAGAACAAACAAATCGCCGAAGAGCTCACCATCACCACGGGGACGGTCAAGGTCCACCTGATGCATATCTTTGAGAAAACAGGGGTTAAGGACCGTTTCGAATTGGCGATGTACGGTCGCAAACTGCGCGGCGGCGCGCTGGAATTCGAAAATGATATGGTCCCCGAGCCGGTGGCCATGGCTTTGCCTTGATTCGCCCTCCGACGAGGATGATCGGCCGAAGATGGTGTCCACCCGTTCGATCCTCGGGCTGGTCGGCCTGACGGCGGCTTTCCTTTTCATCGTAATCGCAAGGTGGTCGCCCGACCAATTCGGGGCCTATCACGACGACACGCTCTATTGGAGTTCCGCCCAAGCTCTAGCCGAAGGCCGAGGTTCGCTACTCCCCAGCATCCCGGGCGAGCCGGCGCAAACGAAGTATCCCCCGCTCTACCCGTCGTTGGTCTCGCTGATTTGGAGGGCTTGGCCGGTTTTCCCCGATAACTTGGCGGCGGGCCTTTGGGTCTCGGCGTTGGCCGGGTGCGCTTTCCTGGTGGGCTGTTTCTTCCTTTTTCGTCAGCTCGGTTTGACGGAGCCGGTGTCGTTGGCATTGACCGCGGCTTGCGGGCTGCATCCCACCACGTTGATTCTTTCCGCAAGCCTCCTCAGCGACATGCTTTTCATGGCGCTGGCGGTCTGGGCTTTTGTCGGGGCGTGGGCGGGATTGGGGCCGAACGGCGATACGGCCACGAACTCGCGCCGCTGGTGGTTTGCGGTCGCCGCCGTCGTGTTGGCCACCGCGACACGCTCGGTGGGCATTGCGGCCGCTGTCGGTATTGGAGCTTTTGCCTTGTATCGAGGACGAATCTCCCGGGGCGTGATCGCGGCGGGTTGCGGCATCGCCTTCGTGGGCGCGTCGGTTCTGTTGTCGGCCCTACGGTCTGATGGCGGCCCGGACCCGTCGGAGGCGGCCGCGGGGTTGGGGCTTGGCGTTCGGCCTGCCCGGTGGCCGAAACAGGATGTCCTCGATCTCCAACTCCAGGCTCTTGTTCGCCGGGATGCGAATCACGTAGTCCACGCCGCGCTCCTCCATCGCCTCGTAGATCTCGGGCTTGGCGAAGGCGGCGTCGGCGCGGAACGTCACCTGTTTGCCCTCCGCCTGTTGTCGTTCGATCTCCGGCAGTAGCAGCTCGTCCCAGTCCTCGGCGCTGTGCACGTTGCCGGGACGCAGCTTCGCGCCTAGGCAGTCGCCGTGCTGGTTGAACAGCAACAGCGGGTGATAGCAGAGGGACTCAAAATGGCCGTTGTAGGCACTGCCTTCCTGTTGGCCGTGGACGGGGCTCTCCGTGGAGTCCATGTCAAGCACCACGCGGTCTGAACCGTCGGGAGCTTCGGCTTGCGCGACCAGCTCCCGGTTCACTGCCATCAGCCCCAGCAAGTTCTCTTCGCTCGCCAGCATCTCCGTCTCGAAGCCATGCAGCGTCGAGGTCAAGGCTGCTCCGCGATCCCAGTTCCTCTTCGAGCCGATCAAGCGAAAGGTCGGATCGGCGGATACTCGAACGGCGTCATTGAGGTCCTCGTAGCCAGCGAGTCGGCTGTAGACCGACTGCCGCAGCAGATCGGCCAGCGGGAACTTCTTGTTCAAGCCTTGTCGCGAGTCGCTGAGATGCTCGTCGATCAGCTTCCCGAGTCCGAGTCGTTCATCCAGTTCGCGAACGAGAATCAGACCGCCATCCGAGGTGACTCGCGATCCTTGGAAATCGACTTTGAGAAATCCATTGAACGTGAGCTGAAACGGCTTGTTTTCTTTTTCACCCATCGGGTGTTGACCTCCATGGCGTCCTTATCGGGCTCTAGCCCCTATCAATAAAGACGCTGAAGGTCGCTGGATGGTCTGAAACTCATACATCAAATTGAAAATGCGGGTTAATACGGCCAGCATGGACCGCAACGCCGCCGGTACATGGATTTTCGGGATGACGGACTCCTTCGTCTTCTCCTATCAAGTTTCGTTGCCCGTCGGTTTGATGACCATTCGAACCAATGACACATTGATCACCACGCCGGCCTTCAATCAGTTGAGCGCCTCGGGTGACGGCAAATTCTTCATGGCCGGGCATCTGCTCTTCAACCGACGCTTACGCGTGATCGCCGATACCCCCGAAGCGGTTACGAGTGCGGAGGGCCTAATCGGCGGCAGCGTCATTGACCCCGTTACCGGCACGGTCTACATCTCGTTCGATAAGCCCGCGGGCGTTGAACCCACGACGCCGGGCGCACAGCCTGCCGGTCTGCTGGAGGTTATGGAGCTGGACAACATGCTGCTCCGATCGCAGTTGCTGTTGCCCGAACGGCTCAACGGCCGATTGGCCTCCGACCAGGCCGGCCGAAACCTGTATGCGATCGGTCAGTCGGGATTGATTCACATTTCTCTCGACGATCTCACGGAAGCGCCCGTGTTGGAGTATAACCTTGACGACCGGCGTTTGTTCTTCCAGTTTGACTTCTGCAACCGCGACGTTCAGGCGCAGACCCTACGTATCGAGAATCCCGGAGGAAGTCCGGCGCAGTTTAGTCTTTCGGTCCTTGACCAACGTAGTTCGGGCCGTCCGGCCGTCCTGTTTGAACCGCACACCGGCACGACGCCGGCGGAAGTCCGCGTGAGCGTCGACCCGGGCGCCCTGGGTCCGGTGCAGGGAACGAGCGGTTTCCCAATCGTCTTGGAGACGAATGCCGTCAACATTCCTCGCGACGCCCAGGTTTTCGCCAATGTGCGTGATGTGGACCAAAAGGGCACGCTGTACAGCGTGCCCGGTCAGTTTGTCGACATCGTCGCCGACCGCTTCCGGGATCGCTTCTATGTCCTGGATCAAGAAGGATTCCAAGTGCTGATCTTCGACGGTTCGTTCCGACTTGGCGGCAGGATCTCGGTCGGCAACACTCCGACCTGGATGCTGGTCAGCCCCGACGGCGGGTTCCTGATCGTAGCCAACGCGCAGTCGGAAACGATGACGCTGATCAACTTGAACACTTTGCGGGTGGAAACAACGATTTTCCTACCTTGGGAGTCGCTCGGGGGAGGTCGGTATCCGCTCTCGTTGGCGGCGGACGCAGGGAATATTCTGCTCACCATGGAAAGTTCCGACGGCGGCGGCGAGATCGGGATGTTCAATCTACACAATAAGATCGTGACGAACCCCGATACCCTGGGCATCTATACCAACTCGTTTTCATCGGATTCCGCCGTGGTCGGCGCTCCGGACGGGTCCGGTATCTTGATTGCCGAGTCGACCGGCGGCGTTCATTTTTGGGAAGCGCTCTCGTCGAGGATCACGCTGACGCGAGATGATCTGCTGGGTTTGTCGGGAGCGATCGGCGCGGGCTCGAATTTCTTCCTTGTGGACAATCACGTTTTGAACGCGTCGTTAGTCGAGATCGCGGCTCTGCCCGGCGCCGAGGCCGGCCAGGCCTCCGCGGGATTCGCGGTGCTGCCCGACTCAACCGCCGTACGGTCGATTCGCCCGCGGTTCCAGGTCGACACCGGAGCCTTGCAGCGTCACGATCCGCGTGACCCGACTCGGCTGACCGATCAGGTCCGGATGGTGGAGCCGCCGCCCCCGCCAAGCGATCGGTTGTCCTTCTATCGGTCGTTGGCCGCGATGCAGGACGGACGTTTGGTTTCGACGAGCAGCGCCGGGGTGATTGAGTTCCCGGCTTCTTTTGACGCCACCTTGCAGATTCCGCGCATTGCCGGTGTGACCAACGCGGCTGATTTTTCCACCAAACTGGGCGCGGGTGGGTTGATCACCATCTTCGGGGAGAACCTCTCGGGCCAAACCGCCTCCGCGACCGATACGCCGCTTCCCAACCGATTGACGGAAGTCTGCGTGACGTCCAACGGAGCGAACTTGCCCTTGCTGTTCGTTTCTCCCGAACAAATCAACGCCCAACTACCGTTCTTTGGTGGCAATGCCGGAATTCAGGTTCACACGCAAGGCGGCCTGAGCGACATCTTTTTGACCAATGTCCTGCCGGCTGCTCCGGCGGTGTTCTCGGTTCCGGGGCCGAGCGGCAACACGTTTGCCGCCGTGATCCGCGAAGACAACACGCTGGCGACCCTCTCAAGCCCTCTGCGTCATCATGAGATCGCCGTGATTTACTCGACCGGATTGGGGCAGGTTACGCCCATTGCGTTCCCCGGTCATCCGGCTTCGACCGCACCGCTCTCGATTACGGTCATTGAGCCCGAAGTTCTTTTCGGAGGCGTTGCGGGTAGAGTCTTTTACTCCGGGCTCACGCCGGGCTTTGTGGGCCTTTATCAGATCAACGTCGAGGTCCCCGGGGGTTCTCCGCTGGGTCTTCAAGTACCGGTGGAGATCAATTCCGGCGGCGTGTCATCGACGATCAACGTCCGCGTTGTCGACTGATTCGCGTTCGGGTCCGGTTCCCCCTTGTTCTGAACCGGACCCGACGCCGTAACCTCGTAGTGTTTCATTTTGAGGAAAGCATGACGAAGAAAAACCTGGTACTGCTCACTGCTGTCGCCCTAGCTTGCGGTGGGCTGCTAACGGCTCCCTTGCAGGCTGCCGAGAATTACGGCGGAGTATTCGGCCTGCTCAGCGTGTACCAGAAAACCTCCGTTTCCTCTCCCGCCGGCTCGGGCAATGTCGGCCCCGGCATCGGTGCGGGAGGCGGTTTTGTTCTCGGCCAAACGATGGGTACGGGGCGATGGGGCGGCGAGTTGCGCTACTTCTATTCGAAGAATGACTACGAACTCGATGCGGGAGCGCAGTCGCATTCACTCGGCGGACAGTCGCACACGGTTCACTATGACGTGCTGTATTACCTTACCGACAGCAACGCGAACGTGAGGCCGTTTATCGCCTTCGGCGGCGGACTCCGTGTGTATCAAGGTACGGGTACCGAGCAATCCGACGCCCCCGGGAGCGACTTGGCTCTACTCACCAAGTCCAATCAAACGTTGCCAACAGGCGATTTTGGCGTTGGGGTCCGCTTCCGCCTTGGTAACAACCTCTTCTTCCGTGTGGAATTTCGGGACTTTATCACCGAGTCGCCCGACAAGGTGATCACGCCGAGTTTGGGCGCCGACATCGGATCGATTCTCCACAACTGGACACCCATGTTCGGCATCACCTGGATTTTCTGAGCGTCCTTCGCGACGGCCTAGAGAACCTTGATCCGGATATTACGGAACTCGATCGGTTCGTCGTGCCCCAGGAATCCGATGTGACCCGAGGTTCGGCGCAATCCGGGGTGTTTGGAGAGGATCTCCGGGTCGGTTACCGTGTCCAAGTCCGCGTCGAGAATCAGCCGGCCGTTGAGGACCACCTTAACCCGCCTGGCTTGGACGAAGACTTCTTGGCTGTTCCAGTCTCCCGCGGGCCGCAGAGAACCGGTCTCGGCTGGGAAGACGTCGTAGAGCGAGCCGTGCTTTTGCCAGGGATGGATGTCGCGGTAGCGCTTGGAGGAATTGTCGATGATTTGCAGTTCCATGCCGTCATAAGCTAGGTTGGTTGCCTGGAGTGGCGATCGAATGGCGAGACCGTTGTTCGACCCTTTCTCGAGTTTGAACTCGAAACGCAAGATGAAATCGGCGTACTGCTTTTCGGAGAGAAGGTTGCCGCCCCCGCCGCGCGGACAAATGATCTTTCCGTCACGGACGTAGTATCCCGCGCCTGTTTTGCCGAGCAGCTTCCATCCGTCGAGTGTTTTGCCGTCGAACAGAGAAGTGAACCCGGGTTCGGCGCCCGAAGCCGGCCCGAATGCACCGCCGACAAGCAAGAGGAGAAAGAGAACGCCCGGTCGCCGGCCCGCGGCCCGCCCGCCAAGTGGTTTCAGCATTGCGATCGCAGGGTAGCACCGCTCCTTTCACCAGGTCAAGATTCCACCGTCGTCGCCGCAACGAAGAGATCCGATGAAACTTACCGTTGTCATTCCCGTTTACAACGAAGCGGATACGATTGCTGAAATCGTAGACCGCGTCCAGGCCATACCCATCGACAAGGAGCTCATTATCGTCGATGATTTTTCGACCGACGGCACGCGTGATCGTTTAGCCCGGCTGGAGACGGAGAGCGGGAATGTGACGGTGCTCTATCACGAGGAGAATCGCGGCAAGGGCCGGGCCTTGCGGAGCGGCTTCGGGGCCGCGCGAGGCGATTACGTCATCATTCAGGACGCCGACCTCGAGTACGACCCCGAGGATTATGCGAAGCTGCTCCATCCGCTTGAGCGGGGCCTTGCGGACGCAGTCTTCGGATCACGTTTTGCGACGACGCAGGAGCACCGTGTGCTCTATTTTTGGCATTCGCTGGGGAACAAGTTTCTCACGCTGCTGTCGAACATGATGACCGACCTCAACCTCACCGACATGGAGACCTGTTACAAGGTTTTCCGCCGTGAGTTGATTCAGTCGATCCCGTTGGAGGAGGATCGATTCGGTTTCGAGCCCGAAGTCACCGCAAAGCTGGCGCGCTCGGGCGCGCGCATCTACGAGGTCGGCATCTCCTATCACGGCCGAACCTATGAAGAGGGGAAGAAGATCGGTGTCCGCGACGGAGTGTGGGCGCTGTGGTGCATTTTGAAGTACCGCGTCAAACCTCTGCGGCTGAAAACGCCGTCGTAACGGGTTCACCGCCTCTCTATATTCAGGATAGCCGGGGTGTCAAGGGCCGGGTGGGCCCGCGAGCAAGCAGAGATGGCCCGCGCTGTGCGCGGGGGAGCCACCGATTCTCTCTATCGAAACGGACGGTATGGGCGTGACCGTCGCCGCCACCGGCCCTGCCGGTCGTTCGGGGGCCTGGGGTGGGCCAGAGACCGGTCGCTTGGCGGCCGGTCCCGTCGCGACTCGGCTCACGGTGGCCCAGGCTGTATTGGGCACCTCTATTCCGCGAGAGACACTTTGGCCTTGTGATTGATGGGTGGTTGGCCGACAGTGGTGGGTCGATGGGGCCGGTTAGTCGCTGGTCGGTGGTTGGTTTCTTTCTTTGGGTCTCCTTGAAGCTATCGGTGAAGGTTGCGGGGGGCTTTGAGCCCCGGGGCTACCTGAGACTGTGCGGAATCGGGTGGCCGACCGCTGCTGTTGTTGGCTTGTAACTCGTTGTACAGGCTGGTATTACGTCGGTCTTGGCTTCGTTTCGTGTTTTTTGGCTCTGGGGGCTCGTGGATTGGCGGGCGGCGAAAAAATGGGGGACAGTCCGCTTCGCGCCGGTGATGGTTTTGGATTCGAGCGAAGTCTTTTCGGCGGCGCTTGGGACAGTCCCCAATTTTTCGCTGGGGATCGTCTTCGCTGTTTCGCTTGCCAATTTTTCGGCGGGGCGGAAGCCTATCGCTGATGCATGGGTGCTGCTTGGATCTTCGTCGGGGAGGTAGTGAACCGGAGTTGTGGCTCCGGCGTTTTTGGCCTCGAAGGCTTCGCGGAGTTGGCGGTCTTCGCGGCGGATGTTGATCATCAGTTCGACGCCGCAGAAAAAACGGCGGGCGAGTTGGCCGTCATAGCGGGCCAGGTTGTTGAGCAGTTGTGTTCTGGTGAGCATGGCCCAGCCAAGGATGTTGGTTTGGCCTTCGCGGTCTTCCGGCATGGGTCCGGTGTCGTTGTTGAAGCGACGGGAGTTTTCCATGCCGGCGGCGATGACGGCGGTTTCGATGCGGGAGAGACGTTGCATTCTCCAGGCGACGTCGGCGATTTGGCGGACGATTTCCTTTTCGACGCGGTTGCGGGGGAGATAGGTGTCTTCGAAAGACCTGAGGTGTCGGTCGAAGTCGGCGGGGTCTTCGCCGGGTAAGACGGCGTCGTTGGCCAGCAGGCCGTGTTTGAGAGCGTTTTGGGATGAACGGGCCTTTCCTTTTTGGGTTCGCGGCCCGGTTGATTTCTTTGCGTTTGCGCGGTTGGCGCGGATCTGATTTTTGGATTTCATGAGAATGTCTCCTGGGGGCTTGACGCCCGATAACTGGGGGCTCGATGCCCGCTAATAGGATACGTTGAGGTTGTGGGTTTGGCCGGGGGTGGTTTTTGTTAGGTTGTTGAAAAGGCAGGAGTAATTTTTTCGAAAGTAACGTGACAGGTTTCGTGTCGCCGGGGTGCGTGTCGCCGGGGTACGTGAGCCGTGAGCCGTGAGCCGTAGGACGGGTCGAGACAGGGTGGGCGCCAAGCGGCTGTGAAAAAATGGGGGACAGTCCACTTCGCGCCGTGTGCGGGTACTGATGCAAGGGAACTTGTTTGGTCGGCGCTTGGGACAGTCCCCAATTTTTCACAGCCGCTTGGCGGGCGGATTCATAGGGGGGCGAGGAATGGGCCGGCGCAGTGAACATTCGGCCGGCCGCGCTGGTGTTTCCAGGACCTCGTTGGCGACGACCATGATGGCGCAACCTTGATGCGATGCGCCGTCTTGTTCGTCGCGTGCGAAGATGGGGGAGCGCGGTTGGTCCAAGTGCGCAAGGAAACTCCACAATGGCATCAGAACTCGAAGGCAAAGTCGCCTTGATTACCGGAGCGAGTCGCGGCATCGGCCGTGCCATCGCCGATCGGTTGGCGCGGGAAGGCTGCGACTGCATCGTCGCCGCCCGCACCGAAGAAACGTTGCGGCAGGCCGCGCAACAGATCGCCGCCGACAGCGGCCGGCGAGTCGAAAGTTGTGCCGGGGATTTGCGTACGCAGGAGGGCTGTCGCGCCCTTCACGCCCAAGTGGAAGAGCAGTTCGGCCGCCTCGACATTCTCATCAACAACGCCGGAGCCACTAAGGGCGGCCCTTTTCTCGAACAAGACGACGCGCTGTGGGAAGACGGCTTCGCCTTGAAGTTCTACGCCTGCGTGCGCTTGTCGCGGCTTTGCTGGCCCTTGCTCCGACAGAGCCAAGGATCGGTGGTCAACGTGGTAGGCGGGTTCGCTCGCACGCCCGATCCGGACTTCATGATCGGGGGCGCGGTGAATGCCGCCATGGCGAACTTTACCAAAGCGCTCGCCGGGCTGGGTTTGCGCGACGACGTCAATGTCAACGCCGTCTATCCGGGGTTGACGGAAACTCGGCGCGTCGAGGAGATCTTCACGATGCGGGCGGAGATGCGCGGCGTTTCGCCCGAGCAGGTCAAAGCCGACATGGTGAAGGGCCAAGGCATTCGCAGGCTCGGACGCCCGGGAGACGTGGCGGACTTGACGGCCTTTCTTTGTTCGCCGCGTTCGAGACACGTTCAGGGAACGGCCATTGCTGTTGACGGCGGGGCTACAGCGGGGCTGTACTGAGGAATGGGTTCCCGGTGAAAAAGCGGTTGACCACGTTCGTCGAGGCGAATACAGCCTGCCGGCCCATAAAGACGCCGTCGTAACGCCGGCCGTATTCGTGGAATTCAGCGATTACGGCTCTCCCCGCACAGCGGCGAAGACGGAGTGAATCTCTTCACGCGCCTGAATGCACGAAACTCACAATTGTCTGGATCTCGGAACGTACGCTTTGATCAGTCCGGTGCCCGTTCGAAAATTCCGCTAGCACCAGCTCGACCTGATCGAGCACATCAAGGGCTCCGGCGTCCTTGTCGGCTTCGGCTCTCAACTGGAGGTCAATTTGCCGCTCTCGCAGGACATCCAGTTGAATCGCTTCACTCAGATACTCCAGGAGCAACTCACGAATCCGGTGTTCTAGATCAGTCATGGAGTCACTTGCCAAAAAACGCGTAACAGCCTCGGAGTTGCGGAGCCTGTGTGAATCTCATCGACTATTCGAACGTATTGCGTCTGGTGATCTGACTCCCAGAATTCGCAAAAGCCGCTATGCTCCCGTATCGAGCGGGGAACCCCATGGCACGCGCTCAGAAATCATAGCGTATTTCGATTCTTCAGGCAACAGGGTAGCCATTTGCCAACCGTATAAACGACCGGGCGGCGAAATCGGCGGATCCGGACGCCCAGACCCTAAGCAACTTGTTGTAAACAATACGCTTTACTATATTTGAAGGCTGTGTGACGTGCGGTCTGTCAGGCACCCGGATACTACGGCCGCCGCTTCGCGGCTACGGTTCGTCGGAGTTTCGTTGGAAGGGGTCGCTTGGCTCCTCAACGGAAAACCCAGTACACTCGCAACGGGATTTTCGGAACAGCTATGACGTCAACCTCGGCCGCCAAGACTCACATCGCCGTCGTGGGCGCGGGGGCGTTCGGAGGCTGGACGGCTCTCCACCTGCTGCGCATGGGTGCGAGGGTGACCTTGTTGGACGCCTGGGGCGCGGGCAATTCGCGATCGAGTTCGGGCGGCGAGTCGCGGGGCATTCGCGGCCTCTACGGGCCGGATCGCATCTACGTGCAATGGGTCGCTCGCGCTTTCGCGCTTTGGCGGGAGCATCAACAGCGCTGGAATACCGAACTTTACCGCCGCACGGGCCTGTTGTGGATGTTCCGGCGGGACGATGATTACGCGACGGCATCTCTGCCGCTCGCCGAGGAATTCGGGCTGCGGGTCGATCGTCTCAAACACACCGAGGCCGAGCGCCGGTTCCCCCAAATCGACTTCGACGGCGTGCGAACGCTGTATTTTGAACACGAAGCCGGGTATCTGCACGCTCGGCGTGCCTGCCGTGTTGTCCGCGAGCAAGTTCAGCGGGAGCGAGGGACGTTCTTGGAAGTCGCGGCGAAGCCCGGACCGATCCGCCGCGAGGCGATGGAGCGAATTGAATTGTCGGACGGCGGTCATCTTTCCGCGGACCGCTATGTGTTTGCCTGCGGGCCGTGGCTGGGCGATCTGTTTCCGGATTGGATTGGAGAAAGCGTTCGTCCGACACGCCAGGAGGTGCATTTCTTCGGTACACCGCCGGGCGACCCGTCCTTCGAACCGGGAAGATTTCCGATTTGGGTCGATTACGGCGAGCACTTGTTCTACGGTTTTCCCAACATTGGTCGGCGCGGAATCAAGATCGCCGACGACACGCGGGGTGAGATGTTCGATCCAACCGCCGGCGATCGCCGGCCTTCTCCGGAGAGCGTTGCGCGCGCCCGCGAATTCCTGGCCCGGCGCTTTCCTCGGCTGCGATCAGCGCCGCTCGTTGAATCACGGGTCTGTCAGTACGCAAACACCCCGGACGGCCATTTGATCATCGATCGGCATCCGGAGGCGGGTAATGTTTGGCTCGTTGGCGGCGGGTCCGGTCACGGTTTCAAACTCGGCCCGGCCTTGGGAGAGCATGTCGCTCAATGCGTTCTCGGGAGGGTCGAACCCGAGCCCATGTTTTCCTTGGCCCGATTGGCCGAAGCGGGGACCCGCCGAACGCAGTTCGGTCGGCCAAGATGACGCTGTAACTTTGGCGTGAGCCTGTGGGCTTCTCCCTCCGCAAACTCTTCCCATCCCGCGCCAGGTGTGTGGTCGGCCGGAATCGTTTGCATGATACGATCCTGAGGGAGCCTTCGAAGACTCGAACCTAGTGCCACGACCGCTTGAAAAAGTTTGTTTGGCGGCAAAGCACTATTCTTGAGTGACCGCATCGCGTGGCGATGCGGCTCTGTTTGGCACGTGGTTTCCTCTACGCTGGCAGCTCGACGCCTTCCAAACAAGGTCGGGGAAACGTGTCTTTTCACATGGTCTGAGCACTAGCGCATGAAAGCGACCTTCCAACCACAACCGGGACTGCATCCGCCCGACGCCGACGAACGTGCCGCGCGCGCGGCCCACATGCGGGCGCTGGTCGAGCAACTTCGCGAGCTGGAAGAACGACTCCGCGAGGGGGGCGGCGAGGAGCGCATCGCCAAGCAGCACGCGGCGGGGAAGCTTACGGCTCGCGAAAGAGCGGCGCGGCTCATCGACTCCGGCTCGTCGTTACTCGAACTCGGTCTGCTCGTCGCCTGGGACCAATACGACGGCAAGGCCCCGGCGGCGGGGGTGGTGACGGCGCTGGGAACGGTCGCCGGCCGTCCGGTCGCGATCGTCGCCAACGACTCGACGGTGAAAGCGGGGTCCTGGTGGCCCGAGACTGTCCCCAAGATGGTTCGGATGCAGCAGGTCGCCATGCGCTGCCGCATCCCAATTGTCTATCTGGTCGACTCGGCGGGCGTGAATTTGCCGTTTCAAGAAAGCGTTTTCCCGGGACGGTACGGGGGGGGGCGGATCTTCTACAACAACTCGCTGATGCGGCGGGTCCTCAAGGTTCCGCAAATCGCGGCGGTGATGGGGCCTTGCATCGCGGGCGGAGCGTATTTGCCGGCACTGAGCGACGTCATCATCATGGTCGAGGGCACGAGCTTCATGGGACTCGGCGGCCCCAATCTCGTCAAAGGGGCGATTGGAAAGTCGGTCGACGCCGAGACGCTGGGCGGCGCCGCGACCCACACCGAGCTCAGCGGCGTGGCGCATTACAAGGTCGCGAACGATCAGGAATGCATCGAGCTGATCCGAGGGCGAATCGCCGACCTGCCGCGCGCGGCCGAGGGGGTGGGCGCCGAGGGCTCGGAGCCGTTGCTCGATCCCGATGAAATCGACTCGGTGCTGCCGGTCGATCCGCGGCTGCCCTACGACATGCTCGAGATCGTCCATCGCGTGGTGGACGCCGAGGGCTTTGTGGAGTTCATGGCCGGTCATGCTCCCGAAGTGCTTTGCGCCAATGCCCGCGTGGGGGGGCGGCCGGTGGGGTTGATCGCGAATCGCCGAGGGTTCTTGCGTCAGGGCGATAAGACGCGCATCGGCGCGATCATCTACACCGAGAGCGCGCGCAAGATTTCGCATTTTGTGGAGACGTGCGACCGGCAAGGGTTGCCGTTGGTTTATCTACAAGACGTCACGGGGTTTATGGTCGGCCCCGAGGCCGAGCAGAGCGGCATCATTCGCGCCGGGGCGCAAATGGTGGAATCGATGGCTTGCGCTCGGGTTCCGAAGATCGTGGTGACGGTGAACCATGCGGGCGGGGCGGGGTACTACGCCATGGCGGGCCAGGGCTTTGATCCCGATTTCATTTTCAGTTGGCCGACGGCGCGGGTAGGCGTGATGGAAGGCGAGTCGGCGGTGCAGGCGCTCTACGCGGCCGAGTTGGCTCGCTTGGAGAAAGTCGGCGAGCCGGTGGGGGAGGAGTTGGCTGCGGCGATGGAGGCCACGCGTGCTGATTATGAGCGCTATTTGGATCCGAAGTGGAGCGCGGCACGGGGCTTTGTCGACGCGGTGATCGAACCGCGCAGGACCCGGGATGTGATCGCGGTTTGTTTGGAGGTGACGGCGGGGGCAAAGCCGTTGATCGAGGCGTGAGCGAAGCGGATGTGATTAATGGGGAGCGTGAATTCGGCGTGTTCCTCGTAGCGGCGCGGAAAGTGGCGGGGAGAGAAATGTCGGGCTCGAAAGCCCGACACGGCTCGCTTGGAGGCGCGCGCCACGTCGGAGGCTCGAGGCGAGCCGACAGTGTCGTCGGTTGGCAGCGACGCGTTTTGACCCCATGAAGGAAATGATCCGCATCGCGAACGGGCAGGGGTTCTGGGGCGATTGGCTCGAGGCGCCCGTGCGGCAAGTCGAGCAGGGGCCGATCGACTATCTCGTGCTGGATTATCTGGCCGAGATTACGATGTCGATTCTCGAAAAGCAGAAACGGCGCGATCCGTCCCTCGGCTACGCGCGCGACTTTGTTCCGCTGACGGTTCGGCTGTTTCCGCAATTGATCGACAAGGGCATTCGGGTGATTTCGAATGCCGGGGGTGTCAACCCGACTGCCTGCGCGGAGGCGGTGATCGCCGGCGCCCGCGAACAGGGGCTCGGCGGGGTCAAGGTGGCCGTGGTCCAAGGCGACGGCATCTTCGACCGGCTCGACGAGATGCTCGGGCGGGGCGTGCGCTTCGACGATATGGAGAGCGGTCGACCCATCGAGGAAGTTCGCTCGCGTCTGCTGAGCGCCAATGTCTATCTGGGTGCTTTTCCGCTGGTGGAAGCGTTGGCGACGGGCGCGCGGGTCGTGATCGCGGGGCGCTCGACCGATACGGCTCTGACTCTGGCCCCTATGGTTCATGATTTCGGGTGGGCCGAGGACGATTGGGACAAGTTGGCCGCGGGGACCATTGCCGGGCATTTGATCGAGTGCGGGGCGCAGGCGAGCGGCGGGAATTGCCAGGTCGATTGGCAGTCGATCCCCGACCTGGCGAATGTCGGGTTCCCGATCATCGAAGCGCGACCCGACGGCGGCTTCCACATCACCAAGCACCCCGGAACCGGCGGGCGGGTGAATCGTGCGGTGGTCACCGAGCAGTTGCTCTACGAGCTGGGCGATCCTCACTGCTACATCACGCCCGATTGCACGGCGGACTTCACGAGCGTTAGGCTCGCCGACGATGGGGAAGATCGGGTTCGGGTCAGCGGCATTCGGGGCGGTCCGCGGCCGGGGACCTTGAAGACGTCGATGACTTATTCGGCCGGCTGGAAGGCGGTGGGGACGCTGGTCTTCAGTTGGCCCGAGGCGGTCGAGAAAGCGCGGGCGGCGGATCGTATCGTGCGCGAACGGCTCGATGCTCTGGGTCTGACGTTCGATGAGATTCACACCGAGTTGATGGGCGTGAACGCCTGTCACGGTAGTTTGGCGCCGCCCAACGACGACCCGGCGGAAGTGCAGTTGCGGATCGGCGCTCGCGGACAGGAGCGCGCCGCCGTGGACCGTTTTACGCGAGAGTTGATTCCGTTGGTGTTGACCGGGCCGCCGACGGGGACGGGGGTCGGGGAGGGCCGCCCGCCGGTGCGGGAGGTGGTGGCCTATTGGTCGTCGCTGCTGCCGCGGGAGGAGATTGCGCCGCGGGTAGCGGTGTATGAGGTGTAGCGGGAACGGTCCGTTTCCATGAATGCGGTGATTCATCACACCGCCATGAAAGTTTGGTTGGGCGCGGTGGAATCGAGCGATCTTTCCTACGCCCCGTCCGGGGCTTCTTGTGAATTGGGGAAGGGACCCCGGGTTCCGCTTCGCTTCACCCGGGGCTACTGTCCCGCGCCCCCTCCGGGGGCTGACGCCGGCGCGGAGGCCGGCGTTGGGGCCGGCGTCCCGAGGCACCAGGGAAGCCGGCGAGAGCGGCTCACTGGATGTAGCCCAAACTCCGCAGCCGCTGGAGTTCCTCGTCGCTTATTCCCTCGGTTGAATCGGCCTCGGGCAGCGGTGAAGCGCGGGCCAGGGCGAGACGCTCTTCGAGTTTTGTCTTGAGCTTTTCGAGAATCTCGGGTCGCTCGTCGGCAAGGTTGTTCTGATCGAGCGGATCTTTGCGGTGGTTGAAGAGTTCGTATTCCGGGCCCTCGTCGATGCGCACGGTGTTGTGAATCAATTTCCAACCCTCGTGAATCACGGCGAAGGACTCGGTGTTGAGGGGCCGGGGTCCGCCGGTTTGCTCGGTCAGGTTCTTTTCGCTAAAAGCGCCGCGCGGCCGCCAACCGTAGCTCGCAGCCGACTCGGCGAGGCCGGATTCCGCTTCGCCGACGTCGCGCGCGGCGGCCATCAGTCCCACGAGGCTCTGTCCCTGGATGTTTTCCGGGGCCGCCAAGCCGCTCAACTCGAGCACGGTCGGCATGATGTCGATGTTCTGCACGGTTTCTCGGATGACCAAGCCCTCGGGCAGGAACGACGGACCGTGGAACATCAAGGGAACGTTCGTCAATTCGCCGTAAACCGTCTGTCCGTGCCACATCAAGCCGTGGTCGTGGAAGCCCTCTCCGTGGTCGGAAGTGAACACCAGCAGCGTTTTGTCGTCCAATCCTAAGCCGCGCAGGCGCTCCATCAGGCGAGCCACCTCGGCGTCCATGGCGAGAATCGAGCCGTCATACCAACCCTGGAAGTAGCTCATCAACTGCTCGCGATCGACGCCCGACGCGACCACCTCTTTGAGTTTCGCATGACGCGGTTGCCGCCCGGCCCCTCGATGAATTTTTTGACCTGTTCGACGTTCTTGTCATGTTGTTCCCTTTGCGCCGGGTCGGACCAAGTTGCGTGATAGGGGCGCCTCGGCTCGAAGGGTGAGTGCGGGTCAAAGACGTGCAGAAAGACGAAGAAGGGTTCGTCGCGGTGGGCGCCGAGCCATGCGCTCAAGCGGTCCACATACGGCCGGGCGCTCTTGCTGCGGTAACCGCTTTCGGGAACGGAACCGTTTTCGTGCAGTTCTTCAAAGCCCTGGTGCAAGCTTGTCAGCTTGCCGCTGAACGGGACCGAGGAATAGCTCGCCGTTGCGTAACCGGCGTCGCGGAAAACCTCGGCCAGGGTGACGGCCGGAGCGGGAAGACGGTCGGCCATGTCGGTGACGCGGTGAGAACTGGGATAGAGCGACGTGAGAATCGTCGGGACCGAGACCTTCGTCCAGGTGGCCTGAGCAATGTTGTCCAGAAACAAGGCGCCGCGGTCGGCGAGCGCGGAAAGAGTCGGCGCGGTTTCGCGTTCATATCCCCATTGATTGAGGTGATCGCTCCGCAAGGTGTCGGCCACGATGAGGATGACGCCTTGCGGAGTCTTGTTGCCGGGAACCAACTCGGTGGAGGCTTCCTCGGTCGCCTGCCGGGCAGCCCCGCCGCGGCCGCGGACCGCCGCTGTTCCCCAGAAACCCAAGGCGCCGGGTTGTCGGGCCGAGACGGTCAGCGATAAAGACACGCTTCGCCCGCCGTGGGCGGAAAGGTCGACCGGGGCTTCCTCCCAGCGATTGGGCGTGGTGAGAGTGTGTTCGAGGAGCAGTTCGCCAGCCTTGGCGTCGTCGCCTTGGGCCGCGACGCGGACGGCGAAGGTGACCGGGGCGTCCTCGACGGTGCCCAAGTGCAGGTCGAGCCAGGGACGCTGTTGCAAGTCCACGTCAAAGACGATGGATTCGGGAGCGCGGGAGACGAGCGTTTCGCGATAGATTTCGCCCAGGCCCTGCCAGCCGACGCCGGAAGGGATGCGGCTGAGATGTTCCTTGCGCGAAATCAAGCGCACGGATTCAATTTCAAAGTCGGCGCTGGCGACGTCGGTCGGGCGAATCAGAAGCTTGTGGAATCTCGACAGGGGCGTCGAGCCGGCGAAGCGCATGGTGACGGTTTGCAGATTGTCGCCGGTGGCCAAGGGAGTGGAGAAATTCCAGGGCTGTTGTAGGGGCTCGGCTCGCTCGAGGATTTTCTTGAAATCGAGATCGTCGTCCCCTTGCGGGGTGGCCATCAGGTTTGCGCCATTGCCGACACGCAGACGGACTTCGACGGCGTGCAGCAGATCGGGGGAATCGACGCCGGCCTTGTTGTCGACCCAGATGATGGGGAAGTCTGTCGTGGAGCGCCCGCGGAGTCGACCGTTCTCGGCGCGCAGGCCGCTGACGCCGACGCCCGCCTTCCAGCCGAGCATGGCGGTGGCGGGCGAGTCGTCGGGTTCGGAGAAATTCCATGAGCCGGCCGACTCGGTTTGCGCGATTTTCGTCGGCGAGTTGTGAACCGCGTCGTCTTCGAAGCGGTCGACGAGACGGACGACGCCGTTCGAAGAGCCACCGCAGGCGCTGAGAGCGATCAAGCCGATGGTCGCGAGGGCGGGTCCCCGAGCTGGTCGGAAAAAACCGGAAATGGATCGGGGATACGGGTGAGCGTGACTCATGACGCCTCCTGTTCGTGGGGGTGCCGACGCGGTTCGACGGGGGCTCTCTCAAAATGAGGATGTAAGTCCCTTATTTTCATCGTTCGTTGTGGCCGGCTTGGCGGCCATGAAAGGCTGTGAAAAAATCGGGTACAGTCCGTTTCTGTGAATCCGGGATTCATAATGCCGCCATGAAAATGGGTGCCGACGGGCCGAAGGGTCGGGCGAGAGCTTCCTGCCGCCCCTCCAGGGCTCGCGCGGGTGGGGGTTCCACCCAGGGTTCCGCCGTTCCGGCTCCACCCTGGGCTATATTCCTGGCGCCGCTTCGCGGCTCAAAGGGTTCGCGGCCTTGCCGGGCATAAACGTAATACACAATACTCTCGAAGGCTATTTTCGGAAGAGTTAGTAGTTCAATGGAACTGATTCGGTCGGCGCTAGGTACAGTCCCTATTTTTCACGGCGCCACACCCTCGCGGCTCGCCTATTCTAGGCCTCGAAAGAACGTGGGGTCAACAGGCGACCGCGCGGAAGCACCGGGAACGATGCGCCGGGGGTGAACCAGGGACCGGTAACCGCGGGCATGGGCTCGGAGCAACTTTTGTGGTCCAGCGGGTCGAACGAAGGCGGGTTGGACGGGGCGGGGGCGGCGAAGCGGGTCGGACACAGGTTTCCGCTACAATAGGAAAAATCGATCGGGCCGTAGCGCAGCCTGGTAGCGCGCTTCCTTGGGGTGGAAGAGGTCCCGAGTTCAAATCTCGGCGGCCCGACCAGTATTTTCGATCACTTACGGGCATCAAAGATTTCTCTTTGGTGGCCGTGTCCATCAGCCGCTACAGATGTCGCCGAAGGCGGACCCGTCTCCGTAAACTCCGGAGAAGGATCCCCTTTGAACGAGCACAGAGCCCTCAGCAAAGCGCAGCAGGCGCTGGTGGACATCTGGGAAGAGCACTGCCGCTATGAGTTTGAAACGCGCGACACCGAGGCTGCCCGCGAAACCATGGTGGAGGACGCCTACGTCAATCACGTGCCAACGCTGACCGGCGGTGTGGGCAAACCAGCACAGCGCCGCTTCTACGGCGAGCGATTCATTCCGCAAACGCCGCCGGATACAGAACTCATACCGATTCACGCACCGTCGGTGTCGATCAGCTCGTCGACGAGATTCACTTTACATTCACGAATACGATCGAGATAGTTTTCGGAGGCCTCGCCGGCTGGTTCGGAGTTCTGATCGCTGATTGCGGCGCGGCTCAGTCGATGACGGGGTCGAGTGGGAACTCGTCGGCTAAATTACGAGCGATTTGTAAGTAGAGAGTCTTGATTCGGTGCTCCAACTCCGGTGCAGCGACGCCATGCCAAATCTCGGATAGGTCCCACCAACCAATGAGGTTGAGATGGTCCGCGTCCAGCACGGGTCCGACGAAATAGTCGTCGTTCCAGCGGGCCGACGCGACCGGCACGAATCCATCGTTGGGGCCCGCGGGCCCTTTGATGATCAGCCAAGCGAATTTCAAGGGCGAAAAAATATGCAATAGCTTCTGGCTGCCGGCATAGGCTCGAAAACGAACGCCATTGGTCTTCTCCCACTCCCCAACTTGGCTGTTAAAAGCCGCGGTGGCTGTTGTCGTGAGGTCGAGGATGCCGTCGAACCCGAAGCCCAACGCCTCGCAGTCCTCGCGCGTCCCTCGGGAAAGGAAGTCGGCGAAGGGAGTTCCGTGATGGGGTGTTGCCAGAGTGGTGACCGACGCGATTCTGTTCTCGAAAGCGTCGTGGCGATGGTCCCACAGCATTCGGCGTGCGTCGAGGCCGCCCATGCTGTGACCGATGATGTGGACTTTCTCGGCCTGGGTGGAACTGAGAATTCGGTCGATTTCCCGCTTCAGGTCGTTGGCCCGTTTCACCAGGCTGCCGGCCCAATCGACATTCGTGTGATGGGCATCGAAGCCGTCATCGTTCAGGAAGGTTCGAATGTTTCGGAAGTAGTGCACCTTGTCGTTGGCGTCATCGTTGTCGATGGCGAACAGGGCGTTCGTGAGAACGTCGAATCTGGCAATACCATGAGCCAAGACGATGGGATAAGTTTTCGAGTTCGACATGTGTAAGCTTCTTGCCGTGGGGGCGGCTCCGGGGATTTGCCGCCCGGCCCGGCGTTTCTCACAGGCCGGGGGCCGAGGCGCGCGATAGGGCTGTCAGAAATTCGGCCTGGCGATTTTCAAGCGACGAACGACGCAACGAGTCGTCTTTAGTGAATCGATCTTCCTTAAGATGGACGTACACCCGAAAAGGGGCCGGGCGAGCCAAACCCGATGCCTTGATGGCGATCGGCCCAGAAATGCGCGGCCAGAGCACCCACTCGCGGCATCACTGATCCGGTATTCATTTCCTCGGTCTCCGCCGGCCCGATACGGCGGCCGGACAACTCAACCGATTTGGTGGTCGGCCGTGTAGGCGCCGGTGATGGGGCCGCTTTTTTGCTCACTATAGTATTCGTGCCACCAGCGAGCCGCCTGCCAAATGGCCTCCGGGCAACTGGCGCCGCTTTCCAACCCGGGCGTGAGGTCGTATCCGGCGGCGCCGACAACGGTTTCCACCATGGCGGCGGAGGGAATTCCATGGCCGTCGAGCAGCGGGTTGCCCGATCTTCCCACACCCCACGTGAAGGCCAGCCAGTGCAGGATCAACTCTTTCGCATCGAGGACGGCCCGCTGCTTCTTGAATTGCTCCAAGGCCTTGCTCACATCCTTCCACTCGGCGGGAATGCGCAGCACGGCCACGTTCGGGAAAGCTTCCGGGTCGTCGTAATCGCGCACTCTCGCTTGGTCCTGCACCCCGTTGGTGGACGCCGGGAACCCGAACCCGCGACGCGGCTGCAGCGAGATCTCATGGACCTTCGTGGCGGCCGGGTTCTTGCTCGAGGGCCCCAAGATTCCGATGTGCGACCAGCGGCTCGGCGACATGTCGTGGCGCACGTGCGATTGCGCGACGCGCATGCGAAATGCATAGGAGTCGGTCCCGCCTAGGAGCAATAGCGACGTTTCCTCCTTGCCGGCTCGCAGGTGGCGGGTCACCCACGCCGCGTTGCGCTCCTCCTTTTGACGGGCCGATGGGGCAAACGCCTTACTTTCTTTGCCTTTGCCGGCGGGGGAAGAGAGGATGTTCAGCATGGTTGTCTCCTGTTACGCGGCGGAGAGCTTTCGCGGTCCGACACGGTGTGGTTTTTCCAGTCGATAATTCCTAGGGATCGGCCAAAAGCGCACGAGCATCTCAAGGCCGAATCCGGATTGACGAAATGACAGCAAAACCACCTGGTTGCCTTTCTGGGGATGAAGCATCCTACATAGGAAACGCTTCCCCAGAGTGTTGTGTGCTAGAAAGCCCGGCGGCTCCTTCGCGTCGCTATGGCGCGGGAAAGGGTCGGAACTTCCGAAGATACTCTTGATTCCGCCGAAGAGCGTTTTCACTTGATCCTTGCCGATCGAGGCGACCAGCGAAGTGGGCGACGAGATGACTTCGTAAAAGCCGCCGCCCCCGGGCCGGTTCAGATTCATGTCCGTCCCTTTCGTCACACGGCCCCAGTGAACATCGCCGGTCAATAACAAGAATTGCCTTCCGCCGTCGCCAAGCCGGGCCAACTCCTTGGCGATCGTGGGGTAGTCGTCGTAGTCAGGCAGACTGAAGTCCACCACTCTCCCCTTAAAACTACCCTTCTTCTTGTCCAGCAGCGGCTGGCCCGAGGCGATGACGCCGAATGAGCCCGAAGCGACGACTCGATCTACCCACTTCCGGAAGCGTTCATGCGCATCGGCGGACAGCGCGAATTCACGATCGCGATTCCGGAGGGATCGCGTGTCCATCAGAAAGAAAGAAAGCGGGGGGACGTCGAGTTCCACGGGATCGCCGAGCGCACCGGGGCGGGGCAACTGGAAGGCCTCGTACATTCGCTTGGCCGCCAACTCCCAGTTGTCGCGTCCGTCTTGGGTCCAAGTTTGCCCGATCACCGTGGCGGCGTGCGGATAGTTGTTCCAGTACTCGTGGTCGTCGGGGATCGAAACCGAGGGCGCGGCGCCCAAAATCTTCGCGTACCCGGTGGAGCCGGTCCAATTCAGGCGGTAATCCTTTTCAAATTTCTTCGCCAGTTTGCGCAAGCCGCCGCCGAAAATTCCGAAGGTCGGCAAATCCAGATAGACCTGATCCCCCAGCAGCAAGGTCATGTCCGGCCGGAATTGCTCACTCTTCGCAAGCTCGGCGACAACGTTGCCGGCAAAACCCTGCCGGTCCTTGGCGAGGTGAAAGCAAGAAACCATCAGAACGTTGAACCACTTCGACAAGCCCGACGGAACGCGATCCGGAAGAGTTCTGACCAAGATTTGCGCGGATTGTTCGGCGCCGTCGGCGTCGCGGGCCCGGACTTCCACGCGATGAGCCGTCCCCGGCGTTATGCCCGGCCCCTGAAACTCGTAAACACCGGTAAAGGCGCGCACGTCGTCGGACGGCGCCATCGCCGCCGGACGGGCGCTCTGAATCGGCGCCAACGCGCGAGGGGTTTGGGATTGCCCGTTGAGCGTCCAGCGCAGACTCGGCGCCGCGTTACGGCCGAAAACCCCGACCCAAACCTGCGCTCGGTCCCCGGCCGCGGCGCGCGGATGAAGTACTACACTCATCGGGGAAAACTCCGGATTCGCATCGTTACTTGTGTAATCTACTCCAAACGGTGTCTTAATACAACACCAAAATCGCAACTAATTCTCGAAAACAGCGGCGACGAGAGGCAATTCAGGGGGAATCGTTTCGTTGCCGATTTGCGAAACGGTCTTGAGGAAGGCCGCGGCCCGGGGGGGCGCCTGGTCAAGATGGGCCTATTGCTCTCCTCGGGACGGGGGACTCGCCGGATCGCGAGGGGCCGGCTTTACGGTATTGAATTGATTGGTGCGAACGGGGGGAGTCGAACCCCCAAGCCCTCTCGGGCACTAGATCCTAAATCTAGCGCGTATACCAGTTCCGCCACGTTCGCATTTTCGGAATCAATGAGTTACGAAGAGGTCATGCCGCTGAAATCGGGTTGCCTTGGCCTCTCCCTTTTCAGCTTTGTCGAGATGCGATTCGAGTTTCCGAGCCGCCTCGTGGAGATCCCTTTCGCTAACGATATTGTACCGGTCGAGAACAGTGCGGGTCCTCCAACCGGCGCCGGCCATGAAGACTCGTTTCGGCACAGCGGCACAAACCAGGTTCCGGGCGGTGCGCTGCCGCGTCACTTAATCAGCGCTTGCTGCCAGTTCGTCACGATCGTAATCGGCAGGTCGGCTTGGTCTTTGGTGGGGATGGGAATGACAAAACGCCGGCCGTCGGCCGTTACGTCAAACCTTATGACCTGCGGGAGTTGAGCGTCCACTTCGAACAGCACCTCCGTCACGCCGGTCTCGAAAGTCGCGCCGGCCTGCACCGGGGCGGCCATCATCTTGTTGCCCGAAAGATAGAAAATCTCGGTGCCGTCGGCACTCCAGATCGGGGAGCGGCCGCCGTCGCGCGACACTTGCCATTTCCCCTCGCCCTCGGGAAACGGACGAACGTAGATCTCGTCGCGTCCCGGTGGCGGCGGTCACACCGGCCCTGAAGGGCCGGGCTATTTGAGCAACTGAAGCCCGGTAAACCGGGCTGATTTCCCCGCCTTTATGCCCCGCGTCCGAACCTCGGCGTCGCGCGGTACGCCGGGTACGTGGGTGTTTGCGACAGGTATGATAAGTACCCTCAATTGCTTCGCGGTCGAGATATCGAGGAGTCATATGGAGTTACAAGACAAGGTTGCCGTAGTCACCGGTGGCGCGAGCGGCATCGGGCGCGCCATGTGCCGCCGTTTTGCCGCCGAAGGGGCAGTGTTAGTCGTGGTCGCCGACGCGAATGGAGATGGCGCGGACGCGGTCGCGGACGAAATCGGGGGCATGGCCGTCCATGTGGATGTTTCGGTCGAGGCCGATATCCAAAGATTGGCCGATGCGGCGACGGCCCGGCATGGGCGTATTGACTTGTTTTGCTCGAACGCCGGCATTTCGATTCACGGCAGCGAAATGACTTCCGATGAAGGCTGGCAAAGGATTTGGGACATTAATGTTCGCGCGCACATCTTCGCGGCCCGCGCCGTTCTGCCGGTGATGATCGAGCGCGGCGAAGGGTATTTGCTGAACACCGCCTCGGCGGCGGGGTTGTTGACGCAGATTGACTCCGCGCCCTATGCGGTGACGAAGCATGCGGCGGTTGCGTTCGCCGAGTGGCTTTCGGTGACCTATGGAGATGCCGGGATCAAAGTTTCCTGCCTTTGCCCGCAGGGGGTGATGACGAATATGTTGAGCGGCGGACGCGACGGCATTTCGCGGTTCCTGGTTGACGGCGCGATCTCGGCCGAGGATTGCGCGGATGCCGTTGTTCGAGGGCTGGGGGAGGAGAAGTTTCTGATCCTTCCGCATCCGCAGGTTGGCGAGTATCTGCGGCGCAAGACGAGTGACTACGATCGGTGGCTGCGGGGCATGAGGCGGCTGCAACGGAAGGTGCGCGGGGAGGGGGGGTAGGGGCGCTACGCGGGAGATGTCGGCACGAATGCCGACACGGCACGCCTGGAGACGTGCGCCACGTCGGGCTGTGGGGCGTGTGGAAGCGAACCCGCCGCCGGCTGCCTGCTCGATATCTCGGCTACAATACCGACATGTGGGGGAAATTCGCGGCCGTTGCTCTGCTCGTTGCGGCCGGTCTGGCGGCGCAAGCGACGCTGAGTTTCCCGCAACTCAAGGACTTGATCGAGTCGTCGGTCAAGCAAGGCGTCTCAGACAAGCAACTCGCGAAATACCTCAAGAATCAGAAGCTCGGTTTTGCGCTGAGCGATCGGTTGCTCGAAGAATTTATCGGCATCGGCGTCGGGCCGCGCACGCTGAATCTGCTTCGGAAGATGGGGGTCGAGTCGGAGGGCTTGCCGGAGCCGGAGATCGTGCCCAAGACCGCCCGGGGTCCCAAGCAGCCGCCGCCGCCCTCCGACGAGGAGCAAGATCGCATCATCGAAGCGGCGCGGGAAAACGCCCTTTCCTACACGGACGGGCTTCCGGACTTCGTTTGCCTCCAACTCACGCGCCGCTACGTCGATCCCTCGGGGCTCGAGATGGATTGGCTCAAGCAGGACGAGATCAAGACGCGCGTCAGCTATGTCGAGAACAAAGAGAATTATGAGGTGCTCAGCGTCAACAACCGGGTCGTGAACAATCGAGGGATGTTTGAGCTGGGCGGGGCGAACAGCACCGGAGAATTCGGCAGCATGTTGGCCGAACTGTTCGACCCCAAGACAGGAACGCGCTTTCGTTGGGCGCGGCACTCGTTGCTGCGGCGGCGACCCGTCTATGTGTTCCATTACCAGGTCTTGCGGGGTCGCTCGCGTTGGCGCATCCGGTTTGATAATTCGCGGGAGATCGTTACCGCGTACAGCGGCTTGGTTTATATCGACAAAGAGACTGAACAAATCTTGCGGATCGCGATGAGCGCTACCGGGATTCCTTCCGACTTTCCGATTCAAGAGGCTCGTAGCCGCTTGGACTACGACTTCGCGGAGATCAGCGGCCACGCGTTTCTGCTGCCTTTGAAAGCCCAAATGAATATGCGGCAGTCGAAGTTTCTGATTCGCAACAATGTGGAGTTTCGTTTGTACCGGAAATTCAGCGCCGAGTCGACGCTGACGTTCGACGAAATCGATGACCTGGAACCGTTGCCGATCGAGGAGCCGGGCGAGCAGCCGTAAGGGGTTGGCGGCTTGCGGGAAGCCCGTTAAAACGGGCTGAAAGCCTGGCGTGGAGTGGGCCGCATACCAGTCGTAAACGACTGGCCTATTGCGAAAGAGAAAGCCGCGTGAACGCGGCTGCAAAGAGTGTACCGGGCTAATTGACGGTTAGTTGCCCAAGGTGACTACTAACACCAGGGCTGCGGCCGCGACCACGTAGATCTTCCCCAGCAGCGGCATCACGAATCGAAACCAACGAGGGTAGGGGACTCGGCCCAGGGCGAGCATTCCCATCAATAACGCGTTGGTCGGCACGATCATGTTTGTGAAACCGTCCCCGAACTGATAAGCCAGAACGGCTGCTTCGCGCCCCACCCCGGTTAGATCCGCCAACGGCGCCATGATCGGCATCGTGACATAGGCCTGTCCGCTTCCCGACGGAATCAGAAAATTGAAAACGCTTTGCACGCCGAGCATGCCGACCGCGGCGGCCGCCGGCGGGAGCCCTTCGAGGGTCGAGGCGATGCCGTGAATGACGGTGTCTTTGATGACCGCGTCGTCGAGGACGACTTCGATCGTGCGGGCGAAGCCGATCACTAAGGCCGCCGAGGTCAGCTCCGCCGCGCCGGCGCTGAACTTGCGGGCGACAAGGTTCGGGTTCAGCCTGCCCAACAGCGCCGCGAGCACCGTTAGTCCGAGGAAAACCGCACCGAGTTCCACTAAGAACCAGCCCCAACGCGCTACGCCGAAGACAAACAAGACGATGGCGAGCAAGAAACTGACGAGGACGGCCCAGCGGCGCGCCGTCAGAGGCACATCGTCGGGCAGCTCGAAGCCGCGGCTGAAGTCAACATCGGCGACGAGGCTCTGTCGAGGGTCGCTCGCCACGCGCCGCGCGTAACCGAGGACGTGATGGATGCAGATCGCCAGGCACACGGCCAGCAAGCCCCAGCGAATCGTCTGCCCGGAATAGAGCGGGACCTCGGCGATGCGCTGCGCGATAACGACGGTGAAGGGGTTCAAAGCCGCGCAGCCGTAACCGATACCGGCGCCAATGTAGACGACGCCCAATGCGACAACGGCGTCCATCTTCAGCGCCAAGCACATCGCCACCAGGACGGGGATAAACGGCATGTATTCCTCGGCCATCCCGATGGTTGAAGATCCCAGGGCGAATAGGGTGAGGGTTCCCGCGATGAGTACTCCCGGGCTGTTGCCAAAGCGGTGGATGGCGGTTCCGAGCAAGGCGTCGATGGCGCCGGTGGCGCGAATCACGCCGATCGCTCCTCCGACCAAGAACACGAAGAAGATGATGTCGGCGGCCTCCGCCATGCCTCGGGGGATCGCCGTCAGAAAAGCGAATGCGGGGAGGGGTTCGGCGTCGGCGGTCTGGAAACTGCCGGCGACGACTTGTTGACGCCCGTCGATTTCGACGCGTTCGTAACGGCCCGCCGGCAGGACGTAGGAAACCAGTTGCGCCCCGACGATGAGGGCGAAGATCAGTACGAGGGAATCGGGGAAGCGGGAGGATTTCATGGGGGCGGCCCGGTCCGCGCGTTCGATGTCGGGGGAGTCAAGTTTCTATGAATCAGCGGATTCATATAGCCGCGATGAAAACAGACGTCCACGACCCGGCCAGTCAAGTTGGGGTGAGGAACTATGTTCCCGCCGCCCTTGCAGGGCTCGACCTTATTTGATTCCGTACCCAGGGTTCCGCCTTCGGCTCCACCCTGGGCTAAATTCCCGGCGCCGCTTCGCGGCTCAACGGATTTGCGATCTCGCCGGTCCTGAATGCAGTACTCGATACGCTCGTAGTCATTTTCGGAAGAGTCCGAGTCATCCCGTTAACGGTTCACGGCTCACGGTTAACGGCTCACGGCCCGTCGGCCAACTACATATACCCTTGCTTCGATTCGGCCATTTCGGCGGCGGGGATGTCTTCGCGCGCTTCTTTCCAACCCTTGAGCATCATCGACAGATCGCTGCCCACGACGAGATAGCGGGCTCCGTGCTCTTGGGCCCGCTTGAGCATTTTCGTGTTGCCCATGTGGACCCCCGGTGCTACGCCGTTCTTGTTGCAAGCGTCCACCATGCGGTCAAAGGCGTCCCAGAAAATCGGGTTCTCAAAATCGCCGGGGATGCCCAGCGAAACCGAAAGGTCGAAGGGACCGACCATGGTGGCGTCCACGCCGGGGATGGCGGTGATGTCGTAGATCGCCTCGACGCACTCCTTGCTTTCCATTTGCAAGACGACCATCGTTTCGTCGTTCGACGATTGCATCTCGGCCGCAGCGCCGGCAAAGTCGTAATCGTGAATGATGCTTCGCAGGCCGTAGCCGCGCATGCCCATCGGCGCGAATTTCATGTTGTCAACCACATGTTGCGCCTGCTCGACGCTGTGAACCCGCGGGGCGACAATCCCCATCGCACCGCAATCGAGCGCGCGGGAGATCAAGTGGCCCTCGGTTTGGGTGACGCGAACGATGGCGGTGACGTCCATCGCCTTGGCCGCGCGGACGAGATTTTGGATGTCGCGGTAGCTCGCCGGCGAGTGTTCGGTGTCGAGAAAGAAGAAATCCAACCCGGCCGCTTTGATCGTGGGAACGACTTCGGTCCCCACGTAGTCTGTCACGCAGGTTCCAAGAATGGTGCCGCCTTCCTTGAGGATGGCCTTGGCTCTATTTTTGTGCATCGGCATAGCAGTTTGTTTTACCACAATTGGGGGACGGCGGATACCGTCGGTCCGCGAAGGGGCGGGGGTGTGAACGCGGCAAGGCCGGCGCCTTGGGCAATGTTGTCCCGCGGAGCAGTTCGCAAGCGCGGCGGGCCGCGGGCTTGGAAGGCGGACATGTCGGCGGGAATGGCGACACCCTGGAGGCGCGCGCCACGTCTCGTGCCGACGACGGTCAGCGGCGGGGTTCAAAGGGGTTTGATCTTGATGTTGCGGAAGCGGACTTCCATCGGCTTGCCTTCATGCAATTGGAAAGCGATAACGCAGGCGGAGGCTTTTTCGTCTCGCGTGTCGATGGTGACTTTGCCGTTGAGCGTCAGTCGAATATGCGACCCGCGGGCTTGGATTTCGTAGTGGTTCCAGCCGTCTTCGCGGACGACGTCCTTGGCTTGCTCCCAGCCCGTGGTGGGGGTCGGCATCACGCCCCGTCCGCGTCCCTTTTCTTCATAGAAGTTGCCCCAGGCGGAAAAGTCTCCGGCGAAGGACAAGTCGGCTTGGTAGCCCTGGACGATCCAATTGGGGAAGGCCGTGCTTCGGAACTGGATGCCGCTGTTGCCGTTGCGCAGCTTGACCTCGAGTTGGAGAACGAAGTCGGCGAATTGTCGTTCGGAGATCAAGTAGGTGTTATGGGGCGGGGAGAAGGCGTCGCTTGATCCGATGAGTTCGCCGTTTTCGACCGACCAGATGCGTGGGTCGCCCCGCCAGCCGTCGAGGTTGCGGCCGTTGAAGAGGAGTTGGAAGTTTTGGGCGCGTTCCTGGGGGGTTAGGTGGTTGAGGAGGGGTTCTTCGGCGGCGACGGGGGAGGGCGCGGAAGTGAAGCACAGGAAGATGAAGAACAGGACTACGAGGAGCGGGACGGTAGGGGACGGTTTCATGGCGAGAAGTTCTCTGGAAGTTCGCTACTGTCAGTATCGCGCAACGGGCGGGTGGTCTTGGTCGGCGCGTGACAGGTGCGGCTGCGTGCGCTCGGGGATGCGGTGGGCGTATGCTCTTGAAGTTCCTGGGGGGGCGATTTGGGATCGCCACTGGTTTTGCTTCCGGGCGACGGCATCTCATACCGCTCGGTTACCCTCGCGGCTCGGTTTGGGTTGATTGACACTCTTGCGGTGTTGTTGAAATTATGGAGCTTCGATGTCGGCTTCGGGTCACAGTTGTCGAATCGCGTTGCTGCAAGCGGCGGTGGGCGAAGATCGCGCGGCGAATCTCGCGGCTGCGGTAGAGCGGGTTCGCGAGGCGGCCGAGGCTGGGGCGCAAGTCATTTGCTTGCAGGAAATTTTCTCGTCGCCCTACTTTTGCCAAGAAGAAAACGCCGAGTGGTTCGATACGGCCGAGCCCATTCCCGGACCAACCAGCGAGACGCTCCAAGACCTGGCCAGGGAGCTGGGGGTGGTCGTTGTGGCTCCGATTTTCGAGCGGCGCGCGGCCGGTGTTTATCACAACTCGGCGGCGGTGATTGATGCCGATGGGTCGCTTGCGGGCGTGTATCGCAAGATGCACATCCCCGACGATCCACTCTACTACGAGAAGTTTTATTTCACGCCGGGCGATCGCGGGTTTCAGGCCTTCGATACGAAATACGCCCGCATCGGCGTGTTGATTTGCTGGGACCAGTGGTATCCGGAAGCGGCGCGGCTGACGGCGTTGCGCGGGGCGGAGATCGTCTTCTATCCCACGGCGATCGGTTGGCATCCGGCGGAGAAGCAACAATACGGCGAGGAGCAATTCGAGGCCTGGCGCACGGTGCAGCGGTCCCATGCGGTGACGAACGGGGTGTTTGTCGCGGCCGCGAACCGCGTCGGTCGTGAACGGCTGTTGGCGGACTCGCCGAGCAAGCCGCGGGACTACGAAGGCATCGAGTTTTGGGGCGGGTCGTTTGTTTGCGATCCGATGGGGAAGGTCATGGGCGAGGCGGGGCGGGAGAGCGATGAGGTGCTGATCGCCGATTGCCACCTCGGTTTAATCGAAGAGACGCGTCGGCATTGGCCGTTTCTGCGGGACCGGCGGGTTGATGCCTATGAGGGCATTACTGCTCGGCTGCTGGATGAGTGCTGACAATAGGTAGCGACCAACACTCTCGTTTGTCCTTGCAACAGTCGGGACCGGCGCTCTCGCCGGTCTCAAAGCCCGATCGTCTCTTCGTGGAAACCAGCCGCTATGAAGCAGCAAGCCGCAACACCCCGCATGCCCGCCGAGTGGGAACCGCACGAGGCGACCTGGCTTGCTTGGCCGCACAACCAGAGCGATTGGCCGGGGAAATTCGGCGCGATTGGGTGGGTCTATGTCGAGATGGTTCGCCTGCTGCATCGGCACGAGCGGGTGTGCATTGTCGTCGAGGACGCCAAGCGGGAAGCGCGGGCTCGGCGTCAGCTTGCGAAAGGGGGGGTGGATCTTTCGCGAGTGGGGTTCTTTCGTTTCGTGACGGACCGCTCTTGGCTGCGGGATTCAGGACCGACTTTCGTTGTTGCCGACAAAGAGGTCTCGGCGGTTTGCTGGCGCTTCAACGCCTGGGCGCGCTACAGCCATTGGAAACGCGATCGGCGGCTCAGCCGCAAGATCGCGGCCGCCGTCGGTGCAAGCGTTCGAGAACCGAAGTGCGGCGGCAAAACAGTGATTCTCGAAGGTGGCGCTATTGATGTCAACGGCGTGGGAACTTTGCTGACGACCGAGGAATGCCTGCTCACCGGAGAGCGGGCGCGCAACCCGGGCCTGACGCGGGAAGATTACGAACAGCTTTTCGCCGAGCAGTTTGGTGTTAAGCATGTGTTGTGGCTGGGGCGGGGAATTGCCGGGGACGACACAGGCGGCCACATCGATGATTTGGCGCGTTTTGTGGGGCCGCGAACGGTCGTGACCGCGGTCGAGGCGGACCGGCACGATGAAAACTACCGGCCTCTACGCGATAACCTGCAACGTCTGCAAGCGATGACGGACCAGAACGGCCGGGCCTTGGACGTGGTCGAACTGCCGATGCCGCGAGCGCTCTGGTTCGAGGGCTGCCGGTTGCCGGCGTCGTATGCGAATTTCTACATCGCCAACGGCTTGGTTCTCGTACCGACGTTCAACGACCCAAACGACCGCGTCGCCTTGTCGACGATCGAGCGGCTGTTTCCGGACCGCGAGGTGCACGGCATTCACGCGGTGGATTTCGTGTGGGGGTTCGGGACCATTCATTGCGCCGCGCAGCAACAGCCTTGGCTTTCCGGCCGCGAGGGGAAACGGAGTGCGCCCGCGCCATGACGCCTCGCGGAAAGATACAAGCCGAACCCAACCCCGTCCCCTTCCCGGAAGAAGCGTGGTGGGCGATTCCGGAGGGTCCGACGACGCTGTCGTGGTCCTCGGAAGGCGTGGAATCGGTGGAAATTCGGGTGAACGATCCCCAAGGTCCGCTGGTCCGCGAGGGCGGAGCTTCGGGAGCGCATCGGACGGCGCCGCTCGTCGATAGGACGGATTTTTACCTGCTGAATACATCACCGGGGAGGGCCGGGGAGGGCCATATCCTCGATCAGGCGAGAGTGCGGGTTGTTACCGGGGGGAAGCTGCCGGACCCCGGGCGATTCACGCCGCGGCCCTGGTCCTGGGCAGCGCCGGACTCGGTGGACGAGAGCGACGAGCTGTTGTTCAGTGTGATGATCCCGACCTATCAACGGCGGGATTTGGTCGTGGGGGCTGTGCGGGCCTTGGCTCGTCAGGATCTCGCGGCGGCATTTGAAGTGATCGTCGTTGTCGACGGCTCGACGGACGGGTCGGCGGAGGCGCTTGGGGAGCTCGACTGTCCCTTCGGTTTGACGGTCTTGGAGCAGACGAATCAAGGGGCGGCGGCGGCGCGCAACCGCGGCTCGAAACAAGCGCAAGGCCGGTTGCTTCTCTTCCTCGACGACGACATGGAAGCCGACCCGCGGATGCTCTCCGAGCACGAGAGGTCTCATCGGGAAGGCGCGGAATTGGTGGTGGGTCACATTCCGCTGCACCCCGATTCGCCGTCGAACTTGCTGAGCGACAACGTCGGCTTGTGGACCGAGGGGCGGAAAGCGCAACTTTCCGCTCCCGGAACGGAGCTGACGCTGCACGACCTGCTGACCGGTCAGATGTCGCTGAAACGGGAGACTTTTTTTCGGCGGGCGGGTTTGACCCCCGTTTCACGCGGGGCGGATCATTCGGCAACGAGGATGTCGATTTCGGTTACCGCGTTTTGGCCTCGGGGCGCCGCGTGGTTTTCAACCCCGAGGCGGTGAGTTGGCAGAACTACGTCGTGGAACCGGTCCCGTACTTGCGCCAATGGCGCCAGGCGGGGCGCGTCGATGTGGTGTTCGCGAGCAAGCACCCCGACCAGCGCAACACGATTTTCGCGCTCAACGGCGCGGGTCGAGCGATCAACCGTTGGGTTTGGCGGCCGGTCGGAGCCGTGTATCCGGTGGCGGCGGGGATAGCGGCGTGCCTGCGGAGGGTCGCGGTACCTTGGCTGGCGCGCGGTGGGCGCGGAGCGGTGTTGAATTGGGTGATCGAGCAGGCGCGATCGCTCGAGTATTGGCGCGGGGTTCACGAAGCGGGGGGCGTGCCGCGCCGAAGAAAGGTACGCGTGGCGGCCTACCATGCGATCGCGGATTTAGCGGGGCTGCCGGTTTTGGAACCCTATGGGGTTCCGCCCGGGGAGTTCGAGAAGCAATTGGATTTGCTGACCCGGCTGGGATTTCGTTTCATCAATGGCGATGAGTTCTTGCGGTTTTTGAAGGGCCAGGGCGGTGTTCCGCGCGGCGCCCTGCTTTTGACATTTGATGACTGCTACAAGGATCTGGCGGAGACGGCCGGCCCGCTGTTGCGGCGACGCTCGATTCCCGCCGTGGCTTTCGCGGTCAGCCGTCTCGTGGGAGGCACGAATCGGTGGGATGCGGGGGCGGGCGCGCCGGCGCGTCCGCTGGCCGATGCCTCGGAGTTGCGGGAGCTGGAGGCCGGTGGGGTGGAAATCGGCGCTCATTCCCGCACGCACGCGTCATTGCTTTATCTTGACCGCGAGGCGTTGGTTGACGAGGTCCGCGGTTCGGGGGATGATTTGGAGAGGCTGGGGGAGGCCCGGCCGCGTATGTTCGCCTACCCGTATGGCGAGTACGGCGACGCGGCCCCTCGGGTTGTCGAGGAATGCGGATATGAGGCGGCGTTTACCGTTGAGCCTGGGTGGGTGCGGCCGGGTCAAGATGCTTTTGTTGTGCCGCGCATTGAAATCCTGCGCGAAGATAGGGGTTGGCGATTGATTTGGAAGCTGCTGCGGCCGGCGGTGGGCCGGCACGCCGCGAGGAGTTGAGTGTTCGTGCAGCGTGAACCGCTCGTTTCCGTAATCACGATCTTTCTCGATGAAGAGCGTTTCCTCGCGGAAGCGGTCGAGAGCGTGATCGCGCAAACCTACGAGAACTGGGAACTGTTGCTCGTCGACGACGGCTCGACCGACGGCAGCACCGAGGTTGCACGCGGATATGTTGAGCGTTTTCCGGGGCGAATTCGCTATTTCGAGCATGAGGGGCATGAGAACCGGGGGGCGAGTGCCTCACGGAACCTCGGCATTCACTATGCCCGTGGGGATTACATTGCGCTACTTGATGCCGATGATATGTGGTTGTCCGACAAGCTGCGGCATCAACTGGAAATCATGGAGTCTCATCCCGAAGTGGGTATGCTCTGCGGCGCGTCGGAATATTGGGCCGGCTGGACAGGGCAACCGGAGGACCAGCGGAGTGATAAGGTTCAGCAGATCGGCGTGCCCCCAAATCAGGTCTTCCATCCGCCAAGCCTGGTTACGGCTTGTTATCCCTTGGGGTCTGCCTCCGCTCCCTGCCCGAGCGATCTACTGAGTCTCGCATAATATACTGTCAATCGAGACAAAGAGAAGACTGTTTCCAGAAAGCGGTAATCAAGCGCGGTTTGCGGCGCATTCGCCGCAGCGCTTTGCGGGCGCGCTCGTCGAGTTCCCAGTAGTCCTTCGGGCAGACGTTGGGCAACTCGTGCTGCTTCCAGTACGCCCAAATGTATTCCACCGGGTTCAACTCCGGCGCATAGGGCGGCAAGTACTCCGTTGCGATGTGATCCTCGGAGAGCTGGATGAACTCCCGCACCAGGCGGCTGCGGTGCGCCGGCAGCCGGTCCCAGACGATCAGCAGTGGGCCGTCGATGTGGCGCACCAAAGCCTTCAGGAAGTCGATGACCTCCAGCTCGCCGATCGCGCCGGGATAGAGCCGGAAGTAAAAGTTGCGCAACGTCAGCCCGGCCGACACCGACAGCTTGTCCCAGTTGAAGTTGAACTCCAACACCGGTGTCTCGCCGCGCGGCGCCCAGGTGCGGCAACGATGCGGCTTCTGACTCAATCCGCTTTCGTCGATGAAGACGATCGTACGTTCTTCTTTGCGGGCTTTTTTTTAATGGCCGGCCAAGTCTTGCGCTGCCAGCCGCGGATGGCCTCTTCGTTGCGCTCCCGCGCTTTGCCGACGGGCCGTTGCGGGCTCCAACCGAGCGCCCGCAGGATCTTCCAGACATGGCCCTCGTGATAGCGCACGCCGAACTCGTCTCCGATCAGACGAGCGACCCGCGGACAGCTCCACAGCGGCGTCGGGAAGCCGTGCGCCTCGGGGCCTTCCAGCAGCAACGCCTCGAGGCGTTCGAGCTGCGCGGCGTCCAACAGCGGCTTACGGCCGGCGCGGCCGGCCTGGCGCAACCCGGCTTCGCCGTCACGCCGGTATCGTCGCAGCCACTCGCTGACGCTTTGCCGCGCGACCTTCAATCGCCTCGCTGTCTCGGACTGACTACAGCCTTGCTCGACCAACCGGATCGCTTTGAAACGGCGCTTCTCCAGGGCCTCGAAATCCCGCCGTACGCCTTTTGTATTTCCCATACATACAAAGACGTACGTACCCCAAAAAGGTGTCACTTTGTTTTGCGAGACTCAATAATGTTACGGAAAAGCGTGGTGGTCGAGATAGGAGGGTTCGAGGAGTCCTCTCGGGATTTCTACGAAGACCAGGCCTTTCTGGTGAAGATGTATCTCAAGGCTCCCGTTTTTGTGTCCGACGAGTGCCTATCCCGTTATAGATTGCATCCCGACTCGGCTTGCGCGGTCGGTCATCGGGCCGGTCTGTATCACCCGGTAAGGCGAAATTTCTTGAAATGGTTCGAGAAGTATCTGAAAAGGGAGGGTGTCGGGTCCGCCGGAGTGAGCCGGGCCCTGCGCCGTGCGTTGCGGGAATACGAGCGGCCCGTCTTGTTTCGGTGGGCACAATGGGTCACTCGGTTGACCGATCGAACGAAAAATTGGCTCGGCCGTATGCGAGATGCGGCTCTCGGACGATAGGCTTGCCAACGACTTGACCTACTGAGTCTCGCATAATATACTGTCAATCGAGACAAAGAGAAGACTGTTTCCAGAAAGCGGTAATCAAGCGCGGTTTGCGGCGCATTCGCCGCAGCGCTTTGCGGGCGCACTCGTCGAGTTCCCAGTAGTCCTTCGGGCAGACGTTGGGCAACTCGTGCTGCTTCCAGTACGCCCAAATGTATTCCACCGGGTTCAACTCCGGCGCATAGGGCGGCAAGTACTCCGTTGCGATGTGATCCTCGGAGAGCTGGATGAACTCCCGCACCAGGCGGCTGCGGTGCGCCGGCAGCCGGTCCCAGACGATCAGCAGTGGGCCGTCGATGTGGCGCACCAAAGCCTTCAGGAAGTCGATGACCTCCAGCTCGCCGATCGCGCCGGGATAGAGCCGGAAGTAAAAGTTGCGCAACGTCAGCCCGGCCGACACCGACAGCTTGTCCCAGTTGAAGTTGAACTCCAACACCGGTGTCTCGCCGCGCGGCGCCCAGGTGCGGCAACGATGCGGCTTCTGACTCAATCCGCTTTCGTCGATGAAGACGATCGTACGTTCTTCTTTGCGGGCTTTTTTTTAATGGCCGGCCAAGTCTTGCGCTGCCAGCCGCGGATGGCCTCTTCGTTGCGCTCCCGCGCTTTGCCGACGGGCCGTTGCGGGCTCCAACCGAGCGCCCGCAGGATCTTCCAGACATGGCCCTCGTGATAGCGCACGCCGAACTCGTCTCCGATCAGACGAGCGACCCGCGGACAGCTCCACAGCGGCGTCGGGAAGCCGTGCGCCTCGGGGCCTTCCAGCAGCAACGCCTCGAGGCGTTCGAGCTGCGCGGCGTCCAACAGCGGCTTACGGCCGGCGCGGCCGGCCTGACGCAACCCGGCTTCGCCGTCACGCCGGTATCGTCGCAGCCACTCGCTGACGCTTTGCCGCGCGACCTTCAATCGCCTCGCTGTCTCGGACTGACTACAGCCTTGCTCGACCAACCGGATCGCTTTGAAACGGCGCTTCTCCAGGGCCTCGAAATCCCGCCGTACGCCTTTTGTATTTCCCATACATACAAAGACGTACGTACCCCAAAAAGGTGTCACTTTGTTTTGCGAGACTCAATAAGCTCATTCGACAAGACACAGGCATCTCACAATGGTCGGAAGAGTCATGCGGTGAACGTTCGGTGCGTTCGTTTCCGGGACGTCATAAAACAATACGGCACGCCGCACTATGCAAAGATCGACATCGAGGGCTCCGATCTCCATTGTCTATACGACTTGGACCGAGTTACGGCGCCGGATTATATCTCTGTCGAACTGGGGCACTCTTCGGCTGAAATGATAGCGCTTGGAGGTCTTGGGTATACCGCGTTCAAATGTATCAACCAGCGAGACTTTGGGCTGTTGAGGCACGAAGGGCGAGGTTTCCCAACGAGGCTTAGGGGGGCTTTGCGGTCTCACCACCCGACTCGGGAGTTTGGGGCGAGTCTTTCCGCAAAGTTGCGGAGGGCAAAGCACAAGTTGCTGAACCAGTACCGCCGCTTGACACAGCCCGTACCGGGCCTCGATTGGACCTTTGAAGAGGGTAGTTCAGGGCCCTTCGGAGAGCAAACCGACGGTGAGTGGCAAAGTCTGGAAGAAGCTTGTCACGCTTGGTTACACTATCTCCTCGGTCACAGCAAGTTTGGGCGAGATCCAGAGTGGACATACTGGCACGACGTGCACGCCAAACGAGGACGAAACAGAATATCGCGATGTGATTCAAGAGATCCATAGCATGACGAGGTTCAGGAAGCCGCAATCGGTGGGAAGGCGGATAGTCTACTGAACCAGGATTTCCATTTTGGCCCTGGCACGGTCACAGGATACACCCCCGCTGCGCCGAATACCACGTCTTTTCGCGCTGAACCCTGCACATCACCTCCGCCGGTAGGCGCCAGGGCTCGTCCGTCCGCTCACAGACGTTGATTGAGCGGACTGAACGGCGCTCCGGCCGACACTGCTCCCTGCGAAACCTTTTTGGAGCCAAAAACTGTTGATCCTCGCCCGGGCAACGCTACCCACCCGGCACAGGCAGCGCCCAGATCCTATGCAGCATGTCGCCGAACAGCCGCCGGTTCAGCCCGCATTTTCAATTTGATGTTTGACATCCCGACCTTCCAGCGGCCTTGAGCGTCTTTATTCATAGGGGCTAGAGCCCGATGAGGACGCCATGGAGGCCAACACCCAATGGGTGAAAAACAAACCAAGCCATTCCAGCTAAGTTTCAACGGCTTGTTGAAAGTCGATTTCCAGGGATCGCATGTCACTTCCGACGGTGGCCTGATTTTGGTTCGCGAACTGGACGAGCGGCTCGGTCTCGGGAAGCTGATCGATGAGTATCTCAGCGACTCGCGACAAGGCTTGAACAAGAAGTTCCCGCTGGCCGATCTGCTGCGCCAGTCGATCTACAGCCGCTTGGCAGGCTACGAGGACGTCAACGACGCCGTCCGAGTGTCGGCTGACCCGACGTTTCGCTTGATCGGCTCGCAGAGGAACTGGGATCGCCGAGCGGCCTTGACCTCGACGCTGCATGGCTTCGAGACGGAGATGCTGGCGAGCGAAGAGAACCTGCTGGGGCTGATGGCGCTGAACCGAGAGCTGGTCGGGCAAGCGGAGGCGTTCGACGACTCCGAGCGGGTCGTTCTGGACATGGACTCCACCGAGAGTCCGGTCCATGGCCAACAGGAAGGCAGTGCCTACAACGGACACTTCGAGTCGGTCTGCTACCACCCGTTGCTTTTGTTCAACGGTCATGGTGATTGCCTCGCTGCCAAGCTGCGTCCCGGCAACGTGCACAGCGCCGAGGACTGGGATGAGCTATTGTTGCCGGAGATCGAGCGCCAACAGGCTGCGGGCAAGCAGGTCGCCTTCCGGGGCGATGCCGCCTTTGCCAAGCCGGAGATCTACGAGGCGCTGGAGGAGCGCGGCGCGGACTACGCGATCCGCATTCCGGCCAATAAGAACCTGGAGCTGGAGATCGAAGACATCCTGTTTCGTCCGCCGGGGAGGCCCGGCCGCAAGCCGCTAGTGCGCTACAAGAGCTTTCGCTATCAGGCGGAGAGCTGGAAGGGGCCGAGACGAGTTGTCGCCAAGGTCGAGCACCACCAGGGCGAGCTATTCGCGCGCGTCGGTTTTATCGTGACGAACATGAGCTTGCCAAGCCGGTCGGTGGTGCGTTTCTACAACAAGCGCGGCACGGCGGAGCAGTGGATCAAAGAAGGTAAGCAAGCGACGCACTGGACGCGGCTGTCGTGCCATCGCTTCCGGGCGAACGAGGTGCGCTTGCAGTTAAGCGTGCCGGCCTACAACCTGGGCAACCTGTGGCGGCGACTCGGGTTGCCGCACAGGATCAAGACGTGGTCACTGACGAGCTTGCAGCAGCGGTTGATGAAGACGGGCGGCAGATTGGTCAAGCACGCGCGGTACTACTGGTTGCTCTTGGCCGAGGGACATCTGAACCGGCGGCTGTTTGGCGACATGCTGCGGAGGATCTGGGCGCTGCCTGTGCCGGGTGGTTAGCACCGCACTTGGCGAATGCGAAATCTGTGTACTGAGGACGGAAGCTCGGAGGGGTGTCTGCGAAATTGACTTCGCAGCGGCGGATCAGCCCCCATGAGGGGCAAGAAGGGGGCTCGATCGGTCCCGCCTCAGCCGCCGCCTCTTTCGGGTGGAGAAATGGTTGCGCTTCGCCGGGTGAGGGTGTAGACTCGTGCCGTCAGAGGAGCCAAATCGGAAATCCTGGTTGAATAGTCGGAGTTTCATTTCCCGGTTCCTCGATCCATGTGACACTGCCAAAGGTGCCGGAGAAGATCCCGCTGTTTGCCGCAGGCTACTCCAGCCACCGTTGCGTCAGCCAATCGTTTCCAAGGGGATAGGCCGCGGGACTCTGACGGTGTCCCCATAAACCCAGACCACGCTTTGCACGCCCTACCGGCATCGGACCGCATCGCTCGTGGAGCGTACTACCGACGCCTAGCAGAGTTTACTCAGAGGGCTATATACCTTCGCAACAACCCGCCGGGACTTCGACCAGCTCGCGGCCTGATACCGAAAGCTCCTGTAGCGCACCAGGGGCTTTGCGCTCGGCCTGCCCGGCGGACGAAACAGGATATCTTCGATCTCCAGCTCCAGGCTCTTGTTGGCCGGGATGCGAATCACGTAGTCCACGCCGCGCTCCTCCAACGTCTCGTAAATATCCGGCTTGGCGAAGGCGGCATCGGCCCGGAACGTCACCTGTTTGCCCTCCGCCTGTTGGCGTTCGATTTCCGGCAGCAGCAGCTCGTCCCAGTCCTCGGCGCTGGACACGTTGCCCGGTCGCAACTTTGCCGCCAAGCAATCGCCGTGCTGGTTGAACAGCAACAGTGGGTGGTAGCAGACCGACTCGAAGTGGCCGTTGTAGGCGCTGCCTTCCTGCCGGCCGTGGACGGGGCTCTCGGTAGAGTCCATGTCCAGCACGACGCACGCGGAGTCATCACCGGCCTCGGCTTGCGCGATCAACTCGCGGTTCACCGCCATCAGCCCGATCAGATTCTCGTCGCCGGCGAGCATGGCGGTCTCGAAGCTCTGCAGCCGGGAGGTCAGCGCCGCGCCGCGATCCCAGTTCTTCTTCGAGCCAATCAGCCGAAAGGTTGGATCGGCGGAGACACGAACGGCGTCGTTGAGATCCTCGTAGCCCGCCAAGCGGGAGTAGACCGACTGTCGCAGCAGATCGACGAACGGGAACTTCTTGTTCGAGCCTTGCCGCGAATCCGTCAGATGCTCGTCTATCAGCTTGCCTAGTCCGAGTCGTTCGTCCAGTTCGCGAATGAGAATCAGCCCGCCATCCGAGGTGACTCGCGATCCTTGGAAATCGACCTTGAGAAATCCATTGAAGGTGAGCTGAAACGGTTTGTTTTCTTTTTCACCCATTGGGTGTTGATCTCCTCAGCGCCTTGAGTGCTTTCAAGCCCGCATAAATAAAGGCGTCCGAGTCCACCCGATGGTTAGCAGAACCGAAACTAAAGTGGAAATCCGGGCTGAAAGAAAAATCATGACCGACGCGCACGAAATTACGGTAGATCAGCTGTTGGAAGCCTGGGAATCGAGCAGCGTCCTGGCGATGGCGGAACAGAATTTAGAGTGGGCCAACAGGCTGGGGCTGTCATCGGATTGGGCGGGAATCGGCGCCTTGCGACAAGGCGTATGCAATGCCGCGAGAAACTCCGGCTGGGAGGCCTACACTACGGGAACTTCGCGAGCGCTCGCCCTCTTAACCAGGATTTCCTTTTTGTCCGTCCTGGCACGAATAGGGTAGCCGATCCACGGCTGCGATACAACGGTTTTCGCACTACTGCCACGTTCGGTACTCCTTTCGCTGCCGCTCCGGCCTTCGAATCTGCCCGATCGTGCCGTTCCGGCGACCGCGGCGGGCTTTTTGGCAACACCTCTCCCGCGCCGACCCTCGGCAACCCGCGTACGCCGGCTGTCCGGCCGTCGGCGTTACCCTCCCGGCACAGGCAGTGCCTCCGCGACCGGTGAACCACCCTCCGACGGCTTGGTAGACTACGGATCGATTTTAAGCGGCGCAAATTCCAGGGGCTCCGATACGGCCTGACTCGAACCGGCATCGCGGGCTCTTGGAAAACCCACGGGAACGCGTCCGCGGTTATGCCGACCCTCTTGGAAACCCTTCGAGCGCATGCGCCGCTCAAACAACCTTTTGAAAGGTGTCGTTGGTCTTGTGGGCGGACGGATGTGTTGGGCATTGACGAGTCCGAGGAGTGGCGAGATTGGTCGGCTCAGTACACGACGCCCGACCAATTACGCATCGAAGCGGAATTGGAGCGCATGGACATCGACGGAGCGCGCGTCTTGCACGTCGGCGTCGGGAATTCTCGGTTCGCCGAACACTTCGCGCCCCGCGTCGCCGCCATCGACGGCTTGACCATTCAGCCGCCCGAGAAACAGTTGGCCAACACGTTGGCTATTGAAAACTACCGCGTGTTCCTGTGCAACAAATACAACCCTCACTACCCCGCGGACTTGCCGGAGGGGGGCTACGATTTCATTCTCGATAACAACCCTTCGACCTTTGCCTGTTGCCGTCGGCATTTCGGGAACATGCTTGACAACTACGTTCGCCTTCTTCGCCGCGGCGGCGGAATACTGACCGACGCGGTGGGGTTGGGGTGGGTCGTGGAGGGGGCCGATCCGCGATGGAGTTTATCGTTCACCGATTGGGTGCGTTTGGGGGTGAAACACGGCCTTCGGGCGGAACGGGTCACCGAGTCCGTATTCTCCCTTGAGAAACCAGGGGGGCGACGCCGCACGGCCAAGTGATTGCCTTCTCGATGGCCGCAGTGTGACGTCAAGCGAAGTTCGCGGGGCTCTGCGGGAAGCTCTTCGTCAATACGAACATCCTGTGTTGTTTCGACGGGAGGGGGGGGTCGGGGGTTTATCGCCCGAATGATCGCCGAACTCGGCCGTATTCGGGGCGTGGTTCCCGGCAATTAAAGCCGATCCTAGGACAAAAACTTCTTACCCTCTCGCAAGGCTCTCGGCATGCCGACGCTTCTCGACAGTACGCAAGCCCTTTGAAAAGCGTCTTGTCTGGCGAACATATACCGATTCATCGGGGATTGACGAGTCCGAAGCGCCACTGCGAATCGGAATTGGCCCGGATGGACGTCGCCGCAGGAGGCGTCTTGCGCGTCGGCTTCGGAAATTCCCAATTTGTAACGTCCGCGCTCCGCGTCGCTCCGATCGACGGCTCGACCATCCGACAGCCCGAGAGGAAGCCGGCCGACTGCCTGGGCATTGATGACTATCGTGTCTCGTTATTCGACAAGTACATGCCGGAGGCCCTCGACTATTTCAAGTAAGGCCTGAGTGTTGAATCTTCGAGGGCGGAGACATACACTGACTCCGACAGAGGACTGAAATCGGAGGTTCTCGATTGACGACTTTACGAGGCTCGTCGATCTGGTGCTACCGAGGGAAGGAGGCGATCGGTGATGTTTCAGATGTTGCAGGGAGACGAGAGAGCCAGGGAGGTCGAGAGGTTACAGCGGCTTCCGCGCTTTACACCGACGACGACGACGTTGCTGGGAAAACCTCTCGAGATCGTCGATGCCGCCTCTTTCCTCTGGACCGTCCCGTACATCGTGGAGCGGGGGATCTACCAATTCCCGACGACCCGACCTAATCCGCTCATCGTCGACGGCGGCGCGAATATCGGCCAGAGCTGCATCTACTTCAAGCATCTCTACCCGGAAAGTCGAGTTTTGGCTTTCGAGCCGGACAGACAGTTGTTCTCCGTTCTCGAGCGCAATCTCAAGCTTTGGGGCTGTGACGATGTCGAGCTGAACTGTTGTGCCCTGTGGACCGCGAACGGCGAGCTCAGCTTCGTGCACGAGGGAGCGGACGCCGGCCGCTTGCCACAGGTGGGGGATGTTCCCAACTGCGTTGTCCGCTCGGTTCGCCTTCGCGATTATCTGCGGGAACACGTGGATATGTTGAAGCTGGAAGTTGAGGGCGCAGAGACCGAAGTGCTCCTGGACTGCGCCGACATGCTGTCGAACGTCCACAACCTCTATGTCGGTTACCACTCGTTTTGTACGATGCCCCAGACCCTTCACGTTTTGCTCGGGGTCCTGGCGGACCAGGGCTTCCGAGTGGGCGTTGAAGCGGAGAAAGTTGTGCCGAACCCTTTGATGAACCGTCCCGAATATGCTGGGATGGATACACAAGCGGTCGTTTTCGCCTACCGCGCCGGTACTTCCCCATGACCGGACTGCGCAATAAGAGAGAGAACCCGTACAGAACCATACCAAGATCGCCCGGCTTGTCGATTCTTGACAAGATCCTCTCCAAGCTCGGTAAGGGCGGGATCGGCGTGGTCCAACGTATAGATGTTCAGAAGTCTGCTCAGTGAAGGCCGGCATATTCGATGGGAGGCAGTCGAGCGTTTGATCAATGGCCCCAGACTTGGAAGACGAACTTCCACCCTCAAGGCCGTGCGTGTAACCGAGTTCGTCTTCGCGCTTCAAAGGCCGGGCGGTGTGTGACGCCGCGCGAAGTGATCAACGTCTTACGATCTTGTCACACGGGCCGGTCATGAAGATCCGCGGCATGATTTTCGATCTCGACGGGACCCTGGCCGATACGTTGCCGGTTTGCTTCGCGGCGTTTCGCGAGGTGTTTCGGAGCTATTTGGGGATCGACTACAGCGATCAGCAAGTGCGCGCGATGTTCGGGCCGAGCGAGGCGGGCATTCTGAAAGACCGCATCCCCGAGCGCAGCGAGGAAGCGTTGGCCGATTATCTCAGTGCATACGAACGACACCATCGCCTGTGCCCCGAGCCTTTTCCAGGAATTCGCGAGATCCTGGAACGCTTGGGGCGACACGGGGTTCGGCTTGCCGTGGTCACGGGAAAGGGTCAGGGAAGTGCCGCGATTTCATTGCAATCACTGGGCTTGGATGATCTGTTTGACCCGGTGAAGGCCGGCGCCGAGCGCGGTGGTATTAAGCCCCAAGCGATGCGGGAAGTGTTGCGTGCCTGGGGAATTTCTCCCGCGGAAGCGGTTTCGATTGGGGACGCCCGCCCGGACGTTGACTCGGCGAAGCAGGTCGGGCTGACGCCTCTGGCCGCGGCCTGGGCCGGGACCGCCGATTTCGACCTGTTGGCCTCGCGTGAACCGCTAACGGTATTCCGCGAAGTGGCCGAATTCGCGGCCTGGGTGGACGAACACCTGGGGGCGTGACAGCGGGCGTGCGGCGGGCCGGAGCACTACGAGCAGACGGCCCTTGACATCCCCCCCGGCGTGGCACTATGGGCACTAGCTGAAGGGCCGACGATACCTTCATTGTTTTGGTAGGGGGGCCAAGATCCCTAAGGGCGGCCTACGAGGAGGTTCTATGTTCCGCACACTCGCTACATCCCTTACGCTTCTTGCGCTGTTCGTTGGCGTCGCCAAAGCCCAGTTCAGCGGCGCCGTTGAAGGGTACGTCAAGGACGCTACCGGCGCTGTCATTCCAGGCGCGGAGGTCATCGTCACCGATGAGAACCTCGGCCTCGAACGGACAATCACTTCGAACGAGACCGGGCTTTTGCGCATCGGCGAGCTGCCCGCCGGCTCTTACCAAGTCAGCGTAACGTCGGCGGGCTTTCAAACGTGGTCACCACGGGCTTGATCGTTCGGAGTGACGAAACAAGAACGCTCTACCCGGAACTGGAAGTGGGCGAGGTAACGACTTCGGTTACCGTCGAGGCCGCCACCAGCGCCGTGAATACGACGGAAGTGGACAACCGCAACTATATCGCCGAGGAATCCATTCGGAATCAGCCTCTCCCTCGGAACACAATATGGCAGCTCTCCACTCTGGTGCCGGGCGTGACCGGTTCAGGCGAGACCAGTGCAACGAATGGCGCCTTCGTGGACAATTACCAGGGCGAAATGGGACTGAGGATCAACGCTTCCGGACAGCGGCAGGGAGCGAACCTCGTCATGTTGAACGGCAGCTATGCCGAGGTGCCCTCGCGCGACGGATTGTCGAATGTCGAAAAAAAAGGGGGGCTGGTGTCGGTTACCGAGGTAGACCACATCCTGCCGCTCGAGGACAGCGGAGCGATGTATGATGAAGCGAATCTGCAACCGCTTTGCAAGCTCCATCACAGTAAAAAGACAGCGAGAGATAAGGCAGCCCGATCCCAGGCCTCGGCAGGCAGAGAGGGGAGGGGCCCCCGGTTCGTATCCCAACCAGCCGTCGGTGTGCACCACGCTACCCGCCTCGACCGATTCCTCGACAAAGGGGATCAGTCCCCAAAGCCAACTCCTTCGCTCCCCCGCACGCCAACTGCAACCCGTAGTCAGCAAATCACTTACATCACGATCGAATTTTGGGACAATACGACATCTTCGGCGTGCCTGGGGAGGAGAACGCGGATTTCGTCATGTCGCTGGCGGAGTCAGACAAGATCCGATTCATTCTCACCCGGCACGAGCAGGGGGCGGCCTTCATGGCCGAGGTTTACGGGCGTCTCACCGGCAATCCGGCCGGCTGTCTGGGCACGCTGGGCCCGGGGGCGACGAACCTCATCACCGGCGTGGCTGACTCCAACATGGATCGTGCACCCATGCTGGTGCTGACGGGGCAGGGTTCGTCGCAACGGTTGCACAAAGAATCGCACCAAATCATGGACGTCGTGGCGATGTTCACGCCGGTCACGAAGTGGGCTACCAGCATTCTGCATCCGAACACGATTCCGGAGGTGGTGCGAAAAGCAGTCCGGCTGGCGCGTACGGAGAAGCCCGGCGCAGTCCACGTCGAGCTGCCCGAAGACATTGCCAAGGCGGAGGCGGCTACCCACCCCTTGAAGCCGAAGCGTTTCCGCCGGTCAGTTCCGGACGACAAGATCGTTGATCGTGCGTTCGAGCAGTTGAAGAAGGCGAAAAGACCGGTCATCCTCGCCGGCAACGGCGCCATCCGCAAACGCGCCAGCAAGCAGCTTCGGCGGTTTTGCGGGCGCACCGGCATCGGCGTGATCAGCACCTTTATGGCCAAGGGCTGTGTCGACGTGGATGCCGAGTACTGTCTTTACACGATCGGACTGGGAACTAAGGATCGAGTGTCTTTTGCGATCGATAATGCCGATCTGGTGATGACGCTGGGCTTTGACATGGTCGAGTACCAGCCGCGGCTTTGGAACCCAAAGCAAGACAAACCGATCATACACACCGATTTCCTGCCGGCTGAGATCGACGCGAACTATCATCCGGAGGTCGAGCTCATCGGCGATCTGGCACACACCCTGTGGATGCTCAACGAGCGGCTCGATCATTACGGATTGCCGGAATTTGATCTTTCGTATCAGCGCAGGATTCGTGTGGAGATGAAGGCCGAGTTTGAAGAACATAAGGACGACGACACGGAGGGCGCGATTCGGCCGCAAAAAGCGGTGTGGGACGCGCGCCAAGTGCTTGGCCCTTGCGACATCTTGTTGTCAGACGTGGGAGCGCACAAGATGTGGATAGCGAGGCACTACCATTGCCACGAGCCGAACACGTGCCTGATCCCGAATGGTTTTTCCTCGATGGGTTTCGCACTGCCGGGCGCGATCGCGGCGAACCTTGTATTTCCCGATCGGCGTATTCTAGCGATCGCCGGCGATGGCGGCTTTCTGATGAACGTGCAAGAGATGGAGACCGCGCGGCGATTGAACAGCGATCTGGTCGTCTTGCTCTGGGAGGACGGCGGCTACGGGCTGATCGCCTGGAAACAGGAAAACCAGTTCCAGCGCAGTACGGACCTGGCCTTCGGAAACCCTGACTGGCTCGAACTGGCTCATGCCTTCGGCTGGCGGGGCCACCGGGTAGAGCGCAGTGTGGAATTGAAAGATACGTTGGAGAAAGCCTTCTTGGAAAAAGGCCCCAGCTTGGTCATTATCCCCATTGATTATCGCGAGAATCAGTTGCTCACCAAGAAGCTGGGCGAGATCACCGCGACGATTTAGTGCTCGCTTGCGAAAAGTCTGGAAGTGGGGTATCCACTTCATTCAGGTAGCCGCAATAAATACATCTGGGCTTACTGGAAGCAGCACGAGCTGCCCAACGTGTGTCCGACGTCAAGGCATCTGACACGGCGCGAACTATCACGCCGTTCAAGTGAGCACGGCAATCTTGCCCCGCGCCCGATTCTCTTCCATGCAGCGATGCGCTTCGACAATCTCGGTGAGCCGGAATACCTTGCCGACGCGGATTACGGTACGTCCATCCTCAATCTCCTGAACGAAGTCCTGGAGCGGAGTGTTCATGAAGTCCGACGCCTCTCCAGCGTATGTCGTGAGCTTGACCGTTGTGGGAATAGCCTCCATGGGCGCGAACCTGTCGAAGTCCCACTTGTTGCCGACCATGCCGGTCATGCACACGACCCCTGAGGCTCTCGAGTGTCATAACCTTTGCGTCCTCGAATTTGGAGGGGGAAAGGAGTCCCATCACCACTGTTTCAACAACTTGGTGGGATGCATTCGGCCCCCTACCGGGCTGCGGATGTTGAACGCACCACCAGCCGGGCGTCGGATTGCACCGATACCCGGCCGAGCAGGGCGCAAAGGGTGAAGCCGATCCCGTTGATGGGGCCGTGCCACCGGGCCATCCCCGGGATGTCGATCAGCAGCTCGCCCGAGTACTCACCGGCCGCGTAGATCAGCGCAAGGGTCATCCCGATAGCGAGCGAAACCGAAGAGACGCCAAGCAGGATGCGGGACAGGGTTCTCTTCACTCGCGCCAGGCCGGCGAGGATGTAGCCCCCCAGCGTGAGTAAATTGCAGTAGAACAACCCGATCGCCGCGTACTTCCAACCCGGCGCGGTGAGGAAGCCGATCGCGATCAGGAATGTGCCCCCGATGATGCCGACCGCGATGACCTGAAACACGCGGCGCGCGACGCTTCCGGCTCGCAGCGACTGACCCGTTGCCCCGGTTACGCAAGCGAGAGCGAAACCCGAAAAGTGAAAATGCACGGCCGTGAGAAGAACGATCGGCTCGCCCAACTGCATGGGCGTCGCGCCGAGCCGTGTGATCACGAGCCAAATGGCGCCGACCGGTAAATAGAGCAAACCGGCTTCAAAGCAGGCCTGAATCGGATCGCGAAACAGCTGCACGGGGAAGCGCAGACCGACCGCCGCCAACGGGATGACCGCAAGCAACCAACCCGACGCGATCCAGCCCGCGGTTTCGCCGGTTGGAGCGAGAAACGACAATGCGGCCAAGGCGGCTCCGAATGGTTGCAGCAATGAGCCCGTTAGCAACAACCCGCGCCTTCCCGGAGACATGTCGCTCACCGGAATGAGCCGCAGCCCCAACGGCACGAGGATAAGAGGGGCGGAAAGGAACAGCAGCTCGAGCAACTCGAGTGACGTGATGCCCGCCAACGAAAGGGCCGCGAGAATCAGCCAGATGACCGCACCGCCGGCGACGCCGGCCCGATTCCATTGAGATGTCAGTGTGGTGTCCATCATTCCTCCTCATAGCGTTCAAGTGATCGGGGGGGTGGAGGTACCGAGGGTTCGAGTTGTCGATGTCATGACGAAGCATCCATTTCTCAAGAAAGGGCCCCGCTGCTTATCGTCGGCCGGCCGGCCAGGTGCCAGGCGACCAGACCGAGATAGGTTGCGCTCAAGGCGATGAACAATGCCGTGAGCACGGCGCGGCCGAGAGCCATGAGTCGGCCCGCCGGCCAATCCGCGTGGCTGAAGTAGAGAAAGTCCACTAGGACTCTGGACAGCCAGAACAAGCCGATGAAAGCGGCTAGGCCCAATGCGGCCGGCGTGCCGCCCAGCAGCTCGGCGCGCAGCGCGAGAGTCAAAGCGCCGAAGGCCGCGATTGTGAACACGGTGAAGCCGCCGTAGGTCCACATTAGCTTGCGGTTGAAGGGCGTCAGGGTCTTCAGATCCTCTTTCCATCCCAACCGCGCGGGCACCTGGAAGCTCGCGCCGAGCACGCAGAAATGGCCGATCCCGGCCGCCCACAAAGCGAGTGAGAAGAGTTCGCTGGTTGTCGTCATCGCAGCCCCCCGAACGCCGCCGTCGTGAAGACGACAATCAAGTACGCGATGGCCGCCGAGAAAGCCAGGTGGGCGAGGAAGTTGGCGCGTCGCACACGCGGATCGTAGTAGACCCATTGCACGACAAGGCGCGGCGCCCAGAAAACCGCCAGACCGAAACTGAGCACGTTGCCGAGAGCCGTTGCCCAGGCCAACTCCTCCGGGAAAAAGAAGCAGAGACCGGCGAAAGCGACCAACAAGAAGGCGATGTAAGTGGCATGAACCACAAACACCTGCTTGATGATCGGGTCGACCCGGGCGAGGTTCCTTCCATACTCGAGTTTGCGCGGCAGGACGAGATTCGCGCCCGCGATGGCGAGTTGAATGCCGCCCGCGATCCAGAGATAGGGAGTAAGTTGGTGCATCGTTTTCCTCCTTCGTTGTTCGTCGTCGTCAAAAAGCTCCTAATGCATCGAGCATCGGCAAGACCGTTCGAATCAGGAAAGGGTCGTGGAACAGCAGCCCCACCGGAGCGACGGTCGAGGCCAGGGTAAAGGACCAACCGAGTCGGCCCTTGCCAAGACCCGCCTGTCGTCCCGGCCGCGAGCGCTCGAGCCAAACGCCGAGTCCTTGCATGGCGAAGTAGATTGTCGGCAAGCCATACCCGCCTTCGGCCGGGACCGAAATCACCAGGTCGTGAATCACGCCGGAGAACAGGAACGCCGCCAACAGCGCCACCCCGTTGCCAGTGGGGCAGGTCTCCAGGCCGGCCCATCTTCGGCCCCGTATTCTTCGGCGCAGCGGCTGAAAGATCAGCCCATGAGAAAGCTCGCGGAAACCGCTATTCCAGCGCCGTCCCCAAAACTCGCCGAGCGACGTGGAGCGGGTAGGCAAATCCATAATCGGCGCGGCGGTGACGCCCCGCGCGCGCCAAAACATCGCCAAAAAGTGAAACAACCCGAAGTGCAGAGTCCAAATCAGGCCGATCAAACCGACCCAGGCCCGCGTGCGGGGCCACTCGGACGGCAGGAGTCCGGCCACAAGCCAGAGGAAAACCGCGCCCGCGGCAAGGTTACGGCCCGCTCTCACCCATTCCCTCCGAGGTGCAATCCGTCCCTGGCCGGCCGGCGCGAGAAACTCCTCGGCATCCATGCCGACCCAACCAAACAGGTAGGCGAGCCGCCGGCCGACGCTCGCGGGAACCGACGACCCGACTCGCCAGAGCGTCAACAGTTTGAAACCGAAAAAGAACGCCCCGGCCGTCAGCCACATTCGTATCCAGCCTGGTAAAGCCCCGCCCGCGGCGATCGCCGCGGGCAGTAGAACGGCCGCGAGTATCCCAGGCCAAGCCGGCCGATTTGTCGTCGTGCAAGTGCTGCTCAAGCAAGCGCGATTGCGCGCCACCCAACGATAGCCCGCGTCAATGAGAAACATCCCACCGGGAAGCGCCGCCAAGATCCGTAACGGCAACCCCCACCAGACATACCGAGCCATGAACCGGACCGCCTCTCCGTGGCGCAGCGGCGCTCCCGCGGCGGGGAGAACAACCATGGAGTCAAACCCTTCACCCGCACCCGCGCCGAGACCGTTCCGGGACGGTGCGAGACGCGAGGCGGCCTGAAAAGTCAGCAATTGGAAACGCGCCCGTTCCGCCGTCGAAGCAAAGCGGCGCGCCAAGCTGATGCAGAAAGCGCACTCGCCGTCATAGAGAACCGTTGCCCGCGCGGCGGGGGCTGTGTTCGATTCGTGGCGGCCGATTCGCAAGGTCATGGTTTGTTTTCCCTCCGGGCTCGACCCGACGCTGGGAGTACTTGTTTGAGTACGTTCTTTTCGTAGTTTCTGTCTTTACAGAAATTATAAACGAAACGGACAAGAACGTCAACCCTTCCGAGGAATGCGGAGCCGCGAAGCGGCCTCGGAACCTATTGAGTCTCGCAAAATAACATGACACCTTTTGAGGATGCCGTACGTAGTTCTATGTATGGGAACACCAAAAGGAAAGCGCCGCGATTTCGAAGCGCTGGAGAAACGCCGCTTCGAGGCGATGCGCCGGCTCGATCAAGGACTCAATCAGTCCGAAACCGCCCGGCGGCTCAAAGTCGCCCGACAAACCGTCAGTGAGTGGCGGCGACGCTACCGCGCGCAAGGCGAGGCCGGGCTCCGCGCCACCGGCCGCGCCGGCCGCAAGCCGCTGTTGGACGCCACGCAACTCGAACGCCTCGAGACCCTGCTGCTCGAAGGCCCCGAGGCGCACGGCTTCCCAACGCCGTTGTGGACCTGTCCGCGCGTGGTGCGTCTGATCCAAGACGAGTTCGGCGTGCGCTATCACGAAGGCCATGTGTGGAAAATCCTGCGGGCGCTCGACTGGAGCCCGCAACGGCCCGTCGGCCAAGCGCGCGAGCGCAACGAGCAGGGCATCCGCGAGTGGAAGCGCAACCAGTGGCCCGCCATTAAAAAAAAGCCCCAACACAAGGTCGCACGATCGTCTTCATCGACGAAAGCGGATTGAGCCAGAAGCCGCATCGCTGCCGCACCTGGGCGCCGCGCGGGCAGACGCCGCTGCTGGAGTTCAACTTCAACTGGAAAAAGCTTTCCGTTTCGGCCGGGCTTACGTTGCGCAACTTCTACTTCCGGCTCTATCCCGGCGCGATCGGCCAACTCGAAGTCATCGACTTCCTGAAGGCTTTGGTCCGTCACATTGACGGCCCGTTGTTGATCGTCTGGGACCGCCTGCCGGCGCACCGCAGCCGGATGGTGCAAGAGTTCATCGAACTGTCGGAAGGTCACATCGTGACCGCGTATTTGCCGGCTTATGCGCCGGAGTTGAATCCGGTGGAATACATCTGGGCGTACTGGAAGCAGCACGAGTTGCCCAATGTGTGTCCGAAGGACTATTGGGAGTTGGACGAGCGAGCCCGCAAGGCGCTGCGGCGCATGCGCCGCAAACCCCGTTTGATCACCGCCTTTTGGAAACAGTCTTCTCTTGCTCTCGACTGACAGGATATTATGCGAGACTCAATAGGTAGCGACAAACCACTCGTGTTTGTCCCAGCCCCCAGTTCGACAAGCTCTCAGCTTGGTCGCCGGCTCGGGAGCTCGATCGCGTAACAACCGGCTGAGAACTGCTCGGCCGGGATTTCTAGACTACTTTGTCGGGCGGGCACAACTACTTTTGCTATCATCAGCGAAGTAACGGCGGCCCCGGGGAATGTATGATCATTCGCCGGCGGGCCGCGTCGGCCGTGATGTAGGCCGGCCGGGAGGCTCCCCATGAAACGTTCCATCGCTCGGTGGCTGGCGCCCTTGATGGCCGCCCATGTCTTCGCCGCCGCGCCCATGCTCGAAAAGCTCGAGCCGCGTGGCGCCCAACGCGGCAAGGCCGTGAAACTGACTCTGGTCGGCACCGGCCTCACCTCCGACGCGGAAATACTAACCTCGCTGCCCGGAGGCGTCACGGCATTGACCCCTCCCAAGCGCGAAGGGCGCGCCGGGTTGGAACTCCCGTTCCTGCTCGAAATCCCCGCCAACGCGGCGATTGAGACCTACCCGATTCGCGTCCGCACCCGTGACGGCCTTTCGAACGTGCTGCTGTTCACGCTTGGCGCCTTCCCCGAAACGGTCGAAGCCGAGTCGGAAGCCGAGATCGACGAGCCGCTCAATGATTCCGTCGCGACGGCCGAGAAGGTCACCACCCCCGTTATCGTCAACGGCAACCTCGGGCCCGGCGACCGCGACTTCTATCACCTCGAAGCCGAGGCCGGGACGCGACTCATCTTCGAGGTGGAAGCCCGCCGCGCCGGTTCGGCGATTGACGCGGTCCTGCGCGTGCTTGATGCCGATGGAAACGTCGTCGCGCGCAATGCGGACGCCCCGGGCCTGGGAGTCGACCCGCGCGCCGAGGTCGTCTTCGACAAGGCCGGCCCCTACTTCGTCGAGGTGCATGAAGCCAAATTCGGCGCGTTGCGCCAAAACTTCTACCGCCTCAAGATCGGCGATTTCAGCTACGCCGACGGTGTTTTCCCGCTTGGCTGGCAGCGCGGAGGCAAAGTGAAAGCGGAACTGTTCGGCGGGAACCTGGCCAAGACGACGGAGATACGCCCCGATCTTTCCGCCGTCGACGAACAAGCCCGCTCGATCCGAATCTCCGTTCCGGGCAAGCCCGGCGCGCTGCCGCTCAACTTCGCGGTCGGTCCCGATGCCGAAACTTTCGAGCCCCGCAAGGCCAAAAATCGAACTCTCAAGCCCGGCGTCGTGGTCAACGGCCGCATCGCAAAGACGGGTGAAGTCGATCGCTATTCGCTCGCCGTGGAGCCCGGGGAAGTTTGGCGTTTCGAGATGCACGCCGCCTCGCTCGGCACTTCGTCGCTCTATGCCCTGCTCACCCTCTACGACGAGGCGGGAACGAAGTTGGCGTCGGCCGGCGACATTCCGCCCAAAGACAATATCTACGCCGTGGTTGCGAGCATGGGGCCGGGCGAGGACCCCTTCTTGGCCCTCACCATCCCCGACGGCGTCCGCAAACTCGACGTGACGGTTGAAGACCTGCTCGGCCGCGGCGGACGCGAGTTTGCCTATCGCCTGCTGGCCAAGCGCGAGCCGGGCGATTTCCAACTGACCGTCACCACCCCTTACCTCAACATCCCCGAACGCGGAACCGCCATCTTCTCGGTGCTCGCGAATCGCCGCGGCTATCAGGGCGCGATAAAGATTGAAATTCCCAACCTCCCCGACGACATCGAGATGAGCGGCGGCAATATCGCTCCGACGCCGGTCGGCGCCGAGGGAGGCATTCGATTCCGCCGCGCGCTGGTGACGTTGACGCCCAAACCGGGAGCGCCCGCGCGCATGCTCGACCTGGATGTCTGGGGCGTGGGAAAGACCAAGGACAATACCTTCCGCCGTCACGCCCTCAGCCCGGCGGTCGTCAGCGTGGCGGCCGATGCCGGGGGGCGTCCGTTGACCCCGGATGACATCGAAGCGCCCTTGATGAACACGGCGCTCGCCGCGACCGTCGCTTCCGAAGAGCCGGCCGTGCTCGAGGTTCTCACGCCCCGCCTGGTGCGCCTGATCATGGGCCAAGACCACGAGTTGTCATGGAGCTTTCACGCCCGTCAACCCGGCATCCGGCCGCCCGAAGAGATCGAAGCCCGGCTCGGCATTGCGACCTTCGTCAAGCGCGGCGAGCGCAAGAAATATGCCAAGGAGGGAAAGATGACCCTGGTGACTTCCGAGAGCGCCGGTTTCGGCACCGAGTTCGCCGATTTGCCGCTGCGTTTCGATTTGCTGTTGAGCGGCAAAATCAAAGTCGACGGCGCGGATCGCATCGTCTACGCGCCCGCGGTGACCTTTGAGATGGTGCTCGGCTACGGCGTGGATTTGCCCACCGAACTGACCCTACGGCCCGGCGAAACCGTTACCCTGGCCGGTTCGGTGACCCGCGAGCCCGGTTTCGACTCCCCCATCAGCGTGAAGCTCGACGGCCTTCCCGCGGAGGTCTCCTGCAAGGAAGCCGAGATCACCACCGCCGCCGAGTTTGAGTTGAGCTGCACCGCCGGCGACGAAGTCACGCCCGGCCGCTATGACATTCAGATCACGGCATCTTCGACCTTGCCCGGCTCCGAGAAGAAGCACGTCCCACTCAAGATGAAACCCATCGAGGCGAAGCTCAAGGTCGAAGACGCAAAGACCACCGTGGCAAGTGCCGCCCGATAGCGCTGTCTTGCCGCTAGCGCCCCCCGCCTCGGCTTCGTCCCCGTCTCGCCTCCAGCGGCACCGACGACTTGCGGCTGAGTTCCGAATACCTCCGCGCCTCCTGCTCGTCTCCTAACCGTCGATGGATCCGCGCCAGCAAATAGTGAACTTGCAGATCGAGGATCACCCCCGCCGGGTCCTCCAGTGCCAAGGCTCGCTCGGCGTCATCGCGGGCGGCTTTGAGGTTGCCTAGTTTCAGGTTCAGCTTGCCGCGTTCATACCGCGCCGAGCGCGCTTGCGGCGTCAGCATGACGGCCTTGTCGAGGTGCTCTTCGGCCTCGCCCAGACGGTTCTGTTTCATCAGGAAACGGCCATAGTTGTAATAGAGAAAGGCGTCAAAACGCTCCCCCCGATTGAGCGAAAGACCTTTCTTGTACGCCCATTCGGCTCTCTTGACTTCGCCGGTCGGCTCGAGACTAAGGGCTAGGTAATCGTAGGCCCGCGGATCGTCGGGCGTCAGCCGGAGGACCTTTTCAAAGGCCGCGGCGGCTTTATGGTTCTGCTGTCGTCCGTCGTGGAAAACACCGAGCTGATAGTGTGCCTCGGGATTCTCGGGGGCCAAGCGAACCGCTTCGGTGAGCGCCGCTTGTGCTTCGGACGCTTCTCCCTTGAGCCCCAGAATGCGCCCCCGCAGCAGTAACGCTTCGGCGAGACCCGGGTCGAGCGCGAACGCTCGCCGCGCCGCTGCTTCGGCTTGCGGATAGCGGCCGCTATCCAACAGAAACCGCCCGAAATGGGCAAAACCCCGAGCATCGCTCGGAGCCGCCGCCGTGTAGCGCGTGTACAGGTCCGCCGCTTGTTGCGGGTTCCTCTCCGCTTCGGCGAGCCGCGCCGAGAGCAGCAAAGCTTCCCCGCACCCGGCGACAGCCGGCGACGAAAGTACCTGTTGCGCCACCCCCGGATTCCTTCGGTCCAGCGCTTGGGTCGCGCGGACGAGATCGGCCTTGACTTCGTCGCACGCCGCCCCAAGCAACCCCATGGCGGACCCAAGGCCCAACACCCCACAGCCGATCAGCGCGACGAATTCACCCCCGGCTGATCTCGATTGCCCCATCGTGCGCCTAGTCGGCCCTCTCACGCAATTCGCCCCGCCACGTGGCGAGAAATGCGGACGAACCTAACTTCCTTCCAGGAGTATAGATCGAAATGCCGCGCCGGCTCTGGGCGAATCTCCGTGAACCCCTGAAATACGGACCAAAATCGCGCCAACCCCTGTCGGTTTTGGCCCCCGGCGCGAACTCTTCCAGACGCCCACGCGCGTCCGGCATGGTAAACTTGACACTGAAGTTTGAAACGTTTGTACGCTAGGCTGACTGCCGAAGGTTGCTTTCACTTGATTCCTTCTCTTTCTGCCCGACGCTTGCACTGTTTCAGGATCTGTTAGAGGAGGAATTTCCCATGAAGAGATTGTACGTTGGCAACCTGAATTTCGCTGCCACCGAGGACGAGATTCGCAGCACTTTCGAAGCCCACGGCGAAGTGGAGTCGGTTCACCTGGTGATGGACCGTGAAACCGGCCGCTCGCGAGGATTCGCCTTTGTTGAAATGGTGGAAGAGGCGGCGGCGGAAGAGGCCATCGGCGCGCTTAACGGCACGAACCTCGGAGGCCGCGACCTCGTCGTCAACGAAGCCCGCCCGCGTCCGGATCGCGGCGGCGGCGGCGGCGGCGGCGGCGGCTTCGGACGTCCGGAAGGTGGACGTCGAGGTTCTCGCGGACCTCGCTGGTAATTCCTTACGCACCGGGCGGGATACCGCGAAGGAGGGGCGCCGTTGGCCAGTCGATCGAATACTAAGTTCCAAAAGCGTCAAAAAGAACTCGCCCGGGCGGAAAAACGCCAAGATAAAGCGGCACGCAAGGAACGCCGCAAACTCGAGAAAAGGGTGGGCCTCGGAGGCCCGCCCATCGAGGCAATCGATCCCGTCGACCTCGGCTTGCCAGCCCTTGAAGAAGAGCCGGAAGCGGAGGAAGGAGCCGAAACTTAGCCCCCCGGAACATCCCCAACCACCCGCGGACGTTCACCGCCCCGACCGGTCCGAAGATTTCCTCTCATTCCCGCGCGCCCGGCAAGTGGTGCGAAATCCGCCCTAGCGACCCTGAAACCCGCTCAGCCAATTCTGGACGACGTGAATCGTCGACCCCTGGCCCGTCTCGCCGGTCGGCTCGGCGATCACAAAGCGCTCACCGTCCGCCGACACGTCGTATTGCGGATAGAACGACCTCGCCAAGCGCGGATGTTATTCCTCGCCCCCCGTATGAATCCGCCCGCCAAGCGGCTGTGAAAAATTGGGGACTGTCCCAAGCGCCGACCAAACAAGTTCCCTTGCATCAGTACCCGCACACGGCGCGAAGTGGACTGTCCCCCATTTTTTCACAGCCGCTTGGCGCCCACCCTGTCTCGACCCGTCCACCGCCAACGTACCCGCAACCCCGCTGCGGAGCAGGTCTCAACCGCCCCCAGCGGCGTTCACGCCGCTTGAGTTCCCCCATAGGCCGGCCCTTCAGGGCCGGCAAACCCACTAACCGAATCTCCCACGGGCGAACGACCGGCCACCCGCGGCCGGTCCCCTCCCCCACTCGGTTAACGGCTCACGGTTCACGAAACCTGTCACGTTACTTTGGAAAAAATTACTCCTGCCTTTTCAATAACTTAACAAAAACCACCCCCGGCCAAACCCACAACCTCAACGTATCCTATTAGCGGGCATCGAGCCCCCAGTTATCGGGCGTCAAGCCCCCAGGAGACAATCTCATGAAATCCAAAAATCAGATCCGCGCCAACCGCGCAAACGCAAAGAAATCAACCGGGCCGCGAACCCAAAAAGGCAAGGCCCGTTCATCCCAAAACGCTCTCAAACACGGCCTGCTGGCCAACGACGCCGTCTTACCCGGCGAAGACCCCGCCGACTTCGACCGACACCTCAGGTCTTTCGAGGACACCTATCTCCCCCGAAACCGCGTCGAAAAGGAAATCGTCCGCCAAATCGCCGACCTCGCCTGGAGAATGCAACGTCTCTCCCGCATCGAAACCGCCGTCATCGCCGCCGGCATGGAAAACTCCCGTCGCTTCAACAACGACACCGGACCCATGCCGGAAGACCGCGAAGGCCAAACCAACATCCTTGGCTGGGCCATGCTTACGAGAACAAAACTCCTCAACAACCTCGCCCGCTATGACGGCCAACTCGCCCGCCGTTTTTTCCGCAGCGTCGAGTTGATGATCAACATCCGCCGCGAAGACCGCCAACTCCACGAAGCCTTCGAGGCCAAAAACGCCGGAGCCACAACTCCGGTTCACTACCTCCCCGACGAAGATCCAAGCAGCGCCCATGCATCAGCAATAGGCTTCCGCCCCGCCGAAAAATTGGCAAGCGAAACAGCGAAGACCATCGCCGGCGAAAAATTGGGGACTGTCCCAAGCGCCGCCGAAAAGACTTCGCTCGAATCCAAAACCATCACCGGCGCGAAGCGGACTGTCCCCCATTTTTTCGCCGCCCGCCAATCCGCGAGCCCCCAGAACCAAGAACCGCGAAACGAAGCCAAGACCGACCTAACACCAGCCTGTACAACGAGTTACAAGCCAACAACAGTAACCGCTGGCCGCCCGATCCCGCACAATCTCAGGTAGCCCCGGGGCTCAAAGCCCCCCGCAACCGTGACCGACAGCTCCAAGGAGACCCAAACAAAGGAACCAACCACCGACCAGCGACTAACCGGCGCCATCGACCCACCACCGTCGGCCAACTACCCATTGATCACGAGCCCAAAGTGTCTCTCGCGGCCTCCAGTGGGGCAGCGCGGACGACACCGTTGCCGGGCAGGCCTGGAGACCTGCCCCACTGCGATAGAATTGGACAAGCCTTCGGCGGGCCGGCAGCGAGATCACCCATGAACAGGTTCCCTATGATCGGCCGCACCATCTCGCACTACGAAATCACCGAGAGACTCGGCGAAGGCGGGATGGGTGTCGTCTACAAAGCCGAGGACACCAAGCTCAAGCGCGCCGTCGCCCTCAAATTCCTCTCGGCGCACTTGCTTTCCAACGACGAGGCCAAGACGCGCTTCTTCCGCGAGGCCCAGGCCTCCGCCGCGCTCGACCACCCCAACATCTGCACCGTCTACGAAATCGACGAGGTCGAGGGACAAACCTTCATCGCCATGGCGCACCTCGACGGCGAAACCCTCGACCACAAGATCACCGCCGGACCGATAGCGTTCGACGACGTGTTCGACATCGCCATTCAGATCGCCCGCGGCCTCGAAGCGGCTCATCGAAAGAGCATCTTCCACCGCGACATCAAACCGGCCAACGTCATGCTTGTTGATCAGGGCTCCGAGCGCCTCATCAAGATCATGGACTTCGGGCTGGCGCAGCTTTCCGAGCGCTCGCGACTCACCGAGCTCGAGACCGCCCTGGGCACGATGGCCTACATGTCGCCCGAGCAGACCGAGGCCGCCGGCACCGACCAACGCACCGACCTATGGGCGCTGGGCTGCGTGACCTATGAAATGATCTCGGGGCAGCTGCCGTTTCGCGGCGACTACAGCCAGGCGGTGCAATACTCGATCCTGCACGAAGCCCCCGAGCCGCTGACCGGCTTGCGTACCGGCGTCCCGATGGAGCTGGAGTGGATTGTCGACAAATGCCTGGCGAAACGCCGCGAGGATCGCTATCCCGAGGCATCGGCGTTGATTCTCGACCTGAGCACCTTGCGCAAGAAACTCGAATCGGGCCGCTCGACCGTGCCGCGAACCGGCCGTCCGCATCCGCCGAGTGACCTGGGGACGCGGGCCGCCGTCCCCGCGCCGACACCCGCTTCGGTACAAACGCCCGCCCAGGGAACGCAAGTCGAAACGACTGCCGAGCCGATCCACCCGTTAGTCAAATACCACGTCATCGAAGACTTGGTTACCCAAGGCGACAGCGTGGCCTACCGCGCCGAAGACACCCAACTCAAACGTTCGGTGACGATCAACGTTGTACCCGAGTCGGCTGCCCGTTCAGCCCAAAAACGCCGCCGCTTGAAAGATCGCATCCTCTACGCGACGGTCTTCGTCCTGCTCGCCGCGGTCGCGGTACTGTGGCTGCGCGGCCCGGGTTTCCGTGGCCCAAGGCCCCTGCGCCGATTCGCCCTCACGCCGTCGGTCGGGGTAAACACAGGGGTGTTTCAACGCAATGTGGCCATCTCGCCAAACGGCCGCCATGTCGCTTTTGTCGCCCCGGGCGCCGATAGGCGGCTTTGGGTCCAGGACCTCGATCGGCAGGAGCCGCAGGCCATCGAGGGCGCCCAAGGCGCCAGTGGGCCTTTTTGGTCGCCGCGGAGTGACTTCATCGGGTTCTCTTCCGGTGGGGAACTCAGGAAGGTCGCGGTCGGTGGCGGCCCCTCGGTCCGGCTGTGCAGCGTGCAGGGTGCCTATAACGCAGGGGCCACGTGGAGCCCCGACGGCGAGGTCATTGTCTTCAGTGGTGAGGTGGAGGGGGGCAGGCATGGTCTCTATGAAGTCTCCGCTCAGGGCGGGGTTCCCAAGCTGTTGCTACGCCCGGAAGATTTCGAAGGTGAGCTGGGTAAGAGGGTTTCGGTTCTTGCCTATCCGCATTTCTTGCCTTTGCAAGCGGGGCGCCGAGTCGGTGTGTTTTCGGCGGGCGACCTTGCCGAACAGACATTAGTCGCGCAGGATTTTGAAACCGGGCGTCGAGAGATTCTCGGCGCCGGCACGATCCCGTCCTATTCACCCGGCGGCTACCTCGTTTATCAGGCCTCTCTGTTGACCCAACATGACCTTTGGGCTCTACCTTTTTCGCTCGAAACCTTGCGGGCCGAAGGTGAGGCGTTCCCCATCGCCGAGAACGCCTTTCAGGCAACGGTGGCCGCCGATCAGACCCTGGTCTACCTCGACAGTCCCGATGCAGGCAGAGGGCAGTTGGTATGGCTCGATCGAAGCGCTAGGAAATTGCGGGAGGTCGGGCTCGCGGGGCAGCTCGCTGACCCTGCGATTTCCCCGGACGGCCGGCGGGTCGCCCTGTCAATAACCGAGGGTGGGAATCAGGATGTGTGGGTGTTTGACATGGTTCGCGGCGTCAAGACGCGCTTGTCGAACGCGGTACAGCCCGATTGGCGACCCGTGTGGTCGCCGGACGGGGAGCAAATCGCCTTCATCACGCAGGGGTCGGGCAACTGGGACATTTTTCTTCGGCGAGCGGACGGCGTCGGCGAGGCGACAACGGTTTTGGCGACGCCCGTCCAAGACCTCGTGTCGGATTGGTCGAGGGATGGGAAGTATGTACTCTTTCATCAGTCAGCCTTAGACATTGGGTGGATCGAGCGTAAGGGAGATGGGGCCGAATGGGAGCCGCATCGGACCATGGAAACGCCGGCCCGCGAGTTCGTGCCGAAACTTTCTCCGAACGGCCGCTTCGTTGCCTACGCTTCGGATGAGTCGGGTCGGATGGAGGTTTATGTCCGGCCGTTTCCCGAGGGCGGCGGCCGGGTGACGGTCTCGACCAATGGCGGGAGGAAAATCCGCTGGAGCCCGGACGGCAAGGAGCTTTTCTACGTCGAGGGAGAAACCTTGATCGCGGTCGAGGTCTCGACCGAGGGAGACTTCTTGATCAGTAAGTCGACGCGACTGTTCGAGCACCCGGGCCTGCGGCCGGGCATCAATAACGCGCCTTACGATGTGTCGGCCGACGGCGAACGTTTCCTCCTCGTCGAGCCGATCACCGACACGGGCGAGGTCTCCAAGCCGGCCATCCGCGTCGTCCAAAACTGGTTCGAACAGTTCCGCGAGCGGCTGCGGCTGCCCGGTCCCCGAGGGCGGCTGAGGAGGTGAGGGGGAATTCCGTGAGCCGTGAGCCGTGAACCGATTGGGCGTGAGCCATGGGGTGAATCGTCAATCGGCGGTCCGGCGCCGGCGCCGTGAACGATAGGCCGATTCGCGGCAGCCCCGGCAGGGGCTCCGGAATTTAGCCCACGGCTTCAGCCGTGGGAAAATCTACATTGCCGATCAGGAGGAACACCACCGCCGAGTTTCCTTCGAGGATGAGTTCGTGTCTCTGTTGAAGAAGAACGAAATGGAGTTTGACGAGCGGTATCTCTGGGGATGATTTCCTACGCCCCTCCGGGGCTTTCCCGGTTATGGGATTGTTCCCACGGCTGAAGCCGTGGGCTAAATTCCGGGGCCCCTGCCGGGGCCTTGAAGCAGTTCGGCCTATCGTGCAAACGGTACCATCGCCGGAGAGGCAACTGATAATTCACGGCCCCGGTTCACGGTTCACGGTTCACGGCTCACGGCTCACGGTTCACCGACAAGGTTCCCGGCTTGCGGCCGACGCTATCATGAAAGATTCTTCCAGCGACCCATGAGCGACAAGAACTACTCCTACTTCCAACCCCCGGCCCGCATCCTGCTCGGCCCGGGGCCGAGCATGGTCGATCCGCGCGTGAATCTGGCCATGGCGTCGCAAGCGGTCGGCTATATGGACCCGGCCTGTTTCGAGGTCCTCGACGACATCATGGACCTGCTGCGGTACACCTTTCAGACCGACAACGAGTTCACGCTCGCCGTCTCGGGCACCGGCTCGGCGGGCATGGAATCCGCCGTCGTCAATTTCGTCGAGCCGGGGACAAAAGTGGCCGTGCTCGCCAACGGCTTTTTCTCCGAACGCCTGACCGAGATGTGCAGCCGGCAGCAGGCGGAGATCGTGCGGATCGAGAAGCCCTGGGGCGAAGTTTTCGACGCCGACGAAGCCGCTGAGTTTATTCGCCGCGAACAGCCGCAAATCGTCACCCACGTGCAAGCGGAGACATCGACGGGGGCCTTCCAAAACTCGAAACCGATTTGCGACGCCGCTCATGAGGTCGGGGCGCTGGTTATCGGCGACTGTGTGACGTCTTTGGGCGGCATGCCGGTTCAAGTCGACGCCAACGGCATCGATATTGCCTATAGCGCGACGCAAAAATGCCTCGGCGCCCCGGCCGGGCTGGCGCCGATTACGCTCTCGCCGCGCGCGGTTGAGAAGCTCGAGGCTCGCCAAAGCAAATCGGTCAGCTGGTATATCGACCTGAAACTGCTGTCCGGCTATTGGCATCCGCCGCGGTCCTATCACCACACCGTGCCGATCAGTCTGCTCTATGCCCTGCGGGAAGCGTTGCGCATCATCCATGAAGAGACGCTCGAAGCGCGCCACGCGCGGCATCGGCTCAATCACCGCGCGTTGGTAGCGGGGCTCGAGGCCATGGGGCTCGAGATGCACGTCGCCCCCGCGCATCGTTTATGGTCGCTCAACACCGTTCGCCTACCCGAGGGCGTTGACGACGACGCGCTACGCGAGGCGATCTTAGAGCGGTACGGCATCGAGGTGTTAGGAGGGTTCGGCCCGCTGGCCGGCAAGATCCTGCGTATCGGGCTGATGGGGGCTTCGTCGACGCGCAACAACATCTTGCTGTTTCTCGACGCGCTTGAGAGTACCATGGCCGACCTCGGCCGGCCGATCGGAAGCGGCGGCGCGCAGGCGGCCGAGAGGGTCTACAGCGAGTAGGGTAGAGATCCGCGCTCTTGCGGGTGCTTGGTCGTGCCGCGCCGAAAGTCTGCGGGGCGCGGAAACCACCTCCGATGAAGTTCGCCATTTACGGAGCTGGAGCGATCGGGGGCTTTCTTGGCGCCCGCCTCTCGCTCGCCGGCGAAGACGTCTCGCTGATCGCCCGCGGACCACATCTCGAGGCCATCCGAGTGAACGGCCTGCGCGTTCGGAGCGCCGTCCTCGACGACTTTTCCTCGAATTCCCCGGCGACCGACGACCCGGCTGAAATCGGCGAGGTCGATGTCGTCGTGCTCGGCGTGAAGTCCCACGCCCTGACGGCCATCGCCCCGAAGCTCGCCCCGTTGCTGGGGCGGGAGACCGTCGTCGTCACCACACAGAACGGCATCCCTTGGTGGTATTTCCACGGCATCGACGGCCCCCTCGCCGGCGAACGCCTCGAATCGGTCGACCCGGGTGGCGTCATCGCCGACGCGATTGACGCCCGCCGCGTGATCGGATGCCTCGCCTATTGCTCGGCGTCGGTCGCCGAGCCCGGCGTCATCGAGCACGTCGAGGGTGTCCGCTTCCCGCTCGGCAAGCCTGATGGTTCACGCAGCGAACGGATTGTAGGTCTCTCGAAGATCTTCGAGGGGGCGGGGCTCAAAGCGCCCATCCGCAAAGACATGCGGCACGACATCTGGGTCAAGGTGCTGGGCAACGCGGCGTTCAACCCCATCAGCGCCGTAACACGCACGACGCTCGGGGAGATGCTCGCCGACCCGCCAACTCGCAAGTTGGCGCGAGCCGTGATGGAAGAGGTGATCGAAACCGCCGCCGGGGTCGGCGTGCGAATCAGGATCTCGCCGGAGAAGCGCCTCGAAGGCGCGGCACAAGTGGGAAGTCACAAGACGTCGATGCTGCAAGACATCGAGGCCGGCCGTCCAATCGAAATCGAGCCGATCGTCGGAGCGGTCATCGAGTTGGCCGACAAGGTCGGCGTGGCGACGCCGAACCTGCGCGACCTCTACGAGCGCGCCCGCTTGGCGGCGCGAGCCGGCGGGTAGGCGGCATTCCGAAGCCGTCGCGCACACAATTCAGACGCGGATACGGAGCCCAGAGCGCAAGCGACGGGCCAAGGGCTCAATGGTTTCGATTAGCCGGACGACGAGCCCGAATGCCCGACGGATCGGAGAACCTCAGTGCCGGAGCCCGCGGCGGTCGCATTGCCCTTGGCCCGTCGCTTGCGCTCTGGGCTTCCATGAGAGGTGGGTCGCTTGTCAAGGGCGGTCGTTGGGAGGCGTTGGTCGGTTTGTCGGATCCGGCCCGGGTCCTCATGCCTTGCGGCGCGTTGAGGACCGGGCTTCCATTCGCAGTGTTATCGGTCTCGTTGTTGACCTCTGCTGGTTGGGGTCCGGTCTTTCGGCGCTGCTCTCTCTGTTGCGGCTTCGACCCATCCTCGAAAGAATCGGCCTGCCTGCCCAGAGCCCGCAGTCACCGTGACACGATCTCGATTCTCCGCCGCGGCCTCGCTTCGTCCGCCCAATCCCCTACTCCCTTCCTTTCAACAGGAATCTTCTTGCCGCCGAGTCCCCGTTAGGGGGCTCGCGGATGTCCTCATCACGTTGCTTCATCCGAAACCGTTGCCGCCGACTGCGCCTCATCGTCCCTGCCTTATGGGGAAACCGTTTCCGTCAGCCCGTGCAGCGGATCGTAGTTTTCTTGTTTCACCCACAACACATGCATCAGCACCGCCAACTTGCGCGCCACCGCCACCACCGCCCGCTTCTTCGCATGTCCTCCGCCGCGCGCCGCCAAACTCAAACCCCAGCGCCTGAGCGTGGAGTCGGTCCCGAACGGCCCCAGCACCCAGTGCGCGCACTGAATCAACGTCCGCCGCAGCAGCGGATCTCCCGATTTCGTCACGCCCAGCCGCAGTGACCGCTCGCCCGATTGGCGTTGCTTGGGACGCAGCCCCACCAGCGCGCCGACCTGCCGCGAACGCTTCACGCGGCCCGGGTCGTTGTCGAGCGCCAACACGAACGTCAACGCCGTCAGCGGCCCCACCCCTCCGATCGTTCGCAGCCGCTCGACCGCTGCGTATTGCTTGCCCAACGCGACGATTTGTTTGTCATATTCGCGGATCGTCGCGCCGAGGCTTTCGATTTGTGTCGCCACCCCCAACAACGCCGCGTGCAACACCTCGGGGCAGGCCTCCCGGACGCGCTCGACCCATTGGTTCTGGGCGCATCGGCCCAAGCGGATGCCGTGCGACTTCGCCATGCCGCGCAAACTCCCTTTCAATTTCGTGCGGCACTCGAGCACGGCCTCGCGCGCCCGCAACAACGTGCGTTGTTGTTCGGTCTCGAGCTTGCGCGGCGCGACGGGATTCAACAGGGCCGGGTTGGTGCGTCCCAGCTCGGCCAACCAATAGGCGTCGTTGCGGTCGTTTTTCGAGTCGGATTGGCTGATTAAACGCAATTGCCGCGCGTCGGCGACGAGCACGTCGTGGGCGAGGGCGGCCAGGCGGCGGCGAATCCAGTTGCTGTGGCTGCCGGTTTCGATCACAATGCGCAGCCGCGGCCAACGGCGGAACCAGCGATCCAAGGCCTCCGGGCGGGTGGGGACTTGGCATTCCTCGAGGCTTTCGCCGGCGAGGTCGGTGAGCCGTACGAAGCAACGTTTGTCGCCGATGTCGACGCCGGCGACGGCGCAAATTTCGTTGTCTTTTTGCATCTGGATGCGTTGTTGCGCCAACTGTTGTTCGAGCTGGGTGAGTTGGCGGGTCTTCGCTTGTGAGCTGTCGGCTTTCTTTGGTTTGGTGTTTGTCGGTTTGGTTCTTGTCGGTCTGTTGTTTGCTATTCTTCTTCATGGCTGGTCGCCTCCTTTTCAAAAATCCATTGCACCTCCCTTGTGGAGAAGTGCGCTGCTGCCGGTAGCCTACCGCTTCCCGGCTCCAAGCGACCAGCCTCTCATCCCATCTCCGTATCCGCTTACTCCACGATTGCCGCGTTAGCCAAGATCTGGAACTGGCGACGGATTTTCAGGTGGGCGTAGGGGCGGATTTGGACCATGAGAATCCCGATCATGTCTTCTTTGGGGTCGATCCAGAAGTACGTCCCGTACGCGCCACCCCATGCATAGCTGCCTAGGGAACCCAGCACCGCCGAGCGGCCGAGGTCCTTGCGGACGCGGTAGCCCAGGCCGAATCCGAAACCGTCAAGCCCGATGCGGTCCCATATCGGATCGCGCGCCACATCATCACCCACGTGGTCGACCGTCATCAACTCGACGGTCTTGGGGCTGAGCAAGCGCGCGTCGCCGAACCGCCCGCCCCCCAGGCTCATCAGGCAGAAACGGAGATAGTCTTGCGCGGTCGAGAGCAAACCGCCGGCGCCGCTGAAATAGCGGTTCTCCCGCGGCGGGATCGTTGTCGTCATCAGATCGTCGCGCACGGAGAGCTTGCCGCCTTCCGTGGAATAGACTGTTGCTCGGCGGGCAAGTTTGTCCTCGGGGACATAGAAGTAGGTGTCGCTCATGCCCACCGGCTTGAAAATGCGATCGTGCAGAAATCGATCGAACGGCATGCCGGAGATCACTTCCACGAGATACCCGACCACGTCGGTCGCCGGGCCGTATTGCCACTTTTCGCCGGGATGGAAATTGAGCGGCAGCTTTGCCAACTCGCGCATCCCCCGCGCCAGCGTCCCGCCCGAAGTGCGCACCGAACCGACTCGTTCGATGTAAAGCTCTTTCGTTGGATCGCTGCTGAATTGGGTCGCAAGCCCCGCTGTATGCGTCAGCAAGTGCCGGAAGGTAATCTCGCGCTTGGCGGGGACGGTGTAGAACCCGGACCCCGAGTCGGAGTTCGCCGATGCTTCAACGGGGGCTTCGACGGGGATGGCTACCTTGGGGTTCTTGAATTCGGGGAGGAATTCCGAGATCGGGTCGTTGAGCCGGAAGAAGCCTTCTTCGTAGAGCATCATCAAAGCGACGCTTGCGATGGGTTTCGTCATCGAGGCCATGCGGAAGACATCGTCGTGCTTCATGGGTCGACGCGTGGTCAGATCCGCGAAGCCGTGAGTTTCCAAGTGAACGATCTTGCCTCGACGAGCGACGAGGGTCACGGCGCCGGGGATCTCTCCGCGTTCGATGTAGCCTTCGATGACCGGGCCGATGCGGGCCAACCGTTGGGACGACATGCCGACGGACTCGGGTTCGGCGCGCGGCAACTCGCCGGCCGCCAAGCCGAGGGCACAGGCAAGTAGACAGGTTGTCGTCACCAGTAGGAATCGCGTGCGTGGTTGCTTCATGGTTGCCCTCCCGGAAGCCCTGATTGTAGGCGAAATGGGTTGCGGTGCGGGGGTCTCGGTGGAAGTCGGGGGATTGTGGGGGCAGGCTCGCGGCGGACGGCGCCCAGGCTATCGCGCTGCCGCTACCTTCCTTCGGGCTGAACGGCGGCGGCGCATACCGCTTACTGACGTGCGCGGCTCAGTTTGGGGGGCGAGGCCGCAATAAGAAAGGCCGACCCCGAAGAGTCGGCCTTTTGGACTTCACTGAAGTTGTCCCCCCTGCGGACTCCAGCGAATCGTCCCTGGTACGAGATTAATATTGCCGGCAAACGGGTTTTTCAACAATAGATCGATCGATTCATTCGGCGGGGGTACAGTTGTACCAAAGGGCCTCAAGCTGGTGTCGCACGACCACTTTATGTCGAAAGTCATACGACTTACACGGAATTGTTAGGAGGGCCGACCGTCAAAACTTTGACGACAGCCCGCCGTCGACGACCAACTCGGTCGCGGTGACGTATTTCGCTTCGTCGGAGGCCAGGTACAGCGAGGCGTAGGCGACATCCCAGGCGTCGCCCATCTTGCCGGTCGGGCAGACGGCATCGCGATAGCGGACCATGTCTTCGATGTCGCCCGTGCCGTACTGGTCCGCAATGCGGCTGGCCACGAGGGGGGTGTTCATGAGCCCGGGAATCACGCAATTGGCGCGAATGCCTTGTTTGGCGTAACGCATGGCAAGCGCTCGGGTGAATTGGATCAGCCCGCCCTTAGCGGCGTAGTAGGCGGCCATATCCCGTCCTAGGTAACGCAGGCCGGCGATCGAACCGACATTGACAATCGCGCCGCGGCCTTGTCGCTCCATGACGGGCAAGACGAATTTGCAGGTCAGAAATACGCTCTTGAGGTTGAAGTTGAGTTGGGCGTCCCACTCCTGTTCGCTCATCTCGACAGGCCCGCCGGGCGCCGATCCGCCGACGTTGTTCTGGAGGATGTCGATACGGCCGAAGCGCTCGAGGCAGGCCTTGGCCATCGCCTCGACCTGGTCGGCGCGCGTGACGTCGGCTTGGTGGGACTCGCAGACGCCGCCCTCTTCCTCGATCAGACGATGGGTGTCGGCGGCGGCGGCGGGGTTCTTGTCCACCGCGAAAACGCTTGCTCCCTCGCGCGCAAACAGCGCCGCGGTTGCTTTGCCGTTGCCCCAGCCCGCGGCCACGCAACCGGCACCGGAGACGAGGGCGACTTTATCGTGGAGTCGGGAGGGCATGAGGAAGTCCTTATTCTTTCACAGACTTACAGGAGGCAAGAGGATTGGTGCGTCCACTTTGTGTGGGGCCTCCGGACATGTCGCCCGGAATGGCGCCACGGCGTCGGCGGGCCGAAGGGTCGGGGGGGGGAGCTTCCTGCCGCCCTTTCAGGGCTCGCGCGGGTGGGGGTTCTACCCAGGGTTCCGCCTTCGGCTCCACCCTGGGCTATATTCCCGCCGCCGCTTCGCGGCTCATGACCCTGGACGCGTGATTGGTTGGGATGGGGAGGGAGGTCCTGGGGAGGCGGTTTTAGGACCATCACTTTCCGCGGCTCTCCGCGGCTTCATCGCATACCGCTCGATTACTCTCGCGGCTCGGTTTGGGGGGCTTCATTGCCGCAGTCGGCTTGGCCCGTCGCTTGCGCTCTGTATCCGCTTACTCCACGATCGCCGCGCCGGCGGGGGACCAAGCTAAGCTGAGACAGAGACAACACGCCGCCGTCGGGGCGGCTGCCGCAGCGAGGCGGGAGAGGCAAGTTCGCATCGCTGGCCGCTCTTCGAGGGTATTCCGTGTATCAATCCGACTATGTAGGGGTCGCCGCCGAAATCGCCCGGGAAGCCGGCGCGATCATTGAACACTACTGCGAACACCGCCCGGAGATCGAATACAAGGGTGCGGCGGATCTGGTTACGGAGGCCGATCGGGCATCGGAAGAGCTGGTGGTCGAAAAGCTGCGGGCGCGTTTCCCCAACCACGGCATCATCGGGGAGGAGGGCAGCCATCTCGACACTGACGCCGATTATTGCTGGTATGTCGATCCGGTCGACGGCACGACGAATTTCGCGCACGGCTACCCGCTGTTCAACGTAAGTTTGGGGTTGGCCTACAAGGGCGAGGTCGTCGCCGGCGTGGTCTACGATCCGATTCACAAAGAGTGCTTCACGGCCGAAAAAGGGTCGGGGGCTTATCTCAACAACCGCAAGATTCACGTCTCTTCGGCGAAAGGGATCAAGGAAGGGCTCTTCGCGACGGGCTTCCCCAGCGCCCGGCGACCCGAGATCGGCTTGAACCTCTATTTCTTCCATCAAGTTTCGATGCTGACCCACGGCACGCGAAGGGCGGGTTCGGCGGCGCTCGACCTTTGCTTTGTGGCTTGCGGCCGCTTGGACGGGTTTTGGGAATTCGGCCTCCACTCTTGGGACGCCGCCGCGGGCATACTGATGATCGCCGAAGCAGGCGGAACCGTCAGCGACATGCGCGGAAGTCCGTACACGCTGGGCGGGGTCGATTTGGCGGCCACCAACGGGCTGCTGCACGATGAGCTGCTCGATCTTTTCGGAGACCTGTTTCAAGGCAAATATAGGGTGCCGGTGCCGGTCGCCGGAGCATGGCCGCAACTAGGATAAAGACCTCAATCGGGCGGCGTTGATCCGGCCGCAAATGCTTGAAATTACACCGGAAGCGCTGTTTATTCCTTGCGTCGTCCGCGACTGAATGTTAGGCTGAACGGTTTAAGTGAAAGAGGGCTTTCCCGCTTTTCTTAAGGAAAAGCATAGGGAAGATGTATGTCTATGGAGCGAATTGTCGATCTCATCCGGCGCAAACGCGACGGCGAAGAACTATCCTTTGAGGACTACGAACGCCTGGTGAGTTCCTACGCGCGCGGCGAGGTCAAGGAATACCAGATGGCGGCCTTCCTGATGGCGGGTTGCTGCACGGAATTCACGGATGACGAAGCCACCGCGCTCACGTCGGCGATGCTCAAGTGCGGTGAGCGACTCGACCTCAGCGGCATCGATCGTCCCAAGGTCGATAAGCACTCCACCGGCGGAGTCGGCGACAAGGTTAGTTTGGTGGCGGCGCCCATCGCGGCGGCGGCGGGCATCGCGGTACCGATGATTTCCGGACGGGGCTTGGGCCACACCGGCGGCACTCTGGATAAGTTGGAGTCGATCCCCGGGCTGCGGACCACCCTAAGCCCGGTCGAATTCCAGCGGCAAGTCAGCGAACACGGACTGGTGTACGCGGGACAAAGCAACGAGATTGCGCCCGTCGACAAGAAGCTCTATGCACTTCGCGACGCCACGGCGACGGTGGATTCGCTCGCCTTGATCGCTTCTTCGATTATGTCGAAGAAGCTGGCCGAGGGGCTCGACGGGTTGGTGCTCGACGTCAAGGTCGGCCGCGGAGCACTGATTGCCGGACGCACCGAAGCGCGACGCCTGGCGCAACTGATGATCGGTATCGGCCGCCGCATGAACATCAGCGTACAAGCGCTGTTGACCGACATGAACGAACCGCTTGGGTTTACGATCGGTAACGCGCTGGAAGTGATGGAAGCGGCCCAAGCGCTACGGAACGAAGGCCCGCCCGACTTGGTGGGTCTGTCGACGGAAGTGGCCGCGCGCATGATTTTCCTCGGCGAGCCGACTCGATCGATCGACAGCGCCCGCGATCAAGCGCAGCAACTGCTTGCCGACGGCTCGGCGTTGGCGAAGTTCAGCGCGGCCATCACGGCCCAAGGCGGAGACGCCGAGGTCTTGACCGACTTCCAACGACTGCCTAATGCCACCGGCGAGCAAATTATCTCGTCGCCGCGCGCGGGCTTCATCAGCCGCATCCATGCCGACGACATCGGCCAAGCCGCTTCGATGCTGGGCGCGGGACGCGACAACATGGACGACGAAATCGATCATGCGGTCGGCGTTGTTCTGCAATGCAAGGTCGGCGATCAGGTGGTCGAGGGCTCGCGACTCTGCGCGCTGTACTACACCGACGAGGCCAACGTCCAGGAAGCCGTCCAGCTTGTCGAAGACGCTTTCCGACTTTCAGCCGTTCAACCCGAGCCTCGCGAGCTGGCGCTTGATCTGGTACAGTAGCCGCTCGGTCCGCCACCGTTCCGCCGGGCCGTGACCTTTTTGGTTGGACTGGAGCAGCGACCGGCTATGGGAGTTGTGGGGCTCATCTTTCTGCTCGGCGCGGCCTACGCTCTCTCGCTTGACCGCAAAGCCATCCGGCCCCGCTTGATCGCTTGGGGGCTGGGGTTGCAACTCCTGCTGGCTTTCCTCGTCCTCAAAACGCCGTTCGCGGCGGTGTTTCGCGCCGTCGGGGGAGTCGTCCATCGCACGATGACCTACGCCGAGCAAGGCAGCGTCTTCGTCTTTGGCGAATTGGCGAAATCGGACGGTCCCGCCGGGACGGTCTTCGCGTTTCAGATCCTGCCCTTGATTCTGTTTATTTCGGCGCTGTTCGCGGTGCTCTATCACCTGCACATCATGCAGTTCGTCGTGAAGAGTATCGCCGTCGTGATGCAGCGCGTGATGGGAGCGAGCGGGGCGGAATCGTTGAATGTGGCCGCGAACATCTTCATGGGCCAATCCGAGGCTCCACTGACGATTCGTCCCTATCTGAGTCGTCTGACGCGTTCGGAGCTGATGACGGTGATGACCGGGGGGATGGCGACGATCTCGGGAGCGTTGCTGATTGCTTACGTGCGGATTGGCGGCGTGCCGGCGGAACACCTGCTGACGGCGGTTGTGATGACCGCGCCGGCTTGCATCCTACTGGCTAAGATGATCGTGCCCGAAACGGAAACGCCCGAGACGCTGGGCCGCGTTCCCGACAGCGACAAGCAAGACGACGTCAATGTCATCGACGCCGCCGCCCGCGGAACGAGCGAAGGGCTCTATCTGGCGTTAAATGTCGGCGCGATGCTGATCGCCTTCATCGGTCTGATCGCGGTTTCGAACGCCTTGCTGAGCGCGCTGGCCGAATTGCCGGGCCTGAGCTTCATGCCGTCGAGCCTCGAGAGCTTCCTGGGGACCCTCTTCGCTCCGGCGGCCTGGTTGTTGGGGGTGCCGTGGAAGGACGCCCCGGCGATCGGGAATCTGCTGGGGACGCGGATGGTGCTGAACGAATTCGTGGCCTACGCTCAGCTTGGTCCGATTCGCGATGCGCTGGACCCGAAGTCGGCTCTGATCGCGAGTTACGCGTTATGCGGATTCGCGAACTTCGGCTCGATCGGGATTCAAGTAGGCGGCATCGGGTCGCTGATTCCCGAGCGGCGTCATGAGTTGGCGAAACTGGGGCTGCGCGCGATGTTGGCGGGTACGATGGCGAATTTCATGACGGCTTGTATCGCCGGGCTGATCGCGGGTTGAGGGCGAAGGTTTTCGCCGAGCCAATTCTTTGCCTCTTCACGATTCTTACTCCTATACCTATAACGCGCCGGGCGGCGGTGACGATTAGTAAGAAGACACCGCCGACACGTTTGTGGATCTCAAGGAAAATACAACCGTCGTGCTTGTTGACGAGGACGACGGCGCTCGAGAGGATTTGGCGGACGTTCTGCGGGAAGAGGGCTATGACTGCGCGTGTTTCAGTCAGAGTCTGGCGGCGTTATCCTACCTGAGCCAAAGCGGCGGGCCGGCTGATCTGCTGGTCACCGATTCGCATCCGTCGGGCATGGGCGGCATCGAGTTGCTTCGCGAGGTGAAGTCCCTGGATCCGCAATTTCCGGTGATTCTGCTCTCGCATCTTCATGAACTGGGGTTGGCGATCGAAGCGGTGCGGGCGGGCGCGGATGACTTGCTGCGAAAGCCTGTTCCGCCCGGCGATGTGCTGCCGCTTGTCCAAAAATGTCTGCAAGCCGATCGGATCGAGCGGGAAAGCAACGTACTGGAAGCGTTACGGCATTACATCGACGCCCGGCGGGGACCGGCGTCGGGGCTGTTGCGGGGGCTATTCGGCAAGCTCGGCTTCAAGCGGTTTGAGACCCTGCAACATTCCAAACGCGTGGCCTCCTACAGCCGTCTTTTCGCCCAATACTGCGGTTTGGAAGGGGAGCAGCTCGACCACCTTGAGTTGGGGGCCTTGCTGCACGACATCGGCAAGATCGGTATCCCACACAATGTCTTGATGAAGCCCGCCGCGCTGAACGAAGAGGAGTGGCAAGTGATTCGCACGCATCCTCAGATCGGACATCGGCTGCTTGCCTGGTTTCCCGCGTTGGCCGAAGAGTCGCAACTCGTGCTGTCGCATCATGAACGCTTCGACGGCGAAGGGTATCCGCGAAAGCTTGCCGGCAAATCCATACCGCTCGGAGCGCGAGTCTTCAGTATCATCGACACACTCGACGCGATCGCTTCCGATCGCCCTTACCGCCGCAGGCGCGACTTCGACGCTGCCCGCGCGGAGATCCGCCGGATGCGGGGAACGCAGTTCGACCCCGACTTGGTTTTGGTGTTCGAGCGCATCGCGGTCGACAGGCTGGAAGAGAGTCGGCGACGGTTTCCCGACACGGCGGAGTAGTGGCGCTGGTCGAAACACCGCGGGGGTTGCATCGCACGCTCGCTCCCGCGCCCCATCCGGGGCTTATCGTGATATTTGGTGGGGACCCCGGGCTTGAAGCCCGGGGCTAGGGCTCCCGTCGCCGCTCCGCGGCTACAGCCGTTTCTGATCTCACGGGCTAGTTGTTTTCGACGGGCTACCAGCTGTCGGGTTGGGTTACGGCGCCTAGGGCCGCCGAGGAAACTAGTGCCGCGTATTTGGCGAAGACGCCCGAAGCATAGCGGTTTGCGGGCGCTTTCCAGCCGGCCAGACGCTCGGCGATGGCCGCGTCGTCGAGTTCCACGTCGAGTCGGCGCTCATCGACATCGATGACGATCGTGTCGCCGTCTTGGACGGCGGCGATCGGACCGCCTCGAAACGCTTCCGGCGCGACGTGGCCGATCATCACGCCGCGGGTGGCTCCGCTGAACCGGCCGTCGGTCATCAGAGCCACGCTTTCACCCAGGCCTTCGCCGACAATGGCGGCGGTTACGCCGAGCATTTCGCGCATGCCGGGTCCGCCCGCCGGGCCTTCGTAGCGAATAACCATCACATCGCCGGGGTTGATTTGTTTGCCGGTCACGGCCTTCATGGCGTCTTCTTCCGTGTCGAAGACGCGCGCGGGGCCGCGATGTTGGCTGCGCTCGTGGCCGGCGACCTTCAGGACGCAGCCGTCGGGGGCGAGATTCCCCTTCAAAATCACGAGGCCGCCGGTGGACTTGATGGGGTCCGAGACCGCGTGGATGACGTCCTGCCCCTCGCTTTCGGTCGCGTCGGCGGAGGCGTCGGCGAGCGTCTTGCCGATCACGGTTTGCTGCGAGCCGTCGGCGTAACCTCCCTCGACCAAACGCTTGGCGATGAGTTGGATGCCGCCCGCGCGGTCCACATCGGCGGCCACGTATTTTCCGCCGGGCTTGAGGTCGACGAGCAGGGGAGTGCGGCGGCTGATCTCATCGAAATCGTCGATGGAGAGTTCGACGCCGGCGTCGCGCGCGACGGCCAGCAGATGCAACACGGCGTTGGTCGAACCGCCGGTGGCCGCGACGCTGGCAATCGCGTTTTCAAACGCCTTGCGGGTGAGTATGTCGCTGGGCCGGAGGTTCGCGCGCAGGGCGTCCATGACGATCCGCCCGGCCTCGTAGCCGATGTCGTTCTTGCGCTCGTCGGTCGCCGGGACGCTCGCGCTGCCCATCGGCGACAGGCCGATGATTTCCATGACGGTGGCCATCGTGTTGGCGGTGTACTGGCCTCCGCAAGCTCCGGCGCCGGGGCAGGCTACGTCTTCGAGTTCGCGCAACTCCTCGTCGGTCATCTTGCCGGCGGCGTGGCGTCCGACGGCCTCAAAGACGTCTTGGATCGTGACGTCGCGGCCCTGAAAGCGGCCCGGCATGATCGTTCCGCCATAGAGCAGCACGGAGGGGATGTTGAGCCGAGCCAGCGCCATCGCCCCGCCGGGGATCGTCTTATCGCAGGCGACGAGAGCGATCATGGCGTCGAACATGTAGCCGCGGCCGGCGAGTTCCATCGAATCGGCGATGAGCTCGCGGCTCACCAACGAGGCCTTCATGCCCTCGGTGCCCATCGTGATGCCGTCGCTAATAGCGATCGTGTTGAACTCCATCGGCGTGCCGCCGGCGGCTCGAACGCCTTCCTTGACCTTGACGGCCAAATCGCGCAGGTTGAAGTTGCAGGGCATCGTTTCGATCCAAGTGTTGGCGATACCGACGATCGGTTTGGCGAGGTCGTCGTCGGTAAATCCGATGGCCTTGAACATGGAGCGCGCCGGGGCGCGGTCACGGCCGTCGGTGATGGTGCTGCTGGCGTGTTTCAGCGGATTCGACATGGGGGACTCCTGCTGGGGAAAAGACCCATCATCTTAGCGTAGTGACGGCGCCGGGACCCGACGGGAAACAGGCCGGGCAGCCGCTGATCTCGATGCTACAATCAGGTCGGGTTCGTCGGACGGGCAGCCGCCGCGTTCTTCGGGACGGGGAGGAAAGTCCGGTCTCCACAGGGTAGCGTGCCGGCTAACGGCCGGGGGGCCGCTCTCAAAGGCGGTTTACGGAAAGTGCCGCAGAAAATATACCGCCGTGCCTTGGGGCGCGGTAAGGGTGAAATGGTGCGGTAAGAGCGCACCGCGTCCGGAGTAATTCGGGCGGCAGGGTAAACCCCACGCGGAGCAAGACCAAATAGGGAACCAGCGGCGACCCGCCGCGACACCCGGCCGGCCGATCGGACCCCAGCGTCTTTGGAAATGCAGCGGAAGTTCGCGCTAGGGAGCGATCCGCGATCGGGGTCGACATCTGGTTTCGGTTTCGATTTCTCAAGCTGCTGGGGTTCGTGAGGACGGCCGTAGTTCCGGGTAGGTCGCTCGAGTCCGTCGGCAACGGCGGATCTAGATGAATGGCTGCCGCTCCGGCTTCGGCCGGGGAACAGAAACCGGCTTATAGTTCGGCGAACCCGTTTTCATCCCTTGCCTGTAGGTCGTGGTGAAGTCCGACTACGCGAAAGAAGGGCCCCATCCGTTTCTACGAACTCGCGGATTCATAATGCCGCCATGAAAATGCGGGTGAGACCGGCATACAGGCCAAGGAGGGGTGGAAGTGTCAGGCGTCGGCAGGGGGGGTGAACGTACCTGTTGGCCGGGTTGCATCGGGGGATTGCTCCTACGCCCCATCCGGGGCTTGTCGTGATTTTCGGCGGGGACCCCGGGCTGAAGCCCGGAGCTATGGCTCCCGTCGCCGCTTCGCGGCTGCCTCGATTTGTGATTTCCGGGTCTATACCGTAATCCGTCGTACGCTTGAAAGAGGATTTTCGGAGGAGTCCCCCTTTCGCCCCGCGACACTCCGCTTTAAGCCGATACGGCACATCGCCCTTTTGAGCGGGAACTTTCGTTAGACGTTGCGTTTGCGCTCGTCGGCCAGGCTGTACTTTTGGTGCCAGGTCGATTCGGCGCCGCCGCCGTGACGGTCGATGATGGCGTCGATGAGATAGGGCTTGCCGTCGCGGGTGGCTTGGATGCCTCTTTTCAACGCCGCTTTGAGCTCTTCGCCGGTTTCCGTTTTTTCTCCCTTGACGCCTTGACTCGCCGCCAGGGCGGTGAAGTCGATTTCGGGGTCGCCCAGATACATGCCGGCGTAGTGTCCGCTCGCGGCCATCTTCCCCTTGTAGCGGTAGTAGGCGCCCCGAACGGTTTGGTAGTTGTGGTTGTTCGAAACCACGGTCAACACCGGCACTCCGTAGCGCACTTGGGACCAAAAGCCCGAAGCGCTATACATCACCGAGCCGTCGCCGATGGTGCAAAGCACTTGGCGGTTGGGTTCGGCGAGTTTCGCACCGGTGGCCGCGCCGACGCCCCATCCGAGCGAATTGCCGGTGTTGGCGACGAGCATGTGCTGGTCTTCGCGATACCCGAAGTTGAAGAAATCGCGTTTCGAGGTCAGGTTTTCGGTGACGACGATGGCGTCGGGGTCGATGGCGCCGGCCATGATTTTGCCCAGCTCGTCGGCGTGCATCGGGCCGCGGCCGCGATTGGCGTGGGCGGCTGCCCGGGCCTTCTGGCGATTTTCGGCGATCGCGCCGCGGGCTCTCTCTCCGCGCGGGCCGGCCATCTTGGCGAGACGGTCTTTGGTGACGTGGGAGTCAATCGCCGCGTCGAGGTCGAGCAGCGATGCCTTGACGTCGCCGACGACGGCAACGTCGGTCGGGTAGTTGCGTCCCATGTGGGAGGTGTTGATCCCGACACGGACGAAGCGTGCGCTGTAGGGCGCCTCGGGGGTTTTCGGGACCAGCCGTCCTCCGAAATCGAAAGTTCCGATTGAGACGATCAGATCGACGCCGTCGGCGAGGACCGAAGACTTCAGGTTGTAGCGCCCGGCATAGAGCGGATGCTGGTAGGGGAAATTCTGGAAGCCTTGCGCCACCGACATAACGGGCGCGCCCAGCTTCTCGGCGAAGGCGACCATCTCGGCCTGCGCGCCGGACTTCCAAACTTCGTCGCCGGCGATGATGAGCGGGTTGCGCGCCTCGACGAGCGACCGCGCGGCTTGCTCGACGGAGCTCTTCGACGGCCGAACCTGGTTGCGAAACAAAAAACGCTCGGCGGGAAGGATGGTCGAGGAGACGTTCTTCGATTCCAGAGCGTGTTGCGCCATGGCCAGGTAGACCGGCCCGCCCGGTTCGGTGGCGGCCACTTTAAAGGCGCGGCGCAGCATCAACGCGAGACTGCGCGGGTCGCGGGATTCCCAGGAAATTTTCGTGAACTGACGGTTGATTTCTTTCTGGTCGAAGCCGGGACGCGGCGCCAGGCCGGTGTCGTCGCTCCACAACTCGTTGTCGTTGAGGCCGGCGGTGATGACCAACGCCGAGCCGTCGCGACTGGCATTGTAGATTTGCCCGGCGGCCTGGGCGGTGCCCGCGATGACGTGGAGATTGATGAAAGCGGGCTTTTGGCTGACACGGTGATAGCCGTCGGCCATCGAAATGACAACGCCCTCATGCAAGCCCGAGATGAGCTGCATGTCGGGTTGGTCGACGAAGGCGTCGAAGAAGCCGACTTCGAAAGAGCCGGGATTGGTGAATAGATACTTCACCCCGGCGGCGCGCATTTGCTCGACGACGGTATCGCCGCCCGTGCCGGTCACGGTCGACGTGCCCGGAACGTCGCTGCCGACAGCGGCGCTTTCGGAGGCTTCGAGCGGAGCCAATACGGACTGCGCGGCGGCCGCCGTGAACCCCAACGCCGCCATGCGCTCGACAAATCCTCGGCGCGAAAGTTCGCTGCTCAAGAAACGGTCTACAAGTTGTCTCATGGTGGACTCTCCCTCTAGCGAAAGATCGGCTCCAGCGGTTGCCTGCCGAGACCCGGCCGGCAACCGCTGCGAGTATTCTAGCGCGGCGCGGGGGCCCGGGTGGGCCGCCGGTTTAGAAAATTTACGGGGTGCTGTCCGGGGGGTGACCCGGCACGCGGAGGTTCAATCTTGCGAGAATCATTCTCGGGCTGGGACGGCGGAGGAATCCGTGAGCAAGTTACAGAATCGAGTCGCTCTTGTTACCGGCGCGGGCCGCGGCATCGGCCGGGCCATTGCTTTGGCGATGGCTGGGGAAGGCGCTAAGGTGGCGGTCGCCGCGCGAACGGGTGCGGAATTGGACAAGGTTGTTTCCGAGATCGAGAGGGCGGGAGGAGAAGCAGCGGCGTTTGAAGTCGACTTGACCGCGCGATCGGCGGTCCAACAGCTGGCCGGTCGAATCGAGCAAGTCTGGGGGTCGGTGGAAATCCTTGTGAACAACTCGGGGGTGGGGAGCAGCTCGGACCCCAGGCCCGTGGTCGATTTCGACGATGATTTCTGGGATCTGAGCATCGCCGTCAACTTGACCGCGCCGTATCTGTTGTCAAAGGCGGTGCTTCCCAAGATGATCGAGCGCGGCTGGGGACGCATCATCACCGTCGCCTCGATCAATTCGCGGCGGCCCGCTTTTCACGGCGCGGCCTATACGGCGTCGAAGCACGGGGTTCTCGGGCTGATGCGATCGGTCGCGCTCGAAGTTGCCTCGCAAGGAATCACGGTGAATTGCATCTGTCCTGGTCCGGTCAAGACCGTGATGAACGACAAACGCATCGAATACGACGCCCGGCGGCTGGGACGGGACTTGGCCGAGCACGAAAAGTCGCTGACGCCGATTGGCGGACGGCTCGAGCCCGACGACATTGCTCCGATGGCGGTGTATCTCGCCGGCGACGAAGCTCGGATGATTACCGGGCAGGCCTACAACATCTGCGGCGGGATTATGATGTCGTAGAGGCGTCGCGGGTGTGGTGAGCAACGCGGCCATTGACCGCGGCAGTGATACGCCGAGAGAAAAGAGAATATTTACCGCCGGCCCGCAAGGTACGGACACGCCGAGCGTAGGGAAAAGTCGTAGTCTGTCCCCGACCTTCCCTTTCATTCACTCGGCCGCTTCAAGGAGCGCATTTTCCTGCCCCCAAGCGAATAGAACATGCCGTCGCCAACCGACCTTGCCAGGGCCGTGAACTTCGATTCCGCACTCGAAACCTGAACATAGCCGACCCAACCTGTCGCCTCGTCCGCCATCTGAACCCGCATTTTCAATTTGATGTTTGACATCCCGACCTTCCAGCGGCCTTGAGCGTCTTTATTCATAGGGGCTAGAGCCCGATGAGGACGCCATGGAGGCCAACACCCAATGGGTGAAAAACAAACCAAGCCATTCCAGCTAAGTTTCAACGGCTTGTTGAAAGTCGATTTCCAGGGATCGCATGTCACTTCCGACGGTGGCCTGATTTTGGTTCGCGAACTGGACGAGCGGCTCGGTCTCGGGAAGCTGATCGATGAGTATCTCAGCGACTCGCGACAAGGCTTGAACAAGAAGTTCCCGCTGGCCGATCTGCTGCGCCAGTCGATCTACAGCCGCTTGGCAGGCTACGAGGACGTCAACGACGCCGTCCGAGTGTCGGCTGACCCGACGTTTCGCTTGATCGGCTCGCAGAGGAACTGGGATCGCCGAGCGGCCTTGACCTCGACGCTGCATGGCTTCGAGACGGAGATGCTGGCGAGCGAAGAGAACCTGCTGGGGCTGATGGCGCTGAACCGAGAGCTGGTCGGGCAAGCGGAGGCGTTCGACGACTCCGAGCGGGTCGTTCTGGACATGGACTCCACCGAGAGTCCGGTCCATGGCCAACAGGAAGGCAGTGCCTACAACGGACACTTCGAGTCGGTCTGCTACCACCCGTTGCTTTTGTTCAACGGTCATGGTGATTGCCTCGCTGCCAAGCTGCGTCCCGGCAACGTGCACAGCGCCGAGGACTGGGATGAGCTATTGTTGCCGGAGATCGAGCGCCAACAGGCTGCGGGCAAGCAGGTCGCCTTCCGGGGCGATGCCGCCTTTGCCAAGCCGGAGATCTACGAGGCGCTGGAGGAGCGCGGCGCGGACTACGCGATCCGCATTCCGGCCAATAAGAACCTGGAGCTGGAGATCGAAGACATCCTGTTTCGTCCGCCGGGGAGGCCCGGCCGCAAGCCGCTAGTGCGCTACAAGAGCTTTCGCTATCAGGCGGAGAGCTGGAAGGGGCCGAGACGAGTTGTCGCCAAGGTCGAGCACCACCAGGGCGAGCTATTCGCGCGCGTCGGTTTTATCGTGACGAACATGAGCTTGCCAAGCCGGTCGGTGGTGCGTTTCTACAACAAGCGCGGCACGGCGGAGCAGTGGATCAAAGAAGGTAAGCAAGCGACGCACTGGACGCGGCTGTCGTGCCATCGCTTCCGGGCGAACGAGGTGCGCTTGCAGTTAAGCGTGCCGGCCTACAACCTGGGCAACCTGTGGCGGCGACTCGGGTTGCCGCACAGGATCAAGACGTGGTCACTGACGAGCTTGCAGCAGCGGTTGATGAAGACGGGCGGCAGATTGGTCAAGCACGCGCGGTACTACTGGTTGCTCTTGGCCGAGGGACATCTGAACCGGCGGCTGTTTGGCGACATGCTGCGGAGGATCTGGGCGCTGCCTGTGCCGGGTGGTTAGCACCGCACTTGGCGAATGCGAAATCTGTGTACTGAGGACGGAAGCTCGGAGGGGTGTCTGCGAAATTGACTTCGCAGCGGCGGATCAGCCCCCATGAGGGGCAAGAAGGGGGCTCGATCGGTCCCGCCTCAGCCGCCGCCTCTTTCGGGTGGAGAAATGGTTGCGCTTCGCCGGGTGAGGGTGTAGACTCGTGCCGTCAGAGGAGCCAAATCGGAAATCCTGGTTGAATAGTCGGAGTTTCATTTCCCGGTTCCTCGATCCATGTGACACTGCCAAAGGTGCCGGAGAAGATCCCGCTGTTTGCCGCGGGCTACTCCAGCCACCGTTGCGTCAGCCAATCGTTTCCAAGGGGATAGGCCGCGGGACTCTGACGGTGTCCCCATAAACCCAGACCACGCTTTGCACGCCCTACCGGCATCGGACCGCATCGCTCGTGGAGCGTACTACCGACGCCTAGCAGAGTTTACTCAGAGGGCTATATCCCGCATTTTCAATTTGATGTATGAGCTTCAGACCATCCAGCGACCTTCAGCGTCTTTATTGATAGGGGCTAGAGCCCGATAAGGACGCCATGGAGGTCAACACCCGATGGGTGAAAAAGAAAACAAGCCGTTTCAGCTCACGTTCAATGGATTTCTCAAAGTCGATTTCCAAGGATCGCGAGTCACCTCGGATGGCGGTCTGATTCTCGTTCGCGAACTGGATGAACGACTCGGACTCGGGAAGCTGATCGACGAGCATCTCAGCGACTCGCGACAAGGCTTGAACAAGAAGTTCGCGCTGGCCGATCTGCTGCGGCAGTCGGTCTACAGCCGACTCGCTGGCTACGAGGACCTCAATGACGCCGTTCGAGTATCCGCCGATCCGACCTTTCGCTTGATCGGCTCGAAGAGGAACTGGGATCGCGGAGCAGCCTTGACCTCGACGCTGCATGGCTTCGAGACGGAGATGCTGGCGAGCGAAGAGAACTTGCTGGGGCTGATGGCAGTGAACCGGGAGCTGGTCGCGCAAGCCGAAGCTCCCGACGGTTCAGACCGCGTGGTGCTCGACATGGACTCCACGGAGAGCCCCGTCCACGGCCAACAGGAAGGCAGTGCCTACAACGGCCATTTTGAGTCCCTCTGCTATCACCCGCTGTTGCTGTTCAACCAGCACGGCGACTGCCTAGGCGCGAAGCTGCGTCCCGGCAACGTGCACAGCGCCGAGGACTGGGACGAGCTGCTACTGCCGGAGATCGAACGACAACAGGCGGAGGGCAAACAGGTGACGTTCCGCGCCGACGCCGCCTTCGCCAAGCCCGAGATCTACGAGGCGATGGAGGAGCGCGGCGTGGACTACGTGATTCGCATCCCGGCGAACAAGAGCCTGGAGCTGGAGATCGAGGACATCCTGTTTCGGCCACCGGGCAGGCCGAACGCCAAGCCCCTAGTGCGCTACAAGAGTTTTCGCTATCAGGCCGAGAGCTGGTCGAAGGCAAGGCGAGTTGTCGCCAAGGTCGAGCATCACCAGGGCGAACTATTCCCGCGCGTCGGATTTGTCGTGACGAGCATGAGCTTGCCGAGCCGCTCGGTCGTGCGGTTCTACAACAAGCGCGGCACGGCGGAGCAGTGGATCAAAGAAGGCAAACAGGCCACGCACTGGACCCGCTTGTCGTGTCACCGCTTCCGAGCCAACGAGGTACGGCTGCAACTCAGCGTGCCGGCCTACAACCTGGGCAACCTGTGGCGGCGGCTAGGGCTGCCGCAGCGAATCAAAAGCTGGTCGCTAACGAGTTTGCAACACAGGTTGATGAAGACCGGCGGTCGGCTGGTCAAGCATGCTCGCTACTACTGGTTGCTGCTGGCGGAGGGGCATCTGAACCGGCGGCTGTTCGGTGACATGCTGCATAGGATCTGGGCGCTGCCTGTGCCGGGTGGGTAGCGTTGCCCGGGCGAGGATCAACAGTTTTTGACTCCAAAAAGGTTTCGCAGGGAGCAGTGTCGGCCGGAGCGCCGTTCAGTCCGCTCAATCAACGTCTGTGAGCGGACGGACGAGCCCTGGCGCCTACCGGCGGAGGTGATGTGCAGGGTTCAGCGCGAAAAGACGTGGTATTCGGCGCAGCGGGGGTGTATCCTGTGACCGGGCCAGGGCCAAAATGGAAATCCTGGCTGAAGGGCTTTGCTCACATCAGGTCGCGGAAATCCCGGCACGGCAGCGCCTACAACACGACGGTTCTCGTCCACTACAACCACACATTCGATGGCTTCGCTTTTCGAGTACGCCCATCCCGCTGCCTCCGCCAGGTCCGGTTTGACGATTCGAAGACCATCGAAGCTTCCTCCAATAGGGCGGCCGGGCGCGCCGGCGACAATTTCGTCTAACGATAACTGACTTCCCAGCCGACGGCAATCGTAAGGAAATGAGGAGTTAAATGGATAATGCCCGATGTTACGAAGAAGTGGAACAATGTTGATCATCCGAAAGTACTCGGCAGGGAAAATGTGAGCGGATACGCGGCGTTCGTCTGTATGCCCGAGGCGCAGAGCGACCGATGCCACGTCTTTTTCTAACTGCTTCCTTCGATAAGGCGCCCAATCGTACGAGTTGGTGTAAGAGAGAATTAAACCCGACGCAATGAGTACTTGCAGCACTCCGGTCGACCATCTTGGGACGTCGGTTCGCAGGAGTGCGAGAATCACAATCATGAACCACCCAATCCAAAAAAGGGCACGGATACCGGCATACCGAGTTATCCCAACGCTGATATCGTCTCCGGACCCTGCCCTCGTCACCGCGATCAAGACCGCGTGCCCGAGGCCAAAGAACAGAACTGACGCCCAAAAGAATAGAGCGCTTGTATCTTGTTGCTTATCGCGAAGCAACCTCGTCACGACAAATAGGGCCGATACGATCGATACGACGCCGATGAGCTTGGCGGTGTCGGGATTCTGCGTCCACATGCGACCGATTAGACCGCTTACGGAACTGACCAAGAGAGTGATGTCCGTGACGGGGGCAGGGTGATGGTCCGGCGTTCGAAAGACCCAGGCGTAGCCGCCTATTACGGCGAGGGCGCCTACCGACAGCGCAACGGGGAACTTGGGCGGACGGAGACAGAGAACGATCAACGCAGCGATGGGTAGCGACAAGAGGCCTGTGCCGTATGTGACCGAAGCCATGAGCCCCAGCAGCAGAGTCAGGCCCGCCCGCCCAGCGCTCGGCGCGGTGAGATACGCAGCGCAGGCGGCAAAGCAGGCGACCGAGAGCGTGTTTGCCGTCATCCAGGCAGTACCGCTCATTCCCAACATCCAGTTATGAACGGCTTGCGGGGTGAACGTTAAGCACGAAATCACCGGTAATGCTACGACGGCCAACGAGGAGGATTTCGTCAATCGAGCCGGCAGGGCTCTTATAAGCAGGACAGCTTGGACCGAAGCCATTAAGAATGTCCAGAGGGAGAGGTGTCGGCTCGATCCGTGAGACAGGTGCACATTGAAGAAATAAATCACCCTTGTCAAGAAGAAGGGGTGCTCATTGTGTAATGAGAACCAATGACGGATGCCGGCAGGTTCACCGGTATTCGACTTGTCGAAGATGGCACGAAGGGCCCACCAATAGTCATTTTCCGGTAGGGCGGTTGTCGTCAGGACCGGCAGCAATATGTAGAGGGGCGGACCGACCGTTCCAATCAGGATCACCGGCAAGGTCCAGGTTGCCGGCGAGCGTATCGATGGAAGCCGAAAGATGGGAAGCCGAGGCACTGAAAGCTCCCAAATTATGGCACATCCGCGAGAGATGAGCAGCGAGGGGGTGCGCGACATCAATATGGGAGAATCGGCGGCAGGGCCCGAGCCCTTCCCTGCCTGCAATTTTCTCTTGTTGGCTCGGCCAGGGCTAAACCCGGATTTCCACTTTAGTTTCGGTTCTGCTAACCATCGGGTGGACTCGGACGCCTTTATTTATGCGGGCTTGAAAGCACTCAAGGCGCTGAGGAGATCAACACCCAATGGGTGAAAAAGAAAACAAACCGTTTCAGCTCACCTTCAATGGATTTCTCAAGGTCGATTTCCAAGGATCGCGAGTCACCTCGGATGGCGGGCTGATTCTCATTCGCGAACTGGACGAACGACTCGGACTAGGCAAGCTGATAGACGAGCATCTGACGGATTCGCGGCAAGGCTCGAACAAGAAGTTCCCGTTCGTCGATCTGCTGCGACAGTCGGTCTACTCCCGCTTGGCGGGCTACGAGGATCTCAACGACGCCGTTCGTGTCTCCGCCGATCCAACCTTTCGGCTGATTGGCTCGAAGAAGAACTGGGATCGCGGCGCGGCGCTGACCTCCCGGCTGCAGAGCTTCGAGACCGCCATGCTCGCCGGCGACGAGAATCTGATCGGGCTGATGGCGGTGAACCGCGAGTTGATCGCGCAAGCCGAGGCCGGTGATGACTCCGCGTGCGTCGTGCTGGACATGGACTCTACCGAGAGCCCCGTCCACGGCCGGCAGGAAGGCAGCGCCTACAACGGCCACTTCGAGTCGGTCTGCTACCACCCACTGTTGCTGTTCAACCAGCACGGCGATTGCTTGGCGGCAAAGTTGCGACCGGGCAACGTGTCCAGCGCCGAGGACTGGGACGAGCTGCTGCTGCCGGAAATCGAACGCCAACAGGCGGAGGGCAAACAGGTGACGTTCCGGGCCGATGCCGCCTTCGCCAAGCCGGATATTTACGAGACGTTGGAGGAGCGCGGCGTGGACTACGTGATTCGCATCCCGGCCAACAAGAGCCTGGAGCTGGAGATCGAAGATATCCTGTTTCGTCCGCCGGGCAGGCCGAGCGCAAAGCCCCTGGTGCGCTACAGGAGCTTTCGGTATCAGGCCGCGAGCTGGTCGAAGTCCCGGCGGGTTGTTGCGAAGGTCGAGCATCACTAAGGTGAGTTGTTTCCTCGCGTCGGTTTCATCGTCACGAGCATGGCCTTGCCGAGCCGCTCGCTGGTGCGGTTCTACAACAAGCGCGGCACGGCGGAGCAGTGGATCAAGGAAGGCAAACAAGCGACGCATTGGACAAGGCTGTCATGCCATCGGTTCCGGGCCAACGAAGTGCGACTGCAACTCAGCGTGCTGGCCTATAACCTGGGGAACCTATGGCGGAGGCTCGGGCTGCCGCAACGGATCAAGAGCTGGTCGCTGACGAGCTTGCAACAGCGGCTGATGAAGACGGGCGGTAGGCTGGTCAAGCATGCGCGGTACTATTGGCTGCTGTTGGCCGAAGGACATCTGAACCGGCGGCTGTTCGGCGACATGCTGCATAGGATCTGGGCGCTGCCTGTGCCGGGTGGGTAGCGTTGCCCGGGCGAGGATCAACAGTTTTTGGCTCCAAAAAGGTTTCGCAGGGAGCAGTGTCGGCCGGAGCGCCGTTCAGTCCGCTCAATCAACGTCTGTGAGCGGACGGACGAGCCCTGGCGCCTACCGGCGGAGGTGATGTGCAGGGTTCAGCGCGAAAAGACGTGGTATTCGGCGCAGCGGGGGTGTATCCTGTGACCGTGCCAGGGCCAAAATGGAAATCCTGGCTAAAGCCTTCCAGGAAAAGGCCGTTGAAACGGCCTCCTATCGGACGACCAGCCCTCTACACCGGCCCTCGAAGGGCCTATTTGCAATCCAAGCCCGGTGAACCGGGCTAAGCGTTGACTTGCGACTACACCTCTGTTTCGATCGGTCGCGTTGTGAAAGGGACGTCCCATATTTATGTCGCACACCCCAGCGAGGGGAATATGCAACGGCCGACGCGAGCACACCTCCCAGCCGATGTCCGTTTGCCGCACATCGAAAGTCTCCGGCAACCTTGCGATGGTCCGCGACATCCGGGGGCGGACCGCGACGCTTCTTTGGCGTGGCAGACAGGCCCGCTATCCTGAGCGGGACCCCACGCCCAAGACCCTGAGCGGTGAGCCTCCCTCTTTTTCACCCGAAAACAACCCGTTCAGTACAATGCTTGTCTGGATCTCGATGGCCGGCCTTTATGCGAATCGGCGTTGATACCGGCGGCACGTTCACCGACTTTGTTCTCTGGGACGGTGAGCGCATCCGTTCTCGGAAGGTGCGCTCGACGCCCGATGACCCTTCGCGCGCGATTTTCGAGGGACTTGCCGGGCTCGAGCCCGAGGAGGTCGTTCACGGTTCTACCGTTGCCACCAACGCCCTGCTCGAGCGGAAGGGCGCGCGGACAGCCTTTGTCACGACCGAGGGATTCGAGGACCTGCTGCTGATCGCGCGCCAGAACCGCGAGAAGCTCTACGATCTGTTCGCGGCCCCTCGGCCGCAACTCGTTCCGGAGGAGTTGACGTTCGGTCTGCCCGAGCGGATGCTCTACGACGGGTCGGTGGAGCGCGAGTTGCCGGCGTCGGCGGTGGAGGAGTTGGCGAAGGAACTGCGGCGGCGGGAGGTGGAAACGGTTGCCGTTTGCCTCTTGCATTCCTATGCCAATCCGGCTCATGAGCAGCAGGTCGGGCGCGGGCTGGATGGATTCCTGGTTTCACTGTCGCACGAAGTTCTGCCGGAATATCGCGAGTTTGAGCGGGCGTCGACAACTGTCGTGAACGCGTATTTGACGCCGTTGATGGCTCGCTATATCGAGGGACTCGAACGCAAGCTGGGCGGTGTTCCGCTGAGGGTCTTTCAGTCGAACGCGGGTTCGATCCCGGCGCGGGCGGCGGCGCGCGGGGCGATCCAAACGGTTCTGTCGGGGCCGGCCGGGGGCGTGGTCGGCGCGGCGGCGGTGGCGGAGCAGGCCGGTTTCAAGCGGGTGATCAGCTTCGACATGGGGGGCACGTCGACCGACGTGGCGCTCTACGACGGCCAGTTCACCTATACAGGGGAGTCCACTCTCGGGGGCTTTCCGATTCGGGTGCCGATGCTCGACATTCATTCGGTCGGCGCGGGAGGCGGCTCGATCGCCTACCTCGACTCGGCGGGAGCTCTACGCGTGGGGCCGCATAGCGCCGGCGCGCGCCCCGGGCCCATTTGCTACGGCGAGGGCGAAGAGCTCACCGTGACCGACGCGAATCTGCTGCTGGGGCGCATCGACCCCGACCGCTTTCTTGGCGGGCGGATGCAGCTTGATGTGGACCGCGCGCGCGAGTTTGCCGGGCCGTTCGCGGCCAAGCTCGGCGTTTCCGTTGAGCGTGCCGCGGAAGCAGTGGTCGATGTCGCCAATTCGAACATGGAACGGGCCATCCGCGCGATTTCGGTCGAGCGCGGCCACGATCCGCGCGATTTCGCGTTGCTGAGTTTCGGCGGGGCCGGGGCGCAGCATGCCTGCGAGTTGGCTGACCGGCTCGATATCGGAACGGTCATCGTCCCGCCGCTTGCCGGTGTGCTGTCGGCTTTCGGGATGCTGGCCGCCGACTGCGTGAGGGACTATTCTCAATCGGTCCTCGGAAGCGATGCCGACAAGGCGTTCGGGGAGCTGGAGGCCCGTGCCGCGGCCGAGTTCTCGGACGAAGGCTACGAGGAAGTACTGCTTGAACGATCGATCGATCTACGCTATCGGGGGCAGTCTTATGAAATCACGGTGCCCCACAGCGACCGCGATCGATTTTCCGACTACCACATGAAACTCTACGGCTACGATCACGAAGGCCGCGAGGTCGAGCAGGTCACCGCACGGGTCAAAGCCGTTGCGAAGCTGGACAAGATCAACCCCGCGGCACCCTCGGAACCGGAGGAGTTCTCGAGCGTCTACATCCCGAAGGACCGACGCTCGAGCCAAGATGCCGCGGGGAATCTGCTGTTGACGCGTGGTTAGCCGCCGGTTAGCGGGGCCACCGGCGGGGCCGGGTCGTTCGGGGGAGAAACTGGGTCGGGAGGTTCCCGGAAGACCGCGCCGTGGGACGGCGCGGCTCGGGTGGGGGGGCGTGGCTCTGCGTTGGATCGTGCTCCCGCCGCTTTCCTTTGGGGTTGAAGGGCCTCATCGGATACCGCTCCCTGACGGTCGCGGCTCGGTTTGGGCGCCGAGGAGCAGGTCGTCGGTAATGTGGGCCGGTGGGGCATATTGAAGTTTCAGGCTAGGCGGATGCGACCGGCGCCGAAGCCAGGGCGTCGAGCTTGCCTTGAAGCACGCTTTTGGGAACCGCGCCAATCGCGCTGTCGATAACTTCGCCGTTTTGGAAGACCAGCAGCGTGGGGATCGAACGGATACCGTATTTTGCCGCCACGCCGGGATGCTCATCGACATTGAGCTTTCCGACTTTGGCGCGGCCGGCGTACTCCTCGGCGAGTTCCTCGACCAGCGGACTCAGCGCCCTACAGGGACCGCACCAAGCGGCCCAGAAATCCACCAGCACGGGCAGTTCACTCTCGAGCACTTCTCGTTTGAAATTCTCTTCCGTCAGAGTTAACGGGTGGGCGTTGTGTGTCATGTCGTTTCTCCTTTTTCCTATTGGATTCAGCAAAGGGGCGCGGGGATTCAAAATCCGCCACTGGGGATGCGCGACGGCAAGGGGGGGCGGCGTGGCGTGATCGGGGGGGGATTTGGGTCGGCTTTTGCGACGATGACAGTAGAAAGGGAATCGTTCTTTGATTTCGGCTCAAGAAAAGATCGTTGCCCCCGAACCGCCGCGCGTCGCGGCGGCGGAGATGGAATTGGCGACCGCGATTCTTCGCAAGGACCGCAAGGCGACGGCGGAGTTCGTCGAGCGATATGCGGATTCCATCCATGGTTATCTACGACATCGTTTGCTTCCCAGGACGGATCTCGCCGATGACCTGCTGCAAGAGGTCTTTCTGGCCGCATGGCGGAGCCTGAAAGATTTTCGCGGCCGATCTTCGTTGAAGATCTGGTTGCTGGGGATTGCGCGGCACAAGGTGGAAGACCATTACCGCAAGAGGTTGCGGGAGCCGGAGCAGTTGGCGGCGGGGGAGGACGTTGAGCCGAATCTGGTTGAGGCTCCGGGAATCGATGAAGACCTGGACAGAGAGACCCGCGGGAGGAAGATGCAACAGGTGCTGCACAGTTTGCCGGAAACCTACAGCACCGCTCTGCTGTGGCGTTATTGGGAACATCGTTCGGCCGCGGAGATGGCCGAGCGGACCGGGAAAACGGTGAAAGCGATCGAGAGGTTGTTGGCACGCGCCCGATCGGAATTCAAACGGAGGTGGCTCGATGAGTAGTTTCTTGCCCGAGGAAGAATTCTTTGAGGAGCTTGCCCGGGATGCTCCCGGGGACGCCGGCTCGGTTTCCTCGATGCTGAAGGCGCGCGTCTACTCGGCATTGGTCGAGGAGCAGCAGGAGTCCGGCCGGTTGTTGAACTTCGGCGAAACCAAGCAGGCCGGCCGCAAGCTGTGCGTCTTCGAGGAACTGGTGCGGATCACGGCTTTGGGCGAGTCGGCGCAAACCTTCAATTGCTGCAGCGTGTGCCATGCCCGCGTGTTGGCGGAGAATTTCGAACCGGCTCCGATTTACTGGGGGAACTGCCCCTATGTTCAGTTTCAGAAGAGTCCGTTTCTATGAATCCGCAGGATTCATAATACCGCCATGAAAATGCGGGTGAGACCGGGATACAGGCCAAGGAGGGTCGAAGTGTCAGGCGTCGGCAGGAAGAGGGTGAACGTACCTGTTGGCCGGGTTGCATCGGGTGATTGCTCCTACGCCCCATCCGGGGCTTGTCGTGATTTTCGGCGGGGACCCCGGGCTGAAGCCCGGGGCTATGGCTCCCGTCGCCGCTCCGCGGCTGCCTCGGTTTGTGATTTCAGGGTCTATGCCGTAATCCGTCGTACGCTCGAAGGGGGATTTTCGGAGGATGGTAGGCGGCAACGACTGTCGGCTGGGCGGCGGCCGTCAGAGGTTGTTTAGAACCGCTTCACAAAGCCGAATAGGTTTTGAAAGTTCGCCATACCCCGCTGTCCCGGGGGTGACAACCGCGCGCTGATGGGGTTCGAGCGGATGGTCTCCGCGAAGGTAAAGCGGAAGGCCCAGCCATTCTTGATGAAGACATCGATACCGACCGCGACTCGAATGGCGGCATCGCTCGACTGAAACGCGCCTGGAGCTAGTTGGGCCGAGCCGGCCACCAAATCGATCGTGGAGGCCGGGCTGTCGAACCGAACGACGCCTCCGCCGGCAGAGAGGTAGGGACGGACGCGACTTCGGCGGTTTCTGAAATAGACCATCAACTCCGCGATCGCGGTGTGTTGGGTTGCTTGTCGCGCTTGATCATAAAACGCGTCCGATCCCGCCGCCGGGTTCGAGGAAACCAGACCGAGGTCGTTGCGGTTCCAGCCGTAGGAGGCCTGTAGGCTGACATAGTCCGAGAGATGACCGCCGAAGACGCCCATCACGGGCGGCCCGTTTTCCGGCTTATAGAGGGAGGTCGCGATCGACTCTCCACGCGTGACCGACCGCCCATCGGCTGAAAGCGTCGAAATGCCGGCGAGCATGCCCGCGAAGAAGTTTTCCTCCGCCCGGGCGCTTGATGTCGACAACCCCCAGACAACGATCGTTGTTATCGCTAACAGGCGAGAAACCACACCACCCCCGACTCCACTTTCCCAGATTCGCGGCCCCTGATGCGCGACCGGCAGCTTGGCACAACCAAGAAGCCGGATGCAAGAAATGTAACAAAAAATCCGTCATCGGAGGGGGGTTTAGGCATCGAGCCCGACTGGAACCCTGAAGCTCGACGATTGTCTCGAGTTCGACTGTGACTTGTTCAAGGAGAAAAACGACCAGTGACTACTCACAATTTTGTTAAGCAAACCGTTCTTTTAGGAACCCGAGATTTTCGAACTCGCCGGCGGCGCGGGCCGAGCCTGGACCCGGGCGGAACGGGCGGAACAGCAGGCCGGCACCGGGACGCGTCTGCTGGTCCAAGAAGACGCCATGCCGCAGACGCTTTATCGCGTCCCGGGCCGTTCCGGGCAGCCATTATGATCCAGGTACCGCTTTCGATCGTGGAGTAGACCCGCCTTTTTTTGCCGACCTGCCGCGCCGGATTCCTTGCGCGTGTGATACATAAATCTGGAGGCCCTTCTCGCAACGCGAATACTAGAATCAGAGCCCTGAGCGCAAGCGACGGGCCGAGCGACCGCGCACCAAACTCCGGGGCGCGGCAGCCCGGTTCACCGCAGTTCACCGGGCTTAGCCCTTGAGGGCTAGAGACATCGGGTACCCGTCGGAGCCGGATTCGGCCGATCCCCCGCCCGTCCTGCTCGGCCGCGACGACAACGATCGCCTTCTCTTCGGTTTGTCGGCCGCGCACGTCTTCTTCCTCGCCACCGACGTAGGTGTCATCCACCTCCACACAGCCGTTGAGCCGATCCCGGTCAGGCCGGACCATCGCACGCCGCAGCTTGTGGAGCCAACTCCAAGCTGTCTGGTAGCTGCCCAGACCGAGCACCTGCTGAAGCCCCAACGCACTCCCTCCGGATTTCTGGCTGGTCAGGTACCACATCGTCTGAAACCACACTCGCAGGGGCTTTTGCGTCCGTTCAAAAATCGTCCCCGCCGTCAGAGAGGTTCGACGCCGACACTTTCTACACTTCAGGTGGCCAGTATTGGTCAGCCAGGCCTCGCTGCCGGCGCATTGCGGACATCGGAAGCTCTCCCGCCACCGAACCCACCGCAGAAACGCTAGACATGCCGCTTCCTACGAGAACCAATCGTCGAACTCCTGCAGGGGTTCTGGGATAGTCAACGCCGCCAATAGGATGCGGCCCGGACTCCTCCACCATCCCGGAATTCTACATCTTGTGGCTGGTCCAAGCAAGTGGAGGGTGCGCGACATAAATGTGGGAGCTTGTGGGTTTGTCTTTTTTTGTGGCGTTTTTCCTTGCGTATGTATACGCTAGGTAATAAGGAGGTGCCCCGTGCCCCAATCTCTCGCTGCCCTCGAACGACAACGTGCCGCGATTCTCTCCGAGATCCTCCACTTACTGAGTCTCGCATAATATACTGTCAATCGAGACAAAGAGAAGACTGTTTCCAGAAAGCGGTAATCAAGCGCGGTTTGCGGCGCATTCGCCGCAGCGCTTTGCGGGCGCGCTCGTCGAGTTCCCAGTAGTCCTTCGGGCAGACGTTGGGCAACTCGTGCTGCTTCCAGTACGCCCAAATGTATTCCACCGGGTTCAACTCCGGCGCATAGGGCGGCAAGTACTCCGTTGCGATGTGATCCTCGGAGAGCTGGATGAACTCCCGCACCAGGCGGCTGCGGTGCGCCGGCAGCCGGTCCCAGACGATCAGCAGTGGGCCGTCGATGTGGCGCACCAAAGCCTTCAGGAAGTCGATGACCTCCAGCTCGCCGATCGCGCCGGGATAGAGCCGGAAGTAAAAGTTGCGCAACGTCAGCCCGGCCGACACCGACAGCTTGTCCCAGTTGAAGTTGAACTCCAACACCGGTGTCTCGCCGCGCGGCGCCCAGGTGCGGCAACGATGCGGCTTCTGACTCAATCCGCTTTCGTCGATGAAGACGATCGTACGTTCTTCTTTGCGGGCTTTTTTTTAATGGCCGGCCAAGTCTTGCGCTGCCAGCCGCGGATGGCCTCTTCGTTGCGCTCCCGCGCTTTGCCGACGGGCCGTTGCGGGCTCCAACCGAGCGCCCGCAGGATCTTCCAGACATGGCCCTCGTGATAGCGCACGCCGAACTCGTCTCCGATCAGACGAGCGACCCGCGGACAGCTCCACAGCGGCGTCGGGAAGCCGTGCGCCTCGGGGCCTTCCAGCAGCAACGCCTCGAGGCGTTCGAGCTGCGCGGCGTCCAACAGCGGCTTACGGCCGGCGCGGCCGGCCTGGCGCAACCCGGCTTCGCCGTCACGCCGGTATCGTCGCAGCCACTCGCTGACGCTTTGCCGCGCGACCTTCAATCGCCTCGCTGTCTCGGACTGACTACAGCCTTGTTCGACCAACCGGATCGCTTTGAAACGGCGCTTCTCCAGGGCCTCGAAATCCCGCCGTACGCCTTTTGTATTTCCCATACATACAAAGACGTACGTACCCCAAAAAGGTGTCACTTTATTTTGCGAGACTCAATAGGAGACTTTCGCAGCGGCTCGATTACCGCCACCCGCGGCCGCTGCGGCAAACCGAATTGCCGCTGCCACCAACCCGACCAACCGCCCCATGGTCCGCATTTCCGCCTCACCAAAAAAGTGAGCGGCAAGACCGTGACTGAGACCTTCTCTTCGCCCGCGGATCGCCGCAAGGCCGAACGCCAGGTGGCCGAGTTTCATCGCTTCCAACAACTCAGCCGGCAATTGCTCGATGTCAACGAAAGCATTTGCCGTCTGCGACCCGCCGCAGACACCCCGAAGCCCCAGGAAAAAAAACGGCCGAAACCATCCGCCACGAAGTCGCCCAAGAAGTGACGCAGCTGCTCGGGGTCATCTTCCGCGGCCAACGCCGCGGCGACCCCCTCGATCTCGAAGCCGTCGAGACGGCGGTTCGCGGCACCATGCATCGCGCCGGGACCACGCTGCTGAGCAAGTTACTGTCGTCCTCCGAGACCGTGCCGTCCCGAATCCCCTGCCCCTGCGGTCAACAAGCTTGCTGCCGCGATACTCGCCCCAAACAACTCACCACCGTGGTGGGCGAGGTGCGTTTCGAGCGCGCCTACTACCTCTGCTCGACATGCCGCCGGGGACAAAGCCCGCGCGACCGCGAACTCGACATCGAAGGCACCGCCTGCTCGCCCGGCGTGCGCCGCATGATGGCGCTGGTGGGCAGCGAAACTTCTTTCGAGCAAGGCCGTGAACAACTCGACGTCTTGGCCGGTCTCGACGTTACCGCCAAGTCCGTCGAACGCCATGCCGAGGCCCTCGGCGCCGACATCGAAGCCCGCGAGCAAGTGGCGATCCAACGCGCCAAGCAACTCGACTTGCCGCACGTCGCCGCCCCCGCCGTGCCCCTGCTCTACATCGAAATGGACGGCACGGGCATTCCCGTCGTGGCCGCCGAGACCGCCGGCCGTGTCGGAAAAACTGCGGGGCGGCCGGCCCGCACCCGCGAGGTCAAACTCGGCTGCGTCTTCACCCAAACCACCACCGACGAACAAGGCCGGCCGCGGCGCGACGAGAACTCGACCAGTTACAGCGCGGCGATCGAGGGAGCCGAGGCGTTCGGCTTGCGGCTGTATACGGAAGCTTGGCGGCGGGGCTGGAGCCGTGCTCGCAAGAAAGTCATTCTCGGCGACGGCGCGCCCTGGATCTGGAACCTGGCACATCAGCACTTCCCCGGCGCCGTCGAGATCGTCGACCTTTACCATGCGCGGCAGCATCTGTGGGAGTTGTCGGCGAAACTGTTCCCGAGCGATGAGCGCCGGCGGAAACGTTGGGCCGCGCGGTTGTTGCACAAGCTCGAACAAGGCAAGATCAAGGCGTTGGTGAAAGTCTTACGCGGGTTCTCCACGCCGAATCAGGAGTCGGCCCATTTGCTCGCCAACGAGGCGGACTACTTCGAGCGCAACGCCGAGCGGATGCGGTATCCCGAGTTTCGCCGCCAGGGATTGTTTGTCGGCTCGGGAGTGGTCGAGGCGGGCTGCAAGAAGGTGATCGGCGCGCGGTTAAAGCGCTCCGGCATGTTCTGGACGGTGCGCGGCGCCAACGCCATCATCGCGTTGCGCTGCTGTCGGCTGAGCGGAAGGTTCGAGGATTACTGGGAGGCCCGTGCCCGCGCCGCTTGATTTCCCACATTTATGTCGCACACCCGCAAGTGGATACCCCCTTTTCCGCATTTATGTCGCGCAAGCTTGAGGTAGAAACGTTGCCTCCGAGTCTCGGCGTTCGCGCTACAATTTGAAGCTCGCGCACGACTTGCCCGACGTCCACTCGCCCGGTTATCGGGTTGGCGCGGGAGGTGCCGTAGCTCTTCCGGTCTCCTGAAAGGATCAACTCATGTTCGAAGGACAAGCAGCTCTTCTTAACGGCGCGTCGCGCGGGATAGGCCTGGCGATTGCTCGGGGCATTCTCGATCGCGGTGGGAGAGTCTGCATCACAAGCCGCAAGCAACCGGGTCTCGACGAGGCCTTGGCCGAGCTCGCCGCGGGGGATCGCGCGATCGGCGTGGCGGGGTCGAGCGCCGATCCCGAGCATCGCCAAGAAGCCGTTCGCAAAACGATCGAGGCTTTCGGGTCTCTCGACTTGCTGGTGAATAATGCCGGCACCAATCCGCAGTACGGCCCGTTGGTCGAAGCCGAGATGAGCCGCGTCGAAAAGGTTTTCGAGGTCAACGTCTTCGCGGTGCTCGGTTGGATCCAAGACGCCTGGAAAGCCCGGATGCGGGATCACGGTGGGGCTGTTCTTAATACGGCCTCGACCAGCGCGTATAGGAATCCCCATAGGATCGGCGCTTACAACGTCAGCAAGGCGGCGGTCGCCCACCTGACACGCCAGATGGCTTCGGAGCTGGCCCCGGCTGTCCGCGTCAACGCGATTGCCCCGGCGTTGATCAAGACGCGGTTTGCCTCGGCGGTTTGGGAAGACAAGGAAGATGCCTGGTCGGACGTGTATCCGATGAAGCGTATTGGGGAGCCCAAGGATGTGGTGGGGATTTCGTGTTTGCTGTTGAGTGACGAGGCTTCCTGGATCACCGGCGAAACAGTGGTGATCGATGGGGGGATTTTGGTGGCGGGATCGTTGTTGCGGTAGACGAGACGGCGGTTTATGTCGCCAAGAATGGCGACACGGCACGCTAAACGTGTGCGCCACGTTGGGTCGGCGCTTTCGCGTGGTGGTAAGCTAAACCCCAGTGGCCGTACAGACGCTGATCACGCCGGAAGAATACTTGCAAACCGCTTTCGACGGTGCCGATCGTGAGTTCGTTGACGGCGCCATCGTGGAGAGGAACTTGGGGGGGAATCCGCATAGCAAAGCCCAGGCTCGGCTGGTCGAAATCTTTTACGAAGCCCGGAAACAACACCCCTTGTACAGCCGCCCGGAACTACGGCTGCAGCTCGCGCCGACGCGGTTTCGAATACCGGATGTCGCCGTCTTCCGTCCTCGCGAACCGGTCGATCTTGTACCCTCGGAGCCGCCTTTTATTGTGATCGAAATCGTCTCTCCCGAAGATCGTCACACCGATATCGTGAAAAAACTCGAAGAGTACCGAACTTGGGGCGTGCCGCACATATGGCTGGCGGATCCCTGGCCGCGCCAATTGTCCGTCTACGAAGAAAAGGGGCTGGTAGCAGTCGAGGCCTTTCGTCTTCCGGATTTCGATTTGGAAATCAAACCAGCGGATTTGTTCGAGTGAATTCCCGCCCCGCCGACCTTCAGTAGTTGACCCAAATCGGGCTTGACCAAGCCACGTGGCCGTCGGTTTGCTCGACTCGGACGTAGTAATACTGCGTGCCGGTGCGGGCTTCGGCGTCGCTGTCGGTGTAGGCGAAGCTTACCTCTTGCTCGCCGGGTTCGCCGGTGTAGAGGATGCGGCCGTTGCGGAGGATGTGGACTTTCGCTATCTTCGCGGTTCCGCGTGCCTTCACTTCGATCGGCGGGGGCTCGGTGGCTGAAGGCCCGTGCATTACTCGAAACCATAGACGGCTCGGCGGCGGCTGTCAAACAGATGCGGCTGTAGCGGCCGCGGCGCGTAGTATCCTGTCGGGAATGCTCGTTCGCAACAAAGCGCTGGCGCTGATGTTCGCCCTGATGGTGGTCACCTATCTCGACCGGGTTTGTATCGCCGCCACGACCTCGGTGATGTCGGAAGAATTGGGCCTTTCGATGTCCCAGATGGGCCGGGTGTTGAGCGCGTTTGTGTTGGGCTATGTGCTGTTTGAGATTCCCGGCGGTTGGTTGGCCGACCGCTTTGGGGCGCGGTCTTTGCTGACGAGGATTGTGATTTGGTGGTCGCTGTTTACGGCGCTCACCGGGGCGGCTTGGAGCTACGCGAGCCTGCTGGCGATTCGTTTCCTTTTCGGATGCGGTGAAGCGGGCGCTTTTCCGGGGACCACGTCGGCGCTCTCGCGTTGGTTCCCGAGTAATGAGCGCGGGCGGGCGCAAGCGATCGTCATGGTGGGCAGCCGGCTGGGCGGGGCTTTGGCGCCGGGGCTGGTGATCTACCTGATGGGGGTGATTGGGTGGCGCCCGGTCTATTGGATCTTCGCCGTGCTGGGGGTCGTGTGGGCGGTGGTTTGGGCGCGCTGGTACCGCAATACGCCCGAGGAGCACCCGGCCATCGGCGGGTCGGAACTAGCCGAAATCCAGGCCCGGCGCGCGGCCGGCGGACACGCTGAGCGCGTCCCCTGGGGCTTGCTCGCAACGAGCCGCAATGTCTGGGCGCTGTGCGCGATGTACTCGGGTTACACCTTCGGCGTGTACTTTTACATGACTTGGTTGCCGACGTACTTGGAGCAGGGCCGGGGAATCGCTCGGGCTGATTTGGGCTTCTACGCGGCGCTGCCGTGGGTAGCCGCCTTAACCGGCAACTTGCTGGGAGGCTTGCTCACGGATTGGATGAGTCGGCGGGTGCGCTTGCGTTGGGCGCGGCGGATTCCGGCCATGGGGGGCTTGCTGGCGTCGGCCGCGTTGTTGGCCGCAGCGGCGCTGGTCGAAGACCCGATGTTGGGGGTGGCGGCGCTTGCGCTCAGCTTCGGCGCATCGGATTTGATCTTGTCGGTCTGTTGGGCGACGTGCGTCGATGTGGGCGCCAAGCATGCCGGCACGGTTTCGGGAATGATGAATTCGCTCGGCCAAATCGGCGGCGTCGCGGCCCCCATGGTCTTCGGGCATTTGGTCGAGACTTATGGATCGTGGGAGCTGCCGCTGCTGATTGCCGCCGGGTATTACGTGGTCAGCGCGGGGATGTGGATGCTGATCGACCCGGAACAGCCGATTGGGCGGGCGGCCGCGCCGAGGTCGTAGCAGCGACATCGCGGTACGGCCGCTAATGAGATACCGAGCCCGAACGCAAGCGAAGAGCCATGGCCTCCGTCCTGATCAACCGCCGCGCCCGACGCCGGCAGCCCGTGGTGCAAGTCCGACTACGACGGGCGAAAATCGGTAGCCGCCTCCCATATTCGTCCGGGGATGCTCTTAGCGGGCGCTAGCGATCAGCTAACTCGCGCTCGATTTCTTCCTTGAGTTCCTTGACCTTCTTGTGAAGCTCGCGGGCTTGGGCGTCCAGTTTTTCGCCGGCCTCTTTGGACAACTTGATGATCTTTTCTTGCAGTGCCTTGGCGCTCTCGCGAGCCTTGTCGGTACGCTCGGCAACCTCGTCCGTACTTTCCGAGGCTCTCTGGTTCGCCGCGCCGCGCAGCCGCCGGTATTCTTCCTTCAACCCTTCGAGACGCTTATTGACATTCTCGACGGCGAGCGAGGCGCTCTTGCGGGCTTCCTTGGCCTGCTTTTGGAGGCGCTGGGACTCCTGCTGGAGGGTTTGGCGAATGCTGTCGTCGGAGACCGGGTAGTAAAGCGCCGCAGCCGCGATCGCCAACAAAACGAGAATGAACAAAATCACCCGCATGACGGACCTTTCCGGTTTCTTTCCTTATTGTATGGCGGACGCGGGTGTATCCTAGGCAAGAAATGGCCCGTCCGTGGTCATGGAGAAAAATCAGGGAAGATCGATATGGGGGGGCAGCTCTCGGCGACGACGCGGCACCGGCTGGATGTCCAGGGGTTCGACGGAGTGCCGCCGGAAACACTGGCGGAAGTCGCTCCGTGGCTTCGAATGGCGTTCGTCTTCTGCGCGGTCTTGGCGGCCATTGGGACGGCAACCGCGTCGTCCGCTCTGCTGGGAACTCTCGTCGTGGTCGCGGGTTCGGCAGCCGTTTTTCCCGTGCACCCGTTCGACTTGATCTACAACTTCGGCATTCGTCGCCTTAACCGGCACGTGGGCGCTACCCAGGCGCGGCGCGCCCTCGCGCTTCGCCTGCGGTGTAGGTGCTCTCTGGCTGCTGGGAGTGATCTGGGCGTTTGAGGCCGGATACGACTTTGCGGAGTATCTGTTCGGGGGTTGCTGACATCGGTGGCTTTGCTGGTCAGCACGACGGATATTTGCATACCATCGATGATCTATCGGGCGATCTTTGGCGGGGTGAAGTCCTCCCACGGTGTGTAGGATCAACATATGGCGATTTCGGCACTGGCAAAGAAACTTCGGATGCAAAACGCCCAGCGCGCTCTTATCGTTAATGCGCCCGACGGCTATCTGGGGACTTTGGGCGAAGTGCCGTCGGTGCCACGATTCAACAGAAGCCGACGGGCGAGTTCGATTTTGCTCACCTTTTCGCCAAAGATCGAAACGAGCTGGATCGATTCATTGACCGGGTACTCCAAGCCATCCAGTACGATGCCGTCCTGTGGATTTCATATCCCAAGGGTAGCTCCGGCGTGGAAACGGACTTGAATCGCGACAAGCTTTGGAAGGCACTGGCGGATAGAGGCATCCGCCCCGTCACCCAAGTTTCTCTTGACGCTACGTGGTCAGCGATGAGATTCCGCCCGACTGAGCAGGTAGGAAGATGAGCCGTCGATTGCAGCAGAGCACTCGGTCAATAACCTGGCTCTTTCAGCTACCAAGCCCCTAGGAGCGACTCGGGCTTCAGCCGCGCAAATCGGGCGCGGATCGAGCCTCCCCGCGGACTCGTGCGAACTCTCAGTGACCCCCTCAACGCCTCTCCGCCGAACTGACTACCGGGGCGATGAGGTTGGCGACGGGGGCGTAGTCATCGGTCAGGACGAGGCGGTTCGATCGCTTTCGGAGAGTGGCCAAATGGTGCGGTTCCAATAGCTGACCCTGGTAGAGTTCGAAGTCCATCTCGTCGATCGGGAGGGGACTTGCTGAACCCACGACCACGAATGTGTCGCGCTGGTCTTCATCGGAAGGGCCTCCGAAGACGGTGCCCAATACATAGACGTGGGGAAAACTCTGTTCGAAGGTATTGATCATTGCTCCGAGAAACTTCCCCGAGCGATAGATGTCGATCACGTTCGCTAAGAAGACGCCGTCGGGGCTCATCAGGCGACGTACCTTTTCGTTGAACTCGTGCGTGGTGAGATGAAACGGCGGCGAGTAGTGACTGAAGGCGTCGCCGTAGACGAGATCGAAACCCCCGACCTGCTCACCGCTTTCCTGTCGCTCGAGCAGATCATCGACGTGATTGCGGGCGTCGAGGTTGAATATCTTCATCGGGGTGTTGAGCGGCAAACCGAACGCCTCGAAGGCGGCGCGCGTCACTTCGGGATCGATCTCGGCCACCTCGACGTAGCTTTCCGGCCACCATCGAAGCAGCCAACGCGGAAAAACAAATCCACCGCCCCCGAGCATGAGGGCGCGCGGCTGGCGGTCTTCGGGAAAGTCCCGCAGCGCCATTTTCGTCACGCCGGCGTAGACGTTTTCGTATTCGTAGATCAACTCATCGGGATTCTCCGTCGACACGTAGGCGTGGACTAGATAATCGAGCGTCATCGATCGGATGCCCGGCATCTCGCGCTCGTCCTCTACGCGTATCGAGGAGTAGTGCGATTCGGTCCGAAAGTGGACGAGCTGGTTAACGCGGTCGCGCACCCCCAGCCGTTCCCCGACGACGCGGGTCCATTCCCAGGGTCCGAGACGGGTGAGCAAGATCGCGCTGAAAACGCCGACCCAAAGAAACGGCACGAGACTCCGCGCGCCGAAAAACAGCGCCATGGCGAGCAAGACTCCGGCAACGCTGAGCACGACCGACACCGTCCCCATTTCGGCGATCAAGAAATAGCCCGTCAAGAAAGTGCCGACGATGCTGCCGACCGCGCCCCAGGAATAGACGCTGCCCACGGTGCGTCCGGTTTGGGTGCTCAACCCCAGCGCCATTTTCGCGGCCACCGGGCTGATTGTCCCCATCAACGCGGCCGGCAGGAAGAAGACGAAGAAGACATGCAGCGCGATACGCAAGCCCCATTCCTGGCTGCGCAACAACGTCAAGTACCCGATGCGGTCGTTGAGCAAAGGAATCAGCAAACAGGCCGCCGAGGAAAGTAGAAACAGCGAAGCCAGAGCTTCCCGCGCCTTGTAGCGGTCGGCCAGGCGGCCTCCGATGTAGTTGCCGGCGGCAATGCCGGCCAGGACGATGCCGATGACCGAAGTCCAGGTGTAGAGCGAGCTGCCGACGTAGCGGGCGATCAAGCGGCCCGCGACCAACTCGACGACCATGATGCAGAGGCTCGATATGAAAACGGTGAAATTGGGAATCAGCCAAGCCCAGCCGGAGGGCGCGCCCTGTTTCCGCGAACTTCGGTCGGGGTCGGCGGAGGACTTCGTCTCCGCCGCGCTATCGATCAGAGCGTCGGAGTCGGAAGCCATGGCGAAGCGATTCTTCCGCTGCGAACTGCCGGCGCTACACGCGGCAACTGAACACGAAAGCCGGGGGAAGATTGCGCCAAACCGTGTGGCGGTCGATTCGACGGAAATGCTCGGCCAGCAAATCGGAGACGTCAAACCGAGAAAGCCGGCCGTCGAGGTATTTCATTTGGTGGGCGTATTGAAACAACGAAAGGACACTGTTGTCATCCATGAAGGGCGTCAGGCCGGCGAAGATTTCATGGACCTTCTCATCGGACATGAACCCGAACCCTAACGAAACCACGACCGCGTCGACCCGATTCCACCCCCGCCGCCGTAATTCGTCGCCCGCGGACCCGGCGCAGGTGGTGATGATTTCAAGCCGCGGATCGGGCAAGTTCTCGTGAAGGTGGTCGGTGAATGTTTGATTGATCTCGAACGCGAGCAAACGGCCCTGGGATGGCATTTCATTGAGAAGTTGACGCGTAAACACACCGGTCCCGGGACCGAGCTCGACAACGCGAACCGCCCTCTCCATGGGCAGCGACCTCAGCATGCCCTTGACGAGAAATCTGGAACTTGCCGTGACGGCGGCCGTTTGCTTGAAGTCCGCCACCGCTTGCGTTGCAAATGCGTCCAAAGCCACCTACTCTCTTCCAGGCCGAAAAGTCATCCCCCTTACACAGCGGGAAACGGCGAAAGGTCGATGATAACACAGCAGGTCGGCAAGACCGCGCCGCGAGCCCTCCTCGGGATCGGGCGCCGCCCTTGATCCCGTAAGTTGCGGTTCGCCCGGACAGTCGACGGCGGGCGGCAGGGCTCACGGCACGCTTCCGGCAATTTCCATTGTCGGGAGCGGGCCCCGACCCGACAGATCGCTGTGCGGAGATCGCATTCCGACTCACGAGACCCAGAATCGAGATTTTCGCGAATGGGCGGATACGAGCACGCGCTATCTGCTCGGCATGTAGGTCGGTACGCCGCGGCAGCGCTGAATGGAATCGTAAACTTCATGCCATTCTGCCAGCGAGCCGAATCTCGTGGCATGTACTTCTCGGTGCTTGGGCAACTGGACGGCCTCCTTCGAGTACCGATCAGCCCCAGGCCAACGACTGGTAAGGGTTCCTTTGAGCGACTCGTTTCGCAGTGATCCTTCGAAGGAGAAGATAGTTTCTACGGTATCCGCGTTGAAGCGAAGACGGCCTGACTCCGAATCGTGTCGGACATCGGTGAGCACCCCGCAAGGAGGATCGCCGCAAAGGCCTCGATGGTGATGCAATAAACCGAACAGCACGTCGCCGTCCTTCCACAGATCTACCGAATAGCCACTGCAGTGCTCGCCAGTAGCCGATTCGACCTTCTCGTAGGTTCCGACGTAGACAAACGCTGGGTCTGGCGTCCCCGCAGCGTAGCAAGATGCGGCCCCACCAAAAGACAATAAGCAGCCGGGAGAAGTGCATGCGATGGCCCTCTTCGACTCTATCATGCGCACGCGGAACGTCTGGTCGTTGCTTCCGACAAGGGTGCGCGACATAAATGTGGGAGCTTGTGGGTTTGTCTTTTTTTGTGGCGTTTTTCCTTGCGTATGTATACGCTAGGTAATAAGGAGGTGCCCCGTGCCCCAATCTCTCGCTGCCCTCGAACGACAACGTGCCGCGATTCTCTCCGAGATCCTCCACTTAGGAGACTTTCGCAGCGGCTCGATTACCGCCACCCGCGGCCGCTGCGGCAAACCGAATTGCCGCTGCCACCAACCCGACCAACCGCCCCATGGTCCGCATTTCCGCCTCACCAAAAAAGTGAGCGGCAAGACCGTGACTGAGACCTTCTCTTCGCCCGCGGATCGCCGCAAGGCCGAACGCCAGGTGGCCGAGTTTCATCGCTTCCAACAACTCAGCCGGCAATTGCTCGATGTCAACGAAAGCATTTGCCGTCTGCGACCCGCCGCAGACACCCCGAAGCCCCAGGAAAAAAAACGGCCGAAACCATCCGCCACGAAGTCGCCCAAGAAGTGACGCAGCTGCTCGGGGTCATCTTCCGCGGCCAACGCCGCGGCGACCCCCTCGATCTCGAAGCCGTCGAGACGGCGGTTCGCGGCACCATGCATCGCGCCGGGACCACGCTGCTGAGCAAGTTACTGTCGTCCTCCGAGACCGTGCCGTCCCGAATCCCCTGCCCCTGCGGTCAACAAGCTTGCTGCCGCGATACTCGCCCCAAACAACTCACCACCGTGGTGGGCGAGGTGCGTTTCGAGCGCGCCTACTACCTCTGCTCGACATGCCGCCGGGGACAAAGCCCGCGCGACCGCGAACTCGACATCGAAGGCACCGCCTGCTCGCCCGGCGTGCGCCGCATGATGGCGCTGGTGGGCAGCGAAACTTCTTTCGAGCAAGGCCGTGAACAACTCGACGTCTTGGCCGGTCTCGACGTTACCGCCAAGTCCGTCGAACGCCATGCCGAGGCCCTCGGCGCCGACATCGAAGCCCGCGAGCAAGTGGCGATCCAACGCGCCAAGCAACTCGACTTGCCGCACGTCGCCGCCCCCGCCGTGCCCCTGCTCTACATCGAAATGGACGGCACGGGCATTCCCGTCGTGGCCGCCGAGACCGCCGGCCGTGTCGGAAAAACCGCGGGGCGGCCGGCCCGCACCCGCGAGGTCAAACTCGGCTGCGTCTTCACCCAAACCACCACCGACGAACAAGGCCGGCCGCGGCGCGACGAGAACTCGACCAGTTACAGCGCGGCGATCGAGGGAGCCGAGGCGTTCGGCTTGCGGCTGTATACGGAAGCTTGGCGGCGGGGCTGGAGCCGTGCTCGCAAGAAAGTCATTCTCGGCGACGGCGCGCCCTGGATCTGGAACCTGGCACATCAGCACTTCCCCGGCGCCGTCGAGATCGTCGACCTTTACCATGCGCGGCAGCATCTGTGGGAGTTGTCGGCGAAACTGTTCCCGAGCGATGAGCGCCGGCGGAAACGTTGGGCCGCGCGGTTGTTGCACAAGCTCGAACAAGGCAAGATCAAGGCGTTGGTGAAAGTCTTACGCGGGTTCTCCACGCCGAATCAGGAGTCGGCCCATTTGCTCGCCAACGAGGCGGACTACTTCGAGCGCAACGCCGAGCGGATGCGGTATCCCGAGTTTCGCCGCCAGGGATTGTTTGTCGGCTCGGGAGTGGTCGAGGCGGGCTGCAAGAAGGTGATCGGCGCGCGGTTAAAGCGCTCCGGCATGTTCTGGACGGTGCGCGGCGCCAACGCCATCATCGCGTTGCGCTGCTGTCGGCTGAGCGGAAGGTTCGAGGATTACTGGGAGGCCCGTGCCCGCGCCGCTTGATTTCCCACATTTATGTCGCACACCCTTCCGACAACTCCCGGTTCCGGGAAGTAACTGCGCGCTCCTCTGACCAGAGAGTCGTTACCCACGAGAATCGCCCGCGGATACCCGGCCCAGGCGGATTGTTCGCATCGACAATCGTGTATCCGATCTCCATCGGCGGAAATTTCTTGGCGACTCGGCGCGCCGCTCGCGGACCTTCAGCAGCTCGTCCCACACGATCACAACTCCGCACTGTCGGAAGGCTTGCTCCTCTGACCAGGAGTCCGGTCTTACTCCACGAACATAAACTCATTGCCCGCGAGGATCGCCCGCAGATACCCGGCCCAGGCGCTTTGTTCACAGCGCGTGCCGGCGCATTCGGTGGAGCCGAGGTTTGCCCGCATGCTCGCGAGAAACCGCTCGCCCTTCTCGACTTCCTCGGCCCGCGGCCGGCGGCCGAGGATCATTCGATAGGCGTGTTCGATGCGCTCGTCGGTCGACGAGGCGGCGGCGGAGACGCGTTCAGCGATGGCTTCCGACTGGGTGTGGAAGAACTTGGAGTTCATCATGAAGAGCGCCTGCAGCGACGTTACGCTTGACTTGCGCTCGGCGAGTTGAATGTTACCGTCGGGGCCGTCGAATAGATCCAGATAGGCGTTCTTTTCAAAGCGCTGCTGCATGGTGTAGACCGTCCGCCGATTCGATTCATAGAACTCATTGAAGGGTTCGTGCTGACGGTAGAAATACGTCAGGTGGTGCGGCATCGGATGGCGGCCGCCGGGCGCTAGGTCGAGATCGCCACTCAAGAGCATGATCGAATCGCGTAGCGACTCGGCGTCGAGCCTTCGGCGATTGGCTCGCCAGAGCAATTCGTTGGTCGGGTCGACTTCGATATTGGCCGCGATTTCCGATCCGCTGAGCCGGTAGGTCGCCGACAGCATGATCAGGCGGTGCATTGCCTTGATCGACCAGCGGCCGTCAACGAAGTACGATGCCAGATAGTCGAGAAGCTCGGGATGCGAGCGAGCGGCGCCCCTGACGCCGAAGTCGCTCGTCGTGGCGACGATGCCGCGGCCGAAGTGGTAGTGCCAGATGCGATTCACCATCACACGCGCGGTGAGGGGGTTTTTCGGATCGGCCATCCAATCGGCCAATTCGCGGCGGCCGCTGCCTGTTGCGTCTTCGGGAAGCTTTTGTCCGCCGAGGATTTGCAGGAATCCTCGCCGGACTTCCGCCCCCAACGCCTTGGGATCGCCGGCCCTTTGGATACGAACATCGTGCGGGTTATTGGCGTCGACGATGGCGTAACCGATCTCCATCGGCGGAAAATTGGCGGCCACCGCGGCACGCTCCGCGCGCAACTTCAACAGCTCGTCCCACACGATGATGCGCGTTCTGGTCGGATCGGTGATCTTGCGGTCTTGGAACGACTGATATTCCTTGAATTTTTCGCGTTCTCTCTTGTTCCACAGCGCCAACTTGGTTCGATGCGCCCTGAGGATTTCGGCGGCTTTCTCGAGTCCAACGCGATAGACGAAGTCCTTGCGATGGGGTTTGTGTTCGCTGCCGGGGAAGGGGTAAACCGAGCTGTCAAAGATGCCGTAGAGCGAATAGTAGTCGGCGGTCGGAATTGGGTCGAACTTGTGGTTGTGACAACGCGCACAGCCGACGGTCAATCCGAGAAACGTCTTGCCGAAGTTATTCAGGGTGTCTTCGATGCGAATGTGTCCGAGAGTTTCCGGCGTCACGCCGATGCGGCGGGAGATCGCGATGTAGCCCGTCCCGAGGGTCTGTTCCCAGCGGTCATCGTCATCTTCATAAGGAAGCAAATCACCGGCAAGCTGCTCGCGAACGAACTGGTCGTAGGGCTTGTCCTTGTTGAACGAGTCGATGACGTAGTTGCGGTATCGGTAGGCTTCGGGGATCGGAAAGTCCGCGGAGTCGCCTGCGGTGTCGGCATAGCGCACCAGATCCAGCCAATGACGTCCCCAACGCTCGCCGTATTGACGCGACGCGAGCAGCCGTTCGATGACTTTCTTGTAGGCGCCGGGAGCATCGTCGGCGAGAAAGGCGTCAATCTCCTCCAGGCTCGGGGGCAGGCCGGTGAGATCATACCTCGCCCGCCGCAGCAGCGTAAGTTTGTCGGCCGCGGGGGCCGGCTTGAGACCTTTTTCGGCAAGCTTGGCGAAGATGAAACGGTCGACCGGGTTCGCCTTGAAACGCGCATCGGACACGACCGGAACCGGGGGCCTGGTGACCGGCAGGAACGACCAGCGGTTCCTGCGCTCTTCACTGATTTCGTAGGGCTCGAGCTCTTCGACGCCCGTCTCGCCCCAGACCGCGCCGTCGCGTACCCATTGTTCGAAGAGAGCGATCTCGTCGTCGGGAAGTTTTCCGGTCGGGGGCATCTTGATGCGCTCGTGGTCGTGACGCAGAGTGCGCATCAACAGACTTTCTTCCGTGTTGCCGGGAACCACCGCCGGTCCATGAGCACCGCCGAGCAAGACCGCCTCGCGGGAATCGAGCCGCAGCTTGCCTTGCGGATCTTCCTGGTGGCAGGCGAGGCACTTTTCCTCGAGCAGCGGGTAGATCGAGCGAACGAAAAACTTCTGCTTCTCATCGGGCCAATTCGCGCCGGTGCGGATCCACTGCTTGAGGTCTTCGATCTCGTGAGGCTCGAGTTGTCCGGTCGGCGGCATGCGCAGCCGCTCGTGGGTGTGCGACACGGCCTGGATCAGAAGGCTCTCTTCCGGGTTGCCGGGCTCGATTGCCGCGCCCGAGTTGCCGCCGCGCAGCAACGTCCAACGGGAATCGATCCGTAGTCCGCCGCTCTTGGCGTCGGTGTGGCAGGTGTAGCATTTCGAAACGAGCAGCGGCCGGATCTTCGATTCGAAGAATTCGATCGTGTCGACCGCCGACGCGCTCGACACGCCGAGGGCTCCCATTGCCACCAACGGCAACACCGCCCGAGAAGAACGCCCGATCCGTTGCCTGACTTTTCTTGCGATACGCATGCCTGAACCACCTCCCGAAGGCAACCGCGACAAACCACGATTCCCCTGTTCATCAGAATACAAAAACGACGCCCCACACTGAAACTACACGACGAAGGATTCCGCGGGATTCCTCACCCGAATGGACCGATGACGCCCGGCAGGCCGCGCGTGGTGGGCTCCTCGTTTCCTCGGCCGGCACCCCACGAAAACTGTTCCGTTCAGCCTGACTGCTAGGCTTGAAGAACAGCCATGCGGAGTGTTGCACGCATTCGCCGCGACCGCCTGCGCGACAACTTTCGTGCTGTTCGAGCAGCCGCCGGCCCCAAGGCCGCAGTGCTTGCGGTCATCAAGGGCGACGCCTACGGACACGGCGCCGTGGAGGTCGCCCGAACCCTGGCCGACGCCGGTGCACGACAATTCGCCGTCGCTTCGGCACACGAAGGCGCGGTACTGCGCGACGCGGGCATCACCGAAGAGCTGATCATTCTTTGTGGGCTTCAAGCGGGGGAAGAGCCCGACGCCGCCGCGCTGGGCCTGACCCCGATGGTGCAAACCCTCGACCAACTCGCCCGCTGGCGCGAACAGGCATCGACAGCGGGGAAGACGCTTCCCTATCACCTCGAAATCGACTCGGGGATGACGCGTTTGGGATTCGACGGCGCTTGTGTTGCCGAAATTGTCGATTGCGTCAAGGCCGCCGGGGGGTTGCGGCTCGAAGGTGTGGCGACTCACTTTGCCTCGGCGCAGGATTTCACGAGCACGCAAACCGAGCGGCAGCTCGCAACGTTTCGGAAAACGGTCGAAGCGTTGGCCGCGCAGGGGATTCGTCCGCCGCTGATCCACATGGCAAACAGCGCCGCGCTTGCCTATCGGCCCGAGCTTAGTGCCGACATGGTTCGGCCCGGGCTGGCGCTCTATGGCTATGTCAGCTCGGCCCGAGGCGAGGCGCCGGCGTCGCGGCTTCGAGTGCAGCCGGCACTAGAGTGGCGCGCCCCGATTCTCAGCGTCCGCGATGTACGCGAGGGCGTGCTGCTGGGGTACGGCGGAACGTATCGCGCTGCGGAACCCATGCGCGTGGGCGTCGTGGGCGTGGGCTACGGATACGGTTTCGACTGTCGTCTGTCGAACGGAGGAGAGATCGTGGTCGGCGATCGGCGTTGCCCTGTCGTCGGAGCGGTCAGCATGGACGTGACGCTCATCGACGTGCGCCCGGCGCCCGACGCCGTTCCTGGGGATGAAGTCACGCTGATCGGCGACGCGCTCGACGCGCAAGCGATGGCCGACCGGTGCGGGACGATTGTGTACGAAGTGCTTTGCGGGATTTCCAGCCAGGTCCGGCGGGAGTATGTTTGAGAGATTCGGCGAGTCGAGCGCCGCGGCGGAAACTACAAAAGCTGGCGCTTCACCAAGACGACCCTTGGGCCGGCGCGGCCTCGCGCAGCGCCGACGTGGCGTAAGCGTCCACGCATGCCGCGAACCGATTCGTCGGTTCGTAGCCCCGAATTTGGGACAGCTCGCGAGCCTGCAATCCGGATACGTCCCGATGACTCGGGCGCGGCAGGGCTGGAGCCTCACGCCACATCGGCGGCGGTACTCGGCTCGACCGTGATGAAGTCCGACGAAGCGAAAAAAGGATACAGCGAACCGCTCAAGTCCGCCCCTCCTTTTGATATGCCTCGTCGAGCAACTCGACCACGTGAACGACCCGCTCGCCGCCGCCGAACATTTGCGCGCCGGCGCGCATTTGCAGTAGACAGCCGGGGTTGGCCGTGGCGATCGTATCGGCTCCGGTGAGCCGAGTCATTTCCATCTTTTTTTCAAGCAGGCTCATCGACATGTCCGTGTGCTCGACGTTGTATACGCCGGCGCTGCCGCAACAGATCTCGCTGAAGGGCAGTTCCTTGAACCGGAGCTCGGGAATGGCCGCCAACATTTCTCGCGGCTGCGTCCGCACCTTCTGACCGTGCAGCAAGTGACAGGAGTCTTGGTAGGTCACCGTGATCGGTAGAGGCCCCAGATCGCGGTTGAACTCAATGGCGGTAAGAAATTCGCTGACATCCTTGACCTTGTCGGAAAACGCCTTGGCTCGCTCGTGGAGCGAAGCGTCGTGCTCGAAAAGTTCGTGGTATTCCTTGAGAACCGATCCGCAGCCCGCCGCGTTGCTGATGTAGGCATCGTAACCGCCGCCCTCGAGCGCTTCGATGTTTTGCAAGGCCTGCCGTCGGCCCATTTCGCGCAACCCGGCGTGAACATGCAATGCCCCGCAGCAGCCTTGCCCGGCCGTCACGGTGACTTCGCAACCGTTATGTTGCAGCACGCGCACAGTCGCTTCGTTCAACCGTGCGAAGGACACATTGGCGATGCAACCCGCCAGAAACGCAACGCGGTGTTTGGTCTCTCCATGGGCGGGGAAGACCTTGCCGATTTGGTCGAAGTAGAAAGGCGGTTCGGCATCGGGGGCCAGCCGCTCGAGCTGCCCTATTCGCCCCAACGAATCAAGGATGCCTGTCTTGCGAACGATCGTTTGCAAACCGGACCGCTGATAGAAATACGTCATGTATCCCGCTATCTTTAGCAGCGCGGGAGTCGTCAACAGATGGCCGAAAACCAGCCACTGCACAAACCGCGTCAGAAGAGGAGGTTTGCGGTGCGTCGCGATTTCCGCCCGTGCGGCCTCGACTAAGCGGCCATATTGCACCCCCGAAGGACAGGCGGTTTCGCAGGCGCGGCACGCCAAGCAGAGATCAATATGCTCGACGTAATCGTCGTTGATCTCCATGCGCCCTTCGGCGACTTGGACCATCTGATAGATGCGCCCGCGGGGGGAATCCATCTCGACGCCTAACTCGCGGTAGGTCGGGCAGGCGTTGAGGCAGAGTCCGCAGTGGACGCATTTGTCCAAGTCGCGCTGTTGCGGCTTATCGAAAAGGGCTACGTCGGGGATTGGGGTCATCGCGGGCATGAGCGCCGGGCCTTCGAGCCGGAGCCCATCGTAAGACGCTTAGTGTAATACGAAGCGGGTCGGCCCGTATCCACGCTGACAATTCCCGGCAGCCCGCTGATCAGTGGGGCAGGTCTCCAGGCCTGCCCTCCTCGGGTTGCTGAACTCGCGCTCCGGCCGCGTGCCTCTCCCCCGCCCGTTTCACTCGTCCCAATACTCGCCGCGACACACGACCACCGCCGGGCCGACCAAGACCACGTCATCTTCCCAGCGGAGTTCCAGATCGCCCGCCGTGGTCACGACGCGAATCGGGCTTTCACAGCGTCCCGAAAGAATCGCGCCGACCGCTGCTCCCGTCGAGCCTGTCCCGGAACTCGCGGTCTCCCCCGCGCCACGCTCCCAAAACCGCGCGTCGATCGTGTGGCGATCGATGACCTTGACGAAGGAGACGTTCGTGCGATCGGGAAAGCGTGGATGAGTCTCGATTTCCCGCCCCAGAGCCCGCCAGTCCCAGTCGAAATCGTCGACCAGAAAGACGCATTGCGGATTGCCGACATCGACAATCGTGGCAGTGCGCGGCCCGGTCGAGGTTTCGAGCGCGCAGCCGATCTCGTCCTCCCGGTAACGCGGACGCCCCATCGACATTTCCAGCTGAAACCGCAGGCCTTCGCGTCCGAGCAACCGAAGGATCTTGACGCCGGCTCGCGTGGCGATGCGCAACGATTCGGGGGCGTTGCCGGCCTCCATCAACGCGGCCGCGACGCAGCGCGTGCCGTTGCCCGAGATCTCGGCTTCGCTGCCGTCGGAATTGAAGATGCGGATGGCGTGGTCGGCGTCTCCGGTGGGAGCCTCCAACAAGATCTCAAGCCCATCGGCCCCGACACCGAAATGCCGATCGCAGATGCGCCGCGAGAGGTCGGCGTAGCCGGCTTCGTCAATGCCGGCGGCACGGAGCGCGGCTTCGTCCACGATCAAGAAATCGTTGCCCACCGCTTGGGCCTTGGTGAAAGGAATAGGCATGCCGTGAGGAGACGACTGAGGCGCGAAGCCTCACTCGTGGGTCCCGGCCCTTCAGGCTCGCCGCGGAGTTACGATTCCTCTTCCTTGGGACTATGCCGCGGCAACAAGGAAATCGCTATGGCCCCTAGAAACGCGGTCCCAAAGACGGCCCACAGGGCGCTGCCGTAGCCGCCCCAGGCAGTGCGCAAGGTCGACACAAAGCGCGGCAGCCAAAATTGCAGGATCGTGTCGCTCGGCAAAATAGCCGACATTGCCCGCGGCAGGCTTGAGAGCCCGAATTGATCAGCGGCCATGAGAGGAATCAACATGTAGTCGGCGCCCATCGCGAAGCCGAAGACCAGTGCGAATAAATACACGAACCCCAGGTTCTCGGGTCGCACCAGAAACAGCGTGGGAATCGCCGCCGCGACGATGAGATAGGTAGCCAGCATCACGAATTTGCGAGGCAGCCTATCCGACAAAAAGCCGGCCAGGAGCCGGCCGCCGATGCTCGACCACAGTATCCAGAAAGACGCCGTGCTCCAGATCACGTTGCGGGCTGCCTGGTCTGTGAAGCCCTGTTCCTCAAAGACGAATTTCATGTGGAAGTTGACCGCGGCAATCGATCCGATCGAGGCGGCGCTACCGATCAGCAGCAACCAGAACGATTTCCTGCTCATGAGGGTGGAGAAACTCTTCGCCGGCGCGGCCGCGGGCGGCGCAGTGACCTGCTCGGGGCTTTCCTTGCCATCGGGAAGCTGCCCCATGTCGGACGGCTTGTCCTTGATGACGAAAAGCGCCAGGGGCCAAACGATCAGCAGCATGAAGCCCATAATCCGCAGGGCCTCGGTATAGGGGAGCTGTTGCACCAGCCAAGGCCCCAGCTTGGCGCCGATCGAACCGACAACGGCGACGCCGACATAGGTAATGCCCATCGCCATACCGCGCTTTTCCTTGTACCAATTGGAAATGATGATTTGGTGCGGCACAGGTCCGGCCAGGAAGTAGCCGACCATGTAGAGGCACCAGGCGGCGAAGTACTCGATCTTCGAGCCGCCCAGGACCGCGAACCATTGAAAGGCAATGAAGGTCAGCCCGGTACCGATCAGGATCAACTTGCGAGGACTCGTGCGCGGCACGATCACCGGCCCGGCCCAGATCGTCAGCAACACCGCGATCGGCGCGCCCATTGTGACCAGCTCGATCGTCCAGTTATGGTCGTCGCGGAAGTAGTCGAAGAAGAACGCGATGTTGTAGTAGGGAAAGCCGGTCGAGAGCCCGAAGGTCACGAAAGTGGCGGCAATGATCCAAGGCCCATGAAAGGCCTTCTTCGTCGATTCCATGGGGGTACCTTGTGGCGGGACCTCACAGTGTACACGATTCAAGGCGGTGCGCCCCAAACGGTCGTCGAAGGTGCCCGCGACGGTAAGCCGGCTGTCCCGCCTGCGCGCCCGATCGGCATGATCGGCATGATCGGGGACAGCTCCCGAGCTTCGGACTTCCGGCGGATGGCTCGGGCTTTGGGCGCCCGCCCGAGAGGACGCAAGCACTCCCGAACGATCGCTCCGGCGAAACCGGCGGCTCCAAGGAGCAAGAAACCGCGGCCGGGCCGATTGACGGTTCCCGAGGGCATGCCTGACGTTGCCTTGTCGCGGCGGACTTAGCCACCGCCTTACCCGCATTCGAGTTGGTGCGCCGCTCAAAACTTCGTGAAAGCTTGGAATTCCCGGTAGCGGCGGTCGATATCGTCGCGGCTGAGCGTGCGCAACCTTCCTACCCCGAACTGTTCGCAGCAGAAACTGCCCATCACCGAACCGTAGATCATCGCCTTGCGCAACTGTGAATGCGTGGCCTCGTCGATTTCGGTGATACGCTCGCCGGCCAAATACCCCATGAAGCCCCCGGCGAAGGAGTCCCCCGCCCCAGTTGGGTCGAAGACTGTTTCGAGCAGAAAGCCGGGCGTGATGAAGTAGCCTTCCGGACGAAACAGCACCGCCCCGTATTCGCCTCGCTTGATGATGACGGTGTGGGGCCCCATTTCGTGAATGCGTTGGGCCGCTTGGCGCAGGTTGTAATCCCCGGAGAGCTGCCGCGCTTCCTCGTCGTTGATGAGAATGAAGTCCCAGTCGCGAATCGTCTCGCGCAGCTCCTCGGGGGTACCCTCGATCCAGAAATTCATTGTATCCCCGCCGATGAAGCGGGGCTCGGTCAACTGCGAATGCACTTTCTTCTGCAACGCCGGGTGAATATTGCCCAGCAGTGCGTAGGGCGTCGAGCGATAGTCCTCGGGCAGCTTGGGATCGAAGTCGGCGAAGACATTGAGGTCGGTGGTGAGAGTTGTGCGCTCATTCATATCGCGCGAATAGACCCCGGCCCAATGGAACGTCTTGCCGGGAACTTTCTCGAGGCCGGCGAGATCAATGTTGTGATCGGCGAGAATACCCTCGTCATCGGGTGAAAAATCGGAGCCAACCACGCCGACCAGGCGGACTTCGGTGAAATGGCTCGCGGCAATCGCGATATAGGTTGATGAACCGCCCAACAGGCGGTCTACTTTTCCGTGCGGGGTTTCGACCCCGTCATAAGCGACGGATCCAACGACGAGAAGGGACATCAGGGTACTTTCGTAATCGAACTTGGGTCAGCGAATCAACGGGCGGTGTAAGAGAAATCGGTGCGAATCAGTCTCGACGGTACTTTCAGTGTAGGCGGGGGACCGAAGGCAAGCGCGGCCTCAAAGATATTTCCCGATCAACAACTCGTACTTTGCGCGGGAGGCGTCGGAGATTTTCGTGCGGTCGGTGAGAATCGAGTTCTTCAGCGCTGAGCTATGCGGCCCCGGGCCCGAGGGGATGTTCTTTACGGCTTCGACGGCCACGGCTTGGGCGTTTTCCGCGTTTTGCGTCAGGTAGGCGATCACTTGTTCGACGGTGACCGCATCGTGCTCCTCGTGCCAGCAATCGTAGTCAGTCACCATGGCGACGGTTGCGTAGGAAAGCTCGGCCTCGCGCGCCAGTTTGGCTTCCTGCAGGTTCGTCATACCGATCACGTCGAAGCCCCAGCTTCGATGCAGATTCGATTCGGCGCGGGTCGAAAACGCGGGCCCTTCCATGCAGCAGTACGTCCCGCCGCGATGGACCGCCACGCCCACTTTTTCGCAGGCATCCTGGGCGATCGCGGCCAGGGTCGAGCAAACCGGATCGGCAAAGCCGATGTGCACGACGACGTCCTCGTCAAAGAACGTCGAGGGGCGTCCCTTGGTGCGGTCGACAAATTGGTCGGGAACCACGAAATCAAGCGGCTTGTATTGCTCTTGCAGCGAGCCGACGGCGCTGAAGGACAAGACCCACTCGACGCCCAATTTCTTCAGGCCGTAGATGTTCGCGCGAAAGTTGAGGTTCGACGGCATGATGCGATGACCACGCCCGTGCCGGGCCAGGAAGGCCACCCTCCGTCCGCCGAGGTTGCCGACGATGAAGGCATCGGAGGGGCTGCCCCAGGGGGTGTCGACCGCGATCTCTTCCCGTTCGGTCAACGCCTCCATGTTGTAGAGTCCGCTGCCTCCGATGATTCCAATTTCCGCCTTCATAAGGCAGTCATTCTAGCAGCCTGCCGTTCCGTGCCAAAATGGGAAGGACGCCGGACACCCCAACCAAGGGCCCTTAGCTCAGTGGTTAGAGCCGCGGACTCATAATCCGTTGGTCGCAGGTTCGAATCCTGCAGGGCCCACCAACTTTCGAAGGTGCCTCCCGCCGGCGGGCGGGGCCTAAGCGATTCGGATCTCTACCGCGGCCACGGACTGTTTGGGCAGCCGGAGGGCGACGCCGCCACCCTCAACCAAGAACGCCCAATCCGTGGGGACAACGTTTTCGGGGTTGTCGAAGGTGTTCACCGCAGCCACGTCATTGTGGCTCATGACCCGGCCTTGGGCCTCTCGGGCTTGGGCGTCGTCGAGATGGATTCGCGTGGCGAGATCCCTGTCGGTTGACAGATTCACCAACGTCACCGTCACTTGCTTACCCTTGATCGAAGCCGATGTCGAAAGGCCGGGCACGAGGCTTATACAAGTCAAAGGATCAGCGCTTGGAACTCCGTTGCCGTGAGCAGAACAAAGCCGCCCGAAACGAACTATATGGGGCTACCGTCGGTCGGGTATCGACGAACCAAATCGCGGCATGCAGGCAACAAACTTCGCGCGGGGAAATAGACTTCGGGGGGCTGATCTCAGGTCAGACACCGAAAAGGAAATTTAAGATTTGGGCGCCGAATCTTATCAGCGGATCGATCACGATTTGGATCCTTTCCGCCATGAACCCACCGCTGTTGTAGCCGTAAAAGATGATACCGAAAAGCACGGCCGGCACAACAATGTACCAAAAACTACTCATTGGGCTACTAATGTCGGGTTTTCAGACAGCTGCGATTCCGACCTTCTTCGGGACCGCGCCTCAAATCCCGCTCCTCCAGGACCGTGTGCGCTACAAGGACTAAAGGTTACCACAGCCAAGTTCCAGTACTCAAACCCATACGATTCGGCTCTGAGAGCGCGCTGGAAATGCCGGAGCCTTTGGACCCGGGTAACGTGCCGCAAGCGCTCGGAAGCATCGCGGTCGGCTAACCTTTTCCGCGGGGCGGCGGCGCCATCACCACCATCACGACCAATCGTCCGGGACCGGGATTCGCTAAGGCGTGTTCTTCGCCGGCGCGGGCCGCCACCAAATCTCCTTCTTGGATGCGAGCCGTTTCCTCGCCGACCGTCACATCGCCCTCCCCTTCGACGACGAAGTAGAGCTTGTCTTGGCCGGCGTGGGTATGTAGCTCATGTTGCTGTCCGGGCTCGAATGCGTTGAGACCGGCGAAAAGATGCTCGGTAGAGGCCAAGTCGGCCTTGCCCATCTTTTCAGGGTGGAAAACCGCCCGAGCCGCCGTGTTCCGCACAATCATTGTGTCGTCTCCTCGTTGTGAAATCCCCCTGCCGGACGTGCAACCGAGCAGCCCGTGATGAAAGTCCTACTATGCGAAAAAAGTTTATGGCCACCGATTTTCGCCGTCCGTCGGCGTGGACAGAGTGGTTCGAGGAGCAAAGATCGAATAACAGTTCCCTTTTCGCCCGAATACACTATGCCGCGGCCCGCTAGGGTCGCGCCGCCGTCGCCTCCGCCTCGACCCGCGGAGGAAACGTGGGACGGAACTCCTTTCGCCGTCGTCGTCGCCGCGGGTGCTCGACCCACTGCCCCAACCAATCGATCACGTTCTGATACCAATGCACGCTGTTGCGCGGCTTCAAGATCCAATGGCCTTCGTCGGGATAGTAGATGAACCGCGAGGGCACCTCTTTCAACTGCAACGCCGTGAAAAGCTGCAGGCCCTGTTCCACGGGGACACGGTAGTCCTGTTGGCCGTGAATCACCAGGGTCGGCGTAGTGAAATGCTTGACGAATGTGGCGGGCGACCACTTCTCGTACATTTCTTGGTTTTCCCAGGGCGGCCCGCGGAACTCCCATAACGGAAACCACAGCTCTTCGGTCGCGCCGAAGAAACTGGTCAGGTCGTAAATGCCCGCGTGCGAAACGACGGCTTGGAAGCGGTCGGTGTGGCCGAGGATCCAGTTGACCATATAGCCGCCGTAGGACCCGCCCGCGGCGACAACCTTGTTGGAGTCAATGTAGGGCCGCCGCAGCAGGTAATCGACGCCCGAGAGGATATCTTCGTACACCATGCCGCCCCACTCGCCGCTAATCGCGTCGGTAAACGACTGGCCGTAGCCGGTCGAGCCGCGCGGGTTCGGCATGAAGACGACGTAGCCGGCCCCGGCGAACACCTGTGCATTCCAGCGGTAGCTCCAACTCTCGCCCCAGGCTCCTTGCGGCCCGCCGTGAATCAACACCAGCAGAGGATATTCTTGTTCAAAACTGAAACCGGGCGGTTTGAGCTCGAACCCAGAAATCGAGGCTCCGTCCGCGCTCTCGTAGGTTACTTCCTCAAGCTCGGTGACTTCGTACTCATCGAGGACGGATTGGTTGAGACGTGTCAATTGCTCGGGCGGCCCCCCGGTTGAATAGCCCCGAAAAATCTCGACCGGATGCGAGCCGCTGTGGCCCGCGTACACGATCGACTGCCCGTCCGGGACAAGTTGGACATCCGAGTGCTGAGCATCGCCGAAAACCGCCACCCGAATGCCGCCGCCCTCCACCGGAACGGTATAGATCGGCTCCCGCCCGCGATCTTCCGCCGTGAAGAAAAACCGCGCCGAATCCGGAGACCAGGTGATGCCGGTCACCGAGCGGTCGAGCGTTTCGGTGAGGCTCGTCACCTCGCCGGTGCCGCGGTTGAAAACCATGAGTCGAAAACGGTCGCTCTCGAATCCGGCCCGCTGTTGCGCCCGGTAAGCGATGTAATTGCCATCGGGCGAATAGACCGGGGAGGTGTCGGCGGCGAGGTTCGATGTAATGGCTACCGCTTCCCCGCCCTCGATCGGGACAACATAGAGATCACTGTTGGTGCTGGTCGCGGGCGAGTTCTCGGCGTTCATCGTGAAACAGATCTCGAAGCCGTCGGGCGACACGTCGTAACCGTCGGGTCCCCCGAGAGAAAAGGGTGGGACGTCGAATTTCGCCGGCGTCAGGGCGCGCGGGTCGCTCCCCTCCGTGTCGGTTTCGTCCTCTTGGCCCCCGTCAATATTGAGAACGAAGAGTCGGCGACGACGACCGTCGGCCCACTCATCCCAATGCCGATAGAGCAACCCGTCGTAAACCTTGGCCTTGACCGGGTCATCGTCTTGCTGTTCGAGGCGCTCTTGATTGCACGCCGAGTCCGCGCCGCAGTCGGGATAGACACGGCTGGTGAAGATCAGCTGCCGGCCGTCGGGTGAAAACAGAACGCCGTCGGCTTCACCGGGTGCGTCGGTGATTTGAAGAGCGTTCTCACCGTCAGGGTCCATCAGCCAAATTTGAGAAGTCCCGCCGCGGTCGGAGACGAAAGCAATCCGGCGCGAATCCGGCGACCAGCGCGGCCGGGTATTCGATTTGCCATGGAACGTAATGCGGGCCGCGTCGCCTCCGGTGAGTGGAATCGTGTAGATGTGCTTCTCAAGCTCGTTGGCGGCCAACGAAACACGTGCGCCGACGAAGGCCGCGGTCGAGCCGTCGGGAGAGAGCCGTGCATCCGACAATCGCACTAAACGCTGTAAGGCCCAGACATCAAAAGGCTTCTTTTCGGCCGACTGCGCCAAGAGCGCCACCACCGCCGTCAGCAGCGGAATCAAGCGAAACACCATGTCCTTAGACTGTAGCGCAGGCCGGCGTCACATCGAGAAGGGCCTCGCGTTCCGCGCGTGCCGTGACTCGTGTCGCGGCGACATGTCCTGTTTTGGGGCCCCAGCGGCGAAGGGTAGTAAGGTAAATCCGCCTGCACGTTCACCCCGGCTCAGACGTATCTATTTACAGGGAGGATATCCATGCGCATTCGCAGCCTGGCAGCTTTCGTTTTCGTCTCGGTCATCGTGTCGCTCATCGCGGGGCCCTTGGCCGCCGCCGACCTAACGGTCAGCAAAGTCGTGCTCTACAAACACGGCATCGGCTTTTTTCAACGCAACGGCACCGTGCCCGCCGGCGACAACGCGCAACTCCAATTCAAAGCCACCGAGATGGACGACGTCCTCAAGTCGCTGACCGTGGAGCAACGCGGCGGCACGGGCGTCTCGGCTGTGCGCTATGACTCGAGCGACCCGCTTGCGAAACGCCTGGAGCTGTTCCCTTTTCGCATTGGCCCCAAGGTGACGTTGGCCGATATCCTTGACCAGTTCAAGGGGGCCCAAATTGAGTTGCGCCTCTCGAGCGGTCGCATCAACGGCACGATCATCAGCGCCCGCCGAACCCCCGCCACCGATCGCCAAGCCGAACGCCTCGAAGTGATGCTGATGATGGAAAACGGCGAGTTCCAAACTGTCGATCCGGCGGCCGCCGCGGGTCTTAAATTCGTCGACCCCAAGATGCAAAAACAGTTTCAGGACTACCTGCAAGTGCTCGCCCGCTCCCGCAGTCTCGATAAACGCAGCGTGACGATCGAATCGGGCGGCGGAGCGAGCGAGGTGGCCGTGAATTACGTCGTTCCGACCCCGATCTGGAAAAGCAGTTACCGCTTGGTCTTCGACGCGGGCGGAACGGCGCTGCTCGAAGGTTGGGCGATCGTTGACAACACGTCGGGCGAGGACTGGACGAACGTCGATATGTCGCTGGTGTCGGGTCTTCCCGTGTCCTTCATCAGCCGCCTCTATGAGCCGCGTTATGTCGGCCGTCCGGTCGTGCAGCTCGCTCAAGACCGCGCTTGGCGGCCGGTCGTGCACGGCGGGGCCGTCGGCGACTTCCGCGACAACAAAGAGAACGAAGTCGCGCAGGCCCGGCGCGATCAGCTGAAGCGGAAGGTTGTCGGCGGCAAAGAAGTCCTTTCGGAAATGGCGTCGCTCGAGATGGGCAACCGAGCCTTTCGACAGAGCGTGGCGCAGGCCCCGGCCATGGCCATGGTGGGCCAAGAAGCCATGCGCGCCCCCGGACGTTCCTCGATGACCTCAACCGTCGTCGCGGCCGCTGTGGGCGCGCAGTTGGGCGAGCTCTTCGAATACAAAATCGATAAACCGGTGACGATCCGCAAAGGCGAGTCGGCCATGCTGCCTTTCTTGCGCGAGGAAATAAAGACGCGCCGACTCCTGATCTTCGACAAGGGCAACGCCTCGCAACATCCCCTCAACGCTGTCGAGATGACCAACGAGACCGGCAGCACGCTGGACGGCGGCGCGATCACCGTCTACGACGCGGGCTCCTATGCCGGCGAGGCCTTGATGGAAACGGTCAAGACAGGGGACAAACGACTCATCAGTTACGCGGTCGACCTCGGCACGCGCATCACGCCCGCCTTTGAGAGCTCGAGCAAACTACTCAGCGAGTTTCACCTCCGTCGCGGCATCCTCACGCTGCGGCGCGCGCGGCTCGAAACCAAGACCTTCACGATTCACAACGTCGATGCGGAAGCCAAAACCGTCATCATTGAACACCCCGCGCGCCCCCAATACAAGCTGGTCGATATGAAGCCGGCCGAGAAGACCGCCGACTCGTATCGTTTCGAGGTCGCGGTAGACGCCCGGGAGACGAAAAAGTTCCCCATCACCGAAGAGCGTGTCTATTCGGAACAAGTCGCGGTGACGAACCTCACGCCCGACCAGATCTTTTCCTACGTCTCAAACAAGACCCTCGACGAGGTCGGCCGCGAAAAGCTGGGGCAAATCGGCGATTTCAAGCGCCAAATCGCCGACAACGACAAGCACCTCCAACGGCTCGATCAGCAATTGAACGAGATCGTGCAAGACCAGAGCCGCCTACGGAGCAATATATCGACGTTGCGTTCAGTAGCCGGGCAGCAGCAGCGCGTCATGGAGTACGCCGATAAGCTCTCGCGCCAGGAAGGGCAATTGGTCACGCTTCGCGATCGGCGCGCGGCGATGCGGGTAGAAACCGACGAGCTGCGCAAGCAGCTGAACGAAACTTTGGAGACCTTGGAGTTCTAGCCACTCCGCGCCGAGCTACGTTCCCCAGGGGGGCAGGTCTCCCATCCTGCCCGTCACAGCCATTCCCAGACGGCCCGCCTGAATCAACCCGCGGCCCGATTCAATAGAATGAAGGCTCCTCACATGGGAGCCTTTCTTTCGATCGAAGAGTGCGAAGCGCTGCGGAGGCGCCGGCGCGAAGAGGGCAAGACCGTTGTCTTCACCAACGGCTGCTTCGACCTGCTTCACCCCGGGCATGTGCGCTTGCTTGAGCGCGCGCGCGAGCACGGCGATGTTCTACTGGTCGCGATCAACAGCGACCGTAGCGTAACCGCGATCAAGGGACCGGGACGCCCGATCCAGCCACAGCAGCAGCGCGGCGAGGTGCTCGCCGCTCTCGAAGCCGTCGACGCCGTCACGGTTTTCGACGAAGATACTCCTTGTCAATTGCTCGAGCGCCTGCTTCCCGACGTTCTCGTCAAGGGGGCCGATTGGAGCCACCTCATCGTGGGCCGTGAAATTGTCGAAAACGCCGGTGGAAAAGTCTTTCCGCTTCCCTTGGAGGAAGGCTATTCGACGACCGACATTGTAAGGACGATCATCGAGCGCGCATCGTGATTCTCCCGGGTCTGCGAGAACTGCTGAGCGGGCTTGCCAAGCACCCGTCTTTCGAAACCACTCTGGCCGCCTGTCGCGGCGGTGCGGGTGAGACGATCCGCCTGACGGGTTTGAACTCGACAGCGAAGGCTCTCTATACGGTGCTGCTCGCCGAGCGTACCGGCGCGCCCGTCGTCGCGGTCGTCAACAGCAATATCGAAGCGGATCGCTTCGCGGAAACCGCCGGAGCCTTTTTCGAACTGCTGGAGGTCTCCGCCGCCTGCGAACCCTTCGCCTTGCACTCCCAGGACGTCACGCCCTACGAGGGCCTCTCGCCTCACCCCGAGATTTCGGAAAAACGCGCCGTCGGGCTGTGGCGCATGGCCGATGGCGGGGCCTCGGTGGTCGTGACCACGATAGCGGCGGTACTGCAAAGGGTCTGCGCGCCGGAGTTTTATCGCAACCTCGGCTGGAAGCTGGAAGTCGGAGACGAGTTTTTTCTCGAAGACCTCGAGGAAAGCCTGCTGCGGGCCGGTTACAGCCGTCACGAACCGGTCGACATGATCGGGCAGTTCTCGGTTCGAGGGGGCATTGTCGACGTTTACTCACCCGAAGACCCTTACCCGGTGCGTTTGGAGATGTTCGGCGATCAACTCGAGTCCATCCGCCAATTCGAGCCGGCGACGCAAAAATCAATACAGCGGCTCGAGCAGGTCACTCTTTTGCCGCTGACCGAATACCCCATTCCACGCGACGAGCCGCGGGGCGACGAACCCGGCAACGCGGACTCAAGCGACGTCCCCTACATCCCGCCGCCCGGTTGGGAGTTCCATGCCAACCCCGCCCGCGAGGCCGATCGGTTTCTTTGGGACCTGCTCGAAAACCCCGTCGTCGTCTGGAATGAAAAGGCCGCGCTCGACGTCGAGGCCGAAAAACTCTGGGACCGTTTGCAATCCGCCTACGAGCGAGTGCCGGACGCCGTCGCCCCGCCCGACAGGTACTACCACGGGATCGAGGAAATCGCGCCGAGCGACGGGCGGCGAGCGCGCCAAATCGAAATGGACGAAGTCGCGATGGAGGGTCGAGGGGCGCTGCACATCCCGACCCGACCGCCGCCGCGATTTCAAGGCAATATCGCGCACGCGATGAGGGAGATGCAGGCGAAGGTCCGCGAAGGTTCTCGCATTTTGATCACGGGATCGTCGTTCGGTGACGTGGAACGTTTGGCCGACATGCTGGGCGAGTACGAGATCAACTTCCAACTCGGGTTGCGCAACCCGACCGAGGCCGCCACGCCCTTTCTTCAGGAAAAGGCCTACTTCGCCGGGCCCGTCGCGGGCACGATCCTCGTCCAGTCGCCGATCCGCCGGGGGGCCGTATTTTCCGACTCCAAAACGATTCTTTACGGAACCGAGGATTTGTTCGGTTCCTCGGAATTAGTTGCGCGCCCGCGAAAGAGAAAGTCCGCGGTTTCGACGTTTCTCTCCGACCTGCAGGACCTCAGTGAGGGCGACTTCGTCGTTCACAGCGAACATGGCATCGCGCGTTATCTGGGGACGCGCGAGATCGAGCAGGGCAGCCGCACCGACGAGTTCATGCTGCTCGAATACGCCGACCGCGCGCGGCTCTATCTGCCCTTGTCGCGGCTGGACTTGGTGCTGAAGTACCACGGCGCCGGCGGCGCGGCCCCAACGCTCGACCGCATGGGCGGCCAAACCTGGAAACGCACCAAGTCGCGCGTGAAGGCCCGGCTGCTCGATATGTCCGACGAGCTGCTGAAGCTCTACGCGGGGCGTAAGCTTGCCGAGGGCCATTCCTTCTCGGCCGACAGTAATTGGCAGCGGGAATTCGAAGACGCCTTCGCGTTCGCCGAAACCCCCGATCAGATCCAAGCCGTCAAGGAAATCAAGCGCGACATGGAGTCCTCGCAACCGATGGATCGGCTCGTCTGCGGCGATGTCGGCTTCGGGAAAACCGAGGTCGCCATGCGCGCCGCTTTCAAGGCCCTCGGCGACGGCAAACAAGTGGCCGTGTTGACGCCAACCACGGTGCTTGCCTTCCAGCATCACGAGACTTTCAAGAGCCGTTTCGCGGCATTCCCGATGGAGATCGAGATGCTCTCCCGCTTCCGGACTCCCACCGAACAGAAGAAGATCCTCGAACGCCTTGCCGCCGCCAAAATCGATATCGTCATCGGGACGCACCGCTTGCTTTCAAAGGACGTCGTCTACAGCGACCTCGGCCTGCTGATCGTCGACGAAGAGCAGCGCTTCGGCGTACGCCACAAGGAGCGGCTCAAACAGATCAAGAAGAACGTCGACGTGCTGACGCTGTCGGCGACGCCGATCCCGCGAACTCTCCATATGTCGTTCGCCGGGTTGCGCGACCTTTCGATCATCCAAACCCCGCCCAAAGACCGACTGGCGATTCACACCGTCGTTTCACCCTATGCCGACCAAATCGTCGAAACGGCCATTCGCCGCGAAATCGACCGCGACGGGCAGGTTTATTTCATCCACAACCGGGTGGAATCGATTTGGGCCGTCGCGTCGCAATTACAAGAGTTGGTTCCCGAAGCGCGAATCGGCGTCGGCCACGGACAAATGGCCGAGAGGGAACTCGAGCGAGTGATGATGAAGTTCATCCACCACGAGTGCGACGTTCTACTGGCGACGACAATCGTCGAAAACGGCCTTGATATCCCGCTGGCCAATACGATCATCATCAACCACGCCGACCGCTACGGGTTGGCGGAGCTCTATCAACTACGGGGAAGAGTGGGGCGCTCGAATCGTCGAGCCTACGCGTTTTTGTTGATTCCGGAAGACCGGGAGTTGAGCGAGACGGCGCGCAAGCGCCTGGCGGCGCTGAAGGAGTTCAGTGAATTGGGGGCGGGGTTTAAGGTCGCCGCGCTCGACCTTGAACTGCGCGGCGCGGGGAATCTGCTGGGAGCCCAACAACACGGGCAAATCGCGGCGGTCGGTTTTGAGACCTATTGCCGCATGTTGGATGAGACGGTGCGGGAGCTGCAAGGCGACAAGGTCGACACCTTCCCTCCGACCAGCCTCAAGCTGCAACTTGACCTGCACATCCCCTCCGACTATATCCGCGACGAAACCCAACGGCTGCAATCGTATAAACGGTTGGCCGAGGTGGCGGACGACGCAGGCCGCCAGGAAATTCTCGACGGATTGAAAGACCGCTATGGGCCGATTCCGGCAGCCGTCGAGAACTTGGCCGCTTATGCGCTACTCAAGACTGCGGCGCAGCGAATCGGCGTTGAATCGATCGAACGCCGCGGAGCGAGGCTGAACGTTCGTTTTCGCGACAATTCCAAGGTCAACCCGGAGCAGCTGATGAAATTCGTCGCCGCCGCGCCCCAGGCGTCCCTCTCGCCGCGAGGCGAGTTGGAGTGGGAAACCGGCTCAACAAAGGGACCGGAATTCTTAGCCGGGCTACGCAATTTGCTTTCGGCACTCGCCGAATAGGGGTCCGCCCCCGGCCCGCTTTGCCGCCGCCGCGGGCTCCACCGGGAGTTCCCGCCCAAAAAATGAATTGATTCCTCAACAATTGACTACCACGTGTCGTGAATGTGATAAAATTCTGGGGTCTCCGCTCAAACGCGGCGGTTTGCTCATCGTTTCATGACGGTTTCTGTCGGCATCTGGATAGCGCTCGGGATCGTCGAGACCCTTTGGCTGATTCGTCTATGGCGCCTTGGTCTGGTTCGGGTCTATCCGTACCTGAGTGTCTGCCTAGGAGTTTCGGCGATCCTTACACTGGGGGGGCTCGCGGCGTATTTGACCCTGGGCAGAATGTCGATCGTTTACGGCTGGTTGTGGGTGGCCACGCAGCCTATCCTGTGGACGCTGCGCTGCTGTGTGATCGCGGAAGCCTACGATCACATGCTGCGCGGGTACAAGGGGCTGCGGAAGCTCGCCAGACTTGGGGCGAACACGGCCCTGGTCGCGGCAGGCGTGATTGTCCTCGGAATGATTTTCGTGGACGCCGCCGGGTCGTCCTATGCGGACCCCTGGCGGGCATTCTGGCTCCAACAGGAGAAAAGCGCCTACCTCGCGCTGACCGCGGCTTGTATGTTGTTCGTGTTCAGCGGGGTGTACTGTCGCTTGCGCATCTCAAGAAATGTGCTCGTCATCTTTTCTGTTTTTGGATTCTTGTTTCTCTCCAAGGCCGCCCTGCTCGTCTTTCACAACCATCTTGGGGCTGCTTTCGGAGATTGGAAAAACCTTCTCGCTCCGACACTCTCGATCGCCGCGTTAGCGGTCGGAACTGTTGGCGTAACGCGCGAGGAAGATCATGAAGCCGACGATTCCGTTGCATTAGCCGGAACCGGGTCGGCCCAAACCACGATGGCTGCCAGGCAACTCGCCGCAGCGAATGACTCCCTGCTGAAAGTACTTCGATCATGACTATCTTCGCAATGTCCCTCCTTCTCCTCGCTTTGGCGGCCGCGGCCCTGGCGCGTTCGCTGTGGCTGTTGCGCCGCGAACCGACACCTGTCGCGGCTTCCCAAGCTCTTCCCCGGTTGAACCGGAGCGCGGATTTCTACCGGCCATGACGCGTCTGTTTACTTCTCGGGACCTGATGTTCCTTCGGGATCAGCCCGGTTTCCGCCCCGCGATGCAGCGCCGGTTGCGATTGGAGCGCCGTCGCGTCCTTTCGCTGTACCTACGGGAAGTGCGCAGTGACTTCATGGCGCTCGAGAAGGCTTGCCGCTCGATGGCCCGCCGCAGTCACAATTGGGAAGCAGCCTCGCTCATCTACCGCCAAAGACTGGTCTTTCACGGTCTTCTCCTGGCCCTGCGAGTGCGGTGTCAGCTTGAGTCGGTGATGTTTGTTCCAGTCGATACGGGCGGCTTGCTGGCCACTCTGACGCACCTGGAACGGGACTTACGGGTATTCGCCGACAACAGGAACGCCCGCGCGGCGGCCTAGCCCGCGAGCAAAACGACGACCGGCGCCGCAGTGTTACTCGGTTGCCCGTCCGGCTCGCGCCGGCGCCCGCCATTCACCGCTGTCGAGGCCGTCGGCCATTCCGACAATCCACGCGAAAAGCAGAGCATTGGCGGGAATCGCCAGGTTGAAATCAGCCAGGCCGTGAAGAGCCAGGGCCGTGATTGCCCCGGCACACGCAGCGGCGGGTAGTCGAATTTCTTCTGTCCGCCCGCCTTGGCTCAGCCGGACCGCGCGGGTAAGAACGAGACCGATCAGCCACAGCGCGGCGAACAGGCCGAGAACGCCGAACTCGACCGATGTTTCTAAATAGTCGTTATGGGCATGGTCGCCGGTGACCTGCGGCCACGAGCGTTTGAACTCCCAAAACGCCGACTGATAGGTTCCCAGTCCGCTCCCAAACCAGCGATAGGCTCCGGCCGGCTCGAGGGTTTCTCCCCATAGTTCGACGCGGCCCTCGCCCAGCAACGCGTCCGCTGTCGAGACGTCGGCGTAGCGCCCGATAAACCCGTCGGGCAGAAGCAGAAAAGCACCCACGCCGACGGCGAGGGCCGCACCGGCGACCCCAAGGCGCATTCGGCGTCTGTTCCCCGCGCCGGGCGCCAAGACCATAAACACCAAGGCTCCCGCTACCGCCGCCGCGAACCCGGCGCGTGAAAACGAACTGACCAACCCCGCCACGATCAACCCGGCCGCGACGAGCGCCGCGCAGGCCCCGGCCGCCGCCCGCGAGTCGCCGCTCCCGCCAGCCCGGCGAATTAGCCATACCGTCGCGGCTAAGGCGAGGGGCAGCGCGAGCTCGAGCAGCCCGGCATAGTGATTGTGGTTGATGTAAGTCCCGCGCGCGCCGGTGGGCGAGGTGAGGGACGCTTGCTGAAACAGACCGAGAAGTCCCTCGATCGCCCCGACAATGAGGATGGGAAGCGCGGCATGCCAACCGCGGCGGCCCAGCCGACCCGTAAGGCTTCGCGCGAACAGTCCGACCAGCACAGCCGCGACCAGCACGACGAAGCTGTCGAGGGTCTCGGCCGGAGCAATCGATAACGGTTTCCAACCGGCCGCGTCACCGCTCACGGCCCGAACCGCCTCGGCGCGGACGGGCGAAAGCAGCGCGACCAACGGCAAGGGCAGCGGAACGAGTTGCAAGGCGGCCAACCCCAACAGCGCGAAGAGCGCCCAAAGGGTTCGCTTGGCCGGCGGAGGACCGCAGGCGTGGGGACCCGAAACAAGGCGGTACAGCAGAACGCCCGCTGCGAGAACGGCAAACGAAACCAAGCGGTCGAAGGGTCGCACGCCGCCCCAGTGCAAGACCGCCCACGCCCAAGGCAGCGCGATGACCAACAACCCGGGCAGTCCCCGGAAAAAGTGCGGTGGATCGCGCGGCGGCAAGAAGGGTGACGGGGACGCCGGCGGCATGACAGGTCGGGACGCCCGTGAGCAGGGCGCGTGGAAGATTAGAGATCACCGAATGGGCCGACGGCGGCAACGGCCCGGCGGCGCTCAGGATCCGCAAAGGGCGTGTTCTCGGTCGGCGGGTTCGGGCTCCTCGGCGCCACGGGCAGCGGATGCGCGTCCCACCGCCTCGTATTCGAAACCTTCCTGACGGAGCTGCTCGGGATCGAGCAGGTTGCGGCCATCGAGGATCAAAGGCCGAGCGAGACGACTTCTCAGATCCGCCAAATCGACCTGAGTGAATTCCGGCCAATCGGTGAGCACCAACACGGCGTCGGCGCCGTCGGCGGCTTCAAGAGCGGATGACCGGAAATCGACTTTCGGCAACAGCGGTCGAGACTCGTCCATTGCTTGCGGATCATAGGCTTGAATGCGCGCTCCCTCGGCAAGCAACCGTTCGACCACCGCCACGGCTGGCGAGTAGCGTAGGTCGTCGGTATCCGCCTTGAAGGAGAGGCCCCAGGCGGCAATGGTTTTGTCCTTGAGAATCCAGAGCCGGGCGCGGCATTTTTCAACAAAGAGGTCAACCCGCCGCAGGTTGATCTTTTCGACTTCGCGCAGCAACTGGAAGTCGCAGCCCTGCTGCTCGGCGATATGGACGAACGCCTGCAAGTCTTTCGGGAAGCAGAACCCGCCAAAGCCGATGCCGGCACGCAGGAAGTCTTTGCCGATGCGACGGTCATAACCCATGCCTTCGGCGACCTTTTCGATGTCCGCGCCAATCCGTTCGCAAAGCTCGGCGACAGCGTTGATGTAGGAAATCTTTGTGGCCAGGAACGAATTCGACGCGTGCTTGATCAACTCGGCGCTGTTGCGGTTGGTGACCAGCAAGGGAGCCTCCGAACGCCCGGCGGGCGGCGGCGTTTCGAGGTTCCAAGCAAAGCTTGCGTTGACGATCGGCTCGTAGATCGAGCGCAGTAATCGTTCGGCGCGGGCGTTCTCGACACCGATCACGATCCGGTCGGGAACGAGGAAGTCGACGACGGCGCGGCCTTCGCTGAGAAACTCCGGATTCGAGGCAACGTCGAACCGCGCTTCGCTCCGCCCCGACAACCCCAGAGTTTGCTCGATGCGCTCGCCGGTTCCCACCGGGACGGTGCTCTTTTCGACGACAAGTTTGTCGCCGTCGGCGTGCGCGGCGATTTCGCGGCAAACCCGCTCCACCGCCGAGAGGTCGGCCTCCCCGCCCGGCAGCGGAGGCGTCCCGACGGCGAGAAACAGTACTTCGCCATGCCGCACGGCTTCCGGAAGATCGGTGGTGAACCGAACACGACCGAGAGCGCGGGCGCGATTGAGCAGGCCCTGAAGCTCGGGCTCATAGAAGGGAAGGCATCCTTCGGCAAGGCCGGCGACTTTTTCCTCGAGGCTGTCCAGGCAAACCACATCGTGGCCGATCTCGGCGAAGCAAAGGCCGGCGACCAGTCCGACATGCCCGCTTCCAACCACGGTTAGTTTCATCCCTTCCTCCATCCTTTCACCGTTTCACCAAGCGTCGTGGCCATGACAAACTCTCTTATCACAATGACTTACCTCGCCCGCTACGTCAGTCGAACGAATCCCCGACATTGGCCGGGTAGAACCATGGGCGACACAGCGGTATCCGCCTTACGCGGGCGCTTGGATAGGTTCAAAACCGCGCAGCTGTTCGGGAACGGGTCGACCGCGGCGTCCGAGGGCAAAGCGATAGGTCCTCATCAGAGTTTCATAGCTCCTCTCAAGAGTGTACTTGGCCTCGTACTCGGCTCGGGCGCGCCGGCCCATCCCGTCGGCCATCGCCCCATCAGTTAGAACGCTCTTGAGCGCTTCCCCGAGCCGCTCGGAGTCGCCGCGTGGGAAAGTCAACCCGGTCTTTCCCTGATCGACAATTTCACCCGGCGCCCCAAAATCGGAAACAATCGCCGGGCGTCCGGCGGCGAAGGCCTCGATAATCGGCCTGCCGAAAGTTTCGTAGGCCAGCGAAGGCAGCACCACGGCCCGAGCGCGCCGGACCATCTGTTGCACTTCGGCCGGAGCCTTACGGCCGGCAAAGACGAGTCCGGGTTCGGAAAGCTCAAGCGCGGCGGCGAGGTTTTGAAGGCTCTCTCGCTCGTCGCCTTCCCCGACCAACGTGAGTTGCCCGACATCATCGAGCCCAACGCGCTTGGAAGCCTCGAGCAGAACGCGTAAGCCTTTCTCGGAAGAAAGCCGGCCGAGATAGAGAATCTCCCGCGAGGCCGAGGGCGGTGCAGCGGCCTCGCCATGGTCATCGAGGCAGTTCGGCTTGACGAAAACGCGTTCCGGCGGGAACCCGGCGCGCAGAAAGCGACGGCGCGAGTGATCGCTAAGGGTCAAATAGGCGTCGACATCGCGTTCCCAGGTCCGGCGCATACGATTGAAGACGATCATGCCCGCCGCCGAAGCCGGCCGAGACTCGCGGTAGCACGCGCGCGTGACCCCGCGCCACGGCATCTTGCCGACACAGTCCTCGCAGACCATGCCGTCTCGTAACAGCAAAGCGTTGGTACACAGCAGTCGGTAGTTTCTCAGCGATTGCACGGTCGCCACTCCGGCGCGCCGACAGGCGGCGTGTACGGCGGGACTCAGTCGCATCCAAAAATTCTGCACATGGGCAACATCGGGACGGTAGTCGCGACATAATTGAGCGGCCCGTTCATAGGATGCCCTCGACCAAGCGGCCCGCCAACCCATCTTGGCTTCGTCGAGGAGCCCGGCATCCGCGGGCAAGTCGTTGTCGGCCTCGACGGCAATGACCTCGACGCCGTGTTGTTCAAGAGCACGAGTCTCCTGGACCGCCGACAGGTCTTCCCCGCCCTGCGTGCGGTAACGGTTATGGAACATCAGAACGCGCATGGGAAAAGCAAACCGAGCCGCGAAAGTGAGTGAGCGGTATGAGACGAAACGCGTGACCGCAACAGAGGCGGCGAACCCGCCGCGGCCCACAACCGCTCCGGCCGAAACCGGAAGTCCATCTCAACCGAGCCCGCGGGCCACTCACCCGCCACGTTTCCGGGATCATCACCACCCGCGAACTTAGCGAGGGTTCATCGCATACCGCTCACTCACGTTCACGGCTCGGTTTGGGGGGCGGACGTCTCGGTGGATGAATCGGTGCGCGGCCGGGAGATAGACGGAACGGCCGGAAGCAAATCCGAGGGCGAACCAGAACCATACGCCCAACACCGGTCCCTCCATCAGCACGCCGAAGGACCCGTTGCCCCAGGTCGTCAACAGCATCAGCAGCCAGAACGCCAGTTCTTCCCGGCGGCGGGCGAGAAAGAGGCGGCCTGACGTTCCGCCGCGCCACAGCCGCAGAAACAAGCCCCCGATTCCCAAAATCAAGATCGAGCTCCACAGCAGAAAACCCGCCGCTCCCATCCGTGTCAGCACCGTCATGTTCACGTTATGCGGGGCGCGGATGGGAAACGCGGAGTCCTCATCGTCGAGAAGATAGGGGTTGTAGAAACCGAGGTTTTCACCAAAGCCCAGTCCGAAGACGACATCGCGGGCAACGAGCTCGTCAAGCAGGTTTCGCCACCACACCAGCCGCCAATAGATCGACCCCTCGCTGCCGGCGAACGAAATCTCTTCAAAGCGCGCGATGTGCCCCAGCTCGCCGACTCCGACACCGCCGACGCCCACCACAACAATCGCCGCGACCAGCCCCATCCCCGCCAACCGACCGAGGCGCGCGGACAGGCGCAACGAACGAAGGCGACCGAGACCGAGCACCACGACGGCGAAGATGCCCACGGCCAGCCCGACCTTAACGCCGCGTCCCCACGCCAGAAGCGCAAAGACGAACCCGGTCAGCGCGACGGCTTGCAACAGCAGCCGTCCCGCCGGGGATTTGACTTTCCAAAGTCCGCCGACCACAACGATCGCACCCAACGACATGTTCTGAATCACGTGGCTGTGTGAACCTGACAGTACCGGCACCTGCCGCCAAGGAATCAACGGCGAAGCGGCTGACAGAGCGTGGTCGGTGAGATTTTCCGCCACGCCCCAAAACAATGCACAGACCCAGAAGCCGGCGCAGATTTTCCAAACCCGGTCGGCGACACGCGTCCGCGAGGCCAAGGCGAGGCCGATGAAATAGAAACCGCCGTAGTACCAGACCGCCGCGTCGCGTAGCGCGTCAATGCCCCACTCGGGAAAGCTCAGCGCGGTCAGGACGGCTCCGCAGAGCAGAAACAGAAGGACCGCCGTCGAGAGCCGCCGCAGAACCGGCGGCCCGAGGATCGACATGCCCTGCCGCCACAGCGTCCAAACCAAGCCGACCGCAAGGACCGCCTCCCCCCAGAACAGCGGCGGGTACCCCAGGTAAGTCGGCCCCTTCCCGAAAATCGTGATGGCGCCGAGATAAGCGACGACAAGCCAAATGGGCCACGGCAGGCGCGCCGGCCGCCGGCAGCAGCGGTCGGGAGAGGGAGAGAGCGGATGACGTGCGTAGCGGCCATTCAGAAAAGCCTCGAAGCCGGCCCGCTCCCAGTAGCGACAAACACTCTTGTTTGTCCTAGCCCCCAGTCGAGACAAGCTCTCAGCTTGTCTCCCCTCCTCTCAATCGAAAGTCTCACCTCAGACCGCCGCCCATCGCCGCCAGCGCAGCTTCAAGCGGCCCAGGCGACGTTGGATGATGTTGCGGGCTCGCGGCAGGCGGCTCGTTCGCAGCGGTTCGGCGGAATCGGTCGGCAATACGGCGGCCAGTTCCCTACTCATCCGGGCGTAGACTTCGCGGCGGTAATGACGCAGCGAATCGCTCAACTGTTCGGGATTTTCCACAATTCGGCGAACGTCGAGAAGAGCGCAGTTTTCCGTCGAGGCGACGAATTCGTCGACAGCGCGGTTCATGACCCGGTGGCGTTCGAGAAGCACCCCGGCCGGGTCGCTCGGGTGCGGAAGTTCGACGCCGTTGAGCAAGATGAACCTGCCGGGAATCCTCGCCCGAAGTCTGCCAAGATTTCGTGTGAACTGTTGGGGCGGGATGGGCCCGAGGTGCTCAAAATCCCGGGCAAAGCCTTCGAGAAACGATTCGGTCAACCAACGCGGACGCTCGGCTGAGGGCGTCGGGTCCGACACGCGGGCGAGCAGATTGCTCTGACCGTATGGGATTTCGACTCCGCTGTCCCGGCGACGGTAGAGCGCACGCGAGTAATCCATCAACGGGCTGTAGACGACGGCGTCATGGTCTCGGTCGAACAAGCGCGTCGAGAACATGTCGGCGTCGCAGAACGGCAGCCCCTCGATCGCGGCGGCGAGTTCGTCGGGTCGGCGATCGAGCGGGGCAAGCAGTAAGGTCGTGTCTTCGTGATGGATCGGCTCTCCGGCACGGCCGATGTAGGTCAGCTCTTCGTCCATATCGAGGCCGTCGTAGCTCAAGTAATGAGCCATCTGCTCGAGGTCGCAGCCTCCCTTGAGAAGAATTCTCGTCGCCCGGCGCGCGGCGGGAGCGCTTGCCGGCGGCAAACCGGCCGCGCGGGAAGCGGCGGCATCGGCGGCGGCTCGGATCCAATCGGGAGGAGCCGAGGAGTCGAGCGTTACCGCCGTCTCGCCCTCGACGGCAACGGCGGGCCTACCGAGCCCGTGCCAGACCCATTGCTCTACGCCGAGGTGGAGCACGCGACACGAAAAAGGGAAATGGACCAGGCGGTGCTGCGCGCGGTTGACAGCGGCGAACCCGACCACGCCGTAGTCGCCATAACGGTCGCGGACGTGGAACCCGAGGCTCGTGATAGTGGGGTCCGCGAGCAGCCGATCGAACTCCGTCGCGGTCGAGCGGACTTTCGTGAAGTTCAATTGATTGGCGCGGCCGATGAGCTCGAGAATGCGCTCGCGATGAGGTTCGAGCTCCTCGATGCGCTCGACCTCGATGCGGGATTGTTCGAGAAAGGCGCGGTTGTCTCCAAGCGAGCGCCGCTCGCGTGACCGCTGCTCGAGTTGCTTGTATTGCGCCAGGCGCTGCCGGTCGGGATCGGGTCTGCCACTCAGCGTCGGGTCGTCGAGCAGTCGCGGGATGAATTCCGGTCCGCGAACTTCGAGCTTGGGGTTGTAGTATTGCGCCTCCTCGCGGTTCGAGCGATTGTCGTCGAGAAACAAGGCATTGGCGGCGCGCAAGCGGCAGTTGTCGAGAATGCGCGCGATCGCGGGTCCTTTCGGCGTCCAGGCGATTTCGGGAAAGACGAACTCTTCGGAAATCCCGAGACGCTCGAGCTCGGCGCGGGCGGCGGCCGGGTCGTTCTTCGAACAGATCGAGTTGATGATGCCGCGGCGCGAGAGTTCGCGTACCGTGTCGAGCACGACGGAGTCGGCCTCGACGCCCGATTCCGACAACGTTCCCCGCCAGAGGGTTTCGTCGAGATCCCAAATAACGATCTTGATCGGATTCATGAGCCGAAAGTCGCCCTGCTCAGCCGACGCTGACCCCTCCCTTGCGGTCGGGGCTCTGAAACAGTTTTCAGTACTTTTTGACCAGCTCGAAATCGCCTTCGGCGTAGGATTCGTAGTAGCGATAGATCTCGGCGATCTCGGCGCGGATCGACGGAACGCAATCCAGCGGATCGATCCAAAAGGCGCGGATCGGCACGCGGTCGCCGACCAGCACGCGGCTGGTGTCGAACGCGGAAGTCAGAAACCCGGCAACGCGCTTGGGAAGCGTCCCGGAATAGCAAAGCCGGTATTCAAAGGGCATCGGGGCGTCGCCAATCCGCACGCCGAAGCGCTTCTCGATGGCGGCAAGCTTCGCGGGGTCTTCCTTGCGGTGCGGCAGATATACGATGGAGCGATCGCCGATGCACTCCAAGGCGCGGCCGAGATAGTCAAGATAAGCCGCCTCCGTCATCAGATCTTTTTCCGACATCAGCGTGCCCAGAAACAACGTCTCCTCGCTTTGGTGCGCGCTGAGCAGACGCCTCCGAAAATATTCGTAGCGGTTCGTGGTCACGTCGGCTCGCGAGTCTTCGCCGGCCGAGTCGAGTTGATAGATGGTGAAAAAGTCGAGGTCGTCGGCGACGCGAGACCGCATGCCGCACAGTGCGCTCTTGACGAAATGCTTCGCCCGTCCACTGAAACCGCGCGGCAAGAAATAGGGGCGGCCGCGCTCGCGCCGGGCGCGGTCGATCAACAGTGTCGAGTTGCCGTCGTCGAGAATCGTCTTGCGTCGGGCCCGAACGCTGTTGGCGAAATGCCGCATCAGATCGAAAGCGTAGTCGCCGACGAAGAGATGTTCACGGGAGCCGTGCTCGGCGGCAAGCGCTCGTACTTGTGAGAAACGTTGCCGCCATGACGAAAACCTCTTATCGCCGTAGCCGACGATGTCAACCGCGCCCCATTCACCCCGCCGCAGGATTTCGAGAGTTTGGCGATCGTTGCGTTCCGAGGCCGAGTGAAACCACACGACGCGGCACTCACCCGAGTCGAGGCCGAAAGCGTCAACGGCCTCGATGGCGTTGAAAGCCTGCAACGGGGCTTGCACCAGAAACAGATTCCGGGTTATCGCGGGGGCGACGGCGGGCGGGCCGGGTGAGGAAACCGCCGCGGGCGCGGCGGCGCGCGCTTGCGGGAGGGGCGCGGCCGGAAGCGTCTCGGACCGCGGCGCTTTTTCGGCTACCAGCACGTTCTTCCTCCATCGATAACGAGGTTGGCCCCGGTCATATAGGACGAGGCGTCGGAAACCAGAAAGGCCACGGCCGCCTGGTATTCATCGACGCGCGCCATTCTCCCGAGCGGTATGCGTTCGGCCAAGCGTTGTAAAAAGGCGGGGTCTTGCCCGGCTTCGACGCCGCCGGGCGAAAGAGCGTTGACGCGAACGCCTCGGTCGGCCCAATAGGTCGCCAGATAGCGGGTAAGCCCGAGCAACCCGGCCTTGACGACGGAATAGCCGGCGGGCTTGACGGGTTGCTCTCCGGCCGGCGTGTCGGGAAGTTCGTAGAGACGTTGGTCGGGGCCGACCAGCGCCAGGTCCGAGGCAATGTTCAGAATCACCCCCGAGCCTTGCCGAGCCATCTCGGCTCCGACAACGCGACTCATCAGGAATGCTCCGGTAAGCCCGACGTCGAGGTCGGCCCGCCAAGCATCGAGCGGATAGTTCTCAAGCCGGGTCGCCGCGCCGCCGGTCAAACCCGCTCCGCCGACCCCGGGATTGCGGGCGGCGTTGTTGATCAGAATCTCGACGGCGCCGCACTCGGCCCGCACTCGCGCGAAGGCGGTGCGAATCGACGTTTCGCTCGTGATGTCGGCGACGACGGCGACCGCCGGGCGGTCATAGCGGGAGCGAATGCGGGACGCTGACGCCTCGGCGCGATCCGGGTCGATGTCGAGCAAGACGGGCAGGCCTCCCGCCGCGGCAATCGCCGAGCCGTGTTCGAAGCCCAACATCCCGCCGCCGCCGGTGATCAGAGCAACCCGGCCGGCGAGGTCGAAACGCTCGGCGAGCCCTCGCACCGCCGATCGCTCGCGCGGTTCGGTTTCGACCTCGGCGGGCAATTCGGTTTTCGTTTCAACCATGAGTACGCGTCTGCCCCCCGTCGACCACAAGCGCGGCGCCAGTGATGAATGAAGCCCTTGGCGAGGCCAGAAACACGACGGCTTGGGCGATTTCCTCGGGCCGCCCGAAGCGCTTGAGGGGCACTTCGCGGTCAATGTAGTCCCGCCAAAACTCGGGCCGCTCGTCGACCTTTTGCTCCCACGATCCGCCGGGGAAGAGCACGTTCCCCGGAACAACGGCGTTGACGCGAACGCCATGAGGGGCTAGTGTGCGGGCGAGCGAGCCCACCGCGCTGTTGAGCGCCGCCTTGGCGGCCGCGTAAGCGATCGGCGCTCCGATGGCCTCACTGCCGGCGATCGACGAAATCATCACCAGTGATCCCCGGTGCGCGATCAGGTCGGGCATCGCGCGGCGCGCCAGGTCCATGCTCCCAAGCAAGTTGCGTTCGAGAACGGCTTCCCATTCGCCGCGCTCGACGTCCCAACCTTGGGTCGCGCGTCCGTCGCCCACATTCGCGACGACGACAGCGAGTTCCCCGAAAGCGTCCCGCCCGGCATCGAGGGCGTGATCGATGCCGCGTTCGTCGCTCAGGTCGACTTCGACGGCGAACAAGCGGTCCAAGCGCCCCTCTCCAAGCACGCCGGCGGCGCGCTCAAGCGATTCGCGATCGCGTCCGCTGATGATGACCCGGGCGTCCTCGTCAAGAAAAGCATCGGCGATGGCGAAGCCGATTCCGCGGCTCGACCCGCCGACGAACACCGTATGGTCTGCGAGTTCCAAATTCATGAGAAGCGGTCAGGTTGGGCGGTGACGTGGCGCGAGCGTCCACGCTTACCGCGAACCGATTCGTCGGTTCGTGTCCCCGAACTCACGAGAACTCGCAAGCCGGCGATCGAAGACACGCCCCGACGACTCGGGGCGCGGCAAGGCTGGAGCCTCACGCCACGTCAGGGCTTCGTCTTCTCCAGCCCTCTGACGCTCCCGGCCGATCTTCATGGGCCTACCCCAACACGACGCTCCCGTGAACGACGCTATCCTCTCTTGGCGGCGCCGGTTGGGTCGGGCCGTCGCCTCGGAGACCGAGACCTTGCAGGAAGCCTTCCACGAAACAGCGGTTTCGGCGTGCCCAAATAACCTCGTCGACAACCGGATCGCGGGCGACCTGTAAGATGAACGCTCGTTCGTAGCCGGCTTGCCGAAACCCCTCGAAACAGACCGCGAAATCGGCGTCGCCCGAGCCGAGCGGCACGGTCGAGCCGCCCCGCACTCGGTCTTTGATGTGGACGCTGTCGAGGTAGGGCCGCAACAACGACAGCTCCTGGGCCGGGTCACGGCCGAGCGAGGCGCTGTTGCCGATGTCGTAGTTGACCCGCAATAACCGATGACCGACACGGCCCGCGAACTCCGCCAACTCCCTCGGCGCCCAGTCGGTTTCAAGATGCAGCTCGACTGCGGAGCGCTCGGCGTCGGGCAGCACCTCGGCGAGCAGCTTTTCGAGCCCGGCGCGCTCGGGCGGCGTGGGCAACGCCGAGGCGTCGACAAAGGGCAGTACGATGTGCGCGGCCCCAAGCCTTGCGGTTTTCTCGATCAGGCCACGCAGATCCTCGAGCGCGGCCCCATCGATGTCGCCCCGGCGATCGACTAGTCGCCGAACCATGAATCGGTCGGCGCAGATCGACCCGACAACGACGCCCGTCGCGGCCGCCGCTTGCCGAACGGCATCGATGCCCTCCGCGGTTTCAAGCGGATTCACCCCCGGCGGGTCGTCGTCGTAAATCCACTCGATCGAGTCGAGCCCGGCCGCGGCGGCGCGAGGAAATTCCTCGGCCCAACGCCCGGCCGGAAAGGCTTGAATACGCCCTTCCCGAGCCGGCAGCAGCCGCCCCTGCATAATACCGATGGCGTGGCGAACGCTCACGAAGGTAGCTCGATCAACGCGAAGCAGTAGGGCAACAAGACGTAACCGAATACTTGCTTGCCGTCGACGATGCGGGTGGCGTTGGCCAGCCCTTCCGTGTCGGCGGATTGCTGAATATTTTCGGCCTGGAACTGATCGTCGTCGAGATAGGTAAGCGAAGCGTTAGGCGCGTGCCGACGAACAACGGCACTGAAATAGTCCTTCGAATAGATGTTTTCGTAGGAAAAGGCGCGGGGTTCGCCGTTGTCGTCGAACTCCTCCTCGGCGTGCACGTCGGTGTAGGCCCAGGTCGGCTTCGAGAGTACTTCTTGGATGCGGAAGCTGCGCTCGCCAATCATCGTGCGCACCAAGACCCATTTGCGGGCGGCGCGAATCAGTTCACCAAGCGGCTTGACGATGCTCGGCAAATGCATCAACAAAGTGCTCGAAGTCACGACGTCGAATTCCCGGTCGGCGACGGGCAACTCGAAGATGCTGCCTTGGCGAAACTCGGCGATCGGTTCGTCGGCCCAAGCCTGGCGCGCTTTGTCGAGAAAGATCGTGTAGTAGTCCACGCCCACATAGCGAAACGGGGTCGAGACAGCTTTCTTATACGAGCGTAAATAGTGGCCCGCGCCGCAACCGACATCGAGCAGAGATTGGTCGGGGCCGAGGCGGTCGGCCACGAGCCCGGCCATCGCCTTGGCGGATTCCATTTCGGGAAGTTCGCCCACCGCACGCTTGAAATGCACGGCGGCGTAGGCGTCATTGGCGGAATATTCGTCCAAACACAAACCTTCCGCGGTCAATCGAGAGGACATGCTCTCTCCTTTCAAACAAGAAATCGTTACTCGTCGGAGTTGAAACGGTAGGGCGTTGTGCCGCTCCCGAGCGACCCGCCTTCCTTATCCCAGCCTTGAATCTGGCGGGCAATATCGAGATCGACGTTGGCACTCCATTTGTCGAGCAGCTTGCGGGTAACCGAACCCACCCGCCCATCGCCGATCGCTTGGCCATTGAGGCGGCAAACCGGCAGCAGGCAGAACGGCGTGCCGGTCATGAAAGCCTCTTCGGCGGTCATCACGTCATAGAGCTCGATGTCTTGTTCAACGGCTTCCAATCCCAGGGCCGGAGCAAGTTCCTCGATCACATACGCGCGACTGACGCCGCGCAAAATATTGCGTCCTTCGGGCGTGATCAGCCGCCCGTCGCGCACGATGAAGAAATTGTCGCCGGTCCCCTCGGCGACCAAGCCGTCGGGATCGAGCAACAAAGCCCAGTTGTCTTCGCCGCGAAAACGGCTGACTTCGATGTTGGCCATTAGGTAGTGCAGCCGGCTGCGGTTCTTGATTTTCGGGTCGAGCAAGTGCGCCGGGATGGCGCGTTGCGACGGCACGACGGCGTTGATGCCGCTGTCGAACAACCGTCCCATTCCCGCCACGGTCCAACGCAGCGGGAAGACGGCGATGATGACGTTGGGGCCGGGGTCGACGCCGCCGATGCCCTCGTAGATCGACAGCAACCCCCGCGAGATGTCGATCATGACGCGGTATTCGTCGTCCGCGGCAAAGGCCGGGCGATTGGCCTCGATGGTTTCGTTGACGGCGCGCTCCATCCGATCGATAGCGATGGGGGGCGTCAAACGGACGGCTTTCATCGAGGCGTAGAGGCGTTCGAGATGTTCGCGCAACTTGAATTGCACGCCGTTGAACGAACGCGTCATCTCGAAGACCAGGTCGCCGAACATCAGCGCCGAGTCGTAGATCGACAAGCGCGCTTCGGATTCGGGGATCAACCGGCCGTTCCAATAGACCAGGCGGGAGTTTTCTTTCATGGTGGGCTGTAAATCGCCGAAGCGAATCGGCGCGCCGTTACGCGTCTGGGCCGGCCTCAGCGCTGGGGGGCCGAAAAAACAGACGCTGCCGAGCCGCGAAGCGGCGGGAGGAATATAGCCTGGGGTGGAGCCGAAGGCGAAACCCCAGGTACGGAACCTAAACGAGGTTGAGCCCTGAAAGGGCGACAGGAAGGCGGTCCGTCAACCCGACCTAGCGACCGGAGTCGCCGACACCAATCCGCATGACGGTGTCATCAATACCGCGGGTTCACAGAGACCGCCCGTCACCAACTGTTTCTCAGCCCCTCACCGTCACGGTTCGCTTCGCATCTCGGTACACGTTGTCGTACCAATCAATGATTTCGGTGATGTGGAAATTCGGATTGCGCGGATAGAGATCGTCGTACAGTTGTGCCAAGAAACGATAGTCCTCGGCCGTGTTGACGTCGAGCCGCAATTCGGGACGCCGAAACCCCGCCGGGCACTCGATGGTCCCCACGCGAAAACGAGCGGGCTCGACCGGTTTCTGCGCGTGGTAGTCGAAGAAGTTCAGGTGCGGATGCTCTCGCAGCACTGGGTTGAGCGGGCGCGCCGCGACTTCCTCAAGCGCCGAGCGCTCGAAAATTTCCGCTCCAATGCCGTCGGGATAGCCGTTGCCCATGACTTCGGCCAGGTTCGAGGAGAACTCGCTTTCCCCGCGCAGGTGGCATTCAATGATGCGGTCGATCTCGTCGGGCTCGGGAACGGCGTTGTCGGCCGGCAACCGGACCACTAGACCCGCCTGGTAGACTTCTGCGGCGCGTCGATAACGTTCGACCAAGTCGTTTTCGGCTCCGCGATAAACCGCCGCGCCCTCGGCCGCGGCCAGTTCGGCGAGCGCATCGTCATCGGGTTGGCGCGTGGTCGCGACAACGATTTCGTTCACCCGCCGTGCGCGTCCAACCCGTTCAAGCATTCTCGCCAGCAACGGTCGCCCCGCCAACGGCAGCAGCGACTTGCCGGGCAGGCGCGTCGAGCCCATGCGCGCCTGCAAGATCAACACGACACGGCGCGACGAAACTGCGGCCCGAGAAGCCGGCATCCTACACCAACCCCTCGCTATCTCCCTTGCGCCACCGAAACCGGCGAGTCTTCCTCGGCCGACCCCGACGAGTAATAGCGCAGTTTTTCGGCGTTCTTTTGCTCCTCGTCGCTGACTCGCTTCACCCCGTCTCCCAATACCGTCGGGATCGAGCGAATATAGCCCACCATCAACTCCAGGCCTCGCCTTTCGAGCGACGCCGCTTGATCGCTGCCGTACATCGAGCGGTCGAGCGTGATGTGGCGTTCGATCGCCACGGCCCCCATCATCGAAGCCAGCACGGCGGCATTCACGCCGGCTTCGTGCCCGCTATAGCCGACCGGGCAGTCGTAACGACGCTGCAGCTCGGGAATCATCAGCAAATTCAGCGACGGCGCCTGCGCCGGGTACTCGCCAACGCAGTGCATCAGCGTGAAAGGACAATCGCGGCGTCGAAACACTTCCACGGCCCGATCGATTTCCTCGTAACCGGTCATGGCGGTCGAAATGAAGGTCGGCTTGCCCTCTTCGGCGACGGCCTCGAGCAAGTCGAGGTGGCCGATCATCGCCGAAGCGATCTTGTTGCGCGGGAGATCATACGACCGCAAAAACAATTGGCTGTCGACATCCCAGGCCGAGGCCGTCCACTCGATGTCGAGCGAGCGGCAATAGGCGTCGATCTCGTTAAATTCGGCGCGCCCGAATTCAAGAGCTTCTTTTTGCGCCCGCTGCGTCGAGCCCCAAGGGCTTTCACGAGGCGAGTCGAGAAATTCCGCCGTATAGACTTGGTCAATCGTGCGCTTCTGGAACTTGACGACATCACAGTCGACCGCCTTCGCCATATCGATGAGCTGCTTGGCAATGGCGAGATCGCCGTTATGGTTAATGCCGATCTCGGCAATGATGTCGACATGCCGGGCCGTGACGCCGGCCCCGAACGAATCCGTCATGAAATAGAACCTCCTAGATAAAGTGCCGTGAAGTCGAGCCGCCCCAAACCGAGCCGCGACCGTAAGGGAGCGGTATGCGATGAGGCCGTCAACACTACGGCAACCCGCGAACCCGCGGGAGTTCGCTGACCAGACCCCGAGCACCGAAACTCATCAATGGGGAGCCCCTATGCGTGTTGGTTCGTCTCACCGAGTACGGCTCGCCGACGTTCAGTAGGCCCCGCGGCCGGTCAACACCGCCGGGGGCGTCTCGAGCAGGATCCGCAGATCCAAGCGCGGGCCGCGGTTTCGGACATAACCCAGATCCAGCTCGATCATCTTTTCAAACGGCAGCTCGCTGCGACCGTTCACCTGCCACAGCCCGGTAATCCCCGGCAGCACGCGAGAACGCTCGTCGGCCCATTCGCGGAAACGACGGCTTTGGCCGTCGGGGTCGAGGTCTTCCGCCGGCAGCGGGCGCGGCCCCACCAGGCTCATCTGCCCCAGCAACACGTTGACCAACTGCGGCAGCTCGTCCATGCTCGAACGCCGCAGCAATCTGCCCCAAGGCGTGATCCGCGGGTCGCGTCGAATTTTGAACAAGTGCCCGCTGTGTTCGTTGCGCGCGCCTAAACCGCCTCGCCCGGCGGCGTCCGTGTACATGGAGCGAAATTTCAAGAATTGAAAATGCCGCCCGCCCTTGCCGACCCGCGGCGCGCGGTAGAAAACCGGGCCGGGAGAAGTCAGCTTAATTCCCAACGCCGCGGCCGCCAGCAGCGGGGCCAGAGCAGTCAACAGAGCCCCCGAGACCACCAGGTCGAAGCCTCGCTTAAGGAATTCCTCCCCGCGAGTGTGCGAAACCGGGCGCAGCTCGACCCATTGCAAACCGTAGCGCTCGGAAACCTCGATTCGCGCATCGGGACCGGCGGCGGCCACCGCGCGACTCGCCGTCACACCCATGCGTTTCAGCACCACGGCGCATTTTTCGGTCTCCTCGGCGTCAAGATGTCCCTCAATCATCACGACTCGGTCAAGAGCGTGAATGTTGACGAGCGCGCCGAGCTGCGCGGTCTTGCCGATCAGCGGCAGCGACGGCCCCGATTCCTCCCGACCCGTCTTTCGCCTCTCGGCCGGCTGAATGACCCCGACCACCTCGATCGATTCACCGGCTTGCCGCAACCGTTCGATTAGGTCCGCCGCGGGCCGGCCCCATCCCGCCACCGCAACCCGCTCGGGAATCGCGAAGCGGTGTTCAAGAACCGAAACGGCCAACAACGCGGCGTAACGGCCCGTCATCATCGTCACGAAATTAAGCGGGACAAACAGAGCGGTGAACGATCGCGACAGATCCGCGCCGGCTTGGCGCGAAAAATAGGTCACCACCACGATCAACGCACCGGCAATGAAGGTCGACTCCGCCGCGTCGTGAAGCGCCGCCGCCGCCGAGGAAGCGGCTCGGTTGCGACCGCCGCCATAGGAACCGCGATAGAACGCCGTCAAGACCCACAACAAGACAATCGAGGAAAGCGGAGGAGCGACGTCGATCAACTCACCGCGTTCGAGCACCCGCGGCAGCAGCGGATTCAGCGCCAGTCGCGCCTCGACGGCGGCGTGCCAAGCCGCCCAGAGCGCGGCAACATCGAAGAGCAGCCGCGTCAGCGGAGCGACGGCGGCGGCCCAGCGCCGGGCCGGTCCACGCCAAGCCGCCGCGGCGGGAGCGGCGGTCGCCGGGTAGGCAACACGGACCGAGGACAGATCGACATCCGACATAAGAGTTCTTATCGGTTCGGGAAGGAAAAGGCGAACGGAAAGTTCAGGCTGTCTTCTCGGCCGCCTTGGCGGTGTTTTCGGCTTCCTCACGGTCGCCGTAGTAGCCGTCGTAGTAACGGTAGCTGTCGTAGTAGCCGTAGCCGTTCGTATTGGGATTCCAGGAATTGAGAATCGTTCCCAGCAGATGCGTCCCGTCGTCGAGAAAGCGTTCGGCGGCGGCCCGCGCCGTCCCGCGCGTTGTTTGCCCGGCCCTCAAGACCAACACGACGGCGTCGGCCATCTGCCCAAGCACGCGGGCGTCGCAGATCTGCATCATGGGAGGCGTATCGATCAGCACCGTATCGAACTCGCGTCGGCAGCGGGCCAACACTTCCGCGGTTCGCGGGGAGTGCAATAGATTCGGTATCGAATGGGTCGGTGTACCACTCGGCAGCACGTAGAGATTCGGGACGGAGGTCTTGACCACGAATTGCTCGATCGGCATGTCGTCGTCCGTGCCGGCGGGAAGGCGAAGCAAATCGCTCAGCCCCCAGCCGTTGGGAATGCCGAAAACCTTATGGACGCGCGGTTTGCGCATATCGGCGTCGATCAGCAGAACCCGTCGATTGATCTCCGCCAGACAAATCGCCAGATTGCTGACGACCGTCGTCTTGCCTTCGCCCGGCGACGGACTCGAGACGACCAGCAGATCGGGCGCCGAGCCGTTCGAACCCGCGAACAAGATCGACGTCAGCGTCGCCCGAAACGATTCGGCGATCAGGGTCGGTTTCTGTTGCCAAGAGCTCAACTCCACGGCCTCCCCCGTCTCCGATTGCGCGGCGGGCAGCAGCCCGATCGGCCCCGCCTCGGCACTTGCCGCCGCTTGCTTTCGTCTCCCCTTTGATCGTGACCCCGCCTCGGCCGCCAACGATGGAATCACGCCCAACTCCGGCACGCGGAGGTAGTTCGCCACGTCGCCGGGCCGGCGCAGCGTGCGGTCGGCGCGCTCCGAGACGATGACGAAAGCGATCCCCACCAAGACTCCTCCCAAAAGACCCAACAGCGCGTTGGCCCCGTGGTCGGGCTTCACGGGCTTTCGCGGCGGCTCGGCGCGGTCGACAATGCGGATATTGCCCGCCCGCATGGCCGAGGCCACGCCGGCTTCCTTGACCCTTTTGAGCAAGTTGTCGTAAAGGTCGCGATTCGTGTCGACCTCGCGTTTGTAGATGTTGTACTGAATCGCTCGGCCCGCTTGTTCCGACACCAGCCGTGCTTGATTCGCGTAATCGTCCGCCAGCAGTCTTTCGCGCCTTAGTGATGTTTCGTAATCGTTTTGGATGCGCACGATCACGTGCGAGCGCTCTTTGGCGAGCGCGGATTCCAGGGCGGCGACTTGGGCGCCGGTACTCTTCACCTTGTGGTGCGCCGGAGTAAAGGTCGAGCTCAAGTCGGCCAGTTCGCGCCGCAGCTCGGTCAGCCGCACCTGATAGCCGCGCAGCGTCGTGTTGTCGACAATGCCGGGCAACGCCTCGGGCTCGACGCCGCGAGCCAACTCGAAACGCGATTGTTTCGAGATGCGCTCGGCTTGGGCGCGGGAAAGCTCCGCTTGCAATTGCGCCAAGCGCTGCTCGGCGACGCTGTCTTGCTCAGCGGTAAACAACAATCCGCTTTGACGGGCGTAGCGCTGCAGACGCTCTTCCGAGTGTTCGAGCTTGACACGCAGATCGGTCAACTGCCGCCCCAACCACTCTCCGCTGCGTTGGGTCGATTTCCAGCGCGCCTCGAGGTTGTGCTCGATGAAGGCGTCCGCCAACGTATTGGCGAAATCGGCGGCCAAGCCGGGGTCCGGCCATTCCGACACGATCTCGACAATGCGCGTCCTTCGCGAGGGTTCGACCGTGAAGGCGGCAAGCGACGCTTCAATAGCTCGCTCGCGAGGCGGAACGGGGAGGGACTCAGGGAGTCCCAGCGCTCCTCTCCAAGCCGAGAGTCGGCCGCCGGAAGCGGTGAACCGCTCGCCGGCGTAGAGTTCGAGCCGGTCGACCACTTTGCCGATCAAGGTCCGGCTTTGGAGGATCTTCACCTGCGTTGCGATGTCAAACTCCGTATTGAAGCGGCTGTTGACGGTCGTCGGGTTGACCTCGCGCAGGTTGAAGAAGTTTTCATTGAGACTTTCGATCTCGAGCGTCGTGCGGCCTTGGTAAATCGGCGTTTGCGGCAAGCTCAGCAGAAATCCCGCCAGCGCCCCCAGGCACGCCGCAATCAGCGGCGTGCCCTTATTGCGCGCCAGTATGCGACCGTACTCGAACAACGACCCCGCGCCGCCATCCTCCTCGCTTTCCCGATCGACGACCTCGCCGTAGACCATACGGACCGGCCGCTCCACGCCGCTCGCCTCGATCCGACGCCCCGCTCGTCCTTCCGGGGTAATCGGCATCACGCCGTTGGCTTCTTTCGGGTGCTCCATTCGGTTTCCTTGGAACAAGCGACTGATGGGAGCCGCGCCGCGGCCGTCCCGCCGAGAGTTTCCTAGTTCCCTCGGCCCGCGCGCCAAACCATCACGCCGGTCCCCATCGCGAGCCCGGCTTCGGCGATGCGCTTTGCCGCCGCCTTGCCGCCGCTGTGCGGCACGAACAAGATGTCCTCCCGCTCGAGCGCGACGTCGGTCGACCGGCCCGCCATGATGCTCGATAGATTGACGGCGATCTCGACCCGCTCGACGCCCTCGCGCGAGCGCAATATCTTCGCCGCCTTTTTCTTCGCCGTCCCCTTGAGGCCGCCGGCCAGCGCCAGCGCTTGCAATACCGTCATGCTTTCGCGGTCGTTCAACAGGAAACCGCCGGAGCGGTGCACGCCGCCGATCACGTAAACCATCTCGGCTCGCGGCACGGCGATCACGTCGCGCGGCATGACGGCAATGTTGAGCTCCGGGCGGCGTGCTTCCAACAAGTCGGATAACCGTACCTGGGCCACGCTGAAGCGGCCGCCCACGTCGGTTCGCGCGCTCGGCAGCGGGATCACTCCGTTCTTGATCAGACGCGTGATCTTGACCCAAGGGCCGGCGTCTTGGCTGATGCCCTCGGCAAGCGAAAGCATCTCGATCAGGCTCTTGGGGCCCTCGACCTGATGAACGCCCGGACGGTTGACCGCACCCAGCACCGAAACCGGGCGGCTGCGGAACCGAGCCGCGCCGACGCTGACCCGCGGCTCCCGTATATAGGTCGCCAGTCTCTCGCGCACGAGCTGCTCGAGTTGCTCCAGGGTCTTGCCGGCCGCCGCCACGCGCCCCGCCAACGGCATGCTGAGGTAGCCGTGGGGCCCGATCCTCAGCGGCCCGGAGGCGACCTCGTCGGAGCCCAAGACCTGTACGGTCACCTCATCGCCGGGACCTAACACATAACCCGACACATGATCCGACTCCGGGCTCGCCGAGGCGGCTGCCCCGACACCGTCTCGTTGCGCGGAGCCACTCGTCTCCGCCCGAGCTGGAACCGCGGTCCCGATCACGAAGACCAAGGTGGCCGGTAGGGCGACGCCGGACCTCCCAACTCTGTGAACACAGCCCGCCAACAACCCGAGGGAATGGTATGAGAATCGATTCTTGAGCATAGCTACCGCTTTCTGAGTCCCATTCTCCTCCGCGGACTCGGCGCGGCTTTCCCCGGCTACGCCCAGGTGGAGACGTAAGTCGGGTCGGCGACAAATGTTCTATCGTCTTCCCCCGATGGCGGGATTAGCTTCTCGGGAAAAGCGCTCCCAAGGCCTAATCGGACTACCCAAAGCAACCTAACCCATCCCATTCCGAAGGTTTATAGAGAGTCGCAGCCTCCGCCCGCCACCGAGCGCCGCCCCGACCCGACAGCGCATACTAAGAGTTGGACCGGCCCGCTCGAAACCGCTTACCCTTCTCACTCCTCGCCGCCCTCTCGGCGATGCTCGGCATCGCGGACGCCGCGACCGATTACACCCTGGACCTCGCCACGGCCCGCTCTGGCCGGCTCACCGTCGCTCTGGAAACGACCTGTGAGCAGGCGACCTGCGACTTCCAGATGCCCGTCTGGAGCGGAACCTATCAGGTGCGCGACTTCGCGCAATACGTCACCAACTTTCGCGCGGCCGACGATCAGGGAAGCGCTTTGCCCGTCGAGAAGCAGAACCCTTCGTTGTGGCGAGTGACGGCCGCCCCCGGCTCACGAGCAACGATTTCCTACCAAGTGCTGGCCGACCGCCCGGGCCCTTTTGGCGCCTATGCCGACGGCGAGCACGTTTGCTTGAATCTGCCGCAGGTACTGCTCTATCCGGTGGCGAGCCGCCGACAGCCGTTTTCTATACGCTTTGAGAACCACCCGAAGAACTGGAAGACAGTACTTACGCTTGCCGGCAAGGGCGGTCGCTTCGAGGCGCCCAACTACGACCGCTTGGTGGATACGCCGGTTCATCTTGCCGAATCCGAGGAAGCGCAATTTCTCCACGCCGGCCGCACCGTCCGCGTGGTCGCGTATCCGCGGGGCGGGGAGTACAATCTCAAGCTGCTCAAGCAGACCGCCCGCCGCGTCGTGACCGCCGCGGTGGAAATGATGGACGACGCGCCGTTCCCGAGCTACACGTTCGTCTATCACTTCTCCGACATCAACGGCGGCGGAATGGAATACCGCGACGGCACGTCGATCTGGGGACCGGCGCGATGCGCCGAATGCAACATGGCGTCGTTGACGGCCCACGAATTCTTCCATCTTTGGAACATCAAACGCATCCGCCCGCGCTCGCTCGATCCCGTCGACTTCGCGCGACCCAACCCGACACCCTTGCTGTGGTTCACCGAAGGCGTCACCTCGGCCTATTCGCAATACATCCAATTGCGCGCCGGCTTGACGGGCGAACCCGAATTCATGGCGCGCCTGCTGCGTCTGATTAATCAATACGAGAGCCGCCCGGCCGCGCGGCGCCAATCGGCCGAGGAAGCCGGCATCGATGCTTGGCTGGAAGTCTACCCGGCATATGGTCGAGCCGATCGCAGCGTGTCCTACTACCTACAGGGCGAATTGATTGCCTATCTGCTCGATTTATCCCTGCGGCAGGTGACAGCCAACGAGCGCTGTTTCGATGATGTGATGCGGCGCATGAACCGCGACTATGCTCATACGGGGCGACCCTTTGAAGATCTCGATGCAATCATAAACGTCATCAACGAAGTTGGCGGCCGTGACATGAGCGGCGAAGTCCGAACTCTGGTGCGGTCCTCCGAGCCGGTGGATTGGGACCGTTACCTGGGTTATGCGGGCTATCGACTCGAAAAGGCCGAACGCCGCCGCGTTGGGGCGGGCCTAACCTTGGCCGATCCGCCCGGCCAAGGCGTCATGGTATCTTCGGTCGAACCCGGCGGGGCCGCCGAGCAGGCTGGTGTGCGGCGGGGCGACCGCATTTTCCGGCTCGGCCGACGCCGCGTGACCGGCGGAGCGACCGAGGTGCTGCGCGCATTTTCGCGGCAGTCGGCCGAAGCGATTTCGATCGGCATCTTGCGCAACGGGAGGTCGATCGAGTCGGCATTGAAACCGCGGGTCGCCGTTCAGAAGGAGTACACGCTGATCGAGGTCGATCGGCTCGACGACAGCCGGCACCGTATTCGCCGAGGTTTTCTGGGGCGGCGGACCGGAACGGTCGGGACCCGGCTCCGCAGCCCCTCTGCTTTACTCCCGGGGGAAGGCTTTCGATGAGGGACCGCGAGACCGGTCGAATACGTACGCGGCAAAGCGTTACGCCGGAGCGGGAGTTGTCCATTACCATACCGACCGGATGCGAGAGAGATCATCGCCCTTCTCCCCGCAGCGCTACCATAAATGCACCGTAGGCCGCCTCGCTATGAGGACGATCGCACATCCGCTTCTTCCTCTCCTCGCCCTTGCGGCGATCTACGCTTCCACCGCCCACGCCGCGGAAGCGACCACGCTGCGTCTCTACAATCCGGTCGGTGGTATTTCGGTCGAAGTCGGAACGGTTGCGAGATTGCGGATCCACGGCCGCGGAAACAATCGATCGGCGACCAAGGACGACCTGAAAGTTGCCCGCGTCGGCGCCGTGATCGCCGTGCAATGCGACCCTCCCGACAACGAGCCTATCGACCTGGAAGTGCAGGTCCCCTTTGACTTCTTACTCGACGTCACGACCGAACACGGGGCGATCTCGGTCAGCGGCATGATTAGCCGCGCCTTGCTCAAAACCGACCGTGGAACCGTATCGGTCAGCGCTCCGTGGCGCGTCACGCGATTTCGACTCGATGCTCGCCACAAACCGGCCGAATTCGTCAAGCCCCGCGGCTACAAGTTTTCCGAAAAAGCAGTCGACATCATCAACGACCAACAGCTTTGGCGTATCGAAGACCGGCTCGCGGATTGGCGTATTGCCTACGGACGCGTCCGCGTCGAAGCCAACCAACCCGGCCGTATCGAACTAACGGACTATTCAGTTCCCAAGGATTCCCCGGTCAAATTCCCCTGGCAAGCCCCCGAAATTTTGGCCGGCTTGCTCGAACCCCCCGAGCAACGGGAAACGCCCGAGGCGCCGGTGGATGACTCCGAACAGGCTGCTTCACTCCCCGGCGCCGACCCGGTCTTTCGGTCTGACGTCAGGATGGTCAATCTGATCGTTGCCGCCTACAACAAACAGGGTCGGCCCGTGACGGGTTTACGAAAACGGGACTTCGACATCACGGAAGACGGAGCGGACCAAAGAATCGGCAACGCCGGCTCGGACGAGACGCCTTTCAATTTGGCCATTCTGCTGGATCTGAGCGGCAGCACGCGGCCGGATCGGCGCTCCATGAAGAATGCCGCGCGGCGTTTCGTCGAGCTGGCGCGACCGCGCGACCGCGTCGCCGTCTACGCGCTCGCGGGCAGCGCTTTTCACGTCATTTCGCGGTTGACCGACGAAAGAGAGGCCCTGCTTGAAACGATCGCCCGCCTACCGGACGCCTCCGGGGCATCGCCGCTCTACGACGCCGTCGTGCTCGCCTACGCGGAAGATTTCCCGCAACACCCCGGCGAACGCAACGCGCTGATCGTCATCAGCGACGGCATCGACAACCGGATCAGCGGGCAGGAGATGCCCTCGCGCGTCTCGTTCAAAAAACTGCTTCGCGGCGCGGCGGAAATGAACGCGTTGATCTATCCTGTATTCTTGCGCTCCGGGGAACGTTTCGGACGCGGCTGGTCACATCGGGCCCGGAAACAAATGACAAAGCTCGCCGAGCGTTCCGGAGGACGGCTTTTTCCGGCCCTGTCGATTCAGGATTTGGAGCCCGTCTTCCCGCTCGTGGAACAAGAACTGCGCAGCGTCTACAGTTTGTCCTACTATCCACAAAATCAAGCCTTCGACGGCACTTGGCGCAAGGTCGACGTGCGCGTAAAACGGCTGGGGATTTCAATCCGCTCCCGCGACGGCTATTTTGCGCGCTGACCGGCCGGCCGGGATCAAAGACTCATGCCCATGGAGTACTCAAATGTCTATGCGAAAAATCCGTGCATTCACGATCACCATTCTCGCCCTGATCGGATTCGTACTGGTCGGCCCGGCAGCGGCTCAGGCCCCGTCCGGTCCCGAGCCTTACGTTGAGGACGACCACGATGGTTTCAAATCGATCTTCAACGGCACTCTCGATCAATGGGACGGCGATCCGGCTCACTGGAAAGCAAGACACGGATATATCGTCGGCCAAACCCGCCGGGGCAAACCCATCTCCCGAAACACGTTCTTGATCTGGCGTGGGGGGATGGTCAAGGATTTCGACCTCAAACTCGAGTTTCGTATGAACTCCACCAATAGCGGTGTCCAATACCGTAGCGCCGAGTTGCCCGGCGCGGGAAAATGGGTAATGCGCGGTTATCAGGCGGACATCGATTTCGCCAACAACTTCACGGGAGCGCTTTACGAAGAACGCGGGCCGCGCGGATTGATTGCCCGGCGGGGAGACATGGTCAAGATCGAAAAGCGACAAGGACCTCGCGTGATCGGCCGGCTACGAGACGCGGACGAAATCAAGAAGCACATCAAGGTCAATGATTGGAACAGCCTGCACGTCGTTGCCCGCGGTAACGTCCTGATGCACATCCTCAACGGCTATGTCACGAGCGTCGTCGTCGATGACGACGTGCAAAATCGAGTCAGCGAGGGTCTGATCGGTCTGCAAATCCACACCGGCGACCCGATGAAGGTGGAATTCCGGAATCTCTATTTGAAGCGGTACTGAGCCGCCGGCTCGAAATTCCGGGTCTTCGGCAAGCCATACTTGAGCAGTGGCGCCGGGTTCGAAATCCGTGGCGCCCTCGCGAGACCGCAGGGAAGAGTATGAAACAGAACATTGCTTCTCGGGAAGACCCGGCTACATCGAAGTGATGGTTTCTTGCCAATACGGGTGCGGCCGACCCGTGAACCGGCGGCAGGGCCTCTTCTTGCCAGGAGTTGAATGTCTCGACGGTCGTGCGGTTATTTGGCCTCGCGGCCGTGTTCTGCTCGGCATCCAACCTGCCGGCACAGGCTTTCGGGGAGATCGCCGGCTTTGTGCGCGACGCTTCCGCCGGCGCGGTGCAGGGTGCCCGCGTTAGCGCCACCAATGAGTCCACCAATCAATCCCGAACGGTTGAGACGAGCGCGAGCGGAAGCTACTCGATTCCCTTCCTGCAACCCGGCCCCTACACCGTGCTCGCCGAGAAGCAGGGTTTCAAATCCCAATTGAGAAGCGGCGTCGTTCTGCAGGTCGAGGACCGCGCCCGCGCGGACTTCCTGATGGAGATCGGACCCGTTGCGGAAATCGTGGAAGTGACGGCGAGCGCGCCTCTCATCGCCCGAGACAGCGCCGCGATCGGAACCGTCATCACGGAACAGCAACTCGTCGACTTCCCCCTGAACGGCCGCAACTACCTTTCGCTCGCGAAAATATCGCCGAAAGTTCAAGGTGCAGACCGGTGTCTACGGGGCGGAGCACGGCCGCGCCACCTCGCAAATCATTGTGACGACCAAATCGGGGACAAATGAGTTTCACGGCACAGTTTTCGAATTCTACAGAAACCGAAAATTCGAGGCCGCTCGGTGGAATTCGGAAAGCAAGAACAACCCGTTCATCCGAAATCAGTTCGGCTTGACGTTTGGCGGACCCATCGTCAAAGACCAACTCTTCTTTCTAAGCAGCGTCGAGCTCCTGCGGCAGCTATGCGGACGGCGTTGCCGTTCAAGCCGGGGACTCGTTCCTGGGCCGACGGCTGGTCGGGACGGACCGCAATGACTGGGCACCCCGGCTGGGCATAGTCTGGAGCCCGGCCGCCAAGTGGACCCTCCGCACCGGGGCCGGCGTGTTCTACTCCCAGGACATTGGGAATGCCCGCTTCGACATGGCGCGCAATCTCATAGGTAGTGAGTTCCTCAGCGCGGACCCGGAACGCCCCAACTCAAATCTAAGCGACCCCTGGCGGCGGGAACCATGCCGAAGACGGGGCTTCTCGCGTCGAAGAAAAATCCGATCCAGTTGGGGTGGTTCGAGAAGTTAAAGGCTTCGAAGCGGATCTGAAGCCGGTGACCTTCGCGGAGGGTCACGTCCTTGAGGAGTGAGAAATCCCAGCGCGAGCCCGGGAAGTCGCAGCACGGAGCGGCCGACATTACCTTCGCGGACACGGAGTTCCGGGTTATTCGTGTCGAACGCTTCCCGGTTCCAGAGTCGGTCCGGGGTGGGGTTGTCCAGATTGGGACTGATTCCGGTGGCATCGGGGAAGGTGGGGAAGCCTGTGTTGTTGCGGTCACCGATGTGGCTGACCGAGGCGGGCCCGCCTTCCGCGAATGTCAGGATGCTCCCCATCCGCCAGTCACCTAGGACTTTGCCGGCCAAACCGCCGCCGCTTAAGAAGCGTTTCCCTTTGCCGAAGGGCAGGTCGTAAAGGAAGGAGGCCGTGAGTCTGCGGCCGATGTGGAATTGCGAAAGTCCCTTCTCGGTGCTTACTGAGTCTCGCATAATATACTGTCAATCGAGACAAAGAGAAGACTGTTTCCAGAAAGCGGTAATCAAGCGCGGTTTGCGGCGCATTCGCCGCAGCGCTTTGCGGGCGCGCTCGTCGAGTTCCCAGTAGTCCTTCGGGCAGACGTTGGGCAACTCGTGCTGCTTCCAGTACGCCCAAATGTATTCCACCGGGTTCAACTCCGGCGCATAGGGCGGCAAGTACTCCGTTGCGATGTGATCCTCGGAGAGCTGGATGAACTCCCGCACCAGGCGGCTGCGGTGCGCCGGCAGCCGGTCCCAGACGATCAGCAGTGGGCCGTCGATGTGGCGCACCAAAGCCTTCAGGAAGTCGATGACCTCCAGCTCGCCGATCGCGCCGGGATAGAGCCGGAAGTAAAAGTTGCGCAACGTCAGCCCGGCCGACACCGACAGCTTGTCCCAGTTGAAGTTGAACTCCAACACCGGTGTCTCGCCGCGCGGCGCCCAGGTGCGGCAACGATGCGGCTTCTGACTCAATCCGCTTTCGTCGATGAAGACGATCGTACGTTCTTCTTTGCGGGCTTTTTTTTAATGGCCGGCCAAGTCTTGCGCTGCCAGCCGCGGATGGCCTCTTCGTTGCGCTCCCGCGCTTTGCCGACGGGCCGTTGCGGGCTCCAACCGAGCGCCCGCAGGATCTTCCAGACATGGCCCTCGTGATAGCGCACGCCGAACTCGTCTCCGATCAGACGAGCGACCCGCGGACAGCTCCACAGCGGCGTCGGGAAGCCGTGCGCCTCGGGGCCTTCCAGCAGCAACGCCTCGAGGCGTTCGAGCTGCGCGGCGTCCAACAGCGGCTTACGGCCGGCGCGGCCGGCCTGGCGCAACCCGGCTTCGCCGTCACGCCGGTATCGTCGCAGCCACTCGCTGACGCTTTGCCGCGCGACCTTCAATCGCCTCGCTGTCTCGGACTGACTACAGCCTTGCTCGACCAACCGGATCGCTTTGAAACGGCGCTTCTCCAGGGCCTCGAAATCCCGCCGTACGCCTTTTGTATTTCCCATACATACAAAGACGTACGTACCCCAAAAAGGTGTCACTTTGTTTTGCGAGACTCAATAGGTCGTAGTGGTTGCCCGGGAAGCGGTCGCCCGAGTTGATTCCGATAGTGCTGCCCGAATCGATAGCCTTTGCCCAGGTGTAGCCGACGAGAAAATTCAACCCTTTCCGATAGCGGCTCTCCATTTTCACCGTCAGCGCGTTGTAGGTGGAGTTCACCGCGCCGTCGACTTGTGCGATCAGGTTGAATTCGGGCCAGGGCTGCCGTTGTTGGAACGGGGTTGAATCGCTCGGCCCGGTTCGATGGACGGCTTGATCGTAAACGCGGTACCGTTCCAGCTTGTGACCGGCGTTGCCTTGGTACGCAGCGGCGATCACGACACGATCGCTCAACTCTCGCTGGACATCGAACATCCATTGCCAGACGTAGGGAGTGCGCCGTCCGAAATCGTTTGAGTTGATGTCGGGACGACCAATACAAAACCCCTCCCATCCCGTACAGGTGAAGGCTTGACGGGAGAAGGCCCAGAGGCGGACCCGCGGACACGCAAGTTGCGTAAGCACGGCATTCGCATCCGCCTGGGTGAGCAGCCGTTTCAGATCCTGACTGCGCTGCTCGAACGGCCCGGCGAGTTGGTGACCCGTGAGGAATTGCGCGAGCTGCTGTGGCCGGGGAACACTTTTGTCGAATTCGACGACAGTCTGAACAGCGCGGTGAAGAAACTGCGTGACGCTCTCGGCGATGCGGCCCGAGACCCGCGCTATATCGAGACGGTCCCCACGCGCGGGTATCTGTTCATCGCGACAGTGGAGACCGTCCAATCCAATGCGGCGGCCCGGATCGGGGCAACACCGGGTGAGATTGGAACGATCGAAAGACAAAGCGGCTCCGGCAACCGCCAAGGCGGACTCGGTGGAAACCGCCAAATCCGCACCGCCGGCAGCCGTTATGGCAGTCGCTTCCGAAGTCTTCCGACCTTGGCGGCCGGGGTGCTGATCGTTGTGGCCGCTATCCTTTGGCTTCGCGTGTCGAGCATCCCGCCCTCGAGGTCTTCGGCCGAGGCCGGCCCACTACGGTTTCAAGCTCGAACCATCCCGGGGGCGCACGGATGGGCCGCGGCAATCTCCCCCGACGGTAAGTCGGTCGCCTACCACGACGAGACGGATATTCACGTCGCCGCCCTTGACGGCGGAGCACCCCAAAGAATCACCGACAGCGCGAGCAGGGATCGTTTCCCTTCGTGGTCGCCCGCCGGCCGCCGGCTCGCCTTCACCAGGTACGATTCACCCGAAGGGAGCGGCACTTACGTCCTTTCTTTGGTCGACGGCTCGGTGACGAGAATGGGCGCCGTGAGTACACACCCCCCGGCGTGGACCCCGGACGGAAAATCGCTGATCGGAACCTATGGAAAGATCTCGATTACATCACTCGAAACGCGAGAGCAACAACACCTCCACACTCGAGGACTTCGCTTCCCACATTTACACGATTCCCGTCGAGGGCGGGCTTCCCCAACGGGTTACCGTCGGCGACGACGAGTCGAAACCGGCCTGGTCGCGCGACGGTCTCTACATCTACTTTCAAACCAACCGCTCGGGACAACCCGAAGTTTGGCGAGCGCTGTCGGACGGACGTACACCGGATGGAGTGCCCGTCAATGAAATGCTTTCGTGGTCGTATCAGGAATCGCCGGACGGTCGATACCTTTATTTCTGCGGGGCGCGGGAAGGGGGTAAGGGTTTCGGGTCGTTTTGGCGTGTTCCCGTGGAGGGAGGCGAAGCGGAACAGATATTGAGTCCTTTTAGCAAACGGGCGCTGAGCTTTCGGGACGAGGGGCTGTATTTCCTGGATCCCGGCAAGACACGTTCGCCGGACTCACTGGTTGCTGTCAAGTTGTTGGACACGGAGACGAGTGAGACTACTGACGTGGGTCGGGTTGTAGACCCCCCTTCTCCCCGCGACTTCTCAATCAGCCCCGACGGTCGGCTCGTTCTTACAAGTCGCGACGAACTCGGCGAGGCCGATATCCTGTTGGTGGAAGATTTTCGCTAATCGCCGGGCGGGTGCGCAGGCTCATCAACGAGAACGCACCCGCTCTTGGTGACGGTGGGCGGATTCCTACTGGGCCGAAGGGGGCAGGCCTCGGCACCACCTGCTTTTCGGACCAAAAAGTAGGCGCCTTCACACATCGCCCAGAACTGTAGCAGAACTGTCACAAAACCCCTACTCCTTTAGTTGCTTGGGGTTAGGATCAAGCCGAAAGCAGATTCCCCAAGTTGCTGAAAACACGTACAAATGGATGGAACCGATAGAGCCAATGGAAGGACTCTCGTCGCTTGTAAGGCAGGCGCTCTAACCAACTGAGTTAACCGCCCTGTTGAGAGGCTTCTTCCAGCCTAACTTGCTTCGCCTTCTCCACTCAGGTGACGCGGAGAGCGGCGATACCGGCCGTTTTGCGCTCCAACGCGTGCGCGTTACAACCTGAATTCGGCGTGAATCAGCCTCCTGAAGAAGTTGCGGAGCCCGTTGGGAAAGGTCGAAAGCGTGTTGCGGCGGTTGTGACTCTTAGCTAACTTTTAGCCCGCTTTTCTCACCGCGTGGCGAGGCAAAGTGCACGAAAGGTCCGTCAGTACGAGGCGCGCGCCGCTTGGCGCCCATTTCTTAAGCAAAGAGGCGTACTTGAACAGTACGATGAGCACGGCGAGCAAGCGAAACGAAGTAATGGCGGGTCTATCATGTGCTTTGCCCGTCAGGCGATGAGAAATGCGGGCTTAGCCCGGGCTAGGGCACATCGGCGCTCCGACCGCGGTAATAGACTTCGTACTTGTCGGACCGATCGGGGCGATGTCGGTTCCACCAGTCTTTGCGGCGTATGTAGCTGTGTTCCCAGACGAGCCGGTATGCCGACGTCAGACCCTTGGGGCGTTTTCCTCGAGCGCTCCAAACGACGTACCAGTCTACGTCGGGATAATCGTCGAATTGGTCATCGGGGAGGCGTTCTCGGAATTGGCGGTTGTGCGGGACGTCGCTGTCGAGCAAGGCGACCCAGTTTAAATCGGGTAGGTGGAAGAAAATCGCCATGCCCTTGACGTTGCGGTAGAAAGCGACCTTTTCGTGAGGACGGACGTTCTCCCGCAAGAAATCGACCAGCGGTCCGTTAACCGAATCGTCGTCTTGAAGCTGCCGTGCGACAACGCGGCCGCCCTTCACCGGTAAGGTAAGGTTCGGCCAGATCAACAGGCCTCCGAAGAGCACCGCCGTCGGGACTCGGCGGCCGGCGCTGCTGAGAGCGGAGGTTGCCAGCCCTCCCAACAACACCGCCGCCGGGATGATCTGGTAGTAATGGCGTTGTTTGGCTTCATCCTTGCCGAGAGCGGTAGTGAACAGCGGGGATACCAGCAAGACGAGTCCGCCGAGCAGCGCTGCTTGGGCCAATACACCTCGTTGGGAACGCCGCCAGAGAACGAAGAGGGTTCCCGGAACCACGACCCAAAGCACCGCCAATACCCAAAAAGCCGGCGGCAGGTCGGAGAGTTCGCGCCGCGTATAGGGGAAAAACAAGGGGCTTAGGGCGACGAGTAGCGATAAGCCCATGGCGGCCTTGATTGGGCGGGACAGCGTCGGTCCGGAACGCCAAGCCGCATGGAAGGCCGCGGGAAGCAGAAGCAACAGCGGCACGGTTCTCCAGAAATCCCTGCCGCGGGAAAACAGCGCGCGTTCGTAGATCTCGATGATGGTGCGATTTGATTCCGGGGGCCATTTGGCCGCGAAGTCGGAGTGGAGGACCCAAAATTCGAGGCCGAGACCAACTGCGAGCACGCCGGAGAGAGCGAAAAAGCCGCGTAGCAAACGGCGGTCGCCAAGCAACAAGACGAACAGTCCAAGCGCACACCACATGCCGGCGAAGCTGACGTAATTGGCCTCGTACAACAGCACGCCCGCCGCGGCGAGCCGCGCGTAGAAACCGCGATCACCGGCGAGGGCGGGGTTCTTCAGATAGCGACAAAGCTGCAGCAGCAGCCAAGCGGCGATCAGATAGACCAGGACGTAATAGCGAGATACTCTTGATGCATTCAAGAAGTCAATCGAAAGCAAGCCCAAGAACGGGAGCAAGAAAGGCCGCCATCCCGTCCCGAATAAGAGCACGCCCAGCCGATACAGCACCCACAACGCCGCCGCGCCGCAGAGAGCGAAGGGCAAGCGGGCGGTGAATGCATTCGTGCCGAGCAGCTTGAAGGAGGCCGCGGCCACGTAAAACTGTAGATAGGTATGCATGGCCGGCAGCATCTTGGAGTTGACGTCGTGTCCGTCGGCGGCCTGAACGACCAGCTGATCGCCATCGGTCGTCCACGGCAGCCAGGTGCCGTTTTCGGCCATCAGACGACCCCAGTTCGCGGTTGTGGCCTCGTCGCGGAACAGCTTGACATTGTCGAGCTGCCAGAACAGCAGGAAGAGGGTCGAGGCGACGACTAGGGCGGCGAGGGCTGCGCGCATTAGAGGGTGAGTTTCTCCGGGGAATCGTCGGGCCGGAGCGCCTGAAGGGAAAACGCCCCGACGGCACGGCCGGGTGTCTTTCGTTTCCGGCTCGACCCAGTATACAAGCGGTTTCGATTCGGGCGCGGCGGTGCGGGCTCTCGACCTGCTCTTACCGCCGTCGGGTCAGCCGGTATGACTTGGAAGGCCGGACGTACCGCCGCATCGGAAGGTGCGGAGTGCCGTCGAAGCGACTATGCGAAGTTCGAGTTTTCTTGCGCTCAGGACCCTAGAGGGCTCGCTAGCGCCGCAGGACGGCGACGGTCGCGCGGACTTCTTTCACGGGCCGTTTGCTCGTGACCGTTTGCGGTGCGGAGAAAACCGAAACCGGAAGGTCGGAGGCGAAGACGGAAAGCGTCTTGGCGAGGTTCTCGATGTCCTCGCTGCTCTCCACGGGGAGTTCGTGTTGCACCCAGTTGGAAATCGGGATCTCACCGAACGAGATACGCTCTTGCAGCACGAGCCTCTTTTGGCCGACAAAGTGGGACTCCGGCTCTCGGATTTCGTGGCGCTGTTCGATCTTCAGATGACCGCGGAAGTCGTCGAACGACTTGCGGCGCGCCGCTTCATCGCGGAGTTGATTGAGCTCGTCGAGATGTTCCTTCTGCGCTTCGATCAGGGCACGCGCTTCGCTGAGAGACTGCCTCTCGCGGGCCATCTGCGGTTCCAGCCGTTGCTGCATGATGTAAACGGCCAGCAAGGCCGAACCGAGTGCGATACAAATCGGCAACAAAACCCAAAATACGGTGGTCATGAGGCTCTCCAACCTTTCGTGGCTACCATCGCTATTATACGCGGTTCCCGGCCGAATCCGGGGGCGAAGCCACTTCCGCTGTTTCGTGTAAGTCAAGAAAAGAGAGAAACTTCGGGGGAATCCCCTAGTAGTTCGCGGCAAAAATCAGGTGGTTTCGTGTTCCCCTGAGACGACCTGCGGGCCGGTCCCGGCACCGGCGTACCCAATCCAACATGCGGATTCAGAGATGGGATGAGAGGCTGGTCGCTTGGAGCCGGGAAGCGGTAGGCTACCGGCAGCAGCGCACTTCTCCACAAGGGAGGTGCAATGGATTTTTGAAAAGGAGGCGACCAGCCATGAAGAAGAATAGCAAACAACAGACCGACAAGAACCAAACCGACAAACACCAAACCAAGAAAGCCGACAGCTCACAAGCGAAGGCCCGCCAACTCACCCAGCTCGAACAACAGTTGGCGCAACAACGCATCCAGATGCAAAAAGACAACGAAATTTGCGCCGTCGCCGGCGTCGACATCGGCGACAAACGTTGCTTCGTACGGCTCACCGACCTCGCCGGCGAAAGCCTCGAGGAATGCCAAGTCCCCACCCGCCCGGAGGTCTTGGATCGCTGGTTCCGCCGTTGGCCGCGGCTGCGCATTGTGATCGAAACCGGCAGCCACAGCAACTGGATTCGCCGCCGCCTGGCCGCCCTCGCCCACGACGTGCTCGTCGCCGACGCGCGGCAATTGCGTTTAATCAGCCAATCCGACTCGAAAAACGACCGCAACGACGCCTATTGGTTGGCCGAGCTGGGACGCACCAACCCGGCCCTGTTGAATCCCGTCGCGCCGCGCAAGCTCGAGACCGAACAACAACGCACGTTGTTGCGGGCGCGCGAGGCCGTGCTCGAGTGCCGCACGAAATTGAAAGGGAGTTTGCGCGGCATGGCGAAGTCGCACGGCATCCGCTTGGGCCGATGCGCCCAGAACCAATGGGTCGAGCGCGTCCGGGAGGCCTGCCCCGAGGTGTTGCACGCGGCGTTGTTGGGGGTGGCGACACAAATCGAAAGCCTCGGCGCGACGATCCGCGAATATGACAAACAAATCGTCGCGTTGGGCAAGCAATACGCAGCGGTCGAGCGGCTGCGAACGATCGGAGGGGTGGGGCCGCTGACGGCGTTGACGTTCGTGTTGGCGCTCGACAACGACCCGGGCCGCGTGAAGCGTTCGCGGCAGGTCGGCGCGCTGGTGGGGCTGCGTCCCAAGCAACGCCAATCGGGCGAGCGGTCACTGCGGCTGGGCGTGACGAAATCGGGAGATCCGCTGCTGCGGCGGACGTTGATTCAGTGCGCGCACTGGGTGCTGGGGCCGTTCGGGACCGACTCCACGCTCAGGCGCTGGGGTTTGGGTTTGGCGGCGCGCGGCGGAGGACATGCGAAGAAGCGGGCGGTGGTGGCGGTGGCGCGCAAGTTGGCGGTGCTGATGCATGTGTTGTGGGTGAAACAAGAAAACTACGATCCGCTGCACGGGCTGACGGAAACGGTTTCCCCATAAGGCAGGGACGATGAGGCGCAGTCGGCGGCAACGGTTTCGGATGAAGCAACGTGATGAGGACATCCGCGAGCCCCCTAACGGGGACTCGGCGGCAAGAAGATTCCTGTTGAAAGGAAGGGAGTAGGGGATTGGGCGGACGAAGCGAGGCCGCGGCGGAGAATCGAGATCGTGTCACGGTGACTGCGGGCTCTGGGCAGGCAGGCCGATTCTTTCGAGGATGGGTCGAAGCCGCAACAGAGAGAGCAGCGCCGAAAGACCGGACCCCAACCAGCAGAGGTCAACAACGAGACCGATAACACTGCGAATGGAAGCCCGGTCCTCAACGCGCCGCAAGGCATGAGGACCCGGGCCGGATCCGACAAACCGACCAACGCCTCCCAACGACCGCCCTTGACAAGCGACCCACCTCTCATGGAAGCCCAGAGCGCAAGCGACGGGCCGGGGCTGCCGCGGTTTCGAGCAGACCCGAGACTATGACGAAATGCACGACGGTCGGGGAAACGCGGGGATCGCACAGCGCGCGGCGGTTGCCTACCTTGGCCCGTCGCTTGCGCTCTGGGCTCGGAACCCGCATGTTGAATTGTGTGGAGCGAACCGGAATTGGCGGGGCGCGAGATCAGGCTTCCATGACGGCGCGGACGTCGTCTGGGATGTCTTCGCCGTCGGGCTTGCCGGTGGCTAGAGAAACGCCGACGAACACGGCGAGCGAAACGAGTAGGGAAAAGCAGCCGACGCTCATGCCGTGCGGCAAGGCGTAGACGCCGTGGCGGGCCATGATTTCGAGCGTGAAGTTCAAGAAGATACTGATGCTGATCGACGCGACGCAGGCTTGTCGGGTGCCGCGTTTCCAGTTGAAGCCCAGCGCCGTGCTGGGAACAATGGCGGCGGCGAAGGTGCCCCATCCGAAGGTTCCGAGCAGCGCGATCAGGTTTTCCATATAGAGCGCGAACAATGCGGCGGCGACCAGGATCGCCCCGGTTATGATCCGAGAGCCCATCAACTCGCGTTTGATCGGCCGGCCGATCAGCGCCGTGGGGATGTCATGGACCAACGCCGCCGTGCCGAGGTTCAAGAAGCTGTCGGCGGTGGACATGATGGCCGACAACAGGCCCGCGAAGACCAGCCCGGCGAGCCAATCCGGCGTGTGGTTGAGCAAGAACAGCGGCGCGGCCATGTCCGGCGAGGAGAGCGGCTCCTGAGCCCCGGTTTCGACCAGATAGCGCATCGTCAGGCCGATCATCATCCACAGCATCGGCAGCACGAATGACACGGCGAATCCCAGCAGTGGGGCCCAACGGATGTCGCTGATATTTTTCAGCATCAATGACTTGGTAATCACGCCGTGAGGCTGTCCGATATTGCCAAGGACGAAAAGAAGGTACCAACTGATCGCCGTAATCGAGCCCCGCGTGCCCCACGGGCCGATGAAATTCGGCTCCATCTCCCATAGCGTCTTGCTGATGTTGCCCAGCCCGCCGCCCAGATGCAGGGTGTAATAAAGAACGCCCGCCGCGGCGGCGACCATCAGGATCCCTTGGAATAGATCGGTATAGACACCGGCGATGATGCCGCCGGCCACGCTGTAAAACGCCAGCACCCCGAGCCCGATAAGCATCGCCACGGGCAGGTCGACTCCGAGAACGACCATCAGCACCATGCCCATGGCGAGTACTTGGGTTCCCAGATATCCGATGACACCCAGCAGCACCGCGATGGCCATCGCGAGGCGCGGACCGGTGCCCCCGTAGCGGGCCGCGATGGCTTCGGGCAGGGTGAGGATTTGCCGTACCTCGCCGAGCAGGCGCAGCCGCTTGCCGACGATGACCCACGACAACGCGCCGGTGAAGCCGCCGACCAGCGTCATCCACAGCGAAGTCATGCCGGAGTCGAAGACCAGCCCGGGGCCGCCCACGAAACCGAATCCGCTGATGATACTCGAGACGCCCGCGATGACGGTGACGAACAGGCCCAACTGACGACCGGCAATGAAGAAGTCGGCTGCGGTCTTGGTGCGCCGCATCGCCCACACGCCCACGCCCATGCAGGCGATCAGATAGACCGCGGCACAAAAGGCGATGATCGGAGAGTCGGCGATCGGCATGGGTGGAAAACGCCCGCGCTATTCGTCGGGACTCCAGCGGCCAAAGCGTTCGACCAGCTTTTCGACATTCCGTTTTGGAAGGATGAAACGGTTGAACATTACAACGTGGAGGATGCTCGGGATCAGACCCAGAGGCCATAAGCCGAAGACGAAGAAGGCGGTCCCTACAGGCAGGCCGAGGACGAGTACGAGAGGTTCGTCGGGACGGTGGCTCGATAGGGCCCCCGCGAACAGCGCCCAAAAACCGGCGAGAACGATGAGCAACGTTACGGCGATCACCGGGCGCGTTGCGTTGGCCCCGTAGGCGACCCCGTAGCCGAAGACGATCAGCAGCGAGACGCCGAAGCTGAAAAGCAGCGCGTTACCGGCGAGGCCGAAGCCGAGAGTGACGACGCCGACGAGAGCGGCGACGGCAACCAGTTTGTCGGTGCGGTTCGACATGGAAGGGTTTGGCAACGAGGCGCGGCGGCGCGCAGCGACCGGCGACTAGTATTGTCGATTCACGGGTGGGGAGTCAAGCCAAACCGAGCCGCGCGCGTAAGCAAGCGGTATGCGCTGAAGCCGGCGACCCGAAGGAAAGTGGTGGAACCGTGATGCCCGGGAACCCGGCACAACATCGGCGAAACCACTAGCGCTTTCGAGAAAGCACGTTGGCCCGCTTCCCCGGGTGGGGGGCGCCGTCGCGTCCGGATGGGGACCCGGCGCTGCGCATCGAGGATCCTCACCGCTTCAGCATCCGGGGTGGCCGCATCGGATACCGCTTGCATAGGGGCTGTGAAAAATTCGGGACTGTCCCAAGCGCCGGCCGAATAAGTTCCATCGAATCAATATATTTCGATGGCGCGAAGTGGACTGTCCCCCATTTTTTCACAGCCCCTTACGCGCGCGGCTCGGTTTGCGACGCCTCAGCAGGGAACAGTTTCTTCTTCGAGGCTGCTCAACGTTTCCAGCCTCGCTTCGAAGCCTTCAAACCAGCTCTCGAACTCTTCCGCTACTTGCATTTGCCGTTGCGAGAGCGGGAGCGCCAATCGAGGATTGAAAAGGCCGCGCCGGCGGGCGGCCAATTTGATCGCGGCCGGGAAAGGCAGCTTTTCCATTTCGGCGATGAATTCCCGCACCCAACCCCCGAGCGAGGCAAGTTGATCGCTCTCGCCGCCGCGGTGCGCGTTGAACATGGCGACGATGAGTTCGGGCATTACGCCCGCCAGCCCGGAGATGATGGTCTCGATGCAGTCGTCGGCCAACGCTTCGGCGAGCACGATGTCGTGGCCGAGGATCGGGTGAGCATCGAGCTCCGGCCGCGCGGTAATCGCTTGGAGGGTTTCGAGTTTTCCGCTGCTGTCTTTGATTCCAATGATATTCGGGACCGACTCGATCAGCCGCAACGCCAAGTCGGTCGAAATAGGCGTGGTGAAGGCCGGCAGGTTGTACAACAGAATCGGGCCGTCGATCGAGGCGGCGGCGGTGCGATAGAAAGTTTCGATGTCTTCTTCGGTGCGCGGATAGAAATAGGGCGTCGGCAGGAGAATCGCCTCGGCGCCTTTCTGCAAGGCGTGTTCGGCCAGATCGAGGCAGTCGGCGATATCGGCCGCGCCCACAGCCGCGAGCAATTGTCCCTTGCCGCGCCCGGCTTCGGCGGCGGCTTCGAAAAGCCGCTTGCGGGCATCCAAGCTCAAGGTGACGTATTCGGCCGTGGCGCCGCCGATGACGACGCCTCCCACGCCGCGGCTCAGAACCCAGTCGACGTTGTTTTGGGCCGCGGCGATATCAACGTTTCCGGATACCTCGCGCGGGGCAAGAAGGGCGGCTAGGGGTACGGCAAAGTTTTCGGGCATATTTGTGTGAAGCTCTGCTCTTGATTTTAGGAGATCGCGGTCGAAGGGGTTTCACACGGCCGGAACGCGGTCTTCGATGACGCGGAAGAGGCAGAATACCATTCCGCCGGGCGAGCGGAAACAAGCGACCCGGCGGCGGCCGAATCCGCCCTCGATCTCATCGGGTCCGTGAAGCAGCGTCGCGCCGCCGCCAAGGGCCGCCTCGATTTCGGCGTCGACATCATCGACCGAGTGAGACATGTGGGTCGCGCCGTACGCCAACGGTTCGGGGAGCGCCGTTTCAAGGCCCCAGTGTTCGGCGACGACGAGGTATTTATCGCCGACGCGAATCAGGGCCTGGCTTTGCTCCTTGCCCTCGAGGACCACGGTTTCCTTCTCGATCACGATCTCGTGCCCCATGGCGCGGTGGAAGGCGACTTCGGCTTCGAGGTCGGGGCATTTCATTCCGATGTTCCAGAGGCGTTTCGGCATGCGATTTTCCGCTGCGGGTTTTCGCGAGTGTGGCAGGCACGGTTCGCTAATGATAGCGCAAGGAAATCGTTTCAGTCTTTCCGGAGAAGTCGGTTCAAACGAGGCCGACGAGGCGGCCGGGCCGGCTCGGCTGCTCCCATAAACGACCGTTGTCCGCTATTTCGATTGTTGGGCGGCTAACCTATTTCGCCCCGACCCGTCTAATCTGATTGCAGGCACAGCAGGTGGAGACAGTCAGCTTAGCGGGGAATGTCCCGGCGGCCGATTTCAGCGAATCGGCCATGATTCGAGCGGCTCAAGGAGGCGATGCCGACGCCTTTGAGGAACTGGTGCGTCTGCACGAGCGCGGCGTGCTGAATGTGGCGTTCAACGTCTTGCGGTCGCGGGAAGACGCCCGCGACGCCTACCAGGAGGTTTTCTTGCGCGTGTTCCGTAGCCTTGATCGGTTTCGATTTCAATGCGCGTTCCGTACCTGGCTCTACCGCATCACGACGAATGTCTGCCTCGATCAACTGCGCCGTAAGGGTGTTCGCAAGGAGCAGGTGATCGGCGGGGACCCGGAATCCGACGGCCTCGACCCGATCAGTCGCGCCCCCGACGCGAGGCCGGAGAGCAATCCCGACCGGGCTCTTGCCGGGCGCGAAACGGGCCGCCAAATCGGGCGAGCGCTTGATCGGCTCTCGCCCAACGAACGCATGGTCTTCGAGCTCAAACACTACGAAGGATTGAGGCTGCGGGCCATCGGCGAGGCGCTCGCGATCAGTGAGGAAGCCGCGAAGAATTGTCTGTTCCGCGCCACGCGCAAGTTGCGGGCGTCGCTCGAAGGAGTACGAGCATGAATTGCGAAAAGGTCCGGGAAAGTCTTCTTCTCTACCTTTATCAAGAACTTGACGGGAATGCGAGCGAGGGCGTCGAGGCGCACTTGGATTCCTGCGAGGCGTGTTCGGCGGCTTGTCGGCGAGAAAGGGATTTCCTGCGTTCGCTCGACGAACGCGAAGAGCCGCCGGAGGACTTGTTGGCCGAGAGCCGCCGCGAGTTGATGCGATCCGTCCATCTGGAACAGGCCGAGCAGGTTGCGGGCGGAGGTTGGTGGAATCGTTTTCGGAAAGGCCTGGGCACGATACGTCCGGCCTGGCAGCCGACGGCGGCGATGGCCTTGCTGGTTCTGGGTTTCTACGCCGGCCGAACCGTTTCGCCGAGCGTGATTGGGTTTTCCTCAACGCAACCGGGCGCGGTCGAGTCTTCGATGGTCGAGCTGCCGGTTGTGACCGATATCGAGTCCGTGAGGATGAATCCCGAGCGGGACCGGGTCGAAATCGTGATGGAGCAGATTACGCGCCGCACGATCTCGGGCGCGCCGCGGGATCCTGAAATCAGCGCCTTGCTGCTGTCGACGATGCGAGAGTACCCGAATTCGGGAGTGCGTCTCGACACGCTCGACATTCTCACGGCGCGCGCGGCGGACAGCGATGTTCAGCGGGCGCTGAGGGAAGCAATGCTCGAGGACAGCAACCCGGGCGTGCGGTTGAAGGCTTTCGCGGCGTTGAAGCCGCATCGGCAAGACCCGGAAGTTCGCGAGGCTTTCCTCAAGGTCTTGCTGGGAGATGAGAACCCCGGTATGCGGGTCGAGGCGATTGATGCGTTGACCGAGACGCCGGACCGCAATTTGGTCGAGCCCCTGCAGCAATTGGTCGAAAGCGAGTCGAACAACTATATTCGGTTGCGGTCGAGGCGGGTTTTGCATGAGTTGAACGCTTCGGCGGATCGGTTTTGAGCCCGGTGTTCGGTATGGGAAACGGAAAGGAAAACACGATGCACATTCCCATGATTTTTCGGCTCTGCGGCCTGCTGGTTCTCACCCTCACGCTGTCGGCGCAACAGCTCTCCCCAATCCAAAAGCAGGGGCGCTATTGGGTGCAGACCGTGGAGGGTTCGATTCCGGCCGGCACGCGGTTACGGGTTTCCTCGACGGGGAATATCACGGTTTCCGGGCAACAAGGCGGACCGGTTCGTTACAGCGTCATGAAGAAGATCAGAGCCCGCAACGAGAAAGAAGCGCGGCATTTGCTCGAATCCGCGCCCTTTTCGGCGGCGTTGCAGGGGGACACTGCGGCGGTTTCGCTCGGGACTCCGGATTGCTTTCGCTGCAACTTCTTGGCGGAGATGACGCTGCTCGTGCTGGCATCGACCCGCGAGGCTCTGTTGACGACCGAAGGCGGGTCGATGACGGTCGAGGGCATTCAGGGTCGCGTGAACGCGGATACGACGGGCGGCTCGATTCGCATGGATAAGATCGGCGGCGACGTGCTCGCGGCCACCGCCGGCGGCGGCATCATGCTGGGGACGATCGGCGGCGCGGTGCGGGCCGAGACGGCGGGAGGCTCGATTCGTCTGGAACATGGCGGAGATGACGCCGCGCTCGAGACCAGCGGCGGCAGCATTACGGCCGGCTGGGTCGAGGGACGGCTCGTGGCGGAGACCTCGGGCGGCGGTATCCGAGTCGATCGGGTCGGCGGCAGCGTGATGGCCGGAACGGCGGGCGGCTCGATTCGGCTGGGACAGGTCGGCGGGACCGTCAACGCCGAGACGGCGGGCGGGTCGATTCATGTCGATTTGGCGCCGGACGGCGTGCGGGCCGAGACGGCGGGCGGCAGTATTCGTCTCATCAACGTCGCCGGTGCGGTGCGAGCCGCCAGCGCCGCCGGCGGGATCCACGCGGTTTTCTTGGCGGGGCGTCCGCTGAAAGACTCGTTTCTGGAAACGAATGTCGGTTCGATCGTCGTGGTGATCCCGGCAACTTTGGCGCTGACCGTGGAGGCCGATGTTGATTTCGCAAGACGCGGGAATCGGATTCAAAGTGACTTCGCGGCGATTCAGGTGCGGAAGCGGAAGGGCTTTCTCGCCGGCGGGATTACGGCTCGCGGACAGTTGAACGGCGGCGGGCCGGTTTTGAGAATTCGCAATACGAACGGAACGATTCAGATTCGGCGAGCGGCGGAAAGGTAGTGATTATTGCCGGCCCGTCGGTACGGACGTTCGGTTTAACGATTAGAACGAGGAGCTGAGTCATGAAAACGACAGCGACGTACTTTCTTGCTTTGATTCTGTTTTCACTGCCCGCGGCCTACGCCCAACGGGACGCGGATCCGGATCCTCACCCCCGGAGAGGACACCACGAGGGGCCTTTGTTGTTCGACTACACAGTTCCCGGCGGACCGCGGGTCGCGGGCCAATACTTTGCGATGCCGGGGCGGACCGTGGCGCCGCTTATGGCCGCTGGCGCCCGCCCGGGAGGCAGTTACCTCGGCATCCACATTGTTGAGATCAACCAAGCCCGCGCTGCGGAACTCAACATGGATTCGCCCCACGGCGTCGAGGTCAGTAATGTCGCCGACAAAAGCCCCGCGGCTGAAAGCGGATTGGAAAAGGGAGACGTGGTCGTGAAGCTTGAAGGGCAGGATGTGCGCGGAGTCGAGCACTTTGTCCGCCTGGTACGGGAAACGCCGGCGGGACGCACGGTCGCCATGTCGATTCTGCGGGACGGCACGCCCCGCGAATTGACCGCCAAGATTGGTCGTCGCAAGGCGGCGCAAGCCCGTCAGTTCTGGTTCTGCGACGGGGAGGAAGAAAACTGCACGGCGCCCGTGCCGAATTTGAAGTGGATCCGCGAGAAAATCATGGACATGCCGCAGCCGCGTATCGTCATGCGGAACCGCTATTTGGGTGCCGAACTCGAGCCCGTCGAGGGGCAATTGGCCGACTATTTCGACGTCGAGGAAGGCGTCTTGGTGCGTTCGGTCGATGCGGATACGGCGGGCAAGCGCGCGGGCCTCGAAGCGGGTGACGTGATCACCGCAGTGGACGGTAAGGGTGTCGATTCGCCCTCGGAGTTGCGGGAGAAGATCCAGCAGGCCGATTCTCGACAGGAAATCAAGATGGCGGTGATGCGAAAAGGCGCGGCGACGACGCTGACGTTGGAGCCGCGCGAGAGGGAACAGCCGCGTGAAGAGCCCGACACCAAAGCCCGGCCTATTCGCGGGAAGCGCGCCAAGCCGCTGTGAGGGCCGGCCCGATCTAGCCCGCTTTTCTCACCGCGTGGCGAGGCAAAGTGCATGAAAGGTCCGTCAGTACGAGGCGCGCGCCGCTTGGCGCCCATTTTTTAAGCAAAGAGGCGTACTTGAACAGTACGGCGAGCACCCCGAGCAAGCGCAACGAAGTAATGGCGGGCCTATCGTGTTCTTTGCTCGTCAGGCGATGAGAAATGCGGGCTAGTACTCAGACCACGAGAAAGACACCTTTCCGCGACCATGTTGAGAAGGCTTCGATGAGCCGCATCGCCACGCGATGCGGTCACTCAAGAATAGTGCTTTGCAGCCAAACAAACTTTTTCACGCGGTCGTTGCACTACGGCCGCGCTACGGAATCTTGATATACCAATTCACCGTGCGGCCGACATCGACAAAGCCTTCCGACTCGTAAAGGCCGTTGGCTTCCACATTGGTGACCAGACAATCGAGATGCGCGTGAATCGCTCCGAGGCTCTTCAGATGGGCGAGCATCCAGCGCAGCGTCTCTCGGCCGTACCCGTGTCGCTGGTGGCCGCGGGCGACGGCGAGGATATCGACATACCCGAGTCGCGTTCGCGGATCGACCTTTCCGGCGATCACCGAGGCGATCTCGCCCGTCGTCTCCCCGACCATCACGATCTCGGTCTCGATCGCGCGCCGAAAACGCGCCCGCCAGCGATCGCGCCAGTCGCTGCCGTTCAGCAAACCGAAGTGTTCGTCGACGAAGGTCTGCAGCGTCACTGTCTCAAAACCCTCGACGACGATCTGCTCGAGTCGCTCGTGGTCTTCCGGGCGGGCGGGTCGAAACGTTAAGGCCATCGGGTCTCCAGAGAATCCCCTGCACCATGGCATATCCGGCCCGCGCGCGGCAAGCATGGGCGGCCGGCGAAAACGGGCCGTCGGCGCGCGGCGCGTTATGATCGAAAGAAGAAACGCAACGGCCGCCACCTTGGCTCGCGGCCCGCGGGAATCCCATGGGACTGTTGGACGACAAACCCTTTTACCGCATCGGCAAATTGCCGCCCTACGTCTTTGCCGTCATCAATGAAATGCGGGCGAAGGCGAGGGCCGTCGGTCTCGACGTCATTGATCTGGGAATGGGCAATCCCGACGGCGCCACTCCCCGCATCGTGGTCGGCAAGCTTGCCGAAGCGGCGCGCAACAAACGCAACCATCGCTACTCGATGTCGCGCGGCATTCCGCGTTTGCGCGAAGAGATCGCCAAGCGCTACGAAGCCAACTACGGGATCCAGCTCGACCCCGAGAAAGAAGCGCTTGTGGCGATGGGCGCGAAAGACGCCATTGCACATTTACTGTTCGCCGTCATCGGCCCCGGCGATCCCGTGGTCACGCCCGATCCTTCCTACCCGATTCACCAGTGGGGCGTGGTGATGGCCGAGGGCGAGGCTTGCAACCTCCCGATGCCCTCGCCCGAGGAGTTTCTCAACCGCCTCGAGGACCTTTACCGCACGGCGTCGAAGCCCCCGAAAATGGTGCTCGTCTCGTTTCCGCACAACCCGACGACGCTGTGCGTCGACAAGTCGTTTTTCGAGACGCTTGTCGAGTGGGCGCATCGGCACGGCACGATGATCGTCCATGATTTTGCCTACGCCGACCTGGGGTTTGACGGGATGAGCCCCCCGAGCATTCTGAAAGTTCCCGGCGCGAAGGAGGTGGCTGTCGAAATCTTCTCGATGTCGAAAAGCTACAACATGGCCGGCTGGCGCATCGGCTTTTGTCTCGGCAACCCGAAGATGATCAACGCGCTGGGACGCATCAAGAGCTACCTCGACTACGGGGTTTTTCAGCCGATTCAAATTGCGTCGATCATTGCTTTGCGCGAGTGCGAGGAAGAGACGCGCAAGATCCGCGACGTTTATCAGAAACGCCGCGATGTGTTGGTCGCCGGCCTGCACCGCGCCGGGTGGATGGTGGAAGCTCCGCCGGCAACGATGTTTCTGTGGGCCAAGATCCCGGAGAAATACGAATGGGCCGGGTCGCTGGAATTCTCGAAGATGCTGCTGCAAAAGGCCCTCGTCGCCGTTTCGCCCGGCATCGGTTTCGGCCCCAGCGGCGAAGGCTACGTGCGCTTCGCCCTGATCGAAAACGAGCACCGAACGCGCCAAGCGACGCGGGGTATTCGTAAGTTGCTGCGGGAGTAGGACACAGCATCGAGGCGGGGACCGGCGCGGGCCGCGTGCCCGACATCAAAGCTCCTTCAATCCACCAACAGTGACCGCTCGTCATCGGCAGCGCAGTTCAGCAGCAACTCCCCGGGTGAGACTCGGTCGAAACCGAGAGGCTCTGAGATGAAAAGGCAAAGCTGGCACAATACGACTCTATGAGCAGATCGAGGACCAAGGTGGGTTACCTAGGAGTCTGTCCGAGTAACAACTTGGCACAGTTCCGGCAGGGCGGGAGATTCGGGCGCCGAGGTCAGCGACGCACGGGCGCGGAAGGCTCGTCGACCGCCGGGCGCCACAAACAAACCGCGCGGGCCGCCCAAAACGGCTTCCAGAGCCCTCCATGCGCCTCGCCGGCGCCCCCTTCCCGGTTTTTCTCCATCACGCTCCGCCACACAGCCCGTGCATCTTCAAAATATTGTGCGTCAAGCACACCAAGGCCCACTCGCCCCGCACTTTCTTCAACCCCCGCAACAAAAATTGACGAATCCCGCGGGCTTGTTTAATCTGTCCGAATATCGGCTCCACGATCCCTTTGCGTTGCGCGTACATCTTCGCTCCCGCTTTCGTCCGTAACTTGCGCTCCATCCGCTCGACTCGCGTGAGGTGGCTCGGGATCCGCCCCCGCGGCGGCGACGCCCGTTGTCCGCGCCGGTGTCTCTGGGCGGCAATATACGCTTCGATCTTTTGCTCAGGCTTCTCGGGCGCTTCCAACGATTCCAAGTTCTTCTCCGAACAATAGCCGCTGTCGGCCAACACTTCGTCGGGCCGTTGCCCCGACTGCCGCTCGACCGCTTCCACCAACGGCGCCAGTTGCTCTTTGTCGTTCGCCGCCTCGGTCAGCGTCTGCCCGACAATCAATTGCGCCACGCTCTCGACCGCCGCCTGTGCGTTGTAGCCCTGCACGAACCCGTCGCCGCTTTTCATAATGCGCGACTCCGGATCGGTGAAATTGTATTGATCTTTGTCGCGCGGTTCGGCTTGCCGCGCCAGCTCGTCACAGCGACCCGCGGCGGCGGCTTGCTGTTGCGCCCGTTGCTTCGCTCGTTGCTCCAGCGCCTGCTTGGCTTGGCGAATCTTCTCCAGCCGCGTCTGCCGGCGTTGCAACTCCTCGGGCAATTCGTCGCCCGGCTTCTCGGCCCCGTAGCGCGCGTCCTCCGCCGCGTCGACTGCTTCGGCTTCGGCCAACATTTGCTTCACCTCGGCCGCCAACTGTGGCTCGCTGTGCTGGATCCGCCCGTAACTCATGGCCTTGTGCTTGGAGGCGTTGGCCTTCATCTTCGTGCCGTCGAGCGCCACCCGACCCAGCTTCATCGCCCCGCTCTCGAGCGCCACCCGCAACACTTGTTGGAACAGCCCCTCGAGGGCTTCCAGGTGGATCTTGCGAAAATCCGAGATCGTGCGGAAGTCGGGCTGGTTGCCGGCCGCCAACACGCGAAAGGCTACGTCCTCGACCAGCCGCCGGGCGATCCGGCGCGAGGAGCGCACGCCCAGGCAATAGCCGTAGAGCAGCAGTTTGACCATCAGCCGCGGATGATAAGGCGGCTGCCCGCGCTGCTCCCTTTCATAGACCTTCTCGATGGCCGACAAATCCAGTTGATCAACGAGGTCGTTGACGAAATAGACGAGGTGGTTTTCGGGCAGCCAATCCTGCAAACTGGGAGGCAGCAGCAGTTTCTGCTCGGGAAGGTAGGCCCGGTAGGTTTTGCCCATAAACCATTATCCCCCACTTTTGTTTTTTCTCCAAGAAGATAATGAATACTCGGACAGACTCCTAGCGGACGTATTCCCAAATGATTCGCGTGCAATGCACACGTCCGCGTGGATTGCGCGAGTGGCCGTGCTATTCGAAGATATGAAAATCGAGGTCGAGGGCCTGGATTGCGACGATTTCTCCAAACGTTTTGGTGTCAGGGCTCCGGCCAGGAGGGTCTACTTCATTAGACGGTTCACTTCGACGTTTGTGGAATTTGCTGAAGCGTTACGGTTGCTCGACGAAGAACCGGGCTTCCAGAACATAAAAACCAAATTCAGCCGCCACAAGAAATTGACTTGGTCACGCGCCGTTCGGTATTTCCGGCACGCCGAACCGTTTTTTAAGAAAGTTCGCCACGATGTTGGTGGCCATTTCGGTGGGCAAGCAGCGATTTTTGCGGTTCAACATCTTCGGCCCAATGGGGTGGTCGGATCTATCGAAGTGTTTCACGATGACCTCGGTAGGGCTTCAGTTCGACTCCATTTCACGTCCGAAATCGAGGCGCTGGCTATATTGAGACACTTGCCCGACTCAACAGCAGAAGAGAGGGTCGAAAGGTTGATGCGCAAGATCAGTGCGGCCGTAAAGCATGCTTCAGCAGCGGCTCTTATCCTTACACACGACCATTTGTGGAGAAGGTTCCGAGGTTAAGGTGCGCGACTCAGAGTGTCGAGCGAAACCGTGACCACCGGCGTCCGCGTCCGCGGCTCCCCTAGAAAAATCGGACGGCGTAGGTAAACCGCACGCCTCGTCCGATCTCCGGCGCCAGGTCTTTAATGAACGACGAGTGGTTGCGATAGAGGCGGTCGGCGATGTTGAAGACGTTGACCGAGAACTGATGCGCCAGATGCTGCGTGGGGATCGTGTAGGACGCCTTCAAATTCAACACGGTATATGCCGGAGTGCGCGTCTCGGTCGTGAACGTTTGGTGTTGCGAGGCGGCCATCACGATGTGAGGCTTGATGCTGAGCCCTCCCCGCCGCCAGTCGAATCCCACCTTGGCTCGGAGCGGCGGGATGCGCGGCAGCGGGGTGTTGCGCGTCGTTTCTTGCGCGTCGACGAAGTCCATCCCCAGGTTGAACCAGAGACCGTCGCGGAGGCGCAGGCCGCCCGCGGCCTCCATTCCCAGAAAGTGGCTGTCGAGTTGCGTGAACTGGAGGACCGGCAGGCCCTCGCGGACCTCGCCCGTCGCAAAAGGAAAGACGAAGTTGTCGAAGCCGTAGTAAAACCCGTTCAACTCTCCGCGAATGCGCCTGCCTTCGCGGCGTAGCGATACTTCGAGGCCGTTGCCGATTTCCGAGGTTAGATTCGGGTCTCCGATCTCGAACGAAACCGTTCCGATGTGGGGGCCGTTGTTGTAGAGTTCCTCGAGAGCGGGCGCGCGGTGGGAATGGGTATAGTTGATCACCAGCGCCGAGTTCCGGCCCAGGTCGGCGTGGATTCCCGCCGCCGCCGAAACGCCGCTGAACGTCCTTTCGCGAAGTCCGACGGGCTCGTAACGGTTTCGTTCGAGTCGCCCTCCGAACTGAAACTTGACGCGTTCGAGTTCGATCTCTTCGAGGCCGAATACGGCAACGGCGCTCTGGTCGACCGGCGGAGAAAGAGCCTCCGCACCCGCGACGTCGTAGTCGCGCGCCAGCCCCCAGAACCCGAAGCGTCCTGTCAGCGGCCCGCGCTTGGCCTGTTCAAAAACGCCTCGGTAAGTGAACTGGCTCTGATCGAAGCGAGTGGCGACGGTCCGATCTGACCCGGCAATATCGACCTCGTCATGACGCCAGTCGGTGAGGCTCAGCGAGAGCCGAAACACTTCAATCGCGGGGCTGATTTTGCGCCTCCCCCAAGTGAACCGGGAGACAAAGCGCTCGGCTTCCATTTGCACTCGCTTGGGTTCGATTGGTTCGACGGCGTCGCGTTCGGGTTGGCCCCCGGGCTCGAACGCCGCCGCGAAAGGTACGCCGTTGACCCCGTCGTCGGCCTTGACTCCGAAACTGAAGAACGTTCTTTCGCCGTACCATCCGATGCCGATCCGACCGTCGGCGGTTCGCGTTCTCGAGTTGTCGACCGTGCCTGCCGGGGTTTTGTAGTCACCGGTGCGCTGTCCGCCGCCCCCGCCCCAAAGCAGCCAGTTTCCCCGGCCATACTCAAAACCCGCCGTGCCGCCCCCCAGAGCATTCGCCGAACCCGCCGACGAGGAAACAAAACCGCGCAAGCCTTGGTGAGGATGCTCGTGGACCGCGTGATGTCGACTGATCGCATTGACGACCCCGCCCAGGGCGTTGCTCCCGTAGAGCAGCGTGGCGGGGCCTTTCACCACTTCCAGGCGATCCAGCGCGGCGGCGTTGATCAACTCCCCGTGGTCGCCCGCTTGCGAGGACAAAGTCCCCGATCGAATCCCGTCTTCGAGAATCAGCACGCGATCGCCGTCGAAACCGCGAATGATGGGCCGCGACGAGCCGGGACCGAAACTTCGCTTAGCGACTCCGCTGCCGGGATTGTCGCCGAGCACTTCGCCGATCGAGGCGCCGATTGATTCGTTGAGTTCATAGGCGTCCAGCGAATCGACGCTTTGGAAGGATTCGAAGGCCGATTGCTCGCGGCCTTCCGCCGTGACGGTGATGGCAGACTTGATCGAACGCAGATCGAGCGCGAAGTCGACCCGCGCCGTTCGTCCCTCGGCGACCGTGACGATCTTTGACTCTTCGGTGAAGATGCTGTCGAGGTGGGCGACCAAATCATAGGTACCCGGCGGGACGTCGAGAAAGACATAGCGGCCCTCGCCGTCCGACGTCGTGGTTCGTCCCAAAGTTTCGATCAGGATCGACGCCCCATGAAGCGGTTCGCCGCTGGTTCCCAGCCTCACCGTTCCCGAGATCGAGGGCGGCGTTTGCGGACGCAGGTCTGCGGCGAAGGCCGTGAAAGCCCACAAAGCGACCAGTCGAATTTGGGTCTTCGAAACGCGCACGAGAAATCCGAGAAACCGAGGGCCTTTCCCGGTCACAAACGAGCAGTTGCAAAGATCAACGAGCCGTTGCCGCGAAGATTTGGTCTCGCCGGCGTGTGCCCGCGCGGTCGCGGTCACGTCCTGAACATCCAGCAGTCGGAGGGGGGATCAGGCGTGATCGGTACGAAAAAGAGATTGGAGAGTCAGGCGGGAGGAGCGCGTAACGAAGGTAAACCAAGCCGGTGTTGGGAGCCGGCGGCCCTCGCCACCAGGATTACCGCCGCCGCCGAGACCGAAGGTCGGCAGAATTCACAGCAATAATCGAGTCCGCCGCCGTGAAACAGCCCCGGAGCCGCCCCGGCCGTGGTCATGACCAGTAGGGCGACGACCGCCGGCAGAGCGGCCGAACGAAGCAACCAGTCCGAACGGAACCGTTTCGGCGACAAAGCCACTAACTCTTGAGTTAACACCAGGCCAAAATCTTGTCAAGGCGTCGAAGCGACGAAGTCGAAGTAGCGACAAACAGTGGGGCAGGTCTCCAGGCCTGCCCTCTTACGACCCTTGAGCCTGCATCCACGAGCACGCCGTCCGCTACTCGTCTTCGTCTTCCGTCCCGTCGCGATCGCGCTTCGCCGCCGCGATCACCTTCTCAGCCGTCTGCCGCGGCACGAAATCGTAATGCGCGAACTCCATCGAGAACGACCCGCGGCCCTGCGTCATCGACGTCAGCTCGTTGGCGTAGGTGAGCATTTCCGCCATCGGCACTTGCGCCCGCACGACCTGGTTCGAGCCCTTCGAGTCCATGCCCTGGATGCGCCCCCGCCGGCTATTCATGTCGCCCATGATGTCGCCCGCGAAATCGGAGGGCGCCACAACTTCAACCGACATGATCGGCTCGAGCAGCGCCGGGCTCGATTTCTCCATCGCCGCGCGGAAGGCCTTTCGCCCGGCGAGTTTAAAGGCCAACTCGGAGGAGTCTACGTCGTGATATTGGCCGTCATACAGCTCTACTTTGAAATCGACCACGGGATAGCCCGCCAAGTGCCCGGCCGCGGCGGCTTCGACAACGCCTTTTTCCACCGCCGGGATGTAGGTCTTGGGAATCGCGCCGCCGAAGATGCTGTTGACGAACTCGAATTCCCCCCCGCGTTCGAGCGGTTCCATGCGAATGCGGCAATCGCCGAACTGCCCGTGCCCGCCCGTCTGCTTCTTGTGGCGGCCCTGCACTTCCGCGCGCCCGCGGATCGTCTCGCGGTAGGGAATCTTCGGCGCCTTCAGCTCGACATCCACGTTGTAGCGCTTCTTGAGGCGGCTGACGATGATTTCCAAATGCTGCTGCCCGTTGCCGGCCAGTAGAAATTCCTGGGTCTGGGCGTCGCGGTAGAAATTGAGCGCCGGATCCTCTTCGAGGATCTTGTGAATGCCGGCGCTGAGGCGGTCTTCATCCTGTCGCGTCTTGGGTTGAATGGCGTAGGCGATCGCCGGTAAAGGAATCTTGGCCTTGGGGAACTCAATGGGGTTGGCTTTGTCCCCGAGGCTGTCTCCGGTCAAAGTGTCTTTGAGCTTCGCGATCGCTCCCAGGTCGCCTGCGTGAATTGAGGTGACGGGTGTGATGTCCTTACCCAGTGCGACGCCGATGCGCGCGAAGCGCTCTTGGGAGCTCTTCGTGACATTGAAGACGTTGTCGTCATTATTGAGTACGCCCGAGACGACTTTGAAATACGTGACGCGCCCGGCGAAGGGGTCGGCCGCAGTCTTGTAGACAAACAGGGATAGCGGTTCCCCGTCGTCGATCTTACGCGAGGTCTCGCCGTCCACCGAGGCGACTTCTCCGCGAGCGGTTGGCGGCGGACAATAGGCTTCCAGGAACTCCAGCGCTCGGTCGGTCCCGATGTTCTCGGTCGCCGATGCGCACAGCACCGGGAAGAACTTGCCCTCGGAAATGCCTTTCCGCATACCGGCCAGGATTTTTTCCGGCGACAGAGTCAACTCTTCGAGGTATTCGTTGAGCAGATCGTCGTCAGATTCGGCGACCATCTCGATCAGCGATTCGCGCGCCGATTCCACCTCGGACGACAAATCGTCAGGGATATCGCCGACCTTCCCCTTTCCATTGCCCCCGGGCTCATAGGTGTAGGCTCTTTCCTCGATCAAGTCGACAACGCCTCGGAAGTTCTTCTCCGAACCGATCGGAAGTTGAACCGGCACCGCCGCCCGTCCCAGGACCTCTTGGACATCCGCGAGGGTGCGCGAGAAATCCGCCCGTTCCCGATCGAGCTTGTTGATCAAGACGACGCGGGCTTGGCCGTACTCCTCGGCGAAGCCCCAGACTTTCTCGGTCTGCACCTCGACGCCCGCGACGCCGTCCACCACAACCAGCGTCGTATCGGTGGCGATCAGCGCTCCCTTGGTGTCGTTGATGAAGATGTTGTAGCCCGGCGTATCGATGAAATTCAGCTTCGACGAACCCCACTCGATATGCACCGGCGAAGGACTGACGGTCACCTTGCGGGAGATTTCCTCTTCGTCGAAGTCGGTGAGCGTATTCCCCTCGTCGACGGCGGTGAGCCGAGTCGTCGCGTCGGTGGTGTAGAGAAAAGCGGCGACCAAACTCGTCTTGCCCGAATCGCCGTGACCCGCAATGGAGATATTGCGGACATCTTTACCTTCATAAACCTTCATTCAACAAACTCCAGACTGACGTTCCGGGAGCAGGGAAGACCTGAATCGAGGGAAGCCGGCGCCGCGGCCGGTTCGCAGGTCGTGTTCTCTCGGGTTAGGGCGGACCGCCGCCCGGTTTCTCTATATGTTAGCGAAACAGGGTAAGAAGGCGACCTACGCCGCCGGCTGGCGACGTGGCGCACGCATTCTTGCGTGCCGTGTCGGCATTCCTGCCGACATGTCTGGTTCTCCGCCTGTGCGGCCGACTCCGCCGCGCCAACCCGCCTACTCCGTCCCTTCTGCAAACCGAAACACCGTCGGCCGCGCCACCCGTAAATAGTCATCCACGCTGAGGAAGAGGGAATCCGTCAACGACCCGGCATTGAACGCGATGCGGTCGTTCTCCGTAATCGAGGGATCGACGTAGAGTTCAAACGGCAAGATCGGTTGCCCGAAAGGCGGCACTGACCCCGGTACGAGCCCGGTCAATTCCTTGAGTTCCGCCGCCGAGGCGAAACGGGTCTTGCGCGTGCCGAACCGACCTCGGATGGCCTGCGAATCCACGCGCCGCGCCGCGCTGAGCACGAAAAGCCGAAATTCTCCGCCGACCTTGAGGAGCAGGGCCTTGCCGCCGACCCGGATGTCTTCCCCGCGAACCCGCGCCGAGTCTTCCGACGTCAACGTGGGCTCGTGGTGTAGCGAGCGATACGCCACCCCTTGTTCGTCGAGAAAGGAACAAATTTGTTCGAGAAGCGGTCGGTCGGGCATTCTTTCCAGCATGGCCGAGAGTCGGCGGCAAGGTCAACGGCCGTCCTGCGACACGCCGATGACCCATTCGGCTGCCCGGATCATCCATTGACAAGATTTCGGTTTTCTGTTCAGATCGTCATAGACCGAAGAAGGTGCGCCGATGACAAGCGAAATTATGAAGAGGCTGCGAGTCGCCGCGGCCCTGGCTCTTCTGCTCGTTCTGCCGGCAGGCCTTGGCGCCGACCAAGCAGCCGAGAAAGCCGCTCGCCAGGCCGCTGAGTCTTGGCTTGTTCTCATCGATTCCGAGAAGTATGCCGAGAGCTGGGACGAAGCCGCTCCGTTCTTCAAGGAAAAGATCGCCCGTGACCAATGGGTTGTCATGGTTCAGGCCACGCTCGTCCCCTTCGGCAAGCTGAAGGGGCGCACGTTCATAGGGGCCAAATACATGACGGAATTGCCCGGAGCCCCCGACGGCGAATACGTCGTGATTCAATTCCAGGCTTCGTTTGAAAAGAAAAAGAAGGCTGTCGAGACGATCACTCCAAAGCTTGCACCGGACGGCAAATGGCGTGTTTCCGGATATTACGTCCGCTGAAGCCTGAAGCGGCGCAACGCGCCGGTCAGCCCCCGTCCAGCACTCCGCGCACCAGCTCCACGACCGCTCCCGTCGGCTCAAAGGAGTCAATCCGCCCCGCCACGCCCTCAAAGCGATGCCCATCGTTGAATTCGTGTCGGTAGGCGATAACGGGTATGCCCGCCGCGACGGCCGCGCTCGCGCCGATGTCGGAATCCTCGAAAACAACCGCGCCCTCGGCTGCCGCGCCCAAGCGTTCGAGCCCCATCAGGTAGGGGTCGGGCTCGGGCTTGTGGCGCGGCGTATCCTCGGCCGTGAGCACGACGTCGAAATAGGGCGCCAGAGGCAGCAATCGAAAGATCTGCTCGACCATATCCTTTCGGCTGGAGGTCACCAGGGCGGTCGAAAAACCCTGCTCGTGTAAAGCCTCGAGCAGCGCGAGGATCCCGGGAACCGCTTCCAGATTCCGTTCCACCAATTCCCGATAGATCTCGCCGTAAAGCTCCGTATATCGCGCCGGGTCCGGCTCAATGCCGCCTTCCCGCATGTAGGCCGCCCGTACGATTTCGTGAACGCCGCCCATTACGCCGCCGTAAAACGCGCGCGCGACCGTGCCGCCAAGATGTCGCACCGTTTCGGCGTGCGCGGTCGCCTTGAGCGCCTCGGTCGTGACCACCACGCCGTCCATGTCGAACAGGACAGCCCGGGTCGGTGTGTTGGCGGTGGCGGATTGCATGGTGATGGAACGATGTCGAGCCTTTGCGGGGGAGGCGTCAACCGCGCCGGCCGCGACTCTGCGCCCTGCTAGAAGAGATCGTCCCAGTCGCTGAGCGTTTCCACCACTTCGTGAGCCGTGTGTTCGAAATGAAGCGGCGTGATCGAAACGTTGCCGTCGCGAACCGCCGCGTAGTCGGTCCCCGGGTCGGCGGCTTCGTGACACACCTCCTCGTGCATCCAGAAATACGCGCCGCCCCGCGGATCTTCGCCTCCGCGCATCACATTGCGCGAAATCTTCGGAGACTGCCGCGTGATCCGCACCCCTTCGTAGCTCGGGTGAGGGACGTTCACATTGAGCGCCACGCCGGGCGGCAGGCCGTTTTCGAGAACCCGCCTGCCCAAGCGCGTCACGAACTCCGTAGCCGGCCGATAGTCCACATCTTGCTTGGCCGCGACCGAAACCGCGATCGACGCGATGCCGTGCTTGGCGGCTTCCGCGGCGGCGGCTACGGTGCCGGAGTAGTAGATGTTTTCGCCGAGGTTCGAGCCGTTGTTGACGCCGGAAATCACCAGATCCGGGCAGAAGTCGAGCAGCAAGGTCAGCGCCATCATCACCGTATCGGTCGGCGTGCCCTCCACTGCGTAGCGGTCTCTACCGGCCTCGCGGTAACGCAGTGGCCGATGGATCGTGATGGCTCGCCCCGCGCCGCTTTGCTCGTGGGCCGGAGCCACTACGTAGACCTCGCCCAACTCGCCGGCGACCTGTTCGAGAGCATGGAGCCCGGGCGCGTCAATCCCGTCGTCGTTAGTGAGTAGAATCCGAAACATCAGTCGAAACGGTCCGGGGCTGTGAAAAAATGGGGGACAGTCCTCTTCGCGCCACCAAGACTGAATGATTCGATGGGAGCTATTACTAAGACCACGTGAAAAGACCCGTTTCCCCGACCTTGTTGGGAAGGCGTCGATCTGCCGGCGCAGAGGAAACCACTTGCCAAACAGAGCCGCATCGCCACGCGATGCGGTCACTCAAGAATAGTGCTTTGCCGCCAAACAAACTTTTTCAAGCGGTCGTGGCACTATTCGGTCGGCGCTTGGGACAGCCCCCATTTTTGCACAGCCCCTCAGCGCTTCGAGAGCAGGCCGAGGATGTCGTTCAGCTCTTGCTTGATGCCGGAGAGCGCCGCGGCGTCCGGCGCTGGTTCGGGAGCAAACGGCAGCGCCGACTGTTCGCGCGCCGGGGCGGCGCGGCGTTTCTGCTTCTTGCGCTCTCGCATCGCCTTGCGGGCGCCCGCGATCGTATAGCCTTCGTCGTAGAGCAGGCGCTTGATCTCGAGAACCGTTGCGACGTCTTTGCGGCGGTATTGGCGCTGGCCGCTGCTCGTCTTCTTGGGCGAAAGCTGAGGAAACTCCGCCTCCCAGAACCGGAGCACATAAGGCTCGACGTCGGCCAGTTCTCCTACGTCGCCAATGCGAAAGAACAGCCGATTGGGGATTTTCGGCGCTTCGATGTCGGCCATGGGAGTGCTCATCGTAGCAAACCGAGGAGCCGGATTTGAACGCTGAAAGCGCCGCGATGCCGCAAACGGCAAGAATTTCTTGCCGTCGCCGTCACGTACCTTTTCAAACGAGGTCGGGCGACGACGTGGCGCGCGTCTCCAGACGTGCCGTATCGCCATTCGTGGCGATATGTCCGGGCGTTTATGAGTTGTGGGCCCCGTGTTTACTCCACTCGCGAAACCAGCGCCGCCGGTGCGTTGATCCGTGCTCGGTGACGGCCGCTCGGTAGCATCACCGTCCAATGCCGAGGGCTTTCGAGAATCGTCGGCTGAACCCGAACTCCGTCGATCCACACCTTTCCGGGCCGACGATCCACCAGCACCAGCCCACCAGCATCCGCCTTGTAGTCGAAGTCAAGGCCGTTCCGCGCGCGGTGCACGGCGAGCAAGTCGAGATTGGCGTGCAGCACCCGCAATGCTGGCTCTCCCCCGCCGCGCCGCAATTCGTGACGCCCGGCGAGAAGTTGCACCGTCTCGCCATCGGTAAACGGCCAGGGAATTCCGTTGACCGTCACCGGCCCCGCGAACGTGATCCCCACTCCGCGCGACGCCTCAACGACCCATCGGTCGGCCTTGCGCGTGACACGTGTGGGCGCGGCCGCCGCGTGGGGCAGTAAATCCCAATCGGCGCGCCCGATCGAGTGTTCGAAATAAAGCAACACGCGCGGAAACGCCTCCCCGGCGACGTGCGCGAGTTGCAGAAACTCGGCGCCGACCTGCTTCTTGGTCGGATACGTCTTTTGATATCGCTCGACGATATTGATGTCGATCGCAAGGCGTTCAGGGTCGGGAGCGATCTCTCGGTAACGCCGCGCGATTTCGTGATAGCGCCGCGGACCCAAGTCCCATTGCGTGGCGGGGTCTTCGACGACAAGCTGAAAATCGTATTCGGCGGCCAAGAGCAGCAGAGCCGCCGTATCGGCCCCCAGCAGTTCCCGCATCCTCGGGTCGAAGCGGTCGTCGATCTGCGTCACTGTCAGATGCGGTCGAGGTCGCCTTGCTCCGAGCAACGCCAAGAAACGCCGCTGCAGCCGCAACACCAGTTCCGCTCGATAATCGACGAAGTCTTGCCAGGCTTCGGCGTTGCGGCTCCAAAAGTGTGGCGAGGCCGGGTCGAACAGCTCCAGGGGATCGAAGCCGGCGCGGGTTTCGTACTCCCGCCGCACCCACTCATTCATCGGCGTGAAACGTTGTGGGTTCGACGGCCCGTGCAGCGATTCGAAATAAAGCTCGGCGAGGTTGACGCCGTCCCAGTCGAAGCGGTCGAGCAACGCCGACACGTCCTCGGCAACCCGCTCGAAGCAAACGGGGTCGGCCAAGTTCACCAGCTTGCGCCAGTCGAGCCGGGCGTCTTGCAGTGCGGCGGTTTGCTCGCGGCAGTCGGGTTCATCTCGCCAGAACCCTTCGCTCACGTGCGGCAACTCAAGCCAGGCGTAGACCAGAACCCCCTCCCGGTGGCAGGCCTCGATTAATCGCTTGAGGTAGTCGTCGCGTCGCGGGTCGGGATCGTGGAAGTGCCAGGCGCTTACGTGCAGGGCCGCGATGCCCGCCTCGCGCCAACGCGACGCCATGTAGTCGAGATCGACGCGCGTGCGGTAGGAATAGTCGAAGAAAGCCCAGGTCCGGGCCCCGCGAAACGGCGGCATCAACCCCAGATCACGCAGGGCGTGAATGAAATAGGGGTAATGCTCGTAGCCTTCCGGGCCCGGGGCGGTTGCGGCCCACAGCATGCCTCCGTCTTCGCCGCGAATTCCCGCCAACAGTGGGGCTCCGCTGTTTCGCTCGCGCTGAAAAACTAGGGCTCCCTGGGGCAGGGAGTAGACGGGCAGCGTAACCGGCGTCTCGCGGAAGATCGCAAGCTTGGGGTCCCGCAAGTCAACCGACTGCGCGACACGAACCTTCCTGTCCGATGCCGCAAAATCGAGTTGTCGGGCGGCCGCCGAGTCGCCAACCACGATCCGAAACCGCGCCGGTTGGCTCGTCGCTTCAACACCAACCGCGGAAAGCACCGGCCGCCAAGCATCCGGATCAGCCACCTGCACGCGAAAGTCCGCCGCGGGCAAAACCGCGACCGCCGCCGCAAGCGCCCCCCAAAGAGCGCAAAGCCCAAACCGAGCCGCGACCGTGGAGAACGCTGACAGCGTGCCGCTCCGGAGCCGCGAAGCGGCGGCAGGATCATAGCCTAGGGTGAAGCCGGGACGGCGAAACCCTTGTTGAGAAGGCTTCAACCTCCGCTGCGGAGGAAACCACGGCCAACCAGAGCCGCATCGCCACGCGATGCGGTCACTCAAGAATAGTGCTTTGCAACCTAACAAACTTTTTCACGTGGTCGTGGCACTAGGGTTCCGCCTTCGGCTCCACCCTAGGCAATATTCCCGCCGCCGTTTTGCGGCTCTGGGAACTCGCGCCTCCCAGGCCTCTACCCCCCCATCACCGCGCAAACGAATACCACAACGAAATCCGCAAATCATAATAATTCGGCCGACGCGGATTAAACTCATTCACCAAATGTACGCCCCGCAAAAAATGAATGTCCAGATTCATCGGCGGCGAAATGCCCGGGAGCCGGAAACGAATCCCCGGGCCGGTCTCGACGAAATTAGCCCAATAAGCCCGGTTGCAATCCGTCGTCACATTGAAGTTCCAAAAGACCTGCGCCCGCAGCCGCCCGCTGTCCGGCAAGCGATACCCCGGGCGCAACTGCCAATACCCGATCACGTTGTCCTCGAAACGGCTGATATAGACTCCGTCGAAATTCGTTTCCAAAAACGCCCCGCGTCGGCCGGGCGCCAAAGTCGCGCCGAAACCTCGAAACAAATTCACGCCGCCTCGATAGTCGGGAATTGCCCGCGGAACCCCCGGGGCGCGCTTGTCCAAATAACTGATCGCTTCGCCCGCCTCCGCCCAAAACGTGACTCCCCGCCGCGTAACCGTCCTAAACCCCACCCCGGCGATCAGCGAGCTTTCCGACAGAAACTCCGGCCGGGGGCCGCCGGTACGCTGCTTCAAGTCGCCCACAAACCGCAACGACAAATAGGGACGTATCGGGACCGCTCCCAAGCGAAATTCCGTCTTACTGAGTCTCGCATAATATACTGTCAATCGAGACAAAGAGAAGACTGTTTCCAGAAAGCGGTAATCAAGCGCGGTTTGCGGCGCATTCGCCGCAGCGCTTTGCGGGCGCGCTCGTCGAGTTCCCAGTAGTCCTTCGGGCAGACGTTGGGCAACTCGTGCTGCTTCCAGTACGCCCAAATGTATTCCACCGGGTTCAACTCCGGCGCATAGGGCGGCAAGTACTCCGTTGCGATGTGATCCTCGGAGAGCTGGATGAACTCCCGCACCAGGCGGCTGCGGTGCGCCGGCAGCCGGTCCCAGACGATCAGCAGTGGGCCGTCGATGTGGCGCACCAAAGCCTTCAGGAAGTCGATGACCTCCAGCTCGCCGATCGCGCCGGGATAGAGCCGGAAGTAAAAGTTGCGCAACGTCAGCCCGGCCGACACCGACAGCTTGTCCCAGTTGAAGTTGAACTCCAACACCGGTGTCTCGCCGCGCGGCGCCCAGGTGCGGCAACGATGCGGCTTCTGACTCAATCCGCTTTCGTCGATGAAGACGATCGTACGTTCTTCTTTGCGGGCTTTTTTTTAATGGCCGGCCAAGTCTTGCGCTGCCAGCCGCGGATGGCCTCTTCGTTGCGCTCCCGCGCTTTGCCGACGGGCCGTTGCGGGCTCCAACCGAGCGCCCGCAGGATCTTCCAGACATGGCCCTCGTGATAGCGCACGCCGAACTCGTCTCCGATCAGACGAGCGACCCGCGGACAGCTCCACAGCGGCGTCGGGAAGCCGTGCGCCTCGGGGCCTTCCAGCAGCAACGCCTCGAGGCGTTCGAGCTGCGCGGCGTCCAACAGCGGCTTACGGCCGGCGCGGCCGGCCTGGCGCAACCCGGCTTCGCCGTCACGCCGGTATCGTCGCAGCCACTCGCTGACGCTTTGCCGCGCGACCTTCAATCGCCTCGCTGTCTCGGACTGACTACAGCCTTGCTCGACCAACCGGATCGCTTTGAAACGGCGCTTCTCCAGGGCCTCGAAATCCCGCCGTACGCCTTTTGTATTTCCCATACATACAAAGACGTACGTACCCCAAAAAAGTGTCACTTTATTTTGCGAGACTCAATAAGGTGCGCGTAGTTGAACAAATCGTGATAGCGCGTCGAGAACATCGGATAGGTCCACAGGGTCGTCGTCACGCGCCGAAACTGCGGCGCCAAATTTTGATAGGAGTCCCGCGCCTGCGCCGCCAATTCTTCGTCGGGACTTTCCGAGGCCCGCCGAAACCAGCGCATCGCTTCCCGGTCGCGGCGCAACAAGTTGTGCACCACCCCCAGCTTGAAAGCTGTCGAGTAGTCCTCGGGATCTTGCTCGTACGCCCGCAGGAAAGCGCTTTGCGCGTCGCGTAGGTAGCTGCGTTGCAGGCTCTTGTCGCCCAGTTCGCGGTGCGGGCGCGCTCGCGCCGACCGCACCCGTTTGAGCGCCTCCCGAGCTCGCCGCGCAACGTCTTCGTCCTTGCTCTCTCGCGCTCTCTCGAGCAGCAAAACCGCGGCGGCCGCGTTGCGGCGTTCCAGATAGAGAAACGCCAGTTGCGCCGCCGACCCCAAGTCATCCGGGTCGATTCGCATGACGCGCTCGAACTGCTGTCGCGCCGCCTCGCGTTGCCCCACTTCGAGAAACAGATAGGCCAGCTCGCGCCTCACCCGCGTATTCGTCTCATCAAGCCGCAGCGCCGCGAGAAACTCCGAGGCCCACGGAAAGCGGTCCGGGAGATGGTCCTTGGCCGTTTCGGAAATCCGCGTGTCGCTCGAGTACGAAGCGAGCAGCCAAGCACCCGCCGCGCCGGTCGCGTCGCCGGCCTTTTCGCGGGCCCGCGCTAGTTTCGCCAGCAGCTCTTCGCGGCGAGGAGGTTGCACGCGCCAAGACGCCTCATAATGTTCGGCGGCTCGCGTGTTGTCTCCGAAGTCCTCGTAAAGCTGCCCCAACTCGCGGTGAACCGACTCGTTCTCGGGGTCTTGCGCGGCCGCCGCCGACCAACGAGCAATCGCGTCTTGCAACTCCGTCTCGACGCGTTCAATCGCTGCTTCCGCCTCGCGCCGCACGGCCGCGTCGCGGCTCTCGCGCAGGGCGCGAAAGCGTTCGAGCGCCTCGGCGCGTCGGCCCGTTTCGTGATCGAAAAAGCTCATCTCCAAGGCGGCCCGCTCGTCGGACGTATCGAGCGTGACCACTTGCTGGAAGACTTCTCGCGCCCACTCGGTCTCGCCGATTTTGAGATAAACGTAAGCCAGCTCCTTGCGGATCGACGTTCGCGCCGGAGCCGCCTCGACCGCTTCGCGAAGGTAGTGAATCGCCCCTTGGTAGTCCTTCGCCCGCATGGCCTCGTAGGCCCGGTTTAATGCGGCGTCGGCGTTGGAAAGGGGTGCACCCACCGCGGCCTTTCGCCCTTCACGGCGCAACTCGGCCAGCGCCTCGGCGGCGGCCTTTTTCACCTTGCCGGCGCCGCGACGCTTCACGCGCTCGAGCAGCCGCCGAGCCTCCGACGCTTCCCCGGTTTGGAGCTCGGTCCGGAGCTCGGTCCGGAGTTCGGTCCGGAGTTCGGTCCGGAGTAATGCATAGGCCAGCTCGAGCGCCGTGTGGTGGTTTTCGGGGTCAAGCTCATGAGCCTGCCGAAAGCAATCCCGCGCCGCGGCCGGGTCGCCCAATTTCAGATGCAGATACCCCAATTCCTTGCGGATCGAGGCGTTGCGAGGCGAAGTTTCCCCCGCCTCGAGAAAGTGCTCGAGCGCATCTTCATAACGCCCCTCACGGAGCGCTTCATAAGCTGTTGAAAGTGGATCGGCGGCGGGATCCGCAGCCCGGACGAATAACAACGAACCGGCCGACAGGAGAAGGACAAGAAGTCTCACTGCCGGTCACTCCAATGGAAAGATACCCCCATCTACGACCCGGCCGCGTGACCACAGCCGTGGTGGCGATGCAAGAAAGAAGCAGAGGACCCGGTGCGCGACATCAATGTGGGACGTCCCTCCAGTCATGCGAGCAATAGAATCAGAGCCCTGAGCGCAAGCGACGGGCCAAACGACCGCGCATCAAACTCCGGACCGTGCTCAGCCCGGTTCAGCGGGCTTGGGTTCGCCAATAGGCCGGCCCTTGTAGGGCCGGTTCAAGAGGTTCGTCGTTCGATGCGAGGCCGTTTCAACGGCCTTTCCCCGCGAGGCTTTAGCCATAGCCCAACCCACGGATAATTTCACGTAGCGACCCTCGGGGCCGGGCCGCCGATTCTCCCAGATTGATGTCGCGCACCCTGGAGGACCCGGCGGCGTGGCGGTTCGGTCCCACTGGGGCGGCCCTCGGGCCTGCCCACCTACAACCGCAGACCCACTTCGGCACCAAATCAAATGAATCCCCCCAAAAAGGGAAAAACTCGTCTACAATCGAGACCGGCATGGACTTTATCTTCAACCTGCTGGGAATATTGGCCCTCCTTTTGCTCGGCGTGGCCCTTGTTCTGCTCGTGCTGGCCGGGGTCGCGCTTTTCTTGGGAGGGCAGGACTTTCTTAAGAGCGTGGGAAGGATATTTGTTGAAACGGTATTTTGGAAGCGGCGTTTTCCATCCCTAACGGAGCTATCGAACCTCAGGGGTTCATCCGCGGAGCCCATTCCGGCCGTAACGGCTGAGCCGCCGGTCGCGGCTGCACTGCCAGCCGCTCCCGCCTCGCCGTCCGTCGCCCCGCAGCTACCCGATCCCGTTGCGGATTTCATCGGCCGCGAAACCCAAATCTCGAAAATTACGGCCTGCCTTCGGAACAGCCGGGCGGCGGTAATCAGCCCGCTGGCCGCCATCGGCGGACAAGGCGGCGTCGGCAAGACCGAGCTGGCCTACTACGTCGCCCGAGAGGTCCGGGATCACTACCCCGACGGACAAGTCCAAATCAACCTGCGCGGGCTCGACGCTAAACCCGCCACCCCCGCCGAGGCCATGCGTGACGTGCTGCTCGCTCTCATCCCGGACCAAGAGCTCCCCGAGAGCGACCAACATCTCGCCGGGCTCTATCAAGGCCTGCTTGCCGAGCGCCGCGTGCTGATCTTGGCCGACAACGCGAAAGACAGCGCCCAGGTCGCCTCGCTCGTGCCGAAGCCGCCCTCGGCGATGCTGATTACCTCGCGGCAGCCGGTCGTGTTGCCCGGCGTCGAAGCCGTCGATCTCGATCAACTCCCGGGCCCAGAGGCCGCAACCCTTTTGCGGGGGATTTTGGGCCGGGAGCGTGCCACCGACGACGACATCGCCCGCCTGGCCAAGCTGTGCGGCTACCTGCCGTTGGCGTTGCGGGCGGCCGGCGAGCGCTTGGCCGGATCGAGGGCTTTGTCAACCGCAGCCTATCTCGATGGGCTCGAGCACGATCGCGGAGACCTGCGCTATCGGGGCAAGGAAGTCATGGCCGTCTTGGCTGAGAGCGTCGAGGCGCTCGGGCATGACCAAGCCGAGCTGGTCGAGAAATGGCGCTCGCTGGCCGTCTTCCCCGCGCCGTTCGATCGCCCGGCCGCGGAGAGCGTCGGGGAACTCGACGGCGAGGGGTTGGAGGTCCTGGTCAACCGCAACCTGGTTCTCTTCGACGAGAAGGAAGAGCGCTTTCGATTGCACGACCTGTTTCGCGACTTGGCCCGCGAGGGCTTGACGGATGACAACGAGTACGCCGCCGCCAAGCGCCATTCCGGGTATTTTCTGCGCGTAGCGGGCGTGACACAAGATCGCTACATTGAAGGCGACGAGGGCGTCCTTGCCGGGTTGCGATTGTTCGATCGCGAACGGACGCACATCGAAGCGGGGCAAGCCTGGGCCGCCGCGCACGCGGAAGATGATGACCAAGCGGCGCTAATCGCACAAGACTATCCTCTTCGGGCCGCCCACATCCTCAGCCTGCGGCAGCACGCCCGCGACCGAATCACCTGGCTCGAAACCTCCGCCCAGGCCGCCCGCAAACTGGGGAACCGGAAAGATGAGGGGATAGCGCTGGGGAACCTGGGCGTCGCCTATAGCGCTTTAGGGGAGCCGCGCAAGGCGATCGAGTACTACGAGCAGGTTCTCGACATCACCCGCGAGACCGGCGACCGCCGCGGCGAGGGTAATGCGCTGGGGAACCTGGGCAACGCCTACAGCGTTTTAGGGGAGCCGCGCAAGGCGATCGAGTACTACGAGCAGCATCTCGACATCAGCCGCGAGACCGGCGACCGCCGCGGCGAGGGCAATGCCCTTCACAATCGCGCTGACGAGCTTGCCAAGTTGGGGCGTCGCGAAGAGGCGATCACCGATGCCCGCGCCGCCTTGGCCATTTACGAAGAGATCGAAGACCCCAACTCCGAAAAGACCCGCCGATTGCTCGCCCGCCTGGGCGCGCTCCCCGACGAGTAGAGGCGGGCCGGCCCGGCCGGTTGGCGCCGACATTTCGACTGCCGACATCCTACATCGGCTCCTCCTCCACCCGCGTAATCGCCAACTGATCCCCGACTTCCATGCCCGTCTCGGCCGCCAGACCCGCCGTCAACTCCACCACGCCGCGGGCCCGCCAACTCATCGCCATGCGCGACTTCTTCATCGCGGGCACGATCTTCGTCACGCGCTTGTGCTTATCGATGAACACGACGTCTATCGGAAACTTCATCCGAAACGTGTGAACGGCCTCGCAGGGGATGATCCACAGCCCCTCCCCTTTGGGAAGGCTCTCGTGTTTGAGCAGCCCGGTGCGGCGCGTCTCGCTGGTGTCGGCGAGTGTGACGCGCTCGGCGACGGGAACTTGTTTCGTTTCGTTGAATACGCGAACAATCGACATGTCTGGGTAAGGCCGCCCTCGGGCCGGGAGCGTTTCGAAGAACCCGCGCCATTCATGATACCGCCCTGAAGATAGGTGACCGAGGTGTTCCTGCCGCCCCTTCAGGGCTCTTCCGGGTGGGGGGGGCGACCCAGGGTTCCGCCGCTTTGCGGCTGCACCCTGGGCTATATTCCTGTCGTCGCTTCGCGGCTGAAGAGATTAGCGGCGCCGGAAACGAGGCTGAGAATGGTGATCGCGGGCGGCGACGTGAGCCTCCAGGCTTGCCGCGAACCGATTCATCGCTTCATCTCCTCAAATTCGCAAGCCCTAATCCGAACCCCCGCCCGACGTGGCGCGCGCAGGCGACACCTCCCCCTCCAAAACCCCAAACGCCCTCCGCCACCCCAACCCGGTTCACGGTTCACCTAATTCGGCGACACGTACCCCGGCGACACGTAATTCGGCGACACGTACCCCGGCGACACGGAATCCCGTCACGTAAGAATCAAGAATATTTCCCCTGTATTCCCAACAACTTAGAAAATCCAACCCCCCGTTACCTCTTCCCCCCTGCCGTATCCTGGTAACGAGGAAGCCATGGCCACCAATAACCAAATCCGCGCCAACCGCGAAAACGCCAAAAATTCCAGCGGACCCCGCACCGCCGCCGGCAAAGCCCGCTCGTCCAAAAACGCTCTCAAACACGGCCTGCTCTCCCAAGACGCCGTCCTGCCCGGCGAAGACCCCGCCGACTTCGACCGCCAACTCACCGCTCTCGAGGACTGGGTTTCCCCGCGCAATCCCCTGGAACGCGAAATCTGCCGCCAAATCACCGACGCCTCTTGGCGCATGCAGCGCCTCGCCCGCATCGAGACCGCTATCATCACCGCCAACATCAACCACACCCGCCGCCACAACCGCCAGTTCCACCCCGACGTCGAACTCGACCGCCAAGGCCGCACCAAGCTGCTCGGCGAAGCCATGATCGGCCACACCAACTCCGTCGTCCAACTTTCCCGCTATGACGGACATCTCACGCGCCGTTTCTACCGCGCCGTGCAACTGCTCACCGACATCCGCCAAGGCGATCAAAAATCCCGCGAGGCCCGCGAGGCCCGCAACAAAGGCGATCACGGCTTCGACGTCTACGACCCCGCCGCCCCACCCGAGCTGCAGCATCGCTACGTCCCCGCCAACCCCGAAGTCATCAACCGCGCCGCCCCAGACCGCGCCGTCCAAGAGCGCGTCGTCCCAAACCGAGCCGCGCGCGTAAGCAAGCGGTATCCCACGAACCCCCAAGACCATAAAGAAACCAGCGGACCCAAAACATCCCAAGATCCCGCCCCCACCACCCACCGCGTCAACCCACCCGCGAAGCCCCCGCCACCCCTAACCTAGCGGCCAACACCGCCCGACAGCGGAAGCCCCCACCCAACGCCACACCTCCATCCAAACCTCCCCAAAAACACCCCAAAAAATTAAATCCAATCGATCCACCCCCAAAAAACCTTCGCCAACCCGCCCAAGCCCGCCCCAACCCAACCACCCCACCAGCAATCCACTATCGTGATGGCCGCACTAACCCATCCAGAGCATCAAAACCCCCGCAAATCCCCAGTAAAAAAGATATAAACCATATAATATCAATAACTTAAAATAATCCAACCTCGCCCCAAAAAACAACCATACGAACCCAATTCCATCCCGGCCCGGCCTAACCAAAGAGCCGGCCCACCTCTGCAAATGTCGTCATAGGGCACACACCGGGGTGTGTTTCGGGCGTTCGACTGCCGACATCCTACATCGGCTCCTCCTCCACCCGCGTAATCGCCAGTTGGTCCTTCCACGCCTGTCTCGGCGGCGAGGCCCGCTGTTAGCTCGACTACACCTCTGTTTCTATCGGTCGCGTTGTGAAAGGGACGTCCCATATTTATGTCGCACACCCCCACCGAGTTGCCGGGCGCGCCGCCGCCCGCTAACCTTGTAAGCGAGAAGATGCATTCAGCAACCGCCTCTTTTGGCGGTCGGCCCGCTGCCCCAGGGAGCACGAAAGAGAATGGACGAGATGAAGTACAAAACCGCAACCAAGCGCCTACTCCGCCAAACCGCGCTATGCCTGATCGCCCTTGTCACAACCCTTTCCGCCGAGCCCCGGCTCAGCCGGCCCGTCAGCTTCAACCGCGACATCCGGCCCATCATGTCCGACACCTGCTTCCGCTGTCACGGGCCTGACAAAAACGCCCGGATGATGGACCTGCGGCTCGATATCCGCGAAGAAGCCTTGAAGCAGACCGCTACCGGCGTCACCCCGATCGTCCCCGGCAAGCCCGAGGAAAGCGCCATCGTCGCGCGCATCTTCACCGAGGATCCGGCGCGCTTGATGCCGCCGAGCTATTCGCACAAGGAACTGACCGAAGAGCAGAAGCAGACGGTACGTCGCTGGGTTGCCGAAGGGGCGAAATACGAGGGGCATTGGGCTTTTCAGAAACTCACGCGGCCGACGGTTCCCCAAGGCGCCGAAAGCTCGGCTCCGATTCGCAACCCGATCGACTCGTTCGTCCAAGCGCGCCTGGCGGATGAAGGCCTCGATCCTTCCAAGGAAGCCGACAAGACAACTTTGATTCGCCGCGTGAGCTTCGACCTGACAGGGCTGCCGCCCACGTCGGCCGAAGTCAAAGCGTTTCTCAATGATTCCGATCCCCGGGCCTATGAAAAGGTTGTGGATCGCTTGCTGGCCTCTCCGCGCTACGCCGAAAAGCGGGCCATGCACTGGCTCGACGCCGCGCGCTACGGCGACACCAACGGTTTTCACGGCGACAATCCGGCGCCGACCTGGCCCTACCGCGATTACGTTCTTCGGTCATTCCGCGACAACAAACCTTTTGACGAATTTACTCGCGAGCAATTGGCCGGCGACCTGATTCCCAATGCCGGCGCGGAACAGAAAGTCGGGTCCGCCTTTAACCGCATCCATCGCACGTCGGGCGAGGGCGGCATTCAGGACAAGGAATATCTGGCCAAATACGGCGCCGACCGCGTGCGCACCACCAGCGCGGTTTTCCTGGGCATCACCACCGGCTGCGCCGAATGCCACGACCACAAATTCGATCCCATTCTGACCAAGGATTTCTATGCGATGAAAGCGGTCTTCGCCGACCTCAAGGAAACCGGCATCGTCGGCAGCGGCGGTCCGAATGCCTACGGGACGAAGTTGGAATTACCCAGCGACGAACAACGTAGTTCGCTGGAGCGGCTCCGCACGAAACTCGACGCCGTCAACAGCGAGATCGAGGCCAAGCTGAAAGGCTCCGATGAGCGCCGACGCGAGTGGGAAAAAGAGATTCTCGCGGCCCACGCGGCCGGCGACTTGGCCTGGCGCTATCAGAGTCCGCTTTCGGTCTCGACCGCCAATGGCGCGAAGCTGACGATCTACGACGATGAGCTCGTCGAGAGCAATATCTACAACTATGACTACTACGGAGCCGGAAGCGCCAGCTTGCTCACCGAACACCGCCGCGGAGACGGACTGATCGTCGCCTCCGGTCCCAATCCCGCCAACGAGACGTATACCGTGACTTTCAAGCCCGGCGAGGGTACTTGGACGGCGCTGGGCATCGACGTCATGCACGACGAAAGCCACCGCGGCGCTCGCGTCTCGCGCGGTGCGGACCGGTTCGTCCTCACCGAGGTCGAAGCCGCGCTTTCGTCCGACGGAAAGCAAAACCCGGCGCCGCTGTCGTTTGTTCTCGCCACCGCGAGCACCCTCTTCGCCGAAGAGCGCGAGCACAAGGCCATCGGGGCCATCGACGGCGACTCCGAAACCGGCTGGGGCGTCTCCAGCGGAGAAGGCGTCAACCCTTTCCTCGCCGTGCGCTTCACCGAACCGCTTGAAACCGAGGCCAATTCGGTGTTGACGATTCGGTTGCAACACGACAGCGTCTATCGCAGTGCGACAATCGGGCGTTTCCGCCTGGCGCTCAGCGCGGCCGAGCACTCTTGGCCGGAAATCGGGTTGACCTTCGACAAGCTCCGCCTGCGGCCGCCCGGCTCCGATGAGGGCAGCATGATCCGAGCCGTCGAAAAGGGCCTGCCGTTCAAAGTTTTCGAAGCTCTTCAAGTGCCTGAGGCGGACCGCGACGAGAAACAACAAAAGGCCGTCGAAGACCACTTCGTCTGGGAAACGTCGGAATTCGAGGCTCTGACGGTGCGCCGGGCAAAACTCGAAGCCAAGATCGGTGCCCTCAACCAGACCATTCCACGAGTGGTCGTCAGCCAATCCACCCACCCGCGCGTGACGCGGATCCTGGCGCGCGGCAACTGGATGGACGACTCCGGGCCGATCGTCGCGCCCGCCGCCCCCGAGTTCCTGGGCAAAGCCGGAGAGACCAACGGACGCACCACGCGCCTTGATTTCGCCAACTGGATGGTGGCGGACGAAAACCCGCTCCCCTCGCGCGTGTTCGTCAATCGACTATGGAATAACTTTTTCGGCACCGGTTTGTCGAAAGTCCTCGACGACCTCGGCTCGCAGGGCGAATGGCCCATTCACTTGGAATTGCTCGACTGGTTGGCGACGGAATTTCGCGACCCGACGTGGCAAGGCGACGGCGCCCATCGCTGGGACGTCAAGCACATCGTCCGAACGATCGTTAGCAGCCACACCTATCGCCAGTCCTCGTTGAGCACGCCCGAACTCGAGGCGCGCGACGGTGAGAATCGACTGCTGACACGACAGAGCCGTTACCGCATCGAGGCGGAAAATGTACGCGACATGGCCCTGGCCGTCTCCGGTCTGTTGGTCGAGAAATTCGGCGGCCCCAGCGTTCGGCCTCATCAGCCCGAGCGCTACTTGGCCGCCATGAATTTCCCCAAGCGCGCCTACTCGGCCGGCCGCGGGGACGACCTTTACCGCCGCGGACTCTACACCCATTGGCAAAGGACGTTTCTGCACCCGGGGCTGATGCTCTTCGACGCGCCCAGCCGCGAGGAGTGCACCGTCAACCGTTCGCGCTCCAATACGCCCTTGCAGGCCCTGGTTTTGTTAAACGATCCGGTCTTCGTCGAAGCCGCGCGCGTTTTTGCCCAGAATGCGCTCGGCGCGGCGGAGGATTTAGACGGTCGCTTGGAGCGCACTTTTTGGGATGCGGTGAGTCGTTCGCCTTCCGCCGACGAACGAAAAATGTTGCGTGCCTTGTACGATCGCAGCCTGGCGCGGTTTCAAAAGGACACCGCCGCCGCTCGCGAGTTCTTGGCCGCCGGCGAAGCGCCCCGCCCCGAGCGTTTCGACGCGCCGCAGTTGGCCGCGATGACCACGGTGACGCGGGCGGTTCTCAACCTGCACGAGACGATTACAAGGAACTAGAGGGAAGCACAAGGAATTAGAGGGACGATCATGACCGATTCTTTTGAAGCCCGCTCACGTGACATTTGCCGTCGCACTTTCCTGGGAAAGGGCGTCGCCGGACTCGGTTTGCTGGGGCTGAATACGCTGCTTGACCGCAACGTGCTTTCGGCCAAGGAGAACTCCGGCGGCACGGCCTCGCGCGGCGACGTCAATCCGCTGCACCACGCGGCCAAAGCCAAGCGCGTGATCTTTCTCTATCAAGCCGGCGGTCCGTCGCATCTTGAAACCTGGGACTACAAACCCACCCTCGCCAAGATGCACGGCAAGCCGATGCCCGAGTCGTTTACGAAGGGTCAGCAAATCGCGCAACTGCAGGGGAAGAAACTGATCTGTTTGGGCCCCCAACACACCTTCAAGCGATTTGGTGAATCGGGTCAGATGATCGTCGATCAGTTTCCGCACATCGGAAGCGTCGCCGACGAGATTTGCATCGTGCGCTCGATGTTTACCGAACAGATCAACCACGACCCGGCGCACACGCTGATGAATAGCGGCTCGATCATCGCCGGGCGCCCCAGCATGGGCTCGTGGCTGCTCTACGGGCTGGGCGCGGAGACTGAAGACTTGCCCGGCTTTGTGGTGTTGGTTTCCTCCGGCAAGGGCGGACAGATGCAGCCCATCGCGGCGCGCCAATGGTCGGCGGGGTTCTTGCCGAGCAAGCTTCAGGGCGTAAAGTTCAATGCTTTTGGCGACCCTGTTCTCTATATCAACAACCCGCCCGGCCTGGGTGATGAGCTGCAAAGCGAATCGATCGAGACAATCAACCGCTTGAACCGCCTGCAACACCAATCGTTGGGCGACCCGGAGATTCAGACCCGCATTTCGCAATACGAAATGGCGTTTCGGATGCAGACGAGCGTCCCTGAGTTAATGGACACGAGCACGGAACCGAAACGCGTTCTCGAGTCGTACGGCGCCGAGCCGGGTGACGGCTCCTTCGCGTCGAATTGCCTGCTGGCCCGCCGGCTGGCCGAGCGCGGCGTGCGTTTCATTCAGCTTTACCACCGCGATTGGGACCACCACGGCTCCGTCAAGCCGAACATCTCGATCAAAGCCGAAGAGACCGACCGCGCGACGGCCGCCCTCATCAAGGACCTCAAGGACCGCGGCATGCTCGACGAAACGCTGATCGTATGGGGCGGGGAATTCGGCCGCACCCCGATGTCGCAAGGCGGCGACGGCCGCGACCACCACATCAAAGGCTTCTCGTTCATGATGGTAGGCGGCGGTATCCGCGGCGGATCCAGTTACGGAGGAACCGACGAGCTGGGTTACGCCGCGGTGGACAATCCCGTCAGCATCAACGATTTTCACGCCACGATGCTGCACCTGCTCGGCATCAACCACGAGCGCATGACGGTTAAGTTCCAGGGGCTTGATGCCCGCCTAACCGGCGTCGCCGGCAAGGTAGTCAAGCCGATCTTGGCGTAGAAATCGTCGGCCTAGAAACAGAGCCCCGAACGCAAGTGAGGGGTCAAACTTCCGAGGACGACCGCGCCCCCCCACCCGAACTATCATTCCTTTCTCCCGACCCCATTACCACGATGCCCGCTCGCATTCTCAACGGCAACGAAATCCGGGACCGCATCCTCGACGAGGTTCAGCAAGGCGTCGCCGAACTCTCCGCCCGCGGCATCCGTCCCGGTTTGGCAGCCGTGCTCGTCGGCGACGACCCGGCGTCTCAAATCTACATCCGCAACAAGATCAAAGCCTGCGAGCGCGTCGGCATTTTCAGCGAAAGAGTCACGCCGCGCAAGGACATCTCGACCGCCGATCTGCTCGCCGTTGTCGAGGAACTCAACGCCCGCAACGACATCCACGGCATCCTCGTCCAACTCCCACTCTCCCCCCAGGTGGACGAAGGCAAAGTCCTGCTCGCCGTCTCGCCTTCGAAAGACGTCGACGGCTTTCACCCCATCAGCGTCGGCGCGCTCGTCACGCGCCAACCCGGTTTCGCTCCCTGCACGCCCGCCGGTTTGATCCAAATCCTCAAACGCAGCGACATCCCCATCGCCGGCAAACGCGCCGTCATCCTAGGCCGCAGCAACATCGTCGGTAAGCCCACGGCTTTGTTGCTGCTTCACGAAAACGCCACCGTGACCATCTGCCACTCGAAGACCGCCGACCTGCCCGCAGTGGCCCGCGAAGCCGACATCCTCGTGGCCGCCCTGGGACACCCCGCCATGGTCACCCGCGACTTCATCAAACCCGGCGCCGTCGTTCTTGATGTGGGAATCAATCGGCTCAATGACGCCGCCGAAGTCGAACGCATCTTCGCCGGGAATCCGAAAAAGTTGGAGCGCTTTCGCGAGAAAGGAACGGTGCTTGTCGGGGACGTTCACCCCGGCGACGTCGCTGAAATCGCCGGCGCCTATACGCCCGTCCCCGGAGGCGTCGGGCCGCTTACGATCGCCATGCTGATGTCCAACACCCTCGAAGCCGCTCGGCGCAGCCTGGGAAACTGACCGGCGCCGACGCTCTCCGGCCTCCGCCTGCCGCGCGGCCCTCCCCCCGATCGCCCATTGTGAATCGTGGGCTCCGACCCGCACTCTCAGCTCACACCCTATTCCGCTCCGTGCCCGAACTCCCCCCCGAACTCCCCCCAGTCCGAGCGACTGCGGAGGAGTCACTCAACTCGTCGGATTATCCGGAAAGGATTACGCCGCCTGGGTGAAGTTTATAAAAGCCGAATGCAGCGACGCGCTGTAGCCGCACACCGCCTTACCGTTCACACGGCACATACGATCCCATCGGCCACCTATTGAGTCTCGCATAATATTCTGTCAATCGAGACAAAGAGAAGACTGTTTCCAGAAAGCGGTAATCAAGCGCGGTTTGCGGCGCATGCGCCGCAGCGTTTTGCGGGCACGTTCGTCGAGTTCCCAGTAGTCCTTCGGACAGACGTTCGGCAACTCGTGCTGTTTCCAGTACGCCCAGATGTATTCCACCGGATTCAGCTCCGGCGCATACGCCGGCAAATACTCCGTCACGATATGGCCTTGCGAGAGTTCAATGAACTCTCGCACCATCCGACTGCGATGCGCCGGCAAGCGGTCCCAGACGATCATCAACGGGCCGTCCATGTGGCGAACCAAGGCCTTCAGAAAGTCGATGACCTCCAACTCGCCAATCGCGCCGGGATAGAGCCGAAAGTAAAAGTTGCGCAACGTCAACCCGGCCGACACCGAAAGCTTCTGCCAATTGAAGTTGAACTCCAGCAGCGGCGTCTCGCCGCGCGGCGCCCAGGTGCGGCAACGATGCGGCTTCTGACTCCATCCGCTTTCGTCGATGAAGACGATCGTGCGGTCTTGTTTGCGGGCTTTTTTTTAATGGCCGGCCACCTCTTGCACTTCCAGTCGCGGATGGCCTCTTCGTTGCGCTCGCGGGCTTTGCCGACCGGGCGTTGCGGGCTCCAGCCGAGCGCCCGCAGGATCTTCCAGACATGGCCCTCGTGATAGCGCACGCCGAACTCGTCTCGGATCAGACGAGCCACCCGCGGACAGCTCCACAACGGCGTCGGGAAGCCGTGCGCCTCGGGGCCTTCGAGCAGCAGGATCTCCAGGCGTTCGAGCTGCGTGGCGTCTAATAGCGGCTTGCGGCCGGCGCGGCCGGCCTTGCGCAGCCCGGCCTCGCCTTGCGCCAGGTACTGTCGTCGCCACTCACTGACGGTTTGGCGGGCGACTGTCAGACGCCTGGCGGTTTCGGACTGATTGAGTCCTTCATCGAGCAAACGCATCGCTTCGAAACGGCGTTTCTCCAATGCTTCGAAATCGCGGCGCTTTCCTTTCGGTGTTCCCATACATAAGAATACGTACGGCAACACCAAAAGGTGTCACTCTATTTTGCGAGACTCAATAGGCCAGCACGCACCCAACCCTCCCACCGCCGAACGTACGATCCAAGCCGGACGGGAACCATCTCCTCGCCCGGCTCTTGCTCATAAAGCCGGATAGCACGCTCCGCAAAGTTTTCAGTCGTCTGCCGGGCCGGCGTCAGCCCCCGCGGGCTGAAGTGGTAGCCGAGGAAGTCAAAGCCCTTTTCGATCCTGCCAATGAATGTCTTGCCGGGGTGCTTCGCGAGCCGCAGGGCGCGCCCAGTGCTTGGTTGAGAGCCTTGACTGCCCCTCTCAGCTTCCATCTCGTGGGCGCTAAGACTACGATGTCATCCATTCAGGGAGTTCGGGGACGGAGGGAGTTCACGATGTCATCCATTCAGGGAGTTCGGGGACGGAGGGAGTTCACGATGTCATCCATTCAGGGAGTTCGGGGACGGAGGGAGTTCCGATGTCATCCATTCAGGGAGTTCGGGGACGGAGGGAGTTCGGGGACGGAGCCCGAACCCAGCCTCGTTCCTATTCAGGGCGATGCGGCTTTGGTCTTTGGTTGTGGACCGGGCCTGCGAAGCGTCAGTCGGCGACCGAATTTTCGTTCCAGCCCGGCGACAAACTCGCGGTTGCCCAGCGGCATTCCCGCATACGTTGCCTCGCGGACGCGTTTCTCGTCGTTCGCTGCCGGCGAGTGCGTCAGGGCTTCGCCCCATCGCGGTTTTCCGGGTATCCGACGCCACAGCGCCCAGTCGATAAGCCCCGCGGCGTCGCTTTCCTCCGCGTGAGCCTGAGCGCTCGACCAAGGATAGTGCTCGGCTTGACCCACCAACCCGGCGCGCAACGGGTTCTGATCCACGTAGAACAGTGCCGTGAGCAGATGATCGCGGGCTAACGGACAGGAAAAGAAGCGGTTCTGCCACAGGTGACCGCTCCGCCCATACTGCCGATTGAACCGTTGCGCGTACCGCGAATGGCTCCGCCGCAGTGCCCGGGCGAACGAGTCGGCACGCTCGGGCACGGCTACCAGATGGACATGGTTGGTCATCAGGCAGTAGCCCAACACGCCCACGCCGCAACGGCGGCAGTCCTGCGCCAGAGTTTCCAAATAGAACCGCCGGTCTTCGTCAACCAGGAAGACATCCTGGCGGTTATTACCCCGTTGGGTGATGTGGTGCGGAACACCCTCCGCCACCACACGGGCTGCCCGTGGCATTCTCGACGCTATTATCTCACGGCAGGTCCAGCTCCAGAGTTCGGGCTCCGTCCCCGAACTCCCCGTCCCCGAACTCCCCCCGTCCCCGAACTCCCCCCCAAACTCCCCCCCGAACTCCCCCCCCGAACTCGCCCCCCGAACTCGCCTCCGCGTGTGTTGCCATTTACCACCGATAGTTGTCCTGATATCGATCGCATCGTCTCCAACGATCTCAAAGCCCAAGAGTGGGTCCATGTGGAAACCTGCCGGAAGTGTCGCAGCTCAGTGGCGAACTACTGCCAAGCAGCCGAGCCGTGGCTTCGCAAAGCCTATCGACGTCTGAGACTGACGCTCTTGGATTGGAACCCGATCTTGCAGTTCCTTACTTTGCTAGCAATCTTATTCACGACTGCCTGGACTATTCATCGATCTCTAGCGCCCGCAGAGACGATGAGCCAGGCCAGGACGCTCTCAACCAAACAGTCGCTCGATCGGGATCAGCTCGCGTTGCAGTTTCCTACGAAACTCGGTTGGCCCTGGTCGACGTGCGGAGTTGATGCGCAACTGGTCAACGAGTGGCTTGGGCGAGGAACCACGCGCCTCCAAATCGAGACGTATTTGAGAATAATCGAGCAAGCCATAGGTGGCAACGGGCCGCAACAAAAGAAGGTGGCTCAGCACTGGTGCCAAAGCCTGAGTCTGGGCAGTATCGAACTGGAACGCCAGCTTCAGGAAGAGGCGGCCCGCATCAGCAGTCATGCTAGTCGCCAAACGGACCCTTGAGCGCTTAGCCCGCCGCTCTGGAGTACGATGGACGGTCATCGCTCGATAGTCACTTGCGATGCCCTCGGCAATCGGTTCCTCCGTGTCCGGACGGAGTGTGAGCAGTCTGGCGATCTCATTCTTCGGTGCGCCGCAACGTGCGATCTTCCGTGTACAGCGATCAAAAAGTCCGATCGGATACATGGCTGCACCGGCTGCAACCCTATTTCGCGTAGTCGGACTTCACCCCGGGCGGCTATTCCACGTGATCGACTAAAACCCAAATGTCCTGCTTGACCTGCGCTCGAGTGGCATTTGTCTTTTGCAAGACCTCCTCATAGTCCTCCATTTCCTGGATTTCCGAGAACAGCTCGGCGTACCGCGAGTTCTCCAGGCCCGCGAAAGTCGGCCACTCCGTGAGAACGACGAAATCATAATCGACGACCCCGCCGGGTAAGTGAACGCCGTACACGGCCCAGGAGTTGATCAGCCCTCGTTTGACGCGCTCTTGATGAACCGGCCGCCACAAATCACGCTCGATCTGCCGATACGCCGCCCCCTGCCCGGGATTGACCTTCATGTACTGGAGTTGAATAAAGCGCTTCGGAGAAGCGCCGGTCTGAGTGGAGGCCGTTGGAACCAATGTGCCGGCAACAAACGCGCCGAGAAGCGCGAAAGCGAATCCAAAGCTACGTAATGTCACGATGTCACCATCCTTTCCGCGCGTCGTGTCCGTGAAGCGAAATGTGCTTTCACGTTAACGATAAAGCGCTGCTGTAGAATATCACAAGAAACGCAATCTGCAAACAGTTTTTTCGCGAGAGAGAGACCGGGCTCGCCGTCTCGGTCGGTTACTCGTCAACCGGCTTCAACCCGTCCGCGGTGTAACGATAGGCCCCGTACTTGGGATTCGTCCGCATTTCGTCGTAGTCCCGCGACACACTCAAGAAAATCGTTCCGTTTTCGACCCTCGGCGTGGGCATCGAGTCATACGACCAGGTGAGAATTCCGTCTTCTCGAAAATCGATAATTTGCAGTTTGTAGTAAGGGCCGGAGCCCAGGCCTCGAGAGATGATGACGTATTCGCGCTCCGGGTCGGCGTCGAGAGCTTCAAAGCCCTTGATAAGAGGACGCTCGATAAAAGAGGACGGCTCTACCCCGCATTTCTCACCGCCTGACGAGCAAAGCACAAGAAAGGCCCGCCATTACTTCGTTGCGCTTGCTCGCCGTGCTCACCGTACTGTTCAAGTACGCCTCTTTGCTTAAGAAATGGGCGTCAAGCGGCGCGCGCCTCGTACTGACGGACCTTTCGTGCACTTTGCCTCGCCACGCGGTGAGAAAAGCGGGCTAGAACAGGCCCCCAAATCTTGACCCGCACCTCCTGCGCTGTCTCGTCTCGCCCTTGCCCGGCCATGACCCATTGGCCCTCGATCCGCACGCGAATATCACGGATCGGCTCGCGCTCCCATCCGAGGGGGCCCTGGGCAAACAAAGATCCGGCGGCCAAGGCCAACCCACAAATCATTCGCGGGATCATTCCACTCATCGCCGGTCCTACCCCGACTGCATCATCTCGTCCCAACTCACCTCGCGCCGCAGCGTTACCGCCATCGACCCCAGGATCGCCGTCAGCGTACTTTCCGCCCCTTGTACGCCCGTATTCTCCGGTTTGCCCTCGGCCACGCGGGCAATAAAAGCCTCGATCGAATCCTGCGTCGAGCTTCGCGGCGCGTCTTCATGCACGACGTGCCCCTTGCCCCGGTAGTGCTTCCAATACTCCTGCGCGGTTTCGACAATGTCGCTTGGGGTGAAAAACTGCTCTTTCACGTCGCGATAAAAGCGCGGCGCCAGAACCGATCCCGTCAATACCACCTGAACCTTCTTCGGGTAATCGTAGATCGCGTAAGCATGGTCGGTCATATCGCCGCGAGTGCGCGTCGTGCGCCCGCCCGTGCCGATCGCCTTCAGCGGCAACCCCTCGAGAAACCAATTGACCGCATCCATTGAATGCACTTCGTTGCCGACCGTTTGCCGACCCGCCGTCTCTTCCCAAATCTTCCAATAGCGAATCTTGTCCAGCTCATTCGTCGGACGCGGCACGACCTGATCGTTCTCCGGAGCCTCGCCCTTAATAAAGTCCGCCCGCGCCATGCGGATTTCGCCGATCGACCCGGAATCAAGCAGTGCCTTGGCACGCTTATAGACGTGTGCATAGCGCCGTTGCAGCCCAACCGTGACGTTAAGGTCTCGTCCCGCCGAATCTGCCGCGCGCATAATCCGCTTGCACCCGGCCACCGTGTTTGCCACGGGCTTTTCAAGGTAGATGTGCTTTTTCGCCGCGATGGCCGCCTCGAGATGTTCGGGATGCAAGTGATGCGGCGTCGCGATGATCACCGCGTCCACGTCGCTCGAGAGCAACTCGCGATAGTCTTTGTAGACCTTCGGGTCGGCCACGCCGATTCGCTTCTTAGCCCGCTCGATGCGGTCGTCGAAAAGATCCGACAGCGCTGTGACGCGGCCGCGCTCGTCCTGCTCGGCGAAACCCGCCAGCGTCGGCCCGCGACTTCCGGTTCCGATCACCCCCACCGTCACCGCCGAGTTCGCGGCACTCCCCGCCACCGCTGAAAACGGAACAATCGTCGCCGCCTGAACCAGCTTCCGCCGCGAGATCCCAAAACCCTTGGACTCCATCACTCACCTCCACATAAGCAACCGCCTCGACTACTCTACCCCAAAAACGGAATCAGAACCGAGCGAAAGGGGTGCGCGACATAAATATGGGACAATCGGCGGCTCGGGTCGAGCGCTTCCCTGCCTGCAATCTTGTCTTGATTCGGACATGGCTGAAGCCGTCTGGGAGAAGGCCGCTGAAGCGGCCTCGCCTTCTAACCGAACTCGTCAAACCGGCCCTATAGGGCCGGCCTATTTGCAATCCAAGCCCGGTGAACCGGGCTAACCGTAGCTATTGAATCTCGCAAAATAGAGTGACACCTTTTGGTGTTGCCGTACGTATTCTTATGTATGGGAACACCGAAAGGAAAGCGCCGCGATTTCGAAGCATTGGAGAAACGCCGTTTCGAAGCGATGCGTTTGCTCGATGAAGGACTCAATCAGTCCGAAACCGCCAGGCGTCTGACAGTCGCCCGCCAAACCGTCAGTGAGTGGCGACGACAGTACCTGGCGCAAGGCGAGGCCGGGCTGCGCAAGGCCGGCCGCGCCGGCCGCAAGCCGCTATTAGACGCCACGCAGCTCGAACGCCTGGAGATCCTGCTGCTCGAAGGCCCCGAGGCGCACGGCTTCCCGACGCCGTTGTGGAGCTGTCCGCGGGTGGCTCGTCTGATCCGAGACGAGTTCGGCGTGCGCTATCACGAGGGCCATGTCTGGAAGATCCTGCGGGCGCTCGGCTGGAGCCCGCAACGCCCGGTCGGCAAAGCCCGCGAGCGCAACGAAGAGGCCATCCGCGACTGGAAGTGCAAGAGGTGGCCGGCCATTAAAAAAAAGCCCGCAAACAAGACCGCACGATCGTCTTCATCGACGAAAGCGGATGGAGTCAGAAGCCGCATCGTTGCCGCACCTGGGCGCCGCGCGGCGAGACGCCGCTGCTGGAGTTCAACTTCAATTGGCAGAAGCTTTCGGTGTCGGCCGGGTTGACGTTGCGCAACTTTTACTTTCGGCTCTATCCCGGCGCGATTGGCGAGTTGGAGGTCATCGACTTTCTGAAGGCCTTGGTTCGCCACATGGACGGCCCGTTGATGATCGTCTGGGACCGCTTGCCGGCGCATCGCAGTCGGATGGTGCGAGAGTTCATTGAACTCTCGCAAGGCCATATCGTGACGGAGTATTTGCCGGCGTATGCGCCGGAGCTGAATCCGGTGGAATACATCTGGGCGTACTGGAAACAGCACGAGTTGCCGAACGTCTGTCCGAAGGACTACTGGGAACTCGACGAACGTGCCCGCAAAACGCTGCGGCGCACGCGCCGCAAACCGCGCTTGATTACCGCTTTCTGGAAACAGTCTTCTCTTTGTCTCGATTGACAGGATATTATGCGAGACTCAATAAGCGTAGCTAAGCGTGGACTTCCGTATACGCCTCGGCTTCAATTGCCCGCATGGCTGAGGGACGTCCCACATTTATGTCGCACACCCGAGCGCAAGCGGCGGGCCAAGCACGCGCGGTCCGCGACAAGCACGATTTCCCAGCTTCCCAGCGCGGTGCGTGACTTTCGACTCGGGTTCGGAGCGGGCGCCCCTGTCAGGTAAGATGCTCGTCGTCAGTTATCCGGCGGCGGTACAATTGGGCGTCGGGGTCGGCTCCACCATCAGCCGCTACAAGATCACCGAGAAGCCCGGCGAAGGAGCGAGGTCTTTCTTTAAGGGCCCATTGCCCCGTTCATGAAGGAGCAGCCTATGTCCAAGTTCTCACCGTACACACGCTTGCTGATCGTTGCAGTGGCTCTCGGGACTTCCGCAGCCGGTGCGCAGACAACGGTCACGTTCACGGACGACACCTTCGACGACTCGGATTGGACAGCGGAGATGATCGTGAACGAGGCCGGCAACTCGGCCGAGTTTACGGCGGAACAGGACGCGCCCGGGGGGAACCCCGGGGCTTTCCGCCGTATCCAGCACGTTGGTCGGGCCGGGTCGAGCCCGCGGGAGATTCATGTGGCTCACCTGCGCGTAGGGGCGATCTACGACCCGCAAGTCGACGGACGGATCACAGGTGTCAGCTACAGTTACGATCTGAAAAATCTCGAGACGCGGACGATTTGGGACTCCCGTTTTTACTTCTTGATCTTCCAGAACGATACTTACTACCGGTCCGCCCTGGATCGCATAGCGACTCTGGACTGGGTGCCTTTCGGACGAACCGCTCTTGACGCCCGAGACTTCACCAGGATCTCGGAAACGGGTCCCCGACGCCCCGACTTCTCGGGCAATGGGCCGCCCCTCCACTTCGGCTTCGACTCGGTCAGCCGGTTTCCATCCGGCAGTCACGACGACAGCCGCAATAGCGGCATCGACAACTGGTCGGTCACCATCGTTCCGGAGGGCGCCCCGAGCTGTGAGATCGTGCCGCGTAACACTTACCTTCCGACTCATATGTTCGAGTTCCACCTGTCGAATCCACCCCGGCATCCACCGCATTTGGCCGCCGTCGTGGTCACCTTCGGCGGAGTGCCACCGTCGGGGAGTGTGGAGATCTCGCTAACAGCGACGAAGGCGGCATTCTTAGACGACTCGGAGACTCAGATCCTAAGCGCGCTCACCCTGAACACAGACAACGACGGGCGAGCAGGATTCAAGCACCCTCCGCCGTCCGCGGAACCCTTTGACAGAACCGATTTCGAGGCAGGCGGGTCCATTGACGGTGTTCCCTTCAGCTGCCGGGGATCGGTCGTCTCGGGAATGGGCGCCCTGACCGCTTTGCTGCAAGGGGCTCACCTGCCACGTGCGATGGCTCCGCTACGGCGTTTGTGGAACGATGTGTTGGCGCATGGAGCTGCAGGTCGCGACGCGGCCGACCTTTCGCCCGAGGAGACTGTTCGGATCCTGTTAGACGATCCCGAGCTGCGGCGGCGGCTCCTGGAGGTCGTAAGAAAGTACCCGCCCCTGCTGCAGGGAATTGCGATCACCAAAGCAGTGAGTTCCAGGCAAGCATCACTCGACAAGATTGACTCCGTGCTTATTATAGGCACTTCGAAAGGTACGTGGATTCCGAGCTGCGGGAAACCATCGGCCAGGTACGAAAGTATTTAGCGGATCGGGAACTGCTGGCCGACTTCGTGGCCCCCCCTGAACCCGCTAGGCAAGAAGGCCGCGAGACCGATAGGGGGCAAGTTCGAGCCACGGCCGACAGACTTCCGCTGACCTTTGAGGCGAATCAGGGGCAGGCGGATAAAGCCATCGACTATCTTGCTCGGGGGCTGGGCTACCGCTTGTACCTGAAGCCTAATGAGGTGTTGCTGGTGACCGCACCGGTCTCGGAAATCGCTGTACCTTCGACAACTGTTGTGCGGATGCAATTACTGAGTCTCGCATAATATACTGTCAATCGAGACAAAGAGAAGACTGTTTCCAGAAAGCGGTAATCAAGCGCGGTTTGCGGCGCATTCGCCGCAGCGCTTTGCGGGCGCGCTCGTCGAGTTCCCAGTAGTCCTTCGGGCAGACGTTGGGCAACTCGTGCTGCTTCCAGTACGCCCAAATGTATTCCACCGGGTTCAACTCCGGCGCATAGGGCGGCAAGTACTCCGTTGCGATGTGATCCTCGGAGAGCTGGATGAACTCCCGCACCAGGCGGCTGCGGTGCGCCGGCAGCCGGTCCCAGACGATCAGCAGTGGGCCGTCGATGTGGCGCACCAAAGCCTTCAGGAAGTCGATGACCTCCAGCTCGCCGATCGCGCCGGGATAGAGCCGGAAGTAAAAGTTGCGCAACGTCAGCCCGGCCGACACCGACAGCTTGTCCCAGTTGAAGTTGAACTCCAACACCGGTGTCTCGCCGCGCGGCGCCCAGGTGCGGCAACGATGCGGCTTCTGACTCAATCCGCTTTCGTCGATGAAGACGATCGTACGTTCTTCTTTGCGGGCTTTTTTTTAATGGCCGGCCAAGTCTTGCGCTGCCAGCCGCGGATGGCCTCTTCGTTGCGCTCCCGCGCTTTGCCGACGGGCCGTTGCGGGCTCCAACCGAGCGCCCGCAGGATCTTCCAGACATGGCCCTCGTGATAGCGCACGCCGAACTCGTCTCCGATCAGACGAGCGACCCGCGGACAGCTCCACAGCGGCGTCGGGAAGCCGTGCGCCTCGGGGCCTTCCAGCAGCAACGCCTCGAGGCGTTCGAGCTGCGCGGCGTCCAACAGCGGCTTACGGCCGGCGCGGCCGGCCTGGCGCAACCCGGCTTCGCCGTCACGCCGGTATCGTCGCAGCCACTCGCTGACGCTTTGCCGCGCGACCTTCAATCGCCTCGCTGTCTCGGACTGACTACAGCCTTGCTCGACCAACCGGATCGCTTTGAAACGGCGCTTCTCCAGGGCCTCGAAATCCCGCCGTACGCCTTTTGTATTTCCCATACATACAAAGACGTACGTACCCCAAAAAGGTGTCATTTTATTTTGCGAAATTCAATAGTGGGAGCACTTCCGTCGCCGAAGGTGGCGGGACTCGAAGCACAACCCGGTAGGAGTCATTACCTGTTCGGAAACGATCCCACCAAGTGGCGGACGAACGTGCCCCATTACGCGAAAGTCAAGTACGAAGAAGTCTACCCGGGTATAGATCTGATCTACTACGGCAAGCAGCGCCAACTGGCGTACGACTTTGTTGTCAAACCAGGAGTGGATCCCTCTCAGATTCGCCTGAGTTTTCAGGGTATCGACAAGCCGGCACTTGACGAGCACGGGAATCTGCTGCTCGAAGCGGGTGGGCAGGAGTTCCACTTCCAAAAACCGTTTATCTACCAGGTAGTCAATGGAAGCCGGCAATCGATCGGCGGCGACTACAGAGTGAGTGAAGATCTGGTCGGGTTTCGGGTGGACGCCTATGACGACTCCTACCCGTTGGTGATCGACCCGGTCCTGTCCTATTCAAGCTATATCGGGGGTAGCGACGATGACGCGGGAGCAAGCATCGCCGTGGGCTCCGACGGCAGCGTCTATGTAACCGGTTCGACGGGTTCCATCAATTTTCCTACAGCGAACCCCTTGCAGCCGACGTTTGTCGGCGGAGGGCCGTTTCACTCGGATGGTTTCGTGCTGAAGCTGAACGCGCAGGGGACGGCGCTCGCCTACACCACTTATTTCGGGGGCGCCACGACGATTTCGGCGTGGGCATCGCAGTGAACGCGGAAGGAAACGCCTTTGTGACAGGTTCGACTCGATCGCAAGACTTCCCCTTAGTTGAGGCCCTGCAGCCCACGTTGGCTGGTACGCCGAGCGGGCCGGCGCCGGCGCCCGTCCTGGCGAATCCGGCCACGAAAGGGGCAATGCGGCAGCTCGCCGGCCCGCAACCGCGCGGCTTCTGGGGGTGGAACCATATTTACACAATGGTCACGGATAAACCCGGACCGGATCCCTTCTGGTCGCTGCCACCGAGACAGGACGGGAGGGCCTGGAAGCAAAAGGCAATCAAGAACTATACCCGCATTTTCAATTTGATGTATGAGCTTCAGACCATCCAGCGACCTTCAGCGTCTTTATTGATAGGGGCTAGAGCCCGATAAGGACGCCATGGAGGTCAACACCCGATGGGTGAAAAAGAAAACAAGCCGTTTCAGCTCACGTTCAATGGATTTCTCAAAGTCGATTTCCAAGGATCGCGAGTCACCTCGGATGGCGGTCTGATTCTCGTTCGCGAACTGGATGAACGACTCGGACTCGGGAAGCTGATCGACGAGCATCTCAGCGACTCGCGACAAGGCTTGAACAAGAAGTTCGCGCTGGCCGATCTGCTGCGGCAGTCGGTCTACAGCCGACTCGCTGGCTACGAGGACCTCAATGACGCCGTTCGAGTATCCGCCGATCCGACCTTTCGCTTGATCGGCTCGAAGAGGAACTGGGATCGCGGAGCAGCCTTGACCTCGACGCTGCATGGCTTCGAGACGGAGATGCTGGCGAGCGAAGAGAACTTGCTGGGGCTGATGGCAGTGAACCGGGAGCTGGTCGCGCAAGCCGAAGCTCCCGACGGTTCAGACCGCGTGGTGCTCGACATGGACTCCACGGAGAGCCCCGTCCACGGCCAACAGGAAGGCAGTGCCTACAACGGCCATTTTGAGTCCCTCTGCTATCACCCGCTGTTGCTGTTCAACCAGCACGGCGACTGCCTAGGCGCGAAGCTGCGTCCCGGCAACGTGCACAGCGCCGAGGACTGGGACGAGCTGCTACTGCCGGAGATCGAACGACAACAGGCGGAGGGCAAACAGGTGACGTTCCGCGCCGACGCCGCCTTCGCCAAGCCCGAGATCTACGAGGCGATGGAGGAGCGCGGCGTGGACTACGTGATTCGCATCCCGGCGAACAAGAGCCTGGAGCTGGAGATCGAGGACATCCTGTTTCGGCCACCGGGCAGGCCGAACGCCAAGCCCCTAGGAGTCTGTCCGAGTATTCATTATCTTCTTGGAGAAAAAACAAAAGTGGGGGATAATGGTTTATGGGCAAAACCTACCGGGCCTACCTTCCCGAGCAGAAACTGCTGCTGCCTCCCAGTTTGCAGGATTGGCTGCCCGAAAACCACCTCGTCTATTTCGTCAACGACCTCGTTGATCAACTGGATTTGTCGGCCATCGAGAAGGTCTATGAAAGGGAGCAGCGCGGGCAGCCGCCTTATCATCCGCGGCTGATGGTCAAACTGCTGCTCTACGGCTATTGCCTGGGCGTGCGCTCCTCGCGCCGGATCGCCCGGCGGCTGGTCGAGGACGTAGCCTTTCGCGTGTTGGCGGCCGGCAACCAGCCCGACTTCCGCACGATCTCGGATTTTCGCAAGATCCACCTGGAAGCCCTCGAGGGGCTGTTCCAACAAGTGTTGCGGGTGGCGCTCGAGAGCGGGGCGATGAAGCTGGGTCGGGTGGCGCTCGACGGCACGAAGATGAAGGCCAACGCCTCCAAGCACAAGGCCATGAGTTACGGGCGGATCCAGCACAGCGAGCCACAGTTGGCGGCCGAGGTGAAGCAAATGTTGGCCGAAGCCGAAGCAGTCGACGCGGCGGAGGACGCGCGCTACGGGGCCGAGAAGCCGGGCGACGAATTGCCCGAGGAGTTGCAACGCCGGCAGACGCGGCTGGAGAAGATTCGCCAAGCCAAGCAGGCGCTGGAGCAACGAGCGAAGCAACGGGCGCAACAGCAAGCCGCCGCCGCGGGTCGCTGTGACGAGCTGGCGCGGCAAGCCGAACCGCGCGACAAAGATCAATACAATTTCACCGATCCGGAGTCGCGCATTATGAAAAGCGGCGACGGGTTCGTGCAGGGCTACAACGCACAGGCGGCGGTCGAGAGCGTGGCGCAATTGATTGTCGGGCAGACGCTGACCGAGGCGGCGAACGACAAAGAGCAACTGGCGCCGTTGGTGGAAGCGGTCGAGCGGCAGTCGGGGCAACGGCCCGACGAAGTGTTGGCCGACAGCGGCTATTGTTCGGAGAAGAACTTGGAATCGTTGGAAGCGCCCGAGAAGCCTGAGCAAAAGATCGAAGCGTATATTGCCGCCCAGAGACACCGGCGCGGACAACGGGCGTCGCCGCCGCGGGGGCGGATCCCGAGCCACCTCACGCGAGTCGAGCGGATGGAGCGCAAGTTACGGACGAAAGCGGGAGCGAAGATGTACGCGCAACGCAAAGGGATCGTGGAGCCGATATTCGGACAGATTAAACAAGCCCGCGGGATTCGTCAATTTTTGTTGCGGGGGTTGAAGAAAGTGCGGGGCGAGTGGGCCTTGGTGTGCTTGACGCACAATATTTTGAAGATGCACGGGCTGTGTGGCGGAGCGTGATGGAGAAAAACCGGGAAGGGGGCGCCGGCGAGGCGCATGGAGGGCTCTGGAAGCCGTTTTGGGCGGCCCGCGCGGTTTGTTTGTGGCGCCCGGCGGTCGACGAGCCTTCCGCGCCCGTGCGTCGCTGACCTCGGCGCCCGAATCTCCCGCCCTGCCGGAACTGTGCCAAGTTGTTACTCGGACAGACTCCTAGTGCGCTACAAGAGTTTTCGCTATCAGGCCGAGAGCTGGTCGAAGGCAAGGCGAGTTGTCGCCAAGGTCGAGCATCACCAGGGCGAACTATTCCCGCGCGTCGGATTTGTCGTGACGAGCATGAGCTTGCCGAGCCGCTCGGTCGTGCGGTTCTACAACAAGCGCGGCACGGCGGAGCAGTGGATCAAAGAAGGCAAACAGGCCACGCACTGGACCCGCTTGTCGTGTCACCGCTTCCGAGCCAACGAGGTACGGCTGCAACTCAGCGTGCCGGCCTACAACCTGGGCAACCTGTGGCGGCGGCTAGGGCTGCCGCAGCGAATCAAAAGCTGGTCGCTAACGAGTTTGCAACACAGGTTGATGAAGACCGGCGGTCGGCTGGTCAAGCATGCTCGCTACTACTGGTTGCTGCTGGCGGAGGGGCATCTGAACCGGCGGCTGTTCGGTGACATGCTGCATAGGATCTGGGCGCTGCCTGTGCCGGGTGGGTAGCGTTGCCCGGGCGAGGATCAACAGTTTTTGGCTCCAAAAAGGTTTCGCAGGGAGCAGTGTCGGCCGGAGCGCCGTTCAGTCCGCTCAATCAACGTCTGTGAGCGGACGGACGAGCCCTGGCGCCTACCGGCGGAGGTGATGTGCAGGGTTCAGCGCGAAAAGACGTGGTATTCGGCGCAGCGGGGGTGTATCCTGTGACCGTGCCAGGGCCAAAATGGAAATCCTGGCTTCAATCTTGCTGGCTACTTCTTTCCTGAGAGACGGGATGACGGCGCTGTACGTGTTCATGGTCACGGCAATCGTACTGTGGCCTAGAGCCTCATGGCGAGTCGCGGATGGACGCCCTGAGCAAGCAGTGCACTGGCGCAAATGTGCCTTAGATCATGGAATCGTAGCGCTCGCAAGCCAGCCTTCTGGAGCATGAGCCGAAATCGTCGGCTGACTGTGGCGCCATCTAGCGGTGTGCCAATCTGCGTGGTAAAGACGAAACCCGTTTCTTGCCACCTCGTTCCCGCGAGGGCACGCTCGCGTTGCTGTTGGGCACGATGAGCAGTGAGGGCTCGCCCAACTCGTGCAGCCTCCGACTGTTCCGCACCGCGCCCCGAGCGATGGCTGAGCAGCGAAACTCGCCTGTCGATGACTCTCGCGGAGCGCGGGGCCTATTGCGACTTGAGGGACTACGCTTCAGTCCACGGGTCCATCCCCTCCGAACCAGCTTTGCTGGCGCGACTTCTTGGCATTCATGAAGACGAGCTCGCGAGAGTCTGGCCGCGTGTTTCGCAAGAGTTCAAGGTAAGCAAAGAGGGGCGTCTGACGAACGAGGACGCAACCAGGGTGCGAAACGAAGCCCGTAAGTTCATGAAGAAACAGGCCGACAACGGACGCAAGGGGGGCAGACCGAAAAAAACCCAACTGAAACCCAACCCGAACCCATGGCTTTACCGAACGCTAAGCCACGGCAAAGCGAACAGCTAACCCACTCGAAACACAAACAAACAGAGAAACAGACAACCAGGATTTCCATTTTGGCCCTGGCACGGTCACAGGACACACCCCCGCTGCGCCGAATACCACGTCTTTTCGCGCTGAACCCTGCACATCACCTCCGCCGGTAGGCGCCAGGGCTCGTCCGTCCGCTCACAGACGTTGATTGAGCGGACTGAACGGCGCTCCGGCCGACACTGCTCCCTGCGAAACCTTTTTGGAGCCAAAAATTGTTGATCCTCGCCCGGGCAACGCTACCCACCCGGCACAGGCAGCGCCCAGATCCTATGCAGCATGTCACCGAACAGCCGCCGGTTCAGATGCCCCTCCGCCAGCAGCAACCAGTAGTAGCGAGCATGCTTGACCAGCCGACCGCCGGTCTTCATCAACCTGTGTTGCAAACTCGTTAGCGACCAGCTTTTGATTCGCTGCGGCAGCCCTAGCCGCCGCCACAGGTTGCCCAGGTTGTAGGCCGGCACGCTGAGTTGCAGCCGTACCTCGTTGGCTCGGAAGCGGTGACACGACAAGCGGGTCCAGTGCGTGGCCTGTTTGCCTTCTTTGATCCACTGCTCCGCCGTGCCGCGCTTGTTGTAGAACCGCACGACCGAGCGGCTCGGCAAGCTCATGCTCGTCACGACAAATCCGACGCGCGGGAATAGTTCGCCCTGGTGATGCTCGACCTTGGCGACAACTCGCCTTGCCTTCGACCAGCTCTCGGCCTGATAGCGAAAACTCTTGTAGCGCACTAGGGGCTTGGCGTTCGGCCTGCCCGGTGGCCGAAACAGGATGTCCTCGATCTCCAGCTCCAGGCTCTTGTTCGCCGGGATGCGAATCACGTAGTCCACGCCGCGCTCCTCCATCGCCTCGTAGATCTCGGGCTTGGCGAAGGCGGCGTCGGCGCGGAACGTCACCTGTTTGCCCTCCGCCTGTTGTCGTTCGATCTCCGGCAGTAGCAGCTCGTCCCAGTCCTCGGCGCTGTGCACGTTGCCGGGACGCAGCTTCGCGCCTAGGCAGTCGCCGTGCTGGTTGAACAGCAACAGCGGGTGATAGCAGAGGGACTCAAAATGGCCGTTGTAGGCACTGCCTTCCTGTTGGCCGTGGACGGGGCTCTCCGTGGAGTCCATGTCGAGCACCACGCGGTCTGAACCGTCGGGAGCTTCGGCTTGCGCGACCAGCTCCCGGTTCACTGCCATCAGCCCCAGCAAGTTCTCTTCGCTCGCCAGCATCTCCGTCTCGAAGCCATGCAGCGTCGAGGTCAAGGCTGCTCCGCGATCCCAGTTCCTCTTCGAGCCGATCAAGCGAAAGGTCGGATCGGCGGATACTCGAACGGCGTCATTGAGGTCCTCGTAGCCAGCGAGTCGGCTGTAGACCGACTGCCGCAGCAGATCGGCCAGCGGGAACTTCTTGTTCAAGCCTTGTCGCGAGTCGCTGAGATGCTCGTCGATCAGCTTCCCGAGTCCGAGTCGTTCATCCAGTTCGCGAACGAGAATCAGACCGCCATCCGAGGTGACTCGCGATCCTTGGAAATCGACTTTGAGAAATCCATTGAACGTGAGCTGAAACGGCTTGTTTTCTTTTTCACCCATCGGGTGTTGACCTCCATGGCGTCCTTATCGGGCTCTAGCCCCTATCAATAAAGACGCTGAAGGTCGCTGGATGGTCTGAAGCTCATACATCAAATTGAAAATGCGGGGACAATCGTCGGTCGAAAACAAAAAGAGAAAGAGAACTATAGCCTCACTCTCGACCAGTGGTGGGGTCTCGTAACCCAGCCGCCCAGCGGTGCTCGCAGCTTCTGGGAGTGGAAATATTACTACCGGGAGCTGACAGGGAGGCCGGGAGGGGATCCCTATCAGCTCCTGCCGGCGAAACGGGACGGCAAAGCTTGGAGGCGAAAGGATATCAACAAGCACAAACTCACCGCCGACCAGTGGTGGGCGCTGGCGAGTCAGCCCGCTCACCGCCGCGGGGAACCGGCTGCGAACGTAGGAGTCGGCAGCGCTTTCATCATGAAACTAAACCCCGAGGGGTCGGGATGGATCTACTCGACGTACCTCGGCGGCAGTGGCAACGACCAGGGCAGCGGGATCGCAGTGGGCTCGGATGGCAGCGCCTACATCACCGGGGTCACAACTTCGGTTGACTTCCCGGTCAAGAACGCTCTCCAAGCGACTCACGCCGGCGGCTCGCGGCCGTTCGACCCGCTCGACGCCTTCGTGGCCAAGTTGAACCCGGCGGGCAGCGAAGTTCTCTACGTCACCTATCTGGGCGGCAGCGAGGATGACATCGCCCTCGGCATTGCCTTGGACCCAGCGGGTAACCCCTACGTCACTGGGGCGACTTTGTCGCCGGACTTCCCGGTCACGGCGGACGTCTTCCAAGACGAACCGGCGGGCCAGTTCGACGCTTTCGTGAGCAAGCTCGAGGCCGACGGAACCGCGCTTCTGTTTTCGAGCTTACTGGGCGGAGCGAGTAGTGACTACGGCTTCGGTGTAGCCGTCGACGCCCAGGGCAACGCTTACGTGACAGGAATCACGGGCTCGACCGGCTTCCCTACTCTCAATGCCGCGAAGGGAGACCTCAGTGGAGACGACCTACTGGGCTTTGATGCCTTCGTAAGCAAGCTGAATCCGCGGGGTTCGGAACTTGTCTATTCCACGTTCTTGGGCGGAACGGGTATGGATATCGGCCACGATATTGCTGTGGATTCGAACGGCAACGCTTATGTGGCTGGAAAAACCGACTCCACGGATTTTCCCACGATAGGAGCGTTTCAGCCCATGAACGGCGGTATGAGCGACGGTTTTGTGGTCAAGTTGGATCCGGAAGGCTCCACGATCGATTATTCCACCTACCTGGGAGGCAACGACCGCGATTCCGTGGTGTCTCTCGCGCTCGATGGCGCAGGGGACGTGTACGTAACGGGGCTCAGCTTTTCGGGCAACTCCCCAGTCACCGTTGGCGCGTTGCAGACCAGCAGTGCGGGGCTGGCGGACATTCTGGTTGCCAAGATTGAGCCCGGGACACCGCCACCAGTGGTGACCAGTGTCTCCGCGGCGAGTTTTAGTGGTGACTTCGGATTGGCGGCCGCATCGATCGCCAGCGGGTTTGGAGAGGGACTCGCCGGCGAGGAGGCGATGGCGACTTCTGTCCCGCTGCCGACGTTGCTTGCGGGCACGAGTGTCCGGATAACGGACAGCAGCGGGGGTTCTCGCCTCGCGCCGCTTTTCTTCGTCTCCGCCAGACAAATCAACTACTTGGTGCCGGAGGAAACCAGCGAGGGGCTTGCCCTTGTTGCGGTCGAAACAAGCGGCCAACAGGTGGCGTCGGGCACGGTACGCATCAACCCTGTCGCTCCCGCCCTGTTCTCCGCCGACTCTAGCGGAGAGGGGCCGGCGGCGGCGTCTTTCTTACGGGTCGCGTCGGGTGGCACACGCACCGAGGCACTGACATTCGATCCGGAGAGCCGTGCAAACCTACCAATTGATCTCGGTCCCGAAGGTGATCAGATCTTTCTTTTGCTGTTCGGTACCGGGGTGCGAGGCTTTACCGAGTCAGTCTCAGCTACGGTAGGCGGCGAAAGCGTTCGGGTCCTTGGCACCGTGGCACAAGGCCAATTCGTCGGCCTCGACCAGATCAACATCGGCCCCTTGCCTAGAAGTCTCGCCGGCCGCAGCGAAGTGAACGTCGTCCTGACAGCAGACGGCAAACCAGCCAATACGGTGACGGTCAACGTGCGTTAGCGTCGCGGCGGCGGACCGTCCGTCCACGTCGTCCAGAACTGGTATGCAGAGTCCGTGCCCGCGAGCAAGACTAAAGTCTCCCGAAACGAACTATAGGACTTGTCCCGGGTAGCTAATCGGGTTCCCGCCAACAAATCCACTCGAAGCTGTGTCGCCGGTCGGTTGGGCTGGATTAGCGGCCCGTGGTGAAGGTCCGACTACGTGAAAAAAGGGTACAGCCACCGATTTTCGGGTTGCACGGATGTGGGAGGTAAGCAATTCGACGAGCGAAAATCGAATGGCGGCCCCCGTTTTTCGCCCGAACACACTTTTGCCGCGGGCCGCTACGCCTTCTTTCCCTTCAAACTCTCGGTCAGCTTGGCGCCGACACCCATCTCCTCGATCTCGGAGAAGTGCACCTTGCGCTCCTCTTCCATGCACTTTTGGGACAGCATGACGGCGATCGAATCTTGCAAGCCGACTTCGATATCGGCGTTGGGCCGGCCGCCGTCGCGCACGTCGAGCAGGAAGCGCTCGAGTTCCTTGTATTCCGGGTCTTTGTCTTCCGACGGAACCATGATGCCCTTCTGGTAGAGCCAGCGCTTGGCGAACTCCATCTCCTTCTCGATAAAGCCGACATCGGGAGAGTTCAGGTCCTTGATGCCGGGAACGATCGGCAGGCCCTCGCCTTGTTTGAGCGTGTCGGCCACGGTCGCGCCGGCCACCCACTCTTCCTCGGCTTCTTTCTTCTGCTCGCCCATGCGAACCTTCATCGGGTCGCGGAACCACATGCCGTCGCCGTAGGGGATCAGCGTAATCTCGATTGACCCGTCGGTTCCCATGATGATCTCGCGGCAACCGTCGCCCGGAACGCGCCGGCCCTCGATGTGGCGGTTCGTCATGATGGCGCTATAGAGTAGCTTGCGGCCCTCCGGATACTCGAAAATAAGCTGGATGTTGTCGTAGATGTCGCGGCCGTCTTTCCAGTAATCGAGTCCGCCGACGCCCATCACCGAGGTCGGCACGGCATCGAACATCCAGTCGGCGACGTCGACTTGGTGCGACATCAGCTCGGCGCACAACCCGCCGGAGTATTTCTTATAAAGCCGCCAGTTGAGCTGCTCCTCGAGTGCTTCGTTCTTGACCTTGCGCCGCCAGTTGGTGTTGCGGTGCCACTGCGCGTGAATGTGCGTGACTTTGCCGATCGCGCCAGAATCGATGATCTTTTTCGCGGCGTGATAAAAATCGCTGTAGCGGCGTTGCAACCCGACTTGAATCACCTGGTCGGGATATTTCTCGTGCAGCTCGCGCAGCCCGTGCACCTCTTCGGGCCGAAACACCAGCGACTTTTCGCAGAAGACGTGCTTGCCCGCCTCGAGCGCGTCTTTCATGATCGGGTAGTGCACAAACAGCGGCGTCGTGATGAAAACGGCTTGGATGTCCTTGCGGTCGAGGACTTCGCGGTAGTCGCTATAGGAGTCGGGGGTTTCCTTGTCCTTGAAGATCTTCAACGCGCGCTTGAGGTTTTTCTCATAGATGTCGCACAGCGCCACGCAGCGCCCGGCATCGATGTTGACCAGGTGCCGCTTGAGCAGGCGTCCGCCGCGGCTGCCGGGTCCGATGAAGCCGTAGTTGATGGGCTCGGCGGCGGCTTTCGCGGTGAGGATGCCGGGGGCGGCTTGAGCCTTGGGCAGCACGGCGGCCACGGCGGCGCCCGCCACGCCGGCGGATTTCACGAAACTTCTGCGGTTGACCTGCTTGCTTGAGGGCAATGGAAACTCCTTGTTGTAGGGATGCGGGTCGACCGTCTCCCTTTGGGTATTCTACGGGGCGGTTGCGGGGGAACGCAAACGTTCGAACGGTCGCGGTGCTCAGCTCTCAGAGGCGTTTCGGTGACCGGCTGAGAGCCGGTCACGACTGTTGACTAGGACCGGCAAGAGTGCCGGTCCTACCTGATGCCGGTCGCTACCGGGCCGAACGCCCCTACGCCACAGCCTCTTCGATCAACTTGCCGCCGTTGACGGTGGCGCGTTCGGAGCGGCCGTTGTGGAAGTAGGTCAGGTCGAGGTGGTTGAGCCCCAACTGATGCATGATCGTCGCATGGATGTCGTGGACGTGATAGGGCTTTTCGATGGCCCGGAAACCCAGCTCGTCGGTCGCGCCGATCGCTTGACCTCCCTTGATGCCGCCGCCTGCCATCCAGGTCGTAAAGCCCCAAGGATTATGGTCGCGGCCGATGCCCTTTTCGTTGAAAGGCGTGCGCCCGAATTCGCCGCCCCACACGACCAGCGTTTCATCGAGCAGGCCGCGAGCCTTCAAATCGGTCAGCAGGCCGGCGATCGGTTTGTCGGAGACCTTGCACCACTTGTTGTGGTTGCCTTCGAGGTCCTCGTGGGCGTCCCAACCGCTGCCGCTACCGCAGTAGACTTCGACGAAGCGCACGCCGCGTTCGACTAAGCGCCGCGCCAGCAAACAGTTCGTGCCGAACTTCTCGGTCTCTTCCTCGTCCATGCCGTAGAGCTTCTTCGTCAGCGGCGTCTCGCTTTCGAGACCGACCGCTTCGGGCGCGGCCGATTGCATGCGATAGGCCAGCTCGTAGGACTCAATGCGCGCCTCGAGGTCGCCGTCTTCGGGGCGATCCTCGGCGTGATGTCGGTTGATCGTTGCCAGGAAATCGAGCTTGCCGCGTTGTTGGGTCATATCGACGGACGCGGGCAGGTCGAGGTTCAAAATAGGCGGGCCTTCGCGTTGGAAAGGCGTGCCCTGGTAGGTCGCCGGCAGGAAACCCGAGCTCCAGGTCTTCGCGCCGCCGGTGACGCCCTTGTAGTCCGTTAATATGCAAAAGGTCGGCAGACTCTTATTGGCGCTTCCCAGTCCGTAGGTCACCCAAGCGCCCAGCGACGGACGCCCGGCGAGGATGGAGCCCGTATTCATTTGGCTCACCGAGCCCACATGGTTGAGCCCGTCGGCGGTGCAGGAGAGAATCACGGCGAGATCATCTACGTGCTCGGCGACGTTCCAATACCAATCGGAAACCCACAGCCCGCTCTCGCCGAATTGATTCCAGCGCCGCTTGGAGGGCATCAGCGTATTGCCCGCCGTTCCCATGGCCGTAATCGGACGCGGGAATGACGGCGGCATCGACTCTCCGGCGAGCTTGTCGAGCATCGGTTTGGGGTCGAATAGATCGACGTGGCTCGGGCCGCCTTCCATGAACAGCCAAATCACCGATTTGGCTTTCGGCTCGTGGTGCGGCTTTTTCGGCGCCAGCGGATTCTCGTGCGCTTCCGCGGCCAAGCCCCGCGGGATCAGCCCGCCGTCATTGAGCAAGTGGCCCAACGCGATGCCGCCCAGGCCGCTGCCGGCTTTGGTCAGAAATTCGCGCCGCGAACGCGCGAGGCGATGGTGAGGTGATCGTTTTTCGGGCATGGTGAAAATCCCCTGTGCCGTTGATCGGTGGTGTAACTCTGAGTGCGCGAAAAAGGGTAAGTCCGTATTAGGCCGCAAAGTTCATAATACCGCCATGAAAATGGCTCCGCGTTCGCTCCTGCCGCCCCTTCAGGGCTCTCCCCGTAGTGGCGGGCTACCCAGGGTTCCGCCCCACCGCCCTCCACCCTAGGCTATATTTCTGCCGCCGCTTCGCGGCTCTGCCGCGGGCGGCCGGACGGATCTTCGCGTACTCAATAGCGAAAGACAAACTCGTTCGAATTCAAAATCGAGTGACAAAAATCGACCAGCGCCGCGCCCTGCTCGGGGCTTAGGTTCGCGGCCGTGATCGCGGGTTGCGCAAGCTCGCCGCCCTCGGCGGCGCGCGCGGCGACGACCTTGGCCTGCTTGTCGATGAAGGTCAGCGCCGTGTCCTTCTCCCACTCGTCGGGGCTTCGTGAGTAGGCGATGCGGTACGCCAAGTCAACCTGCGCGGAGCGGCTCTCGCCGGCTTCGGAGATCAAACGCCCGGCGAAGCGCTCCGCCCAGTCGATGCTCTGGTCGCTGTTGAGATAGCTCAACGCCTGCGGCGCCGTCATCGTCACGTCGCGGCGCGCGCAACTCTGATGAGTGTCGGGCATGTCGTAGACTTCGAGCATCGGGTAGCGGGCGTTGCGGCGGACAAATACGTAAATGCTGCGCCGGCGATGATCTTCGAGGTCTTCTGAAACCTGCCAGCCGCCGCGCGGTTCGGGCATGTGTCGCGGCAGGGGAGGGAAGACCGAAGGGCCGCCCATCTTTTCATTGAGCGCCCCGGCCACGAAAAGCGATGAATCGCGAATCACTTCCCCTTCCAACCGTTGCGGCCGATAACGCCACAACAAGCGGTTGAACGGGTCCTTCTTTTTCGCCTCTTCCCGGAAGGCCGAGCTCTGCTGATAAGCCTCGGACGTCATCATGAGCCGGTGCATTTTCTTGAGGCTCCAGCCTTGGTCGATAAACTCGCTGGTCAACCAATCGAGCAGCTCGGGATGTGTCGGACGCTCGCCCATCATGCCGAAATCGCTCGGCGTCGCCACGATGCCGCGCCCGAAATGGAAATGCCAGAGACGATTGACGATCACGCGGGTCGTCAGCGGGTTTTCGGGGTCGGCCAACCAGTTCGCGAGCGCCGCGCGGCGGCCGGTGGACTCGAGTCCCTCGGGCGGAGCATACTCGGCGTCGCCGGGGTTGAGAATCGTCGGGAACCCGGGCTGCACTTCTTGTTTCGGAGCTTTGTAGCTGCCCACTCCAAGGACGTGCGTCGGCGGGGCTTGCGTGCCCAGGTCGTAAATGCCGACTCCTTCGGCGCGATCGCCCGGATGTTGGTCCTCGAACTTGGCCAGCTCTTCCTTGAGGGCTTTGTATTTCTCTTTCGCCTCGTCGTCGAGCTTGGCAACGACGGCCGGTTCACGGACAAGAAATTCCATCTGCCATTTGTACTTCGCGTACATCTGGCGTTCGTAGGGGGTTTGCTCCTCGGGCGGTTTGGCGAGCTGCTCTCGAATACCCGGGTAGTAGCGATTGAAGCGATCGTCGAGAATCTCTTGGCGCACGGGCGCCAGCATCACTTCCATCTTGTCGCGGATGTCGCGCGTGTTCTCTTCCCAAGCCTTCAGACGGCCTTCGTAATCGGCAACCTCATTCTCCGACCACAGCGAAATGTGATCGTTGGCCTTGGAGTTCGCGAAGAAGGCTTGCAGACGGTAGTAGTCGGCTTGCAGCAGCGGGTCGAACTTATGGTCGTGGCACTTGGCGCAACCGTAGGTCAGGCCCATGAAGGCGGCTCCGACCGTGTCGGTGATGTCGAAGAGGATTTCCTGCCGCCGCAGCCACAGATTCCATTGGTTCGTCTCGTCGGGATAGTGGCGGTTGAAAGCGGTTGCGATGCGCGCCGAGGTGTCGTCGGGCCATAGTTCGTCGCCGGCGATCTGCTCGCGAACGAAGCGGTCGTAGGGCTTGTCGTCGTTCAGCGCCTTGATGACGTAGTCGCGGTAGCGCCAAGCATTGGGGCGTGTTTCGTCGGACTTGAAGCCTTCGCTGTCGGAGTAGCGCGCCAGATCCAGCCAATGCCGCGCCCAGCGCTCGCCGTAGCGCGGCGAGTCGAGCAGCCGGTCGACGACTTTCGCGAAAGCCTCGGGTGAGTCGTCTTGGAGAAAGGCCTTGACATCTTCCGGCGCCGGGGGCAGGCCGATCAGGTCGAACGACGCGCGACGGATCAGCGTAACCTTGTCCGCTCGCGGAGAGAGCGTCAGATCTTTTTCGATCAGCTTTGCGGCGACGAAAGCGTCGATCGGATTTTCAAACGAATCGGATGCGGTCGGGACCGCGGGCCGCGTGACTTTCTGAAAAGCCCAGTATTCACGTTGCGAGGGACTGAAGGGATCGTTCGTGGGCGGCGAGGCGGCCCACACGGTCGGCAATAGGACTCCAAGAATCAGCGACGCGCCAGCGAGTCGCGCGGTCGTGAAGGTCATGGTCTTTCCCCTTTTCGCTGCAATCACCGGGCGACGGCGAATGCCGGTCACCTATAGATAATGTATCGAACCGGGAGCCGGAAAACCAAGGGGAGAGAGGGTGAGAATGGTTTGGGGAAGATGGGCGGCCGCTTCCATGGGCAGGCCTGGAGACCTGCCCCACTGGCCGGACCCTTCTTGGGGCGGGTCTCGAGGCCTGCCCGGCACAGCGGCTTTCGAGCGATCGTCTCGAAAAGGGAAGGGTCTCAGTTCGGTTCCTTCTTGTAAATAATCTCGTCGACCAAACCGTAGTCCTTGGCTTGGTCGGCGTCCAGGATGAAATCGCGCTCCACATCCTTGCTGACCGTTTCGGGCGACTTGCCGGTGTGCCGGGCGAGAATCTCGTTCAACTTCTCTCGCATGCGGAGAATTTCACGGGCGTGGATATCGATATCGGTCGCCTGGCCGGCCAGTCCGGAAATCGACGGTTGGTGCAGCAGAAAACGGGAATTCGGCAAGCCGTAGCGCTTGCCCTTGGCCCCCGCCGCCATCAGGAGGGCCGCCATCGAGGCGGCTTGCCCGATGCAGACGGTCGTGATGTCGGGGCGCACGAATTGCATCGTGTCGTAGATCGCCATGCCGGCGGTGATCGAACCGCCCGGGGAATTGATATACAACCAAATATCGCGCTCCGGGTTTTCGGCCTCTAGGAAAAGCAGTTGGGCCGTGATCAGGTTCGCAATCGTGTCATCGATCGGAAAACCAACGAAGATGATGTTGTCGCGCAGCAGGCGGGAATAGATGTCGTAGGCGCGCTCGCCGCGGCTGGTCTGCTCGACCACCATCGGGACAAGTCCGGCGTGCGGTTCCATCGGTCTGGACATTCTGGCTGGCTCCTTCCGGTTTTCCTTGGGTGATTTATCGGCGGACGGCACGAATAGCTTGCGCGTCGCCCGTCACTCTTTCTTGCCGCCCTCGTCGCTCTCTTCTTCCGCATCCACCTTTTCGGCTTCGTCGAAAAGAAAGCTGAGCGCCTTATCCCGGCTCAACTGGACTTGCAGACGGTCGAGGGCGCCGTCCTCGGCCAACTTCTTGCGGGCCGTCTCGACGGCGAGTTGATTCCGGGCGGCATAGGTTTTGACCTGCTCATCGATTTCTTCGGGCGCGGCCTTGAGGGATTCCGTCGTCGCGATCCGTTCAAGAATCAAACCGCCCTTGACGTCGCGCTCGGCCGGTTCTCGTTCGTCGTCGCGTACTTTTCGCCAGTCGATATCGAGTTTGTCGAGATCGACGCCTTGGCGTTGCAACGAGCCCAGCCGACCTTCCAGCCGTCGCATGACCTGCTTTTCGACCAGCGAGTCGGGAACCGGAAAGCCATGGGCCGCCACGATTTGATCGAGCAGCTTCGTCTTGGCGGCTTCCATGGCCTGCCGCCGCATGGCGTCGCCGATCTTTTCCCGCAAGCTCGAGCGAGCTTCGTCGAGGGTTTGGAAATCACCGAGCTCGGCCGCGAAATCATCGTCGAGGTCGGGGACTTCTTTCTGTCGCACGCCTTTGATCTCGGCATGGAACGAGACGGTTTTCCCCGCCAACTCCGAGTTGGCGAATTCTTCGGGGTAGGCGACCTCGAAATCGACTGTCTCGCCGGGGCTGCGTCCGCGAAGGTTTTCGGTGAATTCCGGCAGGGTTCCTTCGTCGGCGAGAGTGACGGTGGTATCTTCCTGGTTGCTCGTTGGACCGTCGGGAAGCGGGTCGCTGGAGAGAGAAAGCACGGCGATGTCGCCGTCCTCGAGCGGTCGGGGGTCGAGATTCACGAAAGAAGCGTTGCGTTGGCGAAGCGCCTCGAGTTCGGCGTCGAGTTGTTCGTCGCTGACCTGAGGCTCGTTGTAGGGAACCCGCAGACGGCGATAGTCTCCCAGCTCGAACTCGGGGATTACCTCGAATTCCGCCCGAAATGTCATCGGTTCGCCGTCTTCCATTTCAAGTTCATGGAAGTGGGGCTTGCCGACGATGTCGTACTTTTTCTCGACCGCTTCGGCGCGGAAGAATTTGGGGATCAGTTGTTCGACGACTTCTTGGTGGATTTCCTTTTGATAGCGCGACCGCACGACCGCGGCCGGCGCCTTGCCGGGACGGAACCCGGGGATCTTCGCTTGGCGGCGAAAGGACTCGATGATGCGGGCCGACTCCTGGCGAACATCGTCCCAGGGGACCGCAATCTCGATCTCGCGTTTACAGCTTTCGACAGCAGGCAATATCGTTCCTCGGGGGCAAAACTCTTATCTTAGCGCACAGGGAAAAGGCCGCCCTGGCGGTGAGGGTGGGGGCCTGTTGAAGGGGGTGGGGCGGGGCTGTGTTCGGATCGCCTCCCCCTGCGGGCATACGCCTTTCCGAAGTCTTCCTTAAGCGGGCGTAAGAAATTTTCCTGATTTCTAAACTCCTCGGACCGAGAGTACGATCTTGTTGCCGAGACGGGTTGGGAACCGGAGCCGCCTCGGCGCTGTCAGACCGATTTGCGAGAAGCGTTTTCAGATCCAACGTCTTAAGACCCAAGGAGCGGCAGCTTGTCCCCCGCCAGACCGTCCCCGCATGAAGAGCCCTGTCGAGGTCACTTCCTCGGCCGCGTGCAGCTCTATGTCGAGCGCGCCTTAGGCGAACACTCGACTCCGGGGAGAACGGCGCTTGGTTTCGCTTTGGGGTCGTTCATCGGTGTCTTCCCGAGTTTTCTCATTGGTTCACCATTGGCCTTCTTCCTCGCCGGGAAGCTGCGTGTCCACCGCGCCGCCGCCGTGGCCGGAACGTTGTTGATGAACCCGGTGACCGCGCCGCTTTTTTATTCGATCAGCACGATGGTTGGCGTCGCGCTGCTGGGCGAACCGATCGAGCCTGCCGCCGACGGCCTGCTGGACCACCTGCGCCGCGTCGGTCCGGCTTTCCTGGTGGGCAATAGCAATACGGTTTTCGCGGTGATTGTCTCACTCGTCACCGGAACCGTCGCCTTTGTGATCGTGCGTGGTTTATCGCAGGGACGAAACCTGGGTTGGGCGTCCCGGGTTTCGACGCTCAAGCCCGAAATCCACCCATAATGGAATGACAGAGCCCCGAACGCGAGTGAGGGGTCCGACCGCCACATCGCGGGAAAGCCGCAGGAGGGTTCGCCTTCCCATCCAGCGTTCCGCCGCGATCACGAGGAGAATAGGTTATGACGACAAAGTGGATGCTCGGCACAGCGATGGTTTGCTTGCTTGCCGCCTGCGAATCGCCCTCCGGGGGCGGTGGCTACGGCGCTGTCGGCGGCGAGACGGCCGGCCAAGCCGATGCTCCGGCGCCGCGCGCGGCCGAGACCGTTACGCTCGAAGCCGGTACGTCGGTCCGTATTCGCACGACGAACGCTCTTTCGACCGCCGCGGTGAAGAGCGGTGAGACCTTTGCGGCGACGCTCGAAGAGCCGATTGTGGTCGGCACCTGGGTGATCGCCGCCAAGGGCGCGACGGTGAAGGGCGTTGTGGCCTCCGCCGACGCCGGCGGGAAAGTCAAAGGGACAGCGAGCTTGGCGATCCGTTTGAGCGAAGTGCAGGCGGCTGACGGTTCCTACCTTCCCGTCGCTACCGATACATACGGAGTTCAAGCGCAATCGAGCAAGAAGAAGGACGCCAAGAAAGTCGGCATTGCGAGCGGGATCGGCGCCGCCGTGGGCGCGATCGTCGGAGGCGGCAAGGGCGCGGCCATCGGCGCGGGGGCGGGAGCGGGCGCCGGCACCGCGGCGGTCATGACCACTCGCGGCGACGCGGCGGTCATCGGCAGCGAGTCGGTCATCACGTTTCAGTTGACCGAGCCGGTGACGATCGAGCGCTAAGCCGAACGATTCGGCGCGCGCGGAATCCTCAAGGAGGTTCGAATGCGTTTCCTGATTTGGGTCCTAACGATCGGGCTGCTGCTTTGGTCGCCGGCGATCGCGGCCCAGGGCAAGGGCAAAGCCAAGGGGAAGGGGAAGGGCCGCGGCAACAGCGCGGTTTCCGAGCAAGGTGCGTCGGGGCGTTCCGGCGGCGGCATCGCGGTCGATGTCGATATCTTTTCAACGGGTGACCGCGAGGTGATTCGAGGGCACTACCGCGGCCCGTCAGCCGGCCTGCCTCCCGGGCTCGCCAAGCGAGGAGGCAGCCTTCCTCCGGGTCTCGAAAAACAACTCCAACGCAACGGCCGTTTACCTCCGGGTCTCGAAAAACGCGTTCACGCTTTTCCCGCCGACATCGAGCGGCGTCTTCCGCGCCTGAAAAAGGGCTTGCGGCGCGGTCTGATCGAGGGCCGAGCCGTTATCTTCAACGAGTCGACGCGCGTGATCGTGGACGCCTTTACGGTGCTGTAGGGCGCGCGGTTACGCGACCTTGACGAGGGCCGGGCTAGACCCACTTCAGGGCGCCCTGGCGGAGGATCCAAACGTAGCCCACGATGAGGATGGCGAGGAAGACCATCATTTCGACAAAGCCGAAAAGCCCCAACATTTCGTACTGAATCGCCCAAGGCAGCAGGAAGATCGTCTCGACGTCAAAGATGACGAAGAGAATCGCCACCAAGTAGAAACGGATCGAATAGCGGCCTCGCGTGTCGCCTTCGGCGGGGATGCCGCATTCATAGGCCTCGAGCTTAACCTTGCTGGGCGCGCTCGGCCGCACCAGCTTGGCGACCAGGATGGTCACGATCGGAAAAGCCGCGGCGAGAGCCAGAAACAACAGAATCGGGATGTACCCACGAGGCATAGTTTCATTACCGTTCCGAGGCGTCGTCGGACGCCCGACGGAACTTCGATGCTAGGGCAGTTCCGGCCGGGTTGTCAACCGGAACAGGTAACCGACGGAACCGACGGAATCCAGATCAATTCGGGGAATCCGGTGCGGGGGCTGTGAAAAAATCGGGTACAGTCCACTTTCGCGTCGGATGCGGTTACTGATTCAATGGAACTTATTCGGTCGGCGCTCGGTACAGTCCCCATTTTTTCACAGCCCCGCAGTGAAGGGGCGCGGTCTAAGCAATTAGTCCCCAGCGGCGCTGATTCCGTGGCCGTTGGTATAGCCGGCCATTTGCGGCGGTCTCTTGACCCGAATCTCCAGCATACCCCCCTTTCCGGGTCCCACTGGCAAGGAGTTTGAAAGCAACTTCGAGTCCTTGCAGATCGGCTATAAGAAGTCCACCAGAGCCGGCCTACTGAGTCTCGCATAATATACTGTCAATCGAGACAAAGAGAAGACTGTTTCCAGAAAGCGGTAATCAAGCGCGGTTTGCGGCGCATTCGCCGCAGCGCTTTGCGGGCGCGCTCGTCGAGTTCCCAGTAGTCCTTCGGGCAGACGTTGGGCAACTCGTGCTGCTTCCAGTACGCCCAAATGTATTCCACCGGGTTCAACTCCGGCGCATAGGGCGGCAAGTACTCCGTTGCGATGTGATCCTCGGAGAGCTGGATGAACTCCCGCACCAGGCGGCTGCGGTGCGCCGGCAGCCGGTCCCAGACGATCAGCAGTGGGCCGTCGATGTGGCGCACCAAAGCCTTCAGGAAGTCGATGACCTCCAGCTCGCCGATCGCGCCGGGATAGAGCCGGAAGTAAAAGTTGCGCAACGTCAGCCCGGCCGACACCGACAGCTTGTCCCAGTTGAAGTTGAACTCCAACACCGGTGTCTCGCCGCGCGGCGCCCAGGTGCGGCAACGATGCGGCTTCTGACTCAATCCGCTTTCGTCGATGAAGACGATCGTACGTTCTTCTTTGCGGGCTTTTTTTTAATGGCCGGCCAAGTCTTGCGCTGCCAGCCGCGGATGGCCTCTTCGTTGCGCTCCCGCGCTTTGCCGACGGGCCGTTGCGGGCTCCAACCGAGCGCCCGCAGGATCTTCCAGACATGGCCCTCGTGATAGCGCACGCCGAACTCGTCTCCGATCAGACGAGCGACCCGCGGACAGCTCCACAGCGGCGTCGGGAAGCCGTGCGCCTCGGGGCCTTCCAGCAGCAACGCCTCGAGGCGTTCGAGCTGCGCGGCGTCCAACAGCGGCTTACGGCCGGCGCGGCCGGCCTGGCGCAACCCGGCTTCGCCGTCACGCCGGTATCGTCGCAGCCACTCGCTGACGCTTTGCCGCGCGACCTTCAATCGCCTCGCTGTCTCGGACTGACTACAGCCTTGCTCGACCAACCGGATCGCTTTGAAACGGCGCTTCTCCAGGGCCTCGAAATCCCGCCGTACGCCTTTTGTATTTCCCATACATACAAAGACGTACGTACCCCAAAAAGGTGTCACTTTATTTTGCGAGACTCAATAAATTTGCAGGTAGCGTACACACTTTCGAAATTCCTAACGAATGTGGATTCGTTTGAAGCCGGCTTTTTAGGGCCGAACACACCTCCTCAAAACATGGTTACCTTGGAGGGGGAAAAGGCGCATTCGGCGGAAGACACGACCCACCTTGCCGGTTGGGTCTACGAGCTTCCCTTCGGACACGGCCAACGCTTTGGTCCAGGATTTCCATTTTGGCCCTGGCACGGTCATCAGGATACACCCCCGCTGCGCCGAATACCACGTCTTTTCGCGCTGAACCCTGCACATCACCTCCGCCGGTAGGCGCCAGGGCTCGTCCGTCCGCTCACAGACGTTGATTGAGCGGACTGAACGGCGCTCCGGCCGACACTGCTCCCTGCGAAACCTTTTTGGAGCCAAAAACTGTTGATCCTCGCCCGGGCAACGCTACCCACCCGGCACAGGCAGCGCCCAGATCCTATGCAGCATGTCACCGAACAGCCGCCGGTTCAGATGCCCCTCCGCCAGCAGCAACCAGTAGTAGCGAGCATGCTTGACCAGCCGACCGCCGGTCTTCATCAACCTGTGTTGCAAACTCGTTAGCGACCAGCTTTTGATTCGCTGCGGCAGCCCTAGCCGCCGCCACAGGTTGCCCAGGTTGTAGGCCGGCACGCTGAGTTGCAGCCGTACCTCGTTGGCTCGGAAGCGGTGACACGACAAGCGGGTCCAGTGCGTGGCCTGTTTGCCTTCTTTGATCCACTGCTCCGCCGTGCCGCGCTTGTTGTAGAACCGCACGACCGAGCGGCTCGGCAAGCTCATGCTCGTCACGACAAATCCGACGCGCGGGAATAGTTCGCCCTGGTGATGCTCGACCTTGGCGACAACTCGCCTTGCCTTCGACCAGCTCTCGGCCTGATAGCGAAAACTCTTGTAGCGCACTAGGGGCTTGGCGTTCGGCCTGCCCGGTGGCCGAAACAGGATGTCCTCGATCTCCAGCTCCAGGCTCTTGTTCGCCGGGATGCGAATCACGTAGTCCACGCCGCGCTCCTCCATCGCCTCGTAGATCTCGGGCTTGGCGAAGGCGGCGTCGGCGCGGAACGTCACCTGTTTGCCCTCCGCCTGTTGTCGTTCGATCTCCGGCAGTAGCAGCTCGTCCCAGTCCTCGGCGCTGTGCACGTTGCCGGGACGCAGCTTCGCGCCTAGGCAGTCGCCGTGCTGGTTGAACAGCAACAGCGGGTGATAGCAGAGGGACTCAAAATGGCCGTTGTAGGCACTGCCTTCCTGTTGGCCGTGGACGGGGCTCTCCGTGGAGTCCATGTCGAGCACCACGCGGTCTGAACCGTCGGGAGCTTCGGCTTGCGCGACCAGCTCCCGGTTCACTGCCATCAGCCCCAGCAAGTTCTCTTCGCTCGCCAGCATCTCCGTCTCGAAGCCATGCAGCGTCGAGGTCAAGGCTGCTCCGCGATCCCAGTTCCTCTTCGAGCCGATCAAGCGAAAGGTCGGATCGGCGGATACTCGAACGGCGTCATTGAGGTCCTCGTAGCCAGCGAGTCGGCTGTAGACCGACTGCCGCAGCAGATCGGCCAGCGGGAACTTCTTGTTCAAGCCTTGTCGCGAGTCGCTGAGATGCTCGTCGATCAGCTTCCCGAGTCCGAGTCGTTCATCCAGTTCGCGAACGAGAATCAGACCGCCATCCGAGGTGACTCGCGATCCTTGGAAATCGACTTTGAGAAATCCATTGAACGTGAGCTGAAACGGCTTGTTTTCTTTTTCACCCATCGGGTGTTGACCTCCATGGCGTCCTTATCGGGCTCTAGCCCCTATCAATAAAGACGCTGAAGGTCGCTGGATGGTCTGAAGCTCATACATCAAATTGAAAATGCGGGCTTGATCCCGTTGTAGCCGTTGACGCGCGTCTCCTCCGTCTCGAAGAAAAACCGCGATTCACCGAATGCCGGCCGCAACTGATCGAACCAGCTTGCCGCCGGATCGAAGCGCGCAAAGAAGGGCCGGTCGCCATGCTGCCCCTCGCGGGCCTGAATCAATTCCAGCACAAACACCTTTTCGCCGTGGATTTCGGAAATGCCGACGACTCTGACCTTTCCTGGGAAGGCCGACATCGACGGTCCCCGCACGGTTCGCGCCAAGCCCGATACCTGCTGGTAGGCGTCGCGAAAGATCTCGTAGCAACGCGCCAACGGGACCTCGAAATAGCCTCGCGCTCCGGTATCGCGCTCGATGAACATGTAGTAGGGGATCATCCCCAGCTTGACGCCTTCTTGCCAAAGCTCGGCCCACGCCAGCGCGTCGTCGTTGACATGGCGAATCAGCGGGGCCTGCATGCGAACCTGCGCGCCGGTTTCGCGAATCCTCGCCACCGCGCGTCTGGCGATTTCAGGACGCAACTCACACGGATGGCTGTAATGGCCCATCACCGCCAAATGCTTGCCGGCCGCGACGATTTCCTCGAACAGACGCAGGCAATCATCGGCGTCGTCGTCGGTCACAAAGCGCTGCGGCCAATAGGCGGGCGCCTTCGTTCCGATGCGGATGTTTTGCACATGATCGAGACCCGGCCCCAAAAGCGGTTCGATGTACTTGCGCAGCACGCGCGTCTTCATCACCATCGGGTCGCCGCCGGTGATGAGAACATCCGTCACCGAGGGATAGGCCTTCAAATAGGCGACCAGGTCTTCGGCGCCGCGCGCCTCGAACTTGATCTCGGGCACGCCGACGAACTGCGCCCATCGAAAGCAGTAGGTGCAGTAGGCATGGCAGGTCTGGCCCTGAGCTGGGAAAAACAGCACCGTTCTCTCGTATTTGTGCTGCAATCCGTGAAGCTGCCGGCCGTTGAGGGTCGGGACGTTGTGGGTGAGCTGTCCGGCGGGGTGGGGATTCAAGCTCGAGCGAATGGCGTGAACGGCTTGATTGAGTTCGTCGGAAGGGGAATCTTTGTCGAGCAGGTTCCGGACCGTTGTGAACTGTTCCGGCGAAAGCATCCCGCGTTGGGGGAACACGAGCTGGAACATCGGGTCGTTCGGTAGATTGTTCCAATCGATGAGTTCGCGGGTCACGTAGCGGTTGGTTCGAAACGGCAGGACTTTCGATACCACGCGAACCGCTTGTTGGAGTTGCGGATTGATCCTCGTCCACTCCGGTTCGCGCTCTACGGTGTGCTCCGTTACGGCTTGATAACGGCCATACCCGAGTTCAGTCTTCAAAAGCTCAGCATCCATTCCGGTTTCGCGGCCATCTGGTCGGCGCCGCCGTGCTCATCGATTTGCGATCGGTTCTCGATAGGCGTTCGCCCCTTTCGTTGGAGTGTTTTCGTAAGTTCGACACCCGCTGCCTTGGCACACCCGTCGCGCAACCGGTAAAACAACCCAAACAACCAAGTGGATCAGAGTTCGCTCAAGTGCAAACTCCTTTGAGGGACAAGGGCCACTACTGCAGGGTCGAAAGCGCATACAGTTCACCATAAGCACTATAGAATGTCAAGCCCGCGGGAACGCTCTGTTGTAGCCCAATGATAATGTCCCCATGAGCGCCCAATAGAAATGTCCCCTAATCTATTGAGTCTCGCAAAACAAAGTGACACCTTTTTGGGGTACGTACGTCTTTGTATGTATGGGAAATACAAAAGGCGTACACGGGATTTCGAGGCCCTGGAGAAGCGCCGTTTCAAAGCGATCCGGTTGGTCGAGCAAGGCTGTAGTCAGTCCGAGACAGCGAGGCGATTGAAGGTCGCGCGGCAAAGCGTCAGCGAGTGGCTGCGACGATACCGGCGTGACGGCGAAGCCGGGTTGCGCCAGGCCGGCCGCGCCGGCCGTAAGCCGCTGTTGGACGCCGCGCAGCTCGAACGCCTCGAGGCGTTGCTGCTGGAAGGCCCCGAGGCGCACGGCTTCCCGACGCCGCTGTGGAGCTGTCCGCGGGTCGCTCGTCTGATCGGAGACGAGTTCGGCGTGCGCTATCACGAGGGCCATGTCTGGAAGATCCTGCGGGCGCTCGGTTGGAGCCCGCAACGGCCCGTCGGCAAAGCGCGGGAGCGCAACGAAGAGGCCATCCGCGGCTGGCAGCGCAAGACTTGGCCGGCCATTAAAAAAAAGCCCGCAAAGAAGAACGTACGATCGTCTTCATCGACGAAAGCGGATTGAGTCAGAAGCCGCATCGTTGCCGCACCTGGGCGCCGCGCGGCGAGACACCGGTGTTGGAGTTCAACTTCAACTGGGACAAGCTGTCGGTGTCGGCCGGGCTGACGTTGCGCAACTTTTACTTCCGGCTCTATCCCGGCGCGATCGGCGAGTTGGAGGTCATCGACTTCCTGAAGGCTTTGGTGCGCCACATCGACGGCCCACTGCTGATCGTCTGGGACCGGCTGCCGGCGCACCGCAGCCGCCTGGTGCGGGAGTTCATCCAGCTCTCCGAGGATCACATCGCAACGGAGTACTTGCCGCCCTATGCGCCGGAGTTGAACCCGGTGGAATACATTTGGGCGTACTGGAAGCAGCACGAGTTGCCCAACGTCTGCCCGAAGGACTACTGGGAACTCGACGAGCGCGCCCGCAAAGCGCTGCGGCGAATGCGCCGCAAACCGCGCTTGATTACCGCTTTCTGGAAACAGTCTTCTCTTTGTCTCGATTGACAGTATATTATGCGAGACTCAGTAGGGCTTCGAAAGGAGGAGCCGAGATTGGGAAGGACAAGGATGAATCCGAAGGAGATAAGGCGCGGCGAAGTGCTGAGCCGAGTGAAACGAGGCGAACTGAAGCTGGCGGAGGCGGCCGTGCTGCTGGAGGTCAGCTACCGCCAAGCGAAGCGTCTCAAGAAGCGTTACCGCGAAGGCGGGGCCAAAGCCCTGGTGCATGGCAACGTCGGTCGCTCGTCGAACCGAGCGGATGCCAAGCGGCGCGAGCAGGTTCTCGAGTTGGTGCGCAACCACTATTCAGGCGAGCCGCACGAGCGCTTTGGCCCGGCGTTGGCGTCGGAACACCTGGAGGCCGACCACGGCATCAAAGTGCCGCGCGAAACCTTACGGCGCTGGATGTTGGGGGCGGGTCTGTGGAGCCGGAGACGCAAGCGTAAACCACACCACACCAGACGCCAACGCCGCGCTCACTTCGGTGAGCTGATTCAACTGGACGGCTCGCACCACGATTGGCTGGAGCAACGCGGCCCGAAAGGCTGTCTGATGAACTTTGTCGACGATGCGAGCGGCTTGGCGCTTTGCCGCTTTTCAGCACAGGAAACGACCTGGGCGGCGGCTGATTTATTGGAAGCGTGGGTGCGTCAAATACGGCGTTCCCCAGGCGTTGTACTGTGATTGGAAGAACGTCTACAAGCGTAAGCCGACATCGCGCGAACAGATGGAAGGCATTGAGCCCGAGACACAGTTCGGACGCATGTGCCGGAAGCTGGACATTCGCATCATCGCCGCTTCGTCGCCGCAAGCAAAAGGTCGAGTGGAGCGCCATCACGGCACGCATCAAGACCGCCTGATCAAGAAGATGCGGCTCGAAGGCATTGCCGATTACGAGGCGGCGAACCGCTACCTCGACGAGCGATACCTGGAGGAACACAACGCCAAGTTCGGCTGTGATCCGGCGTCGGGCGCGGACTTTCATCGGCGTCTATCGAAGCGAGTGGACTTGAAGTGGGTGTTTTGTTTGGAGGCCGAGCGGGTGGTTGCCAACGATCTGGTGGTGCGTTTTGAGAGCCGTTTTTTGCAGTTGAAGCCGAAGCGCAATCAGGGCTTGGGGGCGGCGGCGCGGGTGACGGTTCAGCAGGCGCGCGACGGCGAGTGGCGAGTGGTTTTCGAGGGACGGTCGGTGGCGTTCAGTGAGATCGGGGCCGCCGGGCCGAAGCCGCCCCCGGAGCCCAAACCGCGGCGGGAACGGCGGCCGCGCAAGCCGGCGGCGAAACACCCGTGGCGCGCACCGTTGAAGCCGAAAACGCAGGCGACGCCACTGTAAGGAGGGCTGTGGAAATGACGGGACTGTGGAAAACGAAGAAAACCCCTGAGCAACCGTCGAGACCGGTCGAAACGCAGCGGTCGGGTTTCCCACGTTTCCCCCAGTCCCTTGGAAATCGCCGTGCGATTCCCACATTCCCACAAGCCCCGACTACTACTATCCCCTCTCTTCAAAGGGGACATTTCTACTGGGCTAACCAGGGGGACATTTCTATTGGGCCTTGACAGCCCGCGGGAACGCTCCGACAACGGTTGCGAACAGTCGTCAACGTGCGCCATTTTTTGCGCATGACACGTCGCCAAAACCCCTTTTTCGTACCTTGCCCGAAGGGCTTGAGATCGCCCTCGATCAAGCGCCGTGTCGGTAACGCGAGCCCCGCCTCTTCCGCGCCGCGGCCCGGGGCTGCGCCCTCTTGCTACAATTTCGGGGCTGGCCGTCCATGCATCCACTCATCATCCTATTGATCGCAGTCGCGGTCATCTTCTTGTTGATTATTCGACTCAAGATCAACGCCTTCGTGGCGTTGGTGACGGCGGCGATATTGATCGGTATCCTTTCCCCCGAAATTTCCTTGAGCGAGGTCATGAGCGAGGTCGGGGGCCGCTTCGGCAATGTCGTCGGCCGCATCGGGATCGCGATCGCGATGGCGGCCATCATCGGGCAATGCCTGATGGAAAGCGGCGCGGCGGACCGCATCACGCGCAGCTTTGTCGCGTTGTTGGGTGAAAAATACTCGTCGTTGTCGCTGGTGATCAGCGGGTACGTGTTGGCCGTGCCGGTGTTTTCCGACACGGTGTTTTATCTGCTGATCCCGCTGGCCCGCGCGATGAGCGTTCGCATGGGCGGCAAGAATTTCGTCCTCTACGCGCTGGCGATCGGCGCGGGCGGGTCGGCCACGCATGTCTTCGTGCCGCCGACGCCGGGTCCGTTGGCGATGGCCGCGACGCTGAACCTGGATTTGGGCACGGTTATCTTGGTGGGGTTGCTTGTGGCCGCGCCGGCGTCGTTTTGCGGTTGGCTCTACAGCGTCTACATCGACCGCAAGCTGAACCTGCCGCTACGGGAGGCGCCCGGGCTGTCTTTGGCGGAGCTTGAGAAAATCGCCGTGCGGCCTGAAAGCGAGTTGCCTCCGTTTGGGGTTTCCATGGCTCCGATCGTCATTCCGGTCTTTCTGATTGCTTCGAATACCTTGGTCAATTCGTTCTCGCCCGGCGACGAGCTCGCGGCGCTGACGGGTTTTCTCGGGAACCCGAGCTTCGCGCTGCTGCTCTCCGCCGCCGTTTCGGTCTGGATCCTAGCGCGTCAGAAAGGACTCACGTTAGCCGCCTTGTCGAAGCCGATCGAGCAGGCCATTGCCTCGGCCGGCGTGATCATCTTGATCACGGCGGGCGGCGGTGCGTTCGGGGGGATGCTGATGCTTGCCGGGGTCGGTGACGCGATCAGCGAATTGGCGACGGACTTCGGCGTGCCCATGCTGCTGCTCGGGTTCTTGCTCGCGATTTTGTTTAAGATCGCGCAAGGTTCCGGTACGGTATGTATGATTACGAGCGCCGCTATTTTGGCCCCGATGATTGAAGGCGCGTCGCTCGGTTTCCATCCGGTTTATGTGCTGATGGCGGTCGGCTCGGGCGCGCTGGTCGGGGTGTGGATGAACGACAGCGGATTCTGGGTCTACCGGACGATGACGGGGCTGACCGAAGTCGAGTCGCTCAAGACGAAGACAGTGTGCCTGGCGGCGATGGGGCTCGGCGGCTTCGCGATGACGTTGTTTTTGAGTACGGTGATGCCTTTGCGGTAAGTAAGCGGCGGCTGTCGAGGGAAGCCCCGTTCCGGTGAAAGAGAAAAATGCGTTGTTTCCAACTTCCGATGAAATTTTCGAGGCTTGCCGGCGCGGTCGGCTTAGCGGCCGCCCTGCTCGGGTTGGCCGCTTGCGGCTCCGAGCCCGCCGGGGAACCCTACCGGCAACCCAACATCGTCCTCGTTATTACCGACGATCAGGGCTGGGCGCAGGTCGGCGCGCACGGCAACGAACTGCTCGAAACTCCCAACCTCGATCGCCTCGCGGCCGAAAGCGTCGAGATGACGCGATTCTATGTCTCGCCCGTTTGCGCTCCCACCCGCGCCAGTCTGATGACGGGCCGCTACAACTACCGCACCGGCGTCGTGGATACCTATATCGGACGCGCCATGATGCACGGCGACGAAACGACCGTGGCGGAACGGCTCTCCACGGCGGGCTATCGGAACGGGATCTTCGGCAAATGGCATCTGGGGGACAACTATCCGATGCGCGCCGGCGACCAAGGGTTTCACGAAGTTCTGGTTCACAAAGGCGGCGGAATCGGGCAACCCTCCGACCCGCCGGGGACGAGCTATTTCGCCCCGATCCTCCAGCAGAACAATCGCGAAGAGCAATTCCAGGGCTATTGCACCGACATCTTTTTCGACGCCGCGCAACGGTTCATCGAACTCAATCGCGACCAGTCGTTCTTCGTCTACCTGCCGACCAACGCGCCGCACTCACCCTACGACGTTCCCGATTCCTACATTGAGCATTACCAGGCCAAAGGGCTCAACGACAAGGACGTCCGCATCTACGGCATGATCACCAACATCGACGAGAATGTCGGCCGTCTGATGGCTACGCTCGATGAATTGCAGCTTGCCGAGGACACGATTCTGATCTTCATGACCGACAATGGTCCGACCACGCAGCACTTTACCGCCGGATTGCGCGATCAAAAAACGAGCGTTTATGAGGGCGGTATTCGCGTCCCGTTCTTTTTCCGCTGGCCGGCGCGGCTGCAGCCCGCCAAGATCGATACGGTCGGAGCCCACATCGACGTCTTACCGACTCTGCTCGATGCCGCGAGACTCGACCTTCCCGAAGGGCTCTCGATCGACGGCCGAAGTCTAATGTCCGCGTTCGCCGGCAACGCGCCGACGGACGACCGCGCGATCTTCATCCAGTCCCACCGCGGCAACGAGCCGACGCTTTATCGTGCCTTCGCCGCCATCGAGCAGCAATACAAGTTGGTGCAGCCGTTGAGCTTTTCGAAGGCCATGCCGAAGGACGCCGCGCTCGAACTCTACGACCTCGAAGCGGATCCGGGCGAGCAGAATAACCTGGCCGAGGAAAAGCCTGATGTCACCGCGCGGCTCAAGCGTTCCTACGAAGCGTGGTTCGAGGACGTCTCGGCGACGCGCGGTTACGACCCGCCGCGCATTCCTCTCGGAAGCGGCGAGGAAAACCCCGTGATTTTGACCCGGCAGGATTGGCGGGTCATCGGTTCCGACGGCTGGTCGGACTCGCACTTAGGCTACTGGGCGGTCGATGTCGAGACCGGCGGTGGGTACGACGTTCGCTTCCGATTTACGAAGCAGGAACGCGCCGGGCGGGCCGAATTTCGGCTCGGCAAAGTCAAGTTGACTCGTCCCTTCACGCGACAAGCCGAATCAGTCAGCTTTTCCGGTGTGGAGTTGGAACCGGGCCCGACCAAGCTCGAAGCGCGCCTCATCCGAGGCGGGAAGACAGTCGGCGTGAAGTACGTTGACGTGACGCAGGTTGAGTAGGCTTCGAGAAACCGTCTGGTCGGATGTGTCGACGGGAAGCGGGCTCTACAGTGCAATCGACGGCACACCCGAGATAGCCGCGGATTTCAACCACGATTCGGTCGGCGCCCTCGTCGCCTAAATTGCCGCCGACGCTTTCGCGATCGACGCCGGGTATGGGGGGGCTACAGTTGAGCGGCAACTCGGTGTCCGGGTCCAAATGAGCGCAAGGAGCAAAGGGGATCAGCCCCAAATCAATTGTGTTCAGACCAAGGCGGCCCGCCGGAGCAGGTACTCGCGGCGAGGTGAAGCTGACGCCGGTCGAGCTTCCCCCCAATCCCTGAAACACCGTTGCACCGGGCGGGATTTGGAGACGCTCGGAGGCCCGGAGGCGACGGAAAACGGGGATTGTTTCGCGGGTCGCTAGAAATTCTCGCTCACTCGCCGGGTCGACCATTGATTGACGGCGTAGAAAACGGCGATCAGAAGGATCGCTCCGATCACCGAGGCAACGGCATGTTCTTTGAGGAAGTCCGCCGTTTGGTCGCCGTAGCGAAGCGCCACGAAGGCCTCGCCGAAATAGCGCACGCAGCGGGCAAAAACGATCACCGCCAGAAACCGTCCTACACTCATTTGGAAAACACCCCCCGCAATGACGAACAGTTTCATCGGCAGCGGTAGCGGAACCATCGTCGGAATGAGCAGGACCAGGGCGCCGAATCGGTCGATCTGTCGGTGCACTTTGTCGATGCCTGTCTTCGAAGCCTTCTTTTCGAGCATCGCCCGTCCGGCCCGGCGAGCCATGTAGAAGAGAATCAGCGACCCTATCGCCGATCCGACTACCGCTAACGCGGCGCCCCAATACGCTGTCTCGGGGGCCGCGATTGCTTGCGCGATGACCAGCGCGTCAACCCCCTGCGGCATGGGCACGGCGACGGAGTCCAGCAGGGAAATCAAGAAGACGCCCAACGGACCCAAGGCGGTCATCCATGCTGCCAGATCTTTCAACACTTGGAACTACTTCCTTATCGAGGAGAAGGCGAGCCGACCGATGCCGCCGGGCTCGCGAATTCCGTTCTTGAAAATCCGAAGCGAATCCGCCGCCGCCGACTAAACCGTCTTATCCGCGGCATAACAAAGGTTCCGCAAACGGCATTCGACGCATCGTGGCTTGCGCGCCACGCACACGGAGCGGCCGAAATGAATGATCTGGTGCGAGAAGAGAATCCAGCGCTTCTTGGGCAACAAGGTCATCAAGTCTTGCTCGATCTTTTTCGGATCGTCGCGCCGGGTCAGATCCAGTCGCCGCGAGATGCGTTGCACGTGTGTGTCCACCACGACACCGGTCGCTTTCCCGAACCACGTTCCGAGGACGACGTTGGCTGTCTTTCGCGCGACGCCGGGTAGGGTCAGCAGCCCACTCATCGTCCGCGGTACGCGCCCGCCGAAGTCGCTCATGATCTTCCGCGCCGTGCCGCTCAACGACTTTGCCTTGTTGCGAAAGAAACCGGTCGATTTGACTTCCCTCTCGATGTCACCGGGCGCGGCGGCGGCCATGTCTTCGATCGTCGGATATTTTTCGAATAGTCCCGGCATCACTTCGTTGACGCGCTTGTCGGTGCATTGGGCCGAAAGAATCGTGGCGGCGAGGAGTTCCCAGGCGCTGGTGTGGCGCAGGGCGCACTCGACGTTGGGGTAGTCTTGATTGAGCCGCCGCAGGATGGTGCTGATACGTCGCTTACGCTCTTCGGCGGTCTTCGGTTTCTTGACGCCGGCGGCGGGTTTCGCGGCTCGGGCTTTGGGTTTCGCGGCACGTTTCATGGAGAACCCGGGCGGGGCCGGCAGGGCGTTTGGGTTCGGCTCGAGTGGTACAGTGACCGGGTTGCCCGGCCGTTTCCGGGGCAAAATGCGATCATAGCATGCCTTCCCGAGGACCACTGCTCGTCCTGCTCGCGGCGGCGGCCGCGCTGAGCCCCTGCCTTTGGGCGTCATTTCACTTCGACGATTATTCTCTGTTCTCAGACCCGGTTTTGAGCGAGTGGTCGGGATCCTGGGAAGTGTTTCGACTCGAACGCACGCGGCCTTTGACCTACTTCACCTTCTGGGTGAACCTGCAACTCGGTGGACGCGAGCCGCTTGGCTTCCACGTTGTGAACCTGTTGTTGCACCTGGGGTCGGCGTGGGTCGCCTGGAGCGTTTTTCGGCGCCTGGTCGGCGAAGGTCCGGCCCTTGCGGCAATGCTGATTTTCGCCTTGCACCCGATTCAAACCGAGGCGGTGACCTACGTCTTCGCCCGCGCGACGTTGCTTGCGACGTTGCTGTGTCTGCTTTGTTGGAAGGCGTGGCTGGACGAGAAATACAGCGTCGCGGTCGGCTGGTTCGCCCTCAGCTTGCTGGCCAAGGAGGAAGCCGCGGCATTTCCGGTTTTTCTGCTCGGCGTCGGATATTTCGTCCACGGCAAGAGCCTCGGAGATTTCGCGGCATTGCGGAAGCCCCTGGCGTGGATGGCCGCCTTGGTCGCGGCGGCCGGCGGCCGTCTCGCCTACGCGGCCGAGGTTACCGAAGGCGCGGGCGTCGGCTTTGACCTGGTCGAGGTTTCCGTCCGTGAATATGTATTGACCCAGCCGCGCGTGATTTGGGAATATTTGCGGCTCGTTGCTTGGCCGATCGGCCTTAACTTTGACCGAGATGTGCCGGTCTCCGGCGGTTTTGACGGCGCGACCGCAGCGGCCTGGATCGGCCTGGCATTGATGGTCTGTGCCGCGCTGCTTTACGGGCGCAAGTTCGAGGCGGCCTTTTGGGTAGTTGGGTTCTTGATCCTGATTGCCCCGACTTCGAGCATCGTTCCGCTGGCGGATGTGTTCGCGGAACGACGCGTCTATTTGCCGATGCTGAGTTTGAGCTTGGCGGTGGGGCTTCTACTCAAGCGGCGGACTCGATTCCTGTTGCCGCTGGTGGCGCTCGTGCTCAGCGGTCTCACTTTCGACCGCGCCCGCGTTTGGCGGAGCGAAGAAACGCTCTGGCGCGATACGGTTGCCAGGTCTCCCGGGAAAGTTCGTCCGAAACTACAGTTGGCGCGGGCGCTGGAGCCGGGCGGGCCCGCGGTATGGGAAGAGAGGCTGGGGCTGCTGCTTGAGGCGCGCCGTCTGGCGCCGGCCGCAACCGATGTGACGACCGAAATTGGAGTGTTCTATTTGCGCTCCGGGCGCGCCGCCGACGCGCGACGCGAGTTCCAGGTGGTTCTCGATGCCGATTCGAACGACCCGCGGGCTCTGGCGAACTACGGGGCCGCGCTCTATCTGCTTGGGAATCTTGACGCCGCGAGGGATTCATTCTCACGCGCGCTGGGTGCCGACCCGTGTAACTTCGACGCCCGCAACAACGCGTTGCTGTTGGAAGCGGCGGCCGACGGCGGGGCGAGCGAGATCCCGTATGCGGTTCCCGGTCGCTGTCGGTTCACGCCGGAGCAAGAGGCGTTACTGGAGTCGAGTCGACGTGCGGGGCCGCCATTTCCGTAAGCTTCCGGGCGACGGGGCGCCGGGCTGCCCAAGCGGGCTGTTTGAAGTCGACGTGGCCGCTAAACTAGGAACTATGGAGCGGCGAGCGAAAGTCTACTCTTCGTTTGAAGAAGAAGAAAAGGCGACGAGGGAATACTATCTCTCCCTAACTCCCCAAGAGCGCTTGGATATCTTGCTCGAGCTGATCGAACAGTCTCGCGACCCCAACGATGAAGCTTCACAAAGATTTGAGAGAGTTTATCGCGTTACTCAACTCTCACAAGGTTGACTACGTCATCGTCGGGGCTTTCGCTTTGGCCTTTCACGGGCGGCCACGCAATACGGGTGATCTCGACATCCTCGTCTGTTGCTCCCAAGCGAACGCGGCAAAGATCGAGCAGGCGCTCGAAAGCTTTGGTTTCGGAGGTGCGGGCGTCACGGCCGCGATTTCCTTATCGCAAGCCAAGTCGTCCAACTCGGCCGGCCGCCCCATCGCATCCATCTTATTACCTCACTGACCGGCGTCGAATTCGCTGAGATTTGGGAGTCGCTAATCGAGTCCGATCTGGACGGCCTTCCGGTCTCGTTGATTGGGCTGGATTCGTTCGTGAAAAACAAGAAGGCGACCGTACACAGGATAGGGCCGACCTAGAGGCTCTTGGCATTAGGGATTGATAGCGCGCATCCTCGCCAAACCCTATAATAAGCGGGTCACACGCCAAAAAGATTGGCCCGCTTTTCCACGCACACGCAGGCAACACAAGCCCCTGTTCCCACGTCCCCTATAGAATAGGAAGCCATGAGTGAGAGTCCTCAAGCGGCCCCCGCGCGGGTGCTGATCGTTGACGATGAGGAAGACCAGCGGCGAGCCTTGGCCAGTTTGGCGTCGTCGTGGGGGTTCACCGTCGAAACCGCTTGCGACGGCCGCGACGCACTCGAAAAGCTCGCCGAATTTCGGGCGCATGTGTTGGTCACCGATCTCAGCATGCCGCGCATGGATGGTGTCGAGCTGTTGCGGCAATTGAGCGTGCAGGGGCATTCTCCGGCGTCGATCGTGCTGACGGCTTTCGGGAGCATGGAAAACGCCATCAAGACGGTCCATGACTTGGGCGCGTTTTGGTTCCTGGAAAAACCGATTCAGCCGACGGCGTTGAAGGTGCTGCTCGAACGCGCGGCGTCGCAGGGCCGGCTCACCGAGGAAACCGACCTGCTCCACCGCCAATTGAGCTACCAAGGGTTGCTCGACGGCTTGGCCGGCACGTCGGCTCCGATGCAGGAAGTTTTCTCGATGACGCGCCAAGTCGCTCCGTCGAGCGCCGCTGTGTTGGTCACCGGCGAGAGCGGCACCGGGAAGGAGTTAGTCGCCCGAGCCGTCCATGATCTCAGCCCTCGGCGCGGCGGTCCGTTTGTGGCAATCAATTGCGCGGCATTGCCGGAGACACTGATGGAGAGCGAGCTATTCGGGCACGAAAAAGGCGCTTTCACCGGAGCCGTGCAGCGCCGGGCCGGATGTTTCGAAATGGCCGACGGCGGCACGCTGTTACTGGACGAAATTGGCGACATGCCGATCGGAACTCAGGCCAAGTTGTTGCGCGTGCTCGAAGACTCGCGCGTGCGGCGCCTGGGCGGCGCGCGGGAAATCGAAGTCGACGTTCGCGTTATCGCGGCGACCAACAAGAATACGGACGAGGCGCTCGCCGAAGGGTCGCTGCGCGAAGACCTCTACTACCGCCTGAACGTTTTTCATATTCCCCTTCCTCCACTACGAGAACACATGGATGATCTGTTGGTTATTGGTGAAACCCTAATCCGTAACTTGAACAAGAAACACGATTGCAAGGTAGTCGATCTGCACCCCGAGGTCGTGGAACGATTTCGGCGCCACAACTGGCCCGGTAATGTTCGGGAACTCCGTAATGTGCTCGAGCGGGCGGTTATTCTGGCGGGGGAGGGAACGATCCTGCCGTCGCATCTGGTGGGCGGCTTGGCCGCCGGCCCGCGGGCTGAAGCCGAGCGCGTAGCGGATGATCCGAACGCCGTCACGCTGCCGGTGGGGACGACCGTGCGGGAAGCCGAGAAAGCGCTGATCTTGAAGACGCTCGATCACACCGACAACAATAAGACACGAGCGGCGCAAATCCTTTCGGTCAGCCTCAAGACACTTCACAACAAGCTGAAGGAATATGGTTCGCGGGAGTCGGAACCGGAAGCTTAGCGCCAGGGGGATGCGGAGCCACTCTCGGCGAAGCGGCCCGTTTCGATCGCGTCGGTAGACCACGCCCGAAGCCATGTCCGTCCAGAATAGGCTGCGGTTTTCGATCATTGCGCTGGTGGTGATTATCGTTGTTGCCCTCTCGGTGCTCCATGTGCGCAGCGTTGTCGAGGCTCGCTTCGAAGATTCCTTCAACCTGGCCTCGATCGGGGCGATGCAGGTCGAAAGCTTTATTCTGCAAATCGTCGATGAGCAGACGGCCCGGCGAGATCCTCCCCCGGCAACGCTCGACGCGGTCAAGGGGGTCTGGACCGAGATCGTCGAACAGGACGCCGGACTGGCTGTTCTGCTGCAGAAGCTGACGGGTAATTCGCCGACCATGGTCGAGGTGTTGGTAAGCGGCGCGGGAGACCGGGTGCTGTCGGCGTCGATCCCCTCCCGGAAGGGCCAGAAAGTTCGATCGCGGCCCAGTTTGGATGAATTCAACCGTCAACCTTGGTGGCGCAAGCTTGAGGCCGTGCTGACGGCGAGCCGCGATTACGAAGTGACGAAACCGCTCGGCATCCCAGGGGAACAAGACCCTGTCTTTGCCGTCCGCGTGGTACTTTCATCGGTCTTGATGCGGGCCGAGGTCTTGCCGAGTTTACAGACCCTGGCGGTGGCTTCCACCGTTTCCTTGGTGTTGTCCGTCCTGTTGGCAATGTTGGCGGCCAAGATCGCTTTTCGTCCTCTGACGCGGATTGGCGAGGCCATTGATCGAATCAGTCGCGGCGAGCTGCACGTCGAGAAGCAAGCAAGCAGCGGTGAATCGAGGGAAGTCGCGGCCGTTGAGTCGAAGCTCAGCGTTTTGGGCGAACAGTTTCGCGGCGCCAGGGCTGAGCGCGAACATCTGCAAGCGAATGTCGATCAGCTGCTTGACCGACTCGAGGAAGCGGTGTTGCTCTTCGGTTCCGACGACAAACTATTAATGGCCGGCCGCGCGGCGCAGCGCTTGTTGGGCGGGCGTTGGGAATGGATGGGTTCGTCGGTCGAGGAAGTGTTTCCCGCCTCATCCGATTTGGGCGCGCTTGTCCAGAGCGCCGTTCGATTGAACCAAACCGTTAGCGATCGAGTCGTAACCTACGATCGTCCCGACGCGGCGACCATGCAGATGGTCGTCAATGTGGAAGTCGTCGAGGATTTCGTTACGCATGAACGGCGCGGCACGATGGTGACGCTGCGGGACGCCGGACTGCGGCGGCAGATCGAGTCGCGGTTGGATGTGGCGTCGCGGCTGGCCTCGATCAGTCGCCTCACCAGCGGGGCCGCTCACGAAATCAAGAATCCCTTGAACTCGATTGCCCTTCATCTGGAAGTGCTGAAGACGAAGCTTGCGGGCGCGGGCGTGGAGACCGAGGGCGAGATCGAGGTCATCTCGCGGGAAATCACTCGACTCGACCGCGTCGTCAAGAGTTTTTTGGACTTCACCCGGCCGATCGAGCCGACGATGGCGCGAGTGGATCTGGCGAAGCTGGTTGACGACGTGGCGGCCCTGGTACGGCCCGATGCCGAGCGTCGCCGGGTGAGCATCCTAACCAGTCGCGACGACTCGCCGGCGTGGATTCGGGGTGATAAGGATCTGCTCACCCAAGCTCTTCTCAATGTAGTCGTCAACGGTGTGGACGCCATGCCCGAGGGCGGCCGGCTGGAAATTTCGACGACGTCGGCGGAGGAAGGTCCGCAGGTTGCCATTCGAGACCACGGCGGTGGGATTCCCGAGGATATCCGCGACAAGATCTATAACCTGTATTTCACGACCAAGGGGCAGGGATCGGGCATCGGGTTGGCGATGACGTTTCGGGTCGTGCAATTGCATGGTGGTACAATTGGGTTCGAAACTTGGCCGGGTAACGGTACTGAGTTCCGACTTAGGTTTTCGGCGGCGCCGGAGGAGCAAGCGGCGAACGATCAGGGAACAGAGTCATGATCCGTGAACGGTCCGCCGGGGGGGCGCTCGCCGCTGTTTTGTTTACGTTGAGCGGAGTCGGCTGCGGAACCAAGACGGTCGCCACGCCGGCGGCGCCCGAACCGGTTGTGGAAGCTGCGGCTCCCGCGCCGCGCCGCTCTGTCGGCTCGGTTGTCGAAACCCAAAATTCGGGGCCGCTGCCGGCTGCCGCGCCCGTTTCCGTCGAGGCCGCGCCCACGGGGCCCGAGCCGCTGGCGGGCGAGGCGGGGCGTTTGCCGAAGGGTACGGAGGCTGAACCCCCTCGAGAGGGGAACTCCGCGGACGAAGGCGCCGATGAAGGGTCTGAGGGGCCTAAGGCTACAGCGGCTCGCGGGGTGATTCCGCGTCTGGGACCGGTTCTGACGCGGGAACAGCGCAGGGAACGGAATCGTCTGATTGACCGAGATTTGGATGCCGCGAGACGTATCGTGAGGGGCATTGTCGCAGGCGACTTGACGGCGGAACAGGTTAATTCGGTGCGGCGGATTCGAGAGTTTTTGCGCCAAGCCGAGGAGGCGCGATCGCGCGATCCGGCGCTGGCGCGCAACTTGGCGGACCGGGCCGCGCTTTTGGCGCGAGACCTGGCCGCGAGCCTGGATTAGGGAGCGGCCTCGCTCGTGGCGCTCTGACCGCAGGGTGAATACCTTCGGAGAAAGATTATCGTGTCAGAATCCTTGACAGGATTAACGAACGGCGGGAAGGCCGGCGCTGCTCCACGCGCGGGCTGGTGGCAGCGCATTCGCGGTAAGGCCGGTGCTTCCGACGCGTCCATAGTTGGCATCGATGTCGGCTCCAAGAGGACTAAAGTCGTCGGCCTCCGCCGAGTCGGAACTACGATCTCTCTGGATAAGGTTGCTTTGTTTCCCACCTCGCCGGAGGCCACCACGGCCGGGGAGTTCACCAACGGCTTGGCGGTGGCCGAGCAGCTGGAAGCCATTTGGCAGGCCTACGGCATCAAAGCGTCTCGCGCCGCCGTCGCGGTGAGCGGCGACAAGGTCTTTTGCCAAGCCAGCCGCCTGTCCTCCGATTCCAAGGAATATATCGAGTCGGCGCTGCGGAGTGAAGCGGAACGTGTGGTGCCGTATTCGCTCGAGGTCGCGACGCTCGACTATGACGTGGTTTCCGGCCCTGAAGGGGATCAATTTTTGTGGGTCTGCGCGCCGACCGAGCAAGTCGAGTGGATTCGGGAGGTCATTGATTTCGCTCGTAAAACCGCGGCGGTGGTCGATGCGGAGGCCTGCGCGTTGGCGAACGCCTTCGTCTTCAACAACAAACCCGGAAAGGACGCCGGGGCGCTTATGCTGCACTCCGGAGCCGGAACGCTGACGGCCTGTTTGTTGCACGGCGACGCACTGCTTTGCTCGCGAACGGCCCGAATGCACGACAACGCGTCGGAAGAGGGGCACGAAGCGCCAAGGATCGCGTTGGAAGCCCACCGATTGTGGGACCTGCTGAGCGAGCAAACGCAAATGGACGGCGTAGAGTCCATCTGTGTTTCCGGCGGAGGCGCCGACGACGCAGTGGTCGATGCGATCAGCGAGCGGTTTGAGGTGCAAGCGGATTTATTTGACCCCTTTCGGGAAATTGATTTACCAGAGGACGGCGATGCGGGGAGCGTCATCGAAGAGCGGCGCGCCGGCTGCGCGGTTGCCGTCGGTCTCGCCTTGCGTGGTTTTGAAGATATATGATTCGGGTCAACCTATTGCGGCCGCGCATGTCTGCGGTTCCCGAGGCGCCCGGCGCGAAGAAGCCCCGGAAGCGGACGCTGTTTATTTCCGGACCTGAAGCGGCGCTGGGCGTATTGCTGCTGGTCGGCGGCGCAACAGCGATGTTCTTCTATTTCGACGGATCGGTGGGCGGGGAAGAAGCCCAGCCCGACTCGTCGGCCGTTGTGGGGGACTCGGACGAGTTCTCCGCCGACGCGGCCGACGTTGTCGAGCAAGCCGAGGCCACCCCCGAAGCAGCGGATGCAACTTCAACCGACAGCCCGGCCGCCGAGGGTGCTCCGGCGACGGCCGGCGACTCGGCCGCTTCCGAACCCGTCGCGTCCGCCTCGCCGAAGGAGCCGGCCGGTGTTGCGAAGCGGTCGCCGCCCTCGCCCCGGGCGACACCCCCGACAGCCGCTCCGGCGCCGGCCCGGGCCCCGGCGAGTTCGGCTTCTTCGCCGTTACAGTTGAACAATCTCAAGATTGCCAAGCGCCAGGGGGGGCTCAAAATGACCGTGGCCATGAGCGGTCGCCCTTCCTACGAGAAGTTTCAACTCGACAACCCGAACCGCATCGTGATCGATATTGCCAATGCACGGGTTCGCTTGCAACGCTCGAACCTCGTTCAAGACGTTGATCATCCCTTGGTTAGACGGATTCGCGTGGGGCAATTCAAACAAGATCCTTGGGTCGCTCGGCTTGTCCTCGACGTCACGAACTTCCCCAATTTGCTCTTGTTTCCGCACTCGGGCGGCTTGGATATCCAGGTATCGAAAAGCGGCCAATGAGCAGGGCGGCGACGACGAAAAAGCGGGAGAAGAGTCCCTATCCGGGACGCCGAGCCCGCTTACGGAAGTTGCTTGCCGCCGAAGACCAGGAGTTCTTTTTCATTTCAGGTCTTGCGAGTATCCGCTACCTGACGGGATTTCACGGAAGCAACGGTATTGTTCTCATCGTTCCCGAGGGGGCCGTGCTGTACACCGACGGCCGCTATGCGATCCAGGCTCGACAGCAGGCCGTCGACGTGGAGGTTCAGGTGTTCAGCGAGAGATTTCTTTCCGGCGTCATCGAGGATCTCAAGCGCCGCAAGATACGCCGTCTCGGGTTTGAACGCAACCGGCTCTCCTATGCTGAGTACCAGTACCTTCGAGAGCACTTGAGGGGATGTCGTTTGCACCCCGTGACGCAACTGGTCGAGGCGCAGCGCGCCGTGAAGAGTCCCGACGAAGTGGAGCGAATTCGCCGCTCGGTCGTGCTTAATTCGAAGGCTTTCGACAATGTGTGCCGCCGAGCGCGACCGGAATGGAGTGAATCGCGCATGGCTGCGGAGATCGAGTATGAAATGTGCTCTTTAGGCGCAACAGGCAAGGCTTTCGACACAATAGTCGCAAGTAGCCCGCGCTCCGCGCTTCCCCACGCGACGCCCGGAAAGCACCTTCTGCGCCGAAATGCGCCGATCGTCGTCGATCAGGGTGCTATACTCGATGGCTATGCGAGTGACATGACTCGTATGGTTTGTTTTGGAAATCCGGGCGTCCGATTTCGCGAGCTGCATCGGGCTGTTCGGGAAGCTCAGGCTGCCGCCACGGCTGCGGTCAAGGCTGGTGTCAAGGCCCGAACGGTCGATCGCGAGGCCCGCCGGGTTCTACGGAAGTTTAAGCTGGAAAAGGTCTTTCCGCATTCCACCGGGCACGGCCTGGGACTGGAAATACATGAGCCGCCGCGGGTCGGTCCCGGCGAAGAGGCGCGGCTGGTGAGCGGAATGGTGATTACGATCGAACCGGGCGCCTACTTGGAAGATGTGGGAGGCGTTCGGATCGAGGATGTCGTGGCCGTGACGCCGAGCGGTTGCCGCGTCTTGACGAAAACGTCCCGACAACTGCGCGTCCTGTGATCTTCTCCCGGCCCGAGCGTTCATTCATCGATTCGTTCGTAGCGCACGAAACCATGGATCTGAGAAAAATCAAAGCATTGATCGAGGCGGTTACCGAGGGCGGTATCGCGGAACTCGAAGTCGAGTCGAAAGAGGGCACCGTCCGCATTCGCCGCGATTCTCGAAATGAAGACGCGGCGGTCCCGTATGTCGTCATGTCCAACCCCGCCCTGGGGTCGCGGGAAGCCGCCCCGGCGGCCTTGCCGGCCCCGCTTGAACAGCCGGCCGCTCCCCCAGCCGCGCCGCCGGCGGCCTCCGAGGACGACGACGACGCGGACGCCGAGGTCATCACCTCGCCCATTGTGGGGACTTTCTACGAAGCGCCCTCGCCCGAGGCAGCGGCTTTCGTCGAGGTCGGTGATACCGTCAAGGCCGGACAGGTTCTTTGCATTATTGAAGCGATGAAGCTGATGAACGAAATCGAAGCCGAAGTCGGCGGCGTCGTGGTCAAGCGATTCGTTGCCAATGGCCAGCCTGTCGAATACGGCGAGAAACTGTTCGCCGTCAAACCCGCCGGTTGAGAGTCGCGCTTTTCATGATTCGAAAATTGCTTGTCGCCAATCGCGGAGAAATCGCCCTGCGGGTGATTACCGCTTGCAAGGATCTGGGGATCCGCACGGTCGCCGTGTATTCGGAAGCGGATCGTGAATCGCTGCACGTTCGCCATGCCGACGAGGCTCTCTGTATCGGCCCCCCGCGCAGCGCCGACAGCTATCTCAATGTACCGGCGGTGATCAGCGCCGCAGAAGTCACCGATGCCGACGCGATTCACCCGGGCTATGGTTTCCTGGCCGAGGACGCCTCGTTCGCCGAAGTGTGCGAGGTCTCGGGCATTACGTTCATCGGCCCCGATCCCGAGATTACCCGCCTGATGGGCGATAAGGCCGAGGCTCGCCGCGTGGTCAAGAAGGCCGGTCTGCCGATTTTGCCCGGCACCGAGAACCCGGTTCCTTCCGCGGACGAGGCGCGGCGCGCCGCCGCCGAAATCGGCTACCCGGTGATTATCAAGGCCGCGGCGGGCGGGGGCGGACGCGGCATGCGCGTCGTCGAGAGCCCCAAGCGTTTGGACGAACTGTTTCATCAGGCGCAGCACGAAGCCGCGGTCAGTTTCCACTCCTCCGACGTTTATCTCGAAAGATTCGTCGAGCGGCCGCGGCACATCGAGTTTCAGGTCCTCGGCGACCGTCACGGCAAAGTGGTCACGTTAGGCGAACGGGAATGTTCGATCCAGCGACGGCATCAGAAGCTGATCGAGGAGGCCCCATCGCCCAAGCTTGACGCCGCGACTCGCGACAATCTCTCCGAAAGGATTGCGGCGGCGCTCTCTGAGATCGGCTATTCCAACGCCGGGACCGTCGAGTTTCTCATGGATGAAGACGGCCAACTTCATTTCATCGAAATGAATGCCCGCATTCAGGTGGAACACCCGGTGACGGAGGCCGTCACGGGCATTGATCTTGTGAAGAGTCAGATTCTGCTGGCCGACGGCGAGCATCTTTCCGCCGTAGTGCCTGAAAAGATCGAGGTCCGCGGCCACGCCATCGAGTGCCGTGTTAACGCCGAGAACCCGGAGACATTCGCGCCCTCGGCCGGGCGCATCACGAACATGATTCCGCCCGGGGGAATCGGCGTCAGGGTCGACACGGCGGCCTATAGCGGCTGGTTCGTGCCTCCCCATTACGATTCTCTGGTGGCGAAGTTAATCGTCCACGGACGGGATCGAACCGAAGCGGTGACCCGAATGCAGAGGGCTCTCGACCTGTTCGTCGTCGAGGGGATTCACACGTCGATTCCCCTGCATCAGAGGATCATGGCCGACCCGGATTTTTCGTTGGGTAATTTCGATACGCATTTTATTGAGCGCCTGCTTGGCTGACGTGCTCAGCGGCAAAACGCCCCATGGCGCATTTCCCATCTCGGCCCAAGACGCGGCATCCCAAGTGGCTTCCGCCCCGGCCCCCGACGTGGCGCAGGCCACCAGGGGTGCCGTGTCGGGTCTCCGACCCGACATCTCTTCTCATCCCGACAACCCCGTACCGTAGAAGACCCCTCGCGTCGCGCCCCCCCGCACGCCTTCCCCAAGGCCCGAGCCGCATCACCCACGCCCTTTGCCTACTAGCGGCCGGCTGGCTCACCGGCGCCGCATTCGGCGCCGATTGGCCGCAGTTTCTCGGCCCCAACCGTGACGGCGTCTACACCGCCGACGACCTGGCGAAATCTTGGCCGCCCCAAGGGCCCTCGCAAGTGTGGGAACGACCGGTCGGCGAAGGCTACAGCAATCCGGTCGTTGCCAACGGTCGCCTGATCCTGTTCCACCGCGAAGGCGACCAAGATGTCGTGGAGGCGCTCGACGCCGAAACGGGCGACGAGATTTGGTCCTTTTCCTACCCTACCGATTACCGCGATGATTTTGGTTTCAGCAACGGGCCGCGCGCCGGCCCGGTGGTTGTCGGCGGACAAGTCTATACATTCGGGGCCCAGGGCCTGTTGCATTGTCTGCAGTTTGCCTCGGGCCGCAAACTCTGGAGCCTTGACACACACCGCGAGTTCGGTGTTCGCAAAGGTTTTTTCGGAGCATCGGGAACTCCGCTGGTCGAAGGCCCGCGGATCTTTTTGAATGTCGGGGGCAGCGGAGGCGCGGGCCTCGTCGCTTTGGACAAGGACACCGGTCGGCTGCTTTGGAAAACGGGCTCCGACGAGGCGTCCTACGCTTCTCCCGTGAAGACTCGCTTGGGAGAAGAATCGGCAATTCTCTTCTTTACCCGAAATGGACTGGTTGGGGTGCGACCTCGGACGGGCGAAGTCTTGCTCGAACACCGCTGGCGGGCGCGCAGCCGCAATTCGGTGAACGCGGCGACGCCTCTTGTTGTCGACGACACGGTTTTTCTCTCTTCAAGTTATGGAACCGGCGCGACGGTCGTGCGCTTGCAAGACGCCGAAGTCCAAACCCTCTGGGCGTCTGATGACGCGCTCAGCAACCACTACGCGACAAGCGTCTACAAGGACGGCGTGCTCTACGGGTTTCACGGTCGGCAGGAGTACTCGCCGAGCTTTCGGGCGGTGGATTGGAAGACCGGCAAAGTGCGCTGGAGCGAGGACCGCTTCGGCGGGGGTTCGGTGATCGTCGCCGGCGACCGTTTATTGATCCAGCGCGAGAATGGAGAGCTCGTCATAGCGTCCGCGACACCCGAGCGCTTTGCCGTGATCTCGCGAGCGCAAATTCTGCAAGGAACCGTGCGCGCGTACGCCGCCCTCGCCAACGGCCTCTACTACGTCCGCAACCGCGATACCTTGGTCTGCGTGAAGTTGAAATAGGCTTCCGAGCCCGCGCCCAATTCATAACGCGGAAACAGAAAAGCGACGGGCCAAGGGCAGGCACGCGCAACGCGCTTTGGCGCCGCGTCTCCTGAACCGTTGCGCATTTCTGAGAAGTCTTGCGTCGACTCGAACCGTTGTGCCCTTGACCCGTCGCTTGCGCTCGGGGCTTCCATGAGAGGTGGGTCGCTTGTCAAGGGCGGTCGTTGGGAGGCGTTGGTCGGTTTGTCGGATCCGGCCCGGGTCCTCATGCCTTGCGGCGCGTTGAGGACCGGGCTTCCATTCGCAGTGTTATCGGTCTCGTTGTTGACCTCTGCTGGTTGGGGTCCGGTCTTTCGGCGCTGCTCTCTCTGTTGCGGCTTCGACCCATCCTCGAAAGAATCGGCCTGCCTGCCCAGAGCCCGCAGTCACCGTGACACGATCTCGATTCTCCGCCGCGGCCTCGCTTCGTCCGCCCAATCCCCTACTCCCTTCCTTTCAACAGGAATCTTCTTGCCGCCGAGTCCCCGTTAGGGGGCTCGCGGATGTCCTCATCACGTTGCTTCATCCGAAACCGTTGCCGCCGACTGCGCCTCATCGTCCCTGCCTTATGGGGAAACCGTTTCCGTCAGCCCGTGCAGCGGATCGTAGTTTTCTTGTTTCACCCACAACACATGCATCAGCACCGCCAACTTGCGCGCCACCGCCACCACCGCCCGCTTCTTCGCATGTCCTCCGCCGCGCGCCGCCAAACCCAAACCCCAGCGCCTGAGCGTGGAGTCGGTCCCGAACGGCCCCAGCACCCAGTGCGCGCACTGAATCAACGTCCGCCGCAGCAGCGGATCTCCCGATTTCGTCACGCCCAGCCGCAGTGACCGCTCGCCCGATTGGCGTTGCTTGGGACGCAGCCCCACCAGCGCGCCGACCTGCCGCGAACGCTTCACGCGGCCCGGGTCGTTGTCGAGCGCCAACACGAACGTCAACGCCGTCAGCGGCCCCACCCCTCCGATCGTTCGCAGCCGCTCGACCGCTGCGTATTGCTTGCCCAACGCGACGATTTGTTTGTCATATTCGCGGATCGTCGCGCCGAGGCTTTCGATTTGTGTCGCCACCCCCAACAACGCCGCGTGCAACACCTCGGGGCAGGCCTCCCGGACGCGCTCGACCCATTGGTTCTGGGCGCATCGGCCCAAGCGGATGCCGTGCGACTTCGCCATGCCGCGCAAACTCCCTTTCAATTTCGTGCGGCACTCGAGCACGGCCTCGCGCGCCCGCAACAACGTGCGTTGTTGTTCGGTCTCGAGCTTGCGCGGCGCGACGGGATTCAACAGGGCCGGGTTGGTGCGTCCCAGCTCGGCCAACCAATAGGCGTCGTTGCGGTCGTTTTTCGAGTCGGATTGGCTGATTAAACGCAATTGCCGCGCGTCGGCGACGAGCACGTCGTGGGCGAGGGCGGCCAGGCGGCGGCGAATCCAGTTGCTGTGGCTGCCGGTTTCGATCACAATGCGCAGCCGCGGCCAACGGCGGAACCAGCGATCCAAGACCTCCGGGCGGGTGGGGACTTGGCATTCCTCGAGGCTTTCGCCGGCGAGGTCGGTGAGCCGTACGAAGCAACGTTTGTCGCCGATGTCGACGCCGGCGACGGCGCAAATTTCGTTGTCTTTTTGCATCTGGATGCGTTGTTGCGCCAACTGTTGTTCGAGCTGGGTGAGTTGGCGGGCCTTCGCTTGTGAGCTGTCGGCTTTCTTGGTTTGGTGTTTGTCGGTTTGGTTCTTGTCGGTCTGTTGTTTGCTATTCTTCTTCATGGCTGGTCGCCTCCTTTTCAAAAATCCATTGCACCTCCCTTGTGGAGAAGTGCGCTGCTGCCGGTAGCCTACCGCTTCCCGGCTCCAAGCGACCAGCCTCTCATCCCATCTCTGTTTCCGCAACACCACCGCCGAGGCGCTCCCGCGAACGACAAATCAAGTATCTTCAGGCTCTGCTCCCAAGCGGGCAAAAGGAAACAACACGGAAGCTGAAAGCGCGGGCGCCCGGATTAATGCTTGTAGATATCCAAGCGGACGATATTGCCCTCTTCCGAGGAGGCCAAGATAGACTTGGGAGCGTACTTGCCGGCCAGCAGTCGCGTGCCCGCGACAATGCCGCCGCCGACAGTCATGAGAAACACCAGAAAAACACAGAAGAGAATGATGTCGATAAACAGCGTTGCTAAGTTTTCACTGCGCGTCAACTCACGATGATGAAGCGTGACTTCGGCGGCGTAGCGAACGCGCGCCAACAGACGCTGCGCCTCGTCGGCGGAAGGCGGATTGGGCACTACCGCCACCAACGGGCCGGAACGCTTGGCGACCACGGTGTCCAACTGGTTGAAGGCCTCGAATTGGTCCCGCGCGATTTGCGGCGTGGGGTAGCTGAAGAGCAGCAGTTCGTGCTCGCCGTTTGGGGTGGCGTAGCGGCCGTAATGGGCCTCGGTCCCGAAATGGAAGGCCGCGACCGACGGGGGAATCTCCGGCGCGACTCGCTCGAGCCCCGCCGGCCCCAGAATGTGGCGCGCCGAGTAAGGAACAATTTGGGCGGTGGGGAAATAGGCCAGCAAAGGAGGAGGCGCCGTCATTTGCACGCGCGGGAGGAAAGCCAACATCAACTCGATGTGTTCGTCGATCGGCTCGGCACCCCGCATTTCGACCACGTAGTTGCCGAAACGGATCAGCGTCCGGTCGCCGCTCTGAACAGCGCTCTCGCCGAGAGCCCGCTCAACACCTTGCTCGGGCTGGAGCCATAGGAAAACCGCAAAAGCTCCGGTCGGGTCCTGGAAACGCCGGGCCGTGATATCCACCGACGGGCCGGCCTTGGCGACGTAGTGCGCCGTTTCGCCCTCCTCGAAGCCGAACTCCAGGTAGAGGTCTGTGTTGCCCGGGGTGTAGGGCTCGACGCTCTTGCGCTCAAACTCGCCCAGGGCCTCGGGTAGCAGCGCCGCCCCGGCCGGCAAGGAGAAAAGCAACAACAGCGCAACAATACCCGTCATGCAGTGGGGCAGATCTCCAGGCCTGCCCATCCCGCCGTCAACCGAGCGACTGTATCGAACCATCAAGCCGCTCGACCGCAACACTTCTTATACTTCTTGCCGCTGCCGCAAGGGCAGGGCTGATTCCTGCCGACTTTTCGGCCGCCCACGACTTGCTTGACCTCGGGCCGCGCGTCGCCCGCCCCGGCCATCCGAACATGCTGCATCTCGCGCTCTTTCTTACGCAAAATGTCGCGGGAAACTTCTTCCAAGCTCGATCCCGATTCGGTCGTCACGTTTTCGGGGCGGGAGCGCACGGGACGAGGCCCGAGGGTCTCGACATCCTCGTCGATTACCGAGCCCGCGGAGGGTTCGGCTGGTTGCAAATTGAAAAGGAATCGAAGGGCCTCGTCCTCGAACCGCTCCATCATTTCCTGGAACAGTTGGAAAGACTCCTTCTTGTACTCGACCAAGGGATCGCGCTGACCGTAGCCGCGCAAGCTGATCCCTTCCTTGAGGTGATCCATCGAGAGCAGATGGTCTTTCCATTGCCCGTCGAGCAATTGCAGCAGGATCATGCGCTCGGTGTAGCGCAGCCGCTCGGCGCCAATCGCTTGCTCCTTCCGCTCGTAAAGACCCCGGAGGTGCTCGAAGATCACGTTCGTGATGCCCTCCTGCCCCAAGCCCTCGATATCGAGATCATCGATCTTTTCGCCGAAATGCCCGGCGATATCGGTTCCCAGCCCCGCCAGGTCCCAGGTGTCGGGGTGAGTTCTCGCGGGGCAACGCGTGCGGACGGCTTCCTCCACGAAGTCTTCGGCCAAACCGATGACGTAGTCCTTCTGGTCATTGCCTTCGAGCAGCTTGCGGCGCATGCCGTAGACGGCTTCGCGCTGCTTGTTCATCACGTCGTCGTATTCGAGCAGGTGTTTGCGGGCGGCGAAGTTCTGGGCTTCGACGTTTTTCTGCGCCGCTTCGATGCGCTTGGAGATCAACCCGGACTCGATCGGGATGTCCTCTTCCATACCCAACTTGAGCATCAGGTTTTGCATCTTCTCGCCGCCGAAGATGCGCATGAGATCGTCTTGCAGCGAGAGATAAAAACGCGAGCTTCCGGGATCGCCTTGGCGTCCCGCACGGCCGCGAAGCTGATTGTCGATGCGGCGCGATTCGTGGCGCTCGGTGCCGACGATGTGGAGCCCGCCGAGCGCGACGACTTCGTCATGTTCGGCGTCGGTTTGGGCTTTGCAGGTCCGCAGTTCGGCGTCCCATTCTTGCGGGGTCAGATCATCGCGATTCTTGCCCTTCTTAAGAAGTGACTGTCGGGCCCGGAACTCCGGGTTGCCACCCAACAGGATGTCCGTTCCGCGGCCGGCCATATTCGTCGAGACCGTGATGGCCCCTTTGCTTCCCGCTTGCGCGACGATCAAGGCTTCACGGTCGTGCTGCTTGGCGTTCAAGACCTCGTGCTTGACGCCCATCTTCTTGAGAATCCTTGAGAGCTTCTCGGACCTTTCGATTGAGATCGTCCCGACCAGCACGGGCTGCCCGGCCTCGTGACATTCCTTGATTTCGATCGCCGCGTTGCGGAATTTTTCTTCCTCGGTGCGGTAGACGACATCCGGATATTCCGTCCGAATCAACTCTTTGTTGGTCGGGATGACGATAACTTCCAGTTTGTAAATCTTCCCGAACTCCGCCGCCTCGGTGTCGGCCGTACCCGTCATCCCCGACAGCTTCGAATACATGCGGAAATAGTTCTGGAACGTGACCGTCGCCAGCGTCTGATTTTCCTTTTGGATCTTGACGCGTTCCTTGGCTTCGACGGCTTGGTGCAGCCCGTCGCTCCAGCGGCGGCCCGGCATCAGGCGCCCGGTAAACTCATCGACGATGATGACCTGGCCCTCTTTGACGACGTAGTCCTTGTCGCGCTGAAACAGTGAATGGGCCTTGAGGGCCTGCTCGACGCAGTGCTTGACTTCGTAGTTAACGAGGTCGTTGATGTTGCCGATGCCGAGGACTTTTTCGATCTTCTCCTCGCCTTGCTCGGTCAGAAACGCCGTGCGGTGTTTTTCCTCGAGAATGTAGTCGCCCGTATAGGTGCGGTCGCGGGGCTCGTCGCCTTCGATCACCTCCCCTTGCTCGAGCTTCGGGATGGCGCGATTGACTTTGTAGTACTTGTCGGTCGACTCCTCGCTGGGCCCGGAAATGATCAGCGGCGTGCGCGCTTCGTCGACGAGGATCGAATCGACTTCGTCGACAATGACGTAATGGTGTGGACGCTGCACGCAACCCGCGTTCTCGAACTTCATGTTGTCGCGCAGGTAGTCGAAGCCGAATTCGTTGTTGGTGCCGTAGGTGATGTCGGCCGCGTAGGCTTGTCGCCGTTCCTTGTCGGTCAGCCCGTGGACAATCACGCCGACCGAAAGCCCTAGAAAACCGTACAGCCTGCCCATCCACTCCGAGTCGCGGCGCGCCAGGTAATCGTTGACGGTGATGACGTGGACGCCTTTTCCCTCGACGGCGTTAAGGTAGGCCGGCAGAGTGGCGACCAACGTCTTGCCCTCGCCCGTTTTCATTTCCGCGATCTGCCCGCGGTGCAAGACGATGCCGCCGATCAGCTGCACGTCGTAGTGCCGCATGCCGAGCACGCGGCGGCCGACTTCGCGGCAGACCGCGAAGGCTTCGGGCAGTAAATCGTCGAGAGTTTCGCCTTGTTCGAAGCGCTGTTTGAATTCGCCTGTTTTCGCCCGCAGTTCTTCGTCCGAGGTTTGTTCGACGCCCGATTCGAAGGCGTTAATCGACTCGACAAGCGGCGCCATCCGCTTGATTTCACGCTCGTGCTTGGTCCCGAAGACCTTCGTGAAAAGATCGTCAATCATGACGTTGGGAGGCGGGAAATTAGCTTTGCGAAAGCTCTTCCTATTGTAGCGTGAAGATTCCGGGAGGCTTAGCGCTGGTCCTGCATTCGATCGGCGTGAACCCGCGCGACATCGCCCATGTAGTGCTCGAAATCAAATTCGCGCGCGGCCTTTGTGATGTGGAGCTTCGCGGCGACGCGGTTCCCAAGCGCTTCGTGATAGAGCCCGATGTAAAGATGGGCGTAGAACAGCGCGGCATCTCGTCGCGCCGATGACCCTGAAGCGCCCTTGGCGGCGGCCAGAACGTCTTCCACTTGGGCCTCGCCCCGCAACAACGCATAGACCGTCATCATGGGGACTCGCGAGTCGGGGCCGACCGGTAGCAGCGCCGCGCGGGCCGCCTCGACGCCGTCTTGAGCGGCTTTGCACAGAAAATGCCAAAACGCGTTTTCGACATCGTCGGCGTTGACGGTGCGGTGGCGTTCGAATTGTCCGATGCATGCCGCGAACCGCCCGGCGTAATAATAGGAAATACCGCGCTGCCAATGATAAGGGTCGCTACGGGGATCAAGCTCGACGGCCTTGTCGAAATCGCTGATGGATTCGTCAATCCGCCCCATCTTGAAGTGCAAGGCCCCGCGCCGATTGTGGAGTTCTCCCATTTGCGGAAAGGCTGCGAGGGCGTGCGTGTAGTCGCCCAAGGCATCGTTCCAGCGCCCGGCGTCCTCGTACATTAGTGCCCGGGTCAGCCGAGCCCGCGCGGTGCCGGCGCTTCCATCGGAGGATGCAGCCTCGACAGCCTGATCGGCCAACGTGACGGCCTCGTCGAGACGGCCGGCTTGATGGGCCTCACGAGCACGGTCTAGTAGTGCCTCGGACGTTTCGGCCTGCGGCGCCGCTGTCGTGACGACCGACAACAGCATCACAAGCGCAAGTCCGGCCGCCAGGAACGACCCGCCACGAACCCTGCGGCCCAAGCGCCTATGGCGCCGTTGCCCGGTAGCGACCGGCAATCGTGCCCGTCCTCGCCCAAAGTACCGACCGACACTCATGTCGGCCCGGCCGGAACTCCTCATCAATCCCGTCACTGGGGGAGTGCTTAGTGTCCCAAAGCCCCCTCGATGCAAATGAAAGCCTCCGTTCTCATCATTTTCGCCGCGGTGGGCCGATCTGCCCTCTTGGGCCTGAGTGAAGCCCATTCTTGCACAGCGCCGTCCCACGCACCAACCGACGTTTCCTAATCAGTGTTGGAGGAATCTTACCCTGTTTTGGGAGTTTGAGAAGGGAATCGCGCCGGCCTGCCCGCTGAGCCCGGTCATGGGGGCTTTTTTCCCGCGGGCCGTGGATCCAAGCGCTCGGAAAGCGGGGGCTGTTCTATGTGCGATTCATGGACGACATCGTAGTCTTGGCGCCTACGCGATGGAAGCTGAGAGCGGCGGTCAAGGCCCTCAACCAAGCACTGGGCGCGCCCTACGGCTCGCGAAGCACCCCGGCAAGACATTCATTGGCAGGATCGAAAAGGGCTTTGACTTCCTGGGCTACCACTTCAGTCCGCGGGGCTGACGCCGGCCCGGCAGACGATGATAAACTTTTTGGAGCGCGCGATCCGGCTTTATGAGCAAGAGCCGGGCGAGAACTTGGTAAGCGCCCGGCTTGGAGCGTACGTGCGGCGGTGGGAGGGTTTGGCGCGTGCGGGCCTAGCCGGCCGATGGTATCGTATGTGCCTGGGTGATCGCCTAGTCGGGGGGCTCCAACGCGTCCCGGCATTCTGCACGTGCTAAGGTCGCCCAGGCCGCTTGCTCCGTCCGTGACAGGCCGCTGACCACTACTGTCCCCCCGCATGCTCCGGCCCCTGTCGAGGAGATCTGACATCTTAAATTCAGACTTTGGGGCTGGTCAAGGAAACCCGTAAAATCGACTGCGAGTGTTAGGGTGGCGGTGGCCGTTTGAATCGTGCACTGAAACTGGCTCGCCGGCTTGAAGTTGGTGGTCGTCACCGCCGTTACAGCACCGGTTCCGTCGAGACACGCTCTCCTATCCGCCAATTCCGTCACGCAATCACATAGGGTCCCGGCGTAAATGGGCCCTTGGGCTGCAGCAAAGCCCAAGATACCGATCATAATCAATAAAAACCTGGTGGCATACGTTCGTGGGTTCATTTGTTCTCTCCGTCCTTCGCGGTCTAATTATTGAGTCTCGCATAATATCCTGTCAATCGAGACAAAGAGAAGACTGTTTCCAGAAAGCGGTAATCAAGCGCGGTTTGCGGCGCATGCGCCGCAGCGTTTTGCGGGCACGTTCGTCGAGTTCCCAGTAGTCCTTCGGACAGACGTTCGGCAACTCGTGCTGTTTCCAGTACGCCCAGATGTATTCCACCGGATTCAGCTCCGGCGCATACGCCGGCAAATACTCCGTCACGATATGGCCTTGCGAGAGTTCAATGAACTCTCGCACCATCCGACTGCGATGCGCCGGCAAGCGGTCCCAGACGATCATCAACGGGCCGTCCATGTGGCGAACCAAGGCCTTCAGAAAGTCGATGACCTCCAACTCGCCAATCGCGCCGGGATAGAGCCGAAAGTAAAAGTTGCGCAACGTCAACCCGGCCGACACCGAAAGCTTCTGCCAATTGAAGTTGAACTCCAGCAGCGGCGTCTCGCCGCGCGGCGCCCAGGTGCGGCAACGATGCGGCTTCTGACTCCATCCGCTTTCGTCGATGAAGACGATCGTGCGGTCTTGTTTGCGGGCTTTTTTTAATGGCCGGCCACCTCTTGCACTTCCAGTCGCGGATGGCCTCTTCGTTGCGCTCGCGGGCTTTGCCGACCGGGCGTTGCGGGCTCCAGCCGAGCGCCCGCAGGATCTTCCAGACATGGCCCTCGTGATAGCGCACGCCGAACTCGTCTCGGATCAGACGAGCCACCCGCGGACAGCTCCACAACGGCGTCGGGAAGCCGTGCGCCTCGGGGCCTTCGAGCAGCAGGATCTCCAGGCGTTCGAGCTGCGTGGCGTCTAATAGCGGCTTGCGGCCGGCGCGGCCGGCCTTGCGCAGCCCGGCCTCGCCTTGCGCCAGGTACTGTCGTCGCCACTCACTGACGGTTTGGCGGGCGACTGTCAGACGCCTGGCGGTTTCGGACTGATTGAGTCCTTCATCGAGCAAACGCATCGCTTCGAAACGGCGTTTCTCCAATGCTTCGAAATCGCGGCGCTTTCCTTTCGGTGTTCCCATACATAAGAATACGTACGGCAACACCAAAAGGTGTCACTCTATTTTGCGAGACTCAATAGGTAGCCTTTATGGTGGAGCAACCAAGAGCGTACTGTGGCTTCACATCATAGACCAAACATCGACGCAATGCAAGTTTTGCCGTGTCCGGTCCACCGTCGACGGCCGCATGACGCGCCGGCTTACTGTGCGTTTTTACGATCGAAGGCCCGCCGCGAAACGGGTCGGCCCGACTCAATGAGATATCATGACCAGAGTAGTTGTTTCGTCGCGGCGGCGGATGGGCTTCGGTGGGGAGGCTTGGCTGTCAGCTCAAAGCCGCCCAGCATCCGATGCTTTCCGACTATAGGGAAACCGATTTCGCCGAACGTGTCCGCCAAGGTCGCGCCGAGGATTTCCTCGTCCCGGCTTTCCGTTCTGTCCTTGCACGCCCAATTCGCCTGCTCGTGCTGACGGCCGCGACGGCGATTCTTTCGCTCCCCCTACCCCTTTGGGCGAGTGAGGCAAAGGCCGACTCCGCCTCTGAACTCGCCGTGACGCCGACGCAACCCGCGAACGCTTCGGCGGTGGGCCTTTCGGGCGGCGACGCGGTCGTAGCGGAAACAGCCGCCCCTAATGCCGCGAGCGCGGCCGAGCCCGCGAGCGCGGAAGCCGCTGCTGAAGCTGCCGCGGGACTCGCCGCTGAAACCGCCGAGGCGGCCGCCGCCGTCGGAGCCACGGCCGCTCCCGAAGCCGCCGCCAACGCCGACCGCACGGCCCTCAATCTGCTCGGCGAAGTCGATTCCTCCTCGGGCGAAAGCCGCCGCAACGAGAATGTCGACATCACGCTTATCGATAACAACGTGCTCAAAGAAATCAACCGGCGTATAGGCACGACGGCCACGGTGGTTCGGACGTTCAGTGCCGAAAAGGGCTATTTCGGCAGCGAGTTCGGCGCCGCGCCGAGCGCGCCGGCCCACCTAAAGCCCACGACGGGATCGGGCTTTCACGGCAGCATTTACGAATCGCACGGGAACAGTATTTTCTCCGCCCGCTCCTTCTTTCAGGTCGGCGGAGTTAAGCCTGCCCGCTCGAACGACTACGGTTTCCAAGTGGGGTTGCCGCTGTGGCGCGGCGCGAACTTTTCCGTCGAGGCAAACCAACAGCGTAACCGCGGCAACGTCAACGGCAATGTTCTGGTCCCGACGCCCGAGGAGCGCATCCCGCTTGTGACCGACCCCGACCGGCGCGCTTTCGTTAGCCGCATTCTCGATTCTTTTCCCGATGAAGCGCCCAACCGCACCGATATCAATCCACGCGCGCTCAACACGAATGCTCCGCAGAGCATCAACAACGACACCATCGGCACCCGCCTCGACCAAGGGTTCGGCGACTGGGACCGCCTTTTTCTACACCATCGCTTCAAGGCGCAAAAAGTCGACGCGTTCCAACTCGTCAAGGGCCAAAACCCCAACACCACGACGCGATCCCACGAAGGCCGCCTCACATGGAACCGTACTTGGTCGGCGACGACCACTTTCGATGTTTCGGTGGGTTACATGCGCGTCACGTCGTTGCTGAGCCAAGATGAAACCGCGCTCGGCCCGCTGATCTTCACGGGACGGCAACTGCAAACCCTGGGGGGCACTTCGAGCGTGCCCTTCGATCGAGCCCATAACCGCTTTCGCTACGAGGGCCTGGTGCGGCACGCCAGGGGGCGTCACCTTTTGACGCTCGGCGCGGGAGCCGTGCGCGGTCAAATCAACGGAACCGAGAGTTCCGGCCACATTGGGATGTGGCGGTTCAGCAGCGATTTCAAGGATGAATTCGGCAACATCCGCGATACGATCACGAACCTGCGTTTGGGCACTCCCACGGGTTTCTACCTCGGCATCGGCAACACACACCGGGGCTTTCGCGACTGGCGCATGCTCTACTACGCCGGGGACCAGTGGAACGTCAACGCCAAGCTGACCCTAACCTTTGGATTGCGTTACGAACCGGTCACGAGGCCCGTCGAGGTGGACGGCCTTTCCAGCGTGCCCTACGATTGCGACTGCAATAATTACGGTCCGAGCTTTGGTTTCGCCTACCGGCTCGGGGAAGGCTGGGGCGTGCTGCGAGGTGCTTACGGGTTGCACTACGGGGAGGTCTCGCACGCGACCTACACCAATGCCCGCTTCAACCCGCCCGGCAACATTACATTGCGGCTCACGGCTCCGGATATTCTTGATCCCCTCGCCGGGGTCAGCGTCGATCCCAACGCGCGGAGCACCTTCTATGACCTTTCTCCCGACTTGGCGTCCCCCTACTCGCACCAATATAACTTCAGTTGGGAGCTGACACCCGCGAGGGATTGGACTCTGCGACTGGGTTACTTGGGAAGCCGCGCTCATCGTTTGCTCTCGGCCTGGTCCTTCAATCGCGCCCGTGTGATCGAAGGGCTGCCCTTGACGACCGAAAACGTCAACGAACGCCGTCCCGACCAGCGCTACTTCGACGTTCGCCGCATCCTCAATGGATCGCGCGGCTACTACGACGCCGCCAAGGTCCACTTGACCGCGCGGCGCCGGCACGGGCTCTCGCTGGACGCTTCCTATTGGTTCAGCAAGGCCATCGATTTAGGGGCGAATTACTCCAGCACGGCTGACCGCAGGGACGGTTTCATGAGCCGCAGCCAAACCGAATTGGACGTCCATGGGGACGTCAAGGCCCTCAGCGTTTTCGATCAGCCTCACGCCGCCTTGTGGCGTTTCAGCTATGAGACGCCTCGGCTGCGGGGAATACATCGCCTGCCGCGCTCGGTGCTCGGGAGTTGGACGATGGCGTCGGTGGTGTTGTTGAAGGCGGGGACGCCCTTTTCCCTCACGGCCGGGTCCGACGGCCCCGGCACGGGCAATGTCGACGGTACAAGCGGCGATCGCCCGCACATTCTGGACCCTTCGATTCTCGGCAACAGCGTGGATCACCCCGACACGGCGACCCGGCAGCTGCCGGTCTCGGCATTTGCCTTTATCCGCCCCGAGGATCGCGCGGGAACACTTGGCCGCAACACCTTCCGCAAAGACGGCATCCGCAATACCAACTTTTCGCTGGAGCGCTCTTGGAGAGTCGGCGGCGAGAAGACATTGCGACTGCGGGTCGAGTCGATCAACTTCTTCAATACCGCTCAGTTCGCCGAGCCGGGGACGGATTTAAGCGGCGACAATTTCGGGCAAATCACCAACACCCTCAACAACGGCCGCACGTTCCGCTTTCTGTTGCGCTTTGCGTTCTGACGGCGCGGTGGGCGGGCTAGTGGGGCAGGTCTCCAGGCCTGCCCTCGCAGGGCTGCCCCGTCAAGTTTCGACGCACCCGGCTTGCGGTTACACTGAGGTCTTGCAATGCCGGCCTTGATCCTTGTCGACCTGCAAAATGACTTCATGCCCGGCGGCGCCTTAGCCGTACCGAAAGGCGACGCCGTTGTCCCCGTTGCCAACCGGCTTATGGAAGCCAATGCTTTCGACCGCGTGGTCGCCACCCAGGATTGGCATCCCGCCGACCACGGTAGTTTCGCTTCGCAACATCCCGGGGCTCGGCCGGGCGACGTGATCGAGCTTGACGGTCTTCGTCAAGAGCTGTGGCCCGACCACTGCGTTGCGGGGACCCCCGGCGCGGACTTCCACCCGTCACTCGATCAGGCCAAGATCACGCGCGTTTTTCGCAAAGGCTCCGACCCGACCATCGACAGCTATAGCACCTTCTTCGACAACGCCCGCCGCAAGTCGACCGGCTTGGCCGACTTCCTCCGAGAGAGCAACGTCAATCAGGTCTACATCATGGGATTGGCGACCGACTATTGCGTGAAATTCAGCGTCCTCGATGCGCTGTCGCTCGGTTTCAAGACCTGCGTCATCGAGGACGGCTGCCGCGGCATCAACTTGCAAGCAGGTGACGTCGAGAGCGCTCTCGAAGCCATGACCGACGCCGGCGCCGAGGTTGTTTCGAGTGGTGATGCGCTCGCCCGCCTCACAGCCCGAGGAGCGGCAGCCTTGTGACGAAACCGAGCCCCGAAGACGGCCTTCTGGGCGCCGGCCGTTTCCTGACCTTGCAACGCCGCAACGGCTGGGAATTCGTCGATCGTCCCGGCGTCGACGACGTCGCCGTGATCATTGCCGTCACCGACGACGACCAAGCGGTTTTTGTCGAACAATACCGTGAACCAGTCCGGGCCAAGATGATCGAATGGGCCGCCGGACTGGTCGGCGACGAAGAGGGCGACGACGGCGAACAATTGCTCGAAGCCGCGAATCGCGAGCTCGAGGAAGAAACCGGCTTCCGCGCCGCCAAGCTCAGCGTCCTCGGCCGCGGGCCTTCTTCCGGCGGGCTAACGACCGAAGTGGTCACTTTTCTCCGCGCCGAGGGCTTGCAGCGAGTCGGCGAGGGCGGGGGAGTCGGCGGAGAAGAAATCGAGGTTCGCCTCGTACCGCTCGCCGAGGTTGACTATTGGCTGCGCCTGCGCGCGGAAGAAGGTTTCTTGATCGACCCAAAAGTCTACGCCGGCCTCTATTGGCTCGAGCACCCCAAACCGAGCCGCGACCGTAAGGGGCTGTGAAAAAATCGGGGACAGTCCACTTCGCGCCGGCGATGCTCATTGATTCGATGGAGCTTGTTCGGTCGGCGCTCGGTACAGTCCCCATTTTTTCACAGCCCCTAAGGAAGCGGTATCCGACACGCCGACTCGGAAGCCTAACAAGCGGTGATTCTCAAACTCGTCCGGCCAACCGCGGCGTTCGTCTCCCTCGTTCCCCCTGGAATCCACAAAGAATCGCTCTCTCCCCCCCCTCTTTCCCGATGTTCCCCCCCATCTCTTGACGCGGCGCTTCTCGGTCGTTCATCATTGTGAAACTACCGAGGGAGCCACGCTCATGCAAAAAGCGATCAAGGTGACTGTGAACGGGCGGGAGTACGAGCGCGAAGTCGAACCGCGCACGCTTCTTGTCCATTTTCTAAGAGAGGAATTGGGGCTGACCGGAACGCACATCGGTTGTGAAACAACGGTCTGCGGGGCCTGCACGGTGATGCTCGAAGGCCGCACCGTCAAGTCCTGCACGGTCTTGGCGGTTCAAGCCGACGGCAAGAACGTCGAGACCATCGAGAGCCTGGCGTCGAACGGCGATCTGCACCCGATTCAAGAAGGATTCTGGAACGAACACGGCCTGCAATGCGGCTTCTGCACGCCAGGCATGATCATGTCAGTCAAGCAGTTGCTGGGCGACAATCCCAACCCGTCACGCGACGAAATCCGCCATGCCATCGAAGGCAATCTTTGCCGCTGCACCGGCTATCAGCACATTGTCAAATCCGTTGAATCGGCCGCCAAGGCCATGGCGGAAGGATAAGGGGGGAGAACGATGGCGACGACAACCACTCCGACAACCAAAGGTTATGTGGGGCAGCGCATTCGGCGCACCGAAGACCCCCGTTTGATCACCGGCACGGCGACCTACGTCGACGACGTCACCCGTCCCGGGATGCTTTATGCCGCGGTCCTGCGCAGTCCCCACGTGGCCGCCAAGATTACGAATATTTCGATCGAAAAGGCGGCCTCTTTGCCCGGCGTTTCCGCCGTCTACACCGGCGAGGACATCAAGGAAGTCGGCCCGGTTCCCTGCGCAGGCTCGATGCCTACGCTGCGCGTACCGCACCATGCGATCTTGGCGCAAGACCGTGTGTATTACGTCGGCCACCCGGTGGCGGCGGTCGTTGCGAGTGACCGCTACCTCGCGCAGGATGCCGTCGACCAAATCGAGGTCGAATACGAGCCGACCGACTATGTCGCCGACCCCGAGAAAGCCCTCGAGGACGGCGCGGTCAAAGTCCATCCGGAATACGACGATAACGTCGCCTTTACCTTCCACGCCGACGGCGGCGACACCGACGCGGCTTTTGAAGCCGCCGACGTCGTCGTCAGCGAACGGGTCACGGTGCCGCGCCTGGCGCCCTCGCCGATAGAAACGCGCGGCGTCGTCGCCGAATACGACGAAGGGACGAAGGATCTGCTGGTCTATTCCTCGACGCAAATCCCTCACCTGCTCAAGACGCAATTGGCCGTGCAGTTGAACCTGCCGGAAAATCACGTTCGCGTGATTGCGCCCGAGGTCGGCGGCGGCTTCGGCAGCAAATGCAACGTCTGGGCCGAGGAAGCCTTGGCTTGCTTCGCGGCGATCGATCTCAAACAGCCCATCAAGTGGATCGAGAATCGTCGCGAGAGCATCAACGTCGTCGCTCACGGCCGCGGCCACATCGATCATCTCGAAATGGCGGCCACCAGCGACGGCATGATCACGGCACTGCGCTTCAAGATCTTGCAGGACATCGGCGCCCACCATCAGTTGCTGACCCCGATCATCCCGACGCTCGCCGTCATCATGATCCCGGGGCTCTACAAGATCAAGAACTTCACGGCCGATCTGACCGGAGTCTTTACCAACCGGCCGCCCACCGATCTGTACCGCGGGGCCGGTCGGCCCGAGGCGACCTATGTGCTCGAACGGGTTGTCGACAAGCTCGCCGACAAGCTGGGCATGGACCCCGCCGAGCTGCGTCTGAAGAACTTCCCCTCCGCCGACGAATTCCCGTTCGAAACGGCGACGGGCCTCAGCTACGACAGCGGAGACTACGCCAGGGCCTTCAACATTGCCTTGGACAACGTCGGCTACAAAGACTTTCTCGCCGAGCAAGAGCAAGCTCGTTCGGAAGGCCGCCTGCTCGGCCTCGGCATCTCGACCTACGGCGAGGTTTGCGCCTTCGGACCTTCGCCGGCTCTCCCGGCGGGCGGTTGGGAAAGCGCGACCGTCCGCGTCGAGCCGACCGGAAAAGTCACGGTCATGTCCGGGGCCTCGCCCCATGGGCAGGGCGGGGAAACCATCTATGCGCAGATGGCCGCCGACGCTCTCGGCATCTCGATCGACGATGTGCTCGTGGTTCACGGCGACACCGGCAAGGTGCACTGGGGCGTGGGGACGTTCGGAAGCCGCGGCACGGCGATCGGCGGAACGGCCGTTCACCTGGCGCTGGAGGACGTCGTCGCCAAGGGCAAGAAGTACGCCGCCCACATCATCAAGGCCTCGCCCGACAGCGTGCAGTTCGAGGGAGGCGTGTTCTCGTCGGGTGAAACCGAAACGACGCTCACCTTCCAAGCCTTGGCGCTCGAGGCCGCCTTGGCGCAGAACTTGCCGCCCGACACCGAACCCGGCCTCTCGGCGACGCGCTTCTTCGAGCCGGCCAACTTTGCTTTCCCCTTCGGCGCGCATATCTGCACCGTGGAAGTGGACGGCGATACCGGCCAGGTGAAGATCCTGCGCTACGTTGCCGTTGACGACATCGGCAATGTCATCAACCCCATGTTGGTCGACGGCCAGTTGCACGGCGGCATCGCGCAAGGTTTGGGCCCGGCGTTTCTCGAAGAGGTCGTCTTCAGCGACGACGGCCAGCTTCTCACCGGAACGTTCATGGACTACGCGATCCCCAAGGCCAAGGACATGCCCTGGATCGAATCGGAAAGGACCGTGACGCCCTCGCCCGTCAACCCGCTCGGCGCCAAGGGCGTCGGGGAAGCCGGAACCATCGGCTCGCTCCCCGCCTTTGTCAACGCCGTTGTCGACGCCCTGTCTCACATGGGCGTCGAGCACATCGACATCCCAATGACGCCGCAAAAGGTCTGGAACCTGATCAACGAAAGGAGCCAATCGTGATTGCCTCTAGTTTTGACTACACCGCTCCGGAAACTCTTTCCGACGCCCTGAAGGCCTTGGCCGACGACCCCGAGGCGAAAGTCCTCGCTGGCGGGCAGAGCTTGATCCCGATCATGAAGCTGCGGCTCGCCGCGCCGTCTCAGGTCGTTGATCTCGGTCGCATCGCCGACCTGCATTTCATTGTCGAGGAAGGCGGCGTCATTCGCATCGGTTCCATGACGACTCACGAACAGGTGGAAAACTCCGACCTGCTGCGCGAGAAGTGCCCCTTGCTCGCCGCCGCCGCCGCGGGCATCGGCGACGTCCAAGTACGTAATCGCGGCACGATCGGCGGTGCGGTGGCGCACGCCGACCCCGCGGCCGACTACCCGGCGGCCTTGCAGGCTCTCGAAGCCAACGTTAAGGTCGTGGGTTCGGGCGGCGAACGCCTCGTCGCCATTGACGACTTCATCGTGGACGCTCTCACGACGGCGCTCGAGCCCGGCGAGATCGTCACCGAGATTCAAGTCCCCGCCGAGTCGGCAGGGGTGGGTACGGCGTATGAAACGATCGTCCAGCCCGCTTCGGGTTACGCCGTTGTCGGCGCTGCGGTGCGTATCGGCGTCAGCGACGGTAATATTTCGTTCGCGCGCGTCGGCATGACCGGCGTGGGCTCAAAGGCCTATCGTGCCTCGGCGGTGGAAAGTGCTCTCGAGGGCCAACCCGCCAACGACGACACCTATCGGGCGGCGGCGCAATCGGCGGCCGACGGGGTCGATGCGCTCGAGGACTTGCACGCCTCGGCCGTCTACCGCGCCCACCTGGCGACGGTTTTCGCTCGCCGGGCGATCGCAGCCGCCGCCGGACGCGCGCAATGAAGATCAAGGGTCAGCACAAGCTGGCGGCCCCGCGGCAACAGGTTTGGGAAGCGTTGCTCGACCCGGAGGTTCTGGCGCGCACGCTTCCCGGCTGTGAATCTCTCGATCCGATCGGCGAAAACCAATACAAGATGAAAATGAAGCTGGCCCTGGCGGCGGTGCAGGGCCTGTTCGACGGCAAGGTTGCGCTCGAGGATACCCAAGCGCCCGAGAGCTATCGCCTGGTGGTTGAGGGAACCGGCAAAATCGGCTTCCTCAACGGCGCCGGTCAATTTCGCCTGGAGGAAGCCGGCGCCGACGAAACGCTGGTCCACTACGAAGGCGACGTTCGCGTCGGCGGCATGATTGCCTCTGTCGGCCAGCGCCTCATGGACATGACCTCGAAGATGATGATTCGGAAGTTTTTTGCCGCCCTGTCGACGGTCCTTTCTGAAAAAAGCAGGTGAGCGACACTGCGGGGAATGCCTTAGCCGGGGTCTCCCGGACCACTCCGACCGCGGCCCGGTAAGCACCGGCGCGCCAGCGCACCGGCGATTGCGCGACACTCAGCCGGCGTTCAAGGAAAACCCTTTCAACAAGCGAGATTGCTTGTCTCGTGTTGCGAAGAACGGCGTCCGGCGCGCCCCCGTTCGATCGCGTCGACATGTCGCTTGCAAGTCGTGTGATACACGAAAAGACCTATTGATAGGGTCTTGAGTGCTCCAAACTTGGAGTACCTCTGTACCGAGTCGAGTCGAGCAGATCCACTCCGTGACACTTGACTCAAGCTGCCCTAGCGGCGATGATTATGAGTAACCGGGGCGGCGGACATGTTCTTACTGGGATCACTCGTAACCATCTCGTGGGTCTTCTGCTTCTTCTACTACCAAGATATTATGCCTCGGAACTACAGCGTCATCATGATGATTTCCGGTTTGTTTCTGATGGGTTGGGGACTGCTGAAGGGCAAGCAGTTCTGACCCGGTTTCCAACGCCTACCTTGAGTGCCGCCAGGTTCTCCGAATACTGCACTGGGTCCTGAAGAGCGCGGCCCGATACCGCGCTGTATGCTGCTTCGGCTGCTTGCTTCATGATGCCGAGGGCCCCGCTTTCCGATTAAGAGACAATAAGACGGGCCATGAATTTCGAGCTCACTCCCGAGCAAGAGGCGCTCCGCCGGTCGGTGCGCGAGTTCGCCGAAGCCGAGGTAAGACCCCATGTCATGGAGTGGGACGAGGCCCAGGATTTCCCCCCCGAAATCATCCACAAAGTCGCCGAGCTGGGCCTGTTCGGAACCATCTTTCCCGAGGACCTTGGCGGCAGCGGGATGGGATACATCGAGTACGCCATCGCGGTCGAGGAGCTGGCCCGCGTCGATCCCTCGGTGGCCCTGTTAGTCGCCGCGCAAATCTCGCTCTGTACCAACCATATCTACATAATGGGCAGCGACGAGCAACGGCGCAAATATATTCCCAAGCTCTCGACCGGCGAGTGGATCGGTTGCTGGTCGCTCACTGAATCGCAAGCGGGCTCTGACGCTGCCGGCACTCGCTGTCGCGCCGAGAACAAAGGAGACCATTGGCTATTGAACGGCTCGAAGACCTTTACGACCAACGCCCAAATCGCCGACATATGCGTTGCGATGGCGGTGACCAATCCCGACAAAGCCGAAAAAGGAATCTCAGCGTTCGTCATCGAAAAAGGGACCGAAGGGTTCCGAGTCGGGCGCAAGGAGAACAAGCTGGGCATGCGGGCGAGTGTCACCAACGAGGTGATTTTCGAGAATTGCAAACTGCCTCTCGAACAGATTCTGGGCTCTCCCGGTCGCGGTTTCACTGGCGCGATGAGAACGCTCGACGGAGGCCGAATCTCGATCTCCGCCCTTTCAGTCGGGCTGGCGCAGGGCGCCTACGAGGCGTCCCTCAACTACGCCCGGCAACGCGAACAGTTCGGCCGGAAGATCTCCGAGTTTCAGGCGATCCAACACAAGCTGGCCGACATGGCGACTGAGATCGAAGCCGCCCGTCTGCTTACCTACCAAGCCGGTTGGCATCTTGACCAAGGTCGCCGGGTCACAAAAATGTCCTCGATCGCCAAACTCTATGCCAGCGAGATGGCCGTCCGCGCCGCCAACGAAGGGGTGCAGATCTTCGGCGGTTACGGATTCATCAAGGACTATCCGGTCGAAAAGTTCTACCGTGACGTCAAAATGCTGACCATCGGGGAAGGCACCAGCGAAATTCAGCGCAACATCATCGCCCGCGAGATTCTCAAAACCTGAGATGCTGGAACGGTGGAGTTGGACCAGTGGGTGGAACAAATCCGGGGCGGGGAAGCGCGCCCGCTCGCCCGTGCCCTGACGGAAATCGAAAACCACGGCCCACGGGCCGAAGCACTCCTTAAGGCACTGTTTCCCTATTCGGGTAAGGCCCTGCGCATCGGTGTCACCGGAGCCCCGGGCGCCGGCAAGAGCACTCTGGTCAACCAACTCGCGGCCCACCTGCGCCGCCAAGGCCGCACGGTGGCGATTGTCGCCGTCGATCCCACCAGCCCCTATACGGGAGGCTCGATTCTCGGCGATCGCGTCCGCATGCAGTCGCACCACGCCGATGCCGGGGTGTTCGTCCGTTCGATGGCGACACGCGGAGTGTTGGGCGGACTCGCCCCGGCGGCCGCCGACGTTGTCACCGCGCTCGAGGCCTCCGGTCGTGATGTGGTCCTGATCGAAACCGTCGGCGTCGGGCAGGCGGAAATCGACATCGTTAGATGGGCGTCCCGAGTCGCCTTGGTGCTTACCCCGGCGATGGGCGACGACGTCCAAACCATGAAGGCCGGCGTCATGGAAATCGCCGACGTTTTTGTCATCAACAAGTCAGACCAGCCCGGCGCCGATCGCATTCAAGGGCAGCTCGAAGCCCTGTTGGCGTTGCTGCCCGAAGATCAGCCCCGGCCCCCGATCGTTCGCACGGTTGCTGTCGAAGACGTGGGCGTCGACAAGCTCCTGGGCGCCTTGAACTCCTTGCCTGATTCCCCCGCCCGTGTCGCCGCCGGGTGGAAAGAGCGGCTCGTCGAGATGGTGAAACAGAGACTGGCCGAGCGAGTGTTGGGGCGGGTTGACGATTCCAGTCTCGAGCGGATGGCAATCGAGATAGCCGAAGGCCGCGAAAACCCCTACGACCTGGTCGAAACGATCGTCGGCAAAATGAACCACATGAAATGAAGAGGCCTAAAGGGCTCCAGGCTTTCATAGCGCCGATACAGAGCCCGGAGCGCAAGCGACGGGTCCGCCCTCCATCCTTCGCGCTGAACGGTGTCAGCGTGCGTCAGCGTGTACGGCTTGCGCGCGGCCGGTGGCGCCTACTCCGCGAAAACCACCTGAGCGATGTACAGATCCGGCAACACCTGGTTCCATTCCAGGGCAACGTCGTCAAAGGCCAGTCGAAAAGACCGCGTCTCCCCCGGCGGCAGATCATTCCCCCGCCGACCAACGATCCTCACGAACTCGCGACCGACCTCTTCTCCGTAAGGCTCGCGAAAGACGCAGTGAATATCGACGGCACGCAGTGCGCGAGTTCCCTGGTTGGTGAGTTTGCCCTCGATCGCAACGATGGTTTGTTCGAGAAAGCTTTCCTCCGCGGTCATATCGACGTCGCTTAGCTCCAGATGGGGCAGGTAGGCTTTCGCTTCCTCGGTCAGCTGCGGGATCAAGGGCGCACGGTCCATCCAATCTTGGTAAACGAAATACGCGCCCGCCAGGCCCGCGATAGCCGCCAGCACGAAGACCACCGCGCCGACCGGCAACCCCCCGCCGGCCTTCCTGTCAGTAGATTCCAGCATCAAATCAAAAACGTTCGCGATGAAGAAACAGAGATGGGATGAGAGGCTGGTCGCTTGGAGCCGGGAAGCGGTAGGCTACCGGCAGCAGCGCACTTCTCCACAAGGGAGGTGCAATGGATTTTTGAAAAGGAGGCGACCAGCCATGAAGAAGAATAGCAAACAACAGACCGACAAGAACCAAACCGACAAACACCAAACCAAGAAAGCCGACAGCTCACAAGCGAAGACCCACCAACTCACCCAGCTCGAACAACAGTTGGCGCAACAACGCATCCAGATGCAAAAAGACAACGAAATTTGCGCCGTCGCCGGCGTCGACATCGGCGACAAACGTTGCTTCGTACGGCTCACCGACCTCGCCGGCGAAAGCCTCGAGGAATGCCAAGTCCCCACCCGCCCGGAGGTCTTGGATCGCTGGTTCCGCCGTTGGCCGCGGCTGCGCATTGTGATCGAAACCGGCAGCCACAGCAACTGGATTCGCCGCCGCCTGGCCGCCCTCGCCCACGACGTGCTCGTCGCCGACGCGCGGCAATTGCGTTTAATCAGCCAATCCGACTCGAAAAACGACCGCAACGACGCCTATTGGTTGGCCGAGCTGGGACGCACCAACCCGGCCCTGTTGAATCCCGTCGCGCCGCGCAAGCTCGAGACCGAACAACAACGCACGTTGTTGCGGGCGCGCGAGGCCGTGCTCGAGTGCCGCACGAAATTGAAAGGGAGTTTGCGCGGCATGGCGAAGTCGCACGGCATCCGCTTGGGCCGATGCGCCCAGAACCAATGGGTCGAGCGCGTCCGGGAGGCCTGCCCCGAGGTGTTGCACGCGGCGTTGTTGGGGGTGGCGACACAAATCGAAAGCCTCGGCGCGACGATCCGCGAATATGACAAACAAATCGTCGCGTTGGGCAAGCAATACGCAGCGGTCGAGCGGCTGCGAACGATCGGAGGGGTGGGGCCGCTGACGGCGTTGACGTTCGTGTTGGCGCTCGACAACGACCCGGGCCGCGTGAAGCGTTCGCGGCAGGTCGGCGCGCTGGTGGGGCTGCGTCCCAAGCAACGCCAATCGGGCGAGCGGTCACTGCGGCTGGGCGTGACGAAATCGGGAGATCCGCTGCTGCGGCGGACGTTGATTCAGTGCGCGCACTGGGTGCTGGGGCCGTTCGGGACCGACTCCACGCTCAGGCGCTGGGGTTTGGGTTTGGCGGCGCGCGGCGGAGGACATGCGAAGAAGCGGGCGGTGGTGGCGGTGGCGCGCAAGTTGGCGGTGCTGATGCATGTGTTGTGGGTGAAACAAGAAAACTACGATCCGCTGCACGGGCTGACGGAAACGGTTTCCCCATAAGGCAGGGACGATGAGGCGCAGTCGGCGGCAACGGTTTCGGATGAAGCAACGTGATGAGGACATCCGCGAGCCCCCTAACGGGGACTCGGCGGCAAGAAGATTCCTGTTGAAAGGAAGGGAGTAGGGGATTGGGCGGACGAAGCGAGGCCGCGGCGGAGAATCGAGATCGTGTCACGGTGACTGCGGGCTCTGGGCAGGCAGGCCGATTCTTTCGAGGATGGGTCGAAGCCGCAACAGAGAGAGCAGCGCCGAAAGACCGGACCCCAACCAGCAGAGGTCAACAACGAGACCGATAACACTGCGAATGGAAGCCCGGTCCTCAACGCGCCGCAAGGCATGAGGACCCGGGCCGGATCCGACAAACCGACCAACGCCTCCCAACGACCGCCCTTGACAAGCGACCCACCTCTCATGGAAGCCCAGAGCGTAAGCGACGGGCCCGGCCCGAAAAGTCTGGAATCGTCGCCCCGGGCGGATATCAGCGAAAAAGAGTCCAGTCCGCTGCTATGAATCCCGCGGGTTCACAAGATCCACCGGCAGTCCCGCTTTTTCGTCCGAACACAATCTTCCCGCGGGCTGCTACCCCGCGAACCCCCCCGCCTTCTCGAAAGCGTCGGCAACCCGCAGCATCTTCGCTTCCTCGAAATGGCTCGTCAGAATTTGCATGCCCACCGGCAGCCCCTCCGACGAGGCGCCGCAGGGAACGCTTACGCCCGCGATACCCGCCAGGCTGGCCGTGATCGTATAGATGTCGGAGAGATACATTTCCAGCGGATCAGCCGTCTTCTCTCCCAACTTGAAAGCCGTGAAGGGCGATACCGGCGTCACGATCGCATCCACTTGTTCAAAAGCCTTGGTGAAGCCGGCGGCAATCAGAGCACGCACTTTCTGCGCCTTCAAATAGTAGGCGTCGTAGTAACCCGCGCTGAGAACATACGTGCCCAAAATGATGCGGCGCTTGACCTCGGCCCCGAATCCCTCGCCCCGCGTGTTGCGGTACATCTGATCCAGGCTCTCCGCGTCCTTCGCGCGTGTGGTGTAGCGCACTCCGTCATAACGGGCCAGGTTGGCGCTGGCCTCGGCGGTGCAAATCAAATAGTACGAGGCGATGGCATACTCGGTGTTGGGCAGGCTGATGTCGACGATCTCGCAGCCCAGTTTGTTGAGAACGTCGAGCCCGTGTTCAATACGCCCGCCGACTTCCGCATCCAGGCCGTCGCCGAAGTATTCCTTCGGTACGCCGATCTTCAGCCCCTTGACATCGCCGCTCAACGCGGCGGCGTAATCATCGACCGGCGCCGCCGCCGAGGTGGCGTCCATCGGGTCACGGCCGGAAATCACTTCCAGAAGCGTCGCCGAATCCTTCACCGTCCGCGAAAACGGCCCGATGTGATCGAGCGAGCTGGCGAAGGCCGTCAAGCCGTAGCGAGAGACACGGCCGTAGGTGGGGAGCACGCCGACCACTCCGCAAAATGACGCCGGTTGCCGGATAGAGCCCCCGGTGTCGGAGCCGAGTGAGACGGGCGCGAAACCGCCGGCGACCGCCGCGGCCGACCCGCCGCTCGAGCCTCCCGGTACATGGTCGGGAGCGACCGGGTTTCTGACCGGAAAGAACGCCGAGTTCTCGCTCGACGATCCCATCGCGAATTCGTCACAGTTCGTCTTGCCGATGATGACCGCGCCCGCTTCCTTGATGCGCGCGACCGCCGTCGCGTCATAGGGAGCGACGTAGTTCTCGAGCAACCGCGATGCGCAAGTCGTCTTCAGGCCTTCGGTGAGAATGATGTCTTTGACGGCAATCGGCACGCCGGCCAATTTCCCGAGCGGTTTCCCCGCCGCCAGATCGGCGTCCACGCGCTCGGCAGCGGCGATCGCTTGTTCGGGCGAAAAATGGAGAAAGGCGCCGTACTTCTCGTTCTCGCCTTCGGCGACTCGCAGCGCTTCCCGCGCCAGTTCCGTCGCGCTGAAGGTGCCGGCGGTCAATCCCGCGTGCACGGCGTCGATTGTGAGCTGTTTGTAGTTTTCCATCGTTGGCGGGCGCCGCGCCGGCAGGGCGCATGGCTATCTATTGGGGGCAGGGTCCGCTGCCTCCGACGGAAGGATCGAGGCAAGACGAAATGTTTGTTCCGCCGCCGCCCTAGCCCGCATTTCTCACCGCCTGACGAGCAAAGCACACGATAGGCCCGCCATTACTTCGTTGCGCTTGCTCGCCGTGCTCACCGTACTGTTCAAGTACGCCTCTTTGCTTAAGAAATGGGCGCCAAGCGGCGCGCGCCTCGTACTGACAGACCTTTCGTGCACTTTGCCTCGCCACGCGGTGAGAAAAGCGGGCTAGCGCTCGATGACGCGCGGAACCTTAAACTGCCCCGCGCCCGACTGCGGCGCCGAACGCAGCACGACATCTCGGTCGAAGCTCTCGCGGGGTTCGTCCGCCCGCAACGTCGACGTCTCGGTCCCCGCGTAGATCACCTGCGCCATCGGCTCGACTTCGGAGGTATCCAGTTCGTCGAGCTTCTCCACGTAGGTCAGAATCTCTTCCAAGTCGGCGGCATACTTGTGCACTTCGTCCTCGGTCAACGTCAAATTCCCGAGGTCGGCGATATACCGAACTTCCTTTTCGGTGATTTTCACTTTGCTAACGCCTTCTTTTTCGAGCGCCGGTAGAGGCGGCGCAGGTTCGGGTCGCCGATGCCGGCGGCTTCATCGTTGCGCACTTGGCCGGCGGTTGACTCCGCGCGCCCCGGCCCGCGGCGGTTTGGAACAGCGACACGAAAATCGACATCCTCGATCAGGTCCGATCCCATGGCGCGATTGACCTTGGCGGCGATTCTACGGCTCATCGACGCCAATTCGCGCCGCCAAGCCTGGCCCTCCACATCGACAATGAGCCGCTTACTCAACAGCCGTATCGGCCGCGTATTCGCGGCGATGCGCGGGCCCACCGCCGCCGCCCAGCAGGCGCAGGCGAGCTGCTCGGTTTCTTCCGCCGCGAAACCGCGCTCACGGCGAAATGCATCCGGAAGAATCTCTCGAATGGAGTCCAAAACCAATGCCTCGAAGCTGCTAAGGAAGCGTCTATTCTATCACGCGCGCGGCCGGCCGCCCTCGACCCGCCCGAACCGCCGAACCGCCTGAAGCACGGCCTGCGCTGCGGGCGCTACTTCTCGCGCTCCCGCACCATCTGCTCCAAGGCAACTCGCGGGCAAATCTGGTCGTGGATGTAATCGACGAGGTTCGTCCCCAGCGCTCGCAATCTCTTCTCGATCGAAGGGTCCAAGCAAACGCCCTGCTCGTCGAATACTTTGTGGACGCCGGCGATCGACACCGGTCCCGGCAACACTATTGCCCCGACATGCGAACAGACGCTGCGAAGGTGTTCCAGCGACTTGATTGCCCCGATCGCACCGGCGGCGACCCCGAGCAATGCAACCGGTTTTCCGCTCAGAACCGACGGATACCCCAACTGCTCGATGAAAAGCTTGATCACGCTGCTGTAGCTGCCGTGGTACTCCGGTGTTGCCAAGATAACCCCGGTCGCCGCGGTCACCTTCGCCTGCAACGCTTCCATGACCGAGCGATCACGCGCCGTGCCCGGCAGCGGCATCTGTAGCTGTGCCGGGTCGATGATCTCGACCGTGACGTCACCGCGCGACCGGATCTCGTCCGCGACGTACGCCAGAGCCTTGGCGGTTTGGTTTCCCGGCCGCACGCTGCCACCCGCGCACAATACCCGGATTTCCCCCGAAGTTGAAGTCATCGGCTCCTCCCGAAACCAGTCACGCCGGCCCGATCGCGGGCCCCGGGCCGGCCTAATTGTCGTGGTAGTAAACGAACTCGATCACGTGGCCGTCGGGATCGCGGCAAAAGATCTGATCCATCCCCAAGTTGCTGCTGCCGCCTTCGCCGTACTCGACGCCGTTATCGTCGAGGATCTTCTTGACCGCCTCGACACTCCGCACTTCCAGCGCCATGTGATCGGAACGACAGAGCCCATGGGCGCCATTTTCGGCATTCGAAGATTCAGCGATCAAATGCAGTTGCCGGTCGCCGATCGCATACCAAGCCCCGGAGAACCGGAAGCCCGGCCTCTCGATTTCCGGCAAGCCCAACACGCCGCCGAAAAACCGTTTTGAAACCTCCAGATCCCGGATCGCGAAAGATACATGGTGCAGCTTGACAAGATCGATCATGGCAACCTCCCGAGCAGCCTTGGGCGCCCGACACCACAGCATAGCCGCTGAGCCGGGAGGGACGCAAATTCATACCGCTCGTCCGATCCAGCAAGTGTCAGGCACCGGGCCTTCCTACGACCCGGCCCCAGCTCATTCTTGCCAAGCAAACCAAATTGACTGCTATGTGAAGCTATATCAACAGGTTAAGAGACCCTCAACTCATCCCCAAGCCGATCCCAATGCGCGGTTTGGAGAGACATCGATCAAGATCGGGACCTCCCTGCTCGGGAGCCTGCTCCGAACCTTCCGCTCAATCTCCGTACAAACCGAGCCGCACCGCCTCGCGGTGCGGTCTTATTGCGCGAGGAAGACCGCGCCGCGAGGCGGCTCGGCTCGGCCCCGGCAAGAGATCGGTCAAACGAAGTCGATGATAGAGATCGGAAGAGATCGGTCACATCCCCGGAATTAACAACTCTGGGTTTCACGTTCGACGTGCACTCCAGACAGTGTGCCTTATCGGGAGGATTCGGGGAGCCATAATCGCAATGGATACATCATTAAGTATAAAGTGTTATCATTATGGCATGATTCGAACACAGGTTCAGCTGTCTGAACGACAGGTGCGAGAGCTGCGCAAGCTTTCCGCAGCCCAGGGGCAATCGATGGCCAAGTTGATCCGACAAGGTGTCGACTTGTACCTGGATGCTCGGCGTGGGCCCAGCGACGAGGAAAGGAGACAGCGGGCGCTCGATGTCGCGGGGCGTTTCTCCTCAGGCCTCACCGATGTCAGCTCGGAGCATGACCGATATCTTGCCGACGCTTACTACTCGACAGCCGACGAGACCCCGGACGAGGATTCGGACACGTGAGTTGCTTCGCCGATACCTCCGCGCTCTACGCCGTACTCGACCGAACAGACCGCAATCATGAGCACGCTCGCACCGAGTGGCGGAACATCCTGAACGAAGGCACACGGCTCGTCACGCACAATTATGTCGTCGTTGAAAGCATGGCTCTTGTGCAGCGCCGCTTGGGGATTACCGCGCTGCGCGCGTTCCACGAGGAGGTCCTCCCGCTGATCACTACCGAGTGGATTGACCCCGCGCGGCATCATACGGCCCTGGAGATGGTTTTGCTCGCGGGGCGTAAAAAGCTCAGCGTAGTCGATTGCGCGAGTTTCGTCCTGATGCGGGAACTGGGAATCTCCGAGGCCTTCTGTGTTGACCGCCACTTCCGCGAACAAGGTTTCCTGGTCAGGCCTTCGTAACGCGACCGTAGCCCGCTGCTTTCGGGAGCGTGCCTGTCGGTGCGACGGCTGGGAAGTCAGCTCTCACAACCTTGATAAGGTATAGAAATATGACCCCCGAGCAGGTCAGCGCGGTCGTCAATGAAATCCGCGAAGGCGTCAAGAAGCGTCACGAAAAAACCGTCCCCGAGCTGCCTGATTTCAGGCTTCCCGGCCTCGACTCGCTCGGTCATGCCCGCGATGTGGCCGAGGGACAAGTGGCCGCTATTGGGACCGTCAACCCTCGCCCTCCAGGGTTTGTCAACAATCTGATTCAAGCCGGAAAACGCCGCATTGCCCGCGCGCTCAACTGGTTCGTGCGGGATCAGGTCGACTTCAACCAAGCCGTTCTACGACACATGGACGCGCAATTGGACGTCGCCATTGAGCAAAATCACGCCATTCTGCGTGTTGCACGGGCGGTCGGCGCTCCCGAGTCTGATTTGAAGCATCAAGTCGACGAGATGCTCGACCACTGGAAACAGTGGCGGCCCGCCCTCGAGGAAAAGCTCACCCGCTCCGAGATCGAACTGCTCCACAGCATCCGAGAGATCGAGGAGGGTGCGCGAGAACGAGAGCAGGCCTCCGAATCCCGATCCGCCGCCTTGCACCAAGACTACCTCCAAGCGCTCAAACGCGTGAAGGCCGAATACCGCCAAGCCCTCGATCAAACCAATCGCGAGATCCAAGGCCGCTTCTGGAAGGATATCGAAGCCCTTAAGGCCGACCAAGACCGCCTGGTCCACACCGAGTTACGTCTGATCCGGCAAAGAACGGCCGTGCAAGCGCCGCCGGCGGACCTACGAGAAACCGCGCAACCGGCGGACCCGGACGCGGCGCCGATCCCTTCTTTGCCGGTCCTGTTCGATTACGGTCGCTTCCAGGAGAGGTTCCGCGGTGATGAGGGTTATGTCCGGCAGTATCAATCGTTTTACATCCCATACTTCAAGGATTGCCGAAAGATTGTTGATCTCGGTTGCGGTCGCGGAGAGTTCCTCCAGCTAGCCCGCGAAGAAGGCCTGCTCGCCGTCGGTGTCGACTCCAACCCGGAGGCCGTCGCCGCTTGCCGCGAAAAGGGCCTCGATATCCGTCCCGTTGATTTGTTCACTTTTCTTGACGACCAGGCGGACGGTTCGTTGGACGGCGTTCTATGCTCGCACGTCATCGAACACTTGCCAGCCCACCGTCTGCCCGAGATGATTCGATTGGTTGCCGCCAAGCTCAGGGCCGGCGGCGTATTCGCCGTCGAAACCCCCAACCCGGGTTGCTTGGCAATTTTCGCCGGAGATTTCTACTTGGATCCAACTCATCAACGCCCTGTGCCGGCGCAACAATTGCACTTCTATCTCGAGGAGGCCGGCTTTACTTCGATTGAGATTCATGAAAGGCACCCTGCTCCCGAGGCATTTCCCGAACTGGCGGCGCTCGACGAGATCGAGGGGCTGCGCGAGTTTCGAAGCAAATTCTTCGGCGGCCTCGACTACGCCGCCGTGGCGCGGAAGATAAAACTCTGATGGAATTCACCGGAGAGCGGGTCATCCCGGGACAAACCGACCCGGACCTTCTGAATGAGCATGTCGCCCGCTACGGCTTCGCCGAATCGCTCGTCAGCGAACGAAGGGTTCTCGACGCCGGCTGCGGCGTGGGTTATGGCGCCAAGCGTTTGGCCCGCCGGGCGGCGTCGGTCGCGGCCGTCGATGTCGCCTTGGAGCCGCTGCGCCTAAGCCGCTCCGAGTACGGGGCCGCCGATGTGAGTCAATGCCAAGGGGACTGCGCCCGATTGCCGTTCGCCTCGGAATCCTTCGACGTGGTCGTTGCCTTCGGGGCCATCGAACATCTAGAGGATCCCGGAGCCTTTCTCGATGAGACGGCTCGGGTCTTGGTTCCATCCGGTCAACTGATCGTCTCGACGCCCAATCGCGACTACTATGCCGAATCGCGCGCTGAAGCAAATCCTTTTCACGTTCGGGAATTCAACTACGTCGAGTTTCGCGAAGAACTCGAACAGCGTTTTCCCCACGTAACCCTGTTTCTGGAAAACCACAACAACGCCATCACGTTCACCCCTCTAGAAGTCAAGGGTGTGCGGACTACACTCGAAACCGCCGTCCCCGAGCCCGCGCAAGCCCATTTTTTCGTCGCCGTCTGCTCCAGGCAGCCCCTGTATGGTTCGCCGGCTTTCGTCTATCTGCCGCGATCGGGCAATGTGTTGCGAGACCGCGAGAAACATATTCACCTGCTCAAACAAGAGGTGACGCAAAAGGAGCAGTGGTTGGCCAAGACGACGAAGGAGTTGAAGCAGCTCGACGAAATCCACCGCGCCGAACAGCGCGAAGCGCAAGAAGCCATCACCGCTCTCGAAAAGGAGAACGAAGAGAAGGTCCGTTGGGCGAAGCAGATTAAGGGGCGTTTCGACAAGGAGCTGCTCCAGCGAACGAAATGGGCTGAGTCGCTCGAGGCCGACGTGGAGGAGGCGCGAGACAACTTCGCCCGCCTCGAAACCGAGCGCAACGAAATGGTCGCGAAATTGAGGGCGCTGTTGGAGGGGGCGGAAGCGCGGGCTGCCGAACGAACGGAATGGGCCCAGCGGCTCGACCGCGAGCTGGCTGAAACCCGCGATCAGTTGGAGAAGATCTACGGCTCACTCGCCTATCGCTTGGGAAGGCGTGTGGGGCTGGCCCCGCTGCCGCCAACCCCGAAAACCGAGTCCGACGCCTAGAAACAGAGCTTCGAAAGTAGAAACAGAGCCCCGAACGCAAGTGAGGGGTCAAGCGCAAAGCAATTCGTAAAATCCAAAATCCGCCAACCGCCAAGCCCGTGCCTGCCCACAAAGCAAAAGTCCCGTCGGCTAACCCTGAGCAATCCGACTCCAACCGCGGGTCCCCGACCCTAGCTCGTCCTCCAACCGGCAAGCGCTCGCCTGCTGGTCGGCGTCGACTCCCAGCCCTCGGACCCCTCCTTCTCGCCTGCCTCCTGCTCGCGGTCGGTTGCGGCGGCAAGAAGCGTGTGAAGCTGCCTCCGCCCATTCCCGCCCAACTCGGCTGGACGCAACAAGGCATCGCCAGCTGGTACGGCCGACCCTACCACGGCCGCATCACCAGCAACGGCGAGCGTTACGACATGAACAAGATCTCGGCCGCCCACAAGCGCCTGCCCTTCGATACGTGGGTTCGTGTCAGGAATCTCAACAACAAAAAAACCGTCGATGTGCGCATCAATGATCGCGGCCCGTTCGTCAAGGGCCGCATTATCGATCTGTCGCGAGCGGCGGCCAAGAAAATCGAGATGATCGGTCCGGGAACCGCGCGCGTGCGGATCGAAGTAGTTGCCACGCCGGGCATGCGATATCGTTCCGGGCGGAGGGGTCGCAGTCGAAAAGAATCGGCCGAGCAGCCGTCGGGCTCGGTCGCGCCTCCGCCCTCGCCCACTCCCGCCGTCGTGCCGGCGGAGGACCTGTCACCACCGCAACCACAACACGAACCCCACCAGGACGAAGCGCAAGGCGACCCCGACCCCTGCGCCGTCGCCGCCTTTTTCGGTGTTCAAGTCGGATCCTTCTCCGCGCTCGAAAACGCCGAATTGCTCTACGACAAAGTGACCGCCCTCCACGGCGACTCCCGAATCGTCGAAAGCAGCCTGGCCGAGGGAACTCGCTATCGAGTCATCGTCGGCCGTTTCGCCCGGCCCGCCGCCGCGCGAGGGCTCAAGCAGCAGTTGGCCGACGACGGTGTCGACGGGTTTGTCAGTGAGTTTGAGCCGCCGCCGCCACCCGATTGCCTATAATAGGTGCTTATTGAATCTCGCATAATATCCTGTCAATCGAGACAAAGAGAAGACTGTTTCCAGAAAGCAGTAATCAAGCGCGGTTTGCGGCGCATGCGCCGCAGCGTTTTGCGGGCACGTTCGTCGAGTTCCCAGTAGTCCTTCGGACAGACGTTCGGCAACTCGTGCTGTTTCCAGTACGCCCAGATGTATTCCACCGGATTCAGCTCCGGCGCATACGCCGGCAAATACTCCGTCACGATATGGCCTTGCGAGAGTTCAATGAACTCTCGCACCATCCGACTGCGATGCGCCGGCAAGCGGTCCCAGACGATCATCAACGGGCCGTCCATGTGGCGAACCAAGGCCTTCAGAAAGTCGATGACCTCCAACTCGCCAATCGCGCCGGGATAGAGCCGAAAGTAAAAGTTGCGCAACGTCAACCCGGCCGACACCGAAAGCTTCTGCCAATTGAAGTTGAACTCCAGCAGCGGCGTCTCGCCGCGCGGCGCCCAGGTGCGGCAACGATGCGGCTTCTGACTCCATCCGCTTTCGTCGATGAAGACGATCGTGCGGTCTTGTTTGCGGGCTTTTTTTTAATGGCCGGCCACCTCTTGCACTTCCAGTCGCGGATGGCCTCTTCGTTGCGCTCGCGGGCTTTGCCGACCGGGCGTTGCGGGCTCCAGCCGAGCGCCCGCAGGATCTTCCAGACATGGCCCTCGTGATAGCGCACGCCGAACTCGTCTCGGATCAGACGAGCCACCTGCGGACAGCTCCACAACGGCGTCGGGAAGCCGTGCGCCTCGGGGCCTTCGAGCAGCAGGATCTCCAGGCGTTCGAGCTGCGTGGCGTCTAATAGCGGCTTGCGGCCGGCGCGGCCGGCCTTGCGCAGCCCGGCCTCGCCTTGCGCCAGGTACTGTCGTCGCCACTCACTGACGGTTTGGCGGGCGACTGTCAGACGCCTGGCGGTTTCGGACTGATTGAGTCCTTCATCGAGCAAACGCATCGCTTCGAAACGGCGTTTCTCCAATGCTTCGAAATCGCGGCGCTTTCCTTTCGGTGTTCCCATACATAAGAATACGTACGGCAACACCAAAAGGTGTCACTCTATTTTGCGAGACTCAATAGCTATCATGGTCGGCATCGAAAAGCCGCCGTTACGATATTACCGATGATTCCTTAAACAACCTTCCGTGCAACAGCACCTGTTGTTCGACGACGCGCCCAACGACTTTGGACTGATCGGCTGTTCCCCGCGGATCCAACGCGTCCTGCGAACGATTCGAAAACTGCATAACGATTCGTCGACCGTACTCATCACCGGAGAGAGCGGCGTCGGCAAGGAGCTTGCGGCGCGGGCTCTTCATTCCGTCTCTTCGTTGGCGAACAAGAAGTTCCTCGCCGTCGATGCGGCCTCGTTGGTCGGTTCGCTCATGGAGAGCGAACTGTTCGGCCACACCAGGGGCGCGTTTACCGGGGCGGTGCGCGATAAGCCCGGCCTGGTGCGCGCGGCCGAGGGCGGGACCCTTTTCCTCGACGAAATTGGCGAGTTGAGCCCGGACTTACAGGCCAAGTTGCTACGGCTGTTGCAGGAAAAAGAGATCCGGCCGATCGGCTCCACTCACCCCGTGCGCGTCAACGTCCGTATTCTCGCGGCCACCAATCGCGACTTGACCGAAGAGGTGCGCGCCGGACGATTCCGCAAGGACCTGTATTACCGACTCTACGTAATCTGCGTCCACCTCCCGCCCTTACGGGACCGCCGACACGACATCCCATTGTTGGTCAAGCATTTTCTGGAGAAATATTCGGCCGGACACGTCGTCATCTCCGAGCATGCCGTCGAACGCTTCAAGGTTTACGATTGGCCCGGGAATGTGCGTGAACTCGAAAACGTCATCCAAAGCATAGTGGCGTTGAAATCCGATCCGCTGATTCACTTGCATGACTTGCCCTCGGCGCTTGTCGAGCCGGAAGAAAGGACGGTGAGCATCGAACAGGGCGCGGACGTGATCCCTCTCGACGACGTCGAAAGACAGCACATTCTACACGCCATCGAGCACACCCAAGGCGATGTGGCGACCGCCGCCCAGCTGCTGGGAATCGGGAAGACGACGCTCTACCGCAAGCTCAAGCAGTACCGTACCGACGACCCCGAAGCGACCCAAGAACTGCTGTTCGCCAAGCAGCCCGCGGCAAAGGTGTGTTCGAGCGAAAAAGGGGGACCGGCATTCGATTCTCGCTCGTCGAACCGCCTTGTCTCCAACGCCGATTAACGGCGAAAATCAGTGCCTGTACTTGCTTAGGATAGCGATGGTGTCAAGCCGGTCTTGGCCGAGTTCGGGAGCCGGCCCCGATTTGCCGCCGGGAGAGCCTCGTTTACGAGGCTTGGGTGGCAGTCTCAGGCCGGTCGTTCTACGGCCGGCTCTCGGTGGTTCGGGTAAGCGGGTTTAGCCCGTTTCAACGGGCTTCCTCGGTTCGCTCGACCCGTTCCAACCGGTCGTGTGTTGCCCCCCGCGCGTGGTGCTGCTTCTGGTTACGAATATAGTCAACGACCCACAGCAGGTCTTTAGTGCCGAAACTCACCACGCCGTAGCCTGCCTGCCATTCGAGAAGCTTGCGGTTGACGATTCGATGATTGATGTAGTGTCGCTCGCCCCCTTGAGCTGTCCGATCCAATCGCTGACATGCAGGGTCGGCGGCACCGTCACGGCGAGGTGGACGTGATCGGCCACGCCCCCGATCGCGTGCAAGGAAACTTCCTCCGCCTCCGCTATTCTTCTACTCAGGTATTGGTAAAGCTGTCGTTCGATGTCGTCGACGATGAGCGAGTCGTTACGTTTCGTGTGCCATGTGATGTGGAGATGGATCTCGGCGTAAACGTTGCGCGGCATGGATTGGGTCTGGGGCAGGCGGGAGGTAAGGCCGTTAAAACGGCCTTTCTTTCTCGGTAAATCAGGTTCATTCTACCAGCCCTCAAGGGCCGGCCTAACGGGAAATACCAAGCCCGGTAAACCGGGCTCGCGGGCTAATGTGGAGAGCCAGGGACTGAATTCGGCCTGGGCCTCATCTGGGTCGTGACCGCTGATCGTCGGGTCGGGGTGTCTCTTTGGTGAAGATTTTTGATTTGAGCCCGGGGGTCCGGCGTTCGAGATCCGCTAAGTTATTGACTCAGCGGGATATGCGGGACATGGCGATCGATCCTGGATTCGCGAAATTGGGTTCGTTTGGCAATGACTTTTTGGGGCCGCTTCGTGGGCAATTTTTGTCCTCCTTGGCCTGTCGCCGGCGAGCCTTGGCTCGGCCTCGCCGTGCTTAGGATAGCGGTAGTGTCAAGGCGGTCTTGGCCGAGTTCGGGAGCTGTCCCCGATCTAGGAACCGACTGTCCCCGATCTGCCCGTCCCCGATCTGCCCCATGTAAAGAACAGTTGACATACAGAAAAGGAACCTGTACTATAGCGTATATCGAGTGAGCTTTACATACAGACAATGGAGATTGACATGTCAGATGAGACAGAACGTGGTGGCGAACGACAGGACCGGGACGCCACAGATGTTTACCAGACACGACGGGCAAGTCCGTCGGAGTGGCTGGCCAGTTGCGTGGGGACGGCCGCTGACCGGCGCAATCAGGTCCGGTTCGTAGCGTGGAGCTTTGCCTGGATGCTGGGCTTTACGGCAGCCGCCCAAACGCTGAAGGGGAACCTCAGCGGATTGGGGCTGGAGGTGGATGGTTGGGCGGCCTGGGTGGTGGCGGTCCTACCAAACGTGCTGGCCGTCGGCACGGTGCTCGCCTATGTCCGCTTCTTACGCATGGCCGATGAGCTCACGCGTCTGGTCCAGTTGCAGGGGCTGGCTGTGGGCTGGGGCGCGACGGTGGTCTTCCTCCTGAACTGGGAACTGCTCGAGGCCGCCGGCGCGCCATCACTCGATGCCGGCGACGCCCTGATGGTCCCGATATTCGGCTGGGCCTTCGGTCAGCTGTACTTTGGCCGGCGGTACCGATGAAGAACCGACTGCGGGTGTTGCGGGCCGAGCGCGAATGGTCTCAGGCGACACTTGCCGAGCGACTAGATGTCTCACGGCAGACGGTTAACGCCATCGAGACCCGCAAGTACGACCCCAGCCTTCCACTCGCGTTCAAGATCGCGCGCCTCTTCGAACTGCCGATCGAGGAGATCTTCTTCGATTCAGGAGACGGCGGTGGGAGCCCTTCCTGAGCAATACGGCGGAGAAGCGGTCGTCACCTCGGATTGGGTCTTGCGGCGGCAGAAAAAAAAGAACCAGGAAGTGTCCAAACCGAGATTGCCCATACGTCATACAGCGTCGGTTGAGTTGACCGACGGAACCCAAGAACGGAGAAATCATGTCTAAGCAAAACTATCTATGTATCCAACGAAGCCGGCCGCGGCAGCCCGGTGCGAAAGGCGAAGCACCGTCTCCCGCTCAAATGGAGGAGATGTACGCCAAATTCAACGCCTGGAAAGAGAAGTTCCAGGAGACATCGTCGACATGGGAGGGAAGCTCAGCGGCGGCGGCAAAATCGTTACCTCAGAAGGTGCGAAGGACGGGCCTTTCGTGGAAGCAAAGGAGGTGATCGGCGGCTACATGATCGTCTCGGCGGAAAGCATGGAGGAGGCAGTTGAGGTCGCTCGTCAGAGCCCCGGAGTCGCAATGCCCGGGTCAAGCGTTGAAGTCAGAGAGATCAGCACTCCTTGACCACGCCCGAACTGGTAGAGCACTTCTTCCGGCACGAATACGGCAGGCTTGTTGCCATTCTGTCGCGCCGGGTGGGAGTGCGGAACATCGAGGCTGTTGAGGACTCCGTTCAGTCCGCCTTGGAGGGAAACGGGGGGGAGGGAAACGGGGGACAGTTTCCTATTTTCCGCAGCCAAGGTTTGACGGACCGGGTGATCGGGGACGGATCGAACGACTGCGGAAAGCCCAACGTACGCCAACCGAGCGCGATTGGCGCCGGCGAGCCGGGGGTTGACTTCAAGCGCCTTGCGGTATTGCCGCACGGCGCGAGGGAAATCACCTTCACTTTCGAGGAGCTCCGCGGTGACCTGGTGAAGGCGAGAACCCTTCGACAGCGCGGGATGGACCTATGTGCTTGGCATGAACTGTTACCTTATGTTCCGGTGAGTTCATGGGGGCATGCGACGGGGCGCTACCGAGTCTACTCAAAACCCTCGATCAGCATCAGGTCGCTCGAAATGTCGTCGACCTGGGTGTAGAGGATCGATTGGCCGTCGGGCGAGACGCTGAGCCCTTGCGCCACCGGCACGGTATTCCTCGGGAGACGAGCAATGAGTTCGACACGGCCGTTCGCAAGATTAAGGAAGCGAATCGAGTAAGCCTCGTCGGACCCGTCGTCGCGCGCCTGCATGAAGTAAATCCCGCCCGGCACGACCGCGAAGTTCCGACCAAGAACCGAATCCAATACCTTGGTCGAGAAGGCCGGTTTGACTCTGGCTACTACGATTGAGTCAGGCGATTCTAACTTTACGGCAGAGAACATTAAGCCAGGATTTCCATTTTGGCCCTGGCACGGTCACAGGATACACCCCCGCTGCGCCGAATACCACGTCTTTTCGCGCTGAACCCTGCACATCACCTCCGCCGGTAGGCGCCAGGGCTCGTCCGTCCGCTCACAGACGTTGATTGAGCGGACTGAACGGCGCTCCGGCCGACACTGCTCCCTGCGAAACCTTTTTGGAGCCAAAAACTGTTGATCCTCGCCCGGGCAACGCTACCCACCCGGCACAGGCAGCACCCAGATCCTATGCAGCATGTCACCGAACAGCCGCCGGTTCAGATGCCCCTCCGCCAGCAGCAACCAGTAGTAGCGAGCATGCTTGACCAGCCGACCGCCGGTCTTCATCAACCTGTGTTGCAAACTCGTTAGCGACCAGCTTTTGATTCGCTGCGGCAGCCCTAGCCGCCGCCACAGGTTGCCCAGGTTGTAGGCCAGCACGCTGAGTTGCAGCCGTACCTCGTTGGCTCGGAAGCGGTGACACGACAAGCGGGTCCAGTGCGTGGCCTGTTTGCCTTCTTTGATCCACTGCTCCGCCGTGCCGCGCTTGTTGTAGAACCGCACGACCGAGCGGCTCGGCAAGCTCATGCTCGTCACGACAAATCCGACGCGCGGGAATAGTTCGCCCTGGTGATGCTCGACCTTGGCGACAACTCGCCTTGCCTTCGACCAGCTCTCGGCCTGATAGCGAAAACTCTTGTAGCGCACTAGTATAGCGTTTCATTAAATTATACCCAACTCAGGCGCTTCCTCGAGCGCCTCGAACTTGCTCCAGCGGTGGACCACCGGAGCGGCGTTGATTTCCGCGATCCCCAGCAGGATTCGTTCCCGAAGCTCCTCCCAGGACTCCACCCGGATGCGCTTCAAAAACGTCCGGGGCATCTTCCCAAACAGCGTCTCCACAATGTTCAGCCAGGACCCGTGGGTCGGCGTGTGCACATATTTGAAGCGGTTCGGCCGCGTCGCTAAATAGTCCTTCGTCTCCTTGGATATGTGAGCGGAATGATTGTCCAAGATCAATCGAATCGTGCATTCGGCCGGATAGAATTGGTCCAGATCCTTCAGCAGTGAGATGAATTCGCGGCTGCGGTGCCGCCGCTCGACCCGCGCCGTTACGCGGCCGTCGTGCAAGTCCAGCGCCGCCAGAATCGAGCAGGTTCCCAGACGTTGGTATTCGTGATCCCGAGCCGTACAAGGATGCCGCCCAGGGACCGGCGGCAGGTCCGGGGCGGTGTTGGCGATCGCTTGCACACCGGGCTTTTCGTCCACCGAAACCGTGATCACGCCCGGCGAGGGGCCGCCCTCGCCCGAGCTTTCATTTTGCAAGGCCACCTCGCGGTAGACCAGCAGCACCTGCCGCATCTTGGACTCAAACTCCGGGTCGCGACGCTCCAGGTAGTATTTCACCTTCTCTGGATGCAGCGGCTGCCCCGCCAGAATCCGGTGGACGGTCGCCTTGGCCGCTTGCCCCAGGGCCGGATAGCCCGCCTCCACGGCATGCCGGCGCACGTGGAGAGCGAGCGCGCCGCGGGTCCACAACTCGGCGGCGTATCCCAGTTCCTTGGGTTTGCAACAGGCCAAATGCACCACCCAGGCCTTGGCCTCCTCGGAGATGCGGGGCTCGTAGGGACGATGATAGGCATCCTTGAGCGCTGCTTGCACTCCGATGGCGAGGGCTCGCTCGATCCATTTGGCAACGCTCTTGCGGGTCATCTTCACGGCCCGCATAATCTCGGCGATTGTCTCGCCGCCATGATAGCGCCACAGAATCTCGGCGCGCCGCACCTCCCGAGCCGGAGCCTTGCGGGAACGCCGCAGCCGTTTCAGATGTTGCACCTCTTCGGTCGTGAGCAGCAGTGGGGGACGCTTCGATTTTCCTGCCATGCGACCAGTCTAGCAGGAAACATTGTCCTATGGTTATGTTTTAATGAAACGTTATACTAGGGGCTTGGCGTTCGGCCTGCCCGGTGGCCGAAACAGGATGTCCTCGATCTCCAGCTCCAGGCTCTTGTTCGCCGGGATGCGAATCACGTAGTCCACGCCGCGCTCCTCCATCGCCTCGTAGATCTCGGGCTTGGCGAAGGCGGCGTCGGCGCGGAACGTCACCTGTTTGCCCTCCGCCTGTTGTCGTTCGATCTCCGGCAGTAGCAGCTCGTCCCAGTCCTCGGCGCTGTGCACGTTGCCGGGACGCAGCTTCGCGCCTAGGCAGTCGCCGTGCTGGTTGAACAGCAACAGCGGGTGATAGCAGAGGGACTCAAAATGGCCGTTGTAGGCACTGCCTTCCTGTTGGCCGTGGACGGGGCTCTCCGTGGAGTCCATGTCGAGCACCACGCGGTCTGAACCGTCGGGAGCTTCGGCTTGCGCGACCAGCTCCCGGTTCACTGCCATCAGCCCCAGCAAGTTCTCTTCGCTCGCCAGCATCTCCGTCTCGAAGCCATGCAGCGTCGAGGTCAAGGCTGCTCCGCGATCCCAGTTCCTCTTCGAGCCGATCAAGCGAAAGGTCGGATCGGCGGATACTCGAACGGCGTCATTGAGGTCCTCGTAGCCAGCGAGTCGGCTGTAGACCGACTGCCGCAGCAGATCGGCCAGCGGGAACTTCTTGTTCAAGCCTTGTCGCGAGTCGCTGAGATGCTCGTCGATCAGCTTCCCGAGTCCGAGTCGTTCATCCAGTTCGCGAACGAGAATCAGACCGCCATCCGAGGTGACTCGCGATCCTTGGAAATCGACTTTGAGAAATCCATTGAACGTGAGCTGAAACGGCTTGTTTTCTTTTTCACCCATCGGGTGTTGACCTCCATGGCGTCCTTATCGGGCTCTAGCCCCTATCAATAAAGACGCTGAAGGTCGCTGGATGGTCTGAAGCTCATACATCAAATTGAAAATGCGGGCTTGGACTCCTCTCCGCGGGCCGCGGGAACCTTCCACAACGGCGTCTCGAAGTCATTCACCCCTTTGACGTAGTAGAGGAACTCGCCCGCGGGATCTTCCAAGGCAAAGTGTCCCCCATTAGTCGTTACTTGCACCGCCCCTCCTCCACCGGCCGGTGCCTTCCAGATTTCAAACCGTCCGGTCCTTGCCGAGCCGAAGTAGACCCACTTTCCGTCGCCTGACCAACTGGGTACGTAGTCATCGGCCGGGTGAGTGGTCAGGCGGAACGGTTTGCCTCCCTCGGCGCTGATGATGAAGATGTCTCCGTTATCGTCGGCGTAGGAGTCAAACGCGATGTGACGGCCGTCGGGGGAAAACTGCCCTGAGCCGGAGAACGCTCCTTGCGGGTGCAAGAAAACAGGCTCGAGATTGGAGCCGTCCGCGTCGCTCAGCCAGATCCCGCTCGTGCCGGTACGCGCCGAAGTGAAAGTGATTTTCGTGCCGTCGGGAGAATAGTAGGCGGAGTCATCGTAGCGGGTCGAGGAAAGAAACTTGACGGGATCGAGGCTGCCGGCGGCGCCTACTCGGATCGCCCATACGTCCCAATCCGAAGTTATTCCGGCATACGCCAAGCGGCGGGCCGGCCCCGATATCGCGGGGTTCGCCGACCCGCGGCCGCTAGCGGCTGAGCGTCTCCGCCCGAAACAGGAATTTTCCAAAGGCGCGGAGCGTCAATGTCATCGCCGCTACTAAAAACGATTGCTTCTCCCTTGCCACTGCAGCTCAGGCCGGATATGGGCCTTCCCATCGAAGTCAACTGTCGCGGTTTCCCGGCGGGACTCAGATCGGAGTTGAGCGACTGGAGGAATGCGTCTTCGGACCAGCTCGCCGTTCTGACGAAAGCCAGGGTCTTGCCGTCAGGCGAAAACGCGGGTGAGGCGTCGCCCCAAACGCCGGCGGGCGAGGTCAAGCGCGTTGTCTCGCCTGTATCGATCGAGAGGAGAAACAACGCCTCGGGCTCATCCGGCGAACTCCTGTGAACGACGACGAGCTGCTTGCTGTCCGGAGTCCACGCCGGGGTCGCGTTGCCAAAAAACGTGGCCCTCCTAACTGCTTCGCCCACGTCACGTTCGGGGCCACCGATGGAAGGGATGATGACTACCTTGGATTTGTCTTCGCCCGGGTCGCGGCGGAGAAAGGCGATGAACCGGCCGTCGGGCGACCAAGCGGGGAAAACGTCTTCAGCCGGGTCCGTGGTGAGCCTCTGGCGGTTCTCGGAGTCGATTTCCTTGACGTAGACGTCGAAGTTGTCTTGGCTTTCACCGTTCCACGCGAATGCGACTCGAGCGCCGTCGGGCGAGAAAGTCGGGTGGTCTTCGCTGCCGGTGTAGCTGGTTAGAGGAACGGCTTCCAGCGGCTGCTCGGCCACGGGTTTTTGGGACTCGAAGAGGCCCAGAAAGGCTCCAGCCGTTACGGCCAGAGCGACGAGCACCGACGCGCCGGCGAGGAGCCACGGGGTGCGATGAGAAGCCGGCGAGGTCGCCGTCGCCGCTTGAGTTCCGCCCGATTCCAGCTCCTTCTTCAACCCCCGCAGATCGACGATCATTTCGTCGGCGTGCTGGTAGCGTTCGTCGCGATCCTTCTCCATGGCCTTCGCGACAATTCGGTCCAGACCGACGGGTACGTCAACTCGCAGAGCCGTGATGGGTTCGGGTTGCTGGTGGACGACCGCGTACGCCACGGCGGCCTCCCGTTCACCCTCGAACGGCAGCTTGCCCGTCACCATCTCGTAGATCACAACACCCAGCGCCCAGATATCCGTTCGCCGATCGGTCGGCTCGCGTCGAGCTTGCTCGGGCGACATATAGGCGGGAGTGCCCAAGATCGTCGCGGTCTTGGTTAATCTCGATTGCTCGACGAGTTGTGCCAATCCGAAGTCCATGATCTTGACTTGGCTCTTCGGAGTGACGATGAGATTGGCGCTCTTGATGTCGCGATGGGTAATCCCATTCTCGTGGGCGGCTTGCAGCCCTTGCGCCGTCTGAATCGCGATGTCGAAAGCGTCCTCGAGTTTCAGAGGACGCGTCTTGATCTTCTCCCTGACCGTCTCACCCTCCAGATAGGCCATCGAGAGGAAGGTTTGACCGTCGGCTTCGTCGATTTCGTAGACGGTGCAGATGTTCGGGTGGTCGAGGCGCGCGGCGGCTTTGGCCTCGCGTTCGAAACGCTTGCGCGCTTCGTCGTCGCGCAGCAGGTGGGGCGCGAGGAATTTCAACGCGACGGGGCGGTCGAGCTTGGTGTCCTCGGCTTTGTAGACCACACCCATGCCGCCCTCGCCGAGCTTGGCGGTGACTTTGTAGTGCGAAATGGTTTGGCCGATCATAAGTCGGGGAGAATTCGTCGAGGAGACGTCGGAGCCTTCGTCAGATTGTAGCGTGAATGGTTGGCCTTTCGAGAGAACGCCGCAATCCAAACCGAGCCGCGCGCGTCAGCAAGCGGTATCCGATGCCGCGGCACAGAAGCCGCCGCCGGCGGTGATCCCAGAAAAGCCGCCCGGTGGACCTGGAAAAACCGTCCCGAGGTCCTGCATCTCAAGGTCCCTCCCAAACCCACAAGCGACTTTCGACTGCGCTTAGGGCCTGCTTCCGGCCCCCGGGCGCCGCGCTTCCGCCGCTGTCCTTCTGATTGAAGCGCCTCATCTCATACCGCTTGCTGACGCGCGCGGCTCGGTTTGGAGGACCACGCCGGGCGGGAGCGGCGAGGGTTAGGGTTAATGTCGCCGCTTGCCGAGCCAAGGAACGGACCGGCCCGTTCAGGCGGGGGCTCGATGAATGTAGATTCCGCGCCGGCTCCGGGCTCAACGCCGCTTCGCGGCACAAGGTGGTCGCTTCGTTGCCGGACTGGGCGGGATGGCCCATGCGTTCGGTACAGGGTTGGAGAAGACATGTCGGGCTCGAAAGCCCGACACGGCTCGCCTGGAGGCGCGCGCCACGTCGGGGGCGTTTGACTCCGATGGAATTCCGCGCGGCCTATTCCCGCACCAAACGAAAAGACTTGAAGGCTTCGTAGACCCGGCCCAGGCCGTCGACGCCGACGAGGCGGATTCCCAGCGTCGCCGGGTAGCGTCGCGTCAGGTCGGAGGGGATGGTGAAAGCGCCGAATTGGGTCGTTCCCAGCACGCGCGGGCCGACCCCGGAACCGGCCACCCCGGAGCCGGCCACTTCGGCCAGCCACAGCCATTGCGTCTTGCGGGCTGTTCGTCCGGTTTTCTTGAGCGTTGCGTTGAATTGGAACTCGCCGCCGGCGACGAGCTCATCTTCGTCGGGCAATTGAATTTCGAATGGTACGTCCGCGATCGACGACTCAATCTTCTTGGGGCGAATCTTGCGCCAGGCGAGCAGGAACGAATTGTTCATCGCCTGCTTGCGTCCCTCGCGCCGGACGTAGAGTACCCAATCGTGGGCGGAGTTGGGAGGACCGGGCGTGTTGAAGCGTTCACCCTTGAACTTGTCCTTTTGATCGACCCAGGTTCCGTCAATCGGGTTGAACCAACTCACGCTGTACTCATGCTTGGGCAAGCGTAACTCCACCGGGCCGGGCTCTTCCAGATAGACGATGAACTCCACCCCGCGCGGCGTCTCATCGTTACGGCGGTAGAAGGTCAGCGCCAAAGCCGCCCCGCCCTCGACGCGGTAGTAGGGCTGTAGGTCGAAGTAACGCGTCTGGGCGAAAAAGTCATAGAGATGCCCCATCTGCCGCGCGCCCGGCGAATCGGCGAAACGAGCGTCTACTTGTGAGGTGCCCGCTCCCCAAGTGCCCGAGTTGGCAAAGGTGACCGACTGGCCGCGGATGGCCGCGTTCCACAACCGCTTGCGCAGGGTATCGGCATCGACGCCGTTGGGGATCGAGCCGCCGGTGTCCTCGACGCCGACTTCGATGTTGACGAAGGGCGCGGGAACCATTTCATGCTCGACGGTCGCGAGCGAGGGGTCGTGGGAGCGCTGGACGACATAGTTCATCCATTTGTCTTCGACCAGCGCGCTGGAGGTCGTCGCGGCGCCGCTCGAGCGGGGGCGCTTGTAGGGGTCCCACTTGCGCAGGTAGCGGGCGATTTCTTGAAGCAACTTGCGTCCTTGCTTGTATTCCTCGAAGCGCTCAACGCCTTGCCAGGTGATATTGAACGCGGAGTAGCGGGCGGCCAGATAGCGCACGTAGCGTTCGCGGTGACGACGGTGGGGCAGCAGCTCGGCGAGTTGGTCGGCGCCGTCGCCGAGAATCAGGTCGACGATCATGCCTTTTTGATTCATGTATTCGACGCGGCGGTCAACTTCTTGGAAGTGCTCGACTAACGGGCGTTCGGGGTCGGCCAAGACACGCGCGGCGGTTTCGCGGCTTCCCAAGACGAATCCGCGCATGTGGGTGAATTTCTGCTCGGCGCGAATGTCGATGAGTTTCGTAAAGGTCTCCCAGGGGATCGACGCGAAGGGATAGCAAGTGTCGCCCATCCAAAAATGGGTTGTTTCGGGCGCGGTGAAGCGCCAGTAGCGCAGATTGTGGACGCGCAGGAACCCGGGGGTTCGCGCGGGGCCGGCGTCGAAGCTGCCGATTTGGCCGGAAAGCTCGGGCAGGTTCGAGACGACTCGAAAATCCCAGCGGCCCGGATTGAGCGGCGCGAAGCGAATGACGAACCGACGGCCGCCGTCCCAGAAGGCCGGCATGACGCGCGTCCTGCCGCCTTTTGGCGAGCGGAACTCGGCCCGCAATTCCACGGTCATATACGGGTTGGGGTGCGCCTCGGCGGAGGCTTGGCTGATCTCGATTTCGATTTCGCAGGTTTCGTAGAGTGGGGCGGATCCGCAGGGCTTGATGGTCTGCCCGGCGGCGGGGGTCCACAGCGCCGGCGACAGCAGCAGAAAGGCAATCAAGGCTCGCCGCATACCTGTTGAGCATAGAACGGCGGGGGGGCGAGGCGCAAAACGGGTGCTCGACATCGATCTGGGAACGGGGGGGCGGGAGTTGGATTCCGGACAATCGGGATCGACCTGCCGACTTCGGACGCAAGGGTGAAAAGGGGGACATGTCAGGCTCGAAAGCCCGACACGGCACGCCTGGAGGCGCGCGCCACGTCCCTCAGCGCGGGTCGTGGCAGTAGTCGCACGCGAGCGAACCGCCTTTGGCGCGGTGGCAGTTCATGCAAGCGGCCATGGAAATGTCGCGTTCCTTGCCCAACACGTTTCGTTCACCGACGGGGCCGTGACAGTCCGCGCATTGCGCACCGACTTCCTTCACGTGAACAGCGTGACTGAAAAAGACATAGTCGGCGATTAGGTAGACGGGTTCCCAGGGAATGTCTTTGCCGGCTTTGTGAAATTGGGTGAGTTTCTGAATCGCCGGACTGTCGGTCTTAATCGATGTATGGCAGGCCATGCACTTGTCGGAACTTGTAATTTCGGCGTAGTCACCGGGATCGGGCATGGCGTGACACTCGACGCAGGCCAACCCTTGGCCGACATGCTTTTGGTGGCTGAAGGGTAGGGGTTGTTCGGGGGGCGCGGGCTTGAACTTGAGCTCGGGGAGCTGCTGCGCGGTTAGGGGGGCGACGAGCAGGGCGCAGAGAAGCCATGCCGGGGCGCTTCGAAGGCGGAATTCATAACGCGGATTCAGAGCCCAGAGCGCAAGCGAAGGGCCAAGGCGGGCATCCGTCGCGCGCTCTGGAATCGCGTCTCCACGAACCGTCGCGCGTTTCGGCATAGTGTTGCGTCTACTCGAAACCGTTGTGCCCTCGGCCCGTCGCTTGCGCTCTGGGCTTCCATGAGAGGTGGGTCGCTTGTCAAGGGCGGTCGTTGGGAGGCGTTGGTCGGTTTGTCGGATCCGGCCCGGGTCCTCATGCCTTGCGGCGCGTTGAGGACCGGGCTTCCATTCGCAGTGTTATCGGTCTCGTTGTTGACCTCTGCTGGTTGGGGTCCGGTCTTTCGGCGCTGCTCTCTCTGTTGCGGCTTCGACCCATCCTCGAAAGAATCGGCCTGCCTGCCCAGAGCCCGCAGTCACCGTGACACGATCTCGATTCTCCGCCGCGGCCTCGCTTCGTCCGCCCAATCCCCTACTCCCTTCCTTTCAACAGGAATCTTCTTGCCGCCGAGTCCCCGTTAGGGGGCTCGCGGATGTCCTCATCACGTTGCTTCATCCGAAACCGTTGCCGCCGACTGCGCCTCATCGTCCCTGCCTTATGGGGAAACCGTTTCCGTCAGCCCGTGCAGCGGATCGTAGTTTTCTTGTTTCACCCACAACACATGCATCAGCACCGCCAACTTGCGCGCCACCGCCACCACCGCCCGCTTCTTCGCATGTCCTCCGCCGCGCGCCGCCAAACCCAAACCCCAGCGCCTGAGCGTGGAGTCGGTCCCGAACGGCCCCAGCACCCAGTGCGCGCACTGAATCAACGTCCGCCGCAGCAGCGGATCTCCCGATTTCGTCACGCCCAGCCGCAGTGACCGCTCGCCCGATTGGCGTTGCTTGGGACGCAGCCCCACCAGCGCGCCGACCTGCCGCGAACGCTTCACGCGGCCCGGGTCGTTGTCGAGCGCCAACACGAACGTCAACGCCGTCAGCGGCCCCACCCCTCCGATCGTTCGCAGCCGCTCGACCGCTGCGTATTGCTTGCCCAACGCGACGATTTGTTTGTCATATTCGCGGATCGTCGCGCCGAGGCTTTCGATTTGTGTCGCCACCCCCAACAACGCCGCGTGCAACACCTCGGGGCAGGCCTCCCGGACGCGCTCGACCCATTGGTTCTGGGCGCATCGGCCCAAGCGGATGCCGTGCGACTTCGCCATGCCGCGCAAACTCCCTTTCAATTTCGTGCGGCACTCGAGCACGGCCTCGCGCGCCCGCAACAACGTGCGTTGTTGTTCGGTCTCGAGCTTGCGCGGCGCGACGGGATTCAACAGGGCCGGGTTGGTGCGTCCCAGCTCGGCCAACCAATAGGCGTCGTTGCGGTCGTTTTTCGAGTCGGATTGGCTGATTAAACGCAATTGCCGCGCGTCGGCGACGAGCACGTCGTGGGCGAGGGCGGCCAGGCGGCGGCGAATCCAGTTGCTGTGGCTGCCGGTTTCGATCACAATGCGCAGCCGCGGCCAACGGCGGAACCAGCGATCCAAGGCCTCCGGGCGGGTGGGGACTTGGCATTCCTCGAGGCTTTCGCCGGCGAGGTCGGTGAGCCGTACGAAGCAACGTTTGTCGCCGATGTCGACGCCGGCGACGGCGCAAATTTCGTTGTCTTTTTGCATCTGGATGCGTTGTTGCGCCAACTGTTGTTCGAGCTGGGTGAGTTGGCGGGTCTTCGCTTGTGAGCTGTCGGCTTTCTTGGTTTGGTGTTTGTCGGTTTGGTTCTTGTCGGTCTGTTGTTTGCTATTCTTCTTCATGGCTGGTCGCCTCCTTTTCAAAAATCCATTGCACCTCCCTTGTGGAGAAGTGCGCTGCTGCCGGTAGCCTACCGCTTCCCGGCTCCAAGCGACCAGCCTCTCATCCCATCTCTGAATCCGCGTTATGAATTCCGTTCCTCATCATAAACGGGGCTGACTCGGGCTAACAATCCGCGGCAGGTGCGCCCAGCGTCACAAGGGTTGCGCCCCAGCCGCCTGCCTCGGCGGGGGCGTCGCGGTAGTCAATGACGAAGGGCGTTCGTTCGAGGACCTTGCGAACGGTCTTTCGCTGCACGCCGATGCCGCGGCCATGGATGATGCGGAGTGCACACAAGCCAAGACGGTGCGCTTCTTCGAGGTACGCTTCGACGACGGGCTTGACGTCTCGCGGCGGGACGGTATGCAGGTCAAACACGTCGCCGACGGGAATGCGGATCGGCTCGTCATTGCTTTCTAATTCGGGGTTTTTGAATTCCGGTTCAAATTCCGACATAACGGGCGTAGAGGCTGCGAGCGAGAGCAATGTCGTCGGTCCCTTTGACGATGGCGCGGCCGTCGACGAAGATCGTCATCTCGTGGGGCGGGCAGCGGAAGCGCAGGGCGTACTCGTTGGCGCGCACTTCGCCGAGCGGCTCGAGCGAGCGGCGCAACTCGGCGAGGTCGAGAGGCCTTTCGCGTTCGTTGATTTGAACGGCGTCGCGTCCGCAGAGCATCGCGGCACGGCGTTGCTTGCGGCCGAGGTGGTCGAATTCCTTTTTGGCGCAGACGCGGCAGGCCGGGTCGGGCTTGCCTGTCGATACGGTGCGCAGCGAGCTTTTCCAAACGTCGAGAGTGAGCAGGCGCGGCTCGACGGCTTCCCGCCGGCCGGCCAGGATCTTGAGGGCGTCGGCGACCTGCAAGGAAGCAACGGCGCCGCTCGCGGCATTGAGAATACCGGCGGTGTCGCAGGTCGGCTGCGCGCCGCCGGGCGGTCCGGGAAAGATGCACGCCAGGCAGGCCGCGGCGCCGGGCAGGATCGGCATCGTCAATCCATAGCTGCCGACGGCGGCGCCGTAGATCCAAGGGACGCCGTTTTTCACGGCGACGTCATTGATGAGGTAGCGGGTCTCGAAGTTGTCGCAGCCGTCGAGGATGACATCGGCGGGCAACAGCAGGCTTTCGGCGTTTTCGGGCGTCAAGTCGGCGACAGCAGCTTCGACCCGGACGCCGGAGTTGACACGAGCCAGCCGGTCGCGCGCGGCGGCGGCTTTCGGGAGCAACTGTTCGGCGTCGGATTCCTCGAAGAGCCATTGGCGTTGCAGATTGCTCGGCTCGACGTAGTCACGATCGATGATGACGATTTCGCCGATGCCGGCCCGCGCCAGCGCCGCCGCGTGAAAGCTGCCCAGCGCGCCGCAGCCGACAATGACGGCGCGAGAGTCGAGCAGGCGTTGCTGGCCTTGTTCGCCGATTTCCGCGAAGAGGATTTGGCGGGAATAACGTTCGCGATCTTGGGAGGTCATCTCGACGATGCGGCCGGAGGCACTATGAGTGATGATCCCACACGAGCGGTTACGAAAAGTGAGTGGGGGCAGGTCTCCAGGCCCGCCCGGGTTTTGCGATCAATAGTTTGGGCAGGCCTGGAGACCTGCCCCACTGTGCCGCTGCTCGCTCTCCGAGACCCGTCCGGCGCGGGCCGGCGTTTGCGGCATCTACCAATACGACCCGATCCACGAGGCCTCGAGCGGGGTGTCGATAGGCGGACGTTTCAGGATTGCCTCTTCGTTGATGTCGGTGCCGAGACCCGGGCGATCGGGGATCTTCAAGTAGCCGTCGGCGTATTCGATCGGTTCGGTGAGGATCTCATTGTAGTGATCGAGATAGGGGTAGAAGAACTCCTGAATGATGCAATTGGGAATCGAGGCGTCGACGTGCAAACTGGCAATTGTGCCGATCGGCCCGTTCGAGTTATGCGGCTGCACGGCAACGTAATAAACCTCGGCCATCGCGGCGATCTTTTTCAACTCCAAGATGCCGCCGGCGTGGCAGATATCGGGCTGAATGATGCGCGCGGCTTGCTTTTCGAGCAAGGGCCGAAATTCCCAGCGGGTGTAGAGCCTTTCGCCGGTTGCCACGGGGAGGTTGATCGACCGTTGCACCTCGGCCAGGGCGTCGACGTTGTCGGGCGGAATCGGCTCTTCGTAGAAGAACGGGTCGAAGGGCTCGAGTTTTTGCGCCATGCGGATCGCGCTCCACATATTGAAGCGCCCGTGGCATTCGATCATCAAATCGACATCGGGGCCGACCGCCTCGCGCACGGCCTTGACGCTCGCGATCGCGAACTTTTCTTCTTCCTTGGGAATCACTTGGCCGCCAAAGCGAAACGGGTCCCACTTCATCCCCGTGAAACCGGCGGCGACCATGGCTTCGGCGGCTTTCGCGATGGTCTCGGGGGTGTCGTCGGCGCGGTGCTCGGTCACCGACTGCTGGAAAGCCCAGGCGTTGGCGTAGGCGCGGACGCTGTCGCGCAACTTCCCGCCCAGCAGCTCGTATATGGGGACACCGAGTTCTTTGCCCTTGATATCCCATAGCGCCTGCTCGACGCCGCTGAGGGCGCATAGTGTAATGAGTTGGCCGTACCAGAAGGTCTGTTTGTAGAGCGAGTTCCAAATGTGCTCGATTTGGAACGGGTCTTTACCGACGAGAAAGTCCTTCATTGCCTCGAGCGCCGCGACGACCTCTTTGTGGTGGCGCTCTATGCTGGCTTCGCCGACGCCGGTCACGCCGGTATTGGTGTAGAGCTTAACGAAGAGCCAATTGCCGTGCTCGCCTTGTGTTTCGAAGATCTTCACGTCGGTAATTTTCAAGATGTTTCTCCTGGGGGAAGCCGGTTTCCGAACCGGTTCCCTGCAACGTCTACGAATTATGGGCTTGGGCGCGCAAGGGTTTCAAGGCCGACGATCCAGCGGCGACCCCGGAATGTATCGATTCAAGAACCTTCGGCCGTTCCTGCGAACAGGTTCGGGAAACCATTTGCAACCCGCATTTTCAATTTGATGTATGAGCTTCAGACCATCCAGCGACCTTCAGCGTCTTTATTGATAGGGGCTAGAGCCCGATAAGGACGCCATGGAGGTCAACACCCGATGGGTGAAAAAGAAAACAAGCCGTTTCAGCTCACGTTCAATGGATTTCTCAAAGTCGATTTCCAACGATCGCGAGTCACCTCGGATGGCGGTCTGATTCTCGTTCGCGAACTGGATGAACGACTCGGACTCGGCCAGCTGATCGACGAGCATCTCAGCGACTCGCGACAAGGCTTGAACAAGAAGTTCGCGCTGGCCGATCTGCTGCGGCAGTCGGTCTACAGCCGACTCGCTGGCTACGAGGACCTCAATGACGCCGTTCGAGTATCCGCCGATCCGACCTTTCGCTTGATCGGCTCGAAAAGGAACTGGGATCGCGGAGCAGCCTTGACCTCGACACTGCATGGCTTCGAGACGGAGATGCTGGCGAGCGAAGAGAACTTGCTGGGGCTGATGGCAGTGAACCGGGAGCTGGTCGCGCAAGCCGAAGCTCCCGACGGTTCAGACCGCGTGGTGCTCGACATGGACTCCACGGAGAGCCCCGTCCACGGCCAACAGGAAGGCAGTGCCTACAACGGCCATTTTGAGTCCCTCTGCTATCACCCGCTGTTGCTGTTCAACCAGCACGGCGACTGCCTAGGCGCGAAGCTGCGTCCCGGCAACGTGCACAGCGCCGAGGACTGGGACGAGCTGCTACTGCCGGAGATCGAACGACAACAGGCGGAGGGCAAACAGGTGACGTTCCGCGCCGACGCCGCCTTCGCCAAGCCCGAGATCTACGAGGCGATGGAGGAGCGCGGCGTGGACTACGTGATTCGCATCCCGGCGAACAAGAGCCTGGAGCTGGAGATCGAGGACATCCTGTTTCGGCCACCGGGTAGGCCGAACGCCAAGCCCCTAGTGCGCTACAAGAGTTTTCGCTATCAGGCCGAGAGCTGGTCGAAGGCAAGGCGAGTTGTCGCCAAGGTCGAGCATCACCAGGGCGAACTATTCCCGCGCGTCGGATTTGTCGTGACGAGCATGAGCTTGCCGAGCCGCTCGGTCGTACGGTTCTACAACAAGCGCGGCACGGCGGAGCAGTGGATCAAGGAAGGCAAACAGGCCACGCACTGGACCCGCTTGTCGTGTCACCGCTTCCGGGCCAACGAGGTACGGCTGCAACTCAGCGTGCTGGCCTACAACCTGGGCAACCTGTGGCGGCGGCTCGGGCTGCCGCAGCGAATCAAAAGCTGGTCGCTAACGAGTTTGCAACACAGGTTGATGAAGACCGGCGGTCGGCTGGTCAAGCATGCTCGCTACTACTGGTTGCTGCTGGCGGAGGGGCATCTGAACCGGCGGCTGTTCGGTGACATGCTGCATAGGATCTGGGCGCTGCCTGTGCCGGGTGGGTAGCGTTGCGGGCGAGGATCAACAGTTTTTGGCTCCAAAAAGGTTTCGCAGGGAGCAGTGTCGGCCGGAGCGCCGTTCAGTCCGCTCAATCAACGTCTGTGAGCGGACGGACGAGCCCTGGCGCCTACCGGCGGAGGTGATGTGCAGGGTTCAGCGCGAAAAGACGTGGTATTCGGCGCAGCGGGGGTGTATCCTGTGACCGTGCCAGGGCCAAAATGGAAATCCTGGTGCAAAGCCGTTCCCACCAAGAGAACCTCAGCAGCGGGCGAGCATGGTAGCCTTGGTTCTCCCATCCGTCAGCATCGCCAGCAAAGGTAGGCGCGTCGGTGCGCCTCAGAAACGCAGTGCGAGAAATGAGACTTTCTACCTCGAACATCACATCGCTCCGCAAGAACCTATAAAGGTCGTTCACGCTGCGGATCTGCAGATCATCAATCACCAACACTCCGCCAGGACGCAGATGCGGCAAGAAGTGAAAGTACTCGAGTGCCGGAAAAGGAAAAGCATGAGGACCGTCGAGTAGTACGGCGTCAAGTGCGGCCGTGAATCGTCGTCTCGGTAACGTTTGCTGCGTGGGACCTTCCACAAACTCTACGTCGGCTTCGCCTCGGAGCTTCGAAGTGTTTATTCTTGCGAAGACGTCAAACTCGTCAAAGGCGAAGACGGTGTGTCGTCGGCTGAACTGAGAAAAGACCAGAGTGCTCGCTCCGCAACCGGTTTCAGCAGTCTCGGGCTTGTTCATCGCGCCGAGGATTCGGGCGAGTTCGCGCAATACCGACGGCGGCAAAGCGTACGGTGAATACTCCGCCGATTGCCGGATGATCTCGTCGATGGCTGGTTCAGAACCCTTACTCATGACGCAACGGCAAAGACGGGCGGGCCCGCTCGACGGGTACCATTAGACCGATTCGCGGAGCTTCCCCTCCTCTGATACTCTGTGGACGCCGCCGCCGCCCGTCCCCCATCCTAAAGGAATCGATGTCAGCCCTCACCCACTTTGCGCCCGAATCCCTTGAACCCTATGTCCACCAGGTCTTCCTCGCGCTCGGTGCCGACGACGATATTGCCCGCGAAGTCGCGCGGCACCTGATCCGGGCGAATCTTTCCGGGCATGACTCTCACGGTGTTATGCGTGTCGTCCAATACATCAAGCAAACCGATGCCGGTGACCTCCACCCCACCGCCCGTCCTGAGATCTTGCGGGAAACCGGCACCACGGCGCTGGTTGACGCCGGACGGGGCATGGGGCATTTTTCGACCCGGTTCGCGATGGATTGGGCCATGAAGCGCGCGGGGGAAAACGGCATCGCGGCGGCGACCATCCGCCACTCGATGCACATCGGACGCGTCGGTGAGTACCCCGAATTGGCGGCCGAACAAGGCCTGGTCGCGCTCGTCACCGCCGGGGCCGCGGGGCATACGGTGGGCGGCATGGCTCCGTGGGGCGGGACAGAGCGCTTTATTACGCCGAGCCCGCTCGCGATCGGAGTGCCCATCGCCGGCCGCACGCCGTTTCTGTTCGACGCCGCGATGACGACCGTCGCCCAAGGCAAGGTCAAGGTCGCTTACGACAAGGGAGTCGAGTTGCCTCCTGATTGCATCACCGACCGGGACGGCAACCCGACCACCGACCCGGGCGACTACTTCGCGGGCGGCACGATCCAGCCGCTGGGGGGCCGCGTCGCGGGGCACAAAGGCTACGCCATGGCGCTGGCGGCGGTTCTACTGGGTGGGCTGGGAATGATCGACGACCCGGAACCGGCTCTGATCGGGGCTCCCACACACGATCCCAATGCCGAGCAGCGCGGGCGGATGGGCGGTGTTTTTCTGCTGGTCGTCGACCCGGCGGTTTTCGGTGACTCCGAACATTACCAACAGCAGGTCGCCGCGACGGTCGAGGAGATGAAGGCAAGCCCGAAAGCCGAGGGCGTCGAGGAAATTCTGGTTCCTGGGGAGCTTGAGGTTCGCACCAGGCAACAGCGGAGCGGGGACGGCATCCCGCTGCCGGAGACGACGTGCCGGGAGCTCGACGAAATCGGCCGCCGTTTCGGCGTGGAGAGTCCGCGGCCGATCGAGGCTTACTGAGTCTCGCATAATATACTGTCAATCGAGACAAAGAGAAGACTGTTTCCAGAAAGCGGTAATCAAGCGCGGTTTGCGGCGCATTCGCCGCAGCGCTTTGCGGGCGCGCTCGTCGAGTTCCCAGTAGTCCTTCGGGCAGACGTTGGGCAACTCGTGCTGCTTCCAGTACGCCCAAATGTATTCCACCGGGTTCAACTCCGGCGCATAGGGCGGCAAGTACTCCGTTGCGATGTGATCCTCGGAGAGCTGGATGAACTCCCGCACCAGGCGGCTGCGGTGCGCCGGCAGCCGGTCCCAGACGATCAGCAGTGGGCCGTCGATGTGGCGCACCAAAGCCTTCAGGAAGTCGATGACCTCCAGCTCGCCGATCGCGCCGGGATAGAGCGGGAAGTAAAAGTTGCGCAACGTCAGCCCGGCCGACACCGACAGCTTGTCCCAGTTGAAGTTGAACTCCAACACCGGTGTCTCGCCGCGCGGCGCCCAGGTGCGGCAACGATGCGGCTTCTGACTCAATCCGCTTTCGTCGATGAAGACGATCGTACGTTCTTCTTTGCGGGCTTTTTTTTAATGGCCGGCCAAGTCTTGCGCTGCCAGCCGCGGATGGCCTCTTCGTTGCGCTCCCGCGCTTTGCCGACGGGCCGTTGCGGGCTCCAACCGAGCGCCCGCAGGATCTTCCAGACATGGCCCTCGTGATAGCGCACGCCGAACTCGTCTCCGATCAGACGAGCGACCCGCGGACAGCTCCACAGCGGCGTCGGGAAGCCGTGCGCCTCGGGGCCTTCCAGCAGCAACGCCTCGAGGCGTTCGAGCTGCGCGGCGTCCAACAGCGGCTTACGGCCGGCGCGGCCGGCCTGGCGCAACCCGGCTTCGCCGTCACGCCGGTATCGTCGCAGCCACTCGCTGACGCTTTGCCGCGCGACCTTCAATCGCCTCGCTGTCTCGGACTGACTACAGCCTTGCTCGACCAACCGGATCGCTTTGAAACGGCGCTTCTCCAGGGCCTCGAAATCCCGCCGTACGCCTTTTGTATTTCCCATACATACAAAGACGTACGTACCCCAAAAAGGTGTCACTTTATTTTGCGAGACTCAATAGAGCGAGTGGGGCGGCGACGAGCCTAGTGAATCGCCGCGGGCGCAGCCTACGCCTGCAATTCGGCGAAGATCTCTTCCAAGGGGACGACGATTTCCGGTGACGCTGTGCGGAGCACACGGTCTTTCGGCTCTGATACGCCGGTCGCCGTGTAAATCCAAGCCCGGCGTTTGCGCGGATCGACGACCCAGACGTAACCGACGCCGAACGACAGATAGTCGTCGACGCGCTCTTGTAAGGCTGACAAGCGATCGTCCTTGGACAGAATCTCGATGCACAGGAAGGGCGGCGCCGTGAAGATCTGCTCTTGCGGTCTCGGCCCGGTCACGACGCAGATGTCAGGCACTCGGAAGCGGTTAGGTTTCACCTGCACGCGTTGCTCGGGGAAAACGCGGATCCCGAGTTGGCGTCGTCGTTGTGCCAAGTAAAGATGAATCTCTCCCTGAAGTTCGCTGTGATCGCGTTCACCCAAGTTGCGCTCCAAGACGTAGCCGTCAATAAATTCCCGGTCGGGACGGTAGCTCGTCCCGAGATATTCCTCGACGGATATCAACGTCTCGGTCGCCATGTGTCTCATGATAGCTCTCGTAGAGGATCTTGGGCCTTGTTTTCCGGCGACGAACAACGCGTAATCGCGATACTAAAGGGGTTGGTCGGACGAGACCAAGCGTCCCCGCGGCGCCGACTCTCGACCACGGGAATTGATGCAAACCCGGATCTATCGTTGCTTGCTCTTTGTCCCCGGTGACAGCGAAGCCAAGCTGGAGAAAGCCGCGGGCTTGCCCGCCGACGCCATCGTGATTGATTGGGAAGACGCCGTGCTGCCGGCCCACAAAACCGCCGTGCGTGAGACCACTGCGGCCTCGTTGCGGCGGCGAGGCCCGAGCGAACAGGCTGTCATCGTTCGCGTCAACCCGGTTGGCTCGGAAGACTTTCGGGCCGATTGCGAGGCTTTGTCCGGTTTGGGGCCGGACACGCTGCCGGACGGCGTGATGATATCCAAGTGCGCTTCCGCCGAGGACGTTCGCGAGGCCGCGGCCTTCCTCGAGCAAATCGACCCGTCGGGAGGGCTCGGGCTCTGTGCCGTGATCGAGTCGGCGCGAGGGGTCGTCAACGCGGCGAGTATCGTCGCGGCGTCAGATCACGTTGTCGCGGCCGCCTTCGGAGCGGAAGATTTTTCGGCCGAAATCGGGATTCGACGCGGCCCCGAAGACGCCGAACTGCTCTATGCCCGATCGGCCGTCGTCACGGCGGCCCGCGCGGCGGATTGCGAAGTCTACGACTCGCCTTCGATGGACTTCCGCGATCTCGACAAAGTGAAGGCGGCGGCCGAACGTGCCCGCAATCTCGGTTTCAGCGGTCAACTCGCGATCCACCCCGCGCAAATCCCGATCGTGCACCAGGCGTTCGACCCCAGCCGAGAGGAAATTGCCGCAGCGAAAGACTTGCTCGGAATCTTTGAGCGGGAAGGGCGCGGCGTGATCGGGGTCAACGGGCGGATGGTCGACGAGCCGATCCTCAAGCGCGCGCGACGAACGCTCGCCCAGGCCGAAAGGCGGGCGCGGGCATCTTCGGAAAGCCCGTAGTCTTGGGCCGGCAGGCCGAGACGAAAAGCGGCGGCCGCGTCGCGCGTTGCCCAATGCCAAGATTTGCGTTCAGCATCATGGGTTTTCGATGGCGGGTGCTACATTGATAGATCGCCGTCAGCCTCGATTCTGTTCCACTCGCGAACGCGTCACGGTCGCCGGAGTTTCCGGCGCGAAGCGCCGCCCGAGGGGCTGATTGTCAAACCACATTCAGGGAGATTTCATTCGTGTCCGACTCGCAGCGCAAGCCTGTCATGGCGGGCAATTGGAAGATGTTCAAAACGGCCGAGGAAACGCGGCTGTTCTTCGAGGCTTTTCGACCCCTGGTGGAGGGAGTCGAGCATTGTGAAATCGTCATCGCGCCACCCTTTCTGTCTTTGACCGCGGCGGTCGAGGCGACGGCGGGTGGCTCCATTCAGATCGCGGCCCAAAATGTCCATTGGAAACCGGAAGGCGCTTTTACGGGCGAAGTCAGCGGCCCGATGATTCGCGCGGCCGGGTGCAGCCACGCCATCATCGGCCACAGTGAGCGGCGACAATACTTCGGCGAGACCGACGAGACGGTGTTTGAACGCACCACGGCCGCGCTTGAGCATGGGCTGACGCCGATCGTTTGCGTGGGGGAAAGGCTGGAGCAGCGAGAGGCGGGAGAGACGGGAGCGGTGCTGAAAACGCAGTTTGACGGCGGGTTGGGTCCTTTGACCGCCGATCAGTTCTGCCGTATAATCGTAGCGTACGAGCCGGTTTGGGCCATTGGAACCGGCCGCACCGCCACCCCCGAGATCGCCGCCCAAGCCCATGGGATCTTGCGAGCCCGCGCGGCGGAGCAATTTGGAGAGGATCGGGCGGCGGCGTTGCGCATTCTTTATGGGGGAAGCGTCAAACCGGGCAATGTCGAGGGTTTGATGGCGAAGACCGATATCGACGGCGCGCTGGTGGGCGGCGCGAGTCTCGAAGCGGAATCGATGGCCGCGATTGTTCATTATCCGAATCAGGGAAATTGATTCAGCCGCACGGCCGTCGAAACGGAGTTCCGCATGGCAATCTTTCTGACTATCCTTCATGTCGTCGTCGCGTTTTTCTTGATCATCGTCGTGCTGCTGCAAAGTGGTAAGGCTGCTGATCTCGCCGGCGCGTTCGGCGGCATGGGGTCGCAGACTGCTTTCGGTCCTCGCGGCGCGGCCACGGTGCTTTCAAAAGCAACGACGATTGCCGCAATCCTTTTCATGTTGACGTCGATCTCGCTGGGCATCGTTAAGAGCCGCGGTCAGGGAGTCGGCGAGTCAGTGATCGAACGAACCGGCGCGGGCTCGGCCACCGAAGAGAGTACGGATTCGGGCGAGGAGGGCGTGGATGTCGAAATCCCGCCGGCCCCGGAAAGTGAGGCCGCCGAGAGCACCGGCGACGAGACTTCCTCGGAATAGCGGCGTGCTGTTCGCCCGTGGGGCTTGCGCCCAGGGTCAACGGCAACCTCGCCGCCGACTCTCGGCTTCCGGTCCTCGCGCGGATCCATTTCGCGAACAAAATCTTCGGTTCCCCATCCGGTAGCCGACCTTGCGCAAAAGGGGCACGCCCATGACAGGAACGACCGGCCACTCGTCGGAACTCGAACAATTCATGAACGGGTTGGTTCGCCGGAGTCCCGGCGAGAAAGAGTTCCACCAAGCCGTTCACGAAGTCGCCGAAGACATTCTCCCCTATACCCGCGAACACCCCGTCTACCGCGAGCAACAAATCCTTGAGCGCCTCACCGAACCCGACCGCATCATCACCTTCCGCGTCACCTGGAAGGATGACTCCGGCAACGTGCGCGTCAATCGCGGCTTTCGGGTGCAGTTCAACAACGCCATCGGTCCCTACAAAGGCGGGCTGCGTTTTCATCCGTCGGTTACCGTGAGCGTGATGAAGTTTCTCGGCTTCGAGCAAACGTTCAAGAACAGCCTGACGACGCTGCCGATGGGCGGGGCCAAGGGTGGGGCGAACTTCAATCCCAAGGGCAAGTCCGAGAGCGAGGTCATGCGCTTCTGCCAATCGCTTATGACCGAGCTTTGGAAATACATTGGAGAGAACCGGGACATCCCCGCGGGCGACATCGGCGTCGGCACGCGCGAGATCGGCTACCTGTTCGGGCAATATAAGCGCCTGAGCAACGAAGTCACCGGAGCGATGACCGGCAAGGGCCCGACCTTCGGCGGCAGCTTGATCCGCACCGAAGCCACCGGGTACGGGGCGGTCTATTTCCTCCGCGAGATGCTGCGCCGACGCCAAGAGAGCGTCGAAGGGAAGACTTGCCTGGTTTCAGGGTCCGGTAACGTGGCGCAATACGCCGCCGAAAAACTAATCGAGCTGGGCGGCAAAGTCGTCACGATGTCCGATTCTTCCGGGTTCATTCATGACCCCGACGGGCTCGACCAAGAAAAGCTCCGCTGGGTGATCGATCTCAAGACCAAGCGTCGCGCGCGCATTCACGAATACGCCGAGAAATTCGGCGTCGCCTATCATGCCGGCGAGAAACCCTGGGGCATTGCCGCCGACATCGCCATGCCCTGCGCCACGCAAAACGAAATCCAAGCCGACGCTGCGCGGCAACTCGTTGAAAACGGCGTCAAGGCTGTTGTCGAGGGCGCCAATATGCCAACCGGCCCCCAGGCCGTCGAAATCTTTCGACAAGCGGGAGTGCTCTTCGCCCCGGGTAAAGCCGCCAACGCCGGAGGCGTCGCCGTGTCCGGTTTCGAGCGGACCCAAAACGCCCAATACCTTACCTGGACACGCGGCGAAGTCGATCGACGCCTGCAGGAAGTCATGAAGCAGATCCACTCAACCTGCGTTCGCTATGGGATCCAAGACGGCACCGTCAACTATGTCCGAGGAGCCAACATCGGCGGGTTCCGTAAAGTCGCCGACGCCATGCTGGCCCTGGGAGTGGTGTAGAAGCCCCACGCAGCCCAAACGTAGAATCAGAGCCCCGAGCGCAAGCGACGGGCCAAGCCCACCGCAACTCAGGGAGCGCGCCAGACCCCGCCCCGGCGCGGGTCCTCGGTCTGCCCATTCAACTTGCGACGTCTCACCTACCGCTTCGCAAAACAATAAAGCCCGGCCGTGACCCGAACATAGATCTTGCCGCCAACAATCGCCGGCGTGGCGGAGCAGGGGTCGCCCATGTCATTGGTTGCCGGCACCTCCCAATCGGCCCTGGCCCGCGGCACGGAAAGTTTGCCTTCTTCGCTGGTGACGTAGATCTTGCCGGCGGCGGCGACGGGTGCTGAAAAATAACGCCCCCGTGCAAACGGCGGCGAATTTCATAAGCGTCCCCGGTGCGACAGCCCCCAGTGTAGCGTCCGCCGCGGCGTTACGGCCGACAACCGTCACGATCGCGTAGCGTGGAATCAGCGAATCGCCGCCGGTGTTCGTACGCGACGTGGCGCGCGCTTGAAGCGTACCGTGTTGCCATTCTTGGCGACATGTCCCGGCCGAGGGATTAGGTATTGGCCGAACGCGTGTTATCTTGAACAATTCATCCGCGGCAACGGCGGAGAGCCCGGCTTTTCGCCCCACCTCGCTCCATCATGCACGCAGATCCCTCTTCGCGCACGGCGTCCAATTCGCAGCCGCAAACGCTGCTCGATTTCCGCAATATCACGGTCATGCGTGTCGGCCGCCGTGCGCTCGATGGGTTGACGCTCTCGATCGGCCTGGACGAAAACACGGCCATCGTCGGGCCGAACGGCTCGGGCAAATCGACGCTCATCAAGACGTTGATGCGCGAGTGCTATCCGCTGGACCGCGACGACGCCTCGCTCACAATCTTCGGCAAAGACCGTTGGCGCCTGTTCGACCTGCGGCCGATGCTGGGGATCGTCTCGCCCGATTGGGTGCAACTATGCTCCCGCGAGATCACCGGCCGCGAAGCGCTGCTGTCGGGGTTTTTCAGCAGCACCGAAATTTGGCCGCACAACGAAGTCACGCCCGCGATGCGTGAGAAAGCCGACGAAGTGCTCGAGCTGCTCGAGATTACCCGCCTGGCCGATCACCAAACCGACCAGATGTCGACCGGCGAACTGCGGCGAGTCTTGATCGGACGGGCCTTGGTGCACGACCCGCGGGCGTTGATTCTCGACGAGCCCACAGCCGGCCTCGACCTGCGCGCGGTCAGCGAATTTCGGGAGGTCCTACGTAAGATCACAAACTGCGGAACGATGATCGTGATGGTCACTCACCACCTGCCCGACATCATCCCCGAGATCAGCCGCATCGTCCTGATGAAAGGCGGGCAGGTTTTTCACGACGGTCCGAAAGACGATGTTTTGGCCTCGCCGCGGCTCTCCAAGCTTTTCGGCATGCCGATCGAGGTTGTGCGCCGGGACGGCTATTACGCGACGGTGTGAGAGCAATGGGGCAGGTCTCCAAGTCTGCCCATCGGAGCGATGCATGATTGAAACCAGAGCCTATGCCCGCGCCGGTTTGCTCGGCAATCCCAGCGACGGTTATTTTGGGAAAACCATCGCCTTCAGCCTGCGTAATTTCCGTGCCCGTGTTCTTCTCTACCCCAGCGCCCGCGTCGAAATTCGCCCTTCGAAAGCCGACTTTCCGATCTGGGAAAGCCTCGACGACATGCGCGAAACCACTCGCTGGCGGGGCTACTACGGGGGCATCCGCATTATCCAAGCGCTGCTGATGCGCTTCACCGACTATTGCGCGGAGCAGGGCGTCGAAATCGGCGACCGAAATTTCACGATTGAGTACGAATCGAACATTCCTCAACGGCTGGGCCTGGGGGGCTCGAGCGCCATCATCACCGCCACTCTCCGCGCCCTGATGAAGCATTTCGAAATCGAAATTCCTCGGCCCGTACAGGTTAATTTGGCCCTCGAAACCGAGACGCGGGAATTGGGCGTCGCGGCCGGCCTACAGGACCGCGTGATTCAGGTCTACGAAGGCCTCGTCTATATGGACTTCGCCAAGGAGCGCATGGAGCGCGACGGCTACGGAGCGTATGAGGAGCTGGACGCCGGCCTGCTCCCCAATGTCTATGTCGCTTACCGCACCAGTTTGAGCGAAGGGACCGAAGTTTTTCACAACAACATTCGCGCCCGTTATCTGGCGGGCGATACGTCGGTCATTGAGGCTATGCAACTGTGGGCCGAGATCACCGAGCAAGGGCGCAAAGCTCTCGTTGACGGCGACACCGAAAGCCTTGGGCGCCTGGTCGATGCCAATTACGACTTGCGCTCGCGGATTTACCGGATCAGCTCCGGGAATCAGGAGATGGTCGAATCCGCGCGGCAGGCCGGCGCGACCGCGAAGTTCGCCGGCTCGGGCGGCGCGATCGTCGGGACGTACCGCGATGAAGAGCACTTCGAAACCTTGACCCAAAGACTGTCCGAAATCGGCGTGGCCGTCGTGAAACCCGTCGTCGAGTGAGGGGTCGCGCCTCGCTCGCGCACCCGAGTCATATCCATCAAGGACTACCCACATGGCGCAACCGCGAACCTTTCACGTGTCCTCGGTCGAAGAAGCCGCGGCCGCCTTCGACTACTTCAACGGCTTCCACGACGGCTTCATGAAACGCATCGACATCGCTTCGCGGGACGAGATCGACCAAGACCACGGCCAGAGCTGCACCGGATTATTCGATGTCGAAATCGACTTCGCGCACTACAATTACGCCGACGGCGATGCCCCTTTTCACCCTCACGATCAGATCGTCCAGGCCGTTTTCGGCGGAGTCCAAGACATCTTCTGCGACTTTCGCGAGGGTTTCCTCGGCAACACGATCGTCAACCTATCGGTCACACTCATGAACCGCCGCCAAGGCGCATCCACGGCAATCGAGACCGCCCTCGGCCTGCAACTCGCGCGGAACTACTATCAGGAAGAATACCGCCGCTACGAACTCAGGCAATCGCAGCTGTTCACCTTCACCAAAGCAACGTTTAGCGAATAGAGCCTCGGCGTCCGCAAATACCAGTGGGGCAGGTCTCCAGGCCTGCCCTTCACAGCTCTAACTGCGTCGGCTCGCTACCCGTGGCGAATCACCAGAACATCCCCGTCCTCAACGATGTACGTCTTACCTTCCAACCGCAACTCCCCATGCTTCCGCGCTTCGGCATACCCCCCATGCCCCACCAACCTCTCCCAATGAATCGCCTCGGCCCGAATGAACTTTTTCTCGAAATCGGTGTGGATCGCACCTGCCGCCTTGACGGCCGTGCTGTTTTGAGGAATGGTCCAGGCGCGCACTTCCTTCTCGCTTGCCGTCAGAAAAGACATCAGGCCGAGCAGCGAATAGCTTGCCCGGATTAAACGATCGAGGCCGGGTTCGCTGAGCCCGTATCCTTCCATGTACTCACGCGCTTCGGAGGGTTCGAGTTCGGCGATCTCGGCCTCGACGCTGCCGCAGACCGCCGTCACTTCCCTGTTGCGGCGGCCCTCGACGCGCCGCCGGCGGTAGTCCTGCTCGACGGCATGGAGGTCGCCCGCTTGCGCTTCCCCCAGATTCAACACCAGCAGCATGGGTTTTTCCGAGAGAAATTGAAAGCCGCGCAGACGCTTGGCCTCGTCGGCGTCGAGTTCCATCTCACGGAGCGGACGCTCGGATTCGAGAAACTGCTTGGCCTTTTCGAGAATGTCGCGCTCGAGCCCCAGCTCGGGATTCTTGATGCGGCCCATGTCTTTCTCGACGCGCGCCAGCCGCTTCTCGATCACCGCCAGGTCATTGATGATGAGTTCGAGATCGAGGTCGGCCTCGTCGCGTTCCGGGTCGATCGAGCCCTCGCCGTGCATCACGGTGTCGTCGTCGAAAACACGCAGCACATGCGCAAAGGCGTCGACGACTCGCAGGCTGCCGACGTAAGCCGGGTCGGCCAGCGACTCGCGCGAGGTCGGCGGCATGTCGACATATTCGATGACGGCGTGGGTGACCCTGTCAGGCTCGAAGACCGCGGCCAGCGCGTCGAGCCGAGCATCGGGCACGCGCGTGACGCCGACCTGAGCTTGCGTCCCTCCAATGTGCGTCCGCCGTGCCGAGCCGGTGAGAATGGTGAAAAGCGAGGTTTTCCCCACTTGGGGCAAGCCGAGAATGGCGGTCTTCATGATCGTTCAACGAAAGCGGGCCCATCGTGCCGCCCATAACCCAGTTTACGGAAAACGCCCCAACCCGCAACTACAGAGCCCCGAGCGCAAGCGACCGGCCAAGCAACTGCTATCCTAACGCGCCTTTCTCGATTGGGAACCGGAACGCTTCCCGGGTTGCGCCGACGACCTTGGCCCGTCGCTTGCGCTCTGGGCTTCCATGAGAGGTGGGTCGCTTGTCAAGGGCGGTCGTTGGGAGGCGTTGGTCGGTTTGTCGGATCCGGCCCGGGTCCTCATGCCTTGCGGCGCGTTGAGGACCGGGCTTCCATTCGCAGTGTTATCGGTCTCGTTGTTGACCTCTGCTGGTTGGGGTCCGGTCTTTCGGCGCTGCTCTCTCTGTTGCGGCTTCGACCCATCCTCGAAAGAATCGGCCTGCCTGCCCAGAGCCCGCAGTCACCGTGACACGATCTCGATTCTCCGCCGCGGCCTCGCTTCGTCCGCCCAATCCCCTACTCCCTTCCTTTCAACAGGAATCTTCTTGCCGCCGAGTCCCCGTTAGGGGGCTCGCGGATGTCCTCATCACGTTGCTTCATCCGAAACCGTTGCCGCCGACTGCGCCTCATCGTCCCTGCCTTATGGGGAAACCGTTTCCGTCAGCCCGTGCAGCGGATCGTAGTTTTCTTGTTTCACCCACAACACATGCATCAGCACCGCCAACTTGCGCGCCACCGCCACCACCGCCCGCTTCTTCGCATGTCCTCCGCCGCGCGCCGCCAAACCCAAACCCCAGCGCCTGAGCGTGGAGTCGGTCCCGAACGGCCCCAGCACCCAGTGCGCGCACTGAATCAACGTCCGCCGCAGCAGCGGATCTCCCGATTTCGTCACGCCCAGCCGCAGTGACCGCTCGCCCGATTGGCGTTGCTTGGGACGCAGCCCCACCAGCGCGCCGACCTGCCGCGAACGCTTCACGCGGCCCGGGTCGTTGTCGAGCGCCAACACGAACGTCAACGCCGTCAGCGGCCCCACCCCTCCGATCGTTCGCAGCCGCTCGACCGCTGCGTATTGCTTGCCCAACGCGACGATTTGTTTGTCATATTCGCGGATCGTCGCGCCGAGGCTTTCGATTTGTGTCGCCACCCCCAACAACGCCGCGTGCAACACCTCGGGGCAGGCCTCCCGGACGCGCTCGACCCATTGGTTCTGGGCGCATCGGCCCAAGCGGATGCCGTGCGACTTCGCCATGCCGCGCAAACTCCCTTTCAATTTCGTGCGGCACTCGAGCACGGCCTCGCGCGCCCGCAACAACGTGCGTTGTTGTTCGGTCTCGAGCTTGCGCGGCGCGACGGGATTCAACAGGGCCGGGTTGGTGCGTCCCAGCTCGGCCAACCAATAGGCGTCGTTGCGGTCGTTTTTCGAGTCGGATTGGCTGATTAAACGCAATTGCCGCGCGTCGGCGACGAGCACGTCGTGGGCGAGGGCGGCCAGGCGGCGGCGAATCCAGTTGCTGTGGCTGCCGGTTTCGATCACAATGCGCAGCCGCGGCCAACGGCGGAACCAGCGATCCAAGGCCTCCGGGCGGGTGGGGACTTGGCATTCCTCGAGGCTTTCGCCGGCGAGGTCGGTGAGCCGTACGAAGCAACGTTTGTCGCCGATGTCGACGCCGGCGACGGCGCAAATTTCGTTGTCTTTTTGCATCTGGATGCGTTGTTGCGCCAACTGTTGTTCGAGCTGGGTGAGTTGGCGGGTCTTCGCTTGTGAGCTGTCGGCTTTCTTGGTTTGGTGTTTGTCGGTTTGGTTCTTGTCGGTCTGTTGTTTGCTATTCTTCTTCATGGCTGGTCGCCTCCTTTTCAAAAATCCATTGCACCTCCCTTGTGGAGAAGTGCGCTGCTGCCGGTAGCCTACCGCTTCCCGGCTCCAAGCGACCAGCCTCTCATCTCATCTCTGTAGTTGCCGCACCGTTCATTCCGGCCGGAACAGAAAGGCGCTTGCCTTCGATCGTGGAATGTGTAATTATTCTATTTACTGAATTATTATTCATTCAAGAGGCGCCTATGCCCGCTTCCGTCCCATCATCGACCACACGGCCGCAGATTGCCGCTCCTCACCTGCTGAGCGACCTTGATCTCACGAGCGAGGAGCTGCGGACCCTGCTGGCGCTGGCGCGGCGCGTGAAGGCTTCGCCCGGCGACTACGCCTCGGCGCTGGCGCGGCGCTACGTCGCCTTGGTTTTCGAAAAGCCGTCGTTGCGCACGCGCGTGACCTTCGAGTTGGCGATCAAACAATTGGGCGGCGATTCGATTTATCTCGACCAGCGCGAGGGCCGTATCGGCGAGCGCGAGCCGGCCCGCGACATGGCGCGGAATTTCGACCGCTGGGTCGACGCCGTGGTGGCCCGCACGTTCGACCAAAGTACGCTCGAGGACTTGGCTCAATGGTCGTCGGTTCCCATCATCAACGCATTGAGCGGGCGCTATCACCCCTGCCAGGCGTTGGCGGACTTTCAGACGCTCGAAGAGCACCGTGGTCCGCTTGCCGGGTTGAAGATGGCCTTCATCGGCGACGGCAACAATGTCGCCCATTCACTGATGCTGTGCGCGGCGCGGCTGGGGGTTTCGCTGACCGTCGCCACCCCGCCGGGCTACGAGCCTGATCCCGAGATTACGGCCCGCGCAAACGAGCTGTGCGAGGACGCCGACAACAAGATCGCCTTGACCTACGATCCGGTCGAGGCGGTGAAAGACGCCGTCGGCGTCTACACGGACATGTGGACCAGCATGGGTTGGGAGGCGGAAACCCAACAGCGCCGCATCGCGTTCAGTGACTATCAAGTCACCGAGCAGTTGATGGGGTCGGCGCGGCCCGACGCTGTCTTCATGCATTGCTTGCCGGCGTCTCGGGGAGAGGAAGTCACCGACGCCGTGATGGAATCGGCCGGTTCGGTGGTTTTCGATCAGGCGGAGAACCGTTTGCATGCGCAGAAGGCGCTGCTTTTGATGATGATCGGCTCGCACGACAAAGCGGAAAAGAAATAGAACCGTGTCGGGAATCGCTCGGCAACGAAAAAAGGGCAACGGAAAGCAACGGAAAATGATGAAACCGAAGAAAGTCTCTCTCGCCTACTCGGGCGGACTCGATACATCGATCATCATCCCCTGGCTGCGGGAAAACTACGGCTGCGAGGTCGTCGCGGTGTGCGGCGACATCGGGCAGGGCGGCGACGAGCTCGACGGCATAGTCGAAAAGGCCCGCAACAGCGGCGCCTCCGAAGTCTTTGTTGAGGACATGCGCGAGGAATTCGTCCGCGACTATGTTTGGCCGATGGTGCGTTCCGGCGCCGTCTACGAGGACAAGTATTTGCTGGGCACCTCGATTGCGCGGCCGTTGCTCGCCAAGCGCCAAGTCGAGGTCGCGCTTGAGACCGGTTGCGACGCGCTTTCCCACGGGGCCACCGGCAAGGGCAACGACCAGGTGCGTTTCGAGCTGACCTATAAAGCCTTGGCGCCGCATCTGCCGGTCATCGCGCCGTGGAGGGAGTGGTCGATCACCTCGCGCGAGGACGCCATCGACTACGCGCAGGCGCATGACATTCCCATCGATCAGTCGAAGGCGAAGATCTACAGCCGCGACCGCAACTTGTGGCATCTGTCGCACGAGGGCGGCGAGCTCGAAGACCCCGCCAATGCCCCGAGCGATGGGGTTTGGATGATCTCCAGCAGCCCCGAAGACGCCCCCGACGAGGCGGCCCAGGTGACCATCGCCTTCGAGCAGGGGACGCCCGTGTCGGTCGACGGGAAAAAACTTAGCGCCCGCGGAATCGTCGAAACGCTGAACGAACTGGGCGGTCTTCACGGCGTCGGCCGCGTCGACTTGGTCGAAAACCGTTTCGTCGGCATGAAATCGCGCGGCTGTTACGAGACCCCGGGAGGGACCATTCTCATGGCGGCCCACCGCGAGATCGAAAGCCTGACGCTTGACCGCGCGACGGCCCACTACAAGCAGAAAATTGCGCTCGACTATGCGGAGCTGGTTTACAACGGACAATGGTTCACGCCTTTGCGGGAAGCCCTCGACGGGTTCATTACGGAAACCCAGAAGACGGTCACGGGCGAAGTCGTACTGCGGCTCTACAAGGGGCACGTCGATGTTCTCAGTCGCACCTCGCCCTATTCGCTGTACTCGAAAAGCGTCGCCAGCTTCACGATGGGCGCCGACTACGATCAAAAGGACGCCGCCGGTTTTATCAACCTGATCGGGCTGCCGATCAAGGTGCGCGCCACCGCGACAAGGAAGTAGAGGTGCGCGGTCGGTTCACGGCCCACGGTTCACGGTCAAACGGTTCACGACGATGAAATTGTGGGGAGGCAGATTCGAATCCGGCCCGGCGGAACTGTTCGAGCGGTTCTCGAGATCTCTCGACTTTGACCGGCGCTTGCTCGAGGCCGACGTCCTCGGCTCGAAGGCTTTCGCTTCGGCGCTCGAGCGGGTCGGCATTCTCAGCGCCGACGAGCGCGACCGCATTCGCGCGGCCTTCGACGAAATTCTCACCGAATCGCAAGCCGCCGACTACTTCGACGGCGCCGACGACGAAGACATCCACACCTTCGTGATCCGCAAGCTCGGCGAAAAGGCCGGCGATCTCGCCGACAAGATCCATACCGGCCGCAGCCGCAACGAACAAGTGGCGACGGACTTTCGTCTGTGGCTGCGCGAAGAGGTTCGCGCCGACCGCCGTCGGTTGACCGACCTGATGGAAGCGCTTCTCGCCTTCGCGCGGCGGGAACCCGCGGCCTTGCTTCCCGGTTACACGCACTTGCGGCGGGGGCAGCCGGTTCTGTGGGCCCATTATTTGCTCGCCTACTTTGAAATGTTCGCCCGCGATTGGGAGCGCTTCGGCCAGGTCTTCGACCGCACGAACGTGTTGCCGTTGGGTAGCGGCGCGCTCGCCGGCAGCGGCTTTCCCTTTGACCGCCAAGCGATGGCCGATGAACTCGGTTTCGCGCGCATCTCGGCGAACAGCCTCGACGTCGTTTCGGACCGCGATTTCGCGCTCGATTTTCTCTACGCGGCCTCGGTGACGATGTTGCATCTGAGCCGGTTGGCGGAAGATTGGATTCTCTATTCGAGCGAGGAATTCGGTTTTCTGGAATTGGGCGACGAAGTCACCAGCGGATCAAGCTTGATGCCGCAAAAGAAGAATCCCGATGCCTTTGAGCTGGTGCGGGGCAAGGCAGGCCGCGTTGTCGGCGATCTCACGGCGCTGATGATGACGGTCAAGGGGCTGCCCTTGGCCTATAACCGCGACTTGCAAGAAGACAAGCCGCCTGTGTTCGACGCTGCGGATCATCTCGCGGGCTCGCTCGAAGTCACGCGCTTATCGGTCGAGACGACCAAGGTCCATGCCGAAGCCATGGAAACCGCCGCTGATGAAAGCTGGACATGCGCTACCGAGCTCGCCGAGGTTTTGGCGCGTGGCGGAGTGCCGTTCCATCGCGCCCATCAAGTGGTCGGGGCATTGGTGCTCGAAAGCGTTCGCGCCGGTAGGAAGCCAAGCGACTGGACGGTGGAGCAACTGCAAGACGTTGCTCCGGAATTCGATGCGGAAGCCGCGCGGTTCCTCTCGGCGAGGCAGGCACTCGAAAATCACTCGGTTCCGGGCGGAACCGCTCCGGCCGCGGTCGCGGAGGCGCTTGAAGCAGCGGGAAAACGGCTGGCCGAGATGCGCGGCGATGAAACGTAACGGCCGAGCACCCGGCAACGCGCTTGGCATTGAGGCTCTGGGGAGCCGCGAAGCGGCGGCGGGAATTTAGCCTAGGGTGGAGCCGGAACGGCGGCACCCTAGGTCAAGGCTCCAATAATGTGAAGCCCTGAAGGGGCGAAAGGAAGCGCGGAGATGGGCTCTCCACCCGGGCCCGCTCTCATGATGTCCCCCTACGCTGCGTTGACCTAACAACACCGCCAATCCATGAGCAAGCGACTTCGCCAATCCGAACTCCAAAAGCTCGTTCGCGCGAAGACTCTTCACACCCAGGAAGAACTCGCCGCCGAACTCGCTCGCACGGGAATTGAAGCCACCCAGGTCACTCTCTCGCGCGACCTGCGCGAACTCGCCATCGTCAAGACGCCGGAGGGTTACCGCGACCGCGACGCCGTAGCGCAAGCCGCGCCTTCGCCCGACAATCTTTCACGAGTCCTGCGTGAATTTCTTCGCCAGTCGGCCGTCGCGCAAAACCTAGTTGTACTCAAGACGAATCCTGGGAGCGCGAATGCCGTGGCCTTGGTGCTGGACACGGCCGGCCTTGCGGAGGTCGTCGGCACCGTGGCCGGTGACGACACCATTTTTGTGGCCACTCCCGGACCGGCGGCCGCTCGTCGGCTGGCTCGGAAACTGGCCGACCTGTGATTCGCCGGTGCGGAACCATGAAAGAAGTGGGAGACCCTCCCGTCGCGCACACAGTTCGCAACGCAGATACAGAGATGGGATGAGAGGCTGGTCGCTTGGAGCCGGGAAGCGGTAGGCTACCGGCAGCAGCGCACTTCTCCACAAGGGAGGTGCAATGGATTTTTGAAAAGGAGGCGACCAGCCATGAAGAAGAATAGCAAACAACAGACCGACAAGAACCAAACCGACAAACACCAAACCAAGAAAGCCGACAGCTCACAAGCGAAGACCCGCCAACTCACCCAGCTCGAACAACAGTTGGCGCAACAACGCATCCAGATGCAAAAAGACAACGAAATTTGCGCCGTCGCCGGCGTCGACATCGGCGACAAACGTTGCTTCGTACGGCTCACCGACCTCGCCGGCGAAAGCCTCGAGGAATGCCAAGTCCCCACCCGCCCGGAGGCCTTGGATCGCTGGTTCCGCCGTTGGCCGCGGCTGCGCATTGTGATCGAAACCGGCAGCCACAGCAACTGGATTCGCCGCCGCCTGGCCGCCCTCGCCCACGACGTGCTCGTCGCCGACGCGCGGCAATTGCGTTTAATCAGCCAATCCGACTCGAAAAACGACCGCAACGACGCCTATTGGTTGGCCGAGCTGGGACGCACCAACCCGGCCCTGTTGAATCCCGTCGCGCCGCGCAAGCTCGAGACCGAACAACAACGCACGTTGTTGCGGGCGCGCGAGGCCGTGCTCGAGTGCCGCACGAAATTGAAAGGGAGTTTGCGCGGCATGGCGAAGTCGCACGGCATCCGCTTGGGCCGATGCGCCCAGAACCAATGGGTCGAGCGCGTCCGGGAGGCCTGCCCCGAGGTGTTGCACGCGGCGTTGTTGGGGGTGGCGACACAAATCGAAAGCCTCGGCGCGACGATCCGCGAATATGACAAACAAATCGTCGCGTTGGGCAAGCAATACGCAGCGGTCGAGCGGCTGCGAACGATCGGAGGGGTGGGGCCGCTGACGGCGTTGACGTTCGTGTTGGCGCTCGACAACGACCCGGGCCGCGTGAAGCGTTCGCGGCAGGTCGGCGCGCTGGTGGGGCTGCGTCCCAAGCAACGCCAATCGGGCGAGCGGTCACTGCGGCTGGGCGTGACGAAATCGGGAGATCCGCTGCTGCGGCGGACGTTGATTCAGTGCGCGCACTGGGTGCTGGGGCCGTTCGGGACCGACTCCACGCTCAGGCGCTGGGGTTTGGGTTTGGCGGCGCGCGGCGGAGGACATGCGAAGAAGCGGGCGGTGGTGGCGGTGGCGCGCAAGTTGGCGGTGCTGATGCATGTGTTGTGGGTGAAACAAGAAAACTACGATCCGCTGCACGGGCTGACGGAAACGGTTTCCCCATAAGGCAGGGACGATGAGGCGCAGTCGGCGGCAACGGTTTCGGATGAAGCAACGTGATGAGGACATCCGCGAGCCCCCTAACGGGGACTCGGCGGCAAGAAGATTCCTGTTGAAAGGAAGGGAGTAGGGGATTGGGCGGACGAAGCGAGGCCGCGGCGGAGAATCGAGATCGTGTCACGGTGACTGCGGGCTCTGGGCAGGCAGGCCGATTCTTTCGAGGATGGGTCGAAGCCGCAACAGAGAGAGCAGCGCCGAAAGACCGGACCCCAACCAGCAGAGGTCAACAACGAGACCGATAACACTGCGAATGGAAGCCCGGTCCTCAACGCGCCGCAAGGCATGAGGACCCGGGCCGGATCCGACAAACCGACCAACGCCTCCCAACGACCGCCCTTGACAAGCGACCCACCTCTCATGGAAGCCCAGAGTGCAAGCGACGGGCCAAGAGCACAAGCGTTTCGAGTAGACGGAAGACTGTGCCGAAAAGCGTAATGGTTCGGGGAGACGCGGAGCCGAAGTGCGTGGCGGTCGCCTGCCCTCGGCCCGTCGCTTGCGCTCTGGGATCTCTATCTTATGTTGCGCCCTGACCTCGCGGCTCGGTTTACCCGGATCGGCTAGGCTAGGGCTGTTATGCCTCGCGCACTCCACTCCGCTTCGGGCTTCAGCCGACGTGGCTTTCTCGCGGCCGTCGCGGCCGGTTTCGTGCCCGGGCCGGGCTCGGCCCAGACATCTCGGAAAGGAACCATCCCCATGACGAAACTGGGCCTCGACCTTTTCAGCCTCCGTTCGCAAGGCTGGAGCGCTTTCGAGCTCATGAACTACGGGGCCGGATTGGGCGTCAATGTCGTCCATTTTTCCGAGCCGCGTTTCTTGGGCTCGCTCGACGACGCGCATCTCGACAAAGTCAAAGCCCGCGCCGATGAGCTGGGCCTCGAAATCGAGGTCGGCTTTGGTTCCATATGCCCCACTTCCATCCGTTTCGATAAGGCGGCAGGCACGCCTCGCGAGCAACTTCTGCGGATGTTCGGCGTCGCGCGCAAGTTGGGCTCGCCTATCGTGCGCTGCTATTTGGGAGGTTCCGAAGACCGCCAAAGCGAGCTTCCTCTTGAGGCCCACATCGAAAACACGATTGCGGCCTGCCGGTCCGTGCGCGGCGAGGCGCTTGATCTGGGTCTGAAAATCGGTCTCGAAAATCACGCCGGTGATCTTCAAGCCCGCCAACTGCGCGATCTGATCGAGGAAGCCGGACCCGATTACGTCGGCGCGCTGATCGATGCCGGGAACGCGACCTGGACTCTCGAAGACCCGCTCCACACCCTCGAAACGCTCGCTCCTTATTGCGTTACCACCGGCGTGCGCGACTCGGCGATTTGGGAAGTCCCCGAGGGGATCGCCTCGCAGTGGGTTTTCATGGGCGAGGGCAATGTCGGGATGGAAGCCTGGACGAAACGTTTTCAGCAGCTTTGCCCCGGCAAGACCTTTTCTCTTGAAATCATCAATCTGAGAACGCCGCGAGTCTTCCCCTACCGCCAACCCGATTTCTGGAAGCACTACGAGGACGTCCCGGCGTCTGTGTTCGCCGGATTCCTCAACCTCGCCCGCCGAGGCAAGCCTTACACCGACGTTCCGCCCGCCCCCGAAGGCGCCGAGCCCGGCAGTGTCGCGTACAAGCAATTTCTCGTCGAGCAAGAGCGCCGCGACGTCGAGCAAGCCGTGCGTTACGCCAAGGACGTGCTCAAGCTTGGCGCAGGCTGAGGCGTGCGCGAGAGACAAGCCCCAGGCTAGAGGGGCGCGGGCTCAACACCATCGCTAGTTGTGCTTTCCGGGTACGGCATCGGATACCGCTCGATTACTCTCGCGGCTCGGTTTGATCTTGCGCTTCCCCTTGCCGGGCAACCCCGCGGGGTTTTCGTGGACCCTCTCGTGTCGGCCGTGCTTCATTGCCGCCGCCAGCCCGATCGATGATTCACCGAAGCGATCCCGCACCGCGTCGGCGGCCTCCAAGACACGCTCCCATTTTTGGTTCCGAGGCGCGTCAACCCAGTTGAGCTGCCCTGGGACGGTTTCGAGCGATCCGACGTGCACGCCGAGCAAACGCACCGCCTGATCCGGTTTCCAATTGCGCGCGAAAAGCCCTCGAATCATCTCGAGCAGCACGCTGTCGAGCTGGGTTGGCTCGGCAAGAGTGTGTGCCCGTGTAATCGTCCGAAAATCGGCGTAGCGCAGCTTGAGTTGCACCGTGCGCCCATGCAAGCCGTATTCGCGCAATCGGCGTCCCACCAATTGCACCAGCTTCGCCAGGGTCGCGTTGAGAAGGTCTTGGTCCTTGGTGTCGTCGCGAAACGTCGTCTCGTGACTCACCGACTTCGGTTCCTCGCGGGCACCGACGCCGGGGGCGAACCACGCCCCCGCGTCAAGCCCTTTCGCCTTACCCGCCAGGGCAACGCCGGCTTTTCCCCAGACCGATGCCAAAAAGCTCTCTTCCAGTTCCGCAAGCTGCCCGATCTTTCGGATGCCGCGGTCCCGCAAGCTCTTTTGCGCGACTCTGCCGACGCCCGGAATCTTGCCGACATCCAGCGGTGCAAGGAAGCCCGCCTCGGCGCCCGGCAGGACCCAGAGAACGCCGTTTGGTTTCGCCATCTCCGAACCGATCTTCGCGATGAGCCGAGACGTACCGATGCCGATCGAACACGGCAACTCCGTCTTTTCGCGGATCGCTTCGTGAAGACGATTCGCCGCCGCCACCGGCGCGCCCAGCAACCGCCTCGATCCGGTCATGTCCAAGTAGGCTTCGTCGATCGAGGCCATTTCGACCTTCGGTGAAAAATCACCCAAGACTTCTCGCACCCGATGGGAATACTCGCGATAACGCTCCGGGCTCCCCGGAATGAAAATCGCTTGGGGGCACAACCGATACGCTTGCCGCAACGGCATTGCCGAGTGCACGCCGAATTTCCGCACCGCGTAGGAAGCCGCCGCAACGACCCCGCGCTCATGGGAGCGCCCGCCGACGACCACCGGCTTGCCCTTCAGGTTGGGGTCGAAAAGCTCTTCGACCGAGACGAAGAAGGCGTCCATGTCAACGTGAAAAATGACTCGCTCAAGGTTCACGAAGGGATCCCGTGAGAGGCTCGTTCCTTACTACGCGCGACAGTGGGCAGGCCTCCCGGCCTGCCCGGTTTCGCCGCCGTTACAATCCCAGAGTTTCCGCCGCATAGGCCAGCGAGCGGCGCACGTCGTCGTGTTCGCTCTCCAGCCGTTCATCCAAGGTTTGGCCGTGCAAAATCGGCAAATCGCCTGCCCAACGGTTGTCTCGAATCCACGCCAGCGTCCCCGCCACGCGCCAACCCGGCAGCTTCGGCAAACTCTTCCAATAGTGTTCCCGTAAAAACGGGACTTCAAGCGGCTCGCGTCGCGCCAAATCCAGCGTGAAGCGGACATTCGGCCGCGCCTGCCGAATCCGCCGAACCATTCCCGGCAAATCGAGAACGCCGTCGCCCAGCGCTGTCTCGACAAAGCGCAGTCCGCTCTCCGACTCCACCACCGCCACGTCTTTCAGATGAACCGAGTAAGTGTAAGGCGCCAGCGCCTCGACCACCTCCATCGGGGCTTCGAGCAAGGGCAAGCCGTTGACCGGGTCCAAGCAAATGCCGACAAACTCGCTGTTGAGCTTTCGGACGTAACTCACGAGTTCTTCCAAGCGCAGATCGCCGCTGTTCTCGATCGCCAACCGCATCCGTCGCTTGCGAAGCGTCGGCTCGGCGATCGTCAACGATTTCCAGACCTGCCGGGCGAAATCCTCGACCGCTTCCTCGTCCTTGTGCATTTCCCAGCGCAGGCCGTTCAGCAGCGATGCGCGGACGACCTCGGCCCCGCAATTGCGGGCCTCGCGCAGGCGGCTCTGAAACTCCCCCAAGTCGGCTTGGTCTCGGGGCAGGTCAATCGCCATCTCGACCCACATCTCGTCCAGGCCCCTTGATGCCTTCCTCACGCGACCCGGCGCGGTCGCTTCCAGCCAACTCAGTGGAACCTGAATTCCCCCGGCGCCGATTTCGCGACAGTGCTCGACAAATGTCTCGGCGTTGCGAAAACCGCCGGAAGCCCGCGACCGCAACGCATAAGCCAGGATTTCCATTTTGGCCCTGGCACGGTCACAGGATACACCCCCGCTGCGCCGAATACCACGTCTTTTCGCGCTGAACCCTGCACATCACCTCCGCCGGTAGGCGCCAGGGCTCGTCCGTCCGCTCACAGACGTTGATTGAGCGGACTGAACGGCGCTCCGGCCGACACTGCTCCCTGCGAAACCTTTTTGGAGCCAAAAACTGTTGATCCTCGCCCGGGCAACGCTACCCACCCGGCACAGGCAGCGCCCAGATCCTATGCAGCATGTCACCGAACAGCCGCCGGTTCAGATGCCCCTCCGCCAGCAGCAACCAGTAGTAGCGAGCATGCTTGACCAGCCGACCGCCGGTCTTCATCAACCTGTGTTGCAAACTCGTTAGCGACCAGCTTTTGATTCGCTGCGGCAGCCCTAGCCGCCGCCACAGGTTGCCCAGGTTGTAGGCCCGCACGCTGAGTTGCAGCCGTACCTCGTTGGCTCGGAAGCGGTGACACGACAAGCGGGTCCAGTGCGTGGCCTGTTTGCCTTCTTTGATCCACTGCTCCGCCGTGCCGCGCTTGTTGTAGAACCGCACGACCGAGCGGCTCGGCAAGCTCATGCTCGTCACGACAAATCCGACGCGCGGGAATAGTTCGCCCTGGTGATGCTCGACCTTGGCGACAACTCGCCTTGCCTTCGACCAGCTCTCGGCCTGATAGCGAAAACTCTTGTAGCGCACTAGGGGCTTGGCGTTCGGCCTGCCCGGTGGCCGAAACAGGATGTCCTCGATCTCCAGCTCCAGGCTCTTGTTCGCCGGGATGCGAATCACGTAGTCCACGCCGCGCTCCTCCATCGCCTCGTAGATCTCGGGCTTGGCGAAGGCGGCGTCGGCGCGGAACGTCACCTGTTTGCCCTCCGCCTGTTGTCGTTCGATCTCCGGCAGTAGCAGCTCGTCCCAGTCCTCGGCGCTGTGCACGTTGCCGGGACGCAGCTTCGCGCCTAGGCAGTCGCCGTGCTGGTTGAACAGCAACAGCGGGTGATAGCAGAGGGACTCAAAATGGCCGTTGTAGGCACTGCCTTCCTGTTGGCCGTGGACGGGGCTCTCCGTGGAGTCCATGTCGAGCACCACGCGGTCTGAACCGTCGGGAGCTTCGGCTTGCGCGACCAGCTCCCGGTTCACTGCCATCAGCCCCAGCAAGTTCTCTTCGCTCGCCAGCATCTCCGTCTCGAAGCCATGCAGCGTCGAGGTCAAGGCTGCTCCGCGATCCCAGTTCCTCTTCGAGCCGATCAAGCGAAAGGTCGGATCGGCGGATACTCGAACGGCGTCATTGAGGTCCTCGTAGCCAGCGAGTCGGCTGTAGACCGACTGCCGCAGCAGATCGGCCAGCGCGAACTTCTTGTTCAAGCCTTGTCGCGAGTCGCTGAGATGCTCGTCGATCAGCTTCCCGAGTCCGAGTCGTTCATCCAGTTCGCGAACGAGAATCAGACCGCCATCCGAGGTGACTCGCGATCCTTGGAAATCGACTTTGAGAAATCCATTGAACGTGAGCTGAAACGGCTTGTTTTCTTTTTCACCCATCGGGTGTTGACCTCCATGGCGTCCTTATCGGGCTCTAGCCCCTATCAATAAAGACGCTGAAGGTCGCTGGATGGTCTGAAGCTCATACATCAAATTGAAAATGCGGGATACAATGGTCGTGCGCGAGCACCGCCAGGTTCCGCGCCGGGGGTCGACATCCCTGCGAATTCTCTCGGAAACCGAAGTTCGCGATCTTTACGACCGCATGGCCTTCTCCTACGATTACTGGGGGGCGGCCACCGACTCGCGCGCGCATCAGGCCGCGCTCGACTTCGCGGCGATTGAAGATGGCGAAACCATTCTCGAAGTCGGCGTCGGGACGGGCAGGCTCTTCTCCCGCATGGCCGTCGGTAACCTGAGCGGCCGCAACTACGGCGTCGACCTCAGCCGCGGCATGCTCGCCCGCGCCGTGCGACGTGTCGGCTCGATTCCGAGGATGAATCTGTTAGCAATCGCAAGCGCCTATCATCTTCCCTTCGCCGACGAATCATTTGATGTCGTCTCTGGGGCGTACATTCTCGACATCTTGCCCGACAACGCGTTCGCTCCCGTCCTGTCGGAATGGAACCGGGTGACCAGACTCGGAGGCCGGCTTGTCCTGGCGAACATGACCCGCGGCCGGCGCTGGTATTGCCGTTTATGGGGAGGCCTCTACCGACTGCACCCGAAGATCATGGGAGGCTGCCGGCCGGTCGATGTCGCGCCCTACTTGTCGGCCGGGGGATGGCAAGTGCGCGAGTGCCGCGAAATCGTGCAGTCGACCTTCCCTTCCGAAGTCGTCCTCGCCGTGAAAGGCGGCGGTGATACACTGACTGCTTGAAAAGCGCCTTCACCGGGAGGAGATATGCCCATCAGTCCCGATCTGCTTGAAATCCTCTGTTGCCCCCGCACGAAAGTTCCCGTACAAATGCTTTCGGCCGAGCAACTCGCCGAGCTCAACAGCCGCATCGAGTCCGGCGAAGCCAAATACCACGACGGCAGCGCGATCGAAAAACCCCTCGAAGAGGGCTTGGTGACCGAAGACGGCGAAGTCGCCTACCGCATCGACGACGGCATCCCCATCATGCTCGTCGAGCAGGGGATTCCGCTGACGTAGGCAGCATCAGAGCACGGAGCGCAAGCGACGGGTCCGCGAGCCGACCTCGTTAGTCGGTAGACAAACACTCTTGTTTGTCCTAGTCCACAGTTGAGACAAGCTCTCAGCTTGTCTCTTCCCCAACCTGCCCCAACGAAAGTCTCCGGTCACGCAAACGCCAACTCCACCACCGTTTCAAGGTGGTAGGTCTGCGGAAACAGATCGACCAGCGTCATTTTTTCGATCGCGAACCCCCCGCCGACCAAGACCCGCAGGTCGCGCGCCAGCGTCGCAGGGTCGCACGAAACCAGAACCAAGCGCTTCGGCGCGATGCGCACCAACTGCTCGGTCACCGCCGCTCCCAACCCCGCCCGCGACGGATCGGCTACAACGAAGTCGAATTTTTCCGACGTTCCGCGCACGTACTCCTCAACGCCCAGATGAACCGTTTGCACGCTGACCCCGGCGCGCCGGGCGTTCTCTTGCAGGCAGCGCACGGCTCGGGTGCTCGAGTCCACCGCCTTGACGTGTTCGAAACGCTCGGCGAGCGGGATGCCGAAGATCCCGACACCGGCGTAAAGGTCGAGGGCTTTCCCGGCTCTCCCGTTGTCGGCCGGCCCCGGCGAGGCTCCGGCTAAGACAACGTCGGACAGACGGTCGACCAAGAAACGATTCACTTGGAAGAACGATCCGGCGGCGACTTGGTAGCTGTGCGACCCGACAGGGTAGTCGATTGCCGGTTCGGTTGTCAGCCCGGGAATGCGCTCGGCGCAAAGCTCCGTGAAACCCGGCGGCAAGGCTCTTCCCGGATCGGGAATCTCCATCAGCACTTCCGACTCATTCGTGAAGAACTCGACTTCCCGAATGAATCGCGGGAAGCGCCGCTCGGCGACGATTGTCGCCAGAGCCTCGTGCGCGCGGTTGAGCAGCGGCGAATTGATCGGGCAGCTCGCGCTCTCGATCAGCCGGTGCGAGCCGGCCTCGAAGAAACCGACGACGCGACCCCTTCGCCGACCCTGCTCGCCCTTAAGCCCGGCTTCGTCCCCGCCCGCGCCGTGCCGCGCGATGTGCAGCCGCGTTCGATTGCGATATCCCCAGGGCTCGGCCGAAACAGTTTCGACAGCGCCCGCCCACTCGATCTTCCCCAGGCGCGCCAACGTCTCGCGCAGAATTTCGACTTTGTAGTCGAGCTGCCGCTGGTAGGGAATCTGCTGATAGTGGCATCCTCCGCAACGCGTGAAGATCGGGCAGCCCGGCTCGACCCGTTCGCTGGCCAGCCTGATCCACTCACGGACTCCCGCCCGTGCCGGCTTGCGGCCCGGCGGAATCGGCTCGACCAGGGCGACCTGTTCGCCGGGCATCACGAACGGCACGAAGACCACGCGCCCGTCAACCCGCGCCAACCCGTCGCCGCCGTAGACCAGCTTCTCGATTTCAACAACCGGCAAGCCCTCAGCGTAACGGCTGAGCGCCCGACGTCGCTGGAATGCGCAGCTTGCAGCGTGCCGTGTCGCCAATCATGGCGACATGTCCGGCCAGCCATGCCCTCGCCCGCCCCGGCAAGCCGCGCGGCGGGCAGCCTACGCTGAAGCGAAGCGAAACCGTAGCTCAACCTGAGGCCCCGTTAGCGGATGGGGCCTCGGAATGTAGCCCACGGCTTCAGCCGTGGAAAAATGGAGATCAAGCGGCAAGCCCTCGAGGGGCGCTGGAGCATGGCTCGCACCTTCACGCACCTGTTGGTCCACGTCGTTTTCTCAACGAAACCGAGGTACCCCGTTCGGACGTTAGACGCCGTCACCATCGTGTTACCTTGAAACCGTTCCGCCCGACGCTATCCGAGGTCACCCATGCCCGCAATCCACCGCCGCAACTTCCTCCAGTCTTCCGGACGCGCCGCCGTCGCGATGACGGCTGCTTCCTATTCCCAAATCCAGGGCGCCAATGACCGTTTGGAAGTCGCCTGCATCGGCGTGCGCGGGCGCGGCAGAAACCACATCGAACAGTTCGGTCAACTCGACGGAACCGAAATCGCCGCCGTCGTCGACATCGATCAGGCCGTTGCCGAGCGCGCCGGGCAATACGCCCTCGATTTTCAAGACCGCAAACCCGCCGAATACGAAGACCTGCGCAAGATGCTCGAGGACAAATCCATCCACATCGTCACCATCGCCACCCGCGTCCGCCGCTCCCCTTCCAAAGTCGACGAATACGTCCAGCTCGTCGAGTCCTACCGCGATGATCACGGCCGCAGCCGCTCGACGCTCTGGCCGCGCACAAGACGACGATCGAAAAGCAACTGTTCCTCCGGCTGCGCGATCTGTTTTCGCTGCGCGCGTGCTTGGACTATTGTGTTACCTATGTCCCGGTGAATACCCCGGACTAGGACCGGCACGAGTGCCGGTCTCTACTGTTTGCCGGTCGCTATTGCGTGCCGTTCGCTGCCACTTGCCGAGTGCGGGTCGCTGCCTTGTGCGATCGTTGAAGGCTGCGCCCGGCCGTGTCACGGGGGCAACGGATTGGCGGCGATTACTCCGGAGCCCTCTTTCACTACCACTAGCCGGTTTGCGGCTACTTCCCGGACCGTCTCTTTTTGGCCGCTGGGCCAGCGGATGTCGAGATCGGCCGAATCGGCGGTGCCTAGGCCGAAGTGAAAGCGGCGGTCGTTCACCGAGTAGAGAGTTCTATGATTTAGCGATCACGGAGTACAAGAAGGCGCTCGCCAAGGATCCGAAGCGCGCGGGATTGCACTTTCGAGTGGGCCAAGCGATGCTGGGGCGGGCGGAGGATCCGAGCAAGGCGGATGATGCGCTGGAGCAGTTCGAGTTGGAGTTGAAGAATAATCCGAACCATGCTCCGGCCGCATTTCAGGCGGGAGAAATCTATCGGCAGAGGTTGCTGCCGGGAGAGGCGCTGCCTTATTTTGAACAAGCGGTGCGGTTGCGGCCAAAGTTCGAGGAGGGTCTGCTGGCGTTGGGGCGCGTGCCTGATGGAACTCGAACGCCTGGCGGAAGCGAAACAGTATCTGGAACTGGCTGTTGCCTCCAACGGCGAGAATCCGACTTCTCGCTATTTGCTGGCGCGAGTTTATCGTGAACTTGGAAATGCCGACGGCCGACGCGAACAACTACGCGCCTATCGGCGATTGCAGGCAGAACGCAAGGACCTGGATCAATCGATTTTGTCAGGGGGGAAGCCCGAGCCGGCCGACTCCGCTCAACAACGCAAGTCGGCAGGGCCTTGAAGTCCGGAAGGAAAGCTTTGATGAAACGAACTCTCATCTCTCTATTCCTGCTCTTAATGACCGCGCTCCCGTGTTTAGCGGGCGACTGGTCTACTTTCGCCTATGATCAGCGACGCAGTGGCTGGGCGCGGGACGAGGTGATTCTCAACCGCGACAACGTCGCCAACCTGACGCTGAAGTGGAAGAAGACGGTCGAAAATGAAACGAAGTCTCTGACCGCGCTGACCGCGCCGATCGTCATCACCGATGTGCGGACTGCCGACGGCGAAAAAGACCTTGTTTACATCGCCGGCAGCGGCGACTTTTTCTACGCGATCGATAGCGCCAACGGCGAGATTGTTTGGAAGAAGAAGTTCGAGAGTCAGATCACAGCCAAGTCCGAGGGCGGGTGGCTCTGCCCCAAGGGCCTCAACGCGACGCCCACCGTGGATGTCAAAAAGAACACTATTTACGTCATTGCCATCGACGGCAAGTTCTATGGGCTTGATCTCGGAACCGGCAAGGAAAAATTCCGGGCTCAGCAGTTTGTACCGGCGTTCGCCAAAACCTGGAGCTTGAACCGCATCGGCGACACCCTCTACACGCCGATTTCACAGAACTGCGGTGAAACGCCCTCCGGCGTTGCGTCGATCGACATCAGCGACCCGACCGCGATCGTTATTCGCAACTGGCGATCTACGCCCAAGTTCGCAGCCGGGGTTTGGGGGCGCGCCGGGGTGGCGATCGGCAAGGACGGCTCAATCTATGCCGGCACCGGGGACGGAGCGTTCAACGCCGCCCAAGGCATCTACGGAAACACGATGTTTCGGTTGAACCCGGAAACCCTCAAGCTCGAGGATTATTTCACGCCGCCCAACTGGGACTACGTTTATAAGCGAGATTTCGATATCACTGTGTCGGCGACGCTTTTCGAGTACGGCGACTACGAGTTGATGGTGATTGGCGGCAAGGAGGGCGTCGCTTACCTAATCGACACGGCGAACATGGGCGGCGCGACTCATCACAAGAACCTCTATACGACGCCCCTGCTTTCGAATGACGACGAGTGGTTCGAGGCCAAGGGACTGTGGGGCGCGTTTACCCACTATGTCGACGATCACGGGCGCAACTGGATTTATGTTCCGACCTGGGGGCCGGTCTCCCGGCAAGCGCCCGAGTTTCCGATGACGAATGGCCCGAATCCCAATGGATCGGTGATGGCGTTTACGGTAGCGGATCATCCCGACAGTGGCAAACCCTATCTCAAACCCGAGTGGGTTAGCGGTGATTTTGCCGTCCCGGAACCTGTCGTCGTCGCAAACGATGTCGTCTTCGCGCTTTCGAACGGCGAGAACGCCCGGCAGAGTATTGACGCCGGCATCATGCCTTTTGGGAAATTCGACTCGGACGACCTGCTCGAAGACTCGACACGGGCCGACAATGAGAAGACTGCCGAGCTCCGGGCGCTGGATGCGTTAACAGGCAAGACGCTGTACGATTCGGGCCCCGGCGTTTTCAATTCCTGGGCGCACTTCAGCGGTATCGCCGTGGCCGAGGGCCAGGTGTACGCTGTCGACTTTTCATCGACGCTCTACTGCTTCGGATTGAGAGAGGACGAGTAAATCAGACCAACGGCTCGCGCGGGGTCGACTGCACTTGCAAATGGTGACTCGACGACAGTTTGTCGGCGCCCTGGGCGGCGCGGCGGCGGCCGGCCTGCACGCAAGCGAGTTGCACGGCTGCGCGAGACGGGTTTCGGAATGGAGCTTTTCATCCTCGAAATCCTATGACAACCCTTTCGAGGATGTCGAGCTCGACGTCGTCGTCAGCGGGCCCGGCGGCGAACAACGGGTTCCGGCTTTCTGGGCGGGCGACGAGACATGGAAGGTGCGCTACGCACCGGAGCGGCCGGGCCGATTCCGATTTCGAACCGAATGTAGTGACCCGACCAACGAGGGGCTGCACGGTGTTACCGGGGCGGTGGAAGCGTCTCCCTATCGCGGCTCGAACGAACTTTATCGGCGGGGCGCACTACGGATCTCTTCGAACAAACGGTACTTAGAGCACGCCGACGGCACGCCGTTTTTCTGGCTTGGCGATACCTGGTGGATGGGCCTTGTCGAGCGGCTTCGATGGCCTGAGGATTTTCGCGAACTGGCTGCCGACCGCGCCGCCAAAGGCTTCAATGTTATCCAAATCGTCGCGGGGTTGTACCCGGATATGGCGCCGCTCGATGAGCGCGGAGCGAATGAGGGAGGCCTTTCCTGGGAGAAGGGTTTCGCGCGCATCAACCCGCGGTTTTTCGACATGGCGGACCTGCGGATCCAGCATCTTGTCGATGCCGGGCTGATACCGTGTGTTTTAGGGTGTTGGGGCTATTACCTTGGCGCTATGGGCGAGGAGAAGATGCATCAACACTGGCGCTATTTGATCGCTCGTTGGGGCGCTTATCCGGTGGTTTGGTGTTTGGCCGGGGAAGGCAGCATGCCGTGGTACCTGTCGGAACGCAAAGACGCGGAGAGAGCGGAACTCGAGCCGGGTTGGACGGAGATGGCCCGCTACGTGCGCCGCACGGACCCCGTCCACCGCTTGATCACGGTGCACCCGTCACGCGCGGGGCGGGACGTCGTGACCGACCCGGGCGTCCTTGACTTCGACATGCTGCAGACGGGACACAACGACTATGCCAGCATTCCCCGCACTGTGAATGAGGTCACAAAGGCCCGAGACCGCGAACCGTTGATGCCGTTCATCAATGCCGAGGTTTGCTACGAAGGGATTCTCGGGCGCTCAAGCCAAGACATCCAGCGTTTCATGTTTTGGGCGAGTGTTTTGAGCAGCACGTGTGGTCACACCTACGGAGCGAACGGGATCTGGCAGGTCAATCTGCCGGGCAGGCCGTTCGGTCCGTCTCCTCACGGACGTAACTGGGGCAACGTGCCCTGGAAAGAGGCGACAGCGTATCCCGGCAGTCGTCAGCTCGGTCTCGCCGCCAAGCTATTGCGTCGACTGCCGTGGCAAGAGACGGAGCCGCATCCGGAATGGGTGACGCCCCATTGGACAACGGACAACTACGAACTCCCTTACGCCGCCGGCATCCCGCGTCGCCTCAGAATCATGTACGTTCCTACGATGTGGAATCCGCCGAAGCTGACCGCTCTCGAGCGAGGCGTGCGATATCGTGCGAAATTGTTCAATCCGGGCAGCGGCGAAGAGCATGACCTCGGAAGAATTCAAGGCAATCAGGACGGCGAGCATCAGCTTGATTTCTTCCCGTCGGCCGCCCATCTCCAGAGTTGGCCGCAAGACAAGCGATCGAACACCTCGTCGGAAACGGCTCAGAGAACGGCCGATGTTTAGGTCTTCTGCCTTTACCCGGAGAAAGACTCAGACCGTTGTGATGTTCTGAATGTTCCGGCATGGGAGTTCTTCGTGTTGCCGACTTCGACCATCCAACGCGAGTTTGGTGATCAGAAGACCGTCGGCCTGGAGGGTATTAACCCGCATTTTCAATTTGATGTATGAGCTTCAGACCATCCAGCGACCTTCAGCGTCTTTATTGATAGGGGCTAGAGCCCGATAAGGACGCCATGGAGGTCAACACCCGATGGGTGAAAAAGAAAACAAGCCGTTTCAGCTCACGTTCAATGGATTTCTCAAAGTCGATTTCCAAGGATCGCGAGTCACCTCGGATGGCGGTCTGATTCTCGTTCGCGAACTGGATGAACGACTCGGACTCGGGAAGCTGATCGACGAGCATCTCAGCGACTCGCGACAAGGCTTGAACAAGAAGTTCCCGCTGGCCGATCTGCTGCGGCAGTCGGTCTACAGCCGACTCGCTGGCTACGAGGACCTCAATGACGCCGTTCGAGTATCCGCCGATCCGACCTTTCGCTTGATCGGCTCGAAGAGGAACTGGGATCGCGGAGCAGCCTTGACCTCGACGCTGCATGGCTTCGAGACGGAGATGCTGGCGAGCGAAGAGAACTTGCTGGGGCTGATGGCAGTGAACCGGGAGCTGGTCGCGCAAGCCGAAGCTCCCGACGGTTCAGACCGCGTGGTGCTCGACATGGACTCCACGGAGAGCCCCGTCCACGGCCAACAGGAAGGCAGTGCCTACAACGGCCATTTTGAGTCCCTCTGCTATCACCCGCTGTTGCTGTTCAACCAGCACGGCGACTGCCTAGGCGCGAAGCTGCGTCCCGGCAACGTGCACAGCGCCGAGGACTGGGACGAGCTGCTACTGCCGGAGATCGAACGACAACAGGCGGAGGGCAAACAGGTGACGTTCCGCGCCGACGCCGCCTTCGCCAAGCCCGAGATCTACGAGGCGATGGAGGAGCGCGGCGTGGACTACGTGATTCGCATCCCGGCGAACAAGAGCCTGGAGCTGGAGATCGAGGACATCCTGTTTCGGCCACCGGGCAGGCCGAACGCCAAGCCCCTAGTGCGCTACAAGAGTTTTCGCTATCAGGCCGAGAGCTGGTCGAAGGCAAGGCGAGTTGTCGCCAAGGTCGAGCATCACCAGGGCGAACTATTCCCGCGCGTCGGATTTGTCGTGACGAGCATGAGCTTGCCGAGCCGCTCGGTCGTGCGGTTCTACAACAAGCGCGGCACGGCGGAGCAGTGGATCAAAGAAGGCAAACAGGCCACGCACTGGACCCGCTTGTCGTGTCACCGCTTCCGAGCCAACGAGGTACGGCTGCAACTCAGCGTGCCGGCCTACAACCTGGGCAACCTGTGGCGGCGGCTAGGGCTGCCGCAGCGAATCAAAAGCTGGTCGCTAACGAGTTTGCAACACAGGTTGATGAAGACCGGCGGTCGGCTGGTCAAGCATGCTCGCTACTACTGGTTGCTGCTGGCGGAGGGGCATCTGAACCGGCGGCTGTTCGGTGACATGCTGCATAGGATCTGGGCGCTGCCTGTGCCGGGTGGGTAGCGTTGCCCGGGCGAGGATCAACAGTTTTTGGCTCCAAAAAGGTTTCGCAGGGAGCAGTGTCGGCCGGAGCGCCGTTCAGTCCGCTCAATCAACGTCTGTGAGCGGACGGACGAGCCCTGGCGTCTACCGGCGGAGGTGATGTGCAGGGTTCAGCGCGAAAAGACGTGGTATTCGGCGCAGCGGGGGTGTATCCTGTGACCGTGCCAGGGCCAAAATGGAAATCCTGGATTAAACGACTTGCTCGCCCCGTGGAGCACTCGAGGCTCAAGTCAGCGATCGACGACGCGATTTCCGGGGACCGGGCTGCGCAGCTTGGGAGCTGCGACTGAGAACCCGGTTTACTACGATTTGTAGTAAGGCCAAGTTATTGTGTCAAGAGAAGGGTCAATACCCACGAAAGGTGGTGAGTGGGCCGGCGTCTGAGGGCCGGCAGGGGCGAAAGAGGATCGAGGGCGTAACCCGGCCGATCGAAGAGACCCCGCGACCCGTAGACGGCCACCGGCATGATGGCGCCCGCATTGATCATGGGGTTGGCTATTGTGCTGAGGGAAGTCGCGCACCCCGTCGGAATGCACTCCGAATGTCCCGTCGTTATAATGGTCGCAAGGGCGTAATCTCTATCTAGATAGTAGAGATTCGATCCAATAGGGGGGAGATGCCATGGCCACAACCGTAACCGACGTCAACAACGACCGTTGGGCGCACCTGCCCGAGGAAATGCGCAACGAGATCGACGTCTACGAGACCGAGCTTCGACGCGTTCAAGCCGGGCAGATGCCCGAGAAGGTCTTTCTCGAGTTTCGGCTGCGGCACGGGGTCTACGGACAGCGTCAAGACGGCGTTCAGATGCAGCGCATCAAGATCCCGATGGGCTTGCTTGACAAGGCCAAGATGCACGCCCTAGCCGACCTATCGGAAGAATATGCCGACGGCGTCAGCCATGTGACGACGCGTCAGGACATTCAATATCACTTCGTCGACATCAACGACACGCCCAATCTGATGCGCCGCCTCGCCGAGGCCGGCATTACGACAAAGGAAGCTTGCGGCAATGTCGTCCGCAATGTCACCTGCTGCCCCGATTCCGGTGTTTGCCGCGACGAAGCTTTTGACGTGACGCCCTATGCGCGGGCGATGGCGTATTTCCTATTGCGGCACCCGGATGCGCAAAATTTCGGGCGCAAGTTCAAGATCGCGTTTTCCGGTTGCGAAGGCCACGCTTGCGGTCTCGCGATGATGCACGACATCGGCGCCGTCGCGAAGATTCAAGAGGTGGACGGCAGGCCGGTGCAGGGCTTCAAAGTCTTCCTGGGCGGCGGCCTCGGGTCGTTGCCTCACATGGCGACTCTCTACAAAGATTTTGTTCCCGCCGACGAGATGCTGCCGCTGGCGCAAGCTTGCGCCCGCGTCTTCGCGCGTTTGGGCGAAAAGCAGAACCGCGCCAAGGCACGCATGAAATTTCTCATCGCCCGGCTGGGGATGGAAGAGTTCTCGCGGTTGCTCGAAGAAGAAATCGCGCGGCTTCCCCAAGACGAGCGCTGGAGCCGGGAGTTCGAACAGGCTAAGGCCTCCTACGCCGACGCACCGCTCAAGCCGGGATCGGAGTTGACGGTTCCCGTCGATGTGCATCCTGAATTTCCGCGCTGGCTCGACGTCAACGTCCGCCCGCAACAGCAGCCCGGTTACTCGATGGTCGAGATCTTCCTGCCGCTCGGCGATATCTCGGCGGACCAACTGCGGGGCCTGGCCAGGCTGTGCGAAAAGCATGTCAAAGACACGGTGCGGACGACGGTGAGCCAGAATTTTCTTGTCCGCTGGGTGCCTAACGGTGATCTGCCGGCTTTCTATGAAGGGCTCAGGGCTCTTGAGATTGCCGCCGTGGGAGCGGGCCGCTTGGCCGACGTCACCGCTTGCCCCGGCACCGACTCGTGCAAGCTCGGCATTACCTCGTCAAGGGGGATGGCGGCGGTGCTGCAAGAGAAATTCGCCAACGGCATGAGCGATATCGCCGATCGCGATGATTTGAAGATCAAGATCAGCGGGTGCTTTAACTCCTGCGGTCAACACCACATCGCCGATATCGGGTTCTTCGGGTCGGTGCAGCGCAAGGGGAACAATATCGCGCCGGTCGTGCAGGTGGTGTTGGGAGGGACGACGACGCAGAATGCCAAGTCGTTCGGGCTGACGGTGGGTAAAGTGGCCACCAAGAACGCGCCGGACGTAGTGCGCAGGCTGAGCGATTTCTATAGCGCTGAAAAGGACGGCGATGAGACGCTGGCGGATGTCGTCAACCGCGTCGGCAAAGCGCGGCTCAAGACCGAGTTGGGCGAGCTGGTGCAACTGCCGACGTACGACGAAAACCCGGAGTTCTACCGGGACTCTCGCCAACCCTGGGACTACACGAAGAACATCGGCGTGGGCGAATGCGCCGGTGCAGTCGTCGACCAGGCTGAGTTTATGCTCGAGGATGCCGACCGGCTCAATTTCGAGGCGTCTTTGGCTCTCGACGAGGGACACCACACACAGGCGGCGAAGCTTTCCCATCAAGCGGTAACGAAAGCGGCCGATGGGATCCTATTTACGCGGGGGCTGCTGCTTTCCGACAAGTACGACACGGTCAAGGAATTCCGGTCGCACTTCTACGACACGAGCGTTTTCTGGAAGCCGTTTGCCGAAAACTTCTTCCGTACCGAGCAGGAGGGGATCGACGGCGTCACGCCGGAGCGCGCTCGGCAGCGGGTCGAAGAGGCAACGTTGTTTATCGAGCAGGCGCAGACGGTCTACAGTCAGTCGTAGGCGGAGCGGCCCGGACGCCCGATCGGCGAACCGCCCAGCCGGCGGCGGCGTCGCAACCCCACAGGCAGCATGGCGATCGATCTCCAACGCATCCACCTCAAGCTTCTTGCCGAGGCTCCGACCGATTTCAGCCTGGACCCCTTCCTGGCCGTCTTCGCGCGGCTGCGGCAAGATACGGCGAACCCGGAAGTCTGGGTCGACCTGGCCGATTACGCCCACATGCCGAAGGGGGCGGGGATTCTTCTGGCCGGGCACCGGGGGAATTTCTCGGTTGACTTGGGCGATCCGGGTCCGGGGTTCCTCTATGCCGGGAAGTCGGGTCACGAAGGCTCGATTGAGCAGCGGGTTCTCGAAACTTTCCGGCGCTGCCTGGCGATTGTCGAACCGCTGCTCGCCGAGCCCGAGTATCCGTCGGCGCTCCAGCCGGCTTGGGACTCTTGGGAGCTGGTCATCAATGACCGCTTGGAAGCTCCGAATACAGATGAAACCGACGCCGAGCTGCGGCCGCGTATCGAGGCGGCTCTCGATCAGTTGTTCGCGAGCGGCGGCTACACCGCCGAGCGGGAACCGGATCCCGGGCGGCGCTATGGATTCTCTATCCGAGTGCGCCAAGCGCCGACGCTCGAAGACCTCAAGAGCAAGCTCAGCTGAGGCGCTCCAAGCTAAGCGATAGGTGCAAAAGGCAGCCGTGTGCCCGGTGTGTCCAAGGGGTGAAAGCTTGGCGCGGCGGACGAAGCGGTTGCCATGAGACGACCCGGGTTGGATTCGGACAGCACGGGGCGAAGGCGAATAGTCAATAAAGTACCAGTACATTACTAAAATAGTACTCAAACAAAACTCGTCATTCTGTGACCCCGGAGTACCGTTTTTGTCTCATTCAATCATTTCCCTCAAACATCTCTTGCTCTGAAATGGGTCTGAGGGCAGAATGGATTAGCAGTCGGGTTGAAGTCCGACCAGGCAAATACTAAGGTTGTCGTCAGCCTTTTTTGCCTTCCATCGGGTTTGTAAGCAAGGCGGTTCGACGAGCGAAAGTCGAATGACAGCCTTCCTTCTTTCGCTCGAACGCCCTGTGACCACGAGAATAGTTGCAGGCCTCGCCCTGAGAAAGGAGCCTCGCATGAAGACGAAGATGAGTACGATTTTGGGTGGAGGAAAATCGTCACACGCCGATCCTGCTTTGGTCGGCGGGGACGGCGCCTTTTCGCAGTTTTCCGAAAAAAGGGCCGTGTGGACAGTGCTGGTGGAATCGGTTCGCGCGATGCCGAGGCCGACGTATTGGTGGCGTTATCGGGGCGGGCAGTTGTGGAGGAACCGGCGCTTTCGTCAGGTCGGGTTCGTGGCCGTGGTGCTGGTCGTCGCGGCGAGCTTTAGCCTGGAGTTGTCGAGTTGGGGCAACAGCACGCTTGCCGGCGTGCGGGCTCCGGCGGCGTCTTTCCTGCGGACGATGCAGCAACCCGTGCGGGAACGCGCGGCGTTTTTCATTCGAGATGACTTCGAGAAAGGCCTTGAGCGCTGGGACGGCGCCGGAACTTCGCTCAGCCCCGGAGGCTATCTGCGGGTCAACGGCTTGGCTTTTCACAAAGGGACGATGAAGCTGGGCGACTACCGGCTGGATTTCTCTTTTCGAATCGATGCGGGCATGTTGGGGTGGGCTGTGCGCGCGGCCGACGACAAGAACTACTATGCTTTTGAACTGCGCCGCGACAACGCCCGAGACGACAGTCGATACCAATTAAGGCGTTACGTGTTGGCCGACGGCCGCAAAGTGGAGTCCTCCGTGAGCAACCGGTCCCTGGGGCCGGCGGGCCAAGGTTTGAATCACATGTCGGTGCGGGTCAACGGCGACACGATCCAGACCCTGTTCAACGGTTTCGGGGTCGATCATTGGAAAGAAGACCGATACACCCAGGGTGGCGTGGGCTTTTACGGCGGGGCGAAAGACACTGCTTTTGTGCGCCGGGTCACGGTTCGCGGCAATGAAGACGTCCTGGGGCTGTTTCTTTTCGGGACGATGGAGACGATGCGCTCGGTGCGCGAATTCCTGGCCGCGCCGTTGGCGTTCACACTGAAGCCGGTCCCCACCGGCCCGGCGTTCTAGCCGACGATCTACACCGCCTGCCTATGGCGAAATGTCGGTTGCGACGGTTCGCCGAAACGCTCCACTTGCATGATCAAGGGAACTTTCCCGCGCCTCGCGGTGTCTTTGGTTCTTGGGCAGCTAAGGTAGAGTGCAAGTGGTTTGCCGCGGCGGGAACTGCTTGATAGGCTAAGGGCAGTCCTCTCCGTCGAGAATGGGAGAGACGGGTGCACGACTTTGTAGTTAACTCGCTGTGTCCAACCGAGGATGCGGCACTGATTCAAGGGTTGCGGCTGGGCTCGCCGCAGGCTTTTGAAACTCTTCTGGAACTCTACGAACGACCGGTTTATCGGTTCGTCTATCGTCTGCTTCGAGATCCCAGCGAAGCGCCCGACGTGACCCAAGACGTTTTTGTCAAGGTGTTTCGGAAAGTCGGCGAATTTCGCGGCGACTGCAGCCTCAAGACTTGGATCTATCGCATCGCTGTTCGCGAGGCTTCGAACCAACGGCGCTGGTTTGTGCGGCATCGCGGCGGCGAGGTTTCCACCGAGGCTCCGCCCGCGGGCGAGGCCCCCTGCGCGGATTGGCTTGTCGATCACCGCGGTACGCCCTTTGACTTTGTGATGCGCAAGGAACTCGGTACAACGATCGCCGAAGCCTTGCAAGAGCTGGACGAACGATTGCGTGTCGCGGTGGTGCTGCGCGACGTTGAGGATCTACGTTACAGCGAAATTGCCGATACGTTACAAATATCGCTCGGCACGGTGAAGTCCCGTATTTTGCGCGGGCGCGAGGCGTTGAAATCGAAGCTGCGGCGCCGTCTGGCGTCCGACCTCCCGGGCGGCTATGCGGTGCAGGCGGAGTAAGTGATGAATTGCCGTTGGGCAGGTCGAAATCTGACAGCCTACGTCGAAGGCGAGCTGACGGCCGTCTCGACTTGGCTGATGCGCGGCCATTTGAGCGGCTGCGAGGCTTGTTTCCGGCGCTACGAAAGGGAAGACAGCCTTGTGTCGGAGGTGAGGCGACTGCAAGCGATCGGGGTACCTCCCAATCTGCGGACAAGATTGCTTGTGGCGCTCTCCCATGCCAATGAGAGTTCCTGGGGCCATTGGAAGATGCGTTTCCGCAACGCGATGCGGCCCATCGCGGTGCCGGCGACCGGCGGGGTGTTCGTGGCCGTGATTCTGTTCTTGGGGTTAATGACGAACTTCTACTTTGTGCCGCCGGCGCTCGACGCCGACATACCCTTGACGTACCTGACCCGGTCGCTGATCAGCGGGCCGAGTGTAAGCGTCGCGCCCTCGTTCGCCGTGGCGCGCCATATCTCGGTGGAAGCGTTCGTGGACGGGCAAGGCTATGTTTACGATTTCCGTATCATTCGATTGCCCGGCAGCTATCCGGAACCCGACAGGATGCTGCGCGCGCAGCTGGCGCACGCTCTTTTGAGCGTGCGTTTCGATCCGGCCACGCATTTCGGCCGCCCCACGTTGGGCCGAGTGTTGCTGAGTTTTCGCCCCACGACTCAGGTTCACGTGCAGGGTTGATTCCGCCCTTGAAGGAGGTACTGGAGGCGGTTCGAAACTGCTCCGGTCCCGAACGCGGAGACATCTCGGCCGCAAAGCGATACACTTCGATGACTGCGGGCCACGCCGGCCCGCTCTCCTGTCGGGGATCGATCTGTTACCCTGTGTTGGTTTTCACGGCTGGGGATGACTGTGCGTCGGGCCGTGAAGCTTCGCGGACGTTGAAGTCCAGCCCGGCCAGACTCGACGCATGTTGGTCGCCGTTTCGTCCGTTTTTGCCGTGGTCCCGCCACCAGCTTTCGATCTGATGCGCCGGTAGGGCTTTGCTGAAAAGCCAACCTTGCCCGAGCGGACATCCCAAGGACCGCAGCAAGGCCAATTGACTTTTCGTCTCAATGCCTTCGACCGTGACGTCCAGGCCCAACCCGCGTCCCAAGCCGGTGAGTGAGGAGATGACTTGGCCGGTTCGCTCGCGGTCGTCGGCGAGGCGCACGACGAAAGAACGATCGATCTTCAGAGTGTGAACGGCGAATCGGCACAGATAGCTCAGCGAAGAGTACCCGGTTCCGAAATCGTCCACGGCAATGCGAACGCCCAGGCCTCGAAGACTCTCGATAGCTTTCGAAGCCGCCTCGGGGTTTTCCATCAGGACGCTTTCGGTCACCTCGAGCTCCAGATGCCGCGGCGGAAGCTTGGTCTTTTTCAAAGCTTCGCGGACGACGTCGAGGAAGTTCGGCGAATGAAGTTGTCTGGGAGAAACGTTGACACAGATACGTAGTCCCTTGAGTCCGGCGGCGTGCCAGGCCTGATTCTGGCGGCAAGCAGTCTGTAGCGCCCACTCTCCGATCGGCAAGATCAAGCCGGTTTGCTCGGCGGCGGGGATAAATTCCAAGGGGGAAATCAGACCGCGTTTTGGGTGAGTCCACCGGATCAGCGCCTCACAGCCGGTGATCTTTCCGCTGTCGAGTTCCACGATCGGTTGGTAGAACATCACGAATTCGTTGCGCTCCAATGCCCCCCGCAGGTCCTCTTCCAGTTGCAGACCCGAGATCGCGTGGGTATGCCTGCGGATGTCGGTGAGCTCGTTGTAGCCTTTTCCCAGGGCCTTGGCGCGATACATCGCCGTGTCGGCGTCGAGTAACATGTCTTCGGGCCGCTGATAGCCCGTCGTACTGCAAGCGATACCGATGCCCGCCGTTGTGGCGACGACTTCGCCTTCCATTCTCAAGGGCTCGGCCAGCTTGGTTTTGAGGCGAGCGGCCACTTCTTCGGCTTCGGAGCTATTCTTGATCTTGGCGAGGAAGACGGCGAATTGGTCGCCTCCGAGCCGAGCCGCAACATCGCCGGGGCGGAGTTCCTCCTGCAATTTCCGAGCGGCTTGGATTAGAAATTGGTCCCCGGCAGCGTGTCCGAATCGGCTGTTGAGCGTTTTAAAGCGGTCGAGGCCGATCGACAGTACGGCGAAGGAGTTTCGCAGCAGGCGAGATCGGCCGTGAGCCTGTTTCAGGACGTTCATGAAATAGATACGGTTCGGCAACTCCGTCAGCGAATCGTGCAAAGCCTGGTCGCGCAGGCGTCGCTCGGCGACCCGGCGTTCGCTGAACAGTTGACCGAACAACACAACGGTCAGACACAGCAAGAGGCTGACCGAGAATTCCGAATGCGAGGGGCCCAAGGTGATAGCCCAACTGCCCGTCAGCAACGCCGCCGTCTGGTAGAGCGTCACCAACATCAACACGCCCCTCAGAGCCGTGCCGCCCCAACGATAGTCTTTGCGGCGAACGAGAACACAAAGCATGGAAACGACAAGCACGGTTAAGACCGACACCTGCATGACCATGGCGTCCCACTGCGACAGATGAGGAAGCATGGGCTGTAGCGCCATGATGAGCAACAGCAGAGGAAGGAAAGCAAGCCGCCAATCGCGTGATCGGACGACCATCAGGATCGTCCACGCCATGGCCAATAGCCGGACGAGAACCGAAGGGACTGTGAGAACTGACTCCATTGCCTGCGCGGAACGACGACTACTTTACAATTCGAAAGAGCCTACACCGATAGCCCGCACCGGGTCGTTCCGGCGCACAAAGGTCCTAGTAAGACCTATAACCCTAGAGTGAATTGAACGCCGCCTCCACGTCAATGGTCCTGGAGACATAAAACGGGGCGGGGGTATTCTACTACGCTCCTAAGGTATCGACCGTACGACTAAGTCACCGCAACAACTACGGCGTCGGGTAAGGCTCGCCGGAGAGCCGGGTGTGATTGCTTTGCGTTTTGGGTCGACGGGTTGCGCCAGGCCGGTGGAGGGCGCCGTGAGTTGGGAGTCCCTCGGCGCCGACGCTTCGGCGAGTTGCGACGCCGCGTCGCATCGTTGCAAGGTCAGCGACAGGCTTGCGCCTTGCTGCAGTCGGAATCGGCGCAGTCGGTGAATCCGTCTAGATCGTTTATCCGTACCATCGGAGCTGCGCGGGCCTTTTTCATTGGTCCCGCCGCGATCGGGATCGGAGCCGTCGACGGCGCCGTCACAAGTCGTTGTCGATGCCGTCGGAGCAGCTCACTTCCGGGGACGCGGTCACCGTACAACCGCCTCCGCCGCCGTCGCCTTTGCAGACTTTGGCGCCGCTCTTGCCGCGGCACTTCAGCGAGCAGCAATCCGAATCGGACGAGCGGCCCAGGTTCGCGGAGTGCGCCAAATCTCTCTCTGTTAGACTGGAACGGCGGCTGTTTGTCGACAATCCCGGTCTAAATCTTGAGTGAATTGCGCGAGTGAATCGTTCCGTGATCCGTTTATTTGTCGAGCTCCGCTAACCGGCCGGGCTCTTTGAACGTCAGTACAGTAACCGGGAACTTCTCTCCCGCGGACTGCGTAGTAAAAGGCGGCGGGATAGAGCCGGCGCGGCCCCATTCACGACGATGAAAAAGATTCTTATCTCGTGCGGAGTAGCTCTCCTGGTCGCGATGATCGGCGGGGGTATTTACGCCTACAGTCGGCGCGGCGTCGTCGAGGTGCAAACAGGCCGCGTTGAGCGCCGGAATCTGATACAGGTCGTTATCGCTTCGGGAGAAATCACTCCCCGCAATTACGTCAACATCGGCGCCAACAGCCTGGGGCGCATCACCGATCTCTACGTTCTCGAGGGCGACCGTGTCGAGCCGGGCCAGCGACTCGCCAAGCTGGAAACCGTTCAGCCCGCCGCCGAGGTCGCCGCCCAGAAAGCTTCGCTCCAACTTTTCCGCGCCGAACTGGCCGCCCGCGACGCCGGCATCGCGGCCAACGAAGCTAATCAACGCACCCAGGAAGCCGTGTTGACTCGCACCCGAGCCGAGTGGCAACGCGCCCTCATCAGCTACGAACGAGCCGGGCAGTTATTGGAAGAGAAGCTCATCTCGCGTCAAGACTACGATGGGGCCCGCGCGGATTACGAAGCCGCGGCGGCCTCGGTGGAAGAGGCCAAGGCGCGATTGGAGGAGCTTCGAGTCCAAAGAGATCAATTGGTGGCGCAACAACAGTCCGCCGACCGCCGAGTGGATCAGGCCGAGGCTCAACTGCTTCGCGCGACCGATGTGTTGGAGAAGCACTATTCCGTCGCGCCGTTGGCCGGCATCGTGACCAACCTGCCGGTTCGCGTGGGCGAGACGGTTGTCCCCGGCATACAGAACTCTTCGGCCAGCTTGATCATGACGATCGCCGACATGTCGCTGATCACGGCCGAAATCAAGGTCGACGAAACCGATATCGTCAACGTCACGCTCGACCAAATCGCCGAGATCGAAGTCGACGCCCTGCCGGATTCGCGTTTCGAAGGCCGCGTGATCGAAATCGGCAATACGGCGATTCTTCGCAGCACCGGCCTGGCCGCTTCGCAAACCGCCAACACCTCGCAAGAGGCCAAGGACTTCAAGGTCGTCGTCGCCTTGGACGATCCGAGTACGACGATTCGGCCCGGCATGTCCTGCACCGCGCGCATTACGACGGCCACGCGGAACGACGTCCTGACGCTGCCGATTCAAGCCCTAACGGTTCGACCCGCCAAGGCGCTTGTGGAACCCGACGACCCCAACAGCGCCCAAGCGGCCGGCACGTTGCCCGACCCGGACGAGGAAATCGAGGGCGTGTTTGTCGTCGAGGAAAACAAGGCCGTCTTTCGACGCGTGAACACCGGCGTCACCGGCACGACCCACATCGAAGCCACGGCCGGCCTGGACGAACAGACCGAGATCATTACGGGAAACTACAAAGTTCTCCGAACGCTCAAGAACAAGGCGAAGATCCGCATCAAGAACGACGACGATTCATCGAGTTGGTGGAGCCGTTAGCGGGTATACGACGTAATGTTGGACGATCCTCTCGCAATGCGAGCAACGGAAACAGAGGCGAATGTGGGTTAGCCCGGTTCACCGGGCTTGGGCTCGCATATAGGCGGGGCCCTTTTAGGGCCGGTTCAGACGGCTCGTCGTCCGGTACGAGGCCGTTTCAACGGCCTTTTACCGTAAGGCTTTAGCCATAGCCGTACCGAGAGCGATCGAGCTCGGGCCGCCGATTCTCCTATGTTTTATGTTGCGCATCCGTCCTTAACACAGCCTCCGAGGGACCGACCGTAACCATGGCAACCACGACAGTCTCCAATCCGCAAGACGTCGGCGAGCAACTTCGCCGCGACGGGGTGGTGATTCGCACCTACGACTTGTGGAAAACCTATGTCATGGGCGATCAGGAAATCCACGCGGTTCGATCGATGGATATCGAGATCCGAAAAGGCGAGTATGTGGCGATCATGGGGCCTTCGGGTTCGGGGAAGTCGACCCTGATGAACTTGATCGGCTGCCTCGATACCCCGTCGGTGGGGCAATACTATATCGCGGGCCGGTTGGTCAGCTCGATGAACGACGACGAGTTGGCGCACATCCGGAACAAGGAGATCGGATTCGTCTTCCAGACCTTCAATCTATTGCCGCGTCTGACGGCGCTTCAGAACGTCGAATTGCCTCTCGTCTATAGCGGCATCCCACCCGCTGAACGCGTCGCGCTTTCCCAGAGCGCCATCGGGCACGTCGACCTCACCGACCGCATGTATCACAAACCGAACGAACTGTCCGGCGGTCAACGGCAGAGGGTAGCCATCGCGCGGGCTCTCGTCAACCACCCCTCGATCCTTCTCGCCGATGAACCGACCGGCAACCTCGACACCGCGACCGGCGACGAAATCATGGCGCTGTTCGACCAACTTCACCAGCAGGGCAACACCATCATTCTCGTCACCCACGAGCACGGCGTCGCCATGCACGCCCACCGCGTGATCCAGCTCCGCGACGGGCTTGTCGAGAAGGACGAGAAGCTGCACTAGCCGGCCCTCCCCGGGAACGTTTCCCGCATCGATTCACGGCCCCTCACAGCCTCTTTCGACCGTTCCCGGAGCCTGTGCTATTCTCGAATCTCATGGAGCTTTCGGCGGTTTTTCAAGGCTTGGGGCGCGAGCAGTTTGAGGAGCTGATGCGCGGCGTGTCGATGGGTAAATTGCGCACCTTTCAGGTCTACGATTCTTTTAAGGTGCACGCCGCCATGAATAAGCTCAACCGCGAGAAGCTGCGCAAGGCTCTCCCGCGCCTATGGGGTCGGCTCGAAGAGGGTGATAACGACGTGGCTCGGGAGGCCGCGCAGGCGATCTTGGTCTCGAATCTGCCCTTCGTCGCCGAGGTGCTCGACTTTCTCGAAATCCCCCACGACGGAAACGGGTTCTTCGAAAAGAACAATCGGACCAGCGACGCGCTCGGCGAGGGTTGGCAACAACGCGTTCACGCGAAATTCAAGGACCAATACCCGGAAGCGCTGATCCTGCTTTACAGCAATCATTTGGCTTGGGAGACCGACCCCTCCGCGGAAGTATTTCTCGGCTGACGGGTGGTCGCAACCGACAGCTGTAACCAACGGGTCGAACTCGTAAGAAAACGCAGCATGGCGAAGAAAACGATAGGAATTCTCACTGGCGGCGGCGATGTCCCCGGACTTAATTCCGTGATCAAATCCGTGGTGTACGGCGCCACCGCGATCGGCGACTACGACCTGATCGGCATCCGCCGCGGCTGGGCCGGGCTCACGCACCCGAACCTCGACGATGGGTTTGATGAAGAGTATATGGTACGGCTCGATCCCCAAATCACACGCCGTATCGACCGGTCCGGCGGCACCTTTCTGCATACGTCGCGCACCAAACCGTCCAAGATGCGCGTCGACAGTGTCCCCGAGCATGTGAAACCGAAGCTCGGCCGCTGCAAGGAAGTAGAAAGCGGCGTCGTCGACATGACGCCGATCGTCAGGGAGAACCTGGACAGATTAGGCATCGACCACCTGTTGACCATTGGCGGCGACGACACGCTGAGCTACTCCAAGGTGCTCTCCGACGAAGGCTTTCCGGTCGTTGGCGTGCCCAAGACTATGGATAACGACGTCTGCGGCACGGAATACTGCATCGGCTTTTCGACGGCGTTGACGCGCGCGGCGGACGAGGTTAAGCGCATGCGTACGACGGTCGGGTCCCACGAGCGCGTCGGCGTCTTTCGCATCTTCGGCCGAGACGCCGGTTTCACCGCTCTATACACGGCCTATGTCGCCAACATTCGGTGTTGCATTCCGGAGCACCACTTTGATCTTCAAAAACTCATCGACTTGCTGATCACTGACAAGCAGAACAACCCGAGCAATTATTCTCTGGTGGTTCTGTCGGAGGGCGCCACATGGGTAGGGCGTCCCGTGGAGGAGAAGGGGCCTCCGGACGCCTACGGGCATCGCAAGAAGGTCAGCATCGCCGAAGCCTTTAGCGATCGTCTCAAGGACTCTTCGGGAGAGGAAACCGTCGTCGCCGACCTCACGTATCAACTAAGGAGCGGTGATCCGGATTTTCTCGACAGGATGATCGCGACGACCTTCGCGACCATGGCTCTTGATTGCATCGTCGAGGGAGTGACCGCGAAGATGATGGCCATTCAGAACGGCTGTTACTCCATCACCGACATCCCCGACCCCGGTCTCGGACCGCGCGAAGTCGATGTCGAGACCATGTACAACGTGGACCGCTACCGGCCCAACTACTCCAACAAGGACGGTTTACCGATTTTCTTGACGCGCCTTGACTAGCCGGCCGCCGCATCAGCGGGCGTGCTGAGAATTCACGGGCCAAGCGTTGCGTCCGCGACTTCCCTGCCAAGAAACGATTGCCGCAAGCCTGATCCCCCGACCGCATGAATCCCGTCTCCTCACCACGGCCGTCGCGCCATGCTCTTCGTTTGCTCGCCGTGCTGGTTGTGTCGGGGACGAGCGTGCTGTCAGCCGCCGACGTGACAAGTCGCTTCGACGGCACCTATCGCGGCCGTGTCGTCTCGGAACTGTTGCGGCATCGCCAGGAAACCGGGCGGCGCGGATTGGTCGCCGGTTTGTCGACGCCGCGGCAGGCGGCGGTTCGCGACGATATCGGCCACATCGCGATCCTTGATGATTCCGACGGCGTCGTCTTGCGGCCCAATGATTTCGACCTCGACCAACTTAGCGTCACTCTGCGCCCCGCTGAAAACGGCTATACCGCCGAACCGCTGCCGTTGGGTTTCGACGAACAGGCGAGAGAGCTGGGCTCGCCGTTGCCGCTGGCGGACGACGACGCCGAAAACGTCGTGCTGCCGTTCTCTTTTCCTTTCTTTGATCAATCTCACGAGACGACCTGGGTCCATTCCGACGGCAATTTGAGTTTCGTCGAACCCGAAGCCGGCTCCACCGCGCGCAGCCTCTCGCGCGCCGCCGCCGGGCCGCCCCGCATCGCCCCGCTCTTCACCGACCTCGACCCCAGTCGAGCCGATTCGAAAGTGACCGCCTTTGTCGCCGCCGACCGTGTTGTTTTCACATGGGACGACGTCCCTGAATTCACCTTCACAACCATAGGGCGGCGGCAAACGTTTCAAGCCGTCCTCCACATCGACGGACGGATCGACTTCCACTACCTTGCCGTCAACTTGGCCTCGATCGTGGTGGGTGTGATGCCCGGCGGATTCGAAGACGATGTGCGCGCCGTTGATTTTTCACTGGGCGCTCCGACCGCGACCCCGGGCGCGTTGGCCGAGATCTTTACCGACGAACGCGATGTCGACGCGGTCGCCGTCACGCAAAAGTTCTACCGAAACCACGGAGACGCCTACGACTTCATCGTCTTGTTCAATGATCTGCGACTCCCGGCCGGGCCCGGCGCCTTTGCCTTTGAACTCAACGTCCGTAACGACGTGGAGGGCATCGGCAGCCCGCAGCCCGACGGCAACCCTGTCTTCAACTTCGGTGAACCGTTCGGCTCCCCTCTACGCTTGCAAAGTTTTCTCAATATGGGGCCGCTCTCCAATTTCCCCGAGGACCCCGAGACAACGATTTCCCTGCTGGGACATAACAATACGCTCTCCGTCTTCGGTCAGGAATCAGGCCACCGCTTTCTGGTGTATGTCCGGTTTCTCGATCCCATGACGCAGTCGGCATCGGAGGCTTTACTGGGGCGTCAAGACGCCCACTGGAGTTTCTTTTTCAACTCCGACGCCTCGGTACTCGAAGGCAATCGCATCACCGACCACGGTATGACGACGCCGCAATTTGAAACCGTCGGCGCGGTCGAAAAGTACGGTGCCTTCGATCAGTACCTGATGGAGCTGCGCGAAGCTCACGACGTCCCTCCGAGTTTTGTCGTCGACGATCCTTCCGTGACGCGGGCCCCAGGCGCGTCCCCGTCGATCGGCGTCGCTTTCGATGGGACTCGGCGCGAAATCTCCGTCGACATGATCATTGACGCGGAGGGTCCGCGTCGGCCGAGACCGAGCGTGGCGCAGAAGGACTTCAACTTTGCGATCGTGCTGCTCGTTGCCGAAGGCGAGAATCCAACACCCGAAACGCTCGCCAAACTCAACCGCATTCGAACCGAATGGGAGACCTTCTTTCACCAAGCCGTCGATCAGCGCGGCACGGCGCGCACGGAGCTGGTGCGGTGGCTGCATCTTTCCACCTGGCCCGCCGCCGGAGTGATCCGAGGCGGCTCGGCAACCGCGACAGTGAGCATCGACAATCCCCTCGACGCCGACATCGACGTGATGCTGTCGAGCGACAGCGGAGCCATCGAGATTCCTTCGTCGGTCACGATTCCGGCCGGGGAGCGGGAAGCGGCCTTCAGCGTGAATGGAATGAGTTCCGGAATCGCGCGGTTGATGGCACGCACCGCCAACCCCGGGTATGACACGGCTCGCACGATCGTGCGCGTGCGGGACGGACTCGGCGGCTTGCGGCTCGCCCTGGAGTCGGGTGATTCGCAGTCGGCGGGCGAGGGCGGCGTTGTGCCGTTGCCGGTTGTATTCCGGCTGCGAGACGAAGACAAGTTGCACTACGGCGGAGTCCCCGTTGTCTTGATCCCAAGCGGAGACGGCGTGGCGACCCCTTCGCGCGCGATGACCGACGCGAGCGGTCGTATTGCCATCGAGTGGCGCTTGGCGTCGGAGGGCGTTTTCAACATTCTGCGGGCCGAGATCGAGCAGGCGCGGGATATGCGCACCACGGCCACGGCGGTAGCCACCGGACTAGGGCCGTCGTTTTCCCAGGCCGGCGTCGTCAACGCAGCGAGCTTCAACACCGCCGGAGCCGCCGAGCAGCGGGTTGTCAGCCCCGGCGGGCTCTATTCGATCTTCGGAACGGCGTTGACGGCCGCCGCCGAACCCGCCTGGGCCCCCACCCTTCCCCTGCCGCGACAATTGGCCGGGACGACGGTTTTGATCAATGGAACCCCCGCGCCGCTGTTGTTCGTTTCCGCCACGCAAATCAATTGGATGGCGCCGTTTGAATCGCCTGCCGACCAAGCCGAGATCTTCATTACCTCGGCGGCCGGCGCCGGCGAGGCCGTCACGCTCCCGGTAAGGGCAACCCAACCCGGCATCTTTTTCGACTCGCAAACCGGCTTCGGCGCGATTCTCAACAGCACCAATCAACACGCGGCCCGGATGCCGCCTGGGCCGGGAGAGACCGTGCAAATCTTCGCGACCGGGCTGGGAGCCGTTGACCCGCCCGTACTGAGCGGCGCCGGCGTTCCCCGTTCGCCGCTTTCGTGGACCTTGATCGTTCCACGCGTCGAGGTGGCCGGGCGCGACGCCGACGTGGTTTTCAGCGGCTTGGCCCCGCTTTTCACCGGGCTCTATCAGGTGAACGCCGAACTCCCCGAGGACCTCCCCGCGGGCATCCACCCGCTGCGCATCGAAACCCAGGGCGTCACAAGCAACAACGTTCTGCTCGAAGTGCGCTAACCCGGCATCAACCGTCGACAACGCTCGTCGCGCCACCTCGCCGCCAAAGTCCGACTCCGGACCGCGTTTGCACTCTTGCCGCTCTGGTTCCCCGTGAAGGGACACGGCGAAAAAAGCCTTTGTTGTTTCTTGCGCTCGGTGCTCCACCTCGCCGACAATAAAGGCGCATTCGCCAACAGGAGGCATTCGCCATGTTGACTCGCAGAGCGTTACTCGGTGGTTTGGCGGGCGGCGCCTTGCTTGCGCCGAACGTCTCGGCGGCCGCCCCGCGAACTGTAAGCGACAGCGACGGCCACGACTATCCCCTTCGGATGCGTCGCAACGTCGAGATTCTCTACCAATCGCCCGACGGCAACCCGAACGGACTCGAAGCCACGCCCGAGGGACTTTGGGTCGGCGAGCAAATCACCGATCGCGCCTACCTCCTCGACTGGAAAACGGGCAAGCCGTTGACGATGCACGAAACGCAGTCGTCGAACACGAGCGGTATCGCGGCCGGGGGCGGCTCCGTGTTCATGGCGGCCAACGGACCGCCGATTCTGCGCGATCGGCGTCCGCATGATCTCGAAAGAGGCGGCCGCATCGTCAAACTCGACGCCAAGACCGGCAAGCACGTCAAGAACTACACGACACCGAACGGCGGCGGGCTCCACGGGCTTCTCTGGGCGCAAGACTCCTTGTGGATCACGCAGTTTCATCCCAACGCAATCGTGCGGTCCGACGCCGACATGAACGTTTCGAGTTCATTCCCGATACCTCTCGAGCGAGCCCACGGCCTCGCCTGGGACGGCAAGTACATCTGGTGCATGTTCTCGAACGATTTCCGCGTGCTCAAGTTCGATGCCGAGAACGGACGCATCGTCGAGGCGGTCCAATTGAACAGCCATGACCCGGACCCGCATGGGATGACCTGGTATCAGGGAAATCTCTACTATTGCGACGCCGGCGTCGCTCCCGGGCACAAGGACAGCAAGAGCAAGTACGCCGGTTCGATCTGCCGTATCGAGCTGTAGTGACATCGGGTAGCCCGCGGCAAGAATATGTTCGAGCGAAAAAGGGGGACTGCCATTCGATTTTCGCTCCTCGAAACGCTCTGTTTCCCAGCTGAAGGACGGCGGAAATCGGTGGCTGTACCCTTTTTTCGCGTAGTTGGACTTTCACTACGGGATGCCGCCGTGGTGGCCGGCACTCGCGGCGGTCCATCGCGAGCACCGGCAGTGGGGCAGGTCTCCAGGCCTGCCCATCGCAGCCCCCGCGGCTGCCAACCCGGCTGCACCCTTGCCGATCGAGTCCGGACCGCTGCGCGACTCCCACGAATCAGCCCACACAACCTGCCTCTTCTTTTGGGACTCGCCATCGTGGCTACCGCGCCGGCGCCGTCTCACCTTCTCGCCGAAGGCAAGATCATGCGTCCCGTCGACGGCGCCGCGCTCACTGACGCCAAGGTCGATATCGTAGCCACCGCGTCCGAGGGAAAGCTCGAACTTGACGGCAAAGCGGTGCCGGCCGAAGAACCCTTCAACGAAGTCTTCCACGCCGTTGTTCAAGCCGCGCCGGGGCGGCACACGCTGGCGTTAGTGTGGGAAGGCGGACGCGAAGAAGTACAATTCTTTGTCGGGGAAGGCGCTCCCGCCGAGTTCAAGCCTTTCTTCCGGCACCCGCCTCTCGCGGATGTTGCCTGCACGCAATGTCACGGCGTGAGCCGTCGCGGGCGCTTTCGCTTCAAGGGCGGGTGTTTTGCGTGCCACGAGGAAGCAGCTTTCAACGCGGCGCACGAACACCCGGTGCATCAGCTACAGGAATGCGGCATGTGCCACAACGCCCACGGCGAAACGTCCAAGGCAATGCTGACGATGCCGAAAGAGATCCTCTGCAAGCAGTGCCACAATTGATCCGGGGGCGGGCGGGAGCCCAAACCGAGCCGCGAGGGTAACCGAGCCGTATCCGATGCCGTCGCCCGGGTACACGAACGGCGATGCCCCCAAAACCGCCTCCCCCCGGCCCCCCCCGGGCGCAGGAGAAGTCCGTTTCCTTGAGTCCGCAATAAGTCGCAGCCTGCCCCGACTTTCTCGGCGGGTAAAGACCCAAACTGAATCTTCCGCGACGGCGGCTCGCGCAACGAGCCCCTCGAGGCGGCACATGGATGTCTGGTCTTCGGGACCGCTTAATCGATTCGCCAACGCCGGGTCGTCGCAATTTTCGGCACTGTTCGAGAACCCTTGCCGCCACGAGGGAGCGGGGTGACTGCGTCCACCCCTACTTGAGGTAACTTGACAGATACCTATCATGGATGTCCCCGATCTCTTCCCAGATCCAGAGTTCGGGCTCCGTCCCCGAACTCCCCGAACTCCCCCCGAACTCCCCCAACTCCCCCAACTCCCCCGAACTCCCGTCCCGAACTCCCCTTCGGCCCTCTGCCCCGATCACTGATCGGCCGCGGTGAGGTGAACATCCTTCTAACGGTAGACGGTAAGACGGCCAATACGGTGACCGTCAACATCCAATAGCTGAACGGAGTCGCTGTCTTCGTCTCTCTGCCCGCACCATGAAAAGTCGGGAAAAGTCGGGGGGAAAAGTCGGGGACAGGCTACGAGTTTCCGTGCTAGCGGGCTCGGCTGTTTGCCGAGCCCGCGTGGGTTTCACTTACGAATCGCTGATCCCGGCGGATCGTACTCTCTTTGCGGTAGCGTCAAGCCGATCTTGGCCGAGTTCGGGCTCCGTCCCCGAACTCGGCCCGAATTCGTCCCCCGCCCCAGGCCCCCGAACGACCGGCAAGCCGGTCGTTCGCCCGGGCGGAGGTTGCGGGTTGGGACTGGGTCCGGCCCTTACGGACCGGCCCAGTATTAATTCGAGACACTTGAACGGCGTTGGGAGGCTTTCTACTTCGACGCTCGTTCGAGCCAGCCGGGTGAAGATTCTTTATTCGGTGGCTGTCACCGATCTCTCGAGAGAATCCTTTTCCTGAAGCGGCAGACAGCTACCGACATTGGCCTCGAAACTCGACGGCTGACATCAGTGGAGACCCGCAAAGAACTCACGTTAAGCCTTTCTCTGAGCTCAGATCGGCACGGCTCCGAGTTTTGGCACCGACCGGGGAACGAGCTGGAGGAGTTCTTGACGTGCTTCACACATCTGATTTCCGAAGACTCCTTGCGCAATTGCGAGGAGATAGTTGTCCGAGCACCAGGAACCGGCGTTCCAGCGTTTTTATACGACGAGGTTGCTAGGCAGATCGTGGCCCCGGAGATCCCATTTGAACGCTCAACGAAGTCGCAGGTCTTCATCGGAATCAGTAGACATAATGTGGAGCTCTACCAAGCACTGGGAACGGCTTCGAGTATCAAGATGCTAGTGACCACTGGTGAGAAGGTCTTCCGCGACATTACGCTCTGGCGTAGGCTAAGCGCTCAACGTGACCTCAGTCTCGACATTCTTATGCTCAATCCAGAGTCGCCGTGGTTGGAGGTCGCAGAACAGCTTCGATATCCCAATAAGTCGAAAGGATTCCTCGGAAAAGAACTCAATGCTAACATTGAGGGCATTGAGAAGCTGCGCTCTAGACTCGCTCATCCAGACAAGGTTCGCTTATTTTTGTACGACACTCTACCTCAGCTGAGAATTACTTTGATTGACGGCCGCAGGGCGATTATGGCGTATTACATGTCGGGGCTGAGAACGGGTCCAGATACGCTATTCGTCGATGTTAAAGGAGAGAGTGAGACAATTCGTGCGGTAACTCGATATCTGCTAGAGATTGAGAAAGTTTCCAAGCCCAAATTCTAGCTGCACTCCAATGCACCCGGCGGCACCATCGAAGAGTAGAAGCATTACTCCAGGATTTCCATTTTGGCCCTGGCACGGTCACAGGATACACCCCCGCTGCGCCGAATACCACGTCTTTTCGCGCTGAACCCTGCACATCACCTCCGCCGGTAGGCGCCAGGGCTCGTCCGTCCGCTCACAGACGTTGATTGAGCGGACTGAACGGCGCTCCGGCCGACACTGCTCCCTGCGAAACCTTTTTGGAGCCAAAAACTGTTGATCCTCGCCCGGGCAACGCTACCCACCCGGCACAGGCAGCACCCAGATCCTATGCAGCATGTCACCGAACAGCCGCCGGTTCAGATGCCCCTCCGCCAGCAGCAACCAGTAGTAGCGAGCATGCTTGACCAGCCGACCGCCGGTCTTCATCAACCTGTGTTGCAAACTCGTTAGCGACCAGCTTTTGATTCGCTGCGGCAGCCCTAGCCGCCGCCACAGGTTGCCCAGGTTGTAGGCCAGCACGCTGAGTTGCAGCCGTACCTCGTTGGCTCGGAAGCGGTGACACGACAAGCGGGTCCAGTGCGTGGCCTGTTTGCCTTCTTTGATCCACTGCTCCGCCGTGCCGCGCTTGTTGTAGAACCGCACGACCGAGCGGCTCGGCAAGCTCATGCTCGTCACGACAAATCCGACGCGCGGGAATAGTTCGCCCTGGTGATGCTCGACCTTGGCGACAACTCGCCTTGCCTTCGACCAGCTCTCGGCCTGATAGCGAAAACTCTTGTAGCGCACTAGGGGCTTGGCGTTCGGCCTGCCCGGTGGCCGAAACAGGATGTCCTCGATCTCCAGCTCCAGGCTCTTGTTCGCCGGGATGCGAATCACGTAGTCCACGCCGCGCTCCTCCATCGCCTCGTAGATCTCGGGCTTGGCGAAGGCGGCGTCGGCGCGGAACGTCACCTGTTTGCCCTCCGCCTGTTGTCGTTCGATCTCCGGCAGTAGCAGCTCGTCCCAGTCCTCGGCGCTGTGCACGTTGCCGGGACGCAGCTTCGCGCCTATTGAGTCTCGCATAATATCCTGTCAATCGAGACAAAGAGAAGACTGTTTCCAGAAAGCGGTAATCAAGCGCGGTTTGCGGCGCATGCGCCGCAGCGTTTTGCGGGCACGTTCGTCGAGTTCCCAGTAGTCCTTCGGACAGACGTTCGGCAACTCGTGCTGTTTCCAGTACGCCCAGATGTATTCCACCGGATTCAGCTCCGGCGCATACGCCGGCAAATACTCCGTCACGATATGGCCTTGCGAGAGTTCAATGAACTCTCGCACCATCCGACTGCGATGCGCCGGCAAGCGGTCCCAGACGATCATCAACGGGCCGTCCATGTGGCGAACCAAGGCCTTCAGAAAGTCGATGACCTCCAACTCGCCAATCGCGCCGGGATAGAGCCGAAAGTAAAAGTTGCGCAACGTCAACCCGGCCGACACCGAAAGCTTCTGCCAATTGAAGTTGAACTCCAGCAGCGGCGTCTCGCCGCGCGGCGCCCAGGTGCGGCAACGATGCGGCTTCTGACTCCATCCGCTTTCGTCGATGAAGACGATCGTGCGGTCTTGTTTGCGGGCTTTTTTTTAATGGCCGGCCACCTCTTGCACTTCCAGTCGCGGATGGCCTCTTCGTTGCGCTCGCGGGCTTTGCCGACCGGGCGTTGCGGGCTCCAGCCGAGCGCCCGCAGGATCTTCCAGACATGGCCCTCGTGATAGCGCACGCCGAACTCGTCTCGGATCAGACGAGCCACCCGCGGACAGCTCCACAACGGCGTCGGGAAGCCGTGCGCCTCGGGGCCTTCGAGCAGCAGGATCTCCAGGCGTTCGAGCTGCGTGGCGTCTAATAGCGGCTTGCGGCCGGCGCGGCCGGCCTTGCGCAGCCCGGCCTCGCCTTGCGCCAGGTACTGTCGTCGCCACTCACTGACGGTTTGGCGGGCGACTGTCAGACGCCTGGCGGTTTCGGACTGATTGAGTCCTTCATCGAGCAAACGCATCGCTTCGAAACGGCGTTTCTCCAATGCTTCGAAATCGCGGCGCTTTCCTTTCGGTGTTCCCATACATAAGAATACGTACGGCAACACCAAAAGGTGTCACTCTATTTTGCGAGACTCAACAATAGTACCGGAGGCGGGCGAAAAAACGTTTTCTGATTTGGGCGGACGGAGTATACTGGTAGTGGTCCTCTTTTGTGCCGATAAGGGGAATCGGAGGCTCTCGATGACTGTGCGGACCTTGGCGACTTTCTTGGTGCTGGTGTTGGCGACTTCGCTGACGGCGGCGCCGAAGAACGACGGCTCGAAGAAGAAGCCCAAGAACAAGCGGCAAGACGTCGAAGCGATCGGCGACCGCGATGTCGGCAAGGGCATGAACTTCTACTCGATCGAGAAGGAGATCGCGCTCGGCAAGCGAATGGCTCAGCAGATCGAGCGCCATTCCAAAATCATCGACGACCCGGTCGTCGCCGAATACGTCAACCGCGTGGGGCAAAACCTGGTGCGGAACTCCGACGCCAAGGTGCCGTTCACGATCAAGTTGATCGACAGCCAACAAGTCAACGCTTTCGCTCTGCCCGGCGGGTTTTTCTTCGTCAACGCCGGGTTGATGCTGCGCGCCGAGAGCGAGTCGGAACTGGCCGGCGTGATGGCGCATGAAATCGCCCACGTCGCCGGCCGTCACGGCACGCGCCAGGCCACGCGCGGGCAATTGATTAATTTCGCGACCATTCCGCTGATTTTCATGGGTGGCTGGACGGGGTACGGTATCCGCCAGGCGGCGGGTCTCGCGATTCCGATCGGTTTCTTGCGCTTCTCGCGCAAATTTGAAACCGAAGCCGATTTCCTTGGGTTGCAGTATCTCTACAAGGCCGGGTATGACCCGACGGCCTTCGTGGATTTCTTTGAGAAGATGCAGGCCGACGAAAAGCGCAAGCCCGGAGGCCTTGGACGCTGGTTCCGCCGTTGGCCGCGGCTGCGCATGGCGAAGCTTTTCTCGAGTCATCCACCTCATGGCGACCGCATCGTCAAGACCCAAAGGACGATCAACGAACTGCTCCCGAACAAGAGAGAGTACGTCGTGAGTACGTCGGAGTTTCTAGACGTGAAAGATCGCCTGACGGCTCTGACTCGCCGCGGCAAGGAAGCGCGGGAAGATCCGAATCGTCCGAGGTTGCGGCGCGTGCCTTCGGGCGGTACGGTGCCGGTGGAAGAGGGCGACGCGGACGCCGACGCCGACGCTGGTGATGAAGACGATCGCCCGACGCTGAAGCGGCGCTAGGTCTCCTCAGGCAAATCGTAACGCCGAGACAGAGCCCAGAGCGCGAGCGACGGGCCCGCCCACTGGATTCTACTCGAGAAAGTTGGAGCTTTTCGTTCGCGGAAGGGTCCGAAGGAAGAGTGCCAAAGCGCCCATGACGCCGTGGGTTCCGGATTAATACCAGCCCTGGGCGCAAGCCCAGGGGACGTTACTGCCCTCGGAACTCCGCACCGCAAGAAGACCAACCCCGGCGCCTTGGGCCCCCGACCCAAGGCGCCGGGTTTGTGTACAGAGACTTTATTCCTTCCAACGAGCTCCGAAGCTTGGTTCCCAGGGCCCCGGTCGCCTATAATCACCCAGTAGTCTAGGGGGCAAGACATGTCGAAAACACGCGGTGTTCATCGCAGAGACTTCGTCAAGGGTGCCGTGGGCGCCAGTGCGCTCGCGGGTCTCGCCGCGACGGCGGCCGCCGCTCCGCCGCCGCAATCCTCGGCGCAGGCCTCGGATCAGCCGGCTGCATCAAACGACCGCGTCAACGTCGTGCTGATCGGCGTCGGCGGTCGCGGCACGAGTTTGATGAAGCTGGTGCTGGATATGGCCGACCGGCGCGGGGACGTCAAGATTGCTGCGGTTTGCGATGTCTATGAAAAGCGCAAGCAATTGGCGCAAGAGGCGACCAAGGCCGAGTTCGCGACGCTTGACTACCGCGAAGTTTTGGCACGGCCCGATATCGACGCCGTCATCGTTGCCACCCCGGACCATTGGCATGCTCCGATCGCGCTGGCGGCGATGGAGGCCGGCAAGGACGTTTATCTCGAAAAGCCGATGACGCATACGATCGAGGAAGCCAAGCAAGTGGCGGCGAAGGTTCGAGAGAGTGGGCGGGTGCTGCAGGTCGGCTCGCAAACCACATCGAGCGACCAGTGGTGGAAAGCGCGCAAAGCCATCCAGGACGGCATGATCGGCAAGCTGATCTCGAGCCAGGGTTCTTACCACCGCAACTCGCTGGCGGGCGAATGGAACACCACGCCGGACCGCGGCAATCGCAATTGGGTGATCGACCCCGATGCCGGCCCCAACGGCAAGGGCGTCAACTACATTGACTGGAAGACGTGGCTGGGATCGGCGCAAGAGCGAGATTTCGATCCGCAGCGCTATTTTCGATTTCGCAAATTCTGGGACTACTCGGGCGGCGTCGCAACCGATCTTTTCTATCACGTAGTCGCCCCGTTGCAGATTTGTTGGGGCGAGGCGCAGTTTCCCTATCGCGTGATGGCCTCGGGCGGCATCTATGCCTTTCCCGATCGCGAGGTGCCTGACACGTTCAACCTATTGGCCGATTTTGCGAAAGGGCATTCGCTGGTGCTGAGTTCGTCGATGGCCAACTCGACCCATATTCCCGGGCTGATTCGGGGACAGAAGGGAACCATCGTGATGGTCGATCACGGGAGGTTCGAAGGAGAGACGGATCACATCACGGTCAGCGCCGAAAAGATCTATCGCGACGAGTTTGTCGAAAAATTCGGCTACGCCTCGGTCGATATTCCGGTCGAGGATCATCAGCGCGATGCGCACATGGCGAACTTCCTCGAATGCATGCGGACCCGCGAGAAACCGCGCCTCGATGCCGATACCGGTTATCGGGCGCAAGTGACGATTTCGATGGCGGTACAGAGCTATCGAGAGGGCAAGGTGCTCTATTTCGACCCGAAAAAAGAAGTGGTGGTCGACAGCCCGCCGGCAGTCTAGCCCGCTTTTCTCTCGCGTGGCGAGGCAAAGTGCATGAGAGGCCCGTCATACGAGGCGCGCGTCGCTTGGCCGCCGAGATCACAAGTCTCTTGAGCCGCGAAGCGGCGGCAGGAATATAGCCCAGGGTGGAGCCGAAGGCGGAACCCTGGGTACGGAATCAAATCAAGTTGAGTCCTGAAAGGGCGGCGGGAACGCCTCACGGCACCCATTTTGATGGCGGTATTGTCTTCGAAACGATGAGAATTCACCCTCGTAATCGAGTCGGGCTGCAGCGACGAGGTAAAGCGATGTTGGCTGTGCGCATTGTGGTGCTGCAGGCGGTTCTGCTGGGCGCCGTTGGGGCTCAATTCCTCGAACCCGAAAACAACTGGCGGCAGTTGCTGCGGCAGGGCCGGGTGCTGTCGGAGCAGCAGAAATTTCTCGAAGCCGAACACACGTTGGTCAAGGCGCTCAAGGGGGCTGAGCGTTTCGGCACCGACGATCCGAGGGTTGCCGCGTGCCTCAACGCGCTGGCGTTGGTCTATCAGTTGCAGGGGAATGGTGAGGCCGCCGAGCCGCTGTTCAAAAAGGCCCTGGGGATTCTCCAGGGGCGACTCGGGCCAACGGCCCCGGCGATCGGTAAAGGCTATTTCAATCTGGGTGAGTTCTACCGCACAGAGGGTCGGCTCGAGGAGGCTGCGGCGGCCTTTGATCAGTTGTTGACGATCATGGAGACGAACGAGGGCACGGAGCTGATTCCCGCGATCAATCATCTCGCTCTGGCGTATTTTCTTGACGGCCACTACGGGCAGGCGCGGAAGTTGTTGCGCAAATCAGCCCAACTGTCCGAGCAACGTTTCGGCCCTGAAGATGCTCGGACGGCGCGGGTATGGAGCGATCTGGGCGTGGTCCATCTGGCGGCGGGGAAAGCGGCGCGAGCGGTGGCTTCTTTGCGGCGCGCGCTCGAGATTCGAGAAAGGATCGAGGGTGCCGAGGCCGACCGAGCGGTCACGTTGGGGCATCTGGCGAAGGCCTACGCGGCGCGGCTTCACTATGCCGAGGCGGAACGGACTTTCCATCGCTCGATCGAGATGCACAAGATGGCGGCAACACCCAATCAGCGCGAGTTCGCGACCGTGCTCAACAATCTCGGAGAGCACTACCGCCAACAGCGAGAGTTGAAACAGGCGGAGCAAAGCCTTACCACCGCTCGCGGTCTGTGGGAAGAACTCGTCGGCGCCGAGCACGCCGAAACCGCTACGACGCTTTTCAATCTGGCTTCGCTCTATCAGGACATGGGTCGCGCCGCCGATGCGGGCCCGTTGCTGACGCGCTCGGTGGAAGTTTTCGAGAAGACGCTCGGCCCGGGCCATCCTAAGACCACCCTGGCCAAGACCGCGCTGGCCAACAACGCGATGGCGCGAAACGCTGCCGCCAGCCCGCAAGAGTGACCCCGGCCAATGGGGCCGCTCAACCCAAAAGGGAGAAAAACGAAACGAAGCCAAAAGCAACCTAAAGCTATTGGAATCAATACGCTGCGTCATGTACCGAGACGCTCGATAGACGACCGACGGCCTTCACCCGCCCACGCAGTCGCGTTGCCAATCACGCCACCCGGGGCAGACCCCGGCGACCGTCTAAACAAAAATACGAAACGAACCCAAGAACAGCCTAACGCCATTGGAATCAACGTCTCGCGGAACCCCGTTCTCCCTCCGTGCACCCGGCTCGGGCTGCTCAAGATACGGGCCCTTCATAGCCGGCGTGAACGGCGCCCTAGACGACTCGATCGAGCCCTTTCTCACCACGCGCGAGACGAAGCGCGTAAGAGGGCTGTCAGCCGCCGTTTCTTCCACATGGATGTCGCGCGCCGCTCGCTGCCGGGCCGCTTGACACGCCCACTATTCTCAAGGCAGGGGACAAAACTGGGGACGGGCGTTGCTTCGGTGTTCTGCCGCGGGAAGCATTCGTCCCGCCGGTACCAGTCGAGAATAGTGGCCATTAGGTGGTCGTAATCGGGATGAGCTCTCCTCGGGAAGCACGCGAGTCCGCCGTATAGGCGTTCCGGCGCGCCGCCCACATCCGCCGACACGGCAGCCTGAGCGCGGCGCTGTGCCCTTCTGGAACGACCTGACGCGGGCCGGGCCGCCCTGGACGGGGTAGGGACTGTTCGCACCGCCGGAAAGCGAGAATGTACCAATACTCAGACCACGTGAAAAGACACGTTTCCCCGACCTTGTTGGGAAGCGTCGAGCTGCCGGCGCGGACGAAACCACTTGCCAAACAGAGCCGCATCGCCACGCGATGCGGTCACTCAAGAATAGTGCTTTGCCGCCAAACAAACTTTTCAAGCGGTCGTGGTACCAGCGGGTATGAGGGCGTTACTGGGCTTCCGGATCGCGCGCGGGTCCAAGCCGCTGTTTCCAGCGTAGGAGCAGCGCCAGCGCGTCTATGGGCCGAAGGGTGTTCGGATCGGTTGCGCGTAACTCGTCGGCCATTTCGTGTTCGGCGGGATCTTGAAAAAATACGGTCTGCGTCGGGCTCGGGTGCACCCCGGGCGATAGTTCTTCCGACAACGATTGCTCGCTCTGCTCGTGCCGCGCCAGGACCTTGCGCGCCCGCTCGACCACCTCAATCGGCAAGCCCGCCAAGCGCGCCACCTCAATCCCGTAACTGCGGTCGGCGCGGCCGGCCTCGACCTTCCTCAGGAAAATCACCCGATCCCCGGCTTCCTTGACCGAGACGTGCAGGTTGGTGACGCCCGAGAGCAGCTCGGCCAATTCGGTCAGCTCGTGATAGTGGGTCGCGAAGAGTGTCTTCGCGCGGCAACGCGCATGAATGTGCTCGACCACGGCCCAAGCGATCGCCAACCCGTCAAACGTCGCGGTTCCACGGCCTACTTCGTCGAGCAGAATCAAACTGTCCGCCGTCGCCGTATTGAGAATCTCGGCCGTCTCAGTCATTTCGACCATGAAGGTCGACCGCCCCATCGCCAGATTGTCGGCCGCTCCAATGCGCGTAAAGATACGGTCGATCACCGGGAGCGAGGCGCGGGCCGCCGGCACGAACGAACCCATTTGCGCCAGGATCGCGATCAAAGCCGTTTGCCGTAGATAGGTCGACTTACCCCCCATATTCGGCCCGGTGATGAGGGCCAGCAGATGATCGGAGTTGTTGAGATAAACGTCGTTGGCGATGAAGCGTTCGGCGGATTGTTGCTCCGCCAATCGCTCGACCACCGGATGGCGTCCGGCCTCGATCTGAATTTCTCCGCGGGTATTGAAGCCGGGACGAACGTAGTCGTTCTCGGCGGCGAGCTCGGCCAGTCCGCGCAACACGTCCAGCTCGGCCAGCGCCACCGCCGCCGCTCGAACGCGCCGCGCCTCGGCCGTTACCGCCGCCCGCAGCTCCTCGAAGCGGGCCTTCTCGCGTTCGAGAATGCGCTCTTCGGCCTCCAGAACTTTCTGCTCGTATTCCTTAAGTTCGGGCGTGATGAAGCGCTCGGCGTTCACCAGCGTTTGCTTGCGGTCGTAGTCCTCGGGGACAAGATGCATATTCGCCTTGGTGACCTCGATGTAGAACCCGAAGACGTTGTTGAAGCGCACCTTGAGCGATGAAATGCCGGTCCGTTCGCGTTCGCGCGATTCCATTTGCGCGATGTAGCCGCGGCTGTTGTTGCGGATCTCACGCAGCTCGTCGAGCTCGGCGTCGATGCCCTGGCGGATCACTCCGCCGTCGGTGAGGTGAATGGGCGGCTCGTCGGCCAGCGTCGATAGAATGCGGCCGCTGACGTCGGTCAGCTCGTCGAGTCGCTCGTGCAGGTCGCGCATGCGCGAAGACTCGAGCTTTCCAATGTGCCCCCGTATGTCGGGCAGCCGCTCGAGCGAAGCGCCGAGCCCGACGACATCGCGAGGATTCGAGGTTCCCAGCGTTACTTTGGCGAGCAGGCGTTCGATGTCGAGGATCTTGGCGAGCTCGGCTTCGATCTCACCGCGAGCGATCGGGCCCGCGGCCAACTCGCCCACGCCGTCGAGCCGCGAATCGATCTCGTCGACCGAGAGCGAAGGGCGCAACAGCCATTGGCGAAGCAAACGCTTGCCCATCGGCGTGCGGGTTCGATCGACGACGGAAATCAGCGCCGCGCCGCCTTCGACCGCGAACAGCGGCTCGATCAACTCCAAGTGCCGCACGGTGATCGCGTCGAGCACCATCCAATCGTGCTGCACGTAAAAACGCGGCGTGTCCAAGTGCTCGAGCGCGGCGCGTTGGGTGTCGCGCAGGTAATGCAGGACGGCGCCCGCGGCGGAGACTGCCGCCGGGTGATGTTTGGCGCCCAGCCCGTCAACGCTGTGCAGCTTGAAATGCGAACACAGCGTCCTTTCCGCATAGTCAAAGTCGAAAATCCAGCTTTCGAGCTCGGTGCGCAGGCGTTGCCCGGGACGGGCTCCGTTCTCGGGCGCGGGTTCGGCGAAAAGCGGGCCGGCGGAGGGTTCGAGCACCTCGCGGGCTCCGATCTGATCGAGCGCCGCCTCGATCTCGTACTCGGGCAGCTCGGTCATGCGGAACTCGCCGGTCGAGACGTCCACATACGCTAGACCGGAGTGATCACCTCGCGCCGCCGCGGCGGCGAGATAGTTGTTCCGCCCGGCTTCGAGCATCCCCGTGTCGGTGGCCGTGCCCGGGGTGATGACGCGGGTAATAGCGCGGCGGACGAGTGTCTTGGTTTTCTTGGCGTCCTCGACTTGGTCGGCGATGGCGACCTTGTGCCCCTTGCCGATCAGCTTGCTGAGATAGCCGTCGATGCTGTGCGCCGGGACGCCGCACATCGGAATCGGCTGTCCCTTTTCTTTGTTGCGCGAGGTCAGCGTAATATCGAGATCGCGCGACGCGGTCACGGCGTCGTCGAAAAACAGCTCGAAGAAATCACCCAACCGAAACAGCAGCAGGTGGTCCGGCTTTTCCTGCTTCAGCGCGTGGTATTGACGCATCAACGGCGTGGAAGGTTGGGTTGACGCCATGGCGGGAACGGGAATCCGATTATACCGGAGAGGCGCGCCGGGGGACGTGTCGCCGGATTACGTGTCGCCGACTTACGTGTCGCCGGATTATGGGGGGGGCGGTTTCCGAGAGGATGCGGGTTCGATATCATTTCATGCGGGAGGTAGAAATGGCGGACTTTCAAAAGCTCAATGATGAGGAGATTGCAGTGGCTCTGGAATGGTTGCCGGGATGGAGTTTGGTGGACGGCAAGTTGCACAAAGAGTTTCTGTTCGCGGATTTCGTGGCGGCTTTCGGATTCATGAGCTCGGTGGCGCTTGTCGCCGAGTCGAGCAATCATCATCCGGAGTGGTTCAACGTCTACAACCGGGTGCGGGTTGATCTCGCCACGCACGACGCCGGGGGTGTCACGCGGAATGACGTGGACCTGGCTGGGCGGATCAACGCTATCGCCTTGAAACTATCAAGCGATTAGCGCTAGGAAATGGGCGCGACGTTTGTAAGGGATTCCGTGCGGACCAAGACCCTGAGTACATCGTGACGGGATCCGGCGGTCAGCGACTTTGCTCCGAAAAGTGTTCTTTGGCGCTCCGAATTGCTTCCAACAGGGCCGGGCTGTTCTTGCGGACGTGCTCTACGCTCGGTAAATCGTCGCCGACAGCGCGGGGCCGGCGCTAAGCAGCGGTAGCTGCGGAGGGTTTGGCGGGGCATTGGCGGATTTTCGGTGTCCGTGAGGGACCGGTCGCCCGAGCGGCCGATCCCTGAGCCCGCCCCCAAGCCCGCGAACGACGATTACTAATGGTCGTTCGCCCCCGAGGAGGTTGCGGTTGGCGGTTGACCCCGCCCTGAAGCGCCTAGGAGCCCAAATACATCCCAGCCCTGAAAGGGCGGCGGGAACTACCGTATTGGATCAGGCCCGCCCCCGCGCGGACCCGGGTGACGCAACGGGGTGAACAACGGAACATTCCTTTGGCCGACGGTGCGGCCCGATCGGCGCGCCCACCCAAACCCGGTCTCCGCCCCGCTCGCGTTATCCTATGACGGAATGTGGCGGATTACGCGAATAACAATCGGCTTGACGGCGGCTCTGGTTTTGTCGGCGGCCCCGATTACCGCCGCCGACAAAGATGACGCGCGCGCCAAGGCCCGGGAGCTGACCTCCCCGATTCCCTACTCGAAAGATTCGGTTCGCACCGGCCGCAAGACCTACCTGCGGCTCTGCCAGTATTGCCACGGCGCGGACGGCAGCGCCCAGGCCAACCCGGACTTCGAAGCCCCGAGTCTGCGAAATCCTAAAGAATGGCGTTACGGTTCGACCGACGGTGAAATCTTCAGCTCGATCCGAGACGGGGCCGGGCACGAAATGCCGCCCTTTCGCAAGCAGTTGACCGAAGAACAGATTTGGCAATTAGTACACTACATTCGCAGCATCGGCCCAAGGGATTTGCGGCCCAAGGAACAAAGTCCCTGAGCCCGACGGCCGGCCGAAGCAACAGGAGAGCGGAAATGGCGAACAAGCAAAACAAGCGAGGCGCTTCCGTATCGCGCCGCAAATTCGTAGCCGGGGGCGCCGTTGCGACGGCGCTGGCGGGCGGCTCGAAAGTCCAAGCGTCCTCCACCGGCGGACGCGATTCCAACATCAAGATCCCCGGCGAAATTCCGGCGACCCTCGCCGAAGCGCCCAAGCCCGCCGACTTCCCCATGACGGGCGCACAAGTCTTCGCCAAGGCCTGCAAAGCCGAAGGACTCGGCGCGCTGTTCTGCGCCCCCGGCAACTACGTCGTGATCAACGCGATTGCTTCCGAGGGCATCCCATCCTACGGAGGCCGCACCGAGGGCATGATGTGCGCCGCCGCCGACGGTTTCGCGCGCGTCACCGGCGAGGTCGCCGCCGCTTCGGGAACCGAGGGGCCCGGCTTCACCAACATGATCATGAATATCGCCGCCGCCAACGCCGCCCGGACGCCGCTGCTGGTGCTGGCGAGCAACATGACCATTGCGCTCGACGACACCGAACAAGCCATCCAGCGCGTCTATCAGCAGCCCACCACCGAGGGGATGCGGAAATACGGCAAACGCCTGATCACCCCCGAGCGCGTTCACGAGTACGCCGCCTACGCTTTCCGGCAACTCAAGTCGGGCGTGCCTCGCCCGGTGCACCTCGACTTCCCGGGCGAGGTGGCGCGCAAGAAGTTCGAAAGCGCCGAGGACCTACGCTACTTCCAAGACAAATCGAAATACCGCACTGAGTCGAAGCCGCACCCTTCTCCGAAGGAAATCGCCAAGGCCGCCGACATGATCCACAAAGCGGAGCGCCCGATCATCGTCGCGGGCGTTTTCTACAGCAAGGCCTGGGATGCGCTCAAAACCGTCGCCGAGAAGGCGGACATCGCCGTGGTCGAGTCGGGGCCCAGCCGCGGCCATTTCAGCGACGAGCACCCCCTTTCCGCCGGCATGGCCCCGGATGCTCTGCTCAGCGCGGACCTCGTCGTCCTCATCGGCCAATACGTGATGCCGAACGTCGGCGAATACACGTTTGATCCCGACGCGACCTACATTCGTATTGACCCCGACGCTGCCGACATCGGACGCAACCTGCCCATCGACCTCGGCATCGTGAGTTGTGAAAAAGCGGCCCTCGAAGCCCTCGCCGAGGCGCTTCCTCCGAAAAAGCGGCCGGCATGGCGCGATGAACTCGCCGCCGCGCGCGCCGCCTTCGAGGCCGAAAACGATGAGCACTATCGACTCGGCCTCAAATACAGCGCGCAGGCCGAGTGCGTACACCCGGCGGTCATCGCCAAGGGCATCAGTGACCTGCTCTACGACGGCAAGCTGCCCAAGGAGCAGACGACGGTCGTCTCGGGAGGCTACGGAATCGCCCGTTACACCCGCCGCCGGATGAAGGCGTACCGCCCCGGTCAGATTTGCAACGGCGCCTATCAGTACGGCGCGATCGGACCCGATGTGGGCTATACGATGGGCGTCGGAGCCGCCGTGCAGCAAGGCGCCGGCCCCCAGGCCCCGTACAAAGGCGCGCCGGTGCTGGCCGTCACCGGAGACGCCGGTTTCGCTTACTCCGCCATGGAGCTTGAGACGCTCAGCAAGTACCGCATTCCAGCGGTCATCATCGTCTACAACAACAACGCCTGGGGCGTTTGGAGAAGCGGACAAAGCGGCGGCCGCAACAACACGGCGCGCGCCGAACACATGTATCTCTTCCAGGAAAACCTACGCTACGACAAGATCGGCGAAGCTCTCGGCGGCCGCGGCGAATACATTACCCGCGCCGAGGATTTCTCGCCCGCGCTCGAGCGCAGCTATGAGATCGCCGCCGCCGAGAGCGTCTCGACTGTCATCAACTGCCAGGCGATCAAGGAATTCTGGAGCGCGCGGGACTACCCCCCGGGGCATTTGCAAAAAGTCGAGCCCGGCTGCATGGCCTACTATCACTGATGGCAGAGAAGCGCGAACCGGGCGACATTGTCGAAGCTCTGCTGCGGAAGCGCGCCGACCGCGGCGTTTTTCGATCCTTCGCCGCGAAAAAAACGCGCGGCGGCAAGCTGCACTGTACGTTCGTCTGGCTGAACGAACGGCCGCTTCATCTTGTTTTCGATCCCGCCCGCCGTAGGCTCGAGTTCCGCGATCTGCTCCCCGACGCGCCGGCGAAGTCTCCGCTCTACCGCGATTTTAAACAATTCCTCAAGCAGCGCTCGGCCGACACTCTGCCGGCCCATCGCCGCATCGATCCGCAGCGAGCCGCGGCGCGCTGCGGCGCGCTGCCGCAATCGCGCCGGTTCGGTTTCGGTCTCCCTCGAATCGCTCGACGGCGATATCGACTACGCGGTGACCAAAGCGCTGAAGCTGGTCAACGAAGTCTTCCTCAATTTTCTCCGAGGCCCCTATTACGAATACATGGTGACGAACTTCAACGAACCGGAAGACTAGTATAGCGTTTCATTGAACTATACCCAACTCAGGCGCTTCCTCGAGCGCCTCGAACTTGCTCCAGCGGTGGACCACCGGAGCGGCGTTGATTTCCGCGATCCCCAGCAGGATTCGTTTCCGAAGCTCCTCCCAGGACTCCACCCGGATGCGCTTCAAAAACGTCCGGGGCATCTTCCCAAACAGCGTCTCCACAATGTTCAGCCAGGACCCGTGGGTCGGCGTGTGCACATATTTGAAGCGGTTCGGCCGCGTCGCTAAATAGTCCTTCGTCTCCTTGGATATGTGAGCGGAATGATTGTCCAAGATCAATCGAATCGTGCATTCGGCCGGATAGAATTGGTCCAGATCCTTCAGCAGTGAGATGAATTCGCGGCTGCGGTGCCGCCGCTCGACCCGCGCCGTTACGCGGCCGTCGTGCAAGTCCAGCGCCGCCAGAATCGAGCAGGTTCCCAGACGTTGGTATTCGTGATCCCGAGCCGTACAAGGATGCCGCCCAGGGACCGGCGGCAGGTCCGGGGCGGTGTTGGCGATCGCTTGCACACCGGGCTTTTCGTCCACCGAAACCGTGATCACGCCCGGCGAGGGGCCGCCCTCGCCCGAGCTTTCATTTTGCAAGGCCACCTCGCGGTAGACCAGCAGCACCTGCCGCATCTTGGACTCAAACTCCGGGTCGCGACGCTCCAGGTAGTATTTCACCTTCTCTGGATGCAGCGGCTGCCCCGCCAGAATCCGGTGGACGGTCGCCTTGGCCGCTTGCCCCAGGGCCGGATAGCCCGCCTCCACGGCATGCCGGCGCACGTGGAGAGCGAGCGCGCCGCGGGTCCACAACTCGGCGGCGTATCCCAGTTCCTTGGGTTTGCAACAGGCCAAATGCACCACCCAGGCCTTGGCCTCCTCGGAGATGCGGGGCTCGTAGGGACGATGATAGGCATCCTTGAGCGCTGCTTGCACTCCGATGGCGAGGGCTCGCTCGATCCATTTGGCAACGCTCTTGCGGGTCATCTTCACGGCCCGCATAATCTCGGCGATTGTCTCGCCGCCATGATAGCGCCACAGAATCTCGGCGCGCCGCACCTCCCGAGCCGGAGCCTTGCGGGAACGCCGCAGCCGTTTCAGATGTTGCACCTCTTCGGTCGTGAGCAGCAGTGGGGGACGCTTCGATTTTCCTGCCATGCGACCAGTCTAGCAGGAAACATTGTCCTATGGTTATGTTTTAATGAAACGTTATACTAGTACTCAGACTACGTGAAAAGACACATTTCCCCGACCTGGTCGGGAAGGCCTAGCTAGAGCCGCCATCGCGAAGGAAACCACGTGCCACCAGAGCCGCATCGCCACGCGATGCGGTGACGCGACAATACCGCTGTGCCGCCAAACACCTTTTCAAACCGTCGCGGCTCTAGCCCGCATTTCTCAGTGCGCCTTTTCGGCGCGGACACCCTGTGGGAGGAAGGAACCCACCCATGTAGTTGTTGGTAGGCATGGAAGCTGACGAGCGGCTTGGTCGAGTAATCGGCCGAGCGGAAGCCTCGTGACAAAGTCCGGAGAAAGCCGGGCGAGCAAGCTGGCAGGCCGTAACGCGCAGTAAGCCTGAGCAGGCCTCGAAAGGGAAGTCGCGGACGCCGACCCGCCTGAGATACGGGGAAGGCCGCACGAACCGGGAAGCAACCGACACGCGCACCGGTTCGGTCCGCCGGGGTAGTGGGCAGGGCATGCCGGCCAAGGGAGACCGCAGTGCAGAAAGGGAGGCCCCGCCGGGTGGAGCTCGCAACTCCGCCGTCCTCGGTAAGGAGGGCGGACTCGACGGGGAGTCGGACAGGGCCATAGTAGCGCGGAAGCCGGGTAACGCCGGTGGAGCCAAGGGCCCTGCCTTCCGGCACGCTTCGGAGGCGGAGGAGGATCAGGCGATTGACATGAGTCTGGCAACGCCGGAAAAGATCAGGACCCTGCAGAAGAAGCTTTATCTCAAAGCGAAGCAGGAGCCGAACTTCCGCTTCTATCAGCTCTGGGACAAGGTCTGGCGCAGTGACATTCTCGAGCACGCCTAGCGGCTGGCAAAGGCCAACGGCGGGGCTCCGGGAGTGGACGGCGTGACGTTTGAACAGACCGAATCCCAAGGCCGCCAGGAGTGGTTGCGAAGCCTGCAACAAGACTTGCGCTCGAAGAGCTACCGGCCTCGGCCGGTGCGACGGGTGATGATTCCCAAGCCCGGCGGCGGCGAGCGTCCACTGGGGATTCCGACCCTTCGGGACCGTGTGGCACAAACCGCTGCCAAGCTGGTGATCGAGCCGATCTTCGAGGCGGATTTGGACCCGGAGGCCTATGGCTACCGGCCGAAACGGAGCGCGCACGACGCGATCCGGAAAGTGCATAAACTGCTGTGTGAAGGCTACACCGATGTAGTCGACGCCGATTTGTCGAAGTACTTCGATACGATTCCGCACGCCGAGTTGCTCGAATGCGTGGCGCGGCGTATTTCGGACCGGCAAGTCTTACACGTCATCAAGATGTGGTTAAAGACGCCGGTCGAAGGGCGGGATGAGAACGGGAACCGGCGGATGACGTGCGGCAAGCGGAGCAAGCGCGGCACCCCGCGGGGTGGCGTGATCAGTCCCTTGTTGGCCAATCTGTACATGAACCGTTTTCTGAAGCATTGGCGGCGAACGGGGAAGGGAAGTGAGTTTCGAGCCGTGATCATCAACTATGCGGATGACTTCGTGATTCTCAGCTGCGGCGGCGCAGCCGAGGCACTGGAGTGGACCGCGCGGACGATGACGCGGATCGGGCTGACCCTGAACCGGGAGAAGACGAAGTTGGTGCGAGCGAAGCAGGAGCGGTTTGATTTTCTGGGATACACGTTCGGGCCGCATCGATTCAAGAAGGACGGTCATTGGTATTTGGGAGCGAGTCCGTCGAAGAAGAGCGTGGCGCGGTTGAAGCGGAAGGTGCATGCGCTGTTGCGTCCGGCTGAAGTGGGGCGCTGGGAAGAAGTGAGCGGACGGCTTAACCGAGTGTTGGTGGGCTGGTCGAATTACTTCTCTTATGGCACCCGGCTGATGGCGTATCGGGCGGTGGACAACCATGTGTGCGAGCGAGTGCGAGGATTTATGCGGAGGCGGAGGAAGGTGTCGTCGCGCGGCGCCCGGCAGTTCAGCGACCAGGTGGTGTTCGGCAAGCTAGGCGTGGTCCGCCTGCGCCGGATGCACTTGGGTCCGCCGCCTGCGACAGCTTGAGGGAGGAAGCCGGTCGGAGAGCCGGATGCGGGAAATCCGCACGTCCGGTTCGATGAGCGGGGACGGGAAACGGGACCACGACGCCTCCGGCGTCAAGAGCACCTGCGCCCGTCCTCGACTCTACCCGCGTGGCGAGGCAAAGTGCATGAAAGGTCCGTCAGTACGAGGCGCGCGCCGCTTGGCGCCCATTTCTTAAGCAAAGAGGCGTACTTGAACAGTACGGTGAGCACGGCGAGCAAGCGCAACGAAGTAATGGCGGGCCTATCGTGTGCTTTGCTCGTCAGGCGATGAGAAATGCGGGCTAGCCCGCGGCGAAAATCGGGACCATGCCGAACCCGAGTGTAGAATAAGGCAACATGCTGCTCGCCGTCGACGTCGGCAATACCAACCTCACCCTGGGCGTCTATCGCCGCAAGAAACTCGTCGGCCATTGGCGGTTGGAAACCGACGCCGCTCGGACCGTTGACGGTTGGGGCGTGCTGTTTCGCAATCTGTTTTCCTTTTCCGATCTCGACATTCGAAAAATCGACGGCATCATTATCTCCTCTGTCGTTCCGCAGCTCGATTCCTCGCTCGAACAAATGGCGGACCGTTATTTCCGTACTCGATCGCTGTTCGTTACCACCGAGATCGACATCGGCTTGTCGGTAAAGACCGATACGCCCGCCGAAGTCGGGGCCGACCGACTTGTCAACAGCATTGCCGCCTACACGGATGGCGGCGGCCCCTCGATCGTCGTCGATTTTGGAACCGCCATCACGTTCGATGCCGTCTCGGCCCGCGCGGAATATCTCGGGGGAGTGATCTGCGCCGGAGTCGGTATATCGTCGGAAGCGCTGTTCCACCGAGCCGCGCGCCTTCCCAGGGTGGACATCCGCGAGCCCAATGCCGTCATCGGGACCAATACCGTCGCGAGCCTGCAATCCGGCCTTTACTACGGCACCCTCGGCCTGGTCGATTCGATCCTCGAACGCATGATCGGTGAGCTCGGCGCCGAAACCAAGGTCATCGCCACCGGGGGCCAAGCAAGCATCATCGCCCCCGCGTCGCGCTACATCAACGAGGTCCGCGAGCACCTCACCCTCGAAGGTCTTCGGATCATCTGGGAGCGCAACCACAAACCCGCCCGGCGAAGCAAGAAGGCTCGCCGACGTTAGTATTGCCGCCCTTTGCCGTTTCGCCCAATTTCTTGCCTAGCCGCCTGTATCCTGCTTGCCGCCTGCGCCGGCGGGGGTGACGCCCCGAAACCGGCCTCGCCGACCTCGCCGCCGGCTGGCGGCGAATCCTTCCTGGGTACCTGGAAGCTCGTTTCCTGGACCCGCACCAACGACCAAGGCGAAACGACCCGCCCCTACGGCGAAGACGCTTTCGGCGGAATCTTTTACGAGCCGAATGGAAAGATGGCGGCCGTTCTGACGCGGCGGGATCGCGCGAAATTGTCGACACAACGCGGAGTTAGCTTCACGGCCGAGGATTTCGAAAAAGTGGCGCGGGGGTACTTCTCGTACTCGGGAACGTACACCGTGGACGAGGAAGAGGCCACCGTAACTCACCACGTGGAGGCATGCACGAATCCCAACTGGCCCGGCGGCGACCGCGTACGCGAGTTCGAGCGTCAAGGCCCAAACCGAATCGCCCTCCGTCCCCGTGAAAGCGAAGACGAAGTCGAGCTGGTCTGGATGCGGGAACAGTAAATTCGACTCTCTGCCGATAACGTTGCATTAAGCGGAAACAGCAGGCTCGCGTCCGAGCGCCATGTGTTCCCGGCCGACCTCGTCTCCGAGGGTGAAATCATAAGGATGCCCAACAAGCGGACGAAGAGTACTCCGGGCGTTCCTCGTGAGAACTATGTCTCGTTGGGCGAATTGCGGCTCCGCCGGATCATACAGCCTGACTTCTCACAGCGTGCCCATTGCACCCGGGAGGTCGCCCCACAGGGCGTGGCTTGCTCCCGCTCTCTGTGTTGTGACGGCGGCCACGTTGCTCGTCCCATCCCTTCTCGCCGATCCGAACCCATCGGTCGGACCGTCCCAAGCGCGGACCGCGGCGAAGCTCACCTACTACCGCGATGCGCGCAATTACGGAACGATGAACATCACGACGAGCGCCGCCGGACTCCCGCTCGGCCTGCAATTTTGGGGGTTTACCGATATCCACGGCAACCAGGGCGGAGAGGGGGCCGACGAGTTCGCGCGTTACTTCATGGAGTATCGTCTCAGCCGAGCGCTGCCCAAGCAATACGTGGGAATCCAGGGGCTCGGCTTGCAGGTTGAGTACAACGATTTCCAAGGGGTGGGCAACAGCCTGGCGCGGGTCGGGGTTACCTTTCGGCATCGCACCTACGGTGACCGCGGCTGGCTGCAATGGCGCTATTTCCCGGTCGAGACGGACGGCGATGGAGGACAGGCAAGCCTCATCTATTTCTTTCCTCTGACGAAACGCGCCTCGGTCGGTGGGTTCGTCGATTGGAATTGGACCCGCGCGCGGAAGGGTCGCTGGGTGCTCGAGCCGCAGTTGACCTACCGGCTCAGCGAGCGTCTCGCCGTCGCGTTGGAGCTGCGCCACAACGACTTTGAACGCATCAATCCCCGGCTCCAAGGCACCGGAGTCGCGCTCGGACTGGAGGCGTCCTTTTGAAATGGAAGCGGTTGCTGCCAACGATCGTAACCGCCGTTGCCGGCGTCGTGCTGTCGCTGTGGGGTTTCCTGTTCCTCCAGGGCCGCGAACAGCAGTTGCTGGAAGCGAACTTTCGTTCGATGGCGCGTGACCAGGTAGCAAGCATCGAGCGCGAGATCCAAGTCAATCTGGAAGTCCTTGAATCGCTACGGGCCCTCTATTCGGCGGTGCCCGGCGTGGGCCACGAGGAGTTCACCTCCTTCGTCCGGCCGCTGCTGCAACGCCACCGTACGATCCAGGCGTTGGAGTGGATTCCGCGAATTCCCTTCGAAGAAAGAAGCGCTTACGTATCGCAAGCTCGCAAGCACTACCCGGAGTTCGAAATCACCGAAAGGCAAGCCCAGGGCGTGATGGTGCCGGCCGAGGAGCGGAGCGAGTATTTTCCCGTCTACCAGGTTGCTCCATACAAGGGCAATGAAGCGGCGCTTGGGTTCGACTTGGCCTCCAACCCAACTCGTCTGCAAGCGCTTGAAGCCGCCCGAGCGAGCGGAGAGCCCACCGCGACGGCGAGAATTACCCTTGTCCAAGAGGACGCCAACCAATTCGGATTCTTGGTTTTCTCGCCTGTCTACGACACAGCCGAGCCAAAGGGCGCGGGCAAGGCTTCAGACCCCCTGAAAGGTTTTGTCCTGGCTGTGTATCGGGTCGGCGACATGATCGAGAAGTCGCTCAGCTACCTTAGCGAGCAGCCGCTGTCGCTTCGCGTGGAAGACGGTTCGTCTGGCTTGACGACCGATCTGCTGTTCGGCCCCGAGGACTCAGCCTAAACCCCCGAGGGTCCCAGCTATCAGGCCGACGTCGCGGTGGCGGACCGGCGCTGGACTATTCGGTGCACCGCAACAGCGGAGTTGCTTGCCGCCTACGATACGACGCAGAGTTGGTTCTTTCTCGTAGCGGCGCTTCTCTTCACGGCCGCCGCGGCAGGTTACGTCGGAGTCAGCCGCAACCGCGAAATCCGCGTCGCTGAGTTGGTCGGTGCCCGCACCACGGAATTATCGGCCTCGAAGAAGATCGCGGAGAAGCGAGCCGAGGAATTGTCGCAAGCCAACGAAGAGCTTGAGCAGTTCGCGTATGCCGCCTCCCACGACCTCCAAGAACCGATTCGAACTCTCGTCTCGTTCAGTACTCTTCTGCGAGACGACGTGGGTGATGATCTGTCGCCCGAGGCCGCGACGGACTTGGACCACATCACTGTCGCGGCGCGACGTATGCAGCGGCTGGTCATCGACTTGTTGGCCTTATCCCGCGCCGGCCGTTCGGACCTGAAGCCCGCCGAAGTAGCGCTCGAGGATTGCCTGAAGGATTCCCTGGATGCTCTGCGGGAACGCGTGAAAGAAACCGGCGCCCGCGTTGAACAAATGCATTTACCCGTCGTCTCGGGTGACCGCGGACTGCTGACGCAGCTATTCCAAAACCTTCTCGGCAACGCCATGAAGTTTCAGCGCGGCAACGAACCGCCCGCCATCACCGTCACGGCAAGACGGCAAGATGCGGAGTGGCTGGTCGAAGTGAAGGATAACGGCATCGGTATCCAGCAAGAGTACGCGAGCCAAATCTTCGCTCCCTTCAAACGTCTTCACGGTATGGCGGACTACGAGGGAAGCGGAGTCGGATTGGCCATCTGCAAGCGCGCGGTGGAGCGACATGGAGGCCGGATATGGGTCGAGTCCACGCCGGGCGACGGATCACGTTTTCAATTCACGTTACCGACCCATCGGCCAACGACATGAGCAATGACGAGACCGGGAGATTACAAATGTGCCGTCATCGTGCCGCCGGCCGACAACAATCCCCGGATCGTTCCGGGCCCGCCGATTCGACAGAGCCGCAAGCCGCCGCTATCGGCCCATCAAATAGTCCCAATGCTTCCCGGCTTGGCGGAGGATTTCCGGCACGTCGGCGGGCAATAGGTAGCCTTGGTCGGCTGAGGCCAAAGCCGCTGAGGCAATCTTTCCCAGATAGTGATCGCGGTTGAGATACCGCTCCTCGATCGAGGGCCGCGGATCGCTGTTGGCCGTGCGTTCGGCCTTCGTTCTCGCAAACGGAATAAACGACCCCTTCATGCTCGAGATTTCATGCGTTGGCCCGGAGCGCTCGTTGAAGATGTTCCAGCCGCAATAGGTGGCCAGCGGCACGCTCAGCTCCGGTAACGCAATTCCGGCGCGGTCATTGCCGTCTTTGTCGACCGCCGGCACGAGCACCGTAAAAGCCTTGCCGATTTTTGGCGGCTCTTGCGTCACGATGCCCTTGCTGTAAAAGTCGGGTCCGTAGTCGGCTCGATAGGCCTTGTGGACGAGCGTGGATACCGTGATGCCGGGTATCGCGGGAAAGGCGAGGTCCTCGGCGCGGACCAGCGTACCGTCGGCGAGGCGCGGGTAACGGCTCGCGGGCGGCGCGACATCATCGACGACCCAGCGGTCCAGGGCCTTGAGCAAGGCCCGCATGTTCCAAGTGAAATCCATCGGATTGTCAAGCTGCTGCCCCAGCGAGTGCGTTGGGGGAAAACGGGCCGGGCCGTGCTGGGTGCTTGCGAAGAGATAGATCCGGGCGTTGTCGAGCGGGGCGATATCGTGCTTGCCGTCAAGGCTGGTGTGGATCAGCGACGCCGCGCGCCCCCAATACTCATAGGCCGAGTTGGTGTAGAAAACCTTGGGCCGAAACTCGGGCTTGAGACGATGGGTTTGCAAACCGTCGGTGATCCCCGTGATCGGATCGGTTTGCTTGCGGTCGCTAAAGGGAAAAATATCGGTCGGGTGGAAGAAGTTCATGTAGGGATGAGCGTCGCGCGAGGGTTGCGCGAAGCGATGGTTGAAACTTCCTCGACCTCCGCCGGCGACGTGCGCTATGACGCCGTCGAGGGCGCGGCGGTGTTGCTCGTCTTCGTTGAAACCGTAGTAGAGGAAGGTACGCAGGAAGCGCCCGCATTGGGAAATTCCATAGGCCAGGGCTCGATCGAGGGCGTCGCGCGGTACGCCAAGCTCTTTCGACCCTTCGAATTTCAAGTACGACGCGGCGTCACGCACCGCTGTCGGGCCGAGCCCAACCAAGGATGGGTTTTCCGAAACATATACCACCTCGTAGATCTTCCCCGCCTCAAATCCGTTTTCGAGATAGACGTGCGTGCGCGAGGATACGGGCTTGCCGCCCTCGACCGTTGCGAAGCGCCATTTTTCGCGCGGAATCGTACGGCGCTCGGCTTCAACCGAATCGCGCACCGTCAGCACGTTTTCTGAAGCCTTTGGGTCGGCAACCTCGTACGGAATATGATTGCGGTCGGAGAGAATGTGATGCCTGACGCGGTCGGTGACGACGAAGTCGGCTCGCACCAAGCCGCGAATGGGTTTGCCGTCTTGGCGCGCCGTCGGCGTATAGAGGCGCATGCGACCCTCCTCGCGCGGGGGGTCGAATTGCCAACCAAGAAACAGCACCGTGAAGCCCTCGTGCTGAAGAAAGCTGTCGCCGTAGTGTTTTTCGGTTTTCGGGGCATTGACGCGGGAGCTGCGATTGAACATTCCCAGCGCGGTTTTGCCTCCGCGATTCGGGATGTCGACGAGCAGCGCCCCGTTCGCTCTCGACATATCTTTCGGGCGCAGCAGGAAGAAGTCGGAGCTGAACTCGACCTCGCCCTGGGCGTTGCGCGGCGCGAGGTCAATGTCAGTGATGATGCGGTTCGCGGCATTCGAGGGATCAACCGCGAAGTGAAGCTTACCGGTGATGGCTTCATAGGCGCCGACGAGGCCGAAGGAGCGTCCGTCGAGAACGGCGGATTGCGATTCGATCTCGACGCCGGTCACCTCGGCGAAGGCGCCGGTAGTAAGCAAGATGAAGGCGACAAGAGTGCGTTGGATGGTGGACATGGTTCTATCTTTTCGGAATGGGAAGTGACTCCGCAGGTCGTGGACCATTATGCAGGTTTTTGGGTCGGCCGGGTTGCCGGGGGGGTGGCACGGTAGGGACGAACACCCGTGTTTGTCCTCGTTCATGGACACGACAAACACTCCTGTTCGTGGCGGACCGGCCGCGATTTGCTGCCCCGGGCGGCAAGAAGTCAAGCACGAGTCAGTAAGCTGCGGCGATCTGCTTCCGGACAAAGCGGCAGTCCTTCTCAATTACTTCCAACGTCTTCTCCCGCCGGCCCGATTCGGTGGGAGCATCGACCTCGTACTCGAGATGTACCGAAAGCGGCCCGCGGAAACCCCTTGCCGCCAGCATCTTGAAAAACTCGGGGAAGCGCACCATGCCCTCGCCCAACGGACACATCCGTACTCTCCATTCGCCGCCCCGCTTCTCCCAGTAGAAATCCTTGAGAGAAACCATATTGATGCGCGACGCCAGGCGATGAAAACCGACTTTCCAGCCCCAGCTTCCCCCCTCGATCGTCGCGTGGCAGGGATCGTAGTAAAAACCCATCCAGGCCGGGTCGATGTCGCGTTGGATCCACCAGTTGTCCCACATGACGGCGCCGATCGTGTTGCCCGAATGGGTATGGAAGCCCCCTTGAATGCCCGCGTGACGGCCAATGGCGGCAATGCCTTCGACCGAGCGCTTGACACGTTCAAGGGTTTCATCGAGTTTCGTGAGATCGCGGTAGTGATAGTAGCCGAGCTTGTAGTAGGGGATATCCAGACGCCCGGCGGTTTGCAGGGTCGGCCGAGCCGCCGGATCGTCGGGCGAGGTTAGGTCGGTCGTAATCATCGGCAGGTCGACGCCCTCGCCGCGAATGGCCTCGTAAGCGCGCGGCAAATCCCGGGCGACGCGCTCGGGCAACACGTGGCCTCCGGGCCGAACCGTCAAATCGACGCCCCCGAAACCGATCTGCTTCAAGGTCTGTCCAAGTTGCCGATAGCCGAGAAAAGGAAGATGCTTCGAAAACATACAGAGGGTCGGCCCGCGGCGTTTGGCTGCTTTGGCGGTGGGAGCGCCTCCGGCGGCGCAAACACTCGCCAACGAAGCGGCTTGAAGCAGTCGGCGTCGAGAGAGATCGGGCATGCGGGTTCTCCCGGGGTCGTTACAGGTTGCCACCATGATGGCATAGGGTGTCGCAAACGGTGCGGGGCCGGTGCGATTCCTGCGATTGCGGCAAACAGCGGGGCGCGGCGTATTTGGGATGCTCCGTTTGTTGAACGGGAGATCAGCCTCTGAGCAGGTCGCGCCGCCGGGGGCGCAGATTGGTAAAGTCGGCTCCGGAAATGACGTAATACCAGCCGGCAAATCGGTTTCGCAGCTCGCGCGTCAACTCTTCGCCCTTCTCGTCGGGCTCCTTGCCCTCTTCGGTGTAGCGCTTGGCGCGCGCGGTGCTGTGATTGACGGTGATGAAAAGATAACGACGCTCCTGCTCGGCGTTACCGGCTTGCGCACTCGCTTCGCCGCCGGCCGCCCCGCCTCCGGAGGCGATTTCCCCGAAACGCAACGTGTACTCGAGCCCGTTGGCCGTCTCGACGATGAGCTCGCCTTCGTTTGAAAACAACTGTCCGCGCGGCGTGACGAAGAATCCCTTCTGCCGCAGCGACACCACCGAATCCATCGACATGCGGATGCCTGCCTTGGTCTTGAGGTCGTCGGTGAGGTTTTTCGGCTTCGGTTGCACGTCGACGATCCTCAAATCGTGGAGTGCCTTGGTCAATGCGTCGACTTTGTCGTCTTTCGGAGTACGTCCGCCGCTCATGCGCCACTTGTCGTCGCGCTTGGTGAGCGTGTTGCGCTCCTGGTTTTCGAGAATCCCCCTACGCTCGTTGATCGAATAGCTGTTGATAGAAATCTTGCGAATATCGGCGACATCGATCTTGAGCAGGTCGGTTTCGATCCAATCGGCGAACTCGGCGGAAATATCGGCGTCGGTCTTGACGGCGTATGTGCGGCGTTGCAAGGGCACGCGCAGGTAGCGATATCCGGGTTTGTCCTCGACTTTCTTGCCGACAACGAAGTCGGCCAAGACCGTGCCGTTCTCGTCTCGCAGCGTGACGCGCTTGCCGCGGCCGGCGAGAGTCGTCGCTTCCCGATCGAGCGGGTCGATGACGCCGTACTCGGAGTGATCGTCGATGCGCCCGGAAATCGTCATATCCTTGCGCAGCTCCATCAACGCCGCAGAAGTCTGGGCCAGCCGCTCCTCGGCGTCGGCCGGGTAACTATGGTGCGAGGGAATGACCCATTTGTTGTCTTGAAACTCGACCTTGAGGGGTCGAGCGGTAGCGGTGTCTTCGTCATAGTCGATGACTTCAATGGCTTTGGGCGCTTGCGGGTCTGTAAACGTCTGAAAGAAAAGCTCACCCTGATCGTCGAAGATGTCGGGTGTCACGTCACCGGGATCGACGACTACCGCGGCCAGGCTCAGCACCACGGCAGTGAAGCAGAAGAGGGCGGTTTTTTGCAGTTCATTCATTCCTTGCCTCACAAATTCCCGCGGGGCTATGGTGTTCACTCCTCGCTCAACAAACGATCCGCCGAGACGCCGATCGTTTCACGCCGCAAGCGGCGGAGGGAAACCCAAACAAATAAGGCGAAGGCCGGGACCGGCGAAAGGGCCACGGCCAACAGTTTGATTGTGTTTTGAATGGTCCGAATCGAGCTTTCCATGTCGGCGCGGGCGTTCTCGATCAGGCGTTGTTTTTCGTCCTCGATGTTGGCGCGCGCGACCTGCAAACGGCGATTCTCGGCCTTCTGCTGATTGGCGATCATAATGCGTTTGGTCTGCTGGTCGAGGTCGGTGCGATTCCGTAACTCCTCGACCGCGCGGTCGAGCCGCGCCTGCGCTTCCTCGAGCTTCTTCCCGGCGGAGGCTTCGGCTTCCTGCGTGTCCACGAGCCGCTGGTCCTCGTAGACCTTGGTGCGTGACTCCATCGCCTCGAGGGTGCGATGCTTGCGCCGGCGCTTCCGCAGGGCGATGAAGGAATCGTCGCCGACCAGAAAGTCCGCGGAGTTGAGCAAGAACGTCACATTGTCGAAGCTCAACATGCCCATCCCTTGCCGGCGTAGTTGGAAGAACTGTTCACCCATCATATCCACGTCGGCGACAACCACCGCGCTGACCGGTTTGTCGCCGGACTTGCCTCGGACGCGCGCGGCCGTGACGTAGCGATCGTTGTTCGGCTGATGCGGTAGGTTCGTGGCAATCTGGACACCGAACATGCTGCGCTGGACGAGCCGCATCCAAAGCGCCGTATTGGAGTCTCGGCCGGTGGAGAGCAGCGGGAAGAAATCGACATCGGCTCCTTCCTTGGGCTGGAGAACGCCGCCGTAGAGGGCCACAAGTTCTTGCATCTCCGAGGTGATCGGCTCTTCGGGATTGAAAGCGTCATCGGGTCCGCTTCCCGCTCCGATGAAGAGAATTTCCGGGGGCAGCGTGCGGTACTGGGGATGCGGATTGTAGCGGTCCCAGACCACCTGATTGTGATCCCATTCGACGCCGAGGACGTCCATCAGGGGCGTCAAATCCGCCGGGGCCTGGGGCGGGGGAGCGCCGCGGTTGAACGGGTTTTGAGGCTGCCGCTGCGGGGACAGCTCGATGTCGAACGCCGGCAGCGGATCGACGGCCAACAGCAGCGGGTTGCCCTTCGCGGCATACTCGGTGAGGCGGTCGACCTCATCTTGCCGCAGCGTGTGCGGAAGCGCCGCCAATAAAGCGTCGAGGTCACCCGGGTAATCCTTGCCGGCGGGAACGCGGACGACCTCGTACTGTTTGCGCAATTCCGAGACGATCGACCAATCGGGCGTTTGCCGCCGGGCCTGAAAATCGAAGCCGCCGAAGAGTTTCGCGCCGGTGTCGAGTATGCCGACCTTCTTGCGTTCGGCGCGAGCAACCACCCGTACCGAGCGCATGAGCTCATATTCAACCGGCAGGCCGGGGTCGAAGAAAGGAATGACGAACTCCTCCGCGCCCGAGCTAAAGGCGATGCCCATGAAGATATCGTTGCTCCCGCCCGCGCTCTGCTCCCACGGGGGGAGCGGTCTGGGGGAGATGTTATAGCGCTCCTGAGCCTCCCGCGCCTCGGGGGTGTATTTCTCGGTCATGACGATCCGCGAGTGCACTCGATCGCCGCCCTGGGCGTCGAATTCGCGCATCAGATTCATGATGTTGTTGTGGGTTTGGAGGTAACTTTTTGGAACTTCAGGGCTGAGGTAAGCCTGAATAAATACCGGCTTATCGGAATCGAGGCTTGCGATCAGATCACGCGTCTCGCCGGATAGCGAGTGAATCTGCTCGGCGGTCAGATCCAATCGGCCGCCGATACGGTCGGTGAAAATCGTCAACGCGCCGACGGCAACGACTAACGCCACCCCGCGGAACGCGTAGTGACGCCCCAGCTTCACGGCGTCTTTTCCGGTCGGCCAGTGTCTGCGGCCGAGCAGAGCGACGTTCAAGTAGAGCATGGCCGCCGCGAAACCGACGAAGTAGAGTAGCGACGAGAGCGAAATCACACCGTTCGCGGGGCCCCGAAATTGTTCTCTGAATGAGAGTCCTTCAGCCAATCGGCCCCAGCCGCCGCTCAGAATGACGCCGGCGTCGTTGATGAAAACCGGCGCCGCGCAAAAGACCGCGCCCAGGATAAAGGCGACGGTGAGATTGTCGGTGAGCAGCGACGCGACCATCCCGAGCGCCAGCAACGCCGCGCCCATCAACCAATACCCGAAATAGGTCGAAAACAGCAGACCGAGGTCCGGGCTGCCCAACCAAAGCAGCACGAAGACGTGACTGAGAGAAAACAACAACGCCACGGTGTAAATCGACAACGCGGCGAGGTACTTCCCGACCACGATTTCGAGATCGGTAGCAGGCAACGTCAGCAACAATTCGTCGGTGCCGTTGCGCTTCTCCTCCGCCCACATCGTCATCGTGATGGCGGGAATCAGGAAGATCAGCAGATAGGGGAAGAAGTTGTTGAGCTGTCCGAGGTTCGCCAGATTGTTGGCGAAAAACGCCTCTTGCCAGAACGCCGCGATGGCGCTCAGAAATACGAACAACGTGATGAAAACGTAGCCCGAGGGGCTGCTGAAATAGCCGGAGAGTTCCCGTTTCAGGACGGCTTTCGATAGACGCCAAGAATCGACACGCCAAAAATCGTTCATTGCGCTCTCTCCTCGGGGGCGGGTTCGGGGCCACCTGGTTCCTCGACGGCCGACGACGGCTGCTCTTCATCCGCCGGCGGTTCCGGCGGAGTCTCTTGTTGTTCTTCACCGCGACGGGTCAAGCGGTAGAAAGCGTTTTCGAGAGTTCCTCCGTCGGCCATCTCGTCAGGCGTTCCATCGAAGACGATGCGGCCCTCGTCAATCAAGATCACCTGGTCGGCGACCGCTTTCACTTCCTGCAGAATGTGAGTTGAAATGAGAATGGTCTTCGTTTCGCCCAATTCGCGAACCAGCTCCCGCACGTCGCGGATCTGGTTCGGGTCGAGCCCGCTGGTCGGCTCGTCCATGATCAAGATGTCGGGCTCGTGCAGCAGCACATGCGCCATGCCCACCCGCTGGCGGTAGCCCTTCGAGAGCTTGTATACGCTCTTTTCGGCGACCGATTCGAGGTTGCACTGCGCAATGACCGCCTCCATGCGGTTGCGCAAGCGGCCGTCGGCTAAACCGCGGGCTTGTCCCAAGAATTGGAGCAACTCACGCGGGGTCATCTCGGGGTAAAGGGGTCCGTTTTCAGGCAGATAGCCCACGCGCGCAACAGCTTCGATGCGGTCGGTGGCCACGTCGAGGCCCGCGATCCGCGCTGTACCCGCGCTGGGACTCAAATACCCGGTCAAAATCTTGAGAGTGGTGGATTTGCCGGCTCCATTCGGCCCCAGGAAGGCTGTCACCTGTCCTTGGCGAACCGAGAAGCTGACATCTCGAATAGCGGCGAAGGCCCCGAAAAACTTGCTGAGGCCCGCCGCCTCGATCATGAGGGCGCCGTCTGTCTTCAGCATCGCTTAAAGTGTTGATTTCTTGTGCGTTACCAGCTCCGCCCTGGAATAGGGGCGGAGAGTTTGTCCTGTCTGCGGGGATGAAAAATTCGTCGATCGCGCGCGATCGTGCGTCCGTGCGGTGAACAAGCGTCCTATATTATCGCATGCACGGCGGCGCGCTCAAGGCCTGTGGAGCGGCGGAGTGGCTGTGAAGATGTCGACCGTGTCCTATTTGACATCCGAGCCTAGCCGGCGGTCTATCGAGGGCGAGGAAGAAAGTTGTCGAAAGTTTACATCCGTTGTGTCCCCTCTCGAGTTCATTTTACGCATAAGGGGGTGAGAGGGGAAACTGACGGCTGAAAACGGACGAGCCGAGCAGTCAGCTCGGTGGGTTCGATCCGGGTTCAGCAGGCTGATTCCGCCGATCAATACTACTGTTTGGAGAAGAGCAGTGAAAGAAATTGGTTCAGTGAAGTGGTTCAGCGCGCCCAAAGGGTATGGATTCATCAAACGCTCTGATGGGCAGGATGTTTTCGTGCACTTCTCGGCGATCATGATGGATGGCTACCGCAAACTCGAGGAAGGCGCCGAAGTCGAGTTTGAGATCAAGGAGGGGCCGAAGGGTTTACAGGCTCATAACGTCACGGCGCCGGGGGCGGAGTCGGCCGACGATGCTTCGGAGCCGACCGAAGCTCTGTCGGCTGAAGCTCTGTCGACCGAGGCCGCCGGCGCTGGATGATCGTGGAGCGCTGCGGCGACTGTGGGGTTTGAGGCCGCTGGGTTGGGTTGGCCGCAGTGGGGTGCCATAACCGGGAATTGCGGGATCGCGGACGACGGCCCATTGGGGTGAGCCGGTTCGTCATAAGATAGGGGTTTGTTTCGCATGATGCTTCATGCTGTCCGATTTCGTACGCTTTCTTCGTGAATCACCGCAAGGCCCCGCGGTTTCCGGTTACCTTCATGCGCCCGCCGTTGACGCGGCCGACGGCCCCACTGCGGGCTTGGTGCTGACGCACGGCGCCGGCTCAAACTGTGACGCGCCCCTGCTCGTCGCGCTGGCGGAGGAGTTCGCCGCCGCCGGGGTCGCCGTATTGCGCTGTGACTTGCCCTATCGGCAGGCTCGCCCGAAGGGTCCGCCCCATGGCGGGGACGCCAAGCGCGACCGCGAGGGATTGCGACTCGCCGTGGCTGCGGTGCGAGAGGAAATCGCCGGGCCCGTGTACTTGGGAGGGCAGTCCTACGGCGGCCGCCAAGCTACAATGGCGGCGGCAGACGACGCTTCTCTTACCGACGGCTTGCTGCTGATTTCCTACCCTTTGCACCCGCCCGGCAAGCCCGAAAAATTGCGGACGGAGCATTTCCCTCGCCTCGCAGCGCCCGCGTTTTTCGCCCACGGCACGAAAGACCCCTTCGGGTCGGTGGAAGAGATGCGCGCTGCGCTTGAGCTGCTTGCTTCGTCGGCCAACTTATTCGTGATGGAAGGCGGCGGCCACGGGCTAATCACGCGCCGATCAGGGGATGAGACGATCCACCACGTGGCCCGAACGGTCCGAGAAGCGTGTTTGGTGTTTGTTGGGTAGGGCGAGCTCGCCGGCCCGTTCATCCGAATCGCCACCGATCTACCAGTGTTGAAAGTCAGGTATGAATACAACTCTCCCGCGGAAACACTTCGCTTCAAATTTGAAGACTACGCCCGAGAGGCGGCCCGTCCTCTTTCCGAAACCGGCTTCGGCCCGTTCGATCGCGTCTTTCTGTTCATTGCCCTCGATCCCAATCGAAGAGTCTTTCAACTATTCCAGGACGGCAGCGTTGAGTCGTGCGCGGGAGGCGGCGTGCGCGACCATTCGGTAACTGATCGCCGTGTCAAGTCTTTTCCAGCAGATACTTAATGTCTTTCTTGAACACAAACACATTCGCTGCATTGTCTCGCGTGAGGCGCAAGAAAGCCCGATCGTAGTATTCGACACGCCCAGCGAACTCGTCGCCTTCCAAAGTGGTAATCGCCACCGGCACCTGCTTTTCCGTCAGGTGCTTGAGGTAGCGGGCCTCCTGAAACGTGTCCTCGGGTCGCGACGAACCGCGCCCCGACTGACTCCGGGGGCGTCCTTCCTGAGCTCCCTGAGACTTGCCCGGCCCGCCTTGGGACTTGCCGCGCGGACCCTTGCGCCGCGGACGGCGGTCGTCGCTTTTCGTCGGTTTCATTGCGGTTGTCTCTTGGTGCGAATCGGGGGCTTTGTCTCGATGGTCGGGGCTGTGCGAGGCCTCTTGGGCGGCGGACGCAAACTGATCCTGTCGTCGGTTCCGCGCCTGCGCACGATCTTCGGAACATAATACTCCTTCCGCGCTAGAACCGTGGCGTCGGGCTGACGAACCTTCAGGTCCACCGGTCGAAAGCGTTCGGTCGCCTCGGTGCGTTCCGGCGGGTAGTAGCCGATCAAATACTGCGTCCGGAGATTGCGCAGGATGCGGGCGAAAGCGTCGTGCATTTCAATGTCGCCATATTGGATGAAGGTTTCCCCACCGGTGCGGGCTGAAAGGACCTTTAACGCGTTTTCCCCGCCGACATTGCGTCCCGCGTCGGCGCGGATGGGAACGACGATCATGCCGTAAATGACGGCGTCGACTTGTTGGGCGCGCTCGAGTGCCTTCTGGAAACTGGTGTTGCTCGTCGTGTCGCCGCCGTCGGTGATGATGACCATCACGCGGCGTCCCGAGCGGCGCGCCAGCTGATCGGAGGCGAGCAGGATCGCGTCGTACATGGAGGTCCCGCTGTCGGGTGAGATCGAGCCAAGCGCTTTGGCAATCGCCTTGATCGATTTCGTGAAGCGGGCGATCAGTTCGACGAAAACGGAAAAGCGAAAGACCGCAAGCCGGTCCGTCCCGGTTTGGTCGGTTTCGAATAGATCGTCGGCAAAGCGCTTGGCCGCGTCCTTCTCGAAGCGCCGCTCCTTGCCCGTGCTGAGGCTGTTGTCGACCATCAAGGCGACGGAGAGCGGTCGGTCGGTGTGGTGTTCGAAGACGACGATCTCGCGCTCTTTCCCGCCGTCGATGACGGAAAAGTCGTCCTTGGTCAAATCGCCGATCGGCTCGCCGTTGGCTCCGCGGACGGTCGCCAGGATGTGAACCAGATTGACATCGACGCGAAAGACCGGGTCGTCTTCTTGTTGGGCCGGCAAGCGTGCGGCCATAAGTAAGACCGAGCAGGCCGCGACGAACGCCGTGAGGGACTTTTTCACCGGAGGCTCGTTTCTCTACGTAACGCTCTTCGCCGACAGGGATTGCGTTTGACCGACTATGGTGCTTGAGAGCCCATAGGCTGGCGGTCACCGAGTCCGTGGGCGTTTTGCCGAGGAAGTCCGCTATCAGCCCGGCACGCTCTGGTCCCACTCGCCCTCGACCCATATCTCGCCGTCTTCGAAATACTCTTTCTTCCACACCGGGACTGTTTTCTTGAGGCGGTTGATGGCATCGAAGCCGGCTTCATAGGCCGCCCGACGGTGCGCCGAACTGACGACGATCGCCACGCTGGCCTCGCCAATTTCGAGTCGCCCCAGCCGGTGCGCCATGGCGACGGCATGCACATCGTGCGCTTCCAAAATTTCGCGGCCCAGCTCCCGCATGGTTCGCAAAGCCAACGGGCGGTAGCAATCGTAGTCGAGGTAGCGCGTGCGGCGGCCCGAGGAGTTGTCGCGCACCACGCCCTCGAAGGTCAGCACCGCGCCCACCGAAGACGCCGCCGTTCGCCGCTTCAACTCCTCGACGTCGATCGGGTCTCTGGTCAAGGCGTAAAAGCCGCGTTCGTCCTCGGCGCGCGCCAACCAAGGGGCCGTCTGTGTCCCCGCGGCTGCGCCCGCCGACGCCGCATCGTCGCCGGCCCCGCCGCTCACCGGGGGCATCAGTGCGACCTCGTCGCCGTCGGCGAGGACGCCGTCGCGGGCGGCAAACTCTTCATTGCGCGCCATGACAATGCTGTCGGACATCTCGCGCAGTCTCGGGAATTGGGACGCGTAGTGGTCGAAGACGGTTTCCAAACGAGCGTCTTCGGGAAGCTCCAGCTCTTGTTCCGAGCACGCGATCAGATCGCGCAAGATGCCGAAAAATAGAACACGCACCCGCATTTTCGAAGGCCTTCATTGTAGCGTAGGGATTTTTCCGAGCCCCAAATCGGCGTATGATTGACTGCGGGCCCGAGCGGCAACCTCGGGACGGCGAGGAGAACCGCCATGATCACCACCCCAATCAACGCCACCCGACGCCAAGCCATCAAGAAGTTCGCTCAATTCCTATTGGCGTCCCCGCTCGCCGCCGGCCTTGATCTCGATGCGGCGCAAGCCCAGGCTTCCGAAGCCGCCGGCGACGCTCTATCCGCAACCGAACGCGAGCTGTTGATGGACATGGTCAACGTCTTCGATTTCAAGAAGCGGGCCCAAGAAAAGCTCGACCCGCTGGCTTGGGATTACCTGGCCGAAGGCGGCAAGGACGAAGTTTCGCTCAGGGAAAACCGCACCGCCTTCGACAAGATCATCATTCGCCCCCGCTTTCTCACCGATGTCCACAAGATCGACATCTCGACCGACTTTCTGGGGCACACGCTGAAACATCCGATCTTTATCGACCCGGCCGGCGGCAAAAATTGTTTCTATCCCGACGGCGAGCAAGAAGTCGCCCGCGCCGCCGCCGCGAGCGACACGATGATGTTCACCAACGGCGGCATCGAGAAAGTAATCAACTCCGGCCACGGCCCCAAGAATTGGTGGCGGTACACAACCGGCGGGCCCTTTGGGAGGAAGAACACGATGCTGAATTTCGTCGAGGGCCTCGAAGACGAAGGCGCCGCCGGAATCTGTTTCACCGTCGACAATATGCACGTTTCACACCGCGAGCGCAGCATCCGCAACAAGCTGGTGCGAAATTGGTGCAATACCGGCATCCCCCGCGATTCCGAGGGGAAGCTCATTCGCAAACCCGGTCAGCGCTATTGGCGAACGGGTGATTACCCATCGCGCGCGTTCCCGACGCCGACCTAGGACACTGTCCGCCAACTGCGCGAAGTCACCGACCTGCCCGTCATTTTGAAGGGACTAATGATCGGCGAGGATGTCGCCCGCGCGGTGGAAGTCGGCGCGGCGGCGGTCGTGGTTTCCAATCACGGCGCGCGGCAGCTCGATCACACCGGGTCAACCATCGAGGCGCTCGAGGAATGCGTCAAGGCCGCCGACGGTAAGATTCCCGTGCTCGTCGACGGCGGCTTCCGGCGGGGAACGGATATTTTGAAGGCCCTTGCGATGGGCGCGATGGCGGTGGGCGTTGCAAGGCCCTATTTATGGGGTTTGGCGACGTTCGGCAGGGAGGGTGTAGCTCGCGTGATCGAGCTGTTGCGAACCGAGCTGGCGTTGGACATGGCCATGTCCGGTGTCGCGAACATTTCCGATATCGATCGCAAGCTCGTACGGGTGAGGGGGTAGTTTTCGTGAGGCGTCGGGCATTGGCCGTTAGCCGTGGGTGCCCCCCACCCTTGATATCCTAAGCAGCAGGTGTTCCGCAACTTCTCGGTTTGGATCGTCGTCCTGCTGCTGATCGCCCTGATCGGCTGTTCCCTGAAGAAATACGCGATCAATATGGTCGGCGACGCGCTGGCGTCGGGCAACTCGGTGTATGAAACCGACGAGGACATCGAATTCGTCGGCGAGGCGCTGCCCTTCGGCCTCAAGCTGATCGAAAGCTTGCTCAACGAATCGCCGAAGCACCGCGGCTTGCTGCTGACAGCGGCTCGCGGTTTCGTCCTCTATTCCTATTCGACCGTCGCCGACCGCGCTGAAGTCCTCGAAGACGAGGACCTCGACCGCGCCCGCGCCCTTCGGCTGCGGGCCCGCAAGCTCTACCTGCGCGGAATAGCGTTTGGGATGCGCGGCCTCGAAGTTTCCTACCCCGGTTTCAGCGAGCGGCTTTTCACGGACCCGGAAGGCGCGGTCGCCGCCGTGCACAACCGCAAGAAAAAGCAGCAGGACGTTCCTTTTCTCTACTGGAGCGCGGCGGCGCTGGGACTGGCGGTCTCGGTTTCGCGAAACGATGCAGCCATGCTGGCGCGTCTACCTGAAGTGGAAGCCATGCTCGATCGCGCTCTCGAACTCGACGAAAGCTGGGAGGACGGCTCGCTGCACGAGTTCGCGATCCAATTCGCTTCCTCCAAGCCCGGCGAGGTCGACTACGCCGCCATGAAACGCCACTATGATCGCGTGCTGGAATTGGCCGAGCACCCCAGCGCCGGCCTTCACCTTTCCTACGCCGAGGCCGTTTCGCTGCCGCAACAGGACAAACCGCGGTTTCGAGCCCTGCTCGAAACCGCATTAGCCGTCGACCCCGACGCGCACCCGCCGAAGCGTCTCGTGAATCTGCTGTCGCAGCGCCGCGCTCGCCGCCTGCTTGACCGCATCGACGATCTGATCTTTGACCTGGAAGCCCTCGGTGAGGAGGAAGGAACGCCATGACCGTCTTTCGTCGTATTGCCGTCGTGTTGCTGATCGCCGCCGCGGCCGGACTGTTTTCTCCCGCGCTGCTCGAAGCCCGCAAGATACGCTTGCGGATGGGAACGATCGTTCCGCGCGGTTCGGCTTGGCATGAGACGTTGCTCTATATTCGGCAGGAGTGGCGCAAGATTACCGACGGCGAAGTGGATCTGGTGATCATCCCCGACGGTCAGCTCGGTGACGGCGTTGAAATGGTTCGCAAGATGCGCGCGGGCGTGATTCACGCCGTGGCGCTTTCCTCGGGCGGGCTGTCAAGCATCGATACGGGCGTTCTGGCGCTCCAGGTGCCGATGATGTTCGACTCCTATGAAGAGTTTGACTATGTCCGCGATCGCATCGCGCCGAAGCTGGAGCAGCGAATCGAGGCGAAGGGAACTCAGCACAAGATGCTGTTTTGGTCCGACGGCGGCTGGGTGCACATGTTTTCGAAAAGGCCGGGGAAAACGCCGGAGGACATTCAGCGTATGAAGCTGTTCACGTCGGCTGGCGATCCGGAGACCGAGAAGCTTTGGCAGAGTTTCGGGTTCAACGTGATACCGCTGGCGCCGACGGATATTTTGACGTCGCTGCAGGCGGGCATGATCAACGCCGTCGACGTGCCGCCGCTGCTGGCGCTTTTCAACCGCATCTATACCGAAGTTCCCCACATGATGGATCTCAAGTTGGCTCCGCTGATTGCCGGCGCCGTCATCAGCAAGCGGGCGTGGGATCGAATCCCCAGCCAATATCACGAACCGATGCTGAGCGCCGCGCGCGAGGCGGGGCTGAAACTGCGTGGTGAGATCCGTGCCCTGGGTCCCGACTCGATCGACCAGATGAAGCAGCGCGGCCTCAAAGTGACGAGCTTGGACAAGGAGAGCGTTGCTGCCTGGCAAGCCTTGGCCGAGGGAGCCTACCCGAAAATACGCGGCAGCTATTGCCCGGCGGATCTTTTCGACGAGGTCAAGCGCTTGCGGGACGAGTATCGCGCTAAGTGATGTGAGAGTGATCGACCAAACCGAGCCGCGTCCCTGAGCGCAAACTCATCATTTCGCGTTTCGGACTTTGCGCGTCCGTCACGTTTCTTCTTACGGAACGGCCTCATCGCATACCGCTCCATAACTGTCGCGGCTCGGTTTGGTGGCCGAAGCCGCCGCGCTACAATGCGCCCATGGGTACCAAGCGGCGACGCTTCAAGACGCGACGTCCGGCCGATGATCCTGCCCGCTCTCCGCTTACCGAGGAATCCACGCGGCACCTCGGCGCGATCTGTTTCGCGATAACGCTCTTCGTCTTCCTGCCCGCTCTCGGCAACGATTTCGTCAACTGGGACGACGACCGCAACTTCCTCGAAAACCCTCACTATCGAGGGCTTTCGCTCGACAATCTGCGGTGGATGTTCACCACCTTCCACCTAGGGCACTACCATCCGCTCACTTGGCTGACCCTCGGGGCCGACTATGCCGTTTGGGGCATGAACCCGGTGGGATATCACGCGACGAGCGTTCTGTTGCACGCGCTTACCACGCTGCTGGTCTATTTTCTTATTCTGCGCTTGCTGCTGCTTGCCCGGCGCGAAGAAGACGAAACGCCCGCCATGCGCCTGGCCGCCGCTTTCGGGGCGCTGTGGTTCGCGCTCCATCCGCTGCGCGTTGAGTCGGTGGTTTGGGTGAGCGAGCGGCGGGACGTTCTTTCGGGGTTTTTCGCCGTTGCGTCGGTGTTGTTCTATCTGCGCGGGAAGAAGGCGCTTTCGGTAGCTGTTTTCGTCGCCGCGTTGCTTTCAAAAATCATCGTCGCCGTTATACCGGTCGCGCTGCTGGCGCTGGACTTTTATCCTTTGCGCAGGAAACTCGACCGCCGGCTATTGATGGAGAAAATTCCCTACGTTCTGCCGGCGCTGGCCGCGGGATTGTTTGCACTCAGCCGACAGCGGACCGGCCTTGGCGGCACATTCGCTGATGTCGCGGTCGAACCCATGGCTCGGGTCACGATGTCGCTCTACGGGGCGGCCTTTTACCTGTGGAAGACCCTTGTGCCGTTCGGGTTGGCGCCGCAATACGCTTGGCGCGCCGTGCCCGAAGCGCTGGACCCGATCTTGCTGCTGGGCGGCGTCTTCGCGATCGCTGTTACGGCCGCGGTGGTGTGGGCGGCTGTGAAGCGCGGAGCCTACGGCCCGGCAACGGCCTGGCTCGCCTACATCGTGGTGCTTCTGCCCGTGCTGTCGCTGCTGCGCTACGACCCGCAACAGTTCGTCGCCGACCATCACAGCTATCTGGCGACATTGGGTTTCGCGGCACTGGGGGCGGGTTTGTTCCTGCGGTGGTTTACGCCCGAGCGGTCGCTGGTTGTGGGAGGCTGCGCCTTGGCGTTCACTTTGCTGCTGTGCGAAAGGACGGTGGCGCAGATCGGCGTCTGGCGGGACTCGAAGGCTTTGTGGACTCACACGCTTTCGGTGAGCCCGTCGTCGATCGTGGCCCATAACAATCTCGGTCGTGCCCTCGCCGAGGATGGCGAAACCGACAAGGCCGTCGAACACTTTCAACAGGCGATCCGCATCGAACCCGAGTACGCGCATGCCCGCTACAACCTGGGCCATGTCCTCATGCAAGCCGACGAGCTGAGCGAGGCCGAGAAACACTTTCGAGCCGCGCTCGACCGCGAACCCGAATACGCCGACGCGCTCAACGGGCTCGGCAATTGCTTGGTGCGGCAGAGAAGGGAAGCCGAGGCCGAGACCTACTATCAACGCGCTATCGAGGCCCAACCCGGCCTTGCCCGAGCGCATTACAATCTCGGCATTGCTTTCCACCAACAAGGGAAACTTGACGACGCCGAGCGGCAGTACCGGCGAACGACGGAACTCGATCCGACCAACGCCGGGGCACACAACAATTGGGGCGTCTTGCTCGAAGCCCAAGGCCGCACCGAGGAAGCGATCCCGCACTACCGCCGGGCGCTGGCGATCGAACCGAACAACCAAGCCGCCCGCCGCAATTTCGACATCGCGACCGGGGCGAGCAAGAGCGACAATCGCTAGCGACCGGCCCGTGGTGCGACCGGCACACAGTAGCGACTGGCTATCCAGCCGGTCTATCACCCGGTCAGGACCGACGCTCCTGTCGGTCCGAACAGCCAGATCAACAAACCTCCTCCCATGTGGAACGCCCACAGCCCCAGTTACAATAATTGCAGTTCTCCCGCCCGACCCATGCCAACCCCACCTCGGCTTTTGGGCCTTGTCTTGCTGTTGCTTGCGGCTTTTCCGACGGCTATTTCGGCGCAGACGACCCAAAGTCTGATCACGGGCCGGGTCGTCGATTCTCAGAGTGGACCCGCATTTTCAATTTGATGTATGAGCTTCAGACCATCCAGCGACCTTCAGCGTCTTTATTGATAGGGGCTAGAGCCCGATAAGGACGCCATGGAGGTCAACACCCGATGGGTGAAAAAGAAAACAAGCCGTTTCAGCTCACGTTCAATGGATTTCTCAAAGTCGATTTCCAAGGATCGCGAGTCACCTCGGATGGCGGTCTGATTCTCGTTCGCGAACTGGATGAACGACTCGGACTCGGGAAGCTGATCGACGAGCATCTCAGCGACTCGCGACAAGGCTTGAACAAGAAGTTCGCGCTGGCCGATCTGCTGCGGCAGTCGGTCTACAGCCGACTCGCTGGCTACGAGGACCTCAATGACGCCGTTCGAGTATCCGCCGATCCGACCTTTCGCTTGATCGGCTCGAAGAGGAACTGGGATCGCGGAGCAGCCTTGACCTCGACGCTGCATGGCTTCGAGACGGAGATGCTGGCGAGCGAAGAGAACTTGCTGGGGCTGATGGCAGTGAACCGGGAGCTGGTCGCGCAAGCCGAAGCTCCCGACGGTTCAGACCGCGTGGTGCTCGACATGGACTCCACGGAGAGCCCCGTCCACGGCCAACAGGAAGGCAGTGCCTACAACGGCCATTTTGAGTCCCTCTGCTATCACCCGCTGTTGCTGTTCAACCAGCACGGCGACTGCCTAGGCGCGAAGCTGCGTCCCGGCAACGTGCACAGCGCCGAGGACTGGGACGAGCTGCTACTGCCGGAGATCGAACGACAACAGGCGGAGGGCAAACAGGTGACGTTCCGCGCCGACGCCGCCTTCGCCAAGCCCGAGATCTACGAGGCGATGGAGGAGCGCGGCGTGGACTACGTGATTCGCATCCCGGCGAACAAGAGCCTGGAGCTGGAGATCGAGGACATCCTGTTTCGGCCACCGGGCAGGCCGAACGCCAAGCCCCTAGTGCGCTACAAGAGTTTTCGCTATCAGGCCGAGAGCTGGTCGAAGGCAAGGCGAGTTGTCGCCAAGGTCGAGCATCACCAGGGCGAACTATTCCCGCGCGTCGGATTTGTCGTGACGAGCATGAGCTTGCCGAGCCGCTCGGTCGTGCGGTTCTACAACAAGCGCGGCACGGCGGAGCAGTGGATCAAAGAAGGCAAACAGGCCACGCACTGGACCCGCTTGTCGTGTCACCGCTTCCGAGCCAACGAGGTACGGCTGCAACTCAGCGTGCTGGCCTACAACCTGGGCAACCTGTGGCGGCGGCTAGGGCTGCCGCAGCGAATCAAAAGCTGGTCGCTAACGAGTTTGCAACACAGGTTGATGAAGACCGGCGGTCGGCTGGTCAAGCATGCTCGCTACTACTGGTTGCTGCTGGCGGAGGGGCATCTGAACCGGCGGCTGTTCGGTGACATGCTGCATAGGATCTGGGCGCTGCCTGTGCCGGGTGGGTAGCGTTGCCCGGGCGAGGATCAACAGTTTTTGGCTCCAAAAAGGTTTCGCAGGGAGCAGTGTCGGCCGGAGCGCCGTTCAGTCCGCTCAATCAACGTCTGTGAGCGGACGGACGAGCCCTGGCGCCTACCGGCGGAGGTGATGTGCAGGGTTCAGCGCGAAAAGACGTGGTATTCGGCGCAGCGGGGGTGTATCCTGTGACCGTGCCAGGGCCAAAATAGAAATCCTGGGTGGAGACGCGGTTCACGGAGCCCAAATCACCGTTGAAGCCGCCGAAACTACCACGCGCCTTTCCGCCGCGTCCGACGTCGCCGGTTTCTATCTGATCGCGCCCTTGCCCCCGGGCGTCTATCGTCTTCGCGTCGCCGCAGACGACTATCAACCCCAGGAAGTGCACGGCCTTGAACTGCGCGTAGCCTCGCGCATCGAGCTGCTTTTCAAACTTCGCCGTCTCGATGATTTATGGGAAAAGGGCCGTTACCGCAGCATCTTTTTCCCCGACAGCGAAGCCGTCGTGACTTTTTACGGCCCCGATGTCGACACCAGCCGCTCGGGAGTTTTCGAAGCCCGCACGGGCAACCACGGCGTGCTGGAATCCACCGTCTCCGAGGTCATTCGGCCGGTCGACCTGCGTGCGCTGCCCTTCGCCGGGCGCGATGTCTACACCATGCTGCTGACCCAACCCGGCGTCACCGCCGACACGGCAACCGCGCGCGGTCTGGGCCTTTCGATCAACGGTCAACGCCCGGCGTCGTCCAACTTTCGCCTCGACGGACTCGAGAACAACAATCATCTCGTCACCGGGCCGTTGTTTTCTTTAGCGCCGGAAAGCGTCGAGGAATACCGCGTTTCGATCAGCAGTTTTTCGGCGGAATACGGCCGCACAGCGGGCTACTTGGCCAATGCCGTCACGCGCTCGGGCGGCAATGCCTGGCACGGCATCGGCTATTTCCACCTCAAGAACGACGCCCTCAACGCCAAGGATTTTCAAAGTAACCGCCGGGGCCTTGACCGGCCTCCGCTCAAGGAAGCGCAGACGGGTTTTTACGCCGGCGGGCCACTGCGCCGCAACGCGTTGTATTTTTCGGGTGCACTCGAGCACCTACGCACTCGCAATCTAGGAGAGGCGATCGCGGTGCGGGTGCCCGCGCCGAACTTCGCGCGAGACTTCACGGCCGAAGACAGCCTGGCGCGGCGCTTGTTGACCCGGTTCCCGACGCCCGCGCTCGATGCGGGAAACGGCGTGACGTCCGACCTCAACGCGCGGCCGCCGTTTTCGATCGACCGGTCGTTGTTTCTGGCGCGGGTCGACTCGGTTTCGTCGAATGCCAAGCATCGCCTGATGGGACGGTTCACCGGAGCGAACCTCGAACGCCCCGACTTCATTTGGTATCCCTGGGAGGAGTTCAATTCGGAGCTGGAGCAGCCGGGTTTCCATCTTGGGTTGAACTATTTCCAAACGCCGCGCGCGGGATTTCTCCACGAACTGCGGTTGGGTTGGAGTTCGGACGAGTTGAGCTGGGACCGCGCTCATCCTGAAATTCCAACGCTCGTCGCCGCACGAACCTTGATCGGACCCGGCGACGCTCCCGAGGCCGTGCTGCGACCGACGCTGTTGCCCGGGAGCCCGGCGTTCTACGCTTTTCGCCATCGCACCCGTAATTTCGAGCTCAACGACAACTTGCTTTGGTCCCGGGGACGCCACATCGTCAAATTCGGAGGCGGACTATTTTTGCGACGCATCGACAGCCTGCTCACCGCCGGGCGCGATGCGCGCTACGGTTTCCGCGATATTTTCAACTTCGCTTTCGACTTGCCCGAAACCTTCGAGGCCCCGCTCGCCAGGGGCTCGCTCCCGGAATTTCGCCGGCCGGATTTTGGGCGCCGCTTCAGCTACAACCAGTACTACGTTTTCGCAACCGACACTTGGAAAGTCGGCTCGCGTCTGACGCTGAACTTCGGGCTGCGCTATGAAAACTTCGGCGCCCCCAAAGCTCGCTCGGCGGACCAAGATGCCGCGGTCGTGCTCGGTTCCGGGTCGAGTCTTGCGGAGAGTTTGCCGTCGGCTCGCATCGAACCCCTCGACGCGGGCGAGGCGCTGTTTCGGGCCGACAACAACGACCTCGCGGCGCGCTTCGGCTTTGCCTACGACCTTTTCGGAGATTCCAAGACGCTGGTTCGCGGCGCCTACGGCATTTTCTACGATCGACCTTTCGACAACCTCTGGCTCAACTCGGGTAATAACGGTTTCGTGTTGGCGCGCTTCGCGTATCAAGACGTCGGGGGCGAAGACGGCTACCTGGCCCCGGTCGATTCCGTACTGCCTGCCTACGAAGGCCGCCGTTTCTCGGGCGACTTTCCACGGCTGACATTGTTTGACCCCGGCCTACGCAACGGGTACGCGCAGAGCCTGTTCGTCGGCGTACAGAGGGAGCTGACCTCGAACTGGTCAGCCGAAATCAATCACCTTGCGTCGTTGGGGCGAAAGCTCATCACCACCGACATCGTCAATCGCCAATTCAGCGTGCGGCGCGGCGGCGACAATCCCCAAGGTCGCCTCAACCCGGCTCTGCCCGACATCAGCTATCGCGCCCCCCAGGGCACCTCTAACTACCACGCGTTGACGGCCGTGGGGCGCTACCGGTCACGGCGCGGATTCTTGCAGTTCGCCTACACCTGGAGCCATGCGATCGACAATCAAAGCGACCCGCTGCTGGGCGACTTTTTCGACTTGACGTTTATCGGGTCGCGAGCCGGCGCGGGCTCTCGCGGAACGGCGGCTTTCGCGCGGCAGTTCGACAGCTCGGCTGACCGAGGCAGCGCCGATTTCGACCAACGTCACAACCTGGTTTTCTATTCGGGTTGGGACGTTCCCGCCCTCTTCTCAGATACCACTGTCGCGCCGCTGTTCAGCAACTGGCGCTTTGCCCAAGTCGCCGCTTTCCGCACCGGCTTTCCCTATACTGCGTTCGCCCCGACGCGTTCGCTCGACGGGCAGGGGCAAATCCTCAACCAACGAGCTGACCTGGTGAACCCGTCAGCCGCCGAAGTGGATCGCGTCGCGGCCGGGGGTAGGCAGTTGCTCGACGCGGCGGCCTTCAGAGAACCGGCGCGCGGGACGCTCGGCAACACAGGGCGCAATGCCTTCTCAGGCCCCGGGCTCTACAACATCGATCTATCGATCAGCCGCGTAATCCCGGCCCCTTGGCTGGGCGAGTCGGGCACGGTCACGCTGCGCGCCGACGTCTTGAACGTTTTCAATCACGCCAATCTCAACAATCCCGACGCTCTGGTCGGCTCGGCGAATTTCGGTTTTGCGTCGTACGGGCGCCGCGGCCGCGACACGGGCTTTCCCGCGCTAACGCCACTCGACGAGACGCCGCGGCAAATTCAACTGATGTTGCGGTTTGAGTTTTGAGCCGGTCTTGGCGAAAAAGCGGGACTGCCGGCCGATTTGCGTCCGGCAACACCGCAAACACCTTGAGCCGCGAAGCGGCGGCAGGAATATAGCCTGGGGTGGAGTCAAAGGCGAAACCCCAGGTACGGAATCAAACGGAATCGAGCCCTGACAGGGCGACAGGAGCGAAGCCTGCCATCCGACCTGCCTCGTCACCGACGCCCGTTTTCATGGTCGTATCATGAATGCCGTGCGTTCATAGAAACGGACTGTACCCATTTTTCACGTAGCCGGACTTGCACCGCGGACTATACCGGCGCTCAGTAGGATTCTTCGAACCCCGGCACTGGATTGTCGAACCCTGGCAGGATCTTGATCTTCCCTTTGGCTGTGCCGAACTTGCGGGTGCGGACCGGTTGCCAACGCGTGAGCTTCGCCACGGGCTCCCCTGCCTTGGTGATGATGACTTCCTCTCCTTCGATGACGCGCTCAACCAGTCGCGACAGTTGCGCTTTTACCTTGTGGATGCTGACCGTGATCGCCATGAACGCACCGGAAGTTGAAACGTAATCTCAGTTTACTGGAGGGTGCCTCATCCCCCAATGCGCACAATCTCCTCTTGCACGCGCCCCGTCGGTCCCGCATCGCCTTCCGAAACATAGCAATCAATCTCGCAGCGCACTCCGAACTCGGGCAAATACACACCGGGTTCGATCGAAAAACAAGTCCGGGGAATGATCGGCCGCTCGTCGCGGGTTTCCAGGTTGTCGATATTGGCTCCGTTGCCGTGCACTTCCTCGCCGATCGAGTGGCCGGTGCGATGGACGAACTGCTCGCCGAATCCTCTTTCGGAGATGAAACCCCGCGTCGCGTCATCCACTTCGTACGCCGCAAGCGCCCGCCCGGCCCGCAACGCCGACTGCACCGTCTCCACCGCGTGATCACGAGCCCCGCGGACAATCTCGAAAACGTTTTGAATCTCGCTCGGCGGCTCGGCGCCGACAAACCCCGTCCAAGTAATGTCGTAGTAGACCGACCCCGGCTCGTTCCGCTTCGCCCACAGATCGATGAGGACAAAATCGTTCGCCCGGATCGTCGACGTCCGCTCTTCGGTCGGTGCGTAGTGCGGGTTGCCGCTGTTTTGATTGACCCCGACGATCGGTCCGTCCTCGGCATGGAGATCTTCTTCCGCGAAGCGCCTTCGAATGAATTGCGCGATCGCGAATTCCTCGACGCTTCCTTCGGCCCCGACGCGGCGGCCGATTTCGGCGAACGCTTCCGCCAGCACTTTATCGACCCGCCGTCCCGCCTCCATATGCCCGTCGAGCTGCTCTTGGGACCAACGTGCCTCGAAGAACTGCACCAGAGCCGCGGAGCTAACGACTTTCTTGCCGAGCGAGCGAACCAAATCGACCGTTCCGCCATCGACCAGCGACACATAGGGGATCATGCAATCGGGCGAATACTGCATGGCGATTGTTTCGGCCCCAGCCAGGGTTTCCCCCAGCAGTGCGCGTTGCTCGGGCCAGGCCGAGTAGCGCCGCCTTTCACCGGGCAGCGAGTCGAGGACCCAGTCTTCGATGCGGTGCACGAGTTTGAGCGGTTCGCCCTCGGTCGGGATCCAATAATACCAACGGCGTGATACATGTCCCGAGGCGTCCAGCCCCAGCACGCGGTAGGCGATCGGGTCGCGGTGATGATGGTCGAAAAACAGCCAGCCGTCGACGTTTTCCGCCCGGAGTTGCTCTTGGATTTCAGAAAGGTCCATTTCCACAAAGTAGCAAGCTGGAACGTTCGATCGGGCTCGTGTGTTCGATCGCATTCCGCGAGGGCTTTCGCGAGGCGTTTTGATACAATTGAAACTCCGCTCATGGTCGATCAACTCCGCGTCTGCGCCGTCAGCTACCTCAACACCGCGCCGCTGGTTTGGGGCTTTACCCGCGGTCCTCAACAGGGGCTCTACGACCTGCGTTTTGAACTCCCCGCCGGTTGCGCCGATGCGCTCAAGGCCGGCGACGCCGACATCGGCCTGGTGCCGGTAATCGAGCTGGCCGAGCAATCCGATTTATTGGTCCTGCCGGGAACTTCGATTGCGGCCAACGAACGCGTTCGCAGCGTTTTGTTGTTCTCGCGCAAACCCATGGAGGCGATCGAGTCGTTCGCCGCCGATACCGGCTCGCGCACCTCCGTCGCGCTGACGCAGGTCTTGTTGGCGCGGCGATTCGGCATTCGGCCGCGCGTGCGGCCCTATCCTCCGCGGCTCGATGAAATGCTCGAGGTAGCGGACGCCGGGCTCATCATCGGTGACCCGGCCCTCCGCCTTGATCCCGAACAAGCGGATTGGAAAGGCCAACCACTCTTTGTTTATGACTTGGGCGCGGAATGGTGGGATCTGACCGGCTTGCCGATGGTCTTCGCCGTCTGGGCGGTGAAGAACCTTGCCGCCGACCCGGCGCTGCCGCAGAGCTTCCAGGACTCGGCGACCTATGGGCTCGAACATCTCGATGAAATCGTCGACGTGGAAAGCGTCGAGCGAGATCTCGCCCCCGACCTGATTCGCTCCTACCTGACAACCAACACGAGTTTCGGTTTGGGGGAGCGTGAACAGCGCAGCCTCGTGACTTTCTTGCGCTCGGCCGCCGAGCTCGGCCTGGTCGATTCCCGCCCCGAAGTCGCCTACATGGACGAACCGGCCGTCGCGGGAGCGGAATGAGAATCACCCCCTCGCAAGCGCTTGAATATCTCGAAAGCGACGATCTGATCGGCGTCGGACAAGAAGCCAATGCCGTTCGCCGCAAATTCCATCCCGAGCCGGTCGCCACCTACATTATCGACCGCAATATCAACCACACGAATTTCTGCACCGAATACTGCAGTTTTTGCGCCTTCTACCGTCCCATGGGCGATGCCGAGGGCTATCTGCTGCCCAAGGAAACCATCGGGCAAAAAATTCAAGAGACGATCGATCTCGGCGGCACCGGCGTGCTGATGCAAGGCGGCGTCAATCCCGATTTGAAGATCGAATATTTCGAGGATCTGTTTTCGTGGATCAAGAAGAACTACGCGATCCACTTGCACTGTCTCTCGGCCCCTGAAATCCTCACGATCGCCGAGGTCAGTAATCTATCGATTCGCGACACCATTGCAAGAATGCGCGACGCCGGACTGGACTCGATTCCGGGCGCGGGCGCGGAAATTCTTGATGACGAAGTGCGCGTGCGCATCGCGCGGCTCAAGTGCAACAGCGCCGAGTGGATCGACGTCCACCGCACGGCTCACGAGTTGGGTATGCGAACCACGGCGACAATGATGTTCGGTTGCGGTGAGACCTACGAGCACCGCGTCAACCACCTTGAGTTGCTGCGCCGGCTACAGGACGAAACAGGCGGATTCACAGCTTTCATTCCTTGGCCGTTTCAGCCCGACAATACGGCTCTCGGCCGACGAGTGACCCAGGAAGTCACCGCCGTGGAATTCCTCAAGACGCTGGCGCTCTGCCGTATTTATCTCGACAACGTGGTGAACGTCCAGACCTCCTGGGTGACGCAAGGGCTCAAGGTCTGTCAATTAGGCCTGCGCTTTGGAGGCAACGATGTCGGCAGCGTGATGCTCGAAGAAAACGTCGTGCGCCAAGCCGGGGCCTCTCATAGCGCGACGGAAGAAGACCTGCGGCGCATGATTCGTGACGCGGGCTTTGTCCCCAAACAGCGCGACACCCTCTACCGCACGATGTATCTGAACTGAGCGAGGCGTACGGACGTTTGGTGAACCGTGAACCCTGGACCCTGGACCGTGAACCGTGAACCGTGAACCGTGAACCGTGAACCGTGAACCGAAAAGGCGCTCGTGGTTCTCTTATCCAATACGGCGGTGGTAACCGGTGCTACGATGCAATTCGCCGACCGCCCATGGAAGCCTTCCCGTTTCGCGCCGTTGAACAATCGCGTCTCTAGGCAGCGAATGCGGCGCTTGTGCTTCATCCTGATTCTGCTCTGCCAAGTCGCGCCGGCTTGGGCCGGATGGGCCTCCGAACAACTGGCCGGCATTCGGGCGACGCGGCTTGATCCCGAGCAGTGCTATCGCGTTCGCGACCTCTTTGTAGAGCGCGAAGACGTCAAATTCTATTTCGTCGACGGCCACCTTATCTTTGCCCGGCCCTTCGCCGGACGCACATTCGCCGCGCTGTTTGTCGCCGGCGATGCCGCCGATCGAGGCGAAATCATCCTATTCCCACCCTCCAAGCAGGAACGCGTATCGTTGGCGCGCTTTACGTCCGAGCCGGTGCTCAACGAGCGTTTCCGCAGCGCCATGATGTTCTTCACCGACGACACCGGCGCCGTGTTGCGTGAAGCTCTGCGAACGAACCCGAGCAGCAAGCTCGACCGCGAGGCCGGCGGCCGCATTGCGCCTCGATGGAACTCTGTTATGGCGAACCTTTTCGCCGGGGTCGAACTCTCGTTGCTCGCCGACCTTGCCGAGCGGCGTGATCCGGCCGGCGGTTTCTTCGGGGCCGTGATCGGCGGCGGGGCGAGGGGGCGCTTCGAGGTGGTCATCGACTCGAGGCAAGCCGAGCAGGTCAACATCGGCCAGATTGTTTGGCGCGAAAATCGCCAGTTCTACGAAGCGTGGTGTCGCTTCCCGGGGAAAAATTTCGTTGCCGGGCGCCGCCGCCGGATCGAACCGGCGGGCTTGCTGAGCGACTACCGCATCGAGACGCGCTTGGCCGACGACTTACGGATGGATGTTCGCGCCAGGGCGGTCTTAACGCCGAGCGGCCGCGGGGCCAAGATCTACGCCTTTGAGCTTTCGCGCCGGCTGCGGATTTCCGAAATTGTGCTCGACGGCGAGCCGGTGGAATTTCTTCAATTCGACCATCCCGGCGCCGCCGAGTCGCCCTATCGAAGCAGCAACTTCTTCGCCATGGCCGTCGAGGAACCGCTCGACCCCGGTTCACGGCACGAAATCGAATTTCGCTACGAGGGCAAAGTGATCGGTGAAGCCGGCGAAGGCGTTTATTACGTGGGCAGCCGAGATACGTGGTACCCGAGGGTCCGAACCGACTTCACGAATTTCGAGCTGCGGTTTGACTACCCGGCGCGCTTCGACTTGGTCGCCACCGGCCGACGAACCGAAACATCCAGCCGGGGCGGCGTGCGGTCCTCGCTGTTTCGTTCCGAGAAGCCTATACGGGTGGCGGGTTTTAATTTGGGGGTCTACGAAAGGGCGTCCCGCCAGGTCGGCGATCTACGGATCGAAGCCTGCGCTTATCGGGGTGTCGAGCAGGGCCTTCGCCCCAAGCCGGCGGCGATGCTGCTTGTCAATCCGTTTCCGAAGACCGCAATGGACACGTTTCCGGGGTCCAAGCGCGAGGCCAAGCCGAGCGTCCTGCTCGAAGGACCGCAGCGGGCCGCGCCCGAGCCCACGCAGCACCTTGAAGAGGTCGCCGACGCGGGAGCCGCGGCGCTGAAATTCTTCCGCGACAGGTTCGGCCCACCGGCGACGTCGGAGATCGTGATCTCGCCGATCCCCGGCGACTTCGGCCAAGGCTTTCCGGGCCTGGTCTACGCCCCCACCATCAGTTACCTAAGGCCCGGCGACGCTCCGTTCGACGAGATGTCGCGCTTCCAACAGGTCTTCTACAGCCGGATGCTGCCCGCGCACGAAATTGCGCACCAGTGGTGGGGCAACGTCGTCACCGTTCACTCACCCTCCGATGTCTGGCTGATGGAAGCCTTGGCGACGTATTCAGCGCTGCTGTTGCTCGAGCACGAGCAAGGCGTCGAGGCGCGCGACGAGATGCTGGCGGCTTACCGTGAGCGCTTGCTCGAACGCAACGAAGACGGAGACACCATGGAAAGCGCCGGCGCGATCGCGCTTGGCGAGCGGCTGCGTTCGTCGAAGTTCCCGAACGCCCGCCGCCTCATCGTCTACGAAAAAGGAGCTTGGATCATTCACATGCTCCGGGGAATCTTCGGCGACCCGGACTTTTTCGCTTTCTTGCGTCGTCTGCTTGAAAGTTTCGAATACAAGGACCTCACGACCGAGCAGTTCCGCCGCTTAGCCGCCGACTACATTCCCGAGGGCTACCCCGACCCCGGCCTGGAGAACTTTTTCGACCAGTGGGTTTACGACACCGGGATTCCCAAGCTGAGCGTGGATTACCGCATTGAGGGGAAGGGTCCTCGCTATACCTTGCAAGGGCGGCTGGTCCAAACCGGCGTACCCGAATCGTTCTCGGTAACCGTGCCCGTCGAGATCCACACCACGCCGGGCCGATCGTTGACCAAGTACATCCGGACCGAGGGCGAAATCACGGAATTTCGGGTTGTGCTTCAGAACCGTCCGAGCCGTGTGGTTGCCGACCCGGGCAAGACACTGCTGACCCTGCGCCCGCAATAATCAGCGCGCAAACATCGACCATGCAATGGTTTGACACTTCTTCGCCCCTGTAGGTATTCTGAAGTTTCCAGTAGATCGATCCGTCTTTCCAGTTGACACTTTCATGGCCAACACATCATCAGCAATCAAAAAGGCGCGCCAAATCGAGCGGCGCGCGGTAGTGAACCACCGCAACAAAAAGAGCATGCGCACGCAAGTGAAGAAGTTGCGCAAGGCGATCGAAGCCAACGACAGCGAGGGAGCGCAACGGCTTCTCTCTTCCGCCGTCAGGGCGTTGGACCGCTCGGTCCAAAAGGGCGTCATGAAAAAGAACACTGCCTCGCGCCTGAAATCCCGTCTCAGCTTGAAAGTCAACGGCCTGGCCGCCGGCTAAAAGCCGAGCATCGTGTGCCGCGGCCCCTATCTTGGCGTCCTCATTGGACATCACAATTCGTGATCTCCAATCCTTCAGCTTCGTTTTGGAAATCCGGGGCGGGAAGCCCCACTTCACACACCTACACGACTCGGTGCCATGGAGGGTCGGCCTATGTCTTCCCGCCGACAGCGGGCTCGACCGCCTCTTCCGAATCCTCCGAGGCATAATGCGTCTCGACGTAGTTGTCGAGGATGCCAATAAATTCCCGCACGATGTGGTCGCCCTTCAGCGTCGTCATCAAACGGCCGTCGACATAAACCGGGGCTTTCGGCTCCTCGAACGTGCCGGGCAGGGAAATGCCGATATTGGCGTGCTTGGATTCTCCCGGACCGTTCACTACACAGCCCATCACGGCGACTTTCATCTCTTCCACGCCCTGAAACTGCGTCTTCCACAGCGGCATCCGGTCGCGAAGATAGCCTTCGATTTCATCCGCCATCTTTTGAAAGAACGTACTGGTCGTGCGGCCGCAACCGGGACACGCGGTGACCTGGGGGGCGAAACTGCGTAGGTTCATCGACTGCAGGATCTGTTGGCAGACGCGCACTTCCTCGGTCCGGTCGCCGCCGGGCCGCGGGGTGAGCGAGACGCGAATGGTGTCGCCGATCCCCTCTTGAAGTAATATGGCGAGTCCCGCCGTGGAGGCCACAATGCCCTTGGCGCCCATCCCGGCCTCGGTCAGGCCGAGGTGAAGCGGGTAATCGCATCGGGCGGCCAAGTCGCGATAGACGGCGACCAAATCCTGGACGTTGGAGACTTTGGCGCTGAGGATGATCTGTTCCTTCCTCATCCCGTATGACTCGGCGGCCTCGGCCGCATGGAGGGCGCTGACAACGATCGCCTCGCGCATGACCTCGTCGGCGGCTTTCGGATCGGGCCGGGCGGAGTTCTCATCCATCAAGCGTGTCAGCAGCGCTTGATCGAGCGAGCCCCAATTGACCCCGATGCGCACGGGCTTGCCGTTCGCGACCGCAATTTCGATCATCGTCCTGAAGTTATCGTCGTGCTTCTTGCCGATATTGACGTTGCCGGGGTTGATGCGGTACTTGGCGAGCGCGCGGGCGCAGTCCGGGTACTTTGCGAGTAAGATGTGCCCGTTGTAATGAAAGTCACCGATGATGGGGACGTCGACCCCAAAACCTCCGAGCGTCTCGACGATGCCCGGGACCGCTTGGGCGGCTTTGTCATTGTTGACGGTGACGCGCACCAACTCGGAGCCGGCCCGAGCCAGATCCAGAGTCTGGTTCACCGTCGCTGTTGTGTCCGCCGTGTCCGTATTGGTCATCGACTGGACGACAATCGGCTGATCGCCGCCGACTCGAACGCCGTTCACATTACAAACGAGGGATTTTCTACGGTTCACCAAGATCGCCCTGCCCCACGAACAAGCTGAGTGAACTTGATTTTATCAGAGGGTAGGGCTCGCAACCACGACCCACTTAACCGAATCCCAAAACCGGATTCGGAGCCCCGAGCGCAAGCGACGGGCCAACCCGCGCGCGCAACCCGATTCACGCGTCGCCGCGGGGTGGTCGTTCGCCAGTCGATTCCGCCCGGCGACGCGTGGTGCGGTTTGCGCCTTTTGGAATTCTTTCCCGCTCGGCTCTTTTTGTCATCGAATCGTCGCATTCCTCCCTCGCGGGCGTGATACATTAGTGTAGGTAACTTGCCCCCCTGTCTTTCGCAATGGATCAAATCGGCCGCTACGAAATTCTCAACGAATTGGGCCGCGGCGCGATGGGCGTGGTCTATCGAGCGCGCGATACCAAGATCGGGCGCGAAGTAGCCATCAAAACCATCAAGTTCGCCGACCAAGACAGCTCCGAGGCCGGCAAGCTGCGCGAGCGTCTCTTTCGGGAAGCGCAATCGGCGGGGCGACTCTCCCACCCCGGCATCGTCACGATTTACGATGTCGCCGAGGAAGGCGAGTTGGCCTACATCACGATGGAGTTCGTCGACGGTGAGACGCTCCAGAAGATGATGGAGGACGGGCGCACTAAGGACCCGCAATTTATCAGCGACATTCTCCGTCAGGCTGCCTCGGCGCTCGACTACGCGCACAGCCGCGAAATTGTCCACCGCGACGTCAAGCCCGCCAACATCATGGTGACCGCGGACGGGACCGTCAAGATCACCGACTTCGGCATTGCGCGTATCACTTCTTCGACGCTGACGCAAACCGGGACAGTCATGGGGACGCCGAGTTACATGTCCCCCGAGCAAGTGCGGGGCGACCCGATCGAAGGCTCGTCGGACCAGTTTTCGCTTTCGGTGATCAGCTACGAAATGTTGACCGAGCAGAAACCGTTCTCGGGCGACAGCCTGACGGCGGTGATGTTCAAGATCGTCTCGGGCGAGGTTGTGCCGCCGAGCGATTTGGTGCCGTCAATTCCACAAGAAGTGGAAAACACGATCTTGCGCGGTTTGGCGAAATCCAGCGGAGACCGTTTCTCGTGTTGTAAGGATTTCGCGGAATCTGTTTCGCGAGCTTGGGGCGGCGAAGCGGCCGCATTGCCGTCTTCGCCGGTTGCGCTGGCGGGCGGGCAGGAATACGGCAGCGGCGAGGCGCCGACGGTGGTCCAGACTCCGGCTGCTCCCGCGGAAGGGTCCGCTGGGGATCAAGATCCATTGGAAACGGTCGTTCAGCCGCTACCCGCCGGCGATGCTCCGACGGAAGCCATCACGGGGTTGCCTCCCCTCGGTGAGCCCGGTTCCACCGAGGCCGCCGATGCGGGTGCGCCCGCCGAAGCATCGTCGCCCTCCATGCCGATTCCCGAGTCGGTTCCCTTCGGAGGAGTCGTCGAGGAGCCGCCGAAACGGGGCCCCTGGTTGGTTGTTGCGGTGATCGCGGGAGTGGCGGTGGCCGGCGGGGCCTATTGGTTCACGCAAAACCCCGGAATTCTTGGGGGCGAATCCTCGGAGATCGTGGAAACCGCGGAGCCCGGCGAACCGGCCGCGGAATCACCCGTTTCCCCCTCCCCGACCGAATCCGCCGCGCCCGAGTCGGTCTCGCCCGAAGCCTCGGGCGGCGCCGAGGAGCCGCCCCCCCCGGTGCCCGAAGTTGCCGCGCCGCCGGCGGTCGCTGCGGCGCCTCCACCCAAGGTAGAGCCCGCCCCCCAGCCGCCTCCGGCGAAACCGAAAGCCGTGCCCGCGGCGCCGAGAGTCGCCAAGACGGTTGAGGTGACTTTCTCTACCGAGCAGGTCGGTGCGCGCGTGACCGTGGACGGCAATCCCCAGTGGTCTTGCCCGCTGCCGTGTTCGCTGCCGCTGCCGCGTGGGGAATACATCGCGATCGTTTCGATGACGGGGTTTGACCGCGTTCGTAAGCCCTTTACGGTCGGTTCCGACCCGGTCACCCTTCCTTTCGAGATGAAACTAGTTGTCGGCACCGTGTGGGTCAGCAGCTCGCCGACCGGCGCGAACATTTTCGTGGACGGAAAAAAGTTTGACCGCCAAACGGATACTGCCCTGCGCCTCAGGCCCGGCTATCACCTGCTTAAGGTCGAGAAGGCCGGGGCCGGAATGTACGAGAGCAGCGTCCTGGTTCAAGCAGGGCAATCCATCTTGCAGCAGTTTTCGCTTGGCGCGCAACCCCCTCGCGCCAAATTGACCCTCACGACCACGCCCGCGGGCGCGCGGATCTTAATCAACGACAAGGAAGCTTCCGGTTCCACACCCCGTGAGATCTCTCTGCCTCCCGGAGATTACAGAATTATGCTATCGCGGCCGGGGCATCGCCCAGTGATCAAGCAGATCAAGCTACTGCCGAATCAGGCTCTCGCCATGGACGAAAAGTTGCCGGCCCGGTAAGCGGGTTTCACTTCTCCGCGTAGTCAGAAGAAGACGAAGAGCGCCCCCCAGCCACTCTGCCTCAACGCCCAAAGCCGCCTTATTCTCGTGATCTCGGAAGCCGGTCCCCTGTGAGAATCGAAAGCCTAGTTGCGATTGCGCTTTTAACAGCAACCCCCACCCTGTTGTGGTCCCAACAGGACCCCCCCCCCGAAGCCCTCTCCATGCTCTCCGAAGCCGATATTGCCGAAGGAGCGATCCTTTATCAGGACCACTGTTTGAGTTGTCACGGCGTGGACGGCGGGGGTGGGAAGGGGCCCGATTTGAGGCGTCCCAAGTACCACCGCGCGGGAGATGACGAGGCCCTGCTGGAGCTGATCCGTGTGGGGATCCTCGAAGCCGGCATGCCTCGCGGGTGGATGATGAACACCCTCGAGCGTCGACAGGTCGGGGGGTATCTGCGATCGATCGGGCGCAAGGCGGCGGTCAAGCTTCCCGGCGACGCTGAACGAGGCCGCGCCGTCTACGAGAGTCATGGATGCTCGTCGTGCCACATCATTCGCGGTGAAGGAGGCAGCCTTGGCCCCGAGCTAAGCGAAGTAGGATTGCGTCGCGGAGCCGCCCACCTTCGGGAGTCCATCCTGACCCCGGGCGCCGACCGGCCCGAAAAGAGTGCGTTTATTGAGGCCGTCTCCGAGCAAGGCGCCGAGATTCGCGGGCTGCTTGTCAATGAAGATGTCTTCAGCATCCAGATTCGCGATGCTTCGAACCGTTTCCACTCGTTGGACAAGCGATGGCTCCGGGGGGTGCGCCGTCCCGAGGATCAAAGTCTCATGCCGGCCTACGACATGGAGGCGACAAGCCTGGATGACTTGGTCGCGTATCTCGCGGGATTGCGAGGTGAGCAATGAAGGTTCTGATTGCGGGCGGACTGCTCCTCGCCGCCTCGATGTTGCCCGGGCAGGTTTCCTATGAGCGCATCGCCGCCGCCGAACAGGAGCCCGAAAACTGGCTCACCTACTCGGGGGGCTACAACAGCCGGCGATTCTCTCCCCTCGACCGAATCAACCGAGAGAATGTTGGCCGGCTGAGCCCCGCGTGGGTGTATCAGATCAAGGAATCCGGTCGTATCCAAGGGACGCCCATTGTCGATGCCGGCGTGATGTACGTGACCGAGCCTCCGGCCCGTGTTACAGCGTTGGACGTGAAGACGGGCAGGCCGCTGTGGTCCTGGAGCCGTCCAATATCCGACAAAGTTCTCACGGTGGGTTTTTGGCCCACGAATCGCGGAGTCGCGATTCTCGGCGAAACACTTTATGTCGGAACTCTTGACGGCTACCTCGTCGCGATCGACGCCAAATCCGGGGCGGAGCGTTGGAAGGTGGAAGTGGGCGACAACGCGATCGGCCATTCGATCACGGCGGCGCCGCTTGCGCTGGACGGCAAGATCATTGTCGGCATCAGCGGCGGCGAAGCCGGTATTCGGGGGTTTCTCGACGCCTACGATGCGAAGTCCGGGAAACGTTTGTGGCGCTTTTACACAATTCCCGGCCCCGGAGAGCCAGGGCACGATACTTGGGGCGGCGAGAGCTGGAAGACTGGCGGAGGCGCGACATGGCTGACCGGGAGCTACGATCCGGAGCTTGACCTGCTCTATTGGGGCACGGGGAATCCCGCGCCGGATTGGAACGGCGACAATCGTCCCGGCGACAACCTCTACACCTGTTCTCTGATCGCTCTCGATCCGAACACGGGCAAGCTGCGCTGGCATTTTCAGTTCACGCCCCACGACGTCCACGACTGGGATTCCAATCAGATCCCGGTTCTCGTGGATTTCGAGATCGACGGCCGCCCGCGCAAGCTGGTGGCGATGGCGAATCGCAACGGCTTTTACTACTTGTTGGACCGCGCCACGGGAGAGTTCGTCCTCGGAACGCCGTATGCAAAGCAGACCTGGGCGCACGGGCTCGACGCCGACGGCCGCCCTATCCTGGTTAAGAACAAGGAGCCGACCAAAGAAGGCACCCTCGTCTACCCAAGCCTGCAAGGCGCTACGAACTGGATGAGTCCCGCCTACAGTCCCCAGACCCGGTTGCTCTACGTTCCCGTGCGCGAGATGGGTGCGTACTATTTCAAGAGCAAGGTGGAGTACAAGCCGGGTAAATTTTTCGGTGGCGGCGGAGAGCGTCCCTTGGCAAAGGAAGCGTGGGGCGCCGTCCGCGCTCTTGACCAACGGACGGGACAGATGGAGTGGGAGTTCCGTACGCCGACGCCAATATGGGCGGGTGCGCTGGCCACCGCCGGCGGGCTTGTTTTCGGCGGCTCACCCGAGGGAAACGTCTACGCGTTGGACGCTCGCAACGGCCGGCCTTTGTGGCAGTTCCAAACCGGCGGTCCGATTGTCACCAACCCGATCTCCTTCTCAGCCGACGGCACGCAGTACGTCGTGACTGCGGCCGGCAACGCTTATTTCGCTTTTACACTGCGGGATTAGCCTATTGGTGGATCCTCCGAAAATTCCCCTCAAGGATATGAGATATCACCTACCGAGCGCTGAGGCCACGAATCTCCACAGCCGCGAAGCGGCGGTAGGAATATAGCCCAGGGTGGAGCCGAAGGCGGAACCCTGGGTGGAATCTACGCGCGCGAGCCCTGAAAGGGCGGCAGGAACGCCTCACCACGCCCATTTTCATGGCAGTACTCGAACCCCGAGGATTCGTAGAAACGGAACTGTAGGGCGGTGCCTCTTTTGGCCTCGTTGGACTTACACCACGCGCGCTAGGAGTCTGTCCGAGTATTCATTATCTTCTTGGAGAAAAAACAAAAGTGGGGGATAATGGTTTATGGGCAAAACCTACCGGGCCTACCTTCCCGAGCAGAAACTGCTGCTGCCTCCCAGTTTGCAGGATTGGCTGCCCGAAAACCACCTCGTCTATTTCGTCAACGACCTCGTTGATCAACTGGATTTGTCGGCCATCGAGAAGGTCTATGAAAGGGAGCAGCGCGGGCAGCCGCCTTATCATCCGCGGCTGATGGTCAAACTGCTGCTCTACGGCTATTGCCTGGGCGTGCGCTCCTCGCGCCGGATCGCCCGGCGGCTGGTCGAGGACGTAGCCTTTCGCGTGTTGGCGGCCGGCAACCAGCCCGACTTCCGCACGATCTCGGATTTTCGCAAGATCCACCTGGAAGCCCTCGAGGGGCTGTTCCAACAAGTGTTGCGGGTGGCGCTCGAGAGCGGGGCGATGAAGCTGGGTCGGGTGGCGCTCGACGGCACGAAGATGAAGGCCAACGCCTCCAAGCACAAGGCCATGAGTTACGGGCGGATCCAGCACAGCGAGCCACAGTTGGCGGCCGAGGTGAAGCAAATGTTGGCCGAAGCCGAAGCAGTCGACGCGGCGGAGGACGCGCGCTACGGGGCCGAGAAGCCGGGCGACGAATTGCCCGAGGAGTTGCAACGCCGGCAGACGCGGCTGGAGAAGATTCGCCAAGCCAAGCAGGCGCTGGAGCAACGAGCGAAGCAACGGGCGCAACAGCAAGCCGCCGCCGCGGGTCGCTGTGACGAGCTGGCGCGGCAAGCCGAACCGCGCGACAAAGATCAATACAATTTCACCGATCCGGAGTCGCGCATTATGAAAAGCGGCGACGGGTTCGTGCAGGGCTACAACGCACAGGCGGCGGTCGAGAGCGTGGCGCAATTGATTGTCGGGCAGACGCTGACCGAGGCGGCGAACGACAAAGAGCAACTGGCGCCGTTGGTGGAAGCGGTCGAGCGGCAGTCGGGGCAACGGCCCGACGAAGTGTTGGCCGACAGCGGCTATTGTTCGGAGAAGAACTTGGAATCGTTGGAAGCGCCCGAGAAGCCTGAGCAAAAGATCGAAGCGTATATTGCCGCCCAGAGACACCGGCGCGGACAACGGGCGTCGCCGCCGCGGGGGCGGATCCCGAGCCACCTCACGCGAGTCGAGCGGATGGAGCGCAAGTTACGGACGAAAGCGGGAGCGAAGATGTACGCGCAACGCAAAGGGATCGTGGAGCCGATATTCGGACAGATTAAACAAGCCCGCGGGATTCGTCAATTTTTGTTGCGGGGGTTGAAGAAAGTGCGGGGCGAGTGGGCCTTGGTGTGCTTGACGCACAATATTTTGAAGATGCACGGGCTGTGTGGCGGAGCGTGATGGAGAAAAACCGGGAAGGGGGCGCCGGCGAGGCGCATGGAGGGCTCTGGAAGCCGTTTTGGGCGGCCCGCGCGGTTTGTTTGTGGCGCCCGGCGGTCGACGAGCCTTCCGCGCCCGTGCGTCGCTGACCTCGGCGCCCGAATCTCCCGCCCTGCCGGAACTGTGCCAAGTTGTTACTCGGACAGACTCCTAGCCCGTCTTACGTCGCCGAGCCTGCGCTCGCGGCGAACGGTTGAGCAGTTCGTCGAGCTTGGCCCGATTGAAGGGCGTCTCGAAAACGTGGAGCGCAAGTTGCTTCGAGAGCTCTTGGCAAACCTTCAAACCGCGAACGCTCGTCCCCTTGGCATCGAGACACGGGGAATAGACGCCGATGCCGAGCGAGTCCGGCGCGACGGCGACAACGCCGCCACCGACGCCGCTCTTCGCCGGCAAGCCCACTCGATGCGGCCATTCGCCGGCGTAGTCAGACCCCGGGCGTAGCGGGCCCCCAAATGACTTTGTGCAGTTGCCCGCCGAAGCGAATCGGCGACTCGAGTTTGTCTTCGAGCATCCAGCGCGCGAGGTCGGCCGGGGCGAGCTCGCCGTGAACAGGCGAAAAAATCACGGTGGCGACTCGATCCGTCAGCTTGTGATTGTGCGTAAAGTCACGCGCGAACTCATAGTCGTGGCGGCCGGCGATCACGAATTTCAGCTCGTCATGGGGTTGCAGATGATCGAGATTCTCGCCGGCGAAAGTGTCGGGTTCCCCCGAGTCCGGACATTTCACGTCGACGATCTTCACGACTTCGCGTGGGACCTGATCGATCAATCGCTCCCCGCTGGTTTCAAGCATGACGCCGTATCCTTCCGCCAGCAGGCGCTCCATCAGCGGATAGACTTCCTGCTGAAGCAGAGGCTCGCCGCCCGTAATTTCAACGAGCCGGCACCCGAACGAGTCGACCCTTGCCATCACCTCATCGAGCGTCATCTTCGTTCCGCCGTAAAACGAGTACTCCGTATCGCACCAGCGGCAGCGCAGATTGCACGCCGTCAAGCGCACAAACGTACAGGGCAAACCGACGCGGCTTGACTCGCCCTGGATCGAATGGAAGATTTCCGTGATCTGCATGCCAAGGTCCCGGAGCTTCAATTCTCGAAAAAGCGTTCCACGTCACGGGGCGAAGTCGTAAACGTGTAGTCGGGCAGGCTGCCGAGGAAGACCTCGCCGTAGCGTTTCTTGAGAATGCGGTTGTCGAGCAAGACGAGCGCCCCTCGGTCCTTCGTGTTCCGTATTAGACGCCCGAACCCCTGTTTGAGAGAAATCACGGCTTGAGGAATTTGATACTCGTAAAAGGGATTGCCCTCGGCCTCGCGAATGGCGGCGATCCGAGCCTCCACGACCGGTTCGCTCGGAACCGCGAAAGGCAGCTTGTCGATGATCACGCAACTGAGCCGTTCGCCCGGCACGTCGACGCCTTGCCAAAAACTTGCCGTCGCGAACAGGACGCAGTTGGGCGTACGGCGAAACTCATCGAGCAACGCCGAGTTCGGGGCCGACCCTTGGATCAGCGTCGGATACTCGATCGCGAACGAAACGAAATCGTGCACGGCCTGCATTTGCTGATAACTGGTGAACAGCACGAAGGCGCGCCCGCGGCTGAAGCGCAGTAAACGCAGGACCTCGTCCGCCGCCGCCTTGACGAACTCGGGGGCGCGAGGCTCGGGCAGCGTGGGCGGTACGTAAAACAAGACTTGCTCGGTGAAGTTAAAGTGTCCCGGCACGACAAGCTCTCGCGCCGAGTCGAGCCCCACGCGGCCGCGAATGAAATCGAACTTCCCCTCGACCGCTAAAGTGGCCGAGGTCAGCACGACCGTGTCGACTTCATTGAACAGGCGCTCTCGCAACACTTCCGAGACATCAATCGGGGTCGCTTGCACGAAGGTCGCCCGCGCCCGCTTCTCCACCCAATACACGAAACGCGTGTCGTCGCCCTCCATCAGAAATCGCAGATCGTGGTCCAGTTCCTTGACGCGGCGTTCCAGCGGGATCAGTTCGTCGACCTTTTTTCCCACTTGCTTGAGTTCATTCCCGAGCCTCTCGAGGGCGTTCAACAGCGCGGCATACGAATCTTGGTGCCGTTCCAAGAATTCCTTTCGATCGCGGAAACCCGCCCGTCCCTGATACCCCGAGAACAATCCGAAGAAGGACTGGAAGCGCGTACGAAAACCGTCGATCGCGCGATCGAGCCCCCGTGAACCGAAGTCCCCTTGGAAGGCCGCGTGATGAATATCGCGGGCCAACTCTTCCAAGCGGTAATCGCTGACCTGCACCCCGAAATGCTTGCCCGCGACGTCCTCGATTTCGTGCGCTTCATCAAAGATGACGGCTTGGTAGTCGGGAATGATCGACGCGTAGTCGTTGTCACGCAACGCCAGGTCGGCGAAGAACAAGTGATGGTTGACAATGATGATGTCGCTTTCGCGCGCCTTGCGCTGCATCAAGGTGAGAAAGCAGCGGTCGAACTGCTCGCACTTCTGTCCCGAGCACAGCTCTCGGCGAGCGTCGAGCTTGTCCCAGACCGTGCTCGCCTGGGGAAGCTTTTTCAACTCGGCACGATCGCCGGTTTCCGTTTCGGCCTCCCACCCGCGGATCATCCCGAAATCTTCGATTTCGACCAAGCCTTCGAGCACCGGCCGTTTCGCTGCGTCGTAGAGCTTTTGGCGGCAAAGGTAGTTGTTCCGCCCCTTCATGTAGGCGACCTTCAACTCCCGGCCCAGCACCTTTGCTAAGAAAGGGACGTCCTTGTAATAGAGTTGCTCTTGGAGCGCTTTCGTGCCTGTAGAAATGATGACGCGCCTGCCGCCGGCGAGAACGGGAATAAGGTAGGCCAAGGTCTTGCCGGTACCGGTGCCCGCTTCGACCGTAAGGTGTCGCTTTTCCTCGAGCGCCGCTTCGACCTCCTGCGCCATCGAAAGCTGACCGGGCCGAAATTCGTAATCGGGATGGAATTGCGCCAGGACACCGCCGCGGCGGAAGAATTCCCGCACCCCGGCCGAGGAGCGGTCACGATCTTTCCGGCGCGTAGGGGAAACCTGATCCATGGAACAGCAGCGGGGACTCCTCGAAGTCCGACGGCGGGCTGATGTTTTCAGGATATCGCGCCGTGAGTGGTTGCTTCTTGAGTAGAGGCGATCCGGGCTGAGGTGTGGGGAAAGACGTTTCGGCACGAATGGTGGCGGGGCACGCCTCGAGGAGCGCCTCAAGTCGGGGTCGATTGGGGACGAGCCTGGTTCGAGCCCGCCCCCTTTCCCGAGAACGGCCGCTACATCTCGATCGTCGCGGCCATCAGGGCGCCCTTCGCCGTGCTGTTGAAGGGGTCCTCGGCCAACTTGATTTCAGAGATCTCAAACGGCAGCTTGACCTTCTTCATCGCTTTCTCGAGCTCCTTCTTGAACCCGCGGGCTTGCACGCTGCCCCCGCTGACCGCCATCGGAATGGCTTCGTCAAAGCGCGGCAGCTTCTTCGTGCGCGAAACTTCCTGCTCCAGCCGCTCAACCATCCCGCGGATCATGTCGCCGTAGTAGACCGCCAGCGCCTGGTCGAGGCTGTTCTGGGACAGCCCGTTCAGCGTGAAGCCGCTCTCTTTGTAGAGCCGCACGCTGGTCGGGGTTTCACTTGTCACCGACGCTGTGCTGTGGTCGATGTAGTCGCCGGCGCGTACCGTGCAGAATGACAGAGCCGACATGCCGAGGTAGGCGATCGACACGTTGCACATTCCACCGCCGAAGCTGATGCCGATGCCGGTAAACGCCTCGTCTTCGAGCTCCGCGAAAACAACGGCCAAGCCCTCGTTGAGGCTCATCACCTTATAGCCGAGGCTTTCGAGCATCTGCCGGACGGTGTTCTGGTGGAAGGTCAGGTCGTTGGCCCGCTCGGTCGGCGCCGCCGGAACGCTGAAGCAGATCTTTTCGCCCGATTCGGCCTCGCCGCACATCTTCTTGAGCGCTTCCTCGATCATCTCGAGGCTCTTCGGCTCGTCGGGGTTCAGTAAACCGCTGTTCATCGGCCGCCGCGAGTCGCCGCCCACCATATTGGCGAACTGCTCCGAGCCGTTCCCGAAGGTATAGCAGATGTCGCCATCGACGCGGTGCGGAATACCTTTCTTCTTCAACATGCTCACGGTGATACGCGAATGCGGAATTTGTACGAACGCGTTGAGTTGTTGTTCGAATTCGTGCCCGTCCTCTCCGTGACGGGCGACGACGATGCGGCTGGTGCCGACATCGAGTCCTTTGACGTTCTTCTTGTTAGCCATCTTCTTTCTCCTCTTTGTTCTCTGCGAGGCGTTCACAGCGCCCCCGTACTATGCACCGACACTAAGTCGGTTTCCGGCGCGGCGGCGGATACGTGATCCGCCCAGGTCCGCGCGGGAGTCGTCTTCTTCACGTTTCGGACCAGCGCCAGAAAGCGCCGTCCTTGTTGTCGCCGGTATTGCCGCAACGATAGTTTTCTACGCTTCGCCTCACGGCGAAACAGTGCCTCGGAGCGGCGAATGCCCGGCCAAACATCGCCGCCCAAATCGCTCACAAAATCCGAGTCATATCCGAATCCCCATTCGGCCGGCCCGACCAGCACGGCTTGATAGTTGTCGCTCAAGCCGACTTTCGCGAAAGGAAAGCGGCCCCGCCAATCGGTGTGGTAGCCGATCAACATCTTGTTCGGATTGACTGAAACCATCTCGTGGGTGACGCAATTGATTTCCAGGATCGAAAACTTCTCGCGCAGCATCTCGGTCAGCAGACGCGCGCCGGCGAACTGGGCCTCGGTCACACCCTCCTCGGGAGGAGTATCGGGTCCCGCCGCCTTCGGCCGCGATTCGAACGAGATTCCGATGAAGCTCTGGTTGAGATTGATGTAGAGTTCGCCGCCGTCGGCCCACAGCGAGTAACCGGCGTGAAAGGCGTACTCGCTCTCGGGCACGATGCGGTGAACCTGACCGAAGCGATCGATGACGAAATGGTACAGCTGCTCGCGGCTGATGTACCCCAGCAGCTTGCGCCCCTCGTAACGGATCGCTTGGTTGTTGGTTCGCTCGAAGGTCGGCAAGTCGCTTTCCGTGGTGTGGTAAACCAGACCGACGGGCCGCGAGCGGCGGTCGATTTCGGTCGTCTCGTTGCCGGGCCCTCGCGAGTAGACGCCGTAATTTCTCGGGCCGGTATGCGTCAGGCGGCGGTTTGAAATGCGCAATCCGTTGCTGTAGAGTTCACTCTCCGCATCGGTCTTCACCAGCCATACGTCGAGTTTTCGGCTCTCCGAGCCATCGGACGTCGCGGGGGGCCCCGCCGACCGTTGCCGGTTCGCATCCGCGGCGTCGCCCTCGGTTTCCTCGCTTTCGAGGCGATTGTTTTCCCCGCGCGACGGCTCATCCGCGTTCGCCGCATGCACCGGTTTCGGCTGCGCGCCGATCTCCGAGAAGCATATGTTGCGCGCCTGCGTGAAGATCACCAGGACGCCGACCGAAGCCAGGGCGAATTTCCAATGGACGATCGGCACACGTAACAACCGCAACCCCGCCAACGAAACGCGGTCTCCCAGAGAAATCTCCAGTGTTTCGGTCGGCAACAACGACGCCTTGCACATCGCGTCGAGGGCCGACAAACGCCGCCCCCAAGGTCCGAGCGGGTGCATGCGGCCGCCAGCCGGGTTGTCCCGAACCGCCTTTCCGGAGCGCAGCACGAATTCCAGACGCTTCTGCGGCTCCGCGATCTTTGCGCCGTAATCCTCGATCAAGCGGCGCGATTCCTTGTTGGGAAACGCTTCCATTTGCTGCCATGCCCTGAATATGGACGCACTGCGCCGGGTAGTAGTACCCGCATCCTCGGAAAGTATAATGTGTTCCCCTATCGCCGTCCATGAGAGTTTTCCCGGAGATCGGGTGTGGCATAACCACTTACAAGAGCAAACAGTTCCGACGGAAGTTGCTTCCGGGTGCAATGTTTTTTAGGGTTAAGCGCCGACGGCGAAACCGAGCCCCGCGGCGACTGGTGACGGCCAAGCGCGAAAAGCTCCCTTCGCGCGAGTCGCGCCGAAGGCAAAGATAGTAAGCTTGAGCAGAAACGAACAGAATGCCCAAAATCCGCGCAATCGACATGGTCTGGCTGATCCTGCTGGGGGCCCTGGCCGCCTTGGGCATGACAAAGGCCGAGCATTCGCCGTATGAGTGGCTGGTTCTGACGGCTCTGGGCGGGGTTCAGATCGCGGAAGTCTATCTCGGCGTTATCGACGACACGACGAGCGCCGCGCTTTCGATCGCCGTGAAGCTGACGCTGTGCTTTTGGTTGGTTGCGGAAACCGGCGGGCTTGAGAGCAGCTACTACCTGATTTTCCTGCTGCCGGTGGTTTCGGCAGCGTCGAATTTCGGGCTGGCGGGCACGATGCTGTCGACGCTGGCGACTTCGGGCATCTATCTTTCGTTTCTGTTGGCGGTGGACTACGAAACCGCCTACGTGCCTCCGGAAGGCCAACGGGAGTTGATTGTTCGGGTGCTGTTCTTCTTCTTGAGCGCGATCCTGGTCAACCGCTTCGCGACGGAAAATCGCGCCAAGACCGAGCACTTGGCCCAAGCCAACCGCGAGCTGATCGAAGCCCAAGCTCAGGTCCAGCGCTCCGAGCGGCTGGCCGCGCTGGGGCAACTCTCGGCCGGGTTGGCGCACGAGATTCGCAATCCGTTGGGAGTGATTTCGGCGTCGGCGGAGTTGCTGGAAAAGAACGTCAGCCCGGAAAATGACGTGGCGCTGGAAGTCTCGGGATTTGTCCGCTCCGAGGTGAGTCGCCTCAATGGTCTGGTGACGCGTTTTCTGGATTTCGCGCGCCCCTCCCAACTCCAGAAAGAAACTCACGACCTCAACGCCGTGGTCGAGCGCGCTCTTTCGCAACTTGATGAACAGCGTAAGGGAAGCGATACGCCTCTACAGGTCCACAAGAAGCTGGCCCAATTGGCGCCCTTCCGTTTCGATGCGACATTGATCGAAAGTACGGTTTTTAATCTCTTGCTGAACGCCTACGAGGCGATGCCCGAAGGCGGGACTCTGCGGGTTGAAACGAGACGCCGCGGCGCTTACGCGCATCTCGAGATCGCCGACAGTGGCGAAGGCATTCCGGACGAACAGTTGGAAGACATCTTCAATCCGTTTTTCACCACGAAGGCGCACGGCGTCGGATTGGGATTAGCGATGGTCTCGAAATTCGTCGACAGTCACGATGGAACGATCTCAGTAACCAGTCGCCCCGGCGAAGGCTCGACGTTTCTCGTACAGTTGCCGACGTCGATGGAAGCGGAGGCGTAGAGTATTGTACATTACGTTTGTACCCGGCAGACCGCGAACTCCTTGAGCCGCGAAGCGGCGGCAGGAATATAGCCCAGGGTGGAGCCGAAGGCGGAACCCTGAATCCTTACCCGCCCAGCCATTGAAAGCGCGGCGGGAAGCTCTCGCCCGACCCTTCGGCCCGTCGGCGCCCGTTTTCATGGCGGTACTATGAATCCGCGGATTCATAGCAACGGAACTGTACCCGGTTTTTTCACAGTCCTGTAGGAACCCATGGCGAAGCGCATCCTCATTGTGGAAGACGAAACAAAGATGTTGCGGGTCTTGGAGCTGCAACTCCAAGGCTCGGGTTACCAGGTTGCCAAGGCGGAATCAGCCGAGCAGGGTCTGGAACGCCTCAACAAAGCGCAAACAGGCGACAACGGTTTCGCTCTCGTGTTGACCGACCTACGCCTGCCCGGCATGGACGGGCTCGAATTTCTGGGCCGAGTCCGCGACCGCTACCCGTCATTGCCCGTTGTCGTGATGACCGCCTTCGGCACGGTGGAGACCGCGGTTCAGGCTATGAAAGCCGGAGCCGGAGATTACGTTCTCAAGCCGTTCTCGCTCGAGGACCTGACGATGACAATCGCCAAGGTTCTTGAGCTGTACTCCCTACGAGACGAGAATCTCAAACTAAAAGCCGAGCTGGAACGCCGCTATGATTTCGGACACATTATTGGCCGCAGCCCGAAGATGCAGGAAATCTTCGATGCCGCCGGGCGCGTGGCTCCAACCCGAACAACCGTCTTGCTTGGAGGTGAAAGCGGAACTGGGAAGGGTATGCTCGCGCGCGCCATTCACGTGAACTCGCCGCGACGGGAAAACCCGTTTGTGAAGATCAACTGCTCGGCCATTCCCGAAAACCTCATGGAAGCCGAGCTCTTCGGTTATGAGAAAGGCGCCTTCACCGGGGCGACGCAGCCCCATCCGGGGAAATTCGAGCAGGCGGATGGGGGTACGGTTTTCTTGGACGAAATCGGCGACGTACCGCCGGCCGTGCAAGTGAAATTGCTGCGGGTGTTGCAGGAACGCGAGTTTGAACGCCTCGGCAGCACCAAGACGACCGAGGTCGACGTGAGAATCGTCGCCGCCACCAACCAAGACTTGCGGGTCGCACTCGAGCAAGGCACCTTTCGAGAGGATCTGTACTACCGGCTGAACGTCTTGCCCATCAACCTGCCGCCTTTGCGCGAGCGCAAGGAAGACATTCCTTATCTCGTGGATCACTTTCGCGAAAAATTCGCCGCCGACACGGGCAATCGCGTGAGGAGCATCGGCGACACGGCCCGCGAGAAGTTGACCGCATACCATTGGCCGGGGAATGTCCGGGAACTGGAGAACATCATTGAGCGTGCGATGGTGCTCGCGAGGGCGGAAACCGTCGGACCCAACGACATTCATCTCGATCAACAAAGGGGCGCGTCGGCCTCCGCCGGAGAGGTCGCCTTCTTACCGGAAGGCATGACGCTCGAGCAGTATGAGCAGGAGTTGATCCGCGAGGCGATGCGCCGAAGCGGCGACAATAAGAGTCAGGCAGCCCGCTTGCTGGGGGTAACCCGGAATGCCCTGCGCTATCGCTTGTCCCAGATTGGCGTAGAGGAGTGAGGCGAGTCCCGCACGGTCTTTGACCCTCGGCAACCCACGCCGAACCGCACTTCTCGGCCTGGCTCGGTTCGCATCTCCAGAAGACCGTGAGAAGATAACGATTGCTCTCGCTTAACGCTCCACACCGCATCCGCCGACGCGTTCGGTCCCTGTCTGTTGCCGTCTGGCTCGCCGCCCTCGCCCTCTCGACGACCGCTCGCGCCGCCGACCAAACCGCCATTATCAACGCCGTCATCGTCGACGGCACCGGAGCGGAGCCCTTTCGCGGTACGGTCCTGATCAACGGCGACCTCATCGAGGCCGTCGGGCCCGACATCCCGGTTCCACCGACCGCACACGTCATCGATGCCAACGGGAAAACTCTCATCCCGGGCCTTTTCGATTTGCACACGCACCTACCCTATGCCCCCTCTAGGGGCCTGTCCGGGGATTGGGGCAAGAACCTCAAGGCGTATCTTTATTGCGGGGTTACGACGGTCGTCGATTTCGGCTCCTATCCCGAAACCTTCGCCCCCATGCGGCGGTTGTTGAATACCGGCGTTGTCGAGGGTCCTCGCGTTCACCTAGCCGCGCGTATCGCGACCCCCGCCGGGCACGGCATCGAAGGCGGCCGCGGCGATTTCTTCAGCACCGTCGTCACCACCCCAGCCGAAGCCCGTGCCGCCGTGGCGCGCTTGCTCCCCTATCGCCCCGACGCCGTCAAGGTCTTCACCGACGGCTGGCGTTACGGATTTGCGCCCGCGATGACCAGCATGAACGAGGAAACGCTGCGAACCATCGTCGGGGCATCCCACGACGCCGGGCTCCGGGTGTTGACTCACACCGTCACCGTCGAGAGGAGCAAAATCGCCGCCCGCGCCGGAGTCGACGTCATCGCCCACGGCGCCGGCGACCGCCCGGCCGATCAAGAGTGGGTCGATCTACTCAACACCAACGCTGTGACCTACGTGCCGACCTTGGCGGTCTACCACTTGCGAGGTTCCGACTTGCTCACGCCGCTGCTGCGCGCCGTGCTTGACCCGGCTGTTCGCGAGGCCGCCGAGCCGCCCTTGTCACCCCCGACGCTGCTTTCTCGGCTGGTTAGGCCCTATCAAGTCTCGGCCAACGGAAACGGAAACGCCCGCTCCCGGCGTTGGCGTCACCTGGTTGACAACAATCGCAAACTGAAAGCCGGCGGAGTTCGCTTCGCCGCCGGAACCGACGCCGGCGTGGCACGCGCCTATCACGGCTGGTCGACTCTTCGCGAGTTGCGCCTGCTTGTTTACGCCGGGCTGACGCCGCTCGAGGCCATCGCGGCCGCCACCGGCAACAGCGCCCGGGCCTTACGCGTCGATGACGAACGTGGAACCATCACCGCCGGAAAATCCGCCGACCTCGTTCTCGTCGCCGGATCTCCGCATCGCCATATCGCCGACATCGAGAAAGTTGAACGCGTATTCCTGGGGGGTGGGGAGGTGGACCGCCGTGCGCTGGCAAGCGCCATCCAATCCGCCGACCCCACGCCGATCCCCGCCCGCCCGGTCGGACCGCTGCTCGATGACTTCGAAAAGCCGAACCGTCACAGCGCGATCGGCACGCGCTGGGTAAACCGCACCGAGCGCGGACCCAATCCTTCGCGATCCCTGTTCACTCAAATTCGACGACCCGACGGCGGCCACGCGCTTTCCATCACAGCCCGAATGTCGGACGACCGAAGCCCCTTCGTCAGCGCCGATCTACCGTTGCTGCCCGGGGCCGTCGAACCGGCCGATGCACGCGGCTATCGCGGCATCGAGTTCGAGGCGCGCGGCGAAGGTGAATACCGCTTCATCGTCGCGACCCGCCACATCCGCGACTACGACTACTACGAATCCCGCTTTGAAGCCGACGCCGCCTGGAAGCTGGTCCGCCTTGACTTCGAGGATCTCCAGCAACCCAAGGCGCGACACCCAGTGCCATGGAAAGGCGACGATCTAACAAAGCTGCTATTCGAATTGCGCCGCGACCCCGGCCAAGCCGCCTGGCTCGAACTCGACAATCTCCGCTTCTACGAATAGTCAAACCGAGCCGCGAACTACCGCCCGCAAACCACTGTCCGCGATTCGCCGAAAGAATTCCGAGAGCACAATAGCCGCGAAGCGCTGGCAGGAAATCAGTCTCGACCTTCTTCGGAACCGACTGCCTAGCCCCCCAGCGCCTTACCCACCAACCCGCGCAAATGCTCGGGCAATGCCAACCCAAGCGCCGCCTCGTGCCCTCGTTCCGACATCTTCCGCCACGTTTTGCGGATGATGTCGAGCAGCTTCTCCTCTTCGTGCTGCCCGGCGAAATCTCCAAAGTAATGCTCCAGAAAAACCAAGCAGATCACGTCCTCCAGCAATTGGCACTCGGCATCCACCTTCAGCCTCTCTTTACGTAACAACGCCCCAACGCGCTCGACGCATACCTCGTCGTATCCGACTTCACGCAAAATCCCGCCGGCCGTCTCGGCATGAAACTTCCCCAACTCGACCCGCCAGCGACGATACCCTTGACGGTCTTTCGGGTAGCTGTCGCGCGGAATCTTCCAACGTTGAATATGCTGCGCCCGCACCGCCAAGCGAACTGTCTCGGGCGCATTGGGCGCAAAGCGATCGAGAGCGGCCGTCATGCGTCGCGAATAGAGCAATTCCTTGGGCTGCTCCTCACCCCCATCCATCTCGACATTCGGGTCCTCGAGGTTGGCCGCGTCGATCCGCTCAACAGCCTTCTCGAAACGTTCGGAAAGTTCGAAAGTCGGCGCCACGTTCTATTCCCGTAATTTTCGCCGAATCCGCTTCCGCGTCTTCTTGTCGCTCGACCTCTCGAGCGCGCGGCGGTAGGCTGCCTCGGCCCGCGTTCGGTCGCCTGACTGAGTCAGCGCGTCACCGATCTTCTCATGCACACGCGCATTCCCCGGTTGCGCCTTCCGCGCCTCTTCCAAATGCTCGCCGGCTTTTTCTGCATCTTGCGATGCAAGATAAAGGTCCGCCAGCCGCAGCCGTGCCGCACTGTAACCCGGTTGCAGCTCGACCACTCTCTCATACTCGACAGCCGCCTCATCGAACCTCTCAACACGTTCCAGCGCCCGAGCCAAGCTCAGCCTCGAAGGCAAGTACGCCGGGTCTCGCGACAAGTTCTCCCGCCAAAGCCCGAGCGCCTCCTCGAATCGTCCCTCGCTACCTCCGCTTAACAAAACGGCCAAATTGTGGCGTGCTTCGAGCAGCCCCTCGTCGAGCCCGAGCGCTTCCCGATAGAGCTGTTCGGCGTGACGCGCCTTGCCCGCGGCGGCCTTTGAATAGCCCCGAGCGTTGCGGGCCAGCGCGGTGTGCCGCGCACGGGTGCGCTCGTCGAGATTCGCCGCCTTGCGTTCGGCCTCGATAAACGCTTTCTCCGCCTCTCGCCCGCGATTGAGTTTCTGGTAAACCAATCCCAGGTTATACGAAAGATAAGCGAAATCCGGGGCCTGCTCGATGGCGTCCCCATAGGTCGCAACGGCGTTGGTGTAATCTCCTCTCTGAAGATACGTCAGCGCCAAATTGTGATAGGGATAAGCCCACCGGCCCGCGCGCTGGATGGCATCCCGGAAAGCCGCCGCCGCGCGTTCATAGTCGGCCTGTTCGAGATACGCGATTCCCAAGGCATTGAACGAATACGCCCCGGCCGGGTCGAGCCTTGCCGCCCGTTCGAGCAAAGTCCGCGCTCGGGGGTAGTCCTTGTCGAAGATCGCTACGCGCCCCAAGCAAAACGCCGCCCGCGCCTCCAGCAACAAAGACTCCGGCGTGAGAACCTTCGCTTGCTCCAAATACGCCGCCCCGGCAAGAAAATCCTCCCGCGTTTGGGGAATTTGATCGCCCTGCAGATACCGCAGCAACACTTGCTGCCCCTTGATTTCAAGCGCCGAACGCAACAGGTTCGACTGCTCGAGATAACGCGGTTTGGGTAAACTCCGCCGCAGCCCCCCGAGAACCTGAAACGCATTGTCGCGCTCGCCGGGCAGCAAGCGATCGTTCTCCACCGCGTCTTGGAAAAGCCGGATATCCGCCGCCAAATCCCTTCGCCCGCGCGGAATCGGCGGCGCTGGCGGCACAATCGATCGCCTGGAAAGACTGCGTCCCGCGGCATCCCCCGCCGTTTCACCCCCGGCCGCCACCCCGGTCCATTCCGGGATCTCCACGCCCGGCTTGCCGAGATCGGCGACGATCAGATCGTTGTCGAAAACCCCGAAGTCACGCGGGTGTTGTCGATTGTATGTCCCCTCCTCGACCCGCGATTCCACGTAGTCGATCAGGTCGGAGATATTGACATTGCCGTCCTGGTCATAATCAGCGGCGCCGTTCAACGCGTTGAGCAGGAAATAGCTGAACGCGCCGTGCCCGCCGCCGTACTGTGGGCCTTCGTAGGAAACATCGCGCGGACGGCTCGCCATGAAACCGACGATTTCGCCGTCAGCCTCGCCGAGCCTTTCCATCACGCTGTTGATGCGATTGCCCTTGGCGCGAATTGTGCCGATCGTGCCCGCGTGGCAGACATCAACATAAATCAGCACGCGTCCCACGGTGGCGAGCTTCGTCTGGACAAGCTCTTGCAAGTCGGCCATCGGCAGCCCCGTGGCGGCCAGGTCTTGCGGATCGCTGTCATAGGTGACGATGAAGCCCTCGCGCGTCTTTGGATCGACGGTGCCGTGGCTGGCAACGAAAACCAGCACGGTGTCGTCCGGCCCGGCTTGCGCTTTGAGGAGAGCATCGAAGGCCAGTCGTACCGCCGACGTCGTCGCCTGTTCATTGATCAATAGGTGGACGTTTTCTTCCGGCAAGGCACCGCCGCGTTCGCTAAGCAGATGCTCTCGAAACAAGAGCGCGTCTTCGTGCGCGAAACGTAGGGGATTAATACGCGGGTTTTGATAATCCGAAACGCCCACCAGTAGGGCATAACTCGCGCCCCCCTCCCCGGCCGACCTTCCCGCCGAGGCCTCGCGCAACGAGTCTTCCGCCGCGGCCTCGTCGTGAACAAACAACCGCGAGCCGGCCCATACGGCGTCGGGCCATTTCGCGAGGATCACCCGGTATTCGGCGCGCGCGTCGATCGACAGCCCGTACCGGTCGAATAAAGCCGCCCGGGCGACTCGCGCCGGCAAGCTCTCCGGATTGCGTTCCAGCGCGGCGTCAATCGCGGCCAACTCCCCTGCCAAAGTGGCGCGTGAGTCAGCCGGCAGGCCCGCAACCCTAGCAGCAAACTCGGAAGCCGGCGGCTCCTGCTCGAATAAATCGCGCGACAACGATCCGCCGTTGTGGAAGCGCGCCGCCGTCACGCCGCGCGGCAACGGCGGCAACGAGCAAAGCGCGGCCTCCCCTCTCGTCGACGCTTCACCGCTTACCGTGCGCACTTTCTCGGCGCTGAAAGCAACTTCCGTCCCGGCCGCGAGGGTGTACTCCGCCTTCTCGGGACAAAACAAGAAAGTGGTGCCCCCGTCGCCCGCCCGCAGTCGGTCGCCGGGGAACAAAACGCCCCCCGCCGCCGCCCGGAACCCGCTGTCTTGTCCTTCGGGATAGACCTCGCCGTCCAGCGAGGAAACGATCAGCGCTATCGGTTGCTCTAAGCCCGCGGGCGGGGCCTGCGCCGAGAGCAGCGCCGAGCCTGTCGCGACAAGCGCTAGGAGGCCCGGACCATGTTGAAATTTCTTAAGCGCTTGCATCGACCGATTGTTCTTCGTGTTCGAGCAAGAATCGCTTTACGTCAAGCCCACCGGCGTATCCGGTCAACTTGCCCCCCGAGCCCACCACCCGATGGCAAGGGATCAGCAACGAAACCGGGTTGCGGCCCACCGCCGCCCCGACCGCCCTCGTCGCGTCCGGCCGCTTGATTTGCTCGGCGATTTGCCCATAGGTCCGAGTTTCGCCGGGCGGGATTGTCGCCAGGGCCTGCCAGACTTCGCGCTGCATCCCGGTTCCGGCAAGTGCCAGGGGAATCTCCGAGATATAGTCGAGGTCGCCAGCGAAATAACAAGCCGCGAAACCCTCCGCCCGCATCAGCCACGGATTCCTCCGGCCCGATGTTCGCTCGGACGACGGAAAGCGCTCTTCCATGTCGTCGACTTGCGCGTCAAAGTACAAGGCCGCTAAACCCTCTTCGTTGGCCAAGATGTGAATCGGGCCGACCGGGGATTCGATGCTCGCGTAATTCATGATTACCTCGGGTGAGCTGGAAGTTGTCGAATTGCTTCCATCCTACCACCCCGACTCAACCGAGCAGAGCAGCGGCGCGGGGCGGGCTCGAACGCTGCCACCGGCTCGGCCGCGGCACCAGATCCCAAGGGCGTGTCGAAACAGTGGAACTCTGAACAGAGCGTTGAGAACGCTGCAACTACCGGGTCGCTGCGATGGTCCGATCGTGGTAGTCTTGGACCTCCCCCCGGGGCGTGGAACGGTGCAAATTCCCGGGGCCCTCGGTGCGGATCGGGTCGAAGTTCTCCTTTTCATGCATTCGATAAAGATGCCTATTTTTCTCATCGCATGCCTGGCGATCTTTTCCGTGACGGGCTGCAACGGCAGATCCAAGAGCATCGTCATCGGCTCGAAGAACTTCACGGAAAACATTCTGCTGGCCGAACTGACGGCGCAGCATATCGAGAACACGACGGACATCACCGTCGAGCGGCGATTGAATCTGGGCGGGACTTTCCTGTGCCATGAGGCGCTGTTGTCAGGCGCAATCGACCTCTACCCGGAATACTCCGGCACGGCGCTTACGGCCATTTTGAAGTTGCCGGTCGGGCAAGACCCCGAGACCGTTCGCCAGACGGTTGTGCGGGCTTACCGGGAGCGGTTCCAGGTCGAGTGGATGAAGCCGTTCGGGTTCAACAATACTTTCGCGATCCTCGTGCGGGGGGAGGAGGGGAAGGAGGCGGGGTTGACGACGATCTCGGAGTTAGCGACCGTTTCCGAGAGCCTGACGATCGGTTTCGGTTTCGAGTTTCTGGAACGCCAGGACGGCTTTCCGGGCCTCGTCAAGGCCTACGGGTTGCGCTTCGCCGACGAACCAACGTCGATGGACCTTGGGCTGATCTTTCGAGCTCTGCGGGACGGCCAAATTGACGTTGGTGTCGCCAATTCGACTGATGGGCTCATCGCCGCGATGAATCTGAGGATGCTCGAGGATGATCGGAAATATTTCCCGCCCTACGATGCGGCGATGGTAGCGCGGTCCGACACGTTGTCGAGGTTTCCCAAACTGCGGGGCGTGCTTGATGCCTTGGGAGGCACACTCGATGAAGCGCGCATGCAACTGCTCAACCACGAAATTGACGGAAAACAACGGCGGCTGGAGGAGGTGGCTCGGGAAGTTCTGGCGGGTTGGGGCTTGCGGGATCAGTGACCAAGGAATCTTCCGTTCTCATCGGGGGGAGACGGCGTCTTTCTTTTGCGCCGATTGATTTCGCGGCGAACGGGGAGCCCCGGCGTCAGCCCTTGATTCTTTTTTGAGTGTCGCCCCATTCCTTCTCACGTAGGATGTACTTTTGTATCTTTCCGGTAGCGGTTTTTGGCAGCTCGCCGAATTCGACGTGTTGGGGGCATTTAAAATGGCTTAGGCGTTCGCGGGTAAACGCGATGACTTCCTCCGCCGTCAGCTCGACGCCGGGGCGGGGAACAATGAAGGCTTTGGGGACCTCGCCCCACTTTTCGTCGGGGATGCCGATGACGGTGACTTCGAGCACGGCGGGGTGCTCCATGACGACCTTTTCCACTTCTTGGCTCGAGATGTTTTCGCCGCCGGAAATGATGATGTCCTTGGCGCGGTCTTTCAGCTCGATGTAGCCGTCGGGATGCTGCACGGCCAAATCGCCGGAGTGGAACCAACCGCCGGCGAAGGCTTTCTCCGTGGCGGCGGGGTCGTTGTAATACCCGGTCATGACGTTATTGCCGCGCATGACGACTTCGCCCATGGTCTCTGCGTCTCGGGGCACGTCGTTCAGTTGATCATCGACGACGCGCAGGCCGGTTCCGGCGATCGTGAAGGGGACGCCTTGGCGAGCCTTGACCCGGGCCAGCTCGTCGGGATCGAGGTCGCTCCAGGAGGGCTGCTCGGCGGCGATCGTGTGTGGGCCGTAGGTTTCGGTCAGTCCGTACATGTGATGAATCTTGGCCCCCATCGCTTCTATCGTTCGAATGACCTGGGGCGCGGGCGGTGCGCCGGCGGTGGCGATGGTCACGCCGCTAAGATCCTTTCCCTCGGCGGAGGGCGAGGAGTACATCGCCGTCAGCACGGTCGGCGCGCAGCACATATGCGTAACGCCTTTTTCGCGGATCAATTCATAGATGCGCGCCGGGTCGACCTTACGGAGGCAAACTTGCTCGGCGCCGACGGCGGCCGCGGCCCAGGGGTAGCACCAGCCATTGGCGTGAAACATCGGCAGGGTCCATAGGTAGACCGAGCTCGAATTCATGCCCGTTTCCATCGCTTCACCCAACGCGTTCAAATAAGCTCCGCGGCCGTGGTATTCGACGCCTTTGGGAAAGCCGGTGGTGCCCGAGGTGTAGTTGATCGTGATGGTCTCGGTTTCCGTCAGCGGCTCGACGCGATCGGGTTCGGCGGGTGCGCCCGCGAGAAACTCTTCGTAATCAGGACCGGGAATGTCTTCCGCTTTCCGAGCCTCGTCGGTGACCTGGATGTAGCTTTCGACTTTCGGCACATCGTCGAGCAAGCCGCGCACGGTCGGCGCCAATTCCGAATCGAAGATCAGAACCTTGGCCCCGGAGTGGTTCAGTATGTAGGCGATCTCACGCGAGGAAAGACGGGTGTTGAGCGCGACCAAGATCGCACCCAGCCGCATCGGCCCGAACATGGCTTCGAGCATCGCTCGTCCGTTGGGAGCGAGCACGGCGACACGGTCGCCTTTCGCGACGCCGATTTGCTGCAGCGCGGCGGCTTGGCGGTTCACGCGCGCGCTGTATTCGCCGTAGCTATAGGCGCGGCCACGATCGACGACGGCGGTCTTGTCGGGATAGACGTAGACGCTGCGGTCGAGGAACGAGAGGGGGCTCAGGTTTTCGAAAGAGACGGAGTCTTTCATGGCGGTGGGATCCGTTCCGGTCAAGTATAGTCAAGCAGCGAACCAATTGGCTGCGACCGGCCGCGACGGGGCGGACGACATAAATGTGGAACATCCCTCCAACCATCCGAGCAATAGAATCAGAGGCGTGGACGGAAGTCCACGCTCCGCCCGGTTCACCGGGCTTTAGTCGCAAATAGGCCGGCCCTTTAGGGCCGGTGGGCCGGTGTAAGCACTAGTCCACCACCACGAGGCCGTTTCAACGGCCTTCTCCCATGTGGCTTTAGCCATGGTCGAACCAAGCGAAGACTTCAAGCAAGGATACGCTCGGGCCCGGGCCGTCGATTCGCCATGTTTGTGTCCCGCACCCGCCGCGACGCCGCGATGCGCTGATGGGATGGTGCCGTGAAAGTTGGTTTGGCCACGATGGAGAGCTCACGCCATGTGCAGGTTTTTCGCTTTTGTCCCGTGACGAATCTATAGAGGTTGTGCAACCCTAGCTTACCGCGTCTCGAAAAGCCGCTTGCGCGGCTTCGACGGTCTTGTCGATATCTTCGGTTTTCATGGCCGCCGAGACGAAAGCCGCCTCAAACTGCGAGCAGGGAAGATAAACCCCGCGATCCAACATGCCGCGAAAGAACTTCCCAAAAAGTTCGGTATCACTCGCGGCGGCTTGATCGAAATTCGTTACCGGGCCTTCGTTGAAAAAGACCGTGAGCATGGAGCCGACGCGGTTGAGCGTTATTGGAATCCCGGCTTGTTCGGCGGCTTGACGCAAACCTTGCTCAAGACGTGCACCGGAGGTTTCGAGTTGTTCATAGATGCCGCCATTGCCGTCGAGCGCTCGCAACATGGCAAGCCCGCCCGCCACGGCGAGGGGATTACCCGATAGCGTCCCGGCTTGATAGACAGGGCCGAGCGGCGCGACCTTTTCCATGATGTCGCGGCGCCCGCCGTAAGCGCCGACCGGCAAACCCGCGCCAATGACTTTGCCCAGCGTCGTCATATCGGGGCGGATGCCGAAGCGCTCTTGCGCCCCCCCGGCGGCGAGGCGAAAACCGGTCATCACTTCATCAAAGATCAGCAGCACGCCGTGACGCTCGGTGATTTCGCGCACGGCTTCGAGGTAACCGGGGGTTGGCGGCACACAGCCCATATTGCCGACCACGGGCTCGATAATGACGGCCGCGATTTCGGAACCTCGGGCGGCGAAACACTCTTCCACCGCCTCCACCGAGTTGAAGGGCAGGGGAAGCGTGGTTTCGGAGAAGCTCTTCGGAACCCCCGCGGAATCAGAAATTCCAAGAGTGGCCACGCCGGAGCCGGCCTTCACCAGCAGCGAGTCAACATGGCCGTGATAACAGCCAATGAATTTGACGACGAGATCACGGCCGGTAAATCCGCGCGCGACGCGGATGGCGCTCATCGTCGCTTCGGTACCCGAGTTGACCAGCCGGACGGACTCCAGACTGGGAACCATCTTCCGAATCAACTCGGCCATTTCGATTTCCCGCTCGGTTGGCGCGCCGAAACTTGTGCCCTCGCCGAGGACGTTTTCGAGAGCTTCGATCACGGCCGGGTAGCGATGGCCCAACAGCAAAGGTCCCCAGGAGCCGACGAAATCAACGTAGGCGTTGCCGTCCACATCGTGGAGGTAAGCGCCCTCGCCGCGTTCGATGAAGATCGGATCACCTCCCACCGAGCGAAAGGCGCGGGCCGGCGAGTTGACGCCGCCGGGAATGGACTTTTCGGCGCGCGCAAACAAGTCGCGCGATTTCGTATAGACGGCGTTGGGCGGGGGGGATTGACTCATCGATGACTCCGGGAACGGATCGAAGGAAACGATTGCCGACAGGTCGCGTTATGAGGGACGGCTCAAGATCGGCTGAAGCCTACAATCCATTTTTCGAGAAAACACAATTATAGAAATCAGTGTACGGCTCTTGCGAAGATCCCTTTTCAAAAGGTATGGCCTATTGCGGCGCGAGCACTGAAACCGCTCATCTCCACAGCCGCGAAGCGGCGGCGGGAATAAAGCCCAGGGTGGAGCCGAAACGGCGGAACCCTGGGTGGAATCCCCCCTCGTGTGAGCCCTGAAAGGGTGGCGGGAACACACCGACCCCCATTTTCATGGCGCTAATATGAATCCGCGATTCATAGAAACGGAACTCCTCCGAATGTCCGAACAGAGCGCAAGAACGCCGAGACCTATTCTGCGGCCCGCAGGTCGTAGCACAACAGCCGCGGCGGTTTGCGGTCGAATAGCGAGCGCTCGTTCTGACCGATGTAGAGCAGCCCGCGGCTTAGAACGGGAAGGCTCCAAGTTTGGCGCGCGCTAAACAACCAAGTTCGCGCGAGTTCTTTATACCCCTTGGGCGTCAGATCGAGCCGCAGCAGGTGGCCCAGCTCGCCGAGGGCAATAAATCCGCCGTCGGCCCACAACAGCGAGCCGCGCAGAGTGCTCGCGTCGAGGGTTCGTTGGCTGCCGCGATACTCGACGCTCTCGTTCCACTCGGGTGTTTCGCGCCATACGACCTTGCCCGTCTTGAGTTCGATGCAGACGATCGAGGCGTCGGGTTCATTGCGGCCGTCATAGGCGTAGAGGTAGCCGTCCTTGTGAACGGCGGTATTCCAATGCAGGCCGACTTCCTTGGTTGTCCAGGCGACGGAGTGACTGAAATCAGGCGCGATCTTGATCAGGGCGCTGCCGGCGCGATAAGTGGCCGAAATGAAAACCCGATTGCCGATGACCACCGGGGATGACGCGTTCACCGACTCGAAACTGCGGCTGCGCCACGGGAAAGTGAAATCGATCGAGCCGTTTGCGGGATCGAGAGCGATCAGGCCGCCGATCGGCGGGCGACTTTCGCCGCCCGCAAAGACGAAAACGCGCCGTTTGCCGTGAACGGTCGCGGGCACCGGCGAAGCGTACCCGGCACCCCATTCCGCGCCCGCGCCCCAGGCCAGCTTGCCGCTCGTTTTGTCAAAGGCCGCGACCGTCGGGCCTCCCGGCGCGCCCACCGTGACGATCAATAGATCGCCTTCGATCAAAGGCGTCGCGGCGATTCCGAAAAAGTCTTGAGGGATCTTAAACTCGGCGGGCAAGTCACGTTTCCAATAAAGTCGCCCGGTGTCGAGTTGCAGACAGTGCAGCTCGCCCTTGGCTCCGTGGATATAGACCCGGCCGTCGGCGATGACGGGCGCGGCGCGCGGTCCGTTGTTATAACCGTAGCGGTCGCTGTAGTCGGTGGAATAGGCGAAGCGCCAGAACCGCCGGCCGGTTTCCGCTTCCAGGCATTCGACCACTTCTTCGTCACCCACACGGTGCAGATAGACCAACTTGCCATTGCTGATGGCGGGCGAACTATATCCGCTACCGCGTTCCATCTCCCAAACCAGCGGCGGCCCGCTTGCCGGCCAGCTTTTCGCCAGCTTAGTTTCGGACGAAACGGCGTTGTGTGTCGGGCCTAGGAACGATTCCCAATCGTGGGTTACGGCGGCGGGTGAAAGCGGCTTCGGCTGGTGGTGAAAGGTGACCCCGGGGTGGGCGGTCGCCTTGGGAGGCGCGACGGTCGGGAGAGCGTGGACTTCGGGCGGCGCGGGGTCTTGGAACTTTTTTTCGGCGGCGCGGGCGGAACCGCGTGATGTAGACGGCTGTTGATTCGCTATCCAGACCAGAGTGCCGGAAACGGCGGCAAGGAAGACGAGTCGCTTCAACATTCATTCGCACGGAGACCCCGAGACCCTCGGGGGACACGCCCGCTCCACTCGATGATTTTCGGCTCGTGCCGGGGGAGCCGCCTTGAGGCGGCTAGCGAACAGTGATCAGTTCCTTGTAGATTTCCGGCCGCCGGTCGCGAATCGGTCCGCTGCCGATCCGGTCATCCAAGACGATCTCCGCCATCACGACTTTCTCGGCAACGCCTTTCTCTTGGGCGATGATCCTTCCTTTGGGGTCCACGATGAATGTGTTGATCGGATGGACGTGAGCAACGTAGACGCTGTTTTCGTAGGCTCGCGTTCTCATCATGATGTCTTCATTGATCTCGGTTGTGCCCAGCCCAAACGCCGGGACGAGGATTAGCTGAGCGCCCTTGACCGCCAGGATGCGCGCCGTCTCCGGCAACTGCCGGTCGTAACAAATCAACATCCCCAGGCGGCCTAATGCTGAATCGAAAACCGGAAACCGCGAGCCGTCTTTCGTGAACGGCTCGTCCCTTGCGTTGTGGGCTTTCGAGTAAAGCGCAACCGTCTCACCCTCAGGCGAAAAAATGACGGCGGAGTTGTAGAGGTCATCGCCGCGCTGCTCGGCGAAACCCACCAAGAGGTGAATATTCAGCTCGTCCGCGAGAGCGGCTACACGCCGGAGCGTAGGCCCGTCGACCGGCTCGGCCACGGCGCGGACCTTCTCCATGGTTGAATCTTTCCTCAAATTGATGTTGGCGGTGTAGCCATCGAGATAGCCCTCGGGGGTGACAACGAAATCGGCGCCGGACGCAGCTGCTTTTCGCGTCCAGTGCTCGAGCTTGGCAAAGTTGGCGTCCTTGTCCCAAGCTGTGGGGATTAGTTTCAATCCGGCTAGGTTGAACGAGACAGGCTTCCCGTCAGGCGGTTTCTCGGCCGCCAAGGGAAGGCAGAGACCGAGGACGATAACGCTGAGAACGACTCTTCCGCCGGTCCTCGGGATTGTGCCAAGCGTTTCCGGTCTCACTGGAAACTCCTGTTACACCGCGACGCTGTTCGGCGCGTTGACGAAATTGAGCCAGCCGTAGCGGTCGTCGGTCTCGCAGGTGAGAATCGACGTAAACTCCTTTTGCAACCGCTCGGTGATCGGGCCCCGTTCGCCGGACCCGATCTTGATACGGTCGACCGATCGAATCGGCGTGATCTCCGCCGCCGTTCCCGTGAAAAACAATTCGTCGGCGATGTAGAGCCATTCGCGCGGAATGGCATGCTCGGCGAGTTCAAAACCGCAATCGGCGGCCAATTGCATGGCGGTGGCCCGCGTGATGCCGGGAAGCACCGAAGTGCCCATGGGCGGCGTATGAATCTTGCCGTCGCGAACTAAGAAGATGTTTTCGCCACTGCCCTCGGAGACGTAGCCGGAGGCGTCCAAGGCGATACCTTCGGAATAGCCGTTCGTCGTGGCTTCCATCTTGATGAGCTGGGAGTTCATGTAGTTGGCAGCCACCTTGGCCATCGCGGGCAGGGTATTGGGTGCCAGGCGCGTCCAAGACGACACGCATACATCAACGCCTTTTTCAAGCGCCTCCGGGCCGAGATACTTGCCCCACTCCCAGCAAACAATAAAAACTTCGATGGGGTTATTCACCGACAGCACGCCCACGTCGCCGTAGCCGCGAAACAGAATCGGCCGTAGGTAGCACGCCGACAAACCATTGACCCGAACCAGCTCGCTCAGCGCGTCGACGAGCGCTTCTTGCGTGAAGCCGATGTCCTCCATGCGATAGATCTTGGCGCTATCGAAGAAACGCCGAATGTGTTCACGCGGACGGAAAATCGCTCCGCCCGACGGGGTGTCATAGCAGCGGATGCCCTCGAAAACACTGGTACCGTAGTGCAGCGCATGGGTCATCACATGAACCCGCGCGTCGTCCCAATCGATGAACTTGCCGTTGTGCCAGATCTTTTCAGTCGCTTCGATCATGTGGCTTCTACCTTTGAGACCGTCATACCGAGGTCGACGACGACGCCGGCGAGGCTCAAGCCCTCCGCCGAGGAAACTACATTTCCGCCCGGGGACAGCTGCCTTGCGAGCCCAACCCTCTACAACTCCATCGTCGCCGCTTGCCGGCAGGGCTTCAACCGAAACGTGAGCGACACGAAGTTCCTCTCCATTATGCCATCAAAGATAAGCCTCGCTGCTCCAAAGAAGTAAGCCCGATTGAGGCGGCTCTGCTTTTCCGGCGCGCGACGATGGATCGTAATCCGACGGAAAACGGGTTTCGGCAATCCGGCCGTCCGGCGGTCGGGAAACGAAAAACGGGGAGATGTTTTGGAAACTCTTGATTTTCCCTCTTTCTTCCCCTAGAATAGAAGGCGAAGGAGAGGTCTATGGCACTCACCCGTCGACAAAAGGAAGCGCTCGATTTCATCGATGAGTTCATTCGTGACAACGGCTATAGCCCGAGTTTCGGGGAGATCGCCGAGGGGCTGGGACTGGCGTCCATTGCAACCGTCCATAAGCATCTGACTGCCCTTGAATCGAAAGGCTATCTGGTTCGGAGTTTTAATCAGAGCCGGGCCTTGGACCTGGGACCGCGTTACTACGAGGAACGCAAGGCCCGCCGAGAGGAACAAGCTGCGGCCGAACCGCCTCCGCCGCCCGAAGCGCCTCTCCTGGGGACGATTGCGGCCGGCCGGCCGATCGAAACCTACGCCGATCCCGACACGCTTTCGTTTGCGCCGTTTTGCGGGGTTGACGGCGTTTACGCTTTGCGGGTGCAAGGCGATTCGATGATCGACGACCACATCATGGAAGGCGATTACGTGCTGGTCGAAAAGGTCAACCCCGAGCAGGTCCGCAGTGGCGAGATTGTGGTGGCACTGGTGGACGGCGACGAGACGACGCTAAAACGTTTCTACCGCGAGCCGAATGCCATGGCGCGGCTGCAACCGGCGAACTCCGAGATGGACCCGATCATGGTTCCCCTCGCGCAGCTCTCGATTCAGGGCCGCGTGCTGGCGGTGCATCGGCAGTATCGGTAATTGGGCTGCGCCCGGGGCCGTACGATTGGGAAGGCCTGACGGCGCGCCATACTGCCGGAGTCCCTGATCCCGATAAAGGGCGTGTCGTTGACATCGGAGAAATCGCAAACCGAATCGCGGCGGCTCTGGAATCGTCTGTGAACTCCCGCTATTCCCAGCGGAAGATCTTTGCCGAGAGCGCGCTACAAAGCGCAAAATTCAAAACGAGTGCGCCTACGTCCGCGTAATGTTGCGACCAAGCCCCGCCAGCCCAAATGCCTCTCAACAGCGACACGGCATGAGTCACCGGCAACGCGCCGGCCAACATCCGCCAAGGCGCCGGCAGTGCCTCGATCGGAAAGAAAAGCCCTGAGATGGCGAGCATCGGGAAGAGGATGGCGCCGGCGACCGGCTGAGCGAAACGCGCCGTCGGGACGATGCTCGCGACGACGAACCCCACCGAGATAATGCTCAGCGTGCTGAGCAAGAGCGCCATAGCAAAGCGCTACGGATTTACGTCGAACGCCCCCGGGTAATACCGCTTGCCCGCCAATAACAACAGGCTCAAGGCAACCGTTGTCAACATCAGCTTGACCGTGACGTGGGCTCCAAGAATCGTCACCGGTCTCAAGGGCGTGGCGCGCAGGCGCTTCAGAATTCCGCCTTCGCGATAGATGGCAATGATGGTGGTAAGCGATGTAACGGCGCTTAAGGCGATAAAGAGCGAGGCGAAGATGGCCGGCCGTTCGACCGTCAGCGCGGAACTCGAGCCTCCGGCGCCGGCGCCGAATATTCGACCGAGCAGCAGAAAGAGGATTATCGGGACACCGATGCTTCCGAACGCGCCCAACGGCTCGCGCAGGAAGATCTTGATCTCAACCCAAGTCAGCTTCCAGAATGCGTTGAACATCTCGCGTCAGTCTCTTATTCCGTGCCCGGTCAGTTTCAGGAAGACATCCTCGAGCGTCGGCATCACGGTCCGAAAGTCGCTGACGCGAAGCCCTTCTTCCGACACGAAACGAATGATCTCGGTAACAAAGTCTTCCCCTGTGCCGCTCACCTTATGGATTGGGCCCTCGCTGCTGACGGCCTCGACACCCGGAACCCGCTCGAGCAGCTCGGTTACTCCTGCCCGGTTGCAGGAAAACACCACGGCTCTTTGCGGACAATGTTTTCTCACCAGAGCGGCGGGGCTGCCCAACTCCACGACTCTTCCGTGTTCGATGATGGCGACTCGGTCACACAAGCGCTCAGCTTCCTCCATCAGGTGGGTTGTCAGAAAGACTGTCTTTCCGCGATCCTGGATGTCTCTCACAAGGCCCCAGATTGCGTGGCGTGCTTGAGGGTCAAGGTCCGGGGTCAGCTCGTCCAGGAATATGACCTCAGGGTCGTGGATCAACGCCAGGGCAATGAACAGGCGCTGCTTTTGACCGCCGGATAGCGTCATGAACCAGGCGTTACGCTTGTCGCTCAGCCCCAGCCGCTCAACGAGCGCGTTCGTATCAATATTCCGCGGGTAAAGAGAGGACCACAGATCCACGGCCTCCCAGACCTTGATTCGCTTTTGGAGTTGCGCTTCTTGCAGCTGGATACCGATGCGGTTCTGGAGTGTGTGGGCGTCCCGGCGGGGATCCACGCCCAGAACCGAGATGGCGCCGCTATCCGGTTTCCGGAGGCCCTCCACGCATTCCATGGTCGTGGTCTTTCCGGCTCCGTTGGGACCGATTATTGAGTCTCGCAAAACAAAGTGACACCTTTTTGGGGTACGTACGTCTTTGTATGTATGGGAAATACAAAAGGCGTACGGCGGGATTTCGAGGCCCTGGAGAAGCGCCGTTTCAAAGCGATCCGGTTGGTCGAGCAAGGCTGTAGTCAGTCCGAGACAGCGAGGCGATTGAAGGTCGCGCGGCAAAGCGTCAGCGAGTGGCTGCGACGATACCGGCGTGACGGCGAAGCCGGGTTGCGCCAGGCCGGCCGCGCCGGCCGTAAGCCGCTGTTGGACGCCGCGCAGCTCGAACGCCTCGAGGCGTTGCTGCTGGAAGGCCCCGAGGCGCACGGCTTCCCGACGCCGCTGTGGAGCTGTCCGCGGGTCGCTCGTCTGATCGGAGACGAGTTCGGCGTGCGCTATCACGAGGGCCATGTCTGGAAGATCCTGCGGGCGCTCGGTTGGAGCCCGCAACGGCCCGTCGGCAAAGCGCGGGAGCGCAACGAAGAGGCCATCCGCGGCTGGCAGCGCAAGACTTGGCCGGCCATTAAAAAAAAGCCCGCAAAGAAGAACGTACGATCGTCTTCATCGACGAAAGCGGATTGAGTCAGAAGCCGCATCGTTGCCGCACCTGGGCGCCGCGCGGCGAGACACCGGTGTTGGAGTTCAACTTCAACTGGGACAAGCTGTCGGTGTCGGCCGGGCTGACGTTGCGCAACTTTTACTTCCGGCTCTATCCCGGCGCGATCGGCGAGCTGGAGGTCATCGACTTCCTGAAGGCTTTGGTGCGCCACATCGACGGCCCACTGCTGATCGTCTGGGACCGGCTGCCGGCGCACCGCAGCCGCCTGGTGCGGGAGTTCATCCAGCTCTCCGAGGATCACATCGCAACGGAGTACTTGCCGCCCTATGCGCCGGAGTTGAACCCGGTGGAATACATTTGGGCGTACTGGAAGCAGCACGAGTTGCCCAACGTCTGCCCGAAGGACTACTGGGAACTCGACGAGCGCGCCCGCAAAGCGCTGCGGCGAATGCGCCGCAAACCGCGCTTGATTACCGCTTTCTGGAAACAGTCTTCTCTTTGTCTCGATTGACAGTATATTATGCGAGACTCAGTAGAACCCACAACCGTTAAAGGCGGGGACGGCGGCTATGCCCGGGTGTCGCGGGCTCCAGCGCTGCCAACTGGGGTGTGCGACATAAATGTGGAAAAGCAAGCCCGGCAGCCCGGCAACAGGCCGCTTCAGCGGCCTTCCCGCCTTCAGGCTTTAGCCATGACCGAACCAAGCGGAACATTTCGGGACCATCGGGAGGGCTCCAACGCCGGCTCTCCCACATTTATGTCGCACACCCTGCCAACTGCCGCGGCCCCCCGCGGCAGCTGCCTCTATAATGGGTTCGGGTGGTCCATTCCCGAGGAGAATCGCTTGTGACGGGCAACACGGAGATGCATGAAATTACCGGCCGATCGTCGCGTACGCGCGGACTTCGCGGCACTGCGTTGTTGCCGGCGGTTTTGGCTCTTGCGTTCACCGCGCCGAGCGCTTTGGGCGCGGAGGGCGAGCTGCCTCCCGCCGCCGAGCGACAGGTCGATTTCAGCCGTGACATCCAACCGCTTCTCGAATCTCGCTGTGTGGTTTGTCACGGTCCGGCGCAACAAATGAACGGTTTGCGATTGGATCGCGGGGCCGACGCCCTCAAAGGCGGTAACGCCGGGCCGGTCATCGAGCCAGGCAACAGCGCCCAGAGCAAGCTCATCCACCTGGTCGCGGGCGTGGGACAGAAAGTGATCATGCCCCCGGCCGGTCCCAAGCTATCGGGCGAAGAAGTCGGCCTCTTGCGGGCTTGGATTGACCAGGGCGCCCACTGGGCCGAGACCGCCGCCGATGCCGAATCGGACCTGTCGAGCGCGCCGAAAGAACCGACCCACTGGAGTTTTCGTCAACTACAACGACCCGAGCTGCCGGCCGTCGAGAAATCCTCGTGGATCCGCAACCATGTCGACTCTTTTGTCCTCGCGCGACTCGAAGCCGAGGGCATCGAGCCGTCGCCCGAAGCTCCCAGGGCGACGCTGGCTCGTCGCGTCAGCCTCGACCTGACCGGGCTGCCGCCCGACCCCGCGGTTGTCGAGGGCTTTGTGGCCGACCGCCGGCCCGACGCCTACGAGCGCCTCGTCGATGAACTCTTGGAGTCCGAACACTTCGGGGAACGCTGGGCTCGTCCCTGGCTCGACCTCACCCGTTATGCCGACAGCGACGGATACGAGAAGGACCGCACACGACCCCATGCCTGGCGCTATCGCCACTGGGTGATCCATGCGCTGAATCGCGATATGCCGTTCGACCGGTTCACCATCGAACAGATTGCTGGCGACCTACTACCCCGCGCCGGGGTGGAGCAGCGCGTCGCCTCGGGCATGCATCGCAATACGTTGAAGAATCGCGAAGGCGGCGTCAATATCGAGCAGTACCGGTTCGAGGAAACCATCGACCGCGCCAACACGGTCGGCACGGTGTGGCTCGGGCTCTCGGTCGGCTGCGCCCAATGCCACGATCACAAATACGATCCCGTCACCCAGAAGGACTATTACAGCTTCTACGCGTTTTTCAACAGCATTGAAGAAGTCGACATCGACGCCCCCCTGGCCGGCGAAATGGGACCCTATCTCGCCGCGCGGCCCGACCGTGACCGAACACGGCGGGAAATCCTCGCCAAGCACAGAGTCCACGAGCTGCAACCACCGTGGGAGGCGAAGCTGCTCGAAGCCGCGAAAAGTCCGGGCAAGTGGACCGACTGGGACCTCAGCTATGATGTCCTGCCCCTTTATATGGATAGGGGTCACCAGGTGCTTGCCGCTCCGCCCTCGGAGCGCGACCCGCTCGATGCCTACACGCTGACGCGGTTTTTCCTGAAAAACTACAAGCGCGTCATTCCCAAGCAACATTACGAAGAACTGGGGTTCGAAGAAGCCGACAAGACTCTCCAGACAATCGACGACGACTTCCCGGGCCTAAGCCGGGCGCAGAGCGTCGCCGACCTGGCTGACCCTCGCCCCACTCACATTCATATCCGCGGGGGCTGGGACCGGCCGGGCCTTCCGGTTGAGCCCGACACGCCGGGCTTTCTGCCGGCGCTCGGTTTTGCCGGCGAGGGGACGCCCACGCGGCTCGATCTCGCCAAGTGGCTGGTTTCCCGCGACAACCCGCTCACCGCGCGCGTCACGGTCAACCGCATCTGGCAAGAGTATTTCGGCCGCGGCTTGGTCGTGACCTCGGAAAACTTCGGAACCCAAGGCGAAAAGCCGTCCCATCCGAAATTGCTCGACTGGCTGGCGGTCGAATTCATGGAACAGGGCTGGAGCTTGAAGAAGCTGCACAAGCAGATCGTGATGTCGGCGACCTACCGTCAGTCTTCGAACGATCGCCCGGACCTTAAGGAGAAGGATCCCGGAAATGTCTTACTCGCCCAACAGTCCCGCCTTCGCTTGCCTGCGGAGTTGATTCGCGACGGTGCGCTGGCGGCGAGCGGGCTGCTCGACCCGACCATCGGAGGGCCGAGCGTCAAGCCGCCGCAACCGGAAGGCGTCGCGGCGCTGGCCTACGCGGGCCAAGTGAAATGGCGGACCAGCGCCGGAAGCGACGCCTATCGCCGCGGCCTCTACATTCACTTTCAGCGGGCCGTGCCGTACCCCTTTTTGATGACCTTCGATTCGCCCGATATGCAGGTCACGCAATGCCGCCGCGAGCGCTCCAATACGCCGCTTCAGGCGCTGAACTTACTGAACGACGGCGTGTTTTTCGAATCCGCGCAAGCCTTGGCGGCGCGGGTGTTGCAACAAGCGCCTGCGCAAAACTGCACTGGTCGGCTCGATTACGCCTACCGGCTGACTCTGGCGCGTCGGCCCACCGGTCGCGAACAAGAGCGGATGCTGGCCTTTTATCACGAGCAGACCGAGCGATTGGCTCACGCGCCTGAGTTGCGGGCGGCGCTCTTCCCGGCCGCGATCGAAGACCGTACGCCGCTCGAGACCGCGGCTTGGACCGCCCTTGCGCGCGTGGTGCTCAACTTGGACGAATTTATTACGAGGGAATAGAACAAGTCGGCCGCTAGCGACCGGCACTCTTGCCGGTCCCGGCCAACAGTTGTGGCCGGCTCTCAGCCGGTCAACCGCCGTCCGGAGCATGTCCGCCTAAACCGAAAACGGAGCGAGCCATCATGACCTTCGAGCAGTTCAAAGCCATCCAAACCCGCCGCGATTTTCTCGACCGCTGCCTGGGCGGACTCGGCGCCGCCGGGCTGGCTCACTTGATGGGCGCGGAAGGCCGCACGGCCGCAACCGCCACGAACGACGTCAACCCGCTCGCCCCGCGCGAACCGCATTTCGAACCCAAGGCCAAGAACGTCATCTTCCTATTCCAAGCCGGCGCGCCCAGCCAGATGGATTTATTCGATCCCAAACCGGAGCTTCACAAGTGGCACGGCAAGCCGCTTCCGCTGTCGAAGACGAAGGACCTCAAGCTGGCGTTTATCAAACCCAACGCGGCGGTCTTCGCCAGCCCGCGCCAATTCGCCAAGCACGGCCAAAGCGGCCTCGAATTCAGTGACCTGCTGCCCCACACGGCCGAAGCCGCCGACGACATCTGCATGATTCGCTCGATGCACACGGATGCGTTCAACCATCATCCCGGACAGTCACTGTTGATGACGGGCAGCCCCTTGGTGGGACGCCCCAGCGTCGGGGCCTGGACGACCTACGGGCTCGGGAGCGAGTCGAGCGATCTGCCGGGATTCGTCGTTCTCAGCTCGGGGCGCGGCACCAGCGGCGGTTCCACGAATTGGGCCGGCGGCTTTCTGCCTTCCATCCACCAGGGCGTCGTATTCCGCAGCACCGGCGATCCGATCCTCTATTTGTCGAATCCCGCGGGGGTCGACCGTCAATTGCAGCGCTCGACTCTCGACGCCTTGCGCGATCTCAATGAAGAGCACCACCGCCAAACTGGCGACAGGGAGATCGCCTCCCGCATCGCTTCCTATGAGCTTGCGTTTCGGATGCAGACCGCCGCTCCCGACCTGCTGGACTTCTCCGACGAGCCGAAACACATCCTCGATTCTTACGGCGTCGAGGACGAAACAACTCGCCAATACGGAACCAATTGCTTGCTCGCCCGCCGCATGGTCGAGCGCGGCGTCCGATTCATCATGCTGGCGCACGCCAGTTGGGACGATCACACCGAGCTCAACACCAAGCTCAAGGAAAACTGCGACAAGACCGACAAGCCTGTCGGGGCCCTGCTCAAGGACCTCAAGCAGCGCGGTCTACTTGACGACACGCTCGTCGTCTGGGGCGGCGAGTTCGGCCGCACACCCATGGCCGAGATGCGCAAGCCCGACGACGCCGACTTCGCCGGCCGCGACCATCACCCCGACGGCTTCACCATGTGGCTTGCCGGCGGCGGTATCAAGGGAGGTCAGGTCATCGGCAAGACCGACGACTTCGGCCTCTCGATCGTTGAGGACCCCATTCATATTCACGACTTGCAGGCGACCATCCTGCACTGCCTGGGACTCGATCACACCCGGCTGACGTACCGCCACATGGGCCGCGACTTCCGTCTCACCGATGTCGCCGGGAACGTAGTTGACCAAGCACTGGCTTAGTGCTCGGCGAGGCGTGCTCCGGATTCGCCTCGGTCCGACCACGGCTGTGCGTGAAGCGGAAATTGCTCGCATGAGCCGCTCTCCGCCAACGGCATCAAAAAACCGCGACAATCAGACGCTCTGTTTTGCTGCCCTCGCTACCTGATTGCTTGCGGCGCCGCACCGCCCCCTCATGAGGCAACGGTTCTCACCCCGCATTTTCAATTTGATGTATGAGCTTCAGACCATCCAGCGACCTTCAGCGTCTTTATTGATAGGGGCTAGAGCCCGATAAGGACGCCATGGAGGTCAACACCCGATGGGTGAAAAAGAAAACAAGCCGTTTCAGCTCACGTTCAATGGATTTCTCAAAGTCGATTTCCAAGGATCGCGAGTCACCTCGGATGGCGGTCTGATTCTCGTTCGCGAACTGGATGAACGACTCGGACTCGGGAAGCTGATCGACGAGCATCTCAGCGACTCGCGACAAGGCTTGAACAAGAAGTTCGTGCTGGCCGATCTGCTGCGGCAGTCGGTCTACAGCCGACTCGCTGGCTACGAGGACCTCAATGACGCCGTTCGAGTATCCGCCGATCCGACCTTTCGCTTGATCGGCTCGAAGAGGAACTGGGATCGCGGAGCAGCCTTGACCTCGACGCTGCATGGCTTCGAGACGGAGATGCTGGCGAGCGAAGAGAACTTGCTGGGGCTGATGGCAGTGAACCGGGAGCTGGTCGCGCAAGCCGAAGCTCCCGACGGTTCAGACCGCGTGGTGCTCGACATGGACTCCACGGAGAGCCCCGTCCACGGCCAACAGGAAGGCAGTGCCTACAACGGCCATTTTGAGTCCCTCTGCTATCACCCGCTGTTGCTGTTCAACCAGCACGGCGACTGCCTAGGCGCGAAGCTGCGTCCCGGCAACGTGCACAGCGCCGAGGACTGGGACGAGCTGCTACTGCCGGAGATCGAACGACAACAGGCGGAGGGCAAACAGGTGACGTTCCGCGCCGACGCCGCCTTCGCCAAGCCCGAGATCTACGAGGCGATGGAGGAGCGCGGCGTGGACTACGTGATTCGCATCCCGGCGAACAAGAGCCTGGAGCTGGAGATCGAGGACATCCTGTTTCGGCCACCGGGCAGGCCGAACGCCAAGCCCCTAGTGCGCTACAAGAGTTTTCGCTATCAGGCCGAGAGCTGGTCGAAGGCAAGGCGAGTTGTCGCCAAGGTCGAGCATCACCAGGGCGAACTATTCCCGCGCGTCGGATTTGTCGTGACGAGCATGAGCTTGCCGAGCCGCTCGGTCGTGCGGTTCTACAACAAGCGCGGCACGGCGGAGCAGTGGATCAAAGAAGGCAAACAGGCCACGCACTGGACCCGCTTGTCGTGTCACCGCTTCCGAGCCAACGAGGTACGGCTGCAACTCAGCGTGCCGGCCTACAACCTGGGCAACCTGTGGCGGCGGCTAGGGCTGCCGCAGCGAATCAAAAGCTGGTCGCTAACGAGTTTGCAACACAGGTTGATGAAGACCGGCGGTCGGCTGGTCAAGCATGCTCGCTACTACTGGTTGCTGCTGGCGGAGGGGCATCTGAACCGGCGGCTGTTCGGTGACATGCTGCATAGGATCTGGGCGCTGCCTGTGCCGGGTGGGTAGCGTTGCCCGGGCGAGGATCAACAGTTTTTGGCTCCAAAAAGGTTTCGCAGGGAGCAGTGTCGGCCGGAGCGCCGTTCAGTCCGCTCAATCAACGTCTGTGAGCGGACGGACGAGCCCTGGCGCCTACCGGCGGAGGTGATGTGCAGGGTTCAGCGCGAAAAGACGTGGTATTCGGCGCAGCGGGGGTGTATCCTGTGACCGTGCCAGGGCCAAAATGGAAATCCTGGCTCACATCTCTTTGAACGGCTGCCCGATTGGCGGCCTCGCCACGCTCCTCTAAGCGGTGTTGACGGTATCGTATCATCGGGTCGTCACTGCTCGATTGCGGGGGGCGTCTTGCCGTGCCCCTGACGACGAAGCCGTTCCCGCAGCGCTTTGAGAGACTGCGGAGGGAATCTAAGGTCGATGCGCGAAGACTTGGCCAATCTGCTGAAGGCGCGGCGCGGCCACTTCGTGCTGGAATCGGGCCATCACGGGGAACTTTGGCTCGATCTTGAATCCCTATGCCGGACACCGGCCGCCGTCCGTCCGCTTGCGGCTGAACTCGCACAACGACTCTCGCTGTACCGCGCTGAGGTCATTTGCGGTCCGTTCGTTGAGGGCGCTTTCGTTGGGCTTCTCGTCGCCTTGGAAATGGACTTGGAATTCGTCTACGCAGAGCCGCGTCGCGACCCCGACGCGCAGGGGCTTTTCCCGGTCAGCTATCATTTGCCGGCCGAGCTCCGGAACTTAGCAGGCCGCCGCGTGGCGGTCGTCAACGACGTCATCAACGCGGGATCGGCGGTTCGCGGAACGATGCTCGATCTCGCTCAATGCTCCGCCGACGTTGTTGCCGTCGGGACGCTCCTCGCGTTGGGGAGGACACCCGCGCAACTCGCGGAAGAGGCATCCGTGTCTCTTGAAGCCCTTGCGGAAGAGCCGAATATCATCTGGGCCCCGGAGGCATGTCCGCTGTGCGCAAGGGGCGTGCCGTTAACTCCGCGTCCGGGAGCTTAGGCGATCGTTTTCCGGGTATGAGGGGAGGGGGAAGTAGGGCGGGGGGGATGCCCCACTCCCCATCGGACAGGTCAGGGACCGACTCAAAAAAAGTCGCCTCGGACCCAAGTCGCGCCCGACATCGGCGCTTTCGACTGAATCCGAGGAGCGATAGAAACTTCGTTCCCTTTCACTCCTTCGACTCTACGAGACAATCGGCTGTTAGGCAAGAAGATAATTTTTATCGGCCAAATCCAAAATTGTTAGTCCCCCCAACACGTCGGCTTCGGGCTTGCGGACAAGGCCGTCTAAGAGGCTCAGAGCAGAATTTCGGTTTCTGTCGCGGCCTCGTAATCCACTCCATCGACGTCGAAACCGAACAGGTTGTTGAACTCCCGGCGGAACCCGGCGATGTCGGAAATCTCGTCGATATTTTCGGTCGAAACGCGGTCCCACAGTTGCAAGACCTCCGCCTGCACGTCGTCGCGCATTTCCAGATCATCGAGCCGGATCAAATGGTCGGCGTCGGTCGAGACTTCGCGGCCCTCGGCCAAGTGATCGAACGCAAGACGAGCCATCTGCTCGATGACGCCTTCGTGAAGACCCTTCTGCTTCATCACGCGGAGCAGCAAGCTGAGATAGAGTGGCACGACGGGGATTGCCGCCGAAGCTTGCGTGACGACGGCCTTGTTGACCGACACCCAGGCGCCTCCGCCAAGCTTGGCGGCGAGGTCGGCGTCGAGCCGGCGGGCCGTTTGCTCGAGATCCTTCTTTGCCGCTCCGATGGTTCCCTCGCGGTAGATCGGCCAAGTCAGCTCGGGACCGACATAAGAATAGGCGAGGGTCCGCGCTCGGTCGGCGAGCAGGTTCTCGTCGAGGAGCGCGTCGATCCACATTTGCCAGTCTTCGCCGCCCATAACGGCGACGGTGGCGGCGACTTCGGGTTCCGATGCCGGCCCGACCGCCACTTCGCCGACCCTGCCGCGGGCGATGTCGACCGTTTTTCCGATGAACGGTTCGCCGAGGGTCTTCAGGACGGAGTTGAGCGTTTCACCGGTCGCCGGATGCGTCCGGCGGGGCGAGGCCACGCTGTAAATCACCAGATCGAGCGGACCCATTTCCGAGCGGACCTTGTCGAGAGTCAGTCGTTTGCCTTCCTCGGAGAAGGCATCGGCGTTGATGCTCGCGGCCCACAACCCGCGCTCGCGCGCCAAGCGTTCGAAGGCCGCGCTGTTGTAGTAGCCCGCCGAGGCGGTTTTGTTCCCTTGGGGCGGGCGCTCGTAAAAGACGCCGAGCGTCTTGGCGCCGAAACCCCAAGCGGCGGCGATCCGGGTCGCCAACCCGTACCCGGTTGAACTTCCGATAACGAGGACGTTCTTGGGGCCGGCAACGCCTGCGGGTTTGGCCTGCTCGATTGTCTCGATTTGTTGCTCGACGCGACGGGCGCAGCCCTCCGGGTGGGCGTTGATGCAGATGAAACCTCGAGTGCGTTGCTTAACGATTTGTTCGGGCATGGTTCTGCCGGTCCGGTGTAAGGGAACTTCCATTATGGGGCGGTTGGGTAGGGGCCGGGCGCGTGGATGGCCGGCCATGCCGCTGTTTCGGTTGCTCGCACTCCGCGGCGACAGAGGTGTGAGCGGAAGTCCGCGCTAAGCCGATGAAGCGGGCTCATTCTCCACTCTTTGTGTGACGACCTGCGTACCGGCGACGTGGCGTGAGGCTCCAGCCTTGCCGCGAACCGATTCATCAGTTCGTGTTTCCCATTACGAGTACCCGCAAACTCGGAGACACGAACCGACGAATCGGTTCGCGGCAAGCGTGGACGCTCACGCCACGCCGGCCCTCGCCGTGCTACACTATCCCCCGGTACAAATGAGGAGAGCTTCCGATGCGTTCATCTAGAAGAGGGTTTCTCGGCGTGGTCGCCGGCGGTTTCGCGACCTGGGCCTGTTCGGGGCCGGACCCCTATGCCGGCGTGACGCGCTATGTGCGCTACGAACACGGCGGCACGGTCAAATTCGGCATACTGAACGGCGATACGATTTCGGAAATCGAGGGCGATTTGTTCGGCGCGCGCACGCCGAGCGGAGCGACCGTCGAGGCAAGCGACGTCAAATTGCTCTACCCGGTCGAGCCCACGAAAGTCTTCGCTCTCGCCGACAACTACCGCAGTCACCTCGACGAAGATCAGGCCGTTCCCGACCACCCCGAGCCCTTCTACAAACCCATCTCGTCGCTGCAAAACCCCGACGACCCGATCATCGTTCCCGCCGATTCGAAAGACCTGCATTTCGAGGCGGAATTCGTGATCGTAATCGGCAAGAAAGCACAACGCGTTTCGGTTGAGGAAGCGCCGGCGCACATCTTAGGGTACACCTGCGGCCACGACGTCAGCGAACGAAACTGGCAAGGCGGCTCGCAAGGCGACAAGGCCGACATGCAGTGGTGGCGGGCCCAGGGCGCGGACACCTTCTCGCCCATGGGACCGGTGATCGCGACCGGCCTCGATTTCGAAAAATCGATGATTCGGCTGCGACTCAACGGCGAAGTCAAGCAAGAACGGGCTTTGGCCGACCTGATCCACAAACCGGCCGAAACCGTCAGTTTCATCAGCCAATACGTTACGCTGCTGCCCGGCGACGTGATCTTTACCGGAACGCCCGGTGAAACCAGCGCCATGAAGGCGGGCGATACGGCGGAAGTCGAAATCGACGGCATCGGCGTGTTGCGCAACCCGGTCGTCGCCGGCTGAAGTACGAAAGCGCGAGGCGAAAGAAATGACAACCACTCGCAGAACGTTTCTCGCCGCCATGGCGGCAGGAGGTGCAGCTATGGCCCAGTCGGGTTCATCCGTGACTCACTACGTCCGTTACGAGCAGGGAGGCACGGTCTCCTTCGGCATCCTCGACGGCACAAGCATTCAACCGATTTCGGAAGACCTTTTCGGCGCCCGCGAACCGGCCGGCGATAAGGTCGCTCTCGAGGACGTGACGTTGCTCTATCCCATCGAGCCGCCCAAGGTCCTGGCCGTCGGCCTGAACTATAAGAGCCACCTCGGCGACCGCGAACCGCCCGCCAATCCCGAGATTTTCTACAAACCTCCGACAGCGCTGCAGCATCCCGGCGGCAACATCGTCATTCCGCCCGGTGCAAAAGACGTCCACTACGAGGCCGAATTCGTCATCGTGATGGGCAAGAAGGCCCACAACGTTTCCGTGGAAGACGCGCCCGATTACATCCTCGGCTACACCTGCGGCAACGACGTCAGCGACCGCAATTGGCAGAACGGAACGAAGGGCGACAAGAAAGACGTGCAGTGGTGGCGCGCCAAGGGCTCCGATACGTTTGCGCCGCTGGGGCCGTCGATCGCCGTCGGGCTCGACTACAACAAGTCCTGGATCCAACTCCGGCTCAACGGCGAAGTCAAACAGAAACAGCTCGTCAGCGACCTGCTCTTCGGCCCGCCCGAAGTCGTGAGCTTCGTGAGCCGCTATCTGACGCTCGTTCCCGGCGACGTCATCTACACCGGCACGCCCGGCTCGACCAGCCCGATGAAGGCCGGCGACATCGTCGAAGTCGAAATCGACGGGATCGGGGTGTTGAGCAACCCCGTCGTTCAGGGGTAAGACGAAGGTTTTCAGCGCCGTGTGAAAATCCGTTGTATCCGCCGCTACACGGTGGCGGCCTGTACCTCGGGATTTTCGCGGGGTTTCTTCCCCTCGGCGGAGTCAGGCCACAGCCGCCGCGCGAACCATCCCGCCAACGCGAGCAGCGCACTCCAGGCGCCGTCGAGGTGCTCGAAGACCTCGAGCAAATCGAGGATCTCCGAAAATCTGAGCACCCCGGCGCTTTTCATACCTTGCGCGCCCATTCCCGCCTTTTGGGGGATGTAGTAGTCCACGATCGACCGATCGTTTTCGTTGTACACCAGAATGATTTCATTGTCGTTGATGCCCCATCCCTCCCAGTACGCATCCACCTCTACGTTCTCTGCCTTGAGTTTTTTCTTGTCCCGTGAAGAAGCGACGGTGAACGTCCCCATGGCTGGTATCTGATCAGCATCCGGCAGAGAAAACGTATTCCCCCCATCGGAAAGCACCATCCCGGCGAGGGAGTAGGGTTCGTCGGTCCTGTTGTAGAGCCGGACCCAATCCGCTTTGCCATCCGTGCTGAACTCTTGGATAACGATCGGCTGATCGAAGCTGGCCCGGCCGAAGTAGTGGACGGTCGATCCTCCAGCATAAAACACGACAACGAGAGCTACCAATCCGAGCAGAACAGCGTTTCTTTGCCTCATGACGTTCCCCGCCGGGGACCTGCGTAACAAGGTTGGCAGACTTCCGCTGGGGCGTGCGACATAAACGTGGGACGTTACCTCTCGCAATGCGGGCAGTAGAAACAGAGGCGTGGTCGGAAGGCCACGCTCAGCCCGGTTCACCGGGCTTGGGTTGCAAGTAGGCCGGCCCTTGCAGGGCCGGTTTGACGGCTTCGCCTAGGCGGCGAGGCCGCTTCAGCGGGCCTTCTCCCTTAAGGCTTTAGCCCGCATTTTCAATTTGATGTATGAGCTTCAGACCATCCAGCGACCTTCAGCGTCTTTATTGATAGGGGCTAGAGCCCGATAAGGACGCCATGGAGGTCAACACCCGATGGGTGAAAAAGAAAACAAGCCGTTTCAGCTCACGTTCAATGGATTTCTCAAAGTCGATTTCCAAGGATCGCGAGTCACCTCGGATGGCGGTCTGATTCTCGTTCGCGAACTGGATGAACGACTCGGACTCGGGAAGCTGATCGACGAGCATCTCAGCGACTCGCGACAAGGCTTGAACAAGAAGTTCCCGCTGGCCGATCTGCTGCGGCAGTCGGTCTACAGCCGACTCGCTGGCTACGAGGACCTCAATGACGCCGTTCGAGTATCCGCCGATCCGACCTTTCGCTTGATCGGCTCGAAGAGGAACTGGGATCGCGGAGCAGCCTTGACCTCGACGCTGCATGGCTTCGAGACGGAGATGCTGGCGAGCGAAGAGAACTTGCTGGGGCTGATGGCAGTGAACCGGGAGCTGGTCGCGCAAGCCGAAGCTCCCGACGGTTCAGACCGCGTGGTGCTCGACATGGACTCCACGGAGAGCCCCGTCCACGGCCAACAGGAAGGCAGTGCCTACAACGGCCATTTTGAGTCCCTCTGCTATCACCCGCTGTTGCTGTTCAACCAGCACGGCGACTGCCTAGGCGCGAAGCTGCGTCCCGGCAACGTGCACAGCGCCGAGGACTGGGACGAGCTGCTACTGCCGGAGATCGAACGACAACAGGCGGAGGGCAAACAGGTGACGTTCCGCGCCGACGCCGCCTTCGCCAAGCCCGAGATCTACGAGGCGATGGAGGAGCGCGGCGTGGACTACGTGATTCGCATCCCGGCGAACAAGAGCCTGGAACTGAAGATCGAGGACATCCTGTTTCGGCCACCGGGCAGGCCGAACGCCAAGCCCCTAGTGCGCTACAAGAGTTTTCGCTATCAGGCCGAGAGCTGGTCGAAGGCAAGGCGAGTTGTCGCCAAGGTCGAGCATCACCAGGGCGAACTATTCCCGCGCGTCGGATTTGTCGTGACGAGCATGAGCTTGCCGAGCCGCTCGGTCGTGCGGTTCTACAACAAGCGCGGCACGGCGGAGCAGTGGATCAAAGAAGGCAAACAGGCCACGCACTGGACCCGCTTGTCGTGTCACCGCTTCCGAGCCAACGAGGTACGGCTGCAACTCAGCGTGCTGGCCTACAATCTGGGCAACCTGTGGCGGCGGCTAGGGCTGCCGCAGCGAATCAAAAGCTGGTCGCTAACGAGTTTGCAACACAGGTTGATGAAGACCGGCGGTCGGCTGGTCAAGCATGCTCGCTACTACTGGTTGCTGCTGGCGGAGGGGCATCTGAACCGGCGGCTGTTCGGTGACATGCTGCATAGGATCTGGGCGCTGCCTGTGCCGGGTGGGTAGCGTTGCCCGGGCGAGGATCAACAGTTTTTGGCTCCAAAAAGGTTTCGCAGGGAGCAGTGTCGGCCGGAGCGCCGTTCAGTCCGCTCAATCAACGTCTGTGAGCGGACGGACGAGCCCTGGCGCCTACCGGCGGAGGTGATGTGCAGGGTTCAGCGCGAAAAGACGTGGTATTCGGCGCAGCGGGGGTGTATCCTGTGACCGTGCCAGGGCCAAAATGGAAATCCTGGTTTAGTACGGTGAGCACGGCGAGCAAGCGCAACGAAGTAATGGCGGGCCTATCGTGTGCTTTGCTCGTCAGGCGGTGAGAAATGCGGGCTGGCGCTCGTGCCGCCGATTCTCCCATATTTATGTCGCGCACCCCTTCCGCCGGCGCTCAGGACATACCCTGGGAAATTTCGAGTGGTCGGGGATGGGACAACTTGGGCGACGACCCCAGGCCTTCCGAGGCCTCGATAGGACCGGCTTGCTCAGCCTTCGAAAAAGCCTCAGCCCGCCGCGTTGGTCGAGTAGGCGTTAAATACGTATTGCATGACCATGCGCTGGGTATTGAAGAATGTCCCGTTGAGGGCGATGGCCGAGCGCATGACGAGCGCGTATTCCTCGGGCTGTTGGTAATACATCGGCAAGATGACCTTCTCGAGCTTGTCGTAGAGCGATTCCGCTTCCGCGTCGCTACCCTCGTTCTCATCTTCACCCTCGTCGTCGATCGCCCAGCCGGTGATCCCTTCAATGTGCCCTTCGATCCACCAGCCGTCGAGCACGCTCAAGCTCGGCACCCCGTTCAACGCCGCCTTCATGCCGCTCGTGCCCGACGCCTCGCGGGTCTTTTCGGGGGTGTTCAGCCACAGGTCGACGCCGCTGCAAATGCGCTCGCCCCAGGTCATGTCGTAGTTTTCGACGTAGACGACCTTGACGGCTTCTCCCAACTTCCGGGAGGCTTCGAATACGCGCCGAATCAGGTCCTTGCCACCGGTGTCTTTCGGGTGCGCCTTGCCTCCGAAAACGATCTGCAGCGGACCCGCCGCCGAGGCGATCTCCTTTAGCCGATTGAGGTCGGAAAAAACCAGGTCCGCCCGCTTGTAGCCCGTTGCCCGCCGCGCGAAACCGATGGTCATCGCGTCTTGGTCGAGCGCAACGCCAGTGTTTTCCTTGACCGCCCGCAGCAGGGCGCGCTTTGACCGCGAGTGCGCCTCCCGAATCGCTTCCAACGGAATATTCCTCGCATAGCGCAAGTAGATGTTGTCGTGGCGCCATTCGGGAATCTCGCGGTCGAAGACTTCCTGCATGGCTCGCGCCGTCCACGTCATGGCGTGCACGCCGTTGGTGAGCGCTTTGATGCGGTAGTTGGGAAACATCTCGCGCGAGACTTCACCGTGGCGCATGGCGACGCCGTTGACGTAGTTGGAATGATGCAGCGCCAGGTGCGTCATGTTGACCTTCGACGCGCCGCTGAAGCCGGTCGAAAACAGCAGCGTCGTGCGCTCTTCGCCCAACACGCGTCGTACCAGGTCTTCGGGGAACGCGTCGTGCCCCGCCGGAACCGGCGTATGCGTCGTGAAGACGCATTTCGCCCGCACGGCATCGAGGTCTTCTTCGCCCGGCAAACGCCGGCCGCTTTTAGAAAGCTGCCGCTCGAGCAACCGCAGCACCATGAAGGCCGAATGCCCTTCATTCATGTGGAACGTCTCGACGTCGGCATGCCCCAACTGGCGCAGAATCTGTACGCCGCCCACGCCGAGGATAAACTCCTGGCAGAGGCGGTAGTGCTCATCGCCGCCATAGAGGTGTTGGGTCAATCCCCGGTCCCACTCGCTGTTGGGGCTGACGTCGCTGTCGAGCAAATACACCGGCACGATGTGGCCGTTGACGCCGTGGACTTGGAAACGCCAACAACAAACATGCACCGGCCGCCCTTCCATCGTCAAAGTGACGAGAGGATCCATGCGATCGAGATGCTCGGCCGGTTCCCAGGTTACCGGCTCCTCGGTCTGGTTGCCCTCCGCGTCGAGCTTCTGCTCGAAATACCCTTGGCGGTGGAGCAACGTCACGCCCACCATGGAAATGCCCAAGTCGGCGGCCGAACGCAAGGTGTCGCCCGCCAATACGCCGAGGCCGCCGCTATAGGTCGGTATCGCGGCATCCAGCGCCGCCTCCATCGTGAAGTAGGCAACGCTCGGCGGATACAAAAGCAAGGGCCGCCGCGCATTTTTGCCGTTCTCGGGCCCCGGCCGGGATGAAGCGTTCTCTTTGCTCATGTTCCCTACAACTCAGTATGGGACCCGTCCAACCGCACATGTTCCCACGTTGCGTAACACCCGGCAACGGAACCTGGGAGACGAGGCGGTTCAGTCGGTGATTACGGAGCGACGAGACGGGGGCGCTCGGAAGACAGCTTGCCGAAGAGACGATCCCTCGGCAAAGACCTGAATTATACCGCCCCTCGCGGCAAAAACCAATAGCAGGAACCGCCGATTCTTCAAACCCCGCCGGCCCGGATTCTCGATGAAACACGCGTATAAGAATGAGGCTCGGTGTCGTGAAAGCGGCAGGCGAACCGGGTCCGCCGCGGCGCACTTGCGGCCACGGCTCGCGAGCGGGATTTTCGGCTCTTTGTCGCAAAAAAGAGCGCGACGGGGTAAAGGCGGCCGCTTATTTTCACAAAGGAAGGCCTATAGTTGTAAAGGACTAGTCGTATCCTGACCAAGAAGGGAGCTTTCCATGCCGCCCCAAGACGTCAAACCTTTCCCATTTCCTCCCGGGTATTTCCAAGACCCCGGCAACCTGCTCGTAGCGCGCAGCATGAAGGACTACGTCAGGATCTTCCTGAACCGACGGGCCGAGCGTCCCGGCGGCCGTTTTCATGATGTAGACATCAACGAGCTGATGCGTCTGGCCGAGGACCTCGGCGCCGTGGACAAGTTCGAGATCGCCTACATCCGCAAGCTCATCAACGATCATCCGGACTATTTCCACCGTCCGGCGCAGATCAACCGCCTCCGCACATACGCCGATCGCCACCGGGAATTAAACAGAGCGCGCAAGGACGACTTCCTCGACGACGTGATCAGCGCGGTTCCGGTCGCGTACTTTCGTAATCAAGAGGGCACGGCGTTTCTGAAGGCGGCCCGGAATCTGGCCGACGCCCTGAAAGCAAGTGATGAATTCCATTCAACGCACGATACCGACAACCCGGCCCTGGTAGAAGCGGTCAACCGGGCGGCCGACAAACTGAGAACTTTCGTCAAGGATCTCACCTTGAGCGACGTCGACAAGCCCGGACGCGCGACGCGCGCGGCTCACGTGCGCAACATGTTGAATCTGCTCGCGAGCCCGTTCGGCGCCGTCGAGCACGAAGCAAAGTGGTTCCGTTTCAGCAAGAAATGGGTCAACTGGAATCGTGATATTACGGTCTACCCGCGGACCTACAAGAAGCCCAAGAACTTCGCGGCGGTGCAGGAGGAGATCGGGAAAAGAGACCCCCTACGAATGGTCGCCGGCGGGCACGCCTTCAATATCGCTTCCTCGATGGGCGGCAAGAAGAAGAAACGGATCGGCGGCCTAGTGACGCTTGACAAATACAAGCTCGATAGCGGCGAGCAAGTCGAGATCGTAGACCCCGCGCAAGCCGCCAAATACAACCTCAAGGCCGGCCAAGCGAATCGCGTGGTGCGCGCCTCCGCGGGCATGCGCCTGCGCGATTTCACGAAAGCCGTTTCCAAGATGGGCGATAAGGGCATGGCCTTGCCGGTCGCCGGTTCAACCGACACCCAGAGTATCGGCGGGCTGATTGCCACCGATCTCCACTCGACCGGGCACAGCGCGGGTTTCCTGTCGCAGCAATTGCTCGAACTCCGAGTACTCGACGCGAGCGGCGCGGAGCACCTATTTTCCAAGGACGAGAGCGTGGGGTGCGGCAAGGAGGGGCGCTGGATTTGGCGCCTCCCCGGGGGCGCGAAGCTTAAACTTTCGTGGCTCCCCATCGCCGGAGCGCTGGGGGTTTGCGGCATCGTCGTCGAGGTGGTGCTGAAACTGGATAAGGCCTTCAATTTTAGAAAGACCCAGCAATTCGTCCCTCGCAAGTGGGCCGAGGACAACATCGCCGAGTTGCTCAAGAAGAGGCAACAGAATGCGTTGTTCGACTACGACCATGTCAGCTTCTATTACGCCGGAGGGGGCGGCGAGGATTTGGCGTCCGTTCGGCTCAACGGCTGGAAGCGAAGCACGGATCCGATCTCCGACAACGCTGGACTGCTGAAAAACTCCCGCGAGATTCTCGATCACGTTGGTTCGGCATTCTTGCCCGACTCGCTGCTGAGGCTGGGGCGGATGACGGCGCCGGACCCGGGCAATCCCGACGATCCTGACGCGGACAAAACACTGAAGAAGCTGAATGGGCGCAAACCGTTGGTGCTGGCCGCCAAGGATGCCTTTGCCCGCAAGCTCTACTTTCAACACGACGAGATCGAGGTCGGCATTCCGTTGCTCCCCAAGAACGGCAAGCCACAATACTCACGTTACCTGAAGGCACTCGGGGAAGTGCAAAAGCTTCTGCTCGAACAGGAGATGCGCACGATTATCGAGCTGCGCTTTACCCCCGACGCCTCGGAAGCCATGATCGGACCGGGCACCGGCGGGCCGACCTGCTACCTTGAACTCGCGGCTCCCATGGGCGAGTATTCACGAAAACGCATTCGCCAGGTCTTCAGCCGCTTCGACGACTTGTTACGCGCGAATTACGACGCTCGATCGCACCTGGGAAAGAAGACCACCGCGACGTTCGCGGATATGCAGCGGCTCTACGGCGATGTGTGGGTCGACTTCACCAAAGTGCGCCTGCGGATGGACCCGGATGGGCGCTTCTTGCCCAAAGAGAACAAACTGCTGCAGCGCGTGTTCGTCGAGTAGCAACTCGGTTCGTTGACGCTCCATGGAGACCGAGCCGAGTGGGGCGGAAGCGCCTCGCCGCGCGGAACATAGGGGGTTCACATGGCTGACAAGGGGAAACTGGAACTTAAACTGACCGACGTTTTCGGAGGCCGTATTCGCGAGCTGGTCACCGCGAACTTGCGCCACTTGGAGCTTTCCGAGCACAAAGTGGCGAAACGCCTGGATGCCGCTCGGCCTATCCGCATCATCGGGCTGCGCCAGGCGCCGCGAGGGCGGTACCGGCTGACGGTGACGCCGCCTTCCTATATGCCGGTAAGCCGCTTTGTGAATATTCCCGCGTCCGGGGCCGCGCAATTCCACTTGCATCTGCCCGTGGATCCAGACAATGTCGAGGATGTGACCTTCCCCGCCTACGGGCGCCTGTCCCGAACGCTCAGAGACCTGCTCGCGCGCAGCGACAATGTTCTCGGGTTCGAGGGGTTGTCCGGGCAGCAGCTCTACGACAAGCTCGACGACATCCGCAAGGCCGGTCTGCTGAATATCGCCGCCAAATGCGCGGTGACGCCGCTCGCCGACGAGACGGTCGTGCTGCCGCACATAGAGGAAATCTACGAACTCCGAGGCGACCGCTTTTTCGCCAAGGTTCCCAAGACGCTCCGCGAAGAGACCAAGAACAGCGTGCGGAACCGTCTTTTCGACAAAGCCGACGAAAGCTTGCACCGCCCGCCCCAGGGCTTCTCGAACGCGGGCAGCTTTAAGACGCCGGACGACTACGGCAACCTGCAACTGTCCTTCTTCATGAAGGGAGACGAAACCCGAGCGGACATCGATATCGACGACGCCGCCGGGTTGGCTCATGTTTTCCAGGTCTTGCGCAACTGGCTGACCCGGCGACCGACGCATCCCTATGACATTGCGCAAATCCTCTACAAACATCAAACAGTCGACCCGGGATATCGATTCGTCGTCTAACCGCGCGCGCCGAGCCGCCGACCACCGTAGCCGCGAAGCGGCGACAGGAGCCTTAGCCCAGGGTCGAGCCGACAGGCGGAACCCTGGGTAGAACCCCTAACCAAGCGAGCCCTGTAGGGGCGCTGGGAGCCCCCAGCACCTATTTTCACGGCGGTATTATGAAACCGAGGATTCATGGAAACGGACTGTCCCGCAAAGGCTAAAGCCAGCCACGGGAAGGCCGCTGAAGCGGCCTGGTTGGTGGCGACGGGCCATCTACCGGCCCTGCAAGGACCGGCCTAATTCGTCCCGAGCCCGGTGAACCGTCGCTGAACCGGGCTCTCCAAGCCGATATTTCTCCGGTCCGGGGCGGGGGTGAAGCCTCGCCAACACGCTGAATGTCAGGACTTGGGTTCGCCTCTACAGCGAAGGAGAATTTCCTCTATATAGTTGATAAATAACGCTATAGAGAGATCGAACCGTGGCCGGAGTCAACCTCTTGGCAGGTGGGCCGAAACGAGATATAATATTAACAATGTAATTTATCTTAGTGTAATACAATCAGATAATATATATTTTATTTGACAGATCATGCGTTCGGGTGTACCATGATTACAGAAAGACAGCTCGACAAGGAGGCTACAGATGAGTTTAATCCGATACAACCCTAGAGGCTTGGCGCTCTGGCGTGATTTCGATCGCGTGATCGATCGCTTCTTTGGCACGCCGTCGTGGCCCGAGACCGAGGCCGTGACGACCTGGTCGCCGGCCGTCGACATCGAGGAGACCGATAAGGAGATTATCCTGACGGCCGATTTGCCCGATGTAGACGAAAAGGACCTCGACGTCAAGGTCGAAGACGATGTGCTCACGCTGAAGGCCGAGCGCAAGTTCGAGAAGGAATCGAAGAAGGAGAACTTCCACCGCTTGGAGCGGGCTTATGGTTCGTTCCAGCGAAGCTTTGGTCTGCCGGAAGGCGTGGATGCCGCCAAGATCGCGGCGAAGTATGACAAGGGCGTGCTGCGGGTAACGCTGCCCAAGGCGCCCGAGAAGCAGAAGAAGATGCGTCGGATTGACGTCCAGTGAGCCTGTAAGCGGCGGGCGATGTGAAGCGGCGGGCCGGCCGGTGTTCGGCGGCCCGCCATGGCCGCTTCGCAGCTGGAGTGGCTCGCGGCCGAGCGAAAAGCCCGCCGCGATCGAGACGGAGTTGGAAAGGACATGTCGCCAAGAATGGCGACACGGCACGACCTGGAGGCGCGCGCCACATCGGGGGCGTCCGGGGTTTTCAGAAGATCCGTCCAAGTGAGGTACATATGATTCGCTTTGACAAATTCACCCAAAAGGCTCGCGAGGCGGTGGAGCAGAGCCAAACCATTGCCGCCGACAGCGGACACCAGCAGATGGCACCGCTGCACCTGTTGATCGCCTTGGTTGAGCAGGAAGAGGGGATCGCGGGAACGATCCTGGCGAAGCTGGGCGCGGAGCCGGGGGCGGTGGCCTCGGACGCACGCGAGGGTTTGCGCTCGCTGCCGCAAGTTTCGGGCTCGGGCTCCCAGGGCGGCATGTATCTGTCGCCGTCGCTCGACGAGGTCTTCGAGCAATCGCAAAAAGAAGCCGAGCGATTCAACGACGAGTACGTCTCGACCGAGCACCTGTTGCTGGCGGTGAGTCGGCTCACGCATGACCCGGCGGGGGACTTGTTGACCAAGGCCGGCGCCGGGCACGAAGCGATCTTACAGGCATTGGCCGCGGTGCGCGGCTCGCAGCGCGTCACCGACCCCAACCCGGAGGCTAAGTACCAGGCGCTCGAGCGCTATGCGCTCGATCTTACCGAGCAGGCGCGGCAGGGTAAGCTCGACCCGGTGATCGGCCGAGACGAGGAAATCCGGCGGCTGGTACAGGTTCTTTCGCGCCGGACCAAGAACAACCCAGTGCTGATCGGCGAGCCCGGCGTCGGCAAGACGGCGATCGTCGAGGGCCTGGCGCAGCGGATTATCGCCGGCGATGTTCCTGAAAGCCTGAAGAACAAGCGTCTGGTCGGGCTCGATTTGGCGTCGATGGTCGCCGGGACGAAGTTTCGCGGTGAGTTCGAGGATCGCCTCAAGGCCGTGCTCAAGGAGATCGAGGAGTCCAAGGGCGAGGTCGTCTGCTTCATCGACGAGTTGCATACGCTGGTCGGGGCCGGGTCGGCCGAGGGGTCGATCGACGCCGCGAACATGCTCAAGCCGGCGCTGGCTCGGGGGCAATTGCGCTGCATCGGCGCGACCACTCTGAACGAATACCGTAAGTACATCGAAAAAGACGCCGCGCTCGAGCGGCGTTTCCAAACCGTCTTGGTCGACCAGCCGAGCGTCGAGGACGCGCTGGCGATTCTTCGCGGCCTCAAGGAGACGTATGAGATTCACCACAGCGTGCGCTACAAGGACTCGGCGCTGGTCGCCGCGGTGACGCTGTCGGACCGCTACATCAGCGACCGCTTCCTGCCCGACAAGGCGATCGACTTGATCGACGAAGCCGGCGCGGCGCAACGCATGCAGATCGATTCGGTGCCGGTCGAGGTCGACCAAATCGATCGCCGCGTGATGCAACTCGAAATCGAAAAACAGGCCTTGAGCAAGGAGTCCGACCGGGCTTCGAAGGAGCGTCTACGGGCGATTGAAGACGAACTCGAGACGCTGCGCCCGGAGGTGACCGAGCTGCGCGATCGTTGGCAAAAAGCGCGCGCGACGATCTCGGCGGTCCAATCGCTCAAGGAGCGCCAAGAAAAACTGCGCACCGAGCAGGAAGACGCGGGACGGCGGGGCGATCTCGAGAGGGCGGCCCAGATCCGCTACGGCGAGTTGGTCGAACTCGAAAAGCAGCTCGAGGAGGCCACGCGCCGGCTCGAAGAGCAGCCGAGCGATTCGAGCTTGCTGCGCGGCGAGGTGGACGAGGAAGACATCGCCCGTATCGTGGCCAAGTGGACGGGCATCCCGGTGACGCGGATGCTGGAGGGCGAAATCCAAAAGCTCGTCCACATGGAAGACCGTCTCCACGAGCGGGTTATCGGTCAGGACGAGGCACTGGCGCATATCTCAAACGCGGTGCGGCGTAACCGCGCCGGGCTGAGCGACCCGTCGCATCCGATCGGCACGTTTGCTTTCCTGGGTCCGACGGGGGTCGGCAAAACGGAGCTGGGGCGGGCGTTGGCCGAGTTTCTCTTCGACGACGAAAAGGCGATGGTGCGTATCGACATGTCCGAGTACATGGAGAAGCACGCCGTCTCGCGGATGATCGGAGCGCCTCCCGGTTATGTGGGTTACGAGGAGGGCGGCCAGTTGACCGAGCATGTGCGTCGGAAGCCCTACTCGGTGGTCTTGCTCGACGAGATCGAGAAAGCGCACCCGGATGTTTTCAATTTGCTGCTGCAGGTGCTTGACGACGGCCGGCTGACCGACGGCAAGGGACGCACGGTCCATTTCAACAACACAGTCATTATCATGACGTCGAACATCGCCTCGACCGAGATCCAGAGCGCGAAGATCGGCTTCTCGCTGACACACGATCAGAGCGAGGAGAACCACAACATGCGGCAGGTGTTGATGGAAGAGCTGCGGCGGGCGTTTCGGCCGGAGTTTCTCAACCGCATCGACGACATTATTGTCTTCAACAAGCTGGGCCGCGAGCACTTGCGCGAGATCTTCGGGTTGCAGTTGGTGCGGCTGCGCAAGATGCTGGCCGACAAGGGCATCGAAATCGACGTGGCCGACTCGGCCCGCGAGCTGGTGCTGCGCGACGGCTACCAGGAGGAGTTCGGCGCACGGCCGATGCGGCGCGCCATTCAGCGGCTGATTCAGGATCCGCTGGCGTTGAAGATACTCGATGGGGAATTCGGGGAAGGCGACGTGGTGTTGGTGGAGGCGGACTCGGAGGCGACCGAAATGCGCCTCTCGAAGCGGCACCAGGTCGCGGCGTAAAGCCGCCGGTCTTGCAGCGCGGACGCCGACCGAAGAATTGAGGCAGAGGAGCGTCAAGGTGTCCCACCGTCGTGCGTTTGGGACTTCCGGGGGCGGGGTTCCGGATCTCCCATATTTGTGTCGCACACCCGGTTTACACCGCACTATTGAATCCCTCGCCCGTCTGCGCGACAATTTGGCTTTCACGAACCAATGAGGAAGATCACTCTTGGCCGCTGAAAGCTACCTCGCCATCGACCTCGGCGCCGAGAGTGGCCGCGCCATTCTCGGCACCCTCGAAGACAACCGTCTCTCGCTCACCGAACTGCACCGCTTCCGCAATCCCGGCGTTCGAACGCTGGGCGCGCTGCACTGGGACGTGCTGCGCTTGTTCGACGAAATGAAGACCGGCCTCGGCAAGGCCGCCGAGCATAAGCCCGCCTCGCTCGGCGTCGATACCTGGGGCGTCGACTACGCCTTGCTCGACCGCGACGGCGAGCTTGTCGGCAACCCGCATCACTACCGCGACTCCCGGACGCACGGGATGCTCGATGCCGTCACGAAGATCGTCTCGCGGGAGGAGATCTTCGAGCAAACCGGGTTGCAATTCATGGAGTTGAACACGCTCTTCCAGCTCTATTCGATGAAAGACTCGGCATCGCTCGAACGGGCCGATACGCTGCTGATGATGCCCGACCTATTCCATTACTGGTTCAGCGGGAACAAGGTCTGCGAATTCTCCGACGCCTCGACCACGCAATTCCACAACCCCCGCGAAGGGGACTGGGCGCGCGGGCTGCTCGATAAGCTCGGCTTGCCCTCAGGCATCCTGCCCGAAGTCGTGCCCCCGGCGACTGAGGTGGGCCGCCTCGTCGACCACGTCGCCGAGGAGTGCGGCGTCGGGCCCATGGCCGTCACCACGCCGGCTTCGCATGACACCGGCTCGGCCGTCGCCGCCGTGCCCGCCGGGAAAGGCGAGTGGGCTTACCTAAGCTCGGGGACCTGGTCGCTGATGGGTGCCGAGACCAGCCAACCCTACGTCACCCCCGCAACGCTCGAACGCAATTTCACCAACGAGGGCGGCGCTTGGGGAACCACGCGTTTGCTCAAGAACATCTGCGGGATGTGGCTGCTCGAGGAGTGCCGCCGCGATTGGTCCCGCCGCGGCATCGAGACAAGCTACGACGAACTACTCGCCGCCGCCCGCGCCGAACCCCCCTTCCGCTCGCTGATGAACGTCAACGACCCCGGCTTCGTCGCACCGGGAGGCATGCCCGAGCGCATCGCCGACCACTGCGCCGCGATCGGCCAACCGCGACCCGAAACCGTCGGCCAATTCGCCCGAACCATTTTCGAAAGCCTCGCCCTCGCCTACCGCCAAGTCATCGACGATCTGGAAGCCATCACCGGCCGCCGCGCCGAGACATTTTGTTGCACGTCGTCGGAGGCGGCTCCCGCAACGAACTACTCTGCCAATACACCGCCGACGCCGTGGGCATGCTGGTCGTAGCAGGCCCGGTAGAGGCCACCGCCATCGGCAACGTGTTGCTGCAAGCCATGGCCCTAGGCCGCATCAGCGGCCGCGAAGAGCTACGAGAGGTCGTGCGCCGGTCGTTTGAGCCGAAGACCTACGAACCTGCCGGCGAGGGCTGGGACGAAGCGGCGGGGAAGCTGCGCCGAGCGCTTCTTCGCACAGAAAACCCCTAAGCATCCTTCCTTTCTCGGACTCTCCAAACTCCCGCAAAAAGGGCGTGTGATCTACTTTGTTTCCTCGGGAAACACCTCTCGCTCGAGAATCGGAACCGAATCCTGAAAGCCTCCCGGAAAGTATTGGAATCGTCGTATTGAATCGCCCCCGAGTAGTTTCTTGAATCGCCTTTCAACGTCGCCGCTCTGATCAACGTCGAAGACCCAAAACCGCTTTATTCGAACATCACCTATTAATCCTAGTGCTAAAAGGTACCGGAAGAACGAATCGGCACCAGGAAGCGAGTAGCCGACAACGAAAATGTTCTCGGCATCTGACAACTCAAGTGCCGCTCTTTGCCACACCCGGGCGATCGTCGTGTGGTACTGTGTTTTGTTCCAAGTGGGCGGGATTATGACCGGTGCGGACTTCACGGACTGCCCACAGCAGGACAGCTTGCCGTCCCCAAGTTGGGAGGCGATCGGAATCATAACGTTAGCTTCGTCGTCGTCGAACGGACTGAAGGTGTAGGTTCGGAAGTAATCGTCCAAGTGCCAAGCAATTATCTTTCCGCAAGCTGAGCAACTTGCCCAGTTTAGCGACCCGTGAAGCTTCAGCAGCGCGCAGCCTCTCCTTCTGTTGTCTTCCAGTTCCAAGTGGTAATCGGGTGTACAGTTCTCATGGTGAAGCGCATAATCTAACGCGATGTCATAGTTAAAGGTGATAAGGGAAGATTTACGACGTTGCCTAGAAGTTCTTGACAGCAGTTGGGCTAGTCTCAAGTAGTCCATCGTAGCGTGTGTGTGGTTGTTTCGATGGGTGAAGCGGATCGTGTGTTCGAGTGTCTTTGAGCCAGGATTTCCATTTTGGCCCTGGCACGGTCACAGGATACACCCCCGCTGCGCCGAATACCACGTCTTTTCGCGCTGAACCCTGCACATCACCTCCGCCGGTAGGCGCCAGGGCTCGTCCGTCCGCTCACAGACGTTGATTGAGCGGACTGAACGGCGCTCCGGCCGACACTGCTCCCTGAGCCAAAAACTGTTGATCCTCGCCCGGGCAACGCTACCCACCCGGCACAGGCAGCGCCCAGATCCTATGCAGCATGTCGCCGAACAGCCGCCGGTTCAGATGTCCTTCGGCCAACAGCAGCCAATAGTACCGCGCATGCTTGACCAGCCTACCGCCCGTCTTCATCAGCCGCTGTTGCAAGCTCGTCAGCGACCAGCTCTTGATCCGTTGCGGCAGCCCGAGCCTCCGCCATAGGTTCCCCAGGTTATAGGCCAGCACGCTGAGTTGCAGTCGCACTTCGTTGGCCCGGAACCGATGGCATGACAGCCTTGTCCAATGCGTCGCTTGTTTGCCTTCCTTGATCCACTGCTCCGCCGTGCCGCGCTTGTTGTAGAACCGCACCAGCGAGCGGCTCGGCAAGGCCATGCTCGTGACGATGAAACCGACGCGAGGAAACAACTCACCTTGGTGATGCTCGACCTTCGCAACAACCCGCCGGGACTTCGACCAGCTCGCGGCCTGATACCGAAAGCTCCTGTAGCGCACCAGGGGCTTTGCGCTCGGCCTGCCCGGCGGACGAAACAGGATATCTTCGATCTCCAGCTCCAGGCTCTTGTTGGCCGGAATGCGAATCACGTAGTCCACGCCGCGCTCCTCCAACGTCTCGTAAATATCCGGCTTGGCGAAGGCGGCATCGGCCCGGAACGTCACCTGTTTGCCCTCCGCCTGTTGGCGTTCGATTTCCGGCAGCAGCAGCTCGTCCCAGTCCTCGGCGCTGGACACGTTGCCCGGTCGCAACTTTGCCGCCAAGCAATCGCCGTGCTGGTTGAACAGCAACAGTGGGTGGTAGCAGACCGACTCGAAGTGGCCGTTGTAGGCGCTGCCTTCCTGCCGGCCGTGGACGGGGCTCTCGGTAGAGTCCATGTCCAGCACGACGCACTCGGAGTCATCACCGGCCTCGGCTTGCGCGATCAACTCGCGGTTCACCGCCATCAGCCCGATCAGATTCTCGTCGCCGGCGAGCATGGCGGTCTCGAAGCTCTGCAGCCGGGAGGTCAGCGCCGCGCCGCGATCCCAGTTCTTCTTCGAGCCAATCAGCCGAAAGGTTGGATCGGCGGAGACACGAACGGCGTCGTTGAGATCCTCGTAGCCCGCCAAGCGGGAGTAGACCGACTGTCGCAGCAGATCGACGAACGGGAACTTCTTGTTCGAGCCTTGCCGCGAATCCGTCAGATGCTCGTCTATCAGCTTGCCTAGTCCGAGTCGTTCGTCCAGTTCGCGAATGAGAATCAGCCCGCCATCCGAGGTGACTCGCGATCCTTGGAAATCGACCTTGAGAAATCCATTGAAGGTGAGCTGAAACGGTTTGTTTTCTTTTTCACCCATTGGGTGTTGATCTCCTCAGCGCCTTGAGTGCTTTCAAGCCCGCATAAATAAAGGCCCGAGTCCACCCGATGGTTAGCAGAACCGAAACTAAAGTGGAAATCCGGGATGATAGGCGTCCGCGAGGTTGCCCCAAGTGAGGAAGCTGGTGGCGCGGAGTTCGATCGCCATCTCCAGAGACGCCGCCGCTTCCCGATAACGACCCTGAAAGTAGTGAATGACGCCGAGGCTGCTATAGGCCGCCGAGGAAGGTTGAATGCGCAGCGAAGACTCAAGCGCCGCGCGAGCTTCCTCGTAGCGCCCACTGTGAATATACGCCGCGCCGAGGTTGCGGTAGTTGATTTCATTGTCCGGCGTTAGCGCGATGGCCCTTTTTATGGTGGTGACGGCTTCGTCGATGCGGCTCTGCCGTAAATAGAAGCGAGCCAGCACCGCGTAGCTGTAGGAATCGGTCGGGCGCAGTTCTACCGCTTTGCGGTAGGAGTCCTCGGCCTCGTCGAAGTTGCCGAGGTTCAGATGGACGCGGCCCAACCCTTGATGCGCGCCGGCGCCGGTGGGATTGAGTTTCAGGGCTTGCTCGAACTCACTCACGGCGTCTTGTTCGCGTCCGCTGTCAGCGTAAATTTCGCCAAGCTTGACGCGGGTCGTGGCGAGATCACCGTTGAGCGCCACGGCTCGCTCGGCGTTCTCGATCACTTTTTCGGCCCATTTTTTATCGTTCACCGCGTCGGCTTTCCGCCAATACGCCTCGGCCAAGCCTGAGTAGGCCAAGGCGTAGCCCTCGTCGATCGCGATCGCCGACTCGAAACTTTGTACCGCTTTGTCGATATTGCCCTCGACATCGTAGCGTTGTACATAGCCGCGGCCTTCCAAATAAGCGCGGTACGCGTCCGCGAGTCGTGTTTCTCCAAAAAGCAATTCCTGTCGGGCGCCCGGCGTCAACTCCAAGTCAAGCATCCCGGCCACGCGAACAGTGAGATCGTCACGAAGGGCGACTATCTCATCGGCTTCGACATCGAGCGTGATCGCATCCAACTGCCGAACGCCGGCCGCGTCGACAAGATTCGCCGTAACTTGAAGCCGCGGGCCCCATCGCTGGACGCTCCCGGTAATGACCAGGTTGGCGCCGTAGATGCGCCGCGCCTCGTCGACGGTACGTATCTCGCGAGATCGGATTTCGCTCGCCGGAACAACCATCAGCTCCCCTCGAAACCGTTCCAATTGCGTCAACTTGGAAGTAAGGGTTTCCACCAAACCGTCGGAGAGGGCCCGCACGGGCGCGTCCTGACTGAAAACCTCGAAAGGAAGCACCGCGACGTGTTTCCGCTCCGGTAGCTCGGAACCCCGGAAGTCGCCCGACGAGAGAAACCAAGCAGCCCACAAGACCAGCAGCACCGCGGCGGCCGCCGCACCGGCCAGGAGCCGCCTCCGTTCGCGATCGAGCAGCCCTTGGATCGGTCCCTGCGACTCTTTATGGTGGTCGGATCCCTGGTGCGGCGGGCGCGCGAGGGGTGGGCTCTTCGCGCCGTTTTCGCGAAACGATTCAACCGCGTCGATCACGTCCCCGGCGCGCGAAAAGCGCTCTTGGGGGTCGACCTGGAGGCAGGTTTTCAGCGCGGACCGCCAGCGCGCTTCGAGCCCGCTGCCGCTGAACGAACGATGGCCCGTCAGCATCTCGTAGAGCACCAACCCGAAGGCGTACACATCGCTTTCCGGCGTCACACGGCCGCCTTGTAACTGCTCCGGCGACATGTAGCCCATCGTGCCCGCGAAATCCGAGCTGCGATTGCTATGGGGCACGGTGTCGGTGGATAGTTCGCGCGCCAAGCCGAAATCCGTGATGACCGCGCGGGGTTCGTTCTGCTCGTCGGCCACGAGTATCACGTTGGCCGGTTTCAAATCACGGTGAATGATCTCGGCGTCATGCAACGCGTCGAGGCCGTCGGCGATTTGACGCCCCAACGCCAGCACGTCTTGACTCGAAAGGGTTTTATCGGCCTTGAGGCGTTGCGCCAGAGTCGGCCCATTGAGTAACTCCATCGAAAGAAAGATGCAGTCCGAATCGGCGCCGCGGTGCATGCCGAAGTCATGGATGCGGCACACGTTGCGGTGACTGACGCGCCGCGCCAGTTGCACCTCGCGCTTTAGGCGTTGTACCCAAGCGGGGTCGGCGGCAAGTTCGGGTCGAATGGTTTTGAGCGCGACGGCCTCGCCTAGTTCGACATCGATCGCCTCATAGACTTGGCCCATGCCGCCGCGACCGATGGAGTGGACGATGCGAAAGCGATCGGAAACGACCGCGCCAGCGTCAAAGACGGGAGAACTTTCGCGGAGTTCGAGGGCGGGACCATCCAAGAAGCTACCGCTCGATGCGTGCAACTCGAGCAAGCGGCCGACTTCTTCCTTGAGAGCGACGTCTTCTCCGCATGCCCCCTGAACGAACGCGTCGCGCTCGGCGGGTGGCCGATCCAGCGCCTTACCGAAGATCTCTTTAGCCTGCTCCCACGGCGTCCGCATCTTGTTCCGCCCGCTGGTCGAGCTCACCCCTCAACCAAGCTCGTCCGAAACTCCATTCACGCTTTACGGTGCGCGAGGAGATTTCCAGGACTTTGGCCGTCTCCTCCACGGAGAGGCCGCCGAAGAAACGCAATTCGATCACTCGATGCGTGCGTCGGTCCTGCTCGGCGAGCCGGTCGAGGGCTTCATCGAGTGCCAACAGCTCGCCCGATCTCCCCGCGGTGAAAATGAAGGCCTCGTCCAGCGAAATCGCGTCGGCGGCGGCCCCTCTCTTCTGGGCCAGGCGGTTTCGCGCGTAATCGACCAGAATTCTTCTCATCACGCGGGCCGCCACGGCAAAAAAATGCGCACGGTCTTGCCAAGCGACCGTTTTCTGCCCGGTGAGCCGCAAGTAGGCCTCGTTGACCAACGCGGTCGGCTGCAGGGTATGATCCGAGCGCTCCCGCTTCATATACACCGCCGCCAGCGTTTTGAGTTCGCGGTAAACGCAAGTAATCAGCTCTCCCTCGGCCTGCTTGTCCCCGCCTTGTAGGCGATTGAGCAGAACGGTAACCTCTCCCGGTGCGGTATCGTTCACAACAACATTTTCGCCCGACGGCGCGGGCCGATTTTCCCAATGATACCCCGTCCCGACAAGAGATGCGAAACATGTTTCGGCGAGAACTTTGTTGCGCCGCACTCACAACGGGTGGACTTCGAGACCGCGACTCCGCTTCGGGGCAGCCAACGAATTAGCGCCGCGCCCGAAATAGCGCCCCGTGTCGTGTATGGCAACCCGGGCGAACCGACGGCAGCGGCGTGATAAGTATTTCCGATGACAACTTAGCCGCGCTTGTGCTTTCGCCACAGTCCAACAAAACGCTCGCGCCGCTGCTACCGTATAGAAACTATCCTCATGCCGGAGATCCCCATGATTCTCAAACTCTTACTGGCGAGCCTTGGAGTAGGCGCGATGGCACTCGCCACCGACCGTCCGTTCGGTCGCGCGTCTTCGGGACGTAGCGCGGTGCTTTCCCGTAACGGCATGGTCGCCACAAGCCAGCCGCTTGCCGCGCAAGCCGGTCTGCGGATCCTGCGGCAGGGCGGTAACGCCATCGACGCGGCCGTCGCGACGGCTGCCGTGCTCGCCGTCGTCGAGCCGATGATGACGGGTCCGGGCGGGGATCTGTTTGTTCTGGCCTACATTGCTGAAACCGACGAACTCGTGGGCCTCAACGCCAGCGGATTCGCGCCCGAGAAGACCGATATTGACTTTTTCAAAAGCCGTGGTTTGAAAAGTATTCCGACCTCCGGTCCCTTTTCCGTGACCGTTCCCGGCGCTGTCGACGGCTGGGCGACGCTGCTTGAAAAGCACGGAACGATGAGCCTCGCGCAGGTCCTCGCGCCGGCGATCGAATACGCCGAGGAAGGCTTTGCGGTTTCGGAGATCATCGCCGGAACCTGGAAAACCCCCGCGATCGACGACAGTACATCCCAAGGCAAGCAAATTGTCAAGGAATTCGAAGCCGCTTACTACCTCAACGGCCGGCGGCCCGAACACGGCGACGTTTTCGTCAATAAGCCCCTCGCCGATACGTTCCGCAAGATCGCCGCCGAAGGACGCGAGGTTTTCTACAAGGGAGAAATCGCCGCCAAGATCGTCGACCATCTCAACAGCCTCGGTTGGCCGATCACGATAGACGACATGGCCTACCAACATTCTGATTGGGTCGAACCGATCAGCACGACCTACCGCGGTCATCGCCTCTTCGAGCTGCCGCCCAACGGCCAAGGCATGGCGGCCATCGAGATGCTCAACATCCTCGAAGGCTACGACCTCAAGAGCCTCGGCCACAACTCGGCGGCCTATCTCCACCGTCTGATCGAAGCCAAGAAACTGGCCTTCGCCGACCTCGACGCCTGGTTGGCCGATCCCGAACGGGCCGAACTGCCGGTGGGTACGATCATCTCGAAACAGTACGGCGAAAAGCAGCGCGCGCGCATCGATCCCGACCACGCCGCCAACGAGGTGACAACCGGCGTCAACGAAGCCGCGCACCGTCTCACCGACTCGGGCGACACCGTCTACCTCACCGTCGTCGACAAAGACCGCAACTTGGTCTCGTTCATCAACAGCACCTTCCACGCTTTCGGTTCGGGCGTCGTCGTGCCCGGGACCGGTGTTGTTCTCCAAAACCGAGGCGCGCTGTTCTCGCTCGACCCCGAGCATCCCAATCGCATCGAACCCCGAAAGCGTCCGTATCACACGATCATTCCGGCCATGGCGTACAAAGACGGTAAGCCCTGGCTTTCATTCGGCGTGATGGGTGGCAACATGCAGCCGCAGGGGCATGTCCAAATCCTGTTGAACATGATCGATTTCGGAATGAACGTCCAGGACGCCGGTGAGGTCGCGCGCTTTCGCCACAACAGCGGGAAGGAAGTCCTGCTGGAGTCCGGCGTCAGCGAAGAGGCCGCGACCGGCCTGAGTCGCATGGGGCATGTGGTCAATCGCACCAAGGGCGGTTTCGGGGGCTACCAAGCGATTGAAGTGGATTGGGAACGGGGCGTGCTGCGCGGCGGCACCGACCCCCGCAAAGACGGCCAGGTGGCCGGCTGGTAGGCAACTCTCGCTATACCGGCCCGTCAATCGGCGGCAGCGACGATCGCCAGCCTTCGTTTAACATCCCCGAAAGCCCGTTCACCAAACTGATGTTCGAGGGATGGTTGGCGACATTACGTGTCTCGTCGGGGTCGAGCTCGTAATCGTAAAGCTCCGACGTCAGGAAGTTCGTGTCGAAAGCCCGCCACTCGGTCAAGCGATAGCGTTGCGTGCGCATCGAATGTCCCATGCCGGGGCCGACGCCCGGAATCTCTCTCGGATACTGGCTGAAAACCGCTCGCTTCCAAAGCCGTTCGGGATCTTCAAGCAGCGGCACGAAGCTCGATCCCTCCAGCCCCGGCGGGCGTGACACGCCGCAGAGCTCGCACAGCGAGGGATAGATATCGACAAACTCCGATAAGGCTCCGGTCTTGCGTCCCGCATTGCGTTGACCCGGCACGCTCACGATCAGAGGCGATCGGGTGGCTGCCTCGAAGTTCGTGTGCTTATTCCAAAGGCCGTGTTCGCCAAGGTGATAACCGTGATCGCCCCACAACACGACGACTGTGTTCTCGCGCAAGCCCTGCCGGTCGAGGGCGTCGATGAGTCGGCCGATTTGGGCGTCCACGTAGCTGATCGACGCGTAATAGCCGCGTATCAGCTCGCGGGCTTTCTCTTCCGGAATGGGCCCCTCGCCCGGGATGTCGCTATATCCGCGCAACTCGTTGGAATCGTGCAGCGCGAACAGCGGAACACTATGCGGCCAAGCCGTGTTTTCCGTCAAATCGATCTTGTTGGCCGGGTAGAGATCGTAATACTTTTTCGGGGCGACGAAGGGAAGATGGGGCTTCAAGAAGCCCGCGCCGATGAAAAAGCGCTGATTGCGCAACTGGTTCAGTGCCGCGATGGCCGCGTCGGCGATTTGGCCGTCGGGCAGGGATTCGTCAGCGACATCGCGGGACTCCCAACTGGGCATGTCCCATCCCGAACCCGCCGACCGCGGCTGCCGCTTGGCGGGGTCGTAGTAGACGTCCTCGCGGGAAATCCAGTGGGCGGCGCGCAGTTCGTCCCATTTCTTGCGAGCGGATGAGTTGTTCGCCTCGCTGTTCCACGGCTCACTGTCGGGCATCCAAGAGGGAATGCTCCAGGAGGGAAAATCATCGAGCCGCGGTTTGTGGAAGACCTTCCCAAATGCTGTCGAAGCGTAACCGGCACGCCTGAACTGCTCGGGCAAGGTCCTCGCGCCCGGCAGGTAACGCCGGAAGTGGGTTTCCAGGTCATAGACGCGCGTTGTATCGGGCCGCCGCCCGGTCATCAGCGACGTACGCGAGGGACTGCAAACAGCTTGTTGGCAATAGGCCCGCGTGAAGGTCAGCCCATCGGCCGCCAGGTGGTCGATATTCGGCGTGTGAACGCGCCTGTTTCCGTAACAGCCGAGATCGGGACGCAGATCATCGACGCCGATGAACAGAACGTTCCAGAGCGGCGGTTTCGGTTTTCGAGCGCCAAAGACAGCGGGCGCACCTCCGCCCAATGCCGCCGCGCCGGCCGTCTGGAAACTCTTCCCTAGAAATGCTCGGCGGGAGTGCGAAACCATAACCCAACCGCGAGAGTCCGCCGAGGGATCTCGCGACTCTCTTCAGCGTAGCGCAATGATGGTGACGGGTACACCAGCGGCCTCTCGGCCCTCTCGGCCGAACGAAGTCCCCCGGCGGCCCTTTCGCAAATTTTCGACCGCCTCCGCATCCGGCTATCCACCCGACCGTTCTCCGCCGGCGACGTGACATACTACGTTTAGATACAGACAGCCGACGACAGAGGGCTGGGAAGCACTCCCGCCGATCGTGATGAACGCCGACGAAACTTTTGCCCAAATTGAACAGTCCCTGGCCGAACAGGGTTCCGGGGCTTGCTTCGACTTGTTGATCGAGAAGTTCCGGTCCGAGCAAAAGTACCCCCAATTGTTCGAGGCGCTGCTGATGAAGAAGCGTCATGAGTTGGATCTGCCTCTGCTGCCCAACGGCCCCCTGAACGACCTTTCCGACGAAAAGCAAAAGGCCTACGACGCCGGCTCGGTCGAGGCGGCGCGTGAAGTCGGCGGTCTTTTCCTGGCCCAAGGAAACATCGCGCTCGCTTGGCCGTACTACCGAGCCGTCGGGGAAGCTGAGCCGATTCACCAGGCTATCAACCGGCTCGAGCCCGGCGACGACCAAGAGGGCGTGATTGAAATCGCCTACAACGAGCGCGTGCATCCTCGCAAGGGCTTCGAGTTGCTGCTCGAAAACTTTGGGACCTGCCGGGCGATCACGTATTTCGCGCAATACCCGGGTCCGGAAGGGCTTACCGAGTCAGCCCGCTTGCTGACCGAAACGGTCCACGGCGAACTACGCGACAATCTACGCCGCGCGATCGAGCGTCAAGAAGGCAAAGTCCCCGAAACCGACAGCGTTTCCGAGTTGATTGAGGGCCGTGATTGGCTTTTCGAGGGCGCGAACTACTACATCGACACCTCGCACGTCGGTTCGATCGTGCAATACAGCGTCGAGTGGCGCGACCAGGAAACCCTGCGGCTCGTGATCGAACTGTGCGACTACGGCAAGCGGCTTTCCGAAATGTTCCAATACGCCGGCCAACCACCCTTTGACAGCGTCTTCGAGGACCACGAAATTTATCTCCGCGCGGTTCTCGGCGAAGACGTCGAGGCCGCCGTGAAGCATTTTCGAGGCAAGGTGGACGCCAGTGATCCCTATGAGGTCGGCACCGCGCCGGCGCAGACGCTCGTGAAGTTGTTCGCGCGGCTCGAGCGATTTGACGACGCGGTCGACGTCTACCGGCGCCATCTGAAAGACAGCGACCCGGTGTACCTGAATTGCCCCAATCCGCAACAGCTCTGCGATATGGCGGGGAATTACGACAGACTGCGAGAGTTGGCCCGCGAGGACGGCGATTTGCTTAGCTTCACCGCGGCGACCGTTCAAGGATAGTTCAGGCGTAGTTCATTTGTAACGGCAAGCGGCGCGACCCTCAGTCGATCGAAAAGACCTTCTTTTCCGCCGCCATGTAGATCCATTGCAGTTCGCGACGGTCTTGGGCGCGGGCTCGGAACCCTCCCGCCGAACCCCAAATGAAGACTGCTTTCGAATCCGTCGACCATCCGTAATCAAACGAACGCCCCGAACCCGGATCGGCTTCGCTAAGCGAAGCAATGGTTTCCATTGCCCCGGAACCGGGTTCCCAGACGTGCAGGCTGTGGAGCGTGGTCCCCAGCGCGCCGGAGCGCACGATCACGGCCTTGGTGCGGTCCGGCGAGGGCTTGAGGCCGCCGCCGGGACCGAGCATTTCGAAGGCGCCCGTTTCTTCGTCGTATGCAAAGAGAGAGTGCTCGGGCCTCAGTGTCGGGTCGAACCAACTCTTTCGATAGCGGCTCAGCTTTTGGGTCGGCGAAACGGCCCAGCTATTCCAACGGCCGACGATCAGCTGCGTTTGACCTCCGCTCTTCAAAAGGGTCGGGCGCCGCAGGATCATTTCAGCTGGAATCTCGACCTCTCGAAGCTCCGCCTCCGGGCCCGTCGACAGATAGAGCCGTTGCTGTTCGGTCCAATTCCCGCCGCCCGCCGTCAGTAAGACACTTTGGCCGGTTCCCTCGAAGCGATCGGCCCAAACGATATCACCCGCGCGGACCCCGAGCGACTCGACGGCCCAGGCCGGGGAAACCTCGGCGGTTTGCCCGGCGTTACGGGCGGCCTCCCATTGCTCGACGTAGGGGGCCAGGTCAGGCCGCCCCCGAGCCGGTTCCATGAGGGGTTCTTTCTCCTCTACGCCCGAACCCCAACTGCCGGGTCCGAGCACCGCCACGCAGGAGAAATGGACGACGGCAACAGGAAATACCGTCACGAAGAAAACCGCCCAGATCCAGCGGCGATTGCGGTTCGAGGCCATCAGACGACTTATTGTAGTGGAGGGCACTAAACATCCAAGTAGCGACCGGCACTCTTGCCGGTCCTAGCCCACAGTTGAGACAAGCTCTCAGCTTGTCTCTCGATCTTCTCATTGACATCCAACGGCGCCGGTTCCCAGTGGGGCAGGTCTCCAGGCCTGCCCATTTCAGGCTGACCTGAAACTTCAAATTTCGAGCTACCCGGAGACTCACAACTGCTACCAATAGATCGGACTTTCACCCACCCGAGCCGCGCCGCCGTGCGGCGCGGTCCCGGCGAACCCTTCGACCAAGTTTCTCCCCTGAACGATCCGGCGCGGCCGGTGGCGCCGCTGACCTGAAACTTCAAATTGGATTCGATTTTGAACCTCCCGAGCCGCGCCGCCTCGGGGCTGTGAAAAATTGGGGACTGTACCGAGCGCCGACCGAGAGCTTGTCGGGACTGTGAACCAGGACAAACACGAGTGTTCGTCTCTACCGGTTGCGCCTGCCTTTGTCGACAGCCTGCCACAGCGCTCGCAGTTCCTCGAGGCCGAGCTGCTGTGCGCGGCGGCGGGTCGTTTCGAGCTCGGCAAGCGCGGCCCGGTCGTAGCGCGCCGAGAGATTGTTGAGCAAAGTCTTGCGCGGGTGGGCGAATGAGAGCTTGAGGAATTCCACGAACTCAGGGTCCGGGGCGGCGGTTTGGTCAAGCGTGAATTCGACCAACGCCGAGGTCACATCGGGCGGCGGCTGAAAAGCCCGTGCCGGCACGCGAAACAGCCGCCGGGGCCTGGAGTAGAGCTGACACAAGACGCTGAGAAATGCGTAATCCCGTGTGCCCGGCTGAGCCACTACCCGATCGGCGACCTCTTTCTGCATCATGACGACGGCTCGCGAGACCGCCTCGGACGCGTCAAAGATCGCCCGCAAGATCGGCGACGTGATGTAGTAGGGCAAGTTGCCCGTCACGGAGGCGGGGGAGTCGGACCGGTCGCGAATGAACTTGACGAGATCGACATCGAGCAGGTCGGCGTGGATCAACTCGAAGTTATCGGCGTCTTTGAACTTTTCCCGCAAGAACGCGACGAGTTCCGGGTCGATCTCGATCGCCGCCACGCGGGCCCCTCGAGTCAGCAGTTGTTGCGTCAAGGCGCCTCGACCGGGACCGATTTCGACGACAAGGCCGTCGACAAGGTCAGGACCGCCGCCCAAGGCGCTGTCGGCAATGCGGGCCAGGATGCGAGGGTCCCGGAGAAAGTGCTGTCCCCAACGCGGGCGCCGGGAGCGTTTTTGCATTTTTCTAGTGTAGTGGTCGATTCCGTGACGCCGAACTCCGTGTCGCCGGGGTACGGGGTGAGGGGTAGGCGTCGCCCCGGCGTCGTTCACGCCGCGTGATGCGGCCCCAAGGGCGGTCCCTTGAGTCAGACCGGCCGCCAAGCGGCTGGTCCCTGTCGCAACCCGGCTAACGGTTCACGGCTCACGTACCCCGGCAGTGGGGCAGGTCTCCAGACCTGCCCAAGACCGGCCGCCAAGCGGTCGGTCGCCGTCGCGACCCGGCTAACGGTTCACGGTTAACGGTTCACGTACCCCGGCGACACGGAATCCCCATCACGCACGTAAGAAAAATATTTCCCCTTTATTCCCAACAACTTAGAAAATTCAACCCCCCGCTACCCTTCCACCCCTGCCTTATCCTGGTAACGAGGTAACCATGGCCACCAACAAGCAAACCCGCGCCAACCGCGAAAACGCCAAAAAATCCACCGGACCACGCACCGCCGGCGGAAAAACCCGCTCTTCCAAAAACGCTCTCAAGCACGGCCTGCTCTCCCAAGACTCCGTCCTGCCCGGCGAAGCCCCCGAAGAATTCGACCGTCAACTCACCGCCATCGAGGACTGGGTTCTCCCCCGCAACCCGCTGGAACGCGAAATCTGCCGCCAAATCACCGACGCCGCCTGGCGCATGCAGCGCCTCTCCCGCATCGAGACCGCTATCATCACCGCCAACATCAACCACACCCGCCGCCACAACCGCCAGTTCCACCCCGACGTCGAACTCGACCGCCAAGGCCGCACCAAGCTGCTCGGCGAAGCCATGATCGGCCACACCAACTCCGTCGTCCAACTTTCCCGCTATGACGGACATCTCACCCGCCGCTTCTACCGCGCCGTCGAACTGCTCACCGAGATCCGCCAAGGCGAACGAAAATCCCGCGAGGCCCGCGAGGCCCGCAACAAAGGCGATCACGGCTTCGACGTCTACAGCCCCACCGCCCCGCCCGAGTTTCAGCATCAATACATCCCCGCCAAACCCGACATAATCAACCGCGCCGCCCCCAACCGAGCCGCGAACGTAAGTGAGCGGTATCAGACGAACCCTCAAGCCAGGATTTCCATTTTGGCCCTGGCACGGTCACAGGATACACCCCCGCTGCGCCGAATACCACGTCTTTTCGCGCTGAACCCTGCACATCACCTCCGCCGGTAGGCGCCAGGGCTCGTCCGTCCGCTCACAGACGTTGATTGAGCGGACTGAACGGCGCTCCGGCCGACACTGCTCCCTGCGAAACCTTTTTGGAGCCAAAAACTGTTGATCCTCGCCCGGGCAACGCTACCCACCCGGCACAGGCAGCGCCCAGATCCTATGCAGCATGTCGCCGAACAGCCGCCGGTTCAGATGTCCTTCGGCCAACAGCAGCCAATAGTACCGCGCATGCTTGACCAGCCTACCGCCCGTCTTCATCAGGCGCTGTTGCAAGCTCGTCAGCGACCAGCTCTTGATCCGTTGCGGCAGCCCGAGCCTCCGCCATAGGTTCCCCAGGTTATAGGCCAGCACGCTGAGTTGCAGTCGCACTTCGTTGGCCCGGAACCGATGGCATGACAGCCTTGTCCAATGCGTCGCTTGTTTGCCTTCCTTGATCCACTGCTCCGCCGTGCCGCGCTTGTTGTAGAACCGCACCAGCGAGCGGCTCGGCAAGGCCATGCTCGTGACGATGAAACCGACGCGAGGAAACAACTCACCTTGGTGATGCTCGACCTTCGCAACAACCCGCCGGGACTTCGACCAGCTCGCGGCCTGATACCGAAAGCTCCTGTAGCGCACCAGGGGCTTTGCGCTCGGCCTGCCCGGCGGACGAAACAGGATATCTTCGATCTCCAGCTCCAGGCTCTTGTTGGCCGGGATGCGAATCACGTAGTCCACGCCGCGCTCCTCCAACGTCTCGTAAATATCCGGCTTGGCGAAGGCGGCATCGGCCCGGAACGTCACCTGTTTGCCCTCCGCCTGTTGGCGTTCGATTTCCGGCAGCAGCAGCTCGTCCCAGTCCTCGGCGCTGGACACGTTGCCCGGTCGCAACTTTGCCGCCAAGCAATCGCCGTGCTGGTTGAACAGCAACAGTGGGTGGTAGCAGACCGACTCGAAGTGGCCGTTGTAGGCGCTGCCTTCCTGCCGGCCGTGGACGGGGCTCTCGGTAGAGTCCATGTCCAGCACGACGCACGCGGAGTCATCACCGGCCTCGGCTTGCGCGATCAACTCGCGGTTCACCGCCATCAGCCCGATCAGATTCTCGTCGCCGGCGAGCATGGCGGTCTCGAAGCTCTGCAGCCGGGAGGTCAGCGCCGCGCCGCGATCCCAGTTCTTCTTCGAGCCAATCAGCCGAAAGGTTGGATCGGCGGAGACACGAACGGCGTCGTTGAGATCCTCGTAGCCCGCCAAGCGGGAGTAGACCGACTGTCGCAGCAGATCGACGAACGGGAACTTCTTGTTCGAGCCTTGCCGCGAATCCGTCAGATGCTCGTCTATCAGCTTGCCTAGTCCGAGTCGTTCGTCCAGTTCGCGAATGAGAATCAGCCCGCCATCCGAGGTGACTCGCGATCCTTGGAAATCGACCTTGAGAAATCCATTGAAGGTGAGCTGAAACGGTTTGTTTTCTTTTTCACCCATTGGGTGTTGATCTCCTCAGCGCCTTGAGTGCTTTCAAGCCCGCATAAATAAAGGCGTCCGAGTCCACCCGATGGTTAGCAGAACCGAAACTAAAGTGGAAATCCGGGTCAAGACCATCAGGAAGGCGGCGGACCCGAAGTATCCCACGACCCCGCCCCCACCAGCCACCGCGTCCCCACCAACGACCCGGTCAACCCACCCACCGCCGAAACCCGCCCCACCACACCCGTGAAAGCGCCGCCACTCCTACGTTAGCCGCCAAACGCGGCCCGAAACAACCGAACCCACCCCCCCAACGCCACACCTCCATCCAAAATTCCCCAAAAACACCCCAAAAACCCACTTCCAATCAATCCACCACCCCAAGACCCTCTCCAAGCGCCCCCGACCCAAGCCCCCGCCCGCAATCCGCCCTCGTGACGGTCGCACCAGACCATCCACGAACATCCAAACCGTCGCGCCCGCCACCCAACAATCATACAAACCATGTCATATCAATAATTTGATAGCATCTTACCCTCACCCAAAAACAACCATACGAACCCAATGCAATCCACGGCCCGGTCTTCTCATCGCCCTACGGCCTCTCACGCGCTCTACCGCCAGGCGAGCAGAGTCGAGGACGGGCGCGGGTGCTCTCGACGCCGGAGGCGTCGCGGGCCCGTTTTCCGTCCCCTCACGTTTGACAGCGGCAGCGCCGATCGAAAATAATGGTTTGCGGGCGGCACGGCGCCGGGTCCCTCAAGAACCGGCCGACGAGGAGCACATGGAGCACACCTACAACAAACTGAAACACACCAAGATGAGCGACTTGCGAAACTTAGCCAAGGGCCTCGACCATGAGGCCGTCAAAGGCTACACGCAGCTCAACAAAGAACAACTTCTCAAAGCCCTCTGCACGGCGCTGGGCATCGAGATTCACGAACACCACGATGTCGTCGGCGTGGACAAGGCCGGCATTAAGACGCAGATTCGCGAGCTGAAGAGCCAACGCGACGACTTCATCAAGGCCCACGATCACAAGGAACTGAAACGGGTTCGACGCGAGATCCACCGGCTTAAGAGAACGATCCGCAAAGCAACGGTTTGACGCCGCGGCGGATCCCGGCGCCAAGCCAATCATTCCGGCGGCTCGGTCTCGACCGGCACAAAGCGGCAGCCTTCGACAAAGTAGTCGAAGAACTGTTCGTCGGTTTCCAGTTCCACGTGCGTCACGTTGGTGACAAACTCTTCGAGTCTCGCCCGCCGCGAGGATGACAGAAGCGCCACGCTCGCGCCCGCGATCGAGGCGTTGCCGACTTGGACGATCTTTTCGTCGGGCAGATTGGGAATCAGGCCGATGCGGCGGGCGGCGTCGAGTTCCAGATTCTTGGCGAAGCCCCCGGCGAGATAAAAGACGTCGATGTCGTCGAGATCGACGCCGTAGCGCTTGAGAACAATCCGCAGCCCCGAGACGTTGGCCGCCTTGGCCTGCGCCAGTTCGCTGATGTCGGCTTCGGTGAGTGCGATGTCGTGCTCGGCGTCCACGACAAAACGGTCTTGATCGTCGGCCAGTCGCCCCAGATCATTCATGCGCCCGGTGCGGCGCAGCTCGCTGAGCAACTCGACCAGACCGGAACCGCAAAGGCCCTCGGGCGGCGGGTTGCCGATCAATTGCGTGTGGACCGACCCGTCGTCGGCGATCCGGACCGCTTCGATGGCGCCTTCGAGCGCGGGCATGCCGCGGGAAATGACGCCTCCCTCGAAGGCCGGGCCGGCGGGGCACGACGCCACGAAAAGCCGCTGCCGATTGCCCAGCAACAATTCCGTGTTGGTGCCGATATCCATTAGCGCGACCAGACGCTCTTCGTTCTCCCAGCCCGCCGCCAACAGACAAGCGGCCGAGTCCGCCCCGACATGGCCGCGAATCAGCGGCAGCCCGTAGACCCGCGCTTTCGGGTGCACCGGCAGGCGGAATTTCTTGGCTTCAACCGCAAGGCTGGTCGTTGTGCGTTTGCCCGCGTCGAACTCTTTCTCGATCAGGGATTGGTACGGCTTCTGGCCGATCGAATAGACGTTCAACCCGAAGAATAGATCCCGCATCGTCGAGTTGCCGGCCAGGACGATTTCGTAGATTGTATTCGGGTCGCGGTCGAACTCCTCAATGGCGCGGCCGAGATAGCCGAGCAAAGTGCGTTGCAGCAGACGGCCCTTGTGGTCGGTGTCATAGCGGATGCGCGCCATGACGTCACTGCCCCCGAAGCGCTGTGGATTCTCGAACGATTGCACGGCAAGCAGAGCGCCGCTTTCGAGGTCATGGAGGCGCACAACGACCGTCGTCGTGCCGAGGTCGATAGCCAGGCCGTGGAGCGGCCCGTCGGCTTCGGCGATCGGTTCGCCGTCAATGAGAACCGTGTTACCGCGGCGCGTGACCGCCGGATCGATCACGTCCTGCCGTTCAGGCAACCCGTCGGAGGCTTCCTCGATGCGCAACTCGGCCCGACGCATGGTGTGACAGCGGACCATACCGCTGTCGGAAACGAGCCGTGCCCGGCACGAGAGCCGAAAGGCGTCGCTCAGGTGCGCTTCCTCGGGCGAACGCGGAGTGAGGTGCTCCATGCCTTCGGCGACTTCAACGAGGCACTCGCGGCATTTGCCGTTCTTGTGGCACGAAGTGGGAATGTGAACACCCAAGCGCTCGCCGCATTCAAACAGGGACAGGCCCTGTGGGGTGTCGAGGGTTTCGTGGTTGATGGAGACCTGAAGAGACACGGCGAATTCGACGAACGAAGCGTCGAATTTCATGATGGCATGGATGCCCCCAAACCGAGCCGCGCGCGTTAGTAAGCGGTATGCGATGAGGCATCACCGAAAGAGGTGAAGGTGATGGACCCAATGCGGTAACTGGAAGGAATCGGCGGACTCTTTCGGTCAATCGACCGGGTTGCCGGCCATTGTAGGTCCGCCACTCTTATTGAGGGCCGAGAATCTCATCTCGTTCCGCTCCCTCACGGTCGCGGCTCGGTTTAGCGCATTGCCGGTAAGGCAAGCGACGCCACCCATTGCCGTATCGCTCGCGGCACGCAGTCGCGTCATTCTTCCAACATGATCCGCGTCCCTCGGATTGTCTCGTGCTCCTCGTCTTCGTTCCATTCGACGCCGGAATCCGCCCCCAGCGGCTCGATCACAATCGTGCCGCGGCCGGTCTGAAGTTGAATCGGAGGACCATCACCAGGCCCCCCTGCCAGCGTCGCCGAGCTTCCTTGCCGCGCGGTCCGCACCGAAGGTCCCAGGAAATTGCGCACTCGTCCCCTTGCGGTCCGCGCATCCACGGTGAACCGAGCCTTCCGAGGAAGCTGCAACCGAATATCGCCTTTGTCCACTTCGGCTCGGATCTCACCGAAATCCTCGCCGGCCGAAAGTTCCAGATCCATACGTCGGCCTCGAACGTCCGTTTTGCCGCGCAGCTTTTCCAGATGCACCCGCCGCCAACGGTCGCTTTGAAGCCGCAGCCCGCCGTCAAACTCCGACCCGGACACCGAGCGAACCTTGATCTCGACCCGCCCGGGAATTGCCCCAGCCTCCAGCTCTCCGTAGCGCGAGCGCACTCTCGCCGAGCCTTCCACCGCGGCTAGGCGAACCGTCCCAAACAACTCGCCGCGGATGTCAACATCCCCGGCGACCGACTGTAAATCGAGGGTGCTTGCATTGCCTTCCAGCGAGAAACTCGAGGCGAGTCGCTCCGCTTCGATGTGCCGCGCCCTCCCGGCGTCGACGCGCACCGGTCCGCCGATGCGTCGCAAAGTGATCTTGCCGCGTCCGGCATGGATTTCGACCGCTTTGGCAACGTTTTCGACCACCAGCCGGGCGCGGGCGCTATCGGAACGCAATCGAGCGCTCGCCGGCAGCCCGATTTCAACGTCGTAGCGAATGTCACGCGAATCGATCTGTTCGTCCTCGCTCGTTCTCACCCAGGCCTCGGCCCCTCGATGCTCGATCTCGATCAACGGGCCCCGCGCGTCGTCGTCACCGCGACCCCAAAGCTCGGCGCTGCCGTGAATGCGCAGTCGCGGACCCTCGACGCCCGTCACCCGAATCGTGCCGCGCAGGTTGTCTAACACAACCGTCGTGCCCGGCTCGATTTCAGAGGAGTGATCGACCGACAGTTCCACCGACGGCTCAAAGATCCCGAATCCGCGCGCCCCCATCCCCAGGTTGAAAGAGTGCTCAGGGTCGTGCCGCGCCGCCGTTCCCGCAGCCGCCAGCAAGAGGACCAATGCCGCCGCGCCGAAACCTAATCCCCGGGGTGCCGGACGGCCGAAGCCACGATGGACGAGCATCTCCAGCAACCGGAAAGCGCCCCAGACGATCAAGATCCAGGGCCAATACGCGGCGAACCAGGTCCGCAGTGAAAGGCTCGGATCCAGATTTCTTGCTAATAAAGCGGCTCCAATTCCGATCAAGACGATCGGACCGAATAGAGACTTGTGGCGAGGTTCGGGCAGCGGCCGAGGCTCGGATCCCGCGGGCGCCGTGAAGCTCTGAAACACCAGAATGAGCCCCAGCAGGATGATGATCAGCTGCCAGGTCTGGCTGACCGCGTAACCACCCGAGTATTCGACAAGAAACATCGCTCCGAGCACGATGAGCGTCAGCGGGCGACCGACCGCACCTATCGTTTCACGAGCGCCAGCAAGGGAAGCCATGGGTGTTTCTCACTCGCGCCGCGGGGTCGGGCCGGCTAGTTCGCCGAAGCATTCTCTCCCGGCCGGGTTTCGTCAGGCAAGTCGTCTGCCGGAGCGGCGGCGGGTTGCTCTTCCGGCGAGGCTTCCTCCATCGACGGATCGGGCTTGATGCTCGGCAATGGCCCCGACGAGACATTCTCTGCTTGCCGAGCCGCCGATTGTTCCTTGACTCGCCGGTAGAGGATATGGATACCGAGAGCGATCAAGGCGAGAGGCCAGAAGCGAACGACATCGGCCAGCCGCCAGTAACCCAACGAATGCAACAGAAAGACGACGCCCAACACGATCAGCACGACGCCGCCTACCGGCGAAGAAGTGCCCAACAGCCCCGACATGTCGTCGAGTTGCTCGCCGCGCCGCAGAGCCCGCGCGGTTTGCATCGCCTCGATCGGCATGTACAGGGTTGTGAGCGCCAGCAAGACGACGAACACCGCCACGCCCCCGGGTCGATCGGCTTGTCCGCTGCTGATGGCGGCGCTCAGCAGCCCGCCCCACAACAACGCGTGGACAACCCCCTTGGCGTATTGGCCGTTATAGACGGCTCCCACGCCGGGAATGAATCCAAGGATGAAAGCCAAGACCGGAAGCGGACCTTCCTCCGGATAGCTCGGTCGTCCGGAATTTTCCGACCGCCGCCAGGCGCCCTCGTCGCTCGCGGACGCCTGGGACGGGGCCGACTCTTTCCGTGCCGTGTCGGAGGTGAAGCCCGCTTTCGGTTGCTCCAGCGCTTCCAACTTTTCATCGCAGGCCGGGCAATAGGGCACGCCAAGGCGATCCTTGCGACACTCCTCGCAGACGGCCCGACCGCAATTGCGGCAAAAGGCCGCAGCAGGGGTTTCTTCGTGGGTTGCGCAGTTCAAGGGGCCTCTCGCCTCGGCGTATCCACGCCGTCCTTCTTGTCGCTCTCGCCGGCGGGAATCCGAGCGGGCGTCGCCGCCGGGTCGACGATGTACATTTCGCCATTCCCGAATTCGGTTTGCAGCCGATAGAGCATCACGGTTGTTTCATAAAGCTCCAGCCCGGTTTCCCAAGCTCGGTCGAGCCCGTCGGCGACGCCGGCCGCCACAACCGCCGTCCCGCCCTCCTTTGTGCCCAGGCGCTCCCAAGCGCCTCGGCCGTGGAAAGTCATCATCGACAGCCATAAGAGCGTCATCGCCAGGCTCATCGCCAGCCGCGGCTGCATCAAAGGGTGGAGGAACGGCCGCAAGAAGCCGAACGCCCCGGCTGGTCCGCCGGCCGGCACCGGCACGCCCGCGACGAGAGCGTCATGAAGAATGGCATCGACCAACTCGGCGGGAGGGTCGACTTTGGGGGCGTCTTGCAGCAAGCCCAGGGCTAATTCGGCGTCGGCCAGTTTGTCGGCGCAAGCAGTGCATTCGGCGCGATGATCCTCAATCCCGCGGCGCTGCTCAAAATCCGCCGTGCCATCGAGGTAGTCGCACAAGACGCGGTCGAAATCACGGCACTTCATGGGCGCACCCCCAGGGCGCGAAGCTGTCTGCCCAGCTCCGAGCGGCCGCGATTGATGCGGGACTTCACGGTACCTTCGGGAATGCGTAGGACCTGCGCGATTTCTTTATACTCCATTTCCTCGAGGTCGCGCAAAATCACGGCCTCGCGCAACTCCGGAGACAAACGCTGTAAACCCGCTTGCAATACCTCGCTTGCCTCGCGTCCGCGCAGCGTATGATCGGCGTGCCCGCCCGATGAGGCTGTTGCTTCCAGCACCAAGATTTGATCTTCCAGCGGATCGAGCACCTGGTGCTTTTTCGCGCGCCGGTAGTTATCGATCAGCAGGTTGCGCGTCAGGCGCAGGAGCCAGGTGCGGAAGCCGCCCGCGCGGGCATCGTAGGTGTGCAGGCCGCGGAAGACCCGCAAGAAAACCTCTTGCGTGAGGTCGTTTGATTCCTCGGGATGATTCGTGAACCGATAGCAGGCGCTATACACCAGCCGCGTGTGCGACCGCACCAAGCGCTCCCACGCCCCGCGGTCGCCGTGACGGCAGCGCTCGACTAAATCGGCGTCTTGGCTCATCCGCGCTTCGGCCGCCCTTGGCTCGGCAGCGCGGCCGGGGTCGGCCGCCCACCATCCGCTCCAGCTGTCCAGTGTCGCTTCGGACATCATCTTTCTACCACGTCCTCGTACCTAGAGAAACGAGCGGTCCGAAAGGAAAGTTCATCGAATCGCAAAAAAGTCGGCCGCGGTTCGGTAGGATGCCGTTCCGTCGTAGGAGGGGGAAACGGCCGCCCTATGACGTTGCGCAAGCCCGCACGGAAATCACCGGTCAGGAGGGAGTCCGAAGGTTCTCAAGCAACGACATGGGCAGATTGAGCGCCCCCAGCGGGGTTTTCGACTTCTCGCCGCCGTGGAAATCGCTGCCGCCCGTCACTTTGAGGCCGACCGTGACCGCCGCGCGGTGCAACAGCTCTCGTTGTTCCGGGGTATGATCGCCGTGAAAAGCCTCGACGGCGTCCAAGCCTTTTTCCGCTAATTCCGAGAAAAGCTCTTCGGCGGGACGCCCTTCCCGCTCGACGAACCGCATCGGGTGCGCCCAGGAGGAAAGGCCACCGGCCTCGCGAATCCAGCGCAGTACATTTTCCACCGACGGGTCACGGCGTTCGACGTACCCCGGTTGGCTTTCGTCCAGGTAGCGATCGAAGGCTTCGCGATAACTCGGGACGTAGCCCTTGTTGACGAGCACCTGCGCGAAATGCGGACGGCCGGTTTGCGCGCGGCCCAACGCTTCGGCGTCTTCCAGCCGGATACTCAGGCCTAATTCGCGCAATCGCGCCGTGAGCCGTTGGTTGCGTTCGCGGCGGGCCTTCTGGACACAGTCAAGATGTCGGCGAAAATCGTCGCCCGGCGGCTGATCCAAGAAATAGCCGAGAACGTGAATCGCCCTCCCGTGCAGGCTGGTGCTCAGTTCCACGCCGCAAACCAGATCAAGACCCCGGCGGGCGGCGTAGTCCACTGCCGCGTCGTATCCTTCCAGACTGTCGTGGTCGGTGATCGAAAGGGTCTTAAGGCCTTTTTCGCAAGCTAAATCGACGAGTTGCTCGGGCGTTAGAGAGCCATCGGAGCGGTCCGTGTGAGCATGCAGATCAACCATTAGGCGACAAAAGACCGAGGTCTATTATCTTAGCCCAAATTTTCTCGGCGCTTTCGTCAGGGGTTTCCTTGCTGGAATCGAAAACAACTTCGGCGTTTTCCGGCGGTTCGTAGGGGTCCGAAACGCCGGTGAAATTCTTGATCTCGCCGGCAATAGCCTTCTTGTAGAGGCCCTTGACGTCTCGCTCCACCAAAGTCTCCAAGGGGCAATAAGCGTAGACTTCGACGAAATTGTCGATGCGCTCGCGCACGAAGTCCCGCACATCGCGATAGGGAGAAATGGCCGCCGTGATGGCGATCACGCCGTTGCGCGATAGCAACTCGGCGACGAATCCGATGCGTTTGATGTTCGTGTCGCGATCTTCCTTGCTGAAACCGAGCCCCTTCGAGAGGTTCGTGCGAACGATGTCGCCGTCGAGAACCTCTACTTTGGCGTTGCCGTCGCGAAGACGCTTTTCCAAGATCTCGGAAACCGTCGTCTTCCCGGAGCCGGAAAGACCGGTGAACCAGAGGGTGAAACCTTTGTGAGTCATGTTCGATTCTTTCTTCTAAGAAAATGCCGGTATTGCAAACCGAGCAATGTCTTGAAACGGGGATGTCGCGCCCGCTCAACGCAAAAGCACGCGCGCTACTGTCCGGCTTTGCGAAGCAACTCCCGTAGGTTCGCGTCGAGCTTGCGGGCCACCGTTCCGTCGGCGTTGAAGTGGATGCCGCACTCCTTGTCGCCTTCCTCTTCCCACCACCAACGGCCGGCGCGAACGTTCTCCCCGTCAAAGTTCGCCCGAGTACAGGGAGCGCAACCGATGCTCGTATACCCCTCGTCGAAAAGCCGGTGCTTGGGAACATCGTACCGGCGAATATATTCCTCGATCCGCTGCTCGGACCAATCGGCGAGCGGCGACAGCTTGTAGATCCCGCCGTTCTTCTCGTCGATTTCGACCTTCTTGACGTCCTCGCGGCTGTCGGCCTGTCCCCGCCGCAGGCCCACCGCCCAGGCGTCAAGCTGTTTCAGCTTTCTTTGCAGCGGCCGCACCTTGCGAACTTCACAGCACAAGCGACGATTTTCGACCGACTCGTAAAACAAGTTCGGCCCATGTCCGCTCACCATGGTGGCCGTTTCCAGCGCATCAGGGTAAAGTACTTCGACCGGAATCCCGTAGCGTCCCCGCGTCTGCTCGATGATTTCGTGAGTCGCTTCGGGCAGTCTTCCCGTGTCGATCGTGAAAAGCTGAAACTTGCCCAGGTCCAGCCGCACGGCCATGTCGATAATGACCATCCCGCCGAGCTGAAAGCTGGTGCTGATGCCGAAACGTTTTCCGAATTGCTTCAGCCCCCAAGCGAGGATTTCCTCGGCCGGAGCACTTTCCGGCGGGACGTTATCCAGGATTTTCGCGGCCTCCGCCATCGTTAGCGCGACGCCTCCACGAGAATCTTCGCCACCTCGGGCCGGGTGAATTCCGGCGGCGGCAACTTGCCTTCCTTGAGCATGGCACGAACCGCCGTGCCGCTCAAGTGAACATAGTTTTTCTTGTCGTGCGGGCAGCTCTTCGGCGACGTCATCCCGCCGCAAGCCTTGCAATAGTGGACGAAGTTAAAGAACAGCGGCTCGATCCCCAGTTCGTCGCGCCCGAACTCCAAGAAAATGTGCTGCGCGTCGAAGGGGCCGTAGTAGTCGCCCACCCCCGCATGGTCGCGGCCCACGATGAAGTGCGTGATGCCGTAGTTCTTGCGGACTTGGGCGTGGAAGACCGCCTCGCGCGGCCCGGCATAGCGCATCCAAGCCGGGAAGCCGGCCAGTAGCGTGTGGTCGGGCGAGTAGTAATTGTCGATTAGCGCGTGATAGCAGGCCAGGCGAACTTCCGCCGGCGTGTCATCGGCCTTGGTTTCTCCCAACAGCGGATGAAGAACGAGCCCGTCGGCGGTCTCGAGGGCGATCTTCGTTACGAACTCGTGGGCACGGTGGATCGGGTTACGGGTCTGAAAGCCGACGATCTTCTTCCAGCCTTTTGCCTCGATCGCGGCGCGCACAGCACTGGGGGAAAAGGGCAAACCGCCGGGAATGGCGAACTGCCAGTCGGGGAAGGTTTCGACTTCTCCCGCCAGGCTGTACTCGCCCGCCCCCGCGAGCCAATCCACACCGGGATGCGCGGAATCCTCGGTGCGAAAGATGTTTCGGGCGTATTGGGCTTTATCGATTTCAAAAACGTCCTCGATCCGTAGCGCGCCGGCCGGCGTGTCGCCATCCATCAAGATGACGCGCTCGGCTTTGCGCAACTCGTCTGCCTGCTCGGAACTGATCGGGAAGACGATCGGAATACTCCACGGCTCTCCCGTCGTAAGATGCATCTTTTCAGCGACATGGGACACTTCCGTGCCGGGCAGGAAACGACCGATCGGGCGATAGCCGCCTTCGGAGAGCAGGAAGAGATCGCTCAACTGGCGAAATGTCGCCGAGATTTTGGGTGGATTGTTTTCAAGAAGAGCCGAGGCTCGCTCCGCGGATACCAGCATGGAGGATCAATCTCCTATTTCCTATCGATTTAGTAGAGATTCTTAGGGTAGCAGAGCGGCGGCCGTGCGGCAAGCTGACCGTCGGGGAGGCACCACTCTCCGGTGGGGTGGGTGTCGAGCCGCGCAAAAAGAAGGTCCTAGGAATTTCACCCGACCTTTATCGTGCTGCCGGCTTTGTGGTCTACAACAAAGATCAGGAACAACAAATATGCAATATGCATCCAGGAGGCCCGCCGAATCTTGGAGGGCGCGGCCACAACGGTCATGCGCCAGGAGCCGCAAAACGACCCCTTTCTGGTCCCGGCTTGGGTGTAACCCCACCCGGACGGGGCCATATGCCCGCGCCTGAGGGTGCGTGGGGGCCCGATGGTCTATTTGCGGGCGCCGCGTTGGGGCTTCTTGACGCGAGACTGGCGCAGCTTGGTGGGTTTGCGCTTCGGCTTGGAAATGCGAAACGTTCCGCTGCCGGCCGACTCGGATTGGTAGAGCTTGTCTTTTTGAGCCATGGATTTAACCTTACCCGACTATTCTAGCGGAATGTCGGAGCGCCGCCCAAGCGCCGTTTGCCGTCGATACACCCAAAGCCGCCGCGCGATGGGCAGGCCTGGAGACCTGCCCCACCAGGGGCTAGAATCCGACGGTGATCGCCAAGGAGCAGTTGGCGGCGTCGCCCGCGGCGCAGACTTGGTAGACGTACTGCGCGCCGCCCTTGGCGATGAGTCCGTCCGTGAAGACACCGTTGCCGCTTGGGCCGGCGGCCGGTAAGCCCACGAGAACGGCGCCGCTGCCGTCATCCCGGAAAATGTCGACGAAGCCGGCAGGAGCGCCCGACCAGCTTACATCGACATACTGCCAACCCTTTTGCTTGTAGCCGGCGGCGGCGGCCGTTAGCCCAAGCGGAGTTGTGATTTCACCCGACTCCACCCAAGCGGAATCGCCCGCCGCGTTGGTCGCGGCGACGCGGTAACGATAGGTCGCTTGCGAAAGCAGCCCGCTGTCGGTGAACGAAACCGCGTCGACCGCCGCCATGCCGGCTTCGGTCCACGCGCCCCAACTCAGATTCGCGTTTTGGGTTTGTCGGTCGACTTTGAAACCGGATTCGGTGTCGCCAATGTGACTCCAAGTCACTTCGGCACTGCTCGCGGACAGGGCCGCCGCGCTCGCACCCGTTGGGGTGGCCGGCGGATCGAGGTTCGTAGGACTTTCTACCCGAACAAAGAGATGGTCGATCGTCACCGAGTCCAACGAGCGCGCTCCCGTGCTTTGATCGGTGTCGCGCAAGCGAAGGCTCAAAATACCGGCGGATCCCGGGGGCAGCGCGAGAGTTTGGTAGGTGTCGTTATCCGAGGTCTTGTCGAGAACGAGCACATCGCTCGACCCGGTGGCCGTCAACTCGAAAGTGTCGCCGTCGGCCGAAGGCGCCGTCCAGGCGTCGACCCACACGGTGACAATGCTGCCGCCGGCGCCGATATCGACGGTCCATTCGTGGTCGACGAAGCTGTAGCGGTTCTTCGGCCTCCCACCGCTCTCTCTCTCCGTAAAGACCTCGACAGCTCCTTCGTTCTGGGTCCAAGTGTCGGCGTAGCTTCCTTGTTGGGTCCCGCCGAAAAGCGTCTCGCCGCTAATCAAGGAATCGGTGTACGCGGGCGGGTCGCCCGACCCGGAACAGTCGCCCCATTCGGCGGTGGCCGTCCCGCCCGACGCTTGGTAGACCTTGGCTTCGAGGCAAGCCGCCGCCCCGACCAATTGCTGAAACGTCAGGTTCAGGTTGTAATTGCCTTCCGAATACTTGGTCGGCCGAATCTCGACGCCATTGAACTCCCCGACCAGAGGGTCGAGCGCCAATTGACGGTCCAGGTGGACGTGCGCGGAGTAACTCGTTGGGTGGTCGGCGTGATAAGGGCATTCGTTCGCCCCGCCGGCCCCGAAGCTTTCCCAGGGGAAGTTTGTGCTGTTCTTGTGGCTGTACTGAAAGTTCCACTCGTTCATGCCGAACCACGACGGCAGAACGTTGTACCCTTTTGCGTCCGGGGTATTGCCGGGCTGCGTGATCGGATCGCCCGCCGCGTCAAACAGCGTCAGTTCGATTCGTTCGATATCGACACGCGACGTGTTGACGGTTAGTTGGACGATCGGGTTGTTGGGGTTCAGCGTGTCGACCGAGTCAAACGTAATTGTGGGAACCGCGGTGCTGGTATACGGAAGCACGCCGACGGGATGAATACAGTCGCGCTGCCAACGGCTCGATGGATCGAACCCCGGGGCGTTTCGAGTTTCAAAATGCAAATGGGCGAAGCCACTGGCGCTGCTTCCGGTGTGACCGATCAAATCTCCCTTGTTAACTGTCGCGTCCACCACGACCAGGGCTTGACTCAGGTGCATGTAGTTGCTGTTGTAGCAGCCGACGGTGCCGCATGAGGATTCCCCGGGGCGGTAATGCCGCAATTGCACCAGCGGATCGGAGTAACTGGAATGATCGCCCGCGATCTTGACAATGCCGTCGGCGATGGCGAAGACCGGCGTGCCTTCGGGCGTCGCGATGTCGAGGCCGCGGTGGAAATCGTAGCGATCGTTTTCCGACGCCAGCGGACGAGACCCGAAAGGCGAGGCGATCGGCAGATCCATGAAGCTGCTATTGCCCCATCGATCGCTGGGGCAACCGTCGGTCTCAGCCCAACCCGCGGGCGGCGCCGCGGCAATGCGCCCGCAAAGAGGCCAAGCCGGGGAAGGGTCGAAGTCCTGTGCCTGAGAGGCGGTCGGCGAGAGAGCCGCCGATAGCAGTAGAACGACAAATCCAAGGCGAACTTGCGCCATGGCTATCCTTGCTCGCTTCTGTCGGAGCGCCGCCACACATCCGGCGACTTGGCGAGACCGCCCACGCACAACGTTGGGACCAGTCCTCGTCCTCTCCTTTGGGAAACGACGATTAAACCGAGGGGACACCTTCGGACGAGGGCGGCGCTAAGGACCTTCTCCCGTCGAGCCACACCCATCATCGCAAACAGGGGCAACGAAGGAAATAGTACGGCGGTACCAGCTCGTAAGTGGTCGCCCTACTCCCCGACCCCCAAAGCCGCTTCCGGTGCGCGCCGAGCCGCGATATTTCTGAACCTATCGAGGGTCTTTGGAGCCCCAAGCGGCCGGTATACTCGGATAGGCGGGACGCGCACGCGGCGACCTCCAACTCTCGGGCCATGCTGCCTCTGTTTCCAGCTGCCTGCTTTCGCCGGTTGGCGCCGGCGCTTGCGGCACTGCTGTTGTTCAGCGGTCACGGCTCTCTCCGCGCTCAGCGCATGGAAGGCGACCTCACCCTATGGGTTCGCGATTCCACCGGCCTGGCCTTGCCGGCTCGGGTCACCCTGACGAATCGCGTGGCCGGTTTCGAGGCCGATGCGAGTTGCGACACCGCTGGCCGAGCACGCTTCCGGCGGCTCCCGTTGGGGCTGTTCCAAGTAGAGGTCCGCCACCCGAACTTCCAACCCCGCATCGAGCAGGTCACGATCTCCTCGGCACTGCCGGTCGTGCGGCACTTCGTTCTTGATGTCGCGGCGATCGAGACGACGCTGACGATCCGAGACGCCGCCCCGCTGCTCGACGTCGAACAAACCGGAACCGTGTTTCGAATCGGACGAGCGCGCCTCGACGAGATTGCTTTCAATACCCTCGGCCGCGGCACGATCAACGCCGTCAACAACCTACCCGGCTGGCTGCTCGAAGCCAACGCTGTACTCCACCCGCGGGGCTCCGAATACGACACGCAGTACGTCATTGACGGCATGCCGCTCTATGACAATCGCTCGCTGGGCTTCGTGCCGGGCTTCGAAAGTAATGAGTTCGAGGCGGTCCATGTGATGACGGCGAATATCCCGGCCGAGTTCGGGCGTCGGCTGGGCGGGGTGATCGAGCTCTCGACCCGTCGCGCCGCCGATGACGGCTTGCACAGCGAGTTAACGCTGCAAGGCGGCAGCTTTGGAACGACGGAAGGCTCGTTCGCGAACCAATACCGGCGGGGCGGGACGGTTTACTCCCTCGGCCTCCACGGCGGGCACACCGATCGCTATCTCGACCCTCCGTCGCTTGCGAACTTCACCAATCACGGCAATGCGGCCGGCTTGAACGCCGGGCTCGATCACGACCTGAGCGAGAGCGACCGTCTGCGGTTCTATTTCCGGTCGAACCGCGTGAACTTTCTCATCCCCAACGACCTTGCACAGCAGCTTCACGGCCAGCGCCAAGACCGCCGAGGAGCCGAAACCGCCGGGCAAATCCACTACCAACACGTCTTTTCACCGCGCGCGCTCGCGGAGGCCCGGGGTATGGTTCGCGACGTTGCGGCCAAGCTGTGGAGCAACGCCCTGGCCACGCCCGTGTTTACCGAGCAGGACCGCGGCTTCCGCGAAGGGGTCGTCTCGGGGGCGATTACGATCGAAGCCGAGCGGAACACGATCAAGTTTGGCGGCGACTATCGCACGACCGACTTGCGCGAGCAGTTCTTCTTTCGGCGGACCGGCATCATCGATCCGACCGGCTTCCGCTTCAACGAAACGCTGCGTACCGCCGACGCCGGGGTGTTCTTCCAGAATCACTACCGGCGGGGGGGGCTGGTGGTCGATGCCGGTCTGCGAGTGGATCACAACCGTGTGCGGACGAGTGAAAGCGGCGTCAGCCCGCGCTTGGGGCTCGCCTACTATTGGGAGCCGGCCGACCTGATGCTGCGGGCCTCCTACGACCGGGTCTTTCAAACGCCGGCAATTGAAAACCTGTTGCTCAGCAGTTCCAGCGCCGCTCAGACTCTCCGAAGCGTGGAGGGCTTCCTGCCCGTGCCCGTGGTGCGAGCCAACTTCTACGAAGTCGGCTTTCGGAAGCCGGTGGGCTCGGTCTTACGCCTCGATGTCAACCACTATTGGCGCGCCTTCAGCAACTATTACGACGATGATGTCTTCCTCAACACCGGCATCGGCTTCCCGATCAGCTTTGACGGGGCGCGCATCGAAGGCACGGAAGTGCGCCTCGAGATGCCGCATTACCGCGGGCTGAGCGCGTACCTGAGTTACTCGAACATGCTCGGGACAGCGACCTCACCCGTCACCGGTGGCCTGTTTATCGCTGGCGGCGAGGCGCTCGAGTTGCGGCATCTTGCCACCCGCTTCCCGATCACCCAGGACCAACGAAACACCGTCAGCGCGCTCCTGCGCTACGAGCTGCACCCCCGAGTACGATTCTCCGCCGCGGCCCGTTACGGCAGCGGGCTGCCGATCGAGCTTGCGGACGATGATGACGAGGATGGGGGCGCGGATGCCGACAACGGCTTGCACGAAACCGAGCCGGACGAAGACGACAACAACGGAGCTGCCGGGGGGCTGATTCCGGCCCAAATCCTCGAACGCGTCAACCTGTCTCGCGGTCGCGTGCGCCCCAATTTTCAACTTGATTTGTCGGTCGGCGTCAAGATCTGGGAGCAAGACGAGCGCTCTGTCGATCTGCAGTTCGACATCACCAACGCGACGGATCGGCTTAATGTCATCAACTTCACCGGACTATTTTCAGGAACCGCGATTGCGCCGGGCCGCATGATGGGCGTGCGTTTGCGGACGCGGTTTTGAGCGTGATTGCGCGGCCAACAGGCTAATAGCGGCCGAGTTCTTTGATCAGGGCGTCGAGACCTTGGCGGCGGTAGAGGTCGGCGAGACGCTGCTCTTCGGGCGAAGCGGGGAGTAAGTCGAGCAACTTGGCTTGGCGTAGGTTTTCGCGGCTGGGAATCCAGATGCTGCCGTCTTCGAATTGCACCTCAGCAATAAAGCCCCGCATGCTCTCGACCGCAAAATCAGGATTCTCATCGTCGCCGACGGGCCGGAACGAGAATCGGCGGTCGGCGGAGGTCACGATCGATTCGCCGGGGGCGAGGCGAATCGGCGACGTGGGCGCGGGTAACGACCCGGCCGCATAGCGCTGTCCACGGGCATCGTCAATGACCCAACCCAGTTCAAAATATTGCACCGGCTTTGAGGAGCGGTTCTCGACGGTGATCTCCGGTAAGCGGGCGGTTCTGCCGGCGACGAGGGCCGAGCCTTTGAGTGCGGCAAGAGGCGATTCGGGAACATCCAGGAAGGCCAAGGCTACCCGGTGTTCGGCAAGGTTGCGCGCCGAGGTCGAGAGCGTTCGTCCGAGCGGCCGTGCATCGAGGCGAGGACGCTGTCGTTGTGCGGCAAGACCGGCGAGGACTTGCTGCTGAAGCCGCTCGGGGCCGCCCGAAGCGAGCGCCTCCCGCATCGCTTCTCGGTCGCGGTCTGCCTGCATGGCCCAAACCGTCAACCGACGCCGGGAGTCGAGCTTGTCAGGCCCATGGAAGCGAAAGTTTTCGAGCAACAGTCCATCAACCTCGACCGCCACAACGCCCTCGGAAGGCGCCGGGAGCAGCCGAAGAAGCCGCAGCGCAAGGCGTACGGGGAAGGTGTCTCCGGGCGATACGTAAAGGCCCGGAACCGCCACGGACGCTTTGCCGCCCAGGGTGGTTTCGCCGGTTCGGACGCCGAAGCTGACGCCTCGAATGGGGCTGCGGCCGTCATTGCGCAAGCGCACGGTTGCGCGCAAATCGATGACCAACGCCCCTCCGCGAGGCTGCATCACCGTTTCCGAAGCGTCCATCGAGACCAGCGACACGGGCACATCGTTGGACGTGACGAACCGCACCGGCGATCCCTCGGCACCCTGGCCGCGCTGGCCCGGGGCATGCGCCAGGCCCGCGATGAGCAGCGCCAACGCGATCACCGGCGTCGGTTTACGGAAGGTAAACATGAGTAATCGTCACCGTATTGGTCGTCGAATCCAGTGTGCGAATCGACATCGAGCCGTCGGCCGCAACGCCGATTTCGGCCTCTTCATAACGCATCCCGGCGGGAAGCAATGACAGCTCGGGAGTGTATACCCGCTGGGAAGTTTCATCCTTGGCGTCGCCCTTGGCCGCCGTTTGCCCGATCGCGCGGCGCAATTCCGCGGCACCTCCTCGAAACGCGCCTAGCGCCTCGCTCTTTTCAAGCGCCGCCCTCAGCTCAGGGGGCTGTTCAGCGGTCTGTCGGCGAGCCGGCGGCGCCGGCGTGGGAGGCGCATTCCGCGCGAACCGCTTTTGCCTTGTGACGTCGGCCGAGACCGTTTCGTATTCCGTTTCCACGACGGCGGCTTTCTCGGCGTGCTGTTCGCGGCTCTTCGTCTTCGTCAACGCCGGTTCGGCGGCGCGCTCGCCGGCCGAAACTACGCGAACCGCTGACGGGATCTCGCGGCCGACTCGGTCCCGGTCCTCCTCGTCGCGGGCCTCGGAGGCCGAGGCCAATGCGCCTCCGGCGATTTGCCTCCCGCCCTTGCGTTGGGAATCCGCGCGGAGTGCCGCGGCACTCACGGATCGCTTGTCCCCCGTCGCGGAGACTACGTCGGCACGAAGATCGCTCTCTCGATCGCGCTCGAATGACTCGACATTGCGAGCGACGTTTTGGCGTTGTTTCGTTTCAGCCGGCGTATCGGCGGCAACTCGGGCCAAGACCTTTTCGGCGTCGGCGGCTGCCGGCGCGGAGTCGTCATCTTGGGCGGCGAACAGCCGGCTTTGCGGGCCTACGTTCTCGGCGGTCCTCTTGTTCGCATCGAGCGGCGCCGGGGCATCGACAAATTCGAAGGTATCAGCGACCTGCTCGGCGGGAGCCGCGGATAAGCCCTCTTCGAGCTCATCGACTGCCTGCGCCGCGGAAATGGATCGCACCGCGGATTCCTTCGCAAGCCGATCGCCGGAGGCTTCCTCGGCCAGCGCGAAGGCCTCTCGTTTCGGAGCGTCGGAGAAGATCGCCGTTTCGACCGTCGATGCGTCTTGCGAAAACTGCTGGAAGACGACGAATCCGCACACGGCCGTCGCCGAGGCCAAGCCCACGCCCCAAGCGGCCGGTCGACCAAACCAACTCTCGCGTCTGTCCGTTTCGCCCGGCGAAGCCGCCGCCGCGGGAGATTCCGCCTGCGCGGCGGCCGCTTTGATCTGTCGAGCGAACGCGTCCCAGTCAAGCCGCGGCACCTCGGCCAGTCCCCCCAAATCGCTTTGCAAATGGAAGAAGTCCGCAACGACGTCGCGGCAAGAGCCGCAAAGGTCCAGATGACGCTCGATGCGCCAGCGCGCCAAGGGACCGGCCTCGCCGCCGGCGAAAAGCGCCAGGTCGGCCTCGGTTGGATGATGGAGGAAGAAGAAGCTCATTGCGTCCTCCCCTTTGCGTAGCGCCGGAATTTCACCCGCGCGTTGGCGATGTGCGAACGAACCGTCGCGGGCGAGCATCCGAGTTGCTCGGCCACTTCGGCGGCGGGGAGGCCCTCGATGTCGCGCAGGATCAGAGCGGCGCGCTCGCGTTCGGAAAGCAAGCGCAAGCCGTCTTCGATATAGGCCCGCTTTTCACCGCGCAAGACCGCTTGTTCGGGGCTTTCTTCCGCCGAGATGTCGGGCGCGTGGTCAAGTTCTTCAAAGACGACGCGCTTGCGGCGGCGGACGAAATCGAGCGCAGTGTTGACGGCGATGCGCCCCAGCCATTGGGCGGATTTTTGCGGGTCTTGGAGTTGAGAGCGACGGCTGAGCGCCTTGACGAAGGCTTCTTGAGTAAGGTCCTGGGCGTCGGGGACATTGCCCACTACGCGATAGATGAGCCGAAACACCCGCTTCAGGTTGGCTTCGACGAACTCGTCGTCGGCCGTGGCAGCCCCATGGGCCTCTACCGAAGAGTAGTGCTCGGTCTCCATGACCGCTGCCGGTGCCGTGACTGTCGACATGACGCCGTGCCCATTCCCTTCACTAAGAGATGACGGCGGAACGCCGCAAACGTGGAGGGAGATTTGGCCGCGGCGGGCGTTTTCGTGTGCTTCCCTGAGCTTAGCACTGAGATGGGATTCCGTCGCGCGACGGCCGGGGAGGTCTTGGGGTAAGTCAGACTACGCGAAAAAAGGGTTCAGTCGGTTTCTATGAACCCGCGGGATCATAATACCGCCATGAAAATTCGTTGCAGTCGGGGCGCTTTCGGAGAAGACATACCGGCACGAATGCCGGTACGGCACGCAAGAATGCGCGCGCCACGTCGGGGACGTTCGACATCGGGGAGATTCCCGGCCCATTTTCGGAGGAGCTACTAGACAATCAGGTCGTGCAGGACTTCGCCGTGGACGTCGGTCAACCGATAATCGCGGCCCTGGAACTTGAACGTCAGTCGCTTGTGGTCCATGCCCATCAAGTGCAGCAGAGTCGCCTGCATGTCGTGGACGGTGATCTTGTTCTCAACAGGGTTGTACCCCAACTCGTCGGTCGCCCCGAAATGATGACCGCGTTTGAAGCCGCCGCCGGCGAACCACATGGTGAACGTGCGGTGGTGGTCGCGCCCGACCAGCGGGTCGTCGGGCTCGCCCTGCAGCATCGGCGTGCGTCCGAACTCACCGCCCCACACGACGATCGTGTCTTCGAGCAGGCCGCGCTGCTTGAGGTCTTTGATCAGCGCGGCGGTCGCTTGGTCGACTTCCTGGGCGCGGGCCGGCATCTGATGGTTGAGGTTTGTGCGAACGCCTCCGTGATGATCCCATTCGCCGTGCGAAAGCTGCACGTAACGCACGCCGCGTTCGATCAGCCGCCGAGCCAGCAGGCAGTTATTCGCGAATGACTTCTTGCCGGGCTCGGTGCCGTAGAGCTTGTGGATGTGCTCGGGTTCCCCTGAGATATCCATCAATTCCGGGACGCTCGTTTGCATCCGATAGGCCATCTCGTAGGACGCGATGCGGGTGTCGATCTCCGGGTCGCCCTGCGCGTCGCGTTTCATCGAGTTCAACTCGCGGATGGCGTCGAGCGAGCCGCGCCGGACGTCGGCGTTGATCCCCTCCGGGTTCGACAGATAGAGCACCGGGTCGCCACCCGAGCGGAAGGGCACGCCCTGGTACACGGTCGGCAGGAAACCGGGCCCCAAACACGCGGACCCGCAGCGGTCGGGACGTCCCGACGTCATCGCCACGAAACCCGGCAGGTCGCTGCTCTCGCTGCCCAGCCCATAAGTGAACCAGGCCCCCATCGAGGGGCGGCCGGGGCGCTGCGTACCGGTGAACATCATCAACTGTGCCGGGGAATGGTTGAACTGCTCGGTCGTCAGCGAGTGGACGAACGTCATCTCGTCGACCATTTCAGCGGTGTGGGGCATGATCTCGGACATCCAGGTCCCCGACTCTCCGTGCTGCTTGAACTTGAAGACCGGGCCGAGCAGTTGTGGGATTCCCTTGAGAAAGGCGAACCGCTGCCCCTTGATCAGGTGCTCGGGGACCGGCTTGCCGTGATATTTCGCCAGCTCCGGTTTGTAGTCGAAAAGTTCGAGCTGCGACGGCGCGCCAGCCATCAGCAGGAAAATGACGCGCTTGGCCTTCGGCGCGAAGTGCGGGTCGCGCGCCGCCATTGGGTCTTGCTGCTTGGGAGCGGCGAAGCCCTCGCCGGCCATCAACGAAGCCAGCCCCATCGAGCCGACGCTGATGCCGGCTTGTTTGAAGAAGTGCCGCCGGGTGACGTTGAGAAGTTCGGAATTGGTTAGTTTTTTCATGGGTTTCTCCTCCCGCTTTCGTCATCGCGCTAGGCAAAGATCAGGCGGCGGCCTTTCGGCTCCGGGATCGGGTCGCCGAACTCCTTCGCCGTGTCGATCCAAAGGCGAATTGCCTCCTGCGCCGCCGCCAGAGCCGCTTGCTGTGTCGGACCGTGCGCGATGCACCCGGCAAGCTCCGGCACTTCAGCGATGAAGGCTTCGTCCTCTTGGCTCCAGGAAATGATGACTTCGTACTTCATTCGGCGCTGCCGGGTCCTCGCTCACCGTCCTCGCGCCGTAGCGCGCTGTCAGGCAGTCTCATAAACTTCTCGGGGCGCAACAGGCTCGCGACGAGAATGTCTTCGTCGACTGCTTCCCATATGGATACCGATGCCGCCTCCGATCAGCTCCCAGCCGGATCGTTCCTCTCCTGTCGCGTCCGCCAGCCGTGGGAACCAAACAAGGGGAACCGAAACCACCCGTCCGTCAAATAACGTTACGGACAGGGCATCGTTCGAACACGATATGTCGACGGCGCCGGCTTCAGCTTTCCCCACCAAAGTACTCATGCCGGTTGCCCGGATCCCTTAGGCTTTCCTGCCGCCCTTACCTTCTTGCCATATGGCACACCGCCGGTTTTGGAATGTGGCGTTCGACGCCAAGGAGCGTCGAAGTAGTCAACCGTTAGCCGGCGGGCAGGGCGGAAGTTGCCTATTGGTCGGAGTTGCCTCGAACGATTGTTCCGACGCCCAGTCCGGGGCTTCTGCTGATGTGTTGCGCGGATCCCGGGCTGAAGCCCGGGGCTACTATCCGCGCCCCCCCTGCCGGGGGCGGGGACCGAGGCGGGCCCCAGGGCTTCCCGATGCCCTGAAAAGCCGACCGGTGTGCCATAGGGCAACATTTTCAGGCCTCTTTCTGGGGGATTCTAACCAGGGTTCCGCCTTCGGCTCCACCCTGGGCTATATTCCTGGCGCCGCTTCGCGGCTCCCCAGCGTCCACTCTTTCGCGCCCATTCTTTCACAGCCTTCCGAAGCACACCGCCTCTCCAGCGCGTTATGGCTAAGAATCCTGGGCTCCTTGCAAGGTTCAATCTCAGCTTCCTCGCTACTCTCGAGTCACCGTCTCGTCGAGATTCAACATTACGTTGGCGACGACGATCCAGGGGGCCAGCGTGGCCGGGTCCGTTTCGGGTCGCGACTCGTGAAACGCCTGCGCCACGACGGCTTCGGCGTCGTCCTTCGCGGTTCGGTAGTGCTTGGCCCATTTCTCATAATGCGCCAGCATTGCCTCGGCCTCGCCCGCGCTCGGCTTGCGCGCCAGCGCCCGGCGAAACGCGTAATCGACTCGCTCGGCGGGGGTTTCGGCCTTCGATGTGATCAAGCGGGCCAAGCCCCCGGCGGCTTCGAAGAACGCCGGGTCGTTGAGCGTATTGAGCGCCTGCAAGGGCGTATTCGAGCGCGGCCGTTGCACGGTGCAAGTCGTGCGGTCCGGCGCGTCAAACGTGGTCAGCATCGGGTAGACGACGGTGCGCTTGTAGAACGTATAGAGCGATCGGCGATAACGGTCTTCGCCTTCACTTTCGTGCCACAAGCGGAACCCACCCTCGATGAAATGATCGTTGAGCACGGCGTCGGGTTGCGGCGGAAACACGCTCGGCCCGCCCTGTTTGTCGCTCAGCAGGCCGGCGATTTTCAGGGCCAGGTCGCGAATCGCCTCGCCGCGGACGCGAAATCGCGAGCCTCGCGACAACCATTCATTGTTCGGATCTTTCTCGATCTTCGCGGCGCTCGCAATCGACGACTGCCGATAAGCCGCCGAGCTCGCGATCGTCTTGAGCAGCGCCTTCTGATCCCAACCCGAGCGAACGAATTCCGTCGCCAGCCAATCCAACAATTTCGGGTGGCTCGGCCGAGCCCCCTGGCTGCCGAAATCTTCCGCGCTGGTGATGAAGCCTCGCCCGAAAACACTTTCCCAAATCTGATTCACCCGCACGCGCGCTGTCAGCGGGTTTTCGCCGCTAACCAGCCATTCGGCCAAACGCAGCCGATTGAGCTCTTCACCTTCCCCAAGAGCACCAAGCGCCTCGGGAACAGCCGGGGAAACGCGCTCGGCCAGATCGAGGAAGTTTCCGCGATTCTGGATAAACGTCTCGCGCGGCTCTTCGCGCTCTCGCAGCACCAGCGTCTTGGTCGTGTGCTTCTCGCGAAACGCTTCGAGCGCCCGCGAGGTTTCCGCGCGCTCGCGGCGCGTGCCGTCCAGCCGCGGCGCAATCGAGCGGTAGTGGGCCGCGAAGCGGTCGGTCTCTTCCGCGTCTCGTTCGGCGGCCGTCTTCGCCGCGATCTTTCGAACCGACCCGGGAGTACGCAACACCTCGGTGACCGCCGCCTCCGACAGATTCGCCGCCGCGATCCGCAGCCGAGCCGGCATCCGTCGCGCCGGGGTGCTCGAAGACCACTGACGCCCGGCTAAGATGCGAAGCAGCAGCCGGTTGCCCGCAATCGCCTCGACCGCGCGGAACGTCGCCGCGCCGCCTTCCTCGTCGCTCAGCTCCCAGGCGCGCTTTCCGCGGCCGTTGACCAGTCCCGGCAGCGTCACCCCGGCATCTCGGCCCGTGTCGGCCGCGGCAGCCGAGAGCCGCGCCCGCGCCTCCCATTCCGGCTCGGTGTAGGCGCGGAAATAGAAGCCGTAATCGCCCGTGTCGTTGGCGAATTTGAGAACGATGTGGTTCTCGCCTTTTCTGAGATCGAGCGTGATGATCTTCTGGTCGGCGCGAACCTCGCGGGTCGGCTCGGCCGAGTAGATCTTCTCTTGGTTGAACCACAGCTCGATGTCCTTATCGCTGCCCAGGGAAACCCGCAACGGCGCGGCCTGTTTCGCCATGAGGGTGCGATGGACGTATATCGCGGAGCTTTCGCCCTGCAACAGGTGCGCGACGCCGTCCTGCCAATCGGCGCGCTTCATCCAGAACAGATTGCCGTCTTCGTAGATCTTGAGCAGATCGTAATCAGTCTCGGGGCCGTGTAGTTTCTCGAAAGCGGCTTGGCGCGAGGCCTCGCGAAAGGGGCCGACCATGTGCCACTCGTCGAATTGCAGATTGGCGCGCGCGGCCTCGATGCGGTGCCGCAGCTCGGGATCGGAGCGGTTCTCGACCTCGACGCCCCGAATCGCAATCGGTGCGGGCTCTTTCGCCTTCTCCTCCTCGTCGGCGTCTTCGGCGGGCGGGGTGGGTTTGAGGCCCTCCGCCGAAGCCGATTCGATGCGCAGCGCGGTCGTGCGCGCGCCCGCGGTTTCGACCTCGATCTCGAAGACCTTGCCCACATTGTGTTCGCCTTCGATGACGATCGAACCGTCGGCGTCGATCGGTAGTTCCTTGCCGCCGTCGGTGCGCGCGGTCAAGACTCGCGCGGGTTGCCAAGCGTTCTCGATTTCCCCGTCCACTCCGCGGAGAGCGGCTTCCCAATCTTGTTGCTCGGCCGCCAACTCGGTTGTCGGCGTTTGGAGGATATCGTCGAGGCGGGCTAGGTCGGATTCGCGGCGCGCGAGCTCGTCTTTGTCGCCGAGGAAAACGTCCAACTCATCGTTGAGTTCGATGGCGCTGTCGGTCGTGTTGTTGAAAATGGCGTAGAAACTGTAATACTCACGCTGCGTGAAGGGGTCGTATTTGTGATCGTGGCACTGCGAGCACCCGAATGTCGTCGCCAACCACACCGTGGCGGTCGTATCGATGCGGTCCTTCACCGCCGCATCGTAGAATTCGTCATTCTTCGAGCCGGCCTCGTTGTTGATCAGCGTATTGCGGTGGAAGCCCGTGGCGATTTCTTGGCTCTCGTCGGCGTTCGGCAAAAGGTCGCCGGCAAGCTGTTCGATCGTGAATTGATCGAACCCGAGGTTGCGGTTGAAAGCCTCGACCACCCAATCGCGATAGAGCCACATCGTGCGCGGCTCGTCGCTCTCGTAGCCGTTCGTGTCGGCGTAGCGAGCCAGATCGAGCCACGACGAAGCCCAATGCTCTCCATAGCGCTTCGAGGCCAGCAGGCGGTCGACGAGGTTCTCATAGGCCGCTGGGCTCTTGTCGGCGAGAAAGCGTTCAACTTGGTCCTCGGTCGGGGGTAGTCCGATTAGATCGAGGCTCAAGCGCCGAATGAGCGTCTCGCGGGAGGCTCCCGGGTTCGGGGTCAGCCCTTTCTCGGCAAGCTTGGCCGCCACGAAGCGGTCGATGCCGTTGCGCGCCCATTCCTGCCCGGCCGCCGGCAACGCGGACCGTTCGGGGGGAACATAGGCCCAGTGCCGTTTGATTTTCGCCTCGGCTCTTCCGACGCCTTCGGGCCACTTCGCGCCTTGATCAATCCAGGCGCGAATCAGCGCGATTTCCTTGCCGGCGAGCTTTTCCCCGCCCATCGGCATCGGATTGACGCCCTCGACATGCGCGATGCGTCGCACGAGCGAGGCGGCATTTCCTTTCCCCGGCAAGATCACGGGGCCGCCGGCGCCGCCCTTCATAGCGAGCGACTTGGTGTCAAGCCGCAATTCGCCCATCTGTTGGGCTTCACCGTGACAGGCAAAGCAGCGCTTTTCAAAAATGGGGAAAACGTCCTTGCCGAAATCGACCGTGCGAGTAACGGCGGGCAGGGCGTCGAGCGGATTGTCTTGGGCCGGTACGGCGGCGGCGGACAACAGCAGGGCGACGAACAGCGTCGGCGCGATGCCGAAGGCGACGCCGAATCTCAATCCTCGCCGCAATCGCCGAGCAGGAAATGCTAACAGCATGGTCACCCCCGATCGTTACCAGAGACTTCCGAAGCCTGTGCGGTTGCTGCCCGCGCAACCCACACCATACAAGCTCGACCCCTCCCTTGCGGTCGGGGCTCAGTAGTTGCCTTTCGACTTTCCTACGCCACCAGCTTGTGGACGACGTTGCCGTGCACGTCGGTCAGGCGGAAGTCGCGCCCTTGGAATTTGTAGGTCAGCTTCAAGTGATCAAAGCCCAGCAAGTGCTGAATCGTCGCGTGCAGATCGTGGATGTGCACCCTGTCTTCCACCACGTTGAAGCCCAGCTCGTCGGTCTCGCCCAACGTGAACCCGGGCTTGACGCCGCCGCCGGCCAACCACATCGTAAAGGCGTTGGGGTGGTGGTCGCGACCGTCCTCGCCCGTGCCGGCTTGCACCATCGGCGTGCGTCCGAACTCGCCGCCCCAAACAACCAGCGTCTCGTCGAGCAAACCGCGTTGCTTGAGATCCTTGACCAACGCCGCGCAGGCCTGATCGGTGTCCTTGCAGTTCTTTTTCAGGTCACGGACCAAGAATAGGTGCTGGTCCCAGGATTCGTGGAAAAGTTCGACGAAGCGTACGCCTTTTTCGACCAGCCGCCGGGCCAAGATGCAGTTGTTTGCGAACGACGGTTTCCCCGGCTCGGCGCCGTACATTTGGAGAATGCTTTCCGGTTCGGTCGAGATATCCATTAACTCCGGCGCACCCGATTGCATGCGGTAGGCCATCTCGTAAGAGTTGACGCGGGTCGTAATCTCCGGGTCACCCATCTCGTCGAAGTGCATCTTGTTGAGACGGCCGATCGAATCCAGCGAATCGCGCTGCAGCTTGTCGTCGACGCCGCGCGGATTCGACAGATACAAGACCGGGTCGCCGCTGCCCCGAAATTGCACGCCCTGGTACACCGTCGGCAAAAAGCCCGCTCCCCAGTTGGCCGCGCCGCCGCTCGGACCCTTTTCTCCCGAGCTGAAGACGATGAAGCCCGGCAGGTCCTGTGTTTCACTGCCGAGCCCGTAGAGCGTCCAGGCACCCATGCTGGGCCGCCCGAATTGCTGCGCCCCGGTGCTCATCATCAACTGCGCCGGCGCGTGGTTGAAAGCATCGGTTGAAACCGACTTGACAAGGGTGATGTCGTCGACGATCTCGGCCGTGTGGGGCAACAACTCGGAAAGCATCGTCCCGCTTTGCCCGTGCTTGGAGAACTTGAATTTCGGGCCGAGCAGTTTCGAATTAGGGTTAATGAAAGCCGCGCGGTAGCCTTTGAGCAATTCCTTGGGCGGCAGCGTGCCGTCGAACTGTTCGAGCTTCGGCTTATAGTCGAAAAGCTCCATTTGACTCGGCGCCCCGGCCATGAACAAGAAGATGACGTTCTTGGCCTTGGCCTCGAAATGCGGGTTCTTCGGGGCCAACGGATTGTCGGTCGCGACGGCAGCTGCCGCGTAGCCGTCGCGGGCCAACAGGCTGCCCAGGGCGACCGAGCCCAGCCCGACGCCGCATTGCTCTAGGAACCAGCGTCGGCTGACGGTCTTCGGGTCGTGGTGGGTGTAATATTTGTCTTGGCAATTCATGATGCTTCTCCGACGTGAGGCTATTCCTTGGTAATCGTCTCGTCCAAATTCAGCAAAACGCGGGAAACCGCCGTCCAGGCGGCCAACTGCTCGGGGGTTGTTCCGTCAGGCAAGGCGGGCGGTTCCTGGGGATCGTTCGCCGCCAGCTCCCAGGGGTCCAGTTCACCGCTCTCGAAACGCCCCAGTTGGGTGCGCAGCAACTTGAGTAGCTCGCGCGATTCGGGTTCGCTCGGCGGTCGCGTCAGACAGCGCCGGAAGGCGTAGGTCACGCGAGCCTGGTCATCGCCGGCCGCCTCGTTCAGGGTTTTCAGCGCCAGCGCCCGGGCGCTTTCCATGAATAGGTCTTCGTTCAGCGCCGTCAAAGCCTGCAAAGGCGTATTGGAACGCTCGCGCCTGATCACGGCGGCGTTGCCGTCCGGCGTGTCAAAGGTCTGCAAAACCGGATACGGCACGGAACGGAACCGGAAAGTGTAGATCGAACGCCGGTAGCGGTCTTCTCCCTTCTCGGTATTCCAAACTTTGGGACCGTAGCTCACAGGCGGCAGGAAGATAAACTCCGGCGCGGGCGGATAAACGCCCGGACCACCCATTTTCTTGCTCAACAAACCGCTCGCCGCCAGGGTGATATCGCGCACGACTTCGCCCTCGACCCGGAATCGCGGCCCGCGGGCCAGCAGTGTGTTGTAAGGATCCTTGCGATACTGATCCTCCGTCACTCGCGACGACTGACGATAGGTCGCCGAGTTCACGATCAGCCCATGGATATGCTTCAGGCTCCAGTCGTTTTCCATGAACTCGACCGCCAGCCAGTCGAGCAATCTCGGATGCGACGGCGGCTCGGCTTGCGTGCCCAAGTCTTCGGGGCTCGCCACCAAGCCGCGACCGAAGTACACCTGCCAAATGCGATTGACCATGGCGCGAGCCGTGGTCGGCGACTCGCGCGAGGCAAGCCACTTGGCCACGCGCAACCGGCCCGGCTCATTCGTTTCCGGAAGAGCATGAAGAGTCGCCGGCACGCCCGGGGTCACCTCGGTCTTGGGCCTCAGGTAGTCGCCTCGCTCGAGAATCTTCGTGACCCGCTTTTCGGGGCGTTCGTTCAGAACGAGTTGCGTCGTTCCCTGGGGATGCCGCGCCCACAACTCATTAATTCGTTCGTTGGCGTCTTTCCACTCGGCGACCGTCGTCCGCCAGTAGCGGAAAATCTCGGCTTTGTCGGCGGCGGTGCGATCCGAGGCCGGTTTGCCGACCAACTCGCGAACGCGGGCCGGCAGCTGGTCGGCTTCGGCGGCCGGATCGGTCGTCAGCGATATGCGGAAACGGCCGAGGTTGTGATTCTGATTGTCGTCTCCGTTCCAGCCGCCGTGTTTCTGTACGACGTAAAAGTTCAGGACGGTCTTGCCGGAGTTCCGCAGCGGTTCCGCAAGAGTGAACACCGCCTTGCGCGGCTGATTTCTCCGGCCCGGCCCGATATCGAAGGCCCAGGCCGTCTCATCGTCCCCGTCGATGGCGAAAGACGCCGGGCCCGTCGTGCGGCAGTCGTCCTCGAGTTTCTGGAACATTTTGTCCAGCGAATGCTCGGGCAAGTTGATGTCGGCCGTGGCGCGGGAGAACTTGAGCTTCGTCACGTTTTCGGGCTCTTCGGCGGGCGCGGCCTCAAGCTTCAACTCCGTCAGAGCGCCGGTGCCCTTGATCGAGCGGCCCGGACCGGTGCGCGGCAGATCCGGGTGGGTCATCAACTCAAAGCGAACCGCGGTGATGTCTTGCAACTCGGTTTCGAGGATGAATCTCGGGCTGGATGTGGGCGGCGCGTAGCCTTGCGCCAAATAGGAGCCGTCTTCCAGCGCCGTGTAGCGCGCCCCGCTGGCCTCGGTCTCGTCGCGCTTGGGCTGCACGACGATCCATTCGGGCTGGTCGTCTTTAACCTTTTCGATCCAGGTCTCCATTCGCCCGCGCCAATCTGGGGTCTGCGTCTTCAGACGATCTTCGACAGCCGCCATTTCGCTGAACATCGCGCGGCGCTGCTCGCGCTCGCCTTCGGTGTAGACCGTCAGCGCTCCCTCGTGCGAATTATTCAGAAAGGCGAAGAGCCGATAGTACTCTTCCTGCGTAAGCGGGTCGTACTTGTGGTCGTGACACTGCGTGCACTGCACCGTGACGCCGAGGATGCTCTTGCCGACCGCGTCCATGCGGTCGAACATTGCTTCCATGCGGAACTGCTCGGGATCCGTACCGCCTTCCTCGTTGATCATCGAGTTGCGCAGGAATCCCGTGGCCACGCGCTGATCCTGTGTCGGATTCGGGAGCAGATCGCCGGCGATTTGCTCGATGATGAACTGGTCATAAGGCAAATCGCGATTGAGAGCGTTGACCACCCAGTCGCGATAGAACCAAACGAAGCGCGGCTTATCCTTTTCAAAGCCATCGGAGTCGGCATAGCGCACCCCGTCAAGCCAGTGGCGGCCCCAGCGCTCGCCGTAGTGCGGTGAATCGAGCAAACGGTTGATTTGTTTCTCGTAGGCTTTCTTGTCGCGGTCCGCCGCGAAGGCATCGGCTTCTTCGATCGTCGGGGGGAGGCCGACCAGGTCGAGAGCCGCGCGCCGCAGCAACTTTAGTCGATCGGCCTCGGGGGCCGGGGAAAGTCCTTCTTTCTCGAGCCGCGCCAGAACGAAACGATCGATCGGGTTGCGCGCCCAGTCTTGGTCACGCACGGTGGGCAGCGCCGGTCGTTCGGGACTGACGAAGGCCCAGTGTCTTGCGACTTCAGCTTGTTGAAGCCCGACATCGTCCGGCCACTGCGCCCCCTGATCGATCCAAGCGCGGATCAGACTGATTTGGCTCTCCGAGAGCCTCTCGCCGCCCATCGGCATCGGGTTGACGCCCTCGGCATGGGCGATTCGCCGCACCAGCGAGCTTTCCTCGGCGCGCCCCGGAACAATTGACGGCCCCGACGCGCCGCCCCGCAAAGCGTTCGCCTTGGCATCGAGCCGCAGCTCGCCCATCTGCTGTTCTTCGCCGTGACAGGCAAAACAACTCGACTCGAAGATCGGGAAAATTTCCTTGCGGAAGTCGACTTGGCCTTCGGCTTGGGCGGCGTTTGGGAGAAAGGCCGCCCACAGTACGATCGCGCTCAACGAGCGAATAATTCTTTGGTCCATGACGAGCCCCTCGCCGCGGATCAACACCTCGCTCCATTACCCGAAACGAGAGCTTCCGCGCCATTCTTATTGTGCGACAAACCGGGGGGCAAGGGGAAGTTCTTGAGAACCTTAGCTTGACGATTTCGCCACTTCAAGACGTGGCCAAGCCAACACGCCGGGCACGCCGGGGAGTGCGGGGCGAATGCGTCGGCAAGATTATGGGGCTTCGAAGGAAGCAGGGAGGAGGCCGGTCGAAGGGCCTCACGGAGCGGCGGAGCTACCCGGCGTCGTTTGTTTTTTCACCGCTGAGCCTTCTGAGTTGGTCCGCCTTCGAGTGAATCTCCTTGATCGGAGCTTCGGCCGCAAGTTCTTCCAGAGGGGTTCCGCCGATCCTCTCGATTGTGATCCTTACCTCTTTGCCGACGTTGTGGCGAGTCCGCTGGGCCGCACGATCAACGCGCACCTCTTCTTTGCGGAGCTTGTCTTCGGTCTGGGGCGCCCTGAAATAGTTCGCCGCGAGTTCGGTGCTGCCCGAGGGCATTGGCCTAGGCAACGTGTTTTCAATAGGTTACAGAGATTTTCTAGAAATTGGACTTACGGGTCCCTTTTGGTTCCGGCTCGTCCGGGTTAGGAAAGGGGAGATTTTCACAAGGCCGGCGCCCAACACATTCAGCCTAATCGAACTGCAAGGAAAGACTTCGACGGCCGCGGGGCGGGTTGAGGAAACTAACGGCGGTTCCAGGGCAGACCATGCGGACGTGTTTGGGGTCACCGAGGCGGATAACGATGTCCCATTCTGAACGGGGCCGGGTGTGGCCCCAAAGGAGTGGAAAAACCACAAGATCACCGGATCAGGAAAAGGGGCGCGGGCACGATCGGGGCGGTCACTGAGACGGCCCGGCAGGCGCCCCCTACCGCTCGGCAACGAGGCGTTTGCCGTCTTCAAGCAGCGCCCGAGCGTCCGGTAATATGTCGAGAGCCTTCTGGACATCGGGGTCCAGCTGATAATACACCTTGTTTCCCTCGTCGAGATCGTAAGCCGAAACGTAAACCTCACGCTTCACGAAGCGCTGGATGAAGTCCATGTTCTCGGTGAGATCCGGCTCGGTGAAGGCGATTTTCTCTTTGTCGAGGAATTGCCGGAATTCCAACATGGCCTCTTCGTCGGGCTCCCATCCGGGAGCGAGGTCCGGCCGGTTCAAGGTGTACTCCTGGGCGAAGTTGGTGAAGGCATAGGCCCGTCGCAGCTTCATTTGAAAATCGTTGAGCTTGTGATCTTCCAGCTTGAAATCCGGGGTGATGCCGCCGCCCCCGTAAACGGTCCGCCCTTTATCGGTCAGTCTCACTTGGTCGGTCGCGGGCTTGTACCGTTCGCTGCAGGGGCCCGCATAGTAGCTGTACAGCGAGATATTGTCGTAGCGCCGCTGGATCAGCCTACCGCTCGGTGTGTAGTAGCGCGCCGTGGTCAACGCCAAGCCTGACGATTGCGACATGGCGTATACGGTTTGGACCAGGCCCTTGCCGAACGTATTCGCACCGATGACGAGCGCGCGGTCGTGGTCCTGCAGCGCGCCGGCGACAATTTCCGACGCCGAGGCCGAATCGCAGTTCACCATCACGACCATGGGGTAAACCAACCCGTCGTTGCCTGCCTGCGCCTTGTAGACTCTTTCGGTCGAAGTCCGTCCGTGGTGCGAAACCACGGTTTGCCCTTTTTCAATGAATTTACTCGAAACGTAAACGCCTTCGCTCAGCAATCCGCCGCGGTTGCCGCGCAGGTCAAGAACGAGGCCTTCGAGTTCATTTTCGTCCAGTTTCTTGAGTGCCGCATCGAGTTCCCGTCCGGTCTTTTCGTTGAACGTGTCAATGCGAACAAAACCTACTTTCGGCTCGAGGAAAAACGCCACCGGAACGCTGCGCCGCGGGATTCGCGCGCGTGTGACCTCGACTTCGATGAGATCTTCGACGCCGCGTCGTTCAATCCCGATGCGCACTTTCGTCCCCGCCGGACCCCGCAGCCGCTTGGCGACTTCCGTCGTATTCAGCCCTTCGGTCGACTCACCGTTAACTTCGGCAATGACGTCGCCGGGTCGCAACCCGACTTTGTAGGCCGGCGTCTTGGGGAAGGGGAACATCACAACGGTTCGTCCGTTGCGGTATTGAATCTGCATGCCCACGCCCGCGTACTGGCCCTTTTGTTCGTCGCGAAGCTGCTTGAAAGCTTCCGGGCTGAAGAACTGCGAGTGCGGATCAAGGCGCTGCAGCATGCTGGGAATCGCGCCGGCAAAGACGGCCTTTTCCACATCTACGTCGCCGGCGTACTCTCGTTCGACCAAGGAGAGGACCTTGGAAAACTGCCGCAGATTGTCACGAATCTCGTCTTCATCGGCGGCGGCGGCTAAACCGGCGCGTGGTCCCCAAATTCCGCCGATTACCGCGCACGCCAAGATCGTAACGGGCACGATCCACCACCAACGGTGCTTCCTCGACATGAACGTTCGGTCCTCCTCGGGGCAACCCGGCCGGGGGAAAGACGCGGATAGCCGCCCCACTCCCTCTTTCGCCCCAGTATACCAGGACGAGTCCGGCCGCCTCTCGGTTTCAGTAGGCGCTGAAAGCCGCGATCGATCAGCCGTTTTCCCCGAACACCAGCACGCCCCGCGCCACCTTCCCTGCTTCCATATCGTCAAACGCCTGCCCGATCTGCTCGAGGGGATAGCGTTTCGTGATCAGATCATCGAGCGCCAACTTACCCGCCAAATAAAGCTGCATCAGCGCCGGCAAATCAAGACGCGGCCGAATCGAGCCGACGAACGACCCCAGCAGCCGTTTGTTCTGCAACACCAGCATGGCCGCCGAGATCGGCACTTCGATCTTAGCCGCGTGCAGTCCCATAATCGTCGCCGTGCCTCCGGGACGCGCGGCTTCGAGGGCTTGCGAAACCGTCGCCGCCGAGCCTACGCTGTCGAAAACATACTCGGGCCCCCCGCGCGTCAGCTTGCGCAGCGTCTTGACGGCATCCTCCTCGGCGGCGTTGACGGAATGCGTCGCGCCCATCAGTCGAGCAAACGCGAGCTTGCTCTCCATCACGTCAACGGCGATGATTGGGTTCAGACCCGCCAGCTTACAGCCCTGGACCGCGCTCAACCCGATGCCCCCGCAGCCGATCACCGCCGCCGGCAAACCGGGCTTGGCGCGCGCCGTGTTGATGACCGCGCCCACGCCGGTCGCCACGGCGCAGCCGATCAAGGCGGCGACTTCAAAGGGCACTTCCGCGGGAACCGGCACGACCCCCGCCTCATCAACGACAGCGTACTCGGCCATCGTGGCGGCGCTCAGGAAGTGTTTGAGCGGCAACCCGTCGGTCGTCGTCAAGCGCGTCGTGCCGTCAAGCAGAACGGCCTTGAACGTCGTCGCCGCGAAGCGCTCGCAAAGGTTGTAGCGGCCGTTGAGGCAAGTGGGGCAGATTTCACAGGCCGGCAGCCAGTTGACCGTGACGCGGTCCCCCGGCTTGACCCGGCTGACGCGGCTGCCGACCGCCTCGACGACCCCGGCCCCCTCGTGGCCCAACACCAACGGCGGCGTCGCGCGCAGCTCGCCGCGATAGGTGTGCAGGTCGGAATGGCAGACGCCGGCGGCCCTCATCCGCACAAGGACTTCGGTATCCTTCGGCGGGTCGAGTTCCACTTCCTCGACGGTTAGTTGGTTTATTTCACGAGCCAGCGCGGCTTTGATTCTCATGGGATCTCCTGGCGGAATTTCGCGAGGCCGAGTCTGTCCCCGGGCCCTGTGCCCGCAGTCCCTCTCGGGCGCCCCGCCGGCTTCTTCCAACCCGCGAGTTGCCGTTTCAACCACGCGGCGTCTTGGTCGGTGTGGCAGTGCAGGCAGGCGTTGGGGCTCTCCTCGGGGCCGAAACGCGCGGCGGCCTCGGCATCGGGAATCGAGTCGATGCGGTGGGTGCCGGCCTTAAACAGCAAGCTGTTCATGATCCGCGGCATGTGGCAGGACGTGCAGCGTCCGGCTTCGCTGTCGACGGCGTGGCGCGTATGGGCCTCCGGGGTCGCGACGTAGGACTCGTGGCACTGCGTGCACATGTGGTCGGGATTGTCGAGAAACTTCAGCGAGCGAGGGTTGGTCGCGACATCGGCCGGATGCGGGTCATGGCAATTTCCGCACTGCGATTTGCCCCGCTCGTAACACGCCGTGCGCAGAAACGACTCGACGATGAAAGTCGTCTCGCGAAAGCGGCCGTCCTTGTAAAAGGCCTTTGCGGAAAACTCCATGTAAGGGCGATGCGTGTAGCGCTTGACGAAGTCATCCTCGCCCGAGTAGTTCACAGCCCCGGCGCGTCCCAGCTTCGCGACGCCGGATTGCATATGGCATTGGCCGCAGATCGTAACATGCAGGCGGTGGTCGATCTTCCCGAATTCGATCGGCGGCAGATGCGCGGGTTTGTCATAAACCTTGCCCGCCGCCATCGCCTCGACGTGCGATTGAGACGGGCCGTGACACATCTCGCAGTTGATGCCCGGCTCGCGAAAGCGCATGTCGGCGGATTCGATTTCCCCGCTGACGGTGCGTAACTGGCTGGTGTGGCACGGAGCGCAATTGAGTTGATAGCTGGTGGCGTTGGTGTGTTGCGGGAAATCCCCGACGACCGTGCGCGCCGAGCCCGGGTCGTCGATGATCTTCCAAAAATTCAGCCAGCGGCTCTCGAGTTTCGTGTATTGGATCGGGAAAACGTGAATCTCGCCGTCGGGCAATTCTGTCGCGTAGGCTTGCTGCCACTTCGAGCCGATCGTGTAGTCCACCGGGTAGCGCTTCCAGTCCCCCCCCGGCGTCAAGAAGGAGAAATAATGCCGGCCGTCACTCTCGAACATCTTCACCAACGACACATCGTCGTCGTCGAGAAATTCGTTGGCCTTGGCGAAATCACCCAGGATGTTTTCCTTCTTATAGGGCGCGAACATACGCGCCATGCCGGTCTGCCGCCAGGCTTGATGCTCGGCCGCGTGGCAACTCTCGCAACTCGCCGAACCGGCGTACTCGAGCCTAGCCGAGGCTTTCGGAGGCTTCTGCTTCGATGTCCGGTAGGAGGGTCGCCGCGAGCGCAGTTCGGCAACATAGCGCTCGAACGGCTCCTTGCTCCCCCCAGCCTTGTGAATCTTGCCCAACGCGTCGAGAGCACGCGTCCGCACCGGACTGGGCGACCGCGCCGCGTCGGCGTATTCGCGCGCCGCGCGTTCGAGCTCTCCCAAGCCCTGTTCGACAAAACCGAGTAGATAAGCCGCCAGTCGATCCTCGGGGTTCAAGCGGCGGCTGCGGATCAACGATTCCCGGGCTTCGCGCCAATAGCCGGCGCCTTCCGCGTCGCCCTTGGCGGCCCGTGTAGCGGCAGCGCGGCCGAGTGCAAAATGCGCCGAGGCGCGCAACTCCGGGTCCAGCCGGTCCCACTGTTTTTCGCTGTACCGCAGCGGACGCTCGAAACTCCCCAGAATCTCGATCGCCCGCCGGGCGTTTCGTTCGGCGTCGTCGAGCCGCCCCTGCTGTGCCTGCAAATCGGCCAGCGGGACCAATAACAACGGATTCTCCGGCAGCAATCGCAGCGACTCTTCGCCGTACAGCAACGCCCGAGGATAGTCGCCCGTATCGATCGACGCCTTCGCGGCGATTTCGTAGGCCTGAGAAAGCATCCAGGAGCTCGGATACCGCGCCAGGAACACTTCCGCCAGACGCTTCTTCTCGCCGGGTTCCGTGATTTCGAGCAGTCGCCGAAAGGCTTCCTTCTCTTCGGCGTCCTCGATACGGTCGAGAATGGTGAAGGGTCTTCGCTCAGCGTGGAAGGTAAACGTGTCGAGGTCCTGCCCCGGCAAGGCCGTGAGCAGAACAAACGCCGACAGCGGCAGGAATTTCCACGGTTGGCCGAGCACCCAAAGGCTTCCTTATCCGTATCCCTAATAGATTCTTGCACGTTCACCCGAGCCGGCGACGCGGGATCGGAATTCAGGACCGGGGAGCAAGCGAGCCTATCCGGGCGGAGGTGGTTTCCTCAGCTCGCGCGGGACCGGGAGCTTTTCTTGGCCTGAGGTTGCTCTCTCCGCACGCGCCTTTTACCAAGCAAACGGGCAATCGTCCGCACCAGATCCGGGCCCTCGCTGGGCCCCTTGCTGATCACGGCATCCGCGCCTGTGCCTTTCGGGGTCAAGCCCAGTTTCTTGGCGTAGCCGGAAAGAAGGACGACCGGCACGCGCTGATCGCGCCGGCGCAGGTTGTCGAGCACCTTACGGCCGTTCATCTTCGGCATGCGATAGTCGGTCACGACAACATCGAACGCCCTCTGGTCGAACTTTTCCAGGCCCTCGGCGCCGTTCGCGGCGGTCTCCACGTCGTACCCTTGCTCTTCGAGCAACGTGCGTCGAGCGATGAGGCCGTGCTTGTTGTCGTCAATGAGCAAAACTCGCGGGGGACGGCGCGACATTGTAGAAGAAAGTTGAGCTGTCTTTCAGTTGAAAGAGGGGCTCAGAGTAACAACGCCCGAAGACGCCTGTCAACGCCGCTGCATGTGGTTGTAAACAGAGGAGCTTGGGGCCGAAACAATAATTCGTTTTTTGCAAATCCGGTGTCGTACCCCGCCGGCGCCGTAATCTTACTCGACCTCTCGGGGTGCCGTGTAGCCGGTCTTGGCCATGATCTGGTACTTGATCGACTTGCCCTTTTGATTGACGATGCGCAGGTTCTTGTTGTTCTTTGGGTCCACCAGCCGGACTTTGATCTTGCGCCACTTCCCGTCCCGCTTGGTGTTCGTCGGGCTGTAGGTCATCGAGTACTGATTCCGCATCGAATGGTGGATCGCTCGATAGATGGTCGGGAACTCGCCGTAGAAGCGCGGGAAGAACGCCATGCCTCCGGTTTCTCGGGCGAATGTGCGCATCTGATTGTCCGCCTGCAGGAAGTCGAGTCGTTGCATCGGCCCCATCCTTCCATAGGAATCGTAGGCGATGCGTAGGGCTTGCATCAGGCCGATGGCGTAAACCGTCACTCCGCCGTCTTGTATCTTGCGGCGAGCCTGGCCGAAGTTCAGCTTGCTGAAGGTATCGATGCCCGAAGCGATAAGGACAATCGATTTGCGTCCCTCGATATCTTTCATGCGCTCGATCGTGTAGGTCACGGCGTCGTAGAGATTCGATTCGCGGAAGGCGGCGATCCGCAGTCGTTGTAGCGCCGCGCGGGTCTTGCCGCGATTCTGCGTGAAGTCGCTGAGGATCTCGGGCCTGAGGTCGTAGGCAACCACGGCCACCCAGTCATCCGGCTGCAGCGTGTCGACGAAACCGTAGGTGGCCTGCAGGGTCTGATACCAACTCTCGGTCCAATACCGCTGGAACAAGTTGCTGAATTCAATCACCAGCGCCACGGTCATCGGAGCCTCCGAATGCCCGAAGCCCTTTATCTGTTGCGGGACGTTGTCCTCGGTGACCTGAAAATTCCCCTTGGGGATTCCGGGGATAAAATTGCCGTTTCTGTCGACGACAGCGACGTCGACGGTAACGATGTTCGTGTCGGTGGTGAAAAGCGGATCGGTGTCGTCGGGGTCGGTGCGCCGCGTGCGGGTTTCGATCTTGGGCAACTCTTGCGGGGCGCGCGGCGGCTGCGCCGACGCTCCCGGTCTCGACCCCGGCGCTCGCCGGGGACCCTTCGTCAACGGGCCGCTATTTTGTCCAAACGCGACGAAGGCAAGCAGCAAAACCACTGCCGGAATCGCGAACATCGCGGCCGCCGAGCCGCGAACGTCTTTCCGAGTGCTACGAGTCATCTCATGCCCCCCTTCAACCGCTTTCGAAGCCGGCCGTACAACGCCGGCAATACTAACTTTCCCACGAATATGGACTCCTGCGGCAGGCGCGGGGTTACGTACCGGGACGTAACGTTATTCAGGGCCACTTCATTCTGTTATTTCGCGGCAGGACTGTCAACCGAAGAATCGGAGCCCCGAGCCCAAGCGACCCCACGAAGTGTCGGTCAGACCCAATACAATAGGGCTGCAGTGCCCCCGGCCCGTCGCTTGCCCTCCGCCCTCTGGTTCTCCTCCCGCGCCCCCGCGGGCGCCGGGCTGAGCGGATCCTTGATCACGGCCGTCCGGCTTATAATCGGATGCCATGTGTTGCCCGTGGAATTCCCGCCCGCCCGTCGCTCAAGCCTTGATCGTTGCCGTTGTGCTCATCTTGGCTTCCTGCTCAAATGTTGGACCCGGTCCCGAAACCGCGCCGGCCAAGCCCAACATTATCTTTTTGATGGCCGACGACCTGGGCTACGGAGATTTGGGCTCGTTCAACCCGGACTCGAAAATCCCCACGCCGAATATCGACCGCCTGGCCCTGGAAGGAACGCGCTTCACCGACGCCCATTCGGGCTCGGCGGTTTGCACACCTACCCGCTACGGGGTCGTCACCGGACGCTATTGCTGGCGCAGCCCGTTGAAAAAGGGCGTGCTCAGCGGTTATTCGCGCAGCCTCATCGAGCCCGGTCGGCTAACCGTGGCGTCGATGTTACAGCAGCAGGGTTATCGGACCGCCGTCGTCGGCAAATGGCATTTGGGACTGGACTGGGTTGCGATAAAGGGCGCCGTGGAACCCGCCGGACAGGACGACATCGAAAAGCGCGCCCGTCAGGGGAATCCCTTCGCTCGGCCGGAAGGCTTCGAAATCGATTTCACGAAGCCGGTGAAAACGGGGCCGCGAAACTACGGATTTGATTACTCTTACATCTTCCCGGCTTCGCTCGATATGGCGCCCTACGTTTACGTCGAAGACAACATGCCGGTTGCGATCGCCGACGACCGCACCGAAGGCATGGCCGACGGCGGGACGTTTTGGCGCGAGGGCGAAATGATGAAAGGATTCGATTTTCCCGACGTCACGCCTCACCTTTTCGACAAGGCGATCGGCTTCATCGGCGACCATGCCGAGAGCGGTTCCGACCAGCCGTTCTTTCTCTACTTTCCCCTGCCTTCGCCTCACCACCCGTGGCTGCCGAGCGAGGACGCGCGGGGCGTGAGCGGAGCCGGCAAGTACGGTGATTTTGTGGTTCTCATCGACAGTTTAGTTGGCCAATTGACGGCTACTCTCGATCGTCGGGGACTGAGTGACAACACGCTCTTCATCTTCACGAGCGACAACGGCGCGGAGTGGGACCCGTCACATATCGAGGAATTCGACCATCGCGCCAACCACGCCGACTTGCGGGGCAAGAAACGGGACGCCTGGGAAGGCGGACATCGAATTCCCTTCATCGCTCGTTGGCCGGGCACGGTCGCCGCCGGAGCGACGAGCGAGCAGACCATCTGCTTAACCGATCTGACGGCAACGGCCGCCGAGATCGCGGGCGCGGACTTACCGAACGGCAGCGCGGAGGATAGTTACAGCATCCTGCCGGCGCTGGTCGGCGAAGCGCGACGGCCGATTCGCGAGGCGATTGTTCATCATTCCTCCGACGGGATGTTCGCGATTCGGCAAGGGAAGTGGAAGTTGATCGACGGCCGCGGTCCGGGATCGCGCAATTACGGCGAATGGGAATCGGGTCCCGACGATCCACCGGGCCAGCTCTACGACATCGCCGCGGATATCCGAGAACGGAACAACGTATACGTCGATCACCCCGAAGTCGTCAAAAAGCTCAAGGCGCTGCTCGAGCGCTACAAGGAACAGGGATTCAGTCGCCCGGGAAGCCGGCCGCGGCGGTCTTTTCGTGTCGGATCCGGCTCCAAGATTTGCCGCGCTTTCATTGCCGAGAACACTCGACTCATTCCCGTTTGGGGGGCAGCGGTCCGGTCCACGAGGGATTGGGCCTTCTTGGCGCCGCGCGGGTACAATAGGTGAACCGACTCTGTTGTCCGCGCGCCTCGGGTCCGCGCTCGCGAGCCGCCGAAGCCGATCTCGACCGCCGCATGACAAGGCCGCGTCTGAACGTCCTTTTTCTTGCCGCTGTCGGTCTTATGACCGTCGCGCCGCTGCTGGTCGTCGACCTTCCTCCGCTACATGATTACCCCAACCATCTAGCGCGGGTTTATGTGCTGGCTCATCTCGACGAATCCCCGGTTGTCCTCCAAGGCGCCGCTTCTTCGCACGGACTCGCCTCGCCCGCTCGAACAAGCTCGGTGACATCGGCCTTCTGTTGGTGGGTGCGGTTGCCTGCGTATTGGCCTCCCGCACGGTCGTTTGGTCACTGGAGGGCCAAAACAGGCAGAGCAAATCTCAGCAGCGTCCGCCCGCGTCTAACCTTGCAATTCCATTTCGCTGAAGAAGAATTTCAGCTCGACCGCCGCTGTCTCGGGTGCGTCGGAACCGTGAATGGCGTTGCGTTCAATATCGGTTCCGAAACGATTACGGATCGTGCCCTTGGCTGCTTCGGTCGAGTTGGTCACCCCCATAATCTCGCGCAGTTTCGCGATCGCGTCCTCGCGTTCCAGCGCCATCGGCACCACCGGCCCCTCGGTCATAAACGTCACCAGCGATTCGAAGAACGGCCTTTCGCGGTGGACCTGATAGAAAGCCTCGGCCTCGGCCCGCGACAGGCGGATTTTCTTCATGCCGAGAACCTGGAAACCCGCTCCCTCAATCGCCGCGATGATATGGCCGGCATTCCCCGCGGCAACGGAGTCGGGTTTGATAATCGTCAATGTTCGTTCAATTGCCATTTCTCTGTTATTGATCCTTGAAAAAACCGGGTAGTGACCGGCAATCGTGCCGGTCCTAGTCAACAGTCCCGACGACTCTCAAGCCGGTGCCGGCAGAGTTGCCTGGAAGGCCACAGTCGAGCAGTGGGGCAGGTCTCCAGGCCTGCCCATCACCAATCTTCCCGACCCGGCGTTGAAAGAAATCCCCGCCGACCAACCGCTCTTCCTTCTACAGCAGCCCCGCCAGCGTCGAACCCATCTCGGCCGGCGTCGCGGCAACGGCGATGCCGGCCGCCTCGAGCGCGGCGACCTTCTCCGCCGCCGTCCCCTTGCCGCCGGAAATAATCGCCCCGGCATGCCCCATGCGTCGTCCCGGAGGCGCCGTCCGACCCGCGATAAACGCCGCCACCGGCTTGTTGACGTTCTCCTGGATAAAAGCGGCCGCTTCTTCCTCGGCCGTCCCGCCAATTTCCCCGATCATGATGATCCCGTGCGTGTCGGGGTCTTCATTGAACAGCGCCAGCGCGTCGATAAACGACGTCCCGATAATCGGGTCGCCCCCGATGCCGATACAAGTCGACTGCCCGATGCCCAACGCGCTCAACTGCCCCACCGCTTCGTAGGTTAGCGTTCCCGACCGCGAAACCACCGCGACATGGCCTTGTTGATGGATATGCCCGGGCATGATCCCCAGCTTGCATTTGCCCGGCGAAATGATGCCGGGACAATTCGGCCCGATGAGCCGCGTCGGGCGGTCGCGCAGATACGACGCCGCGCGCACCATGTCCCGCGCAGGAATTCCTTCGGTAATCGCCACGACCAACTCAATGCCCGCGTCGGCGGCTTCCATGACGGCGTCGGCCGCGCCGGGAGCCGGAACGAAAACAATCGAAGCATTCGGCTCCACGGCGGCCATGGCCTCTCGGACGGTATTGAAAAGCGGGACGCCGATCACTTCCTCGCCGCCCCTGCCCGGCCGAACCGCGCCCACGACTTTCGTGCCGTATTTCATGCACTGTTCGGCATGGAACTGCCCGGCACGTCCGAACCCTTGGACCAGGACGCGGGTGTTTTCATCAACCAATATGCTCATGCGCGTCTCGTTTGCCGGGGCCCGCGAAAAAATGGGGGCTCACTGAGCCGCTATCCGGCGGCCGCCACGACCTTCTCGGCCGCCTCATTCATGTTGTCGGCCACGATGAAATCCATCCCCGACTCGGCCAAGATCTTCCGGCCCAACTCGACGTTCGTCCCTTCCAACCGCAGCACGATGGGAACCTCGATAGCCAGTTCCTTCGCCGCCGCCACGACACCCTCCGCGAGCGTATCGACCTTCAAAATCCCCCCGAAGATGTTGATCAAGATCGCCCTGACGTTCTTGTCAGAAAGGATGATGCGAAAGCCGTTTTTCACCTGATCCGCGCTAGCACCGCCGCCGGCGTCAAGGAAGTTCGCGGGCATTCCGCCGGCATATTGGATGATGTCCATCGTCGCCATCGCGAGGCCCGCGCCGTTGACCATGCAGCCGATGTTGCCGTCGAGTTTGATGTAGTTCAGCCCGTGATTGTGGGCGTCGGTCTCGAGCGGTTCCTCTTCTCCCAGATCGCGCAAGTCCTTCAACTCCGGGTGCCGGAACAAGGCGTTATCGTCGAAATCCATCTTGGCGTCGAGCGCCACCGCTTGGCCGTCCGAGGTCAGCACAAACGGATTGATCTCGACCAAGTTCGCGTCGGTCGCGTCGTAAGCCTCGGCCAACGCCGTCATCGCATTCGCCGCCGCCGCGATCAGCTCGCTCGGGACGTCCATCCCGAAGGCCAGCCGTCGCGCTTGGAAAGCCGCGAGCCCCAGGCCGGGCTCGATCGTTTCTTTTAAGATCAACTCCGGCGTATCGGCGGCGACTTGCTCGATTTCCATCCCGCCGGCCGACGACGCCATGAACACCGGCTTCCCCAGAGCCCGATCGAGAACGACCCCTAGATAGAGTTCTCTCTCGATCGGAAGCGTTTCCTCGACCAACACCCGTTTGACGAGTCGCCCCTCCGAGCCGGTCTGATGGGTCACCAGCGTCATCCCGATGATTTGTTCGGCCAATTGAGCCGCCTCATCGGCGTTCTCGGCGATCTTGACGCCGCCGCCCTTGCCGCGTCCGCCGGCGTGAATCTGCGCCTTGACGACCACCCGGCCGCCCAGCTCCTCGGCCGCCGCCTTGACCTCATCGGCCGAAAAGGCGACCTTTCCTCGCGGTACCGGGACGCTGTGTTGGCGAAGGATCTCCTTCGCCTGATATTCGTGGATTTTCATGGGATGAGAAACCCCGTGGTACGATCGGGGAATCGCGAAATCGAACCATCACTATAAGCGATCATTCGACGCGAAGGCAACGAAAACCCGGGAGGCCGAACCGCAATGAGCGCCGCGCTCGAAGCCCTGCACAAAGCAGCCGAAAAGACCGACCTGACCGCCGAGGAAGCCTCGGCCGCGATGAACGAAATTCTCGATGGCGAGGTCGACCCGGCCCTGCTCGGCGCGCTGCTCGTCGCGCTCCGGATGAAAGGAGAAACGGTCGACGAAATCGTGGGTTGCGCCCGCTCGATGCGACGTCACGCGGCGTCGGTTCCGCTGATGGCGGTTGACCGCGACGCGCTCGTCGATACCTGCGGCACGGGCGGTGACGACTCGGGCACGTTTAACATCTCGACCGCGACGGCGCTCGTCGTCGCCGGCGCCGGGGTCCCCGTGGCCAAACACGGCAACCGCTCGATTTCGAGCCGCTGCGGCAGCGCCGACGTACTCGAAGCTCTAGGCGTCGAAGTCGCGCTCGCTCCCGAGCACGTCGCTCGATCAATCGAGCAGGTCGGAGTCGGTTTTATGTTCGCGCCGCGCTTTCACCCGGCCATGAAATACGCGCAGCCCGTGCGGGGCCAACTCAAGATGCGGACCATCTTTAACGTCCTCGGCCCGCTGACGAACCCCACCGGCGCCGGAGCGCAAGTCGTCGGCGTGTTCGCCGAACGCCTCGTCCCGATGATCGCCGAGGCTCTAGCCGGGCTTGGCCTGCGTCGGGCTTTCGTCGTTCACGGCGAAGACGGTCTCGATGAAATCACAACCACCGGTGTCACTACTGTCGCCGAAGTCCGCGACGGGGATGTGACTCTCAGCAAGGTCAAACCCGCCGATTTCGGACTCCCCGAAGCCCGGGCCGAGGACCTCGCCGGGGGAGACGTGGCAGCGAACTCGGCGATTGTCAAGGGAATTCTCGAAGGCCGCCCCGGCCCCCGCCGCGACATCGTGGTCGCCAACGCTGCGGCCGCGCTGGTTGCCGCCGGGCGCGCGGAGGATTTTCGGGCCGGGGCCGGGGAAGCGGCCCGCTCGATCGATTCCGGCGAAGCGGCCGAGCGCTTGCGGCAACTGGCTGAACTTACTACACGGTTAGCCGGGGAATGAGGGGGTGCGGCCGCGGGGTGCTGTAGGTCCGCTACTCTTTTCAGATGCCGGCGGTTGCATCGGATACCGCTCCCTTACGGTCGCGGCTCGGTTTGGAAAGCAAGGTTCATAGGGAAGCAATATCGCGATACGACTGCTTTAGCGCCGGGTAGAGGCTGCTGAAAACTTCGTATCGCTTCTGATACGCCTCGCTCGCCCCACGCTCGGGAGCTATGCGGTCCTGCTCGCGAATCGACACCTTACACGCCTCGCTCACACTCGCGTGATGTCCGCTGCCGACCATCCCCAAAAGCGCCGCGCCGTAGGCCGAGCCCTCCTGCGTCTCGAGCGTCGCAATCGGCCGGTCAAAGACGTTCGCCAGCACCTGCCGCCAGAAGGGGCTGCGAGCGCCTCCCCCAGTCGCGCGCACGACTTCCACATCCACGCCCAGCGACTCGACGATCGTCAGGCAATCTTGGAGGCTGTAGGAAACCCCCTCAATCACCGAGCGAATCAGATGCGCCCGCGTGTGCTTCGCCGTCAAACCGACCCAGCCTCCGCGCGCTTGGGCATCGAGGTGCGGCGTGCGCTCCCCCATCAAGTAGGGAAGCCAGAACAAACCCTCGCTCCCTGCCGGTGCACCGGCGGCCTCTTCGATCAGCAGATCGTACGGATCGACGCCATTCTCTTCGGCGGCCGCCACGGCGTCACTCCCGAGTTGATTGCGAAACCATTGCAGACTCAGCCCCGCGCCCTGCGTCACGCCCATCACATGCCACTTGCCCGGAACAGCGTGACAGAAGGTGTGGACCCGTCCTTGGGGATCGTAATCGACCCTGTCGAGGTGAGAAAAAACGACCCCCGATGTCCCTATCGTGCACGAAACCAGTCCGGGATCGACAATCCCCGAGCCCACCGCGCCGGCGGCTTGGTCCCCCGCCCCGCCCACAACCGGCGTGCCTTCCTTGAGGCCCGTCTTGGTGGCCGCTTCGGCGGTGATCGCACCGCACACCTCGGAAGACTCCACAACTCGCGGCAATACGGAACGATCGATCCCAAGCTTGTCAATCAGCGGCTCGGCCCAACGGCGGTTGACCACGTCGAACAGCGCCGTGCCCGAGGCGTCCGAGACATCCCCCGCAAATTCTCCGGTCAAGCAAAACCGAACATAGTCTTTCGGAAGCAGAACCTGCCGCGTCTTTTCGTAACTCGCCGGATCGTGGTCGCGAACCCAGATCAGCTTCGGCGCCGTGAAGCCGGTCAACACCGGGTTCGCCGTCTGCTCGAGGACCATCTCTTCGCCGGCGACAGAGTTGATCCAGTCGACTTGTTCCTGGCAGCGCTGGTCGCACCAGATCAGCGCCGGCCGCACGACTTGATTCTCCGCGTCCAGCAACACGAGCCCGTGCATCTGACCGGAAAGCCCGATGCCGGCGATGTCGTCGCCGGCCGCGCCGGCCTTGGCCAGCACGCCTTGGACGGCCTCCACCGCGGCCTCCCACCAGTTTTGGGGACGTTGCTCCGCCCAGAGGGGCTGAGCCATGTGGATGTCTTCATGAGCAGCGGTGACGCCGGCGGCGATATGCCCCTCGGCATCCACCAGCAAGGCGCGCGACCCGCCGGTTCCAATATCGATTCCAAGCCAATATTTCACGAGTCTTTTCGCTTTCTTCTTTCGCCGGGCAACGCCGAAACGAGCAAGACGAACGCCGCAGCCCTCCCCGCCTACTCGGGGTAACCGGAGGGGTCAATCCCGGGTACCAGCCGCAAGGCGTTCTTGTAGTAGATGTGTTTCAGCGTTTCGTCGGGCAAGTCGAGCCCGTACATTTTCCAATTCGCGTGACGCCGTCGATAATAATCGAAATACTCATCGCGGGTTTCGAGCACGCGCCAGTAGTAGGGAAACTCCGAAGCCCTGTACGTGTCTTTCCCGAACAGCACCCGGTCTTTGTTACGAATCAAGAACTCCCGCGCCGTGAAGGGCTGCCGGCCCAACTCGGCCAAGACCGCCGCCATCTCGGTGTAGAAATTCGGGTACTTCGCGAAGAGTCTCTCCAGACGCCCCAAATCGTTTCCGTGCCAGCCCAGGTGAGCGATGATGAAATTGACGCCCGGATGACGTCCCACCAAGCGGTCGCGCTCGCCGTTGAGTTCCTCGAAACGCGGAAACTTGTCGGGCGGGCGCCGCCGCTGGGGAAACATTTTCAGTTCGAGCCAGCGTTCATTCTTGCTGTCGACGGGTTCAAAGAAGGGAGCCGGCTCGGCGACGTGGATCAAGACCGGGACCTTCAACTTCGCGCACATCCGCCAAACCGGGTCGATCGCCGGATCATCCACCGGCATCCGGCGGCCGTCTTTGTAGAACACACTAAGGCCCAGATTCTTGTAGATCTTCAGGCCTTGGGCTCCGTTTTCGACATCGCGCTCGAGTTGGGCCGCCGCCCTCGAGCCCCACTCTTTGTCGTCAATACCGCTGAAGTCCACATTGGCGAAAATCGCAAAACGCCCCGGATAACCCCGCGTGTAGTTGCGAACGAACTGCTTGAGAGTCTCCCCGCTCCTGCCGCTGAGATTGACGAGCAAACGGAGATTCTGCTGGTCCATTTCTCCAACGATACGATCCAGCTCCTTGCCTTCCGCATCCCAGTGATGACTGTGAATGTCGATGACAGGAAACTTCGCCCTTGTCGTCGGATGTTCCGGAACCACGAGCGTCGAGACCGGCTGATACTCCTCGAAGGTCAGCGATTGCGACGACGCAGTCGAGGTGACCGCGAGAAGCGCGCAGCCGACCGCGAAGCGGCCCGTGAAACGGCCCCGCGGCGCAGCGGCGAAGTCGCGGTTCAGTCGGATGGGCTTGCGGTTTGAATACGGCATATTGGAAGTGTCGCCGCGGGTTTTGCGGTCGCCGGCGCTCACCACCAGAATAGCGAAAGGCCCCTCCTATACGGCGGCAACGCAGCCAACGCGGGCGGCCAACCCGTGCCGGCCGGACTAGCCCGCATTTCTCACCGCCTGACGAGCAAAGCACACGATAGGCCCGCCATTACTTCGTTGCGCTTGCTCGCCGTGCTCACCGTACTGTTCAAGTACGCCTCCGCGCGCCAAGCGGCGCGCGCCTCGTACTGACGGACCTTTCATGCACTTTGCCTCGCCACGCGGTGAGAAAAGCGGGCTAATCCTCTCCACGAACCGCGACGATGGAAGCCATGACGGCCTGGTTGTCGAATTTCATCTCCCCGGTTTCCGTGCCATGTGACAAGGTACGTTTTTTGCCGCGCTCGGGGAGCCGAAATCGTGGAGTGCTTGTCCGTCCAAACGTTGGGTCCGTTAGCTGCCGCTGTTGTCGCGGTCCTTGCCATCGTGGGTGTTTTCATTCGAATCGGAAAGTTCATGATGGAACAAAAAGGCCTCCGCGACGATGTGAATGAGCTGAAAGGCAAGGCCGCCACGCAGACCGAACAAAAGGCCCTGCGCGACGATGTGAACGAGCTAAAGGGGAAAATCGCCACGCAAACGCAGGTTGACAACACGACACGCCTTCTCCAGAATCAGATCAAGGCCTTACAACATTCCATTGAACAACTCAGCAAACGCGTGGACCACTTGTTCGGCCCGGAACCGTCTTATGCAAAACACGACCAAGTTGAGTCAATTCTGAGGGCTCTCGGCCCCCAAGGAACTCTTCCGCTGCAACAGCAAGTTGAACTTATCCTCAAAGCTCTTGAGGCGCGCAAGCGAGAAAGTTCCGGCGGCTGAACCGCTGCGCGGTCCTCCAAACGGCCAAGCACGATATCCCCGAGATTTTGAGAGCTTGAACCGCCCCCCGGTCCATCGATCCCATGGACGGCCACTGGTTGAATGAGGTCGCATTCTCGACGTCTCGGTATGCGGGACCCGCCGGCGCTCACCACCAGAACAGTGAAAGGGCCGCCCCCACAGCGCAAGACCGGCCCGGCCTTTCGCTGGATTCACAGGGTCGATCTCGATCGGTCGTTCCCGCGCCGCAAGCAACGGGCGCACGACCAACGGCCTCTCACCGATTCCGGAACCAAGTTGTCGGCAATAGGGTTCATATTCCTTAGGAATGCAGCACCCTCGCCGGTTCGATTCGGAGCGCTTGACGGCTATAATCAGGACTGTGATGAACCAAAGGTTCCATGCTTTGTGGGCCCTGCTCGCGGTTCTGTCGACCTTCACGACCGGGTCCGCCGACGCCCAAACCCCGGTCAGCTTCGAACGGCACATCCGCCCGATTCTCGAAGCGCGCTGCTCTGTCTGCCACGCCGCGACAAACCCGCAAGCCGACCTATCGCTCGCCGGACACGCCGCCCTACTGAAAGGCGGCAAGGGCGGCCCGGCGGTCGTCGCGGGCCAACCCGACGAGAGCCTTCTCATCCGCGTCATCAGCGGCCCTCAACCCGCCATGCCGAAAGCCGGCGCGCCGCTCACCGCCGACGAAGTCTCGTTGATTCGGCGCTGGGTCAGCGAAGGCGCAACCAACGACGGCACGGACGACGATTCCGAGGCCGGCATCTGGTGGTCGTTCCGGCCCCTCACTCCGATTCCCGCGCCCGCGACACCGTCGCCCTGGGTCCGTACCGATATCGACTGCTTCATCCTCGCGAAGCTCAACGACAAGAAGCTCTCGCACTCACCCGAGGCCGACCGCCGCACGTTGATTCGCCGCCTGACCTATGATCTACACGGGCTGCCGCCGACCCCGGACGAAGTCGAAGCCTTTATCAACGACGACTCCGAGCGCGCCTATCAAAACCTCGTCGACCGCCTGCTCGCTTCGCCTCGCTACGGCGAGCGCTGGGGACGTCACTGGCTTGACGTCGTCCACTACGGCGAGTCGCACGGCTATGACAAGGACAAAGCGCGCCGCCATTCCTGGCCTTATCGCGACTGGGTGATTCGCGCCTTCAACGAAGACAAGCCCTACGCGCTGTTCGTTGAAGAGCAGCTTGCCGGCGATGTGCTCGCACCCGATTCGGCCGACGGCCTGATCGCCACCGGCTTCATCGCCGCCGGCCCCTGGGACTACGTCGGCCACGCCGAGCTGCGCGAGGGCACCAAAGACAAGAAGATCGCCCGTCTGCTCGACCGCGACGACATGCTGGCGGCGACCATGTCGACCTTCGTCAGCTTGACGGCCCATTGCGCGCGCTGCCACGACCACAAGTTCGACCCCATCAAGCAGGAAGACTACTACTCGCTGCAAGCCGTCTTCGCCGGGGTTGACCGCGCCGAGCTGCCCTACGACCGCGACCCCGTCGTCCACAAGGAACGACAAGCTTTTTGGAAACAACGGCGCCAAATCGAAGCCGCCATGCAGCCTTTGCTCGCGATCGCGAAAGAGGTTACCAGCCCGGCGATCAAGGCGCTCGATGCCCGGCGCGCGAAGCTCAGCGCGGAGTTCGAAGACTTACTGCCGAAAGTCGGCGAGGTCGAGACGGAGCAAACCAGGAAGCGCCAAGGGGAAATCTCCAAGGAGCAAGAGGCGATCGCGACGGAGAGGAAGCCGCTCGTCCGGACCCGGCTCGACGCCCCCACCCGCGAGCGGCTCGAATGGCTCGAAACCCGGCTCGAGCAGATCGACGAGGCGCTCGAAAAGCTGCCCGAGCCCGAATGGGTCTACACAGCGGCAAACTATTTCAAGACACACGGCAATCACACGCCGCCCTGGGAGCCGCGGCCGATTCACTTGTTGGCACGCGGCAGCGTGGAAGCCCCGGGTAAACTCATGTCGCCTGGAACCGTCTCGGCGGTGCGCGATCTGCCGGCCCGGTTTGAACTTCCCGACGGGGCCGCCGAGGGCGAGCGTCGGCTGGCGCTGGCCAAGTGGATCACCAACCCGGCCAACCCGCTCACCTGGCGTTCGATCGTCAACCGCGTCTGGCACTATCACTTCGGACGAGGGCTGGTCGACTCGCCGAACGATTTCGGGAAGATGGGGGGCCGCCCGACGCATCCGGAATTGCTCGATTGGTTGGCCGTCTGGTTTCGCGACAGGGGCGGTTCGCTGAAGAGTCTGCATCGGCTGATTACCACGAGCGCGGTGTATCGTCAGGCCTCGGTCCATAACGCCGCGAACGAGGTGGCGGACGGATCGAATCAGTTTCTGTGGCGGATCAACCGCCGCCGGCTCGATGCGGAATCGGTGCGAGACGCGGTGTTGGCGGTGAGCGGCCAACTGGACCGGACGATGGGCGGGCCGTCGGCCGAGCACTTCTTTTTCAAGGACGACCATTCACCGATTTACGACTATGCTCGATTTGACTTTGCGAGTCCGGAGGCACGGCGTCGCAGCGTCTATCGCTTCCTGGTTCGCAGCGTGCAAGACCCCTTCATGGAGAGCCTGGACTGCGCGGACCCGTCGTTGCTGGTGGACAAGCGCAGCAGCACGCTGACGGCGGTTCAGGCTCTGGCGCTGCTCAACGACCCGTTAATGGTGCAACAGTCGGAGCACTTCGCGACCCGGCTGCGCGCCCACAGCCGGGACTTGGATCGCCAGATCGATTACGCCTATCGGCTTGCGCTGGCGCGTTCTCCGGACCCGACCGAAGCGCGCCTTCTGGCCGACTACGCCGGCCGTCGCGGAACGGCCAATTTGGCGCGGCTGATCTTCAACAGCAACGAGTTCTTATTCGTCGACTGACGCCCGGTCAGGGCTCAACGCGATGGGGTCGGCACGCGGCGACAGTCGAGTTAAGCTCCGAATAGTGATCGACGGCGTTTCGCGGCCCGGCGGGGACGTGGCGCGAGCGTCCACGCTTGCCGGAACCGATTCATCGGTTCGTATCCCCGAATTCGCGAGACCTCGCAAGGCGGCAATCCAAGACCCGCCCCGATGACTCGGGGCGCGGCAAGCCTGGAGGCTCACGCCACGTCGGGGACTTCGGCGCCGAGCAGATTCCGGGTGTATTTTCGGAACAGCCACCGATTTTCGCGCTCAACTGATTGTGGGATACAAGCTAGCCCGCTTTTCTCACCGCGTGGCGAGGCAAAGTGCACGAAAGGTCCGTCAGTACGAGGCGCGCGCCGCTTGACGCACGGAGGCGTACTTGAACAGTACGGTGAGCACGGCGAGCAAGCGCAACGAAGTAATGGCGGACCTTTCGTGTGCTTTGCTCGTCAGGCGGTGAGAAATGCGGGCTAGTTCGATGAGCTTCCGCCGGCGGGCTGCCAGGCTCCGTTAGACTCGGTGGAAATGGGCGCGGAAATCCAAGCCAACGACGAACGATTCATGCGCGAAGCGCTGGCGCGGGCGGACGAAGCCGAAGCGCGGGGCGAGGTGCCGGTGGGCGCGGTGGTCGTGGCGGGCGGCAAGATCGTCGGCGCCGGCGCCAATTCTCCGATTGCTTCGCGCGACCCGACGGCGCACGCCGAGATGATCGCGCTCCGTGAGGCTTCCCGCCGGCTCGACACCTACCGACTGACCGCGGCTACGCTTTACGTAACAATGGAGCCGTGTGCGATGTGCGCCGGGGCGTTGGTGAACGCGCGGGTCAAGCGGTTGGTCTTCGGGACGCGCGACCTGCGCTTCGGGGCGGTGCGCAGCAAGTTTCGCGTGGCGGACTCGGAGTTGTTGAACCACAGGGTCGAAGTCGTCGAGGGCGTATTGGCCGAGGAATGCCTGCGGCGGCTGAGGAAGTTTTTCGAGGCGAGGCGGCGGTAGAGATTCGCGGACGCGGCCTCGAAGGAGCGGAGGAGCGCGAATCGCACGTGGGTGCGCGACCTAAATGTGGGACATCCTTTCTCGCGACGCGAGCGATCGAAAGTAGAGTTGTACTCGGAAATCCACGCCCACAGGCTCCGGCGGGAGCCCTGGAATTTTTCCCACGGCTTCAGCGGTGGGAAAAAGGGACACCGGACGGGAAGCCCCAGCGGGGCGCCGGAACAAGATTTCCCGCGCCCCTCCAGGGCTATTTCGTTTAATGCCTTCGGTCCCACTAAATTCCGGGGCCCCTGCCGGGGCCGCTCGAGCGTCTGCCGCCCCTCGGTACGAGACGGTTTCGATTGCAAGAGCCTTTTCCGGTGCCCGCGACCTGCCAATTCTCCCACATTTATGTCGCACACCCATCGCACGTTGGTTCGGCCTCTCACGGTATACTGGCCGCAACGGTCGCGGATCGCCGATCGCGGCCTTTCCTTTGTTGAGCGGGAGTGAAATCTGATGCCTTTTTGCACGCAATGCGGCGCCGATGTCAGTGGAGTGAGGTTTTGCGCCCAGTGCGGAACTGCCACCGCCGAACCTGGTGCGTCTCAGGCCGCGCAACCCGGCGGGACCCGAAGCCCATAGTGCTCCCGAGAGCGCTCCCGGTGGCGCATCCGTCGCGGGCTCGCAAGATATCGCGGCGGCTCTGGCCTACGTCACTCCCTTGGCGGTGCTTTTTCTGATGATCGAGCCGTTCAATAAAGATCGGCTGGTGCGCTTCCACTGCATGCAGTCGCTGCTGCTATTCGGGGGTTTGATGGTGGGCTACATTGGGCTTGCGATTCTGGGCGGGATTTTCAGCATGATCGGCGTGGGGTTTTTCTTCCCGCCTCTTCAAAGCCTGATCGTGCTGGGGTTCTTCGTGTTGGCGGTTCTCGGGGCCATTAAGGCTTTCCAGGGGAAGAAGTTCCACCTGCCGTTGGTGGGCGGGTGGGCGGCGCGCAAGAGCTGAGGCCGTCGCGGGGAGTCTCGACGGGACATGTTGCCGGGAATGGCGGCAAGACTCCTGGAGGCGTATCACGTCACTCGAAAAAAAAGTCCCGGTCCACCCCATAGACCGGGACTTTGAAACCCCATGCGGGGTTGAGGTAACCCTCCAAAGCGGCTCAGACCCTCAGAAATCCGAACCTCCGGGCTTCCCTAGGTCGATTCCCTGCAAGCGGCGTGCCGGCTTCGGCTGATGACGCCGATGCGGCGCAAATGCTTGAAACCGCAGGTGGTAGCCTCGGCGGAACGCGGCCGCCACTTGAGCCTGTTTATGAGATCTCACAGATCCAGCCCTGGTTGAGTCCAACAAACCGTATTTCAGTTGCACCGACGGCGCTTGCTAGAATGCACGGGTGATTCAAAGCCCGCAAGAACCCGCCGTCGCCTCGACGGGCACACCGGAGCCCGCGGCGGTTCGAGCCGCGGCGTTCGCGGCTTTGCTGTTGGGCGCGGAACTGACGCTGCCGGGGATTGTTTTCACGTTGTGGTCGGCGCAATCGAACATGGATGTCGGGTTGGCGGGTCAAGGCATGCCGGCCTTCGGCGCGGGAGTCGTTGCCGCTTCCGTCGGCTCGGCTCGGGTGTTGCGGAAAGGGGATCTGGGCGGCTTCGCGGTAGTCATGTCGGGACTATGCTCTTCGCTGAGCTTGGCCGCTTTGTCGACCACCTATTCTCCCGCGGGCGTATTGCCGCCGGCTGTGGGAATGGGGATCGCCGTCGGCTTACTGGTGGGCACACAGCCGCCTTTGCTCCTGAGCGTCATCGCGCGAACGGAAACAGCCGCGGGACTGTTGGGGTTTGCATGGGCTTGGGGCGCCCTGACGATCAGTCTCTTCGTGTGGATCTTCTTCAGAGTCCTCACGCTTTCGTCGATGATGCTCTGGTTGGCCGCTTTGCTTGCATCGGCGGCGTTGCTATCGTGGCTGATGCACGCGCCGCGCCGGGTTGCGCCTGACGTTGTGGCGAGCGGGTGGAAAATCCTCATGACCCCGAGCGGGTTGCTGTTGACGCTGGTGGTCGGGCTTTTCGGCGGAGCGCACGGAACGATGGCCGGCCTTCTGCCGATCTACGTAGGCGGCAAGCTGGGTTCGGGACTGCACCTGGGCATCGCGGTAGGGATCGTCTATTGGCTGGCGATCATCACGGCCTTATTGGCGGGTCGGCGGTTTGCCGGGCTCGAAGAACGCTCGAGCCGGATGCTTGGGGCGGTTGTCGGCTGCGGTATCGGCTGCGCCTTCTTGCTGCGAGCGACGGAGCCGTCGGGGATCGTCGCGGGAACGGTCGTCTTCGGCGCCGGCACGGGCGTGCTGCTTTCGCTGCTGTTGCGTTGGATCGGCCGACAACTAGGCCCGCGGCAGAGTTCGGCGTTGACCTTTCTGCTCGCGTTCTTTGTCGTGGGAGGCAGTGTGGCGTGCTGGGCGGCGTCAAGGCTGACGGCGGTGATCAGCATCGAAGCGGTGGTGTGGACGGCGGGGGCGTCGGTGGTGCTGGGTGCGGCGGCCTTGGTGGTTTTGTTGGTCGAAACGCGGTTCGTGGAGGCCCGGCCGGCGGCGGGGTGATGTTCGCCGGGGCGTAGGCCTGCATGAGGAGATAGAGCCGTGGGTCTCAAGGGGAGTTGCGCTACGGGCTTGGGGCTGCCGCTAGGATTGAGAAATTGGTCGTCGCTTGGGTTGTCGCCGGTCGTGGGCCGCGATCTCTGCGAGGCAGTTTGCTGCCTCTGATTCACCATGAATGAACTTACGTCCCTCGGCGTTATCTTGCTCCTGGCGTTGCTGGCCGGGCACTTGGTGAAGTTTGTTCGGGTACCCGAGGTCACCGGCTACATCCTGGCCGGCGTGGCGCTGGGACCGTCGGTACTGGGGTGGGTCAGCTCGGAAAACCTGGCGGCACTCGGGGTTCTCAGCGAAGTGGCCTTGGGGTTGATCCTGTTTTCGATAGGGTCGGTGTTTGAGTTCGAACGGTTCGCGACGGTGGGAAGGCAGATCGTTCTGGTCACTTTGGCGGAATCCGTCTTGGCCGCGTTGTTGGTCACTGCTTGCATGTTCGCGGCGGGCCAACCCTGGCAGGTCGCATGTTTACTGGGCACGGTGGCGATGGCGACCGCGCCGGCCTCGACGCTGATGGTGATCCGCGAGTGCAACAGCGACGGGCCGCTGAGCAACACGTTGCTGGGCATCATCGCCGTGAACAACATTCTCTGTTTGGCCATTTTCATTCTGGTTGCGTCGGTGATTGATTTCTCGGCCAGTTTGGCGATCGGCGAGCCGTTCTGGGATACCCTGTACCGGTCTCTGTTCCCGCTGGTTTGGCAATTGGTCGGCTCGGTCGCGCTGGGTTATCTGGTAGGCCTGCTGTTGGCGGGTTGGGCCAAACAGGTGACCGCGCACGGGGAAGTACAGATCCTGCTGGCCGGCTGCGTGTTGCTGTGCGTGGGTTCGGCGTTGTTGCTGGATTTGTCGACTCTGATCGCCAGCCTCGCGGTCGGCGCGACGATGGTGAATCTCTCGGCGAGCAGCCATCGCCTGTTTGCGACGTTGACCCGCACCGATCCGCCCTTTTACGCCATCTTCTTCGTCATCGCCGGGGCGGATCTCGACGTTCAACTGATCGGCTCGATCGGCGTGTTGGGTTTCCTGTACTTGATCGCGCGGGCGGGAGGGAAGTTCTTTGGGGCGATGTGGGGGGCGCGGCGGTTAAATCTCGATCCCCTGGTTCAGCGGTATTTGGGGTTCGGTTTGATGGCGCAAGCCGGGCTGGCGGTGGGCATCGCGTTGGCAGTCGACCGCCGTTTCCCGCTCTATGCCGAGGTCGTTACGACGGTGATTTTGGCGTCGGTTGTGGTCTATGAGATGTTCGGGCCGATTAGTACGAAGTTTGCGATTGTGCGCAGCGGGGAGGCTCGGGCGCACGAGGATACGGAGGCGGGGTAGACCGCATTTCTCATCGCCTGACCGGCAAAGCGCACGATGCCGGCCTGTCTTGAGGGAGCCCGGTGAAACGGGCTCCCATCTTGCTTGTGGTGTCCAAGGTGCCGGTATGTACTCTGGGTGTCGCTTTGCTCCACCCTGGGCCAATGTTCAAGTCGAGCCGGTTGCGAGAAAGGGCGCAAGCGAGAGGCTTGCGCTACGCTCTCTCTCCCGGGCAGCGCGGTTTCGCCGCTCTCTTTCGGGTTGAGTGGCTTTGTCGCATACCGCTTGCTAACGCGCGCGGCTCGGTTTGGTCAGTCAAGCAAGCCTTCGCTCTTTAGCAGCTCGGCGTTGAGGACGGCGCCTCCGGCGGCCCCTCGGATGGTGTTGTGGGCGAGGACGACAAACTTGTAGTCCAGCACCGGGCACTCGCGGACGCGGCCGACGCAGACGGCCATGCCGCCCTCGATCAACGCGTCTTTCCTCGGTTGCGGCCGGTTGTCGGCGGCCATCACATGCACGGGCTGCTTGGGCGCACTCGGCAAGTCCTTCTGCTGCGGCACGCCGCGAAACGACGCGAAGGCTTCCTTTAACTCCTCGATCGACGGGCTCTGATCGAGCGAAACCGACACCGCCACGGTATGGCCGTAGACGACGCCGACGCGATTACAATGGGCGCTGACGGCGGCCGCGAGGTTGGCGACGCCCTCGCCGCTGAAATTGCCCAGGATCTTCTTCGTCTCGCTTTCCATCTTGGGCTCCTCGCCGCCGACGTAGGGGACGACGTTGCCGACGATGTCCATCGAGGGCATGCCGGGGTAGCCGGCCCCGGAAATCGCCTGCATCGTGGCGGCAAGAATCTTCGTGATCCCGAAGGGCTTCAGCGGCGCCAGGCCCATCGTCATCGCGATGGTCGAGCAGTTGGGATTGGTCACGATCGCGCCCGACCAGCCGCGATTCTTGCGCTGGATCGGAATCAGACCGAGATGATCGGCGTTGATTTCAGGGATCAGCAGTGGCACGTCGGCGTCCATGCGGTGATTGCGCGAGTTCGAGACAATCAGGCAGCCGGCACCGGCGAAAGCCTGCTCGATGGGACCGGCGACGCCGGCATCCATGGCTGAGAACATCAACTTAGGGGAGTCGCCGGGCGTGGATGCCTGCACAATTTGGTCCGCGACCGAGGCGGGGATATCGCCGTCGAGCGTCCAGTTTGCGGCTTCGCGATAGAGTTTGCCCGCGCTACGTTCGCTCGCGCCGAGCCACGTCAGCTCGAACCACGGGTGGCCCTGCAATTGATTGATGAACTGTTGGCCGACCATTCCGGTCGCGCCGAGTACGCCGACTTCAATCTTGTTTTCCATGGCACAAAACCTTCCTTCGATTCGGGGAGACAGGGGACGGGGTCGTCCCTACGTCGTCGTTCGCAGCTGTTTGAACAGCTTGCGGTAGAGGTCAACCGCTTCGAGCAGTTGTTTCTTGGGGACGCGCTCTTCCAGCGTATGGGCGACGTGGATCGTTCCCGGGCCGATCAACAGGGGCCGGCCCCAGTTGCTCAGCTTCGGAATGTCGGTCGCGTATTTGACGATCGAGGTTTCGAAACCCGGCAGGGATTTCAAATGGACCGCCGGGCATTCGGAACCGATGACGGCTCGAACGCGGCCGTCGAAAGCCGAAAGAGCGAGCTTCTTCAGCTCTTCAAGGTCGGAGACGACGCGAATGACGATCGACGCCGCGGCGCGATCCGGGATCACGTTGGCCGCCTCGCCGCCTGAGATCGTCCCGATATTGAGCGTGCTCGACCCCAGGATTTCATCGACGGGCCACTCGATTTTTCGGAGCGATTCGAGATTGTCGAGCAGCTTCTCGATCGCCGATTCGCCCAGCTCGACGTAGGCCGAGTGCGCCGCCTTGCCTTCGGCTTCGAGCTCGATGCGCAGCGCGCCCTTGGTTCCGAGCCCGAGCCGATTTTCAGTCGGTTCGCCGTTGATGAGATAACGAACGTCGGGCGGATTCTCATTGGCCGTCTCCGCGCCGATGCCGTCGACTTCCTCGCCGACGACAAAGAGCACGGCGAGGTCGCGTTCGCCCGCGGCCAGCAAGGCTTCGACGGCCTTGAGCATCGAAGCGGCGATGCCATGTGTGTCGGAAGCCCCGCGGCCCCAAATGTCTTCGGCGTCTTCACTCGACGGGATGAACGGCGGCACCGTATCCATGTGCGTCGAGAAGACGATTTCGGGCTTGCCCCACCTCGCGTAGACGTTGTTGCGGCCTTCGGCGACGGGCATTCTTTCGATTTGGCCGTCGTATTTTTCGGCGAGCGGGCGCACGTATTCGTAGAGAAAGTCGCCTATCGGGCCTTCGTTGGGCGTGACCGAATCGATATCGATCAGCGCCCGCGTGAGTTCGAACACATGCATGGAGCGCGTCGCAGGCCGGGCTTCAGAATGTCGTGGCGGCCTCGGGGTGGTGTGGCTCGTCGACCCCGGCAAGACCGGCCCCGAGAGCATCTTTGAGAATATCGGATGGCTGAACGGGGGTCAAATTGGCGAGCCGGGTGGATGAGGAAGACATGTCGGCACGAATGCCGACACTGGTGACGTGCGCCACGTCGCTTGCCGTACAACTCGATTCGTTCGGGCTGAGCTTACGCCAGGATTGGTTCGACGACTTTGCCGGCAACGTCGGTGAGACGGAAGTCACGGCCGAGGTAGCGATAGGTCAGTTTTTCGTGGTCGAAGCCGAGGCAGTGCAACATCGTCGCTTGTAGGTCGTGGACGTGAACGGGGTCTTCGGTCACGTGCAGGCACAGGTCGTCGGTTTTCCCGTGGACGTGGCCGCCCTTGATACCTCCCCCCGCCATCCACATGCTGAAGGCGTGCGGGTGGTGATCGCGGCCGGCATTGGCGGCTTCCTCGGGCTTACGGATTTCGACCATCGGAGTGCGCCCGAATTCCCCGCCCCACACGACGAGCGTTTCGTCGAGCAGGCCACGTTGTTTGAGGTCCTTGATCAGCGCCGCCGTGGGTTGGTCGATTTCCTCGACGCGTTTGGGAAGATTGCGCTTCAGGTAGGTGTGGTCGTCCCAACTGGCGTCCATCATGAGAACGAAGCGGACGCCGCGCTCGACCATGCGGCGGGCGAGAAGGCAGTTCGTTGCGTATTGGCGGCGGTGTTCATTGCCGGAGTGGATGCCGTACATCGCCAGCGTGTCTTCGGACTCGTCGGAGAAATCCATCAGATCGGGGCCTTCGGTTTGCATCCGAAAGGCCAGCTCGTAGGAGGCGATGCGGGAGGCGATTTCACGGTCTCCCGTTTTCTCGTAGCGCTCGGTGTTGAGGTCGCGGATCAAGTCGAGGGTTTCGCGTTGATCGTTGCGCGTAACGCCGGGCGGATTCGAGAGGTAGAGAATCGGGTCGCCCTGGTTGCGAAAAACGGTGCCCTGATAGTGGGAGGGCAGAAAACCGCTCGAAAAGTTCGTGGTCCCGCCGCTGGTTCCCTTCCCCGATGAAAGCACGACGAAGCCCGGCAGGTTGCGGGACTCGCTGCCCAGCCCGTAGATCGTCCACGCCCCCATGGTCGGGCGTCCGAATTGGATGCTGCCGGTGAACAGCAGCAATTGGCCGGGGTGGTGGTTGAAGGCATCGGTGTGCATGGAGCGGACGAGCGTGATGTCGTCGGCGACCGAACCGAGATGGGGCAGCAGCTCGGAAAGTTCCATTCCCGATTCGCCGTGGCGCTGAAAGCCGAAGGGGCTCGCCATGACTTTGGCGGTCGGTTTGATGAAGGCCAGCTTGAGATCTTTGGTGAGCGACTCAGGGAGCGATTGGCCGTCGTATTCCTCGAGGCCGGGCTTGGGGTCGAACAGCTCATATTGGCTGGGACCGCCTTCCATGAACATGTAGATGACGCTCTTGGCCTTGGCGGGGAAGTGCGGTTGGCGCGGGGCGAGCGGGCCGGCGGCGGGGGAGTCGCCGGCGGCCGCGGTGAGGCCTTCCGAGGCCAGCAGGTCGGCGAGAGCCAGGGTACCAATGCCGTTGGCGCTGTTTCGGAGAAAATCACGCCGGGACTGGATTTGGTTGAATTGGAGGCGGGTCATAATGGGTGCTCTCTCAGTGCGCGTGGATGGGCAGGCCTGGAGACCTGCCCCACTTCGCGGCCGGCGCGAATTCTTCCTCCTGCTTCATTCACGAGTGATGAATTCATCGAGATTCAGCAAAGCTCGCGCCAGGCTGACCCAAGCGGCGGTTTCTTCAGGCGCGGCGTCGGGCGGAACGAATGAGACCAGTTGCCGCGCGCTTTCGGGATTCTCGGCGAAGGCCCGTTCGCGGCTTTTCCAAAACGTCGTCAGGCGATCCTTTTCGCGCGGCTCGGGCGATCGGCTCAGGCAGAGTCGATAGGCGTAATCGAGCCGGCCGGCGAAGCCGTCGCTCGGCGCCTCGGTCAGCACGCGGACCGCCAGGGCCTGCGCGGCTTCGAGCAGTACGGCGTCATTGAGCTGATTGAGCGCCTGCAAGGCCGTGTTCGAGCGTTCGCGGCGCGGCGCGGTGGTCAGCGTATCGGGCGCGTCAAAATTCACCAGCATCGGATAGGGCGCGGTGCGTTGGAAATGAATATAGAGCCCTCGGCGGTAGCGTTCCGGCCCCAGGTCGGTCTTCCACTCCTTCTTTGCATAACCGATTTCGGCGACGCCGGGCGGCTGCGGCGGAAAGACGCTCGGCCCCCCGATTTTGGGATAGAGCAGGCCGCTGACGGCGAGGGCGTTGTCGCGCAGCAACTCGGCGGGCAGACGAAGGCGGTTTTGGCGGGCGAGCAGTTTGTTCTCGGGATCACGTTCGGATAAGTCGGGCCGGGCGTGCGAGGACTGCCGGTAGGTCGCCGAAGTCACAATCAGACGATGGAGTCGCTTGCGGCTCCAACCCGCGGATTGGAACTCGTCGGCCAGCCAATCGAGCAGTCGCGGATGCGACGGGGCCTCCCCTTGCGTGCCAAAATCGCCGACCGTGCGCACCAGGCCGCGTCCGAAGAACTCTTGCCACATGCGATTGACGTTCACGCGGGCGGTGAGCGGATTTTCCCTCGAGACGAGCCACCGGGCCAATTGAAGACGGGGATGCTCGGATGCGTCTTTAACTGGCGGCAATACGGCCGGCGTGCCTGGGTCCACGGCGACGCCCGGGGCGCGATAGTCGCCGCGCAGAGCGATGTGGGCGGCGACGGGTTCGGAACGCTCGATCATCGTATAGGCGCGCGTGCGGGTCGGCAGTTCGGCGGCCAGTTGGGTTAGTTGCTCGCGAACTTCGTCGAGGCGCTGCTTGAGTTCCTCGTCCTTGAGAATTGCCGGGCCCTTTAATCTAAGAAACCAGTCGGTGACCTTGTCGCGCTCGAGTTGAGTCAGCTCATCGGCGTCGGTCCGCATCAGCCAGTCAGCACGGTCATTGGCGGCACGCCATTCGGTGAGATAGAAGTCCCAGTCGGTGTTAACGCCGGGGTTTTCCATCGCCTCGATCATGCGCTCGCGCCAGGCGGCCTGTAGTTGGGGAACGGAATTGTCATCGAGAATCTTGCGGCGCTCGGCATAGTAAGCCGGCAGCTCGCGCAGCAGCGGACCTGACTCGCCGGGCAGCGGAGCTTCGATGTCGCGTTCGACGGTGTTGTTGAAGAAAGCGAAGAGTTGGTAGAACTCGCGCTGCGACAACGCGTCGTATTTGTGGTCGTGGCACTGCGCGCAACCGACCGTCAACCCCAGCCATACGGTTCCGATCGTACTGATGCGGTCAATCGTTTCCTCGAACCGCTTTTCGGCGCTCTGGACGCCCGCTTCGCGGTTCTTCGTGCCGTTGCGCAAAAAGCCGGTTGCGACGCGCTGGGACCTCGAGGCGCGCGGGAGCAAGTCGCCGGCGATCTGCTCAATGGTGAACTGATCAAAGGGCATGTCGCGGTTGATGGCTTCAATGACCCATTGCCGCCAGCGCCACGCATACGGCCGCGGCGGGTCGCGCTCATAGCCGTCGCTGTCGGCATAGCGGGCGGCGTCGAGCCAATGCATTGCCCATTTTTCGCCGTAATGCGGCGAGCGAAGAAGTTCATCGACAACTTTTTCAAAGGCCCGAGGATCGACGTCGTTCACGAACGCCGCCACTTGAGCGGGCGTGGGCGGCAAGCCGATCAGGTCGAAATAGACGCGGCGAAGAAGCGTGATCTTTTCGGGTTGGGGCGAAGGTTCGATGTTTTCCCGGTCGAGGCGGGCGAGCGTAAAGCGATCGATGGGATTTCGAGACCAAGCGGGGTTGGAAACCCGGGGCAAGGGCGATCTCGCAATCGGCTGAAACGACCAGTGCCCCGCTCCCTCGTCGGAGGAAACCGCGGCGGGAGCTTGCGCCTCGGGCCATTCGGCCCCGGCGTCGATCCATGCCCGCAAAAGGCCGATCTCGGCGGGCGTCAGTGGAGCGCCGGCCGGGGGCATCCGGAAACCCTCTTTGTCGCTCGTGAGGCGGGCGATCAATTGGCTCTCGCCGCTGTTGCCGGGGAGGATCGCGGCCTCGGAGTAGCGGCCCTTCATGGCGGCGTCTTCGCGGTCGAGGCGCAAACCGCTCATCTGCTGCGCGGAGCCGTGGCAAGCGTAGCAACGCTGGTGGAAAATCGGCTCGATGTCGCGGCGAAAGTCGACGGCGGGAGCGGGTCGCGCGACGAGATGGAAGGCGGCGACAGCGAGAAGAACAAGGATCGACATTGACTCTATTTTAGTCCGCATTTGCCGGCATGCCCACGCGCCGGCCGCCGCCGGCCGACCGCGTCTGTTTACAGTTCGTTCAGCAGTTCGGTGTATTGGCGGCGGGCGCGGTCGAGGGTGTAGTCGCGGGTGACTAGTTTCCGGCCGGCTCGACCTAAGTCGCGACGGCGTTGTTCGTCAGCGAGCAATTCGTCGATGGCGCGGGCGAAGCGGACTTCTTCCTCGCTGCCAAGCTCGACGAGGATTCCACACTCGGGCGGCAGAGCCTCTTCGATCGCACCGACGTGGGAGGCGACGACGGGCGTTTCCATGGCGAGCGATTCGAGCACGATCAGGGGAACGCCCTCGGTCTGGGAAGGCGCCAAAGTGAGCGCTGCCGAAGTCAGCAGTTCCGGCACGCGGTCGCGTCGACCGATCAGAGAAAAGCGGCGGCTCAGCCCCATGCGTTCAAGTTTCGCTCGCAGGCGCGGTTCCTCCGGACCGGCGCCGGCGACGACGAAGTGAAAATCAGCACCCGGGCGCAGGCGGAGAAGCTCCCTCGCAATGTCAGGCAGCAACAGAGGCCGCTTGCTTTCATAGAGCGCGCCGGCATACAGCAGAATCCGCGTGCCCGGCGGCAGACCGAGCTCGCGATGAAGCCCATCGCCGGGATAGCGGGAAGCATTGAACCGCGCCACGTCGATGCCGTTGCGAATGAGGCGGATCTTTTCCTCCGGCGTATCCATCTCGAAAAGGCGGGTGCGACCCGCCTCGGAGATTACAAGGCGACGGTCGAGGTTGTCCGCTACATCAAGAGTCGCGGAGAATAGGTCCCAGTCGTCATCCACGGCGTGAAGAATATCAACCGTTTTGATTTCGGGTCGCTTTTCCTTGATGGCAGGCAGAGCGGTGTAGACGCTCAGCGAGTTCTGGACGACGAGGACATCGAATTCCCAATTGAGCGCGGCGCTGTAGACGAAATGGGGCACCCAGGAAACATCGACCATCGGGGCCAGGTCATAGACATGGTCGACCAGGTCTTCCCATCGTGATCTAAGGCGGGAGTCTTGCCGGTCGGTGGCGAGCAGGAAGACTTCGAAACGAGAGCGATCGATTCGGCCGGCCAACTCCAACAAGACACTCTCGGCGCCGCCCGCTCCCAGACTGGGCGTGCAGAGGGCAAGACGGCGTTTCCCCTCGGGTTTCCGGGGTGGGATGTAGTCGATTCTTTCGACGAGGCCCCCTTCGATCAGCACCGAGCGCGGCTGAAATCTCAAGTAGAAGCTCAGGTCAAAAATCGGGCGGCCCGCCACCGCATTGACCTTCTCTTTCAGGCGCAAGGGAACCAGTCTGCCAGCCGCCGCCAAGGGCTCGTTTCGCCAGGTATCGGCGGAAAGAAGCTCGGCGTTTTCCAGGTGCCGGCGAATCGTGGCGACCCAATGCGTCGAAGGCTCGGTGCGGCGGTTAGAAGCGGTCGGCATCGGTACCGGGGTGCTTTGGTTCGAGGGCGACGGACTCGGCCGGCGGGGTGATTGCGAACTGCGCGTGTCGGGCGGTGCCGCCGGCCGGCGGCACCGCCATGGCAACCGGCAGACCTTTCCCGAGCGCCGGTCTTCAGGTTGTTCGAGCACTTCGCGGCTGAGACCGAGCGGGCCCGCGGCGTTCCGCAACGACGGACGAGGAGCTTCGCCGGTATCGCTCCATGTGACCCAGGAAGCGGAACGCAGACCCCAGATGCACTGTTCGGCGGCGTAGGGTTGCAGCGTGCGCGCGTCGCTCATCCACAGAAAGCAGGGCGCGTTCGACTGTTCCAGAGCCGTCGCCTCGTCGACGCCGACAAGGACTTGGTGGTCCTGAACGGTTTGGTTCTCAAAGTCGGGCTCGCCGCTGCGGACGACAAAACAGATCGAAGGGGCCCATCGCCTTTTCACGTTCAAGCGGCCTCGGGGAGAGAACAGGGACGGATGGCCGGCCGTCATGTGCGCCCAGTTCTTGTCGTGATTCTCGATCCCGATGTAGTGGTGCCCGCGGCCGTGGGTGCGGTAGTTGAAAAGGACCTGAGGAATGTAGTGCCCGTACCACCCGTGCGCGCCGAGCTGGAGAGCAAATTGCCAGTCTTCGTAGGAGAAACGGTGCCACTCGTCATAGCCGCCGACGTCTTGCCAGGCTTCCCGGCGCAAGAACAAGCAATGCGAGAAAAAATTCTCGTGCATCAGGCGATAGAGGTTGTAATCGCCGGCGTGGTGGATGAAATTCTTGTCGCCGAAGACGCGGTAGTCAAAGTACGCAAAGCCGGCCTTGGGATGGGAGCGCATGGCCCGCAGGCACGCTTCCATCATTTCGGGTTCCAGAAAATCGTCGGAGTCGAGAGGAATCACGTAGCGTCCCCGGGCGAGGTGAAAACCTCGGTTGCGGGCATGGGGAAGGCCGCGGTGAGGCTCGCGGACAATGCGCACGCCGGGTGGTGTTTGGCGCTCGAGAGTTTCGATCGCGGCCACGGTCTCGGGCTCCTCGGCGCCGTCGTCGACCAGAATGATTTCCCAGTGAGGGTGGGTCTGACGTTGGATGCTCTCGATGGTCTCGTGGACAAAAAGCCCCCTGGTGTAGCAAGGGATCACAACCGAGATGAGTTCCGTGTCATTCATGGGGAATGGCGATGGGAATTTCCTCAGCGTGGCGGCACGACTTAGAACCGCAGGCCCTTTTTTAACAGCATGACGCCGTAGAAATACAGTTCGGCGTCGAGGCAGCGCCGAACCGTCTCGGCGCGGCGAAATCCATGCTGCTCGCCGTCGAAAAGCAAGTAAGCGGCCGGAACACCTTTTGCTCGTAACGCCCCAACCATCGCCTCGGCTTGTTCAAGCGGCACGACCTTGTCTTCACTCCCCTGGAAAAATATGACCGGAGCCGACAGATTCTCGATGGCGTGGATCGGCGAACGCTCCTCGTAAAGAGCACGGCTCTCCGGATAGGGTCCGATCAACTTGTCCAGGTAGCGTGACTCGAATTTGTGGGTGTCGCGAGCCAGGGCTTCGAGATCGCCCACTCCGTAATAGCTCGCTCCGGCTTGAAACACGTCGCAAAACGCCAGGGCGGCCAAGGTCGTGTATCCGCCGGCGCTGCCGCCTTTGATGATCAGACGGCCGGCGTCGCACCATCCCTGCTCGACGCAATACTCGGCGGCGTGGACGCAATCCTCGACGTCGACCACACCCCATCGGCCGGCGAGTCTCTCGCGATAGGCCCGCCCGTAACCGGTGCTGCCCCCGTAGTTGACGTCCAACACGGCGAAACCGCGGCTGGTCCAATACTGGGATTCGAGAGACAATTCGCTCGACGTCGCACCGGTCGGACCGCCATGCGTTTTCACAATCAGCGGGGGCAGCTCGTCCTCGGGCGCTTCGTAGTCGACGTTTCGAGGTGCGTAGTAGAACGCATGGGCTGTGAGCCCGCCGGCGGTGGGAAACTCAATCGGCCGTGCCGGTGAGAAGTGCTTTTCCGCTTCGGGCTCGACTTCGAAAGCCCGCCTCAGAACTCGGCTGCCCCCCGTGTCGAGATCAATCGCGACAATCGAGGGCGGCTCGATAGGAGAAGCGCCCCGGAATACGACAGTGGAGCCACAGGCCCGGAGCTGCGAAATCTCCGTGTAGGGGGTTTCGATCCAGTCGATCGCACCGCCCCCAAGATCCATTCGACCGAGGCGCCAAACTCCGGCTTGCGCGCAGGCAAAGATGACGCCGTGGGTGGCGGACAAAGCATAGATGGATTGCCCGAACACCCATTGCGGCGACCCGAACTCGGCATCCATCGACGCCAAGGGCAGCGCGCCGGCGGGATCGTGGCGATAAAGATTCCACCAACCTGTTGGGTCCGAAACATAGTAGAGATCGCCGTCGGGAGACCATTGCGGCTGAAAGACCGATTCTTCGGGGCCGCCGGCGATGCGGCGGGGACCGAGCGGAAGCCCGTCCGCATTGAGGTCCGCCAGCCACAACTCGGTGCCGTCCCAGGGCATATTGGGGTGGTCCCAGGTGAGCCAGGCCAGTTGAGTCCCCGCCGGGTTGAGCACGGGGTTCGAGTAGAAATCATTCCCCACGACGAGAACCCGCGTCTCGCCCTCCTTCTCGAGGTCGATCGCCACAAGGGTGTTCACGCATTCGGCGGCCGGGTTGGAATGATCTTCGCGAACGCAAATCAGCCGCTGACGTACTCGGTCGACAGCGGCGTCGGCGTAGCGCCAAGGGCCCTCCGGGGTGACGGCTTGCGGCTCGGCCGTGGGACTCACACGATAGATTCGCTGGTCGCGGTCGTTCGAAAAATAGACGGTTTCACCGTCGACGACGAAGGCGCCGCCGCCGTATTCATGAACGCGTGTCCTGGCATTGAATGGAGCGGGTTGAACGTCTTCGGGGACACCGCCTGGGCGCAATCGTACGATGACGCTTCGGCCGTCTTCCGCCGGCCGCCCCTCGCTCCAGTAGACGTCTTCACTCGCGAGCGCGACCTGGCCCAAACGCAGGGATTCCCCCGCCACCAGGTCGGAGGTGATCGGCGATTTCCAGAATCCGTATTCGGCTTCGTGCGGCATAACCATCGATACGTCCGACTCTCTCGGGAAGCCCCGGAGGTTTCATCTGAGTCTATGAGTCTACCCGGATCTTATGACGCGACCGCCCGCCGGACACTGCGTTTGAAACGCTATGATACACTCCCCAAGTAGGGCTACGATCCGGTCCTTTCCGGCGCCTGATTCCCGCCTCGCCGCTTTTTGAGGTTCCTCTTGTTTTTGCTATTGGAAGAGCGTGTTCGCGACGCGGTCGCGTCCCATATCGCCAACCACTACGGCGTCAACATCGACGTTGTCGTCGAGCAGCCGCCGAAGCCGGAGTTCGGGGAGTTGGCGATTCCGGTCGGTTTTGCGCTGGCGAAGCTGTTGAAGAGGCCGCCGCGCGGGATCATCGAGGAGATCTCGTCGTCGATCGATCCGATCCCCGGGGTTGAGTCCGTCGAAGCGGCCGGGGCGGGTTACGTGAATGTGCGTTTCGACCGCGCTGCCTACGCCGCGGCCGTCAACAGCCCGCCGGAGCAGGCCGCGGCGGCCCCCGGGGGCAAGATCATCGTCGAACACACGAACATCAACCCCAACAAGGCCGCGCACATCGGGCATCTGCGCAACGCCATCTTGGGCGATACGTTGGTGCGCATGTTACGCGCGGTGGGCCGCGAGGTCGAAGTCCAGAACTACATCGACAACACGGGCGTCCAAGTGGCCGATGTCGTCGCGGCCTTCCACTACCTGGAGAAAAAGACACCGGCCGATGTTCAGGCGCTGATTGATGATCCTGACGTGCGGTTTGATTACTACTGCTGGGACCTCTACGCGCGGATTTCGCAGCTCTACGAGCAGGACGAATCGATGCAACCGTGGCGCGCCGAAACACTGCACGCGATTGAGGCGGGCGAAGGAGTGCAAGCCGAGATCGGCCGCATCGTCGCCGATGCGATCGTCAACACTCACCTGGCCACGATGGGGCGTATCGGCGTGGACTATGACGTATTGCCCCGCGAAAGCGAAATCCTGCATTTGAAGTTTTGGGCCTCGGCTTTCGAGCTGCTTAAGGAAAAGGAAGCCATCTACTTCGAGACCCAAGGCAAGAACAACGGCTGCTGGGTGATGCCCGGCGAACTGTTCCGCGCGCCGGCCGAATTACAGAGCGCGAAAGGAAAACAAGAAGGCGGAAAGGCGTCAGAAGACGGAGAGGATGCGCGGGAAGATTCGAAAGTCATCGTCCGCTCCGACGGCACGGTAACCTACGTCGGCAAAGACATCGCGTATCAACTCTGGAAGTTCGGGCTGCTCGGCAAGGATTTCCACTACCAACCCTTCTCCGCCAACTCCCAGGGCCAAACTCTGTGGGCTTCGAGCACCGAGGCGAGCGGAGAAGCGGCGCCGAAATTCGGAGCGGGGGAAAAAGTCTACAACGTCATCGACGTGCGGCAGTCTTATTTGCAGGACGTCGTACGGGCGGGGCTGCGAGCGCTCGGCTTCGAGCGAGAAGCGGAGAATTCCATCCATTTCTCCTACGAAATGGTCGCGCTTTCACCGCGCTGCTGCGCCGAGTTGGGCATCGAGCTTTCCGAAGAAGATCGACGGCGACCGCACGTTGAGGTGTCGGGCCGCAAAGGGCTGGGCGTCAAGGCGGATGATTTGATCGATCTGCTGATCGAAAACGCGCTCGGGGAGGTTCGCGACCGCCATGAGCAATCCGACGAGAAGACGCAGCGCGAAATCGCGACCCAGATTGCCGTCGGGGCGCTACGCTACTTCATGTTGAAGTTCACGCGAACATCGCTCATCGCCTTCGACTTTCAAGAAGCGCTCAGTTTTGAGGGCGAAACCGGTCCCTACATTCAGTACGCCGCGGTCAGGGCAAGGAATATTCTGCGTAAACTCGAGGCGCGCGGCGAGGCGCTGCCCGATTTCGAGAAGGAACTCGACGGCGAGGCCTTCGCCCGCCAGCTCGAGGTCGAGAACTTCTGGCAGTTGTTGCTGGGCGCTTCGCAGCGCAAGTGGGGCATCGAAAAGGCGATCGCCGCGGGCGAGCCGGCGCAATTGGCGCGGTACGGTTTCCAACTGGCGCAGACGTTCAATAATTTCTATCACCGCCACCACATCCTCAACGAGACCGACCGCGAAAGGAAGGTCTTCTTGCTCTGGATGACGCAGTTTTTCCTCGATCAGCTGGTACAGGTGTTGGCTACAATGGGAATTCCGGCTCCCGAGGTGATGTGAGGATTCGAGGAAGGAAAGTTGGGGACAGTCCTCTTCGCGCCGGGCCGGACGATCTACCGCGCGGGATTTGTTCGGTCGGCGCTCGGTACAGTCCCCCAATTTTTCACGGAAACAGGCTCCGGCGAGGGCCGTGGGTAACCGGCGAGGGACTGGTGCTTTGCCCAGACAATGTCGGGGGAACTCTACTTTTCCTTTCGTAGCCCGGAGATACAGCCGTTGACGCCCGGTGAGGAGCCGCGGCCGAGGCGCTCTTCGCGGCCAACGATACTCTCGTCCGGAGGAATACGGCGGCTGTTTGACCTTCGGGTGAAGCGGGCGTTCGATGGCCTTCACCCGCGGCTCTCGCGGGAGCCTGTTGTTACCTGGAAGGGCGCGCGCATCGAAAGGCGGCGGATGCGGCGGCGCGCCGATCACTGTGAAACGTGACGAGAGTTGTAGCCGCTTTGATCGAACGCCGCGGACGCATTTTGATTTGCCGCCGGCGTGATGATCAGGATCACCCGGGAAAATGGGAGTTCCCCGGAGGCAAGGTCGAAGACGGCGAAACACCCCGGCGGGCGCTCTCCCGCGAGTTGCACGAGGAACTCGGCATCCAGGTCGAGCCCGGCCGCGAAATCACGCGGTATCGCTATCAGTATCCCGGCCGTAAAGAGATCGAATTGCTGTTTTTCCGCGTCGAGGGTGTGGAGGCGGACATCGACGCCGGGCAATTCGCGGAAATCCGCTGGGAGCCGGTGGAGCGCCTTCCTTGGTTCGACTTTCTTGCCGGCGATGTTGATTTTGTGAAGGCGCTGGCTCGTCGCGATCTCGAGTTGTGAGGCATGACGGGAGGAGCGGGGTCCCAGTGTAGTCAGTTGCCTAAGTTACCGCGGGTGTCGACGACATCATGTTGTAGATGTATTCGTGACAGCCGCTGGGCGCGGTGCGAGAAATCAGGTGACCAACAGCCAACTATTCATAGCAATCGCGGTGCCGACATTCGCGATTCTTTGGAACCTGATCGCCATCCATGGGCTTCGAAATGACTTCAACAGCCTGGCGAAAGAGTTGCGCGGCGAAATCCAAGGACTGCGGAGTGACCTCGGCGGCGAAATCCAGGGACTGCGCAACGAAGTCCGCGAACTACGAACCGAGGTCTCCGAGGTCAAGGTCGCGGTCGCTAATCTTCGTCCGGAACTCTACGAAGAGTTCACCCTCAAGACGTGAGCCCCCTCGGCTCCACCTCCTACATTCGTCCGATCGCCTTCACGTCGCTGATGTCTCTGGCGCTGTCGGCACAACCTCGGCGGATGCCTCATGCCGCTCTTACCACTCGCCCACCCGGTAGCCGTGTCGTGGCGTCCTTGTCACCACCGCCGCACCGCGACCTGTGACCGGGAACACGCCTTTCCACTGCCATAATGAAACGCTATGGGTCGTATGATTTCACCCATTCGCTCGCTATCAGGCTCGCTTCGCTTACCCGGCGACAAGTCAATTTCGCACCGCTACGCGATGCTGGGAGCGATCGCGGAAGGGTCGACCCGCCTCGACAATTACTCGACCGGGGCCGACTGCGCCTCCACGCCGGCCTGCCTGCGCGCCATGGGCGTTTCGATCGAGCATCGCGACGCAACCGTCACGATCGCGGGCGTCGGGCTCGACGGCTTGCACGCGCCCGGGCGACCGCTCGACGCGGGGAATTCCGGGTCGACGATCCGCATGCTCTCGGGACTGCTTTCAGGGCAACCATTCGAAACCATCATCGCCGGAGATGAATCGCTGGCAAGGCGTCCGATGCGCCGGATCATCACTCCGCTCGAGCGGATGGGCGCGCAAATCGAAGCCCGCGGCGACGGCTTCCCGCCTTTACGAATTCGCGGCGGCGCGCTAAAACCAATCGACTACGAACTGCCCGTCGCCAGTGCTCAGGTCAAGACGGCGGTGCTCTTCGCCGGGCTTTACGCCGACGGAACAACCACGGTGCGGGAACCGCTGCCGACCCGCGACCACTCCGAGATCGCCCTTCGTGAATTTGGCGCCGAAGTCAGGGCCGATTCGGGAACGATCACCGTCGCGGGACGCCCCAGGCTCGTAGGCCGTACGTTGCGCGTGCCCGCCGACCTATCCTCGGCCGCGTTCTTCATCGCGGCTGCTCTGTTGCTTCCCGGCTCCCGTTTGATTCTTGAAAACGTCGGACTCAACCCCACGCGGGCGGCGCTGCTCGATGTTCTGAGAGAAATGGGAGCGGATATCGCAGTGCGAGCTGGCCGGTCGCAGGCCGGCGAAGCCGTCGGAGACATCGAAGTACGCGGTCCCGGGGATGGGAACACGGGGGCGCTGCGCGGCGGAGTGATCGAAGGGGCGATGACGGCCGCCGTCATTGATGAGGTTCCGATCTTGGCCGTCTTGGGCGCGGCGAGCGACGAGGGCCTCGTCATTCGCGACGCGGCGGAGTTACGCGTCAAGGAAACCGACCGCATTGCGACGGTTGCCGAAAATCTCACGCGAATGGGGGTGACGCCCGAAGTCTTCGATGACGGCATGAAGATCCCGGGCCGGAACCGCTTTCGCGCCGCCGAACTCGATTCCTTCGGCGATCACCGCATCGCCATGGCCTTCACCATCGCCGCTCTGCGCGCCGACGGCCCTTCCACCATGACCAACGCCGAAGCCGCTTCGGTCTCGTTCCCGGAGTTTTTCGAGTTGATCGAGCAAGTCACTGCTGCGTGAGGGGCTGTGAAAAAATGGGGACTATCCCAAGCGCAGGCTGAACAAGTTCCACCGCGTCAGCAACCGTTCCGGGCTCGAAGTGAACTCCTCCGAAAATCCTCTTTCAAGCGTATGAAGTATTAGTTTGCAAGCGGTGAAACCGCAAATCTCCACAGCCGCGAAGCGGCGGCAGGAATATAGCCTGGGGTGGAGCCGAAGGCGGAACCCCAGGTACGGAATCAAACGAAATCGAGCCCTGAAAATGTTGCCATATGGCACACCGGTCGGATATTCAGGGCATCGGGAAGCCCTGGGGCTCCAGACCCCGAGGTTTATCGCTTTCCGGCCGGGATGTCTCATCGCCTCGGTCCCCGCCCCCGGCAGGGGGCGCGGATAGTAGCCCCGGGCTTCAGCCCGGGGTCCGCGCTTCGACGCTCCTTGGCTTACCTCCTGCGTCGAACGCCACATTCCAAAACCGGCGGTGTGCCATATGGCAAGAAGGTAAGGGCGGCAGGAATATAGCCTAGGGTGGGGGAGATCGGGGACGGGGGGGAGATCGGGGTCAGCTCCCGAACTGAGGCCAAGCCGGTTTGACAAGCCCGTTATCCTGAGCATGGCAGCCGCGAACTCTAGCCCGGCAGCGGCGAGCCAAGAACAAGAAAAAGAACCAACGAGCGACCCGACAAGTCTACGAAACGAAGCCAATTCTCGAAGACAATCCGACTGCCATGTCACCCAATATCAACACTTTAGGAGACGCCCGACAAACCGTGCAGCCGGGCTCACGGAAGGGATCTTCGCCAAACCGGCACCCGAGCCCGCCGGTCGCAATCCGGCCGCCATGCTCCCGCCGCCGCACCAAGAACTCCCGGCTTCCGCCCCGGTCCCGAGCCTCGATCGAAGCTGTCGAAACCGAAGAGCTCCCCGACCCAACAAATTTGACCAAACAAACCCAATTTCCAGCGAACCAAGAAAGGCCTCACAAGCCATATCAACAACTTAGCCCCAAAACATCCCGGCTCCGAGCAGGCCGGCTCCGAGCAACCTGGGCCCGCCACACCTCGGCCTATTCCCGCTCCGAGCTCCGGCCGGAGACGCCACCCAACCAACACACCCGGTCGGGGCCGTTCAACACCCAAGGGGAAAATGACGAAACGAACCCAAGGGCAACCTAAAGCTATTGGAATCAATGCGCTGCATCATGTGCCGCGAGGAAAGTCGGGGAGGCGGGGACATCCATGATTAGGTATCTGGCAAGGGGTGGATAAGGGGCGGAAGGGTGGACGCAGTCACCCCGCTCCCTCGTTACTTCGGCATTGGGTGTGCGACATAAATATGGGACGTCCCTTTCACAACGCGACCGATCGAAACAGAGGTGTAGTCGCAAGTCAACGCTTAGCCCGGTTCACCGGGCTTGGATTGCAAATAGGCCGGCCCTTCGAGGGCCGGTTTAGAGGGCTGGTCGTCCGCTAGGAGGCCGTTTCAACGGCCTTTTCCTGGAAGGCTTTAGCCCTGGCCGAGCCAAGAGAAAATTGCAGGCAGGAAAGGGCTCGGGCCCTGGCCACCAATTCTCCCATATTTATGTCGCGCACTCTTCAGCAATTTGAATGCCGGGAACCAGTTATGCTCGGGATAAGAAGAGTCGTGCGGCCGGCCGAGTTGACGAGGCGACTGCTCGGCTCAAGAGTGACCGCGATTGCTTACGAAACGGTTGGCGCAGATCCCCGTTTCCTTACGGCGGAACGGGTCAGCGGGGACAGGATCTTGGGTGTCCGAACACAGATTGATCTCCCCCGGACCGCGACCCCCGATGGGCCGATTATTCTCTTCGACGGAGTCTGCAATTTTTGCGGCGGCGCTGTCCGGTTCCTTTTGACCCGGGACAAGAAAAAGCGACTCCGTTTCGCTCCGCTGCAGTCCGCGATAGGAGACGATCTGCGCCAACGACTCGGTCTGCCGGCCGACCGTCTCGACACGATGGTCCTGATCGAGGGTGGTCGCTGCCACACCAAGAGTTCCGCCGCTTTGCGAATCGCCCGCGACCTTTCCGGGCTCTGGCCGCTGCTCTCCGTTTTTCTTGCCGTGCCGAAAGCGTTCCGGGATCATTGCTACGACGCCTTCGCCAGGCGTCGATACCGCTGGTTCGGCCGATCCGAATCCTGTTTCGTGCCGACGCCGGACATTCGAGACCGGTTCCTCGAGTAGGCTCGAAACACGAGGGCTCGCCTACCGCTCGTTGCTACTAACGCTCTCCTTTTTTTGTGTATGCTTTCTCTGTGCCCGCGGTCGCACCGTCCCGCCGGGCTCTTTTTTTGGAAGACCGGAATGCGCTGTTCTTTTTCAATATCGAGTCTTTTCCCGACCCGAGAACCGCCGTCGTTCACGAACGGCCTGAGCTTGTCGTCATGAAAAATCACATTCTCCGGGGAATCCCCCGGATTCCTCAATCTCATCGAGTTTCCTTGTTGAGCGCCGTCATCGCGGCCCTCGTCATTTCCGCCGGCTGTAGCTCGCCGCCGCCGACGGTCAGCGGTGAACTTAAGCAGTGGCACGGGGTGACGATCACTTTCACGGGCCCGGCGACTTCGGAAGACGCCGAACCCAACCCGTTTCGCAATTATCGTTTGAACGTCACCTTCGCGCATGAAAGCGGCACCTCCTACACCGTCCCCGGCTATTACGCCGCGGATGGCAACGCCGCCGAGACGTCGGCCAAAGAAGGCGGCACGTGGCGCGTGCGCTTCGCTCCCGACCAGGCCGGTAAGTGGACCTACACAGCCTCGTTCCGGACCGGCGACGATGTCGCCATGAGCCTCGACGCCGACGCGGGGGCTCCGACGGATTTCGACGGGCAAACCGGCACCATCGAGGTCGGTCCTTCCGACAAATCGGGAAGCGACTTCCGCGCCAAGGGCACGCTCCGCTACATCGGCGAACATCATTTGCAATTCGCCGGCAACAAGGAATACTTCCTCAAGGGCGGGGCCGACAGCCCCGAAAACTTCCTGGCCTACGCCGACTTTGACGACACGTTCGACACCGGCGTGCTCTCGGGCGTGCAAGAGGGCGTGGACTTTGTCCATCAATACGAACCCCACCTCGATGATTGGAAGACCGGTGATCCCACTTGGCAAGGCGGAAAAGGCAAGGGCATCATTGGAGCTTTGAATTACCTTGCGGGCAAGGGCATGAACAGCGTCTACTTCCTCACCTACAACCTTGACGGCGGCGACGGCATGGACACGTGGATGTGGACGTCACACGAGGTCCGCGACCGTTTTGACGCGAGCAAGGTCGACCAATGGGACATCGTTTTTACGCACATGGACCGCCTCGGCATTCAGCTCCACGTCATCACGCAGGAAACCGAGAACGACGGGAAGCTCGGCGGCAGTCCCGGCCTCAACCCCGAGCGCCGGCTCTACTATCGTGAGCTCGTCGCGCGCTTCGGCCATCACTTGGCGGTCGTCTGGAATCAGGGCGAGGAAAACAATGTCGACGACGCCGATCGCAAGGCGATTGCCGACTACATCCGCGCCGTAGACCCCTACGATCACCCGATCACCGTGCATACGCATAACAACAAGGCTCCGGACTATTACGACGGCCTGCTCGGCGACGCGAACTTCGAAGTCTCTTCGATTCAAGGCAAGATGGAAAACTACAACAACGACGCAGTGGTCTTGCGACAACGGACCACCGACGCGGGGCGCAAATGGGCGATCTTCGGCGACGAACAACCTAAAGCGTCCGACGGTGTCGTAACCGATGAGGAAGACCCTACTCACGACATCCCGCGCATCGAAGCGTTGTGGGGGAACTTAATCGGCGGCGGCTCGGGCGTCGAGTGGTACTTCGGCTACCAGCATCCTCATATGGACGTCAATTGCGAAGACTGGCGTTCCCGCGACATCATGTGGGACCAGACGCGTCATGCCCTCGAGTTCTTCCACGATAACCTCCCGTTTTGGGAGATGGCGCCGGATAATGATTTGGCCTCTCGGTCCAAGGGCGCGCGGGTTTTGGCCAAGGCCGGCGAAGTCTATGCGGTGCAGTTGCCCGCCGGCGGCACGGCGCGCTTGGAAGTGCCCGAAGGCGAGTATTCCGTCCAGTGGTACAACCCCCGAGCGGGCGGCGAGCTGCAACAGGGCCGCGTGAAATCGATCAAGGGGCCGGGAGAGCGGTCGCTCGGCCGGGCTCCCGCCGACCCTCGAAAAGATTGGGTTGTGCTGGTGAAAAGGAACTGAGTCGCGCCAAACCGAGCCGCGCACGTCAGTAAGCGGTATCCGATGAACCGATCCTGGAACCACGGAAGGTGATGATTCCAAGAGAGTCGCCCCGGGACCTCGGTCCCGGCCGCCAAATCATCGAGGCCGGCCCCTTGCCGATTCGGCAAAGAGATTTCCACGTTGCCGGCGCCACGCTCACGCCACCGTCCTTCGCGCCGACTGGCCTCATCTCATACCGCTTACTCACGTGCGCGGCTCAGTTTGCCGTGCCGAAACCGATGCGAGAGTCATCAAGCGGTATGCGATTCCCAAACCGAGCCGCGCACGTGAGTAAGCGGTATCAGATGAACCTACCCCGGAATCACAGAAGGTGATGATCCCAAGAAAGTCAAGCCGGGACCGCCAAGACCCCCTCACCGGCGTCACCGTCGGATGCGGCTTTTTCAGCCGCATTCAAATGGAAGCCTGGCCGCGCGTTAGCGGTGCCCGCATCGTGGCCGCTTGCGACCTCGACCGGCCGACGGCTGAAAGATTCTCCGCCGACTTCGATCTTCGGCCCTATGGCGACCTCGACGAGATGCTCGATACCGAGAAGCCCGACTTTGTCGACATCGTCACCCGGCCCGCCTCGCATGGCGCTCTTGTTGAGCAAACGGCAGCTCGGGGTCTCAACACCCTACTCCAAAAACCGGTCGCCGAAACCTGGGAAGAAAGCGTTCGCATTGTCGAAACCGCGCGAGCGGGGGCCATCCGTTTGATGATCAATGAAAATTGGCGTTGGCAGGCTTGGTACCGCAAGATAGCCGAGCTCATCTCGGCCGGCGACATCGGCAGCCCCTTCCGCTACCGCATGGACCTGCGCCAACGCGACGGCCTCGGCGAGAATCCCTATCCGAACCAGCCCTACTTTGCCGAGATGCCTCGATTGCTCGTCTTCGAGACGCTCGTTCACCACCTCGACACGGCACGTTTTCTGTTCGGCGACATCGAGGATCTCTACTGCCGCACCGCGAAGCTCAACCCGCGCATTGCCGGCGAGGACGCGGCTTTTATCACGGTGCGGCACTGCGGCGGCGCTGCGGGCGTCATCGACGGCAGCCGGGCCGCCGAACCGCGGGAACCCGGCGAGGTCATGGGCGGCTCACGCATCGAAGGCTCCGAGGCCGTGCTCACGCTCAAGGGGAACGGCGACGTCTTTCGCGATTCCGAGCAGGTTTTTTGGGGCGAGGGCCTGGGAGGCTACAAGGGCGACAGTTGCCGAGCCGCGCAGCAGCATTTCGTCGACTGCCTAAGAACCGGCGCCGAATTCGAGACCGAAGCCGGCGACTACGTGCAAAACACCTTCGCCGCCGTGGAAGCCTGCTACCGCTCAGCCGCGGACAACAGGCCGGTCGCACTACCGCTCGACGTACCGTGAGAACGGCGGCGGCTGCTTAACTTGACCGACGCCGATTCGCCCCGGCGCCCGTATCGTTCGCGGAGCGAGCAACTTGACCAAGCGTCCTATACGGGTCCGTTACTCGCCCGCGAGCCGACGGATCTTTCCAGATGGAGTAGGAGAGGAGTGCCGTGACCGATCAACGTCTCACTTACCAGACGGTATTATTCTTTGCGGTCCAGCAAGAGGTCCCGGCTTTGGAGATCAAGAATTGTGATGTTTAGTCACCAAAAAGGGGGCGGAAGCCTTCCTGTTCGAAGTGCCGGTCATTGGTCAGGACCTCGGTGAGCCCTTCCCGGCGCATCGGCTGCATGGAGATACAATCGGTCAGACTGTAGCCCTTGTCGGGGCGTTCCGCATAGAGCGCAAGGCCGTCCTGAATGGCTTCGGCCGTGTAGGGCACAACGCGCGCTGTCGCACTTGCGCGCAAGCCGCGCGTATTCGTCAACGCCATGAGCCGAAACTCCGAACCCCACGCCGCGAAGTAATTCAGATACTCGACCAGCACTAACTCAGTTGTGACGATCGAGCTGAGAGAGCTTGAACGGCTGAATGCCTTGGCTTGCTCGTGGGCCGCATCCTTCACATTGGTGAGTGCAATCCAATAAAATGTGTCGGCGAAAACCGGCCCCATCAGTCGCGTTTCGGGTGACCGTAGAGATAATGGTCGACTTGGCTCGCTCCATCGGTGGGAAGCCTGTCGAACGCTTCTCGTGGTACGTTCTTCGTATTTTCGAGAATGAGTTCCCAGATCGGCCGGTCATCTTGTGAGATTGGTTCTTGGGGAAGCGAAGCACGTTCGCGAGCGAGTTTCTTGAGCCAACTTTCAACGCTCAGACCCTCGGCCTTCGCCTCGGCTTCAAGCGCAGCCTGCTCCTTCGCGGAAAAATCAAGTTGGACGGTCATCCCGGGCTTTCGACATTACTACGATGTCATCCGTAAGTTTACACCAGATGGACAAACCGGATAAACCAAGGCCGAAGCGGCCGTCGGAACCGACTGGAAGCCTAGGAGTCTGTCCGAGTAACAACTTGGCACAGTTCCGGCAGGGCGGGAGATTCGGGCGCCGAGGTCAGCGACGCACGGGCGCGGAAGGCTCGTCGACCGCCGGGCGCCACAAACAAACCGCGCGGGCCGCCCAAAACGGCTTCCAGAGCCCTCCATGCGCCTCGCCGGCGCCCCCTTCCCGGTTTTTCTCCATCACGCTCCGCCACACAGCCCGTGCATCTTCAAAATATTGTGCGTCAAGCACACCAAGGCCCACTCGCCCCGCACTTTCTTCAACCCCCGCAACAAAAATTGACGAATCCCGCGGGCTTGTTTAATCTGTCCGAATATCGGCTCCACGATCCCTTTGCGTTGCGCGTACATCTTCGCTCCCGCTTTCGTCCGTAACTTGCGCTCCATCCGCTCGACTCGCGTGAGGTGGCTCGGGATCCGCCCCCGCGGCGGCGACGCCCGTTGTCCGCGCCGGTGTCTCTGGGCGGCAATATACGCTTCGATCTTTTGCTCAGGCTTCTCGGGCGCTTCCAACGATTCCAAGTTCTTCTCCGAACAATAGCCGCTGTCGGCCAACACTTCGTCGGGCCGTTGCCCCGACTGCCGCTCGACCGCTTCCACCAACGGCGCCAGTTGCTCTTTGTCGTTCGCCGCCTCGGTCAGCGTCTGCCCGACAATCAATTGCGCCACGCTCTCGACCGCCGCCTGTGCGTTGTAGCCCTGCACGAACCCGTCGCCGCTTTTCATAATGCGCGACTCCGGATCGGTGAAATTGTATTGATCTTTGTCGCGCGGTTCGGCTTGCCGCGGCGGCGGCTTGCTGTTGCGCCCGTTGCTTCGCTCGTTGCTCCAGCGCCTGCTTGGCTTGGCGAATCTTCTCCAGCCGCGTCTGCCGGCGTTGCAACTCCTCGGGCAATTCGTCGCCCGGCTTCTCGGCCCCGTAGCGCGCGTCCTCCGCCGCGTCGACTGCTTCGGCTTCGGCCAACATTTGCTTCACCTCGGCCGCCAACTGTGGCTCGCTGTGCTGGATCCGCCCGTAACTCATGGCCTTGTGCTTGGAGGCGTTGGCCTTCATCTTCGTGCCGTCGAGCGCCACCCGACCCAGCTTCATCGCCCCGCTCTCGAGCGCCACCCGCAACACTTGTTGGAACAGCCCCTCGAGGGCTTCCAGGTGGATCTTGCGAAAATCCGAGATCGTGCGGAAGTCGGGCTGGTTGCCGGCCGCCAACACGCGAAAGGCTACGTCCTCGACCAGCCGCCGGGCGATCCGGCGCGAGGAGCGCACGCCCAGGCAATAGCCGTAGAGCAGCAGTTTGACCATCAGCCGCGGATGATAAGGCGGCTGCCCGCGCTGCTCCCTTTCATAGACCTTCTCGATGGCCGACAAATCCAGTTGATCAACGAGGTCGTTGACGAAATAGACGAGGTGGTTTTCGGGCAGCCAATCCTGCAAACTGGGAGGCAGCAGCAGTTTCTGCTCGGGAAGGTAGGCCCGGTAGGTTTTGCCCATAAACCATTATCCCCCACTTTTGTTTTTTCTCCAAGAAGATAATGAATACTCGGACAGACTCCTAGAAGGAATAAACGGTGGAATTGCTCATGGGATGCGGAATTCTCGATAGCAATCCGCGGAAGATACTATTTCGTTCGTTTCGGACGGCATAGGAGCGGCCGAACCCGTTGCGTCGACGCTGGTCCCGACGGCTACGAGCGGTTCCTGGCCAATGATCTGCCGACCAAGATGCCGGTTCGCAACGCGCCCCGCTTTCAGACCGCCCACCCCGACTACCTGTGGCTCAACCGACTCCAATGTTTCGGCGTCGGCGAGTGCGACTTGGAGGCAAATCGCGTCTCCTACGACGTCTACTCGGCGCCGTAGCGGCATCGCGGACATCTTGAGTTGCAGTTCCGGGCCGCGGGCAGGCGTCCTCCGCGGGGCTCGCGGTCCCGGCAATCGCCGGATCATTTGTGCGAGCCGCTCCTCAATAGGCAGCGAGAACCAGCGTATTCACGAACTACGCTTTTTCGGCCTCGCCAACGTGCTGAGTCGGCCCGGCTTCCGCCGCTCCGACGAGCTGCCGAGCAGAACACACGCAGATGGTTAGCCGGCGAGAAAAGGGTTTTCTCACAGGCCTTGCCGCCCGCGCTGTCGGCACAGCAGAAGACAGGAATCAGAGGCCGCATTGTGGCGTCAGTACTCGGAATCGTATGTCATCCGGATCGACTTGAATTCGGACGGTGTCGGTTGAGCTGTCGCCGTCGTCGTCGGTGACGGCGGCTATGAAGAGCGTCGATCCAGACGCTTCTCACGTTGACCACCTATACTGGATGCCGCGATCGAACCGGGGCAGCCGCGGGTGAACCAGAAGCGCGACCGGTTCCGAGTCGCCTTGCAAACGAATCAGCATTCCCGGAACACAGCAACTCGTTACCCATGCCATCGCCTCCATTAAGCCAACTCGCGAGCTCTCCCATGCCGAAGGGAAAGGTGCTGCTATGCATTCTGCTTTCGGGATGTGGCGTCGACGCAAACTTGAGTCCCCCGGAAACGCCGCGCGTTCAGCACGAAGAGGTGATGCACGGGTTCCCAATGTCGGATCCTTACCACTGGTTGGAGGACTTGGAAAGCCGGGAAACGAGGAGCTGGCTTGCAGCGGAAAATGCCTACAGCGCCGGTCACTTTGAGCAGCTGCGGGGGCGCGAACCCGTGCGGCAACGCTTAAGCGAACTGATGCGGATTGATCGGACGAACGCGCCCTATGAAAGGGGCGGGCGGTACTTTTTCTCCAAGCGGCGGGCGGAAGAGGATCTCTGGTCGGTTTACTACCGCGACGGAATCGATTCCGAGGACAAACTTCTCATCGACCCCTCCACCCTCAGCGACGATAAGACGGTTTCGGTAAACCTTTTCGGCGTTTCTCATGACGGCAAACTTGCGGCTTACGGCGTCCGCGGCTCCGGACAGGACGAGGTTCGGATTCGAATTTTGGATGTCGATAGCGGGCAAGATATCTCCGACAGTTTGCCCAAAGGGCTCTACGCGGGCGTGTCGTTCACCAAGGACAAGAGGGCGTTTTTCTACTCCCTGCGCGACCGAGAGGCCGGGGCACGAATCTACAGACACGAAATCGGGACCGATTCGTCCAAGGATCGCGTGGTGTTCGGAGAAGGGTACGGCCCGGATGTCTTCCTGTCCGCTTCGGTTGCGGACCAGGGAGGCTACCTGCTGATTACGGCTCAGCATGGTTGGGCGCGCAACGAGATCTGGGTAAAAGAACTGCCGGGTAACCAACCGCCGCGGGCAATTGTACGAGATGTTGAGGCATTGTTTCGACCCGTGTGGGCCGGTCCGCGCCTACTCGCCGTGCAGACCGGCTGGAAAGCACCCAATCGGCGCATTTTGATGATCGATGTGGAGAAGCCGGCGCGGGATAACTGGCGAGAAGTCATTCCCGAGGGTGAGGACGCGATCCAGTGGTTCTCTGTGATCGCCAGCAAGTTATTCGTCAACTATCTGCACAACGTCGCAACAAAAATCCGCGTATTCACGCTCGGAGGAAAGCCTGTTGACGAAGTGAAACTCCCCGAGAATTCCTCGGGATGGATTGCGGGACGCTGGAATAGCGACGAAGCATTTATGGGTTATTCGTCGTTTAGCAACCCGGGCAAGATTTATCGCTACGACGCGACGACGCGGAAACGACAAGAGTGGTTTGCGCTGCGGGCGCCCGTCGACGAAGCCGACTTCGAGACGAAACAGGTGTGGTACGAATCGAAGGACGGTACCCGAGTACCGATGTTCCTGGTGCACAAGAAAGGTCTGGAGCCGGACGGCGACCGCCCGGTCCTGTTGACCGGCTACGGCGGATTCAACGCCCCCATGGCGCCGGCGTTCCGGCCGATCGCGGTGCTTTGGGCCGAGATCGGCGGCGTCTTCGCTTTGCCGAACCTTCGAGGGGGCGGCGAATTTGGAGACGAGTGGCACCGTGCCGGAATGCTTGCCGCCAAACAGAATGTGTTTGACGACTTCATCGCCGCCGCGGAGTGGTTAATCGATAACAACTACACAAATCCCCAACGATTAGCTATCCGGGGCGTGAGCAACGGGGGCCTGCTGGTGGGCGCGGCCTTGACGCAGCGTCCGGATCTGTTCAGGGCTGTAGTGTGTGCCTATCCCGACCTCGACATGGTTCGTTATTGGCGGTATAAGGAGAACAACAATCCCCCCGCGCTTCTCGAGTACGGCGATGGGTCCAACCCGGAGCACTTCGAGTTTCTGCGCGCTTACTCTCCGTACGAACGGGTCGAGGAGGGCGTGGAGTACCCGGCCGTGCTGCTGACCACCGGGGAAGGCGACACACGGGTTCCACCACAGCAGGCTCTGAAGATGACGGCAAAGCTTCGCTGGGCAACGCGATCAGATCAGCCGATCCTGCTGCGTTTTGATGCCAAGGGCGGCCATGCCGGCGGGCGTCCCTTCTCGGTTGTGGTGAACGACAGCGCGACGGAGCAAGCCTTTCTGTTGAGTCGAGTAGGTGTCGACTCGTATTGACACCCCGAAGGTCGAAGGCGTATTCGGCCTTGCGCAAGAGTTCGGATAAGTTCGGAATAATAGCGTCGTTCCCAGTCGGTGACCTCGCCGGCCGACGCATCGTGGCGTTTCTTGAACCGCGGCAGTCGCTCGTACTCGCGTTTGCCAATCGCAGTCGCGGCGGGGAGCAAGGCTCATGATTTCCACTTTATCCGAGGCGGCGGCTTCGCGACCCTCGCCCCCCAACGCCCTTAGCCCGCATTTTCAATTTGATGTATGAGCTTCAGACCATCCAGCGACCTTCAGCGTCTTTATTGATAGGGGCTAGAGCCCGATAAGGACGCCATGGAGGTCAACACCCGATGGGTGAAAAAGAAAACAAGCCGTTTCAGCTCACGTTCAATGGATTTCTCAAAGTCGATTTCCAAGGATCGCGAGTCACCTCGGATGGCGGTCTGATTCTCGTTCGCGAACTGGATGAACGACTCGGACTCGGGAAGCTGATCGACGAGCATCTCAGCGACTCGCGACAAGGCTTGAACAAGAAGTTCGCGCTGGCCGATCTGCTGCGGCAGTCGGTCTACAGCCGACTCGCTGGCTACGAGGACCTCAATGACGCCGTTCGAGTATCCGCCGATCCGACCTTTCGCTTGATCGGCTCGAAGAGGAACTGGGATCGCGGAGCAGCCTTGACCTCGACGCTGCATGGCTTCGAGACGGAGATGCTGGCGAGCGAAGAGAACTTGCTGGGGCTGATGGCAGTGAACCGGGAGCTGGTCGCGCAAGCCGAAGCTCCCGACGGTTCAGACCGCGTGGTGCTCGACATGGACTCCACGGAGAGCCCCGTCCACGGCCAACAGGAAGGCAGTGCCTACAACGGCCATTTTGAGTCCCTCTGCTATCACCCGCTGTTGCTGTTCAACCAGCACGGCGACTGCCTAGGCGCGAAGCTGCGTCCCGGCAACGTGCACAGCGCCGAGGACTGGGACGAGCTGCTACTGCCGGAGATCGAACGACAACAGGCGGAGGGCAAACAGGTGACGTTCCGCGCCGACGCCGCCTTCGCCAAGCCCGAGATCTACGAGGCGATGGAGGAGCGCGGCGTGGACTACGTGATTCGCATCCCGGCGAACAAGAGCCTGGAGCTGGAGATCGAGGACATCCTGTTTCGGCCACCGGGCAGGCCGAACGCCAAGCCCCTAGTGCGCTACAAGAGTTTTCGCTATCAGGCCGAGAGCTGGTCGAAGGCAAGGCGAGTTGTCGCCAAGGTCGAGCATCACCAGGGCGAACTATTCCCGCGCGTCGGATTTGTCGTGACGAGCATGAGCTTGCCGAGCCGCTCGGTCGTGCGGTTCTACAACAAGCGCGGCACGGCGGAGCAGTGGATCAAAGAAGGCAAACAGGCCACGCACTGGACCCGCTTGTCGTGTCACCGCTTCCGAGCCAACGAGGTACGGCTGCAACTCAGCGTGCTGGCCTACAACCTGGGCAACCTGTGGCGGCGGCTAGGGCTGCCGCAGCGAATCAAAAGCTGGTCGCTAACGAGTTTGCAACACAGGTTGATGAAGACCGGCGGTCGGCTGGTCAAGCATGCTCGCTACTACTGGTTGCTGCTGGCGGAGGGGCATCTGAACCGGCGGCTGTTCGGTGACATGCTGCATAGGATCTGGGCGCTGCCTGTGCCGGGTGGGTAGCGTTGCCCGGGCGAGGATCAACAGTTTTTGGCTCCAAAAAGGTTTCGCAGGGAGCAGTGTCGGCCGGAGCGCCGTTCAGTCCGCTCAATCAACGTCTGTGAGCGGACGGACGAGCCCTGGCGCCTACCGGCGGAGGTGATGTGCAGGGTTCAGCGCGAAAAGACGTGGTATTCGGCGCAGCGGGGGTGTATCCTGTGACCGTGCCAGGGCCAAAATGGAAATCCTGGCTTAGACGTCGACGTGGTCTTCAAACTCGCGGTCCAGCGCCTGTTTGTAGCGTTCCGAAAGCGCGTCGGAGTAACGCTGCATTTCGCTCGGTTCCATGGGTTCAAACGAGCGGGCGGTCTCGATGTTCTTCGTCAGATGCTCATGCTTCGGACAACCGATGACGGCGACCGCCACCGGAAGCGACAGCGAGTACCGCAACAGGCGGGCGGCCGCCTCGAAATCATCTTCCATCGGCATGATCCGCGCCTGACCGAAGACCTTCATCGCAATCACGCCGATGTCTTTCCGCTTCGCGACCGGCAGGGCGATCTTCTCGAAGCTGGTTGTGATCGCGGGATTCAGGGCCATACCCCCTTGGCCGCTTTGCATCCCCTGGAGAGCCGCGTTGAGCGCCATTTGCGTGCAGTCGACGTCGTAGCGTTCGAGTGCCGCTGCCAGCACTTCCGGATCCGTATGCGAGGTGATGCCGATGTACTTCGCCATCTTCTGCTCGCGAACCTTGTAGAGGGCCTCCATGACCTTGTTCTTCTCGACCTTTTCGAGGTCTTCGGGGCCTCCCAAGCTGTGGAGATGAAGCAGGTCGACTTGATTAGTGTTGAGTTTCGCGAGGCTTGTGTCCATCCGTCGCAGCACGTCGTCGGCGGTTCGGGCCACCGTCTTCGTCGCCAGAAATACGCCCTTGCGGCGGGTTTTCATCACTTCGCCGACCCAGATTTCGCTGTTGCCCCGGCCGTAGACCTGAGCGGTGTCAAGGTAGCTGATCCCGGCATCGAGAGCCATGTTGAGAACTTCGACAGCGCGGTCCTGGGTCTTGTACATGCCGAGGCGGCTGCCGCAGCCGAAACCCAAGATCGAAGGTTGTTCGCCGGTCCGCCCCAGCGTCCGCGAGGGCAGCTTGCCGTTGGCTGAAAGAGAAGCGGCCGCAACCGCTCCGCCCAGAAAAGTGCGTCTCGATATCGAGTTTTTCATGGTTGTTTCCTTGTTGGCGGTTTGCCGCGCCGCCACGACCAGTGTAGAGCGTGGGCCGGCTCCGGCGCAAGAGATTTTCGGTGGTGGGGAGGCGGTTTGTCTCGGCCCGCGGCGGAGCTGATTATGTGGGCCCGTTGACGACGAACGACTCTTCTACGAGAAGATCCCAAGCGGGGCGAAATCGCCCTTCAGGATTACCGCCGTGTCCGGGTAGCCCATCCACTCGGCGATCAGCGTTGCGTAGACGCGGCGGAAGTCGGTGGTCATCTTGAGGTTGCCGTCGTCGAGGCCCGTCAGGCTTGGGGGCGTGCCGTAGAAGCCGCCTTGAACGCCCTTGCCGACGACGAACATCGGGCCCGCCGTGCCGTGGTCCGTCCCGCGGCCGGCGTTCTCTTCGACGCGGCGGCCGAACTCGGTGAACATCATCACCGCCACGTCGTTGCCGCGACCGATGCGTTCGAGGTCCTGCATGAAACCGTTGACGGCGTCGGCGGTGTACATTAGCAGGCGGCTGTGGAGGTCGGCTTGATGCACGTGGGTGTCGAAGGCGTTGCCGCGGTAGCCGACGTAGTAGATCCGAGTCGGCAGGTCCGCGGCCATCAACGCCGCCACCTTGCGCAGGTCGGCCGCGAGTCCGCCGCCGATACCGTAGTCGACCGGCGTGTTGTAGGAGGCCCACGCGTCGCGCACCAGGGCGCCGCTTTGGGCGGCGTTGCCGGCGGTCGAGCGGAGGAAATCGAGCGCGGGGTTCGCCGTCTCGCGCTCGCGGCTGAAACCCCGCAACGCGGCTCTTTCGGCTTCAGTTCCCTCACGGCGAAGCTGCGATGGATTGTCGAAGACAAGCGGTGAATGCACCTCGCTCCGCACCGCGAGTGATTGCGAGCTGCCGATGTTGATGATCGCGTTGGCCGTTTCCTTCGGAGTATGGCTGTCGGCGAGGCGACCGACCCAGCCGAGCGTCTCTCCGCCGTTCGGCACGCCGGTGTGCCAAAAGCCCATTGAGGAAAAGTGCGAGAGGCTGGGGTTGGGGTAACCGCAACCCTCGACCACCGCCATGTGGCCGTCTTTGTAGAGCCGCTCGAATCCCACCAGAGAGGGATGGAAGCCCGCCTCGTCGGTGATTTTGATCGCCTTGTTTTTTGGGATTGCTAGAACCGGACGAACTCGGTAATACTCGTCGTCGCGATACGGCACAACCGTATTCAGCCCGTCGTTACCTCCGGACAACTCCACTACGACGAGAATGCGCTCGGCGTGCTTCTCCCGGTCCCCGGCCGCGAGCGCTCGCGACGTACGGGCGAGCACCAGCGGCAAACCGGCGGTAACGCCGATTCCGTAAAGGCTCTCGCGTAGGAATTCGCGGCGTGAGCGGCCGCGGACGAGTTGATCGTGCTTCATGTCGTCACCCCAGTTGATATTCGGGAGAGCTCAGGACGAGGTAGAGAACGCTCCGCAAAGCATCCTCCAAGTCCTCGGAATCGTTTTTAATCATCGATGATTCAAGCCGGTCCTCGAGAAACGTGATGAGTGCTTGCCGATCCTCGACGTCGAGCGGCGCCCGCAAGAATCGCAACAGCAGGTTATCGACCGCCGCGGCCGCCGTCCTCGCCCCGGTCGAGAGGATCATGGACGAAAGATCGAAGTCGGCGGAATGACGAGGTACGAGCTTGATCCGCTTGAAGGCCAGCACGTAGCCGCGGTAGCCGCCATAGCGCGTGTTGTAGTCTTCGTCGGCATCCGCCATCATGCTGACTGCGGAGTCTCCCGCGCGAGTGGCGTTGGTGATGTTCATGCCCTGCGCGAGGCGCTCGGCCACCCTTTGATAAATCCCCGGCATTCGACGATCCGGATGCCCATAGTCGGTCAAAGCCGGCGGGAACAGAACGCCGCGCATGGCGTTGCCGCGCTCGAGCAATGTCGCCGGCGTGATCCAGGTTCGGCCGCCTGACCATCCGGCGACGTTCGGCGGGTAGAACAACAACTGTCCCAACCGACCCGTTAGATCATTGAAGTCCGGTGCTGTCGGTGTCTTCGCGAGGCCCAGCTTTCTGTAGGTGGAGACAAACAGTTGCACCGGGCTCTTGATCTGCGTCGCGACCGACGGCGGGCTGTAGAAATCTCGAGAGAGGAAGATGACCTTCAGCAGCGGCTTCAGCTCGTAGTTCGTGTCGCGAAGCACTTTGCCCAGCGCCGCGCGCGACGAATCGGAAATCCGCTCCCGCACGAAAAAACGGTAGAGCTTGGCCGCCATGAACTCCGCCGTTCCGGGCTGAGCCAGGATGATGTCGACGATCTCCTCGCCGTCGAAATTCCCCTCGCGGCCGAGAAATTTCTTCGGGCCGGCGTCGTGCTGATCGGAGTCGAAGCGGAAATCGAGAACGTCGTTGGTCCACCCGGTGAAAGCGCGCGACGCCTCGCGGATGTCCTTCTCGGTGTAGTTGCCGACGCCCATGGTGAAAAGTTCGAGAAGCTCGCGCCCGAAGTTTTCGTTGGGGTGTTCTTTCACGTTTTTCCCGTTATCGAGATAGACGAGCATCGCCGGGTCGCGCATGATTCCGAGCAGGAGATCACGGAAGTTGCCGGTTGCTCGCGAGCGCAGCATGCGGTTCTGCGCAAGCAGCATGCGATAGTCCCGCACTTTCACCTCGGAGGTCGCGAAGTGGCCGTGCCAGAAGAAGGTCATCTTCTCTTCGAGCGGCCGCGGCGTCTTCATCATTCGTTCGGCCCACCACAACGCCAACCGTCGAGTCTCGAGAACATCGGCCCGCAGCCCGTAGAAGAACTTGTCCACGACCGGCTGAATCCGACGCGAAGAGCCTTCCGGCAGTACGTCGGCGCCCATCGCCGAGCCTTTTTCGCGCGCGATGCGGACCGCCTCGGCGCGGCTCGGGGGAAACGGATCCATGCCCGGGTCCCACATGCCCGATTCGTCAAAGTCGGCGAGGGCGGAGGCATCGATCGATTCGTAGTCGACGATCCGCTTCACGGCCTGGCTTGGAGACATCGCGGCGAGTCGCCGAATCTCGTCGGGTGTGGCCCCGAAGCCGGAGCGTTCGATAAGGTGGGCCGCTCGTTCGTAGTTCCAATCGGCCGCGCCGATCGCGCTGAGATCGTCGACCCACTCGATCGATGGCGCACCGTCCGCCGCGCCAACTGTCTGCATGGACGGAATCAAAGCGACGCAGACAACGAGGGCTGTCCGGCCGAATCGCCGCTGCGGTTTGGAGATGAGCCGTTCATCCTCAGCGTTGCAATAGGCACCCATCCCGCTTTCACCGAGTCTTTCGGTGATCCTGTCGTGTGAGAGGGTAGAACAAACCACGCAGCGCCTCGGCAGGACCCAACGGCCTGTCCAATTCTATACCGAAAATCGGCCGGCGGGAAACAAAGACTTCCCTCACCAAACCGTCACGGCAGGTTCCAGCCCGCATTTCTCACCGCCTGACGAGCAAAGCACACGATAGGCCCGCCATTACTTCGTTGCGCTTGCTCGCCGTGCTCACCGTACTGTTCAAGTACGCCCCTCTGCTTAAGAAATTGGCGCCAAGCGGCGCGCGCCTCGTACTGACGGACCTTTCATGCACTTTGCCTCGCCACGCGGTGAGAAAAGCGGGCTGGAACCTTCCGCCGGGCGGCTCGCACGACAAAAGTCAGAAGCCGGCGTGAGATTCCGCCTCGCCCAACTCGGCGATGACCCGGTCGGTCATCTCGGCGGTCTTTAGTGGCCCGCCGAGGTCGGGTGTCCGCGCCTCGGGGTCGGCCAACGTTTTCGCCACGGCCTCTTCGATCGCCGCGGCCGCCCGCCGCGTCTCGGGATGATCGAACCAATCGAGCATCATCGCAACCGACAAAATCGCCGCCACCGGGTTAGCGATGCCCCGCCCCGCGATGTCGGGAGCCGATCCGTGGGCCGGTTGAAACATCCCGTGCTTGTCTCCCAAGTCGGCCGATGGCGCCAGCCCCATCCCGCCGACCAACCCCGCCGTCAGGTCCGACAGAATGTCCCCGAAGAGATTTTCCGTCACCAGAACGTCGAAATCCTTCGGACGCCGCACCAAGAACAGCGCCGCCGCGTCCACATAGACGCGCTCGGTCTCCACATCGCCAAACTCCCCGGCGACCTCATCGAAGATTTGCCTGAAGTAGGCCATCGACGGTAAAACGTTTGACTTGTCAATCAGCGTGAGCTTCGCGGGTCGCTGCCCCGCTCGCGCCTCGGCGCGCCGCCGAGCCTCGCGAAAAGCGGCTCGAAACAGTCGCTCCGATCCCACTCGCGAAATGCGCATTTCATCGAGTACTTCATCGTCATCGAGAGAAAAGCTTTGCTTGCGGCTCCAAAACAGCCCTTCGGTATTCTCGCGAACCATCAACAGGTCCAGCCCGCCCGGCTTGTAACCCCGAAGCGGCGTCAGACTCTCGTGGTAGAGCTTGACGGGCCGCAGTCCGCAATAGAGGTCAAGCCGTTCGCGCAAGTCGAGCTGCGGCGCGATCTCGATCCCGCCCGGCCCGCGCACGCTCGGCAGTCCCATCGCCCCCAAAAGCACCGCGTCGCGGGCCTTGACTTCTTCGAACGTCTCTTCGGGGAAGGGGTCCCCCGAGCGAAGGAATTCGGCGGCTCCGGCGGAAAATTCCTGAATCTCGAACGAAACGTCGTCAAGCCGCGAGCCCACCGCATCCAGCACCCGCAAAGACTCCCCAATCACTTCAGGCCCGATGCCGTCACCCGACAGCACCGCGATACGATACTTCAGCATGTCCGCCCATCGTATCAATGCCCGGCTTGACAAAGACGCGGTGGCCGCCTCCGGCGCTCGGTTCTGCATTCCCGCCGAGATGTTCCACGCCCCATGCCCGCGGCCAACCGCATTCGCCGGCAGCCACTCCTTGTTCTTCCGCCGCCGTCTTGATAAGGTGGTCCGCGTGGCGTACATCGACTGGCTGACCGACTCACTAGGCGCGAAACTCGCCGAGCAAGCGGTCGGAGAACCCGTCGCCCTGCGTGGCTACTTTCAAATCGCCGACGATCACGGTCTGCTGATTCCCACCCTGGCGGCGGCGGTGGCGATGGCCGAAACGTGGTTCGGCAGCCGGGGGCCGACCGTCTACGCCCAAGGCGGCGTCGAGCAGGGATCGGTGAGTGTGCTGGCGACCTTCCCCAACGGCGGGACAGCGGTTCTGAGTTCCGACCTCGCGCGCGGCGGCGCCGAGGGGCCTTCGGTCACCCTGCTGCTCATAGGAAATCACGGCACGATGCAGTTCAGCGACCGCCCGGGAAGCGACGGGCTTGCCGTCGACCTAGGCGTTTCGAACAACGCGGACCAACAACGCATGGCCGCCTTCATCGAAGACTCGTTACGCAAAGGAGCGCCGGCATCGTGAGGGGCTTGGAAGGTTCTCGCCGCCCCGCGCTCGGAGGCCGCCATGGCTAAACCTCCCTTCGGCGTCCTGCTCGTCACCGGCGGCATGACCCACCAAGAGGGCTACTCGAAAGGTTTTCAGGCCGACCCGCGCTGCCGCGTCGTCGGGCTGGCCGACGAGGCCGACGTCGACGAACGCCGCGCCCGCCTCAACCGCGAGCTCGCCGAAGCGCTCGGCGTCCCGCTGCTGCCCGATCTCGACGCCGCCCTCGAACGCAAAGACGTCCACGCTGTTTCGGTCTGCTCGGAATTCGAACGCCGCGCGAGGGTTTCGGAAAAATGCGTCCGGGCCGGCAAGCACCTTTACGTGGACAAACCCATGGCTACCACGGTCGACGACGCCCGCCGGCTGGTTGATGCCATCGAGAAGGCCGGCGTTCGTAGCCAGATGTTTACCCAAGTCGGACAGCCCTACGCCCAACGCGCCAAGCGAATCGTCGACTCGGGCCGGTTGGGGGATTTGCGGGCCATCCACTGCGACCTGCTCTTCGCCAAGGGCTATGCGAGGGGGGTCGCGTTGGGCAAACCCCGCCGCGAGCACTACCCTCCGCGCGGGTTCACCTTCCCCGACGCCAAGCGCGAAATTTGGACCACAGCCGTCTATTCGCTCACGTTGATGCGCTATTTGACGGGACGCAAGTTTCACTCCGTCTACGCCACGACGGCAAACTACTTCTTTGAAGAACACCAGGGACGCGACATCGAGGACTTCGGCGCCCTGGCGCTCACGCTCGAAGGCGGCATCACGGCAACCCTGATTGCGAGCCGCATCGGCTGGCGTTCGTACCGGTCGTCCGGCCCGAACCTGACCAGGCTCTACGGCAGCGAAGGCAGCGTCTTGATCGACGGGCACGCCCCCCACTGGGATATTGCTTCCGACCGCCCCGACTGGGAGCCGCCGCCACGCGACCCGCTCGATCCGATGGGCTTTTGGAGCAGCACCATGGAGCGTGCCCAAGCCGGATCGAGAACCGACTGGCATACGCCGCAAAACATCCCCGCCCAGTCGGACCAGAGCCTCTTTCTCGATTGCTTGGAACAAGAAAAAGACGCCGCCGTAGCCGCCGCCGCCGCCGCCCACGCGAGTGAGGTGATGCTGGCCGCCTACCGCTCGGCGGCAACCGGCAAGGTCGTGGAGCTGCCGGCATAGCGTTGCGCGGAAAGGCCCTTCCGATGTCTCCTCCCTCTTCTTGTCACGCAACGGGCAGTTTGGGAGAATGAAGTGCGACCTGTGACAGCCGGGGAAGCTTTCCTTGCTCAGGTGCGTGATGCCGCGGGCGAGCCCGATGTTCTCCTGCGCTTAACGCTGGACCACTTCGAGGCCGATACGGGAACACTTCACAGTCTCGGCCCGGACGGCCTGCTCCACCTGAAAGCGTGGGCCGGAAGTATTCCCGACGAGCTGTTGCCGGTTATTCGCATGATTCCGGTCGGAAAGGGAATCGCGGGTTTGGCTGTTGAGCGGAATGAACCGGTTGACCTTTGCAACTTGCAGACCAATCAAAGCGGCACGGCGCGGCCGGGCGCCAAACAGACCGGCGTGCGGGGGTCGATTTGCGTCCCGGTAACGGCCCAAGGCAAGGCGGTGGGCGCTCTGGGAATCGCCACCGAAGCCGAACGCGCCTTTTCCGAACAAGAGATTGCGCTTCTTATGGAAGTGGGCCGCGTCGTGGGCGGCGTCAAGGCCTCGGCCGAGGAACACTAATCGCGCTCTTGTCGACTCGTCCCCCGACGATATAGGAATGCTTATGCCCCTTGTCACGGTAGACAGCATCATCAATACCGATAACCCGCTTATCCGCCTTCATCGCAACGACAACGTCGTCGTCGCCCGTGTGTCGCTCTCAGCGGGATCGGTGGTTACGTTTGAAGATCGTGAAATGACGATTTCACGGGCGGTCGCCGCCGGGCACAAAGTAGCCGTCGCGGAAATTACACAGGGGTCGATCGTGGTCAAGTACGGCGAAAACATCGGCACGGCGTCGGGCGATATTCACGTCGGCGATTTGGTCCACGTCCACAATTTGGATTTTGATCCCGCCGATCAGCAATTTGAGTTCGCCACGACATTGAACGATCTTTCCGACGTACCGCTGTTGGCCGAGCAAACCTTCCTGGGTTATCCCCGCGCCGACGGGCGGGTCGGCACTCGCAATTACATCGCGATCGTGGGCGCGAGCAACTGCTCGGCCCATGCGGTCCAGAAAGTCGAAGCCGCTTTTCGGGACGAGTCGTTCGACGACATCGGCATCGACGGCGTCGTGTGTTTCGCTCACGCCGACGGATGCGGGCAGGCCGAAGGCCCCGACATGCAGGTCCTTCGTCGGACACTCGACGGCGTCGCCGATCACCCCAACGTCGCCGCCGCGGTCGTCATCGGCCTCGGTTGTGAAGTGAATCAGATCAGCTACTTCACCCGTCCGGAAGACGCCAACGGGCGAGCCCCGCGCCGAGGATTCACTTTGCAGGAGAGCGGCGGGACTCGCCAGGCCGTCCAAGACAGCGTCAAGGCTGTCTGGGAACTCATCGAACAAGTCGGTCGTCTGGAGCGGGTGGAGTGCCCCTCGTCGAAGCTGGTCGCCGCGCTCGAATGCGGCGGTTCAGACGCCTTTTCCGGCGTCACCGCCAACCCGGCCGTGGGCTATTTTTCCGATCTGCTGGTGAAGCAAGGCGGGACGGTTTGCTTGGCCGAGACCACCGAGATCTGCGGCGCCGAGCACCTATTGACCCGCCGTGCCGCCGACAAGGGCGTCGGCGAAGACTTGCTTCGCATGGTTGAGTGGTATCAGAACTACGTTGCCGGGTTCCCGAACGCTCCCACCTTCGACAGCAACCCCTCGCCCGGTAACCGCGCGGGCGGGCTCACCAATATCGTTGAAAAATCGCTCGGGGCCATCGCCAAGGGCGGAACTTCGAACCTGACTGCTGTTTACGACTATGCCGAGCGTATCGACAAAACCGGCTTCGTTTTCATGAACACGCCCGGATACGATCCGCCTTCGGTGACCGGCATGGCGGCCGGCGGTTGCAATGTTTGCTTCTTTACGACCGGCCGGGGCAGTTGCTTCGGGTTCCCGACAATCCCGGTAATCAAGGTCGCTTCGAATTCGAAGATGGGCAATTACATGGAAGAAGACATGGACGTCAATGCCGGAGTCATCGCCGACGGCGACGACACGGTGGAGGGCGTCGGAACGGCCATGTACCGTTTTGCGTTGGAAGTTGCCTCGGGACGCAAGACCTTCAGCGAAGCGATGGGGCACCGCGAATTCATTACCTGGCGACAAGGCCCTGTGCTGTAGCGCGTTACGCGCGCCTTCGGCTCCACCCTAGGCTATATTCCCGCCGCCGCTTCGCGGCTGTAGTCGTTCGCGATGGCGCCGAGCGCAAACGGAATATACAGTACATTCGAAAAAGGGGATTTTCGGAAGAGTCCGTCTCTCTGAACGTTGGCGTTCCTAATACCGCCATGAAAATGGGTGTCGGTGACGAGGCAAGGCGGATGACAGGCTTCGTTCTTCAGCCTTACCTTCTTGCCATATGGCAAAACGCCCGGTTTTGCGGTGTGGCGGTCCAGGCCGGAGGATAGGCCAAGGAGGCGTCGAAATACTCAACCGTCGGCCGGCTCGCCGGCCGAAAAGCGCTTTGGTCGGACCACTTCACCGGGCCGCTCGAGCAAGACAGTCAAAAACCGGAACGGGAGGTCCGGGACCTTGATCCGAATCTCCGGCTGGAGCTCGGAGCGGGGAGTGGGGAGTGGGCCGAGGTCTGGCGGCCCCAGGTTGCTCGGAGCCGGCCTGCTCGGAGCCGGGATGTTTTGGGGCTAAGTTGTTGATATGGCGTGTGAGGCCTTTCCTGCTTCGCTGGAAATTCGGTTTGTTTGGTTGAATTTGTTGGGTCGGGAGCTCTTCGGTTTCGACAGCTTCGATCGAGGGGCGGGGCCGGGCGGAAGCCGGGAGTTCTTGGTGCGGCGGCGGGAGCATGGCCGCCGGATTGCGACCGGCGGGCTCGGGGTGCCGGTTTGGCGAAGATCCCTCTGTGAGCCCGGCTGCACGGTTTGTCGGGCGTCTCCTAAAGTGTTGATATAGTGTGACATGGTAGCAGGACTGTCTTCGAGAATTGGCTTCGTTTCGTAGAACTTGTCGGGCCGCTCGTCGGTTCTTTTTCTTGTTCTTGGCCCGCCGCTGCCGGTCTAGAGTTCGCAGCTGCCATGCTCAGGATACCGGGCTTGTCAAACCGGCTCGGCCTCAGTTCGGGAGCTGTCCCCGATCTCCCCCCACTGGCTTCCCGCCGAGGCTTCGCACAACCCCGCCGAGGTACGCGAACAACCGGGGACGAACCGGCTCCTTGAGCAAGGGAGCCCGGTCCTTCGTCGAGAACACGACGTGGACCAAGATTCGGTGTACGTTTGCGCCATGATTTCCTGCCGCCCTTTCAGGGCTCAACTCTGTTTCGGGCTTACCTAGGGTTCCGCCTTCGGCTCCACCCTAGGCTATGATCCTGCCGCCGCTTCGCGGCTCCCGCGCCCTCGGGTATTTCTCACGGACCCTCCGTTACCCATCGAAACGCCGCCCCACCCTCAGCGGAAATTCTCGACCAGCATGAGGTCGGCCTCCAGTGGCTCCAATTGGCCGAAGAGAATCGATCGGCGGTCGGGGGCGACGCTAAAGTGGCCAGGCAGTCTCTCGAAATCATGGATCGGCTCGACGGCGCCCGTGGCAAAGCGAAGGAATTGAAGCGAATAGTCGTCCTCCTCCGATGGAGGGACGAAATAGACCCCGTCCTCGACGACCTCATAGAAATGGTCGTGCAAAGATTCGAGGACCTGCTCGGCATCCTCTTCAGTCTCTTCACCGCCTCGCTCGACCGGCATTCTCCACACAGAGTGGTTGGGGCCGCGCGTAAAGTAAAACCACTTGCCGTCGGGTGACTCCATCCTTGGCGGCCGCCCGGCTGTAACGACCTGGGCGGGACCTCCTCCCGCTGGCATCTTGAAATGCTGAGGATGCCCGCGCCGGCTTGAAACGAAGTAGATCCACTCGCCGTTTTTCGACCAAGACGGTGCCTCCTCGAACGACGGATCGCTCGTCAAACGGCGAGGCGCGCCGCCCTCGGCGTCCACGACGTAGACATCGGAATGCCCTTCGGCATCGGAGTTGAATCCGATACTCTTCCCATCGGGAGCCCAGCGGGGGTAGGCGGTCATCGGCGCGCCAAGCGAAGTCAACTGTACAGGGTTCGAACCATCGCTGTCACACTTCCAGATTTCGGAGCCGCCGGAGCGATCCGAAACGAACGCGATGCGGTTGCCGTCGGGAGAATATCGCGGCTGTAGGTCCAAGCGGGAAGAAGAAATGAACTTGACCGCCGTGCCGGTCGGGCCGTCCGCGACGGGCAGGTTGAGGCGGTAGATGTTCAGGTTCCAGCTCGTCACTGTATACGCGAGCCGATTCCCCTGACGGGAGAGTTGCGGCCAAAATCCGCTCTCCCCAAACGGCAGCCGCTCGGGCGAGGCGGTCCCCGATACCGGCACTCTCCAAAGACTTTGATTGGTCACAGGCCCCGCCGAGAAAACAATGTCGCGGCCGTCGGAAGTGAAACTTTGTGGCGTGGCCATTGTCATCTGCTCCACAAAGGTTCGGCGTCGAGGTTCGCCTTGCGGGTTCAAATCTTCGTCGAGATCCAGCAGATAGAGATCGCTTCTCACCCCGGAGCCGTAGCGGGAAAAGGCGAGCGTGTGGCCGTCGGGAGAAAAGGCGGGCATGACGTCGCCTAGCCCGAGTCTTCCGGCGGCCGGGTCAGCCTTCGCCTTTCGCCGGAATCCACCGAGAGCAAGAATACGCTCAACCGCCCGGGCGAATCCTCCGCCCAATCGCACACGGCCAGCCAAGTGCTGTCCGGAGACCAGGCCAGACAGGTCCCCAGAAGATAAGTCGAAGGAACCCGCGTCCCCGCCAGTTTGCGCTCCGTCCCGCCAAGAGGAGGAATCAGGTAGAGGCCCATTTTCTCTCTGGCTTCGGGAATTCCGCGCAGAAAGGCGATCCAGCGGCCGTCCGGCGACCAGGCGGGGGTGCCATCCCAGTCGGGATGGGTGGTCAGTCGCAGAGGGGGCCCGGGCCCGACAACCTTGACGTAAATGTCGTAATTCTCCTGCTCCTCCCCGTTCCACGGGAAGGCCATTTGATTGCCGTCGGGGGAAAAGGAACCGCCGCCCTCATGGCCCGGGTAACTGGTGAGCGGAACCGGCCGCATGGGTTCCAGGGCGGCTTCAGGGGCGGTCGGCATGAAGTTCCAAAAGGCCGCCCCGGCGATCATCAGAACGGCCGCCGCAGCCGCGGCGACCCATGCCAAGCGTCGTCGCCGGGCTCGCGCCGGAGCTTCCTGCCGCTCTCCCGCGAATCCCTCCGCCGGGGCAACGAATCGATACCCCCTTCGCGGAAGGGTCTCGACGAATCTCGGGGTCTCGGCCGAGTCGCCCAGCGCATCCCGGATGCGGCTAACTGCCGCGTTCAGACTGCGGTCGAAATCGACGTAGACCCCGTCGGGCCAAAGCGTCTCGCGCAGTTGCTCTCGAGTGACCACCTCGCCGGGCCGCTCGAGCAACACGGCCAGAAAGCGGAACGGCAGGTCCTGGACCTTGATCCGTACGCCTCCCTTGCGCAGCTCACCGGATGCGAGGTTCACCTCGAAGACCCCGAAGCGGATCACTCCGCCTGGTGCTCGTCCAGATTGCATCGCAGACACCTCGGAAGGATGAGCCTTTCGGCAAACTTAACGGATTATAGCACGTATTCTTGATGAATTCGGGGCTCTGAAGCCGCGTCACACCGGGGTCCAAACCCCTTTATTTCAACCGGCTACGTTGCAAGGTCCAAGTTGGAAGCGCGTCACCATTTGGGCTTGCCCAGGGGGCGGTCGCGTCGGGGTTTTTCAGCGAGGCGGTTCCGCTCTTTGTTTTCTTCCGCGGAATGATGGTCGCCCGAAAAAGGCTTGGCGTTAGATGACGCCCCGCCGTCCGCCGCTGCCGACAAAGCGGGGGTCCTCGACCTCGCGGTCGTCCTTGTGGAAGATCCGCCAGTTGTCGTAGACCACGTCCCCCACGTAGTAGGCGTCTCGGTTCAAGCTGTGCTTATCGGGCAACTCTTCTTGGTTGGCTGGGTGCTTCAGCTCGGAGAACATCACGAAATCAAGGTAGGTGAAAGCGTGGAAGTAGGTACCGTCAAAAGCCAGCAGAGAGAGCACTTCGGGACATCGTCGCCGCATACTATCCGCTGCCTCCTCGGCCGTCGGGTTGTCGGGCAAGCGCGCAATCTGCTTTTCGATCTCTTCGAGTTCCGCCCGCACGGTCTCACGGCCTCCTTGTTTCCAACGCCGCAGGCGGCGCAAAAACCGCCGGACATGGAAAGACCCGTATGACACCAAGATCAGCGCGACGAAAAGTTGTCCCCAACGGTGAAGAAAACCCGCCTGCTCCCAACCCGAAGCAGCCATATCCAGCCACGAGCCGAACAGGACTAAGCCCGCGATGCCCACCGCGAAGCCCAGGATCGGTTTGCGCCCCAACACGTAGCGGCGGAAGAACCCGCGTAATCGGTCCGCCGTTTCGCGCAAAGCTTCGCCCGCGCTCGCGCATGCGTACACCGATTTCTCCCACTTCTGATGCACCATCGCGGGAGGGTAATACAGAATGAAAAGCTTTTCAGCCGGGGTTTCTCTACCGGAGAAACAACACTTCATGACAACAATTCGTACTTCAGTGAGGGCGCCGGCCGGAGAATCCGACGATTGACAACGCTCTGCCGGCAGGATATCACAAGCGCCCGATTCTCTTTACGGGAGTGGAATGCCGAACAGCGCCTCCACGAGAACCGGCTCTTCTCCGCGAAAGGCCGGCAAGAAATCCCACGATTCCAGATGCGCCAGGATCGTGTTGTCCGTTTGCGGGTCCGCGCCATGAACTACCCTCAGGTTGCCCAATCCGCCTTCTTCGTCGACGATCGCGTAAATCACCACTTCCAAGGGCCGCTCCGGCGTCGCCGGCGCCGCCTCGAGCCGCAGCGGCTTCTGCTCTAGTGGAAACGGCGGCGCGACTTTCTTCTTGGGAAGTATCCGAATTATGCCTGTCGACGTATCGAGTTTTCGCGAGCCGGAACCGGGAATACAAAATTGCAACGTCCATTTCCGCAGTGCTTCGGGGACATCGAGGTGAATCATATAGATCGGGTTGCCCTTGAGGATGCCGGCTGTGTTGGTCAGAGTCGTTTGCACGTTCGACACCAAAATAATGCCGTATTGCTTTCTCGACAAAGGCTTCAGCGTGCCGCTGCCCGTTCGGGTCCCCTTGCCGTCGCCTTCGTTTGCTTCAGGCGACTCTTTGCCTTCTCCTTCGCCTTCATTCCCCGTGCCGGGCCCTCCGGAGCCGGGCAGTTCCAGGATGGCCGGCCCGCCGAGGCTCGGGTCTCCCGACCCTCCGACCCGCACCGAGGCAATGTCGACCACTTCCACCGGCGCGACTTCTTCGTCCATACCGGCGCCCTCCGTCGCGGTTCCGCCCCGTCCCTCGCCTTCAGCTTCGAAGTCGACCGCTTGCGCCATCATTGGGGCCACATCGGAAACACCCTCCGCGGCGAAAAGGTCGAACTCCGCCGGGAACGGCGCCACCTCGTCATAGGTGATTGGGGCGTCACTCTCGACGATCGTCGGCGGGGCGTCGGTCGGCTCGGGCGTGGGATCGGCGGTCTCGTCCGCGGTATCCAAGGCCGTTTCAACCGGCTGTTCGTCGAGCCGTTGTTCAGGCTCCGGGGGTGGCTCGGGCTCGGGAGGTTGTTCCGGCTCTTCTTCGTCCGCCTCGCTCTGAGCGGGGGGATCCTCGACCTCTTCCATCGCGCTGTCGAGCGATCCCAAGCGCAATCCCATTTCCAGCAGAAATGAGGGAGTGAGCGGGTTTGGTTCTTGGCTGAGGGCGATCAGAGTCGTCCGCGATTCGCCTTCGGCCAGCGAAGGCAGTTCAGGCTGCACCGGCTCGGGCATCTCCAAGCCCGCCAGCGGAAGGACATTGGCCGCCGGGACTGGCAGCGCCGGGTCCTCGACCAGCACAGGCACGGGCGTCACGCTGAGATCCGCCAAGACGATTTCCCGGTTCGGGGCCGCGAGGTGCGAGACCTGCTCGGGCAGTTCCCAGCGCTCGATGGTCTCGGGTTGTTGGTGTCCGGGTTCGATGACCATGCCGCTTTCGAGTGGTAAAGGGTTCGGGGTCCAGGCCAATATCGGCGGCAATTGCGGCGCGTACTCGGGAGGCAATTCGAGAAGAGAGTTCGTTTGCAGAATGATCTCTTTGAGTGAGCGGTGCTTGCCGACGATTTCGGGCAATATGACCTTGAAAACTTGTTGGAAGACCTGGGGCTCGGGTTTCGGCGGCTCGGGCGCGGTCGCGATCTCGGGCGGTGGAGCAGGCGCTTCCCGAGCCTCCTCGCCCTTTTTCGGAGTTTTCTCGGCGGCGGCTTCGGCGGGCTTGGAACTCGCCCCTTCTTCCTCACTCCCGCCGTTGTCGCGTTCTTCGGAGGAGTCCTCGTCCTGCTTCTCTTCGTAGAGGTCTTCGGGCGCAACCACGGGAATGTCCGGGATGCGGTAGTCCAACTCCACGATTTCGGGCGCCCGCGCGTCGGGCATCGTAACCCGCGGCGCCACAAACTGCATCCACGGGACCAACGAAAAGCCCACCATGTGGCAAAACAGCGAGCCGATGAAACTCAGTCCTCGATTGGAATCCGGCAGGAAGACATCTTGAAAGATGACCGGGTGGTGCTCGCGTCGCCGCGGCCTTCTCCGAAAACCGCGGAACGTCTCAGGCCGCTCGCGGGCCACATACACAAGAGCCAGCAATAGCAGAATGGCGGAAACCAGCCCAAGAAAGACATCCAGGGTCGGGACGTCGGGGAGATTGCGCATTCCACCCATTCGGCTAAACGGACAGCTCGCGCGGTTCCACCAACCACGGCAAGCCCAAGGGGAATCGGATCAAGGCGGAAGCCAGCCGCTTCCCACCATCCGACAGACTGCAGCTTTAGTATATAAGGTTAGACGCCTCAGAAACTTAGCAATTACTTCCGGATCGCCCGGAGCAACCAAGTCAAGACGACCGGTGGAACCTGGTCCGATCCCGGGGCCCGTGAAAAAATGGGAGCGCTGTCCCAAGTGCCGACTGAATCAGTTCCGCTCAATCAGTCAGTGTTCTTGGCGCGAAGCGGACGCCTTCGAAGATCGCCCTTGATCGTTTCAGGGATCACGCTACCGCTCGTGAAATCGCAAACGGCCACAGCCGTAAAGCGGTGGCGGCAATCCAGCCCGGGGCAGAGCCGGCAGGCGGAGCCGCGAGTAGAATCCCAACTCGGGCAAGCCTGAGAGGGCGGCAGGAACCTCGCGCCCGACCCTTCGGCCCGTCGACACCCATTTTCATGGCGGTGTTACGAATGCGGCGGATTCATGGAGACGACCCTGTCCCCGCTGCTTCGCTTAGTCGGATTTGCACCGCAGGCTATCAGGGTGCGCACCGCGCACGTGCCCAGCCTTGGCAGGCCAAGACGCCGGCCCTGGAGCCGGCAGTGTTGGAACAAATGTGCCGGGGATCTCCGGCCCCCCTCGGACCTACGCGCCCATCGCCGACCCCGCCGCCGTGGTGGAAGACGCCCAGGATTCCGACGGTCGCGCTGTCAAGGCCCACTTGTGCGCACCTTCGCGTCGCAAATCCGCGATCGCGCCGCTAAGACGCTCGAACGACGTCCGGGCCGCAGTCGGGGAACCCACACGGCAGCTGATCATCAAAACCGCGTAAACAAAGTGAAACAGAATCGTCCTCTTGACGATGAGCACCGCGAGCCCGGGTTTGGGACTGCGCACGACTATGTCACGACAGAATCCCGAGAACAAATCAAAATCCCGGTGCATCTGACGAAGATAGGTCAATACCACCGTACGCCGCTCCCGGAGAAAACGACGCTCCAGCCGAGCGTGAAATCCCGGCTGATCACGGAGAAACTCGATGTCCCCGCCTAAAAGCAACCGCTGCAGCGGAAGATAGCTCAGTTCGCGATTCATCGACTCCATCAACGACGACACCGCCGTGCCGTCCACGCTCTCGGCGCGGCGGCCGAGACGCATCACGATTCCTCCCAAAAGCAAGGGAAGAACGACGAGAATTACGGACACCAGCAATAGGGTCGTCATGGTCGTAACATCCTTAGCAGCACCCGGTTCAGAACCTCCAGCTGCCGCACCAAGACAGGTTCCGCCGCAGCCGTCAACGCCGCGGATTCCTTCACCGGCCTGTCTTCGCCGCGTAGCGAAAAGGCCGCCGCTCCCCACAGCAAACAGGCTCCGTGCCAAAGGGGCAGGGCTGTATCCTTCCAGGCCACCATTCCTTCAAAATGCTCCACGAACGTCAAAACAAGAGCCTGTCCGACAAACAACGCTCCGAAAGCACTGAACACCACAACAACGTTTCTCCCCACGCGCAGATGAAAATAGGCGCCGAATCCGGCCAGAACTACGCTCAACCCACACAGGCCCAAATACACCGATCTCTCTTGGCGGAACCAAAAGTTCCGCCACTGTCCCAGGGCGCCGTCGGGCTTATCCAGCAACAATAGGAACGTCAAGACGACAGCCAAGGCGCCCACCGCGCCGTACATCACCAACCGCCCCATCCGGCCCAAGCCTTCGTAGCCCCGGATCATCCGTTGGTAGATCTCCAGCACGACGCATAACAACAGCGTCCAGCCCACCGGCTGAGTCACAACGAAAAACCAGCCGTACGCTTCACTGCCGCGATAGAGGTAGTGCGCCGTCAGCACAAGCCACGAACTGAGAGTGGAAAACAGAAGATAGAGAGCGAGAGAGGGATAGCTGGACAACAGACGCAAGCCCCGTAGACGCGCGGCCCAGGCCAGCTGTGCCACGCCGGGCAGAAGGTATAACCCATATCCGAGAGCGGCTGTCATTCGGGCGTCAAGTCAGGAGGGCGTCAAGTCCCGGTCCGGCCGGAACTGCACCGCCCATTGTCAAAAGACGCCACCAGATTACCACAATGGAGCAGAAAGATTTTATAGAACTCCACCCCATTGTAGTTAAAATCACTTACATCACGACCGAAACACTTCTCCCGGTGCGCGCCTTCAGCATTCGCAGTCGCCCGGAAAGCATTCCGGCGTCGGACAATAGGGGCAATCCGCTTCGTTCCCGACCGAGGGCTGAGGGGCCAGACCCACGATCGCCAGCTTTCCTAACAGGGCTCCAATCACGAGCAGGTTCTTCAACATTGCATTTCTCCTTTTGTGGAAACTAGATGGCTCATCCGCCACAAATCGTAATCGATCGTCGCCAAAAGATTGGAGAAAAAGCTTGTTTTTTTCAAAGGCGGAACGCTCCGGCACATAAAACTCTTTCACATCGTTTCGGAGCGCCCTTGGAAGATCCCACGACACGCCCATTCGACCCCCGACGCGCTTGTCCCCGGCGTTTCCGAAAGCGTATCCAAAGCGATTCCGCAGCGATCAAGGCGCGCCCCGCCTCCTCCCCGGAAAAGGATTCAGAAGGTTGCGTCCAGCGACCGGCCCCGCCCGTCCTAGAGCGCCAAAGCGAAAGCCGATTCCGACGCAAGGGTTCTCGACTCGATGCCGAGACGGCCGAAGAGCCTCTGGTGGATTGTGTCGGCCCGATCAGGGCGTTAGAATTGAGATGTGGAGCCAACCGGCAACAACCCGGCCGAGCCGCCAAACAGCCCGGACGGTTCTGATCGGAATCTCGCCATGGACGATCTGTGGAGGCGCACGCTTGCACAGATTCCGACCCTCTTTGGGAAGATTGTCTACTTATCGGGATTACGCGACGAAAACTCCGGCGGTTACGTCCACTATGGGCTGGCCCAACGCTATTCCACCGAGGAAGCGAATCGTATTTTGCGCGAAAGTCACGAACGTGTTTTCGGAGAATGGCTGAATTTCCCCCTGGAACGACAGCGCGACGACCTGGAGGAATACGTCCGATCGTTGGAAGACGACCGGGAAACGATTCTGCGAACCTGGTTCACTCTCGCCCCCTACAACAATTTGATCCCCATCAAGACGCGCGAGGCCGAACGCCTGCTCTACATCTCCGACTTGGAACTCATCTTAGACGTACTGCGGAACGAACTTTCGACGTAGACCTGTTTTCCTCGCGGTGGTAGCTTATTGAGTCTCGCATAATATCCTGTCAATCGAGACAAAGAGAAGACTGTTTCCAGAAAGCAGTAATCAAGCGCGGTTTGCGGCGCATGCGCCGCAGCGTTTTGCGGGCACGTTCGTCGAGTTCCCAGTAGTCCTTCGGACAGACGTTCGGCAACTCGTGCTGTTTCCAGTACGCCCAGATGTATTCCACCGGATTCAGCTCCGGCGCATACGCCGGCAAATACTCCGTCACGATATGGCCTTGCGAGAGTTCAATGAACTCTCGCACCATCCGACTGCGATGCGCCGGCAAGCGGTCCCAGACGATCATCAACGGGCCGTCCATGTGGCGAACCAAGGCCTTCAGAAAGTCGATGACCTCCAACTCGCCAATCGCGCCGGGATAGAGCCGAAAGTAAAGTTGCGCAACGTCAACCCGGCCGACACCGAAAGCTTCTGCCAATTGAAGTTGAACTCCAGCAGCGGCGTCTCGCCGCGCGGCGCCCAGGTGCGGCAACGATGCGGCTTCTGACTCCATCCGCTTTCGTCGATGAAGACGATCGTGCGGTCTTGTTTGCGGGCTTTTTTTTAATGGCCGGCCACCTCTTGCACTTCCAGTCGCGGATGGCCTCTTCGTTGCGCTCGCGGGCTTTGCCGACCGGGCGTTGCGGGCTCCAGCCGAGCGCCCGCAGGATCTTCCAGACATGGCCCTCGTGATAGCGCACGCCGAACTCGTCTCGGATCAGACGAGCCACCCGCGGACAGCTCCACAACGGCGTCGGGAAGCCGTGCGCCTCGGGGCCTTCGAGCAGCAGGATCTCCAGGCGTTCGAGCTGCGTGGCGTCTAATAGCGGCTTGCGGCCGGCGCGGCCGGCCTTGCGCAGCCCGGCCTCGCCTTGCGCCAGGTACTGTCGTCGCCACTCACTGACGATTTGGCGGGCGACTGTCAGACGCCTGGCGGTTTCGGACTGATTGAGTCCTTCATCGAGCAAACGCGTCGCTTCGAAACGGCGTTTCTCCAATGCTTCGAAATCACGGCGCTTTCCTTTCGGTGTTCCCATACATAAGAATACGTACGGCAACACCAAAAGGTGTCACTTTATTTTGCGAGACTCAATAGATGCATCGCCACGCCGATTACCTGTCCAATCACGTCGACTTGGCTCGGGTTCCGCAAGACCATCGGCCCGCACGGCGACCCGTGGTGGGGTTGCAGAATGAGGTGCTCCCCGCTCACGTTGCACCACGAGCACACGTAGGCGTCGCGCAGTTCGAAGAAGTAGATGGGACGCTCGAACTCGTTGGTCCAACCCGTCTGGCGGATCTTGGTCCTTGAATCATCGATTTGCACCAACGACCCGGGCCGCACCAACGGGTATACATCATATAGTCGTCGGTCCCAATGAAACCGTAGCGGTGATCTTCAAGATCCAGGGTGTCCAACAGACTTAAGGGAACCTTGCCCCACTGCTGAATCATGCGACTCAGGTAGGTGCTCTCGCGAAAATCCAGGCCCGGCTCGAGCTTATTGAGTCTCGCAAAATAAAATGACATCTTTTTGGGGTACGTACGTCTTTGTATGTATGGGAAATACAAAAGGCGTACGGCGGGATTTCGAGGCCCTGGAGAAGCGCCGTTTCAAAGCGATCCGGTTGGTCGAGCAAGGCTGTAGTCAGTCCGAGACAGCGAGGCGATTGAAGGTCGCGCGGCAAAGCGTCAGCGAGTGGCTGCGACGATACCGGCGTGACGGCGAAGCCGGGTTGCGCCAGGCCGGCCGCGCCGGCCGTAAGCCGCTGTTGCACGCCGCGCAGCTCGAACGCCTCGAGGCGTTGCTGCTGGAAGGCCCCGAGGCGCACGGCTTCCCGACGCCGCTGTGGAGCTGTCCGCGGGTCGCTCGTCTGATCGGAGACGAGTTCGGCGTGCGCTATCACGAGGGCCATGTCTGGAAGATCCTGCGGGCGCTCGGTTGGAGCCCGCAACGGCCCGTCGGCAAAGCGCGGGAGCGCAACGAAGAGGCCATCCGCGGCTGGCAGCGCAAGACTTGGCCGGCCATTAAAAAAAAGCCCGCAAAGAAGAACGTACGATCGTCTTCATCGACGAAAGCGGATTGAGTCAGAAGCCGCATCGTTGCCGCACCTGGGCGCCGCGCGGCGAGACACCGGTGTTGGAGTTCAACTTCAACTGGGACAAGCTGTCGGTGTCGGCCGGGCTGACGTTGCGCAACTTTTACTTCCGGCTCTATCCCGGCGCGATCGGCGAGCTGGAGGTCATCGACTTCCTGAAGGCTTTGGTGCGCCACATCGACGGCCCACTGCTGATCGTCTGGGACCGGCTGCCGGCGCACCGCAGCCGCCTGGTGCGGGAGTTCATCCAGCTCTCCGAGGATCACATCGCAACGGAGTACTTGCCGCCCTATGCGCCGGAGTTGAACCCGGTGGAATACATTTGGGCGTACTGGAAGCAGCACGAGTTGCCCAACGTCTGCCCGAAGGACTACTGGGAACTCGACGAGCGCGCCCGCAAAGCGCTGCGGCGAATGCGCCGCAAACCGCGCTTGATTACCGCTTTCTGGAAACAGTCTTCTCTTTGTCTCGATTGACAGTATATTATGCGAGACTCAGTAAGCGGCATCGAAACGGAGCTGCGAGCACCATCGTGAGTCGGCACCAAGTGAGTAGCGGGAGGCGCCAGAGTCTGCGAATCCTTCCAGATGTTGGAAATGGAGATCCCGTACCACTCGAGCACCTCGGTCAGGTCCAGCCGATAAATGGCGCAGAGGCTGTAGAATCGATGGAGGCTGGGGACCACCCCCTTGTTTTCGATGTCGGCCAGCCGACTCAGGCCGATCACGTAGTCCGAGTTGCGGTGGCGCTGTGCAATGAGGTTGCTCGCCTGCTCGACCTGACGGTATCGCAACCCCAGCTTTTCGCGAACTTTCTTGAGTTTGAGGCCCGGATCCATGTTAAAACAAGCTCAGAAAACCGCACGGAACGTCCATCGATGACGTACTCTGAGATTATAGAGGTTTCCGGAACAACAGGAAAGACAGCATTTAGCAGTTTTGTTCTGTTTTCAGAACAAAGCAAGCGGGGCTGTTCCGCGCAGGGCGGACCGGAGGTAGCTTGAAACGAATCGTGATCGGACTCAGCGGCGCCAGCGGCTCGATCTATGGTGTCCGGCTACTGGAATCGTTGCGTCATCGAGAAGGCGTCGAAACACATCTCATTGTTACACGAGCCGCCGAAAAGACCCTGCACCAGGAAACCGGCGCCGCTCTGGCCGAGATCAAGCCGCTGGCCGATGCTTGGTATTCGAACGAGCAAATCGGCGCGCAAGTCGCGAGCGGGTCATTCCCAACCGACGGGATGGTGATCGCCCCTTGCTCGATCCACACCATGTCCGCGATCGCCGGCGGTATCACCTCGAACCTGCTGGTCCGGGCCGCCGACGTCACGCTGAAGGAGAAGCGCCGGCTGATTCTGGCTGTGCGCGAGACGCCCCTCCATTTGGGTCACCTGCGAACGATGGCCGCGTTGGCCGAAATGGGCGCCGTGATCGCCCCCCCGATGCCGGCGTTTTATCAGCGCCCCAAGACCGTCGACGACATCATCAAAGCCTTTGTCGATCGAATGCTGGACCTACTGGGACTCCCCGATCCCGAAGCGGCGCGCTGGAAGGGAATATAGCCTGAAACTTCAATTGGGCGGCGTGAGGAAAGGGCAGGCCTGGAGACCTGCCCCACTGGGAGCCAATGTAGAAGATCGAGAGACAAGCTGAAAGGTTGTGTCAAGTGTGGGCTGGGACCGGCACGAGTGCCGGTCGCTACCGGCGGGAAGTCCGCGCAGCGTCAAGCGGCGCACGCCTCGTACTGCCAGGCCTCTCCCGCACTTTGCCTCGTCACGCGATGAGAAACGCGGGCCGACCGCCAGAGCCGCTGCTTTGGGAATCGGCCTTCAGGCGCGGCCGGGATTTGCGCGGCGCGGTATCATAAGAGAAGTAGGAAAGGGGGGGCGTAACGGATTCGACGGGATTGCACCGTCGTGAAGAGGCATACCGGGTTCCGAGCTCCCGTTAAACGATCGGACCATAACAACTGCCAATAACAACACGCAGTTAGCCTACGCCGCCTAATTAGGTCGGCGCGCTCTCTCCGTCGGGCCCGCACGGCGGGGAAGGGTGTCATTTCGCGGGATTGGCCGCAGGCTTCTGTCCGGAGCCGTAAGCTGAAATTAATCGGGCTGGGTTGGTTCTTTCTTGTCCGTTCCAAGGAGCCGGCCGAGACTTTCGAGCGGACTAAGTATGTAGGCTCTTCGCGATAGACTTTTCCGGACGCGGGTTCGACTCCCGCCGCCTCCACCACCAACAAGTCCAACCTGATCCCAGCAAAGCCGATAAGACACTGTCAATAGAGGGCTTGCACCTGTTATACTGTCCGGTATGGTCCCGTTTCTTCCAGGGGAAGCTGACCCCACAGGTGGGGCAACTCTGGGGGCAACAGGGAGACGTCGAACCGGAGTTGCCCCCTCATGCCGCTGACGGACACCGCAGTCCGCGCTGCCAAGCCGCAGGCCAAGACACGCAAGTTGTTCGATGGCGGAGGTCTCTACTTGGAGGTCAGCCCCGCTGGCGGAAAATGGTGGCGCTGGAAGTACCGTTTCGGCGGCAAGGAAAAGCGGCTCTCGCTCGGAGTCTACCCAGATGTCAGCCTGAAATCGGCCCGTGAGCGGCGCGACGCCGTCCGCCAGCAGCTTGCCGCCGACATCGATCCTGGGCAGGCCCGCAAGGCGCAGAAGCTCGCGCTCGCGGGCGCAGACAGCTTCGAGGCCATCGCTCGGGAGTGGCACGCGAAGTTCTCACCGGGGTGGGTCGCAAGCCACGGCGATCGCATCTTGCGGCGATTCGAGAACGACCTGTTTCCCTGGCTTGGCAAGCGCCCGGTCGCCAGCATCAGGGCGCCGGAACTGCTGCCGGTGCTGCGCCGGATAGAGAGCCGCGGCGCCGTGGAGACTGCCCACCGCGCCATGCAGAACTGCGGGCAGGTCTTCCGGTACGCCATCGCCACAGGCCGAGCGGAGCGTGATCCGACCGGCGATATTCGGGGTGCGCTGCCTCCGCCCAAGGAACGGCACCACGCCTCCATCATCGAACCGAAGCGCATTGGTGAGCTGCTTCGTGCGATCGACACGTACGAAGGGTTTTTCGTGACGAAGTGCGCCTTGCGGCTGGCCCCCCTTGTGTTCGTCCGCCCTGGCGAGCTGCGCAGGGCGCGGTGGCCAGAAATCGACCTCGACGAGGCCGAATGGCGCATTCCCGCCGATCGAATGAAGATGCGAGAGCCTCCACCAATTTAACCTATTTGTTTTCATCTAGTTAACAGCATCGACCCTCTCGTGTACGTCTGGTGTACCCTTCGTTTCGGAAAGCACCAGCGGGGTCTTCGCCCCAGGTTCGCCTCACGTCCGCCTCTAGCTGCTCCTGGCGAGCACGCACCCACGGCGAATCGTGCTTTTCGGTTACCCTCACGCGTGAGTGCCCCAACAGGACTGCGACTCGCTCGATTGGAACACCCTGTAGGAGCAGCTCTATCGCGAAGGTGTCTCGAAATCGATGGGGGTGGCCCCTGTTCACGCCGGCCAGCTTGAAGAGCTTGCGGAGGGATCGCTGCCAATCCCCCACGGCGCTCTTCTTCTTCGATTCGCCCGTCCAAAAGAAATAATCGGCGCCAGTGCTCGGGCAGGCGTCTAGGGCTTCCACGACGAAAGCGGGCAGGGGAAGGTAGACCGGCACGCGGGTTTTCTGCGTATACAAGAATACTTTCCCGTCGCGGACGCGATCCTTGGGAGGTGTGACTCCGTCCCCAATCCGCAACCCCGAGTATCTGAGCACCAGCACCAACGCCCGGAGCCGCCTGGCGTTCGCCTGTCCTGTGCGACCGTAATTGTCTGTGTACTGATCGCAGGCGCGTAGGATCTGGATCATCTCCTCGCGCTCGAACGGCATCGTCGGGGGTGCGGTAACCTGCGGGTTCTTGTGCCGGAACGCGGGGTTTTCGCCGATCCAGCCGGCCTCATGACCGAATCGGAAGAATGCCCGCAGTCGCTCTCTCATTCCAACTGGACCATACCCAGGGGGCAGGTCACGCGCTTGGCCTGTGCTCGCAAACAACATGAGCTTCCCCTTCCCCCTCCCTCCCTGTCGAATCCCGGACCGTTCGGTCCGGCTCCGACCGCGCGACTCCAACCATCGCTGAACGTCGCGCGCGGCACTCGTCGAGCAGTTCTCTCTTGCGGCGCTGCATCCGCAAAGCACACTCGGTATCGCTCATCCGCCCCGCTTGTCGCTCCAGAAACGCCGCCGTAATCCCGGGCTTCAAACAGCTCTCCAGCGCGTCGAGCGACAGCAACTTTTCGCAGGGCGTGCGGTAGTCGGCGAGCCGGTAACGACGGCGGCGCTTGCCGTTGGAAGCCGTCTCCACGGTCGCGAATCCACACGGGCGGTGATAGTTCAAATAGGGATTGAAATCGGCCGCGTAGAAGCGTTGCAACTTTTCGGCGTGCTCGGCGGCGATGGGCTCGTGTCCGATGTGCTTGCGCACCACCGCGCCGTTCTTGCCTTCCACCAACGCATTGTCGGTCGTGCGATGAGCACGCGATTTGGTGAACTCCTCGACCCTCATCTTCTCTAACAACTTGGCCACCCGATAGTTGAGAAACTCCGAGCCGTTGTCGGAGTGAAAGCCGCGGACGCGAAAGGGAAACTGATGCAGCACGGCCTCTAAAACCGGCTTCAAATGGGCCTCGGAGATGGTTTGGCAACAGCCCACCACTTCCCATTGCGTGACCGTGTCGACGGCGTTGATGTGATACAAGCCCTTGCTCGAATCGGTGTCACCCTGGTGCACCGTATCGACTCGCAGGTAACCGGGTCGGCCGCGCGGATCGGGCTTGCGCCGCTCGCCGATGCTCACCGCCGCGGCCCGCGTTTTGGTGTGGTGCACGTGGTGTTCGCGATAGACGCGGGTACGTCGCAGGTTGTAGATGTGGGAGGGCGAAATCGCGGCCAATCGTTGGTATTCGGTCTTGCCGTAGACTGTGCACTCGCGTTCGAGAATGCGACGGATGGCGGGGCCGGAGAGGCCTTCGTGCGCGGCATCGACGGCGGCCAACCGAGCGATGTCGTCGGGCGTGTAGCGGCGCGGGAAGCGGCGGCGTCTGGAAGCGCGCGGTGCGATGACGCCGCGCTCGCACCAACGGGCGATCAAGTGGGTGATTTGCGAGCGGCTGAGTCCGCTGACCTTGGCCAGGTAGCGGCGCACGATCCCTTTGTCTTTCTTGGACAGAGCAGGGTATTGGCAAGCACGCAGGGTGCGTTGGATCAGCGCGTAGACGGGTTGGCGGCCGGTCCCGGCGAAACTGAGCGTGGCGCCGGCGTCGAGAAACGGTTGCATCTCGGTCGGCGTGAGATGTTCGGCATGCTGCATGGTAATCGGCATTCCCCCGCAGTGTGCCCTGTCCCGCCGTGGTCGCTGTTGTTGCTTTCAGGCTCATCTTGTGTTGGAAACACGCCCCCCCTTCAGGCTCATCTTGTGTTGGACAATTCTGGCGTTGCGCGCCGGGCACTGGCGCGGCATAATGCGATCGACAGCTGAAAATCGACCGTATGGCGAGTGTCTCGGGCGGCGCCGCTGCGAAGGCAATTTTTCACACACCCCTTGCGGCCTTGCTTCCTTAGCCCTCAGATTTTGCACTCGCAAGCGGGTTGCTACCCACTCGGCAACGGCAGCGCCCAGATGCGCCCGAGCATATCACCGAACAGCCTGCGGTTCAGATGTCCCTCGGCCGGCAGCAGCCAGTAATACCACGCGTGCTTGACGAGCCGACCGCCGGTCTTCATCAACCTGTGTTGCAAGCTCGTCAGGGACCAACTCTTGATCCTGTTCGGCAGTCCGAGCCGCCGCCATAAGTTCCCAGGTTGTAGGCCAACACGCTGAGTTGTAGCCGTACCTCGTTCGCCCGGAACCGCCGGCACAACAGCCGCGTCCAGTGCGTCGCTTGCTTACCTTCTTTGATCCACTGCTCCGCCGTGCCGCGCTTGTTGTAGAAACGCACCACCGACCGGCTTGGCAAGCTCATGTTCGTCACGATAAAACCGACGCGCGCGAACAGCTCGCCCTGGTGGTGCTCGACCTTGGCGACAACTCGTCTCGGCTTCTTCCAGCTCTCCGCCTGATAGCGAAAGCTCTTGTAGCGCACTAGCGGCTTGCGGCCGGGCCTCCCCGGCGGACGAAACAGGATGTCTTCGATCTCCAACTCCAAGCTCCTGTTGGCCGGAATGCGGATGGCGTACTGTACTCCTCGTTCCTCCGAAGCCTCATAAACTCCCGGCTTGGCAAAGGCCGCATCGCCCCGGAAGGCGACCTGCTTGCCCGCAGCCTGTTGGCGCTCGATCTCCGGCAACAATAGCTCATCCCAGTCCTCGGCGCTATGCACGTTGCCGGGACGCAGCTTGGCAGCGAGGCAATCACCATGACCGTTGAACAAAAGCAACGGGTGGTAGCAGACCGACTCGAAGTGTCCGTTGTAGGCACTGCCTTCCTGTTGGCCATGGACCGGACTCTCGGTGGAGTCCATGTCCAGAACGACCCGCTCGGAGTCGTCGAACGCCTCCGCTTGCCCGACCAGCTCTCGGTTCAGCGCCATCAGCCCCAGCAGGTTCTCTTCGCTCGCCGGCATCTCCGTCTCGAAGCCGTGCAGCGTCGAGGTCAAGGCCGCACCGCGATCCCAGATCTTCTGCGAACCGATCAGCCGAAACGTCGGATCGATCGAAACCCGCTCGGCGTCGTTGAGGTCCTCGTAGCCCGCCAAGCGGCTGTAGACCGACTGCCGCAACAGATCTGCCGCAAGGCCGCCGCTCGGCGGATGCGCGACATGAACGCGCAAAAGTAAGCCCTTCCCGGTCACCGCTCTGTACTGGGGTTCGCGGCGTCAGAGCCGCACATGCGAAGGCGGGGGCAAGACGCGTATAATTGGACCGCTATGTTGACTCGACGTGAATGGGGACTCTCCACCGCCGCCGCTCTGACCGCCGCCTGCGCGGCCGCGCCTGAACCCGAACCAGAGCCGGAAGCTCCGGCCGGTCCGCTCTATTTCGACCTTCATATCGATACGCCCGGGCGTATGGTATCGGAAGGGCTGGACTTGGCCGAAACCTATCGGTGGACTTCGGTCGACATCCCGAAGATGAAGCAAGGCGGGCTGAACGCCGGCTTCTTCGCGGTCTTCTCCTCGGCGCGCGACAAGACGCCGCTGGAGTCCGTCAAGGAGGCCTTGAAGATCACGGATGTGATCGTCCAAGAAGTTCAGCGCCATCCCGACGACCTTTTCATCGCGACCACTTCCGACGACGTCTTGCGGGCGCAGCGCGAAGGCACGGTCGCCATCTTGCTGGGAGTCGAGGGCGGTCACATGATCGACTCGAGCATCGAGGTGCTGCGGCAGTTCTATCGGCTCGGGGCGCGCTACTTGGGGCTGACGCATAGCGGCAACACGCCTTGGATCGGCGCCGCCGAATACGAGGACGGACCCGAGGGCCTGACGGACTTCGGGAAGGAGATTGTCCGTGAGATGAACCGGCTAGGGATGATGATCGACATGTCGCACGCGTCGAAGCAGTCGTTTTACGACGTGATTGACACAAGCACCGCACCGATTCTCGACACCCACGGCGCCTGCCAAGCGGTTGCGGACCATCCGCGGAATCTGACCGACGACATGCTGAAGAAGCTCGGCGAGAACGGCGGGGTTCTCGGGGTCGCCTACTACGCCGGAATGCTGGACGACGACTTCGCCTCGAAGATGGGGCAATTGGCCGAGTTCAACGAGCAAAAGGCCGCCGCCCGCGAGCGACTCAAGGACGCGGACCGCAGAGAATTGTCGGAAGAGCTCTGGAAGATCGAAAAAGCCGGCGTCGAGTCGATCGGACAAATTCCGATGAGCCGATTGGTGGACCATATCGAACACGCCGCGACCGTAGCCGGCATCGACCACGTAGGGCTTGGCTCGGATTTCGACGCCGTGGGGCTCAAGTTGCCCGCGGGGCTGGAAGACATTGCCAAGACGCCGAACCTGGTCAAGGCCCTCAAAGACCGCAGCTTCTCCGACGAGGACGTCGACAAGGTGATGGGGCGCAATGCCTTGCGTGCCATGCAGGCCGCGGAGGCGGCCGCGGGGTAGTTCCCGGAACTCTCCCCCCGAACTCTCCCAAACTCTCCGAGCCGGCGGGCTGCAGTGTCCCGATTTGCCTCGAGACCGGGACCAATGCAGCGGCAGTTCTCGCTCGGCTATGTTACCCCTGTTGGGCCTGTCGGAACGCTGACCCCTCGTGACTGCGCACCGAATCATCGTTGCCCTGCGAGCCGTTCTCTATGCCTCCGGCTTTGTATTCCTCTGGGCGTGGCTCGCGGTCTCCGTACAGCCGCTGGACTCGGAACTCGCCTTCGCTGTCCCGCCCTGGCTCCGACCCGTCGGTATGGTGGTTGGCCTCGCGGGAGCGCTGATGACCGCATGGTGTATCGGGACTTTTGTTACAAAAGGTCAAGGCACCCCTGCTCCTTTCGATCCGCCACGCGAGTTCGTGGCAAGCGGGCCCTACCGCTACGTTCGTAATCCGATGTACATCGGTGCTTTAGCCAGGATTTCCATTTTGGCCCTGGCACGGTCACAGGATACACCCCCGCTGCGCCGAATACCACGTCTTTTCGCGCTGAACCCTGCACATCACCTCCGCCGGTAGGCGCCAGGGCTCGTCCGTCCGCTCACAGACGTTGATTGAGCGGACTGAACGGCGCTCCGGCCGACACTGCTCCCTGCGAAACCTTTTTGGAGCCAAAAACTGTTGATCCTCGCCCGGGCAACGCTACCCACCCGGCACAGGCAGCGCCCAGATCCTATGCAGCATGTCACCGAACAGCCGCCGGTTCAGATGCCCCTCCGCCAGCAGCAACCAGTAGTAGCGAGCATGCTTGACCAGCCGACCGCCGGTCTTCATCAACCTGTGTTGCAAACTCGTTAGCGACCAGCTTTTGATTCGCTGCGGCAGCCCTAGCCGCCGCCACAGGTTGCCCAGGTTGTAGGCCGGCACGCTGAGTTGCAGCCGTACCTCGTTGGCTCGGAAGCGGTGACACGACAAGCGGGTCCAGTGCGTGGCCTGTTTGCCTTCTTTGATCCACTGCTCCGCCGTGCCGCGCTTGTTGTAGAACCGCACGACCGAGCGGCTCGGCAAGCTCATGCTCGTCACGACAAATCCGACGCGCGGGAATAGTTCGCCCTGGTGATGCTCGACCTTGGCGACAACTCGCCTTGCCTTCGACCAGCTCTCGGCCTGATAGCGAAAACTCTTGTAGCGCACTAGGGGCTTGGCGTTCGGCCTGCCCGGTGGCCGAAACAGGATGTCCTCGATCTCCAGCTCCAGGCTCTTGTTCGCCGGGATGCGAATCACGTAGTCCACGCCGCGCTCCTCCATCGCCTCGTAGATCTCGGGCTTGGCGAAGGCGGCGTCGGCGCGGAACGTCACCTGTTTGCCCTCCGCCTGTTGTCGTTCGATCTCCGGCAGTAGCAGCTCGTCCCAGTCCTCGGCGCTGTGCACGTTGCCGGGACGCAGCTTCGCGCCTAGGCAGTCGCCGTGCTGGTTGAACAGCAACAGCGGGTGATAGCAGAGGGACTCAAAATGGCCGTTGTAGGCACTGCCTTCCTGTTGGCCGTGGACGGGGCTCTCCGTGGAGTCCATGTCGAGCACCACGCGGTCTGAACCGTCGGGAGCTTCGGCTTGCGCGACCAGCTCCCGGTTCACTGCCATCAGCCCCAGCAAGTTCTCTTCGCTCGCCAGCATCTCCGTCTCGAAGCCATGCAGCGTCGAGGTCAAGGCTGCTCCGCGATCCCAGTTCCTCTTCGAGCCGATCAAGCGAAAGGTCGGATCGGCGGATACTCGAACGGCGTCATTGAGGTCCTCGTAGCCAGCGAGTCGGCTGTAGACCGACTGCCGCAGCAGATCGGCCAGCGGGAACTTCTTGTTCAAGCCTTGTCGCGAGTCGCTGAGATGCTCGTCGATCAGCTTCCCGAGTCCGAGTCGTTCATCCAGTTCGCGAACGAGAATCAGACCGCCATCCGAGGTGACTCGCGATCCTTGGAAATCGACTTTGAGAAATCCATTGAACGTGAGCTGAAACGGCTTGTTTTCTTTTTCACCCATCGGGTGTTGACCTCCATGGCGTCCTTATCGGGCTCTAGCCCCTATCAATAAAGACGCTGAAGGTCGCTGGATGGTCTGAAGCTCATACATCAAATTGAAAATGCGGGTTTAGGTGTCATTCTTGGTGCGGGGCTCGCCGCTGCTTCGCCGTCGATCGTCGCGTTGGCCGGCGTCTTCGGGCTTTGTGCCCATCTCTTCGTCGTCCTTTACGAAGAACCGGCACTCGAAAAGCGTTTTGGAGAGAGGTACATCGACTACAGGGCTTCCATCAACAGATGGCTGCCCAGGCCGCGATGACCGCTGGGTCGAACATTTCCCGCGACGCGGGGAAGGCTGTTAAGGCGTTGATATGGGAGCACATGGGCCGACAATCCTCGTGCTCAGAATGGTGGTCCACGTTAAACAGGTTTCCGAGTTCGGGAGCTGTCCCCCGATCTCGTCCACGACGGGACAGCGGGTCAGCAGCCGCGCGGCGGCTCCCGCGTAGTAGGCTTCACTCAACATGCGCTGGTATTCAACGCCACTGTCGTTCAATAAGGGGGAGGTTACTCTTCTTGCCGTCTTTGAGCTTGCCGTTGCGGTAGCACTGCACATCGGACTAGTTATCTATTTTGATTCATTCGCCCACGTCGCCGTGGGCACACTGGTCGCACCTTTTTTGTTACTACGCAACAATCAATCCGTAGAACGTGGCCTTAGCTATTGGCTGGGCTTCGAACGCGTTACCTTCATGGTCATGCAAGAAATCGCGGTTTTCGGAGTTGAGCGCGGGCGCTTTTTTGGTTCGCTGAGTTCCTTCAGCGTGAATATATTTGGCGCATTGATTTGTGCACTGGCAGCAGTCGTTATTAGAGTTACCTCGGTGACGGTGAATACGGCATTGCACCCCCTTCAGGCCCTACAGTCCGTACCCAGAAATTGGCAACAGCTCACGTTTTGTATCGACTCAGTCCATCTTCCCGAGCTTCTGCCCGGGTTGGAAACCTCCGGTCCTCACCTACTCGATCTTCGGGCATCCGTTTTTCTACGACAGCTAAAACGGGCCGCCCTTACAAATGACGCCCCTCACCAGCGGGTTAAGAAGACGGTTGGGTACCTCTTCCTGTTTGCTGTGTTCTTCGGGCCATCGCTCGCTTACCGGGTCTCGTTCAAAGGTATTAGCCTAGTCTATGCTCCCCTTGTGTGGATCGCCTACCGCGCGACAGGCTCGGGATTTCACGACTTCCGCGCGCAAATCGAACACGTGCGTGACAACGATTTTGAGACGCTGAGAAGATGGTGGGCCGGAATACTCCTTGCCCTCTTGGCCTTCAAGGCTGCGCATCTTGCGGGCTTCATTTCGCTTTCGGAGCTGAGCGCACAGGTCCGCATCAATCGGCTGATGGATCTTTTCGTCCTGCCTGATCAGATACCGCCGTGGCAGATTTCCACTTTCGTCAAGTGCGTCTTGACCTTCGCATTGTTTTGGCTGTCGGGTGCGGCCCTGTTTCGGCTGGACAAGGGGGAGGGGGCGTGGTCAATAACGACGGTATCGAACGCAGTGAAGTCCATCGACTTCACCCGCCGCACGCTTGCACTTTACAACCTGACATGCGGCCTTTACATCATCCTGGTGGCCGGGTTCGAGCTGCCATTGCCTGAACTTGGCGAGCGGCTGCTTCCGCCCTTTGGTGATATCTGGGATTACGCCCGCGCGCGTCTTTCGCTCTAGAAAGTCGGGAAAGTCGGGGACAGGCTACGACTTTTCCCCATCACACCGCCGCGGCCGCCTTCTTCGGACGCCCGGTGCGTCGCGGGTTCAGCTTGCGCCCCAATTCCTTTTCCAATCGCTCGACAAACGCCTCGCCGCCCAGCGGACGCCCGGTCGCCGTCGCCCGCCTCAGCTCGGCCGTTTCCGCCGCTTCTTCGTCCCGTGTCCTTCCCAACCCCTCCTCCCAATCGTCCGGCGGACACACTTGCCTCCACAGGTCGGTGTCCAGTATCCTCCAGACGATCGCGGCTCGCGGCCAACAGCAGCAGATCTATGTCAGCCTAAACAAGAAGTAGACGTTGCGCGCGGACCACGGTTGGATCCCCGTTCAGATCGACTATGACTAATCGACTTATTTTCGTCAGTTGTGGCCAGTTGACGGACGAAGAGAAATCCCTGGGGCTCGCGGTCAAATCCGTAATCGATGAGACTCTCGGGCTTGAGGCATACTTCGCGGAGAGTGTCCATGATCTCGATGCCCTCGGGCCGAACATCTTCGATGCCTTGCGACGATGCTCCGGTGCAGTGGTCTTCCTCCACGAACGTGGCACGGTTCTTGATGCGTCGGGTTCGCAGTGGGGGCACCGGTCGTCTGTATGGGTGAACCAGGAGATCGCGGTCTTGGCGTATCGCCAGTTTCTGGAATCCAAGCAGCTTCCTATATTGGTCTTCAAGGACGAGCGAGTCAAGCTAGAAGGCGCGATGACAGCGCTCATAGTAAACGCACTCCCAGCCCTTGACGCAGCAGAGGTAGTCAAGCAAGTTGAATCGTGGCTGAAGAGCCAATCGTTCTCCTCTGGTTGTGATGACGTCTTCTGGGAAAAGTGGTCTCGCCTCTCGGACCAGTCACGAAAGGTTGTAGCGTGCCTCCTTGATCAAGGAGGACACCAGGTCAAACAGACCGCCGTTCGAGCCGCTCTGAGAGACACCTTCCATGTGCCGAAGAATGAAGCATCAGCGGCCGTCAGACACGCTGTAAGTGAATTCACTAGCACAGATCTAGTTAAACTCATACACAATATCCATTCGGGGGACGAGCTAAGCGTGCATCCCACGTGGGAGTTCCAACTCCGGCGAGCTGTAGCGCAATGGCGGGGGTCTCAGCAATAAGAAACTCTCGCCTACCGTGTAGAAACGGAATATCGTCCAGTCTGGTGGTTGCAACCTACGCCCACGAAGTGTGGGCTCCGGGCCTCTTCAGGTCTCCCCTGTCGGCCCGGCGTCCCCATCAAGCGGAGATCAAGGGGGGAGATCGGTGGGAGATCGGGGAGATCGGTGACAGGGGGGGAGATCGGTGACAGCCACCGAATAAAGAATCTTTACCGGACGGGCCCGTTCGGGTCCGTGCACCCGAAGCCCCACCAGCCACGTTCCCGCGACGTTCACCTGGCTTGAACCCAGTCTAGGCCGGACCTTCCAGGGCCGGCGAGAACACCTCGCAGGTGGGCTCGTTCCGGCCGACATGTCTCGCCCCGGGGGCCGCTTTCCTCTGTTTCCGAGGAACCTGGTTCTTGCTTGCTACGTTAAATAGAACATGGGGGTCCGGTGGATCTTGCCGCTTCTGCTGTCGGCCGCTGTGCAAGCGCCGGCCGCGGACGTGCGTGAAGACACCGCGCCGGCCGCGGCTCTGACCGCCAACGAAATCATCAACCGGGCCGTGGAACTCGCCGAGCGTCTCCGTGAGCAAGAGCACGATCTGCGCTACGAGTTCCTTGAAGAGGCAACGCGCGAGCAGTTCGACTCCGCCGGACGCACGAAGGAACGCGAGGACGTTACAGCCAAGGTCTACCCTCTTGCCGGCGCGCTGTACCGCGAAATCCTCGAGAAGAACGGGAAACCCCTAACCGCGATTGAGATCGAAGAGCAGCGACGACGCCGGGACGAGGTGAGACGCCGCCGGGAGCGGGGCAAGGAAAAGGAAGAGGAAGACCGCGTCCGGTTCAATCGCGAGTTGGTTGACCGCTACCGCCCCGAGCTGATCGCCGAGCAGGTCATCGGGGGGCGTCCGACGTATGCGGTGCGGTTCGAGCCGAAAAGCGATTCACTGCCGATCCGCCGCCGCATCGACTACGCGCTGAACAAGTCACACGGAAAGATCTTCGTCGACAAGGAGACGTTTCAGGTCGCCCGCGTCGAATTTCAACTTATCAAACCCGTCCGGCTGTGGTGGGGGTTTCTCGGTAAGCTGCGGGCCGTGCAAGGCGTGATCGAACGTGCGCCGCTCGAGGATGGCTCCTGGGTCGGGCGCGGCTTTGACTTTTCGATGAACATGCGCATTTTCTTCAGAAGCATCCACACCCGCCGCCGCGCCACGTTCCGCGACCACCGTCTTGCGGCGCCCGATCCCAAACCGAGCCGCGAACGGCAAGGGCTGTGAAAGAAACGTGAACCCCTTTGAGCCTCTCCAATCTTGCGCCTGCACACCCAATTCACAAGATTAGATCCAGAGCCCAGAGCGCAAGCGACGGGCCAAGCGCACCCAACCGCCGCGCGCATCGATACGGTGTCTCGCTGGATCGTTGCACATCGAAATAATATTCTGTCTGCTCGAAACCGTTGTGCGCTTGGCCCGTCGCTTGCGCTCTGGGCTTCCATGAGAGGTGGGTCGCTTGTCAAGGGCGGTCGTTGGGAGGCGTTGGTCGGTTTGTCGGATCCGGCCCGGGTCCTCATGCCTTGCGGCGCGTTGAGGACCGGGCTTCCATTCGCAGTGTTATCGGTCTCGTTGTTGACCTCTGCTGGTTGGGGTCCGGTCTTTCGGCGCTGCTCTCTCTGTTGCGGCTTCGACCCATCCTCGAAAGAATCGGCCTGCCTGCCCAGAGCCCGCAGTCACCGTGACACGATCTCGATTCTCCGCCGCGGCCTCGCTTCGTCCGCCCAATCCCCTACTCCCTTCCTTTCAACAGGAATCTTCTTGCCGCCGAGTCCCCGTTAGGGGGCTCGCGGATGTCCTCATCACGTTGCTTCATCCGAAACCGTTGCCGCCGACTGCGCCTCATCGTCCCTGCCTTATGGGGAAACCGTTTCCGTCAGCCCGTGCAGCGGATCGTAGTTTTCTTGTTTCACCCACAACACATGCATCAGCACCGCCAACTTGCGCGCCACCGCCACCACCGCCCGCTTCTTCGCATGTCCTCCGCCGCGCGCCGCCAAACCCAAACCCCAGCGCCTGAGCGTGGAGTCGGTCCCGAACGGCCCCAGCACCCAGTGCGCGCACTGAATCAACGTCCGCCGCAGCAGCGGATCTCCCGATTTCGTCACGCCCAGCCGCAGTGACCGCTCGCCCGATTGGCGTTGCTTGGGACGCAGCCCCACCAGCGCGCCGACCTGCCGCGAACGCTTCACGCGGCCCGGGTCGTTGTCGAGCGCCAACACGAACGTCAACGCCGTCAGCGGCCCCACCCCTCCGATCGTTCGCAGCCGCTCGACCGCTGCGTATTGCTTGCCCAACGCGACGATTTGTTTGTCATATTCGCGGATCGTCGCGCCGAGGCTTTCGATTTGTGTCGCCACCCCCAACAACGCCGCGTGCAACACCTCGGGGCAGGCCTCCCGGACGCGCTCGACCCATTGGTTCTGGGCGCATCGGCCCAAGCGGATGCCGTGCGACTTCGCCATGCCGCGCAAACTCCCTTTCAATTTCGTGCGGCACTCGAGCACGGCCTCGCGCGCCCGCAACAACGTGCGTTGTTGTTCGGTCTCGAGCTTGCGCGGCGCGACGGGATTCAACAGGGCCGGGTTGGTGCGTCCCAACTCGGCCAACCAATAGGCGTCGTTGCGGTCGTTTTTCGAGTCGGATTGGCTGATTAAACGCAATTGCCGCGCGTCGGCGACGAGCACGTCGTGGGCGAGGGCGGCCAGGCGGCGGCGAATCCAGTTGCTGTGGCTGCCGGTTTCGATCACAATGCGCAGCCGCGGCCAACGGCGGAACCAGCGATCCAAGGCCTCCGGGCGGGTGGGGACTTGGCATTCCTCGAGGCTTTCGCCGGCGAGGTCGGTGAGCCGTACGAAGCAACGTTTGTCGCCGATGTCGACGCCGGCGACGGCGCAAATTTCGTTGTCTTTTTGCATCTGGATGCGTTGTTGCGCCAACTGTTGTTCGAGCTGGGTGAGTTGGCGGGTCTTCGCTTGTGAGCTGTCGGCTTTCTTGGTTTGGTGTTTGTCGGTTTGGTTCTTGTCGGTCTGTTGTTTGCTATTCTTCTTCATGGCTGGTCGCCTCCTTTTCAAAAATCCATTGCACCTCCCTTGTGGAGAAGTGCGCTGCTGCCGGTAGCCTACCGCTTCCCGGCTCCAAGCGACCAGCCTCTCATCCCATCTCTGTCTCGGCGTTCTGAATTGTGTGCACGGAAGGACGCGGCCCCTACTTCAGTCGCCTTTGGCGTGTTGCAGGCGCACTTGCTGTAGGACCCACTGGCGTATGACTTGATAGCCGGGGTCCTCTGCTTCATAGCGTTGCCCGCCCTGGTGGCCGTCTTCCTCCCCGGTTTGGATGTTCAGCGGCTTGCGGAGAAACTTGCTGCGCTCGACGTCGCGGGGCTCGACGCGCTGCTGCATTTTGCGGTAGTTGTCGAGCAACTTGTCGGGCGGGATGTAACCGGCGGCGTCGGGCGCTTCGAGATACAGCGTCGGCACGCGCCCGGGCACGCCGTGGCAGGAGATGCAGGCCTTGTTGTCTTCGCCGTTGATCTTCGTCATCTCGGCGAAAACGTAGTCCCGGAAATGCAGAATGTCGGCGACGAAGTCGTCGTCGGGCTCCAAACGCCGCGCGCCGCTGCCTTCGGGCGGACCTTGCTCGGTGATCAACTTGCGCAATTGCTCGCCATAAACCTTGTCGTCGCTGTTGAGGATATTTTGGATGCGCTCGCGCAGCTTCGCGTTGGTTTCGTGGTCGATGTAGGCGGCCAGCGCTTTGCGCACTTCGGGATTGCGCCGCAACGCCGTTTTGTTCGCTAGTTTGACCGCTATCTCGCGAACCTCTTCCGGCCGGTCGGCGGCAAACCAGGAGTTGAACATGCGCACAATCTCGTCCTTGGCGGCGGTCACCGGGTCGATGACGTCGACGCCGTGCTCGTCCTTGGTGAAGAGCGATCCGCTGCCGTCGTCGGGAGTGATCTTGAGGTAGTCGATGCCGAAGATGTAGTTCGGTTCGGCGTCCGGGTTCGCGGCCAGCATGTTCACCGTAAGCCGATTCGCGCCTTTCTTGAATTCGTGCACGCCCAGCGACGTCGGGCCGCTCGGGGTCAGCCGGGGCCGGTAGAAGTCGGTCGGCTCGCCAATGTCCGCGCCGTTGAGCGCGAAGCGCACCGTGCCCATCTCACGGTCGTAAAGAAAGGCGGTCAGAATTTCGTACAGTCCGGCTTCCGGCGCGTCGACCTCGAACGTCAAGCGAGCGCCGGGGACGCCCTCGCGCCACCAAAGAATCGTGTTCTTGCTTGTTAAGCCGTCAGGGACGATTTGCTCGGTCGTGCGCCCGAAGGTCAACTCGAGCACCTTCAAATCCTCGGCTTCCACCGCGCCCTCGACGGCTTCTTCCATCGACAGCCCGCCTTCTTGATACGAAACCATCCACTCGGTCGAAGGCAGCCAGAAGCGTTCGTCGGCATTGACAAGCTCGAAGACGGCTTTTCGATGAAGCGTGGGATTTTCACCGAGGATCCGTCCCAGCAGCCCGGCTCGTGCTTGTTTCGCGGCATCGGGATCAGTGCCATCGGGAACCGGCGCGGCGTCGGCCGGGGCCGGCTTCCCGAGCAAGCCGCCAAGCGCGGCGGATGGGGCCGGAGCTTCGGGCGGACGGCCGGAAATCAGCAGGCGGTAAAACTCCAACTCCTCGCGTTCGCTGACGCGTTCGAAATCCCATTGAACGCGGGCGAGGAAATTGGTCAAGGCCTCGGCATCCTCGGTTCGCCCGGCTTCGAGAAAACGGTCGACCTTGGCGAGCAGTTGTCGCAGGGTCTTCAGGTCGGCGGGCAGCGAGAGAGATCGGGGATTCACCAACGCCCGCGCCGCGACGGCGACCATTTCGATATCGCCGGTCGCCAGCAACTCGAGCAAACGATCTTCGAGCGGCTCGTAGGAAGCGTTGGCCGCGCCTTCCAGAGCGATCTTCTTCCAGGGAATCTCCGCGTCGTCGGGCTCGCGTTCGTACGTCGAGAGAACGACCTTGCCCAGGAAATCGGCGCTGCCCGGGGTGGAATAGCCCAATTGCCCGGGCCCGCCGTCGTTGCCGCGCTCTTGGAAATGCGACGCCGCCACCGCCGTCAAGCGGCGATCGAATCGCACCTGTTGTCGCGGGTCGGCTTCGTCACGCCGCTTGGTGAGCAGGCGATAGAAATCGCCCAACTCGGCGTACTGCTGGTCGAGATTCTTGCCGCCGGTCTGGTTCGCGATCTGCCCGTTGACGATCAGCATCGAGACGGTCGAATAGCGCAGCGCCGTTTCCACCTGGGCGTTCGGCTCCTCGCGCAAGAGAGCCTCGACCCAAGCCCGGTTGATCGCCTCGCGCAAAGGCGGATTCCACACCCACCAATGCCAGGCGGCTTTGAAAGCGAACGCCCTGACCCCGGCAAATCGATCCGACATGCCTCGGGCAAGGACCTGGGTCAGCTCTCCGAGATTCACGCGGCTTTGCGGACCGGCCAGATCGACGCGCGTCACGAGCGCTTGTAAAATCGCCTGCCGCACCCGCGGGCCGCCTTGCGCATAAGCTGCGAACGTTTCCTCCCAACCTTGGTCGTCGAGCAGCAATTGCCGCAACGACCAGAACGCCGCCTCGCGACACATCTTCACCGGGTCGTCGACGCCCCGGATCAGCGTCGGAACCCCTTCGCCGGCCAATGCCCCGCCCAGCCCCAACAGCGCCTGCTGCCGAATGTGCGGCGAGGCGCTCTCCGCAGCCGCGATCAACGCCTCGGCAAGGCTCGGGTCACCGGCGCCCTGCATCCGCCGCACGCGCGAAAGCAAGCCCAGGGAGGTTTCGTCGGGGACGGGATCGGCGAGGGCGGCAAGCGCATGGTCGGCTTTGTCGGGATACAGACGGCTCAAGGCGCGAATGACATACGCCGTGGTGACGAAGCCGGTTTGCGCTGCATGGTTCCACAGGCCGTATTCGATCTGGTCGTCGAGCAGCCATTTCGTCGCCCGCTGAATGCGCGGGTCGTCGGGTCCGAAGCCCGCGGCTTCGAGCGCGATCAGGGCGACGGCGGCCGGGGCCGGGTCGCCCGGCTCGGTCAGGCGTTGCCAACTCTTGCCGTCGTCCGGCTTAGTTCCCAGGTCAAAGCCCCAGCTTCCGTCGTCTTGCTGGAGAGCCGTAAGGCGTGCGAGGTCGGTTTCGACTTGGGCGGCAAACTTCTCGTGAAACGCCCGAGCCGCGGCCGCGCGCTCGGTCGAGCCGGTAAGCTTTTCGACCGTTGCAGAGTAGTCGCTCGGCCAAAGGCGATGGAAAAACTCGATACGGTGTCCGAGGTCGTCGCTGACCAGCATGGCGTTATTGCCGGTGGCGACGATCTTGCGGGCCTTCTCTTCGAGAGCAAAGAAGTAGCGCGGGTCGTTGGTATCTTGCCAGGCGCGCTCCAGGATTTCGGCCGCGAACTTGAAGACGACATTGGGACCGAAGTTCGAGCCCTTGCCCGCGGCGTTGATGCCGGTCGGGTCGTTGGTCTGCAAGACGTAATTGGCCGTTCTGCGTTGCTGGTAGCTGTGAAGCCGCTTCGGCCGGAAGGTGCGCTCGTGCAGGACGATGTTGCGTCCGGCAACGCGGCTGCCCGCCGGCGCGTCGCCCAGATCGTTCGGCGCCAGGCTCGTATTCACGGCGGCATCCTTGAGCTTCACCGACGGCCGTAGGCTTTCGTACATCGTATTGATCAAGCGGCGGTGGTTCTGCACGGTCCCGCGCGGGCGGTAGCCGTTGCGAAAAGCATCGGCCACGCCCCACACGCCGCTCTGCGTGTGGCAGCTCATGCAGTTTTCGCCAAATAGACTGGTACCGTCGCGCACTCGGCGATCGAGCGCGATGTTGCGGGGCCGGTGAATCAGCCAAGCGTCGACTTCGGCCAAGTGATAGTAGACCGACTCGCGGACGGCGCGCACCGGGTCGTGGTAAGGCGCCGGGTCGATCAGCCGCACTTCCAACTCATAGCCGGGCTGATTGGCCTCGACGCGAAGGTAGTACACGCCTCCGGGCACGACACTTCGCGTGGCGAAAGAGCGGAAGTTGGTGTCCTGTTGATGAATGCGTTCGTTGAGGTCGCGGCCGTCGTAGTAGCTGAAGACGGGCGTCGGCCCGGGGATGACCTCGGCCGGCGGATGCACATAGGGAATCGGGTTATCGTTGCCGAAATCCTTGCGGTTGGGAAACTCGCGGGGCTTGAGATCCTCGGGGCCGGGCACGCCGGGTTGGTAGACGCGGATTCGCGCGCTGACAATCGGCTCGACCAATTGAAGATTCGCCGTAAAGATTTTCGGTTTCGTCCCGCGGTATTCGATGCGGTACCAGTCGTCGGGCGATCGGCCGGATTGCGTGTTGTTGAAATATTCGAGATCATCCGCGCCGCCGAAAACGCGCAGCAATTGATCTTCATCGCCGGGCGCGAAAGGCAGATCGACGGCTTGCTCGGGGGTGTTGTTGGGCTCGGCCTCGAGCAAGATATCGCCCTCGTGCAGCGCCTCAATCGGATTGATCTCGACCGTTACCGCGGCTTGCTCGATCGCGGGCGTTACCGCCGGCAAGGGCGTGGCGAGAGGGGCCAATCCGGTGTCGCGCGGGATGTCCGAGTGGGTTTGAGCCCTCTCCCGGACGGTTTCGATTTCCAGCCGGTAGGTCCCCGTTTTCGGCGCTCGGTAGACGAGATAGACGTCGGGGTCGAGCGCGTGCAGGGTCTTCGACCAGTCAGCGGTGATGGTCGCGTTGAGGTCTCCTCGCTCGCCGTCGAAAGCGACGTCTTCGAGCGCGGGGCCCCGCCAGCGGACCTCGACCCGGGCGTTGGGCGGTAGCGCTTGGGGATCGTCGATACGGACGCTGAGGGAAACGGCTTCGCCTTTGGTGAGTTCGCGGCTGTGGTCCCATGACCCGGTGAAGTCGATGGTTTCGGAAAGAGGAGGCGCGGCCGCGGCGGGGACCAGGAGGAGGAGAGGCGCTACTAGGACCTGTAATAGCCTGCGATGGGCTTGCGTCACAAGAAACCCTTGCAATAGGATCGTTCGTTGACCATTATAGTGAGCCGCGAGGTGGGCAGGCCTGGAGACCTGCCCCACCGGCCCGCGGTCGGTGCGGGGGGTTTCGGTGAGATTCCGTCGGGGCTGGTTGGCGGTGACGTTCGTTGGGGAAGACGGCTTCGATGGGTTGGTTGTTTCGGCGGCGTTTGGTGTGTTGATGGGGGGGGCGGGGGTGACCCCTCACTTGCGTTCGGGGCTCTGTAGCTGCGTTTTGGGGGCGGGGAGGCATTACGCGGGTTGTGTGCTACTCGTCGGGAAGCGCGCCCAAGTTGGCGAGCAGGCGGCGGGTGTTTTCGATGTTGGGGTCTTCGATCTCTTCGAAAATGGCCAAGGCGGCCCGGGCATCGGCGATCGCTTCTTGACGACGCCCCAACTTGGCGAACTCGTCAGCGCGATTGTGAAGAACAGAGCCCTCGCCGCGGCGGTCACCGGTCTCGCGGGCGATGGCGAGATGCTGCTCGTAATACTCGAGGGCCTTGTCCCTCTCGCCTAGATCGCTATAGGCGCTGCCCAGGTTCCCCAGCACCCTGCCCTCGCTGCGGCGATCGCCGGTCTCGCGGGCGATGGCGAGACGCTGCTCCTGGTATTCGATGGCCTTGCGCGGCTCCCGTAAATCGCTGTAGGCGTTGCCCAGGTTCCCCAGCGCCATGCCCTCTTCTTCTCGGTTACCCAATTTGCGGGCGGCTTGGGCGGAGGTTTCGAGCCAGGCGATTTGGCCGCGGGCGTGCAGCCGCAGGTCGAGGATATTGGCAGCATGAAGAGGATAGTCTTGTGCCAAGACCGCCGCCTCGTCGTCGCTTTCGGCCTGGGCGGCGGCCCAAGTCTGCCCGGCTTCGATGTGAACTCGTTCGCGGTCGAAGAGGCGTAAGCCATGGAGTACCCCCTCGTTTCCCTTTCGGTAGAGGGCAGCCGCCGTAGACTCGACCTCCAAGAAATGCCCCGCGTGGCGCTTCGCGGCGGCGTACTCGCTTTCTTGGGATAAGCCCTCGCGGGCCAGCTCGCGAAAAAGGTCATGCAGGCGAAAGCGGTCTTCCTTGGCATCGTAAAGAACCAGGTTGCGCCCGACCAAGGCGTCCAGCTCCTCGCCTTTGAGTTCCCCGACCGCCTCCCCGGCCTTGCGGTCAAACGGCGCCGGGAACACCGCCAGCGAACGCCATTTCTCGACCAGGTCGGCTTGGTCCGTTGCAAGCGCCTTGACGCTGTCGGCCAACACGGCCATGACGTCCTTGTTTTCGAAACGCAATGCCGAACGTCCTTCATCGAGACGATCGAGATAGGCCCCGGCCGCGAGAGCCGCCGTGGCCTTCAGGCGATCGCCGGCCACCCGCAAGGCCAGCGGCAGGTAGCCGCATTTCTCGGCGAGGCGGGCGATTTCACCGTCGGTCGCGCGGCCCTCGCCCAGAATCTTTCTCAACAACTCTTCGGCTTTGGGCGGATCGAGCTGCTCGAGGTTGACGGCCTCGACGCCGGGCAGTTGGATCGGTTGGCGCGAGGTTACGAGCAGGGCCGAGGGGGGCTTGGGGACGAGCGGGGCGACCTGCCCGCTGTTGGCGGCGTTGTCGGCTAAGATCAGCACCCGGCGCTCGGCGAGCAGACCCTGATAGAGCCCGGCGAGTTGTTGGTCGTCGTCGGGCAATTGTCGGTCCGGCACGAGGGCGAGCAGCACGTCGCGCATGGCCTCGGCGGGGGTGACGGGTTCGGCATCGAGCCCTCGCAGGTTGATTTGGACTTGTCCGTCGGGGTAGAGGCCGCTGACCTCGCGGGCGACGTAGTACGCCAGTTCGGTCTTGCCGACACCGCCTTGCCCGCCGATGGCGCTGATCGCCGCGCCGCGTTGCTGTTGCAAGCAGGCTTTGACTTTCTCGGCGTGTTCGGCGCGGCCGACGAAGTCGGGTACGGGGTCGGGCAGTTGTGGGACGGTCGGCCGGGCACTCTGCTCGGCATCCGATTGCGACTGTTTATCCGGACTGGTTTTCTTCTCGCCGGGTGGGCCGAAAATCCGGCTCCAGAAATAGAAGCCCCGTTCTTTCAGGTATTTGCGCGCGCCTGTGAAACCGGCGACGACGTAAACGCAGAGAATTACGAGTAGAAATGCACTCGTCCAGAAACCGATTGCGGACAGATCCGGCATCCCGGTTTCGATTGTAAACGAGTTTCTCGCTCTTGTCTCGAAATTCCGGCGGTCCGCGAAAAAGTTCGGGGCCGGCCGAGCCCGGGCGGCGTACCGAATTCATTTTGTCGCTGTGAGAGGGCAGGCCTGGAGACCTGCCCCACCGGTGCGCCGAGCCTCCCATGACGACTGCCGGTCCCACCCACCGTTCTTCATCGGTCGAGCCGGCGGATTTGCTGCTTTCCCGCTAGTTTGCGGGCCAACTCGGCGACCCCGATTCCTAGAATCGGGTGAACAAGATCCGGGCACAATTCCCTCAACGGCTCCAAGACAAACAGCCGCTCGTGGAGACGGGGATGGGGTATCTGTAGACCCTCTTCGTCAATAACTTCCGTGCCGTGGAAGAGAATGTCGATGTCGATCGTCCGCGGGCCCCCGGGAACCTCCCGGCGACGCCCCATCTCGAGTTCCAAGCCGAGCAGCAAAGGCGCCAGTTGGCGGGCCGTTCGGTCGGTTTCCACCTCGATCACGCAGTTGAGGAACCAGTCCTGATCGAGAAACCCGACCGGGGCCGTTTCATAGAACGAAGACACGCGCCGAACCGTGACCAGTTCGGCGATGCGCTCGATCGCCTGCTCGATGGGGGCCCTCTTGTCGCCGATGTTCGAACCCAGCCCGAGATAGATATCACGCATGGCGGAGGCGTGTGATTTCAATAGCGGCGTCAAGCGGGCCGTGGGCGTCGCGCAGGTCGGCCTTGCGCACCCGCACCATTACGCGCTCGGGCCCGAAGCCCCGCAGCAAACCGCTCGCAACGGCCTCGGCCATGGTTTCCAGCAAATGATAGGGTCGCTCCCCGGCCGTGCGTCGCAAAACCGCCGGAACTTCCACGTAGTCCGGCGTCAGACTCAAATCGTCGGCCGCCCCCGCCGGGGCGAGGTCGAGATGCAGTTCGACGTCAAACAACACGTCCTGGGGCTCGGCTCTCTCTTGCTCGCTCACGCCGACCTTCGCCCGAGCACGCACATCTCGCAGGATGACCTTGTCGAAATCTTTCATCAGAGAGACTCCGCCGCCGCGGGAACGGACATTCGGCGAACGGCGTCCGCAACCATCAAAGCCTGTTTTACGCGCCCTACATCGTGCACCCGCACCACGTCCGCGCCCCTCATCGAGGCAATGACCGAGGCCGCGATCGTGCCGTCCACGCGGTCATCGACGGGCCGCCCGGTAACAGCGCCGATAAACGATTTGCGGGAGGGGCCCACCAGCAACGGACGCCCCAAGGTCGTGAATTCCTCGAGTCGACGGAGGATTTCCAAATTGTGCTCGACGGTCTTGCCGAAACCGATCCCCGGGTCGATCATGATCTCGCGCACCCCGTCGTCCTCGGCTTCCCGCACACGGCGCTCGAAAAAGCTCTTGAGGTCGTCCACCACATCGTTGTAGGAAATCTCCCGCTGCATGGTTTGCGGCGTGCCGAGCATGTGCATCAGAACCACCGGCGATTGGCGCCGCGCCGCCACCTGGCGCATCTCGGGGTCGCGCAACCCGCAAACATCGTTGAGAATCACCGCGCCCGCCACCAAACACTGGTCGGCCACCTCGGCACGGAACGTATCGATCGAAAGCGGAATACTCGTTTCGCGCGCCAGCCGCTCCACGACGGGAAGAACCCGCTCGACTTCTTCGCCGGGCGTGATCGGGCGCGCCCCCGGACGCGTACTCTGCCCGCCGATATCGAGGATGTCCGCCCCTTTCTCGATCAGGCGATGGGCATGTTCAACCGCCGTCTCAACGTCGCTGAACAACCCGCCGTCCGAGAACGAATCCGGCGTTACATTGAGCACTCCCATCACCAGAGTGGCGTCGGGTTTGAGGTAGTCGCTCCAGCGGGCTGCCATGGAATCAGGCCGCGATTTCGTTTCGAAACGGCCCAAGGCCAAGTATAGCTTTCCGCCCGTCCGGCAGACCCCAAAGCCTTAGGGCATTGTGTCGGCTAATCGAGGGTTTCCTTCACTCAGTCCGAGTTGTTTTCCGGCGCTCCGCGCGGGAGCTTACGGGCTCCAGCAAGTCGGCATTTTGCGGGTTGACTCACCGGTGCGCCGCGAGTAGGATGGATGCAGCTGACGAAAGGAGGTGATCAATAACATGAGTGATTGTACATCCAGCGAGGTGGTCGAGTGTTGATGTGAACGCTCGAATGCTCTGAAGCCCGTCTCAGCAACGGGACGCGGTTCATGTGGAACGGCCATCTCGCTTATCGGTTGTTCCCGCTTTTCCGGCTTGAGGCTATACGCCCCGAGCCGAAAAGCTCAGCCTCCGAGGGGCGACGCCTCTCGGGGGCCTTACTGTTTCAGGAAGCAATCGTTTCCGAGATGAGAAAATCGAATCTGTGTACGTATTGGGAATCGAAACCTCTTGCGATGAAACCGCCGCCGCGGTGGTCGGCCCCGACCGCCGATTGCTTTCGAACGTCGTCGCATCGCAAATCGACACACACCTAAAATACGGCGGCGTCGTACCCGAGTTGGCCTCGCGCGAACACCTGCGCGCCATCGTTCCCGTTGTCCGGCAGGCACTCGGAGACGCCTCCATCGAATACAAAGACCTCGACGCCCTAGCCGTCACCGAAGGCCCCGGGTTGGTCGGATCCTTGCTGGTGGGCCTGACCTTCGCCAAGGGACTGGCGGCATCGCTTCGCATTCCCTTTCTTGGCATCAACCACATCGAGGGGCATATCCACGCGGTCATTCTCGAACATCGCGCCGAAGGTCGCCGGATAGAGTTTCCCGCCCTCGCCTTGGTCGTTAGCGGCGGGCACTCCCATCTCTTCTTCGTCGAACACAAAAGCGGAGGGGACTACCGCTACCGCCTGCTGGGCCGCACTCGCGATGACGCCGCCGGAGAAGCTTTCGACAAAGTGGCCAAGCTGCTCGGCCTGGGGTACCCGGGCGGGCCGTTGATCGACCGGCTGGCTCCTCACGGCGACCCGGCCGGCGTTGCGTTGCCGAGCGTTCGCATGAAGGGCAATCCGCTCGACCTCAGCTATAGCGGCTTGAAAACGGCGGTGTTGCGCTATGTCCGAGGCGCCGACTTGGACGAAGAAATTCGTGTCCGCCGCAGGATGTTTCTCGCTCCGCCGCGGCCCACGATCGAGGAAATCTTGGCGGTCACCTCGCCAACGACCCTCGACTTGATCGCGTCGTTTCAGCGGACCGCGATCGAGGAGCTGCTGCGGCGAGCCGTCAAAGCCGCCGAGCAGGAACCGGTGAATGCCGTGATCGTCTCGGGAGGCGTGGCCGCCAACTCCGGGCTGCGCCGACGTTTTGATTCGATTCCCTATCCCGTCTACTTCCCCAGCTTGAAACTGTCGACCGACAATGCCGCGATGATTGCCGCCGCGGCCTATCCCCGCCTCGAGCGCGGCGAACACTCGCCCATGGATTTAACGGCGAAACCGGGTCTGGCCCTTTAGATTTGTTGCCCCGGCGTGCTCGGGGGGGGCGTGATCCTTGTCCCGATTCGGGTCCCTGTGCAACATGCCGAACGATCCACGCTTCCTCCAACACCTCCGGACGCTATAATCGGCACCATGGCCGCCGCGCCCGCCGCACCCTACGAATTCGAAACAGCCGAGCTCCAGCTGTTTCGCGGCGTCGACCTGCAACCGTTACTCGAAGAGCAACAGGCCTATTGGTCGGAACACTTCCGCTGGGATTTCAGCCCGTCGAAAAACCTGATCATGCGCTACCTCGACATGCGCAGCCTCAACGGCTCGGTGTTGATGAAGGCCGGACGCCCGATCGGCTATAGCTTTTTTATCCACGAAGAACGCAAAGCGCTGATCGGCGACCTATTCCTCACCCGCGACTACCGGAATGTAGCGACCGAGCGCTTCCTGTTCGAAATGATTCTCAAATCGGCGGCCGCTCACCCCGGCGTGCGGCGCATCGAAGGGCAATTGCTGGCGCTTTCGTTCACCCCCGAGGACGAAATCGTCTACGGAAGCCCGCTTAAGATCTTCCCGCGCCTGTTTATGTTGACCGAAGACCTTGACCGTTCGCTCGAACCGCGCCCGCCCGAACCCTTCCTGCAGTACAGCCGTTGGGCCAACCATCATTTGGATGCGGCCGCGCGCTTGATCGCGCGCGCCTACGGCAGCCACGTCGACAGCCGCATCAACGACCAATACCGCAGCTACGCCGGCGCGAGGCGATTCCTCTACAACACCTCTCAGCATCCCGGTTGCGGGACCTTCTGTCGTCAAGCGGCTTTGGCGGCCATCTACACTCCCTCGCGTGAAGTTTGCGCGGTGTGCTTGGCGAGCTTGGTCGAGCCGCGCGTTGGCCATGTGACGCAGTTGTGCGTCGCGCCGCATATGAGCGGCCAGGGCGTGGGGTACGAATCATTACGCCGCTCCCTCGCCGCGTTTCGCGAGTTGGATTGCGAAGCGGTCAGCCTCACCGTCACCGAGGCAAACGAACGCGCCGCGCGCCTGTATGAAAGAGTCGGGTTTCGTACAATCCGACGTTTCCATGCCTTCGTTTGGGAAGCCGATGGGCGCTTTGAACGGAAAAGCGCAACGCTGCAAGCGCTTTGAATAGAGTCGCCGTCCAACACCGTTTCAGCCCGCCCGCTGCTCCATGAAAGATTACAACTCAACCCTGGTCAAACTCATGTTGCCGACCGCCGCGGCCGCGATCATCCTCGGGTGGTCGAACCATTGGCTGCTTTTCGGCATCGCCGCTTGTGCCTTGATGGCGCTCGGTTTGGCGGTCGGCTTCGGCCCCCAGCTGACGCGCAGACCGATTCCGGTGTTGATTGTCGGACTCTTTGTCGTCTACGTCGTACTGTTGACGGTGATGGCCGCGCTCGATGATCCCCAAGGACCGTTGAACCTCGTCCTCGGCTTCCCCGCCGCCACGGCCGTGCTCGTCTACGGCGTTTGGCCGGCTGCCGCGGCGATCGGCATCGTCTACGGGCTGACTTTTGACCGAACCGTCCTTCCGCCCGATCGCCTCGATGAATTCATGCGCCGCTTCGGACGCAAAGATTCCTGAACTCCATTCCCGAACTCGATGCCTCCAATATGCCGACCGCTGAATCTTCCACGATCTTGATCTGCGTGCTCGTCTACCTGGGCGCCTGCCTCGGCATCGGCGTTTGGGCGATGAGGAAGACCCACACGATTTCCGACTTTCTCATCGCCGGCAAATCGCTGGGCCCGGTGGTCGTCATCATCGCGGCCATGTCGAGCACGATGAGCGGCTTCGGTTTCGTCGGCGGCCCGGGCCTGGTCTACGATTCCGGATCGAGCTCGCTGTGGATGACTTTCACGGCGATTTTCGGTTTTGCGTTTTCCTGGGTGATCGTCGGCAAGCGCCTGCGTCTGATGGCCGAAGCGCGCGAGATCCTCACCCTTCCCGACGCCGTCGCCGCGCGCTACGGAGGAGGAGCGCCGCGCTTCATGATGGCGCTGGCAATCTTTCTCGGGGTCGTCGGGTATCTGGGAACGCAGGTCTTGGCGATCGGCATGGTGCTCGTCGCGGTGCTGGGCGTTTCGCTTCCCACAGCCTTGCTGATCGGGCTCGGCGTGCTGGCTTTTTACAGCGTGGCGGGCGGCATTATCGCGGGCGTTTACACCGACCTATTTCAGGGGTTCTTGATGATGATCGCCGCGCTGGCGGTCTTTTACTACGCCCTCCAAGCCGGCGGCGGCATGTCGGCAATCAGCCGAACCCTTTGGGAAACCGATCCGGCATTCATCGGTCCGTGGGGAACGCGCGGCCCGATGACGGCGCTGAGTTGGTATTTGCTATTCGGCATCGGCGGGGTGGGGCAACCGCATGTCATCACGAAATTTCTGATGCTGCGCGACATCCGCGACCTCAAGTGGGGCGCACTGTTCGGCGGCCTTTCCTACGCCGTACTGAGCCTACTGTGGATGAGCGTCGGGCTTTCAATGCGGGCTTTGGTGGAAAGCGGAAAGCAGCAGCCTCTCACCGAGGCCGATCTAGCGGCCCCGGTTTTCCTGATCAATTACACGCCCGATTTGCTGGCGGGCCTGGTCTTCGCCGGCCTGTTGGCGGCCATCATGTCGACTTCCGACAGCTTCTTGAACATCGGCGCGGCGGCCGTCGTGCGCGACATGCCGAAAGCCCTGTTCGGTCGGCCGGTCCGCCGAGAATTGTTCTGGACGCGCGTCGTCACGGCAGTCTTGCTCGCAAGCTCGGCGCTCTTCGCGCTCTACATGGAAAACTTGATCGCGTTGATGGGGACGTTCGGTTGGGGAACCTTCGCCGCGGCAATCGTTCCGAGCGTCGCGATCGGGATGAACTGGAAACGCGCTACCGGGACGGCCTGCGTGCTGTCGATCGGCGTCAGCATTGTTTTGAATTTCGCCCTGGAGTTGAGCGCGCGCCACGGCTCGTATGCCTTGCCGAACGGATTCGCCGTCGGCTGCTTTTCGCTGTTGGTCTCGCTGGCGGTCTTCATCGGCGTTTCTCTGCTGAGCAGCAAAGATCCCGGAGCGGAAATCCCCCCTGACGTCAAAGCGGCCATGGAAGTGTAGGGCCTGCCCGAATGAAACGCGCATCGACCCAATCAAACTTTCACATGACTTTCATGCCGGTTAGAACGTGTCTCGCGCTTTTGTCGATCAGTCTGTCTTGGGGATGCTCGGAGACACCCGCGATTCCCGACACCCCGCCCCGCCCCAACATCGTCCTCATCATGGCCGACGATATGGGCTACTCCGATCTCGGCTCTTACGGCGGCGAGATCGATACGCCCAACCTCGACCGCCTCGCCTCGAACGGCGTGCGTTTCACGCAGTTCTATAACACGTCGCGCTGCTGCCCAACGCGCGCTTCGTTGATGACCGGCCTTTACCCCCACCAAGCCGGCGTCGGGCGCATGACCTTCGACCAACAACTCCCCGGCTACCGCGGTGTCCTCGCTCGCCATGCCGTAACCGTGGCCGAAGCCTTGCAGGCCGCCGACTATCACACCGCCATGGTCGGCAAGTGGCACCTCTCTCCCACGAAAGACTCGCCCGAAAACGCCCTGTGGGTTAGCGGATTCAAAGACCTCGGCGATTTTTCCGACCCCGCGACTTACCCGGTCAATCGCGGTTTCGACGAACATTGGGGAACCATCTGGGGCGTGGTCAACTTCTTCGACCCCTTCAGTCTGGTCCACAACACCACCGCGGTCGAATCCCTCCCCGACGATTTCTACTACACCGACGCGCTCAACGACCGCGCCGCCGACTACGTCGATCAATACAGCCGCGACGAAAAGCCGTTTTTCCTTTACGTCGCCCACAGCGCCCCACACTGGCCGCTGCACGCCCTGCCCGAGGACATCGAGAAATACAAGGACACCTACCAAGTCGGCTGGGACAAGATTCGCGAGGCCCGCTACCGCCGCATGGTCGAGATGGGACTACTCGAAGCCGAAACCGCCATCCTCTCGGAACGCCACGAAAGGGAACGGCGCTGGGAAGACAATCCCGACAAAGTCTGGGACGCCCGCGCCATGGCCGTTCACGCCGCCATGATCGACCGCCTCGATCAGGGCATCGGGCGCATCGTCGAAAAGTTGGAAGAGCGCGACCAGCTCGACAACACCCTGATCCTGTTTCTCTCCGACAACGGAGCAAGCCCCGAGCACCCCTCGCGTTACGGCCCCGGCTTCGACCGACCCTCGCACCTCCGCGACGGGACCGAGATCCCCTACGAAACCGAGAAGAAGATCCTCCCCGGCCCCGAAAACACGTACGCGGGCATCGGCCCGATGTGGGCCAACGCTTCGAACACGCCCTTCCGTTATTGGAAAAAAGAGCAATACGAGGGCGGTACCGCCACCCCCCTGATCGTCCACTGGCCCGACGGGCTCGCGGCCAAGGGCGGCTCGATCATCTCCCAACCCGGCCATGTCATCGATATTTTTCCGACGGCTCTCGAACTCGCCGCCGCCGAGCACCCGAAGACCTACGACGGCCTCAAGACGATCCCACTCGAAGGACAAAGCCTGGCCCCGCTGCTAAGAGGCAATCAGCCCGCGGGCGACCTGACGCTCTATTGGGAACACTTCGGGAGCCGCGCCGTCCGCCAAGGCGACTGGAAACTCGTGGCGCTCGAAGACAAGCCGTGGGAGCTTTACAATCTCGCTCAAGACCGCACCGAAACCCAAGACCTGGCCGAGCGGCATCCCGAGCGGGTCGCCGAGCTCAAGGCCTTGTGGTCAGACTGGGCCAAACGCACCCAAGTCCTGCCCGCGCCCGAGTAGCGACCCCCAAGCCCAACCCAAACGCGTGCTTGTCCAAGCCGGCCCCGCCGATCAGCACTCTTGCCGGCGAGTCAACCCCTGCCGCCAACCGGCATAGCTCAAGTCAACTAATGCTGTTCCTCCCCGTGGTCGATGTCTTCGGACGAGGGAGACTTATGGAAACCACAGCAGTTCAACCAACAAAAAAGCCCGTGGCGCTGATCGTCGACGACAACGAACTGACTTCGACAATGGTGCGCACGGAATTGGAACAACGAGGCTTTACGGTCGTCGAGGCTCGCGAGGTCGCCGACACCGTCGCCCTGTATCGGCGTTTTCAACCCGCCGTCGTGACCATCGATCTTGATCGCGTCGACGGGCAGGCTCCGGAAATCGCCGAAGCTTTGTTTGCCGATGCACCCGACGCGGTGGTCGTAGCCATCACCTGCGAGGTGTTGCTGGCTTTCCGGGACCATCTGACCAATCTCGGCGTGCGGGAGATCGTTCTCAAACCTTATGACAATCCTCAACTGATCTTCCAAACCATCGAACGGGCGATCGAAGGCGTCGCCGCGTCCGCGAGCCGCACCCCAACGACCACGGAGGATCCCGGCGCCACTTTGCGCCACCATCTCTCGTCGTTGGCGGGGCGCGCGGCGTGCCAAGTCTTGCAGTCCAGCTGCCGAATTCTCGCCCGACAAGCCGGCACGGCGGCCCGTCAAACCGTCGGCCCGGCGCTGACGGTCACCTCTGAAATCGAGGGTAGCTGGAACGGCCGCGTGGTCATCGGCATCGATCGCCGGCTGGCCGAGCAACTCGCTGCGCGCCTCTACCGCGAAACCGCGGACGAAGACACCAGCGTCGACAGCGAGGAACTCGAAGATGCCTTGGCCGAGATCGCGAATGCGATCATCGGGAACCTGACGGGGACGCTCCCGGGCGCAGCCTCGCATTCGAAGCCGAAGGTCCTGGGACGCCTGGTCAACACCGACTCCGCCGGACTGGCCGAAAGCGAAAACCCGGTCCGCCTCGCAACCGACCACGGTTTCTTGACCATCGCCTTCATCAACAAGAATCGCGCCGCCGCGCGCTGACAGGCCGACGAATCAATCCGGGGCGGCGGCGCGAGACGCGGCGCTTTGAGGGCATCCGTCCGCGCGGCCTCGGTCACCGTCCGACCCCGGGGTTACGACAGGCCGCCGCCGTTCGCCGCCGGAAAATATCTCCGCAGGGTCGCCGGCGGCGGCGGCGCGGTGACCAGCGACACGCCGACCAACGCCGCGGCCGCGCCCACGAAGATCGTCGCCGCCGGCAGCATGTCGAGAAACAGATAACCCCGGTCGACGCCGTATCCCGCCTCACGAAACAGCAAAATCCAAATCCCCCCCGCCGCGGCGACCGAAGCCATGGCGCCCGCCTTGGTCGTGCGCGGCCAATAGAGAGCGGCAACCACCAGCGGGAACAAACCGGTGAAGCCACTGAAACACCACACTCCCAACGTAAACACATGGCGCGGCTCGGCCAGCGAAAAAAGGTACACCGCCGCCACGATCGCGACAATGAACCCGCGCGCCCAAAGCACCTTGGTTCGGTCGTCGAAGCGCTTTTCGCCGAAAGAATGGAGTACGACGTCGTTCGTGAACATCGTCCCCAAACAGAAGAACTGCGAGTCCAGCGACGACATCACCGCCGCTAGAATGCCCGCGCCCAACAGACCGCCCAGAAACGGCCCGGTCAACTTGCGCACCATGGTCGCCAATTCCGTATTCGGCGGAGCCCCGGCTGGAACCACCGCCGACCCGTCGGGCAGCAACGCCGAGGTGGCCCAAACGCCTATCAGGACACACGGCAGCCACACCAGCAAGATGAAAATCGGGTGCGCCACCAGGGTCAGGCGAAACGCCTTGGCCGACCGCGCCGTCAGCCAATGTTGAAAAACGTGCGGAAACATACCGGCCGAAAGCGGGATGAAAAAGTAGCTCAAGAAATAGAGCGGCGGCACGGCCGCCCCGCGGACCATCTTTTCCGGGTGCGTCGCGAGGACCCTCTCTCCGGCGGCTTCGAGCCCGCCCAGCGCCTGGGCGATGACGCCGAAAGCAACCAGGCAGGCGACCACGAAAATGCACGTTTGCAGAGCGTTCGCCCAAGCCGCCGCGCGCAGACCACCGACAAAGACGTAGAGCAAGACGACCAAGCTGATCACCAACTCGCCCAACCAAGGGGGCACGCCGCCTCGGGTCGAGGCAAAGGCCTCGGGAAAGGCGCCGTCGGTCAACGAAGTGATCACGGCGCCGGCGCCCAGCAAACCCGTCATCAGATAAGGAATGACCAACGCCACCAAGATGGGGAACAGCATCCACCCGAGCGCGTCACTTTGAAAGCGGTCACGGAAATATTGCACCTGGGTGACGAACCCGTATCGCTTGCCGATCGCCCACAGGCGAATCCCCACGAAGAAAAAGACCCCGACGTGCACCAAACCCGACCACGACGCCATCATGCCGTAGACGCCGATGCCGATCCGGAAAGACTCACCCGTGCTGCCGACCAAAGCAAAAGCCGTCATGGTCGTTCCGAAGATCGACATTAGCAGCATGAACGGCCCGATCGAGCGATCGGCAAGAAAGTAATCGGACGCCGTTCCTCGAAAGTGCCGACCGGCCAACCACGCCAGGCCCGGCAACAGCCCAAGGTAGGCGGCCATGATGACGAGTTGCGTCATGGCGGTGGAGCCTGGTCGGACTCGTTCTCGGCTTCGGCGAAAGCCTCAACCTCCGACGGCCAGGCGTAACGCACGGCCAAGGCCCAAACCGCCGCGGCGGCGAGCGAATAGAAAACGTGGTAGGCCAACCCCGCCGGCAGGACGCCGAAGACAAGCGTCGGGTCGTCCCACAACCAGAAGTCTTGATGCAGAACAGTCAGCAGCAGGATCGCAAGGTAGACGAAGTTTTTCTTCTTCACGGAATGTCGGGAGCGAAGCTTCGATTCAAGAGAAAGACTGACAGCCTAACAGAATTGACCGCGATTCTCCCGGCCGTGGACGAAAATGAAGAGCAGAACCGCTCGCCGAAAAACCCCGACGCGACCGCCCCCGGTCCATTGTCGACGACCGAGTGTCGACCCGGGCATAGTGGGAGAGGAGGGGGGAAGGACCGGCTCCAGACCAAGAGCGCTACTCCCGGTCGCGGAACTCTTCGTACCAGTTCGTCACCACGCGGATGGACGGCTCGGGGGCTTCTCCGCCCACCGGCTCGGGTAAAATAAATCGCTGCCCGTCGGCGGACACGTCGTAGGGCGAAATAGAGTTCTTCAAACTCGCGTGCTCGAAAAGTCGCGTCGCCGAGCCCACCGTAAAGCTTGAACCGGTGGACACCGCAACGGCTATCAACGTCTGCCCCTCGACATAGACCAGGATTTCCATTTTGGCCCTGGCACGGTCACAGGATACACCCCCGCTGCGCCGAATACCACGTCTTTTCGCGCTGAACCCTGCACATCACCTCCGCCGGTAGGCGCCAGGGCTCGTCCGTCCGCTCACAGACGTTGATTGAGCGGACTGAACGGCGCTCCGGCCGACACTGCTCCCTGCGAAACCTTTTTGGAGCCAAAAACTGTTGATCCTCGCCCGGGCAACGCTACCCACCCGGCACAGGCAGCGCCCAGATCCTATGCAGCATGTCACCGAACAGCCGCCGGTTCAGATGCCCCTCCGCCAGCAGCAACCAGTAGTAGCGAGCATGCTTGACCAGCCGACCGCCGGTCTTCATCAACCTGTGTTGCAAACTCGTTAGCGACCAGCTTTTGATTCGCTGCGGCAGCCCTAGCCGCCGCCACAGGTTGCCCAGGTTGTAGGCCCGCACGCTGAGTTGCAGCCGTACCTCGTTGGCTCGGAAGCGGTGACACGACAAGCGGGTCCAGTGCGTGGCCTGTTTGCCTTCTTTGATCCACTGCTCCGCCGTGCCGCGCTTGTTGTAGAACCGCACGACCGAGCGGCTCGGCAAGCTCATGCTCGTCACGACAAATCCGACGCGCGGGAATAGTTCGCCCTGGTGATGCTCGACCTTGGCGACAACTCGCCTTGCCTTCGACCAGCTCTCGGCCTGATAGCGAAAACTCTTGTAGCGCACTAGGGGCTTGGCGTTCGGCCTGCCCGGTGGCCGAAACAGGATGTCCTCGATCTCCAGCTCCAGGCTCTTGTTCGCCGGGATGCGAATCACGTAGTCCACGCCGCGCTCCTCCATCGCCTCGTAGATCTCGGGCTTGGCGAAGGCGGCGTCGGCGCGGAACGTCACCTGTTTGCCCTCCGCCTGTTGTCGTTCGATCTCCGGCAGTAGCAGCTCGTCCCAGTCCTCGGCGCTGTGCACGTTGCCGGGACGCAGCTTCGCGCCTAGGCAGTCGCCGTGCTGGTTGAACAGCAACAGCGGGTGATAGCAGAGGGACTCAAAATGGCCGTTGTAGGCACTGCCTTCCTGTTGGCCGTGGACGGGGCTCTCCGTGGAATCCATGTCGAGCACCACGCGGTCTGAACCGTCGGGAGCTTCGGCTTGCGCGACCAGCTCCCGGTTCACTGCCATCAGCCCCAGCAAGTTCTCTTCGCTCGCCAGCATCTCCGTCTCGAAGCCATGCAGCGTCGAGGTCAAGGCTGCTCCGCGATCCCAGTTCCTCTTCGAGCCGATCAAGCGAAAGGTCGGATCGGCGGATACTCGAACGGCGTCATTGAGGTCCTCGTAGCCAGCGAGTCGGCTGTAGACCGACTGCCGCAGCAGATCGGCCAGCGGGAACTTCTTGTTCAAGCCTTGTCGCGAGTCGCTGAGATGCTCGTCGATCAGCTGGCCGAGTCCGAGTCGTTCATCCAGTTCGCGAACGAGAATCAGACCGCCATCCGAGGTGACTCGCGATCCTTGGAAATCGACTTTGAGAAATCCATTGAACGTGAGCTGAAACGGCTTGTTTTCTTTTTCACCCATCGGGTGTTGACCTCCATGGCGTCCTTATCGGGCTCTAGCCCCTATCAATAAAGACGCTGAAGGTCGCTGGATGGTCTGAAGCTCATACATCAAATTGAAAATGCGGGATAGAACAGTTCTTTGCCGTTCCGGCTCCAGCGCACTTGTTCCCCGCCACTGATCGAAACGGTTATCTTGCGGCCACTCTCGGAAAACCGTTGCACATAGACTTCGTTCCGATCCGACTCGTTCGAGGCGTAGGCGACATAGCGCCCGTCGGGAGAAAATCTTGGCATAGTCTCATCGAACGGCGTCCGCAAGAACGGGTGCGGGGTCCAGCCGCCACCGTCCGCATCGCGCTCCAGGTACCACAGGTCAATCCCGGTCTCCGGATCTAACCTGTCGTAGAGGAGATACTTTCCGTCGCGAGACCAGTCAAATACCGACTCGTTTTCGGATGTGGCCACCAGCACTTGTTCCTCTCCGCAGCCATCCGCCCGCACAAGAATAATGTCCGTGGTGTTCGTTGTTGTTGGACCTATTCGATAGGAAGTGAACGCCACTTCGTCCCCGTTAGGGGACCAAACGGGGCGGAAGTCAAACTCCGGACCGGTGCTTAAGCGATTCCTCGCCCCGCGGGCAATGTCGTACGCCCAAATATCCTGATCCGTGCCCTCCCTGGACATGACAGCCACGAAGCGTCCGTCCGGAGAGATCGCCGGCGTGTCGAATTGCTGCCGCGTAACTCCAATCTCTCCTGTCTTGTTGCCGGCGCGGTCGACCCAAACCAGGTGCTCTCGCCCCAAGCCGCTCCCGTCGAGATAAACCAGTGTGTGATCGGCTGCAACCGTGGGACCGCGGCTGTTCGCGGAGACCGGGAAGGCTTCGCCGGCGGCTTTCAACGTATCCAGAGAAAAAGGCAGCGCCCATAGGTCTGTGGTCAGCGGGCTGGGTTGGTACACGATGTGGCCGCTTGGTGAATACACCGGGAACGCGCCGAGGCCGAGGATCTCGCGCTGTCCGGTGTCGAGATCCTGCACCATCATCGTAAGCTCGGTCTGATGCCCGAACGCAAACACAAGGACGCGGTTCCCGGCCTCGGGGGGCAAAAAACGAGGCCACACGATCACACCCGTCGGCCCTCCAGACGACGTCTCGGACTCCTCGGGCGCAATGATCACTTTGGGTGTGCCGCCGCCCGCGGGAACTTCGTAAATGCTGTGAGGGTCGCCGGAGCTGAACACGATCGAGCGGCCGTCGGGGCTCCAGGATCCTCCGTGGAAATGGCTGGGAGGCACTCGACAAACCGAGACGGCGATGCCGTCTTGAGGCGAAATCTTCTTGAGTTCACCGCCTGCTCCGAATTGAACCTTCCCGGTCACGAATCCGATAAGCTCACTGTCCGGTGACCAGAAAAGATCAATCGCTCCCTCAGTACCGTCAATTACGCGCGGCTGCCGCTGATCGAGATCCTGAAGCCAAAGCGCCCTCTCCGCGCCCGCGATGAAAGCAATATGTTTGCCGTTGGGGGAGATTGCAACATGGTTGCTGTAGAAACCGGCGCCGAAACCTTCCGGCGGCGTCAGAGCAAATCTCCGCAACGGGACTTCGGGAGGCGTTTCGCGGAAATGGACAAACGAGACGGCGAGCAAAGCAGCGGCCATGACGGCGAGAAGCGCCTGATAAAGCCGCGGGCTCCCCGCGGTGATTCCCGAGACCGCGCGGTCCCGCGCGGCAGGGTCGGGTTGCGCGCCGACATAAAGGGAAGCCGACGACGATGATGCTCGCTTCAGTGCCCGCAGATCGACGACCATGTCCTCGACGTGCTGATAGCGGTCGTCGGGGGTCTTCGCCAGCGCCTTGCCGACATGGTGATCCAGCTCAACGGGAATCCCCACCCGCAATGCCGTGATCGGTGTCGGCTCCTGGTGAACAATCGCGTACAGCACCGCTTGTTCGCGATCCCCCTCGAAAGGCAGTCGCCCCGTGACCATTTCGTAGAGCACCACCCCCAACGACCAGACGTCGGTGCGCCGGTCGGTGGGCTTGCGTTCGGCTTGCTCGGGCGACATGCACGAGACGGTCCCCAAAACCGTCTCGGTTTTCGTCAGCCGCGATCGGTCGGCCAGGCGCGCCAACCCGAAGTCGAGAATCTTCACCTGCCCTTGCGGCGTAATCATCAGATTCGAGCCTTTGATATCCCGGTGAACGACGCCCTTCTCGTGCGCGGCTTGCAATCCCTGGGCGGTTTGGACCGCGATGTCGAGGGCTTCGTTGAGTTCGAGCGGGCCGGCGCCGATCTTTTTGTCGAGGCTTCGTCCCTCGACGTAGGCCATGGCGATGAACATCTGCCCGCCCGCCTCGTCGATTTCGTGCACGGTGCAAATGTTCGAGTGATCGACCGCCGCCGCGGCTTGGGCTTCGCGGCGGAAGCGTTCTTTCGCCGTGGGGTCTTCGGTGAGGTGCGGAGCCAGGAACTTCAGCGCGACGGTTCGATTGAGGTTGGTGTCGACGGCTTTGTAGACCACCCCCATGCCGCCTTCACCGATTTTCTCGCCTAGGCGGTAATGGGAGATGGTCCGCTCGGCGGCGACGCCTGTCGGGATTCCGACAACCTCGCCCGATTCGTCGATTCGCTCGATGACCCCGACGAAGCGATACCCCCGCCGCAGGAGGGTCTCGATGAAGCGCGGCTCATCGGCGGAATCCCCCAGTGCCTGACGCAGTTTGCTGACGGCAATGTTGAGGCCTTTTTCGAAATCGACGAAGGTGTCGTCGGGCCAGAGTCGCTCGTGAAGCGCCTCGCGGGTGACGAGTTTCCCGGGGCGTTCGAGCAGCGCGGAGAGAATCTGAAACGACTGATCCTGCAGCCGAATCTTCACCCCGCCCTTGCGAAGCTCGCCGGTTTTGAGGTTCAGCTCGAAGGTTGCAAACCGCACCACCTTCGAAACTTGGATTGCATCCTGCATCGAAACGCCCGAAATCTCCCCACGTTCCGTTCGCACTGCACGGCTTGCGGTTGGAATTGAAGCGATTATAGCGCTTTCGGACGCGTGGCAGGAGCCGCGTTCACGCGGCTTTCGCGTTCTTCGTAGGCCGGTCGTTTTACGGCCGGCTGACGAACCTTGCCGGTTCCCGATCTCAGCCCGTTTCAACGGGCTTCCCATAAAGAGCGCTGACCGATGAAGCTCCAAGACAGCCTTGAAAGCCGGTTGCAGCGGCCGCGGGGCTCTCAGCCCCTCCCCGACCCGCCCAGCCTCCCCAAAGCCTGCTCGGCATAGAGCGCCCCTTCCGGCGTATCTTCATGCTTGAAGAAAAGGAAAACACTCTTGCCGGCGGCAAGCAGCGCGGCGGCCTTTTCCTCGATTGCGGCACGTTCTTCGGGCGAATAGTCGGGCTTGCGCAACCGAAAGTAGACAAAGTCGGCGGTGGTCACATCGGGCGGCTCGATCTTCTCCGACTCGGCCAAGCAATAGGCGATATTGCGGTCCTCCAGCACGCGATACACCGCGTCGTCATGCCACGAATCGTGACGGAACTCAAACGTGTAGCGCACGTCCGAGGGCAGGTCTTTGAGGAACGCGGCCAACACGTCGACATCGCACCGAAAGTGCGGCGGCAATTGGAACAACACCACGCCGAGCCGCTTCGTCACCCGCAAAGGATCAATCGTCCGCAGGAAAAAATCCGTCATCTCCTTGGCGTTTTCAAGCTTCAGGATATGGGTGATCTTCATATGCGCCTTGAGGCAAAAACAAAAGCCCTCGGGCGTGATATTCACCCAGTTCTCGACCGTCGATGCCGACGGCGTCCGACGAAACGTGTAGTTGATCTCGACCGCGTTGAGACGCGTGGCGTAATGCTCCAGAAACTTCTTCCGAGGCAGCTTGGCGGGGTAGAAATCCGGCTTCCAAGCCGGATAGGCAAATCCGGACGTTCCGGCGTAAAAGCTGGCCATGTCATTCATCTCCCGGTCAGTGTTCCTGCTCGGTATACGGCTCGGGCGGCGTGCGATACTCGGCACCGAAAATCATGTCGGCATAGTTGCCGTCGGGAAAAGCATCCTCGGCCGGGTACCGATATCGCTCGACCACATCTTCATTCAAGGCAATACCGAGACCGGGTCCGTCGGGAACCGCCACTTCGCCGCCCTCGAGCGCCAAACCTTTGCTCAACAAATCGTCGATCAGCGCGTTGCCCGTTTGATCGATTTCGAGAACGACGTCGGCGTCGAGCGAGGCGAGCAAATGCAGATTCGCCGTCAACGCGACCGCGTCGCTCCAGGTATGCGTCGCGACAAAGCGCCCCTCCGCCGCCGCCCGCCCGGCGATCCGCGCGCACTCGGTAATCCCGCCCGCGCGACAGCAATCCGGTTGCACAATGTCGACCACATTGCGATCCATCAACTCGCGAAAGCCCTGCATCCCGAACTCGTTTTCCCCCGCCGCCAACGGGACCCGCAGCTTGGGCCGCAACGCTTCATAGGTGTCAAAGTCCTCGGGAGCGAACGGCTCCTCGAGCCAAAAAATCTCGGCGTCGTTATAGAGCGGCGCCATGCGCTCGGCCTGCGCCAAGGTGTAGCGGGCGTTGCCGTCGACCATCAGCCGATTCTCCGAACCCAGCGCATCCCGCAGGCTCCGAAGACCGTCGCGGTCATAAGCGAAATTGCGCCCCAGCCGCGTCTTCATCGCGCGAAAGCCCCGCTCGAGGTGCCCCTGGGCCTCGTCACCCAACTCGGCCGGGTCGTCGCGCCACAAAAGAGCGCTGGCATAGGCCGGGACCCGTTCGCGCCGCTTGCCCAAAAGCTCACAGATCGACTTGCCCTCGACCTTGCCCCGAATATCCCACAGCGCCATATCGACGCCGCCCAACGACGACATCGCCGCGCCCTTGCGACCGTACCAGCGGGTCAGATTGTAATTGCTCTCCCAAAGCGCCTCGACCCGCAACGGGTCTTTACCACGCAACATCGGCGCCAACTGCCCATCAACAATGACGCGAACCAGATCCGGATGCGAGTAAACCGACCCGATCCCGCTGATTCCCTCCTCGGTGTGAACCCGAACAAGCGACGACGCGCGCCCCGTGCAATAGCCCCCGGCATAGCGAAATCCGCCCCCCCGCGGGTATTCAAAACGCAACGTGACGACTTCAATATTCCGAATTTTCACGCAAACACCATCGCGGCCGAAGGGCGATTGTAACGCACCAGCTCCGGCACCCGCTTCCGCAAGAGTATATAGAATCTTCTTGTAAGAAAACCGATTGGCTCGTCACCGAGCGCGAGCCGATCGAGAGTTGGGCGACTTTTCTCGATTAGGTTAGGTATCGGACAAGTCAGCGAGTGCGAGTCAAGAAAGTTCTTGACTCTGGACTTGTGTCGAGGATGTATTCTTTGGGACACAGTGGGAGGGCCGGGATGCCGCGAGGTTTTCGGATTGGCGTAGGATGGAAAGCGACAAGGCATTCCCCGGCGCGAGTGGATTTGCGAGGTGATTCTCGACGCGGACCAGGGCGCCGAGGGAATGGAAGAGAGTCGGCCGTGAAGCATTCCGACAAGGTCATGTCGACGGCGGCCGGGCTCGCCGCTCTCGGGAGCCTGGCCTGCTGTCTGCCTCCGGCCCTCATGGCCGCCATCGGGTTCGCCGGACTCGGCGTCGTCATCGCGCCGCTTGCCCCATGGATGCTCGGCCTCTCCGTCGTCTTTCTCGCGATCGGACTGGTCCAACTCTATCGATCAGGGAGGACGTGTCAAAAGTACAGCCGGATCGGTCTCGTGATGTTTTCGGTGGCCGCGGCCGTCGTACTCGGAATCACGCTGTTTCCCCAACTCGTGGCCGGGTTTCTCGCCGACCATGGCTATTAGGCGCAAACCCATGACGAACCGACGAGAAGCACGCTGCATCCCTTGTGTGCCGCCGGGACTTGTCCTTGCGGTGATATCGATTCTCGCCATAGGCGCTTCTTCCTGTGGTCACGCGACGCCGGCCGGGCAACCGCCGCTTACGGATTTGACCGGCGAATCCCTGGCAGCCTTCAAGGAGCAATTCAACAAGTCCTCGGATCAAACGCGTATCATTCTGCTGCTGTCGCCGACTTGACCGGGTTGTCTGCGGGGGGCCTCCGCAGCCGAAGAGATGCTGCAACAGCATCCGGATGCAAACCTGACAATGTTCGTCGTTTGGGAACCAATCCTGCCGATGGACTGGTTCGGACGACCATCGAGTTCCACGCTCGGCCGGTTGTCGGACAAGCGCGTGCTGCAGTTTTGGGATGAGGAGCGTCTCATCGCGGATCGGCTGGCCAGAGACGCCCGCGAGCCACAACCGGAGCCGGATTGTTGTTTTGCGGACGGCATTCTTTGGGATCTGGCCGCCGTCTATCCCGAAGGCGCACGATGGGGCGAGCAACTCCCGCCCGCGGCCGTGTTCGACGGCCCCGTCGTTCGTGTAACCGATCAAATTGTCAGGGCGCTCCAGGCGCGGTGATCACAGCGGAGTTCGCCGGCGGATCCAGCCCGCATTTCTCGTCGTGTGGCCATGGAAGGTCCATTCACGAAGGCGATCGGCAAGGGCAGCCTCCCATATTTACGGGCTTGAGGAGACGGGAATATGGTAATATGAGCTTGTGAAAACCACAGTCGAACTTCCTGATCCGCTACTGCGCGAGGCCAAGGAATACGCGGCCCGTCACGGAATTCCGCTGAGGCAAGTCATCCAGTTGGGCCTACAAGGACTTCTGCATGCCCCGAAACACCCCGGGCGCTTCCGTCTCAAGACCGCTACGACGGACGGCGAAGGCTCTGCGCTCGACGCGGATTGGAGCGAGATACGCTCGCTGATTTACGAGGGACACGGCGGATGATCGCCGTCGATACGCAGATCCTGGTCTATTTCCAGCGGAAAGACTCGCCCTGGCATCAGGCCGCTTTGGCGTGCGTGCGAGGCCTGGCCGAGGGGCCGACGCCGTGGGCCATACCCTGGCCCTGCGTCCACGAGTTTTTGGCCGTGGTGACGCATCCCAGAATTTATCGGCCGCCGACCCCTCTTGAGCGCGCTCTGCAACAAATAGACCATTGGATGGAGAGCCCGACTGTACGAATGATCGGCGAAGAGGCCGGCTACTGGGAACGTCTCAAGCGTGTACTGACCGAAGGGCGCGTCGCGGGACCATTGGTGCATGACGCCCGAGTCGCGGCGATTTGCTCGGCCCACGGCGTCACCGAGTTGTGGAGCGTTGACCGCGACTTTTCACGTTTCCCTGCGGTGCGAACTCGCAACCCGCTCTCAGATATGCTGTAGCCGGGCCGAGGCTCCGTCATGTCGACCGTCTGGATCGTCATCTGGTACACCGTTCTGCACGGCGTGGCCCTGTGGCTGGGAGCCAAGGCCGTGGGGGCCGAGCGGGCAACGATTCCGGGTGCTGTCGGCGCAGCGGCGGCGACGGCGATCGGCCAATTGTTCGTCTTGAGCGAGCCGTTGCGAGCTTTTTCTTGGGCCGCGTATCTGATCGACCTATTCATCGTGCACTCGGTTTTCGGCGTTTCGTGGGGAGAGGCGCTGGCCATCGTCCTCATCGCTTTGTTGGCCGCCGCGGGCTTGAGTATCGTCGTGCAACCGTTCTTCTGCATTAGCGGCTAAGAGGGCCCGCCCGAAAACGCGCGTCCAGGCCTGTACCATGGGGCCTGAGAGCGCGGGGCCCCTGGACGACAAGGGAAATTGGAAGGCAAGCCGCTATAATACGGTCCGATATGAGCGAGTCCACGGACGGCAAGGGTTCGGAAGGCGTTGCGTCTCCGGAAGCAGCGCTTGAGAAGCCCTCCCTCCCAACGGGCCGTTACGTTCGTCACATTTTGATTTGCGCCGATCAGACCAAGCCGAAATGCGCCCCGCGCGAGATGACGATCGATTCGTGGGATTACATCAAGAGACGCCTCAATGAGCTCGGAGTCGCTTCGGGCGACGGCTGCGTCTATCGCAGCAAGGTCAACTGCTTGCGGATCTGTGAACAGGGGCCCATTGCGGTTGTCTACCCCGACGGCGTTTGGTACCACTCGGTGACGCCCGAGGTCGCCGAGCGAATTCTTCAAGAACACCTGGTCGGAGGGAACCCGGTCGAGGAGTTCATTTTTGCCCGCAATCCGCTCAGTGTCGACGCCTGAAACGCAACGATGAACGAAGCCTCCCAGACCAAGCGCCAGGGTATGGTTTCTCTGGTCGGCGCGGGCCCGGGCGATCCCGACTTGGTCACGCTGCGGGGGCTGCGCGCGATCGAGTCGGCCGACATCATCTTCTACGACAACCTGGCGACGCCGGCGCTGCTGGCGCACGTCCCCCAACCCGCCGAGACAAAGTATGTCGGCCGTAAGCGCGCCCAGCACGCCTACTCGCAGGAAGCAATTCACGGCATGTTGATCGATTCCGCGCGGGCCGGCAAGCGCGTCGTCCGTCTGAAGGGCGGAGACCCCTACGTTTTCGGCCGCGGGGGAGAGGAGGCGGAGGCGCTGGCCGAGGCCGGCGTGCGGTTCGAAGTGATTCCCGGCGTTACGTCCCCCGTCGGCATCGGTGCTTACGGGGGCATTCCGTTGACGCATCGCGTTTGGACGTCAGCCGTCACTTTCGTGACCGGCCACGCCGTTGACGCCGTCGATTGGTCGAAGCTTGGCCGCGTCGAGACCCTCGTCATCTTCATGGGACTGAGGACTTTCGCGCAAGTTGCCCGCCGCTTGATCGAAAACGGCCGCTCTCCTCAAACCCCCGCCGCCGCCATCCGCTGGGGGACACGAGGGGACCAAATCGTCGTCGAGGGGACCATCGAAACCCTCGCCGCCGAGATCCAGCAGGCGCAGCTAAAGCCCCCGGCCTTAATCGTCGTCGGCGAAGTCGTCTCTCTGCGCCCCAAGCTCAATTGGTTTGAGAAGCTGCCGCTTTTCGGCACAAGCGTCGTCGTGACGCGAGCACGCGGTCAGGCGGGCCCTTTCACCGTTGCTCTGCGGGCGCTCGGGGCGCACGTGGTCGAGCTGCCGACGATCGAGACTCGGCCGGTTCCCCCCGGCGGCCCTTTGGATGAAGCGATCTCCGACTTGGCGACCTACGACTGGTTGATCTTCACCAGCGCCAACGGTGTGCGGTATTTCGTCGAGCGACTGGACCAAAGTAAGAGCGATCTGCGTGACCTACGGGCCAAGATTTGCTCCATCGGTCCGGCGACGGCAGCGGCCGTGCGGGATCTGCATTTGAAAGTCGACTTACTGCCGGAGCAGTTCGTCGCGGAAGGTGTTCTCGCGGCGTTTGAGCCCTATGATCTCGACGGAAAACGGATCTTGCTGCCGAGAGCGGCTCTGGCCCGAGACATCCTTCCGCTCGAACTGGAAAAGCGTGGAGCGTGGGTCCACGTCGCGCCGGCTTATCAGACCGTGCTTCCCAAAGCTTCCGAAGCCGTCGCGACAAAAGTCTTCGGCGCGTCGAGAAAGCCGGACTGGGTCACCTTTACCAGTTCTTCCACGGCCAAGAATTTCGCGAAACTGGTTCCCGTCGATCGCCTGGAAGGGGTGCGCATTGCCTCGATCGGCCCGATTACGTCGGCGACGATCCGCGAGCAGGGCATGCGCGTCGTCGACGTCGAGGCGCGAGAATACACCGCGGACGGATTGATCGACGTTCTGGTCGAGGCCGTCGGAAAGAGCACGTCGGCGTAGCGGGCCGCCGGCAACGCGTCGGCCGTGGTGAACTTTCGCGGCGGGATTGCGTATCCGGGAGCGAGGCCGTATGGCGCCTACGAGAAACCCCTTGCACCGTTCTCGACAAAACAAATGGATCGCCGGTGTGTGTGGAGGCATCGCCGAATGGGTCGGTTGGGACCCGACCTTGGTGCGCATTCTCTACGTCGTCGGCTCGATTGTTTCCGTCGGTTTCCCCGGGACTCTGGTCTACCTGATCCTGTGGATCATCATGCCCAAAGCCCGCTACTAAACGGGTCGCCGTTTCGCCGACGCCCATTGAGTCCGCCGCCCGCTCGCTCAGCGGTTGTGGGAACCTAAGTCATAGAGGCCCAATACCGTTCCTGGCGCGCTCGGGCGATGCTTGCCGCAGCGGGATTTTGATTCCATGCCGATGCCCACCTCGTACGACAGTCGACCTCGCCACATGGGATTGAAAGTCCTGTCGGTAGGCTTTGGGGTTGTTGTCTGGTGGTCGTTCGTTTTCGAACAGACGGTGCAAACCTCCTTTCCCGCCGCGCTCCATTACACGCGCGTTCCCGAAGAGCTGGAGTTGAATCTCGATCAGGCCGATACGGTCACTTTGCTTCTTGCGGGACCGCGCGGGCGCTTGGACGAACTATCGCAATCGCCGCCGGCCGTGGAAGTGGATTTGGGCGAGATCGAGGCCCCCGGCGACTATACGTTCGACATCGGTGATCCGCGCCTCAGTCTGCCCGCCGGGGTTCGCTTGGTCAGGGCGATTCCCTCACAGGTGCGGCTCTCGCTCGAGCGTTCCGTGCGCGAGCAGGTTTCGATCTATCCCGATTTGGTAGGGACGCCGGAGGGCCGAACGGTGGTCGGGGTCGAGGTCGCCCCTCCGCGATTGTGGGTCGCGGGTCCGGAAAGCCGCATGGCGCTGGTTCACAACGTAATGACTGATCCGATCGATCTCGCGAGCGTGGTGGGCCGGCGCACTTTCTCAAGCGTTGCCTACTTGCCCGACCCCTATTTGCGCTTTGAGCAACAGCCGAACATTGAGGTCACGGTGACGGTGCAATAGAGAGCCGGAGCGGTCGGGCGACACGATTGACTATGGCGAAAAAATATTTTGGGACCGACGGAATTCGCGGCGTCGCGGGCCGGCCTCCGCTCGACGACTCAACGGTCTACGCGGTCGGCACGGCGCTCGCCAGGTCACTCGAAAAGTCGGCCCAAGCTCCGCGCGTGCTGATCGGGATGGATACCCGTGAATCGGGCCCCCGAATCGTCGCGCTGCTTGCCGGAGGGCTGCAACAAGCCGGCGCGGAGGTCGAGTTCTCGGGAGTCGTCACAACTCCCGCCGTCGCCTATTTGACGCAGCAAGGCCCCTACGCCGCGGGCGTGATGGTCTCGGCGTCACACAACCCCTTCGACGACAACGGCATCAAGATTTTCGGCGAGTCGGGCTACAAGTTGCCCGACAGCGTCGAGGAACACATCGAGACGGCTATCGAAGAGCAGTCGGCGGCCGGCATCGAACCGCGGCCGGCCGATCTCGTCCGCGATGAAACCGCCCTCGATCGCTACCTCGACCACCTAGCCGCCTTGTGGCAAACCGACTCGGCTCCTCGTGTCGTTGTCGACTGCGCCAACGGCGCGGCTTTCGAGGCCGCGCCCAGGCTTTTCAAAGGGCTCGGCATCGATGCCGAATTCCTGGCCTGCTCTCCCGACGGCCGCAACATTAATCTCAACAGCGGCTCGCTTCACATGGAAGAGCTGCGACGGCGCGTGGTGGCGGGCAAGGCCGATCTCGGAATTGCTTTCGACGGTGACGCGGACCGGGCGCTCTTCGTGGCTGAAAACGGGGATTTGGTCGGCGGCGACGCGGTCTTGCTGCTCGCCGCCGAATACCTCGCCGAACGCGGCCGCCTCGCTCACGCCACGGTGGTCACCACGCTGATGGCGAATATGGGATTGGCGAAAAGCCTCGCTGATCGCGGCATCTCGATGGTGAGAACGCCGGTGGGCGACAAGTACGTCCTTGAAGAAATGCAGCGCCGCGGCGCGGTGCTGGGGGGGGAGCAGTCGGGACACATCATCTTCGCCGACGCCGCGACCACCGGAGACGGCCTGCTCACCGCCTGCCGCATGATCGAAATCGTCGCCGCTTCCGGCGAGCCGCTCAGCCTACTCGCCTCGCGTCTGCAAGTATTCCCGCAGACGCTCAAGAATATTCGAGTCAGCAGCAAACCCGCGCTGGAAGACGTCCCGGCGATCGCGGAAAAGATCGCCCGCGGCGAGCAGGAGCTCGGCGACCGCGGCCGTATCGTGGTGCGCTATTCCGGCACTGAGCCGCTGGTGCGCGTGATGGTCGAAGCCGAGGACCCGGCCGACGTCGAGCGCCATGCCTCCGAGTTGGCGCATGCCTTCGAGGAGCACCTGGGCGCATGAGCCGCCGCGGCGCGGAGGCGCAACCCTTGGGGGATTCCCCGCGAGTTCGCCGCGCCGACCCCACTCTCGAAGCCCGGCGGGAAGAGAGTCCGCAAGACTCGGCGCGCCGCTTTGGTCTGCCGCGCTGGGCCATGCGCCTGCTCTACGCCGCGTTTTGGATCGTCCTGATTCTTCCTTGGATCCGGCGGCAAAGACGCAGGCCCTCTTGGAACCGTATCCGCGTTTTCGTCGGCCTGACCGCTGGGGGGGCGGCGGCCCTCGGTTGGACGTTTTCGACGACTTGGCCGGTCGTCTTCGGCGCATTGCTCTTCGCGGCGGCCTTGTTTGTCGTGCCCGCGAAAGACCCGGACCGCGAACGCCGCCGGCAGGTCCAACACGGAGCGCAATCGTTTCTCACCGGCGGCGTGTTCGCCGGGGGCCGGCTTCCGGGCGATGCTTCGATCGACGAAGGCGCGGCGCTTTACCTGCTCGTTCGTGATTCAGAGCTTTTGCTCGTTCCGCAAGACGCCGACGACGAGGTGTCGGCGGTGATCGACCTCCGCGATGTCGCGAAGGTCCTTATCGACGGTGAACCCTACCGTCCCGTCTTCATCCCGGAAGCGAAAGATCCTCCGGTCCGCGAAGAGCAGGTCGACCGCTCGCGAAGTTCGACGATGGAACTGGTCTTCGAGGACGAGACGTCCGTCGGTTTCCTCTACCGCGGGGCCTTCTCGCGCCACCTGGCCGAATCGACCGCGCACGCGTTGGACCAAGCCCGCCGTTCAGCGAACGGTATCGCCGGCCAAGCCCCAGAAGTCTTCCACATAGTAGGAAGATAGAACGTTTCCAAACAGGAAGCAGCTGGCCTTGCACTCGGGCACTTCGCCGTAAAGCCGCCGTCCACGCTCGAACGCGGCCCGGATCGAACCTTCCTCGAGTACGTTGCCGGCGATCTTTCGCAAGACCTCACAGGGATAGAAAACATCGCCGTTGGGGTAGACGCGCGGAAACATCGTCGGGTAGCACTTGAATTCTTCGAACAGCAGCAGCGTTCGCAGCAATTTCGGCGTGCCGTTGATGCGGGCGGTCTTGCACTTGCGCATGTCGATCAGCTTTTCGACGAAGTCGCGGTAGCGGTCTTCCTCGAGCAGAGTGTAGTCGGGGTATTTGCCGTTGGTCTGCGCCGATTGGACGGAGAAAACGAAGCCCTGCTCGCGGCAGAAATCGAGTATGCGCTCGGCTTCATCGATGTTGCGGCGCTCGAGCACGCAACTGATCGTGACGGCCTCGGGCGGCAGCTTCTCCTTCACCGCGATGAGATTCTCGATCACCTTGCCGACATTGGCCGGTTTCGACGTGGGCTCGGTCGGGTCGGGCGTGATAGCGTCGAGGCTGACGACGAGGCCGTTGAGGTGTTCGAGCAGGCTCGGGTGACGATCGAGCAAGACTCCGTTGGTAACCATCAGCAGCGACCGAAAGCCGACATCACGGCGAGCGGCACGGACCAACTCGTCGATGTCGGTTCGCATCAGACACTCCCCGCCGGTGATGAGCATGGTGTCGACGTCCTTGCGAATGGCGCGAAAAATGCGAATCGTGGTTTCGGTGTCGACCTCTTCGCTGAAGACTTCGGGGTTTTTCTGATTGCAGTAGCTGCAATCGAGATTGCATTTGTGGGTCGCGTAGAAAATCGCGGAGTAGGGCGTTACGACCGTTGTCTTGCGAATGTTACGGCGGTAGAGGTTCCCGAAGTAGGCTCGGAAGTTTTTGACGACGAAGGGGTAGTGACGGAGCATCCCCTCGATCAGCCGGTGGCGCGTGGGCTGCATCGGTTCCCGAAGTATCCCACACCAAGGTGCGCGACGCGCGGGCCGCGAGGACTTCAGCCTGTTCCTTCGGCCCATACGCAGCCGGACTAAACTAGAGATCAGTCGCGCAAAGGCCGATCAGGTCCTACTGGATTCGGAATGGAAACGTCCTCGAAGCAACCCGACTCGCTGCTCTCGATCATGGCGCACCCCGACGACGCGGAGTTTTTTTGCGCCGGGACCCTGGCACGATTGCAAGAGAAGCGTTTCGAAGTCCACATCGCTTCGATGACGCCCGGCGATTGCGGCAGCACCGAACACGGGCCGTCTGAAATCGCCGCCATTCGCAAGGCCGAGGGGAGCGAAGCCGCCGCCAAAATTCGCGCATCCTACGACTGCCTGGAAAGCCGCGACTTGCTGGTGCGCTACGATCCCGAGCACATCCGGAGCGCCGTCGAGATCATTCGCCGTCTGCGGCCGACCATCGTCATCACGCACTCCCCCCAAGACTATTTGCCCGACCACGAGATGACTTCGCTCGTCGTCCGCAACGCCTGCTTCGCGGCCTCGGCGCCCAACTTCGACACCGGCCGACGCCCCGCCGAACCCGCGACCCAATCGATCCCGCACCTCTACTACGCCGCCCCGGCCGCCGGAACCGACATTTTCGGGGATCGCGTTCCCTCGACGCTGTTGGTCGATATTTCCGCGGTCATCGGTTTGAAAAGCGACATGCTCGCCTGCCACAAAAGCCAACGCGAATGGCTGCGCGCGCAGCACGGGATGGACCACTACATCGAGGAAATGCGCAACTGGAGCGCGACGCTGGGGGGGCAAGCGGGAGTGGCGTTCGCCGAAGGGTTTCGGCAGCATCGCGGGCAGCCTTACCCGCAAGACGATCGCCTGGGTGATTTGCTGAGCGCGGCGAAACCCGCGGCGGGTGAATAGTCCGGGGGAACTCTCGTAACTGCGTAGATCAGCGGACGGGTGTCACCAGATCGTTCGGATTTCTTGAAGAGCGCGAATCCGGCGATCCTTCGTGACCAGGTCGGCTTTTGAAAGCAGCGCCGCGGCAACGATAAGTCGGTCGGCCGGATCGCCGTGCAGGCGGTTGCTCAGCCTGCTTGCCTCAACCGCGATTTCGGGCGAAATCGCGATCAGCTCGAATCGAGGCTGAGCCAGCGACTGTTTGATCCACGCCAACACGTCTCGGTTGAGTCCGATCCTCTTTTTCGCGACCAGCATGGCGACTTCCCAACAGCTGATCGCGCAGACGCCGATCTTGTCGGACTCCTCGAAGGCCCTTTGGGCGCGTTTGCTCAGTTGGGCGGGATCACCCATCCACCAAATCCAGGCGTGCGTGTCGGCCAAGATCATCTCTCGGCGTCCCACGTCTCCTCGATCGGTGAGAGGATGTCCTTCTCCCACAGTATGCTGCCCCTTAGGTCGGGCGGCTCCGTGTCGTCCAGGGGCGTTAGCTTTGCGATGGGCTTGCCCCGCTTGGTAACGATAAGGGACCGCCCGGTGAGAGCTACTTCATCGAGCAAAGCCAAACACTTTGCCTTGAATTCCCCGGCTGGGACAGATCGAAGTTCGCCTTCCATGGTCATGTTCCTATGGTCATATTATACAACCCCCGAAACCGAAAGGGAGAGCGCCACCGACTGGAGGTCCGAAACCGGGATTCGCGAGGCACCCTACGACGCGACAGACCCCGCCTCTACCGCACCAGAAACCAGTCGTTGTGGAGGTCGGGTTTGTTGTAGCGCAGCTCTTCCTCCGACCCGTGACGCAAGACCTTGCGCCCCGCCGCATTGACCACGGCATGGGCGGCGGCGGTGTCCCATTCCATCGTGGGTCCGAAGCGCGGGTACACGTCGGCGCGGCCGTCGGCCACCATGCAGAGTTTCAGCGAACTGCCCATGGCGACGAACTCGACTCTTTTGTAGAGGGCGCGCTGTTCGTCAAGGAAGGCGTCCATTTCGGGCGTGGGGTGGGAGAGGCTGCCGGCGATGACGAGCCGATCGCGCGGAGCTTCGGCAGGGGCCGACAGAGCGAGCGGCTCGCCGCCCGCTTCTTTCTTGAAAGCGCCGCGTCCGACTTCACCCCAATAGAGCAGGTCGAGCGCCGGCGCGTAGACGACTCCGGCGCGCGGACGGCCGCTGTCGATCAGCGCGATGTTGACGGTGAACTGCCCGTTGCGCTTGACGAATTCCTTGGTGCCGTCGAGCGGGTCGACGAGCCAAAAGCAATTCCAACCTTTGCGTTGCTCGTAGGCGTCGTGCTCGCTTTCTTCGGAAAGGATCGGGATCTCCGGGTAGCGTTCGCCGAGGCGCGCGGTGATGACGCGGTGCGCTCGCAAATCGGCCTCGGTAAGAGGCGAGGCGTCGCTCTTGCGTGCGACCTCGAAGTCGGTTGCATAGACTTCGAGAATCGCCGCTCCGGCTTCGCGCGCGGTGGAGATCAGGTGGTCGATGTCGATCGTGTCAAGGGTTGCCAAGAGTGAATTCCAACCGAAAGTAGTTGAAGTGTTGTTCTCGAAAGGGCCGGGCGCGGGAGGCGGCGACACTACCCGGTGGCGGTCTTGCCTTCGCGCTTGATCATTTGTTTTGCGTGTCGCAAGGCCGCGGTCGTGATCGTCTCGCCCGAGAGCATACGCGCCAACTCTTCGATCCGTTGCTTGCCGGAGAGCTGTTTGACCGAGGCGACGGTCGCCCCGTCGATCTCTTGTTTGTCGACCACGAAATGCACGTCGGCGAAACCGGCGATCGGCGCCAGGTGCGTGACGCAAAGCAACTGATGCTCGGCGGCGAGTTTTTCGAGTCTGCGGCCGACGGCTTCGGCGACGCGCCCGCCCACGCCGCTGTCGATCTCGTCAAATACGAGCGTTCGCGGCACGGTGTTGCCGGCGGCATCGCCGCCCGGGTCGCCCGTGGCTACCAAGCACGTTTTCAACGCCAGCGTGACGCGCGACAGCTCGCCGCCCGAGGCGACCTGCGCCAGTGGGCGTGGCGGCTGCCCGGGGTTGGCGGAGACTAGAAAACGGACGCGGTCGATGCCGCGCGCGGACCATCCGGCTTGGCCGCCCCCGACCGCATCGCTTGCCTCAAAGCCAATTTGAAAACGAGCGCGCTCCATCGCCAGCTCTCTGAGCTCGGCCTCGACCTGCACCTCAAGACTCCCCGCCGCCTCGCGCCGACGGGCTGACAGCTTCTCGGCGGCGGCTTCGTACTTTTCGGCTGTCTCCTCTTGCCGAGCTTCGAGCTCGGCCGCGGCCTCGTCGCTTGAACGAAGCTCCTCGACCCGCCCCCGCGCTTGCTCTCCGTAGGCAAGCACCTCCTCGAGGCTGCCTCCGTACTTGCGCTGGAGTTGCTTCAGCAGTGCCACGCGGTCTTCGATCTGCTCGAGGCGGGCCGGGTCGGGCTCCAGGCGATCGAGGTAGGCGCGAAGCTCAAAAGCCGTGTCGTCCACGCCGGCTTGCGAGGAATCGAGCGTTTCGAGCATCGTTCGAAACGCGGCGTCGAATTGCGCCAACTCCTCGATCGACCGGCGGGCGGCCTTGAGTTGCGCGGCGGCCGAGACGGTCGAATCGTAGAGCCGGTCATAGGCCGAGGCCGCGGTCTGCTGCACGCGTTCGAGGCTCCCGAGCAGACGGCGTTCTTGTTCGAGCTCTTCCCCCTCAGCGGGCCGCGGGGCGGCCTGCTCGATTTCACGAACTTGAAATTCGTAGAGATCGAGCTGCCGCAGCCGCTCTTGCTCGTCGCCGCGCAACTCCTCGAGCCGTTTGCGCCCGTCGCGCCACAAGGCATGGAGCGAGGCAACTTCCGCGGCGAGCGCCTCGGTCTCGGCGAAGGCGTCAAGCATGTCGAGCTGCGCGCGGGTCGAGAAAAGGTGCTGCTGCTCGTGTTGGCCGTGAATATCGCCCAGAAACGGCGCCAGTTCGCGCAGCCTCGTGAGCGTGACCGGCCGGCCGTTGATATAGGCGCGCGACTTGCCGCTTTCAAGCACTTCCCGATCTACGATCAGTTCGCTTTGCTCGAAATCCAAACCGGCGGCGTCGAGCAACGTCGCGAGTTCGGGCGATACTGCGGCTGAGAAGACGCCGGAAACGCGAGCACTGCTCTGGCCCGGCCGAATCACCTCCACACCGGCGCGCGCGCCCAACAGCAACGACAGCGCGTCGACGATGATCGATTTGCCGCTGCCCGTCTCGCCCGTTAACAGATTCAGCCCCGGGCCGAATCGCAATCGCAGCCGGTCGGCGACAACGAAGTGTTCGATATTCAGTTCGAGAAGCATGGAGATCCGCCGGCCCCGACCGGAAAGAAGGATAGTCCCGTTTCAATGAATCCGCAGTTTTATAATGCCGCCCCAAAATAGGCGCCAACGGCCTTCCTGTCGCCCCTCCAGGGCTCCCACGTGTGGGGTTCCACCCAGGGTTCCGCCTGCGACTCCACCCTGGGCTATGTTCCTGCCGCCGCTTCCCGGCTCAAGAGCCCTTCGGCACGTCTTGAATCACTGGATGATTGGATACAGCGGGAAAGCGTCGTTCCCGCCTGCCGCGAAACCGGCGGGCGCGGCGACCCGTCCCAGTTCCAACCACACTATTATATGTGGTAGATTTTTGAATAGTCGCCGGCCCGCCGCGGCGACGGATGTTTCCGGCTTCGCTGTCGCTGCACAAAGAGCCTTGTAGGCTCGGCGACCCCGAATCGTAACCGGCCGCGCGCCGGCCTCAGCGGGAGAGGACGAATGGCTCCGCCTCTTCCCGAAAGCTTTCCAGCGACTCTGTGGCAATCTTTGTGACACGCTCAGGCAGCGAGTCTTTACCCGGTGATCGCCGCCTGCAGCGCGTCACCCGGGGAGCGGTTTCCGCCGACCGACCGACACTCGATTCGTTAGCCAACGCCGTCAGTTACGGCTGTGAAAAAATGGGGACTGCGCCGAGGGCCGACCGAACAAGTTCCATTGAATCAGTAACTGCATCCGGCGCGACGTGGGCTGTCCCCGATTTTTTCAGAGCCCTTAGGGAGTTCTCTTGATCGCATATCTTGTTCCAGCCCTTTTTTTGCAGGCCGCCGATCCCGAAGAAGTCGCCGAAGCCGCCGAGGTGGTCGAAGCCGCCGAGCAAGCGCTGCCCGATGTCCTGGGAGCGGACTCCCTGATCGGGATGCTCATCGCGGCTGGCCCGGTCGCCCAGGTCGTTCTGGTCACCCTGCTCGTGTTTTCGGTGGTTTCCTGGGCGGTCGCCTGGTCGAAATACCGCTTGCTGAGCGCTTCGTCCCGCAACAACGCAAGCTTCTTGAGCGCTTTTCGCAGCGCCAAGCAATTGGTCGAGCTGAGCACGGCCGGGGACCGGTATCGTCCTTCGGCGCTGCTGACGGTGTTCGAATACGGCTACAAGGAAGTCGCGCGGCAGGTGAACAAGTACGGCAAGCTCACCAACGCCGGAGCCCTCGAACGCAGCCTGCAACTCGGCGCGGGCGAAGAGGCCTCGCGCCTGCGGCACAACATCGGTTGGCTCGCCACCACGGCCTCGGCGACGCCTTTCATCGGGTTGCTTGGGACGGTCTGGGGTATTTTGCAGGCGTTCCGCGGGCTGGGGCAGGCGGGCGGAGCGACGCTGCGGGCCGTGGCGCCGGGCATCGCCGACGCGCTGATCGCGACGGCGTTCGGCTTGTTCGCCGCGATTCCGGCGCTCATCTTGTACAACTATTTTTCCAACCGCATCCGCAAGATCGTCGGCGGCATGGAAAACTTCTCGATCGAATTTTTCAACATGGCCGAGCGCAACTACGGAGAGAAAGATGGCGTTTAAAACCAGTAACAGCGATGACGACCTGATGGCCGACATCAACGTCACCCCGTTTGTGGACGTGGTGTTGGTGCTGCTGATCATCTTCATGATTACGGCGGGGGTCGTCGAGTTCGGCCTTGATATCGAAGTGCCGCGCACGCGCGAAGTCGCGAGCAGCAGCAAGGACTACGATTTCGTCAACATCACCGGCAGCGGTGAACTGTATTTCAACACCGATCCGGTGAGCGTTTACGACATTGTTCCCCGCATCAAGGAAAAGCTGGGCGACAAGGCCGCGGTCTACGTCCGGGCGCATCGCACCACGCCGTGGGAAGTGATCGCGCGGGTGGTCGCCGAATGCGGCGCCGGCGGCGTCGCCGTCAACATGATCACCAAGCCGCTCGAACGAATGCCGCGACCCAAGAAATGAGTCGGCGTACCGCAGCGATGAATTCGGAACGACTGGGCCGACCGGTTTTGCTGTCGATCGCCTGTCACGTGGTACTGTTTTCCGGCAGCCTGCTGTGGTCGGCCTGGCATTCGCCGATCTCGCTCGGCAACCCCGACGGCAGGATCGAAGGCGCCGTGCCGGTGACGCCGGTAGCGGGCGTTCCGATCACCGCATCCAAGGCGCGCGTCAACCCCGTCGCGAATCCCGTCCAGCACGATGTTCCCGACGACCCGCGCAAGACCAAGCCGCCGCCTCCCGAACCACCCCCGGACGATGCCGAGGTCGTCGAAGTCGAAAAGCAGCGCAAGAGGGTTTATCCCAACCGCTGGGCCGCCCGCAAGCGCCCCGAGCCCGCGCCCAATCAGCTCACCTCAACCAGCGGCGCGCGTGCCAGCTCGCCGCTGTTTACCGGTGTCCCGGGAACCGGGGCCGGAGTCGGCTTCGGGCGCGGCAGCCCGTTCGGTTCGCGGTTCGGGTGGTACGGGGAAGCCTTGCAGCGCCGGGTCGCCGAGGAGTGGCGGCGCACGTTGGGGCAGGCCGGCGGCAGCGGCCGCAAGCCGACGGTCGTTTCGTTTCGGATTGCCCGCAACGGCCGGGTCGACCAGGTTCGCATCGCGCAGTCGAGCGCCAATCGCTCGCTGGACTACTCGTGTTTCCGGGCCGTATTGAACGTCAACCCGCTGCAACCCCTCCCGCCGGCGATGGGACGAAGCAGCATTACCGTCGAGATTTGGTTTCGCATGAAGTGATCGAAGCGCCCCGAGGGGCCGTGAAAAAAATGGGAACCCCTCCGAAAATTGCGCGGTATCTCCTCGATGCCCGACGCCCCGACGTGGCGCACGCTTCCAGCGTGCCTAGGTGCTGGTCTTGGCGACATCTCCGCTCCAAGAATGCGCCGACTGAAACGAATTTTCATCGCGGTGAGCCGCGAAGCGGCGGCGGGAATATAGCCCGGGGTGGAGCCGAAGGCGGAACCCTGGGTAGGCCCCCCCACCACGGGGAGAGCCCTGGACGGGCGGCGGGAACACCCTCGGCCCCATTTTTGAGACAACTTGATTTGGGAAGGTGGACGACACAATGATTCGCAATCGACTCCCCGTGCATTTCCTTGGTTGGACCCGCACCCTCGGTTTGGTATTCGCGTTGGCGGCCGCGCTGGTTCCCGACGCCGCCGGGCAACAGACCGACTTGCGCCTCGAGATCCAGGACGCCGCGCAAGCCCCGCGCATCGCCGTGCCGAATCTCGGCGGCCCTCTCGCGATCGCCGACGAAGTCGACGTCTTCAACACCACCCTGTGGAACGACCTGGAAGCTTCCGCCAAGTTCGAGATGGTGGCCAAGAGCTTCTATCCGCGCACGACCCCAAGGCAGCCGGAAGATTTCCAAACCGGCGAGAACGTACCCGACGACCCGGGAGCGCGCGGCCTCTGGCTCCAAGGATGGTCGGAGCCGCCCGTCACGACGCGCTACCTGTCTTTCGGGTCTCTCGAAGCCGGGGACGACCGACTGGTGCTGTCGGGCTTTCTCTACGACGTGGTGCGGCAGGAGCAGCGCACCGCTCACATTTTTGGGAAGCGCTACTTCGCCCCCCGCGGCAGCGAAGGCGCGCGGCAGCTCGCCCACGACTTTTCGCGAGACATTCTCCAGAATCTTGGCTTGGGGGCGGGCCTTGCCGGGTCGAAAATCTACTTTGTCTCCAAGCGCACCGGCCATCAGGAAATCTGGTCGATGGACTACGACGGTCGCAATCAACGAGCTTTGACCGATTACAAGAATCTCACGCTCACGCCCGCCGTCTCGCCCGATGCCTCGAAGTTCGCTTTCACAAGCTATTTCATGGGCAACCCGCGCATCTTCATCCATTCGCTCGAAACCAACCGCCGCTTGACCTTCTACAACCAAGAGGCCTCGATGAACGCCACGCCCGCGTTCACGCCCGACGGAGAACGAATCGTCTACGCGTCTTCGGCGACCGGCCATTCACAAATCTACATGGCCGACCTTGACGGCAGGAACCTCCGCAGGATATCGTATTCACGATCGATCGATGTTGACCCGGCCGTCAACCCCAAGACCGGCGCGCAAATCGCGTTTGTCTCGGGCCGCTCCGGCCCTCCTCAGGTTTACCTGATGGATATCGACGGAGCGAATGTTCGCAAGTTAACGCCGGGGGGCGGAGACGCCGTCCAACCCTCGTGGGACCCGCAAGGCGAGAACATCGCTTTTGCCTGGACGCGCGGCTTTGAGCCCGGCAACTACAACATCTTCATCATGAATGTGGCTACGGGGAAGCTCGTGCAATTGACCTATGGGGTGGGGAGAAACGAACATCCTTACTTCTCGCCCAGTGGGACGCACATCGTCTTTGCGTCCAACCGTTCGGGTGGAAACCAGATTTGGACCATGCGAGCGGACGGCACGCACTTGAAGAAGCTGACCCGAAAAGGCAAGAACATGCAGCCGCTCTGGGCAGAGTGAACGGCAGCTGGAAAAGATTGATTCTTTTGAAAGTTTTCTTCCCGTTGGCTGTTGAATCTGCCTATACTAGTGAGTTCGCAGCGCGGAACCTGAGGAGGCGTAGAGACTGATGTTAAGCAAACGAAATCTTATGTACCTGTTGCTGGGCGTGTTGTGCGTTCAGCTGTTAGTGGGAGTTGGTTGCAAGAAACCGCCGCCTCCGCCCCCCCCGCCACCACCGGAAGAACCGCCGCCGCTGCCGCCGCCGAAGCCGACCGTCTCGTTGTCGGCCGAGCCCAGCTCGATCGAGCGCGGTAAATCGGCGACGTTGAAGTGGTCTTCGCAGAACGCGACCAGCGCGTCTCTGAACCAAGGCATCGGCGCCGTGCCGGCTTCCGGCTCGCGCGAAGTTTTCCCGACCCAGTCGACGACCTACCAGGTCTCGGTCAAGGGTGCCGGTGGAGAAGCGTCGGCCAGCGCGCGCGTAACGGTGCGCGTACCGCCGCCGCCGCCGCCGCCGCCGCCGCCGCCGGATCACGGCAAGTTGCTGTCGTCGTCAACGAGTGATGCCCACTTTGACTATGACAAGAGCGACATTCGGCCCGACGCCGAAGCCGTCTTGCGCAATAACGCCGCTGCGTTGAAGGACTTCTTCGGCAAGTTCTCCGACCTTCGTGTGTCCCTCGAGGGCCATTGCGACGAACGCGGCACCAACGAATACAACTTGGCGCTCGGCGATCGCCGAGCCACCGCCGCCCGCGATTTCCTCGTGGGTCTGGGGGTGCCGGCCGGCAAGCTGACAACGATCAGCTACGGCGAAGAGCGCTCGGTATGTTCGATGGAAGAGGAGAGCTGCTGGCAGCGGAATCGCCGGGCTCACCTCTCGCTCCGGTAGTCTGACTTCTTGCTCATTGCGGGGCGCTGGGATGGCGACATCCCAGCGCCCCGCTTTCGTTGGGGGCGCCGGCGACGCCGAATGGTAACGCTGGCCTATGTGTTTTCGTATTATGGGTAGTACGAATGGGGCCCGTGTCGGCCGACCGAGGAGATCCGGTTTGAAAATTGTCAAGCTTCCAGGGCGAGTACCGGTTGCGAGGGTACTGATGCTGACGGCGGCTATGGCCCTTATTGGCGGCGCGCCGCTCCAGGCCCAAAAGAAAGAAATCATCCAGCTACAGCGCGACATGGCGATCCTACAGGAGCAGGTGCGCGAGACCGGCCGCCAAATCACCCAGCTCAGCGAGCGCATGGCGGTTTTCGAAAACCTTCTACAGCAGAATCTCGATACGTCCAACAAGCTGCATCAGGCCGTGGCGGTGATTGAACGTGGCTTGGCCAAGCAAGCGGATGCCATCATCGGGCCGGTGACAACGATCAGCACCCGCGTCGATTCGCTCAGCAATCGCTTCGGCGCCGTCCGCGAAGCCGTCGAGGAAATGAATTCGCGCCTGGGCAAAATTCAGCAACAGGTCGAGGACATCAAGAACCAAGTCTCGACACTGCCGCCGGGCATGGAAGACGGCCAGGGCGGAGGGGGAGGCGGTACCTCTTCCGAGACTCTCTTCAATAGCGCGCTCACCGACTACCACCGCGGCACGTTCGAGTCGGCGGAGCCGCAGTTCGAGGACTATTTGAGAATGTTCGCCAGTACCGTTCGGGCGTCCGAGGCGCAGTACTATCTGGGTGACATCTCCTATCAACAGGAAGACTTCGACCAAGCGGTGAAGCGTTTCGATCGTGTGCTGGAACAATATCCGGTGGGTCTGATTTCCGCCGACGCCCAGTTCAAGAAGGCGATGGCGCTGCTCAAGCTCGATCGCGGGGCGGACGCTCGCCGTGAATTCCAGAGCGTCGTCGACAAGTTCCCCAACAGCAACGTCGCCCCCGCCGCCGAGGCGCAAATCGAGCGCCTCGGCGGCGGCGCTCGCTGAGCGGCGCCCGAAAAGGGCCTTTCGCCGAACCGCTTTGAAAGTTGCCTAGCGCGGAACTCGAAGAGACCCCGCGAGCCCAACACGCCTGCGTTAAGCGGTATTCGATGCCAACGGTACGCGACGGGCCTGCTCACCCCAAGGCAAGCGATGGAGCCAAAGTTGTTCGCCCCCCTTGCTACTGAATCGGCGAGTACCCGGTTGCCTCCATAAACGTCGAGTCGACCTTCTTGATCAGCTTTCCGTTCTCGATCGAAGCGGCGTAGGCAGCCTTCCAAACCGGGTCGTCGACGAACGCTTTCCAAGACTTGTCGCGGGCCTCGCGGCTCGGGTACGCCAGGATGTAGATCAGCGTGTTTTCCGATTCCGGTGCTTCGGTCGGCGTCCAGTAGCCGATCAGGCGCATGCCGTGCTTCACGAACAGAGAATTCGTGTGTTGGCTGAAACGGTTGTGCAGATCGGCCAGCTTGCCCGGGTTGGTCGTGTAAACCCGCATCTCGAAAACCCCGTGGCTGTCGGCCTCGACGGCGGGCGGGTTGACCAGGACGCCGGCAAGCAACAGCAACATCACGGCGAGTCCGGTCCCGGCGAATTTGTATCGATTGATCATCATCATTTCTTCCCCATGTTCCTTTGGTGATGCGGACGGAGAACCCTTCGGCGAGCCGGTCGAAACAGCTCATCGGCCGGACTCTTCCCATGGCGATGCCCCCGCCCCGCCAAAATGTACCACATCGCGATCGCGTGCGTGAAAATCACGGTTCCACAACTCACGGACCGCCTTCGCTCACCCCCTCAAGCTCACGGTCGGCCACTCGCCCCGATGCTACAATCGAGACATTCGGGGTTCTTTGAGCCGGATCCGCCTGATTCTTCTTTCGCAAAGGTTGCAACAGGCCAGCGTTGCCGCGCCAAGAAGCACACGAAAACAAGCCGACCGAAAATCGCTTCATGAAGATCAGTTTTCGATTCTTTAGGCTCTTTCAGGGCTTTTGTCTCGTTTTGCCCGCGGCGATGGCGGTCGCTCCGGCCTACGGCCAGCGCTCGGCGTCGCTCGCCGGCACGGTTTTCGATCCCGATGGGGCGGTCATTCGCGGAGTGGCGGTGCGACTCGTCAATACCTCGACCGGAGAGCGACTGACCGCCTCGACCCACGCGGGGGGCACCTACGTCTTCCCGCTGCTGCCTAACGGCGTCTACGATCTTACAGCCGAAATCAAAGGCTTCAAGACCTATAGCCGCCCGGGGCTCGCCGTCTCAACCGGTCAGGCCGCGCGCGCCGATCTCCGCATGGAAGTCGGCGTCGTCACCGAGGTCGTCACCGTCCGTGCCGACCTGCCGCAACTGCGCACCGAGGATTCCGCCGTCAGCTCGACGATTCGCAATGAAACCATCGCCAACATGCCGCTGATCGACCGCCGCGCCGCGCAACTCGTCCGGCTCAACGGTTTCGTCGTCCAAAACGGCACCGCCTCGAATTTCACCATGGCCGGCGGCCGCGGCTTCAACGCCATGTGGATCCTCGACGGCGGCATCGTCCAAAACGTCACCCTCGGCACCTCGGAACTGATGTTCGATCCGCCCATCGAGGCCATGGAAGAGTTGACGGTGAACATTTCCAACTACAAAGCCGAATTGGGCCGTTCCGGCGGCGGCGTTGTCCGCATGTCAACCCGCGCCGGCGGCAATGAAGTTCATGGCTCGCTCTATGACTTCCTGCGCAACGACGCGCTCGACGCCCGCAACTTCTTTTCCGCCGCGAAACCCGCCTTGCGCCGCAATCAGTTCGGCGGCTCGATCGGCGGCCCGATCCGGCGCAACAAGACGCATTTCTTCCTCAACCTCGAGGCGCAACGCCAAGACCGCGAACAGACGCAAATCCGCAATGTCCCCGATCCGGCGGAAACCCAGGGCCGTTTCTCGCGCGCGATCCTCGACCCGGCCACGTTCATCGACGGCGATTCCTCGACCGGCACGGCGTTCGCGAACAACACCATTCCGACGACCCGCCTTGACGCGGTCGGGGCCCAACTGGCTGCTCTTTATCCGGCCCCGAATGTCCCCGGCGCTCGGGCCCGACGCCTCAACTACCGCGTCAATCAGCCCATCAGCAACGACGCCGTTTTCTGGGTTTCGCGCATCGACCACATTTTCGGCGACAACGATCGTATCTTCGGCCGCTTCGTCGCGCGTAGCGATCTCGAAACCGACTCGCCGATCTTCCCCACGCCCGGCGTCGATTCGTTTCATCGTACCCTCGACGGCAACTATTTCAACCCCTCGTTCACGTGGTTCCATAATTTCAGCCCGACGACGGTTATGGAAACCCGCTTTACCTGGGTGCGCAGAAAATTCATCCGCCAAGCCGGCGGCGCCGATCAAGGCTGGCCCGAGCGACTAGGCCTCACGGGCGTCAACCCGCGCTTTTTCCCGCGCGTCTCCGTCACCGGCCTGACTCAGCTCGGCGAGAACGTTCACGAAAGGCGGCAGCAGCCCATCCGCACCAATATGTGGGTGCAGCATTTCGCGCACACCCGCGGCAACCACGCCCTCAAATACGGCTACGAATACCGCATAGGGTCGAACGACGACATCTTTCTCGGCTCCGGTGGCGGACGTTTTACCTTCAACCCCAACGCCACCGGCGACGCCCTCGCCGGCTTATTGCTCGGCCACACCGTCAGCGGTTCCCGTGAAGAGTCGCTCGTTATTCGCAGCCGCGCCAATGCCTACGCCGCCTTCGCGCAGGATGACTGGAAGGTGACGCCCGACTTCACGCTCAACCTCGGATTGCGCTGGGATATGGACCAGCCTCGCTGGGAACAACTCGGTGACCGCCAGAACTCGTTCAACCGCACCGCCCTCAATCCGGTGTGCGACTGCCCCGGTTTGGTGACCTTTTCCGGTCGCGGCGGGCTGAGCAAATACGCCCACAACTTCGACAAGAACAACTTCGGGCCGCGCTTCGGTTTCGCCTGGCGGGTCGGCGAAAAAACGGTGATTCGCGGCGGTGGCGCGGTCGTCTATTCCGGTGAATACGATCAGGCGACCCCGCGCGTCTCATTTCTCGGCTTCGGCGCCATCGGGCAGTTCTCCTCTCCCGACGGCGGCATCACCCCGGCCTTTCGGCTGGAAGACGGTCTGCCCGCCATTCCCCAACCCGCCGAGGCCGACCTGATCGACGGTTTCGGCGCCATGCCGATTGGGCAGTCCTCGACCACGCGCGTGGATTTCTTCGAGCCCACAGGCCGCCGCAACCCTTATCTGTGGACCGCGAATTTCAACATTCAGCGGCAATTACCCGGCCATATACTCTTCGAGATCGGCTACATCGCCACTCTCGGTCACAAGCTCGCCAATCCCGGCTTTCGAGACATCAACGTCGTCCCGCTCGACGTCTTAGCGGCGAAAGACGGCAACGTGACGCAGCAAGACCGACTCTTCCCGCAGTTCGGCAATGTGCGCGTCGCCGCCGCGGCCGTCGGCAACTCGAACTACCACGGCGTCAACTTCAAACTCGAAAAGCGCTACTCTTCCGGGCTGCACTTCCGCGCCAACTACACCTGGTCGAAGCTCATTGACGACCTCGAGGCCCGCTCGGAGTTGGGCGGAAACTTCGGCAACATCGCCTTCTCGAACTTCTTTGACCGTGCCGCGGATCGCGGCCTGGGCGGCAACCACATCGGCCGGCGTTTCATCTGGAGTTCGGTGTACGAGTTGCCCTTCCGCTCGACTCAGGGCGCGCTCAATTACATCATCGGAGGCTGGTCGCTGGGGCTGATCGCCGAGTTCCGAAGCGGCTCGCCGTTCGGGGTCCTCGAAAACAACGCCGCCGGGGTGGTTCGCTTCGCCCCTACCGTGCGCTCCGACGCGATCGCGCCCTACTCGGCTAACTCCGCTTGGCGTGACAATGTCTTGGCGGAGACCTTCTTCGGCGCGGCGGCCTTCGCGCGTCCCCAACGCGGGCAATTCGGCAACCTCGGCCGAACCGCGGCGATCGGCCCAGGCGCGGCCATTGTCGACCTATCGATCCTCAAGGACTTTTCGTTCGGTGATCAACATCGCCTGCAATTTCGCGCCGAGATACTGAACATGCCGAACCACCCCAACTTCAATCTTCCCGAGCAGCGCCGCGGCCGAGGCAACTTCGGCCGCGTCAGCAGCCTGATCACCGGCAACCAAGCCCGCATCATCCAGCTCGGCCTGCACTACAAGTTCTAGCCCGCTTTTCTCATCGCCTGACGGGCAAAGCACATGAGAGGCCCGTCAGTACGAGGCGCGCGCCGCTTGGCGCGCGGAGGCGTACTTGCCCAGTACGGTGAGCACGGCGAGCAAGCGAAACGAAGTAATGGCGGGCCTCTCATGTGCTTTGCCCGTCAGGCGATGAGAAATGCGGGCTAGTCAAGACAATTAGGGAAATGCACGTCGCGGGCGTTTCCGGTTGCCGGCCGAAAAACCGTAACTACGGTTTCCGTAAGATCGAGTCGAAACCTTCGGCTTTCAACTTACGGCGGTAATCCTTCGCGGCGTCGGCCGTGCGGAACGGGCCCACCAAGACACGCACCCAGCCATCTCCGCCCTGACTGAACAGTGTTGCCGGGTATCCCTTGGCGCTGAGCTTGTCGGCCAACAACCGCGCATCGGATTGAACCCGCAGTGCCGCTACCTGCAGGTGGATCGAGCGAGCCACCGCGGCCGGGTCGATTGCGGCCGGTTTGGGTTTTGCCGCCGCGGGCTCCTGGTCGCGGAAAGGTCGAGGCTTTTCCGCCGTCGTGGGCCGGCTCGCCCGCGTTACCCGCCCCTCGTCCGGCTCGGCCGCGGTCTCCGAGCCGGTCGGTACGACTGCTTCGCGAGCAACTTCTCTCGCGGGAGTTTTCTTCAGCAAGGCGTCGGGTACCCGAACCGAGTCAGGCGATTCCACGATCGGCTCCACGGTCGCCGTCGCGAGCTCGCGATCCGACTCCGCGCGGTTATAACCAAATGAATACCCAAAAAAAAAGAATACCCCGAACAAAACGATCATCAGGAAGAAAATGCTGAGGATCTGCTTGTTTCCGAGGATCAACTCGAATTCTTGATCGTGATCGGCCATTGACTTTCTATTTTTGCTTTGCCGTGACAGAGCCGGCTCACGCGGCGAACCAAGCCTCAGCCCGAATGCCCTCCGCCCGAGTCCGGCGGTTTCTCGGCAGGTTCGTCGCCGCCTATTGTTTGCGCCCAACTTGCCAGCCCGCGGAACAAATCAATCGGCAGCGGAAACACGATGGTCGTGTTCTTTTCCGCGCCGATTTCGGTCAAGGTTTGCAAATAGCGCAGCGTAACGGATGTGGGCTCGATGGCCAGTGCCCGAGCCGCCTCGGTGAGTTTCTCGGCCGCCTGCATCTCGCCTTGGGCATGAATGATTTTGGCGCGGCGTTCGCGCTCGGCTTCGGCTTGACGCGCGATGGCGCGAATCATCTGTTCCGGCAAGTCGACGTGCTTCACTTCGACGGCCTGGATCTTGACGCCCCAAGGTTCGGTCTGCGTATCGAGAGTCGTCTGTAAGCGAGCATTCAGCTTCTCGCGTTCGCTGAGCAACTCATCGAGATCCGCCTCGCCCAGCACCGAGCGCAGCCGAGTCTGCGCCAACTGCGAAGTGGCATGGACGAAATGAGCCACCTCCACAATCGCCCTGAGTGGGTCGACAACGCGAAAGAATACCACCGCGCTGACCTTGACCGTGACGTTGTCTTTGGTGACGACGTCTTGCGAGGGCACCTCAAGGGTTTCCACCCGCAGCGAAACCCGCACGATACGGTCAATCGGCGCGAAAACCAGCACCAGCCCGGGACCCTTGGGCTTCGGCAGCAGCCGACCCAAACGAAAGATGACGCCTCGTTCGTACTCTGGGAGAATCTTGATGCAATTGATGACGTACAGCAGAATAATGACGGGCACGATCCAGCCCAGGTTCAGTCCCATGATTTTCTCCTTTTCCTCGCGGCCCGCCCGGCGCGCCTCGTCCACGTTAGGAACAATAGCACGTAGGCCGCCGAACAGAAGACCCGGCCGGCCTAGGGGTCCGCCGCTTCGCCGCCGCTTGCCGGTTCCTCGGTCGGCTCGACCGTTAGCGTGAGGCCGTCGACGCGGGTAATCTTCACTTCACGCCCATCGGCGATCGGCTCGTCGGCCCGGGCCGACCACCATTCCCCATGAACAAAAACCTGCCCCGCGCTGCTAATCTTCGTCTTGGCGATTCCCGTCTCGCCCAGCATCGATTCCGACCCGGTCGCGACCTTCAAGCGAAACGACGCAACCGTCAAGCGCAGCAAGAAGACGCTGATCATGGCGAAAGGCAGCGTAACGGCGACCGCCGTTCCCCAACCGATCGAGAGCTCCGGCACACCGGTATCGACCAACAAGACCGCGCCCAGCACCATCGCAATCGTCCCGCCGACGGCGAGAATTCCTCCCGTGGCCATGGTGGCCTCGAGAACGAAACACACCAATCCCAGCACCAACAACGCCGCGCCCGCCCAATTGATCGGCAGCATCGTAAGCGACATCAAGCCGAGGATGACCAGGATCGCACCCAACATGCCGGGGACAATCAAGCCCGGGTGAGTAAACTCGACGTACACGCCGAGTACGCCCAAGATCAACATGACGAACGCCAACTGCGGGTCAATGAGCGGCAGCAGCACTTTTTGTCGCCTGGACAGTTCGTAGTGCGCAACCACGGCGCCGGAAAGCGCCAGCGTCTGTTCCTCGCCGTTGAAGCGGCGCACGGTCTTCCCGTCCAGAGAGCGCAGCAGGCCGGCGACATCATTGGCTACCAAGTCGATCAGTTCGGATTCGAGCGCCTCGCCGTCGGTAAAGGCCTTGCTTTCGATCACGGCTTGCTGAGCCAGCTCGGAATTGCGGCCTCGTTTGTCGGCTATCGCCCGCACCGCCGCCGCAGCGTCGTTTTCGACCTTTTGATTCATCACCTCGTTCATCTTGCCGCCGCCCAGCATGACCGGATGCGCCGCGCCGGTATTCGTTCCCGGCGCCATCGCCGCGATATCGCCCGCGATCAAGATCATGAATCCCGCCGAGGCCGCCCGACCGCCGCTGGGGCCGACGTAGGTGATCACCGGAACCGGCGAGCTGACGATTTCTTGGATGATTTGTTGGGTTGCGCTCAACAACCCGCCGGGAGTGTTGAGGCGGATCACGACCGCCGCGGCGTTTTCAGTGCGGGCTTGCTCGAGCGCCTCGGTAACGATCTCGACACTCAGCGGATGAATGACGTGATCGAGGTCGACTTGAATAACGTGAGCCGTCTGCGCCGGGCAACTCGCGGCGATCATGCCGACCAAGAGTCCGCGTCGCGTCCACGAGCCTAAACGGCTGAATTGCATAGATTTCTATCAAAAATTCTAGCACACGCGCTGGCGCGAAACCCGATGCGGAAGCTCCGCGCTCGGCAGGGTCGGCCGAGGAGACTCCACGATGATTTCTCGCTCGGCCCGCCGCGAACCGTTGTAACCACCTTCCAAGCCGGTTCGGGCGGGGAACATTGACGGCCGCTCGGCCCGTCGGGGAAGTGATCAGGCGAGGAACAAACTTTCCGGGCTCGGGTCGGGTAGATCGGGCACGTTGGCCTGCATGACCCAAGAATCCGCGATGTCTCTCTCAGCCCAGTAAATCGAGGGTATGCTGTTCGATCTCGCCAGCCGTTTCGGCGAGTAGCAGCGCGGCGCGGAACGATGTCTTCGCCGCGAGAAGTTTGACGGCCTCGGTGCTGAGATCGAGGCTGTCACCGGCTTCCGACGCCGGACGCCCGGCGCGCTCCACGCCTTCAGCGGCCGTGTCCAGCTGTTTCCGCGCCTCGGCTAGGGCCGTCAATGCGGAAGTCGTGATTGTCATGCATCTTCCTTCCGGGGGCCTAGCAGCCGCTGGTAAGACCTACCGACAGGTACCCTTCTTCCGCGCAGTCGGACTTTCACCACGGGCTGCTGGGCTGCAAAAGACCCCCGCGGTACTTATCGGTTCGAAGAATGTCTCTGTGAATCTTTCTTGAGTGACTGCGTTCGACCGGCGAGGTCCCTGGGGGTACGGCGGACTAAATTTCTTGAGGCTCCACGCCGATATGAAATAGGACAACCTTCCAATCCACCTCCGGCCGAAGTGTTCGCGGGGAAGTTCCCGGGCCGATAGGCAAGGGGTAGCCGCAACCGCGCCGCTGAAGTCGAGAAAGGATCACGAATGGCCGGCGAACCCGTTAACCTCGATCACATCCGCGAGGCGACTCTAAACGATGAAGAGTTCATGGGCGAGTTGATCGACGTCTTTCTCGATGATTCACCGAATCAACTCGACGCTTTACGGCAAGCCGTCGAGAGTAGCCAGGCGGGACGCGCGGCTGAAGTTGCCCACCGCCTCAAGGGCGCCGGCGGCAACATGGGGGCGGAATCGCTCACCGCGCTGTGCCGTCAACTCGAGGAGTGCGGGCGCGAACAAGAGCTGGAACCGATGCGGACCCTCGTTGAGCAGCTCGACCAAGAATTCGTTCGTGTCAAGGAGTTTTTGACCAATTATCGTCGCGCCCGCGAATGATGACTTCGGCGCCGAACAGGCGCAACGAAGTAATGGCGAGCCTATCGTGTGCTTTGCCGGTCCGGCAGCGACGAGAAGTGCGGGCTGGGAGAAAACATGAAACTTCTATTGGCCGACGATGATCCAACCACGCTGCGGTTGGTCGGTCATGCGCTGCGGAAGATGGGCCACGATGTGGTCACAGCCACCGACGGCGCCGAGGCGAGCGAGAAATTCCTGGCGGAATGGTTCCCGGTGGTAGTGACCGATTGGGAAATGCCCGGGTTGAACGGAATCGAGCTTTGCAGACTGATTCGCGACGCCAAGCTGCCTGTTTACACCTACATCATCTTCCTGACGAGCCGTCGGGAAAAACGACACTTGATCCAGGCGCTCGATGCCGGCGGGGACGATTTCATCTCCAAACCCTTCGATATCCAAGAAATGCAGGTGCGGATGCGCGCCGCAGAGCGCATTGTCCGGCTGGAACGCGAACTGCGCGACGTCAACCAAGACCTGCGCTCGATGAACGAGCGTCTGCTTTACATGTCGAGGCTCGATCCGCTTATGGAAATCGGAAACCGTTTGGACTTTGAGGAGAAGGTCGCCTCCTTTCATGAACGGGCCGTCGCTCGGGGCCTTCCCTACGCCATCGTCATGTGCGATGTCGACCACTTCAAGACCTTCAATGATCGCTACGGGCACCAAAGCGGCGACGACATTCTCCGTAAGGTCGCCTCCGCCGTGCGCGCAACCTTGCGCGGAGATGACGCGGCTTTTCGCTACGGCGGCGAAGAGATTCTTCTCTATCTGCACGGGCAAGATCTCTCCGGAGCCGCGGCCGCCGCCGAGCGAGTTCGGCGTAGCGTGGCGCAACAGGAATTCCCGATCGGGGAAAGCGGCGAAACCGCGCGTGTCACGATCAGTTGCGGCGTCGCCTTGTATCCTCTCGGCGAGGTCCCCGGGGGCGGCACTTGGACGTCGATCGTCGAGCAGGCCGACCGCGCACTCTACGAAGCCAAGCATCGAGGACGCAACCGCGTTGTCTCCGCCGTACCCGACTACGAGGCCGGTCTGGAATTCAAGTCCGCTGAAAGCATACTCGGCTCGGAAGCCGTGATCCCGGTGCCGGCACCGGAAGTACCGGTCGCGGTGGAGTGAACGGAATGACCCGCCTCGCTGCGTCGACCGGCGGCGGAACTACAATAGTTAGTTCCCGCCATGAAACTCTCCGGTGTCCTCGCTTCTCTCCCCACGCCGTTCGATCATCGCGGCGAGATCTATCGCGTCAAGATTGGTCAGAACGTCGGTCGTTGGAACCGCTCCGAATTGGCGGGGTATGTCGTGGCGGGTCGCGCCGGCGAAGGAGCGCTGCTTGCCCGGGACGAAAAGCGCTTGGTTTGGGAACTGGTCGCGGGGGAGGCGAAGTCCGGAGCGGTCTTGTTGGCCGGGGCGGGCGCGGCGAGCGTGCGGGAAACGGTCGAGCTTACGAAACAGGCTGCGGCGATCGGTTATCACGCCGCCGTGATTCCACCGCCGACCCCCGTCGGTTGGGGCGCCGAGCCGCCTGAGACGGCCCGCCTCTACTATCGCGGGGTGGCTGACCAAGCCGGTCTTCCGATCGTAGTGGAGAACGCGGCGGCCGAGCGGATACGCCTTTCAGGTGAGGACGTCGCGGCACTGGCCGAGCATCCGAACATCATTGCCGTCATCGACGAATCGCCGGATCGCCGGCCGGTCCCGCGCGGCGAGATCCCGGAGACTTTGGACCTTCTCGCCGGAGAGTCGCCGAACCCGGCTTCGCTGCTCATCTCGGGCGCGTCGGGGATGGTCAGCGGTTTCGCCGCCGCCGCGCCGTTCTTCTGCTTGAATCTGGAAGGGGCCGTTCGAACCCGAGAACATGACGCCGCACGCGATCTCGAGCAGCGCGCGCGGCCGGCAATCGATCTGCTGCGGCTTCACTACGGAATCGCCGGGCTCAAGTACGCCCTCGATCTCAACGGTTATTACGGCGGTTCCCCGCGGCTTCCCCTGACGCCTCTGCCGCCCGAAGCCAAACAGAAGATCGAAGCGGCATTCGATGGAATCGGCGGCTAAGCGCAACGCTCTTCACTTACTGCAAGCGTCCTTACGCCGGAGGGGATATCCATCCGGCGGTGTGGTGGCGCGCCGCTACGCGCCGCTCGGGCCGTCCCTTGAGTAGCGTTGACTCAAGGACAGACACATGCTCCTCGGCCCCGGCAGGGGCCCTGGAATTTAGCCCGCGGCTTCAGCCGTGGGACCGCATCCAATAACTGGAAAAGCCCCGGACGGGGCGTAGGAAAGAACGCCCGATTCCACCGCGCCCCGGGTTTCATTTCCGCAACCGTCTTCTTGTGGGGTCCGCGGTGCATGATGTGAATTAGGCTGAAAATCTATGCAATGCACGAACGCCGCCCAATCCTTAAGTTAACGCCTGTGGGGCGCAAGCCCGATGCCTAGGTCTTGGGTCCCGCCTCGCGAATTTCCGCCGAAGCCGAGCTGAATTGCTCGAAATTCTTTTGGAACCGCCCGGCCAGATCGGCCGCAGCCCGGTCGTAGGCGGCTGCGTCTTCCCACATCCCCCGCGCATCGAGCTTTTCGGCCGGAACGTTCGGGCAGCTTTTCGGCACCGCAACACCGAAGACCGGGTGCGGCTCGAAATCCACGCCGTCCAAGTCCCCGGTCAAGGCCGCGGTCAGCATAGCGCGCGTGGAGGGCAGATCCATACGCGATCCCACCCCGAAGGCGCCGCCGGCCCAACCGGTATTCACCAGCCAGCAGGTTGCCTGATGTCGCCGCAGCCTCTCGCCCAGCATTTCGGCGTATACGCTCGGGTTACGGGGCAGGAAGGGCGCGCCGAAGCAAGCGCTGAAGGTCGCCGCCGGTTCGTTGCCGAGCCCCCGCTCGGTGCCGGCCACCTTGGCCGTGTAACCGCTCATGAAGTGGTACATCGCCTGCTCGGGGCTCAGCCGCGCGATGGGCGGCAGCACCCCGAACGCGTCGGCGGTCAAGAAGACAACATGAGACGGATGCCCGCCGATGCCGGGGATCAGCGCGTTGTCGATGAACTCCACCGGATAGGCTGCCCGTGTATTTTCGGTGATGCTGCCGTCGTCAAAATCGATCTCGCGGGCGGCATCGATCACAACGTTCTCGACGACGGTCCCGAAACGAATCGCATCCCAGATCTGCGGCTCGTTTTTCCTGGAAAGGCGGATGCACTTGGCATAGCAACCGCCCTCGAAATTGAAGACGCCGCCGGCACTCCAGCCGTGTTCGTCGTCGCCGATCAAACGACGCTCCGGGTCGGCCGACAGGGTCGTCTTCCCGGTTCCGGAAAGCCCGAAAAACAACGCCGTCTGCCCGTCGTCGGTTGCGTTGGAGGAGCAGTGCATCGGCAACACGTCGCGATCGGGCAGCAGATAGTTGAGCACGCTGAAGATCGACTTCTTCATCTCGCCCCCATAGCGAGTGCCGCCGATGATCACTATCTTGAGGCTGAAATTCACGATGATGAAAGCCTCCGACCGCGTGCCGTCGACCGCTGGGTCGGCTGTGCACCCGGGCGCGTAAAGGACCGTGAACTCGGGGACATGCTCGGAGGTTGATCCCGCCTCGGCCCGCACGAACAGGTGCCGCGCGAACAAGCTGTGCCAAGCCAGTTCGTGGACCGTTCGGATCGGCAGCCGGTAGTTCTCATCCGCGCCGCCGAAGCAATCCTGTACGAAAACGTCCTTTCCGGCGAGATAGGCGAGCAGTTTGCGGTGCAGCCCATCAAAATGCTCGGGCGAGATCGGCTGATTGACCTTGCCCCAATCGACGGTCGATTCGGTCGTCTCGTCGCGAACGACGTAGCGATCAAGCGGCGAGCGGCCCGTGTATTGGCCGGTCTCGGCGACGAGCGATCCGTTGGCGGCTAGGCGGCTTTCCTTGCGGGTCAGCGATTCCTCGACCAGTTCGGCCGGGTTGAGGTTCCAATAAACCTTCGCAACCGCCTCGATCCCGTGATGGGATAGATCGTAATTGCTGGGGGAATGTCCCGTCGATTCCATAGTTTTTCCATTCCGTGGTTTTCAAATTGTTGCCTAGCCCCGTCGGCCTCCGAAAAGGTCGCCCGAGCCGATACAGACATTTACCGATCCAACGAAACCGCTGCACTCCAAAGACCGTTGCGCGCGTCGACGCGAATCAGACTTTGGTGCGGTACTTGGTTTCCAGCAAGGAAAGTTTTTCGTCGAGGGAAAGCCTTCCGAGTTTCTCGGCTTCGCGGGCCTGAGCCGCTCGATCCGGGCCGTACTGGCGCTGCGTGATGCGCTGCTCGCGGTCGGGCCCCTTGCCGCGCCTGCGCGGCCCTTCCGGCCGGCGGCTCCCGTTTGCCGGCCGAGGACGACCGCCGCCACGCGGTCCGCGGCTCGTCTCATCCCGATCCCGGGTCGTCAAGGAAATTCGATCACCGTCGTTTTCCACCGCCAGGACTCGGACCTTCATCCGGTCCCCGGCCTTCACGGTCACTTGACCTTTTTCTCGGAATTTGTCGGCGATATGCGACAGGTGAACCAGGACGTCCTGGTTCGCGCCGATATCAACGAAGGCGCCGAAGTCCGTGACGTTCGTCACAAGACCTTCCACCTCCAAGCCCGCCTTGAGCTTCTCGGCGTCCAGCAGTTCGACGGGCGGCTCGTGTGCTTCGAATCGCGGCCGGGGATCCGGCTTGCCGCCCGCCAGTTCGCTGACAACAGCATCGAGAATCGGGCGCGGACATTCCGCGGTTTCCAACTCATCGAGGTTGACCGCGGCAAGGGCCTCCGGTTTGCCGAGCGCCTCCTCGATCGAAGTGCCGGCCGCCGCGACGATCTTCTCCGCGGTTTGGTACCAGTCCGGGTGGATGCCCGTGACGTCGAGCGGTTTCTCCCCTTCCTTGACGCGCGCGAACCCGACCGCCTGCCGGTAGAGATGATTGCTCATCCCCGGCACTTTTTTGAGTTGTTCGCGAGAAGAGAAGTTCCCCTGCTTGCTACGATGCTCGACAATCCGCTTGGCCAGACGCTCGGTTACGCCGGGAAGGCTGCCCAGCAGTTCCTGGGAAGCGGTATTGAGATCGACGCCGACCTCGCGGACACAGGCTTCAACCGTTCGCCGCAATTCGCCGCGGAGCTTGCCGGGCTCGATCTCGCCGTAGAACTGCCCAATCCCCAGCAGTTTCGGGTCGAGCTTGACGAGTTCGTTCAGCGGGTCCTGAAGCCGCCGCGCCAACGAGACGGCGCTGCGAACCGCGGGCTCGACTTCGGGCAGTTCTTTCCGTGCCGCTTTGGAAGTCGCGTAGATCCAGCTGCCGGCCTCGTTCACCGTCGTCCGGATCACTTTCGGGGCCCCCGCCTGACGAAGCGCGCCGCGGATAATCTTCTCGCTTTCCCATGCGCCGCGGCCGTTGGTGACGACCATCGCCTCAACGCCGTGCTCGCGAATCAGATCGCTGAGCGAGCCGAGCGGGGTGTCCGGCGCGCGGTCGCGCTTGCCCCGCCGCGGATTGCGCCCGGTTTCATTTCCGCGGGCCTCGGCCGGCAGCGGCGCTCCGGGCCCGGCGGATTGGTCGCCGGCCGGCACGTCGCCGCTGCTTTCCGCCCCCGCGGCGGCGGGGACTTTGGGCTCGGCCGGTTGTTCCGCCGCGTCGTCGTCGTCAGCCGCCTTCTCGGCGGATGATTCGACCGTTGCCGCAACGTTTTCGGCGGCTTCGGCTTCGACCGTCTCCGCTGCGGCGGTTTCTCCGGCAGCCTCGGCGCCACTTGTGGCCGCCGGCTCGGCTATGGCGGTTTCGCCGGAATCGGATTCGGCCGTCCGCGTCGCCGCTTCCTTGTCGGCCGCTTCGGTTTCCACGGCGTCGCCCGCGTCGCTTGTCCGCTTCGCCGCCGTCTCTTGGTCGCTCGGGGCTTTTTCCGCCACGCCTTCCCGCTCCGCCGACGTGTCTTTCGTCTCCGGTGTTGCCGTCTCGTCGGACCGCGACGCGGTCTCGGCCTCGCGATCAGGCGCGGCCTCCTGCTCACGGCCATGCACGATGGCCGCCGCCAGGAACTTTCCGTCCGCTCCGACGACGGCGGCGCGCCAACCGCCCGGCTTGCCCGTTTCCAACCCGATCGTCGCGACCGGCCCCGCCGGCGGCGCCAGCAGAGTCTTGCGCAAGTTTTTCTTGAACAGCCGTAGCGCTTCGGCGTCGGCACGGTCGGTTAGCCAATGAATGACGTCATTCCGCAATACCGGCGCCAAATACTCGTGATACGCAATGGAGGCGGCCGCCCCGAGGTGGGAACAGAAAAGCGAAGTCCGATCACGCAGCAAGCGCTCGAGCATGAACGCCACGGCGCGATTTTCCGGCAGGATCAACTCAAAGCGCAACAGCCGTTCACGCACCCCGCGCCGCAGCGCCAAATGATGCCGCCACCCGACCTTGTTGACCTTCGAGCGGTAACCTTGCAGCCATTCAACCTTCTTGCGCAAAGCGGCGTCCGCTCGGCGCGACTCTCCGCCGTGGACCCGCAACTCCGTGTGCGCGAAGGCAATCCCGCGCAACTCGCCCCGGACTTCGGCGTCGTCCGCCAGCCGTTGGGCAACGATGTATCGGGCGCCCGCCAGCGCCGCGCGAACATCAGCGGCGCCTTTTTCGGCGTTGACGTACTCCCGCGCGGTCGCCTCGATATCGGCGTCCGGCGGCTCTTGATTCCATAGAAAACCGGCTAGCGGCTCAAGTCCTTGCTCGAAGGCCTGGTCGGCTGCTGAAGGCCGTTTGGCGCGGAACGGAAGGTAGAGGTCTTCGAGGGTTCGACGCTCCGACGCCGCTTCGATGCGCGCCCGCAACTCCGGCGTCAGTGCGTCCTTTCGCCCGACCGCCGTGAGGATCGTGATGCGCCGATCTTCCAGATCCAGGAACGAACGCAATAGCTGGAGAACGTCGTGAAGGCGTTCCGCATCGAGCCCCGCGGAAAGATCCGGGCGGTAGCGCGCCAAATAGGACGGCAATAGTCCCGACTCCAAGGCGGGGACCAGCTTTAGCAAGTCCGCCAGTGGCAGCTTGACTTGCTCGGCCACCATCAAATAGGCTGACGTCGGCAGCCCTGTCAAAGTCTTCATGTTAAGAACGACCCGTGAAAAAAAACGCTTTCCTGTATCATAGTGGAATGGCGGGGAAGCGGGCAACTCTGCCGATAGGGGCGCGACATGAATATGGAAGGGTAAGCTCGGTTCAGTGGGCTTCAGTTCCGTGTAGGCCGGCCCTTGGAGGGCCGGTAGGGGAGTCCCACGGTCGGCAACCAGACCGCTTCAGCGGTCTTTCCGCCGCAGGCTTTAGCCATGACCGAACCAGGCGGATCATTCCAAGACCATTAGCAGAGCGCCAACGCAAACTCTCCCACATTGACGTCGCGCACCCTGCGCCGATTTTCTTCACGGCGGGCCTTGCGGCCTGCCTCTTGCTCTTCACGGTTTCGCTCTCTGCCCAAGTTATCGAATTTCTCTCCAACGGACTCAAATATCAGGTCTTAACTCGGCAGGGCCTCACCTTGATGTACGCCCCGCTGGCGTTGACGGTCGGCAACTTCGCGGTTCTCCAAATTGCTTTCAGCAACGGCAGCGAGCACAACTGGTTGATTCGATCAACGGATTTTACCTACGAAACCGAAGACGGCCGGCGCATACGTGCCGTCCCCGAAAATACCGTCATCCACGAACTGTTTCGCACGGCCGGCCGATCGGAAGTCGTCAAGTTGCAGACCGCGTACGAAAAGTCCCTCTTCAGTAATCAGCTCATTCGCTCAACCAACGGCTATGAACTTCGCCGTCAATCCGCTCTCGCTTTCGGCGGACGACGCGGGATCAAAGCGGCCGCGGCGGCCTCGACCATCACTTTTGTCCGCACCAAGCTCCATGCCGGCGACTCGACCGATGGCGCGGTATTTTTCAACACCCAAGGCAAGAAAATCGGCCCCGGCAAATTGATTGTGCGCGTTGTGACGGCTCGCGAAGGCGAGTTCGACTCCGCTTCGCCCCCCCCGCCAACCGACGAGCCGCGCTTCGCCGCAAGGTTCGAGTTTCGTCGCCGGTAGGTAGCCGTGTACGCGAAGAGTCCTTACCGCACGTTGAGGCCCTGATCCCGCGGCGAAAGAGTGCTCCAGGTCGGCGAGGCCCCAAGAACAGCCGCCAAGTAGTTCGCGTGGGTCTTCGAACCCAATAAGAACCGCCAAACCCGCGACCGCCCCCAGTGGGGCAGGTCTCCAGACCTGCCCTCTTCGACCGGACCATGAGCCAACATGCAAGCGCCTAGCCGGCTCAAGAAAACCGCACACAATAGTTCCGCGGGCCCGCGAGCCGGGGTGTCCGGCTAGCGACTCGCCGGTTTCAATTCCGCTACCACGCGGCGGGCTCGGTAGATCTTGCCGAGAGCTTCCAAAATGCCGCGGCTGTCGACGCTGACCGCGCGGCCTTGCGAATCGCTGTACTGAAAATCGTTCACTAATTGGTGGATATTGCCGTCGAAGACGATACCCACGATCTCGCCGGCGCGGTTGATCAACGGACTACCCGAATTGCCGCCAGTGATGTCGTTGGTGGAAACCAGGTTGTACGGCGTCTCGAGTTTCACCTGGCGCTTACGCGTCGTGAAACGCTTGGGCAGCCGATAGGGCGCCTCTTCGCCTGCTTTCTCGAACAGTTCCTCAATGGTCGTAAACGGCGGAATCGTCAAGCCCGGTTCCCGGTAGCCCTTGACGACTCCGTAGCTGAGCCGCAACGTGAACGTCGCGTCGGGATAAACCCCCTTGCCGCGAGCGGCGAAGCGCGCTTGCGCGATGCGGGCGCCGTGGGCGTTTTCGACCGCTTCGACTTCGTCCTCATAGCGCTTGCGAATCTCCCGCGAATACTCATCGACAGTCGCGGCGAGGCGGATCAACGGGTCGTTCGACTCGGCAGCCGCGGCGGCCCCGTCAGCCGCCAGTTGTTTGCGCACTTCGACGTCCTTAAGCTTGCTGCGCGAGATGAGACGCTTGGCGACGAGCGACGCATTCTTGTCGCCCAGGGCGATTTCGACCACCGGGTGATCGAAGCCCAAACGGTCGCGCATGAACTGCATCGATTCGGCCAGCTTGATCGTCTCGACATCGTCATAAATCGGGGCGGGGGAGTAGAGGTTCTGGTAGAGCGAATCCAGCGCCGAATCGCGATATTCCGGCAGACGATCTTCGTTGGGCTTGGCGAGTTCGGAAGACAAGCGATAAAGATGACGCGCGATCGAGAACAGCCGCGAATAAAATCCGAACCCTCCGAGCAGTCGCTGTTCTTCGTAAATCTCCCCCTTGACGCGTTGGGCGGCCGCGATGGCTTTCCAGGAGGCGGCGTGTTTCTCCGCGTCGCCGCCTTCCGCAACGGCCGCCATCAATCGCTCTTCCGACAGCTTCTTGGCCCGCACCAGCTCTTCGAGCCGCAGCCCCCGGATCTGTCCCCGGTAGTTCTTGACCCCATTGTTAAAGCGGAAGAGTTCGTCGCGCGCGAGGCGTTCGGCGTCTCCTCCGCCGCGCCGGAAATTACGGAAGGCCGCAGTCATCGCGTCGAGCCAGTCGAGCGAAAACGGAATGCGGCGGTCGCGCTGAAACAGAAACTGCGAAACGGTCAGCAGCCGATTCGTGGTTCCCGGGTGTCCCGAGACGAAGATCAGATCGCCCGCCGCGGCGCCGTCGCCCCAGGGCAGGTAGGCGGGCGATTCAAGCGGCGCGCCCTTTTCGTAAACCCGCAGGAAGGCCACGTCGAGGCAATAGCGCGGGTAGGTGAAGTTGTCGGCATCGCCGCCGAAAAACGCCGCTTCGTATTCCGGGGCAAAGACCAGCCGCACGTCGGTATAGCGCTTGTACTCGTAAAGATCGAAGACGCCGCCCGAGTAAAGGTTCACCACGTCGCAACGGTTCAGCGTCGAATCGCGGCAGTCTTTTTCGATGTGCGCGGTGGCGGCTTTCTGGGCGTCTTGCCGCTGTTTCTCGCTCATCTCGGCCGTGACGTCGGTGTTGATCTGATCGGTCACCGGCTCGATTCGTTGCAAGACGTTGAGTTCGAGATTGGGACATTTCAGTTCGGCCGAGCGCCGCGTCGCGTAGAAGCCGTCTTCGACATAGTCTTTCTTCTCGCTGCTGAGTTGGCGAATGCAGCCGGAGGCGACGTGATGGTTCGTCATCACGAGGCCGGTAGGGGAGACGAAAGAGCCCGAGCCGCCATTGTTAAAGCGCACCGAGGCGGACTGGAGCTTTTCAAAGAAACCCGCCTCGGGCTCAAAGCCGTAGTGAGATTGGAGATCTTCGAGCGGCAGGTGATTGTAAGGCCACATACCCTCGGCCGCCCATCCCGGGGCGGCGGTCAGCAAGATCGCGAGAGCAAGCGAGGAGCTACGAAGCATAAAAGACTCCTATCGAAAACTTCCCCCGGGGCCACTCTTCCGAAAATCGGCTTCCGAGAGTATTGTGCATTACTTTTATGTCCGACAAGACCGCGATCACCATGAGCCGCGAAGCGGCGGCAGGAATATAGCCCAGGGTGGAGGGAGGTGGGGCGGAACCCTGGGTAGAATCCCCCATCCGGGCGAGCCCTGAAAGGGCGGCAGGAAGCTCCTGCCCGACCCCTCGGCCTGTCGACACCCATTTTCATGGCGGTACTACGAAACTGTGGATTCATAAAAACGGACTCCTCGGAAATCCCCCTCGAAGACACGGATAAGCCCAGCCGCGGAGACGCCGCCCGCGGGCGGCGAGAGGGGCCGGCCGGCGCGTGACCGGATGCGGCAGCCGCCGGGGTCGGCGAATGTCCGCGCCGACAACGCATCCAGGATTCCCGCCGCCCGATGGGCTGATGGGAGGGAGTTTATCACGGAAGAGCGGTCGCGGGGAAGGGAAGGTCCGCGCTCCTGGAGAGCCGAAGTCTTCTTACCCCTTGCACGCCGGGTTCCGTGGGGAGCGGAGCCTGAAAGGTTCACCTCGCGGCCGGCTTGTTGGGGTCCTCTCGCCTGAATGCGGCTCTTGGGGTTTTCTCCGTGCTTGTCCCTCTTGCTCAGCCGCCTGCCGCCGTGTTTTGGCGGTCCGCGGCGCGCGTTGATAACTTGCCGGGTGGCAGGCCGAAATAGAGCGTGCCTGTATCCACGTTGATGCCGCTCTGCTTGAGGTACCAAAACAATTGCATCGTGTGATTGGCCAGATGGCGCAGGACGTTCCAGACCGCCAATTCTTCCGGCGTACCGGCCATGATCAAGCGACCATTCGCCTCAAAGCGGTCTTGGCGGCCGGCAAAATCTTCTTCGGAGAGACCTTCAAGCCGGCTCTTCGCGTCCCTAAACGCCGCCACGACGCCTTCTCGGAGTTGCTCGAGGGTTTGCCCCGCGCCACCCGCTTCGTCGGCCGGTTCCGGAACCCACTCTCCGCTGACGATGCTGTCGGCGTGACGGCGAACCGAAAAGATCAAGTGCGCCGCCAAGGCCCGCAACGTTAAGGTGTCGGGCGCCGGACTCCAGTCGAGTTTATCCTCGGGCATCAGGGTCAACATTTGCGTGATGGGACCCTCGAAACCGCCGAATTGTCGGACAAAGAAATCCTTGGTCATGGCATCCTCCGTGCTGTTGTTCACCCCAACGATCCGTCGGGGCGAACTATAGTTTACTACTTGGTTAAATGTTATGCAAGGCGATCGAAAATTGGCTTCGTTTCGCGGAATGGGCGCGGGGCTTGGACTGCTCTTCTACCGCTTGCCTGTCCGCGATCTCCCCGCATGGCTTGTCTGAAGAGCGAGCGGCGAAGAAGGCTGTGGGCCTCCGCGCGCCACCCGGCTGCACTGTCCCGAGATTTTCACCTCCAAGTTATTGATATAGCTTGAGATGGGTGCTCTCCTCTTGGTGGAAATTGGCTTCGTTTGGTACGGATCTATCGGGCCGGTTTGAGGGCTCCTTTCTTTCCTCCTTAGCCTGTCGCCAGCGGGCTGTGCCTTGGTTTCACCGCGCTTAGGATAGCGGTGGTGTCAAGCCGGTCTTGGTCGAGTTCGGGAGTTCAGGACTACCCGTGGTCCAGCGCGGCTTTGCGTGGTGGCGACGTGGCGTGAGGCGCCGGCCTTGCCGCGCCCCGAGTCATCGGGGCGTATCTGGATTGCCGGGTTGCGAGTCGTGGCGAAATCCGGGGATACGAACCGATGAATCGGTTCGCGGCAAGCGTGGACTCTCACGCCACGTCGCCGCCGATCCCTTCCCCGAGACCGGCGGGCCGATGCGTAGGGCGTCTCTTAACATGTTGATATCGTGGAATATAGAGCCATCTTGGCTTCGTTTCGTACAATCCGTTTCGCGGAATTTATCGGGCCGCTCGTCGGTTCTTTTTCTCTCTCCCTAGCTTGCCGCTCACGGTCTTGGGTTTGGTGCGGCCGCGCTCAGGATAGCGGGCTTGTCAAGCCGGTTTTGGTGGAGTTCGGGAGCTGTCCCCGATCTGCCGTCCCCGATCTCCCCCCTTGAGGTAACTTGACAGATACCTATCATGTCATGGATGTCTCCGACTTTTCTGTCAGACCTGGAGATCCGTGGTCCGCTCGGCCATCCAAGGGACGAGGAGCGCGAGCAGCTACGGGCGGCGCTCATGGGTCATAACTGAGGCTGTCCCGGTTTCACCCCCGGTTTCACCCTGAGCGTGGCCTCCCAAACCCAAGACCGTCGGCGGCGAAGCCAAGGAGAGAAAAAGGAACCGACGAGCAGCCCGGCAAATTCCGCCAAACGAATTGTACGAAACGAAGCCAAGATCACTCTATATGCCACAATATCAACAGTTTAAGAGACCTCCTGCGCACCGGCCGGCCGGGTCTCGGCGGAAGGATCGGAGGCGGATTAGATCGGGAAGAGACCGGAAGACGAGATCAGGGAACGACGTGGCGTGAGCGTCCACGCTTGCCGCGAACCGAGTCATCGGTTCGTGTCCCCGGATTTCGCCACAACTCGCAACCCGGCAAGCCGGATACGCCCCGATGACTCGGGGCGCGGCAAGGCTGGAGCCTCACGCCACGTCGTCCCCACGCAAAGCCGCGCCGGCCCGAACGACGCCACCAGCGGCCCGGCGAATTCCGCGAAACGAATTTTGCGAAACGAAGCCAAGATGGCTCACGGCGCGCGCAGGCATGAATCTTTTGTGGTGCATTGTACTAAGTAAGGTACAGGGTGGCGGAGGACTCACAGGCACGGAAAATCCCGCTGATTTTCTACGGTACGCCGGCGGGCAGCGAGCCCGTCAGGGAGTGGCTGAAGAGGCTGGATGAGGACGAGCGCTAGGCGATAGGGAAGGATTTGTTGCGGGCGCAATGGCGCCGGCCGGTGGGCATGCCGCTCTGTCCGCCGATGGGTAACGGCCTCTGGGAAATCCGCACGGACCCTCCGACGAAACGGACGGCGCGCACGCTGATCCGCCTCTGCCGCGAGCACCTGGTCGCGCTGCACGGGTTCATCAAGAAAGCGCGGGCCACGCCGGAATCGGAGCCGGCAACGGCGCGCAAGCGTCGGAAGGAGTTGGAACGATGAGCAAGAAGCATATGGGATCGAGCATTGATGACTTCCTCAACGAGGAGGGCATCTTCGAGGAGGCGTGGGCGCGGACGGTCAAGGAGGTCGTCGCGTGGCAACTTGCCGAGGCGATGTAAGGATAAGAAAATCTCGAAGAACAAGATGGCCACTCTGCTCAAGACGAGCCGCTCACAGGTGGACCGCCTGCTCGACCCGAAGAACGACATTACGCTCGGGAGCCTGCAACGGGCGGCGGCGATGGTCGGTCGCCGCGTCACCATTGAGCTGGTGTAGGAGGCCGGAAACCCTTCAGAAGCACAAAGGGCGAGATCGGCGAGATCGCAAAAGGAACTCCTCGCCGTGACGCCGATGTATACTGGAGGCGCGCCAGGGTCAAGATGGAAACCCTGGCGAGACATCGATGATCGGCCGAATCATCTCCCACTACAGAATCACCGAAAAGCTGGGCGAGGGCGGCATGGGGGTGGTTTACAAGGCCGAGGACACCAGGCTGGGGCGCGCGGTCGCCCTGAAATTCCTGCGGCCCGACGCGCTGGAGAACGAGGAACACAAGGCGCGCTTCGTCAACGAGGCTCGCGCCGTCGCCGCCCTCGATCACCCCAACATCTGCACCGTCTACGAGATTGACGAGGAGGACGGACAACTGTTCATCGCGATGGCTTTCATCGAAGGCGAAAGCCTAGGCGAGAGGATCGCATCCAAATCGCTCCCGCTGGCGGAGGCTCTTGATATCGCGAGCCAAATCGCGTTGGGGGCGCGGGAATCCCACCGTGAAGGCATCGTTCACCGCGACATCAAAGCCGGCAACGTGATGGTGACCGAGCGGAGTGATGGAGAACTCCGCGTCAAGCTGATGGACTTCGGCGTGGCCTATCTCGCTCGGGTCAAAACGCTCACCAAGGAAGGAACCACCCTCGGCACGGTCGCCTATATGTCTCCCGAGCAAGCGCGAGGACAAAAGATCGATCAACGCACCGATATCTGGGCGCTGGGCGTCGTGCTTTACGAGATGGTCAGCGGAAAGCGGCCCTTCCACGCCGACCATGAGCAGGCTGTCCTGCATTCGATCAAACACGAGAAACCCGAACCCCTCACGGGCTTCGTTTCCGGGCTGCCGAGCGAGTGGGACCACCTCATGGAAAGGTGCCTCGCTAAGGATCCCGACGAGCGCTACCAGGATATGCCGGAACTGCTCGACGACCTTCGAGCACTGGCCGGGAAGCAGGAGTCGGCCGCGACAATTCAGTTCACAACGCAGGCGCCAGTCTCCCCTGCTCCCAACATGGCCAAGCGCGTGGTCCCGGCGGTGTTTGCTGTAGCCCTCGTCGCGGTGGCGGGCGCCTGGTTTTCGGGCTTGATCGGTCCCCCGGCGACGGTGCCGGAACCTTCTCTTCGGGTCGTTCCTCTCACCAGTTACGCGGGCGCCGAGGAGTAACCGAGCTTCTCGCCCGACGGCAACCAGGTGACTTTCTCATGGAACGGCGACAAGCAGGACAACTTCGACATTTACGTCAAGCTGACGGGCCCCGGACCGTCGCTGCGGCTGACGACGGCCCCGGCGGGCGATCGTAGCCCCGCTTGGTCGCCCGACGGACGGCAGATCGCTTTCTTGCGCGAGACGCGCCCCGGCGTCGCCGAGATCCTTCTGATCCCTCCCATCGGCGGCCCGGAACGAATGCTCGCCGAATTGCGTATCCCACCCTCCCGCGACGCCGCCTCGGCCTATTTTGGTACGACCATCGATTGGTCTCCGGATGGAAAATACCTGGCCGTCCCTGACCAAGACTCCTCCGATCAGCGGCCCGGCATTTTCCTGCTCTCGGTGGAGACCGGCCGGAAGCAGAGGCTGACCGCGCCGCCCGGCCAAGCCATCGATGATCGCGAGCCTGCTTTCTCTCCTGACGGTTCAACAGTGGCTTTCCAGCGCTACGGCGCTTCGTCGGTCACGCACGTCTTCTCCGTGCCCGCCGCCGGCGGTGAACCGACTCAGCTTTCCTTTATTTCCGGCGAACCGCGGGGCTTGGCCTGGACGGCCGATGGCAGCGAAATCGTGTTCTCGCGTCCGGACGGTCTGGCGAGGATTTCCGCTTCGGGCGGCGAACCGCGGCGGCTGGTCGGTACGGAGACGAATGCCGCCGAGCCGGTCATCTCGGGCCCGGCCCGACGGCTCGCCTACAGTCGGCGAGAGCGCGATATCGACATCTGGCGCCTGGCCTCTCAGCCCGGGGGAGAGGATGCGCCGAGAAGATTGATCTCTTCCACGCGGCCTGATTCGGGCCCTCAGTTCTCTCCCGACGGCGGACGGATCGTTTTTTGGTCATCGCGCTCGGGAACTCCCGAGATTTGGATTTGAGACCAGGATGGAGCGAACGCTCTCCCGCTGACTTCTTTTGCCGGCCCCCACACCGGCACCCCCCGCTGGTCCCCCGACAACCGAAACATCGTTTTCGACTCGCGAGTCGGCGATAACCCTAGAAGTCTTCGTGGTCAACACGTCGGTCGGCTCATTGCGGCGCATTACGGAAAAGCCGTCGGAGGACGTCGTGGCGAGCTGGTCGCGAGACGGCCGCTGGATCTACTTCGCCTCGAACCGCGGCGGAGAGATGCAGGTGTGGAAGACGCCGTTTCCGGGCGACCGGGCGGAAGCCGGCGCCGCGGTCCAAGTGACGCGGCAAGGCGGCTTCGCGGCCTTCGAATCTCCCGACGGCAAGTTCGTCTACTACGCGAAGAGCCGCTCTGTCGAAAACGCCATCTGGAGAATCCCGGTGGGGGGAGGAGAAGAGACGCCGGTTATCGAGCGTGTCTCCTCTGGTTGGGGCCATTGGGCGATTACGAATAAGGGCATCTATTTCGTTGATCGCGAGGAGATCTCCTCGACGGAAACAAAATGGGACGTGAAGTTTTTTGACTTCGCTTCGCGCGAAGTGTCTCGAGTCGGCCCGCTTCGGCGCCGGCCGCCGGTTGAGGACGCCGGGTTCGCCGTCTCTCCCGATGGGCGTTGGATCCTCAGCGCGCAAGAGGAAACCAGTGCGGATTTGATGTTGGTCGAGAACTTTCATTGAATGAAGAATGGCCTGTTGCGGGGTAATGTGGCCCGGGGAGAGACGGGGGATGCTCCCGAACTACGCGACGGACACCGGTGACACGTGAATCGCCGACACGTGATTCGGGCCGATGGGGCGAAAAAATTGACATCCCCGCGGCGGCTGCCTACACTGGCCTTAGCACCACGCGGTGCCCGGGAGTTCGACCCATGAATAGACCCTCGCCATGCCTCGGTTTGGGGTGGAGGGCTCGGTCCACTCGTTACGGCCTCACGATCGCCTTTCTCGCGTCGTGCTTCTTCGTCGCCGCGGCGCCGGCCGCGGACCTTTCCTTCTCTCAAGACGTCGCGCCGATTCTCCAGAGCAAGTGTCTTTCTTGCCACGGAGAAGGCGAGCTGATGTCGCAACTCGACTTGCGTACGCGGGAGGGCATGCTGCGGGGCGGAGTGCGGGGGCCGGCACTGGTTCCGGGGCGGGCGTCTGAAAGCCGCGTCTATCAGTTGATCTCAGGAAAACAAGCCCCGGCGATGCCGCTGGGGGGCGCTCTGAGCGCCGACGAGATTTCGACGCTCGAGCGATGGATCAACGAAGGCGCTTCGTGGGATGTGGTGCGTCTTGACCCTCAGCCGAAGCCACCCGGGTACGAGCAAGCCCCCGCCGCGGCCGCGGAGCCCGAAAAGGTCGGGATCACCGAGGCCGACCGTCAATGGTGGGCGTTCCGAAAGCCGCTGCGCGAGCCCGTGCCGCAACACGACGCGGCGCGATGGAAAAGCAATCCGGTCGACGCCTTCCTCAAGAAGCGACTCGACGAAAAGGGCCTGGAGCCCGCCCCGCGGGCCGACCGGCGAACGCTGATCCGGCGCGCCTATCTGGACGTAGTGGGTCTGTTGCCGGCGCCCGAGGAAGTCGAGGCGTTTGTCAATGATTCTTCCGAGGATGCTTTCGCGAAATTGGTGGACCGGTTGCTTGCATCACCCCACTACGGCGAACGTTGGGGACGCCATTGGCTCGACGTGGCGCGGTACGCCGACAGCGGCGGCTATGAGCATGATTACGACTATCCGCATGCGTGGCGCTATCGCGACTATGTCGTGCGGGCTTTCAACGACGACAAGCCGTATGACCAGTTCATTCGAGAACAATTGGCCGGCGACGAGTTGGACGAAGTTACCAACGACTCGTTGATCGCTACGGGCTTCAACCGTGTCGGACCGACGGTCGGGTTTCGCGAGAAAGACAACCCGCAATATCGCTACAATTATCTCGACGACATGATCGGAACCACGGGCCGCGCCTTCATGGGGATGACGGTGAATTGCGCGCGCTGCCACGATCACAAGTTTGATCCGATTCTCCAGCATGACTACTACAGTATGTTGGCGACGTTCTTTCCATTCGTGAAATATGAGTTCCCGCTGGCGCCGCCGGAAGCGGTCGCGGAATTCGAGGCTCGCAAAGCGGAAATCGATGCCGAGATCAAACCGCTGAACGCGAAGATCACCGGCCTCGAAGCGCCTTACCGCAAGTTGGCGTTCGAGAAGAAGCTGGAGAGCTTTCCCGAGGAGATTCAACTTGCCGTCCGCACGCCCGAGGCCGAACGCACGGCGGGCCAGAAACTGTTGGCCGACCAGGTAACGACGATCCAAGTGAGTGTCGATACGGTGGCGGACCTCATCGAGCCCGAGGACCGCGCGGCAATGGATGCGCTGAAAGCGCAAATCGAGGAACTCAAGAAGCGAATGCCCCCGGAGTTGCCCCGAGCGATGGCGGTGCGCGACGGAGACTATCGCTTTGCTCCCGACGGGTTGGGAGACGAAAAACTTCCCGGCAAGGGTGAGCGGGAAGATTACGGAGAGATTGCGGGGACCTTTCTTCCGCAAGCCGGGAAGCCGTTTGTTCCGCCCACGGCGTATTTGTTGCCGAGCGGGGATCATCGCGTGAAGGGCGATCCCGTGGAACCGGGTTTCCTGCGCGTGCTGACGCGAGGGGATGAGCCCACCGCAGTTCCCCCGAGCGGAGAGAACGTTAGCTCGGGCCGGCGGCGGGCGCTGGCCGAGTGGATCGCCTCACCCGACCATCCCTTGACCGCTCGCGTGATGGTGAACCGGCTGTGGCATTTTCATTTCGGCCGAGGGATCGTTGCGACGACGAGTAATTTCGGCCGGACCGGGGAGCCTCCGCTTTACCCGGAATTACTCGATTGGTTGGCGACGGAATTCGTGCGCTGCGGTTGGAGCATCAAGAGCATGCACCGGCTGCTGATGACCAGCGAAGCGTATCAAATGGCCTCGGCCTTCGATCACCCGGGGAATCGCGAGAAGGATCCGTCGGGTCAACATCCGTGGCGCTTTCCCGAACGCCGATTGGAAGCCGAGGTGATCCGCGATATAGTGCTCGATGCTTCGGGGAAATTGAATCGCGAGGTGGGCGGCGAGCCGTTCTTCCCGCCGATTCCCGAGGCCCTTCGCCTGTCTTTCCCAAAGGGGAAATGGGAGATGACCGAGCAAGGTCCGGCCGTTTGGCGGCGCAGCATTTATTCCTATTGGAAACGCGGGTTGCGCTATCCGATGTTCGAGGTCTTCGATCAGCCCGACCCGAACGTGACATGCGCACGCCGCAACCGAACGACGGTTCCGACGCAGGCGCTTACGCTGCTCAACAACGAGTTTGTTTTGGAGCAGGCGAAATATTTCGCCGAGCGCGTGGCGTCCGACGCGGGCGGGGACGCGGAGGCGCGTATCAGCCGGGCTTATCAGATTGCCCTGAGCCGGGGACCGGATCACGATGAGTTCGATCGAAATCTCGGCTTCCTGAAAAAGCAAACGGAGTATCATCGCGCTCGGGGCGAGGACGATCCGGACGGGGCCGCGCTGGTTGACCTCTGCGATGTGATTTTGAACTTGAGCGAGTTTGTGTACGTGAACTAACTCCCGACGCGGAGGGGAACAATCATGGCCGAACGCCCGACCATTCTTTGCACCACGACGAAAAAGCCTTTCGTCTCGCGCCGCGACTTCCTGTTCGAAGCCGGTGAAGGCATCAGCGGTCTGGCCCTCGGATGGTTGCTGGCCCAAGACGGTTTGCTCGCCGCCGACGCCGCCGGTCTCGATAAGTCCGCCCAAGCCTGTTTAACCTCCACTGGAATTGACTCGCCCCTGGTCCCCCGCGACGGCCACTTCAAGCCACGCGCCAAGGCCGTCATTTCGCTTTTCATGAGCGGCGGCGTGAGCCATGTCGATACCTTCGACCCGAAGCCGATGCTCGACAAATATCACGGGCAGCCGCTGACGGGGAAGGGAAGAGTGCGCGTCCGGCAGGGGTATCCCGGGCCGCTGATGCGCACGCCCTTCGGATTCAAGAAATACGGGCAATCGGGCATTGATGTCTCGGGCCTGTTTCCGCACGTCGGCGAGATGGTCGATGATTTGGCCTTCATTCGGTCCTGCACGGGCCGCTCGAACGACCACGTTTTGGCCCACTACGAGTGGAATACCGGATCGCGGCTGATGGGGTTCCCCAGCGTGGGCTCCTGGGTGACCTACGGACTGGGTTCGGAGAACCAGAACCTGCCGGGTTTCGTCGTCGTCTATGACAAACGCGGCGGGCCCTTCAGCGGACCGGCGAACTGGAATAGCGGTTTCCTGCCCGCCTCATATCAAGGAACGGTGTTTCGCGCCGCCGGCGACCCGATTCTCGACCTGCGTCCGCCGGCGGAGCACGTAGCGCCGGAGCAACAAAGAGCGCGGCTCGATCATCTTGCCGAACTCAATGAACGCCATGCCGCGAAATATCCGGGCAGCTCGGAGCTGGCCGCGCGAATCTCCTCCTATGAGCTGGCCTACCGCATGCAGACCTGCGCCCCCGAAGCTGTCGACAGTCGCCAAGAGAGCGAGGCGACCAAGCGGCTCTACGGCATGGACGACCAGACCACCGAGCCTTTCGGGAAGCAATGCCTGCTGGCGCGCCGATTGGTCGAGCGCGGCGTGCGCTTCGTGCAGCTCTATAACGGGGCTCTTGTCAACCAAAACCTCGACACCTGGGACGCCCACGCCAACTTAGTCGAAAACCACACCCAGCATGCCCAAGAGGTCGACAAGCCGATCGCCGGCTTGATTCGCGATCTCAAACAACGCGGCATGCTCGACGACACCTTGGTGATCTGGCACAGCGAGTTCGGACGCATGCCGATTTCACAACGCGGCGTCGGACGCGACCACAATCCCGGCGCGATGACGGTTTGGATGGCGGGCGCGGGGATCCAAGGCGGGCAAGTCATCGGCTCGACGGACGAGTTCGGGTATCGCGCCCAGGAACAGGTCGTCACCTACCACGACATTCACGCCAGCATCCTGCATCTGCTGGGGCTTGACCACAAACGCCTCACCTATTTCTTCAACGGCCGGCACATGCGTTTGACGGATGTGCACGGCGAGTTGATTCCGCAGATTACGGCCTGATTCGCCTCGACACCTGGTGAGCCATGCAGGCTGACGACGCCGTGTTATCCTGAACCTTTGCGCACGCTGGTTTGCGTTCGATGTCGGCCCAGGAGAGCGAAGCCTTCGTTCTGCGTACTTACCCTTACCGGGAAGCCGACTTGATTGTCAGCTTCGTTTCCAGGGATCAGGGGAAGCTGCGAGGCGTGGCTCGCCGCGCGCGACGGCCCAAGAATCCCTTCGGCTCGGGCCTTGAACGGCTCGCCCACGTTCGGCTGTTCTACTTCCAGCGACAAGACCGCGACCTGGTGCGCTTGGACCGTTCCGAGTTGCTCGAACCGCCGCTGTTTCTGCGGGCCGACTATGCCTCGGGAGTGGCGCTCGACTACATCGCCGAGGTTTGCGACCGTTTGCTGCCGGAACAGGAACCCAACGACGCGTTTTTCCGTTTGGTGGCGCTGGTTCTCGATCAGATTCGGTTGGGGCTCGAAACAAGCGGCGGCGAATCGAAGGCTTCTGAGTCAACGGCGATCGAAGGGCCGAACGGCGCGGCTTGGGCGGCGGAGTCGCCGGGCACCGGCACAGCCTCTTCGAGCGGCGGAGAGGGCGAGGCGCGGCTGTGGGCGGCGCTGACGTACTTTTCGTTGTGGTCGGTAAGGCTGGGAGGTTGGCTGCCGCCTCTTGATGTTTGCATCCTGAGCGGCACGGCGTTCGATTCCTCCGAGACGGCCTATTTCGAACGGGCTCACCCGGGGTTGTTTTCAGCGGATTTTCGAGGACCGAACGCATGGGCGATTTCCGCGGCTTCACGGAGCATCGCGAATCAGATGTTGAAGACATCACTCGGTGAAATCGAGACCGCCGGCTGGAGCGCGGCGACGGCGGCCGATCTGAGACGTTTTCTCAGGCAGCGCCTCGAGGATCAATTCGAGGCCAAGCTGAAGACGGCGGGAATTTTGGAAGAGTTGGAGAAGGCTTGATCCGGCGGGCATGACCGGCTGAGAGCCGGTCATGCTGTTGGCTGGGACCGGCAAGAGTGCCGGTCGCTACCAAAGCGGGGACGGAGGGTAACCATGGAAAGAAATTTCATCAGTTTTCGCAACTACTTCATCAACCTTCAAGCGATCACGTTTGCGGAAATGACCGAGGACGGCGGCATGGCAATCACCGTGATGAGCCGGTCCAGTCCGATCCGCCTAAGCGTCAACGAGGGCCAAGAATTCCGTCAGATTCTGAGTCGTTATTCCCTGCAGTTCCGCGACAAAGAGGCCACGCCGTAGCCTTTCCGGCCGCCGACGATCCGACCAAACCATCCGGCGAAACGCCCCATGCATAACTACCAGGAGATGATCTTGCGGCTCAAGTCGTATTGGGCCGAGCGGGACTGTATCCTCCAGGAGCCCTTCGACGTGGAGGTGGGCGCGGGGACGATGTGCCCCGAGACATTCTTGCGCGTGCTGGGGCCCGATCCCTATCGCGTCGCCTACGTGCAGCCCAGTCGGCGCCCCGCGGACGGCCGCTACGGCGAGAACCCGAACCGCCTCTACAAGCACATGCAGTTGCAGGTGATTCTCAAGCCCGCGCCCGAGGACGTCATCGAGCAATATTTGGGCAGCCTCGAAGCCATCGGAATCGACCTGCGCAAGCACGACTTGAAGCTCGAGGAAGACAACTGGGAATCCCCCACGTTGGGCGCCTGGGGCATCGGCTGGCAGGTGATGCTCGACGGGCTCGAGATCACGCAATTCACCTATTTCCAACAATGTGGCGGCGTCGATTTGGAGCTTGTCCCGGCGGAGTTGACCTATGGGCTCGAACGGCTGGCGGCCTTTCTCCAGAACGTCGACAGTGTTTACGACATTCAGTGGAACGAGTCGTGGAATTATCACCACGTGCGTTTCGCCGATGAGCAGCAATACTCGCTTTACAACTTCGAGAAGGCCGACGTCGCTTTCGTGTGGAAGGAGTTTGACTTGCACGAGGGGGAATGCGCACGATTGCTCGAAGAGTACCGCACGACCGAAGACGAGGACGAAAGAAAACGCTTTCCGCTGCTGGCCGCTTACGACCAAGTCTTGAAGTGTTCGCACCTGTTCAATACGCTCGACGCGCGAGGAGCGATCAGCGTGACCGAGAGGGTTGGCGTAATTGCCCGGGTTCGTACGCTGGCGGTCGGGGTGGCGCAAGCCTGGCTCGATCAGCAGACCGAGGCCGCGGAGGTTTCCGCCTGATGAAAATCGCGGAATTTCTACTCGAAGTCGGGACCGAGGAAATCCCCGATTGGATGATCGGCGGCGCGCTGAAGGACCTCGAACGGCGTTTTCGCGAAGGCCTCGAAAAGCACAATCTCGACACCGGCGTCGTCTACTCCACCGAAGCAACGCCGCGGCGTTTGGTGCTGATCGCCCAAGACCTGGCCGACCGCCAAGCCGATCGCGAAGAGACCCTCACCGGGCCGCCGCGAAAGATCGCTTTCGACGACGCGGGCAAGCCTACCAAGGTCGGGGACGGATTCGCCCGCCGGGCCGGCGTCGGCGTTGACCGGCTTGGAACCGACGACAACGGCCGCCTCACCGTCACGCGCCGCATCGAAGGACGCCCGACCGCTGAAATCCTCGCCGAGATCCTGCCCGAGATCATCGTCGCGGTTCACTTCCCGAGGACGATGTATTGGACCGGCAAGTCGGGGCCGCGTTTCATTCGTCCGATTCGTTGGTTGACGGCGCTGTATGACGGCACCGTCGTGCCGTTCGAAATCGCCGGCGTTGCTTCCGGGAACACGAGTTACGGGCACCGCCGCCTGTCTTCGGGAGTGATCGAGGTCAGCGGGGCGGCCGATCTGCGCAACAAACTCGCCGACAGCCGCGTCATTCTCTCGATCGAGGAAAGACAGCTCATGATCGAAACCGGCATCCGTACGCTCATGCGCGCCGGGTTGCGCGTGCGCGCCAATCCGCGATTGCTGGCGATTCTGGTCAACATCACCGAGTACCCGACGCCGATTCTCGGGGGTTTCGAGGAAAGCTATCTGTCGCTGCCCGAGGAAGTGCTCGAAACGGTGATGGAACATCACCAAAAGTATTTCGCCGTCGAGGACGAGGCCGGCCGGTTGCAGCCGAAGTTCGTCGCCGTGGCGAATCTTGACGGCGACCCCGACGGCATCATTCGCCGAGGCAATGAGCGTGTTTTACGGGCCCGTTTCAAGGACGCGCAGTTTTTCTGGGACGCCGACCAAAAGCAATCGCTCACCGACCGCGTCGAAGACCTCAAGGCCGTGACCTTCCAGGCCAAGCTGGGGTCCTATTTCGAAAAGACCGAGCGCAATCAGGAAATTGCCGCCCGCCTGGCCGGGGCCCTGGCCTTGTCCGATGAATCGATCGCCCACGCGCGCCGCGCCGCCGAATTAGCCAAGTGCGACCTGACGACCGAGCTGGTGGGAGAGTTCCCCGAGCTGCAAGGCGTCGTCGGCGGCCTGTACGCCAAGCACCAAGGCGAGCCCCAAGAAGTGGCCGATGCCATCTACGACCATTACCGCCCGGCCGGCGCGGACGACACGATCCCGCGAAGAACCGTCGGGCGGCTTGTCGCGATCGCCGATAAGCTCGACACTTTGGGCGGGCTGTTTCGGCTGGAGATGATCCCGACGGGGTCGAAAGATCCGTTTGCGCTGCGGCGAGCGGCTTACGGCATTATTCGAATTTTGGTCGAGGGCGAATTGTCTCTCTCGTTGCCCGAGTTGTGCGGCATCGCGGAGGCCGGCGAAAACGCCGCGGCCCTGGAAGAATTTTTCGTCGAGCGTTTGCGCTACTACCTGCGCGAGGTGCGCGGCTATCGCCATGATGAAGTCCAAGCCGTGTTGAGTGCTTCGTCGGAGCAGCCGCTCGAGGTCGCCGCGCGTGCCGAGGCGATCGCGAAAGTGCGCTCCACCGAAAATTTCGAACCGTTGGCGGCCGGTTTCAAGCGCATCAGCAATATCTTGCGGCAGGCCGGCGGCGCCGACCAATTTGCCGCCCGCGATGTCGACGAAACGCTACTCGAAGAGGGCGTCGAGAAAGTGTTGTTCGGCGAGTTCGAGAAACTGAGCCCGAGCGTGGCGGCGCTCAAGGACGAAGGACGCTACGAGGAAGCGCTCGCGCGGATCGCCTCGCTGCGACCCGTCGTCGACAAGTTCTTCGATGACGTAATGGTCATGGCCGACGACGAAAGGGTTCGCGACAACCGCTTGGCGTTTCTCGCGCGGTTGCGCACGGAGTTTTCGACGATTGCCGATTTCAATGAAATCGTGAGCGGCGACGGAGCAAGTTAGCGGCGCGCCACCCGTCGCCTTTTCGCGGTCCCCGTTTGATCTCAGCAAGTTTTGTTCGCATACTGAATTCCTAAGTCTCGCATCAATACAGCATTGACCAGGGTGAAAAATATGGATAAGTACGTCTACGGGTTTGGCGGCGGCGGAGCCGACGGTAACGGCACGATGAAAGACACGCTTGGAGGCAAGGGGGCCGGATTGGCCGAGATGAGCCTTGCGGGCGTCCCGGTGCCGCCCGGTTTCACCATTGCCACCCAGGTCTGCAATCTTTACTTCGACGACGGTAACAAGACGCCCGCGAAAGTCGAGAAGCAGATGAAGGCGGCCCTTGCGGAGCTCGAAAAGAAGATGGGCCGAAAACTGGGCAATGCCGGGGACCCCCTGCTGGTGAGCGTGCGTTCAGGCGCGAAATTTTCGATGCCGGGGATGATGGATACGATTCTCAACCTCGGCCTCAATGACAAAACCGTTGAGGGCTTGGTCGGCAATTCCGGCAACTCGCGTTTCGCCTACGACTGCTACCGGCGTTTCATTCAGATGTTCGGCACCGTGGTGCTGGAGTTGGAAAAGGACGATTTCGAGCACATTCTCGAGACGATCAAGAAGAAGAAGAAAGCGAAGCTCGACGCCGATTTGACCGCGGAAGATATGCAAGAGGTCGTCGCCAAGTTCAAGAAGTTCGTCGAAAAGAAGACCGGCCAACCGTTTCCGCAGGATCCGCGCGAGCAGCTTCGCGGCGCCCGTGACGCCGTCTTCCGCTCGTGGCACAACCAGCGCGCGATCTTCTATCGGCGCATGAACGGCATCGCCGACGATTTGGGCACGGCCGTGAACGTGCAGGCGATGGTCTTCGGGAATCTGGGCGATACCTCGGCGACTGGTGTCGGCTTCACGCGCAACCCCGCCACCGGAACCAAGGAGTTCTACGGCGAGTTTCTGATCAACGCGCAGGGAGAAGACGTCGTCGCGGGCATCCGCACGCCGCGGCCGATCCGCGAGCTCGAGGGCATCCTGCCGCAAGCCTACCGGCAGTTGCGCCGCATCACGAAAAACCTCGAAAAGCATTACCGCGACGTGCAGGATTTCGAGTTCACGATCCAAGACTCGAAGCTGTTTATGTTGCAGACGCGCAACGGCAAGCGCACCGGCCCGGCCGCCGTCAAGATCGCCGTGGACATGGTGAAAGAGCGGCTTATCTCGAAGGAAGAGGCCGTGATGCGCGTGGAGCCCCGGCAGCTTGATCAATTGCTGCACCCGGTGCTCGAACCGAGTTCGAGGAAGTCGCTGGTGACGCTGGCGAAAGGCTTGCCGGCTTCGCCTGGAGCGGCTGTCGGCACGGTCGTATTCTCGGCCGACGACGCGGTCAAGCACTCCGCGAAGGGTCCGGTGGTTCTGGTCCGAGGGGAAACCACGCCCGACGACATTCACGGCATGGAGGTGGCCAAGGGCATTCTGACTTCGCGCGGCGGCATGACCAGCCACGCCGCCGTTGTGGCGCGCGGCATGGGAACGCCTTGCGTCGCGGGCGCGGGCGATGTCCGAGTCAACCCGGTCAAGAAGCAGATGAAGGTCGGCCGCGCGACGCTCAAGGAAGGGGATTGGATCTCGCTCGACGGATCGAGCGGGGAAGTGTTCGCCGGGCAGGCGAAGACGATCGACGCCGACCCCTCGAGTGGGCACTTGGAGCGCTTCATGAAGTGGGTCGATGAGTTTCGCAACATCGGCGTTCGCACCAACGCGGAAGTTCCGCGCGACGCCAAGATGGCCCGCCGCTTTGGCGCCGAGGGCATCGGGTTGTGCCGCACCGAGCACATGTTCTTTGAAGGCGAACGCATCGATCACATGCGCGCGATGATTCTCGCCGACAACGAAAAGGACCGCCGCAAAGCGTTGCGCAAGCTGCTCCCGATGCAGCGCCGCGACTTTGCCGCGCTCTTCAAGGTGATGAGCGGCTACCCGGTCATCATTCGCACTCTCGACCCGCCGTTGCACGAGTTTCTGCCGAAACGCGAAGAGTTGATGGTGGAAATCGCCGAACTCAAGGCCCTGAAAAAGAAGAAAAGCCGAGTGCGGGAACTCGAGAAAGTGCTGGCGCGCGTCGAGGAGCTTCACGAGTTCAACCCCATGCTCGGGCATCGCGGCTGCCGTCTGGGAATCACGTTTCCTGAAATTACCGAGATGCAGGCGCAGGCGATTTTCGAAGCCGCCGTGCAGTGCGCCAAGAAGGGTATCAAGGTGATTCCCGAGGTGATGATCCCGCTCGTCGGCAATGTGAAGGAACTCGAGAACCAAAAGAAGATCGTCGTCAAGATGGCGGAAAAGGTTTTCGCGGCCAAGGGCAGGAAGGTCGACTATATGGTCGGCACGATGATCGAGGTGCCGCGTGGCGCACTGACCGCCGACCAGGTGGCCGAGGAAGCCGAGTTCTTCAGCTTCGGCACGAATGACCTGACGCAGACGACCTTCGGGTTCTCGCGCGACGATGCAGGCGGGTTCATCGGAGAGTACAAGGAGCGGCGCATCTTCGACGACGACCCCTTCGCGGTGCTCGACGTGGGCGGTGTCGGGCAGCTCATTGAAATCGCCGTCGAGAAGGGCCGCAAGACACGCAAGGGCCTCGAAATCGGCATTTGCGGCGAGCATGGCGGCGATCCCAAGTCGGTCGAGTTTTGCGTCCACGCCGGACTCGATTATGTCAGCGCCTCGCCTTATCGCGTCCCGATCGCTAAACTGGCCGCGGCGCAGGCCGCCTTGTCGAAGGGCCGAGAAGAAACCATGCGCACGGCGTAGCGGCCCGCGGCCGGAAAGTGTTCGAGCGAAAATGGGGCCGAAAACGGGGGGCTGCCACCCCGGGGCGAAAATGGGGGACTGCCACCGATTTTCGCCCAATGAAGCACAGGGTTTCGACAAAGGTCGAAGGCGAAAATCGGTGGCAGTCCGGGCAGTCCCCTTTTTTCGCCCCCTTTTTCCCGTAGACGGACCTGCCCCACGAAGTACCGACACCGTGTCCCCCACGCCGAAGTGCGTACCATAGAACGATGTCCGATCAGGTCGCACCCCGAGACGCAAGCGAGCTCTCGCAGGTCCTGCGCGATTGCGGTTCGTCGCGACGAACTCTCGAAATCGGGGGGGCTTTTTCCAAGCGCACGGCCGGGGGAGAAATCTGTCCCGCCGACGTCACACTCTCGACCCGCGAGCTCAATCAGGTCATTGCCTACGAACCGGCCGACTTGACCATCAGTGTCGAGGCAGGGCTCCGTTACAGCGACCTCAGCCGCACTCTGGCCGAAAAGAATCAGTGCCTCCCGCTCGATCCCCCCTTTGCTGACGACGCCACAATCGGCGGCGTCATCGCCACCAACGGCTGCGGTCCGCGCCGCCGACGTTACGGGACGGCCCGCGACATGGTGATCGGCATGAAATTCGTGACGATCGAGGGCAAGACCGTGCAATCGGGCGGCATGGTTGTCAAAAACGTCACCGGCCTCGACATGGGGAAGCTTATGATCGGCGCCTACGGAACCTTGGCCGCGATCACCGTCGTGAACTTCAAAGTCTTCCCGATCTCTCGCGGCAGCTTGAGTGTCGTTTTCTCGTCCGCCGAAATTGCGCCGTTGGCGGCCTTGCGCGCCGAAATTTTGGGAGGAGTCATCCAACCCGCGGCGATCGATTTGTTCAATGCCGAAGCCGCCGAAGGATGGGCCGGCGTGACGCACGACGCCGGCGTCTACGGCTTGGCTCTCGAAGTCGAGGGCAACCCGGCGACCATCGAGCGCTGTCGAGCGGAGTTCGGTGCGATGGCGCAGAGCCACGACGGAGTAGCCTTCCATGCACTTGCCGAAGACGAGGGCGAAGCGTTTTGGGGGAACATCCAAGAGACCACGGCGCGCGCCGCGGCCGCCGACCCGGAGGTTCACGTGATTCGCATTTCGACGCTTCCCACTCGAACGGCCGAGATCTTCGATGTCGCCGAGGCGAGAGGACGGAATCGGCCTGCCCTGATTCGTGCCGGCAACGCGGTGGGGTATGTGTATGCTTCCGGTGTCGACGATGCCGCCCTCTGCCTGGCGGCGGCGCGGGAACAGGACCTGATTGCGGTTGTGGAATATGCACCGGTCGGCCGGAAGAGCGAACTCGAGCAATGGGCCGACCCGGGCTCCGAACTCGCCCTCATGAAGCGCATCAAGGATGACCTTGATCCGCAAAATCTACTCAACCGCGGCCGGCTTTTCAATCGGCTGTAAGCATCGCCCTGCCGGCAGCAGCCGGGGGCTCATTCTTTGGAAGAGACGGAGAGAACAATATCCCGGGGGAAAGATCCCGGCTCGATTCGGAGTTCACCCAGCGAAATCGATTGATGCCCGCGATCTTTGAAAGCTTCCAGGTCGTCCATCGTCGGATCTCTATAGAAGTGGGAGAACAGCTGAATCCTACCGGCTTCCAGCAGCAGCGCTTCTACAGCTTTTACAAAACCCGTTCGCAAACGGCGTCGGTCAATTAACCGAGGCGCATGTTGCATCTGTTGGAGCGCGCGGCCGATTTTCGCCTCTGACCAGCCCTTTTTTTGATACTTTCTCCGCAGGCGGTCAAGATCGAGGTCTATCTCCTCACTATCAAGATAGAAGGCGCAAGAACATCCCTCAGTAGTTATGTCGAACGCGGCTTTCCCCGGGCCGAATAGCGCTGCCAGAGATCGGTTGTCGTTGCCGGAAACGTCAAACCCTTCAGATCGAAACGCTTGAATAGCGACCTGTTTTGAAATGTCGAGAGCAACAGTGACGATGTCGCACATGGAACTGCACCGATTGGCCTATGCCGAGATGTTTATTTGCATTGTTCCGGTACCGCCAGCGTAGCTGAAGCGACGTTTCCGTGCAATGATTGTCGGGGTCGAGGCCGGGTTGGGTCTCCGATCGGCGTCCGGCGGGCCACAAAATCTCGGCTCGCCGCACCTCGCGAACCGGAGCCGTCCGCGAACCCCGCAGCCGCTCCAGATGTTGCACCTGTTCGGGAGTGAGAACCAGTTTGGGCCGCTTCGATTTTCCTGCCCTGCATCCAGTCCAGCAGGAAACATTGTCATATAGATATGTTTTATTGAAAGGTTATACTAGTCAACAGTCGTGACCGGCTCTCAGCCGGTCACAATTCCCCAAGCCACCCCCCAACGACCCGCCTCAAGGCAAACCCAGAAACCGCGCCGGGTTCAGCTTTGCCATACTCTCAATCTCACTCTGCGTAAACCCACTCTGCCTGAGTCGCTCAAAGTAATTGACCAGCCCGTCGGTATGCACCGGATTCATTGGTTGCCCCAGATCACTCGACAAAATCGCGCGCTCGGGCCCTACCGCTCGCAGCGTCTCGACAAGATCGTCATAATCCACCCCTCCGTCCGGCATCAATGCATTGAACGGATATTCCAGAAACGCCCCCATCGCCGCCGCCTTCTTTTGCAACTCGATCGACATGCCCACCGGCGGCAGCATCGGGTGCGTGACGATGATGCGATCGATGCCCGCCTCGATCCCGGCCTCGATTAGCAGAATCGATTCTTCCGGACTCGAGTGTCCCGTCGCCAGCGCCAAGTTTCGCTCCGCCATCAACGCCAGCACCTGTTTCACTTCGGGCAGCAGCACCCCGTCGCGGCTGATGGGAACAAAATTCGGGTTGGGCGCGAACGTCCGCGTGTAGTGCTCCGAATCAAACGTCGGCATCCAGACAACCCGTCCCAGCCCGCCCGTCGTCGCCGCCATGTGTTCGACCGCGACCGGGTTAATGCCTCCCACGCTGCGATTCAACGCGATGCCGCCGTAGAGCTCAACTCCCGGGACGGCCTGCCCCACGATGTAAGCCAGCGAAGCCGTGTGCGTGTAGTGGTTCTTCAGCAGAAGCGCCCGAACGCCATGCCGCCGCGCCAACCGCGCCACCTCGATCGCATCCACACTCCTCAGGCGGCTGTCAGGCGCTGAATGGACGTGCAGATCCACCACACCGTGGAGCTGCCCAAAGACCGCCGTAGGCACAACAACAACCGCGACCGTCAACAAAGTAAGAAAACGAATCTTTCGCATGCGTCGATTCTCCCAGAAGCTGGCAGCCACCGGCAAAAGTCTTGTCGCTGAACGCCATGCCTTCGGAGCGTGGCATGGAAGCAACCCCGAACAGCCCACGGGACCTCGACTTGTAGTGGTATTCATTAATGCTGCTCCTCGAGTCGACGCAGCGCGTTCACGTCCGCCCCGGAGCAAGAATGACCGCCCGCGCCCGTAATCACTACCACCTTGCATCACTGCGGATCGGACATCCATAGCGCCCGGCCAACGCAACGCCTAGCGTATCACGTCATCGCCCGCCGCAATTCTGCTATCCTCTTTGTTTTCCCCGCTATTCGAGATCGTCGATCGGGGATCGCGGAGGTTTATTTGAGCGCGCCGACTCTCAACATCACCGACAGCCGTACTTCGAAATCCTACCAACTGCCGATCGAGAACAGCACGGTTCGAGCCCTCGACCTGCGCCCGATCAAGGAAGATCCCGAAGAGTTCGGGATGATGGGCTACGATCCCGGCTTTACCAACACGGCATCCTGCACCAGCCGCATCACCTTCATCGACGGCGATAAGGGCATCCTGCGCTATCGCGGCTACCCGATCGAACAGCTGGCCGAGAGTTGCACCTATATCGAAGTCGCCTATTTGCTGTTGCACGGCGATCTACCGACGCAGCACGAACTCGAGCACTGGAACGAAGAGATCCAGCACCACATGATGGTGCACGAAAACATCAAGAAATTCGTCGACGGCTTTCTCTATGACGCGCACCCGATGGGCACGCTGATCTCGACCGTGGCTGCGCTGTCGACCTTCTATCCCGACGCGAAGAATATTCACAGCAAATCGAATCGCCGACAGCAGCAGTTGCGCTTAATCGGCAAAATGCCCACGATGGCGGCCTATGCCTACCGCCACACCTTGGGGTTGCCTTACGCCTACCCGGATAGCGACCTCAGCTATACCGAAAATTTCATGAACATGCTGTGGCGCCGCACCGAGCTGAAATACAAGACCAGCCCCGTGCTTGCCAAGGCTCTCGACGTACTGTTCATTCTCCACGCCGACCACGAACAAAACTGCTCGACCAGCACGATGCGCACCGTCGCCAGCGCCAACGCCGATCCCTATATTTCGACCGCCGCCGCCGCGGGGGCGCTCTATGGGCCGTTACACGGCGGCGCCAATGAAGCCGTGCTGCAAATGTTGGATGAAATCGGCTCCGTCGATCACATTTCCGAATTCATCAAGCAGGTCAAGGCGGGCGAGCGCCGCCTGATGGGCTTTGGACACCGCGTCTATAAGAACTACGATCCCCGCGCCCGCATCATCAAGCGCATCGCCGAGGAAGTCTTCGAAGTCACCGGCAAAAACCTCAAAATCGACCTCGCCATCGAACTCGAAAAGATCGCGCTCGACGACGACTACTTCGTCAAGCGTCGTCTATACCCCAACGTCGATTTCTACTCCGGGATCATCTACCAAGCGATGGGCTTCCAGCCCGAGATGTTCACCGTGCTGTTCGCGATTCCGCGCACGGCCGGGTGGCTCGCCCACTGGGAAGAGCTAATGGCCGACCCCGAAAAGCGCATCACCCGCCCACGCCAAGTCTATCTGGGGCCGGATGAGCGCGAGTTGGTTCCGATCGAAGACCGCCTAGGCAAAGCCCAAAGCTCGCGGGCATAACCACCTCGCTCGGGTACCCCTGAAGAGGCCTTCACCTAGCGCTCGCCAGGCCGCGTAACAAATGGTCATCCGGGATGTACACTCTCGGAACGTCGACCTTCACCTTCTTGCTGCAATACAGACACTCCACGACTACCTCGCCCGTACCCTCGGCGTCCGGTTTGGTCAAAGGGAATCGCACGTGAAAGGGCTTGTCGCAATGCGCACAAATCACCTTGAATGTCTTCGCTTGCTCCGGCATCTCCGCTCCTTCTGGGCTCGGTAGCCTATCGCCCGCACAAAGCCGGCTGAATTGAACCCCTCAACCGGCAATGGAGAACATACCGCCGACAATACCCGCCACGAAAAGCATCGCACCAACGAACAGCAATCCGTATTTCCATTGCCTGGCTTTTCGGAACGCAACTTTCCACGAAGCGGGCTCGCTCTTGCCTACCGTATACTCCACGGGAAACAGCACCAACACCAAGGCCACCAGGCTCAACGACCAACAAATGAATGGAGCGTAGTAGGCAGCGTCGGCAACCGTCTGATTCCCCAGGGACAACTTGAACGCCGCAAGAAAGATTCCCGATGCCGTGGCGGTCGCCCCGATCAGAAACTTCGCGGTCTCTTCGATTCTCTCCGTGCTCTCAACCGGTTCCTTGTAGGACCGCTCGTAATAGAACTCGTCTTCATCGCTCAGCGGGCGAGACCTCAATTCCTCGACATTGTTTTGATCGTCAGCCGAACCGCCCTGGGATGATTCGTTGGTCATGTCTCAGCTTCCGGCAAGCCACGTCGCGGCTCTTGACAAGGTCTGGCTCGCCCTCCTACCCTCTATCCTTCTAGAGCCCGAAGGTTCTCTTCGATTTCACCCACGCCCGGGAACCCGGCTTTGTTTCCCGTGTCGACGGCGAGATTCAATAGTTCGCGCGCCTGATCCTTGTTCCCAACCTGTGCGGACAGGTGGCCCAACGCCCTCGATACTTCAAAGATCCCTTCGGCGTTTCCCGTCTCCATCGCCAGCGAAAGGGCCTCGGACCAGCAGGATAGCGCCTTCTCCCGGTTCTTTGCCTGGAGCGCGATGTGGGCCAGGTTATGCAGCGTCGGAATCATCCCTGCCTTATCCCCGATCTCGCGGCGGATGGCAAGGCTCTCCTCGAGGTACTGCTGGGCGCGGTCGTCGTCCCCCCGGGCATCGTAGATCTGGCTGAGGTTGTTGAGGGTGGTGCCTTCGCCCGCCTTATCGCCGATCTCCCGGAGGATGGCAAGGCTCTCCTCGAGGTACCGCAGGGCGCTGTCGTAGTCCCCCCGGGCTTTGTAGATCTGGCTGAGGTTGTTGAGGGCGGCGCCTTCGCCCTTCCCTATCGCCGATCTCGCGGCAGATGGCGAGGCTCTCCTCGAGGTACCTGAGGGCGCGGTCGTCGTCCCCCCGGGCATGAGCTGTGGTCGCCAGGTTGTTGAGGGTGGCGGCTTCGCCCACCTTATCGCCGATCTCGCGGCGGATGGCGAGGCTCTGCTCGAGGTACCCGAGGGCGCTGTCGTAGTCCGCCCGGGCTTTGTAGATCTGGCTGAGGTTGTTGAGGGTGACGCCTTCGCCCTTCCTATCGCCGATCTCGCGGCAGATGGCGAGGCTCTGCTCGAGGTAACCGAGGGCGCTGTCGTAGTCCGCCCGGGCTTTGTAGATCTGGCTGAGGTTGTTGAGGGTGGCGCCTTCGCCCGCCTTATCGCCGATCTCGCGGCGGATGGCGAGGCTCTCCTCCAGGTACCGCAGGGCGCTGTCGTAGTCCCCCCGGGCATCGTAGATCTGGCTGAGGTTGTTGAGGGTGGCGCCTTTTTCCTTGGCGGTCGGGGCTAGGAGTAAAGCCCGCTCGTGAGCCTTCAGCGCATCCCCGAGATCCCCTAGAGTCTGCTGACACATCCCATACCGATTCCAGGCCCACCAGGGCGCCGGCGGGGCATCCCGCTCTACGATCTCTTGCGTCAACCGCTTCGCCTCCGCGAAGCTGCTCACACTGTGGTAAAAGCCGCAAACGCCCTCAGCCAATTCGTCCGCCTCTTTATGCTCCTCGGCCCGACGAAAGTGATAGATCGCCTCCAGATCATCCACCCACCGACGCGACAGATACCGACCCTGAAAGCGGTGATACTTTCCTGCCGTTCCGTGCAGTCCCCGCAGCTCCTCTTGACCGAAAGCGGTCTCCCCTAGAAGCTCCCCCACCACCGGCGGCACCAGAAAGAAGTCCACATCTACCGTTCGATCCCGGCCCGTCTCCAACAGCCCATAGTCCACCAAGCGTGCCCGGTTCGCTTCGTGCTGCTCCTGTTCCTCCTCAAGCGCCAATAATCCGTCCGCGCTGACTGGAACCCGATAGAGCGTCGCCGCCCGCAGCAAGCGGTCTTGCCCCGCCGCAAGCTGTGATCGGAGCTGGCTGAAAAGCAGGTTCTGGCGCAGCGCCTCCAGCACCACCGCCACCGCTTCTTCCGGGGTCCCGGGCGGTGTTTCGACATTTTCCAGTGCTTCGACCAACTCCTCGGCCTTCGCTCCCCCGGTCAGCAATTGCGCCATCCACTCGATCGCCCGGTGGTTCCCTCCCAGCTTCCGGTGGATCCATCGTTTCTGTTTGGCGTCAAACTTCTCAGGCCACCGCAACCGGTTCATCCGCCGCAATACATCCCCGTAGGGGGCGTCCGGCACCGGACAGCGCAGCGTCCCCCCTTCCACTACGCCCGGCAAAGCGTAACGTCCCGTCAAAAGTACGCGTGTCGGCTCGGGCAACCTCCCTACCGTCTCCACAAACCAGCGGCTCTCCTCGTGCTCGGCCGGGACGGTCAGTGTGCCCATATCCTGCAGGCTCTCCAGATTGTCCAGCACGAAAGCGCAGGGACGCTCGCGACTTGCCAGCGAGACGGCTAATCGCTCGACCCGCTTCCGCATATCCGGTTCGGCCTGAGTCTCCGCCAACAGTGTCGGCTCTTCGCTGCCGTCGAAGGCCTCCTGCCTCAGCGCCTCCGACACCAGGCCCAAATCAAACGGCGCCTGAAAACCCAGCAGCCTTGTCCGCGGTTGCCGCTCCCGCAGCGAGCGCGCAAACAACCCCGCCAAGGTCGTCTTCCCCACCCCGCCGGGGCCCGTCAGCAAGAGCTTCGGGGTCTCCCCTTCGAGAAACTTGCGCAGGTACGTCCGAATGAATGTGCGGCGGCCGATGAAAGACGAGCGCGGCGGAACCTCGATTGTGCCGTCCCCGATCAAGACCGACGAGGACGGCCCCCGTTGGATCACCTCACCTGCCGCCTCCGGATCCAACACCGGTCCGTCGGTCGTGCGATCCAGCAGCACCGGCAGAGACCATTGCCCAAAGGGATCGCCGTCCGCCGACCCCTTCCCGCCATTCTGGCTCTGGTGCAGCCACGCCCCTTGTGCCACTTTGTCACGCGCCAGCGTTACGGCTCGACCTAACACCTCGCCCTTGGCCAGCAGCCGAAACAGCTCGGTACTGAAGGCCGTCGCCGCGCCGTCCATGACGGAGAGACGCATCCCAAGCACCCGCTCCACGCCGACCTCGTGAAGCCGCCGTGCGACGTCCGTGATCGACTCGGCGCTCTCCTCCGCCCGCGCGCTTCGACACGCCGACAGCACCACCAATCCCGGGCGGCGCCCCGCCGGTAACTTGTCGAAGTGCGCCGCCAGCACACTGCCTGCTACAGCGGCGCCTTGGCCCGTGTCCTTGTCCTCAAACAGCAACCCCCACTCTTCCTCACCCTTGCCGTTCCGCGCCGCCGCACCGTGCATGCTCAGAATCACGGCATGATATTGATTCTTGTCCAAGCGGTCGAGCAGAGTGTCGAGCACGCCGTCTTCGGCAACGTCGATGTCGAGTTCGCCTTTGCTCCAGGGTTCATCAACCGCTGTGAAGAGCAGTTCCTCCTCACGCTCAAAATCCAAGCGATTGCGTTCTGCATCAAGATCCACTGGCGAGGAGATGAACAGCAACATCCGAAACGGTCGAGCGGTTGCCCGAGCTTTCTTCCGCCCGCTCCCACTCGTGCGCCGCGCAACCACACACCAAGCACGCCGCCCCACAAAGCCCAGATCGTCCGCGCCATGGTAGAGCAACTCCCACGGCCAGTGCTGCTTTTCCTGCCCGGTAACAATCAACCGCACCGCCGCGCCGTCTTCGTCGCGAGCATTGTCGATCGCCGTCCGCAACCGCTCCTCATCCAGTCCCGAGGCCTCCCACAAGAGGCTGCCGATTTGTTGCAGAACGTCGGTCTGGGCGATGGGGCGGGCTCCGCTCCGGCTGTCCAAGTGGCCGTCAAGCTGCTCCACCCACTTATCCAGCAAAGCCGCTCGCCGCGGCTCCAGTTCCGGGGTGATCGTGATTGTTTCCGCCATCGACCTTCTAAACTCGCGGGCAATTACACTGGGCAGGTTTAGCGACCGGCTCGCCCGCCCAGCCTAATTATCCTCGAAGTTCGATTTATGTCAATAGCGAAAAGTAAGAAGGTCGAGAAAAGTCGAGGAGAAAATAGGACCTTTTCAAGTCGAACAAGTGCTATCGACCGAGTTAGTCCCGTAAAGTTTGAAGGGGCGAGGAACCGCCCGGAGAAGGATTTCCGAAGGAAAGCCGTCAGCTCCCATGCCATGGCCGAACAAGTCGCAACCCCCGACCCATCAGCCCGCCAACCACCGCCCCAATCAGCGGCACGCCCAGGTGCGCCAACGCAATGTGAGGCGCGTTCGGAATACCACACCCAAAGTGCAGAACAACCACTCCCACCAAGCCTGCCAGCAATCCCGCGCCCGCGCCCACGATGCCGAGCGACAGAACCGCCCCCCGCCGCAACACCAGCACGACCAGCCCGGCGGCCGGCAAGGAAAACATGCAACCCGCTCGAAAACAATGCCAACTCTGGGGGGCCGGATCGTTCCCGGATTCCCACGGGAACAGCAAAAACACCGCCAAAAACAAAGGAACCAACGAAACCAGAAACAACCGCGCCGGCGTCAACAGCCGCTTCTCGCCCGGCACCATTTCGCGGCTCAAGGTCAGCGCCAACAAGAACGCCGCTGCCCCGACAATTCCCAACACGCCCGCGAACTGCACCCAACCCATCGCGCTCGTCCCTCGGATCCCCGACAAGCCGACAAACCCCGCCGACAGCAAACCAAAGATCAGCAAGAATCCCAGCGTGAGCAGCCTGGAACCGGGCAAGCGAGTAACCGGTTCGAGAGATTCCGTGATCGATCGCGTGATTTCCACGCGTTGTTCTTCGCCCACCGGGTCGGATTCGAGTGAACCGACCAGGAACTCCCACAAATTGCGGCAATGCCCGCAGCCCTCGAGGTGGCGAAACACTTCGGCCGAAAGGTCCGACCGCGTTTTCCGCGCCGCCTGGGTGAGTTCCGTCCCGACTTCACTACACGTCATCCCACTCGTTCCCTCGACTGGCTCTCCATCATCTCCCTCAATTTCACATACGCTCGATGCGCCTTTTGCTTAACGGCGCCGACCGTGGACCCGGTTGCCCGGGCCGTTTCTTCGAGCGTCATTCCCGAGACCTTCAGCATGAGAATGACCTCCCGCTGCCCGCCCGGCAGACGCTCGACGAACTTCCAAAGGTCGAGATCGGGCGTCTTCGCCAGCGTCGACGCTCGTCCGTCGGTGTCGCTGATCTGTTCGAGCGCCGTCTCTCTCATGTCGATCTTGCGGCGGCGTCGATAAGAATCGATCCGCGTATGGCGCGCGATCGCGTACACCCAGGGCAAGACCGGCGTTCCCGGCCGGTAGGCGGCTCGCGACCGGTGAATTCGCAACCAGCACTCTTGCAGCATGTCGTCGGCGAACGACCGTGTATAGACCGGACCGGCAAGAAACCGACCCAGCTTCGGAGAAAGACGCCCGACCAGTTCGGCGGCCGCCTCGCGGTCCGCGTTCTGGTAGCCCAGCATCAATTGCTTAAGCTCCTCCGCCTCTTGGGCGGAGTCAGCCGCCTTCGCGCTTTCCCGATCAGGCTGCGCCGTTGTATTGACTTTCACCGCGACCCAATAGGGCGTCGGGAGTGCGAGGGATTCCGCCGTCACACCGATCTATTCGCTCCGGGCAAGGAGCGGGTTACGGCGGCGGCGAGTCCTTCGCGGCGAACGCCCGGCGAAATACCGTCACCGGCGTCCAACCCGACGCAGACTCAAAAGAACATCGTAGCCGAGTCGCGCACGCCGAGTGGCCCACGAGACTTCGGAAAGGAGTGCAATATAAATGTGGGACGTACCTCTCGCAATGCCGGCATTAGAAACAGAGGCGTGGTCGGAAGGCCACGCTCAGCCCGGTTCACCGTCGGTTCACCGGGCTTGGGTTGCAAGTAGGCCGGCCCTTGGAGGGCCGGTTTGACGGGTTCGCCTAGGAGGCAAGGCCGCTTCAGCGGCCTTCTCCCTTAAGGCTTTAGCCGTGGCCGAACCAAGAGAAAACTTTCAGCCGGGGAAGCGCTCGCGCCCGTGCAGCCGATTCTCCCACATTTATGTTGCGCACCCAGTTCGCGAAGGTCAGGAAAGACGCGACGCGGCAGCCGGCTCCGGCCCCGGCACGTAAGGCCCAAAGGGTTCAATCTTAGGAAAGGATTCGATCCGTTTTCCGGCCTCAACCAGCGCCAAGCATCGGCGTGCTTCCGCCTCGATGGCGGCGGTCTCGAGCCCGCCCCACGCCGGCAAGTAGCCTTGGATTTTCTTGATCCCTTTGTTGAGCTGACGAACCGCTCCGATCGAGTTGCCGCGCCGATGGTGATAAAAGCCCACGGCAAAGTGGATCAAGCTTTGCAGAAACCAACGCTCCGGCTGTCGTGTGTGGGTCCAGAGTTCTTCGAGGACTTCATGACACTCGAAGAATTCCTCGCGGTTAAACAGATCAATCCCCCGACGGAAGAGATCCTCTTGCTCGCGCGTCGGCATACCCTGAGCGTAGCGCGTCGCCGACCGATGTAAGCTCGACGAAAGCGCCCGTGGCAACCTGGGGACTTCTCCGGTAGTGACAAACACTCGTGTTTGTCCTAGACGACAGGCAAGACAAGCTCTCAGCTTGTCTCGCCTCGGTCACCCTAGGCGAAGTTCAGGCTAGAGAAGCCGGAAGTTGACTTCCACGTTGGCGCGGACTTTCACCGGCAGCTTGTTCTTCTTGCCGGGGACGAACCGCCATTGCTGGACAGCGCCGATGGCTTTTTCGTCAAGGCCCAGCCCAAGGCTGCGGATCACTCGAATATTGTGCGCCGTGCCGTCGGGCCACACTTCGATCGCCAGCACGACGGTTCCTTGGTATTTAGCCTTGCGAGCTTGCTCGGAATATTCGGGTTCAACCTTGAACGTCAAACGAGGGGCCGAGACGCCACCGCCGATTCGAAACACACCGCCGCCGATGCCGCCGCCCGATCCCGGTCCCACACCCGCGCCGCGTCCCGAGCCGACGCCCGTGCCGCGTCCCGTGCCGATACCACCGCCCGTACCCGGCCCGGCCGACGGCGGCCCGACCTTCCCGAAGGGGTCGCCGAACATCTTTATATTGATCTTCGGCGCTTGGGCATAGTCCTGAACGATAACGGTCGGCTCAACCGAAAGTTTCGGGTCGAGGTTCTTGATCACCGGAGTGGGCGGCGCCAATTGCGTCATCGAAAACCGAGGCAGCTTACCCTTGCTCGGCGGCAACAGCGTATTCTGCCCGCCTCCGCCTCCACCTCCGCTCTTTCCACCCGGCGGCGCCCTGAGTAGATCCGCCAGGAAGGGGGAGATGTCGAAATCCATCACCAAGTCGATCGAACTCCCCTGGTGTCGAATCACCGGAACGGCCGCGGAAGTAAAGAATATGAGTGCGACGACGGCGACATGCACCACGGCTGACGCGCCGACTCCTTGCTGCTTGTAATCGTAGGCGCCCCAGATGCTCTTCACGCGAACCGGCTTCGAGGAGATCTTCAACGGCGGCAGTTTCTTCTCCGCCTGGAAAGCCTTAAACTGCCGCTTCAGCGAGACGAACCACGGTTCGTGGAGAGCCCGGAGATTCAACAGCGCAAGCCGCGCTTCCTCGTCGCCTCGTCGGATGCGGGCGCCGCGATACTTCGGCAACGGCGGTTGTTTAGTCAACAGCTCGACAATCTGCTTCTTGAGCGATACAAACCACGGCTCGTGGAGAGAAGCCACCGTCAGGGAACCGAGTTCCACACCGGGCGGCGCGGGACCCAACGACCGCGCGGGCACTGGGTCCGGTCCATGCTCGGTCGGCGTCTCGCCGGCCCTAACGGTCCGATCTTGTTGGTTGGTCTCCATCTTGTCGGCAACTCCGGGGCGGATAGTTTTGGGACGAAGCACCCGGCTTAGCCGTTACAAGGAATCTTCCTCGAGTTGTTTGTTGAGAATGAGGGATGGCGGGTAGCGACCGGCACTCGTGCCGGTCCTAGCCCACAGTTGAGACAAGCTCTCAGCTCGTCTCGCCTCGCCCCGATTGAAATTTCAAGTCAAAGAAGCCGGAAGTTGACTTCCACGTTGGCGCGGACTTTCACCGGCAGCTTGTTCTTCTTGCCGGGGACGAACCGCCATTGCTGGACAGCGCCGATGGCTTTTTCGTCAAGACCCAGCCCAAGGCTGCGGATCACCCGAATATTGTGCGCCTTGCCGTCCGGCCACACTTCGATCGCAAGGACGACCGTTCCCTGGTATTTGGCCTTACGGGCTGCTTCCGAATACTCAGGCTCGACTTTGTACGTCAAACGAGGAGCCGACACTCCACCGCCGATCCGAAACACGCCGCCCCCAATGCCGCCGCCCGAGCCCGGCCCGACACCGGCTCCCCGGCCCGAGCCGACGCCCGTTCCGCGGCCGGTGCCGATACCGCCGCCGCTACCCGGCCCGGCCGAAGGAGGTCCGACCTTCCCGAAGGGGTCGCCGAACATCTTCATGTTGATCTTCGGCGCTTGGGCGTAGTCCTGAACGATGACGGTCGGCTCAACCGACAGTTGCGGGTCGAGGTTTTTGATGATCGGCGTGGGCGGCGCCAATTGTTTCATTGAAAACTTTGGCAGTTTGCCGCGACTTGCCGGCAGGGGGGAATTGTGGCCGCCACCGCCACCGCCTCCGCTCTTTTTTCCGGGCGGGGCCTTGAGCAGGTCGGTCATAAACGGAGAAATGTCGAAATCGAGCACCAAGTCGATCGAGCTCCCCCGGGTCGACAGCAACGGCACACCGGCGGAAGTGAGAAATAAGAGAGCCACGGCGGTAACATGCACTGCGGCGGAGGTGCTGACGCCTTGCTGCTTGTAGTCGTAGGCACCCCAAATACTCTTGACGCGAACCGGCTTCGAAGAGACTCTCAGCGGCGCAAGTTTCTTCTCCGCCTGGAAGGCCTTGAACTGCCGCTTGAGCGAGACAAACCACGGCTCGTGGAGGACGCGAAGGTTCAGCAGCGCGAGTCGTGCTTCCTCATCTCCACGACGAATCGGAGCCCCGCGATATTTCGGCAACGGCTCCTGCTTACTCAACAGCTCGCTGATTTGCTTCTTGAGTGAAACGAACCAAGGTTCATGGAGAGACAGCACCGTCAGCGAACCCAGTTCCACGCCCGCCGGCGCGGGGTCCATCAACCGAGCCGGCGATCCTTTCGCTCCGGGCTCGGCTAACCGGTCGCCGCGCTCGCCTATGCTGTGTCTTCGGTTGGTTTCCATCTTGCGGACGACTCTGGAGACAGATGGCCTTCCTCTTGGACGATCTGCCGGGGTTGGCCGTTACACGGAATCAGTCCTGGCGGGCCGGTACGCGACCGATCGCGGGGCTATACTTTCAATCTAACATGTTACCCGCGGGTTTCCGCCCGGAGCAAGAGTCATGTCGTTGAATCTTGTTACGTTTGGGAATTTTCAATCGACGTGACGGCGGACTTGGGAGGGGTGCTTTAGTTAGGACATCCCCGAGAGCCGCCACGCCGTCGCCTGCTTCCTTACTTCTCGCCGACCTTCCCTCCGCCCGACCGCGAGAGCCTCGCCGCCCGACCGCGGGACTCTTGCCGCGGATGCAGAGCCCCGAGCGCAAGCGACGGGCCGGGGCGCAACGGTTTCGAGTAAACCCAAGACTACGCCGAAATGCGCGACGGTTCGGGGAAGCGCGGTTCCAGAGTTTCAGAGGGCGTGGGGGTTGCCTGCCCTTGGCCCGTCACTTGCGCTCCGGGCGCCGCATCCGGGTTGTGAACAGCGTACGCCGACGCGAAATTGCGGGCGTCTCCAATTCCTCGGCGGCCTTGGACCTTAAGACACTCGCCCCTCGAGGCGCGTCAGCCGTCCGTCCAACTCGGCGAACTTGACAAGCATCTCGCTGTGATTCTTGGCAATTCGGCCCTCAACGTGTCCCGAAAATCAGCGAGGCGGGCATCGATGTCTTGGCGAAATTCCGAGATTCTCACATTGAGATCATTGAACCGATTTTCGATATCGTTGAAGCGCCGGTCGATAGCTTGGAATCGCCCTTCGATGGCTTGGAAGCGCCCTTCGATAGTCTGGAAGCGCCCGTCAACGTCCCGAAAGCGCGCCTCCAAAATGGGTATTCGTATCGGCGAAACGCAGGTCCATGTTTCGGTTGTTAAGCAACACTCCGATCAGAACGATGATGATGATCACGGCGGGCATGACGGCCCCCGAAACGTAGAATTGAACATCGCTCATCAGCAGCCTTATGTAATCGCTTTGATCACGTTCGATTCTATTCCCACCCGAACAATCCACACAAGCAGCGAACGCGCGGCGCCAAGCCCATTCGGCGTAACGCGTCACAACCTTCTTAAAGACAAAGGGCCGTGCCGCGCCAGGCTGTCGCTACCCGTCGGCTCCTTCCGACAGCGAAGCCAATGGGTGCGCGGTCGGCCGCGCGAGGTCTACTCAAACCCCTCCACCAGCATGATGTCGCTTTGCACGTTGTCGTAGCGGCCGTAAAGAACCCAGCGGCCGTCGGGAGAGACGGTGAACTGCAAGCCCCGCGAGTCCGTATCTTCCGCGAGTTCGGCAACCGTTTCGACACTCTCCGCCGCAAAGCGGAAAAACTCGATGACGGGGGCGGGGCGGGCCTCCATGTTCAGCAAGTAGATTCCCTTTTCGGTAATCTCCCAGCGGGCCTGCATGCCCTGGTCAAAGACTCGTTCCTCTTCGCCGCCGTTGACCGGAACGCGCCAAATGCCGCGAGACGGCGACCGCTTCGTGTAATAGACAAACGCGCCGTCGGAAGACTCCATCGCTTCGCGCCCGCCCCCGCGAGTGACCTGCACCGGCTCTCCGCCCTCGAAGGGCACTTTCCACACCTGCCAATCGCCGCCGCGCTCTGAACCGAAATACACCCAGCTTCCGTCCCTCGACCAAGCCGGCCGGATTTGGCGGTAGGGTCCGTCCGTAAGCTGCCGGGGAGCGCCTCCCGCGGCGCTGACGACGTTGATTTGAACAGTGCCGTCTTTCTTCGCCAGATCAAACGCAATCCAGCGGCCCTTTGCAGACCAGCGCGGGCTGCCTGGTTTTGTTTCTTCAAACGACGTTACCTGAACCGGATTCATGCCGTCGGCGTCGGTAACCCAGATCTGCCGGGTGCCGGAGCGATACGACAGGAACACAATCTTCGAGCCGTCAGGTGAATAGTGGGGAGAGTCATCGTGGCGCGTGGAGGCGATGAATCGGGTTGCCTTTCGTTGGTCCCCTGTCGAAGCCTCCGCCTCGAACCCAAGACCCGGGGCTCGCCAAATGTTGGCGTCAAATTGCGATTGCTCGTAGACAAGCCGGTTCCCCTGGCGCGAAATCGACGGAAAGGTTGCGTTGTCGGCCGCCACGGCTAGTCGCTTGGGCTCGCCGCCGGAAACCGAAACTTGCCACAAGGAGTAGGAACCGCCGCCACTCCTCGACGAAAAGACTATAGAGCGGCCGTCCACCCTCCAATCCAGGCCCCCGATTTTTAAACGCCCGAACGTAAGCCGGTGAGGTTCACCATCGGGGCCGCCGTCGCCGACAAGATTGAGCAGGTAGACGTCGCCTTCTGGTAGCCGGCGCACAAAAGCCAGCCGTCGGCCGTCGGGGGAGAAGATCGGCCTGAAGTCCCTCCTGGCCGCGACCGGCGTCGTTGTCAATCGGCGCTTTTCACCCGTTTCGACTGAGAGAGAGAAGATGCTGCTGGCGGCTTGGTCACCAGCCTCCCTGTCGACGACCGCCAGGAATTTTCCGTCCGGAGACCACGACAAACCGGAAGCCAATCCGAAGGCTGACACCTCGCCCAGCTTGCGCTCGGCGCCGCCTAGGGCCGGTATGCGGATGACCTCCGCCCCTCCCGCCGACCCCCTAAGAAACGCCCTAAGAAACGCAATGTAGCGGCCGTCGGGCGACCAAGCCGGGTGACTCTCTTCCGCCGGGTCGCTAGTCAGCCGCAGAGGCCTCCCGGCACCGACCAATTGCACGTAGATGTCGAAGTTGTCCTGATTCGGCCCGTTCCACGAATAGGCCACCTGGTCGCCGTTGGGCGAAATCGCGGGCGTGCGTTCGATGCCGGGGTAACTGGTGACGGGAACGCTTTGCAAGGTCACCGGCGCGGGTTCGCCGTCGGACCCCGAGTACGCCGACCAATATGCCGCGCCCAGCAGGAGAACCGCCGTCGCGGCCAAGCCGCCGTAGAGCCCTCGTCGGCCGCCTGCTCGAGCACCCCAAGGCAGGGCCGTCCCCGTCTTGGGTCCCACCGTCTGTCGCGCCGCCGACACCCCCGACACCGCGCCCCGCAGTGCCCTCAAATCGACCAGCAACTCGTCCACATGCTGATAGCGCTCGTCGGGGCTTTTCGCCATGGCCTTGCCGACGATGCGGTCGAGTTCGGTCGGCACGCGTGTTCGCAGCGCCGTCGGCGGTTCCGCCTCTTCATTGACGATGGCGTAGAGAACCGCCTGTTCCTTTTCGCCCTCAAACGGCAGCCGGCCCGTCACCCTTTCGTAGAGCACCACCGCCAGCGACCAAATATCGGTGCGCCGATCGGTCGGTTCCCGCAGAGCCTGTTCGGGCGACATGTAGGCCGGCGTCCCGAGAATCGTCGCCGTCTTGGTCAGCTTCGACCCCTCGGCGAGCTGGGCTAGGCCGAAGTCCAAGACCTTGACCTGACCTCGCGGAGCGACCATCAAGTTCGAGCTCTTGATATCGCGGTGGACAACGCCTTTTTCGTGCGCGGCCTGCACGCCCTGCGCGGCCTGCACGGCGACATCGAGCGCCTCCTCCAGCGGCAACGGGCGTTCGCGCAAGTTGTCCTTGACGGTTCGGCCTTCGAGGAAGGCCATGACAAGGAACGTCTCGCCTTCGGCCTCGCCGTTTCCTAAATGGTGCAGATATTCGGGTGGTCGAGCGCCGCGGCGGCTTTGGCTTCGCGGACAAACCGGGCACGGCTGTCTCGTCTTCGAGGGCCTGCGCCGACAAGAATTTCAGCGCGACCGTACGGTCGAGCCGCGTATCGATCGCCTTATAGACCACCCCCATCCCGCCCTCGCCGATCTTTTCGACGACGTTGTAGCGCGAGATGGTTCGGCCGATGCGGGCGTCGGTCATGGGTCTGTCGCCGGAGGCCGGCTTCGCCGCCGGGGAATCAAGATTAAGGATAGACGTAAGACTTTAGCCACAGTCGAACCAAGGGAAAATTTCAGGCGGGGAAGGGCCCGGGCCGCCAATTATTCTCCACATTTATGTAGCACACCCCTACCCGTCGGCTCCTTCCAACAGCGAATCCAAAATCACCGTCAGCACCTGATCGGGCGTCTTGCCCTCGGCATGAGCGTCGAAATTGAGAATGATGCGATGCCGCAGGGCCGGCAACGCCAAAGCTCGCACATCGTCAATGCTGACGTTCAAACGACTGCGCATCAGCGCGCGCACGCGGCCGCCTTGAATCAGTGCTTGCGCACCGCGCGGCGAGCTGCCGTAGCGGATGTACTTTTTCGCGGCCTCGTGGCCGTGTTGCTCTTCCGGCTGCGTGGCCAGCACGAGGCAAATCGCGAAATCTTGCACATGCGGCGCTACCAGCACGTCATTGGCCGCGCTTTTGACTTCCAGGATTTCCTCGCGATTGACCACCTGCTCGACCGCCGGTTGCTCGGCCGCCATCGTGCGCTCGACGATTTGTTCGAGCTCTGATTTACTCGGGTACCCGACCAAGATCTTTAGCAGAAAACGGTCCAGCTGCGCTTCGGGCAACGGGTAGGTTCCCTCCATTTCGAGAGGGTTCTGCGTCGCCATGACCAAAAAGGGATCTTCCAACGGATAAGTCGTCGTGCCGCTGGTCACCGTCCGTTCCTGCATCGCTTCCAGCAAGGCCGATTGCGTTCGCGGTGTGGCGCGGTTGATCTCGTCGGCCAGCACGAGATGAGCGAAGATCGGTCCCGGCTCGAAACGCAATCTCTTCGAGCCGATCGTGTCGGCGTCGAGCATCACGCTGCCGACGATATCCGCCGGCATCAGATCCGGCGTGAACTGAATGCGCGAATAATCCAAATGCATGGCGCGACCCAGCGTTCTCAGCAAGGTCGTCTTACCCAATCCCGGCACGCCCTCGAGCAAGACGTGGCCGCCGGCCACCAGCGCGATCAGCACGCTTTCGACGACATCCCCGTGGCCCACGATAATCTTGCCGATCTCATCGCGCAGACGATCGGTTCGGGCCGTAATCTGTTCCAGGTGTGCTTCGGTGGAAACCATGAATCTTACTGTGCCGCCTTTTGCCGAATCGCTTGAAAATACCGCTGAACGTAGGAGCGATACGCGATCGGAATTTCATCGCGGCTCAACACCGCTCCCGGGTCACGATGTCCGCTCTCACGAGGAGAATACGGAGTCCGGGCGACCTGCCGCGCCGACCCGGTCTCGATCGTGAATTCCCCCTCGATTTCTTCCGCGCGCTGTTGAAAAAGCTCCGTCAACTTACCCATCGCCTCGGCGCGCTTGGCCTCGGCGAACTCCTTCGAGCCCTCGCCGGTACCCGCCGTGGCGACCGAGCTTTCCCCTTGCCGTTGCTCGCCCTCGGCCGCGCCTTCCTCCACGGAAAATTGCTCGCCGATCTCTTTCGAGGACGCTTGCTCGCCGGAAGCCTCGGCGCCTTCCTCGGACGCCTCCGCCCCGGGAACTTCTTGCCCCTGGCCGGGAGCCTGCGTTCCCTCCTCGGCTTGCTGCCCCGAGCCTTGTTCCGACGAAGGACCCAATTGGGGCGGCTCCATGTTCATCGAGGAAAGCATGTTCTGGAAAGCGTCCCGCAGCCGGTCCAAAAAGCTATCGCCTTCCTGATTCATCTCTTCGCCGGCTTCCGCTAGGGAATCGAGATCTTCTCCCTGGTCGCCGTCCGCGGCCGCCTCGGCCGGCGCCATTTCGTCACCGCCGGCTTCATCGAACGAGATCCCCTCCACTTCCGGAACGCCGAACTCTTCGGCCATTTCATCGCCCGGGCCGTCTGCTTCGGCGCCTTGATCGAGATCCGCCGCGCCTTCGGCGGCAAGCTTTTCGGCTTCTTCGTCTGATTCAAGAGAAACCGCCGCCTCGTCTTCGGGGGAAGGGGCCGGCGCTTGCGGCGCTTGCGCTTCCGGGTCCGCCGCCGGCGGGAGCAAAGCTTCCGCCACCCGAGCCGGCAAGGATTCATCGAGCGAAAAGGCCTCTTGCGAACCGGCGCGGATCACCAGCATCAGCACCGCCAGCAAGGTAACGGCTCCCAACGCCCATGCCGACGCCGGAACCTCGTAGGGGAAGGCCGTCGGAATGTCTCCGCGATCAGCGAGGCGCTCGGCACGCTCTCGTTGCTCCCGCACCCACCCCGAGCGCTCACCGTGATCCAGGAAATAGTAAGCCGTCGCGAGTTGGTCGTTCGTCGCCCAAGCCCGGTCGATCCGCTGCGCCACCGAATAACCGCTGGGACTGCGGCGACGCCAACGAACCACACCCGTCAACAAACCCGCCAACCCAACCAATACGGACAACCAAACGGGAAACCAACGCGTCCCCGCCGTCAGTAACACCACCAAGCCGCCCATGCCGATTCCCGCCGCCAACAAGCCTTCATGAAGGGCCTGGCGACCGAGAACACGCTTCCGGCCATGTTCAACGGCGAAGCGGAGACGGGCGGCGCTTGCATCGAAACTCATCCCAACGAAACCGACTCCCTATTATAGGGTCGCCGGCCGGGCAAAAAGACGAGACAGGCGGCAACCGCGGCAACCGCAGCAACTCGATGAACCTTCGCGCCGAAAATTCAAACAGCCCTCGCTGCCCGCCCGCTATAATCCCGCATCCTTCGGCGGCGGGATAGAATGAATATCCGGCTTGCCCCAACGCGTCGGTCGCCCGCCGCCGCCGCGCGGTCCACCGTATCTCATGCCCGCCGCCGACCTGACCCAACCCCGCATCCTGGCCCTCGATGACGACGAGCTTGTCCTCGGCGCACTCCAAAGTCTGTTCACGCTGGAGACCGAATATACGGTGAGCGCCCACAGCGACCCGAAAAAAGCCCTTTCCGAGTTGGAACGCAACTCGGTCGACCTAATCATTTCCGATTTCTTGATGCCGACCATGAACGGCATCGACTTCCTCACCCTAGCCCGCCGCCTGCAACCCGACGCCGCCCGGATCTTGCTCACCGGTTTCGCCGACAAGCAAAACGCCATTCGCGCCATCAACGAAGCCGGCATCTATCACTACCTCGAAAAGCCCTGGGACAACGAACACTTGCTCCTGCTCATCCGCAACGCCCTCGAGGAAAGGAGCTTACGAAGGCTGCTCAACGGCAAGATCCAAGAGTTCGAGCGACTGATGCGGCAACATTCCGATCTCTCCGACCGGCATCGCTCGTTGGAACTCGAACTCGAGATGGCGGCGCGCGTCCAGCAAAGCCTGCTGCCTACGAATTTACCCGACATCGAGGGTTACCGCGTCAACGCCGTCTACCGACCGAGCGAAGCCGTCGGCGGGGATTTCTACGACGTGCACTTGCGCGGCGGAGACGCCACCTGGTTGGTTTGCGACGTCAGCGGCCACGGCGTCCAAGCCTCCCTGACGTCGATGTTGTTGAAAGCTATCTTTCAGCAAGCAGCGGGTCGCATCGACGATATGCGAGAGCTGTTGCGCACCATGAACGCGGAGTTGTACCGCTATCTGCCGAGCGGCATGTATGCCGTCGCCGTGGTCTTTCGTCTCGAATCGGGGACACCGGGCTTGTCGATCGCCAACGCCGGTCTCCCTCATCCCTTCTTGCTTTCCGAAGACCCCGAGAAACCCGTCGAACAAATTCCGATGTCGGGGTTGCCGTTGGGGATGTTCCCCGCCTCGAAAACGGACGACTATGACAGCCGTCAATTTCAACTCTCCCGCGGAGAACGCCTGCTCGTCTGCTCGGACGGGTTGGGGGAAATTCGAAACAACGAAGATGACTTGTTCGAAGACGAGGCTTTGGGGGAGACGCTGGCGTCGCTCAGCAGGAAGCCAACGCAACAGGTCCTCAGCGAGTTGGTCGAACGGGCTCTAGCCTTCGGTCGCCCCCGAGCCCTCGCCGACGACCTCACGATCATCGCCGTTGACAAGGTGTAGAAAAAGCCCGAGAAAAACGAAAATGCCCAAACGCTACCTGGACGAAATCGAGATCGGAGAGACCCACGAATCTCCCGGCATCACCATCACCGACTGGCATGTGATGGGCTTTGCCGGCCTCTCGATGGACTTCTTCGAATTGCACACCAACGACGAGTTCGCGCGACAAACCCAGTTCGGCCGGCGCGTGGCCCACGGACTATTGGGGTTGGCCGTCACCGACGGCCTCAAGAACCGCTCCACCTTCCAAGTCGAAGGCGTGGCTTCACTGCACTGGTCTTGGGATTTCGTCGGACCGATTTTCGTGGGCGACACCGTCACCGCCAAGCTCCGCGTCGCCGAAAAAAGGCCGTCCAAGTCGCGGCCCGAACAAGGCATCGTCAAACTCGACATCGAGCTCGTCAACCAGCATGGCGATATTGTCCAGAAAGGACAAAACGTAATGCTGGTCAAGCGCCGGGGCGAACAAGACGAACCGTGACGAGAAAACGTGAAATTTCGCTCGCCGGCCGCCCGACCCCGCCGGTGTCCATTCATCTCGGCCGGAGACACCAAGCCTGAGGAAAACTCGGGGGCTCGGGGCTCGGGAACTCTGGGCTCAAGGCTCAAGGCTCGAGGCTCGTGGGCTCGGAAGTTCGGGGCCTCGGAGGCTCGGGGCCTAGGATGTCTCATCGCCTCGGTCCCCGCCCCCGGCAGGGGGCGCGGATAGTAGCCCCGGGCTTCAGCCCGGGGTGGTCCGCGCAACACATCGGGAGAAGCCCCGGACGGGGCGCAGGAACAATCGTTCGATGCAACGCCGACCAATAGGCGACTTCCGCCCTGCCCGCCCGCTGACGGTTGACTACTTCGACGCTCCTTGGCGTTGAACGCCACATTCCAAAACCGGCGGTGTGCCATATGGCAAGAAGGTAAGGGCGGCGGGAAATAGCCCGTCAACCCGACCCGAAGCCCCACGCCGCCGAACCCATTCTCGGCGGTATCATGAATCCGCGAATTCATTGAACGGACTCTTCTCGCCATGCCGAACAACCAACCCCTCCGCGAACACCTCGTCAAGCTCCTGACGGCCGGCCAAGCCCACGCCTCGCTTGACTCGGCCGTCAAGGACTTCCCGCCCGAGCAGCGAGGCGTTAAGCCCGAAGGGATCCCTTACAGCGCTTGGCAAATTCTCGAGCACATCCGCATCGCTCAATGGGACATTCTCGAGTTCAGCCGTAATCGAGACCACGTCTCGCCAAAATGGCCGGATGGCTATTGGCCGGAAAGTGAGACGCCGCCCGACGACGAGGCTTGGGAAAAAAGCATCGCCTTGATTCACTCCGACGTAGAGCAGACGACGCAATTGGTGCTCGACGCGGAGACTGACCTCTACGCCCCGATCGAGTGGGGCGACGGCCAGACGATCCTGCGCGAAGCCATGCTGATAGCCGACCACAACAGCTACCACGTCGGCCAACTGGTGCTGATGCGCCGCTTGCTGGGTTCGTGGTGAGCGTTTGAGCTCTCAAGCCCGCGTCGGCGTACAGATTTCATGACGTCGATACAGAGCCCGGAGCGTAAGCGACGGGCCAAGCGCACCCAACCGCAACGCACTCCGCATCTCCTCTCTCCGAACCATCGCTCACGTCGGCATAGTCCCGGCCGGCCTGGAATGCCCCGCCCCCGAATCAATCCGCGATCGCTTGATAAACAAGCACGCGAAAGCGAGCCTGCAAACCGAGGTTGCCGTTCGGATAAAGCTGCGACATGAAAATCCCGAACATGTCCTCGGCCGGGTCAATGAAGAAAGTCGTATTGAAGAAGCCGCCCCAGCCGAACGTTCCCGGCGAGGCCGGCGTACCGAGGTCCTTCCCTTCGCGCACGACGAAAAAGCCCAATCCAAACCCGGCCCCTTCGATCCCCATATCCGCCAGGTGATCACCCGTCATCAACTCCACCGTCTTGCGGCTGAGCAGCCTGGCGCCGTTTAGCTCGCCGTCGCTGAGCAGCATCTGCGCGAATCGAGCGTAATCGCCAATCGTCGAAGACAACCCGCCCCCACCGGAAAAATACGATGTCGGCCCCTCGTAGGGATAAGTGACCGAATAGACAAAAGAGCCGGCGCCTTGTAACTCAGCGTCGGACGCCCGCGCGATCGGCGCGCCGCCGCGGCGTTCGTAAACAGCCGCGATTCTTCCATGCTTATCTCGCGGCACAAAAAAGTGAGTGTCCTTCATGCCGAGAGGAGAGAAGATGCGGTCCTCGAAAAACTCCGCCAAGCTTTGGCCCGAGGCAACTTCGACAATCCTTCCCAGCACGTCGATCGACAGGCCATAGTGGAAAGCCTCGCCGGGGCTGAAAAGCAGCGGCACGCCGGCGAGAGTCTTTACCCCGTTTCCAATCGTGCCCAGGTCTTGAACAAGCCCGTGCGTGATGCCGGCTTTCTTATAATCGGCGCCGATCCGCTCGTTCCACTGGTAGCTCAGCCCGGAGGTGTGCGTCAGCAAATGGCGGATCGTGATCGGCCGCTTCGCCTGCGTCGGTTCGCCGCCGGGCTCCGACTCCGCCGGCAGAACCTTGACGTCCTTGAATTCAGGAATAAACTTCGACACCGGGTCGTTCAGCAAAAACTTCCCTTCTTCCCAAAGCATCATCACGGCCACGCTCGTGACTGGTTTCGTCATCGACGCGATACGAAAGATCGTGTCGGTCGTCATCGGCTTGCCGGCTTCGATGTCGGCCATGCCGAAGGCTTTCAGATGCGCCGTCTTGCCGCAGCGAGCGACCATCGTCACGACGCCGGCGATGTCTTTGCTCTCGACGTTTTTCCTCATCACGCGATCGATGCGCGCCAAGCGTTCTGAAGACAGCCCCACCGACTCGGGTTTCGCCGCCGGCAAAACCTCCGCCGAGAGGCGAAGAAAGCTCGCGGCGAGGAGAAGGATGGAGAGTACGATGCGTCGTGTAACCATGGCGAGTAGTATGACGAATTCAGCGCAAACTCCACAAACCAGGCAGCGCCGGCGACCCTCTCCACAAGGCGAGCAACAGAAACAGGGGCGTGGATCCCAGTCACGCTCAGCCCGGTTCACCGGGCTTAGGTTGCAAATAGGCCGGCCCTTTTTAGGGCCGGTATCGGCCTGCTACCGCCGATAGTTAGGCTGCTTCAGCGGTCTTCCCGCCACGGGCTTTAGCCATGACCGAACCAAGCGGAAAACTCCACGACCCTTTAGGAGAACGCAACGCCGGCTCTCCCGCATCGATCTCGCGTACCCGGCCCATGAGGGAAAACCCGAAATCGGAGACAATGCAACTATGCGACCTGTTTCGGTCATCTCCACCGGTATGACCAACTTCGGGGCCTTCCCCGAACTTTCGATTCGCGACTTAGCGGTCGAAGCCGCCGGGAACTGCCTGCGGGCCGCGGAGGTCGAGCCCGGCCGCGTCGAGGCTCTGTACGTCGGCAATTTCGCGGGACCTTCCTTTGTCGGTCAAAATCACCTCGCCCCTTGGATCGGCGGGGCGATCGGACTCGAAGGCGTGCCCTGCACGCGCATGGAAGCAGCCTGTGCATCAGGCGGCTCGGCATTCTTTCACGCCTATGCCGGTGTCGCCGGCGGACTCTATGACCTGGTACTGGTCTTGGGCGTCGAGCAGATGACGCCCCAAAACACCGCCCGCACCACCGAAATCCTCGCGGCGGCCGGAGACGTCGGAGGCGAGGTCCGCGTCGGCTCGACCTTTCCCTCGATCTTCGCGATGATCGCCCAGCGTCACATGCATGAGTTCGGCACCACCCGTCGGCACTTGGCCGCCGTCGCCGTGAAGAATCACGCCAATGGCGCGTTGAACCCCCGTGCGCAAATGCGCAAACCGATCACGATGGAAAAAGCCCTGGCCGGCCGACCCGTCGCCGACCCACTTACCCTCTACGACTGCTCGTTGATCAGCGACGGCGCGGCGGCCGTGCTGATCGCCTCCGACGAAATTGCCCGAGAGCTAAGCGACAAGCCGGTGCGCGTGCGCGGCTTGGCGCAGGCTTCCGATCGATTGGCTCTCGATGAAAAACCCGACATCACAACCTTCGCCGCCGTTCGGGTCGCGGCCGAGAAAGCCTACAACATGGCCGGCCTCGGCCCTGAAAAAATCGACTTCGCCGAACTGCATGACTGCTTCACCATCGCGGAAATCATCGCGCTAGAAGACCTCGGATTCGTCCCGCGGGGTCACGGCGGGCCCGCGACCCTCGAAGGCCGCACGGCTCTCGACGGCGATCTCCCCGTCAACTCCGACGGCGGTTTGAAGTCCAAGGGTCACCCGGTGGGCGCGACCGGCGTCGCACAGATCTGCGAAGTGGTCTCCCAGATTCGCGGCGAGTGCGGCGAACGCCAAGTCCCCCAAACCGGCGTCGGGCTCACCCAAAACCTAGGCGGATCCGGCGCCACCTGCGTCGTGGGAGTCTTCTCGGCATGAGCGCAATCGAGGTGGGCGCCCAAGCCCGGGTTTATTCGGTGACGAAGCTACATGCCGCCGCCGAAGCCTTTGAGCAAGACTTACCGTTCCAAACCGCCATCGTTGAGTTCCCCGACGGCTCCCGCAAGACCGTGCGAATCCAAGGCCCCGATGTCGAGATCGACGATCTCGTCGAGGCCCTCGACGAACGCGATGCGGTTTGGTCTTTCGGGAAAAAGCCGATGTGCTAATCCGCGCCGGCTAATGCAGGCGGGAAACTCGTCGAGCGATTGAATCCCAAGCGGCCGGGAAGAGCGCCTGTCGCTACCCAGCAGCACCCTCGGTAGTGACAAACACTCGTGTTTGTCCGCCCGTCAGGCGATGAGAAATGCGGGCTAGTCCAAGGTTGAGACAAGCGCTCAGCTTGTCTCGCCTCGACCACGCCAGGTTCGGCGCGGAGCCGGCCGACAGGCCGGGCCGTTCGCTACGGGGTCCGCCCTTCGGCGTGGCCGGCCACCCCGGCATTCACAGCCGCCGCGATAGCTCCAAACAGCTTTTCCGAGCGAATCGGCTTGCTCACATAGTCGTCCATGCCGGAGCGCAGATAATTTTCGCGATCTCCCTTGACGGCGTGAGCCGTCAGCGCGATGATCGGGGTGCGCTCCTCGCCACCGCTTTCCAAACGGCGTATTTCCTGGGTCGCTTCAACTCCGCCCATACCGGGCATCTGAATATCCATCAAGATCACATCGGGGCGATCGCTTTGAAACATCTCGACAGCCTCGCGGCCGTTCTTCGCGAAGGCAGGTCGGTATCCCCGGCGTTCAAGCAGCGTACCCACGAGGCCGCGCATCTCGGGCAGGTCGTCCACCACCAGCACGCGGATCTCGTGAGGCGGCTCGGCCAATGAGTCCACCCCGGTGACGGGCCACAAGGAAACGGTTTGGGCCGGCTTGCCGTTTGCGGCGCTTGCCTGCATTTTGGTTCCACCGGCGTCGGCGTCATGAATATCGGTCAGCGCAAAGACCGTCCTACATTGGAACCTGCTTCCTTCACCCGGACGACTGTGGACGGAAATCTCCCCGCCCATCAGCTTGGCGAGCTTTTGGCAGATTGCCAACCCCAAGCCCGCTCCACCGAACGGCCGGGTGGAAGAGCTGTCGACTTGCTCAAAGGGCTTGAAGATAGCCTCCAAGCGGTCACTCGGGATCCCGATGCCGGTATCGGAAACCGTGCAACAAAGCTCAATCGTCCCTTCACTCGTCCCACCGTCCTCGAGAGATACTGTGATGCCGCCTTGCTCGGTGAATTTCACCGCGTTGTCAAGCAAATTGAGGAGGATTTGCCGCAGCCGCGTGGGGTCGCCGTACACATCCGTCGGGATGCCGTCGTCCACGTCAAGGGCAAGCGTAAGCCCCTTGGCATGAACCTTGGGACGGCTGAACTCCACAATCTCGCGCACCAGCCCCCGTGCGTCGAACAAAACCTCGTTCAGTTTGATCCGGCCCGCGTCAATGCGCGACAGATCGAGCAAGTCGTCCACGATGTGCGTCAACGCTTCCGAGGCGTTGGCAACCATTTGCATTAGCTCGCGGTCGTCCGGGCGAAGATAATCGTTCTGGAGCACGAGGTCCGGCACCCCCATGATCACAGTCAGGGGCGAGCGGATTTCATGGCTGATGTTTGCCAGAAATTCGCTTTTCACTCGATCGGCCGTTTCCGCTTTCTCCTTGGCGCCGCGAAGGTTCTCGTTGAGTTGCTCGAGCTCGACGACTTTGCTTTCGAGCGACTCCAGCAGCTCTCTCACTTGCGCGGTCCTCGTGCGTACGGTGCGGCGCAACATGACGATCCAAGCAGATCCGCCGAGTGCCAAGAAAGCAAGCACCAGCAGCCCCGCCCGTAAATTCGCGGCGCTGATGAGCGGCGCGGACGCAATGATGGAGAGATCAGCCGGCGTACGAATCCGCACTTGATGCTGAATGCGTCCATCCTCTCTTCGCCGCGGGCGCGCGATGCCGCGCACTTCGACGACGGCCCCCAGCTCGATCGTGGGTATATGCGCCAGATCCGCAGCGCCGTGGTGAGGAACCCAATAGGTACGCAGGCGTTCGTCTCCAAGTCTCACGACGACCAGGTCCTTGCTAATGCTCGTGTCGGTCACGACAGCCCGGATACGCACAAGTTCTCCGTTGTGTTCGCCGCTCAGCACCTCGGCGGGCGTGAGATCGCGAGGTTCCAGTTCCCTTCCTCGACCCAGCCGGACCACTTCCGACGCCCCAATCTCCAGCTCGGTGTCCTGGTCGAAATAGATTTCGCCGCGCACTTCAACCAAGTCGCCCCGATCGACATCGAGGGGCGCACGGTGGCGAACTAACACTCCGCCGGTTCCATCATGCACAAAGAAGGACCTCCCGCGGCGGCCGATGATGCCTGCGGCCAACAAAGCATTGCCGCGGATGTGGCACGGCCGGCGGGTCTCCGGCGGGTGTGGCCGCACCTTCTCTATGCAAGCTTGGAGTGATTCCGTGACTGCGGGCCCTTCGGCCGAGTGCGACCCGGCGGGCGATGATTGGGCGTAAATGACTCCGGTCGTGAGAGTCAGGGCGGTGGCGATCAGGTATTGCAATCGCACCAGGGAGTTCATTCAGATAATCCGTTTCCTGCCCGTTTTCCGAGACGCAAGCGGGTACCGACGCTCCTCTCCACAGCCAGAGTATCTCGCATAATCGAACTCTATGGAAGTAGGCGGCGAAAACAATTTGCACCCCGTCCAGGGCAAGTGCGGTTTCAAACGAGAAAATAGATTCTCTGCCCCAATCACGCCCCCCGAGGGCAGCCTGGCATTCTTCCGAAAATTGCCTTCGAGAGTACCTATGCATTACGTTAATATCCCGCAAGATCGCGAACACCTTGAGCCGCCAAGCGGCGGCGGGGATTTAGCCCAGGGTGGAGCCGGAACGGCGGAACCCTGGGTCGAATCCCCAGCGGGGCGAGCCCTGAAAATGTTGCCATAGGGCACACCGGTCGGCTTTTCAGGGCATCGGGAAGCCCCGGGTTCCGGCCCAGACCCCGAGGTTTATCGCTTTCCGGCCGGGATGTCTCCTCGCCTCGGCCCCCGTCCCCGGCAGGGGGCGCGGAAAGTAGCCCCGGGCTTCAGCCCGGGGTCCGCGCAACATCACGAAAAGCCCCGGACGGCGCGTAGGAACAATCGTTCGAGGCAACGCCGACCGATAGTCCGACTTCCGCCCTGCGCGCCGGCTGACGGTTGACTACTTCGACGATTCTTGGCTTACCCTCCTGCCTCGAGCGCCACATCCCAAAACCGACGGTGTGCCATATGGCAAGAAGGTTAGCCCGCATTTCTCAGTGCGCCTTTTCGGCGCGGACACCCTGTGGGAGGAAGGAGCCCACCCATGTAGTTGTCGGTAGGCATGGAAGCTGACGAGCGGCTTGGTCGAGTAATCGGCCGAGCGGAAGCCTCGTGACAAAGTCCGGAGAAAGCCGGGCGAGCAAGCCGACAGGCCGTAACGCGCAGTAAGCCTGAGCAGGCCTCGAAAGGGAAGTCGCGGACGCCGACCCGCCTGAGATACGGGGAAGGCCGCACGAACCGGGAAGCAACCGACACGCGCACCGGTTCGGTCCGCCGGGGTAGTGGGCACGGCATGTCAGCCAAGGGAGACCGCAGTGCAGAAAGGGAGGCCCCGGCGGGTGGAGTTCGCAACTCCGCCGTCCTCGGTAAGGAGGGCGGACTCGACGGGGAGTCGGACAGGGCCGTAGTAGCGCGGAAGCCGGGTAACGCCGGGGGAGCGAAGGGCCCTGCCTTCCGGCACGCTTCGGAAGCCGAGTCGGATCAGGCGATTGACATGAGTCTGGCAACGCCGGAAAAGATCAGGACCCTACAGAAGAAGCTTTATCTCAAAGCGAAGCAGGAGCCGAACTTCCGCTTCTATCAGCTCTGGGACAAGGTCTGGCGCGGGGACATTCTCGAGCACGCCTACCGGCTGGCAAAGGCCAACGGCGGGGCTGCGGGAGTGGACGGCGTGACGTTTGAACAGATCGAATTCCAAGGCCGCCAGGAGTGGTTGCGAAGCCTGCAACAAGACTTGCGCTCGAAGAGCTACCGGCCTCGGCCGGTGCGACGGGTGATGATTCCCAAGCCCGGCGGCGGCGAGCGTCCGCTCGGCATCCCGACCCTTCGGGACCGTGTGGCGCAAACCGCTGCCAAGCTGGTGATCGAGCCGATCTTCGAGGCGGATTTGGACCCGGAGGCCTATGGCTACCGGCCGAAACGGAGCGCGCACGACGCGATCCGGAGAGTGCATAAACTGCTGTGTGGAGGCTACACCGATGTAGTCGACGCCGATTTGTCGAAGTACTTCGATACGATTCCGCACGCCGAGTTGCTCGAATGCGTGGCGCGGCGTATTTCGGACCGGCAAGTCTTACACGTCATCAAGATGTGGTTAAAGACGCCGGTCGAAGGGCGGGATGAGAACGGGAACCGGCGGATGACGTGCGGCAAGCGGAGCAAGCGCGGCACCCCGCGGGGTGGCGTGATCAGTCCCTTGTTGGCCAATCTGTACATGAACCGTTTTCTGAAGCATTGGCGGCGAACGGGGAAGGGAAGTGAGTTTCGAGCCGTGATCATTAACTATGCGGATGACTTCGTGATTCTCAGCCGCGGCGGCGCAGCCGAGGCGCTGGAGTGGACCGAGCGGACGATGACGCGGATCGGGCTGACCCTGAACCGGGAGAAGACGAAGTTGGTGCGAGCGAAGCAGGAGCGGTTTGACTTTCTGGGATACACGTTCGGGCCGCATCGTTTCAAGAAGGACGGTCATTGGTATTTGGGAGCGAGTCCGTCGAAGAAGAGCGTGGCACGGTTGAAGCGGAAGGTGCATGCGCTGTTGCGTCCGGCTGAAGTGGGGCGCTGGGAAGAAGTGAGCGGACGGCTTAACCGAGTGTTGGTGGGCTGGTCGAATTACTTCTCTTATGGCACCCGGCTGATGGCGTATCGGGCGGTGGACAACCACGTGTGCGAGCGAGTGCGAGGATTTATGCGGAGGCGGAGGAAGGTGTCGTCGCGCGGCGCCCGGCAGTTTAGCGACCAGGTGGTGTTCGGCAAGCTAGGCGTGGTCCGCCTGCGCCGGATGCACTTGGGTCCGCCGCCTGCGACAGCTTGAGGGAGGAAGCCGGTCGGAGAGCCGGATGCGGGAAATCCGCACGTCCGGTTCGATGAGCGGGGACGGGAAACGGGACCACGACGCCTCCGGCGTCAAGAGCACCCGCGCCCGTCCTCGACTCTACCCGCGTGGCGAGGCAAAGGGCATGAAAGGCCCGTCAGTACGAGGCGCGCGCCGCTTGGCGCCCATTTCTTAAGCAAAGAGGCGTACTTGAACAGTACGGTGAGCACCCCGAGCGAGCGCAACGAAGTAATGGCGGGCCTATTGTGTGCTTTGCCCGTCAGGCGGTGAGAAATGCAGGTTAGGGCGGCGGGAACCTCTCGCCCAACCCTTCGGATCGCCGGCCTCCCTTTTCATGGCGGTATGCAGTATTACGAATCCGCGAATTCATAGGAAAGGACTCTCCATGCGCCCGTCCCCGGAACACCGGCCGGCGTGGAAGGTCGTTCTGATGTGCCTGGCAGCGCGGCCTCGACGTCCCCAACCCCATGTCGCTGGTGGCGGAAAAGTTTCAATCCCCTGCCCTCGTCGCCGATATGAACTAAGCGGCGCCATGCGTAGACGAGTTCACGTCGAGGAAAATCACGAGCGGTGGCTCGTGTCGTACGGCGATTTCATCACGCTGCTGGTCGCGTTTTTCGTGGTCCTGTTTTCTTCCTCGACCATCGACCCCGTGAAAATGCAGTCGTTCTCGGCCACGTTTCAGGCGTTGGTGGATCGGATCGGGGACCCCGAGTCGCCGCGCTATACCCTGGCGGCGAGTCTTGAACAGGACTCCTCGGCGGAATCGCTGGGGAATTTGCGGCAAGCCTTGGACGAGCTGGAACCGCAGTTCGAAGCCGAGTTGCTCCCCGAGCTCGAAAGCGGCAAAGTCACGATTTCCGTTGAACCGCGCGGTTTGGTTTTGAGCCTCAGCGAATCGGCTTTGTTCGCGCCGGGTCGCGCCGAACTAGGCGCCGAAGCCCGTCAAATCATGCGCAAGGTGGGCCGCACCCTCGCGCGCAGTCGGCGTCCGGTGCGGCTGGAGGGCCACACCGACGACAGGCCCATCCGCACGAAGAAGTATCCTTCGAACTGGCAGCTCTCCACGGCAAGAGCTATTGCCGTATTGCAGTTCTTGGTCAATGAGAGTTCGCTGTCGATCGAGCGTCTTTCCGCGGCCGGGTACGGCGAACATCAACCTCTCGTACCCAACGACAGCATCCAAAATCGCGCCAAAAACCGGCGAGTGGATATCGTTGTCTTGACGGCCGAAGGCTCCGCCCGCTGACCCCGGCCCACACGATGATCAGCCTCGCCAAACAGTCTCGCCCCTCTGGAGGGTGTGCGACATGAATGTGGAAAGGTAAGCCCGGTACGATGGATTACGATGCAGCCCGTGGAAACTACAAGCGGCTGCAGGCGCGGAGCGGCGACGGGAGCCATAGCCCCGGGCTTCGGGGTACGCGCCAAGAAACACGGCAAGCCCCGGATGGGGCGTAGGAGCAATCGCCCGATGCCACTCCGGCCAACCTGACGTTCACTTCAACCATTCGCCCGTATTTTCATGGCGGTATTATGAATGCCGTACATCCAGAGAAACGACTCTCCCACATTTACGTCGCACACGCCCCTCTGGAGCCGGACGCGGACGACTCGTATAATAAGTCCACCGGCCGGCACCGGCCGCTACCGGACCTTCCCAGAGAGTTCACCGTTGTCTCAGGACTATCTCGACATTCGCGGAGCGCGTGTCCACAACCTGAAGAACATCAGCCTCCGACTGCCTCACGAAAAGCTGATCGTCGTCACCGGCGTGTCGGGTTCGGGGAAGTCGTCGCTGGTCTTCGATACGATTTACGCCGAGGGACAGCGGCGCTACGTCGAGTCGCTTTCCGCCTACGCCCGCCAATTCCTCGAGCGCATGGAAAAGCCCGATGTCGAACACATCGGCGGCATTGCACCGGCGGTGGCCATCCGCCAGAAGAATACCACGCGCAACCCCCGCTCGACGGTGGCGACGGCGACGGAGATCTACGATTTCCTGCGGTTGCTCTACGCTCGGGCGGGCGAGACGACGTGTCGCGAGTGTGGGCGGGTGGTTTCGAAAGATCCGGTCGACCGGGTGGCGCCCCGCATCTTGGCGTTGCCGGGCGGCTCGCGTTGGTACGTGCTGTTCCCGGTACAAAGGGATGTATCCGGAGGCCTGACCGAGGAATTGAAAGCGCGGCTCGCGGATCTGCGCGCCAAGGGCTTCAACCGGCTTTTCCAAGACGGAAAGGTTTTCGAATTTTCGAACCCCGAGTCGCTATTGGATGTCGATTTCGAGCGGCCCGTCTTCGCGCTGGTCGATCGGCTGGCCATCGGCTCGGCTCCGCACTCACGCGTCGTCGACGCGGTGGAAACCTGCTACCGCGAGGCACGCGAGGTGGTCTTTGAAAACGCGACGGAGGTTCCGCCCGAGCGGCTGTGGTTCAGCGAACGTTTCGAGTGCCGCGATTGCGCCATCGAATACCCCGAACCCGAACCGCGGCTGTTCAGCTTCAACAGCCCTTTCGGGGCCTGCCCGCAATGCCAGGGTTTCGGGAACACGGTCGACTACGACATGGACCTCGTGGTCCCCGACAAATTCAAGACGTTGCGGCAAGGAGCGGTCGAGCCTTTTACCAAGCCGCGTTACAAACGCTTTCAGAACGCGCTTGTGGAAAGCGCCAAGGCGGCGGGAGTGCGGCTGTCGGTTCCGTATCACGAATTGAGCGGCGACGAGGTCGATTTCGTGTTGCGCGGCGGCAAGGGTTTTGGCGGCGTCGAGGGTTTCTTTGCGTTTCTGGAACGCAAGAAATACAAGATGCACGTGCGGATCTTCATGGCGCGGTACCGAGGCTACACGCTGTGCCCGGCGTGCCGAGGGGGACGCTTGCGGCCCGAGGCGCTGAATGTCCGCTTGGGCGGCCGGACGATCGGCGAGGTAACGGCGCTTGATCTGGCGAGCGCGAAGCAATTTTTCGAGGAGTGGCGCCCGACCGGCGACCAAAAGAAGATAGCCAAGCAACTACTGGAAGATATTCGGCATCGGCTGACATTTTTGAACGATGTCGGTTTGGAGTATCTAACGCTCGACCGCAAGACGGCGACTCTGTCCGGCGGCGAGGCGCAGCGGATCCAACTGGCGACCTCGCTCGGATCACGCCTGGTCGGAACCTGCTACGTGTTGGACGAGCCGTCGATTGGGTTGCACGCGCGCGACACGAATCGGCTGATTCAGAGCCTGTCGGGCCTGCGCGACTTGGGCAACACGATCGTCGTGGTTGAACACGATGCCGAGATGATGCGTGCCGCCGACCACATCGTCGACCTTGGGCCGGGCGCGGGTGAGCGCGGCGGCAAAGTCATTTTCGAGGGTCCCTACTCCGAGATCGTCGCCAACGGCAGCCGCTCGCTTACAGCGCTCTATCTGCGCGGCGACTTCACCATCCCGGTGCCCGCAAAGCGGCGCAAGCCGAAGGCGCGCAAGAAGCTGAAATTTTCCGGCGCGGTCGCCAACAATCTAAAGAACCTGAACGTAACCATACCGCTCGACTTGATGACGGTGGTGAGCGGAGTTTCCGGGTCCGGGAAGTCGACGCTGGTTCACGATGTGATCCACGGCGCGCTGACTGCGGTGAAGAAGCGAAATCTTTCCGACTCGTCGGATCAGGAGATCCTACGGCTGCCCTGCCGGCGCATCACCGGAGCGTCACTGGTCGACGAGGTCGTGCTGGTCGATCAATCGCCGATCGGGCGGTCGCCGCGCTCCAATCCCGCAACCTACGTCAAGGCCTTCGATCTTGTCCGTGCGACTTTCGCCGCCACCGCCGACGCCCGGCGAAGGGGTCTCTCCGCCGGAAATTTTTCATTCAATATCCCGGGCGGTCGCTGCGAAACCTGCCAGGGCGATGGAACGGTGACGGTAGAAATGCAGTTCTTGGCCGATGTCGCCCTGGTTTGCGAGGATTGCGACGGCAAGCGCTACAAGAGCGCTGTTCTCGAAGTTCGCTATCAAGGGAAGAATATCCACGATGTTTTGCGGATGACGGTGGATGAGGCCTTGAAATTCTTCGTGCACGTGCCGGGCATCGTGAAAAAACTGTCATGCCTGGCCGAGGTGGGCCTCGGTTATTTGCGGCTGGGGCAATCGGCCACCACGCTGTCGGGTGGCGAAGCACAGCGCGTCAAGCTGGCCGGCCATATCGCCCAGTCGAAGTGCGAGGGGACGCTGTACCTATTCGATGAGCCGACCACGGGACTCCATTTCGACGACATCGCGAAATTGCTCGCCGCCTTCCGCAAACTGCTGAACAACGGCGGCAGCGTGCTGGTGATCGAACACAACCTCGACGTCATCAAGAACGCCGATTGGATCATCGACCTCGGACCGGAAGGCGGCGACGGAGGCGGTCATATCGTTGTCGAGGGGACCCCGGAAAAGGTCGCCCGCCGCGACGAATCCTACACCGGACGATACCTACGGGAAATTCTGTAGTCCACGATGAGGCGGACCGTCGGTCCCGCCGCCCGGGAGCGCCTCTTGATAGCGACAAACACTCGTGTTTGTCCTAGCCCAAAGTTCAGACAAGCTCTCAGCTTGCGTCGAACTCGGTCCACGGTTCCAGTGATCGCGATCTCTGGAGCCATGGACGGCCGCCATTACTTGGCGGTGGCCGCGCAACTCGGCACGCTACGTACGTTCGCCAAACCGTTTGACCTCGATGAGTTCACCCGCGCGGTCCAAGAAATCGTCCCCCTCGACATTCCCGTTGGGCCTTGGCATTCCACGCGAGCAAGGCTTACTCCGCTGTTTCGATTGCCGGCATGGCCGCCCCTCAGGCATATTGTTGCAACGACGGAGTGATAATCAGCTCCGGCACGGTCGCACGCGGCGGAAGCGTGGCTATGAACAGCGCAGCGTGGGCGAGGTCTTCGGGCTGCAACATGGCGGCGCGCTTTTCCGGCGCCGGCACCACCGGCCGGTGATCGAGAATCGGCGTGTTCACCTCTCCGGGACAGATATTGCAGGAGCGAATTCCGTTCTCTCCTTCTTCGAGTCCGACCATCAGGCTCAAAGCGGACGCGCCGAACTTGGAAGCGCTATACGCGGTCCCGCCCAGCACGCTGGCCCGTACGCCGGCGACGGAAGTCACGTTAATGATGAGCCCGTCGCGCCGCCGGCGCATGACAGGAAGCACTGCGTGAATCGAATGAAACACGCCGCGTAGGTTAACGTCCACGATCCGGTCGAAGTCTTCGATGGATAATTCGTGGAGAGCGCGCTTGGCAACATTCGTCCCGGCGTTGTTGACCAGAATAGCGACCCCGCCCAGCACCTGCTCGGCCCGTTCCACGGCCTCGCGCACAGCGTTACGATCCGCCACATCGACGGCTTGCGGCCGCAAGCGCTCAGCGGCTTCGCCGGCCTTGTCGCGGGCGCGCTGGAGCCTGTCGAGGTTGCGGCCCCAGGTCACGACTGTCGCGCCTTCTCGGGCAAAACAGGCCGCCACGGCCTCTCCGATACCGCTGCCCGCGCCGGTGACGATAACTCCCTTACCTCGCAGCTTCATATCGATCCCTTCCCCTCGACGGTCCCCGACGTTTCGGAAGTATATCAGGATATCGCGAGCACGGGGAGTCGGGCACGGGCCCGTGTGCGCGACAGACGGAGCGTTCGCCCAGCGCTTGAACGTAAAGCGCAATCAGCCCGAAAAGGGGATTGTCGGAAGACAGCCGGAAAGCAAAACGGGAAACTCGACGGTGAGGGGAAAGGGCGTCATCCGGACACACCTCCCGGAGGGAAGTCGACTCGAATCGAATCGAATCGACGATTACCGTCTACGCAGCCGTCCGCAGTTTGTACTTCTTGATCGCAACGGCGACGTTGCCTTGTGCGCAGCGCACCGTCACCCCCTGGACAACAAGATTGACGTCGGGCCCTTTACCCAAAGCGGATCCCATGCGCACGACAAGCTCGATTCGCCTGCCTACTTTGAGATCTTCTTCCGCATGGAATAGAACGCCGCGGCGGCTGATGTTCAGTGTACGGCCGGCCCCAACGACAGGACCGGCTGTGCCTGGGATCTTGTACTCGAGCGGACGATGGATCTCGTACCTGTTTGGACGCTCCTGCATCTTAGTCCTTAGTTTGGTACAAATAGCACCCTAAGCACAATAGTACTATCGGTCTAATTAGAAGGTACCGAGGTACCAATAGAAGAGCGTTTCGCCCGCGGATAGGGGGCATCTCGAGAGGATGCGCACACTCGCCGGCTGGAAATGAGGGCGCCAGTGGCCCATCGATCCACCACGAAACACGGTTCCGGGCGAAGGAGCCTGCCGGGGGGCCTCGGCTTTGCAGCGGCGCTACGTTTCCGTCATGCGAACGAGCGTAATCAAAAAGGGGCCGCGGTCGGAATCAAAGCGCAGTTGCATCGCCTCATTGCCGCCGCACACTTTGAGGGTAAAACTCTTGCCCTCCACAACGGAGTGGGCGGAAAGCTGGGTTCCGTTGGGAAATAGAGACTTGAGGTTCCCCGCGATCATGTTCGTGATTTCCCCGATGGCATCGCGGACATCGTCGTTGACTTCGCCGGGGGGGTCGATGCCCACCAACTCCGCTGCGAAGGCCGCGGCCTGCGCGGGGCCGCATCCGAGCAGCAGAGCCCCCTTCCATGGACCGGCGAAGTGAATGCAGCCTACCACGGGGTGATCGCTGGGGTCGGGGGTTGCGTCCTCCACCAGTCGTGCGTCGATGTGGAGCATCGTGGAAAAGATTTCCCGCACGACATCCGAAGTCGCCTGTTTATGATTTTCCAATTCCGTTTGGGTCTCGATCATCGCTGGTTCCCTCTTGTACGTTGATTCTCGTCTCCCTGCTCGAGCGCGGTCGTCGATACGACTCACGTCTCAGGCTTTTGGTACAAGATGGCTCGATCCACCTTGCGCCGACTGAAGGTATCATCCACGTTGAGAGTCGTCTCGCTCGACCCCAGGATCAAGTACGAGCCGGGCTGCATTGTCTGCTTGACTTGGTTCAGGATCCGGCGTTTCGTTTCGATGTCGAAATAGATCAAAACGTTGCGGCAAAACACAATGTCAAAGTGGCCCAGATGAAGAGGAGTGTCCTTGAGGTTAAACTTGCGCCACTGCACCATGGCCCGCAGCTCCGGCTTGATTTGCCACTCCAAGTTCTGCCGCGTGAAATACTTCACCAGGTATTTCGCCGGCAGCCCGCGGTTGACTTCCAGTTGAAGAAATCTCCCCTCGGCGGCCTTCGTCAACATCTCTTCGGAGAGGTCGGTTCCCCGGATCTCGAGTTCCCGTGCGTGAAAACCCATTTCGAGCCACAGCATCGCAATGCTGTAGGCTTCTTGGCCCGATGAGCAAGCGGCCGACCAAATCCTCAACGGGCGCTTCAGCCCAAGTGCTTCCCGGATCTCGGAGATCAAGGCCGTGCGCAAGGCATCGAACGGGGAAACATCTCGAAAGAAGAGTGTTTCGTTCGTTGTCATCGCTTCGACGACCTTGTTTCGCACGCGGTGTCCGTTGGTGGCGCGAATCAAGTTGCATAGGGCGTCGAGCGACGTGGCCCCTTCGCTCTTGGCGACCGGCAGCAGGCGGGCTTCCACCAAGTAGCTTTTCGAATCGTCCAACACAATGCCGGAGTCGTGATAGACCGTCTGGCACAGGAAGCGATAATTGTCGGCGGTAATTTTCTTGACTTCCGATTCGGAATGACTAGTTAGAGGCATAACGACCTTAGACTCTTTTCAGGATCTCGGAGGCAACTTGGTCTAGCGGCGCGACGACATCCGCCAAACCCGCTTCGGCGACGAAGCCGGGCATGCCCCAGACCACGCTGGACGGCTGGTCTTGGACAATCACCGACGCCCCCTTGGCCTTGAGGCGCTTGACGCCGTTCAATCCGTCTTGTCCCATTCCCGTCAGAACCACCGCCAACGCCTGGCGGCCGTAGATCTCCGCCGCCGAATCAAAGAGCCGATCCACGGCGGGGCGGCACGAGTTCACCGGGGGCGTGTCTTCCAGATTGGCCGTCACACAACCATTTTGTTTTCGCAGGACCAGATGAGAACCGCCGGGCGCGACAAGAGCCTTACCGGGTTCCAGTTTCACGCCGTCAGCGGCTTCGGCAACCGATATCGGGCTGCCGCCGTCAAGCCGCTCAGCCAAGAGCCGCGTAAAGATCGGCGGCATATGTTGCACCACGACAACCGGGCACGGCAAATCTCGAGGAAACGACGGAAAGACCTCGGCGAGAGCATTGGGACCGCCGGTCGAAACCCCTATCAGGACGATGTCCTTTCGTCCTCCGGGCCCAACCGGCCCGGACGGCGGCGGGGACGGTACGACCGCTTTCGATCGCACCTCTCCCGACAGCGATGTAGATTGAAAGAACTGCCTAATCTTGGGAGCCAGCTCTTGTCGTAACCGCTCCAGCGAATCACCCACCGACATGCCGCCGGCAGTCTTGGTCATGTAATCGTTCGCCCCGAGGGCAAGCGCCTCCAACGTGTGGCGGGCGCCGCGCTCGGTCAACGTTGAAAACATGATGACGACCAAGTCGGGATATTGTCGTCGGATGCGCCGCAATGCCTCGATACCGTCCATCTTCGGCATTTCGATGTCGAGCGTAATGACGTCGGGGTTCAGCTGGGGAATCTTCGCCAGCGCCAACTCACCGTGCGCGGCCACGCCCACCACGTCCAGGTCGTCCTCTTCGGAAAGAGCCTTTGTGATCAGCCGCCTTATCACGACGGAATCGTCCACGACGAGCACGCGAATATTGCGTCCGGCGAGGATGACTCGGGTGGAGGGAAAAGGCATTGCGGAAGCTCGCCGGCGTCGCTGGGACGTGGTTTCAAAATCCCCGTCAGTTCAAGATTCCAAGGATGCGGAGTTTGTCTTCGATAATCTCTTTCGTAAACGGTTTCATGACGTACTCGTTCGCGCCGGCGTCGAGCGCCCTACTCATCTGGTCCACCGAGGTTTCCGTCGTGACCATCACCACCATCGAGGCCGAAAAGCGGTCGTCGCGGCGGACTTCGGTGAGAAAATCGAGCCCGTTCATGCGAGGCATGTTCCAATCCACCAGCATGAGCTGAACCGGTGGACCTACCTCATTCAGCCTTTGGAGCGCCTCGGCTCCGTTGGAAGCCTCGCACACTTCAAAGCCCAACTCCCGCATGGTTTTGCCCAGGATTCGTCGAATCGCTCGCGAATCGTCAATAACGATGGCCTTTTCCATTGGTCACCCTCTCCCTTCAGCGAGCTCCTTCCGGGCACTTGCTTCCCGACTTGCAGCGCCGCGAGCGGCGGAAACCAGCGAACCTTGGTTGGGTTCACCCGTGGAGGTGCAGCCCTACCGACTTCATCGACTGGCTCTTGCCAGGCTTTAGCCCAAGAAGTCGATAGAGGAGAGACGGCAAGCCTCCCTCTGGGCTTGGAACGGGGCAATCCAAAGAGCGATGGCGCACCCAACGTCGGTCAGCCCGTGAGATGTGGGATTTCGAGGACCCGCGGACCAAGTTCGCACGCGGGGATTTTGAGGTTGTTGTTTCGGGGTCGCCCGGATCCGGACGAGGTGGACGGAGGACTACCCGATCGCCCAGCGCGTTCATCCGCCGTTGAGCGCGCTTTCCGGTCGGCGATTACGGCTCGGTGTAGATCCGAACGCGGTTGCTTGTCCTGCCCCCGGCTTCGAGAAGCAGCTCTCCCGTGCCCGACGTTAAGACGCTCGGCGTCTCCGCTTCCACGATGTAGGTCCCGATGTAGCCCGGCGCGAGAGTTGAGGAGAACACCCGCAATGACATGCCGTTGAGGTAGACGTTGACGGCCTCCACGGTTTGCGGAGGATCCTCGCCCGGCGCCGGCACCCCGGTCGGCCACTCGGGCTTCACCGCGCCCAACCCGGTCGCCAAGATCAAGAGGCGGCCCCCGGCCACCGCGGGATGCGCGGCACTCAAAAGCCTCCCGGTTCCTGCGTCGAGCACCAGCGGACTTCCTTGGTCGACAAAAATCGCCGGCGACACCCCGGCCAGTGGAAAGCCCATCTCGCGCGTTCCCGACCCGGTGGTCAACTGAAGCGACAAGGCCTCGCCTTTGACGCCGTAGGGGACCTGGATCTGCGTCTCCACGCCGTCCGAGAACAGCACCGGGGCGGTGACGCCTTCGACGCCCGCGCGCTCGAGTCCTTCGCCGAGAATCGTCAGCAACCCGCCGGGCGCGGCGGCTCGCTCGGTCAGGTCGGCGGCGTTCAAGACCCGCAGGGCGTCGGATACCGCCGGGGCGCGCACGCTGAAAACGCCGTAGCCGTCGACCAGCGCATAGAGCCTCCCGGCAACGTTGTCGAGCAAAACGTCCGTTGCCGCCGCCGGCAGCTCACCCGCCGATTGCCATGGGGTCGCCGGGCCCGGGCTCGTTAGATCCGCCGCGGTGTAGAAGACGCCGGCGTCACCGGCCACATAAACGGCGCCCGTCGCTCCATCGGCCGCCAAGGCGAAGAGCCCGCCCTCGGGCAAGTCCGCCGTCAAATCGTCCCAAAACGCGCCGCCGTTGGTGGTGCGAAAGACTTGCCCCCCCGTTTCGCCGTTGAAAACCACCAGGGCCGAGCCTGCCTGATCGGGGTGAGCGAATAGAGCGGTAACCGCGCCCGATTGCGGCAATCCTGCGGCGGATCCGCGCCATGTCAGCCCCCTGTTTTCCGAGGTCCACAGGCGCCCATCCGAGGTTCCCAGAAAAAACGTATCTCCGGCTCCGCCGCTCCCGAAAGCGCTGATATAATGCCGAGCGGGGTCGCTGCAACCTTCCGTCGCGCAAGCCGTCAAATCGCCGGTTACGGGGATGCTGGCCATCCACACGCGGTGACTGACCAGGAGACCGTCAGGCGTCGCAAGCGGGAACGACGCCGTGCGAAGGCGGTCTTCGGCGGGCAGGCGGGCCAGGCGAGCGGCGGCAAAGCCTTCGCTTCCCTGAAGCGCCTCACTCCAGGCCGCGCCGTCGAGTCCGGTGGTCTCGAGTTCCCCGAATCCGTCAGCGTACAACCCCAGAAACCGATCCGACGCCGGGGGATACAGCAATTTTCCGGCCGGGAAGTTCGGCAGGCTGCGATTCAGGCCTGCCCATGTCAATCCGTTGTCGGCCGATTTCCAGACACCCAGGGAGTTTCCAACAACAAGGGTGTCGGGCGCGGTCGGTGAGAAGGCGACCGACGACTGCCCGGGACCGATGATCGATCCCAATTCATCCCCGGTCAAATTGACCCACGTCTCTCCGTCGTCCGTCGAGCGGTAAAGGTTGAAGCCCAGCGCAAAGCGTTCCGATCCCCGGAAGGGATGCTGAATCACCAAGGCTGTCGGGTCGTCGTCGGGCGGCGGCGCGGCGGGATCGAAAATCGGCCGTCGCGCAAACGGATCGGGTGAATCCAGGCCGGCCGCGAACGGCGTCCAACTCGCGCCGTTATCCGACGTTTGCCAGGTGCGCCCCGCCGCGGTTCGGACGTAGAGAACAGAGCCGTCAAGCGAAAAAGCGGTCTCGGCAACCGGCCCGCCGGCCACGCCGGCCAGTCCTACATCAATCGCCGCCGAGCCGACTCGCGACCAGCGCGGAGCGGCTTGGGCGGACAGCGCACCGAGGGCCAACGCCGCGGCGATCAAGCTCGTAACCGGAAGTCTTGCGCGCATCGGTCGGGCGAATGCCGCTCGCCTACAACGTAAAACCCCACCGCCGGGCTTTGCGTTCGAAAAAACCTGTGTCAAACTGACACAATAACATGTCTCTTCAGCCTAACTGAATCCGGCGGAAACCGTGCCCCTCCTAGGTGAAATCGTTGATAATCCTGAGGTAATCCGCACGCCGGATAACGGTCGAAGACATGCAATAGGTATGCCGGACATGGGGGCAAAGTGTATAAACCATGCACGGAGGGCCGCTCCGGCGGCCCTCGCCCTTTGGCTCTGTGCCCTTCTCCTTGCCGCTCTGGGACCCGGTATCCTGTCGGCGCAAACCGGCGCTGCTCGAGTGATCGTCGCCGACGGAAGCGTTTCCGTGATGCGGCAGGGTGTCGAGTGGGCGCTGTTCGCGGGCAACGAAGTGGCTGTCGGGGAGCTTGTCGTCACCGGCGAGGACGGCTACGCGCAGCTGGAGGTCGCTGACGGCAGCTCGTTCACCGTTTACCCCAACTCGCAGGTTGTCTTTCGCACCAACCCCGGCAGCTTCAAGGACCTGCTCGACTTGTTTCTCGGGCGCATCAAGGTTCACATCCAAAAGCTGGGTGGAGCAGCCGGCCGCGAGCGCATCTTCACGCCCACGGCCGTGATCTCGGTGCGGGGGACGGTCTTCGACGTGAGCGTGGACGAAAACGAGACGACCATCGTCAGTGTCGACGAAGGATTGGTCGCCGTACAGCATCGTTTGCTTCCGGGCAACGAACAGATACCGGTCGAAGCGGGTCAGAGCCTGACGATTTACCGCGATACGCCGCTGGCGAAAGCCGGAGTCGACAAATCCCGGGCCGTCGCCGTGGCCGAGGACATCGCGCGCAGCCTCGCATACATCTGGAATCGCCTAGGGCGGCGCGGCCGCGGCACGGGCGGTGGATCGGGCGGCGCTCCGCTTCCGGGAGACACGGCGGCCGGCGGCGGGCCGCCCTTGCCTGGAGACGCGCCGGAGCCGGAGCCGCCACCACCGCCAGAAGACTGATGGGCGGTTGGACGTCTCTCTTGCCGGCGTGTGCGTCACTCCGTTCGTACAGCGGCATCGCGGACTCCCGGTGTGCTCTCGCGATCCCCTCGACAATCGCGCTTGGAAGCCCCCCACGCGAAGCGGATATAATCCAATCGTGCGCTCTCTTCTGCTGGTCTGCTTCTTGTCGGCCCCCTTCGCGGGCGAAGCGCAATTGAAGGAGCGCTCCGAAGCCCCGCGAGAAGAAGACTTTGATCTGGTCGACGAAGACGAAGATCAGCTCGTCGAAAAGCGGTACGTTTTCAACCCGATCCTAGCGAAGAAGGAATTCAAGGTCGGCAATTTCTACGCCAAGAAGGGGAGCCATCGAGCGGCCGCCGGCCGTTATTTGGAAGCAACGCGCTGGGACCCGCATTATTCTGAAGCCTACTGGAAACTCGGCCGTTCGCGCGAAAAGCTCAAGCAAGCCGACGCGGCACTCGAAGCCTATCACAAATACCTCGGCCTGGAGCCGGCCGGCAAGTATTCGAAAAATGCCCTGAAGCGAATCGCCGCCGTCGAGAAGTCGGCCCCGGCCTGGGCTGGCGCAAACGATGCCCGTGAGCGGAGCCCCATAGCTCTCCCGAAGCTGTCGCCGTGAGAAATCCATCATGCTGAAACACCAACTCATTCACCCCAAGATTAATGAAGTACTCGGCCTCGCCGGCCACTACTCGACCGTGCTGATCGCCGACGGAAACTATCCGGCTTTCAACACCCGCGGGCCGCGGTCCGAACTGGTAAGCCTCAATCTGGCGCCGGGCGTTGTGATCTGCACGGAGGTCCTCAAGGCCCTGGTAACGGCGATCCCCGTGCAGACGGCCAACACGATGCAATACCGGACCTCCGGGCCGTTCGCGCTAACCGAAGACCCGCCGGTGTGGAACCAATACCGAGCGGTCTTGAAGAACGCCGCCGTCGAGGTGGAACTCGAGCCGATCGAGCAATTCGAGTTTTATAAGACGGTCTCGCAGCCGGAACACGTGCTGACGATCCAAACCGGCGACCAAGCGCTCTACGCCAACCTGCTGCTGACCATCGGCGTGCGAACGTCATAACGCATCGTCAGCGCCGCCGGCGCCCGGCGAAAAAAGGGCACAGCCACCGATTTTCGCTTTGTGCGGAGGTTGAAAATGGGGAGTTTGACGGGCGAAAATCGGTGGCAGCCCCCCATTTTCGCTGTGACACACTTGCCACGGGTTGCTAAGGTCGGCCTGACTTTGCTTGCGCGTCGCCCGAAAACGCCTCGCTTCGCGGACCAATGTGAATATGCGCGCCGGTTGCCTGCCCCGGCACGGCACTGCGGAACGCGATATAGGGAATCCCCCAGTTCTCAAGCAGCGTAATCAGAAAAATCCCTTCGTTTTCGTCCGGATGCAAGGCTACGTCCACGCGGTCGCGGTGATCGAATCCCATCGCGCGATGCACCTCGGTATCGCCGACCGCGCTGAGCGGAAGCGACCAACCGAACTGCTCGAAGAAAACCGCGTCGATCGTGGCTAGGTCTCGCTCCCAAAACGTGATCGTGCCTTCGGAGAGAAACGCCAACTCCGCGTTCTCGAGTTCGGTCAGGCGCTGCTCGGCACGAGCCATCACCGCCAACTCGCGAACGATTTTGGCGCGCGATCGGGCCAGCTCGTATTGTTTCTCGGCAAAGGCCGCTTCTTCCTCGACCTGCTTGAGATTCCGCGCCGGCATGGCCCCGGCCTCGACGAGAGCGAGCGCCCGCAGCCGATTCTCGCGTGCCATCTCACGCAATGCGCGGACAGCCTCGAGCATGCCGGGAATCTCTTTCTCGCTCAAGTCGGTCTTGAGCAAGGTCCTCCGGACGGTTTCGAGCAGCTCGGTCCGACGGTAATTGCGTTCAGCATCGGCCAGCGCTTTGCGGGGCAATGCGCCGGCGCTAACCAGCGCCTTAACGCGGTCAAGCTCGGCTTGCGTCGAGACGATATCGGCGGCCCTTGCGGGGAGCGCCGCAACCAGAACCATCGCCACTATCACGAAAACGTACAAAGCGCGCATCTCGCAAAACTTGCCGGCCGCGACTCCTCCGAAAATCTCCTTTCGAGCGTATTCTATTCCGTTTGCGCCCGCTGAAATCGCGCACGACGAGAGCCGCCGGCGGGGGCGGGAAGATAGCCGGGGTGGAGCCGAAAGGCGGAACCCTGGGTAGAATCCCCACCCGGGCGAGCCCTGGAGGGGCGGCGGGAAACCCACGCCTGACCCTTCCGCCCGCCGACACCCAATTTCATGGCGGCATCATGAATCCCACGGATTCATAGAAACGCGACCCCTCCCATTCTAACCTCCGCCGTCGCAAGCGTTAAGATAGGGGTCTGACACCGCGAGCGGTGGCTCGCCGAATAAATTCTTGATGACCGAATGGGAAATCGCCGTGCAGGCGGCGCAATCGAAAAAAGCCGAAGGCATCGTCGCTCTTGACATCAGCAAGGTCAGTTCCTTCGCCGATGTCTTTCTGGTTTGCAGTGGTTCCAACACCCGCCAGAACCAAGCCATCAGCGACGCGATCCAGAGCGAGCTGCGAGAAGCGGGTCTGCGTCCGTTGGGCGTGGAGGGCTATCAAAACGCGCTTTGGATCCTGCTCGACTACGGGGACTTTGTCATCCACGTCCTCTCGCCGGAGACGAGAAAGCTGTACGACTTGGAGCGGCTCTGGAAGCACGCGCCGCGAATCCGCCTTCCCGAGGCGGCGTAGGCCGAGCGGAGCCCGCTTTTCTTCCTCCCCCGCGCGTCGCAGCCCGTGAGCGGGCGCGTGCATACGGCGCGGGCCTCGTGCTCGCGGGCAACACGGTGAAAATTCACCTGCTCTACGTCGGCAAGCAACGCCAACGCGACACCGATCGCTTGGCGCTCGACTACGCCTCGCGCATCGAGCGTTACTGTTCGTTTCAGATGAAGCCCATCAAGAACGAGGCGGCCGCGGAGGCCTATCCGCGAGCCCTGCGCGTGGTACTCGATCCGGCGGGTGAGCAGATGACATCGGCCGAGTTGGCGCGATTCATCGAACGCGCCGGACGTGACGTGGCCTTCTTTATCGGCGGCCCCGACGGATGGAGCGATGAGTTTCGAGCGCGAGCGGATCGTCTTCTATCGCTCTCGAAAATGACGCTGCCTCACGAGCTGGCCCGGGTCGTGTTCGCCGAGCAGATCTACCGGGCGTTCACAATTCTTCGGAACCACCCCTACCCACGCTGAAATGATCCATGAGGCAGCTCTGACCCAAAACTTCAAATTTCGAGCTACCCGGAGACTCACAACTGCTACCAATAGATCGGACGTTCACCCACCCGAGCCGCGCCGCCGCGCGGCGCGGTCCCGGCGAACCCCCTTCGACCAAGTTTCTCCCCTGAACGATCCGGCGCGGCCGGTGGCGCCGCTAACCTGCATTCCTCACCAAGTGTCGAGGCGAAGTGCATGAGAGGGCCGTCAGTACGAGACGCGGGCCGCTTGGCGCCCCATTTCTTAGGCAAAAGAGGCGTACTTGAACGGTACGGTGAGCACGGCAAGCAAACGCAACGAAGTAATGGCGGGCCTATCATCTGCTTCGACCGTCAGTTGGTGAGAAAGCCAGGCTAAGCCGAATTCACGGCCCCGTCCCCCCCTCGCTTTCGCCCTCTTCGCCCTCTTCTTCCGGCAATACCAGGTGCTCGTCGATGAGGTTCAAGACCTCGGCCCACGCGGCATCGCGGACACCCTGCCAATTCGCGGGACGTTGGCCGTTATCGGCGGCGGTCAAGAAACCGGGGAACGTAGGATATTCAAGTAGCCGATGCTCGACGCCCAGGTGTCTTAGATTCGCGACGAAGTAGAGCAAATCGCGGCGTCCCGGGTCCGCCGCGGTGGTCAACAACAACATAGGAGTTGTGATCTTATAGGCGTTCCGAAAGGCGTCGCGGTAGTAAAGTTCCCGCATCAACTCGTGCTGGGAAAGCTCGCGGCCGAAAATCTCCTCGGAACGCCCGCGCAGGACCTTCAAGCCCGCGTAGCCGTACTCCGCCATGCCGGAAAAAGGGCTGGGAGAGGCCAAGACCGCGACACGGAAGACGTTCGACCGCTCGATTCCCAACAGGGCGGTTGTCGCCCCATCCTCGAAGCCGACAATCGCCATGCGCAACGTATCGACGTATTCGATCTGGCGACCGATCTGAACCAACTGCAGCAGGTCCAGCACTTCTCCGCGAGCGAGTTGCGGCAATCCCTGTGACCGCCCTTCTCTGCCGCCGCGCCCCCGGTAACTGGGCGCTAGAACCACGTACCCTCGACGGGCGAGCTCAATCGCGATCTCGCGATAAGCCTGCGTCAACCCGTAGCGAGACCCGTGGCTGAGCACCACCATGGGGTACTTGATCTCTTCTTCTTCCTCATCCCCTCCCGCGGCGGCGGCGGCCTCGTCCTCGTCGGGCACTTCAATATGCGGCTGCACAAGGATCCCCGTCATGCTCAGATCGAGGCTTTCGTAAGCGATGTGATAGCCCTCGATTCCCTCGCGGTCTCGGTAGAAGCGCTCGAGAATGCGCAGTTCGTAGTTCGATACGCCGAGTTTCTCCCAATCTCGCGGTGTCGGCACGGGAGCTTCCTCGGGCGCAAGCCCCAATAAGCCGGGCGGCGTCTGCGCCGGCAAGCCGAGCGACAAACCGACGAGCGAGACCGCAAGTTTCATCCCAAACAATAGGATCAAAAGCAACTGCATCACAGAGAAGGCCGGGACAACCCGTAGTGAGAATTCTACCGTAGGGCGACTCAGCTTGCGAGACGTGTGCGCCGCGCAACCCTCCGGCGCGTCAAGCCCCGCCTGAGTTCGCCCCACCGAAGCAGACCGCGAATGTGGCTCCGCCGCACACCCAGGGTGAGCAGCCCGCGGCAAAGGGTGTTCCGGCGAAAGAGCGGGACTGCCATTCGGTTTTCGCTCGTCGAACCGCCTTGTTTCCACCGCTGATAAACGGCAAGAAATCGTTGGCTGTACGGCTCTTCCGCGAATCCCCTTTCAGGCGTACGGCGAATTACGGCATAGCCCCTGAAATGACAAACGGCTGCAGCCGCGGAGCGGCGACAGGAGCCCTAGCCCCGGGCTGAGCCCGGGGAGATTGTTTTGCGAAGTGTTCGTCGCGGCCCTAAAGGACCGGCCTGGACGGGGTTCAAGCCACGTGAACGTGGCTGGGCGGCTTTGCGGTCGCGGCGCTTGTTCGGGTCGTGCAGTGAAGATTCTTTATTAGGAAGCTGTCCCCTGTTTCTTCGTTTCTTCTTCAACGGAATCGGGTTGTCGCCCGATGAAAAGACCGGGACGGGGGGAACCGGGACAGCCTTAATTAGACCTCTGGACAGCAGACAACCACCATATTATCAATAACATAGCTGGATCTCCGAGAACACAGATGTAGGGGTTCACGCTCGTACAACGTGTAGAATCAGCCAGTTGGGGTTGTACGTCGAGCTAATTGAGGATGTCCCGGTTTCCCCCCCCGGTTTTCCCCGAACCCGAAGACAACCCAAATCTACGACCGCCGGCGGCGACTCGTAACGCGCAACATCGTCGAACGGATTTCGATCTAGCGTAGGTTATTTTCGCACCGGTACAATACAAATGGACGCGGAGTATGGCGAAACGCACACGGAAAGAACGCAAGTTTCCAGCGCTGACCTTCAAGGAAGCATTGCGCCTTGCTGAAGCTATCCAAGAATATGCTGCGGGCAAGAAGGTCAGGAAATTAATCCTTTTCGAAAAACTTGACGAGCCCCCTGACAACGCGGCAGCTCGCAGGTTGATCACCGCCTCTGGGCAGTACGGGCTTACCACAGGTAGCTATCGAGCGGAACACCTTGAACCGACAACCGCAGGAGCCCAGGCAACCGGCGACAACGTAGCGCCCGCCCAGAAGCTGGAGGCTCGTTTCAAGCTTGCGATCGAAGGTGTTGAGCCCTTCAATTTCCTCTATGAGAAGTCGAAGGGGAACAAGGTACCCGCAAGTGAGGTGCTGGCTGATTACCTGTCTGAGACCGATTTGGAGGTCGATGCACGGGCTGAGTGCGTCGACACTTTCCTTGTCAATGCCAAGTTCCTAGGGCTGCTCAGAACGATTGGCGGTTCAGAGCGGCTGATCCCGATCGAACAAGCAATTGAGGAGGCCCCGCAATCAGCCGACCGGCCAGGAAAGCTGGCCGACGCCAAAGGCAACGGGGCACCACTCCCCCTGTCGAAAGCCTCGATCCCTGGTCCAGCGCCTAGCCCAGCTGAAAGCGACGATGCTGTAACGGACTATTCGAAGGTCTGCTTCTACATCTCACCGATTGGCAAAGAAAACTCTGAAGACCGTCAGCACGCCGATTTTATGATGGAATTCATCATTGAGCCAGCCGTCAAAGAGTTCGACTTGAGCGTGATTCGTGCCGACCAGATCGGGAAGCCTGGCATGATCGGCAAGCAGGTGATTGACCATATTTTGAACGCTCGCTTGGTTATCGCCGATCTCTCGTTTCACAATCCGAACGTGTTCTACGAGCTGTGCCTTCGCCATGCAACCCGTTTGCCCACCGTACAGCTCATACGCTCCGTCGACACGATCCCATTCGACCTGAATCAGTACCGAACCATTCAGACTATATTTACCGTATACAATCGGGAACCGTAGACTACGTTACGGTCTCTTGTGCGGCCATAGCAGACGAACTGCATTTAATACTGGTCCTAGGGGTGCGTGGGTGCTTGGATATATAGCCCTCTGAGTAAACTCTGCTAGGCGTCGGTAGTACGCTCCACGAGCGATGCGGTCCGATGCCGGTAGGGCGTGCAAAGCGTGGTCTGGGTTTATGGGGACACCGTCAGAGTCCCGCGGCCTATCCCCTTGGAAACGATTGGCTGACGCAACGGTGGCTGGAGTAGCCCGCGGCAAACAGCGGGATCTTCTCCGGCACCTTTGGCAGTGTCACATGGATCGAGGAACCGGGAAATGAAACTCCGACTATTCAACCAGGATTTCCGATTTGGCTCCTCTGACGGCACGAGTCTACACCCTCACCCGGCGAAGCGCAACCATTTCTCCACCCGAAAGAGGCGGCGGCTGAGGCGGGACCGATCGAGCCCCCTTCTTGCCCCTCATGGGGGCTGATCCGCCGCTGCGAAGTCAATTTCGCAGACACCCCTCCGAGCTTCCGTCCTCAGTACACAGATTTCGCATTCGCCAAGTGCGGTGCTAACCACCCGGCACAGGCAGCGCCCAGATCCTCCGCAGCATGTCGCCAAACAGCCGCCGGTTCAGATGTCCCTCGGCCAAGAGCAACCAGTAGTACCGCGCGTGCTTGACCAATCTGCCGCCCGTCTTCATCAACCGCTGCTGCAAGCTCGTCAGTGACCACGTCTTGATCCTGTGCGGCAACCCGAGTCGCCGCCACAGGTTGCCCAGGTTGTAGGCCGGCACGCTTAACTGCAAGCGCACCTCGTTCGCCCGGAAGCGATGGCACGACAGCCGCGTCCAGTGCGTCGCTTGCTTACCTTCTTTGATCCACTGCTCCGCCGTGCCGCGCTTGTTGTAGAAACGCACCACCGACCGGCTTGGCAAGCTCATGTTCGTCACGATAAAACCGACGCGCGCGAATAGCTCGCCCTGGTGGTGCTCGACCTTGGCGACAACTCGTCTCGGCCCCTTCCAGCTCTCCGCCTGATAGCGAAAGCTCTTGTAGCGCACTAGCGGCTTGCGGCCGGGCCTCCCCGGCGGACGAAACAGGATGTCTTCGATCTCCAGCTCCAGGTTCTTATTGGCCGGAATGCGGATCGCGTAGTCCGCGCCGCGCTCCTCCAGCGCCTCGTAGATCTCCGGCTTGGCAAAGGCGGCATCGCCCCGGAAGGCGACCTGCTTGCCCGCAGCCTGTTGGCGCTCGATCTCCGGCAACAATAGCTCATCCTAGTCCTCGGCGCTGTGCACGTTGCCGGGACGCAGCTTGGCAGCGAGGCAATCACCATGACCGTTGAACAAAAGCAACGGGTGGTAGCAGACCGACTCGAAGTGTCCGTTGTAGGCACTGCCTTCCTGTTGGCCATGGACCGGACTCTCGGTGGAGTCCATGTCCAGAACGACCCGCTCGGAGTCGTCGAACGCCTCCGCTTGCCCGACCAGCTCTCGGTTCAGCGCCATCAGCCCCAGCAGGTTCTCTTCGCTCGCCAGCATCTCCGTCTCGAAGCCATGCAGCGTCGAGGTCAAGGCCGCTCGGCGATCCCAGTTCCTCTGCGAGCCGATCAAGCGAAACGTCGGGTCAGCCGACACTCGGACGGCGTCGTTGACGTCCTCGTAGCCTGCCAAGCGGCTGTAGATCGACTGGCGCAGCAGATCGGCCAGCGGGAACTTCTTGTTCAAGCCTTGTCGCGAGTCGCTGAGATACTCATCGATCAGCTTCCCGAGACCGAGCCGCTCGTCCAGTTCGCGAACCAAAATCAGGCCACCGTCGGAAGTGACATGCGATCCCTGGAAATCGACTTTCAACAAGCCGTTGAAACTTAGCTGGAATGGCTTGGTTTGTTTTTCACCCATTGGGTGTTGGCCTCCATGGCGTCCTCATCGGGCTCTAGCCCCTATGAATAAAGACGCTCAAGGCCGCTGGAAGGTCGGGATGTCAAACATCAAATTGAAAATGCGGGTTCAGATCGATACAAGCAACCCGTACACGCTGTATCCCAAGCTCCAGACCCACACTGCGGAAGTTGCCACTCAGGTCCGCCGAGTCCTCGAAGACCCGGATTCTGGCGACAACCCAATCTCGCTGTTCCACCCAAGTGCAAAGTTGACGTGGTCTGACTGACTGCGCCGCGCCTTCCCTTTTCCACAACAATTGTGGTGTTTTTACCGCTGCATGCCTAGTGCCCTAGGCCCTTCGCGTTGAGCCGGATCCGATAAAGCCCGGTCCGAGCCGTCATGTAAAGCGTCATCCCGTCGGCGTCGCCAAACGTCGCGTTGGCAGGGACCTTTTCCGGCTGAATACTCCCCAGATGCTTACCCTCGGGGCTGAAGATCCAAACACCCCCGGGTCCCGTGGCGTAGACGTTGCCCTGCGCATCGAGCGCGAGGCCGTCCGGCATGCCGTCGGCCTCTTCCGACGTGGCGTCGTTGGTGCGAAGCTTGGATTGATGGGCAAGTTGCAGTTTGGCGGCGGCGCCGCGTTAACGCGTAGCGGCCCCGGCTTAAAGCAGGCGCTCGAACGCAGCGGGTTCCAAGGCCTCCAGCGAGCGCGTGAACAGGGTTGCGTCGAGGGGATCGGCGGCGGGCCGGACACCGATGCTGGCCATGCCGGCGCGGCGTGCGGCTTCGACCCCGGCCGGGGCGTCCTCGACAACGATGCAGCGGGAAGGCGGAACGCCCACCCGGGCAGCGGCCTTTTGGAAGACTTCGGGGTCGGGCTTGCCCGCGCTGACGTCTTCGGAAGAGACGACGGCGTCGAAGCAGTGGGCGATTCCCAAGGCGTCCAGCATGGTTTCGGCGTTGGCGAGCGGGGCGGAGGTGGCTATCGCTTGCCGCCAGCCGTGTTCCCGGAGTCGGGCCGTCCAGGCGACGCCGCCGGGCAGAGCGGTCAGGCCGCGGGCACGTACGATTTCGCGAAGCACGGCCTCCTTGGCGTCTCCCACCGCATCGATGCGTTCGATGGACGTCTGCTCGCCGAGCCAGTTGACGAGGACGTTGTGATTGCGTTGTCCGAAAGTGGCCAGGAACTGTTCGTGGGTAATGGCAAGCCCCTCTTCGCTCATCACTTCTTGCCAGGCAAGCCAGTGATACTCCTCGGTGTCGGCGAGAGTACCGTCGAGGTCCCAGAGAACGGCGCGTGCATTCGCGGAGTTGTTTTTCATGAAGATTTTGCGGGGAGAGTCCGTTTCTATGAATCGCGGATTCATAATACCGCGATAAGAATGGGCGTCGGCGCTCGCTGGCGAGGGTGTCTTCGAGGCTTGCTCGACGCGATCGGAGCGCGCTTGGTTGGTCGCTCGTGGGAGGTTCGCGTTGCTCGAAGAGTTGTGCGCGGACCCCTCCCTTGCGGTCGGGGCTCTGTTGCGTTGTGACGAAACAGACCGCCGGGCCGCTGGTATTATGACAGTGGCTTTGCGGTGAAGGCCTCGGTTATGCAATTTTCCCGATTCCGGTTCGCGGCCCTTTGCGCGCTTGGGTTGTTTGCCGTCGCATTGCAGTCGCAATCGACTGCGCAAGAGCCCGATCCGGGACGCGCCAAACGCCAACGCCAAGTTCAGCAAGCATTGCGTCAGCCTTTGCTGCGTCCGGTAGTACGCGGCCGGCGGGCGGCGGTGGCGGCGGGAACGCCGTTAGTCACCGATGCCGCGATGCGGATGTTCCATGCGGGGGGCAACGCGGTCGATGCCGGAGTGGCCGCGCTGTTCGCCGGGGCGGTTTCGGAGTTTTCGCATTTCGGCTTTGGGGGAGAGGCTCCTTTGCTGATCCGCACCGCCGACGGCAAGGTGCATTCGATTGCGGGCCTTGGGCCGGCGCCGAAGCGGATGACCCGGGAGTTTTTCCAAGGGTTGCGCCTTGACGCCGAGCAAGAGCAGGAGATTCGTCGGCGGGGGCGCACCAGCGGGCCGATTCCTTCCTACGGGCTGCTGCCGGCGCTGGTGCCCGGCATGGTCGACGGCGGATTGCTGGCTCTCAAGCGCTTCGGCACGATGTCGTTCGCCGAAGTCATCCAGCCCGCGATCGGACTCGCCGACGGCATGCCGCTTGACGAGGTGCGGGCGCGTTCGATTCTACAGGCGACTCGTTTCTTCCGGAGTTTCCCGACTTCCCAGCGCGTGTTTCTTCCCAACGGGCGGGCGCCGCGGCCGGGGCGCATGTTCCACCAAACCGATCTGGCGGCGACCTTGCGTTCCATGGCGGCGACGGAAAAGGCGGCGTTGACGAAGAAGCGAAGTCGCGGGGGCGCCATTGACGCGGTGCGTGATCACTTTTATCGCGGAGAAATCGCCCGGCGGATCGGTCGTTTCGTTCAGGAAAACGGCGGTCTTTTGCGTTACGAAGACCTGGCGGCCTACCGCGCCGAAGTCGAAGCTCCGATAACGACGAACTACCGCGGCTTCGAGGTCTACAAGGCGGGTTTTTGGACCCAGGGCGCGGTGATGATCGAGGCGCTGAATATTCTGGAAGGCTTCGACCTCAAGAAGATGGGGTGGAACACCGACGAGTACATTCATGTCTTGGTCGAAGCCCTCAAGCTGGCCTATGCGGATCGCGACACGTATTATGCCGACCCGAAGTTCTCCGATGTTCCCGAGGAGTTGCTCAGCAAGGCATACGGCGCTCAGCGGCGCGCCTCCATTGACTTGTTGGGTGCGTCGAGCGAGTTTTTGCCCGGTGATTTCGGCGATCCCGAGCCGCCGCACCCTTCACGTTTCGTGGGACAGTTGCGACCTTTCACCGATGAGTTGTCGTCGAAGGACACGACCTGCATCAATGTCATCGACAAAGAAGGCGTGATGTTCTCGGCGACGCCATCGGGCGCTTGGATGCCGTCGGTGATTGCGGGGGATACGGGAATTCCGCTTACGCAGCGGGCGCAGAGTTTTGTGATGATCCCGGATCATCCGAACGTGGTCGAGCCGGGCAAACGTCCGCGCATCACGCTTTCGCCGACGCTGGTTACCCAGATTGGACGGCCTTGGATGGCGCTTTCTACGCCGGGGGGGGATCAGCAGGATCAGGCGCTGCTGCAGGTTTTGCTTGCGGTTCTCGAGTTCGGGTTGAATCCTCAGGCGGCGATCGAGGCGCCGCGTTTCCAAACCAAGCATATGGTGGCGAGCTTTGACGACCATGCGATCGAGCGCAATTTGTTGTTGCTCGACGAGCGCATCCCGGCGGATGTGATTCAGCGACTCAGTTTGCTGGGGCATCGTTTGGAGAGGCGCAGTCGCTGGAACAGCGGTTCGGCGCCGACGGCGGTGAAGGTGCATCCCAGCGGGGCGATCGAGGCCGGGGCGGATCCTTTTGCTTATCGCTACGCGGCGGCTTGGTGAGGGGGCTGATCCCCCTCGCTCGGGTCATTTTCGAGGGACGTTATAAAACAGCGCCGTCTTTTCGCGGAAGAAGGTTTCAAAGCCGCTCTGTCGGAAGAAATCGGGGTCTCCGCTCACGGCCAGAACCTGTTTGACCTTTCGTTGGCGGGCGCGATCGAGGCAGCGTGCGACCAACTTGCCGGCAATTCCTTGTCTCTGAAACTCTTCCTCGACGGCGAGACTGCGGACCTCCGCGAGCCGACGTGAATAGACCTGGAGAGCGCAACAACCGATGAGGCGGCTTCCGGCGAAAGCGGCGAAGAACGACGGCGCGCGGGGCAGGTCTTGCTGGACGAGCTTTTCGGGGTGACGTCGGATCAGGGCTCTGACGGCCGGCATGTCGGCGGGTCGGGCGGGGCGGATATGCACGGGGGCGTTCGAGTCGGCGCTCACGGGGTTCTTTCGGTTGGGGAGGTGGGTTGAGTTGCCCTCCAGCGTACCGTACATGCACGCTCGGGTTTGAAGCTGTAAGGCGTTCTCGTGCCTTTATCTCCGGCTTTTCATCATTCCGCCTTGTCGGCCGGCGGCTCATAATGGAGAGATGCCGGGCCGGGACGGCGACTATTCTTCGCCCGATGCTCTCTTCCGGACCATCGAGTCGGTGGAGTTGTGCCGCCCTCCGGGGCCTTGGGGGGCCTCGCTGGGGCTGCATCTTGCGCTGGTCGGGCTGCTTACCCTTGGCGGGTCGCCGCGCCTGGGGACTCCGGAAATCATCGAGGGCGAAGAGCTATTCGCCGAGCGGGAGCACGAAATCGTTTGGCACACGTTTCGTGAAAAGCTGCCGGCCACGGCCCCGCTGCGCGAACCGCCTCCGAGTAGGGCCGCCAATAAGGCTGAGTTTCGGGCGCCGCAAACCATCGTTGCCGACGACCCGGATCCTCAGAGCAGCCGCCAGATGATTTGGAGTTCGGAGCAGGCTCCGAAGATTGAGAACGACATCCCATCGCCGAATTTGCTGGTGTGGACCCCGCCCAAGGTCGCCCGGCCGCGTTTTGAGCTGAAGGCGCCGAAGTTATCCATTCCCGAGAAAGAGGCGCTGCCGGCTCCGAAAGCACCGGAGATCGAGGCGACCTCGCTTGCTTCGCTCGATTTGCAGGCGCTTCAGCCCATGGAGCCGTTGCGTTACGAAAGTTTCCATCGCCCGGTCGAGAAGCCTCGTCCCGAGGCGCTCGATCGCGCGCCCGCTCCTGAAATCGAGGTGAGCCTGCCCTCGCTCACGTCGGCTTCGGATCTCGTGCTACAGGAGATTGACCCGTTGCGCTATTGGAACGAGCCCGACGAGATTGCCATGCCCGAGCGCAAGGCTCTGGCGGGGGGAGCGGCTCCGCAAGTGAGCGGCGAGGCGCGGCCGGGGTTGAATTTGCGGGAAATTCAGCCTCTCGACCCGCTGCGGTATCAGATGTATCCCGAAACCGCCCGTGGGCCGGTGACGCAAGCGCTGGACGCGGGCGGGGTTCCCGAGCCGGCCGACCTGCTGCCGGGGGACGCGCGTGGTGGAAGCTCCGCGGTAGCGACGGCGGTTTTGCCGGGGGCTCTCGGCGAGCTTCCCGAAGTGCCCGCGCCGGTCGCTGAGCCGGGCCAACCGGGGAGCCAAGGGGCCGAGCGGGTAGCCGGCGGACAAGGCGCGGGGTCGGATGCTCCCGCCGATGCGACGCTTGAGGGTCGCCAATTGGCTGTTGTAGGGGTGGACCCATCGTCGGATCTGAATGCCCGGCTGCCGCCCGGGCTCCGCCGGGGCCGATTTTCGGCCGCCCCGGACGGCGGTCCCGGAGGGGAGGGGTTCTCCGGCGGAGGCAATCGAGAGTCGGATGTGCGGATTCCGAACCTGGCCATCGGAGGCTCGGCTCCCGCGACGGGGTCATCGCTGGCGGCATTGGCTCGCCGACCGCCCGACCCTGCGGAAGACGGTGCTTTTCGGCGTGAAGTTTTCCTGGCCGAGTTGCGGGAAAGAACGCAAGCGGCGGTCTTGCGGGGCGAGTTGGAAATCGAGCCGACCGCGGTGAACCCCGAAGCCGCATTTCTCGGCCGTCGTGTTTACACCATGGCCGTCAATATGCCCAACATCAACAGTCGGCAAGGTAGTTGGGTGGTGCGGTTTTCCGAGGTCGGCAAGCCGAGTGGCGAAGGCAAGTTGCTCGCACCGGCGCCGCGCCTCAAGGTCGACCCGGCTTACTCGGCGGCGGCGATGGAAGAAAGGATCGAAGGGGAGGTGATTCTCTCGGGAGTGATCCGCTCCGACGGGGCGGTCGTTCACATCGAACTGATCAAAGCGCTCGACGAGCGGCTGGACCGGGCGGCGTTGGCGGCGTTTTCGAAGTGGCGGTTCGACCCGGCGCTGAAGAACGGGGTGCCGGTGGACGTGGAGGTCGTCGTGCGGGTGCCGTTTTCGCTGACGCCGTTGGATCCGGAGCGGTTCCCCCGTTAGCCGTGAACCGTAACCGGATGCCAACCGGCATCCCGTGCTAGGCGAGGACTTCTTCCAGGAAATTTTTCATGGTTTGCCAGGAGCGCCGATCGGCGTCGGCGTTGTAAAGTACGCCGAGTCCGTCGGGGTCGTTGGCCTTGGGGTTGGTGAAGGCATGGTAGACACCGCCATAGGCGTGGAGTTGCCAGTCGGCTCCGGCGGCGTTCATTTCCTTGCCGAAGGCCTCGACCGAGGAAGGTGGAGCCATGGGGTCGTTCCAGCCGTGGAGGGCCAGGACTTTGGCGCTGACGGGGCCGGTTTCGATGTTTTCGGGTGCGCCGAGCAGGCCGTGAAAACTGACAACGCCGTTGACGGCGGCGCCTCCACGCGCCATATCAAGGACGCATAGGCCGCCGAAGCAATAGCCCATGGCCGCCACGCGGGATTCGTCCACGCCGGCGATGTTGCGTACCGTGTCGAGAGCTTTCCCTAAGCGCCGCCGCAACATCGGGCGATCCGCGATGAACGGTTGCATCAGCCGTTGGTTCTGCTCGGGTCCGCTGCCGAGAACGCCCTTGCCGTAGAGATCCACGGCGAACGCGGCGTAACCGAGTCCGGCCAAAGCCCGGGCTTTTTCGCATTCAAACTCGCCGCGGCCTCCCCAGGCGTGGCATACCAATACGGTACCTGAGGACGCAGCCTCGGGGCAGGCGAAATAGCCCTCGAGCGTTACACCGCCGTCTTCGTATTCGATCAATTCGGTGGTGACCGCCATCGTTTCCTCCGCGTGGCGCCGATGAGTTCGACGACCGACCAGTATACCGAAGGGGAGGGGGGCGGTCGCGCCGGTCGTCGGCGTCGCCCCCTCACTTCGCGGGCTTTAATGGCGAGTTGAGAAAGCGTAGAAAGGGCATCAGCGCGGTGAAGACCTTCACGAGTTGCGGGTAGAGCTTGGGGGTTTCCGTCAAGGCGGGGTCCAAGTTCGTGCCGGCGAGGAATTGCTTGTGCACAAGCAGATCCGCCGCCGGGTGATCGGGCGGGAAACCTTTCGGAACCCGCTTCAGCTGCTCGCCGCTCATTTCGCCGAAGGTCTTGCGGAAGGTTCTGTTTCCGAGGATCGTCCGCAATTCGTCGGCGTTTTCGCCGATGTGCTCCCGCAGAGCTCGCAACTCGGTTGGACCGGGTGCGTAGATGCCTCCGCCTGCCAGGATCTCGTCGGGGCCAACGTGAAAGTAAGCCCCGGCCGCCGCGTGCTTGGGATAACCGCGGGGGCTGAAGACAGCCGCAATCCACGTCTTGTAGGGAGTCTTGTCTTTGCTGAAACGCGTGTCGCGGTAAATTCGATAAACGGCCTTCTTGGGGTCGGTGTTGAGTTCAGGGGCGACGTCCCGCAAGGCTTCCCCGAGCGCCAGAACCAGTTCGGTCATCGGCGCTTTGACCACTTCGTCAAAAGTCTCTTTGCGCGGCTGAAACCATTCCCGACGATTGTTGCGTTTCAGGTTGCGGAGGAATTTTCGCGTCTCGGGCGGAAAACCGGGAAATTTGGATTTCATGCGACCAAGTTAGCAGACGTCGCCGGCAACCGATGAGCCAACCGACCGACGGTGGGCGCGGCATATCGAAGCAAGGGTGAGAAAACCCGCGCCGGTCCTGTACAATCTCTCCATGAACTTCTCCGGGCGCGATTGTGGAAGGACGGCCGAGGGCGCGCCCGGCCGAGCCCAAACAACAACACAGGGAGGCGTCGGGGTGTCAACCGTCGGAGGATGGGAAGGGTGAAGAGTTCCGATTGGCTGAGGTTGCATCGAACGATTGCTCCTACGCCCCGTCCGGGGCTTCTCGTGATTTGTGGCGGGGAACCCCGGGCTGAAGCCCGGGGCTACAATCCGGGCCGCCTACCGGGGGCGTGGTCCGGGGCGATGAGACACTCGGTGCAATCCCCAATTTTTTACGGCCCCCGATTCTGCGGTTTCACGAACCTCGCCGATTTCTTTCCTCGATCATGCTGACTCGACCCCAATGGGTCCAGGCCGCCGCGGGCGCCACCGCCGGCTTTGCCGGCTGTTCGCAACCCGATAGCTCCTCTTCGCGCGAGCAAAGACCGGTCGAAACCGAGCTGGCGGACGGCGATATCTTGGCTCGCTCGATCGTTCTCGATCTGCATTGCGACACGCCGATGCGCCTGGTCGAGGAAAGTTTCGATCTCGGCCGGCGCCACGCCGACGGCGAACTCGACATCCCGCGCATGCGCGAGGGAGGCGTCACCGGCGTTTTCTTTTCGATCTACACCGGAGCAACCGACAAGACGCCTCTCGAAGCCGTCAAGAAAGCGATAGAAATCATCGACGCGGTCGTCGAGGAAGTCCGCCGCCACCCGGATGACCTGATCCTCGGGGCTTCGTCGGAGGAAATCGTCGCCGCCAAACAGGCCGGGAAAATCGCGATCTTGATGGGCGTCGAGGGTGGCCATATGATCGACTCGAGCCTCGAGGTGCTGCGGAATCTCTATCGCCTGGGGGCCCGCTATTTGACGCTGACTCACACCGCATCGACGGGTTGGGCTGATTCTTCGGGCGGCTCCGCAGGGCTGACCGATTTCGGCAAAGACGTCGTTCGCGAGATGAATCGTCTGGGGATGATGATCGATATCTCGCACGCCTCCGATAAGACGTTCTTCGACGCCGTGGAGACATCGAAGGCCCCGATCATCGCATCCCACTCTTCCTGCCGGGCGCTGGCGGGACATGCACGCAACATGACGGATGAGATGCTCCAGGCTCTGGCGGCCCGCGGCGGCGTCGTGCATATCAATTACTACAACGCCTTTCTCGACGACGAAAACAACCGCCGGGAAAACGCGCTCGCCGACCTCGAAGAAAGGCGCGCCGCCATCCGCAAGCGCTTTGCCGGCGACGAGCAACGGCTCGCCGCCGAACTGCGTCAAGTTAATCTTGATCAAGTCGAACGCATCGGACGTGTCCCTTTGAGCAAGCTGCTGGATCATTTCGAACACGCCGTGAAGGTCGCCGGTGTGGACCACGTCGGCATGGGGTCGGACTTCGACGGCGTGCGCGGCCAACTTCCCGAAGGCATGGAAGACATCTCGAAAATCCCCAACCTTGTCGCCGGACTTTCCGAACGTGGCTTTACCGATTCGGACATCGGGAAGATCCTGGGCGGAAACAGTCTCTGCTTGATGCGCCAGGTCGAAGCCCGGACGGGTGACACTCTCGTTGAAAACCTTCGATCGGACAAGAAGCCGGCGTCGCCATGAGCCCCGTTTTTTACAAGGAAGGTCGTTTGACCGCCCCTCGGCGCCGTTTCGACGCGACCATGGCGGCCGGCGCGGTGATTGTCGTTCTAGGCGTCCTGCTCACGCTCGACGCCCTGGAGATTTTCGACATCTCGGAAGCTCGGCGCTTTTGGCCCTTGATCCTTATTTCGCTGGGAGTGGGACGTATCGCTGAGGGAACCCGGCGCCGGCGCACCTTCGGATTTCTACTGGTCGGGTTGGGTGTCGCTTTTCAGCTGCAACAGTTCGGCCTGTTGGCGGTCGAATGGAGCGAACTGGGCCGTTGGTGGCCGCTCATGTTCGTCTTGGCCTTGTATGCGCTGTTCGAATTTCGGTGGCGCGGGCGGGATTTGCTCTTTGTTTGCATCCTTGTTGGAGGCGGGTATCTGCAACTGCGAGAACTCGGGCTGGTCGATTTTCCCATTCAGCGCCTCTGGCCGTTGGCTCTTGTCGTGTTTGGGTTATATATCATCTTGCGCAGAAGAAAGGGCCGCGCGCGCTAGGCCGAGCGGTGCGGGGCCGACTACGCCCAAGAAGGGTACACGAAGGTGTGATGAGGGAAAGAGTCGTTGCCTCGGGTCCCGACCTCCCCGCGTGGTGAAGATTCTTTATTAGGAAGCTGTCCCTGTTTTCTCTATTGGGATGCCGTCCCCTGTTTTTTTGTCTGTTTTTTTTATGAGGTCGCTCAAACGAGTGAGGAACTTCGCAAATTTCCGCAGCATTTCGAGGTTCTCTTCGCTGATGCCGTCCGGGTCGAAATGCATCACCTCATTGCGAATGTCCTTGATCGCCACCAACTCCTTGACAAAGATCTTGCGGTCCAGCGTGAGCTCTAGCCTTGCCCACTTCTCTGGGTTCTGGATAAGTCTGATCCCGCATTTTCAATTTGATGTATGAGCTTCAGACCATCCAGCGACCTTCAGCGTCTTTATTGATAGGGGCTAGAGCCCGATAAGGACGCCATGGAGGTCAACACCCGATGGGTGAAAAAGAAAACAAGCCGTTTCAGCTCACGTTCAATGGATTTCTCAAAGTCGATTTCCAAGGATCGCGAGTCACCTCGGATGGCGGTCTGATTCTCGTTCGCGAACTGGATGAACGACTCGGACTCGGGAAGCTGATCGACGAGCATCTCAGCGACTCGCGACAAGGCTTGAACAAGAAGTTCCCGCTGGCCGATCTGCTGCGGCAGTCGGTCTACAGCCGACTCGCTGGCTACGAGGACCTCAATGACGCCGTTCGAGTATCCGCCGATCCGACCTTTCGCTTGATCGGCTCGAAGAGGAACTGGGATCGCGGAGCAGCCTTGACCTCGACGCTGCATGGCTTCGAGACGGAGATGCTGGCGAGCGAAGAGAACTTGCTGGGGCTGATGGCAGTGAACCGGGAGCTGGTCGCGCAAGCCGAAGCTCCCGACGGTTCAGACCGCGTGGTGCTCGACATGGACTCCACGGAGAGCCCCGTCCACGGCCAACAGGAAGGCAGTGCCTACAACGGCCATTTTGAGTCCCTCTGCTATCACCCGCTGTTGCTGTTCAACCAGCACGGCGACTGCCTAGGCGCGAAGCTGCGTCCCGGCAACGTGCACAGCGCCGAGGACTGGGACGAGCTGCTACTGCCGGAGATCGAACGACAACAGGCGGAGGGCAAACAGGTGACGTTCCGCGCCGACGCCGCCTTCGCCAAGCCCGAGATCTACGAGGCGATGGAGGAGCGCGGCGTGGACTACGTGATTCGCATCCCGGCGAACAAGAGCCTGGAGCTGGAGATCGAGGACATCCTGTTTCGGCCACCGGGCAGGCCGAACGCCAAGCCCCTAGTGCGCTACAAGAGTTTTCGCTATCAGGCCGAGAGCTGGTCGAAGGCAAGGCGAGTTGTCGCCAAGGTCGAGCATCACCAGGGCGAACTATTCCCGCGCGTCGGATTTGTCGTGACGAGCATGAGCTTGCCGAGCCGCTCGGTCGTGCGGTTCTACAACAAGCGCGGCACGGCGGAGCAGTGGATCAAAGAAGGCAAACAGGCCACGCACTGGACCCGCTTGTCGTGTCACCGCTTCCGAGCCAACGAGGTACGGCTGCAACTCAGCGTGCTGGCCTACAACCTGGGCAACCTGTGGCGGCGGCTAGGGCTGCCGCAGCGAATCAAAAGCTGGTCGCTAACGAGTTTGCAACACAGGTTGATGAAGACCGGCGGTCGGCTGGTCAAGCATGCTCGCTACTACTGGTTGCTGCTGGCGGAGGGGCATCTGAACCGGCGGCTGTTCGGTGACATGCTGCATAGGATCTGGGCGCTGCCTGTGCCGGGTGGGTAGCGTTGCCCGGGCGAGGATCAACAGTTTTTGGCTCCAAAAAGGTTTCGCAGGGAGCAGTGTCGGCCGGAGCGCCGTTCAGTCCGCTCAATCAACGTCTGTGAGCGGACGGACGAGCCCTGGCGCCTACCGGCGGAGGTGATGTGCAGGGTTCAGCGCGAAAAGACGTGGTATTCGGCGCAGCGGGGGTGTATCCTGTGACCGTGCCAGGGCCAAAATGGAAATCCTGGTTGAGGGGTGCTAGGGGTTCTGGCGACGGTACCGATGACGGCCGTCGAGCGGGGAAAGACCTTTATCGGGGGCAGGGCGACGGTGATCAGCGAGCCGGGGAGCTACGTGCTCGGTTCGCCTATTAGCTTGTCGGAGAATTCGATCCCGGCAGCCGCGATCATGATTACGGCGGACAACGTGACGTTGGATCTTAACGGCCAGCGAATCACGGGTCCGGGGATCATCCTGACTGATGTACTCTCCAAAGGTCAAGTCTCCGACGCCTTGGACTTTCCGATCCTCGCTCATTGGATCTCTGGCCGATTGCAGTTCTGCGTTCTTGAACTTCGGTGCAATCAAGTTCCTTATCTGAGTCTCGATGTCACCCAGAAGGAGGAAGGGTTCGGTGAGTTTGTTGAATTGGTCGCTGATATCGTAACCAGTCACGATTCCCGATACTCGCCGATCGCCGTATCGTACGAGTATGAAGTCATGCTCAGCGATGACTTTGATCGCGTCGAATATCGATTGGTCGGCTCGCATCTCGTGAGGCATGTCCGTGCAGTCGCGAACCGCCTTGCATTCCTTGCCGAGGTGTGAACGACTAGCAATCGTTTTCCAGCTAATCACACCTTTTACGTCCCGCTCTGATGTCATCACGGGTAACTGCGAGAAATCGTGGATGAGCATCAGTGTCACTGCGTGTTCAACGGAATCGTCTGGCGTAACGCTAATCGGTTTTAGGTTAGCGGCGTTGAGTCTTCCGAGCTGATGTGCCGGATCTGCTGGCTCGAAAACCGGTTCCTTTGTAGGCGCTAGCACGTGTGTCGCCACTCCCACAGCAGGTTTCTCGCTTGACGCTGTCGGCCGGAACGGCAGCAGGAGAACTCTACCGTCTATCCAAGCTGACTCGAAGTCGGGGAAGGTTCTGAGCCTGGCCCGCTTGAGTGCTTTCCTGATGCACGCGGCGACCAGTTTGCCGCGTCGCTCGGCATTGAACCACCGCAAGAACTCGCGCACAGTGACTCGAGGCTTTTGGCCATTCTGGTGGACATCCCGAGCGGCTTCCCTTAGTTCGCGCGGCACAGGGAGCTTGTCGAAGTCAGGTTGGTCTGGTTGAGGCGGGAGAATGGCTGGCATGGTTTTCGGATGGTTGGCTTCGGGCCGTACCGCCATAGTCGGGTTAGTCTGGAAAGGGGAAGGAGAGGCCATCCAGTTCTATGAAGCCGCAGCACTCACACTACCGCATACCGCCACGAAAACTCGTTTCGGGCGCTGTGGATTCGCCGCCGCAGATGCCCATTGGAGCGGGAAGCGTTGAGATCGGTGACATCCACCTAATAAGGAATCTTCACCACTGGAAGGATCAGAGGGGGAGGGTCGGGGACCAGCTCCCGCTGGGCAAACCTGGTTTGACACGAACGCTATCCTGAACAAGGGAACCCCGAGCCATGGGCCGGTGGCGGCGAGCCAAGAAGAAGAAAAAAACAAGCAGCGAAGGGTCCGCGAAGAGTTTTGCGAAACGAAGCCAAGCACCGCAACACTATTTTCTATGTCGCGCCATATCAACACTTTAAGATATTATTTGGGCAGCGGCCGGCCGACTTCCAATGGCGAATCATCCCCAAACCGACACACCCGACCCCGCAAGTCGAGACCCGGTAACAATCCCACGGCTCAAACCGGTTCAGGTACCCGCAGCCCCGGTTCGCGCGTCGCTCTGATCAGCCAACCGCACGACCCGTGGGCGTCTGAATCCGCCGCGTCACCCCGGCGGGCGAGCAGAAAGGCCTTCCACTAACCCCTCCCGAGGACATTTTGCAAAACGAACCCAAGACACTACTATGTTCCACCATATCAACATGTTAAGAGTCATCCTGCTGATCGGCGGGCCAGCTCGGGCCGACTTCGAATGAAGAATCATCGCCGTTCTGGCGGCCGCCAACCCGGCACCCTGAAGAGGCCTCCAAACCCCGCCCAAGTCATTTTTGCGAAACGAACCCAAGACGAACGTAACCTATGGCATATCAATAGCTTGGGGGAGATCGGAAAGGAGCCCTCAATTTTGGTTGCCTATCGTGGCTGGAAATAGGAAGGTCCATCGAGCGAAAATCGAAGGGCAGCACAACGAGTATCCATGGGCCATAAGCATCACCTTCCATGGGCCGCCGCGGCGGTCATCCTACAGGGCTTCGTTGCCTCCGCCCCTACCCACGCCCAGCAGTGGCCCTCGTGGGGCAACGACCCGGGCGGGATGAAATACGCCGCGCTCGATCAAATCAACAAGCAAAACGTCAGCGGTCTGAAAGTCGCCTGGAGTTACGACACCGGCGACGCGAGCGACGGAAACGACCCGCGGCGCCCCAATCGCTCGGCGCATGAATCGACGCCGCTGGTTGTCGACGGTGTGATGTATCTCACCACGCCCTTCGATCGCCTATTCGCGCTTGATCCCGAAACCGGGAAAGCCCTGTGGGTCTACGACCCCAAGACGAACCTGCGCGACACGCGCTTCGGCCTATACATTCATCGCGGCGTGGCATTTTGGAGCGCCGGTGACGAAAAGCGCATTCTGCTCGGCGATCAATCGGGACGTCTGCACTCGATCGACACGGCGACAGGCCGGGCCGATCCGAACTTCGGCGACGACGGTGTGCTCGATTTGCGCTCCGGGGTCGCCGGGAAGTTTCTGCGGGCGCAATACGGGATGACCTCTCCGCAAACGGTCTGCGGCGACGTGATCATTGTCGGCGGACGGGTGACCGACTCCAACCCGCAAGGCCCGTCCGGCGACGTGCGCGGGATCGACGTTCGCAGCGGCGAACAACGCTGGCGGTTTCACACAGTTCCGCGTCCCGGCGAGTTTGGCCACGAGACCTGGGAAGGCGATTCGTGGAAAGATCGGGGCGGAACGAATGCTTGGTCGATTATGAGCGTGGACGAGCGAAACGAGCTGGTCTTCCTGCCGCTAACCTCGCCATCTTACGATTTCTACGGCGGCGACCGTCATGGAGCGAATCTGTTCAGCGACAGCGTCGTTGCACTCGACTGTAAGACGGGCCGCCGCCGCTGGCACTTTCAGACCATCCACCACGACTTGTGGGACTGGGATTTACCCTCCCAGCCGATGCTGATCTCGGTGCAGCGCGATGGACGGCCGGTGCCCGCCGTCGCCGTGATTACGAAGACCGGCTTCGTTTTTCTGCTGGACCGGTTGACGGGGGAACCGTTGATTGAGGTGGAAGAGCCGCGGCGCCCGCCGGGGATACGCCGGGGGAGCAATATTGGCCAACGCAGCCGCACCCCGTGAAGCCGCCGCCTTTCACCCGCCAATCGATGACCCGTGACGAGATCACCGACGTCACAGCGGAATCCCGTGCCGAGTGCATGGCTCTGCTCGAGAACGCCCAAATCGAAGGGCCGCTCTTCCGGCCGATCGGCGAGCGGTTGACGGTGATGTTTCCCGGCACGAACGGCGGCGCCAACTGGGGCGGAGGCGCTTTCGATCCCTCGACAGGACTGCTCTACATCAACTCCATGGACGTCGCCGCGCTGCTTCGCATCGTCAAGCGCCCCGGGGGCGCGCTGCTGCCCTATCGCGTTCGCGGGACGAAGTACGGCCGGTTGTGGGACTCGAACCAATACCCCTGCCAAAAACCGCCTTGGGGACACCTGACCGCCATCGACATGAACTGCGGAGAATTCCGCTGGCGGGTGGTTCTGGGTGAATTCGACGAGTTGACCGCTCGAGGGGTTCCTCAAACCGGGACGCCGAATCTGGGTGGACCTATCGTTACCAAGGGCGGGTTGGTCTTCATCGGCGCCACCAACGACAGCCGCTTCCGGGCTTTTGACAAGGATACGGGCGAGGTTTTGTGGGAGACGCGCTTGCCCGTCAGCGGCCATGCAACGCCGATCACCTACCTCGGCCCGACCAACGGCAAGCAATACGTCGCCATCGCGGTTGGTGGCGGCAATAAATACAACAAAAACTATATGGCTAAGTTGATGGTGTTCGCGCTGGAATAGCGTCGAAAGCATCGAGCAAGTCGTCGGGGAGTGGCTCGAAGAACTCGGGGCCGACCTCGAAACGCCCCTGGCTCTTAGTCGCTATCGGGCACGCAGCCTATCAATATCGCTGTGCCTTCGCCGGTTCCTGGGCTATATTCCTGCCGGCGCTTCGCGGCTCAGGGTGTTCGCGATCTTGTCGGGCATGACCTAATGCCCAATACTCTCGAAGGCTATTCTTGGAAGAGTCCTCCGATTGCGCGGATCAACTCAAACTCGGCTCGCCGCGGCCGATGGAGAATTAGGGAAACCGAAAATGAGCTACCAACCTATCGAAAACTACGGCATCATCGGCAACATGCGGACCGTCGCTCTGGTCGGCATGAACGGCTCGATTGATTGGTTTTGCTGGCCGCACTTCGACTCTCCCAGCATGTTTGGCGCGATTCTTGATGATCGCAGGGGCGGCCGGTACTCCATTGCGCCGGTCGAAGCCGAAGGTGTGAACCATAAACAGCTTTATTGGCCGGACACGAATGTCCTGGTGACACGGTTTCTTTCTGCCGAAGGGGTCGGCGAAGTCACCGACTTCATGCCGGTCGGCGGATCGGTCCGCGGATCATCCCACGATGTCCACGAACGCCCCTTGATCCGGTCGGTGAAGGTCGTGCGCGGCACGATGTCGTTTCGCCTCGACTGCCGTCCGGCTTTCAACTACGGCCGCGACAAGCATGAGGTAGACGTTTCGCAACACGGCGTGTGTTTCCGCACGCGCGAGTTGAGCATGGCACTGCGGGCGCGGGTTCCGCTGCGGCAGGTCGAGCAGGGCGTGCAAGCCGATTTCTCGCTGCGAGAGGGCGAGTCCGCGACCTTCCTGCTTCAACAAATCGAGGATGGCGAAGCCTGCGCCTGCCCACCCAGTGAGGAAGAAGAAGACCTCCTCTTCCGCCAAACCGTCGAGTATTGGCGGCGCTGGATCTCGCAGTGCACCTACCGAGGCCGCTGGCGCGAGATGGTCGAACGATCGGCGCTGGCGCTGAAGCTGTTGACTTTCGAACCGAGCGGAGCCATCGTCGCGGCGCCCACTTGCAGCCTGCCCGAGGGCGTGGGCGGGGAACGTAACTGGGACTACCGCTATACCTGGATTCGCGACGCGGCCTTTACGCTATACGGATTCTTGCGCATCGGTTTGACCGACGAAGCGGCCGCCTTCATGGGCTGGCTCGAAAAACGCTCGCATGATCTCAACCCCGACGGCTCGCTGCAAATCATGTACGGCATCGACGGACGCCGTGAGCTGACCGAGGGAGTGCTCGATCACTTGGAAGGCTACAAGGGGTCGAGCCCTGTTCGCATCGGCAACGGAGCCTACAACCAACTACAGCTCGATATCTACGGCGAGCTGATGGACTCGGTCTATCTCTTCAACAAGTACGGCAATCCGATCTCGTCCGACCTATGGAGCCACTTGCGGCGGCTTATCAACTGGGTCTGCGATAACAGCCACCGGACCGACGAAGGCGTCTGGGAGGTTCGGGGCGGGAAGCAGCACTTTCTCTATTCGAAGCTGATGTGCTGGGTGGCGATCGATCGTGGCCTGCGGCTGGCCGATAAGCGCTCGTTCCCCGCCGACCGCGACCGTTGGATCAAGGCTCGCGACTCGCTCTACGACGAAATTCTCGAAAAAGGCTGGAGCGAGAAACGGCAGGCTTTCGTTCAACACTACGGCAGCGAAGCCCTCGACGCCGCGACCCTCATCATGCCGCTGGTGTTTTTCATGTCTCCCACCGACCCGCGGATGCTGAAGACGCTTGACGCGATCAACCGCTCACCGGCTCAAGGCGGGTTGGTGTCGAACAGCCTGGTCTACCGCTACAACGTTTCGGAGACCGAAGACGGGCTCGGCGGCGACGAAGGCACCTTCAACCTCTGCACTTTCTGGCTGGTCGAAGCCCTCACCCGCGCGGGCCGCGCCGACCCCACCCGCCTCGAGGAAGCCCGTTTGATCTTCGAAAAAATGCTCGGGTACGCCAACCACCTCGGACTCTACGCCGAAGAAACCGGCCACAGCGGCGAAGCGCTGGGCAATTTCCCGCAGGCTTTCACTCACCTGGCGCTGATTAGCGCGGCTTTCAACTTGGATCGGGCGCTGGGCTCGAAGGGCTGAAGGCTGAACGGCTCCGGGCGCGGGCGCGACACCTCACTCATGTAGAATTGGTCCTAGCAGGCGGGGCGAAGGTCGGTCCGCGGAAGGAAAGGTGCAGACCGGGTTCTATGAATTGGTGGGTTCATGATGCCGCGAGGAAGAGGGGTGTCGGGGCGTTCCTGCAGTTGAAGCGGACGATTGCTCCGACGCCCCGTCCGCGTCCGGGGCTTCTCGTGTTTTGTGGCGGGGACACCGGGCTGAAGCCCGGGGCTACTATTCGTGCCCCCTCCGGGGGCGGGGCCCGAGGCTATGACTCATCTCGGCCGCAAGGCGGTAAACCTCGGGGTCCGTGGCGGAGCCCCAGAGCCTCAGAGCCGACTTTCGCCGGCGAACGGCGTTGGAAACAACGCGGTTCGACGGGCGAAAATCGAATGGCAGGCCCCCATTTTCGCCCGAATACACTTTGGCCACCGGCTGCTGGAGCTGTGTCGATGCCTCGTATCCAGGTCGGGCGTTTTGGGCTTGTTGTCGGGCTGGTGCTGTTGTTCGCGGCCCCCGTGTTCGCTCAAACCGACTGCGAACCGCCGGCGTCCTTACAAGCAGCGCTCGCCACCCCGTCGACAGGCATTTACAACGCCCTGGGCGGCTATTTCGCCGAGCGGGGGCATATGGATTGCGCCATCCCGGCTTTCGAGAAAGCCATTGAGATGGACGTGGACAACTGGGAACCGCGCTTCAATCTCGGGCTCGCTCTAGCGAAAGCGGCGAAACCGCGGCCGGCCGCCGAGCAACTCCGCGCGGCCGTGCGACTGAAGCCCGACTCGTTGCAAGCCAAGCTGGCGCTGGGGTACGTTCTACTCGAGTCGGGCGACTGGACAGCAGCCGAAAAGCCGATCGAGGATGCTTTGGCGATGCAACCTCAATCGCCGCAAGCGCTCTACGGAATCGCCCAGGTCCGTATGCAACAGCGGCGCTACGCAAGCGCGGTGACCTACCTCAAGCGCGCTCTTGAAGCAAACCCGGACAGCATGGAAGTTCAACTGGCTCTCGGCGCGGCTTACGCCAACCAAGGCCAAACCGAGCAATCCATCGTGCTGCTCACCGAATTGGTCAAGAAGCATCCGCGGTCGTCCGCCGCCCAATTCAACCTGGCCACCGCCTACGCCCGTGTTGAAAACTACCCCGCCGCCGCGCGCCATTACCAGGCCGTTCTCGACGTGGACTCCGGGAATCACACCGCGCGCATGTCGGCGGCCAAGGCGCTCGCGAATTTCCACAAACACGCGGAAGTGCTCGCGCTGATCGAACGCTATTCGGCGGGTCGTCCCGCGCAGGTGGATGAGTTTGAGCTGCACCATTTGCGCGGCGTCGCGCTACGCGGATTGGGCCGTTACGACGAATCCGAGGTTGAGCTCCTCGAGGCCGCCCGCTTGCGCCCGAACCATTCCGATACGCTCTACCACCTTGGGTTCGTTCTGGCCCGTCAGAAGAAGAACGAACAGGCCAGGATCCACCTTGAAAAGGCTAAGGAATTGGACCCCGAGTCCGCCGACATTCGCTTCCAGCTCGGACGTGTATTGAATGCGCTGAAAGATTCCGCGCGTGCCAGGGCCGAACTGCGCGAGTTTCAGCAGAGAAAGGAACAAGACGTCGCCGCCAGCCGCGCTGAAAGCGCCGCCGCGCGGGGCAATGCGGCTTTGGAAGCCGACAATTCGGCCCAGGCGATTATCGAATACACCGAGGCCCTGCGTTTCAGCCCGACCGACGCGAAACTCCACCACGATATTTCGTTGGCTCATGCTGCGTTGGGGAATCGTACCGAGCAGCGCACGGCTCTGATGAAAGCCGTCGAGTTCGATCCGCAAATGGAACAAGCGCACAACGAATTGGGCCTCTTACATTTGGGTGACCGGCGCTTCGCCCAAGCCGAGACGGCGCTGAAGAAAGCCGTCGAACTCAACCCGCAATACGCCGAGGCGCACAACAATCTGGGCGTGCTCTACGGCAACCAAGGACGCAATCAGGAAGCCGAAAGGCACTTTCAGCGCGCCGTCGAGGACGACCCGGAATACGCGCAGGCCTATTCGAATCTGGCTCTAACGCTGGCGGGGCAGGAAAAGTTCAAGGAAGCCGAAGTCGCGGCGCGCCAGGCCGTGGCGCTGGCGTCGGACGGCCGCAAGGCCCTCACCGCCCTGGGCATGATCCAAACCCGCCTCGGGCGGATGGAGGACGCCGTCGGAACGCTCAAGAAAGTCGTCGATTTGGATCCCCGCTCCGCCGAAGCCCGCTTGAATCTCGGTATCGCCATGGCCGACGCCCATAACGTCGACGCGGCTCTCGAGCAGTTCACCGAGGCGGTCCGGATGGCGCCGGAAACGCCTGGGCCCCGTTTCAATCGCGGCCGTCTTCTGTTCCAACTCAGCAGGCATGAGGAAGCCCGAATCGAATTGACAAAGGCCGTCTCACTGCAGCCGGATCACCCCCTCGCGGCACAATTTCTCGCCTTGACCGAACAACAGCTCGGAAACCATGCCGCAGCCGCCGCGGCTTGGCGCCGCTATATTGCGATCCGACCCCGCGATCCGAACGGGCATTACGAACTGGGGCAGATGGAGAACGAGCTCGGAAACCGCGAGCAGGCTATCGGGCATTGGAAAAAGGCCCTGGAAGCCGATCCGAACCATCCCGAAGCCCTCTACAATCTCTTCCGCGAGTTAAGAAAAGACAACCCCGAGGAAGCCCGCCGTTATCAAGAACGCTTCCAGGCATCGCGCACCGAGCAGCGCGCCACCGACCGAGCCGACACCCTCGGCAACTTCGCCATGGCTTCGCTCCAAGCCGGCAACGTCGCCGAGGCGATCCGCCAACTCAAGGAAGCGATCGAGGTTTGCCGAAGCTGCCGGACGGAGTTCTTACTGCATAAGAATTTGGGGTTGATCCACGCCCGTTCGGGCGACCTCGATCAGGCCGAGCCGCGGCTCCGAATGGCAGCCAAACTCCGCCCAGACGATGCGGAAGTCAGCCAATCGTTGCAAACCATCGAGACACTGCGCGCTCAGAAAGCGGGGACGAACTAGCCCGCGTTTCCAGCCATGGCCGGCCTTGGCGGCGATCGAAGCTCACTCCAGGAAGAGCACTTGCGGATGGAGGTAGGTTCCGTCGACATAGCAGGTGCCGCACCCCGCTCGGTAGCCGAGGCCGAGGCCTTTCGCCAATTCGGTGATCGCCTGGGGATCATCCGAATCTTCCTCGGTTGCAATCACGATGAGGGGTTTGTTTTGAGCTAAGGTGTCGGCGGCGCCCAGCAGCGCCCTTTCGACAGCCCCTTTGATGTCCATCTTGATGAAGTCCACGTGACTCAGTTCGAGTTCGGCGGCAATCTTGTCGATCGTCGTGACCTCGATGTGGTGGTCCGATTTGGCACGCCCTCCGTGATCGAGGAAGCTGTCCGCGGCGGAGTTCAGCGGATCTTCGAACAGCGGCAAAAGTTTTGTCTCGTCCCAGACGCCTTTCGGATAGAGGATGACCTTTCCGGAACTGATCTCGTCCGCGAAGTTTCGCCGCAGGCATTCGACGTTGTTGGGAGCCGGTTCAACGGCCACGACCAGGCGTGCCCCTCGATCGAGGGCCTTGCGGACAAAGAATCCGACGTGCGCACCACAATCGAGAACAATATCCCCGGGTTGCACCCCGCGATCACCGATCCCATAGTCGTCGACCATTTGCTGGGCTACCAGAACCGCCACGGCGGAGTGCTCGGGGGTCCAGAAGTTGCCCATGGGCGTTTCCCAAAGCCGGTAGCCGGCGTCGTCGGATTCGATAATCCGCAGACGCTCATTCATTTCCGCGATGGTCTTGAACAGCTTGTACATCTGGTGAGATCCCAAGACGGCATCGCTCACCGGGCAGACGACCACGCGGCCTAGAAGTCCCAGTGTGGCGGGAAGGGCGGGCGGATAGAAGCGAACCGCAGCCGCCCAAATGATGACGATCAGGCCGGTGACAATGAAGGTTTTCAGTAGAACGAGAACAGGTCTACGCCATCCGGAGACCACTTTCGATGTTGACTGTGTTTCGGGCAATTTGGGGACCAAGCGTATTCGTACTATAACCGATGTGGCGTCGGGGAATCCCGTGTGGGCTAGGGGCCGGCGACCGCGTATTCCGTGGAGTTGGCCGGGTTGTGGTGATGTTTTGCCTCAGGGGCTGTGAAAAAATGCGGGACAGTCCACTTCGCGCCGAGCGGCCTATTGAGTCAGGGGGACTTGTTCGGTCGGCGCTCGGTACAGTCCCCATTTTTTCCCCAGCCCCTCCGGGACCGGGCTGGGCGGTCGGCCCGGTCACGGAGGGAGGCGCCCGGTCGGGTATGGAGGCCGAGCGCCTGGGTTGCTTCGTCGAGAAGGCCCGTCGCTAGCGCTCGGGGCTCTGTATCTTCGTTAGCAGCGGTAGGAAGTTTTCGAGGGACTGGATTTCCTCAGATTGTTTCCCGGCGAAGAAAGCGATTTCGCGGCCGTTGGGGTGCAAACGGATTTCGCGGCCGCCCAAACTCCAGTCGCTGATATCGATGTCAAGTTTTCGGGCCTTATCGCCGTCGATCGGCACGAGCCAGAGTTCCCGCGTCATTTCCTTATCCTTACTCCGGTCGCCGTGCGTCTTAATCGCGATCAAGGCTTGGCTGTCGGGTGTCCAAGACATGCCGCCCCAGCCGAGTCTTTCCGGCCGGGCCACGCGAAGCAGTTCCCGTAGCTCTCCGCTGGCGACCGGTATGAGCAGCACGGCTGACATTTTTCCGTAGGAATCGCCGTCCTCGCTCTTGCCGCCCTCCGCCAACTCCTGGGAGACCGTGGCAACGTATCGGCCATCGGGGGAAAGCTCCATGCGACCGGTTTCGATTCCCGCCGGTTTCAGGAAAACGTCTCGAGTTTCTCCGGACACGAGATCACGTTCGACCCACGACTTACGCCTTTCGGGATGGTAACCGTAATAGATCTTCTTCCCGTCCGGCGACACGTTGACGTGGCTTACATGACTACCGGGCGCAATGACCGAGACCGCGCCGGTCTCGGCGTCGAATCGGGAGATTGCCCGGTCCCCTTTGAAGTCCCTCGTGCCGGCGACCAACCAGCGGCCGTCGGGCGACCAACGAGGCTCGGTGAAAAAGTTCAGTGCCGTCGGTATTTCTCTGAGTTCACCGGTTTCCACGTTTCGGATCGCCAGGACGAAGTCGCCAATCTCCCCCTTCTTGTACGCTAGGTATTTGCCGTCTCGCGACCAATCAGGCCGGGCGGCGCAGTAGCTTTCCACAACCGGAGTGCCCAGTTTCCCGGCCTCGAGATCGATGGGCGCAATGTGGAGGGCCACCGTGCTGGTGTCCTTGAAAACGTGCAGCGCGCCCGAGGCCGTCAGGCCGAGCGATGACACCGACCCGATATCCGGTTTGAGCAGCACAGGCGCGCCGTGCGGTTTTCCGTCCGCCACGGGGAGCGCCCATAGCGCCGTGGAACCGGTACGGTCACTGGAAAAAAGCAGTTGGTCGCCGTCGGGCGACCAACCCATGATGACTTCGTGCGCCGGGTGCACTACCGCCGGGGTTTCGCTGTTACCGTCGATGGCGATGACGAAAACATCGCGCTGCGCACCGGTGTCGTTGGCGGGCAGATCGTAGGCGATGTACTTACTGTCAGGCGAAAAGAATATCTTGTCGGGGCCACGCCAGCCGACCGACTTCAAGGTTCGTAGCGAGCCGTCCTGAACTTTGACAAGGCTGATCTCGCCGCCGCTGCTCTTCCGCACCAGATGGACGGCAATCCACTTCCCGTCAGGGGACCAATCGGTCCCCCACAGGCGATTGACATCTTCGCTCTCGAACACTCGACGGGGTTGTGGGACGCCGGTTCCCTCGATGTTTACAATGCGAATTTCCGTCTGGCGTGGTTCATAATTGGTCCAGCCGTAGGCGACTTGCTTGCCATCGCTCGAAAACGTCGAACTCAGGGCATTCCCCTTTCCGCGCCAATCTTTGCTGGGGGTGAGGGGTCGGGTGGTACCGGACCCAATGTCGTGCAGCATCAAGTTGCCGGTATACCACCAGTCGGTATAGGAAACATAGCGACCGTCCGGGGAAATGCTGCCTCCGACGTGCGTCGCGTCTTCGCCGGCCCACACAACCCGATCGCCCTTGGCGCTCTCGTCGGGATTGCCGTTGGCGAGTCGCGCTTGCGCTACGGCAACGGCCTCTTTCTGATCGCTGTAGTCTTTGATCACGCGCTGGTAGATCTTGCGCGCCTCGGCGTCACCCAGCTTCGTGTGGCATTCCACCATGCGGACGAGCGCGTCGGCGGCCACGTCTCGGTGGGTCTTGCCGAACTTGGCGACAATCGCGTCGTATTGCTCGATGGCGCCTTTGAGATCGCCGTCGACCAGCTCGGCGTTGCGGGCGGCCTTGAACATCCGCTCCGCGTCGTTCTTGGTTGGCGCGCCGGCCAGAAGAGCCGCGGCCAGGATCACGGTCATGATGTGTTTCATCACTTCACCTCCAAGACCGAGGTTACCCGGCGTAAGTCGTGAACGCTCCACAACCATGTCATGATTGCGTCACGCCTTCGAGATCGAAACGATACCCGATGCCGCGAACGCTTTTGAGAAATTGCGGCCGGGTCGGGGCGGGCTCGATTTTCTTGCGAAGATTGGCCACTTGGTTGTCGACCACGCGCTCTGTGATCATGGTCTCCTTACCCCAGGCTTGGTCGATCAGCACGCGGCGGGTCAGCACGCGGCCGGGGCGGCGGGCGAACAGGCTCAGCAGCTTGAACTCAAGGGGTGTGACGTCCACGGGGCTGCCGGCGCGGCGCAGCTCGGCTCTGGCGAAATCCAGCTCGCACTCCCCGAAAGAGATGACGTCGCCTTGTTCAGCCGTGGGAGTTCCGCGGCGGAGCAAGGCTCGGATGCGTGCGCGCAGCTCCTTCGGACTATACGGCTTGGTGACGTAGTCGTCGGCGCCGAGATCGAGGCCCAGCACCTTTTCCGTTTTTTGCGTGCGGGCCGTGAGCAATAGAATGGCCGAGGGAACGCCGGCTCGGCGCAGTTCGCGGCAAACTTCAAAGCCGTCTTTCTTCGGCAACATGACGTCGAGAAGGATCAGGTCAAAGGCCGTTTCGCGGGCGCGTCGGCTCGCTGTTTCGCCATCGTGAACAACTTCGACGGCATATCCTTCGAGGCGCAGGTCGTCTTCCAGCGCGACGGCGATCGCGACATCGTCTTCAACTATTAGGATTCGTGACATTAGGATTCGTGACTTTCCAATTCGTGGTTTTAGGTTTCCTGACAGGGGATCATCAATGTGAATGTGTTGCCTCGACCGGGCTCGGCGCTAAGCTTCACGGTGCCGCCGTGGGCCTCGACAACCGATTTCACCAGCGCCAGCCCGACGCCGATGCCGCGCGCGCCGGAACGACGTGCTTCGTCGCCGCGGACAAATCGATCAAACAGCTTCTTCTGTTCTTCGCGCGGGATGCCGGGGCCTTGATCCTCGACCGAGATGTGAATGGAATCCCCGTCACGCTTGGCCGACACGCGGATGGGAGTGCCCGGTTCCGAGTATTTGCCGGCGTTGTCGAGCAAATTCGAGACGGCCCGGAAGAGTGCCTCGCGGTCGGCGCGGATCGGCGGTAAGTTTGCATCGGCTTCACATTCAACTTCTCTTCCTTGCGAGTGCGGGTCACGGCGGAACTCTTCGACGACCGCCCGCAACAGTTCGCGTGCGTCGGTCGATTCCAGGCGCCATGCGATACTCCGGCTTGCATGCGGCCGAAGCTCAAAAGGCTCTCCACCATGCGGTGCAGACGTTGCGACTCTTGCGCGAGCAACCTGTAATATTGCTTCTTTCGTTCTTCGCTCGACACCTTGTCGGCGGCGAGGAGCTCGGTCAGGTGGCGCATGGAGGTGAGCGGCGTTCGGAATTCATGAGAGACGGCGGAGACGAAATCCGCCTGTTGTTGCGCCAGAGCTATTTGACGGGTGATGACTCGATACAGAACATACGCGGCCGCCGACATCAGAGCAAAGGCAAAAAATAGGCCGGTGATCAATACGCTCCTTCCAGATGCAAATGTGTTTCCGTTCAAGGGGTCGCCAACAGCGGACACGCGGAGTAAGAAAGGAAGCCGCGTTTCGCCCGGCGTCAGGACGATGGTCCCTTCCTGTTGGGGGCCGTCGGTGAGCGAGACGTGAAGTTGCTGATCTCGGCCGAGCGGGTCGATCATGCTCGCGAGTTCAGACTGCGTCAGCAGGCGAACGATCGGGTGATCGGGGCCTTCCGTCCAGATCGCCAAGGTTTGCCGGCCGCCGTTGCCAATGATCTCGCGGCCGCGGGCGGCGAGGTCGCCGGTTTTCCAGCGGGTCCATAACGCAATGGCCGCTTCGGTGCGCGCAACTTCATTGGGAGGCGGGTCGGATCCGCCCCAGTCCCGCAGCATGTCGGAATAGAACTCGAAGGTGGCGCGGTCCATCTTGAGCGAACCGGAATGGAGGGCTTGACGGAAGTCCTCGCGGTCGGCGGGCTTTTCAGAAAGGCGATAGCGCACCTGGCGGGCGACCATCTCGGCGGGTTGTCCGCCAACGGGAACAGAGCCTAGTTGCGCGAGTTTCGTGTAAACCCGCAAGGCCTCGCTCCGGCGGTTTTACGCGCGGAGGACCCGGCCCAGCCTCACGAGCGCCTTGGCACGGATCACGGGATCGGATGACCGGGCGAGGCGACGGTAGCTGCCGGCCGCTCCGGCCAAGTCATGCCGTTGAAACTCCATTGCTTCGGCCTGCTGAAACACGTCGAGCGAGACGGGCGCGGCTTGTAGGTTTTGCGGCTGATAAAGGACGCCCGCGCCGAGACCTTCGTTGGTGAGTTGAATCCCTTCTCCCGCCGCGAGCTGATCTTCTACGGCGGCGAGCCTGCCTTCCACCGCCAAGGCCAGCTGCCGCGCCTCGATCCGGAGATTCTCGGCGCGGCGGCGGCGCTCGCCGGCACGATCCTGTTGAAGAATGTGCGCGGCGAGCCATCCGAGGGCAACGATCGGGACGAGCGTCGCCGCGGCTAACAGGAAAGGGATCGCGCGTCTGCCGGTCCAGCGCACGACACTATTCTAGGGTTGTGGGATCACGGCCGCTTCACGGTTGTGTCATGGGTTTGTCACGACGGGGGAAGGGCAATGATTCGCGGACGGACGCGGTCAAGGTTTTCGCGCTATGACGCAGAACCGTTGCTCGGGCCAAGACCACCAGGTCTCGTCGACGTGCTCGATGGTGAATCCGGCGTCGGCCAACTCTTGGAGTAGGACAGCGATCGGCATGCCGTGTCCCTGTCGGTTTTCCGGCACCTCAGCGGGCCTCGACAGCCAGAATCGCCAGGGGCGAGGCTCGAAATCGATGACTGCGAGGCGCCCTCCGGATTTCAATGCCGCGAAGAGGCCCGTATTCATGGCGGCGGGTTGGGTGAAATGGTGGTAGACCTTGGACATGAAAACGGCGTCGCAACACTCGGTGGGCAGCCCCGGGGCGGCTTGGGCTCCGACAACCACGCTGACATTCGAATATCCGGCGGAGACCGCGGCTTCGCGAATTTCTTCGACATCGGGCGCGCGCAATTCCGTGGCGATGACACGGCCTGACGGCCCACGGCATCGGCGGCGAGCAGAGTCATGCGGCCCTTGCCCGCCCCGATTTCCGCGATGGTGATTCCGGGCTCGACGGCCAAGAGGCGTGAAAGTTCGCGGACCTCAGCCGCCGGGTTGGCGTCCCTTAGAACACCGATCCCGTACAACATTGCCGGCAGACCAAGCAGAAGCAGTGGCGCGAGCCGGCGAAGTTTCCTCATGGCCGTCTCCTTTGATTTCCGGTTCTCACCGGTCGAGTCCTTTGGGCGGGGTCGGATTCGCCGCGGATGATCCCGTCAGCTTTGCAACGGCCGGCTGCTTTTTCGCGAGGCGGGGCAGGGGACATGAGGACCTTTCGAATCCGAACGTCGCGCCGAGGAGCACGACGGCTACAACTGCGATCAAGACAAGAATTTTCTTACGCATGGCTTTCCTCCTCTGTTGGGTGATTCTTTGCGTCGGGCGGTTCCACCGGAACGATGTAGGCGTGGATGACGGCGTCCACTACAGCCTCCTCCGCCGTCGCCTCGTCCATCTCGGTCGGGTAAGGGTCCAAGCGGCGGTGCATGGCGAGGAACGCGACCATTTCCAGCACCAGCCGCGCCGCTACCCGTACGTCCGGGACGTTTCGAAGGACGCCCGCCGCCGTGCCTCTCTCGAAGTAGCGGGTCAATTGACGGATCGTCGTCAAACGGCGGCGCCCGAACCAAAGTTCGGCCAGTTCGGGCCAATCGAGCGCGGAGCGTTCCAACAGTTTCACGGCAAGCCAACGCCGGGACAGCTTGCGATACAGTTCTCGAACGATCCGCTCAAGGTCGGCCGCGTCGGGCGGCTCGCACTTGAGAGCCCGGTTGAGCGAAGTGATTCGGCCCTCCTTCTTGAGGGTGTTTCGGATGAAGGCGAGCAGACTCCCGGGGGGCGGCGTTGGCAGCGGCAATGAGGTATCCGCGCCGGCGAGGGCCGCCGCCTTCCCCGGTTCCAGGCCCGCGCGAATAACGAGGTCAAATAGAGTTTCCTTGCCGCGGACGTATAGATACACGGTGCCCGGCGCCACGTTCATGGCGCGCGCCACGTCGGCGATCTGGGCGCGGCGGTAGCCTTTTTCGAGAAAGACGGCGGTTGCGGCGTCCACAAGCTTCGTCAAACGATCGTCGGGGCGGGTTCGGGGCATGACGGGCTTGTATAAATGAATGACTCATTCATTTATATAACATCGAGGGTTGTCTGTCAACCCCCAAGAACCCTTCGGAGGCCGGCCTGGGATGTGAGGGTGGTTGCGGAGTTCCCGACGGGAGAAGGCTTGCTAAACCCGGCTTACATATGGCGTGGAAACAGGTACCGTGTTAAACGTAGCCTTTCACATGGAGCGGCTGGACCGCTTCAACGAAAGGCAGGTTTACCATGACGGACCGTTTGCCGCCGACCGCGGCTGATCGTGCCGGCCGGTACATCGATCAGCGAGAGGGGTATCGGGCCTTTGTGCCCGCTCCACTACCGCCCAACCCCTCTCTGAATATGACATCGACCCTGCAAGCGCTGCTTCGGAAGCCAACATCTTCTCGGCCGCCTGGACGGTTCAGTGCTCACCCTGCCAAACCCGGACCTGTTCGTGCGGATGTACGTGCGCAGGGAGGCGGTACTATCCAGCCAGATCGAAGGTACCGAAAGCACCAGGGAGATTTGTTGGAGGCCGAAGCCAAGATATATTCGCCCAGTCGCCCCAAGGACGTCCAGGAAGTATTCAACTACGTGGACGCTATGAACCTCGGTCTTCAGCGTTTGACTGATATTCCTGTTTCAGTCCGATTGATTCGTGAAATTCACCGGCGACTGCTGAGGGGCGTGCGTGGTAGCGACCAGACGCCAGGCGAACTGCGGACCCGCCAAGACTGGATCGGTCCGGCTGGTTGTCCGATCGGGGACGCGACGTTTGTCCCGTCCCCGATCCATGTAGTGCCGAACGCTCTCTCTGACTTGGAGAATCTTCTGCACGCCAGTGACGATCTGCCCTTGCTGATTAGGGTTGGACCGGCACACTCCCAGTTCGAGACGATCCACTCGTTTCTCGACGGAAACGGTCGAATGGGACGGCTGCAGATCACGTTTCTCTTGGTGGAAGGGAAGGCGTTGCAGAAACCAGTTCTCTACCTGTCGCACTTTTTCAAACGTAATCGGCAGAGTACTACGATTCTCTCCAATCAGTGCGTGACTTTGGTGATTGGGAAGGAAGGATCAAATTCTTTCTGCGAGGTGTGGCAGAGGTCGAACAGGGAATCGTTCGTGAGATGACCGGTCGGAGCCGCAATCGGTGGTTCCAATTCGACCAATACCTAGCCTTGTTTTCCGACCAAGCTCCAGAGGGCCGAGGCTGATCTCGGCGGGCACGCAGGAGGAAGCGAGAGGCGAAAAACATCCTTGATGCGGCCAATCCCGGGCCCTTAGAAAAGGCGGGCGCAATGTAAGTGATTGAAAGAAATGGTAGGCCCGAGCGGACTCGAACCGCTGACCTCTACCGTGTCAAGGTAGCGCTCTAACCAAAACTGAGCTACGGGCCTAGAGTTTGGAAGTTGCTGAATAGAGGAAACTTATTTCAAACCGTGCCGGTTGGAGGTCGAATTTGACTCCCCGTGCGCCAACCCAAGCGGGTTTGGATCGCACTGTTGTCAGACACGGGTTTTAGGATACCACGGGATCGGGCTTGCCTCGAGAAGAGGCTGTTGGGGCCACGGGGCACCGGCCAAGCCTCAAACCGCGCCACGACAGTCACGGAGCGGCTTGGGTGAAAACGCTGCAGAGTGGCAAGAATCGCGTTGCTGAAATCGCCGCGCCGGGGACTCGGCGACGGGGCGGCCACGCACGGTATTGCTCACGGCAATACGTTTCAACGCACTCTGTGTTGTTCAACGTAGCTTGTATGTCAGAGATGTCAGAGCGCTGTTCACGATTGCGCAGGCTCGATGCCTTCGATAGATCCGGGTGGTTCGTTTCTGTCGGTTTGGCGTCTTGGTAGGGTAGAGGCGCAAACCGCATGGAAACATCCAACGAACTCAAGCCGGAACGCTACCGTAGTTTTCTTATTTACCTGGCCCGCCGAAGCCTGCCTGAGCTGGGTCCGGCCGCCCACAAGGTGAGTAGTTCCGACATAGTACAGGATGTGTTGTTGCGGGCTTACGAGGCTTTGCCCCAATTCCGGGGAACCACGCGCGAAGAGTTATTGGCGTGGCTACGAAAGATCCTGGAGAATCAACTCTACGACGTCGCCCGCCATTTCGGCCGCCACAAGCGCGACGCGGGTTTGGAGGAGTCGACCTGTGTCTCGATGAAGCGCCTGAAAAGACCTTCCAGCAGGCCTCCGGCCACCCCGACGTGGAGCAGCTTTGCTCACTGGAGCGGTTCGTCTTCGAGTGGTTCGCGGAGAGCCGCGGTCCGGGAGATTTTGAGAGTGAGCTGCGCGGGAACGTGTCATCGCACTGCCTTCCTTACGAAGAGAAGTCACAGCGGGAACATCTGCTGGTTTCCGCTGCGGTCGAATCCGGAGCGACGCTAACGCGGATCGCGGGTGCGGCTGTGATTGCCGGTGTGGGAGCCTCGAGAGCATGGGTTGGTTTCATGAGAGACCTGCCGATCGGCTTCCTCTTGCTAATGGGCGTCGTAGGCTGCATTGGTTTCTGGGCCGCCTGTAGCCCCCCTCGCCTTAGCAGGCGCGGGCGCCGGTACTTGGAAGAACTCTCGATTTCCTTTGCAGGGCTCAAGGGCCCCACCGGCTCCGTGCTCCAAACGCCCGCGGTCGATCCCTCTAACTTCCTCTTGGTCTTGGGCGTCTTCGGCTTGGGGGCAACGGAGTACGCTTACTTGGAAAGTGTTCTCAAGCCGCAATCGCCATCGGGCGGAGTGTATGTGGACGGGGATGGTGGCTGCGGCGGGTGTGGCGGCTGCGGGGGGTGCGGGTAGTTGCCATGCCCAAGAGCAGTTCGTTTTATCGGCGTGCCGTACCGGGTCGCGTGCAACTCACTGCCGAGGGACGCGCGGAGCGCCCTCAGAGGACTCCGCTGTCCCACCTATGACAAGGCACATCTACGTTGGCGGAGGAGAGCGTCCCTCCAAGGTCGTTGATTTAAGTAGCCGGAAGCGGTAAGGATATCAAACATGGCCGAAAACCCAATCGCCAAGCTCATACCGCTGCTGACGACCGTTCTCGTTGGCGCCGCCATTCTGGTTCATCCCTCCGCCGGAAGGCGTGGACATCAAAGCATGGCATCTGCTGGCAATCTTCGTCGCGACCATCGTCGGCATTATCGCCAAACCCCTACCGATGGGGGCCGTCGCCGTGCTCGGTCTCACGGCGACTGCGCTCACCGGGACCCTCACCATCAAAGAAACGCTGAGTGGTTTCGGCAACAGCGTCATCTGGTTGATCGTCATCGCTTTCTTCATCTCGCGCGGCTTCATCAAAACCGGCCTGGGGGCGCGTATCGCTTATCTATTCATGGCGCTGGTAGGCAAGAAGACTCTGGGTCTTGGCTATGGGCTCGTGGCTACGGATTTGGTGTTGGCGCCGGCGATCCCCAGCAATACCGCTCGTGCCGGAGGGGTCATCTTCCCGATTCTGAGGTCGATCGCGAAATCCTACGGGAGCGAGCCGGGTGACGGCACGGCGCGCAAGATCGGCGCTTTCTTGACGATAACCTGCTTTCAAGGCACGGTCATCACCAGCGCGATGTTCCTGACAGCGATGGCGGCCAATCCGTTAGCCGTGCAATTGGCCGGCGACCTTGGCGTTGAAATCACCTGGGGTGGCTGGGCGCTGGCCGCGATCGTTCCCGGTCTTGTCAGCCTGGCCGTCGTCCCCTGGGTTCTTTATAAGATGTATCCGCCTGAGATCAAAGAGACCCCGACCGCTGCGCAAGTTGCCAAGAACGAACTTCAAAAAATGGGCAAGTTGAAGGCCGCCGAGTGGACGATGTTGGGCACTTTCTTCCTTCTACTGATCCTTTGGATCTTCGGGCGGGAGTTGGGCGTCCGTAGCACCACCGCTGCATTTGTCGGCCTGGCCGTCTTGTTGATCAGCGGCGCCCTGACCTGGAACGACATTCTTCAGGAAACGGGAGCCTGGAACACACTCGTCTGGTTCTCTGCTCTCGTGATGATGGCCACGAACCTGAACGAGCTGGGCCTCATTCCGTGGCTGGGCGAGACCATCGGCGCCGCCGTTGGGGACATCGGTTGGGAGGCTGCGTTTCTGATTCTGAGCTTGGTCTATTTCTACAGCCATTACCTATTCGCCAGTAACACGGCCCATGTCAGTTCCATGTATGGGGCGTTTCTAGCCGTTGCGACCGCGGTCGGCACGCCGCCGACTTTGGCGGCCTTGGTATTGGCCTTCTTCAGCAATCTATTCAGCAGCATGACGCACTACGGCACCGGGCCCGCTCCCGTCCTGTTTGGGTCCGGCTACGTGGAGATGGGCGCTTGGTGGAAACTGGGCGGAATCATCAGCGTCGTCAACATCGTCATCTGGCTGGGCATTGGCGGTCTGTGGTGGAAAGTCCTAGGAATTTGGTAGGCCGGGGGCAAAGAGTCAAACTGCACGCGGGCGCTCCAGATCAAATTGGACGCTGAAATCTGTTGGTTGGTCGCGATGGGGCCGAAACTCCCGACACTCGTGAACGCCGCGCTGGTCGTCCTCCCCTTATAGCGTCTTCCTTCACCGAGCGTCTCTCGAACGGTCCACTTCTGCGTGTTTGACGTCTTCCTCATTAGAGACACAAATTCGAACGAAAGGAGCAAATCATCATGGCTATCTTCGACCAACAAGATCCCGGCGGTTCCGAAGGGCTTGACCCGAAAAAGGTGGGCGAAGTCGGCTTGCAAGGACTCAAGCACGCCGCCACCGGGCTGAGGGCGCTATTTAGAGTGCTGCCCTTTATGAAAGTCGTGTCGCTGGGAGCCGTCCTGGCACTACTGGCAATCCTCGGTACGGGGCTTGTCGTGACCGTTGTCAACGGTACCTACCAAGTACGACAGATGGTCGTGACGGGCACCATGGAGGCAAAATTGGAACCGGGTATGTGGCTGAAGCTGTTCAGCGACATTACTGAGTCTCGCATAATATACTGTCAATCGAGACAAAGAGAAGACTGTTTCCAGAAAGCGGTAATCAAGCGCGGTTTGCGGCGCATTCGCCGCAGCGCTTTGCGGGCGCGCTCGTCGAGTTCCCAGTAGTCCTTCGGGCAGACGTTGGGCAACTCGTGCTGCTTCCAGTACGCCCAAATGTATTCCACCGGGTTCAACTCCGGCGCATAGGGCGGCAAGTACTCCGTTGCGATGTGATCCTCGGAGAGCTGGATGAACTCCCGCACCAGGCGGCTGCGGTGCGCCGGCAGCCGGTCCCAGACGATCAGCAGTGGGCCGTCGATGTGGCGCACCAAAGCCTTCAGGAAGTCGATGACCTCCAGCTCGCCGATCGCGCCGGGATAGAGCCGGAAGTAAAAGTTGCGCAACGTCAGCCCGGCCGACACCGACAGCTTGTCCCAGTTGAAGTTGAACTCCAACACCGGTGTCTCGCCGCGCGGCGCCCAGGTGCGGCAACGATGCGGCTTCTGACTCAATCCGCTTTCGTCGATGAAGACGATCGTACGTTCTTCTTTGCGGGCTTTTTTTTAATGGCCGGCCAAGTCTTGCGCTGCCAGCCGCGGATGGCCTCTTCGTTGCGCTCCCGCGCTTTGCCGACGGGCCGTTGCGGGCTCCAACCGAGCGCCCGCAGGATCTTCCAGACATGGCCCTCGTGATAGCGCACGCCGAACTCGTCTCCGATCAGACGAGCGACCCGCGGACAGCTCCACAGCGGCGTCGGGAAGCCGTGCGCCTCGGGGCCTTCCAGCAGCAACGCCTCGAGGCGTTCGAGCTGCGCGGCGTCCAACAGCGGCTTACGGCCGGCGCGGCCGGCCTGGCGCAACCCGGCTTCGCCGTCACGCCGGTATCGTCGCAGCCACTCGCTGACGCTTTGCCGCGCGACCTTCAATCGCCTCGCTGTCTCGGACTGACTACAGCCTTGCTCGACCAACCGGATCGCTTTGAAACGGCGCTTCTCCAGGGCCTCGAAATCCCGCCGTACGCCTTTTGTATTTCCCATACATACAAAGACGTACGTACCCCAAAAAGGTGTCACTTTATTTTGCGAGACTCAATAAGACCTGGCCGAAAGCACAGACCTTCTTCTTCACGAAAGATGACGAAGGTGGCGCCACCGCCGACGACAGCATCGAGGTCCGCTTTAACGACGGCTCCCTCTGCGACGTGTCGGGAACCATGCGGATTATTCTGCCGAGCTCAGAGCGCCAAGCGATCGACTTGGTGAGGACCTACGGTTACATGGATTACACGGATCTTGAGCAGAAGCTTGTTCTGCCGGTCGTCCGTAATGCGCTGCGTATCACCGCCAACCTCATGTCCGCCCGCGAGTCCTACTCCGAGAAACGGGCGGACTTCGTTTTCTGGACCTGGGATCAGATTCAAAATGGGCTCTATGAGACCGAGGAAGAAACCCGCAAGGTGGCTGATCCGGTTTCCGGGCAGGACGTGACGAAAACCTTCAAGATCATCAAGAAGCAGGCCGGGGGCGACCCGGTTTACCAACGCAACCCGCTGGAAGGGCTCGGCATTACTCTGGCGAACTTTGAGGTGAAGCTGTTTGATTACACCGAAAAAGTACGGGCTCAAATCGGCACGCAGCAAACTGCGTTGATGGCGGTCGCCACGGCCCGAGCCAAGGCGTAACAAGCCGAACAAGAAGCACTCATGGCCGAGGCGGAGGGTAAGGCGAATGTGGCGCGGGCCAAGTACGAAGAAGAGGAGAAGAAGATCAGGGCCGTCGTCGCGGCGGAGCAGCGCGTCGAAGTGGCCGGACTCGACCGCCAAGCGGCGGCCCAGAAGAAGCAAGAGCAGATTCTGCTCGGGCAAGGCGAAGCCGAGCGTAAGAGGTTGGTCCTACGGGCCGACGGCGCGCTGAAGCAAAAGCTCGATGCCTACGTGCAAGCCCAGCAGGTTTGGGCCGGCGCCTTCGCGCAACGTCAGGTTCCCACTTTGGTCATGGGAGGCGGGGGCGCGGGCGACACGGATAAGAGCACCACTGAATTCGCCCGGATGATGCAGCTTCTCGTCGCCAAGCAGATGGGGCTTGATCTGTCGGTCCCAAAGGGCGCGACGCTGGGCTCCCGTTAATGGCTGCCGGCGGACTGAACTTTTGGAAACTTGGTTCTCTTTAGGCTATCGGAACCCGGTGGACCAGTTCTGCACGACCTTGATTGCCGGCCGCCGTTCGCCGACGGGTTCCACGACGACAAATCGCGTGCCATCTCGCGACACATCGTAACTCGGCACGAAGTTTCCTCGCAACAGGGCGGATTGGAACAACTCTTGACGCCCCTTCACGGAAAAAACGGGATCGGTCGTTACGGAAGCCGAGAACAGCGTGTCGCCTTCCACGTAAAAAATCTCCTTGCCGTCGTGACTCCAGCGCGGCTGGGCTCCGCTTTTGTCCATCGACACTTTCCACCTCTCCGTTCCTTCCGGAAACCGACGAACGTAAACGTCGTACCGCCCGGCTTCGTCTGAAACGTAAGCCACGAAACGCCCGTCGGGAGAAAAGTTTGCCGCATGCTCTCGAAAAGCGGTTTGCAAGAATACTCGTTCTTCGTACCCGTTCCCATCGTCCCGGCGCCGCAGACAGAAGATATCGCGCATGGTCTTGGGGTTGTTCCTATAGATCAGCAAATGCCGACCATCCGCCGACCAATCGCTGGGCAGATTGTGGAAAGGGCCCTTCATCAGCACCCGCGCGGGTCCGTCAACTTCAGCGGGCTTCTGATGAATTTCGATGACGCCGTCCACGGAATTGGAATATGTGACTTCTCCGTTGGGAGACCAGACGGGGTTCGAAACATACCCGCGATCCATACTCAGGCGAGTCTTGCTGGGTCGATCACAGTCATGCACCCAGACGTCCTCGCTGTGATTCTCGATTCCTCGAACCGCCACTTTCCGTTCATTCGGCGATAGCGCCGGATGGTTCATCCACTGCTGGGGTTGACCGATGACGCCCAACTCTTTTCCATTTCGATTTCGCCATACCAAATGCACCTGGCCGCCACGCTTGAGATACACCAGCCACGGGCCGGCAACGCTGGGTTTCAAGGCGTCGCTGTTCACCGCAAAGGAAGCCCCCGTGACCTTTTGCGTCTTAAGCGAAAAAGGCAAGGCCCAAAGGCCCTCGGCCAAGGCCGATGTCTGATAGAGAATGTGACCGCTGGGAGAATAAAACGGCGAGGCCCCGACCTCCAAGACATCTTGCTCCCCTGTATCGAGATTCCGAAGAATGATATCGGATCGGCTCGGGAACCCGGCGCCGTAGAGAAGCATGCGCGGCCCCTCCGGCAAGGGTAGAAAATGGGGATGCCCGAACCCCATCTTTCGCTCCTCGCCGGTTGGCTCAAACAGCAGTTCGGGCCGGTCGCCGCCCCCCGAGTCTACTTCGTAAAGGCGCGGCAAGCTTCCCGGGCTGTGCACGCTGAAGACGATTGAGCGGCGGTCCGGACTCCACGACCCACCCCAAAACGAGCGATCCACGAGTCGACATACGTTCGTGACGTTGCCGTCGTTGACACGGACCTTCTTGAGGTCGTTGGCGGCCGCGAAACCGATCCATCGACCGTCGGGGGACCAAAACGGATAATTCGCGCCATCCGTCCCGGCGAGTTCGCGTCGTTCGTCTTTCTGAAGATCGTGGACCCAAAGTGTCCCTTCGCCGGCGCCCGAGACGAACGCAATGTAACGGTGGTCGGGCGAGACCACCGGAGAGGAACAATCTTGATCGCATTCGATCGTGAATGTGCGTGGCTGCGTCTTCGTCGTCTTCGTTTTCGTCTCCGGATCTTCAATCGATGGCGGCAACCACAAGATCAGCGCCGCGGCAGCCGCAACGCCGACGCCCAACAAAGGAAACATGAATGGACGTGGTATGGCGTCGTCCTCTTTGTCTTCCTCAACAGGTCGGGACTCGAACTCAACCGATGCAATGAAGCGATAGGAGCCCGAAGGCAACGTTTCAATAAAACGCGGATTGTCGGCCTCGTCTCGGAGAGCCGTGCGGATCTTTCCGATGGCGATGCTGAGGCTGTGGTCGGGGGCGGAGGGTGGAGTGTCCCCCCATAGGTGCTCAATCAGCTCATCTTTGGTGATCACCTCGCGGGGTCGCTTCAGAAATAGGGCCAGGGCTACGTTGGAAAACATCCAACATTCCCACGTCTTGATGCCGGCGCCGCGGCGGTCCGATTGTACCGTACGTCAGAGAGCGGGTCAGAACAAGGAGCGGGAAATCGAACGGCCCGCCTACCGGAAGTTCTCCACCAGCGCAAAATCATGTCGCCGGCAATTCAATCGTTAGATCGCGAGGCCCTTGGGCCGGCGTGATTTACGACGCCTCGGACCACCTTTTCGGGAGATCGGGAGATCAGGGACAGGGAGATCGGAGGGGAGATCGGGGGGGAGATCGGGGACGGGGGGAGATCGGGGACAGCTCCCGATCCCTATTCGGAACCAGATCGGGCAGCTTGAGGGGATTTCTTTGGTAAGGATTCTTTATTGGAGTTGGGCCATTCGGCGTCCGGGAAGGCTGTTAAGGCGTTGATATGGAAGCACATGGGCCGACAATCCTGGTGCTCAGGATGGCGCTCTGCGTCAAATAGGTTTCCGAGTTCGGGAGCTGCCCCCGATCTCTCCCCGATCTCTCCCCCGATCCCCCCATAGACGGTCTCAGCCACTTCCTGCCGATCGACCGGCGATGCGTAAACCCTGATAGCTCAGGTAGCCTGCCACGGCAAGGCGACCAGGCTGACCCAGGAAGGCGCATCCCAACCACCGACGCGGAACTCCCAACCGACAATCACGCGGATCAGATGAAGGATGGCGACCACCGCGAAGACGATGCCGCTTGCCGATGCGTATCCTCTTATGCTCATCTCGTTTCCCCGTTCACGTTGAATCACACAGCCCCAACACCTTGCTCGAGTCTAAACGCTTCCATCCTTGGCTCGGGAGTTTGAAGCAGAGCGAATGAGATGCATTCCGTTCACTTCGCGAGCGGGTCGGGGCGAAGCTGGAAGTGCATGACCTTGCTCGTCGTCCCTTTGCCACCCTCCATGTGAAACGGCCCTCGGGTGCTCACGGTCGTCCACAGGCCTCTGCCCTTCCAGCCCGCCTTCGGATCGTCGATTCGGCCATCCAGCCATTTCGTGTAGAACCCCAGCGGATAGGGGACACGGAGAACGATCCACTCGCCGTCCTTCAGAACCAGCAGCCCTTCCGACGCATTGCCGGTGTTGATCGGAATGTTTTTGCCCAGGCCAAACGTATCGAACTGGTCCACCCAGGTGTAGTAGCTGCCCTCGGCGCTGCCCGAATCCGAAACGCCTTGGATCTGCGGTAAGGGTTCAGGATACAGCGTCCAACCCTCGGGACAGTGCTGTCCGGTGGCCTTCGGCCCGTTGAGCGGTCCCTTGCACTTGCGGCGGTCGAAGCCGGCCAGATGGCCGCTCGCCAAGGGCGTCCAGACGACGCCGTCGCGGTCAACATCCATGCCGCGGGGTGAGTACCCCTGGACAGGAGCGTCGGGGTTGTTGAACGGTGGCTCGTACACTTCCGCCAGTGCGGTCTCGGGCGGGTTCGTCCCCGGATTCAGCCGCACGACGGCGCCCGGGAAGCCCAACACCGATCCCCAAATCGAGCCGTCCGGAGCGGGGGAGACGGCATAGAAGGCGGCGCCGAACCGCTTGTCCTTGGCCGGATCGAGCGGCTCGTCGGGCTCCACGTAAGCGTCCCGCTTGCCGTTGCCGTTCGTGTCCATGATGAGCGCGGTCCACCCTTGAGATTTCACCTCGTCGCCGGTCTCGTCGAACATCTTCGTGTTAAGCCAGCCCACGACCTGGCCGCCGCCGCTCGTCCAGAGCGTGTTGTTCTCATCCTCGGCGAACATCAGGTGGTGCGTGCTAAAGCACGTGCTGATGTGCGTGAGATCTTCGGTTTTCGGATCGTAGACGGCGAGGTGGCGGCCGGCCTGGTCAAGTGGGAACAACTTGGCCGACGGGTGGCTCGAACCCTCTTTGCAAAAATCCGGGTTGGCGCGCGGGCGCACGGTAGAGGTGATCCAGACCCGACCCTTCTCATCGAACATCGGATTGTGCACGTTGGTCTTGCTGGTCCAGATGACTTCATCGCCCCAGTAGGGCGAAGGTTGCGGCACCGTTTGCGGGGCCGCCGGCGGCGTGTTCGGATCGCGGACCGTCAACGGGACCTGACTCCGAGTGTGGCCCACAGGATCCAGAACGGGCAGGTAGTCCGCGCTCGCCTCAAGCGCCCCGTAGATGAGACCGTTGGCGTTCACCGTCGGATTCCGCCGGTCCGTGGAAACCTCATCGTGGAGGTAGGCCTTCGGATCGGCCCAGTCCCATTGGGTGATGACGACGTTGCGCTCCAGGCCTTGCGGCCGCGGCGGTGTGGGCGGCAACTCGCCGGCGGCGACCCGATCGGTCCAATCCGCGAAAACCTCTAATGCACGCCGCGCGCCGATCCGCGCCAAGCCGTTGGCCATGCTGCCGCCGGCTTGCCCGGAAAGGATGCGCCGCTCCCAAGCCGCCACCGAGGAAGGGAAGCTGCCAAGACTCTCGGGGATCTCCCGCGTCGCCTTGTTGCCCAGCTGATGACAGGCCCAGCAGTTGCCCGACTTCACGTTCCGCAGCCACTGAGCCTGGCTTTTCATGTTTGGCGAAATGCCGTTGCCTTTGGGCCCCGTGCCGGGGAACTCACTCTTGTCCGGCGCCTGGAGCAGGGAAAACCAGTAGCCGGCCGGGTAGTATTCCGCCGCCGCGGCGGGATTGGGCGCCACCACCGCCGACAGGTTCACGATCTTGCCCGGCGCAGTCTCCACCTTGGGCGAATCCACCAGCCCGTAGCCGCGCACCCACACGCTGTAGTTCGCTTTTGGAAGGTCGGGCAACACGTAGCGCCCACTGTCATCCGTGACGACAATCTTGACGAACTTCGTGGGCAGGTCGGTCGTTTCCGCGATCACCCAGACCCCCGCTTCCGGTCCCTTCGTGCTGCTGACTACCCCGCCGAGATCGTCGCTGTCGATCGGGACCGTTTCGCTGGCCGGTTGCCCGCAACCCACCAAAGCGAGTGAGATGTTCAAAAACACGGCGAATCCGAACGCCGGCATGCGTGCGTAGGCTAAGTACGGCACTCTTGTTGTCCTCATGTCTCCACTCCTCTCGTCTCTTGTCGCTGCACCCTTGCGTGATCAGCTCCCATCTTAGGGAATTGTACCGCCGCGGGATAACGGGTGGGGAGGCGATCCGGACTACGCCGCTTTCAGGAGATTGGCGGGTGCGGAACGTATCGGTGGAGAACGCATTGTCAAGTCAATGAGCACGCGATAGTTTCAGTTGTCGGCAGCTCGAACACCTACTGAATCTCGCATAATATACTGTCAATCGAGACAAAGAGAAGACTGTTTCCAGAAAGCGGTAATCAAGCGCGGTTTGCGGCGCATTCGCCGCAGCGCTTTGCGGGCGCGCTCGTCGAGTTCCCAGTAGTCCTTCGGGCAGACGTTGGGCAACTCGTGCTGCTTCCAGTACGCCCAAATGTATTCCACCGGGTTCAACTCCGGCGCATAGGGCGGCAAGTACTCCGTTGCGATGTGATCCTCGGAGAGCTGGATGAACTCCCGCACCAGGCGGCTGCGGTGCGCCGGCAGCCGGTCCCAGACGATCAGCAGTGGGCCGTCGATGTGGCGCACCAAAGCCTTCAGGAAGTCGATGACCTCCAGCTCGCCGATCGCGCCGGGATAGAGCCGGAAGTAAAAGTTGCGCAACGTCAGCCCGGCCGACACCGACAGCTTGTCCCAGTTGAAGTTGAACTCCAACACCGGTGTCTCGCCGCGCGGCGCCCAGGTGCGGCAACGATGCGGCTTCTGACTCAATCCGCTTTCGTCGATGAAGACGATCGTACGTTCTTCTTTGCGGGCTTTTTTTTAATGGCCGGCCAAGTCTTGCGCTGCCAGCCGCGGATGGCCTCTTCGTTGCGCTCCCGCGCTTTGCCGACGGGCCGTTGCGGGCTCCAACCGAGCGCCCGCAGGATCTTCCAGACATGGCCCTCGTGATAGCGCACGCCGAACTCGTCTCCGATCAGACGAGCGACCCGCGGACAGCTCCACAGCGGCGTCGGGAAGCCGTGCGCCTCGGGGCCTTCCAGCAGCAACGCCTCGAGGCGTTCGAGCTGCGCGGCGTCCAACAGCGGCTTACGGCCGGCGCGGCCGGCCTGGCGCAACCCGGCTTCGCCGTCACGCCGGTATCGTCGCAGCCACTCGCTGACGCTTTGCCGCGCGACCTTCAATCGCCTCGCTGTCTCGGACTGACTACAGCCTTGCTCGACCAACCGGATCGCTTTGAAACGGCGCTTCTCCAGGGCCTCGAAATCCCGCCGTACGCCTTTTGTATTTCCCATACATACAAAGACGTACGTACCCCAAAAAAGTGTCACTTTATTTTGCGAGACTCAATAAGCGAAGAGCGCGCGGCCAGCCGAGGAACCAGCACGCTAGAGCCTAAACCGTACGGGTCTCGCCGCGTTTGGCAAAACGATCGTCGACGACAAGATCTCTCTTGGCGTTGGCCGCCAGCCTCCTCTCCCCAGTCCGGCCCGCGGCATTGTCAAGTTAACGCATCACAAGCTAGCGAGATCTCGCTTGATGCCCGATGCGACGGCTTGGTCCCTCGGCTGCCGGTTAAGTTCACAAGGCCGGTCGAAGGAATCCGATCCGCGGTTGTTCCGAAACCAAGACTGTCGGCGCGCCAAGAGACCGCAACGGGAACCCCGCTTTGGTTCGAGGGGGTGGTAAGATTTCCACAAGACGGAACCACGGCGCTGTCGGCGCTTTTCTCGCTGTTCCGGCCCGTTTTTCAGCCTCTTCCAAGGAGCCGGCCATGAAAAAGAAGATGATTCGAAACCGGCGCGACGTTCTCGCCGGATCGAGCTGGGCGCTCTTCGGCGCCGGCTTCCTCTCGCGCGTCGACAAGGTCGCCGCGCAACAGAGCTCCCCTTCGCTGATCGATGAAGTGGGTCGCCAAGCCTCGGGCGAAAGCGAGAAGCTGCTGCTCCCGGTGGAGGCGGACGCCGAGGGGCCGCCCGAACCCGCCGCCTACGATCGCTTGCCGCTCGAGTGGAACAAACGGACCGTGGCGCGCTTCAAGGAAAGACTGGCCGAGAGAGGCGTAGAAGCTTTCCTGGTCCGCGACCCGCTCAACCCAGGATTTCCATTTTGGCCCTGGCACGGTCACAGGATACACCCCCGCTGCGCCGAATACCACGTCTTTTCGCGCTGAACCCTGCACATCACCTCCGCCGGTAGGCGCCAGGGCTCGTCCGTCCGCTCACAGACGTTGATTGAGCGGACTGAACGGCGCTCCGGCCGACACTGCTCCCTGCGAAACCTTTTTGGAGCCAAAAACTGTTGATCCTCGCCCGGGCAACGCTACCCACCCGGCACAGGCAGCGCCCAGATCCTATGCAGCATGTCACCGAACAGCCGCCGGTTCAGATGCCCCTCCGCCAGCAGCAACCAGTAGTAGCGAGCATGCTTGACCAGCCGACCGCCGGTCTTCATCAACCTGTGTTGCAAACTCGTTAGCGACCAGCTTTTGATTCGCTGCGGCAGCCCTAGCCGCCGCCACAGGTTGCCCAGGTTGTAGGCCGGCACGCTGAGTTGCAGCCGTACCTCGTTGGCTCGGAAGCGGTGACACGACAAGCGGGTCCAGTGCGTGGCCTGTTTGCCTTCTTTGATCCACTGCTCCGCCGTGCCGCGCTTGTTGTAGAACCGCACGACCGAGCGGCTCGGCAAGCTCATGCTCGTCACGACAAATCCGACGCGCGGGAATAGTTCGCCCTGGTGATGCTCGACCTTGGCGACAACTCGCCTTGCCTTCGACCAGCTCTCGGCCTGATAGCGAAAACTCTTGTAGCGCACTAGGGGCTTGGCGTTCGGCCTGCCCGGTGGCCGAAACAGGATGTCCTCGATCTCCAGCTCCAGGCTCTTGTTCGCCGGGATGCGAATCACGTAGTCCACGCCGCGCTCCTCCATCGCCTCGTAGATCTCGGGCTTGGCGAAGGCGGCGTCGGCGCGGAACGTCACCTGTTTGCCCTCCGCCTGTTGTCGTTCGATCTCCGGCAGTAGCAGCTCGTCCCAGTCCTCGGCGCTGTGCACGTTGCCGGGACGCAGCTTCGCGCCTAGGCAGTCGCCGTGCTGGTTGAACAGCAACAGCGGGTGATAGCAGAGGGACTCAAAATGGCCGTTGTAGGCACTGCCTTCCTGTTGGCCGTGGACGGGGCTCTCCGTGGAGTCCATGTCGAGCACCACGCGGTCTGAACCGTCGGGAGCTTCGGCTTGCGCGACCAGCTCCCGGTTCACTGCCATCAGCCCCAGCAAGTTCTCTTCGCTCGCCAGCATCTCCGTCTCGAAGCCATGCAGCGTCGAGGTCAAGGCTGCTCCGCGATCCCAGTTCCTCTTCGAGCCGATCAAGCGAAAGGTCGGATCGGCGGATACTCGAACGGCGTCATTGAGGTCCTCGTAGCCAGCGAGTCGGCTGTAGACCGACTGCCGCAGCAGATCGGCCAGCGCGAACTTCTTGTTCAAGCCTTGTCGCGAGTCGCTGAGATGCTCGTCGATCAGCTTCCCGAGTCCGAGTCGTTCATCCAGTTCGCGAACGAGAATCAGACCGCCATCCGAGGTGACTCGCGATCCTTGGAAATCGACTTTGAGAAATCCATTGAACGTGAGCTGAAACGGCTTGTTTTCTTTTTCACCCATCGGGTGTTGACCTCCATGGCGTCCTTATCGGGCTCTAGCCCCTATCAATAAAGACGCTGAAGGTCGCTGGATGGTCTGAAGCTCATACATCAAATTGAAAATGCGGGTCAACACCATCTATCTGACCGGTTACTGGCACACCACCACCGAGCGTCCCGAAGCCACCTTCATGAATAAGGACGACGCCGACCCGTGGTTCTTCTATCCCGCGCTCGACCGCGATCTGGTGCGCACCTGGTGGTTCGGCGGCGGGCTGATGTATTTCGATTATCACCACGCTGAAGGGGCCTTTCCGCACCAAGGTAAAGTGCAGCAAGGTCGGCACATCGACTTGTTCAAGCACATGCTGCGCGGCATCAAGAAGCATGGCATTCAAGGAACCAAAATCGGTATCGACGGGGAAATGGTTCCCAGCGAAACCGCGAAGGCAAAGGAAGTGCTACCCGGTTTCGAATTCGTCGATGTCTCCGACATCCTGCTCCACATGCGCATGGTGAAGACTGCGGAAGAGCTCGCTCTATGGCGGCGGGCCTACCTGTATTTCGATCGCGCTCACGCCTTCGCTCGCGACTATATCCTCACGCACGGCACGGATGTCACCGATTTCGAGGTCAAGACGGCGACCGAGCTGTGGATCAACGACATCCTCTACAGGGATCTGAACCTGGCCGGTGGCACGCCCCATCACGGCGTCGAGTCGGGAATTCGCTTGGGGGTACGCGCCGGGGCTGTCACCGCGTATCCGCATCCCAATCAGCCCTATTACAGCCGCATCGGCCGTAATACGTCGCTGCAGATTTCCGGGAAAGCCGCGATCGGCGGTTACGGCCACGAGAACTACCGCATGTTCATCATCGCCGACTCGGCGGGCGAGTTTGATCCCCATATGCGCCGGCTTTGGGAGGTCAGTCAACAGTGTTGCGACATGCAGGTGGAACTGCAAAAAAAGGGCGTTACCTGCTCGAGCGTGGCCTACGCGATTCACCAGGTTCAGGTCAAGAACGGGGTCGAGAAATACATCTACCACCGGCCCGCCCACGGCGCGGGGGTTGAAGGCCATCAGGCGCCCTACCTTGCCCTGGGCGACTACACGATGCTCGAGCGCAACATGTGCTTTTCCCAGGAGCCCGGGTTGTTCGATCCCGAAAACGGGTGCGGCTTCAACTGGAGCGACACGGTTGTCACGGCGATCAAATCCAGTTATCGCATGAGCCGCGTGCCGTATTCGAAACCATGGTGCTGGATCAAGCTTTGAGCGAGGGCGCGCCCCGTCGGCCGCGCAGGCCGCAGCGCGGACGGGCTTGCCGGGCCCGACGGGTGTTTGCGGCAACCAGCGAGCCGCGATCCATCCGCTCGCCGGTATTACGGCTCTTGTCGACTCTTCCAGCCCGGTCCGCGCACGAACCTTCCCGGTTTGGCGCCGCTATGTTCGCCGTTCTACAATACGTGCGCGCCGTTGACAAAGACGTGAACCATGCCCGTGGCGTATTGGTGCGGTTTCGCGAACGTAGCGTGGTCTTGAATCTGCGCGGGGTCAAAAACCACGACGTCCGCATGGTAGCCGGCCTTGAGCATTCCACGGCGGTCGATCTTGAGGTTTTGACAGGGCAGCGCGGATAGCTTCCGAATCGCCTCCTCCAGCGGCATCACCTTCTCTTCCCGCACATACTTGCCCAGCAGCCGCGCGAAGCTGCCGTAGGCGCGCGGGTGAGTGCTCGATTTCAAGAAAACGCCCTCGGCGGCAAGCGAGGGGGAGTCGGAACAAAAGCTCACCCAAGGCAAGGCGAGTTTCTGTCGGATGATCTTGGGCGAGCTGGCGCCGAGATACATGTTCTCCCACTCGTCGCTTTTTTCAAGCATCTCGCGCGCGATGCGCTTTCGCGTGGCGGGATCTTTCATGCGAGCGACAGAGGCATCGAAACCGCCCTCCTGCACCCATGGCGGGATGGCGGCGTTGAGGCCTGTGGAACCGGCCGTGTAAGGGTAAGCGTCGGCGGTAATCCGCAGGCCCTCGGCGCGGGCTGTCTCGATCTTTGCTATCGCTTCGTCAAGCTTCAACGACGCGATGAAGAAGCGGATGCGTGCGGACCAGGGTGACATCCATTATGAAATCGAATGCCAGCACATCATGTTCACGAAGCCGGGAGCGACGGCTAGTCCCTGGACATCGATTTCTGATGTGCCTGCGGCCGAGGAAAGATCACCGATGGCGACGATCTCGTCATTCTGGATTGCTAGATCTCCAACGATAGGCTTTGCCCCGCTGCCGTCGTAGATCGTTCCGTTGCGGAGGATAAGGTCGTACCGAAGGGGTGCCGAGCACGCAAAGGCAAGCAGCACGGTGGTCAGGCACACACCGCAAACCGAGACCATTCGGGACCAACGAGGGCGGGTTTCGCGATACATCTTCGAGGGCATACGAGCCTCCTGGTTTTTGTTTCTCCAGCGCTACCTATATTCCCATGACGTGTGGACGGCGCTCACAGTAGGCGGAACCGCCGACCCGTTCTTCTTGCGATACCGCTCGGGTCGAAGTTCCGCCTGCGGGATATGTAATCCGACAACATCGTCGCAGTCCGGCCCGCAGCATTGTCAAGTTAACGCGTCACAAGCTGAGACAGCCTCAAGATATGGATAGCGAGATCTCGCTTGATGCCCGATGCGACGGCTTGGTCCCTCGGCTGCCGGTTAAGTTGACAAGGCCGGTCGAAGGAATCCGACCTCGCCGAATACCCCATCGAGCCCGGCCTCGCGATTGTTAGAATGGCCCGAGATGATGCTTTGGTGGGTGCTGCTTTCCGTATTGCTGCCGGCCTCTATATTGTTTGGCGCCGACTGGACGCGCTTTCGGGGGCCGAACGCCGCGGGCGTGGCCGCGGGACGTATCGTTGAGCGGCCCTCGCTTGGCGAAAATCTGCTTTGGAAAACGTGGAATGGGCTCAACAGCGAAGGATAGGGAATGTGCCGTCCCCGCTGCTGTATGAGGGCGTGATCTACTCGGTGCGCGACGCGGGTATTCTGTCAAGCATCGACGCCGCGACGGGAGAAATTCTCAAACAAGCGCGGCTGCCGCGGGCGATGGGCGCCTACCGCGCGTCTCCGGTCGCCGCCGACGGCAAGCTGTTCTTCCTGGACATGGACGGCACGCTCACCGTGGTGAAGGCCGGGGGCGAATGGGAAGTGCTGCACAGCTTGGCGCTCGACGAGGGCGGCGCCGACGCAGCGCGACCCCGGCGATCGCCGACGGTCGTCTCTACGTACGCACTCACCAGAACCTCTACTGCTTCGGAGAGATTAGCGGGTCGCCTGGACCGGAAACCTCAGAGCCCACGATGTAATGGCCGGCGGAGTTGGTCAAATACCCCAACTAGGGCGGTGACAGGCAATGTCAAGTCAATGACCCCAAGGCGACGTTGCCCCTGACGTCCGCGGGGGGGGCTCTCCCTTTCAGCAAACACGCGTCACCTTCTTCAGTCAGCGAAGCCCGCTCGAATTCGCGGTCCGCGGCGCCGGCTCAGGCGAGTGCTTTACGAATCACCTCGCCTCGGACGCCGGTGAGTCGTTGGTCGAGGCCTTGGGAGAAATAGGTGAGTTTGGTGTGATCGAGCCCCATCAGATGAAGGATGGTAGCGTGCAAGTCCGACACATGCCAGGGGTCCTCGACGGCCCGAAAACCCAGCTCGTCGGTCGCTCCGATCGCCTGCCCGCCTTTTACGCCGGCGCCCGCCAGCCACATACTGAACCCGAGCCAGTTGTGATCGCGGCCCGACTTGCCGACTCCCTCGCTGGTCGGCGTGCGGCCGAACTCGCCTCCCCAAACAATCAGCGTTTCATCCCATAGGCCGGCGCGCTTCAAGTCCGAAATGAGGGCGCCGATCGGCTGATCCGTCTCGCCCGCGTGGAGCGTGTGGTTGGAGATGCAGTCGTTGTGGCCGTCCCAGGTGTCTTCAATGTGACCGCCGCCGGAATAGAGCTGAATGAACCGCACGCCGCGTTCGATCAGCCGGCGCGTGATCAGACACTTGCGGCCGAAGTCCTCGGTCAGCTTCGTGTGGAGGCCGTACATTTCCCGTGTTTGCCGGCTCTCGGCGTCCAGATCGACCGCCTCGGCGGCGGTGGTTTGCATGCGGTACGCCAACTCATAAGAATGGATGCGCGCCTCGAGTTCGGAATCGCCCGCATACCGTTGTTGGTGGGACTCGTTCAGATTCTTGAGAAGATCCAACGCGTGTCGCTGAGTTGGATCGGTGACCCCGTGCGGCGTTTCGAGGTTCAGCAATGGCGAGCCGCCGCTGCGAAACAGGGTGCCCTGGTATGCCGCCGGCATGAAGCCGGCGCTCCAGTTCGAAGCGCTCCCGATCGGTCCGCCGCGCGGATCGGTCATCACAACGAAGCCGGGCAAATCCTCGCTTTCGGTTCCCAAACCGTAGCCGAGCCAGGACCCCAAGCTCGGCTTCCCGATGACGACGTTGCCCGTGTTCATCTGAATGCAACCGGAAGCATGCGCGGCCGTATCGGTCTGCAGCGATCGGATGACGCATAAGTCATCGGCGTGCTTGGCGATGTTTGGGAAAAGGCTGCTGATTTCGAGTCCGCTTTGTCCGTGCTTGGCGAACTCGAACGGGGACTGCATCAAATGACCGATGGGACGGTTGTTGGAACCGATCACGGTGTCGCCCTTGTACGGGCTGCCATTGAATTTCGTTAGCGCCGGCTTAGGGTCGAACGTGTCCACCTGGCTGGGAGCGCCGTTCATGAACAGGAAGACAACGTGCTTCGCTTTCGTGGGGAAGTGAGGCGGGCGATTGGCGAGCACGCTCTTCGCCCCAGAGGATGCCTTCGCGGAAGCCGCGTGAGCCTGCGACGAAAAGAACCCGTCACGAGAAAGCAGGTCGATCAGAGCGAGAGCCCCGAACCCGGCGCCGGTGTTGACCAGGAATTCTCTTCGGCTATGATTTTCGGACCGCTTCATATGCAAATCGTACCACTCATCCGGGGTAGGGACGAACACTCTTGTTTGTCCTAGTCACAGTTGAGACAAGCTCTCAGCTTGTCTCCCCCGGCCTCGAATTGAAGGTTCAGGTCAGTCCGCATACACAAACTCGTTCATGTTAAAGATCACCCGGCACATCTGCACCAGCGCTTCCTGTGACGCCGCTTCTCCAGCGCGCCTGTGATCGAGAGCGGCGCCCGCTTCAGCCGCCGGCCTTGTCGATTCGTCCTCCAGAAACAAGAGCAGCGACCGTTGCTCTTCCCCAGTCGGCGGCCGGGCCAAGGCGAGGCGGAAAGCGCGGTCGATTTGATCGCGCGGGTCGGGGCCCGCTTCCCTGACCAAACGCTCGGCCAGGTGTCGGGCTTGGCGGTTCACGAATTCGCCGTTGAAAAGCGTCAAGGCCTGGGTCGCCACCGCGGTGTTGATGCGCTTGGCGGAGGATTTCGTCGTGTCGCACAGGTCAAGCACTTCGAGCATCGGGACGATCATCGAGCGCTTCACAAAGGCGTAGATCGTGCGGCGGGAGGCGTCCTGTTCGTCGAAGGGGCGCCAGATGAGGTGCGGGTCGCTGGAGCCTTCGAGCGCGGCCGGGGAGACGTAGGGGTACATCGGGGGGCCGTACATTTGCGGGTTCAGCCGTCCGCTGACTGCCAGCATCGAGTCTCGGATCGCCTCCACTTCGAGCCGTCGATAAGGGACACGCCAAAACAATCGGTTGTCGGGATCGTCGGCACCGTACGCAACGTCCCATTCCTTGCTCATGCGATAGGTGTTGCTGGTCATGATGAGCCGGTGGAGTTTCTTGAGGGACCAGCCGTGCTCGATGAACCAGTTCGCGAGCCAGTCGAGAAGTTCGGGGTGCGTCGGGGGTTCGCCCTGCAGACCGAAGTCACTAGGTGTTCGCACGATTCCTTCGCCGAAGTGAAATTGCCAAACGCGGTTAACGATCACCCGAGCCGTCAAGGGATTGTTGGGGTCGGCGATCCAGCGAGCGAGGGCCAGGCGGCGCAGGCTGGTCGGATTCGATTCCTCCCAAGCGGGGAACGTCGGCGCCGGTTCGGACAACACGGCCGGTACGGCGGGCGGCACTTGCGGACCGGGATTGGAGGCCTTGCCGCGAATCAGCAGATGACTCGCCGGCGGCTCGCGCCGCGGCTCGTGAAGGATGTAAGCGGAATCGCGAGTCGGCGTCTCATCGCGGAGGTCGCAAATGCGATCCTCGATATCGAAGACCTTACTCCGAGCGCTACGCGGGCCGGCCTTTTCGAGTTCCGCGTCCAGCTGTTCGCGGAACTCCCGAGCCAGCGATTTCGCGACCGCGTCCCTGTCGGCTTGGGGTGTCAGATAGGCGCGCACGGCCCGCGCCGGGAGCGCGCTCTTGCCGGCGGAGAGGAATTCCGTTTGCACCTGCTCGCGGATCGCTTCGATCTTTTCCTCGAGGGCCCGGATTTTTTCGTCGCGCACCTCCAGGGCGTCTAGTTCCGAGCGCGTTCCGATGGGCCGAACGAGTTCCGTACGCCCCTTCTGCGGGCGCGTCAGCGGATTGAAGATCGCCGCCATGCTGTAGTAGTCGCGCGCTGTGAGAGGCTCGAACTTGTGATTGTGGCAGCGCGCGCAACCGAGCGTCAGGCCGAGGAAAACCTCCGAAGTGGTCCGAACCAGGTCGTCGAGCTGGTCGTAGCGGTCGGTGAGCGCGTCGGCGGGCTCGTCATCCCAGGGGCCCAGCCGGTGGAACCCGGTTGCGATCAGGGTTTCCGGGGATACGTCGGGCAATTCGTCGCCCGCGAGTTGTTCAAGCACGAAGCGGTCAAAGGGCTTGTCCGCATTGAAAGACCGAATCACGTAATCGCGATAACGGTAGACCAAGGGCTTGATGGCGTCGCGCTCGTATCCGTTGGTATCGGCGTAGCGAACCAAGTCGAGCCAATGGCGTGCCCAGCGTTCGCCGTAGGTCGGGCGTTCGAGAAGATCTTCAATGACGCCATCGAGGGATTCGGGTGTTGGGTCTCGAAGAAAGGCTTCCTGCTCGTCGAGGCTGGGAGGCAAGCCGGTCAAATCCAGGTGAACGCGGCGCAGTAATTGATGAGGGCGTGCCGGCGGCGAGGGCTGCCCGCCTTGGGCTTCGAGCTTCCCAAAGATGAAAGCGTCAATCGGGTTGCGAACGCGGCGGGCCGCGGCGCTGTCGGTAAGCGTCGGCGGGGAAGGTTGTGTGCGCGCCTGGAAAGCCCAGTGGTCACGCGCTTGGTCGAACTTCGAGGGCTCCGAATCCGCGGCGTCGATCTCGCCGTCTTCGGGCCACCGGGCGCCCTCGTCAATCCATTGGCGGATCCGCTCGACCTGCTCGCCGGTCAAACGCGGGTCGACCGGAGGCATGACGAGCTTCTCGTCGAGACCGGCGACGTATCGATAAAGTACGCTGCCGGCGCTGTCACCGGGAATGATCGCGGGAACACCCGACCCGCCGCCGCGCAAAGCGTGTTCGCGGCTGTCGAGTCGAAATTCGCTCTGGTGGGTCTCTGCGTTGTGGCAGACGTGGCAGCGGGCTTCGAAGATCGGGCGGATGTCGCGATTGAAGTCCACGGCGGCGGCGGTCGCCGCCACCGGGCTAAAGACCGCCGCTAAGAGAAAAACCGGCCCGGCCCTTTCCATTACTCCCACTGTTCCTCCCAGCCCAAAGAGAGTGTCTTCCGCTACGAGACACAGCCCTATCTTAGCCGTTCGCCATGTCCGTGCACCAGCCGGGTCGGCATTGTCAAGTTAGCTGTCGTTCGCCAAAACTACGTAGCCGCTTAGATTGAAGAGGCTGAGCCTAAGCTCACTTCACAACCGGGCCCGCTTGCTCGCACATTCGGGCAGCAGAGGTTCAGCTGATTTCCTCTCTCGTTCGACTGACTTCTCCACTTGGCCCACGACGTCCCGAGGACAACGTGCCGCGCTACTTGCCGTGGAGCCTCGCGGCAAGATCTACAACGACTACAGCGACAACTGGCAGCCGTGCTTCGGGCCAGCCTATCGGTTGAGCGATAAGACCGCTCTCCGCAGCTCGTTCGGTATGTTCTTCGACAGCTGGTCGGCGGTGGTGCAGTTAGCGCAGAACTATTCGGCCACCTGGCCGGGTGTTGGCGAGACTCTCGCGAACAACCTCAACAATCCGACACCCACCCAACCCACTCCGACTACCGGCAACTGGCAGATCAACGGTATCGCTTCGTTCTACGACGGCCAGCCGTTCTCGGTAGGCGTCGCGGGCGATATTGCCAACACCGGCAACTTCAACTTGCTACGACGGTTTCTACGAGCGGTTGAACGCCACGGGGGAAGGAACGCTCAGCAACCCGACGCCGACTCGCTCGTTCGATACGGGGGCTTTCGCGGCGCCCGCTCCGTTCACCTTCGGTGCCACCCCCCGCAATCTCCTCAGGAGGGACGGCGCGGCGAACTTCGACATTTCGGTCTTTCGCCAGTTCCGGCTGGACGGAGTCCGAGAAGGTCTCCGGGTCGACCTCCGGGCGGAAGCCTTCAATGCCTTCAACTCACCGGAGTTCGCACGGCCGGGCAACAACCCGTCCAACCCGAATTTCGGAGCGGTTATGTCGACCCAAAACCAGGCGCGCATCATTCAGATGGCGCTCAAGATTATCTTTTAGTCGCGTAACCGATAGTCAACCTTGATCCAGGGGCGGTCTTCGGACCGCCCTTTTCTTGTGCTGTGCCGTAGGTGTGGAATCAAAACGAAGTCCAGCCCTCACAATGTTGCTATAGGCCAAACTTCAGCGTTGGGCTCCGCCCCCCGAACCCGAGGTTTCGCCTTGCGGCCGGGATGCCGTGGGGCCTCGGACCCGCCCCCGGAAGGGGGCACCGGGTGAACTGAAGTGGAACCCCGGGGTCCCGCATCTTCAGGCGGATTACCAATGTAAATGCAAAGCGAGTTGGAATGGCTAACGAACAAGACCGGAATTCCTCCGATTCGTGGACGCGGTAAGACGATTGCCGGTCTCCTATTCGCCTCCGCCAACGGCCACGGTAATGGCGGGCTGGCTCACTGCGTCTCCGATCATGATTTCGAGAGGCACCGCGTCGCCGGCTGTAACGCCCGCGGGGATGAGTGCATTGATCTGGGCCACGCCGTGAATCAATTCCGGGGCCGCCCCCTTGTAAAGGACCTTGGCATTGAGCCCGCCGATCTTCACCGATACCCCGGATTTCCACTTTAGTTTCGGTTCTGCTAACCATCGGGTGGACTCGGACGCCTTTATTTATGCGGGCTTGAAAGCACTCAGGGCGCTGAGGAGATCAACACCCAATGGGTGAAAAAGAAAACAAACCGTTTCAGCTCACCTTCAATGGATTTCTCAAGGTCGATTTCCAAGGATCGCGAGTCACCTCGGATGGCGGGCTGATTCTCATTCGCGAACTGGACGAACGACTCGGACTAGGCAAGCTGATAGACGAGCATCTGACGGATTCGCGGCAAGGCTCGAACAAGAAGTTCCCGTTCGTCGATCTGCTGCGACAGTCGGTCTACTCCCGCTTGGCGGGCTACGAGGATCTCAACGACGCCGTTCGTGTCTCCGCCGATCCAACCTTTCGGCTGATTGGCTCGAAGAAGAACTGGGATCGCGGCGCGGCGCTGACCTCCCGGCTGCAGAGCTTCGAGACCGCCATGCTCGCCGGCGACGAGAATCTGATCGGGCTGATGGCGGTGAACCGCGAGTTGATCGCGCAAGCCGAGGCCGGTGATGACTCCGCGTGCGTCGTGCTGGACATGGACTCTACCGAGAGCCCCGTCCACGGCCGGCAGGAAGGCAGCGCCTACAACGGCCACTTCGAGTCGGTCTGCTACCACCCACTGTTGCTGTTCAACCAGCACGGCGATTGCTTGGCGGCAAAGTTGCGACCGGGCAACGTGTCCAGCGCCGAGGACTGGGACGAGCTGCTGCTGCCGGAAATCGAACGCCAACAGGCGGAGGGCAAACAGGTGACGTTCCGGGCCGATGCCGCCTTCGCCAAGCCGGATATTTACGAGACGTTGGAGGAGCGCGGCGTGGACTACGTGATTCGCATCCCGGCCAACAAGAGCCTGGAGCTGGAGATCGAAGATATCCTGTTTCGTCCGCCGGGCAGGCCGAGCGCAAAGCCCCTGGTGCGCTACAGGAGCTTTCGGTATCAGGCCGCGAGCTGGTCGAAGTCCCGGCGGGTTGTTGCGAAGGTCGAGCATCACCAAGGTGAGTTGTTTCCTCGCGTCGGTTTCATCGTCACGAGCATGGCCTTGCCGAGCCGCTCGCTGGTGCGGTTCTACAACAAGCGCGGCACGGCGGAGCAGTGGATCAAGGAAGGCAAACAAGCGACGCATTGGACAAGGCTGTCATGCCATCGGTTCCGGGCCAACGAAGTGCGACTGCAACTCAGCGTGCTGGCCTATCCCGCATTTTCAATTTGATGTATGAGCTTCAGACCATCCAGCGACCTTCAGCGTCTTTATTGATAGGGGCTAGAGCCCGATAAGGACGCCATGGAGGTCAACACCCGATGGGTGAAAAAGAAAACAAGCCGTTTCAGCTCACGTTCAATGGATTTCTCAAAGTCGATTTCCAAGGATCGCGAGTCACCTCGGATGGCGGTCTGATTCTCGTTCGCGAACTGGATGAACGACTCGGACTCGGGAAGCTGATCGACGAGCATCTCAGCGACTCGCGACAAGGCTTGAACAAGAAGTTCCCGCTGGCCGATCTGCTGCGGCAGTCGGGCTACAGCCGACTCGCTGGCTACGAGGACCTCAATGACGCCGTTCGAGTATCCGCCGATCCGACCTTTCGCTTGATCGGCTCGAAGAGGAACTGGGATCGCGGAGCAGCCTTGACCTCGACGCTGCATGGCTTCGAGACGGAGATGCTGGCGAGCGAAGAGAACTTGCTGGGGCTGATGGCAGTGAACCGGGAGCTGGTCGCGCAAGCCGAAGCTCCCGACGGTTCAGACCGCGTGGTGCTCGACATGGACTCCACGGAGAGCCCCGTCCACGGCCAACAGGAAGGCAGTGCCTACAACGGCCATTTTGAGTCCCTCTGCTATCACCCGCTGTTGCTGTTCAACCAGCACGGCGACTGCCTAGGCGCGAAGCTGCGTCCCGGCAACGTGCACAGCGCCGAGGACTGGGACGAGCTGCTACTGCCGGAGATCGAACGACAACAGGCGGAGGGCAAACAGGTGACGTTCCGCGCCGACGCCGCCTTCGCCAAGCCCGAGATCTACGAGGCGATGGAGGAGCGCGGCGTGGACTACGTGATTCGCATCCCGGCGAACAAGAGCCTGGAGCTGGAGATCGAGGACATCCTGTTTCGGCCACCGGGCAGGCCGAACGCCAAGCCCCTAGTGCGCTACAAGAGTTTTCGCTATCAGGCCGAGAGCTGGTCGAAGGCAAGGCGAGTTGTCGCCAAGGTCGAGCATCACCAGGGCGAACTATTCCCGCGCGTCGGATTTGTCGTGACGAGCATGAGCTTGCCGAGCCGCTCGGTCGTGCGGTTCTACAACAAGCGCGGCACGGCGGAGCAGTGGATCAAAGAAGGCAAACAGGCCACGCACTGGACCCGCTTGTCGTGTCACCGCTTCCGAGCCAACGAGGTACGGCTGCAACTCAGCGTGCTGGCCTACAACCTGGGCAACCTGTGGCGGCGGCTAGGGCTGCCGCAGCGAATCAAAAGCTGGTCGCTAACGAGTTTGCAACACAGGTTGATGAAGACCGGCGGTCGGCTGGTCAAGCATGCTCGCTACTACTGGTTGCTGCTGGCGGAGGGGCATCTGAACCGGCGGCTGTTCGGTGACATGCTGCATAGGATCTGGGCGCTGCCTGTGCCGGGTGGGTAGCGTTGCCCGGGCGAGGATCAACAGTTTTTGGCTCCAAAAAGGTTTCGCAGGGAGCAGTGTCGGCCGGAGCGCCGTTCAGTCCGCTCAATCAACGTCTGTGAGCGGACGGACGAGCCCTGGCGCCTACCGGCGGAGGTGATGTGCAGGGTTCAGCGCGAAAAGACGTGGTATTCGGCGCAGCGGGGGTGTATCCTGTGACCGTGCCAGGGCCAAAATGGAAATCCTGGCCTATAACCTGGGGAACCTATGGCGGAGGCTCGGGCTGCCGCAACGGATCAAGAGCTGGTCGCTGACGAGCTTGCAACAGCGGCTGATGAAGACGGGCGGTAGGCTGGTCAAGCATGCGCGGTACTATTGGCTGCTGTTGGCCGAAGGACATCTGAACCGGCGGCTGTTCGGCGACATGCTGCATAGGATCTGGGCGCTGCCTGTGCCGGGTGGGTAGCGTTGCCCGGGCGAGGATCAACAGTTTTTGGCTCCAAAAAGGTTTCGCAGGGAGCAGTGTCGGCCGGAGCGCCGTTCAGTCCGCTCAATCAACGTCTGTGAGCGGACGGACGAGCCCTGGCGCCTACCGGCGGAGGTGATGTGCAGGGTTCAGCGCGAAAAGACGTGGTATTCGGCGCAGCGGAGGTGTATCCTGTGACCGTGCCAGGGCCAAAATGGAAATCCTGGGATACTGGAGCCGTGATCCGCGGGAACGGGGCCGCCGGCGGCGCCTGCTCGCCGTCAACTCCCGGCGGATCCGTTTGACCCGCACCCGTAAGAAAGATCTGAATAGCCCGCCCGGGTGCTTCGGGGTTGCTCGCCTTGTTAAAACTGGAGTCCTGATTAAGAATCGCCCCCTGCCCCCGGCCCGTCTGGGTCGCGGAGAAGATTCCCGGGGCGGTCGGGGCCACGGGTACCGTGATCCGGTTGGACGCCACGCCGTCGAACTCCACTTGTACCTCAGTGGTTTCCTTCCCCTCTATTGAGTCTCGCAAAACAAAGTGACATCTTTTTGGGGTACGTACGTCTTTGTATGTATGGGAAATACAAAAGGCGTACGGCGGGATTTCGAGGCCCTGGAGAAGCGCCGTTTCAAAGCGATCCGGTTGGTCGAGCAAGGCTGTAGTCAGTCCGAGACAGCGAGGCGATTGAAGGTCGCGCGGCAAAGCGTCAGCGAGTGGCTGCGACGATACCGGCGTGACGGCGAAGCCGGGTTGCGCCAGGCCGGCCGCGCCGGCCGTAAGCCGCTGTTGGACGCCGCGCAGCTCGAACGCCTCGAGGCGTTGCTGCTGGAAGGCCCCGAGGCGCACGGCTTCCCGACGCCGCTGTGGAGCTGTCCGCGGGTCGCTCGTCTGATCGGAGACGAGTTCGGCGTGCGCTATCACGAGGGCCATGTCTGGAAGATCCTGCGGGCGCTCGGTTGGAGCCCGCAACGGCCCGTCGGCAAAGCGCGGGAGCGCAACGAAGAGGCCATCCGCGGCTGGCAGCGCAAGACTTGGCCGGCCATTAAAAAAAAGCCCGCAAAGAAGAACGTACGATCGTCTTCATCGACGAAAGCGGATTGAGTCAGAAGCCGCATCGTTGCCGCACCTGGGCGCCGCGCGGCGAGACACCGGTGTTGGAGTTCAACTTCAACTGGGACAAGCTGTCGGTGTCGGCCGGGCTGACGTTGCGCAACTTTTACTTCCGGCTCTATCCCGGCGCGATCGGCGAGCTGGAGGTCATCGACTTCCTGAAGGCTTTGGTGCGCCACATCGACGGCCCACTGCTGATCGTCTGGGACCGGCTGCCGGCGCACCGCAGCCGCCTGGTGCGGGAGTTCATCCAGCTCTCCGAGGATCACATCGCAACGGAGTACTTGCCGCCCTATGCGCCGGAGTTGAACCCGGTGGAATACATTTGGGCGTACTGGAAGCAGCACGAGTTGCCCAACGTCTGCCCGAAGGACTACTGGGAACTCGACGAGCGCGCCCGCAAAGCGCTGCGGCGAATGCGCCGCAAACCGCGCTTGATTACCGCTTTCTGGAAACAGTCTTCTCTTTGTCTCGATTGACAGTATATTATGCGAGACTCAGTAAGTTGAACGGGGCAATCGCGCTGACCTGATTGCGTGATGTGAAGACCATGGGCGCCGGCTCTCCGTCGAAAAGGACACGCGTCAAGCCGAGCTGCGTCAGTGCTTTGCCCTGTTCGTCAAACTCAATCAGGATGGGAATCGGCGGCCCGACCGACGCCGCGAAGATGGTTATGATCTGCCCGGGCGCGACGTCGCGTTCGAGAAAGCTCGCGGCGTCCAGGAAGGCCCTGCGCTCCAAGACCGGCTGGAGGAACTCCATGAGGAAGCCGTCAAACGACCCCCCGCCGTAACGCTCCTGGGGCGCTCCCCGGGTTATCGGGAATCCGGGACTGGCTTGCGCCTTTGTGAGCTTGGACTCCGTTTGTTGTTGGAATGTGGTCCTGTTGGAGTCAGTGAGCCCGACGAAGCCGATCGTTCGGTTCGTCCTGAAAAACGCTTGGTTGAACTCGTCTCGACCAGGACCGCCAAAGTAATTCGTGCTGAAGCGGAAGGGCCTCCCTGGGTTGTTCCTTAGAACTTCCTCGGCAAGGTCTTCCGTAAAAAGTGGGAGAACATTGTCCTCCCCGACAGCGTCTGTCAGGCTGTCGGCCAGGACCGCCTTGAAATTCTCGATAAAGATCGTTGCCGCGTCCCAACGCCCGCCGGAATTACTGTTGACCGCGCCCGGGAAGTCGAGCGAGGTCGTGTTGGACCCGATCAAGAGGTAGCCATCCATGTCGGCCACGCCAGTGAACTCCTCCTCACCGCTTCCGCCCAACCAACCACCCGCCAGGGGCACCGTCAGATCACGATTTATTACCAAAAAGTACCCGCTTTGGTCGCCGGGGTTCGTGGATAAGAAGGGGTCGCCAAGAGCCACGACAGGTTCGACCGGCAACTGCGGCGAATTGGAGTCGAGCACCGCCATAACCACTTCCCTCAGGTCCTTCAAGGGAAGATCCGGACCGGGTGAAAAACCGAATGCCTCCGCCATGTTGAGCAGTTCCATTCGGTCCTGCGCGTCGCGACCAGGCCCGCGGACGTAGGTAGCGCGCTCCACTTCGAAGAGGGCGAACGGGTCAGTCCCACCCTGTTCGGGACCACGGAGCGCGGCCGATGAAGCAACAGCAGTACACATAATGAAGCCGTCCTCGCCGGCAAGGCGGCTGGGATGCATGGCGCCCGCGAGCACCTCCGGCGGAACCGGCAGATCATCGGAGGTCGTCGTCATCGACAAACAAAAACCACCGTCCTCGAGAGCCAACACTTGAGGGTTGGTGTCCCTTCCGCTGCCCCCCAGGATCGCCAGGTAGCGAAGTGCGAAGCCCTCGGCCGCGATCGGATCCGGCGCCAGAATCCCCACTAGGGGATCTTCGAACCCTCGTGTCGACGCCGGCGTATTGGGTGTTGTTTCTAAGTTGGCCGAAACAAGGCCCTTCGAGCGGCGAAGGACAGTTGCCTAGGTCCGCGCTGGTGGGTACTTCGAGAAGTGACCCGCCGATGTACGTGGAGTAGAGAAGCGTCGGTGCTTGGGATTGTTCCTTTCCTGTGCCCAGGGCAACCGGCCCGCCGGATCCCCCGGGCGCAATGACGGTGACATACAGGTCACGCTCGCCCCGAATGTTCCGCTGGTGCGGATCGTCGCTGAGCGGGAAGTCGGTGGTCGTCGTTTCTCCTAGGATGTAGAGGTTGCCGTCCGTGTCCACTTCCAGCGCGACCGGAATGGAATCGGGGAGAGTGCCGGCTGTGCCGCCGAGAAAGATTGTCTCGGAGAGGACGCGGCTCGATCGGCCGTCGGGATCGATCTGCTGGTCATATCGATTGAGAAACGTCGCGCGCAGGCCGGGCAACGAAGGCCGTGTTTGTTCAGGGGGCATCGGGAAGTTGGTCGATTGGGTTGCGCCCGCGACCCAGACGCTGCCGTCCGGGCCAACCGATGCGGCGGCGGCGAAATCCTGCGATCGGCCGCCGATGAAGGTGGACATCGAGATCCTCGGGTCGATCACGAGAGGCAGCGCGGGATCATACTTCGCCAAGGTGAAGCTGACGCTGTTCCCCCTCGAAAGGCGATAGCGGCCAGAGACTTCTTGCTTCGTTGGACCGATCTCCTGATAGACGAACGGCACGTGATGGCGGAACTCACCCGTTTCGTTTCGCAACACGAGATTGCCTCTTCGATCGATCGAGATTTCGTCAAAGCCTTCAAATGCAAGTCGAATGGTTGCCGGGTCGGCGCCGGGAGCCACGATGAAATCGTATTCGAGCTCGCCGTCCCTGTAGTAGTAGTCGAGATCGATGCCGGGATAGACCTCGTGGTAGCGCACACGGCGGAAGTGGGGCACATTTGTGCGCCAAGCCTCGGGATCGTTGCCGAGGAAATAGTGGGTCTGTCGCCGCAGAGGTTCCAGGCCGTCGGCTCGCGGCGTTCGATTCGCGCCGAGCAGTTTCATGGAGGCCGCGGCCGGTTCGCTCGCGCCGCGGCCTTCCGAAGCCGCAAAGCCTCCATCGCGTTGGAGTTTGAAGACTCGACCATCCAAATGGGTCCAGAACATCACGGACCGATCGGCCCGCCCGATGTTGGTTTCGAAACCGGGAGGCTCGTCGGGGAGTTGCCGCCCCCCGCGCGCCGCACCGAGTTCCATTGAGGACGGTGCGGGCGCCGACAGCAGAAGGGGACCGGTCAGAGCAAAACACAGACCCACCACGCAGCAACTTGGATTCCGACCACCGTAGTTCATGGGATACTCCTTCTTGCGCACGATCTTAGAGAAGTTTACACCCCTTCCCAGATCCAGCGCACTTGATCTTCAACGCCATATGAAAACGAATCCACTCAGCTCCATCCTACTTGTCAGCTTGCTCTACTCGGTGTCGGCCGCGGCCCAATGGGCCGTGCTTGAGAGCGACCTGCGGCCACGCGACCCAGCGCATCTCTATCAAGTCTTCAGCCAGGACGAATGGGACCGCCTACGAGAAAGTCTCCGACGAGAGCGTCAGGAAGTTCCGAGACGCCCGCTACGGGCTGTTCATTCACTACGGACTATGGAGCTTCAAAGCCGCCGATCTGAGCTGGAGCCGCGAAAGCCACGTCTTTCCCGATCCGGGGAAGGGAACGATCCCGGATGAGGAATACGACGGATTCGCCAAGCGCTTCCAGATGGAGCGGTTCAACGCCACCGAGTGGGTCGAGACGGCTCGCCGGGCCGGGTTCAAGTACATCGTCGTAATCGCCAAACACCACGACGGATTCCATATGTGGGACACGGCCTACTCGGAACACAAGATCACCAACTCCCCCTTCGGCCGCGACTACCTCAAAGAACTCGCCGATGCTTGCCACAAGGCCGAGATGCCGCTCGGGGTCTACTATTCACAGCGCGACTGGCACCACCCCGACTACCAGCCCCTCGACCCGGCCGCGGTCGAGCCGGCTTCCGAGCCTCCATACTGGAAGGCCTGCGGCGACGGAGAGCGCCGCGCCGGTCCCAAGCACGTCCGCTATATCGAGTACATGCACAACACCGTGCGCGAGCTGCTGACCAACTACGGCAAGATCGATTTTCTCTGGTGGGACGCGCTTTGGTGGAACGGTATGTACCATGCCGATATGTGGCAGTCGGTCGAGATCGAGCGGGAAGCGCGGCGGCTGCAGCCGGGCATCCTGATCAACAATCGCGCCAGTCTGCCCGGAGACTTCGATACGCCCGAGCAACGCCTCGGCATGTTCCAAGATCATCGACCGTGGGAGAGCTGCATCTCTCTGGGGCCGCATTGGGCTTGGTCCCCTGGGGAGGCGAAGTCGACGCGCGAGATTTTGCGGCTGCTGATCGGCACGGCATCGGGCGACGGCAACCTGCTGATCAGCGTGGGTGCCCGCCCCGACGGTACCTACGATCCCGACCACGTTCAGCGGTTGGCGGACGTGGGCGACTGGCTGGGCCGTTACGGCCACACGATCTACGGGACGCGGGGCGGTCCCTGGAAACCGGGGAACTGGGGCGGCAGCACGCACTCGAATGGGCGCGTCTATCTGCACATCACCGACTGGCCCGGTGACTCGCTCGACCTGCCGGACCTGGGACAGGCTGTCAAGGAGGTTCGGTTGCTGACCGCGGAAGGGAAGGTCTCTTGGTCGCGGCAAGAAGAGCGTCTGCGAATTACCGTCCCCAGCGGCTCGCGCGATCCGATTGACACGATCGTCGAAGTGCGGCTCGAAGAGTAAGAGCCCGAACGCACCGGCCCACGGCCCCTTCCCATAGAGGCCTGAGCCGACCTCACCGACCCGACGTCGCGCTCCTCGCCATCGCCCCCAGAATCATCCGCTCAGCTTGCTGCGCCTGAGGGTCATCGGGGTCGATCTCCAGCGCCTTGCGTATCCGCGGCTTCGCTTCCTCAAACCGTTCCTGGGCCGCAAGAACCAGCGCCAAGTTGCGGTGGGACGTCGCGTAGCTCGGATCATTGCGAAGCGCTCTTTCGAACAGCTCATCCAGCTCTCCGAGGATCACATCGCAACGGAGTACTTGCCGCCCTATGCGCCGGAGTTGAACCCGGTGGAATACATTTGGGCGTACTGGAAGCAGCACGAGTTGCCCAACGTCTGCCCGAAGGACTACTGGGAACTCGACGAGCGCGCCCGCAAAGCGCTGCGGCGAATGCGCCGCAAACCGCGCTTGATTACCGCTTTCTGGAAACAGTCTTCTCTTTGTCTCGATTGACAGTATATTATGCGAGACTCAGTAAGTGCTCTCGAGCCGGCTCGAGTCTTCCGAGGCGAGAGAGGACAAACCCCAAGTTGTAGTGGGCGTCCGCGTATTCCGGGTCGAGTTCCACCGCGCGGGTCAGCTCCTGCTCCGCTTCTTCAAAGCGGCCCAACTGTCGCAGCGCCACCCCGCGCAGGTGACGAGCGTCGAACCCCTGAAAAGGAACGAGCCTTTTGGCGATGTAGGCATCCGCCGCCGCCAACGCATCGTCGTAGTTGTGCAACCGCATTCGGACTTTACCGAGCGACAAGCGAGCGTCTTGATTCTCGGGGTCGAGCCGAATCACTTCCTCGAACGCGGCCGGCTCGTAGTCTTCGTTGCGGGCATACCCCGTGGCCAGATTCATGCGGGCCTCAGCGGATTGCGGAAACCTTGAAACTGTTTTTTGGAGCAAGCCGATCGCTTTGTCCGAAAGCCCTGCTTCGGTGTACGCAACCCCGAGCATCAACTGGTGTTCGGGCTCCAAGGGCTCCAGGTCGGACGCCTTGCTCAAAGGAGGAATCGCGGCCGCGTGTTTCCCTTGGTCCATCAAAGCACGGCCCAAGTTGTGCAACGCGTGCAGGGATTGAGGCTCCGCTTCCAAGGCGGCATCGAACTGCTCCACGGCCTCGGCGGGCCGGCCAAGGTCGAGCAGCACAGAGATGGGATGAGAGGCTGGTTGCTTGGAGCCGGGAAGCGGTAGGCTACCGGCAGCAGCGCACTTCTCCACAAGGGAGGTGCAATGGATTTTTGAAAAGGAGGCGACCAGCCATGAAGAAGAATAGCAAACAACAGACCGACAAGAACCAAACCGACAAACACCAAACCAAGAAAGCCGACAGCTCACAAGCGAAGACCCGCCAACTCACCCAGCTCGAACAACAGTTGGCGCAACAACGCATCCAGATGCAAAAAGACAACGAAATTTGCGCCGTCGCCGGCGTCGACATCGGCGACAAACGTTGCTTCGTACGGCTCACCGACCTCGCCGGCGAAAGCCTCGAGGAATGCCAAGTCCCCACCCGCCCGGAGGCCTTGGATCGCTGGTTCCGCCGTTGGCCGCGGCTGCGCATTGTGATCGAAACCGGCAGCCACAGCAACTGGATTCGCCGCCGCCTGGCCGCCCTCGCCCACGACGTGCTCGTCGCCGACGCGCGGCAATTGCGTTTAATCAGCCAATCCGACTCGAAAAACGACCGCAACGACGCCTATTGGTTGGCCGAGCTGGGACGCACCAACCCGGCCCTGTTGAATCCCGTCGCGCCGCGCAAGCTCGAGACCGAACAACAACGCACGTTGTTGCGGGCGCGCGAGGCCGTGCTCGAGTGCCGCACGAAATTGAAAGGGAGTTTGCGCGGCATGGCGAAGTCGCACGGCATCCGCTTGGGCCGATGCGCCCAGAACCAATGGGTCGAGCGCGTCCGGGAGGCCTGCCCCGAGGTGTTGCACGCGGCGTTGTTGGGGGTGGCGACACAAATCGAAAGCCTCGGCGCGACGATCCGCGAATATGACAAACAAATCGTCGCGTTGGGCAAGCAATACGCAGCGGTCGAGCGGCTGCGAACGATCGGAGGGGTGGGGCCGCTGACGGCGTTGACGTTCGTGTTGGCGCTCGACAACGACCCGGGCCGCGTGAAGCGTTCGCGGCAGGTCGGCGCGCTGGTGGGGCTGCGTCCCAAGCAACGCCAATCGGGCGAGCGGTCACTGCGGCTGGGCGTGACGAAATCGGGAGATCCGCTGCTGCGGCGGACGTTGATTCAGTGCGCGCACTGGGTGCTGGGGCCGTTCGGGACCGACTCCACGCTCAGGCGCTGGGGTTTGGGTTTGGCGGCGCGCGGCGGAGGACATGCGAAGAAGCGGGCGGTGGTGGCGGTGGCGCGCAAGTTGGCGGTGCTGATGCATGTGTTGTGGGTGAAACAAGAAAACTACGATCCGCTGCACGGGCTGACGGAAACGGTTTCCCCATAAGGCAGGGACGATGAGGCGCAGTCGGCGGCAACGGTTTCGGATGAAGCAACGTGATGAGGACATCCGCGAGCCCCCTAACGGGGACTCGGCGGCAAGAAGATTCCTGTTGAAAGGAAGGGAGTAGGGGATTGGGCGGACGAAGCGAGGCCGCGGCGGAGAATCGAGATCGTGTCACGGTGACTGCGGGCTCTGGGCAGGCAGGCCGATTCTTTCGAGGATGGGTCGAAGCCGCAACAGAGAGAGCAGCGCCGAAAGACCGGACCCCAACCAGCAGAGGTCAACAACGAGACCGATAACACTGCGAATGGAAGCCCGGTCCTCAACGCGCCGCAAGGCATGAGGACCCGGGCCGGATCCGACAAACCGACCAACGCCTCCCAACGACCGCCCTTGACAAGCGACCCACCTCTCATGGAAGCCCGGAGCGAGCCGAGCAGGGGTGAGCCCGGGCCGCACCCGGATTGCCTGTTGAAGATGTTTTGCCGCTTCTTCCGCGGAACCGGTCTCGGTCAGCGCCAGGCCTAGGTTGAAGTTCGCCTCCGGGGACTCAGGGCCGAGCTTCACTGCCTCTCGAAACGCGCCGCTAAGGCGCAAGGCATCTGTCCGCGTTGGGCGAACGTGCCGCCCACCGCGCCCCATTTCTCCACGGCTGGATTGCTTGCGATGTCCTGCTTAATGTGTTCCGGCAGCCTGCAAGGCTCTGGGAGTTGCGCGAACAGCCCAACGCTCCAGCAGAAAAACCAACAACCCCAAGCACCGCTCGGCGAAGTCTTGTTGTGCCGCAGGTGGTCCGCACGGACATGTCCGTAGTGTACACCGGCCACTTCCCGCTCTAATGTCGACGGAAGGGCGGAACCGAGGCCGTGGGCAACGGGAAAATGCCGAATGCCGGTCTGGGGCGATGACAGTGGCGGCGAGGCGGCGTACGCCGCGGGTCCCCTAGTCGACGTAGAGGAATTCGTTCAGGTTGAAGACCATCAGGGCGAACCGGGTGAGTTCAGAGTCGCGGGTCGATGACTCCGTAAACATGTCGAGAGCCCTGCGCCGCTCTTCGTCTGAAGGCGGGCGCGCGAAGGCGAGATTCCACGCTCCATTTACCCGCCCTGCCGGGCTGTCGCCGAAGTCCTCTCGCAGTCTCGACCCAAAGGCCGCGGCCTTCTCGACGATGAAGTCTCCATTCAATATCGTGAGGGCCTGCGGGGCGACGGTGGTGGTATCCCGGCGGCCGCAACTCGTGGATGGGTCGGGAGCATCGAAGGTCGTAAACATCGGGTAAGGGAACTGACGCTTCACAAAGACGTACACACTGGGGCGGTTGTGATCCGCGGGATCAAGCGACTCGGGCCAATCGTCAACATCCCACATCCCAAGCCGCTCCTCTTCGGTGAGGGGCGGTAGCACGGGGCGGCCTCCCGCCTTCCAATTGATCGTTCCCGAAACCGCAAGCACGGAATCGCGAAGCGTCTCGGCTTCGAGCCGTCGTCGATTCATCCGCCACAGAGACGCTTGACGGCGTCTTGGTATTCAAACACCTTGAGTTGCCGCGGGTACGAGGAGTAGAAGCCGAACTCGCTCATCTTATTGACAACCGGAATCCGCTGAATCTCGCTGCCGGCGAAGACCGCCATCATGCGGTGGTAGTCCCGTTGGCTGATGGGATCAAATTTGTGGTCGTGGCATCGCGCGTAGCAAATCGTCAGGCCCAAGAAAGCTTCGCCGGTGGTATCGACGGCGTCCACCATCCACTCGTAGCGAAGTTGATTGCCGTCAAGCGCGGCCTCGTGATAGACAGTGCCGACGGTGTAAAGGCCCGTCCCGATGCGAGCTTCCAAATGTTGTTGCTTCGCTTCGGGGATCTCGCAGCCGCCCCTCAGCTCGATGTCGTCGGGCCAAATCTCGTCTCCGGCGATCTGCTCCTTGAGGAAGCGGTCGAAAGGCTTGTCGTCGTTGAAGGACTTGATCACGTAATCGCGGTACCGCCAAGCGTCGGGAAAGAAGATGTCGGTCTCGAACCCCCCGGTGTCGGCGTAGCGGACTACATCGAGCCAGTGACGCCCCCATCGCTCTCCGTAGCGAGGTGATTCGAGAAGCCGGTCGACCAGGAGGGAAGTCGATCGGCGTGCGGAGCGATTCGGCTTCGAAGGCGGCGAAGCGGTCGGTGACCGCGGCTGGTTTCTGGCGCACCGCGTCCAAGTTCTCCAGCCCTTTGCTGAGACCAAAATCCTTCAGGCGGTTGCTCAACACCTCCACCCGCAAGAACGTTGTCCACTTCTGATATATCCGCAGCACTGCGGTTTTGGAGTAGGCGCGCAACACAGGATGGCCCTGCTCGATCTTCTGCAAGACTGTTTGCAGCTTGCCGCTGATTCTCTTCCGCGCCGGCCAGGCGAAGATCCGTGAGACTTTGTCGGCACTCAAACGCAGCAAGCCCAGCTCGCAAGAACGCTCGAAAATCTTGTGGATCGCAAAGCCGCGGCGGAGCGAAAGCTGGTGCCGATTTCCATGCTCTTGAGGATGAAGTAGACGCCGAAGCGATCCTGGCGCTCCCTGCGCCTGAGGGCGGGTCGGGTGTAATCTTCTTTGCGGACGCCTTTTCAGCCCACTCAAGCGGGATGTTGTGGTTGCGCGCGAAGGACTCGACCCAACGGTTGTAGTCGTCGGTTCGCTCGCGCAGAACGTCTTTGGTGATCGCGCCCGCAGCGTGCACATCGCGGAAAAAGTAGACGATGTGCTCGGGACGGGACAGCAGCGGCAGATAGCCGCAGATGACGATGCGGTCGAAACAGTGGTATACCAAGCGGAGCAGGCTGCCCAACAGCCTCAAAAACATTTCCATCGGTCCTCCTGGGTGTCATTGTCTTGACAACAAGATCATCTAATAGGCGGGCCGATGGAATCAAAATTTCAAATATCTTTGGTTAGGTCTCGGTATCCGCGTTATGAATGTTCTACCGCCTCGATAAGGTCCCTGTGGCGGACGTGGCGGACGGGTCTTCCTCATAGGTGAAGTATGATGATCAGAAACGGATTTGGATCGCGTCCGCCGGGCTCGTGGGATCAAACCGAAAAAGGTGAAACCGCATGGAAGACTGGATGTACGCCCAAACTCAGCCGGAGCATAAGCTGACGAAACTCCATCATTTCACCGTGGCCAAGACGCAGGGCGACCAAGAAATCGAATTCAACATTACGGTTCGGGAGACGGTCTTGGGGGGCGATCAGACGATGCGCTTTTTTGCCCAAGCCGACAAGTTCACAAACCAAAAAACCGCTCCCTATCTTGCGAGCGGCTGGGGCAGTGTTCTGCTCGAGGCGCTGTCAGCCTGCGTGCAAGAGATTCAACGGTTTCCTTATGAGAGCGAGGATCTCGAGTAGTCCGTCATTACGGTTCGTACGATTCTTCCATTTCGGCGAAGCGACGGCGGTTGGTCTTGGAGGCTGATCGGTGTTGCGCTAAGATGCCTTTTCGCCTCGATACGGCCGGTCCTGCTGGAAGACACCATGCCGATTAGCGAACCGATGACGATGGCTTCCGACTACGTGTTGGCGGCGCTGGCCTTGTTGTTGGCTCGACCTTTGCTCAGGGTCGGTCGGGAAGCGGATAGGCGGCCGGCCAGGTTATGGGGCTTCGCTTTAGTCGCAACCGCCGCGGGTGCGCTTTGGGGCGGCACGTCGCACGGCTTCGTGTTGCAGCTGGGAGAAACAGGCCTGGCCGTGCTATGGAAGCTCACGGTTTGGTCGATTGGCGCGGCGTCGGCTTTGATGGCGGCCGGTTCGATCGTTGCCGTTCTCGATGGGCGCATCCGGCGCGTGCTGCTGACGATCGTTGCGCTGAAGTTCGCGGTTTATTTTGTGTGGATGGCGTTCCACGATCAATTCTTTTACGTGATTATCGAGTACGCGCCAAGCATGGTCGGCGTGGCGGGTCTACACGCCTATGCCCGGCGGTCGCGCGACGAGGCGGCCGCGTGGATGATCGGCGGTGTGGCCGTCTCGTTCGCGGCGGCCGGTATTCAGCAAAGCGGGTGGGTGTTTCACGAGTATTTCAACTACAACGATCTGTACCATCTGGTGCAGATGGCCGCGCTCTACCTTTTCTATCGCGGCGCCGGCCAATTGCGTGAGGCTGGTGGGGCGGCGTCGGGGGGCGAAGACGCCGCGTAGCCGGTCGAACCGACCGGCCGGATCGAGGACAGGATTTCCATGCCCGGCCCCGCTGATTCCCCCGTGATTGCTTCCCGAGCTTTCGGCCGGCTTGGTGTCGCCTTGTCGGTCGCATTGTCGGCAGCGGTTTTGGTCCTCGGCTGGCAAGCGTTGGCCGTTCAGTACGTCTACGACGGCAACTGGACGGCGCTGTTTCGCACCGGCGATCACTTCCCGATTCCGGCGCAGTTTCAACAGGACACGTATGTGTTTTCCGGTACGGCGGGCAGCGACGGGGCCTTTTACCGCTATATCGCCCACGACCCATGGTTTCGGGAAGGTTTGAAAGATCTCACCTATCTTCCCGACGTGCGCTATCGCCGGATTCTGGTGTCCGCGCTGGCGCATGTTCTGGCGCTGGGGCGTGACGAATGGATCGACGTCGCCTACGTCGGGGTGGTTTGGGTCTTTCTCGTCCTGGGGGTTTACTGGACCGCTGCCTATTTCGAGCTCGTCGAGCGCCATGCGACGTGGGGATTGATTTTTCTGTTGGTCCCGGCGACGTTGACCTCGGTGGACCGCTTGTTGCTCGATGGTCCGTTGACGGCCTTATTCGCCGGATTTCTTTACTACACCGCCCGACGATCATGGGGGAGCGCCTTCGTCGTAGCGGCGGCCGCGGGGCTGACGCGGGAGACGGGGCTGCTGCTGGTTGCCGGACTTGTCGGATCGGCGTTGCTTGCACAACAGTATCGGCGCGCGGTCGGATTCGCGACGGCCGCCTTGCCGACGTTCGGATGGTACGCCTTCACGGCCTGGCATGTGCGATCGCCGGAAATCCCTCTGCTGCTCGAGTGGCCGCTGCTGGGCCAGATCAGACGTCTGTTCGTTTTCCGCGAGTTTGCGGCGCCGGCTTGGAAGCAGCTCGTGTTTCAGATGGTCGATTTGGCGGCCGTCCTGGGCTGGCTCGCGAGCCTTGCGATTGCGGCGTGGTTTCTGTGGAAGCGCGAGGTCGGGCCGGGGGAGGTTGCGGCCGGGTTCTATGTGGCTTTAGGGCTTGTGTTGGGAGAGACCGGGCACATGACCGAAGCCTACGGTTTTGCGCGGCCGGTCTCACCGCTGTTGCTGTTTGTTATGGTTACGGCGGTCCGGCAGCGGCTTTGGTGGTGTTTGGCGGCGCCGCTGACGATGACCGCCAGTATTGGGTTGTTCTTTGTGACCCCGACGTGGCGGATTGCAATGAGGCTGTTGGGATAGCGCGGCCCGGCGACTGTGACATCCGCGAGGTCGTCAAGTCCGCCTTGGCGAACGTGAAAATCCTATAATCACAGTTTCCCCATGGCCCAAACCGAATACTCTCAAGACTTGCTCGACCGAGCCGCTAGAATCAAGCTGCTGTTGCTGGACTGCGACGGCGTGATGACCGACGGAAACGTCTATTTCCTGCCCGACGGCGAGGGCGGTATCTTCGAAACCAAGGGCTTTAACTCCCACGACGGGATAGCGTTGCGCTGGGCCAAATCGGTCGGCATTGAGATCGGCATCATCAGCGGTCGAAAGTCGGCGGCCGTCGAAGAACGCGCGCGTTCGATGGGCATGAAATACCTCTACCAGGGGCGCACCGACAAGATGCCCTTGTTCGAGGAGATTCTGGAAGATTCAGGGCTTAAGCCCGAACAAGTCGCCTTTGTCGGAGACGACGTGACCGACTTGCCGCTGCTGATGCGCGTCGGCCTGGCGGCGGCCCCTCGAAACTCTCGGCCCGAGGCGCTCGAAGTGGCGCAGTTTCATACGCCGTCCGCCGGCGGGCAGGGCGCGGTGAGGGACGTTATTGAGCTGCTGCTAAGGGCACAGGGGCACTGGGACGCCATCGTGGCGCAGTACGATTTCTGATCTCGCTCTCCCCGGCGGCCTCGTGGCCGCGCGCTCGATGAGGGGCCGCCCCGCGGTGCCTATGCCGAATCCCTCTCATGCCAAGAAGAACAAGCGCAGGGACAAGTCCCGCCCGGACCGAAGAGCCTCGGCTGACTCATCGTCCGCGGCATCGGGGTGGGTTCGACCCGGGCTGTACGGCGCCGCTCTATTCCTGCTCGCGTTGCTGATCTACTCGCCCGCGCTCGAAGGCCCGTTCATCGTGGATGATTACGACCTGTTGGAAGCCTCCAGCAGTCTCCGCACCGGCGACGCGGTTCAGATCATCCGAACGGGTAGGCCGCTGTTGATGCTCACGTTTGTGGCGAACTACCGCATCGGGGGGTTCGAGGACACCAGCGGATTTCATCTGGTCAACATTCTGCTGCACGCGTTGAACGCCCTGCTGTTGTGGCGCTTCCTGGGTACTCTTCTCGGAATCGAGTCGATCAACAAGACGCTCGATGAGGGTTCGCGGGCCGCGGTTGTGTGCGGCGTCCCGTTGCTGTTTTTGACTTCTCCGATCCAGACCGAAAGCGTTGCTTACATCAGCAGTCGTTCGGAAGTCTTGGCGACGACGTTCTTCTTGGCCGCGATGTGGGTGTTTGTCTCCGATCCGCGGGTGAAGAAACCTTGGGCCACGGCGTTACTGACCGTGTTCTTGTTTGCGGCGGCGGCCTCGTCCAAGCAAGACAGATTCACTTTGCTACCGGTCCTGCTGCTGCTGGACTATTTCTTGCTTTCCGGTTTCAACCGGCATCTCATGAGGGCGAACTGGAGGACCTACGTCTTGTTTGCCGGGGCCGGGGTGGTCGGGTTCTTTGTGCTGATCAAGCCCTTTTTGTTCGCGGTTTCCGCTGGCTTCAATCTTCCGTGGCAGCCCTATCTTTTTACGCAGTTCCGGATGGTCTTCCTGTACCTGAGGCTGCTGGCGGTTCCTTTTGGTCTCAATGCCGATTGGGATATCGTGGCTTCTGAAACGGTCTGGGATCATCTTTCCTGGGCGGCTTTGCTGATATTGGTGTTGATCATCGGGCTCGTTTTTCGCTACCGTCGCCGCGAGCCGCTGCTTTGTTTCGGGGCTTTGTTCTTTTTCGTCACGCTGGCGCCCAGCACGAGCATTTACCCGTTGCTTGATTTTGCAGCCGAGCGGCGGCTCTATGTTCCGAGCATCGGGATCTTCCTCATTGTGATGATCTTGCTTGGGCGACTGATTGCCGGGTCCCGAGCAAAGGCGGTTGGGGCGATAGCGGTCGTGACGCTCATCTACAGCGCGGGTACATTCGAGCGGTCGCGGCTGTGGGGCGACGAACTTGCCCTGTGGCACGACACGGCTGAAAAGTCGCCCGCAAAAGCGAGGCCCCTTACGTGGCTCGGGAAACTCTACGACGAGCGAGGCATGACCGACAGGGCGATAGATTACTGGGCTCGAGCTGAAAAGCTTGTCGAGCCGGGGACGGAGAAACACGGTTATCTGTTGGTCAACCTCGGCGTGGGCGCCGCGAAGACGAAGAATTACGCGCAGGCGGTCGACCACTATAAGGCCGCGCTGAAAACCATTCCCAGGAAGCAGCAACCGGTTGTCTGGGCCAATCTAGCGGTCGCGCAACTTCGCTTGGGACGGCGGCGCGAAGGCTGGAAGAGTTTCCGCCACGCTCGCGGCGGGCTGACTGGGGGCGCGGAAGTGAATCTGCTTTACGGGCAGGAGCTGTATCAACTCGGCCGATACGAAGCTGCGGTCAAGGCGTTCGAAGCCGCTCTCCGTGCACGCCCCGAGGACGCAACGGCCCGGCGCAATCTCGCCATGGCGCGCCGCGAGGCGGCGGCCCAAGCCCAAAAGCAATAAGGGGCTCCGACGCCGGCAATCTTGCTACGCCAGCAAGTCGTGAACCACGTTGCCGTGGACGTCGGTGAGGCGCATGTCGCGGCCGCTGAAGTGGAAGGTGAGTTTCTTGTGGTCGAGGCCCAACAAATGCAGCATGGTCGCGTGGAGATCGTGGACGTGCATCTTGTTTTCGACCGCGAAGTAGCCGTATTCGTCGGTGGCGCCATAGACGGTCCCGCCCTTGACGCCGCCGCCGGCCATCCACATCGTGAAACCGAACGGATTGTGATCTCGCCCGACCGTACTCATGTCCATATTGGGGTCGAATTGCGCGGTCGGCGTGCGACCGAACTCACCGCCCCAAACGATCAGCGTCGAGTCGAGCAGTCCGCGGGCTTTGAGGTCTTTGATAAGGGCCGCGATCGGCTTGTCCACGGCCGCGGCGTTGAGACGGTGCCCTTCGATCAATTTAGCATGCTGATCCCAGCGATCGGCTCGCCGTCGCGGGTTGATCAGTTCGATGAAGCGTACGCCGCGTTCGACCATGCGGCGTGCCAGCAGGCATTGGCGGCCGAAGTCTTCGGTGTCTTTCTCGTCCAAGCCATAGAGCTTGCGCGTGGCCTCGCTCTCGGTGTTGAGATCGATCAAGTCGGGGACGGCCGCCTGCATCCGAAACGCCAACTCGTAGTTTGAGATCGTGGCTTCGAGTTCGCTGACCGCGCCGAAGCGGTCGACGACGCCCCGATTGAGCCGCCGCAGCAACCCTAATTTATTGCGCTGCACTTGCGGGTTTTGCTCGCGCGGCCGGATGTCGGCGATGGGATGCTCGCCGCGGCGAAACAGCGTGCCCTGGTAGGCGGCGGGCAAGAAGCCGCTGCCGAAAAGATCCAGCCCGCCGGGAGGAATCAACCCGGATTCCATCACCACGAAGCCCGGCAAATTGTCGCATTCGCTGCCCAGCCCGTAGGTGACCCACGACCCCATGCTGGGGCGCCCCTGAAAGCCCGAGCCGCTGTGCATGAAATAGTTGCCCGCCGTGTGCTCGGAGTGATTGGCCACCATCGAACGAATGATCGCCATATCGTCGACGCAGGTCGCGACGTGCGGGAACAGGTCGCTTACGGGAATCCCCGATTCGCCGTGCCGTGAAAACTTGAAGGGCGAGGCCAAGACGAGGTTGCTGATGTTGAAGACGGTTGTCGGCGTCTCCATCTTGATCGGGCGCCCGTTTTCCTTGTCGAGCCGCGGTTTGGGATCGAAGGTGTCGAGTTGCGAGGGGCCGCCATCCATGTAGAGGAAAATGATGGACTTAGCTTTGCCCTCGAAGTGCGGGGCGCGGGGGATCATGGGATCGGCCGAGCGGTCCGCCGCGCCGACCTTTTCCGCCAACATCGCGGCCAGCGCCAGGCCGCCGAACCCGTTCGCCGAGCGAGCCAGAAATTCGCGGCGCGAGGGCGCGGGGCGTCCGGGGATCTGGGGGAGTACATGAGAACTCATCGTGTTCCTCGCTGTCCCAACTACCTCACGAAAATGAATTCCGTCGAGTTAAACAGCACATGCGCCAAGTCGGCCCAGATGCGCGGATCGCCGTCGCCGAACGTGGTATATTCCGCTTTTTGACCGTCGAGAAAGGCCTCGGTTTCGCGTATTTCCTCGGTGGCGGGCGGACGGCCGAAAGCCGTCTCAAACATAGCCTCGATGCGCTGCCGGCGGCTGGTGGGTTCCTCCGTCAGCCGCTTCGCCCAAGCTTCCGCCTCGCGGCCGATGAATTCATTATTCATCATTATCAACGCCTGCGAGGGGACGGTGGAGGCGCCGCGTCGCCCGATCGTCGAAATCGGCGGCGGATAGTCGAACGCCAGAAATATCGGCGAGATGAAGTTGCGCCGCACTTGCAAATAGATACTTCGTCGGCCCGCGCCGTTGAGCGGCCCGCCTGCGGGCTTGCCTCGGCCGTCTTGGTAATTGCTGATATAGGGAGCGATCCCCGGCCCGCCCAAGGTCTTGTCGAGCGACCCCGACACCGCCAGCACCGCGTCGCGGATCGCCTCGGCCTCGAGGCGCTTCACGCGCCCGTGCTGCAGCCACTTGTCCTCCGGATCGATTTCCGAGGCCTTCTCACTCGCCCGGCTCGACATCCGGTAAGTACTGCTGACCAGCATCAGGCGATGCATTTGTTTCAGCGACCAGCCGCTCTCGATCAACCGCCCCGCCAAGTAATCCAGCAGTTCAGGATGGGTCGGCCGCATGCCGGCCTTACCGAAGTTATCGGTTGTCGCGACGATCCCCGATCCGAAATGGTGTTTCCACAAACGATTGACCAATACCCGGGCGACCAGGGGGTTTTTTGCGCTGACCATGGCCTCGGCCAACTGCAATCGGCCGCTGCCGTCGCGGTAGGCTTGTTGTTCCTCTCCCGCGATGACTTGCAAAAATCGCCGCGGCACTTCCTCGCCCAGGTTCTTGTGACTGCCGCGTTGGTGAATGGCGATGTCGCGCGGGTTTTCGTCCTTGCTCACCATCCCGAAAAGCGATGCGGGAATGTCCGCCTCGATCCCCCGTCGTTTTTCCCGCAACGCGGTGAGATCTTGGCGCTGCTCGGCGGAGAGAGCCGCGCGGGCGTAGTCTTCCACGGCTCGCGGGGGCCGCAAGCCCGCGCGCAGTCTTGCGTCCTCGGGACGCGCGTTCGCGCCCAGTTGCTCGTACAAGGTCGTGTAGGCCTCGATCAAGTCTTCGACGGAGGAAATCTTCTCGTCGGCGATCAGCGTGCGGATGCGCTCGTCCGGCGCCGACCATGGAGGCTCTTCGGACTCGGAAAATACGATCTTGTCCACCGTAATGTGACCGGAGGCGCTGCGATCGACGATTTCGATGTAGCAGACCCGACCGATTTCCTTCGTCATCCGACGCGTGACCCATTGCCAAACATTAGGTTGGGTCAGCGTATAGAGTTGGGTCTTGTGGCCGTCGGCGTCGAGCGTCACCCGAATATCGGGGTTGATGGGGAAAGGCTTGGGGTCGGGCGTCCCGGCCATGCGGACGTGCATGTAGATTTTCGGCATGCGGAACTTGCCGGTCGTCAGGCTGCCCATCAATTTGTCCGAACCCGAACCGAACGAGTTGGCGGCCGTCTCGCCCGCGAAACCGCCCAGGGGTTGATTGGCCGGAAGCTGTGTCATCGGCGCTTCCCCGAAAGCGCGCCCTTCGATCGTCCAACCTCTGAAGTCGCCGCCGTTGAAATCTTCGTAAAGGACGTCGCCGCGGGCCTTGTTGTCGGGATGGTCGGGGTTGGCTCTTGCGGCGACTTCGGCGAGCTTTTGCCGCACCTCGTGCAAGCGCTCGGCGAAGGACGGAGCCGGCTTCTCTTGACCCTCGGCCTCGCTGTTGGCGGGCAGTGCCAGTCTCGTGAGCGGATACAGCGGATGATCCGGTTCCCCGCTCGCTTGCCGCAGCAACACCAGCCACGCTTTCAGCTCCGCCCGATCGAGACCGCCTACCGAGGCCGCCTCGTCAAAGCGGCAGTCGAACTCTTCTTCGTCCACCGCCAACAACTCCGCCGAGGCGCGCAGGTGCCCGCTCCACCGCTCGACCGACATCCGGGGGGCCCGCTCCGCGATCGCGCCGATGTCGCCGTTGATCTCGCCAATCTCGCGCCGCAGGGCGGCGATACGCTCATCGCGTTCTTCGGAATCGATCGAGGCGTCGCGGATCGCGGTGCTGTGCAAAATGCCCGCCAGCGAATAGTAATCGGCGGTTGGGATGGGGTCGAACTTGTGATCGTGGCAGCGGGCGCAAGCCACCGTCAGCCCCAGAAAGGCCTTGCTGAGAACGTCGATCTGATTGTCGACTGTATCGGCTCGGGATTTGACAGAATCGGTCGGCGAATTGAGCACTTCGCCAAACCAGTAAAAGCCGGTTCCCAGCGGCGATTCCCAATGAACTTTGTCGTCGCGGACACGCCGGGTGGCGAGCAGATCTCCCGCGATATGTTCCTTGACGAAACGGTCATAGGGAACATCGTCGTTCAATGCACGGATGACGTAGTCGCGATAACGCCAAGCGTCGAGCTTGTCGTTGTCGTACTCGTGACCGTTCGTCTCGGCGTATCGAACCAGGTCGAGCCAATGGCGTCCCCAGCGCTCCCCGTAGTGGGGCGAATCGAGAAGCCGCTCGACCACAGTCTCGAAAGCCTTGGGCGAGCGGTCGGCTAGAAAGGCGTCGATTTCTTCGGGCGTCGGCGGCAGACCGATCAAGTCGAAGCTCACGCGGCGCAGCAGAGTGCGCTTGTCGGCGGGAACGGCCCGCGTCAGGCCTTTTTCCTCGAGCTTGGCCAGGATGAAATAATCGATCGGCGAGGTCGCCCAGTCCGGGTTTTTCACCGCGTCCCGCGCTGCGGAAAGGGTGTCCGCGGCAAGCGGGCGAAAGGCCCAAAACTTGCGGCCTTCGGCGAGGTCAATGCTCTCTTGGGGGGAGACGGCCGTGATCAGTTCGCTGCGAGGATCGGGCGCGCCCATGCGGACCCAAGCCTCGAAATCCTCGATTTCCTCCGCGCTCAACTTCCCCGTCGGGGGCATCAGCAAGTCGGGGTCGGTGTAGCGGATCGCGCGAATCAGAAGGCTCGCGTCGGGGTCGCCCGCGACGATCGCGGTGCCGCGACTGCCGCCCTTGCGAAGCGCGGCTTTGGAGTCAAGGCGCAGCCCGCCCATCGGGTCGTTGTCCGGCCCGTGGCAGACGTAGCATTTTTCCGCCAACACGGGCCGAATTTTCCTCTCGAAAAACTCGATCGCGTCGGCGTCCGTCTGCGCGGGAAGCGGCATAACGGAGGCCGCAACCGCCCACACGGCCACGAAGAATGCACACCGATCAGCCGCCATGATGTATTGGTCCGCTGTAGCTCAATGAGGAGTCCCTCGCCACTACGTTACATCATAGTACTCGGCTTCTCGGGCCACAAGAACGCAGGCTGTTAATGGGTGATCGGAGGGGCAGGATCGGCGAGCAGGGGCCGATATTAATTTCCCCCTTTTTCCAACCGTCGAAGGTGGGACGCCTTGCTTACGGTTAGCGCGGGGCGCGGGAACCGTTTTCAAAAAACTCGATGACGTGTTCGGCGTGTTCGGAGAAAAGCGCGCCCGGGCTGTGAGTTTCGAGCGGAGAGGCGATCTTGAGCAGCGGCAAGCCGGCCTCTTCGAGAAAGTCTCCAAAAGGAAGAATATTTTCCGCGGGGATGACCTTGGGATCGCCCTCGTGGTAGAGCGTCGCCCAGCGCACCCCGGAAAGCACCTTCCGTCGTCGGTCGGCGCCCATTGCGTGGAGCCGGCGCAGTGGATCCCACGCTTCGGTCGCGCGCCGGAAGGCCATGTCGTTGTCCGGGTCGCCGGGACATTCGCTGGCCGGCTGAAATGCAAACGCGGTGGAAATCCCCGCCACGCGATTCACTCCCGCCGGACAGCGGTACATGCTTTCGAGAGACAACACCGGCACGACCAAGACGACGCTTTCGAAATCCGCCCGCCGCTCGAGGATCAAGTTCAGCAAGGTCGCGTTGCCGGCCGAACCTGCCACGGCATGAAACTTTTTCACCGCGTGGTTGGCGGCGAGATAGTCCATCAATGCCAGGATGGATTCCTGGGTATCCTCGTTGCCCCACATGCCGTTGCCGGGGATGGCCGTGTGATTGGACTGCGCGAGCAAGTACCCGGCATCAAGCAACGTGGTCATCAAGTGCTTGTTGCCCTCGGCCTGTTCCCAGGACGAAGACCACTCGACGACTAATTCACCATTACCGTGGATCAGGATGACGGCCTCTCCCGGGCGGGCGTCCGTCTCGGGAGACTTGATGAAGCACCATTCCCCTCCGATTTTGAGTCGCTCGGTGAAAGGAGGCGCGGCGAGCACGGTGGTCGCCGCGGCAAGGGCAAGCGGCAGCAGGAGGGCGGTTCCGGGGAAATGCATGGGGACGGTGGGTTGGTGTCATCGGTCGAGGCCGCGCGTCGGTCTCACTACCCTTCAGCCGCTACGCTCCCTTCGGCGTCGCCCAATGCCCGCGGTAGCGGCGCTTCACATGAACGTTCGCTTCCGGTGTGCCGGGGATCGTCTCCGTTTCGGCGTCAAACTCGAAGCCCGTTCCCGCGCGCGAGACGATATTGGCCAGATGACAATGCAGTCCCGAAAGATGCCCGATGCCGATATCGGCGTTAGGCAGCTTGCCGGACTTGATCGAATCGACGAAATTACGCTGGTGCGTGTCGTCGTCGTTGACGTCGTCGTGCTCGAGCAGAACACCCTTCTTGTCGTAGGTCTTGAAACCCCAGCGGCGATTATAGGGTCCGATATGCACCACGCCGTCCGAGCCGTAGACGGCCACGCCGTTCTCGAGACCGGCAATGCCGTAGGGCGCCCAAATCCGCAAGTCCCAGTTGAGGAACATGCCGTTGTCGTATTCAAACGTCACGCTCATCGTGTCGGGCGTCTGCTGATCGTCGTCGAAGAAAAACTTGCCGCCCGTGCCGCTGACCTTTGTCGGGTAGCCGACGCCCAATGCCTGTCGCGCCATGTCGAGTTGATGCGCGCCGTCGTTGCCGGCGTCGCCGGTACCGAAATGCCAGTGCCAATGCCACTTGTAGTGGAAGCGGTTTTCGTTGAAGGGAATCCAGGGCGCGACCCCCAGCCAGGTGTCGTAGTCAACGCCCGCGGGCACCGGGCCGTCCGGCTTGTGTCCGATGTTGTCGCGAAGCTGAACGTCCCAAGCCTTGGCGCCGATGATGTTGCCGATGTTGCCCGCGCGAATGTACTCCAGCGCGCGCTGCATTGACGGGCGGCTACGCGCCTGCGTCCCCACTTGGACAATGCGCTTGTTGCGCCGCGCCGCGTCGATCATCAACCGCCCTTCGCGGATATTGTGCGAGGCGGGCTTTTCGACATAGACGTGCTTGCCGGCGTCGCAGCCGAGAATCGTCGCCGGTCCGTGCCAATGGTCGGGGGTGGCGACGACAATCGCGTCCACGCTCTTGTCGTCGAGCACTCGGCGCAGATCGCTTACGAACTTGGGCATTTCCTTTTGGTGTTCGCCCAAGACTTTCGTAGCGCGTTCGAGCGAGGCTTGGTCGACATCGCAGAGATAGCCGACATTGACGTCGGGAAGATCGGCGAAGCGACCGGTCAGCCCGCGGCCTCGGCCTCCGACACCCACCATGGCCACGTTGACCTTGTCATTCGCCGACACCGCTTTGCGTGTCGAAGCGGCCGCCGCCAAGGCTGTTCCCAAAAAGTAACGTCGGTTCATCGAGTCCCCCTTGCAGGACGGGCGTGCCGTCCACCTGACCATCGTACAATTTTCGGCTCGGCGGCGAGCGAAAGCGCAACGCCAAACCGAGTCGCAAGAGTAGGGGCCGTAAAGAAGTCGAAGCACCCCATCTTGAAGCGGTGCACGCAATTCGTAAGCAGATACAGAACGCAGAGCGCGAGCGACGGGCCAAGGGCACAGCGATTTCGAGTAGAACCAAGATCATGTCGCAATGTGCGCCAACGTACCGGGGTGTGCGACATATAGGAGGAAAGTCCCTCTTTCAATGCGAGCAATAGAGAAAAAGGCGTGAGTGTGTGGCGGTTGCCTACCCATGGCCCGTCGCTCACGCTCCGGGCTCTGTATCTACGTTGTGAATTGCCAATGCCGGCACCCCCCGGGGCGGTACTCGTAAAGGGCGATCACTTGTTCCAGCGCTTGGGGTGACGCAAGCCTTCGGGCAGGATCGTCTTCACGCTGCCTCGTGTCTCTTCGAGTCGCTCCTGCGTCAAGTCTTCCGCTGTTCTTAGATCGGCCGCGCTCAAATCGGCGTCCTCGATGTCGACACCCACGAGGCGGGCTCCCACGAGATTGGCGCCGCTGAGATCGGCTTCGCGAAGGTCGGCGCCGCTCAGGTTGGCCATGACGAGCTTTGCGCCGGAGAGGTTCGCCGCGACCAGGTCGGCGACGCGAAGATCCGCATCTGTTAGATCCGCGCCAGCAAGGTCGGGATGAAGGCGCGGGTTCTGCTCACGCCATTGGTTCCAGGCGTCAACGTCTGCGGTGAGTAACTCCACTTGCGTCGCGTCCGCCATCGATACGATTGCCGCTACGTCACGCGAGCCGATTCTTTCCGTGTTGAACGAGCGGCTCAGCTCCGTGTCACAAGATTATAGCCCTCTTGGTTGCAGGTTCGGGCGTTTCGCTCTCGAGAAACAATGGGTCGGTAACGCGGCCGGCGCGAGTTTGGCCGTGCGCTAGTCGGCCGGAATGCCCTCGCCGCACTGCTTGCAGTAGCCGGCGAATTGATCCAGAAAGCTTTGCTTACGGTCTTCCGCCATGAACGCGTGCCGAAAACCGTTCGCCGAGATAGCCATAATGTCGGCCTCGCCGATTCCCATGTCGCGGGCGTGGAGGCACTCGTCGACGAGCGTTGTACGAAAGAAAGTGGGGTCATCGGTGTTCAACGTTACCGGGACGCCCGCTTTCAACAGCGACGGCAACGGATGATCCGGGTAATCGCGGCAAACACCGGTGCGGATGTTGCTGGTGGGGCAAACCTCCAAAGGAACGCCTCGCTCGGCCAGGTGCGCCACCAATTCCGGGTCTTCGATCGAACGAATGCCGTGGCCGATTCGCTCGGCTCCGAGAATGCGCAGGGCGTCCCAGACACTCTGGGGCCCCAAGGCTTCTCCGGCATGGACGCTGAGGCGCAGCCCGTGCTCTCGAGCTGTTGCGTAGAGCGGCTCGAACCGAGCCGGCGGGAACTCGTGCTCACTGCCGCCCAGGGTGATCCCGACCAGGCCGCGAGGACGGCAGCGCAGCAGATCCTCGAGAACTTCTTGGGCCTTGACGGGGCCGATGTTTCGCACGAGATCGGCGATCCATAGTGTCTCGACGCCGGGCGCGCCGGCCCCCTCGTCGAGAGCCTCCGCCAAGTCCTCCATCGCGATGCCCTGGTTGAGGTATTCGAAGATCGACACCGTGATCTCGGCGTAGACAATATTTTGCCGAGTCAGGTCGGCGCGAACGGCCGCAATGAGGTTCCGGAAATCCGTCACATCGCGGCAGAAATACGATGTGAACAGATAAGTCGCCAGAAACTCGTCAAACGTTCGGTAGTGAAACAATGACTGGATCGGAGCTTTTAGGGGCGAGTGCAGGAAAGGGCGAATGTTGTCGCACTCTTGAAAAGCATCGAGAAAACGCTTCGGTGCGTCCTCGAGGGCTTTCGCCGGAGTGTACTTTTCGAGCAACCCGGCGAAGAATTCCGGCGGCATCGCGCCGCGCAGATGGACATGCAACTCCGCCTTCGGGGCGCCTTCCAGGAAGCGCCGCAAACGAGAGGCGGGGGGATCGACGGGCACTTCGCGGGTCACCTGGGCTGCGTTCGCGCGGAGATCGCTTCGGCGAGCGATTCGCGGCTCCCCGATTGACGGTGAATAGTCCGTTCTCGCGCGTATCCGTTGCTGTAGAGGGCGGCAAGGCGCTCGGGCGTCACCCCCAGCCGGTCGCGAATCAAGATCGCCGTATTGCGGCGAAGCTGGCGCCCTACGCCGATCTCCGCGAATCTCCGCCCGGAAGTCACCACAGTGCGTGGCGAGCGGGTCATGCGCCCCATTTTAGCCGCCTTGCGGAGCCAGTGAACGTCCTCGAGTAGGTCGATCTCGGGGAACCCTCCGGTGGCCTCGAAGAATTCGCGCCGGACGAAAATACCCTGATCCCCGAAGCATGTCCAGGGAACGGCAAAACGGGTGAAGAAAGCCAGCGTTTCAGGCAGCCAAACGGGCGGATCGAAACGAACGCGAAAGGCGCCGAAATCAGAGCGGCGGGCGGCAAGCAGATCGGGAATCTCCTCGATCGCGCCGGGGGGCGGATAGGTGTCGGCGTGGAGAAACAGCAGCACGTCGCCGCGCGAGGCGGCCGCCCCGACATTCATCTGGCGTCCGCGTCCACGCGGGCTGTCGAGGAACCGGACGGAGGGATAACGCGCCGCGAGCTCGCCGAGCCCGTCGGTGCCGCCGCCGTCGACGACGATAATCTCCGGCGCCGAAGTCTCCGAGAGAAGTTCGCGCAGCAAGCAATCCAGCGCCGGCGCGTCGTTCCAAACCGGAACAATAACCGAAACCATGCTGACAGCTTAAACCAAACCGGAGAAAGTTTCCCCGTATTGCGGAAAGGTTTTACTTCCAAGGAAGACGGCAGACGTCGAAGAACTCAGTTCGCCACTACCATTCGGCTGCGACTACTGAGGGTTAGTGTGTTGCCGGTCAGAATGATCGGTGAAGTGACCAGGCGGAGGGGGTAGCTGACCGTCACCTCGACGATGTCACCCCGGCGGGCGTTGGCGGGATTGAATTTCGGCGTGCCCGAATCCGGATTCCAGACAACGCTGACACTGATATTCTCCCGTTCAAGCCCGACACAACTCCGTTTCACTCTTTCAAGGATCTCCGACAGCGTCGTCGGGCCTTCGGTGCCGTGCACGATGCTGAAGCGGCCGCCTTCACGGGCTCCGTGCGCCACGGTGGAGTAGACCCACATCCCCCGGCCCAGTTCCATGAGCGCCAAGATGATCACTAGAAACAGCATGAAGGTAAGAGCGAATTCGACGATCGTCGCGCCGCGTTCATTGGCGCCCTTCCGTGCCGCGGCTCGCCGCCGCGCCAATTGCATTGGATTGGTCATGCTGTCGGTTCCGTGTCGTGTCTATTGCACTCGAAAGAAGGATTCCCTGCTAAGCGTAACCGGGTTCGGCACGCCGGGCCAGGGAATCAACAGTTCGAAAGTCTGCTGAACCGTCACACGCGAATAGACGCGGGGCAGTCCAAAGCCCGCACAGGTTGTGTCCGTGCAACTTACCGACCCGCTCATGCCGGACGTGTTGTCGGGGCAGTCGCAGAAGGAACTGCTCGTTACCGTGACGCCGCTCAGGTCCCCGGCGTCTTCCTGGGCGATTTCTTCGATGAGGTCCGTGGAGGCCGCCCGGATCGTGCTGCCCGAGCCGTAGAAAGAACCGGTCCCCGAGGCGTTCGACACTTCAATGGCGTGGTAGAAGACACGCGAGAAATCCGCGGCTCCGACCATCATCAACATCAGGAGCGGTGTCACCATCGCAAGCTCCACGACCATCATGCCCCGCTCGTGGTGATTGATCCTGCTGCGCATAAGTCTTGACTTCTTAGTAGTTGGCCCGGGCATATCGAAAACACACATAGCGATTACTCGAGCAGAGTCGGAGCGAACACGGGCGGGGCCACCGGGCTGTTGTTGAGGTTGCCCCCGGGAAGCACGGCGCCGCCGCTCAAGGTAATCTCGTCGGCGATGATCATGGTCCAGTCCGTGGTCTCATTGTCGCCCGACCAGCGGACGTCGGAACCGGGCGTGTAAATGGTCCCGACCAACTCGGTGTCCGCGGTTCCCGCGAATACGTGCCCCGGCTGCTTGTCGGGGGCGCTCGAATCTTCCCAAAACAGCAGCCCTTCATAGAGTCCGTCCGGGGGGGCGTAAAGTTTGACGTCCGCGTTGCCGCCGATGAAGAAGTGGTCCCAATAATCCGAGGTGCCGGGACTAACGGTGTTCGTGTTGTAAAACGTGACGCCGGCGGTGCCTGGTTCAGTTTGCACGAAACCGCTTTGGTCCACGACCCGTACGACGGAGTCGGCGGAGATGCGCATCCCGCTATCGAGGATGTAGAGCCCCGGTTCAAAGCGAACTTCGCCGCCCGTGATACGAATAGCCGCGTTGCGGCCCGAAACTACCATGATGGGATCCCCGGTTGAGAGATCATAGAGCAGATCACCGGTGATCGGGTCGGTCGCCTGCTCCTGAGTCACACTGCCGCTATAAGTCCCCGGGCTGAGCGTGACAATGCCGTCGGAGCCGCTGATTTTGACGTCGACGTAATCAGGCACGGCGGCCGGAGTGGGCTCCATGGCTTGTATGTAAGAGAGGCTGTCAAAGGCCGGCGCCACCTCGGTCACCGGCGGCGGGTCGATGCAGTTCGCGCTGCCGTTTGAAACATAATCCCCGCTGACGCCAATGTAACCGGCCGATAGGCAGCCTCCGCCGTTGACCGTGATCGCTCGCGTGTGGTCGGAATTGACCATCACCTCGCAGCCGGAATCGATTACCGCGCTGCCGCTCACGGTAAGCGCCCCGCGCGAACTCGGATTGAGCGCGTGGAGGCAGCCCGAGGCGTATCGAACCAATCCGGCCACCGCGCGGGATTGAATGCTCAGCTCGTTCCAGTTCAGGATGCGCATGAAGAAAGTCGGGACTTCGTCTTCGGTAATCACGCCGATGACGCGGGCGTTGTCGATCGTGAGGCTGACGTCGATGACGCGGTCCGGATCGTCAGCGTCGAAATTGTTGAGCGCGGCGTCGTTTTGCCCGGAGGCGATCGCTTCCGAGTTGCTCGCGCCTCGCCACAAGTGCGTAACGGTTCCGATCACCGCCGCGTCAACAGCCGTCTGTTGCTGCCTCTTCAAGTCGTACACTCGGCCGAAGTCCAGCGCCAGACCCAGAAACGCGAGCAGGACTGGGAAGATCAAAGCCGTCACGACGACTATGCTGCCGCGGGCGTCGGATCGTAAGCCCTTAATCTTTAGACAGATCAAGGGGACAAATCGTAAACCGATGTGACTCATTGAACTCTCCTCCAGGCCACAAATAAACTTGTGAGTTTTCATGTCTCCCCCAGGTTGCCTTACATCAAAGTGATTGCCAATGGCCCGTTAGACACATTTGGAGCAGAACCGACGATCTATAAGTCCCTACTGAGTCTCGCATAATATACTGTCAATCGAGACAAAGAGAAGACTGTTTCCAGAAAGCGGTAATCAAGCGCGGTTTGCGGCGCATTCGCCGCAGCGCTTTGCGGGCGCGCTCGTCGAGTTCCCAGTAGTCCTTCGGGCAGACGTTGGGCAACTCGTGCTGCTTCCAGTACGCCCAAATGTATTCCACCGGGTTCAACTCCGGCGCATAGGGCGGCAAGTACTCCGTTGCGATGTGATCCTCGGAGAGCTGGATGAACTCCCGCACCAGGCGGCTGCGGTGCGCCGGCAGCCGGTCCCAGACGATCAGCAGTGGGCCGTCGATGTGGCGCACCAAAGCCTTCAGGAAGTCGATGACCTCCAGCTCGCCGATCGCGCCGGGATAGAGCCGGAAGTAAAAGTTGCGCAACGTCAGCCCGGCCGACACCGACAGCTTGTCCCAGTTGAAGTTGAACTCCAACACCGGTGTCTCGCCGCGCGGCGCCCAGGTGCGGCAACGATGCGGCTTCTGACTCAATCCGCTTTCGTCGATGAAGACGATCGTACGTTCTTCTTTGCGGGCTTTTTTTTAATGGCCGGCCAAGTCTTGCGCTGCCAGCCGCGGATGGCCTCTTCGTTGCGCTCCCGCGCTTTGCCGACGGGCCGTTGCGGGCTCCAACCGAGCGCCCGCAGGATCTTCCAGACATGGCCCTCGTGATAGCGCACGCCGAACTCGTCTCCGATCAGACGAGCGACCCGCGGACAGCTCCACAGCGGCGTCGGGAAGCCGTGCGCCTCGGGGCCTTCCAGCAGCAACGCCTCGAGGCGTTCGAGCTGCGCGGCGTCCAACAGCGGCTTACGGCCGGCGCGGCCGGCCTGGCGCAACCCGGCTTCGCCGTCACGCCGGTATCGTCGCAGCCACTCGCTGACGCTTTGCCGCGCGACCTTCAATCGCCTCGCTGTCTCGGACTGACTACAGCCTTGCTCGACCAACCGGATCGCTTTGAAACGGCGCTTCTCCAGGGCCTCGAAATCCCGCCGTACGCCTTTTGTATTTCCCATACATACAAAGACGTACGTACCCCAAAAAGGTGTCACTTTATTTTGCGAGACTCAATAGGTGCAAAACCCCACCATCAACCAAAATCTCGACGAGCGGAGCCGTTCCGACAACTCGATGCGCAGCGCCCGTCAGCCGAACGGGCAGCATATTTGATAGTTAACAAAGGAGATACATCTTCCGACACCGACATTTCACGAGGGCGCCGCGCCCTAGCGGCAACCTTAAAGCGCGTCGTATTCCGTGATATGTCTTTCCCGGTCGCGGTTGCCAAACGCCCGATCAACGCATTCCCATTCAGCCCCCTCGACCGGAAGACAGCTTACGGATAGGGAACATTTGTACAGGAATCTCTAACGTGTCGTCGATAGATCGTTGGTACCCGAAACCTCGTAGGAAGGCCTTAGGGATATCGCGTCGGCCGCGCCCCAACGGAGAGATCGGTGACGAGAGATCGGTGACAGCCACCGAATAAAGGCGGGATTTCTTCTTTCGAGACGACATCTCGCCGTTGTGGTTCCGTCAAACCGAGGTCCCTCACGCACTGCGGGCCGCCCCGGGATCAGACACCGAACGGATCACCTGGATCGGCTCCCATCACTCGATCACGCCGTTGGAAGTGCAAGGCGACTGGATGCGCATCGGTGTATTCCAACCGGCCAACTATTGCGTCGACGAGGAAGATTGGCGCGGTCAGTCACACGAAGGCTGGGTGAGATGGCGCGATCCGGTGAAAGGCCCGTGGCTATACATTTGGTCACGGGGATGTTGATGGGGAGATCGGGGACGTTGTGTGGTGAGGATCCGTAATCTTGCGAGTGAGTAACGGACCCGTTTAGACGGCCGTGGCTAAGTTACGAGCGTCGCGAACGATACAGGCGACGGGTAACGGGACGCGTCCGGCGATAGCGCTTTGATCCGGACCGCACGCTTGCAGTCCTCAAGATTGTCCGGATCGAAGCAGTACAGGTGGTATACTTTCCGCACGCTCATCCCTTCAGGGTCATTCTTGGCAAGCTCGACGCTATCTCCCGCGCCAACGCTATGGCGCTAGCCCGCTTTTCTCACCGCGTGGCGAGGCAAAGTGCACGAAAGGTCCGTCAATACGAGGCGCGCGCCGCTTGACGCGCGGAGGCGTACTTGAACAGTACGGTGAGCACGGCGAGCAAGCGCAACGAAGTAATGGCGGGCCTATCGTGTGCTTTGCTCGTCAGGCGGTGAGAAATGCGGGCTAAGCGCGATGAGAAATGAGGGCCGGCATCCGGCCCGAACCCGCCACGTTTGACGCGGGTTCATTAGTAGAGGATATCGATGCATCCAATCCGGACTTGCCTGGTTGTGTTGGCTCTTGCCAGCGTGGCTGCCGCGCAAACAATCAAGACTCCCGGCGATTCCCCGCTGTCAGGCCGGCACTCCTCTCAAACCGATGCCGGCAAGGAGCGCCTCGAGCATCCGAACTGGCTAGGCCCCTTTATCCCCACTCCCGCCCAGGTAGTGGCCGCCGCCTTAGAGCTTGCGAAGGTCGGCGAGAACGATCTGGTCTACGATCTAGGCTCCGGTGACGGGCGCATCATTCTGGCGGCAGCCCAAAGCTTTCAGGCTAGGTCGGTAGGGATCGAGTGGAACCAAGCGCTGTGCGAAAAGACCTCTTCGGCCATCCAGCGCCTTGGATTGGAAGGCAGAGTCAAGGTGATCCAAGGGGACATCTTCAATCAGGACCTAAGCTCGGCTACCGTGGTGACAGGGTATCTGCTGCCGAAGTCATGGGAACGGCTCGCACCCATCTTGGAGAGACAACTCAGAAAAGGCGTCAGGGTCGTCTCTGTGAATGATCCGATTCCAGGCTGGCGAGTTGTCGAGAAGAAACAGCTCAAGGGCGAGTCGAAAACCGCTTCTTGGGACCTATATCTATATCGGATCCGATAGTCTCCAGGTACCGCCCACGAAAAACTCCCTAGCAAGTTGAGTGAGCCGCTACGCGTCAAGAGCCGAATAGCAAGGAGTTCTCAGGCTTGACACCGCCGCTATCCTGAGCACGGCGATCGCAAGCCAAAGAACCACCAAAACCAACCCAAGCAGAACAAAAAAGGAATCGGCAAAGCGCCCCGACAGATTTTTGCCAAAGGAAGCCAATTCCCGAAATCCGGGTATCCAAGACCCACGGAATCACTGACTTAGCCCGCTTTTCTCACCGCGTGGCGAGGCAAAGTGCATGAAAGGTCCGTCAGTACGAGGCGCGCCGCTTGACGCGCGGAGGCGTACTTGAACAGTACGGTGAGCACGGCGAGCAAGCGCAACGAAGTAATGGCGGGCCTATCGTGTGCTTTGCTCGTCAGGCGGTGAGAAATGCGGGTTAGCAGAATCCCCAAAGCCCGAACACCCGAGCAAGCAAATATGGAATCTCTACGGAAACACAACGCCGAGCCAACAAGGCCAGACCCGGTCCACCGGCCGGGTACGCCGCCCAGTGGGGCAGGTCTCCAGGCCTGCCCGGCGACCAGCCTAAGAGCGCACTCGGCCGCAAGGAAGCATTGCTCGCGAACTCCCCAAAATCAAAAAACGCGAAACGAAGCCAAGACCAACCTAACGGCAACGGGAACAGCAACTTGCAAAGCCCCGGAAGCCTCTCCACTCCCGCCCAATCTCCCCACACTTTCAACCGGCGCTACCGCTTTCCCACCGCCCCTTCGACCTCCTTCTCCTTAGCCCGTGCCCCGGCGAGAATATTGTAAAGCCCGTAGTTCCCCTCGTGGCAGGCGTACTCGAAGAGCGGACCGTCCGTCCTTCTCAGAGGCATCACCGCGGTCCAGGGGCGCGTGTACGAATTCGGATCCTCGACCGTGAACTCGTAAAGGACCGTGTCGGTGTCGACGCGCGTAAAGCGTTCGACCAGGTGGGTGTCGGCGCTGGATCCGGGAAGGCTCGTCTCGCGGAGGAAGTTGATGGTATCCACGACCAGCATGTCGCCCTGCCAGCGGCCCCGCGAGTCGCCCGCCCATTGACGGAGTTCCCCGTGCGGACGCCCGTCCGTAGGGATGATGCGAGTGTTATGCACCATCTCGTTGTAGATCACCACGTACCCGGGAACCTGCAAGATTTGAACATTATTGTTGTAGGCGGAGGAAACCATCGGCGGTCCGGAATTGAACCCCATGATGCAACGGTCGAACAGGCTGCGGTCCTCATGGGAATCAGCGAAGCCCGAATTCGATATCGCTCTACGCTTCGCGCGCCTCTGTCTCGCCTCCTCCCTAAAAGGGATTCTTCCGTCAGGCGGATCCACAATCAGCGACGTGCGCTTGTCCTTGGTGAGCTCGACTCCCCGCTCGTACCAAAAATCGTTGTAGGACAAAACGCCGCCTTCCGCTCTCGGTGCGTAACCGGCCCATGGAGCCCCTGTGATCGGATCGAACAGATCGCGATTGAGGCGTCGATTGCGATACTCTTCAAAGGCCGCCGCTTCTTCGGCGTTCAGTGTCGCCTTCCCCGCCAGCTCTTTGGGACGCTGCAATGGCGTGATGGTCCGGAAGGTGAATATGCCCTGTATGTCCGGCTTGCCGTCCGCTGTTCGCGGCGGCGTCCAACCCTCTGTCTCGGCCTGGCCGAGAGCGGGCGACGGCGCAAGGAAGAGCGCGGCAATTATCGTCAACAACGCTGTAAGAAAGCGATCACTCATCGGAAACCTCCCCTGCTCTCTAATACCATAGCCCGATGGGACTCCGCCGAAAACCCCTTTCGGCGTATGGGCATGACGGAGCACCTGTGAAATCGCACACATCTTACAGCCGCGAAGCGGCGGCGGGAATATAGCCTGGGGTGGAGCCGAAGGCGGAATCCTAGGTACGCAATCAAAACGAGTGCGAGCCCTGAAAATGTTGCCACAGGGCACACCGGTCGGCTTTTCCGGGCATCGGGAAGCCCTGGGGCTCCGCCCCAGACCCCGAGGTTTATCGCTTTCCGGCCGGGATGTCTGACCTCCTCGGTCCCCGCCCCCGGCAGGGGGCGCGGATAGTAGCCCCGGGCTTCAGCCCGGGGTCCGTGTAACATCACGAAAAGCCCCGGACGGGGCGTAGGAGCAAACGTTCGATGCAACTCCGACCAAAAGGCAACTTTCGCCCTGCCCGCCGACTGTCGGTTGACTACTTCGAGGCCTCGGGCTATGTGGTTTGTTCCACGCGAAAGAGTCCTGCTTCCGCCGGCGGTTTCGTGGTACAAGAGTCAACGGAGACGACGGCCCGCGGCCGAACTTGGGCGGGAGAACCGGCGGGTGCTTGTCGCTACGGTTTTGGGATGACGATCAAGCCCCTGAGTCCCGCCCTCGGCGCTGAAATCGGCGAAGTTGATCTATCGGGTCCGGTGAGCGAAGCAGCGTTTCGGGAGATCCGCCAAGCGTTTCTCGATCACCTGGTCTTGGTGTTCCGAAACCAGCGCGTTCCGCCGAGAGCGCAAGTGGCTTTTACCGAACGCTTCGGCGCGGTGGAACCTCATCCCCTGCGCTCGCGACGCAGCCACGAGGATCACCCCGGCGTGTTTGTGCTGGAGAACCTCCCGGGGAAGCCGAGCGCGAGAAATGACTTCTGGCACTCCGACATCTCGTTCAGCGAGAAACCGCCCCAACTCTCGATGCTGCATGCCGTCGTCGCGCTTGAGGGAAAGGGTGATACTTTATTCGCCAACATGTACGCGGCCTACGAAGGTCTGCCCGACCCACGTAAGCAGTCGTTGCTGACAATGCGAGCCGAGCATAGTGCTGCTGGGCTGGCGCGGCGAAACGAGGAATCGCCCGGGACGGATGGGCGGCGGATCCGACGCATTCCTCCGCCGGTCGAGCATCCTGTCGTTCGCACCCATCCCGAGACAGGGCGGCTCGCGCTTTACGTGAACCCTTATTTCACTTCGCGCATGATCGGAATCGAAGAGGAGAAGAGCATCTCATGGCTGGCGTCGCTGAATGCGCACGCAACGCGCGAGGAGAATCTCTACCGCCATCGCTGGCGGCACGGGGATTTGGTGATGTGGGACAACCGCTGCACGATGCACTACGCGGTTTACGACTACGACGACACGATGCCTCGGCTGATGCATCGCACGACGGCCGCTGGAGACTGGCCGGTGTAGGGGTAAACTCTCAGCCTGGCGGGCCTCGTCCGCACGGCAAGGTCCTTGTCAGGGAAGGACGACGTTTGCCCTCCTCACCGCCGCGCGCCAACAACTGGGTCCGCAATTGGAGGAGAGAAGCGCGCCGCTCCCCGCTCTCATCATCGACCAAGTCGAGAAACCCCGGAGGGGACTAGAGAGATCAAGGCGAGTCCCCGCCACTCCGCCGCCGGCCGGGAAAACCTCATCCAACGCCACCGGCTCGGAAAATCGCACAACTATTCCAAAAATTATCCCTTGATTCAAACCGAACCTTTGGTTATTCTACTGCTGCCGGGAAAGCGCAAGAGGGGATCTCGGGTCTGGCGGCAAGTTCGCTGTTGACCTCATCGGTGCACCCGGCACCGTGAGATAGGCGGTTTCCACTCACGACAATCGGCAAAGGAAAGGAAAAAAACGCTATGGCAACCAGGAAGAAAGCTGCAAAAAAAGCGCGATACGGAGCCACCGGTCCCGTAGTGACTCGGGGCAAACTGGGGTTCTGCTCAGCGCCTGAGGTCCCCGACAGGGTGCTGCCGGCGGGGATCACCCCCAACCGCGCTGCTCTTATATTGAACAGCCGGAAGAAATGGGCGAACGGAACCCAGCTGCACTATTACTTCTTCCACAAGAACTCGGACGCTGCGTTTGTCGAACTACAAGACGGCCCGAGAGTTCGTCGGACATGGACCGCGAGCGAGGCCCAAAGGCAAGTCGTCCGCGACGCGTTCGAGGTCTGGAAAGAAGTGGGCCTGGGACTGAAGTTCACGGAAGTCAATTCGCGAGACGACGCTGAGATCCGCATTGCGTTCATGCGAGGAGACGGCGCCTGGTCTTACGTCGGAAGAGATGTGCTGCGGGCCGGCCGCAATGAACGGACCATGAATCTCGGTTGGGACATCCGCCACGACATCGATACCGCCGTCCACGAAATCGGTCACACACTGGGATTTCCGCATGAGCACCAGAACCCCAACGCCGGCATCGTGTGGAATGAAGAGGCCGTGTACACCGAACTCGCCGGATCTCCCAATTTCTGGCCGCGCGACAAGACCTTCCATCCAGGATTTCCATTTTGGCCCTGGCACGGTCACAGGATACACCCCCGCTGCGCCGAATACCACGTCTTTTCGCGCTGAACCCTGCACATCACCTCCGCCGGTAGGCGCCAGGGCTCGTCCGTCCGCTCACAGACGTTGATTGAGCGGACTGAACGGCGCTCCGGCCGACACTGCTCCCTGCGAAACCTTTTTGGAGCCAAAAACTGTTGATCCTCGCCCGGGCAACGCTACCCACCCGGCACAGGCAGCGCCCAGATCCTATGCAGCATGTCGCCGAACAGCCGCCGGTTCAGATGTCCTTCGGCCAACAGCAGCCAATAGTACCGCGCATGCTTGACCAGCCTACCGCCCGTCTTCATCAGCCGCTGTTGCAAGCTCGTCAGCGACCAGCTCTTGATCCGTTGCGGCAGCCCGAGCCTCCGCCATAGGTTCCCCAGGTTATAGGCCAGCACGCTGAGTTGCAGTCGCACTTCGTTGGCCCGGAACCGATGGCATGACAGCCTTGTCCAATGCGTCGCTTGTTTGCCTTCCTTGATCCACTGCTCCGCCGTGCCGCGCTTGTTGTAGAACCGCACCAGCGAGCGGCTCGGCAAGGCCATGCTCGTGACGATGAAACCGACGCGAGGAAACAACTCACCTTGGTGATGCTCGACCTTCGCAACAACCCGCCGGGACTTCGACCAGCTCGCGGCCTGATACCGAAAGCTCCTGTAGCGCACCAGGGGCTTTGCGCTCGGCCTGCCCGGCGGACGAAACAGGATATCTTCGATCTCCAGCTCCAGGCTCTTGTTGGCCGGGATGCGAATCACGTAGTCCACGCCGCGCTCCTCCAACGTCTCGTAAATATCCGGCTTGGCGAAGGCGGCATCGGCCCGGAACGTCACCTGTTTGCCCTCCGCCTGTTGGCGTTCGATTTCCGGCAGCAGCAGCTCGTCCCAGTCCTCGGCGCTGGACACGTTGCCCGGTCGCAACTTTGCCGCCAAGCAATCGCCGTGCTGGTTGAACAGCAACAGTGGGTGGTAGCAGACCGACTCGAAGTGGCCGTTGTAGGCGCTGCCTTCCTGCCGGCCGTGGACGGGGCTCTCGGTAGAGTCCATGTCCAGCACGACGCACTCGGAGTCATCACCGGCCTCGGCTTGCGCGATCAACTCGCGGTTCACCGCCATCAGCCCGATCAGATTCTCGTCGCCGGCGAGCATGGCGGTCTCGAAGCTCTGCAGCCGGGAGGTCAGCGCCGCGCCGCGATCCCAGTTCTTCTTCGAGCCAATCAGCCGAAAGGTTGGATCGGCGGAGACACGAACGCGGAGACACGAACGGCGTCGTTGAGATCCTCGTAGCCCGCCAAGCGGGAGTAGACCGACTGTCGCAGCAGATCGACGAACGGGAACTTCTTGTTCGAGCCTTGCCGCGAATCCGTCAGATGCTCGTCTATCAGCTTGCCTAGTCCGAGTCGTTCGTCCAGTTCGCGAATGAGAATCAGCCCGCCATCCGAGGTGACTCGCGATCCTTGGAAATCGACCTTGAGAAATCCATTGAAGGTGAGCTGAAACGGTTTGTTTTCTTTTTCACCCATTGGGTGTTGATCTCCTCAGCGCCTTGAGTGCTTTCAAGCCCGCATAAATAAAGGCGTCCGAGTCCACCCGATGGTTAGCAGAACCGAAACTAAAGTGGAAATCCGGGTAAAGAATCTTCACGCGAGAACCGGACAGCACGAACCTCCCTCAGGGAACAGACGGGTTGACAGCGCCGTTATCCTGAGCGCGGGTCCCCGGACGCAGGGCCGCCGGCGAACAGTCAGAGGAGAACAGCGCAAGAACGACGAACGACCAACAAGAAATGGGGTGGGAGATCGGGAACAGCTCCCGATCTCGGCCCCACCCTGTTGGGCACAGCCATCGCCGCCGTCGGCGTGCCACTCACCTTAGTCGTTTTCTCATAGACGCCCTGGTAGCGACCGGCACTTGCACCGGCTCTTGTCGACGGGACGACCGGCGCTCAGCCGGTCACGGGCAAGGTTTCGACACCCTACGCACCGATCCTCCAAAGATTCAGGGACCGAGGGGCCACCCGCGACAAGCGGCTTCAGGGAGCGCAGCTAATTGGCCACGATCATGCGGCTCGTGCTGCCCATGGTGACCGTGCTGCCCGTCAGGACGATCGGCGAGGAGATCAATCGAAAGTTGTAGACGAGATTGATTTGGACAATGTCATCTCGCTCAGCCAGCGCGGGGTTGGTTGTCTCGTCCGCCTCACCGGGGTTCCATGTGGCATCACTGCTGTCCAAATTAGCTGGGCGGAGCAGAGACGGCTGCTGAAAACACGCGAGAAAGCCTCGCCAAAGGGCTGCTCTGGGGACCAGGTTGCCGCTTTGGACAAGATAGAAATCATGCTGCTGTCCCAATTAGGCCTCCATTCCCGTCAGTAATAATTGCCGCGGCGGCTCGGGTTCGCTGCCCGGCGGCGGGTGGAACGGTTCGTCCAGCCAGGCGAACAATTCGCGGTGCACAAACAACTGCTGCCGCAACAAAGCGACCAGATTGGACAAGCTCCAGCCCCAGCGCGCCCGCAGCTTGAGGTAACGCAGCAGCAAAATCGCGATCAGCGCCGTCCAGATCTGGATCTTCAGCGCGTTCGCCGAGGTGCCCACGAAGGTCTTCACTCGCAGGTTCTGCTTGAGGGCCTTGAAAAACAGCTCGATCTGCCAGCGGTCTTGATAAATGGCGGCGATCGTCGCAGCCGCCAGCTCCAGGTGATTGGTCAAAAACACCAGCGTACGCTGCTGCTCGGCGTCGTAATATTCGATGCGGCGGAACACCACCTCGGAGCCGCTGGCGGCCAGCGAGGGAAAGAAGATCACTTCGTCGCGGCGCACGCCTGCGGGGCGGCGCGGCAACGGGCGCTGTTCGAGAACCTCGTAGTCGGCCCCGCGCTTCAATCGCGTGACAAAGAAAACGCCCCGCTCGCTCAGCTCGGCGAACCAGTCGTAGTCGTTGTAACCGCGGTCGAAGACCACGATCGTGCCGGGGTCGAACAACATCTGGCGGGCCGGCGCCAGGTCGGGCGTCTTGCCGTCGGTGACGACGCAGAAGCTGGGCAAATAGCCGTCGTGGTCGAGCACCAGATGCAGCTTGACGGCGCCTTTGGTGCGCCGGAACTGGGCCCAATCGAACAGCGAGGCGCACAGGTCGATGACGCTGGCGTCCAGACTCAGCAGCTTGTTTTTGAAACGGAACTTGTGGCCCGGCGCCGCGCCGCGGCACTTCGCCAGCAGCTGCTGAAAGACGGTTTCGTAGATCTGCCAGGGGCGTTGCCGGTTGGCGTAGGCCAGCGTCGAGCGCGGCGGAGCGGCGGACAAGCCCAGATGCCGCAGCTTGCCTTGGCTGGCCGCCAGGCCGCCGCAGATCTCGCGCAGCGACTGGGCACGGCCGAGCTGGCAAAACAGCATGGCGACGAACTGTCCCCAGCAGGTGAAGCCGCGGGCGTGGCGCTCCCCGCGATGCTGGCGGACGGCCTGTTCAAACTCCGCACGCGGGAACAGCTTTAACAGTTGAGAGAAAATACTGCATACTTGACTCATGGCGGGACCTCCCAGGACGGATTGGTTCATGGGCCTGAACCCAATCCCAAACCTAACAAAGGTTCCGCCTCCCCGGCTTACACGCTCAAAAGGCTAATTTGGACAAGAGTGATGTGGCATAGAGGGTGAGGTCGGCGGGATTGAGGCCGTGAGCCCAGCGTGCCGCTACGGCCTCAAGCTGTGTCGTCGTTGTCACGCCGGTTATGGTTCCGCTGATCTGGGCGAAGCGGGCGGTTTGGCGAGCGGCATGTGACAGGGTCGTGTAGGTCCAGATGCCTCGGCCGATCTCCATCAGCGCCAAAACGATCAGGAGAAAGAGCATGAACGTGAAGGCGAACTCGACGATCGTTGCCCCGCGGCGCCTCGCACGTTTCCGACTCGACCGGATCATCGGCACGGGTGCATAGTTCAGCTTCATGATGTCCTCAGCCCCTTATTGCACACGGAAAAACGAAGTTCGGCTGACTCGAATCGGGTTCGGCACCCCCGGCCACGGAAAAATCGGGTTGAAGGTTTGCTCGACGGTGACCTGGGAAAATGGCCGCGGCATTCCATAAGAGCCACAGGTGTCGTTGTTGCAATCAACCTTGTTGACAGGGCCCTGGGTATTCCCTGGGCAATCGCAATAGAAAGTAGGAGTCACGATCACGTTCTCGAGGTCGGCGGCGTCGTTCTGGGCCAGTTGATCGATCTTGCCGAAAACGCCGGAGCGCACAATGCTGCCCGATCCAAAGAAAGCGCCCGTGCCGGACGCGTTGACGACCTCGACGGCATGGTAGAAAACGCGAGCAAAGTCCGTCGCCCCCACCATCATCAGCATCAGCAACGGCGCCGTGAGAGCCAGTTCCACGGTAACCGACCCTTTTCTGTGAAAAGTTCGCACGTTTCTTCTCCTTGCTACTCCACCTTGCTTGCTACTCCAATAAGGTGACGGTCTTGATCGGGTTCGGAACCGGGCGCTGTTAAATCCACCGGTGGGAATAGCCGCGGTACCGGAAATCGTAAGGTTGTCAACGGCGATCATCACCCAGTCCGCCGTTGTACTCTCGCCGCCCCAAAAAAGGTCGCGAGTCGGGAAGTAGATGACGCCGACGAATAGAGAGTCGGAGGTCCCTACGATACGGTGCCCCGGCTTGTTATCCGGCGCGGCCGCGTCTTCCCAAAACAGCCAGCCCTCGTATTCCGATTCGATGCCGCTGGGAAGCCCGTCGGTTTGTCCCGAGTATGGCGCAACGAATTTTACGTCAGCATTCCCGTTGATTGTGAGGAAGTTCCAGTCGCCATCCAAATCCGTAGTGTTTTCCGTGAAGTAAGCCCGGATTTCCACTTTAGTTTCGGTTCTGCTAACCATCGGGTGGACTCGGACGCCTTTATTTATGCGGGCTTGAAAGCACTCAAGGCGCTGAGGAGATCAACACCCAATGGGTGAAAAAGAAAACAAACCGTTTCAGCTCACCTTCAATGGATTTCTCAAGGTCGATTTCCAAGGATCGCGAGTCACCTCGGATGGCGGGCTGATTCTCATTCGCGAACTGGACGAACGACTCGGACTAGGCAAGCTGATAGACGAGCATCTGACGGATTCGCGGCAAGGCTCGAACAAGAAGTTCCCGTTCGTCGATCTGCTGCGACAGTCGGTCTACTCCCGCTTGGCGGGCTACGAGGATCTCAACGACGCCGTTCGTGTCTCCGCCGATCCAACCTTTCGGCTGATTGGCTCGAAGAAGAACTGGGATCGCGGCGCGGCGCTGACCTCCCGGCTGCAGAGCTTCGAGACCGCCATGCTCGCCGGCGACGAGAATCTGATCGGGCTGATGGCGGTGAACCGCGAGTTGATCGCGCAAGCCGAGGCCGGTGATGACTCCGCGTGCGTCGTGCTGGACATGGACTCTACCGAGAGCCCCGTCCACGGCCGGCAGGAAGGCAGCGCCTACAACGGCCACTTCGAGTCGGTCTGCTACCACCCACTGTTGCTGTTCAACCAGCACGGCGATTGCTTGGCGGCAAAGTTGCGACCGGGCAACGTGTCCAGCGCCGAGGACTGGGACGAGCTGCTGCTGCCGGAAATCGAACGCCAACAGGCGGAGGGCAAACAGGTGACGTTCCGGGCCGATGCCGCCTTCGCCAAGCCGGATATTTACGAGACGTTGGAGGAGCGCGGCGTGGACTACGTGATTCGCATCCCGGCCAACAAGAGCCTGGAGCTGGAGATCGAAGATATCGTGTTTCGTCCGCCGGGCAGGCCGAGCGCAAAGCCCCTGGTGCGCTACAGGAGCTTTCGGTATCAGGCCGCGAGCTGGTCGAAGTCCCGGCGGGTTGTTGCGAAGGTCGAGCATCACCAAGGTGAGTTGTTTCCTCGCGTCGGTTTCATCGTCACGAGCATGGCCTTGCCGAGCCGCTCGCTGGTGCGGTTCTACAACAAGCGCGGCACGGCGGAGCAGTGGATCAAGGAAGGCAAACAAGCGACGCATTGGACAAGGCTGTCATGCCATCGGTTCCGGGCCAACGAAGTGCGACTGCAACTCAGCGTGCTGGCCTATAACCTGGGGAACCTATGGCGGAGGCTCGGGCTGCCGCAACGGATCAAGAGCTGGTCGCTGACGAGCTTGCAACAGCGGCTGATGAAGACGGGCGGTAGGCTGGTCAAGCATGCGCGGTACTATTGGCTGCTGTTGGCCGAAGGACATCTGAACCGGCGGCTGTTCGGCGACATGCTGCATAGGATCTGGGCGCTGCCTGTGCCGGGTGGGTAGCGTTGCCCGGGCGAGGATCAACAGTTTTTGGCTCCAAAAAGGTTTCGCAGGGAGCAGTGTCGGCCGGAGCGCCGTTCAGTCCGCTCAATCAACGTCTGTGAGCGGACGGACGAGCCCTGGCGCCTACCGGCGCGGAGGTGATGTGCAGGGTTCAGCGCGAAAAGACGTGGTATTCGGCGCAGCGGGGGTGTATCCTGTGACCGTGCCAGGGCCAAAATGGAAATCCTGGCTTAACACGATTCAGGTGGCTTCGGTCGCCGAGACCGCCGAGAAAATCAAGGGGCAGGGCGGGGAGGTTGTTTTGGACCCGTTCGCGATTCCCGGCGTCGGACATCAAGCGTACTGTCGAGATACGGAAGGGAATGTTTTCGGGATCCACCAACCGGATTCGAGTGCGAAGTAGCGCGGGCCGGGAGGGCTTGATCGCGGCTTCAAAGTGTATTTGAAGCGGAGGTGAGCAGGCCTGGAGACCCGCCCCACTGGGCCGTTTCCGTCCGCGCCGGTCACCAGCCGACCGGAGCATTGGGCGTGGACCGACAGGAGTGTCGGTCGCAACTGTCGGCAAGGACCGGCAAGAGGTGCCGGTCGCTACCGCAGCAGGTCGTTGATTTCTTTCAGGACCTTCGGATCAAATTTCATCTTGCGGTCGAAGGTCAAAAGACCATTGACTTCCTGCTCGACATCGGTGAGCTGGGTGTAGCAGATGCCGGTGACGAGGGGCATCTTGGCGATGGCTTCGTAGAGCCCGCGCAGCCGGCTCAGCGCGGCTTCGGGGGTTTTCTCGACTCCCGAGTAGCCCCAGGATTCCTCGGGCACTTCCGTCCCCGGCGGGATATAGGCGATGCCGCCGAATTCCGACAGGTAGAAGGGCGAACCGTTGTACTCAAAGCCGGGCAACATCAGCGCTCGGTGAGCGGGCGGAATCGCGGCGCCGGGCTTGCCGAGATCCTTGTAGCGTTCGTAGAGCAACTCGCCGGTGCGGCTGTAGTCGTGGAAGGCGAAAAGATCGGTCAGGTCGGTGTGCTCCCAGCCGTCGTTGTCGATGACGGGCCGCGTGCGGTCGATGGACTTCGTTAGCCGGTACAACGCCTTGAGGTGATCCTGCTGCACGGGGTCGCGCAGGTCGGGCACGCCCCAGCTTTCGTTGATGGGCGTCCACATGATGACCGAGGGGTGGTTGTAATCGCGCTCGACGGTCTCGATCCACTCATTGGTGAAGTCGCGGACGTATTCCTCGTCGTAGAGATATGCGTTGGCTGCTTCGTCGGAGACCAGAAAGCCCAGCTTGTCGGCCCAATAGAGCCAGCGGGGATCTTCGAGCTTCTGGTGCTTGCGCGCCCCGTTGAAGCCCATCTCCATGGTGGCTTCGATGTCGAACTTGAGGGCTTCGTCGGTGGGCGGCGTCAGAATGCTTTCGGGCCAATAGCCTTGGTCGAGGATGAGCTTCAGATAGATCGGTCGGCCGTTGATGAAAACGCGTCCGCTCTCGACCGTCACGGTGCGAATGCCGAAATAGGAATGCACTTCGTCGAGCACTTCGTCGCCCCGGTGCAACGTGAACGTTACGTCATAGAGGTTGGGCTCGCCCAGGCGCCAGTGCTTGGGGTCGGGCACGACCACCGCCGCGCCGGTGCGCACTTGCGCGGCCGAGACCGTGGCCGAGGCAACGGTCTTCCCCTCGCCCGACACCTTCGCGGTTAACTCCAGGCCTTCGCCGGGCCGTACGACGCGCGCCGAGAATTTGACCGTGCCGTTGAGCTCGGTATCGATACGGACTTTCTTCAGATAACTCGAGCCTGCGCCTTCCAGCCAAACCGTCTGCCAAATGCCGGTGGTGCGGCGGTAGAAAATGCTGCGTGATTTCGGTTCCCAATATTGCTTGCCGCGCGGCAGGTAACGATCGGTGGGGTAGTCCTTCGCGCGCAGCACGATCGTGTTGTCGCCCTTGGCCAGATAGGAAGTGATGTCGAAAGAAAACGGCACGCTTCCGCCGATGTGCGAGCCGACCGATCTACCATTGACGAACACTGACGCCTCGTAGTCAACGGCCCCGAAGTTCAGCAGAACGTTCTTACCCTTCCAGTCGTTGCCGAGCGAAAACGTGCGGCGATACCAAACGACCGAATGGAACGACGTGTCGCCGATCCCGCTCATGGGGCTTTCGGGGCAGAAGGGGACGAGGATCTTGCGCGAGAATTTCTTCTTGCCTCCGTACCAGCCCGCGTCGAATCCGGCGTCGTCATCGTCGAATTCGAACTCCCACTCGCCGTTCAAGTTCATCCACAACTTGCGCTCGAATTGCGGCTGCGGATATTCGGGACGGGGGATCTGCTGCGAGAAGGCGACCGTCGCGGCGACGGTCATCAGAGTGAGAAGAGAGAAGAAACGCGCGAACATGGTAATTCTTTAGGTCCTTTCTTGAGGCATCGATCGCCGGCGCGGCGGGCGGGGCGACAACCGACATGCACCAACTCCTACCTTATCAACGTGCTCGAATCCCGCGCTAGCGGTCGGCGGCGCGCAGGATCAGCAGCGTCACTGAGTGTTTCTCGAAGGTAAATGAGAATCGGTCGCCCGCCGTCGCCAGCGTTCGCTCGCGCGCTCTGACCGCATCGGGGTGACGGAAGTCGTTCGAGGCTTCGAGAGTGTCGCCGCGAATCGTCACGACTCGCGCCTCGGAGGCCAAGCTCCCTCCGACCCCCTTGATCTCGATCTCGGTCGGAATATCCGTATCGAACGACGTATTCACGACTTTCAATTGCAACTCATTTCCGTCGTCGCTCACCGAAGCCGTTACGTCAAGCGCGGGCACGTCGGTTCCGAGTTCGGGGTCGCTCGGCTGATGCAGAACGTTGACGTCGGTCGTCGCCGCCACGCGCCAATCGCCGCGATGTTCGTTATAGGCTTTGATGACGGCGTAGTTGGGCGTTGTGAAATACCGCCGCCGGCTGGCCTGAATAATTCCCCCCGGCCAGCCGTTGACGAGATCGGAAATCGAGCTCATCTCGATCAGGTCGCCTTGTCGCTCGAAGGCGTTCATCAGGCGCGCCCCGTAGAGCGCCGCCCGCATCGTATTCTGCCGCGGCAACGGAAGAGTCGTGGCCCACTCGTTGATGGCGACGGTGATCTCGCGGTCCGGTTGTAGTTCCTTGATCAAATCACCCACGCGGCCGTAGAATTTCTCGAACCACAGCGGCTTCGACATCAGGTTGGCGCGTCCGGCGGGCGAGTCGTCTTGCCCGTAATAGTGGTGGATCGAGATCATATCAATCTCGTCGCCGATCTCTCGCAATACCGTGCGATTCCACTCCATATCGTTGTGGCCGACGGCGATGATCTTGATCGTCGGGTCAACGGCCCTCATGGCGCGGATGTAGCGGCGGGCGTTCACCGCGTACGTCGCGGCATCGGAATAGCCCCGCACCCAGTCGCCCCAAATCTCATTGCCGATTTCCCAATACTTCACGGCGAAAGGCTCGGGGTGTCCGTGCGCGGCCCGCAGCGCACCGTGCGGCGAGGTTGCCGGGCCGTTGACGTATTCGACCCAGGCGGCGGCGTCTTGGTCGGTGGCCTGTCGGCTTTCCGAATAAATGTCCTTGCCCTCGGCGCGCAAGGCGACCGCCTCGGCGACGGTCACGCCGCGGCCTTCCACGTTGACCACGATATTGGGCTCGGCCCCCACCGCGCGGCAGAACGCCAGGTACTCGAGTGTCCCGAAGTCGGCGGATTCCGGATCCTCGTCCCAAGCCATGCTGACCCAGGTCGGCCGTCGATCACGCGGACCGACGCCCCACATCCAGTGGTAGTCTTGGCCGACATTGCCGCCGGGCCAACGAATGAACGCCGGGCGGAGCTCGCGAATTTTCGCCATCACATCGGAGCGCAGGTCGTCCTCCGCGTCGCCGGGCATCAGCGAAACCTGGTCGACCCAAACGACTCCGCGGCCATTGATCTGGATTGTGAAGCGCGCTTGCGGGTCGGCGGCCTTGATGGGCAGTTCGAACTCGAAGCGTTGCCAGGCCCCGTTGATGCCGCTGAAATCCTGATGCGCGTAGACCTCGCCTCCCGTGATGTTTTCCTCTAACGTGACGCGGATGCGCCCCTCGAAAGGGCCGTCGAGCGGCGTGCGGTTATCGGGCGCGAGTGCCGCGCCACGCAGCCAAATCGAACCGCGATACGTAAGCCCGGCGCGCAGCGGGACACGGTCTTGGTAGATGCCGTGCTCTTGCAGGTCGTCACGGATCGTGACGAGAACTTGCGCGCGGTTGGGAAGCGCCGGCGGATAGCCGACCTCGGTAAGCCCCAGCTCCCCGCCACCGATGAAAAAGACGTAATCGTCATTGCGATTGTCGGGATATCGATCCCAAAACTGCGCCGCGCTCGGCGGGGGCGCGGCCATCTCGAAGCCGCGATTCTGAAGCAGCTCGGCCCACAGCCCGCCCTTGATGTCCTCGAACATGAACTCCGCGAAGTGACCGTAGAGCAAGGGACTGATGGGGTTGAGGCGTTCGGAGGCGTCAACGCGGATCGTGGCCCTCGGTTCGGCGGCCGCGGCCGGAGCGGCGGAAAAGGTTACGCAGGCGAAGATGAAGATAAGGAAGGCGAGGACCGGCGGCGAAAGTGGGTCAACGAGAGTTCTATGGGTTGTGGGGGATTTCATGAGTGGAACCGCCTTTCGCCGAACTGAACGCACAACAGTGGACGCCGGTTCGCGGCGGCGTCAAGCAACGATTGTGCGCAGCCGACAAGATGCGCGTCAAGCGTGTCCCGGAACGCGGCAGGCGTCCCTCACCTTGACGTGACAAACCTCTCCCTGCCGGCTACGCGAGATCAACGTGGAAGAATGCCCGGTCGGCATGAGACGTAGCGCACGTTGCCGGCGTATCGTGTCGCCAAGAATGGCGACATCTCCCCGTCGGATAGACACCCCCGTGCCCCAGACAAATCCGGCTCCCCGCACTTGCAGTCGCGGACCCTCGAATGCTAACTTTGCGGAAGCTGCGGGCGCGCAACGGACGGTTTTTCGCGCGGACCAACGCCATCGCGAAGCGACCAAGCTCCCAACGAAAAAGGAGAAACAATGTCGGCGACCCGCACAGTCACTCAAACGGTCCTTTACAGCGTCGATGCCGGCGTGGCCGTCATCACCTTCAACCGCCCCGAGCGCAACAACTCCATGACGCGGTTCATGCAGGAGGAATATTTCGACACCTTGGACCGCGCGGCCGAAGACCCCGAGGTTCGGGCCATTGTCGTGACCGGCGCGGGCAAGTCCTTTTGTGTCGGCGCCGACATGGACGACCTGGCCGGGCTCGACCCCGAGGAAGCCGTCAAGCGCGAACGAGACTCGCGGTTGGCCGCCCATGCCACGACGGTCCCCAAGCCCGTCGTCGCGGCGATCAACGGGCCGTGCGCCGGCTTAGGTTTCGTGCACGCCGTTGCCTGCGACGTGCGCTTCGCGGCGGCCGGCATCAAGCTCACGACGGCGTTTTCTCGGCGCGGGCTGATCGCCGAGCACGGCGTGTCGTGGCTGCTGCCCAACCTGATCGGAACGTCACGCGCGCTCGACCTGCTGCTTTCCGCCCGCGTCGTCATGTCCGAGGAGGCGCTTGAGCTCGGCGTCGTCAACCGCGTTGTTCCGCGCGACGCCTTGCTTGAAGAGGCCACGGCCTACGCCCGGGATTTGGCGGTCAATTGTTCTCCCAAAGCGATGGCGGCGATGAAGGAACAAATCTACGGGGACCGTAACGGATCGCTTCGCGAGGCCGTCGAAAAAGCCAATGTCTTAATGCACGAGTCGTTCCAATGGCCGGATCTCAAAGAGGGCGTGGCGAGTTGGGTAGAGCGCCGCGCACCTGATTTTCCGCCGCTGGAAAAGAAGGACTCCTAGCGGCTCGTGGTAAGAGTGTTGGGCGAAAAGGGGGACCGCCATTCAATTTACGCCCTTCGAACCGTTCTATTTCCAACGCCGTTGGATTGCGAAAATCGGTGGCGGTACCCTTTTTTCGCGTAGTGGGAACTTACACCATTGGCTGCAATGGCTCTTCCGGGGATTTCACGACCATGGTACAGTTTGGGTGCTCGACGGCGTGATGGCTCGCTTTTTGCCAAGGCTCCTGCTGCTCGCTGTTTCCTGGGCGACGCTTCTCCACGCGGACGCCCGTAAGCCCAACTTTGTCGTCATTCTCGCCGACGATCTCGGTTATGGAGATCTGGGCGTCCAAGGGCACCCCAAGATTCGCACTCCCGAAATCGACCGCATGGCCCGGGAGGGCGTTCGGCTCACCGAGTTCTACTCCCCGGCGCCGACTTGCACGCCCGCCCGCGTCGGGATGCTGACCGGGCGGTATCCTTATCGATCGGGGTTGGTGCGGGTCCTTGTCCCGAAAGAAAAGTGGGGGCTTCCCGCGTCGGAGATCACGCTGGCCGAGGCTCTTCGCGAAAACGGGTACGCGACCGCCTTGGTCGGTAAGTGGCACCTTGGCGGGCGGAAACCGTTCCGACCGTTGAAGCACGGTTTCGACTCGTTCTTTGGGCTGCTTTACAGCAACGACATGGCGCTGCTGCCTCTGTTGAAATGGCCGCGGCTGGAGTTGCTGCGCGACGACAAGGCGGTTGAATCCCCGGCCAAGGTCAAAACGCTGACGCGGCGCTATACCGAAGAAGCGGTCCGCTACATCGAGCGAAACCGCGAACGGCCCTTCTTCCTGTTTCTTTCCCACACCATGCCGCATCTCCCGTTGCGGCCGTCGGACGAATTTCGCGGCAAGTCGGCTTTCGGCTACTACGGCGACGTCGTAGAAGAGCTGGACTGGAGCACCGGCCGAGTTCTGCAAGCGCTCAAGGACAACGGCCTCGACGAAGATACCCTGGTGATCTTCACCAGCGACAACGGCCCTTGGACCAAGGGAGGCGACGACAAGCTGCAAACGCGCGGCACGGCGGATCCGCTACGCGGCGTCAAGGGGACGACATGGGAAGGAGGGATGCGAGTCCCCTTTATCGCGCGCATGCCTGGGCGGCTGCCCGCCGGTGAAGTGCGCGAGGGCGTGGCAAGCCTCATGGACCTATTCACGACGCTGATCGAGGAGGGGGGAGGCGAGGTCCCCTCCGACCGCGTGATCGACGGCAAGAACATCATGGGGATGCTGGCGGGACGAGACGGCAGTCCGCATTCGGAGTTTTTCTACTACTTCCGAAAGAAGCTGTTCGCCGTTCGCGCCGGCCGCTGGAAGCTGCATCTTTTTCAGCGCAAGGTGGGAGCCAAGGGCAAGCCGGGGGCTGCGGTTCGGCTGCGGCCTCCGAGGCTCTACGATCTCTCCGAAGACCCGGCGGAGCAGCACGACGTGGCGGCCTCCAATACCGAGGTTGTGCGCGAGCTGGCCGAGCGGGGCCAAGCTTTCCATGCGGATATCCGACCCGTGCTGAATCTACCGGGCCCGGGGAAGTCGGTTTTCGGGGGATTGATCACCCAAGCGCCGAAGTCGGAACGTTAACAGCGCCGGGTTCAGGCCTGTTCGATCTGAACCGGCTCGCACAACGCCCCGAGCGTTTCACGGCCATGCTTGCGGGCCGAGGCGAGCAGATGCAAGAAAATCTGAGCTGTAATGAACGCGTCACCCGGCGCAGTGTGGCGATCATGGGGCTTCACATCGAACAGCTCGCAGAGGGAATCGAGCGAGAAACTACGAATTTCCGGTCGTCCGGCAAAGGCGCCGTCCCGCTCGAGGTTTAGGGTGAGATCCATCGTGTCGAGCGACCGATTCTTCAGCTCGAACCCCCAATGCCTCTCGTAGGCGACGTTCAAAGTTTCAACGTCATGCATGATGTGGTGGCCGACGATTACGCCATCGCCGAGATAATCCAAAAACTGCCGCAGAGCCTCGGGCTCGTCAAGGCCGGCTTGGCTCTCGTCGCGCGTGATGCCGTGGACGGTCACGGACTGCCTGTTGTGTTCGATCTTGATCAGTGCTTCGAAGGAATCCTCAAGCAGAATCTCATCACTCCGCACGACCACCGCGCCAATCGTGATCAGACGGTCCTTACGGGCATCCAGCCCGGTGGTCTCCGAGTCGAGAACGACGAAACGGACAACCCGCTCGGAGCAGTCGTCGCTCCAGGTGGAATCAAAGTGCGCCAGATAGTTGCGAACGAAATCCGGCGTTTCCACCGTGCTCATCTTGGCGTTATCCCGTTCCTGTTGGCGGTGAACTCGAGCAGTTTCATGATGGTTCGGAATCCGTTCTTGAGCACTTGTTGCTCCAGCTTGCTGAGGACCCTCGGCTCGATCTCCCAGCCGGCGGTGCCGTCGCGCAGCCCAATACGGGCGTGGTGGTAAAGTGCAACACGAAAAGTGTTGGCCGCGTCGGCGAACAGCTCGCCCTGCTCCTCAATTACCGCTCTGGTGGCTTCGAGGCGTAGGTCGGTCCGAGTCTGGGACGTATCGCCCCGCTCCAAGGCGAAGACTCGACCAACATCGGCAAGAGGCTGCAAGGTACTGCGCCGCAGGTCGAACCGGTCGGTGCGCTGCCCGTCGTCTTCGACCACCAGCCCTTGAAAGAATGTGAGCGGCGGCAGGTTCGCCATCGAGTCGTTCGCGAGGATCGGAACGAAGGATTCGTTTACTTTCACCGCTTCTCGGATGTGCTGCCTGAGCGCCTCAACCGGCGCGCCGTCTCCCCGCACTGGAGCAAGTTCGAAAAACCGCAGACCGGCATAGAGCCCCGAGAGTACGGGATCGGAAATCCATCGCGAATAGCTATCCTTCCACTCGGCAAGGGAACGGCAGGCTCTGTCGTTGGCGGGCGTGATCGCATTGTCTGATGAGTGATACCCGCACTCATGCAACGCCTCGGAGACCCGCGGTCCGAGCCGGTGAGCAACTTCGTCGTCTTCGTCTTGATAGATGAGTCCGACGTCCGGCATCGCCCCAGTGAGCAACTCGGCGCGGGCCGCGGCTCCAAAGAACACCCAAGAGCCCGTCGCGTCCTGCCTGCCGGCGGCGTCCTCGGTCAACTCAACAGCGCGGCTCACGATAAGGCGGGTCAACTCGCTAAGAGTCTCGGCGACCCACACGACAGCCGAAGGATCGGTGAGGGACTGTGCGGCGAAGCGGAGAGCCAATCGCCGGAGTTCCGCCAGCTCAGCCGTTGTCCGCGCCCGTCGAATCTCCGACCCAAGCCGCGGCAGATTGGAAACGCCGAAGAGTGTCAGATCGGACTCCGTCACGACCGCTCTCAAAGTGCTTTGCGAATCCGTTATGCCTACCGCCGAGCAACCGCGGCGCAGCATCTCCATGGCATAGGAGTGTGGCGGGAGCGCATCGGAAAGGACCGGCAACGGCTTGTGCATTACGTCGGTCACACGCGCGGCCCCGCCGATCTCACCCGTGGCCGGCCGGCGAAACGAAGAGTCGTTGAGATACCCCGCGGGAGCACCGTTCTTGGTCACGACCAGCGTGTCGTGGCCCTCCCGGCTCATGCGCTCGAAGGCTTCCTTTAGCGGAGTATAGTCGGCGCACGTCAACAGTCGTCGGGCCAGGAAATCGACAGGCAGCCGGGCTCCCTCCGGGGCGCCCGCAACACCGCCGGCCTTGGCGGTGCTATCGATCGGCGCCACCGAGAAGTTGGACTCGATGTAGCGGGCAAACCTCGGATTCCGCTCGGCAAGCCCTTCCAGCTCTTTGGCGAGCAGGGCGTAGATGATGACGTCGCTTGTGGTTTTCGCCGAATACTGGTATTCGGTCCAGCCGGCGAGTGCTTCCGCACCGAAGATGTCGCCCTCGCCGAGCACGTCCCGCAGCGCCTCGGCTTGACCCTTTTCGTCGACGAGCTCCGCCGTCCCTTGCTGAATCACGAAGATGAACCGACCCGGCTTGCGCCCTTGCCAATACACATATTCGTCGCTTTCGTGGAACTTGACGCGTCCGGTGCCGGCCAGGTGTAGCAGGTCCTCTTCGCCGACGAAGGAGAAGGGCGGATACTCCTTGAGGAAGTCCGCGACGCGGTAGTAGATGCTCGAGGATCGCAACCGCCCCTCCGTTCGGTGACCGGTCAGCGTATCGCCGACGGCCAAGCTAAAGCGTAACGACCGGCCTTGGGTGGCCGGCTTCGTATTCGGCGACGACGGCGGACTGCCGCTGCAAATAGCCCAGCTGATCGACGCCGGCGAGCAGGCACTTCCTTGAAAATTCGTCGATCGGGAATTGTACCTCACGGCCCGAGGGCAGCCGCGCGATTTGCCGGGGAAGATCGATCTCCACCTCGATAGCCTCGTCCCGCTGGGCGGCCTCGAACAGCTCGCCCTGCGTGGCTTCGTCGACGATGATCGGCAGCAGGCCGTTCTTGAGGCAGTTGTTGCGGAAAATGTCGGCGAACGACGTGCTGATCACGGCGCGAAATCCGAAGTCCATCAGCGCCCAGGGCGCGTGTTCGCGCGAGCTGCCGCAGCCGAAGTTGTCGCCGGCGAGCAAGATCGACGCACCCGCGGCGCGCGTTTGGTTGAGGATGAAATCCGGCTTGGGGCTGCCGCTCTCCTCGTAGCGCCAATCATTGAACAGGTTCTTGCCGAGCCCCTGCTTGTCGATCGTCTTCAAGAAACGCGCCGGGATGATCTGGTCGGTGTCGATGTCGCGCACCGGCAAGGGCACGACGTGTCCGGTGAATGTGGTGATGGGATCCATATTGTTTCGCTGAGTCGTTAGCCGTTGAGATATTGAAGTTGTTGCTTAGGGGGCCGGCAGTTCGCGGCGTAGGTCCGACTACGCGAAAAAAGGGTACAGCCACCGATTTTCGCTGTGTGCCGGCGCTGGAAACAAGGAGGTTCGACTAGCGAAAATCGAATGGCAGTCCCCCTTTTTCGCCGCGTACATTCTTGCCGCGGACTCCTTACCCGAGCATCGTTCTCACATCCGTTACCGCGCCGTTCACCGCGCTGGCCGCCGCGGTCAGGGGACTGGCCAAGAACGTGCGGCCTCCCTTGCCTTGGCGCCCCTCGAAATTGCGATTGCTTGTGCTGACGCAATATTGCCCCGGGTCGAGCTGATCGCCGTTCATTGCGATGCACATGCTGCAGCCGGCTTCGCGCCACTCGGCGCCGGCGGCGCGGAAGATGTCGGGCAGGTTCTCGGCCTCGGCTTGTTTCTTGATCCTTTCCGAACCCGGGACGACCAGAACGCGAACCTTCGGGTCGACCTTGCGGTCCTTGAGAATCTCGGCCGCCTGCCGCAGGTCCGATATGCGAGAGTTCGTGCAACTTCCGATGAAGACCACATCAATCGGGTGACCCACCAACGGCTTGCCGCCCTCGAGTTCCATGTAGTCGAGGGCTTTACGGATCGCGGCGCCCGAAACCGGCCCGTCGGCCGACTCCGGCGTCGGCACGGGTTGTGAAATCCGCACGCCCATGCCGGGGTTCGTCCCGTAGGTGATCATCGGCTCGAGTTGGGAGACATCCATGCTGACAGTTTGGTCATAACTCGCGCCTTTGTCGCTCGGCAGTTGCCGCCAATGCGCCACAGCAGCGTCCCAGGCCTCGCCTTGGGGCGCGCGCGGCCGACCCGCCAAATATTCAAACGTCGTGTCGTCGGGTGCGACCATGCCCGCTCTCGCCCCGCCTTCGATCGACATGTTGCAGACCGTCATGCGGCCTTCCATCGAAAGTGAGCGGATGGCTTCCCCGGTGTATTCGAGCACATGTCCCGTGCCGCCGCCGATGCCGATTTTCGCGATCAACGCCAAAATGAGATCCTTCGCCACGACGCCCTTCGGCAGCGTTCCCTCGAAACGCACTTCACACGTCTTGGGCTTGTTCTGCAGCAGGCATTGCGTCGCCAGCACGTGCTCGACCTCGGTGGTCCCGATGCCGAACGACAGCGCCCCGAAAGCTCCATGGGTCGACGTATGGCTGTCGCCGCAAACCACGGTGAGGCCGGGCTGGGTCAATCCCAGCTCGGGGCCGATGATGTGGACGATTCCCAGATTCTCGTTGCCCAGATCGAACAGCGGAACGCCGAATTCCCCGCAGTTGATACGCAGTTGGTCGACCTGCTTGGCGGCAATCGGGTCGACGATCGGCAACGTCCGGTCAGTCGTGGGGATGCTGTGGTCCATCGTCGCGACGGTGCAGTCAGGTCGGCGAACCTTCAGCCCGTGGTCGCGCAATCCCTGAAACGCCTGCGGCGAGGTGACCTCGTGAATCAGATGCAGATCGATATAGAGAACGACTGGACAGGCGAGCTCTTCCACCACAACGTGGTTGTCCCAAATCTTTTCAAACAGGGTTTTAGGGGCGGAGACGGTCATGAGGTTAAGTTCCAGTTTAGCAACCGGACCGGCGATCACCAGGCGAACTGAATAGGCGAGGGTGCGCGACATGAATATGGGAGAATCGGCAGCCCGGACCCGAGGGCTTCCCTGCCTAAATTTTCTCTTGGTTCGGCCAAGGCTAAAGCCTTACAGGCAAAGGCCGTTGAAACGGCCTCGTACCGGACGACAAGCCCTTTAAAACCGGCCCTCGAAGGGCCGGCCTATTTGCAATCCAAGCCCGGTGAACCGCCGGTGAACCGGGCTAAGCGTGGACTTCCGACCAGCCTCTGTTTCTATCGCTTGCATTGGAGAGGGACGTCCCACATTTACGTCGCACACCCAACAGGCGATGCTGGCGTTGAGCCCCCTATCCTCCGCCCATTGGGCAACGACCCGGCCGCGGGCCGAGATGGAATATTCGCCGTCTCCCTAACTCTTTCCGTCGCCTTGGCCGATCAGGACTCTGAGGGGATACCCCCCCCGGCTCTGTTCCGAACCCGAGTCAGACCATGTCCCGAGAACTCAATTCTTGGTCGTCGATGACGAGCCGACAAGCCGACTCGAGTTGAAGAAAATCCTCGAAGAATACGGCAAGGTCGACGAGGCGGAAAGCGGTGTCGAAGCGATCTCGATTTTTCGAGGCGCCATTCTCAACAAGACCCCTTATCACTTCGTCACGCTCGATGTCGCCATGCCGGCGTTGGACGGCATGGTCACGCTCGAATGCATTCGCGGCCTCGAAGTGGTGCATCGGTCCTTGCCCGAGACCAAGAATCTTGATCCCGGATTTCCACTTTAGTTTCGGTTCTGCTAACCATCGGGTGGACTCGGACGCCTTTATTTATGCGGGCTTGAAAGCACTCAAGGCGCTGAGGAGATCAACACCCAATGGGTGAAAAAGAAAACAAACCGTTTCAGCTCACCTTCAATGGATTTCTCAAGGTCGATTTCCAAGGATCGCGAGTCACCTCGGATGGCGGGCTGATTCTCATTCGCGAACTGGACGAACGACTCGGACTAGGCAAGCTGATAGACGAGCATCTGACGGATTCGCGGCAAGGCTCGAACAAGAAGTTCCCGTTCGTCGATCTGCTGCGACAGTCGGTCTACTCCCGCTTGGCGGGCTACGAGGATCTCAACGACGCCGTTCGTGTCTCCGCCGATCCAACCTTTCGGCTGATTGGCTCGAAGAAGAACTGGGATCGCGGCGCGGCGCTGACCTCCCGGCTGCAGAGCTTCGAGACCGCCATGCTCGCCGGCGACGAGAATCTGATCGGGCTGATGGCGGTGAACCGCGAGTTGATCGCGCAAGCCGAGGCCGGTGATGACTCCGCGTGCGTCGTGCTGGACATGGACTCTACCGAGAGCCCCGTCCACGGCCGGCAGGAAGGCAGCGCCTACAACGGCCACTTCGAGTCGGTCTGCTACCACCCACTGTTGCTGTTCAACCAGCACGGCGATTGCTTGGCGGCAAAGTTGCGACCGGGCAACGTGTCCAGCGCCGAGGACTGGGACGAGCTGCTGCTGCCGGAAATCGAACGCCAACAGGCGGAGGGCAAACAGGTGACGTTCCGGGCCGATGCCGCCTTCGCCAAGCCGGATATTTACGAGACGTTGGAGGAGCGCGGCGTGGACTACGTGATTCGCATCCCGGCCAACAAGAGCCTGGAGCTGGAGATCGAAGATATCCTGTTTCGTCCGCCGGGCAGGCCGAGCGCAAAGCCCCTGGTGCGCTACAGGAGCTTTCGGTATCAGGCCGCGAGCTGGTCGAAGTCCCGGCGGGTTGTTGCGAAGGTCGAGCATCACCAAGGTGAGTTGTTTCCTCGCGTCGGTTTCATCGTCACGAGCATGGCCTTGCCGAGCCGCTCGCTGGTGCGGTTCTACAACAAGCGCGGCACGGCGGAGCAGTGGATCAAGGAAGGCAAACAAGCGACGCATTGGACAAGGCTGTCATGCCATCGGTTCCGGGCCAACGAAGTGCGACTGCAACTCAGCGTGCTGGCCTATAACCTGGGGAACCTATGGCGGAGGCTCGGGCTGCCGCAACGGATCAAGAGCTGGTCGCTGACGAGCTTGCAACAGCGGCTGATGAAGACGGGCGGTAGGCTGGTCAAGCATACGCGGTACTATTGGCTGCTGTTGGCCGAAGGACATCTGAACCGGCGGCTGTTCGGCGACATGCTGCATAGGATCTGGGCGCTGCCTGTGCCGGGTGGGTAGCGTTGCCCGGGCGAGGATCAACAGTTTTTGGCTCCAAAAAGGTTTCGCAGGGAGCAGTGTCGGCCGGAGCGCCGTTCAGTCCGCTCAATCAACGTCTGTGAGCGGACGGACGAGCCCTGGCGCCTACCGGCGGAGGTGATGTGCAGGGTTCAGCGCGAAAAGACGTGGTATTCGGCGCAGCGGGGGTGTATCCTGTGACCGTGCCAGGGCCAAAATGGAAATCCTGGTTGATAGTCACCGGCACCGCGCGGCAAGACGTCATCGTCGGCTCGATCCGCCTCGGCTCGGAGGGCTATTTGGTGAAGCCGCTCGACGCACCCTGATCGAGGCCAAAGTGCGAGAGATGTTCCACCTCCCTCTCAGCCCCGAGCAGAAAGCCAAACTTGGCGCCGGCCCCAAAGGCCGCCCGGTTCCGTTGCGGCGCTAGCCACCCGTCGACGCCGAGTCTGCCCCGTTTTTTCGATCCTTTTCCATGAAAATCATCTCGCGGCTTGAATCAATTCCCATGGCTGGTACGATGAGAGCATACACTTTGGGCAGGCCCCGGGAGGCTTCTCACCTCAAGCATTCCGCTCCTGCGGCGTTTTTCCATTCCCAACGTTTTCAAAACATTTTCTTCGAGAAAGCGGAGTTATCGCCCAGGGGCGGTCGTGAATCTACACGCCGCTCCGCAAGAAGACTCATGCGACATTCGTTTACCTGGTTGCTGTTCCTGGCCGCGCCGTTGTCGATCGGCATGGCGGAACTCGAGTCGGCTGCTGTTTCCGCACCCGTTCCCGCCGATCTCGGGGGCGCAGCCAGTTGGTATGGCCCGCGGTTCCACGGCCGCTTGACCGCCAGCGGCGAAGTCTACGACATGTTCGCCCTCACCGCGGCGCATCGCATACTACCCTTCGGCTCGGCGTTGCGCGTGCTCGACCCGAGTAGCGGGCGATCCGTCGTGGTTCGGATCAATGATCGCGGACCCTTCATCGGCGACCGCGTGCTTGATCTGAGCTTTGCCGCCGCGCGGGAACTCGGCATGGTGCACCAAGGTCTGGCTCGGGTCGAAATAGAATTGTTGGAGCCGCTAAGCGCCATCGAAAGGGAAGAGGCGAGCTCCGAGCTGTGAACGGTGAACCGCGGACATCGGCAGAGGTTGCGGGCCGGCCGATTAGCCACCCGCGGACTTGGCCGGGCTGGGACCCTTCAGCACTTCCCGCACCGAGTAAATAGGCCGGTTCTGGCTTTCGAAGTACGTCCGCATCAGAACTTCCCCGATGAAGCCGGTGCAGAACATCTGCAGCCCCGCGATCGCCAGCACAGCCCCGGCAATCAGCAACGGCCCGTGCTCGACCATGATGTGGATGCCCCGCACTTTCTGCACCACCAGCCCGCCCAGAATCAAACCGCCCAGCGCACCACAAGCCAGCCCGATCGAACCGAAAAAGTGCATCGGCCGCGTGAGGTAGCGGGCCAAGAAGCGGATCGTCAGCATATCGAACAGCACCCGAAAAACGCGCCCCAGCCCGTAGTGCGACGAGCCTTCCGCGCGGGGCGTGTTGCGAATCGGTACTTCCCCGATGCGCGCGCCTTGCATCCCGGCCAGCGCCGGGATGAAACGGTGCAGCTCGCCATAGAGCCGAATATCCCGCAGGATATGGCTGCGATAAGCCTTGAAGGTCGTTCCGAAATCGTGCAGATCGACGCCGGAAAGCTTAGCCATCACGGCGTTGGCGACTCGCGAGGGGATGCGCCGCGTCAACAACGCGTCAACGCGGTCGGCGCGCCAACCGCTGGCGATGTCGTAGCCCTCGTCGATTTTTTCAAGCAGAGCGGGAATATCACGCGGGTCGTGTTGCAGGTCGGCGTCCAGCGCGATCACGACTTCTCCCTCGACCGCGGAAAAGCCGGCCGCCAAGGCCGCCGTTTGCCCGAAGTTTCGGCGCAGCGAGATGACGCGAAGCCGACCGTCGTGTTCCGTTAGATTCCGCAGCAGATCGTAGCTGCTGTCGGTCGAGCAATCGTCGACGAAAATAATCTCAAAGTCGCGCCCCAGCGGCTCCAGCGTCTTGACCAGGGCGTCATAGAGCGGCAGCAAAGTCTTTTCTTCGTTGTGAACCGGAACAACGATGGAAAGCGCGGGCGACCCCATGGGTAAGGTCATTCTAACAGCGCCGGAAGTCGGATTGGGTCGCCAGTCTCGCCTGTCGCGGGAATCCCAAAGGGGTGGCGAGCGCTATTCGTTGAACTGATCGATATCGGTATCTTTGCCCCGCCGGATGACGTGAAGCCCGACCAGGTATTCGCCCTGATAAGGTTCGCAATAGCACGTGGAACCAAAACAATCTCCCGCGCGACCTTCGACGCGCACCACCGATTGGATCGGGACCGAATCAGGAACTTGGAGCTGCAAGCCGTAATCGCTGGTGTCGCGAACCACGACATTGGCCTTGAGTTGCCCCCCGGTTGGCGCGCCCCAATGAAGGCGCCCCTTGCCGCCGGCCGGGCGACGGTCGATTCGACGACGGTCCATCAGCACGCGGATGACTCCAACGAAGTAGTCGTCGTTATTCTTCGCGCGTATGGCGGACGACCGCTTTGCAGCGAGGGGAGCCATCGGTCGAAACCCAGACCGTTTGGCCGACCTTGAGTTCGAGCGGTGAGATGAACCCGACGCCTGTCTCGGAAATGTCCTCGATACTGATGCCTTCGCCGAGCGGCTCTTGATCGTCGGTCAGCCATTCGACGCGGCCCGGCTCGTTGGCCGTCAGCCGAGGTTGGGCACGCCGCTCGTTCCGCCTGAAGGTCTTTTCTCGGTGAGAACGGCCGAGAAATAGGGCGATAACCTTAGTTGCTTCTCGAATACCTTGTAGCATGGCCGGGTGTTGAGTTCTATTATCCCCTTAGTTGTGCGGTGTGGCAAGAGTACTATCGTACCGAGTAGATAGTACGGGTGTCTCATTGGGCCGAGGCATCGGAGCGCCTCGAGACGCCGGCGAACGTCATTTCAAGCGGTAAACTTCGATCGCGTAGTCACCGCCCGGTTTCTGAAAAGAGGCCGCGAGTCGAGCGTCGGGTTGACGAGCGAAAACGACCGAAGGCGGCGTGCGAAACGTGTCCGTCACGTAGTAGACGCGGTCCACGCGGGAGAAATCGACAACGCCCGCCTTCTCGCGTTCATAGTGCGACTTGAGCACGTCGGCGGGTTCGTCGGGAAGAATGGGGTTGCTCGCCGAAACCTGCGTCCACCAAGCTTCATAGACCCGTATCCCCCGGCGTTTGTTGAGATAAGCGAACATCGTGTCGGCCGGAGGCCCCCAAATCGGATCCGTCAGCAGCACGAGGGGCCCCTTCCGCGCTTCTTCGAGCAGGAAGTCCACCGTCTCGCGGGTCCCATAGTCAGACCGCGAACCGAGCACCTCGACAAGATCCAGGTTTGCCCGCGGGTCGTCGAGTACCGCCAGGGACCGCGCCAGGAAAGGCAAGGCGGCCAGCGCCGTCAGGGCGCCGATCATCAGCGGGGCGGGGAATCGTTTCTTCGCTGCGGAAGTCTGTTGGTCGGCGAAAGCCGCGGCCGCCATGCCCATGATGGCGAGCCAGGGCCAAAAATAGGGAAAGGCATACCGAGACGGAAAGATCTTGACGAGCAGCAATACGTGGATCAGCAAGGGGACGATCGAAATCGACGCAAGAACCACTGCCTTCGCGCTTCGGCGCCAAAGAAGGTAAACCAATGAAACAAGACCGAGCACGGCCGGAAAGGTCGTAACGTGGTCGTTCGTGTACGCGGTAAGTTTTTCCATGTTGGACGGCGCCGCGCCCAGGGGACTCCGCAGAAATTCACCGGGTTCCACGAAGAATGCCGGGTTATGGATCACCGGGTCGTGGGTTTCGTGGGTCGGCGCGTTTGGCGTGGCCCACTGCCACGCAACAAAGAAAATCAAGCCGATTCCATACGTCACGCTCAGCCTGGCCCAAAGTTCGCGAATGGTCGAGCGCCCGAGCCAAAGGCCCGCCAACAACGGGACAAAAGCAAACAGCAGCACGGTCTGCTTGGTGAACACTCCGAGTCCCAGCGCAACACCCGGCGCCAACCCACATTTCCATGACCCCGGGCCCCGAAAGCATTCCAGCGAGGCGAGCACAAAAGCGATACCGAAGAAATTGACGAACGCTTCGGTGTAGGCGAGGCGATCGAGGATGACCGCGTAGGGAAAGCAACTGTACAGCGCGGCCGCCGCGAGCCCCGCGGGTTCACCCGACAGCCTCCGGCCGATGGCGAACAGTCCGATCGTCGACAGCACCCCAAAGCAGGCGGAAACCGCGCGAGCGCCCAGCAGCGGATCGCCGCCGATGGTTTTCCGAACAACGGCCAGCAGCCAGTAGCTCAGCGGCGGCTTCCCGTCGAGCAACGAGATAAACCACTGCCCCTGATGGTCGATGATTTCCGCCCAGCGCAGGTAAATCGCTTCATCCCAAGCCAACGGCAGGATTTCAGCGAGCATGTAGAAACGCAACAGAAAAGCAAACCCGAGAATCGCGAGCAGGCCATAGCGGCTCGGGCGAGTCGTCGGCCAAAACAACGCCCAACCTATCGGCGGATCCCCCGGCTGTGGCGCGCCGGCGGGTAGGCTGGGAGGCGCGGCCCGCTCGGCGGTGGCCGACTTTTTTCCCGCGCCGCGGGGCTTCTTGCTTAGGCGTGCCATCCGTCGCTTATGACCACGATATCCGGTCGAGCAGCGAAAGGGAAAGACACCCGTGCCCCGCCGCTGATCGGCACGACGTCCGCCCCGCGGCTGTAGTCGAGCTATTGCGCCGTCCTCTTACACCCGGACCAGCAAGACCAGGCCGAAGATCACCATGGCCACGCCCGCGGCCCGTCCGCCGCCCACGCCGATGGGAAGAACTTTTTCAAGCAGGACAAAGAGCGTAATAGCGGCGATCCAGAGCAAATTCATAACGCCCCCGAAGAAAAGCAATCCCATCTGCGCCCAACAGCAACCGAGGCAATAAGCACCGTGCGCCAAACCCATCTTGACGGCCCCCGCCGCGCCGGAACGCCAGTGTTCGGAGATAAAATGCATCGGCGATCGACAGTGCCGCAGGCAGGCGTTCTTGGCGGGGGTCATCTGATAGACCCCGGCCGCGATCAGCAACGACGCCCCGAGCGCGGGGCTCGTCGACACCATCATCGGCGACAACAGAGCCGCCTGATCAAGCCCCCATTGCGCGGCCGTCGTGCCCACGCTGAAAAGTGTCCACATCGCCGTGTAGCCGCCGATGAAAACCGCCGCCGGAGCAAGCGGCGTACCCTGGGAAGCTGCTTTGCGCGCCACCGCCGCGTAGATCAGCGTCATCGGAATCGCCGCGGGCGTCATCATCCCGACCATCATCACCGCCCACATCAGGAACATCAGCAGAAAGTCGACCCCGCTCCAGGGCTTGATCTTCAACACGTCCACGGCGGACATCGATCCGATCTCGGAGGCCGAGCTCGTGTCCATCCCACCCGCGGACATCGAGCCCATGCCCATCCCGCTCATGTCTATCGGAAATGTCAGGTAGACGAGGTAAGCCCAGGAAACCGCCGTCACCCCAACCAACCCGGCGATCAGGGCGATGCGGTCACGCCGCGGCAGGTGATGTTCGGTCATGGCGGCGTTCGAGGCGGGTCAGCGAATCACGCCGTCTTGGTTCATGTGCAGGATGTTGAACTGTCCGTAACTGCCGTCGAGGTCAAGCGGGATGTTGCCGCTCGATTTCGTCGTACCGGAGCCCATCTCGGCAACCGTGTATTCGAACCCGTTAGGAAGGTTGATCCTCGCGCGATGCTCGCCGCCGGTGTGTGGGTTGACGATCGGAGTCCCCGTGGATTCGACGACGTTGGGCACTTGCAAACGCGCCTTACGGGCGTCCACATCGATGTCGACTTCGATCGGGGCGTAGAGGGTCTCGAAAACTTCCGACATCGTGCTGTTGTAGACAAAGAAATGAGTCGTGCCGGGCGCTGTCGACTCGCCGTGCAGGATCTTCCGCAAGGCTTCGCGCTGTCCCCGATCCGCGCTCTCATCGATGATGACCTGCTGTTGACCGTTGCCCTCGGAAATCTCACCTGGCCAATGCAGCAGGATGGCCCAATCGATGCCGTCGAGGCGGGTGTCGTTGAAGTAGCCCTCTTCGATTCTTCCGCAAACGACCGCCTCGCAAAAGCCATTCGTCGAAGGCGCATTGAACTGACAGGGGCAGCCGTAGTCACAGTTGCAATTGCCGTATTCAACGCCTCGAATCATCCATTGGTCGGCCATCAGTTTTCCTTTCACGATTTCGCGTTCGGCAACGATAAAGCCGAGTCTAACTCCGCGATGGTAAGTTTGCAATGTGCCGAGCCCACCGGGTCTCGGTTCCGGGCAGCGACAAACACTCGTGTTTGTCCCGGCCAACGGTGCCGATAGACGCTCCCGACTGTCCGGGGGCCGACCTGCCCGTTTCCCCCCTCCGCTATCCTTCGGTGAGCGATGAGGCTGTCCCCTTTCTTGATGTAGGCGGACGTCATCACGGGCGGCCAGGCGTTCGGTCGCCGGTCGAGCCGGGTACCGCCGCCGACGTGGCGTGAGGCTCCAGCCTTGCCGCGCTCCGAGTCATCGGCAGGCTTGCGAGCTCTCACAAATTCGGGGTTACGAACCAATGAATCGGTTCGCGGCAAGCGTGGACGCTCACGCCACGTCGGCGCCGTTCCGGTTCCACCCCAGACTATTGCTTCCGCCGCTTAGCGGCAGTAGAGATTCGCGGCCACCGAGCACAACGCAATACCCCATACACTTGGAAGGGAACTTCCAAAAAAGCCCCCACGACATCGACCATGCCTTCCTCGCTTCACTTCGGAGACCCTCGCTTCGATTTCGACAGCATCGACAGCACAATGACCGAAGCCGTATTGCGCGCCGAAGACGGCATCGAGGAAGGGGCCATGGTCATCGCCGATCGCCAAACCGCCGGCCGTGGACGTCTAGGCCGCTCGTGGATCTCCGAGCCCGGCGTCGGATTGTATTTCTCGCTCGTCTTGAGTCCGCCCGTTCCACCGGAACACTCGGCCGTCTTGACGCTTGCCATGGGGCTCGGCGTAGCGCGAGGTCTGGCCGAAGCCTGCGGGGCCGCCTTCGACATACGCTGGCCCAACGACGTGCTGCTGAATGAAAAGAAGTGCTGCGGCATCTTGGTCGAAACGGCCGCCGAAGCGGGATCGTTGCGTTACGCCGTAGTCGGCATCGGCATTAACGTGAATCAGCCAAGCATGCCCGAGGAAATCGCCGCCATCGCGACTTCGCTCCACATCGAAACTGGCCGTCCGTGCGATCGCGAGGAAGTTCTCGCCTCCGTCCTCCGCTCGCTCGAAAGCTACTACGCGCTGTTTTGCGAACAAGGCGCCGGCGCGATCATCGCGCGGTTCGCCGAGGCGTCGAGTTACGTCTCGGGCAAGGTGGTCATGGTCGACGCCCCGGGCGGCCCGGTCCAAGGAACCACCGCCGGGCTGGATTCCTCGGGCGTCCTGCTACTCCGAAAGGAAGACGGCTCAACCGAACCGATTCTCGCCGGCAGCGTCCGCCCGTGGGAGGGAGAATAGGCGGAAAGAAGCCAAGTACGCGCCGCAATAACCTAACGCTCCGAAAGAAATGCCGACCGGGTCGCCTACCGGAAGTTTTCCACCAGCATCACGTCGCTGCCCTCTCGATCGATCTGGGTATAAAGCAGCGATCGGCCGTCGGGGAGGCGCTGAGGTTCGTGTGAACCGGTCGGTCGAGATCCTTGACGGTCGTGATCTTTCCGGTTTCGAAGCGCGGAAACCGAATCGAAGCATTGCCGCCCGGCTCGACCGTCGAGATGAAGTAGATTCCTTCCTCGACCACGGTGAAGTTTCGGTAGTTGCTCAGCGATTTGAGCACCCGCGTCTCCTCGCCGCCGGCTACGGGTACCCTCCAGCCAGGATTTCCATTTTGGCCCTGGCACGGTCACAGGATACACCCCCGCTGCGCCGAATACCACGTCTTTTCGCGCTGAACCCTGCACATCACCTCCGCCGGTAGGCGCCAGGGCTCGTCCGTCCGCTCACAGACGTTGATTGAGCGGACTGAACGGCGCTCCGGCCGACACTGCTCCCTGCGAAACCTTTTTGGAGCCAAAAACTGTTGATCCTCGCCCGGGCAACGCTACCCACCCGGCACAGGCAGCGCCCAGATCCTATGCAGCATGTCGCCGAACAGCCGCCGGTTCAGATGTCCTTCGGCCAACAGCAGCCAATAGTACCGCGCATGCTTGACCAGCCTACCGCCCGTCTTCATCAGCCGCTGTTGCAAGCTCGTCAGCGACCAGCTCTTGATCCGTTGCGGCAGCCCGAGCCTCCGCCATAGGTTCCCCAGGTTATAGGCCAGCACGCTGAGTTGCAGTCGCACTTCGTTGGCCCGGAACCGATGGCATGACAGCCTTGTCCAATGCGTCGCTTGTTTGCCTTCCTTGATCCACTGCTCCGCCGTGCCGCGCTTGTTGTAGAACCGCACCAGCGAGCGGCTCGGCAAGGCCATGCTCGTGACGATGAAACCGACGCGAGGAAACAACTCACCTTGGTGATGCTCGACCTTCGCAACAACCCGCCGGGACTTCGACCAGCTCGCGGCCTGATACCGAAAGCTCCTGTAGCGCACCAGGGGCTTTGCGCTCGGCCTGCCCGGCGGACGAAACAGGATATCTTCGATCTCCAGCTCCAGGCTCTTGTTGGCCGGGATGCGAATCACGTAGTCCACGCCGCGCTCCTCCAACGTCTCGTAAATATCCGGCTTGGCGAAGGCGGCATCGGCCCGGAACGTCACCTGTTTGCCCTCCGCCTGTTGGCGTTCGATTTCCGGCAGCAGCAGCTCGTCCCAGTCCTCGGCGCTGGACACGTTGCCCGGTCGCAACTTTGCCGCCAAGCAATCGCCGTGCTGGTTGAACAGCAACAGTGGGTGGTAGCAGACCGACTCGAAGTGGCCGTTGTAGGCGCTGCCTTCCTGCCGGCCGTGGACGGGGCTCTCGGTAGAGTCCATGTCCAGCACGACGCACTCGGAGTCATCACCGGCCTCGGCTTGCGCGATCAACTCGCGGTTCACCGCCATCAGCCCGATCAGATTCTCGTCGCCGGCGAGCATGGCGGTCTCGAAGCTCTGCAGCCGGGAGGTCAGCGCCGCGCCGCGATCCCAGTTCTTCTTCGAGCCAATCAGCCGAAAGGTTGGATCGGCGGAGACACGAACGGCGTCGTTGAGATCCTCGTAGCCCGCCAAGCGGGAGTAGACCGACTGTCGCAGCAGATCGACGAACGGGAACTTCTTGTTCGAGCCTTGCCGCGAATCCGTCAGATGCTCGTCTATCAGCTTGCCTAGTCCGAGTCGTTCGTCCAGTTCGCGAATGAGAATCAGCCCGCCATCCGAGGTGACTCGCGATCCTTGGAAATCGACCTTGAGAAATCCATTGAAGGTGAGCTGAAACGGTTTGTTTTCTTTTTCACCCATTGGGTGTTGATCTCCTCAGCGCCTTGAGTGCTTTCAAGCCCACATAAATAAAGGCGTCCGAGTCCACCCGATGGTTAGCAGAACCGAAACTAAAGTGGAAATCCGGGTCCAGAGGGCTTTCGACCTTTCCCAACGGGCTCCACACCTTCTTCGCCAGGCTGATTCACGCCGGATTCAGGTTCAACGGGCTTCTCCCCAAAGCCGAGAACGATAGAATGGCGACTAGGATTGGAAAACTATACTAGGATTTCTACAAGCTAAGCTGCGGATCATCGCCCCGGCTTAGGTAGAACCGTGTAGCGCGGGTCCCTTCGAGGCCCCGGGCTTTTCTGGCAATTGCCGCTCATTTGCCCTGCACAAGGGGAAACCATGATGCGCCGTCCAGCCCAAGCAACCGCAATCCTCATCACGCTGCTTGCCGCCGCCGCGCTCCAAGCTCAAACTGCCGATCCTCGCTTCACCGACGACAATCAGCTCCTTCGCCCCGAGGGCTTTCGCGAATGGGTCTTCGTTGGCGCATCGTTGGCCATGAGTTACGACGCGGAGCAAGCCGCCGAAGAACATCCAACTTTTCACAACATCTACATCAACCCCGAATCCTATCGAGAATATAAGAAGACGGGCCGTTTCCCCGAGCGAACAATCCTGGCGATGGAGGTCTTCACCCCCGGGTCACATTCCTCCATCAATCGTCGGGGACAATTCCAAAAGCGCTCCGTCGGGCTCGAAGCGGCGGTCAAAGACAGCGCTCGCTTCCGGGAGTCATGGGCCTATTTCAGCTTCGATCTACCCGCTGGAAAACGCGCCGATCGCGCCAAGGCATTCCCGAAATCCGAATGCTGGGCGTGCCATGACGAACACGCCGCCACCGACAACGTCTTCACGCAGTTCTACCCGGTTCTGAGACAAGCGGAATGACGGAACCCTCTGTGATGTTGCTCGGGTGCGGAACGAGAACCCAACCGCCGCCCCGAGCGAGATGGTTCCTGCTCAGCCCTCGCTGTGGCAAGCCCGTCTCGTGCCGAGAGGCGGCCGGCGGACTGCTATGCTGCAAGTACGGGCAAGGGCCGAGTGACCGCGGCCGCGTCGCCCGCTCTAACCTTCCATGGGCTACTATCCTCGCGGTCCCGCGATCAATTTCGGCGGCGGGCCTGTCCCACCCGGCGTCAAGTGGCTGCTGATCACCAACTCCGTCGTCTTCGTCATCTATTTCTTGTCCGTCCAGTTGCGGATCACGCCGCTGATGCTGCTGTTCCACGGGTTAAGCCTGATCCCGTCATGGGTCATCAAGGGTGCGCTGATTTGGCAGCCCGTCAGCTATCTGTTTCTGCACAGTCCCAACGGCTTCGGTCACATCGTGTTCAACATGCTGACGCTGTGGATGTTCGGTTCCAGTCTCGAGCGCGACTGGGGCACGCGGCGCTTTTTGAACTACTACTTTTTCTGCGGTGTCGGTGCCGGGCTCTGCGATGTCACCGCGCGCTTCGTGGCCGGCCGCGACTTGGCCATCCCCACCATCGGCGCTTCCGGGGCGATCTACGGCTTGTTGCTGGCGTTCGGCCTGCTCTACCCCAACCGCACGGTTCTGTTGGGCTTGCTGTTTCCGATCCCGGCGCGCATCTTCGTGCTGATCCTGGGCGGCATCGCGTTCCTTTCCACCTTCGGAGCCGCCGGCAGCGGCATCAGCCACATGGCGCACTTGGGTGGAATGGTCTTCGGCTTCTACTATCTGCGCTTCCGCCCGACCCTTTTCGACATCGATTGGATGGGAAGCCTGCGGTTATGGCAGCGCAAGCGCGCCAAACGCCGCTTCGAAGTCTATATGCGCAAACAAGACCGCCGCCCCCCCGACGATTGGGTAAACTGAAGCAGCCGGCGCGTGCTTCGGCCGGCGCGTTGGGAGAAATCAGCGCCGAGAACCATCAACCCCCGTCCGATACCGGTTGACTCACTCAAAAACCGACAACTACAATGAAGACGCAGGAGCAAGCATGTTGCAACCGATTTTAGTAAACGTTCCGACCGCGTGGATCCTGCCCAGCCTGGGCGTGCCGGAGTTGCTCGTGGTGCTCGGCATCGCGGTGCTGCTTTTCGGGGGCCGCAAGATCCCCGAGATCGGCAGAGGCTTGGGCGAAGGCATCCGCCAGTTCAAAACTTCTCTGAAAGGGGAAGAGAAAAAGGACGAAGCGGAAAAGAAAGAACAGCCCCAGACATCGGCTCAATAAGCCCGCCCGCGGGATCCGCCAAGCACCGCCCTTCGCGCGGTGCCGGAAGTAAAGTTTTCTATTGAACCCCACTCAGTCGGGCGACCGAGTGGGGGTTTCGTGTGTAGGTGTCGCGGTGCGACTACTTCTTCGGAGGAACGATCGCGTCCTTTGCGGCTTTCGCCACCCGGAATTTGACGACCTTCCTGGCCTTGATCCGAATCTTCTCGCCCGTCGCCGGATTGCGGCCCCAGCGAGCCTTGCGCTCGGACTTGACCAATTTGCCGATGCCGGGAATCGTGAATTCGCCGGTCCTCTTCGTCTGCTTGACGGCCAACGCCGCTATGCTCTCAAGAAACGCCTTTGCTTCCTTCTTGCTGACGCTCTGCGAATCCGCCAGCGCCGCCACGGTCTGTGCCTGGGTCATTTTCGTTGCTGCTGCCATAATCCTCCTTACGTCGTACGCCCTCACTGCCGCGCAGACTCTCCAAAACATAAAACTAGAGAAACGTTTTATCTCTGTCGTTCCATCATACGGCAACCCGGACCCTTTTGTAAAGCACAAAACGCCGGAACACCCCATTTTTATGGGGTTCCAGCGTGTCGACGCGCTGTGGACCCCATCAGACGGGGCCTTCGTCGCCCACCGATCGAAACTATAATGAGGCCCGGAGGCGGAAACCATTCCAAAACCCATCACAGTCATCGGCGCCGGCCCCGCCGGTTCCGAGGCCGCCTTCCAAATCGCCCACTGCGGTTGGCCGGTGCGGCTTTGGGAAATGCGCCCCGACACCACCACCCCGGCTCACCAGACCGACCGCTTCGCCGAACTCGTTTGCAGCAATTCCCTCAAGAGCGAGCGCCCCGACTCCGCCCCCTGGTTGCTCAAACAAGAACTGCGGCGCATGCACTCGCTGTCGATGGAAGCGGCGGCCCAAGCGCGAGTCCCCGGCGGACAAGCTCTCACCGTCGACCGGGATCGCTTCGCTTCGTATATCACCGAAGCCGTCGAGCGAAACCCGCTGATCGAAGTCAGCCGCCGGGAAGTGAGCGAAATCCCCGCCGACGCCGTCGTCGTCATCGCCAGCGGACCGCTCACCAGCGATCCGTTGGCCGCGGCCATCGCCGAGCTGACCGGCAGCGAACGCCTCTTCTTTCACGACGCCATCAGTCCCATTGTCGACGCCGAATCGATCGACTTGAGCATCGCTTTTCGCGCCTCGCGTTGGGATCGCTCCATCGACGGTACCGACGACTACCTCAACTGCCCCATGAACCGAGAGGAATACGAGCTCTTCCACCAAGCCCTCACCCAGGCCGAGCGGCATCAAGGACCCGACTTCGACAACCCCAACTACTTCGAGGCTTGCCTGCCGATCGAAGAGCTCGGGCGCCGCGGCCTCGACACGCTGCGCTTCGGCCCCATGAAGCCGGTCGGACTCCGCCACCCTCGTACCGGCAAAACCCCGTATGCCGTGGTGCAACTTCGCCAGGAGGATCTACGCGCCGGATCCTACAATCTCGTTGGCTTCCAAAACCACCTCCGCTACCCCGAGCAGAAGCGCATTCTGCGGATGATCCCCGGTCTCGCCGACGCCGAATTCTTGCGCTACGGCCAAATCCACCGCAACACCTACATCAACGGACCGGCGCTGCTCACGCCCGCCCTCGAACTCCGCTCACATCCCGGCATCTTTTTCGCCGGGCAGATCTCGGGCGTCGAGGGCTATGTGGAATCGATGGCCGGCGGCCTGATGGCCGGACGCAACGCCACCCGACGAGCCCAAGGCCTCGAGCCCGAAATCTGGCCCCGCGCCACCGCTCACGGCTCGTTGGCGCACTACATTTCCGGCGCCAACCCCGACAACTACCAACCCGCCAACATCACCTTCGACCTTCTCCCCGCCCTCCCGCCGGCCGAGCAAGCGCGCGTCGGCCGGGACAAAAAGGCCCGCCGAAAGCGCCAATGCGAAGCCGCTCTGGAAGCCCTCGAACTTTTCTTGGACCCCCAAACCGAGCCACGCCCCCAAACTGAGCCGACACAGCCCCAAACTGAGCCGCGCGCGTCAGCAAGCGGTATGCGATGAACCCACCCCGGAGGCAACAAGAGGTGATGACCCCAACAGAGTCACCCCAGAACATCCCGCCCCATCCAAACGATTGAAGCCCTCAGCGAAAAGATTTCCACGTTCGAAGAGCCAAGCTTCGACCACCGTGCTCCCACCACCTTCCTTGGTGCGGAACGGCCTCATCGCAGACCGCTTGCTGACGCGCGCGGCTCGGTTTGGGCCCTGTACACTGGTGTCTTCTTTTTCGCTTTGCCGCAAGAGGTTGACCCATGTCCGCAACGAACGACACCATCGGTGACAACCGTCCCCGACGGCTGCTGGACACCCCCGAGGACGCCGCGTTTCGCGCTCGCCTCAGGGAGTGGCTTGAAGCCAACAACACTTCGATCGAACGCAGCGATTGGGAAGGTCGTCGCGAATGGCAGGCCAAGCTCTATGAGGCCGGCTGGCTGGGTCTGAGCTGGCCGAAGGAATTCGGCGGCCGGGGCGGCACGATGCGGGAAGGGTTCATCTACAACGAAGAAGTCGCCCGCGCCGGGGCTCCCGAGGCTCTCAACACGATCGGCCTGCTTATCGCCGGCCCCGCGATGATCGCCTGCGGCGACCCCGAACAGAACAAGCACTATCTGCCGCGCATCCTTTCCGCCGAGGATATCTGGTGCCAGGGATTCTCGGAGCCCAATGCCGGTTCCGACCTCGCCAATCTTCAAACTCGCGCCGTCTCCGACGGTGATGATTACGTCGTGAGCGGCCAGAAGATTTGGACCAGCTACTCCCGCATGGCCGATTACTGCCTGTTGCTGGTCCGCACGGCTCCCGATCGCCCGCGGCACAAGGGCATCACGGCCCTGATCGTCGATATGAAATCCCCCGGCGTCAGCGTCAAGCCGCTGCCGCAAATCACCGGGGAGGCCGAGTTCGGCGAGATGTTCTTCGACGAAGTTCGCGTGCCGAAGAAAAACATTGTCGGCGTGGAGAACGAGGGCTGGATCGTCGCGATGAAAACCTTCACGCGCGAACGCGCCAACATCTCGATTCGCGCGAGCGTGCAAGTCCAGCGCGCCGTCGCCAACCTGGTCTCCTCCGCCGCTGAACGAACAGAGAATCTCGACTCATCCGCTCGCCGGAAGATTGCCCAAGCCTACATCGATTCCGAAGCGCTGCGGTTGAATTGCGAGCGTTTCGGCGAACGCCTCTACGGCTTTCACAGCTCCGTGGTCAAGGTCTCTTGGGCCCTGACCAACCAACGCATCCACGAATTGGGTCTCGACGCGCTCGGCCCCGACGCCGTTTTGCTCGACAACCCGGAAGACCACTCGACCTGGCAGTTCGGCTACCTGCGTTCACGCGGCAACTCGATCGAGGGCGGGACGTCCGAGATCCTTCGAACCATCGTTGCCGAACGTATCTTGGGCCTCCCGAGAAGATAAATGACTGGAGCGGCGTCCGAGAAGCAACAAGAAAAGCCATGAATTTCGAACTGACCGAAGAACAAGAACTGTTGCGCAACGAAGCTCGCGATTTCCTCGCTCAAGAGTGGCCTTCCGCGGTGATGCGCGAAATGCTCGATGACGGCAAGGCTCCGACCGACAAGTTTTGGGTCAAAATCGCCGAGCTAGGCTGGCCCGGGCTCGTCATCGCCGAAGAATTTGAAGGCCTGGCCGCGGAAACACTCGATCTGGCGGTGGTGATGGAAGAAATGGGCCGCCGCCTCGTGCCGGGAACATTTTTTTCGACCGCCGTTCTAACGCCCGCCGTGCTGGCAAGATTGGGAACCCCCGAGGCCAAGCAAGAGTACCTTCCCGCCATTGCCGAGGGCCGTATCAGGGCCACCACGGCTGTTTTCGAATCCGATTCGGGGTGGGACATCAACGGCATGGGGCAACCCGGCGCGGAAAGCACCTTGGTCAAGCGGTTCGTCCCCGATGCCGCCTCCGCCGATGTCGTGTTTTGCGTCCCGCGGCAAGGCGATAACGGCGTCCGATTGGTGATTCCCGAACAAGCCGACATCGCGCCCCTCGGCGTTCTGGACGTAACCCGCCACTTGTGCGAGGTGGCCTTCGCTCCCGCGAGCGCCCGCGTGGTGGGTGAGGGTTCGCTCGATGATTTGCAAAGCGCCCTCGATTTCGCGACGGTCGCCCTCGCCGCCGAAATGGTCGGCGCGGCCGCGGAAGCCCTCGACGTCACGGTCGAATACATCAAGACACGCGAGCAATTCGGCCGCCCGGTCGGCAGCTTCCAAGCCGTTCAGCAACGCGCCGCCGATATGCTCATCGCCGTCGAAGAGGCGCGTTCCGTCACCCAACACGCCGCCATCGTCGCCGATGAACAGCCGGAGCAACTGACTCGTTCGGCCTCGATGGCCAAGGTCGCCGCCAACCGAGCCCTGCGCTTTGTGAGCCAATATGCCGTTCAACTACATGGCGGTATCGGTTTCACTTGGGAGCAAGACCTCCATCTTTACTTGAAGCGAGCCAAATCCGCCGAATTTACGCTGGGGAGCACCGATTGGCACCTTGATCGCATCGCGACGGATCTGGGTATCTAGCCGACGAGGGATCTCGATCACCCTCCGGCTGCCCGCCATTCGCGGGGGACCTGGCGCTTCAGTTCCTCCCCAAAACTACCGGTCTCGAAAAAAATGAGGATGAGACGAACAATTTTCTTCCCATTCACCGTGCAGTCATGCTAAAGCCTGTAGCCAAAGATTCCGATTGCGATAGAGACAGGTTGTTCTTCTCTTCTCCTTGGACGGCGCGGTCGCGGGTGATCTAGTCCCCGCGGCCGCGTCTTTTGTTAAGGGCTCCAAGGTAGGCTCCCAGTTCAGTCGGCGTTTCCGCCCTCAACTCTCCGCCTCGTCGACGCTATTCACGGTGGGGTGGGTCTCCCGGCCTCTCCTTCGAAAACCTCCCAGGAAGTTCCCGCCGAACCGGAGCGTTCGCCTTCTTCACCGAGCGACTCCCGGCCGCGTGATCGCAATTCGGGCCCTCGGCCGCGCATCTCGGCCACACGTTCCCAAAGCGCAGACCGTCGCCGCCGAACTCGTTCGCGGCTTTGTTGAAACCACCCAACCCCGCGATCAAGGGGCCGAAAACCGGGGGGCTTCGTCGCCGCCGGCACCCGATCAGCGGCATGGCGAGACTCCCACTCCGCGTTGTCGGTCGCGTCAAAGGCCGGCGTAGCTCTTTGGGTATTTGGCGCGGCGGGTTCCCTGGTTGGGGCCAAGTCGGGCGTCGAAGAGACAACGGGGGCGCCCTCGGCCTCGGGTTCCGGCGGCGATGTCGGTTCGGCGGGCGCACCCCCCGCTGGGCCCCCCGCACCGCTTGCGGGAGTCTGTCCGACAGCTTCGGCGGGCGTCTCCCAGGAGGAGCCGGCTGTCTCGACATCGGGGGCTCGGCGGGCGCGGCCGGCTCCTGCGCAGTGAGCCACGAGACGCTCGTCGCGACTGCGGCCAACAGCCATAACCGGTGTCTCACGTCTATCTCTTCGGCCGCGCCGCTCGAGATGCGACCGAACAGGACCTCAACGGAAAAGGAACGGCGTCGCCCAAGCCGACTCTACAACCAGACCGCGTTGGCGCCGATTGCTCAACCAACGACCCATCAACTCCATGTCCGTTACAGACCAACCCTCGCGCCTCAACGTCGGCTGCGGCCGTGATGCCCAACCGGGATGGGTAAACCTCGATGCCGTCGAGCTTCCCGGAGTGGATGTCGTCGCCGATTTGGAACACTGCGACAGCGATCCCCTGCCTTTCGAAGACAAGCGCTTTGACGAGTTCCTGCTGTCGCACGTCATCGAACACATTCGGAACACGCTGCCGCTGATGCAAGAGCTTCATCGCGTCGCCAAGCCCGGCGCCCGCGCCGTCATCCGCTGCCCGTATGGCTCGAGCGACGACGCGTTTGAAGACCCGACGCATGTGCGCCAATACTTCCTCAACAGCTTCGGGTACTTCTCACAGCCCTATTACTGGCGAGCCGATTACGGCTATCGCGGCGACTGGAAGGTTAACAAAATCGAACTGGCGGTCGATCGCGCAACGCACGACGGGATGGCTGCCGCAGAAATTCTAGAGCGCGTACAAAGCCGCCGCAACGTCGTACGAGAGATGATTGCCGAGCTCGAAGCGGTCAAACCCATCCGCGAACCGAAGAAGGAACTGCAACCCCAGGTGAACGTCGTTCTGACGCTGCGCTGACGCCGCCCCAAGCCCGCTTTTCTCATCGCGTGGCGAGGCAAAGTGCACGAGAGGCCCGTCAGTACGAGGCGCGCGCCGCTTGGCGCGCGGAGGCGTACTCGAACAGTACGGTGAGCACGGCGAGCAAGTGCAACGAAGTAATGGCGGGCCTATCGTGTGCTTTGCCCGTCAGGCGGTGAGAAATGCGGGCTAGAGCGAGCGGCCCGATGCTAGAGGGCGTCCGGACCCGCGGTGGCCTGCCCGCCGTCATCGTCGGCTACGGAAGCAAACAGATCTTCGAGCCCGCATTCGTTTCGAAACGGTCGAAGCTCCCCGCGTAGGCCGAACAGTCGGAAGGTTGTGACAGCCAGACCCGAACCGGCGGGAGTGAAACCGAAGACCATCTCCTGGTTGTCGAGAATACGCGTGACGAGAGAACTCGGCTTTTGGAAGAACAGCGCATCGTCCTGAGTGGCGCGCACCATGCTCACATCTTCGGCTTCTCCCTTGTCAAATCGTATGCGCACCGAGGCGAAGTCTCGCCGTCGATCCGGCGCGGCGGCAATGCCGGTCATCACGTACGCTTCCAGCTTGCCTTGGGCGCAAACAAAGCTCAAGACCGGCGTAGCAATGCCGCCGCTGGGTCCTTGGATGGCTTCCTCGGCTTCGAGATCGAAGTAGATGGTCTTGCTGTCGTCCAGAGGTGAGACCTCTGTTTGCCGCTTCCAAGCCGTTTCGGGCTCGGGCTCTTTCTCCGGCGCGGGGACCTCGGCGACCGACGGCATGGCGCGCTTTACCTGCCGGCGCGCCGGGGGGGCTTCGGGGACGGCAGTTTCACTCGCCGCTTCGGCCGGCGGTTCGGATGCAGGCGCCGGTTCCTCTTTGGGTCCCAGTAGAAACCCCAACGCGACGGCAAGCACCACGCCGCCGAGAGCAACCCATCTCCACCAGTCCGGCAAGGCGGAAGCCGCCCGCTCGGGTCCTGTTGACTCGTGGCCGCAAATCGGGCAGCGCGGTTCGCCCGCCGCTTTCGGGCTGCCGCACAGCCCGCATGGTAACGACTCGGCGGCCGCCTTCCCCGCGTCCGGCGAGCTTGCTGATGGATCGAATCCGCCCATACCTGTTAATTGTCTGGCGGCGCGTCTCCCGTCGTCGCCTCAATCCCTGAATCCTTCCGGATCGCCGGGCCGCGGCACCTCTACCCTTCCAGTATGTGACTGGTTCGAAACGAGTTCGTATGCGTAAATCCCCTTAAATCGCCGCGAAAATTGGCCGCTGACCGCTTACCCCAAGAAGAGGCAAAGCCGAAGCGCACGGTCGAACCAGCCCGGTATCAGCGCCGAACCGCACCCTCAAAGCTCAACTGCCCGCAAACCGATAAATGCCAGCATCCGACCCGCCGAAGCGCCTTCGCGTCGGTGCGAAAAGAAGCGCTCGCTTTCGCAGTGGCTGCACTGGTCGATACTGTGGATATTCTGCGGCTGCAGGCCCGCTTCCAACAATTGTGCACGATTAGTCCCCGCCAGATCGACATGTGGCTTCTCCCCATCGCGAACAAATCGCTCGTCAAATTGGGAGGCCGTCTCGAGGCCGACCTCGAAACAGCACGAGGCGATCCCGGGACCGATCAGCGCCTCGATTCCCTCGGGGCGCGACCCGAACTCGTCCACCATCCTCTCGGCGGCTCGGAAGGCGATACGCCCCGCCGTTCCCCGCCAGCCGGCATGCACCGCCGCCACGGCTGCGGTATCGTGATCCGCCAGAAGAATCGCGAAGCAATCAGCGGTTCGAATACTCAACAAGCGGCCCGGCACGTTGGTGAGCAGGCCATCGGCCGCCGGACGGTCGGCGGTTTCGGCGGCGCGCTCAACGACTAACTCGGTCGAGTGAACTTGCTCCAGCGAAGAGAGGCGCATCCCGTCTAAACCCAGCACCGAGCCCAGAAAACCGAGAGACCGCAATTCCTTAAAATTGCCGGTCGCGCGGGTCGTGAAGCCGTGCACCAACTCGGCTCGCTCCCGCCAGGGTCGGAAACGGAATACACCCGTTTGGTCTTGCTGGAAATTCATCGGTTGCCGTAAGCTTCGCCGGCTACCGCAGCCGCTGTTGCTCGAACCACTCGCCGCGATCGGCCGCCCGACACCACATCGCGTAGCGGTCGGGCTTTTCGAACCACAGCCAAAAGTATTGTTCTTCGATACCTTCCGAACGAGCCAGAGCAAAGCCGTTACGCTCGGCCATCTCGGCCGCCAGGTCGTTCGAAATCGGCGCGCCCAACCACGTGTCGTCTTCCGAAACCGTGACCTTCGAGCTTCCTTGCACCTGAAATTTGAACAAGCCGCCGGGCCGCAGCAGCCGCCCGACCTCGCGCACATAACTCTCGATGATCGCCTGGCTCGGGATGTGTTGGAACACGATGAAACTGAACGCGAAGTCGAAACGCAGGTCGCCCAACACGACCAAATCCGCTCCGTTGTTGTGGTGCAGGTGTGCGTTCGGTACGTCCGCCAGCAGGCCACGCCCTTGGGCCACCATCTCGCCACTGACGTCGACGCCGTGGACTTCGCCGAAGATCCCCGCCAGCGCGCGCGTCATGCGTCCGGCGCCGCAGCCGATCTCGAGCACCCGCAAGCTTTTCGCCGGCCGGCTGCGGCGGATCCAGTCCAAATCAGGCGTCACCGTTTCCGCGACGGAAGCCTCTCCAGAGGCGTAAAATTCCTCGGGATCCCAGTCGGTTCGCGACGAGGCGATGTAATAGAACGCGTTCTCGCGGGCGCGGCGGTCCCAGTCTCCGCGCATCTTGCGCTGTGTGCGATCACTCCAAATGGGCCGAGTCGAAGCCAAGAAACAGCCTCCGTTCGATGAATCTTGCATCCTATCAGGTATAGGCTGACGGACCGAAACCGAGTCGCCTCGGCTTCGTCCGCGGCGGGCGTTCAGGCAACAACGATGTCCACCCCGACAGCATCATGATCCGAGAGAGGAACGGCGCGCCCTTCGCGTACATCCCGCACAATCGTCGGCTCCTCGCAGCGCACCCCACGCGTGGCGAACCAGTCGATCTTGAACGGGCATTTGCCGTCATGGTTGCGCAGCGCCCATCGAATGAAGGCGAAACACCAGGCCGGCACCCACTCGCGCAGGTTCTTGTGGGTCTTTGGATCCGTGACGTCGTAGGACGTGGTTCTCTCGCCCAAGCGGTTGCACTGCTTGTAATCGAAGCCCTCTGCTTCGAGCAAGGCGAACAACTCTCGCTCGAAGTGCTTGTAGGGGTGCAGATAGTGATTGTTGATCACGTTGTCCACCCCCATGAAGACCCGCAGCCAAAACCCCATGATGGCGTGAAAGGCCCGCGAGGAATTGTAGGTCGTGGTATTCCAGTCACCACCTATAACCGCCGGACCCGCACCGATACCGTTGACAACGTCGACCATTTGGTCGCGCCGATGTCGCTGGTTCGACTGCGCGTCCAAGTGCACCGAAACGCCCGTCAGCCGAAGGTTGGGAAAGGCAATGTCGGCAACGATCGCGGTTTGTCGGCCCAAGCGCTTTTCGTGGCCCGACATCTTGTCCTTGCCGTTCTTCAAGTGAACGGGCCGAACGTTCCTGATCGGGTAACGACTCAGAATCGCGTTGCCGTGCAGGCCCAAGTCGTTGACCCCGCCGGAGTCGCGCTCGATCCCGGCCCCTTTCGACAAGTTCAAATAGCAGGGGACGAAGGCGTAGTGCATGCCGAGAGCTTCGGCCAGCTCCTGCGCCACGGCGCGATTGGCCGAGCGGGCCATGCCGACGTCGGTTTCGGTGAGCAGCAGCACGTCGGCCTTGCTCAAGTAGGGATGGTCGCGCAGCACGGCCAGCTGGCCGTCGAACTGGATGCCGCGTTCGAGATTCCAACCCGCGATGCGGTATCGGTCCTTCGGCGGCGCCGCTTCGCTCGTGTAGTCCCCGGTATCGGGAAACTCCAATACCCGCCTCGCGAGGTGTTCGATCGCCTGATACCCCGAGGAGGATTCAAGCTCCCAAGTCGACGTACACTTTTCAAGCGTCGGAAAAACCGGCCTCAACTCCTCCCGAATGATCCGATAAGTCTGTTGCGCGGAGAGTGGTTCCGTCATAGTTCGGATCGCCGGCAAGAACCGGCGCGAGGCGGGTCTGGGGGCGGGGCAGCCCTAATTATGTCATGGGAACATACGAGATACGTTCTACAACGACGCACCGGTCGTACCGGGGTGTTTCGGGAAAGCCTCTTCGGCTGTTAAGGTGTATGCCGCATGGTGTTGCGTGGCCCAAAAAAGCTAGGATCGGATTCTATGCCGGAATCGGATCGCTTCTCTGCGTCAGCCGCAGTCATGGAATTCGACGAACCGCGGGCGGCGATTCAGCCCCACGAGGATACGCGTGAAACGTCGCTGAGCTCGATCGGGTTGGTCTTGTTGTGCACCGTGATCGGCGCGGCCGCGCAATTCCTGTTGCGCTACGGCGCGGCCGATGCCGTTGAGGGCGGCTTGATCGGAGTGTTGACGAACTTGCCTGTATTGGGCGGGTACTGCTGCCTGGCCGTCAATACAGGCTTGCTGGTGTTGGCGCTGCGAAACGGCCAGCTTTCCGTTCTCTACCCGATCATTGCCCTGACCTATGTCTGGGTCACGATCCTCTCTCCCTTCTTCTTCGGAGAGATCATCAACGTCTACAAGGTCGTGGGCGTTGGACTGATTGTCCTTGGCGTTTCGTTCATCGGATTGGGGAGCCGCTCATGAAAACTCCCATGTCTTCGATGATGTTGGTCTTGGCGGCGAGCCTCATCGGATCGGTGGCGGCCGTATTCCTGAAAGCTGGCGCTGATCGTTTGAAAGAGTCCTGGCGGCATTGGGCCGGAAAGCTCGCCGTCGGCATCGCGCTATTCGGAGCCTCGTCGATCCTCTACGTTTGGGGCCTCAAGGACGGCAGCCTTACCGTCCTCTACCCGATGATCTCGCTCGGTTATGTCTGGACCCTGCTCTGGTCCCGCATGTTTTTCGGCGAACCTTTCAACCGCCACAAAATCATCGGTCTGACGCTCGTACTCCTAGGCGTTTTCTCGATTGGGCTGGGGAATCAATAGCAGCCCCGGCAAGAGCATCCTCGGCCAAAAAGGGGCCTCAATAACCCGCCCGGCGCGAAGTGAACTCGTCCGAAAATAGACCCACGAGCGTATGGTGCATTACATCCCGGGTCGGCAAGATCACAACCTCTTGAGCCGCGAAGCGGCGGCGGGAATATAGCCCAGGGTGGAGCCGAAGGCGGAACCCTGGGGGCCCGCCACCCCGGGGAGAGCCCTGAAGGGGCGGCAGGAGCAAACACGGCGCCTATTTTCATGGCGGTATTATGAATCCGCGGATTCATAGAAACAGACTGTCTCCCCATTTTTTCAGAGCCCCTCACGTACGTCGCCTCGCCATGTGGCAAGAAAAGCAGGCTAGAACACCCTCTTGCTCAGCTTCGGAATTTCGAACCGTGCTGTGTCGGCCACCGCCATCACGGCCATCACGCCGGCTTGAATCGGGTCGCTTACCACGAGATCCGCCGCCTCGGGAACCGAACCCGCCATGTTGAGCGAGATCACGAACAGCCCTTGCTGTTGGACCTCGCGCACGGCTTGCTCGATTTCACCGCCCATCAACGCACCGGCCAGCACCACTGCTTTCGCCCGCGGCAGCCGCGCCACGCCGCGAACGGCCTCGGCCAGAGCCTTCTCGCCAACCAGCGGAATCGTATCGACCGAGATGCGCTCTCCGCGGAGGTTGTGACGGTCAGCCTCCGACACCGCGCCCACCGCGACTTGGCCGACTTGCGCGCCGCCGCCGATGATGATGATGCGCTTGCCGAAGACGCTCTTGAGGCTCGTCTTCTCCTCGGCCTCGATCACAGCGGGCAACGCGCGCAATCCTTCCAGCAACTCGGTGTGATCGCTGATCTCGCTGATCTCGAAAAAGACGTGCTCGATGGCCTCGCGACTGTCGAGGATCGCAACCCAGGTAATGTTGCCCCCGCCGCGCGAGATCACGCCCGTCAACTCGTGCAGCACGCCGCGCTCGTTGCGCACCGTTACCGCCAGCGCGAACGATTCGATGTTCAGGGAATCATCCGACATGGGGACCTGCGGGCTCGCGCGCCGCAAGAGAGCGCGAAGTGCGCAGCCGCCCTTCAGTATAGACGCGCGCGCCGCGGGCTAACCGGTCGTGAACGCTGGTAGTTCGGAACCCGGTTGAGGTGGCCGCCGGCTCTTGAGCGGGTCGCCCCCGGACCGGCCCGAGCCCACGTAGGAGTCAACATCGGCCCGCGAACACGGGTGGGGGATGCAGCGCACCGCGCTCCGCCCTCGCGAGTCGGGAGCGTATTAGTGTGTAGTCAAGGAGACGTTAGCCCGCTTTTCTCACCGCGTGGCGAGGCAAAGTGCATGAAAGGTCCGTCACTACGAGGCGAGCGCCGCTTGACGCGCGGAGGCGTACTTGAACAGTACGGTGAGCACGGCGAGCAAGCGCAACGAAGTAATGGCGGGCCTATCGTGTGCTTTGCCCGTCAGGCGGTGAGAAATGCGGGCTAGCTCTGGCGTGATTCTTCGATAAAGATCGTCGCCGAGGGATAGCCGAAGCCCCGCAGTGCCGTCCCCAACTTTTCGAGGGCGCTCTTATGGATCTGCGATACACGGCTTTCATTGACGCCCAGTTCGTTGCCGATCTCCTTCATCGTCCGTTCGTGATCGTAGTAAAGCTGGATCACGGTTTGATACCGCGGCGGCAAAGTGCCGATCGCCTTTTCGAGAACCTCGCGCAACTGACTGTTGGCGAACAGCTCGTCGGGACGACGTTCCTTGGTCTCGGCCGATTCGGCGAAACTGGAGTGATCGGGACGCTCGACGCGGTGCGGCTGGCCGTTGGTCAGCCCGGCTTTGTATAGTTCCGATTTCAGCCGCCCAAGTTGCTCCTCACTGACGCCCATCTTCTTGGCGACTTCGGCCTCGGTCGGCCCCTGGCCCAGCTCCTGAGCCAGCTTCCGGGTTACTCCCTCGATAGACTTAAAACGCTTGCGCAAGTCTCGCGACGCCCAATCGAGCTGCCGCAGACTATCGAGAATGGCGCCGCGAATGCGGTGCTTGGCATATAGATGAAAGACAACGTTCTTTCCAGGATTGTACTTTGCGACCGCGTCGAAAAGTCCCAGAATCCCGGCATGGATCAGGTCATCGACCTCGACCTGCACCGGCAGATTGTCGCGAATCCGGCTGGCGATGGATTTGACTAACGGTAGATGTTTCACAACCAAGGCGTCCCGGTCTTGCTTCGACTCGACGGGATGCGGAAGGGGGGTTTGGGCTGCTACAGCCGCAGACATCGGCATGAAATTCTCTGGCCTCCTGGGCGAATGTTCGGTTTGCGGCAACCGATATGACGAACGGCCTCCGGAAGGAGTCCGCGGTCGGCGCCGCTCGTGGCGACATCGGCCGGGACCTAAAATGGGGGCTTCTCTCCTCGGACTTGCTCGCGGCAGGCTTGCCTGCACAAGCCTTGCCACGACGCGGTCAGGCCGTAAGTGCTTCAATTTCAATGGCGGGGGTTGTCAATCCTCTGTCACTCGTCAAGTTTTTGACGATTCGGTGTCGGAAAATCTACAGCTGGCGAACCTCATCGGACTAGACAAACTAGAACTCCACCGTCCACGGTTCACAACCAGCGGAAATTTTTCAATCCTTTGCCCCTCCACTCCGCGAGGAGTAGAACAGTTCCGTTCCGGAACGAGATTCCCGTTTTGGAATTCGCCAAGAAAATCCCCTAAATAGTTGAAATGAATACTGGTTGACTCACCTCCTCGTCGTCTTCCCCGTCCCGATTCGGGACTTAGGACCTTGTCGGCAGCCCTGCGGAACCGTGGAAGAACCCGATAAGTCTTTCAGATAAAGTGACTTATACCGTCCTCATCGAGCATGGTATGCCGATTGCCCACGCACGCCTATAACGGTTGGATTCGAAACATCCGACCGAAATCGAGAGGGACGATCAGCTGACGAAGCAAGCCATGGCGACACGCACTCCAACCGAACGACCCGGACAACGCAAGATTCTCTTGGTCAGTGACGACGTTCGCCGCCAACGTCAATTTGAGGCCACGCTCGAGGTCAACGGTTTTCGCTTAGAGCGGGCGCACGGTCTTGAGCAAGCCGGGAATTTGACGGCGCTCTTGGAGCCCGAGGTCGTTCTCGTCGATCTCCACAACGGCGACGATCCGGCGTTGACGGAGCAGTGTCAAAATTTTGTCCGAAAGATTCGGGACGCCTCCGGTGCACCGCCTGTCATTGTTTTGAGCGCCTCCGAGCAAGCCCAAGAGACCGCGGCGTTGCTGCGCGCCGGAGCCACCGACTTCTTGGTCGAGCCGTTTTCGCCCGCCGACATGCTGCGGCGTATCGAAGTAGCGCTCTCCCCCGCCCCGCCGACCGCCGAGGCGGCTCCTCGTTCCTCGCTCCATGCCGACCCCCGCGCTCTCGCCGGCGCCATCGAGGGCGCGGGGGGCCATCCACGGAGTACCCGTGGCGCCACGCTCGATCCCGCCGACCTATTGACCGGCCGCGGCGCGGCCATCCAGCGGGTCATTGAACAGGTGCGATTGGTGGCGCCCAAGAATGCGACTGTTCTGATTACCGGCGAAACCGGAACCGGCAAGGAGCGCATCGCCCGCGCCATTCACGCCCTCAGCGAACGCAGCGACCGCGAAATGGTAGCGGTCAACTGCGGCGGCATCCCCGCCAGCCTACTCGAGGACGAGTTCTTCGGTCACGTCAAGGGCGCCTTCACCGACGCCTACCAGGCCCGCATCGGACGCTTCGAGCAGGCGCATCAGAGCACGATCTTTCTCGATGAAATCGGCGACTTACCGCTTGAGTTGCAACCGAAGCTGTTGCGCGCCTTGCAGGAGCGCGAGATTCATCCCATCGGAGGTGTGGAGACGATTCGCTTCGACGCCCGTGTCGTGGCCGCGACGAACGTCGATTTGTGGCGTCGCGTCAAGGCGCAAGACTTCCGCGAAGACCTCTTCTACCGCGTCAACGTATTTCCCATCCATCTGCCGCCGCTGCGCGAGCGCCGCGAAGACATCCCCTTGTTCCTCGACTACTTCATGGACCGCTTTTGTCGCCGCGAAGGCCTCGAACCCAAGCACGTTGACGCGGCCGCCGAGGCGGATCTGGTAGGACGCTCCTGGCCCGGCAATATTCGAGAACTCGAAAACGCCGTCGAGATCGCGGCCATCCGGTCCGAAGATCGGGTCGTGGTCGAGCAAGTTGACTTTCCCGAGCCGCGCCCGGCTTCCTCTTCGCTCATCAACACCCCCCACTTTGACGACGAAGCGAACTTGAAAGAAATCGTCGCGCAAGTCGAGCACGACTTGATCCGACAGGTTCTCGGCCGCACGAAGGGCAACAAGACCCGTGCCGCCGAGATCCTTCAAATCAAGCGCACGACGTTGGTGGAAAAGCTCAAGAAACTCGACCGCGCCCGCGCCCCCGAGCCACAGCCCGCCGCCGAGTGCTGAGGGGTCGTGAAAAAAATGGGGACTGTACCGAGCGCCGACCGAATCCGTACCATCGAATCCACAAGCCGCGGCGGCGGAAAGCCACTGTCCCCGGTCTTTTCATGGCTCCCGAGGCGGCGGCTCCCTACTCGCGCTCGTTCCAGTAGATCTTCAAGTTATGGGTGGCGCGGCCGGCGGCGATGATCTCGGGCCGGCCGTCGCCGTCGAGGTCGGCGGCGGTGACGTCTTCGGTCGCCATCCCGCCTGAATCGATGATTTCGTAGTGATCCCATTCGCCGGGGTCAAAGACGCCCACGCCCGTTTTCTGAAATTCGCCGCTGCCTTCCCGCCGCCAACCGAAAACGAGCTCCTCGTCGCCGTCGCCGTCCAGATCAGCAGTCCACAGCGCATGGCCGCCGCCGAGCTGGTCAATCAAGATCTTGCGCTCCCAGGGCTCGTCGGGTGAAGCGCCCTCAAGATAGATCACCAGATGATTGGCGTGCCATGGTTCGACGGTCGCAAGGTAACGGCGACCGTTGGCCAAGCGCCCCAACTTCACTTCGCCCGCGCCCTTGTCGCCGTCGCCCTCTTGATGTCCCTCTCCGATGCGTCGGCGGCTCCAAGCGCCGTCCTCGGCTCGGTCGAGAATGTGCACGCCTTCATACCCGGCGGTGATCAACTCGTCGGCCGGGTCGGCATCGAAGTTCGTGACCCAGAAGTTGTGCATCACATGGGCGTCGTCGTCGGCGACTTCCTGGGGCCAATCGGGCTTGGTCGCATCTTCCGGGGGACGAAGCACGAGCATCCGCGCCCCTGGACCTTCCCACCACGCCGGCGGCGAGGTGCCGCGGCCTTGCAGCGGCGCGACGAGCAACTCGCGAACGCCGTCGCCGTCCACATCGCCCCAGCGCATTCGGTGCGTCGTCGGCTCGGCGCCGATCGCGTGCAAACTCCACCCGCTTGTCGGATCATCGCCTTGCCGCACCCATTGGATCGTCCCGCCGCCCTCGGTGTTGCGCGGCTGCCAGTCGGCGCCGAGAGCGATGTCCAGCCGGCCGTCGCCGTCAACATCATGGGCGGCGAGGCAGACGTTGTCGGGCGTGGAGACGCCTTCGCTGACGACATGCTTTTGCCAGCTCGGATTTTCGAACCACATCACCTGCGTCTCGTTGATGGCGACGACATCGGGTTGCGAGTCGGCGTTCACATCGGCAATGACCACACCGTAGCCGATGCCGAGTTCGGGCTCGATCACTTGTTCGCGGAAAGAGAAACGAGGCCCGTCGTCGGCTTCGGGCGGCGGCGGCGAGCAGGCCGCCGGCGCAACGAACAACACCATCAAAAACACAAGTCCAACTCTCCGTACTTTCATGTCGTCTTTCTCGCCTCTTGCCACTTCGCCGCCGCCCACAGTGGGGCAGGTCTCCAGGCCTGCCCTCTGACGGCTAATCGGCCGCAAATCTACTCCCCGCCGGCCAACAGATGATACATCCGACTGATTTCCAATTTCCGCACTTCCGGCCGAGAAATCTGAAACGGAGCGTAATCCTCATACCCCGCCAAGTCCACTTGTACAACGGCTTCGTCGATCGACAGCCCCTTGGCGTGCGCGGCCTTCACGCTTCCCCAATACTTCCGCAAATACTCTTGCGTGAAATCGATATGAGCGCGGTCACGGACGACAGGGCCGTGGCCGGGAAGGATCGTGTCGAACTCGAGGCTTTTCAGCTTCTCGAGCGTCTCGACAAAATCCTCGGTGAAAGAATCGCCGAGATAAGGCGCGCCGGCCGGCAGCAGGTCTCCGGTGAAGATGATCTTCTCCGCCGGCAAGAACACGACGACGTCGCCTCCGGTATGGCCCCGTCCCAGGTGGTGCATTTGAATTTCGCGGCTGCCGCGATGAAGCGTCAACTTCCGCACCAACGTCGTGTTCGGCGGCGTCGGCACAACCTCGCCCAACGCCTTGGTGTGCCGCTGGAGAGTCGCGAGTTGAGCCTCCAGCGATTCTTTCTCGGAGCCCGACGCCTCGGCGACCTGCTGCTCGAGCGCCGTAATCCGCGTCTTCTGATATTCCTCGCCCCCGATCACGACATACGTTTCGCTGCCCAATACGTCGCCCAGAAGTCGTTCGCGAGAGTATTCATGACCGATAATCTCTACGCCTTCGGGGAACGACTGATTGCCGTGCGCATGATCGAAATGGAAATGCGTGTTGACGAGGTAGTGGATCGGCTTGTCGGTGAGCGTCCTAACGGACTTGATCAGCTCGCGGGCCGCATCGGGCGTGATATGCGAATCAACGACCAGTACGTCGTCTTCATTGACCACCACCATCGCATTACTGCCTACATTCACCGGGCCTTTACCCATGGCGAAAAAGACGCCGGGAGCCACCTCTTCAAAATCGTGGGCCTGCGATTCGCTCGTGCCCGCGTCGCCGCCCGGGCCCGAGTCGGTGGGGCGGCCGCCGCAGCCAAGAGCCGCGAGCGTCAAGATCAGCGTGGTGGTTTGTAGCTTTGTCATCGGTACTCCTCGTCGGCGCGGCCTTGAGGCGCTGTGAAAAATTGGGGACTGGTTCAATGTATAGCGTAGAGATGAAAGAATCCTCCTGGCGGCAAAATAGCATAGACGGCGCTGAAGCCGTCTCGCCAAGCCACCAGGAGGACAAAATGAACGATCTCTACTATATCGGACTCGATGTTCACAAGAAGCGCGGACGGGAACTCGAACGCGGCTCGCGCAATCGGGCGACGTTGGCGGTGGCCCGCAAGCTGGTGGCCTATTTGTTGGCGGTCGATCCTTGGCGGGACGGGTTCGAGTTGTGCGAGAGGGGCCGCCTGGAAAGCGCCCGAGGCGACGGGGCGTTCTTCGCTCGGGGACCCACCACCGGGAAGGACTCTCTTTCCCGTCTGAGACCGCCCGTCGCCGCTCGGGTGAGCGACGGGCGGCTCCGCCGGGAAACAGCGAGCCGCCGCGTTGAAGAAAGGAGCAGAGAAAACCGCCAAGATTTGTGACGACGAGCGACCCGCCGGGCCTTGGGTATGGGGGACTGCGCGAGGGAGAACCCTCCCGAGGCGCCATCCAGACTGTTTCGAGGTCGGCGGGTATGACCCAAACTGAATCTTCCGCGACAGCGGCTCGCGCGTCGAGCTGCTCGAGGCGGCACATGGATGTCTGGTCTTCGGGACCGTATCATCGATTCGCCAACGCCGGGTCGCAACTTTTGGCGCCGTCCCACAACCCTTGCCACCACGAGGGAGCGGGGTGACCGCGTTCACCCGTTGAGAGAACTTGACAGATACCTATCCCAGCCCCCACCTGGCGGGCACGTCGCGGATAAGGCCGCGCCTCGCGGACCATAATTTTCTTCCGGCCTCAACTAAAATGAGTGCCGGTGCGTCTCTTCAGTAAAGGTTGAGGTGTGCCGTGCTCTCGCGCCGGTCGCCCTCGGCGTACGGAAGAGAGCAAGAAGTCGTTGCTTTGAAAACATATTCTGTGATATTGTTTTAATGACGTGGAGTAGGCAATCTCGATGGTTCGCGCTCGGCCTGCTGGTTTGGTCGACGGGTTCCGCGGTGACCGCTAAGGCGCCGCCGCCCGTTGCTGATACCAAAGCTGACGCGGCCCTTGAGGAGGCCGAGTCCATTGTCCGGCGTTACGAGGTCCGCGAAGACGAGGCGGGCCGCTTGGTGCGTGTTCCCGGGCGGTCCCGAAGGCTTCAGCGAATCTCCGTCGTCGAGCGGTCGGCCGAACCGAGGAAGCAGGTTGTCCAAGGTCGGTTGAGTCAGTCGCCTGAAGGCGGCAGGCTCGACATCGCTTCCTTGGTCGGACGGTCCGCTCGACGTCATGACGTCGACCCGAAACTGATTTACGCCGTCATTCGGCAGGAAAGCAACTACGACCCGTTTGCCGTTTCCCACAAGGGAGCGTTGGGTCTGATGCAGTTGATGCCGGAGACGGCTCGTCGGTTTGGGGTAAAGGACATTTTCGATCCCGCCGAAAATGTCGATGGAGGAGCAAAACTCCTCCGTCACTTGCTGGACCGCTACGACGGGGACCAGATTCGGGCCCTGGCGGCTTACAACGCCGGCGAGGCGGCGGTCGAACGATATGACGGCGTTCCTCCCTACGAGGAGACGTTGGATTACGTCGACCGGGTAAGCCGATCGTATGCGGTCGGCAAGCGTTCTGTTACGAGCAACGCGGCGGCGTCGGACAAAGGACCGCGAATCGTTGTTCGGGTCGAGCCTTCCGGCGAGATCCGGTTCGAAACAGAACCGCGCTAGGCTTATGCCGCTGTTCGGGCAATGCAGCCGGGGACTTTGGTCCTCGGTGGCGGGACTTGCCGTCTTGTGGGCGCTTTGTACGCCCACCCCCTTGTGGTCCGCCGAAACGAAGAGGGAAAGAGCGGCGCGTTATTATCGCCAAGCTGCTCAACTATTGAAAGACTTTCGGCGGGTTCCCGAACCCGAGCTCGGCGCCGAGCAGTATCGAATGGTCGCCAAGGCTTTCCGCAAGGTTTACCTGACCAGCCCCGCCAGTGGTTATTGCGATGACAGTCTTCTCGTCGAAGCACAGATGTATCGCAAGGCGGCCGCGCGCTTTGAATCCGCAAAACGGCGAGCCGACGCTCTCAAGACCTACCGCTTTCTCGCGCGGGAATATCCCCACAGCAAGCTGAAATCGCAAGCGCTGCAAGCGATTGCTGAAATGGAAGGCCGCACGGATCCCCAACTTGCTCGAAATGTGCCGTCTGTCGCGCCGCCGTCCGTCGCCGACCCGGCCCCCACGAAGGTCGCGGATCTTCCCTCGGCTCCGGCCGCCGAAGCCACCGCGCCCGCGCCGATTCCGGTTCGCCACCGACCCCCAAAGCCGCGTCGCGCTGGGATTCGGTCGATTGCCGCCGTTCGGTTCTGGTCGCACGCCGATTCGACTCGCATTGTCATTGATATCGACGAAGCGACTCGCTACCGGTCCGAACGGCTGAGCAATCCGGACCGGCTATTTGTGGACCTATCGAGCGCCCGCTTGGGGTCGAAGTTCTCCAAGCGCCGCATCACGACGCTGCTGGTCAAAGATGATCGCGTCCGGCAAATCCGCGTGGCGCAAAACCGGCGCTCGACGGTCCGCGTGGTCTTTGATCTCGAACAACCGGTGAGGCCCGACTTCCAGTGGCTTACGAACCCCGAGCGACTGGTCGTTGAATTACGGTCCACCATCCAGCCCCCGAGGTTCGCTGAACAGCGATCGCCGGATGCGGGCGAGGGTATAGCACGGAACGCCGGCGCTCCGCCGGATCCGGTTCCGGTCGCACGCGCCGCGGCGCCCTCCCAAGTTTCCGATTCGCCCATAGTGAGTGAGTCGGATGTTGCCACCCCTGACTCGGATCCTCCCACGAGTCCCTCCACTTCCTCCGATGCGGCGGAACCTCTGCTTGCGGTCGTTCCTGGTACTCGGCCGTCCGCCGCATCGGGGGGTTTTTCTTCCCGTCCGCCGGAGCCCGCGGAGCGCTTTGTGTTTGAAGCACCGCCGCCTTCGGCTTTCGCCCCTGGTCGTGCCTTGCAGGCCGCCGCGCCGGCGCTGGTCGCCGCCGCCCCGAACATCATTCCGGCCGCGGGAGGAGTTCCCGCGGCGTTGGACCGTCCTTCTTTCCAGCCACCCGCGCCGCCGCTCGAGCGCTTCGAATTCAAGGCGCCGCCGCCCTCGGTTCTCGCTCCCTATCGCGCTTTGCCGGCCACGAGGTCTCCCGAGGTCGCCGGAAAAGCGGACATGGAAGCGGCGCGTAGTTTCTTGGCGTTGGCGCGAGTTGCGACGCAAAAGCTGAAGGCCCTTCCTCCTCTGGAGCCACCGAAGCCGCCCCTGCCCGCGGCGGCTCCCGAGCACGAGACGATCGCAAGGCTGGAACCGCCCGAACTCGCGCCCACTCTGGAACTCGCCGAGCCGCCCCAGGCCGCTCGCGCCACCAGCCGCGGCAAGCGAAACCTGATTCGCGCGCTCGGCCTGAAGGTCGGCCGGGTCGTCATCGACGCCGGCCACGGCGGACACGACACGGGATCGATCGGGAAAGGCGGGCTGCGCGAGAAAGATTTGGTTGTCGACATCGGCCGCCGGCTCGGCGAATTGATTGAAACCAACTTGGGCGCCGACGTGATTTACACCCGCACCACCGATCGCTCGGTCTCACTGAAAGAGCGCACCAAGCTGGCCAATGACAGCGAAGCCGACTTGTTCATTTCCGTCCACGCCAACTCGTCTCGCCTGCGTTCGATTCGCGGCGTCGAAACCTATTACTTGAGCTTCACGACGAACTCATGGGCGCTCGGAGTGGCCTCGCGAGAGAATGCCGCCGCGCAACGCTCGATTCACGAGCTGGAAAGTCTGCTCTCGAAGATCGCCCTGACCGAGAAGATCGAAGAGTCCCGCGAGTTCGCGACCAAAGTGCAAAAATCGCTCTACGGCGGACTCGCCAAGCAGACCAAGGGCCTGCGCAATCGAGGAGTCCGCAAGGCGCCGTTCATGGTTCTGATCGGCGCGAAGATGCCCGCCGTCTTAGCTGAAGTCGGCTTCTTGAGTAACCCCGAGGACGAGAAGCTCCTCAAGTCCTCCTCCTACCGCCAAAAGATCGCCAACCACCTTTTTGAAGGTGTGCGGGGCTATTCCGACACGCTGAGCAAGGTGACGTTAAGGGAAAGCGTCTCGTCCACCGCGGACGGGGTTGACTAGCCCGCTTTTCTCATCGCCTGGCGAGGCAAAGTGCGTGAGAGGCCCGTCAGTACAAGGCGCGCGCCGCTTGGCGCGCGGAGGCGTACTTGAACAGTACGGTGAGCACGGCGAGCAACCGCAACGAAGTACTGGCGGGCCTATCGTGCGCTTTGCCCGTCAGGCGGTGAGAAATGCGGACTAGCTTCCTTCGCTGCGTTCGCGGGCTACCTGCGGAGCGAGTGGTGGTGGGCTCCAAAAAGTAGTTTCCGATGCAGCCGCGCAGTGGGGCAGGTCTCCAGGCCTGCCCGTCGAGGTTGCCTGCCCCCTCCACCTAGGATTCGAAACGCTCTGGTTTCGACGCAGGGTTGTCCCCCGACACCATGATTTCGGCGCTGTAATCGGCTCGATCGAGGAGGCACTCTTGATGGCGCGAAAGAACATTGATCGACGGCAGTTTCTGACAAGGGCCGCGGCGGGGGGCGCAGGCTTGGCGGCTCTCTCCGCGGCCGGGGGCGCACAAACAGCCTCCGCGAACGACACGATCCGGGTCGGCGTGATCGGCCCCGGCGGGCGCCGGGCGACCTCTATGCCCCGCCGATCGCCGGTTATGGGCACTCGATCGCCTGCATCATGGCCGTGAATGCGATGTGGAGCGGACGGCGAATGGTCTTCGATCCGCGAACGCGTCAAATCGAGGAAGGCTGAGGGCGCGCCGCGACACACCGCGTCACTTCACGGCCGCGACGACCAGCTCGCCGCAATAGCGCTTTAGAAACGGCGCCAGGCGCAGCACGGCGGCGTCAAGAGCTTCGAGAAGGCGCATCACCCCCCGCACGGTCGGCGATTCGAAGCGTCCGCGAAACAACCTCTTGGTCATGGCGAAGAGATTGAGCGGCGTAATGTCAACTCGGCTCATGTGACGGCGGAGAGTCTCCACGTCGCCGTCCGAAAAGATGATTCCTTCGCCGGCTTCCTCGGGCTCGCCGCTGACACGCGCCCGCAATCGGCGCGCGGCGTTGAGGACGGGGTTGTTGCCGTAGCCCTCCGCCAGCACCAGTAGTCCGCCGGGCTTGAGCACGCGCAGCAACTCGGCCAAGGCGTTGGGGTACTTCATCGTGTGATGGACCGCCGCGCCGGCGTAGATCAAGTCGAACTCCCCGTCGGCGAAGCAACTCAGATCGCCGGCATCGCAAGCGAATCCCCGCACGCGATCCCCCACGCCCGAGGCGCGAGCGCGACGCAGCCCGATTTCGACGCCGACCGGCGAGAGGTCGAGCAAGGCCGCTTGCGCGCCTTCGGTCGCCATCATCACCCCCCACTCGCCGGTTCCGCAGGCGTAGTCGAGGACGTTGCGACAGCGCGGCAGAGCTTCAAGGATGCGGTCCAGCGCGCCCTGGTAAAGCCGGCGGCGTTCATACATCGGGCTCGCCGGATCATTGAATTGACGTTCGAGGATTTCCCGATCACAAGCCAGCGCGTCCCCTTCGACCGCCAGGTGCTCCGCATAGGCGTCGTCGTAGAACTCGCGCTCTTGGTGAACTTCAATACTCACGGTCGCTTCGAGGCCGGGCCGCGTGCAGGCTTTGAAAGTACCGGCGGTCAAGCAGGGGCCGCGAGGTTTTCGCGCAACACTCGCGGGTGCCGAGCCGCAACGCGCAGCAGAGCCAACGCAGGACCCTCCGGGCTTCGCCGACCCTGCTCCCAATTCCGCAAGGTATGCACGCTGATACTGAGCGCTTCGGCGAACTGCTCCTGCGTGAGCCCGGCGAATCGACGCAGGGCCGCAATGTCTTTCACCGGGTCAATGCGCCCGCGCATGATGCGTTCCCGCTGCTTGCGCGGTATGGCCCGTGCAAAGTCTTCTTCGGTCAACTCGCGCGTGTCGTCAGCCATCGGTACCTCCAAGATAGTGGTGGAAGAGGCGAATTTCCCTCGGTGTAGCCTTCCGCGCGCTCATGATCCGTATGACGTCGTCCCGGCGCTCCGTGTAGACAACCACGATGACTCCGGCTGATATACGGCCAATTGCAATGAAGCGGTCCTCCTCGTCTGAATGCAGTTCATCGTGGATGTCCAGACAGTTCTCGCCGCCGACGAGGAGCTCCTTGGCTTGGTCGAACGAGAGCCCATGCTTTCGCTGATTGATTTGCTCCTTGCCTGGATCCCATTCGAAATGCGTATTCATTGTAAGTCATTGACTTAGTATGTCAAATGGCTGACAACTCCTCTTTCTTCGCAGGTTTGGGGGCAATCGCAGTTCTCCGGTGGGGAGACTGACTACAAATTCACCCAGCCGCCTACTTCCCCCGAGCGGAACAAGGCGTCGATGATCTTCATATTGGCCACCGCGTTTTCGAGCGGGAACTCGATCGGCGTGATGCCGCGGACGGCTTCCGAGAACAACCGGCCTTGAATCTCGTACTGATTGCAGGTGTCGATCTCCTCCAAGACCGCCCCGGTCGTGTCGTGTCCGCCGCTACCGTCATCGACCCAAAGGCGGCAGGGACGATCGGAAGGTGCGTTGAAAGGAATCTCAATCTCAACGCGGCCTTTCGTCCCGACAATTTGCATGCGCTGATAAGGGGAGAGTTGCGTGCTGCAAACCCAACTCGCCTGTCCGGCGGGAAAGTCGAGAATGGCGCTCGCCAGCCGGTCGGTCTTCATGACGGGGTCGTATTCGATCAGGGCGACGACGCGGGTAGGCTCGTCCTCGAAAACGAAGCGCGAACCGACGGTTGGATAGCAGCCGATGTCGTAGATGCCGCCGCCGCCGATGTCGGCCATGTTTCGGATGTTCGTCGGATCGGTGTTGTAGTAGCTGAAGAAGCCCTGAACCGCCCGCAGCTCGCCGATTTGTCCGCTGCGCACGACCTCGCGGGCGCGCACCCACTGCGGGTGACTGCGGACCATGAAGGCCTCCTGCATCAGCACGCCGGTGCGATTGCGGGCGTCGAGCAGTGTTTGCGCCTCGGCGGCGTCCATCGAGAGCGGCTTTTCGCAGAGCACATGTTTGCCCGCCTCGGCGGCCTTGATCGACCACGGAACGTGCAGGTGATTGGGCAGGGGGTTGTAGACGGCCTCGATGTCGGGGTCGGCGAGTAGCTCTTCGTAGGAACCGTAGGCTTTCGGGATGGCCAACTTGGAAGCGGCTTTTTGCGCCGCTTCGAGGTTACGCGAGCCGATCGCGACGATGTCACAACTGTCGCTCTGCTGCATAGCCGGGATGACCAGATCAAGGCCGATCCTGGCGGTGCTGATAATGCCCCAACGAACGGGTTCCATGGTTCCTCCGCGAGCGCGGAGCGCGGCCCGCGCCGATGTCGCCTCGGGTTAGGCGGTTGACTGTAGATGGTAGCGTATTCGGGGCGGCCCACAGTCCCTTCCCCAGCCTCTCACCATGCCTCAGCCTCGCTGTGTCCGATCGCGGGCCGGCGCGGCGCGTAGCGTTTGTGGCAAGCTCGGCGTTTACAGGCACTCGCGCCGGACGTCGGCCCAAGACCATCCCCTCCGAATAAATTTGCCCCGCCCGGTACAATGAAGTGAAACCCCATCCCGCCCAATTGCGATCTATTGTTTTATGAGTGCTGATACGCCTCCGCGGCCCTCTCCACGGCCCGACGAGCCCCAGGGCAGTGAGTTTACGTTTGCCGACCGCATTACCGGCGATACGATCAAGTCCCGTTTCAAGCGCAATTCGACGCGCGCGGCAATTCCGCTGATGCTGGGAGTGCTGGGGCTGATCTACTATCTGCAGGGCGGCAATATTTCGACGAATTTGCCGGTCCCCGAAGTCTCCTATTCGCTGTTACCCAACGATGGACGCACGTCGGGAGTTCCCGTCGCCATCAAGGTCAATCAAGTCGCCGTCTTCATGATCAACGACCCGCTCGACAGCGGCGTCGGGGCGGTGCGGGCCAAGGAACTGGTTGATCAGCTCCAACAGATCATTGACATCGCGGTCGAGGAGCCGGGCAAGACGCTGCGTATCGACAACGACTCGACCGAGCTGCCGGTCATTGTCTTGACCGAGGAAGACGGGACCGAGGCCCAACCTGTCGTGGCTATCGCACCCGAAGACCTCGTTCTCGCCGGCGACGACGACGCCAAGCGTATTGCGCGAACCTGGGCCGAGCGGCTCACCGATACGATCAAGGTGCTGGCGTTCGGTGAAGAGCCGAATTTCACCTCGGGCAGTGAGTTTTGGGAAGCGCTGCACCAAATGTATGCCGGCGCGCGCATGGAGAAGGGGCTGATTAGCGAAGATTCGCTCAACGAGTCGTTCGAGGCCCTACCCCCTCGTCAACGCCTGACACTCGAAACCCTCCCCACCCAACCACCCGAAGACCTCTCGCCAGCTCCGCTGGTCGCTGAAGTCTCAGGGGAGTAAATCGACGAATCGGCGCACGTCGTCCTCGTTTTGGTAAAAGTGCGGCGCGGCCCGAATTCCACCGCCGCGCGCCGATACCGAGACCCCCTTGTTCGCCATCTTCGCGGCTGTTTCGACCGCGTCGATACCCGGTTTGACTAGAGTTACGATGCCCGAGCCGCAATCCTCGTCGCGGGCGGTCATCGGCTCGTAGCCCTTTTCGCCGGCCTCGGCGACGATCAGATCGGCAAGGTGGTGTATTTGCTTGTTCATACGCTCGACTCCCACCTCAAGAAAGAGATCAATCGATGACCGCAATCCATAGCAACCACAGGTGTTAATGGTTCCGCATTCATAACGAGCTGCTCCGGGCTCGAGCTTCTCCTCCAGGCTGTAACCGGACCAGCCCTCGACGTTCATCCAGCCGAATTCGACGGGGTCTACCTCGGGGATCAGGTCGCGGTCGACGAAGAGAATCCCCAGACCCTCGGGGCCCAGCAGCCATTTGTGCGAGGCGGCGCAAAGGGCATGGATGCGGGATTTCTTGACGTCGATCGGGAACGGCCCGAGCCCCTGAACCGCGTCGACCACGAGCAGGCAATCGCGCCGCCGGCAGATCTCGCCCACGGCGTCCAGGTCGATGCGGAACCCGCTGAGGTATTGCACGAAGCTGATGGCGAGCAGGCGGGCGCCGCAGCAGGCGCGGTCGATGTCGTCGAGCTCGACGCGGCCGCTGCGCTGCTCGGCCCAGCGTAGTTTCACGCCCCGCCGATCGAGGCGCTTCCAGGGGAAATAGTTGGCCGGAAATTCGCCGGTCACGCCGACGGCGATGTCGCCGGGTTTCCAATCGAGGCCGTTCGCGATGACGGCGAGGCCCTCGGAAGTATTCTTGACGACGGCGATTTCCTCGGGCGAGGCATGGAGCAACTCGGCGGCCGAGCGGCGCAGGGCTGCGCCGTTTTCGACCCATTCGCCGTAGTGGGTGGAACCGTGGCGGTGCTGATCGTCGATGAGTCCGCGCATCGCCTCGGCCGCACGGCGGGGCAGCGGACTGACCGAGGCGTGGTTCAGATAGGTGTAACTTTCGGTAACGGGGAACTCGTTGCGGTAGACAGAGAGGGCTTCCATGGCGGTAACTATTGAGTCTCGCATAATATCCTGTCAATCGAGACAAAGAGAAGACTGTTTCCAGAAAGCGGTAATCAAGCGCGGTTTGCGGCGCATGCGCCGCAGCGTTTTGCGGGCACGTTCGTCGAGTTCCCAGTAGTCCTTCGGACAGACGTTCGGCAACTCGTGCTGTTTCCAGTACGCCCAGATGTATTCCACCGGATTCAGCTCCGGCGCATACGCCGGCAAATACTCCGTCACGATATGGCCTTGCGAGAGTTCAATGAACTCTCGCACCATCCGACTGCGATGCGCCGGCAAGCGGTCCCAGACGATCATCAACGGGCCGTCCATGTGGCGAACCAAGGCCTGCAGAAAGTCGATGACCTCCAACTCGCCAATCGCGCCGGGATAGAGCCGAAAGTAAAAGTTGCGCAACGTCAACCCGGCCGACACCGAAAGCTTCTGCCAATTGAAGTTGAACTCCAGCAGCGGCGTCTCGCCGCGCGGCGCCCAGGTGCGGCAACGATGCGGCTTCTGACTCCATCCGCTTTCGTCGATGAAGACGATCGTGCGGTCTTGTTTGCGGGCTTTTTTTTAATGGCCGGCCACCTCTTGCACTTCCAGTCGCGGATGGCCTCTTCGTTGCGCTCGCGGGCTTTGCCGACCGGGCGTTGCGGGCTCCAGCCGAGCGCCCGCAGGATCTTCCAGACATGGCCCTCGTGATAGCGCACGCCGAACTCGTCTCGGATCAGACGAGCCACCCGCGGACAGCTCCACAACGGCGTCGGGAAGCCGTGCGCCTCGGGGCCTTCGAGCAGCAGGATCTCCAGGCGTTCGAGCTGCGTGGCGTCTAATAGCGGCTTGCGGCCGGCGCGGCCGGCCTTGCGCAGCCCGGCCTCGCCTTGCGCCAGGTACTGTCGTCGCCACTCACTGACGGTTTGGCGGGCGACTGTCAGACGCCTGGCGGTTTCGGACTGATTGAGTCCTTCATCGAGCAAACGCATCGCTTCGAAACGGCGTTTCTCCAATGCTTCGAAATCGCGGCGCTTTCCTTTCGGTGTTCCCATACATAAGAATACGTACGGCAACACCAAAAGGTGTCATTCTATTTTGCGAGACTCAATAGGCAGTCGCCGTGCTGGTTGAACAGCAACAGCGGGTGATAGCAGAGGGACTCAAAATGGCCGTTGTAGGCACTGCCTTCCTGTTGGCCGTGGACGGGGCTCTCCGTGGAGTCCATGTCGAGCACCACGCGGTCTGAACCGTCGGGAGCTTCGGCTTGCGCGACCAGCTCCCGGTTCACTGCCATCAGCCCCAGCAAGTTCTCTTCGCTCGCCAGCATCTTCGTCTCGAAGCCATGCAGCGTCGAGGTCAAGGCTGCTCCGCGATCCCAGTTCCTCTTCGAGCCGATCAAGCGAAAGGTCGGATCGGCGGATACTCGAACGGCGTCATTGAGGTCCTCGTAGCCAGCGAGTCGGCTGTAGACCGACTGCCGCAGCAGATCGGCCAGCGGGAACTTCTTGTTCAAGCCTTGTCGCGAGTCGCTGAGATGCTCGTCGATCAGCTTCCCGAGTCCGAGTCGTTCATCCAGTTCGCGAACGAGAATCAGACCGCCATCCGAGGTGACTCGCGATCCTTGGAAATCGACTTTGAGAAATCCATTGAACGTGAGCTGAAACGGCTTGTTTTCTTTTTCACCCATCGGGTGTTGACCTCCATGGCGTCCTTATCGGGCTCTAGCCCCTATCAATAAAGACGCTGAAGGTCGCTGGATGGTCTGAAGCTCATACATCAAATTGAAAATGCGGGTTACTATGGAGGCGGCTCGCATCCGTCCGCGGACAGGAAATAGCTTACCTGTCTTATCCGCACTTCCCGGGGAGTTATGCTGGGCGGGCCGACACCTTCCCCGGAACGGTCGGGAACAGACGTGAATCCCGAACCGTCCCCTTCCTCACTCCAACCCTCGGAAACGCCACGTGCAGCGGCACATGAACCCGACTCTTGAGTGACACAATCGCCTGCCCCACGCCCAACCGGGGAAAAGTCGGGGACAGACTACGAGTTTCCGTGCTAGCGGGCTCGGCTGTTCGCCGAGCCCGCGTGGGTTTCACTTACGAATCGCTGATCCCGGCGGATCGTACTCTCTTTGCGGTAGTGTCAAGCCGATCTTGGCCGAGTTCGGGCTCCGTCCCCGAACTCCCCCGGAACTCCCCCGGAACTCCCTCGTCCCCGAACTCCCCCCCGAACTCCCCCCCGGATGGCTTCGACACGCCGCTCTGTGGTCTAGTTTGACTCCGCCGTTCTCATCGGCTCGAACGCATCGTTAGGTTGCCCGCCAAGCATCTTGTCTCGGTAAGTCACTCCGACTTCCTCAATCACCTTCGAAAAGCGTCGGCGAATCTCTCCGTTCTTCGCGATGAGTTTGGCGATTGCGATATCATCCGGTGGATGTTGCCGCCTCAGGTCAAGTAGACCTTGCTTGCCATCGTAGAACTCACGGAATTCATCAACTATTGAGTCTCGCATAATATCCTGTCAATCGAGACAAAGAGAAGACTGTTTCCAGAAAGCGGTAATCAAGCGCGGTTTGCGGCGCATGCGCCGCAGCGTTTTGCGGGCACGTTCGTCGAGTTCCCAGTAGTCCTTCGGACAGACGTTCGGCAACTCGTGCTGTTTCCAGTACGCCCAGATGTATTCCACCGGATTCAGCTCCGGCGCATACGCCGGCAAATACTCCGTCACGATATGGCCTTGCGAGAGTTCAATGAACTCTCGCACCATCCGACTGCGATGCGCCGGCAAGCGGTCCCAGACGATCATCAACGGGCCGTCCATGTGGCGAACCAAGGCCTGCAGAAAGTCGATGACCTCCAACTCGCCAATCGCGCCGGGATAGAGCCGAAAGTAAAAGTTGCGCAACGTCAACCCGGCCGACACCGAAAGCTTCTGCCAATTGAAGTTGAACTCCAGCAGCGGCGTCTCGCCGCGCGGCGCCCAGGTGCGGCAACGATGCGGCTTCTGACTCCATCCGCTTTCGTCGATGAAGACGATCGTGCGGTCTTGTTTGCGGGCTTTTTTTAATGGCCGGCCACCTCTTGCACTTCCAGTCGCGGATGGCCTCTTCGTTGCGCTCGCGGGCTTTGCCGACCGGGCGTTGCGGGCTCCAGCCGAGCGCCCGCAGGATCTTCCAGACATGGCCCTCGTGATAGCGCACGCCGAACTCGTCTCGGATCAGACGAGCCACCCGCGGACAGCTCCACAACGGCGTCGGGAAGCCGTGCGCCTCGGGGCCTTCGAGCAGCAGGATCTCCAGGCGTTCGAGCTGCGTGGCGTCTAATAGCGGCTTGCGGCCGGCGCGGCCGGCCTTGCGCAGCCCGGCCTCGCCTTGCGCCAGGTACTGTCGTCGCCACTCACTGACGGTTTGGCGGGCGACTGTCAGACGCCTGGCGGTTTCGGACTGATTGAGTCCTTCATCGAGCAAACGCATCGCTTCGAAACGACGTTTCTCCAATGCTTCGAAATCGCGGCGCTTTCCTTTCGGTGTTCCCATACATAAGAATACGTACGGCCACACCAAAAGGTGTCACTCTATTTTGCGAGACTCAATAGGTCCGCCAATGCGGCTTGGTGAGATTCTTCGAAAAAAACTTTGCTGCCGTAAACGGCCTTTCGAATTGCTTCGAAATGGCGGCCAAACTCCTCCACGTTGCGTTCCGTCGCCCGCTGCCACAATCGATCGGCGGCCATTTGCAGGTCGATTAGAAGTTCCCATGTTTCCTGATAGACGCCAAACTGAACTCCCTCATATCGGCTTGTCCGCTGAGCCGACTGAACAAGGTCGTCTTTCAGGTGTTCGAGAGCATCCGCCTGACTACGCTTGAACCTCTCGAGTAGAACATTCGTGCCGAATTTCCAGAGCGAAGCAATGATTAGTCCGACCACGACTGAAGCACCACCTGTGGCTATCAGAATGTCGTTGATGTTCATCGCGATCTCCTATTGAGTCTCGCAAAATAAAGTGACACCTTTTTGGGGTACGTACGTCTTTGTATGTATGGGAAATACAAAAGGCGTACGGCGGGATTTCGAGGCCCTGGAGAAGCGCCGTTTCAAAGCGATCCGGTTGGTCGAGCAAGGCTGTAGTCAGTCCGAGACAGCGAGGCGATTGAAGGTCGCGCGGCAAAGCGTCAGCGAGTGGCTGCGACGATACCGGCGTGACGGCGAAGCCGGGTTGCGCCAGGCCGGCCGCGCCGGCCGTAAGCCGCTGTTGGACGCCGCGCAGCTCGAACGCCTCGAGGCGTTGCTGCTGGAAGGCCCCGAGGCGCACGGCTTCCCGACGCCGCTGTGGAGCTGTCCGCGGGTCGCTCGTCTGATCGGAGACGAGTTCGGCGTGCGCTATCACGAGGGCCATGTCTGGAAGATCCTGCGGGCGCTCGGTTGGAGCCCGCAACGGCCCGTCGGCAAAGCGCGGGAGCGCAACGAAGAGGCCATCCGCGGCTGGCAGCGCAAGACTTGGCCGGCCATTAAAAAAAAGCCCGCAAAGAAGAACGTACGATCGTCTTCATCGACGAAAGCGGATTGAGTCAGAAGCCGCATCGTTGCCGCACCTGGGCGCCGCGCGGCGAGACACCGGTGTTGGAGTTCAACTTCAACTGGGACAAGCTGTCGGTGTCGGCCGGGCTGACGTTGCGCAACTTTTACTTCCGGCTCTATCCCGGCGCGATCGGCGAGCTGGAGGTCATCGACTTCCTGAAGGCTTTGGTGCGCCACATCGACGGCCCACTGCTGATCGTCTGGGACCGGCTGCCGGCGCACCGCAGCCGCCTGGTGCGGGAGTTCATCCAGCTCTCCGAGGATCACATCGCAACGGAGTACTTGCCGCCCTATGCGCCGGAGTTGAACCCGGTGGAATACATTTGGGCGTACTGGAAGCAGCACGAGTTGCCCAACGTCTGCCCGAAGGACTACTGGGAACTCGACGAGCGCGCCCGCAAAGCGCTGCGGCGAATGCGCCGCAAACCGCGCTTGATTACCGCTTTCTGGAAACAGTCTTCTCTTTGTCTCGATTGACAGTATATTATGCGAGACTCAGTAGATGGAGAGCGTAACTATCTGATCCTTGAAGCGGAGGGGCGCGGCCACTACGTGGGCTGCAATCTTTCGATCGACCATATCAATCCCATCCCGAACTTCGGTTGGTTTGGAGAGGGAGATGATTTCTTTTGGATTGACGGGGAGAAGGATCCTTCCATGCGGGGAACCGGAACCGAGGATTATTTCTGCGCGGCATGGGGGTATCCGGGCGGCTTGAATTCCATGCCCTACCACGGGATTTCCTATGCCGATGGACCCACTGCGGGGGCGGCGGCATACTCCGGAAAGTGGACGATGTTCCGTTTCCATATCGAAGACCCCGTAATGTTCACTAAGTCCATCAAGGTATCGATTGAACATGGGCACGGGAACGTTCACGCGAATGACGTCTCGTCCGTTGCCTACTGGTATCAAGCGCTCCCTAACATGCCGTTTCCGAAGCTCCTTCCGGTGGAAAAGCGAATCCCGCTTTCCGACGACGACAGTCTCAGGCGGTTCTGGGAAACACGGTAGTTGACACGGACTGAACGTCCACGATTGGATCGCTGGTCGAGGGCTTGTTCTCAACGGCTACAGGTCTGGTCCGCCGATCGGGGATTCGCCTCGGGGGATCTTGTTGCCTGAGACCTGTGGCTATCGCAAACTCCTCATCCACCAATCAGGCAGTGCCGGTGCCGCGGGCGGTGGACCTGGAGGTGTGAAACCCGGTCTGATTCAGAGGCTTGGCGCTGAAAAAAGTTGGTTGTTGGACGGAACGATTGTTATCACCAGTAATCCGGTAGCGGTACAATCTTGCTGTCGATGGTCGGCCAAACCATCTCCCACTACCGCATCACCGAAAAGCTCGGCGAAGCCGGGCATGTGTGTCATCTTTAAAACGAACATCCGGCACGCCAAGCCGCCCTATGACCCAACCGACAACGCGGAATGGGAGTCTCGGCATGCCCGGTGATCGCGTCCCGGCGGCGAGCGAGTCTCCGGGTTTTCGGCCCCACGATCGCGCCGTTGGTTGGTTTCAAGAAAGCCGCGACAGAGTTCGCCGACGCCGCCGGGGGCCCTGTTGCGCTCACGCGGCCGGGAACCGCTCACGGAGCCCCACGTACCGTAAAGCCGCCCGGCCGAGATTCCCCGTGATGAAACCGTGTCACGAAACGAAAGCGCGGCCGCGGGGACTGATAACCCGCGGCCGCACCGTCCAAGGAGAAGTGAAGAACAACCTGTCTTAGATACGATCGTATGCCATTGAGCATACGACCGAAGGCCTAGGTCGCCAGCGCTTTACTGCGCGGCGGCTACGGAAACCAAGCTGGCCATCTTCGAGAAGATGGTGCTGATGCCGCTGGAAATGCCCGGAAGGACCGCGCCTGCGGCGACGGCGATGAAGCTAGCCAACAGAGCATATTCAACCACATCCTGACCGCGCTCGTCGCGTGCCAGCCTCAGAATCAGACTGTACAGTTTGTTCATTCCTTTTTCTCCTTAATCTTATTGGACTTAGCCAGGATTTCCATTTTGGCCCTGGCACGGTCACAGGATACACCCCCGCTGCGCCGAATACCACGTCTTTTCGCGCTGAACCCTGCACATCACCTCCGCCGGTAGGCGCCAGGGCTCGTCCGTCCGCTCACAGACGTTGATTGAGCGGACTGAACGGCGCTCCGGCCGACACTGCTCCCTGCGAAACCTTTTTGGAGCCAAAAACTGTTGATCCTCGCCCGGGCAACGCTACCCACCCGGCACAGGCAGCGCCCAGATCCTATGCAGCATGTCGCCGAACAGCCGCCGGTTCAGATGTCCTTTGGCCAACAGCAGCCAATAGTACCGCGCATGCTTGACCAGCCTACCGCCCGTCTTCATCAGGCGCTGTTGCAAGCTCGTCAGCGACCAGCTCTTGATCCGTTGCGGCAGCCCGAGCCTCCGCCATAGGTTCCCCAGGTTATAGGCCAGCACGCTGAGTTGCAGTCGCACTTCGTTGGCCCGGAACCGATGGCATGACAGCCTTGTCCAATGCGTCGCTTGTTTGCCTTCCTTGATCCACTGCTCCGCCGTGCCGCGCTTGTTGTAGAACCGCACCAGCGAGCGGCTCGGCAAGGCCATGCTCGTGACGATGAAACCGACGCGAGGAAACAACTCACCTTGGTGATGCTCGACCTTCGCAACAACCCGCCGGGACTTCGACCAGCTCGCGGCCTGATACCGAAAGCTCCTGTAGCGCACCAGGGGCTTTGCGCTCGGCCTGCCCGGCGGACGAAACAGGATATCTTCGATCTCCAGCTCCAGGCTCTTGTTGGCCGGGATGCGAATCACGTAGTCCACGCCGCGCTCCTCCAACGTCTCGTAAATATCCGACTTGGCGAAGGCGGCATCGGCCCGGAACGTCACCTGTTTGCCCTCCGCCTGTTGGCGTTCGATTTCCGGCAGCAGCAGCTCGTCCCAGTCCTCGGCGCTGGACACGTTGCCCGGTCGCAACTTTGCCGCCAAGCAATCGCCGTGCTGGTTGAACAGCAACAGTGGGTGGTAGCAGACCGACTCGAAGTGGCCGTTGTAGGCGCTGCCTTCCTGCCGGCCGTGGACGGGGCTCTCGGTAGAGTCCATGTCCAGCACGACGCACGCGGAGTCATCACCGGCCTCGGCTTGCGCGATCAACTCGCGGTTCACCGCCATCAGCCCGATCAGATTCTCGTCGCCGGCGAGCATGGCGGTCTCGAAGCTCTGCAGCCGGGAGGTCAGCGCCGCGCCGCGATCCCAGTTCTTCTTCGAGCCAATCAGCCGAAAGGTTGGATCGGCGGAGACACGAACGGCGTCGTTGAGATCCTCGTAGCCCGCCAAGCGGGAGTAGACCGACTGTCGCAGCAGATCGACGAACGGGAACTTCTTGTTCGAGCCTTGCCGCGAATCCGTCAGATGCTCGTCTATCAGCTTGCCTAGTCCGAGTCGTTCGTCCAGTTCGCGAATGAGAATCAGCCCGCCATCCGAGGTGACTCGCGATCCTTGGAAATCGACCTTGAGAAATCCATTGAAGGTGAGCTGAAACGGTTTGTTTTCTTTTTCACCCATTGGGTGTTGATCTCCTCAGCGCCTTGAGTGCTTTCAAGCCCGCATAAATAAAGGCGTCCGAGTCCACCCGATGGTTAGCAGAACCGAAACTAAAGTGGAAATCCGGGCAAAAAGGTTTCGCAGGGAGCAGTGTCGGCCGGAGCGCCGTTCAGTCCGCTCAATCAACGTCTGTGAGCGGACGGACGAGCCCTGGCGCCTACCGGCGGAGGTGATGTGCAGGGTTCAGCGCGAAAAGACGTGGTATTCGGCGCAGCGGGGGTGTATCCTGTGACCGTGCCAGGGCCAAAATGGAAATCCTGGCTTGGTGGTCACGACCCGCTCGATCTGGTGGGCGGCGTCCGTGAGTATTTAATCCCTCCCGACGGTCGTTCCGTGGATGAGATTCGCCGGGCCATCGAGGAGTGTACCGAAGCGGCCGATGGGTGCGAAGACGATCGTTGGCTGGAGCTCTTATCTACTACGCTGCGGCCGGACGTAATCTACCAGTTTTCTCACCTCTACGATTCCAACCGCGCCGGAACGATCAATATCTTTCCGTTGCGGCATGTCGGCATGAACTCCGAGGTGAACGGACGGCACGCGGGCGAGGCATTTGGCGAAAAGAACGGCACGCAGCTTTATTTCGGGGCCGGACTGAAACGCGCAACCCTACAAACCGCCCGCAACGGCTTCTTGCCGGTAACCCTCTACCATTGGCTGGTCGGAGACAAGCGCTTCTATAGCGGCGAGGGCGAAGCGAGCCCTGCCGCGCAGTTCGGCTACCGGTCGCTGATAGACGAACCGGCTTTCTCCTCCATACGCTAGGTCGCCAATCGACTCCCAACAGTGTGGAACCAGCCGGTTCATACGGCTTTGAACCCGGATTTCCACTTTAGTTTCGGTTCTGCTAACCATCGGGTGGACTCGGACGCCTTTATTTATGCGGGCTTGAAAGCACTCAAGGCGCTGAGGAGATCAACACCCAATGGGTGAAAAAGAAAACAAACCGTTTCAGCTCACCTTCAATGGATTTCTCAAGGTCGATTTCCAAGGATCGCGAGTCACCTCGGATGGCGGGCTGATTCTCATTCGCGAACTGGACGAACGACTCGGACTAGGCAAGCTGATAGACGAGCATCTGACGGATTCGCGGCAAGGCTCGAACAAGAAGTTCCCGTTCGTCGATCTGCTGCGACAGTCGGTCTACTCCCGCTTGGCGGGCTACGAGGATCTCAACGACGCCGTTCGTGTCTCCACCGATCCAACCTTTCGGCTGATTGGCTCGAAGAAGAACTGGGATCGCGGCGCGGCGCTGACCTCCCGGCTGCAGAGCTTCGAGACCGCCATGCTCGCCGGCGACGAGAATCTGATCGGGCTGATGGCGGTGAACCGCGAGTTGATCGCGCAAGCCGAGGCCGGTGATGACTCCGCGTGCGTCGTGCTGGACATGGACTCTACCGAGAGCCCCGTCCACGGCCGGCAGGAAGGCAGCGCCTACAACGGCCACTTCGAGTCGGTCTGCTACCACCCACTGTTGCTGTTCAACCAGCACGGCGATTGCTTGGCGGCAAAGTTGCGACCGGGCAACGTGTCCAGCGCCGAGGACTGGGACGAGCTGCTGCTGCCGGAAATCGAACGCCAACAGGCGGAGGGCAAACAGGTGACGTTCCGGGCCGATGCCGCCTTCGCCAAGCCGGATATTTACGAGACGTTGGAGGAGCGCGGCGTGGACTACGTGATTCGCATCCCGGCCAACAAGAGCCTGGAGCTGGAGATCGAAGATATCCTGTTTCGTCCGCCGGGCAGGCCGAGCGCAAAGCCCCTGGTGCGCTACAGGAGCTTTCGGTATCAGGCCGCGAGCTGGTCGAAGTCCCGGCGGGTTGTTGCGAAGGTCGAGCATCACCAAGGTGAGTTGTTTCCTCGCGTCGGTTTCATCGTCACGAGCATGGCCTTGCCGAGCCGCTCGCTGGTGCGGTTCTACAACAAGCGCGGCACGGCGGAGCAGTGGATCAAGGAAGGCAAACAAGCGACGCATTGGACAAGGCTGTCATGCCATCGGTTCCGGGCCAACGAAGTGCGACTGCAACTCAGCGTGCTGGCCTATAACCTGGGGAACCTATGGCGGAGGCTCGGGCTGCCGCAACGGATCAAGAGCTGGTCGCTGACGAGCTTGCAACAGCGCCTGATGAAGACGGGCGGTAGGCTGGTCAAGCATGCGCGGTACTATTGGCTGCTGTTGGCCGAAGGACATCTGAACCGGCGGCTGTTCGGCGACATGCTGCATAGGATCTGGGCGCTGCCTGTGCCGGGTGGGTAGCGTTGCCCGGGCGAGGATCAACAGTTTTTGGCTCCAAAAAGGTTTCGCAGGGAGCAGTGTCGGCCGGAGCGCCGTTCAGTCCGCTCAATCAACGTCTGTGAGCGGACGGACGAGCCCTGGCGCCTACCGGCGGAGGTGATGTGCAGGGTTCAGCGCGAAAAGACGTGGTATTCGGCGCAGCGGGGGTGTATCCTGTGACCGTGCCAGGGCCAAAATGGAAATCCTGGATAAGCCGAAGGTGATCGTCGGCGGCGCGGGCGCTTGGCAGATCGACAAGACCGGTTCGATCAAGAGACTGGGCGTCGACTGCGTCATCAACGGTCGCGCCGAGGCCGTCGTGCTCGACCTGTTTCAAAAAGCCGAAGCCGGTTCAGTTCACCTTCCATCCCCGAGCTTACCGAGTTAACATTCGCGACAGATCCCGGTGCGTTGGATCTCCCTTTAATCTTTACAGTACCAGAATTCGGGCACGTGCACCCCGGGTTCGTCAGTTTACAAGAAAGTACTCAGGAGTTCTTGTGCGAACCATGCGGTATTTATTTAGAGCCACAGTTCACATACCGAGAATCCACAGCGTTGTTAGGGTTCAATGAGGATTACCATCGACACAATGGCAGGGTCTCTGTTCTTTCGTCGTCACACGTTGGCGTTAAGCCGAGTAACGGGTTCATACCATTATTCGGATTACAAGGGCCCCCTACCTATGTGATTTTAATTCCGCCCTTGATTTCACAATTAAGATTGAATAAAAACAATCTACGCTCAAATTCTTATGGAGAAAGAATGCGATGGGAAACCCTCGGTAAAAGCGGGCGACAGGTCGTCGGTCGCGGGGATTCATAGGATGCGCCGCCTCCTCCGTCCGACAGAATCGCCGGAATCGCGGGTACCGTGCATGCCGATCCGGTAGATATGGTAGACTTCTCCGCGTCCGCGACCCACGGCGGTCGTCGAGGAGAATGCGAGTGAAAAGCAGATGGTTCGCACTCGGCTGCGGCATTCTCATTTTGTTCCATTGCTCTGGTTCAAACCAGAGTTACGAACGAGAGAGCAGTCAGGCCCCCGACCGAGTCCTGGACCAGGGCTGGGACCAAGCGACCAGCTGGGAATGGTGGTACACGTCTCAAGGCTCCCGTGTCATGCCTTACGACTGGTACCTGGCGTTAGAGCGAACCGATAGCGAAGAACTCGTGCGCTCCAACGCGAATATGGAGCGCTTACGGTTTATCACCTGGCCCGCGCACCCCAGGTGGAATCCCGACGGACTCCCCATCGGGTTCGTCGAAGACAAGGACGCTGACTCCGGCAGACGCTATTTCGGCTTTACATGCGCGGCCTGCCATACCGGTCGGATTGAGTACGACGGTAAGACAGCTATCGTTGAAGGCGCGCCGGCGCATTCGGATTTCGAACGGTTTGTCGCCGAAATCGGCGAGTCTCTGCAACAGACGCTCGATGACAAAGACAAGTTTGCTCGCTTTGCGGATCGCCTGCTCGCCGCCGCCGCCGACACCTCAAAGCGAGACGAGCTAAAGAGTGAATTGGCTCAGGTTACGGCGCTCGCGATGGCACGGGTCAAGGTAAATCACCCGCCCCACCCAAACGGCTACGCGCGCCTCGACGCGTTCGGCAACATCTTTAACGAAGTTGCCGTATTTTCCATTAGCACTCCGGCGAACGCCAAGCCGGCTAACGCTCCGGTCTCCTACCCAATTGTGTGGGACGCGCCGCGGCTCGACATCCTGCAATGGAGTGGCGCGGCCGTGAATGCGGGGATCGGACCGTACACCCGCAACATCGGCCAAGTCATCGGCGTCTTCGGCGACCTGAAAATCGACGAAGTTGAAATAGCCGGCTCCGTGAAGTTGCGCTATCAGCATCACATCAAGGTCGAGAACCTAAAGAGATTGGAGGAGATCCTAACCACGCTATGGTCTCCGCAATGGCCCGAGGAAATCCTCGGGGCGATAAACCGCGAAAAGGCCGCGCGAGGTCAGCTGATCTTCGATAAGACATGCCTAGGCTGCCACAAATCGATCGACCGCAAGGACGCGAACCGCAAGGTCACCGCGACCATGGTGCCTGTCGACACCGTAGGTACGGACCCGACCGCGGCGGTCAACATCCTGAGCAGGACTTCCGCTTCGGGAATCTTGGAAGGGCAACCATTGATTCCCGTTACCAAATACCTTCCAAACCTCGGGCTCATCGATCAATTCGAGCCGCGGGCGGCCACCGCGAAGCTTGTCGGCAACGCCGCGATCGGCGTGTTGCGCGACCAAGTGGGTCTGATCGAACTAGCCGAAGGGCTGCCCGCCTACATTTCCGCGGCTAAGAAAAACGCCCTGTTCGCCGACTGCGACCCCGAGGTAGAAGGAGATCGTTGTTACCGTCCGCCGCGTTACAAAGCGCGGCCCTTGAACGGCATTTGGTCCTCGGCCCCGTTTCTGCATAACGGCTCCGTACCAAATCTGTGGGGAATGCTGACCGATCCGCCGCGGCGCGTAAAATCGTTCCACGTCGGAAGCTGGGAAATGGATCCGCTTAACGTCGGGTTCGTAGCCGACGCGGGACCGGCGACCAGCGAGTTCGACACATCCGTTCCCGGCAACTCGAACCTTGGTCATCCATTCGGCGTTACCTTGAGTGACAACCAAAAGCGCGACCTGATCGAATACATCAAGACGCTTTGACGCCCTGCGTCCGGTCGACGAGCGCGCCGTCGGGAGGCCTGCCCCGAACGCCCACGCCGTCTCAAAGCGCTACTTCATACGCGGCGACGGCATCTTCATCCCACTCCAACCCGACCCCGGGAACATCGGGCATCTGAAGCCGACTGTCTTTGACCTCATAAGGCCTCTGCAAAATCGGAGCGGCCCAGTCCTGCCATTCCAGCCAATGCGCCGTCTCGGTCACCCGCATCACATGAGCCGCCACTTCCGGATACAGGTGCGTCGACATCGGCACACCCCACGCCGCGGCGATCGCGGCCGCGCGCATCCACCCCGTCACGCCGCCAATGCGCATGAAGTCCGGCATCACGAGGTCGCAGGCGTTCCTTTGCAGCGCCTTGTGCAGTTCTCGCGGACCATGGAAATTCTCGCCGATCTGAACCGGCGTTCTCAGATCCGCAGTCAGTTTCGCATACCCATCAAGATTGTCGTAGACAATCGGCTCCTCGATCCACGCGAGGCCCAGGTCGTCAATCCGCCGGCAACGGTCCAGGGCCTCCGCCAAATCAAGCCCCTGATTGAAATCGACCATCAAACGGACGTCGTCTCCGACTTTCTTCCGGACCTGTTCAATGGTCGCGAGATCTTCCGATATCCGCTCACGGCCCAGCCGCAGCTTAAGCCCGTCGAAACCTCCCTCGTCGCGCAGCTCGACCGCTTCATCGGCGATCTCGGCGGGTTCTCTCAGCCACAGCCCGTTGCTGTTGTACGCTTTCACGGGGCCGACCGAACCTCCGAGTAGGACACAAAGCGGTACGTCGGCGGCCTTCGCCAACGCGTCCCAAGCCGCCATGTCCAACCCGGAAACCGCGATCATCGACATGCCTTCGTAGCCCACAAAACGAAGGCTCTTGCGCGCGGCCTCGTAGAGGTCCGCCGGGGCAACCGCGCGGCCTTCCAGCATGGCGCCGAGATCATGAAGAGCCGGCACCAGGTACCGCATCGTCTTCGTCGTATAGGGCTCGAGATAGCTGCGCCCCACGACCCCCTCCTCGGTCTCGAGATCGATCAGGATCAACGGCCACTCCGTGATCGTCGCGATGCGCGCGATGACCGGGCGTTTGAGCTTCAACACCAACGGCCGCGCGCTAAGGCTCTTCAATGTGAGTTTCGTTTGCATCATTCGCCGTAACCGGTGCTGCGCGAACCGCAACCGTCTCCGCCGTCTCCAAAGACCCGGCTGCTCACGGGTGACCGATAGTGTATCCTGTCGGAATCAACTCTTGCCCAAAGACGGAGATATCTAATGAAAATCCTTCTCGTACTGCTTCTAGCCGCCACCACTACCCTTTCCGCCCAAACCAAAAAAATCGTCGTCATGGGAATGTCCGAAGCGCTCGTCAAAGAGCTTCGCGACGCCGGCCCCAAGAACGTGAACCTCGTCCATATCCCCAACCCCGGCGACAGCACCGATGTCGTCGCGATCGTGGCCGACGCCCCCTCCGAGTCCGCGCGCCGGCAAGCGCTCCTCAAGGAAGTGGCCGACGCCGACGCCATCATTGGCAACCCTTCCAATGAAGTCGTCCAGGCTGCCAAGAAGCTGAAATGGGTCCAGATCACCAGCGCGGGCGTGAAGCCGTACCTGCACCCGGAATTGGTCAACAGCGACGTCGTCATGACCAACGCCAAGACGCTCTCCTCGTCCGCCATCGCCGATCACGCTTTCAGCATGCTGCTGGCGTTCACCCGAAAAATCAATCACTTCATTAAGGTCCAACCGCAAGAAGGGTGGGAGCGCAAGAATTTGCAATTGCAAGAGCTCTACAACAAGACCGCCGTCGTCGTCGGCACCGGCGGCATCGGGTCCAGCGTCGCCCAACGCGCCAAGGCCTTCGGCATGACCGTCATCGGCGTCGACCCCAAGGAGTTCCCGCCGCGGCCGAGTTTCGACCGCATGGTCTATCCCGACCGCCTCGACCAAGTGATCCCCGAGGCCGATGTCGTCTTCCTTTGCGTCCCCCACACCAAGGACAGCGAGGGCATGTTCGGCGCCAGTCAGTTCGAGCGCATGAAGCGCGGCAGCTACTTCATCGCCGTCTCGCGCGGCAAAATTTACAACCAGCCCGCCCTCATCAAGGCCCTGGACAGCAACCGCCTCGCCGGCGCCGGGCTCGACGTCATCGACCCCGAGCCGCTGCCGAAAGGGAACCCCTTGTGGACATTCGACAACGTGATCATCACGCCTCACGTCGCCACCCAGGGCGAGAGCGGAACACCCCTGCGGATGAAGCTCTACAAGGAAAACATCGCCCGCTTCGCCGCTGGCGAACAACTGGCAACGTCGTCGACATGGTGAAAGAGTACTAATCAAACCAAAGCCCGGTCCGCCGACATACCTGCCGGGCAACACGTCCTTACGGCGGCGAGTCGCGTGCGGGCGGGGCGTCACCGACCCGCTTCACAAACCTCGAGAAGGAGCAGACGTCATGAGCATATTGACCGGGATTCTCATTCTGATTTCGTTGATGAGCTCGACCGCCCGGGCCGAAACGCACCGCTTCGAACCAACGCACTACTACAACACGTTCTCGTTCGCGCACGAGCCTGTGTTGACGATCAAACCCGGCGACCGGGTAATCACGAAGACGATCGATGCTCGCGCCGTCGATCGGGATAACAATAAAGTCGGGAAACGCTGGAATCCGCAAACCGGGCCGTTTTATGTGGAGGGCGCCGAACCCGGTGACGTCTTGGTCGTGCGTTTCGAGAAGATCGAGCCCAGTCGGGCGACAGCCTGGTCGAGCAGCGTACTGGCGCCGTACGTCGCGGACCCTGCCTTTCTCCGCCATGATGCGGAGCGCGAGCAGACCACCGAGACTTGGAAGGTCGACAAAGCGCGCGGTGTGGCAAGCATCACTTCCGATACGATCCGCCCCAGCCGCATCGAGGTTGCGTTACGGCCGATGTTGGGTTGCGTCGCCGTCGCTCCGCCGCGCAAGGAAGCCGTTTCGACCAGCACTCCTGGTGAGTTCGGCGGCAACATGGACTACAACGGCATGGTCGTCGGCGTCAAACTGATGCTGCCTGTTTCCGAGCCCGGCGCGCTGCTGTTCATCGGCGACGGACATGCGCGTCAGGGCGACGGCGAGGTAGTCGGCAATGCACTCGAGGTATCGATGGACGTCGAGTTCACCGTCGACCTGATTAAGGACCGCGAGATTGGCTGGCCGCGCTTGGAAAACGACGAGTATCTGATGACGATCGGCAGCGCGCGGCCGCTGTTGCAAGCTCTACAGCACGCGACCACGGAGCTGCAGGGCTGGCTGATGACCGAGTACGGCTTTGATGAACGAGGCTCGTCGCTGCTGATGGGCCACGCCTTGGAATATGACATCGCCAATGTCGTCGACCCCCACTTCACCGTGGTCGCGAAGATCCGCAAAGCCTTACTCCGCAGCGACCAATAGGCGGCTCGGACCGCGACCGGGAGCGCCGCGCGGCGCTCCAGTCGGCGATTGCTCCTCCGAAAAACCGCTTCCGAATGTATTCTTATGCTGCATTCCGTTCGACGTGGCGCACGCATTCTTGCGTGCCGTGTCGGCATTCGTGCCGACATGTCTGGTTCAAACCCGCATTTTCAATTTGATGTATGAGCTTCAGACCATCCAGCGACCTTCAGCGTCTTTATTGATAGGGGCTAGAGCCCGATAAGGACGCCATGGAGGTCAACACCCGATGGGTGAAAAAGAAAACAAGCCGTTTCAGCTCACGTTCAATGGATTTCTCAAAGTCGATTTCCAAGGATCGCGAGTCACCTCGGATGGCGGTCTGATTCTCGTTCGCGAACTGGATGAACGACTCGGACTCGGGAAGCTGATCGACGAGCATCTCAGCGACTCGCGACAAGGCTTGAACAAGAAGTTCGCGCTGGCCGATCTGCTGCGGCAGTCGGTCTACAGCCGACTCGCTGGCTACGAGGACCTCAATGACGCCGTTCGAGTATCCGCCGATCCGACCTTTCGCTTGATCGGCTCGAAGAGGAACTGGGATCGCGGAGCAGCCTTGACCTCGACACTGCATGGCTTCGAGACGGAGATGCTGGCGAGCGAAGAGAACTTGCTGGGGCTGATGGCAGTGAACCGGGAGCTGGTCGCGCAAGCCGAAGCTCCCGACGGTTCAGACCGCGTGGTGCTCGACATGGACTCCACGGAGAGCCCCGTCCACGGCCAACAGGAAGGCAGTGCCTACAACGGCCATTTTGAGTCCCTCTGCTATCACCCGCTGTTGCTGTTCAACCAGCACGGCGACTGCCTAGGCGCGAAGCTGCGTCCCGGCAACGTGCACAGCGCCGAGGACTGGGACGAGCTGCTACTGCCGGAGATCGAACGACAACAGGCGGAGGGCAAACAGGTGACGTTCCGCGCCGACGCCGCCTTCGCCAAGCCCGAGATCTACGAGGCGATGGAGGAGCGCGGCGTGGACTACGTGATTCGCATCCCGGCGAACAAGAGCCTGGAGCTGGAGATCGAGGACATCCTGTTTCGGCCACCGGGCAGGCCGAACGCCAAGCCCCTAGTGCGCTACAAGAGTTTTCGCTATCAGGCCGAGAGCTGGTCGAAGGCAAGGCGAGTTGTCGCCAAGGTCGAGCATCACCAGGGCGAACTATTCCCGCGCGTCGGATTTGTCGTGACGAGCATGAGCTTGCCGAGCCGCTCGGTCGTGCGGTTCTACAACAAGCGCGGCACGGCGGAGCAGTGGATCAAAGAAGGCAAACAGGCCACGCACTGGACCCGCTTGTCGTGTCACCGCTTCCGAGCCAACGAGGTACGGCTGCAACTCAGCGTGCCGGCCTACAACCTGGGCAACCTGTGGCGGCGGCTAGGGCTGCCGCAGCGAATCAAAAGCTGGTCGCTAACGAGTTTGCAACACAGGTTGATGAAGACCGGCGGTCGGCTGGTCAAGCATGCTCGCTACTACTGGTTGCTGCTGGCGGAGGGGCATCTGAACCGGCGGCTGTTCGGTGACATGCTGCATAGGATCTGGGCGCTGCCTGTGCCGGGTGGGTAGCGTTGCCCGGGCGAGGATCAACAGTTTTTGGCTCCAAAAAGGTTTCGCAGGGAGCAGTGTCGGCCGGAGCGCCGTTCAGTCCGCTCAATCAACGTCTGTGAGCGGACGGACGAGCCCTGGCGCCTACCGGCGGAGGTGATGTGCAGGGTTCAGCGCGAAAAGACGTGGTATTCGGCGCAGCGGGGGTGTATCCTGTGACCGTGCCAGGGCCAAAATGGAAATCCTGGTCAAAACGGCTCGACCGCAACGAATTTTCATGGCGGTATTATGAATGCCGCCCCTTCAGAGAGACGGACTCTTCCTACGCTCACCCCGGTCCTCAAACGGCGGCAAGGGTGTGCGACATCAATGTGAGACGCACCTCTTTCAACACGAGCCGCGCCGCCTCGCGACGCGCCGCCGTGGACAAAATTCCACCCTGAGCCCGGTTCACCGGGCTTGGATCGCAAATAGGCCGGTCCTTGAGGACCGGTTTAAAGGGTTTGGGAGTCCGCTGCAAGGCCGTTTCAACGTCCTTTTCCCGTACGGCTTTAGCCATGGCCGAACCGAGAGAGAATCGCAGGCAGGGAAGCGCCCGACCCCCGGGCCGCCGATGTTCCTATATTTATGTCGCGCACCCCGGCGGCAACGGCTGAAACACACGCTTGTTAGGCTATACTCCAGTCGCGGTTTCTCGTGTCGATCGCTCTACACCCAAGTCCTTTTCGCTCCGGAATTCTGCTCTTGACGCTCGCCTGCCTACCGGCGTTCGGGACGGACCCGCCCGCCACTGAAACCTCCACCCCCGAAAACGCCGCTCCGCTCCAACCAGAGGCCCCGTCCTCCGACGAAGGCATCCAAGGCGCCGGTCCCGGCTCGGGCGCCGAGCGCAAGGCCCTCAACCTGCTCGGCGAAGTCGACTCGGCCTCCGGCGAGAGCCGCCGCAACGAGAACGTTCGCATCACTCTCGTCGACAACGCCGTCCAGCGGGAACTAAACGAAAGGATGGGCGCCTCGGCGACCATCGTCACCGAATTCAACATCGAAAGCAACTACTTCGGCGCGGAGTTCGGCGGCAGTCCCTCCTCGACCTTACATCTAACGCCGAACCGCCGCCGCTCTCTGCATGGCAGCATCTACGAATTGCACAACAACAGCCTGTTCAGCGCTCGGTCTTTCTTCCAGGCCGGAAGCGTGAAGCCCGCCCGCTCCAACGACTACGGTTTCGCGGTCACTGTTCCCATCGGCCGTCGCGCGGCCCTCAGCGTCGATGGTTCCCAGAAGAAGATCCGCGGCAACGTCAACGGCAACGTCCTCGTTCCGCTGCCGCACGAGCGGACGCCGCTTGACCGCGATCCCGTCACCGGCGAGCCGGTCGATCAGGCCACAAAGGACTTCATCAACCGGATGATGGCGGCCTATCCCGAGGAACCCCCCAATCGCCCCGACATCGACCCGCGAGCGCTCAACACCAACTCGCCGCAATCCATCGACGGCAACGTCATCGGGTCCCGCCTCGACGTCGATCTCTCTCCCAAGGATCACTTTGTCCTCAACTACCGATTCACCGCGCAAGACGTAAGCGCATTCCAACTCGTCGGCGGCCAGAACCCCGATACCACCACCAAAAACCACCGTGCCAAAACGACCTGGAGCCGGACCTGGAACGCCCAAACGATCACCGATTTTTCCGCCGGTTTCGATCGTATTGGTTCCTTGCTGCTGCCCGATGAGACTTCCGTCGGACCCCTGATATGGATGGCCGGCGCCATCCAATTCCTAGGGCCGACCCCACTGGTGCCCATCGATAGAGCGAGAAACACGTTTCAATACGCCGGCCGGCTGCGCCGCGTTCAGGGCCGGCACGCCGTTGACGCCGGGTTCAGGTTGGTCCGACGCCAGGTCAACGGCTTTGAAAGCTCGAGCCATCGGGGAGAGTTCGAGTTCCGCAACGACTTCGGACATGACGTTCTCACGAACGTTCGGCTCGGGCGCCCCAGCCGCTTCGCCCGAGCCATCGGGGATATCCATCGCGGTTTCCGCGCCTGGGACGCCCAATTCTTCCTCGGCGACCGCTGGCAGGCGACGACCAACCTGACCCTCAATATCGGGCTGCGGTATCAGCGCGCCTTCGCACCCGTCGAGGTCAACGCGCTCAGCGAAATTCCCTATGATTGCGATTGCAACAATTGGGCGCCTCGATTCGGCTTCGCCTACCGCCTGGGCCGGCGTTGGGGCGTGCTGCGCGGCGCCTACGGCATTCAATACGGCGAGATCTTTCCGGTCACCTACAGCCAAGCCCGTTTCAACCCCCCGGCAAATCTGACGGTGACGATTCAAGCTCCCCGACTTGCCGATCCCTTCTCCGCCTTGCAACCGGGGGATCTAGACCCCGGAGCCCGAAGCACTATCTTTCAATTGGACCCGAACTTGGTATCGCCCTACTCGCATCAGTACAACTTCTCGTGGCAGTGGACGCTTCTGGGGAACTGGCGAGCCGAAATCGGCTACGTCGGAAGCCGTTCGATCAAGCTGTTGAACCAATGGAATACGAACCGCGCCCAGGCCGTCCCCGGAATTCCGCTCACGACCGAAACCGTCAACGAGCGTCGGCCCGACCCGCGCTATTTCGAGATCCGGCGGATCCTCAACAGCTCGCGAGGTTACTACGACGCCGCCAAGGTCCGGCTCGTCATTCCAACCTGGCGAGGTCTCTCTCTCGACACGTCATACTGGTTCAGCAAAGCCATCGATCTCGAGAGCAATTACACCGGTACCGGCTCCAGTTCCGACGCCTGGTTCTCTCAAAGCCAATCGGAATCGAACTCTCACGGGGAAATGCGCGGTCTCAGCACCTTCGACCAACCCCACGCCTTCTTGATGCGTCTGCACTATGACCTGCCGAGATTCCGAGGACGCACGAACCCCCTGGCCGCCGCGTTCAGCGCCTGGCGATTTTCCTCCGTCACCCTGCTCAAGTCGGGCACTCCGTTCACGGTCGTGTCCGGCTCCGACGGTAGGGGCTTTGGCAACGTGGACGGCACCGGCAGGGACCGCCCGCACGTTCTGGACCCCGCGGTTCTCGGACGCGCCATCGATCATCCCGACACAGCGCGCGCTAAGCTGCCGACCGCGGCCTTTTCGTTCATCGCCCCCTTCGAGCAGCGTGGTTCGTTGGGCCGCAACACCTTCCGCAAGGATGCCATCGCCAACTTCAACGTGAGCCTATCGCGAAAATTCTCTGTCGGCTCGGAGCGAGTACTCCTGTTTCGCGCCGAATCGATCAACTTCCTCAACACCCCGCAATTCGCCGAACCCGGCCGCGATCTAACCTCCCCCAATTTCGGCCGCATCACCAACACCCTCAACGACGGCCGCACATTCCGATTCTTGTTGCAATTCAACTTCTAGTACTCAGACCACGTGAAAAGAAACCTTTCCCCGACCTTGTTAAGAAGGAAACCCCAACCAACCAGAGCCGCATCGCCACGCGATGCGGTCACTCCAGAACAACGCTTTGCAACCAAACAAACTCTTTCACGTACTCGAAAATCCACGCCCACAGGCCCCGGCAGGGGCCCCGGAATCTAGCCCGCGGCTTCAGCCGTGGGCAAAAGCGACACCGGCCGGAAAGCCCAGCGGGGCGCCGGAACAAAATCAACAAAAAGCAAAAATCGGCCGGCTGTCCCAAATCCCAGGATCAATAGAGTATGATTCGGGAGATTGAAAAGCATTACCCCGCCACAAAATGCCCCAAAACCCCACCGGATTAGCCGTCGCCCCGACCAAGCTTCGCTGGAACGACGGCATCAAGTTCGACTTCAAAACTCTCTTCGTCGGTCTGGGTAAATCGCTCGTCAAGCTCAACTACCAAGACCTCCCCGGCGCGGCACTCGACGCGGCCGACGCCGTCAAGGCCGTCGGCAAGAAAACCGACCCCGAGCGATTGGCTCGCCAATGGGTGCTGCGGGCGCTCACCCGCGCCGTCTACCAAATCGCGGGGGATAGCTACCAAATACTCGCTCGCAAGAAGGCCGACGCCGAAAAGCTCGGCAGAGAGGCGGAAAAGTCTCTCAAGGACAAGCCGGTCCTGCTGAACAAAGGCACGCTCAATGACCCCGCCCAACTCCCCCTTGTGAAGGCCGTCAAAAAGCCGCTGGCCCAATGGCTTCAGGGCTGGGATGTCGACCCGATTCCCTCCAAGACGATCGCCTCGCGCCTCGGCCCCTACTTCACTCACGCCCTCTACGACGAGTGGAACCGAGGTTTCAGTAGCGCCGACCAGGCAGCCATGCGGCAAGTGCTCGACAACCCGGTCACCAGCGCCGTCGAGCGCGACTGGGCCTGGAGCGATTACCACAGCCGGCTGGAGCAAGAAGTCGCCGAACCGGTCTTCGGCATCGAGCCCTTCAGCCTCGAGCAGATCCACGTCGACCTCCACGGCTACTACGAGACCCGCGAGAAGACCAAAGGCCGTCAAGCTATCGAGAAAGAAAAGCCTGAGAAAACTGTCGTCAAGGTCAAGGATCACCTCACCGAGTGGCTTGAGAGCAACAAAGCCGGCGACGAATACCGCGTCGTCAGCGGAGGCCCCGGAGCGGGGAAATCGTCACTGGCCAAGATGTTCGCCGTCGAGCGGGTACGTCGGCCCGGCAACTCGTGGCGAGTTCTATTCCTCCCTTTGCACCGCGTCAACCTGAAGACGAGCTTGGCCGACGCCATCAAAGAGTTCTTGAGCCCCTACCCTCTGGTTCATCACAATCCGTTGGCGCATGGGACTAACGACGCCAAGCTGCTGCTCATCCTCGACGGCCTCGACGAAGTCACCGAGCAGGGGAAGGTCGGCGCATCGGCCGCCCGCAGCCTGCTGCAAGATGTGGCGAACCGAGTCGCCGGGTCCGCGGCCGCCGGCACGACACTCAAGGTCCTTGTGGCCGGTCGCCCCGCCGCCGTTGACGCAGCCGAGCTGACACAGGCCAAGAACCCGGGCGTTCTTTTGCACTTGCTTTCCTACAAGAACGACGAGATGGAGGAAGACCTCCGCCCCGAGTGGTGGGCCAAGTACGCGAAGTGGAAAAAAAAGCCCAAGCAGGGCCTCGAGAAATTCATCCACAAGGTTCCCGAAGACGTCACCGCTCAACCGCTCTTGCTTTATCTAACGGCTTTCGCCGAGGACGAAGGCTTCAAGTTCGACGACCAATTCAGCCTCAACAAGCTCTACGGCTTCCTTCTCGAGAGAGTCCACGAGAGGGCCTGGGGTAAGACCCGAGGCCATCCCACCACGGAACGGATCGAATTCGATGACTTCGCCGAGGCTTTGGAGGCCGTGGCGGTTGCGGCCTGGCACGGCTCGGGCCGTGGAATCACCCTGACCGGCGTCAAGCAATCCCGCGATGGTTCCTTACCGCCCGCCCTGGGCAAGATGCTCCAAAGCGATCCGGGCCTCCTCCGGCTGATGGTCGCCTTCTACTTCCAGCGATCGGGTTTCGAAGACGAAGAGGAGGCCTTCGAGTTCACCCACAAGAGTTTCGGCGAATACCTGACCGCCCGAGGCATCGCCCGTCGACTTGGGGAAATCATCGAAGATCTGGAAGCCGATCGAAAAAAGAAGAGAAGGAAGTACGACATCCCCCAAGCCCTGGCCGATTGGGCTCGGCTCTGCGGACCCCGAAAGATCGACTGGGACCTGACGGTCTTTATTCGCAACGAGATCGCGACATATGAAACCGATGAGTGCCGCGCTTGGCAAACCGAGCTGGGCGGCTGGATCGGCCACGTGCTCGAAAATGGCATGCCGATGGAGCGGTTCGGCGGGCTCGAAACCTTCTGCGAGCAAAACCGCCAAGCCGTCAACGCCGAAGCGTCCCTCTTGGTCATGCTCGATTCCTGCGCGCGGGTAACTGGGGAACCCTCGCCGGTCAAGTGGCCCAACCAACACTCCGCGGCAAACTGGCTCGCTCGGATTCTGCCCCACGAGGAGGTCTACGGGAGGAGCTACCGAAACCCGTTGTTTGCCGCGCTGGCATTCTCAGTTGTCAAGGCATCGCTTCGCTCCCTGCCCCTGAAAGGCCTGGCTCTCAGCGGCGCACAGCTCTACGGCGCGGATCTCAGCGGCGCGGATCTCAGCGAGGCGGACCTCAGGGTCGCGAATCTCGGCGGCGCGGATCTCAGAGGAGCGAATCTCGTGCAGGCGACTCTCTTGCGCGCGAGTCTCAACCGCGCGAATCTCAGCGGCGCGCGAAACCTCGAAAACGCGATCCTTACCCCCCGCCAACGTGCCGACCTCAAGAAACGATGGCTACTGTAAGAGCAACTCCGCCATGGGCCTGATCGCCCACCCGCTGCATTCATTCCACAAACCCGTCTTCTCCCATCGACCTACCCGGCGCCATCACGGCCACTCGATCAGGGCGTAGTTTCAGGGCGGCCCACCGACTTCCATACTTTAATCTCTGTACTCCACCCACATCGGCACGCTGCGGCTCGACCAGTCTCGACCCACCGCAAAGCCACGCACCAGTGGGGCAGGTCTCCAGACCTGCCCACCATCCGCCCTCCCCAATTGGCCATGTTTACCGAAAAACCCGTATGTCAACCCGTCCATCCCCCTCCGCCAACCCGACCAAGCCTCTCGACTTAATACCGGCCCTGGGCGCAAGCCCAGGAACCACCATCTCAAACCAAGACCAAGTCTCCCACGGGCAAACGACCGGCCCCGCCGGTCGTTCGGGGGCCTGGGGCGGGCCAAAGACCGACCGCCCTCGGCCGGTCCCCTCCCCACGCGGCTAACGGCCAACGGCGACACGAAAACCATCACGTTCATTTCAAAAAAACTACCCCTTCCATATCAACAACTTAGAAAATCCAAACCCCGAAAAACGCCCACCCCCCGCTTATCCTATGAATGGCTACTTAGCCAATACTTATTGAGTCTCGCATAATATCCTGTCAATCGAGACAAAGAGAAGACTGTTTCCAGAAAGCAGTAATCAAGCGCGGTTTGCGGCGCATGCGCCGCAGCGTTTTGCGGGCACGTTCGTCGAGTTCCCAGTAGTCCTTCGGACAGACGTTCGGCAACTCGTGCTGTTTCCAGTACGCCCAGATGTATTCCACCGGATTCAGCTCCGGCGCATACGCCGGCAAATACTCCGTCACGATATGGCCTTGCGAGAGTTCAATGAACTCTCGCACCATCCGACTGCGATGCGCCGGCAAGCGGTCCCAGACGATCATCAACGGGCCGTCCATGTGGCGAACCAAGGCCTGCAGAAAGTCGATGACCTCCAACTCGCCAATCGCGCCGGGATAGAGCCGAAAGTAAAAGTTGCGCAACGTCAACCCGGCCGACACCGAAAGCTTCTGCCAATTGAAGTTGAACTCCAGCAGCGGCGTCTCGCCGCGCGGCGCCCAGGTGCGGCAACGATGCGGCTTCTGACTCCATCCGCTTTCGTCGATGAAGACGATCGTGCGGTCTTGTTTGCGGGCTTTTTTTTAATGGCCGGCCACCTCTTGCACTTCCAGTCGCGGATGGCCTCTTCGTTGCGCTCGCGGGCTTTGCCGACCGGGCGTTGCGGGCTCCAGCCGAGCGCCCGCAGGATCTTCCAGACATGGCCCTCGTGATAGCGCACGCCGAACTCGTCTCGGATCAGACGAGCCACCCGCGGACAGCTCCACAACGGCGTCGGGAAGCCGTGCGCCGCGGGGCCTTCGAGCAGCAGGATCTCCAGGCGTTCGAGCTGCGTGGCGTCTAATAGCGGCTTGCGGCCGGCGCGGCCGGCCTTGCGCAGCCCGGCCTCGCCTTGCGCCAGGTACTGTCGTCGCCACTCACTGACGGTTTGGCGGGCGACTGTCAGACGCCTGGCGGTTTCGGACTGATTGAGTCCTTCATCGAGCAAACGCGTCGCTTCGAAACGGCGTTTCTCCAATGCTTCGAAATCACGGCGCTTTCCTTTCGGTGTTCCCATACATAAGAATACGTACGGCAACACCAAAAGGTGTCACTTTATTTTGCGAGACTCAATAGCTAGACCGAGGATACCCAATGGCAAGCGAAAATCAGATCAAAGCAAACCGCGAAAACGCGAAAAAATCAACAGGGCCCCGCACCAACAGCGGAAAATCCCGTATCGCCAAAAACGCACTCAAACACGGCCTTCTTGCTCAAGACGCCGTCCTGCCGGGCGAAGACCCCGCCGAGTTCGATCAACATCTCACTTCCTTCGAGGGGACCTATCTCCCCCGCAATCGCGTCGAAAAGGAAATCGTCCGCCAAATCGCCGACGTCACCTGGAGAATGCAACGTCTCTCCCGCATCGAAACCGCCGTCATCGCCGCCGGCATCGACAACACCCGCCGCACCTCAAGCCTCTTCAACTACGAAACCGGCCCCATGCCCGAAGACCGCGAAGAGTGAACCCACATCCTCGGCTGGACCATGCTCACCCGAACAAAACTCCTCAACAGCCTAGCCCGTTATGACGGCCATCTCAGCCGCCGTTTCTTCCGCGGCGTCGAGCTGATGATCGACATCCGCCGCGAGGAGCGCCAACTCCGCGAAGCCCGCGAGGCCCGCGAAGCGCAACCCGGCTACGACCCCGACCCGCCGCTCATCCGTTACGAACCACCCCCCATTCCCGACTCCCCCAACGACCCCCCGCTCATCAACCGAACCCCCAACCTCCAAAGCAGCGAAAAAAACGCCACCCTCGCAAGCGCCCTCGCAAACCGAGCCGCGAACGTAAGTGAGCGGTATCCGATGAACCTGACGACTCTAGAAAACCAGGCGAACCCAACCCCGTCTAACAACCAGCCAAAAAGTGGCCCCGTCACCCACATCTCGAGAAAGCGCAAAAAATCCCGAACCCGCAACACTGCGGCGTCACTAATCAAAAAACACCAAACAAACCCAATCTCGAAGCAAGTCGCTTCAAAAACAACGGCTTAGCAGCCGTCACCGCGACAACGCCAATCAACAAGGAGCCAACAAAGACCCCAACCCAAACCCGCAAAACCAAGCGGCGAACCGCCGAGACGGGCCAAACCACCGACGACGACCTACCCGGCACAACCGCCGCCGGCCGTCAACGGAAGACCAACGCCCCAGTTCGGCCAACCCCCCCAAAACCCCAAGCCCAAAGTGTCTCTCCCGAACCCTCCCCCCTTCGAGCTATTGTGTATTCCGCTTGCGTCCGGCGAAATCGCGAACGGCCGGGGCCGCGAAGCGGCGGCGGGAATATAGCCCAGGATGCAGCCGGAACGGCGGAACCCTGGGTGGCAATCCCTACCCGAGCGAGCCCTGAAAGGGCGACAGGAAGGCTGTCCGTCCGGACAGGCGCCCGCGTGCACCAACGCCATCCAGCTTGTCTCGGCTCGACGCCACGCAAAACCGTGTATGCTGGTTAGCATTTTGACCATGAACCACTGGGACCGTATCCACAACTCACCCGACTACCAACGAATGATCGCTCAGAAAACTCGCTTCGTCGTGGCCGCGACGATCTTCTTCGTGGTCTTCTACTTCGCGTTGCCCGTGCTGGTCGGCTATTGGCCCGAGTTGATGGCGCGCCAGGTTTGGGGCGTCGTCAATTGGGCCTATCTCTTTGCGTTTTCGCAGTTCCTGATGGCTTGGGCGCTGGCCTATCTCTACATGCGCGTCGCCGGGCGCTTCGACCGCATGTCCGAGAAAATCCTGGCTGAAAACACCGCTGCGGAAGAAGTCGACGCCGGTCAAGGGGGCGAATGAGATGTCGCTCCCTCTGTTCATGTTCCTGACCTTCATCGCCGCTACCCTCGGGATCACCTACTGGGCCGCGCGCCGATCCTCGGGCGAGAGCGCCTACTTTGCGGCCGGCAGGCGCATCACGGGTTGGCAGAACGGGCTCGCCATTTCAGGCGACTACATGAGCGCGGCGTCGTTTCTGGGGATCGCCGGGCTGATCGCTTTCTACGGCTTCGACGGCTTCATGTATTCGGTCGGCTTCTTGGTCGCCTACCTGACCGTCCTGTTTCTCGTCGCCGAGCCGCTGCGAAACGTCGGGAAATACACCATGGCGGACGTGTTGGCCTACCGGCTGCGGGCACGCCCGGTCAGGGCCTGGGCCTCGCTGAGCACGCTGACTGTTTCGACGTTCTACATGATCGCCCAGATGGTCGGCGCGGGCGCCTTGGTCAATCTGCTGCTCGCCGATTCCGGTATCAGCTTCACGGGCGCGGTCACCGGCGTCGGCATCCTGATGATCGTCTACGTCGTCTTCGGCGGTATGCTGGCGACGACCTGGGTGCAGATCGTCAAAGCGGTCTTGTTGATGAGCGGCACGTTTCTGCTGAGCGTCCTCGTGCTCGCCCATTTCGGCTTCGACCTCGCTGCGTTCTTCGCCGCCGCAGGCCAAGTCAGCTACCAGGCGGACGGCCAAACCGTCACACAGAACTTCTTGACGCCCGGGCTTTACTACAAGCCCCCCCACGGCGCGCTCGATTTGATTTCGCTCGGCATGGCGCTGATCTTCGGAACCGCGGGACTGCCGCATATCCTGATCCGCTTCTACACCGTGCCCGACGCCAAGACCGCGCGCGTGAGTGTTTTCTGGGCGATGTTGCTGATCGGCGCGTTCTACATGATGACGACGTTCTTGGGCTTCGGCGCGGCAACGATCGTCGGCCGCAACGCCATCTCGTCCAACGGCGGCATCAACATGAGCGCCCCGCTGTTGGCCCAAGCCCTGGCCGGCGACGTCTTCTTCGCCTTCATCTCCGCCGTGGCCTTCGCGACGATCCTGGCCGTCGTGGCCGGGCTGACCATCAGCGCCTCGACCTCGTTCGCGCACGACTTCTACACCAACGTCATCCACCACGGCAAGCAGCGCTCGCCCGGCGAAGAAGTGCGCGTAGCCCGCTGGACCGCCCTCGTCGTCGGCGCGGTCTCCATCGCCATCGCTATCGGCTTGGGCCCGACCGCCAACGTCGCGTTCCTCGTGGGACTGGCCTTTGCCGTGGCGGCATCGGCCAACCTGCCGGTGATTCTTTTCTCGGTGTACTGGAGCAAGTTCACCACGCGCGGAGCGGTCTGGGGATTGGCGGCCGGGCTGTTTTCCTCGATTGGGCTGATTCTGGTAAGCCCGAGCTTCATGGGCATCGACGGGCCCGAGGTCGCTGAATCCGCGCGTCGAATGATGCAAGCGCCGACTTTGTTTCCGCTCAAGAACCCCGGCATCGTGAGCATCCCGCTCGGGTTCTTGGCGGCCTATCTCGGCTCGGTCTTCTCGAACGAACCCTCGGCGGAAGAGAAATACATCGAGCTGAGCGTCCGAGCGAATACCGGCCTCGGCGCGGAAAAAGCGTCCGAGCACTAGTTCCGTTAAGACTGGCCCTACGGCACGCGTGACGGGGGAAGGCGTGGACCCGCTCGCGCCTCCGCAAGCCGGCGGGCAAACGATTGGTCACCCTCAAGCGATGGGGGCCAGGTCCGTCACAAAGGACGCTATTCTGGGCAGTGTGACGAGGCTGACTAAACTTTTCCCGGCACTCGCGGGTCTCCTGCTTGTCAGCTGCTTTTTGTCGTCGGCCCGGGGCCAAGTCTGGGACGACTTCATCACAAAGACCCCGATCGGCCCGGGCGAGACCTTGCTAGTCGGGTTCATGGGGGGGCGAGAGCCTTGGGATAACCAGAAACGATCTGTCCGCAAGCTCGCTCTCAAGCTCCGTTCGCGGCGCGTTCCGGGCCTGCACGTCGAAACTCTCCAAAACCGCCGACGCCCCTTAGCCGTGGAATTGGTCAAGCGGGCTTTCGACCGGGATCAAGACGGACTCGTTGACGCCTCCGAAAGGGCTCGAGCACGCATCGTAATCTACGGTGTGAGTTTCGGCGGCGCGGCCACGGCCAAGTTTGCGCGAGACCTGCACGCCCTCGACATCCCGGTGCTGTTGACAGTGCAAGTCGACAGCGTGGGCCGCGGCGACGGCGTCATCCCGCCCAATGTGCGCCGCGCCGCGAACTTCTACCAAAAGAACGGCAACGTACTTCGAGGAGAGGGTCCGATCCGGGCCGCGGACCCCGAGCAAACGACCATCCTAGCTGACTGCCGCGTGAACTACGACAAGCGCAAGGTCGATATATCGCACGTCAATTGGTTCAAGAAACTGATGCGGGTCGCGCACTCCTACATCAGCTACGATCCGCAAGTCTGGAGCCGCGTCGAGCGCTTGATCCTACAAGAATCAGCCGTCCCGCCAAGCACCGCCGCGATGATCCAACCGCCCTGCCCATCGCCCTGAGGCCGGCGGCTCGAAGCCCGCCGCCCGCCGACACCAAACCGAGCCGCGCGCGTAAGCAAGCGGTATGCCGACAAACCTACCCCAAAGAACCACCGGTAGCGGACTCGAAAAACCGCCCCAAGGGTAACCTCCAGCCACCCACTCTCTCGAAACAACGCCCAACTCCCTACACCCGCATCTGCCGCCGCCAGCCCTCCATGACGGCATCGAGTTGTCGCCTTTCGTTGGGGAAGCGGCTGGAAAGGTCCGTCTCTTCCTCTTGATCGACGAGCAGGTCAATGAGCATCTTTTGCTCGCCGATCTGGAGACGCTTCCAACGCCCTTGCCGGGCGGCGAAGCTGGGCGCCAAGCCTAGGCGCTTGTCTTCAAAGCCCCACAACAGAGTTCTCCGCGCGGGCTTACGCTCAAAGGTCAACAGATCGAAAATGTCGAAACCGTCGAGTGGCCGCAAAGGCCGACCCTCCAACCCCACGATACGGCGCAGCGTCGGAAACCAATCCAGGTGAATGGTCGGTTCGGCCGACACCAACCCCGGCAGGATCTGTCGAGGCCACCGCGCCACGCCGGGCACGCGAATACCGCCTTCGGTCAACTCATACTTCCCGCCGCGCAACGAACCGTTGTCGCCCGCTCCGTCGAGCGCGGGGTTTCGTCCGAGCTTTTCCCAGCCGTTGTCCGCGGTAAAGACGACCAGGGTGTTGCGGGCGTTCTCCCGTTCATCGAGCGCATCGAGAACCCGTCCCACGCCGTCATCCATGGCCGAAACCATACCGGCATAGACCCGGCGATTGTGGTCCGGATAATGCGGGTACAGCGAAGACCATTTCTCGGGCACCTGCAAGGGGGGATGCGGCAGAGCAAGCGAAAGCATCAGAAAGAAAGGCTTGTCCCGCGGTTTTTCGACAAACTTCACGGCCTCCCCGTGCAGCAACTCCGGCAGGTACCCCTGCTCATCCACCGGCGTGTCTCCACGATAGAGTGCCGGTTGCCCTTTGAAGCCGCCGGCCGGCGAGATGTGCGTGTCGTAGTCAATCGAGGCGTTCAGGAATCCGTAGAAAGACTGAAACCCGCGCCGCAGCGGATGATACTCATAGCCGAGGCCGACATTCCATTTCCCGATCAGCGCCGTTTCGTAGCCCGCGCCGGCGAGCATATCGCCGAGTGTGTTTTCTTCAAGTTGCAAGCCGCCGTCTTCGTCTCTTTCCCGCAACGGGCGGCTGACGCCGGTGCGCTGGGGGTAGCGGCCCGTGAGCAGACCCGCGCGCGAGGGCGACCCGGCCGGCGCCGCGGCGTAGTGCGCGGTCAATCGCATCCCCTCGGCGGCCAATCGATCGATGTTCGGGGTTTCAATCCCTCGAGCGCCGAAACAACCGAGGTCGCGATAACCCAGGTCATCGGCAAGAATGAAAACGATGTCGGGCGGCGGGCCGAAAGGACCGCAACCAACCGAAGCCGCCGTGCCGGCCGCGGCACTCACTCCGAGAAATCGTCTTCGCGAAAGTTTCAATCTTCCCTCCGAGCAGTGCGAACTATTGCCGAGCCAGCCCCCACCCGCTCAAATACAGCATTGACGATCGAGTGGGCGTTCCCGAGGAACGTCGGGCCGCGGCAGGGTTAATACCAGAAGGGGCGTCAGCCCCTGGGGCGAGCCCCATTCATAATAGCGCCATGAAAATGGGTGTCGGGGGCCTTCCTGCCGCCCCTCCAGGGCTCGCTTGGTTGGGGGGTTCTACCCAGGGTTCCGCCTCTCGGCTCCACCCTGGGTTAAGGCTCCTGTCGCCGCTTCGCGGCTGCAGTGGTTGGGGATTTTTCGGGCTACACGTAGTCCGGTGTCGGTTCCCCATCTTGAAGAACGGCATGCAGGTACAGCGGACAAATGAAGTGCGCCTAATCAGGTCTCTCGAAATAGCCGATTCTTTCCATGTTTTGAGTTGCCCGGCCGACCAGGTATTGTGTAGCGCCAGAACGGCGAGGAAGGCGTCGCCTCGCGAAGGAGATCCATGCCCCAGATTCTCATTGTTGATGATTCTTCATTCCAGAGACGCCTGATTCGACGTGCCTTGGGTCCCCTGGCACAGGACACGATTGAGGCCGGCGACGGAAGGGCCGCGATCGAGCTTCTGCAAGAAGAGTCGCCCGACGTCATACTTCTCGACCTGCTGATGCCGAGACTCGACGGCTTCCAGGTGCTGGCGCAGCTTCAGAAAGAACACTGCCCGATTCCGCGAGTCGTGCTTACCGCGGACGTTCAGGATACTACGACCGAACGGTGCCGGGACTTGGGCGCGTTCGACGTCATCCACAAGCCTCCAAGCGAAGAAAAGCTGCGTGGCGTCCTGGAACGTGCGTTGTCCATCCAAGAGGTGGAACCGTGAACGTCTCGGCGGAAGAAATTGACGCTCTGCGAGAACTCATCAACATCGGCGTCGGCCGCGCCGCCGGGGCGCTCAACGACATGGTCGGAGCGCATGTCGAGCTCCGCGTGCCCTCCGTTCGGCTCGTTTCTCCGGCGGACATCAAAGAGGCCTCTAGGTGGGTGAACGAGCAAGAGTTGGCGACGGTTCGGCTGGGCTTCTCGGGCGAAATCCAAGGGACCACCGAGCTCGTGTTTCCCGCCGATAGCGCTTCCAAGCTCGTTGCACTGCTGACCGGCGAGGAACTCGGGACGCCGGATTTCGACAGTCTGCGAGCCGCCGCCCTCACGGAGGTAGGGAACATCCTGCTGAACGCGGTCATGGGGTCGATCACCAACGTGTTGCAGCGGCACATCCGCTACGAGCTTCCGACCTACAGCGAAGAAACACCGGAGGCCCTCGTCGAAGCTGTCCGTTCGCAGGCCGAGGCAGCGGTCCTTTTGGCGCAGACTCACTTCCTCGTGCGACGGAGTCACTCCTCGGCCGAGCAGGATAAGATCGAGGGCGAAGTAACGCTGTTGTTCGGAATGGGTTCTTTTGAGGTCCTGCTGGAGCGCATCCACAAAATGCATGAGGAGCTCATTGTCTAGCGGGAGGGTGGTTTGGAACCGACCGAAGCCCAACTTTTCGTGGTCTTGGATCATCTGCCTTTGGGTGCCTTCGTCTTGCGCCCTGACGGCACGGTGGCCGAGTGGAACCGATGTCTCGAGCAGTGGACGCAAATTCCACGCGCCGATATCGTAGGCCGGCCGATCGGCGATTTCTCTGAGCGCTTGCGTCGGCCGCAATATCAGCAGCGGCTCAAAGCCGTTTTTGAGGCCGGGGCGCCGCTCATCCTCTCGTCGCAACTCCACGGTGAGATCATCCCGTCTGTATTGCCGGACGGCCGTCCGCGCATTCAGCAGGCGATCGTCACGGCACTTCCACAGAGCGGATCGGAAGATTACTGGGCCCTGTTTGCGATTCAGGACGTTACGGACTTGACCCACCGCATTCAGGCCTACCGTGACATGCGCGATGAGGCGTTTCGGGCCAAGAAGCTGACAGAGCAGAAGGCGGAAGATCTGAAGGCGACCCAGCACGAACTCGAGCAGTTCGCCTACACCGCCTCTCACGACCTGCAGGAACCGGTGCGCTCCTTGGTTTCCTACAGCACTTTACTACGCGAAGACCTTGGCGAGGGACTATCTGAAGACGCAGCCACCGACCTGGATTACATCGCGAAAGCCGCAAAACGCATGCAGACACTCATAGCTGACCTGCTGGCCTTTTCACGAGCCGGAAGGGCGGCCATGAAGGCAGAGGCTGTTTCACTCGATGAATGTGTCGACGAGTCCCTCGAAGCGCTCCGCTCACACCTGGAACAATGTGGGGCTCGCATCGAGCGCCAGGCGCTTCCGAGCGTTGTGGGGGACGCTACCCTACTGACACAGCTCTATCAAAACCTGCTCTCCAACGCTCTGAAGTTTACCCCTGCCGAGGAGCCCGTGGTGGAACTGACGGCCCAGCAAACGGGCGATGTTTGGACAATGGGTGTTCGCGATCATGGAATTGGGCTCGATCCGGAATATGCCGAGCAGATTTTCGAGCCTTTCAAACGTTTGCACGGGCGCACCGAGTATCCGGGGACGGGAATCGGGTTGGCAATCTGCCGCAAAAACGTTCAGCGCCACGGGGGTAGGATTTGGGTGGAATCGAGACCCGGTGAAGGCGCTCATTTCAGGTTCACTCTCTCAACCGCGGGTAAGGGATTGGACCCATCATGATGCAACGGGTGTGCCGGCGGATCGCGCCGGCGACGGCGGTCCGTGCCGCTCTCGCGCAAGACGCGCCCAACCTCGCGCGAGGCCTGGGCTCCTCCGTGCCGACCTGCTTTCGTGCGCCGCGGCGTGTACGCTGACGAATCGCCCCACGCCTCCCACGCGGCTTGCCGAGCCGGCGCGCCTCGACTCAGCGCTACAAGTTCAAAGGGGAGTGGGATGATGCTTCGATGAGGGGCGGTCCACTTGGTAGCATTGGAATGAACTTCGTAGGCGAGCGATGGAATTTGCAGTCAACGACAGCGTCTTGGTCCTGCTCGAGGGCGATATCACGAAAGTTTCCGTCGACGCCGTCGTCAACGCCGCAAACTCCCAATTGGTCGGCGGCGGGGGCGTCGACGGGGCAATTCATCGGGCGGGGGGGTGCTCGATCATGGCCGAGCTCGACGCCATGCGTCCCAACATAGGCGCTTGCCCGACCGGCAAGGCCGTCGTAACGACAGCCGGCCGTTTGCCCGCCAAGCATGTGATTCATGCCGTGGGGCCGATCTATCAAGACGGCCGGCAAGCCGAGCCCGAACTGCTGGCCTCCTGCTACCAAACCTCTTTGGAGTTAGCAGCCGAACGCGGCGCCGCGAGCATCTCGTTTCCATCCATCAGCACGGGCGTCTACGGGTACCCGATCGCTGATGCCGCTGAGATCGCCCTGCGAACGGTAATCGATTTCTTGAACGGCCCGCCCCGTTCGATCGAAAAGGCGATCTTCGTGCTGTTTGGGCCGTCGGCTTATCAAGTGCACGCCGAGGCCGCCGAGCGCTTGCTCGGGCCCGCGCGCGACAGCTAAGGGGCGAACCGGATTGTCCCCGGTTTCTTCTCACGTGCCTCGCCCCGCCCTCGGTTCCCGCGACTATCCCCGACCGTCTCGCGCCCGCCCCATAGCCCGGATCAGCCCTCCCAACAAAGCCCGCTCCACCATCAACGCCAAGCCGAATGAAACGATCAAGATTCCAATCACCACGCCGGACTGCGCCATACGTCAACTCCCTTTGCGAACGCCACAGGTTCGATTTCCCTTGACTCTGCACACCGCCGGCCAATCCGACCCCCTCTGAATACAAACCACTTACTCCCCACGCCAGCGCATCAGCGCGCCCGCCCGACTGGCAATTTCTTCCGCCGGCGTGTAACGATTTCCTGCATGGGCCGAACCGATCCAACTCGACATTCCACCGAAGCCCGCCGCTACCGCGTACGGGGCCGCGTGCAGGGCGTCGGGTTCCGTTTCTTCGTCGAGCGCGCGGCGACCGACCTAGGCTTAACCGGATACGTCAAGAACTGCTTCGACGGCTCGGTCGAAGTCTACGCCGCCGGCCCGCCCGAAAAGCTGCGGCAACTCGAAAAGCACCTCGCGGCGGGCCCGCGTTGGGGACGTGTCGACCGCGTCGAGAAATCCGAAGCCCCCGTCGAGCCCCGTCAGGCGTTTACAATCGAGTATTAGAACGCCGCCGCCGGCGTCCACTCGCACCACCATGGACCGACTCAAGAAACTCATCCGCGAAGTCCCCGATTTCCCAAAACCCGGGATCTTGTTCTACGACATCACCACTCTGTTGAAAGACCCCGACGGCTTCCGTATCCTCTCCGACGAAATGGTGCGCTGCTGCGAAGACCTTAAACCCGACGTTGTCCTGGGAATTGAAGCCCGCGGCTTCGTCTTCGGGCCGATGCTCGCCGCCCGGCTCGGAACCGGCTTCATCCCTGTCCGCAAGCCCGGCAAACTGCCCGCCGAAACGGTCGACGTTACCTACAATCTCGAATATGGCCAAGACAGCTTGCACCTTCACAAAGATGCCGTCGAACCCGGCGAGCGCGTGCTGATCATCGATGATCTGCTCGCCACCGGCGGCACCGCCGCGGCCAGTTGTCAACTCGTCGAAAAACTCGGCGGCGAAGTGGCCGGGCTCGGCTTTATCGTCGAGCTGACGTTCCTGAACGGCCGCGGTAAGTTGCCCGGCCGCAACGTCTTCTCGCTGCTCCAGTACGACGAATAGGCATGCCCACGCTCAGCGGGTCGGCGCCGGCGAAGATCAATCTCGGACTGCGCATCCTCGAACGCCGAAGCGACGGCTACCACGAGCTGCGGACCGTCTTCCAGACCATATCCCTAGCCGACCGCCTCTCCGTTGCCTATACCCGCCGCGGCAAGGATCAAGTCTCCCTCGATTGCGACATCCCTGAATTCGCCGGTTCCGATAATCTCGCGGCGCGAGCGGCACGGATGCTGCTGGACGCCGGGAAATATCCCGGCCGCGTCCGCATCACCCTCGAAAAGAGGATCCCAGCCGGCGCGGGCCTCGGCGGCGGGTCGAGCGACGCCGCCGCAGTCCTCTCCGCCCTGAGGCTCTTGCTTCGCCCCCAGCCCTCCACGCAGCTACTCTATGAAATCGCCGCCCGAATCGGCAGCGACGCACCGTTTTTTCTGCTCGGCGGCACGGCCGTCGGCATCGGTCGGGGCGAGGAAATCTACCCCTTACCCGATCCGCCTCGGCGTTGGTTGTTGCTGCTCGTCCCCGAGTCCCGGATTTCGACCCCCGACGCGTACCGTCGTCTCGCTGAGAGCCGTTCGAAAAGGGGTTCGGAATTGACAGTTGCGCGTCGGCAACATATCATAAGTGGTTTCCGCGCCAATATTTTCGGACCTGAGGGCGTCCTGGCGTCAAGCGTCGCCGAGTTGCCGCCGAACGACTTCGAATCCGTCATTTTCGAGACCCATCCCGAACTGCGAATCTGGAAGCAGCGCCTCTTACGGTTAGGGGCGTCAGCGGCCTTTCTGTCGGGAAGCGGGTCGGCTCTGTTCGGTGTTTTCGGCGCTCGCAAGGCGGCTTTGGAGGCTCGAAAATCCCTGGGCGCTTTTCCGGGGAATACTTGCGTCGTCAAGACTCTCGATCGGCGGACCTGCCGCTCGATCTGGCGTCGCGACGGTTGAATCGGCATCATGGCTTCACCCCAGCCCGCGCGAGAAAAACCGCTCGATCGCCTGCGCGTCTTTACCGGCTCCGCCAACACCGCGTTGAGCGAACACATCTGCCAAGAGCTCGGCGTTCCGCTGGGCGACTGCTCGGTCAAGACCTTCTCCGACGGCGAAATTTATCTCCAAATCAAAGAGAACGTCCGCGGCATGGACGTCTTTGTCGTGCAGCCCACGTGCACCCCGGTCGATCGCAATTTGATGGAACTGTTGCTGATGACCGACGCTCTGCGCCGAGCCTCGGCCAAGCGCATCACCGCCGTGATGCCCTACTACGGCTATTCCCGCCAAGATCGAAAAGACAGGCCGCGCGTGCCGATTTCGGCCAAACTCGTCGCCAACCTGATCGTCACCGCCAGAGCCGATCGAGTTCTATCGCTTGACCTGCACGCGGGCCAGATCCAAGGGTTCTTCGACGTCCCGGTCGATCATCTCTTCGCCGCGCCCGTGATGGTGGTGTATTTGAAGACCCTGGATTTGCCCAACTTGACGGTCATCTCCCCGGACGCCGGCGGTGTCGAGCGGGCGCGGGCGTACGGCAAGAGACTGGCCGCGCCGCTGGCGATTATCGATAAGCGCCGCTCGCAAGTCAATGTCGCCGAAGTGATGCACGTCATCGGCGATGTCAAGGGAAGAACCTGCTTGATTGTTGACGACTTGGTGGATACGGCGGGTACACTAGTAAAAGCGGTGGCCGCTTTGCGGGAGCAGGGCGCGCTCGGGGTATATGCCTGCTGCACGCATCCGGTGCTGTCGGGCAACGCTCTGGATCACATTGAGGCGTCGGAGCTTAGCGAGCTTGTGGTAAGTGATTCGATACCTCTGTCGCCGAGAGCGGCGGCGTCCGACAAGATTCGCCAACTCAGCGTCGCCCCCATGTTGGCCGGCGCCATCGAATCGATTTACGAAGAGACATCGGTAAGCCGACTCTTTCTCTGATCCACCGCGCGGAGCACCAAGCGCGGGCCGTGAGCCGGCCGCACGCATTTCGGAGCGAGACTCCGGGAGGAGATTTTGCGGGACCAACTGGATTTTGAAGTAAGCATCCGCGAAGAGCGCGGAAAGAACGCCGCGCGACGTTTGCGCATGCGGGGCGCAGTCCCCGGCGTGCTCTACGGTTTGGGGCGGGACGCCGTCGCCGTTACCGTCGACAGCAAGAAGATGACAACCCTTCTCAAGTCGCCGTCGGGACACAACCAGATCCTGAATCTCAAGGTCGGCGCCGAGCAATCGCCCGCCATGGCGGTGGATTGGCAGGCCGACCCCGTCTGGGGAACTTTGCTGCACGTCGACTTACAACGCATCGACCTCAAAAAGAAGGTCCATGCTCGCGTGCGGGTCGTGCCGCTCGGCGTCGCGGTGGGCGTTAAGGAACAGGCCGGGCTTGTGGAAGTCGTCAGCCGCGAGATTGAGATCGACTGCTTACCGCTCGAGGTTCCCTCGGCGATTGAGATCGACATCAGCGAACTACACATCGGAGACGCGATTCGCGTGAGCGATCTGCCCGAGGTGGAGGCTTACAGCTATTTGAGCCGTCCCGAGCGCGTGATCGTCCACGTAATCGCGCCGAAGGTCGAGAAGGAGGAGGAGGCCGAGGAAGAGGAGGTCGTCGAGGGCGCCGAGGCTCCCGCGGCCGAAGGCGAAGCGGCGGAGCAGCCCAAGGAAGAGGCCAAGAGCGAGTCGTAACGGCCGGCGAACGGCCGCCTTGTCGGCGTTCGTATGCCGGACGATTCGCGCCGCCGAACCGGGGACTCGATGCCGATGGGATCCGATCGCGGCGCGCCGTTGTTGATCATCGGGCTCGGAAACCCGGGACCCGAATATCGGCTGACGCCGCATAATTTGGGCTTCTTGACGATTGACCGGCTGGCTTCCGAGGAAGCGATTCGGGTCACGCGTCCGGAAGAAAACAGTTTGGTCGGCCGGGGAGAAATCGCCGGACGGCCCGTCGTGTTGGCCAAGCCGCTGTCGTTTATGAATCGCAGCGGAGGGCCCGTGAAAGCGTTGCTGGCTCGCTATGAAGTCGAGCCCGGCGACCTGTTGTTGATCTTCGACGAGTTGGCGCTGCCGTGGGAAACCCCGCGGCTGCGGCTCAGCGGATCGGCCGGTGGCCACAACGGCGTGGCCTCGGTGATTGACAAGCTGGGGACCGAGGAGTTCCCTAGATTGCGGTTGGGGATTGATCCCGGCCGCCCATATGGTGACGGCGCGGACTTTGTTCTGCGTCCGTTCGGAAAGGAACGCTTAGAGCAGTTGGATGACTTTCTTGATCGGGCTGCCAAGGCGGTTCGACTCTATTTATCCGACGGCGCCGCTAAGGCCATGACGGAGATCAACCGTCGCGCCGATGGAGAGCAAGAAACGAAATGAGAATTTACGAAACGATATTCATCCTTCGTCCGGAAGCCCCGGATGAAGAAATTGACGCCACGATTGACCAAGTCACAACGACCATAAAAGAAGGACAGGGAACGATCGACAAAGTCGAGCGATGGGGCAAGCGCAGGCTCGCCTATCGCGTCAAACGGTACAGGGAGGGGCATTACATTCTGGTTCAATACTCCGTCGAGTCCAATGCCGGGCTTTCGAAGGAAATCGAGCGTCGCCTCAAGGTGACCGACATCGTGATCAAGTACCTGACCGTCCGAATTGATGAGGACTTGAAGCGGGTCGAGAAACTTCGCGCGAAACGCGAACAGCGCGCGGCCAAGAAGGGCGACCGCGATGAGCGGCCCGGACGCTCGGATCGCGCGCGACCCGCCGCTCCCGCTGCTCCCGCCCAGCCGGCAAGCTAACAAGGAAATCACGGAGGAATCATGGCTGAACAAGAGAATACCCCCGAAGCCGGGCCGAAAGCCAAAACCGCGCCCGCCCCCGTCGCTGAAGCAAAACCGGCTGCCGGCGAAGCAAAAGCCGAGGGCGCCCCGGAAGCCCCCGCTCACAAGGCCGATGCCCCCGCGGCCGCTACGCCCCGCTCGCAAGGCGACGGTCGCGGCGGCGATCGCCCGCCTCCCCGCGGAGACCGCGGACCCCGTGACCGCCCCCGCGGAGGACGTCCCGGCGGTCGTCGGTTTTTTCGACGCAAGAAAGTCGACTTTTTCAGCGTCAACAAGATCGACGACATCAATTACAAGGACGCCCAGACGCTGAAACAATTCATCGGCGATCGCGGAAAGATTCTGCCGCGCCGCCATACCGGCCTCAGTGCCATGCACCAACGCAAGCTCAAGATTGCTATTAAGCGCGCCCGCAACATCGCCTTGCTGCCGTTCGCCGGCGACCGCGACTCGGTGACGGCCCCGAAGGTGGAAAAGGTGGAAGAGAAATCCTAGCCGGGTTCCCCGCGAAATAAAGGACCGACAACGATGGTGGATGTCATTCTCACTGATGAGATTTTGAAGTTGGGCTCGAAGGGCGACGTCGTACGCGTCGCGCCCGGGTACGCCCGCAACTATCTTTACCCTAAGCAGCTCGCCATTCCAGCGACGGCGGCTAATAAGAGCCAGATCGGTCAAATGCGAGCGGCGGCCGACCGCGAAGCCGCGCGATTGCGCGGTGACGCCGAGAAATTGGCCGAGGTTCTTTCCGGGCTCACGATTCGGATTGTCGCCCGCGCCGGCGAAGCCGATCAATTGTTCGGTTCCGTGACCTCGCGCGACATTGCCGCCGAAATCGAAAAACTCGGTTACGCGGTGGACCGCCACAAGATCCTGGTCGACCGGCCGATCCGCATGGTCGGCGAGCACGACGTCAAGGTGCACCTGCATCGCGACATCGATCTGCCGATCAAGGTCCGCGTCCTCGCCGAGGGTCGTGAACACGAAGCCGATCAAGTGGATGAGCCCGCCGAAGAGGCGGAAAGCCCTGAAGCCTCAGCCGAAACAGCATCCGAAGAAACATCCGGAGCAGATGCCTCGAGCGAGTCCGAAGCCGTCACGGAAGACTCCGCCGCCGCCGACGATGCGGCTGACGCGGAACCCGAAGACGACGCCGCTTCTGAAGACGACGACGCCGAAGCACCCGCCCAATCATGAATTTCGATCTTTCCGGGCAAACCGCCCTCGTCACCGGCGCCGCTCAAGGCATCGGCGAGGGCATCGCCTCTCGTCTCGCCGGCGCCGGCGCCGAAGTTGCTGTAGCCGACCTAGCGCTCGACAAAGCGGGTGAAGTCGCCGAAAAACTGACAGCCGGCGGCGCGAAAGCCTACCCCGTCGCCCTCGACGTCTCCGATAACGCTTCGGTCCAAGCCGCCGTGAAGACCGTCGTCGAGCGCGGTCGCAAGATCGACATCCTGATCAACAACGCCGGCATTGCCGGCCGCGCCGCGCCGGTCTGGGAGCAGACCGACGAAGACTGGGAAAGCGTCATCCGCGTCAACCTGAGCGGCGTCTTCCTGTGCTGCCGCGCCGTCATGCCCCACATGCGCGAGCAAGACTACGGGCGGGTCGTCAACATCGCCTCGCTGGCCGGCAAGGAAGGCAACCCCAACATGACGGCCTATTCGGCGTCGAAGGCCGGAGTGATCGCCATGTCGAAGTCCATGGCCAAGGAGGTCGCTACGCAGAACATCTGCGTCAACGCCGTCACCCCGACGGTCATCCGCACCCCGATCCTCGACCAGCTCACCCAAGACCAAGTCGAGTACATGACCTCCCGCATCCCGCGAGGCCGCACCGGCACCATCGAAGAAGTCGCTGCCGTCGTGCATTTCCTGGCAAGCCCCGACTGCTCCTTCGTCACCGGCCAAGTCTACGACGTCAGCGGCGGCCGCGCGACGTATTGATTCCGACGTGGCGCGCGCCTCCAGGCGAGCCGTGTCGGGCTTTCGAGCCCGACATGTCTTCTTTCGCGGCAATCCGGTCTCCCTAAATCACCTCACCCAAGCCCTCCCCAACCCCAAAAAAGCAGGCCCCCACATCGGGCATTTGGTGCCATCCCTGTCCTGTCCCCACATGACGCTTGCACCGATCCCGAAACCGACCTACGATCATCCTTGCAGACCGATATTTCACCTGTCCGACCCCCTTTCGAATAGGAGCGACCACAATGCCTTCCGACACCCATCCTCAGACCGATTCCACCAAGGAATCCACGAAAGAGCAACCCCTCGAATCTTGGAAGGAAATCGCCAACTACCTCCAACGCAACGTCCGAACGGCCAAGCGTTGGGAGGATAGCGAGGGCTTGCCGATCCATCGCCACCGTCACCGATCGCGGAGCTCCGTCTACGGCTACCCGAGCGAACTCGACGCTTGGCGCAACTCCCGCAGCCCCGCCGCCGAGCGCCCGCCGGCACCTCCTTGGAGAAAGCCTCTGCCCTCGATCGCCTTTGCCCTCGTTTTACTGCTCTCACTCATCTCGGTCGGCAACGGCCCGCGATTCGGTCCCGAGGAAGCACTCGCCGAGGAAAGGTCCGGCATCGTCGTACGCCAAGTTTGGAATGAGGCCGAGGCCGACTTCCACGGCGGGCCTTCTCCTCAAGGCGCGTTCCTCTCCTACAGCCATTGGGAAACCGGCAATCTCGCCCTCCACGATCTCGAAACCGGAGAGAATCGCCGTCTTACCAACGATGGAAATTGGAACGAGCCGGTTCAGTTTGCCTACAAATCCGTTGTCTCGCCGAGCGGCAACCACGTTGCCTATTCCTTCTGCTGTCCCGAGGGACACTATGACCTCCGTGTCGTCGAGGTCGGCGCGGGCCCCGGTCCCTCGGAACCCGTCATCGTCTACGCCAACGATCAAACGCCTTACCTGGATCCCATCGGCTGGACCCCGGACGGGAAGGAAATTCTGACCGTGTTTGAGACAAAAGAAAACACCTCACAGTTAGCTTTCGTTTCCGTCGAAGACGGAGACGTCCGGGTCCTGAAATCCTTCGGTTGGAGCTGGCCGCAAGGAAGAATCTTACCCGACGGAAAGTACATCGCCTACGATTTTCTGCCCCGCGAAGACGCCAAGCAGCGTGACATTTTCATCCTGGCCGCCGACGGCAGCCGCGAGGCGACGCTGGTCGATCTCGACGGCGAGGACTTAATGCTGGGATGGGCCCCCGACAGTAGTTCGGTGCTGTTCGCGAGCAACCGCACCGGAGATTTCAGCGTCTGGCTCATCGGCGTCAACGACGGCAAGCCTAGCGGCCTTCCTCAACTCGTCAAACGGAATTTGGGAGGAGTTCAGCCGATGGGACTGACGGCAAGCGGCGCGTTCTACTACGGCGTTTCCTCGGGCATGAAAGATATCTACTTGGCGACGCTCGACCCCACCACCGGCAAGGCCGTGGGCGATCCCAAATTGGCAAGCCGCCGCTTCATGGGCGCCAACGTTTCGCCCGCCTGGTCGCCGGACGGCCGCCGGCTCGCCTACTTTTCAATGAGGCAGTCCGCGAACGATCTCTTCGGCGTACCCGGCCTCATTCTTCTCTCGCTCGAAACCGGCCGCGAACGGGTGCTCGACTGGGAATTTCGAATCGATGCCAGAATGAATCACCTTCGCTGGGCCCCCGACGGCGAGTCGCTCTTGGCAACCGGTGGTGACATCAAGGAACGCTGGGCCATCGCTCGGATTGACGTCGAAACCGGCGCGGTCGACCGTATCCCCATCGATCGTCCCGGCTCTCGCCCCATCGGAGTCTGGTCGCTCGACGGTGAGCGAATCTTCTACACCAGCAACTTCTGGCCCCGTACCGACGCCTCGGAGATTCGCGCCCGCGACCTCGAAAGCGGAGAAGAGCAAGTGTTGTACCGCGATGAAGACCATCCGGTTGGCAACTTGGCGCTGTCTCGGGACGGATCTCAACTCGCCTTCGGCCGTAGTGAGCTTGCGAATGTCTTGTATGTGATGCCGGTCGCCGGCGGTTCGCCTAAGACAGTACTCGAAATCAAGGGGGCGTACGAGGAAGTCGGCATCAGTGGCTTGGAGTGGTCTCGCGACGGCCGCTATCTCTACTACAACAAGCTCGGCAGGCCTGATGCTGAACTCTGGAGAGTCTCGGTCAACGGCGGCGTCCCGGAAAAATTGGGCCTAACCGGCTTTCGCTGGGGTAGCGTCCGCGTTCACCCCGAAGGCGACCGCATCGCCTACGTCGCCGGCCAATGGAAAACCGACGTCTGGGTCATGGAAAACTTCCTGCCCGACCTAAGCGCGGCGCGCTAGCGCTAGAAAGCCCGACGTGGCGCGCGCCTCCAGGCGAGCCGCGGCGGCATTCGTGCCGCCGTGTCTTCACAGTAGCCGGCACCCGCGTCCATTCTTCGGCACCGGCATCGCCTCATGCCCGCAAGGTTACCGAGAATCCTCCTCCGGCTCGACCGCGATGATGAAGTTCACCTCGACATGCCCCTCGCGAAGCTTCTTCGCCGCCTGATATCCCGGCGAATTCCAGAAACTCAGCAACGCGTCCATCGACGCGAACTTCTCCACAACCAAGCGACCCTGGTAGGGCCATTCGCCTTCCAAGACACGGACCGAAGAACCACTGTCGCCGGCCGCAAGGACTTCCATTCCCGCTTTCTCCGCCAGCGGAAGCGCCGCCTCACGATAAGGGCCCAACTCGTTCGGGTGCGGTATCTTGGCGCTCACAATGACGTAAGCCGGTCTGGCGTTCGCAGCGGCCGACGCCGCCACCGCGCCAAACTCCGCCGGATGGGCCGCCAAGAAGCCCAGCGCGAAAGCCGCAACAAGCGCCCCGGCTCGACTCAACAATCTTCGCATCGCATTCCCTCCTCCAAGTGCGCTTGATTGTACCGAGTCTACACGTCGAAAGCACCAGTAGCGACCGGCACTCGTGCCGGTCCTCGCCAACAGTTGTGACCGGCTCTCAGCCGGTCACGCCCAGCACCCAAACCCAGCTCAAGAACATAAGGCACGCCCCAAGCGCTTGATCCCCGCACGCAAGCCAACTCCCCCATCGTGGTATAACAATCAGCATGCAACGACGCCATTTCATCACCGCTTCCGCCGCCGGAGGACTAACCGCCGGGGCCGCCTCGGCCGCCGACCGCCCCCCGAACCAATTCATCGAGGTACGCCATTTCCAACTCCGCAACAGCCGCGCCCTTCAGCCCGCGCGCCTGAGCGAATTCCTGGAAAAACACCACGTCCCGATGACCAAACGAAACGACTTCGGGCCCGTCGGCTACTTCAATGTCACGATGGGCGCCGAGACCCCCATGCTCGTCATGGTTCTGGCCCACGACTCGCTCGCGGATATGGAGGCCAAGAGCGCCCGCAAATCCGCTGACAAGCAGTGGATGCGCGCCGCCGACAAGATCGGCTCCGCCGCCGAGCCTCCCTTTGTCCGCATGGAATCTTCGCTGCTGCGGGCCTTTGACGGCATGCCCAAGCTCGAGACGCCCTCCGCGCCGCCGGCCGGCAAATCGCCCCGAGTCTTTGACCTGCGTATCTATCAGGCCGAAACTTTTCGTGACGTTCGAGAGAAAATCAATCCAGGATTTCCATTTTGGCCCTGGCACGGTCACAGGATACACCCCCGCTGCGCCGAATACCACGTCTTTTCGCGCTGAACCCTGCACATCACCTCCGCCGGTAGGCGCCAGGGCTCGTCCGTCCGCTCACAGACGTTGATTGAGCGGACTGAACGGCGCTCCGGCCGACACTGCTCCCTGCGAAACCTTTTTGGAGCCAAAAACTGTTGATCCTCGCCCGGGCAACGCTACCCACCCGGCACAGGCAGCGCCCAGATCCTATGCAGCATGTCACCGAACAGCCGCCGGTTCAGATGCCCCTCCGCCAGCAGCAACCAGTAGTAGCGAGCATGCTTGACCAGCCGACCGCCGGTCTTCATCAACCTTGTGTTGCAAACTCGTTAGCGACCAGCTTTTGATTCGCTGCGGCAGCCCTAGCCGCCGCCACAGGTTGCCCAGGTTGTAGGCCAGCACGCTGAGTTGCAGCCGTACCTCGTTGGCTCGGAAGCGGTGACACGACAAGCGGGTCCAGTGCGTGGCCTGTTTGCCTTCTTTGATCCACTGCTCCGCCGTGCCGCGCTTGTTGTAGAACTGCACGACCGAGCGGCTCGGCAAGCTCATGCTCGTCACGACAAATCCGACGCGCGGGAATAGTTCGCCCTGGTGATGCTCGACCTTGGCGACAACTCGCCTTGCCTTCGACCAGCTCTCGGCCTGATAGCGAAAACTCTTGTAGCGCACTAGGGGCTTGGCGTTCGGCCTGCCCGGTGGCCGAAACAGGATGTCCTCGATCTCCAGCTCCAGGCTCTTGTTCGCCGGGATGCGAATCACGTAGTCCACGCCGCGCTCCTCCATCGCCTCGTAGATCTCGGGCTTGGCGAAGGCGGCGTCGGCGCGGAACGTCACCTGTTTGCCCTCCGCCTGTTGTCGTTCGATCTCCGGCAGTAGCAGCTCGTCCCAGTCCTCGGCGCTGTGCACGTTGCCGGGACGCAGCTTCGCGCCTAGGCAGTCGCCGTGCTGGTTGAACAGCAACAGCGGGTGATAGCAGAGGGACTCAAAATGGCCGTTGTAGGCACTGCCTTCCTGTTGGCCGTGGACGGGGCTCTCCGTGGAGTCCATGTCGAGCACCACGCGGTCTGAACCGTCGGGAGCTTCGGCTTGCGCGACCAGCTCCCGGTTCACTGCCATCAGCCCCAGCAAGTTCTCTTCGCTCGCCAGCATCTCCGTCTCGAAGCCATGCAGCGTCGAGGTCAAGGCTGCTCCGCGATCCCAGTTCCTCTTCGAGCCGATCAAGCGAAAGGTCGGATCGGCGGATACTCGAACGGCGTCATTGAGGTCCTCGTAGCCAGCGAGTCGGCTGTAGACCGACTGCCGCAGCAGATCGGCCAGCGCGAACTTCTTGTTCAAGCCTTGTCGCGAGTCGCTGAGATGCTCGTCGATCAGCTTCCCGAGTCCGAGTCGTTCATCCAGTTCGCGAACGAGAATCAGACCGCCATCCGAGGTGACTCGCGATCCTTGGAAATCGACTTTGAGAAATCCATTGAACGTGAGCTGAAACGGCTTGTTTTCTTTTTCACCCATCGGGTGTTGACCTCCATGGCGTCCTTATCGGGCTCTAGCCCCTATCAATAAAGACGCTGAAGGTCGCTGGATGGTCTGAAGCTCATACATCAAATTGAAAATGCGGGTCAATATGTTCAACAAGGGCGAAATCGCCCTGTTCCGCAAGGTCGGCGTGACCCCCGTCTTTTTCGGCCAAGCCATCGTGGGATCGAAACTCCCCAATCTCACCTACATGGTCTGGTACGACGACCAGGCGGCGCGCCAGGCGGCCTGGGGCAAATTCATCGCCAGCGACGAATGGAAGGAAATGAGCGGCAAGCCCGAGTGGGCCAACGAGGAAGTTGTTTCAAACATTACAAACATCCAGATGCAGCCCCTGCCGTTTTCCCTCATTGGCTGAGTACACTTGTCTCAGCGAGCACGGGAAAGCAAGTCGCCGTGTAACCCCGCGGCAAGTCCGCGCGCCTTGCCGATAGAGGGCGCCGCGAAGATGTAACGTCGCCACTAGGGCGCTTTGAGGTGAATTCATGACGAAATCAATTTTTCGTGGAGCGGCTTTAGCGTCGTTGAGCGTCGCCGCGCTTTGGGCGGCGGACTTCTGGGAGGCGAAATCCTACACCGAATGGAGCGCCAAGGAGGTCGACAAGGTTCTCAATAAGTCGCCCTGGTCTCAAAACGTCACCATCCGCATGGTCGGATCGTTCAGCCCCGGCGCGGGCGGCGGCTTCGGCGGTCCCGGTGGCGGCGGCCGTCCCGGTGGCGGCGGCCGTCCCGGAGGCGGTGGCCGTCCCGGAGGCGGAGGCGGAGGAGGCGGCGGCGGGTTCGGAGGCGGCGGTGGTGGCGGCGGCGCCTATGGTAGCGGTGGCGGCGGCCGAGGCGGTGGCCGGGGCGGTGGCGGTGGCGGTTTGGGCGGCCCTGGCGGCGGTGTGGGCATGCCCCAGATGACAGCGGTGGTCCGTTGGTTCTCCGCGCTGCCGGTCAAGCAAGCTTCCGTCAAACTCCGCTACGGCAACGAGGCGGCAACGGCGACGGATGGGCTGAACTATCTCAATCGCGAGGAACCCAATTACGTAGTCTCGGTAGCCGGCCTGCCCGGACGCATGGCGGGCTTCATGCAGCGCGTGCCCGACCAAATCAAGCAAAACACCAGCCTGCGCCGCAAGGGCAAGGAACCGATCCTGCCGGCCGATCTGCAAGTCACCACGCAGATGGAGAAGACCGATCTCTACTTCGTCTTCCCCAAGGCAGACCCGATCACCTTGGACGACAAGGACGTCGAATTTTGGATGAAGACCGAGCGCATGGAAATCAAGCGCAAATTCAAGCTCAAGAAAATGCTCTTCAACGGCGAGCTGTCGCTGTAAGCCTGCTTCTTCCACCACAGGCCGCCGGTGCCGGCCGGCGCGGGCTAGGACGCCGTGTCGGACCCCGCCTCGACCAATTCCGTCTTGAGACGCTCGCAGGCATCCACGGGCAGCTTGGCGCCGTCGGGACCGACCAGGTAGAAAACGTCCAAGGCGCGATGCCCCTGGGTGTCGATCAGCACGACTTCGATATTGCATTCGTGCTGCGAGAACTTGGCGGCCAAATCGAACAAAAGACCGGTGCGGTCCTCCGCGTTGACGTGGAACAGCGTGGCACGGGGAGAAGTGTCGTTGTCGTAGGAAACGATAGGCTTGAAGCCCGGCCGGCGCTTGCCCCCAAAGGGCTTCCCCCGCGCCGACAGCTCATCCAAGTCGGCGGTTCCCTTCGCCGTTTCAAGCAACGCCTTCTTCACCTGGGTATCTTCGCCCGGATTCAATTCAAGAGATCGCCCGGGGTCGGAGACGAAAAAAGTGTCGAGCGCCAGGCCGCTCTCATTGGCGAAAGCCTCGGCCTTTTCGATATTGAGTCCGAACCCGGCAAAGGTCGCGCACAAGGATGCAAACAAGAAAGGACGGTCGCGAGCAATCACGACGACTTCATAGAGCGAGTTCCGACGGGTCAAGCTTGCCGCGGCTGATTTCTTGTCGAGTGTACGGCTTAACCGAAATTGCTCAAGGATTTGTTCAGTTCCATGGGTGCGCAAATACCGCCGCGGGAAGCCTTCGAGAAACTCTCGAAGGGCGTCGCGTTCATCGTCGGAAGCCTGCTCCATCAGAGCCTCGGAGGCGTCGACGCGGATGCGGTGCTCCTCGACATCTCGGCCGAGGGCTCGATCGGTCGTGATATAGAGCTGCCAAAGCAGCTCTTTGCGCCAGTCGGTCATCGCCTTCGGGTTGACGGCGCTGATGTCGGCGAAGGTCATCAGAGTCAGCGCTTTGAGGCGTTCGGTCGTCCCGGCCAGCGCTGCGGTTTGCTCAATCGTTTCCGGAGCGCTCAAATCGCGGCCGCTCATCGTCGCGGACATCACTAGGTGGTGGCGAATCAAGAAGCGCACGGAATCGCGATCTTCCTCCTCCATTTGGATGCGCTCCATCGCGCTGTCGGCCAACTCGAGACCTCTTTCGGAATGGCCGCCGTTCTGGGGCGCGCCCTTGCCCACGTCATGAAACAGGAGCGCGAAGTGGAGAACCTCGGGGCGGCCCAACTCGGCTGCCAAGCGCCCGTACCGTTGGGTCAGCTGATCTTCCGCCGACCCCAAATCATGCAACGTCTGGATGGTGACGAAAGTGTGTTCGTCCACCGTGAAGCGATGGTAGAAATCCCGGACGACGAGGCAATCGATGTTTTCGAATTCGGGAAACAGCGCCATCAGCGCCCCCGTCTCGTGCATCGCCGTCAGCGCTTCGTAGGCAAAAGGGAGAGATAGAATTTCCGCGACGACCGGCCACAAATGGCGGCCTTCGCGAGCATAGGCGGTAAACACTTCCAGAGCGTGTTCGACGCGCTTTTCCGTCTCCACCGCCAACGGGACTCCATGCCGCGAGACAAAAACAAACAGCGGCAGCGTGAGCTCGGGCTGCGTGGCGAGCGCCTGACTGCCGCGCGGATAGACCCGCCCGCGGCGGACGACGAAGTCGTTGTTCGAAAGCCGCGATTTGCGATCCCGGAAGAAAGTGAACAGCGACTGGCCTTGCGTCGCGTTCTCCTCGATCATGCGCATCGCCAAGCGGTAGATGACGCGCACGTTGCGGAAGTAATCGCGCATCCATTGCGAAGTACTTTGGGCCGGGGTGAACGCCTTGCCGGCGCCGGCGGCCGCGACCTCGTCTTGGCGTTCGAAATCCAGTTTGTTGTTGTCGCGGCCCTTGAAGTAGTGCAGATAACTTCGGACCGAGAAAAGAAAACGTTTGGCCTCGGCGAGAACTTCGGCGTTCTCGGTCGGCAGACATTCCTCGCTTTCGGGCAAGAGAACGGCCGACATATTGGTGAGCTGCGAAATCCAACATGCCAATTGAAAATCACGCAACCCGCCGGGGTGTTCCTTGACGTCGGGCTCGAGGTGATAAATGGTCTGCCCGGCAAGCACGTGGCGTTGCTGGGCCAACTCGACCAGGTTTTTGAGCAGCGTTCGCTGTTCCCGTAGATAGAAACGCGGAAGTTGGCGGTAGCGAAGATCTTCGTAGAGGCTTTGGTCGCCCGCCAAGAAGCGGGTGTCGAGTAGGCTGATGTTCAACTCCGCGTTGTCGGGCGCAACGCGGGCACAATCGGCGGGCGATCGGACCGAGTGCGAGACGCGCAGGTCGGCGTCCCAGAGTTCGGTGAGCAACGCGGAGATTTGGTCCTTGTACGCAGCGGTCTGTCCGGGGTGTTCGACCAGCAAGAGCAGATCCACGTCGGAATGCGGGAACAGTTGCGCGCGACCATAGCCGCCGACGGCGACCAGCGTAACGCCGCTTCTCGCGGCGTCGACGAACGTCCCGTCGAAACAGCGCGTGACCACTCCATCCGTCAGAGCGGAGGTCGCCCGCACATTCACCAAACTGTCGCCGTCGGCGAAAAAGCGTTCCCGTATCTTGGCAAGGGAATCGTCGATGGTGGTGGGCGCGGGTTCGGGCATGAAGGATCGAAAGTCTTCCCCGGCGTTCGAAGCAGGGTCGCCCAAACAGCGCCACGATGAACCGCGGGAGTGCGCGCGCGGGGACAGCCGGCTCGATCGGACCGACCACGAGGCCTCGCCCCGCGCCATGTTCAGGGCGCGAGGCAAGTGCCGTAAAGCTGGCCGCAAACCGGCTGCGGATTACAGCGCGGCTTCGCCGGTGTCGTTGTTGCGGATGCGAATCGCCTCTTCGACGGGGTAGATGAAAACCTTCCCATCTCCGATTTTACCGGTCCGGGCGGCCTGGATGACGGCCTCGGCCGTTTCCTGGACCCGCTCGTCGCTGACGATCACTTCCAATTTGACTTTCGGAAGGAGATCCACTTCGTACTCCTGACCGCGGTAGACCTCCTTGTGGCCTTTCTGGCGTCCGTGTCCTCGGACATCGTAGATCGTCATGCCGTTGACGCCGGCTTCCTTGAGAGCCTCCCGAACGTCGTCGAGCTTGAATGGCTGAATGATGGCGTCGATTCTTTTCATTCCGTACTCCTTCTGTATTTAGCCTTCGAGGTACCGCGTTTCGATCCTGACTATTTTTCGTGCATGGGCTCGCCCGGATAGGCCTCCATGCCCATCTCGCTGAGGTCGAGACCCCGCATTTCCTCTTCGTCGCTGACACGCAGCCCCACGATCGTCTTGATGATAGTCCACGCAATCAGAGAGAGAATCATGGTAAAGGCTCCGACCGCGACCACGCCGATGAACTGCGCGATCAACGATTCCACGCCGCCGCCGTACAGCAACCCGTTGGGACCGCCTCCCGGGGCCCCGGCGTTGCCGAAGATTCCGATCGCGAGAGTCCCCCAAATCCCGTTGACCAAGTGAACCGAGAGCGCTCCGACGGGATCATCAATCCTAAACTTGTCGAAGCACCGCACGGCCGGCACGATAAGCAGGCCGGCGATCAAGCCGATCACAACCGAGGCCCAGACGTCAACAAAGGCACAGGGCGCCGTGATGGCCACCAGGCCGCCCAAGGCGCCGTTGACGGTCATGCTGAAGTCCGGCTTCCCGAGCCACACCCAGGCCACGATCGTGGAGGCCAACAGACCCGCCGCGCAGGCCAAGTTCGTAGTCACGACGATGTGGGCGATGGCGCCCGGGTCGGCGGCCATTGTGCTGCCCGGATTGAAACCGAACCACCCGAGCCAGAGGATCAACCCGCCGAGAAACGCCAACGCCATGCTGTGGCCCGGAATCGGCCGCACGCCGCCCGAGGCTTTGTACTTGCCGCGTCGGGCTCCCAGCAATATGACGCCCGCCAGTCCGGCCCAGCCGCCGACCGAGTGGACAACCGTGGATCCCGCAAAGTCCCAAAAACCGAGATCGGCCAGCCAACCGCCGCCCCAAATCCAGTGCCCGGTGATGGGGTAGAGAATACCGACCAGCACCAGCGTAAAGATCATGTAGGCCTTATAGTGGATGCGCTCGGCCACGCAACCCGAGACGATCGTCGCCGCCGTACCCGCGAAGACAAGCTGGAAGAAGAATTTCGCTAACAGTGGAACACCGGTCCAAGAGATGGAACCGTAGACCCCCTCGTAGGCGTCGCCCACGGCAGGGCTGTTGTCGGCCCCCTCCAGGAACCAGCCCTCCAGCCCGAGAAAGCTGTTGCCGTCGCTGAACATGATGGCGAATCCGAGAATCCAAAAAGCAATCGATGAGAGCCCGAAAACGACAAAATTCTTCCCGAGGATGTTCACCGCGTTTTTCGCGCGGCAGAAACCCGCCTCGACGCAGCCAAAACCGGCGTTCATAAAGAAGACAAGAAAAGCCGTAACCAAAACCCAGATGGTATCGGCGGCAACTTTTAAATCCGCGACCGGGTCGGCATCCTGTGCCAACACCGGCGAACACAGGATCAGACCCACACTTAACAAACGCAACCTGGCACTGAATCTCATTTTGCTACTCCACTTCCTCGACAAGGGAACACCTCGCCGACAGCTGACTTAGATAGACGACTAGTGTCTCGGCATCAGCGACCTTTATCTTGCAACGCCGTGGAGACCGAAACAAGAAGAACGTTTCTATGGCCCCGATTGAAAATTTTTATCGATCGTTTATTCCGGCGACACGGCGAGGGCTGATTCGGGAATCACGGTGTTTTCGAGGGGTTCGGGCCTGGATGCGGGGCTTGGCGGCCCTTCGACCTCGGTTTTCGCGCATCGGGGGCATCGAAATTTTCTATCCCGCCGGCGCCAAAACTCCGGGCGAAGAGGGCAAGCGGACGGTGCCCAGGCGTTGAAACCCGCACGGCGGACAAAGGCGGCGGGGCCTATCCGGCTTTCTGGCGGGGGGTGCGGGCGGCCGCCGAGCGGCTGAGAATGACGATGTCGACGCGGCGGTTGCGGGCTCGGCCGCGGGCGGTGTCGTTGGCGGCGAGCGGGCGCAAGTCGCCGTAGCCTACGACGGAAACGCGGTTAGGCGGGACGCCGAAGCGGCCGGTCAGCAGTTTCATCACCTCGATAGCTCGCCAACTCGACAGTTCCCAATTGGAGGCGAATTCGTGGTTGTGGATAGGCACGTCGTCGGTGTGCCCTTCGAGTCGAATCGGCCGGTCGCCGGTCGCCGCCACGGCTTGACCTACCTCGACGAGCAGGGCGTCCGCGCCGGTTCGAAAACGAGGCTCTTCCGATCGGGAAGAACGCGGCCTCTTGCAGACTGAGAACCAAGCCTCGCGGCTGCAACGTGACGGAAACCTTGCCGTCCTCGACCATGGCCGCGAGTTTTTGCTCCAAGCGTTCCTTGACGGCTTCCAACTCTTCGATCGGGCCCGGGGACTTCGATTCCCCCGAGGCGGCTTCGATTTCGGCGCCGTGCGAAGCAGGCGGCGGCGAATACCCCGGCAAATGTCTTGCGTAAGCCTCCACAAGCCGCGCCATATTCGCGCGATCAATGTCGGAGGCAGCGAAGAGCACCACGAAGAAAGCGAACAAAAGCGTGATGAAATCGGCGTAGGAAACAAGCCACCGCTCCGATTTGTCGCCGGTTGGAATGCGGCCACGCCGGGAACCGGTCTTTCGGGCCCCTCTAGCCCGCATGTCTCACCGCCTGACGGGCAAAGCACACGATAGGCCCGCCATTACTTCGTTGCGCTTGCCGGCCGTGCTCACGGTTACTGTTCAAGTACGCCCCTTTGCTTAAGAGATGGGGCGCCAAGCGGCGCGCGCCTCGTACTGACAGGCCTTTCATGCACTTTGCCTCGCCAGGCGATGAGAAAAGCGGGCTAGCCATAGTCCTGCGCGTCGGTCGCGCCGCGCTCGGCGGGTTCGAGGAAGACTTCGAGGCGGCTCCGGATCAAACGCGGGTTGAGGCCTTCGGCAAGACTGACCGCGCCTTCGAGCATGAGCATCTTAACCCGCATTTTCAATTTGATGTATGAGCTTCAGACCATCCAGCGACCTTCAGCGTCTTTATTGATAGGGGCTAGAGCCCGATAAGGACGCCATGGAGGTCAACACCCGATGGGTGAAAAAGAAAACAAGCCGTTTCAGCTCACGTTCAATGGATTTCTCAAAGTCGATTTCCGCGAGTCACCTCGGATGGCGGTCTGATTCTCGTTCGCGAACTGGATGAACGACTCGGACTCGGCCAGCTGATCGACGAGCATCTCAGCGACTCGCGACAATCTCGTTCGCGAACTGGATGAACGACTCGGACTCGGGAAGCTGATCGACGAGCATCTCAGCGACTCGCGACAAGGCTTGAACAAGAAGTTCGCGCTGGCCGATCTGCTGCGGCAGTCGGTCTACAGCCGACTCGCTGGCTACGAGGACCTCAATGACGCCGTTCGAGTATCCGCCGATCCGACCTTTCGCTTGATCGGCTCGAAGAGGAACTGGGATCGCGGAGCAGCCTTGACCTCGACGCTGCATGGCTTCGAGACGGAGATGCTGGCGAGCGAAGAGAACTTGCTGGGGCTGATGGCAGTGAACCGGGAGCTGGTCGCGCAAGCCGAAGCTCCCGACGGTTCAGACCGCGTGGTGCTCGACATGGACTCCACGGAGAGCCCCGTCCACGGCCAACAGGAAGGCAGTGCCTACAACGGCCATTTTGAGTCCCTCTGCTATCACCCGCTGTTGCTGTTCAACCAGCACGGCGACTGCCTAGTATAGCGTTTCATTAAATTATACCCAACTCAGGCGCTTCCTCGAGCGCCTCGAACTTGCTCCAGCGGTGGACCACCGGAGCGGCGTTGATTTCCGCGATCCCCAGCAGGATTCGTTCCCGAAGCTCCTCCCAGGACTCCACCCGGATGCGCTTCAAAAACGTCCGGGGCATCTTCCCAAACAGCGTCTCCACAATGTTCAGCCAGGACCCGTGGGTCGGCGTGTGCACATATTTGAAGCGGTTCGGCCGCGTCGCTAAATAGTCCTTCGTCTCCTTGGATATGTGAGCGGAATGATTGTCCAAGATCAATCGAATCGTGCATTCGGCCGGATAGAATTGGTCCAGATCCTTCAGCAGTGAGATGAATTCGCGGCTGCGGTGCCGCCGCTCGACCCGCGCCGTTACGCGGCCGTCGTGCAAGTCCAGCGCCGCTAGAATCGAGCAGGTTCCCAGACGTTGGTATTCGTGATCCCGAGCCGTACAAGGATGCCGCCCAGGGACCGGCGGCAGGTCCGGGGCGGTGTTGGCGATCGCTTGCACACCGGGCTTTTCGTCCACCGAAACCGTGATCACGCCCGGCGAGGGGCCGCCCTCGCCCGAGCTTTCATTTTGCAAGGCCACCTCGCGGTAGACCAGCAGCACCTGCCGCATCTTGGACTCAAACTCCGGGTCGCGACGCTCCAGGTAGTATTTCACCTTCTCTGGATGCAGCGGCTGCCCCGCCAGAATCCGGTGGACGGTCGCCTTGGCCGCTTGCCCCAGGGCCGGATAGCCCGCCTCCACGGCATGCCGGCGCACGTGGAGAGCGAGCGCGCCGCGGGTCCACAACTCGGCGGCGTATCCCAGTTCCTTGGGTTTGCAACAGGCCAAATGCACCACCCAGGCCTTGGCCTCCTCGGAGATGCGGGGCTCGTAGGGACGATGATAGGCATCCTTGAGCGCTGCTTGCACTCCGATGGCGAGGGCTCGCTCGATCCATTTGGCAACGCTCTTGTGGGTCATCTTCACGGCCCGCATAATCTCGGCGATTGTCTCGCCGCCATGATAGCGCCACAGAATCTCGGCGCGCCGCACCTCCCGAGCCGGAGCCTTGCGGGAACGCCGCAGCCGTTTCAGATGTTGCACCTCTTCGGTCGTGAGCAGCAGTGGGGGACGCTTCGATTTTCCTGCCATGCGACCAGTCTAGCAGGAAACATTGTCTTATGGTTATGTTTTAATGAAACGCTATACTAGGCGCGAAGCTGCGTCCCGGCAACGTGCACAGCGCCGAGGACTGGGACGAGCTGCTACTGCCGGAGATCGAACGACAACAGGCGGAGGGCAAACAGGTGACGTTCCGCGCCGACGCCGCCTTCGCCAAGCCCGAGATCTACGAGGCGATGGAGGAGCGCGGCGTGGACTACGTGATTCGCATCCCGGCGAACAAGAGCCTGGAGCTGGAGATCGAGGACATCCTGTTTCGGCCACCGGGCAGGCCGAACGCCAAGCCCCTAGTGCGCTACAAGAGTTTTCGCTATCAGGCCGAGAGCTGGTCGAAGGCAAGGCGAGTTGTCGCCAAGGTCGAGCATCACCAGGGCGAACTATTCCCGCGCGTCGGATTTGTCGTGACGAGCATGAGCTTGCCGAGCCGCTCGGTCGTGCGGTTCTACAACAAGCGCGGCACGGCGGAGCAGTGGATCAAAGAAGGCAAACAGGCCACGCACTGGACCCGCTTGTCGTGTCACCGCTTCCGAGCCAACGAGGTACGGCTGCAACTCAGCGTGCCGGCCTACAACCTGGGCAACCTGTGGCGGCGGCTAGGGCTGCCGCAGCGAATCAAAAGCTGGTCGCTAACGAGTTTGCAACACAGGTTGATGAAGACCGGCGGTCGGCTGGTCAAGCATGCTCGCTACTACTGGTTGCTGCTGGCGGAGGGGCATCTGAACCGGCGGCTGTTCGGTGACATGCTGCATAGGATCTGGGCGCTGCCTGTGCCGGGTGGGTAGCGTTGCCCGGGCGAGGATCAACAGTTTTTGGCTCCAAAAAGGTTTCGCAGGGAGCAGTGTCGGCCGGAGCGCCGTTCAGTCCGCTCAATCAACGTCTGTGAGCGGACGGACGAGCCCTGGCGCCTACCGGCGGAGGTGATGTGCAGGGTTCAGCGCGAAAAGACGTGGTATTCGGCGCAGCGGGGGTGTATCCTGTGACCGTGCCAGGGCCAAAATGGAAATCCTGGGTTGAGCGGGTCGCGGACCAGGAAAGCTTCTACGCCTCTCTCGGCCAGTCTTTCCTTGAAGCGCGCCACGGTCCGTTTGTTCCACTCGAGCGGCAAGCGATCGTAGGCGGCGGGTTCGGGCGGCCCCTCGGCGTCCGCCTCCACCGGGAGCAGCAGCTTCTCGCTTTCGCCCGAGGCTTGGCGACCCACTTCATCGATCAGCGAAGGGGAGCTCTGTTGCGCGGCGACCTTGTCGACGCGCGAGAGGAAGCCGGCGCCGAAGAGCGCCCAGCTCGATCCGGCGAGAACGTCGCGCCGGTTTCGAATCATCTTCTTTTTCATGGCCGGCTCCTTGGAAGAGGCTGAAAAACGGGCCGGAACAGCGAGAAAAGCGCCGACAGCGCCGTGGTTCCGTCTTGTGGAAATCTTACCACCCCCTCGAACCAAAGCGGGGTTCCCGTTGCGGTCTCTTGGCGCGCCGACAGTCTTGGTTTCGGAACAACTGCGGATCGGATTCCTTCGACCGGCCTTGTGAACTTACTGAGTCTCGCATAATATACTGTCAATCGAGACAAAGAGAAGACTGTTTCCAGAAAGCGGTAATCAAGCGCGGTTTGCGGCGCATTCGCCGCAGCGCTTTGCGGGCGCGCTCGTCGAGTTCCCAGTAGTCCTTCGGGCAGACGTTGGGCAACTCGTGCTGCTTCCAGTACGCCCAAATGTATTCCACCGGGTTCAACTCCGGCGCATAGGGCGGCAAGTACTCCGTTGCGATGTGATCCTCGGAGAGCTGGATGAACTCCCGCACCAGGCGGCTGCGGTGCGCCGGCAGCCGGTCCCAGACGATCAGCAGTGGGCCGTCGATGTGGCGCACCAAAGCCTTCAGGAAGTCGATGACCTCCAGCTCGCCGATCGCGCCGGGATAGAGCCGGAAGTAAAAGTTGCGCAACGTCAGCCCGGCCGACACCGACAGCTTGTCCCAGTTGAAGTTGAACTCCAACACCGGTGTCTCGCCGCGCGGCGCCCAGGTGCGGCAACGATGCGGCTTCTGACTCAATCCGCTTTCGTCGATGAAGACGATCGTACGTTCTTCTTTGCGGGCTTTTTTTTAATGGCCGGCCAAGTCTTGCGCTGCCAGCCGCGGATGGCCTCTTCGTTGCGCTCCCGCGCTTTGCCGACGGGCCGTTGCGGGCTCCAACCGAGCGCCCGCAGGATCTTCCAGACATGGCCCTCGTGATAGCGCACGCCGAACTCGTCTCCGATCAGACGAGCGACCCGCGGACAGCTCCACAGCGGCGTCGGGAAGCCGTGCGCCTCGGGGCCTTCCAGCAGCAACGCCTCGAGGCGTTCGAGCTGCGCGGCGTCCAACAGCGGCTTACGGCCGGCGCGGCCGGCCTGGCGCAACCCGGCTTCGCCGTCACGCCGGTATCGTCGCAGCCACTCGCTGACGCTTTGCCGCGCGACCTTCAATCGCCTCGCTGTCTCGGACTGACTACAGCCTTGCTCGACCAACCGGATCGCTTTGAAACGGCGCTTCTCCAGGGCCTCGAAATCCCGCCGTACGCCTTTTGTATTTCCCATACATACAAAGACGTACGTACCCCAAAAAGGTGTCACTTTATTTTGCGAGACTCAATAAGCGGCAGCCGAGGGACCAAGCCATCGCATCGGGCATCAAGCGAGATCTCGCTAGCTTGTGATGCGTTAACTTGACAATGCTGCGGGCCGGACTGGGGAGAGGAGGCTGGCGGCCAACGCCAAGAGAGATCTTGTCGTCGACGATCGTTTTGCCAAACGCGGCGAGACCCGTACGGTTTAGGCTCTAGCGTGCTGGTTCCTCGGCCGGCCGCGCGCTCTTCGCTTAGGTGTTCGAGCTGCCGACAACTGAAACTATCGCGTGCTCATTGACTTGACAATGCGTTCTCCACCGATACGTTCCGCACCCGCCAATCTCCTGAAAGCGGCGTAGTCCGGATCGCCTCCCCACCCGTTATCCCGCGGCGGTACAATTCCCTAAGATGGGAGCTGATCACGCAAGGGTGCAGCGACAAGAGACGAGAGGAGTGGAGACATGAGGACAACAAGAGTGCCGTACTTAGCCTACGCACGCATGCCGGCGTTCGGATTCGCCGTGTTTTTGAACATCTCACTCGCTTTGGTGGGTTGCGGGCAACCGGCCGGCGAAACGGTCCCGATCGACAGCGACGATCTCGGCTTAAAGGTTTCCATGCGGTGTGCTCTGCCGGCGATCTTCTTGGCTCCAGGAAGCAGCAACAAGTTGGCCGCGCCGACTCCATAGATGGTCGCCACAAAGGCCACGGCGATCCCTTTCCCGACCTCATTGATATCTTGCAGATGCTTCATCACCTGAATCAGCCCCAACACGGCGCCGATAATGCCGATCGTCGGAGCGAAGCCCCCGGCGATCTCGAGCACTCGAGCCTCCGACTCCCGTCGCGCGACATCCAGATCGATTTCGTTTTCCAGAATCTGGCGCAAGTCCTTTGGCTCGGTGCCGTCAACGGCGAGCGTGACCGCTTTCTTGAGGAAGGGGTCGCCGATGTCCTCGATTTCCTTATCCAAGGAAACGATGCCCAGCCTGCGCGCCTTCTGCGCCAATTCGACGATCTGCTCGACCACGGGGCGGACGTCGTAGCGCGGTTCGGCAAACAGATGAAGGACTTGTCCTAGCGCTCCCCAGACCGTTCCCATCGGCTGCGCCACCAGCGTAGCGCCCATCGTGCCTCCAGAGACGATCAAGGCGGCGGTGGGTTGCAGGACTTCGAAGACCGAGCCGCCTTCCAGAACCAACCCCGCGCTGATGCCGCCCACCGCCAGCACCAGGCCCAGCAGCGTAGCCCAATCGGTTTTCATACCTTGCCGTCCTCGGCATGCGGTCGACAAAGTTTCGCCATGAGTCGCTCGTCCTTCTTCATATCGACCCGCGGGCGGCGATGTTGGAGCGGGTTGGTTTAGATCGTGCACCCATTGAGGTCCCGGCTCGGCCATGCGTAGAATTGAGTCTGCTTGACAATGAGCAAGCTCGAAGGAAGGCAGGATGAAAAAGCAGTACCCGGAAAATCACGCGACTACGGCGAACACAGCGAGGCACGGAGCGTCTCGACGCGACTTCTTGCAATGGACGGCCGGCGCCGGCCTCGCCGCTGCTGCCTGCGGCGGCCCCGAACCCGCGGCGGAAACGGCCGAGCCTGCCGTGTCTACTTTTTCGGCGCCGCTCGGCGCGGAGCTCTACACCGTCCGCAACCAATTGCCCGATCAGGCCGAGGACATCCTGACACGGCTGGCGGAAATCGGTTTTGTCGAGATCGAGGGTGGCTGGGGTTCGGTCAAGACAATGCTGCCGCTGTTGAAGAGCGTCGGGCTCCACCCGATCAGCGTGGCCATCGAGTCAGCCCAGGTCACCGGCAATTGGCCGGTCGGTTCGTCTCCCGACGAAAGCCTCGACGAAATCGCCGCGCAGGCCAAGGAAGCCGGCGCCGAGTATATGATGCATGGAAACATCTCCGTCGAGGAGCGCGGCGGTCTTGATGTCTATCGCAAGTTCGCCGACCAATTCAATCAGGCTGGTGAAATTGCGGCCAAGCACGGCCTGCGCCTCTGTTATCACAACCACGCTTTCGAGTTTGACGCGAGTGCGGGTCAAAGCCCCTACGAAGTGCTGATCGAACGCTTCGACCCCGAGGTGGCATCATTCGAAGTCGATGTTTTCTGGGTCAGCATCTCCGGTACTGATCCGGTCGAGATCCTCAAGCGACTCAAAGGCCGCGTCCCCATGCTTCATCTCAAGGACCTCGCCAAGGGCGCGGACACCCGCTACAACGAAGACATCGCCCCCGAGGATTTCACCGAAGCCGGAAACGGCACGGTCGATTTCGCGGCGATCCTACGGCAGGCGCCCGATACCGGCGTCAAGCATTATTTCGTCGAACAGGATTTCACCCCCGGCGACCCGATCGAGAGTCTGCGGCAAAGCTACGAATATCTGCGCACCCTGACCGTCTGAATCGCCAATAGCCGCCACGGTGGGGCAGGTCTCCAAGCCTGCCCATTCACAAGTCTCCGCTGAAACTTCACCTGGCTCGCAATGTCTCTTCCGAAAATGACCAGCGAAGTGTACTGAAGATTACTCTATGGGCCGTGAAATCGCGGCGCGCCTTGAGCCGCGAAGCGGCGGCCGGAATATAGCCCAGGGTGAAGCCGAAGGCGGAACCCTGGGTACGAAACAATTCAGGTCGAGCCCCGAAAGGGCGGCAGGAACACGGGCAGCACCCATTTACGTTATGGGATGCGGGGGGGGCAGAGGGTCCCCCTTGGCTAGTCCGTCGCCGGCTTGGCGAGTTTCTGCTTGACCGAGGGTTTTGCGTCGCCCTCGGTAATCACGACCCACGTATTGGCCGCCACCCCGCTAAAAGAACTCTCCCCGCCGTCGGGCCAGCGGATCGTGACATCCACCTTCTCTGCGTCCCCGAGCCCGAAGTGCACTCGGAAATCGCTGTGCGAAATGTGATAGCCCCCGCTGCGCACTTCGTCGCTCTGGGTTCGATCGCCCGCGGTCACGTCGATCTTGGCGCCCAGCGCCGCGCGTCCCGATTCCATCAGCGCCTCGATCAAAATCGCATGGCCCGCCGGGGCGTAGTTCTTCAGCAGCGACGGCGCCTGATGCATGTTGACGGTGACGATCTCGAGCGTGCCGTCGTTGTCCAGATCCCCGATGGCGATGCCTCGTGAGGAATGTGGGGTGGCGATTCCCGGTCCTGCCGCGCCAACCATGTCATGAAACTGCCCGTCACCGCGGTTCCAGTAGAGCAGCCGTTCCTGAAAAAACGTTTCTCCGATGTCGTGTTTGTCGACGCCGGGATAGACGTGGCCGTTGGCGACGAATAGGTCCTTCCAGCCGTCCTGGTCGAAATCGATAAAAGCCGTTCCCCACCCCAAGAGTTGCGTATTGACCGCCAGCCCGGTGGAGACGGTTTCATCGCTGAAAAGCGTGTCGCCTTCGTTGAGGTAGAGCGTGTGGGTGTCGTTCGAAAAATTGGTCTTGAAGATATCGAAGTCGCCGTCGCCGTCAAAGTCGCCCGCCGTGGCGCCCATGCCGGCTTGCTCTTGGCCGTCGACGTTGTAGGCTGTCCCTGAGATTACGCCGATCTCCTCGAAGCTGCCGTCTTGCTGATTGTGAAAAAGCAAACTGGCCGTCGAGTCGCACGTTACATAAACATCGACCCAGCCGTCGCCGTCCAGATCGGTCACTAACGGCGTGAAGCCGTAGTAGTTCTTGTCGGTCTCGATGCCGGCTTCGTCGGTGATGTCGGTGAAATTTCCGCTGCCGTCGTTTTCATACAACGACATCGATTCGCCCGGCAACCCGCGCGGTCCGCACAGTACCGGGATGCCTTTCCAGCGGCACTCGGCGCCCTGGCCCGGCTTCGGCGTCTTGTCCGGATCAAAGCGGAGATAGTTGGCGACAAAGAGGTCGAGATCCCCGTCGCGGTCATGATCGAGAAAGGCACACCCGCTGCTCCATCGCTTGCCCGGAGCCTCGAGTCCGCTCTTCTTCGTCACGTCGGTGAAGGTCCCGTCGCCTTTGTTGCGGTAGAGAATGTTCTGTCCCCACTGGGGGATCATCACATCGGGGTTACCGTCGTCATCCGCGTCGCCGACGCAGACGCCCTGCGCCCAGCCGCTGTGGTCGATGCCGGCGGCCTCGGTAACGTCCTCGAATTTCAGATTGCCCTTGTTGCGGTAGAGATAGTGTTTGACGGGCGCGGCCTCTTTCTCTTCGAGGTATTCGGCGTTGACGAAGAGGATGTCTTGCAGCCCGTCCTTGTCGTAGTCGAATATGGCGACGCCGGTCCCGGTGGACTCCACGATGTAGACCTTCTCGGTCGAGCTGCCCGAGATATTCACGCCGGTCAGTCCCGCCTCCGCCGCGATATCGCGGTAGTCGACTTTCGGCGGAGTCATTCCCTTGGGTAAAGCACGCTTCGGCGCGGCCTGCCGATTGGTCGTCGCGGGGCCTTGCCCCTGCGCGGCGGCCTCATCGACAATCGGAGAAACCAAAAGCGGTACCGCGACCGCAACCGCGAAAAGAGACGAGAGGCAACTACGTCGAAGCAACAACATCTGTATATAACGGTAGCTTTTCCCAACTTACCAAATCACCGCCCAGCCCACTTTTCCCCCGAGCCCCAAAAAAACTTCCCCCCCATTACGTCCGAAAAGCCCAACCCAGTGGGGCAGGTCTCCAGGCCTGCCCATCGACCGATCCCCATATAACCGCGGAGACCTCCCGCTCACCGTCTCTTCGAATACCGACGCACCCACCGTCACCAAGGTTGCTCTGGAAAAGCAGCCGACAGCCTCCTCGCTAGTACTCAGACCACGTGAAAAGACACCTTTCCCCGACCTTGTTGAGAAGGCTTCGATCCGCCGTTGCGGAGGAAACCACTTGCCAACCAGAGCCGCATCGCCACGCGATGCGCTCACTCAAGAATAGTGCTTTGCATCCAAACAAGCTTTTTCGAGCGGTCGTGGCACTAGCGACTTGTTAACACTTTGCAAAAACTACAGCCTAATCCGCCCTCCAGCGCCGTCCGCCACCCGCCTCTCTTGCGGTCGGGCGCCAACAAACCTATGCTCGAAACAATGAAGGCCGGCCGCCATTCTTCGCTGCGAGCGACGATCGCCGTCTTGGCCAGGATTTCCATTTTGGCCCTGGCACGGTCACAGGATACACCCCCGCTGCGCCGAATACCACGTCTTTTCGCGCTGAACCCTGCACATCACCTCCGCCGGTAGGCGCCAGGGCTCGTCCGTCCGCTCACAGACGTTGATTGAGCGGACTGAACGGCGCTCTGGCCGACACTGCTCCCTGCGAAACCTTTTTGGAGCCAAAAACTGTTGATCCTCGCCCGGGCAACGCTACCCACCCGGCACAGGCAGCGCCCAGATCCTATGCAGCATGTCGCCGAACAGCCGCCGGTTCAGATGTCCTTCGGCCAACAGCAGCCAATAGTACCGCGCATGCTTGACCAGCCTACCGCCCGTCTTCATCAGCCGCTGTTGCAAGCTCGTCAGCGACCAGCTCTTGATCCGTTGCGGCAGCCCGAGCCTCCGCCATAGATTCCCCAGGTTATAGGCCAGCACGCTGAGTTGCAGTCGCACTTCGTTGGCCCGGAACCGATGGCATGACAGCCTTGTCCAATGCGTCGCTTGTTTGCCTTCCTTGATCCACTGCTCCGCCGTGCCGCGCTTGTTGTAGAACCGCACCAGCGAGCGGCTCGGCAAGGCCATGCTCGTGACGATGAAACCAACGCGAGGAAACAACTCACCTTGGTGATGCTCGACCTTCGCAACAACCCGCCGGGACTTCGACCAGCTCGCGGCCTGATACCGAAAGCTCCTGTAGCGCACCAGGGGCTTTGCGCTCGGCCTGCCCGGCGGACGAAACAGGATATCTTCGATCTCCAGCTCCAGGCTCTTGTTGGCCGGGATGCGAATCACGTAGTCCACGCCGCGCTCCTCCAACGTCTCGTAAATATCCGGCTTGGCGAAGGCGGCATCGGCCCGGAACGTCACCTGTTTGCCCTCCGCCTGTTGGCGTTCGATTTCCGGCAGCAGCAGCTCGTCCCAGTCCTCGGCGCTGGACACGTTGCCCGGTCGCAACTTTGCCGCCAAGCAATCGCCGTGCTGGTTGAACAGCAACAGTGGGTGGTAGCAGACCGACTCGAAGTGGCCGTTGTAGGCGCTGCCTTCCTGCCGGCCGTGGACGGGGCTCTCGGTAGAGTCCATGTCCAGCACGACGCACTCGGAGTCATCACCGGCCTCGGCTTGCGCGATCAACTCGCGGTTCACCGCCATCAGCCCGATCAGATTCTCGTCGCCGGCGAGCATGGCGGTCTCGAAGCTCTGCAGCCGGGAGGTCAGCGCCGCGCCGCGATCCCAGTTCTTCTTCGAGCCAATCAGCCGAAAGGTTGGATCGGCGGAGACACGAACGGCGTCGTTGAGATCCTCGTAGCCCGCCAAGCGGGAGTAGACCGACTGTCGCAGCAGATCGACGAACGGGAACTTCTTGTTCGAGCCTTGCCGCGAATCCGTCAGATGCTCGTCTATCAGCTTGCCTAGTCCGAGTCGTTCGTCCAGTTCGCGAATGAGAATCAGCCCGCCATCCGAGGTGACTCGCGATCCTTGGAAATCGACCTTGAGAAATCCATTGAAGGTGAGCTGAAACGGTTTGTTTTCTTTTTCACCCATTGGGTGTTGATCTCCTCAGCGCCTTGAGTGCTTTCAAGCCCGCATAAATAAAGGCGTCCGAGTCCACCCGATGGTTAGCAGAACCGAAACTAAAGTGGAAATCCGGACTTGGGGCTGACTCTCACCCTGTTGATCTTGGCGTGGTTGCAGTACCGCTGGATCAGCGAGGTCAGCCGCGGTCACCGCCAACGCATGCAGGCCGCCATGGGCACCGCCGTGCGTCAGTTTCAGGCGGAACTGAACCGCGAGCTGTTCACCCTGGGCGCCGCCTTCCGCCCCGATTTCCGCTCCATGAGGGAGCGAAGCGGCACCCTCTACACCGGCCGATGGGAAGCCTGGCGGCAAACCGCGTCCTATCCGGATCTGCTCAAGCAAGTGTTTTTCGCCGAGATGCGCCAGGGCGGGGAAGCCCATATTTCCCAACTAGACCGGGAGGCCGAGCAGTTTACCGAGGTCGAGTGGCCCGAGCATTTCGACGCCGCGCGACGTTATCTCAATCGCGGTACCGCTGACGGGGAGCGGCCGCCGCGAATGGGTTTTGGCAGGCCCCTTCTCGTCGCGCGCATTGGATTGTTGATGATCCCCCAGCCCCCGCGACCCTCCGAGCGGCGTCTGTTTCGCGCCGGCGCGCGCCCGCTCCCGGCTTATTTGCTGCTTGAGTTGGATCGAGCATTTCTCGGAGAACAAATGCTGCCCGAGTTGGCGACGAGACACTTCGTGGGCGAGCCGGGTTTCGTCTATGAGGTAGCCGTCTTTCTCGAAGATGCAGCGGGAAGCGCCGCCGGCGGCGCCTCGACACCGTCAACGATGCTCTTCTCGTCGAACCCCGAGCTGACCGCCGACTCGTTCGCCGATGCCGAGATGCGCGTTCCCTTGGCGTTCGATCCCGCCGTCTTCGCCGAGCGCGCTCGACGCTTGGTCGGTCCGGGTCCCGAAGGCTGCGGCCGGCGTCGCGGGTTCCGCCGCGGTGGTCCGCCGGTAGTCGCCGCCCCCGGGGGCCGTTGGGTACTCGCCGTGAAGCACCCCGAGGGCTCTCTCGATGCCGTGGCGGAATCGTTTCGGCGGCGCAACCTGGCGGTCGGTCTCGGCATTCTCTTGGTGTTGGGTCTGACGATGGGGATGATCCTGGTCTCCAGCAATCGCGCCCAACGTCTGGCGAAACTGCAAATGGATTTCGTCGCCGGCGTTTCGCACGAACTCAAGACGCCGCTGGCGGTGATTCGCTCAGCCGCCGATAACTTGGCGGCCGGCGTCGTCGATTCGCCCGAAAAGATACGCGAATACGGTGCGTTGATTCGAAACCACGGGCGTCGGCTCTCGACGATGGTCGAGCAGACCTTGCGCTTCGCGGCGTCGGAGGCGGATTCAGTTTCCTACGACCTGCGCCCGCTCGCGCCGGCCGAAGCCGTCAACGCCGCTATCGAGGAGACTTCGGCGGCGATCAAAGAGGCCGGTTTCACCGTCGATACTCAGATCGAGGAAGATCTCCCCGCGGTTTCGGCCGACCTCAGGGCGCTGGGGCAGATCCTCGAAAACCTGATCAACAATGCCTTGAAATACGGCGGCAAGGCGAAATGGATGGGTGTACGAGCTTCGGCCTCGTCGTCGCCTAACGGGTCCCGTGACGGTCTGGAGGTACACTTTGCGATCGAGGACCGCGGCCTCGGGATTGAGCGGCGAGACCTGGCGCACATCTTCGATCCCTTCTATCGCGGCCGAGTCGCCCAAGATGCACAGATTCAGGGCGCCGGGCTTGGCCTAAGCCTGGCCCGCGACACCGCCCAAGCCATGGGCGGCGGCTTGACGGTCACAAGCGCCCTCGGAAAAGGCAGCCTGTTCACCCTAACTCTCCCCGCCGCGGTGGATCCGCGCCCCCGCAAGGCACCAGGTTGAAGACCTGTTCGACCGTCTCCGAGAAGATCGGCGACCGGCACTCGTGCCGGTCCTAGCCCGCATTTCTCAGTGCGCCTTTTCGGCGCGGACACCCTGTGGGAGGAAGGAGCCCACCCATGTAGTTGTCGGTAGGCATGGAAGCTGACGAGCGGCTTGGTCGAGTAATCGGCCGAGCGGAAGCCTCGTGACAAAGTCCGGAGAAAGCCGGGCGAGCAAGCCGACAGGCCGTAACGCGCAGTAAGCCTGAGCAGGCCTCGAAAGGGAAGTCGCGGACGCCGACCCGCCTGAGATACGGGGAAGGCCGCACGAACCGGGAAGCAACCGACACGCGCACCGGTTCGGTCCGCCGGGGTAGTGGGCACGGCATGTCAGCCAAGGGAGACCGCAGTGCAGAAAGGGAGGCCCCGGCGGGTGGAGTTCGCAACTCCGCCGTCCTCGGTAAGGAGGGCGGACTCGACGGGGAGTCGGACAGGGCCGTAGTAGCGCGGAAGCTGGGTAACGCCGGGGGAGCGAAGGGCCCTGCCTTCCGGCACGCTTCGGAAGCCGAGTCGGATCAGGCGATTGACATGAGTCTGGCAACGCCGGAAAAGATCAGGACCCTACAGAAGAAGCTTTATCTCAAAGCGAAGCAGGAGCCGAACTTCCGCTTCTATCAGCTCTGGGACAAGGTCTGGCGCGGGGACATTCTCGAGCACGCCTACCGGATGGCAAAGGCCAACGGCGGGGCTGCGGGAGTGGACGGCGTGACGTTTGAACAGATCGAATTCCAAGGCCGCCAGGAGTGGTTGCGAAGCCTGCAACAAGACTTGCGCTCGAAGAGCTACCGGCCTCGGCCGGTGCGACGGGTGATGATTCCCAAGCCCGGCGGCGGCGAGCGTCCGCTCGGCATCCCGACCCTTCGGGACCGTGTGGCGCAAACCGCTGCCAAGCTGGTGATCGAGCCGATCTTCGAGGCGGATTTGGACCCGGAGGCCTATGGCTACCGGCCGAAACGGAGCGCGCACGACGCGATCCGGAGAGTGCATAAACTGCTGTGTGGAGGCTACACCGATGTAGTCGACGCCGATTTGTCGAAGTACTTCGATACGATTCCGCACGCCGAGTTGCTCGAATGCGTGGCGCGGCGTATTTCGGACCGGCAAGTCTTACACGTCATCAAGATGTGGTTAAAGACGCCGGTCGAAGGGCGGGATGAGAACGGGAACCGGCGGATGACGTGCGGCAAGCGGAGCAAGCGCGGCACCCCGCAGGGTGGCGTGATCAGTCCCTTGTTGGCCAATCTGTACATGAACCGTTTTCTGAAGCATTGGCGGCGAACGGGGAAGGGAAGTGAGTTTCGAGCCGTGATCATTAACTATGCGGATGACTTCGTGATTCTCAGCCGCGGCGGCGCAGCCGAGGCGCTGGAGTGGACCGAGCGGACGATGACGCGGATCGGGCTGACCCTGAACCGGGAGAAGACGAAGTTGGTGCGAGCGAAGCAGGAGCGGTTTGACTTTCTGGGATACACGTTCGGGCCGCATCGTTTCAAGAAGGACGGTCATTGGTATTTGGGAGCGAGTCCGTCGAAGAAGAGCGTGGCACGGTTGAAGCGGAAGGTGCATGCGCTGTTGCGTCCGGCTGAAGTGGGGCGCTGGGAAGAAGTGAGCGGACGGCTTAACCGAGTGTTGGTGGGCTGGTCGAATTACTTCTCTTATGGCACCCGGCTGATGGCGTATCGGGCGGTGGACAACCACGTGTGCGAGCGAGTGCGAGGATTTATGCGGAGGCGGAGGAAGGTGTCGTCGCGCGGCGCCCGGCAGTTTAGCGACCAGGTGGTGTTCGGCAAGCTAGGCGTGGTCCGCCTGCGCCGGATGCACTTGGGTCCGCCGCCTGCGACAGCTTGAGGGAGGAAGCCGGTCGGAGAGCCGGATGCGGGAAATCCGCACGTCCGGTTCGATGAGCGGGGACGGGAAACGGGACCACGACGCCTCCGGCGTCAAGAGCACCCGCGCCCGTCCTCGACTCTACCCGCCTGACGAGCAAAGCACACGATAGGCCCGCCATTACTTCGTTGCGCTTGCTCGCCGTGCTCACCGTACTGTTCAAGTACGCCTCCGCGCGTCAAGCGGCGCGCGCCTCGTACTGACGGACCTTTCATGCACTTTGCCTCGCCACGCGGTGAGAAAAGCGGGCTAGTCAACAGTTGTGACCGGCTCTCAGCCGGTTACCCGCCAACCGAAAACTGTCACCCCAGCCGATCGCGAGTCCCCCCACCGCGCTAATCTGTGTCTTATGCCTCCGCAACTTCCCGATCCCCGCAACGCCGACATTCAAGTCTGGGTCGGCGAAGGACTCAAACACCGCGACGAGGCTAAGGTCTCCGTTTTCGACAGCTCGGTCCAAGGCGGCGACGCCGTATGGGAAGGCCTGCGCGTCTACGACGGTCGCATCGCCGACTTCGACGCTCACCTTGACCGCTTGTTCGCTTCCGCCCACGCCATGGCCTTCGCCGAGGTTCCCACCCGCGACCAGGTCAAGCACGCCGTCTTTGCAACCCTCAAGGCCAACGGCATGCGCGACGGCGCCCACATCCGCCTGACTTTGACCAGGGGGATGAAAGTCACCTCCGGCATGAGCCCGCACTTCAACCAATACGGCCCCTGTCTGATCGTCTTGGCGGAATGGAAGCTTCCGGTCTACGACGAATCGGGAATCCGCCTGATCACCTCGTCGGTCCGCCGCAACAACCCGCAGTGCCTTGATTCGAAGATCCACCACAACAATCTGATCAACAACATCCTGGCCAAGATCGAAGCCAACCATGCCGCCGCCGACGACGCCCTGATGCTGGATCTAAACGGTTTCGTCTCCGAGACCAACGCCACCAACGTCTTTCTGGTCAAACGGGGAACCGTCCTGACGCCTCACGCCGATAGCTGCCTGCCCGGCATCACCCGCGGAACGGTGATCGCGATGGCGCGCCGCGAGGCAATACCTCTCACCGAACGCAACGTTTCGCTGACCGAGGTCTACACTGCCGATGAAATGTTCACAACCGGGACGATGGGCGAGTTGACGCCGGTGCTCGATGTCGACGGCCGTCGCATCGGAGACGGCGCCGCCGGCCCCATAACCACGCGTCTCCGCGAACTGCATCAAGATTGGGTTAAGGAAGCCGGTGAGGAGCTTCCATTCTGAGGCGAGCCCTCCGGCCGGCCCATACCGTCGCTCCTAATAGAGGAACGATAAAGAGCAGAAGCGTAAGGACAACACCGACGGCACTCGGAATCGTCAGGAATTCACCGAACTGGATTTCAAAGTCCCGACGTGTTCCAAGCTGGTGTAGAAAGGACACTGTCGTGTTAGCGAGAAAGACGCCGTCGATGATTGCTACGAGTAGGATCGGGCGACCGACGGAGTTCGATGCGGCCACGACGGCTGCAAGAGAGGCTGCGATGAGCACCAGTCCGGCGGTCAGGAACACGCCTATGGGAGAGTCGGCGGCAAGCATCCCGTTGCGATATCCAACGTAGTGAGGATCGAGAAGTCCTCTGAACCCGCATTTTCAATTTGATGTATGAGCTTCAGACCATCCAGCGACCTTCAGCGTCTTTATTGATAGGGGCTAGAGCCCGATAAGGACGCCATGGAGGTCAACACCCGATGGGTGAAAAAGAAAACAAGCCGTTTCAGCTCACGTTCAATGGATTTCTCAAAGTCGATTTCCAAGGATCGCGAGTCACCTCGGATGGCGGTCTGATTCTCGTTCGTGAACTGGATGAACGACTCGGACTCGGGAAGCTGATCGACGAGCATCTCAGCGACTCGCGACAAGGCTTGAACAAGAAGTTCCCGCTGGCCGATCTGCTGCGGCAGTCGGTCTACAGCCGACTCGCTGGCTACGAGGACCTCAATGACGCCGTTCGAGTATCCGCCGATCCGACCTTTCGCTTGATCGGCTCGAAGAGGAACTGGGATCGCGGAGCAGCCTTGACCTCGACGCTGCATGGCTTCGAGACGGAGATGCTGGCGAGCGAAGAGAACTTGCTGGGGCTGATGGCAGTGAACCGGGAGCTGGTCGCGCAAGCCGAAGCTCCCGACGGTTCAGACCGCGTGGTGCTCGACATGGACTCCACGGAGAGCCCCGTCCACGGCCAACAGGAAGGCAGTGCCTACAACGGCCATTTTGAGTCCCTCTGCTATCACCCGCTGTTGCTGTTCAACCAGCACGGCGACTGCCTAGGCGCGAAGCTGCGTCCCGGCAACGTGCACAGCGCCGAGGACTGGGACGAGCTGCTACTGCCGGAGATCGAACGACAACAGGCGGAGGGCAAACAGGTGACGTTCCGCGCCGACGCCGCCTTCGCCAAGCCCGAGATCTACGAGGCGATGGAGGAGCGCGGCGTGGACTACGTGATTCGCATCCCGGCGAACAAGAGCCTGGAGCTGGAGATCGAGGACATCCTGTTTCGGCCACCGGGCAGGCCGAACGCCAAGCCCCTAGTGCGCTACAAGAGTTTTCGCTATCAGGCCGAGAGCTGGTCGAAGGCAAGGCGAGTTGTCGCCAAGGTCGAGCATCACCAGGGCGAACTATTCCCGCGCGTCGGATTTGTCGTGACGAGCATGAGCTTGCCGAGCCGCTCGGTCGTGCGGTTCTACAACAAGCGCGGCACGGCGGAGCAGTGGATCAAAGAAGGCAAACAGGCCACGCACTGGACCCGCTTGTCGTGTCACCGCTTCCGAGCCAACGAGGTACGGCTGCAACTCAGCGTGCCGGCCTACAACCTGGGCAACCTGTGGCGGCGGCTAGGGCTGCCGCAGCGAATCAAAAGCTGGTCGCTAACGAGTTTGCAACACAGGTTGATGAAGACCGGCGGTCGGCTGGTCAAGCATGCTCGCTACTACTGGTTGCTGCTGGCGGAGGGGCATCTGAACCGGCGGCTGTTCGGTGACATGCTGCATAGGATCTGGGCGCTGCCTGTGCCGGGTGGGTAGCGTTGCCCGGGCGAGGATCAACAGTTTTTGGCTCCAAAAAGGTTTCGCAGGGAGCAGTGTCGGCCGGAGCGCCGTTCAGTCCGCTCAATCAACGTCTGTGAGCGGACGGACGAGCCCTGGCGCCTACCGGCGGAGGTGATGTGCAGGGTTCAGCGCGAAAAGACGTGGTATTCGGCGCAGCGGGGGTGTATCCTGTGACCGTGTGCCAGGGCCAAAATGGAAATCCTGGTTTAGGGGTGCTAGGGGTTCTGGCGACGGTACCGATGACGGCCGTCGAGCGGGGAAAGACCTTTATCGGGGGCAGGGCGACGGTGATCAGCGATATATCCAAGCACCCACGCACCCCTAGGACCAGTATTAAATGCAGTTCGTCTGCTATGGCCGCACAAGAGACCGTAACGTAGTCTACGGTTCCCGATTGTATACGGTAAATATATTAAAGACTATCTCAAATTCGCGCTGATTGCCGGACTCATTGTTATCGGGATGGTACCGCAGGGCCAGCAGTCGGTAAACGCGTCGGATCGTTTCCAACTCCGCGGTCGGGCTGATCTGGAGAACTTCGTAGAAGTCGATGAAGGAGTCTCGATCTTGCATGGAAACGCAACTATTCTTTCATGGGGCGAATCCATCGCCCAGCGCCGCAACCCTAATCATGCATCGGCACAGTCATATTGCCAATGGTACGGACGAACCTTTGTTCCTAGGGGATTCTCCGTGAGTCCCCAGTCGATCCGACCCCGCATACGCCGAGCCGGCAGGGTACACGGCGGCAGTAAACGAAGACTGTGCCTGGCGCGGGCCGAATCACTTCCATTGAAGTCGCGGGCTTGGCGCCAAGAAACGGACTATCCCCTATTTCCTCAAAAGCTTCCACGAGAACGACGTCGTTGCAAGGTGGCATTTTCGTTTCCCGGTAATACAGCGGTTTCGCAAGATCAATCGGTCGTTTCGCTTAGAGACTCGGACCCCGGAAGTAGGAATACATTTAGGTAAAGGGAGAACTGTTAACCGTGTCACACGTGAACTCGAGTCTCGTTCCGATCGGCCTCGGACTCGGGCGCTCCATGGCCGGCACGGGAGTGATGGCCGCCGGCGCGGTGCTGGCCTTTCACGGTCTTCGTGATTCGGCGTCTTGGCTGCCTTCCTTTTTGGGAATTGGAGACACCTTGGCTGGCGGGGTCGTTTTTTCCGCTGGGTTGGTGCTACTCCTACTCCCCGCCGGCGTCCGGCGCCGTACCCGCGGCGAAGCTCCGCCGCCGACTCCGCTGGATGCCTCGGAGCCTTCGGCTGACATGAACGGACTCGAGGCACTCATTCGGTGGGATGAGGCAGTGAATAGCCGTTCCGCCGATAAGACGCTGCCGCCGGCGCTGCTGCCGGCGGCTGTTGGGAGCAGTCGAGATTTCCCGGCGGACGCACCTGACCGGGAATAGCAGCGGCCGTCTCCACTCTTTTCTGACTCCGCCACACGGGCCCTCCCGGGGCCTGCGGCTGTCCTGATCCTCATACCGCCCTTCGCCGTCCGGACCGCGTCGGCGGCGGTCCGGACGGCGGCCTTCGTTGTTCTATACTGAGCGCCTGGGAGAGATGATATGACCCTTCGCGGCACTCGATTTCAGTCGGCGAGCGTTGTTCTCATGGCGGCCGGGGCCTTGTGGATCCAGCAAGCCACATCCTCCGCGAGGGCCGAGGCCGCGGGCGGATTGCAGTGGACCGCCCCCGCGGATTGGACTTCGAAAGGTTCGACTCGCATGAGGGCGGCGACCTATGCCATTCCCGCCGCGGCGGGCGACTCCGAAGGCGGCGAATGCGCCGTTTACTACTTCGGTCCCGGCCAAGGCGGCAGCGTGCGTGCGAACGTGCGGCGGTGGCTGGGCCAATTTCGTACTCCCGAGGGCGGTCCGGTGGACGAGTCGGCGAGGGTCACGGAGAAAAATGTGGGCGAGATCGCGGTTACTTGGCTGGAGGTAAGCGGGACCTATCTTTTCAAACCGGCGCGGTTTGCGCCCAAGGTCACACCAAAGCCCGGCTACCGTATGCTCGCCGCGATTGCGCAGGGTCCGGCGGGTCCGGTGTTCTTCAAACTTACCGCGCCAGCCAACACGGCGGGAAATGCCGAGGCGGCGTTCGAGAAGATGCTGCAATCGCTGAGCCAGTAGTTCCCATGCCCTAGCCTAGGCCGGCCCGGGCCGCAGCCTTACGATCACCAACTGCGTTGCTTCAGGGCTGTGAAATCACAAACGACTGCAGCCGCGGAGCGGCGACGGGAGCCCTAGCCCCGGGCTTCAGCCCGGGGTCGCCACCACAAATCACCAGCAGCCCCGGACGGGGCGTAGGAACAATCGCGCGATACAACGCCGGCGAACAGGAACGTCCCCCTTCCCATCCGCCGACGCCCTGGTGGCGGGAACGCTCCCGACACCGATTTTCTTGGCGATTATTCCGCCGTAAAACAAGTCCACGCCTTCAAGCGAGAATTTAACACGCGGATGCTGCCGCCCGACGTGGCGAGATGAGTTGAAAAATTGACCCGTCTCCGCCGCGTGGAGCACGGCATGACAAGAACCGAGATATCGGGGTTGTTCCACGGACACAGGAAGAAAGGCGATGTGGACTGAATGGTGCGGCGCTGTTGATGCCGGCAAGCAGTAGGTTGAGGAGCGCCACGGCGAGAGCCGGTTTCGCCCAAGAGCCCCGTCGTGCAGCCACAAGTGAAGCGATAATTGCGACAGCAAAGCTCCCGATTCCGTACCACATCCACGCTTGCATTATGGTGCTCTCCAGAGTCTGAGGCTGTTGAACGCCGAGTATGCCCGAGGAGGCTAACTCAGGTTTAGGCCGACCGTGCCGGTCTACCGCGACAATCCTCTGCGTTGAGACCGCATTGGCGCAGGTGATTCCCAGGAGGCTACGGATCGGTCTACTTGCACGGTTCGATACGTAAGTGACGCCCCAGGAGGTCCCCTAATCTTAGGCACGTAAATAGGGTAAACGCACGAGGGGAGTTTCCCTGCGGTCCGATAGACTGGGCGTATGGCGTCGGCGATGCGCGCTCAGGGGCTGACGAAGCTCTACGGCTCCAAACCCGCCCTCCAAGGACTCGACCTCGATGTGCCTCGGGGCAGCTTCTTCGGATTCCTGGGTCCGAACGGGGCGGGGAAGACTACCACCATCCACATCTTGATCGGATTGATCGAGGCAACCGCCGGTGAGGTCGAAGTGTTGGGCTTGCGCGTTCCCGAGCAGCTCTCGGAACTCAAGCGCCAAATCGGCGTCGTGCCCGACGAGTCGGTTCTCTTCGACCGGCTGACCGGGCTTGAGTTCCTCGACTTTGTCGGACGCATGTACGGGCTGCCGCACCCAACAGCGTCGGAGCGTTCGCGTGAGCTGATGGGGCTTTTCGAGTTGGACTCGATGGATTCCTCGCTCGTCGCCGGATATTCCAAGGGCATGAAGAAGCGCTTGGCCCTGGCGGCGGCGCTGATTCACCGTCCCAAGCTGTTCTTGCTCGATGAACCCTTCGAAGGCGTGGACCCGGTCGGGGCGCGGATGATGAAAGAGATTCTGCTGCAGCAGGTCAGGCAGGGCGCGACGGTCTTTCTGACCTCACACGTCCTCGAAGTCATCGAGCGGCTGTGCGATCGCGTCGCCATCATCGACCACGGCCGGCTCATCGTCGAGGGTTCGGTCGACGATCTGAGCGCCGCCGAGGAAACCCTCGAAGACGCCTTTGTTCGCGTCGTGGGCGGCGAGCGGCAATTGCAATCCCTCGAGTGGTTGGAAACATGAACGCGCTCGATCAGATTTGGGCGCTGATTCTCGTTCAATACCGCTCGCTGTGGAACACATTGCGCGGCGAGAGCGGGCGATTGCGGCTCACCGGATCGATTCTGTTCGGCGTCTTCTGGTATGGGGTGTGGACGCTGGCGGCGTTCGGAGCGGCCGCCATTCCCAACCTGATCGGCCGCGAGGACGTCGAGAACGCGCTGGGCGGCATTCTGCTGTTCGCCTTCGCCTACTGGCAACTGGCCCCGTTGATGACGCTGTCGCTGGGCGTCTCGCTCGAAATGTCGAAGGTCTCGATCTATCCGGTGTCTTCGCTGACGCTGTTCGCCGCCGAGTGCCTGCTGCGGCTGGGAACGGGAGCCGAGATCGTGTTGCTGCTGGGCGGCTTGTTCGTGGGGCTGGTCACGGCGGGCTCTCCGCATGCGATGGCGTTGGCCGCGGCTTTCCTGCTGTTCGGCGCTTTCAACGTTTTCCTCTCGGCGGGGATTCGTAATCTTATCGAACGCTTGTTCCAGCGCCGCCGAGTGCGTGAAATAGCGCTTATCGCCTTGATCGGCTGCGCGGTTCTGCCCCAGGTCCTAATCTGGAGCCAGTCGGCTCGGGGGGTTACCAAGGGCTTCTTTCTGAGTACGCGGGGCATTCCGTATTGGGTGCTTCCTTCCGGGGTCGCGGGCAAGGCCGGCGGCGGCACGGGCGAGTGGACCGATTGGGTCCTGCTTTCCGCCATGGTCGCGGCCGCCGCCTTTTTCGGCTACCGCCAGTTTCTGGTCGGCTATCGTCGCGTCGAAGTCGGCGGCGCCGAGGGAGAAGCGATGGGCGGCCGCACGAAGGTCAAGCTCACCGCAATGGTGCTGCGGCGTCTCACAGCGGGGTTCGGCGACCCGGTCGGTGCGCTGGTTGAAAAGGAAATCAAGTATCTCTGGCGCAGTCCGCGATTTCGATTGCCGTTTTTCATGGGTTTTACGTTCGGTGTGATCGCCTGGGTTCCGATTATGCGCAAGTGGCACGACTCCTTTGGAGGCTGGTTCGAGGAGAATGCGGTGACCTTCATCGCTCTCTACGCCTTTCTCCTGTTGGGTCCGGTGATGTTTCTCAACCGCTTCGGTTTTGACCGTCAAGCGGCGCGCTTCTATTTCTGGCTGCCGCTGGAGTTCCGACAACTCTTGATTGCAAAGAACTTAGCGACGCTGGTATTCGCGGCCGCCGAGCTGGCCTTGATCACTGTGGTGTGCGCCTTAAGCGGGCTTCCGACCGGTCCGAAAGCAGTCCTGGAGGCCGCGGTGGTCGGCTCGATCGCGATGTTGTACTTGCTTTCGGTCGGCAACCATACGTCCGTGCGCTTTCCGACCGCCTCGAACCCGGATCGCGTCTCGCGCGCCGGCATGGGACACGGGTTAAGCGCGGTCATCCAGTTCCTCCTGTTTCCGCTTTCGCTTGCGCCGATCGGGGCGGTCTTCGTCGTGCGCCGTGTCGGTTGGGGAGAAGAGGCCTTCGCGGGCGTCTTGGCGCTTGCCGCGGTCGGCGGCGCGGCCCTGTACCTCTACACGCTGTCCCGAAGCGCGTTGATCGGCATGCGCGATCGGGAGTCCTTATTGGCTTACCTCACCGAAGGCGGCGGCCCTGTCTCGGCCGAGTAGGGTGGTAGGGGACGGAGCGAGACTTCGTCGATCCACAGAGTGCCGGTCAGTTGATTGTCGAACTTGAGCGACCGCGCGCGGTGTACACGGACTTCAAGCAACCGGGTGTCGCGTGGGGGGGCGACCTCGGCTTCGAGCGTAGTCCAAGGGGTCGTCCCTCGAATGTGTTTGGTTGTCACGGCGAACCTGTGAGGCGCTTCAGCGTCGACGATCTGAAACCCGATGCCCCGGCCGCCGAGGCCCTCGCCGCGGACGGCGGCGCGGAAGGCGAGACGTTCGCCCCCAACCACGACTTGCTGTGAGACGTGGCGATAGTCGGGGTTCCCGGCCTCGCGAAAGTCGATCCGCAGCGCCGTCTTCGCTTGGGCTGCTTCGGGGACCTCACGCTTGACCTCGACCCCTTCCAGAGGCCGGACGCGCCAGTCGAGCGGAGAGCCGCTCTGGGAACGTTCAAAGCCCGCGTTAAAGAGTAGATTCCCACCCGATACCGACTCCGTCCCGGTATTGGGGTCAGGCCTGTCGCGGTCATGGAACGCCGCTTGCACCTCGACAGCCTCCTCGTAGCGCTTGCGCCGCAGCAACAGCGAGACGTAACGGCTGAGCAGGTCGTCGTCGCTGAAACCTCGATCGACCATCCTCCGCCAACCGGCGTCAAGGGCGGCGTCGTTATCCGACTCCGCGCCGGGGCGCATCAGGAAAAGGAACCACGACTGCACGGCTTCCTGTCGCGGCGGCAGACCGTGTTCGAGGATGTCGCTAAGCGGGACCCGCAGTCGTTCGTATTGGCGAAAGACGGTCGCGTCGTAGTCCCGAGTCCCGGCCAGGCACCGAGCACTCAAGCCCAGCGCTATCGACGGCTCGCCGACGGTGAAATGGAAGTTCGCGGCCCGCATCAGTATGCGCGGTGAGAACGAGCCGCGTTTGACCGCTTGCTCGAAGCAGTGGCGTGCCTCGCGTTCGCTGCCCATTCGCAGGTAGGCTTCGCCGAGATCGCACCACCGGAAAGGCGAGGCCGGGTCGCGGTCGAGCGCCTCGCGGAAGCCGGCAAGGACGCCGGCGTCGTCGATTTCGCCGTTTTTCCAAAGCGCGGCGCGGGCGAGTTCGGGCAGCTCACGGGAGCAAGGCAGCAACCGGCAATAGGCGAGATTCGCGGACAGGCTCCCGGCGGCGGTCGATTCGGCGACGATCGAGACGAGGGAATAGACGAGCAGCAGTGCGGCGAGCGTGAGTTGCAGCCTGGTCACAAAATCAGTTCAGATTCATGTGGAGGGACAGAGATGGGATGAGAGGCTGGTCGCTTGGAGCCGGGAAGCGGTAGGCTACCGGCAGCAGCGCACTTCTCCACAAGGGAGGTGCAATGGATTTTTGAAAAGGAGGCGACCAGCCATGAAGAAGAATAGCAAACAACAGACCGACAAGAACCAAACCGACAAACACCAAACCAAGAAAGCCGACAGCTCACAAGCGAAGACCCGCCAACTCACCCAGCTCGAACAACAGTTGGCGCAACAACGCATCCAGATGCAAAAAGACAACGAAATTTGCGCCGTCGCCGGCGTCGACATCGGCGACAAACGTTGCTTCGTACGGCTCACCGACCTCGCCGGCGAAAGCCTCGAGGAATGCCAAGTCCCCACCCGCCCGGAGGTCTTGGATCGCTGGTTCCGCCGTTGGCCGCGGCTGCGCATTGTGATCGAAACCGGCAGCCACAGCAACTGGATTCGCCGCCGCCTGGCCGCCCTCGCCCACGACGTGCTCGTCGCCGACGCGCGGCAATTGCGTTTAATCAGCCAATCCGACTCGAAAAACGACCGCAACGACGCCTATTGGTTGGCCGAGCTGGGACGCACCAACCCGGCCCTGTTGAATCCCGTCGCGCCGCGCAAGCTCGAGACCGAACAACAACGCACGTTGTTGCGGGCGCGCGAGGCCGTGCTCGAGTGCCGCACGAAATTGAAAGGGAGTTTGCGCGGCATGGCGAAGTCGCACGGCATCCGCTTGGGCCGATGCGCCCAGAACCAATGGGTCGAGCGCGTCCGGGAGGCCTGCCCCGAGGTGTTGCACGCGGCGTTGTTGGGGGTGGCGACACAAATCGAAAGCCTCGGCGCGACGATCCGCGAATATGACAAACAAATCGTCGCGTTGGGCAAGCAATACGCAGCGGTCGAGCGGCTGCGAACGATCGGAGGGGTGGGGCCGCTGACGGCGTTGACGTTCGTGTTGGCGCTCGACAACGACCCGGGCCGCGTGAAGCGTTCGCGGCAGGTCGGCGCGCTGGTGGGGCTGCGTCCCAAGCAACGCCAATCGGGCGAGCGGTCACTGCGGCTGGGCGTGACGAAATCGGGAGATCCGCTGCTGCGGCGGACGTTGATTCAGTGCGCGCACTGGGTGCTGGGGCCGTTCGGGACCGACTCCACGCTCAGGCGCTGGGGTTTGGGTTTGGCGGCGCGCGGCGGAGGACATGCGAAGAAGCGGGCGGTGGTGGCGGTGGCGCGCAAGTTGGCGGTGCTGATGCATGTGTTGTGGGTGAAACAAGAAAACTACGATCCGCTGCACGGGCTGACGGAAACGGTTTCCCCATAAGGCAGGGACGATGAGGCGCAGTCGGCGGCAACGGTTTCGGATGAAGCAACGTGATGAGGACATCCGCGAGCCCCCTAACGGGGACTCGGCGGCAAGAAGATTCCTGTTGAAAGGAAGGGAGTAGGGGATTGGGCGGACGAAGCGAGGCCGCGGCGGAGAATCGAGATCGTGTCACGGTGACTGCGGGCTCTGGGCAGGCAGGCCGATTCTTTCGAGGATGGGTCGAAGCCGCAACAGAGAGAGCAGCGCCGAAAGACCGGACCCCAACCAGCAGAGGTCAACAACGAGACCGATAACACTGCGAATGGAAGCCCGGTCCTCAACGCGCCGCAAGGCATGAGGACCCGGGCCGGATCCGACAAACCGACCAACGCCTCCCAACGACCGCCCTTGACAAGCGACCCACCTCTCATGGAAGCCCAGAGCGCAAGCGACGGGCCAAGGCTGCGGTTCGAGTAAATCCAAGGTGACGCCGAAATGCGCGACAGTTCGGAGAACGGGGCCGGGTGGCACCCAGCGGTTTGCCTGCCCCCGGCCCGTCACTCTGATCCACTTTCGGCGGCCCCTTCCGTTCGAGACTAAGGCGCGCTTTCGGAACGTACCGGTGCGATTTCGTCGCTGCCGGTGAACCCGACCGCGGCTCCGGTAGCGGCAGCCGCGCCCGCTCCGGCGATCACCGCGATGCTGGCCGCGTGACTGAGCGAGCCAATGGTCCACCCGGCGGCCGCGCCCGCCGTGGCGGCCCCGCCCTTTTTGCGACGGTCTTTCTTGTCCTTCGCGGCGTCGCCTTCACCCTTGCCCGAGTCCGGGGGCGATGCCGGCACCGCGTAGGAACCGGCCGGCAGCAACAGCGGCGCGACACCGGCCCTACGAATCCAGACATCGCCGCGGTGAGCCGCGATAAGCTGCTGTCCCGGACGATTCGCCACAACGAACCAATTCGAAGAGGCGTCGCGATCGCGTGCCTCCACGGTGACTTCGCCAAAGCGGATCGCCGGCCCCTGGGAACCAACAGCGCCGTGCTCCAACTCGACGTGACCGTCGGCCAAGGCGACACTCGAACTCTGTCGAATTTCCACTCGTCCCATAAGGGGCGAGTTGACCGTGGCGACGCCTCCGGCCTCGGTTGCGATGCGGTCGCCGACAACAACGGGCCACGAGGGAACACCGGCCGTCAAGAGCCGCGTACCGCTCACGGCTACTTCACCGGATGCATGAATGGACCCCAGCGGCGAGGCCGCCTGTGCGACGACCATCGTTGCGGCGATCCAGATTGAGAATGTAGACGAGAAACGATTCATCAAACCTACCTCCAAAGTTTCTCTATCGACACGGAAGAGGAGGACTCTTACGGAAAAACGGTTGGGTATCGGAAAAACACCGCGCTACCGGTTCTCCGTTATCGTGGCCCGGATGATCGGCGATCCGGGTCCGGCGTGGCCGCGAGAGACACTACGGGCGTCGGTTTCTTGGGTGGTTGGCCGAGGGTGGTGGGTCGATGGAGCCGGTTAGTCGCTGTCGAGGGTTGGTTCCTTTCCTGGGGTCTGCTCGAAGCTGCCGCGGGGGCCTTTGAGTCCGGGGCTGCCCGAGATTGTGCGGGATCGAGTGGTCGGCGGTTGCTGGTGTTGGCTTGCAACCTGTTGTACAGGCAAGTGTTAGGTCGGTCTTGGCTTCGTTTGGCGTTTTTCGAGTTTGAGGAGTCGTGGGTCTCTCCTTTTCACAGACCCGTGCGCTCTTAGGCTGGTCGCCGGGCAGGGCTGGAGACCTGCCCCACTGGGCGGCGTGACCGGCGGGGCGGAAGCCTATGGCGTGTCGAGGGGTGCTGTCTTGGGATCGGCGGTGGTGCTGGTTCGGTGACGTAGCGGCGGCTTCGTTGTTTTTGGAATACGGATCAACCGTCCTGTTCGATGAGGCGCCGCGCCGACGCGAGATCCTCGGAGGTATCCACAGCGATGCCGCGGTGTTGGGACTCGGTCACGACGACGCGAATCGGTATGCCGTTTTCGAGGGCCCTGAGCTGCTCGAGCCGCTCGGTTTTTTCGAGAGGCGTTCGGTCTAGGGAAGAAAAGCGCTCCAGGCATTCCTTTGTGTAGGCGTAGAGGCCGATGTGTTTCAGGGGCGGGGCTTCCTTCTCGCCCGTGGATCTCGAATAAGGAATCGGCGAACGTGAGAAGTAAAGTGCGTTGCCGCGCTGATCACGGACCACTTTCACGACGTTGGGGTCGTTTAGCTCGGCTTCATCGTCAATCAACTGCCCGAGGGTTGCGAATTGTGTGCCTGGTTCGGTGCGAAAAGGCTCGACAACTTCGTCGATCATGAGCGGATCAAGCATCGGTTCGTCGCCCTGAATGTTGACCACGACATCGCAATCGATTTCTCGAACGGCTTCGGCGATGCGATCGGTTCCCGATTGGTGAGCGGAATCGGTCATCACGACTTCGGCGCCGAACGAGCGAGCCGCCGTTTCGATTCGCTCGTCGTCGGTAGCGAGAATGACGCGGCCGAGTGAAGCAGCTTCCCGGCAGCGTTCCCAAACATGCTGGATCATCGGTCGGCCCGCGATCTCGGCCAAGGCTTTGCCGTCGAGACGGGAGGAATGATAGCGCGCGGGGATAACACCGACGACTTGCATGGCTGGCGGTCCGACCTAGCCGGGAAGGCGCGGGCGCGGGCGCGGGTCGTCGGGCTCCCGGGGCGGCGGGTAGTCCCCGGCCCCTTGATCGAAGTGAACGTGCATCCGGGCGGTTCCCTCTCGGACCGACTTTTCGAGGCGTTTCCACAAGAATGCCTTAATCAGCCGACGAGTGCCGGGGATGAGGATCAGGAACCCGAACACGTCGGTCAGGATGCCGGGCGTGATCAGAACCGCTCCGGCGACCAGGATCAGGACGCCGTCGACTAACGAGCCCGCGGGCAGTCTCCCCTCGGCCATCTCCAGCTGCATGTTGCGCAGGACGCTTAGGCCCTGTTGACGGGCGAGATACGATCCCAGCAAAGCGGTGACGAAGATCAGCGCTACAGTCGATAACGTACCGATGTGGCGGCCTACTTCGATGAGCAGGGCCAGCTCCGCGATGGGAACGACGAGGAAGAGCAGCAGCAGGCGGCCCATACCGCTGAGAATAGCAGGGGTTCGCAAAGGCGTGGGGCAAGCGCCTATGCTACAATCCGCCGTTGCCGGACGAAATCGTCCGGGCGAGGTGAACGATGGGGAAGCTGATGATGGCCGTGCTCGTGACGGGCGTGACGCTGTTGGCGCAGGTCACGGTTTTTCAGCACGCGAATGTGATTGACGGATCCGGGGGACCCCTGCTGAAGGATGCCGTCTTGGTCGTCGCCCAGGGCAAGATCCGCCAACTCGGCGCCGGGCCGGACATCAAGGTCCCGCCCTCGGCCCAAGTCGTCGATCTCAGCGGCAAGACCATTATTCCGGGCATCATCAACCTGCACGGGCACGTCGGCATGACCAAGGGCCTGTCTCAAAGCACTGACTACTACACCCGTGAAAGCGTCGAGGCCAACCTTCTGACGTACGCCCGTTACGGCGTCACCACGACCACCAGTATGGGAACGGATCTCGATTTGATCGTCCGCATCCGCGACGAACAGCGCCGGGGGCACTTGACCGGGGCCAGGGTTTTCACGGCTTTGCAGGGTTTCACCACCCGCGCCGGGTATCCGACGCACGTTCCCGGGGTCAAGGGCGTCGCTCAAGAAGTCACCAGCGCGGCGCAAGCTCGCCATTGGGTGGATCAACTCGCCGCCAAGGGCGCGGATGTCGTCAAGATGTGGGTCGACGACCATCACGATACTTTCGAAAAGCTTTCGCCGGCCGTCTATGGGGCGATCATCAAGCAGGCGCATAAGAAGGGCATGAAGGCTTTCGCGCATCTCTATGAACTCGATGACGCGAAGGGCTTGACGCGCGCGGGGCTCGACGTAATGGCGCATAGCATTCGCGACCGTGAAGTGGATGACGAACTGATCGCCTTGCTCAAGAAGAACAATGTCACCGCCGTCGCCACGCTCAGCCGAGAGAAGTCGACTTTTATCTACGCTGATTCGCCGCCCTGGCTCGACGACCCGTTTTTTAAACAATCCACGACGCCCGAAGTCATCCAAGCAGTTCGCACGCAGTTGAAAGCGAGACAGGCGAAAGACAAGGAACGAGAGATCAATCAAAAGGGCTTCGAGATGGCCAAGCACAATTTGAAAAAGCTCTCCGACGCCGGCGTGCGCATCGGCTTCGGCACCGACACCGGCCCGCCCGCGCGTTTCCCGGGCTTCTTCGAGCATTGGGAAATGGAAATGATGATCGAGGCGGGGCTGACGCCGATGCAGGTGATCGTGTCGTTTTCAAAGAACGCCGCCGAGGCTTTAGGCGTCGCCAAAGAATTCGGAACGCTCGCCAAGGGCAAAGCCGCGGACTTCATCGTCCTCGATAAAGATCCGCTCGCCGACATTCGAAATAGCCGCTCGATCCACGCCGTCTATCTTGGGGGAAAGAAGGTCGAGTAGGTTGACTCGGCCCGAGCAATCAACTGCTTGGGGTTCGTGTAGTCGACAAGCTGCCCGCCGGAATCGCGAGCAAACGCCGTGCAAGCGAGCCGCCCATCGCGGCCGGCAGCATTAGTACTCAGACCATGTGAAAAGACACGTTTCTCCGACCTTGTTGGGAAGGCGTCGAGCTGCCGGCGTAGAGGAAACGACGTGCCAAACAGAGCCGCATCGCCACGCGATGCGGTCACTCAAGAATAGTGCTTTGCCGCCAAACAAACTTTTTCAAGCGGTCGTGGCATGAGTACCGGCCCTGGGCGCAAGCCCAGGGAAAAGCCCCACCAACACCTCCAATCCTCTTTCCCCGGGGCGTAAGGGATCGGCCGCGAGCCGCCCGATCCCCACACCTCTTTCGAAAATATCCCGGCCCTCGGCCGGCGCCCGCCGTCCTCGATCGAAACATTTCTTCCAAATCGTGTTCTCACGCCACCCCCCCGGCCCTATGCTATACTCAGCACTGAAAAAGAACGAAGATTGAAGCATTTACAAGGAGTGTCAACGAGCTGAATGCCACTAGAGAACGAGGCGAAACAAGCAGTCATTCGGGAATACCGAAAGCATGAGAGCGACGTTGGATCTTCCGAGGTGCAGGTAGCTGTTCTATCGAAACGCATTTTGGAATTGACCGAGCACCTCAAGGAACACAGAAAAGACTTTTCCTCCCGCCGCGGCCTGTTGGCCATGGTCAGTCGTAGGCGACGTTTGCTTACCTACTTGAAAAAGGGAGATCCACAAGGATACAGGACTTTGGTCCAGAGTCTCGGACTGCGCGGATAGCATTCGCCCGACGGCGGAACCGCGCACTACGGAGACGATTTTCAATAAGCGATTGTAGCGATGGGATGGATGCCAAATGAGTTCGACGGTCCTATTCGAGGAGAGTCGGGCTCGTTGCGCGTCGGCGTGTAGCTGAGACCCCCTTTCTTCCCTTTGTGGATCTTCTCTCGCGGTCCTGCCGCATCTTTATATTGCTTCCATCTTGGGGCCACGCTACCCGTGCGTGAGGACGCCTGTCCTCCGCCGAGTCGGGGTGTACCTAACCCGTTCTCCAAGAAATGGAGACTTCATCATGAAACAAACTGTAGAAATTGAACTGGGCGGGCGCAGCCTGCAACTGGAAACCGGCCGGCTGGCGAAACAAGCCGGCGGATCGGTCATTGTCGCCGCGGGCGACACGAGAGTCCTCGTTACCGCAACTTGCTCGGACTCACCCCGCGAAGGAATTGACTTCTTTCCGCTCACGGTCGACTACCGCGAGTATACTTACGCCGCCGGCCGTTTTCCCGGTGGATACATCAAGCGCGAAGGCCGTCCCACCGAGAAGGAAGTCTTGACCAGCCGCTTGATCGACCGGCCGATCCGGCCGCTTTTCGCCGACGGTTTTAATAACGAAACGCAAGTGATCGCAATGGTCCTGTCGGCCGATCCCGACTACGATCCGGCGCCGCTGGCTCTGGCGGGCGCCTCCGCGGCACTGTCGATTTCCGACGTGCCTTTCACAACCACAATCGGCGCGGTCGAAGTGAGCCGCGTGGAAGGCGAGTGGGTCATCAACCCCTCCTATGAGCAGCGAGCCGGCGCCGAGCTGACCATCACCGTAGCCGCCGCTGAAGAAGGCATCGTCATGGTCGAGGCCGTCGGCTCCGAATCCGATGAAGCCACCGTACTCGAGGCGATCCGCCAGGGGCACGAAGCCTGCCGTAAGATTATCGGGGCCATCAACGAGTTGGTCGAAAAGGCCGGCAAGCCCAAGCGCGCCGTCGAGCCGCCGCCCTTCAACGAAGCCCTTTATGACGAAATCAAGGCCAAGTGGTCCGAAGCGCTGGGCGACGCCCTCGACACGCACAAACACCCCAAGCTCGAAAGCTACGCCAAGGTCAGCGAGGTCAAAGCTGAAGTCAAAGCCGCCTACGCCGACGACGAAGACAAGGTCGCCGAGGCCGGCAAGCTTTTCAACCGCCTCAAGGAAGATATCTTCCGCCGCTGGATCTTGGAAGACAAACGGCGTCCCGATAAACGCGCCTACGACGAAATTCGCGACATCACCTGCGAAGTCGGCCTGCTGCCGCGCGCCCACGGCTCGGCGGTTTTCACACGCGGCGAAACCCAAGCCCTCGCCACCGTCACGCTCGGCACCAAGGTAGACGGCCAGCGCCAGGAGCGGCTCGAAGACCCGAACTTCGAAAAGCGCTTCATGGTGCACTACAACTTCCCGCCCTTCAGCGTCGGCGAAGTTTCCTTCCTCCGCGGGGCGGGCCGCCGCGAGATCGGCCACGGCATGCTGGGCGAGCGCGCGCTGTCGAAAGTCGTCCCCAGCTACGAAGACTTCACCTACACCGTCCGCGTCGTCAGCGACATCTTGGAATCGAACGGCTCCAGTTCGATGGCCACGGTTTGCGGCGGAACGTTGGCCTTGATGGACGCCGGAGTTCCTCTCAAGGCGCCCGTAGCGGGCATCGCGATGGGATTGGTCATGGAAGGCGATAACTTCGCCGTCCTCACCGATATCGCCGGCGCCGAAGACCACTACGGCGATATGGATTTCAAAGTCGCCGGCACCTCCGACGGTATCGTGGCGCTGCAGATGGACATCAAGCAACCCAACGTCAGCTTCGAAGTGCTCGAAAAGGCCTTGGAACAGGCCCACAAAGCGCGCCTTGCAATCCTCGACACGATGAGCGCTACGATTTCGCAGCCGCGCGACGAGATGTCGCCCCATGCGCCTCGTATCTACAAGGTGATGATTCCCGTCAGCAAGATCCGCGACGTCATCGGGCCCGGCGGCAAGATCATCAAGGGAATCGTGGAACAGACCGGCGCCAAGGTCGACGTCTCCGACGACGGCACGGTGCAGATCTCATCCACCGACGAAGCGGCGGCCAAACAGGCCATCCAAATGGTGAAGGACTTGACGCAGTCACCCGAGGTCGGCAAGACCTATCTCGGCAAAGTCACCCGCATCGTCGACTTCGGCGCCTTCGTCGAGATTTTCCCCGGCACCGAGGGCTTGCTCCACATCAGCGAGATTGCCGAACAGCGCATTCGCGAGGTTCGCGACGAGCTCAAGCTCGACGATCAAATCCTCGTGAAATGCCTCGCGCTCGAGGGCAACAAGATTCGGCTGAGCCGCCGAGCCGTGCTCCGCGAACAGCGCGGAGAAGAACCCGACGATGATCGCGACCGAGGCAACCGCGACGGCGGAGACCGCGGCGGCGATCGAGACGGCGGCGGTCGTGGTGGTCGTGGCGGCGGAGGCCGCGACCGCGGACGTGGCCGCCCACGGAGCGACTAGTTCGAACTAGGCGCCACCGTAATATGTACTACGTCTAGGTCCGGGAAGATCGCGAACATCTTGAGCCGCGAGGCGGCGGCGGGAATATAGCCCAGGGTGGAGCCGAAAAGGCGAAACCCTGGGTTGTCCCCCCCACCCGCGCGAGCCCTGAAGGGACGGCGGGAAACTCCCAACTGACCCTTCACTTCGTCGACACCCATCATCATGCCGGTATTATGAATCCCCGCGGATTCATAGAAGCCTCCCGGCCCGCCCATCCGGTCACGCCGCGAAGCGCTGAATCTCCACTTCCGCGCCGTTGCGAACAGCGGTCTCGGCCCGCTCCATGACTTTCTCGGTGATTTCCGCCGAAAGGTAGTATTCGCCACAGCAGTCGCAGATGTCGGCCGGCACTTCCTTGAAAATGACGATCGTGTCCCCACGCTGGATGAAAACGGTCGTTTTCCCCGCTTCGGTCTCCCCGTTCTTACAAATCAAGCACTGCACGATTACCTCTCTTGACCCCAAGATGGTCCGGCAATTCGGAGCCGGCGGTCATCAGGACAATCGGCAATTCCACCCGCATACCTGACAAATATCCACCAGCACACCGCCCCCCCTCACTCCGGCATCCAAACCGAGGGCACCCACAGAACCAGCTCCGGAAATACCGAAATCAAAACCAACGTCGCCACGTTCGCCGCCAGAAACGGCATCGCCCCCCGGAAAATCGCCCCGATGCCCAAGTTCGAAATCGCGGCGCAGACATTCAAACAGTTGCCCACCGGCGGCGTACAAGCCCCCACCGCCAACCCGGAAACCAAGACCACGCCGAAATGCACCGGCGACACGCCGATTTCCGTCAGCGCGGGTAGAAAGACCGGCGTCAGCAGCAAGATCGCCGGACTCACATCGATGAACGTCCCGGCCGCGAGGATGATCAAATCCACCACCAACAACGTCGCGAGCGGCGACAAATCGAGCCCCGCTACAAACGCCGCCACCGCCTCGGGCACGCGCTCCAGCGCCAGCACCCAGATGTAGACCTGCGACAGCGCGATGATGATCATAATCTTCGCGCTCGTCAACGCCGCCGAACGCAAACACTCCGAAACCGCCCTGGACGTCAATCCCCGCAACAAGAAGAACCCCACCAGCAGCGCATAGAAGACGCCCAGCGCCGCCGATTCGGTCGCCGTGGCAATGCCCAACACCACCGAGCCCACCACGAAGATCGGCATCGCCAACACCGGCGACGACCGCACCGTCGCCCGCAACGCCGAACCGAGCGTCAACGTCACGTCTTCGCGCGGATACCCCCGCCGCCGCGCGATCCCCAGCGTCACCGCCAACTGCATCACCCCAACCATCACGCCCGGAACAAGGCCTCCCAGAAACAGCTTCCCGACGGACTCCTGTGCCACCACGGCATAGAGAATCATGGGGATGCTCGGCGGGATAATCATCCCCATCGTCGAGGACGCCACCGTGATGCCGCTCGCGAAGCGCGCCGGGTAACCCCGCTTCTTCATTTCCGGAATCAGCACCGACCCGATCGAAGCCGTGTCCGACGCCGACGACCCCGAGATCCCCCCGAACAGCATACTGGCGAAAACGTTCACCAGCCCCAGCCCCCCGCGCAGCTTGCCCACGAACAGCAAGCTGAACTGAATCAACCGCCCGGTGATGCCGCTTGCGTTCATCACCAGCCCCATGAGGATGAAGAACGGCAGCGAGATCAGCACATAGGAATTCATCCCCGCCAGAAATCGCTGCGGCATCACGATGATCAAATCGGGATCAACAACAACAAAGAAGACCAGCGTCGCCAAACCCAGCGAGTAGGCAACCGGAATCCCCGCGCACAGCAGGATCACCAGACTAATCAAAAGCAAAGTCATTGCAAAAAAGCCGCGACGCCGATACAGAGCCCCGAGCGCAAGCGACGGGCCAAGCGCAAGCAACCGCGACCCCGCTCTAAACTCGCGTCACGCGTGCGGTTCGGCATAGTCGGGCGTCTACTCGAAAAACCCTTGCGCCCTTGGCCCGTCGCTTGCGCTCTGGGCTGTGTATCGGCGTTGTGAATCTCGCGCCAAAGGCCGGTCTAACCCTCCTTCTCCCCTCCCCTCCAAACCCGCAACCCACCGATCACGCAATAAACCAGGGCCAAACCGCAACCCAGCGGAATCGCCGCTTGCAAGGCGCCCCGCGGAAGCTCCGTCGCCGGCATCAAATATCCGCCCGTCACCTCAATCCACCGGAAACTATAAACGAGCATCACCGCGTTGAGCAGCCCCACCGCCAAGAAGCCCGTCAACTCGGCCGCGCGCCGTCCCCGCGTACCCAATTTGTCCACTAAGAACGGAATCGCAATGTGCTCCCGCTTGCCAATCGCCACGCCCGCGCCCAGGGCCGTGGTGTAGACAAACAGAATCGTCACCGTTTCGTTCGCCCCGACAATCCCGGCGCCGAAGACATACCGCAGCACCACCAGCGTCAGCACCACCACCGCCATCAAGAAAAGCAAAGCGGCGTTGATCGCCTCGAGAGTGCGCGTCAACCCGCGTTCAATTCCCATGAGCGAGTGCACAGCGAATCCGTAGAGTTCTTGCCCCCCCCGGACAGCGAGCCGTCGCCTCCGGCAGGCCATTGTACCAGCGGAGGTTCCCGAAGGATCAAGTCAGTCAGATGTGGCGTGAGCGTCCACGCTTGTCGCGCCCCGATTCATCGGTTCGTATCCCCGGATTTCGCCACAACTCGCACCCCGGCAATCCAGACACGCCCCGATGACTCGGGGCGCGGCAAGGCTGGAGCCTCACGCCACGTCGCCACCACGCAAAGCCGCGCTCGAGCGGCTCGGTTTGGGCGGCTCGGTTTGGAAGGGCCTCGGAAAATTGAAATAGGCTCAATCCCGCTCGCGGCCGCGGAACTCTTCGTACCAATTCTCGACGACCCGGATCGAGACTTCCTGCTCGGCCTCCTCGCCGACCAGCGCCGGTAATATGAACCGCCGGCCGTCAGCCGAGACGTCGTATCGGGCCAAGGGCCACCCAGATACCGGCGTCAAAGCGCGGTGCTCGAATAGTCGGGTCGCCGAACCCACCGAAAAGTCAGGGCGGGTCGATACCTGAACGGCCACCAGGGTAGACCCCTCCACGTAGAAGATCTCCTTGCCGTCCGTACTCCAGCGCGGCTGGGTGCCTCCGTTGGTCGAAACTGCCGTTCGACCGCCCCCTTCGGGAAAGGGCCTCACGTAGATTTCGTCCCGACCGGACTCGTTGGACTGGTAAACCACAAGCCGACCATCGGGGGATAGGTTTGCATTGATCTCGCGATACGGGGTTTGCAAATACGAGTGCTGCTCCCAGTCGGCGCCATCTCCCTTGCGTTCCAAATACCGGATGTCAAAGCCGGTCTCCGGATCGCGGTCCTCGTAAACAAGATATCGGCCGTCCTGGGACCAGTCGGTGGCGAACTCGTTATGCGCACCGGCCGCCACGGGTCTCGGTTCGTCGCTGCCATCGGCCTTCCGCAAGAAAATGTTGTAGCTGCCCGTCCGGTTGCACATGAACGCCAGCTCGGCGCCGGTGGGGGACCAGACCGCGGCCCCATCAGAAGCCTCCGAAAAGGTCAAGCGGTTTCTCACCCCACGGCTGACTTCCCAAATCCATACATCCCGATTCCCACCTTCCAGCGCCGAGACCGCCACGCGCTGATCGTGCGGTGATAATGCCGGGAAACGGCTGCCAAACTGTGGCGAGCCGATCTCCCCGATCTTCTCCCCCGCGCGGTCGAGCCACACGAGCTGTAAGTGCGGCCGCCCCGTGCCGTCGAGGTAGACCAAAGTTTGATCGGCCGCCACCGTGGGCCCACTGCCGTTCTGCGTAATCGGAAACGCTTCTCCTACAGCGCGCAAGCCGCTTAACGAAAAAGGCAGTACCCAAAGCTCATCGGTATCCAGATCCGACTGATAAATCAGATGTCCGCTCGAGGAGTAGAACGGATGGGAGCCCGGCCCCAAAATCTCTCGCCGTCCACCATCAAGATCCTGGACCATCAGTGTTCTTCCAGGGTTCCTTCCGAACGAATAAACCAGCACGCGAGGGCCTGCTTCGGCCGGCAAGAAATGCGGTCGAGCCAAAAACCCGGTTGGGCCTCCCTCCGTAGAGTCGGGTTGCTCCTTGGCGATCACAAGATTCGCCGCGCCCCCGCGGGCGGGCACTTCGTAGATGTCCCAGTTGCCGGAGCTGAAAGCAATCGATTGGCCGTCGGCGCTCCACGCCCCGCCCGCGAAGATGGCGGAAGGAAGCGGGCATAGCCGGATCGGGATGCCGCCGGCCACCGCGACCTTCTTCAACTCGCCGCCGGCGGCAAACCCGACCCCCCAACTGCCCAATTACCCCTCGCACTGGCTCTTCGCGTTAGAATTGGACAAGCCTTTACGGCCGCGGTAGGATCCCTATGATCGGGAAAACCATCTCGCACTACAAAATCACCGCGCAACTCGGCGAAGGCGGGATGGGTGTCGTCTACAAAGCCGAGGACACCAAGCTCGAGCGCACCGTCGCGCTCAAATTCCTCGCCGCGCATCTCATGGCGAACAAAGAGGCCGGCAAGCGCTTCATTCGCGAGGCCAAGGCCGCCGCCGCGCTCGACCATCCCAACATCTGCACCGTTCACGAGATCGACGAAGTCGACGATCACACCTTCATCGCGATGGCGTACTTGGAAGGTGAAACCCTCGACAAGAAGATCGCCGCCGGCCCGGTGCCGCTCGACGACTTGCTCGACATCGCGACCCAAATCGCGCGCGGCCTCGAAGCCGCCCATCACAAGAGCATCTACCACCGCGACATCAAGCCCGCGAACGTCATGATTCTCGACCAGGGCTCCGAGCGGCTGATCAAGATCATGGACTTCGGCCTCGCGCAACTCGCCGAGCGCTCGCGGCTCACCGACCTCGACACGACTCTGGGCACGATGGCCTATATGTCGCCCGAGCAGACCGAGGGCGTCGGCACCGACCAGCGCACCGATCTATGGGCGCTGGGCTGCGTGATGTACGAGATGATCTCGGGACAGTTGCCGTTTCGCGGCGACTACAACCAGGCCGTGCAGTATTCGATTCTCCACGAGGCTCCCGAGCCGCTGACGGGTCTGCGCACGGGCGTTCCGATGGAGCTCGAGTGGATCGTCGACAAGTGCCTGGCGAAGAAGCGCGAGGAGCGCTATCCCGAGGCCTCGGCGCTGATCCTCGACGTGAGCACGTTGCGCAAGAAGCTCGAAGCGGGCCGCTCGACGGTGGCGCGAGGCGACCGACCGCCGCTGCCGAGCGAGATGGGAACAGGGGCCGCCCAGTGGGGCAGGTCTCCAGGCCTGCCCGGCAACCCGCCCTCGCCGCCGGCCGAAGTCCCCGCCCCCGGTACGCAGGTCGAAACCACCGCCGAGCCGGACCACCCGCTGGTGAAATATCACGTCATCGAAGACCTCGATTACGGCGGAGACAGAGTCGTCTATCGCGCCGAGGACACGCAACTCAAGCGCTCGGTGACGATCAACGTCGTCCCGGAGTCGGCGGCGCGGGCGGCTGAAAAGCAGCAGCGCTTGCACAAAACGGGCTTCTTTGCGACAGCGGCGCTGTTGGCGGCTGCTTTCGCGGTGATCATCGCCATGTGGCTTGCGGGGCCGGGGCCGGCCGAGCCGCCGCCATTGCGTCGCTTCGCCTATGCGCCGCCGGAAGATCTCTCTCCGGGCCTTTTTTTCGGGCTACCCGCGGCCATCTCGCCTAACGGGAAGCACATCGCGGCCGGCGGCGTCGGCAGCCTGCGATTGTGGATCCAAGATCTCGATCAACAGCAGCCGCGAGAGATCGAGGGCGCCGAGGGGGCATGGTCGCCCTTCTGGTCGCCAGGCAGCGACTTCATCGGATTTGCCGCGGGCAACGAACTCAAGAAGGTGTCGGTGCAGGGCGGGCTGTCCGTTCGGCTTTGCGAGTTGCCGGGCGGGATTTTCTATGGCGGTTCCTGGAGCCCGGACGGCGAATTGATCGTGTTCGGCAGCGGTCCGCCGTATGTGTTGTACCAAGTTCCCGCCCGGGGCGGGGATCCGGAACTGCTGATTTCTCGTGAAGTGGCGGAATCGACCTCGGAAGGACCGACGGGGGCTCTCGTTTCGCCCTATTTCTTGCCGGGCGAGGCGGGGCCCCGCGTGTTGGTTTTCACATTCGGCTCTGCGAGTGGAACGACCATGATGCTCCAGGATCTCGAGAGCGGTCGGCGAGAGACGCTGGGACCGGGACACCAGCCGTTCTATTCGGCCGGTCATATTGTTTACCAGTTAGCTCCCGGCACTCAAGACCTGTGGGCCCTGCCTTTCTCGCTCGAGACGCTCACGGCAACCGGTGAGCCCTTCCCCTTTGTCCAAGCGGCCCGCTCGCCCACCGCAGGCGCGGACGGGACCCTGGTTTACTTCGACGGCACCGGCCGGGGAGTTGACCGACCCACTTGGTTCGATCGACGCGGAACTCGCATGGAAGACGTCGGCCGAGGACAGACGCGTACCCTCGACCTTTCGCTGTCGCCGGACGAGCGTCGCGTCGCTTTTTCCGCGGAAGAGAACGGCAACCGGGACATCTGGGTCCACGACATCGAGCTTGGCGTCAAGACCCGTGTGACGACCGATTCGGATCTGGACTTTCGGCCGATCTGGTCGCCGAATGGAGAGGAAATTGTGTTTTCCGGCGGTAACCAGGACATCCTCTTACGGCGGGCCGATGGAAGCGGCGAGGCGCGGGCGTTGCTGGACACGCCGGCGACTGAACGGGTTTCCGATTGGTCGCGGGACGGGAAGTATATCCTCTACGTGGTGATAGACCCGGAAAATAGCGCCGACCTTTGGTACCTCGAACGCAGCCAGGAAGGCGGCTGGGAACCGCATCTCTTTTTGCAGACCGCCTTCCGGGAGCGCTCGCCGAGCCTCTCCCCCGACGGCCGTTTTGTTGCCTACGCCTCGAACGAATCCGGCCGGGATGAGATCTACGTACAGCCCTTCCCCAAGGGCGGCCGACGGACAACCGTGTCGAACAACGGCGGTTGGGAGCCACGCTGGAGCCCGGACGGCCGTGAGCTCTTCTACGTCGAGGGAACCACGCTGACAGCCGTATCGGTCGATACGAGCGCGACGTTTTCAGCGCGCTCGCGAACGCCCTTGTTCGAACACCCGAACCTGTCCAATCCGTATTATCCCCAGTACGACATCTCGGCCGACGGGCAGCGCTTCATCATCCCCACGCCGGTCGAAGACGCGCCCGGCGCAAAGCCGATGATCCGCGTCGTCCAAAACTGGGCCGAAGAGTTCCGCGACCGCGAGGGGAAGCGGGACTGAACGAAACCAATTCCCACGCTCAAAGCCCGCGCAAGAAATAGTTCATCTCGCGCTCGCGCCCGATCGTTGTTTCGGGGCCGTGGCCCGGAATCACGATCACGCTGTCGTCGAGCGCCAGCAGTTTCTCCTGAATCGATACCAGGATCTGCCGCGAGTCACCGCCCGGCAGATCGGTGCGGCCGATGCTGTCGCGGAAGAGCGTGTCCCCAGCGATGAGTTTGTTCTCGCCGGGAACGTGCAGGCTGATGCTGCCTTGTGTGTGACCCGGCGTGTGGAGGACGTGAAACGTCGCCTCTTCGACGGAAACTGTGTCCCCGTCGCGCAGCAGGACGTCGATCTCGGGAATCTCGGGCGGCGCCATGCCCAGCCAGCCCGCTTGGGTCTCGAGCTGACTCCTGAGTTCGAGATCATGCTCGTTCATGTAGATCGGGGCGCCGGTCAATTTCTTGAGCTTGGCGGCGCCGCCGATGTGGTCGATGTGCGCGTGGGTAATGACGATTGACTCGACTCGGAGCGAGTGCCGATCGAGAATTTCCGTCACCGCCTCGATCTCGTCCCCCGGATCAATCACGATCGCTTGGCCCGATTCCGTGTGGCCGAAAATCGAGCAGTTGCATCGCAGCGGGCCGACGGGGAGGATCTCATGCAGCATTGCGGGTATAATATCAACTTCACATTTACATGGGTTGCGACTCGGCGCTCGCGGACTTTTCCGCTGCCCCGCTTGGGTCGAACAAGAAAGTTGTCATCATGGATATCCTTTCCCGCTGGCTCCACATCAGCGCCGCCGTCGTCGCCGTGGGCGGCCTGATCTACGCGCGTTTTGTGCTGATACCGGCGATGGAAAGCTTGGCGGCCGAGCAACGCGCGCTGCTTGCCGAACAGATTGCCAAGCGCCTGCGTCCGATTGCCCTGACGACGATCGTTGTGATGATCGCCTCCGGCGTCTACAATCTGCTCCGTGTTCTGGAAGGCGACCTGGCGCCCGGCTATCACATGGCCTTTGGGATTAAGTTCTTGATCGCCGGGCACGTTCTCGGCATGCTCTACATCGCGTCCGTCCCGCCGAGCGGGGATGCGGCGCGCGATGCGAAACGTTCGCGGCTGTTGTTGGGCGGGACGATTTCCGGGCTGGTCGTCTTGGCCTTAGGGGCGTATTTGCGAACGCTCCACGGCTGAAATCGGATCTGTTCATGACGAGCTACCACGCGTTGCATGAATCAGCGGCTTGGATCGACATTTCCGATCGCGGGAGGATCAAGGCCGGCGGAGAGGATCGCCTCCATTTCGTGCACGCGATGTCGACAAACGACATCGAAAACCTATCCCCCGGGGAAGGAATTCAAACCTTATTCTTGAACGGCCAAGGTCACATCCAAGCCGACGTCCGCGTTTTCGTCGGAGAGGACCATCTGCTGCTCGATTGTGACTGCCGTCGGCGTGAGACGCTGCCGCTGCATCTCAACAAGTTCATCGTGATGGATGACGTATCTCTCGAGGATGTGGGTTCTTCGGTGGCGGCGATCGCCGTCGAGGGCCCGCGTGCCGAAGAGGTCGCCGCCGGGGTAACCGAGGGGGTGCTGCCTCCGTCCGGCATCCTGCGGCATGTGACTCACGGGGCTGTCGGAATCGCGCGCAGTTCCCTAACGGGCGGGCCCGGTTTGTGGTTTTTCTTGCCGCCCGAAGAAAAGGACTCATGGATCCGGCGCTTGGAAGCCGCAGGCGCCGTCCCCGCCGACGAGCAAGCCTGGCAAACGGTTCGCGTCGAGAACGGGATCCCGCTCGAAGGTGTAGACTATCCCGACAAAACCATTCCGCAACAGGCCGACCGTCTCGATGCGGTTTCCTTCACCAAGGGCTGTTATCTTGGTCAGGAAATCGTGGAACGGGTGCGTTCACGCGGCAATCTGCGTCGAAGGTTGGAGAGATTAGAGGTGGATTCCAAGGAACCTCCGCCCCCGGATTCTCCGATTTTCTTCGGCGAAAAGAAAGTTGGACGATTGACCAGTCCCGTATTTTCGCCAACAATGGAAAGAGTGCTGGGCTTCGCCTTGTTGCGAAGCGAGGCGCTGTCCGGCGAAACTTTGACTGTGGACGGGCATGAAGCCCGTGTTAGGCGGTAGGGGCCGGCACCCACGGCTGCGAGGCGGTGTGTTCGCCGACGGGTCGTCCATGACGAAAAACTTCGGTATGACCCACGTCGGGTTGGTGAGGTCCAACAACGAGGACTCCTACGCCGCCGATCCGAGCCTGGGGCTGTTCGTCGTCGCCGACGGCATGGGCGGCGCGAAAGCCGGAGAGCGCGCCTCACGCATCACCGTCGATACCGTGGTGGCCGAGATGAAGCAGGCGGGCGAATCGGCCAACCTTGATCGTCTGAGCGAGTCCATTCAACTCGCCAACCGCAATGTCCGCTGGGAAGCGGGACAAAATCGCCAATACGCCGGCATGGGGACCACCGTCGTCGCCGTGCTGGTCAACCAAACCCGCGCCTATGTCGCCAACGTTGGCGACAGCCGGGCCTACCTCCGCACCGACGGCGAGCTTTACTGTGTCACGACCGACCATACCTGGATCAACGAAGTCGGGCGCGGCTTGGGCCTAACCGAGGAGCAGCTCCGCACACATCCCTATCGCAACGTTCTCACGAAAGCGGTCGGCGCCGAAGACTCCATCGAGGTCCAGACACACATCGTCGAGTTTTCGCCCCAAGACCTGATGCTGCTCTGCTCCGACGGCCTCCACGGTATCGCCGGCGAGGAAGCTCTCGTCCGCGGCCTCGAAGCGAGCGGCTCGCTGCAGGAAAAATGCGAGGCGCTGATCGAATCCGCGCTCGAAAAAGGAGCGCCCGATAACGTCACCGTCGTGCTGATCGAGCAGGCCTGAATTTCTCGCCCTTCCGACGCACCGTCATCGCTGGGTGCCCGGGCAATGCGCTACTTTGTGAACGGTGGCTTTGTCTCTCCAGTCGATCCCTTTTCGTGACCCCGCGGCGGCCGAGCGCAATTTTCGGGCCGTCGCCGGTATCTTGTCCGAGCAAGCGCTGACAACGTTGCGCCAGTCGTTGCGGCAATCTCCCGACCCGGATTCTTCGCTTAACCACCTTGAGCGCTTCTTGAAGCGGGCGGCGGGGGAAGACGAGTCTTTTCTCCCGCACGGCAACCGCTTGCCGATCTTAACGGCGGTCTTCGGCCACAGTCACTTTCTTGCCGAAACGTTATTTCGTTATCCCGAGCTGCTCGCTTGGGCCCTCGATGAAAGGCGCCTCTATCGTCTGCTGTCGACCGACGAGTTACGCTCGGAATTGGGATTGTTTCCCTCCGAAACCGCCGATGACGAAGCGGCCAAGACCCTGGTGCGGTTCAAACACATGCACCTGTTGCGCATCGTGATCCGCGATCTGTTCCGTTTCGCAACCCTGGCCGAAATCACCGAAGAGCTCTCGAATCTGGCGGACGCAATCCTTCAAGGGGCGCTGGAGCACATACACCAGCAGCTTGTACGGCGTTTCGGGCGCCCGCTGACGAAGGCGGATTCCGGACCCATCGAATCCCACTTCGTCGTCTTAGCCCTCGGGAAACTCGGCGGACGCGAGCTCAACTATAGCTCCGACATCGATCTGATGTATCTCTACACAGCCGAAGCGGAAACAACCGGCCCCATCACAATCCCCGGCCGAGAGTTTTTCGGCCAGTTGGCGCAACGACTGACGCGCATGCTCTCGAAGATCACTCCGGAGGGCTCTTGCTTCCGCGTCGACCTACGTCTGCGGCCCGAAGGCGGCAGCGGAGAACTCGCGCTACCGCTCAGCAGCGCCATGAAGTATTACCACTCCCGCGCTCGCGATTGGGAGCTGCAAATGCTCATCAAAGCCCGTCCCGCCGCCGGAGATCGACCGCTGGGCAACACGTTCTTGGCGATACTCGAACCGCGGATCTATCAAACAACTACCGACTTTTCGCTGATCGAAAGCGTCGCGGAAACGCGCGACCGCATTCAAAAGAAACTCTCGGGAGACCGCGACAACGGCCTCAACGTCAAGCTCAGTCGAGGCGGGATTCGCGACATCGAATTCCTCGTGCAATGCCTGCAACGGCTCCACGGCGGGCGCGAGCCATGGGTGCGCGGGGGTGGAACGCTGCTCAGCCTCCACCGCCTGCATGACAAGGGCTACCTTTCCCCCCAGGACTACTCCCGCCTCTACAGCGCCTACTCGTATCTGCGTACCCTCGAACACCGCCTCCAGATCGAACATAACCGTCAGACCCACACGATACCCTCGCGGCCGGAGCCGAGGCGGATTCTCACCCGCAAGATGTACGGCAAGAGCTCACCCCATGCCGACAGCCTGGGCCGGGAAGTCGAACGACACTTACGCGAAGTCAGCGAAATTTATGAGCGCGTAATCGGCGGTCAACGCCCGCTCGAGCCCGCCATCGCCCCTGCCGTCGGTGTCGCGGACGCCCGGCCCGATAATTCCGCCTCCGACCCCAGTTGGCGGGCCCAGATTCAACATCTCGAACAGCAATCGCCGAGGTTGGCGAAAACCATCGCCGATCTGCCGATTCGCTGGGGCCGAAAGCATTTCGAACACTTCCTCAACAACCTCATCTCCGTTCCCGGCCTGCTCAAGACTTTCGAACACCACCCCGACCTGATGCGTTGCGTCGGAGATTTAATCGAACATAGTCCTCACCTCGCCGAACAAATCATTCGCAACCCCGCCGAAGCGGCCGAGTTGAGCACGGTCGTCGCGTCCGACAGCGCTAATCCCGACAACACCGATCGAGGTACGCTTGAGGACGCCGGGCACTCCGACCTGAGTGACTCGGCGGAGCTGCGGCGTTTTTATCGCCGCCGCATGCTCGAGATCTTGGCGTGGAGCGTCTACCGGCGCGAGGCCGTCTTTTCAACTCTCGATAAAACCAGCCGCCTCGCCGAATTCGTTATTCAACAGGCCTTGCGGATCGCGACGGCGGAAACCGAGCGTACCCTGGGCCGGCCCAGGCCCGCCGCGCCGCTCCAAATCATCGCCCTAGGGCGTCTCGGCATGCGCGAATTCGACCTCGGCTCCGACGCCGACCTCGTCTTCGTCTTGCCCGACGAAGGGGCGCCGCACGTCAAGTGGTGGCGCCGCGCCGTCGAAACCCTGGTCGACATCATGAGCAGCTATACGCGCGACGGCGCTCTGTTCACCATCGACAGCCGCTTAAGGCCGATGGGACGAGACGGCCCCTTGATCCAAACCGAGTCGCGTTTCAAGCAATATTTCTCCGAGCAAGCCGAAGCGTGGGAAGCCATCACGTACATGAAAGCGCGCACCATCGCCGGGGACCTCGCCCAAGGAACGAAGTTCCTCACCGAGCTGCAAGACACAGACTGGCGACGCTATGGCGCAAGCGACGACCCGGCCTCCGAGTTGGTCGTCATGCGCAAAAAGATCGAGGACGCCCATGGAACGTCGCAACCGATCAAGGCCGGTCCGGGAGGCTATTACGACGTGGACTTCATTCTGATGTACCTTCGTTTGCGGAACGCCGCTCTGTTCTTCCCCTCCCTAAACACCCCGGAGCGAATCGAAGTACTCCGCACAACCAAAGCCCTCACTCAGGAACAGGCCGAAACCCTCGAGAGGGCGGCGGAATTCTTGCGCTCACTCGATCACGCCGTACGCGTCGCCGGCGGACCATCCGCGCACAAAATCCCCGTGTCGCTCTCGCAAACCGAGATCATCAGCGAATTGGTGGGACGCTGGAGTCGTGTCGAGATCGGCCCCGGCGGCTTTCGGGACGGTTTTGAGCAGGTGCGGCGTGAAACACGGGAGCTGTTTCAGCGGATCTTCGCGACGAACGGATGAGGGGATGCGTTAGTTGACCAACGGGTTGGCCAGAATCAGGGCGACTAAGTTGTAGACGACCACCGCCGCGAACAGCACATTCACTCGCCGTAGCAATCTCTCCCGCGAACGGTAAATGCAAAACATAGCCAGCGCCACACCGGCGGCTTTGAGCATAAACAGCCCGCCGAACGGATTCTCAGTGGCACGCATCGCCCAACGGACAATCGGGTTGCCTTCGCCGACCCCTTGCATCATGAAAGCGATCGTCGTCAGAACGTCCAACAATTGGAGGTAGATGAATTGAGCTAGGACATTCACTTCACACCTCGTTCCGCCTAGGGTAAAAATCGTACCGTGACAAACGATAGTTCGGTATAGCCCTAGGGGTTTTGTCCTAACACGACTAGGGCTAGTTGTCTACTGCAAAGCCGTCCGAATCGACTCGAATTCACTCTGGAAGCGTTCTTGCAGCTCCGGGAACTTCCCACTAAGCCCAATGAATTCAAAGGCTTGGTCGGGAATGGGGGCGGGCGCCTTCTCGCTCGGCATGGTGCCGAGCCCCTGAAAATTCACGTAGGCATCGGCGGCGTGGACGAGCTGCGCCAGTGAGATCTCTTGCTCGGTTTCCCGCGGCGCGGAATCCGGGTCATGATGGAAGCGGGCGGCTTGCTGGATGATCTCGGGTAGCTTCCAGCGCACCAACACGGCGTGCGACAGCTCGGAATGGGTGATGTTGAGTATCTCTTGCTCGGCGTTTTCGAGAGAACTCTCGGCTTCTTCCCGGCGCGCCGCCAAGGCATCCATAACCTCGGGCGCCGTCGTGATGATCAGCAAACGACCCACGTCGTGGAAGAGCCCGGCCGCGAAAGCCGCGTCCACGTCTTCGGAATGCGTGTAGTGCGCCAAGAACTGCGTCATGATCGCGCACCCCAGAGCATGCTGCGAATACTCCGCGAAACGTTTCCTGGACTTCGGTGAAGGCTTCTGGAGCATGCGGCGCATCGAAAACGCCAGCGCCAGATTACGCAGAGTTTCAAAACCAAGCAGCGTCACCGCGTGACGAATCGACGAGACGCGGCCGGCCAATCCGTAGTACGCCGAATTGACGCTCCGCAGCACGTTCCCACTCAGGACGCTGTCCTTCTCGATGATCGCCGAGATTTGCGACGCCGACGAGTTGGCGTCGTTGATGAGCTGAAGCAGCTGGTTCAAGATCGTCGACAGCGGCGGCAGTTTGTCCAACGATCCCAGCAGTTTGGCGCGATAGTCCCGCGGCGGAGATCCGGCCGCGGGACGGGCCGGTACATTCGGATAAAGAGACACTGGCCGAAACCCCTCAAGATGGTATCGGCAGCAGAAGCGCAACCCGTGAGCGCCGGCGCCTCCCGCATTCGAGGGACAACGGATGGTCACAGCCGTTGGGCGGCAGCCGTGAAGAGCGTCAATCCAAGCCGTGATCGCTTCCGCACAAATGGACGCCCATGCCCATTTCGCGGAAAGCGGCGATCTTGGCCGCCAACGCCCGGTTCGCGCCCGCCGCGTCTGGGGCATAGGCAACTTGAATGTGATTCGACTTGTGGCGGGCCATCAGTTGATCGCGGCTGATGCCGTAGGTGACCGCGTGCATGATGGGCCATTGCGGCGTCGTGACCTGCATGCGGCGTTCCGTTTCTTCTTGCGGAAGCTCGACGACTTTGGCGCGGCCCAGATCGGCTTGCAGGCGCCCGTCTTCGACGAAAATGCGGCTCCAGACGATTTCACCCGGCTTGCTGACACCTTTGACGGTCCCGCCGCCAAGAGGAAAATACATCGGTGGCTGGCGCTCGCTCACCGTTCCGGTGTATCCGCCGATCAGGTGTTGGGGTGGAACCGAACCCGAGATCTCAAACACCCAAACAAACTCGTCCCGCCCATCGACCGCATACGACTCCCCATATCGAACGTCATGCAGCGTGGTCTCCGGATCAAAGCCCAACGTCTTCCAAATGCGGTTGGTCACCAGGGCGTCCAGCCCCGCGCACTCGTCCACTTCATTGAAATGCGGCAGCGCCTCGCCTTCAAACAACACACGGCCGTTTTCCCGCGTCTTCGCCGGAGGACGGTCGACGTTATTCAACAGCCCCTCGGCCAGATCCGATGCGGCCGTCAAATCTTTCAGCCCCTGCTGGTATTGGATGCCGATCGTGTCGCAACCAAATTCATCGGCAATCCGCAAGACCGCAATGTACATCTTGCATTGCTCGAGAATCTGGCGGTCGGTCAGGTCTGATTCCTCGCTCGATCCGATTTTGAAGGCCATGCCCTTGGCATTGAGCCAATCGCGCACCTCCTGAGCCTCGTAATCATTGACCTCGCGCATGGCGGCGTAGAGCGCCGATTGGCTGAGACGTTCCTTGAACACTCCGATGGGGTGCAGCAGCTCGTCGGGGATGATGGCGTTGTACATCCCCATGCAGCCCTCGTCGAAAACGCCCATGATCGCTTTGTCCGTCCGCAGTTGGATTGCGACATCGCGGCCGACCGTCGCCACCTCGTCGGGCAGATCGATCGCGGAGGCGTCTTGGACGTGTCGCGTGTCGTGAGTGACCTTGCCGTCGGCCAGCCAGGTGCGTAGCCCACCGAGGAAGAAATCATCGGTGAAATCCTCGCTCCACAACGTGCTGTAGGCGACCCCCGCTTTGGTCAAGCTACCGTTGAGGTTGAGCATGCCCACCAGCCCCGGCCATTGACCGCTCCAGTTGGCAACGGTCAGAATCGGTCCCTCGTGCGTGAAAAGTCCGTGCAACAAGTGATGGCTGTATTGCCAAACCGCCTCGACCACAATCAGAGAGACGTCTCGCGGAATGGCGCGAAAGACTTCCATCCCGCGGGCTTGGCTGTCGATAAAGCCGTGCCGCTTGGCTTCGTCGTAGTCATGAGCGCGGCGGACGGCATGACCTTCTCGTTCCAGGGCCGCGATGAGTTTGGACTCGACTTCGGCCTGCGCGGGCCAACACATGCGATTGGCGGAGAGTCGCAAATCTCCGTTGGCAACGAGGTAGATCTCTTGTCCCACTAGCCGAGTATTTTCGCAGAACGGAGGATCGGGACGCCACAATTCCCGGTCGCGAAATGCAGCGATAACGTTTACGCCGGGTCGGGAGAGAAGGAAAATTGCGGAAATCGGCCCCACTCATCGCGGACTGGCGCGAGGACCGCGGCCGGCGGCCGCACCCGACGCACACGCCGGTCATTGCATTCGAAGAACGGTTTCCGCTACGCTAGCGGTGCCAACGGGCCGGATGGAAATCCGGTCGGTGCGTGGTGAGAACCTCGTGGCAGATGATGGACGACTTGACCCTTTCTTGGTGGATGTGGATGCTGGGCGGGCTCCTAGTCTTGATGCTGGAAATTTTTTCACCAGGTGGATTCTATCTATTCTTCTTCGGCTCGGGAGCGATCGCGGTAGGGATAGTTTCCGCACTCGGCTTGACCGGTCCCTTGTGGTTCGAACTGTTGCTGTTTTCGCTGCTTTCGATCGGGGCCCTCGTCCTGTTCCGCCGCAAGCTTGTTGAAAGGTTCAACAAACAGGCCCCTGAAGTGGACACCATGGTCGGAGAGATTGCGGTGATTCTTGAAGATATCCTACCCGGTCAGACGGGTCAGGCGGAGATGCGCGGGACGGTCTGGAGCGCCCGCAACTGCGGGGAGGCTCGACTCACAGGTGGTCAGCGATGCCCCGTCGAGAAGGTCGAAGGGCTCGTGCTTTTTGTGCGAGAACAACAACAATGAACGGAGGAGGTGAGCTATGGAACTCGGAGGAGGAATAGGAGGACTCATTCTTGTCGGCGTGTTCGTGCTCTTGGTCGTGATCGTCCTGGCCAAGACAGCCGTCATTGTGCCACAGCAGAATGCTTTCATTGTCGAGCGGCTTGGAAAATTCAGTGGAACACTAAACGCGGGATTCCACATTCTGACTCCGTTTATCGACACGATTCGCTACAAGCACTCACTGAAGGAACAGGCGGCAGACATTCCCGAACAGGTCTGCATCACACGTGACAACGTGCAGGTCGGCGTGGATGGTGTCTTGTACATGAAGGTTATGGATCCCGAGCGTGCCTCATACGGCATCCAGAATTACCTTTTTGCAGTATCACAGCTCGCACAGACAGCACTTCGAAGCGAAATCGGAAAGATCGATCTCGACCGCACCTTTGAGGAGCGAACCGCGGTGAACGCCTCCATTGTGGCCGAATTGGACAAGGCATCGGAACCGTGGGGTGTCAAGGTGCTGCGGTACGAAATAAAGAACATAAATCCGCCGCGTGATGTGCTCGATGCCATGGAGAAGCAAATGCGGGCGGAGCGCGAGAAGCGAGCCGTTATCTTGAACTCCGAGGGTGTTCGCGACGCTGCGATCAATACAGCGGAGGGCGAAAAACAACAGGTGATCAAGGCGTCGGAAGCCAGAAAGCAACAGCAGATCAATGAAGCGGAGGGTGAGGGCGCGGCAATTCTTACCGTGGCGCGCGCGACGGCGGATGGGATTCGAGCCGTCGCGGAGTCGATTCAAGCGCGAGGCGGCTCGGAAGCGGTGCAACTTCGCGTTGCAGAGCAGTATTTAACTGAATTTGGCAAACTGGCAAAGACCGGAAACACGCTGATCGTTCCGGCGACCCTGAGCGACATGAGCTCCATGATCGCCACAGCAATGACTTTCATCCGCCAGGGTGGAAGCTCGGGAGGGGCGGAACGGTCGGACCCGGGCCGGTAGGGCTAAGCACACGCGGTCGGGACCGCCAGGCACGGAGCTGTCTCGATTTCGGGACCGGGATTGCGGGCTGGCGAGTTGTCGCGAACTCGGAGATACGAACCGATGAATCGGTTTGCGGCAAGCGTGGACGCTCGCGCCACGCCGCGGTTGGGGGCGGTCAATCCAGCGGCATCGCCGACGCCCAGGGCTTCAGGTCCGATTTCGGCAGCCCCTGGATCTTGATCTCCATGCGGTCGCCCAGGGTATAGACGCCCGTCAGCTCCAGCACGTAGTGCCCGCGCAAGACGGAATAGACGGCCTTGGCCAGGTCCTTCGGGTTCTGCTTTCTCGGACGGGCCCGGAAGTGAGCCCCGCCGGTGCGTCGGGCCAAGCGGTGGAACAAACCGCGCTCCACGCCCTCCACGTAGACCGGGTAAATCGACGCGCGCTTGTCCTTGGCCAACCGCAGCACGTCAGCGAGCGGAACCTTGCTGCGCCCTTCCACGCCCGCGGCCAACAGCACAATCACCCGCCGCGCCGCCGACGAGGCGGCGAACCCCCCGTCAAGCCCCGCGAAAAGCGCATCGAGAATGCGCGGGTTATTGCCGAAGCGCACGCCGCGCAACGAACCCATCAGCGTTTGTTTGCTGTTGGTGAAATCCTGCAACAAATCGGCCGAGTCGTGGAACCCCACGATCGCCATCTGCTCATCCTGCCCGAGGGCCTCGACAAAAGCGGCGCTCAGCGGGCGAACAACCTCCCCCAGCGCGCTCGTATCGACGAGCAACATGACGTCGAGCAAAGTCTTCTTGTACTCGGCTCCTACCACGCGCAGCGGCGTCTTGTCGTCGATGACGGAAAAGTTGCCGGCGTCGAGGTTCTCGATCGGGTTCCCCGTCTTCTCGTCGAAAACCGTAACCAGCAATTGGGCCTGCTGAGCCGAGGCAATAGAAGCAAGGAACCCCGACAATAGGATGGCGCTCGCAATCAGCGGCTCGAGCCGGAAGAATCTCAACCAATCCTGAGCCGCGAAGCGGCGGCGGGAATTTAGCCCAGGGTGGAGCCGGAAGGCGGAACCCCGGGTAGAACTTGCACCCCGTGGGAGCCCTGAAGGGGCGGCGGGAACACTCCCGACACCCATTTTCATCGCGGTCGGACTTGCACTACAGGCTGCCAAGCCGGCTCGATGTGCGGTCATGTTCCCAACCACCCGGCGTCGGTAACCGCTTTCGCGAGAATGGCCACTCCCAGTAGTGTGACGACGACCGCGCTGCCTACCGGCAGAAAGCGCATCATCGACCCGTCCTTGGTAAACCGCTTGAGGGTGGGCCCGGCCAGAACCATCGCCACGCCGATAGCAATCAAAATCGCCGCCAGCCCCAGACTGAAAGCCAGCAGGATAATCAACCCGAAAGCAATACGGTTCAGTGTGAAAGAGATCAGCAAAACGGCCAGAGCTTCCGGACAAGGAATCAACCCGCCTGAAATCCCCAACGAGAGGAGACTTCCGCGCCCTTCTCCAGGCCCGTGGGAGTGGCCGTGGTCGTGGCTGTGCGTGTGGCCCGAACCCTCGTCATGCCCATGGCTGTGCGAATGTTCGTGCTCGTGGTCGTGCTCATGGGAATGGCCGTCCGCATGCGAGTGGTCGTGCGAGTGGTCATGAGAGTGCTCATGAGAATGACTGTCCTCATGCGTGTGCGGGTGAACGTGCGAGTGCGTCTGCCCGAAAGGCCCGTGCGAATGGGAGTGCGCATGGGCTTCGGCCAACTCGGGATGCCGGAAGAACCTCCAGCGCGAGCTGAGCAGCCACGAGCCGATCGCCACGATCAGCACGCCGCTGATCACCGACAGCCAAGCGTAGAGCTGTTCCATCAAGAAGTACTGCGAGGCGTAGAGCGTCAACAAACCGAGCACGAAAACGGCCGCGGTGTGCGTCACCGTCACCACGCTGCCGAGAAACACGGCGTCCCAAACGGTCCCTTTCGAGCCCACAAGATAGGCCGCCACGAGCGCCTTGCCGTGACCGGGCGTCAAAGCATGTGCGGCGCCGGCGAAAAACGCGACCACCAGCGCCCACAAAAAGATTCCCGAATCCGGGTCGGCGGACCGAACCAGATCCTTGAGCATATCGCCCCACTCGCCGTCGGCATCGTGGGAAACTTGCCAAGCCGCCATCGGCGCCGCCAAGGCAACCAGCATCACCAGCAATGAAATAAGACGCGGCATCGTACTCGGTACAGTCTCCCCACAAGCGCCCTGGCGCAGCTATTCATTGTAAGCCGACCCGAACGACCCAAGACAAACACAAGGATTTATCGGCAGCCGCGTTTTCTCGGTGCGGAAGACCCGAAGGCTTCGATGCCCGTCCGAAAGCGTTGAGCCGCGACGGCCTGAAAGCCCGGCAACCCCGGGGGCTGTGAAAAAATCGGGTACAGTCCACATCGCGCCGGATGCGGCTACTGATTCAATGGAACTATTTCGGTCGGCGCTCGGTACAGTCCCCATTTTTTCACAGCCCCCCGCCCTGGCCGCTTCAACCAAACCTCCCGCGGGCGAACCTCGTTTGATTCCGTACCTGGAGTTCCGCCCGCGGCTCCACCCAGGCTGGATTCCGGCCGCCGCTTTGCCGGTCGGCGCTTGGACAGCCCCCTTTTCCCACCCTCTCTCGGTCAGGCGGCGTCTTGTTCGGAGCGCGCGATATAGGCGGCGCAGGAGAGGTCGCCGGTTACGTTGACGGATGTGCGGAGCATGTCGAGGATGCGGTCAACGCCCAGGATGAGGGCGATTCCGGCTTCGACTTTGTCGCCGAGTCCGACCGATTGCAATACGACGATCAGCATGATGATGCCGGCGCTGGGGACGCCGGCGGTTCCTATCGAGGCCAGCGTCGCTGTTAACACGACGGTCAGTTGCGCTCCCAGATCCAGCGGGATGCCGTAGATTTGCGCGATGAAGAGAACCGCAAGGGCTTGATAGAGGGCCGTGCCGTCCATGTTGATGGTCGCGCCGAGCGGCAGGACGAAACTGCTGACCTGCTTCGGGACGCCGAGTTTCGATTCCGCCGTGCCCATGGTGACCGGTAGGGTTGCGCTTGACGACGATGTCGAAAACGCGAAGATTGGTACGGCGATGATGCGCTTAAAAAACAACACGGGACTCATCTTGGCGGCGAAGCGAACCATCAAGGCGAGGGTGCCGAACATGTGCAGCAGCAGTCCCAGCACGACCACCAACGAGTAGAGCAGCAAGCTGCGCAACAGATCGAGCCCGAATTGCGCCACGACGGCGGCGATCAGGGCGAAGACGGCGTAGGGGGCCAGCTTCATTACCCATGTGATGATGAGCATCGAGGCGCTGTTGACACCTTCGAAGAAGAGCAGGACGGCCTGTCTTTGTTCGTCGGGAGCCATGCTGACCGCCGCCCCGAAAATGATCGCGAAGAAGATCAGCGGCAGCAAGTCGAAATTGGCGGCCGCCTGCACGGGATTGCGCGGGATGATGCCGAGCAGCACCTCAGTGACTGACGGCGACTCGGCGGCGATTTCCATCTTGCCCTGCGCTTCGCCTTCAAAACGCGCGGCCAACTTATCGCGGGTCGCCGGATCCACGCTCGAGCCCGGTGAAAATAAATTCCCCAAGGCCAACCCGATGGTCACCGCGATCGTGGTCGTGAACATGTAGTAGAGGATCGTCTTACTGCCGATGCGGCCGAGTTTGCGGATGTCGCCGAGCGACGCCGTTCCGACTAAGAGGCTGGCGAAAACGAGCGGCACGACGATCATGGTGATCAGTCGAATGAAGCCGGTGCCGACGGGCTCGAGGGCGGTCAGGGTTGCGCGGAGCCAGGCGATGTCGGCTAGGTTCGCGACGACGCCGACGCCGGCGCCGGCGACGAGGCCGATCAGGATCTTGGTGTAGAGCTGCATGGGGGAGCGGCGCGAGATAGGGAACCAGTGTAGCGCAGGTACGTGTCGGGGGCCGTGTCGCCGAATTACGTGTTGCGGATCGGCTGATGGTGGGCTGTGGGGAAGACATGCCGCCATGATTGGCGACACGGCAACCGGAGGCGTGCGCCACGTCGAGTGTTGCGCCGCGTCAATAGGCACGACTGGAATTTGAACCGGTACGACGTGATCGGCGACACGTACTCCGGCGACACGTACTCCGGCGACACGTACTCCGGCGACACATGATTCGGCGACACGTGCCCCGGCGACACGGCTCCGGACACGGTAGGATGGAAGGCGCTGTGGCTGTGGTTTCGCGTGAAGTGATTACGAGTGCGGCTAATCCGTTGCTGAAGCGGGTTCGGCGGGCCTTGGTTCGCGGGGAGTTAACCGACGAGGGGTACTTAGTCGCCGAATCGTTTCACTTGTTGGAAGAGGCGTTGCGGAGCGAGTTGGCGGTCCCCCACATTCTTGTCGCGGCTTCGGTGCGCAAAGCGGTGGAACGGCATGTCGGGCGGTTGCAGGGGGTTCGGCTGACGGTTGTCGGCGACGCGCTGCTCAACAAGACCGCGACGACCGAGTCGAGCCAAGGCGTGATTGCGTTGGTGCGTCCGCCGGTGTGGGATCTGGATGCGGTGTTTCGCGGGCGGTCGCTGGTGACGGCATTGGACGGCATCCAAGATCCGGGGAACGCGGGGACGATCGTGCGGTCGACGGAGGCTTTTGGGGGGACGGGGGTTTTGTTTCTGCCGGGGTCGGTGAGTCCTTTTAATTCGAAATTGTTGCGGGCGTCGGCGGGGTCGATGTTTCGAGTTCCGTTTGTCTACGGGGTGGACGCGGATTTGGTGCAGGCGGCTTTTCGACAGCGGAAGGTTCAGGTACTAGCGGCGTCGCCGAGGGCTCGGCTGCGGGCGGCGCGTTGCGACCTGACGCGGCCGACGGTCTTGCTGATTGGTTCGGAAGGGCGGGGAGTGAGCGAAGTGTTTGAGCGGCAAGCGCGAGGCGTACGGATTCCGACGACCGGGGTTGAGTCGCTGAACGCGGCGACGGCGGCCGGCGTCTTGCTCTATGAAGCCGCTCGTCGACGCGCAGAGCCGGGCTTGCGCGGAACAAAGCAGAAATGAGTCTGTTTGAGCAGATCGGTCCGAGAGAAGAGGAGGTCGATTCCGGCCGTCCGCTGGCGGAGCGCGTGCGGCCGCGGTCGCTCGATGATTTTGTCGGGCAGCAGCACTTATTGGGTCCCGGGAAACCGCTGCGGACCGAGATCGAGAGCGACCGGGCTGCCTCGATGATCTTGTGGGGGCCGCCGGGTGTGGGCAAGACGACGCTGGCACGCATCATCGCCCGCGGGACGGACTGCGAATTTGTGCCTTTCAGCGCGGTTCTCAGCAGCATCAAGGACGTCAAGGCCGTGATGGCCGACGCGAAACGACTGCGCCGATCGGGGCGACGGACGATTTTGTTCGTCGATGAGATTCACCGGTTCAACAAAGCGCAGCAGGACGCCTTCTTGCCGTATGTCGAGCGGGCCGATGTGATCTTGATCGGGGCGACGACGGAGAACCCGTCTTTCGAAGTGATTTCGGCCTTGCTTTCGCGGACGAAGGTTCATGTGCTCTACGCCCTGGCGCCGACGGAGATTGTCTCGATTCTGGCCCGCGCGATCGAGGACGAAAAGGAGCAGTTGGGCGAATGCGGAGAAGTCGACGAAGACATTCTCGGGCGGATCGCCGCCTTTTCGAACGGCGACGCGCGGGCGGCGCTGCGGACTTTAGAAACAGCGATTGTCGCCGCGAGCGGAGCCCCGCTGACCGAGGAGTTGCTCGAGAGCGTGCTGCAGCGAAAGATGCAGCTCTACGATAAGTCGGGCGAGCAACATTACAACCTGATTTCGGCGCTGCATAAATCGGTGCGGTCAAGTGACCCGGACGCGGCGCTTTATTGGCTGGCGAGGATGCTGGAGGGGGGCGAAGACCGGCTCTATATTTTGCGGAGGCTGGTGCGCATGGCGGCGGAAGACATTGGCTTGGCCGATCCGCGGGCGCTCGAGCAGGCGGTGGCCGCGGTGGAGGCGTTTCGGCTGATCGGCGAGCCGGAGGGCGATTTGATGTTGGCGCAGACGGCGGTGTACCTGGCGATGGCGCCGAAGTCGGACGCCGTCTACAAAGCGTTGGGTCGCGCGCGGGAGGATGTGCGTGATTCGGTGGATGAACCCGTGCCGCTCAATCTTCGCAATGCTCCGACGAAGTTGATGAAAGAGCTTGACTACGGCGAGGGGTACAAGCACGCGCACGATTTCGAGGACGCGGTGCCGGACATGGAGTGTCTGCCCGAGGCCCTTCGTGGGCGGCGGTATTACTTGCCGACGAATCGGGGTATCGAAGAACGTATTGCGAGGAGGCTCGAGGAGTTACGAAAGGACGTTCGAACCGATTGAGCCGCCGGTAGGCGGCTTGTTGCAAGGAAAGGAAACATTTTGGCTGAAAGAGAATTTGCGGGGAAAACCGTTTTGATTACCGGCGGGGCGCGGGGCTTGGGTCGCGCGACGGCGGTGAAGCTGGGTCGGGAGGGTGCTAACGTGGCCATCAACTACGTGAGCCGCGATGCCGACGCCGAGGAAACCAAGACGATGGTCGAGCAGGAGGGCGCGCGGGTGATTCTGGTGAAGGCGGATGTTTCCGAGCCTTCCGAAGTTGATCGGATGGCGGCCGAAACGCGCGAAGCCTTCGGCTCGATCGATATGCTCGTGGCGAGCGCGGGCATCGGCTTCATCAAGAGTCATGCGGAAATTACGTACGAGAGCTATCGGCGGACGATGGCCGTCAATCTCGATGGGACGTTTCTTTCCATCATGGCGGTGAAGGACGAAATGATCGAGAAGGGGTGGGGCCGCATTGTTTGCCTCTCGTCGGTTGCGGCGCTACGGGCGCGCCGGATGCAAATTGATTACTCGGCCTCCAAGGCCGCCGTGCAGGCGATGGTGAGATGCTTCGCCGAGGGCTTGGCTCCGACGATTCGCATCAATGCGATCGCGCCGGGATTGATTGACACTGAACTCGGACCGCCGGTTCTGGGGCTGGCCAAGACCAAGGAAATCGTCGCGGCGACGCCGTTGGGGCGGTTGGGGGAACCCGAGGAGATCGCCAATGCGGTGTATTTCCTGGTGTCCGACCTCTCGGATTTCATGACCGGGCAGACGATTGTGGTTAGCGGCGGGCGGGTGATGATTCCGTAGCTTGCGTCGTGTAAGTCCCACTACGCGAAAAAGGTACAGCCACCGATTCTCGCTACCCACCGGCGTTTGGAAACGCAACAGTTCGAGACGCGAAAATCGGCCGGCAGTCCCCCATTTTCGCCCGAACATACTCATGCCGCGGGCTGCCGAACGCCGACACCTAATCGAGAATGCGCAGCGGGTCGGGATCGGGATCGACGGGTGGGGGTCGGTCGGGGTCTACGGTGATGGGGCCCGACGGGGGCAGCTTCGGTTTCGCGGCGCGCAGGAGCAGGGGGCCGATGCGGCGGAAATCCCGGTGCTGTTCGGGCGAGGGCCAGGGGACGCAGGCAGCGTCGTCTTTTGGAGGGTCATCGAGCGCGGCGTCGGCGTCGGGGAGTTGTTCGCTCTCGACGCGGTTGAAGCCGGCGTTCTTGAGAATTTCTATCCATTCCGCAGCGCTCTTCAAGTGCAAGGGCGGATCGAAGCCCTCCCGCCAATGATGGGCGTGGGGGTTTCCCTCGTAGAGGCTTAGCAATAGAAAAATCTCAGCGCCGAAGTTCGCCACGCGAAAGATCTCTCGCAGGGCGGTTTCGGGTGAAGGCCAATAGTAGGCCGACTCGATGGCGACGATGCGCGTGAAGTAGTCCTCGGCCCAGGGGATTTCCTCGGCGGCGCCTGGGGCGTAGAGGACGTTCTCGAAGCCGACGGATTGTTCACGGGCAAGCCGGATCATGCCATCGGAGATGTCGAGACCCGCGACGGAGCCCTCGGGGCAGAGCGGGGACAGCAGGCGGCAAACGCCGCCGTCGCCGCAACCGATGTCGAGGACCCGATCATCGCGGCACAGGCCCATTTGTTCGATGGTTTTGTTGAGGGCGGGCTGACGGGAGCGGGGTTGACCTTGTGCGGGAGTTTCTTCGGCGCGGCGGTTGAAAAATTCGCGAAGGCGGTCTTCGGCTTTGTAGCGCTCTTGGAGATGGGGCGGGTAGATCACTGTTTTCCGTGTCGCCGAATTACGTGTCGCCGGGTTACGTGTCGGCGAACTCGAGTGTCCTCGGTTTTGGGGCGATCGGGTCGGATGACGAGAGGTTGCACGGGAAGACATGTCGCCAAGATTGGCGACACGGCACGTCGGAGACGTGCGCCACGTCGCTCGACAACACGTAATTCGGAGACACGTGATTCGGCGACACGGATCCCCGACACGCGGCTCCTACCCCAGCGTCACCAATTGCTCTTGCTCCTTGAGCACGGCCTCGGCGTCCTCGGCGGTAAATTCCGCTACTCGCGAGGAAATGTTCATCGAACAAAAGCTGGGGCCGCACATCGAGCAGAAGTGGGCTGATTTGTAGCCTTCCTCGGGGAGAGTTTCGTCGTGCATTTCGCGCGCGGTCTCCGGGTCGAGCGACAGCTCGAATTGGCGATTCCAATCGAACTCGAAGCGCGCTTTCGACAGTGCGTCGTCGCGGTCGCGGGCGCCGGGGCGATGGCGGGCGATGTCGGCGGCGTGCGCGGCGATCTTGTAGGCAATCAGGCCTTGCTTGACGTCTTCCTTGTTGGGCAGCCCGAGGTGTTCCTTGGGCGTGACGTAGCAGAGCATCGACGCGCCGTGCCAGCCGATCATGGCGGCTCCGATGGCGGAGGTGATGTGGTCGTAACCGGGCGCGAAATCGGTCACCAGCGGGCCGAGGGTGTAGAAAGGCGCTTCGTGGCAAATCTCTTTTTCCTTGTCGACTTGCAGCTTGATCTGGTCCATCGGGATGTGGCCGGGGCCTTCGATCATCACTTGGACGTCGTATTCCCAGGCCTTTTTCGTCAGCTCGCCGAGGGTGTCGAGCTCGGCGAATTGCGCCTCGTCGCTGGCGTCGGCGAGTGAACCGGGACGGAGGCCGTCGCCCAACGAAAAGCTGACGTCGTATTTCTGAAAGATCTTGCAAATCTCGTCGTAGTTCTCATAGAGCATGTTCTGCTTGTGCTGATTCACCATCCACTCAGCCAGCAGAGAGCCGCCGCGGCTTACGATGCCGGTGAGGCGCTTGACGGCCATGGGGACGTATTGAATCAGCACGCCGGCGTGGATCGTCATGTAGTCGACGCCCTGCTCGGCCTGCTCCTGGATGACGTCGCGCATGACGGGCCAGGTCAGGTCGTTGATCTTACCGTCGACGCGGGTGAGGGCTTCGTAGATCGGCACGGTGCCGATGGGAACCGGCGAGGCGTTGATGATGGCTTCGCGGATGCGCGGAATATCGCCGCCCGTCGAGAGATCCATCACCGTGTCCGCGCCGTATTTGATCGAATAGCGCAGTTTTTCGAGTTCGGTGTCGATCTCGGAGGTGACGGCGGAATTACCGATGTTCGAATTGATCTTACATTTCGAATTGACGCCGATGGCCATCGGTTCGAGGTTGATATGGCGCACGTTGGCGGGGATGATCATGCGTCCGCGGGCGACTTCGTCGCGCACGGTTTCGGGAGACAGATTCTCGCGGCGGGCGACGTACTCCATCTCCTGGGTAACGATGCCTTTTCGGGCGTAGTGGATTTGGGTACGGATCGAATCGTCTTGGCGTTGGGCTATCCATTCAGACCGCATGGCGACTCCTTAAAGGACGAGAGTTGGTGTGAAGTGCTCCTCATTATGTCATTGATGCCGCGGCGTTCGCCACGGCCGGGATGTCATGGATGCCCGAGCCTCCGCCGCGCAGGTTCAAGGGTTCCCGGGGGAGCTTGCTCGAGTGCGGACAGCCACGATGTCACGGTCGGCGGAAATCCGCCGGGCTTGATCTTTGGCGGTGAAATAAGGCATCCTAATTGGCTTTCCCATGCGGGTTCGAATTTTCTACCATGACCGCTGCTTCGACGGCGCGGGGTCGGCGGCGGTGTTCGCTGATTTCTACCGCCGTCATGTGGATTCGGGGGCCGAGTTCGCCTGGAGCGGTTTGTTCCACGGATCGAGTCAGCAGTTCGATCTGAGCTTGTTTGACGGCGACGAAAATGCGATTGTCGACTTCAAATACTGCGCGTCGGACAAATTGACGTGGTGGTTCGATCATCACCAAAGCGCCTTTTTGTCAGCGGACGATGAGGCCCACTTCCGGGGAGATGATTCCGGGCGCAAGTTTTACGACCCGGGTTACCGTTCTTGTACGCAGTTGATCGCGGATGTCGCCGGTGAGAAGTTTGGCTATGATGCCTCGCATCTGGCCGAGCTGATTCACTGGGCCGACATGATTGACGGGGCGCGCTATGAAAGCGCGAAGGCCGCGGTGCTGATGGCCGAGCCGGCGATGAAGTTGACGTTGGTGTTCGAGGCTTCGTCGGATAATGTCACCAAGGACGTGATTCCGCTCTTGGGCTCGGAACCACTCGGGCGGATTGCCGAGCGGCCGGAAATCCGATCGTGTTTTGACGAGCTTTATCAGCGCCATCTCGAATCGATCGAAACGATTCGCGAGTGCTCGGTCGTCAGCGATGCCGTACTCTTCTTCGACTTGGTGGATACCGGATTGGCCGGTTACAACAAGTTCATACCGTACTACCTCTTCCCCGAAAGCCGGTACACCGTTTCGGTTGCCGACGCCGGATTCCGGACCAAGGTCTCGGTGGGGTCGAATCCTTGGGCGCCGCTGCCGCCCGAACACAACCTCGCTACGCTTTGCGAGCGCTTTGGCGGCGGTGGGCACCCGCGGGTGGCCGCGATCAGCTACGGGCCGGGGAAAATCGAGCAGGCGCGGGAAACAGCTCGGAAGATTGTCGCGGAGTTATCCGGGTCGCCGCGAGACAGCGGTTGAGGCGGGCTGGGCAGGCCTGGGGCTGGGCAGGCCTAGAGACCTGCCCCACCGTATATCCGCGGGTGCGCGGTGAATGCGTCAACGGCCGGGGCGCCTGAGGCGCCCTTACTTGCCGCCTTGTCCCGCCGCCTTCGAGGGCTCGGCCGCGCTGAGTTCGACGGCGCGGTACCCGCCGATCGACTTGAAGTAGAAGAAGAGGCCACCAAAGATAAACGTAAGAACCAGCGGGAAATAAGCCACATAGCGGAAAGCGGCCGCGGCCCCTTCGGCGTCATACCATCCGCCCATCATTGGCAACACGAAAGCCACCGATAAATTGCCGGTGCCGCCGATAATGGCCAGCAGGAACGCCCCCCCGTTGGGGAACCGTTCCGACGTCACGCCCAACATGAAGGGCCAGAAGTAGGTCTTGCCGATCCCGAAGACCGTCGCCGCCGCAAAGGCCTGCCAGGGCGTCTCGACATAGCTGAGACCGAGGAGCCCGAGACCGGAGAGAATCGCCGAAGCGGTCAGCACGCCCATCGGCGAGAATCGGCGCGCCACCGGTCCGCCGTAGAAGCGCAGGACGAACATGATGCCCGCCGTGTAGACGAGGATCAGAATTCCGCTCATCCCGGTCAGATTGGTGATCACCGAACCGACCCACTGATCGGGGCCCAGCTCGGTGGCGGCGGTCATCCACATCGCGACCCACCACAGCAGGAACATCGGCCGAATGGCCTCTCGGACCATTTGCCCTGTGGAGACGCCGGCAGTGACGCGCTCGGTGGCGGGAAATTCCTGTCCACGAATCATGTAGGCGTAGATCACGGCCGCGATCAGGATCAATGAAAGCTTGATTTGCCAACCGAGAGTAGCCGTTGCCGCCGACACATCGCCGTCCAAGCCCATGATTTTCGTGATGCCGTAGGCGGCCAGCCCGCCGATGATCAGCCCGCCCGGCCACCAGGCGTGGAGCACGTTCATGCGGTGGGTTTTGTCCTCGGCGTAGAGCGTCGTGCATAAGGGGTTGATCACGCCCTCGACCAGCCCTTGCGACAATCCCAACGTCAGCATTGCTCCATACAAGATGATGAATCCGGGGTCGGTGTAGTAGGCCTCCACGGGGCGGTCGGGTGTCGGCGCGAACAGAATCGCCAGCACGGCCGCGATGAATCCGAAACTCGACACGTAGAGAAGCCGGCGCATCCCGAACCAGTCGACGAGCGAACCGCCGATCAGAATCGAGAGAGTAAAGCCCCAGAACGCCGGGCTCAAGATGATGCCGATCTGTTCCTTGTTCAGCTGAAAATCGGCGCCCAGCGCATCGAGGATATCGCCGCGGATGGAAAAGACCATCGACGTGGTGACGAGCGCCACGCAACTGGCGAGAAAGAGTTGGTTTCGGTTTGCGTACATCAGTTCCCCCGCTTGGAGATGGTAAAGGGCGGGGCATGGGTTGTCAACCAGGGGGGAGGGGAAGGGTGTGCGACATGAATGTGGGACGTCCTTTCCGCAATGCGAGGAATGGAAACTGAGGCGTAGTCGGGAATCCACCGTTAGCCCGGTTTACCGGTCTTGGGTTTCGATTAGACCGGCCCTTGTAGGGCCGGTTTGAAGGGCTCGCCGTCCGGTACGAGGCCGCTTCAGCGGCCTTTTCCCGTAAGGCTTGAGCCATGGCCGAACCAAGGCAAGATTTCAGGCAGGGAAGCCCTCGGGGCTGGGCCGCCGATTCTCCCATATTTATGTCGGGCACCCGGAGGGGACGGAATCGCATTCATCGGGGGGCGTGCCGCCCCGATCTGGTCGCGCCGCCTGGATTCCTAACTTCTTGCCGGCTTGGCGGTGATCTGGTGGCGCGAGAGGATTGGGTCCATCGCTAAGGTTGCGTCACCGGCGGAAAGTTCATCTTCTTCACGAGGGCCTGGAACCTCGGGTGGGAGTGGCATTGCAGGAAGGGCCGCTCCACGCGCAGGGCGAACATGTTGGGTACGCGATCCCGGTAGGCCTGCTCCAGCAGATCGAAAACCCGGGGGGCGTTCCCAAGGCCCGCGTGGGTCCAAGCGAGAAAGTAGGTCGGCACGTCTTTGCTCTTCGCAAGTTCGTCCAATTCATCAAGGATCTTCAAAGCCTCCGCTCGGTTTCCCGCCAATCCGTAAGCGTACCCTAGTTGAGCCTTGCCAGCTGCCTCGGGACCACCCAAGCGAAGGGCCCGTTGCAACGCCGCCTGGGCAGCGTCTCAATGAAGCGCGGACTTTCCGCCGAGTCGCTCAGTGCATCCCGAATGCGGCTGACCGCGGCGTTCAAGCTGCGGTCGAAGTCGACGTAGACCCCATCCGGCCAAAGCATCTCGCGCAACTGCTCTCGAGTGACCACCTCGCCGGGCCGCTCGAGCAAGACGGCCAGAAAGCGGAACGGCAGGTCCTGGACCTTGATCTTGACGCCGCTCTTGCGCAGCTCGCCCGAGGCGAGGTCTACCTCGAAGACGCCGAAGCGGAGTAGTCGGCGGGATGCGGGGGCGGAGGGCATTGTTGTTATGCGCGAGAGCGCGGCGCTGCCTGAACGAAAATCCTTTCGTTGTTTCCACCACGACGCTTGGCCGTAAGGAGCGATTAACGGTTGGCGGTACGAAAATCCTCAAGTTCGGCGCCGCTATCCCGCGTGGGCGACCCTCATGGCAAGCCGGCTATAGCCGGCAGCCCGTCGTGTAAGTCCGACTACGCGAAAAAAGGGACAGTCGGTTTCCATGAAAACGCGATATTCATAATACCGCCATGAAAATCGGAGGGAGGGCGTTTTCCACCGCCCTTTCAGGGCTCTCCCCAGGTGGGGCGGCGTACCCAGGGTTCCGCTTCGCTTCACCCTGGGCTATTATTCCTGCCGCCGCTTCGCGGCTCAAGACTATTTGTCCCCCTTTTTCACCCCGCTTTTTCGCCCGAACAGACTTTTGGCGCGAATCATATCACGCTTCGCCTCGCTCCCGAAGTCCTTGCATGTCAAGTCACATGGGACCTCAAGCCCACTGCTTTCAGCCGGTTACCTCGTAAGACCCAAACCGCCGGGCCGTCATCGATTCGCAAGCCTTGGATGCCTTGAGCTACGCGCGGACCTGACTCATTCTCAGCCTCACCAACCAGCCGGAGGTGAGCGCAATGAGAAGGTCGAATTCCGGAAGGATTGCCATAGGGTCGTTCCTTATGGTTCTTTTGCTCTGCGTAGGACAAGCCGAAGAAACCGGCCGCGATCGTCGGCTCTACGTGCGTCTCTACAATCACGCGAGATTGCCGGCGGAGATGCTCGCTCAAGCGAAGGAGCAGGCCGCCTCGATTTACCGGCGAGCGGGCGTTGAGCTTACTTGGCTGGAGTGCCCGGTTTCGCCTGAGGAATTCGACGATTTCCCGGCGTGCACGGGTCTGCGCGGCGGTCCGACCGTTCTTCAACTCAACCTGTTGTCCGGCGAGAAGTGGCGGAAGCTCGCTTTTCCGGAGGACTCGTTTGGCTTTGCCTTACCGGCAGCGGAGGGCCGCTTCCCTTACTACGCCAACATTGCCGCTGATCGGCTGGGGGCATCGGCCGACTCAACCTCGGCGAACCCCGCAGCGGTCCTCGGTTGCAGCCTGGCCCATGAAATCGGCCATTTGTTGCTCGGCGTCGGCAGCCATTCCGGCAAGGGGATCATGACGGCGAATTGGAACGGCGACACGCTGCGCCTGGCGGACCAAGATCGGCTGCGGTTCACGCCGAAGCAGGAGCGTCGTATTCGGCGCCATGTGGAACGGCGAGGCGATGGCCGGCTCGGGCCGGACTAACCTGAAAACTTCGCATTTGGTGGGCTGCGGGGAGGGCAGGTCTGGAGACCTGCCCCACTGGAGCCGGTCGCCAAGTTTCTCGCTTGAACGAACCGGCGCGGCCGGTGGGACCACTAGTATAGCGTTTCATTAAATTATACCCAACTCAGGCGCTTCCTCGAGCGCCTCGAACTTGCTCCAGCGGTGGACCACCGGAGCGGCGTTGATTTCCGCGATCCCCAGCAGGATTCGTTCCCGAAGCTCCTCCCAGGACTCCACCCGGATGCGCTTCAAAAACGTCCGGGGCATCTTCCCAAACAGCGTCTCCACAATGTTCAGCCAGGACCCGTGGGTCGGCGTGTGCACATATTTGAAGCGGTTCGGCCGCGTCGCTAAATAGTCCTTCGTCTCCTTGGATATGTGAGCGGAATGATTGTCCAAGATCAATCGAATCGTGCATTCGGCCGGATAGAATTGGTCCAGATCCTTCAGCAGTGAGATGAATTCGCGGCTGCGGTGCCGCCGCTCGACCCGCGCCGTTACGCGGCCGTCGTGCAAGTCCAGCGCCGCTAGAATCGAGCAGGTTCCCAGACGTTGGTATTCGTGATCCCGAGCCGTACAAGGATGCCGCCCAGGGACCGGCGGCAGGTCCGGGGCGGTGTTGGCGATCGCTTGCACACCGGGCTTTTCGTCCACCGAAACCGTGATCACGCCCGGCGAGGGGCCGCCCTCGCCCGAGCTTTCATTTTGCAAGGCCACCTCGCGGTAGACCAGCAGCACCTGCCGCATCTTGGACTCAAACTCCGGGTCGCGACGCTCCAGGTAGTATTTCACCTTCTCTGGATGCAGCGGCTGCCCCGCCAGAATCCGGTGGACGGTCGCCTTGGCCGCTTGCCCCAGGGCCGGATAGCCCGCCTCCACGGCATGCCGGCGCACGTGGAGAGCGAGCGCGCCGCGGGTCCACAACTCGGCGGCGTATCCCAGTTCCTTGGGTTTGCAACAGGCCAAATGCACCACCCAGGCCTTGGCCTCCTCGGAGATGCGGGGCTCGTAGGGACGATGATAGGCATCCTTGAGCGCTGCTTGCACTCCGATGGCGAGGGCTCGCTCGATCCATTTGGCAACGCTCTTGTGGGTCATCTTCACGGCCCGCATAATCTCGGCGATTGTCTCGCCGCCATGATAGCGCCACAGAATCTCGGCGCGCCGCACCTCCCGAGCCGGAGCCTTGCGGGAACGCCGCAGCCGTTTCAGATGTTGCACCTCTTCGGTCGTGAGCAGCAGTGGGGGACGCTTCGATTTTCCTGCCATGCGACCAGTCTAGCAGGAAACATTGTCCTATGGTTATGTTTTAATGAAACGTTATACTAGCCCGCAGTGAAGCCGCGAATCCATGACAGTGCCCGATGAGTCTGCCCGGCGACGACGTGGCGTGAGCGTCCGCGCTTGCCGCGAACCGATTCATCGGTTCGTATCGGCGCATTCGCGAGGTCCCAACGAGGGCGATCCAAGATCCGCCCCGATGACTCGGGGCGCGGCAAGGCCGGCGCCTCACGCCAGGCGGAAACTCACGAACTCGACACCTGTTTGCTCGGCGGCTTCGCGGACGGACGGGTCGGTCAAAGCGCGCAGCTCCTGCTCGCGGCTCCCGCGTAAACGGGTCGGCAGGCGGCGAAGATCGTCGGTCACGTGGCCCGGGTGGCACATGAACTCGGTCAGGCCGTCGGGTAGTTCGCGAATCAAGGCGATCAACTGCCGGGCCTGGAAAGCGCCGGTTATTTGAAAGCCCGCGAAGTGGTCGGTGGCAACGCAATTGTGCTTCTTGATGGAGCGGGCAAAGCTTCCTCGCAGCGGTCTCAGGAGCCGGTGCACCGCTCGACGCCGCCAAGCTCCCGCTCCACGGGCGGCGGTGAGAGGCAGATCAAACGGCCGCCGGACCCACGGGATCTCGAACCGTCGCGCGACTCCCAGCAGGGCTTTTAGGACCGGTGGAGCCAAATGCGTGTGTTTGTGCGTATCAAGATGAGTCGGCTCGATTCCGGCTTCGCGGAGCTTGGTGATTTGCGCGGCGAATTCGGTCTCGATCAGGTCGACGGTGAGGGCGCTTGCGAGTCCGGCGAGTAGTTGGGGGAGGGAATTGGGGAGCTTGCCACCGGGAAGAGTGAAGGCCTCTCCCTGAACGAGCATCAGGTGGCAGCCGACATCGAGGCTTCCATGCTCGCGGGCCAATGCGGCGGCATGGTCGAAGGCCGGGCCGTTGGCCATGAGGGTTGTCGAGCGCAAGATGCCTTGGGTCAAGGCCTCGACGATGCCCTCGTTGATGCCTCGGGTGAGGCCGAAGTCGTCGGCGTTTACGATCAAGCGGCGCCGGGGCATTGAGTTAGGAAGCGTAGCACGGGGACTGGTATCGAGTGCCGCTTGGATGCGCGGTTTGGCTGCGGGGCGTGGGAGGAAGAGATGTCGGGCTCGAAAGCCCGACACGGCTCGCCTGGAGGCGCGCGCCACGTCGCCGGCCGGTGCTTGCACGCGATTCCGACAGGTTGTTTTGACCTGCTCTAGTACACTGAAACTACCGTCGTATTGTTCGTCGGACTGTCAGTGACATCAGTCGGTGACATCAATATGATCGCCGAGAAAACTCGTATTTTCGCCCTGCTGGTCGCGGCAGCGGCCGTCTTCCCGGCTTCGCGCGCCCGCGCTGATCAACTCGACACCGATATCCGGCTGTTCACCGTTCTGACGGCGATCAACCTTGCCGGATACGACGAGGGGCTGGGCTCGCCTTCCGACAGCCCGGTGCGGCGGGCGATTCGAGACGAGCTGAGTGATTTTGACGGCTCGAGCCTGGCGCTGCTGAAGACTTTCTATCAAGAAAACAAGCGCGTGGATGCCGGCGCCACGCTGTCGCAATACGTCTCCTACGCTCTGGTCACCGAAGGGCCTCCGTATTTCGAGGTCAAGGCGGACTTGCCGACGGATCTTCCGCCCGATGTGAGGCGCATTCGCGGGCTGGGTCCGATTCTGGCGGAGTTCTACAACCAAGCTCCCATCGAACGGTTGTGGAGCAAATACCAGCCGGAGTTCGACCGCGAAATCACGCGTTACCAAGAGCCGCTGATCCAGGCGTTGTTTGAAGCGGCCGGATATGTACGGGTTTCTCCGACCAGTCGCGAAGTCCAAAGCTTTCAGATCGTGTTCGACCTGCTCGCGGCGGCGAACCAGCTCAACACCCGCGCTTACGGGGGTAAGGTCTATGTCGTCGTGCACCCATCGAAAAAGTTGCACATCGAGGAGATTCGCCACGCGTTCTTGCTGCATCTGCTGGATCGGTTGGCGATCCGTCATGGCACGGCCATCGGAAAGAAGGAAATCCTTTCGCGGTTCGCCATGTTCGCGCCCGCTCTGGATCCGGTCTACAAGGGCGATTTCCAGTTGCTGGTTTCAAAATGCGTGGTCAAGGCGGTGGAAGCGCGTTTGAGTCGACGTCCCCAAGCCGAGCGCATGGAGCAAGTGGAGCAAGATCTTCGGGAAGGCTACATCCTGACGCCCTATTTTTACGATGCTCTGGAAGCCTACGAAAAGCAGGGACAGGAGTTGCGGCTTTACTACCCGGAGATGATCGAAGCGATCAATTTGAAGCAGGAGGCCGCGCGCCTGCAAGACATCGAGTTCGCCGAAGCTCCCTCCAACAACCTCGAACCGGTTACGACACGCCCTCAGGTCTCCAAAGCGGATGTCCTGCTCCACGCAGGCGAGATCTTCCTGGCCGATCGTAAGCCCTTGCGGGCTCGAAACAAGTTCGAGCAGGCGCTCGTCGAATCGGAGGGGCCGAACCCCGACGCCGCCTACGGCCTTGCCCGCGTCGCGCTCGCCGAGGGCGACCCGGATTTGGCGATGCAGTTTTTCGAGCAAGCGCTGGCGGCGGTGCCCGATCCGCATGTCGAATCGATGTCGCGGGTGTACTTGGGGCGGATCGCGGACATCACCGGCTTGCGGGATCAGGCCATCGAGCAATATCGGGCCGCTTTGGAGGTTCGCAATATCCCCGACCGTGCGCGCGAGTTGGCGGCCGAGGGGTTGGATCAGCCCTTTGAGTCGGGCCGTCGACCCTCCGAAGCCGTGGGAGAGGAAGAGGACGGCTACGATCACGAGGCCGCGGCTTGGGGCGACGAGGGCGATTGGGATGACGCGGAAGACGCCCAGGATGAAGACGGCTCGGACGCCGAGGACGCGCCGGAGACCGAGCGTCGCGCCCGCCCGTAACGCGGGCCGACCGAGTCGCGTCGAACACGAGCGGCACGCAGAGTTCGCCGTATGTCCGTGCTCAGGGCCCTGGATTCCGAAGCCCCGGAATGCTAGATTGTAAAGGGTGAATTTACTTTGGAGAAACTCATGAGAAACACCCTGCTCGCCGTTTTGTTGAGCCTTGGCGTCGCCGTCTCGCTTTGGGGGCAGAAAGCCAAATCACCGAAAGAATATGCCGCCCTGAAAGCGATCGAGGGAGCGTACGACCCGGACTCTCGGATCGCGGCGGTTCATTCTCTTCTCACGACTTTCAAGAACACCGAGTTCAAGGAATGGGCGAACTTCATGGCGATGAACGCCTACAGTGAAAAGAACGACTTCGAAAACATGCTCCTATTTGGGGAGCAGACCCTTGCCATCAACCCGGAAAACGCGGAAGTCCTGACCGCGTTGGCCTACGCCATTCCGACCCGCACGAAGCAATTTGACCTCGACAAAGAGGCGAAACTGTCCAAGGCGGAGGACTTCGCGCGTCGCGCCTTGCGCCTGATCCCCACAACGGAAAAACCGAACCCCGAGGTTCCCGACGAGAAATGGCTGACGGTCAAGAAAAACATGATGTCGCAAGCGCATGACTCGCTGGGCTTGATCGCCTTTATGCGCCAGGATTTCGTGGCCGCCCAGCAGGCCTTTCAGCAGTCGCTTCAAGTGGCGAGCGAGCAAAGCGCCCTGACGTTCTATCACTACGCCAACGCCTTGAAGCACAGCGGCCAAACCGATAAAGCGCTTGAGATTGCGGAAAAGTCCATCGCGGCGGGGGGCGTACCGACCGGCACGAGAGATCTCGCCAAAGTCCTGAAGGCGGAGATTATCAAGGCTCGAGCGCGCGAGATGTTCAAATCGACGCTGAAGCCGAAGCCGGCGCCGGCCGTCGCACCGGCCGTCAACCCGGCGCCGGTTGCGGAAGAGGTGGAGGACGACGGGGACGACGAAGACGATGAGGATGAGGAAGACGATGAGGATGAGGAAGACGACGAGGATGAGGAAGACGACGAGGATGAGGAAGAAGAAGTCGATCCCGCATAGTTCCGCCGGCAATCAAACGGAGTCGCGCGCATTAGCAAGCGGTATCCGATGGCGCGGCCCGGAAGCAATGAAGGTGATGATCCCACAGCGGCTGCCTTAGGGATGCCCGGGCGATCCGTGCGAACCTTCATTTTTGTGGGAAACGGCGTTCCGGGGCATCGCGGTTCCACCCCTTGCATACTGTTTGCCGGCTTCATCGGATACCGCTTGCTAACGCGCGCGGCTCGGTTTGGTGACCTGCCCGCGGCTTGACGATCAGCATGGCGAAATCCGCCGAAGCTCTCGAGGCAACCATCGGCTATCGCTTTGCTTCACGGGAATTGCTGCGACAGTCGCTCACTCACCGCTCCTACACCACGCAAGCCCCTTCGGCGGCCGGCCACTACGAACGCCTCGAGTTTCTGGGAGACTCGATTCTCGGTTTCTTGGCCAGTGAACACCTGGTCGAACGCTTTCCCGAATCGCCCGAGGGACAGCTCACAAAACTGAAGGCTTTTCTCGTGCGCGCCGAAAACCTCGTGGCTGTCGCTCGCCGGCTCGATCTAGGGGCCTACCTGGTTCTCGGGCGCGGCGAAGAAGCGGCTGGCGGCCGCGACAAGAAGGGTTTGCTCGAAGACGCTCTCGAGGCGTTGATCGCCGCCATTTACCTGGATGGCGGCATCGACGCCGCGCGAGCTTTCGTTCGGCGCGCCGTTCTCAACGACGACGCGCTACAAGCCGCCGAACAGAATCTGCCGCTCGACAATTTCAAATCGGCTCTGCAGGAATTTCTGCAAGCCCGCAAGCTGCCGGCCCCCGTTTATTCCGTTGCCCAAGAGGCCGGGCCGCCACACGATAGGACCTTTACGATCGAAGTCGGCATCGGCGACCTGGTGCATGAACGGGCGCGGGGTGCTTCGAAAAAAGAGGCGAGCCGGGAAGCCGCGCGTTTGGCGCTCGATCGTATCCGCGAAATTACTCCCGCCGCTCCGGCGCCGGACCACGCGGACGTGGGGGGCAAGGAAGACGAAACGGAGAAGACCGCACCCGCGTAAACAAGGGATAGATGACGGCCGAAGGCAAACTCGCTTGGGCCGACGCTTGATCGACTTTCGGCAATGAGGATCAGGCATACAAAATGGCTCCTCGGCCCGGTGGTTTGCGTTTTGACGGCCGCTACTCTTACGCCCCACGCCGGACGCACCGCCGGCGAAAAGCTTCAGCGCATCATTGATGAACGGTTGCGGCCGAGCGAGGTTCTCATCTTCACTGAGCACGAAGTTAATTCTTTCTTCGCCTACGAACTGCCCCCGGAAATTCCTGAAGGCATCAACAACGTTCGGGTCCAAATCCTCGAAGACAGCGGCTTGATCGACGCCGATGTGGATCTGCAAAAGGTCCAAGCCGCGGCCGGCTCCCGACCGAGTCTTTTGCTGGGCTTTCTGTTGAGCGGTAAACGTCATGTGCGGGCGAGTTGCCGTTTCACCTCCGCCGACGGCGTTGGGGTCGTTGAAATCGAGTCGATCGATATCGATGGGTGGGTCTTCGGCGGTTCGCTTCTCGATTGGATCATCGACCACTACGTAGTCCCCCGTGTACCTGAGTTCCAGCCCGGCGAGCCGATGCCTCTGCCGAAGAAGCTCAAGGCGGTCGGACTTGAAGAGGGTCGTGCGGTGGTCGAGGGGATTTGACGTCCCGGCACCTTCGATCCCCGCTGTTTTCGATTCGGATGACACAATTTCTTGGTATTCGAAATTTGTTTTTGAGACGGCTGCTCGTACTAAGGCCCGTCCGAGCGGAAAGAAAAGAGACATTCCGGTCCCGTACGTTGCCAACCCGGTTCGTTTCAAACACCTCGTCGCCATCGTGTAGCCGTTTCTCGGGTGCCAACCGTGCCGCTCCGGCCCTTGCGCCTGTTGTAGATCTAGGATTCCAAAAGAGTTATCGGTCGCCTCCGGACCTTGCGACAAAACGGCGCGCAACCAAGACGCGGGTTGCTTATTGAGTCTCGCAAAATAAAGTGACATCTTTTTGGGGTACGTACGTCTTTGTATGTATGGGAAATATAAAAGGCGTACGGCGGGATTTCGAGGCCCTGGAGAAGCGCCGTTTCAAAGCGATCCGGTTGGTCGAGCAAGGCTGTAGTCAGTCCGAGACAGCGAGGCGATTGAAGGTCGCGCGGCAAAGCGTCAGCGAGTGGCTGCGACGATACCGGCGTGACGGCGAAGCCGGGTTGCGCCAGGCCGGCCGCGCCGGCCGTAAGCCGCTGTTGGACGCCGCGCAGCTCGAACGCCTCGAGGCGTTGCTGCTGGAAGGCCCCGAGGCGCACGGCTTCCCGACGCCGCTGTGGAGCTGTCCGCGGGTCGCTCGTCTGATCGGAGACGAGTTCGGCGTGCGCTATCACGAGGGCCATGTCTGGAAGATCCTGCGGGCGCTCGGTTGGAGCCCGCAACGGCCCGTCGGCAAAGCGCGGGAGCGCAACGAAGAGGCCATCCGCGGCTGGCAGCGCAAGACTTGGCCGGCCATTAAAAAAAAGCCCGCAAAGAAGAACGTACGATCGTCTTCATCGACGAAAGCGGATTGAGTCAGAAGCCGCATCGTTGCCGCACCTGGGCGCCGCGCGGCGAGACACCGGTGTTGGAGTTCAACTTCAACTGGGACAAGCTGTCGGTGTCGGCCGGGCTGACGTTGCGCAACTTTTACTTCCGGCTCTATCCCGGCGCGATCGGCGAGCTGGAGGTCATCGACTTCCTGAAGGCTTTGGTGCGCCACATCGACGGCCCACTGCTGATCGTCTGGGACCGGCTGCCGGCGCACCGCAGCCGCCTGGTGCGGGAGTTCATCCAGCTCTCCGAGGATCACATCGCAACGGAGTACTTGCCGCCCTATGCGCCGGAGTTGAACCCGGTGGAATACATTTGGGCGTACTGGAAGCAGCACGAGTTGCCCAACGTCTGCCCGAAGGACTACTGGGAACTCGACGAGCGCGCCCGCAAAGCGCTGCGGCGAATGCGCCGCAAACCGCGCTTGATTACCGCTTTCTGGAAACAGTCTTCTCTTTGTCTCGATTGACAGTATATTATGCGAGACTCAGTAGGTTCCACTTCGGTCCACGCCCTCTCACCGGAAAATAGTACCAAGTGGAGTCGAATTGTTTGAAACATGTCGGTCTGAAGATGACACATTGGTACGGACCGTACCGGACGCTCTCCAGGACGGGTTAGTAATATGTCTGTGCCGTTTAGGACATATGAACTATTTACTTTTGGTCGTATTACCGTCATCGTATGGTAGGTTTTGCGGGTTGCTGGTCGGCGAGGCCGAGCGACGGGGCCCGCTGGCGACCGGACGGAGTTGTTGTCATGTCCAACCCTACGTGGCTGGAGCATAGCCTTCGAAGGGCAATCGAGCAGGACGAGTTCGTCCTGCACTACCAACCAATTCTCTCGCTCAAGTCGCATCGCATCACATCCTGCGAAGCCCTGATCCGCCGGCGCCGCCCGCGAGGGGGCTTGGTGGGACCACGTGAATTCATACCGCACGCTGAAGAGACGGGTCTTATCGTGGAAATCGGCGCATGGGTTTTCCGCGCGGTGAGTCGACAGGTGACTTCGTGGCAGCGGGCGGGCATTGAGATTGACGTATCGGTAAACGTTTCGCCGCGTCAAATCGAGCAACCGGGTTTTCTTGATCTAGTGAGCCGCTATTGGCTGGACGCCGGGTTGCCCGCAACGTCGCTGCAATTGGAGTTGACCGAAAGCACACTGGCGCGCGACACTGACGCCTCGGTTGAAATTCTGCATCAACTTCGCGCCCGAGGAGTGCGAATTTCCATCGACGACTTCGGCACAGGCCACTCCACGTTTCTCTACCTGCACAGGTTTCCGGTGTCCGCCCTGAAGATCGACCGCATCTTTCTTCAGGGGGTCGATCTGAGTGAACAGCAAGCCCGCTTGGCGGCGGAACTGATTGCGTTCGCCCGCGGGCTGAACCTGAGCGTGGTATTCGAGGGAGTGGAGCAAGCCGCCCAACTGAAGTTCTTGCAAGAAGAGGCGTGCGATGAAGCCCAAGGCTATTTCATCAGTCCGCCGTTGGAGCCGCTCGATCTTGTCGATTTCGTGGCGAAGTGGAACGAAAGACGAACACCGTCGGTCGCCCGCAAGCTTCCGGGGAAAGTAAGCGTCTTCCCGGCGGGAGCCGGGAGGCGCGATAATTCCGTTGCTTAGCCCAGTCGTAGGCATAGTAGCTCGTGGTGGGAACTCCGCCGGCTGACTACGTTGCGGAGATTGCGACAGGGATCCCCGCCGCTGCTCCGCGTCCCACTCAGCCACCGAGTTCGTCGTCGGCGCTAGGCGATCTCGGGTGCGACAATCCGACATGCGGGACCGATTCTACGTGGAGACGGCGGGACATTGGCACCCGGATTAGCAAGATTGGCTTCGTTTCGCACAAGTTCGTGGAACCGTTCGCCGGTTTCTCCCTCATTCTCTTTGACTCGTCGATGACGGTCTTTGGCTCGGGGTCTGTGTGCTTAGGGTAGCGGCGTTGTCAAGCCGGTTCTTTTCGGGTTCGGGAGCTAACCCCGAGCGGAGCCGTCCCCGAGCGGAGCCCGCCGAGCCGCGCCGGCCTTTGTGTCGCAGGGCCCGAGGAGGCCGGAGCCTATGCGGAGCCGGGCTAAAATCCCGCGCTAAGTGGTTCCAAGGTGTTGATACCCCACAGGATACCTTCATCTTGGGTTCGTTTCGCAAAAATGTGGGCCGGGAGTGGGACAGCGGGGCAGGCCGCCTGGCCGGCTATGGCGCGCGCGGCGAGGGCCGGGGCTGCGGGTACCGGAGCCGGTTTCAGCAAAGGGGGGGATGTCGACGAGGTCTTGACTTGCAGGCTTGGGTGTCAGTTTGGCGATGATTCTCCATTTGAGAGCGGTCGGCCGATGCGTAGAATTCCTCTTCCGTTATTGATATTGTGGAACATAGAGTGATCTTGGCTTCGTTTCGTACAATTTCGTCTCGCGGAATTTGTCGGGCCGTTCGTCGGTTCTTTTTTTTCTCTCCCTAGCTTGCCGCTGATGGTCATCGGTTTTGGGGGCCCGGGCTCAGGATAGCGGGCTTGTCAAACCGCTTCTGCTCCAGTTCGTAGCGGTGGTGTCAAATCGGGTCAGGCCGAGTTTCGGAGCTGTCCACGATCGTGTGTCCGCGATCGTGCCCACCAACCCGCCCCAGGCCCCCGAACGACCGGCTTGCCGGTCGTTCGCCCGGGAGGAGGTTGCGGGTTGGGACTGGGTGCCCGCCCTTACGGACAGGCCCAGTATTAATTCGAGACACGTGAACGGTGTTGGAGGCTTTCTACCGCAGCGCTTGTTCGCGCCGGCCGGGTGAAGATTCTTTATTCGGTGGCTGTCACCGATCTCCCCCCCCGATCTCCCTTTCTCTTCCTAGCTTGCCGCTGATGGTCATCGGTTTTGGGGGCCCGGGCTCAGGATAGCGGGCTTGTCAAACCGCTTCTGCTCCAGTTCGTAGCGGTGGTGTCAAATCGGGTCAGGCCGAGTTTCGGAGCTGTCCACGGATCGTGTGTCCACGATCGTGCCCACCAACCCGCCCCAGGACCCCGAACGACCGGCTTGCCGGTCGTTCGCCCGGGAGGAGGTTGCGGGTTGGGACTGGGTGCCCGCCCTTACGGACCGGCCCGGTATTAATTCGAGACACGTGAACGGTGTTGGGAGGCTTTCTACCGCGGCGCTTGTTCGCGCCAGCCGGGTGAAGATTCTTTATTCGGTGGCTGTCACCGAGCTCCGTCACCGAGCTCCGTCACCGAGCTCCCGAGCTCCCCAGCGAAGTGGTCAGTGTCTTGAGCGGTAGATCAAAGCGACCCGCACTGACTCATGCTCGCCAGATCACAAACGGTATCCGGACGATCTTCACGCGTATTTAGGCGACAATCTGCGGGATTAGTTCACCATACACGTCGGTCAAGCGCATCTCGCGCCCGTTGAAAGAATAGGTTAGCCGCTTGTGGTCGAGCCCCATGAGATGCAAGATCGTGGCGTGGACATCATGGTTCGTGACGACTTGCTCGACTGCCTCGTAGCCCAACTCGTCACTGGCTCCAATGACCTGCCCACCCTGGATGCCCGCGCCTGCCATCCAAAGCGTCATAGCGCCGGGGTTGTGGTCCCTGCCCACTCCTCGTTGTGAAATGGGCATGCGCCCGAACTCGGAGTGCCAAATAACGAGAGTCTCGTCCAGTAGGCCGCGCTGCTTAAGATCTTGAATGAGACCCGCAATGGGCTTGTCAGTCCGTTGAGCGTTGAGAGTATGGTTCTTCCTCAGATTCTCATGTGCATCCCAACTGTTTTCGGCGGTGGACCCGGAAAAGAGCTGAACGAACCGCACACCCCGTTCGACCAACCTCCTGGCCAAAATGCATTGCCTGCCGAAGGACTCGGTGATGTCGTCATCGAGTCTAGGCCTTTGACAGCCTCGCTCTCCGACGTCAGATCCACGGCCTCCGGGGCACAGGCTTGCATGCGATAAGCCAGCTCGTAGGAGGCGATCCGGGCGGCCAACTCGTCACTGCCCGGATGTTTGTTGACGTGTTCTTCGTTCAGCCAGGCCAAGAAGTCAAGCCGCGCCCGCTGTCGCTCCGGTGTGATTTCGTCCGGGGGACGGATATCAAGAATTGGGTCACCGGTCGCCCGGAACACGGTACCCTGAGTTGTTGCCGGGAGGAACCCGCTGCTCCAATTCAATGCACCCGCATGTGGACCTCCACGGCGGTCGTACATGACTACAAAGGCCGGCAGATCCTCGTTTCCGGTTCCCAGCCCGTAGGTCAGCCAAGAGCCGACGCTGGGAAAGCCCGTCCGAACCGACCCGGTATTCCAATCGAAATGTGACAAAGCGTGGTCGGCCGACCGCCCCTTGGCGGAACGAATTAACGCCAGCTCGTCGACCACTGACCCGACGTGGGGGAACAGTTCGGTGATCTCGATGCCGCTTTGACCATATCTTTTCGCCCCGAAGGGACTCTTCATCAACGGTCCCGGATAACCCTGGCGAACGCGCACCTCTCCTTTACCCGTGAGCTGCTGCCCGTGGTACTTCTCCAACGCCGGCTTGGGGTCGAAGGTGTCGACGTGACTGACTCCACCGCTCATGAAAAGCGAGATCACCGCCTTCGCGCGGGGCGGGAAGTGCGCTGCCGTGGAAGCGCGAAGCCGAGCGGTTTCCGTCGAGCCGCTACAGTTCTGGAGACCGGCCCGCGGATCGCCTGCGAGCAAACCTTCTCGCGCCAGAAGGTAAGATAGCGCCAGCCCGCTGATACCCTCTCCGGGTCCGAACAAGAAATCGCGTCGCGAGATAAACCTCTTCTTGCCGCGACGCCGGCCTCCGGTGAGGCGATCCGGCCCACTGGAACTAGTTGACATAGACGAACTCGTTCAGGTTAAGAACAACGCTGCACAGATCGGTTAGGGCCTCGACATCCGGATCCGGCATCCCGCGCTCGGCGTGATAAACCTCCTGCCCATGCATGAACTCGATGGTGCGGTCAAATTCAGCGGGACTCGGGTCACGGCTCAGTGCGAGGCGATAGGCCCGTCTGATCTGCGTCGAACGATCGCTACCTGCTTCTTTCAACAAACGCTCGGCAAAACGCCTCGACTGTCGCGTCACAAACTCGCTGTTCATGAACGTCAGCGCCTGAGTCGGCACCGTTGTCGTTCCTCGGCGTTCACAGCTGGTGTTGAGGCTCGGAAGGTCGAACACCTCAAACATCGGGTAAGGCATGGCACGTTTCCAGTAGGAGTAAATACTGCGTCGCCAGACATCGGGGCCCTCTTTGGTAATCTTCCAACGTCCCCTGCCGCTGGCACTCGTCACGTTCTCGGGCAGTGGCGGGAAGAAGGGTCTTCCGTTCATGGTCGTATTCAGATTGCCGCCGGCCGCGAGAATGATGTCCCGAATGATCTCGCCCTCGAGCCGGTGTTGGGGAAAACGCCAGAGGTACAGATTCTCGGGGTCCGCTTCCTGGTTGCTGTCGAGATAGAACGCAGAAGACATCTGATAGAGCTGTGAGGTCATAATCAGCCGGTGCATTTGCTTGATGCTCCAGCCCCGGCGTATGAACTCCGTCGCCAGCCAGTCCAGCAATTCAGGGTGCGTCGGGAGCCGGCCGGTCCGGCCGAAGTTGCTGGCGGTCAATACTATTCCGCGCGCAAAGTGGTTTTGCCAAATGCGATTGACCATCACACGCGCCGGTAGGGGATGGTCTTCGGACACAAGCCACTCAGCCAACGCCCTGCGGCGACCGGTGGTAATGTGACCGTTCTTCGGCGGACGCTCGACGGGTGGATTGCCCTGCGTAATCACCTGCAAAAACCCCGGCTTCACCTCCGGGCCCTTATCACGATAATTAGCTGTCGGCAAGAAGTGGGCCGGCGGAGGTCGGTAGCGCTTACCAGGCTCCGGCACATACGTGCCCTCGACATCGTAGGCTTCCGGGTTTCCCTTCCCAGGGAGAGCTTCGTCACCGGGTCCCGGAGGCGCAAAGCGGTAATCCCCATCCCGGATGCCCGCGGCAACGGGAAGCCTCTTCGGCAGTTCGCCCATCACAACGTACATTTCATCCTTGATCTGGAAATACCTCTCGCGGTCTTCGGGGCTGAACAGCGCCTTGACTTCGACCTGCTCCGGCGAAAGGCTCAGCACCTGAGCGGCCAACAGCTGTTGCCCGGGCGATCTTTCCGACTCCGGAGCGCGCAGGGCGATGCGAACGTCTTCGCCGAGTTCGTCCAGTTGTTTTTTTAAGGCGATCTTCTCATAGGGCTTGCGGAGTTCGGCAATGCGGTCTTGGAATCGCTTGATCCGAGCATCCACCTCAGCCTTGGTGGATTCGTAGACGGCCACTTCTTCGGGCGCGGCGAGCGGGTAATCATAGTCGACAAACGAGAAGAAGGTGGCCATCATCCGGTAGTAGTCCACCTGCGGGATCGGGTCGAACTTATGGTCGTGGCAGCGGGCACACTGAACCGTGAGAGCCATGAACGCGCGGCTGGTCGTCCCAATCATGTCATCCAGATAGTCATAGCGGAGCTGCGGGTTGTCCCGTTCCCGGAATCCGACTCGCGGGCCCACGCGGTGGAAGCCGGTAGCGATCAAGCTGTCATGGGTGACTTCGTCCAATTCGTCGCCCGCCAGCTGTTCAATGACAAACTGATCGTAGGGCTTGTCCTCATTGAATGCGCGGATAACGTAATCCCTGTATCGCCACACGTTGGGGTAGTCGTAATCGTATTCGTAGCCGCCGCTGTCGGCATACCGAGCCACATCGAGCCAGTGCCGTCCCCAGCGCTCGCCGTAGTGAGGGGAGGCGAGCAGCCTATCTACGACTCTCTCAAAGGCGTTCGGTGACGGGTCTTTGGCGAAAGCCTCCACTTCCTCCGATGTGGGCAGCAGACCGATCAGATCGAGATAAGCTCGCCGGATCAGCGTTTGCCTATCGGCTGCAGGAGCGGGCTGGAGGGCCTTTTCCTCCAACTTCCTTTTGACAAAAGCGTCAATGCGATGAGAATTCCAACGTCGATCACGAACCACCGGAACGGTAGGTCGCAGCGGTTTCTGAAAAGCCCACCAGCGGCGGTCGGCTTCGGTGATCTTCATTGCTCCGGGCCTGCCGACGCCCAGGCCGGTAGCGACCGAGACATCGGTCTTACCCGACGTCACGAGGCCCCACTTCGCTCCTTGATCAATCCACGTTCGGAGCACCTCGATCTGCTTTTCGCTGAGGCTTCCGTCCAGGGGCATGGAAGGTTTCTCGTGTCCCGAGACACGCCGCAGCAGCCGACTTGCTGCTGCATTCCCCGGCACGATCGCGGCACCACGCAGGCCGCCTTTCAGCGCGCCGTCTCGCGAGCGCAGGTCGAGACCCGACGTCCGCGCTTCTCCATGGCAGTGCAAGCAGCTTTTCTCGAGGATCGGGAAAACATCCTTGGGGAAGGATACTGCTGCCGCTTTCGCGGACGCGGCGTCACCACCCCCCGGCGAGAAAGCGATAACGACCAGCAACTCGAGTCCGAGTGTGGCTCTCCTCATCAATGATGACCGGGGCCGCCCGGCGACAAGACGGGGCCCGTTTCAAAGCGCGGCATATTTGAACACCGCCTGGTCCAACATTTCGGACGCCTGTCACGACTGCGTTATGGCGGGAGCGGCGCAAAGCAGCCTCAGCAGCTGGATTCCGCGGGGCGGAAAAACCGGGCGTTCCCTATGGTTCACTGTTTCGGGTTCCCGTGGAAGGGGGACACAGAGAAAAGCTCTTGCACCCTTTCAATGCCGATACCCTGCAGTTCCGCGGGGAAGGGCTGTATTTTCTGGATCGTCACGATCCAGAAGGACCGGGGGATTCGCTGCTTGCCTTCAAAGTGCTTGACCCCGAGAGCGGGCAGATCGCCGAAGTGGGAAGTGTAAGAGACCCCATGGATAGGGGTGTGCACCACTTCTCGCTGAGCCCCGACGGCCGCTCGGTTCTCACCAGCAACGTCGCGAGTTCGAAGACGGAGCTGATGCTGGTCGAGAATTTTCGCTGAGCGAAGCTTGTGGGGAAAGTCGGGGGGAGAGTCGGGAACAGACTACGACTTTTTAACGTTTTTGGGGGGTTGCGCTTCCACCACTTTCCTTTGGGTCGAGGGGGGCGTCGCATACCGCTTACGAACGTGCGCGGCTCGGTTTGGGGGGGCTGGGTTGGGGGCCGTCTCCTTTTGGGGCTTGTTCTCAGTCCAGACTAAACCGGGTCGAGCGCCTTTCTTGTCGGCGTTCGATTGCCAGGTCGATTAGTCGGTCAAGTAGCTCGCCATAACTCAATCCGGTCGCTTTCCACATTTTGGGGTACATGCTGATCGAGGTGAACCCGGGCATCGTATTCACTTCGTTGAGAAGGAGTCGTCCGCTGCCGTTTTCAAGGAAGAAATCCACGCGCGCCAATCCGCTGCCTTCGACGGATTGGAAAGCCGCCACGGCCAGGCGCCGTACCTCGTCGGTTTGCTCGTCGCTGAGCGGGGCGGGGATCAGGAGCTTGGAATCGTCGGCGACGTACTTCGCCTCGTAGTCATAGAAGTCCTTGGCGGGAACGATTTCGCCCGGCACCGAAGCCTCCGGGGCGTCGTTCCCCAAGACAGCGCATTCAATCTCGCGGCCGTCGACGGCAGGCTCGACGATGATCTTGCGATCGTACGAAGCCGCTAGGTCGAGGGCGGTTCGCAATTCCTCTCGGTCTCTCGCTTTTGAGATTCCCACGGAAGAACCCAAGTTCGCGGGCTTGACGAATACGGGGTAACCGAAGCGCCCTTCGATGTCGCCGATCCGGTCCCGGCGACCGCGGCGAAACACGGTACAATGTTCCACCGTTGGCAGACCGCGCTCGCGGAACAAGCGCTTCATGACATCCTTATCCATGCCGACGGCGGAGCCCAGTACCCCGGCGCCGACGTAGGCCAGGTCGGCGAGATCGAGCAACCCTTGCACGGTGCCGTCCTCGCCAAACGTCCCGTGCAAGACCGGAAACACAACATCGATCCCTTGGCCGGAGCCGGGTTCGCGCGAAACGGTGACGGCTTGGTCGATGGCGAAGTCATCGCGAGATTCCGACGGCAGCAGCGCGGCTGACTCGGCGGGGGAAAGCCAATGTCCTTGCTTGTTGATAGCGGCGGGGATGACTTCGTATTTGCTTCGATCGAGGGCGCCGATCACCGAGGCCGCCGAGCGGATCGAGACTGCGTGTTCGCCCGAGCGACCGCCGAACAGGACTAGGATGCGTTTCTTTTTCATGATGGCGGGGTTAGGTAAGCCGTGGTGTAGGTTCGACTACGTGAAAAAAGGGTACAGCCAACCGATTTTCGCGGCGACCTTCGTTCGAAAAAGGCAATTCGATGGGCGAAAATCGGTGGCAATCCCCCATTTTCGCCCGAACGCCCTTGCCGCGGGCAGGTCTGGAGACCTGCCCCACTGGTTCACGGTGACAGCTCCGGAGACCTGCCCCACTGGTTTTCACGGCCGCATGCGGTACAACATTCGGGGGAACGCTATGGTTTCGCGGACGTGCTCTAGGCCGCACATCCACGCCACGCAACGTTCGATTCCCATGCCGAAGCCGCCGTGCGGGACCGCGCCGTACTTCCTCAAGTCGAGATACCACTCGAAGGCCTCGCGCGGAAGCTTGTGCTCGTTGAGTTTTTCGAGCAGCAAATCATAATCGTGAATACGTTGTCCGCCTCCGATGATCTCGCCGTAGCCTTCCGGGGCGAGCACATCCAGGCCGAGAGCGAGTTCGGGCCGCTCGGCGTCGGGCTGCATGTAGAAGGCCTTGATCGCCATCGGGAAGCGGTGCACCAGCACGGGCCGATCATAGTCCTCGCCGATCAGGGTCTCGTCGGCGCCGCCGAAATCACCGCCCCATTCAATGTTGCTGCCTTTCGCCTTCAACTTGTCGACCGCTTCGTCGTAGCTGATGCGCGGGAAAGGTTTCTGAATGCTCTCGAGCTTGGAGACATCGCGTTCGAGGGTTTCGAGTTCCCGAGCGCGGTTTTCGAGGACCCGGCCGACCAGAAAAACGATTAAGTCCTCGGCCAAGTCCATCACGTCGTTGAGATCGGCGTAGGCCATCTCGGGCTCGACCATCCAGAACTCGGTCAAGTGGCGGCGGGTCTTCGACTTTTCGGCTCGAAACGTCGGCCCGAAACAATAGGTCTTGCCGAGGGCCGCGGCCGTGGCCTCGTTATAGAGCTGCCCGGACTGCGCTAGGTAGGCCGTCTCGTCATCAAAGTAGGGCACTTCGAAAAGCGTCGTCGTGCCCTCACAAGCGGCCGGCGTCAGAATCGGCGTATCGACCAGCGTGAAGCCGTTGTTGTCCAAGAAATCCCGCACCGCGCGGATGACCTCGTGGCGAATGCGCAGGATGGCGTGCTGCCGACGGCTGCGCAGCCACAGGTGGCGGCGGTCCATTAGAAATTCGACGCCGTGTTCCTTGGGCGTGATCGGGAAGGGGTCGTCGGCCGCGACTTGCTGCACCACTTCGAGGTCGTCGACCTCGATTTCGTATCCGCCCGGCGCGCGATCCTCGGCGCGTACTCGGCCTTCGAGCCGCACGCTCGACTCATGGGTCAAGTGGCGGCAACGGTCAAAGACCTCCGCCGGGACCGACGCTTTCACGACAACGGCTTGCAAAAAGCCCGTGCCGTCGCGGAACACCGGGAACAGCAGTTTGCCCGACCGCCGTAGATTGTGCAGCCAACCTTCGAGCCGCACGCTTTGGCCGTCGAACTCACTGATACTGTCAATCGTGACGCGGGGAGCGCCGACGTCCATCACAAACTTTCCAGTCGATCGAAGCAGCGAAGAACGTCTTGGAGGGGATCTTCTCTATCGTCGTCGCCGCGTAGCTCCAGCACCCACGGTAAGTCGTCGTTGTGGGAGGTCAACATTTCCTTGATCGACGCCCAGGGGATCGATCCGTCCTCGCCCAAGGGCGGGAAGCGATGATTATCTTCGCTGCCGTCATTGTCGTGGATGTGCGTTGAGCGTACGCGATCCGCCATCAGCCGTAGCTCGCTTTCCGCGTTGCCGGTTAGGTGAGCGTGGCCGGCGTCAAAGCAAAAATTCAGGGGTAGATGCGTGGTGTTGACGAAGAGATTCAGCCGCTCGGCCCGAGAAAAGGCATTGGGAATATTTTCGAGAAGAATCTCCACCCCCAACTGCCTGGCGAAGACTCGTAGCTCGTCGAGCGAGTTGAAGGCCGCTTCCATCTTGGCGTCGTCGTACTCTTCGTCGGCCATGCCGATGTGCTGGATTAGATAGCGAAACGGAATGGAATCGGCGATTTCGATCGCGCGTTTGATTTCATCGGTGGCGGCGATGCGGTTGGCCTTCGAGGTTTCCGTGAGGGAAATGATCGAGTGGGGTCCGCTGCGCCCCCAGATGTCGTCGCTGAAAAGCGGGGCGTGCAGCGAGTGCAGTTCGAGGTCGGTGTCGCGGAACCAGTGTCGCAGCTCCTCGATTTGGGCGTGGTTGTGGTAGTCGATGTGTTGGCGAGCGCAGAAAATTTCGATCTGCGAGATGCCGCGGCGGAGGATACGGTCGAGCAGGGCGACGGTCAGGCGCTGTTCGACGAAGAGATAAGTGGAGAGGACTCGTCGCATGAAAACGACTCTCGCGCCGGGAAGCGATTCTACCTACACACCGCCGCGAGCAGTCATTGATTCTACCTGAAACCTTGGGGTCGCGCCTTGCCTGGAACCGAGGCCGCGACTGGGAACGGTGGGAGTCGGCGTTGAAGCGAACCTCCGTTGGTGAACCGGGTTCACTCGCCCGCGTTCGATATCGCGTAACCCGTTGAACCGGGTGCGCGGCATCAATATTGGAGAATCGGCGGCCCGGGATCGAGCGCTTCCCTGCCTGCAATCTTGTCTTGATTCGGACGTGGCTGAAGCCGCACGGGAAAAGGCCGTTGAAACGGCCTCGAACCGGACGACGAGCCCTTTAAACCGGCCCTCGAAGGGCCGGCCTATTTGCATCCAAGCCCGGTGAACCGACGGTGAACCGGGCTGAGCGCGGACTTCCGTATACGCCTCTGCTTCAAGTGCCCGCATGGCTGGAGGGACGTCCTACATTTATGTCGCACACCCCGTTGAACCTGCTTTCGCCGCTTGGAACGCTATAATTGTGAATGGATTTTCGGGAGTGCATGCCGCGACTGCTTGTATTCCTCCTTTTGGCGGGTTTACCGCTACAGGCCGACGAAGCCGCCGACCTGGAGACGTCTCTCCGCAAATTCGTCGAGGTTTTCAACCTCGTCAACAGCAACCTCGCCGATCCGATCGACGCGACCGACGCTATCTACCGCGGGGCGTTGCCGGGGATGGTCCGGACTCTCGATCCGCACTCGGCGTTTCTCGACCCCGACCAATTCGAGTCGCTGCGCGAGATGCAGCGCTCGACGGAGAAAGGTTTCGGCAGCGTCGTTAATCTGCTGCCGGGCCGCGTGATCGTGTTGCAAACGCTGCCGGGCAGCCCCTCGGAACGCTCCGGGTTGCTCGCCGGCGATGAAATCGTCGCCGTCAACGGATACCAGCTTGCTTATCTCCAGATCGAGCAACTCGTGGCTCTGCTGGGGCAATCACGCCGGGCTCGGGCCGAGCTGATGGTCAAGCGACCGTCGTTTCCCAAGCTGCTTCCGATGGCGCTGGTCCCGGCCGAGCTTGCCGATCCCAGTGTTAGTCGAGCTTATCTGTTGGAGGAAGGCATTGCTCACGTCAAAGTCGGCAATTTCGAGCAACACACAGGGCGGGAGTTGCGTGACGCGATCGAGCAATTGGGTGGGAGAGGGTTGCGCGGTCTCGTGCTGGACATGCGCGGCAACCCGGGGGGCGTGATTGAAGCCGCCGTGCAAGTCGCTTCGTTCTTTCTCGAAAGCGGACAGAGAATTCTATGGATCGAGGGAAGGGAAGGGCCGCAAGAGGATTTGCGGGTTCCCGAAGGCGCGGATCCTTATACGTTTCCCGTCGCGATTCTGATCGACGCGAGGACCGCCAGCGCGGCCGAACTGGTCACGGCCGCATTGCAGGACAACAGCCGCGCGGTCGTCCTCGGCGAATCGAGCTTCGGCAAAGGGCTTATCCAAAGCGTTTTTTCGCTTCCCGAAGACACCGCCCTGGCCTTGACCACGGCGCAATACTTAACTCCCAACCGCAAGACGATCCAACGACCGCTCGGGGACTGCAAGGAATTCGAGCTCGTCAAATGTGCGGAGGATACCGAAGAAGGCTCACTGCCCGAGCCTCCGCCGGGAGGCATCGAGCCGGATGAAACTGTTTCGCCTCGCGGCTACACCGACTTGGAAGCTGTCATCGAGGCGACGAACTCCTTCTTCGAATTCGCCCAGAAGTATTTCGACAGGCACAGAGAAATCGGCGAAGATTTCACGATCTCGCCCCAAATGCTGGACAACTTTCAGGCATTCCTTTCCGAACGCCGCATCCGGCCGTCGATTTCCGAATGGTCGGCCACGCTTGAGTTCATTCGCAGCCGGATCAAACAGGAGATCTTCAACCTGGCGTTTGGTGTGGATAGGGGAGATGAGGTCGAGGTACGTCGAGACCCGCAAGTGTCAGCCGCGGTTCGCCGCATCAAGGAAAAATTGGAATTCATCGACCTCGGCCCTTGAAACCTCTGTCATCCGGAGATGTGTTGACGCGCGGTTGTCCTACAGTCACGTTCCCCGCGAACGGCAACCGCGGCGGAGCAAACTAACTATAGCCGGGGGGGGCCGTGAGTGTGCTGCTCGCGTCGTCTCTCCGGACCTCTCCGGATCTCTCCGGATCTCTCCGGCCCGCCGCAACCTTCATTTGTTACCATTGCAATCAGTAACGGGAGGGATTTTTCGATGCGCTTCGTTCGCCTCGCGGCCACGGTTTTCGTGCTTTGTATGCTCGGCGGCGCGAGCCTTCTTTCGGCCGCGGCACCGCTGCTTGAACGCCTCGAACCTCGTGGCGGACAAGCCGGCACGGCGGTGAAGTTGACCTTGATTGGAGAAGGACTCGACAGCGAAGTCCGCCTTGACTCCTCGATCCCAGGTGCGTTAACCGCTCTCGCCCCGCCGAAGAAGGCGGCTCGTGTGGGGAAGGAACTTTCCTTCCTGCTCGAACTCAGCCCCGACGCCCCGATTGGCCCCTACACCCTACGGGCGCATTCGCGCGAAGGTATGTCGAACATTCTGCTGTTTACCGTCGGCGCGTTTCCGGAAGCCGCCGACCGCGAAATCGACGCCCGCGGCAAACTCGCGGGCGAACCGCTGAACGACTCCTCGAGCATGGCGCAGGCCGTCGAAACTCCCGTCACGATTAACGGCACGCTCAGCGCCGCGGATCGAGACTTCTACCGCTTCCACGCCGCCGCGGGAGAGACGCTCATCATCGAGGCGGAAGCTCGCCGCATCGGCTCGGCGGTCGACCCCGCGATTGAAATCTTCGACGCAACCGGCAAGCGAATCGGGCGGAATCAAGACGCTCCCGGCATTGGCGTTGATGCGCGGGTCGTCTTTACCGCGCCGGCCGAAAGCGATTACATCGTCGCCGTTCGCGACTCGAAGTTCAGCAATCAGGAGCAAAACTACTACCGCCTCAAGATCGGCAACTACAGCTTCGCGGAGGGTCTGTTCCCGCTGGGCGGCCGGCGCGGAGAAACGTTGGAAGTCGAGATGTTCGGGGGCAACCTGGACAAACCCGTCAAGACGCGTGTCGAGCTGAAAACCAAAGACCCCGCCGCGGAGTTCGTGGATGTCCACGTACCGGGCGTTCCCGGCGCCCTGCCCATGCGGGTCGCCATCGGGGACGAACCGGAGATCGCCGAACCCGCCGGCCGCGTCAAGCCGCTACCCCCGGGGACCATCGCCAACGGCCGCATCGCCCAACCCGGCGAGACCGACCGTTACAGTTTCGCCGTCGAGCCCGGCCAAACTTGGCACATCGAATTGCAGGCCGCGAAACTGGGAACCTCGCAACTGTACGGCGTCTTGAACCTGTTCGACGGCAAGGGTGAAAAACTCGGCACGACTCGCGAAATCGGCCTACGCTTCAAGCTCTCGAACCTAGACGTCGGCGAGGACCCCAATGCCGACCAACACATGTCCTTCGAAGTCCCCGAGGACGTCAACGAGATTCAGGTCGAGGTAGAGGACCTGCTCGAACACGGCGGCCCGGCTTTCGGATACCGCTTGCTGGCGGCCGAGCGCCCCGGCGATTTCACGATGACGATTCAGAGCGAGCAGCTCAACGTGCCCTTGCGGGGCAGCGCTTTCATTGCCGTTCTCGTGAACCGCCTGGATTACTACGGGCCCATTCGACTTTCGATTCCCAATCTTCCCGACGATTGGACCGCGAACGGCGGCAACATCCCGGCGCTGGAGCAGCAAGGATCGCGGCTCACGATTTCAACCGGTCTGTTAACGGTAACGCCGAAACCGGGCGCCGAAACCCGCTCGGTCAATCTCGAGGTCTGGGGCGAGGGCGAAGTCGACGGGCAACTCATTCGCCGCCGAGCCCGCGGCCCCGGCATGAAATCGAATGTAAGCTTCCGAGTCGGCGAAGTGACGTCGAACGAAAATGTCGCCCCGTGGCTGGGGGCCGATTTGCCGGCCGTGGTGACCCAGGAACGCCCGGCGGGCATCGAGATCAACGCGCCGCACTATATCAAGCTTCTGCAAGGCACCAAGACGGCACTCCCGTTCGAGTTCACCTCTCGGCGCGAAGGCGTTGCCAGGGTAGACAAGATGGACCGGACGGACCTTATCTTTACGTCCGGCGTGCGCGTGACTCGCAGGCTGGTACTTGATGAAGACAACCCCAACAAGGGAGTTTTCACCCTCGGGAGCCAAGTCGGTTGGGGTCCCGGCCAGTTCGAGGTCGTCCTGCCGGCGAAGATCAAAGTCGACGGCCGTGAAGAGACCATCTACGGGCAAGCGATCACGATCGACGTGATCCGGCCCTATGAGGTTGAACCCCTGCGTGAAGTCACCGCTCTCGAACCTGGTTCGGAAACGAAGCTCGCGGCCCGTCTCAATAGACAGATGGGATTCGACCGGGAAATCGAGATCAAAGCGGAGAACCTCCCGCTCGGAATTTCCTGTGAATCGGCGAAGATCGCCGGTTCGGCCGATGAATTCCAGCTGGCCTGCAAGGTTGAGGCCGGCGCCGAGCCGGGGGAATACGAGATCGACCTGACTACGTCGTCCACCGTTATTGGTGGAGAGGATAAGGTGATTCCTTTCAGTCCTCCACCCTTCAAAGTGAAGGTAAAGATTGCGGCTGAGGGGCGGCGGGTGGACAAGGTTGCCGGCGGACTGTAGATGTCTGTGGGTATGGCCTGAGGGAAGATGTTTGGGGACCCGGGGGGGAGACAAGCTGAGAGCTTGTCTCAACTGGGGGCTAGGACGGGCTAGGACAAACACGAGTGTTTGTCGCTACTGTATTTGAGCTGCGATCGGTAACCCCTTTCACGGCCCGCGCGTTAAGATTAAGTGGGACTTTCGGCAAGGTTCGGTTCCCAACTCCATGCGTCTTGTCGCGGCTGCTTTGACTCTGATTTTCGTGCCGCTGCTGGCGGGACAGAAGATCAACCTCTACCTCAAGGACGGCGGTGATTTGACCGTCAAGAAGTATGAGGTCGTCGACGACCGCGTGCGCTACTACAGCCTTGAACGCAGCGGCTGGGAGGAAATTCCGCTCTCGTACGTGGATCTCGAAAAGACCGAACGCGAACAGAAACGCAAGCAATCCACCCGCGCGACCCGCGCCGAGGAGGACCGCGTCGAGCGCATCGCCCGCCGCAAGGCGCGCACCGAACTCCATCGTGTTCCGCTCGGTTTCGGCGTGTATTACCTTCGGGGAGAAGCTCTTAAATCGGTGGGACAAGCGGAAGTCATCGTCGTCGGTAATAAGAAAAGAACCTTTCTGAAAGCCTTGGCCCCGGTGTTTCTCGGCAAATCGACTTTGGAAATCGCGGGTACGGAGTCGGAATTCAAGGTCCAGGGCGACAAACCGATGCTCTACGCGCGGCTCGAGAAAATCGAGCGGCTGATGTTTGTCCGGCTCACCGAGAAGAAAGGCAAGAACCGCGTCGTTCAGCGCCTCACGAAAGGGCCCAAGGGCACGGAAGTGTTCGAGGAACAGGAAGAGATCGAGATCTTTCGACAGCAACTCGCGCCGCTGGTTTACAAGGTGTGGCCGGTTAAGCCGATTGCGCCAGGCGAGTACGCGGTGATCGAGTTTACGCGGGGCAAGGCGGACGTTCGGGTGTGGGATTTCAGCGTGCATCCGACACCGACGGAGCCGGGGTCGTAGCGGCTCGGCGGCGTAGGTCAGAGGACGCGGAAAAGCGTACAGTCCGTTTCTATGAACTCGCGGATTCACGATACCGCCACGAAAATGGGTGTGCGGGCGTTCCTGCCGCCCTTTCAGGGCTCCGGCGGTGGGCGTTCTACCCAGGGTTCCGCCCTCGGCTCCACCCTGGGCTATTTTCCAAGGAGTTCGCGATTTTTCCGGACATGAGCGTAATACGCAACACCTCGAGCCGAGTGGGCCGCCTCGGCCCCGTCATCGCCCTCGCCGCCGTTGCGGCCGTTTCTTTCCGTTGCGCGGAACGCCCGGTTGTTCGATCCGTACCGGTCGAGCGCCGAGACTTGGTTCGATTTCTGACGACGAACGGCCGAGTTGAGCCGACGGAAGATTACGCCATCAGCGCGCCGATCGCCGGCCGGGTTCGGACGACGCCGGTCCAAAAGGGCGACCGTGTCTCCCGGGGCGCCGTCGTGGCCACAATCGAGGACGAAAGCGCGGGTACTGATTTGGACCAAGCGAAAGCTCGTCTACGAGCGGCCGAGGCGGAGTCGGCGCAAGCCGAACATGGCGGGCCGGCCGCGGAGACCGCGGACATCGAAGCCCGGCTCAAGGCCGCGCGACGCGCCGATGAGCGAGCGCGGGGGAAGGTCGCTTCTCTCGAAAGATTGGTTGCCGGCCAAGCCGCTCCCCGCATTGAACTGAACGAGGCTCGTGCCGCGCTCTCTGAACGAGAGGCCGACTTGGCGGCTGTCAAGAAACAATGGGAGCTGCGCGCCGATCCCGAGCAGCGACGGCTGGCCGCCGCGCGCGTCTCGGAAGCGGCCGCGGCGGCTCGTTCGGCCGAGCGTCGCTTGCGGGCGTCGGCGGTGCGCTCGCCGGCCGAGGGCGTCCTTTATGCGCTGGAGGTTCGACCGGGAGACTATGTGGACCGCGGGGCCGTGATCGCGCGGGTGGGCAAGCTCGACGCGGTTCGCGTCGTGGTGTTCGTGGATGAGCCGGAGTTGGGCCGAGTGAAACAGGATGCGAGAGTCATTCTGGAGGCGGATGCTTATCCTGAACAGAGTTGGGAAGGACGCATCGACCGTCTGCCGACCCGCATCGTCTCGCTCGACACGCGTCGGGTGGGAGAAGTGATTTGCACCGTCGAAAACCACGAGGGTTTGCTGATTCCCAAGCTCACCGTAAGCGCGCGAATCGAGAGCGGCGCCGTGAAGAGCGTGCTGACGGTGCCGCGAGAGGCTGTCGTCGAACAGGACGGCCAAAGCTATCTTTGGCTTCACGCCGAGGGCGAAACGGCGCGCCAGCAAGCCGTCGAGTTAGGCTTGCGGACCGCTTCGCTTGTCGAGGTGCGGGCGGGCGTTGCCGAAGGAGATCGCGTACTGTTGCCCGGCGGGTCCCCATTGGAGCCGGGACAGAAAGTCCGCGCTGAGATGTGAGCGGGCCGGCCCGAGGTTTCCGCAAGAACGCCATGCGAATCCGCGCGATCATCCTTGGATTGTTGGCGTGGACGGGCGCGTTCTCCGCGCCGCCGTCTTCGCACGCTCCCGACGATGTTTTCCAACAGGGCCTCGGTTTCTATCTCGACGAAAACTACAGGCAGGCGATCAAGGTCTTTGAACTCGTGACGGCCGCCGATCCCGAGGACTCGGAATATCGGCGTTGGCTGGGCCGAGCGTATGGGCGTCGGGCCGAGACCATGAGCAAGTGGAAGCTGTTTTCGGCGCTCGGGCTGGCGAAGAAAACGCGCGTCTGCTTCGAACAAGCCGTTGCGCTGGACCCCTCGAATCTCAAAGCCCTCGAAGACCTCTTTGCGTTTTATCTGCAAGCGCCGAGTATGATCGGCGGCGGGTTGGAGCGCGCCGGCGGAGTCGCCGACAAGATCAAGGCTCTTGACGAAGCCGCCGGAGAGCATGCCATGGCCGCGATCGACGAGAAACGCGGCAAGCACGTCGAGGCGGAGGAAAGATTGCGGCGAGCGCACCGCATCGATCCTGACGACCTCGAAAGCCTGCTCGCGTTGGCGTCGTTTCAAAGTCGCAACGGCGCAACGGTCGAAAGCGATCGGCTCTACGACGAGGCATTCGAGAAGTACCCGGAATGGCCGGAAGTTTGGTTTTCAAGGGCCAAGGCGTTGCTTCGTTCCGGGCGCGGAAAGGCCGAAGCCCATTCGCTGCTCAAGCGCTTCCTCGCGGCGGAACTCGACCCTGACGCCTCGCCACGCTGGGAAGCGCGCAAGCTGCTCAAGCCCTAAATGCTGAAGCGATGACGCCCTCTTCAAACGAAACGACCCCGGGCGGACGATTGTTTCGCGACGCGGTGGGCTTCGCCGCAGCTTCGATTCGAGCGCACAAAACGCGGAGCCTACTGACGGCGCTTAGCATGGTTGTCGCCAATGCCTCGGTCATCGTTGTCGTCAGCACGGCAATGACGGGCCGCGATTTCGTGGTTCAGCAGATTCAAGGCGTCGGGTCGAACCTGGTTTACGCCTACTACGAAGCCGGCGGGAATGTTTCCGAGTCCGAAGCCGACTACATCACACTCGCCGATGTCGAAGCCGTTCGTCGACGACTCGGCCCGCGTGCCGGCGCCGTGGCGGGCGTGATGGGAAGTTGGGACCGCCTTTTCGTCGATGGTCGAGAGCAGCAGATTCGGGTGCTGGGTTCAAGCGCGGAGTATCGGACGGTTCGCAATTTGGAAATTCCGGCGGGACGATTCTTCGATGCCGATGATGTCGAAAGGCGTGCCAAGGTCTGCCTGCTGACCGAACCGTTGGCCGAGAAATTGTTCGGCTCCTTGGAGGCCGCCATCGGAGAATCGATCCCCGTTCACAAGCTGCGCTTTACCGTGGTCGGTGTTTTTCGCGAAGGCGTCGAAACACTGGGACAGACCGAGGTCGCCGCCGATTCGGTGCTGATGCCGATCAGCGTGATCGAGTATTTCCAGACCAGGGAACGAGTCGATCCGTTGTATGTGTCGGTGCGCTCGGCCTCGGACGTCGAAGAAGTGACGGCCGTGGTCGAAAGCGTTCTGGTCTCTCGTCATCGTCCGGGCTCGCGCTATCGCGTGGAGAATCTCACCGCCATTCTCACAGCCGCCCGGGAAATCGCCCGCGCGCTGACCGCCGTGTTGATTCTCGTCGCGGCGTTGACGTTGATCATCAGTGGTATTTTCATCATGAATATCATGTTGATCTCGGTCGCCGAGCGGACCAAGGAAATCGGCATCCGCTTGTCGGTGGGGGCCGAGCGGCGGCAGGTCAAGGCTCAGTTCCTGATGGAAGCGGTGTGTCTGAGCATGATGGGCGGCTTGGTCGGCGTCGCGGCGGGAGTGGCGGTTCCGTTGACGGCGCGTGTGCTGTTGCCGGAGTTGACGATTCCTATTGCCCCGCTTTCCGTTGCCGCGGCGCTGGCGGTTTCGTGCGCCGTGGGTATTGTTTTCGGCTTGCTGCCCGCCTCTCGCGCGGCGAAATTGGATCCTGTCGAGGCTCTTCGTTATGAGTAGAAATCAAGTGTTCTCCCGCGTCGCCGCTGTTCTTGTGTTCGTGGTGGTCGCCTCGTCCGCTCTCCGCGCCGAGCCGCCGCGACCGATCACCTTACGGCAAGCGATCGGCATCGCGCTCGAACAAAATCCCGACGTGTTGCTGGCACGACTTGACGCCGAAAAAGCCGGGTACGCCGTGCGCGAGGCTCGCGCGCCGTTTTCCCCGCAACTGGTCGTTGGCTCCGGCTTGGCGGCCACTGGCGGAATCCCCCAGAGCGTCGACGGCGCCTCGCCCTCGATCTTTCGCGCGGTGGGTCGCCAATTTCTCTACAACCGTGAGCAATCGAGCCGCGTCAAACAGGCCCGTGAACTCGCCGCCGCCGCCGACTATGTTGTCGCCTCGAGGCAAGACGAAGTCGCCTTTCGCGTCGCCTCGACCTATCTCGATTTCGAACGCTCGTGGCGGCGCTCGCGGTTGCTGCGCGACCAGACCGATCATCTCGGGCGCATCGAACGCGTTGTCGCCACGCGGGTCGCCGAGGGCCGCGCGATTCCTTTGGCCGAGCGGCGCGCGCGCTTGGACGCGGCCAAGGCCGGCCGCGAGTGGGAAACCGAACAGGCTCGGGCGAAAGTCCTCGAGGCCACGTTGCGGCACGAGTTGGGATTGGGCCGAGAGAGTCGGATCGAGCCCGCGCCCGGGGATTTCGTCCAAACGGCCGTGCTGCCGGAGAACCCCTCGGCGGCGCGGGCCTTGACTCTCGACCATAACCCGGAGCTGAAACGCATCGACGCTGATCTGCGCGCCAACGGGTACGCCCTGCGGGCGGCAAAGGGGTCGCTGTTTCCGAGAATTGATTTGGTCGCGCAATATTCTCTGTTGGGTCGTTTCAACAACCATGAAGATTTCTTCAATAAGTTTCAGCGACACAACGGGCAGTTCGGCATGTCGTTCCAGGTCCCCGTTTTCGGGCGTCGCGAAGCGGGCGCGCGGGCGGGCAAGATCCGCGTGGAGGCACGGCAACTCGGAGTGCGGCGCAAAGCTCTCGAGTCGGGGCTGGATTTAGAAATCACGCGCCTGTACGAAGACTTGGGGCTGGCCGAAAGCCTGCAAGGGTTGTCGCGCGAGGAACTCGATTTCGCGCGCGAAAAACTCAGCGTCGAACTGACGCGTTTTGACGAAGGCCTCATTGCCATGGAAGAAATCGAGCGCGCCCGGCTCGAAGAAAGCCGCGCTTGGAGCGCCTACTACGATTCGCAATACGCGGTCCAAAAGGCGAAGCTCAACCTGCTGCGCCAAACGGGGCAGTTGGCGGCGGCCGCGCGATAGGCGTTGCGCGTCATCAACTCCAAACCGAGCCGCGCGCGTCAGCAAGCGGTGTGCGATGACTGTTCAGCCCGAAGGACGGTGGTGGAAGTGCACTGCGCGGCGCCAGGCTCAATACTCTCCGCCGTAGAGCCAGGCTGGGGACGGCTTCCGTTGTCCACCAGCGACGGACGCCCCGCAGCGAGTTTCGTGGGATCGCCGCTTCCGCGCTCCCTTGGCGGCCGCATCGGATACCGCTTGCTTACGCGCGCGGCTCGGTTTGCGATTGTAAGATGGAATGCGGCCTAGTCTCGCGGTCACCCGTGCGTTCTCCACAAACAACCTTCAGTTTCGAAACACGACTGACCTGGGGATTGTCCGCAACCGCCAGCCTGATCCTCTGGTTCCTTTACCCCTCCCCCGCTTCCGCCCATGTGATGAGCCTCAGCAATGGGGAACTCCGCGTCGAGGGCGCGCGAGCGGAATACGAGCTTCGTATGCCGCTCTACGAGGTCGCCCATTTGGAGGAGCCTCAAAAGACGCTGCTCGAGAATTTCCACGTTCGAAGCGGTGGAAAGCAAGCCGAACCCGAAAACGCGTCTTGCGAGGAAGACAAGAACGGTGGATGGTATGTTTGCCGCGCCGCGTTTCAATTCAGCGATCCCATTGACGAACTCGATGTCGAATGCGACTTCGCCGCCGTCACGGTGCCCAACCATGTGCATCTGCTTCGTGCCGAGCGCGGTGACGTCAGCGAGCAGTTCGTCTTCGATTTCCGTTTTACGCGAACCACGATCAACTTCGTGCCGCCGACCGCCGTCGAGGTGGCTTGGTCGGAAGTCGGCGCCGGGTTCACGCGCGTCATCTCGGGGCCGATTCAAATTTTGTTTGTCCTGGGACTCGTCTTGGCCGCCCGCGGCCGCAAGGAACTGCTGTGGCTGGCGGCTGCATTTCTGCTGGCTGAATCGGCGTCGGCCGTCGTTGTCGCCGCCAAATCCTGGCAGCCCTCGGCGCGGTTTTTGGAAGCGGCGGGAGCGCTGACCGTCGCCTACCTGGCGGTTGAGGTATTGCTGCTTCCCGAAGCCGGATACCGCTGGACGGTAGCCGCCGCGATGGGCGTTTTTCACGGGTTTTACTTCGGCAGCTTTCTCGAGCAATCGGAGATGGATCCGGTTTTCGTGCTCGCCGGGGTCAGCGTGGCGGAGGTCGCGTTGCTGGTTGTGTTCGCGCTGCTGTTGAGCCGCATCGAGCGGAGCTTGCCGCGCCTACAGCCGGTGCGCGCCGGCGCCGCGATGCTCTTTGTGGTGGGAATGGTTTGGTTCATGCTGAGGCTGCAGTCGTAGGGGGCGCGGGCTCTCGTCGGTCGCGATCGGAGATCGGTCAATGAGATTCGTGCAAGGTCGCCCCCGACCGTATATTTTTCCGCTGCTCGCGCTGTCGGCCTTCCTGCTTTCCGGGTGCGCTCCCGACCCCGTGAAAATCGTCTTCGTGCCCGGCGAGCGCAGCCATGGCTACGGCATGCACGAGCATCGGGCGGGCCTGTTATTGATCGCGCGATCTCTCAAACACCAATGGCCGAAACTCGAAACCGTCGTCATGGAAAAGGACGTCTGGCCCGACGCCGAGACACTTGCCGACGCCGATGCTTTGGTGATGGCCTGCGAAGGTGCTAGACACGTCGCGCTTCCGCATCTTGACGAGGTTGACGCGCTGGCCGGGCGCGGCCTGGGTATTGCCCTCATTCACTACGCCGTCGAACCACCCGAGGGCCCGCCAGCCGAAGCCGTTCGCCGCTGGATCGGCGGGAACCACGAAAAGGGTTGGTCGATCAATCCCGATTGGGCGGCCGCATTTTCAGCCTTTCCCGACCATCCCGCCGCCAACGGGCTCAAACCCTTCTCGGTCTACGACGAGTGGTATTTCCACATGCGCTTCGTGCCCGACCGCAAAGGGATCACGCCGATTCTTGAAACGCACGCCCAGATGAGCACTCTGCTGCGCAACGACGGCCCCAGCTCAAACAACCCCGACGTGACCGCGAGCGTGCTTCGCGGTGACCGCCACGCCGTTGCTTGGGCCTACGAACGTCCCGGCGGGGGACGTGGTTTCGGCTTCACCGGCGCGCACCACCATCGCAACTATCGAGACGACAACTTTCGAAAGGCGGTCCTCAACGGCGTTGCTTGGGTGGCGGGGCTCGAAGTGCCGCCCGGCGGCGTGGAGTCGGCCAAGCCCACTTGGGACGAAATCTCCGCGAATCAGGATTACGAAAAACCCCCGCATTGGGAGCAAGAAACCGGGCTCGACCCCGCGGGCAATGCCGGACCGGTCTACAGCACGCCGCCGATCCGGCTCGACGCCGCGCGGCCGTTTGATCTGAAGGTCGAAATTCCACCCAATCGTTATCGCCACATCTACTTCGTCTTCGAGGCCGATTCATCGTTTCCAGGTGTCGGAAGCGATCGCGGTGACGAGAACCGAGCCGCGGCTGCTCTGGGTCGCTTCCGTTTTCAGAATCCGCGATTCCTGGGAGAATCGGGATACGAAGCGCCGCTGCACGAGGAAACTCCGGGGCATTTCATCGGGCCCGACGGATCTCGACCGGCAGCCGATCACCGCCGCGAAGCCGGGGAGCCGGACGCGGTCCCGATCACGGAAATTCCCGCCCCGGCGTTGCTCCACTATCCGGTGCCGCGCGGGTCCACGCATTTTCTGGCCGACGTTTCGTTTCTTGAAGAACAAGACGCGACCGAGAAAACGCGGACCGGCCGCATCCACGTTTTCTTCGCCGCGCCCTCCGAACAATACTTCGGCAGGCCGTAAGCGCGGAACGAGCCCCGATGTGGCGTGAGGCTCCAGCCTTGCCGCGCCCCGAGTCATCGGGACGTGTCTGGGATTGCCGGATTGCGCAGTTTCCGCGCATGCCGAAGATACGAACCGATGAATCGGTTCGCGGCAAGCGTGGACGGTCACGCCACGTCGCCGCCGGGCCAACGAAAGGCTGTCAATCACCCTTCGGAGCCTCATTGTTTTGTCACGGCGCCGGGATTCATCCTGTCAACTAGTCTGGTGCGCCCCTCCGCAGTTCATTTTCATGGTGAAATTGCGAATGGTGCGTGTTCATAGCAACGAGGCTGTCCCCCTGCCTGAGGCGCAAGGAATCACGCTACGGGCTGCTATTCCGGGGCGTTTTCAGCCCAAAATAACGCCGCCTAAGGACTTCAACCCGAGCCCCAAGAACTTTCCAACAAGTACGTCGTTTCGTCTCGCCGCCCGAAAGCCCACCCTTGTATGATGAGACAGTCCGGCCCCTGCGATCCGACTGCGTCAAGGAAACATCAATGGCAAATCAAAACATACAAGACGCATTTCTCAACAACGCCCGCAAGGACCGCGCACCCGTTACAATTTATCTAACGAGCGGCATAAAGCTCATCGGGCGCGTCAAGGGATTCGACAAGTACTGTGTCGTTTTCGAGACCCACCACCAAGAGCAATTGATCTTCAAGCATGCAATCTCCACGGTCAACTCGCCTCGTCACGGGGGCAACGCCTATCGGAGCGCGGAACGCCCCACGGGAGAATCCGCGGAATCGCCGGGCCTGCCGGCGCCGGACCCGCCTATGGTAGATGCCCCTCCGGCCCGAGACGAGTAGACTTCGCAAGCACCGAGACTACCGACATGCCCAACCGTTAATTCATCCAAACGGCCCTTTTGGGATGTCCTTTCTCCGCCTGGGGGATGGGGAAAGTCACCTTTGTCTTTGGGGAATCGCATGAAAGAATCGGTACGTCTGACTACGGAACAAGATCGTGAGACCTGTTTGTTGGTCGGGGTGGAGTTGCGCTTGGGCCGCTCACCGACGGGGGGCGCGGAACCCGTGCGCCTTTCCGCCGAAGAGTCGCTGCATGAACTCGCCGAGTTGGCCGAGGGAGCGGGCGCGGAAGTTCTCGGCGAAACGACCCAGACCCGAGAAGCCCCCGACCCCGCCACCGTCATCGGACGCGGCAAAGTTGAGGAGGTGCGGGCCTGGGCGGCCGAGGTGGAGGCCGACATCGTCATCTTCGACCGCAATCTGGCGCCCACCCAGCAGCGAAACCTCGAAAAGGCCCTCGACTGTCGTATTCTGGACCGCACGCAAGTGATCTTGGACATTTTCGCGCGCCACGCGAGAACCCGTGAAGGGCGACTGCAAGTCGAGCTGGCGCAGTTGCATTATATGCTGCCTCGGCTGACCGGCCGCGGCGTCGCGATGTCGAGATTGGGTGCGGGCATCGGTACTCGAGGACCGGGTGAAACCAAGCTGGAAACCGACCGCCGCCGCATCAGTCAGCGCATGGAAAAGCTAAAAACGCAACTCGAGTCGGTTCGCACCACGCGGAAGCTGCAACGCAAGAAGAGATCCGCGGTTCCGCTGGCGACGGTCGCGCTGGTTGGCTATACGAACGCCGGGAAGTCGACGCTCTTCAATGCGCTCACGGCCGCCGAAGTCATCGCCGACAGCCGTATGTTCGCGACTCTCGACCCGACGCTCCGGGTGCTCGACCTGCCCTCGCACCGGCGCATTCTATTGAGCGACACCGTGGGCTTTATCTCACGTCTGCCGCCGGCCTTGATTCAGGCGTTTCGAGCGACTCTCGAAGAAGTGACCGAAGCCGCCATGATTCTGCATGTGGTGGATATCGCTTCCCCCTACCGCGCCGAGTACATCAGCGAGGTCGAAAACGTCCTTGATGAGCTGGGAGCGGGCGACAAGCCTCGTTTGCTTGTGCTCAACAAAGTCGATCTTCTCGAAGCGGGAGAGGTGGAAGCCGAAGCCCGCGGCGAAGCGGTTGCGCAAGAAGAAGATACCGTTGCCGTTTCAGCGCTCCGAGGGCAAGGCCTCGACGCTTTACGTAGTGCCATCGACCGCCTTCTCCCCGGCGACGACGTTGAGGAGGTTCGCTATCGTTTTTCCCATCAAGACGGAGAAAAGTTGAGCTTTCTCTACGACCATGCCCGTGTCTTGGAGCGGAACGACAGACCCGAAGGCGTAGAGATCACGGCGCTGGCGGCGGAGTCAGTGCGTCGGAGGCTGGCGGCAAACGCGGTCTAGAAGCATGTCACTCCGCGGTGACGCCGCCTGAGGGGCTGTGAAAAAATCGGGTACAGTCCACTTCGCGCCGAATGTGATTACTGATTCAATGGAACTTATTTGGTCGGCGCTCGGTACAGTCCCCATTTTTTCACAGCCCCTCAGGCGATGCCGGCGATCAGCTTTGCCAGTAACGCGGCTCGATCCGCCAGGCGATTGACCAGAATGCTCTCGTTGACGGCGTGGGCGCCCTCGCCGACGCCCCCCATCCCGTCCAGAGTGGGGATTCCCATCGCGGCGGTGAAATTGCCGTCCGACCCGCCGCCCACTTGCGCCTCTCCCAGTTCGACGCCCATCTCGGCGGCGAGCTTGCGGGCCTGGCGATAGAGCTTGACGACGCTTCGCGAGCGCACTAACGGAGGCCGGCCGACGCCGCCCTCGACGGTCAGACGCGTGCGACCGTCGACCGGCTTGAGGCTTCGAAACTTCCGCTCGATCCTGCGCGCGTCGGCGGGGCGCGGGGCTCGCACATCCACTTCGGCCCAAGCCGTTTCGGGAACCACGTTCGATCGCGTTCCGCCTTGGATGACGCCGGGATTGACCGTGACGCCTTTTTCTAGATCCGTCCACTCAGAGATTGTCAGCAATTGCCGTGACAGCTCGAGGACAGCGCTTACGCCGGATGAAAAATCGAGCCCCGAATGCGCCGCGCGGCCCTCGACCCGCAACGTGTAGGTGCCGCCGCCCTTGCGGGCCGTCTTGGCTCGCCCGTCGAGCCCGGCGCCGGGCTCGGCTACCAAAACGGCCTTGCTCTTCCGCGCTTCGGCTTCGGTAAAGGGCCGCGAGGTCGGGCTGCCGATTTCTTCGTCGGAGTTCAGTTGCATGACGAATCGATGGGGAACGGCAATGTCGAGTTCTCTGAGTGTTTCCGCCGCGAACACGAAAAACGCGACACCCGATTTCATGTCGAACACGCCCGGTCCCCACAGCCGCCCCTCGGCCTGCTTGAAGGGCATGCGCTCGATGGTGCCGATCGGCCAAACCGTGTCGAGATGGCCCAAGCCCAGCACTTGCGAAGTCTTGCGGCGCCCCGGGAGGTTGAATTCGACCCGCAAGTGATTGCCGTAGAGGCGTTGACGCCGGGCCTTGACCTTGGCAAAAGGGGCGACGTGGTCCGCGACGTATTCCACCGCGCGATCGACGGCCGCTTTATTGTCGGTCGGAGACTCGATGCGGACAAGACCGCCGATCCACCGGATGACTTCGGGCAAGCGGGTTTGAGCACGGCGCAGGACCGGGTCGCTATGCGTCATGAGTTTCCTCATGATATCGCCCGATCGGAGTTGTGCGCCGACCTCCGGCGGAGACGGCGCAAGTGGCCGCCGCTCCTCGCGAGTGAATCAAATCGATGTCAGCGAGGAATGTAGGCCAAAGCCGGAGAGAAAGTTCCGTGGTGTTCGCGGGAAGCGAGTACCGGACTGGGCGGGGGGCTTACGATTCGCCGTCGCGGCCCTTGCGGTATTCCTCGCGTACCTTTCGAGCGAAACCCACGAGCCCCGATTTGGCGTTTTCGATTTCCGGTTGAGCGTTTTGCCAAGCTTTGCGGGCGCGAGGCTTGACGTCGTCCTCGAACACTTGTGAGGCTTTGGCGCGGGCTTCCGGATTCGCGGCCAGTTCCCGCGCGGCGCGAATCACCAATCGGCGAAGAAAGTTCATCGGGTTGTGTCCAGTATAGGAGAAAAAGGAAACTCGGATTCAGAGGGGTGCGCGACACAAATATGGGAGAATCGGCGGCACCGGCGCGAGCGCTTCCCTGCCTGCAATTTTCTCTTGGTTCGGCCATGGCGAAAGCCGTAAGGGAAAAGGCCGTTGAAACGGCCTCGTACCGGCCTATTTGCAATCCAAGCCCGGTGGACCGGGCCGGCTCTCCATATTGAGTTCAGTGAATCGGCGGTAAGCGGCGCAGGCAAGGGACGAGTCAATTAAGCTATGCTTTCGTTCATGTCCCTGAAAGAGGAGAAAGATCATGTACAAAGTTTTACTGCTTCTCAGCCTTATCGGTTTGGCGGCCTGCGCGCCCGCGCCGCCGCCTGTTGAAGCCGAGCCGGCGAGTCCGGCGTACCGCGATGAAGCGCTGGCGAGGTTGAGTTCAATCGAAGAGAAAGTTGTCGGGTTGGCCGAGGCCGTTCCCGCGGAGAACTACACTTGGCGTCCCGCAGAAGGAGTCCGCTCGGTCAGCGAAGTGTATCTGCACATCGCCGGTGCGAATTACGGAATTCCGAACAACTTCGGCACTCCGGTGCCCGAGGGTTTCAGTTTCGACGGCTACGACACGCAAACCACCGACAAAGCCGAAATCGTTCCGAAAGTGAAGGAGTCATTCGCTCACCTTCGGGGCGCCATTGAAAAGCTGAGTGCCGAGCAATCGGAAGAAGACGTGAAGATGTTCGGCCAGGATATGACCATGCGGCAAGCCGTTTGGGCCTCGCTCGAGCACCTCAGCGAACACCTGGGCCAATCGATCGCCTACGCGCGGGTCAATAAAGTTGTTCCGCCGTGGAGTAGCGGCGAGGAATAGCGGGCGGCGGCGGCGGGGCCGACTCCGCGAAAGGTCGGGCGAGGGCTTCCCGGCGCCCTTTCAGGGCTCACCGTGGTGGGGATTCCAGCCAGGGTTCCGCCGTTCCGGCTCCGCCCTAGGCTATATTCCCGCCGCCGCTTCGCGGCTACAGATCGCGGCTACAGATGGTTGTGGTTTCATGGGCTACAACGTGATCCGCCGAGCCCTCGAGAGGGGGTTTTCAGGGAAGACATGTCGCCAGGAATAGTGACACGGCACGTCTGGAGACGCGCGCCACGTCGGGACGTTCGGCATCGGGGGATTGCGGCGTTCAGTCGGTGGGGATCGGTCTGCGCTTGAGCATTTCCAACATCGCTCGAAACGCTTTGCCGCGGTGGCTGTGCTCCCACTTGGTTTCCGCGGCAACTTCGGCAAACGTCACGCCCAGCGGCGGATAGAAAAACAACGGGTCGTAGCCGAATCCGCCCTCGCCCGCCGGGGCATTAAGAATGCGGCCCTCCGCGCTTTCCTCGAAGGTGCCCAACACCTGCTCGCCGCGGACCAGCGCGATACAGCAAACGAAACGGCCGGTGCGCTTGCTGTCGAGGACTCCCGAAAGCTTCTCGATCAGCAGGCGATTGTTCGCTTCGTCGTCGGTTCCGGGGCCGGCATAACGCGCGGAGTAGATCCCGGGAGCCCCGTCCAACGCGTCGACGACGAGCCCGGAGTCATCGGCGAAGACCAGCCCCTCGTTTCCCGAATGATCCTTGGGTCGGAACGCCCGACTGTAACAAAGCGCTTTTGAGACGGCGTTTTCCTCGAAGCTATGCCCCTCTTCGGGACAGTCGCAAGCGTCGAGGCGATGAACGAAGAAATCGCCGCCGGCCGCCTGTTGGAATTCTCGTTGTTTGCCCGGGTTCGCGGTGGCGCAATAGAGTGCGACCGCGTTCACAGCGTGATGATTTCCTTTTGCAACTCCATCAATTGCTCGACGCCTTTGCCGGCCAACGCGAGCAAGTCCTGCAATTGATCGCCGTTGAAGAGCTGCCCTTCGGCGGTGGCTTGCACCTCGACGTATTCCCCGGCCGAGTTCATCACGACATTCATGTCGACGCCGGCGCGGGAGTCCTCCTCGTAACACAAGTCAAGCAAAGGGGTGTCGTCGATGATGCCGACGCTGGTGGCGGCGACGTGATCGTTGAGCGGCATAGCGTTGATCATCGAGAAATCCACCATCTGTTTGGCTGCCAGCGCCAGCGCGACCCAGCCCCCGGTGATTGCCGCCGTCCGTGTTCCCCCGTCGGCGACCAGCACGTCGCAGTCGATGAAGACCGTTCGCTCGCCGAGTTTGTCGAGGTCCGTCACCGCTCGCAGCGAACGCCCGATCAGCCGCTGGATTTCGTGCGTGCGTCCGCCGACTCGCCCGCGGCTGACTTCGCGTTGGGTGCGCGTGGAGGTCGAACGCGGGAGCATGGCGTATTCGGCGGTGACCCAGCCGCGGCCGCTGCCTCGCAGGAAGGACGGTACGCCCTGCTCGACCGAGGCCGAGCAAATCACTCTCGTATTGCCGACCTCGATCAGCGCGGAGCCTTCGGCGGTGGGCAAATAGCCGGGTTGAATGGAGGTGGGACGTGGTTCGTCGGATTGTCTGTTGTCGCTACGCATGGGATTGACCAAGCATGGTAGCGGATCGGAGCACGGAATGCCCGCGCGCGGGACGATTTGGTGGAACGAAATCCAAAACTCATTCAATTCAAACGATTTACGGTGTTCCCCTTAGAGTAATTCATACCCGGGGCTATGCTAAGGTAGCACTACCGGGGCGCGTCGTCCCGGCCTTTTGTCAGAGTCCGACTCCGAGCGGCAAGACGGGAGCGAACGTGATCATCACCAATACCGAAGAAGTACCGGGCATGCGGATCGTCGAGTTTTTCGGTGTGGTCAGCGGCAGCACCGTGCGCGCCAAGCACTTTGGTAAAGACCTGCTCGCCGGGCTCAAGAACATTATCGGTGGAGAATTGACCAGCTATACCGAGCTTCTCAACGAAGCCCGGCAAGAGGCCATCCAACGCATGACCGCCGAGGCCCAATCGGTCGGGGCTAACGCGGTCGTCAATGTTCGTTTTTCGACAAGTTCGGTGGCCCAGGGCGCGGCGGAATTGTTCGCTTACGGAACGGCCGTTCGCGTGGAATAGCGAGTTCGACGATGATCGAGCTGGCCGTCAATTTCGGCATTTTCCTTCTCCTGATGATGCTCGGGTATCTCGCCGGCAGCTACCTGGAAGAAGCACACTACCGCCGCATTCGCGCCCGCGAATTGGAGATGATGTCGATGCCGGCGGTGAACTTCCGTTCCCCGCCCGCCGGTTGGAAGATTGAATCGAGCGTATTGGTGACCGGCAGTGTGGTGGTTTCGGTGGACTACTTCAAGCGCTTCCTGGCGGGGTTGCGGATGCTCGTTGGGGGACGGTTGAAATCCTATGAATCGTTGCTCGATCGCGGCCGGCGCGAGGCCTTGCTGCGCATGAAAGAAGAAGCGTCTGCTCAGGGCTGCCAGGCGATCATTAACGTGCGGCTCGAAACGTCGCGCATAGCGGGGTCCGCCAATCAAGGCACGGCCGGGGTGGAGATCCTCGCGTTCGGAACCGCTGTGAAGCTCGCCGAAAACTGATCGATCACAAGACTGCCTCTTGGTCGGATCGATGAAATACACCGCCCGGCTTCCCACCGACCGCATCAACGTTTCGAAAACCGACCCGCGCAAAGAGACGCTGGTTCTGGTAGTCGGCGTCGGCGCCTGTCTCGTCGTGCTCCTGGCCCTAATCTCTTTCTCGATGGACCTGCTGATGGGGTGGGTTCCCTTCTCGTGGGAGATACGAGCTTTCGAGGGGTGGGGGCAAGAGATGATGACGGCGGCGGGCGTGAAGCAACATGCCGTCGACGAAACTTTGCAACAACTCATTGAACGGCTGGCGTCCCACTGGCCCGACGTTCCTTATCGCTTTCAAACCGGAGTGACGCCGGAGACGCTTCCCAATGCCTTCGCGCTGCCCGGCGGCGCGGTGGTGGTGACGTCGGGACTGCTCGACAGGGTGGAGAGCGAAAACGAACTGGCGTTCATTCTGGGTCACGAATTGGGACATTTTCGGAACCGCGATCATTTGCGCGGGCTCGGCCGGCAGGTCGTGACAGCGCTCGCGATGACCGCAATCGGAGTCGCGGCCGGCGGAGGTGGCGTCACCGATTTCATGACGATCGCCCATCACGTGACCGACCGGCGGTTCAGCCGAGAGCAGGAGTTTGCGGCCGACCGTTTCGGGCTTGAGATGGTCCAGCGAGAGTACGGGCATGTGGCCGGCGCGGAGGACTTTTTCAAACACCTCGCCGACGAGGAATCGGTGTGGGACTCCCGCGCCGCGAGTTACCTTTCCACGCACCCTTGGAGCGAGGGTCGGATGGAGCGGTTGCGCCGGCTCGCCGAAGGGAACGGTTGGTCGGACCAAGGCAATACCAGGCCCTGGGGAAACCGTGAAGCCGGGCGGGAAAACTCCTCTCCGACGCCTTGATTTGACGCCCACCATAGAATAAGAAGAGCGAGGGCTTGATCGATGGGAAGACGCCGACCGGTTCAGTTAGAGTTGCCGAAAATTGTAATGACGGCGGCCCAAACGAAGCAATGGGTCCGCGATCGGCTGCACGGTTTCGAATACCGCCAAGCGGTCCGTGAAGCCAAGAGAAAAACCGCTATCGAAAGACGAAAACGCGAAGAGGCCGCTGAATCTCAGGGTGAAAAGGCCGCTGAGCCCAGCCAAACATCCATCCCGGCGCAGTTCTATCGTCGGGTCAACTGAACCCAAGAACACACCGCTTACCGGAAACTCGCCGTTACCGGCGTCCCCGCCTCGCTCGACAGCGTGTTGATCGTGTGATACAGGACCTGCTCGATGCGGGTGCCGTCGGCGGCCTTGAGGCTCAGGTTCAACTGCATTTGCATCACTTCCTTGAGGTCGTCGACTTTGAGCAGAATCGTCTTGCCGTCTTTCGATAAACTCGCCGCCTTCAGCGTAACTTCCTCGGTTCCTAGTTCGCCGTTGAGCTTGAAGAGATCGGAGCCGTAACGCGTCGTCCATTTGTAGTTCCAACGCCGAACCGTGTAGTTCGCGAGATCCTCGACCGACGCTCGGTCGAGCGGTTGGGTGAATGTGACGGCGATGCCCGCCTTGTTTACTTTGAGCGCCGCCGGCATATAAACGGGCTTACCGGTGTAGCGCATGCGATAGAAACCGCCCGCGTCGGGCCGCTTCGTGCCCCAACCCCATAGGCCGGTGAGGTAGAGTTGGCCGTCCTTTTCGCGGAAATCAGGCCGCATCAAACCGGTATTGGTGAGAACGGGAAATTCCACCGCGCCGCCTTGGATCTCTCCGCCGACTTTTTCCATCAGGACGAGATACACCTTGCCGCGCCCGAACGAGGTGTGGACGAGATGGCCCTTGAACGGCCCCCAGCGATCGTTCGGTACCCAGGCTTGCCCGGCGCCGGAATTGTCGAAGTTGATCGGCAGAAACGTGATCGGGTTGTCGTAGTCTTGGCGGTCGGGAATGCTGCCGCCCCACTTATAGCCGTGGTAGCTGCCGGGGCTGCACCAGTTGATGCGCGTTGAGGGAATCCAGTGGCCCTCTTGGTCCGAGGTGGTGATCTCGCCGTTGGGACCCACGGCCACGCCGTTCGGGACGCGGAACCCGGTGCAGACGATTTCGAGGTTTTTACCCTCGGGGTCGACTTTCATGATCGTCCCGTGGTGTTTCACCTTGGCGGGCAAAGCGTGGCGCGCGGCTTTGGCAAAGATGAAATTGCCCTCGTGGTCACGGTCGAGGTCAAGCGTGAACTCGTGGAAATGATGTGTGACGTGGAAGTCGTTGTTGAAATTTTCGTAGAAGTCGGGTTCGCCGTCGCCGTTGAGATCGTGTAAGCGAGTGATCTGGTCGCGGTCGAGGACATAGAGAACGTCGTCGACGACTTCGAGTCCCATCGGCATGTGGAAGCCGGTCGCGTAGCGTTTCCAGGTCAGCTTATCGAGGTCGTCGTCGACGCCGTCGACAATCCAGATATCACCGCTCCAGGTGCTCATCGCCGCGCGGTCGTCGGAGAAAAACGCGAAGTCACCGGGGCGAATCCAGGACTTCCAAGGATTTTCAAACGGCAGAGCAATTTCGTCGATCGCGTAGGCGTCGCTTGCCCGACCTAACTTGCCCGCCAACTCGATGGTTTCGGGGAAGCGCGTGGGGCCGCCTCGCGTGTAGGGCTTTAGCGCTTCCGGTTTCGGGGCGAGACGCACCGCGCGAGCGAACGCCGCGATTTGATCCTCGCCCACTTTGGCGTAGAGCAGGGTCAACCGCCGAGTTTCGTTCGAGGGGGGCAAGCGTAGCCGAATGTGATTCGCATCGTCGAAGACCCAACGGGCCGATTCCCCCGCTCCGACCAGGCCCGCGACCGATGGCATCGTCTTGCCGAGCACCGCAATGGTTTCGCGCGCCGCGCCCTCGCTCGGGGTCAAATCACCGAGCGCGACGGCCCGGGCTTCGCCGGCCGTGTTTGCGGCGACTTCGAGATGGAGGTCTCGTTTTGAGGGTTCAATCTCGAGCGTTCTCGTAATGATTTCGAAACCCTCGGATTCCAGCCAACCCGGCAGATCGAGAACACCCGTTTCGGCCACCGTATACGACAGAATCGTCTTCTTTCCGTGAACATACCGCCCGCGATATTTCGCCCAATCGGCCGGCAGCGGACCGAAGCCCTCCTCGCGTGGATCGGTGAAGCTGCCGTCACGCGCCCAACCCGGTGCCACGGGGGTTTCAAAAATGGGTTTGCCGTCGATGAAAGGGTGCGGGCCGTGACTCCAGTCATAGACCGTCCCTTTCAAGTTCAAGAACCCGCCGTTCCACCCGGCCGAGTAGCGCAGTAGCTCGGTGTCGAAGATGATGCCGCCCTTGGCCGCGCCGTGGTCACTATCGATCGGAAGCCGGACGGCGTGGGACTTATAGCTGATGTTGTCGTCGGGACCTTTGTCGGCGCGCGGGTCCTCGGGCTCGCGCACCGTAATCGCCGCTGAAATCACGGGACCGTAATCCATCTCAAGCCATTGCGTCTCTTCGGCGCGGCGTCTTTCGCGGTCGGGATCGTTCGCCCATTTCACGCCCTGATCGATCCAAGCCCGCAGCACCGCGATTTCCTCGCTGGTCAATTTCCCCCCGGCCGGCGGCATCACGAGGTTTTTTTCCAGTCCCGCGACCAGGTGAATCAAGCGGCTGTGTTCGCTGTCGCCCGAGAGAATAGCCGGCTGACCCGAATATCCCCCGAGCATCGCCTCTTTCTTGCGCCAAAGGCTGTAGCCGTTCATTTCGACATCGTCGCCGTGGCAGGCGTAGCAACGCTTTTGGAAGATAGGTTCGATGTCGGCGTCGAAGTCGATCTCGCGGTCGGCCGCCGGGGGCAGCTCGTCGATTGCGATATCGGCGGCGGGAAGCGGGGAGAGTAACGCTGCGGCAACAACGGCGGTTAGAAGAGGGCGGGAATGGAATCGCAGGGTCATGATATTACCGCGGAGTGGGATGGAGAGCGTTTCTCGGCAGTTGTAGAACGTTCGTATCTATTCTATCTCGCCTCACGAGGTGTGACAGGCGCAAGGATTCGCGGAGGGTGCGGGCCGGCAGGCCGGTGAAAGTCCGGCTACGCGAAAAAGGGGGACAGTCAGCCGATTTTCGCTGGGACTGATTTGGACTTGACGCAGTTGGGTAGGCGAAAATCGGTGGCAGCCCCCCTTTTTCGCTCCTGGCGGTTGGGGGGGCGTTACACTGGAACCAGCATGATTTTTCGGGGGACGATTTGTTTCGCGGGCCGGTTCGGCGCGGCCCTTCTTCTGTTTTTCGTCTCGGCCGCGGTCTCTCCCCTACAGGCCGCCGATGGTTCCGCCGAAGACCTCGAATTTTTCGAGAAAGAAGTGCGGCCGGTACTCGCCGAACAGTGCTATGTCTGCCACGGCTCGCAATTACAACAGAAGGGGTTGCGGCTCGATTCGCGCGAGGCGATTCTGGCCGGCGGCAGCCGCGGACCGGCGATCATTCTCGGCGATGCCGAAAGCAGTCTTCTTGCCCGAGTTGTCCGTCATGAAGGCTTCGAAATGCCTCCCAGCGGGAAGCTTGCCGACGGCCAAATCGCGGCGATCGAAAAGTGGATCTCGATAGGCGCGCCCTGGCCCGCCGAGAAAGATCAACCGCTCGGTTCCGGCGACCCGGAATTTTACGAGCAGATCACGAGGGAGCATTGGGCGTTTCAGCCTGTGAAGAAAGTTGCGCCGCCGCGACAGGACCCCTCCGGAAAGGCGCTTTCGCCGGTTGACCGTTTCATTCGCCGCAAGCTTGTCGAGGCCGAACTTGCGCCCGCCCCCGCGGCCGATCCGGCAACCTTGCTCCGCCGTGTGAGTTTCGTGCTGACGGGCCTTCCGCCAAGCCCCGAGCAGCTGGCCCGATTCGCCGCCGACCCCTCGTCCGCCGGTTACGAAAAGGCGGTCGAAGAGCTGTTGGCCTCCGTCCATTTCGGCGAGCACTGGGCGCGGCATTGGATGGACGTGGTGCGCTTCGCCGAGACTTTCGGTAACGACTGGAATTACGAGCTCAACGGGGCGTCGCACTACCGCGATTACTTGATTCGGGCTTTCAACAAAGACGTACCTTATGATCAACTCATCCGCGAGCATATCGCGGGCGACCTGCTCGACGAGTCGCGCATCAACGAGCAAGACGGCATTAACGAATCGCTTGCCGGGCTGAATTTCTATCGCCTCGGCGAACAAGGCCACGACGATTGCATTCTTTTCCGCGAGGTCCGAACGGATGTCGTCGACGACCAGATCGATGTGCTCGGGAAGGCCTTCCAAGGGCTGACGATTGCCTGCGCCCGCTGCCACGATCACAAGCTCGACCCGATTCCGACCAAAGACTACTACGGGCTCTACAGCGTGCTTAGCAGCTCGCGACTGGTGACGCGGACGCTCGACACCCGCGAGCTCAACGAAGCCCGCCGCGAGAAGATGCGGCAACTCAAGCCCAAGATTCGCGACGCTTTGGCTTCGCTGTGGATCAAGCAAGACACTCAAATCGCCACGCGGCTGAGCGAGGCGTACTCCTCGTGGAAACATCGCCCACGCCCTGACAAAGAAGAGGCCGAAGAGGCCGAGGCGAAAGAAGCCGAGTCGGCTGAAGCGGACGACAAACCCGCCGACACCGACACGGAAAACGCCGAGGCCGATCAAGAGCCCGCTGCCGACGCCGACAAGTCGGCCGACAAGGATGCCACCGACGCCGAGAAAGAAGACACTCCCGCTCCGGTCCTTTTCGCGCGGGAGAAAATCAAATGGGACGACCCCCTCTATCTCTGGGTCGAGCTTACTCGACTCGCCGACCAAGCAGCGGGTGATTTCCTCGAAAACTGGAAGAGCCTCACCGCCCGCTATCACAAGGAAACCGCTTCGCGCGTCGAGTTCAACCGGGTCTATTTCGAGGACTTCGTCGACTTCCGTGACGGCTCGCTCCATGATTGGTCCGGCGAAGGGCAGGCGCTGACCGACGCCGCCTCACCGCCCGGCGAATTCACGATCGCTCCCGAGGGCCCCCGCGTGCTGGGCGGCGTCTTTCCCGCCGGTCTGTACACCCACGCGCTTTCCGAGAAATTCAACGCGGCGATCCGATCGCCCTTTGTGCCGCAAGACAAGCTCTTCGTCAGCATGCAGGTGATGGGCGGCAAGCTCGGTTCCTGGCGGGCCACGCTCGACAACTGCATGTTGGCCGAGGATTACAAGCCGATCGACAACAACAATCTCGAATGGGTGCGGATTCCCACCCGCTTCGAGCAGCATTCCTATCCCTTCTATGTCGAAATGGCGACGCGGCACGACAACCCGCGCTTTCCGGATCGCCCGGGCCGCATGGAGGGGCTCGACCTTTCGTTGCTCGACCAGCCGCGCTCGTATTTCGGGATTGCTCGCGTGGTAGTCCACGACTGCGAAGCCGTACCCGAGGACGAACTGACCCATCTCAAACGCCTCTTCGACGGCTCGTCGCCGAAAAGCTTCGAAGAGCTGGCTCAACGTTTTGCCGCCGAGGGTGCCAGGGCGATCGAGGCCTGGGCCGCCGGCCGCGCGACCGACGACGATGCCCGCTGGGTGGACTGGTTGGTGGACAACGAACTGGTCGCCAATTCGGTGCACGTCGACCGGCGCTTGGCGGATTTGGTCGGACGATATCGCGCCGTCGAGTCCGATGTTCCCGAGCCCCGCGTGGTCTACGGGATGGCCGATGTCGAGGAAGGCCGCGACTACCCGATCATGAAGCGCGGCGATCCCAAGAACTTGGGCGAGCCCGCGCCCCGCGGCTTTCTGCAATTGATCACGAAAGCCCCCAATGGTTTTGAGGTCGAGCGCAGCGGCCGGCGCGAAATCGCCGAGGCGATCGCCGACCCCGAAAACCCTCTCACCGCGCGGGTGATGGCCAACCGCATCTGGCACTACGTTTTCGGCTGCGGAATCGTCGCGACGGTCAACAACTTCGGGCGCGTCGGCGAGAAACCGTCGCATCCGGAATTGCTCGATCATCTGGCCGGGCAGTTCATTGAACAAGGCTGGTCGATCAAGCAGCTGATACGGCAACTGGTGTTGACCGAAACGTTTCGTCAGTCGAGCACGCTTTCGGAAGTCGGTAGGGCGCGCGACCCGGGCAATCTCCTGCTGCATCGCTATCCGGTCAGACGGTTGGACGCGGAGTTAGTCCGCGATGCGATCTTGACGACAGCCGGCACGTTGAACCCTGAGATGTTCGGAAGCAGTATTCATCCCTACCGCGAAGACCCGCAGGAATATCGCAAGCTCTATTCCGGGCCGCTCGACGGCGGCGGCCGACGAAGCATTTACATCAAGGTTACCCGTCACGAGGGCGACCGTTTTCTCGAGCTGTTTGATTTCCCGAATCCCGGCGTGAGTCGGGGGCGGCGCGACGTGACGAATATTCCCGGGCAGTCGTTGGCGTTGCTCAATCACCCCTTCGTGATCGAGCAAGCCGGTTTCTGGGCTGATCGCGTGATGGCCGATTCGGAGATGGATGTAGAGAGACGCATTGCCGACATGTTTGAAACGGCACTGGCTCGTCGGCCTGACGCCGCGGAACTGACCCGGCTGCGAGGCCTGGCGGCCGAGATGGGCTCGCTGCACGGCGTCAATCGCGAGGAGCTGCTGAAGTCGCGCGCCGTGTGGAAAGACATCGCTCACGCGCTTTTCAACTTGAAGGAGTTCATCTACCTGCGCTAAAGTTGCGATAGAGGAAGTGTAGTCTCCATGAGTCACGAGACGAGTCAAGAGCAGTTGACAACTGGAAAGGCTTGCCCCGGTTACGGCGCGCGCCCCATGACGCGCCGCCAGATGCTGACCTACGCCTCGAACGGCTTCGGTCTGCTGGCGCTTTCCTCGTTGATGGCCGAGGATTCTTACGCCGGGCTCTCCGGCCCCACCGGACCGCATTTCGCGCCCAAGGCCAAGAACATCATCTTCTGCTACATGCCGGGCGCGGTTTCGCACGTCGATACCTTCGACCCGAAGCCCAAGCTGGCCGAGCTTCACGGAGAGAATCAGACCCCGGACGGTCGCCGTAAATGGAAGAAATGCCCCTTTGAGTTTCACCGCTACGGCGAATCCGGCATTCCCATCAGCGACGTATTTCCGCACCTCGCGACCTGCGCCGATGAATTAGCGGTGGTCCGCTCGATGAAGACCGGCTTCCCGCTACATCCGCGCGGCAATATGCTGATGCACACGGGCCGTTCGGTGGGTGGTCACCCCAGCCTCGGGTCATGGATCAACTACGGCCTCGGCAGCGAGAATAGGGACCTGCCCGGGTACGTCCTGTTGCACGGCGGAACCATTCCTCCGGGCGGCTTGGAAAGCTACGCCAACGGCTTTCTGCCGGCCACCTATCAGGCCATGCTGGTGAAGGCCAAGGGAACGCCGATCGACAACATCGTTCCCTCCGATGAGAACCCGCGCGTGCAGCGGGCCAAGCTTGACGCCCTGTTGGCGCAAGATCGCTCGTTTCTCGCCTCGACGGGCTCTGACGACGCGGTCGAGTCGGCGATCTACAACTACGAGCTGGCTTACCGCATGCAATCGCTCGTTCCCGATGTGCTGAACCTCGATCGGGAGAGCGAAGCGACGAAGAAGTTGTACGGGCTCGATACGACCCACAAGCCCAAGTACCACTACAGCCTGCAGTGTCTTCGTGCCCGCCGCCTGATCGAAGCCGGTGTGCGATTCGTTGAAGTGACCTGCCCGGACCTCTACGGCGGCAATAACGGCACCTGGGACCAGCACACCGATCTCAAGGAAAACCACTGGAACAATGCCTTCATCACTGACCAAGGCGTCACCGCGCTGATCAAAGACCTGCGCTCGCGCGGCATGCTCGATGAGACTCTGGTCGTTTGGGGGACTGAGTTCGGTCGCACGCCCCACACGGGCAACGCGCACGGCCGCGACCATCACGAAACCGCGTTTTCAATATGGATGGCCGGCGCCGGGATCAAGGGCGGCACCGTCTACGGCGCAACCGATGAGATGGGCATGCATTCGGTCGAGAACATCACCACGGTGCACGACATCCACGCCACCATCCTGCACCTTTTCGGTCTGGACCACGAACGGCTGACCTACCGCTTCGGCGGCCGCGACGTCAGCCTCACCGACGTCCACGGCCATGTCGTCCACGACATTTTGAGCTAAACAGCGGACGAGTATGAGCCTCCAGAAGAGCCGTGTCGGCATTCGTGTATGTCGGCATTCGTGCCGACATGTCCTCTGCCCTCGCCGCGAAGAGTCTTGACCCCACAAAAAAGTCGGGCAATCGCAAAGCGGCTGCCCGACCAAGGTTTGAAACCAAATTTGCTTGTGTAGACAAGGTCAGAATAGCATGGTTCAACCATGCAGGCCAACAGGAACAACCCTAGTTGGGCGGAAAAATCGGCTGAACGAGGATTTTTTGGGGTTGAACGGGTAACCCGTCGCCGGTTGACGCCGCGCCCTCCCAGCCCACGCCGCTTCGCATCCCTCTCCGACGCTCGGTCCCGTCGAGAAAAACGCTCAAACCCAGCCCGCGGCGACCGCCAATCCCAACAGCAACAGCAACGCCCCTACCAAGCGCCTCACGGTACCCAAGGTCACCTTTTTCATGTAGCGAGCACCCAGGAAGGATCCGCAAAAGGCCGATCCCGTCGCCGCCAATACCAACCCGACGATCGGGGGGCCGTCGGTCGCCGCGAGATTGCCCGAAAGAAACATTGTTCCGTAGACCGTCAGTCGAACAACATCGACCATCACCGCGCAGACGACGTTCGTTCCAATGAATGCATCTCGCCCCAACCCGCAATTGATCAGAAACGCCGCCCGCAGCGCCCCTTGATGTCCCGAAATTCCGCCGAACAGCCCCGATAGAACACCTCCGACCGGCAGCCACGGCATCCCTAACCGGAGACGATCGAAAAACGGCAGCAAGTCGGCGAGCGAAAAGACCAAGATCAGCAATCCCATCACCAACCCGACAAGCGTAATCGAAAACGAGCGGCCCGCCAGGGTGTAGGTCAGCAGCGCATCCCCGGCGGCGATCGACCCGAGAATCAGTGCTCCCGCGAAGGCCGCCGGCACCGCCGGTCCGCCGAACCGCAAGGCGATCGGCAGCGACGCATGCTTGCCCACCAGGGCCAGCTTGAATAGGTTGTTCGCCAGGTGAACAATCGCCGTGGCGCCGACCGCCACATGCAGGGGAAAAAACAGCGCGAACGCCGGCATCAGCAGCGACCCCAGCCCGAACCCCGAAAACAGGGTTAGGGCCGCGACCGCCATCGAAACCAGCCCGACAACAAAGTAATCCATGATTAACGCGCCGGCATCGGGCCGTTCATTGGAGCGGGGGCGAGGGGAGCGGGGGGCGAGCGGGGCGGGGAACAGTCGCTACGCCATGATCGAAACCACCGCCCACGTCGCCGACAAGACAATTATCATAGCGACGGCACCATAGGCCACCAGGTTATAGAGAGGTGAGTTCACCCACTCGCCCATCAACCCGCGCCGATTCACCAAAATCAAAATTAAGATCAAAATCAGCGGCAGCAATACTCCGTTCAGCACCTGCGAAAGCAAAATCATCCGCACCAGCGGAAACGACGGCAGCAATACCAATCCCGCCCCTACCACGATGAGCAGCGTGTAGAGCCAATAGAAGACCTTCGCTTCCGAAAAACGATGGTTCACTCCCGACTCAAATCCTAACCCTTCGCAAACCGAATACGCCGTGGAAAGAGGTAGAACGCTCGCCGCCAGGAGCGATGCATTGAACAGCCCCGCGCTGAACAAGATGTAGGCGTACTCGCCCAACGGACGCAAGGCGACCGCGGCCTCGGAAATGTCCGTAATCTGTCTCGGTCCGTGCGCCCAAATGGCTCCAGCGCACGCGACGATCACGAAAAACTTGATGAACGCCATCACCACGCAGCCGATCACGACCTCGGCTCGCGACTCAGGATACTGCTTGAGATCCACGCCCTTTTCGACGATGGATGCCTGCAAGTAAAACTGCATCCAGGGCGCGACCGATGTTCCCACCAGGCCGATCAAGATCGCCAGATAAGGACCATCGAAATTCACCACCGGCGTCACCATCGCACGGAAAGCTTCGTCCCAATCCGGCTTCACGAGGAAAGCTGATATCGCATACGCCACGAACAGGAAGCTTGCGACGAGGAAAATTTTCTCCACCACCCGGTAGGTGCCGCGAACGACCAACGTCCACACCAGCAGCGCCCCCAACGGCACCGAGATCGCGCGGTCGATTTGGAACAATTCAAGCGAGCCGGCGATCCCCGCGAAATTGGCCGTGACGTTGGTCAGGTTGACCGCCAGCAGCGCCACCATCACCAGAAACGTCGTCCGCAGCCCGAACTCTTCCCGAATCAGGTCGGACAGTCCCTTGCCGGTTACCGCCGCCATGCGAGCGCACATCACCTGGGTGACGATCAAGATCAACGTGACCGGAATCATCGTCCACAGCGTGACGTAGCCCCAGCGCGCGCCGGCTTCGGAATACATCAGCAGCCCGCCCGCGTCGTTGTCGACGACAGCCGTGATCACCCCGGGCCCCAAAACGCCCAGAAACACAACCATCCGCTGTCGCAAGCTCTTCAGCATGAAACTTCAGCGCTCCGCACCCCCCGACACCCCAGTAGTGACCGGCACTCGTGCCGCTCCCAGCCCAAAGTCCGGACCGACACTCCTGTCGGTCCAAAACCACAAACATTGGAATCACGGACGAAAAAGGGGGACTGCCATGCGACTTTCGCGTCTCGAAAGGCCCCGCCGTCCAACGCCGACGGACGGCGAAAATCGGTGGCTGTACCCTTTTTTCGCGCAGCCGGACCCTCGTCTAACCCCCTACCGATCCGGCGCCAAGACCCCGATCACGTCATCCGCCGTAATCACCCCGCAAAGCTCCTCATCCTCGTCGATCACCGGCAGCGCAAACAGATTGTACTTATCGAAAAGCTCGACCACCATTTCCTCGTCCGCGTCGACGTCAACCGTCACCACGTCCAGCACCGCCAACTTGCGCAACGGCGTGCGCGGTTCGGCGACGGTAAGTCGAGCCACCGGCACGACGCCGATCAGGTGGTCCTTCGCGTCGGTCAGGAATATGTGGGTCAAGGTTGGCAGCAGGTTCTGGTGGTCTTCGAAAGCGGCGGCGGCGTCCTTCACCAGAGCGTGTTCTTGGAGCGCCACGAACTGGGTGTTCATCAGCCCCCCTGCTGTATCTTCTTCGTACTCGAGCAGCTCCTCGACTTCCGCCGCCGGAACGTCCTCCATATCCTTGAGGATTTCCAGGCTCGTTTCCTCGTGCAATTCGCCCAACACATCGGCGGCGGAGTCCGGCGCCATTTCCTCGAGAATGTCGGCGGCTCGTTCTTTGTCGAGGTGCTCGACGATCGAAACTTGAATTTTCGGGTCCACCTCGCTCAGCGCCTCGGCCGCGACGTGATCGTCCAGGGTTTCAAACAGCGCCTCGCGTTCGGCCGGGGGCAGGTCCTCCACAATGTCGGCTAGATCGGCCGGGTGAATGCGGCCGATGCGGTCGTGCGAAATCTTCAGCGTGAGGCGCCGTTGCGGGTCGGGCTCGACGATATTGCAGTAGTCCCAGGGGATCGAGTTGGGTTTGATGCGCTGTTGCAGCCGCCGAATCAACGTTGCCGGCAAAACCCCTTCCGTCAGTCGGCGGAAAGCCCCTTGCAACCCCACGCCGACCTCTTCAATCCACAGCTCGTCGTGACCGTTGATCGAAACGATGCGCAGAGCGACGTCGTTGACGCGAACGACCTTGCGTCCGTTGACGTCGACGATTTGCTGGTCGAGAAGGTCTTTGCCGAGCAGCAGCAAGCCTTCGTCGGGATAGTAGGGAACGAAGCGGTCGTCGGCGAGTTCAACGCGTTCGGGGGAAATCGAACGCACCTGGTCCTGACGCACCATGAAGGCCGTTTTGCCGCCCCCGAGCAAAAAGCGAGACACACGTCGCGCGTGTTCGCTCGGAGCGATCGCCACCTCGCGGATGCGTCCGATGCGCCGGCCTTTGGGGCCGTCGACGCGCATGCCGGTCAATTCCGTGAGGTAGACGATGGGCGCGTCTACTCTGGGGCTCTCCATCGTCCATATCGCCTATCAACCGCCCGGAAGTCATGGTCGTAACGCCTCGACCCGTTCGCGGCCGCAGCATAACGCTCTCACTATGCACCATCAAACCCGTGAAACGCAAGCATTTAGCCCCTGCCCACGCCTTTCAAAGCCCGACGGCAAGACGTGGCGCGCGCCTCCAGGCGAGCCGTGTCGGCATTCGTGCCGACATGTCCCGCGTAGCGTCCCCGCGACAACACCAAAGGCCCCTCACGCAAACCCGCCGCCCGCACCTTCACCCCAACGCCCGATAAACCGCCCCCCGATAAAGCACCATGTCCGACGGCATATCCGGCCAATACAACACCGTCACACGGTCGCCAACCCGCAGCCGACAAGCCCGCTCGGAGTGCCGCAGCGTCCTCTCCGCCCCGCCCGTCTCCACCGAGACCGTGTACTTCGACGCCGCGCCGGTTCGCGACACCTCCAAGACCGTCCCGCCCACCGCTGATCCCGCCGTGACCAAGCGCTTGTGCTTTCGGCGTTGCAGCTCGAGTGCCGTCAACGCCGCCGCCAGCGCGGCCAACGCCGCCAGCCCTTCCGGCCGCAAACGGTCGTCCTCGACGCCTTGGATCTGATGCGAAAGCGGATCGTTGGCAAGATAGACCACCCGAATCCTATCGCCTTCACCGTGAGACGCGTAGACGCTCTCGCCGACCGCCGTTGAAGCTCGAACCTGTTCGCCCCGCCGATCCTCGAAATGGTAGTAGAGGTAGTAGCGGGGCTCGCCGCCCGCGCTTGTGCGCTGCTGCTTGTCGTGGACAATCGCTTCGGTTTCCACCCCGAACTCCGCAAAGGCCGCCTCCATCGGCTGCGCTCTTCGCGGATACCCGTTCGTATAGAGCACAGCCGCCGCGACCGCGGCAAGCCAAAGCCATAGCCGCCAGCGGCCCGTCGAGGTGAGCTCCACACGGCGAGGCGGCGGCAGCGCCAGTTCCGGCTCCACCAACCACTCCGCGACCGGTTTCTGTGTCGGCGTCGCCGCTTCCAGGCGCGACTGTTCGCGCGCCCATCCGACGATCAACATCGATCCGACCGCCATCAGGCCCACGCCCACCCACAGCAGTTCGTCCCGTTGCTGGATCAAGGAAAAAGCGATCAGGCCCACCCCGGTGATGTCGAACACGGCACCGGCGATCAACCGTTGCAACCCCGCCCTTTTTTCGCCGCTTCCCACCGCTCAATCTTACTGCAACCGCCGCCGCAGCCCGCGGTAGGGGGCGGCGGACAGTAGCCCAAGGTGGAGCGAAGCGGAAGCCGGAGTCCTCCACCCAAGAATCACGATAAGCCCCGGACGTGGACGGGGCGTAGGAACGATCGTTCGACGCGACCGCGGTGCCGGAGCACTTGGCGGTTGTGTGCCCTTGGCCCGTCGCTTGCGCTCTGGGCTCCATGAGAGGTGGGTCCTTGTCAAGGGCGGTCGTTGGGAGGCGTTGGTCGGTTTGTCGGATCCGGCCCGGGTCCTCATGCCTTGCGGCGCGTTGAGGACCGGGCTTCCATGAGAGGTGGGTCGCTTGTCAAGGGCGGTCGTTGGGAGGCGTTGGTCGGTTTGTCGGATCCGGCCCGGGTCCTCATGCCTTGCGGCGCGTTGAGGACCGGGCTTCCATTCGCAGTGTTATCGGTCTCGTTGTTGACCTCTGCTGGTTGGGGTCCGGTCTTTCGGCGCTGCTCTCTCTGTTGCGGCTTCGACCCATCCTCGAAAGAATCGGCCTGCCTGCCCAGAGCCCGCAGTCACCGTGACACGATCTCGATTCTCCGCCGCGGCCTCGCTTCGTCCGCCCAATCCCCTACTCCCTTCCTTTCAACAGGAATCTTCTTGCCGCCGAGTCCCCGTTAGGGGGCTCGCGGATGTCCTCATCACGTTGCTTCATCCGAAACCGTTGCCGCCGACTGCGCCTCATCGTCCCTGCCTTATGGGGAAACCGTTTCCGTCAGCCCGTGCAGCGGATCGTAGTTTTCTTGTTTCACCCACAACACATGCATCAGCACCGCCAACTTGCGCGCCACCGCCACCACCGCCCGCTTCTTCGCATGTCCTCCGCCGCGCGCCGCCAAACCCAAACCCCAGCGCCTGAGCGTGGAGTCGGTCCCGAACGGCCCCAGCACCCAGTGCGCGCACTGAATCAACGTCCGCCGCAGCAGCGGATCTCCCGATTTCGTCACGCCCAGCCGCAGTGACCGCTCGCCCGATTGGCGTTGCTTGGGACGCAGCCCCACCAGCGCGCCGACCTGCCGCGAACGCTTCACGCGGCCCGGGTCGTTGTCGAGCGCCAACACGAACGTCAACGCCGTCAGCGGCCCCACCCCTCCGATCGTTCGCAGCCGCTCGACCGCTGCGTATTGCTTGCCCAACGCGACGATTTGTTTGTCATATTCGCGGATCGTCGCGCCGAGGCTTTCGATTTGTGTCGCCACCCCCAACAACGCCGCGTGCAACACCTCGGGGCAGGCCTCCCGGACGCGCTCGACCCATTGGTTCTGGGCGCATTGGCCCAAGCGGATGCCGTGCGACTTCGCCATGCCGCGCAAACTCCCTTTCAATTTCGTGCGGCACTCGAGCACGGCCTCGCGCGCCCGCAACAACGTGCGTTGTTGTTCGGTCTCGAGCTTGCGCGGCGCGACGGGATTCAACAGGGCCGGGTTGGTGCGTCCCAGCTCGGCCAACCAATAGGCGTCGTTGCGGTCGTTTTTCGAGTCGGATTGGCTGATTAAACGCAATTGCCGCGCGTCGGCGACGAGCACGTCGTGGGCGAGGGCGGCCAGGCGGCGGCGAATCCAGTTGCTGTGGCTGCCGGTTTCGATCACAATGCGCAGCCGCGGCCAACGGCGGAACCAGCGATCCAAGACCTCCGGGCGGGTGGGGACTTGGCATTCCTCGAGGCTTTCGCCGGCGAGGTCGGTGAGCCGTACGAAGCAACGTTTGTCGCCGATGTCGACGCCGGCGACGGCGCAAATTTCGTTGTCTTTTTGCATCTGGATGCGTTGTTGCGCCAACTGTTGTTCGAGCTGGGTGAGTTGGCGGGTCTTCGCTTGTGAGCTGTCGGCTTTCTTGGTTTGGTGTTTGTCGGTTTGGTTCTTGTCGGTCTGTTGTTTGCTATTCTTCTTCATGGCTGGTCGCCTCCTTTTCAAAAATCCATTGCACCTCCCTTGTGGAGAAGTGCGCTGCTGCCGGTAGCCTACCGCTTCCCGGCTCCAAGCGACCAGCCTCTCATCCCATCTCAGTATCTGTTTTGTGAAGTTTGGGCGCGGCGGTTGTCGCCCTGCGGGATGGGGTGGAGGTACGCTTCACTGTAACCAACGTGGGACCCGGAGCAACGTCGCCCAAACTGAGCCGCGCACGTCAGTAAGCGGTATGCGCCGACGCCGTTCGGCCCAAAGGACAGTGGTGGAACCGCGGTGCCGACGACCCAACGATCCGGTTTCATGGCGCAACCCCGGCGCCATCGCCTTGGCAAGGAGCATCGAGTGGACCTAAGGAAACCGTCGAAACGAAGCGAAGGCTCTCGGCCCCCCGGCGCGGGAGGGAAAAAGGAGGTAAACCTCCCGCGCCGGGTCGTGTGGTTCACTGCACGGACGAACTGAGATTGGCCGGACCGAGGGAGGGCAAACAAGGCGCTGATTGCCGGTCGCCCTTCCAATTCGTTCCGGCCTCTGTTGATAAGACGCATCATCGCCCCTTTTTTGCATGTCCCGTTGTAAGTTGGGTCACGCGCGGACTCAAAACTTGTGGACGGCGGCTCACCCTATTGAGTCTCGCATAATATCCTGTCAATCGAGACAAAGAGAAGACTGTTTCCAGAAAGCGGTAATCAAGCGCGGTTTGCGGCGCATGCGCCGCAGCGTTTTGCGGGCACGTTCGTCGAGTTCCCAGTAGTCCTTCGGACAGACGTTCGGCAACTCGTGCTGTTTCCAGTACGCCCAGATGTATTCCACCGGATTCAGCTCCGGCGCATACGCCGGCAAATACTCCGTCACGATATGGCCTTGCGAGAGTTCAATGAACTCTCGCACCATCCGACTGCGATGCGCCGGCAAGCGGTCCCAGACGATCATCAACGGGCCGTCCATGTGGCGAACCAAGGCCTTCAGAAAGTCGATGACCTCCAACTCGCCAATCGCGCCGGGATAGAGCCGAAAGTAAAAGTTGCGCAACGTCAACCCGGCCGACACCGAAAGCTTCTGCCAATTGAAGTTGAACTCCAGCAGCGGCGTCTCGCCGCGCGGCGCCCAGGTGCGGCAACGATGCGGCTTCTGACTCCATCCGCTTTCGTCGATGAAGACGATCGTGCGGTCTTGTTTGCGGGCTTTTTTTTAATGGCCGGCCACCTCTTGCACTTCCAGTCGCGGATGGCCTCTTCGTTGCGCTCGCGGGCTTTGCCGACCGGGCGTTGCGGGCTCCAGCCGAGCGCCCGCAGGATCTTCCAGACATGGCCCTCGTGATAGCGCACGCCGAACTCGTCTCGGATCAGACGAGCCACCCGCGGACAACTCCACAACGGCGTCGGGAAGCCGTGCGCCTCGGGGCCTTCGAGCAGCAGGATCTCCAGGCGTTCGAGCTGCGTGGCGTCTAATAGCGGCTTGCGGCCGGCGCGGCCGGCCTTGCGCAGCCCGGCCTCGCCTTGCGCCAGGTACTGTCGTCGCCACTCACTGACGGTTTGGCGGGCGACTGTCAGACGCCTGGCGGTTTCGGACTGATTGAGTCCTTCATCGAGCAAACGCATCGCTTCGAAACGACGTTTCTCCAATGCTTCGAAATCGCGGCGCTTTCCTTTCGGTGTTCCCATACATAAGAATACGTACGGCAACACCAAAAAGTGTCACTCTATTTTACGAGACTCAATAAACCGCCGCGAAGCTCATAACTGCCTGCCCGAGATATCGGCCCCACTCGCCGTCGCGTCCTACGCATTGAGCATGTGTGGACCTACTTTGGAAGAGGCGAAACGCCGCCGATAAGAACTCTACTGAGTCTCGCATAATATACTGTGAATCGAGACAAAGAGAAGACTGTTTCCAGAAAGCGGTAATCAAGCGCGGTTTGCGGCGCATTCGCCGCAGCGCTTTGCGGGCGCGCTCGTCGAGTTCCCAGTAGTCCTTCGGGCAGACGTTGGGCAACTCGTGCTGCTTCCAGTACGCCCAAATGTATTCCACCGGGTTCAACTCCGGCGCATAGGGCGGCAAGTACTCCGTTGCGATGTGATCCTCGGAGAGCTGGATAAACTCCCGCACCAGGCGGCTGCGGTGCGCCGGCAGCCGGTCCCAGACGATCAGCAGTGGGCCGTCGATGTGGCGCACCAAAGCCTTCAGGAAGTCGATGACCTCCAGCTCGCCGATCGCGCCGGGATAGAGCCGGAAGTAAAAGTTGCGCAACGTCAGCCCGGCCGACACCGACAGCTTGTCCCAGTTGAAGTTGAACTCCAACACCGGTGTCTCGCCGCGCGGCGCCCAGGTGCGGCAACGATGCGGCTTCTGACTCAATCCGCTTTCGTCGATGAAGACGATCGTACGTTCTTCTTTGCGGGCTTTTTTTTAATGGCCGGCCAAGTCTTGCGCTGCCAGCCGCGGATGGCCTCTTCGTTGCGCTCCCGCGCTTTGCCGACGGGCCGTTGCGGGCTCCAACCGAGCGCCCGCAGGATCTTCCAGACATGGCCCTCGTGATAGCGCACGCCGAACTCGTCTCCGATCAGACGAGCGACCCGCGGACAGCTCCACAGCGGCGTCGGGAAGCCGTGCGCCTCGGGGCCTTCCAGCAGCAACGCCTCGAGGCGTTCGAGCTGCGCGGCGTCCAACAGCGGCTTACGGCCGGCGCGGCCGGCCTGGCGCAACCCGGCTTCGCCGTCACGCCGGTATCGTCGCAGCCACTCGCTGACGCTTTGCCGCGCGACCTTCAATCGCCTCGCTGTCTCGGACTGACTACAGCCTTGCTCGACCAACCGGATCGCTTTGAAACGGCGCTTCTCCAGGGCCTCGAAATCCCGCCGTACGCCTTTTGTATTTCCCATACATACAAAGACGTACGTACCCCAAAAAGGTGTCACTTTGTTTTGCGAGGCTCAATAGGTGCCGCGCTCGGCCGGGGCCTCTTGGAGCCGACTTCGGCGCCGACGAGTATTTTCAGTACTACGACTTTTGGCATCTAGATTGAATCGGCAATACGTGTTACTATCCGAGCAGTCAGCCTATCTTGAACCTTGCAGGCGAGGGTCTTGTACAGATTTCGAGACGTAGTTAGGAGGCGGAACCAATGCAATCATCAGAAATGAGCTGCGGGCGGGCGGCGACGTGGCTCGCGGGTTTCTTCGTGGCCGCGTTCACTCTGACGCTGGGCGGCATCCTGTACGCCGGCAACCAATGGTGGTGTTGGCATTGGGGTGACAAATCGGTCACTTCCACCGTGGGATCGGTCGGTGGAGGGACTACGGAGCTCCAGAACCACTGGCAGACTGTCCTGCAGGGTGAGATTGATGACTGGGGCGGAACCTGTATGACGCTCCCCGAAGGCTCCACCGGAGCCGAGATTCGAGTTGATGCCGGATTCTACGGAACTAACGGCTGGCTGGGTATTGCTCGGCTCTTGGAATACGATGCGGGGGCCTGTTTGATTTTGAAGGCCGAAGCACTACAGCACCGTTCCTACCTTGACGGAGGCAGCTACGACGATATCGACGACAAGCACGTCGGTTGTCAGGAAATCGGCCACACCCTCGGTCTTGATCACCGCAAGGGCCCGAAGAACCGAACCTGCATTCGCCCGGATTTCCACTTTAGTTTCGGTTCTGCTAACCATCGGGTGGACTCGGACGCCTTTATTTATGCGGGCTTGAAAGCACTCAAGGCGCTGAGGAGATCAACACCCAATGGGTGAAAAAGAAAACAAACCGTTTCAGCTCACCTTCAATGGATTTCTCAAGGTCGATTTCCAAGGATCGCGAGTCACCTCGGATGGCGGGCTGATTCTCATTCGCGAACTGGACGAACGACTCGGACTAGGCAAGCTGATAGACGAGCATCTGACGGATTCGCGGCAAGGCTCGAACAAGAAGTTCCCGTTCGTCGATCTGCTGCGACAGTCGGTCTACTCCCGCTTGGCGGGCTACGAGGATCTCAACGACGCCGTTCGTGTCTCCGCCGATCCAACCTTTCGGCTGATTGGCTCGAAGAAGAACTGGGATCGCGGCGCGGCGCTGACCTCCCGGCTGCAGAGCTTCGAGACCGCCATGCTCGCCGGCGACGAGAATCTGATCGGGCTGATGGCGGTGAACCGCGAGTTGATCGCGCAAGCCGAGGCCGGTGATGACTCCGCGTGCGTCGTGCTGGACATGGACTCTACCGAGAGCCTCGTCCACGGCCGGCAGGAAGGCAGCGCCTACAACGGCCACTTCGAGTCGGTCTGCTACCACCCACTGTTGCTGTTCAACCAGCACGGCGATTGCTTGGCGGCAAAGTTGCGACCGGGCAACGTGTCCAGCGCCGAGGACTGGGACGAGCTGCTGCTGCCGGAAATCGAACGCCAACAGGCGGAGGGCAAACAGGTGACGTTCCGGGCCGATGCCGCCTTCGCCAAGCCGGATATTTACGAGACGTTGGAGGAGCGCGGCGTGGACTACGTGATTCGCATCCCGGCCAACAAGAGCCTGGAGCTGGAGATCGAAGATATCCTGTTTCGTCCGCCGGGCAGGCCGAGCGCAAAGCCCCTGGTGCGCTACAGGAGCTTTCGGTATCAGGCCGCGAGCTGGTCGAAGTCCCGGCGGGTTGTTGCGAAGGTCGAGCATCACTAAGGTGAGTTGTTTCCTCGCGTCGGTTTCATCGTCACGAGCATGGCCTTGCCGAGCCGCTCGCTGGTGCGGTTCTACAACAAGCGCGGCACGGCGGAGCAGTGGATCAAGGAAGGCAAACAAGCGACGCATTGGACAAGGCTGTCATGCCATCGGTTCCGGGCCAACGAAGTGCGACTGCAACTCAGCGTGCTGGCCTATAACCTGGGGAACCTATGGCGGAGGCTTGGGCTGCCGCAACGGATCAAGAGCTGGTCGCTGACGAGCTTGCAACAGCGGCTGATGAAGACGGGCGGTAGGCTGGTCAAGCATGCGCGGTACTATTGGCTGCTGTTGGCCGAAGGACATCTGAACCGGCGGCTGTTCGGCGACATGCTGCATAGGATCTGGGCGCTGCCTGTGCCGGGTGGGTAGTGTTGCCCGGGCGAGGATCAACAGTTTTTGGCTCCAAAAAGGTTTCGCAGGGAGCAGTGTCGGCCGGAGCGCCGTTCAGTCCGCTCAATCAACGTCTGTGAGCGGACGGACAAGCCCTGGCGCCTACCGGCGGAGGTGATGTGCAGGGTTCAGCGCGAAAAGACGTGGTATTCGGCGCAGCGGGGGTGTATCCTGTGACCGTGCCAGGGCCAAAATGGAAATCCTGGATGAACGACATGTTCCTCGGTTTCCCCGACTTCAACGACCATGACGCCGCCACGATCGCGGAAATCAACTGCGGCGGCGATGGTGGTGGCGGAGGAGGCGGCTCGTGTACCAACGACCGCAAGGGTGAAAGGAAGAAGAAGTGCTTTGACGGCATCGACAACGACGGCGACGGCTGCATCGATGCTGAAGACCTGGAATGCCAATAAAGGAGTAAACAGCGATGACCAAGAAACAATTCACAACCTTCGCATCGTTGGCCGCGGCGCTCGGCGTCGTGGTCGCTTTGTTGGCTGTCCCGATGGTGCGGTCGCACTTTATCTCGCCTCCGGGCCTGCAGGCTTCCTGGGCGGAAACCTTCGATAACCTCGGCCGCATGACCTTCAGCTCCGACGCGGTCGTGTTGGCGACCGTGGCCGGGTCGCGACCAGGGCGCGTGGTCGACACAGCCGGCGGGCAGTTGCCCTTTACCTTGGTCGACCTCAGCGTGACGCGAGCGATTCGCGGTGATGTCGGCGGTCTGATCACCGTCGAGCAAACCGGCGGAGACACCCTCGAAAACGCCATCTACATCCACGGCGCCGGCGGCGCCTACCTGCCCAATCAGCAGGTTATTTTGTTCCTGAAGAAGCAACCCGAGACGGACTATTACTGCCTCATCAATCCGCAGGGACGCTTCAGCGTCGAGGAAGGCCGGCTGGTCGCGGTCACTCCCGAAGACCCGGTCGCGCAAGTGCTCAACATGAAGGGCGTTAACGAAGCGCTGGGTCTGATCCGCGGCGAATTGCAACGCGAAGAACAATTCCAGCTTCAGGGCAGAGCCGTACCGGGCTCATCGACCGAACCCGGCTTCCGGCTGCCCGCCGCCGCGCCGAACAGTCCGACGCTTCCGCAATTCTAGAGCTGGAAACCAAGCAAACGAAAAGGGCGCGGCCACCGGGTCGCGCCCTTTCGCGTTTGGGGGGGATTTCCGGAAGAGTCCGTTTCTCTGAACGTTGGCGTTCATAATACCGCCATGAAAATGGGAGTCGGGACGCTCCTGCCGCCCCTTCAGGGCTCGACCTGATTTGTTTCGTACCCAGGGTTCCGCCCCACCTCCCTCCACCCTGGGCTATTTTCCTGCCGCCGCTTCGCGGCTCAAGAGATTTGCTAGTTTGGCGATCTTGAGAGTAATGCATCGTACGCACGCAGTGTTATTTCCGGAAGAGAGTCCCCATCTTTTCCCAGTCAGCGAGGGTCGGGCCGGTCTAGTTTCCCTGGCAGTGGCCGTTGTGGGTTGGGTTGTCTTCGAGGACCCAGGCGCTGTCGAAGCCGTCGTTGCGGCAGGTGCAGAGTTGTTGGTCGGTGGTGCTGTAGTATTGCGCGCCGGCGAGTTGTCCCCTGCAGGACTCGGGCGGAGAAGTGGATTGGAGCGGCACGGCCAGGCCGGATTTTCTCACCGATCGCAATAACTTGCCTTCGAGCGAACGCCATTCGTTGAAGGCCGTGCGGTCGCGGCCGCCTTGGAACAGGACCAGGTCTTCGAATAGCGAGCGACCCAGAGCGACGTGCAGGCGGGTGCCGTTGCGGCCATAGGCGAAGTGGGTGATGCGTTGGTCCTGGTGGGGCACTTTATAGCCGAGGTCATTGACCAGGTTCTTGTATTTGCGGCTGACCCGAGTTCCCATGATCTGGATGTATGGGTGGGCTCCGGGGCCGGAATTGGTGACGCGGATCCAGTCGTCGCGGGTGGCGGACGAGATCGAGGTGCCGCCGATGATCGTCAGCAGGACAGGAGATTTCGAACCGTCAATCGAAATCACCGGATCGGAGCGAGCCAGGGTCTGCTCGACTTTCATGTCCAACAGAACCAATGAGACGCCGCCGCTTTGCACGCCGGTGATCTCAAGGAATATGGGGTTGCGGTCACCGGAAAGACTGCTGATGATCATACCGCTCGTGATCCCGTCAAGGTGAACGGCGCTTCTTCCGCTGTCAAACACGGAGACGCCCTCGATACGACCGCTGCCGGCTTGGCTGCCGGTGATTCCTAACCCGGACTCGCGGCAGCGGGACAAGTTGAGGTTTCGCAGCAGGCTCACCTCGCCCATGCGATCGACTTTGATGCAGTCCGTCGCGGCAGTGGCCCGCGAGTGCCCGGCGACGCGCAGGTTTTCGATCGTGCCGTAATGCCACCAGCCGTTGGAGGATTCGCTCGCGGCGTGGATGACCGGACCTTGTAACTCCGCCGCGGCGACGAGGTTCGTGTGGCCGGGATTGCCCCATGCGGCGCCGATCAGTCGACCCGAGGGGCGCACGACGAGGGTTTCCGAGACGACGAAGGTGACCGGCGGCAGCCGGAGCGTTACGCCCGGGGGAACCGTTACGGCCGAGAGACGCTGGGGGGTCGGTAGGCCTCCGGCATCGACGGTTCCGACGCCGTTCGGCAGGGCTTGGATGGCGTTGGTGATTTTCTGTCCCGCGTCGAGGCCGGGGAATAGGTGGGCGTAGCGGGTGTGGTGGATCGAGTCGGCGGACCCCTTGTGAGCGCTGAGGCCGAGCAGGAGAGCCACGAGGGCCAGTTGGATCGCCGCGACTCCAAAGTGTTGGCGGCGGGAGGGGGCGGCCGTGCCGGGTGTGATGCAATGTCGTTTCATAAGATTCCACCTTTTTCCTGCAGCTCCGCTCAGCGCGGAGCGTCGGCCGGGTCGGCAAGACGTACCGGGACCACAGGGCCTTAGCGTTTCCTGCCGAGGCCTTCGGTTGAAAGTCCTTTTGTTCGCCTGTTATTCGATCGGCGGTATGCCGCCGCGGCAATAGGGTTCTAGTGCCGTTGGGTCATGACCTGGCGGAAAGTGCCGAGGCTTCGACCGGCAAATCGTGACAAGTCACTGAAAGTAGCGTAGGAAAAGAGCAGCCCCGACCGCGCTTGCGCTCAGGCGCGAAAGACGCGTGAGGCGGCTACCGAAACAACCAAATCCCCTTGCTGTGCTCAGCCTATCAGCGGTGTCAAGCGCCGGATTCAGAGCCCTGAGCGCAAGCGACGGGCCAAGCCCCCGGCCCAATAAAACCGCCCCGTCCGTCCAAACTCCGAAACGAAAGCGCGTAGCGCACCGTTCGCGCAGCTCCGTGTGTAATGGGCAGGCCTGGAGACCTGCCCCAGCGCGGGGCAGGACCAGCAAGAGCGCCGCTCGCTACCGCGGTGAAAACGCCGGCACTCCGCAAATGAACACTTGCAAGGTTGAAGCTACACCAGCACGGCCGGGTTGATCAACTTGCCGATCTCGGGCACTTCGATCGTCACGACGTCGCCCGGGGCCAGGGCGGCCTCTTGAGTGACGATGATCCCGGTGCCGGTGAGGATCACCGTGGCGGCGGGAACGGGATTGCTCTTGAGCAGGCAATCGACGAGGTCCTCGATCTTGCGCCGCAGCTTGTCGGTCGAGACCGACCCTTCAAACGTCGTCTCACCTTCGCGCGTGATCGTGCAGCTCATGTCGAGGTTATAGGGGTCGGGAATTTCATCGGGCGTGACGAGTACCGGCCCGAGCGAACAACATGCCGTGTAGACCTTTGACTGCGGTAGATAGAGCGGGTTTTCGCGCTCGATATCCCACGCGGAAACATCGTTGCCGAGAGTGTAGCCGAGGACCGTTCCCTTGCTGTTGATGACGACGGCTAACTCGGGTTCCGGGGCGGTGAAGGTCGAGTCGGCGCGAATACCGATGGCCTCGCCCGAGCCGACGCAGACCCGACCGGTTCCCTTGAAGAAAATCTCGGGCCGATGATCGGGATCGTGGACGTAACTATAGAAGCCTTCGCGCGCGCCGTGCTCGGCGTCGCGAAACTCGGCGCTCGGGGCGTAGGTGCAGCCGCAGGCCCAGACTTCCGACGGGCTTATAGGGATCGCCGCTTGACCCGGTCGGGCGTCGTCGTCGGCGAGTTCCAAGGCGAGATCCGCCAGCCCTCGGCCTACGGTTTCCGTCTCTTGGATGAGCGACGCGAGGGTATGGCCCGGGATGGGACGAAAACGGCCGTTCTCGGCAATAGCGGCGTTCAAGTTGCCGGAGGAGTCTTTGATCTGCGCAAGTTTCACGGTGATTCGCTTCGCGGTAGCGACCAGCTCTCGGCTGGTCCAAGCCGACAGTAGCGACCGGCACTCTTGCCGGTCCAAGCCAACAGTCGTGACCGCTCTCAGCCGGTCCCACTACACTAGTATTTTAAGTAAACCGTCTTGTAATCCGTATAGAAGTCCAAGGCCGCCGGGCCCTGTTCCTTAGGCCCGAAACTCGAGTCTTTCGTGCCTCCGAAAGGAAGCTGGTATTCGACCCCCGCGCTCGGCAGATTCACTGTCAGCAGACCGGCTTCGATCTTTTGGACGTACTCGAAAATACGTGACGTATTCGTCGTCTGAATCGACGCCGACAGCCCGAAAGCGACGTTGTTAGCGACGTCGATGGCGTGATCGAAATCCCGCGCGCGCATCACGGCCAGCACGGGCCCGAAAATTTCCTCCTGCGCGATGCGCATATTTTCCTCGACCCCGGTGTAGACCGTCGGCTCGAAAAAGTAGCCGTGGTCGTAGTCGCCGCCGGTGAGGCGGTTGCCGCCAACCTCGAGTTTCGCTCCGTCCTGGTTCGCGATGTCGATGTAGCGAATGTTCGTGTCGAGTTGCGCCTGATCGATAGCCGGACCCATATCGATGCCGGGTTCGAGACCATTACCGACTTTGAGAGCTTTGGTTTTCTCGATCAGCGCGGCGACAAAGGCGTCGTAGATGCCGTCCTCGACAATGACACGGCTGGTGGCGGTGCACTTTTGGCCGGTCGAGCCGAACGCCGCGTTGATCGTATTGCCGACGGCGCTGTTCAAATCCGCGTCGGCGAGAACAATCGTCGGATTCTTGCCGCCCATCTCGAGTTGAATGCGCAGGCGCCGCTCCGACGCCCGGGCGTGAAGCCAATTCCCGGTATCGCACGACCCGGTAAACGAGACGGCTTTGAGCGGTTTCGCGTTGATCAGGGTTTCGCCCAACTCTGCCCCCGAGCCGGCGACGAAGTTCACGACGCCCTTGGGAATGCCGACCGCATCGCAGGCCTCGGCCAGCCGCCACGCGCTAAGCGGCGAGGCCGAAGCCGGCTTCAACAGAACCGTATTGCCCGCGATCAGCGCCGGCGCCAGCTTCCACGCCGGAATCGCGCTCGGGAAATTCCAGGGCGTAACGAGCCCGACCACTCCGATGGGCTTGCGAATCGCATACATGAACACTCGGTCGCGCTCGGAGGGCACCAGCATGCCCGGCATGCGAGAACCCTCGCCGGCGAAATAGCGGAAGATGTTGATCGACCGCATGGTTTCGCCCTTGGCCTCGGGCAGGGTCTTGCCTTCTTCGCGCGTCATCTGCTCGCCGAGTTCGTTGAGACGGTGTTCGAGCCAATCGGCGATTTTGAAGAGGAATGCCCCGCGAGCGGGAGCGGTCATCGAAGCCCAAGCAGGGAAGGCGGCCGCGGCGGCATCGGCCGCGGCCGTGATGTCGGCGGCCGAGCCCTTGGCGAACGTACCGACGAGTTCACGGGTGTCGGCCGGGTTGCGGTTTTCAAAAGTTGCCTCGGTGGATACCCATTCGCCGTTGATGTAGTTGGGGTAGTTCTTTGCGTCAGCCATTACCGTTGTCGATCCTGATCGAGTCGGCTCCCGTGGAGCCGAAGTTTCTATCTTCTCATGTTGCGAACAGAGAGCGGATCAGGAGACCCAAACCGAGCCGCGCGCGTCAGGGATGTGAAAAATTAGGTAGCCGCCCTCCTGCCCGTGCACACAATTCAGAATGCGCAAGCGACGGGCCAAAAGGTCGCGAAGGTTTCGAGTAGACGGAAGACCATACCGAAGCGCGCAACCGTTCGGGGAGACGCGCCGCCGAAGCACGTGACGCTCGCCCGCTCGTGGCCCGTCGCTTGCGCTCTGGGCTTCCATGAGAGGTGGGTCGCTTGTCAAGGGCGGTCGTTGGGAGGCGTTGGTCGGTTTGTCGGATCCGGCCCGGGTCCTCATGCCTTGCGGCGCGTTGAGGACCGGGCTTCCATTCGCAGTGTTATCGGTCTCGTTGTTGACCTCTGCTGGTTGGGGTCCGGTCTTTCGGCGCTGCTCTCTCTGTTGCGGCTTCGACCCATCCTCGAAAGAATCGGCCTGCCTGCCCAGAGCCCGCAGTCACCGTGACACGATCTCGATTCTCCGCCGCGGCCTCGCTTCGTCCGCCCAATCCCCTACTCCCTTCCTTTCAACAGGAATCTTCTTGCCGCCGAGTCCCCGTTAGGGGGCTCGCGGATGTCCTCATCACGTTGCTTCATCCGAAACCGTTGCCGCCGACTGCGCCTCATCGTCCCTGCCTTATGGGGAAACCGTTTCCGTCAGCCCGTGCAGCGGATCGTAGTTTTCTTGTTTCACCCACAACACATGCATCAGCACCGCCAACTTGCGCGCCACCGCCACCACCGCCCGCTTCTTCGCATGTCCTCCGCCGCGCGCCGCCAAACCCAAACCCCAGCGCCTGAGCGTGGAGTCGGTCCCGAACGGCCCCAGCACCCAGTGCGCGCACTGAATCAACGTCCGCCGCAGCAGCGGATCTCCCGATTTCGTCACGCCCAGCCGCAGTGACCGCTCGCCCGATTGGCGTTGCTTGGGACGCAGCCCCACCAGCGCGCCGACCTGCCGCGAACGCTTCACGCGGCCCGGGTCGTTGTCGAGCGCCAACACGAACGTCAACGCCGTCAGCGGCCCCACCCCTCCGATCGTTCGCAGCCGCTCGACCGCTGCGTATTGCTTGCCCAACGCGACGATTTGTTTGTCATATTCGCGGATCGTCGCGCCGAGGCTTTCGATTTGTGTCGCCACCCCCAACAACGCCGCGTGCAACACCTCGGGGCAGGCCTCCCGGACGCGCTCGACCCATTGGTTCTGGGCGCATCGGCCCAAGCGGATGCCGTGCGACTTCGCCATGCCGCGCAAACTCCCTTTCAATTTCGTGCGGCACTCGAGCACGGCCTCGCGCGCCCGCAACAACGTGCGTTGTTGTTCGGTCTCGAGCTTGCGCGGCGCGACGGGATTCAACAGGGCCGGGTTGGTGCGTCCCAGCTCGGCCAACCAATAGGCGTCGTTGCGGTCGTTTTTCGAGTCGGATTGGCTGATTAAACGCAATTGCCGCGCGTCGGCGACGAGCACGTCGTGGGCGAGGGCGGCCAGGCGGCGGCGAATCCAGTTGCTGTGGCTGCCGGTTTCGATCACAATGCGCAGCCGCGGCCAACGGCGGAACCAGCGATCCAAGGCCTCCGGGCGGGTGGGGACTTGGCATTCCTCGAGGCTTTCGCCGGCGAGGTCGGTGAGCCGTACGAAGCAACGTTTGTCGCCGATGTCGACGCCGGCGACGGCGCAAATTTCGTTGTCTTTTTGCATCTGGATGCGTTGTTGCGCCAACTGTTGTTCGAGCTGGGTGAGTTGGCGGGTCTTCGCTTGTGAGCTGTCGGCTTTCTTGGTTTGGTGTTTGTCGGTTTGGTTCTTGTCGGTCTGTTGTTTGCTATTCTTCTTCATGGCTGGTCGCCTCCTTTTCAAAAATCCATTGCACCTCCCTTGTGGAGAAGTGCGCTGCTGCCGGTAGCCTACCGCTTCCCGGCGCCAAGCGACCAGCCTCTCATCCCATCTCTGAATCGTAGGTTGCGAATTGTGTCTGCCGGCGCAATATTGGAGGAGCTCTCGATTTTTTCACGGCCCCTTAGGCGGCAAGTGGTGTGCGATGACCTACGACGACCGGAAGGAACGTAGCGGAAGCGCCATGCCGACAACACCCGGATCCGCTCAACCATCACACGATGCGCCTGCCACACCCACCGCACCCACGAAGAATCCCGCAACAGTCCGCCGACTACACTAGGATCGGAAAGCGGACTCCATCCACAAGGCCTTTCCAGCCGAACTCGTCCTCGGTTCATGTCCCGCCATCCCCAAGTCCGAACCCTTGTCATCGACTCGCTGCTGCTTGCGCTGATCGCTGCGGCGCTGATCCACCCGTTGTTTACATTGGTCTACATGAACAACTGGGCGTCGATTGAAGCGACCTTCATCGCCGACGCGCGGTTCCTGGCCGACCACTGGCCGCATCCTCGGTGGCAGCCGCTCTGGTACGGCGGCACCCGTTTCGACTACGTCTACCCGCCCGCGTTGCGCTATGGGACGGCCGGGCTGTCCATGCTGTTCGATATTCCGCCGGCCCACGCCTACCACATCTACACGGCTTTCTTTTATTGCATTGGAATCGCCGGCGTCTACCTGATGGTCCGTGCGTTGAGCGGTTCGCGCGGCATGGCCTGGGCGGCGGCGCTGGCGACGATGCTGTTGTCCCCGACGTATTGGCTGATGGAAGACATTCGCGTCGACGCGGCGACACACTTCATGACGCCGTGGCGCTTGCACGTTCTCGCCTTGTGGGGGGAAGGACCCCACACCAGCGCTCTGGCGCTTGTCGCGCCGGCGGTCGCGGCGTCGTGGTTGACGCTCACCCGCAGAAGCCGTCTCGCGTTGGTCGCCGCGGCGGTGCTGAGCGCCCTCGTCGTATCCAACAATTTCTATGGTGGCGTGGCCCTCTCGATCTTCTTCGGCCTGATGCTGTGGTGTCTGTGGGTCACGCGACGCGATCACGGCTTATGGCTGCGAGGGGCGGCCGTGGCAGCCTTGGCGTACGGGTTGACCGCATTTTGGCTGGTGCCTTCCTACTTGACTGTCACTCTGGCGAATCTCAAAGTGGTCCGCGCGGAAAGCAATATCCAGCACCTAATTGGGGGCTTGATCGCGGCGGCCGGATTCTTCGTCGTGAGCTATTGGTGGGGCAGGGAACGCCCCGAGCGCTTCTATTCGCTTTTTTTGAGCGGCGTGCTTTTCATCCTTGGCGGGATGATACTTAGTTGGGATTGGTTTGGAATCCGCATCGTCGGCACACCGGGGCGGCTGATTCCTGAGTTGGATCTGGCTCTTACCCTGGTGCTGCTTGAAATCATACGTCGCTTCTGGAATCGCTCTGCCGCTTGGTCTCCCTCCCGTCCTTGGTTGCCGCGGGCGGCGCTGATCTTGCCGGTTGCCGTGGCGCTACCGAATACCGCAAGCTATCTGTCTCACGCTTGGGAAATCTTCCCGGAAGATCTCGCCCCCGAACGCCGCATCGAGTATCGCCTCAGCGAATGGATGGCCGAAAACCTCCCCGACTCCCGCGCCTTCGTGGCCGGCTCGGTTCGTTTCTGGTACAACGCTTGGCACGACCTCGGCCACCTTTCCGGAGGCGCGCACCAGGGGATGCTGAATCAAAGCATTCTCCCGGCCATCAACGAAATTCGCATCGGCGCCGACGGCGAATTGGCTGCCAAGTGGGCGAAGAGTTTTGGTGTTGACGCGATCATCGTCAACGACGAGACCTCGGCGGAACTTTACCACGATTACCCCTACCCGAAGAAGTTCGACGGCGTCCTCCCGGTGCTGCGCGACGAAGGCAAGGGCAACGTCATCTACAGTGTGCCGCGTCGCTATCCCGGCCATGCCCGCGTGGTGAGAATGCGCGACATGGACGCGCTATCGGAACAGCTGCCCGCTCAGTGGGGAGCCGAGGAACTCGATGCCTACGTCCGCACGGTGGAAGAGGGCCCCGATGAACTCGCCGAGATCGAATGGTGGGGCACTGACAGAGCGGAAGTCGAGGCGGAATTCGACTATGGTGAGGCGCTGCTGCTGCAAGTCGCCTACGACCCCGCGTGGTCGGCGTTCGCTAGAGAGCCCAGGGGATCAACGAACTCCGCCCGCCGCCTGCCGATCCATCGCGACCCCCTCGGCCAGATGTTGATCGAGGTGCCCGAAGGCCCTTTGGAGATAGAGCTGGTCTTCGACTTGCCGCTCGAAAACGCCATCGGACGAATCTTGACCGCGATCTCGACTGGAGTTTTGATCTGGGTCTTCATAGGCGCGCTCCGGCGCCGGACCCGTAACGCTCAAGAGGTCCCGGTGGCAGCCGCGCCCGGCGTGAGGCACGGATAGTTGTCCCCAACTGAAGGCTCAAGAAGTCCGCCCACATTGCGTTTCCCGTCTGAACCCACATACAATCGGCGGGTGCTCCGACCCATCCCAATCTTGATCCTCATTGCCGTGGGCCTAACGGCGTTCTCCGGCCCAAGGGAAACCGCGCCCATCCCGAAGAAACCGAACTTCGTCATCTTCCTGGTCGACGATCTTGGATGGCGCGACGGCGGCGTTTTCGGCAGCGACCTCTACGAAACTCCTCACATTGATCAACTGGCGGCGGACGGGATGCACTTTCGCACCGGCTACGCGGCCTGCACGGTCTGCTCGCCGACACGGGCGGCGCTTATGACCGGCAAGTACCCGGCGCGCACTCACGTCACCGACTGGATTCGAGGCCACCAGCGACCCTTCGCCAAACTCAGCGTACCCGATTGGACGATGAAGCTCGAAGCGCGCCACCGCACGATTGCCGAAGCGCTCGGCGACGCGGGCTACCGCACGGCTTCCATAGGCAAGTGGCACCTCATGCCCACCGGCGACGAGGACATGGGTGAATACTTCCCCGACCGTCATGGTTTCGACGTCAACATTGGCGGCAACCAACGGGGCCACCCCGGCAGCTATTTCCACCCTTACGAACACTCGACGCGAGAAGGGCGGGGCATTGGTCCGATCCCGCCCGGCGGCGCCGAGGGCGACTATCTCACCGACCGGCTCTCAGCCGAGGCCGCGAAGCTGATTGAGGGCTTCGGAAGCGATCCGTTCTTTCTCTATTTCCCGTTCTATTCCGTCCATACGCCGATTCAGGCTAAAGACGAGGACATCGAGCACTACCGCGCCCGAGTTAAGCTGGGCATGGTCCACGCCGACCCGACCTACGCCGCGATGGTCACGAGCGTCGACCGCGGTGTCGGGCTGGTCCGCGCCAAACTCGAAGCGATGGGCATAGCCGACAACACCGTGATCATCTTCACCGGCGACAACGGCGGCCTGGACCGCGACGGCGCCCCGACCGAGAACGCTCCCGTCCGCGAGGGCAAGGGCTCAGCCTACGAAGGCGGCGTGCGAACGCCGGCCGTGGTGTATTGGCCCGGGGTAACGCCGGCCGGGGCGTTCAGCGACGAGCCCGTAATCACGATGGATTTCTACAGCACGATCTTGGAGATCGCGGACGTTCAAGGCACGGCGGGCGAAAGCGATTTGCAAGACGACGGTGAGGAAATCGACGGCGTTAGCTTGGTGCCGGTTTTGCGCGACCCCGCGGCGCAACTCGGACGAGAGGCGCTTTACTGGCACTACCCGCACTATCACAAACAAGGCGCGACACCCTATTCGGCAATCCGTGTCGGCGATTGGCGTCTCGTCGAGTTCTTCGAAGACGGCCGCGCTGAGTTATACAACTTGAAAGAGGATGTCGGCGAAAGCAGCGACCTCGCGGCACGGATGCCGGACAAGGCGGCGGAACTCAAGACCATGTTGTCGGCCTGGCGCAAGGAGGTCGGAGCACAACTGCCCTCCGAAAATCCCAACTACGATCCGGTAAAAGATCGGGAAACCTGGCGGGATCGATAGCCTGAGATTTCAGGCCCGAAGAAAGACAAGCTGAGAGCTTGTCCGGACTGTGGACTAGGACAAACACGAGTGTTTGTCTCTACCGGGGAAGCCAGAATCCTCCGGGCGGCCTAGCGCGCAGCGGCACTCCGGCACCGCTGTCGCCGGACACCATTACGGGCCTCCCGGCCCACGATCCGCGCCGTTTTTCTATAATGGCCCCTCGAAGCAATGCAACAATCCGGGTGTCCGCGCCGTCTCCAATGCAAGGGGCGGCGATGAAATGCGCGCCGCCCGTTGGGGGAGCTTGCATGAAACAGAGCGAATATCCAAGGTTGGTACGCCGCGGGCGGAGCGCCCGGCACGCTTTCGTTGTTCTTTGTGCCGCGAGTGCTCTAGTTTTGTTTTCGGGCACCTTCCGCCCGATCTTTTCCCAGAGCCGTCAGGAGAAGGCCAAGCAGCTTCTCGACAAAGCCCTTGTTGCGCTCGGCGGCCAGTCGTTCTTGAACGTTCGGACGCTGAAGAAGACCGGCCGGGCTTATTCCTTCTATCGCCACAACCTGAGTGGTTTGGCGGTCATGACGCTGTTCGATGAATTCAGGGAATTGCGCGAAAGCGACGATCCCGACTACCTCCCGGTGAGCCGCCGCGAAGTCTACACCGAGAAGGGCGATTACTACACTCTGTTTCGTAACGGACAAGGCTGGGAAGTGACTTACCTCGGTGCGCGCCCGTTACCCGAAGATACCCTGCAGCGCTATCGCATTTCCGCGCGGCGCGACATCTTCTACATCTTGCGCTACCGCCTCGACGAGCCGGACATGTATTTCTACTACACCGGCACCGAGATCGTGGACAACACCCCCACCCACGCGATCGACATCACCGACGGCAACAACGAGACGGTGAAGGTTTTCCTGCGTATGTCCGACAATTTGCCGGTGCAGCAGATCTACACCCGCCGCGACCCGAAGACCCGCATCCCCTATGAAGAGAAGTCGATCTTTTCGAAGTATCGGGAAGTCGGGTGGGTGACGCTGCCGTGGAACATTCAAAAGCAACGCGACGGCGACAAGATTTTTGAGTTCTTTGGTCGCACTGCCGAAGTCAACGGCAAGCTCAAAGCCGACACCTTCGACATCGGGAAGAAGGCCCGGATTTTGCCGCCGATGGAGTAGGGGCCGGGCGACGATCGCCCCCGCGGCGACCGCGGCCTTGCTAGTGACCGACACTCCATGAACTCACCACAGTCGCGGGATATATCCACGAATGCGGATAAGGGGTAGGCCTCTTACTTCCCGACCAACCTCTCGTACTCCCCCGGCGTATCGATGTCCCGCAGAATGCCGTGGTCCTCTACCTCCACAAGGACCGTCTCTTCTCGGTGGGCGCGAATCACGTCTTTGGGCGACGCCTCCGCCGGCAGCCGCGCGATCTCTTCCAGCACAATTCGCGCGGCGATCACGGGGTGTCCTCGGCGGTCTCCTATTCGCGGAATGACCAATTGGGCGTCAGTTTCGCGGTACACGGCGAGTAGTTTGTCGAGCGTCTCCGCTCGGACGTCGGGGTGGTCGACCAGCGTAAACATCGCCGCCTCGGCGGTTGCGGGCAGGGCGGCGATGCCGGTCTGCAACGACGAGAGCATGCCGCGTCGATAATCAGGATTCACAACAACTCGAACCCCTCGCCCCTCGGCCACCGTGACAGTCGACTCTCCCGACTCCTCGCTTGCTGACCCGATCGAGGGCTCAGCCGACGGCGCACGAATCGACTCTCTGATAGCCTCGGCGTGGCAGCCCAGCACCACAATCACCGGGTCCAGCCTCGGCAGAAAGCCGCTCAATATATTGTTGAGGAAAGTAGTATCGCGATAGGGCAGCAACGCCTTGTCGCGCCCCATGCGGCTCGATTCGCCCGCCGCGAGGATAATGCCCGCAGGCTTCACTTCGTCTCAGCCGGCACTTTTTTTTTCGGGGCGGCGCTGTCGTCGCACCCGGCGGCGTCGGTTTCCGCAGCCGCCGCTTCCGGCATACCCTTGGCGAACAGCGCCTTCGAAATCGCGTTCCACCCAGCATCGGGACGCCGCCGCCAGTGGATCATCTCTCCGACCACCGACACGGCGATTTCCTCGGGCGTCACGGCGCCGATGTCGAAACCCATCGGCGAATGCACGCGTTCCAATTTTTCCGGGGGAATGCCTTCTTCGGCCTGGAAGTTCTTCACGATTTCGACCAGCTTGCGCTTGCTGCCGATCATGCCGATATAGCGCGCCGGTTGGTCGATGGCCCAACGCAGAATCCGCATATCGTCCTTGTGACCACGCGTCACGATGACCAGGTAACACGATTCGTGGATCTCGAGCTTGGGGAAGACGTCCTCGTATTCCTCGGCGTGGATCTCGACGGCCTCGGGGAAGCGCTCGCGGTTGGCGTAGGCTTCGCGGTTGTCGATGATCGTCGTGCGAAAGCCGGCCAGCGTGGCGACTTTCGAGAGGCTTTTCGAAATATGTCCGCCGCCAAAAATGAAGGCGCTGGGGATGGGGAGAATGGGTTCGATGTAAACCTCCAATTGCCCGCCGCAGATCAGCCCCTGGTCGTAGGCGGCGTCCTGGCCCAGATCAAAGCGCAGCCGCTGCGGACGCTCGTTCTCCATCACCTCGCGGGCGGCGTTCCAGACTTCGGCCTCGGTGCAGCCCCCGCCGATGGTTCCGACCATCGAGCCGTCCTCGCGAACCAACAGCTTGGCACTCTGAGCGCTGGGAATCGATCCCTGCACCTCGACGATTGTCGCCAGCGCGGCTTTCTGTCCGATCCGGCGCAGGTGAACCAATTCTTCGTAAACGTCCATGGGGCGAGGCATAAGCTTGGCTCCCGACAGCCATTATAATACGTGACTTGCCGCCTCCCGCCGGTCGGGTCGGCCCGTAACAGGAGAGTACCCCATGAAAGCAGTCCGCATTCACGAGCACGGTGGTCCCGAAGTTCTGCAATACGAAGACGCGCCGGAACCAAAGATTCGTCCCGATCAAGTGCTGGTCAAGGTCAAAGCCTGCGCGCTCAACCATCTCGACTTGTTCATCCGCGGCGGCTTGCCGGGCTTGAAGCTCGACATGCCGCATACCTTGGGAAGCGACGCCTCGGGCGAGGTCGTCGAAGTCGGGGAAGTGGCGGGCCGTTTCAAGCCCGGTGATCGCGTGCTGCTCGCTCCCGGTCTGAGTTGCCGCCAATGTTCCGCTTGCGTCTCTGGAAATGACAATGCCTGCCGCCGCTACGGACTGCTCGGCTACGCGCACCCCGGCGTCAATGCCGAATACGTCGCGGTCCCCGGTGTCAACGCCATTCCGATTCCCGGCGAGCTGAGCTTCGAGGAAGCGGCGGCCGTCCCGCTGGTGTTTCTCACTGCCTGGCACATGCTCGTCGGCGTCGCCAAGATCAAGATGGGCGAGGACGTCCTTGTGGTAGGCGGAAGCAGCGGAGTGGGCACGGCGGCCATTCAAATCGCCAAGCTGCATCATTGCCGCGTGATCGCAACCGCCGGGGGCGAGGCCAAGATGGCCAAGGCGCAAGAACTCGGCGCCGACGAGGTCATCGACCACTACGAGCAAGACATCAAGTCGGAAGTCCGCCGGCTGACGGGGAAGCGCGGCGTCGACATCGTTTTCGAACACGTCGGAGCGGCGACCTGGGCGCATTCGACGGCGTCACTGGCCAATCGCGGACGCCTCGTCACCTGCGGCGCGACCACCGGCGGCGAAGTCAGCCTCAGCATCCACCACCTTTTCTTTCGGCACCTGAGTCTCAATGGAACCTTCATGGGGACCCTCGGCGAGCTGCACGACGTGCTGAAGCTCATCGGCGCGGGCAAACTCAAAGCCGTCATCGACCGAACATTCCCGCTGGCCGACCTAAGAGCGGCCCACGAGCACCTCGAAAGCAAAGGCCAATTCGGAAAAGTTGTGATCCTTCCCTAGCGAGAATAGGCCCGGAATCCAGCCCGGTTCACCGACGGTGAACCGGGCTGCCGGGCTTACTTTTCCACATTTAAGTCGCACACCCCGAGAGGTCCCGCAGTGTGACGATGGGGACCCCGAGGGGATGGAGTTGGGTTCGTATGGTCGATTTTAGGGGCGAGGGAGGTTGGTTGTTAAGTTATTGATATTAACCTATTTGTATGATTATTGGGCTGAGCGTCGGGGGGTTTGGAAGCTCGTGGCCGGCCTGGGTGCGACCATGACGAGGGCGGATTGCGGGCGGGGGCTTGGGTCGGGGGCGCTTGGAGAGGGTCTTGGGGTGGTGGATTGGCGGGAAGTGGGGTTTTGGGGTGTTTTTGGGGGATTTTGGATGGAGATGTGGCGTTGGGGGGTGGGTTCGGTTGTTTCGGGCCGCGTTCGGCGGCTAGCGTCGGCTAGCGTCGGCTAGCGTCGGCTAGCGTAGGAGTGGCGGCGCTTTCGCGGGCGTTGTGGCGGGGGTTTCGGCGGTGGGTGGGTTGACCGGGTCGTTGGTGGGGACGCGGTGGCTGGTGGGGACGGGGTCGTGGGATGCTTCGGGTCCGCCGCCTTCCCTATGGTCTTGAGGGTTCGTCTGATACCGCTCACTTACGTTCGCGGCTCGGTTTGGGACGGCTCGGTTGGGGGCGGCACGGTTTATTACGTCGGGCTTGGCGGGGATGTATTGATGCTGAAACTCGGGCGGGGCGGTGGGGCTGTAGACGTCGAAGCCGTGATCGCCTTTGTTGCGGGCCTCGCGGGCCTCGCGGGATTTTCGCTCGCCTTGGCGGATCTCGGTGAGCAGTTCGACGGCGCGGTAGAAGCGGCGGGTGAGATGTCCGTCGTAGCGCGAGAGTTGGACGACGGAGTTGGTGTGGCCGATCATGGCTTCGCCGAGCAGCTTGGTGCGGCCTTGGCGGTCGAGTTCGACGTCGGGGTGGAACTGGCGGTTGTGGCGGCGGGTGTGGTTGATGTTGGCGGTGATGATAGCGGTCTCGATGCGGGAGAGGCGCTGCATGCGCCAGGCGGCGTCGGTGATTTGGCGGCAGATTTCGCGTTCCAGCGGGTTGCGGGGGAGAACCCAGTCCTCGATGGCGGTGAGTTGACGGTCGAATTCTTCGGGGGCTTCGCCGGGCAGGACGGAGTCTTGGGAGAGCAGGCCGTGCTTGAGAGCGTTTTTGGAAGAGCGGGTTTTTCCGCCGGCGGTGCGTGGTCCGGTGGATTTTTTGGCGTTTTCGCGGTTGGCGCGGGTTTGCTTGTTGGTGGCCATGGTTACCTCGTTACCAGGATAAGGCAGGGGTGGAAGGGTAGCGGGGGGTTGAATTTTCTAAGTTGTTGGGAATAAAGGGGAAATATTTTCTTTACTCGCGTGATGGGATTCCGTGTCGCATTCCGTGTCGCCGGGGTACGTGAGCCGTGGGCCGTGAGCCGTGGGCCGGGTCGCTACGGGGACCGGCCGCTTGGCGGCCGGTCTTTGGCCCCGCCCCAAGCCCCCGAACGCCCGGCGTTGCCGGGCGTTCGCCCAGGGCCGGAGGCGGTGGGGGTACGGATATTCCATCCCCGGGCTTGCGCCCAGGGCCGGTATTAAGTCGACCCCGCGGCGGGAGCCGGGTTGATCGCTGCCCGCCGGCTTATGGGCGGATCGAGGAATGGGCAGGCCTGGAGACCTCCCCCTTGGGAAGGCTCTCGTGTTTCAGCAGCCCGGTTCGGCGTGTCTGGCTCGTATCGGTGAGTGTGACGCGGTCGGCGACCGGGACCTGTTTTGATTCGTTGAATACGCGAACAATCGACATGACGTTTTTGCGGTCGGCTCGGGTTTCAGTCCCGTTTTTGTGAAACTGCGGCATTCATCATACCGCCGTGAAAATGGGGGTGGCCGGGCGGAAGAATCAGGTGGGGGGTTCCTGCCGCCCTTACCTTCTTGCCATATGGCACAGGGACGGCAGGCCTGATGCCCCGATGCGCTCGGGAGGGGGTTGGAAAAGACATGTCGCCACAAATGGCGACACGGCTCGCCTGGATGAAAGCCCCCCAGCGGCCGCCCGGTTACTTTGCCCTCTCCTCGGCACCCCCGCAGACCTCAACGTAAGCTCGAATGTACTCCCGCAGCCCGCCGCGCAATCTCTCCATCACCGGCCACGGCCCCGCCGCCCCCGGACCAACCGCGCGATCGAGAATGCGGCTGACCGGCAGCAGTTCGCTGGTCGTCGAGGTGATGAAAACTTCGTCGGCGTCGAATAGATCGTCGAGCGAAAGTACTCGTTCCTTAACCGGCGCTGCGGTGATATCGATTTCCTCGAGCAGCAAGGCGCGAGTCACTCCCGGAAGCGGTCCCGAAGACAACGGCGGGGTATAGGTGGTCCCGTCGTGAACCGCGAACAGATTCGCCGAGGTACATTCGGCGACTTCACGGCGTTCGTTGAGCAGAATCGTCTCGTCAAAACCCTCGGCGTGCGCGGCCTCGACAAGAGTCAGGTTATGCGCCCACGACAGGGTCTTCGTCCCGGCGAATGGCGACGCCGCGAATCGGGCGTTTTCCGAAACTCCAAGCGAAACCGAGTCCTTCCAATGCTGCAAATCATTCGTCATCGCCACCAGGTCGGATGTATTCCCCGAACCCGGCCCGGCCCAGAAACCGCCTTCGCTGCGAAAGACGCACAGCCGCAGGGTGGACTCGGGAGCGTTGTTGGCCGCCGCCAGTTTGATCAGATCGGCCTCAACGTCGTCGGGGTTAAGCCGCAAATCGATGCGCAGCAACGCGGCGTCGCGCTCCATCCGTTGCCAATGGCGATCAAAGGCAAAAGGCGCGCCCTCGTAGATTCGCAGCGTGGTGAACACCCCCCAACCGGCCAACAAACCGAGCTGCCCCGGACGCAAGATCGCGTCAGTCGCGCGCACAATCTGATCGTTATAAAGCACGTAAGCGTGCATCTCGATTCATTATCGTCGACCAGGGCAAGTCTCTATTCTCGGCGGCGGACGCGGCGCGCGCCTCCAGGCGAGTCGTGTCGCCATTCGTGGCGACATCCCCCACCGACCGACCGCTCCAATGCCAAACGGAAGCACAGGCCGTTCCACCCCCTTTTGCGCCGACTCGCCCGCCTGCGGTACTCTGCGAATCATGTCGGAACCTTCGCTGCAACTCGCCTACGCTCCCAACAGCATCTGCTTCGGTTGCGGGCCAGCCAATCGCGAGGGCCTGCGCATCCAAAGCTACGTCCGCGAGGCCGAGGTGATCGCGGATTGGACGCCCGCGCCCCAACATCACGCCTTTCCCGGCGTTCTCTGCGGCGGCATCATCGGCACTCTGCTCGACTGCCATTCCAATTGGACCGCCGCTTGGGAGCTGATGCGCCGCGCCGGGGCCGAGGCTCCGTCCTGTACGGTCACGGCTGAGTATGCCGTGAAACTGCTGCGCCCCACGCCGGTCGATCGCGCGGTGCGACTGGTCGCGAAAGCCGTCGAAATTAAGGAGGACCGCGCTCGCATCGAGGCCCGGCTATTCTCGGGCGAAAAAGCCTGCGCCACCTGCGAGGCGACCTTCGTCGCCGTCAAGTCCGGCCACCCGGCTTATCATCAGTGGAGTTGAAGCGGCCATGGTACGAAAGGAGGGAGTGGGGCTGAGCAGGGCAGGGAAGCGCACCGCCTCCCTCCAAGTGTCGTCGCCAAACCGCGCCTAACCGAACACGTCATGGCCTCGATCGAGAAACGACTTGCCGAGAACGTCCCGGGCGATTTCTACGTCGATGACACCTGCATCGACTGCGACACTTGCCGCCAGCTCGCGCCCAATGTCTTTGCTCGTTCCGACGCCTCCGAGATGTCCTACGTCAGCCGCCAGCCCGCCGAACCGCCCGAGGCCGAACGCGCCCGCATGGCGCTGGTCGCCTGTCCCACAAGTTCCATCGGAACGCTCGGCCCGGCCCTCGCCCGAGCGGCCGCGCGGGCCTTTCCCGAGCCGGTCGTCGACAACGTGTCCTATTGCGGCTACACGTCGGCGTCTTCGTTTGGGGCGTCGAGTTACCTGCTCCAAAGGCCGCAAGGAAACGTCCTGGTCGATTCCCCGCGCGCCGCCGGTCCGTTGCTCCGCCGGATCAGCGACCTTGGCGGCGTCGACCGCATGCTGCTCACTCACCGGGACGACATCGCCGACCACGCCCGGTTCCGCGCGGTGTTCGGATGTGAGCGCGTGATCCACCGTCAGGAAGTCTCCCGCGCCACAAGCGGAATAGAACGGCAACTCGACATCGACCGGCCCACCCCGCTCGACGATGATCTTCTCGCCATCCCCGTACCCGGCCACACGGCCGGCAGCCTGGCCTACCTTTACCGCGACAAAGTTCTCTTTACCGGCGATCATCTCTGGTGGTCTCCGAATGTCAACGGTCTGCATGCTTCGCCGCGGGTTTGTTGGTACGACTGGGGCCGGCAGACCCACTCCATGGAGCTGCTGCTGGAATTCGATTTCGAGTGGGTGCTGCCCGGGCATGGTCGTCGTTACCACGCGCCCTCGATCTCGGCCATGCGCGCCGAGTTGAAACGCCTGATCGGGCGCATGCGAGGCTGATCCGTTTCAAAGGCGTCGACGAGCTCGACCCGATCTCTTCACAGCCCCGTATTACCCGGTCCCAGGCGGCGTAAGTGTTTCTCTGTATGGTGTTAAACCCGATACTCTGCTAGCATCGTACTGGGACGGAGGTCTCTATGCGATCGATGGTCATTCTCACGGCAATCTGCGTCTTATTCGCGGCTCCGGCGTGGCTCCAAGCACAGGCTTTCGTCGGCTATTCAATTAACGTCGCGCGAGCGGGCGCCGCAGGTGTCGGAGCCGGTGCGGGTGTTGGAGGCATCTTATCCTCCCTCAAGGGAACGACCGACTCGGCCGGCAAGTCCGGCGGAACGGTCAATGCGTCCCCGCGCAAGAGTCCGGAATTTGCAGAGGACGACCTAGCGCCGAAGACCGTCATTAAGCTGCCCAAGCGTGATCAGGCCACGCTGTCGACGGGTTCGAGCCGACGAACGATCAAGGGCGGCGTGGTGATTTCGGGAGTTCCGGCTTCGAACGCCCGCGCAAAGACCGGCACGACGGTGCGCGTACGCGGAGCGACCGGTTCGCAATCCGGCGGAGACGCCGAGAAGCCCATCCAGTGGGACGTTGGCAACTCCGGCAACGGGCCGCGTTCATCGCCGGTCCGCGGAGCTTCGCGAGCGGCTCCTCAGCCGGTAAGACAGCCGGCGAAGGAAAAGGAAGCCGAGGCTGACGACAAGACGGCCGCGGCCGCATCGAACTCGGCGGCGGAGCCGGCCGCCCAAGAGACCGTCGAATCGGAGACCGCCTCCGATACAGCCGCCGCGCACTCGCCAGGTACGACGCCGTTCACGGGCCCGACCCGGATCTTCGCGGCCCCTTTGAAGGTCGGCGCGAACGCACCCGCACCCGCCGAGGCAACCCAAGCGCTCGATGAAACTGCCGACGACGACATCGAGATCGAGTTGGGCGAAGATGTCGCGGCGGTGATCGAGCGATTCGGCACACCCTTGATGGTTCTCAAGGGCATCTTCGGGCAAGACTACACCGAAAAGTACACCTTCCGCACCAAGGAGGGCCGCAAGATCGTGGTGCTCGCGCTGAACGGCAAAGTCACCGCGATCACTTCCGAGCCTCTCCGCCTGGTGGCACGCCGATAGCCGGCGTCCGCAAAGATATCGCGCCTTCGCGGGCGCATCCTCGGCCCGCCGGTTCTCCCGATCGGCGGGCTGTTTTGCTTGGGAGGGCCTGTCTACGGGGCTGTCTCGAGTTGCGTGGCCAACCAGCGCACGGCGTTCTCGATGATCCGCAGCGGGTATTTTTCCTTGAAGACCGGGAAGATTTCATGACCCGGTCGGAAATAGAACACCTTGCCCTTGCCGACGTTCCATAGCATCCCGGCTCGGAACCAACCGCCCTCTTGGAAGTCCTCACGGAAAATCAATACGTCGGGCTCGGGAATGTGGAAGGGCTCGCCGTACATCTCGGTCTGCGGGATCGTGAAAACGGTCGGGATGCCGGCGGCGATCGGATGGCTTGGCGCCAGGGTAGTGACCTTGCTGGGCTTGCCGTCGGCGCGAACGCCGGGGAAGACGCAGTTCGGCAGGTCGACGCGAACTTGCTTGACGCCGCCACCGCCTTTGAAGGCGTAGAAGGCGGGGGTGACCAGCGAATCATAGGTCGGCGGCATACGGCCGGGCGGCTCGATGAATTCGAATTTCGTGTGCTTATCGGCGAAGCGCCGTTTGGCGTCGGCGCGGGTGCGATCGTACATCGTCTGCCTGAAGGGCTCGGCCCAGTGCGCCGAGTGCAGCGGAATATAGGCGAGCGTGCCGGCCTTGACGCGGTCGGCGATCTTGCGCGCGGTCGCAACGGAGATCTCGGGGTGGCGCACATGCCCCCACCAGATCAGAACATCGGTATCGGCGAGGGTGGCGTCGGAAATGCCTTGGTCGGGGTCGTCGAGCCCGAAGGAGCGCACCGTGAGGCCCGGGCTTGATTTCAGATAGGCGGCAATCTCATTGCCCAAGAAATTGTCGTAGGCCTTCGCTTGTGTCGGTTGGCGTTCGTCCCAGACAGTGACGCGGATGTCGCCTGCCTGTGCGCTCGCGGTCAACACGAGCATAAGAATCATCAAGGCCGTAAAGGCCCGGGGCCGGGGGAAGTAACTCGTCAGCAGAGTCATGATTTTCCTTTGGAGTCGTTGAAAGAATCGAATGTCGTAACGGCGTTCACTCAGCCGAGTGTACAAGCGAGCCGGGTCGGGATGCAACGGGGAGCTGAATGGGAGAGAACTAGAGGCGGCCTGCCCCCGGGCTTTTTCAGAGCCCGTAAGCCTCAGGCGAGGCTAAGGGTTAGAAGCCCCTAAGCTCGTGACGAGAGTGTCGGCGTCGAGGGGTAATTCTCGCACGCCTGATCCGTCGGTTAGGTCGAGGACCATCGGTTCACCGCCCCTGATCGCGCCGATCGCCTCCGTCTTGTATTTGCTGAAGTCGGCCGCCGAAGGCTTCGCTGAGCCGGAGGTCGCGATGCCGACACGCAGCCCGCGCTCCCGCAGTTGTTCCCCGAAGCGGATCGCCTCGGGGAGCTTTTCGTCGGACTCGGCGAGCAGAAAGAGTTGATAGGGTGCGGGCTCCCGCCAGGAGTCGGTGCGCAGGAAGGCGTCCACGAGCGCATCGAAGCGAAAGGCGCACCCGGCCGAGGGCATGGGCGGGCCGCCGAACAATTCCACCAAACGATCGTAGCGTCCGCCGCCGCAATAGAGAATCCCGCCATTGGCCGGTCCGGATGTGATCTCAAAGACCGTGCTGGTGTAAAAAGTAAAACCGCGGGCGATCCCGAGGGCGACTTCGAACTTCTCGATGCCGTACATTTCGACACGGCGGCACACGCTCAGCAGCTCGTCGAGGGCGGCCGTGGCCGGCGTTTCCGCAAGCAATTCCAGGGCTTGTTCGCGAATCGTTTCAAGGGGGCCTCGTAGGCGCGAAGTCTTGATCAACAGCTCCGCGGTTGCCTCGGGCAGCAGCTCTTCCACCTTCCAAAGACGGCGAAAGGTGACTTCGGCTTCGGCCGGTAAACGCTCGGCGAATTCTGCCGGGTCGATTTGAGGACTCTCGGCGATCGAGTCGGGACCGCTGTAGTCGGTTCGGGCCTGCAAGGCCGCCAATTCCATGCGTTCGGATTTCAGATCGTCCACGACGGAAGCGTCGGAACCGGCGCCGAGGCGGCGGCATTTCTCATGGATGCCGATTAACTGGTCAAGGTGCCCGATCACCGTCGCTCCATCCTCGGCGTCAAGGTCGTCGGGCAGCAAGTCGCGAAAGATTCCAATGCTGCCGATTTTGAGGGCGAAATCGTCGATGCCCAGTCCGCGCAAGACACGTCCCGCGGCGGCGACAACCTCGGCATCGGCGTCGGGACCGGAGGCGCCGAGGCACTCGAAACCGGCTTGCAAGAACTCCCGATAGCGACCCGAGTGCGGGCGACAATACCGAAAGCAGGGCCCGAAATAGAACAGCTTGTGCGGCAGTTGGTCGGCCGCCAGGGCGCCGGAGCTCATTAAACGGCAGACAGGCGCCGTCATCTCCGGGCGAAGGGCGAACTCCTCGTGGTCGCAATGGAACGTCAGCATCGAGCCCTTGATTTCCGGGCCTGAGCGGGCGGAGAACAGTTCCACATGCTCGAAAATCGGGGTCTGGACCTCTTGAAAGCCGTACGATTCGGCCGCCTTCACGAATCCGGCGCGTACATGGTTGCGGGCGGCCGTCTCGCCCGGCAGGAAATCGCGCGTCGCGCGTGGGAGTTCAAACTTCGACATGATGGTTGCGGTCCGGAATTCGTCGACGCTCACTCGCGAGGTTGCGGCCGGCCGGCGACCATGACTCTCTCTCGATCGAGCGTTTACGAAATGAGGATCGGAAAACGCGGTTTGGGGGTGCCGACGTGGGAACTCTCTTTATAACAGAGGGGTTAGAAACCCGCAAGCGGCCTCGAAACGGCGGTCATGGAGGTCGGATGACAGGCGTAGGTTTCGCGTCCCCCCGGGGCGACTTGGTTGCGATCGGTGTCGGCCGGAAAGCAGAATCGGGCTCGCGGATCGTGCTTAGCCCGCACTGGAAGCGTTGAAAGTGTGGCAAAATAGACACACTTCTATCCTGTATTGGATAATAAAATCAATGACTTAGGGTTGGACCGTCGCTTGCAATAGGGGAAGAGTCGATCCGCGGCCCGGCCGACATCCATATCCAATACGACAACCTGGGCCTTGCGCGAGCCTCGCGCGAACGACATCCAAAAAGGTTCGCCTGATACTTTTCAACTCGCTGTCTTCCATGCAATTTGAAACCAGCACCGTCGAAGCCGTTGAGACGGCCGGCGTCGGTCTCCACAGCGGACAGGACGTCTCTTTGCGAATTCTTCCGGCGTCCTCGGGCAGCGGCATTGTTTTCGTGAGGACGGATCTTGACTCGTTCGAGATTCCCGCTGATTGGCGGCATGTCGCCCGAGTCAGCTACGCGACCAGCTTGATGCGCAAGGGCGTTTTGTTGTCGACCACCGAGCACTTGTTGAGCGCCCTCTACGCGGGCGGCATTGATAATGCGCGCATCGAGATCGACAATCTGGAAGTGCCGATCCTCGACGGTAGCGCGCATCCGTTTGTCGAGCTGCTGCGGGGCGCGGGGATAAAGCAGTTGCGGCGGCAGCGGCGCTATCTGCGGATCGTTCGTCCGGTGGAAATCGTCGAGGGGGATAAACGGATCTCGATTGGACCGGCGGACGAATTTCGAATCACATGTCGCACCGACTATGGACACCCTCTCGCGGGTCCCGACGAGGTGGAACTTCACGTGGCCGCCGACGACTACGCGCGGTTGATCGCTCCGGCGAGGACGTTCGGGTTCGAAGCGGACTTGGAAACAATGCGGGATATGGGCTTGATCCGCGGGGCCGGTCTCGACAACGCGGTTTGCTTCAGTCCCGACAGCCTGTTGAACCCGGGCGGGCTGCGCTTCCGCGATGAATGCTGCCGCCACAAACTTCTTGATTTGATCGGCGATTTGGCTCTGTTGGGACGCCCGCTGCTCGCCAACGTGACGGTGGAACGTGGAGGCCACGCGCTGCATGCGGCCTTGGTGCAGAAAATCATGCACGACCCCTCGTGCCACGAAGAGATTCCGTGGAGCGCGGCCGAGACGGCTATCCCCGACGCCCTTGCGGGGTAGCGGGGACGAGGCAAGCGCAACGAAGTAGTGGAGGGCCTATCGTATGCTTCGGCCAACAGCCGGCGAGAAATGCAGGCCGGTCCAAGGCCGGCCACGGTCAAAACAAGCTCTCAGCTTGACTCGTCTCGGACGCCGCTCCACAAGAGTGGGAAACGGGGCTCGCTCTCTTCATTGAGATCACGTCACTCGACTGGGAGCGACGAATATACGTGAGGTATCATGCGTCTAGGGTCTGCTTTGGCGCCTCGTCTTCCCGATCCCTCCCGATAGTCGAGGTAAGATACCGCCCGGCTCTCATTGCGGACGGCGGCGGATCGACGAACGGCACCCCCACAGGATTTCATGCTGCGATTCGGCGTTACGATCATCCTAAGCGCCTTCCTGCTGTTCCAAGTTCAACCCCTTATCGGGAAATATATCCTGCCGTGGTTCGGCGGCGGGCCGGCGGTTTGGACGGCTTGCCTACTCTTCTTCCAGTTGGTGCTGTTGGTCGGCTACGCGTACGCCCACTGGGCCTGCTCACGACTCCCCGCCCGCTTGGGGAGCAGTATTCATCTGGCGCTGTTGGCGGTTTCGCTGCTGGTTCTACCGATTTCGCCGTCGCCTCTTTGGAAACCATCTGCCGGCGACCCTCCCACGATAAAGATTCTGCTGCTGTTAGCCGCAACGGTAGGTTTGCCCTACTTGTTGCTCTCTTCGACGACTCCGCTTGTGCAACGGTGGTTCAGCGAAACTCTCCCCGGCCGCTCACCCTATCGACTGTACGCTCTGTCGAACGCCGGCTCGCTACTGGCGTTGCTGAGCTACCCCTTCTTATTCGAGCCGTGGCTGGCGTTGCGGAACCAAGTCCTGATTTGGTCCGCCGCTTACGGAGTCTTCGTGATCCTATCGGGCTGGTCGGCCGTTCGCGCGGGTTTCATGGATGCGAGCCCCGGGCCGGAGACCGAACTCACCAGCGGCGAGGATCGAGGAGATCCCGTCCAGTCGCCTAGTGGGGGCACGATTTCGATTTGGCTCGGCCTTTCAGCCGTCGGAGCCGTGTTGCTGTTAGCTACGACCAACCAAATGTGCCAAGAGATCGCGGTGATTCCCTTTCTCTGGGTGGTACCGCTCGCCATCTACTTACTCACCTTCGTCATCAGCTTCGACAGCGAGCGATGGTATGACCGTCGTGTTTTCGGATTTCTCGTCGGCATATCCGCGGCCGCTTCACTCAGCGTGGCCGCGGCCGGCCCGAATATTCCGTTGATCTACCACATCGTCGCTTACAGCATCGCCTTGTTCGCGTGTTGCATGTGTTGTCATAACGAACTGGCGAAGCTCAAGCCGCACCCGCGGCACCTGACGTTGTTTTATCTGGCCGTCGCGGCCGGTGGCGCTTTGGGTGGGGTTTTCGTGGCGCTCATCGCGCCTCGGATCTTTACGGCGTTCTCGGAGTATCCGCTGGCTCTGGCGGCGTGCGGCGCGTTGACGTTGTTTACTTGGTATCGGGTCAAAGCTTGGGAGCCTTTCCTCAAGCAACCGCATTGGGTCGTGGGCCCCATGGCCGGCATGATGCTGGCGGTCGTGTGCGGCGTCATCGTGATGATTCGGGCTACAGGCCCCGAGACGATCGTAACTAGAAGAAGTTTCTATGGGATCTTGAGGCTACAAGAGGAAGGGGAGGGACCGAGCCGCAAGATCAAGCTGGTTCACGGACGCGTCGTTCACGGCGAGCAGTTCCTTGCCCCCGATCGGCGTAAGTGGCCGACTGCGTATTACGGGCCTGACAGCGCCATCGGCTTGGCCATGAAGCGCCATCCTCGGCGGCTCCGGGAAATCGATCGAACACTGCGCGTGGGCGTGATCGGGTTGGGCGCGGGGACCATCGCCACCTACGGATTGGAAGGCGATTACTTTCGCTTTTACGAGATTAATCCCGACGTCATCGAGAGTGCCGAAGACCACTTCACCTACGTGAAGGACTCGGTCGCCGCGGTCGATGTGGTTATGGGGGACGCTCGGGTTCGCATGGAGTCGGAGCTGAGCGGCAACCAACCGCAAGAATTCGACATTCTTGCCGTCGACGCGTTCAGCAGCGACGCGATCCCGATTCATTTGCTGACAGCGGAATCGGTGGAAACTTATTGGCGGCATTTGCGACCCGACGGGCTGCTGTTGTTCCATATCTCGAACCATACCTTGAACCTCGAGCCGGTCGTGAGGGGCCTCGCCGAGCTCCGCGGGAACACGACTCTTTTTTTTCTCGACTCGGGAGACGCTGAACGCGGAATCAATCCTTCCACCTGGATGATCGTGACGAAGAATCACGAATTCCTGGCGGATGAGACGGCCTTGGCGGCGGTCGCGAAACCGACCGATCCCGACGTACCGGCTCTCGTCTGGACCGACGATTTCGCCGGTCTTTGGCAAGTCCTGAAATTCTGAAAACGGCTGGAAGTGGGTTTAACTTTCCACCGTTGCAGCCTTCGTTGCGCGGACCGTTATGGTGACGGCGTATCCGGGATCGCGGGCATCGAGTTCTTCGATGGCCAGTTCGTGGGACGCCAAGCCTTCGAGAAAAGATACCGCAGTTAAGACGCTGCCGAAACCTTCGATGGCGACGTTGTCTCCGCCGAAAACTTCGTCAAACAACAGGTGCGCCGAAGGAATCGTAAAGGCCCAATACCACGAGTCTTGCCATTCGGCGTCATAGGTTTGGCTTATCCCCGGGAAGGTTGCCAGCAGCACTCCGCCGGGCCGCAAGGCCCGCAGCAGTGTCCGAACAGCGCCGGGCGGGTCGGTGACGTACTGCAGAGTTTGCGTTGTGATGATGCAATCGAACGCATCCGAAGGAATCCGAGCCGCGTCACATAGATCGCCGACGATCGTTGTGCCGGGGACGTCGTCTCGGAGGTTGAGAACCTCACCCTTACTTACTTCGGCGCCCCCGAAACGACGGGTGTAAGCGTTATCGCCGATTTCCAACACCCTGCCGCGAATATCCGTCGCGTGAGCCCCCAGAAAATTTTCTATGTAGTAGCGGTCGATTGGCTGCCCACGGTCATATCCCCAATTCCGGCTGATCGGTGTAACCCTTCGAAGGTCTCCCCAACGCAGTTTGTCCGGTAACGAAGGCGGCTGGACGGTGACGGTGTCGAGGGTGTGCTCGGGGACTAGGGGCCTGCCTCCCTCGACGTCTTGGAGGTAAAACGTGATGCCGGCTTGCAGCCAGCTTCCGATCCGGGCACTGCCCAGGGGGCCGGAGCGAGTCACTAAGGGTCCATCGGGAGCTCCCAGGCGGACTTCCAACACGGCGGTATCTTGGCGGTCCAGGTAAGGGTGGTTGCCGTGCCGGTCGCTGACTCAGCTTCACGAAAAGGGTTGGGGTCGGCCGCGAGGCGGCCGCTGGGAGGCGATTTGCTCATCTGGTTGTCAACAGCCCATCGTGAGCGATAACCGTTGTCGGCAAGCGTCGCGAACGCTCAGCGCTGAGCCGGAGCGTGGGTCGGAAACATCCGATCGAGGATCAGCGCCAGAGTCCTTGCCCGCCTTGTGGCCGGATCGCTTCCGGGCGCGGCGCCCCAAAGCGGGCTGTAGGGCGTCTCATGCCAGTATACGACCGGCAAATCCCGTCGCACGATTTCTAACGCCAGGGCACGATGCCGCTGTTGGGGAGCAACGAAAATCGCGCCGGCGATGCCCTCGGCGGCCGGGGGGTCTTCCGCGGCTCCGAAACTTCCCCGCAAGCCGAGGTCCGGGCGAAGTCTCGCCAGTTCGGCGGTCGCAGCCTCGAAGAATCTTTGCTCCGGCACGATGAGATCCGAGATAGCGAAGAGGATGACCCTGCTGGAATTCCGTGCAGCGGGGAAGCAGCCGGCCTCGTCGTCCGGTTCAACGCGATCGCTGACGGGGCCGACCCCTTCCGGCGGGCGGTCGATGATGGTTGTGACCTCCCACCGGTCTAGGTCGCCAAGCCGGCCTAAGTCTTTCATTAGGCCGTCGTCATCGGAGCAAGGGTTCGGCGTGACGAGTCGCAACTGTCGCCGGCGGCCATCTTTAGGCGAGATCGGCACGGCGACTTCGATACGGGGCTCGGCGCCCGCGCATCCTCCGCGTTGGAAGCGCGCGTAAGGACGCAAATTAAACAGCGGCCGATTCAAGGCGCGATGGAGACGCAGTTTCCAGCCAAGCGGAACCGCCATGCCGGCGGTACGAAACGGGTGGCCAAGCCAGGAGCGCACCGAAAGCAATCCGGCGTTGGCGAGATGGTCGCCGACGCGACGTAATCGTCCTCGGCTCGCCGGCGCGGAACGGATTACAGGTGCTTCGCTGAAAAAGAACGGCGCGGAAGGCAGCTCGATATCACCGGGGAAGCGCTCGGCGAGTCTCGTGATCTGAGAATGGGCCCCGGCCGCCTCTCCTCGAGGGCCATGGCTCGCGGGCCGCGACGAATCATCGGATGCGGCCCGTTCCCCGCTGTCTTCGATCCAGGATCGATCCAGCTTCCGCATACAGTCGCTGAGATTTCCGCGCCGTTCGCCATCGAGATAATAAAGCGCGCTGAAGCTTCCCAGTGTCCGAGCCAAGACCTTGACCACGGTTTCGTCGGCCTCCTCACGTGATGAGACCGCGGCGGACGACAAGACTTCGTCCAGCAGCGAATAGAACATGCTCCGCAAGGCGTGATCCCGGTAGTCGCTCAACTCTCGGTGCCCGCGGCGCCCGGAGTCCGCCCGCCATTGAAGCCGACCGAGATAGGAGGGGAACTGTTTCGGGTCGCTCAGGGGCTCTTGAAGGAGCAATTCCACCTCGCCGAGCAACAGTCCGAGGAACCGCAAGAACTGCTCGTCGCCGCTCAGTTGGGGATCTTGCGGCTTGTAGCCGAGCACGCCGGGCACTAACTTCCCCGACACGTACACCCGCTCGAAATGAAAAGCCGCGGGCCGAGTGTGCGAATGGAGAACGACCGCATCCGGCGTGTAGGCCAGGCGCCAGCCTGCTCGCAGAGCCCGCAAGCCCCAGTCCAAGTCCTCGCCAAAGGCAGTGTCGGAAAACGGCAGCGTTTCCCATGCCTCGCGCCGCAGGACGCAGGCGACGTTGTTCGACGTCACCAGTCGTAAGCGGTCTTCGCGGGAGAGCGTCTCGAAGGCGCTCCAGTCGCGCACTTCCGAGACGCGGGCGGACGGTCCCAACAAATCACGCTGAGCGAGGGTTTCCCAGCGCCCGACCGCATCGCCATCGGGCCGAGGTTCGACGCGGCCCGACACGGCCGCGACCCGCGAGTTCGCGAAGGGCTGAAGTAGGGCGTCGAGCCAGGTCGCGCGCACGGGGAGGGCGTCTTGCACCAGCAAGACGCAATATCGGCCGGTACTTTGGGCGATACCGTGATTTCTCGTCCCGCCGTGATTGAATGACGCGGGGGGAAGGGAATCCACCTTGGCGCCGAAACGGCCGGCGATCGACAGGGTGTCATCGGTCGAGCCGGAATCGACGACAACGATTTCGGTTTCGATGCTTTGTCTCCGGATCGCTTCCAGGGTTTCGCGAAATGCGGTCCGGCGTTTTTCGTCGGGATGACGACGCTGACCGAAGGGTTGGATCTCAAAGCGGCGTTGGCCATGGGGATCCGGCGTCGAGAAGTGCGAACGGGCAGCGACGTAGGCGCGGCGCAACGGGCCGGTGAATAGCCCGGGCCCCGAAAATCCAGCCGCGGAAGCTCCACGGCCGGGCGCGTGGGCGTGTCTTGGGCTGAAACGCGAATAGTGTATCATGTGGGCGCGTTTCCGGTTCACTCGGCAGCCTCCCATGGGGACATGAGCGCCCACGGTCTGATTCTCCTCTATCATCGCGTTGCGGACGCGGACTCCGACGCTTGGGGCCTATGTGTAAGCCCGCGCCACTTCGCCGAGCAAATGGAAGTCGTGGCCCATCACTTTACCGCCGTCGGGTTCGGATCGATCGGGGCGGCCGTTGACAGCGGGCAGCCGAAAGCGCCCGTGGCGGTGACTTTCGACGATGGTTACGTGGATAATCTCGAAGCCGCGAAAGCAGTTCTCTCCGCCTTCGGTATTCCGGCGACGCTTTTCGTCATCAGCTCGGCGGTTGGTCGGCAACGGGAATTCTGGTGGGAAGAGCTCGAGAGAATTCTGCTTGAACCCGGCCCGTTGCCGAGCGAGCTTCATCTAACGATCGGCGGCAAAGATATCGATTGGAATCCGGCCGCCGACCGAAACTACTCCCGCGCCGCTTACAACGCCAATCGGGCTTGGCGAGCTCTGAGTGAAGAAACACCTACCGCGCGCCACGCCCTTTTTCGATCGCTTTACTTTGCGCTACAGCCGCTGCCGGCGGAAGAAATTGCCGCCGCGATCAATTCGCTTTGGGTTTGGGCGGGCGGCGACGGAACGCCGCGTCCCGAGCGCCTGCCGATGAATGAAGAGCAATACGTCCGGCTGACCGCCGACGGCTTGATCGAGTTGGGGGCGCACACCGCGACTCACCCTCTGCTGCCCGCTCATTCAGCCGAGGTGCAGCGCCGCGAAATCGAACACTCGCGCGACAAGTTGGAAGAATCAACAGGAAAGCCGGTGCGATGGTTCTCCTATCCCTACGGGAAATATTCCACAGACACACTCCGGATCGTTGGCGAGCTGGGCTTTGAAGCGGCGGGCACGACGGCGGGCGGTCCGCTACGTCCCGGTGTCGACAGCGCCTTGGAGCTGCCACGCTGGGCGGTGGAGGATTGCGGCGGCGAGGATTTTTTGCGCAAACTGTCGGGCGCGCCTTTCTCGATGTAGTCGCTCGCGATCCCCGAAAGTACGATGCTCGTCTCGGCCGTCATTATCTTTTTCAACGCGGAGCGCTTTCTGGAAGAGGCGATCGAGAGCGTCCTCGCGCAAACGTACTCCGATTGGGAGCTGCTGCTGGTCGATGACGGGTCAAGCGATGCCGGCACGGCCTGTGCTCGCCGTTATGCGGACCGCGATCCGGACCGAATCCGCTATCTGGAGCACCCCGGGCACGTGAATCTCGGCATGAGCGCCGCGCGGAACCTGGGGATTGAACAAGCACGCGGGGAAGCGCCGGCCTTTCTTGACGCCGATGATGTGTGGCTGCCGGATAAGCTCGAGCGACAAGTCGAGTTGCTCCGAGCCCATCCGGAAGCCGACATGGTTTGGGGCCGCACAGAGCATTGGTTCAGCTGGACGGGAAACCCCGACGACAAGCAACTTGACAACGTTTCGGTGTTCCCGGCGGGCTTGGGCGGGTTGGTCAAAGGCGCTCCGCTGCGGGCGGTGTGTTTTCAAGGCGCCCCGCCCTCCAATTGCGCCTCGTTGTTTCGGACGGACTTTGTCAGGCGAATCGGCGGCTGGGAGTCGTCTTTCAAGGGACTCTTCGAAGACCAGGTTTTTTGGGCCAAGGCTTGCGCGGCGGGCGCGGCTTACATCGACGACAAGTGCGTGGCGCGCTACCGGATGCATCCGGATTCTTCGTGTTACGCCGCGCTGCGGGAGGGTACCTATCACGACTCGCGGAAAAGTTATCTAGAGTGGGTGGAAGCGTATTGGCGAGACCTCGAAATCGACACGGGGCCGAACGCGAGTGCTGATCCGGCCGCGGGGCTGCTTGCGCGGGAATTGCTCCGTTACCGCCGGCCTTGGCGTTTTCGGTGGCGGGAAGTGATGGCGAGGGTGAGCGCGGCGCCGCGGCGGTACAAGATGCGGTCGGCGCTGACGATTCGTCGGGGGCTAAGGGGCTTTTCGTCGAGCGGAGGGAAGGGAGCCCGGGCCCGGATCACCGCGGATCCGAACCCCGTCCCGGTCAGCGACTGTCACGCGTCTCACCGTCCCCGCGGACTCACCACGCTCAGCTGGCGAAGCGATGCGCGGTTGGAGCTGCGACGCGGGTCGCCCGACGGCGAGTTGGTGGACGCCGGCTCCCCGGGATCGAACAAGAAGGTTCGGGTGTGGGCGGAAGACGGCGCGGAGTTTTATCTGCAACAAGTCTCGGGCGAATCGGATGCGCCCGAGCGGCGGACCGTGGATACGGTCCGCATTCGATTACGGCTTCTCGGCAAGCTGGTTTCTCCGTGGTGAGAGGTGCGGACAAAAGGCCGGAACAAGCCCCGATTTCACACGATGTTGTCGGCTGCTCGTTCCGCGCCTCCTTGATCTCTCTTGAAAGCATCTCGGAGAATAGAAGGGGGCCGGGCGGCGTCCTATGAAGACGGTGCGTCTTTCTCGATCAGTTTGCTCGGCGGTCGACCATGAAACTATTCGGCGTCATGATGGTGCGCAACGAGGTGGATATCCTCGGCGTCAATTTGCGGCATCAGTTCGCTCAAGGCGTTGATCAATTCTTGGTCGTTGACAACGGCTCTTCCGACGGCACGCTCGGCGTGTTGGAATCTTTCGCCGAAGACGGCCGTTTGCATTGGATTCGCGACGCGGGCCCCTATAACCAGTCCGAAATCACCACCGACTTGGCGCGGGAAGCCGGGGCGATGGGCGCTGATTGGGTGGTGCCGATTGACGCCGATGAGTTCTGGTACGCACCGCAAGGAACTCTAAAGCAAGTGTTAGGGGAAGCGACCGCGGCCGCGCTCAAAGTTTCGATGACGAATTTCATTCAACGGCGCGCTCAGCTCACATCCACGCCCGATGCACTTCGACACATGGTCTACCGGTCCGAAGAGGTCGACGTGCCGGCGGAAGACGCGCAGGCGTTGTTTGACGCCGGGAAGTATTCCTACGTGGAATTGGGCGCCTATCCCAAGTGAATTGCGAGGCCGGCCGAGCAAGTCCTGATCGCTATGGGCAACCACAATGTCTTTCATGTGCCGGGCGCGGAGGAAGACTGTCCCGAGATCCAATGTCTGCACACTCCCTTGCGAGCGCGCTCCCTGTGGATCGCCAAGGCGATGGACCACGGAGCGCGGGCCGAGCAGCTTGGCTTGCCCGAAGACCAATGGTGGCAGGCGCGAGCCTGGTATCGACTTGCGAAGCAGGGTTCGCTCGACGCGGAATGGCGAGCGAACAGCTACAAAAACAGGTGTCTCGATGTGCATGGCGCGGCACATCGCGTTGTGCGCGACACAAGGTTGCGGGATTTGGTCGCACCTTGGATCGCCGAAGAGAACGGTCAAGACGTAACCGCCATCTCGACTGCGGCGGAGAAGATGATTTCATGAGTGCAACCCTGGGCCCGGAACCCTTACCGACAGGGGGATCTCACGGCGACCAAGCCGCCGCGGGCGACCTCGATCCGCTGCAGCAGGTTGTGCTTCCCGCCGTTCCCGCCGGCGGCCGGGTGTTGCTGTTGGGCTCAACCGGCGAGGCCTGGGCCGCCAAGCTGCGCGACCGCGGCTGCCGGCTGATTGTGTTGGAACAGGATCGGCGGGCTGCTTTGCGAATGGCTCCCTACGCCGAACGCGTCATCGTCAACACTCTTGCCTGGCCGGAACTGAAGGGCGAGATCCCGGAAGGCCCCTATGACGCGATCATCGCCGTCGGTTTCGTCGAAACCAGCTCGACGCCGGCGACAACGCTTCGCGATCTCAAGGATCTCCTTACACCCGAGGGTCATTTGGTCGTCTGTTGCGCCAACTTTGCCCACGCCGGCATGAGGGTGTCGCTTCTCGAACAAGGCACCCTGCCGTTGGAGGAAAACGGGCCCGTCTCGGCCGACCACGTGAACTATCTCACGCGCTCCGGTTTGGAGCAAACGATCGAGCAAGCCGGGTTGCTGATCGGCCGGTTGGATCGGGTACAGCAGCCGCTGGAGTCGATGCCGGGGATACCGCCAAACCTTGATCCCTCGATGCGCGAGCAACTGGAGGCGGACCCGGATGCATCGACCAGCCATTTCGTGATCGTTGCTTATCCCTCGAACCTTCCCCATCTTCAGGCGATCCAGGAACGGATGCGCGGGATGGCGGAAGAGCTTGAAGCTCTCCGACGCGAGCGGGCGGAGATGGAGGCCGCCCATGCAAAGACGCAGACGGAGTTAGAGGCCGGACATGCGAAGGAACGCGCCCGGATGGGAGAACGGATTCGGGGCCAGGCATCCGAGCTTTCCGAACTTCTGGATCTGACGCGCCGGCAAGGTTCCGAAGTTATCGAGCTTAGGAGCCGGCAACAAGAACAGGAAGCCAAGCTACAGCAGGCCCAAGCTACCGAGGAGGCCTACGAAGTGGTTCTGGCCGAATTGCACCGCGTGAAGCAGAGCCCGGGTTGGAAACTAAACGTCGCGTACCGGCGCTGGGTCAAGCGCAATGTCTGGAGCCGGCCGTGGCTGATGCGCATTTACGAAGGGTTTTTCTCTCTTGTGTCGGGTCGCCCTGCTCCCATTCCCGAAGCGGCGCCGACCCGCGAAGCAACAGCCCCCTCTCCGTCGACGGCGCCCCCGCCCCGCGGCAAGGCGAAAGCGGCAGCCGAGGCACCGCCCCACGTGCGGGCTCCCAAGGCTTCCGCCGACGCGCCGCCCACGGAATTTCGAATTTCAATCGATCACCCCGAGCCCGATGCCAGACGAACCCTCGCCGGCCGTGTGCTGGTGCGCGGATGGGCTCTGGCCTCCTCGCCGATCGAGAGCGTATATGTGCAACTCGATGACGGCCCTGAATACAAGGCGCTCTATGGTAAGACGCGTCGTGACGTGTCCGAAGTCCACGCCGAGTATGCCGATGCCGCCAAGTCGGGGTTCGAGTTGCGTTGGAACGTTCCACGGGGACAAGGCGGCTTGCACCTGTTACGAATCATCGCCATCACCAGCGAAGGCGCGCGCGGCGAATTCGTTCGCGAAGTGCTGATCGACGATCGTGACGCTTATGAAATCTGGATTCGACGAAATGCAATGACCGACGCCGACAAGCAAGACATGCTTCGCGAAAGCGAAAAGTTTGCCCAACGCCCCTTGATCAGCGTCGTGACGCCGGTTTATCGCACCAACCCCGCAGATTTAGTGAGCTGCGTTGAATCCGTCTTGGCCCAAATTTATCCCCGTTGGGAACTTTGCCTGGTCGACGATGGCTCAAACGATGCTTCCCTGACGAAGGCGTTGGAAGAGTTTGCGGCGAAAGATTCTCGGATCAAAACGATCGCTCGCGAAAACAACGGCGGCATCGCCGCGGCCACCAACGCCGGCATCGACCGGGCCACCGGCGATTACGTCGCTTTTCTCGACCACGACGACGAGATCGCTCCCGAGGCCCTTTACAGGGTGGTTCGAGCCATCAACGACGCGCCCGACGCCGAGGTCTTCTATTCGGATGAAGACAAGATTGATCCGCAAGGCAATCGATTCGGGCATTTCTTCAAGCCGGACTGGTCGCCCGACTTAATTCACGGTATGAACTATGCCTGTCATTTTCTTGTTTCTAAAAGGGATCTGCTGAATCGTATTGGCGGTTTGCGGCTTGGTTTCGACGGCGCACAAGACTACGACCTGATCCTGCGCTTGTGGGAGAAGACCGATGAGATCAAGCGCGTCAGCGGGGTGCTCTATCATTGGCGAACCGCCCCCGGGTCGACGGCAGTCGATGTCGGCAATAAGCCGGAGGCGTCCGACGCGGGTCGGCGCGCCCTCGAAGGCCATGTCGAGCGGATGAACCTCGACGCGGATGTGATCGAAACCGGGAGGGTCGTTATCGCGTGCGCTACCGTATTGCGGACGAGCCGCTCGTCTCGATCTTGGTTCCGACCGGAGGGCGCGTGGATCGGTTGGAAGAGGCCGTGGAGAGCGTCTTTGCGGAGACGGATTACGCCAACTATGAGATCGTGGTCATCGACAATTCGTCGGATGAGCGCACGAGTGAATTGATCGAACGTCATGCGGCGGCCGGGCGGCCGATCCGTCGGCTCGATTATCAAGGCGAGGAGTTCAACTTCGCGCGCCTGTGTAACTCCGCTTCGCGTGCCGCAGACGGGGATTTGCTGCTCTTTCTCAACGACGACGTCACGATTATCACGCCGCATTGGCTCACGTCGATGGTCGAGCACGCCCGACGCGACCGGATTGGCGCCGTCGGCGCGCGACTACTGTTTCCCGACCGCCAGATTCAGCACGCCGGCGTCGTGCTCGGCGTCTTTGGCACCGCCGGGCATTGCTTCAAGGGGGTCGACGCCGATGAACAGCACTACGGTGATTTGCCCGAGCTGGTGCGAAATTGTTTGGCCGTGACCGGGGCCTGTCTTCTCGTCGACCGAGAGCGTTTCCGGGAAGTAGGCGGATTCGACGAAGAAAATCTTCCCATCGCATTCCAGGATGTTGACTTTTGCCTGAAGCTTCACGAGGCCGGGTACCGTAATATCTACACGCCGCACGCCGAACTCTACCATCACGAGGCGTCGAGCAAGAGCGACGCCCAATACACGCCGAGTGATCCCGAAGTTGCCTACATGCGTTCGCATTGGGGGAAATACATTGAGGATGACCCCTACTACAACCCGCACCTCACGCGAGAGGGCGAGGATTTTTCGCTGCGGCTGTAGCGCGGTTCCGGCCCGTATCGAGAACTACCGATGAGCCTTGCCCAAGCACTCGCGCGAAGGGAAGCCGCGGGTTGTCCGATCGGTGTCGCTGTAATCGGAGCCGGCAAGTTCGCTTCGATGTTTTTGGCCCAGGCTCGGCGGACCGCGGGTCTGGCCGTCACCGGGGTCTGCGATCTCGACCTCGCCCGAGCGGAACGCACCTTGGTCCGCGCCGGGTATACGCCGGAACAACTCACTGCGGATTGCGCGGCCGACGCCGCTCGCAACGGCTCGGTGTGGTTGGGCGAAGACGCGGCCGCATTGATCGCGTCCGAGGGAATCGATGTGGTCATCGACGCCACCGGCGACCCCGCCGCCGGGATCCGGCACGCCCTGGCATGTTGCGAGGCCCGCCGCCACATCGTCATGGTCAACGTCGAGGCCGACGTTCTCGCCGGGCCGCTGTTGGCCGAGCGCGCTCGCCAGGCCGGCATCGTCTACTCGCTGGCCTACGGAGACCAACCGGCGCTGATCGTCGAGCTGATCGATTGGGCGCGCACCAGCGGCTTCGACATCGTATGCGCCGGCAAAGGGACGAAGTACCTGCCCGCGTATCACGTCTCCACCCCTGAGACCGTCTGGGGACATTACGGCATCAGCGCCGAAGAAGCCGCCCGGGCCGGCATGAATCCCAAGATGTTCAACTCCTTTCTGGACGGCACGAAATCGGCGATCGAGATGGCCGCGGTTTCGAATGCCTCCGGGCTCGAGCCGCCCGTCGATGGATTGCAGTTTCCTCCCTGTGGCAGCGATCGTCTGGCGGAAGTGCTCAAGCCCGTAACCGACGGCGGCGTGATTGCCGCGAAGGGAACGGTGGAAGTGGTCTCTTCGCTCAATCGGGACGGTTCCGAGGTGAAGAATGATTTGCGCTGGGGAGTCTACGTTACCTTTGAGGCGGGCTCCGATTATGTCGCGAGCTGCTTCCGAGAGTACGGTCTCGCGACCGACGCAAGCGGCCGTTACGCGGCTCTTTATCGGCCTTATCACATGATCGGCCTCGAACTTGGCGTCAGCGTAGCGTCGGCCGCGCTGCGGGGCGAGCCCACGGGAGCGGCGCGGGAATGGCGAGGCGATGTCGTCGCCGTTGCCAAACGCCACCTACAACAAGGCGAACACCTCGACGGCGAAGGTGGATCCGGCGTTTGGGGAAAGCTGACGACGGCCGCGAATTCCCTACAGAAGGGCGCTCTGCCCATCGGTCTGGCGAACGGTGTGCCGCTCCACCGCGAGGTGCCCGCCGGCGCGCTGGTCACATGGTCCGACGTTACGTTGGACGAAGATGCAATCGAGGTGCGAATTCGCCGTGAAATGGAACAGACCTTCACGCCGCTCGTGGAATGACGACGCGGAATCAAACTACGGAATCAAGGAATGACGCAGCCCGCGTTCCCCCACCCCGGTTGAACCGCGTTACTCCAAAGTACACTAAGAAATCACGAGGTACCCATGCCCTTGGTCGAGCCGTTCCGCGGGATCTTGCCCGCCCTGCAATTGCCCTACGACGAAAACTATAAGATCGATGAACCCGAGCTGCGCCGCTTCGCCGCCCGCCTCGCCGCAGTCGAAGGAATCGGCGGTCTTGTCCCCAATGGGCACACCGGCGAGGTCTTCGCGCTGACCGCCGCCGAGCGGGCCGAAGTCACGCGCATTGTCGCGGACGAGGCCGCTGGGCGGGTTCCGGTGATCTCGGGAATCTGCTGCGAGAGCATCGACGAAGCCTGCGAACACGCCGAGATGGCCCAGCGTGCCGGCGCCAAGGGCTTGCTGATCATGCCGCCGCACTATTGGCTCCGTTTCGGCATGCAGCCCGAGCACGTCGTGGCGCACTTTGAAGCCGTCGGACGCGCCGTCGACATCAACCTGATCGTTCACATCTACCCGGCCTGGACCAGGGCCTCTTACTCCGAGGAATTGCTCGCCGAGTTGGCACGGCTCGACAGCGTAACCACCTTTAAGATCGGGACGCGTGAGATGTCGAAGTACGACCGCGATGTTCGGACCGTGCGCGCCGCGGATTCGAGTTGCACGATTTTAACCTGCCACGATGAATATCTTTTGGCATCGATGGTACAGGGCGTCGATGGCGCCCTGGTCGGGTTCGCGTCGTTGATCCCGGAATGGATCGTGGCGCTCTATCGAGCGGTTTGCGACGGTGATCTCAACAAAGCGCGGGAGATCCAGAACCGAATCTTCCCGCTCAAGGAAATCGTCTATTCGAGCGGCGAGCCGTCGAGCGATGCGCATTCGAGAATGAAGACCGCGATGATGTTGGCGGGCTTGTTGAAGTCAAACCGCGTGCGTCCGCCGATCGCCGTCCCAACCGGCGAAACGCTCGCGCGCATTCGCAAGGCCGTCGAAGAAGCCGGATTGGCCGAGCAAGAGCTGCCGGTCGGCGCGGATTAGTGGGCAGGGCCGTTCGGTCGGAACCCGGAGGTTTTTTCTTTTCGATCAAGCCCAAGCCGGAAGTGTCGCGGCGGAAAAATTGGGACTGGCATTCGGTTTTCGCGCGGCAAAACAGCTCGTTTCCACCGCCGGTGGACAAGTGAAAACCGGTGCCTGTACCCTTTTTTCGCGTAGTCGGACTTGCGCCGCGTGTTGCTCGAATACTGGTCACCGCCGCGGCTCCGGCCTCCTTCTCTAGAACCCGGGAGCATTCTCTTTGACCCAGCCATCCGAGGCCTCGCCCGAGCCCGTCGACGCCCCAGACAAAGATCTCTTCTTCCGGCCGGTTCGCATTGCGTTGGGCCTCGGGTGGCTGGGCTTTCAGATCTACATCATCTTTTTCCCGCAAGCCCCGCTTTTCCAGCGCCCCCTGCATCTGACCCTAGCGCTTGCCCTGCTCTTGCTGACGAAACCTCTGACGGAAGCCCGCCTCAACCCGAAAATCGTCCGAGCTCTCGACCTTTTCCTGCTGCTCGGCGTCGGCGCGGTCCTGGTTTACTACATGGTCTCGGCGGCCCGCCTCACCGAAAGGATTGAAGGCATCGACAAAGTGCTCCCGGTTGACATTGCGTTCGGCCTCTTATTGATCGTCTTGTTGCTCGAGGGCGTTCGTCGGGCCGTCGGGTGGTCTTTGCTAAGCGTGTTGCTGGTGTTTCTCGCCTACGGCCTCACCGGGAACGTATTCCCCGGCTGGCTTCGATTCGGTGGTTTCGATGTCACCGACGGCATCGAAATCCTGACGATGACGGTCAACGGCGTTCTCGGCATTACCACCGCCACGTCCTTGCAATTCGTCTTTTACTTCGTCCTGTTCGGCGCGGTCTATTCGGCGATCGGGGGAGGAAGGCTTTTCATCGATATCGGACTCAAGGTCGCCGGAGGTCACAAAGGCGGCGGCGCCAAGGCCGCCGTCGTCGCGAGCAGCCTGATGGGTTCGATCAGCGGCAGCGCCGTCGCCAACGTCGCCACCACCGGCGTATTCACGATTCCTCTGATGAAACGGGCCGGGTATCCCGCGCCCCTCGCCGGAGCCGTCGAGGCCATCGCCTCAACCGGCGGACAACTCATGCCGCCCATCATGGGCGTGGCGGCCTTCGTCGTCGCCGAGATGCTGCAAGTCAACTACGCACGCGTGGCGCTTGCCGGCCTGATCCCCGCGTTGGCCTTCTACGCCGCCGTGTTCTTGTTCATCGACTTGACGGCGCGCCGCGGCGGGGCGGGCGAGCTGCAAAGCGATTCGGTCGATGATTCCGCGCCCATCCGTCCGCGTTTGTATCTGTTGATTCCCCCGGGCGTTCTCGTCGGCGTCTTGTTGGCCGGATATTCGGCGACCTATTCGGCCGTCATGGCCTCGGCGAGTTGCATCCTGGTTGCGTGGTCCAAGCGCGAGACCCGCCTCGGCCTCGCCGATCTCATCGAAACCGCCGACCGAGCTGTTCGTCAAGCGGCGCAAGTAGCCGTGCCGATCGGCGCTATCGGAATCATTATCGCGGTGGCGATTCAATCCAACCTGGCGTTGAAATTTTCCTCGCAGTTGATCGCCGGCAGCGGCGGGACGCTCTACGGGGCAATGCTTTTCATCATTCTCGGCTGCATCATCATGGGGATGGGATTGCCCACGGTCGCGGCCTATATCATCGGCGCGATCCTGTTCGTGCCGACGTTGTTGAAGCTGGGCGTCCCGGACATGTCGGCTCACTTTTTCGTCATGTACTACTGCGTGTTGTCGATGGTCACGCCCCCCGTGGCACTGGCCTCGTATACCGCCGCGGGCATTGCGGGAGGCGGAGTCATGGAAACGAGCCTGCTGGCTTTCCGGCTGAGCCTGGTGTCGTTCTTCATTCCCTTTGCCTTTGCGTTCGACCCTCGCTTGTTGGGCTTCGGAGCGCCCTTGGGAATACTTGCCGCGTCGGCCTCCTTGTTGGCCGGAACGGCATTGTGGGCCGCCGCGCTGGCGGGGTATTTAGGCGCTCCGCTGAACCCCGCCGAGCGGATCATCACGGCTGCCTGTGCTCTCGGTTTGATCTTTTCCGTTGCCGGGTCGCCCCCCTGGCTTGTCGCTCTCGGGTGTTCAACCGCCGTGTTACTTTGGATATTGCTATGGAAACGGCGGATCGGCGAGGCGCCATAGCGTTTCGGGATACGAACCCAACCCGTCGCCGTCTTCCGGGCCTGCGGAGTCACGCCCCAAGAAGCGGCTCTACGGGCTGAAATCGAGATCATGACTACCCACTCTCCGGCCCACGGTTTCGTGACCGATCTCCGTGCCCGAGACCTGGCAGTGCCTCGTAGTGCCGGAGGCCGAGAGGAAGTCGTATGTCTTTAATACTGCTCTGATTTCTCAGTCGACCAGCGGCGCGCCACCGGCGCCGGCGCGGGAACCCGCGGCCGGCCCGGTCTGTTACTGATCACCAATCCGGCGGAGCAAAGTGCGATAGGCCTGTTATTACTTCGATACGGCTGCCTGCGTTGCTCGCCGTCCCATCCAAGCACGCCCCTTCTCGTCGAAGATAAGGCGGCATGCCGCCCGCGCCTCGGAAACTCGATTTTTCACCGATACGGCTTCGCCGAGTCGTGACAGACGCGGAGGTGTATAGGAAGTCCGTACCAGCCAAGAATGGTGCAAAAGTTCCATGGCCTTCTTGTCGCCACCGATGGCAAGATTGAGAGGACGCTCCGATTGGGGTCAGGTTCCGAATGGTTGGGGCCTGCTTGCTCCCCCAAGCGACGATGCGCGATGGGTGTTACGTCATTTCGTTCTGAGATGACTCGTTCTGGCGGATGAGCCGCCGCTAACGCCTGACTGTTTCGGGTTTCAAGTGGACTTGCAACGACCAACGTCTTCAGGCGCGGATCTAATCCGCTCCGCGCAAGCTTTCTTGGCAGCGGGCCGGAAGTGGCTGCCGAAGCTCGGTGAAAGGGTTTCCGGAGCGGCGCAAAGCATCTGGAAATCCACCGAAGACGCGCCTTTGAGTGACATCAAGCAGCGCATGGAGGAAAGTCGCGATCGAACGTTGTATGGCGCTCTCAAAATCACTCTGCCGTTCCTTGTCTTCTTATTTGCCGGGTACGCCGTCTATCTGATCTCGGCGCACCCGGTGATGCAGTGGCTTCCGGTCGTGATCGTGGGCACGCTGTGTTTGCTCCTCACCGGAGCTTTGGTTACCGAATTGATACCCGCCTCGGGCTCCCACGCGGTGGGCTTGGCGGCGGGCTCCATTGTAATCGTCGGAATTTCGCTGGTACGAGGGCCCGCCGAGCAGTTCAGCGCTGTCCTGGTAGCGCTTGTTCCCCCCGCCGCCGCGCTTATCTTCCTGTCGCTCCGCTGGTTTGCGCCATTGGCGATTCTTGCCTCGGTGGCGGCCGGATTTCTGGCCTGGCTCACGCCAGCCGTCGGTCCACCCTTTCTCGTCGGCCTCGGTGCGCTGGCCGCGACTATGCCGGCCGCTCTGGTGCTCAAACTGCGAGTGAGTCGACATGACCGCTCCTTCCATCGAAAACTGAAGGAAAAACGTCACCAGCGAGAGTTCAAACAAAACAAGGACCGCTACGACCTGGCGGTAGAGAGCGGTAACGAGGGGCTGTGGTATTGGGACCTCAAGACCAATAAGATCCATCTCTCTTCCCAGTGGAAGGCAATGCTCGGATACGAGGACCATGAGATTGGTACCGATCCCGAGGAATGGTTCGGGCGAGTCCACACTTTTTATCTCAGCTCGCTGAAGTAAAGATCTCCACGCGCATTTGCACGGTCAGACACCCCATTTCGAGAGCCAATATCGCATTCGCCACCGCGACGGCAGCTATCGATGGGTCTTGGTGCGAGGCCAAGCCAAGAGAGACAAGTGGTCCGAGCCGACGCAGTTCGCTGGGTCGCAGACCGACATCACCGTGCTGGTTGAAGTCGAAAAAGGGCTCATCCACGACGCCATGCACGACCGGCTGACCGGGCTGCCCAACCGCAACTTTCTCATGAGGCAATTGGATCACGCGAGCCAACGCGGCCAACTATTCGCCGTCCTTTTTATTGACCTCGACCGCTTCAAGATTGTCAACGACAGCCTGGGCCACGCCGTCGGGGACGAACTGCTGCGGGTTGTGGCGCAAAGGTTGAAGTCCAGTGTGCGTCAGGGTGATCTGGTCGCCCGCCTGGGCGGCGATGAGTTTGTCGTCTTGCTCAATAGAGTGGCCGACGAAACGGAAGCCGCGGCCTGCGCGCAACGCATTCTCGATACCTTGTCGGCTCCGTTGGAAGTCGACGGCCACAAGGTCTCTCCGGCGGGCAGCATCGGCATTGCCCTGAGCGATGGTTCAATTACGGCCGGCGATCTGCTCAGGAACGCGGACATCGCGATGTACGAGGCCAAGACGCATAAAGAGGGCTTCAGCTTGTTCAATGCCGGGATGCACGGACGCATGTTGCGGATCTGGGAGCTTCAAGAGGGTCTCGCCAAAGCGGTCAGCCGCGGCGAGATGTTGCTTCACTACCAGCCGCTCGTGTCCATGGCTACCTATCACATCGAGGGCTCCGAGGCGTTGGTACGATGGAAGCGCTCTGACGGTGAGATCGTCTCACCGGCCGATTTTATTCCGCAAGCCGAGGAAATGGGCTTGATCGGCGATATCGGTAAGTGGGTGCTGCGAACCGCTTGCGAACAACAAGCGAAATGGCGGCAACTCGGCTACCAACAGCACAAGGTCTCGGTGAACGTCTCAGTCCGCCAGCTCAAGGAGCCGAGCTTTACCAACACCGTGACGACAGTCTTGGAAGAGACGAGTTTGCCCCCGAACTGTCTGGAACTGGAAGTGACCGAGAGCACCCTGGTGGAGGGCGAATCCGAGGCCGTGCAAAATTTGGTTGCACTCTCCAAGCATGGGGTCGGAATTGCCATCGATGATTTCGGGACCGGTTACTCGTGCTTGGACTATCTACGGCGACTTCCCTTGACCACGTTAAAATTTGACCGCGCCTTCGTCGCCGAAATTCTCGAAGACCCGAAGGCAGCGGCCCTGCTGGAGGGCCTGATCGGAACCGCCCACCGACTCGACCTGAAGGTGACCGCCGAGGGCGTCGAGCGAATCGAGCAATTGCCCCTTTTGCGGGACTTCGGGTGCAACACGATTCAAGGGTTCGTGGTGAGCCGGCCTCTTCCGACGTCGATGTTTTCCAAGTTGCTTGCAGCCGATCGCGATCACGCCATCTTGCAGCCGTTTAAGGGGTTCGACTCTGATCAACCGTCCAGGCGGGTCACCTCCGGCAGAGACAGTAATGATCGGGATCCGGGCAGATTGGGGACATGGTCGGATGATCCCGTCGAGGCCGACAGCGAGCTGATCAAGGTGTCATAGGGCGCGGGTGGGCCCGGGCGGCTTTCCCCGCCCGCGGCATGGCTCCGCCGTCCGAAATTTCACGCCGCACTCCCGCTCTCGTGGCCGATAAGGGGTAGGTGGAACATACCCAGCCCGAGCTTTTCAGCGCCGAGCCCCGATGAAATTTGGTTGCGGACCTGCGCGGCTCGATGCGCCGCATGATGGCTCGGGGGCATCGCCCGGGAACTTTTCTAGTGGCCCGGCTCACCGACGGCCGCATCAAACTCGTCGAACTCGACGGTCGACCCGAGGATGCCGCCACGAGGCTGGCGGTGCTGAAGAACGAGCACGGTCCGGTGAACCTTGCCGTGGTGGTCTCGGTTCAGTTTTTGGACGGCGAATGGGTCATGACGGCCGAAGAGCCGGTCGCCGCCAACTCGCGGGTGGATCGAACCCGGCGCCCGGCCGGCGTCTTGCGGGGCGTGCCCATGCTGGGGTATTGATATCCCTCCTTCGCATAGTTTGATTTTCACGGCAGGCTGCCGGCGACACTCTACTTTGCGTTTTTATCCAGAAAATCGATGATCCGCCCGGCGTCATTCGGCATCACGACCGGCTTGTTGCCGAAAGTCGAGGTGATCGCCTCGTCGCTCGGAGTCTTGAGTTGCCCGGTGTGATATCGATAAACGAAATCGGGATCTTTCAATAAGTGCCCCGTCAAAACGGCCACAACATCGGCGTCTCTTGAAATGGTTCCGTCCGCCGTTAGCTTGCGAATTCCCGCCAGCGTTGCCGCCGACGCCGGTTCGCAACCGATGCCGCAGCGACCGATCACGGCCTTGGCATCCGCGATTTCCTGCTCGCTGACCTTCTCGACCGTCCCCCGCCGACTCGTGACCTCACGCAGTGCCTTGGGCCAGGAAACCGGCGAGCCGATCCGAATCGCCGTCGCCAGTGTCTCGGGGTTCTCGATCGGCGTCAGCACGCCTTCTCCGCGGCGGAACAATTCTTCGAAGGGCGCCGAACGCTCGGCCTGAATCACGGCAATGCGAGGAGTCTTGTCAATCAAGCCGATCTGCTCGAGTTCCCGCAGGCCCTTTCCCAATGCCGACACGTTCCCGAGATTGCCACCCGGCATCACGATCCAATCCGGCACCCTCCAACCTCGCTGATCGAGCATTTCGACGACGATCGTCTTTTGTCCCTCGATGCGAAAGGGATTGATGGAGTTGAGCAGATAAATACCCGACTGTTCGGTTAATTGCCGGACCAATGCCAGGATCTGATCGAAGTTTGCTTCCACCTGCAGCGTCAGCGCGCCGTATTCGAGCGCCTGCGCCAATTTCCCGTAAGCGATGTTGCCGTGCGGAATGAAAATGATCGCTTGCATGCCGGCGACCGCGGCATAAGCGGCCATCGACGCGGAAGTATTGCCGGTCGAGACGCATGCTACGCGCTTCATGCCCAGCTTGGCCGCTTGCGTCACGCCCGCGGTCATTCCGTTGTCCTTGAACGACGCTGTGGGATTGTAGCCTTGGTGCTTGAATTGGATGCGCGCAAGGCCTCCGTAATCGGCCGCGCGCGGCGCATCGAGTAGCAGCGTGTTGCCCTCCCGCAACGTGACGACGTGGCGAAGATCCTCCACGAAGGGCAGAATCTCGCGGTAGCGCCACACGCCGCTGACGTCGAGCGGGTCGCGGCTCAATCGCCGCTGTTGCCAGCAACGCTCCAGCTCGGCGGCGTCGATTTCGGAGAAATCGTTCTCCGTTTCGAGCAGCGAGCCGCAGGAGGGGCACTGGTACAGGACCTCGTCGACGGAAAAACGCTTCCCGCAATCGGGGTCGTAACAGGTCAATTGAGCGCGCGGTGTGGACACGGCGGTTGAAGGATGCGGGTTCGTTCCCGCGGAGGCAAGGCGTTAACAACGGCGCAAGCGGAGGACGAAGCCCCCGGCTCGCCGGCGCCGCAATTTCTCATGTTACCAGCGGCGCGCGCTATGACAACTTCATCGCCAACGCCGTCAGCGTTCGCAGCGCGACGCCGCTCGGGCCCTTGGCCAGATAGGGCTTCTCGTCTTCAAGCCAAGCCGTTCCCGCGATGTCGAGATGCACCCAAGGCAGCGGATCAGCGAACGCCTTGAGGAACATCGCGGCGGTGACCGAGCCGCCCCAGCGCGGTCCGCTATTGGCCAGATCGGCAATCGGACTGCGGATGTTCTCCCCGTACTCCTCATCCAAGGGCATCGGCCAGAACTTTTCGCCGGCGGTGTCCGCAGCCTTCATCAATTCGTCGAGCCACGCTTCGGAGTTCGTGAAAGCACCGATGCGTTCACGGCCGAGCGCGACGACAATCGATCCGGTCAGCGTCGCGGCGTCGACGAGATGGGTGCATCCGAGTTGCTCGGCATAGGTCAGGGCGTCGGCGAGGATGAGCCGTCCCTCGGCGTCGGTGTTGATGATCTCGATCGTCTTGCCCGCCATCGATGTCACGACGTCACCGGGACGTTGGGCTTTGGAGCCCGGCATGTTCTCCACCGAGGGGACGATGGCGGTCACCGCGATGCGAGGCTTGAGAGCGGCCAGGGCTTGCATCGCGCCGAGCATGGCCGCGCCGCCCGCCATGTCGTATTTCATGCGGCCCATATCCGTCGGCTGTTTCAACGAAATACCGCCGGTGTCGAAAGTGACGGCCTTGCCGACCAGACCGAGATGAGTCGTTGACTCCGGGTTTTCGGGCCGGTATTTCACGACCATCAGCACGGGCGGCTCGGCGCTTCCCCGCGCCACGCCCAGCAGCGCACCCATCTTCAACTCTTCGATTCGGCCGCGATCGAGAACATCGATATCCAGACCGGCTCCGGCGGCCATCTCGCGGGCATGCTTCGCCAGCCGCGTGGGCGTCAACAGGTTGCCGGGTTCGTTGACCAACTTCCTCGCAAAATTCTGCGCTTCGGCAATCGCCACGGCGGCATCGAAGCGGCCTTTGACGTCGTCTTGGGCGACGACGATCATTTCTTCGACGGCCTTCGGGTCTTTGCGCTCGGTGTGGTAGGCGTCGGGCTCGTAGTCTCCCAACAGAGCGCCTTCCGTTACGCTCTGCACGGCGTCGCCGGCTGCCGGCTCTTCCGGCGGAACCAACGCTAAGCGCCGCACGCCTTTCTTCTTGGCGAAACGCAAAGCCGCGCCGGCCGCTTGGCGCAGTCTTGACGAGGTGAGTTCCGCGTGCGGGCCTGCGCCCACCAAGAGGAGTCTTTGGGCCTCAAAGCCTGTCGGACGATGCAGTAAAGCTGTTTCGAACAGCTTCCCGCTGAACTCGCCCGATGCGTACAGTTCGCTCACCAGGCCGTTTGTTGCCGCCTCCAGGTCGGCGCGGGGCGGGGAAGACCCCTCGGAAGCCTCCGAGAGAAAGGAAACCACGGCATCCGCCTTGATTTGTTCCGGCGGAGAGGATACAAGTCGTATCTTCATAAGGATGTCTCATTGTATCGGGAGCGCTTACCCGCGCTGACCCGCATTTCTCCGGGGTGTGCGCGACATCCACGTGGGAGAATTGGCAGATCGTGGGCACCGGAAAAGGCTCTTGAAATCGAAACTGTCTCGTACCGAGGGGCGGCAGACGCTCAGCGGCCCCGGCAGGGACCCCGCGGGAAATCTTGTTCCGGCGCCCCGCTGGGGCTTCCCGTCCGGTGTCCCTTTTTCCCACGGCTGAAGCCGTGGGCTAAATTTCCAGGGCTCGTGCCGGAGCCCGTGGGCGTGGATTTCCGAGTACAACTCTACTTTCGATCGCTCGCGTCGCGAGAAAGGATGTCCCACATTTATTTCACGCACCCCGCTCTTCTCCGGGCGCAACTTTCGCGGGCTTCCCGGGTTGCTCTTAAGAAGCGCCGCGCCGGTTTGTCCGGCCGAGCGGATTGCGGGACGCCGCGGAGGGCAAGAGATGTTGGCACGAATGCCGACACGGCTCGCCTGGAGGCGCGCGCCACGTCGGCGGCCGACGTTTGACGGCTGAGCGAGGGGGCAGGTTGTCGGTTCGTTACGATAGTAACGGCGGGCCAAGCGGCATGTACCCCGCCATGTTTCGCCTCACGTCCATGTTTTCAAGGCTGAATCCCATGAGACTGCTATTTCTCTTCTTCCTCGTGTTGTCGTCCGCGATCACCACCCGGGCGCAACTGTTCGACGCCGGGACGCTTTCGGGCCAATACCATTTCGTCCATTTGCTCATCTCGACCGGCAATAAGGGCCGAGCGGCCAACACCCGCAACCTAGGCGGGACGATGACCTTCGACGGCGCCGGAGGCTACACCTATCAAGGCCGAATCGGCAGCGGCAGCGAGGCCGCCCTGGCTGCGGAGGGAGCGGGGACCTACGCGGTCGACACCAATGCTTTCGCGATCCTGACAAATCCGATCGAATCGAGCCTCGACGTGAACGCCCGCATCGGTGCCGACGCCGAGATCGTCCTCGGCTCCTCGACCGAAACCACCGACGGTTCCTATGACCTCTTTGTCGCCGTGCGGGCTCCGAGGACGGCCGTTAGCAATGCAACGGTTATCGGCAACTATGCCCTGGCGACGTTGGCCCTGCCCGACGGTTCCGACGACGGCATCACAACGACCTTCGCCCTGCTCACCGCCGACGGACAAGGCAGCTTCCCCGCAGCGGACGTGATCGGTCATAGTGCACTGTTCGACGATGTCAATTTCACCGAAAACCTGCCCAACGTAACCTAACGGCGTCAACGCGGACGGAAGCGGAACGCTTTCCCTAGGAGTCTGTCCGAGTATTCATTATCTTCTTGGAGAAAAAACAAAAGTGGGGGATAATGGTTTATGGGCAAAACCTACCGGGCCTACCTTCCCGAGCAGAAACTGCTGCTGCCTCTCAGTTTGCAGGATTGGCTGCCCGAAAACCACCTCGTCTATTTCGTCAACGACCTCGTTGATCAACTGGATTTGTCGGCCATCGAGAAGGTCTATGAAAGGGAGCAGCGCGGGCAGCCGCCTTATCATCCGCGGCTGATGGTCAAACTGCTGCTCTACGGCTATTGCCTGGGCGTGCGCTCCTCGCGCCGGATCGCCCGGCGGCTGGTCGAGGACGTAGCCTTTCGCGTGTTGGCGGCCGGCAACCAGCCCGACTTCCGCACGATCTCGGATTTTCGCAAGATCCACCTGGAAGCCCTCGAGGGGCTGTTCCAACAAGTGTTGCGGGTGGCGCTCGAGAGCGGGGCGATGAAGCTGGGTCGGGTGGCGCTCGACGGCACGAAGATGAAGGCCAACGCCTCCAAGCACAAGGCCATGAGTTACGGGCGGATCCAGCACAGCGAGCCACAGTTGGCGGCCGAGGTGAAGCAAATGTTGGCCGAAGCCGAAGCAGTCGACGCGGCGGAGGACGCGCGCTACGGGGCCGAGAAGCCGGGCGACGAATTGCCCGAGGAGTTGCAACGCCGGCAGACGCGGCTGGAGAAGATTCGCCAAGCCAAGCAGGCGCTGGAGCAACGAGCGAAGCAACGGGCGCAACAGCAAGCCGCCGCCGCGGGTCGCTGTGACGAGCCGGCGCGGCAAGCCGAACCGCGCGACAAAGATCAATACAATTTCACCGATCCGGAGTCGCGCATTATGAAAAGCGGCGACGGGTTCGTGCAGGGCTACAACGCACAGGCGGCGGTCGAGAGCGTGGCGCAATTGATTGTCGGGCAGACGCTGACCGAGGCGGCGAACGACAAAGAGCAACTGGCGCCGTTGGTGGAAGCGGTCGAGCGGCAGTCGGGGCAACGGCCCGACGAAGTGTTGGCCGACAGCGGCTATTGTTCGGAGAAGAACTTGGAATCGTTGGAAGCGCCCGAGAAGCCTGAGCAAAAGATCGAAGCGTATATTGCCGCCCAGAGACACCGGCGCGGACAACGGGCGTCGCCGCCGCGGGGGCGGATCCCGAGCCACCTCACGCGAGTCGAGCGGATGGAGCGCAAGTTACGGACGAAAGCGGGAGCGAAGATGTACGCGCAACGCAAAGGGATCGTGGAGCCGATATTCGGACAGATTAAACAAGCCCGCGGGATTCGTCAATTTTTGTTGCGGGGGTTGAAGAAAGTGCGGGGCGAGTGGGCCTTGGTGTGCTTGACGCACAATATTTTGAAGATGCACGGGCTGTGTGGCGGAGCGTGATGGAGAAAAACCGGGAAGGGGGCGCCGGCGAGGCGCATGGAGGGCTCTGGAAGCCGTTTTGGGCGGCCCGCGCGGTTTGTTTGTGGCGCCCGGCGGTCGACGAGCCTTCCGCGCCCGTGCGTCGCTGACCTCGGCGCCCGAATCTCCCGCCCTGCCGGAACTGCGCCAAGTTGTTACTCGGACAGACTCCTAGGAGTCGACGCCGACCTGCTCGCGGGGGATCGCGACATCTTTGTGTCCGCCATGGGGAACTACCTGATCGGCTTTTCCACCGCCGAGGGCGCGCGACATATTCTTCTCGGTGTCAAGAATCCCGAGGTGACGGTGGACGACTCATCGTGGGAAGGAAGCTATTGGATCGCCGAGTTGGTAATCGAGCGCGGCATTGACAGCCAAGGGTTGGCGAATGGTTACACGTCGGCCACGGGAGGTATCCTCGCTAACGGCGAGGGTGCCGGGCTTCTGTCCCAACGACAGAGATTCGACTTGTTCCCGCTCGACTTCGGCGCGCTGCAGGTCTGCCGCATCGACGCCGACGGCTCGGGTCATCTGGCCGCGTTCCAAGATCCCTTCGTCACGAACATGGCGTTAGGACCCTCGGCGGGCGGCATACCGCCGGCGTTCCTCGGGGCGCAGGTTTTGGCGGACACCGACCTGTCGGTTCTTCACGGCATATTCTTTGGCGTTCGGATGCCGGACCCGACCGGCGACGGAGTCTTTCTCTCGCCCTTGGGAGTGGTCAACGCGGCTTCGTTTGCACCGCCCACTTTTCCGGTATCGGGTGGAACGCTTGTTTCGCTGTTTGGAGGCGGGTTGGCGCCCGCGGCAAAACTCAATGACGTCATTCCGCTGCCAACGGAACTGCTCGGTGTCAGCGTCCTGGTCAACAACATCCCGGCGCCTCTGCTGTTCGTCAACGATCGCCAAATCAATCTTCAGATTCCCTTCGGCGTGTCGGGGAACTTCGCCGAGATTGTGGTCAACAACAACGGCGTGAACTCGAATTCCGTCCGCGTGCCCGTCGCGGCCACCAGCCCGAGCATCTTCTCCACGCAACAGACCGGCTTCGGGCCGGGGACCATCACCCACCCCGATTTCCGCCTGGTGACGGCGGTCGACCCCGCCGAACCCGGCGAGACCGTCGTCATCTTTCTGACCGGGTTGGGGGCGCTCGATCCCCCAATCGCGGATGGGGCTCCCGGCCCCGGGGCAGAACCGTTTGCTCGTGTGGTCGACCCGAACTTGCAAGTACTATTCGGGGGCGAGGTGGGGGAGATATTCTTCGCCGGAGCGGTGCCGGGATTCGCGGGACTCTATCAGGTGAATGTTACGATCCCGAGCCCGGTGATCGCGGGCGAGGCGATTCCGGTGGCCGTTTTCACGACCAACGCGTTCGCGTGCTTTACCGATATTTCGATCGGGTTTTGACCTGAATCGTCTCGGTCGTGGAGCTGGTTTCGAGAAACAGGCGGAGCCGTGAGCTTACGATCAATTCCCGTTGCGGAAGAAAGGTAAGGATTGGTCCTCAATAGAGCTTTCGGTCCGCAGCCGCATCGTAGAGCGAACGTGGGTTTGCGGCCCCCGTCCGATAACCCCATCGTAGGAAGCGACTTTCCGTTCAGCGAGCCCTCAGGGTCACTTCCGAGAACGCGGACTTGTTGTGAGGATGCCCGAGCCAATCCTTCGAGTCGCCCGGGCGAGTGAAATATTTCCGAGATGACCGATAGGCACGAAGCGAATCGACGCCGCTGGAACGAAGTGACTCCAGTGCACGCCAAGAGCAAGTTCTACGACGTCGAGGCCTTTCTGTCAGAGAACATCACGATTCCGAAACATGAAATCGCTGCGGTTGGTCCGGTGCGGGGGTTGAAATTGCTGCACACGCAGTGTCATTTCGGTCTCGACACGCCGAGCTGGGCTCGATTGGGAGCCACCGTTGTGGGCGTCGATTTCTCCGAAGAAGCGGTTTCGCGGGCAGGGCGGCTGGCACGCCGGAGCGGGCTCCAGGATCGCGCCACGTTCGTCTGCGCTGACGTACTCGATCTGGATCGGGCGATAGTGGACGACTTCGACATCGTCTATACGTCACACGGAACCGTGACCTGGCTCGACAACATCGACCGCTGGGGGCGTGCGATGAAGTCCCGCATGAAGCCGTCAGGCCTGTTCTACCCCGCATTTTCAATTTGATGTTTGACATCCCGACCTTCCAGCGGCCTTGAGCGTCTTTATTCATAGGGGCTAGAGCCCGATGAGGACGCCATGGAGGCCAACACCCAATGGGTGAAAAACAAACCAAGCCATTCCAGCTAAGTTTCAACGGCTTGTTGAAAGTCGATTTCCAGGGATCGCATGTCACTTCCGACGGTGGCCTGATTTTGGTTCGCGAACTGGACGAGCGGCTCGGTCTCGGGAAGCTGATCGATGAGTATCTCAGCGACTCGCGACAAGGCTTGAACAAGAAGTTCCCGCTGGCCGATCTGCTGCGCCAGTCGATCTACAGCCGCTTGGCAGGCTACGAGGACGTCAACGACGCCGTCCGAGTGTCGGCTGACCCGACGTTTCGCTTGATCGGCTCGCAGAGGAACTGGGATCGCCGAGCGGCCTTGACCTCGACGCTGCATGGCTTCGAGACGGAGATGCTGGCGAGCGAAGAGAACCTGCTGGGGCTGATGGCGCTGAACCGAGAGCTGGTCGGGCAAGCGGAGGCGTTCGACGACTCCGAGCGGGTCGTTCTGGACATGGACTCCACCGAGAGTCCGGTCCATGGCCAACAGGAAGGCAGTGCCTACAACGGACACTTCGAGTCGGTCTGCTACCACCCGTTGCTTTTGTTCAACGGTCATGGTGATTGCCTCGCTGCCAAGCTGCGTCCCGGCAACGTGCACAGCGCCGAGGACTGGGATGAGCTATTGTTGCCGGAGATCGAGCGCCAACAGGCTGCGGGCAAGCAGGTCGCCTTCCGGGGCGATGCCGCCTTTGCCAAGCCGGAGATCTACGAGGCGCTGGAGGAGCGCGGCGCGGACTACACGATCCGCATTCCGGCCAAGTAAGAACCTGGAGCTGGAAATCGAAGACATCCTGTTTCGTCCGCCGGGGAGGCCCGGCCGCAAGCCGCTAGTGCGCTACAAGAGCTTTCGCTATCAGGCGGAGAGCTGGAAGGGGCCGAGACGAGTTGTCGCCAAGGTCGAGCACCACCAGGGCGAGCTATTCGCGCGCGTCGGTTTTATCGTGACGAACATGAGCTTGCCAAGCCGGTCGGTGGTGCGTTTCTACAACAAGCGCGGCACGGCGGAGCAGTGGATCAAAGAAGGTAAGCAAGCGACGCACTGGACGCGGCTGTCGTGCCATCGCTTCCAGGCGAACGAGGTGCGCTTGCAGTTAAGCGTGCCGGCCTACAACCTGGGCAACCTGTGGCGGCGACTCGGGTTGCCGCACAGGATCAAGACGTGGTCACTGACGAGCTTGCAGCAGCGGTTGATGAAGACGGGCGGCAGATTGGTCAAGGACGCGCGGTACTACTGGTTGCTCTTGGCCGAGGGACATCTGAACCGGCGGCTGTTTGGCGACATGCTGCGGAGGATCTGGGCGCTGCCTGTGCCGGGTGGTTAGCACCGCACTTGGCGAATGCGAAATCTGTGTACTGAGGACGGAAGCTCGGAGGGGTGTCTGCGAAATTGACTTCGCAGCGGCGGATCAGCCCCCATGAGGGGCAAGAAGGGGGCTCGATCGGTCCCGCCTCAGCCGCCGCCTCTTTCGGGTGGAGAAATGGTTGCGCTTCGCCGGGTGAGGGTGTAGACTCGTGCCGTCAGAGGAGCCAAATCGGAAATCCTGGCTGGAACCGCCTGGGGACCAAGATCCTTCCAAAGTTACGAACTGGTGCTGACCTCAAGATTGGTTTGGAGTTTTCAGTGACCGTTAGTTCTGGCACGGCTCAGGGTCTGGTGTCTGAGCTGCGCCAGGCGCTCCAGGAACTCGGGCTGGCGGAATCTATGCGAGTCGAGTGACCGACGGTCGCGGCCAAGTATAGCAGCTCCGACATGCGCTACCTTAAGAACGGCCGCCGTCGCTTGCGGCGTGAATCAGACGTCTTCGCCAGGATTTCCATTTTGGCCCTGGCACGGTCACAGGATACACCCCCGCTGCGCCGAATACCACGTCTTTTCGCGCTGAACCCTGCACATCACCTCCGCCGGTAGGCGCCAGGGCTCGTCCGTCCGCTCACAGACGTTGATTGAGCGGACTGAACGGCGCTCCGGCCGACACTGCTCCCTGCGAAACCTTTTTGGAGCCAAAAACTGTTGATCCTCGCCCGGGCAACGCTACCCACCCGGCACAGGCAGCGCCCAGATCCTATGCAGCATGTCGCCGAACAGCCGCCGGTTCAGATGTCCTTCGGCCAACAGCAGCCAATAGTACCGCGCATGCTTGACCAGCCTACCGCCCGTCTTCATCAGCCGCTGTTGCAAGCTCGTCAGCGACCAGCTCTTGATCCGTTGCGGCAGCCCGAGCCTCCGCCATAGGTTCCCCAGGTTATAGGCCAGCACGCTGAGTTGCAGTCGCACTTCGTTGGCCCGGAACCGATGGCATGACAGCCTTGTCCAATGCGTCGCTTGTTTGCCTTCCTTGATCCACTGCTCCGCCGTGCCGCGCTTGTTGTAGAACCGCACCAGCGAGCGGCTCGGCAAGGCCATGCTCGTGACGATGAAACCGACGCGAGGAAACAACTCACCTTGGTGATGCTCGACCTTCGCAACAACCCGCCGGGACTTCGACCAGCTCGCGGCCTGATACCGAAAGCTCCTGTAGCGCACCAGGGGCTTTGCGCTCGGCCTGCCCGGCGGACGAAACAGGATATCTTCGATCTCCAGCTCCAGGCTCTTGTTGGCCGGGATGCGAATCACGTAGTCCACGCCGCGCTCCTCCAACGTCTCGTAAATATCCGGCTTGGCGAAGGCGGCATCGGCCCGGAACGTCACCTGTTTGCCCTCCGCCTGTTGGCGTTCGATTTCCGGCAGCAGCAGCTCGTCCCAGTCCTCGGCGCTGGACACGTTGCCCGGTCGCAACTTTGCCGCCAAGCAATCGCCGTGCTGGTTGAACAGCAACAGTGGGTGGTAGCAGACCGACTCGAAGTGGCCGTTGTAGGCGCTGCCTTCCTGCCGGCCGTGGACGGGGCTCTCGGTAGAGTCCATGTCCAGCACGACGCACTCGGAGTCATCACCGGCCTCGGCTTGCGCGATCAACTCGCGGTTCACCGCCATCAGCCCGATCAGATTCTCGTCGCCGGCGAGCATGGCGGTCTCGAAGCTCTGCAGCCGGGAGGTCAGCGCCGCGCCGCGATCCCAGTTCTTCTTCGAGCCAATCAGCCGAAAGGTTGGATCGGCGGAGACACGAACGGCGTCGTTGAGATCCTCGTAGCCCGCCAAGCGGGAGTAGACCGACTGTCGCAGCAGATCGACGAACGGGAACTTCTTGTTCGAGCCTTGCCGCGAATCCGTCAGATGCTCGTCTATCAGCTTGCCTAGTCCGAGTCGTTCGTCCAGTTCGCGAATGAGAATCAGCCCGCCATCCGAGGTGACTCGCGATCCTTGGAAATCGACCTTGAGAAATCCATTGAAGGTGAGCTGAAACGGTTTGTTTTCTTTTTCACCCATTGGGTGTTGATCTCCTCAGCGCCTTGAGTGCTTTCAAGCCCGCATAAATAAAGGCGTCCGAGTCCACCCGATGGTTAGCAGAACCGAAACTAAAGTGGAAATCCGGGTGCATAGGATCTGGGCGCTGCCTGTGCCGGGTGGGTAGCGTTGCCCGGGCGAGGATCAACAGTTTTTGGCTCCAAAAAGGTTTCGCAGGGAGCAGTGTCGGCCGGAGCGCCGTTCAGTCCGCTCAATCAACGTCTGTGAGCGGACGGACGAGCCCTGGCGCCTACCGGCGGAGGTGATGTGCAGGGTTCAGCGCGAAAAGACGTGGTATTCGGCGCAGCGGGGGTGTATCCTGTGACCGTGCCAGGGCCAAAATGGAAATCCTGGATAGATGCGCACTCAGACTCGGAGTCGGCGTTCAAACCCGGGTAGTATGAATACAGCCACTTCGTTCATGCAGCGCTTCCTGGCCCCAAGCATCGCGCCAGTTTTTGCGTTTGCCCTGCTCGCTACACTGTTCTCAACGAATGTCTATCGGGCTTGGACCCAGTCAATCACGTATGACGAGGCACTCACTTACCTCGAATTTGTCGCCCCCGCTTTTTCCAAAATGGGCCAAGTATACGATGCCAACAATCACGTCCTTTTCACGCTACTCGCCAAGGTTTCGATTTGGCTTCTTGGCCTGTCTGAGTTCAGTTTAAGCCTTCCGAGTCTACTCGGGGGACTGATTTATTTTGCAGCGTGCTTCCAGTTATCTAGGTTACTGTTTGGGTCCGGTTTTCTCTTTCTCATGTCAGTAACGGCTCTGGCACTCAATCCATACCTGCTGGACTTCCTGTCCGCTGCCCGAGGGTACGGATTAGCCTTGGGCCTGTGGTTCTGGGCGGTGTATCGAATCGCCTGGATAATCTTAGCCCGGATTTCCACTTTAGTTTCGGTTCTGCTAACCATCGGGTGGACTCGGACGCCTTTATTTATGCGGGCTTGAAAGCACTCAAGGCGCTGAGGAGATCAACACCCAATGGGTGAAAAAGAAAACAAACCGTTTCAGCTCACCTTCAATGGATTTCTCAAGGTCGATTTCCAAGGATCGCGAGTCACCTCGGATGGCGGGCTGATTCTCATTCGCGAACTGGACGAACGACTCGGACTAGGCAAGCTGATAGACGAGCATCTGACGGATTCGCGGCAAGGCTCGAACAAGAAGTTCCCGTTCGTCGATCTGCTGCGACAGTCGGTCTACTCCCGCTTGGCGGGCTACGAGGATCTCAACGACGCCGTTCGTGTCTCCGCCGATCCAACCTTTCGGCTGATTGGCTCGAAGAAGAACTGGGATCGCGGCGCGGCGCTGACCTCCCGGCTGCAGAGCTTCGAGACCGCCATGCTCGCCGGCGACGAGAATCTGATCGGGCTGATGGCGGTGAACCGCGAGTTGATCGCGCAAGCCGAGGCCGGTGATGACTCCGCGTGCGTCGTGCTGGACATGGACTCTACCGAGAGCCCCGTCCACGGCCGGCAGGAAGGCAGCGCCTACAACGGCCACTTCGAGTCGGTCTGCTACCACCCACTGTTGCTGTTCAACCAGCACGGCGATTGCTTGGCGGCAAAGTTGCGACCGGGCAACGTGTCCAGCGCCGAGGACTGGGACGAACTGCTGCTGCCGGAAATCGAACGCCAACAGGCGGAGGGCAAACAGGTGACGTTCCGGGCCGATGCCGCCTTCGCCAAGCCGGATATTTACGAGACGTTGGAGGAGCGCGGCGTGGACTACGTGATTCGCATCCCGGCCAACAAGAGCCTGGAGCTGGAGATCGAAGATATCCTCTTAGTCAGGATTTCCATTTTGGCCCTGGCACGGTCACAGGATACACCCCCGCTGCGCCGAATACCACGTCTTTTCGCGCTGAACCCTGCACATCACCTCCGCCGGTAGGCGCCAGGGCTCGTCCGTCCGCTCACAGACGTTGATTGAGCGGACTGAACGGCGCTCCGGCCGACACTGCTCCCTGCGAAACCTTTTTGGAGCCAAAAACTGTTGATCCTCGCCCGGGCAACGCTACCCACCCGGCACAGGCAGCGCCCAGATCCTATGCAGCATGTCACCGAACAGCCGCCGGTTCAGATGCCCCTCCGCCAGCAGCAACCAGTAGTAGCGAGCATGCTTGACCAGCCGACCGCCGGTCTTCATCAACCTGTGTTGCAAACTCGTTAGCGACCAGCTTTTGATTCGCTACGGCAGCCCTAGCCGCCGCCACAGGTTGCCCAGGTTGTAGGCCGGCACGCTGAGTTGCAGCCGTACCTCGTTGGCTCGGAAGCGGTGACACGACAAGCGGGTCCAGTGCGTGGCCTGTTTGCCTTCTTTGATCCACTGCTCCGCCGTGCCGCGCTTGTTGTAGAACCGCACGACCGAGCGGCTCGGCAAGCTCATGCTCGTCACGACAAATCCGACGCGCGGGAATAGTTCGCCCTGGTGATGCTCGACCTTGGCGACAACTCGCCTTGCCTTCGACCAGCTCTCGGCCTGATAGCGAAAACTCTTGTAGCGCACTAGGGGCTTGGCGTTCGGCCTGCCCGGTGGCCGAAACAGGATGTCCTCGATCTCCAGCTCCAGGCTCTTGTTCGCCGGGATGCGAATCACGTAGTCCACGCCGCGCTCCTCCATCGCCTCGTAGATCTCGGGCTTGGCGAAGGCGGCGTCGGCGCGGAACGTCACCTGTTTGCCCTCCGCCTGTTGTCGTTCGATCTCCGGCAGTAGCAGCTCGTCCCAGTCCTCGGCGCTGTGCACGTTGCCGGGACGCAGCTTCGCGCCTAGGCAGTCGCCGTGCTGGTTGAACAGCAACAGCGGGTGATAGCAGAGGGACTCAAAATGGCCGTTGTAGGCACTGCCTTCCTGTTGGCCGTGGACGGGGCTCTCCGTGGAGTCCATGTCGAGCACCACGCGGTCTGAACCGTCGGGAGCTTCGGCTTGCGCGACCAGCTCCCGGTTCACTGCCATCAGCCCCAGCAAGTTCTCTTCGCTCGCCAGCATCTCCGTCTCGAAGCCATGCAGCGTCGAGGTCAAGGCTGCTCCGCGATCCCAGTTCCTCTTCGAGCCGATCAAGCGAAAGGTCGGATCGGCGGATACTCGAACGGCGTCATTGAGGTCCTCGTAGCCAGCGAGTCGGCTGTAGACCGACTGCCGCAGCAGATCGGCCAGCGGGAACTTCTTGTTCAAGCCTTGTCGCGAGTCGCTGAGATGCTCGTCGATCAGCTTCCCGAGTCCGAGTCGTTCATCCAGTTCGCGAACGAGAATCAGACCGCCATCCGAGGTGACTCGCGATCCTTGGAAATCGACTTTGAGAAATCCATTGAACGTGAGCTGAAACGGCTTGTTTTCTTTTTCACCCATCGGGTGTTGACCTCCATGGCGTCTTTATCGGGCTCTAGCCCCTATCAATAAAGACGCTGAAGGTCGCTGGATGGTCTGAAGCTCATACATCAAATTGAAAATGCGGGCTTATTGAGTCTCGCAAAACAAAGTGACGCCTTTTTGGGGTACGTACGTCTTTGTATGTATGGGAAATACAAAAGGCGTACGGCGGGATTTCGAGGCCCTGGAGAAGCGCCGTTTCAAAGCGATCCGGTTGGTCGAGCAAGGCTGTAGTCAGTCCGAGACAGCGAGGCGATTGAAGGTCGCGCGGCAAAGCGTCAGCGAGTGGCTGCGACGATACCGGCGTGACGGCGAAGCCGGGTTGCGCCAGGCCGGCCGCGCCGGCCGTAAGCCGCTGTTGGACGCCGCGCAGCTCGAACGCCTCGAGGCGTTGCTGCTGGAAGGCCCCGAGGCGCACGGCTTCCCGACGCCGCTGTGGAGCTGTCCGCGGGTCGCTCGTCTGATCGGAGACGAGTTCGGCGTGCGCTATCACGAGGGCCATGTCTGGAAGATCCTGCGGGCGCTCGGTTGGAGCCCGCAACGGCCCGTCGGCAAAGCGCGGGAGCGCAACGAAGAGGCCATCCGCGGCTGGCAGCGCAAGACTTGGCCGGCCATTAAAAAAAAGCCCGCAAAGAAGAACGTACGATCGTCTTCATCGACGAAAGCGGATTGAGTCAGAAGCCGCATCGTTGCCGCACCTGGGCGCCGCGCGGCGAGACACCGGTGTTGGAGTTCAACTTCAACTGGGACAAGCTGTCGGTGTCGGCCGGGCTGACGTTGCGCAACTTTTACTTCCGGCTCTATCCCGGCGCGATCGGCGAGCTGGAGGTCATCGACTTCCTGAAGGCTTTGGTGCGCCACATCGACGGCCCACTGCTGATCGTCTGGGACCGGCTGCCGGCGCACCGCAGCCGCCTGGTGCGGGAGTTCATCCAGCTCTCCGAGGATCACATCGCAACGGAGTACTTGCCGCCCTATGCGCCGGAGTTGAACCCGGTGGAATACATTTGGGCGTACTGGAAGCAGCACGAGTTGCCCAACGTCTGCCCGAAGGACTACTGGGAACTCGACGAGCGCGCCCGCAAAGCGCTGCGGCGAATGCGCCGCAAACCGCGCTTGATTACCGCTTTCTGGAAACAGTCTTCTCTTTGTCTCGATTGACAGTATATTATGCGAGACTCAGTAAGATGGCCTTATGGGATCTCTGGTCGTGCGACAGGGAGAACCGACCGACCGCGAGCAGTTGGCCGTATTGCGCCACGGCCTGTGGCCGGACGGCAGCGGTCTTCTTAAGGATCATCAGCCGCCGAGCTTCCAGGCGGCCTTATCGCATACCGCTTGCTTAACGCGCGCGGCTCGGTTTGGAACGATTCGGTGTTGCTTGGAACCATCTGAATACGTTACGCTGGTAAAGCGAACAAAAGGAGAATTCCGTGGCATCGAACCTATCGTTGGACTTTGGGGACCCGCGGCCCGCCGCGGCCGTAACGAAGGCCGGGTTGGCGCGAGCCGAGCGCTCGCTCGAACGCGTGGTCGATCACCTCGAAACGTTAGGGCGACAGCCGGACTCGCCGGTCACCGCCATCCACCGGCAGCCGGCGCGCGAGGGCCGCTTTGAGCCGTTGCCCGAGACGGTCGACGGGCGGATTCGCGAAGTGCTGGCGGCCAAGGGGATCACGCAGCTTTATTCCCATCAGGCCGAAGCTCTTGAGCGCATCGGCCGCGGAGAACATGTCGTTATCGTGACGCCGACCGCGAGCGGCAAGACGCTTTGCTACAACCTGCCGATTGTCAACCGCATGCTCGCCGACCCCGACGCCTGCGCGCTCTATCTATTCCCGACCAAGGCGCTGGCCGAGGATCAACTCGACGAATTGCACGGATTCGTCGAGGCGGCCGAGGCCGATATCGGCGTCTTCACCTATGACGGCGATACGCCGCAAGACGCTCGGCGGGCGATCCGGCGGCGGGCGCGAGTGGTTCTTTCCAACCCCGACATGCTGCACGCGGGCGTGCTGCCGCACCATACGCGCTGGGCGCGGTTCTTTGAAAATCTTCGCTACATCGTCGTCGACGAGCTGCATACCTATCGCGGCGTTTTCGGTAGTCATGTGGCGAATGTCTTTCGGCGGCTGAAGCGCATCTGCGACTTCTATGGATCGAAACCGCAATTCATTTGCTGTTCGGCGACCATCGCCAACCCGACCGAGTTGGCCCGGGCACTGACCGCGGAGCCGGTCGAGGCGATCAGCGGCAACGGAGCGCCGAGCGGCGAGAAATGCCTGGTTTTCTATAACCCCCCGGTCGTCAATCGTCAACTCGGCATTCGGCGCAGCTATATCGCCGAGAGCCGACGGATGGCCGAGACGCTGCTCAATCAGGGCCGCCAGACCCTGGTTTTCGCGAACAATCGTTTGGCCATGGAGATCTTGGTTCGTTATCTCAAGGACGCGTTTGAGCGGGGGCCGCTGCCGGCGTCGGCGATTCGCGGCTACCGCGGAGGCTATTTACCCCGCGAACGCCGGCGGATCGAAAAGCAGTTACGAGAAGGCGAAATTCTAGGCGTCGTCGCGACGAACGCGCTCGAGTTGGGCATCGATATCGGCTCGCTCGACGCCGTGGTGCTGGCCGGCTACCCGGGCTCGATCGCCTCAACCTGGCAACGCGCCGGCCGGGCGGGCCGTCAAGGTTCGCTGTCGCTGACCGTGCTGGTGGGATCGAGCGCGCCGCTCGACCAATATATCATCGAACATCCTGACTACTTCTTCGGCGCTTCTCCCGAGCACGGGCACATCAACCCCGACAATCTCGAAATCTTGATCAGTCACGTGAAATGCGCGGCCTTCGAGTTGCCGATTCAACAGGACGAAACGTTCGGGGGCCACGAGGCCGGTGAACTGTGCCGCTTTCTCGAAGAGGTCGGAGTTGTGCATCACGCGGGCAACGCTTGGCATTGGACCTCGGAGTCCTACCCGGCCGACGCCGTCAGCTTGCGCAAGGTCACCAGCGACAATTTCGTCGTCGTGGATGTGACGGGCGAGCCGACCGTAATCGGGCAGGTCGATTTCAACCCGGCGCTCACGTCGTTGCATGAGAAAGCGATCTATCTGCACGAGGGCAGGCTTTATCACGTCGAGCGCTTTGATTACGAAGATCGCAAGGCCTATGTGAAGAGCGTCGACTGCGACTATTACACCGATGCGATCGACTATACGAAGGTCACGATTCTCGAGGAATTCGATCAATCGCCAATCGGACTCGACGCGAGCGCCTGGGCCCATCACGGCGACGTGCGACTAAACCGCCAGATCGTCGGTTTCAAGAAGATCAAGTTTTACACCAACGAAAACGTCGGGGCGGGGAAGCTCTCGATGCCGGAACAGGAAATGCACACGACGGCTTTCTGGCTGCACTTCCCTCAAGATTTTCTGGGGCGACTGACGGAGTTTTCGCCGACCGAGAAGAAAAACGGCCTGGTCGGATTCGGCAACGTGCTGCGCACGGTCGGATCGTTGCTTTTGATGTGCGACGGACGCGATCTGGGCGTCACGATGGGCTCGGATCGCGAGGGTGTAGCGTCCGCCTTCGAGCCGAACGTCTATCTTTACGACAACTATCCCGGTGGAATCGGGCAGAGCGAGCCGCTGTATCGGCTGCGGCGGACGTTGATCGAGAAAGCCGGCGAGCTGCTGGAGGCTTGTCCGTGCGAAGCGGGCTGCCCGTCGTGCGTGGGCCCGGCGGGAGAGGTGGGCGAGCGGGCTAAGGAAGTGGCGAAGTTACTGACGATGGAGCTGTTGAAGGGTGCGGACGGCGTGGTTGCGGATGCTGCCTTACCGGCGAGGAAGGGCAGGCCTGGAGACCTGCCCCACTGTGAGCTTGATTGCCCGTAATAGAATTCGAACACCGCGTTGAGATTGACTGCAATGGAAACCGACCTCGAAGGGCAACTACGGGAATTGCGTCGGCGCATCCGCCGTATTGAGCGCCAAAAGCCGAAGCCGGCTCCCGCCGCCGAGCGAGTCGGCGAAGACGCGCCCCCCGACGGCTTCCCGAAATACGTCCAGGACTGGGGCGGGCGCATTCGGCGGCCGTCTCCGCTTAAAGACGACATGCCCGAGGGCGGTCCCGCCCGCTACGACGCCGAAACGCTCCTCGACGGCCGCGGGCTCACCAATGAACACGGCTCCTACTTTCTCTCCGAGCGCCTCTACGCCAACCACCAACGCCACGGCAGCATGGAAATCTCGCACCTCGCCGAGCTGCCCGGTGAACTGCTGGGCGGCATTTCGCGAGACGAAATCCCGGCCCGCGAGCCCGGCCGCTGGGCCTTTCTCGATACCGAGACCACCGGACTCGCCGGCGGCACCGGCACCTGCGCCTTTCTCGTCGGCGTCGGAACCATCGACGAGGACGGCTTTCGCGTGCGGCTGTTCTTCATGCGCGACTACGACGAAGAGCCGGCGATGTTGGCGGCGCTGGCCGAGTTTCTCTCCGGCTACGACGTGCTCGTGACCTACAACGGCAAAGCCTACGACGCGCCGCTGCTCGAAACCCGCTACCGGCTCAAGCGCCTGCCGTTTCCCATCGAGCGGATGCATCATCTCGACCTGCTGCACGGCGCCCGGCGGCTTTGGAAATTGCGGTTGACGAGCTGCCGGTTGATGGATCTCGAATACGAAATTCTCGGCGTCGAGCGCCAAGGCGATTTGCCCGGCGAGTTGATTCCCTACTACTACTTCGAGTATTTGAAAACGAAGCAGGCGTTTCGGCTCGTCCCGCTGCTGCATCACAACGTCATCGACATCGTTTCGCTGGCCTGTCTGACGGCGGTCGTCCTGCCGGCCTTCGATTCCCCGACCGAGGTCAATTTCCGTCACGGGGCTGACTTGCTCGGGTTGGCCCGTTGGCTGAACCGCTCGGGCGACCACGAGCAGGCGCTCGAGCTCTATCGTCGCGCGACGTCTCAGCCGCTCAGCGACGAAAACCTCTTCTCGGCATTGTGGGAGACCGCCCTACTCGAGAAGAAACGAGGCGATTACGAAGCCATGACGACGCTGTTGGCCGACTTGACCGGCGTTCCCAACGCCCATCGCGTCGCTGCCTGCGAGGAGTTGGCCAAGCACTACGAACACCGCATCAAAGACCTGCCGCAAGCGCTGGCCTTCACCGAACAGGGAATCGAGCCGCCCGCTTCCCCCGAGTTGCTTCACCGCAAGAGCCGCATCGAAAAGAAACTGGCGCGTCAAGCCGCGGCGGCGGGCAAAGAGCTTTTCTCAGCGGGCGAAGCTCCCGGTAGCGACAAACACTCTTGTTTGTCCTAGACCTAGTACTGAGACCATGTGAAAAGACACGTTTCCCCGACCTTGTTGGGAAGGCGTCGAGCTGCCGGCGTAGAGGAAACCACGTGCCAAACAGAGCCGCATCGCCACGCGATGCGGTCACTCAAGAATAGTGCTTTGCCGCCAAACAAACTTTTTCAAGCGGTCGTGGCACTACACGACAGTCAAGACGAGCTCTCAGCTTGTCTCGCCCCGGTCGCCCAATCGCAATTCCGTTCAAGCTAACTGTTGAAGCCCGAAGGGAGCCGTCGAACCGCCGGCGTTCTATAATCACAGTTCAAACCCGCCGGGGTTCCGCCGCGGTCCATGAAGTTATCCACCCTAGCCGTTCACGCCGGAGATCGTAAGAAGCCGGGCGAATACGTCCCGGTCACGACGCCGATCTACAACGCCACGAGCTTCTTCTATGACCGCATGGAAGACCTCGACAAGGTCTTCGGCGGCGAAAAGCAAGGGCAGTCGTACTCGCGTTACGGCAACCCCTCCACCGACGCTTTAGAGGAACAGGTGGCTGCTCTAGAAGGCGGCGACTTCGCGCAAGCCTGCTCGTCGGGGATGGCGGCCATTCACCTCGCCTTGCTCGCCGCGCTCACAGACCGCCGCAAGTCGATCGTCGCGGCGAATGTCCTCTACGGGCAGACCATCACGCTGCTGATGAACGTCCTCGAACCCTCGGGCGTCGAGGTGCGTTTCGCCGACCCTTGCGATCTCGAATCTTTCGAATCCGCAGTGGCCGATTCCAAGCCCGCCTGCGTGCTCGTCGAGACGATGTCGAACCCGATGATGCGCGTTCCCCCGCTCGACCGCGTCGCCGAGATCACGCGCCGCCGCGGGGCGGTCTTGATTGTCGACAGCACGTTTACGACGCCGGTGCTTATGAGGCCGCTCGAGCTGGGAGCCGACATCGTCGTTCACAGCGCCACGAAGTACCTGGCCGGTCACGGGGATGCGCTGGGGGGCGTTTTGATCGCTGGCGAGGAATTCCGACCCACGCTCGACGTATTGGGCCGCACTCTCGGCATGAACCTCGGGCCTTTCGAGGCCTATCTGACCATGCGGGGAATCAAGACGCTGCCGCTGCGCGTGGAGCGCCAATGCCGCAATACCGTACGCGTCGCCGCGTGGCTCAAGCAACACCCCCGAATTGAACGCATCCATTTCCCCGGTGATGCCGAGCACGCCGATCACGAAATCGCGCGGCGGCTGTTCGCAACAGGCGAAGACGGCCAAGCGCTGTACGGCGGCATCCTGAGCTTCGAGGTCAAGGACGCGGACAAGGCCGAGGTTTTCGCGATCGTCGACCGTTTGAAGCTCGTCGTGCGGGCGACGAGCCTGGGCGACGTACATTCGATGGTCTTGCACCCGGAGATGAGCTCCCACCGCGACCTGGCGCCGAAACATCGTCAGCGTCTCGGCATCGGCCCAAATCTATTGCGGCTCTCGGTCGGCATCGAAGACCCCGACGACATCATCGCCGACCTCGAGCAAGCCCTCGACGGATAGAGTCACAGCGCAGATACAGAGCCCCGAGCGCAAGCGACGGGCCAAGCACACGCAGCCGCGATGCGCTTCGGCACTGCGTCTCCCCAAAACCGTCGCGCGTTTCGACTCGTCTTGCTTCTAGTCGAGACCGATGCGCTCTCGGCCCGTCGCTTGCGCTCGGGACTCTGTATCGGCGTTGTGAATTGCGTATATCGAACCAGCTATCTTCCCCGGCCGTCACCGCCGCCGCGCACCTGCCACCAGGCCAAGCCTCCAACCACGAGAGTTGCCCCGACGATTGTTTCCACGCCGATCGTTTCACCCAACAGAAAATAGCCCAAACAAGTCCCGATCAGCGGCTGAAAGAAAAGGCTCAGCGCCACGCGATTCGCCGGAACTTCGCGCAAGATGTGGTACCACACCGTGTAGGAAAAAATCGACGGCCCGACGACCAAGTACAGCACCGACCCCCAAGCCCGCAACGACGGCGCCGTGAAATCCATCGCCGCGATCTCCCCCGAGTACACCGCCCCGGCCGTCAAAAAACCCGCCAGCATCATCGCTTGGACGGCATCGCTCGGCCGATAGCGGTAGGCCAAGCGCCGTCCTGAAACCGTCACCGCCACCTCGAACAGCAACGACGCGAAGAACATCAGGTTGCCGAGCAGCCGTCCGCCGGCCCACCCTTGGCCCGAAGGCATCCCAACGCCCGAGAGCAGAAACATCCCGGCGGTTCCGACCGCCAGCGCCAAAGCGGTCCGCCGGGCAATATGTTCCTTGAGCAGCAACGCCGCGACCAGCGCGGTCAGCATCGGCTCGAGCGCGATCAGGATCGAAACGTCGATCGCCTGCGTGTAGCGCAAACTCGCGATTTGGAGCGTCGGAGCCAGCGCGAAGTTCAGCGCCCCCAGCAGGGCGAGCAGTCCCAAGTCGGCGCGATGCCAGCGCGGCCGGCCGCTGAAAAGGTTCCCAACGAGGAAGCCCAACGACGCTCCGCCATAGCGCAAGAAGACGACAACGCCCACCGGCATCTCGTCCCCCGCCCATTTCATGGCCACGTAGCTTCCGGTCCAGCAGAACTGCACCAGAAAGAGCCAAAGCCAATATTGCGGACGCACGCGAGGAATACCTTGGACTAAAGACGCCGACTTGCACCATGCGCTGATAGACCCGAACCCATGGAGTATAGTGGGCCGGCCCGCGACGTTGCTGTCGGGTGGAGGGTGGCTTATCGGCTCAATCGAGGCGAGGGGTTGGGCGGGCCTTCGTCCGTGCGGCGCTCTCTTAATAGCCGCCGGTATGCGACCCCTCGCGGAGTTTAGCCGGCAAAGGCGGGATGGTGCCGGCCGTCGTTTCGTGCAGGGGAGTGGCCTCGACTCGCAACTCGACGAAGACTCGCTCCAGCTCAAGCGCGTATTTTCCCTGAGTCGTTAATCCCTTGACGTCAAAATCACGACATTGATAGTAGAGATGCTGAAGGTATTTTCTTCGAAAACGCGAGATGAACGACTGGACCTGGTAGTCAATCGCGATCGCCGCCGCGTCGAGCCACGGCTTTTCGAGCCGTCGCCAAACCCCCGCGACAAGCGTGCAGGCGAAGACGACCGACTCATAGGCGAGCAGCAGTCCGACCGCCCAGAAGGGATGGCGTTCGACGAAACCGGCGACCGTCTCCCACTGGAATACCGCCGGCAGCACCGGGCCGCCCAGCGCTGCGGCGACCGTTGCCACAACGCCCCCGAGCCCCTTCTTTTTTTCCGGCGTTTCCGAATTCGACATTCCGCCAGCACAGGATACACTCAATTCCTCTTTAAGGCAATGGAATGAGTTGTGTTCGGACTCGACAGGGCGGTTGCTGAGAGCTTAATGCAATGCTCTCACTTGAGGATCCTTAACGCAGGAAGGGATATCAATCCGGCGGCGGGGCGGCGCGGCTCGGGCCGCTCGCGCCGTCCCCTTGAGTAGCGTTGACTCCTCGGCCCCGGCAGGGGCCCCGGAATTTAGCCCACGGCTTCAGCCCTGGGACCATCCAATAACCGAAACAGCCCTGAAGGGGCGAGGGAAATCATCCCCGGAGATAGCGCTCGTCCAACTCCATTGCGCTCTATTTCAACAGAGACACGAACTCATCCTCGAAGGAGACTCGGCGGTGGTGTTGCTCCTGATTTCCGATAGCGTCGCACGGCGGCAAGATTCGCTGACTGGAGAAAGGGCCGTCGTTGTTTCGTCAAGAACACGACGTGAACCAAGATGTGGGCGAAGGTGTGGCCATGTTCCCGCGCCCCTCTGGGGCTTTCCGCTTGGTCCTCTTTCCCACGGCTGAAGCCGTGGGCTAAATTCCAGGGCCCCCGCCGGGGCCGGGGAGCCACGCTACTCAAGGGGACGGCGCGAGCGGCCCGTCGCGGCGCGCCACCACGTCGCCGCATTGATTTTCCCTCTTTCATACGGCCACTTAAGTGAAAGGTATTGGAGCTTAATGGGGAAAGTCGGGAGCTGTCTCCCGAACTCGGCAAGAACCGGTTGACAAGGCCGCTATCCTAAGCACGAGCTTGGGGACCCGGCAGGCCAAAGGCTGGCGCTGCGCAGTCAAGAAGGATTGATCAGATACCGGCGAGCGCTTCGATAAATTTCTTGTGCGAAACGAACCCAATTTTCGCAAATCTACAGCACTAAGGTCCTTTGATATCAATGTCTTAGAAGATTCCCAGGCCGAAATCGGCGGCGCCACCCGGACCGGCCGAGAAAATTCGTCGGTCAACCTCGGTCATGGAGCACGAAACAGAAAAACCAAACGAACCCAATTATGAGTCAACCGCCTTGGAATCAGCGTATTGAGGCCATGGGCGCACCCCGGCTCGCAGTGCGGCCGGCGGGGCCTCAACCGGACAACCGAAGGCCGAAAGCCCGACCGCGAAAGGATCGGAGAGGGTCCCCACCCTCGCACCGATCACGCCGGTGCTTGAAACCAGGAGGCCGGAACGGCTGCGGACCAAGATCTGGCGGACGGAAAATACGAAACCAACCCAATTTAGCATAACCTGTTTAGAGTCAAGGGCGTTGGAGAAGGTTCGCGGGGGGTGCGCGACATAAATGTGGGAGCTTGTGGGTTTGTCTTTTTTTGTGGCGTTTTTCCTTGCGTATGTATACGCTAGGTAATAAGGAGGTGCCCCGTGCCCCAATCTCTCGCTGCCCTCGAACGACAACGTGCCGCGATTCTCTCCGAGATCCTCCACTTAGGAGACTTTCGCAGCGGCTCGATTACCGCCACCCGCGGCCGCTGCGGCAAACCGAATTGCCGCTGCCACCAACCCGACCAACCGCCCCATGGTCCGCATTTCCGCCTCACCAAAAAAGTGAGCGGCAAGACCGTGACTGAGACCTTCTCTTCGCCCGCGGATCGCCGCAAGGCCGAACGCCAGGTGGCCGAGTTTCATCGCTTCCAACAACTCAGCCGGCAATTGCTCGATGTCAACGAAAGCATTTGCCGTCTGCGACCCGCCGCAGACACCCCGAAGCCCCAGGAAAAAAAACGGCCGAAACCATCCGCCACGAAGTCGCCCAAGAAGTGACGCAGCTGCTCGGGGTCATCTTCCGCGGCCAACGCCGCGGCGACCCCCTCGATCTCGAAGCCGTCGAGACGGCGGTTCGCGGCACCATGCATCGCGCCGGGACCACGCTGCTGAGCAAGTTACTGTCGTCCTCCGAGACCGTGCCGTCCCGAATCCCCTGCCCCTGCGGTCAACAAGCTTGCTGCCGCGATACTCGCCCCAAACAACTCACCACCGTGGTGGGCGAGGTGCGTTTCGAGCGCGCCTACTACCTCTGCTCGACATGCCGCCGGGGACAAAGCCCGCGCGACCGCGAACTCGACATCGAAGGCACCGCCTGCTCGCCCGGCGTGCGCCGCATGATGGCGCTGGTGGGCAGCGAAACTTCTTTCGAGCAAGGCCGTGAACAACTCGACGTCTTGGCCGGTCTCGACGTTACCGCCAAGTCCGTCGAACGCCATGCCGAGGCCCTCGGCGCCGACATCGAAGCCCGCGAGCAAGTGGCGATCCAACGCGCCAAGCAACTCGACTTGCCGCACGTCGCCGCCCCCGCCGTGCCCCTGCTCTACATCGAAATGGACGGCACGGGCATTCCCGTCGTGGCCGCCGAGACCGCCGGCCGTGTCGGAAAAACCGCGGGGCGGCCGGCCCGCACCCGCGAGGTCAAACTCGGCTGCGTCTTCACCCAAACCACCACCGACGAACAAGGCCGGCCGCGGCGCGACGAGAACTCGACCAGTTACAGCGCGGCGATCGAGGGAGCCGAGGCGTTCGGCTTGCGGCTGTATACGGAAGCTTGGCGGCGGGGCTGGAGCCGTGCTCGCAAGAAAGTCATTCTCGGCGACGGCGCGCCCTGGATCTGGAACCTGGCACATCAGCACTTCCCCGGCGCCGTCGAGATCGTCGACCTTTACCATGCGCGGCAGCATCTGTGGGAGTTGTCGGCGAAACTGTTCCCGAGCGATGAGCGCCGGCGGAAACGTTGGGCCGCGCGGTTGTTGCACAAGCTCGAACAAGGCAAGATCAAGGCGTTGGTGAAAGTCTTACGCGGGTTCTCCACGCCGAATCAGGAGTCGGCCCATTTGCTCGCCAACGAGGCGGACTACTTCGAGCGCAACGCCGAGCGGATGCGGTATCCCGAGTTTCGCCGCCAGGGATTGTTTGTCGGCTCGGGAGTGGTCGAGGCGGGCTGCAAGAAGGTGATCGGCGCGCGGTTAAAGCGCTCCGGCATGTTCTGGACGGTGCGCGGCGCCAACGCCATCATCGCGTTGCGCTGCTGTCGGCTGAGCGGAAGGTTCGAGGATTACTGGGAGGCCCGTGCCCGCGCCGCTTGATTTCCCACATTTATGTCGCACACCCGTTCGCGGGCCAAAACCGAGCGGTTGTGGATGCTTCCAACGAGCCGAAGACCCGCGAGCGCCACTCTTGGGATCATCAGCCCCGGTCCCCTCAAGGTTCGGTTCACGGTTCACGGTTCACGTACCCCGGCGACACGTACTCCGGCGACACGAGATTCGGCGACACGGGATTCGGCGACACGCCCCGCTGTACGATGAGAGAGGGAGATTTTCATGGCGACAACATCTCGCGGACAACACGGGGCAACGGCGATGCCGGCGGGGGCGGATGTGCCGACGCCGAGCTATGCCGAGCAAGCGCGCACGCTGATGCACTTGGGCAGCGTCGGGACGCTTTCGACGCAATCACGCAGGCAACCGGGCTTTCCCTTCGGGTCGGTCATGCCTTTCGGGCTCGACGGCGAGGGCCGCCCGCTGTTTCTGATCAGCCAAATGGCGATGCACACGCAAAATCTGCAAGGCGATCCGAGAGCGGCTCTGCTCGTCATGCGGGACCCCGGAGCAAGCGACGTATTGGGAGCCGCGCGGGTAACCCTGATGGGCGAGGCCTGGGCCCTTGACGAGGAGGAAGTCCCCGACGCGCGCGAGCTCTATCTCAAGGCCTACCCGAATGCCAAGTATTGGGTCGACTACGACGATTTCGGCTTCTACCGCATGAGCGTCACCGATGTTTACTTCGTTGGCGGTTTCGGCGTGATGGGCTGGGTTGCCGCGGAAGAGTACGCCGGGGCCCAACCGGACCCGCTGGCCGAAGCAGCCGACGGCATCATTCGCCACATGAATGAAGACCACGCCGCCGCGCTGATTTTGCTGGCGAAGGTTCACGCGGAGATCGAGGCGACCGAGGCGCAAATGACGGCGGTCGACCGGCTCGGCTTTCACGCGCGCCTGAAAACCGCGCAGGGAATGCGAGGAGCGCGCATCGCCTTTTCTCGGGAAGTTCGCACGACCCAACAGACCCGCGAAGTGCTTGTCGAGATGGTCAAAACGGCTTCGCGTTGAGCGTGCATACGTCGGGAAAGTGGAGTAGAATAAGCGCGGACACGAAGACGGGTTGAGGGCGGGGTCCGATCCGGCGGGGTGACTGCGCACGCCCTAAAAGCCCACCGTCTTCCCAAGGAGTTGGCCCGTGCATATGCGCTTGCTGACGCTTCGCCTGAAGCTCCAGGTCTCCGACCGAATCCGGGAATTCTACAGCCGGCGGGTCCTGCCCGCCTTGCAAGATTTTGAAGGTTGTCTCTACGCCACGCTCACCGAAAGCGTGGCCGACCCCAACGAGTGCATTTCACTAACTTTTTGGGACACCCAAGAGCACATGGAGGCGTACGAGAAGAGCGAAACCTCCAAGACGTTGCTGCGCGAGTCGAAGGTGTTTCTTTCCGACGCCGGCGGGGTGCGCGTGCAGTTGTCAGAGGACTTAACACTCGAGTACGTCGAAGTCAGCGAGGATCCCAAAGTGACTTCGTTCAATCTCTATGCGGCTATGGGCAAAACCGAGTTGCACGAGAGCACGGAGGCCGCGTCGTATTTGCGGCTGTTGCGCTTCAAGGTCAAACGCGATCGCCTGGAAGACGCCAAGCAGCACTATGCCGACAACGTCCTCCCTATTCTCAGCGATGTTGAGGGCTGCCGCTACGCCTGCTTGATGGGCAGTTTAGGGACGGACGACGAGTTGGTCTCGATGACGATTTGGGACAACAAGGAAAGCGCCGACCGCTATGAGCAAAGCGAAGTTTTTCGGGACATTCTGAAAAAGGCAGCGGAAGTCGCGCCGGCGTTGCAGTGGAAGATGGAGCTGGAATCTCCACTCGCCGAACGCGTCTATTCGAGCGGGGATATGTCGATCGGTTCGTACGCCGTGGTGGCGGGAAAGAGCTTCGGCGGCGACTCCTCGGGCCCTCCCGCGGATTAGAGATTAGCCGCCGACCGAGTGCGGTTTTCAGCCTTCACCCGATTGCGTCGCGGACCGCCCGGCCGACCTGCTCGGTCGTTGCGGCTTCACTGCCGCCGCGGGTGAGGTCGGCCGTGAGCGGCCCTTCGGCGAGAACCTTAGCGATGGCGGCGTCAACCGCCTCGGCTTCTTCCTTCAGCCCGAAACTGTAGCTCAACATGGCCGCCGCCGAGCCGATGGCCGCCAGCGGATTGGCCTTGTTTTGTCCGGCGATGTTGGGCGCGGAGCCGTGGACGGGCTCGTAGAGGCCGCGCCAAACGCCGTTCGGCAATTGATCGCCGATCGAGGCCGAGGGCAACATGCCGATCGAGCCGGCCAAGACAGCGCCTTCATCGGAGAGGATGTCGCCGAATAGGTTTTCCGTGACCACAACGTCGAAGCGGGTGGGATTGAGGACGAGCTGCATGGCGCAATTGTCGACCAAAATGTGCTCCAGCTCAACGTCGGGAAATTCCTTGGCGACCTCGACGACGACCTGCCGCCACAATTGCGAGTTTTCGAGAACGTTCGCCTTGTCCACGGAGGTAACCTTGTTGCGCCGCTTTTGGGCCAAGGAGAAGGCCACGCGGGCAACACGGCGGACTTCCGACTCGCGATAGACCATCGAGTTGAGGGCCACGCGTTCGCCGTCCCGCTCTTCGATGCCGCGCGGGGTGCCGAAATAGAGCCCGGCGGTGAGTTCGCGGACGATCAACATGTCGGTGCCGCGCACGATTTCGTCTTTGAGCGGGGAGGAGGGGAGCAAGCTTTCGTAGGCGATGATCGGGCGCAGGTTGGCGAAGACGTCGAGCGCCTTGCGAATTCCGAGCAAGCCTTTCTCGGGCCGTTCTTGCGGCGGGAGCTCGTCGAACTCGGGCAAGCCGACCGCGCCGAGCAGTGTGGCGTCGGCCGCGAGCGCCAGAGTGCGGGTTTCGTCGGGGAACGGGCCGCCGGTTTCGTGGATCGCGACGCCCCCCAGCAGGCCTTCGCTGCGCTCGATCTCGTGTCCCCATTTCGCGGCTACGTGTTCGAGAACCCGGACCGCCTCGAGGGTTACTTCCGGACCGATGCCGTCTCCAGGGAGAATGAGAATCTTCAACTTCATGGTTTCTTACTTTCGTCGGCCGGCGGCGGTGTGGCCAAGGCTGATTTCACATTGTAAAGGCACTGCACCGCGCGGCTCGCGTAAACGCTCGAAGCTTTCAGAAAACCCCGCCGGCCGTGCGAGTGCGTGGCCCCTCCCTTGCGGTCGGGGCTGTGTGTCGGGAGCTCCGGCGCCGGCGGTCAGGTCGCGCCGTACAAACCGTGTTCGCGAATGTATCGGGCGACGCGGTGGGGGAGCCACTCGGCGGCCTGTTTTTCGGAGCGCAGGCGGCTTCGCAACTCAGTGGACGAAACCGGCACGGCGATGTCTTTCAGGAAATGCGCACTGACGGCCGGGTCCTCGGGTTTCGGGATTGAAACGTCCGCCCCGGGTCGGCTGACGACCAGAAACTCGACCTCGCGGGCGACTTCTTCGCGCCGATACCACAGCGGGAATTCCGAGAACGCATCCGAGCCCAGGATGAAAAACAAGGTTTCTTCGGGGCCGAGCTCTTGGCGAAGACGGTGAATGGTGTTGACCGAATAGTGCGGCTCGGTCGCCTCACTCGGCTCTTCCAGTCTCGACGCGACGAAGCGAGAATCGGCGGCGCAGGCCAATTCGACCATGCGAAGGCGGTCGGCGTAATCGGCTTCGGGGCGCCGGCGTTTGTGCGGCGGCTGACCGGCGGGAATGAACAAGACTTTGTCGATGTCGAAGCCGTCGGCGGCCGCGCGCGCCGCGGCCAAGTGCCCGTTGTGGATAGGGTCGAAGGTCCCGCCGAAGATCGCCGTGCTCACCGCGTCTCCAGCGTTTCCGATGTCTCCGTCGTTGGCTGCGTTGCCTCCGCTTCGCTTCTGCTCTCGGCAATGCGGGCGCCAAGGTGATGCTTGAGTTTTTCGACGCCTTCTCCCGTGACCGCCGAGATGCGAAAGAAGGCGATACCGCGCTCGGCGCAAAACGCCTCCAAGCCGTCGGCGCGCTCGGGCGTTTGCGCCGCGTCGATCTTCGAGGCCGCGACAACCATGGGCTTGCCGGCCAGAGCCGAGGAAAAACTCTCCAACTCCCGCAGAATGACCTCGAAATCCTCGACCGGCTCGCGGTCGCTGAAATCGCTTACGTCGATGAGATGACACAGCAGGCTGGTTCTTTCGATATGCCGCAAGAAGCGCGTGCCGAGCCCGTGGCCTTCGTGGGCGCCTTCGATCAATCCGGGAATGTCGGCCACCAGAAAGCTCCGGTAATCGTCGATCGCCACAACGCCGAGATTGGGCTCGAGAGTCGTGAACGGATAGTCGGCGATTTTCGGGTGCGCCGCCGAGACGCGCGAGATCAGCGTCGACTTGCCGGCGTTGGGAAAGCCGATCAAGCCGACATCGGCGAGCAGCTTCAACTCCAGACGCAGCCGGCGCGCTTCGCCGGGCGTTCCCGGATCGGCGCGGCGCGGAGCCTGGTTGGTGGAGGAGGCGAAACGCGCGTTGCCGCGACCGCCGTGTCCTCCGCGAGCCGCGATGAACTCGAGGTCGGCGGCACTGAAGTCGAAAAGCTTTTCGTCGGTTTCGGCGTCGAAGACGACCGTGCCGGCGGGAACCTCAAGGATCAGGTTGTCGCCCGACTTGCCGCTTCGGTTGCTGCCTTCGCCGTGACGGCCTCGGCGGGCTTCGTGGTTCGGCTTGAAGCGAAATTGGATCAATGTGTTGTGATGCCGACTCGACCGCAACACCACATCGCCGCCGTGCCCGCCGTCTCCTCCGGCCGGCCCCCCGCGCGGGACGAACCTCTCGCGGCGAAACGCCACACAGCCGTTTCCGCCGTCGCCGGCTTCTACCGAGATTTGAGCTTCGTCGACAAACACAATTGCGAGAGCAGCCCGCCGCCGGGGCTGCTCTATACAGGGTACCGTTACGGAGGCGGTCGACCGGACAGCCGGAAAATCAGTCCCGCGAACCTCGCGGGCCGGCAAGCCGCAATCGTGCGGTGATTCCCAAGGCCGCCCCGGCGACAGCCAACCCGGCTAAGCTGTCGACGGCATAGTGATAGCGCCCGTAGACTGTCGCGATGAGGATCAAGACCGCCAAGACCAGCAGCGAGCGGCCGACCCACTTGTGTTCGGGCAAGGCACGGAGCATCCCCCAACCGGCCCCGAAGAGGTGCGCCACGTGACCGCTCGGGAATACGCTGGTGTGGATCCCCCCGCCCGACAGCAACCAAAGATTGAAACGTCGAAAGACGGTTTCAATGCCCGGTAGGTCTTGCCCCGGGAATACGGTGCGAGGCGGCTCGGAGGGAACAAAGGGATAGAACGCATAGGCGAGAACGGTAGCGAGAACGAACGGCAATAGAAAGGTGTCCAGCCGAGAGCGTTTCCCGTAGACATAGAAAACGGCGACCGAGAGGGGTGCGACAGCGTAGACGAGCGCGTACGAGATTTCGAGGATCGAGGGCCCCAAAGCCCCCAGCGATTCCACGGCGGCGCGAAGGCCCCAGTCATCGAGGAGTACACGGTCCCAGACGATCCAACCGTCCTCGAGTTCGTTTGTGTGGGAGGCCGGCGCGAACCAGCCCATTTCCTTATAGGCAAGGATGATCAGGCCCACCGGCAGCCAGTCGCGCAAAGCCGTCGCGAGCGGTCGCTGACTGCCTGGCCGGCGCGCCAAGGCGGCGTAGCCGCCCACAATGAGCAGATTGACAATCGCGACGCGCGGCAAGACGCCCTCGACGGGATGGAACACGGCCACGGCCACCACGTAGAGGAAATAGACGACGAAAACGATTTCGGGCGGGCGCAGCGAGGGCGGCTGAAGTCTCATGGGCATGGCTCATCGCGGACGATGCAGCCCGTGCGGAGAGGAGATTCAGAAGGAGGCGTTCGGCTCGGAAGAGATTCCGAACAGTTCGGATTCGAACTTGTAGCGCTGCTGTTCGTTGAGGGTCTGTAAGATGCGTTCGCGGCTCGAGCTTTGGTTCACACGAATCTGCATCATTAGATCCGCCTCGTGCATGATGCACTGGTCAAGGATTTCGCGCACCTGTTGCACCTGCGCGGCGTCCAGCACCAACTCTTCGCGCAGATGCGCCAGTGCCTCTAGTTTCGTATCCGAGAGGTCGTCCGGCGTGTTCACCGCGGATGGGGACGCCGTAACGCCTTCAAAGACGTGGGAGCCGATCACGCCCGACGCGGCGCCGCCGACAAAGACCAACACCAGCACGGTCAGAGCCTTGCCGCGACAAGCGTCCAAACGTACGTCAGCCATCGGTTACTTCCTCACCATCAGGACGGCCAGCATCGAGTTACGGTTCTGCTGGATATCGGAACCCAGCCGCACATTGAATTCCGGCGACGGAGGCGCGCTCAGCATTCTTTCCACGACATGGACAGTGGACGTGCCGACGATCGAGTCGAAGGTCACGACATAGCCGCCCAACAGCGCCAGCCACATCAAGCCGCCGAAAACCAATCGCCGTGCAAATGCGGGCTGCAGAAAGAACATCCAAAACGGAACGGCGCGCTGCTCTTCCACGCGCTGCATCACATGCGCGTAGAAGTCTCCCGCGGGCTCGACGGCTTCGGGTGTCCGCAAGTCGTCGAACAACGCCGAGGATTCCCCATAGAGCGCCAACTCGGCTGCTTCCTCGGGATGGTCGCGCAGGTAGGCTTCCACTTCCGCTTCCTGCTTCGCGGTGAGAGTTCCCGAAAGATAATCTTCCAAGTGTTCTCGGACGAACTGCTTCATTGTTTTTCCGTACCTCGCCCCAACCCCGTTCCGCGATCGTCAAGCACGCGCCGGGACCCGCCGATCGAGCTTCCCGGCCGCTTTGACGAGTTTCTGCCGAGCTCGAAACAATTTTACCTTAATCGTATTCTCATTGAGGCCCGTCATCCGGGCCAATTCCTCGACCGTCAACCCCTCGACTTCTTTCCGGATCAGAAGGACTCTTTCTTCCTCGGAAACCTTCTCGAGCAGTTTCATCAGGAAATCCCGACGTTCCACGTTGGCCGAAGCCGAGGGCCCCTTTTCGACTACCATCGGCGAGTTCTCGATGCTGCGGGCGTCGTCTTCTCCGAGATCGCTTTCGTAGACCAGTTTGCGGACCTTCTGCTTCCGCAAGTAGTCGTAGCACTCATTCACGGCGATCTTGTAAACCCATGTGATGAGCGAGGAGCGAAAGTCGAATCCCTTTAGAGAGAAGTAGATCTTCGCGAAGACCTGCTGGGCAATATCCTCGGCGTCGTTGCGGTTGCGAACGATGCCGTAGATGATCGAGAAGACCTTGGACCTATGGCGTTCGACGATTTGGCGGAATGCCGCCTCGTCCCCGCCCTGGGCCCGTCGGACCACTTCCGCTTCCGGAGTATCTCGAAATGCCACCTTGGATCTTGGGGTAGGGCCCGCGGCGGCTGGGACCGGGAATACCGCTGCATGTGCTGTACTCATTACGTCCTGTTGGACGCCGAGCCGCCGCCGTTCGTTTCAAAAATTACATCCTGTACTGCCCATACGCTTCACTTTTCCTGTTTGTAAGGAAGCGTACATTCGATCGGTTCCATTGTAGCCGGCTCGCGGCGCCGGCGCGGCAGGTGCGAAAAGAGCGGAGGATGCACAGGCGGGGGGCTGTGAAAAAATGGCGGGCCGCTCCAATCTTGCACCGGAACACGCTATTCATGAGATCGATACAGAGCCCGGAGCGCAAGCGGCGGGCCAAGGGCACGCAACCGACACGCGCTTCGGCAGCGCTGCTCCGTGAACCGCTGTGCATTTCAGCAAAGTCTTCCCGTCTACTCGAAGCGGTGTGCTCTTGGCCCGTCGCTTGCGCTCCGGGCTTCCATGAGAGGTGGGTCGCTTGTCAAGGGCGGTCGTTGGGAGGCGTTGGTCGGTTTGTCGGATCCGGCCCGGGTCCTCATGCCTTGCGGCGCGTTGAGGACCGGGCTTCCATTCGCAGTGTTATCGGTCTCGTTGTTGACCTCTGCTGGTTGGGGTCCGGTCTTTCGGCGCTGCTCTCTCTGTTGCGGCTTCGACCCATCCTCGAAAGAATCGGCCTGCCTGCCCAGAGCCCGCAGTCACCGTGACACGATCTCGATTCTCCGCCGCGGCCTCGCTTCGTCCGCCCAATCCCCTACTCCCTTCCTTTCAACAGGAATCTTCTTGCCGCCGAGTCCCCGTTAGGGGGCTCGCGGATGTCCTCATCACGTTGCTTCATCCGAAACCGTTGCCGCCGACTGCGCCTCATCGTCCCTGCCTTATGGGGAAACCGTTTCCGTCAGCCCGTGCAGCGGATCGTAGTTTTCTTGTTTCACCCACAACACATGCATCAGCACCGCCAACTTGCGCGCCACCGCCACCACCGCCCGCTTCTTCGCATGTCCTCCGCCGCGCGCCGCCAAACCCAAACCCCAGCGCCTGAGCGTGGAGTCGGTCCCGAACGGCCCCAGCACCCAGTGCGCGCACTGAATCAACGTCCGCCGCAGCAGCGGATCTCCCGATTTCGTCACGCCCAGCCGCAGTGACCGCTCGCCCGATTGGCGTTGCTTGGGACGCAGCCCCACCAGCGCGCCGACCTGCCGCGAACGCTTCACGCGGCCCGGGTCGTTGTCGAGCGCCAACACGAACGTCAACGCCGTCAGCGGCCCCACCCCTCCGATCGTTCGCAGCCGCTCGACCGCTGCGTATTGCTTGCCCAACGCGACGATTTGTTTGTCATATTCGCGGATCGTCGCGCCGAGGCTTTCGATTTGTGTCGCCACCCCCAACAACGCCGCGTGCAACACCTCGGGGCAGGCCTCCCGGACGCGCTCGACCCATTGGTTCTGGGCGCATCGGCCCAAGCGGATGCCGTGCGACTTCGCCATGCCGCGCAAACTCCCTTTCAATTTCGTGCGGCACTCGAGCACGGCCTCGCGCGCCCGCAACAACGTGCGTTGTTGTGCGGTCTCGAGCTTGCGCGGCGCGACGGGATTCAACAGGGCCGGGTTGGTGCGTCCCAGCTCGGCCAACCAATAGGCGTCGTTGCGGTCGTTTTTCGAGTCGGATTGGCTGATTAAACGCAATTGCCGCGCGTCGGCGACGAGCACGTCGTGGGCGAGGGCGGCCAGGCGGCGGCGAATCCAGTTGCTGTGGCTGCCGGTTTCGATCACAATGCGCAGCCGCGGCCAACGGCGGAACCAGCGATCCAAGGCCTCCGGGCGGGTGGGGACTTGGCATTCCTCGAGGCTTTCGCCGGCGAGGTCGGTGAGCCGTACGAAGCAACGTTTGTCGCCGATGTCGACGCCGGCGACGGCGCAAATTTCGTTGTCTTTTTGCATCTGGATGCGTTGTTGCGCCAACTGTTGTTCGAGCTGGGTGAGTTGGCGGGTCTTCGCTTGTGAGCTGTCGGCTTTCTTGGTTTGGTGTTTGTCGGTTTGGTTCTTGTCGGTCTGTTGTTTGCTATTCTTCTTCATGGCTGGTCGCCTCCTTTTCAAAAATCCATTGCACCTCCCTTGTGGAGAAGTGCGCTGCTGCCGGTAGCCTACCGCTTCCCGGCTCCAAGCGACCAGCCTCTCATCCCATCTCTGTATCCGCGTTCTGAATTGCGTGCACGGACGCGCGGCGGTCGCCGGTTTCGTCGCCTACCACTCACTTAGGTTCGTGGCTCGGTTTGGGTTCACAGCTCCAGTTTCCACGGCGGCCGATAGTCGCGGCGGAGGTAGGTCCGTGCTTCTTGGTTGGGCGTGGTTTCGGAATCCGGGTCCCACTCGAGGCGCTGACGGCTGCGCAGCGCGACGTTGCCGAGCAGCGCGATGACCGTCGAGCGGTGGCCGGTTTCGATGTCGCAAATCGGAGGCTTGCGCGATTTCATCGAAGCCACGAAGTCCGCCCAGTGCGCGTCGGTTGAATTGTTGGACGTCCGGCCTGCCTTGGCCTCCATCCGAGCCTCGCGTTCGTAGTCCCGGGGATCGAGCGATTTCATCTCGGGAACGATTTCCCACTGTTGGCGGTCCACGAACAACGTGCCCTTCGTGCCGTGGAAGGTGATGCCGTAGTCGTGGTCGAACAGGGATTGCTCATTGCCGACGCGGTTCTCGTAGACACACACGAATTTCGGGAACTCAAAGTTCGCCTGGATCACATCGGGCGTTTCGCGATTGTCGTTGAGGACGTACTTGCCGCCGACCGTCGTCACGACCCGGGGGCCCTTTTCATCCATCGCCCAGAGAACGATGTCCAGCAGGTGAATGCCCCAATCGGTCATCATGCCGCCCGCGTAGTCCCAGAACCAGCGGAAGTAAGAATAGTGGTCCGGGTGAACACCGAAGCGGTTGGCGTTGAAGGGTCTTTCCTGAGCCGGGCCGAGCCACATGTCCCAATCGAGATTGGCCGGAGGCGCCTGGTCGGGAGTGTTGCCGATGCCTTCGGGGAACTGGTTTTCGTAGTTCCAACCGCGAACAAAAGAAATATCGCCGATCTCTCCGGAACGGACGATTTCCACGATCTTTTGAAAATGTTTCCCGGAACGCTGCTGCGTGCCGACCTGCACGATGCGGTTGTACTTACGCGCGGCCCGCACCATCATTTGGCCTTCGTGGACGGTGACCGAGATCGGTTTCTCCACGTAGACGTCCTTGCCGGCCTTGCAGGCTTCAATCGCCATGTAGGCGTGCCAATGGTCGGGGGTGGCGATACAGACGGCGTCGATGTCGGCGGCGGCGATCAGATCGCGGAAGTCGGGGTAAACCTTGGCGTCGGGAACCATTTCCAAGGCCGCTTCGACGTTGGGCTGATAAATCTCGGAAATGGCGACGACGTCGATTTCCGGCTGCTTCAGCGCTGCCCGCAAGGTGTTGCGGCCTCGTCGCCCCATGCCGATGAAGCCCATGCGAAACGTCTTCGAGGCGTCGGCGCCGCGCAGCATCGCCGGCGCGGCGGTGACGGCTCCCGCGGCGGCGGCGGTGGTCTTGAGAAAAGATCGTCGAGCGAGGCTGTGGTCTTTCAATTTCGTACTCCTTGCCTGGTCGCGGCAAGCAAGATATCAGACTAGCCGATCGCGGTGGTGGGCGCTTGGCGGCATGAGGCGGTGTTCCACCAGTCCCCAAAAACAACTCGCCATGGCCGCCGCGACGATTGGGAGGCGCTGACGGGGGGCGTAATAGAGAAAGAAAACGGCGAAGAAGACGCCGAATTCGAGAGTGTCGAATACGATAAGCGCTTCCCGCTAGCCTCGCGTCCGCCGAGAACGTGACTTCCCTCGGAAGTTCCGGACACGACACCGAAACCGCGGGGCGATTACCCCGCGGTTTGGCAAACTAGTGAGTGAGGCTCCGCGTCACCAGGCGCCGTATTCGGCCCATCCGGTCTCGTGCGCCGGTTCCGCGCGCGGCGATCAGGGTACGTAGCTGCCCACGGCCGCCGACTCGTTGTCGAAGCTTTCGAAAACCGTGTAAAGCTTGGTGATTTGGAGCAGGTCGCCGACTTTCTTTTGTACGTTGACCAGCTTGACCTTGGCGCCCTGGTTAGCCCCGGTCGTGTACGCCGATACCAATGTACCCAGACCCGAACTATCGATGTAGCTGACCTCGCCGAGGTTCAGCAAAATGTTCTTTTGGCCGTTGCTCAATACATCCCGCACGGCGTCCCGCAACACTTCCGAACCCTCGCCCAGTGTAATTCTGCCGGAAAGGTCGATGATCGTAACGCCTCCAACCTCTCGTTTATTCGACAATAGACTCACGTCTGCCTCCTTCTCTCTTCTGTCTCCAACGGGCAGGTTCTTCATCATCACCACCTCCGTCCCGCCTTCGGTGGTGCGCCCGATGGTTAACTCGTCGACGAACGACCTCATCAGCAACAAGCCCCGGCCCGACGTCTGAAGCAAGTTATCGCCCAGGGTCGGGTCCGGTACGCCTTCGAGATCGAACCCTTCTCCTTCATCCTCGATGGCGATCTTCAGTTGGTTTGCATCGGTGCTGACGGTAAAATAGACCGATTTGTCGCGGCTGTATCCGTTGCCGTGAGAAACCGCGTTCACGACGCACTCCCTCACCGCGATGCCCAACTGATCGATTTCGTCCTCGGAAACTTTCTTTTCCAACGCGGCTTGACGCGCCACCATTTCGGTCGCCTCGACGACGTCCAGGTTGCTCTCCAGCTTGAGGCGAATCCGTTTCCCTTGCATCGTGGGGTGGGCGAGTCGGCCGCGCGAAAGAATACGAAACGATCGCATACCCAACGGGGAAAAGTCAAGAAACCGCGTGCAACAAAGCCGCGCCGGGGACATAATTCTAATCGCCCGGGTTGCACGCTACTATGGGGTTATGACCGGGCTTCGGACCGGTCAGGAGCCGTATCGGCTCCTGGTCCCCCTCATACTCTTCGCCGCGGCGAGCGTTCTCTCGCCCGCGCAAACGGTTTCCGTTGAGCCGCTGACTCTCACATTCGAAGTCGAGGCGAACGGCCCGATTCCGCCCGAGCAGTTTCTCTCCATCGATTCCGACCCCTCGGGCGAGGCGTACACGGCGTTCGTTCAAGTCACGCTGACGAGTACGGCCTGGGTGAGGTTGGGCCATACGAACGGCTTCACTCCCTCGCAGCTCGGAGTGACCGTCGACCCCAGCCTGTTGGCCCCCGGGCAACGCATCGCCGATATCATCGTTCGACTCGGCCAAGACGGCGACCAGCGGGCCATGAGGTTGACCGCGATTGTATCCGAGCCCGGCAGTGGTGGTGGTGGAGGAGGCGGTGGAGGAGGCGGTGGGTCTGATCCCGTCATTGACGTCGACCCCTCGTCTCTCGGCTTTTCGACTCCAATGGCGGGGAGCGACCCGCCCGCTCAAACGCTCGAAGTGCGAAACGGCGGCTCGGGAACTCTAAACTACCAGTTCAACATCAGCTACCCGGCTCAGGGCGAGACGGGTTGGCTCGACGTCAGCCCGGCATCCGGTTCATCGAGCGGGGGTTCCATCGAACACGAGGTCAGCGTGACGACGGCGAGCTTGGACCCGGGGCTGCATTCGGCCCTTCTGCTGATTGCAGGCAACGCCCCCGACAGCCCCGTTGAGGTCGCGGTGAACTTGACGATCAGCGGCGGCCCGTTGCTCACGGTCAACCCCACCAATTTCGTCGTGACCGCCTTTGAGGGCGGCGCAAATCCCTCGGGACGGTCGCTTATCGTGGGCAGCCAAGGCGAAACGATGTCTTACAGCATCAGCACGAATCAGCCCTGGCTGAGCGTTGAGCCGACGGGCGGGAATACTCTTGCCCGACCGGGCCTGCACATGGTCGGCGTCGACGCCTCCGGGCTTACCGCCGGAACGTTTCTCGGGAAATTGACGATCGACTCGCCGAGGGCGACGAATTCTCCGCTGACGCTCGACGTGACGCTGAGCATCCATCCTCCGGGGAGCCTGACAGTGTTCCCCAATAGCGTCGGTTTTTTCGGAGCGGCGGGAACGCCGGTGACGACCGAGCGCATCGTCAGCGTGGCCGGCGCCTCACTCGGCGGACTGGCTTGGAAGGCTGAGGTCGAGCCGCCGGAAGCGAATTGGATCAAGACTGCTCCGGGCCGAGGCGCCGTCCCCGGGAATCTGATTATCGCGATCGACAACACGGGGCTCCCGGCGGGGCAGTACAACGCCGAGGTCCGTATCGATCCCTTTGGCGAGACCACGGCTTTGTCGGGCCCCGCGGGCGCGGCACAGAGCGCTGCTTTGGCCGCGATACCGGTGCAGTTGATTCTCCAAGACGCCGCGCCGAACTTCAATGCGTCCCCCTCAGTGTTGATTTTTTGGGCGGTCGAAGGCGAATTTGTCTCGCCCACGCGGATTCTTCAGGTCGGCAATCGCGGCGGAGGGAACCTCGATTGGACAGCTCGCGCGGAAACCGACAACGGTGAGGACTGGCTTGGTGTCCTACGGACGGCAGGCTCGGGGCCCGCGACGGCGCGCGTCACGGCGGACGTGTCCGCCATGCCCGCGGGGGTTCATCAGGGGCGCGTGATTCTCGATCAGGGAGGTACTGAAACCGAAGTCCCCGTTTCGTTGGTCATTTCCGCGGCGGGCGGCATCTTGCGGATTGACCGCGTGGGCCTGCTCTTCGACGGCGCTCAGGGCAACGGCGAGTGGACGCGGACGGCCCGGGTTTTCGGCCTTGGCGGAACAGTCATCGGGTGGAGGGCGGAGATTCGCGAATTGACCGGCCCCGCCGTCTGGCTCGCCATGTCGCCTGAAGCAGGCGAGACCGGTCCTTCGGAAGTCAACTTCACCGCAAGCGCCGAGGGATTTCCGGCGGGCGTCTACACGGCGGTCGTCGAGATCTCGCCCGATGCCGGCGGTCCGTCGCGTTTTGTGACGGTTGTCCTGCGGGTCCGCCCCGCCGGCGTAAGTCCGGTCCCTACAATCGAGCCCTCCGGCCTCGTTTTTGTGGCTCCGGGAGACGCCCCGCTCGCCCAGACCTTGTCGATTTCCAGAAACGGCGCCGAGGCCGCCGATTTCCAGGCCGCCGCCTCCACCGATGACGGCGGCGCATGGCTGTCGGTCGACCCGACAAGCGGAAGCACATCGGCTGGAGGCGCCCTGGAACTTACCGTAGGAGTGAGCTCGAGCGAGATCGGGAGCACCTCGGCGCGAGGGTTCGTGAGCATAACGTTCGGAGACGGCATCGTGCGCTCGGTTCCTGTGTCGGTTTTCCGGCCCGCAACCGGACCCGGCCTCTGTACGCCGTCGGGACTGCAAGTCAACCCGCTTTCTCCACTGCAGAATTTCAGCGGCGCCGGCGGCCGACCTGTTCATCTCGAAGTCGTTTTGACGGACACGGCCTGCGGCGTCGCCGACACCCGTGACGCCGCCGTGGTCGCGGAGTTGAGCAACGGCGACGGGGCCGTCGCGCTCGATCGCGTCAGCGGGTCGGTCTACGCCGCCACCTGGACTCCGCGCAACGCGGCGCCGCAGGTCAGCGTTCGCTTCACCGCCCTGTCGGGCGCGTCGACAGCCGAGGCCGGGGTGATCGGCGCGGTCGAGAGCACCACGGCGCCTACGCTGTTCCCCTTCGGGGCCGTCAACGCAGCCGGGTTCAGCCCCGGGCGGGCACTTGCGCCGGGGGCCATCTTCAGCAGTTTCGGTTCCGGGTTGGCCGGCGGCTTCTTTATCTCCGAAGACGTTCCGTTGCCCCTGGAATTAGGCCGGGTGGCTCTGTTGGCGGGCGGCCGCGAAACGCCGCTCTATTTTGCCTCCGGGGGGCAGATCAACGCCCAACTCCCGTTTGAGGCGATTCCGGGCGCGGTATCTCAGCTCATCGCTCGCGTGGAGAATACCCATTCCGTGCCGCGAGATGTGGTGGTCGCCTCGGCTGGTCCCGGGATTTTCACGAGCCCGATACCGTCCGTTCCGCCGCGCGCCGTCGCGCAAAACGAAGACCTGCGCCTCAACCGCGTTTCGAACCCCGCCGCCCCGGAAGAGGCGGTCACCCTCTATCTCAGTGGATTGGGCGAGACCGACCCGCCACTCGAAACCGGCGACGAAGCCCCCGGCGCCGAGCCCTTTGCCCGCGCGGCCCTCGATGCCGCGGCGACGATCGGAGGCGAGCCGGCGCGCATTCTCTTCCTCGGCATGACGCCTGGGTTTATCGGGCTGGGGCAAGCGAATTTAATTGTTCCGGAAACTTCTCCCCTGGGCCCGGACGTGCCCGTGATCATCACGGTGGACGGGCAAGCGAGCAACAGCGCGGTCATTGCCGTCGAAGATCCGAAATAGAAACCATGCATCCTCACCTGGCGAGAATTCGCCTCTATCCCATCAAGTCTTTGGACGCGGTCGAGGTTCATGAAGCCGTCGCGTTACGCGCCGGCGGGCTGGCGCACGATCGTGAATATTGCCTTCAGGACCAAGGCGGCCTCATCCTCAACTCGAAGCGGCTGGGTGAACGCCTGATCGCGATTCGCTCCGAATTTCACTTCGGCTTCGGAGAAGTCGCTTTGCGGGCGAATGGGGAATCTTCGCTTTTCCGTCTGACCCAAGAACAGGCGCAACTCGAGCAATGGTTCAGCGAACGCTTAGGACAACCCGTTACGCTTTCTCACAACGCCGAAGCCGGGTTTCCGGATGACCAAGAGGCGTCGGGCCCCACGCTCGTCAGCACGGCAACGCTGGAGGAAACCGCGACTTGGTTTCCCGGCATGACAGCCGAGGAGGTGAGGAGGCGCTTCCGGCCGAACCTCGAGATCGGCGGGGTTCCGGCTTTTTGGGAAGACCGCCTGTTCGAGGGAAAGGGCGGGGCCGTTCCGTTTCGCATCGGCGACACCACCATCGAGGGGGTTAGGCCCTGCGCCCGCTGTACGGTTCCGCCGCGGCATTCTCTTACCGGCGAGATCAGCGATGGCTCTTTTGCGAAGGTCTTTGCCAAGCGACGCGCCGAGACTCTGCCCGCATGGGCCGACCGCGCCTGCTTCGATCACTTTTATCGTCTCACGACGAACACCAAGATTCCCGAATCGGAAGCGGGGAAGATTTTGCAGGTTGAGGACGCGGTGATTTTATAGGGGGGCAGAGACAAGCTGAGAGCTTGTCTCAACTGTACTGTCGACTAGGACAAACACGAGTGTTCGTCCCTACCGAGGGACGCGCGGCGTCTTGGCCACTCCTATCGTGATACGATTCAACGCATGCGGCGCTTCTGTGTCCTCCCCTTCCTGTCGGCTTTTCTGCTGCTCGCAGGATGCGCCGCGACCGAACCGCCCGGCGATCCCGCCGCGCCGCTTGGGCCCGAGCGCATCGCCGCCCACGTGCGCTTCCTTTCCTCTGACGCTCTCGAAGGCCGCGGCCCCGCCACGCGCGGCGAAATTCTGACCACGGAATACCTGGCGACGCAATTCGCCCTTGCCGGGGCCGAGCCGGCCGCGGCCGACGGCAGCTACTTTCAGGCCGTTCCGCTGGTGGGCGTGCAATCGCTGCCGGAAACCTCGCTGACCTGGCGCGGCACCCAAGGGCGCATCGGCATGAAATGGCTCGAGGACTACGTGGCTGTCGATCATCAGCAGCGGGACAGCGTATCGATCGACGCCGAAGCCGTCTTCGTGGGCCACGGCATTGTCGCGCCCGAGTTCGACTGGGACGACTACAAAGGCGTCGACGTCAAGGGCAAGGTCGTCGTCCTTTTCACCAACGAACCACCCTCCGAAGATCCTGAGTTTTTTGGCGGCAAGGCGTTGACTTACTACGGGCGCTGGAGCTTCAAATACGAAGAGGCGCTGCGGCAGGGCGCCGCCGGGGCGATCATCATTCACACGACGCCCACGGCCGGGTATCCCTGGAAAGTGGTGCGCAATTCCTGGGGCGGCCGGAATCCCTATGTGAAACTCAAGGACGGCGAAAGCGCTCTTTCGATCGCCGGCTGGGTAACCTCGGCGACCGGCGAGAAGATCACCGCCTCGACGGGGAAAACGCTTGACCAACTCTTGGCCGCCGCCAACACGTCGGAGTTTCAGCCCATGCCGCTTGGCTTGCGCTTGGGGGGACGGATTGTCAGCAAAGTCGAGCCGTTCGAAACCCGCAACGTGATCGCCAAGGTTACGGGCTCCGACCCCGAGCGCCGTGACCAAGCGGTTCTCTATACCGCCCACTGGGACCATCTCGGTATCGGCTTTGCCGTCGACGGCGACGACATCTACAACGGCGCCGCCGACAACGCCAGCGGTTGCGGCATCCTTTTGGAGCTGGCTCGCGCCTTCGCCCAACTCGATCCGCCACCCGCGCGCACCATTTTGTTCGCCGCCGTGGGAGCCGAAGAAGGCGGTCTGCGCGGTTCCCAATACTACGCTCAAAATCCCACGATTCCCGCGGGCAAGACCGCCGTCAATTTGAACTACGACGGCTTTCTTCCGCTGGGTTTAGCGAAGGACATCTCTCTGCCCGGTTACGAACGCACAACCCTGGAACCCCTCGTCGAAAAGCTCGCCGCCGAATTCGACTTGGTTTTACGTCCCGAGGAACATCCCGAGCAAGGCTACTACTACCGCTCCGACCACTTCAGCCTCGCCAAAGCCGGTGTTCCGGCTTTTTCGCTCAACCCCGGCATCGACTATGTCGGCCGCCCCGAGGGCTGGGGAGAAGAAGCCGAGCAGCGCTATGTCGCCGAGGACTATCACCAGCCCTCGGACGAATTTGACCCGGCCTGGGACTTCAGCGGCCTGGGGCAAATCGCCGCCTTCGGTTTCGAGTTGGGGCGGCGCGTCGCCGCCGAACCCGATCTGCCGACCTGGAAGCCGGGCGACGAATTCCTCCCCGCCCGCGAAAAATCCTGGGGCCAATAAACTCTCCTGCGGGAAACAGGGTGAGATTCGGCGAACGCCGATCTTATGAGGGGTAGCCGGCACGAAGAGCGCGGTCCGCCGCGCCCTTCGATGCAACCTTGTCGTCCCGCGGGGATGCTAGCCCTTCGCCGCCGCGAAGCGCTGGGCGACCGCGTCCCAATTGATCACGTTGAACCACGCCGCCAGATAGTCGGGACGCCGGTTCTGATAGTTCAGATAGTAGGCGTGCTCCCACACATCGACGCCGAGGATCGGCGTGTGACCGTGAGAAAGCGGACTATCCTGATTGGCGGTTGACTCGACGACCAAGCCGCCGGAACCGTTGACACTGAGCCACGCCCAGCCGCTGCCAAAGCGCGTCATGCCGGCCTTGGTGAGCTGCTCGCGGAAGCTGTTGAAGCCGCCGAAAGTGCTGTCGATGGCCGCGCCGAGTTCGGTGCCGGGCGCGCCGCCGCCGCTGCCGCTCATGATTTCCCAAAACATCGAGTGATTGGCGTGGCCTCCGCCATTGTTGCGCACGGCGCCGCGAATTGCTTCGGGTACGGCGTCAAGGTCGCGCACGAGATCGTCGATCGATTTGGCGGCCAGGTCGGCGTTGTCGCCGATGGCGTTGTTGAGGTTGGTCACATAGGCGTTGTGATGCTTGCCATGGTGGATTTCCATTGTGCGGGCGTCAATATGAGGTTCCAGGGCGTCTGCGGCATAGGGCAGATTGGGCAGTTCAAAAGCCATAAGAGTCAGCTCCTTCCGTTCTCCAGTGGTTGGAATCAATAAACTCGATCGAACCGGCGTCGATCGTTCTGCTCGGTCGCGGCGGGAAGCTTGACAGTGCGCGTCCGCCGCGAAACCGGGTTCATGCGACCGTGCAGATTCTCCATCTTACACTACCGCTGTCGGAGGCTTTGTTTTCAATCCGCGCGGGCCACCGTCGCGGAGCCGGCCGAGGCGAGAAAACCGCGAAATTCCTCGACATCGCGCGTGCGGCCGGGAAACTCGGCGATCACTGTTCCGTCGGGCTCGATGATGGCGTAGTAGGGGATGGCGACGGTCTCGAAGCGTTCGAGCTGGAGCTGCTGGTTGGCTTGCGAAGCCTCGTCGGCGCCGTCGGTGTAGAGTTCCACTAGAACGAGGTTGCCGAGTTCCCCGGCCAACTCCGGCCTGGTGAACATGTTCGCCTTCATCCAATGGCAGTTCGTGCAGGTGTAGCCGGTGAAGCTGAGCAGTACGTTCTTGCCGTTTTGACGGGCGATTTCGAGTGCGCCCGCGTAGTCGTTCTTGATCCAACGCTCGGCTTGAGGCTTGCCCCCGAGCGCGGAGCCTTGGAAGCCGGAGTAATCGGGCGACGGGATGTAAGCATCGAGCTCTCCCAGCCGTCCGCCGAACATGCCGGGAATCATGCTGACCGCCAGGATGAGGAAAAGCGCTCCCATGCCGAGGCGACCCGGGCCGACCGAACCGGTCTCGTCGTCTCCGATGCGCAGCATGCCGAGCAAATAGAAGCCCGCCATCGCCAGCAGGACGATCCAGATCGCCAGCACGCGTTCGCGGGTCAGCAGGAACCATTGATAGACCTGGTCAACGTTGCTCAGGTACTTCACCGCCGCCGCGAAGACCAAGAACGAAACCGTGATTTTGGTGCGCGCCAGCCAGCCTCCGCTCTTCGGCAACTTCGCCAGGTAGGCGGGAAACAACGCCAGGAAGAAAAACGGCAAGGCCAAGCCGGTCGAGAAAATCATCATCCCGAGAATCGGCCACGTCAAGTCGCCCTGAATCGAACCGGCCAGCAGAGCGCCGATGAACGGCCCGGTGCAGGCAAAGGAAGCCAGCGCAAAGACCAAGCCCATCACCAGCGTCCCCAGCAAGCCGCCTCGATTCGACATCTGGTTCAAGGAAGTCAACGCTCCGCTCGGCACCGTGATTTCGAACACGCCCAGCAGGCTCGCGCCGAAAGCCAAGAAAACCAACGCGATCAACAAATTGATCCAGACGTTGGCGCCCAGCTGCGATAGGCCGAACGGGCCCAGCACCGCCGATACAGCCGCCCCGATTCCCGTGAACAGCACGATGACGCCCACGCAAAACGTCACCGCTTGAATCAACGACTGACGTCTGGAGCCGGTATTCGTGCTCACGAAGTAGGACATCGTAATCGGAATCATCGGGAAGACGCAGGGCGTGAAGGTCGCCAGCACGCCGAACCCAAAGGCGACCGCCGCGAACTCAAGAAAGCCCTCGGAGGCGGGGTCGGTTGCCCGGGTGCTGCGAGGGGGCCCCGGGGGGTTGGCAACGGCTTCGGTCGGCTTGGCTTCCTGATAGTCCGCGGGGATAACGGGCGCTTGCGCCGTCGTCTCGGCGACAACCTGAAAAGCCGCGGTGGCCGAACGTCTCGCCGGCGGCAGACACAGCCGGTCGTTGCAGGCGTTATAGCGGGTGGTCGATTCGATCTCAACGGTTCCCGGTTGCGCGTCTCCGCTCAGCTCGACGTCAAACAGAAAAACAACCTCGTCGCTGTAGGTTTGCGTCTCGAATTGAAAATTAGGGTCGAACTTCGTCTTGGGCTCGGGTTGATAGGGTTTCCACGCAGCAACGGCGGGGTGCTCGGTGATCTTGAGCTCGGTCGGGATCGGACCGCCCTTGGGCGTGGTGGGCGCGTAGAGCCGCCAGCCCTGCTCGATCTTCGCCGTCAGTCGGGCCACGGCACGTCCGCCGGCGGCGGCCTCGGGAGGCTCGACCGTGAGCGTCCACTTCACGGGATCGAACTTGGGTTTGCGCTTTGGCGTTTGCGCCGAGAGCTCGCCCGCAACGAGAACAAGGGTGGTTAGAACCAGGGGGAACCAGCGATTTCTCGGCATCTTGTTCTCCTAGTTTCCTCCGCGGCCGGTAGGCTCGGCGGGCTTGTCCGGGCGGCGAATACGACTCTCGTTCGATGAACAACCGGCAACGGCTGCTTCTATCAAGTTGCTTCGCGGCGGCGAGCCGAAAGTTACCTTGAGCACCGCGACGGACGGCCCGGGCGACGAGGCCCGGCCATGCCAAGGCGTCCTTCTCCAGTCTACATCGTTGAGGTTTGTCAGCCCTCCGTGTAAGTCCCACTGCGCGACAAAAGGGGACTGCCATTCGATTTTCGCTCGTCGAACCGCTTTGTTCCCAAAGCCCGTGGGTGGCGAAAATCGGTGACTCTTCCGAACCCCCCCTTCGAGCGTATGGTGGACTACGGTGCAGCCCGAAAAATCCGCAACGGCTGCAGCCGCGAAGCGGCGACAGGAGCCTTAGCCCAGGGTGGAGCCGAAGGCGGAACCCTGGGTGGAATCCCCACCCGGGAGAGCCCTGAAGGGGCGGCAGGAAGGCCACCGACATCCATTCTCATGGCGGTATTATGAATCCGCGCGTTCATAGAAACGGAACTGTCTCCTTTTCCCGAGGCGCGTGGCGTGTAAGATGGTTAGTCTTTTTGATATCCGGGTATTTCACACTCGCTCGGCGGGGCCCTTAGAGCGACAAGCCCCGAAAGGAATCGACGATGAAAGCTTGGCAGGTGATGCATTACGGCGAGCCCGACCAGATGGTGTTGGGCGATGTGCCGACTCCGACTCCCGGAAAGGGCGAGGTATTGATCCGCAACCACGCGGCCGGGTTGAACTTTTTTGACATCCTGCAGGTACAGGGCAAATATCAAGCCAAGCCGGAGTTCCCCTTCACCATCGGCGGCGAGATGGCGGGAGTCGTCGAGGCCGTCGGCAAAGGCGTGGAGAACGTCGCGGCGGGCGATAAGGTTCTCGCCACCGGAGGAGGCGGAGGCTACGCGGAATACGCCGTCGCCGCCGCGCAACGGACAGTCCCGATTCCCCGAGGGATGAGCTTCGCCGAAGCCTCCGGATTCCCGATCGTCTACCAAACTTCCTATCTCGCCCTCAAAGGGCGAGGACGCTTGCAGTCGGGCGAATGGCTGCTGGTCCATGCCGGCGCCAGCGGGGTCGGCATGTCGGCAATTCAGCTCGGCAAGGCCTTCGGCGCGAGGATCATCGCCACCGCCGGCAGTGACGAAAAGCTGGCCTTTTGCAAGGACCAGGGGGCGGAATTCGCAATCAACTATTGCGACGGCGATTGGGTCGACGAAGTCAAGCGCATCACCGAGGGGCACGGCGCGGATATGATCTACGACCCCGTCGGCGGCGATGTTTTCGATCTATCGAGCAAATGCATCGCCCACCACGGCAGGCTGTTGGTCATCGGCTTTGCCGGCGGACGTATCCCGTCGATTGCGGCGAATCGGCTGCTGCTCAAGAATATGTCCGCCGTGGGCGTTTTCTGGGGCCGCGAGTGCTCCGAAGACCCGTCGTATCACGGCAAGACCCACGCGGCCTTGTCGGCGTTGTACGAACAAGGCAAGATTCGCCCCGCCGTGGCCGCCGAATTCCCGCTGGAAAAGGCCGTCGAGGCGCTCAAGATGCTCGCGGATCGCAAGGCGGCCGGCAAGGTTGTTTTGACAATGGCGTAGGGAACCCGCCGCTCGATCGACGCCGGGGCAAAGGCCGAGACCCCGACGCGCCGCTACAATGGCCGGTTCTCGCACCGTCTTACAGTTCCGCCGCCGCTCCTCCGATTACCTCCTGGAGGAGAAGCGTCCCATGCCGAGCGCGTCGACCCACGTTGCCTACCCCACCATCGAAGGCGGACGCCCCCCCTTGTCCAAGAGACAGCGCCAGGCGGTGTCCTTTTTCACGGACGTCGTTCGAGGTTTGCCCGACGAACAGGTAACCGCCCTAATCGAACTGCTGTTCGAATTTCGGGCCGACTCCTACCTCGACCGCGTGCGGCCCTACGAGTTACCGACCCTCAAGATCCTGGCCGAAGTGATCAATGGCTGGGAGCCCGACGGCGTCTACGAGTTCACCGTGGCCTGGGTCAGCACTCTCGTCTCTCGCCAGGACGGCTTCGACTGGACCGATTGCACTCCGCTTGAAAAGGCCGAGCACGAACGCCGCATTCAGGTGGAAATGCAGCGTCGCGGTGTTCCCAAGCCCTTCTGAATGTGTGCGGGGCGAGCCTCGAATGCTCTCGGAGTCGCGGCCAATCGGAATGTTCGTGAACGCACATTCTCCGCACAATCCGCGGGCGTCCCAGCCTCCGATCGCCGCGGAATGCAATATTCACCGCGTATTATGCGGTGAATAGGGTTGGTAATCGCCGCATGAGCGTCTCGGGCAGTCTCCGGCTACCGCACCGCGGCCGAAACAGTCGCCGAACTCCTCGGTACGGATCGCTCGACGTGGCGAGCCTCCAGGCTTGCCGCGCCCCGAGTCGTCGGGGCGGGTCTGGATTGCCCACTTGCGATTGCAGATCCGGGCGGACGAACCGATGAATCGGTTCGCGGCAAGTCTGGAGGCTCGCGCCACGCCGTCGCCGGAGTAATTAATAATCCAACAGATAGTTGAACTTGAAAAACAGAGCACGAGACAGCGTTCGGCGCTGAATATCGTGGGGGTCGAAGAAATCGCGCGTCATACCGGTGGTGTTGTAGACCAGGAAAAACCCCGTACTCGAGGTCGACAGCAGCCCCAGCCGAACGTTGTGCCCGATCTGCTGTGTGATGTTGTTGTATTGGCTGAAGGTCTGCAAGAAGCTCTTGGGCGTGAAAGACCAGTTGAACCGCAGCCCCACCAGATCGGTGGTGAAATCACCGACCGATAGGTCGACGAAGTTTCTTACCCAGGTGCCGGTCCAGGTCAGGTTCTTGCCGCGCCGGTACCCGCCCTTCACGTTGACCGAGCGAATCGTACCGTCGTAGAAACTGCCCGCGGCCGCATCGCCCCCGACGAAAAACGTTGCGCTGGGGTCGGAGTCGAAGTTGGCGATCAGCTCGCTGAAGTGATGGCGTCCCGGCGGCACGTAAACGCCGGGGAAGATCTCGAAGGGTTCATCGAGCCTTTCGAAGTTGCGGTTCCACGCCAGGCCCACCTGACCGCCGTTATGCCAGCGCGTGGTGACGTGATAGTGCGAGAAGCCTGACTCCCACTCGTTGGTGCCCAAAGTGAACCAGTGATTACCGAAGTGGTGGGGTTCCACGCTGCGAATCGGGCCACTCTTTGGGTACATCGTCAGCCGGTAGAAGTAACTCGCCTTGCGAAAGCCCGCGCGGCGGACGAAGCCCACCTCGGGGTTGAAATTGTGGCCGACTTCGAGATACCCGAGGTTGAATTGGTGGGTTGAATCGTCGTACTCAAAACGTGACGAGTAGGAGTGGTCGCTGCCGACGAGGTGCGGGCTCTCGGTCTTTGCGACAAAGTTGAACCAGTTGCCGAAGTCGCCGACGCCGAAGTTGGCGTCAGCCCCGTAGGTGCGGTTGAAGGGGACGTCGGCGTCAACGCTTCCCGTAGATTGGCGACTGACTCCGATAACGCCGATCGAAGAACGGTTAGGCAGTTCGCGGCTGACGCGAGCGACACTGTAATTATTCGCCGCAATCAACCCGCCAATACCGTCGGTTTGCATGTTGAGAACGCCGATCTGATAAGGACCCACCTTCCCGCTCAGACGCGCGCCCGCGTCGATCGGAACCTGTTGACGGTCTTCGTCAAGGCCGATGCGGCGAGAGAAGAAGATCTCGACCTCTTGCGCCGACCCGAATTCGAAGAACCCCGAGTTCTCGAGGAAAAACGGCCGCTTCTCCGGGAAGAACAGATCGAAGCGCGTCAGGTTGATCTGTTCGTCGTCGACCTCGACTTGAGCGAAATCGGTATTGACGGTCAGGTCCAGCGTAAGGCCCGGGGTGACGCTGTATTTCACGTCGAGCCCGACTTCGCGCTGGACATCGGTCTGATCGCCGGGCAGTTCATAGTTCTGCGAGAAGCCGCCCAGGACATAGGGCAGTAGTTTCAAGTTGCGCTGGGCGCCAGCCTCGAAATCATACAACTCGCCGGCCAACTCGATCTGCGTGAACCGAAAGGCCCGTGAAACCGGCGCCCAAAACGACAGTTCATTCCGTCGACGCAAATTGCGCTGAATGTTGAGTCCCCAAAGCTGATTGGGGCCGGGGCGGTACCGAAGGGTTCGAAGCGGGATGACGATCTCGCTCTCCCATCCTCGTTTTGTGATTTGGGAACGCACTTTCCAGACGCCGTCCCAGTTGAGGTTGAACGCCGCCGCGCCGCCCCGCTGGGCGCCGCCCCCTCCACCGCCGGCGCGTCTCGGTCCACCTCCCCCGCCACGCCTTTGCCCGGCCTTGGAGACCTGGGCGTCAAATTCGATGCCGGTAGGGCTCGTCCCGAAGATGAACGCGTTTTGATCGTCGTTGAAGGTGTCGAGCAGGAGTAGGACCGAATCGGTGTCCCTCAGTTCGGCATCACGGCGGTTTTGGGTGATGACGATATCTTCCGGTTGAGAGTCGAAACAGATGATACCGAAATAGAGATTGTTGTCGTCGTAGCCGACGCGGACTTCGGTTTCTTCCGTCGTGGGCCGGCCTTCGTCGGGATTCTGTTGCGTGAAGCCTGTTGCCGGTTCGATCCGTTTCCAAAGCGGCTCGTCAACCAGTCCGTCGAGCTTCGGCGGCTCCGCCAGTCGGTAGGCGCGAACGCGCCGGGACTCGGGTGCGCCCTGTTGCGCCAAGGCCGGCACGCAAAGGTAAGTCGGCAGTAGGCAGACGAGGATCGAAACGTGCCGATGATGCATACAGATCTACCCCGACATTGGGTAGGCATGGCGGAACCAACCAAAGAAGTGAGCTACCTATTGTAGTCGACCCGCTGCGTTGCCCAGTCCGGTTCCGTCAATACCTGTCAATACCTGAAGCTTGGCGGCTCGGTCGACTCTTTGTCGGGTCGGGCACGGTATTCTGAATAGTTGCCGATAGCGGAGCGTTCATCCAGAGATCGGCAGATTCCCATTTCGTCATGCATGTGAAGAAGCCAAGGCTGCTGACGCCGGGCCCGACGCCGCTCTATCCGCCGGCGGTGCGAGCCATGGCCGGCGCGGACATCCATCACCGCACCGAGGACTTTCGCCTGCTCTACAAACGCGTCTTAGAAAACCTGGCCCACTTCATGGGTACCAACAACGACGTCGTTCTGTTCACGGCCTCGGGAACCGGCGCGATGGAAGCCGCCGTTTCGAATTTGTTTTCGCCCGGCGACAAAGTACTGGTTGCCTCGGCCGGGAAGTTCGGCGAACGCTGGGTCGCCCTGACAAAGGCATTCGGGCTGGAAGTAACCGTCCTCGACGTTCCCTACGGAGAAGCGGTCGGCCCCGACGCGGTCGCCGAGGCCTTGGCGTCCGACCCGGCGATCCAAGGCGTCTTCACGCAGGCAACGGAAAGCTCGACCGGAGTTTCCCACGATATTCAGGCGATGGCCGAGACCGTGCGAAAAACCGAGGCGATCTTCGTTGTCGATGCGATCACCGGTCTGGGGACCAGTCATCTCGACATCAACGGCTGGGGCCTCGACGTGGTCGTCGGGGGATCGCAAAAGGCCGTGATGATTCCGCCCGGCCTGGCCTTTGCGGCGGTCAGCGAAAAAGCCTGGGCGCGCCGTGAAAGAGCCCAGGGCGGGTATTTCTATTTCGATCTGTGGAAGCATCAGCAATCGGGCGTTGGCGGCGAGTCGCCCTTCACGCCGGCCGTGTCGTTGCTGTTGGGCCTTGCTGCGACGCTCGCCTACATTCGCGAGATCGGCCCCCGGAATCTTGTCGAGAACGCACAACTGCTCGCGCGTGCCACTCGCGACGCGGCGGCGGCGCTGGGCCTTCGGCCTTTCGCGAAAGCAGCCCCGGCCGGGGCCGTAACGTCCATTTGCGCGCCCGAAGGAATCAACTCTGGCGAAATCGTCAAGCAGTTTCGCGACCGTTTCGGGTCGATCATCGCCAACGGACAGGGCTCGATGAAGGGCGAGATCTTTCGCATCGCGCACCTGGGATATTTCGATTTCTCGGAGCTGTTCGGCGTGATCGCGGGGCTGGAGATCATCTTGCAGTCGCTCGGTCATCCGGTCGATCTAGGTGCGGGAGTGCGAGCCGTGCAGCGGGTGTATGTCGAGGCGGACGAGGGGTGTGAGGGCGGCGCTTAGGATTCCAGACTCATGAAGGTTCTCATCAGCGACCCGATCTCGCCCGCCGCGGCCGCGCTACTTGAAGCCGAGCCGGGTTGGGACGTAGTGGTTAGCAACCCGCAAGAATTTCTTCCGCATATCGCTGATGCCGACGCGCTGATCATTCGCTCGGCGACAAAGGTCACCCGCGAGGTGCTCGCGCAAGCGCGGCGATTGCGCGCCGTCGGCCGCGCCGGTACCGGCGTTGACAACATCGACACCGAGGCGGCTACCGAGCAGGGCGTCGTGGTCATGAACACTCCGGGCGGCAACGCCATCTCTGTCGCCGAGCACACCTTGGCGCTGATGTTGTCGCTCGCCCGGATGGTTGCCCAAGCCAGCGAGTCCACCAAAGCGGGGAAGTGGGAAAAGAAGAAATTCCTGGGCACCGAACTCAACGGCAAGACCCTCGGCATTGTCGGGCTCGGCAACATCGGCATGCAGGTAGCGATCCGGGTAAGGCCGCTCGGCATGGAGGTCGTCGCCCATGATCCGTTTGTGTCGCGCGAAGCCGCGCAAGACCGCGGCGTTGAACTGACGTCGCTCGACGAACTTTTCGCGCGCAGCGATTACGTCACGCTGCACGTCGCCGTCACCCCCGAAACCGAAGATTTCCTCAACGACCAAGCCTTCGCCAAGATGAAAGACGGCGTTCGAATCGTCAACTGCGCGCGGGGTGAGTTGATCGACGCCGAGGCGCTGGCCCGCGCGCTTGACGCGGGCAAGGTCGCCGGCGCCGCCCTCGACGTTTTCCCGGAAGAGCCGCCGCCGCCCTCTTCGCCGCTTCTCGGTCACCCCAACGTTATCGCGACTCCGCACATCGGCGGAGCGACGGCGGAAGCCCACGAAACCGTCGGCATCCGCATCGCCGAACAGATCCGCGATTACCTCAAGAGCGGCGTTGTGACCAACGCCGTCAACATGCCGTCGATCAGCGCCGAACAGTACGGCAAACTCAAACCCTTCCTGGATCTGGCGCTGCGGCTGGGGTCGTTTGTCGCCCAAATCGCCACCGGGCAGCCACGGCGGGCGACGATTCTCTACTCCGGGAACTTCGAGGAAAAAGACGCCGCGCTGATTCGCAACGCAGCGTTGGCGGGCATTCTGAACCGCTTCCTCTCGCAAAAAGCGAACTTGATCAACGCCGCGCGGGTAGCCGCCGCGCGCGGGCTGGGCGTGAGTGAAATCCGCTGCCGCCGCACCCAGTACTCCGACTCTCTAACGGTCATCCTCAAGACCGAACACGGTGAACGCAAGGCCGAAGGCACGGTCTTCGCCGACCAATCGCTGCGGCTGATCAGCGTCGACGGCATCTACGTCGAAGCCCCGCTCGACGGGCATATGGTGTTTTCGAAAAACGACGACGTACCGGGCGTGATCGGCCGGTTGGGAACCATCCTGGGCGAGAATCACATCAATATCGCCGACTTTTCGCTCGGTCGCGGAGGAGGGGCAACCTCGGACGGGGGCACCGCCGAGGCGGTTGCCGTCATCCGGGTGGACGAAGCGCTGCCGAAAGACGTGCTGGATCAATTGCTCGAAGTGGAAGCCGTCAACTTCGCACGCCCGGTCGAGCTACCCTGAGAGCAGGCCGCTCCGGATCAGGCAGGAGAATTTGTCGAGCGATTGAATCTCGAGGAACTCGTGTCACTAACCGGGAACGCCCCTTTGGTAGTGACAAACACTCGTGTTTGTCCTAGTCCCCAGTTGAGACAAGCTCTCAGCTTGTCTCCCCTCCGGCCTAGTAAGTCTCAGGTTAAGGCGTCGGTTCGCGAACTTCCAACACAAACGGCAGGCCGCGCTCGCGATTGACCTGGGCGGTCAAGTCGAGATCCACGTCCTCGACCGGCACCCGCTTTTGTACGCCGTCACGAGTAACGTAGTGCAAGGCGTCTTTCTCGAGCCAGTGCTCACGAGAAGTGTTGATTGTGCCGTCTCGTAGTGCGATGAGGTGAAATGTTGCTTTCGGTGAGGGGCCGGCCTCGGGAGCGATGCCCGCGCCTTCAGGCGACGCCGGTCTCAGCCCCTCCGGATGAACTTCAAACACCGTCCCTGTAACCGGCTCCTGTTGACCCGCCGAAGGGACCCGGATCACGTATTTTGAACTTGATTCGGTGACGGTTTCGGGGTCGACCCGGTAGACGTGGCCTGACTCGCGGCGCTCTCTATCGTCGTCGAAATCAGCTTCGCCGTAATCGTACCCGCGTCGGTAGCGCGTGTAGCCATAAGGGGCGTAGACGATCGGCAAGCTGTAGTAGATGTATGGATTGTATTTTCCGTAGTAGCCGCCGCCAAAATGCCCGCCTCGATGCCCCCCTCTCGAGTAGGCATCATAAGTCCACCCGCTCACCCGCGGCGCTTTTACATGGTTGCGGTTGACGGCGGCAGCCGGTCCGCCTGCGCCACCGGCCTTTCTCGCACGAGGCGGATTGCGGATCACGCGGTCCGTCCCTCGGAAGCCCGTCGAGGCCATTCCGGAACGACCGATCGATCGCGCACCCCTCGCGGGTCCGCCTCGGCCGGCGGCGCGTCCTCGGGCGAGACCGCCTGCTCGCGATCCACCGCCTCGCAACGAGCCTCCGCCGAAGCCGCTGTTACCGATGGAGCTCATCCCGGCCCGGCCTGCCCGACCTTGCGCGCCGAGATCCCCGGGGAGAACCAGCGCAATGGCCGCCGTCAGGCTCAGAAAGGTGACTAGACGCATGAGTGCTTCCTGTCTACAGGGTAACCCCAAACCGTGTTCTGAACAAGGGGATTCGCACGATTCAGCACACCGTGGGACGATACGGTCAATCGAGTCGCCGAGCTCGGCTAATCCCGGATTCGATCGATTCTCCCATGCCGGCATTTGGGTCCGGTCGGCAAGTCAAGACCGTCAGCCAGAGTACCAGATTGGCACCCCGACGGTAAATCTGTCACGCACGTTTAACAGATTTTATCTTATTTACAATCAATAACTTAAATGAATACTTCGAACGTAAACCTACACCCCTCATGATATTCTGGGGCCGAACCCTCGATAACCCGCCAACCGCGCCGGGAGTTCGGCAATGACGGGGACCCGGCCGTTGTTCGACCAAACTCAACGGCACATGTTAACGAATCCATGTTCCGAGAAAAAGTTGAAAAAAACGTCGCGCAGCGCCTCGAGGCGGGCTTCGTCACCGATGTCATCGTGATTTTCGAGCCGCGCTACCGAAAGGCCGAGCAGCGCATCCTCGAAGCTAAAGAGCCTTCGGCGCTGCCCGAGAAGATCCACGTGCTCGAGGCCGCCGTCATGCAAAGCCTCGACGTCGTCGCCGGGGCTCTGCTGCGGCGCAACGCGCGGTTGGCGATGCCCGGCATGCCGGTCACGATGGACACCGAACACGCCGAGCCGCGACACGCTTCCGCCGGCAGCGGCGTGATGGTTTCTTCGTGGTTGGCGAATTCCGTTTCGTTTCTCGCCTCGCCGGACTGGATTCGCAAGCTTGCCTCGAATCGGCGTGTGACGCGTGTGTTGGCCAATCGCCCTGAACGCCATCCCGAACCCTTTCACGGCGCCAAACTCGCGCACCTACCGCTGTTGGGCAACACGGCGCCGGGCCTGGAACATTTGAAGATTCCCGATCTGTGGAGACGCGGCCTCAGCGGGCGGGGCGTACGCATCGGGCATCTCGACACGGGCCTCGACGCAAGCCACCCGGATCTCCGAGGCAGGGTCGCCGATTGGGAGGCCTTTGATCAGTTCGGACAGAAGCTCACCGGAACGCCGATGTACGACTCGGCCTTTCACGGCACCCACACGGCCGGCATTCTGGTGGGCGGGCAAAGCAGCGGAACCGCAATCGGCGTCGCGCCGGAAGCGAGGTTGATCTCGGCGTTGGTCTTGCCCCAAGGCAGCGGAACGACGAAACAGATCGTTATCGGCATGGAGTGGTGCGTTCGCCAAGGTGCAAGGATCATCAATCTTTCGCTCGGCGGGCCCGGTTACAACGACGCCTACGAACGGGCGATTCGCAACTTGACGCTGCTCGGAGCGCTGCCGTCGTTTTCGATCGGGAATTGCGGGCTCGGCGTGGCCGGCAGCCCGGCGAATCATCGTGATGCCTGCGCGGTGGGCGCGGTCAACGACCATAACGAAGTAGCCGATTTCAGCGGCGGCGGAGCCTTCGTTTGGGGAACCAACGACGTCTACGTCAAACCTGACCTCTGCGCGCCGGGGGTCGCGGTCTATTCCTCGATTCCGACGGCCTATGTGCGGGAGACGGGTGACGACCCGGCCGACGAGAAAGCCTACGACTCACTCGACGGCACCTCGATGGCCGCGCCGCATGTCTCCGGCACAGCGGCTCTGTTGTGGGAGGCCTTTCCGCACGCGTCGCTCGAAGAGATGAAGACGGCGCTTTACTCGACCTGTCTACCACTGGGGCTGTCGTTCCACAACATGCACAGCGGACGAGGCTTGCTGCAGCCGGCCGCGGCGCTGCGCAAACTCGAAAAGTTGATCGCAGCCCGCCGACCGCGAAAATCGCCGAGAAATTCCGTCGAGCAAGCGCAAACCGTCGAGACAATCAGCCTGCCCCCGCAGCCGACCGGAAAGCTCGTTGGGTGATGCTTCGCGTGGTCCGGCGCAGTATCCATTCCGAAGTCAGGCATAACTGCTGAATAAGAGCAACGACATTGACACAGCAGATGCAACGTGGGTATGGTAAGCTCGGTTTACCGGGCTTGAGTTTCATTAGTCCGGCTCTTTAGAGCCGGCAGGGCGTCTCGCTGAAGGCAAGCAGGCCGCTTCAGCGGCCTTTTCCCCGCAGGCTTTAGCCACCGTTGAGCTGAATGAAACATTCCATGACCAAGGGGATCTCACTCCAACGCGAACCCTCCCCATACTTTTATGTCGAGCAGCTCTTTCAATGCCGAGCGCACAGCGCCCCGCAAGGTATGATGACCTTAGGCAATGACACTCGAATTAACTGCGGTTTACCGGCGCGTCGTTGAGGGGTACATCGGGTTCGTCGAAGAACTCCCCGGCGCGAACACTCAGGGTGCGACGCTTGACGAAGTCCGCGCCAACCTGAAAGAGGCCGTGGGGCTTGTTTTGGAGGCAAACCGCACGCTTGCGTCGGAAGTTTCGGACGGAGCCGATGTGATTCGAGAGCCCGTGCAGATCCGAGGAGGCCCCACATCGTAGAGCGCCTCTCTCACCCGGCGACCTGATCCTCCCTTTTCCCCGCCGCCACTCGCGATATCGCCCTTACCAGCTTGCGGTAGGGAACGCTATCGAGCCCGTCGAAGAGCAACACTTCCCCTTTGCGCCACGATCCGTGATACCAACGATTGAATAGAGCCATATGATCGGCGCGCTCCCTGGTGGTCCCTGCCTTGAACCGAGCTTGCTCGAGCAGCGCCAGCAGCCGGCTGTCGAGCGATACCGAGCGTCCCTTTTCGACCTCGTAGGTGAACGTCATTTTCGGTTGCAGAAAACCTTGGTAGATCCAAAACAACTCGACAGCTTCGGGCTCGGTCGACGGTTGCACGATGACGCCGAAGAATCGGTCCAAGTCGCGCGCCGGGTCGTCGGCCTGTTTCAGTGCTTCGGTCACTTTGGCGAGCCTTTGGTGATGACGCGCGGCTTCCTCAAATTCGAGTGCCGCCGCCGCCTCGTCGCGCGAGCTCTCGATCTTCCGCACCAGCGACTCACCCCGCGTATTTAGAAAGTCCAGCACGCGGCCGACTTCCCCGCGATATTCCTCGATCGTCGAGCGATCCTGGCAAGGCCTCAGGCACATCGACATCTCGCCGTAGATGCAGCCCGGGTGTTCGGGGTCGGGACGAATCTCCTCCTGACAACGCCGAATGAGAAACAAGTCCAGAAAAGCGCTCTCAAAGCGTTCCGCCGCCGCGCGAGTCCGAAAGGGCCCGAAGAATAATGAGCGCGCCTTCGTCAGTCGCCGAGTGATATAAGTTCGTGGATAGTCATTCGTCAGTTGCACTTTGACGAATGGCGGCGCTTTCAGACGCAAGTGTTTGCGATAGCCCGTTGGATGAATCTCGCGCGCCAACCCGTACAGTGCGAGCGAAGACTCGAACGGCGACCCGACCGGCTCGAAGCGAGCCTCGACCACGGCTTCGCGGATCGCCGCCCAGCGAGACCCCTCGGCCCGGCCGAGCAATCGTCCCAAGCGGCGGCGCAAGTTGGGCGCCCGGCTGAAATAGGGCGTGCCGGTGGCAAAGTCGAGCCGAAACACGCCGAGACCTTCGGGGATAGCCGAAAGATCCGGTTCACCGTCGGCGACGAAAGTCACTGGGTGGGCAAGGGCCATGGGAACAAGAGCAACCCCATTCTTGCAGAGATACAGAGCCCCGAACGCAAGTAAGGGTCGGCGGACGAGCACGGCAACTTGCTGCGCCCTCGGAACCTATCGCCCAACGGCCGGAAACGTATCATGGCTCCGCCCGCCTCTCACCGGCACGTCGAATTTCAAAGACTCCGCGATCGAGATCGGCCTGAGTGCACGCCCGCTGACCCCTCACTTGCGTTCGGGGCTCTGTGTCCGCGCCGGTTGGGGTAGAGTAGTCAGCGATGCTCTGGGTGGCTTTGCTGATCACGGCCTCTTTGACGGCCTACCTGTTGGCTCGGTATCTGCACGCCGAAAAAGTTGCGCGCTTCGAGGCGTACGGCTGGGTCGGCCTGGGCATCATCGCCGTCGCGGAGGTTCTGCTATTCGCGGAGGTCCGGCTGGTCGGGTTCTACTTCACGCCGCTGGTTTGGACGGGCTACATCCTGGCCGCCGACGCCGCCGTCTTCAGCTTGCGAAAGCGGTCGCTGATCCGAAGCGAGCCCGATGCCTTTCTGTGGATGGCGATTCTGTCCATCTTCCTGTGGTTGATTTTTGAAATCTACAACCGCGAACTGCTCAATTGGACCTACGTCGGCCTCCCTCGCGGCGTGGTTGCGCGCTACCTCGGCTATGGATGGTCATTCGCGACAATCTGGCCGGCCGTGCTCGAGACGGCCGATCTACGAATGGCCCTCGGTCACTCGAGAGCCGGCACCCCGCCCTCACCCCCGGCCCCGCGGAAAACGAGCGTCCCGTGGATCGTCATCGGAGCGGCCATGCTGATTGCCCCGTTGCTCGCGCCCTGGCCCACGAAGGTCTACATGTTCGGCTTGGTTTGGCTGGGCTTCATCCTCCTCGCCGACGCGATCAACTATCGCGGCCGGCGACCGAGCATCTTGGGCGATCTCTCTGTCGGCTACCGTGCGCGCTTGCGAGCCTTGCTCGAAGCCGGGCTGATCTGCGGATTCTTGTGGGAGTTTTGGAACTACTGGGCGTTGGCGAGGTGGCTCTACATCTTCCCGATTTTCGAGAACCACACCCTCTTTGAAATGCCGGTCGTCGGCTATCTCGGCTTCCCGCCCTTCGCGGTCGAAATCTTCGCGATGTATACGATGTCGACAGCATTGTTGAACCTGCCGCGCTATGACATCGGGGCCGATTCCGCTAATCCGTAACCGCCGAATCGCCGCTCTCCTCTTGCGGCTCCAAACCAGGCAAGGATCGCCAGCTCAAGCCTTCCAGCGCCAGTAACAGAAAAGCCGGGGGGATCATGATCAGAAACGTCAACGCCCACAGTAGAACTGCGATCGCTCCGGCCAACTCGACGCTGAGCCCGAAAAACTCGGTCAGCAAGAACACCGCCGCCACCTGCATCCCCCCGCCAACGCCGGGAAGCTGAATCAGCGAAGCGAACATCAGCACCCCCATGAAGATCACCGCTTCCGAAATCGAAAACGCCAGGCCGCAATTGCAAGCCGCCAGCACGGCATAGTAGGACGCCGCGATCACGAACCACTCGAGCAGGCTGAGGGCGAAACATTGCGCCATGCTGCGCCCGTCGCGTACGACCGTCAAGGCTTCACCGAAGAGATCCAGCCAACGTTGTAGCGCAGCGCGCCGCGGCACCGAGAGGAAACTGCCGCGTTCCGCGACCCAGGCCGCGAAATCGTGGTAGTAGTTGCGAAAGAAGACAACTATCACGATCGCCGCCGTGGTGCCTACGGCAATCGCCCCGCCCAGCGTATGAACCAGGGAAGACATCGCCAAGCCGGTATTTTGCGGCGAGAGCCGCAACATACTCAGCGCGATACCCGCCGACGCCAGCACGACCAACCCGTCGAAAGTGCGTTCGAGCACCCAGACCGCCAATTGGCCCGAAACGGGTACCCGCTCTTTGTGCGCAATCAGGTACGGCCGAACAAATTCTCCGGGCCGCCCCATCAATCCGATGGCCCCGTAGCCGATCACGGTGGCGGAAAACAAATTCCACAGCCCGGCATCCGGCTTCGCCGAACGCATCAGGATCCGCCACCTCCACGCACGCACGGCCAGAGTCAGGTAGACGGCCATGGCCGCGACGCCGATCCAGCCCCAATCGAAGCCGCGAAAGCTGTTGAGGAACTCCGCCGCGTCGAAATGCCGCCACTCGGGATTGGAAACCGCAGCGTAGACCAGCGCGCCGAGCAGCAATAGAGCCATCCAAAGAATGGGCTTTCGGGTATTGCTCATGAGGCGGCGCGAGATGAACGCAACGGAAGTTTCACGGACAACGGCTGGTCATCGGGCCCGGGGCGGGTCGCGGAAAAGCCCGCCGAACGGCAATGGTTTTCGGCGGGTACGGGCAGCTTCGAGCGCCTTGAGTATATCACCTATTGAATCTCGCAAAATAGAGTGACACTTTTTGGTGTTGCCGTACGTATTCTTATGTATGGGAACACCGAAAGGAAAGCGCCGCGATTTCGAAGCATTGGAGAAACGCCGTTTCGAAGCGATGCGTTTGCTCGATGAAGGACTCAATCAGTCCGAAACCGCCAGGCGTCTGACAGTCGCCCGCCAAACCGTCAGTGAGTGGCGACGACAGTACCTGGCGCAAGGCGAGGCCGGGCTGCGCAAGGCCGGCCGCGCCGGCCGCAAGCCGCTATTAGACGCCACGCAGCTCGAACGCCTGGAGATCCTGCTGCTCGAAGGCCCCGAGGCGCACGGCTTCCCGACGCCGTTGTGGAGCTGTCCGCGGGTGGCTCGTCTGATCCGAGACGAGTTCGGCGTGCGCTATCACGAGGGCCATGTCTGGAAGATCCTGCGGGCGCTCGGCTGGAGCCCGCAACGCCCGGTCGGCAAAGCCCGCGAGCGCAACGAAGAGGCCATCCGCGACTGGAAGTGCAAGAGGTGGCCGGCCATTAAAAAAAAGCCCGCAAACAAGACCGCACGATCGTCTTCATCGACGAAAGCGGATGGAGTCAGAAGCCGCATCGTTGCCGCACCTGGGCGCCGCGCGGCGAGACGCCGCTGCTGGAGTTCAACTTCAATTGGCAGAAGCTTTCGGTGTCGGCCGGGTTGACGTTGCGCAACTTTTACTTTCGGCTCTATCCCGGCGCGATTGGCGAGTTGGAGGTCATCGACTTTCTGAAGGCCTTGGTTCGCCACATGGACGGCCCGTTGATGATCGTCTGGGACCGCTTGCCGGCGCATCGCAGTCGGATGGTGCGAGAGTTCATTGAACTCTCGCAAGGCCATATCGTGACGGAGTATTTGCCGGCGTATGCGCCGGAGCTGAATCCGGTGGAATACATCTGGGCGTACTGGAAACAGCACGAGTTGCCGAACGTCTGTCCGAAGGACTACTGGGAACTCGACGAACGTGCCCGCAAAACGCTGCGGCGCATGCGCCGCAAACCGCGCTTGATTACCGCTTTCTGGAAACAGTCTTCTCTTTGTCTCGATTGACAGGATATTATGCGAGACTCAATAGGAGTCTGTCCGAGTATTCATTATCTTCTTGGAGAAAAAACAAAAGTGGGGGATAATGGTTTATGGGCAAAACCTACCGGGCCTACCTTCCCGAGCAGAAACTGCTGCTGCCTCCCAGTTTGCAGGATTGGCTGCCCGAAAACCACCTCGTCTATTTCGTCAACGACCTCGTTGATCAACTGGATTTGTCGGCCATCGAGAAGGTCTATGAAAGGGAGCAGCGCGGGCAGCCGCCTTATCATCCGCGGCTGATGGTCAAACTGCTGCTCTACGGCTATTGCCTGGGCGTGCGCTCCTCGCGCCGGATCGCCCGGCGGCTGGTCGAGGACGTAGCCTTTCGCGTGTTGGCGGCCGGCAACCAGCCCGACTTCCGCACGATCTCGGATTTTCGCAAGATCCACCTGGAAGCCCTCGAGGGGCTGTTCCAACAAGTGTTGCGGGTGGCGCTCGAGAGCGGGGCGATGAAGCTGGGTCGGGTGGCGCTCGACGGCACGAAGATGAAGGCCAACGCCTCCAAGCACAAGGCCATGAGTTACGGGCGGATCCAGCACAGCGAGCCACAGTTGGCGGCCGAGGTGAAGCAAATGTTGGCCGAAGCCGAAGCAGTCGACGCGGCGGAGGACGCGCGCTACGGGGCCGAGAAGCCGGGCGACGAATTGCCCGAGGAGTTGCAACGCCGGCAGACGCGGCTGGAGAAGATTCGCCAAGCCAAGCAGGCGCTGGAGCAACGAGCGAAGCAACGGGCGCAACAGCAAGCCGCCGCCGCGGGTCGCTGTGACGAGCCGGCGCGGCAAGCCGAACCGCGCGACAAAGATCAATACAATTTCACCGATCCGGAGTCGCGCATTATGAAAAGCGGCGACGGGTTCGTGCAGGGCTACAACGCACAGGCGGCGGTCGAGAGCGTGGCGCAATTGATTGTCGGGCAGACGCTGACCGAGGCGGCGAACGACAAAGAGCAACTGGCGCCGTTGGTGGAAGCGGTCGAGCGGCAGTCGGGGCAACGGCCCGACGAAGTGTTGGCCGACAGCGGCTATTGTTCGGAGAAGAACTTGGAATCGTTGGAAGCGCCCGAGAAGCCTGAGCAAAAGATCGAAGCGTATATTGCCGCCCAGAGACACCGGCGCGGACAACGGGCGTCGCCGCCGCGGGGGCGGATCCCGAGCCACCTCACGCGAGTCGAGCGGATGGAGCGCAAGTTACGGACGAAAGCGGGAGCGAAGATGTACGCGCAACGCAAAGGGATCGTGGAGCCGATATTCGGACAGATTAAACAAGCCCGCGGGATTCGTCAATTTTTGTTGCGGGGGTTGAAGAAAGTGCGGGGCGAGTGGGCCTTGGTGTGCTTGACGCACAATATTTTGAAGATGCACGGGCTGTGTGGCGGAGCGTGATGGAGAAAAACCGGGAAGGGGGCGCCGGCGAGGCGCATGGAGGGCTCTGGAAGCCGTTTTGGGCGGCCCGCGCGGTTTGTTTGTGGCGCCCGGCGGTCGACGAGCCTTCCGCGCCCGTGCGTCGCTGACCTCGGCGCCCGAATCTCCCGCCCTGCCGGAACTGCGCCAAGTTGTTACTCGGACAGACTCCTAGAATGCGCACTGAAATGGAGCCGGAATTGGGTGGCCTCGGGCTCGGGATTAGCCAACAGCACCGCGAGCTTGCCCGGTTTCGGCCGGTTCGAGAACTTCGCGGACGGTTTCGAGCAGCGCCCGCACTCGATACGGCTTTTGGATGAAGCCCGCCAGACCCTTTCCGGCAAAGCGATTCGTGACGTCTTGCGCATTGTAGCCGCTCGATAGAATCGTTTTGACGTCGGCGCGAATACGGCGCAATTGCCGAAACGTATCTTCTCCATCCATGTGAGGCATCGTTAGATCGAGCAGCACGAGAACGATATCTTTCGAGCGGGTGGAGAAAATCTCGACGCCTTCGCGCCCGTCTTCGGCGGTCAGCACTTCGAATCCGCGCCTTTCGAGAATTTGCTTGGCGACGACGCGCACGCTTTCTTCGTCGTCGATAACCAGAACGATCCCTTGTCCCCGCCACTCGCGTTCGGGAGCTGATGCTGCGGACGACGTTTCGGCCGGTTGCTCTGAGCAGGGAAAGAGCACCTTGAAATTGGTGCCGCGGTTGGGATGGGTGTAGACTTTGAGCGCCCCGCGGTGGCCACGCACGATGCCTAACGTGGCGGCGAGGCCGAGGCCGCGTCCGGTGAATTTCGTAGTGAAGAAGGGATCGAAGATTTTGTTCTTGGTCTCCTCGTCCATGCCGCGGCCGGTGTCGGCGACTTCCAGGTAGACGTAATAACCCTCGGGCAAATCGTCGTCGAGGTAGGTTTCGGAAAGGTAGGCTTTGTCGGCTTCGGTAACGCCGGTTCGGATGCTCACGATGCCGCTCTGTTCGCCGATCGCTTCCGAGGCGTTCATGATCAGGTTCATGATGATTTGGCGGAGTTGCGTCGCGTCGGCCTCGACGCTGGGCAGATCGGGAGCGAAATCGTACTTGAAAATGACGTTCTTTGCAATGGAAACATCGAGTAGGTGCACCATCTCCTCGACGACTTTGGAGAGGTTCAGCGGCTTGACGACGAACTTGCCTTTGCCCGAGTAGGCCAGCATTTGGCGTGTCAACTCGGCGGCCCGCTGCGCGGAACGGGAGACATCCTCGATTTGGTCGCGGCCGGGCGATTCGTGGGGCATTTCCATCAGGGCGAGATCGGCGTTGCCGAGGATGCCGACCAGCAGGTTGTTGAAGTCGTGAGCGATGCCGCCGGCCAATACGCCCAAGCTTTCCAGCTTTTGACTGTGTTGGATTCTGGCTTCGAGGGCTCGGCGTTGTTCTTCGCCTTGCTTAAGCTCGCTGATGTCGGTGATGAGCGCGACGTAGCCCCGCACCTCGCCTTGCGGATTGACGTGAGGGATATACTCGGCCAAGATGTCGCGCTGTTTGCCGCCGAGAGGAATGGACGCCTCGTAGGTGATCCTTTGGCCGGATAGAGCCGCCTCAATGTTTGCGCGAACAGCTTCGTAAGCCTGCTCCCTAAGACTTCTTTTATGGTGAGACCCTTGATGTCGTCGCTCTTGCGGCCGAACCATTTTTCGTAGGTCTTGTTGTTGAAGCGATAGCGCTGTTCGGAATCGGCGTAGGCGATGCAGACCGGCAGGGCGTCGGTGATCAGGCGAAGCTGCTCTTCGCTTTGCCTCACCACACTCGACTCTTTTTCGAGGGCCTCGGTGGTGTGCCGCAACTCCCCGGTTCGCTCCTCGACGCGCTCTTCCAACCCTTCGTTAGTCCGCCGCAATTCTCGCTGCGTTTGGGCGCGCGCCGCCACCGAGCGCTCCGCCAGGATGACAAAAAGCAGCCTTGTGATCGAGATCAAGAATACCGTGGGCGTCAACTCGGGCGGCGGAGAAACAAGCCACTGTGTTGAAGCGGGCGCCTGCAACGAAATCGTCACGCCGAGAGCCGTGAACAACGCCAAGACGGTATAAAACCAACCTCGCCATGCGCGAAGACGCCAAAGGAGTACCAAAGCCCACAAGAACGTGGTGACTCGAAGCAGGATAAAAACGACTTCCATGAGATGAGCGCCGGAGGACGGTCCGGCGGTTCCGAAATTAGCTTTGCATACGCTTTCGGCAAAGTCCAGAGGCGAGTCAATTCCTTGTGGTCAGCGGGGGAAATTATCGATTGTCCGCCGGGTACTCAGTGAAAATCGTGGCTCGGTATGTCGAGCGAGACATCCCCCAGCCGCTCGATCTTTCGGGCGCGAACATGAATGACGCCGTCCTGCTTTTGGAGGTCGCCCTCGACGAATAAGAACGGCTCGCCGGTGACGAGGATGCGCCATTGCTGAAACTTGTCGGGCGTGACGATGACGTTCGAGACACCGGTTTCATCTTCGAGGGTGAGGAAGACAAAACCCTTGGCGGTTCCCGGACGCTGACGGGTGATGACGGCCCCGGCGACCCGCAGCCGACGACCGTTGGGCTGGGATTCGAGTGCGGCGGCGGGGATAACGCCCAGGGCGTTCATCGGCTCGCGCAGATAGTGCATCGGGTGAGGACCGGTGGTGAGACCGGCTCCTCGATAGTCGGCGTCGAGGCGCTCGAAGGGAGTCATCGGAGCGAGGGGGGAGAGGTCGTCGGCCGTGACGCCGTGACGCCGTGACGCCGTGACGCCGTGTCGCCGGTGGAAGGTGGAGTGACAGGAGTTTCGGTTGCTAATTCGTTCTCCCATAGAGGACCCTTGGGACGCCGGGACTTTTCGATTTGCCATAATGCCGCGCGGCGGTCGATGCCTTGCTCGAGGGAATTTAGCGCGCCGATTTCAGCGATCACGTCGAGCTCGGGCTTGCGTAGTTTCACGCGGCGAACAAAATCATCGATCGAGGTAAAGGGCCGGCGGCGACAATGGCTTCGGCGGCTTCGGCGCGCAGACCCGAGACGTACATCAATCCCAAGCGAACGGCTGGACTGACAGGAGTATCGGTCGATACCGGCGTTGGGTCGGCCGACGAGCCGGTCGCTACTGCTGCCGGCGGGTCTTCCACGCGACACACTACGTCCGACACTTGCACGTCGATCGGTCGAATACGAATGCCGTGCCTCTGCGCGTCTTTCACCAAAACCGCCGGGCTGTAAAACCCCATCGGCTGACAATTCAACAATGCCGTGTAGAAGGCCTCCGGATGGTGGGCCTTCAAATAGCAACTCGCATAAGCCAACAGAGCGAAACTCGCCGCGTGCGATTCGGGAAACCCGTAGAGCGCAAACGAGGTGATCGAGCGCACGATCTGTTCGGCGGCCTCGCCGTGAATGTCGTTTGCCGCCAAGCCGCGCCGCAGTTTTTGCTCGATTTCATGCATGCGCTCGCTCGAGCGCTTGAAACCCATCGCCCGCCGTAACTCCTCGGCCTCCCCGCCGGTAAAATCCGCCGCCACCATCGCCAACCGCAATAGTTGCTCCTGAAATAACGGCACGCCGAGCGTCCGCTTCAAAATCGGCTCGAGCGACGGATGCGGATACGTCACCGGTTCGCGCCCCAACCGACGATTGATGTAGGGATGCACCATCTTGCCGACAATCGGGCCGGGACGAATGATCGCCACCTCGACCACCAAATCGTAAAAGCACTTCGGCTTGAGCCGCGGCAGCGTCGCCATCTGCGCGCGGCTTTCGATTTGGAACGTGCCGACCGTATCGGCCTTCTGGATCATTTCGTAGGTTTTCGGGTCGTCGGGCGGTAGATGCGCCAGATCGATCTCTCCATCGCGCGAACGGATAATCTCGATCGATTCCTCGAGCGCGGCCATCATCCCGAGTCCCAACAAATCGACTTTGATAATGCCCAGGTCCGCGCAATCGTCCTTGTCCCATTGCACGACCACGCGCCCGGGCATGCGGGCGTTTTCAAGCGGCACCACCGCATCGAGATCGCCTCGGCAAACCACCATGCCGCCGGAGTGCTGCCCCAAGTGCCGCGGCAGGTTCTGGATTTCCAAACACAACCGAACCAAATGCCTCACGCGCGGATGCGCGGCGTCGAAACCCGCTTCCTGAATCTGATTCCCGAGCTTGTCGGCATCGTCGGTGTATTCAAACGAATGAATGCACTTCGACAAGCGCGCGATCATCTCCTCGGGGAAACTGAGCACCTTGCCGACCTCCCGAACGGCGCTCTTGCCTCGATAGGTAATGACATTCGCCGTCATGCCCGCCCCCCGCGGGCCGTAGCGCTTGTAGACGTGTTGCAGAACCTTTTCACGTTGGTCGCCGCTCGGCAAATCGATGTCGATATCAGGCCATTCGCCACGTTCCTCGGAAAGAAACCGTTCAAAAAGCAGATCCATGCCGACCGGGTCGACGGCGGTGATGCCCAAGCTGTAGCAAACCGCGCTGTTGGCCGCCGAACCGCGCCCTTGGGCCAAAATCTTGTTCTCGCGGCAAAAGCGAATCATGTCCCAGACGATCAAGAAATAGCCGGGCAGGTTGAGCTTTTCGATCACCCGCAACTCGTGCTCGATCTGCCGCCGAGCCCGCTCGTGATAGGGACGATAGCGCTCGCGCGCTCCTTGATCGGTGACCTTGGCGAGGTACGACATCTCGCTTTCGCCGGGGAAAACCGGGTAGTGCGGAAACTCATAACCGAGGTCTTGCAAAGTGAAGTCGAGCCGCGAGGCCAGCTCCGCCGTATTGCGAACGGCCTCGGGGAGGTCGCGAAAAATACGCTCCATCTCGCGCGGGCTTTTCAGATAACGTTCGCCATGGGGCTCGAGGCGGCGTCCGGCTTGATCGAGCACGGTTTTTTCGCGCAGGCAGGTGAGTACGTCATAGAGGGCGTGTCCGGAAGGCTTGGCATAGCGAACGCCGTTGCTCGCAAGCAGCGGCAATCGACGGCTTCGGGCGAAGTCGATCAGCGCGTGGTTGGCGTGCTCCTGCTCGCGGCGAAAATGGCGTTGGATCTCGACGTAGAGATTTTCGCGGCCGAAGACGGCTTGGAGACGGTCGGCATATCGCCAGTCGTCGAGTAGGGCGATGAGTCCGTCGGCATGTTCTTCGAGGTCGTGCCGTCGCGCCCGGCCTTCGCCTTTCGGCGAACGCAGATGCATTTTCGTGAGCAGGCGGCAGAGGTTGCGGTACCCCCGACGGTTTGCCACAAGAACGGTGAGGCGTGGGCCGTTGTCCGTGAACCGTGAACCGTGAGCCGTTGTACGTGAGCTGTTCCGTTGGCGGCGGTAGGGGCGGTAGGGCGGGTTTGGGCGGGGTTTCGCGGCTGCTTGGAGTGCTCTTCGGCGGGGTCGGGTTTTGGATCGGCCGGCGTATCTGTTGATGTCGGGTTGTCGAAGTCTGTTGGATGAAGAGAAATCTCGCACCCGATCAGCGGACGAATCCCGGCCTCCACAGCCGCTTTATGAAACCTCGGGGCGCCGTAAACTCCGTCGCGGTCGCAGAGCGCCAAGGCCCGATAACCCAGCCGCGCAGCCCGAGCCACCAAGTCCTCTGGCTGCGACGCCCCGTCAAGAAAACTAAACCCAGAGGCGGTATGGAGTTCGATGTACATGCCGATTTATTGCTGAAAGCAGCCGCGTAAAACCCCGATATGAAAATCACCGTCGATCTACCCGACTCGCTCTTTCGCCGCATGAAAGCACGATGCCGTGCTTCGCGGCGTCAGCATCAAAGAATTCATCGCCGCCGCCATCGAGTCTCAAATCGCCGCGTCCGAAAGCGGTGACGATTACTCGGTGGAACTCCCCTAATCCGTTCCAAGAAGCCCGGCACACTTGATCTGACCAACGCCGAAATCGAAAAGTTGTTAACCATGGGCTGCTGATACCAAGTCTTCTTCCGAAAATCCCCTTTCGAGCGTTACCGCGGCTTACGTTGCAGCCCATGAAATCACAAACGGCCGCAGCCGCAAAGCGGCGACAGTAGCCTTAGCCCAGGGTGGAGCCGAAGGCGGAACCCTGGGTAGGCATCTCCCAGCGAGCGAGCCCCCTGGACTTGCGCCCAGGGCCGATATCAACCGTGTAGCTTCCCGCTAGTCATACACTCCCATCACGTACCACCTCTCTCCGGGCGTCTCACAACAAATGCGATACAGCCGCCCCCGCACATCGATATCCCACTCTTCGTAATGCCGGGGGCCGGTTGTCCACCACTCCCCGCGGACTTTCCAAGGACCGGCGCGGGTTCGCACTTTCCCTTGGATTTCCCCGGCATGCACGACAACCGGCCGGGCTCCGTCGAGAATCACTTCCGCGTCGAGCGACGGTCGAAAGCAGCGAAAGACCGGAGACGCCGCACGAAGAGGAAGTTGCGCCGTATCGCCGTGACGCCGTGTCGCCGTTCCTTTATCGAACTGTTGTGATGGGATTGCGCCGCCGTGCCGCAAAGAAGTCTCATTCACGCGCGGAATGGTCTTAACCGTTGTAAGAGCAAGCCCCGCGCCGACCGAACGAAACGCCCCGCCCCCTCCCCGCCGCCGGTCCTTTTCCTCCGCCGGGGGGGCGAACCCCGCCAACGCAAAGGCTCCCGGCCGATGCGTATCGACCACCAATGGCGCCCCAACGCGATTCGGCCCGACCAAGCCCAGCCTCGCCAGCGTCACCGCCAGCTTTTCCGGACTCGGCTGCATCGGCTCGAAGAGCGAAAACTGCACCCTGCGCCGCAGCGTCGTCCGCGCGGCGACCTTCACGCCCTCAATCGCCTCGCCCGGAGGATGCGCCGACAGATCCAAGCGCAGCAAAGTCAGCAATACGCGCCGATCCGCCAGCGGCGAGGGCAGGGAAACCTCTCGTTCAAATCGACCACCAATGGCCCCCAACGCGATTCGGCCCGACCAAGTTCACCAGCCTCGCCAGCGTCACCGCCAGCTTTTCCGGACTCGGCTGCATCGGCTCGAAGAGCGAAAACTGCACCCTGCGCCGCAGCGTCGTCCGCGCGGCGACCTTCACGCCCTCAATCGCCTCGCCCGGAGGATGCGCCGACAGATCCAAGCGCAGCAAAGTCAGCAATACGCGCCGATCCGCCAGCGGCGAGGGCAGGGAAACCTCTCGTTCAAATCGCGATCCGCCGGTCAATTTCAGAACGAGTCGAATTTGTTCCGCCGCCAAACCGCTGCCCTGCATCTTCAAGCACAAGCGATCCAGTAGATCCGAAAGAAGAAACGAAAGAGGCTCTAATTCAGTGACTTCCCATTCAAAGTCCAAGCTCTCCTCAAAGGACGGCAGCGTTTCATAAGGCTGCAAGACCGAGTCCAGCTCGCCTCGCGCCATCTTGGCCATCTCGACTCCGCGCGTCCCGAACCGAGCGACCAGTGAATCCTCGGACAAGCGTGCCAGCTCACCGACCGTATCCAGTCCCCAGCGTTTGAACGTTCGCAGTTCCTCGGAATCGAGCGGCAGCACATCCAAGGGCAGAGCATGCAAAAAACCGGCTTGCCGACCGGGGAAAATGTGGGTGATGCCGGGCCGTGCGCGAGCAGCGCACAAGGCTGTGAAGCGATTGCATGAGACGGCGACTTGGGCCGGCAGATCGAGCTTTTCGACTTTGTGGAAAAAATCCTCCGCCGCTCTGTGCGGGTCGGCGATCCCGCTGAGCTCGACGAGAACAACTCCCGGCGAAACGTCTTCCACGCGAGGAGAAATCGTCAACGCCGTCTCAAGTAGTTCGCGTTGGGTTTGCCGCTCGGCATCAGGGTCACGTGAAAGCACCTTCAGCGCTTGCCCGCTAGCGACCGACACTCCAGTAGCGACCGGCACTCGTGCCGGTCCTAGCCGACAGTTCGGACCAACACTCGTGTCGGTCCCAGCGCGGCGTTGCGCGTTCGATTCAGCCCCTACCGCGGGAACGCTCGGACGTAGACGATAAGGGCGAATGCCTCCCGCCCGCTCGCCGGCGGATTTCCTCGGCGGCGGAAGTTTCTTGCTTCCCGCGGCCGCGAACCGGGCCGTAGCCTCGGTCAACGGCATTCCCTCGCGGATTCCTCCGGCTCGCGCGACCTCGGTGGCCGCGTAAACAAAACAATTCGGAGGCTTGCCGGTTGAAACCACCAACGGAGGCGTCCGCAAGTTCCTCTCCCCGCGCAGCAGAACCGCCGCCGGAAAATTCGGCACATGCAAGCAGGCGTAGAGGCTCACCGCTCGATCTCCCCGTCTTTTTTCATGCCGTCTTCTCGCGGTGAACGCGTTGAGAAACAACTCGAGCTTGCGTTTCTACACCGTTGAACAATAAAGAAATACCCTGCCGACCCGTCCAATGCGCCTTATGCCGATTCAATTCCACGGCCAACGAAGAGAGACCACTCGTCAACCGCCGTGGGGTGAGAATCACCAGAACCGTTGAACCGTCCTTGACGGTCCGCATCAGCCGCATCCAAGGCCGATTGCGCCAAGGGCCGAGACGCCGTCCCGAGACTCCTCCCAAATCGAGAACAATCACTCCGAACCCTCCGGCCGAGACCACCAGGTTGAGAGCCCGCCAGGCGGTTTCTCCATGGTGCGGTGATGGCGTATGGTTCGATCGTTGAGCCTTGGAACCGTTTCGCCGGCCGCCGTATGAGGGGCTGTGAAAAAATGGGGACTGTACCGAGCGCCGAACGAATAAGTCCTTTTGAATCGATAATTCACTGGGCGCGAAGTGGACTGTCCCCGATTTTTTCTTTGACGGAGCTTGCCGCGCCCTAACCGAAGCCGGAAATTGCACGCCGCCGGCCTGCCCGCAACGCACCCAAAGCAGACGTTCGAGCTCAACCCCGGCCGCGACGGCTGAAATCGGGTCCAAGCAATCCGAGACGTCGATATACGCGGCAACCTCCCCGCGCGCGGTTGCCTCGGCGAGGAGCGACAAAATAACGCTCGTTCCGCCCGACGAGGCTTCCCCCGTGATTTCGCTGATTTGCCCACGCGGCAACCCGCCCCCGATCAGAGCATCCAAGTCGGCCAATCCGGTCGACGCCGGCGGATACGCCGTCATGCTCTTGGGCAAGCAAGACCCTAGTCCCTGCTGCCGGAGCAAGGTTTGGAGCTGCTCGAGTTGAGAAGAGGTCGGCAGTGTATGTTCTTCTTTTGTTCGCCTACACTATCATGCCGGCATTGGGGCCGGAACGCAAATTTTCAAGGCAAAAAAGTTGACCGAGAGCACAGTTCCATGGATGACGCGCCGCGAGCCCATGGCACCCCTGAAGAGTGGTGCTGAATCCCAAATGTTATACGTTAACTATTTCTCCATTTTTTCTTTGACAAGGATCCGTTTTCGGTGTATAAGTACAGATGGAAGGCGACTTCCAAAGGGCTCGCAAGGGTCCGAAAACAAAAGGCAAGGAGGTTGATGATCGAACCGCCGGTCATGCAACGGCGGCCGCTTTCGCCGAGGGTTTGTTTGCTTCTCCGGGATACGGAAGGCAAACACTGAGTTGTCACAAAGAGAGTCCAAGCGTTCCCGACCGGGAGCCGGGCTCACAGCGCGAAAAGCGCTTTGGACATCAGGAGACCGAGGAGCAGCGGCCGCTACCCCCCTCCCTTGTGTTACTTCCAAGCACCCGTTGCTCCCAACGAAAAGTCCCTGCCATCCCAAACTGAGCCGCGCGCGTAAGCAAGCGTATGCGATGAGGCCTCCCGGAGGCTCGGCAGGTGATGATCCCCAAAAAGTTTCCCAGGCGCTCCTCCGTGCCCCAGAGAAGCCTTTCGGGACGATCACCTTCCGAGCCTCCGGGAGGCCTCATCGCATACGCTTGCTTACGCGCGCGGCTCAGTTTGCCGGCTAACCCAAATCCGGCGGCGGCATTGTATGCCAATCGGTCGCTTGCTCGTAGGCGTGGCCGACCTCGAGCAAACCGGCCTCGCCAAAAAGCGGTCCGATAAATTGTAGTCCGATCGGCAGGCCCGCCGAACTCAGCCCGCAAGGAACCGAGAGCAACGGCAACCCTGTCATGTTCAACGCCCGCACCAGCCGTGTCGTCGCCAGCCGCACATTCTCTTCCTCCCCGTCGATGATCGTCGTCATCTGCCCGATCTTGGCGGCCGTGATCGGAATCGTCGGCGCGGCGATCACGTCAACCTGCTCGAGCAATGCGTTGAAGCCGCGGTTCAATTCCCGGCGTCGGCGCTGGGCGTCGAGGTAGTCGGCGGCCGAGATGAATTGCCCTTGGTCGAGCAGTGCGCGAACGTCGTCCCCGAAATCCTCCCGACGCTCTCGCAGACGCCGGCGATGCACCGAGGAAGCCTCGACCAGCAGAATCAGCCTGCTGACGGCGTTAAACTCCACGATGTCGGGAACCTCGATATCGACCAAAGTAGCCCCGATCTCCTCCAGCGTCTTCAGAGCCGCACGGACGGCGGCGTCGACATCGGGGTCGAGTTGGTCGAAATAGAAATTCCGGGGCACGCCGATCTTCTTTCCGTCCAGTCGCGGTTCGGGGTCGAGCCGCGGCACGGGGTCGGGACGCTCGACGCTACTGTCGTCGCGCGCATCGGGCCCCGCCATCGCCTGGTAGACCCACGCAGTGTCGCGCACCGTCAGCCCGAACGGTCCGGCGTGATCGAGCGTGTGACCAAGGGGGAAAACACCGTGTCGGCTGACGCGCCCGAAGGTCGGCTTCAGCCCGACCACTCCGCACAGCGACGCGGGGATGCGAATCGATCCGCCGGTATCGGACCCCAAGGAAAACAAACACTGCCCCGAAGCGAGCGCCGCCGTCGAGCCGCCGCTCGAGCCGCCCGGAATTCTCTCGGGGTCCCAAGGGTTGCGCACCGCCCCGAAATGCGGATTGGTGCTGGTGATGCCGTAGGCCCACTCATGCAGCCCGGCCTTGCCCACTAACACGGCGCCCGCCGCGTGCAGCTTTTCGATTACCGCGGCATCGTGGTCGGGCACGAAATCAGCCATGATTTTCGAGCCCATCGTCGTCTTGATGCCTTCGGTGTAATAAAGGTCTTTCGCGGCATAAGGAATGCCGTGCAACGGCCCGCGATAGTTGCCCGCCCGGATCTCGGCTTCAGCCCGACGCGCTCGCTCGAGCGCAAACTCATCGGTAACCGTCACGAAAGCGTTGAGAGACGGCTGCAAGCGGGCGATGGTTGCCAGACTTTCCCGCGCCAGCTCAACCGGCGACAGTGCACCGCTCTGAATTTGTCGGGATGCTTCTTCGATCGTCATGGGGTTCCGCCCGGCTACTTCCCGTCGGGCCGGAAAGCGCCCACCGGCTCGATCGTGCTCAGGTCGCGGTCCAGCGCCGGCCGCAGGTCGCTGTACAAGCGGTCCAAGACCGCCGAAACCGCGTCCGCCTCCTCTTTCGGAATACGAAGATCCATTTCCTTGGCCATTCTCGTCCACTTGGTTTCCGCCATAGCCCCTTCCCTCACGAAGAGCTACAGTTTACAGTGTTGAGAACGAAGTTTTCCGCGAGCGGCCCGTTTTCGCCGACATGGTGAATCGAAGGTCGGCCGCGCGGGAAGACGAAGGAGCAGTGCATGTCTGAAACCCTGGCCCGTCTATTTCGCCACACGATTGCCTACGACCGGCCGGACATGATGTTGGCGAAATCCGACGGGCAGTACCGCCCCATCTCGGCGCGCGAGGTCGAGCGCCGCGTCGGGCGCTTGCGGGGCGAGTTGCGCCGCGCGGGCCTTGGCAAAGGCGACCGCTGCGCGCTGCTGTCGGAAAACCGTTGGGAATGGGCCGTCGGCGATTTCGCCATGATGACGGCGGGCATCGTCAGCGTGCCGCTCTACTCAACCCTGACCGCCGAGCAAGTGCGCTATATGCTCGAACACTCCGGCGCCCACGCGGCGATGGTGTCAACGGCCGACCAACTCGCCAAGATCCGATCGATTTGGGATCACCTGCCGCTGCTCGAAGGCGTAGTCGTTTTCGATGAAGTGGAGAGCGCGGACGAGCGCGTGATCCACCTCGCTTCCCTGATCGGCGAGGCGCCCCTGACGTCGGACGAAAAACAAGCGCTCGAAACCTCGATCAACGACGTCGAGCCCGAAGACCTCGCCAGCATCATCTACACCTCCGGCACGACGGGAACGCCGAAGGGCGTCATGCTGACGCACGCGAACTTCGCCATCAACGTTCGAGATAACGGATACGACTTCACGCCCGACGACGTGAGCTTGTCGTTCCTGCCGCTCTGCCACGTCGCCGAGCGCATGGCCGACTACACGTATTTCCGAACCGGCACGACCGTTGCTTATGCGGAGTCGATCGACGCGGTGGCCCGCAACATGATGGAGGTCAAGCCGACCGTTGCCCTCGGCGTGCCGCGTTTCTTTGAAAAAGTCCACGGCCGCGTGATGGAGAAAATGGGCGAGGCGCCGCCGATCCGCCAAAAACTGTTCGACTGGGCTGTCCGAACGGGGAAAGAAACGATTCCTTACGGACTGCGCAACGAATCCTCGCCCCTGGGACTCAAACTGCGGCACGCGCTGGCCGACCGTCTTGTGTTGAGCAAGCTGCGCGAGCGCTTGGGCGGTCGCATGCGCTATTTTGTCTCCGGCGCCGCGCCGTTGGGACGTCACCTGGCGGAGTTTTTCTACGCCGTCGGCATTCCCATCTGTGAAGCCTACGGCCTCACCGAAACCTCTCCTTTAGTCACCGCCAATCACTTGGGGGAAATGCGTTTAGGCACCGTCGGCAAAGTGATCCCGAACGTCGAAGTCAAAATCGCCGAGGACGGCGAGATTCTCGTGCGCGGCCCCAACATTATGCGCGGCTACTACAAGATGGACGACGTCACCGCCGAGGTTATCGTCGACGGCTGGTTCCGCACCGGCGACATCGGCGAGATCGACGACGACGGCTATTTGAAGATCACCGACCGCAAGAAGGACCTTCTCAAGACCTCCGGCGGCAAGTACATCGCCCCTCAGCCGATCGAAAATCTCATCAAGAGCTGCGACTACGTTTCGACGGCGGTCGTGATCGCCGAGCGGCGTAATTTCCCGAGCGCTCTAATCGTGCCCAATTTTGAAAGGCTCCGCCAATGGGCCAGAGCCAACGGCGTTAGCGCCGAAAGCGATAGCGAGTTGGCCCGCGATAAAGAGACCGCCGCTATGGTCGAAGCCGCCGTGCTCAAGACCTGCGAAGGGCTGGCGCGCTACGAGCAAGTGAAAAAGATCGCCGTGCTCGAACGAGAATTTTCTATTGAAAAAGGAGAAATCACGCCGACCATGAAAGTGCGCCGGCGGGAGGTGGAAAAATTGTACGCCCCGGTCATCGACAAGCTGTACAAGTAGTAACGGGTAGCGATCGACAAAAGGTAGCGACCGACACTCTTGTCGGTCCTGGTCAACAGTCGAGACCGGCACTCTTAACCGGTCCCAACCGTGGCAAGAGGCCCTATTGCGGACGTTTCCGGCACCGGCCGCCAGGCCGAGACAAGCTGAGAGCTTGTCTGCACTGCAAACCAGGACAAACATGAGGGTTCGTCCCTACCACACCATGACGACATGACCAGCCAACGCACTAAAGCGCGCAATCTCGGCGTCGCCGGGTCCTTCCTCGGCCTACTCGCCCTCTGCCTTGCCGCCGCCTCCCCCGCCCCGGCCCAGCCGACCCTCGTCATCGACACCCCCATGGCCCCGCCCTCCTGGGCATTGATGGAGCGCGCCTTGCTCGACGCCAATTCCCGCGCCGTCGAAGCCTTCGCCGAGAAATACATCGATGAGCGCGGCTACCTGCTCCACACGCCGCGCTGGGGCACCCTCGACGGCCCCGACGATGCCATCGAGACCTACTACAACTGGACCCTGCTGCACGCGCTGGGCGGCTCCGACCCCGTGCTGCGGCTCTATAAGAAAGGCCTCGAAGGCCACCTGCTGCAATACAACGAGCTACGCACCGAGTTGACCGAGCTGGCCTCCAACGGCGCCTATCACAAGGAATTCATCACCATGTCCGACTGGTTTCACACCGGCGAGGGCATGCGTGCATTTTTCCTCCTGGGCCTATCGGAGCCGACCGATCCGCTGCTGGTCAACCGCATGCGGCGCTTCGCCGCCATGTACATGGGCGAAGATCCCGAGGCGCCCAACTACGACCCGGCCAAGAAAATCATCAAGAGCATCTGGAACGGCAGTCGCGGCCCGATGATGCGCAAGGCCACCGTCTACGACTGGGTGGGCGACCCTGTTCCCGGCACGTTTCACCTGCTCCATAACCCCGTCCGCGGCACGAAAATGCTCGACTTGATCGAGTGGTATCCGCGCATGCTGGCGCATTGCGAAGAGTACCTCGACTCGGTCGGCGATAACTTTCTCAACCTCGGCGCCACCTGCTGGGCCTCAACGCCTATGCGCTCACCCACGATGCCAAGTACCGCGATTGGACGCTCGAATATCTCGACCCGCATTTTCAATTTGATGTATGAGCTTCAGACCATCCAGCGACCTTCAGCGTCTTTATTGATAGGAGCTAGAGCCCGATAAGGACGCCATGGAGGTCAACACCCGATGGGTGAAAAAGAAAACAAGCCGTTTCAGCTCACGTTCAATGGATTTCTCAAAGTCGATTTCCTAAGGATCGCGAGTCACCTCGGATGGCGGTCTGATTCTCGTTCGCGAACTGGATGAACGACTCGGACTCGGGAAGCTGATCGACGAGCATCTCAGCGACTCGCGACAAGGCTTGAACAAGAAGTTCCCGCTGGCCGATCTGCTGCGGCAGTCGGTCTACAGCCGACTCGCTGGCTACGAGGACCTCAATGACGCCGTTCGAGTATCCGCCGATCCGACCTTTCGCTTGATCGGCTCGAAGAGGAACTGGGATCGCGGAGCAGCCTTGACCTCGACGCTGCATGGCTTCGAGACGGAGATGCTGGCGAGCGAAGAGAACTTGCTGGGGCTGATGGCAGTGAACCGGGAGCTGGTCGCGCAAGCCGAAGCTCCCGACGGTTCAGACCGCGTGGTGCTCGACATGGACTCCACGGAGAGCCCCGTCCACGGCCAACAGGAAGGCAGTGCCTACAACGGCCATTTTGAGTCCCTCTGCTATCACCCGCTGTTGCTGTTCAACCAGCACGGCGACTGCCTAGGCGCGAAGCTGCGTCCCGGCAACGTGCACAGCGCCGAGGACTGGGACGAGCTGCTACTGCCGGAGATCGAACGACAACAGGCGGAGGGCAAACAGGTGACGTTCCGCGCCGACGCCGCCTTCGCCAAGCCCGAGATCTACGAGGCGATGGAGGAGCGCGGCGTGGACTACGTGATTCGCATCCCGGCGAACAAGAGCCTGGAGCTGGAGATCGAGGACATCCTGTTTCGGCCACCGGGCAGGCCGAACGCCAAGCCCCTAGTGCGCTACAAGAGTTTTCGCTATCAGGCCGAGAGCTGGTCGAAGGCAAGGCGAGTTGTCGCCAAGGTCGAGCATCACCAGGGCGAACTATTCCCGCGCGTCGGATTTGTCGTGACGAGCATGAGCTTGCCGAGCCGCTCGGTCGTGCGGTTCTACAACAAGCGCGGCACGGCGGAGCAGTGGATCAAAGAAGGCAAACAGGCCACGCACTGGACCCGCTTGTCGTGTCACCGCTTCCGAGCCAACGAGGTACGGCTGCAACTCAGCGTGCTGGCCTACAACCTGGGCAACCTGTGGCGGCGGCTAGGGCTGCCGCAGCGAATCAAAAGCTGGTCGCTAACGAGTTTGCAACACAGGTTGATGAAGACCGGCGGTCGGCTGGTCAAGCATGCTCGCTACTACTGGTTGCTGCTGGCGGAGGGGCATCTGAACCGGCGGCTGTTCGGTGACATGCTGCATAGGATCTGGGCGCTGCCTGTGCCGGGTGGGTAGCGTTGCCCGGGCGAGGATCAACAGTTTTTGGCTCCAAAAAGGTTTCGCAGGGAGCAGTGTCGGCCGGAGCGCCGTTCAGTCCGCTCAATCAACGTCTGTGAGCGGACGGACGAGCCCTGGCGCCTACCGGCGGAGGTGATGTGCAGGGTTCAGCGCGAAAAGACGTGGTATTCGGCGCAGCGGGGGTGTATCCTGTGACCGTGCCAGGGCCAAAATGGAAATCCTGGCTTGAACTGCTCACCGTGCACCCAGCGCCCGCGTCCGTAATAGAAGGCCTTGGTGCCCCAGCGGAAGTAGACGCGCGAGCGGTCGCGCATCTCGCCGAAATCGCGGCTCTGCTTCCAGGCCGTCATGATGAATTCCCATTGGAGCTTCGTCAACTGCTTGGCCTTGAGCGCCTTATCCTTGGCCATGCGCGTGTCCTCGAGCGGCGTGAAGATCGACGGCACGTAGAGAATCTTGTTGTTCTTGAGGCGGTGCAGCAGATCGAGCGTTTGGCGCAAGTCGTCCTCGGTCTCGTTGGGCAGCCCGACAATGAAAGTGCAAACCGGGAACCAATTGTTGTCGTTGAAAATGTTGATTCCCTCGACCACGATTTCCTGCCAATCGCGAATATCGAAGGGCAACGACTTACCCGACATGGTCAGCGCGGCGAGCCGTGCCGAACCCGTTTCGATACCGATCAACGGGGCCAGGAAGCGTTTATCCGGGTGGGACGAAAAACGATTCCGCAAGGCGCTCTTCGGAAGCAGAATCTTCGACAAGTCCTTGATCAGACCGGGATTGACCACCGTCGGTGCGATCGTCGCGTGCGAAAGCGGCAGGTATTTCACGCCGGGAACCGACGCGACCTTGTCGTAAAAGTCGAGCAGGCGAGTCGCGTTGGGAATATAGAAAGGCGCGGCCGCCCCGTAGATGAAAACGTCCTCGGAAACCGGGAAGATGATCGGCCCACCGTTGTCGGTGTTGGCCCGGACCGCCCTCATCAATTGCTCCGGCGGGATGGAAATACGCGTCTCGAGGGTCGGCGAGCAGAAGGCGCATTGTCGGCCGCAACCGCGGTTCATCTCGACGATGCCGTAGGTCGAGCGCTTTTTCGGAATCACGAGCTGCTCGAGGGCCGGCTCGGCGGCCTGCACGACGAGCGGCAACGCCTCGCCGGCTTCGGCTTTTTGAAACAGGTCGAGCACGACGGCCTCGGCGCGACCGTTGATGACGCAGTCGACGCCCAGTCTCTTGATCGAACCGGTCTTGTCGATCTGCCAAGCGCCCGCGCCGCCGACGATCACCTTCGGCTTATCCAGGATTTCCATTTTGGCCCTGGCACGGTCACAGGACACACCCCCGCTGCGCCGAATACCACGTCTTTTCGCGCTGAACCCTGCACATCACCTCCGCCGGTAGGCGCCAGGGCTCGTCCGTCCGCTCACAGACGTTGATTGAGCGGACTGAACGGCGCTCCGGCCGACACTGCTCCCTGCGAAACCTTTTTGGAGCCAAAAACTGTTGATCCTCGCCCGGGCAACGCTACCCACCCGGCACAGGCAGCGCCCAGATCCTATGCAGCATGTCGCCGAACAGCCGCCGGTTCAGATGTCCTTCGGCCAACAGCAGCCAATAGTACCGCGCATGCTTGACCAGCCTACCGCCCGTCTTCATCAGCCGCTGTTGCAAGCTCGTCAGCGACCAGCTCTTGATCCGTTGCGGCAGCCCGAGCCTCCGCCATAGGTTCCCCAGGTTATAGGCCAGCACGCTGAGTTGCAGTCGCACTTCGTTGGCCCGGAACCGATGGCATGACAGCCTTGTCCAATGCGTCGCTTGTTTGCCTTCCTTGATCCACTGCTCCGCCGTGCCGCGCTTGTTGTAGAACCGCACCAGCGAGCGGCTCGGCAAGGCCATGCTCGTGACGATGAAACCGACGCGAGGAAACAACTCACCTTGGTGATGCTCGACCTTCGCAACAACCCGCCGGGAACTTCGACCAGCTCGCGGCCTGATACCGAAAGCTCCTGTAGCGCACCAGGGGCTTTGCGCTCGGCCTGCCCGGCGGACGAAACAGGATATCTTCGATCTCCAGCTCCAGGCTCTTGTTGGCCGGGATGCGAATCACGTAGTCCACGCCGCGCTCCTCCAACGTCTCGTAAATATCCGGCTTGGCGAAGGCGGCATCGGCCCGGAACGTCACCTGTTTGCCCTCCGCCTGTTGGCGTTCGATTTCCGGCAGCAGCAGCTCGTCCCAGTCCTCGGCGCTGGACACGTTGCCCGGTCGCAACTTTGCCGCCAAGCAATCGCCGTGCTGGTTGAACAGCAACAGTGGGTGGTAGCAGACCGACTCGAAGTGGCCGTTGTAGGCGCTGCCTTCCTGCCGGCCGTGGACGGGGCTCTCGGTAGAGTCCATGTCCAGCACGACGCACGCGGAGTCATCACCGGCCTCGGCTTGCGCGATCAACTCGCGGTTCACCGCCATCAGCCCGATCAGATTCTCGTCGCCGGCGAGCATGGCGGTCTCGAAGCTCTGCAGCCGGGAGGTCAGCGCCGCGCCGCGATCCCAGTTCTTCTTCGAGCCAATCAGCCGAAAGGTTGGATCGGCGGAGACACGAACGGCGTCGTTGAGATCCTCGTAGCCCGCCAAGCGGGAGTAGACCGACTGTCGCAGCAGATCGACGAACGGGAACTTCTTGTTCGAGCCTTGCCGCGAATCCGTCAGATGCTCGTCTATCAGCTTGCCTAGTCCGAGTCGTTCGTCCAGTTCGCGAATGAGAATCAGCCCGCCATCCGAGGTGACTCGCGATCCTTGGAAATCGACCTTGAGAAATCCATTGAAGGTGAGCTGAAACGGTTTGTTTTCTTTTTCACCCATTGGGTGTTGATCTCCTCAGCGCCTTGAGTGCTTTCAAGCCCGCATAAATAAAGGCGTCCGAGTCCACCCGATGGTTAGCAGAACCGAAACTAAAGTGGAAATCCGGGCTTGAAGGAACGCTCACACTTCAAGCTGAGACGAGCACGCCCGGGAACGTCGCCTTCTGGTCCAATCCAATGATTCTTAGTCGTGGTTCCACGCAGCGACCCAACGTGGTCCTATACGTTGTGGACGCACTGAGGGCCGACCATCTGGGTGCTTATGGTTATCCGAAGCCGACGTCTCCTTTTCTGGACCGGCTTGCCCGCCAAGGGCAAGTGTTCGACCGCTGTTATGCGCCAGCCTCATGGACCAAACCGTCCATCGCCAGTCTTTTCACATCGCTATATCCTGGCACGCACGGCGTGGGCGCCCGCAGTCACGCCGACCTTCTGCCGGATGGGGTCGAAACCCTCGCGGACTACTTTCGCGACGGTGGCTACGTAACCGCCAGTTTTTCCGCGAACCCTCAGGCAACCGCTCTCTCCAATCTGGACCAGGGTTTCGACTACGTCTTCACCCCGAATGCTTTCTCTGTCGATCGGCACGGCTCGAAAGCGGGCAAAGTTTGTTCGGATGATCTCAACGCTAAGATCCTGCCGTGGATCGAGGCGCATCACGAAGATCCGTTCTTCCTCTACATTCACTCGATTGATCCGCACAGGCCCTACTTATCCCGACCGGTACCCTCTTCGCTTGCGCGAAGAACAAATGATATCGATCGATATGACGCGGAAATCTACCCGAACGACCAGGAGATTGCGCGAATCTACAGAAAACTGGAACAGCTCAGCCTACACCGAAGAACCCTGTTTATTGTGACCAGCGACCACGGGGAATCGTTTGGAGAGCACGGCCGCCACGGCCATGGAACCGGCGTCTACCGGGAAGAAATACGAATCCCGTTGATCCTGACAAGGCAAGGTTCCATCGTCCCGCAGCGCGTCGCGGATCCCGTTCATCTCGTCGATTTGATGCCCACGATCCTGAAACATTGCGGCATTTCGTTTGACGGCAGATCCATGGAGGGGATGGACCTTCTGAATGGGTCAAGTGATCGACGAGGGCGGACGATTTATTCTCAGAGATTCACCTACCCCGAGGATATGGAGGTGGAGGACTTCAAGGGTGTCGACTCCTACGCCGTAATAAAGAACGGATGGAAACTGATCGTGGAGCAGCGTCGCGAAAACGAAGCCCCACGATTCCAGCTTTACGCCCTCGATGAGCCCGAGACAGAACAGAACGATCAAAGCAGCCACAAGGCCCGCCAGGTGAGTCAGTTATATGATGAGCTGACCAATCACCTTGCCGAACAACGCAGAAAGCGGCGAGCTTTCGTCGAGCGATACCAAGCCGGAGACGACGCGCGCCAGGAAGAACCGCTCTCCGTGGCCACAATCGAGCGCCTGAGGAGCTTGGGCTATCTCAACAGCGTCCACGTCGGCTACAGCGGCGGTAGGCGGCGTCGAAAACTCGTGAGCGGTCGAACCCGCGCCGAAGTCGCTCGCAAGCTTGCAGCGGCGTTGCGCGCGGCGGAGATGGGCATTGCCGCTATGCCTGAGCGTCTGACTGTCGGCCAGTGGCTCGACCATTGGCTTGAGAACGTCGCCGGGCCGAATACGCGGCCCAAGACCTACGGAACTTACGCCTACATCGTGCGCGAGCACGTTGCCCCGGAGTTGGGTAAGCGACCGCTTCAAAAGCTGTCTCCGCAGGACATACGGGCCTTCATGAAAAGGAAGTCTGAGCAAGGTCTTTCTGCGAAAACCGTAAAACATCTGCGGGACACGTTGCGAGCCGCGATTAATGTAGCCGTCAAGGACGGTTTGGTCGTGCGGAACGTTGCAGCGATGGTGGTCCCGCCACGCGCCGCGAAACACGAGATGGCGGCATTCAGCCCGCAGGATGCGCATCGGTTCCTGGAGGCGACTCGGGGCCACCGTCTCGAAGCGCTGTTCTCCGTGGCCTTGTGCTTGGGACTTCGACAGGGCGAAATCCTCGGGCTGCGGTGGGCAGACGTTGACCTTGACGCCAGGCAAATAACTGTCCGGTATCAGTTGCAGCGTATCGACGGCAAGCTAACGCTGGTCGAACCGAAAACCGAACGTAGCCGGCGCACAATCGCCCTTCCTCAACTTGCGGTGAGCGTTCTTCTCAAGCACCGTGCCCGTCAAGACCAAGAAAGGGACTTCGCCGGATCGCGCTGGGTCGAAACCGGGATGGTCTTTACGACCGGAATCGGGACGTTTCTGGACCAGCGCAACTTGCTCAGAAACTACTACCGGATCCTCGACACGGCCGACGTTCCGCGCCTCCGGTTTCACGATCTAAGGCACAGCGCCGCCACTCTTCTCTTGAGCCAGGGCTGTCACCCCCGAGTGGTCATGGACCTGCTCGGGCATTCGAGCATCAGCGTCACTCTCGACACGTACAGCCACGTGATACCGGAAATGCGAAGGGAAGCAGCCGACCAAATGGATGCGGTTTTCAACCGCGTGGCTTCCAAATTGGCTTCCAATTCGGATCGGACAGCAGTCCAGTAGGTCCTAACTTGTTGAAAACAATGGCGGGCGTGGAGGGACTCGAACCCCCGACCTACTGGTTCGAAGCCAGGCGCTCTATCCAACTGAGCTACACGCCCGCGCTACTCATTGTAGACTCTCGCCCCCGGTCATAGCTCGCTCGCGGGCGGCGCGCCCGCGGCGACCCGGGTCAACTGTCACGATCCTTGCTCGACGCTCCGCTTCAAGCCCTGCGGGCCCATATTCGGAAATCACAACCCTCGACGCGCCGGCCTTCAGCATTTTCCAATCCAAGAATGCGCCTCCGGAACCGGCTGAGCGCGTTATACTACGGGGTCTTTTTGAGCGCCACGGAGGCTCCGGCCCGGGCTTGAAACAAGCGGCTTCGCGCTGCCGGCCGAGAAGGTTTTTGCATGAAGGGCATAGTCTTAGCGGGAGGATTGGGCACGCGCCTCGATCCTCTCACGCGTGTCACCAATAAACATCTGCTGCCGGTCTACAACAAGCCGATGATCTACTATCCGATCGAGGCCTTGGTGAATGCCGGTATCACCGACATTCTGATCGTTACCGGCGGCCGCAACGCCGGGGACTTCCTTCAGCTGCTCGGCAACGGCAAAGACTTCGGTCTCAAACATATCAACTACACCTACCAAGAAGGCGAGGGCGGCATCGCAGAGGCCTTGGGCTTAGCCGAGCATTTCGCCGAAAAGCAGAAGATCTGCGTCGTCCTTGGCGATAACATCATTGAAGAAAACATCGCCGACGCGGCGGACGCGTTTCGCCGCCAAGAGCGCGGGGCGAAGATCCTATTAAAGGAAGTCCCCGATGCCGAACGCTTCGGTGTCGCCGAGATCGACGGCGACCGCATTGCCGGAATCGAAGAGAAGCCGCAAAACCCTCGTTCGAACTACGCCGTGACCGGCATCTACATGTACGACCACACCGTGTTCGAGAAGATTCGAACCCTGGTCCCCTCCGCTCGAGACGAGCTCGAAATCACCGACGTCAACAACCAGTACATCCAAGAAGGCACCTTGACGTTCGCGACACTCGACGGCTGGTGGACCGACGCCGGCACGATCGAATCTCTCCTGCGAGCGAGCGAAATGATTGCCCAGACCGGCGCCAACAAGACCAACTCGGGCTAGCCCTCGGGCTCGGGCGCGCCGATTCCATCCTCCGGTTGGGGCAGGGAAGCGTTGGCTGTATCCCGGGTACGTGTGTTCCGCGAGGGACACTTTGGGCTTGTGATCGATGGCTGCTTGGCCGACGGTGGGTTGGATTGTGTCGGCGGGGCGGGGAAGTTGGCTGTTGGGGTGCTTGGTTTGCTTTCTTGGGTCCTCTTCGAAGCCGTTTTGGGGGGCTTTGAGCCCCGGGGCTACCTGAGACGGTGCGGGATCGGGTGGCCGACGGTTGCTGTTGTTGGCTTGTAACTTGTTGTACAAGCTGGCGTTAGGTCGGTCTTGGCTTCGTTTCGCGGTTCTTGGTTCTGGGGGCTCGCGGATTGCCGGGCGCCGAAAAAATGGGGGACAGTCCGCTTCGCGCCAGTGATGGTTTTGGATGCGAGCGAGGTCTTTTCGGCGGCGCTTGGGACAGTCCCCAATTTTTCGCTGGGGATCGTCTGCGCTGTTTCGTTTGCCAATTTTTCGGCGGGGCGGAAGCCTATCGCAGGTCGAGGGATGTGGTCTTGGATTGGCGGTGGATCTTCGTCGGGGAGGTAGTGAAGCGGAGTTGTGGCTCCGGCGTTTTTGGCTTCGTAGGCTTCGCGCAGTTGGCGGTCTTCGCGGCGGATGTCGATCATCAACTCGACGCCGCAGAAAAAACGGCGGGCCAGATGGCCGTCATAGCGGGCGAGGTTGTTGAGCACTTGTGTTCGGGTGATCATGGCTCGGCCCAGCTGCTGGGTTTGGCCCGCGCGGTCGTCGGGGATGGGTCCGCTTTCGAGGTTGAATTGGCGGGTGTTGTCGATGCCAGCGGCGATGACGGCGGTTTCGATGCGCGAGAGACGTTGCATTCTCCAGGCGACGTCGGCGATTTGGCGGACGATTTCTTTTTCGACGCGGTTGCGGGGGAGATAGGTGTCCTCGAAAGAGGTGAGGTGCCGGTCGAAGTCGGCGGGGTCTTCGCCGGGTAAGACGGCGTCGTTGGCCAGCAGGCCGTGTTTGAGAGCGTTTTGGGATGAACGGGCCTTGCCTTTTTGGGTTCGCGGCCCGGTTGATTTCTTTGCGTTTGCGCGGTTGGCGCGGATCTGATTTTTGGTTCGCATGATAATCCCGGATTTCCACTTTAGTTTCGGTTCTGCTAACCATCGGGTGGACTCGGACGCCTTTATTTATGCGGGCTTGAAAGCACTCAAGGCGCTGAGGAGATCAACACCCAATGGGTGAAAAAGAAAACAAACCGTTTCAGCTCACCTTCAATGGATTTCTCAAGGTCGATTTCCAAGGATCGCGAGTCACCTCGGATGGCGGGCTGATTCTCATTCGCGAACTGGACGAACGACTCGGACTAGGCAAGCTGATAGACGAGCATCTGACGGATTCGCGGCAAGGCTCGAACAAGAAGTTCCCGTTCGTCGATCTGCTGCGACAGTCGGTCTACTCCCGCTTGGCGGGCTACGAGGATCTCAAATAAGAGACCTTTCTGGGCAGGATGTGCCCGGTTATAGGATACGTTGGGGGTGGGGGTTTAGCCGGGGGTGGTTTTTGTTAGGTTGTTGATTTTGCGGGGATATATTTATTTTTCTTGCGTGATGGGTTTTTTCGTTTCGCCGAATTAGGTGTCGCCGGGGGACGGTGAGCCGTTAACCGTTAACCGTGAGCCGGGTCGTGACGGGGACCGGCCGCTTGGCGGCCGATCTTTTGGGCCCGCCCCAGGCCCCCGAACGACCGCGAGAGCGGTCGTTCGCCCGGTTGAGGTGGTGGTTTTGGTTTGGGGTGTTGGTCCCTGGGCTTGCCGCCAGGGCTGGTATTGAGTCGGGAGGTTTGGTGGGTGGCTTCGGGGATGGGCAGGCCTGGAGACCTGCTCCATTGCGGGGGGGCAGGCAGCAATGGGGAGGGCGGGTCGCCGGGCAGGCCTGGAGGCCTGCCCCATCGCGGAGGGACCATGGCGCAGTGTGGGGGGTGGTGGTCCCTGGGCTTGCGGCCAGGGCTGGTATTAAGTCGGGAGGTTTGGTGGGTGGCTTCGGGGATGGGCAGGCCTGGAGACCTGCCCCACTGGCTGCCCGCGGCTCCAGCGCTGGGCGGGCCTGGAGACATGGCGTCGTGCGGAGCGCGGGTTGATGGGCAGGGGTGCGCGACATAAATAGGGGCGAATCGGCGGCCAGGGCCCGAGCCCTTCCCTGCCTGCAATTTTCTCTTGGCTCGGCCAGGGCTAAAGCCTTCCAGGAAAAGGCCGTTGAAACGGCCTCCTGTCGGACGACCAGCGCTCTACACCGGCCCTCGAAGGGCCGGCCTAATTGCAATCCAAGCCCGCTGAACCGGGCTAAGCGTTGACTTCCGACTAGCCCTCTGTTTCTCTCGGTCGCGTTGTGAAAGGGACGTCCCCATATTTATGTCGCACACCCGATGGGCAGGCCTGGAGACCTGCCCCACCGCGGAGGGACCATGGCGCAGTTTGGGGTGGTAGTCTCTAGGCTTGCGGCCAGGGCTGGTATTAACTTTTGCCGCGGGGCCTGGGGATCGGTATGTGTGCCGGTGTGCCGGGCTTCATGCCGGCGGTTTCCGAACCTGGGGTTCCGCCGTCGGCTTCGCCCTAGGCCCGCATTTTCAATTTGATGTTTGACATCCCGACCTTCCAGCGGCCTTGAGCGTCTTTATTCATAGGGGCTAGAGCCCGATGAGGACGCCATGGAGGCCAACACCCAATGGGTGAAAAACAAACCAAGCCATTCCAGCTAAGTTTCAACGGCTTGTTGAAAGTCGATTTCCAGGGATCGCATGTCACTTCCGACGGTGGCCTGATTTTGGTTCGCGAACTGGACGAGCGGCTCGGTCTCGGGAAACTGATCGATGAGTATCTCAGCGACTCGCGACAAGGCTTGAACAAGAAGTTCCCGCTGGCCGATCTGCTGCGCCAGTCGATCTACAGCCGCTTGGCAGGCTACGAGGACGTCAACGACGCCGTCCGAGTGTCGGCTGACCCGACGTTTCGCTTGATCGGCTCGCAGAGGAACTGGGATCGCCGAGCGGCCTTGACCTCGACGCTGCATGGCTTCGAGACGGAGATGCTGGCGAGCGAAGAGAACCTGCTGGGGCTGATGGCGCTGAACCGAGAGCTGGTCGGGCAAGCGGAGGCGTTCGACGACTCCGAGCGGGTCGTTCTGGACATGGACTCCACCGAGAGTCCGGTCCATGGCCAACAGGAAGGCAGTGCCTACAACGGACACTTCGAGTCGGTCTGCTACCACCCGTTGCTTTTGTTCAACGGTCATGGTGATTGCCTCGCTGCCAAGCTGCGTCCCGGCAACGTGCACAGCGCCGAGGACTGGGATGAGCTATTGTTGCCGGAGATCGAGCGCCAACAGGCTGCGGGCAAGCAGGTCGCCTTCCGGGGCGATGCCGCCTTTGCCAAGCCGGAGATCTACGAGGCGCTGGAGGAGCGCGGCGCGGACTACGCGATCCGCATTCCGGCCAAGTAAGAACCTGGAGCTGGAGATCGAAGACATCCTGTTTCGTCCGCCGGGGAGGCCCGGCCGCAAGCCGCTAGTGCGCTACAAGAGCTTTCGCTATCAGGCGGAGAGCTGGAAGGGGCCGAGACGAGTTGTCGCCAAGGTCGAGCACCACCAGGGCGAGCTATTCGCGCGCGTCGGTTTTATCGTGACGAACATGAGCTTGCCAAGCCGGTCGGTGGTGCATTTCTACAACAAGCGCGGCACGGCGGAGCAGTGGATCAAAGAAGGTAAGCAAGCGACGCACTGGACGCGGCTGTCGTGCCATCGCTTCCGGGCGAACGAGGTGCGCTTGCAGTTAAGCGTGCCGGCCTACAACCTGGGCAACCTGTGGCGGCGACTCGGGTTGCCGCACAGGATCAAGACGTGGTCACTGACGAGCTTGCAGCAGCGGTTGATGAAGACGGGCGGCAGATTGGTCAAGCACGCGCGGTACTACTGGTTGCTCTTGGCCGAGGGACATCTGAACCGGCGGCTGTTTGGCGACATGCTGCGGAGGATCTGGGCGCTGCCTGTGCCGGGTGGTTAGCACCGCACTTGGCGAATGCGAAATCTGTGTACTGAGGACGGAAGCTCGGAGGGGTGTCTGCGAAATTGACTTCGCAGCGGCGGATCAGCCCCCATGAGGGGCAAGAAGGGGGCTCGATCGGTCCCGCCTCAGCCGCCGCCTCTTTCGGGTGGAGAAATGGTTGCGCTTCGCCGGGTGAGGGTGTAGACTCGTGCCGTCAGAGGAGCCAAATCGGAAATCCTGGCTAGGGGGTGTTGCCGGCGCCGCTTCGTGGCTCGGTGAACGAGGCCCCGGGGGCGTTTGCGAATTGCGTGCGGGGGGCGCTTGGCCGGTCGCTTGCGCTCTGGGCTCTGAATCTGCTTGTGCGGGGGGCCGCTGTTATGGGCTAGCCAGGAGCCGGGCGATAGCGTAGAACGGCGGCTGAGGCGGCGCGATGACTTATGACGAATGCGTGGCGTTAATCGAAAAGGCCGCAAAAGACGGCGCCACGGAGCTGGATTTATCGCGCAAAGGTCTCGAAAAACTGCCGCCGGAAATCGGCCGGCTCAATCAACCTACCGCGCTGAATCCGGGCAGCCGCCGATATCGCCTAATCTTGTTTGAGAATCGGATCGAACTAGGCGACCAATGCAACTGCCGCGGGGCGCTAGAATGGGGAAGATCTATAAGATAGCGCCTCACAACAGCCACCGGGAGGAGGGTCTGCACCCCTACTCCCTGGCGAATCTTGGTGCTCGCTCTCGACGTTCATGACGCCCCGAATTAAAGAGAGTATTGCGCACTCGCTCTTGGCTCTAGTCATCGTGGCGTGTCTGGTTTTCTTGATCGTAGGGGTGTTTTTCGCCACTGGTCGGCAGGATGTGATCACAAACATGCTTCAAAACACTGCTAAGGGCAGTGTACTGCACGTCAGTTTTGTCACTGGCGGCCCCTTTGGTATGTGGCTTGTCGTTTTTAGCGTTCTCCGCTGGCCTACGAGGCGCCCACGGCGGGGGCAGATCAAGTTATCTTTCCGTTTTCCAGATCCAAACAAGAGGCCAAATCGCAACCTGCTTAGGGCAGGCATCTGCACCGTTACCACATGGATTCACAGTGAGCGAGCGGAATCAAATAGGAAGGTGGATTTACTCATTGACCCCGACCACCATGGTGCGTACCCCGCATTTTCAATTTGATGTTTGACATCCCGACCTTCCAGCGGCCTTGAGCGTCTTTATTCATAGGGGCTAGAGCCCGATGAGGACGCCATGGAGGCCAACACCCAATGGGTGAAAAACAAACCAAGCCATTCCAGCTAAGTTTCAACGGCTTGTTGAACCCGCATTTTCAATTTGATGTATGAGCTTCAGACCATCCAGCGACCTTCAGCGTCTTTATTGATAGGGGCTAGAGCCCGATAAGGACGCCATGGAGGTCAACACCCGATGGGTGAAAAAGAAAACAAGCCGTTTCAGCTCACGTTCAATGGATTTCTCAAAGTCGATTTCCAAGGATCGCGAGTCACCTCGGATGGCGGTCTGATTCTCGTTCGCGAACTGGATGAACGACTCGGACTCGGGAAGCTGATCGACGAGCATCTCAGCGACTCGCGACAAGGCTTGAACAAGAAGTTCGCGCTCGGACCTTTACGCTGAAGCGTCCGATGCGGCTCTCCTGGCCGAGCCTCTACCGCCAGTTCGGAGCGGACACCGCCAAGGCCAACAATAAAGTAGCGCAGCAGGCTTTCCGCCGGGACTGCCTGCGGGAGTTGAAGAAGATCAAGGCGGCCTGGCCGGAGTTGAATTACTCGACGGCCAAGGGTGTGCTGATCCTCTCACCCTCCAGGGCCGCCCGAATCGCCCGGTATCGCGCCACGCTGTTGATCACCGTGCCTCGTAGCGCCCGGATGCGTGCCAGCACCGCCGGCGTGACGTCGGCCCGGATGTCCACCATCACCAGCTCGTCCACGGGGGCTGCGCCCCTCGCCTGCCGGCGGGCGGCGACGGCTGCCCGCCGTGCATCCAGAAGCTGGGAACTCACCTTCCGCTGGGCGGGCGTTCGCTGCGCCTTCGCGGCCAACCGTGCTTTGATCTGCCGGTCGGTCGTCCCCGGCGACTCGCTACTAGCCTGAGCCGACGGCTGCTGCGCTCGGCCCTGCCCCCCAACTGCGCCGGTGAACAGCGACGCCAGCAGTACGACAGTGACTACCGCAATGAACACTTCGTAGACTTCACTAACGACGTAGCTCATGTCCCTTCTCCTTGTCGCAGAGGATGTCCGATAGTTCGTAGAAAGTAGCGACTCTCCGGCCCGAGCCGTTAGGCTCGGGATGATGCTTTTTTTGAAAGGAGAGTCGCTATGAAGAAACGATATCAGATCGACCGCGAGCAAGCGGTTGGAAAATTCCAAGAACAAGCGAAGCACAGCGAGGAGTCGCTGCAGTTGACGCTGCCCCTCAAGGAGGTGGCCGCCGCCTTGCAAGAAGGCGTGGGCCGGCTGATGCGGGATGCCGGGTTGGAACTCATGCAGCTCGTCATGGACAACGAGGTCCGGCAGCTCGCTGGCGAGCGCTACGAACGTCGCGCGCCGGAACAACCCTACCGCTGGGGACGCGAGCAAGGGTTTCTCGTCGTGGATGGGCAGAAGGTTCCGATCGAACGTCCGCGATTGCGCAGCGAGCAGGGACGCGAGCAGCGCTTAGGCAGCTACGAGTTGTCCCGCCGCTCGGGACCGCTCGATGAAGCGGTTTGGGACAAGCTCATGCTGGGGCTGTCGACGCGTAATTATTCGAAAGCGGTGCGCACCTTCGCCGAATCTTACGGCATCGACAAGTCCGCCGTGAGCGAGCATTTCGTGCGCGTGAGTCGCGAGAAACTGCGCCCGATTGTAGAGCGGCCGCTGGATAAACTCGCGCTCTGCGTGATCTATCTCGACGGCATCGAGTTCAAGGGCCAACATCTGGTCGTTGCGCTGGGAGTCGCTGTGGACGGGGCCAAAACGGTTCTCGGGTTGCGACAGGGCGCCAGTGAAAACGCGACGGTGGTCGGCGAGTTGTTGGATGATCTGGTCGAGCGCGGGATCGATTTTTCCGTTCCCATGTTGTACGTGCTGGATGGTTCGAAAGCGCTGAGGAAGGCGGTGCTGAAGCATGCCGGGGCCCATGCGTTGCTGCAACGATGTCAGTTGCACAAGCGTCGCAACGTGACCGCTCACTTACCGCAATCCTATCGCGACCGGGTGGAGCGCAAGACGATCCGTGCCTATCAGATGACGCACTACGGCGACGCCAAGGAGACGCTGGAGAAACTGCACCGCGAGCTGATGGAGTTGAATCCGTCGGCGGCGCGCTCGTTGGCGGAAGGGATGGAGGAAACGCTGACGGTGCATCGACTCCAGATCGACGGCTTGTTGCGGCTGACCTTGGCGACGACGAATCCGATCGAGTCGGCTTTCTCGACAGGCGATCACATTTGCAGCCGCGTCAAGTGTTGGCGACGGGGCGATCACCGCGAGCGTTGGGTAGGCGCGAGTCTCTGGCTGGCGGAGAGAAATTTCCGGCGAGTCAATGGAACGATAACAACCTTTATCGTTCTATATTGAAGCCTCGCTCGACAAGGCGACGATCATCCACCAGGACCAAGCCCTGCGTCAGGCCTCCGGCCAAGCATTCTACAACACGTCGAAGTTCACGCTGCGTGATCTGAATCGGGATTTCCATTTTGACGGTCCAAGCCCCAGACTCTATATGGACAAAATACGGTCGGGTTTCCACGTCGTGCTCCAGTGCCGCATTCTATCCCCGTGTCGGCTACGGCGCTACGGTTTCGGTGCTCAGGGGACTCGCGGGAGTTCGCGCCGGAGAGAAGGCCACTCCAGCTGGAACGGACAGACCGCGGCAAGCTGCGCCCGGCGCGACGGATGCGCTGAAGTCGTCAACGCGCCAGCGACGCGCGGCGCTCCTTGACCGCTGACTCGATCAGGCGCCGTACCGCACTCTCCCGTACCTCGGCAGCAGAGCGGATCTTCACATGTCGCAGCCTGGCGCCGGTTCCTTCAAGCAGACCCTTGGGGTCCGGCAGACCGACACCGTTGTAGAAGCCGAGGTTGACCCACCTGCTGTGCGGCATGATGTACACGTAACCTTCGCTCATCTTTTTGGGCCCCACACCGTACGTCGCGGAACGATAGCCGAGGTGCACCACCTCACAGGCATCTGGATCGACCTTGAGAACGACCGCGCGCAGGTGCTTCATGATCGACCGCAGGGGAGGCTCGGCGATCCGAATCAGGTCATCGAAGGATCCAGGCGAGGCGTTGGACATCAGTTGACGCGAGGCTCACCCGTATGGACTGAGATTTCCGTTGTGCCTGCTCCAGATGACTCCCATCGGCAGGACCTTCTGCTTCTCCGATGCCTCATATCTCTCCCGCGCCGACCCTCGGCAACCCGCGTACGCTGGCTGTTCCGGGCCGTGGACGTTACCCTCCGGGCACAGGTAGCGCCCAAATCCGCCGCAGCATGTCGCCGAACAACTTCCGGCTCGGATGCCCCTCCGCAAGCAGCAACCAATAATATCACGCGTGCTTCACGAGTCGTCCGCCCGTTCTTCATCAGCCGATGCTGCAAGCTCGTCAGCGACCAGTTTTTGATTCGCTGCGGCAACCCCAGCCGCCGCCAGAGATTACCCAGGTGGTCGCTCCCTTGGCGAAATGCGCAAAGTCCAGAACCGCCGCCGGACCCGGAATCGTCGCCGACGGCGAATTGGAAAAGCGGCCGGGCGTCGCTGGTGCAGATGGCGTCGGGCCCCGCTACACGCCGAGCACCACGTTCGAGACGTTCCCGTTCCCGGCCGGCCTGACGCCGGACATCCCTGCCAGCGAGTACGCGGCCGACCCGCGTGCCGTGGCTGTAGCCCTGGAAGCCAGACGGCTGGTCGAGTTGCGCGACCGCTGGCTGAATCCGCCGGAATGGGTCGAGTGGGTCGACGAGCCGGTCGCTGGATACCCGAAGCGTCCGGTTCCCCGCGACGAGGCCGCCGCACAGGCGCTTAAGAAGCGCACCCTGACGAAGCTCTACAACGCCCGCCCTCAATGGCTCGCCGACGCACACGACGCCCTTGACGCGGCTGTGGCTGCCGCGTACGGTTGGTCGGCCGACATTACTGACGACGACGCGCTCCGCGAGCTGTTGAAGCTCAACCGAGGCGATGAGTGTAGTCTTGTGCGGCCACCAGCCGCGAACGGCGAGTCCCTCACGTTCTCGGGATATTGCCGCCACCGCGGCACGGCCTACGCGCGCCCCCCCGTCTGCCAAGGCCGATGCGGGATGCGTTTTCCGATTACGACACGGCCCTCTGTGTCAAGATGTGACACTTACACTCCCTGAGCGTTGAGGATCATCGATCGTGCCGTACCCAACCGCAGCAGTCGCCAATAACCTCCTGCACATCGCGAAGGCGGCTGGGGATGGTCCATCTCTACCACCTTCCCGCCCCGGCGAACCTCCGGCAACAACTCGCGCCCTTTTGCTTATTCAGGATCCTCCATAGCGAGCCGCTTAAGCTCGCGCTTGAGACGAAAGCTCTCACGCTCGGCCTTGATCGCTGCTTTCAGCGCAGGGGCTTTCGGCGTCAGTTCCCGCCGCAACTTGAAGACGACCTCGGACAGGCCGGCGTTAGCCTCGGCTACCGTTCCGACCAGCTCCAGCCGTTCGTCTTCGGTCATGTTCGCCAGAATGGCACAAAGTGGGGTATCCACTTCATTCAGGTACACCCTATGGGTTGTGGCCTCGCGGCTCCGGAACAGGAATGTGAGATTGCGAGAATCGTGCGAGTGGCCGCCAAGCCGACCCACACGCGAATTCATTGCGGTGGCAGCCTTCGGGCGGCAACTCCGAGAATCGGACGCGCTACGCAGCCCCACGCCGCGCCAGAGCAGTAACCTCGGGATTCGCTTCTTGGTAGATGCTTTCGCGCGACCACAACATCTTGTGGCTACCTGAGTCAAATGGATACCCACTTGGCACGATTCTGGGCGCTACCCTCATAAAGCCCCGGTCGGGGTCCGCTTGGCTGGCGGAAACAAGCTGGTTCACTTGATCGGCCTGGGTGAAGTGGTGGCGCGCCTGGGGTGAGGCTTCGCGGATCGCCTTGACCGACCCGTCCAGGTCGGCCAAGGCTTCCCCGATGGGAATCAAGCCGTCTCGTTTAGACTGCATGGGCCATTCTCTCACGCCCCCTACATGCCGAGTCCCAGGTCACGACCTGAACAATCAGAAGTTTCGCGCGCGCATGCGGGTCAACTCATCCACGACCAGCTGCATCGGAAGCTCGAAGAAATCGAACAGAGCGTAGAGTGGGGCCAAAAGGGGATGAACTATTTCGGGCAGGTTCGGGCTGATGGTCTGTGATTCAACATGAGTTTGTAGACAGATCGATTCTTGGCGCGATGTCCGGCCGTCCCAGATATCCCTTTTCCTATCTATGCTCACCAATGAGCGGCCCTGAAGACCAGTGTATTTTGCAGCGAATCGAATAGTCGTCGGTCCCTCGAATAGATTCGCGGCCAAGCGCTCGGCTTGCAAGAGCGTCTCTCCCACGCGCCATACGGGCAGCGTAACATCAAAGACCGTTCCCGGCTCTACGTTCCCTTGCCCTGCCCACTGCCGATCCCCACTATCCTCTTGATGGCCTCGCAGCAAGTAGGCGCATCCGTTCGGGGTAATTCGCCAGAAATCGGCATGCGCCGGATCGCGCCTCTCAGCAGGTGTCCCGGGGTCATCGCCCAACCAGCATTCAACGGCTCCATTGACCGGATACGGTTTAATCCCTTCTCGCGTCGGATACCAGAACGGCGGCCATCCCGTGTGGCGTACAACGCTCGCTCGTATCACATCCGGTAGCTGCGCGAGCGTGGTCTGTCGCGCATCGCCCATGATCTCATACGCAAAGTTGTAGTAGCCATGCGGGAACCGAGGTCCAACGTCTGCCGGTAGCTGATCGATCAGTGCGGACCAGCGATCGAAGCTTGCGGTAATCCACCGGTCCAGACGCTCTTCGTCTGATGTAGGCGCTACTTGCGGCATGGCCCCAGTCAACAAACCTCTGATATGGCCAAGCATTTCGTCGCGTCGGTTCCCTAGGCACCGGGACAGGAGATCATCCCATTCTTGTCCGCTTTGTGGAGGTTCGCTACGAGGGCCAGGCTTGCGAACATAGATGGCGTTCAGCTGAACAATCTTTTCACCTGGCCCCGCCCGTCGTGCGCGCACCGGAACGCGGTGTCCACCCGGTATCTTCACGATCGGAAACATCGCGCCCGCAGGGTTTCGAACCAGATGCACCGCGCAGTGGAACGGAGGGTCGCAGTAGTTCTGCACGATCCCGTTGATCAGGTCCTGGTTGTATCGCTCCAGCGTGGCAGGGCGGTTCGCGGCCTCCGCCATGCCCTCGCCGGTTTCCTCGAATCCCAGCACAATGAAACCACCGCCGTGATTTGCAAGGGCCAACGCCGCTTTCGCGAAAATTGCCTTATCGTTGTTATTGGCTTGCAGATCGAGCCAGTTCTTGACCTCCAAGTCGAGATCCTCACGAAGGTCAACAAGCAGATCGTCAAGGCGTTCAGAAGTGATTTCTGGAGGCATTTCGTAAGCTTCCAATTAAGCACTAAAGTAGCGTTTCACGGCCTTTTCCACCAGCCGCTTAGCCAGGATTTTCCTTCACCGACGGGAACCAACCCGTTTCGTTTACGCTGCATGGCTTATTCTCCCATGCGCCCCAGACAACCCGAAGCCAAGATCACGGAAGGAGTCTCGATTGACGACTATTCGACATGGCGGGCCGTGCGGTTTGCAGATCGAGATGAGGTCGGCTGAAAGAGACAGAAAATCGGCCGCGCCTCGAACTCAACCACGGCGCGTGGGTAATCCTCCACGACCATGGGACAACTACTATGTGGGGGCCACCTCAGGTATAGTCACGACTATCCATTAACAATCAACGGAATCGGAGCCTGACACATGGCGATTTACGAAGTCGGAGAAACTGAGCTGAAGCCGGTCAAGGTCACATCCTTCGGTACTGCTGGTCTCCATGAACGGGCAGACTTGCAGCGGTTGCTAAGAGATCACGTGGAGGCGGTCTCACCGGACACCTTGGTGATTGCGGAAGAATTCGGTGAATGGACGGAATCTCGCCGAAAGGTCGATCTACTGGGGATCGACAAGGACGCCAACATAGTCGTCATCGAGCTCAAGCGCACCGAAGACGGTGGCCATATGGAGCTTCAGAGCATTCGTTACGCAGCGATGGTTTCCACTCTCACGTCGGGACGTGCTGTAGAGATCTTTTCCCGATATCTGCAAGTACGTGGCCGCGATGATGACGCTAAACAGAGGTTGCTGGATTTCTTGGCGTGGGATGAGTTCGACGAGGAAGAGTTTGCACAGGATGTGCGGCTTGTGCTGGTGTCTGCAGACTTCTCGCGGGAGTTGACCACGACGGTCCTGTGGCTCAATGAGAAGGATCTGGACATCCGCTGCGTTCGCATTAAGCCCTACTCCTACGAGAGGCAGACCCTTATTGATGTTCAGCAAGTCATCCCTTTGCCTGAAGCGGCTGACTATCAGGTGCAGGTTCGTGAGAAGAAACGCCAGGAGCGCAGGGCACGACAAGGCGGTGCGGACTTCACGCGGTATGACGTGGTTGTTGACGGTCAGGTGCACCCCGCACAGTGGAAGCGGAACGCGATCCTGCTTGCCGTGAAGGGTATTTTTGGACATGGCATCTCACCTGACGACATCGCCAAGGTCATTGAGGAGACAGGAAAGCGAGGGTTATTCAAGGTTGTGCAAGAGGCCACCAAGGATCCCGAGCGCTTCAGAACACTGGCCGCAGAGGGTGGGCAGTACGATGACCGCCGCTGGCATACGGGTGACCTTCTTGTCTATGAGGGTAAGACTTATGCGCTGACGAAGAAGTGGGGCGGTAGGAGGTGGTTCAAGGCGATGGAGTTGTTGAAGGAACGATTCCCAGATGTCGGCCTCCAGTGGTCGCCGTGTTCGTCCGCACCGGAGAGTGTCAGGGTAGACCCTCCTAGCCGGTGAGAGCCTTATAGAGTAAGCCAAAGATGGGCGCGCCCAGCAAAACGATGAGCGGCCAAATCACGAGCCAAATTACTCGTCGCAGGTCCTCAATCCGGGCACCTAACTGCGTCTGCTCCCACGCCTTGCGGGTCTTCTCCAGTCAGTCCCCGGCCTTGGCCGCCCGTGACTTCCGCACCCCTCCCTTCTCCGGGGCCTTCGCGTTGTGGCGCTTGAACCACTGCTCCCCGCTGCGCTCGATCCCGTCATTGCCGCGCTCGGAGAACATCAGGTGGGCGTGGGGGTTTTCGCCGTTCGCCACTCCCCGGTGGATGGCCAGCGTATAGGGCAGCCGCTCCCAGACGCGGCAGGTTGCCGTACCAACGGCGCCAGTTTCGAGTTGGGGGCGGTCGCTCCGGCGGCGATCGTGTCCATGTTCGGGCAGGGCTTGGCAAGTTCACTCGAGGTCGCGACCATGACACCGCTGCCGACGACCTTGGGAGGAACAACTGTCGAGGTCACCGATAGCAGCGGCGTCACGCGGCCGTGCCCTCTGTTCTTCGTCTCCGACGGACAGATCAACTTCCAAATCGCTCCCGGAACGGCCACGGGACCCGCCACGACCACGGTTCAGCGAGAGGGCCGCGCCCCGCTGACCGGCACAGTGGAAGTGGAAGACGTCGCACCCGGTTTGTTCACGGCAAACGCCCAGGGGAATGGCGCACCGGCCGCGGCGTATCTCCGAATCGACGGGGATGGGATAAGGGCCCCCGAAATGCCGCTGTTCGAAGGGCAAAACCCGCAGCCTCTGCCAATCGACCTCGGGCCGGAGGGCGACCAGATCTTTCTGCTATTGGCGGGGACGGGAATCCGCGGGTTCACGACGGGTGTCAGCGCCTCGATTGAAGGAATCGATATACCAGTCCTAGGCGCGGTACCCCAAGGCGAGTTCGTGGGATTGGACCAAGTCAATATTGGGCCCCTGCCACGAAACCTGCCTAAGGGGAACGTCAATCTGGTTCTCACCGTGGACGGCCGTGAGACCAATACCGTAACGGTAAATATTCAGTAGGCGTGCACAAAATCGGTGCCCGTGCGCAAGAGAGAGTAGGGACCGGCAGGATTGCCGGTCGCTACTGGCGTCGAGCGGTCTCAAGGTAGAATAGACACGTTATGAAACGAACCCTAATACTGCTGCCCGCCCTGCTGCTCGCCGCCACAACCACGCTGGACGCTCAGATCCTCAGGGGCTGGACCAAGGGCAAGGGTTTCGGCTGGGTCTGGGGGAAGGACGACCAGATTGGCGCGCTCAATGCCATTCTTACGCCCGAGAGAACTCCGCAGCAGTGCGATAATTCCTTCAAGTCGATGAAACCAGGCTGGTTGGGATGGCATGGGGGAGCTCCTGCTCTACTACATGTTAGGGAGCGATCCGGCATTATGGCCTGCCGGGGAGCGGCGGGAGGGGGAGTTAACCACGCATGATAAAGGATATTATCATTCATATATCAGCAGGTCCTCATGCCCAACTACCCGACACTGATTCCCAAGACCAGAAGGGGGAGACGCCGAAAGCCTCAGAAGATACGGAACACCGCATTCCGGGGGGCAGTTTGCCAGCCGTGAAGTCGGATTGGGAGCGAACCGGGAAGGATCGGAGAACGGCGAGGACCAGCCCCGCCGCTCTCTAAATCCGCGGCCTCTAGCACTCGGCCTGCTGTTCTTCTTCCTGCGGAAGCTCGAAGAGGCGCGTGTGGACCTGATAGGCCACTTTGGCAAGCACCAACAGGTCGTTGCGCCCGAAGCTCTGCGTCGTCTTCCATTCACCAGCGTCGGCTTTGTAGAGACGAGAGAAGGTGACGTTGTGCCTCGGTTGCTCTTCGGTTCCGTTCGGCCAGGTCGTGGCCTTGACGCGACCGATGCGGACTTCAGCGACGGGTTTTTGGTTAGCCATCATGTGTTTCCTCCTGTGAAGTTAAGGGTTTGTGAGTGTTTCCGCTCACCCGCGCATGGCGGAAACGGCCAAACCCTGACGAAGGAGGAACAGCGCCGCCGAAGCCGGTGACGGGCAGGACCGACAAGGGCAAAGGCGAGTGCCGGACGCCGCAGGCGAGGGAACCGTTCTGGCGCGAGTCTTGCGTCGGGCCAACCGGGCCCGGCTGCAGCCAGCGCCCAATGCGCTCCGCGACTACTTCCTATTCTGCTGAAGTTTCAAGTTCCGCGCATCGACGATCAATAAATCTGCGGATTTCATCATTCATCTTCGTGCCCGCCACTGTGCACGCGATCTTGAAGCGCCGATGTTGCGCCCGTGGCAAGTCGACTGTTAAGCGGGCACTTTCTGTTTCCACATTTTTCTGTGTTACTGTTTTCAAAGATATCTGTTTGTCTGTGTCATTCCCCGCGTCGCCTCTGATGAAAGCGTCCATCTCGTCAGATGTGAGTTGCCTCTTGGGGAGGGGCTTCGTGAGATTTTTCTTGCTCATAGAATACTCCGATCTCTTGCATGACCCGCGAAAACTCTGTTGCCGCTACGCTTCGGAAGGCCCATTCGTAAATGGTCTTACCCATAGTGAGTGCCTCGGCGAAGGGCACACGATTGGCTACAGTAGCTTTAAGCAATGGAACGCCGTGATTCTCTACGTGATCCCGGATCGAACGGCTAATCACGGTGTTCGGTATAACACGGGAAAGCAGAAACACAGAGTTCAGGTTTTCTTTATATTCCCGCGCCTCTTGGACCTGCCGGATTGTCGTCTGGCTGGCCCAATCGGATGCGCCGGAAGCCTCGATGGGAATGACTATAAGGTCAGAGGCGATAATGACAGCGCGGCTCAAGGCTTCGGCTCGCGGGGGCCCATCAATCACAACATGATCGTAGTTGACGGCATGGCCTAGAATTTCCTGAGCCATGTTGTTTCGAGCGAGCGCCATCACCGGAAACGGCATCTCGTCTCGCCGCGCGGCCCAATCGTTCGTCGTGCCTTGCGGGTCCGCATCGATCAGCAAGGTCTTAAAGCCCTGCCGATGCAGATAGTCGGCGGCGTTGGTGGAGAGGGTGGACTTGCCAACGCCGCCTTTCTGGTTAAGAAAGGCAAGAATCATGACTTCAGGGTTCCTGTAAACACAGAAGTCATTGTACACGTAAAAGAGGTTGTCTGTGTTGAGCGAAGAACCCCGTGATCATGCACAAATCCAGCTTTAATACAATAAGGGTGCGATGAGTCCACTGATGCTCACCGTCACAAACCCGGAGGTAGTGGACACACTCGTGGACTTTCCGGGAGGCCTATGGCCCATTCGCCGCCGTGGCGACTCGCGGATGATCCTCGTCGTGAAGGCCCAGAGAGAGATGGCTCAAACGGCAAAACTGCGCGGAGGATTCCGCTTCTATTTGGTCCCCGTCCGTGTCGGCGCTGTTGCTACGTATGGTCTGCTGACAGCCTTCTTTGATGACAACGATGAACCACTGGTCATCCGCACACCACTCTTCAACGAGGAGATCACCCGAGATTTCCTTTTGCTGCTCTCGTCAGACTCCTTTTACGTCCACTTCTTCGACGAGCGTAATCGAGAACTGCTTGGTTTCCGAGCTGAGAACTCGAATGCTCATCGCTTCCGCGCGCTCTCGAACACGATTCGCTTCGTGTCCCCAACCCTTGATCACGCGCGCCAGTTCCTCGACGAGATGCAATTCTGGTTTAGCGCTCGCTCGCTGTTGGACGACTCCGCTGCGTTCACCATCCACCTGCGGGAGCGGCTGTTTCCCGACAGCCTGGCGGAATACGTCGATAACCCAGGCGATTTGAACGAGCCTGACATTGCCACCGCCCTTCATCGCCCGTTCGGGGGTGACCATGTCTTCACGAATCCGATTCGCGCCGACAACGGACGAGAATTCGTAGACGTTCTCGTGGCAACGACCAAGACCCTGCTCCTGATTCAGGCAAAGGACAGCCTGAACGCCGCCTCGACCCTTAATCGCAGCATTGATCGCAAGAAGGCCACTGCCAAGGCGCATATCAGGAAGGCGGCCGCCCAGCTGAGAGGATCCATAAACCACCTCCGATCGGGCAGCTCCATTGGGATCATCACCGATGGGCAGCGCTGCGATGTCTCCATGTCCGGTCGCAAGGTTTTCGGCCTCGTCATCGTCAAGGAGCTGTTTGACCCAGAGCTACCAGCCTGTAGCCCACTTGTCTCCGCCGTTTCTAAAGAGTCGGGCATTCCTTGTCTACTGCTGGACTATCCGGAGTTCCAACAGTTGCCGTTCTTCCGACGTACCGAGGAGAGTTTCGTGGGCACGCTTTTGGAAATATTCTCAGTCGCTTGTGAGCACGATGTGTTCCCACGCATCCGCTTTGGCCTTCGTTCAGGTAAGACGGTGGTGCACCAGCCGCGTGGAACTGGGAACGCGCCAGACTCGACTACCCATGAACCAGTTCGACCTGTCGCGGAGGGAAGCCACGGCACTGGCGCTCAGCTATCGGGGGACTGGGTAACCGGCGACGCTACCAGAATGGATTCTCGGGAAGACTTGGGCACCGACTGGCTTCGTGTGGTCGTAGATCGCACAGAAGTAGAGGCCCTTGACGTATCCCGTACGGCGGCGACCCTTTCGCGTGTGGTAGCCGACAGAAACGCCGTCGAACGGCATCGGGGGCGTGTAGACCTAGCCTTTCACGGTTACTCCAACGACTCGCGAGAATTGTACGATGTCCCGGAGGTACGAGACTTCTGCGCGAAGCTGGATGACGCATTTCCCTATTGGTTCTATTTCCTTTCCACAGAAGGAGTGACGCTGGGGGTGATCGCGTGTTGCCTGTGTTCGGTCACCAAGTTGAGGCCGGGTGTCGTCAGCTTTGGTCCCGACTTGCTTGAATTCTTGACACGCCATTTTGGAGCGATGAATTGGCTGTTCGACAACTTTTCCCTGGATCAGAGATACAACGTCGAGATAAGCGGTCAAGTCACCGAGCATTTCGGTAAATTTGAGCCGATGCCGCCCATACGCTCGAGATCGCTCTTCCAGTTCTTGCCGTAGGGCGGGTTGGAGAGCATCGAGTGTTCCGGCCCCCCGACGATGTTGTCGGCGGCTTCTCCCTCCCCCTTGAGGAGGAGGTCCGCCTTGGCGATGGCGTAGGTTTCGGAGTTGATCTCCTGGCCGTAGAGATGGGCGGCGACCTGCTTGCCGTGCGCCCTGACAAGTTCCTGCAAGGTCTTCTCGGCCACCGTCAACATGCCGCCGGTGCCGCAGGCACCGTCGTACACCAGGTAGGTCCCGGAGTCGATCCGGTCGGCGACAGGCACGAAGACCAGCTTCGCCATGAGCGTCACGGCATCGCGCGGGGTCCAGTGCTCGCCGGCTTCCTCGTTGTTTTCCTCATTGAAACGGCGGACCAGCTCCTCGAAGATCGTGCCCATCGCGTGGTTATCCAGGCCGGGTTGCTTGATCGACCCGTCGCCATGGAGGACCGGGTGAGGACTTAGGTTCACGTCCGGCGAGAGGGGCTTCTCGATCAGCGTGCCGAGGGCGTCGGCCTTGGACAGGCGGGGGAGCTGGTTCCGAAACTCGAACTTCTCCAGGATATCCTGGACGTTCGGCGAGAAGCCGTCGAGATAGGCCTCGAAGTCGGCCTTGAGCTGCTGTTGGCTGGCACGGGCCTTGAGATCGCGTAGCGTGAACTTCGAGGTATTGTAGAACGCCTGGCCGGCGGCCTGACGCAGTGCCTGGTCCTGGTGGATGATCTTCGCCTTGTCGAGCGAGGTCTTCATCTCCAGCACCGCCAGCGTGCTCGGCTCAAGCACTGCGTCGAGCCGCCGCAATACTGTCATCGGCAGGATCACGTCGCGGTACTTGCCACGGACGTAGAGGTCGCGCAGCACGTCGTCCGCGACGCCCCAGATGAAGTTGGCGATCCAGTTGAATTGAGGGTGGTCCACGGGCCTCCTATAAGGTGCTGCTACTAGGTTTTTCGCTCGGCTCCCGTCGTGTGAGCGAGTTGACCGTGCCGCGTCACGTGCTCCTGCCGCCGGGGGTCGTGGTGGGACGCCTCACCGGTTGCTGACCGGTTGGGCGAACTACTTCACACCCTGGGACAGGTCAGCCCGGCCTACGAGGCGATTGACCGGCACGCGACCCGGCGGCTGCGCCACTGGCTCTGCCGTAAGCATAAGGTGCGGACCGGGAAAGACGTGCGCTTCCCGGTTGAGCGGCTTTGGTCCCCGCCCGCTAGCTGCGCCCCCGGGCCTGGTGACCGTTTAAGTTGTCAATCATACGGGAAACGCCCGGTCGTTAGCAGCCGGGCGGGGTGCGACAAGACAGAACCGGCGCACTCGAACCAGACCTTGCGGACAGGCCACGCCCTGTCGTGGCCGCACTGGGGGCAACAGAAACCGTCCGGCCAGCCATCTGAAAAAGGTAGTCCCGGCACTCCTCCTCGGTGGAGAATCGAGCCTCTAACTCGGTCAGATTCCGTGGGTAGTCCTCCACTGGCGCCCATACTACATCTTGGGGCTACCTGAGTTAAGTGGATACCCCATCTTGGTATTTAGAGATTGTCCCTTCAGAAGATCTCTTACACTCTAACCAAGGCTCCTTGAGAGCCGAGAACCGAGAGCCTGCCCTACGGCGAGCATTGATGGACAGGCAAAGGAGGAACGTAGCATGTCATGGAAAAGCGTGCGGTGCATCACAGTGGTCTCTGTCATAGGGTTGACGTCTCTGGGGCTTCCCGCGGTCGAGGGGCAGGGCGTCGGCCTGTTTTCCGCGGTGAATCGCGCGGAGCAGTTGGATTCGCCCACACCCGCCTCGCTCGACGCCATAACGTTGCGCAGCCGGGTGGTGATGATGGACTTGGACCGGCTGCAGCGCGCCCGGGCGACTGCGGCTGCGCTCCTCCGTTCGCCCGTTCAGAGCAAAGCCGTATCTCCGCCTAGCGGCGGTCGTGACGCGGTGCCCGCAGCGGATGAAATCCTGACCTTGAACCTGTTCGAGGACGCCGTGTTCACAGGGATCGTGGAGCGGACAGCGCCGACGTTTTCGGGCGGTTATTCGATATCGGGCCGGCTCGTCGAAGAACCGCTGGGCACGCTGACGGTCGTCGTCAACGGCGAGACGGTAGCGGGCTCGGTGCGGACGCTAGGCGGGACGTACAAGATTCGGTCGGTGGGCGGCGGACACTACGTCATCAGTGAAGTAGAGGAGCCGCCTCTGGTCGACGACGTGCTGGAGCCGTAAGCCGACGAGGCCAATCTGAAGCACCCCTCCCGATGACGCCCCGTCGCGCTCATCCTGTCATCATTTTGCTGGTGGTCCTACTGTGTCTGGCGCCCGGCGCGCAGGCCCAGGATGGCGTCGCCACCGACAAGGCGGCCCTAACAGCGCTCTACAACGACACGGCCGGCGCGAACTGGACGACCAACACCAATTGGTCGAGCGGGGAGCCGTTGTCGTCGTGGCACGGCGTGGCGACCAACAGTGATGGCCGCGTCACGCGCTTGGTGCTGAACGACAACGGCTTGGACGGGACGCTACCGACGGAGTTGGGCGACCTGAGCGCACTCGAACAGTTGGATTTACAGAACAACGCTCTGAGCGGCGCTCTGCCGGATGAGTTGGCCAACCTGACTAACCTCACTTCGTTGCTGCTCAACGAGAGCCGGGCCTTGACCGGCCCGTTGCCGGACGGGCTGCGCGAGCTGTCCGGCCTGGAGACTGTGAACATCGAGAAGACCGAACTCTGCGCGCCAGACGGTGACGCCTTTCAAACGTGGCTGGACACGATCACCTTCAGCGGCCTGATCTGTTCGCCGGCTGAGCAGTCGGTGATTGACGTGGCGGTCTTTTACACGTCGGCTGCCCGGGAGAACGTCGGCGGGATTGACGAGATCGCGACCGCGATCGACCTCATGGTCGCAGAGACCAACACGGCCTACAGCAACAGCGGCGTGAATCAGCGCATCAGACTGGTGGCGGTCGAGGAGGTGGTGGGGTACACGGAGGACAGAGATTCGCAGGTAGATCTCATTCGTCTGCGATCGCCGTCGGATGGACACATGGACGAGGTCCACGACATCCGCGATGCGGTTGCCGCGGACCTCGTTCTGCTGATACCCGCCGGGTCTGGAGGCGCGGCGAGCGGGGTGGGGGACCCGTCGACAAGCTTCGAATCTCATGCCTTTGGGGTGGTCAATGCTACATCGGCCTCTACGTTCGCGCACGAACTGGGCCACCTCATGGGTCTCCGCCATGACCGGTACGAGGTCTGCGGCGACAACTGCAACAATTTCACACGGTTTCCATACGCCTTTGGCTATGTAAATCAGAGGGCGCTGGAGCCAAGCCCACCCGACACCGCCTTCTGGCGTACGATCATGGCGTACAACAACCAGTGCGGCCGTTGCTCGGCCATTCTCCGTTTCTCGAATCCGGATCAGATCTACCCCGATCCCGGCGGCGACCCCCTGGGCAAGGCCGGCCTCGAGCCGGCACCGGGGGCGGACGGCCCGTCCGATGCGGTGCGTATGCTCAACAGGACGCGCGGCTACATTGCGAACTACCGGACCGCGCCGGCGATCGCGGTGTCCTTCGGTGCCGAGGAATATACGGCAGCGGAGGGCGGGGCCGTGGCGACCGTGACGGTCAGCCTGAGCGACGAACCCGGCCGTGCGATTGACATTCCGTTCACGGCAACGAGTACCACCGGCGCCGCAGCCTCCGACTACACCGTCCCGCGCAGCGTGTCCTTCGCGGCGAACGACACCGAGCAGACCTTCACCGTCACGGCCGTCGACGACGCCGTGGACGATGAAGGCGAGACCGTGACCCTGACCCTGGGCCATCTGCTGCCGGGCGGCGTCAGTGCAGGCAGCACGGCCATCGCCACGGTCACGCTGACCGACAACGACACCGTGACCGGTGCCCCGAGCATCCTGAGCGTGTCGCTGACCTCGGACCCTGGGGGAGGGTATGCGACGGGCGAGGAGATCGAAGCCACGGTGCGCTTCAACAAGACCGTCGCGGTGACGGGGACGCCACAACTCGGGCTCACGGTCGGAAGCATCACGCGGCAGGCGTTGTATCAGGGCGGGGCGCGCGAAGTCGTGACGTTTTCCTACGAGGTGGCCGCCGACGAGACCGATCCGGATGGGGTGAGTATCGCGGCGAACGCGCTGTCGCTCAACGGCGGCACGATCCGGGACAGCGCCAACCAGAACGCGAGCCGGACACACAGTGCGCTCGCCGCCGACGTGAACCACCGTGTGGACGGCGTCACGCCGATGCTGCTGGAGGCGGTGGTGGATGAAACGATACTGACGCTGACCTATGACGAGCCGTTGGCCCAGCCGGCGCCCCGGGCCTCATCGTTTTTCACCGTGGCGGTTATCCACCCCGGGAGTGGCAGAAATGCTCCTAAGGTAGTGGTGGATGGATCGGTCATGACGGTGACGCTGTGGGATCCCGTATTGGCGGGCGAGGAGGTGACGGTGAAATTCTCAAATATTTCAGTTTTTGGCACGCCGCACCTCATCCGGGATCTCGCGGGCAACCCAGCGGCAAGCTTGCGCAGCCACGCAGTGACGAATGTGACAAAGGAGCGGCCCTACGACACCGACGGCGACGGGCTGATCGAGATCACGACGCTCGCCCAACTCGACGCGGTCCGTCATGATCGGAACGGCGACGGCGTCCCCACGGCCGGCGGGGCGAGTACCTATCGTGCGGCGTTTCCCGACGCGTTTCCGGAAGCGGACTCACAGCTCCGTTGCGTCCTCGAGTGCCGTGGCTATGAGCTGATGGCGGACCTGGACTTCGACACTGACGACGATGGAGATGTCGACGCAGACGACACCTACTGGAACAGCGGCGCCGGCTGGAACCCCATCGGGCGCAACGGCTCTGATTTTCTGACAACGTTCGAGGGGAACGGCCACACTGTTCGCAACCTGTTCATTGATCGGCCCTCGACGAACTATGTCGGGGTGTTTGGATATACCGACTGGGCGTCCGACATCCGTCACGTCGGGCTGATCCAGGTCGATGTGGCAGGAAGATGGTACGTCAGCGGCCTGGTCGGGAACAATCTTGGCTCCATCACGGCTAGCTACGCCACAGGCCAAGTGTCAGGCTCTGTCCAGGTCGGCGGCCTGGTCGGGGCGAACTATGGCAGTGTCCGGACCAGCTATGCGACCGCCCGGGTGTCGGGGAGATCGTCTGTCGGCGGCTTGGTCGGGCGGAATCTTGGCACCATCATCGATGCGAGTTACGCCACGGGCGAGGTGTCGGGGCAAAGCTCCGTCGGCGGCCTGGTCGGGTATGAAAATGGCAACACGGTCCGAGCGAGTTACGCCACGGGCGCGGTGTCGGGGCAAAGCTCCGTCGGCGGCCTGGTCGGAGGGCTCGGCAGCAGTACGATCACGGCCAGTTACTGGGACACGACAACCTCGGGGCAGACGACCGGAGACCATGGGACTGGCCAGACGGCGGCGCAGCTCCAGGCACCCACCGACGACACGGGCATCTATGCGGACTGGGACGATGACCTGTGGGACTTCGGGGAGGCCGACGAGTATCCGGTGCTGGTAGTGGACTTCGATGGGAACGGAGACGCCACCTGGGAGGAGTTCGGCTACCAGCTCCGGGAAGGGCCGGACCTGACGGCGACGTTCGAGCCGACCGGGGTGACCCTGACCTGGACCGAGGTGGACGCGGACCACTGGGACCCAGCGCCGGACGTTGCCTACACCCTCTACCGCGACGACGGCACCGAGGTCACGACCCTCGTGGAGAATTCCTCGGGGCACAGTTACACCGACACCAGCACGGTCGTCGGCGGGACCTACGCTTACCAGGTGGCGGCCGTAGTGGACGGAGGTGAGGCGACGCGCAGTGCACGGGTTTCGGTAACGGTGCCCGACAGTACGCCTCCGACAGTGAGCATGATCGCGATCAGCTCGAATCCGGGAACGGATGCGACCTATGCCGCGGGCGATGAGATTCAGGTGACGGTGACCTTCAGCGAGACGGTGGAGGTGACGGGGACGCCGCAGTTGAGGCTGGAGCTGGGGGGAGGGAGGCGAACGGCGGACTATGAAGGAGGGTCGGGAACAGCGGCTCTGGTCTTTGCCTACGAAGTGGCCGACGGGGAAAGCGACACGGATGGAATGGGCATCGAGGCCGACAGCCTGTCGGGCGGGTCCATCCGGGACGAAGCCCGCAACAATGCGGAGCTGGACCATGACGGGCTGGCCGCCGACTCGGGCCACAAGGTGGACGGGGTCAGGCCGCGGCTGGACGCCAGCGGCGGAGCGGTAGTGGACGGGACAAGACTGACGCTGACCTATGATGAGGCGCTCGATGGGGGATCGAGGCCTGTGTCGGGGGACTTCACGGTGTCGGGGGGCGATCGGGTGCGGGCGGTCACCGGAGTTCGAGTGAACGGGAGTGCGGTGGAGCTGACCCTGGATGTGGGGGCCGAGCACGGGGAGGCAGGGATCCAAGTGAGCTATACGCCGGGGGCCAACCCGATCCAGGATGTGCCGGGAAACGATGCGGAGGCGCTCAGCCGCGAGCCGGTGACCAACGACACCCCGGACACGACCTCACCGACAGTGAGCAGCGTCGAGATTCCCTCGACTCCTCCAGACAACCGGGACACCTACGCGATCGGCGATGTGATCGAGGCGACGGTGACCTTCAGCGAGACGGTGGTGGTGACGAGGACGCCGCGAATGCGGCTGAGAGTGGGGAGCAGGAACCGGACGGCCGGCTACCTGAGAGGCAGTGGCGCGGCGGCGCTGGTGTTCAGCTACGAGGTGGCCCTGGGGGACGAAGACACCGATGGAGTGAGCATTGCTGCCGGCCGCATTGACCGGAACGGCGGGACGATCAAGGACGAGGCAGACAATGATGCGGTGCTGGACCATGAAGCGCTGGCGCCGCAGGCGGGGCACAAGGTGGACGGGGTCCGGCCGGCGTTTCTGAGCGCGGCGGTGGATGGCTCCTCTCTGGCGCTGACCTATGGCGAAGCTCTGGACGGTGGTTCGAGGCCGGGGACGGGAGACTTCACGGTGGAGGTGGGGGGTACCGGGCGAAGCGTTTCCGCAGTATCGGTAAGCGGAAGCGTGGTGACCCTGACGCTCGATCCGGCGGTGGAGCACGGGGACACGGGGATTCGAGTGAACTACAGTCCGGGGACGCGACCGATCCGGGACGCGGTGGGCAACGACGCGCTGGCACTGAGCAACCGGTCTGTGACCAACACCACGGGGGCTCCCAACACGGCGCCGGAGATCACAAGTCCGAGTTCGTTCGATGTTCCGGAGAACCAGGCGCTGGCAAGGCGGCTGGAGGCCAGGGACATCGACCCGGGGGACGAGGTGACGGGCTGGGAGATTGTGGGCGGGGCCGACAGGTTGCAGTTCTCTGTTGCCCCCAACACTGGAGAGTTGAGCTTCCGGACAGCGCCGGACTTCGAGGCCCCCGGAGACAACGAGTATGAGGTGACGGTGGAAGTGAGGAGCGGGGCGGGGGCGAGGGAACTGGAGGCCGAGCAGACGTTCACGGTCAGAGTGACGGACGAACGGGAACCGCCCGGTATCCCGGAGGCGCCGACCTTCTCGGGGGAGACGGCCGAGAGTATGACGGTCAACTGGAGAGAACCGGACAACACGGGCCCGGCGATCACCGACTACGACGTGCGGTACCGGGAGAAGGGCACGGGGCGCTTCACCGACGGGGGGCACGAGGGGCCGGGGCTCTCTCTGACGATTGATGACCTGGAACCGGGCACGGCCTATGAGGTCCAGGTGCGGGCCACCAACGACGAGGGGACAAGCGACTGGTCGGAGTCGGGGGAGGGGATGACCGTCACGCCGCTGACGGTCGAGATAATGAGCGGGACCGAGCCGCCGGTGGAGGGCCCCTTTACGCTGAGGTTCAGCTTTTCCGAGACGGTGAGAGGCTTCACCCAGGCCGCCATCGAGAGCGGCCAGAATCCTGCCTGCAGCGACGATCAGAACAACCCGGTGTTCTGCGACCCGGGGATCGGTCGACTGGATAAGGTCGACGACCGGGTGTTCACCACTACGGTGACGCCGCGGACCGATCGGGTGGCACACAACTACACGCTGACGCTGACGCTGAGCGGAGGCGCAGTGAGGTCGTCGGTGGAGAACAAACCGAACGAGGAAGGGACGCTTGAGGTTCGGGTGGCGCCACCGGGAGTGACGGTGCCGATATCGTCTCTGGGTCTGACGGCCGGCGCGGGTAACGCAGGGGTGCGGCTGAGCTGGAACCGGCCGACGGAAGACGGGGGCTCGGCGATCATCCGCTACGAATACCGATTTGCAGCCGCCGGTGAGGATTTCAGCGCATGGGAGAACGTGAGAGCGGGAACGCGCAGGGTGACGGTGGGAGGGCTGATTAACGGCAGGGAATACGTCTTCGAGGTGCGGGCGGTCAATGCGTTGGGCAAGGGCGAAACGGAGACGGTGAGTGCAACGCCCGATATCGTCGCCCCTCCACCCCCACCTCCTCCGCCGCCACCACCACCGCCACGTCCGCCGGCGAGCAATCGGCCGATGGCGGATGCGGGTCCGGACCAGACCGGCGTGAGGGAAGGCGCGCTGGTGACGCTGGACGGCAGCGGCAGCAGCGATCCCGACGACGATCCGCTGAAATATCGCTGGAATCAATACCGTGGCGAGCGCGTGGCTCTGTCGTCCCGGGACGTGGTCAATCCCACCTTCACGGCCCCGCGGGAACTGACGGCGGATGTGGTGCTGAGCTTCAGGCTGCTGGTCACCGATCCGAGCGGTCGATTCGATTCAGACACGGTGACGGTCACGGTGGATCCGGAGGCCGAACCCCCGCCGACGGAAGATCGGATCTATTACTTCCCGCATCTTGCCGTGGGCGATAATTGGCAAACCACGATCACCTATATCAACTACTCCCGGGAGGAGGTGACCTGTCAAACCGATTTCATCTCCGATCACGGAAGTCCGCTGATGGTCTCGTTTGCCGAACTGGGAATGGTTGACAGCCGGACCGACGTTCTGCCGCCGGGGGGATCCGTTCACCAGGAGACCGACGTGGAGTTGAGCGCTCCGCTTGCGCCAGGCTGGGCGCGGGCCAACTGCTCGGGGCCGGTGCAGGCCAGCCTTCTGTTTCGTTGGTATAGCAGCGAAGGGCTGCCCGTGGCGGAAGCCGGAGTCAATGCGGCGACAGTTCCGGCCACCCGCTTTGTCACCTTTGCCGAGCAGGGAGAAGGCAAGAATGGGACCGGAGTGGCCTATGCCAACCCTTCCGACACAGCGGCTCTGGTTACCTTTACTGCCCGGGACGCGGATGGGGAGGTGCTGGCTATCGAAGATCTGATGTTGCCGCCCAACTGGCATGGTGCGCAAAATATGCTGCCCCTGTTCGATCTCAGCAGCTTTACCGGATCGCTCGAAGTCACCTCCACGGAGCCCATCGTCAGTCTGTCGCTCAATTTCGAAGCCGCCCCCGTATTTTCCTCCTTGCCTGCGGGGGAACTGGATGCTTCCGCGCAGGGATCGACTACATATTACTTCCCTCATCTTGCCGTGGGCGATAATTGGCAAACCACGATCACCTATATCAACTACTCCTCAGAGGAGGTGACCTGTCAAACCGATTTCATCTCCGATCACGGAAGTCCGCTGATGGTCTCGTTTGCCGAACTGGGAATGGTTGACAGCCGGACCGACGTTCTGCCGCCAGGGGGATCCGTTCACCAGGAGACCGACGTGGCGTTGAGCGCTCCTCTGGCGCCCGGCTGGGCGCGGGCCAACTGCACGGGGCCGGTGCAGGCCAGCCTTCTGTTTCGTTGGTATAACAGCGAAGGGCTGCCCGTGGCGGAAGCCGGAGTCAATGCGGCGACAGTTCCGGCCACCCGCTTTGTCACCTTTGCCGAGCAGGGAGAAGGCAAGAATGGGACCGGAGTGGCCTATGCCAACCCTTCCGACACAGCGGCTCTGGTTACCTTTACTGCCCGGGACGCGGATGGGGAGGTGCTGGCTATCGAAGATCTGATGTTGCCGCCCAACTGGCATGGTGCGCAAAATATGCCGACCCTGTTCGATCTCAGCAGCTTTACCGGATCGCTCGAAGTCACCTCCACGGAGCCCATCGTCAGTCTGTCGCTCAATTTCGAAGCCGCCCCCGTATTTTCCTCTTTGCCTCCGGGAGAACTGGAAGCTGCCGCGCAGTGATCTGTCAGGTCAAGCCAGATTCCAGTGCAGGTAACCTCTACCACTGGCATTGGTGCATGAATCGGCGTAAGCGGGCACGCTAGCATCGGCGGAGGGTTCCGGTCCATCATGGAGATCAAGGGGGCAACGTCATGGCCGCAGGGAAGTCGAGCCGAATCAACCGCCAGTACAAGACGAAGTACAGAATCCGGAACTGGAGGGAGTACGAGCGTGGCCTCAGGAGCCGCGGGGACGTCACGATCTGGCTGAGCGAGGATGCGATTGCCGCGTGGATGCCACCGAAGAACGGTCTCCGCGGAGGGCAGCGTCGATACTCGAACCTCGCGATCCGGACCGCGTTGACGCTGCGGGTCGTCTTCGGCCTACCGCTTCGCCAGACGGAGGGGTTTCTGGACTCGCTACTCAGCTTGATGAGCCGCGACCTCAAGGCCCCGGACCACACCACCCTCTCGCGCCGGAACCAAATCGTTGTGGTGCCGCCCCTGACCCGAGCCCACGACGGCCCGATCGACCTGATCGTTGATTCCACAGGGCTCAAGATTCTGGGTCGCGGCGAATGGAACGCGCACAAGCACAAGACATCACAGAAACGCCGGGATTGGCGGAAGCTGCACATCGGAGTGGATGCCAAGGGGTTCATTGTGGCGGCCGAACTCACAGCGAGCAGCCGGGACGACGCCTCCACACTCCCTGATCTTCTCGCCCCGCTCGAAGTTCCCATTCGGCGTTTCACGGTGGACGGGGCCTACGACCACAGATCGGTCTACGATCGGGCCAGCGCGGCCGGTACAGAGAACGTCGTGATTGTGATCCCCCCTCGTCGCTCTGCGCTGTCGGCGGGGCCCACCGACGGCCCCTGGGCGCAGCGTGAAGCGTCTCTTCAGAGGATTCGCAAGGTCGGGCGACGGGAGTGGCAGAAGGAGTCGGGCTACCGACAGCAGGCGCGCGTTGAGAACAGCTTCTTCCGATACAAGTCCGTGTTCGGAGGCGGCCTGAAGGCGAGGCACAGCAAGGCGCAACGCAGAGAAGCCGCGATCGGGTGTCACATCCTCAACCGGATGGCCGAGCTCGGTAGGCCATCGTCGTACGCTCTTGGTAGGTGATGGACCTGTGAGTCGGGTTCGTTGCGGGCCAGTTCCGATTCATGCACCAACGCCCATCTCCGCCGCTAACACAGAAGTTTTGGATGGTTCTTGCGGTCCCCTTGGAACTGCTGTTGACAGCGTGGTATTTTCGTTTCACGGCGGTTCTCCTTTTGGATTTCAGCGCCCCCGATTTTACGGAATCGGAGGAGCACCACCGTACCAACCTTCAACTATTCCTGGGACACCCTCCTGAAAAGGGGTCACCTCACAGATCTCTTCGCTACCGGTGCAGATCACAGCCTGCGCTTGTTTCTCTTTTGCCCCTGGCGCTCTCGCTGCTTCCACATTCGCTTGCTTTTGGGGAATTGTATTCCCTTTGCCCGCACGAATTTGATCATCTCCCGTAGCTCTGTCTCGAACTGCTTAGGCAACAGATGGGGTCGAAGCTCCGTAAGTTTCGGACCGTGGCAGTCCCGTAGATTGCGTCCTCCGCCACATGGGCACGCCATCAGGGATGGGGCAAAGTCATCCACCAAACACTTGAGTAGCTTCATCGATGTAATGAGAGAAGTCTCGAAGAACTCGTTGTAATACTGGATCAGTCCCAGTGTTCGGTGAGAGCGCTCGCCAAAGGGCAGTATTCCGTGGTCTCGCTTGTAGCTGTAGCTAAACAAATACGGGATAATCTGATCTTCGATGAAACGGAGCAGGTTCCTGTGCCGTGCGAACCGTCGTCGGACCTCGACGGGGGCACCGAGACAGAAATTGCCTGGCGCCATGAAGTGACCAAAATTTTTGGGGATCTTACCTTCTGTCTCGTAGACGATGGGCGGTGAGGCAGGGTAGTCGTCGGGGATATCGAGATCCAGTTGATAGCAGTCTTCGATTGTATGCGAGCTCTGCTCGATTGAGAAACCGACACCACCCCGTATCCGGAGCGCGCCCGACGGGTAGCGAAGGAGCTCCAGATTGGGGTGCCGAGCGTGCACTTCGGTCATCTGGTTGATCACGATCTGTTCGGATGGGCTTCCTTCATCCACATGGGTCAGGGGCTCCACGGTTTACTCGGACGAGATGAAAACTCAATCTTCGGTGTCGTTGGCCGCTCGGTCTTGCGGGGGGTAAGCACCACCGGCGCAGCGGCGGCTAGACTCTGCTTCCTTGACTCCCGAGAGGAGTATTTCAACATCGCTGCCTCGGCGTCACGCCGGCCAAAGCCCCTGCGCAGGTAGTTGCCGACCTCTGCGAAACCCTGCTCAGTGAGGAGTTCTTTGTGCTCTCGCTCGAGCGCGTCGAGCCATTCGAAGAACAGCTCTGCTTTGCGCGGTTTTTCGGTCCACTTGTCCGTGAAGTTCTCCTTTGGATTCAAGGGATTCGGCACCCGCCAGGCACCGGGGCGCCCCTCGATGTAATCGCGCATGCGTGGCACTACGTCCAGGACAGTTTCCGCGAGGTCGGCTTCGTTGTTGTAAGCCTGCGCGGCAAGTGTGGTGATGATGATCGAGATGGGTTTGTCCTCGTCGCCGTTGTAGCGCACGTCCCGGTGACGTTTGAGGATCTGGATAAGCCGCTGGAGCGGGGTGCGAACATCGATATCTTCGATTTCCTCCACTTCCTCGCGTATTTCCATCGCGCGGAATCGCTTGGCCTCTTCGAGGCTCACACGCATGCGGCTCTTGAACCAGGCGATGTATCCCTTGGGATTGCTTCGAGGCCACTCCGGGTCTGGGTCATTCCAGGTTTTGCGGTCGGTCAGGCAGATGGCAGTCTCCGCCCACTCCTTGGGCACGCCGAGCGCAACAAACCAACCGTAGTCATCAGGGATTGCCGGGAGTACATCGAGATGGAATTTCGACGCGTCGTCGTACCGGATCGTCCAGCACCGGCGCCCGCCTCCCCTTGGCTCGATCATGTCCTTGTAGCGGCTCTGCGGATGCTTGAGACGGTTGCCCACCAAATCTTTCAGCTGCTTTTGTGTGACTTGGAAAGGTTGAAGTTGCAGCAGACAGACTGCGTCCACGTCATACTCTTCGTCACTGAGAGGCTTTACTGCGGTTCCAAGTGCAAAAGAACCCTGCGGGTATATGGACGGTTGGTAACGGGCCAGCTCCGAGTCGTCCGCATCTAGCCATGCGCCGACAGCTTCATAGTGCTTCGTGGCTTCGCGGTACTTGGATGGCGGAACATCGAGTTCGCTGGAAAGATCCCTGAGAATCCGGTTCAGGCGTTTACGGCTAATGTGTTCGTTCAATTTGAACTCCTTTCAATCGATAGGAACGCTGCGATCCTCGCTGCGTTGTGCGTGAAGATGTGATCCGCTTTGGCGATCCAATCGTGTCGCTTTTCTGTGGAATCCATGGGCAGCGGCTGGTCCGACTCGAACGTCAGTCGCAAAACCCGTTTCGGTTCGAGCGGACTCTCGCCCAACAGTAGGCAGAGCATGTTGTGGGCGTTGTCAGACTGGAGATTGAGGATCAGATCGATGAACTTGCTGCCCCTCCATCGGGTTGCTAATCCCCATCCCTGCCAGCTGTCAACCAGCCGGTCTTTCCACTTGCCTTTGCTGCGCGGGTAGAACGTCGTGCTTTTCCCCGTGCCAATGGCGAGGACGCGGATGTCTTCAAGCGGGATGCCCAATCGATAATGGGTATCGATCGCTGCCACGAGTGACGGATTGTTAGCCCAGAGGCCGCCGTCAACTAGCTGGTAGGTATCGTTGACCACGTGTGGGTCGAAATAGGTCGGCGCTGAGCATGATGCTAGGACGGCGTCCGATACGCGCACGTTTTGGTCCCTGACGAATTCTCCGTGATATTGCGATTTGAAAACATGCACGCAACCGTTACCGATATCGACCGAAGGCAAGACGAGCGGAACGTCAATTTCGCCCAGAGTCTTGTCCTGGAACACGCCATCCAGTAAATCCTTGAGCGTTCTGCTCGAATATCTGCTCGTGCATAGCTTGAGGATGTCGCAACGGGACCGGGTTCGCGGCCTAAAGATCGCCTTGCCGTGAGTTTTGTAGAATTCGGTCAGATCCGCCGCTGAAACTCCAGAGGCGAGTCCGGCCGTCAGAATCGAACCTGTACTGGTTCCGGCCAGCAGGCCAAATCGGCACCCCCAATCGATTTGCCAAGCCTCTTCCATCTTCTTGAGAAGGTGGGCCGCGAAGAGGCCACGGAACCCACCACCGTCGACAGAGAGGATGTAGAACGGCTCGCTCACAAATACAGCTCTTTCAGGTAGACGCCCATCTTGGCCTTGAATCTGGCGATCTCGGTCTCAAGGGTATATCCTCGATTTGGAGGCTGCCAGCAGCCATCGGAAGGCCCCCCTTGTCTTTTTACTTGACAGTCATGTAAAATCTGACGGAGTCGTCAACAGATGAGACCAAAAAAATGACCGCCCGCGTACTTTTTAATCCGTCACCAACAACTATACGAAATCGTCATGGAAGAGTCAACCCGACCATCTGAAGTCTTTCCAGAACGCCTCCGCACGGCCCGTGAGAAACGCGGCTTGAGCCAGGGAGATTTAGCGAATCGCGCCCGTTTCCAAGCGTCCGCCATTTCCCACTTCGAGACCGGAACTCGCAAGCCCTCTTTCGACAATCTCCGTCGGCTTGCGGACGCCCTAGAGGTGACCACCGACTATCTTCTGGGCCGTGTCACAGATGCCCAGGCCCTCGCCGGAGCCGATAGGCTACACCGCCATCTTGATCGCCTGACCAGCGATGACCGCGAAATGGCCGAAGACTTCCTGAAGCTCCTTGCCGACAAAGCCAAAAGCCGGGGCAAAGAAAGGGGGCGGATGATCCGCGATGACCCTTATTGGGCCGCTTCACTCGCGGCGGAGAAAGTCGTCAAGGAGCACGATATTGCCACGCTCCCAGTGGACCCCATCGCTCTCGCCCGATCCCTCGGTATCGAGGTCAGGGCGAAACCCACTCACACCCAAGGTGTCTCCGGCATGCTCCTGCGCTCCGGCAACAGGTTCGGAATCGCCTACGCGACCCACATCGACAACATCGGATTCCAGAACTTCAGCGTCGCGCACGAACTCGGGCACTACTTCTTGTCTGGCCACATCGATGCCGTGCTTGCTGGCGGCGATGTTCATGAATCGCGCGCCGGATTTGCCTCTGGCAACCGCTACGAGATGGAAGCCGACCACTTCGCAGCTGGTCTGCTCATGCCGCGTTTGCTGTTCATGGAGGCGATGTGCACGTCGGGCGAAGGCCTTACGGCCATAGAGAAGCTGGCAAGCCTATGCCGTACTTCGCTTACTGCAACAGGAATCCGCTACGTCCAGTGCTCCCGTGACCCGCTAGCGATTGTCCTCAGCACGGGCAGCCAGATCAACTACTGCTTCATGTCGGACGCCCTGAAGGAAGTGAAAGGCCTCAACTGGATTCGCAAGGGTGAAGGGCTTTCCAGGAACACAACCACTTTTGCCTTCAATCAAGATGTGGATCGTGTCGGAGGGGTGGATCTCACGGGCGGTACCTCCGACCTACAGGACTGGTTCGGTGGCGACCGCAGCATACCGATTACCGAGGAGGTTGCCGGTTTGGGAAGCTACGGCAAAACGCTTACAGTTCTTACCGCCTTGGATCTCGAAGAGAGGCTCAAAGAGATCGAGGAAGAGGAAAACCTCATTGAGTCCTGGACCCCGAAGTTTCGGCTGTGAAGGTGCAACCAGCATCTGCCCCCGAGGCGCTCTTCGGAGCCAATGCATGCCCCTCAGACCGGGTATAATTGCGCGGTACGATGGGGAAAACGAAAATGACTGATTGAACCATTATGGGCATCTACGCCGAATATCTGGACAAAGGTTTCAACTCTGCGGACCTGAACAGGGAACGCAAGAAGCAGCTTGGCCGCATCGCGGAACTGAGACAACGCCGCGTTCTCGTGATCGCCGCCGACGTCCAGAACCGGCTCGCCGGTCTAAGCCACGAGGATCTTCTTGCCATCGGTGATCAGTTGAGCAACGTTGGCGGTGGCGACGCCATTGACCTCATTCTCGAGACCCCCGGAGGATCAGGCGAGGCCGCCGAGGATATCGTGCGTTTGATCCGCGAAAATTTCCTCTCAATGGGAGTCATTGTTCCAGGGACCGCAAAGAGCGCCGGTACGATTCTGGCCATGGCCGGAGACGAAATCCTCATGAATGATGAATCTGCGCTCGGCCCCATCGATGCGCAGATTCTCCAGAAGGGGAAGCTCTTCTCAGCCCACGCCCTTCTCCAAGGGATGGCCCAAATCAAGCAAGAGATCCAGGAGACTGGGAAGCTCAACCGAATCCATATCCCGATGCTGCAGAACCTCTCCCCTGGTGAACTCCAACATGCACACAACGCCCAAGAGTTCGCCGTCGAACTCGTCCGGAAGTGGCTTGAACGCTACAAGTTCAAGGACTGGACGAAGCACCGCACGTCGGGTGAGACCGTCACCGAGAAGGAGAAGTATGAAAGGGCTAATGAGATTGCGACCGCCCTCAGTGACCACAGCCGGTGGAAGACACACGGGCGGTCGATCAAGATCAGCGACTTGCACGAGCTCGGTCTGCGAATCACGAATTTCGGCGAGAACCACGAACTCGCTGATGCAATCCGCCGATACTACATACTTCTGCGTATGACGTTCGAGTCCAACATCTTCAAGCTGTTCGAGACGCCAACATCGCAGATCATCCGGTTCGAGCGTGTCAACATCGTGGAGGCACCTGCGCCGATGAAGGTGCCGACGCAGGATAAGGTGAACCAAGCGATCGTCGAGCTCACGTGCAAGAAGTGCAACACCGTGATGAAGGTGCAGGGGAATCTCGGGGTGCAGTCGCTGCTCCAACCCGGTCACCTGTCGTTTCCAGCAAACAATAAGCTACAATGCCCCACGTGTGGTGTTGTACACGACCTCGTGCAGGCCAGACAGCAGGTCGAGGCCCAGAGCAAGAAGCGGCTCCTGACGCCGACGAGTTAAAAGGAGGCACCTAAATGACCACCGACTATACCCTCGTGTTTGACAAGCTCCGAGAAGTGATCGAGACCGAGACTGCCCACGTACAACTCTTGGTACCCAACGCCGCCGCCGAAGAGGTTGAGGAGATGAAGGAGATCGACGAGATTCGACAGGTGGCGGAAGAGCTCGCGGAACCAGAGCCCTCTCTGTTCACCAGCACCTGAGGGTCATCAACCCCCCGGAGCCCAAAGAAAAACTCCCTCCCCATACGAAACTACCTGAACCATCGGCACGGCTCACGCCGTGCGCGGCTCCAAGCACGTCGTTAGAAAGGGCAAGACGCCCGTGCTGACCTCAGAGGAAGCCCGCGCGCTGCTCGACAGCATCGCGACCGTCCGAAAAACGAAGCACCCGGACGGGACGGAATCCGAGGAACCGTCACTGGTCGGGTTGCGCGACCGGGCGCTGATCGGCGCCATGGCGTATACCTTCGCGCGCGTCAGTGCGGTGCTCAAGATGCGAGTCCTTGACTACTTCATCCAGGGCCGCCGCGGTTGGGTTTGTTACTCTCTTTATACAGCACGATAAAGGTTGTTATCGTTCTATGTCTCCGGATCGCCCGGTTTCGTCTTCTTGAACCCCCTTTCCCTCGCCACGGATGATTCCAGATCGGTCCTCGCCGTCAAGGGTTCGCTGCGCCGCTTCGCGCCCTGGACCGCTCCGGGCCGATCCGGGAGACGTGCTGTTTACGAGGGAAAGGGGATGTCCCGGCGTCCGCCGGCCCAGATCAGCGAGTGCGCACGTCTAATCCGCGCCTCGAGTTCGATTGCCGGCACGGGTTTGATGTCCGCGTCACCCCCCGCGACAACTAGGGTGTACTCCAGGGTAGCGCCCAGAATCGTGCGAATTTATACGCTAAGAGGTTTCGATCCACCTCGATTGGATCACAGAGCACTGGGACAGGATCGGACAGTTCTTCGCGGCGTTCGCGAGCGGCCAGACCACCGCGTCTGTCGCACTCAAGCGTCTGGTAGGCCATGGGCCGAAGAATCGCTTCTACCGAGCGACCCGCGAGCTCGGCCGCGTCTTCAAGACCGAGTTCATCCTCGACTACCTGAGCCAGCCGGCGCTTCGCACGCGGATCCGACGCGGGCTCCTCAAGGGAGAACAGCTACACGCCCTCGCCCGGTGCGTCCACTACGGCCGACTGGCCCGACTGGATCAGCGCGACTTCGAACGCCAAACCGGCGCGGCGAGCTGCCTGCTTCTCATCCTCGCAGCTATCATCTATTGGCAGATTCGGGAGATCGATCGTGTTTTGAGCGAGACGGGCTCGGATGCGGACGATCTCAACTTCGAGTTACTGTCCCATATCAGCCCGATCGAGTGGGACAACGTCCTCCTCTACGGCGCGAGTACCAGCTCAACCGCAGTCTCGTGCGAAGCGAAAGGCTTAGCGTATAAATTCGCACGATTCTGGGCGCTACCCTATCCTCCAGACTGCCGCCGCCTCCACCCGGGCCGCGCCGTCCGTTTTCCGGCCCCTTCGGACCCGATAGGATCGACGATTATCCAATGGACACGGGTTGCAGTTGGTTTCTTGATGATCTGCATACAGAAGCCGACTCCCTACGGCGGCTTGCTGCCAAAGCCTTGATTGCAGTGGCCGTGGAAGAAAAGGGCGTCGCGATGGGGCGCATTCGCATGCGCCGGGTGCGGGACGCGTCGGCGGCCAGTCTGGTTCCCTTCGTAGAGCAGTCGGTCGAGCCCGGCAGCACGGTCCACACCGACGGCTGGCTGGGCTACGAGCCGCTCACGAAGAAGGGTTACCAGCATCGCATCGTCTTTCTGTCGGGCTGGCGCAAACAGGCGTCGGAGTTGCTGCCGCGGGGGCACAAGGCGATCTCGCTGCTGAAACGCTGGCTGCTGGGCACCCATCAGGGCGCGATCAGCCACGAGCATCTGGACTACTACCTCGACGAGTTCGTTTTCCGATTCAACCGACGCAGCTCACGCAGCCGCGGCAAGCTGTTCTATCGCCTTGTTCAGCAGGCCGTGGCGGTCGAACCGACACCCTACCGCTCGATCGTCGCCGACTGGGATGCTGAAACGCTGTGAGCCCAACCACAAGATATTGGGGCTACCTGAGTGAAATGGATACCCCACTTGCGACCAAACAGCTTAACTTGACAATACCCAAGCATGAAGAGAAACAGCCCGCCCGTTGTTCGCGCGCCTGTCAGCTTCCCGCCTGAACTTTACCATCCGCTCCGCACAAGAAAAATTCGCACTTGAAGAGCAAGACAACACCTGACTATTGACGTAAGACCTCACGAAGGCCCTCAAAGACCCTGATAATTTTCGGATCAATCTCTATCGGTGCTTCATTTTCCATTCTTTCCGCATCCTCTTCCAATCTTTCCGCCTCCCCAATTTCAACTAATTCTGCTTGAGCCGCGCTTGTGGAGGGTCGAGCGGGTGTCAGTCTACTTAGGGCAATGGAACTCGTCCTCACCCCTGTCATGTCGTAGCATCTCGAAAAGGAATCATCCTCGACATCGATTTGGTAGTAGCAGCCGGAGACTGTGTTCGAGCCAACGAAGTCGAAGGTGAAAAACTGGTCAATGATTATACCTGGGTCGAACAACGAGAAAAATTCAAAATCCGGTGAGTATCCCGCTATGACTAAATCGCCAAGCTGATCGGTTCCAAAAATGTTCCACTCACCTGGCGTAATTGGACTTTCCTGAACATCGCTCAATCTGTAGGTGTTTGTAAACTCGGAAATGATCGTATAAGAGAACACCCATGTTCCAATAAGGCGCTCCGTCTGCAGTTGATTAAAAGGCTTATTGGTGCTGGAAGCGACAGTTACTGTCACGGCACGGGAGCAGTTGTTCCCGGTAGCGGATTCTCCGGACACCGGATCGACGCAAGCACCGTAATAGTAAGTTCCAGCGGTCGACGGGGCAGTCAGGCTGATCGACTGGTCGCTCGATGCGGCTGCGGTAAGGCTGCCCACGGTGTCGGTGCCGACTTCCGTATCTCCCGTAGAAATCGTCGCGTCCAGAGAGTGGTAATAGCGCAACGTCGTAGAGGCAGAACGACCATTGCCCTGGTTGCGGACAGTCGCGCTCAACATGAAGGACTCCCCCGCATTCGGGCTGCTATCGCTTACCGAAGGAGTCTGGACCACCAAATCCGGAACATCTGACGCGGGAATTTCCCCCGCCGGAGTTTCACCCGGAGGCAAGGAGGAAAATACGGGGGCGGCTTCGAAGTTCAGCGACAGACTGACGATGGGCTCCGTGGAGGTGACTTCGAGCGATCCGGTAAAGCTGCTGAGATCGAACAGGGTCGGCATATTTTGCGCACCATGCCCGTTGGGCGGCAACATCAGATCTTCGATAGCCAGCACCTCCCCATCCGCGTCCCGGGCAGTAAAGGTAACCAGAGCCGCTGTGTCGGAAGGGTTGGCATAGGCCACTCCGGTCCCATTCTTGCCTTCTCCCTGCTCGGCAAAGGTGACAAAGCGGGTGGCCGGAACTGTCGCCGCATTGACTCCGGCTTCCGCCACGGGCATCCCTTCGCTGTTATACCCACGAAACAGAAGGCTGGCCTGCACCGGCCCCGAGCAGGTGGCCCGCGCCCAGCCGGGCGCAAGCGGAGCGCTCAGGTCCACGTCGGTCTCCTGGTGAACGGATCCCCCCGGCGGCAGAACGTCGGTCCGGCTGTCAACCGTTCCCAGTTCGGCAAACGAGACCATCAGGGGACTTCCGTGATCGGAGATGAAATCGGTTTGACAGGTCACCTCCTCCCGGGAGTAGTTGATATAGGTGATCGTGGTTTGCCAACTCGCTCCCACGGCAAGATGAGGGAAGTAATATGTAGTCGATCCCTGCGCGGCGGCATCCAGTTCCCCCGGAGGCAAGGAGGAGAATCCGGAAGCGGCTTCGAAGTTCAGCGACAGACTGACGATGGGCTCCGTGGAGGTGACTTCGAGCGATCCGGTAAAGCTGCTGAGATCGAACAGGGTCGGCATATTTTGCGCACCATGCCCGTTGGGCGGCAACATCAGATCTTCGATAGCCAGCACCTCCCCATCCGCGTCCCGGGCAGTAAAGGTAACCAGAGCCGCGGTGTCGGAAGGGTTGGCATAGGCCACTCCGGTCCCATTCTTGCCTTCTCCCTGCTCGGCAAAGGTGACAAAGCGGGTGGCCGGAACTGTCGCCGCATTGACTCCGGCTTCCGCCACGGGCATCCCTTCGCTGTTATACCCACGAAACAGAAGGCTGGCCTGCACCGGCCCCGAGCAGTTGGCCAGCGCCCAGCCTGGCGCCAGAGGAGCGCTCAGCTCCACGTCGGTCTCCTGGTGAACGGATCCCCCCGGCGGCAGAACGTCAGTCCGGCTGTCAACCGTTCCCAGTTCGGCAAACGAGACCATCAGCGGAGTTCCGTGATCGGAGATGAAATCGGTTTGACAGGTCACCTCCTCACGGGAGTAGTTGATATAGGTAATCGTGGTTTGCCAACTCGCTCCCACGGCAAGATGAGGGAAGTAATAGATCTGATCTCCCGTCTGCAGGGGTGTGTCGAACTCGGCCCTGACCGTGCCCTCGGCGACGACGCCTGTAGTGCGGACCCCTAGCGAGACGAAGTAGGTTCTGGCTCGAAGCGGCGGGTCGGATTGTCGGGTGATGATGATCTCCTCATTGCCCGTGGGCCCTTCGGATGAATAGTCCGAGATGACTCCCCCATCCCGAATGTCGTTGTCCTCTCCATAGCGGACATACAAATCCACGTTAATATCAGGATCGACGGATTCCAGCGTAAAGGTTACGCGGGAGGCGTTCTCGGGAACCTCCAGCCGGAACGAGGAACCCCCTAAGAAAATCGTCGGGGTGTCAACCGGTTCCAGGCGGAAAGTAGCGGGCTGTCCGGGCGTGAGGGGGCTGTCGCTGTCAATGAACTGCCGGATATGGGGATAGAAAACCGAAAAGTGCGTGTAGACGGAAAGGCTGCCACCGATCCGGCAGATGTTTTCGGTACCTCTTCCGCGGCTATTCGCCCCAACCACGGTTCCAGGATTGTTGAAGAGGGCCGACCCGGAAGAGCCCGGCTGAGTGTAGCCTTGCGTATAGGAGACGACGGCGTAGACATCATCCTCGAAAGTTCCAGAACTCGGGTCGGGAATGATCTGACCGAAGGAAAGCCGTTTGAAGAAACCCCAATCGTCGTTCCCGGGATGATGAATGCCGGTGACCTGCGTGCCGAAAGGTTGAGGGCTTGCGTCCCATCCCTGGAACCAGACACCATCCGGTAAATCACCTTCGAGCTGCAGCAAAGTCATATCGCCGTCGGGGTTCACTCTTTCTTCGATGGCGCCGCCCAAGGTCGCGAGCAGGTGCGCTCCCTCGGTGCGCGGCACAGTCTGAAAATCGGGCAGTTCTCCGTTACAGGTTTGGGTTTGGTAAAACCAATACGCTGCCACGCTCCGCGCTTCCGCCTCGGTATCCACGCAGTGGGCGGCGGTGAGGAAGTAGGGAGTGAAGTCCTGCCGTCTGTTGGTCAGCAGCGTACCCGAGCACCTACTGGAGGTGCCGCCGCTTGTCTCAAACACAATGGTCGCGACGCTCGTCGCGGAAGTCGACCATTCGGAGTAGCAGGTCACGTCAAGGTGACAGTCCTCGGCGTCCGTCTCCACGGTCGCCGTGATCGTGCCCTCGGCGACTACGCCCGTATCAATGACGAGTACCGAGACGAAGTAGGTTCCGGCTCGAAGCGGCGGGTCGGAGCGCCGGGTGATGCCGATCCGTTCGTTGCCCTCGCGGTTCAGGGAGCCGTGGTCGAAGACAGCCCTCCCATCCTGAACGGTGTTGTCCTCGCCATAGCGGACAAACAAAGCCAAATCGACATCGGGATCGACGGATTCCAGCGTGAAGGTGATGCGGGAGGCGGCCTCGGGAACTTCCAGCCGGAACGAGTTACCCCCACGGAACAGCGTCGGGGAGTCAACCGGTCCCAGGCGGAAGTCGGCGGGCTGTCCGGGCGTGAGCGTGCCGCCGCTGATCATATCCTCTCCTTCATCCACGGTCGCCGTGAGCGTGCAGTTGGCGACGACGCCCGTAGCCCAGACTACTACCGATACGAAGTAGGTTCCGGCTCGAAGCGGCGGGTCGGAGCGAGGGGTAATGAGGATCCGCTCATTGCCCGCGGGGTTCCGGGAGCGGTGGTCAGTGACAAGACTCCGATCCTCAACGGCGTTGTCCTCGCCATATCGGACAGCCAGCTCCACGTCGACATCGGATTCCAGCGTGAAGGTAACGCGGGAGGCGTCCTCGGGAACCTCCAGCCGGAACGAGTCATTCCGGGCGAAGAGTCTCGGGTTGTCGACCGGCCCCCGTTGGAAAGAGACAGGCTGACTGGGCGTGAGCGTGCCGTCGCTTGTCGGCGGCGGAGTTCCTCCTTCACGTTCCACTTCCGCCGTGAGCGTGCAGTTGACCTCGACGCCCGTAGCAAAGACTCCCACCGAGACGAAGTAGGTTCCGGCTTGAAGCGGCGGGTCGGATTGGGGGGTAATGACAATCTCCTCCGTTCCCGCAAAGACTTCGTCGGCGAAGTAGTCGAAGACAACCCTCCCATTCTCAAGTTCGTTGTCCTCGCCATAGCGGACAAGCAGCGCCACGTCGGCATCGGATTCCAGCGTGAAAGTTACACGGGTGGCATCCTCGGGAACTTCCAACTGATATGAAAAATCCCCACTGAACAGCGTCCGGGAGTCAACCGGCCCCCGGCGGAAGCTGACGGGTTGTCCGGGCGTGAGCGGCCTTGCCGCTTTCGGACGCGGCTGTTGCAGGGAGGCGGACCGCTCGACCAACTGTATTGCCTTTGTCAGCCGCGACTTCTTCAACTGCGTTCCCACCGCAACGTTGATCCGGTCGGGCAGCGGCTTTAGCGATCCCCGCCTGTCTGAGCTTCCCAACGCGCCCTGCGGCCATCGGACGCCGCCCTCCACGCCGCCTCCAAAAGCATCGTCCCAGATATGGCTGATCTCAACGATTTGGAACGGCACGGCTTCCCCCGCCGACGGCCCATCGGGCAGATACTCGATCGTCAGGCTGTCGCCGAAAACGATGCCGCTCCAGAAGTCTCCGTCCCCGTACAGACCCGAGCCGGTATAGGGCCCGACGACCTGCCCGCTCGCCGAGTGGAGCCAGAGGCTGCCCGCCCCGATGGCGAAGTCCCGAAAGTGAATGCGCATAGCGCGGGCGCTGGGAGAGGTCATCTTCAGACGCCAGAGGCGTCCGACCGCGGTTGATTGCCACGCTCCCTCGGCGGTCGTCTTGACAGTCCCCTCGGAGAAGCTCGGCATGAGCGCCCCTGCTGGCAACCGACGGTGGACGCCGATGAGGGGGGGCCGGCCCTCTTGCGGTTGCAAACGCTGCAAATCGTTGGGACCCAACGGCGGTAGAGCAACCGCGGCGGGCGATGGAAGGCTCAGTTGCAGGCTGGGCGGTCGGGGCGCCGCCGTGCGCTCGGTTGAAAGCGCCTTGGATTGCTGTCGGTCGGTCGGACCCAGCGGCCCGATCCGTTGGCCCCATACCGACTGCGTCAGCAGAGCAAATGTCAGGACAAAGAAGACCCCCAAGCGGCACAACACCAGCGACACTATGGAACTCACCCTGCCGGCGGAATCGTTCATATCCTCACTCTCCCTTTCAGGGTAGCGCCCACATTCGTGTTGAAATACAACATAAGGGCGGTCCGAGCCTTGTAGTCAGCCGGGAGCGATCTTGCGGGTCTGGATGAAGTGGTAGAGGGCGGAGCGGGAGACGTCCAGTATCTTGGCGATGGAGGCCTTGGAGACATCCTTGCCCAACAGCGCCCGGATGTCTTGCTCCTTGCCGTCGAGCCTGGATGTTCCCAAGGCCCCCTTGGGCCGGCCGAGCAGTTTCCCCTTGGCTTTGGCAGCGGCGAGTCCTTCCTTGGTCCGTTCTGAGATCAGGTCCCGCTCGACCTCGGCAAACAATCCGAACAGGGCGATCATCACCTTGGTTCGCAGGTCCTGCTTGCCGTCAAACTCGATCCCCTCCTTGATGGCGATGAAGCGAATCTTGCGATGGACCAGGGTCTCCACGATCTGGATCACCTGAGAGAGGCTGCGGCCGAGCCGCGACAACTCGCTGACCAGCAGGCGGTCGCCGGGCTCGAGCGTCCCCAACATTTCGTCGATGCGGCGCTCGAGCGGACTCTGGCGCGACGAGATGCGGGACTCGATGAATTGGTCGATCGGGAATCGGCGTTTCTGGCTGAACTCGAGGATCGCCAGCTTCTGGTTGGCGAGGTCCTGCGAACGAGTGGAGACGCGGAGGTAAGCGACGGTTTTCAAGGCGGCGTCCAAGAAAAGGTCAAATGGGGTCTATTTCGGAGTGTTAAAGACTACAGTATCCAGAACATTGTATAGTCAACTAGCGTCGATCAAGACGGACATTATTATAGACACCTGGCCATGATCTTCCCGTCTCGGAAGCCAACGCGCCGCGTCAGGTAGCCCCGCTGGGTCGGCCAGCAGCGTAACCCAAGCGTCGAGGCACTCAACGCTGCGCCGGAGGTTCGTCGCGGGCGGGTCCGAATCGACCGCCTTCTTCCTCCAACCGTCGCCGGGGAATCGGTTCGCCTGGGGGTGGCAGACGAGCGGGATCGATCTGGCTGACGGCGTGCAGACCGCCCCCCGCCGGGCGGATGCGGTAGGTCGTCTCCGGCGTCCGCACCGTTCCCACGACCACGTCACCATTCACCACCAAGGTCACCGTGCCCATCTCGACCCCGGCCAGCCGTCCCGACAGCGAGTAGCCGCCGGAGAATGTCGGCGCCGTTCCCTCCACCAGCACCGTAAACGACGCATCGTTGAACAGGTTGAGCCGTAGCACGCCAGCCGGCGCGGCTGGGACAGCCGCCGTTTTCAGCGGCAGCGCGAGTTGCCCGAAGTTGATGGATACCAGACGGCGCCGCAATGTCAGAGAGTCCAGAGGGGTCGAGGACGCGCGCGCGCCGACCGCGGCCGTCGGCTCTACCGCGCGGAACAGCCCTTCGTTCTGTCCGGCTGCCTCGCCAGCCGCCAACAGCGCCACCGGAATCCCGACCAGTGCCGACCGCGCAACGGGCACGCGGTTGTCCCCCGCAGGGCGCTCCCGCCATGCCGCCACGGCGGGACTGGTGGCGTTGAGTACCGCCGCCGCGTCGGCAGCGCCGGTCGCCCCATTCTCGCCGGTCCCATAGGCAACGCCCAACGGGTCGCCGTTATGGCGCTGACGGGGGTTCGAGAAGCGCGGCAACCACGAACAGTAGACGTCAGCCAGACGGCACTGGTCACGATAAGCCATGATCGTGCGCCAGCGGCTGGACGGTGCGGCGCCCGCATCGAGGAGCCGCTGATTCACGTAGCCGAACGCGGGATGCGAAGACATGCCGCCTCTTCTCAGTTGACCGGAGAACCGGTCGTGGTAGAGCCCCATGTTGTGGCCGATCTCGTGCGCCATGACGATGCCGCCACAGTCAAGGACCGTGAGCGCGAAAGCGCCGGGAAGGATGGCTACTCCACAGAAACCCCGGGCTTTGCCCACGATCAGGTGCACAAGGTCGGCCCCGGCTCGGTCCCGGAGGGTGTGCACGTCGTCCATGTAACCATCTTCCGGGTCAATGAGACGATCTAGATCGATGCCGCCGTCGCCCGCCTCGGTGTACCGCACCTCTGACCTATCCACCAACGCCAGCCGGTGGCGCACCCCGCTAGCGGCGTAGGCCTCGTTTGTCTCGGCGACCATCAGGTCAATCGCCGCCTCGATCCCGGCCGTGCCGCCCGCCAACTCGCGCGCGGCGGGCGTATAGACGACGGCGACATCGACCGTCGTCACGTCGTCGCCCACCTCGCACAGGACCCCGAAGAACTCGATCGTCGCCAGCCACTCTTGCCAGGCGGCGGGTGCACAGGCCTGAGTCACGAAAATGTCCAGTTCCTTGAGACTCGACTGCTCGATGAGGCCGGACGGAAGCGGTCCCGACAGGCCCCATATGAACGCTAGGTCCAGCTCTATCAGGTTCGCCAGGTCACCCAGCCACGCCGGGATCGGGCCCCTCAAGTCGTTCCCGCGAAGAGTCAGGTATCTCAGGTTCACCAAATTGCCCAGTTCGGCCGGAATCGGACCGCTCAAGTCGTTCGCGTGAAGACCCAGCCTTATGAGCTGGATCAAGCTACCCAACTCCGGCGGGATCGGGCCGGTCAAGTTGTTGCGCTCGAGCTCCAGCTCCCACAGATTCGCCAGCTTGCCCAGCTCAGCCGGAATTGGGCCGCTCAAGTAGCGGTTACTGTCAAGAGACAACAATCTCAAGTTCGCCAAGTCGCCCAGTTCAACCGGAATCGGGCCCCTCAAGTCGTTCCCGCCGAGCTTCAACTCTCTCAGGTTCACCAAGTTGCCCAGTTCGGCCGGAATCGGACCGCTCAAGTCGTTCGTGTGAAGACCCAGACGTCTGAGCTGGGTCAAGCTACCCAACCATCCCGGGATCGGGCCCCCAAGGTTGTTAACTGTAAGATCCAGATTCTCAAGCTGCACGAGATTGGCTAGTTCAGTCGGGATCGGGCCGGTCAACCTGTTCCGGGACAGTTCCAGCGAACTGACCCGTCCGGCTTCATTGGTCTCCACCCCGTGCCACTCGCCCAACGGCGCCGCCGTCTTCCAGTTCGTGCTGTCCGTCCAGACCCAGCCGCGAGTAGCGTCATAGATCGCCTCAAGCGCCGCCCGGTCCGAAGCGACGCTGCCCTGCGGATCCGTGTCGGCCGGCCCTGCCGCGGTCACCGTGACCGTCGTCGACGCCGTCGCCCTCACTCCATCCGCGCTCGTCACGGTGATCCGGAACGTCGTGGTGGAGCTCGGCGATACCTCCCGCGAGCCGGACGGTTCCACCTCGCCGATGTCGGGCGTGATGACAGCGCTGACCGCGTTCGTCGACGACCAAGTCAACGTCGTCGTCTCGCCGAATCCGATCGCACTCGGCGACGCCGACAGCTTTGCCGTCGGCCGTACCACGTCGATCACGGCCGGCGGCAGCGTGCTGAAGGTGATGATCGTTCCGTCCCGCAGCTCGAAATGCAGTCCGATCATCGCGACCGGCTGATTGCACGCAACGGTCGCCGTCCCTCCGAAGAATGTTCCCGGAATGGCGATGGCGTCGTTGAGCATTTGCGCCCGGTTGGACTTCGCGGGCACGGACAGCGTGGCTTCCCCCAGATTCGTCCGTTGATAGTCTTCAAGGACAATGCGGCAGGAGGCCTCGGCGTTGGTATCGTTTGCGATCGCAAATCCGAGTGTGGCCGCTGGCGTCAGGACCGGAAACTGGAAGACCGTTGCGGCTTGTGCGCTGAATACCGTGGCCGCCGCCGTCACCCCCAACCCGTCGAACGACGCAAACACGACTTGTGCAACGACAGGGGAAGAGCAATCGAGAGTTGCGTAGCCGGACGCCACCGCCGCCAATTCGTTCCGAGTGCGCCAGACCAAATACCCTCCCGCTCCCGCCAACGCGAAGGTCGCCGTCAAACCCGCCGCCGTAACGCCGCCGGCGGCTTCGAACCGGTCCACACCCAGGCCGCCGTAGAGTTGCAGCGTGCAGGGGCTCGCTGACGGTGAAACGTTCGTGACCAGCAATGACGATCTCCAACCGCCCCCGTCGGCAATGTGCGGCAGGACGTGAAACCGCTTCGCCGTTTCGTCGGAGGACGGCATGGTGGGATCGACCCGGGCCGGCGGCAGCGTGCTGAAGGTGATGATCGTTCCGTCCCGCAGCTCGAAATGCAGTCCGATCATCGCGACCGGCTGATTGCACGAAACGGTCGCCGTCCCTCCGAAGAATATTCCCGGAATGGCGATGACGTCGTTGAGCAGTTGCGCATGGTTGGACTTCGCAGGCACGGACAGCGTGGCTTCCCCCAGATTCGTCCGTTGAGTGTCTTCAAGGACAATGCGGCAGGAGGCCTCGGCGTTGGTATCGTTGGCGATCGCCAATGCGAGCGTGGCCGCTGGCGTCAGGACCGGAATCTGGAAAACGGTCGCCGTTTGAGAGCTGAAGACCGTGGCCATTCCCGTCGGCGTTCCCGCGCTGCCGATCCACGCGAACACGACCTGCGCCGCGACGGGGTTGACGCAATCAAGCGTCGCGTAGCCGGAGGCCAACGCCGATTCGTTCCGGGTGGGCCATACCAGATAACCCCCCGATGCCGGTAGCTCGAAGGTGGCCATGGAACCCTCCGCCGTAACGCCGTCGGCGCTGTAATCTTCGAACCGGTCCACGCCCAGCCCGTAGAGTTGCAGCGTGCAGGGGCTCGCTGCCTCGGAAACGTTGGTGACCAGCAGGGACGATCTCCACCCGCCCCCGTCGGCGAGATGCGGCAGGACATGAAAGCGCTTCGCCGTTTCGTCGGATTGAGCAAGAGCGGGCAGTGCGCATGAAATTGCTATCAGGAGAGGTGAGAGTTTCATCAATGGTGACATGGTAGCTCCCAGGATGGTCGTTTTTCCTGTCGATTCGGATGACTGGGTTGTTACGAGAGATCACATAGTTCCATCAAAGGGCTCCTCCGGTTTTTTAGTGGCCGGGGGCCATATCGAGTCCTCCGCAGTGGAAGTAGATGGCGTTGATGAAGTTCTGTTGATTGCGAAAGCCGCGAGCCGTCGCCTTCACCCATTGAATCCGGGGCTTATAAAGAATACTTGACGCAGCGCGTGCCAGGCCTCTCGGGGAGTGTCTCCGCCCCTGTTGCCCGACGGCGCTCTGCTCACTAGGTCTCGTCTCACCGTCGAGACAAGGGAGAGATCGCATGATCTTCAAGGGTACGGTGTACAGACGGAGCTCATCTGATCGTCCCAGGCAACCTGAGGTGGCGGGGGAGAGGGAGGTCTTCAAGTGCAATCCGCAGCGTGTGCGCCGAATAATGAAAGAGACCGGTTGGGAGAGCGTTTTCTGCGGCACTCTCAACCTTAGGGTAGCCGATGGAGTATCTGACGACCTGCGCGCTATGCGTGCATTATTCTTCGAGCGCCCAGAGGACGTCAAGCATCCGACAGACCAAAGGATCCCCAAGAAACGCGGCGGGTACTGCTACTACAGAGCAACGGCGTCAGTGCGAGGCGAGACCCAGGAGGTCCTGGTCAGACGGGCCGGCAACCCGCACGACAAGAGGTGCGTGGAGCTAGTCGCTCCAGTCAAGCTGATGGACCGTCTTCAGATAGACAAGGGCAGCGAGGTCGAGGTCGCCGTGTCTTCCGCCAGCTGAGGGACGCCTCAGCAGGGAACCCATGCACCCGAATGGCCGCTCCCACGCTCATGCGGGGCGTGTCAAGTAGCCTTTATAAGGGTAGCGCCCAGAATCGTGCGAATTTATACGCTAAGCCTTTCGCTTCGCACGAGACTGCGGTTGAGCTGGTACTCGCCGTAGAGGAGGACGTTGTCCCACCCGATCGGGCTGATATGGGGCAGTAACTCGAAGTTGAGATCGTCCGCATCCGAGCCCGCCTCGCTCAAAACACGATCGATCTCCCGAATCTACCAATAGATGATAGCTGCGAGGATGAGAAGCAGGCAGCTCGCCGCGCCGGTTTGGCGTTCGAAGTCGCGCTGATCCGGTCGGGCCGTAGTGGACGCACCGGGCGAGGGCGTGTAGCTGTTCTCCCTTGAGGAGCCCGCGTCGGATCCGCGTGCGAAGCGCCGGCTGGCTCAGGTAGTCGAGGATGAACTCGGTCTTGAAGACGCGGCCGAGCTCGCGAGTCGCTCGGTAGAAGCGATTCTTCGGCCCATGGCCTACCAGACGCTTGAGTGCGACAGACGCGGTGGTCTGGCCGCTCGCGAACGCCGCGAAGAACTGTCCGATCCTGTCCCAGTGCTCTGTGATCCAATCGAGGTGGATCGTTCGTTCCTTCCGGTTGACCACGGGGTCCAAAGGGCCATAGTCCTTGTCTGGGGTAGCGCCCACATTCGTGTTGAAATACAACATAAGGGCGGTCCGAGTCTTGGGGTCAGCCCGGAGCGATCTTGCGGGTCTGGATGAAGTGGTAGAGGGCGGAGCGGGAGACGTCCAGTATCTTGGCAATCGAGGCCTTGGAGACATCCTTGCCCAACAGCGCCCGGATGTCTTGCTCCTTGCCGTCGAGCCTGGATGTTCCCAAGGCCCCCTTGGGCCGGCCGAGCAGTTTCCCCTTGGCTTTGGCAGCGGCGAGTCCTTCCTTGGTCCGTTCTGAGATCAGGTCCCGCTCGACCTCGGCAAACAATCCGAACAGGGCGATCATCACCTTAGTCCGCAGGTCCTGCTTGCCGTCGAACTCGATCGCCTCCTTGATGGCGATGAAGCGGATCTTGCGCCGGACCAGGGTCTCCACGATCTGGATCACCTGAGAGAGGCTGCGGCCGAGCCGCGACAACTCGCTGACCAGCAGCCGGTCGCGGCCGAGTCGAAGCGGCCCTTGACCTTCCGGCTTCCCTGGGGAGCTTCGTCCTTGTACAGTTGCACTTCGATCTTTGTCTTGGGTGGCACGGCTTGCACTCTGGACCAGTTAGGCATGTGCCTCGCCGCGCAGGACGGCAGGAGGGATAGAAACAACAGGAGCGCAAGCTCGGTTGCCGGGGTTTTCCTGAAAAGACTCCCGCTCTTTCTGGTGAGTCTCGTCACGGCATCGTCAAGCTGAGCCGAAGTTCCTGGTTCGAAACCGCAACCTCCCGTTGCTCGACGGAGTCGGTTGGAGTCTTTACGCGCACGATGATACGCCCCGGAGGCACCCCGGTAAAACGGGCATTGCCCAGAGCAGAAGCCACAGCACGTTGCCGGGGGCTCGATGTATTCTTAGAACGGGATCGGGATCGGGAACTCTTCGATCTGCCCCACAAGGAGCATCCTAATGGCAAGCCCAGCTGAACCCGTTACCGGCGCGCTCTTTCGCGCCTTGCTAACCAGCGCCGACCCCGACTTGGCCCATGCTGCCGAAGCGGAAGTCCGCCAAATAGCCAGCCAGAATGTTATCGCCGAGATGAAAGCGGGGTTCACCGAAGTCAACGCACGAATCGACGCTGTGGGAAGCCGTGTTGACGCGCTAGGGAGCCGTATTGACACGCTACAAAAAGTGATCTGGCCGTTGATCGTCCTGCTCGCCACGACCGTCTTTGGCCTGCTCTACCGGGTTATCATTACTGCCCCTGGTTAGGAGCGGTCCTCTCCGGTGGGCTTGTTTGGGTGGGTGTGAGAAAATGGGGCAGACTATGAAACATAACTTCTCCTTATTCCTGATTTTCTCAATCTTACTTTGCGTCGCGGCGCCGACTCTCGTTGCCCAGGGGGGCACCGCTGAACCACTGTCTTGCGCGGATCACTCCATCACCGCTCGCGCCGTTCGCACCCCGGAGGGCGTTGAAGCATTCGTTCAGTGCGCCTACGAGTTTGTCCAGGAAATGGGATTTGAGGAGGCCCGCCGGGCCTTCAACGAGGACGAGCGTTGGAAAAGCGGCCCAATCTATATCTTCGTCTCCGAAGCGACACCGCTGAGCGATCAGGCGCGACTCTTCGTCTTCCCGCCCGCCCGGTCGCGGGAAGGATCATCGTTAGGGCTGCTGATCGACGCCTTTGGCAACGACTACTACAAGGAACAGCATCGTATCGTAAGCAGCTTCGGCGCCGGGTGGCTCTATTACTCCTTCACCAATCCAGCGACAGGCAGGGATGAGCCGAAGTATTCCTACATCAAGAAAATTGACTGGGAAGGGAACCTGGCCGCGATCGGCGCGGGCGTGTATCGCCGCGATCTCCCCGGAACGTGCAGAAGTGAAGAGGTCCACGCCATGGGGCTTGACGCTGATCCTTCCAAAGAGAAGCTGCAGGAGTTTGTCCGTTGCGCCGCGATGGAGTTGGAGTCGCAGGGATACTTCGCCGTCCGGTCCCTGACCACCGCTCCGCGTTGGGGGAACGGCTCGATCTACCTGTTCGGCGTGGATGCCTACGGAAGCTCTCTGTTCAACGGAGATCCTTTGAGCCGGTTGTACGGCGTATCCGAGCTGGATCCCTACATCAACACATCGCTTGAAGGTCAGGATCTCGTAAGTGTGGGGGACGCCTTCGGGGAATCCTTCCTGTACTACTCGGCTGTAAACCCTTCCACCAGGAGGCTGGCACGCAAGGTGACTTTCGTCAAGAGGGTCGTGGTCTATGGTCTGCCGATCCTGGTCGGCTCCGGCTACTATCATCCGGATGAGGGTCTGCACGTTCCGGGTAGGGCGCGGTGATAGATGCCCGCGCCGATCGCGGCCTCCGGGGTTTTGGGTTGGGTTTTGTTGTCGGTTCGCTTGCTGGTTCCGCTGCGGTATGGTGTAAGTCTTTTGTTTTCAGTTCCTTACCTATAAGGAGGGTTTTTGTTTTGCCTTTTGCGGGGGGCGTTAGCCCCCTCTTCCGGGGGTTTCTCTTTTGTTTTCAGTGAGTTATCCACAGCCGTAGTCGCTCCTACTACTTGTTTTGTACTACTTGCTCTTTACTACTTGAGTGTGAGGGTGTTTGCTCGAAGGTTTTGGCCCCTAGTGAGGGTGTTTGCTCGAAAAGGAGTGAGGGTGAAAGCACGTGGATAACTGCTCCGAATCAGAGCGATCTGTGGAAAAATTTGCGTCGGGCACGCTTGCGTCGAGCCGCAAGAAAGCCCAGGAGCACCTTGCGGCGCCTTGGACACCCTATGGAAACCCTTCGGGTATCATGCCGTCAGGGGGCGATTCTTGCGCTGGGAAAGGGGTGTTGAAGGCTATTTCACAAGTTGAAGCGGCTGCGCCGCCGGGGGGATGGCGGCCCTGGAGGGTGAGAGGATCAGCACACCCTTGGCCGTCGAGTAATTCAACTCCGGCCAGGCCGCCTTGATCTTCTTGAGCTCCCGCAGGCAGTCCCGGCGGAAAGCCTGCTGCGCTACTTTATTGTTGGCCTTGGCGGTGTCCGCTCCGAACTGGCGGTAGAGGCTCGGCCAGGAGAGCCGCATCGGACGCTTCAGCGGAAAGGTCCGGTACACCAGCCAGAGGTACAAGTCGAGGCCCAGCGAAGAACGCTTGAGCGCCGTGAGGGTGTTCATATCGAGCGGTACAGGGTGGCGGATGATCTCGTTGAAGAACGCCTCACCTAAATAAATCTTACTGTCTTAAGTCCGCCATGCTTGAAACCCCGCGCCGCTACTAGGTTTGGTATAGCGTAACACGCTACAGCGGCCAGAATCGGCGCTTGCTGATCCTCATCCGGCGGCGCTGTGAGTGGAAGTCACACCTTCAACCCTCAATGTCGTTGATTACCGGTATCGCTTTCACCGCAATTTCAGTGAACTTGTCAACGAAGTACTTCGTGATCTCGTCGCTTTGCTCTTTGCACTCCTGATGCAAATCCGGGACGCGTGAGTTCCAATTTCCTTTGTCCTTATCCACGTACTTCCACCATGGCCACCAGTCGGTACTTCTGTCACGACCAAACGCACGCTCGAGCGCTGCATCGAGACGCTGTCGCCGTTCCTTATATTCGCCCGGCATGTCCTTCCTGTTCATTGGAGAACCTACACCGATGCCCCAGCCATACGGGCCTTTGCCTGCATTATTCAGCTTAATGGAGGTCCGACTGAATTTTTGTTCCACTGGATCTGGATATTGAATCCAACACTCCCTATATAGGCAGACGTAACTTCCCCACGCGTCCGTACTTCCATACCTACAACGGACGCGCATGTCGCCGGTGAACTCCTTCAGATTCTCATTCTCTTTTACGGCCGTCTCAATCCGAGAACACAGTCCCTTCAGAAATTGTTCACATACATGATCTATGACATCGGGCCAAGACTCGTACACCGTTAGAGCGGTTTTCAGATTGCTCGGATTCGACAACACAAAGTCAGAAGTAGTTTTCCTTTCACTAGAGCTAATCATGGCTTGGCCTCCAACTGTCCGTTGGCAAAATGTCTCGGCGTCGCGCAGGAACCAGCGCAGTCGGTCCACTTCGCAGTTCTTTCGGCACTCTCCGAGCCAGTCGGCGAGCGAGTGCGGAATGCGAAGGGCATCGAATTCGTCCGCTTGCTCCTCTTGACCTCTATGGTACGGCATGATTGCAAAGCGATCTTTCCATTCGTCAAGTTCCGTCTTGTGAATGCTCCAGTCTGACGGACCTTCGCCGGTGGGAGAGATGTAGATTAGAAGAAACCGTTCACCGTATTCCTGCTTAAGGTATTCGAGGTAGTCCTTGACCTGATTCTCCTGGTCGCCGGCGTAAGGCTTGTTCTCAATGGCCAAGCAGTAGGTTTTTCCGTCGGCACCGACGATCTGAACGGAGATGTCAATACGCCGGTCGGCGGTGATCCTCCGCTCGCCGACAACTGAAATCTTCTGGCTCCTGTCGAGGTCGGGCCAGTGTCGAGTGTTTTTCAATCTCTCCAAGCTCAGCAACGTCTGGAGGAATAGCGCCCCCTGACCATGACTTGCCTTGGGATTGAGCAAATCGGCAATGATTCGGGAAAGCCCCAATTCATCATCCCGCAGGTAGTCGAGGACGTTGAATCGGTGCGCCAAGTTCCGATCGAACTCGTGGGCCAGGACTCTCGCCATGTCCAATCGGGGGGCCAACCCGGCGAAGAACCGTTCGTACTCCATTGACTCTCCTTTTTGTACTGATCGGTGTCAGGGATTCGAATAAGTCCGCCTGCGATCCCGAGCGGTAAAGCTGGCCGCCTCGTAGGCTTGCGTCTTAGCCCCATACTTCGTCAGGTTGAGCGAACCAGAGACTTCCGCTCCGTGGCGAAGCTTCTCTGCGACGGCGGCTACTCCGCCATCGTTTCCTTCCTTCAATTCAGGTTGAGGAACCCATATCCATGCTCGCCGTGCAGGCTTTGATCGAGGCCGGCCATCTCCTCAGAATCGTCCACTCGGAAGCCGACCGTCTTCTCCACCAGAACAGCCAGAAGTAGAGACACGATGCCGGCGTAGAGGACCGTAATGGCCACCGCCGAAACCTGAACCCCTAGTTGCTGCAGAATGCTCCAGGATCCCCCCGCTAGTTGAGCTGCCTCAGCCATCCAACTCGGCCGGATGAAGAAACTCAGCAGCACCGCACCGACCATGCCGGAGACCCCATGAATGCCAAAGACATCCAGACTGTCGTCGTAACCCAGTCTGTTTTTGAGGGTAAGGGCCGCATTGGAGAACAGGGAGGCCACCAGACCCAGAAAGATGGCCCCGGGGACCATCACTACGCCGGCGGCGGGTGTGACGGCCACCAAGCCAGCCAGGATTCCGCAGGCCACACCCAGACTGGTCGCCTTCCCATGCTTGATGGTCTCGATGAACATCCAGGAGAGGGCTCCGGCCGCAGCCGCCACCTGGGTAACGGTCAGAGCCCGGGCGGTGTCCAGTCCGCTGCTCACCGAACTGCCCGCGTTGAATCCGAACCAGCCCACCCACAGCAGGCCCACTCCCATCAAGGTGATGACCAGGTTGCTGGGATGCATGGACGATTGCGGATAGCCCCGACGGGCGCCCAGATAAAGAACCGCCACCAGGGCACTGACGCCGGCGGAGATGTGGACGACGGTGCCGCCCGCGAAGTCGATGGCTCCGTTGGCACCCAGGTTGAAGAGGAAGCCATCCTCGGCCCACACCCAGTGGCAAAGCGGGTTGTAGACGATCAGGCTCCAGAGCGTGATGAACAGGCAGTAGCCGCGAAACCGCACCCGCTCGGCAAATGCTCCCGCGATCAGGGCTGGGGTGATGATGGCAAACTTGCCCTGAAACATGGCGAACACGTACTCGGGTATCCCTTCCTCCATGATGGTGTCGTCGATTCCTCTCAGGAAAAGGTAGCGGCTGTCCCAGCCGAACCACCCCCCGAGCACATTCGAGCCAAAGCTCATCGAGTAGCCACAGACCACCCACAGGACTCCCACGATGGCCATGGCTGCAAAGCAGTGCATCATGGTGCCCAGGACGTTCTTAGTCCGCACAAGCCCGCCATAGAACATGGCCAGCCCGGGAATCATGAGCAAGACTAGTGCCGTCGAAGTCAGCATCCAAGCGGTGGTGCCGGTATCGACCTCAGGCCCCTGTCCCCACACGGTTGGTGGAAGCAAGACCGGTACTGTCAAAAATAGAAATGCCCCTACCCACACTCTCTTCACAGCTCCTCCTCAGCCTTCAAATCGGGGCAGTGTTGCAACTTTGAAAACGGTGACGGAGAACGCTTGGGTATCGAGGTCTCATGCAGCCACCTCGAACAGCCTGTTGATGAACTGAATCTGTCGCCGAACACCCGAGCCGCTCACCCACCTCACCTGCCCCTTCCGAATCATGTGCATGGCCTCGTATCCTTGGATTGTTCGCCGCGCCGCGTGAAATTCACAAAAGCCCTGCTCGGTACCCTTTCTTCACCCACTCGTCCACTTCCGAGAGCCTGAATCGTAGCAACCGCCCCACCCTGCGGGCGGGGAAACTCTTCGAATCAACCCAACGGTAAATGGATTCCCTCCCCCGGCATTCGCTGGTCAACCACCGACGAGGCGTATCTCGACCTTCATGCCGACAGCCTCGGCGTAGCGCTCCAAGGTCTTCAAGGACGGCTTGTGGCCACTTTCCAGACGAGCCACGGCGGGCTGGCTCGTTCCCATCCGCTCAGCCACGTCGCTCTGGCTCAATCCGGCCTTGGCGCGCGCCTCGATGAGGTCTCGCGCCAGCTTGAACTCGGGTTTTAGCGCCTCGTACTCTTTCCGGAAATCCGGGTCCATCTTCCACTTCTTCCGAAGTTCGGCAAACGGAATGGTCATGGTTTCAACTCCTTCATTCTGAATAAAGCAGTTCGAATTGCCGCAGCGGGTGTCTTTGGGGTCTTCTTAATGAACGCGTGAAGAATGACGATGCGGCGTTCCTTCACGGTCACGTAGATGGCCCGGGCAATCCTGTCGCGTCCCCTTATCCGCATCTCCCATAACTTATCCCGGAAGGGCTTGATATAGGGTTCGCGAACCTGATGTAGGCCGAGTTTCTCAATCATACGAACTATGTGGTCTAATTTGGCCCGCATGTCCGGCGGAAGAGCGTCAAGCTCCTCCAGAACCGTTTGGTTGAGGATCTCGACACGCCACTTCATTGCTTAATTATACCAATCGTGATATAGGGGCCGCCCGAGAAGCTTCCGCTTGGCCTTCAGAGCTTCCAGAACATATACTTCGACGGACCGGGAGAGCGACTAGTTTGTCAATAACCTATCCCCGTGGTCGCTAAAAGACAGGTGCTCGGTTTCAATGGTCGCCTCTCCACGGACCCGACAAGCTTGTCCACCCCCGGGCGGCGCGTGCCAGGTAGCTTTCAATTCGCTGCGCCTTCCAGATCGTTGTGCTTGCGCTTGGAGCACAAGCTGTTGAGAGGCCACCTAGGTTCCTCGCTGACAAGTACACACGCTGCCTCGCTCAAGGTGAGGGTCTTACGTTGAGTGGCCCTGATCTGCCCCCACGGTTGGTCCAATCGTTTTCGAGCTATCGCCCTCGTATAAGATTGCTTTCGGCGGCTGGACGGGTTCAGTCAAGGGCGCGGCCGTAGGCCGCAGCGAAGCGAACCCTTGACGGGTTCCGGCTAGTCGCCTACTCGGGGCGTCGAGGGCGTCCAGGGCACTCTCCGGAGTGGCCAATCCGCCGTTTCTAAAACGTCAACCGCAACGTGAATTGGAACTGCCGAGGATCGAACGCCGAGGCGAATGAGAGCGGTTCCGTGACCGGACCGCGCTGCCCGACGAGCTTTGCCGGAAGGTCTTCGATGGACGTGTTCCCAACAACGCCGTTCACCGTCCTGAAATTGGTGCGGTTCAGCAGGTTGAACGCTTCGCCGCTGACCTGCAGGTTCACTGCTTCCGACAGCGAGAACAAGCGCGTGAGCCTCATGTCGACACCAAAGAAAGCCGGGCCTATCCCGGCGTTGCGACCGAGGCCCCACGGGCGGTGGGTGTCGGTATGGCGGTCGCCGAGCGAATCGAAGCCGGTGTTCAGGTTGAATGGCGCGAACGAGTTCGCCACCACGATTCCGGACAGTGTGAAATCCGCCAGTAGGTTGTGTCCGAAGCCTTGTCCCTTAGCTGCTTTCCACGGGGACTGAGCCACTGCATGTGCGACGAAACGGTGCCCGCGGTGATAGGGGGAGAGGGCGAGTTCGTTCCGAGCGTCCCACGGGATGTGGGGCTCGTAAGACGAGTTGTAGTCCGTGGCCTCGTCAATGGCCTTGCTCCACGTGTGATGCGCAGAGATCGTAAACCCGTCCGAGAACCGCTTCTTCAACTGCACGATCATCGCGTGGTAGTACGATCTTCCCCAGCTGCCATACGCGTTGTCCTGCAAGATCAGGGGGTTGCGGAAGCCCGGCACCGGCCTGCCGGTAGTTGGGTCGGCACCTGCTTCGTAGATGTTCAAGTCCAGCGGCCGGATGAGGTGAACGCCGCGGTTGTAGTTGTAGGCCGCTGACAAGGCGTAGCCCGCCACTTCGCGCTGGATTTCGAAACTGCCTTGCTGGGAGTACGGGTTTACGGTATCATCCACGACTCGGAAACCGACCCGTAGCGGGTATCCCGGGCCCGGCACGATACCGTGAGGCGCCAAGTCTTCCGGTAGGATTGCCCGCTTCCCAAGGACTCCTCGGGCTTGGAGTGTCTGGTAGATCTCCGCGGAAGTCAACGGGCCGCCCGTCAACGGGCTGTTAATGCCGGGCACGCCCGTCAACGGGATGAACACTTGGTTGATTTGTTGCTGCTCGCCGAGCAGATCATTGATGTATCCGACTTGCCCGTCAATGCGCGCATAGTAGATTCCGAAACCGCCACGAACCACTGTCTTCGAGTTCGGACTCCAAGCGAATCCTGCCCTCGGCGCGATGTTGTTGTAATCGCGCGGGAACCTCGTCTTCAGTTCAAGCTCGTGCCGCAGTCCGAGCGTCAGCAGGAAACTCGACGAGACTCGGATCGAATCCTCGACGAAGAAGTTCATCCGGTTGGCCCAGCCCACCCAATTGGGATTGCCGAAGCCCTGCTGGTAGACGGTTGGCAAGCCGAGGGCGAACGCCTGTAATGCCGAAATGGGCGCATCGACGGCTCCCGCCAGGTGCGCCGCGCCGGCACCGGCCAGCAGACCCTTGAGCAGCCGCGACGTTCCAGGGCCCGCCACGTTGTCGATAAGATTTCCGAGCGGAATCGCCTCTCCAAAAATAAATCGTCCACTAAAGAATGTCTCGGCTCGCACGTCATCGCGGATGGGATTGATGTCGGCACCAAACTTGAGCGTCTGGAGGCCTGACACGCGCATGAAGTTCTGGCGCACCTGAAAGACGCGCTCGACGACTCGCGTCGGGAGAATGAAGTCCCTACCAAAGGTGATCGCGCCGATGGAGATCGCAGGGCCAAACTCGTCGGTCGGATACACGCCGAAGTCGTGATACCCAAGGCCCACACGCGTCTCGCTGACCCAGCGGGGGTTGATCACCCAGGTATCGCCGAACGCGACCGCGAAGTCATTGACGTTCGAGTTGCGTCCTCTGCTGCGAGCGGTGAGCGCCCCGAAATTTGTGTTGTCGCTCTCCTGCCCAGTCCAGTTTCCTCGGAAGAACAGATTGTGACCATCCCTCAGTGTGTGGTCGACACGCGTAATGAACTGCTGGCGCAGTTCCCCGAAGGGGAAGACACCGCTGTTCTCCTCGAACAGGGACACCACGGCCGGATTGTTAGCCGGCACAAGCGTATAAGCGAGTTGGTTGACCAGTGGGGTAAGTGTCGGCGGCGCGAAGCGGAGCGCGTCGACCAGAGACTGCTGTGACTCGGTCAGCGACGTGAGGAACGATCTGTCGGCCAGCAGCGGAACGAGCTGCGACTCGTGGCGGTCCAGGCGTTCGTAAGCGGCGTAGAAGAACGTCTTGTTCCGTTTGATCGGACCTCCCGTGGATAGGCCGGACTGCGCCCTCGTATATGCCGCTTTGCCGGGGTCAAAGTAATTGCGAGCTTGGAAGCGGCGGTTTCGAAGAACGCCGAAAAGGGTTCCATGCACATCGTTCGTGCCGCCCTTCGTGACGATGTTGATCGTGCCGCCCGGTGCCCCGCCCTGTTCCGTGGAGAACGAGTTCCTATTGACCTGGAACTCATGGACGGCATTCTGGCTGATGGAGGATCGAACGCTTCCGGAGTTGTAAAGGTTGTCCAGCCCGTCAATCATGAACGTGTTGCCGCGCCCGTTGCCCCCACCGATGCCGAGCCCGGAGGAGGGTGTGGGGGCGATGCGACGATCAATCGCGTTGGCGATGTGATTGGTATTCACGACGCCTGGGGTTAACAGCGCCAAGCCCAGATAGTCGCGACGGTTGATCGGGAGGTTCTGGATACGAACCGAGTCGATGTGATCGGACTGCTGGACTCGTTCGGGTTCGATGGCCGGCCGCGCGGATTCCGCCGACACGACCACGCGGTCCTCGGTTGCAGCTACCGCGAGCTGGGGCGAAACCGTCGATATCTCGCCGACGCGCACTTCGAATCCCTCCACCGTGAGGGGAGCGAAATTCAATGCCTCGAAGCTCAGCGTGTACATTCCCGGCGCGAGATGGCTGAAGACGAACTCGCCGATATCGGACGTCACCGCTTCCCGTGTTACGCCACGGCTCTCGTCAAGAGCGGTGACGGTCACGTCTTGAATCACCGCCATGGTCTCGTCGTAGACTAAAACCCGGATGCTACCCGTGTTTGTCTGCGCGCACAAGGCAAGGCTGCCAATCATCGCGAGCGATGCGATGTTGAAGAACCGAAACGAGATCGCCACGGCGCTGATGAATCGGGAATGCACTTTCGTGACTGCGCTGTAAGGAGCGGTATGCGGGGCAGCATGCGACATATTGGAGATTCTATATTAACCCGCATTTTCAATTTGGTGTTTGACATCCCGCCCTTCCAGCGGCCTTGAGCGTCTTTATTCATAGGGGCTAGAGCCCGATGAGGACGCCAGGGAGGCCAACACCCAATGGGTGAAAAACAAACCAAGCCATTCCAGCTAAGTTTCAACGGCTTGTTGAAAGTCGATTTCCAGGGATCGCACGTCACCTCCGACGCCTGGCCGCAACCCTGCTCCCAGGACGTCAGCCCGATCAAATGGGACAACGTCATTCTCTACGGCCCGACCGCGGCTGCCCTGCTGGATGATTCCCGGATTGGCGTCATCCACCTGGACCGGCGCGGCCGGATCCTGGAGGTCAATGACCGTGCCCGTAGGATCCTCCGGCGCGGTGGCCGGCTGTCGGACAACAACGGGGTGCTCTCGGCCCGCGAGCCGGACGACCAGTGCCGTCTGGCGCGGCTGGTGGCTGACGCGCTGCCGACCTCCGGTGCTGTCCCGGTCAGTGGATCGATGCTGCTGGGCCGCTCCTCCAGGTTGCCGCCGTTCGTGGTGCACGTCCAGCCCGTGGGGGCCCACCAACCGGACTATGGAGCGCGGCACGCCGCTGCGCTGGTCCTGATTGCCGAGCCGGGGCGCCGTCATCGTATCGATCCCGACTTGGTAGCCAAGACTCTGGGGCTGACGCCGGCGGAGAGCCGGGTGGCGGTCGCGTTGGCCGAAGGCAAGAGCGTGCGCGCCATAGCCGAGGCGGCGGGACACACAAAAGACGCCATCTATTGGCACCTGAAGCATATCTACAAGAAGCAGTCCATTTCCCGGCAGGCGGACCTGGTGCGGCTGGTGCTGTCGATCGCCGAGTTCGGATAACCACAGCAGGTGCCGGCGTTCTCGGTGGGAGGCCCGGTTGTCGGCCGCTGCCTCTATTCTTCTCCGAACCCTACCAATTCAGGTAGTCTCCGTAGTAGCCTGACAGGGCACTATCGCAGTATGAAAGGATGCCCTTTATCTGGGGTTTGCGCGTTGATCCCAGAAAGGAGCGTTGGAATGAAACGAGACAAGTATGTGGGGATGGATGTCCACGAATGGATCGACTGGTTCAACAAGCGCCGGCTCTTGGAGACGAGTGGGTACCGGCCGGGGCCGAAGGGGCTTGCCAGCGCCGGGGGGAGCACGTGGAGATGACCTCGTGACTCGAACAAGAGAGTTTTCGGAAACGCCGGCCGCGGTCCACCAGAGCCGAAGAAAGAAAGCGCAATGAGCGAACGAGACGCGTTCGAGCGCATCCTCGCGTCGCTGCACGAAGCGATGCTCGACGATGCCCACTGGATTGCGGCGTCCGGCTTGATCGACGAGGCCTGCCGGACGGAGGGCAGCGTTCTGGGCGTCGGCGACGACTCTGCCAGGATCGAGGGGACGTTGTTTGCGAATTTCTGCTATCGCGGCCAACGCCGTCAGGACTGGGAGCGCGAGTACTTACGCGACTACTACGCGGTGGACGTGCGCCTCCCGCGAATGCGGCAGCTCTCCGAGGGCCGGATTGTCCACGCCACGGATCTCTTTTCCGAACAGGAACTGCAGACGTCGCCGGTCTACAACGAGGGGATGGCCAAGGCCCGCTGTCAGAACAGCTTGTACGTCCGCCTGACTGGCTCCGATCACTCGCAGATCTTCTGGATGATCGCCGATCCGGTGGGCGCGAGCGACTGGTCGCCGGACCAAGTCAACCTGATCACGCGTCTTCTTCCGCATCTGCGCCAGTTCGTGCGGGTTCGTCACGCGCTGGCCGGGGCCGGTGCGCTCGGCACCTCGCCCGGCAAGCTGCTCGGCAACAGGCGTGCAGGCATCATCCAGTTGGACTGGCACGGGCGGATTGCGGAGGCGAACGACCGTGCCCGTGATCTGCTGCGCCGGGGCGATCGTTTGTCGTATCGGAACGGGGCCCTTTGCACCCCGTTGTTAGCGGAGAACACCAAGTTGCAGAAGCTTCTCGGTCGCGCGCTTCCGCGCTACGGCGACCGGGGCGTGAGCGGCTCAATGGTGATTACGCGCCTGGACCGCGCGCGGCCGGCCGTGCTGCACGCCATACCCGTGGAGGATGCAGAAATGTCCTTCAGGAGCCCGCGCGTTGCGGCTCTCTTGCTCATCATCGAGCCGAAGAGACCGCTGCGGTTAGAACCGGATCTGGTGGCGGCGGCCTTTGGACTCACGCCGGCAGAGTCTGTAGTTGCGGCACTGCTCGCCGAGGGCCGTACCATCCGCGACATCGTGAGGGCGACGGGCCGCGCGGAGAGCACGGTTCGCTGGCACAAGAAGAACGTCTTCAGCAAGGCCGGAGTCTCACGCCAAGCGGACCTGGTACGGCTGGTTCTGTCGGTTGCCGACATTCCATGGGCTCGGGGCTGACAGCGTCGATGGTTGCCTGCCGGCTGTAGCGCGCATCCCGCCCTCGTAGTGTTGCCCGTCAGGACCTTCGATACCTTCTCCTCCTCGGTCGGCAGCCATCCGAGGGCCGGCCGCTCGATGACGTCATCGAGCGACAGCAGCCGCCGCATGAGCACCTGGGTTGCCGTTTCCTTCGCGCCCCGGCGGTGCTTGCTGTTCTCGATACCGAGGGCCCGGCAGATCGGTTTGTTCGTGACGTGGACGGCCCGCGCGCCGCCGGGGAAAATGCCCGGCTTGTCCTCAACTGCCACGGCGATAGCCCTCGCCGCAACTCAAACAAGGGGGTCCCTTTTTAAGTGGCCAAAAGGCCCCTTTTCTGCTTGCCATTCCCAATGTGCGTCCCATGACGGCGGCTGCCCACGGGCGTCTCGCACCACCCAGATTCGTTTCCGCCGCCGGTGGCGGATCGGTCGATAGTGCCGGGAGTACGGGCACGGTGGGTGGAGCCTCGGCAGTTGCAGGCACGTAGTTGCCCGTTCGCCGATTCGGCTGCTGACGTACGGGGTTTCGAAATTCTTCGCCTGCCCCCCCTATTAGGGGGGCGACAGGAAGCGCTCGCCTTCATAGCCTTTTACCAGCGACAGGTTTGGCGCGAATGGGGAGACGGGCCGAGACGGGTCCAGGTTGCCAGCCCGCCGGGATGAGGTTCCAATCACGGAGTCACCCGCGGGCCCGAGCGCTGGGTCCAGCAACGGTCAGGCAAACGGGAAGAGCAGTTGTGGCGCGGAGGTGAACAGAGGGAGCATATTCCGCAATCCCCTCCCTAGTGACGCAGACCGGAGGTTGAAATGGAACGGCGGCCAACAAGCATACTTACGACACTTGCCGTCTCCGCACTGGCCTTGACGCTAATCGCGCCTTGGGTGCCCGGGCAGGACCCGGACTGGATCGCCGAAATTCGCCGCCGCGCCGGGCAGGGTGACGTTGATGCCCAGTTTACCCTTGGCACCATCTACTCCTTCAGTCAAATCATATTCGCCAACGGCGGGCGCGCGGGTCCGGAAAGCGATCCTGCCGAGGCCGCGAAGTGGTACCGGCTGGCCGCCGGGCAGGGCCATGCCATTGCGCAGAACAACCTCGGGAGTATGTACGCCTATGGGCGGGGCGTTCCTCAGGACGATGCCGAAGCGGTGCGCTGGTACCGCCAAGCTGCCGCGCAGGGTGAGGCCGAGGCGCAGTACAACCTCGGGCTCATATACAACAACGGCAGGGGCGTACCCGAAAACGATGCCGAAGCTGTGAAGTGGTATCGGCTCGCCGCCGAACAGGAGTTAGCCCCTGCCCAAAACGACCTCGGTTTCATGTATGACAACGGCAGGGGCATGCCGGAAAACGATGCCGAAGCGGTGAAATGGTTCCGGCTCGCCGCCGAACAGGGGTTCGCCAGCGCCCAACATAACCTCGGTAGCATGTACATCAACGGCACGGGCGGGCCCAAAAACGATGCCGAAGCGGTGAAATGGTTCCGGCTCGCCGCCGAACAGGGGTTCGCCAGCGCCCAACATAACCTCGGGCTCATGTACGCCAACGGCACGGGCGTGCCGCAGGATGACGTGCTCGCCTATGCCTGGTTGAACCTTGCCGTCGAGCAAGGAAATGAGTTGGCCAGCGAGAACAAAGACAAACTCCGGACGCGCATGACCGCCAACCACATTGCGCGGGCACAGGAACTGAGCGCGGACCTTTTCGACCGCATCAACTTCGCGAGTGAGGACCCGGACGCGAAAACCCGGCTGATGAATGGTAGTGCTAGCGAGCGGCGGCAGTGAACTTGACGCTATACGCGCGATAAAGCCGCTCGCGGCGGCATCCCGTGAAAGCAATCATGAATAACTCAACCATCATCATCCAAACTGTTGGGTTCAGGCGCATATGCCGAGTGTTAGCGGCGGAGAGAAAATAGGCCACAAGGCGGCGGTGTTCAGCCGTGTTGTGGCGGAGCAAAACTAGACCGCGCCCGACGGCATTTCATAAAACATTCTTGGGGTGTTTTGTGTGATGCGGGAGGGATGTACTGTGTGGAGCTGTACGCACGCGTTCGCCGAGCGGTCTTTGTCGAAGGGGTCAGCGAGAGAGAAGCGGCGCAGCGTTTCGGGCTGGCGCGCGAGACCGTGCGCAAGATGCTGCGCTACGCCGCGCCGCCGGGCTATCGGCGGCAGAAGCCGATTCGACGCCCGAAGCTCGACGCCTACACGCCGATCATCGACCAGATCCTGGAGACGGACCTAGCGCTGGCGAAGAAGCAGCGGCACACCGCCCAGCGGATCTTCGAACGACTCCGAGACGAGCACGACTTAGAGAAGGCGCCGCCGGTTACGGCGGACTTGGAAGCAAGCATGTTGTGGAGGCCATTCGCGAACCGGATTGCCAGCTCAGTGTCCCCATCTGAGACCCGTGACGCACGGTCCTGGTTTTCCGGGACGCCCCGCCCGGCTCGGCTCCGGAGCACGGCGCGCCGGTGGTTCGTTGGGGTGTGCGTTGGCCTGGCTTGGTGCGCGGGCGAGGGCCGAGAGGTCTTCGCGCAGACCCCGCCGAGTGTCGGACAGGACGTGTGCGCTCGTACCTTCCAAGTGAGCGCTGCGATCGTGACGGCGAGCGGCGCCGCGACCTGCGCACAGGTCACGCTGCGCCACATGCGGGAGATCACTTCGCTGGATCTGTCCGACCAGGTCATCTCGAGCCTGAGCGTCGGCGATTTCGATGGTCTGGTTCGCCTGGACACCCTTGACCTGTCGTTCAACGTCCTCACGGCGTTGCCGCAGGGGGTGTTCGACGAGTTGCTGCTGTTGAAGACGCTCCGCCTCGACGGCAACCGATTGCAGAGCCTGCCCGTGTACCTGTTCGACGAACTGCTGCTGCTGGAGGAGCTGACGCTGGCCGACAACCCGCTGCTCAGCCTGCCCGACGGCATGTTCGGTGAATTTTCTCGGTTCGATGGGATGCAGGCGAACGGGGATCCACCCGACGATTCGGGGTCTTTCCCGAAGATCCAGCGATTTCTCGACCGGCACAGCGTTAGCAGTCCCGAAGCGTTCATCGCGGCGCTGCCCGCCGTCTACCGGCAGCGTTTCGCGATGGTCTACGCCTCGGAGGCGCCGGCGCAGCCTCATGTATCCGAAGACTTTCCGAGAATCGTCTCCTGGGGGGGAGACGGACGGTTCACTTTCGCGTGGAACACCGATGCGTCAGCGCCGGCCGAACTCGGCAACGTGGTCGAGTTCCTCCGGCAGGGCGATGACCGGTGGTCGGCCGGCGTCATCGACTTCTCCGGGGGAACGCCGTCGGTCACAGAGCCCAGTTCGTGCCAGGTGTGCCACGGCTCCCTTAACAAACCGCTGTGGGGCGCGTGGAACACATGGGACGGAACCGAATTTGTCAGTCCGGGCGACACCAACTATGACTCCGTGGCCGCGAGCACGGCGGCGGCTACGGAATCAACGAATCCGCGGATCGAGCCGCTTGATTTTTCCGTATCTCATGATTTGGACGGCAACTGGGCGCGCAGGCACCTGAAAGCGCCTGGCCATGGGGCTGTGGCGCTAGCGGTTCAGGAAGCCGGGACCGTCTGGTCGTGGCGGCATGCGGAGGTGCTGCATCGTAGGCTGAAGGCGGGCGAGGACGACTACTGGCGCTTCGCTGAAACGGTGATGTGCGAGGCGAAGAGAGGCCCGGAATTCGCGCGGCACAAGGTCACCGTGGACAGCTTTCCGCTGAGTGACCACAACCTCGCCGTGCCGGCCACCCCCGGCAGCGGACCCATCCACACGGATGAAACACTTTATGACGCTCTGAGCAACCCCTACGCCCTTCCCGACTACCACTACGACCCGGGCGGAGAGATGGGATCCGCGGTCTCCTTCCTGATCGCCGTCGATCTGTGGCAGCGCGAGCCCATCATCAGGAAGCTGTACCGGGACGTGTCGAACGCGGACACGCTGCTTCCCGAACAATCAGCTTACGTGGGTAATCTGCTGTACTACCCATCCGGTTCCGCGACCGCGGAAGACGAGCTGCTCCAGAAGCTCCGTGTCCATTTCGGAGAGGGCGGCCGGGGGGCCCTCGCGGCTCGCGGGCGCTGGAACTCGCGCAGTCGTTCCGATCCCAAATACTGGAGCGCGTCTTTCTTCGACGGCCTGCTCGAGGTCATGGCGCCGCGCATGTGCGACGCCCTGACGAAGACGAGGCCGACGAATCTGGAGGTCGCGCTCACCGAGGGCGACGCCGTGCTGAGCTGGGACCCGCCCGAGGACGCCGGTTCGCTCACCGGTTACCGGATTCTCCGGGGAGTGGGCGGCGAGACGCCGACAGTCTACGTCGCGGACACCGCCACGACCTATACGACCTGGACGGACAACAGCCCGGCGCCGGGTGACTATGGCTGGATCGTCCAGGCGCTCTTCGACGGCTATCCGAGTCCGGAATCGAATCCGGCGCGCGCGAGCGTTTTAGGATTGTCCGGGCCGGTTCGGAATCTGTCGGCGGTCATGGAGTCCGGGAGTGTGACGCTGAGCTGGGAGCCGCCGGAAGGCGATGCGCCGGTCACCGGATACCGGATGTTGCGGGGAGAGGCCTTAGAGGCCCTGCAGGTGCTCGTCGCAGACACCGGCAGTACGGCGACGAGCCATGTCGACACGACGGTGACAGCCGACGAAACGTATTTCTACAGCGTGGCGGCGCTGAACGGCCAGGCGGAAGGCCCGTCGCCGGCAGTGGTGCGCGTGGGTCCGAGCGCTCCGGAGGTGGTCGGTCCGACGTCGTTCACGGTGGTCGAGGGCGAGACTACCGCAGGGACGTTGAGCGCCACCGACGTTGACACGCCGGCGGAGACCCTGGTTTGGTCGATATCGGGCGGCGCCGACAGCGGGCATTTCGCGTTGAGCGCGAGCGGTGTGCTGACGTTCGCGGCGGCGAAGGACTACGAGGCGCCGGACGATGCCGGGGACGACGGCACTTACCACCTGACGGCGCAGGTCAGCGACGGCGCCGACGATGCCACTGCGGACATCAGCGTGTCGCTCTCGAACCGCAACGAAGCGCCAACGGCGGACGGGGGGGCGGACCAGCCGGGCGTCGAGGAAGGCGTGACCGTGACCCTCACGGGTTCAGGCCGCGACCCGGACGCGGGCGATACCCTGCAGTACGCGTGGACGCAGACCGGTGGCGCCACGGTGACGCTGTCGGCGCCGTCCGCGGCGGTGACGACGTTCGCGGCGCCGACCGGGCTCACCAACGATGCCGTGCTGACGTTCGCCCTGCGGGTGACCGACGCCGGCGGCCTGTACGGTGAGGACCAGACGGCGGTGACGATCGTGGCGCCGGAGCTGCCAGTGACGAACCAGACCCGGACAAATGTTGTGCTGATTATTGCCGATGACATGAACTGGGATGCAGTTGGGGTGTTTGGGTGTCCAATAGCGGGGACGACGCCCAATATTGACCAATTGGGAGCAGAGGGGTTGCGGTTTAACCACGGTCATATGACCGCTTCGGAGTGCCATCCGAGCCGCTCGGCATTGATGACCGGGCGCTATCCACATCTCAGTGGCGGCGAGGGGTTTCATTTTTTGCGGCTCGAAGGCGTGCCCATTCTGCCCGATATTTTGCGCGATGCAGGGTACGATGTGGGCATTTTGGGCAAGGTGAGACATTCGACGCCATACGAGGAATTTCAATGGGATTTGATGATGCAGTCACGCGAGTTGGGGTACGGGCGAAACCCCGAAACGTATTATCAGAGTGCGAAGAATTTCGTGCAGGATGCCATGGATGGCGGTCGCCCATTTTTCCTGATGGCGAATTCCAACGATCCGCATCGTCCGTTCTATGGCAATGACACGTCCGATTGGTACGACGAACCCGATCGGCCTGCGGTGCCGCCCTCGCGCACATTTGCTCCAGAAGAGGTGGTCGTTCCGGGATTTTTGCCCGATATACCGGAGGTGCGTTTGGAAATTTCCGAATACTACAGTTCTGTTCGCCGAGCTGATGACACGGTGGGGCGATTGCTCGATGTGTTGGATGATACGGGCGTGGCGGAGAATACCCTGGTGATGTTTTTGTCGGATCAGGGCATGGCATTTCCATACCGGAGGTGCGTTTGGAAATTTCCGAATACTACAGTTCTGTTCGCCGAGCTGATGACACGGTGGGGCGATTGCTCGATGTGTTGGATGATACGGGCGTGGCGGAGAATACCCTGGTGATGTTTTTGTCGGATCAGGGCATGTCCATTTGCGAAGACAAATTCTTATTTGAACAGTACACGCACCCCCTGGGTGGTGCGATGGCCTGGAGTCATTCAGGCCGGGCGCGTGGATGCCGAGCATTTTATTTCTGGGATAGATTTCTTGCCTACGGTGCTGGATGCCATTGGCGTGGATATTCCAGAAGGCGTCAATGGCAAATCGTTTTTGCCGATTTTGCGGGGTGAAAATCAGGATGGACGCGAGTACGTGTTCACGCAACTTCACCAGACTTCGGGGCATCGCGATTACCCGATTCGGAGCGTGCAGAATGCGCGGTTTGGTTATGTTTTCAATCTCTGGTCCAATGGCGATCGAAAATTTATAAATGAGTCCCAGCAAGGTCGGTCGTGGACGGCGATGCAATGGGCAGGGCTCTACGATACAGAATTGGCTGCGCGAAACCATTTCTTTACGTATCGCGTGCTGGAGGAATTTTACGATTATGAGAACGATCCCAATGCATTGAACAACTTGATTGATGATCCCGACCATGCCGATGACATTCAGGCCCTGAGAGATACGCTTGAGGAATGGATGGTGGAGACAAACGATTGGATACTCGAAGTGTTTCGTAATCCCCCACCGACGGTTTCGAGCGTCGCGTTCACCTCCGATCCGGGGGCGGACAACACGTACAGACGCGGGGACGTGATTGACGTGGCGGTGACCTTCAGCGGAGAGGTCGCCGTCACCGGCACGCCGCAGATCGACCTGGCGGTAGGGTCCACCCTGCGCACGGCCAACTATGTCAGCGGCTCGGGCACGACCCAACTCGTATTCCGATACCGGGTGCAGAGCACCGACGAGGACACCAACGGCGCCACCATTGAGGCCAACGGACTGAAGCGCAACCGCAGCAGCATCAAGAATAACAATTCGGCCGCGGACGCGATTCTGACGCACGGTGCCCAGACCAATGACCCCAACCACAAAGTGGACGGGGTCCGGCCGGGTTTCCCGAGCGCGGCGGTCGACGGCTCCTTTCTGACGCTGACCTACGGGGAAGCGCTCGCTGAGGGATCGAGGCCTGCGCCGGGGGACTTCACGGTGCAGGTGGACGGGAGCGGGCGAAGCGTTTCGGGAGTCTCGGTCAGCGGGAGGGTGGTGGCGCTGACCCTCCATCCTGCGGTGGAGCACGGGGAGAAGGGCATCATGGTGAGCTACACGCCTGGGACGAACCCGATCCGGGACGCGGCGGGCAACGAGGCGTTGGGACTGCTCAACTGGTCGGTCGGGAACGACACGCCGGACACGACGGGCGCGCTGGGCGTGGTCAGTCCGACATCGTTCACGGTGGTCGAGGGCGAGACAGCCGTGGGGACACTGAGCGCCACCGACACCGGCACGCCGGCGTCGGACCTGGTGTGGTCGATATCGGGCGGCGCGGACAGCGGGCATTTCGCGTTGAGCGCGAGCGGTGTGCTGACGTTCGCGGCGGCGAAGGACTACGAGGCGCCGGACGATGCCGGGGGCGACGGCACTTACGACCTGACGGCGCAGGTCAGCGACGGCGCGGGCGACGCCACCGCGGACATCAGCGTGTCGCTCTCGAACCGCAACGAAGCGCCAACCGCGGACGCGGGGGCGGACCAGCCGGGCGTCGAGCAAGGCGCGACCGTGACCCTCAGGGGTTCGGGCCGCGACCCGGACGCGGGCGATACCTTGCAGTACGCGTGGACGCAGACCGGCGGCGCCACGGTGACGCTGTCGGCGCCGTCCGCGGCGGTGACGACGTTCGCGGCGCCGGCCGGACCAACGGAGGACGCGGCGCTGACGTTCAGGTTGCGGGTGACCGATGCCGGCGGCCTGTCCGGCGAGGACGGGGCGACGGTGACGGTCGTGGCGGCCGAGGCGCCGCAGGAGCCAGCGCTGACGGCGAGCTTCCACGCGATGCCGGCGTCGCACGACCGGACGCCGTTCACCTTCGAGTTGCGGTTCAGCGAGGAGCTGGATCTGAGCTACGTGACGCTGCGCGACAGCGCCTTCACGGTGACGAACGGGCGGGTGACCGTGGCGCAGCGCCTCAACGCCCCCAGCAATCTGCGGTGGGAGATCACGGTCGCGCCGACGTCCGTCGAGGACGTCACTATCGTCCTGCCGGGGGGCCGGGCCTGCGATGCCTCCGGGTGGGGGGTCTGCGCGCCGGACGGACGCCCGCTCACGGGCTCGGTGGCGGCCACTGTGACGGGCCCGGGCAACCCGCTGACGGCGAGCTTCCATGGGGTTCCGGCGGAGCACGACGGCGAGACGCCGTTCACCTTCGAGTTGTGGTTCAGCGAGGAGCTGGATCTGAGCGAGGTGACGCTGCGCGACAGCGCCTTCACGGTGACGAGCGGGCGGGTGACGCAGGCGCGGCGCCTCAACGCCCCCAGCAATCTGCGGTGGGAGATCACGGTCGCGCCGACGCCCGTCGAGGACATCACTATCGTCCTGCGGGGGGGCCAGGCCTGCGATGCCCGCGGGGCGATATGCACATTGGACGGACGCCCACTCACGGGCTCGCTGGTGGCCACTGTGACGCGCCCGAGCAACACCCTGGCGGCGAGCTTCTATGGGGTTCCGGCGGAGCACGACGGCGAGACGCCGTTCACCTTCGAGCTGTGGTTCAACGAGGAGCCGGATTTGAGCTACGTGACGGTGCGTGACAGCGCCTTCACCGTGACGAACGGGCGGGTGACCGTGGCGCAGCGGTACCTGCGCATGCCCAGCAACCTGCGTTGGGAGATCACGGTCCAGCCGACCTCGGCCGGGGATATCACCATCGTCCTGCCGGGAGGCCGGGCCTGCGATGCCCGCGGGGCGATATGCACGTTGGACGGACGCCGGTTGACGGGCTCGGTGCAGGCCACGGTACGGCTCGCACGCCGTTGACGGCGAGCTTCCATGGGTCCGACGAGGCACGACGGCGAGACCCCGTTCATCGTCGAGGTGCGGTTCAGCGAGGAGCTGGATCTGAGTACGTGACGCTGCAGGACAGCGCCTTCACGGTGACGAACGGGCGGGTGACGCAGGCGCGGCGGCTCAACGCCCCGAGCAACCTGCGTTGGGAAATCACGGTCGCGCCGACGTCCGTTGAGGACGTCACTATCCTCCTGCCAGGGGGCCGGGCCTGCGATGCCTCCGGGTGGCGGGTCTGCGCGCCGGACGGACGCCCGCTCACGGGCTCGGTGGCGGCCATTGTGACGGGCTCGGACAACACCCTGGCGGCGAGCTTCCATGGGGTTTCGGCGGAGCACGATGGCGAGACGCCGTTCACCTTCGAGCTGCGGTTCAGCGAGGAGCCGGATTTGAGCTACGTGACGCTGCGCGACAGCGTCTTCACAGTGACGAACAGGCGGGTGACCGTGGCGCGGCGGTACCTGCGTATGCCCAGCAACCGGCGTTGGGAGATCACGGTCCAGCCGACCGCGGCCGGGGAGATCACGATCGTCCTGCCGGGGGACCGCGCCTGCGGCGCGCCGGGCGCCGTATGCACGGCGGGGGGCAAGCCACTCTCGAACAGCGCGTGGGCAACAGTGCGTTGACGTTCCAGAAACTTGGACGTCTGGTGCGCCGGTCGACCTGCTCGGTCCGGTACGTGCGCGCGTTGGCGGACGAACCAGAACAAGCCGCCCGGATATGAAGTCGGAAGCGCAGCTCGCCCTCAACATCATTAACTGGTTTTCGGACGTGCCGTGGAACCAGGAATTGCGCGAAGCACATGAAGCCAACCTCGCCGAGTACCGGAAAGAATTGGGGGCAGAGACATGACCCCATGGGCATATATGAGCCGGGTCGCGGAACCGGCTCAAAAATACCACCCTGTCGCGATTTTGAACCAAAAACCCCCGGTCCCTCGAAAAAAACCCTTCTCCAGAAAGCCCTGAGAGGCGTTTGCGGCCTCGATCCGGACCCCGAGCCCCTGGGGATTCACCCCCCCCGCACCGGCTGCGGTGTCCGGCTCAGGGTGCCTCGTCCGGTGCCTTCTGCCGCCCGAGCCGGTCGATATCGACCACCTTCCCGTCATCTTCATCTCGGGCTACGGGCGTGCCCGGAGGTCATGATGCGCACGGTATGGGGTCCCTGTTTGGTCCCACCAGCTTTACCGGATCGATCGAAGTCACCTCCACGGAGCCCACCGTCAGCCTGCCGCTTAATTTCGAAGCCGATCCCGTATTCTCCTCCTTGCCTCCGGGAGAACTGGATGCTTCCGCGCAGGGATCGACTACATATTATTTCCCTCATCTTGCCGTGGGTCGAGCCACCGCGGCCCATCGTCGTGAGGGTGGATGAAGTCGGGCGGGCGCGGGAAGTTGCCGAAGGGGAGCTTGTTGTTGATCCCGGCGCTCATACCCAGCGTGTACGGCCCGTTGACCCTCTTCTACTGCAGCCGGTTGCCGGGGTTGGTGCGGGGCAGTGAGCACAGCGCCATCAGCCGCGCCATGAAGCCCATGTCGGGGTCCGCTTCGCTGGCCCCGACAAGTTGATGCACCTGGTCGGCCTGGGTGAAGTGGTGTAGCGCCTGGGGCGAGGCGTCGCGGATTGCCTTCACCGGGCCGGGCAGATCGGCGATGACTTCACCGACGGGAACCAGTCCGTCCCGTTTGCGCGCCATGCCTTATTCTCCCATGTTCCCCGGATAGAAGGGGTGCGCGTTCCGCGCCGCGGAGGGTAAAAAGGGCATCTGCGGATGGGGTCGAGATTGCCATGCCGAGTCGCGTTTGTCCCCTCCCGCCGGAAGGGCGGCGATGGGGACCGGCGAAGAGCCCCTGCGGCGGAGGTTCTGCCGGGGGGCCGGCTGTGGCGTGGTGTTCTGGATCTGTCGTCATTGTGACCGGGGGCACCAATACTGCGGCGAGCGCTGCCGGCGGAAAGCGCGGCGGCGCCAACGGCGGGCCGCCAACCGGCGGCACCAGCAAAGCCGGGAGGGACGGCTCGATCACCGCGACCGGCAACGGGCCTACCGGGAACGCCGCGGCCTGCGGCGCGTGACGGATCATACTTCCCCCGCAGCCTACGATTCGGGCAGTATCGGGGTAGCGGAGCTTTCCCGGTCCGAAAACGGACCGGAAAGCTTCTGCGGGGAGGCTCGATATGCCGACTGCCCAGAATTCGAACCCGTCTGTATCATCTGCGGCCGCACCCGCAAGGAAATCCTTACTTCGTGAGGGGCGCTGACAGCCAGGAGAGGGAGAAATCGTGATTCAAAAAAAGGACGAGAACGGCGAGAAGTACGCCACGGCCAGCGACGAGGCCGAGTTTCACGAGGCGCTGAATCGAGGACTCGCGGTCGAGCTGACGCGGGAACTGGCGGAGAAGATCGGAGTGCCCATGGACGAGGACGTGGGCACCGTGGCGGAGATGAACGCGGCGCGTTACGACCGTCACGACTAGGAATGGAGGCGCGCTATGGCGAAGAAATCCTTTTGGCAGCGCGGGGAAGACTACGCGCAGAAAGTCTCCGACGAAATCATTGACCAGATCAAGCGCGGAGTTGCGCCCTGGCAGAAGCCGTGGAAGCCGGGAGAACAGATCAGCGCCGAAAACTTCTCGACCGGCCAGAAGTACAGCGGCGGCAACAGCCTTTACCTGATGAGCCGGGGCATCCGCGATGGACGAGGCGACAACCGTTGGGGCACCTACAACCAGATTCGGGAAGCGGGCGGACAGGTCCGCAAGGGCGAGAAAGGGACGCAGGTTCTATTCTTCACGGATCGCAACTCGCGGGCCGCGAAGGACGAACAGGGCAAGACCCTCAAGAACAAGGAAGGCAAGACGATCTACGAAGAACAGAAGCGAGAGAAGCCCATCTGTAAGCAGTACACGGTGTTTAACGTGGAGCAAGCCGAGGGTTTGAAATTGAAGCCGCGAGAGGACCAAGTACGGCCCGAATGGGACGCTCACCGAGACGCCGAGAAAGTCATTGCGGCCAACGGCGCGACCGTCGAGCACGTCGCCGGAGATCGCGCCGCATATCTCTATGACCAAGACAAGATAGTGCTCCCGGAGCAATCTCAATTCCCCACCCGCAACGGCTACTACCAGACAGCGCTTCACGAGTGCGGCCATGCAACCGGCCACCCGGATCGCATGAACCGCGAAACGCTCAAAGAGGGATTAGCCAGCGGCTTCGGATCGCCGGAGTACGCCCGCGAAGAATTGCGGGCCGAGATCAGCGCCATGATGACCGGGGAGCGCGTAGGCGTGGGACATGACCCGCAGCGCGGCGCAGCCTATGTTGAGAATTGGGTGAAGGTGCTTGAAAAAGACCCGCATGAGATTCATAGAGCGGCGCGAGACGCGCAGAAGATGACCGATCATCTCATGGAGCGGGCCATCAACCGCGAGGTTGCGAAGCCGAGCGAGGAAAAATCGCGGGTGCAGTTGACCCAGGAATACTCTCACGCTCGCGGGCCGCAGATCGACCAGCCTCTCCGTAGCGCGGGTGATCGCTACGCCTGGTCGGCTATCGAACGCCACGCGCCTAAACAATCGCCCGAACAATCGCCGCAGAAACAACCCGCTCAGGCGCAACAGCACGACCGAGGGCCGAGCCGTTAACCGTTAAGGAACCACCGTGTTTGATCCGCGAGACTTTGACAGCGACCCCCGGCCAGCGCCCCAAGCTCGTCCCAAGAAGGACAGAAGAACCGACGAACAAATCACCACCGACGCTTGGCGCAAGAGCGAGGAAATCCGCGACTACTACAAGAGCAGCCAGTTCCACTCCGATCAGCGCGCCCGATTCGTCGAGCGGCGGGAAGCTCGCCGAAACCACACGAAAGAGCGCGAGGGCCTGGACCGCAATGGACACCGACGCCAATACGATCCCCGCAGGACGAAACGCCAAACCTTCCAGCACCGCACGGATCAAGCGATAGCCGATGTGGGAATGTACCGCAACGTCGCCTACCGCGACGTGGTAGACGCTCACTTTGACGGACACCCCTACACGGCGCGGCGGGCCGTGGATCAGATGGTGCGCTCCGGGCAGGTTCGGGAGCATACCGCCGAGGGACCGCAAGGCGGCAGCTACAAAGTGCTGACGCTCACCGAGCGCGGAGTCGAGCGGGCGGAGCGCGTAGCCCGCGATCAGGGGCTTGATTCCCAACAGAAGGCATGGAGCGGGCTTGTGAAGCCCCGCGAGCTTCAACATGACGTGGCTGTATTTCGCGCCGCGAGGATCGAGCAGATGAAGCTACTCGAACAAGGAGCCACGATCAAGCGCGTTCGGATTGACGCCGAACTCAAGCGCGAGATCGCCCGCGCTACGGAGTCCTCGAGAGTGCGAGGCGGGAAGGAAGCGGCGGACGCCGCACGATTGGAGGCGGCAGAGGCTCTAGGTCTCGCTGTCAAAGATTCCCGCGTGGAGTACCCGGACGCGCAGCTTGAATATCTGGACGTTGAAGGCCGCAGCGGGCGCGTCAACGTCGAGGTTGCGACCGAGCACTACAGCGCCAAGAGTATCGCCGCGAAAGCCGCAGCCGGGTTTGCCGTGCATGGCAGCAACGGGCGGGCGGCGGCGCGGATCGCCCGATCCCTCGGCCAGGACGAGGGCGGCGGCGGCGGCGGAAGCGGCGGGCGCGACAAAGGTTCTATCGAACTGTAACCAGGAGATTCGCAAATGCAGCCGTGGAAAATCAGTGTTGGCTTCACGGTCATCATAATTGCCATCGCCGGAATGATTGGCGGAGAGCACTTCGCTTTTGTCGAACCTCACTTTCAAATCATCGCTACCGATTATTGGATGGGCCTAACGTGGTATGGCGGAGCCGCCATCGTGTCGGTTATGGCTGTGATCTACGCTTCCGCCCGCGCTTTGGGCTTGGCGGACCTCGGCCTCAAGGTCGATCTGATGGAGCGCTCTATTCGGCGCGGCGGCGGCAGAGGACACACCGAGCTTGCCGCCAAGTTGGGACAAGAGGAACGGGGGCAGTTCCCCGGATGAATCAACAAGGAGCGGACATGAAAAACAAACATTTGACCACTATATCTAGTGGTCGTTCAGCTGAACGCACTACCACATGCTGTAGGGCCGTTCTTTTGGTGAGCATCTTCGCGCTTTCAGCGGGAGACCTCATGGCGCAAGGGACGAGTCCATGGCTGAACGCGATTGAAGTGTTGAAGGACGCTTTCACCGGACCCCTTGCGCGAGGACTGAGCTTGATTGCCGTTGTCGTGGGCGGGCTGATGTTCGCCTTCGGTGAAGGCGGCAGCAAGAAGGCCCTGGCCGGAATCATCTTCGGCCTGGGGAATGGCTATGGGCGCGGCCAACTTTCTCGATTGGCTCTTTTGATGGCGCGCGGGAAAATATGGCGCGGATACCCGGCGCTTTCCAAACCGCTCACCATCATGGGCGTCGAGCGCTGCTGGTTCCTGTTGAGCGCCACATTGGGGCTTGCTCTTTGGAACGCCATCAACTCCCTTATGGCGGGCGCATTGAGCTTTGGGGTGCTTTATGCAATCGGCTTTTGGGCCTGGAAGCAAGACCCCAACATGCTTGAAATCTTGCGGGCGTCCGCGCAGTTTCGCGCCCGCTACGATCCGGGCAAATGGGCGAAGGCACCCTGGACCCTTCTCATTCGGAGATAGCGCGTGAATATCAACAACGAACTCGCGGACTTTGACGCGGCGGGAGCGCTGGCCGAGGAACTGCCATGGTGGGGCACATGCGTCCGAACTGCGTCTCGGGTTCAATGCCTTCCAGCGCTTCGCGCGACGTCGGCCGGCGCTTGTAGACGTTCTTCCAGTCGCAGTACAACGCCTGGGGAATGCCGTATTGAAGCACCCACGCTTGCAATAAATCGGCCGCCGCCCAGGTCGTTTCCTGCGCTGAAAAGCGGCACAGGGCCAGGCCGGTCGCATCGTCGACGAAGTTCATCAAACAACCTCTCGGACCGCGTTGCTCCAGCCAATCGTGGTGCGAACCGTCCAGTTGAATCAGCTCACCGAAGTGAGCACGCCGTTGGCGTCTGGTGTAGTGCGGTTTGCGCTTGCGTCGGCGGCTCCACAGACCCGCGGCCAGCATCCAGCGCCGCAAGGTTTCGCGCGGCACTTTGAGGCCGTGATCGGCCGCCAGGTGCTCCGACGCCAAAGTCGGTCCAAAGCGCTCGTGCGGCTCGCCTGAATATTTCTTGCGCACCCACTCGAGAGCCTGCTCGCGTCGCTTGGCATCCGCTCGGTTCGACGAGCGGCCGACGTTGCCATGCACCATGGCTTTGGCCCCGCCCTCGCAGTAACGCTTCTTGAGCCGCTTTGCTTGGCGGTAGCCGACCTCCAGCAGTTCGGCCGCCTCCGCCAGCTTCAGCTCGCCTCGTTTCACTCGGCTCAGCACTTCGCCGCGCCTTATTCCCTTCGTATTCATCCATGTCCTTCCCAATCTTGGCTCCTCCTTCGAAGCCCTAGATTAGGGGACATTTCTATTGGGCGCTTAAGGGGACATTATCATTGGGCTACAACACAATGGTTCTGCGCTTTCCTCTGGCGGCGTTCGATCCTCCATTTCAGCGGGTCCCGGGGCGTCAAACATCGCGCGATGGTCGTGGGATGACCTTGAAATACTACGAGATGCGACCGCTACTCTACCGTGAATGCAAGAAAGGCGGCTCGGACGACCATCTGCGCTGCTGATCCACATCGTCGAAAACTGGTACGGAGAGTTCCGTGACTGCGAGCAGGACTAAGTCCCCCGAAACGAACTACATAGGGCTCGTCCGCCGTTAGATGTTGATATATCCGGTTCGCATGAACAATCCGGCACCTGAGCGTGCTCGCGACCCCCGACGGTCCCAGAAACCGCGCCGACGCAACGGCCCGGGCGAAGAAATTCCGTCTGTTTGTGACATCGATTGTTATCATCAGCTATCACCCGCGGCGCGTCGATCGAGCGCCCACGTTGATGAATCAACCCTTGCCGACAAGGGAGGATCTACCTGCGGAGCTTTCACGGAACTGCATCTTTGATCAGAGATTTGCACAAGCGCCGAGACTGCTGGCGCAGCGAGCTGACTTCCGCGATGCACGACGCGGAGATTGGCGAACGGCGAGCGACGGATTAGTTTTCGCGTCCCGAGAATCGGTTCGCTGCGTCCTGCTCCCGCCGCGCCTTCCTCCACCGCCAGATCGCCCAAAGGTGATGCGCCGCAACCAAGCCGACGAGAATCGCCATTGTTCTCCAGTCGAGCAGCGGTTCCAGCAGGGGTTCGACCAGCTTCCGAGCCGCAATGGCGATGGCAAGTATGAGGAAAAGCGCCGCCAGTGTCGTCCAGCGGACAGGCTCGAGCGGAGCCCCACAGTATGGGCAGTCCAAGCTTCTTTTATCCGGCAGCCCCAATCCCTCCCCGCGCGTGAATGCGGTTCCCTATGGGAGCCCCTGCTGGTCATTTCGTAAGGCGGCCTTCGAGCGGGCCACCGTCTTTCTTCGCCTACCTCCGGAGCTGCGGGACGTGGCCAGCCGAGGCGCGGTGCCTTGGTTTCGAGCCGCGCGTAAGCAAGGTGCGGACCGTCGGGTCTCCTCGGTCGCGGTCGTCCAAGGCGCGACCTGTGTAGTCAGAGTTTTGTGTGCCAGTGGGCTGGGACGTCAGGCTCGGGTATACTACAGGCACTTGACCGAGGGACAGGATCGAGTCTTGAGGCCGGCTGGAATTGGGACGACGGAAGGATCCGTCTCGCTGTCTACATTCCACTGAGACAAAGACCTACAAAGCGGGATGATGCCGCACGACAGCCATGAATGCACGAATGGGGTTTCCAAGACTCACTCGAGGGAGGAGACCAATCGATGTCGGTTTTGAAAAACACGGTGCTAGCTTCTATTGGTTTGTTTGAAATCACGAAAGCGCGCGCTGAAAGAATCATCGATGATCTCATCCAGAAGGGCGAGCTCAGTCGATCAGACCGCAAGAACGCCGTGCTCGAGCTCCTGGACAAGGCAGAGCAATCGAGTGCGCGTTTCAGAAAGAAGGTGCTCAAGGAAGTTCATGAGGCACAGAGTGGAATATTCCAAATGGCGGAGGACCTCGGATGGGCGCGTCAAACAGAGATGAAGAAGCTACAGAACAAAGTCAGCAAGTTGACCAAAGCGGTAGAATCGCTCCAGAAGAACACGGAAGAGACCAAGCAACCGACCCGAGCTAGAAAACGAAAGAAGAAGCAATGAGAAGAATAATCACTGGAGCGGTCCAAGCAGCAGAATAACGGATACCGGTGCCCCTGGAGGCAAACCGATAGAGGCGCCCAACGGAAGAACAAGGTTGAAGTCGGTGGCTCGGAGCACCGACGTTTCCTCGGGCCGGGTCTCATCCGGTGACGTTCTCCCGGGAGTTCCCTCCATGTCCCGAAAGAATCATGAAAGGAACATCATCGTATGATGATAGCTCAACGACTCCGATGAACATGAACTCCAAGCAGTGGCTGTTGGTGATCGGCGCCGGGATTGTCGTCGGCGCGGGCGTGTATCTGATGCTCCCGCTGATCGTCGTTTCCGCCGTGAGCGCGGTCGTGGGCTCGCTCGTGGCGATTGTGGTCTACCGGTATTTCGACGGTCAGACCAAAGTGAAGGACGTGCCGGCTAAGACCGATCCGCGCCAAGAGCTGATGTCCCTGCTCGATCGCCTTGTTGCACTCAACATCGACATCCGCGAGGCAGGGCTTGCTTCGGACGTGCTTCTCAGGGTGGAGACCATCATTGACAAGCTGCGCGATCTCCTTCCTGAGCTCAATGAGCGGTATCCTGCACATGAGTTGGCCTGGACTCTCAACCAGATGGCCAGGGAGTATTTGAGCAAGGTCGTCCGACCCTACGTGGCTTTGTCTGCGGCCGATCGGGCCGAGCGGAAACAAGAGCTGCTGAAGAGCCTGAACGGAGTGGAAGCAGAAGTCGACAACGTTGCGGACCTGGTTCAGGGCGACAAGAGGGGAGACTTCAGGGCAAAGGCGGCGTTCTTGCGCGCCCGTTTCGTTCAAGAGTCCTAGCGACCGAAGAGGAGGATCGATCCACCATGAGCACAGGCAACCCGACACAACCGGCAACCCCGGCCGAGGCGGCTCCGCCACCGCCCGCTGCTCTGACTCCGGTGAAGCCCAAAGGGCTGGGATCCGAAGACGAGACCCGGCTGCAAGAAACGGCGCTGCAGCTCGCCGGCGAGGTTCACAAGGACGCCGGCAACCGGCAGGTCGCGCGGCGGCTGAGCGCTCTCGGCGTGCGCGAGCAGCAGAAGGCCTCGAAGGAGATCGGCCTTCTGAAAATGCGCGTCGGCACGATGCTTGGCCAGCTCGAAGGCGAAGGCGCGGAGATCCCGAAAACGCTGATCGAGCTGCGCCACACAATGGACGAAATCAATCCGAACGTCCTCAGCCAGCCGAGCGGGATCGCAAAGTGGGTCGGCAAAGCACCCGGCGTGGGCAAGATCCTCAAGAGGATTGCGGTCAAGTACGAGTCCGTCCAAACACAAATCGACCACATCATGAACGGGCTGCGTCACGGCAAGGACAAGTTACTGCAAGACAACGCTGAACTTGAGCAGCTTTATGAGCAGGTGGGACAGGCGCAGCTTGGGGTGCAGGAGAGCGCTTACATCGGAGAGCTGCTGTGGCAGAAGATTGAAGACAAGTTGCCGGAAGCGACGGATCCGGCCGAGCGGCAGAAGCTGCAAGCGATGATGCACAGGGTCGCCATGCGGGTCCAGGACCTGCGCACGATGGAGCAGGTCAACCTGCAGTTTTTCGCCTCGATCGACATGACGATCCAAAACAACGACACGCTCTGCGAGCAGGTCGACCGCACCGTCATGGTGACGCAAAGCCTGTTGACAGTCGGCTTGGCCATCCAGGCGGCTCTGGCGAGTCAGAAGCAGATCGCCACCGCTGTGAAGAGTGTCCAAGAGAGCACCGCGGCTATGCTTGAAGCCAACGCAGCGGCGATCGGCCGACAGACGCTGGAGATCGGCGAAATGCAGAACAACCCCGTGATCGCTCTCGAAAGCGTGAAGAAAGCCCACAACAGTTTGATTGAGGCGATGGACAAGATGGAGGAGATCCGCGCCGTCGGCACCGAGAAAGCAAGAGCGGGTATCGCTGAGTTGAACAAGATGTCGGCTGCGCTTGAGCCGAAGGTCGAGGCGCTGCAAGCGGCTCGCGATCTTCCGCCGGCGCAACTCCCCGGGGCGACGCCGGCAGAATTGGAGGCGCCTCCGGCTCTGAATTTTCCGCCGGATTGAGCAAGGATTTCGCTCGGCAGGTGCTCACGGTAGCGGCTCTGTTGCCGTCCCGAGTACGACAAATGCTTCTCCGGGACAAACGACTAACATGTCCACCCTCCTCGATCTCGCCCAGCGCAAACGCTATGAAGAGCAGTTCGCGGCGATCCGTCAAATGCCGCAGCCGGTTCCGCCCAGCGACCGCCACAAATACTCCATTGAAGACGTCAAGAATGGGGCCTACATCCGCTTCGAAGGCAAGTCCTACCGTGTCGAGAGTACCAACGTGTATGAGCGAAACGGCTATCGCTGGCCCGAGCTGGTCCTCTACTGCCTGCACGACGGCGAGACGCGGTACACCGAATGGGAAAAGGAAGACGAGGTCTCCGTCTACGTCTCGCGGGAAAAGCTCAGCTTCGCCCAGGTCGGATTGAAAGGCAAGGAAGAGCTGTGGAAGATCTCCGAAGATGAAGAAGGCGTGGCGAGATACGGGGAGAGGCTCTTCCACTACCATGAGGACTCCGCAGTGACCTTCTACCGCGATGACGGCGAGCAGGGCGTGCCCTTCCACCAATACCTCTTTGCCGAGGAGGGAAGCAAGGCCTTTATCGGCATTGAAGAGTGGGGCGACGAAGATGACGGTTATGAGCACAACATGATCTTGAGCGAATACTTGGATCCAAGTGCCATCGAGGTCTTGGTTGCCGAAGGCGGCAAAAGTGGCTGAGGTCGTTTACAAAGACAGGTCGGCCGGCGACCTGCGGCTTCGTCTATTCAGTAATCTCGTCGATCCGGCTCTGTTCACCGTAGTGTGCCAAGGCCGCGCGTCGGCAAACGGGATGCGGATCGACGCGTACATTCTTGGAGCCAGCCATATGATCCGTTTTCGGGCGGAGGCTGGTTGTCTGAGCGAGGTTCTGGTATGCTCGGACACCGCGTTGCAGACATGGCCTGGGAGCTGCGTGTCGCACAAGCCCGCCGCCGGACCGCTGGATTTGGAGTTGGACAACGTCGTGTATCGCTTCACCGGAGAACTGCTGCGCCGCAGCGCAGCTGAAAGGCTGCTGGGGAATCTCAAGACCCGCGTTGCTAAGGCGCGGACGCGACCGGACGAAATCGGGCTCTCGTTCGAATTTCCTACCGAAGTCCGGTTGGAGAAGCCTCCGAAGACGTTGCTGTGGGCGCGGCTGGGGGGCGCGGGGACCGAGATCGAGACGGTTCATTCTTATCCGTCGGAAGACTCCGTGGTGTGGACGCGGTCGTCGGCCGTACGGACTGTGGGCGCGCGACACGTCACGTCCCCGATCCAAGAAGTGCGGCGGCCTGTTGAAATCGTGGGTTAGTGTCCGCGGCCCCGCGTGACGGGCCGTGTGTGGATCCGCTATGAGCAGATATCCGACAGCCACTCTCCTGGTTCTGCTGACGGCATGCGGGGGCCTGCCTGACGTCAGCGTCAGCCTCGCCGAAGCCCTTCACAAGCGAGTCGAGCAGACCAGGCAGGAGGTGGACGCGCAGGAGCAGGCGTACCGGCAGTTCCAGGAGTCGGCTCAATACGGCTCCCTCGCGCGATACGCCGAGAAAGAATCTTGGGCGCGGAAGTTCACCGCCGCTCGCAAAATTCTCGACTCGGCGGAAACTCTCTATCAGAAGACCGTCGCCCCGATCCTCGAAAGGGACGATGAAAAAGAGCTGCAAGCTCTCAACGAAAACCTCAAGAAGATCTCGCCGCTGATCGCCGGTGCTCGCAAGATGTCGCTGGAGTGGAAGGAGCGAAGCGATTTCATCACCAAGAGCCGCGAGAGCGCGCCTGCGCTGATCCGCGGCGCAAATGCAGACATGCAAAAGCAGAGGGATCAAAATCAGGCTGTAAGCAAGATCGCGGCCCAGACCGCCCGCGAGTTTCCGGCTCGCAAAGAGGACATCGACAAACTGCTCCAGCCCCTGACGGCACTTGTGAACCAATCAGAGACGGCACACGAAGCGATCCGCGGCGAGTCAGGCAAAGTCGGGTCCGATGATGCCGACTACGCGTTGATCGGCGACAACCGTCAGATCCTCTCGGAGAACGCCACGAGATTTGAGGAGTCCGGCGCACAGGTCACCGCAAAGCTGGGCGAGCTTTCGCGGAGCTACTCCAAGACGCTGATCGACATGCAGGCCGTGTATACCGTGATCATCCGGCGGTACAGTTGGGATGACTCGCGCAACTCCCCGGCGGTGCATCACTACGACTATCGTCCGCGTCAGGTGGATCTGGAGACGTACAACAACCTCACCAGCAACACAGCCGTGGGCCTAGGGCAGTGGACGGCCGGCTGGTTCGGGAGCGGACTGAAGCTCTCCAGGCACCTCGACCCGAGGCGATGGGATACGCTACGGATCAACCCCCAAGAGAGTTGGCCCAGCCGCTACGACAACGCTGCCGAATACTGGGTCGAGGACGACAAGGTGAACTACTACCACAAGTACTTGGTGGTAGAGAACGGGGAGACCTCCGAGACCGGCTTCGTTGCGGTCAGCCTGGCACTCTTCCTCGCCAACGTAGACAACCTGGGCATGGATGTCGAGGCGAAACCGTACGGCAGCTTCGAGGATGAAAAACTGGCCCACGCCGCCCCGCCTGGGATGGCCTACGTCGGGAACCCGAGATACGGTCACTGGGCCTCGGACGGCCGGGGAGGGAGCGTCTGGACCTGGGTAGGACCCTACTTGCTCTACCGGAGCCTGTTCGGGACGCCCTACTACTACGGTCGGAGTACCTGGTCCACTTGGTCGGGCGGCTATCGGGGTTCACGCCCTTACTATGGCGGCACGGCGACCGCACCGTTGTACGGAACAAGAAGTAAGACGACCCAAACCTCTCCCAGGTATCAGAACTCCGCCTTTGGCCGAACGGGAGGGTTTCGGCGGGTGTCGGCGTCAGTACGAGGAGCGGGACCGGGCGGCCGCGGAGGCGGTTTCGGTGGCAGCGGAAAGTAAGGCGAGGACGTGATGCAATTCATTGAGACCCTAGTGCACGGTGCGTTCGACACCCTTTTGGTCTTCTTGATCCTTCTGCTGGCCAAGAAGCTTCGAGACGCACGCTTTCGTGCCGCCGTGGCTCCGGCCGACGGAGGCGATTCCGTGGAATACACCGCCGATTACCTAATCGAAGAAGAGAGCAATCTGGCGGTGGCTCTGCGCCGCTGTGGCTTGAGCATTGGTTTCGGCTTCGGTCTAGCCGGAGTCGTCAGCGGAGGGGTCAGTCGCTTCTCGGCAGGATGGGAAGTCGTGCTGCAAGACACCGGAGAACTGCTGCTCTCCTGTCTCCTGTTGCTTGTCTTTCTGTTCGTGGCCCAGTTCGTTGTTGAAAAGATCATCTTGCGCCATGTTCACAACACTCGAGAACTCAAGAATGGCAACACCGCCGTCGGATTCGCGGAGTTGGGCAGCTATACGGCTGCCGGCCTGATCGCATTTGGCTCGTTTCAGGGCGAGGGTGGAGCGTGGTACACAGCGGCAGGCTTTTTCTTCATGGGGCAGGCGGCTTTGATCCTGTTCGCGCTGATCTACGACTGGGTGACGCCGTTCAACATCGTCGACGAGATCCAGAAAGGCAACGCGGCCGCCGGGCTGATGCTTGGCGGCACTCTGACTACGTTGGGTATCATCCTCAGCTTCGCTATCTCCGGTCCCTTTACTGGGTGGACGGAGGGAATCACCGGCTTCGCCATAAGCGCGCTGGTTGGGATGGCCCTGCTCATTCCCTTCCAGATATTGATCGACAAGGCTTTCCTGCCGAATACGACCCTCAAGATCGAGGTCGAGCGTGATCGTAACCTTGCCGCTTGTTCAGTGACCGTCTGCACCCAGATTGCGCTAGCCATCATGATCGGCGCCTTGGTGGCAGCTTAGCGGCCCGGGGGCGTCAAGTGACGGCTCGTCCTCGTTTTCGCCGGCTTCGCGACGCTCTGCTGCGTATCGTCCACAAGGCCGGCTGGGCATGGATCGGGACCCTGCTGCTGACACTCTACGTGCTCGGTGCGGCCCTGATGCCCTTCTTCGAGGGTCCTGACAGCCCGCTGGCTTCGATACAGGATTACACCTGGTGGTTCGTTGTGACCGCTACGACCGTGGGCTACGGCGATATCGCCCCCGGCTCGCTGGGCGGGAGGGCTACCGCAGTGGTCATCATGCTGTTCGGCATCGGCGTCATTGCCGTCGCCGTGGCAAAGTTGGCCGAGTCGGTTTTTGATTTTGGAAGGAGGCGCATGAGAGGTCTGACGCAGTTGAGCGAAGCAGGTCACCTCGTGATCTTCGGCTACACCAAGGGAGAAACCGAGAGACTCCTCCGGGAATTAAGACAAGACAGAAGCGCGGAAGCCCTCTCGATCGTTCTTTGCTCCTACCTGGCTGAAGAGAACCCCGTACCGGACGAGGTGAAGTTCGTCAACGGTGACTTGGCTTCGGACGATGTGCTGGACCGCGCCTGCGTCGCACGGGCGGCCGGCATTCTCATCCACTGCCACGACGATAATGAGACGATCGTTGTTACCCTCGCGGCTCGCAGCGTCAACTCTCACGCCCACATCGTAGCTCTGCTGCGGCAGCCCGAAAACGAAATGCATCTGAGGCGAATTGACCCGAACATCGAATGTGTCACGCCACTTTCGATTCCCCTCATGGTTCAGTCGCTTCAGGACCCCGGGGCGACGACGTTGATCGCATCCTTGTTGAGCAACTCGACCGACAACACGATCTACCGTTTGAACGTTTCGAATACGAGCCGCACCTGGAACTTCGGCGCCTTGCAGCGGGCGTTCAAAGATCGCCTTGACGCCACGCTCGTGGCCGTGGCATCGGGCGATTCGGATGGCGACGTGGATCTCAATCCAGCCTCGGATTTCGTGGTCAAGCAGGGAACGTCGCTTTTCTATATCGCCCGCCGGCGAATCCTGCCCCAGGAAGTCGCTTGGGATGAGCTCTGACAATCAGGCGTAGTCGAGATCCCGAAAACCGAAGCGCTTGAGCACGCGGTCCGCCGCTCGCACCCCACGATACTGCGCTTCTTCGAAGATCGAAATCCCGCTTAGATCCGAACTCGCAAACTGGATCGGGCCGTCCCACTCTTCGAGCCGTTTTCGTGCTTCGGAGGTAATGAATCCGACGCCGGGACGAATCATGGCGTGTCCCAGTCGCATCACATCCATCCGGCGTGTGCAATCACGGATGTCCGGGTGGGCCTGCTCGAGATCGCGCAGAATCTCTTCTTTGCGTTCATCCCAGTTCGTCTCCAGTAAGGCGGCCCGTCCCACGCGGGGGGAAACCTCCGTCAGCGCCCGATAGTACGTCCACACCGTCTCCGCCCCGGCCGCCCGGCGCCCTTGGTGTGTCGCTACGACATATCCGAGCCCGGGCGAGTTGTGCAGGATGTTTTCCCAGGCCGGGGAAGCGCCGCTCTCCCGTGGAGTACAGTCAAGAGTCACATTGGCCGTATACCAAGGTGAGTATTCGTGCTGGGCCATCGAGGGGAAGTCAGGGCCAATCTCAGGAATGATGTAGGGAGCCAGGAAGGTCGGCGCTGCGAAGATGACAGCGGAGGAAGTGTAAACCGCGTCCTCGGTCAGCACCTCAAGGCCGCCGGCGGACCGAAGGATCCGATGGACCGGAGCCGACGTACGTAGGTACGGGTGCAACTTCTCCAAGAGCCGCTTGACGATCCAACCGTTTCCCTCGGTCCAGGTCAGGACTCCGATGTCCTCCTTGGGGCGTGCCGCGAAGTAGTGGATGCCCGCCCAAGCCGAGGTGTCTACGTAAGACGCGCCATAATCGTCACGGCACGCATAGTCCACGTACCACCGCAGGTGGGACGAGAAAAACCCCTGCTCGACCATCCAGGTCTTCATCGAAATATGATCCAAGCCCTCGGTTTGCCCGGGCCGCTGAATGGGGATCGTAAATTCGCGCCCTTGCCGGTAGTAATCCATGCGGTCCCAAAAGCGATCGAACTGATCACGGTCCGATTTCGAAGCCTCAGGACCCGGTTCCAGCCCTTCCTGCCAGTGGCCATCGAGGAAGAGCCGCTGCTGAGGCTCTCTGCAGAAATGCGCCGTATCCCAGCGGCCCTCCTGGATCACACCCAGCTCTTCGAACAGCTCCTGGACCAGCGGGATTCTCTTATCCGGCACCGGGATGTAGTGTGCGCCCCATGGATAGGCGCTCACTTCGTTCTCTCCCCAGCGGGCGTTTCCGCCGGCTTGGTCTTCCAGCTCGAGAACGACGAAATCCCGAAACCCAAGCCTATGCATGCGCCAGGCAGCGGAAAGCCCGGCGATACCGGCGCCGACCACAACCACAGAGGCGGCCACGCGTTCGGGAGGTGGCGGAGCAGACTGCGAGTCACGAATGCGGTGACCTGCGACGTGGCCCCGATCGACAAACGAGCCTTCAATCGGGCGGTCAGGGCGAAAAAGGAATGCCGTACCTGCCGCGGCGACGCCACCCGCGGCGGCCGTCTGCAGCAGTTTTCGTCGCGAGATGCCGGGTCGGTCTGCCATCAGCGCTGGAGTCGGTGTGAAAACGGAACCTCAGTATACAGAACAAGTTGCCGGTCGCCGGCCGAAATCAGGATGGTAGAATGGCTTGCACTCTGTGCCCGGTCCGATGGAGACGTCTCATTCACAAACACTCTCTGCTTCGACAATCCACCCGCGCGTCGCGACCGCCCTGCTTGCTCTCTCGATGTTCTTCACCGGCGCGAGCGGATTCATCTTCGAGTGCGTCCTCAGCACCGTCGCCACGTACATCCTCGGCAATAGCATCGAGCAATTCTCCGTAACCATCTCCCTCATGTTGCTCATGATGGGCGTAGCGGGCTACTGGCAGCAGAGGCTCAGCGATCGTCGTTTGGTCGAGAAATTCCTGGCGGTCGAAGTTCTCTTGGCGATGCTGGGCGGCTTCGCCCCGACCGCGGCGTACGCGTCCTACGCGACGATGGAGAGCCACTTCTCCTTGGTGCAGTACTTTTTCGTCCTGGCGATCGGTTTTCTGATCGGCCTCGAGATTCCCCTCGTCTTGCGCATCAATCGATACTACGTTCCCAGCCTCAAATCGAATATAGCGACGGTCTTCAGCACGGACTATATCGGCAGCTTCGTCGGCGCCTTGGTGTGGGTGTACTTCTTCCTGAAATATTTTCCACTGACCGAAATCAGTTTCTTTGTGGCGGGAGTGAACTTTCTTGTCGCGGTGGTTACTTACTTGTACTTCATGCGCCATCGAACTGTGGCACGGCCGCTTGTTTCATTACTGATGATCCTGCTGACGGCCGCCGCGCTCGGCTACGGTTACGCCCAAAACCGAGCTTGGAACCTCCTTCTTGAGCAAAGGTTCTATGACCATCCGATTGTTTATTCCAAGACGACGAAGTACCAACATATCGTGATGACGGCCGGCGTTAACCCCGTCGATTACCGCCTTTATATCAACGGCAACTTGCAGTTCTCGAGCCGGGACGAACACATTTACCACGAACAGCTCGTGCACCCGGCTATGAGTTTGGCCGCCCGTCGCAATCGGATACTGATTCTGGGCGGCGGAGACGGCCTCGCGCTGCGAGAGGTGCTCAAGCATACTGATGTGGAAGAGGTGCTGCTCATCGACATCGATCCCGACATGATTGCGCTGGCACGCGAAGATGACGTGCTCAGCGAGCTCAACCAAGGCTCCCTCGCGGACGCGCGGGTGGTGGCGGCGGGTGCCTCCGGCGTCGCTTCGGAGACGTCCACGAGGCCCATCTACGACTACGCCGACACTCTGCCCGATTCGGGAAAACCTCTGCTCGAGGAGGCAGCTCAGGTATCCGTATACACGGTCGACGCGGACAAGATGGTCCAGCGCTTATCAGGATCATGGGATGTGATCGTGGTCGACTTTCCTGACCCCAACAGCGTCGAACTTGCCAAGCTTTATAGTCGCGAATTCTATTTGAAGCTGCGCCGTATCCTATCCAACGGCGGCATCATGGCGGTTCAGAGCACGTCTCCTTATCACTCAAAGGAATCTTTCTTGTGTGTTCGGCGGACCCTCGAAAGCGCCGGATATGAGACGGTCCCGTACCACGACAACGTCCCGAGCTTCGGAGATTGGGGCTGGATTCTTGCATGGCATTCTCCGAAGGCGGTCAGAGACGTTCGGAACGAGATCGCGCGGCTCGATCATTTTGGGATTCCCCAAGATCGACTCCGGTACTTGACGCCCGAGGCTTTTCGCAGTGCCCTAACGTTCGGCAAAGGAATGCTGGACTCGCACTCCACAGAAGTGAACCGTCTGATGCATCCGGTTCTGCTTCGTTTCTACCTCAGCGAAAGCTGGTAACCCTAGCCCGCTTCTCTCACCACGGGCACGAGAAACGGCGCGGAGATCGATTGGGCAGGCTGGCCGGCACCGGGGAAGCGTATTTGCACCGCCGCCAGCGTCTTCCTGCCCGCCCATGTGCCGCCGTGCCCTCCTCGCAGGCCCCGTTTTCGGCCTCTTCTCGATTTTTCATACACTTCGACAATGACCGCCTGAGCAGCCCGTTTTCCCTCTTCGTTTGTTCTCAAGCAGGTAGCGGTCCCGACCCGGCCCGCAACGCTCGCCAGACCACCTCAAACATCCCCCGCCACGGCCAGCCTTCGGCCAACGACAGCCACACCCGCCGCGCCGTCGTCCTCACCCGCACGCCGATCTTCAACAATCGCCGCCGGATCGTTTCTGTCTGCATCTGCGCCCATCGAGAACTCACTGGGCGCTGTGCAGGTCAACATGCGGGAGATCGGCGTCGCCCGCGACAAGATCGTGATGCCGCTGGCAGCTGAGCGGCAACATCTGGCTCATGGAAGCCCAGGAGCGGGAAGAGGACTAACTCCCCCGAAAAGAACCACATAGCGCTAATCCCCGGATTACTGTTGGGATATCCGGTTCCGTACAACAATCCCCGTCGCCTTCCGCCCTTAATGGCGACCCTTCCACAGCCGACTCTTCCCTAAGTCCTTTATTTCCTGTACGATGCCCGTGAAAGATTGCGGCAGTCTGTCGCAATCCTAGAGAATTTACGGCAGCCGCACAACGCCTCTATGCGCTACCAATACAAACGCGAACCTCTTACCGGAGATGAAGCAACCCGCTTGGCCAACGCCTGCAACCCCCACGAAGAGAAACTCGTTGTCTGGGTCCTTCTCGACACGGGACTCCGGGTCTCCGAGCTTGCCAACCTCAAACGAGCCAATCTCGACTGGCAAACCCACCGCCTGATGATCTACGGCAAAGGCGGCCCCTTCGGCACTAAATCCAAGCGCCGGGTCATTCCTCTACCTGCCCGTATCCAGCCCCTCATCGAGGGCTACTTTGCATTACACGAAACCTTCCGCTTCAGTGTTCGCACCATCCAGCGCATGCTGAAGCGCGTTGCTAACCGCGCCCGTATTAGCCGCACCGTCTCCCCTCACGTGCTGAGGCACACCTTTGCCGTCACGGCAATCCAGAAAGGGATCTCCCTGCCGGCGCTGCAGCGCCTGCTGGGGCATGACACGCTGCTGACGACTACTTCCGCTGGGCTGAGGCCGGCCCTTACAAAGTTCTCGAAGGATGATCATCTGGGGCCGCTCGGATGCAGGGCGGCTAATGCACGGAAATTAGCGAACAGCAAAGATGTAAACTTCCCTTGCGGTCGCTAACCACATCCGCTCCCGAGTGAATCTCAAAGTAGAGGGTTTATTCAACCCAGCGGTCGGGCGGATGGTAGGGTCCCGCCTGCGTACGTTCCTTGTCAGTTGAGCAGGTAGCCCCGCCGAGATTCCCTGCCGCGAACGAGCATTAGTCAACAGACCCGTACAGGAGGTACGACATGGCCTTCAAGAATCGGTTGGGCCCGCTCGTGGCTCTGGCCTCACTCATTTCTGTTTGGGTTATTCCCGCCCAATCTTCCCCAACTCCCGCCTCACACGACTGGAGTGACGTTTCGAGCCTGCAACCCGGCCGGCACGTCGTTGTGAAGTTGCACAAGGGCTGGGGCAGGAGAGTGGAAGGAACCTTCGTCGCGAGCGATTCGCTCGGAGTTACCGTACGCGGGAAGGGAGAAACGGTGACGGTACCCCGCTACAGGATTCGAAAACTCGAAGCGAAGGGGAGCTGGTACGACTTCTGGATCGGAACTGGAACGTTTCTTTTCCTGGGCGCTGCCTTGGACGCTAATCCTCCCGTGTACCAGGCGCCTAAGGCTCCGACGCGTGGTTCCCTTCCGGATGAGACTGACTGATCCCTTCCAAGTTCTGAAAGCAGTGCCGAGAGCAGGGCGACTTCTCGGCCGGGCTGCTCTCCTGTCAGGAGCGCCGCGCGATCACCATGCCGCGCATGGCAATGAAACGGCGTCACCACAGGCGGGTCCGCCACACCTGAACTCGAAGCCGACCTCTTGTGCGTAGTCAAAACCGGATCTGAGCCACGAACCCCCTCCTGCGAAGCGACGGCCGGCCGATTGTGGAAGGCAATTCTCATCCTCCGAACTCCCGGATCGTAGCGGCGGGGCGGCCATCGAGTTTCACGAGGGTTCGGAGCGTGCAGTGACCTTGGATCTGTGGCTCGGAGCTTTCTCCGGACAGAACTGAAGTCCAGGGTGTACTGCCGCCACTGATCCTGCTGACGATGACCGAGACGGTGAGGACCCGCGCAAAGCTTCTGCGCTGCTTCGCGCCAGGAGTAGCGATGATGCAGACCGCCTAAGCGCGGGCTGGAGACTACCTTCGCCTCGGGACACGGCTTCTTCTCGACTGGCCGGCGCTGCGGGGTGTCTTTGTCGAGCGCGTCGTGAATGCGGTCTTGCTGAAAGTAAGCGACGTATTCCCGGACCAGCCGACGCAAGTGCCCTCCGTTGAGCGGGATCACGTGATCGAGTAACTCGCGTCGACAACTTCCCACCCAGCGTTCGGCGATGCCATTTTGCCACGGCGATGCGATGCTCGTCCGCTTGGGTTTCAGACCCGTCGCCTTGAGGAAGTCGACGACGTCGGCATCGAACTTTGCGTCACGATCCAAGATGACGTATCGGTAGGGACCCGCTTCGGGAAACGTTTCTCCCAGTCGCTAGTTTAGCTGTTGGGCTTACTGAGTCTCGCATAATATACTGTCAATCGAGACAAAGAGAAGACTGTTTCCAGAAAGCGGTAATCAAGCGCGGTTTGCGGCGCATTCGCCGCAGCGCTTTGCGGGCGCGCTCGTCGAGTTCCCAGTAGTCCTTCGGGCAGACGTTGGGCAACTCGTGCTGCTTCCAGTACGCCCAAATGTATTCCACCGGGTTCAACTCCGGCGCATAGGGCGGCAAGTACTCCGTTGCGATGTGATCCTCGGAGAGCTGGATGAACTCCCGCACCAGGCGGCTGCGGTGCGCCGGCAGCCGGTCCCAGACGATCAGCAGTGGGCCGTCGATGTGGCGCACCAAAGCCTTCAGGAAGTCGATGACCTCCAGCTCGCCGATCGCGCCGGGATAGAGCCGGAAGTAAAAGTTGCGCAACGTCAGCCCGGCCGACACCGACAGTTTGTCCCAGTTGAAGTTGAACTCCAACACCGGTGTCTCGCCGCGCGGCGCCCAGGTGCGGCAACGATGCGGCTTCTGACTCAATCCGCTTTCGTCGATGAAGACGATCGTACGTTCTTCTTTGCGGGCTTTTTTTTAATGGCCGGCCAAGTCTTGCGCTGCCAGCCGCGGATGGCCTCTTCGTTGCGCTCCCGCGCTTTGCCGACGGGCCGTTGCGGGCTCCAACCGAGCGCCCGCAGGATCTTCCAGACATGGCCCTCGTGATAGCGCACGCCGAACTCGTCTCCGATCAGACGAGCGACCCGCGGACAGCTCCACAGCGGCGTCGGGAAGCCGTGCGCCTCGGGGCCTTCCAGCAGCAACGCCTCGAGGCGTTCGAGCTGCGCGGCGTCCAACAGCGGCTTACGGCCGGCGCGGCCGGCCTGGCGCAACCCGGCTTCGCCGTCACGCCGGTATCGTCGCAGCCACTCGCTGACGCTTTGCCGCGCGACCTTCAATCGCCTCGCTGTCTCGGACTGACTACAGCCTTGCTCGACCAACCGGATCGCTTTGAAACGGCGCTTCTCCAGGGCCTCGAAATCCCGCCGTACGCCTTTTGTATTTCCCATACATACAAAGACGTACGTACCCCAAAAAGGTGTCACTTTATTTTGCGAGACTCAATAGTCATTAGCGCTCTGATTGGCGGATCATTCGCGATCTTTTTCGGTCGCTTCGTCCGCGCTGCAAGCGGGGGCCTGGGCTACGGCTTGGTCTACGGTGGAGCCTGGTGGCTTCTAGGACCACTGACGCTGATGCCGCTGTTTATGGGTATGGGATTAGGGGCCAATTGGAACGCCGTGGCGGCCTCCCGAATGCTTCCCAGCCTGGTCGGTCATCTCATCTATGGCGCGATCCTCGGACTGAGCTACGCTTGGCTCCGAAGCCGGCAGAGCGGGAGTCAGTCAGTGCCTGTGAGAGAGGAGGAAACGGCCAAAGCACACTAGGTCGATACCGCCGGAGTCCAGAGGGGATTCCTTCAAGCTCGACGAGCTGAGGGAACCCCCTAGCGGCGGAAGAGCCCACGACAGTTTGTTGAAAGCCGGGAAGGAGACCCAATGAAGAGATCCAAGACGTTCGTCCGTATCACGCACGGGCCGACTGGCAAACTACTTGCGGAGGGGCCGCTGGGTTGGGCCATCACGCCTTTTGAAGGAAACTATTACATCGGCAAGAAATATCTGTTAACGGACGCGTTCAGACCGAACTACATTCCGGGGTTGTGTCCCTATAAATTCCTCTACGTGTGGCTGGATCTCGTACTCCCGGACACAAACACGGACAAAAGCCTCGGCTGGATGTACTGGCTGCCGAACCCGCTGCTCCCTTTCATCTGGTTTCGCGTTGCTCTGCCAAGGGAACATCCGAGTCTGCTGGTTGAAGAGTATCAGGTGGGCAGGAACTAAACGGTCAGGCAAGCGGCCGAGCAGAAGGGGATGACCGGACGCATTCCGCGTCGACCGAACTCCTATACTGCCCTGGATCATCCCACCAGCGTCCCCAGTAGTTCGCGGACTTGGTCATCCACGGTTTCTGCTCGCTGGCGGCCGTCGAGCATTTGAAAGATCGCGTCGAGCTTACGGGCCAAGGGTGTAAGCTTGATTGCACCTGAAACACTAGCCGTGGCACCAATGAGCAATGAGGGGCATCTGAGTCAAACAACTCTGCAGGAGGTCAAGCATGAGACTGACGGTGAAACGTTCCGGCTTGTATTTTCTTCTCGTCCTCCTTGTGGACACCGTGGCCCTGTCGTCCCCAGTGCCCCTGGCGCAAAAAACCTCAGATGCAACTTTGCCCGAGCTAAGCCGGGCCGAGATGGAAAACTTCCTGTTGACGGCCGAGGTCGTCGAGCGGAGGTCACTCTCCGTCGGGATCACCGGATCCGAGCGAGCTACACTCACCGATGGTCGCCTGACCCACGACGCCCACATCCAGACCGTAGACGTCTGGAAGCTCAGTTACACGACGTCGCAGGGTACGGAGCTCAACTTCCGGGATAGCTACACGTACAACATCGCCGCCTACCGTCTCGATAAGTTGCTCGACCTACGAATGGTGCCGGTATCTGTGGAGCGAAAAGTGGGTGGCGAGACGGCGGCGGTCACTTGGTGGGTCGACGACGTGTTGATGATGGAAAGGGATCGGTTTTTGAAGAAGATTCAGCCACCCGAGTTGACGAGCTGGAACGACCAAATGTATCAGGTCCGCGCGTTCAACGCGCTTGTCTACAATACCGATCCAAACCTGGGGAACGTGCTGATCACGAAGGATTGGAAATTGTGGATGGTTGACTTCACCCGGGCTTTCCGTCTGTACAAAAACTGAAAGACCCCAAGGGACTAGTTCGGATTGACCGCCGTTTCTACAACGGACTGCGAGCGCTGACCGAAGACATCCTCACGCAGGAACTGCGTCCGCTCTTGACGAACTTGGAGGTCAAGGGCTTGCTCGCGAGACGCGACCTGCTTCTGGAATTCTTCCACCGAGAAATCGCTAAGCGCGGAGAGGCTGCTGTGATTCGTGACATACCCGGACACTGAGTCCAGGTTTTGGGCTGTCGGTTTTTCCTGACGGACGATAGAATTCTTCCTGTTCTTCGACAAGAACCTGGCGAATGTGGACTCGCTCGGAGCCCCAGCTTGGCATGATCGAAGCGATAGTATCGGGCGTCCACCTCTCCCAACAATGCACGAGGAAGGAGATGGGTAGCGGTCCCCACAGAATTCGGGCCGCAGCGCCGATGGCCCGCAGTTGCCCCACGTAACGCTGGCAGTGGCGGCACCGCGGCAGATGGGACCGGACCGCGAGACGTTCCCTCCACCCTGCCTTCTCCGAACTCATCACTTTCGATCTTCTGCGTGCTTCCCTTACAGCTGAGCATCACTCACACCCTAACCCGCATTTTCAATTTGATGTATGAGCTTCAGACCATCCAGCGACCTTCAGCGTCTTTATTGATAGGGGCTAGAGCCCGATAAGGACGCCATGGAGGTCAACACCCGATGGGTGAAAAAGAAAACAAGCCGTTTCAGCTCACGTTCAATGGATTTCTCAAAGTCGATTTCCAAGGATCGCGAGTCACCTCGGATGGCGGTCTGATTCTCGTTCGCGAACTGGATGAACGACTCGGACTCGGGAAGCTGATCGACGAGCATCTCAGCGACTCGCGACAAGGCTTGAACAAGAAGTTCGCGCTGGCCGATCTGCTGCGGCAGTCGGTCTACAGCCGACTCGCTGGCTACGAGGACCTCAATGACGCCGTTCGAGTATCCGCCGATCCGACCTTTCGCTTGATCGGCTCGAAGAGGAACTGGGATCGCGGAGCAGCCTTGACCTCGACGCTGCATGGCTTCGAGACGGAGATGCTGGCGAGCGAAGAGAACTTGCTGGGGCTGATGGCAGTGAACCGGGAGCTGGTCGCGCAAGCCGAAGCTCCCGACGGTTCAGACCGCGTGGTGCTCGACATGGACTCCACGGAGAGCCCCGTCCACGGCCAACAGGAAGGCAGTGCCTACAACGGCCATTTTGAGTCCCTCTGCTATCACCCGCTGTTGCTGTTCAACCAGCACGGCGACTGCCTAGGCGCGAAGCTGCGTCCCGGCAACGTGCACAGCGCCGAGGACTGGGACGAGCTGCTACTGCCGGAGATCGAACGACAACAGGCGGAGGGCAAACAGGTGACGTTCCGCGCCGACGCCGCCTTCGCCAAGCCCGAGATCTACGAGGCGATGGAGGAGCGCGGCGTGGACTACGTGATTCGCATCCCGGCGAACAAGAGCCTGGAGCTGGAGATCGAGGACATCCTGTTTCGGCCACCGGGCAGGCCGAACGCCAAGCCCCTAGTGCGCTACAAGAGTTTTCGCTATCAGGCCGAGAGCTGGTCGAAGGCAAGGCGAGTTGTCGCCAAGGTCGAGCATCACCAGGGCGAACTATTCCCGCGCGTCGGATTTGTCGTGACGAGCATGAGCTTGCCGAGCCGCTCGGTCGTGCGGTTCTACAACAAGCGCGGCACGGCGGAGCAGTGGATCAAAGAAGGCAAACAGGCCACGCACTGGACCCGCTTGTCGTGTCACCGCTTCCGAGCCAACGAAGTACGGCTGCAACTCAGCGTGCCGGCCTACAACCTGGGCAACCTGTGGCGGCGGCTAGGGCTGCCGCAGCGAATCAAAAGCTGGTCGCTAACGAGTTTGCAACACAGGTTGATGAAGACCGGCGGTCGGCTGGTCAAGCATGCTCGCTACTACTGGTTGCTGCTGGCGGAGGGGCATCTGAATCGGCGGCTGTTCGGTGACATGCTGCATAGGATCTGGGCGCTGCCTGTGCCGGGTGGGTAGCGTTGCCCGGGCGAGGATCAACAGTTTTTGGCTCCAAAAAGGTTTCGCAGGGAGCAGTGTCGGCCGGAGCGCCGTTCAGTCCGCTCAATCAACGTCTGTGAGCGGACGGACGAGCCCTGGCGCCTACCGGCGGAGGTGATGTGCAGGGTTCAGCGCGAAAAGACGTGGTATTCGGCGCAGCGGGGGTGTATCCTGTGACCGTGCCAGGGCCAAAATGGAAATCCTGGCCTATTGAGTCTCGGAAAATAAAGTGACACCTTTTTGGGGTACGTACGTCTTTGTATGTATGGGAAACACAAAAGGCGTACGGCGGGATTTCGAGGCCCTGGAGAAGCGCCGTTTCAAAGCGATCCGGTTGGTCGAGCAAGGCTGTAGTCAGTCCGAGACAGCGAGGCGATTGAAGGTCGCGCGGCAAAGCGTCAGCGAGTGGCTGCGACGATACCGGCGTGACGGCGAAGCCGGGTTGCGCCAGGCCGGCCGCGCCGGCCGTAAGCCGCTGTTGGACGCCGCGCAGCTCGAACGCCTCGAGGCGTTGCTGCTGGAAGGCCCCGAGGCGCACGGCTTCCCGACGCCGCTGTGGAGCTGTCCGCGGGTCGCTCGTCTGATCGGAGACGAGTTCGGCGTGCGCTATCACGAGGGCCATGTCTGGAAGATCCTGCGGGCGCTCGGTTGGAGCCCGCAACGGCCCGTCGGCAAAGCGCGGGAGCGCAACGAAGAGGCCATCCGCGGCTGGCAGCGCAAGACTTGGCCGGCCATTAAAAAAAAGCCCGCAAAGAAGAACGTACGATCGTCTTCATCGACGAAAGCGGATTGAGTCAGAAGCCGCATCGTTGCCGCACCTGGGCGCCGCGCGGCGAGACACCGGTGTTGGAGTTCAACTTCAACTGGGACAAGCTGTCGGTGTCGGCCGGGCTGACGTTGCGCAACTTTTACTTCCGGCTCTATCCCGGCGCGATCGGCGAGCTGGAGGTCATCGACTTCCTGAAGGCTTTGGTGCGCCACATCGACGGCCCACTGCTGATCGTCTGGGACCGGCTGCCGGCGCACCGCAGCCGCCTGGTGCGGGAGTTCATCCAGCTCTCCGAGGATCACATCGCAACGGAGTACTTGCCGCCCTATGCGCCGGAGTTGAACCCGGTGGAATACATTTGGGCGTACTGGAAGCAGCACGAGTTGCCCAACGTCTGCCCGAAGGACTACTGGGAACTCGACGAGCGCGCCCGCAAAGCGCTGCGGCGAATGCGCCGCAAACCGCGCTTGATTACCGCTTTCTGGAAACAGTCTTCTCTTTGTCTCGATTGACAGTATATTATGCGAGACTCAGTAATGTGCGAATCGCTTCTTGGAGCCAACTTCAAAGAGAAAGCTCCAAAGCTTTAGCTTGGGCTCCGAGGTGTAATATTTCGGCTCCTTGTCGCACTCACTTATTGAAGCCGGGATCAGAATCCCACCTGAACGCTCGGATATGAATGGGAAAACGGGTGGGCCGCAAGTCCCGAATGATTTACCACAAGGAGGGAGAAACCATGAGAAGCAACATTCGACAATTCGTGCTAAGTTTCGTCGTTGGAGTGGTTGCCTTGTCCGGCGTCGCATCCGCGGCTAGGAACGCTATGGTTGCGGACCCGTCCCAGCTGGCGCGCAAGGTCCGCCATGAGTTGAGGATGCACCTGTTCTACTACAGCCTTTTCGACTTACTGTCTTTCCAGGTCGAGGGTTCTAAGGTCACCCTTTCCGGGCAGGTCTCGTGGCCGAGCCTAAAGCCGACCGCCGAGCGGCTCGTGGCGAACGTCAAGGGCGTCACGAGCGTCGAAAACCAGATCGAGGTGTTACCGACCTCCCTCTACGACGACAACCTTCGCCTGGCTACGACACGGGCGCTGTTCTCCAACACGTTCTTGAGCAGGTACGCTTGGTTCGGGTCGCACGGGAATTTCCAGGGGCGTTTTCACGGTCATTTGTACCGCTATGCGGACGCCCATATCCCTTACCGATCCGACATCCACATCATCGTGAAGAACGGAGATGTGACCCTTGAGGGCGCTGTTCGCTCGAAGACAGATAGTGACGTAGCGTTCATCGTGGCAAATGGCGTTCACGGAGTCTTCTCGGTAACCAATAATCTGCGGGTGGAGAACGCGAAGAAGAAGGTGGGCTGAATTCCATCCAAAGCAGGGTAGATTCCGCATCGAACTTACCCCAGGCAATCCGCATCCGGGAACGATGTCTCAGGGTTACCTGGGGTACCGTTTTGTCTGAAAAATGGTTGATGGGTTCCCGAAGCGATGCTTATCGTAAGCTTCCATCCTGATGCTGGTGGCCCGACGACGTCCGCCACATCGTTTTCGGTTTTGGCTTCCTCGGAAACAGACCGAGAGGAACCGGCATGAGCAGGCAATCCCAAGACTCCTCGTAGGCGCCAGTCCCACGAAGGAAAGAATCTATCTCTCAATTCGTTTTTAGTCGCTTACCGCTCCCGCCCCGCCTAGTATAACGTTTCATTAAAACATAACCATAGGACAATGTTTCCTGCTAGACTGGTCGCATGGCAGGAAAATCGAAGCGTCCCCCACTGCTGCTCACGACCGAAGAGGTGCAACATCTGAAACGGCTGCGGCGTTCCCGCAAGGCTCCGGCTCGGGAGGTGCGGCGCGCCGAGATTCTGTGGCGCTATCATGGCGGCGAGACAATCGCCGAGATTATGCGGGCCGTGAAGATGACCCGCAAGAGCGTTGCCAAATGGATCGAGCGAGCCCTCGCCATCGGAGTGCAAGCAGCGCTCAAGGATGCCTATCATCGTCCCTACGAGCCCCGCATCTCCGAGGAGGCCAAGGCCTGGGTGGTGCATTTGGCCTGTTGCAAACCCAAGGAACTGGGATACGCCGCCGAGTTGTGGACCCGCGGCGCGCTCGCTCTCCACGTGCGCCGGCATGCCGTGGAGGCGGGCTATCCGGCCCTGGGGCAAGCGGCCAAGGCGACCGTCCACCGGATTCTGGCGGGGCAGCCGCTGCATCCAGAGAAGGTGAAATACTACCTGGAGCGTCGCGACCCGGAGTTTGAGTCCAAGATGCGGCAGGTGCTGCTGGTCTACCGCGAGGTGGCCTTGCAAAATGAAAGCTCGGGCGAGGGCGGCCCCTCGCCGGGCGTGATCACGGTTTCGGTGGACGAAAAGCCCGGTGTGCAAGCGATCGCCAACACCGCCCCGGACCTGCCGCCGGTCCCTGGGCGGCATCCTTGTACGGCTCGGGATCACGAATACCAACGTCTGGGAACCTGCTCGATTCTGGCGGCGCTGGACTTGCACGACGGCCGCGTAACGGCGCGGGTCGAGCGGCGGCACCGCAGCCGCGAATTCATCTCACTGCTGAAGGATCTGGACCAATTCTATCCGGCCGAATGCACGATTCGATTGATCTTGGACAATCATTCCGCTCACATATCCAAGGAGACGAAGGACTATTTAGCGACGCGGCCGAACCGCTTCAAATATGTGCACACGCCGACCCACGGGTCCTGGCTGAACATTGTGGAGACGCTGTTTGGGAAGATGCCCCGGACGTTTTTGAAGCGCATCCGGGTGGAGTCCTGGGAGGAGCTTCGGGAACGAATCCTGCTGGGGATCGCGGAAATCAACGCCGCTCCGGTGGTCCACCGCTGGAGCAAGTTCGAGGCGCTCGAGGAAGCGCCTGAGTTGGGTATAATTTAATGAAACGCTATACTAGGGCCGCCAGCAGGTCACCTCTGGCAGACTGAAACTCATTCCTCGGAAGAACAGGCTGCGCGCCGGCGACATCCACGTCTTGGTAGAGCGTTACCCACGAGCGGCAACCCGCGTACCGGCGGTCGTGGGGAATTTGAACGGGCTGTGGCAGTCGAAAAATCTGCGGCAATACGATAAACAGGGGTAAGTCGGGCCGGTACTCATACCGCATACGGACAAAAGGTTTCTCCCAGATGTGGTGATGGGCAAGCCGCTGCATGGCCTCCATCTCGATGGGAGCCCGCAAAACGTCAGTCACTTTGGCCAGGCACCGAATCTCAAGAACGTTCGGGTCCGGGGGTTTGACCTTCTCGAAGAGCTTGTGAAACTCGGGACGAATCGAGTCGGCCTGCTGATGTTCCCAGGTCGGGAAGAACACGAACTCGTCGTGTTCCAGCTCAAAACCTCGCTTGCCCTCGGCGATGCCGCCTTTTCGCAGCAGAAATGTCTGCCAGCCCTCGGCCAACGCCTCCACCACGACTGCCCACTCCTTGAGAGCCGTTTTCATGGTGCCCCGGGCTTTCCTCTGACATTATGGCGGACCTGCGCGTGGAAGCCCCCAGTCCAGGATTTTCATTTTGGCCCTGCCGCGGCACCAGTATACACCCGCGCCGCTGCGAAGAGCTCGTGTTTCCGCGCTAACCCTGCACCTCACCTCCGCCGTAATCCGCTCCGAATGAATCCGTGGAAGCGCTGCCTGACCCCATCGTCAGCCGATACCTGTCGGGATATCGGGTTCGCATGAACAATCCATCTCCTGAGCGGGCCCACGGCCCCCGACGGCCCCGAAAACCGAACCGACGCAACGGCCTGGACGAAGAAATTCTGTCTGTTTGTGACATCGATTGTTCGCAACAGTAATCGGCAAGAGGTAGAATTGGACCGGCATGACCGGCCAAACCATCTCCCACTACAAGCTCCTCGCCAAGCTCGGTGAAGGCGGTCTCCTTCGAGACCTAATCTCGGATTGGCGCATGGAGAACACCAAGCATGGACGTAGCGAGCATACAAGAAACCGCCAACGATAAGCTGGCGGGCAGTATCCGTCTGATCCTCAGTGTCCTCTTTGTCATGACCGGAACGATGAAGCTTGTCGTGCCGATGCTCGCGGAAGCCTGGTCGGGACAGCTACTTGCCTCTGGACTCCCGTTCTATGAGCTATCCCGGTGGAGCGTGCCATTCGTTGAGATCATCGTCGGAGTCGTTCTCGGGGTTGGTCTCTTCGTACGGCTGGCGGTTGTGGCGGTCATAGGCATCATGACTGTCGCGACCTATGTTCACGTCGTGATCGACGATCCCTCGCTTTTCCCTCTGCAGCCGAGCGAGCCGATTATTCCGTTGACAGTCATCGCGATGTGCCTCTACCTCGTCTGGCGAGGTGGTGGGGCCTGGAGCAGAGACCTCACCGCTACGCGCGTAGGCTCCCGATGACGCTATCACGGCCGACTACACATCCGTTCCGTGTTGTGAGGCCTCCTTGCACGACCAGACGCCGGAATTTCGTCTTTGCAGCGAACGCTTCGTCGAAGTGCAGGGGATTGTAATCGCCTGTGATCTCTGCGTACTTCTGGACGTGCTCTTTCGTGACTGTCAGGCTGCGCGTAGCCTTCTTTCCGACGACTAGATCCAAAGTTGGTCTCCAACAACGTGCTCGGTTCCGCTTAGTCTATAGCAGGAATCAGACAGGCCCTGCCCCTGCTGCTGACCGAACGGAAATGTTTACAACGTCTGGGACGCACTAGCACCGATGGCCACCCAAGCCCCTCAGTCTCTCCGCACGCTTGCGTTGACTTCTGTGACGATGATTTTCTTCGCCGCCAACTCCGTGCTGGCTCGCCTGGCACTACGTGAGGATGAGATCGACGGCGGGAGTTTCACCGCAGTTCGGATCCTCTCGGGTGCCGTGGTACTGGCGTTGCTCGTAGGTACGCGCGGAGGAGGGTTTTCGGCGTTAAGGAGGCACGGCTCTTGGGGGGCTGCCTTTGCACTGTTCGGCTATGCGGCCGCCTTTTCCTTCGCCTACCTGTCGCTGGACGCCGGTGTGGGGGCGTTGATTCTGTTTGGCGCGGTACAGATCACGATGATCGCCGTAGGAATGAATCGTGGCGAGCGGCCGCCTTCTTCCGAGTGGTTTGGCTTGGCGCTGGCACTTTTCGGATTGGGATATCTGGTCTCGCCGGGTTTGACTGCGCCCTCATTCGTTGGAGCATCCCTGATGGCGACATCCGGCGTGGCCTGGGGTTGGTACTCACTGGCCGGAAAGGGGATTCTTTCCCCGACCGCAGCCACAGCGGGCAACTTCGTCCGCGCCGCCCCAATGGCCATGGCAGTGGTGCTTGTGGTTTGGGCGAGGAGTGAGCCCCATGTGAATTGGATTGGCCTGGCACTGGCGATGATCTCGGGTGCGGTCACATCCGGTCTGGGGTATGCGATCTGGTACGCGGCGCTGAAGGGCCTGAGCACGAGTCGAGCCGCCATTGTTCAACTCACCGTGCCGGTTATCGCGGCTGCAGCCGGCGTTATCTTCCTTGACGAGCAAATGACTTGGCGCCTCGCGATGGCAGCGGTCGCCATCCTCGGAGGCGTGGCATTGGCCCTGCTAGGAAATCGCCCAGTCGTTCCGGCCCCGCAGCGGTGACCGCGAGGCCAGCCTTCACGCCGGAAAAAGCCAAAGACCGCGAGCAGAACTAAGTCCCCCGAAACGAGCTACATAGCTCTCGTTCGCCGTTAGGTGTTGGGATATCCGGTAATCACCAGCTATCGGCGGCCTCAGTCCGTAACATACTCCAACAGAGGCACTTAGCCTCAAACGCCCGCAACTTTTCCTCTTGCCCACTCTGCCGGTTACCTTGTCCGAATCCGTTGCCGCCGAAGCTGAATCTTTAACGTGTTAAAGATTTGCTCAGAGATCCAGTTTGAGACTCAGGAGCACTTTCTTCCAGCCCAATTCGAGGGAAGAGACCAAGGAACACAATGAAGCCGCCGGAATCACGTTGCGGAGGCCGTCAGAAGGTCGTCGGAGGGGGAAGCCTTCCTGAATCAGGAGGCTGAGTGGTGCCACGATTGGCTAGCTGGCGGGAATTCCCCCTCGTGCATCCACTTGGCAGGCCCCGCAGGGGACAACATTGCTCATCTGTGCGTGCTCGTGGCATGGTAGAGCGAGGCCATGTAGTGCTCTATCGCTGGGCTGCCGATCTCATCGTCGCCATTCACTTCGCGTTCATTCTGTTTGTGATTTTCGGAGGGTTGATGGCTTGGAAGTGGTCCTGGCTGAAGTGGGCGCACCCACCGGCATTGGTCGATGGGTTGCTGACTGAAATCTTTAACTGGTACTGCCCGCTGACAAGTCTGGAGATTGAGTTACGACACAAAGCCGGCCTCGGTCTGTACGAGGGAAGCTTCATTTCGGCGTACCTGAATCGGCTCATCTATCTGAATGTTTCCCAGAAGACGTTGATTGTAGGGGCGAGCGTCGTTTGTCTCCTGAATCTCTTGTTGTACGCTTACGGGGCTAGCGCAAAGCGTCCACCGTCCGAGTAGAATTGAGTCGTCGATGGTTGGCCAGACGATCTCTCACTGCAAGATCCTGTCCAAGCTCGGTGAAGGCGGGATGGGTGGTCGTGTGCGCTGCTGGCGTTTGGAGAGCCTCTGGATCGTGGTACCGAAGGAGCCAAATTAAGCTTGCGGGGCAGATCTAAACTGAGAGGAAATGAGCGATGACCAAATTGCTACTCCGTCTCCCGGGGCCGAGGAGCCGGGTCCTGCCGAACGCCACCCTCGCTGGTGCCGTGCTGATGCTCCTGGCGGGGACCGCCGCCGCCCAACGGGGTGGCGCGTCCGGCCCGCCGGAGCACGCGGCCGTCGAGCCGATCAACGATGGAACGAACCCGTACGAAACGACCCGGGACTGGGGCACGCTTCCCGACGGTCGCTCCTGGGGGTCGGTGAGCGCCGTCGACGTCGACATCGATGGCGTGCACATCTGGGCTGGGGATCGGTGCGGGTCCAACTCGTGCGCCGAGTCTGACCTCGACCCGATCGTCAAGCTCGATCCGGATGGCAACGTCGTGCAGGCCTTCGGCGGGGGGCTGATCCACTGGCCTCACGGCATGGATGTGGACAGCGAAGGCAATGTCTGGATAGCCGATGCCGCGAGCGTAGCGGAGGTGGGACAGAACCCTACCGCGTCGGGTAGGGGGCACACGGTCATCAAGTTCAGCCCGCAGGGCGAAGTACTTCTCACCCTCGGCACGCCCGGTGAAGCGGGCGACCCACCCACCCACTTCACTCAGCCGGCGGATGTGCAGATCGCTCCGGATGGGAGCATCTTCGTGGCCGAGGCGCACAGCGCTCAGTTCCTGGACGAGGCAGGACCGACGAGCATCGGGCGCATCTCCAAATTCGCTCCGGACGGCACCTTGATCAAGAGCTGGGGCTCGTGGGGCTACGGCGACGGCCAGTTCCGGGGCCCGCACTCGTTCGCTATGGACTCGCAGGGGCGCCTGTTCATCGCGGACCGTGGCAACCGGCGGATCCAGATCTTCGACCAGGAGGGGACCCACCTCGACACCTGGTATCAGTTCAGCCGCAACAGCGGGATCTTCATCGACGCGAACGACGTCCTCTACGCGGTTGGCTCCGAGTCGGACGACAACTACAACCCTGGCTGGAAGAAAGGACTTCGTGTCGGTAGCGCCCGGACGGGCGAGGTAATGTACTTCATCCCGGCACACGAGTCGGCGCGGCCCTCGGGGATGGGAGGGGTCGGATCAATCGGTGAAGGAGTGGCCGCCGACGCAGCGGGCAATATCATCGTCGGAGAAGTGGGCCCCATCCAGGGACTCACCAAGTTCGTGCGTCGCTAAGGGCCGGCGGCGGCCGTCTGTCGCCACCGTGCGCTTGAGGCGAGGGTCCGTTGCCGAGCTGGCTGACGATGCCCAAGTTACCTCTGGCAACGCGGCCTACACAGAGTCGCCTCTTCCCGGCGTATGTACGCTTCCTGCGATGACTTGTTCGCCTAGATGGGGTCGGGTTGCAGGTAGATCCTAGCTGAGGTGGCGTACGTGCGCTTCTCGCTGAGTGCAACGTGTCGCACGCGAGTGGAAGCCGAAAACGTGGGAAGAGTTGAAGGCGCAAGCCGCCGATCAGTAGCGGAAAAACGGGTTTATCCTGCTCGCCTACCGCAAACCCTCCACCAGCATTAGGTCGCTGCTCACGTTGTCCCGTTGGACGTAGAGAATGGTCTGCTCGTCGGGAGACACTGCGAGGTTACTAATTCCCAATGGCTGGATATTCGGGATTAGTACCCTCTCGGCCTCTTTGCCAAACCTGCTAAACCCGATGCTGTCGTCTTCCCCCCTTAATGGCGACGCTTCCACAGCCGACCCTTCACTAAGTTCTTTATTTCCTGTACGATGCCCGTGTAAGATTGCGGCAGTCTGTCCCAATCCTTTCCAGATTGTGACTCCGCGCCCATGCGAATCATCGCACCGCCCCTCTGTCCTCGCGAATCGCCAATGTACGATGAAGAGAACCTGCAACCGCTTTGCAAGTCCCATCACAGTGGAAAGACAGCGAGAGACAAGGCGAACCGGCAACGCTCGCCTGTCCACTGACGGGGGAGGGCGGGTCGAGAATCTAGAGATCGTTTGCTGTAGACCAAGCGGTCAGCTACCTTCGCAATTCCGCGTTTTTCGGCAAGTTCCCCCCATAACCTAATTAGAGCGTGCTTCGCGGATGGCGGCCCGTTTCGGGTTGCGCACCCCGGCCGATAAGATCAAGTACCGGCGTCCGAAGACGGCGGCGGCGCCCCCGCGCAAGGCGAAGGCGGCAGCCGTACTGGAGTTCCCCGTGGGGTAGGGGACGGCGGTTTCTTCGTTGGCCGCTGCCCCGTTTTTTGCGCGAGCCGATATTGAAACCCGGCCTGCAACCGTGGTAGCATTCACGCGGGACTTGAGTATCTCAATTTTTTGTCATCTCCTTTCGCCCCGCTCGGCTCCCTGCCGAGCGGGGTTTTTTCACTCTGACCGGCTTACCTTCCCCAACTTTTTGGGGGAAGCTATACCCAGCAACATTCCCGCAAAGACGTCGGCTGTCGGTTGGCGTTGACAGTCTCGTCATACAGCGCCTCCCGGATCATGTTGTACGCCTCGCAGACAACGCGCTCGGGCTTCTTTCGCGCACATGTGACGGCCGCAAACGCGAAGTTGGAGAGCGTCAACGCGTGGAACCGCTCGATATCCATCTTGTCCCGCACTCGCGGCAGCCCTTCACTCTGCCGATAGTCCGCCTCGATCGAGACCGCTTGCAAGACGATCGCCTCGAATGGTTCCGTGTTCTCGTACAGGTAGCATTCCTCCTTGCGGTACCAGTCCAGGATTTCCGCCATAAGGTGGACGTCGTCGGGTTGGCCGTGTTCCAGCAGGCAGCGGAGTCCGCCGTACAGGCGCTCACGGTCCGCGAGTTGCTCAAGGGTCGTCATGCCGCACCGCCGATCGCGAGCCGCTTCTCGACGAGCACCACGAGATCTCTCATCGTCACCAGCAGCTTGGGCACTTCTTCGTCCACGTCTTTCAGCGCTTCATTGGCGTCCATGGCGTCGACCCAATGCAGCCAGATCGGCTTCTTTTCGGGCTTGTCCCAGCTGTATCCGGGTTTGTAGCCCGCGGCTTCAAGCACGTCGAGCAGGAACCTTACTTCCGCATCGGGGGCGTCTCTGGCGACATCGTTGGCGGCCATCGCCAACCCCATACGCAGCCTTCGCTGTTGCTCGTCGTCGTACTTGCCGGAGAGCGCGAAGTACACGAACGCCGCTCCCCACAAGCCGGTACCGGTGTCCCGGCGGTATTCCTCAAACAGGTCGGCGGCTTGCGCGATGTCCGGCTCCTCGGCGTTGTCGAGAAACCAACCGAAGTGATCGAGCAATTTGCTCGTGTCGGAAAGGTGAATTGTAACTGACATTTCCTGAGCTCCTTTGATGAAAAGAAGCCACACGAGGGGCGTTGTCGGCAGCGGATTCTATCGGTTTCGGCAGGTCTGCCGTTTCCGATAACTTGCGCCGGGCGGGGCATCTCACGGTTGAAGCATTCGCCCGATCGGGCGAATATTGCGACTACCGGGATGCGTTGGCGCGTTGGGGGGTTGCGATAATGGGTTGGCCGGTGCACGAGCTAACCTCTCGTGTGACTGGAAGTCCCGGCGGGGTGTTTAGCCCGCATTTTCAATTTGATGTATGAGCTTCAGACCATCCAGCGACCTTCAGCGTCTTTATTGATAGGGGCTAGAGCCCGATAAGGACGCCATGGAGGTCAACACCCGATGGGTGAAAAAGAAAACAAGCCGTTTCAGCTCACGTTCAATGGATTTCTCAAAGTCGATTTCCAAGGATCGCGAGTCACCTCGGATGGCGGTCTGATTCTCGTTCGCGAACTGGATGAACGACTCGGACTCGGGAAGCTGATCGACGAGCATCTCAGCGACTCGCGACAAGGCTTGAACAAGAAGTTCCCGCTGGCCGATCTGCTGCGGCAGTCGGTCTACAGCCGACTCGCTGGCTACGAGGACCTCAATGACGCCGTTCGAGTATCCGCCGATCCGACCTTTCGCTTGATCGGCTCGAAGAGGAACTGGGATCGCGGAGCAGCCTTGACCTCGACGCTGCATGGCTTCGAGACGGAGATGCTGGCGAGCGAAGAGAACTTGCTGGGGCTGATGGCAGTGAACCGGGAGCTGGTCGCGCAAGCCGAAGCTCCCGACGGTTCAGACCGCGTGGTGCTCGACATGGACTCCACGGAGAGCCCCGTCCACGGCCAACAGGAAGGCAGTGCCTACAACGGCCATTTTGAGTCCCTCTGCTATCACCCGCTGTTGCTGTTCAACCAGCACGGCGACTGCCTAGGCGCGAAGCTGCGTCCCGGCAACGTGCACAGCGCCGAGGACTGGGACGAGCTGCTACTGCCGGAGATCGAACGACAACAGGCGGAGGGCAAACAGGTGACGTTCCGCGCCGACGCCGCCTTCGCCAAGCCCGAGATCTACGAGGCGATGGAGGAGCGCGGCGTGGACTACGTGATTCGCATCCCGGCGAACAAGAGCCTGGAGCTGGAGATCGAGGACATCCTGTTTCGGCCACCGGGCAGGCCGAACGCCAAGCCCCTAGTGCGCTACAAGAGTTTTCGCTATCAGGCCGAGAGCTGGTCGAAGGCAAGGCGAGTTGTCGCCAAGGTCGAGCATCACCAGGGCGAACTATTCCCGCGCGTCGGATTTGTCGTGACGAGCATGAGCTTGCCGAGCCGCTCGGTCGTGCGGTTCTACAACAAGCGCGGCACGGCGGAGCAGTGGATCAAAGAAGGCAAACAGGCCACGCACTGGACCCGCTTGTCGTGTCACCGCTTCCGAGCCAACGAGGTACGGCTGCAACTCAGCGTGCCGGCCTACAACCTGGGCAACCTGTGGCGGCGGCTAGGGCTGCCGCAGCGAATCAAAAGCTGGTCGCTAACGAGTTTGCAACACAGGTTGATGAAGACCGGCGGTCGGCTGGTCAAGCATGCTCGCTACTACTGGTTGCTGCTGGCGGAGGGGCATCTGAACCGGCGGCTGTTCGGTGACATGCTGCATAGGATCTGGGCGCTGCCTGTGCCGGGTGGGTAGCGTTGCCCGGGCGAGGATCAACAGTTTTTGGCTCCAAAAAGGTTTCGCAGGGAGCAGTGTCGGCCGGAGCGCCGTTCAGTCCGCTCAATCAACGTCTGTGAGCGGACGGACGAGCCCTGGCGCCTACCGGCGGAGGTGATGTGCAGGGTTCAGCGCGAAAAGACGTGGTATTCGGCGCAACGGGGGTGTATCCTGTGACCGTGCCAGGGCCAAAATGGAAATCCTGGTTTAGGCACCTTGCCGGGGCGCTTTCTACTATACGCCCATCCCTCGCCGGGGCGCAATACCCCTCAGCGCCGAGGAAGGGAAGAAGAACGGCTCAGATATCGAGTTCCTCAACGTAGTCTTCGCCGAGGACTTCCAGGGCATCCGCTTTGATGTCAGCCGGCACCGAGTCGTTTTCACGGAACTCCTCCAGAGTCATGACCTTGAAGGTGCTTGGGTCGGTCTCTCGTTCGTCGTCGTGATGAACGACCACTATCCGGCCTAATTGGGTCTCGGCTATCCCCCAGTACTGGGGCTCTATCCCGCCCGATCCAAGAGCCTCGGGGTCCAAGAGCCAGCGCCCCTGGAACGCCTTCTTCCGGAAGATGCCGTATTGGTCCAACAGTTCGACGATGATTCGTCCGTGCTGTCCCCGTGCGGCTTTCTCCTGCTCTTTACGTTCGCGCTCTTCGTCGATGTGCCTTTTGAGCGACTTAGAGAAAAGCTCGGAAGCGTTCCCACCATCAGATTCAAACTCCCGGAGCAGATCTTGATCTTCGTCGCGGATGTAGATGTTCTTACGGCTCGGCATTGTTACGGTCTCAGTCATCATTTAGTGTACCTCTCTGACACACAGAAGTGTGGATACACACTAGAGTACACACTTAGGGGAACTCTGTCAACCCCCCCCTCACAGCCGTAGACGCGTCCTGTCGGCTTCTTATGCCTGCCAAATGGCAGCACAGGGCGAAGGGGAGCAGCGCGGGGGCTCCGTCGACCCAGGCGATGCCCTGCGCGTGATGGCGTCGATCATTGGACTGGATCGTCGGTGGCAGCCAGCACCTGTTGGCCTTCGTTGACGTCAAAAACCACCCACTTACCTTCCGGGTTGTCTTCGAGGGTTCGCAGATAGAGGCGGCCTTCGCGACTGTCGAAGATGCTGACCGTGGCCCCGAACCCAGGGTCGTGACCCAATGAGTAACGTTGGCCGCTTACGCGGTCGGATGGGCTGTCAATTGGGTCGCCGGAGTGGCGACCCACCGTTGCGAGACTACTAGCCGCAATCTGCAAGGCGAAACCGGCCAACAGAACCCCTACTCCGACCTTGAACCAACGGGGAAAGTACACTGCAAGGGGAACGCCTTCATGCGTCGCACCACCAGGGTGTGCCTTCACCGAAAACGCAAGTATTATCGCCCCCACAAACCCGCCGACGAGACCCAGAAGCTCAACGTAGCCAGCCGAAATTGGTAGTGTCATGGGCCAAGGTTACCACGGGGCTCCGTCGATCCAAGGTGAGAATTTCCTGGGTGTCGCGGCCGCTCAGCAGGTCTTTGGCGGCGTAGGCGAGAAGGGCGACGGCGAGTCGGTTCACTATGCCCGCGAAGTCTAGCACATTGATCACATTCTGATCACATCGCCTAGTTCCACGCTTTGCCGATTCACTGTAAGTTGTTGAAAATAATGGTACGCCCGGCGCGATTCGAACGCGCGACCTCTTGCTCCGGAGGCAAGCACTCTATCCAGCTGAGCTACGGGCGCTTTGTGTTTTCAATAAGTTGCGGAACTCGACCGCGGGTGAGCCGCCGAGCATTCCCAGTCTAGCAGACCGCGCTGTTTCGGCCTGGAAGCAGGGAAGCATTGGAAGCATTGACCCGGCAAGTTTCCAACCCGGCGACATCTATCGATCGACATAGCCCAGGCTCCGCAGTTGTCTCAGGATCTCCCGCTCGCGCTCCGAGTCGCCGAGCCGATCGGCCGGAGTGTCGTCCTCGAACCTCTTCGTTCGAATCTTCCGCAGGTGGGCAAGCATCCGCCGGGATGTCTCGGCATTTTTCTCGATTACGTTGTGCTTCTCGCCGCGATCGGTTCGCATATTGTAAAGCTCGTCGGGGTGTTCGGTGAGATGGAACAATTTCCAATCCCGACTGATCAACGCGAATTTCAGGCCTGACTCCCAATCTCGATGTCGGTGTACCCTTTCGGCAAACACGAACGGCCTTTCATTTTCCGACCGCATCAAGTTGATCCCCTGCATCCGGCTGCGGAGGTTGTCCGGAACAGCAATTTCGAGTTCCTCGACGAGGGTCGGAACAACGTCCACCAGGGAAGCGACCCGCGTCAAACGTTGCGCGCGATGCCCCGGCGTCGATGCGAATTTTACGATGAGGGGAATATGGAGTTGCTCGTTGTAAATGCGGCCGTGATCGAGCCAGGCATGTTGTCCCAGCGCCTCCCCGTGATCCGCTGTCAGCACGATCGTGCTGTTCTCCCAGAGCCCCTGCTCTCGGATTCGATCGAATAAATGCCGGACATGTTCGTCGGTGTAGCGGATCTCGCCATCGTAGGCATTGTGCCCGGCGCGAATCCGCGGAAACTTGGCAAACGATATGTCAACACTGCTGAGGTACTCCCGCTGCCGAGGGTCCGTGGCAAAGGATGCTTTGTAGGGCGAGGGGGGGCTGTAGGGCGCGTGCGGGTCGAATATAGTGAACCCAAAGGAAGAACGGTTTTTCGCGCGACTCATCCAGCCACTCGAACACGCGACGGTTTGTTGCCGCCGCGCGACGCTCCGTGCCATCGGGAAAATCGTAAGAGTCGAACCCAACCTGAATCCCCGAGTGAGGCTTGAGCGGCGTCGCGCTAACGAAGGCCGCTGTTTCATGGCCGAGCAGCCTCATGGCTTGAGCCAGAGTTGTGACGCCGTCTGAGCCGGCAAACGGGCTTTTCCATACGTCCATGTTCCCTTTAACGCCGTGCGCCGGGGTGTACGTCGATGTCATCAGCGACAGATGCGCGGGCAACGTGGTTGACATCGTTGTGAACGCGTTCTCAAACAGAACCGCATCTTGGGCAAATTGGTCGATGTTGGGTGACGTATCTCGAAAATACCCGTAGCATCCGAGGTGATCGGCGCGCAGCGTGTCGATAGTGATCACAATGATGTTGGAAGAGATCGTCTTCGGTCCCGACCGAAAGCACGCCGAGGTTGCGAGCAGGCAGATCGCCAACCACGGCAGCCGGCGAGAGGGAATTGGAAGGCGCATCAGTCGCGCGAGAGTCACGCTCGCCTTCTCATGAGTGCGTTCTCCATGGAGAACGCAGCGCCAGATGGGTGGATTTCTCGTCCCGATACTTAACCACGAGCCGCGCCCTCGCGATCTCCCGTCCCGCTTATGGCGGAAGCTAGTGGGAGTCGAACCCACCCTTGCCGCAGAACAGCAAACATCGGATTTGAAGTCCGAGCCCGGCACCGGCCAAGTCTAGCTTCCGGATAGGCTATTCTACCAGCCGGTCGGGCTGGGACTATTGCTTTGGGTTCACGGTCGCGGCTCGGTTTCGGATCGATTCCTAGTCTAGCAGACCGGTGTGTTGACGCCTCCGCCACACGCCATACAAGGGCCGGCGAGTTCTCGAGCGTCCGACGATTCTATCGCTTGACGTAGCCCAGACTCCGCAGCTGTTTCAAGATTTCTTGCTCGCGCTCCGAATCACCGAGCTGATTGGTGGGATTGCCTTGTGCCGGTTGTCTGGCTCGAATCTTCAGCAGTTCGGTGAACATTTCGCGGGATGTCTCCGGATTCTCTTCGACTACGTTATGCCTCTCGCCACGATCGGTTCGCATGTTGTAGAGTTCATCGGGCCGTTCGGTTGAATGAAAGAACTTCCAATCTCGGCTGATCAACGCAAATTTTAGCACGTGTGCTCTTTCGGCAAGGACGAACGGCCTTTCTACATCGGACCGCATCAGGTTGATTCCCTCCATCGGGCCGCGTAGGTTGTCGGGAATGGCAATGTCGAGTTCCCCTACGAGTGTGGGAACAATATCCACCAAGGAAGCGATCCGCCGCAAGCGTTGCGCGGGGTGTCCGAGGTTGGAAGGGAATTTCACGATGAGCGGAATATGCAGTTGCTCGTTGTAAATGTGCAAGTGTCCGACCCAGTCATGCTGACCCAATCCCTCGCCATGGTCCGCCGTCAGCACGATCGCGCTGTTGTCCCAAAGCCCCTGGCGTCGGATTCGACCAAACAGTCGCCGAATCTGATCGTCCGTGTAGCGGATTTCGCCGTCGTAGCGGTTCTGTATGCCGTGAATCCGGGGAAACTTGGCAAACGCCACATCAATGCTCTCGAGGTACTCTCGCTGTTGGGCATCCGTTGCAAAGAATTTCTTATAGGGCGGGGGGGGTTGTAAGCAGCGTGCGGATCGAAATAGTGCACCCAAAGAAAGAACGGTTTCTCGCGCGGCCGAGCGAGCCACTTGAACACACGACGGTTTGTCGTCTCCGCCGGCCGCTGTTTGTCGCGCGGAAAATCATAGGTGTCGAACCCAACCTGAATGCCCGAGTGGGGCTTGAGCGGCACGGCGCTGACAAAGGCCGCTGTTTCATAGCCCAGCGAACGCATCGCTTGAGCCAAGGTCTTGATGCCGCCCGACCCGGAAAAAGGCTGTTTCCATGCCTTCAGGTTCCCCTTCACGCCGTGGGTCACGGGGTAGGCGGAGGTCATCAGCGATAGATGGGCCGGAAGTGTGGTGGCCATCGTTGTGAAGGCGTTTTCGAACAGAATCGCTTGCTCGGAAAATCGGTCGATGTTGGGGGACGTATCTCGGAAGTACCCGTAACATCCGAGGTGGTCGGCTCGCAGTGTGTCAATCGTGATGACGATGATGTTGGGAGCGATTGCTTCCGGGGCCGACCGAAAGCACGCCGAAGCGGCAAGCAGGCAGACGGTCAAGAAAAACAGCCGGAGACGCCGAGTTGGCAGGGACATCATCGGCTTGTTATGAGCGTGTTCTTGTGGCGGAGGACGAAAGGCGCGCATCCACGGGCACAATTCCGGGCACCAGGTAAATGATAAGTCATCGAACTAAGATAGCATTATGGCGGAAGCTAGTGGGAGTCGTACCCACCCTTGCTGCGGAACAGCAAACATCGGATTTGAAGTCCGAGCCCGGCACCGGCCAAGTCTAGCTTGCGGATAGGCTATTCTACCAGCCGGTCGGGCTGGGACTATTGCTTTGGGTTCACGGTCGCGGCTCGGTTTCGGATCAAGCCGGGCCTGGACGCCATAGGCCCGGTTTTCTATTCCGCCGCGCGAGGGGCTGCGAAAAAATCGGGTACAGTCCACTTCGCGCCGGATGAGGGTCCTGACTCAAGGGAACTTATGCGGTCGGCGCTCGGTACAATCCCCATTTTTTCACAGCCCCCCGGCGCGGTACAATCGAGCCAACAGCTCCTCATGGTCGGCCAAACCATATCCCACTACAAAATCACCGCCAAGCTCGGCGAGGGCGGCATGGGGATCGTCTACAAAGCCGAGGACACGAGACTCGACCGTCCGGTGGCGCTGAAGTTTCTCGCCGCTCATCTTGTTGAGGAGCAAGAAGCCCGCGACCGTTTCACGCGAGAGGCAAAAGCGGCGGCGGCGCTCGACCACCCCAACATCTGCACGGTCCATGAAATCGACGAGGCGATCGGCCGCACCTTCCTGGCGATGGCCTACATCGAGGGCCGAACCGTGAAGGACAAGCTCAAAGAGCGGCCCCTCAAGCTTGAGGAGGCGCTCGACATCGCCGTGCAATCGGCGGGGGGCCTTCAGGCCGCGCACAAGAAAGGCGTCGTTCACCGAGACATCAAAAGCGCCAATTTGATGGTCACGCCCGAAGGGGTCGTCAAGATCATGGATTTCGGTTTGGCGCAATTGGCCGAGCAATCCCAACTGACCAAGACGGCAACCATCCTCGGCACTCCCGCCTACATGTCGCCCGAGCAAGCTCGCCGCGAGCGCGCCGATCGTCGCGCGGATATTTGGTCACTCGGGGTTGTGATCTATGAGATGGTTACGGGCCGATTGCCGTTCGAGGGAGAGCGGCAAGAGGCCGTTCTCTATGCCATCGCCAACGAGGAGCCGGAGCCGATCACCGCTTTGCGGGCCGGTTTGCCGATGGAGCTGGAGCGAATTGTCGCCAAGAGTTTGGAGAAAGACCGAGAGGATCGTTACCAGCACGTCGAAGACATGCTCGTCGATCTGCGACGACTCAGCAAGGAGTTGTCGTCAGGGGGATCGGCCGGTTCGCCGGCGAGTGTAGGAATAAAGCGGGCCGGAGCCGAAGGATTCGGCCCCCTAACCGCGGCCGGCGGAAATTCCCTGTCTTCCGCCCCTCAGGCCGACAGGCGTCGCGTAGGGACGTGGCTGCCGTGGGTGCTCTTCGCGGCGGCGCTTGGCGTGATCGTGGTGCTGGGGTTGTGGTCCGAACCGGCCGCGGAGCTTCCGCATCGGCGCTTCTCTTTCACCGTCGGCCCCGACCTTCGCTATGCCGTGATTTCGCCCAATGGCCGCCACATCGTCTATCAGCGCGGTGGTGTGTTGGCTACACAGGCAAGACTGTGGGTGCGGGACCTCGACCGCGACGAACCACGCGAACTCGGAGAGGGAATGTCCCCCTTTTGGTCGCCCGACAGCGGATATGTCGGCTTCTTTACGGGAGAAGAACTCAAGAAAGTGCCGGTCGAGGGCGGGCCGGCGCTTCGTGTTTGCGCGCTACCGACATCCGTGCGGTTCGTATTTCCCTCGGGTGCATGGAGTCCCGAAGGCGAGCGAATCCTTTTCAATATTGGGCAGGGACTCCACGAAGTCTCTTCGGCGGGCGGCACTCCAAAACTCCTCTTGGGTCCACAGACCGATCGCCGGTGGAATCTCCGGATGTTTCCGGCGGCTGCGGGCTCCACCTTGGTGCTGTTCGGCCGCGGTTCGTTTAGTGAAGACAGTGAAGACAAAGACCTCGTGATCCATGACCTGGAGAGCGGTGATGAAGAGGTGCCGGCCCAAGGGCGCGATCCCTTTGTTTCAGCGGGCGGACACATCCTTTACTCGTCTCGAAATTCCGGGATCTTGGCGTTGCCGTTTGCATCTCAAACTGGTAAGGCTACGGGCGAACCTTTCGCGGTGACGGCGCGGGGTCGCTTTCCGAGCGTTGCGAACGACGGCACGTTGGTTTACCTCGAGCAAGGGGAGACGCGCAACAGCGTCGTCGTTTCTCGGGACCGCGAAGGCCGAAAGCTCAAAACGCTTGGCCAGACCGCCGGCCCGATTGCCAGCGTCTCCCGCTCACCGAACGGTGATCTCGTGGCCGTCGAAGCGAACGTGGAGGGAAACCTTGACGTTTGGGTTGTGGAGGTCGCGCGCGCCGTGCCGACTCGATTCACGTTCGGGCGCAACAACGACGGAATGGCGGTGTGGTCGCCGAACGGAAACCGGATCGCCTTCTTCTCACGACGGCGCGAAGAGAACGCCGATATCTATGTGAAATCGTCCGACGGCGGCGGGGAAGCGCGGCCGGTGGTTGCGACGGAGCTGAATGAGTGGCCAAGCGACTGGTCTCGCGACGGCAAATACCTTCTCTACTCGATAAATGACCCGAAGTCGGGTTCGACATCGCGTACTTGAAGATTGACGACAAGGGCGAAAGGGAAGCGGTTCGGTTTCTTCACACGGAATTTGCCGAAAAGGCGGCGAGGTTTTCACCCGACGGCCGTTTCGTGGCGTATGAGTCGACGGAATCGGGGCGCTACGAGGTCTACGTCCAGGCGTTTCCCGACGGTGGTGGAAAGCGGCAGGTTTCAAGCGGCGGCGGCAACGACCCGCTTTGGCGCCGGGACGGCAAAGAGCTGTATTACAGGAACGAAGGTGAGCTTTTCGCCGTGCCGGTGACACTTTCCCCGAGCTTTTCGATCGGGGCTTCGAAGAGTTTGTTTCGGGACGAGTCTCTGCTACAGGGGGCGTTATGGGGGCGCTATGACGTCTCCGCCGACGGCGAGAGCTTCTTCCTGCGCGAAAGCGTCGGAGAAGGCCGTGAGCCGGTGATCCGAGTCGTGCAAAACTGGCTCGCCGAATTCCCCGACCGGCAGTGAGGGGCTGTGAAGAAATGGGGGACAGTTCATGGGGCGCCTCCTTGGCGGGTGGACTTGCCCGCCGCTTGTCGTAGCGAGGCCATGGTAGGAGTGCCGGCTAGTGGATCGCGCGCGGGGAGGGGCGTCCAAAGGTCGAGCGGATGCGTCCCAAACCGAGCCGCGCGCGTGAGCAAGCGGTATGCGATGAACCCGCCCCGGCACCGGAAGGTGACGGTCCTACAACACCCCCCCTGGGGCCTTTCTCGATAGTCATTTGCTCACGCCGTTACCGGCGTGGTTCTGTCGGATAAGGGTTTCACGCCCGGCACTGGGCCTCGCGCTCCCGAAACCGCCCTTCGGGTTGAATGCACTTCATCGCATACCGCTTGCTCACGCGCGCGGCTCGGTTTGGGATCATGCCGAGGCTGGGCGCCGGCCGACCCGACACATGCCGACGGGCGCGAAGTCAGCGCAGGTCCATCAGCGCCGTTGTTCGAGGGTCACTGTGGCGGCAATTTCGTTGCCTTCGCGCAGCACCTTCACTTCAACAACATCTCCGACCTTGTGGGCCCGCAGGGCATGCGTGAAATCGTAGAGGTTTTGCACCGGGCTGCCGCCGAACTCGATCAGAATATCGTTTGCCTTGACGCCCGCTTTGTCGGCCGGAGAGCCGGGCTGGATGTCGGCGAACTTGACTCCTGTTTCCACCGGGCCGAAATCAGGCACCGACCCAAACCACGGCCCGTAGCCGCCGCCCGTACCGCCTACGTGGCTGCCGTGGGAGGCGCGTTCGACCTTCACGAATCTCGGGCGCTTCTCGACTGCGACCAAGCGTGAGGCGACATCGCCTATGAGGTTGACCAACTCGCTCGCCGAGGCGCTGTCGATTTTGTCCCAGGTGTCGGAGGGTTTGTGGTAATCGCCGTGCAAGCCGGAAAAAAAGAAAAGGACCGGAACGTTTTTCCCGACAAAGGACGTGTGATCACTGGCGCTGTAGCCGGACTTGGACCGATCGATTTGGAAATCGTAGTTGTCGCTTACGTCGCTGACAATGTCTTCGAGACCTGATCCCGTCCCGACGCCGCCCAGATAGATGCGACGTTTTTGGACGCGTCCGATCATGTCCATGTTGAGCATGGCCACGGCGTCGTCGAGTTCGAGGGTCGGGTTGTTGACCCAGTGCGACGAACCGAGCAAGCCGATTTCCTCTCCGGCAAACGCCAGGAAGAGGACACCGCGATCAAGAGCGCCCGCCCGGCCGGCAAAGAGTCTGGCCAACTCCAAGAGTCCCGCCGTGCCGGAGGCGTTGTCATCGGCGCCGTGGTGGACTTGGCCGATTTTTCTCGGCGCCAATGAGTTTTGGCCCCCAAACCCGAGATGGTCGTAGTGCGCCCCTAAGACAACGTACTCGCTACTGTTCCCCGGGATGTAGCCGGCGACGTTGTGCACCTCGGCTTGCTCGCGCTCGATGTCGATCTCGATCGAAACCCGCAGCGATTCGTCAAACGTGAAAGAGCGAGGGCTTTGCTTTTCATCGATGGCGTCTTGAAGGCTCGTCAGCGATTCGCCTTCTTCTTTGAGCCATCCGTTGACTAGATCGTTTTTAACCTGGGCCATCAAGATGCCCGCGTCGTCGGGGCCGCTGACGCCCCCGAACTTCAGTAGCAAGTCGTCCTTTTCGCCTTCCAAGCGGCCGTTGACCAGCAGAAGGGCCTTGGCTCCGCGATTGCGGGCCTCGATGGCCTTCGTGATCAGATGGGCGTGATGGGTGTGAGGCCGCGACTTGCCGTTGCTCTTGGAAAAGCGCTTGGGTTCGTATCGCACGACGACAACGATCTTTCCCTTGACGTCCAGGTGATGGTAGTCGTCGTAGTCAAACTCATCCGCTGCGGCGCCGTACCCGGCGAAGACGACCCGGCCGCTGACCGAACCGTTGGAAGAAAAATTCACCGGAACGTAGTCTTCGCCGGGCTGCAACGAGAGGGACTTTTCGCCCTGGAGCACGGTCAGCCGATTGCCCTCTCCCATCGTCGCCCCGGTGGTTACCGTGAAGGGTTGGAGGTAAGAACCGCCGTTGCCCATGGGCTTGAGACCGTATTCCCTGAAGCGCTCGGCGATGTAGTTCGCGGCTTGTTCCAAGCCGGCCGAGCCCGCGTCGCGCCCCTCGCGTTCGGGGGCGGCGAGGTACTTGATGTGTTCGAGATAGCGTCCCGGGTCGGCCTCGGCAAGCTTGGCCGCAACGCTTGGGAGCGGCAGCAGGAGAACGAGAACAAGCAGGGGAGCGGCAATCCGTCGTGGGGAATAAGATCGCATGAAACTCTCTCGGGTCGGTAACCGCTTTCCGCGGCACGCTCAAGTCGACTCGGCGGCCACGAAACGTCGGCAGCCTATTCAAAGCCCGGAATTTGCGGCGTAATCGAGCAACCGCAGTCATCGCCGGCGTTGTGGACCACTTCCTGGTAGGCCAGCTCGCTGTCAATGATTTGCTTCAGGCGGGGCCATTTCACCGACCCAACCCTGCGGCCGTTGACGAACATCGTCGGCGTGGAGCGAACTCCGACGCCGGCGCCTTCCTGTATGGAGTCCTTGAGTTTCGCCGCGCTTTCCTCCGACTCGAGACATTGCGATACCTGAAGCGCGTCGATGTTGTGTTCAGCGAGAAACCCGTTCAGCTTTTCGTTGAAGTTTTGCGGATTGATTTCCTTCTGGGCGGCAAAAACCCAGTCGAAATACTCCCAGTAAATGTCGGAATTATCCTCGTCCCGAAGACATTGCCCGGCGATCGCGGCCTGCCCGGCCCACTTGTGTTTCGGGAGCGGAAAATCGCGATAGTAGACCCGTACGTCATACGGGTACTCTTCCACGAGCTGCGTCCGTAGCGTCCGTGCCTCGCGAGCGCAGTGAGGGCACTGAAAATCGCTATACACGACAATGGCGACGGGCGCGCCTTCGGTACCGAAACCGGGCAAGTCGAGCATATCGATCTTGTCGAGATTGAGGCGGAAGGGGTTCCCGGCAATTTGGTAGCGAGCCCCGTCGAGGATGTGTTTGCCGTCTTCACTGACGAGGAAGATCTTCACCTGCGAGGTCAGCCGGAAGGAAACTTTCACTTCTGTCCTAAGCAGGCCCGCGATCTCGGAGGGAGTGAAGTCCCCGACTTCGACCTTGAATTCCGGGGCCCAAATATAGAGATGGCGTAGATAAAATTCCAACTGCGCTTTGTCTAGAGCGTTCGTGGGAGGCTCGGGGAGGGCTTTTGGGGTTTCGCCGGGGGAGGAGGGGGCCTCCGTGCCCGGCGCGGCCTCCTGCGCCCATGCCGTCGAGGCCCACAGACACAGGCCGAGTACCACGTACAGCCTCAGCGTTTTGACGGCATCCATGGTCCTATTCTACCCCACGAGTTGCGCGTTCCTACGGCTTTGATTGTGGTCGCTGGAGGTGAGCTACGGGACGGAGCGGTCAGTACGAGGGACGGCCGCCCGGCACCCGTCTACTGACAATGAGCTGTTTTGAAAAGGAATGGTTGCATGACCGGGCCTTGGGCGGATTGTTGGAAGAAGGACGTTGGACCCCGGCCACAACGACGGCTCTGGTCCACACCAAGACCGGAGCGTTCGACGTCACCGTCGATCCCGCGCGCCCGAGTCCAACGTCCCATTCGTGAAGGTTAAGGCACGTTCCCGGCCACATGCTTGTCCGCGCCGGTTCCGCCGTCGGTAATGAAGGACGCCGTGCCGTCCAGGAAGTTATGGGTGATCACATACCGGTTGCTCGAACCGGGTTTGACCACGATGGAAGAGCCCACGTTCCCCCAAAAGAAGTTGCTCGAAAGAACGAACCAATTCACGCCGGCCTCCACTTCAATGCCGGTGTAACCGGTGACCATATTCTGAAAGACGCTCTGGGTAACGCTGGTACCGGTAGTGAAGGCGCTCGACCGTATCAACACGCCGGCTCGCGCGCCCGCGTCGGGATTCGTATCGTAGAGCTGGTTGATCGTCGTAAATTTGGCGTTGCCCTCGATGTCGACGCAAATCGTTCCGATTTGGTCGCACATAACGTTGTCGATCAGCGTCCAATCCGCTGCTTTGGTTTCCGGGCCGACCGTCGTCTCCTCGAGTAGGATTCCTCCCTGGGAGTTCACGATAATGCTGTCGGTGACTTGCACTCCCTCGCAAGCATTCGTGAGAACGATGGCATGGGTCGCTGTGTTGTTCAAATCCCGAAACACTACGTTTCGAATGAAGCCGTTGACCACCCTCTGAAAGGTAATCGGAGGCACCGACGTAGTGTATTGAAGCCCGGCCGCGGTTTGCTGCCAGCCATCGATCAGGAGATGAAAGGTGCGATCTGAACCGGTTTCGTCACCAAAGAACGCGGTTACCGTCCCGCGAATCGTGGTGTCCCGAACCGTGATGCCGTCGCCGTCCAAATGGAAGGCTTCAAACGTATCCTGGAAGTAAAGATGGTTGAAGTACGTATCAATCACGTCAGTTCCCTGAAAGACGGTGACGGTGTTGTTGCCCAAGGAAGTGGCGTTGACTTCGAAGTTTTCCGCGCGAAACCGCGTTAGGCTTACCGATGGGTCAAAGGAGAAAACGGTCAGGGAGTCCACTTTCGGAAGGATGCGTGATCCGGAAGTGCCGTGGCCCTTTCCGACGATGCTGACGCTGGTCCGAGGAATGGAAATCGTGGCCCAAACGTTGCTGAGACCGTCCAGGTACACGAACTTTCCTTTCCCTGCCTCCCACACCGCCTCCTGGACGCCGCCCGAGGCGCTGTCCAGCGTCCAGTTGGCCGACGTATGACTCAGAGAGGGCGTAAACTGCACGGTCCCCGAGGAGGCGGCGCTGGTGCAAGATCCGCCGGTGATCAAGACGTTTTCATCGCCGGCCACCGAATCGAGGATTCGCAGGAAATGATTTGTGTTCGCCCCGTCGACTCCCGATGGGCAAGGCGTCAGGGTTACCGTCGCCGGGCTGGAAGCATTGAGGTTTCCTCCCGGCGCTTGCGAAAAGTCAAAGTCAGAAGCGATCAGACGCGTGTCGTCGGCTCCGACGCCGCTGACCGTGGAACAGACGAAGGCTCCGGATTGCCAAACCAACGTCTCGCCTTCCGCGCAGGCCGAAACCCCGGTTCCGCCGTTCACCGGCGCCAGCGCGCCCTTGACCTGTTCGGTCAGCTCCACTTTGGTTTGTCCGATCAGAGACGACGCGGACAAGATGATCGAGAACAAGATGCGTTTTTTCATGGCGTTCACTTTCGATAGGCGGGTCCGTCATCCCAAGTCCGTACGCTCGCGCGCAACGAGGGCGGTCTCTCAACCCGAGACGGGATGAGATCCGCCGACTGGAAGACTCTTAGCTGGAGTTAGGGCCCCGCGAGAAGAAGAATGCCCCTCGGCTTAGCAAGCACGAGGGGCGTCCAGTCCACAAAGGAGATGTCTAGCCAAAGGCTACCATCAACCTTCTGCTTCTAGACCAACAGGTAAACACTAAATGATTGAAAGCAAAAGAACAAAAAATTCCAGACTAGCGTGATGGGTGGAACGGAAAGAGCCGCGACGGCCCCAATCGCCGCTGGTTCGGACTCAAACCGAGACCCGGAAGCATCCCCGAAGAGTCCGGTTTCCGAAAGGATAGAGTTACGAATCTAAGCCAGGATTTCCATTTTGGCCCTGGCACGGTCACAGGATACACCCCCGCTGCGCCGAATACCACGTCTTTTCGCGCTGAACCCTGCACATCACCTCCGCCGGTAGGCGCCAGGGCTCGTCCGTCCGCTCACAGACGTTGATTGAGCGGACTGAACGGCGCTCCGGCCGACACTGCTCCCTGCGAAACCTTTTTGGAGCCAAAAACTGTTGATCCTCGCCCGGGCAACGCTACCCACCCGGCACAGGCAGCGCCCAGATCCTATGCAGCATGTCGCCGAACAGCCGCCGGTTCAGATGTCCTTCGGCCAACAGCAGCCAATAGTACCGCGCATGCTTGACCAGCCTACCGCCCGTCTTCATCAGGCGCTGTTGCAAGCTCGTCAGCGACCAGCTCTTGATCCGTTGCGGCAGCCCGAGCCTCCGCCATAGGTTCCCCAGGTTATAGGCCAGCACGCTGAGTTGCAGTCGCACTTCGTTGGCCCGGAACCGATGGCATGACAGCCTTGTCCAATGCGTCGCTTGTTTGCCTTCCTTGATCCACTGCTCCGCCGTGCCGCGCTTGTTGTAGAACCGCACCAGCGAGCGGCTCGGCAAGGCCATGCTCGTGACGATGAAACCGACGCGAGGAAACAACTCACCTTGGTGATGCTCGACCTTCGCAACAACCCGCCGGGACTTCGACCAGCTCGCGGCCTGATACCGAAAGCTCCTGTAGCGCACCAGGGGCTTTGCGCTCGGCCTGCCCGGCGGACGAAACAGGATATCTTCGATCTCCAGCTCCAGGCTCTTGTTGGCCGGGATGCGAATCACGTAGTCCACGCCGCGCTCCTCCAACGTCTCGTAAATATCCGGCTTGGCGAAGGCGGCATCGGCCCGGAACGTCACCTGTTTGCCCTCCGCCTGTTGGCGTTCGATTTCCGGCAGCAGCAGCTCGTCCCAGTCCTCGGCGCTGGACACGTTGCCCGGTCGCAACTTTGCCGCCAAGCAATCGCCGTGCTGGTTGAACAGCAACAGTGGGTGGTAGCAGACCGACTCGAAGTGGCCGTTGTAGGCGCTGCCTTCCTGCCGGCCGTGGACGGGGCTCTCGGTAGAGTCCATGTCCAGCACGACGCACGCGGAGTCATCACCGGCCTCGGCTTGCGCGATCAACTCGCGGTTCACCGCCATCAGCCCGATCAGATTCTCGTCGCCGGCGAGCATGGCGGTCTCGAAGCTCTGCAGCCGGGAGGTCAGCGCCGCGCCGCGATCCCAGTTCTTCTTCGAGCCAATCAGCCGAAAGGTTGGATCGGCGGAGACACGAACGGCGTCGTTGAGATCCTCGTAGCCCGCCAAGCGGGAGTAGACCGACTGTCGCAGCAGATCGACGAACGGGAACTTCTTGTTCGAGCCTTGCCGCGAATCCGTCAGATGCTCGTCTATCAGCTTGCCTAGTCCGAGTCGTTCGTCCAGTTCGCGAATGAGAATCAGCCCGCCATCCGAGGTGACTCGCGATCCTTGGAAATCGACCTTGAGAAATCCATTGAAGGTGAGCTGAAACGGTTTGTTTTCTTTTTCACCCATTGGGTGTTGATCTCCTCAGCGCCTTGAGTGCTTTCAAGCCCGCATAAATAAAGGCGTCCGAGTCCACCCGATGGTTAGCAGAACCGAAACTAAAGTGGAAATCCGGGCTAAGTGACCCTCCGCGGTCTCCCTACGGACACGCCCGCTCTTTCGAAAATCCCGAGTGGTTACTCGGCCGCCGCTGCTCTCCCTACCGCGAGCGCTCCCGCCGACGGCGCGACAGTCTCGTCAGGAACCACTCGTCCGCCCGGGCCTGTTCGACGCGATCAACGCGCAGCCGTTCCAGCCGGCGTTGTTTCTCGAGCAATCGCCCGACGATCTCGAACTCGCGCCGGGCCGCCAACACAACGGCCACTTGTTGCGCGATTTCCTGCTCGAGTTGGGCCGCGGCATGGGCCGACCGGTTTTGCCGCAGCTCGAGAAAGTCGAGGTGGTCTTGGAGCGCCGTCAACGAGCTGCCGTCGGTCTGGGCCCGCCCCGCGGCTTGATCGCGGGCCTTGATCGAATCCGCCGCCGCCATTCGAATTTCGCTTTCGTAACCGTTGTGTTGACCGCGAAGTCGCGCCAGTTCGGCTTCCGCGACGTCGAGTTGTTGACGCCGGAAGTCGGCGAGACGTCGGAGAGAAGATAGCTTCACAATTTTTGGGCCAGTGTCTGCAATTGCCCCAGCGTTTGGTCCAGCGATTGATGCGCGGCTAGATCCTGCTTCAAGAAGGTGACGATCTCGTCGCGAACCGCAAGCGCGGAGTCCACTGCCGCGTTCGAGCCGCCAACATAGGCGCCGAGGTTGATCAAATCCTCCGAGCGCCTGTAGGTAGCCATCGAGTTGCGCAGCCGTGAGGCCCAGTCGAGGTGCTGCGGCGCGGCCACGCTCTGCGCCAGCCGACTCACGCTTTCCAGAGCGTCGATGGCTGGATAGTGGTTGGCTGACGCCAACTCGCGAGAGAGCACGATATGGCCGTCGAGGACCGCTCGCGCGGCGTCCGCGATCGGATCGTTCATGTCGTCGCCTTCAACCAACACCGTGTAGAAACCTGTAATCGAACCGCGGGCGAAATTTCCCGCGCGCTCGAACACCTTCGGGAGCATTTGAAAAACCGATGGCGTATAGCCTTTCCCGCTCGGGGGCTCTCCCGCCGCCAGCCCGATTTCGCGTTGCGCCATCGCGAAGCGGGTCACCGAGTCCATGATCAGCAGGACGTCTTTGCCCTGGTCGCGAAACGCTTCCGCGATGGCCGCCGCCAAGAACGTTGCCCGCACACGGACGGGTGCCGGGCGGTCCGAGGTGGCGGCGATGACCACCGACTTGGCGCGCCCTTCGGGCCCTAGTGTTTCATCGAGAAAGGCGCGGACTTCGCGGTTGCGCTCGCCGATCAGCGCGATCACGTTGACATCCGCCTCGCTGTAACGGGCCATCGCGCCCAACAGCGTCGTCTTGCCGACGCCCGAGCCGCCGAAAATGCCGATGCGTTGGCCTCGCCCGCACGGCAGCAGGCCGTCAATCGCGCGCACACCCGTCGCCAAGGACTCGGTAATTGCTTCCCGCTCGAGCGGGCCCGGCGGCGATGCGTAGAGATCGCGGAATTCCGAAGCGTGCAGCGGCCCGGCCCCGTCGGCCGGCCGGCCGAAGCCATCCAAAACGCGACCCAGGATTTCGGGGCCGGCCGGAGCTTGCCGATGCGCCTGGCGGGCCACGATGCGGCGGCCCGGTTGCAGCGGGCCGGGTTCGTCGAGGGGCATGGAGAGAACGCGGTTTCCCCGAAAGCCTACGACTTGGACCCGGATCCAGTCCGCGTCACCCGTCTCCACTTCGCAGACATCGCCGAGAGCAACGGCGGGGCCTTCGGATTCAACGATCGCGCCCACGACTTCCGTTACGACGCCGGAGCAACGAACCGTGGGTGAGTTCTCGACTTGAGCGCTCAGCGCCCGTAGAGATTGCCGAATATCAGGAACGCTCATGTCAGCGATCCGCCAAGCCGTATTCGATTTCGCTGAGCTGGGTTTCGATCCGACCGTCGAGTTCCCCTTGAGCCGATTCGAAAACCGCTCCACCGGGCGAAACGGAGCCGTCCGCTTCCAATTGGATGGTTGGGCCGGGGTTCTCTTCGAAGTAGGCCGCGACCGTTTCCACGTCGCCCGGGTGGACGCGGAGACGGTGAATCTCCGCGCGCTCGAACTCATCGCAACAGCTCTTGACCAACGCCCGCACGGTAGTCGGGTCCACTGTCAGCTCACGGCGAATGATGCGACGGGCGATCGTCAGAGCCAGGCCGACCAGCTCGGTTTCGGCTTCCATGCGGAGGACCGGCTTGAGAGACGCGAGTTCTCGCGCGCCTTGCCCGAATGCGGCTACCGCCTCTTGAAACTGCGCCGTCGCCCGGTCCGAACCCGCTTTCTCACCCTCGCTAAACCCTTGCTGGAAGGCCTCGCGCTGGAGCGCATCCACGTCAACTTCCGGCTGTACCGGGGCTTCGTCGGTTTGCTCGTCCGTGCCCGGGTCGCCGGCAGCGTCCGTATGGGTTCCGGTATCGTCGGAATTCGAGGGTAAAGTCGTCGCCGCGGTCTCCGCCCTAACCTGACGCAGCTGATACGGTTGGACCCCCCTGGCGGGATCGGTCTCCGTATGCGGCGGGACGAACTCCGTCACTCCCTCGGCCTCTCCGCGTTTAAACAGCTTGGCGCCCATGGCAACGTCGAGAACTCACGAGATCGAACGGACCGCGTGGCCGCGGCGCGTACGCACATTGATTACAAACAAGCCGGCGCGATCGGCGGACTTCGATTAGACGACGTACTGCTCGCCCACCGCGCCCTTCAAGCTGATCACTCCCTCCGACTCGAGTGCTCGAACCACGCCGATGACCTGCTGCTGGGCCGCTTCGACGTCCCGAATCTTGACCGGCCCAAGCACTTCCATATCCTCTTGCAACATCCCCGCGCCCCTCTCGGACATGTTGTCGAAAAAGTGCTCTTGAAGCTTTTCGCTGGTTCCTTTCAGTCCCAGCGTCAGGGTGTTCTTATCCACGCGGGAAAGAATTTCCCGCATGCCCATGCTGTCGATCAACAGTAAGTCCTCGAAGACGAACATCAGGTTGCGGATCGCCTCGCCCAACTCGTCGTCCAGCTCTTCGATCTGGCCCAGCAACTCCTGACCGGCATTCGACTCCAGCCGATTGAACATTTCCGCCACCGCCGGCATGCCGCCGTACGACTCACGGCTGAACTGGCCGAGCGATTTGAGCTTCTGCTCCAAGATCGTTGCGATACGCCGCACGATCTCGGGTGAGATCTGGTCCAAGTTCGCCATGCGCCGAGCGACATCTCCGCGTACCTCCGGCTGCAGGGCCATCAACATGCCCGCGGCCGAGGTGCTGTTGAGGTGGGAAAGCACCAAAGCGATTGTTTGCGGATGCTCGCTCTGAATGAACTTCGCGACCTGCTGCGGGTCCGCTTTTTGCAAAGAGTCGAAGGTCGGAACCTCGTTCCCGAGCGATTTCATCACGCGGTCAATGATGTGGCGAGCCCGGTCAGGGCCGAAAGCGCTGTTCAGTACGCGTTTCGCGTACTCGACACCGCCGGACATCAGATAGTCCTGTGCCATCGACATCTCATGAAACTCTTGCAGGACCCTCTCCGCCTGTTCCGGCGTGACCTTGCTCAGTTTCGAGATCTCCCGGCCGAGGGATTGAATCTCCTCCTCGTTTAGGTAGCGGAAAACCTCGGCGGCCACCTCGTCGCCCAGCGTGACGATCGCAATGGCCGCTTTCCGCAGACCCGAAAAGATTTCGTTGGTTTCGGCGTTACTTATCATCCTCGTGGATCCAGGAACGCATCAATTGGACGAAGGCTTCCGACTCATTGGCGGCCATCTCCTCGAGGTGCTTCTTGAGAACCTGCGCTTTCGAACTTTGCAGCGTCGCCAGCCGCAACCCTTGCAGCATCTTGGCCTCTTCGACCGCGTGCTTACGAGCCTCGTCCTCGGCTGCCTCCAGTTGCTTCTGCTCTTCCTCGGCGTGACGCTTGGCTTCGGCTTCAGCTCTCATGCGCGTCATGCGGCGTCGGAATCGGATCGCGAACCATACGGTGAAGACCAGCAGGACGAGCGACACACCGACTGTTATTAAGTGATATCGGTATTTCGTGAGCCATTCCAACGAGAAAAGCTCGTCTTCAGGATTCGGCGGCGGCTCCGGCGGCCTCGGCGGCTCCTCGAAAATCGTAAACGGCAAGCTCTCGATGGTGAGCGTGTCCCCGCGCGTCTCGACAATCCCGGCGGCGGCGATCACCAGCCGGCGGAATTTCTCCATCTCTTCGGGCGTCCGCGCCACCCGTACCAGCTCGCGGGCCTCTTCGTTGACCTCGATGCGGTGATCGATGAGAACCGCCACCGAAAGCCGTTTCACCTGGCCCCGTTCGAGATCCAGACGCGTCACCGTCCGGCTCGTCTGGAAATTCGTCGTCTCGAGAATGCGCGACGCCGAGTTCGCCGCGACTTCCGGCGCGGCCGGTTCCCGCGGAAGATTCGAAGCCGTGCCGGGTACGCCTCTTTCCGCCAACGGCCGGGCGTTCTCCTCCGAACGCTGCTTCGTGATCACGATCGTATTGGGGTCGAGTACTTCCTCGGTTTGCTCCCCCTGATTCCAGTCCACCTCGGCGACGGCGTTCGAGCGTACGCGATCGAAGCCGATATACGGCTCGAGCGTCGCCACGACGCGGCGGTTGATCTCCTTTTCCAACTTGCGCCGATATTCGAGCTGCTCTCCGCTAAAGCCGTCGCCATCGGGACCCGGCCGTGCTAAGACCCTACCGCTGGTGTCGACGATGACGACTTTTTGCGGGTCCAAATCCTCCACGGCGCTGGCGACCAAGAAGGAGACGGCGTTCACTTGTTCTTCGGAAAGCGAGGCTCCACGCCGAAGATGCAGGATCAGAGAAGCTTTCGCCGGCCGCTCATCTTCCAGAAAGACCGATCGCCGAGGCAAACTGATGTGGACCCGCGCCCGCTCCACTTCGGCAAGCGAAAGGATCGAGCGTTCCAGCTCACCTTCCAGGGCGCGACGAAAATTGACGTGCTCGGCAAACTCCGTGGCCCCGAAGCCGGCATTGTCGAAAAGTTCAAACCCCAGCCGCCCGTACTGCGGTAGTCCGTCGGAAGCGAGTTGTAGCCGCACTTCCGCAAGGTGCGGCTCGGGAACCAGAATCGTCGTCCCTCCCGAAGCCAGGCGGTAGAGTACCTGGAGTTCCTTCAGTCTCTCGACCGCCGCTCCGGCTTCCTTCTCGGTCAACTGTGTGTAAAGCGGCCGAAAGGCCCGGTCGGCCATGTGCTCTCGAAAGGCATAGATTCCGCCGAAGACCAAAAGGGCCGACACGACCAAGACGATCCTGCGGCGCGGGTTGAGGCCGAGCCAAAAATTCAGGACTTGGCCAAAATACTGCTTTAGGAATTCAACGACCCTCGGATTCACGAGTCGCCTCCCGGCGGTAGGACCGCACTATCGCCGGGACAATCCCGAGCGGCAATAAGACAGCCCGGGCCGCGCCGAACCGGGAAGGGGACACATCGAGGTGGAATCTACCGCTGTCGTCAGCCGGGTCATTACACCTGCATGCGCATCACTTCTTGATACGCGTCAACCACCTTGTTTCGAATACTCATCATCAAGTTCGTCGCCAAACCGGCCTTCTCCCCGGCCAATATCACTCGATGCAGATCCACCGGTTCGCCGGCCAGCAGTTGCCGGACTTGGTCATCCGCTTCCCCTTGGATCTCCCGCATCCGCGCGAAGGCGTCGTCGAGCATGCCGGCGAAAGAGCCGGACGCGTCCGCGGATTTCGTCGGCTCGTCGAGGCGGATCAGCTCCGGCGGGATAACCCTGTTGATATCAATCGGATTCATGAGTCGTCTGTCTTACTGTGAGCCGTTATCCCCGGGCCTAACTTCGGCCGATATCGATCGTGCGGGCCACCATTTCCTTAACGGACGCGATCACTGTTAGATTGGCCTGATAGGACCGCACGGCCGCGGTCAGATCCACCATGTCTTCAACGGGGTTGAAAGACGGGTAGGCCACGTAGCCTTCGACATCGGCATCGGGATGATGTGGCTGATAGCGCATCTCCGGCGCTGCGTCGTCCAATCTAAGCTCGGCAATGCGCACCCCTTGGGTCTCACGATCAAGAGACCGATCCACCGGTCTAACCACTCTCGCCAGCACGGTTCCAAACGGCGTCACCGGCCGCCGCTCGGCCTCGAACACGACCCGCCGCCTGCGGTAGGGTCCGCCGTCGGCCGTTCGGGTGGTTTCGGCGTTGGCGATGTTCTGGGCCAACACCTCGACCCGGGTTCGCTGCGCCGAAAGGCCCGAGGAGCTGACGTCGAGAATAGAGAATAAACTCATACTGTTCTGGTTTAGGGGATGGCTATAAATAGTTGTTCATAAACGGATTATGAGTCCCAAAGAGATCCTGTTATCGTGCTTCTCGAATCGCTGTTCTCACGGCTTGAATATTTCCTCGCAGCATCTGCGCCGCCAGGTTGAAACGAATGCCCGTGTCGGCGAGCAACTGCAATTCACGATCAAGACTCACGTTGTTGCCGTCGTTTTTCACCCGCAGCCCCTCGACCTCGTGGACCGCGATGGGTGGAAGCGGATCAGCGCCGGGCTGATCGAGGGCGCGCGCCATCTCGCGGTTGAAGTCGATGTCTCGAGCACGGTAGCCCGGCGTATCCGTGTTAGCGATATTCGCCGCGACGAGCCTTTGCCGACTCGTCAGCAGGTCCATATAACGGGCCACCAGCAGGGTTTGTTCACTAATCAGCACGCGGACCGAGTTGCACCAACACTGCCAAAGCTAAGTCGTTCTATGTCAACGTCAGCCAACTGTTCCAGACGCCAACTTTTCGTCCCCGCGAGAAAAACTTGCCGTACGCGGGGAGAGCAAGGCGTCCCGTGGCAAAAGTGCAATCAGGCGAAAATGGGGCGGGTGAAAATAGGGGACTGCCACAAGATTTTCGCCGGCAGAACTGCTCAATCGCCCACATCCGTCGATCGCGAAAATCGTCCGGCTGTCCCCCTTTTTCGCGTAGTAGGACCCACCCCAAGGCCCACCCGCCGCCACCTGGGAAGGGAACACACCGCCATCACCCCCAACGCGCCAACCCGCCCCGACACCGCCGGCAACCACCCCGACCCATCCGACTACACTAAAGAAAGAGCCCTTGGAAGACCATCGATGACCCTCGACGAACTAGACCGAGAATTTACCTCCCTGCGTGATCGCGTTCGGACGATCCGGGGGTATCTTTGACGCCGCCTCGAAGAAACCCCAGCTGGAGAAAATCGAAAAGCAAATCGCCGAGCCGGCTTTCTGGAACAATCCCGCGAAGACCGAACCGGTCATGCGCGAGCGCAAGCGCCTCACGCGTGCCCTCGAAGCCGAGCAAGGCCTCGCCGAGACGACCAGCGACATTGAAACGCTGCTCGAGCTGGCTCGCGAAGGCGAGCCCGTGCAACCCGAAATCGAAGCCGAAATGGCGGCGCTCGGCGAGCGGGCCGACCGCATCGAGACCGAGGCGTTGCTTTCCGGCGACAACGACCATCGCAACGCCATTGTGGTCCTGCATTCCGGGGCCGGCGGCACCGAAGCCCAAGACTGGACCCAAATGCTGCTGCGGATGTACCTCCGCTGGGCCGAGCGGCAAGGGTTCAAGGCCGAACTGACCGACAGCGTGCCGGGCGAAGAGGCGGGGTTGAAATCAGCGACCTTCACCGTCGCCGGTGAGAACGTTTACGGCTTGCTGCGATCGGAGGTCGGCGTCCATCGGCTGGTGCGCATCTCTCCGTTCGACTCGAACGCCCGCCGGCACACCTCTTTTGCCTCGGTCTTCATCTATCCCGAAACCGACGAGGAGATCGAGGTTGAGGTCCGCACCGAGGACTTGCGTGTCGACACCTACCGAGCGGGCGGAGCTGGGGGCCAGCACGTCAATATGACCGACTCGGCCGTGCGGATTACGCACCTTCCCACCGGCATTGTCGTGCAGTGCCAAAACGAGCGTTCGCAGCACAAGAACAAGGCCTCGGCGATGAAGGTGCTCCAGGCGCGCCTGTACGACCACGAGATGAAGAAGAAGCAGGCCGAGGCGGACAAACTCGAATCCCAAAAAGCCGACATCAATTTCGGCAGCCAGATCCGCAACTACGTCCTACAGCCGTACCGTCTCGTCAAGGACCTGCGCAGCAAGCTCGAAAAAGGCGACGTCGACCGCGTTCTCGACGGCGACCTCGCGGGCTTCATGCACGCCTACCTTGTCTACGGGAAAACCGGTAAGACCGCCAGCGAAGACCGCGACATGGACTAGCAGCTAGTGGCAACGGTGTCTTCGGACGAAAACCGGGACGACCCTTTGATTTTCGCCGGCCGGAACCGCAAATCTCTACAGCCGCGAAGCGGCGGCAGGAATATAGCCTGGGGTAGAGCCGAAGGCGGAACCCCAGGTACGGAACCCAACGAAATCGAGCCCTGACAGGGCGAAAGGAACGAAGCCTGTCATCCAACCCGCCTCGTTGCCGACAGCCATTTTCATGGCGGTATCATGAATCTCGCGGATTCATGGATGCGCGGCCGTACCCTTATTTCGCGTAGTTGGACTTCCACCACGGACTACTTCGGGCACGCCGTTCCGCGAATGCCCTACACGTGCATCACAACCATCTTCGTCTCGGTCATCTCTTGTACCGCGTATTTCGGACCTTCCTTGCCAAAGCCGCTTTCCTTGAGCCCGCCGTAGGGCATCAGATCGGCGCGCCACTGCGAGCCCCAATTGATGTGGAGGTTCCCCGAATCCACCTCGCGAGCGAAACGCATGGCGTTGTCGAGGCTCTCGGTGAAAATCGCGGCGGAGAGGCCGTAATTGGTCTCGTTGGCGAGTGAGATCGCTTCGTCCACGTCGGAAACCGGTGTGAGAGCAACGGCGGGACCGAAAACTTCGTCGGCCGAAATACGCATTTCGGGGCGCACATCGGTCAAAATGCTCGGCGCCAGCACGGCCCCGTCCCGTTGTCCGCCGGTGACGACGTTGGCACCCTGACCGGCGGCTTCCTCGATCCACTCGGCCACGCGAACGGCGTCTTCCTCTCGCACCATCGGCCCGACCTTAGTGTCGGCGGATAGCGGATCCCCCGTCGTCAGGCCTTCCACGATGGGCTTCAATGCATCGATGAGATCGCCGTAGATCGAGCTATGGGTGAGAATGCGCTGCGCGCTGATGCACACCTGGCCGGCATTCGCGAAACCCGTCACGGCGATGGCCGCGGCGGCTTTATCGAGATCGGCGTCGGGCAGCACGATGACCGGGGCGTTGCTGCCCAACTCCATGGTCACCTTTTTCAGGCCGGCCGTATGGCAGATGCGCTCGCCGACGTCGCGGCTTCCCGTGAAGCTGATCTTTCTCACACGCGGGTCGGCGCACAACGTTCCACCGATCTCGGCGCCCGAGCCCGTCAAGCATTGAATGCCCTCGGGAGGCAGTCCGGCGTCGAGCATGATTTGTGTCAGCTTCAGCGCCGTCAAGGGAGTGTCGGTCGCGGGTTTGATGATGACCGTGTTGCCGCCGGCTAGGGCGGGGCCGATCTTGTGCACGACGAGATTAAGCGGGAAGTTGAAAGGCGTGATCGCAAGAACCACCCCGCAGGGTACGCGCAACGTAAATCCGAAGCGACTGCCCGCGCCCGGCGCCCCGTCCAGCGGGACCACTTCCGAGCCGAGCCGCTTGGCCTCTTCCGCCGAGCCGATCATCGTTTCGGCCGCGCGAGAGACTTCCAGAGTCGCCTCGGGGAGGATCTTCCCCTCTTCGAGCGTGATGGTCCGAGCCAGATCCTCGGTGCGCTCTTCCATCAACTTCGCCGCGCGCATCAAGATGTGATAGCGTTCATAACCCGAGATCTTCCGAATCACCTTGGCGCCTTCGACGGCGTACGCCAGCGCGGCTTCGATTTGGTCCGAACTCGCGCGAGGGACCGTGCCGACTTCCTCTTTATTGAAAGGGTTGATGACGGGAATAGCCTCCGCCCCGTCGACCCAACTTCCTGCTGTGAACATTTGCATGGCGTTTTCCTCTTTCTCGGCGGACCCGATCACCGGGAGCCGTAATATCAATAAGCCCAGCGCCAAAGCGCCGCGCCCGACGTGAACCCGGCTCCTACGGCGGCCATCAGAACCAAGTCGCCCTTTTTGATGCGGCCCGCTTGCAGAGCGTCGCGGGTCGCCAGCGGTATCGTCCCGGCCGTTGTGTTGCCGTATTCACCGATGTTAACAACGGCTTTCTCCAGCGGCACGCCAAGACGCGAGGCGACGGCATTGATGATGCGGGCATTCGCTTGATGGGGGATGAGAATATCCACGTCGTCGGGCGTCAAGCCGTTGCGCCGCAATACTTCTCGGCAGACTTCATACATTTGGCGGACCGCATAACGATAGACTTGATGGCCCTCTTGGTGAACGAAGTGTTGGCGCCGGTCAACGGTCTCGTGCGAAGCGGGCATCCGACTACCCCCCGCCGGCAGGCGGAGGTAGTGTCCACCGGAGCCGTCGACCTCGTGCAGGAAGTCGATTAGCCCCTCGCCGTCATTTTCCGACGCTTCGAGCAGCATCGCGCCGGCCCCGTCTCCAAACAAAACGCAGGTTGCACGGTCTTCGTAATCAACGATGCGCGACATCGTATCCGCGCCGATCACCAAAACACGCTTCTGCGAACCCGCCGCCACCAGCTGCGCACCGGTCGTCAAGCCGTAAAGCAGCCCCGAGCAAGCGGCGATCAGGTCGAAGCCCCAAGCTCCCTTGGCGCCGATACGGTCTTGCACCAGGCAGGCGGTAGCGGGAAAAAGCATGTCCGGGGTCACCGTGCAAACAATGATCATGTCGACATCGCTTCCCGACAAGCCGCATTGGGCCAAGGTCGCGTTGGCGGCCTCGACCGCCAGATCGGAAGTGGCCACGCCCGGCTCGGCAATGTGGCGTTGACGGATACCGGTGCGCGTGACGATCCATTCCTCGTTCGTGTCGACCTCTTTCTCAAGGTCGGCATTCGTTAGCGTGCCGGGCGGAACGTAGCAGCCTACCGAACTGATCTTGACTCTTTGAACGGCTTGGGAATTTTGCACGGCGGCCTTATACTTCGATCTCGATTGCGTCGCCGCTGATGCGAACCGCGTAGCACGCCAAGTCGCCCCGCCCGGGCCCGGCGACGGCTTGACCGGTCTTGAAGTTGAAGCGGGCGCCGTGCCAGGGGCAGGTAAGTTCCTCGCCGTGAAGCGACCCTTCGCACAGCGGTCCCCCGACATGCGTGCATTCATTGGCCACGGCGTAATAGCCCCCGCCCGCATGCACGAGAGCGATGTTCTTGCCTTCGGCCTGGACGAGCTTCGCGGAGTTCTCGGGCAGTTCGCCCGCTTTGGCTGCTTGGACGTAGGTTCCCATGATTTGCCTCGGCTCAACGCCGCCCGTAACCGCGGCGTGGCGGCGAGTTCAAAACCTGTCATGATAGCACCCGCCCGCCCGCCGGGCCGCGAAAAGATGCGGCCGGGGGGTGCGAAATCGATTTGCGAAATCGGGCCCGGGCGCACGACGTGGCGCACGCTTTCAGCGTGCGGTGTCGCCATTCCTGGCGACATGTCCCAACGCCTGACTTACTACACGGCGGTTGCGCACCCGACAGAGCCGGAAATATTGCGACGGCGGAATTAAGTCCGCGATTCCGCCGGTCGCGGCAAACGCACCGTCTCGCCTGATTCCGCCGATTCGTAGGCGGCGAAGACCAACTCGAGCACCCGGCGGGCGTGGAGCATGGGTTGCTCGTCGAGTTTGCCGGCCTGGATCTGTTCCGCGAAGATTCGCAAATGAGTCGCCGTGGCCGAGGCGAACGCCGGACGTTGTTCGCGGACATAGGCATGCGACCGGCCGCCGGCCTCCTCCCTCGCCTCTCCTCCCTTGACCAAACTAAATCGACCCGTCGGACGCCCCAGCCGACGCGACCACTCGACCGACGCCCGCGCCACCCCGCCCAGCGCGACAACGAACGAGGCTCGCTCGCAATCCAGTTGGATATCCAGGTAGTGTTCGCGGACGTGGGTCACGCGATTCAGCCACAGCGTCGCTATGCGCTCACCGGCGAAACGCAGCGTGACTTGAACCAATACATCCGAGTCGAATTCCCGGCGCACTCGCGGCGTATGGGCCGTCAGCGATTCGGGAAAGTCGTCGAAGAGATAGCAAATCAGGTCGAGCGCGTGCGTGCCGAATTCGTAGAGCGTCGAGCGTTTGAGCACCCTCCGCCAGCCGACTTTCTCGGCTTCGGGAGGATGAAACATCTGCTGCTGACATTGGATCGCGAAAATATCGCCGAACTCCCCGGCCGCGACCCGACGACGCGTCTCGCCGTAGATCGGCATGTAGCGATATTGATTGTTGACGCGCAGCATCCGGCCGGCGCGGCGAGAGGCCTCGATCAGTTCGTCGGCTTCATCGAGTGAAGACGTAAAGGGTTTCTCGCACAGCACATGAGCACCCGCTTCCAGCGCGGTCCTGCAGAGCGCGTAGTGCGAATCGGGCGGCGTTCCCACAATCACCAGATCGGGTTTCTGCTCCGCGAGCAAGGCGCCGGCGTCTTCGTAAACCCGCGGAATCGCGAAGCGATTGGCAAGCCGGTGGCGAGCTTCGTCAATCGGCTCGCACGCGGCGATGACGTCAATCTCGGAGACGCCTCGGCAGGCCGGCAGATGGATTCGCTCGGCTGCTCCTCCGAGGCCGAAAATGGCGGTTCGCAACATGCGTCGAGGAGAGTCGGGGGGTGCCCGGGACCGCCCTGTGCGGGAGTGAAAAACGCGCCGGCGAGTCCTTCCGACGGGGACAAGCGTACACCGTCGACCGCCCCCGCCGCGTCACGCGACCAAGATGGACACCGGCGCGTTAGTTGTCTTTCTTTTCCTTTTCCTTCTTCTTGTTTTCCTCTTGTTGGGCGGCTTGGAGTTCTTTGGCCTTTTCGACTTCAGCTAGGTCCCAACCCGTCTCGATTTCGAGTTCGGGAATGGCTTGCTTAAGCGCGGCGATGCCGGCTTCGGTCACCTGGGTCTGCCAGACATAGAGGTTCTTGAGGCTCGTGAGCCCGCTCAGGTGCTTGAGCCCGTCGTCGCTGACTTGCGTGCCGTAGAGATTCAGATAGACCAGCTTGGTGAGTCCTTTGAGATGCGCTAACCCCGCGTCGCCGACCCCGGTGTTTTCCAAGTGCAGCCGTTCCAGGGTCGCCAGACCGGCAAGATGCGCCAACCCGGCATCGCTGATGCCGGTTCGTCCCAGTCGCACCTCGTAGACGTTCGAAAGCTTGGCCACCGGCGCGAGATGTTCGTCTTCAATCTTGTCGCCGGCGAGTTGAAAATTCACGTCCAGCCGATCGTCGTTGCGAGCGATCTCTCGCGCCGTGCCGCCGGCTTGCTCGATTTTCGCAAGAGCTTCCTTTGCAACCTCGGACGGCTCGGCCGCGGGCGCCGGGCCCACCACGTACAGGCCGCAAGCAACAATAACAGCCATCGATCGTCTCTTCATCGAAACCTCCTTCGATCGAAGGATCGGATGAGCGAGTCCCTACGCCTTTCCGATCGCTTCAAGCCGCCTCGAAAATTGCCGACTCGAAACTACTATGCGACGCCGAGCGCGTGTTGTGCAACACCGCGCATCCGCATTTGTCTCCATCCGGCAAGACCAAGTGCTTGGGAGGCCCGTCCCACGGGACCCCGACCGGCATGTGACGAGAATTTTCCGCGGCCACCCCGCGCGTCCTCACCCCGCGCCGCGCGTCAAGTCGCCATGGCAACCTTGCAGCCGTCGTCGGCGGGTCCCTACACTGGTCGATTGACCGACTCTCCCTCGGCACCGGGCCTGTCCGTGATTATTCCGGTGCACAACGCCGCCGCCCATCTCGAGCGTTGTTTAGCGGCGATTTTCAGTTCCCGCTTCCGTGATTTTGAATGTATCGTTGTGGACGACGGCTCGACCGACGGATCGGCGGAAGTCGCCGAGCGCCTTGGCTGTCGCGTCTTTCGGCCGGCGACGAACCAGGGTCCCGCGACTGCCCGCAACGTCGCGGCCAAGGAAGCGCGCGCGGAGATTCTGTTCTTCACCGACGCCGATGTTGTCGTCACCCCGGATACGCTCGGGCACGTCAAAAATCACTTCGACCAAGCCTCGTCATTGGACGCCGTCATCGGCTCGTATGACGACGATCCCCCCGGGCCACGCTTCTTGTCGCAATACAAGACTCTGCAGCAACACTTCGTCCACCAAACCAGTTCCCAACAAGCTATTGCTTCTTGGAGCGGCTGCGGTGCGGTACGCAAGGAACTTTTCACCCGCTTAGGAGGTTTCTCGGAGGTCTACACGCGCCCTTCGGTTGAGGACATCGAGTTCGGATACCGCTTGAGAGCCGATGGGGCGAGGATTCTACTCGATAAGGGACTCCAGGTCAAACATTGGAAGCAGTGGACGCTCGGGAAGCTTCTCCGAACCGATATTTTCGATCGCGGCGTGCCCTGGACGGAGTTGATTCTCAGTAGTTCATCGATGCCCCGCGACCTGAACCTTCAGGTGTCGCAACGCTTGAGCGTCGTGCTGATGCATCTTGCCGTGGCCGCTTTGGCGGCCTGGGCGATTTTCTTCCGCGATTCGCCGGCCGGCTTCGTGACGCCGCTTGCCGCAACCGGGGCCGTCGCCGCGATGAACGTCCGCTTCTACGTTTTTCTGGCGCGCCGGCGCGGCATCTGGTTTGCCCTGCGGGCGATCCCCTTTCATTTCCTGTATTACTACTACAGCGGCATTGCGTTCGTGATCGGCGCTCTTCGATATGGGGGGAAGCGATGGTTTGGGACGCCGCGCTGCGGAGACGAACCACGCGAGCGAAAATAAGTCCGTCCCGTGAGGCCTGTGAAGAAATGGGGAGGCGGAACCCTGGGTACAACTTCGCGGCGGGACGCCGAGACAACTCCCAATGGCTCCAGCGCGTCGAGCTGTAGTTGTATTCATTAATGCCGGCCAGGGGCGTTAGCCCCTGGACTTACGCCCCTGGCCAATATTTTTCTTTCCTCTTTCCCAACTGCGGACCGTTGATCCTTCGACGTCTCCCTTGCTTGCTTTCATGCCTCGGCCTCCACGCTCCACCATCGGCTGTGTGCCATATGACAAGAAGGTAGGGGCGCCGGAAGGCCGCCGACACCCATTTTCATGGCGGTATTATGAAACCGCCGATTCACAAAAACGGATGTCCCCCATTTCTTCAACAGCCCATGAGCTGCCGCTTGGAATCGAACGCCATGAGCGATAACTCGGTGCCGAAAATCTCGACGCCCGAATATTACGACCGGCTCGAGGCGGTCGAAGACGCCCACCCCTGGACCGAAGCGATGCGGCAAACCGGGTTCGCCCTGCTCGATCGGTTCGCCTCCACCGCGCCTACCGCGCGCTTGCTTGACGCCGGCTGTGGCACCGGATTGTTCTTGCGCCAAGCCGAGAGCCGCCCGCCCGGCTGCATGGCGGCGGGCTGCGATCGATCCATGGACGGTCTGCGGCGTGCGCGCCATCGGGGTGCTGTTCGTCTGGCGGCGGCAAAGGTGAGCGAGCTGCCTTTTCGAGATGAGTGTCTCGATACCATGACGTGTTTCGATGTCTTGCAACACTTGGGCTCCGCCCAGGCACGAGCAACGATCGATGAGTTTCACCGCGTATTGAAGGACGAAGGCGTATTGCTCATTCGCGCCGCGGCCCGACGCGGATGGGGCCGAAAGCGACACCAAGATACCGGCGACTATCAACAATGGGAGCCCCATAAGCTTCGCCAACTGCTCGAAGCACGCGGCTTTCAGGTCGTCTTCGTCACCTTGACCAACTGCCTGCCGGCCATTTGGGCCGATTTGCGTGGATGGGCGTTCGGCGCGGTGCCGCGAGGCGACCAGGGGCTGCGTTTGCGGCCCCTGTCGCGCGCAAGCCTGAAAGGCCGACTGCTCGCGGTCTATTGGCGCATCGAACGCCGCTGGGTTCTCGAACACGGTGGTCGGCCCCCGTTGGGTCACACGATCTTTTGCGTCGCCCGAAAGGGGTGACTGGCGGCGGCAGCGGGGAAGGGAACGATGGTGCAAACACGACAACCTTCACAACCCCCAACCGTGTCGGTCGTCGTCGTTTCTTTCAATCAACCCGAATTGCTCGAACGGTGTCTGACCGCGCTCGAAGGCCAAGGCGCGGCGGAAATCATTGTCGTCGACGCGTCCGACGAGGACCCCGGCCCGCAACTCACACAGCGCTTCGAAGCCGTGACGTTCGTCCACTTCGACGAGCCTCGGTCAATTCCTCAATTGCGTTGGGAGGGCGTTCGCCGAGCCTGCGGCGACGTCATCGCACAACTGGAATCCACCATGGAGCCCGCGGCGGGCTGGGTCGAGGCTCTACGTGCGGCTCATCGAGACGGGCCGGCCGGCGTGGTGGGCGGCCCGGTGGCGTTCCAGGCCGGCCCCGATTCCTCGGCCTTTCGATGGGCCGATTTCTTCTATGAGTACGGACGCCACATGGCCCCCAAGAGCGATGGTTTCGCGAAAGAACTGACCGGAGCCAATTGCTCCTACCGTCGCTCGGCGATCGAAGAGTGCCTCGATCTACTCGAGGACGGCGCTTGGGAAGGCCCGATCCACGATCGGCTTCGACAGCAAGGCGGGGAGCTTTGGCGGGCCTCGGGCGCTGCCGCTTTCTATCGCGGCGAGCCGCGCTTCCCGACGCTCATTCGGCAACGCTTTCACTACGGGCGTTGGCACGCCGGGGAGCGACGAAAAGCAATGAGCTTGCCGGGGTGCGTTATGAGAGCGGCACTAGTCGCGTTCGTTCCTTTCGTCCTATATTGGCGGCTTTGGAAGTCGCTCGACCAGGATTTCCGATTTGGCTCCTCTGACGGCACGAGTCTACACCCTCACCCGGCGAAGCGCAACCATTTCTCCACCCGAAAGAGGCGGCGGCTGAGGCGGGACCGATCGAGCCCCCTTCTTGCCCCTCATGGGGGCTGATCCGCCGCTGCGAAGTCAATTTCGCAGACACCCCTCCGAGCTTCCGTCCTCAGTACACAGATTTCGCATTCGCCAAGTGCGGTGCTAACCACCCGGCACAGGCAGCGCCCAGATCCTCCGCAGCATGTCGCCAAACAGCCGCCGGTTCAGATGTCCCTCGGCCAAGAGCAACCAGTAGTACCGCGCGTGCTTGACCAATCTGCCGCCCGTCTTCATCAACCGCTGCTGCAAGCTCGTCAGTGACCACGTCTTGATCCTGTGCGGCAACCCGAGTCGCCGCCACAGGTTGCCCAGGTTGTAGGCCGGCACGCTTAACTGCAAGCGCACCTCGTTCGCCCGGAAGCGATGGCACGACAGCCGCGTCCAGTGCGTCGCTTGCTTACCTTCTTTGATCCACTGCTCCGCCGTGCCGCGCTTGTTGTAGAAACGCACCACCGACCGGCTTGGCAAGCTCATGTTCGTCACGATAAAACCGACGCGCGCGAATAGCTCGCCCTGGTGGTGCTCGACCTTGGCGACAACTCGTCTCGGCCCCTTCCAGCTCTCCGCCTGATAGCGAAAGCTCTTGTAGCGCACTAGCGGCTTGCGGCCGGGCCTCCCCGGCGGACGAAACAGGATGTCTTCGATCTCCAGCTCCAGGTTCTTATTGGCCGGAATGCGGATCGCGTAGTCCGCGCCGCGCTCCTCCAGCGCCTCGTAGATCTCCGGCTTGGCAAAGGCGGCATCGCCCCGGAAGGCGACCTGCTTGCCCGCAGCCTGTTGGCGCTCGATCTCCGGCAACAATAGCTCATCCCAGTCCTCGGCGCTGTGCACGTTGCCGGGACGCAGCTTGGCAGCGAGGCAATCACCATGACCGTTGAACAAAAGCAACGGGTGGTAGCAGACCGACTCGAAGTGTCCGTTGTAGGCACTGCCTTCCTGTTGGCCATGGACCGGACTCTCGGTGGAGTCCATGTCCAGAACGACCCGCTCGGAGTCGTCGAACGCCTCCGCTTGCCCGACCAGCTCTCGGTTCAGCGCCATCAGCCCCAGCAGGTTCTCTTCGCTCGCCAGCATCTCCGTCTCGAAGCCGTGCAGCGTCGAGGTTAAGGCCGCTCGGCGATCCCAGTTCCTCTGCGAGCCGATCAAGCGAAACGTCGGGTCAGCCGACACTCGGACGGCGTCGTTGACGTCCTCGTAGCCTGCCAAGCGGCTGTAGATCGACTGGCGCAGCAGATCGGCCAGCGGGAACTTCTTGTTCAAGCCTTGTCGCGAGTCGCTGAGATACTCATCGATCAGCTTCCCGAGACCGAGCCGCTCGTCCAGTTCGCGAACCAAAATCAGGCCACCGTCGGAAGTGACATGCGATCCCTGGAAATCGACTTTCAACAAGCCGTTGAAACTTAGCTGGAATGGCTTGGTTTGTTTTTCACCCATTGGGTGTTGGCCTCCATGGCGTCCTCATCGGGCTCTAGCCCCTATGAATAAAGACGCTCAAGGCCGCTGGAAGGTCGGGATGTCAAACATCAAATTGAAAATGCGGGCTCGATGGGAAACCGGAAGCCCGCTTACAAAGCCTACGGGGCGTGGCGTGGCTTTGGCTTGCCTATTCGCTATGGGCGACCGGCGAAGCCTTCGGTTACTTGTTCGGCGGCGGGTCGAGCCGGGGGCGGATTTTCTAGTGCTGCCTCGGCTAACCGTTGTGGTCCCGTGGGTTAACCGCGGCCCGTGGATCGACGAGTGCCTGGCCCGGCTGGAGGCACAGAGTTGCCGAGACACGTTGGAAATCGTCGTCTACACCCGTTTCTCGGTTGAGGAAGCCGCGCCCCTCACCGGCCGTTTTCCCCGCGTGCGCTTTGAAAGCGGTCTCGCTGGGCTGTCGATCCCGGCTGTCCGTTGGCGTGGGATGGGCGAAGCAGCGGCCGACAATGTAGCCCTGATCGAAGACCACTGTCTGCCCGCGGCCGATTGGGCGACGCGAATAATCGATTCGCACGCGGCCGGGTATCACGTCGTTGCCGGCCCAATCGAAAATGCCTCGCGGAACACGATCTTCGATTGGGCGTTCTTCTTGCTTGAGTACGCGAATGCCATGCCTCCCACCGGGCCGGGCGGACCTGGGGCAATCGCGGGCGGCAATGTCAGCTATCGCAAGGCGGTCTTGCCAATCGACGAAGAGCGCTTCGGCCGATTATGGGAAGGTTTTCTCCTTGATCGTCTCGTGGACAACGGAGCCAAGTTTCTCGTCGACCCGAAGATCGCCGTCGAGCATTTGAATCCCTTCCGGTTCGGAGAGTTCGCCGTACAAAAGTTCCTCTACGCCCGCTCCTTCGCGGCGATGCGCGCCCAAGAGTGGGGAAAAGGGAAACGGTTGCTCTATGCCGCGGCGGCCGGTTGCGTCTTGCCCCTCGTGCTGCCTTCGCGGTTGGTGCGCGCCGTCTTACGAAAGCGCCGCCACCGGGGCAAACTGTTGGTCGCCTTCCCGATGATTGTCGTTCTTATCACGTGCGGCATCGCTGGCGAAATCAAGGGGTACCTCGTCGGCGACGGCGGAAGCTTAGCCCGAGTGCGCTGAATTGACCACCCGTCGGCCGCGGTTGCGCGTGGAGAGCGAGCCGGGTTCATTGCGGTTCATCAGGCCGTCTTCGGCAACTCGGGTAGGTTCTCGCACGATATCCCGGTAATTCGTGTTGTTGACCGAGCGCGACGGGCAGCCCGGTTCACCGGGCTTGAAAATTCCCCCATAGGCCGGTCCTTGAGGGCCGGTATCGAGCCATGGCCCACGGCAAGATAGGCCGCTTCAGCGGCCTTCCCCCCTTCAGGCTTTAGCCACGGTTGCACCAAGGAAAGATTTTCGGGACCCTTGAAGCCCCTACGCCGGCATCAACTCTCCTACATCCAGCCCGCCCGGCAACGCCCCGGCGCGCTAAAATGAACGCTCGTCTCCTGTATTCGAAACCAACAAGGAAACCCCCTCAATGCAGCTTGCGCACAAACTCGACGAATCGATCTCGCGGTGGAATCTGCTGGAAAGCCGCTTTTATCAGGCCTGGAGCGAAGGCTGCTTGCCTCGCGAGTCCCTGGCGCGCTACGCCCACGAGTACGGCGCCTTCATTTCCTTGATTCCCAAGGGCTGGGCGAGCCACGGTGACAGCACGATTGCCGCCGAAGAGCGCGAGCATGTCGAGCTTTGGCGAGGGTTCGCCGAATCCCTGGGCGTCGACATCGGCCAAGCCGAGACCCCCGCTGTTCGTGAGCTGGTCGAGACGGCGGACGCGCTGTTCTCCGACGCGACAACCTCGCTCGGCGCTCTCTATGCCTTTGAGGCGCAGCAGCCTCGCACGGCGGCGACCAAGCTGGCCGGACTCCGCGAGCACTACGATCTTTCCGAAAAAGCTCACACCTACTTCGCTGTTCACGCCGACGACGTGGAAGAGCCCGCCCTGTTGCGTCGCCGCATGGAGGCCTTATCGCCCTCGGACCAAGCGCGCGCCGCCGAAGCCTGTGAAAAGATGTGCCGCGCCCTCCGCAAGGCATTGGACGAACTGGCCCCCGCAGACCTAACCGTGCAATAGCCGGAACCGCGGCAAAGTAGCGACCGGCACTCTTGCCGGTCCTAGCCAACAGTACGGACCGACACTCTTGTCGGTTCCGGAAGCGTCCCGTGGCGAAAAAGGGGGACTGCCATTCGATTTTCGTGCCTCAAACCATTGCGTTTCCAGCGCCGATGGACGGCGAAAATCGGTGGCTGTACCCTTTTTTCGCGTAGTCGGACCTTCATCAAGCCCTGCTGAAGCAACGCCGACCCGTACTAGACTGACGATATGGTTCATCTCAGCCGGATTGCCTTCTGTTTCCTGCTGACCGCGCCGTTCATCCAGACCTCGCTTACCGCCGAGTTCGAGCGCCGCCCCGCCGACCTTTCAAGCCCCCTTACACTCCAGCTCATTCACCAGCAAAATCTCGCCGCCCGCCAAGCGAAGGGGCTCGAGATGCCGCGCACGGTGTCGCTCGCTGTCGAACCCGAGCCGGTTGACGAGTTAATTGTCGACGACATCGGCAACCTCGCGATAGTCGACGACGGCGAGGGCGTTTTCCTTCCGCCGCTCGATTTCGACCTGAATCGCAAAACCCTGGCTTTGCTGCCCGCCGACGATTCCGCAGCCGGCTATACCTACACGACGCGAGATGGGGGCTATGACAGCCAAGCCGCCGCCGCCGGAGAATTCGTTGTCTTGGGCGATGACGCTTCCTTGTTTCTGCCCTTGCCTTTTCCGTTTCCCTATTTTGGTGAGCGGTACGAGGAAATTTTTCTCAACTCCGACGACAACCTGACTTTTCTACAAGGCGACAACGCATCGACTGCTCGTGACCCGGCCCGCGCCGTGAGCGGTCCGCCCAGAATTCTGCCGTATTTTGTCGACCTCGATCCGACCATGCCCGGCAGCGCGATCCGCGTTTTGGCCGGACCCGATCGCTGGACGGCCACCTGGATCAATGTCCCGGAATTCAGTTTCACCGGCGAAGGCCTGCCGCAAAACTTTCAAGTCTCGCTGTTCGCCGACGGTCGCATCGAGTTCGCCTACCGCGACATCACCGCATTGACCGGCATCATCGGCATCGCTTCGGGGACACGCCTGAACGAGTCGCTGGCGGTCGATTTCTCCGAGCCTTCCGATACCGTTTTCGAAGCCGCCGTCGTCGAGATATTCGTGGCCGCCGTTATCGATTTAGCCGTGCTGAGCCAGAAGTTCTACTTGAACCACGACGACGCCTACGACTTCCTGGTGATCTTTCACAACTACGAGCTTCCCATCGAAACCGGTGCCTTTGCCTTCTATCTACCCATCCGAAATTTCGTCCAAGGGATCGGCCCGTTCCCGTCGTTCTTGTCGGAATTCAACATCACCGACTTCGGCGCTTTCGTCGGCTCGTCGCAACGGCTGCAAGGCTTGATTTTCATGGGGTTGCTCGACAACTACCCCGACGATCCCAGCGACCGTATCGACCGCGGGTTCGGCCTCGGCGTCAACACGCCGTTGACGGTTCTGACCCACGAAGCCGGTCATCGCTTCTTGGCGAATGTGTTGTTCATCGATCCTCGGAGCAATCGATTTTCCGCCGAACTGCTGGGTCGCCAATTCAGCCATTGGAGCTACTACTTCAATTCCGAGGCGTCTCTGCTCGAAGGCAACCGCATCATGGATCGCGGCAGCGGGCCCTTCCGATTCGAAACAACCGAAACGACGCAGGCCTACAGCCTGCTCGATCTTTATCTGTGGGGCTTGCTGCCCCCCGAGCAGGTCCCGCCATCGTTTTTCGTGCGTAACCCGAGCATTGCCGACGACAACCTGTTTACTCCCGCGCACGAGCCTTTAGCCGGCATTTTCTTTGACGGCGAGCGTGTCGACGTCACGCTGAACATGATTCGCGCGGCCCACGGCCGCCGCATTCCCGACCATACGCTTTCTCAAAAGAACTTTCGCTACGGCTTCCTGCTGCTCAAGCAGGAAGGCGAGGAAGTCCCGCCCGAACACGTCGAGAAACTCGACACCCTCCGCGAAGCCTTTGACGACCGCTTCGAGGAAGTCATCGACAATCGCGCCGAAGCCGAGACCGAACTGGTCCGCAAGGTCGGACTCACGACCTGGCCCGCCGCCGGGGTTTTCCAAGGAAGCACGCAAACCGCCGCCGTCTTTCTTGGTCGACGGGCGGTCGAGCCCGTAACCGTCATGTTCGCGACCGACAATGACGCCGTTGACTTGCCGGAAACGGTGACGATTGCGGCCGGGTCCCAATTCGTGAATTTCCCGATCACCGGCGTTGCGCCCGGGGTTGCCCGCTTGACCGCGACCGTCAACGAGGAGTACGAAGTATCCCATTCGAATATTCAAGTCTTGGCGGACACGTCGACTCTTTCGAGCACCCGTTTGTTCCCACTCGAAATCCTCTTCGGCGATCCTCGCGAGAGGCTCCGTACCGGCCGTGTTGGGGCGCCGATGCCTTTCCCCTATTTCATCCTGGTCTTTGACGACAACTTTCTGGCGTACAAAGATGTTCCTCTCGAGATCACAGTCAGCGGCGATGGAAGCGTCGACCCGCCGAACCCCGTCAGCGACGCTTTCGGTTTCATCGTCGTCGACTGGACCCTGGCCACATCGCCGGGAGAGAACACCATGACCGTGACGATCCCGGGCAGCCAAAGACCGCCGCTGGTGATCACCGCCGTCGGTGTCCGTTCGCCTCCCAGGCACCGCAACTTCCGCGACCTGCTGTTCGGATTTTGACTCTCGGTCCCCCTATGCCGAAGCTCAGCGTTCGACTCCGAAAAATCCACCCCGAGGCGCGCCTGCCTCAATATGCCCATGGCGCCGACGAGGATGCCGGCATGGACTTGCATGCTATCGAACGAGTTGAAATCGCGCCGGGTGCTTGGGCGGGCGTCGGCACCGGGTTGACCATCGAGCTGCCCGCCGGCTTTGAAGGGCAAGTGCGCCCCCGTAGCGGCAACGCCGCCCGACATGGGCTCACCGTGCTCAACAGCCCCGGGACGATTGATCCGGGGTACCGCGGTGAAATTCGCGTTCTGCTCATCAATCACGGACGAACCGCTTATACCATCGAGCCCGGCGACCGCGTCGCCCAACTCGTGATTGCCGCCTATGCCGAAGTCGAGTGGGACATATCCGACGACCTGGCTGATTCGAATCGAGGCAGCGGCGGGTTCGGCTCAAGCGGACAGTAACCCTAGCCGGAGCGGGAGGGTCCGTGAAGAAGTCGGAGCGCTTTCCGTCCGACCGGGGTGCGCACAATTCAGCCGGCGGATACAGAGATGGGATGAGAGGCTGGTCGCTTGGCGCCGGGAAGCGGTAGGCTACCGGCAGCAGCGCACTTCTCCACAAGGGAGGTGCAATGGATTTTTGAAAAGGAGGCGACCAGCCATGAAGAAGAATAGCAAACAACAGACCGACAAGAACCAAACCGACAAACACCAAACCAAGAAAGCCGACAGCTCACAAGCGAAGACCCGCCAACTCACCCAGCTCGAACAACAGTTGGCGCAACAACGCATCCAGATGCAAAAAGACAACGAAATTTGCGCCGTCGCCGGCGTCGACATCGGCGACAAACGTTGCTTCGTACGGCTCACCGACCTCGCTGGCGAAAGCCTCGAGGAATGCCAAGTCCCCACCCGCCCGGAGGCCTTGGATCGCTGGTTCCGCCGTTGGCCGCGGCTGCGCATTGTGATCGAAACCGGCAGCCACAGCAACTGGATTCGCCGCCGCCTGGCCGCCCTCGCCCACGACGTGCTCGTCGCCGACGCGCGGCAATTGCGTTTAATCAGCCAATCCGACTCGAAAAACGACCGCAACGACGCCTATTGGTTGGCCGAGCTGGGACGCACCAACCCGGCCCTGTTGAATCCCGTCGCGCCGCGCAAGCTCGAGACCGAACAACAACGCACGTTGTTGCGGGCGCGCGAGGCCGTGCTCGAGTGCCGCACGAAATTGAAAGGGAGTTTGCGCGGCATGGCGAAGTCGCACGGCATCCGCTTGGGCCGATGCGCCCAGAACCAATGGGTCGAGCGCGTCCGGGAGGCCTGCCCCGAGGTGTTGCACGCGGCGTTGTTGGGGGTGGCGACACAAATCGAAAGCCTCGGCGCGACGATCCGCGAATATGACAAACAAATCGTCGCGTTGGGCAAGCAATACGCAGCGGTCGAGCGGCTGCGAACGATCGGAGGGGTGGGGCCGCTGACGGCGTTGACGTTCGTGTTGGCGCTCGACAACGACCCGGGCCGCGTGAAGCGTTCGCGGCAGGTCGGCGCGCTGGTGGGGCTGCGTCCCAAGCAACGCCAATCGGGCGAGCGGTCACTGCGGCTGGGCGTGACGAAATCGGGAGATCCGCTGCGGCGGCGGACGTTGATTCAGTGCGCGCACTGGGTGCTGGGGCCGTTCGGGACCGACTCCACGCTCAGGCGCTGGGGTTTGGGTTTGGCGGCGCGCGGCAGAGGACATGCGAAGAAGCGGGCGGTGGTGGCGGTGGCGCGCAAGTTGGCGGTGCTGATGCATGTGTTGTGGGTGAAACAAGAAAACTACGATCCGCTGCACGGGCTGACGGAAACGGTTTCCCCATAAGGCAGGGACGATGAGGCGCAGTCGGCGGCAACGGTTTCGGATGAAGCAACGTGATGAGGACATCCGCGAGCCCCCTAACGGGGACTCGGCGGCAAGAAGATTCCTGTTGAAAGGAAGGGAGTAGGGGATTGGGCGGACGAAGCGAGGCCGCGGCGGAGAATCGAGATCGTGTCACGGTGACTGCGGGCTCTGGGCAGGCAGGCCGATTCTTTCGAGGATGGGTCGAAGCCGCAACAGAGAGAGCAGCGCCGAAAGACCGGACCCCAACCAGCAGAGGTCAACAACGAGACCGATAACACTGCGAATGGAAGCCCGGTCCTCAACGCGCCGCAAGGCATGAGGACCCGGGCCGGATCCGACAAACCGACCAACGCCTCCCAACGACCGCCCTTGACAAGCGACCCACCTCTCATGGAAGCCCAGAGCGCAGGCGACGGGCCCGGCGCAGGCAACGGCAACGCGCTCCGAAAACCCCGTCCCCGAACCGTCGGGTATTCCGCCATAGTCTTGAGTCGACTCGCAACCGTTGTATCCCCAGCCCGTCGCTTGCGCTCCGGGCTCTGGATCTACCTATGAATTCCGTATACCGGCGCGAAATTGCCCATGTTGCCCATGCTGGCCGCGCCCGCACCCCCCACCGGACCGCTATAATCCCGCATTTTCAATTTGATGTATGAGCTTCAGACCATCCAGCGACCTTCAGCGTCTTTATTGATAGGGGCTAGAGCCCGATAAGGACGCCATGGAGGTCAACACCCGATGGGTGAAAAAGAAAACAAGCCGTTTCAGCTCACGTTCAATGGATTTCTCAAAGTCGATTTCCAAGGATCGCGAGTCACCTCGGATGGCGGTCTGATTCTCGTTCGCGAACTGGATGAACGACTCGGACTCGGGAAGCTGATCGACGAGCATCTCAGCGACTCGCGACAAGGCTTGAACAAGAAGTTCCCGCTGGCCGATCTGCTGCGGCAGTCGGTCTACAGCCGACTCGCTGGCTACGAGGACCTCAATGACGCCGTTCGAGTATCCGCCGATCCGACCTTTCGCTTGATCGGCTCGAAGAGGAACTGGGATCGCGGAGCAGCCTTGACCTCGACGCTGCATGGCTTCGAGACGGAGATGCTGGCGAGCGAAGAGAACTTGCTGGGGCTGATGGCAGTGAACCGGGAGCTGGTCGCGCAAGCCGAAGCTCCCGACGGTTCAGACCGCGTGGTGCTCGACATGGACTCCACGGAGAGCCCCGTCCACGGCCAACAGGAAGGCAGTGCCTACAACGGCCATTTTGAGTCCCTCTGCTATCACCCGCTGTTGCTGTTCAACCAGCACGGCGACTGCCTAGGCGCGAAGCTGCGTCCCGGCAACGTGCACAGCGCCGAGGACTGGGACGAGCTGCTACTGCCGGAGATCGAACGACAACAGGCGGAGGGCAAACAGGTGACGTTCCGCGCCGACGCCGCCTTCGCCAAGCCCGAGATCTACGAGGCGATGGAGGAGCGCGGCGTGGACTACGTGATTCGCATCCCGGCGAACAAGAGCCTGGAGCTGGAGATCGAGGACATCCTGTTTCGGCCACCGGGCAGGCCGAACGCCAAGCCCCTAGTGCGCTACAAGAGTTTTCGCTATCAGGCCGAGAGCTGGTCGAAGGCAAGGCGAGTTGTCGCCAAGGTCGAGCATCACCAGGGCGAACTATTCCCGCGCGTCGGATTTGTCGTGACGAGCATGAGCTTGCCGAGCCGCTCGGTCGTGCGGTTCTACAACAAGCGCGGCACGGCGGAGCAGTGGATCAAAGAAGGCAAACAGGCCACGCACTGGACCCGCTTGTCGTGTCACCGCTTCCGAGCCAACGAGGTACGGCTGCAACTCAGCGTGCCGGCCTACAACCTGGGCAACCTGTGGCGGCGGCTAGGGCTGCCGCAGCGAATCAAAAGCTGGTCGCTAACGAGTTTGCAACACAGGTTGATGAAGACCGGCGGTCGGCTGGTCAAGCATGCTCGCTACTACTGGTTGCTGCTGGCGGAGGGGCATCTGAACCGGCGGCTGTTCGGTGACATGCTGCATAGGATCTGGGCGCTGCCTGTGCCGGGTGGGTAGCGTTGCCCGGGCGAGGATCAACAGTTTTTGGCTCCAAAAAGGTTTCGCAGGGAGCAGTGTCGGCCGGAGCGCCGTTCAGTCCGCTCAATCAACGTCTGTGAGCGGACGGACGAGCCCTGGCGCCTACCGGCGGAGGTGATGTGCAGGGTTCAGCGCGAAAAGACGTGGTATTCGGCGCAGCGGGGGTGTATCCTGTGACCGTGCCAGGGCCAAAATGGAAATCCTGGATAATTACTTGCTCATGCCGGCATCGGGCATAGTACGCGTCCCGGCGTCGAGCGCCAACCTGGGCCCCGGGTTCGACACCTTGGGGCTGGCGCTCAAGATCCATCTCGAATGCCGCTTCCGCAAATCGGAGAAGTTCGCCGTTTCCGCCCGCGGATGCGATCTGACCTCGATTCCTCTCGACGACAGTAATCTCATCTGGCAGACCGCTCTACAGTTGGGCGCGAAATATGATCGCGAGATGCCGCCGATCGAGTTGGAATTGATCAACGAGATCCCTGTAGCCAAGGGCCTCGGGTCAAGCGCGGCCGCTTTGCTCGCCGGCGTCGTCGTCGCTGACCGCATTCTTGATTTCGGTTGGAGCCGCCGCAGAATTCTCGATGAGGCATCGAAGCTCGAAGGCCATCCCGACAACGTCGCCGCGGCTGTGTTGGGTTCGTTCGTCGCGGCCACGATTGATTCCGAAGGCTTCACGCGGGCCATTCGGCTCGACCTTCCCGAAACATTGCGGATCGCCATCGTCTGTCCCGACTTTAAGCTCACGACCAACCACATGCGCACCGTGTTGCCCGCGTTCTACTCCAAGGAAGACGCGGTCTTCAATCTGCAACGCGCGACGCTGTTGGTAGCGGCGCTGGCGACCGGTAATCGCGACGTCTTCCCCGATTGCTTCCAGGACCGCTTGCACCAGCCCTATCGCTTGTCGCTGGTCCCCGGCATGGAGTCGATCTTGAAATTACGGGCCAAGGGCTTGCTCGGCTGTACGCTAAGCGGCGCCGGCCCGGCGATCTTGGTCTTTTACGAAGAGGGTTCGGAATCAGTCGTGGAATTAGTGCGGCAACAGTTTCGCCGCGTCGGACGGCCCAGCGACGTAATTTTCTGCGAGATCGACCGCCGGGGCCTTCAAATCGAAGACAGCGGTAGCCCCGGTTAGCCGGGACCTGTGGGCATGCAAATGAACGGCGTAAAAGAATAGAGGCTGTCCCAAGCGCCGACCCAGGTAAGACCGTCCCCGAGATTTATCGCCTTGCGGACGGAATGTCTCACAGCCTCGGCTCCGCCCCCGGCAGGGGGCATGGATAGTAGCCCCGGGCTTGAGCCCGGGGTCCATGCTGCAACTCGCGATAAGCCCCGGACGGGGCGTAGGAACAATCCTTCGATGCAACCCCGGCCGGATGGAAACGTTCACCTTTTCCAAACCAACGACGACCGACCCTTCGACGTCTCCTCATCTTGTCAACCCTGTCTAACGACCCGAACCGCCGCTATTTTCATAACGGTTCGGAGCGCGGAGCCGAAATGAAATCAACCCGAGAGACCCTCGAAAAACACGGACGCCCGGGATCCGACCCCCGTGATTGCCCAAGCTCTCCGAAGCGCTTCCCCGACGGCGCCGAATACCGCATCGAAATCCCCAGCACCGAGGGCCCGGCTTGTTTCCGCACGGTTCTTGAGGAAGCCAAAGCCCGCCAGGTCCCCGTCCATCGCATCAGCCAAGGCAGCGGCATCATGCTGCTCACCGACGACGAAATTTGCGAGATGGTCGACTTGGGCCGAGCCCACGAAATCGAGGTAAACCTCTTTGTCGGGCCGCGTGCGAGTTTCGACATCGGCGCACAGGCGTTTTCAGCGGCCGGCAAGTCCCTGGCGTTGAACTTGCGGGGAGCCGATCAAATCGTCTTCGCCCTCGAGGACGTCAAACGCGCCGTCGCCCTAGGCATCGACAGCATTCTGGTCTCCGACATCGGCCTGCTCGCCGTGATGGGGGAGATGAAGCAAGCCGGAGAACTGCCGAGCGACCTGATCATCAAAACTTCGGTGATGATGGCGCCCGCCAACCCCGCCTCCGCGCGAGTGCTCGAAGATTTGGGCGCGACGACGATCAATGTTCCTTCCGACCTAACCCTGCCGCAACTCGCTTCCATTCGCGCCGCCATCGACGCGCCGATCGATTTCTATGTGGAAGCCCCGGACAACATTGGAGGTTTCATCCGCCATTTCGAAGTGCCGGAATTGATTCGAGTAGGCGCGCCGCTCTACGTCAAGCTGGGCCTACGCAACGCCCCCGACATCTACCCCAGCGGCACCCACATCGAAGCCACCGCTGTCGCGCTTTCCCGCGAGCGAGTGCGCCGAGCGCAAATCGTCTGCGAGATGATCCAGCGCTACGCCCCCGACGCCGTCATGTCCAAGCGCCCCGAATAACGATCGCCGGCCGGCCCGCGCCTACCATGTGTAGTGCACCGTGTAGGTGATCCTCGCTTCCCCTCCGGGTTCGATCGTAGGCCGAAATTCGATCGCGCGGGCGTCGAGTTTTGTGAACTCCATCGACTGGGCCGTGACTTCCCATTCGTACCAGCGATACATGTGTTCGACCACGCGCACCTCGACGGGCTCGTCCTTGTGATTCCGCACTTTGATCTCAAGCGGCATTTGGATCCGGCCCGCGAGCGCGGGTTCAGTTCGTCGTTCACGAAACCGGCAAGCTCCGCGGAAAGTTCCCTCTATATCTGGACTTGGACTCCGCTACGATGCGCTCCCTGGGCCATTTTCTAATAGACCTGGCCGATCAGGCCGAAGCGAAAGACAGCGAACTACCCCGGGCCTAAGGTTTGCGTGTGTCCTGTCGGCTGCGGGTTCGCTCACCTCCGCGAACCGGGACGTCTCGGAAGCGACTTTGAGTCCCGTGTCTATCACTTCCCGCCGAGTTCCCGCGCCTTGCGGAGTTCCTGTTCGAGGTCCCACGGCCAGTCGTAGGCCGCCCCAATACTGAGCCCGATTTCGAGGTGGAGTTGTTCTCCACCCGGCCTTTCGTTCGTCATGATAACCGCGCCTTGACCCGTTTCGGGGAAGGACACGAGACTGCAAGCGGAGCCGTAGGTGCCTCCTTTGTGTAAAAACGCCAAGCTGCGTCCCTTTCCCTGAATCCAAAACCCCAGCCCCTGGCCTCCACCGGGAATAGCGATTTGCGGTGTGAGCATTTCCGTGACGAGATCCTGGGACAGAATCCCCGCGGACTTTCCGGCCTGAGCCAACATGATCTCGACGGCAAACCGCGCGAGGTCTGACGGAGTACTCCAGAGCCCACCCGCCGCCAGACGAGGGAAGTGCCGGCGCTTCCCTCCAAGTTGTTGGCCATCCTTGTGCTCAGTGGTTGCTCGCCGCCGAAGACGTTCGGGAAGCGGCTGCTCGAAGGTGCTCGATGCCATGCCAAGAGGGCTGAATACCGTCTCTTTCAGGATCCCGGGAAACGACTTCTCCGCCACATCCACGAGGAGCAGCGTCAGGACTCCGTAGCCCCCGGGCGAGTAGAGCAACTGCGTTCCTGGGACTGTGGTGACCCGGACCGGTTTCGCCTCATTGGGCGGAGCATCCGTGGGTGGTTCCGCATCCAGGGTCTGCTGAACCGTGAACGTCTTCTCTCCGAGGGCAAAGGACGCGTTCCCGCCGTGGCTCAAGCCGGCGGTGTGACTCAACAACCGGCGAAGCGTGACTTTCTCTTCCACAGTGAACTCGTTGTTGGGCACCTTCCAGGAAGTCAGCTTGTCGTTTACGTTCTCATCGAGCGCAAGCAGTCCTTCTTGGACCAGCACCAGGGCGGCAGCGGCCGCCACCGGCTTAGCGATGGAACCAGCGTGAAAGAGCGTCTCTGTGGTTACGGGTTGGCCGGTGCCAGCTTCTACTGAGTCTCGCATAATATACTGTCAATCGAGACAAAGAGAAGACTGTTTCCAGAAAGCGGTAATCAAGCGCGGTTTGCGGCGCATTCGCCGCAGCGCTTTGCGGGCGCGCTCGTCGAGTTCCCAGTAGTCCTTCGGGCAGACGTTGGGCAACTCGTGCTGCTTCCAGTACGCCCAAATGTATTCCACCGGGTTCAACTCCGGCGCATAGGGCGGCAAGTACTCCGTTGCGATGTGATCCTCGGAGAGCTGGATGAACTCCCGCACCAGGCGGCTGCGGTGCGCCGGCAGCCGGTCCCAGACGATCAGCAGTGGGCCGTCGATGTGGCGCACCAAAGCCTTCAGGAAGTCGATGACCTCCAGCTCGCCGATCGCGCCGGGATAGAGCCGGAAGTAAAAGTTGCGCAACGTCAGCCCGGCCGACACCGACAGCTTGTCCCAGTTGAAGTTGAACTCCAACACCGGTGTCTCGCCGCGCGGCGCCCAGGTGCGGCAACGATGCGGCTTCTGACTCAATCCGCTTTCGTCGATGAAGACGATCGTACGTTCTTCTTTGCGGGCTTTTTTTTAATGGCCGGCCAAGTCTTGCGCTGCCAGCCGCGGATGGCCTCTTCGTTGCGCTCCCGCGCTTTGCCGACGGGCCGTTGCGGGCTCCAACCGAGCGCCCGCAGGATCTTCCAGACATGGCCCTCGTGATAGCGCACGCCGAACTCGTCTCCGATCAGACGAGCGACCCGCGGACAGCTCCACAGCGGCGTCGGGAAGCCGTGCGCCTCGGGGCCTTCCAGCAGCAACGCCTCGAGGCGTTCGAGCTGCGCGGCGTCCAACAGCGGCTTACGGCCGGCGCGGCCGGCCTGGCGCAACCCGGCTTCGCCGTCACGCCGGTATCGTCGCAGCCACTCGCTGACGCTTTGCCGCGCGACCTTCAATCGCCTCGCTGTCTCGGACTGACTACAGCCTTGCTCGACCAACCGGATCGCTTTGAAACGGCGCTTCTCCAGGGCCTCGAAATCCCGCCGTACGCCTTTTGTATTTCCCATACATACAAAGACGTACGTACCCCAAAAAGGTGTCACTTTGTTTTGCGAGACTCAATAGTGCTCCGTAGCCTTTGGCCCACGCAATCTCGAAATCGTTGATGACGGCGACGCTGACTCCCGGCACTTGATAGTGCCTCATCCGGTCAGCAAGCCCCATGTCTACGCTCACAATCTGGTAGTCAGCTATCCTCCTCAAACCATTCTTGACACGTTGAATATCGTCGGCGTCGGCCTTTGCCGTCGAGCCCAGCGCGGACATCAGCGTCAGAACGCAAGCTGTCAACCAGAGACGAGCTAGGGCGAGGCGTGAATGGGAAACAAGTAGGCGGCGCACACTGCTGGCTAGCATGGTTCCGGCTCTCCCTAGGGATTCAAGGTTCTCCACCTGGCAGCTAACGAGGCGAGGCCAAGAAAAGTTCCACGGAGCGATGTCTTCACCTTCCGACAACGGGGATTCTCGGAGTGTGCACCTGAGTCGATCAGAAGCAACAGCCCGCATCCATTCGGACGACTCAGGTTCTGTCAAGAGAAAGACAGCAGCTCGGCTGCCCTGAACTGTCCACCCAAATATCCATGTCGGCTGTTCCTCGGACGTGACCGTGGTATGCCACCGCGTGCCCGCCCACAAGCAGCTAGCGAACTCTATTCTTGTTCAGCAACTTCAAGAACTCGCTGAAGTCGCTCGGAAGGATCGTAGCCATAGAGGATTTGGCGAATCGTTTCCACGCCTTGCAGGCGTTCTTGCGGGGTCTTGCCGAGCCAATACTCGCGATCGTCGCGGTTCTGCTCGCCCAACCGGACGACCGAGAATGCCGATCGATCCACCCGGAGATCCGGATTCGTTTTCGCCGACACAGTCCTTTTAGAATACCGCGTCGGATCCCCACGAACCCTCGTCCGATCCGAGGCCCCCTCACCTCGGCTCTTACCCCCTTCGATGACCATTTTTCGTTGGCGACAGGCGAGCCGCGAATCAGGCCCCCCGCCGAGGTTCCGTATAATATTGAGAAACAGGAGACAATATGAAATTCTTCATCGACTCGGCCAATCTCGACGACCTTCGCGAGGCCGCCGCCTACGGCATCATCGACGGCGTCACCACCAACCCCTCCCTCATTGCCAAGGAAGGCCGCGAGCATCACCAGCAAATCCGCGCCATCTGCGACATCATTGACGGCGATATCAGCGCCGAAGTCGTCTCAACCGAAGCCGATGAAATGGTTCGGGAGGGCAGGGAACTGGCGGCGATCCACCCGAATGTCGTCGTCAAGTGCCCGCTGATTCGCGAGGGCATCAAGGCCACGAAAATCCTTTCGTCCGAGGGTATCCGAGTCAACGTGACGCTTTGCTTCTCCGCGACGCAGGCGCTGCTCGCCGCCAAAGCAGGCGCCTATTTGATCAGCCCGTTCCTGGGGCGTCTCGACGACATCTCGATCGACGGTATGGAGCTGATTCGCGAAATCGTCGCGATCTACGAGAACTACGGTTTCTCCACGCAGGTGCTGGCGGCGTCGATCCGCGGCCCCTTGCACGTCAAGGAAGCGGCCCTTGCCGGCGCGCACGTCTCGACGCTGCCCTTCAAAGTTCTCGATCAACTTTTCCAACATCCGCTCACCGACATCGGCCTCGAGAAATTCTTGGCCGACTACCGTAAGACGCTCGAAGAAGTACCGGTTGGGTAGCCGACGCGGAGGCATTGCTGACAAACTATTCCTTGCTGCTGGTCTCGGCCGCGGTCGTGGCGGTTGCCGCGTTCTTTGTCGGCTACCGCTTTTGGCAACGCTGGAATACGCCCGCCGAGCGCGAACGCCGCCGGAGACTCTTGGTCTACGCCAACGGACGGACAACCGACGGCACCGTGACCGACATCCCCGACAGCGACACCGACGACGCACTCCTCATTCACTACAGATACGTCGTTGGGGGCGTCGAATACTCGGCCGCCCAGGACGTCTCCGCTCTCCATGACGCGATCGGAAACCCGCGACAATTTCTCGGCCCCGCAACGGTCAAATACTTCCCGCGCCTACCGGCCAATTCGATCGTCGTGTGCGAGGAATGGAGCGGCCTGCGGCGTCCGTCGAGTTCTCTCGACGAGGCGTTGCGAAACCCCGCGCCGGCCCCCGATATTTAGAGAACTTTCGTCCGCGGCCGCGATCGGCCGCAAACCTTACCACCGCCCCACCGCCCCGTCTTCCCCTAGTCGGCCAAAAATCTCCGCCGCCTGTCCCCCTGGCTGGAAAGCCGTGTTACCGTCAGGTAATGAGGGTCGTCCTCCGATTGCGCACGGCGTCGGAAACTGTGGTCGTTCCGGGCGGACGCGCGAATCGCCGTCTGGCCGGCGGAATCGCTCCCGTACTCGGGTTGGCCGCCATGGCCGGGTTTGCCGTTTGTGTCTGGCGCTGGGGAAACGATCTGCAAATGTTCGAGTCGTTTCCTTTCGTCGAGGGCTTCTTTTCGCGATGGCAAGTTTGGTTCGGCCTGGGTCTTTTGTTGCAGACCCTTTCCTCGGCCCTGGCGAGTTACGGAAGGCGTCCGGCCCCGCGGCCCGCCGCATCCCATGCCCCTTGAAGGCGCAGCCTCTCAGGCGAGCGCTTTCCGGACCCACCCCTCGTATTCCGGAAAATAGCGCCCAATCAACGGCAGATCAAAACGCCCGAGAATACTCGTATTCGGCTCGCGCTCAAGCAGAAATTCGAAAGACTTCGCGACAAGATCGTCGACAGCCACTCGACCCTCTGTGAGCTTCTCGTGGTATTCGGGACTTACGGTAACGGTGTGCTTGGTCGTCGTGCCTGCCCGCACCGTGACGGTGAACGTTGATTCGTCGACTTGCTCAACCTGAACCGACATAACGGTAACTCCAATCATTGTAGAAGTCCCAAACCGAGCTGTGAGGGCATGGGCCTGTGAAAAATCGGGGGACCCTCTCCCGTCCGTGCACACAATTCAGAACGCCGATACAGAACCCAGAGCGCAAGCGACGGGCCAAGGGCACAACGGTTCGGGGAGACGCGATGTCGAAGCGCATGGCGGGCGGCTACGCCTGGCCCGTCGCTTGCACTCTGGGCTCTGCATCTATGTAGTGAGTTGGGTATCCGTCCCCGCTTATTCCTCGCGCACCAATCCGCCCCGTCGCCCGCCGCCGTTGTAGAATAGACTTCCACCGGAAGGGGAGACCAATCTCGTCACCCTCCAGAGGATCATCGTGACCCGAAAAACATTCATGAAATCGATGGCCGCCGCCGTCCCCGGCGCTTTGGGCGGTTTCGCGGCCGCCCCTCAATCGGTCGCCGCCCATGCGGGAGGATCAAGCAAAGTGACCCCCTTCAAGATTCAAATCGACGATGCCGTTCTCGAGGACCTCGAGCATCGCCTGGCCCGAACTCGCTTCCCCGACGAGCTTGCCGCCGTCGACTGGGATTACGGAACCAACCTCGCTTACCTCAAGGAACTCGTCGAATACTGGCAAACGACATTCGATTGGCGCCAACAAGAAGCGCGCCTCAACGGTTTTCCGCAGTTCAAAACCGAAATCGACGGACTCGATGTTCATTTTCTCCACGTCCCTTCCAAGCACGAGAACGCCCTTCCGCTGCTGATGGCCCATGGCTGGCCCGACTCCGTATTCGGGTTCCAAAAAGTAATCGGGCCGCTCACCGACCCTACCGCGCACGGCGGGTCCGCCGAGGACGCCTTTCATGTGATTTGCCCGTCGATGATGGGATACGGGTTTTCCGACAAACCGAAAGATCGAGGTTGGAGTGTCGGCCGCATGGGCGAAAACGCCTCGAAGCTCATGGCGAAGCTCGGCTATTCCAAATACGCCGCTCAGGGCGGCGACTGGGGTTCGGCGGTCGCCACCTGGGTCGGCCGCCACGACGGCGAACATGTCGTCGGCATCCACGTCAACTTGGTTGGCACGCCCGCGCCCAAGGATATGGAGAACCCCGAAGAGGGCATCCCCGAGTGGGAATTGAAACGAACCATCGAGCGCCGCAAGTGGTGGGACGGCGAGAACGCCTACGGAAATATTCAGGGCACCAAGCCGCAAACCCTCGGCTACGGCCTCAACGATTCGCCCGCGGGTTTAGCGGCCTGGATCACTGAGAAGTGGCGCACCTGGGCCGATACCGACGGCGACATCGAAAGCCGCTTTTCGAAAGACGAGATCCTGACCAATATCATGATCTACTGGGTCACCGAGTCGATTGCGTCCTCGGTCAGGATTTACTACGAATCACGTCGAGCCCCGCGTGACCCGGCGCGCGTCGAAGTGCCGACCGCCGTCGCTGTCTTCCCCGGCGAAATCTTCTTCTCGCCTCGCAAATGGGTCGAGACGGCCTACAACGTGAAGCAGTGGACCGAAATGCCCCGAGGAGGGCACTTTGCCGCCATGGAAGAGCCTGAACTCTTCGTCGAGGACGTCAGAAAGTTCTTCCGCGGCCTGCGCTAAACCACCCTGCCAAAGGCAGCGTGTTCCGCGAAAAGAGGTAAGCCCGGTTCAGCGGGCTTATTGAGTTTCGCAAAATAAAGTGACACTTTTTTGGGGTACGTACGTCTTTGTATGTATGGGAAATACAAAAGGCGTACGGCGGGATTTCGAGGCCCTGGAGAAGCGCCGTTTCAAAGCGATCCGGTTGGTCGAGCAAGGCTGTAGTCAGTCCGAGACAGCGAGGCGATTGAAGGTCGCGCGGCAAAGCGTCAGCGAGTGGCTGCGACGATACCGGCGTGACGGCGAAGCCGGGTTGCGCCAGGCCGGCCGCGCCGGCCGTAAGCCGCTGTTGGACGCCGCGCAGCTCGAACGCCTCGAGGCGTTGCTGCTGGAAGGCCCCGAGGCGCACGGCTTCCCGACGCCGCTGTGGAGCTGTCCGCGGGTCGCTCGTCTGATCGGAGACGAGTTCGGCGTGCGCTATCACGAGGGCCATGTCTGGAAGATCCTGCGGGCGCTCGGTTGGAGCCCGCAACGGCCCGTCGGCAAAGCGCGGGAGCGCAACGAAGAGGCCATCCGCAGCTGGCAGCGCAAGACTTGGCCGGCCATTAAAAAAAAGCCCGCAAAGAAGAACGTACGATCGTCTTCATCGACGAAAGCGGATTGAGTCAGAAGCCGCATCGTTGCCGCATCTGGGCGCCGCGCGGCGAGACACCGGTGTTGGAGTTCAACTTCAACTGGGACAAGCTGTCGGTGTCGGCCGGGCTGACGTTGCGCAACTTTTACTTCCGGCTCTATCCCGGCGCGATCGGCGAGCTGGAGGTCATCGACTTCCTGAAGGCTTTGGTGCGCCACATCGACGGCCCACTGCTGATCGTCTGGGACCGGCTGCCGGCGCACCGCAGCCGCCTGGTGCGGGAGTTCATCCAGCTCTCCGAGGATCACATCGCAACGGAGTACTTGCCGCCCTATGCGCCGGAGTTGAACCCGGTGGAATACATTTGGGCGTACTGGAAGCAGCACGAGTTGCCCAACGTCTGCCCGAAGGACTACTGGGAACTCGACGAGCGCGCCCGCAAAGCGCTGCGGCGAATGCGCCGCAAACCGCGCTTGATTACCGCTTTCTGGAACCAGTCTTCTCTTTGTCTCGATTGACAGTATATTATGCGAGACTCAGTAGGTTCGCAATTAGGCCGGTCCTTCAGGGCCGGGTTAAAGGCTCGTCGTGCGATAAGAGGCCGTTTCAACGGCCTTCCCCCGTAAGGCTTTAGCCGTCGCCGAACCAAGAGAAAATTTCGAATACCAGAGCGCTCGGTCCCGGGCCGCGGATTCCCCAACACTTGTTTCGCCCACCATAACCGCGTCAACGGCGCAACGGCGCCCCGTCGTGCCCCAGGCCCGCCGCCGGGTGGTAAGATCCAATTTGCCCGCGCCCCGAGCTTCGGTCGTCATCCCCACTCTCACCGCCGGTGACAAGCTGGCACGTTGCCTTGACTGCCTCGAAAAGCAAACTTTCGAGCCCTTCGACATTTACATCGTCGACAATAGCGGAATAGGGCTGGCCGAGCCCCTGGCCGCCGCTCAACGCGTCACCCTGATCCGCAACCCCGAGAACGTCGGATTCGGGGCGGCCATCAACCAAGCGGTCGCGCGCTCCTCGGCCGAGTTCATTTGTACCCTCAACGACGACGCCTACCCATCGCCGGAATGGCTTGCCGAGCTCGTCAACACGTGCGTCAGCGCGAGCGACGTGGGCCTGTGCGCCTCACGCATTTATCTGGGCTCGGGTCACGACCTTCTCGATTCCGAGGGCCTTGCCGTCTACGGCGACGGCACGACGAAGCAAAGCGGTCACGGCCGTCCTCCGATCGATGAAACAGCCCCGCGCGAAGTCCTCCTCCCCAGCGGATGCGCCGCCCTCTACCGCCGTTCCCTGTTGCAGGCGCTGGGGGGCTTCGACGAGGACTACTTCCTCTATTGCGAGGACAGTGACGTAGGTCTGCGTGCCCGGATGGCGGGGTGGCGCTGTCTTCTTGCGCCGAGAGCGATTGTCGACCACGATTATTCCGCTTCGAGCGGGCGGGCGTCGGCGCCGAAAGCCTATCTCGTTGAGAGGAATCGCCTGTATACGGTCGCCAAAGTGTTTCCGCTGATCGCCTGGCCCCTGGTGCCGTGGTATTCCGCGTGGCGCTATCTCGCCCATGCCCGCGCTCTGTGGAAACACCGCGGTTTGGCTTCGGAATTCGCCGCCTCGGGAGAAAAGTGGTGGCGACTTGTGTTAATAGTAGTGTCAGCTCACGGCAGCGCCTTGCTGCACGCCCCGGCGCTTTTGCGAAAGAGGCGGTCGGCGGCACGTTCGGCCGTTCTCGGAGGGTCGGCGTTCCGGCGACTGCTTAGGCGGCATGGGACGACGGCCTCGGAGATTGCCGCGCAATAACGAAACTCCGAGCGCCGAGATGAACAGCCTTTCGGCGGGGAACCTGCCCGCGAACGATGTATGCCCGCCTCCCGATCTTCTCTGCTGGTCATTGTCCCCGCCTTCAACGAGGAGGGAGCCGTTGCCGGCGTCGTCGCTTCCATACACCGCGTCCTACCCCACGCCCCCGTTTTCGTCATTGACGACGGGTCCGCCGATGGTACCGCCGAACGCGCGGAAAAGGCGGGAGCCGAAGTCTTCCGTCTGCCACACCATCTAGGCCTCGGAGGCGCCGTTCAAACCGGGTATCGATTCGCTTTTGAACACGGCTATGAAACCGTGGTCCGCCTCGACGGCGACGGGCAGCACAACGCCGACGATATACCGAGCTTGCTCGCCGCCATGGCCGAGGGCGATTACGACATGGTCAGCGGCTCTCGGTTCTTGGTTCCCAACGGTCATCCGACTCGCACCGTACGGCGGTTCGGGAGTGTGCTGTTTTCTTGGATCCTCTATCCCATCCTGGGCCGGCGAATCACGGATCCAACCTCTGGGTTCGTTGCGGTGAATCGTCGGGCGCTCGAGGTCTTCAGCCGAAGCTTCCCGCTGGAATATCCGGAAATTGAGGCTCTGGTCGTGCTTAAGCGTAAGGCATTGCGTTTCAGCGAGGTTCCCACGAAAATGTTTCCTCGCACAACGGGGAGGTCTTCAATCGATACCAAGGCGGCGGCCTACTATATGGTCCGCGTGTTGTTGGGCGTTTTCGCCAACGTGATTCGGTACGAACGCCGTTATCACATCGGGAGACGAAGCTAGCCGTGGAACAGGTTCGAGTCGTGACCGCCGTCTTCTGCGTCCTACTGCTCACGCAGATCATCCGCTCGGTGCGGCGGGAACACATTCGCGTGGAATATTCGATGGCCTGGCTGGGCGCCGTCTTGCTGCTCTTGGCGCTGTGCTTGTCGGATACAGCGCTTGGGTGGCTGGCGCACTGGCTTGGTATCGAGGATTTCTCGTTAGTTTTGCTGGTCGTCGCCGGGATCTTGTTCTTGTTTACTTTCTTCCGCTCTTCCGTCCAGCAGTCCGACCTGAAAGACAGTAGTATTGTCTTGGCGCAGAAGATCGGTATGCTGGAATGGGAGGTCAGGAAACAGGCGGCGGAAATCGAACGCCTTAGCCGGGACGTCTCTGAAAAGCCGTAGTTGGGGATTGATCAATCGTGCGCATTCTCTACGACGCCACACCGCTGCTGATGCGCAGCGCCGGGGTGAAGCACTATCACCACACTCTCTTGCGCACCCTGATTCCCCAAATCGACCCTCACCAGATCGGACTGTTTCCCTTTCTCGACACCTTGACCGCCAACCGGCCGGATCTTTCCAACTATCCGCCCTATGAGACGATGTGGCGCCTCGGCGCCGTCCTGGGGTCCAATTACAGCGGCTGGAACTTAGCAAACGCGGCGGCCCGAAAATCGCAACTGTTTCACGTCACCCCGCATGTTTGGCAACTCCCGTCCAACAAGTGCTTAACGTCCATCGTTCATGACCCGACGCCGCTGTTGCTGCCGCGGTGCCATACCGCATCGAACATTCGTTACTTTCAGCAGTTTGTGAAGGGGACCCTGCCCAAATTGCATCGCATAATCGTCCCTTCCAAAGCGGTGGCGACCGATCTTGTGCAGCACCTACGCGTCCCCTCGGACCGTATCTCGGTGATCTACCACGGTGTCGAGCCGGAGTTCTACGAGGTCACATCCGCCCCCAGCTATGTGGCCACTCAAAGATACAAATTGCCCAATGATTACATCCTGTTCGTCGGCACGATGGAACCCCGGAAAAACCTGGTTCGACTGGGCCGTGCCTACAAGATGCTCCCCGAGGACTTGCGAAGACGTCACCCCCTTGTGATCGTCGGCGCCACCGGCTGGAATGCCGCTCCCATTCGACAAGAGCTTTCCTCGATCTCGGGAGTACACCTGGTCGGCCCGGTGCGCCGAAGCCTTCTCCCGGCGATCTACCACAGCGCATCGTTGTTCGTACTGCCGTCTCTCTACGAAGGTTTTGGCCTCCCTCTCGTGGAAGCAATGGCCGCTCGTCTGCCGATCGTTACATCCAATACCGGGGCCGCGCCGGAAATCGTTGGCACAGCCGGACTTTGCGTTGATCCCATGAGCGTCTCCGAACTGGCGGCCGCCATGGAAAGCGTACTCAGCGACCAAAACACCGCGACCACGATGGCCGCGGCCGGGCGCGAGAGGGCCCGGTCTTTCACTTGGGACAAAACCGCGGTCCAAACCAAGGCGTTCTTCGAAACGGCTCTCGGCGGCACAGCCGACCCTCAACCGGTCTAGCCACCTGTCGCAAAAGTGTCTTTGCCGGGATGAAACCCGACTATGCCGCCTGCCGGCGTAGGCTGACCTCCACCCCGGCCTGATGGATTTCCGGTCCGGAAAAGTCTCTGCCCTTCAAGAGTTACGAACGGATGCCGATACTCTATTTGAGGGCCCGCCGGAAGATGAAGGTCGGGGTTCTCATCCGACGCCTGGTCCGCCGCCAACGAAGAGACACAACACCATGGATGACAACGCCCTAGCCAACTCAATTCAGGAAAGCGCGGAGAAGGTGTTCAAGAGCATGTTCGCCATGGAAGTCGAGCACAACGGCTTCGCCCGCAAGTCGGAACTGCATGGCGGCGACGAAATCCTGTCGATTATCGGGATTCGAGGCGACTGGAAGGGCTCGTTCATGTTCGTTTGCGACCCGCCGTCGGCCTGTCATCTCGTTTCAACCATGCTGGGCGTCGAAATTAAGGTTCAAGACAACGAAGTACTCGACGGCGTCGGTGAATTGGCCAACATAGTAATGGGCAATCTCAAAGACGCGCTCGAGGTAGACGGGAAGGAAGTCGGCATCACACCGCCCACCGTGATTCACGGCGACAACATGATCGTGCGCTCACGGGCCAAGCAGGAATGGCTCGTCGTTCCTTTTTCGACCTACAACGCGAAGTTCGAAATTCGCATGGTCCTGAAAGAGTGATCCCCTCCCGCCCCGCCGTCACGGCGAAGGATTGCCGTCCCCCGCGCCCTCATCAGCTTCAACCGAGAATTCCACCGGGTCCCCGACCGCGACCTGGGCTTTCGCCGCCGCTGAATCTTCCCGAAGCGAAAGTTCCAGATACCCCGAACTCCCCCAGATAGCGAAGACCTCTCCCTTCGGTGCTTCCTCGTAAGCGGCGGCGCGGACGGCCGCTTCGATTTTCCCGACTCGCAGCCGAAAACGCCCGCGTACTTCCGCCATGTCGGCGGCGAAGCTGGTCACGATATTCCCAAAGCAGTCAATCGCCAGAACCCGCCCTCGCCAAAGGCCCGGGGCGATTTCCTCCGGAGCGCTCGGCGGCACCCGCACCGGCCGCTCAAGAGGCTCCCCAAAATCTTCGCTCGCCCGCCCGCCGGCCACATGGGCCGCAACCGGCGCGAAAAGATCCCGTCCGTGAAAGGTCCGGCTCGTTGGCTTCAGCACGAATCGCGCCGCGTCAATCGACCATACCCGATGCTCCTCTTTCTCAAAGACCTGCGAAAGCACGCCGTTGTCCGGAGCCACGAAACGATGCCCTCCGGCTTCGACCAGCAAGGCTTTCCTTGTGGTCCCCACCCCGGGGTCGACGACAACGACGTGGACCGTGCCCGCCGGGAAATATCGATAGGATTGCGCGATCGTGAACGCCGCTTGCCCGACGCCGTAGGGGGGCAGTTCGTGGCACAAGTCGATAACGCGCGCCTCAGGCGCGATCGTCGCAATAACCCCTTTCATCACACCCACATAGTGGTCCGTGAAGCCGAAGTCCGTGGTCAGGGTGATGAGTGGGGACAACACGATATAATCAATCTTGACAAGCCATGGCCGTCGAGCGCTACTCTTGGTGTGCGGCATCGACATGGAGAGGTGAGCCCGCTTCAGCGGGCTTGGGCTGGAATAGGCCGGCCCTTGTAGGGCCGGTTTGGATGGCTCCCTGTTCGGATGCAGGCCGCTTTAGCGGCCTTCCACCTGCAGGCTTGAGTTGCTTGAACCAATGATGCGGCAATGCCCCCAACATCGAGTCGTCGACCATGTTCGGTAGGCCCGAGAGCGGTCTAACCCGTCCCCTGAGATGGCCGAGGGCGGCCGCCTAAGCCGAAAACTTGAAGAGTATTGGGATCTCACGCTCGCCTCGCCTACCCTCCCACCGTCATGCCGCGCACGCGCTACTACTTCGACCACAACGCCACGACGCCTGTTGACCGGCGTGTGCTCGACGCCATGCTGCCCTGCTTCGAGGCCGGGTACGGCAATGCGTCGAGTATCCACTCGTTCGGCCAGCAGGCGGCGGCGGCCGTCGAGCGGGCGCGGGGGCAAGTCGCCTCGCTGCTCGGAGCCAAGGTCGCCGAGATCGTCTTCACAAGCGGCGGTACCGAGGCCGACAACCTGGCGATATTCGGAACCGTGCGCGCCGCGAGCGGCTCTCGAAGACACATCATCACCAGCACGATCGAGCATCCCGCGGTCCTGCAAGCCTGCCGCAAGTTGGAGCAGGAGGGTGTCGCGCTTACCGTGGTCAAGGTCGGCGCCGAGGGCGTTGTTTCTCCCGATGATGTCCGCGCCGCCCTGCGCCCCGAGACCGTGTTGATCTCGATCATGCACACCAACAACGAGTTGGGGACCGAGCAGCCGATCGCGGAAATCGCCGCCGCGGCCCGCGAAGCCGGCGTCGTGTTCCATTGCGACGGCGTTCAGAGCACCGGCAAGATCCCCGCCCGGATGGACGAGCTGGGAGTGGATCTTTTCACCCTTAGCGCGCACAAGATCTACGGCCCCAAGGGCGCCGGCGCGCTCTATGTTCGCAAGGGAACCCCGATCGAGAAGATTCAATACGGCGGCAGCCATGAACGCGATCAGCGTCCGGGGACGTTGAACGTACCCGGAATCGTCGGCTTGGGCGCCGCGGCGGATCTCGCCGAGACCAATCTCATCGAGGAAGGCGGCCGCCTGGCCGCGCTACGTGACCGGCTGGAAGGCGGCGTGCTCGAACAGATTGATCATGTGAGGGTCAATGGGGCCGGGGCTCGGCGCGTGCCCAATACGACGAACTTACGCTTTGACTTTCTCGAGGGCGAGGCCATGGTCATCGCGCTTGATTTGAAAGGAATCGCCGTCTCGAGCGGCGCGGCCTGCTCAAGCGGCGCGGTACACCCGTCGCACGTGTTGACCGCGATCGGACTCTCGGCCGACCAAGCGCGCGCGAGCATTCGATTTTCGCTGGGCAAGCAGAATACCGAAAGCCAGGTGGACGCCGTATTGGAAGCCCTCCCCGCGGTCGTCGATCATTTGAGAAAGCTCTCTCCGGCGTACGCCGGCTAGCGGCCATTGTCATGACCGGCGAGGTCGCAAATACCTTGAGCCGCGAAGCGGCGGCAGGAATATAGCCCAGGGTGAAGCCGAAGGCGAAACCCTGGGTGCGAGACAAATATAGGTTGAGCCCTGAAAGGGCGGCAGGAATGCCTCACACCCCCATTTCCATTGCGGTATCGTCAATCCGCGGATTCATTGAAACGAGACTGCATAAGACTGCCGCCGTTTTTCGCGTAGACGGACTCACACCGCGCCCTCCCGGAGGCCGCGGAGTTCCGGCTACAAAGCTACTGATATCCGGAGTCGGCCCGTAGTCACAACCGTTCCTTCCCATGCCCACGAACAACCTCATCGCCGTCGCCATGAGCGGCGGAGTCGACAGCTCGGCCGTCGCCGGCCTGCTCAAGCGCCAAGGCCGGCCGATCGTCGGCATGACGATGCAACTTTGGAATCAGCGCCGCTTCCCCGAGTTGATTCCGCCGGGGATGACCTCGGGCCGCTGTTGCTCGCTCGATGACGTCTACGACGCCCGGAGCGTCGCGAGTCACATTGACATTCCGTTCTATGTCGTCAGCCACGAAGAGCGTTTCGAGCAGGAGGTCGTCGCGCCTTTCGTGCGCGATTACCTGGAAGGCCGCACGCCGATCCCCTGCACGCTTTGCAACAACTTCATCAAGTTCGACCAATTCCTGCAAACCGCGCGGCAGGTCGGGGCCGAGCGAGTTGCCACCGGTCACTACGCCCGCACTGAAACCGACCCCGCCACGGGCCGCTGTCTGTTGCGCCGCGGCGTCGACGAAACTCGTGACCAATCCTACTTCTTGTTCGGACTCACGCAGGTGCAACTTTCCCGCAGCTTGTTTCCGCTCGGGGGAATGGCCAAGTCACAGGTCCGCGTCCTGGCCGACGAACTCAAATTGCCGGTGGCCCACAAACCCGAAAGCCACGAGATCTGCTTCGTGCCCGACGGCGACTACGCCCGCTTTGTCGAGCGCTATGTCGAGGACAAGGGAATCGAACTTCCCGAGACAAGCGGCGAGGTGGTCACCGAAGACGGCGAGGTCCTCGGCCGGCACCAGGGCATCCACCATTACACGATCGGACAGCGCAAAGGCCTCGGCGTCGCGCTCGGCAAGCCGATGTATGTGACGCGTATCGAACCGGCGTCGCGGCAAGTCGTCATCGGAGAAAACCCGTCGTTGTTCAAGAAGTCTTTCGAGGTACGGGATGTGAATTGGATTTCGATCCCGTCGTTGGACAAGCCGTTGCGCGTGGAGACGAAGATCCGCCACCAATTCCCGCCCGCCCCGGCCGTCGTCACCCCGACGACAAACGCCCGCCGGGTCGCGGTAGAATTCGATCTTCCCCAACGGGCCGTGACCCCGGGCCAAGCCGCCGTTTTCTATCAGGGCGATCTGGTCGTCGGCGGCGGTTGGATCGAATAGCCGCCCGTGGCAAAAGTGTGTTCGAGCGAAAAAAGGGGGACTGCCATTTCGATTTTCGCCCGTAGAACTGCTTTGCGTTGAACACGCATGGGCGGCGAAATTCGTTGGCTCTTCCGCCGGCCTTCGACTGTATTGTGTATCACCGTTACGTTCGCAAAATCGCGAACACCCTGAGCCGCGAAGCGGCGGCGGGAAGATAGCCCAGAGTGGAGCCGAAGGCGAAACCCTGGGTAGAACCCCCACCCACACGAGCCCTGAAAATGTTGCCATATGGCACACCGGTCGGATGTTCAGGGCATCGGGAAGCCCTGGGGCTCCGCCCCAGACCCCGAGGTTCATCGCTTTCCGGCCGGGATGTCTCATAGCTCGGTCCCCGCCCCCGGAGGGGGCACGGAAAGTAGCCCCGGGCTTCAGCCCGGGGTCCCCGGAACATCACGACAAGCCCCGGACGGGGCGTAGGAACAATCGTTCGATGCAACTCCGACAAGAAGGCAACTTTCGCTATGCCCGCCGACTGACGCTTGACTACTTCGACGCCTCCTTGGCTTACCCTCCTGCCTCGAGCGCTGGATCCCAAAACCGGCGGTGGGCCATATGGCAAGAAGGAAAGGGCGGCAGGAACGCCCCGACGCCCGTTTTCATGGCTATTATGAATGCCGCGCGTTCATAGGGCGGAACTAGCCCGCTTTTCTCATCGCGTGGCGAGGCAAAGTGCACGAGAGGCCCGTCAGACGAGGCGCGCGCCGCTTGGCGCGCGGAGGCGTACTCGAACAGTACGGTGAGCACGGCGAGCAAGCGCAACGAAGTAATGGCGGGCCTATCGTGTGCTTTGCCCGTCAGGCTGTGAGAAATGCGGGCTAATACCCTTCTTTTCGCGTAGTCGGACTTTCGCCGCGGGTTGATAGACCCCGCGGTACGATTGCGGATAAACGCATGCCCATCCCCCTCACACCCGAACAGGAGCAAATCCAAAAGGCCGTTCGACAGATCTGCGCCGACTTCCCCGGCGAATATTGGCGTCGGCTCGATGCCGAGCAGGCTTACCCCGAAAGCTTCGTCAAAGCGCTTACAGAAGGCGGTTGGCTGGCCGCGTTGATCCCGGAAACCTACGGGGGCGGCGGCCTCGGCATTGGCGAGGCCGCGCTGATTCTCGAAGAAATTCACCGTTCCGCGGGAAACGCCGCCGCCTGCCACGCCCAGATGTACATCATGGGCGCGCTGCTGCGGCATGGTTCCGATGAGCAAAAGGCGAAGTATCTTCCCCCAATCGCCGCCGGGGATTTGCGCCTACAGGCCTTCGGCGTCACCGAACCCACCAGCGGGTCCGACACGACACAGCTCAAGACGACGGCGGTCCGGCGCGGCGACCTCTACATCGTCAACGGAAAGAAGGTCTTCATCTCTCGCGTCGAGCACTCGGACCTACTGCTGCTGCTGGCCCGGACCACCCCCGCCGATCAAGTCGCCAAGCGCACCGAGGGCCTGTCGATCTTCCTGGTCGACCTCAACAAAGCGGTCGGCAACGGCCTTACCGTCCGCCCCATCCGCACGATGATCAACCATCACACCTGCGAACTCTTTTTCGACGACCTCGAAGTGCCCGCCGAAAACCTTGTCGGCGAGGAAGGCCGCGGATTCCCCTACATCCTCGACGGCTGGAACGCCGAGCGGATCTTGATCGCCGCCGAGTGTATCGGAGACGGACGTTGGTTCATCGAGCGGGCCTGCGATTACGCCGGCGAGCGCGTTGTCTTCGATCGTCCTATCGGAAAGAATCAGGGAGTGCAATTCCCCATCGCCCGGGCACACGCGCACGTCGAAGCCGCTGACTTGATGCGCTATGAGGCCGCGCGCTTGTTCGATGAAGGCAAGTCATGCGGCCCCCAAGCCAATATGGCGAAGCTGCTCGCGGCCGATGCCTCGTGGGAGGCGGCGAACGTCGCGCTCGACACGCACGGCGGCTTCGGTTTCGCGGCCGACTACGATATCGAGCGCAAGTTTCGCGAAACCCGCCTCTACCAAATCGCCCCCGTCAACTCCAACCTGATCCTCGCCTACATTGCCGAGCACGTTCTCGGCCTGCCGCGTTCCTATTGATCGCGGAACCCCCAGGCCTCGCTTCGGCTGGATTGCCGTGACGGCAAAGGTGTGCCTCAGCACATAAGGGGAGACGGTGCGGCTGATGCGGGCGCGGTTAGCAAGGCGCTTGAGCATGCGCTGGATGGTGCGGGTACTGAAGCGGAAGGTTTCGTGTAATGCAAAGTAGCCCTCGATGAGGGGCTGGATACGGGCACTCAAAGGAATGACCCGGCGCTTGGATTTACTGCCGAAGGGTCCGCCCTTGCCGTAGATCATCAGGCGGTGAGTCTGCCAGTCGAGATTAGCTCGTTTGAGGTTGGCCGGCTCGGAGACCCGGAGTCCGGTGTCGAGAAGGGTCCAGACAACGAGCTTCTCTTCGTGGGGGTTGCAGGCGTTGGCCAAGCGGGTTGCTTCATCTCCCGGTTCGCGTTTGTACTGCCGGCGCATAGAGGCGTTGTGTGGCTGCCATAAATTTTCAAGGATTGCGACAGACTGCCGTAATCTTACACGGCGACAGCCGTTGTTGCAGGAAGCGCGCCAGGGGCGCGGATTTGGCCAGTAGCAGGGGCCGGCCAGAGCACAAAAAAAACAGGCCCAGAGAAGCCGCTGAGGGCGTTTTCAGGACCTATTATAGGTGGACCTAGACTTACTGAGTCTCGCATAATATACTGTCAATCGAGACAAAGAGAAGACTGTTTCCAGAAAGCGGTAATCAAGCGCGGTTTGCGGCGCATTCGCCGCAGCGCTTTGCGGGCGCGCTCGTCGAGTTCCCAGTAGTCCTTCGGGCAGACGTTGGGCAACTCGTGCTGCTTCCAGTACGCCCAAATGTATTCCACCGGGTTCAACTCCGGCGCATAGGGCGGCAAGTACTCCGTTGCGATGTGATCCTCGGAGAGCTGGATGAACTCCCGCACCAGGCGGCTGCGGTGCGCCGGCAGCCGGTCCCAGACGATCAGCAGTGGGCCGTCGATGTGGCGCACCAAAGCCTTCAGGAAGTCGATGACCTCCAGCTCGCCGATCGCGCCGGGATAGAGCCGGAAGTAAAAGTTGCGCAACGTCAGCCCGGCCGACACCGACAGTTTGTCCCAGTTGAAGTTGAACTCCAACACCGGTGTCTCGCCGCGCGACGCCCAGGTGCGGCAACGATGCGGCTTCTGACTCAATCCGCTTTCGTCGATGAAGACGATCGTACGTTCTTCTTTGCGGGCTTTTTTTTAATGGCCGGCCAAGTCTTGCGCTGCCAGCCGCGGATGGCCTCTTCGTTGCGCTCCCGCGCTTTGCCGACGGGCCGTTGCGGGCTCCAACCGAGCGCCCGCAGGATCTTCCAGACATGGCCCTCGTGATAGCGCACGCCGAACTCGTCTCCGATCAGACGAGCGACCCGCGGACAGCTCCACAGCGGCGTCGGGAAGCCGTGCGCCTCGGGGCCTTCCAGCAGCAACGCCTCGAGGCGTTCGAGCTGCGCGGCGTCCAACAGCGGCTTACGGCCGGCGCGGCCGGCCTGGCGCAACCCGGCTTCGCCGTCACGCCGGTATCGTCGCAGCCACTCGCTGACGCTTTGCCGCGCGACCTTCAATCGCCTCGCTGTCTCGGACTGACTACAGCCTTGCTCGACCAACCGGATCGCTTTGAAACGGCGCTTCTCCAGGGCCTCGAAATCCCGCCGTACGCCTTTTGTATTTCCCATACATACAAAGACGTACGTACCCCAAAAAGGTGTCACTTTATTTTGCGAGACTCAATAGACTGGGTCGTGCAGTTTAGTGAGCTTCCGGAGCTTCGGCAAGGGAAAAGACAGGTACCTTCTGGTACCGCTTCGGTTTGCGTTGTTTCTTCTGGATGATGTCGTCGATCAACTGGGTGGTGGAAGCATCAAGCCAAATCTCGCCGCACTGGACGCAGACCGCGGCAGGGACTTTCTCAAAGCGGTAAAGCTGATCGCCCCAAGGTTGGGTGTGGGTGATGGTTTTTTTCTGCAGGGTGCCGCCGCAGACGGCGCATTTAGTTTTGCGAGGCATAATCAGTCCTTCCTGCGTGTCCATGGATCAACCCAGATATCTGGATCATACCAGTGGACCGTAATTATGTGTGCGAATCTCCCATCGAAGGCGCAGGCGCCGCACGTCACTCGACGGCAAGGGCGTCTCCCCCGACCAACGCCTGGAAGAGCTGCTGGCGCTCGATCAAGCGCTCGAGCGTTTGCGTCGCATCGACGACCGGCTGCGCCAAATCGTCGAGTACCGTTTCTTTGGCGGCCTCACCGAGCAGGAAACCGCGGAGCTCATCGGCGTCACTCCCCGTACCGTGCAACGAGAGTGGGTCAAGGCGCGGGCCTTCCTGGCGGAATCAGCGGGACCGCTGCCTGCGCAAACAGGTCCTCTCCCCGCCCCGGCTTCCGAGAAGAGCTTGAGCCCCTCGGCCCACCTTCGCGGATTCCCGACCTACCTCGACAGCTTCGTTGGACGGGAGGCGGAACTGGCCGATCTGGGCCGCCTGCTCGTCCTGACGCGGCTGTTGACCTTGACCGGCCCCGGGGGCGCCGGCAAGACGAGATTGAGTGGAGCGGTCGCAAGGGCGGCGGCCCCGGATTTCGAGGACGGCGCCTGCTTTGTCGATTTGGTCGGCATCAGCGACCCGTCAGCCGCGGCACCCGCGATCGCCCGAGCGCTGGACTTGCCGGATGTCGCGGGAATCCCTGTCCTGGCCAACCTCAAGAAATATTTGGCCTCGAAGAATCTGCTGTTGGTGATCGACAATTTCGAGCACGTCTTGGAGGCGACCGCAGTCGTGCGGGAGCTGCTCGATTCCTGCCCCGACATCAAGATCATCGCGACGAGCCGCGCACCGCTGCGCTTGATCGGCGAGAAGGAATTTCCGGTTCCTCCCCTACAGGTGCCGCGTGACGCGGTCCCCATGAACGCCGAGATCGCCGAACGGCACTCCGCTCTCCGCCTTTTCGTCGAGCGAGCCCGCGCTGCCCGCCCCGAGTTTTCTCTCTCCGACTCCAACGCCGGCGATGTCAGCGAGTTGTGCCGGCGGCTTGACGGATTGCCGCTGGCGATTGAGTTGGCCGCAGCCCGCGTCAAGTTGTTTGCGCCGAGCGATTTGGTTTCGCGCCTGGCGGGAAGGCTCGATCTACTCTGCGGCGGCACGCAAGACCAACCCGAACGCCACCGCGCCCTGCGCGAAACCATCGCCTGGAGCTACGATCTGCTCGATGAACCGGCCCGCCGTTTCTTCCGGCGGATGGCGGTTTTCAGTCGCGGTTGGACCTTGGAGGCCGCCGAGGGCGTCTGCGCCGACGACGCGGAACTTCGCGACGGTGTCCTGGATTGGCTCGCCGCGCTCGCCGAACAGAGCCTGCTGGTGCGTTCCGAAGATGCTGAAAGCGGCGTTCGTTTTCTCATGCTGGAGACGATTCGAGCGTTCGCGCTCGATTGCCTACAAGCCGCCGACGAGGAAGAGCATCTGCGTCGCGCCCACGCCGAATATTTCCTGTCGTTGGCCGAGAAGGCCGCGCCGGAGCTGACCGGAGCCGATCAGTGGTGCTGGCTCAATCTTCTCGAAGCCGATCAAGACAACCTGCGGGCGGCGCTACGGTGGACCGAGGAAAGCCGCGAGGACATTCTGGGAATCGGGCTGGCCTCGTCGCTGTGGCGTTTTTGGATCGCGCGAGGCCATATCAATGAAGGCTTGCAGGTTTTCGAACGCCTCCTCTCGCGGCCCACAGCGGACGGGAATCCTAAAGAAACGCATTCAAGCACTGCACGCGCTGGGAACTCTTTACCACTACCTCGGCGAAGCCCCCAAGTCGAGAGAAATTCTCAAACAGTGCGTTACGTTAGCCCGGGATAGCGGCGACGGGCGCGGCATGGCCAAGGCCTTGAACAATTTGGCATGGGCGCATTCGGCACTTTCCGAGTTCGGCCCCGCCCGCGCCCTTTCGCGCGAGGCGTTGATTCTCAACCAGCAGCTGGGTGAGAAACGCGAGATGGCCCTTTCGCTCAACAATCTCGGCTGGGTGGCCGGGCACATCGGCGACTATCCGAGAGCCGTGCGTTACCACCAACGCGGTCTGGATCTGCGTCGGGAAATCGGGGACCAAAGGGGCATTGGATTCGCTTTGACGAATCTTTGCTGGGTCGAATGCATGCACAGTGATCTGGAACGTGCTTCCGAGCGGATCGAAGAGGCTTGGTGCATCCTCGAACTCGTGGAAGACCGCGTACTGCTTTCCTGGGCCTTGGTCAATCGCGCCTGCCTTGCTCGTTTGCGCGGCGACGGTGAGCGCGCGCTTCGCCTGCTCGAGGAGGGCATGGCCCTTTGGGACCGGGGCGGCGGACACCCCGCGTTGTTGGCGTGGACGCAAACTTATCTCGGCGCCGTCTTGGCGGAACAGGGCGAAATCACACGCGGACGAGAGGTCCTCTTGCGGGGCTTCGACAGTTTGGTGACCGCCCACGGACGTTGGGGCATGGCGCTGAACCTTTACGAACAAGGCCGTGTTGCCATGCGCCGACAGGACCGCAAGGCCGAGGGCCTGTTGCGCGAAAGCCTTACCATTCGCGCGGACATCGGCAATCGTCTCGGCATCGCCGAATGCCTTGAGAGCCTCGCCGCACTGCGCGCTTCGTCGGGCAGCGAGGAAACGGCCGCCAAAATGCTGGGCGCGGCCGAGGCGATCCGCGAGCAGTTCCAAACGCCCGTGCCGGAACCTTATCGCTCCGCCGTCGAAAAATGCCGTGCCAAGGCCCAAGCCAGCCTCGGTCCCGAGCGAATGAAAGCGTTGACCGAACAAAGTCGAGATCTCAACAGCGAGGAAGCCGCCGCACTCGGCCTGGCTTAAACCGGCCCCCGAAGTTTATCGCCTTACAACCGCGATGTCTTGTCGCCTCGGTCCCCGTCCCCGACAAGGGGCATGGATAGTAGCCCCGGGCTTCAGCCCGCGCCCCCAGTGGGGCAGGTCTCCAGGCCTGCCCATCCCCGAGGCCACCGACCAACCCTCTCGACTTAATACCAGCCCTGGGCGCAAGCCCGGGCTTCAGCCCGGGGTCCCCGCCACAAATCACGGCAAGCCCCGGATGGGGCGTGGGAACGATCGTCCAACGGCGACCCGGTGCAATTCGGCGCTTCGCCTTTCCCAGCCGCGGACGGCTGACCACCCGCCACCCGACACCCATTTTCGTGGCGCTATGATGAATCCGCGGGTTCACATCAACACGCGCAACCGAATGTTTTCACAACCCCCCGCGCCAAAGACCATCTCAACCCTCGAACGAGCAAAGAACATGCCGCACCTCTCGCCGCCCCGAATCTTCGTTTCCGTCGCCGCGCTGTCGCTTGCCGCGCAGTTATTCGCTGCGGGCGCGTGGGACCGTTTTCGCGGCCCCAACGGCGCCGGCGTTTCCGAAACCGAGGGCCTGCCCGTCCACTTCGGTCCCGCCCGCAACGTCGTTTGGAAGACGGAACTACCCCAGGGGAAATCCTCCCCTGTGCTCACCGCGGACCGCATCTATCTGACCGCGCACAAGGAGGGGACGCTGTTCACGGTTGCTCTCGATCGCGCAAGCGGCAAGATTCTTTGGCGCCAAGCCGCGCCCTCCCGGCGGCTCGAAAAAATGAACTCGCTCAATGACGAAGCCGCCGCGACGCCGGTCACCGACGGCGAGAACGTCTACGTCTTCTTCGGCGGCTACGGCTTGCTTTCCTATGGCCCCGACGGCAATCTCCGCTGGGCCCGCCCCATGGGGCCGTTCACGAATTTCCACGGTATGGGCGCCTCGCCGATCCTGGCCGACGGCAAGGTACTGATGGTGTGCGACCAAGACCGCGACGCCTATGTGATCGCGCTTAACCAGGACGACGGGAAAACGGCCTGGAAGGTCGAGCGCCCCGAGATGGTCCACAGCTTTTCGACCCCGCTGATTCACCGCCCCGCCAACGGACCAAGCGAATTGGTGGTTCCCGGGTCCTACCAAATGGTGAGCTATGCGGTCGACTCGGGCCGTGAGTTGTGGCGAGCTCGCGGACTGACCTACCAAGTAAAATCCACGCCGGTGAGCGCCGGGGGCACAGTCTACTTCAACGGCTGGGCTCCCGGCGGCATGCCCAGCCGTCGGCTGATTCTTCCCGACTTTGACGCCATGCTGGCCTCTCACGACGCCGACAAAGACGGGTTCTTGTCTAAGGGCGAAATCCCCGCAACCTGGCGGCCGGGCAACTGGGAAATGCAGGACCTCGACAAGGACGATCGCTTTGACCGCCGAGACTGGTTTTATTACCAATCCCGCCGAACGTCGTCCAACTCGACGATGGCGATCCGTCTCGGCGGACGGGGCGACGTGAGTGACACGCACGTCTTGTGGCGCCATCGCAAGTCGTTACCCGATGTGCCATCCGTGCTGCTCTACCGCGATGTTCTCTATTTAGTCAAGAGCGGCGGCATCGTCACGACCCTCGACCCCCTGACGGGTGAGATTTTACGGCAGGGCCGCTTGCCCGACGCGATTGACGATTATTACGCCTCGCCGGTGGCCGCCGACGGCAAGGTCTACATGATCAGCCGCGAGGGCAAGGTTTCCGTGATCGAGGCCGGGCGCAAGTGGAAAGTGTCGGCAAGCAACGAGTTGGGAGAGGAAGTCTTCGCGACCCCGGCGATCGCCGACGGCCGGCTCTACATAAGGACCGCCGGGGCCCTCTATTGTTTCGCGAAAGAATAAGCCCGGGGCCAACATCTTGCGTCCCCTTGCCAATGCCCAGGTGGGTGCGCGACATAAATGTGGGACGTACCTCGCGCAATACGAGCAGTAGAAAGAGAGGCGTGGACGGAAGTCCCCGCTTAGCCCCGCTTAGCCCGGTTCACCTCGGTTCACCGGGCTTGGATTGCAAATACGCCGGCCCTTCAAGGGCCGGTTTCGAAGGGCTCGTTGTCCGCTACGAGGCCGTTTCAACTCAACGGCCTTTTCCCATCAGGCTTTCGCCATGGCCGAACGGAGAGAAAATGGCAGGCAGAGAAGTGGTCGAGCCCGGGCCGCCGATTCTTCCACATTGATGTCGCGCGCACCCTGTCCACGTAGACGTCGGGGCCGCAAGTGGTTTATTCTCGTGCGTGGGGGAGAGTTTACAAAGTGTGCGACCGCGGTTGTCGAGGGCGGTCGCCCACGCCCGATAGGGCGCTTTCGCCGTGACGGAAGGGAAACAAATCAGCGTCCACTTGATGGATCTCGCCAAGGGCCGAGTCGTGCAGACTTGGCGTTTCGAGGGAAAAGAGGTCGTCCGCATCGGACGCTCGGAGCAAAACGACGTCGTCATCGGCGACCCCTACGCTTCCCGCTTCCACACCGAACTCCAGTACCGGGAACCGCGCTGGCATCTCGTCAACCAAGGGCGGCATGGAACCGTCATGAACGGCGAGAAAGTGGACGACGTTCCGCTCGAAGACGGCGCCGTGTTTCGCCTAGGGTCGAACGGGCCGTCTTTTCGGTTCGAACTTTCCTACGCCGCGGCTGACTCGCAAACGACAAGCATTTACACTGCATTGCCGGACTTAGGGAAAGCCATCGAAATTGATCAAGCTCAAAAAAGGCAACAAGTGAGCGATGTCGTCCAGACCCCGTACTTCCGGCAACTGCAAGAATTCGCCGAAGGCTTGCGCAAACGCTCCGGCGAAAAGAGCCGAAAAGCCGGACAGGATAAGGTCTAGACCCGCATTTTCAATTTGATGTATGAGCTTCAGACCATCCAGCGACCTTCAGCGTCTTTATTGATAGGGGCTAGAGCCCGATAAGGACGCCATGGAGGTCAACACCCGATGGGTGAAAAAGAAAACAAGCCGTTTCAGCTCACGTTCAATGGATTTCTCAAAGTCGATTTCCAAGGATCGCGAGTCACCTCGGATGGCGGTCTGATTCTCGTTCGCGAACTGGATGAACGACTCGGACTCGGGAAGCTGATCGACGAGCATCTCAGCGACTCGCGACAAGGCTTGAACAAGAAGTTCGCGCTGGCCGATCTGCTGCGGCAGTCGGTCTACAGCCGACTCGCTGGCTACGAGGACCTCAATGACGCCGTTCGAGTATCCGCCGATCCGACCTTTCGCTTGATCGGCTCGAAGAGGAACTGGGATCGCGGAGCAGCCTTGACCTCGACGCTGCATGGCTTCGAGACGGAGATGCTGGCGAGCGAAGAGAACTTGCTGGGGCTGATGGCAGTGAACCGGGAGCTGGTCGCGCAAGCCGAAGCTCCCGACGGTTCAGACCGCGTGGTGCTCGACATGGACTCCACGGAGAGCCCCGTCCACGGCCAACAGGAAGGCAGTGCCTACAACGGCCATTTTGAGTCCCTCTGCTATCACCCGCTGTTGCTGTTCAACCAGCACGGCGACTGCCTAGGCGCGAAGCTGCGTCCCGGCAACGTGCACAGCGCCGAGGACTGGGACGAGCTGCTACTGCCGGAGATCGAACGACAATAGGCGGAGGGCAAACAGGTGACGTTCCGCGCCGACGCCGCCTTCGCCAAGCCCGAGATCTACGAGGCGATGGAGGAGCGCGGCGTGGACTACGTGATTCGCATCCCGGCGAACAAGAGCCTGGAGCTGGAGATCGAGGACATCCTGTTTCGGCCACCGGGCAGGCCGAACGCCAAGCCCCTAGTGCGCTACAAGAGTTTTCGCTATCAGGCCGAGAGCTGGTCGAAGGCAAGGCGAGTTGTCGCCAAGGTCGAGCATCACCAGGGCGAACTATTCCCGCGCGTCGGATTTGTCGTGACGAGCATGAGCTTGCCGAGCCGCTCGGTCGTGCGGTTCTACAACAAGCGCGGCACGGCGGAGCAGTGGATCAAGGAAGGCAAACAGGCCACGCACTGGACCCGCTTGTCGTGTCACCGCTTCCGAGCCAACGAGGTACGGCTGCAACTCAGCGTGCGGGCCTACAACCTGGGCAACCTGTGGCGGCGGCTAGGGCTGCCGCAGCGAATCAAAAGCTGGTCGCTAACGAGTTTGCAACACAGGTTGATGAAGACCGGCGGTCGGCTGGTCAAGCATGCTCGCTACTACTGGTTGCTGCTGGCGGAGGGGCATCTGAACCGGCGGCTGTTCGGTGACATGCTGCATAGGATCTGGGCGCTGCCTGTGCCGGGTGGGTAGCGTTGCCCGGGCGAGGATCAACAGTTTTTGGCTCCAAAAAGGTTTCGCAGGGAGCAGTGTCGGCCGGAGCGCCGTTCAGTCCGCTCAATCAACGTCTGTGAGCGGACGGACGAGCCCTGGCGCCTACCGGCGGAGGTGATGTGCAGGGTTCAGCGCGAAAAGACGTGGTATTCGGCGCAGCGGGGGTGTATCCTGTGACCGTGCCAGGGCCAAAATGGAAATCCTGGCTAGACCGGCCCTCCCGGCGCACCTCTCAACCCATTCAAGGAAATTGCATGCCCAAGATCGTTTCCATTCACTCCTTCCGCGGCGGTACCGGCAAGTCGAACATCACCGCAAATCTGGCCGCTGTAGTCGCCCGTGCCGGCAAGCGAGTCGGGGTCATCGACACCGACATTCAGTCGCCGGGGATTCACGTCTTGTTCGGCCTCCGAGAAGACAACGTCGACAAGGCGCTCAACGACTTTCTGTCGAACTCTTGCTCGATTGAAGATGCCGCCTACGATGTGTCCGCCGCGGCGCGCACCGCTGAGGAACCCGCCGGCGAATCGCCGACGCTGTTCCTCATCCCGTCGAGCCTCAAAACGGGGGAGATCACGCGAATTCTGAAGGAAGGATATGACATCCGCCGACTTATTGAGTCTCGCAAAATAACATGACACCTTTTGAGGATGCCGTACGTAGTTCTATGTATGGGAACACCAAAAGGAAAGCGCCGCGATTTCGAAGCGCTGGAGAAACGCCGCTTCGAGGCGATGCGCCAGCTCGATCAAGGACTCAATCAGTCCGAAACCGCCCGGCGGCTCAAAGTCGCCCGACAAACCGTCAGTGAGTGGCGGCGACGCTACCGCGCGCAAGGCGAGGCCGGGCTCCGCGCCACCGGCCGCGCCGGCCGCAAGCCGCTGTTGGACGCCACGCAACTCGAACGCCTCGAGACCCTGCTGCTCGAAGGCCCCGAGGCGCACGGCTTCCCAACGCCGTTGTGGACCTGTCCGCGCGTGGTGCGTCTGATCCAAGACGAGTTCGGCGTGCGCTATCACGAAGGCCATGTGTGGAAAATCCTGCGGGCGCTCGACTGGAGCCCGCAACGGCCCGTCGGCCAAGCGCGCGAGCGCAACGAGCAGGACATCCGCGAGTGGAAGCGCAACCAGTGGCCCGCCATTAAAAAAAAGCCCCAACACAAGGTCGCACGATCGTCTTCATCGACGAAAGCGGATTGAGCCAGAAGCCGCATCGCTGCCGCACCTGGGCGCCGCGCGGGCAGACGCCGCTGCTGGAGTTCAACTTCAACTGGAAAAAGCTTTCCGTTTCGGCCGGGCTGACGTTGCGCAACTTCTACTTCCGGCTCTATCCCGGCGCGATCGGCCAACTCGAAGTCATCGACTTCCTGAAGGCTTTGGTCCGTCACATTGACGGCCCGTTGTTGATCGTCTGGGACCGCCTGCCGGCGCACCGCGGCCGGATGGTGCAAGAGTTCATCGAACTGTCGGAAGGTCACATCGTGACCGCGTATTTGCCGGCTTATGCGCCGGAGTTGAATCCGGTGGAATACATCTGGGCGTACTGGAAGCAGCACGAGTTGCCCAATGTGTGTCCGAAGGACTATTGGGAGTTGGACGAGCGAGCCCGCAAGGCGCTGCGGCGCATGCGCCGCAAACCCCGTTTGATCACCGCCTTTTGGAAACAGTCTTCTCTTGCTCTCGACTGACAGGGTATTATGCGAAACTCAATAATGAAGGGTTCCGTCGGATGATCGAGGATCTGAAGCTGGACTACCTGTTTATTGACACGCATCCGGGCGTCAACGAGGAAACGCTGCTGTCGATTGCCATCTCCGACCTTTTGCTCGTGATCATGCGGCCCGACAATCAAGACTTCCAAGGGACCGCCGTCACGATCGAATTGGCGCGTCGGTTAAAGATCGGCAAACTTCTTTTGCTGGTGAACAAAGTGCCCTCGGGGCTGGAGAACCGCGTTCTAAAAGACCACCTGGAAAGAACTTATGACGCCGAGGTGGCCGCCGTGTTTCCGTTGAACTTCGAAATCGTCGAGTTGGCCAGCAGCTCTATCTTTGCCCTGAAGTACCCCGAACACCCGTTTACCGAGCAGATCAACAAGGTCGCCGACCGCGTCCTTAACTTGGAATCAGCCACCGGTTAAGACGCTGCGAAAAACCGGCGACCGGCCCCGGGATGTTCTTGTCGCCCCGGTCCCCGCCCCCGGTAGGGGGCACGGATAGTAGCCCCGGGCTTCAGCCCGGGGGGCCCGTCACAAATCACGAGAAGCCCCGGACGGGGCGTAGGAGCAATCCTTCGATACAGCCTCGGCCGGTAGGAATATTTCAGCCTTCCTACCCGCCGACGGTTGACACCTCGACGTCTCCCTATTTTGTTTTTGGTTTGGCCTCCATGCGCCAAAATCGGCTCTGTGTCATATGGCGAGAAGGTAAGGGCGGCAGGAAGACTCCCGGCTCCTACAACGGCAAAATCTCTTCCCGGTCGGGATTGAATTTCAGCCGCCGCTTTTGTAGATAAGCGACATTGCCCAAATGCGAGGCCTGCGCCGAGCGGTGGCCGATCCAAACATCCCCGTTAGGCCGCTTCCGACTTCGCACGCAGTCAATGAAATTGTTGACGTGATCAACCGTGAGGTTGCCTTCCGCCTTGACGATCGTCGGCTCCGCGTCGGGGTCGGGCGTGTAGAAAGCAAAGTGGCGCCGATCGATCAACAAACGTCCTTCCGTGCCGGCGATCTCCACCGCCGCGCCGCGAATCCCGGGCACGAGCGTTCCCTCGAATGTCGCGCTCCACTCTCCGGGATACTCGAGAACCGTATTGATCGTGTCCGGCGCCGTACGGCCGTCCTTGTAGGCGTAGATCCCGCCGGCCGAAACCGCCGAGATCGGATTGTCCTGATCCATGAACATATGGACTACATCGATCCAGTGCGTGAATAGATCAGTAATTTGCCCGCCGCCGAAATCGAGATAAGCACGGAAATTGGCGTACTGTTGAGGGTCGTAGTCGCGCCATTTCACCGGACCCAGGAACCGAGCCCAGTCGAGGTTCGACGGCAGAGATTGCAACGATGCCGGTGCCTTGCGCAGGTGCGCGCTGTTGCCGTGCCACCAAGTGCGCGCCAAAGTAATCTTCCCCAGCCTGCCCGTGTCAAAGTACTCTTTCTTGGCCCGCAGATAGTGCGCGCCCGAGCGCTGTTGCATGCCGACCTGGCAAACGCGCTTGTTCACGCGAACCGCTTTCACGATCGGCGGCCCCTCTTCAATCCGTAGCGTCAGCGGCTTTTCAACGTAGATGTCCTTGCCCGCGTTAGCCGCGTCAATCGCGACGCCGGCGTGCCAATGGTCGGGCGTCGCCACCAAGACAACATCAACATCTTTTTGATCGAGCAGCTTGCGGTGATCGGAAAAGCCCCGGGCCTCGGAAGCCGTTTCCATCGCCTGGTCCACGCGCCCCGCGTAGACGTCGCAGATCGCCGAGACATGAATCGCCTCGTTCTCCAGAAACGCCTTCATAACGCTCTGACCGCGCTGACCGGCCCCGACCAGTCCCAGGCGAATCTGATCATTGGCTCCGAGAATCCGCGAGTACGAGCCGGCGGTCATCGCCATCGCTCCTCCCGCGGCCATACGAAAAACATCTCGGCGCTGCAAAGTGGAATCGGACATGCGGCAAATCATAACACAAGTGTTCCTTGGGAGAAGTTTCGTCGGACTGCCTCGGAGCAATATCAGACGTCGGCGTGCCCGACGTGGCGCACGCTTTCAGCCTGCCGTGTCGCCATTCGTGGCGACATGTCTTCCTCGCGAATCTTCTGAAAATACCCTTCGAGGGCATTGGGCTTTACGCTCTTGTCCCGAAAGATCACAAATACCTTGAGCCGCGAAGCGGCGGCAGGAATTTAGCGCAGGGTGGAGCCGAAGGCGGAACCCTGGGTAGAATCCCTACCCGTGCGAGCCCTGAAAGGGCGGCGGGAACCCCCCGCCTGAGTCTTCGGCCCCCGGGACGCCCATTTTCATGACGGTATCATGAATGCCCCACGTTCATAGAACGGAAATGTACGCTTTTTCCCGCGTAGTGAGACGTACACCACGGACCCCTAGAAAAGCACCTTCACCCCAAACTGGACCTCCCGTCCCTCGCGAGCCGCCAACACCCGGCCAAACCCGGGTGTCCCGAAAACAGCGTTCGGCTGACGGAAATTCGGCGTATTGAACACGTTGAAAAACTCGAAGCGAAATTGCAGCGTCGCGCTTTCGCCCAGCCCTGTTTCCTTGAGCAGCGAAAAATCCAAATTCCGCAAAGACGGCCCACCGAGAATGTTGCGTCCGGCGTTCCCGAAACTACCGAACTGGGGCATCCCGAAGGCCTCCACCGCGAACCACCGCGACGGGTCCCGATTCCCGAGAACCGGATTGCCGATGAGGTTCGGCCTGTCGGCCGCCCCCCCGAGAAATGAAATGCCGGTGTTGCTGTTGTCCAACTCCCTCGGCAACACCACGCTGAACGGCTGACCCGTCTGCAGCGTCCAAACACCGTTCAACATCCAGCCCGCTGTCAGGGCTTTCAGCGGCCCGCTCAGGTTGCCCCCCAAGCGGTGTCCCTCGCCCATCGGCAGTTCGTAAACCCAGCTTCCCGAAAAGCGCTGCCGCAGATCGAAACTCGACAAACCGCGCTCGGCTCCGGTGTTAAGGCTGTCTTGCGGGAAGTTGGTGTCCGTGGCGCTCGGGAAGAAATTCGAGGCGTTGTCGATCGCCTTCGACCAGGTGTAGGAAAACATCCCGGTCAACCCGCCGCGAAAACGGCATTGCAGCTGCGCTTGCAGACTGTGATAAGTCGAATGAGCGGCCGCTTCGATTTGATCGATCGATTGGAAAAACGGCACGGGCCGGAAGTTCGGAAACTGAAAGCTCGGCGCGGGCTGGTTGATGTCCCTGCCGGCGAGCAAGTTCACGCCCGAGGTGCCGTGGTAGCCCACCTCGAAGATCACCTCTTCGCTCATTTCCCCTTGGAAAGTGAAGTTCCACTGCTGCGCGTAACTCGATCGCGGATTGCGGTCATAGGTAAACGCACTCGGCGGAAACGGCGCCTGAAGACCCGCCGGCCAAGGGTTGTCAATCGTGATCGGTCCGGTTTGAGCCGAAGGGAAGAAGAGTTGGAAATTGAACAAGGGCGGGTTGAAGTAAATCCCCTGTCCCGGAGCCAGGGGTGACGCGTTGTAGTAGATGCCGTAACCCGCGCGCACCACCATGTGTTGCGAAGGGCTCCAGGCCAACCCGACCCGCGGCGCGAAATCATTGCGGTCGCCGTCGTAGCCTGCGCGGGGAATGCCCTCGGTCCCCACCTGCACGGTGGAAAACGACGCCGGGTCGTAGACGTAAGCGCGATCGAAGGCGTCGTGAGCCGGCGTGTTGTATTCGTACCGGAGACCGAGGTTCAACATCAGGTTGCGGCTCAGCTTCCAACCGTCATGCACGAAAAGGCTCGTATTCCCGGTCCGCAGCGCCTGCGGGTTGTCCGAAACCGCGCCCCCGGTAAAGGTCGGCAAGCCGAGCAGCAGATCCGCCAGCGGGTTTTGCGTGAAGGCCCCCAGGAAATTGATCATGCCGCGCGTGAGAACATCGCGAAAAGCGTCCTGGCGAATCCAGCGCCGCTCCACGCCGAGCCGCAGCAGGTGGCCGCCCTCGGCATAACTCGCCGTGTTGAGAATTTGGTAACTGTCGACAACGCTGTCTTGCGGGTTGTTCCCTTCGTCCCCCAGCGGAGAAAAGCCAGTCACGCTGATTTGGCTCAAACCCAAATCGCGTTCCCGTGACGAGAAATCGGGCAGCCCGACGGATTGGTTGATGCTTGTACCCGAGTTCTCGTGGAACGTTCGGTTATCCACCCGGTTGTAGCCAAACCGAAATTCATTGACCCAGCGCGTGCCGATCGTATGGGTTTCCGCCAGCATCAGGTTTTGACCGCGCTCGTCGAAGTCATTGCCGAAGCCGGGGACCAGCGTCGTACTGCCCGTCGCAAAAGGTTCGAACAAGTTGCTGTCCCCGAAACTGTAGCGTCCCGTCAACCTGCCGTTGAGTCCGAGCTGTTGGTCCAGCCGCAGGTCGAACTTGTCGTTCCGCAGGCGCTGCGTCGGCGAAGCGACAAAGTTTTGCCCGAACGCTTGACGATTGGGCAAGGGATAGAGATTCGCAACCGCTGCTCCGATCGGATGTGAAAACGGCAGCTTCGCATCGGGGAAGGGCTGCCCGGTGAATAGGTTGATCGGGGCAGGGAACAGGCTCTGGGAAAAATCGCCCGCGCGCTCGGCCGCCGTCGGCACGTTGGTCGTTTGCGTGATCCCGCGACGCTCGGCAAGACCCTCGTAGTCGACGAAGAAAAAGCTGCTGCTGGGACGCAACGCGCCGCCGGCGGCGAACCCGAACTGGTTGCGGCGCAGATTCGGCTGCCCCGCCGCCGGATCGTCAAAGAAATTCCGCGCGTCGAGTGAATCGTCGCGCAGGAATTCGTAAACCGACCCGTGGAAATCGTTGCCTCCGCTCTTAAGAACGACCGCCACTTGCCCGCCGCTGTTGCCCCCAAAAGGCGCCTCGGTACCGCTGGTGTGAATTCTGAACTCTTGAACGGCATCAACTGGCGGGTTGAGTGCGAAGCTGTTCAAGACCGGATCGACGGCATAGACACCGTCATAGATGTAGGCGTTCTGCGACTCGCGGAGACCGTTCGACTGGAACGAGAAACGGCCGCGCGCCGATCCGGCCGAGCCTTCGGCGCTCGGCGAAACGCCGGGGGCCAGCAGCGCCAGTTCCAAAAAGTTCCGGCCGTTGAGGGGCAAGTTGACGATGTAGCTGTTGGGAATCAGCGCGCCCACCGCGGAGGACTGCGTCTCGAGCATGACCAGTCGAGCCACGACCGTGATTTCTTCCGTCAGCTCGCCCACCTGCAATTGAAAATCCACCGCCGCGTGTTCGCCCACGGCCAACCTCAGCCCGGTCTGACGAAACTTTTGAAAGCCGTCCGCCGCCGCGCTGATGTCGTAGACTCCGGCGGGCAGCGAAGGCAGCACGTAATCACCTCGCCTGTTGGTCACCGTGGACCGCGACACGCCCGTGGCCGTGTGGACGGCCGTCACCTCGGCCCTGTGAATAGCGGCTTCCGAGGCATCGAGAACACGCCCGCGAACAGTGGATTCGACCTTCTGCGCCCGCACCGAGGGGAAACTCAAAAGAAGCAACCCCGCCAAGCAAGCAGCGAAACTGAATTTTCGAAAACACATACTATTCAGGCCCATCCGGTTTCTTCCGGCTCCAAGACCAAAGGGCCATCTTATCGACCGTCGAGGCAACTTGTCCAGGGGGGTGTCGAATCCCCGATTGGGGCCAACCAGCGTTTGGGGAAGACCGCGGGTTGAATAGGGCATGTCTGCCCGAGTCGCGCGGCCGACGTGCCCCGGCGCGCAAAGGACGGAACCCGCTATCCGGGGGGGGGAGAGCACGCTTCCGTCTTGCTTTCTCATGACCGTTCGTTGTACATATGGAGTCTGCATTTCCGCCCTGGGAGGTTGAATCCATGGCACGAGCACGGCTCCGCGACGACGGTCTTTTCTTGGGAATTATTGGGGGCGCGGCGTTGGTCGGTTCACTGCTTGCGGCGGGTTGTCAACAGGGCGTACCCGTCAATCGTGTCCCGCCCAAGGTCACGCTGCAAGCCGCGCCTTTCCCCCTCTCGGACGTTCACGTCACCGGCGGCCCCTTCGCCGAGGCAGCGAAACACAACGTTCGCTATCTGCTCGAGCTCGAACCCGACCGCCTGCTCCACAATTTCCGCAAGTTTGCCGGCCTGGAACCCAAAGGGGAAATCTACGGCGGCTGGGAGAGTATGGGCTTGGCCGGGCATACGTTGGGCCACTATCTAACCGCCCTGTCGATCCACCACGCATCCACCGGCGACGAGCAGTTCCTTGAAAGAGTGAACTACATCGTGGACGAGCTGGCCGCGGTGGCCCAAGCGCGCGGCAACGGCTATATCGGCGGGATGCCGGACGGCGAGGAAGTTTTCGCCAAGGTTTCGCGGGGAGAGATCGAAACCGAACGATTTAACCTCAACGGGCTGTGGGCTCCCTGGTACACCTTGCACAAGATCATGGCGGGTTTGCTCGATGCCCATGAGCTATGCGGCAACAAGAAGGCGCTCAACCTCGCCGCCGGGTTGGCCGACTGGTCTTACGAAACGACAAAGGATCTCACCGACGAGCTGTGGCAAAAAATGCTCTATTGCGAGTACGGCGGGATGAATGAAGTTTTGGCGAACCTCTACGCCGTCACCGGGGTCGAGCGGTATATCGAGCGGTCACGGAAATTCCACGACCGAGAAATGCTCGACCCTCTGGCGCGCCAAGAGGACCGCCTCGACCGCTTCCATGGAAACACGCAAATTCCCAAGCTCATCGGCCTCGGCCGCCAATACGAACTGCTCGGCGAGGAAGGCCTCCGATCGAGTGCCGAATTCTTTTGGGACCGCGTGGTGAACCACCACTCCTATGCAACTGGCGGTCATGGAGAAGATGAACATTGGGGGCCTCCCGATCAACTCGGCGACCGGCTCGGCGTGACCACCCAGGAAACCTGCAATACCTACAACATGCTCAAGCTGACCCGGAAATTGTTTTCCTGGACCGCCGACGGCAAATACGCCGATTTCTACGAGCGAGCCCTCTACAACCACATCCTGGGTTCGATCGATCCCTACACCGGCCGCACAATCTATTTCCTGCCGCTCAAGCCGGGACATTTCAAGACCTATTGCACGCGTGACAATTCGTTTTGGTGTTGTACCGGATCAGGGTTTGAAAATCACGTCAAGTACAACGACAGCATCTATTTCCACAGCGGCGGCGAGGATCTCTACGTGAACCTCTTTGTGCCGTCGGAAGTCAATTGGCGCGACGCCGGGTTAACGATTCGGCAGGAAACGGATTTTCCCGAAGAGAATTCGACGTACTTGACCGTTTCGACGGCCCAGGCGCGCGAGGCAACCGTTCACATTCGGCATCCCTCGTGGGCTAAGGGGTCGCTGCGGATCGAGCTCAACGGCGAAGCCGTCGAGGGAGAAAGCGAGCCGGGCGCTTATCGCGCGATACGCCGCAATTGGGCCGACGGGGATTCGATCACGGTTACCTTCCCGATGGAGTTGTCTATCGAGCCCGCTCCGGGGGACGATTCCCGCGTGGCCATTCTGTACGGGCCGGTGGTTCTGGCGGGGGCGATCCATGCCGAGGGCATGTCGGATCCGATGCCCTACGCCGGGCAGCAGCAGGCTTACGGCGCGGTACCGACGCCGCGAGTGTCCGACTTAGCGGCCAACGCCGACCAAGTGAGTGACTGGGTTGAGCCGGTGGAAGGCGAGCCGCTGACTTTTCGCACCAAGGGGGCGGGGAGGCCCGACGACGTAACGTTGATGCCGCTCTACCGCATTCATCACCGGCGCTACAACGTTTATTGGAATCTGTACGACGAAAAAGAATGGCGTCAGGCCGATCGAAGCCGTCGCGGTGCCGAGCGAGCCCGGAAGCGTCTCGAGGCCGCGACAATCGACGAGCTTGAGTTCGGCGACGAGGAGCAGGAACAGGCTCATACCTTCTCCGAGGAAGGTTCGCGGGCCGCCGCCTTCCGGGGTCGGCGATGGCGCGACACACGGGATTCGGGCTGGTTCGCCGTCAAGATGAAGGTCGACGGCGGACGCCCAATGCGTCTGACCACAACGCGATCGACGGCCGGGAGCAGTCGCTGGAACCGCATCGACAATCTGGAATTCGACATTCAAGTGGATGGGCAACGCATCGGAGGCGCCGAAGAACTCGACCCAACCCGAACTCTCGACGATTACGACGATTATTACGAAACGACCTACGCTATTCCGGCCGGCCTGACTCGCGGGAAGCGGGAAGTTGAAGTGAAGTTTCAGTCGAAGGCCGACAAGCACGTCGGGAGCGTCTATCACCTTCGCATGACGAGGGGCGGGTAGAGTGCGAGGGCCGCGCCGCGGGTGGCGAGAAAGGCGGAGTAACGCTATGACTGCCGGAACTGGATGGGTCGGATTGCTGTTCGCTCTCGCGGCGGTCGCGCCGCTGCCCGCGCAATCCACCAACAAACCCGTCCGCGAGGGCGACTTTCACGGCAAGCCGGCACTGATTCTCTCGAACGGCGTAATCGAGTTGACGGTGCTTCCCATGGGCGCCTCTTTCGCGGCCGTCACTCTGAGCGACGACTCGGAATCGGTCAACCCCCTCTGGGACGCCCTCCGCGCCGACCGCGAAGCCGGTAAGCCCATGCGCGACAACGGCGGCCTGGGACATTTCATCTGCGTGGACGGCTTTGGTCCGGCGTCGCCCGAAGAAAGCCGCGCGGGCATGCCGATGCACGGTGAAGCGCACAGGCTGGAGTGGTCGACCCGCTCGACCGGGCGCGAAAGCGGCGTCACTCGACTGGTGCAGTCGGTGCACTTGCCGGGCGCGCAACACATGTTGACCAGAACCGTTGCGATCGCGGACGGCGAAAACGTCGTCTCCGTTCACAGCCGGCTGGAAAATCTGCTGGCATTCGACCGCCCCGTGAGTTGGGCCGAACATGCCACGATCGGCTCGCCCTTCCTCGAACCGGGAGTAACCGTCGTGGACATATCGGAAAACCGAGCCCTCACACGTCCTGACCGCGGGGGTCTCGAGGGGCTCCCCAACCGCCTCGCCGCGGGCAAGGAGTTCTCTTGGCCGATGGCTCCGCTGGAGGCCGGCGGCACGGTCGACTTGCGCGCGGCGCCGGGCCGGCCAAACTCCACCGACCACAGCGGTCATTTGCTGGCGCCGAATCAACGCTTGGCTTTCGTGACCGCGCTGCATCCGGAGAAGCGGCTGTTGCTGGGCTATGTGTTCCGGCGCGCCGACTTCCCGTGGCTGCAAACCTGGGAATTTTATCCCCCAACGGGTGTACGCGCCCGTGGGCTCGAGTTCGGCACGCAGGCTTTCGATAGACCGCGCCGCGACGTCATCACGCAAAATCGCTTATTCGGCGAATTGCTCTATCGCTGGCTTCCCGCGCGATCCGCCATCGAGACGCATTTCTTGATGTTCTGGGTCCGAACGCCGGAAGGTTTCCTCGGAGTCGACGACATCGTCTTCAAAAACAACCAACTCAAGCTGCGCGATGCCCGCTCGGACCAAACCATCACCCTCAAAGCATCGTCGGGAATCTAACGAGCCTCTATCCCGGCCGTGCATTTATGTCCGGCCAACTCCCTAACATCTTGAGCCGCGAAGCGGCGCCAGGAATATGGCCCAGGGTGCAGCCGAAGGCGGAACCCTGGGTAAACACCCCACCCAAAGGAAGCCCTGAAAGGGCGCGGGAACGCCCCCGTCCCCCGTCCTTATGGCCGTATTCCGAATCCGCCGGCTTCACGGAAACGACTCCGTCTCCGATTCTTTCAGGGGGGTGTGCGACATAAATGTGGGACGCCCCTCCAGCCATGCGAGCAGCAGAAGCAGAGGCGCGGACGAAAGTCCGCGCTTAGCCCGGGCTAGCCCGGTTCACCGGGCTTGGTTGGCTTGGAATAGGCTGGCCCTTAAGGGCCGGTTTGCGCGCTCCACCGTCCGCTACGAGGCCGTTTCAACGGCCTTCTCCGTTACGGCTTTAGCCATAGCCGAACCAAGAGAAATTGCACAGCTGCCGATTCTCCCATATTTATTTCGCGCGCCCATCACCGCCCCCCGAGAGCTTCTTAATAGCTCCCGGCAAGAACCGCGCGATATCCGTCGCCAGCATCGCCGCTTCCGTCGTCTCCGCCGCCGCCAACTCGGCGGCCAGCCCATGCAGGTAAACGGCCGCGCCAATCACGATCTCGGGAGCCAGGGCGGGGAGCTGAGCCAACATCCCCGCCAGGATCCCCGTCAAGATATCCCCCGAACCCGCCGTCGCCATGGCCGGGGTCCCCGTCGGGTTGACCAGCACCAGCCCTCCCGGCGTAGCGATCAGCGTCCGCCGGCCCTTGAGCACCACATAGGCCCCTCGGCGCCGCGCAAATTCACGGGCGACCTCGACGCGTCGGCTCTGCACCTCGGTCGTCGATAAACCCGTCAACCGCGACATCTCTCCTGGATGCGGCGTCAACACCAATAACCGGCTCGCGGCCCGCCAATCGTCCACCTCGGCGAGAGCGTTCAATCCATCGGCGTCCACCACCAAAGGCTGCTCGGCTTCGCGAACGATCTTGCGCGCCAACTCCCGACTTCCCGTCGCCGTCCCCAGGCCCGGCCCCAAGGCCAACACCGTCGCGCGTTCGAGCATTCCCATATCGAACGCCTCGGCATCGAAAGAGCCATCCGCGTTTTCCGGCAGGCTCAGTGTCATCAACTCCGGCGTATGCGCCACCAGCGTTTGCACCGCGCCCCCCGACGTCGCCGCCGTCACCAACCCCGCACCCGAGCGCAGCGCGGCCGTAGCCGACATCGCTGCCATCAACACCGCCCCGGGTGTCGCCGGAGACCCGCCGATCACGAAGACGTGTCCGAAGTTGCCTTTGTGCGCCGAGCGATCACGCGGCGCGAATAAGCCCTCAAAATCCGCCCCCTCGACAAGAGCTAAGTTCAGCTCCGGGTCCCCATCGAGCACGGACGGCGCCGTGCCAATCGGCGCGACCGTCAACTCGCCGACCTGTTCGCAATTCGGGGGAAAGATCTGGCTGACCTTCGGCGCGGTGAAAGTGATCGTCCGCGAAGCCCGCATCGCCTCGCCCGCCGGTTCACCCGAATCAGACGGCAGCCCGGAAGGCATATCGACGGCGACCACCTCAGCGTGCCCGAAGTTCTCATTGACGTCGTCGATGATTTCGAGAACAACCCCCCTGGCCGGCCCGCTCAATCCCGTGCCCAGCAAGGCATCGACAACCACCTCGGCGGGAAGCAACCGAGAGCGAATGCGCTGCCAATCCTCCGAGCCGCGAACGACCAACGGCTCGTAATCGACCCCCCGCAACATACGGTAGTTTGCCGCCGCGTCGCCGCGCAGTTCATCCGGGTCGCTGACCAAAACGACCTGCAGCCCCGCCGCCTGACCGCGAACCACCATCTGCCGGGCGATCACGAGCCCGTCGCCGCCATTATTTCCCTTGCCGCAAAGGATCACGACGCGCCGGGTGTTGAGGGGCGTGAAACGGCTCGCGAGCAGCTCATAGGCCCGCCCCCCGGCGTTTTCCATCAGGACCAATCCGGGGATGCCCCGCTCCTCGATCGTGCGCCGGTCGACCTCGCGCATCTGCGTCGCGGTCAAGATCTTTTTCAAAGCGGCCGGCCCTCCAGCTCGGCTTCCAGCCGTTGCAGCTTCGCTCGCTCCCCCATGGCGATGAGAACGTCCCGGCCCTCGATGCGGGTCTTTGCCCGGGGGTTAAATTGCGTATCGCCGTCCGGTTTGACCAGGGCAAGCACGATCACGCCGTAGTCGTCGCGAAGTTTCGAATCCTCGATCGACTTTCCCGCCACCCGACTCGATTCCGAAACTCGAATCTGTTCGAACTCCAATTCCAAATCGGACTTGCGAAATACCGTGGCGATGTCCAAGAAACTCAGCACATGCGGCCGCAGCATCGACTGCGCCAGCCGATGCCCGATATAGGTGTAAGGCGTCAGAACAGTCGTCGCGCCGGCCCGCCGCAATTTCTCCTCCGCCGACTCGTTGGTGGCGCGCGCGGCAATCAGTAAATCGGCATTCAGCCCGCGGGCCGAAAGCGTCACGTAAACGTTGTCGGCGTCACTTGAAAGGGCGGCCACCAATCCCTTGGCCTCCTTGATGTGGGCTTCGATCAGGGTGGCATCCTCGGTCGAGTCGCCGACCAGCGTCGGGATGCCCTGGTCCGACGCCCAGCCGGCCGCATCGGGGTCTTTATCGATCGCGATGATGGGCGCGTTGGCGTATTGCAACTCGCCGATCACCCCGTGGCCCACACGACCCAGCCCGCAAACAATATAGTGATTCTTCACTTTTCCCAGCATACGTTTGTTCCGGCGGTGACCGAAATAATCGGCCAACTCCAATTTAATAATAAAATCGCCCAGCAGCGTGATGGAAACCAGCGTCACCGTCACGCCGACAAGAATTAAGACGGACGCAAACAACCGCCCGGCTTCGCTCAGCGGATGAAGCTCCGCGTACCCCACCGTCGACAGCGTGATCAACGCCATGTAGAAGGCGTCGAAAAGTCTCCAACCCTCGATCCAATAGAACCCCAGCGTCCCGAAAGCCAACGAACCCCCGAGCAACCCCAGAATCAGAAGCAAACGGCGGGCCGTAATCATCGTCGTTTGGCCACTAACATCGTCATATCGTCCTGCAACGACGACTCCCCCGTCCAGTCGATCACTTCCTGCATCACCGCCGCGATCATTTCCGCGCTGGGCCGATCGACATGCCGCAACACGGCCTCGCAAAAACGTTGCTCGCCGAACTCCTCCTCGTAAGCGTTCTCCGGTTCGGTCAACCCATCGGTGAAAGCGACCAACGTGTCGCCCGGCTCAAGCTCCACCTGCCGCGATTCATACGTCGAATCCGGGAAAACCCCCGCCACCATTCCCGTGACTTCGAGTCGCTGAACATCGTCGCCGCGAATCAGCAGCGGCGGCAAGTGGCCCGCGTTCGAGTAGGAAAGAACCCCCTCTCGTTCGTCGTACCCGGCGAAAAACAGCGTGGCGAACTTCTCGTCCGACGTGTCGGTGTAGAGCCGGCGATTCGTGCGACTAACCAACTCGGCCGTTGAAAGCGCGAATTCTCCGTTACTATGCGCCAGCAGGGACAACTGCGTCCGCACGATCGAGTGCAGCGTCGCCATCACCAAAGCCGCCGAAATCCCCTTGCCCGAAACATCCCCGAATGCCAGCGCCATCCGCGACGGCGAGAGCTGAATGTAATCGTAAAAATCCCCGGAAACAACCTCCGCCGGACGACAAACCCCCAACACTTCCAAGCTCGCCAGTTTCGGTGCTTCGCGCGGAAACATCCGCGCCTGCACTTCCCGCGCAATCTCCAGTTCCGATTGCAGTCGCTCATGCTCGCGCGATTCCTCGATCAACCGCTCGATCGATTCCGTCATCGTATTGAACGACCGGCTCAAATCACTGAGCTGATCGTTCCCCCGCACTTGAATACGATGCGAAAAATCACTTCGATTGACCCGCTCGGTTCCTCGATACAGATCATGAACCGTGCGCGTCAGCGTCCGCGTCAGCGAAATCGCGACGATCAAGGAAACCACCACCGCACCGCAAAACAAGCCCAGCAAAACGTACCCGGCAATCCGAACCGCCTGCGCAATCTGCATCGATTGATTCGAAAACAAAATCCCCGCCACCGCCGAGTACCGCGACCGCAACGCAAAGACGGTTTCCAGTTCCGACTCTCTATCCGACCAATGCAGCACCCGCGCCTGCGCCGGCCAACGAATCGGAAAATCGAGGCCGTGAGCTTGCGGCGGAAGCATTTTCTCCACTCCGCCCGCGGAGCCGCCTCCCAGTAATCGCTCGTGCGCCCGCCGGACCAGTCCTTCCCGGCGCCGGCGCTCCTCCGCGCTTGGCGGCCCGTCGTCTTCTTTGTGGGCGCGCTCGATTTCTCGCAAGGGCTCAAGCGCCGCCTCAAAATCAAACCGCTCCACCACCCCCAGGCCCGGCAGCAGCGCGGCCAAGTACTCTCCCGTCGGCGGGACCATCAACAAGACCGACAAAGCGTCCGGGGAGTATTGCGCGTGCGCCGCCAGAAACAAGTCGCTGTCCCGCCGCACAACCCCCTGATATTGTTCGATCCCCGCCGGTGGCTTTTCCTCGAGCAGCCAGGCCGGGAATCCCGCGACAGCCCCTTCCGCCGTCTCCACCCGCAACACAATCCCCGGGAACCGTTCTTGGGCGTCTTGAATGAAGCGCAGCCCGGCTTCGCGTCGCCGCGAGGGCTCGGTCGCGCGGATCTCCCAACCGAATGACGCCGCCGCCGCGTGCAGTTCCGCCGCTCGCTGTTCCACCTTCGACGTCACCATGTAAGCCGCCAGCGGCCCGAACAGCAGCGCCGTCCCCAGCCCCGCCAACGTGACCGCCAGCGTCAACGGGATCAGGCCAACGAACACGTACACCGCCGCCATCCGCCTGCGCACTCGCCAAAGGAACTTCCCGATCAGGATCCGAACGCCCTTGATGCTGTAACGCACAACGGCGATCGACCCCAGAATATAGATCACGCCTTGCAGCGGCTCGCGAATGGCCCCCACGCCCGGAATCACCGGTTCGAAAGGCCACAGGAACAAATAGAACGCCACCAGGACCAGCAGCCCCTTATCCCACCGACTCTGCTTTTGCGCCCATTCCCACATAGAGCTAATCCGCTCTCCCTACCGCGACCGGCCGACGTTCGGCGTGACTTTCATAAACCCCGTGCGCAATCTCAACCGCCCGCAACCCGGCGGTGCCGTCGGCGGCAAGTGCGGCCTCTCCTCGCGTACGACGCTTGAAATCCCGAAACTCCTCGATGAATGCCGTCCGCACCGTCGATTGCCACCCGTACCATTGTTCGCGCAAGAAGACCATCGGATACAAGTGAGACTTACGGCGGCGCACGACGCCGGGCCTTTCGAGATAAACCGCCATCGCGAACATCGGCCCGTACGAAGCCCTAGCCATGCCCCGATCCCCATACGCTTCGATCGAAAACCGGTAGCCCCGCCACTCGTTCCACGCCGCCTCGATCGTCGCGGTTTTGCCATCGCGGCCGCGCAACAAAGCAACCCCGTGATCCTCCGCGCCGTCGAGTTGCCACACCGCGTTCGACGCCGCTCCGTACACTTCACTGATGTCGCCAAGAAGGTGCGACACAAGGTCGATGATGTGCATCCCGTTATCCATCAGCGCCCCGCCGCCGACGGCCCTCTTGTCGTACATCCAGGCTTCACGAAATTCCGACAAACCCAAATGCCCCGTATACGCGCGAACATACGTCAGCTCGCCGATCTCCCCCGACACCGCGGTTTGCTTAATGAATCGAACGGCCGGAAAGTAGCGCTGGCAAAAGCCCGTCGCCAGCACGAGCCCGCGCCGCCGCGCCGCTTCGACCATACGACGGCAAGCGGCGACGTTCGGAGCCAACGGCTTTTCGCAAAGCACATGTTTGCCCGCTTCGAGCGCCGCCAACGTGATCTCCTCGTGGCTGTCGGGAGGAGTCGAGACAACCACCGCGTCAACATCGTTCCGGCCAATTAGTTCGCGAAAGTCATCGAGCGCCGCCGCGCCGTGGGCCCCCGCCGCCGACCCCGCGCGCGCCGAGTCGCGATCGGCCACCGCCGATAGACTGCAATCGCGCGAACGCCGCAGCGCATCCGCGCGAATCCGCCCGATTTCCCCGGCGCCGACAAGACCAAACCGCATCGAAGCCTAGAGTACTACAAGCGCTCGATCCGTTCCCAACCTCCTCCCGGTACCCGACACAAATGTGGGAGATAGACTCGGGGCCGCACTGGGCACGGAACAAAGCGAACTGACGCAGCTGTCGGCGCGCGACGTGGCGCACGCTTTCAGCGTGCCGTGTCGCCATTCCTGCCGACATGTCCCGCCTTCCACGAAACGAAAGCGAGGAGCGCGTCGGAAATGTAGGATAATGGCGCTGGATGGGATGAGAAGGCGCTTGGCCGTGGTCCGGAACAACATCGAGCGTTTCGTCCAAGGGCGGCCGCTGCTGAATGTGGTGGATAAAGCCAAGGGTTATTGAAACGTCGAGCCGCGTCTCCACCGGCTGAAAAGCGAAACCGTCGTCGCTACCGCCTACCCCGGCGAGCCGGACTTCCCGTCGCCGCCCGCCGCTTCTCCTTACCGTAAGAACCCACCCAATACATCAATTCCGTGAATCCCAAGCCCAACACCAAGCGTCACATCCCACAGTTGCACACAAGAGATTCGGTTTTGTGGCCACAAGCTGAAACGGTTTAACGCAACGGGTTCTACAAGAAAGAGGAGAACGTCATGAGAAAGCCATTTCGCAACATCGCTCTAACCATTGCCCTTGGGTTGGCCGCCTTGCCGGCCGCCGCCAAATCGATCGAAAACCTGACCCCCATCGAGAGGCAGGTTCGTCATGAGTTGGTCACGATGCCCTATTACGGGGTGTTTGACAACCTGAACTTCCAAGTCGACGGCGATCGCGTCATCTTATCGGGACAAACGGTTCGGCCCACCATCAAGACCTCCGCTGAACGCCGCGTGGCACGGTTGGAAGCCGTTACCGAGGTCGAAAACCGCATTGAAGTCTTGCCGGTTTCCGGTTATGACGACAGTCTGCGGGTTCGCGTCGCCCGAGCGCTCTACACCAACCCGGTCCTGGACCGCTACGCGCTACGAGCAGTCCCCACCATCCATATCATCGTCAAGAACGGCCGCGTAACTCTTGAAGGCGTCGTCAACCGCGAAGCCGAAAAGAATGTCGCGTTCATTGAAGCCAACGGTGTCAGCGGCGTGTTCGAAGTAACGAACAACCTGCGAGTCGAAATGCCAAACAAGACCTGACTTCCACCCCACCGCCCCCGCGCCCGCTCACAACCCGGGCCGGGGGTCTCGCCTCCAAAACCCCAAAACCGAGCCGCGCACGTAAGGGGCTGTGAAAAATTGGGGACTGTCCCCCATTTTTCCAAGGTCTGCCAAGATAACAAATGGCCCTCCACCCCCTACCCAACATCCGCGCCGTCCTGTTCGACTTCGACGGCGTCCTCGTCGACAGCGAACCCCTCCACTACCGCTGCTGGATGGACGTCATCAAACCCTACGGCGCACACATGCCCTGGCCCGAATACAACCGTCGCTTAACCGGCAAGACGGACCTCATCGCCGCCGAAATCCTACTCACCGGGGCAGGGAAGTCCCCCACCCCCGAATCCAAGCGACAAGCCTGCGACACCAAGCGCGCCGCCTTCCAAGCCCGTTTCCGCGAAGAGCTGACAATCCTACCCGAACTCCAATACTGGATTCAACAAAGCCCACGTCACCTGAATATTGGGGTCGTTTCCTCAAGCATGACCTCAGAGGTTGAACCCCTCCTGATCAAGACCGAGATCCGCCGGCACCTCGACATCTTAATCTGCGGAGATCACGTCCACCGCCACAAACCCGATCCCGAACCCTATCTAACAGCACTCGAACGACTTAACAACGGATCGTCGCAACCCATCAACCCCCAACAGTGCCTAGTCATCGAAGACTCCGAAGCCGGAATCGCCGCCGGAACCGCCGCCGGAATGCAAGTCAAGCCCGTCAAGTCCACCGCGGAAGTGATGCCGGCTCTCCGCGAAGCTCTCCCGACAATAGCCCCGTAATCTCCTCGATGCCCAACGTCCCCGACGTGGCGCGCGCCTCCAGGCGAGCCGTGTCGCCATTCCTGGCGACATGTCTTCTCCCAAAAACGAGGCCCTAAGCGTGGTCCGTTCGGAATGGATGGCGATGATGCGCCGGCCACGAAACGAATCTTGATTAGCGGCATTACAAATCCCGCAAATTCATAGAAACGGACTCTTCCGCCCCCTCGAGCGCATGGCGGACTACCGTATAGCCCGTGAAATCACAAACGTCCGTAGCCGCGAAGCGGCGACGGGAGCCCTAGCCCCGGGTGAAGCGAAGCGTAACCCGGGGTAGTCGCCTCACTCCGGGCGAGCCCTGAAGGGGCGAAGGAAAGGACCGTGCGCCAATTCTCATCCCCACGGAAGGAAGCAAAGACCCCACGCCAATCGGACGCCACGGGTATAAATTTAACATAATATACCTTATCCGACTCTACTATCATCACCAACCCTGTGACCCTTGCTGCTATCCCTCACCGTCTCCCGCCCTTCGCCAGAATCTCAACACGTCCAGCGCCTTCTTGAACAGGTCGACAAGTGAGTTCTCGCCGATAAGCCCTCCTTTGAGTAATTGAACGGCGAATACGATTATTGCCAGCAGGATCGTGCCGACTAGCACGGAGTTGAAGGCCTCCGGCGGTAGACCAACGTTCCAGAGCGATAGGGCCACCAAGGTCAGAATGCCGAAAATGACTACGACCGTTAGGATCGGAGCGATGCTGTCCCATGCACTCGGCGTGCGTGTCGGCGCTTGGTTGTCCTTCGGCTCCAGCGCTGGCGCCAGCGCAGCCCCTCCCGCGCCCACGGACTGCCCGTGCCTGGCCGGCGCTGTGACCTCCTCCGCCTCGTCGTCCCACTCCCGGCCCCGTCGCCCCCGACGATCAAACCCCTTCTTCCCTAAGCCGTGTCGGTCAGGGTCCGCTAACTCCTCAATCCCCTCCAGCAGCCAAGCGACGCCGACCAACTCTTCCCCGCCCTCCGGCAGAAACTCCCTGACCCCTTTCTTCCGCAATTCCAAAAGGTACTGATAACTCACCGGCTTGGCGTCGTGCCCCGGAACGGGAACTTTCTCCGCTACTTTGATGCCCGAAATCGTGTCGTGGATATGTTGAAATTCGTTGCGGATCACCGCAAGAGCCTGGTGCCTCGCCGACTGTCGCCCGAGAATCGACACCGTAACGACTCCGGCTTCGTTGTCGGCCCTCGCGCGCGCCCTGCAGCCCTCAACTTCGATCACAACTCCGGTTCGCCAGGTCGCAATGCCCTCCCTCGGCAAGTACCGGCTCGTCCGCACCATAAAGCGCGAAATCACGCTCGAGGGCAACACATCGTAGTGGAACTCCCAGTTCAGCGCCTCCTCGTCTTGCCAATTGAGAAACGGCGCTTCCTTCGACAGCAAATCGGGAATCAAATACTCGCCTTCGCGGCCTTCGAACGCGAAACACAACTCGAACTTACGCATCATCCCGATCAGAAACTCATGACGGTCCGGCGGATACTCGACCGGGTCCAGAATCTGCCCCAGCACTTCCCTCCGCAACACGCCCTTGCTCTGAAACACCAACGGTGAATTCAAGATCCGATAGATGCCGTCGGTCACCCAGACCGGGTTGAGGATATTCGTATCCCGCAGCCGGCGGTCGTCGCGAAACGTCAGCACCACGCCCAGGTCGTTCAAATACCCAAGCAGCAGTTCTTGGCCCGCATTTTCAATTTGATGTATGAGCTTCAGACCATCCAGCGACCTTCAGCGTCTTTATTGATAGGGGCTAGAGCCCGATAAGGACGCCATGGAGGTCAACACCCGATGGGTGAAAAAGAAAACAAGCCGTTTCAGCTCACGTTCAATGGATTTCTCAAAGTCGATTTCCAAGGATCGCGAGTCACCTCGGATGGCGGTCTGATTCTCGTTCGCGAACTGGATGAACGACTCGGACTCGGCCAGCTGATCGACGAGCATCTCAGCGACTCGCGACAAGGCTTGAACAAGAAGTTCGCGCTGGCCGATCTGCTGCGGCAGTCGGTCTACAGCCGACTCGCTGGCTACGAGGACCTCAATGACGCCGTTCGAGTATCCGCCGATCCGACCTTTCGCTTGATCGGCTCGAAGAGGAACTGGGATCGCGGAGCAGCCTTGACCTCGACGCTGCATGGCTTCGAGACCGAGATGCTGGCGAGCGAAGAGAACTTGCTGGGGCTGATGGCAGTGAACCGGGAGCTGGTCGCGCAAGCCGAAGCTCCCGACGGTTCAGACCGCGTGGTGCTCGACATGGACTCCACGGAGAGCCCCGTCCACGGCCAACAGGAAGGCAGTGCCTACAACGGCCATTTTGAGTCCCTCTGCTATCACCCGCTGTTGCTGTTCAACCAGCACGGCGACTGCCTAGGCGCGAAGCTGCGTCCCGGCAACGTGCACAGCGCCGAGGACTGGGACGAGCTGCTACTGCCGGAGATCGAACGACAACAGGCGGAGGGCAAACAGGTGACGTTCCGCGCCGACGCCGCCTTCGCCAAGCCCGAGATCTACGAGGCGATGGAGGAGCGCGGCGTGGACTACGTGATTCGCATCCCGGCGAACAAGAGCCTGGAGCTGGAGATCGAGGACATCCTGTTTCGGCCACCGGGCAGGCCGAACGCCAAGCCCCTAGTGCGCTACAAGAGTTTTCGCTATCAGGCCGAGAGCTGGTCGAAGGCAAGGCGAGTTGTCGCCAAGGTCGAGCATCACCAGGGCGAATTATTCCCGCGCGTCGGATTTGTCGTGACGAGCATGAGCTTGCCGAGCCGCTCGGTCGTGCGGTTCTACAACAAGCGCGGCACGGCGGAGCAGTGGATCAAAGAAGGCAAACAGGCCACGCACTGGACCCGCTTGTCGTGTCACCGCTTCCGAGCCAACGAGGTACGGCTGCAACTCAGCGTGCCGGCCTACAACCTGGGCAACCTGTGGCGGCGGCTAGGGCTGCCGCAGCGAATCAAAAGCTGGTCGCTAACGAGTTTGCAACACAGGTTGATGAAGACCGGCGGTCGGCTGGTCAAGCATGCTCGCTACTACTGGTTGCTGCTGGCGGAGGGGCATCTGAACCGGCGGCTGTTCGGTGACATGCTGCATAGGATCTGGGCGCTGCCTGTGCCGGGTGGGTAGCGTTGCCCGGGCGAGGATCAACAGTTTTTGGCTCCAAAAAGGTTTCGCAGGGAGCAGTGTCGGCCGGAGCGCCGTTCAGTCCGCTCAATCAACGTCTGTGAGCGGACGGACGAGCCCTGGCGCCTACCGGCGGAGGTGATGTGCAGGGTTCAGCGCGAAAAGACGTGGTATTCGGCGCAGCGGGGGTGTATCCTGTGACCGTGCCAGGGCCAAAATGGAAATCCTGGCTTGATCGCCCTTGTGGTCAATTCCCTGCCCCGCGCACATGGCGACGTAGCGGCTCTCGGGAATGTAGTTGACCTTCATTTCCTCGAGCTGACGCTTGACTTCGAACCAACGCGCCAACAACGGGTCGCGGATATGATCGAGCTTGGCAACCTCGCGGGCGATCAGAGTCTTCAACTCCGCAATCCCGTTGCGTCCCGGCTCGCCCTTGATATCGCCGAAACAGGCCGTCTCGATAAAGCCGCTGATGCGGTTGGGATACTTTCGTTGCAAGTCCCATCGATTGAGTTCCAGGTGGTGCTCGTCGCTGCGGTTGATCACGACGATCACCGGTGAATCTCCTCCGAAACTTTCGATGATCTTGAGCCAGTAATCGAGACGCCCCCGCGTCTCCCCCTCCCGCGCATTGAGTACCACCAGATAGAGGCTGCGCTTGGTCAGGAAGAACTGATGCGTGGCGTGCATGATCTCTTGCCCGCCGAAGTCCCAGATGTTGAGTTGGACTGTTTCGTTGTCGGATGCGGCCCCGTCCTCGGATTTCGGCTGCATGTCCCAGCGGCGGATCTCGACGCCGTCGGTTTGTTTGCGTTCCGGGTCGGCTTGGCCGGTAAGCAGCATGTCGACCAGCGACGTCTTGCCAACCATACCCTCGCCCACCAGCAGCATCTTCGCCTCGTTGAGCGGCCGCTTGGCCTCGTCTCCGGCGAACTGCTCGATATACCGCAAGATGGCGGGGGCGTCGATCCGTTTTTCGAGAATCTCCGGTGGGATGGGGAGATGGTTGTTTTCTCGCAGGTCGAGTGCCTTGAGGTTGCCGAGACCGGTAAGGAAATAAGACAGCCCGGTGAGCTGGTTGCGACGGACATCAAGGCTGTTTAGCTGAGTCAGCCGGGCTAGAAAATCGGGTAAGTGGATGAACTGGTTGCCGCTGAGGTCAAGGCTCGCAAGTTGCGCAAGCCCGGAAAGGGAATCGGGTAGCTTGGCAAGTTGGTTCCCGCGGAGGTTTAGGCTGGTAAGTCGCACGAGCCGGGCTAGAAAATCGGGCAGCTCGGTCAGCCGGTTATCGCTCAAGTCAAGGCTCCTAAGCTGCGTGAGCCGACCAATATAATCGGGCAGCCCCTTGAGCTCATTCCCGCTGACGTCTAGGTGGGTGAGTTGCCCGATTCGGCAAACGGGCTCGGGCAACTCCGTAAGCTGATTGCCGCTGAGGTCAAGACGAATCAGTCGCTTGAACTCGCCGAGGTAAGCAGGCAGGTCGGTAAGCTGGTTGCCGCTGAGGTCAAGACGAGCGAGCTCTGTGAGCCGTCCGAGGGAATCCGGCATCCGGGTGAGCTCGTTGTCGCTCAGGTTAAGATTGGAGAGTTGCGTGAGCTGGCCGATCTCGACTGGTCCCTGAGTCAATTGGCTACCGCTGATGTCGAGAGAGACTAAGTTCGTCAGCTGGCCGATCTCCTTTGGCATCCCTGTCAGTCGATTGTTGCCAAGGTCGAGCGAGGCAAGATCCGTCAGCCGATCGATCTCGTTTGGCACTTCTGCCAGCTGGTTCTTGCTAAGGTCGAGCCAAGCGAGGTTCGTCAGCCGACCGATCTCCTCTGGCACTTCTGCTAGCTGGTTGTTCCGAAGGTCGAGCCGGGCGAGGTTCCTCAGCCGACCGATCTCTCTTGGTACTTCTGTCAGCTGGTTGTTGCCCAGATCAAACGAGGTGAGGTTTGTCAGCCCGCCGATCTCTGCTGGTACTTCTGTCAGCTGGTTGTAGCCAACGCTAAGCGACGTCAGATTCATCAGTCCGCCGATCTCTCTTGGTACTTCTGTCAGGTGGTTGTCGCCCAGATCAAGCGAGGTGAGGTTTGTCAGCCCGGCGATCTCCTCTGGAATCTTCCGCAACCGGTTCTTCGCAAGGTCTAGCGAGGTAAGGGCCTTCAGGTTCAGGATCTGAGTCGGCACCAAATGCAAGCGATTGCCCCTGAGATCGAGATGTTTAAGGTCCAGCAGATCTCCCAGGCAGTCTGGTAAGGCGGTCAACCGGTTGTTGCTCAAATCAAGACTGGTTAGCTGCGAGAACGCCGCAAGTCTTTCAGAAAGCACCTGGATCTGACGCTGGCTAAAGTCAAGTCTCGACAGCTTTGGAGCAATCTCAGCCAGCTCGGTTTCACCCATCTCGTCCAGCGGCAACCAATCGAACTGACCCGTGTAAACGCCAATCACCTCTCGACCCTGATCTGAGCCCTCTTGGCCAGGATTTCCATTTTGGCCCTGGCACGGTCACAGGATACACCCCCGCTGCGCCGAATACCACGTCTTTTCGCGCTGAACCCTGCACATCACCTCCGCCGGTAGGCGCCAGGGCTCGTCCGTCCGCTCACAGACGTTGATTGAGCGGACTGAACGGCGCTCCGGCCGACACTGCTCCCTGCGAAACCTTTTTGGAGCCAAAAACTGTTGATCCTCGCCCGGGCAACGCTACCCACCCGGCACAGGCAGCGCCCAGATCCTATGCAGCATGTCGCCGAACAGCCGCCGGTTCAGATGTCCTTCGGCCAACAGCAGCCAATAGTACCGCGCATGCTTGACCAGCCTACCGCCCGTCTTCATCAGGCGCTGTTGCAAGCTCGTCAGCGACCAGCTCTTGATCCGTTGCGGCAGCCCGAGCCTCCGCCATAGGTTCCCCAGGTTATAGGCCAGCACGCTGAGTTGCAGTCGCACTTCGTTGGCCCGGAACCGATGGCATGACAGCCTTGTCCAATGCGTCGCTTGTTTGCCTTCCTTGATCCACTGCTCCGCCGTGCCGCGCTTGTTGTAGAACCGCACCAGCGAGCGGCTCGGCAAGGCCATGCTCGTGACGATGAAACCGACGCGAGGAAACAACTCACCTTAGTGATGCTCGACCTTCGCAACAACCCGCCGGGACTTCGACCAGCTCGCGGCCTGATACCGAAAGCTCCTGTAGCGCACCAGGGGCTTTGCGCTCGGCCTGCCCGGCGGACGAAACAGGATATCTTCGATCTCCAGCTCCAGGCTCTTGTTGGCCGGGATGCGAATCACGTAGTCCACGCCGCGCTCCTCCAACGTCTCGTAAATATCCGGCTTGGCGAAGGCGGCATCGGCCCGGAACGTCACCTGTTTGCCCTCCGCCTGTTGGCGTTCGATTTCCGGCAGCAGCAGCTCGTCCCAGTCCTCGGCGCTGGACACGTTGCCCGGTCGCAACTTTGCCGCCAAGCAATCGCCGTGCTGGTTGAACAGCAACAGTGGGTGGTAGCAGACCGACTCGAAGTGGCCGTTGTAGGCGCTGCCTTCCTGCCGGCCGTGGACGGGGCTCTCGGTAGAGTCCATGTCCAGCACGACGCACGCGGAGTCATCACCGGCCTCGGCTTGCGCGATCAACTCGCGGTTCACCGCCATCAGCCCGATCAGATTCTCGTCGCCGGCGAGCATGGCGGTCTCGAAGCTCTGCAGCCGGGAGGTCAGCGCCGCGCCGCGATCCCAGTTCTTCTTCGAGCCAATCAGCCGAAAGGTTGGATCGGCGGAGACACGAACGGCGTCGTTGAGATCCTCGTAGCCCGCCAAGCGGGAGTAGACCGACTGTCGCAGCAGATCGACGAACGGGAACTTCTTGTTCGAGCCTTGCCGCGAATCCGTCAGATGCTCGTCTATCAGCTTGCCTAGTCCGAGTCGTTCGTCCAGTTCGCGAATGAGAATCAGCCCGCCATCCGAGGTGACTCGCGATCCTTGGAAATCGACCTTGAGAAATCCATTGAAGGTGAGCTGAAACGGTTTGTTTTCTTTTTCACCCATTGGGTGTTGATCTCCTCAGCGCCTTGAGTGCTTTCAAGCCCGCATAAATAAAGGCGTCCGAGTCCACCCGATGGTTAGCAGAACCGAAACTGAAGTGGAAATCCGGGGTAAATACGCTTTTCCCGTTCGTTCTTCGGAAGCCCAAGGTTGAGCCAGAGCCACGCGTAGCGGATTTCGCCAGTCTTCAGCGCAACCTCGGCTTCGAGAAGAAACTCTTTTCCCCCTTCTGCTGTTCGGCCGAATTTCTGAGCAGCGTTACTCGCGACAAGCCGCATCACGGGTTGCGATCGATCCAGGAAATACCTAACTCTCTCGACGTTGTTCAGCTCCGCGGACGAGCCGTCAATGTAGGCGGTCCATTGGAACCAATTGTCTGGTAGTTCCTTGTATGTGTTAGCCAGCTTCATCTCAGATCCAACCGCAGTGTAGTCAGCGGGCAGGTATCACTCTCAAACTTTTCTCCGCCCGCCTCCAGCTTGACTTCCACGGAAGCGTTCTCGACCTCCGGCGGATCAACGAAGATGTACGCCTTGAGTTTCCAAGATGGACCAGTATTCACGCGAGTTCATCGCCGAGAAGGCCCGGCTGCGCCCCGAGGATCTCGGGCTCGTACGCACGGCACGACGATCTCACAACCAACTTGGCCTGGCGTACCAGATCGCCTTCATCCGGCTCACGGGGCGGGCGCCGGGCCAGCAACCTTTCGAGATCCTCGAGGACCTCGTGGGTTATGTGGCAACGGAGCTGAATGCGAATCCCCGAGATCTAGATCTCTATGCGCGGCGCCGGGAGCGCTCGGTCCAGGACATCTGCGAGGTCGTTGCCAGCGTGATGACCTACGGCTGCAACATTGGCCCCGAGACCATGGCCCGGGTGACCAACGACGTCTCGTACAAGGCCATCCGCCGACTCGCCGACTGGCAGTTCAGCGAGGACAAGCTTCGCGGTGCCCTGGCTGACCTCGTCAATGGGATCTCTCGGTGCGACGCCGCCGAGGTCTGGGGCCACGCGAGGACCTCGAGCAGCGACGGCCAGCGCTACCTCTTTCCCAGGAAGACCCTGAAGGCCACGTACAGCCATCGCCATCCGATTCGCGCCGTCACGTCTGTCGGTAAACACGCTTCTCTCCCGAGACCTCACCGCAGCCCTGGAGCGGCTCGGTGAGCCGAGTCATCCGGGGCGCTCTTTCGCGCCCTCCGCGCCGCCTGACAGGAAGGCGAACGAGACGACGATCCGGCCGATGAGATAGCCCAGAGTCAACTGCAGAAAAACGCGGCTGCCGTGGTCCATCGGCTGAAGCCTGCGTCAGAGCGGCTTCAGTCTCTCGCTACCGCGAACAGGCTCTTAACCGCTACGACCAAGACTGCGCCCCCCAGGAAGAGCACGAGATTCGCGATGATCCGGGTCACCAACTCCCCGATGTAAGGGATCGCTCCGACGGCGTTTACCGCTACGATCAGCGCGATCGCCGCTAAGAGGAAGGTCTGACTCTCCTTGTCGCTTATATTCAAGGATCCGACGATCAGGCCGAGCACTGCGAGTACCCAGCCAAACCAAGCCTGTTCAAAGCCGAAGCCTCCGGCCACAGCGATCACTAGTCCAACGATAAAAGAACACTTGCCCACTAGCACCATTTTGCTCCTCCTTGCCTAGAAAACAGAATTGCACCAGGATTTCCGATTTGGCTCCTCTGACGGCACGAGTCTACACCCTCACCCGGCGAAGCGCAACCATTTCTCCACCCGAAAGAGGCGGCGGCTGAGGCGGGACCGATCGAGCCCCCTTCTTGCCCCTCATGGGGGCTGATCCGCCGCTGCGAAGTCAATTTCGCAGACACCCCTCCGAGCTTCCGTCCTCAGTACACAGATTTCGCATTCGCCAAGTGCGGTGCTAACCACCCGGCACAGGCAGCGCCCAGATCCTCCGCAGCATGTCGCCAAACAGCCGCCGGTTCAGATGTCCCTCGGCCAAGAGCAACCAGTAGTACCGCGCGTCCTTGACCAATCTGCCGCCCGTCTTCATCAACCGCTGCTGCAAGCTCGTCAGTGACCACGTCTTGATCCTGTGCGGCAACCCGAGTCGCCGCCACAGGTTGCCCAGGTTGTAGGCCGGCACGCTTAACTGCAAGTGCACCTCGTTCGCCCGGAAGCGATGGCACGACAGCCGCGTCCAGTGCGTCGCTTGCTTACCTTCTTTGATCCACTGCTCCGCCGTGCCGCGCTTGTTGTAGAAACGCACCACCGACCGGCTTGGCAAGCTCATGTTCGTCACGATAAAACCGACGCGCGCGAATAGCTCGCCCTGGTGGTGCTCGACCTTGGCGACAACTCGTCTCGGCCCCTTCCAGCTCTCCGCCTGATAGCGAAAGCTCTTGTAGCGCACTAGCGGCTTGCGGCCGGGCCTCCCCGGCGGACGAAACAGGATGTCTTCGATCTCCAGCTCCAGGTTCTTATTGGCCGGAATGCGGATCGCGTAGTCCGCGCCGCGCTCCTCCAGCGCCTCGTAGATCTCCGGCTTGGCAAAGGCGGCATCGCCCCGGAAGGCGACCTGCTTGCCCGCAGCCTGTTGGCGCTCGATCTCCGGCAACAATAGCTCATCCCAGTCCTCGGCGCTGTGCACGTTGCCGGGACGCAGCTTGGCAGCGAGGCAATCACCATGACCGTTGAACAAAAGCAACGGGTGGTAGCAGACCGACTCGAAGTGTCCGTTGTAGGCACTGCCTTCCTGTTGGCCATGGACCGGACTCTCGGTGGAGTCCATGTCCAGAACGACCCGCTCGGAGTCGTCGAACGCCTCCGCTTGCCCGACCAGCTCTCGGTTCAGCGCCATCAGCCCCAGCAGGTTCTCTTCGCTCGCCAGCATCTCCGTCTCGAAGCCATGCAGCGTCGAGGTCAAGGCCGCTCGGCGATCCCAGTTCCTCTGCGAGCCGATCAAGCGAAACGTCGGGTCAGCCGACACTCGGACGGCGTCGTTGACGTCCTCGTAGCCTGCCAAGCGGCTGTAGATCGACTGGCGCAGCAGATCGGCCAGCGGGAACTTCTTGTTCAAGCCTTGTCGCGAGTCGCTGAGATACTCATCGATCAGCTTCCCGAGACCGAGCCGCTCGTCCAGTTCGCGAACCAAAATCAGGCCACCGTCGGAAGTGACATGCGATCCCTGGAAGTCGACTTTCAACCAGGATTTCCATTTTGGCCCTGGCACGGTCACAGGATACACCCCCGCTGCGCCGAATACCACGTCTTTTCGCGCTGAACCCTGCACATCACCTCCGCCGGTAGGCGCCAGGGCTCGTCCGTCCGCTCACAGACGTTGATTGAGCGGACTGAACGGCGCTCCGGCCGACACTGCTCCCTGCGAAACCTTTTTGGAGCCAAAAACTGTTGATCCTCGCCCGGGCAACGCTACCCACCCGGCACAGGCAGCGCCCAGATCCTATGCAGCATGTCACCGAACAGCCGCCGGTTCAGATGCCCCTCCGCCAGCAGCAACCAGTAGTAGCGAGCATGCTTGACCAGCCGACCGCCGGTCTTCATCAACCTGTGTTGCAAACTCGTTAGCGACCAGCTTTTGATTCGCTGCGGCAGCCCTAGCCGCCGCCACAGGTTGCCCAGGTTGTAGGCCAGCACGCTGAGTTGCAGCCGTACCTCGTTGGCTCGGAAGCGGTGACACGACAAGCGGGTCCAGTGCGTGGCCTGTTTGCCTTCTTTGATCCACTGCTCCGCCGTGCCGCGCTTGTTGTAGAACCGCACGACCGAGCGGCTCGGCAAGCTCATGCTCGTCACGACAAATCCGACGCGCGGGAATAGTTCGCCCTGGTGATGCTCGACCTTGGCGACAACTCGCCTTGCCTTCGACCAGCTCTCGGCCTGATAGCGAAAACTCTTGTAAACCCGGCACACCACCGTTATCGTGCTTCCCCAAACGGAAAATGTGCTGGATTTTGTAGTCGGAGATTCCGAATACTGGCACCTGACCGGAGCCGCTAATCTGGCGTTCCTGAAGCCCATTGCCGAGGGCGTCACTACCAACGTCGCGCTCGTCTGCGAATCCGGGCGCATCTACTCATTCCTTGTCACCGAGCAAAGCGCGGGCCGGCCGCATCTTGTCGTTCGCATCGACCAAGAGGCCGAGGCAGACCCGCCAATCTCGCCGGGCAAACATGAACCGGCTTTTGTAGCTCGCGGCCAGGTTGCCGCCTATCAGCAGATGGCGGAGACCGCCATCAAGACGGCCAAGGCCGCGCAGATGGACGCGGATAGCCGCATCGCGGACACGGCGGCGCTAGCGGAGGGCGAGAGCGAAGCGTTCCGGGCGAACTATCCCACGCGGCTCAAGTTTCCCTACCGATTGGAGGACAAGGCGCGCAAGTGGCCGTTCCTGGTCGAGGGAATGTGGCACGACGGGCAGTTTACCTACCTTCGCTCCAACACCCAGGAGGCGCCCGCGCTGTACGAAGAAAAAGACGGGAAACCGTCGCTCGTGGCTTACGACCTCGGCGAGGACGGGCTATATATCGCCCGTCACGTTTTGGGCCACGGCTGGTTGCAGATCGGCAAACAGAGAGTACGGTGGCGCTTCGCCCTGCCGGAGATCGGGCCATGATCGAGTGGAAGCGGCTCTATGTAAAACCAGCAGGATCACTCCCCGGTGGCGTCGTCACTCAATGGGGTGTGGGAGCCATCACGGTTTTCGTTCTTCTGTTCCTGACCTACTGGATTTGGCTCGGCGGCGGGGAGCCGGCGGAACTTCCCGGAGCAACCGAGACGGCCACAACCGCGCCGCGCAGCTTTACCGATCAGATGACAGCGCGGGTGGACGAGGAAACGATGCGGGCCGAAACCAAGCGGGCGGCGGCGGATCGAGCTTTGCGGGCGCGGCAACAACAGCAAGCCAACGTCGCCGGAGTTACTGCCGCCAACCAAGCGGCGCTACTTGCCGGGCCGAGTCCCGACACCGGGCAACCCTACACCCAGGAAGAATGGCAACTCCGGGAGCGCTTGCGCCTGGAAGCCGTTGAGCGGCGCAGCCGTTCGCTTCGCAGTTCGCCGGTCGCACAGACCTACCGGAAACTGGACGGCAGCGCAAGCGGCGGCAAGCGCATCGTTGACGATCCTGCACCCGCAAAAGATGAAGGCGCGGAAGCCCTGCAACACGCGCTTGCCACAATGCGGACGGTCACGACCGGCCTTGAAGATGAAATCGCGGCGGAGGCCCAAGCGGATCAAGCGCTTATCGCGGCACTCCGCGGAACGCCGACCACGCCGGAAGCTGCCCCGGCTGTTCCCGCCGCGACCGCGGGCAGCGCCACGGCGCGAGATTACTCTGTTGCGGCGCGGGTCGAAGCGCCACAAGACCCTCCCGGCTGGGAGCGTATCCATGAAGGCTCGTTTTTGGAAGCGGCGCTGGTAACACAGCTTTCCGGCGACTTCCCCGGCCCGGTGCTGGCCGTGGTTGCCGTTCCCTTCTACTCGGCGGATCGGCAGCGTATCCTGGTGCCGCGAGGAACGCGGATTATCGGCACCGCTCAGGCCGTGACAAACCAGGATCAATCGCGGCTGGGAGTTGGTTTTCACCGCTTGATCTACCCGGACGGACGCTGGGTTTCGCTCCAATTTCGGGGCCTCAATCAACTTGGCGAGGGAGCCTTGAAAGATCAAGTGGACCGCCACTACTTTTCCATGTTCGCCGCTGTCGGGGCGGTTGGCGTCCTGAGCGGCCTCACGTCGGCGCGGGGCAATCCTTACGAGGGCGGAGCGGCGGGCTTCCGCGCCAATGCCGGGCAGGGACTCGGCCAGGCCGCTACGCGCATCCTGGATCGTTTCTTGAATCGTTTACCCAACATCACTATTCACGCCGGACACCGGCTCCGCGTTTGGTTCACATCCGACGTGCTGGTTCCCCGGCCCACAAAAGGAGACTGAAAAATGAAACATCGAATCTTGACCGCAGTGGTTGTTATCCCACTCTTTATCGTGCTGAGCACCACGCCCGCTCACGCCGTTTTCGGATCGATCCTAGCAGGCATCCAGCGGGCCATGATGATCTCCAATCAAGTAACTCAGATTTACAAAGACACCATGTCGAAGATCACTTTTGACGGCCAACTCACCGAAATGATAGGTCAGGCGGCGCACCTGAAAGAACAGGCGCTCGGAACCGTGGGGGCGCTGACCGATCCGTTCACCAAACTGGCTTCTCTGCCGACGAAGTTTATCGGCCTGGGCCTATCCTGGAAAAACGATTTTACCGGCATCCCTCGCGGTATTGCGTCGAGTGTGGAGAACATGGGCGAGACCGGCAAGAGCTTTCGGGAATCGTGGGCGCAACGGCTCACCGCCGCCGATACGGTATCGGAGACGGACATTCTTAATCTGTTCCAGAACAGTCGCCCGGAGATCGCGGCGCGGGCTTCGCGCGGTTATCTCGCGGCGCGGGAGGACAGCGACAATCGGCTGGTCCTCGATCACGCCACGAGCGAGGTAGCGACAAATCTCATTGTCGCGGCAAAAGATGCCGTGGACTCTTACGAGCGCTTGCGGGAAAACATCAACACATCCAACACCGCTCTTGCTCAATCGCAAGTCACCGGAGCAGTGACGCAAGGGCACCTCACCGCTGCCATGGCTCAGTTGATGGCATATCAGGCGGCGAAGGAAGCGGCGAAGGGTTACGAACGCGAGATCGCCCGGCGCGAAGCGCTGGCGCGGCGGGTTGTCTCAGAACAGCAAGCCGAGATCACCTTCGCGGCGCACCAGGCCGGGCTTGATGCCAGGCGGCAAACCTTGCAGGACGGCTTGCTCTTTCAGATTCCGACGCTCTATGGCGGGAACAATTAGTGATACTCGCTAATGCAAATCCAACTCGATCCCAACATCCCGACCAATCTTTCGCCCGAAGACATGAGGGACTTCAAGACCTTCCTCGATCACGCCCTGGACGCACTCTCGGCGGCGGCGGGCGGCGAGATATTCACCATGGGCAATGCGATGTTGGGCTTCCTCGCCGTCATCGTTGTGGTGTTGACCGGGCTGAAGACCGCCTTCAGTGGCAACATTCAGCCGTGGGAACTGGTGCGGGTCGTCATTGGGATTTGGATACCGTGGGTGATGTTGCAGTTCTACACGACCACCATTCCGGGAATGATCCACACCTTCCCAGGAATGATCGCGGCGGGGGGAAACTGGCTTCACGAACTGCTCATCGGTGACTCCCTCTACGCGGTTCAAACCGAACTTACAAACCTTTTTCGGGCGCTTGCGAAGGGTCAAGACGCGGCGGCGAAAGAGGGTGATCTACTAAACATATTCACCAGCGGGCTTCATGCCTCGATGACGGCGGTTGCGGGGTTTGTAATGGTGATCTTCATGGCCCTCATGCTCCTTATCTTGGCCGCCGTCACCTACGCTCAAGTGATCTGGGCGCAAGTCGCCCTTGCCATTCTCATCATTCTGGGTCCGGTCTTCATTCCGTTTCTGGTGTTCGATCCGCTTTCGTTTCTGTTCTGGGGCTGGTTTCGAGCGATGCTCACCTATTCGTTCTACGCCGTGATTGCCGGAGCGGTTTTGCGCGTGTTCTCCGCCGTGGGAATCGCTTACATCACGAGCTTGGCTAACGCCAACCTGGATATCGAGAGCTTCATGGACGTGGGTATGTGGACGCTCGCGGTCGTGCCTTTCTTCATTGCCGGAATGCTGGCAAGCCTCAAGTGCGGGGAACTCGCCTCGATGCTCGTCAGCGGCGGCGGAGCAGCCGGAAGCGGTCTCATGGGCATGGCGACGACGGCGGGAATGGCCGCGGCCGGCGGCGGCGCGGCGGCGGCGGCGAAGGTGGGCGCGGGAGGGATCAAATGAAGAAGCCGCAAATCAAAGACGCCGGAGCCGAGTACGCCGAGATATGGGGCGAAGCCATCCACACCAACCGTCATCTACGGGTGATCTCTGTCGGGCTGGCTATCGGGGTGCTCTTGCTCATCGTCGTCGTCATTCGCATTGTTTCGGTCGAGCCGCCGCGCCCCATCGTCGTGAGGGTTGATGAAGTCGGGCGGGCGGAGGCCGTCACCTACGAAGCGATGGAGGCCCAGGCCGACCCGCTGGACCCCACCACCAAATATTTCCTCAATCGCTTCATCTACGACTTCTACTCGCGGCGGCGGGCAACGGTTGCACAGAACTGGGCTCGCAGCTTGCGCTTCCTCAGCACACAACTCGCCAACGCCTCGTTTCGCGCCGACAGCCAAAATGTCGCCCTTCTCGCGGCGGGCGTGGCGCGGGGTGAATTGCAAGTCGCCCGCGTCATTTTGAGGATTCAACCCAACCCTCAGCAGCCGCACAGCGCCACGGCCGATTTTGACCTGGTGCGAATGGAGATGGCAAACGAAGTGGGCCGGGAGCGCTGGACACTCTCGCTGCAATTCCAATTCCTCCAACACATCCCCCCGGAGTTGATCGTGTTCAACCCCATGGGAATCGTCATCACCTACTTGCAAGGCGACCGGGCCACCGTCACCGGAGATCAATGATGATCGAGCACTTGCGGGGAAGAGATCGCAAGCTGGAACCGCTCGGCTGGACCGGCGAGGAAGCGGAATGGATCGCGCTGGTGTGCCTTCACAGCGGCGTCTTTACGCGGGCGCAGTTCTGTCATTACTTCCACACTCATAGAAAGCGGGCCGAGAGGTTTGTCAAGGTCTTGCTTGATCGAAAGGCGGCGGTCGAGAGTGAGTGGCCGCTAGTCAATGGGGGAGGGAAAACGTGCCGGATATCGAGCAAGCTGATCTACCGGGCGCTGGGCGTCGAGGACATCCGCCACCGGCGCAAGGCCGGCAACCCGGTTATCATGCGGCGGCTTTTGTCGCTCGATTTTGTGCTCGAACATCCGGGTATGAACTGGCTCCCCGCCGAGCCGGAGAAGGTCGAGTTTTTTGAAAAGCTCGGCTTGCCGCGTCGCTTGATTCCGCGCCGAATTTACTACGGTGTGGCCGGCAACCAGAAGCGCTACTTTGCGCTCAAACTGCCCCTTGCCGTGGACCCTGAAACCGTCACCTTTGCCTACGTCAATCCGGGCCACCAGACGGATACCGAACTCCACTCGTGGGGAGCCGCGCATGGGCCGCTTTGGGATGCGCTCCGCAAGAAGGGACGGCAGGTTCGGGTGATCGGAATTGGGGTTGAAAATGCCACCGTGGATCGGACGGCGCGAGTGCTTGAAGCATGGGCGGCGGCGGAGCCAGGGACACCCGATGAAGGGCTGACGGTGAAGCAGGAAATCAAGGCGATAGACGACGCGATGACCCAAAAGGACCGGGAGTTTCTAGCGCGATATGGAGGCTTTGGGGGAGCCATGCAACGCTCGGCGGCGCTGCAAAGTCTCCCGGAGGCCAAGGTCACGGAAGGAGTCTCGATTGACGACTATTCGACATGGCGGGCCGTCCGCTTTGCGGATCGGGATGAGATTGGCTGAGAGAGCCAAAAATCCGGGGTTTTTCGTGTCACTGAGGGCCGCATGGTTTTTGTCACACGTTCAGAGGGGGGGGTGTGACAAGATTTGGAGCCAAGGTGTGACAAAGCTACATTCCTCTATATGTCTCATTCCGCTGTGGTTATCCCCGGTGAATCGGCCCTCGCGCTTCGGACGCGGGAAAAAGGCGAGGACGAGAGCGACCCCCCCCAAAACCGGGGGGTCATGTGACCCTGGATAGCGGTACTGAGTGACATACCGCTATCCCGGCCCCATGGGGTCGCTCTCGTCCTCATTTATCCCTGCGGGAAGGCTCGGAACAGCCCCCCAGGAGCGGCGCTGAAAGCACGGAGACGGACCTATGAAATGGCGTGAGATCGCCCCTTATTTGCGAGAGCTTTGGCACCGGCCCGCCGGCCCGATGAACTGGAAAAACCCGATCCGGGTTTTCGCCGTCCTCGGCTGGCTGGTCGTGCAAGGTTTCGTGCTGTTGGGCTGGGCCGGGTGGCGTGTGTTTCAAGGTTTGATGCTGTTGGGCTGGGCTGTGTTTCGAGTCGCACAATTCGTTGTACAGCTTCCGGCTCTGGTGCTCTTTTTTTTCGCCGGTCTGTGGTATGCCGTGTGGAGCTTTGTACGGCGTCCTTTCCCGTCGCTTGATGAAAACCCCTTGCTTGCTTTGGTGAACTACCACACCCCCAATTTCTTCGATTGGCTGGTGCTGTGGTACTACGTTTCGCCCTTCGTTGCCGTCATGCTGTCCGGGCTTATTGCCGTCACCGTTTGGAAGGTCTGGTTGGAGGGGCGGCGGCGCGACTTCGCACCCTTCGCCAAGCTCCCGCCGTGGCCGCTTGATCCCAAACAAAAGGCCCCGGCCATCGTCATCGGGGAGGTCCATCACCCGGTCGAGGCGCGGGAGATTTTCAGTCCCTCGTGGCTCACCATCCCGGAGCGCGGACTGTATACCGGCGTGGCGATCTTCGGAGCCGTGGGGTCGGGGAAAACATCGGCTTGCATGAACCCGTTTGCCCGGCAGCTTCTCGGCTGGCAAGCGGCCAATCCGCAGCTGCGGGCGGCGGCGCTGGTCCTTGAAGTCAAGGGAGACTTCTGTCACGACATCCGCCAAATCCTGGTCGAGGCGGGCCGTGGACAAGACTACATCGAGCTTGGCATGGATGCCCGCGCTCAATGGAACCCGCTCTCGGCCTGGTGGCTCGATTCCTACTCGCTGGCCTACACCGTTTCGAGCTTGCTCAATCAGTTGTTCGGCAAGGGCAAGGAACCCTTTTGGCAGCAAGCCTATACCAATCTGGTCCGCTGGATCATCGAGCTTCACCGGGTTTTCCCGGAGCGATGGGTGACGTTGCAACAGGTCTACCGCTGCGCCATCGACCCGGAGCTATTTGCGGCCAAGATCGAGGCGGCGGAGAAGCTGAGTGACGACCTGAACACAGGGACGGTTTTCGTCAAGGAGGACGTATTAAAAGCCCAACTCGTACACTTTGCCGAATGGAACTGGATAGACACGCCAGGAGGCAAAGATCAACAAGCCGTCTACACGCGCCCGATGAAAGAGAAGCTAGACGCGCTCAAGATCGCCCATCGAATCGTTTGGGAACCCGGACCCGGCGAAGACACGAGAGAGCGCGTGGAGGCCGTCAAGCGCTGGTTTGTCCACGACTGGCAAACCCTAGACAACAAGATCAAGTCCTCGATTGTGGAGGGGGTTTCGGTGTTCCTTGCCATGTTCGATATGCCGGACGTGGCGAAGGTGTTTTGTCCCGCCGCGCCGCATATCACTGACGATCCTCAAGCCATTATCCTGCAAGCCCAAATCAAGCGGCTCAAGGCGGAGAAGGACGCGGCGGCGGCGAAGGCGGGCGCAGCCAAGCCGGACGCGGACGAGGCGGGCGCGGAGAACGCGGGCGCGAAGAAGCCCCAGGCGGCGGAGATCAGATACACATGCGAAGGGGTAACGAAGAAGGCGCAGAAGCCGAAAACCGCGAAAAAGCCGGAGCCGGTGAAGGCGGCGGAGCCGGAGCCGGTCAAGGCGGCACAGCCGGAGCCAGTCAAGGCGGCGGAGGCGGCGTGGGTGGTGACGGAAGCGGAGCCGGACGACAAGACACCCGACCCCGCAGCCGAGAGCGACCAAGCCGAAGGCACGGCCCCGATCTCGCGCCACCTCCCGCCGATCTATGAATTGATCGAGCAGGGCAAGGTGCTGGCCTTGAATATGCCCGCTGGTATCAACCCGGCGCTGGCCCGCGCCGTGGGCGTGATGCTCAAAAACGCTTGGCTACAGGCGCTTCTCATGCGACCGGCCAAGATGAAGGCGAACCCGGGCAGCTACTTCCGGCCCGCCGTCTTTATCTGTGACGAATATCAAGCCTTCGCTTCCGTGGGCGAGGATGACCCATCGGGCGATGAAAAATCCTTTGCGCTGACCCGCCAATGCCGCTGCATCCCGATTGTCGCCACGCAATCTATTTCCTCGTTGCGGGCCGTGTTGGGAAGCTCGGAAGCGTGGCGCTCGCTGTTGCAGACGCTCCGCACTCGTATCTTCCTATCTCTCAGCGACGACGCCAGCGCCAAGATTGCGTCGGAGTTGTGCGGCCAGGTGGCGAAGATCAAGGAATCCTACACCATCAGCGAGACTTCTAAACGCTCGGAAGTCTCCCCGCTCTCAGGCCGGGCCGGAGGCGGAGGCGGGAGCATGGGCGCAACCAAGTCATTCCGGGAGCAACGCGAGGCCGTGTTTCACCCGCGAGACTTCGCCTTGCTCTCGAACTGTCAAGCGATCTGTCTGCCCTATGACGGGGCGCAGTCGCTTGAGCCGCGCCGCGTCTACCTGAAACCACACTATCTACCAGCCGAACACTCCTATTGGAGAGCGAAGGAGGCGGGCCAAATATGAGCGCCGCGAGCGGACTAGAACACCTAAAACCGTTTCTACCGGGTTTGGAGAGCGCCCTGGAAGATTCCGAAGTGAGCGAGATCATGATTAACGGCCCCGGTAATGTGTGGGTCGAGCGGGCCGGACGGCTGGCCCCACACCCCGCGCCGGACCTGGACGAAGCGGCGCTGTTACGGGCCGCTATCCATATCGCCCGTCCTTTGGGGCTGGACCCGGCAAGCTCCCCCATTGTCGATGCCCGGCTCGATGACGGATCGCGGGTTGCTATCTGCGTTCCGCCCGCCAGTCCTCAAGTCGCTATCACCGTGCGGCGCTTTGGCAAGCGGGCGTTCTCGGCGGATGATCTCGTGAAGCAAGGCGCACTCCCCGAAAACGTGCGGAGGGAAGCCGAGCGGGTGTTGCGGTCCCGGCGCAACATCCTAGTTTCAGGCGGCACCGGATCGGGCAAGACCACGTTGCTTAATGCCCTCATTGAACTTCTCCCCGATGACGAGCGGATAGTTGCCATCGAGGACACCTTGGAGCTTCGCATCGAGCGGTCCAATTGCGTCCGCTTCGAGGCTCGCGGTTTGCAGGAAGGAGCGGTCACGATCCGCGATTTAGTCCGCCACGCGCTACGTCACCGCCCGGATCACATCGTCGTGGGCGAGGTTCGCGGCGGAGAGGCGGCGGACCTGCTGCAAGCACTCAACACCGGCCACGGCGGATCACTGACGACCGTACACGCCAACAACGCCGAGAGCGCCCTATCCCGGATCGCCAGTTGCGCCATGCAAGGCGGCGGGTCGCTTCCCTGGGAAGTCACCTGTAGAGGCGTAGTGGACGGGATCGCCATGGTGATTCACATGACGCGCCACGAGGGGCGGCGATTCGCCGAAGAAGCGGTTTTCGTCAAAGGCTACGAAGCGAGGACCAACCAATGGGACATTCAACAACTCAAGCTCGAAAGCGCTTGACCCTGCCCCTGCCACTCAGGGCCAAGATGATCGGCTGCGCCATGTTTATCGGCGGATTCATGGGCCTTATCACCAGCGCCCAGCTTGATCCAATCTCCGCCCACGTCGAGCGAGTGATTGATGGGGATACCATTCAGGTTCGGTTCGAGGGGAAGAGCTACACCGTCCGGCTCATTGGCGTGGACACCCCGGAGACGAAGCACCCCACCAAACCCGTGCAGTATTTCGGACGGGAGGCAAGCGCCTTCACCAAGGCGGCGCTCGAAGGTAAGACGGTGCTGCTCCAAAAGGACCGCACCGGAGATACCGTAGACCGCTACGGGCGCTGGCTTCGCTACGTCCTGCTGGACGGAGACAACTTCAACGCCCGGCTCATCCGCGACGGCTACGCTCATGCTTACCGGCGCTTTCCCTTCTCGAAGCGGACGGAGTTTATTCAACTCGAAGAACAAGCGCGGCAACGAGCAATCGGCTTATGGAACCGCCGCTAGGATCGCAGCCCGCTAGGACTCATCCAACCGCTACGGCCAGTCGGTCGATGCTCACAAGCGGGTCGTGGCAGGCCGCAAGCACGTCCGGGCAATCCCTCCGCTCCATTGATCCTGAATCGCCAGGGGAGCCGCGAGAAGGTACAACCTTCGGACTGCGCCAAATCCTGAATGTGATTGCGATACTACTACTGGGTATCGTCCGCCATGTTCCCGCGCCGACCGCGCCGGGTCCGGTTTGCGCCGACGCAAAGCCAGCGCCAGAAACGCTTTGCTCGCCTTCGGCGTCTGTCACTCGCGTTGCTTTTGTCGGCCCTGCCCGTCACCGACGCGGGCGGCGCTTCCTTCCGCGTCAGGGTTTGGGCGTTTTCCGCCATGCGTGGGTGAGCGGAAAACGCTCACAAACCCTTTGACTCTCAGGAGAAAAACATTATGGCTAACCAGAAACCCATCACAGAAGTCCGAATCGGTCGCGTCAAGGCTACGATTTGGCGCAACGGAACCGACGAACAGCCGAGGCACAACGTCACCTTCTCGCGGCTCTACAAAGAGGGCGATCAGTGGAAGAGTACGCAGAGCTTCGGGCGCAACGATTTGTTGGTGCTTGCAAAAGTGGCCGATCTAGCGCACACGCGCATCTTCGAGCTTCCGGCAGAAGCAGAACTCCCGGAGGTGCAGGTAAACGAGTCCTAGCGGGCAACCGCGCCAGGGCGCGGCGGAGCCGTTCGCTTCGCCGCGCTTGTTCTTCCCGCTTCGATTGAGTGTTTGCTTGTGGTGCCTTTCCGCTCACAGCGGCCCGCCGTTGGCGGCGTCCCAGGGCAACTGTCGCGCCAGAACGCTTCGCTCGCTTTCAGCGTCTGTCACTCGCGTTGTCTTATCTGGTCCTTGCCCGTCGCCCCGCGCTCGCTCTAGTCTCCTTCTCTGGTTTGTGGTTCTCCCTCTTCCCTTGGTGAAGGGAAAACACAGCAAACCATCGAAGGAGACACCATGAACCAAACCCAACGACTCATCGACAGCATCAGGGACGCCCCGCACGACGCCGTTATCGTCGCTGGCATGTTCGCTATCCCGGCTCTCATCGCGCTCTGGATCGTCAACCGTATGCGCCACCCGGAGCGCGGCTTACTACACGCGCTTGTTATCGCCAGCGTGGGATTCGTTCTTGTGCCGTGCGTATCTAGCGCCGTCCTCATCCTCTGGGTCCGCACCGGCGGAGATCCCATCCAGGCTGCCTTCGTAAGCATGTTTGTCTTCGTGTTTGGCTTTTGGGGCTTTCGCCGCTGGTTGCGGAGCGCCCCACGAGCCGCGAAGCCAACGAAGGCTCTTGTAGCCCCGGCGGTTCACGCTGCCCCTCGATCCGGTCTAGCGGGTGAAGTAGCCGAGCTTCGCGCCGAAGTTGCCCGTCTACGGGCGGAGCGCCAAGATCGCGGCGGCGAAGATGTTGCGAAAATGTCTCGCCGCCTGATTCACTAGCGCCAAAAGCCCGTTTGTCCAATCCCTTCTACAGCCGACCCCCTTTCCCCTCGCCCTGGATGATTCCAGATCGGTCCTCGCCGTCAAGGGTTCGCTTCGCCGCTTCGCGCCCTGGACCGCTGCGGGCCGATCTGGGGAGACGCGCTGTTCACGAGGGAAAAAGGGGGATTTCGGGCCGTGTGGACGGGCCGAAAGGTTCCCTTCCGGCCCGAAGCCGGTTGTCGTTTCCTGGAGCTTCTAGGGGTCGCTCTCGTCCAATTGTTGCGAGGCATATAAGCGCTCGTCGTCCGCAATGATGTCTCGCGTCAGCTTGGTGAGGTGTTCCTGCCCATGGCGCGTAAAACCTATATTCCCGATGACCCATCTACCCTGTTTGACTTCGAGTTGGGTGACGAGCACCGTCTCAGAGATCCAGCGGGCCACAGGGTCAGGTCCAGGCTCAGCGAAGAGATCGCCACGAATCGCCAAGGGTAGGCCGCCCGCAATCTCAATCGCTGTTCGGCAATCCCAGATGGATATCTTTGATTTCATCTTGCTCTTTCCTCTGGCAGAAGCCTCGGAGCTATTCCACGAGATAGATTCTACGGCAGGCCGGGGGTTTGGTACTACTTCCCTGTAGAGGGTACCGCTGGAGACCGCCGATGCGGGTGACGTGCTGGTCGCAGCCGAGGTCTCTCGTTTAGCGCGATCCACTCTTCAAGTGCTTGAGGCAGGAATTCCAGCTCAGCGTGCTGGCCTATGAGCAAGATGAAAGAGCAGGCACACTTTCACTGGAGGGGGAGAGCCAGCGCTGGTGGAAATCTCAATTACGAGAGGTTCTGCGGCATCGCGGCAGAGGTTGGGATCGACGTTTCGCGCTATCAGACTCGGGCAAAATTCGTCGACAAGAGCCTCCTTCAACGTAGAAACGAGATCGCGCACGGACAATGGGTGGACCTGACCGTTGCTGGCTTCGCCGACGTCGCTGACGGGGTTCTGTTGCTCCTGCGTTGGTTCAAAACGGATTTAGAAAATTCCATCGCTCGCAAGTCGTACTTGGCGACACACAAATAGAGGATCGGCCCTCGGCGCCGCGCCCGACAGATCATGGCAGGCCCGGCGCGCTGACCGCGAACTGGATGCTGTCCAAGTTGCGAATCTTCAAGAGCCAATTTGGACAAGAGTGTCTTGAGGCCTTCCCGATTCGAACCGGGCCCGAGTTGCTGTCGATCTGAACATAGACGCAGGGGCTGTGAGTGAAGGCCCCGCGAGCATCGGTGAGCTTCTGAAAGCACTGCCACGCGAGGACAACGTGTTTCATGCGTGTCTCCTCACTCCAAGGCTCACTCGATATCCTGACCCGTTAGCGCGTATTCGAATCGATCACACTCCTTGGCGAGCGTTTCGACATAGAGATCGAGCTCCTCATGGTCGAGCGTTGCGGCCGGCACTTCAACTAGCCCAACCAGCCGGTCCTCGTCATCGAATGCGAACGTCACCAGTGCCTTGGAGGCATTCCGACGCCACGCTCGATAGGCGATGCGGCGCCAGTGGTCGTCGTTCCGGGTAACCTCGGAAGCCGGCAGCACGACGGAGCGAAAGACGTATCTATCCTCATCGCGTGAGACGTGAACCCTTTGAATGCGGCCGCCTTCGTGTAAGGAGACGCGGATGGTGTTTCCTTCTCGTGTCCACCGACGGCCGCGCCGCTTCGAGAGGTCGTCGATGCGTGACAGCAGAGTCTTCATCAGACCTCCTCCTGTTCGACCAGTCGAGCCGCTATCTTTCCGGCCGCACTGACGGTTCTCGTCACCAGCGACTCGAGCTCCTCGGGCTGCGTGGTCTCCGGGTGAAACATGATGTCCCCCTCAACATAGATACGGTCTGTGCGGTCCGCCGGGTCAGGGCGCACGCAGACTTTCGCAAGTCCGAGCTCTTGTTGAAGCTCGTACAATTCATCGAGTCGGTCGTCATCGTGCTCGATCTCGAGGGGCCCGACATCGCTACTACAGTGCAGAAGGGTGGCGTCTCCAGCGGCCTGAGACCGCAGCTGTAATCGAAACGGCTGTTCCATACCCCGTTCGTCCGCATCCCGATGGATTAGGCGCCCGCGCCTAACGAGCGCATATCCCCTGCGAAGCAAGGGATCGGCCGCGCGAAGAACCCGAATGCCGTAGCGCTCTTGAAATCCCGACCAGAGTGCCTCGAGATGATTAATATCGGCGTCAAGATTGCGGCGCACAATTGACGCCGGCTGGAGGTTTCCTTCAAGCCACCCTGGTCGAATTGGGAACGCCGACTTCAGCTCGCCCTCGAATGCAGGAATTGCCTCGAGCTCCTCCAATATCTCGCGGCCAGCGTCAATTCGGCTGCCCAGTGCCTGTGAGTCTCCCTTTTGCTGATGGATCAGCTGCAGGAAGCGATTGAGCCGGTGCAATACCCGGCGCACCTGAAGTACCTCTACGGTGTCCTGCAAGTGAGGGTAGTAGACCTGTAGGAAGTCGGCCGCTTCCGGTTCTGTGTCTGCACCATCCAAACGTCGCTGAACGAGTGAGCCGATCCGGTCGATCCGGCCCGTGCGCTGCTCCATAGCCGACGGCGTCCACGTGATGCCGTAGTGCACGACCTGACGGCAGAAGGTGTGGAGGTCCTCTCCCTCCTGCAGCACGTCCGTGGTCACCAGAGCGAGTGGGAATCCTGGCATTCGAAACTGAGACACCAGCCGCTTGCTCACTCCACCAGCCATCCGCCCCACTGGGACCTGCCGTTGGAGCGTGGACCCGAACCGGGCGGCAAGCTGGTCGAGATCTCCCGCGGGAACGTCCGGGAAGTTGACCCCGACGAGCAAGTCGAAGAACTGTGCCGCCTGCGACAGCTCATAAAACGCGTGAAACCCAGGTTGCCGGGACTGGTCATTGAGAAGCTCGACGAACGAGTGCGCAAGATCCCGCACGGGTTCGTCCGACTCCGTTTCTTGCCGGAGCGTGAACGATCCCAGCTGTTTCACGGCCAGGAAGTAGAGATCGATATACGAGGCGCCGAGACGAGCCATCGCGCTGAGCAGCTCACGTCGCTGTTCGCGCTTCCGGAATCGTTGACGGAAGTTGTCGATGGTGTCCTCGGGCCAGATCAATGTTCTGAGGGTTTGGCGTTTAGCGAGCTCGGTGATGAAACTCGTGAAGCCGATCGCCTGTTCTGGACCCGGAAAGCCCTCGCGTGGTTCGAGCGTGCCGCCGCGCGGGTCCGGAAATCGCTCATCGAGTACGACCCGCGCTTGATCGCCCAGAGACCCTCCGGCCTTCTCGACCAACTCAAGGGCCGCTTGCTGATATCCGAGAAACACCTGGAGGCGTGGATACCCCTTCGCTCGCTGCGTGAGGTGTTTGAAGTGTCGGTAGGCGCGAGCCCTGAGATTGTCAGTAAGCTCGGAGAGAGACAACTCCGCGATTCTGGCAAGTTCGTTGAGCGGCTCCGCGGGACGATTCAAGAGCCAGCTGACGTAGTCGTCCTCGAAGAACGTCGCGTAAACCGAACTGGGGCTCGACAGACGGTTCTTCTGAAATGCCGCGCCAGACAGGACGCCGCGGGGACCGTCGCCTCGAAAGAACCACGAAAAGAACGTTTCGGCACTCCCCTCGTCATCATCATCAATAGCGGCTCGTTCCTCGGTGAGCTCGCCCGGCTCATCCTCTCTTTCGTCTATAGGATTGACCTCGCTCTGCTCGTCCGGTCGTCGGGATCTCTCGCGCTCATATTGTCCAAATAGCTGTTCGATCTCGGACCGGAGACCAGGAAGGGCGGTGCGCATTCTCGTGCCAAGCCAGCGATCGAAGTGGGCATCCAGCTTCGCCGCGAGCTCATCAACAGTCCGGACACGCCGCACGAAGACCAGAACCTTTTCACCGGTCTCGAACACGGGCGCGAACGAGTCCGCTGTGCTGTCCAGTTTCGGATGGGGGAGCGTCCCGTGGAATCTGGACCGATACGATTCGACCATCTCCGCAACGGCATCGGTGTCGATGCCTCGGCGCTCGTCTACGGTTTCTCCTTGGTTGCCGTCAAAACTCGAAGACAGCCCATCCTCCTCTTGGATAGCGGCCTCTTCGGCGAGCCGGGCGGCGCGGCTACGCTTCCCGATCGTCTCCAGGAAACTCTCGAACGACGAGAGCATCCCAATCTGAAAGCTGTTCTTGAACTTTTCGTCGCGGAGGATCTCTGTCACCTTCTTTTGCATCAGTCCGACGACGAGTCGTTGCTTCGGGTCTTCGATACGCATCGGCTGGTCGTGAACCCGGTAGCCTCCCTGACGCCACTCCCGCCGATACATGTTCTTCGTGTAGAGTCGGCCTCCGATCTTGAGACCTGCCACCCGCCGCACCATGAGTCGAGCGACGATGTCGCGCTTCTCATCTTCAGAAACGTCCGGGCCGAGAAGACGGTCGGCTCGGACCGGCTCTGCGTCAGTGGAGTCCCAGAGCTTTGCTCTACCAAATCCAAAAACCTCGAGTTGCCGCTGGATTGCGGCGTAATCGTCCTCGAACGGCGTCGCTGACAGAAGCAGCACGCGCTGGGCCTTGGGTCTATACCAAGGATATTCGTCGGCCTTGCCCTCCGGATGCCCAAAAGCAAAGCCCATAACTCGGTTGCGATTGCTGACGCTGGGACCGAACCCATGCTTGAGATTGTGGCCTTCATCGATCACCAGGAGGTCCACCTGAGGCACTGCCGCATTAATGGCGCAGCCATAGGCATCACGGAACTCTTTCGGGGTCTTCGCAGACAGGATGCGCGGAGGCAGCCATCGGACGCGCTCCAAGAGGCGCCGGCGTAATCGGCGTCTGCCCTCCAACTCCTTGACCGAGAGGCTGAAGCTCGTCATCCGGAGGAAGAAGTCCCGGTCAGCGTTCAGCAGTGCCTCCCCGACGAAATCAACCAGACTGTGGCAGTAAACGGGCTCCCAGGCCGGTTCGCCCTGTAGGGACTTCACGCGGTTGCCGGTCAGCTTCCAGTTGAGCCGAACGAAGTTCTTGAGCTCTTTGATCCATTTCCGCTGAATGTTTTCTCGCGGAGCGATGACGACGATACGTGCGTGCGGATTGAAGTAGCGAGTCAACGCCATGACCCCTAGCGCGACATAGGTCTTGCCCATTCCGACCTCGTCGGCCAGGTAGGCACATCGATTTCGTTGCAGCATGTTGAAGAGCGCGGCCACGCCATGCAGCTGCTGCTCCGCGAAGCCGAAGCCACGGGCTAGCTCCGTCGGGGCAAAGTCAATGATTTCCCGAACGAATGATGGGGTGACGGTACTCATCGTCGCGCACCCGGTTGAGAGGCTGAGCGGAGGAAGGCGTGCTCATACCACTGCAAGAAGTCCTCGGCTTCCGGATCGTCAAGCTCGATAGCAGTCCGGAGATCTGGTAAATGCCCCAGCAGCGCGTCTAAGTGTCCAACGTGTTGGGCTCGTTCCCTGAAGAATTCTCGATGCCGGCGACTGAGCTCGTGACGCAACTGTGTGGCACACAGGAACGTGACATACGCAAGAATCGGGTCACCATCTGGTCGTTCGATGGTCTTCTCGAGCAAGTTGGGGAGGGAGTCGTACTTCGCGCCGAGCAACCGAGCCTCGGCCTCAGCATCCCGCCCATCCTCCAACGCTGTGTCAACGGCGCCTTCGAGACATCCGAAGGCGTGATAGATGCCGGCAAACCGATCAAAGAGCGTGTCTCTCGCGTGAAGCCGGTCGACTCTGGCGATCGGTAGGCCTTCGACCCGGTCAAGGATGCGGGCTTCCACGAACTGCGCACGCTGTGCCGGAGTGAGCAGCGACCAGTACTCGAGGATCTCCTCTGGAGTCAGCTGCATGAGCAGCGACGGGCGATGCTCCATGTTCTCTTCTCGCACAAGTACGCGCCACGATTGATTGTCGTGCTGAACGAGCAGAAAACTCGTGGATAACAGCAACTCTGCCAGGCGTGTAGACGACCCTCGATCGAACGCCATCCAGCGACGGCGGTGGGGCCGTCTTATTGTTGCGAGAGGCTCCCCAACGGTCGTCAACACCGCGAATCCATCGGCCGTCGAGTCTTCTAGTCTGTAACTGAGCTCTTTTGTACCCCAGTCGAATCGAAGACTCAGGTCCAACCCAACCGCGTCGAGCCCCTCTGCCTCAGTGGGCGTGGTCGAAGCGAATCGATCGGCGTCGCGATCAACCGGCTCCAGCCACCAACGCCGCTGGCATCCAGCATCGCTAGCATCGACCAGAAAGGCAGCTTCCAGGTTCCCGGCGGCACCGTGGGAATGGCCGGCCCTCGTGAGATTCGGGGAGCCGACAAGTAAGAGGTCAGGGCCGTCCCGCTTCCAAAGCCGGTAGACCTTCGCGTGAACACGACGCGGTGCGAGACGCTCGGAGGCATCGTCGCGCCCGCGATTCACCACGTCTCCTGGCAGACTCGCCCAGCTAGTAGAGTCAAGAGCCTTGACGGCCTCATAGGTATCACGGGTGACGAGAGACTCACCGTCGGGACCCGTCGGATGATAGACGCGCACTTCCCGCGGCTGAACCGCGTCAATCAGTTCACGCAGCGGACCTTCACCCCGCGGATCGAAGAACGGCGAGATGACCTCGAGGTTGAGGCCGTGTTTGTTGAGAGAGAGTTGCCACAACCAGTCAGACAGTGTTTCTCGACTCTGTCCTCCGAACATGCGGGTGTGATATTTGCCGCTCGACTTGTTTTTGCCAAAATGGCTCCGTTGGGTCCGGCGGAGAAGAAACTCACTAATCTCGTCTAGTGCGGTTTGGTTGTCGGAGTCACTGGCTGACTGGCGAATTCTCCGAATCAGTGACAGCAGGTCAGGTCGGAACGAGCAACGCTCGTCGTCGACGTCGCGGTCCTTGATCTCCTCAACGTGGGCACACTCGACGTTCTCCCACCAACCCGCTCGCGTCAGGTTGGCTGAGAGAATGGCAACGATGAGCGCCTGTCGGATGGGCTCGCCACCCTCCTCGTCTGAATGGGCTGCCTCCTCACCTTCGTGACGGTCATCGACGAGGAGCAAGACCACCTTCGGGTGGAAATAGCCGGTGGTGCGACTGACGTCTAGACGCCGGTAATCCAATTGCGCTGGCTCGCCGTCCTGAGCGAGCGCCCGCCGATCGTAGTACACGGCCACGTGATCTATCGCGCGAAGCGCGTCCTCGAGCTGAAGCCGACGCACCTTATCGGGTTGGCTGAACGGCTGGTCGAACAGGACCGGAAGAATGTTGATTTCGAAGAAGCCGGGATCGAAGCTAAACGTCGTGAACACCGCACTTCGCACACGTCGTCCGTCGATGGCTTCCGCCACTTGCTCCGTGAGCACCTTGAGGGGGATGACAGTCGATGGCATGTTAGTTAGTGCTCTAGCTGCTGCGTCACATTCTTCAGAGCGTCAACAAAGTAGCTATTCGTCCACAGCTCGGGCAGCTCGTCTTTGTCGGGCAAGAGCTGCTCGGCGCCCCGGTATCTGACGTCGAGGCGCCTCCCGTCGCCAATGCGCGCCCAAGGTGCACTGCCACGCATCTGCATCACGGTCTCGTTCCAGGACAGCAACCCTTCGAGAGCTGTCTCGAAGTCTCCGTCGTGCAAGGCCGCGTGGACCTGGTCCATTCGGGAGCCGATGGCCTCCGTGGAGGTCGAGCGAATCTCGCTCAGCAACTCGGCAAACGCTGACCGGTCGAGATTCGGAACGCGTGCCCCCCAGACGCGCCGCACCTCTGAGGCGACGCTGGACAACCGCTGATCATGACGACCCAGCACATGTTGAAAGAGCGCAGCGCTCGGAGCGAGAAAGGCTTCCAACTGGCCCATCCGATTTAGGGAGAGCGAGAGGCCCTCATCCCATTTCCTCGCATGTTTGGCGAGGTGGAGAATTTCGGCGCGTCCCGTCTGTTCGGGAAGCTCGGTATCCGATTCCAGGAGCCGCCGAAACCGTTCCTGTCGACCTGGTTCTGCACCGTAGACCTCCTGCCCATCTCGCAGGTGGGAACCGTAAAACTCGAGCTCATCGAAACTGAACCGTGGATCGAGAACCTGGGCGAGCGCGGAGAAGATAGCGTCCCGGCCTCTTGTGCGAAGCCTGCCCCCTCGGGCGAGGAGCTTCCTGAGCTTGGTGGCCGAACCATTCAGTTTGTCGATGTAGTTGCGCTCAATGAACTCGCGGGCAGCTGGGGTTACATCGAGCGGACCGTCTGGGAGCAAGCCGGACGTTCGAGCGGGAACCGAGTACAAACCCCAGAGGCCATAGACCTTCTGGTCTGACAGGATCATGCCCCGGCGGTCGGCGGCAATGACGACGTTCCCGCTCTGTTCGTCGACGAAACGCTTCACCCGCTCGATGCCGCGGATCTCTCCCTCGACGCCATGTGCGACATGCCGCACGTAGGCCCCAACCTGCTCCATGCGCAGGAAGATGTCCAGCGCATCTTCCCGAGCGGCTATTCCTCGGTCCACAAGATCAGCCGCGAAGTATCGACCTAGGAGGAGAACCGTGAAGCCGCGGACCGAAGTGCTCTGTGTGGTGAGGTTGGTGACGACATGCCGACCGAACGCCGACCAGATGGGCTGAACGCCCAGTGGGTCCCGCGAGCCCTTGATCTTGGCGTTCGGGTCTTCAAGGGTTAGGAATGGCACGGCGTGAAGAAGCTACACGAAATCGAGCTTGTCCTCAATGTAGGGGAGCCGGGTGGCGAACCCGATACGCACGCGGTGCTGGGTGTATTTCATCGATCCGGGACGGCCAAAATGAATTGTACCGGGTTTCCCGGAGGCCGTTTTCCTTGAGGCCGACAACAGTCACTGACTTCCAATCTCTGCTTCGAGCAATTCGTAGTCCGTGACCACGTCCAGCATCTCACGCGCCTTTCCGGAAAACCGCATCGGAGCAAGCTTCTCGGTGACAAGTGCCGAACGCAGTTGCAACCGTTCGACAGGGATGCCCGTGAAGCGCGCAAGCTGAGCCCGATTGGTTTTGAAATGTGTGTCCAGATAAGGCTGGCATGTTCAGTGGGGGACAGACCCACCGGGGTAAGAGTCAGAGCCCCGTAGCTTGGGTTGCATGGGTGGAGGACCTGATCTCAGAACGGACCAAGGAAGGACTCGCCGCTGCCAAAGCCAAGGGGAAACTGCTCGGCCCGGCCCAAGGGGGCCTTGGGAACATCCAGGCTCGACGGCAAGCAGCAAGACATCCGGGCGCTGTTGGGCAAGGATGTCTCCAAGGCCTCGATCGCCAAGATACTGGACGTCTCCCGCTCCGCCCTCTACCACTTCATCCAGACCCGCAAGATCGCGCCGGGCTCCGTCCCTGCGGTTGATCCGCGAGACTTCGCCCGGCCTGCGCGAACTGGACCTGAGCCACAACGCGATCGCGGACCTCAGCCCGCTGGCGGGGCTGACCGGCCTGCGGGTGCTGAACCTGGCCGGCAACCGGATCGAAGACCTCGGGCCGCTGGCGGGAGGGAGCAGTGTCGGCCGGAGCGCCGTTCAGTCCGCTCAATCAACGTCTGTGAGCGGACGGACGAGCCCTGGCGCCTACCGGCGGAGGTGATGTGCAGGGTTCAGCGCGAAAAGACGTGGTATTCGGCGCAGCGGGGGTGTATCCTGTGACCGTGCCAGGGCCAAAATGGAAATCCTGGGGTATAGCCTCACCAGCCGATCACGGCGGCTAATTGACAGCCGCGCGCCGGAAGGAACCTCGAAATGAAACAACTCGCCGCGCTGAGAATCTGGCTTGCCGTCTTAACGTCACTCCCGGCGTTGGGCCTTTTCCAAGGTAGTCTCGCCGCCGCCGAGGGGCCGCCGAACATCGTCCTGATCTTCGCCGATGACCTGGGGTACGGCGACTTGGGCGTTTACGGCTCGCCGAACATCCGCACGCCGAACATTGACAGCCTCGCTTTCGCCGGCGTCAAGCTGACCGACTTCTATTCCGTCTCGCCGGTCTGTACGCCCTCGCGCGCGGGGTTGGTGACCGGACGCTATCCGGTGCGGTCGGGCATGACGCGGGTCTTGTTCCCGCGCGAGGAGTTTGGGTTGCCGGGTTCTGAAACCACCGTGGCCGAGGTTCTCAACGATAAGGGCTACGCCACGGCGCTGATCGGCAAATGGCACCTCGGCGATCGCCCCGAGCACAGCCCCACACAGCACGGTTTCGACTATCGCTACGGCATTCCCTTCAGCAATGACATGACGCGGCCTCACGCTTCGTGGCCCGAGCCCTTGCGGATCTACGAGCAGGACGAGGTCGTGATCGAAGGCGTCGACCAATCGCGAATCACGCGGCTGTACACGGAAAAAGCGATTAACTTCATCGAGAAGAATAAGGACGGGCCGTTCTTTCTATACCTGCCGCACAGCATGCCGCATTGGCCGTGGTATTCGAGCGAGAAGTTCGACGGCCGCTCGATCCAAGGACCCTATGGCGATACGGTCGAGGAAATCGACTGGAGCACGGGGGAGATCTTGAAAGCTCTCGAGCGCAACGGGCTCGACGACAACACACTTGTGATCTTTACGAGCGACAACGGCGGGTCAAGCGGCCAAGCCGGCAGCAACGGCACGCTGCGCGGCAGGAAGGGGCAGACCTGGGAAGGCGGCATGCGCGTCCCCTTCATCGCGCGAATGCCCGGGAAGATTCCCGCCGCGACCACTCGCAGTGGGATTGCCTGTGCGATCGACCTTTTCACGACGCTGATCGAGACGGCCGGGGCGATCGTCCCTGATGATCGGCCGATCGATGGAGTCAATCTTTGGCCGATGCTGAGCGGAGAGGGCCCCTCGCCGCGCGATCACCTCTACTATTTCAGCCACAACTGGGAAAGCCGTCCGCAGTTGGCGGCGGTGAGGGCGGGGCGTTGGAAGTTGCATTTCAAACTGCACTGGGATTGGCCGCAGACGAAATTCGAGCCGACGGGACTTTATGACCTGAACGGCGACCCCTCCGAATCGACCGATCGCGCCGCCGACCACCCCGACGTCGTCGCCGAGCTGGCCCGTCAGGCCCGCACCTTTCATGCCGCCGTCGAATACGGGAAAGCGCCGCCCGTCCACTATCCGCCGGGAGCCCCGGAACGGCCCTACGGAGGAAAGCGGCCGGTGCGGTAGAGTCGGCGAGAATGGGCCTGCAATCTCCCCTTTCCGATGTGGCGTGAGCCGCCACCCGCGATTGCCGGTCAGGATCAACCCACCCAAGGTCGCTCCCACCGCCAGCATCGCAATCAAGACGCTGATTAGCTCAACACTCATGCTTCCTCCCAATCCGTTCGGCCCATTCTCCCACGCCCCCTGAGAAAGACCAAAACTAGCGGCTGGGGGAACGCCCGCGCCATTTGATTCAGATTCACCCCGATCCGGTTCAGCTCCCTTAGCTCCGCCGCCCCCAGCCGCAGCTCTGCCGCGATCCGCACCCGCTGCCCCAGCGCCCGGCGGCGCAGGTAGGCCCCCATGGAGAGCCGCGCCGCCTGCGCTCGCTCCCGCAGCTCTGCCGCCTCGGCTGCTGTGACCCGCACGCCGATCGTGCGTGTCCGCCGTTCCGACTCGCCTAGCCGTGGCCTCGCCATGGTTTCCCTCCCCCGCCTCTCAGGGGTCCAGGGGATGCCCCCTAGACTCTCTATTCGTCATCTTCGGCGAGACCGCAGAAGCTTGCGGGCGGTGCTTGACGGCTTTGGAGGGATGTATCTGACTCCGGGCGACCATAAAAACCTTGATCCTGCTCCTGCCAGGGTTGAGCAGGTTCCCCGCAGATTCGTCAATCTCAGTAAGGAGAAACCATGAGGTAACCGGATGGGAAAGCAAAACTGAGGTAATCTGTAAGGCCATGAAGAACCCGGAACGGTATCGCCACTTGCGCGTGGACTGGGTGGGCCAGTCGTCCACCCAGTCGATCACGTTGTGCGGTGTCGCGGGTGAAGACATTGGGACGGTACAGACACTCTGCCCCGACTGCGCCCAGGTCGGCGAGGCCCTGAACGTTTGTGGGTTGGGACCGGAGAGCCTGCGCGAGTTATTTGACACGCTCCGGGTGTTCGGCTCTTCCGAGGTAAAAGCGAAGATGGAGGCGCTTCGAGGTCTGGGGGTGCGGATGGATATGCAGGATCGGTCCCAACTCAACTAACAGAGTGGACGCTCTCGTCCTCATTGATCTCTGCGGAAAGCCTCGGAGCAGCCCTCCGGCGGGGGTTGCTTGTCCCCTTTCCCTCTCGCCAAATGATCCCGGAGGTAAAAGCGGAGCGGTTCTCGCCGTCAAGGGTTCGCTGCGCCGCTTGGCGCCCTGGACCGCTGCGGGCCGATCTGCAATCATCCGTGGCGAGGGAAAGGGGGTTCAAGAAGACGAAACCGGGCGATCCTGAGACATGGAACGATAACAACCTTTATCGTGCTATATACCGCTGCTCCGAAGATTCCTAACAGCCTTGCCGATATAGAATTGAATCGATGAATCGATCAACGGATGGCCAGGTAGCTCCAAAGGCCCCCGCACAGTACCCTCAGCCACAGTCGCCACCATTCCATCCGACAATTTGTGGACGAAGGCGTTGAGATCCTTCGCGTTGTCACGATGCTTCTGATCAGACGTCCGGTCTGTCACAAACTCATGGATGATCACCACCGCACGATGAGCCGATTGACGCTGAGCCTCAGCTAGTGCCGCCGCAGATGCCGTGAGAAGCTGATACCGTAGCTTTCCGATCTCCAGCAACCGGTCACCAGGAACCCCGAGGATGGCAGCGGCCAGTTGTTTGAGACGGGCCACCCCCTGTGACCGTGGATTCTTTTCTACCCTTCGATCAACCTCTTTCTTCACAGCCGCGACGGTCTTTCCAAACGGCTCATCGGCCTTGGCCTCGACCGCAATCACGAGCGGGCCTCTCTCGTCTTCTGCCGTGAGAAGCACATCGAGGTTCGCTGGCTCACCTCCGAACGAATCGAAGCACACGCGAGCCTCGGGTTCTGCCGCCCACCCGGGGAGAATCCTACCGAAGTCCGAGTGTGCGCGAAGTGCCTGACTAATCTCCAAGGGAACGCAAGCAGGATTACACTCAAGCCACGCCCGAGCGCACTCCTGCGCGCTCCGGTCACCCTTCCAATGTTCCTGTTTCTTGGGGCCAGCTAAGCAACGCCAAGTCTCAAGGTCACCGATAGGCCTACTACCTTTCCTGATCACTTGGTCACTGTCGCTCCGCAACGATAAGACTACGGAGCTCTGCGAGCGCCTTAGAAAACGGCACCGCGGTTTCCACACCAGGATTTCCATTTTGGCCCTGGCACGGTGAAAGTATACACCCGCGCTGCCCCGAATACCACGTCTTTTCGCGCTGAACCCTGCACATGACCTCCGCCGGTAGGCGCCAGGGCTGGTCCATCCGCTCACAGACGTTGATTGAGCGGGCTGAACGGCGCTCCGGCCGACACTGCTCCTTGCGAAACCTTTGGGAGCCGAAAACTGTTGATCCTCGCCCGGTCAACGCTACCCGCTTGGCAGCGGCAGCGCCCAGATCCTGTGCAGCATGTCGCCGAACAGCCTGCGGTTCAAATGCCCTTCGGCCGGCAGCAGCCAGTAATACCGCGCGTGCTTGACCAGCCGACCGCCGGTCTTCATCAACCTGTGTTGCAAGCTCGTCAGCGACCAACTCTTGATCCTGTTCGGCAGTCCGAGCCGCCGCCACAAGTTGCCCAGGTTGTAGGCCGGCACGCTCAGTTGTAGCCGTACCTCGTTCGCCCGGAACCGATGGCACGACAGCCTTGTCCAATGCGTGGCCTGTTTGCCTTCCTTGATCCACTGCTCCGCCGTGCCGCGCTTGTTGTAGAAGCGCACCACCGAACGGCTTGGCAAGCTCATGCTCGTCACGATGAATCCGACCCGCGGGAACAGCTCGCCCTGGTGATGCTCGACCTTGGCGACGATCCGCCTCGCCTGCGACCAACTCTCCGCCTGATAGCGAAAACTCTTGTCGCGCACCAAGGGTTTCCGGCTCGGCCTTCCCGGCGGACGAAACAGGATGTCTTCGATCTCCAACTCCAGGCTCTTGTTGGCTGGAATGCGGATGGCGTACTGCACTCCGCGTTCCTCCGCAGCCTCATAAATCTCCGGCTTGGCAAAGGCCGCATCGCCCCGGAAAGCGACCTGCTTGCCTTCGGCCTGCTGTCGTTCGATCTCCGGCAGCAATAGTTCATCCCAGTCCTCGGCGCTGTGGACATTCCCTGAGCGCAGCTTCGCCGCCAGACAGTCGCCGTGCTGGTTGAACAACAACAGCGGGTGGTAGCAGACCGACTCGAAATGGCCGTTGTAAGCGCTCCCTTCCTGTTGCCCATGGACGGGGCTTTCGGTCGAATCCATGTCCAGTACGACGCGCTCGGATTCGTCGCCGGCTGCGGCTCGCCCGACCAGCTCCCGGTTCAACGCCATCAGCCCCAGCAAGTTGTCTTCGCTCGTCAGCGTTCCCGTCTCGAATCCATGCAAGGTCGAGGTCAAGGCCGCGCCGCGATTCCAGTTCTTCTCCGAGCCGATCAAGCGAAAGGTCGGATCGGCCGACACCCGCGCGGCGTCGTTGAGGTCCTCGTAGCCCGCCAAGCGGCTGTAGACCGACTGCCGCAACAGATCAGCCAGAGGGAACTTCTTGTTCAAGCCTTCTCGCGAGTCGCTAAGATGCTCATCGATCAGCGTCCCGAGACCGAGCCGCTCGTCCAACTCCCGAACCAAGATTAAGCCACCGTCGGAAGTGACGCGCGATCCATGGAAATCGACCTTCAATAATCCGTTGAAAGTTAGCTGGAACGGCTTTCTCTCTTTTTCACCCATCGGGTGTTGACCTCCCTGGCGTCCTGATTAGGCTTGAACCCCTATCAATAAAGACGCTGAAGGGTGCTGGAAGGTCGGGAGGTCATACATCAAATTGAAAATGCGGGTTGAAACAGGTAGTCTCGACCCCTTATAATTACCCTAGTCCGGGGGGAGTTGAGAACTCGACTCCCTCAGTGCCGCCGCGGCCAGCATGCGCCGGAGCCCTACGTCAACAGAAAAATCGCCGCCTCTCACCCGCCGCGGGAGGCGTGAAGTCCTGCGCCACGGACTGGTCGGCATGGGTGTACTCTTCACAGGCTCGCTGCTCTCCAGTTGCCGGGAGTCAACGGCCCCCAACGCGGGGAAACTGAGCGGGCGGCGCCTCGATCGTCTCGGGAGCAACCTGGTCAAGCTCGGTCCACTCCAGGAGCCGGACGCCAACGGCCTGCGACTTGCCCAGGGGTTCACTTCGCGGGTCATCGCGCGCTCCAGCCAAGAACCGGTCCCGGGCTGTGGTTATCCCTGGCACGCCGCTCCCGATGGAGCCGCAGTCTTCACTGCAAAGGACGGCGGGTGGGCCTACGTCTCCAACGCCGAAGTGGGTGGAGGCGGGGGCGGTGCGGGAGCACTTCGCTTCGACGCCGACGGACAAGTCGTCAATGCCTACCCCATCCTCGAAAATACCAGCGCCAACTGCGCCGGGGGCTCGACGCCCTGGGGCACCTGGCTCTCCTGCGAGGAGTTCGATGAGGGCCGCGTTTGGGAATGCGACCCGTTCGGCGAGCGCGGCCCGATCGTCTGGCCCGCGCTTGGTGTGTTCAAGCACGAAGCGGCGGTGGTCGATCCCGTTCGCAGTCATATCTACCTGACCGAAGACCGTGGAGACGGACTCCTCTACCGTTTTGGGCCCGGCGCATTCAACGACCAAGGCGTACCCGATCTCTCCGCAGGACGTCTCGAAGCCGCCCAAGTCCTCGACGGGGAGGAAGGCCGTGTGGTCTGGCACCGCATTCCGGACCCCGGCGGATCCCGTCGACCCACTCGGCTGCAGGCCCCGAAGGCGACCCTCTTCAAGCGTGGGGAAGGCATGTGGTTTCACAATGGCATGGTCTTCTTCACGACCACACAGGACGAGAGGGTTTGGGCCTACGACGTTGAGACGAGTACCATCGAGATTGTCTACGATGACAATCACTTCGAGGACGCCTGCCTGACGGGCGTAGACAACATCACCGTCAGCGCGGCTGGAGACGTCCTCGTCGCCGAAGACGGCGGCGACAACCAGATCTGCACCATTGCACGCGACGACGGCCCGGTACCCGTGGTTCACCTGGTCGGCCACGACGGCTCCGAGATCACCGGTCCCGCGTTTGATCCGTCCGGCGCCCGCCTCTACTTCAGCTCGCAACGGGGCGAAACCGGCCAGTCCGAAGACGGGATCACCTTCGAAGTGACCGGCCCGTTCTTGGGCTGACCTTCCCTCCGCTCACCTTTTGATGTTCCCTCTTCGGCGCGCCGATCCGGCAGCGGCAGCTTCAGCCGTTGTCGCGCCGGGGTCCTTGAGGAGTGACGAGCCGCAAGCGGTTGAAGCGCCGGCCCCCTTCCGCCTGCACGCCCGGATTCTCAGGCGTTACGAACACCGACACCGGCCAGGCGCCTCAGGCTCTCACCTTAGCCAGGATTACCATTTTGGCCTTCATGGCACGGACAGGGTAGGCGATCCGCCGCCGCGATGCAACGGTTTTCGCACTTCTGGTTTTCGCACTTCTGCCACGTTCGATACCCCTTTCCCTGCTGCTCCGGCCGTCGAATGCTGCCCGATTGCGCCGTTCCGGCGACCGCAGAGGGCTTTTTGGCAACATCCCTCCCGCGCCGATCCTCGGCAACCCGTGTACGCCAGCTTGTCCGGGCCGTCGGCGCTAGCCTCCCGGCACAGGTAGCGCCGCAAGCCGCCCCAGCATCTGGCCGAACAGCTTGCGGTTCAGATGGCCCTCAGCCAGCAACAGCCAGTAGTAGCGGGCATGCTTGACCAGCCGCCCGCCCGTTTTCATCAGCCGCTGCTGCAGGCTCGTCAGCGACCAGCTCTTGATCTGCCGCGGCAGTCCCAGTCGCCGCCACAGGTTGCCCAGGTTGTAGGAGAGCACGCTGAGCTGAAGCCGCACTTCGTTTGCTCGGAAGCGATGGCACGACAGCCGCGTCCAGTGAGTCGCCTGCTTGCCTGCCTTGATCCACTGCTCGGCGGTGCCGCGCTTGTTGTAGAACCGCACCAGCGAACGACTCGGCAGGGTCATGTTGGTCACCAAGAAGCCGGGTCGCGCAAACAGCTCACCCGGGTGATGCTCGACCTTGGCGACAACTCACCTTGCCTTCGACCAGCTCTCGGCCTGATAGCGAAAACTCTTGTAGCGCACTAGGGGCTTGGCGTTCGGCCTGCCCGGCGGACGGAACAAGATGTCGGCGATCTCCCACTCCAGCTTCTTGTTGGCCGGGATGCGAATGACGTAGTCCACGCCGCGATCCTCCAACGCCTCGTAGACCTCCGGCTTGGCGAAGGCGGCGTCGGCGCGGAACGTCACTCGCTTGCCTTCTCCGTGTTGGCGCTCGATCTCGGGCAGTAGCAGTTCGTCCCAGTCCTCGGCGCTGGACACGTTGCCCGCTCGCAGTTTCGCCGCCAGACAGTCGCCGTGCTGGTTGAACAGCAACAGCGGGTGATAGCAGACGGACTCAAAGTGGCCGTTGTAGGCACTGCCCTCTTGTTGGCCGTGGACCGGGCTTTCGGTCGAATCCATGTCGAGCACGACCCGCTCGGATTCGCCGCAACCCTCGGCTTGCGCCACCAACTCGCGGTTCACCGCCATCAATCCCAGCAGATTCTCCTCACTCGCGAGCAGCCCTGTCTCGAAGCTCTGTAGCCGCGAGGTGAGCGCCCCGCCGCGATCCCAGTTCTTCTTCGAGCCGAGCAAGCGAAAGGTCGGGTCGGCCGACACTCGGACGGCGTCGTTGAGGTCCTCGTAGCCCGCCAGTCGGCTGTAAACCGACTGCCGCAGCAGATCGGCCAGCGGGAACTTCTTGTTCGAGCCTTGACGCGAATCCGTCAGATGCTCGTCGATCAGCTTCCCGAGACCGAGCCGCTCGTCCAGTTCGCGAACCAAAATCAGGCCACCGTCGGAAGTGACGTGCGATCCCTGGAAATCGACTTTCAACAAGCCGTTGAAACTTAGCTGGAATGGCTTGGTTTGTTTTTCACCCATTGGGTGTTGGCCTCCATGGCGTTCTCATCGGGCTCTAGCCCCTATGAATAAAGACGCTGAAAGCCGCTGGAAGGTCGGGATGTCAAACATCAAATTGAAAATGCGGGCCACAAGCATCCACCCCCCTCTCCTCCTAGGCGATCGCCGTGAGTAGCTCCTGTGTAGGGGTCACCGTCAAGACGTCAACATCTGCCGCTGCGGCAACATGTGGCCCGTTTCGGAACGAAGTTCAAACCTGTGACGAGTTGGCAACACGGCTCTGGCGGTGGATTAACGGTCACCAGCTAACAGAGCGGTTTGGGAACGTCGCAGCGTGAGGACTAATTCAAACACCGTATCGACAATTCGAGCAGCCGAAAAGAAAGAGGATCTCTAAGAACCGTTCGGAGCCCATGACAGCCAAACCAACACCGCACAGGACCGTTGTGGCGAACCTGTTGTTACGCCGAAGTGGCCACCTCGGGACGTACTTCCACCGCACCAAGAACCCCGAACGACTTGTCGATGACTGTCGTCAAGCCGTCGCGTAACGGCGTCTCTCCGGCGCCAGCCGTCAACTCCTTCAGTAGTGCCGCGACCGGCAGACCAATACCGACGATTTCCGCGCCCGCCCCGCCGGACAGACGACGAATCCGAAGCCGCGTGTGTATGGGCTCGTCGGCCGTCGCGGGATACAGCAGCAGGGATGTCGGCACCCCACCCGAGGATGTCGCCCCCAGGGCGAACGCATAGAGGAAGGTCTGGTAGATGTCGCTCTGATCGAACCCGCGTTCATCGTACAGCTTGTACTTTGCGTCAATTGCCACCCGGCAATCCGACTCTCCCCGCCGCTCGACGACGACATCCGGGATGATGCTGGTGTACGGACGTTGGCTCGTGACGTTCCACACGACGGACTTGAAAGGGCTCTGAGACGTCACGCGGTACCGGGTCGCCGGCAGGATCTGCTCGACGACTCGGGTAACAAAGCGCTCGAACAACTGGTTCATGTTCAACAGAAACGAGAACGACTGCGCCTCGCCTGGCACGAACAGGTCATCGATGCCCAGAGCGTCAAACAGCAACCATCCCAACTGATGGGCCGTCTCGTAGTGCGCGTTCAACCGGTTGTAGGTCATGGTCGTCCGCGCGCCCGCGAGGTTGAGCTGATCGGTGTCGCATATTGGCTCGAGCACGCCCCGGAGCCGCGAGATGCGGCGCTGCAGTCCGACGGAGGTGACCCGCGGAGACGCCACCTGCAGGGCCGCGGTCAGCAACTGGTTCTCGACGACGTCGTGTTCCAATTCGTCGAAGCGGCAGATGATGCGGTCGAGCTGGCCGAATCGTTCGAGCAGCTGGCGGTCGCCGAGAATCCGGCCGCGCACTATCGGCAGGTCGTCCTCGCGTTCGACATAGCCTGACAGCAGGCCCCGCCGCAGCACCCGCTCGCTGGCCTCAACGAAGAGCAGGACGACGAGCTCGAGCAGGCTGTCGCCGGAAGCCTTCAAAGTCGCACCGTCACTAAGGCGAATCAGCGCATCGAGCCCCGACGCGTACTCGAGTAGCCGCACCAGCCCGAGCTGGTCGCCGGTCACCTTCGGTACGACCCGAATCTCGACGGTCGGCAGACGCACGACGCCCACCCACGACCGGGTCCGAACGCGCAGCCCCCGACGCAACTCCTCGATCTGCAGCCGGTCATCGGCCGAGGTCGACAACTTCTCGACAACGGCGCGGTCCTCCGGTGTGAGCGCGACGCCGTGGTAGACCTCACTCGTCCACTCGGTCAAGGGCCCAAGGAGCCGCACACCCTCCGGACCAGTCATGCCGACGAGACCCCATCTTCACCGAATTCCCGCGCCAACGCCGCAACCAGTTGCTCAGCGTCGTCAACCTTCTCCACGTCCAGCGTGCCGGCGTCGGCATCGACCAGCTCACTACCGATGAACTTCGCCAGCATCGCGTACTCGTCGTAGCAGTACTCCTGGAGAAGCGGCAGAATCTCCTCTCGGAACCGGGCCGCGAACTCCTCGACCTCGTCCACCGGCTGACCGTCGACCAGCAGATACGAATGACCGACTTGTTTCTCGCGTCCCTCAAATTTGGCGATCCGCTTATTCAGCCCATCGAGGAAGTCGTCGAGCGCGAGGTCACCGACTGCAGCGCCGTGCAGCAGCTCGATGTCGGGCATGCACTCGATAAACGCGAAGCGCCGTCGCAGGGCAGCGTCGAGCAGCTTGATGCTGCGATCAGCGGTATTCATAGTGCCCAGCAGAAACACGTTGAGCGGCACGCTGAAGGTCTCCTTGCTCTGCGGCAGGGTCAGGGTGAGGCCACGCTTGTCTCGCTCGAGCAGCGTCAGCAGCTCGCCCATGATCTTGGCGACGTTGCCACGGTTGATCTCGTCTATCAGCAGGAGATACGGACGACCAGGATTCGCCTGGGCGGCGCGGCAGACCCTCTTGAAGACGCCGTCTTCGAGCGTCAGCGACAACCCGCTAGCTCCGCCAGCGTCAGGACGAAACCCTTCAATGAAGTCCTCGTAGGTATAGGACGGGTGAAACGTCACGCGGGTCAGCTGCCCCACGCTGGCCGGCGTGCCCAAATCACCGGCCTGCTCCAGGACGGCACACTGTGGATGACGTTCCGCCAGCTGCACAAAGAGGTGTTCAGCTTCGGTCTCCGTCAGCGCGAAGAGCGTGCCCTGGTTGTTGAACCGCATCGGCTCACTCTGCGCCAGTACCGCGTCTTGCGTCAGCTCGTCATAGCTCAGTCCGCGGTCGAGTTGCTCGACAGGCTCTAGCTCAATAGTTGGTGAGTTGTCGCCGACGCTCTGGAGTTCCCGACTCACCCGTGCAAGGGCCACGACACGCTTGTCGGGCGTACTCTGGTACCCGATCACCAGATCGCCCCGTTGCACCAGTGGATAGTTCCGTTTGAGGCGACCGTATCGATAGTCGACCTTGCCGGCCCGAAAAAGCTGGTCCCAGCTCCACTGCTTCGGGTTGGCCACCACCCACCAGACCCGCGACGACACCTGGGAGGTCGAGAGCTCACGCTCAGCCTCGCGCAACTGATCAGAATCGCCAAGCACCGCGTCGGCCCCCTCGCGGCCGATCTGTCTCGACAACCACCAGACCGCGAATCGCCTGGCCTGGTAGGTCTTTCCTGTCCCCGGTGGCCCATACAGAATGAGCTGGCCTTTGCGCTCGATCGCCGTGGCGAGGCGCCCGTACAAAGCATCGACCACCATCGGTTCGCGCTCCTTGCCGCCCACGATGTCCCTCAGCAGCGTGTCAGGTACCTTGGCGACCGTCACGGTTGCCCAGCGCTTCTGCGGTGCCACACTTTGCTTGTAGGTCGTGTCCCATTTAACCGCCACCGTGTGCTGGTACTCGGGACGCTCATCGGCCCATCGATATCCCGGTTCGACGACCTCTCCCAGGGCAAGCACTCGGCCGATACCTCGATTGGCGACGACGAGGTCGCCGGGCTCCAACTCGGTAAGCGCCCATAGCTCGTTGCCCTTCCGTCTCGCCTGGGAAAGGTGCCCCTTGTAGGGGTAAGCCTCCTCGAACCGAGCACGAAATACTTCCTTCGATTCGAACTGCGAGAGATCGCCCACCTCGTCCCAGCCGACGCAGATGTAGCCCTCCCGCAAGCAATCGTCCCAGAACCGCGCACCCTCTCCTGGCGCAATCTTCAACACCCGTCCCGTCTCGCGCGGATCGCGCCAGTTGTATAGCAGCCGCTGCAGCTCCTCAGTGTTCCAGCCCTCCACCGCAGATTCGCGCCGCAGGGCCGTAAGCAAGAACCGATTCAGCGCCACCACCGACGACGCGTTGACCTCCTCCGAGGGGCGACCCAACGAACGCAGGTAATGTCGCAGGTGGGCGGTCGAGTAGACGGGCAGCACCTCGTCGGGCAAATACACGTGGAGCGACTTCAGCTTCAACGCCGGCCCGAGTCCCAGCGTCTCGAGCTCGTCGATGCGTTCCCACTCGCCACGCGCTGCTAGCTCGAATGCCTGCGAGAACTCGCTCCGCAACCGGTCCCAAGCCTCCCTCTCATTCGAAAACGCCTTCGGAAAGTACCACCCCTCCCGCTCCTTCCGTTTGTAGATGATCAGCTTTTTGGCAGATCCACCTCGGATGCTGCCCATCCAATGAGACTTGTACTCCAGCCAGCGGCAGTAGGTGTCTTCCACCGCTGGCTGGCCCAGCGCATAGTCGTCCAGCCTCATCTCTGGCCACTTGTCGCGTGGAAAGCGCTTCAGGATCTCGGCACGCTGCGCTCGATACCCTTCGGCGACCGGATCTGTGGGCGATCGGTCGAACTGCGCGATCGCCTGGCTGAGTGTGATGTTGCTCTTGATCATTGCAGGCTGATTATCGCCTGTAGCAGACCGACAGCGTGAACAAGAGCCGGCATGCTTGACGAGCTGGTAACACGGCTGTGGCGGTGGGTCGTTGCTTGGCTGAAAGATTTGGTCAGGTCGCAGCCTAGCACTATATGGGCTGAACAATGCGTCTGGCGATTAGCCCGTCGAAATGGGATTCGACCTGCCCAGGCAGACGACCGCCGCTGATGAGCACACCAAGCTCCATGTTGATCGTGAACGCGTACTCGGTGAGGTTCGCGCTTGAGAGCAACAACCACCGGCCGTCGGCAACGGCGCACTTGACGTGAAGACTTCCGAGTTTTCCTCCCTGGGACGCCGACCGGCGATCGGCTGGCCAGTAGTAGACGGTCGAACAGGCTGCGACGTCCTGGCCTAGCGCCTTCAAGGTGCTGTACTCATCCTCGCCCTTGACCTTATCGGGCGTCTCCATGATCACGCAGATCGACACGCCACGGCGCGCAGCCCGAACCAACGCGTGACCCCTAGGAGGGCGCTTTCGACGGGTGGTGGCCCGCATTCCTTGGAGTGGCGCGATCGCGGGGGTCGAGGGATGCAGGATCAGAACGCCCGTAGCGGTCGTGTAGTTCAGGCCGGACCACGCGATCTTGATCTTCTTCAACTCGCGCAGGCAGGTACCCAGGATCCATAATTCGGATCCTGAAAACAGGGTCTTGACAACAGGATCCATAGTTTGGCATATGAGTAAACGGGCCGCAATGCTGGGTAGTGTCTAGACAGCACCAAGGGCCTCGGCGGAAAAAATTTTGTCTTGCTTGCAACAAGTTAGCGCCCCCGGCACCCCTTTGGTCTCGGTCATTGTCGTCAACCGCAACCGCCGTGATCTGCTCGAAGATTGCCTGGGCTCGTTACAACTTCAGTACTACCGACCGTTCGAGGTGGTCGTGGTGGACAACGGCTCGACCGACGGCTCGACCACCCTGTTAAGGGATTTACCGCTTTCGGGTATACAAATCATTGAAAACAAAACAAATGTTGGTTTCTGCACGGCCAACAACCAAGCCCTAACTCTTTGCTGCGGAACCTACGTCGCCCTGCTCAACAACGACGCGGTAGCCGATCCCGCCTGGCTCTCCGAACTGGCCAAGGCGCTTGAAAGCCGTCCGAAATTCGGCATGGCGGCATCAAAAGTACTGGCTTATGACTCTCCAAACGTGATTGACAAATCGGGTCATCTGATCTACCTCGACGGACAAAATCGGGGCCGCGGTTCGGGAGAAATCGACCGTGGGCAGTACGACCGCGTGGAAGAAGTCGCCTGGCCCGACGGTTGCGCCGCCTTCTATCGGCGCTCGCTTTTCGAACAGATCGGGGGATTCGACGAGGACTTCTTCGCCTACGCCGACGACGCCGAGCTGGGCTTGCGAGCCCGCATTGCGGGATGGCGTTGCCTGTCGGTACCGACCGCCGTCGTCCTCCATCGTCTCGGGGCGACTCTCGGCCGCCATTCCGAGCAACGCCTTTTTCTCATCGAACGCAATCGTATTTGGTTGGCGGTGAAGCTGTTCCCGCTGCGCCTGCTGATCCTCAACCCGCTCTACACGGCGGCCCGTTTGCTCGCCACGGCGGCGGCCTGGGCGGGGGGCCGCGGTGAAATCTCGCGCGCTGTCTCGTCGACTTCGCCGGCGCGACTGCTACAATGCCTCGTCAGGGCGCATTGGGCGGCGCTGCGGGGGCTTCCATCGATGCTGAGAAAGCGTCGCGAAACTCGGGGTCGCCGTAAGCTTTCGGCTTCCGAAACCGCCCGCATGATTCGGCGTTTTCGGATCCCCCTCGCCGACCTCGCTGGGAAGGCTCGATAAGTGTACGACCTGTCGCCGGGCGCAGGTTTCGCGTGTCCCCGCTGCGAAAGTCAGTCCTACGTCATCTTGTTGCAGGACTCCGACCGGCTCTACCACACAACCCGCAAAATATTTTCGGTGATTGAGTGCGCCGGCTGCGCTTTAATTCGTCTGTTTCCGCGACCGACTCCCGCCGAACTCACGTCGTTTTACCCCGATGAATATTGGTGGAAAGCCGATGAATCGCCAGCCGGCCGGCTGACGGAATGGTACCGCCGCCTGGTCATCTGGGACCACGTTCGCTTCATTGTCGCTTCGGCGATGCCGCCGGGGCCGATTCTCGATGTCGGCTCGGGGGGCGGATCGCTGGTGGCGGCGTTGCGGCGGCGAGGCTTGCACGCCGCCGGGTTGGACGTCTCTCCTCGAGCCGCCCAAATGACAGGCGCGGCCAGCGCACCGGCGGTTTGCGCGGCCCTTCCCGACGCGCCCTTCGCGGTCGGGTCGCTTTCCGGGTTGACGCTGCTGCACGTTCTCGAACACGTACCGGATCCGGTGGGGTTCCTTTTGGCGGCGCGGCAACTTCTGCAACCCGGCGGAAGGCTCTTCGTCCAAGTGCCTAACGCGGCGTCATGGCAATTCCTGTTGCTGGGCCGGCGCTGGAGCGCGCTCGATATACCTCGCCATCTATTCCACTTCCGAGCAGACGACCTGGAAGATCTGCTCGCCGGGTGCGGTTTTCGCGTCGTGCGCCGCAAGCTTTTTTCGTTGCGGGATAATCCGGCTTCCCTCGCCACCAGCCTATTTCCTAGTTGGGAGCCCGTCGTTCGCCGCGTCCGGAAAGTGAGGGAACCGGCGTTGGTCGGCACGTTCAAGAGCCTCCTCTATCTCGGGCTGGTCATCCTTTCCCTGCCTTTCGCGCTTTGGGAAGCCGCCGCCAAGGCCGGCTCGACCATCTTGGTGGAGGCGGCCCTGGTTGAGGACGAATAGTGTCCCCCGCGCGTCTGGTCCGAATCCTGCCCGCTTTCCTTGCTCGGCGTTTGCTTGCCGTCGAGTCGCGCATCGATGACGCGGTCGAGTCGTTCGCCGCCTCCCTCCCCTCGCGAGCAAGGGTTCTCGACGCCGGCTGCGGTGAAGCCGCCTACCGCGTCCGTTTCGACGGTTGCGTGTACGTCGGCGTGGACCATGCGCTCGGTGATCCGAGTTGGGACTATTCGGGGATCGACGCCCGGGTCAACTTGGCGGCGCTGCCGTTCAAGGACGCTTCGTTTGAGGCCTCGCTCAATATCGTCGCGCTCGAACACACGCCCGATCCCGCGCGAGTGCTGTGTGAAATCGCCCGGGTCCTCAAGCCCGGCGGCCGCCTGCTGCTTGTCGTTCCGCAACAATGGGAAGTGCATCAGGCGCCCCACGACTATTTTCGATTCACTCGATTCGGGCTCGAACGGCTGCTTGGGCAAGCCGGTCTCGCCGTGCCCGGCATCGAACCACTCGGAGGCTTTTTCACACTGGCCGCGCGACGCTGCCTCAACGCCGCGACGTTCTTCATGCGGGGACCGGGTTGGGCGCTGTTTCCGTTCGTCGCGGCGGCGGCGACGGCGTTCGCGCTGGTGCTGCCGTTCTTCGACCGTCTGGATCGCGAGAAGAACTTTACACTGGGTTATCTATGCCGGGTCGAAAAGTCGTAATCGCCGGACTTTTTCTGGCGGCATGCCCGTTCGGGGCCGGCTCTCAGGAAGCGGCAGTCCCGGCGCCGTTCCAACAAGCAGGCCGCGGCGCTCTCGAGTGGACCCGCAAGGTCGTCGAGCTGGGTCCGCGGCCGCCGGGTTCCCGCGCTCATCAACAGCAGAAGCAACTCATCACCCGCGCTGTTCGACCGCTCGTCGAGGCTGCCGGCGGCTCGCTCCACTTTCTTAATTTCACGGCGCAAACACCAAGGGGCCCGGTCCCGATGAGCAACATCATCGCCAGGTTCCCGGGAACTTCCGAGCGGACCGTCGTCGTCTCGGGGCATTACGACACCTATCATCGCGACGGCCTCCATTTCGTGGGGGCCAACGATGGCGGCTCCTCCACCGGGTTTTTGTTGGCGCTGGCGGAGCTGTTGGCTGCCGAAGCGAAGGGAAAAGCGGGCATCACGGAACCCGCCGATGGAGCCGCCTCCCCTTCCGGACCCCAAGACAAATCCGTACCGCACAAGCGCGGTAACAACATCTGGCTCGTGTTCTTCGACGGCGAGGAATCCTTCGTTCGTTGGAGCGACACCGACGGTACCTACGGCAGTCGAAAGTTAGCGGCGACCTGGGTCCGGGACGGAACGGCGTCCCGCATCCAAGCCCTGATCAACGTCGATATGATCGGCGACCGCGACTTGCGGATCTTACCGGAAGGCGGGTCAACGCCTTGGCTACGGCAGTTGATCTGGCGAGCCGCCTCGCGGCTTGGGCACGGCGCGGCGTTCCCTTTACGGCCGCTTCGTTACGTGACCGACGACCATATTCCGTTCGTCAAAGCCGGCATCCCCGCCGTCGACCTCATCGATTTTCAATACGGCCCGGCCCATCGCTATTGGCATACCGAAGAAGACACTCTCGACAAGCTCAGCGCCGAGAGCTTCGCCATCGTGATGCACGTCATCGCCCTAGCACTCGGGGAATTGGAAACACGGGTAAGAGGGCGTGCAACGAAGCGACACCCTTAACGTCGCGCCGGTTTGCCCGTCCAGGCCTCGAATTCTTCAATCGGCCCTACAAGAGGGCGCAGGTATTCCTCGAAAGCCGGCGTAATCCCGTCCTCTCCAAACGGCGCCCACTTAACGGGCAGCGTTCGCTCGACGCCCGCAACTTCGTCCAGCCTGACCAACTCGACACGGCACCGATACGCCTCGCCCGCCTCGCGCCGCAACCCGACCATGACGCCCGTCCGCCCCTCCGCCGCGGCATCGACCGCGGCGCGCCCCAACAGCGAGGACTCATCGAAATCGATCTCCGATGCCGCCATGGAAAACGAGCGCCCCACAAGGCCCGGCCGTTCCGCGCGGGCTCGCAGCCCCGTTTCGGAAGTGATTCGCCGCGCCAGCGCATCGGCCAGGTTGCGCGCCAACTCATGATGTCGATCCCCGGCCCGGTCCAAATCCGCGCCAAACGGCTCGCCACGCGAATCCCGTAAGCCCTCGCACACCGCTATCACGCAACGGCCGCGGCACTCAACCGAGGTCCGCGCCGCTTCGACGATTTGCCGCAACTCCGGCGGCCTCTCCGGAACGTAGATCAAATGCGGCGCCCTGGCGGCGCTCTTTCGCGCCAGTGCCGTCGCGGCCGTCACCCAGCCGACATTGCGCCCGATGACCTCCACAACAGTGATCGGCGAGGGCAGCGAGCGGTTGTCTTCTCCGACATCCCGCAGCGCACTTGCATAAAAGCGGGCGGCCGAAGCGAACCCCGGCGCGTGGTCCGTGCCCGCGACATCGTTGTCGACGGTGTTGGGAATGCCGACGACCCTCAGCTCGGAATGCCCCTCGACGACAACCTCGGCCAATCGTCGGGCCGTACCCATCGAGCCGTTGCCGCCGGTGTAGAAGAGACAATCGACACCCCGTTCGGCGAGCAGCCCGACCGCTCGCTCGGCGTCCTCCGGCCCGATGGGCTTGCGACTCGAACCAATCGCCGACCCCGGAGCGCGCCGAACCACTTCAACGCGTTCCCGCGGCATGGCGCCAAGGTCGATCCAGTCGCCGCTCAGCAAACCTTCGGGACCGTGCCGCGCACCGTGTAAGGGGGTGCCGGGAAACAGTTCCTTCCAGCGCTCGATGACGCCGACGAGCGAGGAGTTGAGTGTAACGCTAGGGCCGCCGCTGTGAACGACAAGCGCGGAACGAGGCGTCGGCATCGGAGTCTTTCCTTACTACGCGCAAAAGTACGACAGTCGACCACCCTTGCGGGCCGAGATCTCGGGGCTGTGAAAGGGCAGGCCTGGAGACCTGCCCCACCGCGGGGCACCCCTTAGGCATTTCGTGCCCGGTCAACATCTTCCGGCCTAACCAAGGGCAGCAGAAACAGCGGTAGGATCACCGCCACGCCCGCGAACGCGAACGTCAGCTCATAGGAGAAGCCAAGCTCCTCCCGCAGCAGCCCCACCATCCAATTACCCACCACATGGCCGATATTCGCCGTGGTCAGGTAAATCGTAAACATAGTGGCCGCCGCCTTCGTCCAGGAAAGCCGCATCGACATCGCCAAGAAACCCACCGACCCCACCGCGAGAAGCCCCGGGTTCACGAACAAATATCCCGTTGCGAACCAGCTCTCGCCCCATTGTCCGGCAAAGGCGGCGAAGATCAGCGCCAGCAGCCCGTACCCGCCCAGGCCGACCACAATCACCTTCCTCCGAGAGAAGCGGTCGGCGAAATACCCGCCCGCCAGCGCCCCGAACATTTCGACAAAAACGGCCATCCCCGCCACCTGAGAAACTTCGACGAAACTCCACCCGAGTTGCTGCGTGTAGAGCGTCTTCGTGGCGACCTCGACGATGCCCCATGCAATCAGACAAATCACGCCGAAGACGAAGAACACCGACGTCGTCACCATCGAAAAGGCTCGCCGCAAATCTCCGATCACCTTGTCCAACCCGCGCAGGCCGGCAACGTCATCCGCAACACCCGACGCACGGCTCCACGGCAACCGCCGTTCACCGGGCCTCTCTAGAATCATCAGCGGGAAAAGCATGATCAGCAACAACGTGACGAACTGAATCAAGACCGCCGACGGCAGCCCCCAAGCGTCGATCGCCATCGCCAAACCAGCCCCGCCGATTCCCTTCCCCACCAGCTTCGAGCCCCACATCAGCCCGTTCGCGCGCCCTTGCTCGCCGGGCAGCAGAACGTCGAGAGCCAGCGCGTCCGTTGCAACGTCTTGCAGCGAGGCAAAGCAATTGTGAATGAAAAACATCCACCCGAGCAGCCTGAGGTTCTCGGTCAGATCACCCATCGTGAGCAAGCCCAACAGCGAGACGGCCATCAGGAACTCCGCCCCGATGATCCACGGACGACGACGCCCCATCGACCGAATCGTCATCGTGTCGATCAACGGTCCCCAGACAATCTTGAACGTCCAGGGCAAAAGAACCAAAGCCGTGAGCCCCCCGGCCTGAGCATCCCCAACGCCGCGATCAGTCAGGTAGCTGATCAGCGCAATCGTCATAAACCCCCAGGGGATCCCCTGGGCGAGGTAGAGAGCGCAAAGGAGGGTTAGGCGGTGCTTGCGGTTATCGACGAGAGCCATCGCAATCCGCTAGAGTGTTGCACATTCCGGGCGAAGCCAACCTCGAAAGGCCGGTGCCGACCACGTCGAACCACACGCCCGTGCCTGCTGAACTGCGCTGAACTCCGCGAACCACGTTTGACGGTCGACGCCGGGCTCGCCGACACCACACCCTGAGCACGTTGACCGCTGGTGTTCGGCCGCGGCCGGCCCGGAAGGGTGGAACGAGGGCCAGTCGTCGGTATCAGCGCGAGGGCGGCGGCTTCACGGCCTCGTAGACGACGCCGTCGGGCGCGAAGCCGCGCCCGGAGACGGTGGGCGAACCGTCGACAAAGTAGATCTCTGTCGTGCCGGTTTCGCGATTCCCGCTGCCCGCCGCCGACTCGTGGGTGGTGCGGTAGAACCAGATCTCGACGGTCCCTCCCATCGGGATGCGAGACCAGAAGTCTTCGATGGGCCCCCACACGGCGTTATTGTTCTTGCGCATGTTGCTCGAGCGCGGGGGTTCTCCGAAGCGCTCACGGACCTCGGTCCGTGTCAGGCCCACGGCGAAGTTTCGGTGATCGGGGAGATTGTTGCAGGCGCTTAGGATGCAAACCGCCGCGATGATTAGAAAGAGCCGTATTCTCACAGAGCCGGATCCTCGTGATGCTCGAGCGACTGGGCTCGCCGCGGCATGTGAATGTATTGTTGCCCCGCGCGCACGTCCATCAACCAGAAAATCATGGTGACGAAACAAGCGAAGGCCCGCGCCGTGAGCAGTCCCGGTTCCGTGGCCGCGGTGCGGTGTTCGGATCAATACACCAGCAAACCACCCATCACCACGAAAAAGATCAGCAGCTGCCCCAGACGCAAGCCCGAAAAATGCCGAATCGACGATAGCACGTGGGAGTATTCGACCGACGGCTCAAACCGCTGTCCCGGGTCGACTTGGAGGTCACTGACTACCATGGGGGCCGCGTCTCGCGGCCATGGTACCGCTTTCAGCCGCGGTTTTCACCCACTGCCCTGGACCTGTTTCTCGCGCCCTTCCCAATAAGGGTCTCTCAACACACGCTTGAGGATCTTGCCGGTAGCGCCCTTCGGCAGCTCGTTGCGAAACTCGACGGTTTGGGGGATCTTGAATCCGGCCAGATGTTCCCGCACGAACGAGCGAATGTCATCTTCGCAAGTCGTCTCGCCCGGTTTCAAGACGACAAAGGCCTTCGGGACCTCGCCCCACTTCTCGTCGGGGACGCCAACCACGGCGTTTTCGTAAATCGCCGGATGGGAGGCGAGCACCTTCTCGATTTCGATGGATGAGATGTTTTCGCCGCCGCTGATGATGATGTCCTTCTTGCGGTCGACGATGAGCAAGAAATTCTCTTCGTCCCAGACGGCCATATCGCCGGTGTGCAGCCAGTTGTCCTCGACGGCTTGGGCGGTGGCCTCGGGATCTCGCCAATAGCCGTCCATGACGACGTCGCCTCGGAAGAGGATTTCGCCGACGCTTTCGAGATCTTTGGGGACGTCGGCGCCGGAGGCGTCCACCACGCGAGCCTCGACGCCGGGGATCGGATGACCGGTCATGGCCTGACGGCGTAAGCGCTCTTCATCGGAAAGCTCGCCCATGGTGCTTTTCGGGTGGGCCATGGCGGCAACGGGCGAAGTCTCAGTCAACCCGTACCCGGCGTAAGCGCGGCAGCCGAATTTCTCCTCCACCTGGGCCATCAGCGTCGCCGAGGGCGCGGCACCGCCGATCATGAGCTCCTCGAGACTGCTGAGATCGTATTTGTCGAGGTCGGGGAAATGGACCATCGCTGTTGCCATGGTCGGGACCATCGAGAAAGCCGTCACGCGCTCCTTTTCGACGAGTTGACAGACTTCCTCGGGATCGAAGCGCTTGACGATGATGTGCCTGCCTCCCGCGAAGGTAACGGTGTGGGGGCGTCCCCAGCCGTTGGCGTGAAAAAGGGGGATCGTGTGCATCTCGCACATCTCGTCCGCCGCGATGCCGATCGCACGGCGGCGGCCGGCCAGCAGCGCGTAGATGCAGTGGAGGTAGAGTGTGCGGTGGGAGAGCATCACGCCCTTGGGCCGGCCGGTGCTGCCGCTGGTGTAAAACAGTTCGGCGATAGCGGTCTCGTCGAAGGTGGTGAAGTCGAGCGGTGGCGGGTCGGCGGCGGCCAGCAACTCTTCGTAGTTGTTGGGGTGAACCCAGTCGGGGAGGCCGTCCGCGTCGCTGAGCGCGACCCAGATTAGGTCCGCACGTTCGTCGTGGAGCGCCGCGCAGAGATCGGCGAACTCCGGATCGAACAGGACGATCTTCGACCCGGAGTGATCGAGGATATAGGCTTGTTCCTCGACCGAAAGCCGCACGTTAAGCGACAGCAGCACGCCGCGGGCGATCGGGACGCCGTAATAGGCTTCGATCAATTGGTGACAGTTGAAGCTGAGCGTCGCGACGCGCCCGCCGGGTTCGAGCCCGAGCGACTGCAAGGCGGCGCCCAAGCGGACGGCGCGGTCGAGGACTTCCTTATAGGTAAGCCGGCGGTCTCCGTCTACAATGCCGACTTTGTTGCCGTATTCCTCGGCGGCGCGTAGCAGAAAACGCACCGGGGTGAGCGGAAGAATCATGGCGGAACTCAGCCTCCTGAAACAGTTAATTCACCAGTCTGGCCGGGGCGAGCACGGGCGTCAAGGGGAAGGCCGTTAACCGCCGTGAGCCGTTGACCATGAACCGTGAACCGCGGACCGGCCCCCAGAGGACTGTCGCCGTTCGTTCCGTCATGCCGGCTCGATGACCTGAAGCAATTCCACGCCACGATGACCACGACGACCCGGTCCCGGTGTCCCCTCTCAAGGGTGTTGTGGAGCCGTCCCTGTTGCATGTGGGTTCCGGTTGGCACTTGTCCTCGGGCTCCGTCCGGAGCCCCGGAATGCGCCGATTCGGCTCACGGCTTACGGCTCACGGCTTACGGTTCACGGCTTACGGTTCACGGCTTACGCCACGGGCATGCCGACCATTAGCGGGAGAACCTCGCCGATTTCGTCGTTGACGACCAAGTCGGCGACCTCGTCCAGGGGCGTCTCGGTGCGGTTGACGATGATCAACCTCGCTCCTGCCCGCTTGGCCACCAGCGGCAGGCCGGCGGCCGGATGGACGACGAGCGACGAGCCCACCGCCAGGAACACTTCGCAAGAGAGTGCCGCGGTTTCGGCCTCGCGCATAACGTCCTCCGGCATGGCCTGCCCGAACGAAACCGTCGCGGCTTTCAGGACTCCGCCGCAAAGACGGCATTTTGGCGCCGGCTCGCCCGCCTTGATGCGATCCACGGCTTCGTCCATCGGAATGCGGTGGGAGCAAGAAAGGCAAACGGCTTCCACGGTCGTTCCGTGCAATTCGAGGACCTGTGAGGGCTTCAGACCCGAGCGCTGATGCAGGCCGTCGATATTTTGCGTGATCATTGCCGTCAACTTGCCCCTGCGAGCCAGTTCTACGAACGCTAGGTGGCCTGGATTCGGCTTGGCATCGCGCATCTCGGGCCAGCTTTCCACCTTCTGACGCCAAGCTTCGACCCGAGCCGATTCGTCTCGAACGAACTCGTCGAAATAAACCATGCGATTGCGGGCCCACACGCCGTTGGGGCTTCGAAAGTCGGGAATGCCTGATTCAGTCGAGATGCCCGCGCCGGTGAAACCGACCACCCGTTGCGCCGCCTTGATCCAGCCCCGCGCTTGTTCGATGCCCATGAGTGGGACCATCGTATCAGACCCGAGAATTCCGCCGGAAGAGGTCAAAGGGAGTAAGCCGGGGACCCGAAACGGGCAGCATGCCGGAAACCGCGAGTTAGTTGGCCGCGTCGGCGATCATGCTGCTGAGTTATCCCTCGTCGAACCGCTTTGTTTCCAACGCTGATGGACGTCGACAACCGGTGACTACGCCCTTGTTTCGCGTAGTCGGAGTTTCAACACTGGCTGCTATGATGGTGCTCTCGTTACTTCCATGTTTTTGTTTGGTTTGATCAAGCCATGTTTACCTTCCAAAACGTAGATTTCATCGATTTCGACTCCCAGTTGAGCGAGCAGGAAAAGCTCGTCAGGCAATCGGTCCGACAATTCGTCGACGACAAAGTGTTGCCGCTGATTCGCGACTGCTTTCGTGAGTCGCGGTGCCCGGTCGAGCTGGTTCCCGAGATGGCCGAGCTGGGCTTTTTCGGCGCGATCCTGGAAGGCTACGGATGCGCCGGGATGAGCGACGTGGAGTATGGCTTGGTGATGCAGGAGCTCGAACGCGGCGACAGCGCCCTGCGGAGCTTTATTTCCGTGCAGGGCAACTTGGTGATGTGGCCGCTCTACCACTTCGGCAGTGACGAGCAAAAGGACCGCTGGTTGCCGGAACTGCAACAAGGCAAGGTATTGGGCTGTTTCGGGCTGACCGAGCCGGAGTTCGGCTCGAACCCCGCGGGGATGCGAACCCGGGCGGTGCGAGACGGCAACGAATACGTTCTCAACGGTGAAAAGACCTGGATCACCAACGGCACTCTGGCGGATGTCGCCATCATCTGGGCGAAGGAAGAGGATACCATCCGTGCTTTCCTAGTGGAGAGAGGTACCCCGGGTTTCGAGGCGTCGAACATTCACGGCAAGTGGTCGATGCGGGCCTCGGTGACGTCGAGCCTGGCGTTCTCCGATTGCCGCATTCCGGCGGAAAACGCTCTGCCGAGGGCGGTAGGGCTGAAAGCGGCCTTGGGTTGCCTGACGCAGGCGCGTTTCGGCATCGGCTGGGGCTGTATCGGGGCCGCGATGGCCTGCTACGACACTGCGCGTCAATACACGATGTTGCGCAAGCAGTTCGCTGATCGCCCGATTGCGTCGCACCAATTGGTGCAAGCCGAATTGGCGTGGATGATTTCGGAAATTACGAAGGCGCAACTGCTGGCCCTGCACATCGGCCGGCTCAAGGAGCAGGGCCGGCTGCATCATTCCCACGTTGCGATGCTGAAGCGAAACAATGCCTGGATGGCCCTCGAAACGGCTCGGCGCGCCCGCGACCTGCTCGGGGCCAACGGCATTGTCGACGAGTTCCCGATCTTTCGCCACATGTGCAATCTCGAGACGGTGAAGACCTACGAGGGTACGCACAATATTCACACGCTGTCGATCGGGCAGCGGGTGACCGGGGTTTCGGCGTTCGTGTGAGGACCGTGAACCGTGAACCGTAAGCCGTGAACCGGTACGGGGGGTGGGTGTGGTGAACTCGGCGCGGGGCTCGGTATGGACAGACGCTCGGCGGCCCCGGCAGGGGCCCCGGAATTTAGCCCACGGCTTCAGCCGTGGGACCGTGTGCAACGACCGAAACACCCCCGGAAGGGGCGCTGGAAATCATCTCCACAGATGTTGAATGGAGAACGGACCGTCGTTTGTTTCGTCGCGAATACGACGTGAGTCAATGATGTGGGGAAGCCGTGAACCCGTCTTCCGGAACTTGTTCCGGCGCCCCGCTGGGGCTTTTCGTTTGGTGTCCATTTTGCCTCGCCACGCGATGATGAAAGCGGGTTACTGTTCGGCCTAAATCCCGGTGCTATACTGATCGCTCGATCATGCCTCGCAAGAAGAAACCCGCCCCCAACAACTACGTTCTTGTCATCTTCGACAGCTGTCGCTATGACTCGTTCATCCGGGCACGGCCCAAGGTGATGCGGCAGCTCGGCAAGGTCGAGAAGCGTTGGTCCTACGCGTCATGGACCGCGCCGTCGCACTACAACCTGCTGATGGGGTTGCTGCCGCACCAAAGCCCCAAGAACGTTTTCGCCTCCGAGTATTACAAGAAGGACTTTTTCAAGTTCAACGAGCGGCTCGGGGCTGAGAATATCGAATTCAAATCGCTCGTCCCCAAGCTCTACTTCCCGCATTTTCTCAGGGACAAGAAGGGCTATCGCACGCACGCCATGGTGTCGCTGCCGGTGCTCAACCCCAAGACGATCATCAATCAGGGCTTCGACACGTTTCGCTTAATGGACCGGCACAACGATATGCGGGCGATGTTGGCCGAGATGCGGTTCCCCAAGGATCGTCCTTCGTTCTACATTCTCAATGTTGGCGAGACGCACTATCCCTACGCCCTCCCCGACGAGCCGCCGGAGGAGTGGCCGCGCATTAGTGGTGTGCACGGCGTCTTCAAGCACCTGGACGACCATGTGGTCGGGGGGCGGCTGAAGCGAACCCGGACGAAGTTCTTCGATGAAAAGAAGATGAAAGATCTGCGGCACCGTCAGATCAAGGCCGTGAAGTATCTCGACCGCGTCATCGAGGAGCTCTTCGATTTGGTCCCGAAGAACACCTACATCACAATCACGGCCGACCACGGGGAGCTGTTCGGCGAAGACGGCTTTTTCGGCCACGGCCCGGTGCAGCACGACAAAGTTTTTGAAGTCCCCTTCGTGGAAGGCAAGCTGAGGTGATCGGCGGGCGGTTTCAGAGAACCAATAGGCCGGGTTCGCTCACCGCCCCGGTCGGTTTGTTGCTCTGGGTCGGCCTAAGCGCCGCGATCGGCCTTCGTCTCGCCGCGCTTGATCCTGTTGACACGCTTAACCCCGCGGGCTTCCCGCTCGTGCACTTCGCCTACATCGGCCCCGGCGCCGGGTTCGCTTTTCTCGGTTCCTTCCTCAGCCTGTTGTTGGCGTTCATTGTCGGGGCGGCGTCGCTGCTGATCTGGCCTTTCCGCGTCGCTTGGCGGGCCTTGACGCGCCGTAAGGGCATGGCCAAGGCGCGCGTGAAGAAAGTCATTTTCTTGGGCATGGACGGGCTGGACCCCGACCTTTGTGAAAAGTACATGGCCGAAGGCAAGATGCCTCATTTCGCTCAATTGCGGGAGAGCGGGCATTTCAGCCGCCTGCGAACGACCTTCCCGCCGCTTTCGCCCGTCGCCTGGTCGACCTTCGCCACCGGCGTGAACCCGGGCAAGCACGCCATGTACGACTTCCTCAATCGCAGCATGAAGACGTATTTGCCCGAGCTATCCTCATCGCGGGTGCGTGACCCGAAGCGGTTCCTCAATATCGGGAGTTGGCGCATCCCGATCAGCAAACCGACCGTCGAGTTGCGGCGCAAGAGCAAGACGTTTTGGAACATCTTGGGAGAGCACCAAGTCGGCTGCACGGTGCTGCGCGTGCCGATCACGTTTCCTCCCGAGAAGTTCGAAGGCAAGCTGCTCTCGGCGATGTGCACTCCCGACCTGCTGGGCACGCAAGGAAGTTTCCTGCAGTTCACCACGGCGCTCGACGAAGCGAACTACGAGCAGGGGAAGCGCTACCCGCTGCGCCGCGAGGGGAACCGCTACAGCGGAGTGATCGAAGGCCCCGGGAACCCCATCAAGCAGGGCAATGCTCCGATGACGGTCGACTTCTCGCTCGATTGGGACGCGGCCGCGGGCAGTGGCCGGCTCAAGGTCGAGGGCCACAACTACACTTTGAAAAAGGACGAGTACTCGCCCTGGATCCAGCTCACCTTCAAGGCCGGGCTGGGCGTGAAAGTTCAGGGTATTACGCAGTTCCGCATCACCGAGACCGAGCCCGGGTTTTCGATCTATCTGGTGCCGATCAACATCGATCCCGAAACCCCGGCTCTGCCGATCTCTCACCCAAAATATTACGCCACCTATCTAGCCAAGCTGCTCGGCGCCTACTCGACCTTGGGGCTGGCGGAAGACACCTGGGCGCTCAACGAACGCGTGATCGACGAGCAAGGCTTTCTCGACCAGGCCTACTCGATTTACGAAGAGCGCGAGAAAATGTTCTTTAACGCTCTCGACAAGACCAAGCAAGGCGTGGTGGCCTGCGTCTTCGACACCAGCGATCGCGTGCAGCACATGTTTTTCCGCTATCTCGAGCCCGACCATCCCGCCCACGAGGCGATCGGCGGCGGGCATGCCAAGTACGCGGGTGTGATAGAAGACCTCTACGGGCGCATGGACGACCTGGTCGGCCGCACTCTCCCCTATGTCGATGACGAGACGGCTTTCTTTGTTCTCTCCGACCACGGCTTCAAGTCGTTCCAGCGCGGCGTGAACCTCAACGCCTGGCTGCTCGACAACGGTTACCTCTATTTGAAGGAAGGCGCCGAACCCGGCGAACCCTACTTGCGTAACGTCGATTGGAGCCGCACGCGCGCCTACCTGTTCGGTCTGGCCGGCGTGTATATCAACCAGCAGGGTCGCGAGGCGCAGGGCATCGTCGAAGCGGGCGAGCAAGCCGAAGCGCTCAAGCGAGAGCTGGCCGACAAGCTGACCGGCCTGATGGACGAGCAAAAAAACGTCCCGGCGATCCACAAGGCCTATTCCAACCGCGAGGTCTACAAGGGGCCCTACCTCGGCGTCTCGCCCGACATCGTGATCGGTTACGCCGAGAAATACCGCCATTCCTGGGCGGCCGCGCTCGGAACCGTGACCAGCGAAGTCTTCGAGGACAATTGCAAGGCCTGGAGCGGCGACCACTGCGTCGACCCCCCGCGCGTGCCTGGAGTGCTGTTTTCCAATCGCGCAATCGAAGGCAAAAACCCCGGCATCGAAGACCTCGCCCCAACCACACTGGCGCTGTTCGGCGTCAAGGCGCCGCCCTATATGGACGGAAGCGATTTGGGCGTCGCCGAGAAAGAGAGGCGGTATCGTGATTGCCCGCCGCGAACGCACTGCCTTGGCCCTGGCGGCCCTGGCGAGCCTGCTGCTGGGTTGCGGCGGTACACCCGCCTCGACCACCGACAAACGCGTCATCGTTCTCGGCGTGGACGGCATGGACCCCAAGTTCGTCGAGCAACACTGGGAATCGCTTCCCAATCTCGACCGCCTGCGCCAACAAGGCGAATTCAAGCCGCTGGCCACGACAATCCCGCCGCAGAGCCCTGTCGCTTGGTCAACGGTTGCCACCGGACGCGACCCCGGCGGCCACGGCGTCTACGGTTTCGTTCACCGCGATCCTTTCACGCGCTTCCCGTTCTCTTCGATGGGGCAAGTGGCCGAGGCCGGGGACGTTTTCGAAATCGGCGACTATGTGATTCCGTTGTCGGAAGGCGAAGTCGAGTCTCATCGCCAAGGAACTCCCTTTTGGCCGCTTCTCAGCGCACGCGGAATCCCGGTGACGATGATTCGTATGCCGGTGAATTTCCCGCCGGTCGAAAGCGACGCGCGTCAGATCTCCGGCATGGGTACGGTTGACCTCAAGGGCACCTTCGGCACGTTCACCTTCTTCACCGACAACCCGGAAGAGGAAACCCACACCGTTCCCGGCGGCGAGGTCATTCGCATCGACGCCTTCGATCATTTCACCGAGCTTGAGATTCCCGGTCCGGTCAACACTCTGCTCAAGAGCCGCCCCGAGGTTTCCGCGCCGTTGTTGGTCCATCGCGACCCCTCCGAGTCGGTCGTCAGGCTCGACGTTGACGGACAAAGCGTGGTGCTCAACCAGGGCGACTGGTCGGGTTGGGTGAAGGTTCGTTTCCCGCTGATGAGCGAGCTGATGAGCGCCTCGGGCATCGTCAAGTTTTATTTGAAACAAGCCCGTCCGCGCTTTGAGCTCTACGTCACGCCCGTCAATATCGATCCCGCCATGCCCGATCTGCCGATCTCGACCCCGGCCGACTACAGCGCCGAGTTGGCGGCCGACTTGGGTGCGTTCTATACGCAGGGCATGGCCGAGGATACCAACGCCTTTCAAGCAGGCGTGCTCGACGTCAAGGAGTTCGTCAAGCAGTCAACATTCGTGCTCGATGAAAGCATTGCCATGTTTCGGAGCGAATTCGCGAAATTCGAGACCGGCCTGTTCTTCTACTATTTTTCGAGCGTCGATCAGAACGCCCATATGCTGTGGGGTAAGTACGACGAGGAGTTGCTGCTTTTCTACATTGCCGTCGACGAAGTGGTCGGCGAGGTGCTCGACACGATCGACGAGAACACGACCTTCATCGTCATGTCCGACCACGGGTTTACAAGCTTTGACCGCTCCGTTCACCTCAACACGATCCTGATGCGCGAGGGCTTCTTGACGCTCGACGATCCGCGCAACACCGGCGACGACGAAATGTTCGTTCACGTCGATTGGTCGCGCACGCAAGCCTATGCGATGGGACTCAACAGTCTCTACTTGAACCGCCTCGGGCGCGAGCGCGGCGGCGTCGTTTCCGAGGGAGAGGAAGCCGACGAAATCCTCGCCCGGCTTACCGAAAGGCTGCTCGCCTTCCGCGACCCCGAGAGCGGCGATCAAGTGATCGAGGAAGTCTATTTGCCCGACGTCGATTACGAGGGCGACAATTCCATCTATGCGCCCGACATGATCATCGGCTACCGGCCCCGCTATCGAGCCTCGTGGGAGACGCCGCTGGGCGCCGTGCCTTCCGAGACCGTCGTCGACAATGAAGATGCCTGGGTCGGCGATCACTGCGTCGCGCCGAAATACGTGCCGGGCGTATTGTTCAGCAACCGAACGAGCGGCATCGAGGACCCGAAGCTGGCCGACCTGACGGTGACGTTGTTGAGCCAATTCGGCGTCGAGCCTTCGGAGGATATGATCGGACGAGTGTTGTATTAGTGGTGGGAAGGGGATACAGAGATGGGATGAGAGGCTGGTCGCTTGGCGCCGGGAAGCGGTAGGCTACCGGCAGCAGCGCACTTCTCCACAAGGGAGGTGCAATGGATTTTTGAAAAGGAGGCGACCAGCCATGAAGAAGAATAGCAAACAACAGACCGACAAGAACCAAACCGACAAACACCAAACCAAGAAAGCCGACAGCTCACAAGCGAAGACCCGCCAACTCACCCAGCTCGAACAACAGTTGGCGCAACAACGCATCCAGATGCAAAAAGACAACGAAATTTGCGCCGTCGCCGGCGTCGACATCGGCGACAAACGTTGCTTCGTACGGCTCACCGACCTCGCCGGCGAAAGCCTCGAGGAATGCCAAGTCCCCACCCGCCCGGAGGCCTTGGATCGCTGGTTCCGCCGTTGGCCGCGGCTGCGCATTGTGATCGAAACCGGCAGCCACAGCAACTGGATTCGCCGCCGCCTGGCCGCCCTCGCCCACGACGTGCTCGTCGCCGACGCGCGGCAATTGCGTTTAATCAGCCAATCCGACTCGAAAAACGACCGCAACGACGCCTATTGGTTGGCCGAGCTGGGACGCACCAACCCGGCCCTGTTGAATCCCGTCGCGCCGCGCAAGCTCGAGACCGAACAACAACGCACGTTGTTGCGGGCGCGCGAGGCCGTGCTCGAGTGCCGCACGAAATTGAAAGGGAGTTTGCGCGGCATGGCGAAGTCGCACGGCATCCGCTTGGGCCGATGCGCCCAGAACCAATGGGTCGAGCGCGTCCGGGAGGCCTGCCCCGAGGTGTTGCACGCGGCGTTGTTGGGGGTGGCGACACAAATCGAAAGCCTCGGCGCGACGATCCGCGAATATGACAAACAAATCGTCGCGTTGGGCAAGCAATACGCAGCGGTCGAGCGGCTGCGAACGATCGGAGGGGTGGGGCCGCTGACGGCGTTGACGTTCGTGTTGGCGCTCGACAACGACCCGGGCCGCGTGAAGCGTTCGCGGCAGGTCGGCGCGCTGGTGGGGCTGCGTCCCAAGCAACGCCAATCGGGCGAGCGGTCACTGCGGCTGGGCGTGACGAAATCGGGAGATCCGCTGCTGCGGCGGACGTTGATTCAGTGCGCGCACTGGGTGCTGGGGCCGTTCGGGACCGACTCCACGCTCAGGCGCTGGGGTTTGGGTTTGGCGGCGCGCGGCGGAGGACATGCGAAGAAGCGGGCGGTGGTGGCGGTGGCGCGCAAGTTGGCGGTGCTGATGCATGTGTTGTGGGTGAAACAAGAAAACTACGATCCGCTGCACGGGCTGACGGAAACGGTTTCCCCATAAGGCAGGGACGATGAGGCGCAGTCGGCGGCAACGGTTTCGGATGAAGCAACGTGATGAGGACATCCGCGAGCCCCCTAACGGGGACTCGGCGGCAAGAAGATTCCTGTTGAAAGGAAGGGAGTAGGGGATTGGGCGGACGAAGCGAGGCCGCGGCGGAGAATCGAGATCGTGTCACGGTGACTGCGGGCTCTGGGCAGGCAGGCCGATTCTTTCGAGGATGGGTCGAAGCCGCAACAGAGAGAGCAGCGCCGAAAGACCGGACCCCAACCAGCAGAGGTCAACAACGAGACCGATAACACTGCGAATGGAAGCCCGGTCCTCAACGCGCCGCAAGGCATGAGGACCCGGGCCGGATCCGACAAACCGACCAACGCCTCCCAACGACCGCCCTTGACAAGCGACCCACCTCTCATGGAAGCCCGGAGCGCAAGCGACGGGTCCGCCCAACGCAAGGCACCTCGGGAGAGGCCTGATCTTCCCGGCTCGTTCCGGTTCGTCCGGGTATAGGATAGAAACCATGCTTGGACCCAGCGTCAAACTCGATAAAGATCTCTACAGCCGCGTCAAGCGTTGCGCCGACGCGGCGGGCTATTCTTCGCCCAAGGAATTCATCCAACACGTCCTTGAGAAGGAACTCGCCAACATCGAAGGCGATGATTCCGACGAGGCCTTGTTGGAAAAGCTCAAGGGCTTAGGCTATATCGAATAGCCGCCGGCGAGCGAGTCGCCCGGCCTGATCGGGAATCATCATCGTGGACTGGTTGAACGCAATTCTTCGTTTCGTCGTCGGCGTCTTCGCCCTGCCCCCGGTCGATCTGCATCCGCTCGTCGGCCTGACGGTGCTATCGGTCATCGTCGGCATCTTCATGCTGTGGGTCTTCGGGAAAGTCTCCGATCAAGACCGTATCCTCGCGACGAAGAAGCTGGTGCAGGCCTACCTGCTCGAGCTGCGCTTGTACGGCGACGACCCGGGCCTGATCTGGAAATCGCAATCGGCGCTGATTCTCGCCAATTTCCGCTATATGGGTTTGATGCTCAAACCGGCGGTCTACTTGACGATCCCGATCGTCATTCTGTTGTTCCACCTCGACGCCTTCTATGGGATGAAGCCTCTGCCGGTGGGCGAGTCGGCGGTCGTCACCGTGCAGGTCAACGGCGCCGTCACGCCCAACACTCCGGCCCCCAAGCTCCAGGCTCCCGCCGGCGTGCGGGTCGAGACGCCCGCCGTCCGCGCTGTCGAGCCCGGGCAGTTCAGCTGGCGCATTCGCCCCGAGCAGGCCGTCAGCGGCGCGCTGCGCTTCGACTGGGGCGAGAACGGCTCCTGGGAAAAGTCCATCGCCGCGGGCGACGAACTGCAACTGTTGTCGGTGCGGCGCGTCGGGACTTGGTATGAAACCGCCTGGAATCCAGGCGAAGACCGCATCGAGGCGGCTTCGGTCGCCTGGGTCGAAATCCTCTATCCGGCGGCCACGATCGAGTGGGCGGGCATCGATTTGCACTGGCTGATTTGGTTCCTCGTGCTGTCGATCGCCCCCGCCTATCTATTGAAAGACTACTTCGGTGTAACCCTGTGACGGCATTCGCGCGGCAAGCCGGTCGCCGCCTCTCCGAGAACTCGTGACCCGCCTCAATTGAAAAACAGGATCTTCGGGCGAACATCGAGCGCGTTCATGTCGAACTGCTTGCCATGAATGCGGTAATCCGCGTGAATGTTCAATACGGCTTCGGGGACTGCCACGGGGTCGTCCTCCTCGTGATAGGTACACAACGCCATTCGCGGGCGAGAGCGTTCGATCGTTCGTCGCGCGCCCGCCAGCGCACGCTGCTCGGCCCCCTCGATATCCATTTTGATAAAGTCCACGGTCTCAACGCCCAACCCGTCGAGAACGTCATCCAAGGGAAGCACCGGCACGGAAACCGAATCGGACATGCCGGACATTCCCATCAACGTCGAGCGGCTGGTCATGTGGTCGTGAATCTTCAATTCCAATTGCGTTTTCGCGTCCCAAATGCCCGCCCTGACGATAGTGACTCTTCCTTCGGCGATTTCATCTTTGAAGTTGCGCTCAAGGCAGATGATGTTGTCGGGATTCGGCTCGATCGCGATCAAACGTTGCGCGCCCTGCTTTAAGGCCCAAACACCCACATGGGCGCCGGCGTCGACGACGACATCGCCCGGCAAGATGGTCTCGGCGTGTCCGCGATACGCTTCGTCCACATCGATTTCCCACACCAGCCACGTCAGCGACTTGCGTCCGTCTTCTTCGGCCAACCAGAAGTCACCTACTGAGTCTCGCATAATATACTGTCAATCGAGACAAAGAGAAGACTGTTTCCAGAAAGCGGTAATCAAGCGCGGTTTGCGGCGCATTCGCCGCAGCGCTTTGCGGGCGCGCTCGTCGAGTTCCCAGTAGTCCTTCGGGCAGACGTTGGGCAACTCGTGCTGCTTCCAGTACGCCCAAATGTATTCCACCGGGTTCAACTCCGGCGCATAGGGCGGCAAGTACTCCGTTGCGATGTGATCCTCGGAGAGCTGGATGAACTCCCGCACCAGGCGGCTGCGGTGCGCCGGCAGCCGGTCCCAGACGATCAGCAGTGGGCCGTCGATGTGGCGCACCAAAGCCTTCAGGAAGTCGATGACCTCCAGCTCGCCGATCGCGCCGGGATAGAGCCGGAAGTAAAAGTTGCGCAACGTCAGCCCGGCCGACACCGACAGCTTGTCCCAGTTGAAGTTGAACTCCAACACCGGTGTCTCGCCGCGCGGCGCCCAGGTGCGGCAACGATGCGGCTTCTGACTCAATCCGCTTTCGTCGATGAAGACGATCGTACGTTCTTCTTTGCGGGCTTTTTTTTAATGGCCGGCCAAGTCTTGCGCTGCCAGCCGCGGATGGCCTCTTCGTTGCGCTCCCGCGCTTTGCCGACGGGCCGTTGCGGGCTCCAACCGAGCGCCCGCAGGATCTTCCAGACATGGCCCTCGTGATAGCGCACGCCGAACTCGTCTCCGATCAGACGAGCGACCCGCGGACAGCTCCACAGCGGCGTCGGGAAGCCGTGCGCCTCGGGGCCTTCCAGCAGCAACGCCTCGAGGCGTTCGAGCTGCGCGGCGTCCAACAGCGGCTTACGGCCGGCGCGGCCGGCCTGGCGCAACCCGGCTTCGCCGTCACGCCGGTATCGTCGCAGCCACTCGCTGACGCTTTGCCGCGCGACCTTCAATCGCCTCGCTGTCTCGGACTGACTACAGCCTTGCTCGACCAACCGGATCGCTTTGAAACGGCGCTTCTCCAGGGCCTCGAAATCCCGCCGTACGCCTTTTGTATTTCCCATACATACAAAGACGTACGTACCCCAAAAAGGTGTCACTTTGTTTTGCGAGACTCAATAACTGCGTGCGAAATTGTTGAAAAGGCTGTCCGTCGACCTCGTCTTCGGCCAGCAATTCGATCGGCCGGGTCAATTCCGCTTGCTTGGTTTCGTAGTCATAGCAGTGACCGGAGCCAAACGCGGCGAACCCCACGTCGTCCCACGACAGATAAGGCTGTGAGCCGACCGCTTTTTCGGCGACGTAGCGTGCCCGCCACCACGTCGAACAGCCGTGGGGATCGTAGCTCGACCAATAGACCGCTACGCTCACGAACGCCACGCCGAGAACCCATCCCTTCCAGCCGCGCCCCAGGACGACCGCCCCAACCCCAGCGAGCAGGAACGGGACGGCATACAGATCATGCAATGGAATAAAGACGCGCGCCACGAAGGCGAGCAACATCAGGACCAAAAGACCGTAGGCAACTTTAGTTCGGTTCATGTCCGTCTGTAACCTCCCGTGCCCCCGAGTACCGATGGGTCGCAACTCTCAAGCCAGGCGCGCCATTTTCTTGGAGTGTACATGGAAGGGAGATGCGAGGGGAACGGGCCGTTTCTCGAACGATCTCTCGCGGCGCGCCGAGTACCCTGCTGGGAAGCCCGATTTGTCGTATGCGGCCCACGCCTCGAGCGCGGTCTTCGCGAAGATTCCTCTACAATAGGCCGTTTGGCCGTGCCTCGCCGGTTGGCGTTTTCAATCCAGCCTAATCCCGCGGCCGACGGGGGACAATTCATGAAACTCAAAGACCAAGTCGCCATCGTGACCGGCGGAGGAACCGGTATGGGGCTCGGCATCTCGGAGCGCTTCGGCGCCGAGGGCGCCAAGGTGGTCGTCAATTACCGCGCCTCGAAAGACGCCGCCGAAGCCGTCGCCGCCGGCATCGTGGAAAAAGGCGGCGAGGCGGTGGCTTACCGCGCCGACGTCTCGCAAGACGCCGAGGCCCGCGCCATGATTGATTTCGTGCGCGAACGTTGGGGCCGGCTCGACGTGCTCGTCAACAACGCGGGGTGGAGCAAAGTGACGCCGCACCATAAGCTCGAGGATTTGACCGACGAAATCTGGGACCGCACGCTGAACACCAACCTGCGCGGGGCTTTCTATTGCACTCGCGCGGCTGTCCCGTTGATGCGAGAGAACGGGGGAGGCGCGGTGATCAACAACACCTCGGCCTCGGCCTGGACCGCCGCCGGAAGCACCATTGTCTACTCGGCGTCGAAAGCCGCCCTAGTCAATATGACGAAGTCGTTGGCGCGCGTACTCGCACCCGAGATCCGCGTTAACGCGATCGCGCCGGGCCTGGTGCGCACGCGCTTTGCCGGTTGGCCGGAGTCGACGTTCGAGCAGGCTCCCGCCGCGACTCCTCTTCAACGCATTGCCACGGCGGAAGAAGTCGCGTCGTTGGTCCTGTTCTTGGCGGCCGACGCCACGGCGATTACGGCCGAAACGATCCTCATCGACGGCGGTCGAACACAACTGGGCGACGTCCGAGCCCGCTATTGAATCTCGCAAAATAGAGTGACATCTTTTGGTGTTGCCGTACGTATTCTTATGTATGGGAACACCGAAAGGAAAGCGCCGCGATTTCGAAGCATTGGAGAAACGCCGTTTCGAAGCGATGCGTTTGCTCGATGAAGGACTCAATCAGTCCGAAACCGCCAGGCGTCTGACAGTCGCCCGCCAAACCGTCAGTGAGTGGCGACGACAGTACCTGGCGCAAGGCGAGGCCGGGCTGCGCAAGGCCGGGCTGCGCAAGGCCGGCCGCGCCGGCCGCAAGCCGCTATTAGACGCCACGCAGCTCGAACGCCTGGAGATCCTGCTGCTCGAAGGCCCCGAGGCGCACGGCTTCCCGACGCCGTTGTGGAGCTGTCCGCGGGTGGCTCGTCTGATCCGAGACGAGTTCGGCGTGCGCTATCACGAGGGCCATGTCTGGAAGATCCTGCGGGCGCTCGGCTGGAGCCCGCAACGCCCGGTCGGCAAAGCCCGCGAGCGCAACGAAGAGGCCATCCGCGACTGGAAGTGCAAGAGGTGGCCGGCCATTAAAAAAAAGCCCGCAAACAAGACCGCACGATCGTCTTCATCGACGAAAGCGGATGGAGTCAGAAGCCGCATCGTTGCCGCACCTGGGCGCCGCGCGGCGAGACGCCGCTGCTGGAGTTCAACTTCAATTGGCAGAAGCTTTCGGTGTCGGCCGGGTTGACGTTGCGCAACTTTTACTTTCGGCTCTATCCCGGCGCGATTGGCGAGTTGGAGGTCATCGACTTTCTGAAGGCCTTGGTTCGCCACATGGACGGCCCGTTGATGATCGTCTGGGACCGCTTGCCGGCGCATCGCAGTCGGATGGTGCGAGAGTTCATTGAACTCTCGCAAGGCCATATCGTGACGGAGTATTTGCCGGCGTATGCGCCGGAGCTGAATCCGGTGGAATACATCTGGGCGTACTGGAAACAGCACGAGTTGCCGAACGTCTGTCCGAAGGACTACTGGGAACTCGACGAACGTGCCCGCAAAACGCTGCGGCGCATGCGCCGCAAACCGCGCTTGATTACCGCTTTCTGGAAACAGTCTTCTCTTTGTCTCGATTGACAGGATATTATGCGAGACTCAATAAGTCAACCGAAAGCGCTCGGCGTAAAGCAACGTCAGCATCGTCTTGGCGTCTTGAATGCGCCCGTCGGCAACCATTGCCGCCACCTCGGCCGATTCAATCCAGCGCGGTTCAATCAATTCGTAGGGCTCCGGCGCAGCAGGGCCCGGCTTGAGGTCGCGTGCCTCGTACGCTGTGATCCGTTGGTCGCAAAACCCCGGCGCGCTCCAAAAACGGCACAGTTTGCGCCAACTCTTGGCGCGATACCCGGTCTCCTCGCGTAACTCCCGCTTGGCCGTCCGCAACGGCGTTTCACCTGCGTCGAGAGTCCCGGCCGGCAACTCCCATAAGCTCCGGCGAAGCGGCAGCCGGTATTGCCGGATCAACAAAACGCGCTCAGCCTCGTCCACGGCAAGAATGACTACCGCTCCGGGGTGGCGAACGATCTTGCGGTCGAGCGTGACCCGGCCGGGACCGACGGCGTGATCGTGTGAAACGTCGAAAATGGGCGTTTTCAAGACGAGTTTCGAGGAGGTAAGACGAAATTTCGGCATGACGATTGATCCAAAAGAGGAGTCGGGCCGCACACAAGCACAAAGCGGACCGCCGGGAATCGAGAAACCCGTTCCCCACACCCCGATATAATAGAAACAGTGATAGACGAAAAACTCAAATTCGCCGTTTTCATCGATTACGACAACATCGAGATCGGCGTCAAATCCACCCTTCGCCGCGAATTCGACGTGGAATGCGTGCTCGAAGGGATCAAAGAACGCGGAGAGGTCGTCGCCAAAGTGGCCTACGGCAACTGGAGCCGCCAAGCTTCCGAAACCCGCGCCTTTACCGAGCACGGCGTCCAAATGGTGCAGCGCGACACCACGCCGCGCGGCGACAAGAACGGCGCCGACATCAACCTGGCGCTCGATGCGCTCGAGATGGCCTTCACGCGCGACCACATCAACGCCTTTGCGATCATCAGCGGCGACAGCGACTTCATGGCGCTGGTCAACAAGCTCAAGCAATACAACAAACGCGTTTACATCGTCGGCGGCAAGGCTTTCACCAGCACGATCCTGCAACGCAATTGCCACGAATTCATCAGCTACGAATCGCTGCTCGACCAAAGCCCGTCGCGCTCACGGCGAGGCGGCGGCGCCGCGCAACGGGTCCGTCGGCGGCGCTCCCTGCCGCTGTCGAAGGCCGTCCCGCTGATCGACCGCGCACTGAACGCGCTTGAAATCCGCGGCGTCCAACCGCAACTAGGCCTGCTCAAGAGCACCATGTTGCAGCTCGATTCGGCTTTCACCGAGAATGACTACGGGACGTCGTCGTTCTCGAGCTTCATCGAGAAGCTGGTCGCGAAAGACATTCTCGGGCTCACCACGATCGACGGCCATCTCGTCGTCGATCGCAAGTCGAAGAGGGAGGAACTCGAGGAGGAAACCTCTCTGGGCCCGGAAGACGCTCTGCCGGTTCTTCAAAAGGTTCTCGAAGCGAATGTCAATCTGCTCGAAATGGGCATTCCGGAGCGGGAGATTCGTGCCCTCGTGCGCGCCGCCGATGCGGATTTCAACGAGAACGAATACGGCTTTGCGGAGTTCGCCGAGCTCTTGAACCTTGCTCAAGACAAGGGGCTGGTTCGGGCCGAGGCCGATTCCGACCTTCATCTTCGGTTCTATCAAGGCGACGAATTGCTCTCGCCACGCAGACGATCGGGGCGTGCGCCGGCGCGCTCAAGAACCGATGCCGCATCCGATTCGGCCTCCGCGCAACCCGAAGCCGAGCAAGCCGAGCGAGCCAACGACAGAAGGCCTCGTTCGCGGGCGCCTCGACGGCGCCGCAGTCGTTCTTCCTCCTTGGCGAACGTCCCGGCGTCTTCCGAGGATGCCGCCGACTCTCCCACGAAAGCAACCGAGGGTGCCGAGGCCGACTCCGAGGTCGCTTCGGCCGACAGTCCCGAGATTGCTTCGGGCGTTGACACCCCGCCCGAAAACGCCGTCGACTCCCCGAGCGAGCCGGCCGAAGCTCCGGCCGACAAAGTCGCCGCAAGCTGACCAGCGAATCCTCCAATCACGGTTCGTTTTGTGATGTTTCGCACCAACGTCGTCGCCCGCGCCGAACGGAACTCATGACGAATCCCCTGGTTCCCCTTTAACGCTACAATCGAGAGCGTTACAATTGAGAAGGTCCAACGCGCGGCGGTTCTTCAACCGCGGGCATGGCCCCATGGGAGGATGAAAATGATTTCGACACGAACCCTTACTGTGACGAGGTGGCTTTTAGCGGCGTCGCTGGTTGTGCTGCCGCTGGGAGCGCAGGAAATCATCTCCGTCGTCGGCGGGATGGTCTATCACATCGAAGGCGATGCCTTGATCGAAGACAAGGCCGTTAAGTTCGACCCTGCCCGGCCCCCGCAACTCAAGAAGGGCGAAAAGCTGCGCACGGAAATGGGGCGCGCCGAGGTGATGGTCGTTCATGACGGATTCATGCGGCTCGCTCCTTACTCCAGCATGGAAATGGTGCGAGCAGGCTCCGATACCGCCCACATGCGGCTGCACAAAGGTTGGGCGATTGTCGACCTCAAAGAGGTATGGGACAAAGAATCCGTCTCGGCGGTGATCGGCGACAACGAGATCAAATTTCTCAAGGGCGGGCTCTATCGGCTCGAAGCTCGCGAGAACGAGCCGGTCCGCGTAAAGGTCTTCAAAGGAAAGGCGGCGGTTGTCGTGGACGGCGACGAAAGGCCCATCAAGAGCAAGAAGATGATCGAGATCGGCGGAGCCTCGGACGCGGCGGTCAAGTTCGACCCCAAAGACATCGACACCTTCGACGAATGGCAACGCCTTCGAGCCGGTGTGATCGCGGAGAAACGCAAGGCGGCGATGGCGGCGGCGCGTAAAGGCGAGGGCGAACGAGCTGATCTCCTCCTCTTGAAACAGGGCTCGGCGATGTGGGGTTGCCGGCAGGTCGGCATCGGCTGCCGCGGATCGCTCGGCGGCGGCTTGGGCGGCTCACAAGGCGGAATCGGCGGCCCCGGCCGGGGCGGAGGATCTCCGAGGCCGGCAGGAGGCGCCGCGGGCGGCGGTGCGCCCGGAGGCGGCGGCCGCTAAGCGCCCGCCCGCCGGCCCTTGATCGGCGTCGCTGCGCGCCATCGGTCGGCCGCACGCATGACGAACATCAACCGGGGCCGCTCTCAAGCAGCGTTCGCGTCTCGCGGGCGACGACCAGTTCTTCGTTTGTCGCGAGCACGACGACTCGGACCGGGCGGTGGGGGTAGGAGATTAGGCGGTCTCCGGCGCCTTTCAGGTTCTCGACGGGGTCGAGACGGACTCCAAGGAATTCCAATTCACGGCAGACTGCCGCCCGCAACTTGGCGGAGTTCTCGCCGATGCCGCCGGTGAAGGCGAGAGCGTCGAGGCCGCCCATCGCCGCCGCGAACGCCCCAACGGTTTTCCTTATCTCATAAGCAAAGGTGTCGAGGGCGAGGCGGGCGCGCGCGTCGCCTTCGGCCGCGGCGTGTTCGAGATCCCGCACGTCGCCACCGGCGATTCCCGATAGTCCGGCGAGTCCGCCTCCCGAGAGCAACTGCTCCCGCATCGTTTCAGTCGACAGCTCAAGCCGGTCCATGACCGCGAGCACGGCGAAGACATCGAGGTCACCGTGGCGAGTGGCGTTCTCTACGCCCGATTGCGGCGAGAAGCCCATCGTCGTGTCGACTGATCGGCCGTCGTCAACGGCGCAGATCGACGAGCTTCCTCCTAGGTGACAGGAAACCAGCCGCAACTCGGCCGCCGAGGTATCGAGCATCTCGGGAACCCGTTCACTGACGTAGCGATGCGAGGCGCCGTGAAAGCCGTACTTGCGCACGCCGAATTGCTCGACCCATTCGCCCGGCACGCCGTAATAGGAGGCCTCGTCGGGCATCGTGCGATGGAACGATGTCTCAAACACGGCGACCAAGGGCAGCTCGGGCGGCAGCGAACGAAAGATCTCCATCGCGGAGAGATAGATCCCGTTGTGGAGAGGCGCCGCGGTCTCGTATTCGCGCATGGCGGCGAGCAAGTCATCGTCCACCCGGAACGTTCCGCGATAATGCGGACCGCCGTGGACCGCCTTGAAGCCGACGCCGTCAACAGGGTGAGGCAGATCGAGAACTTGCGCGACGGCCTCGCGATGGTCGGCTGCGTCGCCGCCCGGCAAGCCGATGCGCTCAAGGCGTCCACGCGCCAATGTCGTTTCCGACGGAAACTCGATGAGCTGATACTTGAGCGATGTTGAGCCCAGATTGGGAACGAGAATGTTCACTGTAGGGCGTCCAAGAAAGGTGCGGCCCGGAAAGCGCGTTTCCGGGCCGAAAGTCGAAACCCCGGCCGGCCCGACGGGTCCGGCCGGCACCGAAGCGATCTACTTGATGGCGACTTGGATGCTTGACACTGCCTGCTGGGCCCGCGCTTTCAGCGGGCCGTCCGTTTTGGCGGCCGCGTCCATCCAGAAGAGAGCTTTGTCGATATTGTCACCGCCGACGTCGAGCTTGATGTAGCACAATCCCAGGAAATACGAGAGTGCCTGGTAGTTCGCCCCGCCTTGCGCTTTGATGGCGTCCACGGCTTCCAACAGATGCGTGCGGGCTTCGCGGAACTTGTCCTTGTCCTTGTCGGCGGCTTCGACGACCAAGATCTTGCCCATAATGAGATTGCCGTAGCCGGCAAATCGCGTCTTGTGCGCGGCCCAGTCTTCTTCGCCGACATTTTCGGGCTTGGGTCTGGAGACGAGTACTTCGAGCAACCGCTGGGCGTAGCCGCGGGCCTCGACGACTTGCTGCGAACCCAGGCTCAACTCCGCCAACGTGTAGAGGTACTCCTCGTTCATGTCGTTCTTCTCGAGCGAAGCCTTCATGGCTTGGATCATCTTGGCCCTGTCGCCGGTTTGGCGGGCGGCTATGACAACCTGATCTTGCGCCTGCCCGAAATACTTCCCGTCCGGATAGTGCTCAAGCAACGTGTCGAGGTACTTGAGCTTCGCCGCCGGGTCGGTCTGCTTGTAACTCGAGGTAAACAGCGAGTACTCGACGTAATCGACGATGCCTTGCGCGTAGTCGACCTGTCCCTTCCAAATCTCCATTTCCTCTTCGCTCGAATCCTCGAAGGGCTGCACGGCGGCGGCCTCCTCGCCCACGGTTTTGGTGCTGAGCAAATGGGGCAGCAGCGTCGCCCAGTCCTGCGCTCCTTCCAGAGCCTTCGTTAGGTTGTGGAGCACTTCCAAGTCGTCGGGCGCGATTTCCACAATGGATTTTCCGTGCTCGGCGGACTTGGCCCAATTCTCCTTTTCCAGATGCAGGCCTTGCAACAGCAAGCGCACGTAGTCGATCAAATCGTGCTCGGCGTATTGCGCGACGAAGGATTCGAGCAGCTCGATTTTCTCGTCGGTCGACTCGGAATTGAGGGCATCTTCGACGAGCGCGCCCTCGTCCTCGTCGGGATCGACGTCGACATCGCGAATGTCGTAATATTCCTCCTCTTCTTCTTCTTCTTCTTCCTGCGCGAAGGCCGGCATCGAGACCAGCCCGAAGATCAAAAGCGCTAGCCAAAGTTTGTTCATGACACGTCTCTCCCCGCCGGTACGTCCCGGCATCTCAGCATGGTACGCCAATCGCATCGCGGAAGCAACCCGTCCGGTTCGTGAAACCGGCTTCGCGGAGGGATCGCGAATTGCCGCGGCCCGATTGGGAAGCCGACCCCGTGGTTTCGCTATCCTAACGGGCGGCGGCGGGCGCTAGGCGGCCGGGAGGAGCAACGCAATGAATCGACGTCATTTCATGGTTTCGTTGGGTACGACATTGGGAGCGGCCGGCGCGGTTCGCGCGGCGCCGAAAGCCCAAGTGCGAATCACGAAGATTACGCTTGCCACCGTGCAGGGGCGCTTTCACAAGTTCGTGGCGATGAACTCCTACGACACCGCGCCCAAGGGCCACACCTATACCAATACGCTGGTGCGCATCGCGACCGATCAAGGCGTGGAAGGCGTCGGCGTGATGGCCTACGCGCCGCCTGACAAGGAATTCCATGTCGCTCTGAGGCAGCTGGTGGGCCTCGATCCGGCGGCGCTCTACCAATTCCAAGACGGCCGCATTACCGATCGAGCCGATTCGCATGGCGAGCTGCTCGCCCGCTACAAGCATCTCGACGGGCCGCTGTTCGACCTGATCGGGAAACTGCGCGGCGTGCCTTGCTGGAAGTTGATGGGCGAGGCGGTTCGCGACAGGACCGACCTCTACGATGGGACGCTCTATTTCAGCGATATTTGGTTTCGAGATCGCGGCGCCCGAGCCGTCGTCGAGGAGGTGCTCGAGGCGCAAAGGATGGGCTACCCCGCCGTGAAGATTAAGGTGGGCCGCGGCTCGAAGTGGATGGAGCCCGAGGAGGGTTTGCAGCGCGACATCGAAGTGCTGCGCGCGGTGCGGGAAGCCGTGGGCCCGCACCTGAAGATTAACGCCGACGCCAACAACGGCTATCGCGACGACTACGCTCGGGCCTGGCGCTTGCTTGAAGGATCGAAAGCAGCCGACCTGAATTTCATCGAAGAGATCTTCCCCGAGGATGTCGGCCTCTACACGAAGCTGCGCGGGCAAATGAAACAGGCCGGGCTGCGCACGATCGTCGCCGACGGCGAGAACTTCACCGAGGCGAGCTCGTTCGATCCGTATCTGAAGCCGCGGCGATTGATGGACATCGTGCAATTGGATATCCGCCGAGGCGGGTTCATTGAAGGGATGAAGATGGCCCGTAAGGCCGAGGTGGCCGGGGCGGTGTCGATCCCTCACAACTGGGGCTCGCAAGTTGGGCTGTTCATGGGACTTCACTTAGCCAAGGCCATCAAAGTCGTCGGCGGGGCCGAGGACGACCGCTCGACCTGCGACGCCGTCGTCGCCAAGGGCTACGAGTATGCCGATGGGACCTACACGACATCGGACGAGCCGGGCTTGGGGATTACCGTGAATGAGGATGTGTATCGGGAGAAGTATCAAGCCGGTGAAACGGTGATTTCGGGATAGCGTTTGTATGAATCCTCCGTGTCATGGTACCGCCATGAAAACGGGTGTCGCCGTCGAGGCAGGTTGGGTGATAGACTCCGTTCCTTTCGCCCTGTCAGGGCTCGATTTCGTTTGATTCCGTACCTGGGGTTCCGCCTTCGGCTCCACCCCAGGCTATATTCCTGCCGCCGCTTCGCGGCTGTAGTCGCTTGTGATTTCATCGGCCAAAACGCGATGTACGGTCCGCTCGAAAGGGGACTTTCGGGATAGCACCCACGGGCCGACACTAACGGTACAAGGCCTCGACCAAAGCCATGGGGATGGCGGGCACGTAGGTCACCAGCAGCAGGACGGCGGCCAGCACTCCGACGAAGTAGATGTTCACCTTGCTGACTTCCCAGATATCGGCCTTGGCGATCGAGCAAGCGGTTACGAGGACACTGGCCACGGGAGGGGTTTGCTGACCAATGCCGAGGTTCAAGGTGATGACCAACCCGAAATGCACCGGGTCGATGCCGACCGCGTGCACCAGCGGCATGACGATCGGGACGACCAAAATGATCGCCGCCGCCGAGTGCAGGAACATCCCCACGATCAAGAAGAAGACGTTGAGAAGCGCCAGCACGAGGTAGCGGTTGTCGGTCAGCTCGACGATGCTTTGGGCCACTTGCTGGGGTACCTGGATCGCCGTCAGATAGTCGCTCAACAAGGCCGATGTCGCGACCAGCAGCATGACGACGGCGGTCTGTCCCCCGCCCTCGATCATGGCGGCGCGCAGACGAGAGCGGTCGAGGCCGCGATAGACAAACCCGCCGATCACGGCCGCGGCGACGACCGCGAGGCCGGCGCCTTCGGTGGCGGTGACCCAACCGCTGAATATACCGCCGAGGATGATGGCCGGCAGCAGCAGAGCCCAGGCAGCGTCCTTGCCGGTGGAGACGACACGCGGGAGTTCGAAAGCCTCTTCGACGGGGTAGTTGCGGCGGCGCGCCATCACGTAGGTCACGGTCATCATGGCCAGCCCGCCGAGCACGCCCGGCACGATCCCGGCGATAAACAACTCGACAACCGAGCTGCCCGACATCACGCCGTAGAGAATCATGGGGATGGAAGGCGGAATGATGACGGCCAAGGTCGCCGCCGAGGACATGACCGCCGCCGCAAAGGCCTTGGGGTAGCCTTTGCGCTGCATCGCCGGGATAAGGATCGACCCGAGCGCGGCCACGTCGGCCACCGCCGAACCCGAAATCTCGGCAAAGAACAGCGACGTCGCGATCGTCACCATCGCCAGCCCGCCCTTGACGAACCCGATCAGTGACGAGGCGAAGGCGATCAGCCGACGCGAGATGCCCGAGACGTTCATGATCGCCCCGGCCAAGATAAACAGAGGAATCGCGATGAGAGTGAACTTGGTCGCCCCGGAGAACAAGACCGGGCCGATATTCAGCAGCGCGTCAAAGCCTCCGCTCGCCGCCATGGCGACGACGGCGACCACGCCCAGGGCCACCGCGATTGGAATATCCAGCAAGATCAAGGCGATCAAGCCGAGAAAAAGCAGCAGGATAGTCACCGCGAAGCGACCTCGGGCCGGGAAAGCGAAGCCCGCAACAGATCAACCGTGCTGATTACTTCCGCCGCAACAAACAAGATCGCGCCGACCGGAATGACTGACTGCGCCAAGACCGCCGGCATCCAGGGAAGACTGACTAAAGCCGTTCCCTCGAGGACTTCCAACAGCCGCCAACCCGCCCAAGCCACAAGCAGAAAGAAGCTCGAGACGATGAGCGCGCGAACGATCAGCAGAGTCGTGCGGAGTTTCGTGGGCGCGGCCTCGACCAGTTTCGGGAAACCGATATGGGCGCGCTTGAGCGCCGCCAGGGATGACCCGTAGAACGTCAGCCAAGCCAGCAAGATCGAGGCGACCTCGTCGTACCAGACCAGAGAGGCCCCGGCCTTGCGGAAAATCACTCCGACCAGAACGACGACGGCTAGCGACGTCATCAGCGCCAAAACAAAGGTTTCCAGCAAGCGCTCCAGAGTTTGGCGGGTCGTCGGGGTGGTTTTCACAATTACTGAATCTCGCACAATGCGGCCCGACTGTCCAGAGTGGAAGTCGCGGCTTGCGGTGCGATCGTTGAGGGGGGAGAGACAGAAATATCGGAGAATCGGCGCGGACGCCCGAGCGCTTCCTTGCCTGAAATTTTGTCTTTGTTCGGACATGGCTAAAGCCGTACGGGGAAGGCCGTTGAAACGGCCTCATGCCGGGCGGCCGGCCCTCAAGGCCGGCCTATTTGTAAACCCAAGCCCGGTGAACCGGGCTAAGCCTGCTGCTTTCTATTGCTCGCATGTTTTTCTATCACTCGTATTGGGAGAAGGACTTTCCGCATCTATGTCGCACACCCATGACACGTTGACTTTGGGGGCCGGGGGGAGCATGATGGTTGGCGTCGTTTTCGCTTGGGTTTTCAATGCGCCGATTCGGTTCGGCGTCGTCCTCGGAAGAAGAGAGAAAGCAGGCTTCGTTGTGCGTTTCTTGATTCCCGTAATTCTTGTCGCCGCCGGTATCGGAACGCTCGGGTTCGCGCCGGCGTTGCCTCCGGCCGATGCGCCGGCAAGGAAACTGCTCTTTCTCACCCACGCCGGGTACTACAAACACACCAGCCTCGGCCCGGCCGAGAAGGCGGTCAGCGAGCTCGGCGAGACCGGGGGATTCGCCGTGACGACCGTCGAGGGCTACAAACAGGAAGCCGACAGCCTCGATTTTTCTTTTCTCACGGCCGACTATCTGGCCGGGTTCGACGGTCTGATGATGATGACCAACGGCAACCTGCCGCTCGACGACTCGCAAAAACGCGCCATTCTCGATTTCGTCAAAAGCGGGAAAGGTTTCATCGGCGCGCACTGTGCTTCGCTGACGCTCTACAACTATCCCGAGTTCGGCGAGATGCTGGGCGGCTACTTTCGCCGCACGGTGGGACAAAGGCGAGTGGTTGTCTTAAAGGTCGAAGATCAAGACCACCCGGCGACGCGGATGCTGGGGCCGAGTTGGCCACTGGTCGACGAGTTCTATCAGTTCGGAATGGCGGCTTGGGACCCGGCGCGCCCGACGGAAAACGTCGATGTGCTGTTTGACAACAAGATCGCGGTCGGCTTTTCCCGCGACCGCGTCAAGGTCTTGCTTAGCATCGACACCGAACTCACCGATATGGAAGGCCTGCCGGACATGAAGCCCGGCGGCGATTACCCACAAGCTTGGTTCCGGGAATTCGGCAAGGGCCGTTCTTTCTATACCGCCCTGGGCCACCGCGACGACATCTGGAGCAACGACCCCGTTTTCCGTGCCCATCTCCAAGGGGGGATACGGTGGGCGTTGGGGTTGGACGACAGATAACGGAACGCGAACACCCGACCGACAGGAAGCCTATTCGTGCCCGGCTTGTTGCTCGGCCCTCATCGGGTGTCGCCCTGCCTTGAGAATAGCGAGCGTGTCAAGCGGCCGGGCAGCGAGTGGCGCGCGACCGGCGGGCGACATCGAGCGCCGGACTTTTTGACAATCCAGCCGGGTGAACCAGGCTTCTTCTACATTTCCTACGTTCATGTCGCGGGTACCGGCCCCGCGATTCTCGACGGGGGTCTCAAACGGCTGATAAACGGTTGATAAAGAGGCTCTTACGTGGACCTTGGGTCCGTTTGGTTTTCTTGCTTGAGCGGTTGTCGGGGGGGGGCCTTTCGAGGGTGGGCGGATAGGTAACCTGCTGGGGCGGACGGGCGGGGCGGCAGGTCTCTATTGAGGGCCTCGGCACATGTTGCAGCACCTTGATTCCAATAGCTTTAGGTTGCTCTTGGGTTCGTTTCGTCGTTTTCCCTTTGGGGGTTGAACGACCCCACCAGGGGTGGTGGTTGGGTGGCGTCCCCGGCCGGCACTCGGAGCGGGAAGTGAGCCGAGGTTGGGCGGCGCCAGTGTGCTCGGTGCCAGGTTACTCGGGGCCGGGGTGTTTAGGCCTGAGGTGTTTGGCGTTAAGTTGTTGATATGGCTTATGATGGACCTTACTTTGTTTGCGGGAATTGGGTTCGTTTGGTCGAATTCGTTGGTGCGAGCTCTTCGGTTTCGGCGGGTTCGATCGGGGCTCGGGGCCGGGGCGGTAGCCGGGGTTTCTTGGTACGGCTTGCGGAGCATGGCCGCCAGGTTGCGAACGGCGGGTTCGGGGTGCCGGTGTGGTGAAAGCTCCTTCTGTGAGCCAGGCTGCCCGATTTGTCGATGTCTCCTAAAGTGTTGATATGGAGTGACATGGCAGTCGGATTTCGATCCTTGGCTTCGTTTGGTAACAATTCGCTTCGCGGAAATTGTCGGGCCGCTCGTTCGGTTCTTTTTGTTCTACTTGGCTCGCCGCTGACGGTGTTGGGCTTGGGGCTGCCGTGCTCAGGATAGCGGGCTTGTCAAGCTGGCTTGGCCTCAGATCGGGACGGTCGCCGATCTCTGCCTACATCGAGAACCAATCCGGTGAAGGCAGGCCTGGCGACGCGACCCAAGGACTGCCCGTGCTCGAGCGCGGCTTTGTGTGGTGGCGACGAGGCGTGAGGCTCCAGCCTTGCCGCGCCCCGGGTCATCGGGGCGTATCTGGATTGTCGGGGTGCGAGTTGTCACGAAATCCGGGGATACGAACCGATGAATCGGTTCGCGGCAAGCGTGGAAGAACTGGCCATGGGAACCCTTCGATGCCGTCGTGGCCTGCCTTACGAGGCAAAGTCGTTGCCTTCAGGAGACAGAGAGGGAGTACCATGTTCGAGTCGGAGTTCCAAATCGAAAATTCCGGGTCAACGAGTCGTCTCTTACCTTTTACGACTGATTGCCTGTGTCAACCGGCCTGCGATCCCTTGTGCCATAATCGGTGCATGCGGCGATGCGGGCAGCCCTTAGGCCCCTTGACTAGAGCCGGCAGACCAGCCCGCAATTTTTTTTCGCTCCTCATCGTTCTCATTTTCGTTTCTCCTGCCGCAGCGCAAGACAACGACACCGAACGTTTCTTTGAGACGAAAATCCGGCCGCTTCTCCTTGAAAAATGCTCGGCCTGTCATGGCGAAAAAGTGCGCATGGCCGAGCTTAACTTGACCACCGCGGAAGGGCTCGGCGCCGGGGCCGGCGGCAAGCCCGTTGTTTCGGCCGTAGACCCTGCCGGAAGCCCATTGATCCGCGCCGTCCAGTACGAGGACAAGATCAAGATGCCGCCTACGGGGAAGCTGCCTGCTGCTGAGATTGCGGCGCTCAGCCGCTGGGTGGCGATGGGCGCGCCGTGGCCGAAGCGGCGGGTTGTTTCCGATGGTGCATCCTCCGAGCACGCAGGCAAGTCGGAGGCGGGCGACCCCACGCAAACCGATCACTGGTCTTTTCAGCCGATTCGCGACCCGCGGCCCCCGGCGGTCCAAGGCACTGGCTGGGTCAAAACCGATATCGACGCTTTCATCTTGGCCGAGCTCGAAAGGAAAGGGCTTGCGCCCGCGCCGCCCGCCGACAAGCTGACCCTGCTGCGGCGCGTGAAATTCGATCTCCACGGGCTGCTGCCGACTTTGGAAGAAATCGAGGGCTTCACCGCCGACTCGAGTCCTCGGGCCTTCGCCGATCTCGTGGACCGCTTGCTCGAGTCGCCCCATTACGGCGAGCACTGGGGACGCCATTGGCTCGACGTGGCGCGCTATGCCGACTCGACCGGCGTGGATGAGGACAGGCCTTACGTCCACGCTTGGCGTTATCGCGATTACGTCATCGACGCCTTCCACCGTGATCTGCCCTATGACCAATTTGTGCGCGAACAGATCGCCGGCGACCTGCTGCCGCCTCCGCCGGGTCAAGACGTCAACCTTCGCGGCATCACGGCCACCGGCTTTCTGGCGCTGGGGCCCAAAGCGCTGGCGCAGCAGGACAAAGTGCAGATGGTCTACGACGTAGTGGATGAGCAGATCGATACCACGTCGAAGGCCTTTCTGGGTTTGACGATTTCCTGTTCGCGCTGCCACGACCACAAGTTTGACCCGATTCTAACGACCGATTACTATTCGCTGGCTTCGATCTTCGCCAGTACCCGGAGTTATGAAGACCCCGAAGCCTTCGTCTCGAGTTTGATCGTGACGCCGTTAATTCGCAAGGATCTCGGCGAACGCTACTTCGACGAGCAAAAGAAGATCAAGGGGACGAAAGGGGCGATCGATGTGGTCATCAACCTGGGCGTCATCGATCACGGGTTGCGGAACCTGGTTCCGCGGATCGCCGATTCCATGTTGGCGGCGCGGCGAGTTTATGAAGACGGCGTGTCGGGGGAGGCGGCCGCGGGGGACGCCGGGCTGGATCCCGAGCGGCTGGGGAAGTGGATCGATTATCTCAGGCCCGGCTCGGAGCCGAGGGCGCATCTTGAAAAGTGGCATGCGGCCGAGGCTGCCGGCCGCACCGCCGCGGCGGCGGATTACCAGCGGCTTTATGCCGCGGTCGCCCGCGAACGCTTGGCGGGCATGGAGTCCTGGTTCACCAAAAACCTCCATGACATGATCGAGGGAAAGGAAACGCGATTCGCGGAGTTGACGAGGCTGCGCCGAGACCCCTTCCATAGCGAAGTGAACGAAGGTCCGCTTGCGACCGCCGAGGACGAGCGCGAGAAGCTGCTTTCCGCGCAATGGAAAGAACGCTTGCAGCCGTTGCGGGCGAGGGTGAAACGACTCGAGGCCGAAGCGCTGTCCGAGCCGCCGATGGCCTGCGCCGTGACCGAAGGCAAACCGGTCGAGCAGCCGGTTTTTGTTCGCGGACGGCACGACAATCACGGACAAATCGTCGCCAAGCAATTCCCGATCGCTCTCGCCGGGCGCCGGCAGCAGCCGGTTCAACACGGCAGCGGACGGCGGGAGTTGGCGGAGTTTCTGACGCGGGAGGACAACCCGCTGCCGGCGCGCGTGATGGTGAATCGGATTTGGCTGGGGCATTTCGGCGAGGGCTTGGTACGTACGCCGAACAATTTCGGAATCGTCGGCGAGCGGCCTACGCACCCGGACTTGCTTGACTACTTGGCCCGGCGCTTTGTCGAGAGCGGCTGGTCGGTGAAACATTTGCACCGCTTGATTCTGTTGTCGAACACCTACCGGATGAGCAGCCGGGTCTCGGACGAAGCTTGGCGGACCGACTCGTCGAACCGGCTGTGGGGCCGATTCAACCGGCGCCGGTTAACGCTCGAGGAATTGCGCGACAACTATCTGGCGCTTTCGGGTAAACTCGACTTGACCGTCGGCGGCAACGTCGAACCGGAGTCGGCCGGCTACACCGAGTTTGAGCGAAACAATCGCCGGGTCGACCCTGATTTCACGATGCGGCGCAGCCTCTACCTGCCGCTGCATCGCAATAAGCTGCCGTCGTTGTTCAACCTATTCGATTTCGGCGATGCGACCACCAGCAACGGCCAGCGCAGTCAGACCAACGTGGCCCCCCAAGCGCTTTATCTGATGAACAGCGGCTTCGCCAACGAACGGTCGCGGGAGTTCGCCGAGCGCTTGTGGTCCGAGCCGGGCGACGGCGTAAGTGAAAGCGCGCGCATCAAACGGGCCTATTTGATGGCGCTGACGCGCCCGCCGAGCCCCGAGGAGCGCGAAACGGCGATCCGCTACCTGGCGCGTTTCGAGCTGGAACAGACCTCCACCGAGGACGCCCGGGCGGCGGCCTGGAAGAGCTTTTGTAAGATGTTGACGGCGTCGAACGAGTTCCATTACGTCGATTGAGGGATTTATGCAACGCGGCCGGAAACCTAATCTCGCCGGACCTCAGCGCGGTCTCGCGCCGGCGGACCGCGCAGTCTCTCGACGAGCCCTGCTGCGGCGGACTGCATGCGGGTTCGGCAGCATTGCGCTGGCGGGCTTATTGGGCGACGAACGCGCAGGCCTGCAAGCGGCCCCGACAAACCCGCTTGCCCCCAAGGCGACCCACTTCGCCCCGCGCGCCAAGCGCGTGATTTTCCTCTTCATGCACGGCGGTCCCTCGCACGTCGACACGTTCGACCCGAAACCCCGCCTGACCAGCGAGAGCGGCAAGCCGGTTCCGTTCAAGCGCTCGTTGACTTTCAACGAGGAAAGCGCCGGCGGGCTGATGGCGTCGCCGTGGGAATTTCGCAAATACGGGGAAAGCGGCATCGAGGTCAGCGATCTGTTTCCGCGCATCGGAGGCTGTGTGGATGAGCTGTGCATGATGCGTTCGATGGTCGGCGAAGGCGTCGATCACGGCGCCGCGATGTTGCAGCTTTTCACCGGCACCTTTTCGTTCACGCGTCCCAGCATGGGCGCCTGGGCGCTCTACGGACTGGGGAGCGAGAACCAAAACCTGCCCGGATTCATCACCATCAAGCCGACGTTGTGGGAGGGCGGGGCGAAGCTGTTCAGCTCGAATTTTCTGCCGGGCGCCAACCAGGGCACTCCGATCGGCTTTTCGTTCATGAACGTGGACGACATTCTCCAAGAGCCGATCGAGTATCTGACTTATAAGGGGCTGACCACCGACGAGCAGCGCCTCGAGCTCGAATTCCTTCACAAGATGAATCGCCGTCATGCCGCCGAGCGCCGACACGACGCCAACCTGGACGCTCGCATTCAGTCTTTCGAGCTGGCGTTCCGGATGCAGATGGAGGCCCCCGAGGCCCTCGAAGTCAACAACGAATCGGAGGCCGTGCGCCGACTCTACGGGCTCGACGAGGATATCACGCGCGATTTCGGCTGGCAGTGTCTTCTCGCGCGGCGTTTCATCGAGCGCGGCGTGCGTTTCGTGCAGTGCTCTCACTCGGGCGTGGAAGAGAAATGGGATCAGCACACCGAACTGAAACGCATGCACGCCAAGAGGGCCAAGGAAGTCGACAAGCCGATCGCGGGTTTATTGAAAGACCTCAAGTCGCGCGGTTTGCTCGACGACACGCTGGTGATCTGGGGCGGGGAATTCGGCCGCACCCCGTTTGCCGAAAGCAATGACGGCCGCGATCACAACCCCTACGGCTACACCATGTGGATGGCCGGGGGCGGCGTCAAGCCCGGATTCGTTTACGGGGCCACGGATGAGTTCGGCTATCACGCCGTCGAAGACCGCATGCACATCCACGATCTGCACGCGACGGTTCTTCATCTGCTGGGCCTTGATCACACGAAACTCACCTATCACTACGGAGGCCGCGACCACCGCCTGACCGACGTTCACGGCAACGTGGCCGAAAACATTTTGGCTTGAAGCCTGGATTTCAGGCTTCGGCCCCCGGCCGGGGGCACGGATAGTAGCCCTGGCGCAAGGCCGGGGTCCGGCAATAAATCACGATAAGCCCCGGACGGGCGCAGGAGACTTCCTTGAGATAGCCGTTGATGTCCTGTTGCTGTTGGTTGACCCATCCCGCCAGGACGATGAGAATGAACCGGAACGGGTCCAGAACCTGCTCGGTGGAGCGCAGGTCGGCACGGCGGCCGAAGCGCACAGCTCGCTGGGAGAGGCGTTAGGCCAAAAGGGGCAGCTTGAAGCGGCCGTGGAGTCGCTGCGGACAGCGATCGAATTGGATCCGCGGTATCCCGCCGCGCGTGTTCACCTGGGGACTTTGCTTGGCCTTCAGGGCGACGTAGAAGCGTCCATTCAAGAATTACGAAAAGCCCTGGAAGTGCATGGCGACTATCCCGATGCTCATGACGCGTTGGGAGTTGCGTACGGCGCGCAAGGTGACTTGCAAGCAGCGCTTCGAGAGTTCGAGTCCGCGCTCGTCGCGAGGCCCGACTACGCCCCGGCCCACTACCACCTGGGAGGCGTACGGCTTCACAAGAAGGACTACACGGGCGCCGTCGACGCTTTCCGTGAAGCTGTCCGACACCGGCCCGACTACGTGGAAGCGCACAATCAGTTGGGTGTCGCGCTGGTGCAGCTCGGCCAAGTTGATGAGGCCATCAACGAGTATAAGAAGGCTCTGGAGCTGCGCTCGACTTTCGTGGAAGGTCGTTACAACCTCGCCCTGGCGTACGAGCAACAGGGCAATTTCGAGGAAGGTATATCGGAACTCCGCAAGCTTGTTCAGGAAGCTCCCCGCCACCGCAATGCCCATGAGCAGCTTGGGAAAATGCTGGAGTCCGTGGGCAGAACGAACGAGGCGATCGAGGTCTATCGCCGTGCGGCCGGCGCTTGGCCGAAGTCCGCGGAAGCGCATCTGCTGCTGGGAAGCACGCTTCTCAAGGCCGCCCGGCCCGAGGAGGCTGTCGTTTCCCTTCGCAAAGCACGGAACCTCGACCCCTCTTTACTCGCCGCTCACCATCAACTAGGAACGGCACTAAACCAGCATCTCCGTCTCGAAGCCATGCAGCGTCGAGGTCAAGGCCGCTCGGCGATCCCAGTTCCTCTGCGAGCCGATCAAGCGAAACGTCGGGTCAGCCGACACTCGGACGGCGTCGTTGACGTCCTCGTAGCCTGCCAAGCGGCTGTAGATCGACTGGCGCAGCAGATCGGCCAGCGGGAACTTCTTGTTCAAGCCTTGTCGCGAGTCGCTGAGATACTCATCGATCAGCTTCCCGAGACCGAGCCGCTCGTCCAGTTCGCGAACCAAAATCAGGCCACCGTCGGAAGTGACATGCGATCCCTGGAAATCGACTTTCAACAAGCCGTTGAAACTTAGCTGGAATGGCTTGGTTTGTTTTTCACCCATTGGGTGTTGGCCTCCATGGCGTCCTCATCGGGCTCTAGCCCCTATGAATAAAGACGCTCAAGGCCGCTGGAAGGTCGGGATGTCAAACATCAAATTGAAAATGCGGGCTAAAGCAACTCGGCAAGCGCGATGAAGCTCTCGCGGAATTCAAGAAGGCCGATGCAATCAGAAACCGAAGCGATGATCGTTTGCGCGCGGTCACTCATCTCGAAGACGGCTTGGCGAAAGTCAGCTCGGGGGATTAGGACGGCGGAATCGCCGAGTTCGAAAAGGCGATCGCGTCGGCCGCGGACTCGGCGGAGGCGCGCCAATTCCTGGGTGTTGCTCTATCCAAAGAAAGGGAATCTGGATCGAGCCATCGCGGAATTAACCCGCGCTCTAGAATTGCGGCCCAACTACTTCGAAGCGCGTTACAGTTTGGGTCTCGCCCGCGCTAAAAAAGGAGACATCGACGGCGCTGCCCGCGATTTCCGAAGGGCTTTAGAACTCAACGATCGTTGCGGCAGCTGCCACGACGATCTCGGGGTGGCCTACGCGAAGCAGGGCAACGTCGATGCGGCGATCAGCGAATTCGAGCGCGCCGTGGAATTGGATCCAGAGTTGGCCGTCGCCCACTACCATCTCGGTTGGGGCCTGCGGCAAAAGAACAAGATCCAAGAAGCGCGCGAAGCCTTTGCCAGGGCTCAAGAGCTCGACCCGCGAATGAAGAGTCCGTTGTAGGTCAGAGCCAGGCCAAGCCGTGTTGCTAGCCCGCATTTCTCACCGCCTGACGAGCAAAGCACACGATAGGTCCGCCATTACTTCGTTGCGCTTGCTCGCCGTGCTCACCGTACTGTTCAAGTACGCCTCCGCGCGCCAAGCGGCGCGCGCCTCGTACTGACGGACCTTTCATGCACTTTGCCTCGCCACGCGGTGAGAAAGGCGGGCTAGTTGTAGGAGCGGGCTTCTTGAGAAGGCCCGTTTTCGTTCCCCACCGATCTTCGGTGAAGCTTGAACTCAAGTGGCGAACTGTCGTGGGGACATCCAGTATACTGGGCGGTGTTTAGAGCTTCGGTTTTTTCCGTGAGGAGGTTGGTTTGAGACCGATCAAGGACGTCAGAGAAGGCGAGTCCGAGTCAGGGACTCGCCGCCGCTTTCTTGCGTTTGGGGCAGCTCTCAGCGGTGTCCTGGGTTCCTGCAAGAAGCCCGAGTCCGCCGACGAGGCTCCGCGATTGTTGGGGGAACCGACTCGCGAATACGGCAGCCGATCCGGCTACGAGAAAGCCGCCCGTCACCTGCGCACGACGAAGACGCCGGAGGCTGCGTCCAGCCGAACGCCCCTTGCCGACTCGCACGGGATTATCACGCCCTCCGCCTTGCACTTCGAAAGGCACCACGCAGGCGTCCCGAATATCGATCCCGCCGAGCATAAGCTCCTTATTCACGGGATGGTCGAGCGACCTTTGATTTTTTCAGTAGATGAAATCAAGCGTTTGCCGTCGGTCTCGCGCATCTACTTCATCGAGTGCTCGGGCAACAGCGGTGGAGAGTGGGGTCCGAAGACGGCTCCCGAGGTCCGACTGAGCCACGGGCTTGCCAGTTGCAGCGAGTGGACGGGCGTGCCGCTGAGGTTGCTGTTGAACGAGAGCGGAGTCGATGCGGAAGCCACGTGGTTGTTGGCCGAGGGCGCCGACGCCTGCAAGATGCAAAGAAGTATTCCCCTCGACAAGGGGATGAAAGACGCCCTCGTAGCCTACGCGCAGAACGGCGAGGCGGTGCGGCCGGAACAGGGCTATCCGCTCAGGCTCGTGGTGCCGGGTTGGGAGGGGAACCAGAACATCAAGTGGCTGAGGCGAATCAAGGTTTCCAGCCGGCCTCACATGACCAAGGACGAGACCTCGAAGTACACGGAGTTGTTGCCTGACGGTCGGTCAAGGCAATTCAGCTTCGACATGGAAGTGAAGTCGGTGATCACTTATCCTTCGGGAAGGCAAAAGCTCGCGGGCGCGGGGTATTACGAGGTTCGCGGTCTTGCTTGGTCCGGTCGCGGCGCGATCGAGCGGGTTGAAGTTTCGACTGATGGTGGAGAGAGCTGGGCAGCCGCCGAAGTTCAGGAGCCACGTTTGCCGATGGCGTTCAGTCGGTTCCGCTTTCCATGGCGCTGGGCTGGCGGCGAGACCGTTTTACAGTCGCGGGCTGTAGACGATCAGGGCTACGTCCAACCTTCCACCCAAGCACTGATTGCCGCGCGAGGACGAAACTCGCTCTACCACCACAACGGCATCAAGGCTTGGAGAGTGACTCCTGACGGATGGGTGAATGCGGCCGACGGGTAGCGGGGTTTGATGGGCCGGCGCGGGCACTCGCTACGGGGTAGGACGACAGGCTCGGGTCTTCCAACGTGAGCAAGCGACGCACGAAGCCCCGTGAACAGTCCCGGCGGAAACAGCCCATGCCACAGGCGGCCGCCCCGGCTAGGAAGTCCGCGATCTTGCCGGCGGCGGTCGGCCTTCTCGTTGCAGCCGCGCTTCTGTGGTTTCTCAGGGGTTCCTCTTCGCCCGACGCGAACATCATCACCTGCGGCGACGGCCCGCGGGAGACCGTCCAGCTCACTGATTTCGTCGCTGAATACGCGCCTGTCTCGGCCGGGTTTGAAGGCCGCTTTGGCGAGACTCCAAGGCTTTCCGACAAACTTGACCCCTCCCTGATCCGCTCGCTTAAAGGCGCTGTTCGACAAAGCAACGAGTTTTGCGAATTCGTCGTTGCGAAGTATAACCGCTGTATCATTTCGGGCAAGCAATTTGCGGAGCTGAGCGGGCATATTCGAGAGGCCGACGCGCTGGTTACGCGAATTGACGATCTGCTTCACGATGAACAAGGGACGCCCGGCGGCAGTCTCAGCAGCGTCGCGGACGAGTATGTCGAGTGGATCGGGGCATTGGCGGGGGGCGTAAGCAACATCAGCCGGGACCTCCAGAGCCGAGGAAACTTCCCCCAAGCTCTTCAGTTCGGGCAACGCGCCCTGGCGATGACAGAGGGAATCCACGGCCGCGAGCATCCGAACACAGCCATAGCCGCGAACAACATCGGCGCGATACTGCAGGCTCAGGGAGATCTCGCCGCGGCGCTGGAACATGCTCGACGCGCTTTGGCTATCGACGAGAAACTTTATGGTCCCGAGCATGCCGACGTGGCCCGGGATCTCAACAATGTCGCCGTGATTCTCAAGGAGCAGGGCAACCTGACTGATGCCCTGGAGCACTCGCGCCGAGCGCTTGCGATCAACGAAAAGACTTACGGACCGGAGCATGAAAGCGTGGTTCGCGACGCGATCAACATCGGCGCGATTCTGCTGGCGCAAGGCGATCCGGCCGGGGCTCTAAAGTTCAGCCGCCGGGCCCTGGCGGCCGCGGAGAACGCACTGGGCGCCGAACACCCGAGCGTTGCGCTGGCCGCGACAACCAGCGGGGAAGCTCTTCAAGCCCAAGGTGACTTCGAAGCAGCCCTGCGATACACCCGCCAAGCGCTGGCCATCGACCGAAAGACTTACGGAAATCGGCATGCGAACGTGGCCCGCGGATATTTCAACATGAGCCGGGCCCTCCACGCCCAAGGGGAATTGTCCGATGCCTTGCAGTACGCTCGAAGGTCCCTCGATATCAGCGAGCAGGTCTACCGCGCGGATCACCCTCACCTGGCCGCCGCTGTTGGAAACGTCGGCGACATCCTGCTCGCGCAAGGGGACTTGGCCGGCGCGCTGGCGTACAATCGCCGGGCGCTTGCGATTGCCGAGAAAGGCTTGGGGCCGCAACACCCCAACGTGGCGATTCCCGTGAGCAGGATCGGCTCGATTCTCCAACAACAGGGCGACTTGGCGGGAGCCCTCGAATACACGCAACGTGCTTTGACGATCCTGGAGTCGACCTATGGCCCGGATCATCCGAATACGAAGGCAATGGCGCAGAACCTCAACGGTATCCGGCGGGCAATGAAGTAAGGCGGCGAAGCTTTACTTGCCTTTAAGCCCGAAGCAGTACACGTTGGAATCGTAGTCAACGCTGTAAATACGACCTTCGGCGACGGCCAAGCCGCTGAAGTGCACCCAGGTTTCCATCGCCCCGCCGCTGTTGTAGAGTTCCTTCCCCGTGCGGGCATCGAGAGCGTGGAGAACCGCGGGCTTCGTCTTCGTAGTACGACCGCCCACTTCTCCCGACGTGTTCCACTCCCCTCGCTGATCGGGGTTTTCGCCGGTCTCGAGGACGAAGACCACGCCGTTCGCAATAGCAACAGGATCCGGAACCTTGAAGTTCGCTGAAATCCAAGCGGGCTCTAGGGCGGGTTTATTAGTTTCACCGTCCGCGACGACCTTGAAAGCCATGACGCTGCCGTCCTGGCCGGCGCCATGGTCTACGGGGAATTTCGGCGCCGACTCTGAGACAGCCCCGTAGAGGGGAACGTAGAGCCAGGTGTCGCCCTCTTCGTCCCGCCACATCGAGAGCCCTCCCCAAATCCCATAAGAAGAACTGGACTTCGGATCGTTCCCCAGCTTGATCCCCGCCAGCAGGGGCGTCTGGTGATCTTTGCCGCCCAGCGAGTCGGCATCGAGCAGATACAGGACGCCTTCTTTCGCACCGCTGGCGAGCAGATTGTAATCCCGCCAACCGAACCATACCGGGCTGGCGGAACCGTAATCCAGGTCGTACCGAAAAACCTCCCACCAATTGTGGGGCAGGAAATAATCCACGAGATCGAGTTTGTCGAGGGAGGCGGCGACAACGGTGTTCGAGTAATCGCCCAGGGCGCGATCGAAAGGCCCATCCGCCGTCGAACCATAAACGCGGCCATCTTCGCCAATGATGGGGCCGCCCCGGCCCCAGACGCCCCCGGTGGTGGTGTTGGAGAGAAGGAGTTGCCGCACGACGGGATGATGCCGATCTTTGATATCCATGGAATAGAATCCGCCCAGCCCGCCGCCGCAGCCTTGGGCCAGCGTCGTGTAGATCGTATCGCCGACAAGATTGAGACTCCAACTCTTCGCAAAGGGAGCGACAAACTGCACCGGCCCGAAGCGGACCTTCCCGCTGCCCATGTCCAACCCGTAGAGAGCACCATCCTCGGCAAGCGTATAGAGGATGCCGCTACGCTTGTCGAAGGTTGGTGTCGCGCTGACGCCGTTGGGGCAATAGAGGGTCCCTTGCAGCCCGATGTTGTTGGGCAGCGCATACGACCGAACCTCCCACTCCCACAGCAGCTCACCCGTGTCGGAATCCAGCGCAAAAACCTTCCCCTCTTTGCCGGCTACGTAGACGACATCCTTCACGCCGAGGCGCGTCGACACGTCCACGGCCACAATGGGAGCCGTCAACGCGAAGAGCATCGAACCCTCGTTGTCGACTTTGGTTTTCCATTTCAACTCGAGATTGGATACCGTTTCCGGACTGAGCGATCGCTCGTCGACAGCCCAACCCGTCCGTTGCGGATCGTGCCCGAAGGTCGGCCACTCCCCGGCCCGGGCTACACCCGGCAACAGGCAGGGAGACAAGAGAAGACAGATAAGGCGTGCTGCTTGTGGCATGAGGTCTCTTCGCTGTCTATCTTACCGGTATGAAATAAAGGGCGGGCCGTGAGGCCCGCCCTTTAGCCGATTCCCTGAAAGTTCCCAGGCGAGTTGGGGAAGAATCCCACCCGGGTCAGAAGTGAATCTTCAACGCCAACTGAATGATCCGCGGTTCGTTCTCCTGGCTGGTGACTTGGCCGAATGCGCCGCCTCCCAAGATCATATTGGGGTGCCGAAACTGGGTCCGATTGAACATGTTGAAGAACTCGGCACGAAACTCCGCTCTCACGGACTCCTTGATGGGAATGTGCTTCGTAATGGAAATGTCGAAGTTCTTCCAGCCGTCCCCGCGGCAATTCAGGTTGCGGGGCGCACTTCCGAATGTGAAGGGTTCCGGATGCCGGAACGCGTTCTCGTCCACCCATCTTGAAATTTTCTCCGACCGAGGCCGGCCCCTGGAAAGGCAGGGATCGCCGACCAAATGAGGCCGCGTGAGACCCACGAAACCGCCGGCATCGTCCGAGAACGCTCCCGTTCTGTTCGGTGTCACGCCGATGTCGCCCAGTGGGAATCCGCTGGAGACCGTCATAATCCCGGACACCTCCCAGCCGCCGACAATCTTGTCGAGTGCGGGGGACATGCCCGAACCAACCCGCATTTTCAATTTGATGTATGAGCTTCAGACCATCCAGCGACCTTCAGCGTCTTTATTGATAGGGGCTAGAGCCCGATAAGGACGCCATGGAGGTCAACACCCGATGGGTGAAAAAGAAAACAAGCCGTTTCAGCTCACGTTCAATGGATTTCTCAAAGTCGATTTCCAAGGATCGCGAGTCACCTCGGATGGCGGTCTGATTCTCGTTCGCGAACTGGATGAACGACTCGGACTCGGGAAGCTGATCGACGAGCATCTCAGCGACTCGCGACAAGGCTTGAACAAGAAGTTCCCGCTGGCCGATCTGCTGCGGCAGTCGGTCTACAGCCGACTCGCTGGCTACGAGGACCTCAATGACGCCGTTCGAGTATCCGCCGATCCGACCTTTCGCTTGATCGGCTCGAAGAGGAACTGGGATCGCGGAGCAGCCTTGACCTCGACGCTGCATGGCTTCGAGACGGAGATGCTGGCGAGCGAAGAGAACTTGCTGGGGCTGATGGCAGTGAACCGGGAGCTGGTCGCGCAAGCCGAAGCTCCCGACGGTTCAGACCGCGTGGTGCTCGACATGGACTCCACGGAGAGCCCCGTCCACGGCCAACAGGAAGGCAGTGCCTACAACGGCCATTTTGAGTCCCTCTGCTATCACCCGCTGTTGCTGTTCAACCAGCACGGCGACTGCCTAGGCGCGAAGCTGCGTCCCGGCAACGTGCACAGCGCCGAGGACTGGGACGAGCTGCTACTGCCGGAGATCGAACGACAACAGGCGGAGGGCAAACAGGTGACGTTCCGCGCCGACGCCGCCTTCGCCAAGCCCGAGATCTACGAGGCGATGGAGGAGCGCGGCGTGGACTACGTGATTCGCATCCCGGCGAACAAGAGCCTGGAGCTGGAGATCGAGGACATCCTGTTTCGGCCACCGGGCAGGCCGAACGCCAAGCCCCTAGTGCGCTACAAGAGTTTTCGCTATCAGGCCGAGAGCTGGTCGAAGGCAAGGCGAGTTGTCGCCAAGGTCGAGCATCACCAGGGCGAACTATTCCCGCGCGTCGGATTTGTCGTGACGAGCATGAGCTTGCCGAGCCGCTCGGTCGTGCGGTTCTACAACAAGCGCGGCACGGCGGAGCAGTGGATCAAAGAAGGCAAACAGGCCACGCACTGGACCCGCTTGTCGTGTCACCGCTTCCGAGCCAACGAGGTACGGCTGCAACTCAGCGTGCCGGCCTACAACCTGGGCAACCTGTGGCGGCGGCTAGGGCTGCCGTAGCGAATCAAAAGCTGGTCGCTAACGAGTTTGCAACACAGGTTGATGAAGACCGGCGGTCGGCTGGTCAAGCATGCTCGCTACTACTGGTTGCTGCTGGCGGAGGGGCATCTGAACCGCAGGCTGTTCGGTGACATGCTGCATAGGATCTGGGCGCTGCCTGTGCCGGGTGGGTAGCGTTGCCCGGGCGAGGATCAACAGTTTTTGGCTCCAAAAAGGTTTCGCAGGGAGCAGTGTCGGCCGGAGCGCCGTTCAGTCCGCTCAATCAACGTCTGTGAGCGGACGGACGAGCCCTGGCGTCTACCGGCGGAGGTGATGTGCAGGGTTCAGCGCGAAAAGACGTGGTATTCGGCGCAGCGGGGGTGTATCCTGTGACCGTGCCAGGGCCAAAATGGAAATCCTGGGTTGGACCTCTTCATTACCAACGGCCACACCGACGAGCGGTTGGAGCAGCGTTATCCGACCGACACCTACGCCGAGCCGAATTATTTGCTCCGCAACGTCGAGGGCAAGCGATTCGTGGACGTCTCGGACTTGGTCGGGATGCGAAAGCTCCAGAACCGAGTGGGCCGCGGCACCGCCTTCGCTGATTTCGACAACGACGGTGATGTGGATGTTCTCGTAGCGAATAAGAATGATGAACCAACCTTGCTGCGGAACGATGGCGGAAATCGCCGGAATTGGTTCACGATTCGAACCCAAGGAGTCGAAAGCAACCGAGACGGCATCGGGGCGAAGATTCTCGTCGAGACCGCCGCCGGGCGCCGCGCTTTTGAGGTGCGTGGCAGTGACAGCTACTTATCGAGCAACGACATGCGAGTCCACGTGGGCCTGGGCGAGAGCGCCTCCGCCGACATTGAAATCCGATGGCCCTCCGGCCGCCGGGACTGCCATGAAGCAGTGGCTGCCGGTAAGTTCTACCTGGCGGTTGAGGGACACTCGCTCGAGGTTGATCCGCGGGCCCCGCCCCTCAAACAGCCATAGCCTCTGAAAAAATGGAAGTTATCGCAGAGAAGACCCGCCACGGGTTCGAACACATTTGCCATCATCGGGCCAATGCGCTGCTGGTCGGCTGGTTGCTGACGACTCTCGCGATGACTATCGAGAGGCTGTATCGGCTGCGTTATTTGCATCGCGGCCACCACAGCCCGCCGTCGGCCGCCGAACTGTGCCGTCGATTGTGGCTGAGTCCGTCGGACCCGGCGGCGTGGGACAGCAGTTACCCGCATTTCTCACCGCCTGACGAGCAAAGCACACGATAGGCCCGCCATTACTTCGTTGCGCTTGCTCGCCGTGCTCACCGTACTGTTCAAGTACGCCTCTTTGCTTAAGAAATGGGCGCCAAGCGGCGCGCGCCTCGTACTGATGGGCCTCTCGTGCACTTTGCCTCGCCACGCGATGAGAAAAGCGGGCTAGCCTCCCGGGCTGCTTGTTGTCGTGGCTTGTTGGCTTCCCCGTTGTTTGACAAAGCAGCCCGCGCCGCGGTCCTCGGACCGGTCGCGATCGACCGCTCGAAAATAGCCTTATTCTCTCGATCTCTCCCCGGAAGCCTTTTCACCCCGCCCCACAGGCCCTCCCCACCCCGGGCCCTATCAAAATTCCGAAACGGCTGCTGCGCCTTGCCCCAGCTTTGACACTTTTCCGAAGTCTATGCTAATCTGGCTGGCAGCCCTGCCATTTTCGGTCGAATGCCGGCATCGCATCGGACCGCAACTTGGTGTTCGGGCGGACTCCGCGCCGGCAAGCTGATTTCTGACACCCGTCCAAGCGTGCCGGCGAGAGGCCGCCCGGAATCGCCCGCGGCAACAAGCCCACGAACGATCCGGTCGATCGTAGGGCCATTCCAGGCAGAGCAAGGAGAGAGCGATGGCGAATTCAGGCGAAACTGTTCGGCTCACCGTGGCCCAAGCGCTGGTGAAATACCTTCAGGTCCAATACAGTGAGCGGGACGGCGCCAAGAAAAGGCTGATTCCGGGTATTTTCGGCATTTTCGGCCACGGTAATGTATCGGCCCTGAGCCAAGCCCTGCATCAATACGGGGATGACCTGCCCTACTACCAGCCCTCTAACGAACAATCGATGGTCCACACCGCGTCGGGCTTCGCGAAGGCGAACCTGCGCCTTTCCACGCTCGCCTGCACTTCCTCGATTGGTCCCGGGTCCACGAACATGATCACGGGCGCGGCGACCGCGACGATCAATCGGCTGCCGGTGCTGCTGCTGCCTTCCGACTACTACGCCACTCGCCATCAGGGGCCGGTGCTCCAGCAGCTCGAGCATCCCGTGTCGGCCGACGTCAGCGTGAATGACTGCTTTCGTCCGGTGAGCCGGTTCTTTGATCGCATCTCGAGACCCGAGCAACTGTTGACCGCGCTTCCCGAGGCGATGCGCGTGTTGACCGATCCGGTGGATACAGGCGCGGTCGTCGTCGCTCTGCCGCAAGATGTGCAGTCCCATGCCTATGACTACCCGGCCAACTTCTTCCACGAAAAGACTTGGCCGGTGGAGCGGAGGATTCCCGATCCTCAGCGAATTACCGATGCCGTTGGTCTTATCCGAAACGCCCGCCGACCTCTGCTGATCGCCGGCGGCGGCGTTCACTACTCGCAGGCGTGGAAAGAGCTGCAAGAGTTTTGCGAAAGCGTCGGGATTCCGGTCGGCGAAACTTTCGGCGGCAAGAGCGCCGTCCAGGAAGAGTCGGCCATGCTGTTGGGCGGCGTCGGAGTCTGCGGCACCCGCGCGGCGACGAAAATCGCCGCCGAAGCCGACCTGGTGATCAGTGTGGGAACGCGCCTTGGCGATTTCGCGACGGGTTCGCAGTCGGCGTTCCAGAACCCGGACGTGAAGTTTGTCAGCATCAACGTTGCCAGTCACGACGCGTACAAACAGGGCGCGCTCGCGATTACCGCGGATGCTCGCGAATCCTTGAGCCGGCTGCTGAGCGCCTGTAAGTCAGCGGGGATTCGAACCAGTGACGACTATCGCGATGAGATCGCGACGGCTCGCGAGGCCTGGCGGCACACACTCCGGGAAGAAGCCTATACGGAAACGCCCGGCGAGATCATGAGCCAAGCGCAGCTCATCGCCGCTGTCAACGAGTCCGCCCAGCCGGGCGACACGGTTGTGGCTGCGGCCGGCGGTATCCCCGGCGACTTGTTGCGGCTGTGGGACGCAACGGGAGGCCGCCACTGTCACCTCGAATTCGGATTTTCCTGCATGGGCTACGAGTTGCCGGCGGGACTGGGTGTTCGCATGTCCCAGGAAGACGGCGAGGTCTTCGTCTTCATTGGAGACGGGACCTTCCTGATGAACCCCACCGAGCTGGTGACGGCTCGGCAGGAAAACATGAAGATAACGGTGGTGATTTCCGAGAACCGCGGTTACCAATGCATTCGTCAATTGCAGATGGCGTCCTCGGGAGAGGATTTCGGTAACGAGTTTCGCGCGCGCGATAGCGAGACCAACCGTCTTTCGGGCGACTACGTCACCCTCGACCTCGCCAAGACGGCCGCCGGGATGGGCGCGCGGACCTGGTCGGCAAACACGCCGTCGGAAGTCTGCCAAGCCTTGCGTGAAGCCCGCTCGGAGACGGGCCCGTGCGTTATCGTGGCGCAAACCGAGTCGCACCACTACGCCCCGGGTTCCGAGATGTGGTGGGATGTCGCCCCGGCCGAGGTCTCTGGGGACGCCAAGACCCAAGAGCGACGCAAAGCGTATGAAGAGTCCCGTCGCCAACAGCAGCGATTCCACTACTGAGTGCACGCGTCGCCGGCCCCGAGGCCCGCTCATGAACGTCACGATCGGATCAGCGCCCGACAGCTGGGGAGTGTGGTTTGCCAGTGATCCCAAGCAAACACCCTGGCAAAGATTTCTCGATGAGGTCGCGGAAGCGGGATACTCGTGGATCGAGTTGGGGCCTTACGGCTATCTGCCAACAGATCTGAACGTCCTTGGGCCGGAACTCGAGAGTCGCGGGCTGCAGCTTTCCGGGACCTTCTTGATGAAGCATTTCGAAGATGAGCAAGCGTGGCCCGACACCGAGGAGGAACTCCACAAACTAGGCCGGACTCTGGTTCAGTCGGGTGCGAAGTTCCTCATCTTGATTGACGACATTTACTCCGACTATGAAACCGGTGCGTTGACACGGCCCAGACGACTCGACGATGACGCCTGGAAACGGTTGATTGAGACGACGCATCGAATTGCACGGATTGCACGCGAGCAATACAAATTGCAGGTCGTATACCATCCCCATGCCGAAACCCACGTCGAGTATGAAGATCAGATCGAACGCCTGCTGGCCGACACGGATCCGGCGATCATATCGCTTTGTCTTGACATCGGCCACCACGCTTATCGCGGCGGCGATCCGATTACGTTCATGCGGAAGCACCACGCGCGAATTCCCTACATTCACTTGAAGAGCGTCAACGCGGACATTCAAGAAAAGGTCGAGGCTGAAAAGATTCCCTTCGCGAAAGCCGTCGGGATGAACATGTTTTGCGAACCGGCGAAGGGTGCGGTGAACTTCGAGGCGTTTCGGGACGCTTTACACGAAATCGACTTTCAAGGCTGGGCCATCGTGGAACAGGACATGTATCCGGCACCGTTCGATAAGCCGATGCCCATTGCCCAACGCACGCGCGCCTATTTGCGCGAGATCGGAATCGGATAGCCCGCGGGCCAATGCAGGCCTCGCCCGCCCAACTCGCGGCGAGCGTTTCAGGGAATAGACCGAGCCGACGGTTCATAACTCAAGCCGCGAATGGGTGCGCCGGTATAATAGCTTGAAGTGCGCGGCGCCGGAACCGGTCTCACCGGTGATCAGCGACGCCCATCGATCGGCGCCAATAGAAATCGTGGGTATCACAGGTAATATCGGCCGGCGGATCGAGTTGGTCTCGATGGATTCTCATTTCCACGACATCTCGATTGCCCTTTATCAACAAACCGGCGCCGGCGGCCCCGAGCTGCTGGCTCACACCTTTAGCCGGGTGGAGGGTGCGCGAGAGCGCGTTGACTTCGTGATGCGGACCATGAGGGTCTTGGGCGGGATGGAGCCGACGACGGGCGATGGAGAGCGACTTCGGTTTCCGTGCGGCGCGGTCCATACCTCCGCCACGAAGAGGCTTTTCCTCGAGGCTTCGAAGGTGCTGCCAGCGGAGGATCTCGCCCCCCGGCCGCTGAGCATTTTCGACAAGAAATCGAGCGCCCATGTCACCGTCGCGGGCATGGGAGACGGGAACTATCAACTCAGCACCGACGGCGAAAGCGAAAAGGCCGCCGAGCGCCGCGGGGCGATTGCCGTGGGCTTGGTGAAACTGGCGGAGTTGGAGTGGGTCGACGAGGAAGCCGGCAAGGTTGCGTTTTCTTGCGGCCACGCGCACGATGAACTCATAGGTTTGCTGCTGCCTCGGGCGCTGAATGTTCGGAGCTTCCTACGGCAACAGGAGATGGCGGCGGCGAGAGGTCGGCTCTTGGCGCCCAGTGCGCAAGAACAATAACGGGCGGCCGGCGCGCGTCGGTGCGTTGGACGCCGGCCGGCAAGCGGGGAACAACAAATGGAAAACCGCGAAAGTAGTGTTGGATCGATGACGTCGCGCGAGCGGGTGTTGGCGGCGCTCGGCGGGGAGCCGGTCGACCGAACCCCCGTGTGCAACCCGACTTCCGTCGCCACGGTCGAGTTGATGGATCTGGTCGACGCGCCCTTCCCCGCCGCCAATCGGGAACCGGAGCTGATGGCGCGCTTGGCGGCGACGGGTTATACCGAGCTCGGTTTCGACACGATCATGCCCGTCTTCTCGATCATCCAGGAGTCTTCGGCGCTGGGCTGCAAAATGCAGTGGGAGCAAAAAGACAATTGGCCGACGGTCCGCATGCGTGAGCCGATCTGGGTGGAGCCCGACGACATTCAGCTTCCGCCGGATTTCCTGACGCACCAAGATACCAAGTGCGTCGTCGAGGCCATTAAGATCCTCAAGAAGGAATATGGCAACGAAACAGCGGTCATCGGCAAGACGATGGGTCCGTGGACGTTGGGTTATCACTGCTTTGGCGTCGAGCCCTTCCTGCTGATGTCGATGGATGATCCCGGTAAGACGAAACTGTGCCTGGACCGCATGAAGAAAGCGACGATCGACTTCGGTATGGCGCAGATCGAGGCCGGGGCGGACGCCCTGACGCTGCCCGATCATGCCACCGGCGACCTCGTCAGCGGGGAGTATTACAAGCGCTATTTGCTGGAGCTGCACCAAGAGTTCGTTGAGGTCTTGCCCGTTCCGCTGATCTTGCACATCTGCGGGCGTACCGTTGATCGCATGGACTACATCGCTCAAAGCGGCATGGCGGCTTTTCACTATGACTCGAAGAACGCCGCCGCCGAGTCGATGGCGATCGTAGGCAAGCGCATTGCCTTGGTAGGGAATATCAATAATCCGGAAACGCTCTACGCAAGAGGTCCCGAGGAGGTTCGCGGCGAAGTGATTCGAAACCTCGACGCGGGCGTTCCCTTGATCGGCCCCGAGTGTGCCATTCCGCTGCAGACTTCGATCGAAAATCTCAAAGAGATTCCTCGAACCGTGAGGGACTGGCACCGCGAACACTCTACCGCCAACTGAGCGCCGTCAAGTTCGTCCGTTCCAGCAACCCACGACAGATGCCTTCCCTCAGCGATATCTCGAACGAGTTCATCCGCAACGAAATCGACCAATACGTTGCGAAGCCCGAAGAGCGCGAGCCGCTCATCGAAGCCTTCGCCAGGATCCGGCCTGAGATGCAGGAGATCGGCGCGGCCTTGGTCGATCGCAAGCACCAGGTCGTCGACGAGTTGACGCGGAAGGCTCTTGGCGAAGGCACCGACGCCCTCGAGGTCATGGACGACGGCCTGATCGCCGCCATGCGCATCGTCGGCATCAAGTTTCGCGAGAATTTCATTTACGTCCCCGAGGTCCTCGGGTGCGCCCGGGCGATGAAGGCCGGCATGGCTCACATCGAGCCGATCTTGTCGGCTTCCGGAATTAAGCCCGTGGGCAAAGTCGTGATGGGTACGGTCAAAGGCGACCTTCACGACATCGGGAAGAATCTTTGCATCATGATGCTGCGCGGCTCCGGTTTCGAAGTGATCGACCTGGGCGTGGATACGAGCGCGGACGAGTTTCTCGAGGCGGTGGCGGAGAACGAAGCGTCGTTGATGGGCATGTCGGCGCTGCTCACGACGACGATGCCCAACATGGCCGTCACGATCGAAGCATTCATCGACGAGGGTGTACGCGACGACGTGAAGATCATGGTCGGCGGAGCCCCGGTCAGCCCCGAATTCGCCGACGACATGGGCGCCGACGGTTACGGCAAGGACGCCATGGAGTGCGTCACGCTCGCCAGGCAGCTCATCGAGGAGAAGGCCGCCGAGGCCGAGTGATCCCGCCATGCAGCGTATCGAGAGAGAAGAGTATCAGAAGCGGCTGGACCAGATCACCGAGATCTTCTCTCAGATGATGCAGCGCGCCGACGAACTCTCCACCGAGCGTTGCCCCTACAAAGACCGCCTGGACCAATGCACGGCCAAGTTCGGCTGCCGCAACAAACGCCCGACGCCCGCCGTCGACCAACTACCCCTATGCATTGGCGACGACAAGCTCGACTACCGCGGTGCCTGGGAAACGAACTAGCTAGGTCGGAGAGCTTCTCGGTCGAAATAACCACTTTGGAATCAGTTGATTGCTGACCGTAGAACTGCACCCGCGCGCCTGCTCTTGGGGCAGGTGGGTACAGGAGGGTCGGTGCTACCGCAACCTGCTAAGACAGCTGTGGTCCGGAGTCCTTCCGTCGTTCGCCGTCTCAAAGACGCCACGAAAATGAGACTTTTTCGTCAATGCCAGAGTACGCTAACAGCGGACTGGGCTGTCAACTGAGCTTGAGCGCAAGCTCTTCAATCTACACGGCCATGCAATTTTGGCGGACCACAGGCTTATCGGGGAGAGGTCGTTCACCGCGAGATCCTGCCGGCTAAGGCTTGACCACGCGAACCGGACCTACCGACTTGCACCCCGCGGCGCTCGACACAGCTTTGGTGGAGAGCCAAGTCAGGCGTTACTCCCTCATCTGCTCTGATAGATAAACACCCAAGCCCATTTGGTCAATCATCCCGAGTTGGGCCTCGAGCCAATCCACGTGCTCCTCCTCGTCGATCAGAATCTTCTCGAACAGTTCCCGAGACGTGTTGTCACCCTCGTCGGTGGCGATCGCGATCGACTCGTTTAGATCCGGCACGGCTTGCACCTCAAGAGCCAAGTCGTTTTCAAACTGACTCTTTACATCCCGGCCAATCCGAAGGTCGGCGAGTTCCCGCATATTCGGTTGCCCTTCCAAGAACAGTATGCGTTCCATGAGCGACTGCGCGTGCCCGAGCTCTTCCATCGCTTCCGACTTGGAGTGCTCGGCGAGGCGAAGGTACCCCCAGTTGCGGCACATCTCAGCGTGGAGGAGGAACTGATGCACCGCCGTGAGCTCCGTTTTGAGTTGGGCCTGCAGGCGGTCTACGACTTTCGTCTTTCCCTTCATATCACTCTCCTGCTTGTTGCACTTCCGCAACTCTTATAGGCGTCTCGCCTCAACTCTGTCAAGGAGGCTACGCTGTGTTCGTTCAGGGCAAGCCGGCGCTCTTGAACAAGATGCAAATCAGTTGCGGCGCGCATGATGAGGAGACAGCAAATGCGCGGCGACCCGCCACAGCTCAGCCGTTGCAAGTGAACTGCAATAGGAGAGTTGCCACGGTGCGACCGGGGCCTACCTGCCTCGATCCGTTGGGCTGAAGGAAGCGGCCGGCGACCAGTCGCCGCCGGTCGATTCCTTGAAAGCCGGTATGCAACTCGCTTGCAACTCGCAAGCCTTGGGTCGGCTCTTGGCCGGCCGAGCCTCGCATTTCGCACTTCATGTTGCAACTGTGTTGCACCAAGTCCGCCGAGCGTCTACCCCCAAACCAAGTGTACGGAAAATCACATTTTCTTGCAATCTGTAGTTACCGCACGCCCAAGTCACCGCCGGACTCACTTCCGATATTCCCCATGATCGGAGGGGACATGCCGTGCCCGGGCACTGCGGCGAAAGACGCCGAGGCAGGGCCCTTCTTCAGGCCAGAATGTCTTGGATCACCCGGGCGGCGAATTGATCCGTCAGCCGTTCGCCGAGGCCGTGCCGATCATAGGTCAGGTCGCGAAAGTTCATTCCCAGAAGATGCAGCAGTGTCGCGTGGTAGTCGTGGACGCTGACGGGGTTCTCGGCCGCATGGTTGCCCAGCTCGTCTGTCGCTCCGTACACGACTCCGCCCTTGACGCCGCCGCCGGCTAACAACGTCGTGAAACCGTTGGGGCCATGATCGCCTCTGTCACCAGATTCGCGCCCAAGACGCCTGCTTCCTGCCCGGCGCCTTCGTCGACCCACCGACGTATCAGCTCAATCTCTTCGTCGGGGAGCTTCGGGCCGCCCGGCGGCATCGCTCCGCTCACAAGCTTCGTGAGGAGTAGGCTCTTTCCCGACGAACCGATTTCGATTGCCGGACCCGACCTGCCGCCCCTCAAAATGGCGGAGGCGTCCGTCAAGTTCAGGCCCTGTTGCGGTTTCTGTTGCCCGTGGCAGGCGATGCAGCGCTGCTCAAACACCAGCAGGACGTCGTCGCGGAAGCTCGGAGCCGCTGAATCAGCCGCCACGGCGGAGGCGGCTGATAACGGCAGCAAGATCAGGCCGCGCCAAGCGAGGCGTTTGTTTTTCCGGGATCGCATGGAGTCTCGATCGAATCTGATTCGAAACGCATCTCCAACTTATCATCAAGAACGCTCGACTTCAAGAACGTTCGACTGCCGGCTCCTTCGATGGGTCCGGTGCGGGGAAACGGTAGGTCCGCGGAAATCTCTACTTCCGAGCCGGCATTGTCAAGTTATTGAGTCTCGCAAAATAAAGTGACACCTTTTTGGGGTACGTACGTCTTTGTATGTATGGGAAATATAAAAGGCGTACGGCGGGATTTCGAGGCCCTGGAGAAGCGCCGTTTCAAAGCGATCCGGTTGGTCGAGCAAGGCTGTAGTCAGTCCGAGACAGCGAGGCGATTGAAGGTCGCGCGGCAAAGCGTCAGCGAGTGGCTGCGACGATACCGGCGTGACGGCGAAGCCGGGTTGCGCCAGGCCGGCCGCGCCGGCCGTAAGCCGCTGTTGGACGCCGCGCAGCTCGAACGCCTCGAGGCGTTGCTGCTGGAAGGCCCCGAGGCGCACGGCTTCCCGACGCCGCTGTGGAGCTGTCCGCGGGTCGCTCGTCTGATCGGAGACGAGTTCGGCGTGCGCTATCACGAGGGCCATGTCTGGAAGATCCTGCGGGCGCTCGGTTGGAGCCCGCAACGGCCCGTCGGCAAAGCGCGGGAGCGCAACGAAGAGGCCATCCGCGGCTGGCAGCGCAAGACTTGGCCGGCCATTAAAAAAAAGCCCGCAAAGAAGAACGTACGATCGTCTTCATCGACGAAAGCGGATTGAGTCAGAAGCCGCATCGTTGCCGCACCTGGGCGCCGCGCGGCGAGACACCGGTGTTGGAGTTCAACTTCAACTGGGACAAGCTGTCGGTGTCGGCCGGGCTGACGTTGCGCAACTTTTACTTCCGGCTCTATCCCGGCGCGATCGGCGAGCTGGAGGTCATCGACTTCCTGAAGGCTTTGGTGCGCCACATCGACGGCCCACTGCTGATCGTCTGGGACCGGCTGCCGGCGCACCGCAGCCGCCTGGTGCGGGAGTTCATCCAGCTCTCCGAGGATCACATCGCAACGGAGTACTTGCCGCCCTATGCGCCGGAGTTGAACCCGGTGGAATACATTTGGGCGTACTGGAAGCAGCACGAGTTGCCCAACGTCTGCCCGAAGGACTACTGGGAACTCGACGAGCGCGCCCGCAAAGCGCTGCGGCGAATGCGCCGCAAACCGCGCTTGATTACCGCTTTCTGGAAACAGTCTTCTCTTTGTCTCGATTGACAGTATATTATGCGAGACTCAGTAATGAGCCCGAGGCGGTTTTGCCCGAAGCGCGCCGGGACTTTCTCTCTTTCAGGAGAGGCGAGTTTCCCGCTGACCAACGCCGCTCCGATGGGTCGATCCGGTACCTGGGCGGGGTGCAGGACAGTTCTCATCTCGAAATCGTAGCCCGCGCCAAGCGCCAATCTAACAGGCACTTGGACAGCACGCCGTTGTCACCCTCGTCTTGCGAACGATGGCACGACTTAGCCTGCGGCGAACCATGGTTTCTTGAGATAGACACGTTTCAGGAAACGTTCGGCACCCCAAATCAGTCGATGGGCGCAAGGTCCCGAATGATCTTGGCTACCTCTTCGGGCCTGTCATAGTGGGGCCCGTGTCCGCCAGACATGGTCACAGGCTCGGTACCCAGGCGTTCCGACAGCCAGTTGGCTGCCTCCCCAAAAAACGGCGGACTGTCGGCGCCATACAGCACGGCCACCGGCTTCTGTACCTGTGCTAAGTCTTCGCCGGTCGGTCTGTAGTGCTCGAAGTTGTTGAACTCGTATTGAATCCATGTGTCGTCGGCTTCTAAGCGTGTGCGGTACCCCTCGGAGAAACCGTTGTACACGGCATCGCCAGTCAGCATGCGCAAGAAAGGCGCTTTGCCATTCGCAGTGGCCTTCTTCAAGAAGTCCAGTACGTGGTCGGAGTCGCTTAGACCCGCGAAGAGCGGGGGTTCATGCAGCATGGCTTTACGAACCACTTCAGGATGTCGCAGCACCAAGCTTAGCCCTATGATGGCGCCTGAGCTATTGCCCCACACAATCGCCGGGGCCAGTTCCAAAGCCCTGAGAAGAGCCGCGGCGTCGCCTGCTTCCACGTCCACGGTGCTGCCAGTGTACCCGGCCGGTCGAGGGCTTCGTGAATACGCGCGACGGTCGTAGCTCAATACGGTGAAATCGTTGTCGAGCCGTTCCACAACTCGGAGATACTCTTCGGCGTCACCTTCCGCACCCGGGATGAAGAACAGTGATGGCCCTCTGCCCCTGAGCTCATAGTAGAGCTTCGTGCCATTGATATCGACCGTTCCGGTCTTAGCGTCGTTTGTCATGCTCATCACTCCTTATGTTTGTTTGTCCCACCAAGAGGAGGTTTCTGTGGGCGCGCCGTCCCAGTGGAATCGGCCGGTATAACTTATGTTTAGGCTGACCTGGATAAAACTGGTCCTGGTCGGCCTAAGACGAAAGTCGCTGACGCCAACCCGGGCGGCAACCACGTTGTCTGCAATGACTTCCGAACTTCCCTCGCGGTTTTAGGCCGACCGGTCGGTCCGGATAATCCTACCACTCTCGCTGGAGACGGCTTTGCGCAGATTGTCGAGGGGGCTGCGGAACCCTTGACCGCCGCGTTCGGTGTGAGCACTGGTACTGTCGGCAGTCTGACTCAGCTCGCACAGAATTACGACACATAGATCCACCCTGACGGCGAGGTGCTGAACCAGCCCGTTCACAATGGCTGTGTAATCATTTCCGCCTTAAGTCAGAAGTCGGAGTTGATGACGTAGACCGCTTTGCCGTCGCGCATCTCCATGCGGCCGCCGTTTTCCAGGATGGCGGTCTTTGCCACCGCCCCGATGCGCTCAACGATTTCGCTGATTGGGGTGTGCAACTTCACTTCGTCGCGGGAAATGTTGACGTAGCGGTCGTTGAAGGGTTTCTCCCAAGTGCTCCACGCCGCCAGGTTTAGGGTCAGGTCGGTGGCGACGGTCCCCATGCCGCTGAAGCCGTTGAGGACTCCGATCAGCCCCCCGGTCGTCGCCGCTTGATTGTCACAGTCGTACCCGGCCGATGTGGCAATGCCCACCGTCTTCATATAGTCGCCCTCGCCATAGAGCACGGCCATGATGCCGGTCAACCCATTGTTAAGCGAGGAAACGACGCTCACCGGCGCTTCGTAAGAGCGTTTCTCATAGGCATAGTATTTGTCGTGGATTTTCTTCCGCGTGTCGCGCCAGTCGTCGTGCTGCCCATAGCAGTACCAGCAGTGGTCCCGATGTTCCTATCCGAATTTGCGGTGTCCGAGAGCATACGTTTGACATACTCCGTAGAGACAGTCGCCGTCAATTACGCGGGTTTGACCGTGCCAGGATTCCTTGAAGTCCTGGGGCACCTGCCATACGCTCTGTTTGTTGGAGTTGGAGTGGTCATCTTCGTAGCGGCCTTCTTTTGTGTCTGGTTAGCCTTCCACTCCATCAACGTGCTTATCTTGCTGAGTCCCTTCGGGATTTTCGATTTGTTGCTGAGGTCAGTGAAGCTCCTCATCCTGGCGGTGCTTATCGGAAGCAGTCTGATCCACCCGTACCTTGGCTTGCTCGTCGCGTTGCTGATTGTACTGGTGTCCATTCCGCTTGCGGGGTGGTCTTTTCGTCTTATGGTATTTGGGAGCGTACTGGCGGCAGATCTGGTGCTTTTCCGGCGCAGGGATACGGTTCCCAGTCCTGACCGGCTCTACGCGTTTACAGTTCTGAGAATCGCGAGCGTGCCGAAGAGAACCTACGGCCGCCTCTTGGTGCAGGAGGGGGGACTAACTTTCTCCTACCGTCGGTGGCTAGTCCTACCGGAGAGGACGATCAGCTTGTCGAGAGCGTCCTATCATCTCGGTGCCGGGATCCCTTGCCCTATCGTCCGCCAGCAGGATGAAGGTGGGAAGGCCGTCTCGGTGCTGCGGTTCCCGCCTCGCTACCGCTCCCATGAGCAGCGTCTCGTAGAACTCCTCGAACTCGAGGGAATCGAGGAGCTTCCTCTCCAGCGAGGAATCAAGGCCGCCATGGCTTGGCTCAAAGAGACCGCTGGTCGCGGTGGCCAGTTGGCCCACGTCGATTCCCCTGTTGGAAACTTGGTCATTTGAAGGCTGGGGCAATCCTCTAGTCAAGGGCGTTGTCTACAGATCGCCCGGCAGCTTATCGCCGAGTGCCGGCTAACGCGCCTTGATTTGGATGAGGTAAGGGACCTGCCGCTCATCTCTTGAGCCTGTTGAGTGTATAAGCCGCCAAGCGAGTCGTCAGGGGTTCCCCATCGGCCGAGCGAATCCCCGCCGATCGCAGTTCGTAGACACGATTGGGCACAAGCGAATCCAGCCCCAGCCGCGCCCGTCGGCCGTCCTCGGAAACGTCGACCGACACCACCTTCACCGGCGTCACGTCCGTCTTGGGCGATCCGTACTTGTCGTGATACAGGTAGTAGTAATGCGTGAATGAATACGCCGCCGGATCGCGCAGGGTCTCTGCGTCGGCCGGCTTGGTGAAGGTCAGCTCGAAGCCCGTCTTGGTCAGACGCATGTGGAGAATATCCATCGGCGTCTTCTCCTGCCACACGATGCGCTGTAGCCCCTCAGTCGAGCCGCCCCACACACGCGAGGTTTGCGCCACATACAAAGTCTTCCCGTCGGGAGCGAAGGCCAAACGATTATTCGCCATGCGCAAACCGTTGCCCTCCAGGAAAATGAACGACGCCCCCTGCACGACGCCGTCGACCGTTTCCAAATCCGCCCGCAGAATCCGCCGGTACGACCATTCCGCGACAAAGAGCTGCCCGCTGTAGGGGCCGAAGCTCCCCTCGGTCGTGTCGAAAATCGGTTGCGCCGTCGAACCCGCCATGTCGTTTTGCAGGAACTGAATCGCGGGCATCTTGCGCCGCTCGACCAGCGTCGACACCAGCGCTTTCACGGGGTCTTCGCTGAAACTCGCGTCCCAGTTGAGCGAGCTCGGGTGACCGTGGAAGGCCCCCTTTGTAATGTGGTGCAACGGCGACGTGCCGACCCAGTCGCCCTGGTTGTCGGTGGCGAACAGTTCGCCGCTTGGCGACAACACCAGGCCGTTCGGCTGCCGAAAACCGCACGACATCGGACTCACTTTCCCTCGCGGGGTGATCTTCACCGAACAGCCGCGATAGGGAACCGACGAATAATGCCCCACGCGATTCACGCGGCCCGGCCGGGGCTCCTCCGCTCGTCGGCCCTGTTTGGTGAACTCGCCGCGAACCGGAAACCGCGGCAGCGCCAGCCCCGACCCCAAGCTCAACGTCAGGTAGAAATTCCCTTCCGCGTCGCGCACCGGTCCGGCAATCAACTCATGGTAATTCCCCGACAACCCCCAGCCGTCGCTGATGGTTTCGTAGACGTCCGCTTTGCCGTCGCCATCCGTGTCCGCCACGCGCGTCAGCTCGGGCACCTGAGCGACGAAGAACTCGCCTTGCTTCCCCGGCAAGATCCCAAGAGGCGTCTGAAGCCCCTCAGCGAACTTCCGCCAATGCCCGCTGCGCGGGTCCATCGAGTAAATGTCGCCGCGTCGAAAACAAGCATAGAGCCGCCCGTCGGGACCAAACGCGATCGCGCTGACCTCCGGCGCCGCGTCGCGCGGCATGCGCACCGTCTCCACGCGATACGCATCGGCGGGAACTTGGGCGGCCAGCGACGCGGTCAAGGTCATTACGGCAACCGACAGGCGCTCGAGCATCAGACGACACCGACCGCAGCGGCCGCGACTTGAAGGATCCCCCGGTCCGCGTCGTGCAGTACTTCGATCAGTCAGCATGGCGCGCATTCTTTGTGTCTTCACCCCGGGAGAATCAAAGCGGTCCCACAAACCTTCCCGCACCGAGCATACGACGTTTCCCAAAGGCAATGTCAAATGTTCGACCCTGCCGTCGCCGCCTCTGTCGCGGCGCCTATGCTTCCATACTTATGTCGCGCACCCACCGCGCCTACCGCATGCCCGCACCCCGCTGTTCGCCCGGAACGATACAATAGGCGATCGAATTGGAAAGGGCAGCGTGGCCAAGTTCGCCATCGCGAGTAAGAACGCCGAACGACCAAGCCGTCGCCGACCTGAGGCCGCCGCTCTCGTCCTCGTGGCCGCGCTTTGGGCGGGCCCTTCCTTCGCACCGGCGCAGCGCCCCGGAGCCACTACGCATTCCCACGCCGGCCCGGCCGACCGTCAACCCGGCTTGGTGCTCACCGCCCGTGACACCCGACACCAAGTCCGCCTCATAACCCCCACGCCGAATTTCTACCTCGATCCCGCTGAATCCCCGCACCCCTCTCTCGCCGCCTCTTTCGAATCCGAATGGGCCGGCTTTCTGCTCGTCCTCCGCACGGCCGATTACACCTTCGATCGCGCCGGGGCTCGAGTCTTCATCGACGACAAACCCATGGGCGACGAACCGGTTCGAATCGAAAGCGGCCGAGTTGCCGTCCGAATCGCCTATCGCCGCGCCATCGGCCCTGCCCGTCTTCAGATCCGCTGGAAAGCCGCCCATTTCGACTGGGAGCCGATTCCGCCCGAGCGCTGGTCCCACGACCCCGCCGCCGGTCCCACGGCTCAAGACCGCCTCATCGAGAAAGGCCGGCAACTCGCCGAAGACTACGGCTGCGTCAATTGCCACCGCACCGAATCCAAGTCGCTACACGGCCGCCCCGGGCCTGACTTGACCGCCATCGCCAGCCGCGTCGCGACACCTTGGCTCGCCCATTGGATCGAAAACCCGCGCGCCTTCCGCCCCCGCTCGTCGATGCCCCGCCAACTCACGCCCAAGCAAAGTCGAGACGCGGCGGCCTATTTCGCATCCCTCAGCCAAGGGGGCGACTTCGAATTTCAACGCATGTCCAAGGAAGCGGGTCCCTACCGCGGGCGGCAGCTTTTCGCGACGCTCGGTTGCGCGGCCTGCCACGAAAACCCGCAACACGACCCCGCGCAAGCCCTCACCGGGATGGGTTCGAAAATGTCGGTCGCGGCTCTGAAGGCCTACTTGCTCGACCCCGCGCGCTTTGATCCCTCCGGCCGCATGCCGTCGTCGACGCTGACCGACGAAGAAGCCTACAACCTCGCCACCCTGCTCACTCGATCCAGGAACCCGGCTTTCGAACAACCCGTCGAAAAAGGCGACGCGAACCGCGGCCGCGCCGTCGTCCAATCCGGCGGCTGCCTCTCTTGTCACTCCCTAGACGGTGAGACGTCCCCCGCGAATGAGCACATCGCGCCGGAACTCGCTCGGCTTTCCCCCGATAACGGCTGCCTCGCCGAGGACCCGACCGGCGTCCCGATCTATTCCCTCGAAGAAGACGAGCGCCACGCTCTCAACGCCTTTGTCGTCGCTTTCGGCGAGCACCCCGATATCAGTCCCGCACCGGTCTATGATCTTCCCCGTCGCATGCGGCAACTCGGCTGTGTGACGTGTCATCAAACCAACCACGCCGGTCCCACCGCGCCGCTGGCCGAAACCGCCCCCACGCTCACCGAGGCCGGCGCGAAGCTGACGCCGTCATGGCTTGCCTCGGTGCTCGACGGCTCGGCCGAGAGCCGGCGCCGCGGCCAACTTCGCATGCCGCGCTACGTTGCCGCTGTAGCCAAGCTCCTCGTCGCGGCTCTGGCGAAAGCTTCCGGCCTTGCCCCCAAAACCGCCGCCGACATTCCGCCGGCCGAAACCGCCCTTTCCACAGAGGCCGCGCGCGGGGTCGGTTTTCTGGGAACCGACGCCGCCCGCGACGGCATGGGTTGCGTCGGCTGTCACGGCTTTCAGGGACACGATCCGTTGGGCGAAGACGGCCCCGATCTCACCCACGCCGGCCGCCGCCTGCGAGCCAATTGGTTCCGCCGTTGGATGCGCGACCCGGCTCGCATCCTCTCCGGCACCTCGATGCCCAACTATTTCACCTCGACCGCGCCCGCTGAAACCGAGCGGACGATCGGCGCGCTGTGGGCCGCGTTTTCGCAAGGCGACAAGATGCCCCTGCCCGAAGGTCTCGCCGGAGGCCCCGGTGAACCCGACCGCGAGTCCCTGCTCGTCCCCAAGGACGACCCCATCGTCGTTCGCTGGTATATGCCCGAAGCTACCCCGGCCGCGATCGCCGTCGGCCTGCCCGGCGGAGTGTCCTATTGCTTCGACGCCGGGGAAAGCCGCCTGCGCTACGCCTGGCTGGGGGGCTTCTTGGACACGACCGGAACCCTCACCGAAAAGCGCGACCCGGCGACCCAACGCACCCGAACCCCCGACCTGATCGGCGACATCTTTTACCGCACCGTTGAGAGCCCCTTGCGCGTCGGATTGCTCGAAAGTCTGCCGGCAACCCGTTTTCGCGGCTATCGTCTTGTGGATGGGCATCCCGAATTCCACTATGAAATCGGCGGCGTGGAAGTCTACGAACGAATCACCGCCACCGACAAGAAAGACGGCATTCGGCGCGAGTTCCACTTGCCGCGGGTCGATCAACCGACCTGGCTGCTGCTGGAAAAAGATGAAGCCGTAACGATCACATCGTCAATCGAAGAGAGCGCCGGCCGTTTGGTCATCCCGACGGGCCGAGACGTCCGTTTTGTCGTAACGGCGAAAAGAACCCAAACCGAGCCGCGACCGTAAGGAAGCGGTATCCGATGCCGTACCTCGGAAGCAACAAAAGTGGTGGCTCTAAAACCACCTCCCCTGGGTCTCGTTCCAGCCCCGGCGGTTGATCGCTTTATGGCCGGATGTCTTCGGGGACCTCGGTCCCTGCCCCCGGACGGGGGCACGGATAGTAGCCCCGGGTGAAGCGAAGCGGAACCCGGGGTCCCACCACAAAAAAAAATAAGCCCCGGATGGGGCGTAGGAACAACCGTTCGATGCCACCCCGCCAACCTGAACGGTTCACCTTTCACAGCCGACGACAATTGACACTCGACGTTCCTTAGCGTGCTTACTTGCCTCGGTCTCGGCACCCCAAAACCGACGGCGTGCTGGATGTCAAGAACGGAAGGACGACTGGAAGGTCCACCCCGCCAAAAACCGAACCTCGAAAACTACCCCGCCTCCGCCAGCGCCAGCTTCGCACCCCGCCGGACCTGCGCCGGCTCACTCTCCGCCGTAAGCGGCCCCAGCACCGCCTTCGCCGCCGACTCCTGCCCCTTGGCCAGCAATTCGCGGCCGCTTTCCAACAAAGCGTGCGAGGCCTCGCGCCCCTTGTCGCCTCCCTCCCCGTGAAGATGACTCAACGCCTCTCTCGCCTTGGGCGACGCAATTTTCCCCAGCGCCGCGATGGCCGCCGAAGCGACCTCCCCGTCCCCTCGTTTCGCTAAACCCGTCAGGCGTCCCGCCGCGTCGGCCACGCGTCGATCCCCCAGCAGCGTAGCCACGGCAGCCAGACCACCGTCCTCGCGGCGTCCAAGCGCCTTGCGCAGCGCCTGGTCAGCAGCCTCCGACGGCCGGCTCGCAATCGCATAGCAAGCCGCCTCGGCGGTATGCGGATCACTGTCGGCCAGCATTTTTTCCAAACTTGGCAACGACGTGTCGCCGCCGAAAATCCAAAGCCGCCGGCAGATCTCTTGCTTGCAGGCGAGTGTAACCCCGGAATCAAGAAGCCGCGCCAGCTCCTGCTCGATCCGCGCTCTCGCTTCCGGCCTCTCGTGGGAACGTTTGATCAATTGATCCAGTTCAAACCAAGGGACCGTCGAACGCCCGTAGTCGTACCCCCGCACCGCACTCACCGTCTTGCTGATTTCCATCGGAGTCGGGTCGGCAAGCTCCGGGCTTGCCGCCGCCGCGGCCACACCGCTCGCCTTCATCCGACCGATCCGTTCATTTCGCTCTGCCATCGTTGATTCCTCGTTTTCCGCTAACGTGCTGTTCGATTTCCTCGCTCTGTGTCGCTCTCGTCCCGTCACACCCGCCAAGGCGCCCGCATCGTGCGGTGGATCATGCGGTTGGCTTCCTCGTCGTTCTCAAAGCGCTCGGCTTTCGGGTCCCAATGCAGCTTGCGTCCCAATCGCAGCGCAAGATTACCGCAGTGAACGATCGAATGCACCCTCTGCGATATCTCCGGATGCGAGGCCGTCAACTCGCGCGACCGCATCGAGTCAAGGAAATTGCGGATGTGCGGCGTCTGAATCTGCCAGTGTGCGTTGGGCAATTCCAAGCCTTCGAGCACCGAGTCCGGAGTCGCCGTTATGCCTCCCAGGTCCGAAAGCCGTATCCAACCCTTGTCTCCGCTGATGCGCAGCCCCTTGGTATTGGAATCCATGTAGAGCCGCACCCCATCGGAATAGCGCGCCCGCACCTGGTAAAAGTACGGGATGTTGTTCAACCCGCCATCGTCGCGGAAAACACCCTCGCCCTCGAACTCCGTCGGCCCGGTGAATTGGTCGCCCAGCGCCCACTGCGCGGTTTCCAGATAGTGCGCCCCCATGTCCGCGATCGCGCCCGCGCCCGTGTCCCAGTTCAGCCGCCAGAGCCGCACGCGGTCTTCCGCATAAGGCGCCCAGGGGGCCGGTCCCAGCCACCGGTCGTAATCGAAAACATTCGGATCCGGAGCCGGCCGCGGTTTCGGCCGCGCCGTGGCGAGCCAACCGGCGTCCGGCCCGAACGATGTGGTCACGGTGTGGACTTTTCCGACCCGCCCGCTTTGCACCACGTCGACCAAGAACTTATAACCCGGGTTCGACTTGCGCTGCGTACCGCACTGCCAGATGGTTCCGTAGCGTTTTGTCGTCTCCACCAGCGCTCGGCCTTCGCCGATCGTCATCGAAAAAGGTTTTTCGCAATAGACGTCCTTGTCCGCGCGGGCGGCCAACATGCTCATCAACGCGTGCCAGCGGTCGCCGGTCCCGATCAGCACCGCGTCGATGTCGGAGCGGTCGAGGACTTCTTCGTGGAAGCGATAGGAGGCGCAATCTGTATTGCCGTACTCCTTGTCGACCATCTGCTTGGACAACTCCCGCCGATCGGCGAAGCAGTCACAGTTCGCCACGACCTGGACGTCTTTTTCTTCGAGAAATTTGCGCAGGTTATTGCGATTCCGTTGGCCCATGCCGATCCCCGCCAATGTAATGCGATCGGAAGGCGGCACCGCGCCTCCCAGCCCCAGCGCCGCGCCGGGAACAATCAACGGCGCCGCGGCCGCGCCGGCCGTTTGTTTGAGAAAACCCCGTCGGGTCACGGAAGAAAACTTCGCCATGGGAATCGAAACCTCCCTCAATCGGCGCATCCACGCCTTCGCCTAGTGTACGCCCCCACGACCCCTCACGCCAACTCGCCAAGCCCGCCGCCACCCAGGCCGAGCCGTGCGCGTGAGGGGCTGTGAAAGACTCGTGCGCCCTACTGTTCTTGCGCCGACGTACACGATTCCCACCGTGGATACAGAGATGGGATGAGAGGCTGGTCGCTTGGAGCCGGGAAGCGGTAGGCTACCGGCAGCAGCGCACTTCTCCACAAGGGAGGTGCAATGGATTTTTGAAAAGGAGGCGACCAGCCATGAAGAAGAATAGCAAACAACAGACCGACAAGAACCAAACCGACAAACACCAAACCAAGAAAGCCGACAGCTCACAAGCGAAGACCCGCCAACTCACCCAGCTCGAACAACAGTTGGCGCAACAACGCATCCAGATGCAAAAAGACAACGAAATTTGCGCCGTCGCCGGCGTCGACATCGGCGACAAACGTTGCTTCGTACGGCTCACCGACCTCGCCGGCGAAAGCCTCGAGGAATGCCAAGTCCCCACCCGCCCGGAGGTCTTGGATCGCTGGTTCCGCCGTTGGCCGCGGCTGCGCATTGTGATCGAAACCGGCAGCCACAGCAACTGGATTCGCCGCCGCCTGGCCGCCCTCGCCCACGACGTGCTCGTCGCCGACGCGCGGCAATTGCGTTTAATCAGCCAATCCGACTCGAAAAACGACCGCAACGACGCCTATTGGTTGGCCGAGCTGGGACGCACCAACCCGGCCCTGTTGAATCCCGTCGCGCCGCGCAAGCTCGAGACCGAACAACAACGCACGTTGTTGCGGGCGCGCGAGGCCGTGCTCGAGTGCCGCACGAAATTGAAAGGGAGTTTGCGCGGCATGGCGAAGTCGCACGGCATCCGCTTGGGCCAATGCGCCCAGAACCAATGGGTCGAGCGCGTCCGGGAGGCCTGCCCCGAGGTGTTGCACGCGGCGTTGTTGGGGGTGGCGACACAAATCGAAAGCCTCGGCGCGACGATCCGCGAATATGACAAACAAATCGTCGCGTTGGGCAAGCAATACGCAGCGGTCGAGCGGCTGCGAACGATCGGAGGGGTGGGGCCGCTGACGGCGTTGACGTTCGTGTTGGCGCTCGACAACGACCCGGGCCGCGTGAAGCGTTCGCGGCAGGTCGGCGCGCTGGTGGGGCTGCGTCCCAAGCAACGCCAATCGGGCGAGCGGTCACTGCGGCTGGGCGTGACGAAATCGGGAGATCCGCTGCTGCGGCGGACGTTGATTCAGTGCGCGCACTGGGTGCTGGGGCCGTTCGGGACCGACTCCACGCTCAGGCGCTGGGGTTTGGGTTTGGCGGCGCGCGGCGGAGGACATGCGAAGAAGCGGGCGGTGGTGGCGGTGGCGCGCAAGTTGGCGGTGCTGATGCATGTGTTGTGGGTGAAACAAGAAAACTACGATCCGCTGCACGGGCTGACGGAAACGGTTTCCCCATAAGGCAGGGACGATGAGGCGCAGTCGGCGGCAACGGTTTCGGATGAAGCAACGTGATGAGGACATCCGCGAGCCCCCTAACGGGGACTCGGCGGCAAGAAGATTCCTGTTGAAAGGAAGGGAGTAGGGGATTGGGCGGACGAAGCGAGGCCGCGGCGGAGAATCGAGATCGTGTCACGGTGACTGCGGGCTCTGGGCAGGCAGGCCGATTCTTTCGAGGATGGGTCGAAGCCGCAACAGAGAGAGCAGCGCCGAAAGACCGGACCCCAACCAGCAGAGGTCAACAACGAGACCGATAACACTGCGAATGGAAGCCCGGTCCTCAACGCGCCGCAAGGCATGAGGACCCGGGCCGGATCCGACAAACCGACCAACGCCTCCCAACGACCGCCCTTGACAAGCGACCCACCTCTCATGGAAGCCCCGAGCGCAAGCGACGGGCCAAGACCACAACGGTTTCGAGCAGGCGGAAGGCTATGTCGAAGTGTGCAACGGTTCGGGGGGACACGGCTCCGAAGCGCGTGGCGGCTGCCTGCCCTTGGCCCGTCGCTTGCGCTCGGGGCTCTGTATCTACGTTCTGAATTGTGTACACGGAGATAGGAATCGCCTCTCCACGACCTCGTCCCACCCCCGTCACTCCCCCCCCGCCGCCCCACCGAGCTAAGCTAACAAGAAGGTCGCCAAATCCGACACGCGAAACGCCTCGGCGGCCCCGCACTCGCTTCGGCATTCCCAAATTCCCATGGAGGCACCATGTCGAAAGGTCTAACTCGCCGCACCTTCGTCGGCGGCATCTCCGCCGGAACCTACGCTCTGGGAGCTTCCGCCGCCGCTCCCCCCGGCCCCAACGAAAAAACCACCGTCGGCATGATCGCCGTCGGCGCCCGCGCCCAGGAATTGCTCGAAGGCATCAAGATGGTCGAGGGGACAGAAATCGTCGCGGTCTCGGACGCCTACCAAGGCCGCCTCGAACGCGCCGTTGAGCGCACCGGCGGCCGCGCCAAGATTTACAACGACTACCGCGAGATCCTCGCCGACGACTCGATCGACGTCGTCACCATCGCCACCCCCGACCATTGGCACAAACAGCAGGCGATCGAGGCCCTCGAGGCCGGCAAGGACGTCTATTGCGAAAAGCCGCTGACCTATGCCGTCGACGAGGGCCTGGAAATCGCCGCCGCCGTCAAGCGCACCGGGCGGCTATTGCAGGTCGGCAGCCAGGGGATGAGTTCCCGCACCCAACACAAGGCCCGCGAGATGATTCGTTCGGGGCGGCTCGGTCAGATCACCATGATTCGCGCCGGCTACAACCGCAACACCGCGAGCGGCGCCTGGATCTACCCCATCCCGCCCGACGCCTCGCCCGAGACCGTCAACTGGGAGGCTTTCTTGGGCGACGCCCCGAAGCACGACTACGATCCGGAACGCTTCTTCCGCTGGCGCTGTTACCGCGACTACTCGGGCGGCATCGCCACCGACTTATTCGTGCATCTGTGCACCACGATCCACTTTTTGATGGACGCCAAGATGCCCTCCACCGCCGTTGCCCGCGGCAGCCTCTACCGTTGGAAACAAAGCCGCGACGTGGCTGATACCTTGAACGGCATCTTGGAATATCCCGAAGGCTTCACCGTCAGTCTCAGCACGACGTTCAACAACGCCTACACCGCCGGACAGTCGTTTCAAATCTTGGGAACCGAAGGTACGCTCGAGATCGGATTTCGGGACCTAAAATTCGTCCCCGGCCGAGGACGGGAAAACAACCGCTGGATCGTCCAAGCTTGGCCGCGCGAGTTGGAGCAGCAGTATTACCGCGACGCCAAAGTACGCGCCGCCGAGCTGCCTTCCGGGGCTGATGCACGGCTCGTTCCGCAGGGCGAGGACTACAAGGAGATCGGCCGTAGCGCGACCTTCCAGCACCTTGAGAATTTCTTCAACTCCGTGCGTTCCCGCAAACCCACGGTACAAGACGTCTGGGCCGGCCACCACGCCGCCGCTTGCGCCCATTTGATCAACGACTCCGCCGAAAACGACCGCATCGCCCGTTGGGATTTCAGCAACGAGCGGCAAAAGGCCTAGCAGCCCGTAGCCCGCAGCAAAAGTCTGTTCGGGCGAAAAACGGGGATTGCCAGTCCTTCCCTCGGCGTTTGGGCGTCTGCGCACTCGCGAGCAAGTGTTCGCTGGAGCCGCTCCATCGGCCAACCAAGTTGTTTGGGAATGTGGGAACCGCAACGTTGGCCGCCACCGAGTTTCAAACACAGAGGAACAGGTCGCCTGTCGGCGATCCGGAGAACCCTTCCAAGTCAGCGCTGTGTGGTGTCCAACGTCCTTGTGTCGGATTGATAACGCAAGCGCAGACTGTCGAATCGTCTCTGCCTTACCAGCCCGGTCCGATGCAGACCGTATTGGGCGACCACCCTCAGGATCGACAGCCCATAGCGGCAGCTCTGCCAAAACGAAGTCGACGACGCCTCGACGAAATAGCGGGTTGGAACCGGTACTTCCACAAAGCGCGCTTTCAACTCCACAAGCTGCGCAACGATCTCTTGGTCAAAGATGAACCCGTCGGAGTTCATTTCGAAATTGACCTTGTCGAGAACCGAGCGGCGATAGGCGCGGTACCCGGTGTGGTACTCGCTCAGCCGCATGCCGAACGCAAGATTCTCGATCTTCGTCAGCGCGCGGTTGGCGATGTATTTCCACCATGGCATACCTTGCCGAACCGGGTTGATTCCCATCAATCGCGACCCGAAGACGATATCGGCGTCCCCCTGCTCGATCGGGTGAATAATTTCCGGCAGCAACGTCGGATCATACTGATAGTCCGGGTGGACCATCACAATGATGTCCGCTCCCGCCCGCATCGCCTCTCGATAACAAGTCTTCTGATTCGCTCCGTACCCGTAATTGCGCGTATGGACGAACAGCCGCAAGCCCAACTCCCGCGCAATTTTCGCCGTCTCATCCGCGCTCGCGTCGTCGACCACGATGACCAGATCGACCTTGTCGCGCGGCAGATCCGCGTAGGTCAATTCGAGCGTCTTCGCCGCGTTGTAGGCGGGCATGACGACGACAACCTTGGGACGCTTCGCAACCTCGTCCATTCGCCGATTGTGGCACACCCCGGCGCGGCGCACAATTCGCCGTCGATATGGCGCCCGCCGCCGACGTGCCGTGTCGGGCTTTCGAGCCCGCCATGTCTTCAAGGCCGAGCAACAACAACGAACTGATAGGCAAACAACGTCCCACGCAGCCGCGCCGGCGCGTACGCCAGCCACTCGGCCGCCCGCACCGGCATGGAGTGCCGCCATTTGGGCAACAGCAACCCCACCGGTGTCGTCGTCGGCTCAATGCTTTCCAGCCGAAAACCCGCCGAAGCGAAGAGTTCCCGCCAGCCCGCCAGCGTGAAAAAATGCAGATGAGTCCGATCGAAAAGCCCCCGCTCGTCTTTCGGGAAGCGCCCCAATAGTACATTCAACCTCACCCAAGCATGGCCACTGTTAGGGAGCGAGGCCACGAGCTTGCCGCTGGGACGTAGCAGGGAACGAACCCAGCGCAGAGTCTGCTCGGGGCGTCGCAAGTGTTCCAATACATCTCCGCAAAGCACGTAGTCGAAGGGGTCCGTTATCGGGGGCGGGTCCAGGTCAAGGTCAGCCTCGACAACTTCGACGCTGTTGGGGAAATCCGGAGCGACGCTTCCAGGCGCGGCGACGCAAAGCACGGTGAACCCGCGTTTCGCCAGTTCCGCACTGAGATAGCCTTCCCCGCCGCCCACATCGAGAACGCGCAGACCGCTGCCTTGCTCGGGAAAGCAGGCCACAAGCAAGGAGTGACTGCTGAATGGTTCGGGCTTGAACGTGTACGGATGCCTGGAATCCGAGTGGCTTGAGGCGTGCGTCATCCGCGAGGTCGGAGAGAAGGTGACCCCATCTTATCACGCCTCCGTGTACACTTCGTATCGCGCAGTCGCCGCGCTTTCGGGCCAGTTTATTCCGGGCCGGCCGTGACCAACCCCGCCGAGGTCCGAACTACTTAACAGGGGGATGAACCTTGCAGCGAACGTCTGACCGCTACCGCATCACACCCATCATCGGGCCGGTCGAGACACTCCGGGCCGACATTCGCGGGGTTGCCGCGCCGCGGAAAAATCCGGCCGCGGCCGCTGTTCTGTGTTTTCTGCTCGCGTCTTCCATGCTGACGGCGCCTCCGGCCGCGGCGGAATCGGCCGCCGAGGGCCCGGCGGAAACGACGCAAGCACTTGTCAGCTTCCTCAACGGCGACTCCCCTCCGAAGCTTGAGAGCCTCGAAGCCCTCGACGCGCACTGGGATACGAACCTGGTTCCCTTCATTGTCGACACCCTCACCTTCATCCCCCAACAAGACCCGCGCCGCGCCGTTCTTTGGAAGCTGCTCAGGAAAAAGACCGGCAAACCGATGCCGCGCGACGGGCGGGTCTGGCAAAAGTGGATGTGGAAGCAGGAATTCACCATGCATCCGGACTACCCCGAGTTCCGGGCGGCGATCCACTCTTCGGTCGATCAACGCTTTCGCTGGTGGTTCTTTCACGGCATGGCCCACACGATCCGACTTGACGAGATCATGTGGGGCGGCGTCAAGGTTGACGGCATACCTCCGCTCGAACACCCCTCGGTCATCCCCGCCGCGGAAGCCGACTATCTAGGGAAGGAGAATATTGTCTTCGGCGTCTACGTCAACGGCGAGGCGCGCGCCTACCCAAAGCGCATTTTGGCTTGGCACGAAATGGCGAATGACAGGCTTGGCGGCGTCGACGTCACCCTGGTTTATTGCACCCTCTGCGGGTCGGCCGTTCTTTACGATCAGCACATCGGGGAGCGCCGCTTCGTGTTCGGGACCAGTGGTTTTCTGTATCGGTCCAACAAGCTGATGTACGACCGCGAAACGCACTCCTTGTGGTCGGCCCTCGAGGGTCGCCCGGTCACCGGTAAGCTGGCGGGTTCGGACCTCGAACTCAAGCGGTTGCCGATCGTCACGACGACCTGGGAGGCATGGCGCCGCCGACACCCGGATACGACCGTACTGTCACTCGAAACCGGCCATCGGCGCGACTACGGCGAGGGAGTGGCCTACCGGGAATACTTCGCAACCGACCGGATCATGTTTCCCGTGCCGTTTGCGGACACCCGTCTCAAGAACAAACAAGAAATCCTGGCCGTTGTCCTCGACCGCAAGCCCGCGGCCTTCGATACGGAGTTTCTCGTCAAGAACCCTCTTCATCACGACACCGTCGGCCGCCGGAAAGTGGTGATCCTGACCGACAAGTCGGGCGCCAATCGGCTCTATGACGCCGCCGATGTCCGGTTCAAGAAGTGGGACGGCGAGTCGGCCCTCACCGACGACCACGGAGGCCGCTGGCAAGCCACCGAAGACGCCCTCGAGGGCCCCGACGGAAAGAAGCAAGACCGCCTCGCCGCCCACCGAGCCTTCTGGTTCGGCTGGCACGCCCAATTCCCCAACGTCCGTCTCGTCCGCTGAAGGTCTGCAACCGCGAAGCACGGCCGGTGCCTCGACTCGTCCGAAGTTTCCTTTCTATATTGGGTACTTCGTCGCGTCCCCTGAAATCCCGAAGGTCTGCAGCCGTGAAGCGGCGACGGGAACATAGCCTAGGGTGGAGCCGGAACGGCGGACCTCTAGGTTAAGGCCCCCATGCCGGCGAGCCCTTTAAGGGCAGCGGGAAATAGCGCATGCGTGGGTTCAGCCGCTCAACCGAATTTCTTGTCTGAACGAGCCGGCCCTGCCGGTCGCTCACGCCCGCGAGCCATTAATGGAGGCTGCCCGCCCGAAAATCCCCTTTCGAGCGTACTACGGATTACGATATAGGCCGAAAAATCCCCAACCTCTTGCAGCCGCGAAGCGGCGACGGGAGCCCTAGCCCCGGGTGAAGCGAAGCGGAACCCGGGGTAGAACCCCCACATGGGGAGGAGCCCTGGAAGGGCGGCAGGAACGCCGTCGACACCCATTTTCGTGGCCGTATTATGAATGCCGCGCGTTCAGAGAAACGGACTCTGCCGGCCCAAGCCTCCCGGCCCCAGACATGACCTCCGCATTCGTCACTCGTTATGCCAGAAACGAACGCCTGGTCTTGCCTGGAGTTTGTCGAAAGTGCTGTCGAGCACAGTAATGAAGCGCTCCTCATCCCACGCAAAATAACGGCACTCGTACCAAACCGGCTTGGCAAACGCCTTCGCCGCGGTCAATCCAAGCAACGCTAGCCGATCGATGTCAACTGTCTTCTCGAACATAGTAACCGGTACCCCGCCAACGTCTGGCCTGAGAGCGCCTTCGGGCACAGGTTTGAAGCTCAGCCAACGAATCGCCCAGTTGTGGCCGTGGGCGACCGCCGAGAGGATCCGATACATCACCTCCTCATCGAGCATCAGCTTGATGACTTCCGTGGCCGAGGGCATTTTCTGACCAATACCAAGCCGCTTGCCCTTTGCGTTGACGATAGGGGAATAACCCAGCTTGAGCGCGTCCTGCTCGACCTTATCGATCCGATTCATGGTGCTCTGCAAAACGTTGTCGCTTTCGCCCGCTGCCCGGATGCACTTCAGTTGTTGTTCCATCCCTTCATACCGAATGGCGAATACTCTTCCGACTCGGGTGCGAGCGTCGATTCGCGGGTCGAGAAGCCACGAGGCCAACGAGCAGGATTCGAGCATGGAGCGGACGCAGGTCCAGCAAGCGATAACTTCCATGGGCTCCGTGATCGTCTTGACGAAGGCTGTAACGTGTTCGCCGCCCGACTCAATCAACCCCGTGGCAATGGACCGCGCGGTGACCAGCAACTCAGGACGTGGAAACGCAGCCTGCTCATTTACAGCCAGAGAGCCGGGGGTAGGATTGGGGCCTTGGTCAGTGTGGAAGTTTCTAATCTCGTCGTAGAAGCTGGACAGCGCTTCTCTCATTGTGCGGAGGTACTCTGGCCCCAGTTCCGGCATGTCTTGATTTCGCCTAAACGGTTTGCCGCAGAGGAAATTTTCCTTGGGACGGCCCATCCCACTTCGCTTCTAACCCGCATTTTCAATTTGATGTATGAGCTTCAGACCATCCAGCGACCTTCAGCGTCTTTATTGATAGGGGCTAGAGCCCGATAAGGACGCCATGGAGGTCAACACCCGATGGGTGAAAAAGAAAACAAGCCGTTTCAGCTCACGTTCAATGGATTTCTCAAAGTCGATTTCCAAGGATCGCGAGTCACCTCGGATGGCGGTCTGATTCTCGTTCGCGAACTGGATGAACGACTCGGACTCGGGAAGCTGATCGACGAGCATCTCAGCGACTCGCGACAAGGCTTGAACAAGAAGTTCCCGCTGGCCGATCTGCTGCGGCAGTCGGTCTACAGCCGACTCGCTGGCTACGAGGACCTCAATGACGCCGTTCGAGTATCCGCCGATCCGACCTTTCGCTTGATCGGCTCGAAGAGGAACTGGGATCGCGGAGCAGCCTTGACCTCGACGCTGCATGGCTTCGAGACGGAGATGCTGGCGAGCGAAGAGAACTTGCTGGGGCTGATGGCAGTGAACCGGGAGCTGGTCGCGCAAGCCGAAGCTCCCGACGGTTCAGACCGCGTGGTGCTCGACATGGACTCCACGGAGAGCCCCGTCCACGGCCAACAGGAAGGCAGTGCCTACAACGGCCATTTTGAGTCCCTCTGCTATCACCCGCTGTTGCTGTTCAACCAGCACGGCGACTGCCTAGGCGCGAAGCTGCGTCCCGGCAACGTGCACAGCGCCGAGGACTGGGACGAGCTGCTACTGCCGGAGATCGAACGACAACAGGCGGAGGGCAAACAGGTGACGTTCCGCGCCGACGCCGCCTTCGCCAAGCCCGAGATCTACGAGGCGATGGAGGAGCGCGGCGTGGACTACGTGATTCGCATCCCGGCGAACAAGAGCCTGGAGCTGGAGATCGAGGACATCCTGTTTCGGCCACCGGGCAGGCCGAACGCCAAGCCCCTAGTGCGCTACAAGAGTTTTCGCTATCAGGCCGAGAGCTGGTCGAAGGCAAGGCGAGTTGTCGCCAAGGTCGAGCATCACCAGGGCGAACTATTCCCGCGCGTCGGATTTGTCGTGACGAGCATGAGCTTGCCGAGCCGCTCGGTCGTGCGGTTCTACAACAAGCGCGGCACGGCGGAGCAGTGGATCAAAGAAGGCAAACAGGCCACGCACTGGACCCGCTTGTCGTGTCACCGCTTCCGAGCCAACGAGGTACGGCTGCAACTCAGCGTGCCGGCCTACAACCTGGGCAACCTGTGGCGGCGGCTAGGGCTGCCGCAGCGAATCAAAAGCTGGTCGCTAACGAGTTTGCAACACAGGTTGATGAAGACCGGCGGTCGGCTGGTCAAGCATGCTCGCTACTACTGGTTGCTGCTGGCGGAGGGGCATCTGAACCGGCGGCTGTTCGGTGACATGCTGCATAGGATCTGGGCGCTGCCTGTGCCGGGTGGGTAGCGTTGCCCGGGCGAGGATCAACAGTTTTTGGCTCCAAAAAGGTTTCGCAGGGAGCAGTGTCGGCCGGAGCGCCGTTCAGTCCGCTCAATCAACGTCTGTGAGCGGACGGACGAGCCCTGGCGCCTACCGGCGGAGGTGATGTGCAGGGTTCAGCGCGAAAAGACGTGGTATTCGGCGCAGCGGGGGTGTATCCTGTGACCGTGCCAGGGCCAAAATGGAAATCCTGGAGTAATGGTTCTACTCTTCGATGGTGCCGCCGGGTGCATTGGAGTGCAGCTAGAATTTGGCCTTGGAAACTTTCTCAATCTCTAGCAGATATCGAGTTACCGCACGAATTGTATCACTCTCTCCTTTAACATCGACGAATAGCGTATCTGGACCCGTTCTCAGCCCCGACATGTAATACGCCATAATCGCCCTGCGGCCGTCAATCAAAGTAATTCTCAGCTGAGGTAGAGTGTCGTACAAAAATAAGCGAACCTTGTCTGGATGAGCGAGTCTAGAGCGCAGCTTCTCAATGCCCTCAATGTTAGCATTGAGTTCTTTTCCGAGGAATCCTTTCGACTTATTGAGATATCGAAGCTGTTCTGCGACCTCCAACCACGGCGACTCTGGATTGAGCATAAGAATGTCGAGACTGAGGTCACGTTGAGCGCTTAGCCTACGCCAGAGCGTAATGTCGCGGAAGACCTTCTCACCAGTGGTCACTAGCATCTTGATACTCGAAGCCGTTCCCAGTGCTTGGTAGAGTTCCACATTATGTCTACTGATTCCGATGAAGACCTGCGACTTCGTTGAGCGTTCAAATGGGATCTCCGGGGCCACGATCTGCCTAGCGACCTCGTCGTATAAAAACGCTGGAACGCCGGTTCCTGGTGCTCGGACAACTATCTCCTCGCAATTGCGCAAGGAGTCTTCGGAAATCAGATGTGTGAAGCACGTCAAGAACTCCTCCAGCTCGTTCCCCGGTCGGTGCCAAAACTCGGAGCCGTGCCGATCTGAGCTCAGAGAAAGGCTTAACGTGAGTTCTTTGCGGGCCTCCACTGATGTCAGCCGTCGAGTTTCGAGGCCAATGTCGGTAGCTATCTGCCGCTTCAGGAAAAGGATTCTCTCGAGAGATCGGTGACAGCCACCGAATAAAGAATCTTCACCCTGGAACCTTTGGACGCGGTTTCCTCATGAATATCCACTCTCGCGCAACTATGTTCGCTCGACGCGCTCCTGCCGTGTGGCAAATTTCAGGGCAGCCGTGGCAAGTATTTCGAATGCTTTTGATCCCGGACAGTCCACGTCGAGTTCCCGTGCGCCATTGGCGACTTCACGGTACACGCGATCAGTAAGTTCGTCGCGCTTGACCCAGCAGTTTTGGGGAGATGGCGAAAGGATGGGCTGCGGCAAATTCGAACGCGTACTAAGGGCATCGCAGGCCAAATCAACGATTTCATTGAATTCGGTCTGCACCCAGGCGTGATACTCGCGCTCTCCCTTCCAGTCGAACCATAGCGGGTAGTTGTTCCAGCGGGCACTCCCGACCACGAATCGCGCCTGGACTCCGTACTGCCGTAGGAGCCAGATGATCAAAAGCGCGACATTGGCGCACAATTCCCCGCGGCTGCCACCGAATTCAAAACCGGCGTCTCCGTCGAATACGTGCTTGATCGGCTTTTTTACGAGACGTTTCAACCACTGCGGTGTCTCGCCCGGCTTGATGTCTATTGTGCCTGAGTAATCGTCCGGAGGTGGCGTCCGCCCCGGCCCCGTGGTCGCAGTGACACTGCGGTGACACTTCTTGTATTTCTTGCCGCTGCCACACGGGCAGGGATCATTCCTGCCAACCTTCACGCACCTCAGCCAGGATTTCCATTTTGGCCCTGGCACGGTCACAGGATACACCCCCGCTGCGCCGAATACCACGTCTTTTCGCGCTGAACCCTGCACATCACCTCCGCCGGTAGGCGCCAGGGCTCGTCCGTCCGCTCACAGACGTTGATTGAGCGGACTGAACGGCGCTCCGGCCGACACTGCTCCCTGCGAAACCTTTTTGGAGCCAAAAACTGTTGATCCTCGCCCGGGCAACGCTACCCACCCGGCACAGGCAGCGCCCAGATCCTATGCAGCATGTCACCGAACAGCCGCCGGTTCAGATGCCCCTCCGCCAGCAGCAACCAGTAGTAGCGAGCATGCTTGACCAGCCGACCGCCGGTCTTCATCAACCTGTGTTGCAAACTCGTTAGCGACCAGCTTTTGATTCGCTGCGGCAGCCCTAGCCGCCGCCACAGGTTGCCCAGGTTGTAGGCCGGCACGCTGAGTTGCAGCCGTACCTCGTTGGCTCGGAAGCGGTGACACGACAAGCGGGTCCAGTGCGTGGCCTGTTTGCCTTCTTTGATCCACTGCTCCGCCGTGCCGCGCTTGTTGTAGAACCGCACGACCGAGCGGCTCGGCAAGCTCATGCTCGTCACGACAAATCCGACGCGCGGGAATAGTTCGCCCTGGTGATGCTCGACCTTGGCGACAACTCGCCTTGCCTTCGACCAGCTCTCGGCCTGATAGCGAAAACTCTTGTAGCGCACTAGGGGCTTGGCGTTCGGCCTGCCCGGTGGCCGAAACAGGATGTCCTCGATCTCCAGCTCCAGGCTCTTGTTCGCCGGGATGCGAATCACGTAGTCCACGCCGCGCTCCTCCATCGCCTCGTAGATCTCGGGCTTGGCGAAGGCGGCGTCGGCGCGGAACGTCACCTGTTTGCCCTCCGCCTGTTGTCGTTCGATCTCCGGCAGTAGCAGCTCGTCCCAGTCCTCGGCGCTGTGCACGTTGCCGGGACGCAGCTTCGCGCCTAGGCAGTCGCCGTGCTGGTTGAACAGCAACAGCGGGTGATAGCAGAGGGACTCAAAATGGCCGTTGTAGGCACTGCCTTCCTGTTGGCCGTGGACGGGGCTCTCCGTGGAGTCCATGTCGAGCACCACGCGGTCTGAACCGTCGGGAGCTTCGGCTTGCGCGACCAGCTCCCGGTTCACTGCCATCAGCCCCAGCAAGTTCTCTTCGCTCGCCAGCATCTCCGTCTCGAAGCCATGCAGCGTCGAGGTCAAGGCTGCTCCGCGATCCCAGTTCCTCTTCGAGCCGATCAAGCGAAAGGTCGGATCGGCGGATACTCGAACGGCGTCATTGAGGTCCTCGTAGCCAGCGAGTCGGCTGTAGACCGACTGCCGCAGCAGATCGGCCAGCGCGAACTTCTTGTTCAAGCCTTGTCGCGAGTCGCTGAGATGCTCGTCGATCAGCTTCCCGAGTCCGAGTCGTTCATCCAGTTCGCGAACGAGAATCAGACCGCCATCCGAGGTGACTCGCGATCCTTGGAAATCGACTTTGAGAAATCCATTGAACGTGAGCTGAAACGGCTTGTTTTCTTTTTCACCCATCGGGTGTTGACCTCCATGGCGTCCTTATCGGGCTCTAGCCCCTATCAATAAAGACGCTGAAGGTCGCTGGATGGTCTGAAGCTCATACATCAAATTGAAAATGCGGGTTCAGTGTATTCCATCCCTCTGTCGGTTGACTCCGCGTGTGGCGTCCGTCCCTTCGCCCAACCCCCATCACAAGAAATTCGGGCCGTAACTGACTGAAAACTAACGGCCGCTCTCCTGGAAGGAGGGAGACCGAGATCGGTGAGATCGGTGACGGTGAGATCGGTGACAGTGAGATCGGTGACACAGGAGATTGGTGACAAGGAGATCACGGGCCAGGTTCGGTGGCTGTCACCGATCTCCCACCGTCACCGATCTCCCACCCCGATCTCCCACCGATCTCCCGTCGTCACCGATCTCCCGTCACCGATCTCCCACCGATCTCCCCGATCTCCCCGTCCCGATCTCCCCGTCCGTCACCGATCTCCCCGTCCCGATCTCCCCGTCCCGATCTCCCCCATCACCGATCTCCCCTCACCGATCTCCCCGCCGGTCTCCCCCCGATCTCCCCGCCGATCTCCCGATCTCATCCCGATCTCACCCGATCTCACCCCGTCACCGATCTCACCCCGATCTCACCCTCACCGATCTCACCCGCTCTGCATTGAGAATAGCGGGCGTGTCAAGAGGGGGGCCGCGAGCGGCTTTCGATGTCGAGTGGCAGTCCCTGAGATTCTCTGACGGAGTCTCAAAGTGTTGATAAAGAATGCTCTTACGTGGACTTTGGGTTCGTTTGGTTTTTTTGTTCGCGTAGTTGCACGGGACCCTCCCGGGGGTGATGAGATTTGGTCGCGGGCCGCGGAGGACGGGCGGGGTAGCCGGTCTCTATTGAGCGCGTCGAACATGATTTGGAACGTTGATTCCAATAGCCTTAGGTTGCTTTTGGGTTCGTTTCGTATTTTCTCCATTTTGGTGTTGAGCGGCCCACCTGTTTGTGCTTTTTGGGTGGTGTCTCCGGCCGGCGCTCGGAGCGGGAAGTAGGCGGAGGTTGGGCGGTGCCGGGTGCTCGCGGACGACGTGTTTGGGGACGGGTTGTTTGGAGCCGAGCATTTTCCAATCCAATTGAGCGTTGCGGTGTTGAAAGGGCTTGTGATGGACCTTTCACCTTGCCGGAAATTGGGTTTGTTTGGTCGAACTTGTTTGGGGAAGGAGCTCTTCGGTTTCGGCGGCTTCGATCGGGGCTCGGGACCGGGGGTAGCCGGCGGTCCTTGGCGCGGCTCGCGGAACGTGGCGGCCAGATTGCGGACGGCGGGTTCCGGGTGGCGGGGTTGGCGAAGACTCCTTGTGTGAGTCCGGCTTTCCGATTTGTCGGCGTCCCCTAAGATGTTTATATGGAATGACATGGAGGTCATATATCGATCCTTGGCTTCGTTTCGTATAAATCACTTCACGGAAATTGTCAGGCGGCTTATCGGTTGTTTTTTTTCTCTGTCCGGCTTGCCACTGACGGTCTTGGGTTTGGGGCGACCGTGCTTAGGATAGCGGGCTTGTCAAGCTGGTTTGGGGCGAGTTCGGGGACGTCCCGATCTCCGCGGCGCTGCTCGTCGTCGCGCCAAGCCGGCAGCCGGCGGCGGCCGCGGCGGTCGCAGATGAACTCGGTTTCCAGCCGGCGTGCCGGCCCGTGTTCGCTCGGGGGCGCGCACAGGCGGTTGGCGACCAGCACCAGGGCGCGATCGGCCAGCCGCGCCCGCCCGCGCGGGGGCGGTCCCTCGAGGCGGTCGAGAATGTCTTCAAGGCCCAGTTGTTGCCAAACGTGACGAAGCGCCAAAAGGCGTCCCCAAACGGGGGCTTGTTCGGGGGCGGCGAGCCGCTCGGAGTCGACCCAGCGGCGCTTGCGGTCGAGCAGCCGGATGAGGGCGTCCAACTGGGCGCTGAGCCGGTCCTTGCGGCCCAGGCTGACGACGACGCGCCGGCAGCTGTGGCCCTTCTCGTTGCGCTAACGCCCCAACGTCTGCTTCAACCGCAACACGACGGGGCAATGGTCCGAGCCCTGCGCCTCGGGCAAGTGGTAGCAGTCTTCCACGTCCTCCAGTAGATCGTCGCTGATGAAGAAATAGTCAATGCGCCATCCGACGTTCTTGGCGCGGGCGTCGAATAGGTAGCTCCACCAAGTGTAGTGATCGCCTTCGGGGTGGAAGCGCCGAAAGGCGTCGATATAGCCGCGCTCTTCGAAGCGGTCGAGGCAGACGCGCTCCTCGGGCAGGAATCCTGAGTTTTTGCGGTTTTCCTTGGGCCGGGCGAGGTCGATCTCGTGATGCGCGGTATTGAAGTCGCCGCAGATGATGACGCGCTTGCCTTTGCGTCGCAATCGATTGCAATACCCCAGCATCGATTCGTAGAAATCGAGCTTATAGTCCAATCGACTCAGTTCGCGTTGGCTGTTGGGGAAGTAGACGTTCACCAGCGTGAAGCCGGCGTATTCCGTCGTGACTACTCGCCCTTCCGCGTCGAAGCGGGCGATGCCCATGCCTGTTTTCGGCGGCGAGGTTAATTCGGGCCGGCAAGCCCGAGGAGACGTTTCGTCGAACAGACCGGAGCGATTCGCGGCACGGGTCCAAGTTGCGACGCCGCTATAGCCCTTCTTCTTGGCCGCGGCGTAGCAGGCGGCGTAGCCGTCCGGGTCGGCCAGGGCGGGCTCGAGTTGTCCGGGGTGGGCCTTGGTTTCTTGGATGCACAAGATGTCGGGCGATTCGCGGCTCATCCAATCCCAAAAGCCTTTCCGCGCGACAGCCCGGATTCCGTTGACGTTCCAGCTAATCAGTTTCATGCCGTCCAATCACCGCACACCGGTTCCGCGGGGGCTCCCCCGGGAACCCGTTAGGATAGCCCCGAACTCCGCCAGGCGCACACGCCGCGGATTTCTTTGCGCGGATACGGGGCGCGCGTTTACAATCGAAGGAGAGGAGTGAGGCCGCCGGAGGGCCTTAAGCGACACATGGGACTACTTGACAGCTTGCGCCCCAAGTGGAAAAACAGCGACCCGGATGTGCGGATCGCCGCCGCGCGGGAGTTGGACAACCCCGAGATTCTCGTCGAGATGGCGGCGAACGACCCGGAATGGTTCGTCCGTCACCGCACCTTTGACATGATCCGCGAAAAGTTCGATTCGCAGGACAGCTACGCCTATCTCGCCCGCAACGCCGGTGATGAGGAAATTCGGCGAAAGGCCGTCAAGAAACTCAGCGATCAGACGGTTCTCAAAGACATCGCCGAGAACGACAAATATCGCTACGTCCGTGACGCCGCCGAGCATCGACTCGACGAGTTGAAGACAGATCTGTGGGATGAGCGATCGAAGTCGGCTCCGGCATCCCAAGGCGAGGGCTGACTGAAACGACGGCCGCCCCGCCGGTCGATCGATCGGCCTGTCCACTCTGGAACCCGCCCATGGCCTGCCCGATTTGCGAAAAACGCAAGCCGAAACGATCTTGTCCCGCCAAAGGCGCGCGAATCTGTTCGCTGTGCTGCGGCACCGAGCGAGAGGTTTCGATCGATTGCCCGCTGGATTGCTCCTACCTCCGCGAAACCCGCGAACGCGAATACGTCGGTCATTTAGACCCCAAGAACTTCCCGTTCAAGGAAATCAGCATCGATGAGCGTTTTCTCGAACAGCATACTGATTTACTAAACGGCCTGGCTCGCGGCGCCCTCGAAGGTACCCTGGCCGTGCCGGGCGCGTCCGATGCCGACACGCGACAGGCGCTCGAGGCTTTGATTGAGAGCTACAAGACGCTCGAAAGCGGAATCCACTACGAGAGACGCCCCGACTCGAGCTACGGACGAGCGGTCTTCGACCGTTTGCGCGAGGCCATTGGGGAATTGCAGCGGCGAGAGGTTGAGCAAGCCGGCTTCAGCCGCACTCGCGACGGCGACATCCTGGCGACGTTGGTTTTCCTCTACCGCATGGCTCTCGACCGTGATAATCGCAAAGCGAAGGGCAAGGCGTTTCTCGACTTCCTCGAACAACATTTTCACGTTGCGCCCCAACCCGGCGCCAACCTAATCATTCCGGGCCGATAGGGCCGCTTCGGGGAGCAGGTGGTGAGAAATGCGCGCTAAACTAGACGGGAAATGGAGCAGTTGGAAGGATCTCGCATCGGGTTGGTTGTCTTCGCGCATGGTTCGAGCGTTCCCGAGGCCAACGAGGCGGTGAGAAGAGTGGCGGCGGATACCGCCCATCGCTGCGGCGTCGAGCTTTGGTCCGAAGCCTTTCTTGATCCGGTGAGGCCCGATTTGGCCGCCGCCGTGGATCGGTTGACGCGCGAAGGCGCCGAAAAAATCGTGGTGACCCCTTACTTCCTCACCATGGGGATGCATTTGCAAGAAGACCTTCCTCGGATTCTCAACGATGTGTCGGAATCGCACCCCGGAATCGAAATCCTCTGCTCGTCTCCGCTCGACGGCGACCCCTCGTTGGTTGACATCCTGGCCAAGCGAGTGCGGCAGGTGTTGGGCGCATGAGTGCGGGGAACCCATGGAAGGTCCGGCTCACCGATCGCCGGGCGCTTACCGCCGACGTATTCCACCTGAGCTGGGAGCGGACCGACGACGAACCGGTCGCTTTTCAGCCCGGGCAATATGTTTGCCTCAGCACAGGCCTGAGCGACGAGATCGTGAAAGGGTATTACTCGCCGGCATCGGCGCCGAGGGCGGACGGCTTTGACCTTTGCGTGCGCGTGACCGAGTCGAGCGGGGCATTCGGGCGGTTTCTGGCGGAATGCGAACCATCTGAAACCTTTCTTTGCGACCCGCCAGCGGGCAACTTCGTGTTGCGGGAGCCTGTTCGCGAGTCGGTCTTCGTCGTCCACGGAACCGGCATTTCGCCGGTGCGGTCGATGCTCAGCTATCTACTAAACGACGGCGCGGATGCGGTCGGGGACATCCCACTCACACTGCTTCAGGGGGCCCGCACGGCCGACGATCTCTATTACCGCGAAGAGTTTGAACACTACGAAATGCGGTGCCCGAATTTCCAATTCCGACCGGTATTGAGCCAAGGGGGGGCCGATTGGAACGGTCGCACGGGCCATGCCCAACAGCACCTCCCCGAGGCTCTCGCCGGAAAATCCGAGGGCGTGGACGTTTATCTGTGCGGCCGTCCGGAGATGGTGCGCGGCACCGCCGAAAAACTTGTCGCTCAAGGATTTGACGAACAGGCCATCGTGTTTGAACAATATGGGTATTGACGAAATCGCCCGACGGCGCGGTTTCGCCAACGAAATAGTAGAACACTCGACCCATACCATCTGCTCCGAGGCAACGTCTATATAGTTATGTGGATTTCGAATTCTCTCCCGACCTCACTTTGGATCTTGCTGTTCGGCTTCGTCGCGGCGGCGCCGGCGCAACGACCCTCATCGCAACCTAGCGCCGAGGTACTGGAAGCCCGAATGGTCTTGCAGGCAAGCGCCGAACGTTTCCTGGCCGTGCTTGAGCGCGTCGAGGAAGCGGATTGGAATTTTCGCCCGAAAGGGTTCCGGCACACTCTGGGCCAAGAAGCCGAACACGCCGCCCTGGCGCACCAGGAACTACAGGGTGTCGTTACGAAAGCGCTCGGTCGAGAACAGCAACCCGAACGAGCCAAGGCGCTGGAGGGCAAAGAAGAGTTGATCCGCGAAAGGATGCTCGATTCCGAGCGTAAGGCTGAGAACTACGCGGTGAAGAATACGCTGCGCTCCAAGGCGGAAGTGGTCGAGTTCTTCCAAGCGGCGCATAAGAAAGCATTACGCTTGCTCGGCGCGGTTCCGAACCCCGGAGTGCACATCTACAAGCACCCTCACTCGAAATTTTACGGGGAACTGACGGGACTACAGTGGTTCTACTACATCGCCTACCATTGCGAACGCCATGCGAACCAGATGCTCAAAATGATCGAGCATCCCGACTTCACGGGCGAACCGGCCTCGGGAGTATGAGCGAGTCTCGTCGCATCCTATTGAGTCTCGCAAAATAAAGTGACATCTTTTTGGGGTACGTACGTCTTTGTATGTATGGGAAATACAAAAGGCGTACGGCGGGATTTCGAGGCCCTGGAGAAGCGCCGTTTCAAAGCGATCCGGTTGGTCGAGCAAGGCTGTAGTCAGTCCGAGACAGCGAGGCGATTGAAGGTCGCGCGGCAAAGCGTCAGCGAGTGGCTGCGACGATACCGGCGTGACGGCGAAGCCGGGTTGCGCCAGGCCGGCCGCGCCGGCCGTAAGCCGCTGTTGGACGCCGCGCAGCTCGAACGCCTCGAGGCGTTGCTGCTGGAAGGCCCCGAGGCGCACGGCTTCCCGACGCCGCTGTGGAGCTGTCCGCGGGTCGCTCGTCTGATCGGAGACGAGTTCGGCGTGCGCTATCACGAGGGCCATGTCTGGAAGATCCTGCGGGCGCTCGGTTGGAGCCCGCAACGGCCCGTCGGCAAAGCGCGGGAGCGCAACGAAGAGGCCATCCGCGGCTGGCAGCGCAAGACTTGGCCGGCCATTAAAAAAAAGCCCGCAAAGAAGAACGTACGATCGTCTTCATCGACGAAAGCGGATTGAGTCAGAAGCCGCATCGTTGCCGCACCTGGGCGCCGCGCGGCGAGACACCGGTGTTGGAGTTCAACTTCAACTGGGACAAGCTGTCGGTGTCGGCCGGGCTGACGTTGCGCAACTTTTACTTCCGGCTCTATCCCGGCGCGATCGGCGAGCTGGAGGTCATCGACTTCCTGAAGGCTTTGGTGCGCCACATCGACGGCCCACTGCTGATCGTCTGGGACCGGCTGCCGGCGCACCGCAGCCGCCTGGTGCGGGAGTTCATCCAGCTCTCCGAGGATCACATCGCAACGGAGTACTTGCCGCCCTATGCGCCGGAGTTGAACCCGGTGGAATACATTTGGGCGTACTGGAAGCAGCACGAGTTGCCCAACGTCTGCCCGAAGGACTACTGGGAACTCGACGAGCGCGCCCGCAAAGCGCTGCGGCGAATGCGCCGCAAACCGCGCTTGATTACCGCTTTCTGGAAACAGTCTTCTCTTTGTCTCGATTGACAGTATATTATGCGAGACTCAGTAGGCAGGTCGTGCGGTAGGCTGGGTGTGCGATATAAGAATGGTGTGCCGGTTCAGCTCGAAATGGAGAAAGGCCGCTGTGAGCAAGGTAGTCGTTCCGCCCTTCGGGGTCTGTCGATCCGATGTCATCATGGTCCGACGCGGTTTGAGCGTGCGCTGGATGGTGAGCGCTGAAGTGGAGAGATTCGTGTAATGTACAATAACCCTTGCTCAAGCTGGAATGGCGGTGTTATGAAACCTCTTAGTGGTAGCGTTCGACGCCTGCCAATGAACGGCGCTTGTCTCATCCTCGGACACGTCCTGACTCTCTTCGTGGTGGCCGGTTGCTCGTCCGGCAAAATAGAACCAGAGCCCGAAGCGGAAGAGCAGAATCCGGGCACGGCAGTGCTCACGGAATCTCTAACCTTCCACGCCTCCTTCGACAACGGCCCGGATGCGGACTTCGCCTCCGGTGACCCCGCTATCTACTCGGCTCCTTCCTTCGACGAGGCAGACCAGGCAAGGCCGGGGATCAGTGTGCCCGATGTCGAAATCGTGTCTGGAGCGGGCCGGTTTGGCGACGCTCTCCGGTTCGGCAAGAAGAACACCCAAGCTCTCTTCTACAAGGCCAAGGACAACGTCGCCTATTCCGGTAGTGACATTGCGGGCACGGTATCATTCTGGCTGAGCCTCGATCCGGCCGTTGATCTGGAGCCGGGCTACTGCGATCCCATCCAGGTGACCGATTCCGCCTACAACGACGCGGCTGTGTGGGTGGACTTTACCGACAAGAATCCGCGCAAGTTTCGGTTGGGCGTGTTCGGCGACCTCGATGCATGGAACCCGGAGAAACTCCCCCCGGACAAAAGCCCCGACTTCGAAAAGCGCCTGGTGGCGGTTGATGAGCCACCCTTTAGCAGCGGTCAGTGGAATCACGTCGTGGTCACTTACTCCGGCCTGAACTCGGCCGTTGGCGGGACTGCCAAACTTTACCTGGACGGCGAACTCCAAGGTACGGCGGAAGGGATCAGCGAGCCATTCACGTGGGACGTAGAGCAGGCAGCCCTTCGCCTGGGTGTTAACTACGTGGGACTCTTCGACGATCTAGCCGTCTTCGACCGCGCGTTGACGGGTGACGAGGTTGCGGCTCTTCACGAACTGGCGGATGGAGTCGAGTCACTCCGCCGGTAAACGTAGGTTTCCGGAGATCGCGCAGGGTTTGATCGGGGACCAGAGGGTGGTTGGGACACCTGCGAGTTGGCGCTCTTCGGTTGACCCCGTTTCTTCGCGTCCGCAATCGGCTCAGTCTTGCGGATGGGACAAACCGGGGACAGTTTCCTATTTCCGGCCAGCTGCTGCTGCGAGAGTTCCGGTCTTCGGCGGACGCCCCGGCGAACCGCGTCGCAGCTTCTTTCCCACCCGCCTTTCCAGCTCGTCCACAAAATCGGCTTCGCCCCTCGGACGCCCCGCCCGGGTCGCCTCTCGCAACTCTCCCAGCGCCTCCTCGCCGGGTGGTTCCGCTCGAATCACATCTTCCCAGTCGTCGCATGGACACACCTGCTTCCACAACCCCAGGTCCAACAGTCCGTCGCCGTCGCCTCCCCCGGTATGCGCTCGCGCGCTCGACCAGGGGTAGTCGGTCGCCTGGGGCACCATCGCGGCGCGAACCGGATTCAGGTCCACGTAAGCCGGCGCGCGTGCCAAATAATCTCTCCCTAACGCACACGAATAAAAGCGGTTCTGCCACAGGTGCCCGCTTCGGCCGTAGTGCTGATTGAACCTCTGGGCGTGCAGCTGATGGGTCTGGCCGAGCGCTTTGGCGAGCGAATCGCTCCGCCCCGGGATCGCCACCAAATGAATATGATTCGACATCAAACACCAGGCCGGCACCGCCACCTCGCGGCGTGCGCACTCGACTCGCAGCGTTTCGAGATAACGCCGGCGGTCATCGTCATACAGGAAAACGTCCTGGCGGTTATTGCCTCTTTGGGCGATGTGATGTGATGCGGTGCGGCGACCGCCACCACCCGCGCTTGTCTGGGCACGGGATAGTTTGATGTTGAAAGGCTGGAAGCCTGCCGCCCATTCTCTCACACGTCGCCCCGAAAAAGTCGTCATGAAGATTATTTATTAGGAAACTGTCCCCGGTTTCCCCTCCCGGTTTCCCCCTTTGTGCCCCTTTTGGACACCTATTGAGTCTCGCATAATATCCTGTCAATCGAGACAAAGAGAAGACTGTTTCCAGAAAGCGGTAATCAAGCGCGTTTTGCGGCGCATGCGCCGCAGCGTTTTGCGGGCACGTTCGTCGAGTTCCCAGTAGTCCTTCGGACAGACGTTCGGCAACTCGTGCTGTTTCCAGTACGCCCAGATGTATTCCACCGGATTCAGCTCCGGCGCATACGCCGGCAAATACTCCGTCACGATATGGCCTTGCGAGAGTTCAATGAACTCTCGCACCATCCGACTGCGATGCGCCGGCAAGCGGTCCCAGACGATCATCAACGGGCCGTCCATGTGGCGAACCAAGGCCTGCAGAAAGTCGATGACCTCCAACTCGCCAATCGCGCCGGGATAGAGCCGAAAGTAAAAGTTGCGCAACGTCAACCCGGCCGACACCGAAAGCTTCTGCCAATTGAAGTTGAACTCCAGCAGCGGCGTCTCGCCGCGCGGCGCCCAGGTGCGGCAACGATGCGGCTTCTGACTCCATCCGCTTTCGTCGATGAAGACGATCGTGCGGTCTTGTTTGCGGGCTTTTTTTTAATGGCCGGCCACCTCTTGCACTTCCAGTCGCGGATGGCCTCTTCGTTGCGCTCGCGGGCTTTGCCGACCGGGCGTTGCGGGCTCCAGCCGAGCGCCCGCAGGATCTTCCAGACATGGCCCTCGTGATAGCGCACGCCGAACTCGTCTCGGATCAGACGAGCCACCCGCGGACAGCTCCACAACGGCGTCGGGAAGCCGTGCGCCTCGGGGCCTTCGAGCAGCAGGATCTCCAGGCGTTCGAGCTGCGTGGCGTCTAATAGCGGCTTGCGGCCGGCGCGGCCGGCCTTGCGCAGCCCGGCCTCGCCTTGCGCCAGGTACTGTCGTCGCCACTCACTGACGGTTTGGCGGGCGACTGTCAGACGCCTGGCGGTTTCGGACTGATTGAGTCCTTCATCGAGCAAACGCATCGCTTCGAAACGGCGTTTCTCCAATGCTTCGAAATCGCGGCGCTTTCCTTTCGGTGTTCCCATACATAAGAATACGTACGGCAACACCAAAAAGTGTCACTCTACTTTGCGAGACTCAATAAGCGCCTCAACTGGAGGCTGTCGAACGCTCGAAATGCCGGTCATTGTTCCACCTCTTCGCGTCTAAAGTGTCCTCTGTCTGAGATCTTCATGAGTGCTGGGCTGTCCGCTCCAGTGCCGGGGCTAGACGTTTGTGCCCGCCGCCATTGTCCACAGGTTTCCGCCTCTCAGCAGGCAAAGTCTATCAGGTGCAAAACACCAGATGCCCGGCGGCTACTACCTGCGGTTTAGCCGCATGTGTCGCGGTTTTCGTTTACGTGAAAACCAGGCTGCAAAAGAAACCATAGACGAACAGCCAGAGTGGGCTGCCGGCGCCCAGCGTCAAAAGTATCCTTTCTAGTCTCATATGTTCTCCTTTCGGTTATGCTCCATGACCGCTTTGCGGCCTCGATAGTGAGTGCGGCAAGGCTGCGAATTCTTACACCCTGAATGAAAAAGATTCTGGGAATCACCGAAGCGACGAGAGCGGCGAGCGTTGCAACGTCGATCGACGGCCGCCAAGTCGCAGCGCCTATTTCGGCGGCTAGCCCGCTTATTGAGTCTCGCAAAATAAAGTGACACCTTTTTGGGGTACGTACGTCTTTGTATGTATGGGAAATATAAAAGGCGTACGGCGGGATTTCGAGGCCCTGGAGAAGCGCCGTTTCAAAGCGATCCGGTTGGTCGAGCAAGGCTGTAGTCAGTCCGAGACAGCGAGGCGATTGAAGGTCGCGCGGCAAAGCGTCAGCGAGTGGCTGCGACGATACCGGCGTGACGGCGAAGCCGGGTTGCGCCAGGCCGGCCGCGCCGGCCGTAAGCCGCTGTTGGACGCCGCGCAGCTCGAACGCCTCGAGGCGTTGCTGCTGGAAGGCCCCGAGGCGCACGGCTTCCCGACGCCGCTGTGGAGCTGTCCGCGGGTCGCTCGTCTGATCGGAGACGAGTTCGGCGTGCGCTATCACGAGGGCCATGTCTGGAAGATCCTGCGGGCGCTCGGTTGGAGCCCGCAACGGCCCGTCGGCAAAGCGCGGGAGCGCAACGAAGAGGCCATCCGCGGCTGGCAGCGCAAGACTTGGCCGGCCATTAAAAAAAAGCCCGCAAAGAAGAACGTACGATCGTCTTCATCGACGAAAGCGGATTGAGTCAGAAGCCGCATCGTTGCCGCACCTGGGCGCCGCGCGGCGAGACACCGGTGTTGGAGTTCAACTTCAACTGGGACAAGCTGTCGGTGTCGGCCGGGCTGACGTTGCGCAACTTTTACTTCCGGCTCTATCCCGGCGCGATCGGCGAGCTGGAGGTCATCGACTTCCTGAAGGCTTTGGTGCGCCACATCGACGGCCCACTGCTGATCGTCTGGGACCGGCTGCCGGCGCACCGCAGCCGCCTGGTGCGGGAGTTCATCCAGCTCTCCGAGGATCACATCGCAACGGAGTACTTGCCGCCCTATGCGCCGGAGTTGAACCCGGTGGAATACATTTGGGCGTACTGGAAGCAGCACGAGTTGCCCAACGTCTGCCCGAAGGACTACTGGGAACTCGACGAGCGCGCCCGCAAAGCGCTGCGGCGAATGCGCCGCAAACCGCGCTTGATTACCGCTTTCTGGAAACAGTCTTCTCTTTGTCTCGATTGACAGTATATTATGCGAGACTCAGTAGATCTTACGAGAAGGCACGATCGGCAAGCTCCCTCTGCGATTTCCCCCTAATGTTCCGACTCCGGGAAGTTCATCCGCTTGAGCAAATCCTGAAATCGCGGTTCCGACCGAAGGGGTTCAAGAGCAGGCTATACCTTCACGAAAGCGATCCAGGGCTGACGATCTTGCCAACCCTTGTTGAGCGCCCGTATGGCCTCATCCGTGTTGCCGAGCCCGACATGAATGTGCGCAAACCATATGGGTGCGATGTACTCGTATTCGGAACGCTCCTTCAATTCGTTGAGTAGATCGAGAGCTTTCCGCCGCTCGCCGGACTTCGCGTAGGCGTGCGCCAGACCTGCAACCGGTCGTGCGTTCCGTCGGGAAAGTTCCACCGCTTGCCGCATTTCCGAGGTCGCTTTGTCATATTGACCCTGCGCTGCATACACGTCTCCGAGGGTATAGTGAGCCCGAAAAAAGAGGGGGTCCATTTCCACGGTTGCCCTCAGCTGTTCGGCGGCGTGAGTTAGGCGGCGCGCGTAGTAGAGAGCCGCTCCCAGGTCTGTGTTGAATATTAGGGAATGCGGATCGAGGCCCAATGCGCGCTTCATCTGTTCAATTGCCTGCTCGTGCCTTCCGGTGGCCATGAGATGGACGGCGTACCAATGACGGCCGTTCGCATAGCCCGGGTTCAGCTCCAGCGCTCTTCGAAAGCTTGCCTCCGACGCCTCCCACTCAAAAAATCTCGCGAACGCCAGTGAAACGTACGCCTCCGCGAGGGAGTCGTCGATCTCCAGCGCTTTCAACGCCGACCTCTCGGCTATCGGGGAGCCTTTCCTCGGATGAATGAGGCTGTACCACATCATGAGCAGGTAGGAATCCGCCAATCCGGCGTACGCCCGCGCATAACGAGGATTGCTCTCGATTGCACGCTGGAAAGACTGCTCGGCCCGGCGAAAACTTTCGGGGTGTCTCTGGGCCAAGAACATGCGGCCCTTGAGATATTCGGTGTACGCCGCCGGGTCCACCGGACGCCCGCCGGACAACCTGGCTTCCTCGTCGGGACTGGTTTCCAGCTCGATAGCGCGAGCCACCTCCCTTGCGATTTCGCGTTGAAGGCTGATGATATCCCGCAAGGGGCGTTCATAGCTGTGGGACCATACCTGTCTGTCCGCGGCGGCTTCGGTCAGTCGCACGGTTACACGAATCTGATCGTCCGCTCGTAGTACGGAGCCCTCGATCAAGTGGTTCACGTTCAACTCGCGGGCGATCTCAGGCAGGAGTTTCTTGGTGCCCTTGTACTGCATGGCGGAGGTTCTCGACACAACGCGCAAAGATCGGATGGTTCCGAGGTTGCTGATCAGCTCCTCGGTCATACCGTCCGTGAAATAATCCTGCTCGGGATCACCGGATAGATTTTCGAGCGGCAGAACCGCCAACGACGGAGACGATTCCCCCGCGCCTTGCCCGTCGAGGGTGGCGGCTTGGCGATCAGACTTCGTGAACAGCCATCCAACAAAAAGAAAAGACAGAACGATCGCGGCCCCAATAGCCGCTTTGAGCTGTAGAACGCGCCGCCGTAAGGCGCTCGGACGTTGTCGGTTTGCTGACTCCTTCCTTCTTTCGACTCGTTCGGCACCCGATCTTTTCCCCCGCAGGCCCCGCAAATCGACCATGAACTCGTCCACGTGTTGATACCGCTCGTCGGGATCCTTGGCCAAGGCCTTACTGACGATGCGATCGAGGTCTAGCGGTAGACCGCTGCGCAAGCCCGTTACAGGCTCCGGCTCTTTGTTGAGAATCCCGTAAGTCAACGCGGCTTCAGCCTCTCCGGCAAACGGCCGCTTACCCGTGACCATCTCGTAAAGGACAACTCCCAACGACCACATGTCGGTCCTACGGTCAGTGTTTTCTCCTCGGACCTGCTCGGGCGACATGTAGGCGGGCGTCCCGAGGATCGTCTGGGTCTTGGTCAACTTCGAGCCTTCGGCAAGCTGCGCCAGCCCGAAGTCCAGGATCTTGACCTGATCTCGCGGCGTCAGCATCAAGTTCGAACTCTTGATGTCGCGATGAACAACCCCGCTTTCGTGGGCCGCCTGCAAACCTCTGGCGGTCTGGATCGCAATATCGAGAGCCTGGTCGATCGGCAGGGGACGTTCGAGAACCATCTGCTTAATCGTCCGGCCTTCGATGAAGGCCATCGCCATGAAGGTGTGGCCGTCGACCTCGTCGATCTCGTGGATCGTGCAGATGTTCTCGTGATCGAGCGCGGCGGCGGCCTTGGCCTCGCGGAAGAAGCGGACGGTAGCATCTTCGTCCTCCAGAGCCCGCGCCGAGAGAAACTTCAGCGCGACAGGCCGATCGAGTTTCGTATCGACGGCCTTGTAGACCACACCCATCCCGCCCCGGCCGAGCTCGGAGATGATCTTGTAGTGGCTGATGGTTGTGCCGATCACGACGGTCCAATTCTACCGTTTCACAGATAGCTGGTGATAACAATCGATCCGTCCAACAAAGATTTTTTTCTGGGCCCGGGACGTTGCCCTATGCACGTTTCCAACCCCCTGACGAGGTTCTGGGCCGCTCCAGTGAGTGGAATCTCAGAGCGCTATGTGGTTCTTTTTGAGGGAGTTAGTCCTCTGCCCGTTCCTGGGGTTCCATGAGCCAGATGTTGCCGCTCAGTTCAGCCAGCGGCATCACGATCTTGTCGCGGGCGACCGAGATGTTGGTTTGGGACACGGGGATCTCCGCAAGCGACCGGCCTGTATTGTGAAAGTGATGAACTAGAAACGGCTTATCGACGGGCTCCTTCGTTGCAGGGTTCAAACGTTGCGCCCAAAGGCAGATAAAGCCGTCGCGGTTGGACAGTAGGTAGATCAAGTTGCCATCTGGAGACCAGCGCGGCTTGTCGTCCAGAGCCGACCCATCCGTAACTCGAATCCACTGTTCGGCGTCCTCGTCGATCCCTTGGGGGACCGGAGCGATGAACACTTGAGTTCGCTCGGCGTCAGGGGTCCCGTGGAAGACGATCCATTGATCGTCCGGGGAAAACCCCGCTTGATACAGCGGGTAGTCTGGGTGCTTGAGTGCGCCGATTTGCTCCTTGGACGCTGTGGCTAGAACACCGAGGATTTGGCTCTCTTGGTCAGCCATATAGATCAGGTAGTCGCCTGTCGAGTTCAAGCCCCATGCCCAGAAGCAATCCCGCGTACAGAGTCTTTCCGAGGCTTTGCCTGCCGTCTGAAGAGACTCAATCCACGTTGTCTCCTGCCCCATCCACCTTGCTGTGTCTTCTATCACGCTGTACGCGACGCGCGATCCATCCGCGCTGATGACCGGCTGTATCTCCAGCCAGGGAGATACCGTCAAGGCGCGAGGTTTGTCTGCGTTGAGGTCCTTGATCCAAATATCCCCGGAGATCGGGGTGCGTGCCAACGCATACACCATGGTGCTGCCATCTAGGGAGATGGACGGACTCAATTCGGATGCAGCCGTGAAGGTGAGCCGCTCCAATTCGCCAAGCACTTGCCCGTCGTTCGGGTTCACCGGCAGAGCCCAGATATCGATGTTCAGGTTGCGGTCCGCGAAGGCGATGACGCCGCCGGATCCAACCGCAGGCTGTCCCTCACCCCGGCCCGCTGTGAGGCGCAAAGGCGGTCCTGCGGGCTGCCACGTCTCGGTCGACAAAGGGACTCGCCAGATATGTCTAGTATCCCCCTCGTCGGCTTCGAGCAAGACGGCGTCACTTCCCGGAGTCCAGGCTCCCGGCCGGGTAGAGAAAAGTTCGGCGACACCCACCCCATGCGTGATCAGCGCTTCTGCTACATTCGTCCTCACGGGTTCGCCACCTTCGAGGGGAACCACCCACCAGTCCCAATTAGTCAGAGTAAGATCCGCCGATCCAGCGAAGAGCAGATGGCGGCTGTCCGGGGTCCAGATGGGGTAAAGAGCCGAGAAAAAATCAGGCTGCACCGTGCGAGGTTCCCCGCCGAGGGCGCGAACCACGCCGACACTCCCGAGAAAAGTCTGCCTGACGCCACTCTTCCAGTAGGCAACGTATTGCCCATCAGGTGAGAAGCGGCGACGACGCCCTCCCTGCACAAGCAGTCTGGAGTCGCCTCCCAAGGCAGGGACTGTGTAGACGCCCCCGCCATCCCTCTCCGAACGGAAAGCAATCGTTCTCCCGTCCGGCGAGAAATCAGGCTCGTGGTCGTCGCCCGGATGGTTCGTGAGAGGAATCGGTTCGCCGCCACCATCGATCTGCTCGACCCAGACGTCGAGGTCTCCCCCTCCGGCCCGGTCGGAAGCGTAGGCCACAAGAGTGCCATCGGGTGAAAGGGCCGGCTGGTCGAGCCGCGCGGCGGCTTTGGCTTCGCGCTCGAAACGCTTGCGGGCTTCGTCGTCACGCAGCAGATGTGGTGCGAGAAATTTTAGGGCTACGGGGCGATCGAGCTTGGTGTCCTCGGCCTTGTAAACGACACCCATCCCGCCCCGGCCGAGCTCGGATAGGATCTTGTAGTGGGAGATGGTTTGGCCGATCAAGATGGGGCCATTTTAGCGCTTTGAGAGCCGCTATGAGAATAGATAACGATAACAATCGATGTCATGAACTATGCATTTTTTGGTCCCCAGGTGCTTGGGGGGGATCAGGGACAGTCCCCGATCCCAATCCCCCGATCCCAATCCCGATCCCATCTCCCCGATTCCATCGGTAGCCCAAGTCCTTATAATGGTGGGTCGTATTTGACCCGCTGGGGAGCTACGTCATGAGAGATCCAGTAAGAGTCCACCGAGCTGTTTGCCTTCTACTGGCGGCCGGTATCGCCGCGTCGACGGCCTCTGCCCAACCAGTTATCAGCACACCGGTCAATCAGGGCAGTTTCATCCAGGATTTCCATTTTGGCCCTGGCACGGTCACAGGATACACCCCCGCTGCGCCGAATACCACGTCTTTTCGCGCTGAACCCTGCACATCACCTCCGCCGGTAGGCGCCAGGGCTCGTCCGTCCGCTCACAGACGTTGATTGAGCGGACTGAACGGCGCTCCGGCCGACACTGCTCCCTGCGAAACCTTTTTGGAGCCAAAAACTGTTGATCCTCGCCCGGGCAACGCTACCCACCCGGCACAGGCAGCGCCCAGATCCTATGCAGCATGTCACCGAACAGCCGCCGGTTCAGATGCCCCTCCGCCAGCAGCAACCAGTAGTAGCGAGCATGCTTGACCAGCCGACCGCCGGTCTTCATCAACCTGTGTTGCAAACTCGTTAGCGACCAGCTTTTGATTCGCTGCGGCAGCCCTAGCCGCCGCCACAGGTTGCCCAGGTTGTAGGCCAGCACGCTGAGTTGCAGCCGTACCTCGTTGGCTCGGAAGCGGTGACACGACAAGCGGGTCCAGTGCGTGGCCTGTTTGCCTTCTTTGATCCACTGCTCCGCCGTGCCGCGCTTGTTGTAGAACCGCACGACCGAGCGGCTCGGCAAGCTCATGCTCGTCACGACAAATCCGACGCGCGGGAATAGTTCGCCCTGGTGATGCTCGACCTTGGCGACAACTCGCCTTGCCTTCGACCAGCTCTCGGCCTGATAGCGAAAACTCTTGTAGCGCACTAGGGGCTTGGCGTTCGGCCTGCCCGGTGGCCGAAACAGGATGTCCTCGATCTCCAGCTCCAGGCTCTTGTTCGCCGGGATGCGAATCACGTAGTCCACGCCGCGCTCCTCCATCGCCTCGTAGATCTCGGGCTTGGCGAAGGCGGCGTCGGCGCGGAACGTCACCTGTTTGCCCTCCACCTGTTGTCGTTCGATCTCCGGCAGTAGCAGCTCGTCCCAGTCCTCGGCGCTGTGCACGTTGCCGGGACGCAGCTTCGCGCCTAGGCAGTCGCCGTGCTGGTTGAACAGCAACAGCGGGTGATAGCAGAGGGACTCAAAATGGCCGTTGTAGGCACTGCCTTCCTGTTGGCCGTGGACGGGGCTCTCCGTGGAGTCCATGTCGAGCACCACGCGGTCTGAACCGTCGGGAGCTTCGGCTTGCGCGACCAGCTCCCGGTTCACTGCCATCAGCCCCAGCAAGTTCTCTTCGCTCGCCAGCATCTCCGTCTCGAAGCCATGCAGCGTCGAGGTCAAGGCTGCTCCGCGATCCCAGTTCCTCTTCGAGCCGATCAAGCGAAAGGTCGGATCGGCGGATACTCGAACGGCGTCATTGAGGTCCTCGTAGCCAGCGAGTCGGCTGTAGACCGACTGCCGCAGCAGATCGGCCAGCGGGAACTTCTTGTTCAAGCCTTGTCGCGAGTCGCTGAGATGCTCGTCGATCAGCTTCCCGAGTCCGAGTCGTTCATCCAGTTCGCGAACGAGAATCAGACCGCCATCCGAGGTGACTCGCGATCCTTGGAAATCGACTTTGAGAAATCCATTGAACGTGAGCTGAAACGGCTTGTTTTCTTTTTCACCCATCGGGTGTTGACCTCCATGGCGTCCTTATCGGGCTCTAGCCCCTATCAATAAAGACGCTGAAGGTCGCTGGATGGTCTGAAGCTCATACATCAAATTGAAAATGCGGGTTCATACCACCTGATTTGCCACTATGGGCTGTGGCTCAGGGCAGCATGTTTGCGATTTTCGGTCTGCGCATGGGCCCCGACGAAATCGTGATTGTCGACGCCTTTCCTCTGTCAACCGAATTGGCCGGTACGTCCGTTCAGGCGACCGTTGGCGGCGTGACAGTGGACTGCTTCATGGTTTTTACGTTGGCGGGGCAGGTTGCCGCCATTCTCCCGTCCGACACGCCTGTCGGGGACGGAACCATCACCTTGACCTATAACCCAGGATTTCCATTTTGGCCCTGGCACGGTCACAGGATACACCCCCGCTGCGCCGAATACCACGTCTTTTCGCGCTGAACCCTGCACATCACCTCCGCCGGTAGGCGCCAGGGCTCGTCCGTCCGCTCACAGACGTTGATTGAGCGGACTGAACGGCGCTCCGGCCGACACTGCTCCCTGCGAAACCTTTTTGGAGCCAAAAACTGTTGATCCTCGCCCGGGCAACGCTACCCACCCGGCACAGGCAGCGCCCAGATCCTATGCAGCATGTCGCCGAACAGCCGCCGGTTCAGATGTCCTTCGGCCAACAGCAGCCAATAGTACCGCGCATGCTTGACCAGCCTACCGCCCGTCTTCATCAGCCGCTGTTGCAAGCTCGTCAGCGACCAGCTCTTGATCCGTTGCGGCAGCGGCCACGGCGGGAGCTTGGCGAAGGGTGCGAAGTCGCGCCGCCGCCCCTCGAACCAGACCTTCCAAACGGTGACGGCAATAAACCCGCACAGCATGACGGCAACGAAGGGCGAAAGATAGTACCACAGCACCAGCCATGAGAAGAAGTTGGGGGTGTGGTAGTTCACCAAAGCAAGCACCGGGTTTTCATCAAGTGAGGGGAAGGGACGCCGTACAAAGCTCCACACGGCATACCACACACCGCCGAAAAAAAAGAGCACCAGAGCCGGAAGGCTTACAACGAATTGCCCGACGCGAAACACGGCCCAGCCCAACAGCATCAAACCTTGAAACACGCGCCACCCGGCCCAGCCCAACAGCACGAAACCTTGCACGACCAGCCAGCCCGCGACGGCGAAAACCCGGATCGGGTTTTTCCAGTTCATCGGGCCGGCGGGCCGGTGCCAAAGCTCCCGGAGATAAGGGCCGACCTCGCGCCATTTCATAGGTCCGTCTCCGTGCTTTCAGCGCCGCTCCTGGGGGCTGTTTCTGAGCCTTCCCGCAGGGATAAATGAGGACGAGAGCGACCCCATGGGGCCGGATAGCGGTATGGTACTCAGTACCGCTATCCGGGGCCGCATGACCCCCCCGTTTTTGGGGGGGTCGCTCTCGTCTCCGCCTTTCTCCCGCGTCCGAAGCGGGCGGGCCGATTCACAGCGGATAACCACAGCGGAATGAGAGAGATAGACGAATGTGGCTGTGGTACACCTAAGCCGGAAATTCTGGTACACCCCCCCTCTGAGCGCGTACCAAAATACATGCGGCCCCCAGTACCAATAAAAACCACGGATTTAGGCCCTCTCTCATCCGACCTCATCTCGATCCGCAAAGCGCACGGCCCGCCATGTCGAATAGTCGTCAATCGAGACTCCTTCCGTGACCTTCGCTTCGGGGCGACGTTGAAGTTCCACAGACCGTCTCGCAGCTTTGGCGAATCCTCCGTACTGGGCTAGAAATTCCCGGTCCTTGCGGGTCATCGCTTCGTCTATCGCCCTGATCTCCTGCTTCACCGTCAGCCCTTCATCGGGTGTCCCTGGGTCCGCCGCCGCCCATGCTTCAAGCACTCGCGCCGTTCGATCCACGGTGGCATTTTCAACCGCAATTCCGATCACCCGAACCTGCCGCCCCTTCTTGCGGAGCGCATCCCAAAGCGGCCCATGCGCGGCTCCCCACGAGTGGAGTTCGGTATCCGTCTGGTGGCCCGGATTGACGTAGGCAAAGGTGACGGTTTCAGGGTCCACGGCAAGGGGCAGTTTGAGCGCAAAGTAGCGCTTCTGGTTGCCAGCCACACCGTAGTAAATCCGGCGCGGAATCAAGCGGCGCGGCAAGCCGATCTTTTCAAAACACTCGACCTTCTCCGGCTCGGCGGGGAGCCAGTTCATACCCGGATGTTCCAGCACAAAATCCAGCGACAAAAGCCGCCGCATGACAACCGGCTTGCTGGCCTTCTTCCGGTGGCGGATGTCCTCAACGCCCAGCGCCCGGTAGATCGCCTTGCTCGATATGCGGCACGTTTTCCCTCCGCCATTGAGTAGCGGCCACTCACCCTCGACCGCCATCCGGCGATCAACTAATGTCTGCACAAAACGCTGAGCGCCACTCCGCCACACCCCGAAATAATCACAGAATTGCGCCCGCGTGAAGACGCCGCTGTGAAGGCAAACCAGGGCGATCCATTCCGCGTCCTGGCCGGTCCAGCCGAGCGGTTCCAGCTTGCGATCTCTTCCCCGCAAATGCTCGATCATCTACAACTGATCTCCGGTGGCGGTGGCGCGGTCGCCTTGCAAGTAGGTGATGACGATTCCCATGGGGTTGAACACGATCAACTCCGGGGGGATGTGTTGGAGGAACTGGAATTGAAGCGAGAGTGTCCAGCGTTCTCGGCCCACTTCGTTTGCCATCTCCATCCGCACGAGGTCAAAATCGGCCGTGGCGCTGTGCGGCTGCTGAGGGTTGGGTTGAATCCTCAAAATGACGCGGGCGACTTGCAATTCACCCCGCGCCACGCCCGCCGCGAGAAGGGCGACATTTTGGCTCTCGGCGCGAAACGAGGCGTTGGCGAGTTGCGTACTGAGGAAGCGCAAGCTGCGGGACCAGTTCTGTGCAACCGTGGCTTGCCGCCGTGAGTAGAAGTCATAGATAAAGCGGTTGAGGAAGTATTTGGTGGTGGGGTCCAGGGGGTCCGCCTGGGCTTCCATCGCTTGGTAGGTGACAGCTTCGGCCCGCCCGACTTCATCAACCCTCACGACGATGGGGCGCGGTGGCTCGACCGAGACAATGCGAATGACGACGACGATGAGCAAGAGCACTCCGATAGCCAGCCCAACGGAGATCACCCGTAGATGACGGTTGGTGTGGATGACTTCGCCCCATATCTCGGCGTACTCGGCTCCGGCGTCTTTGATTTTCGGCTTCTTCATTTCATCCCTCCTGCGCCCACCTTGGCCGCCGCCGCCGTGCCGCCGCTGGCCGCCGCCATTCCCGCTGTGCTCACCATGCCCATGAGACCGCTCCCGCCTGCTCAGCCTCCGCTGACGAGCATCGAAGCGAGTTCCCCGCACTTGAGGCTTGCCAGCATTCCGGCGATGAAGAAAGGCACAACCGCGAGTGTCCACATACCGACTTGCATAAAGCTACTCATGTCCAGGTTGGCTTGGCCCAAGGTCGTGACGTAAGCGATTCCCACGGCGGAGAACACGCGCAACACGGCTCCGGCAATCACGGCGTAGAACGAATAGGTGAGCATCGCCCGGAACCAGCCCCAGAACAGGAATGCCAGCGGATCGAACACGAGAAACGGAATGAAGATCGGACCCAGAATGATGAGGATTGAAAGGGCAACTTGCGCCCAGATTACTTGAGCGTAGGTGACAGCGGCCAACAGCATCAGCATGAGGGCCATGAAGATCACCATTACAAACCCTGCAATTGCCGTCATCGCGCCTTGCATCCCACTGGTGACGATGGTTACTAAATCGCCCGCCTCGATGGCCGCGTTTTGAGCCTTCGCAAGCGTGCTAAAAAGCTCTGTGAGTTCGGTTTGAATCGAGGAAACCGAGTCGTCAACGAGCAGCGCGTTAAGCCAATTACCGCCCTCCACGATCATCCCTGGGAAGGTGAAAGCCATACCCGGAATGGTGGTCGTGTAGAACTGCAACATCACCCACGGTATCCAGATCCCAATGACGACCCGCACCAGTTCCCACGGCTGAATGTTCCCGCTGAAGGCGATCTTCAGCCCGGTCAACACCACAACCGCGCCCCGCAGCTTTACCCAACAGATGACAGCGCGGGTGGACGCCGAAACAATGCGGGCCGAAACCAAGCGGGCAGCGGCGGATCGAGCTTTGCGGGCGGAGCAACAACGCCAAGCCAACGTCGCCGGACTTACTGCCGCCAACCAAGCGGCGGTACTTGCCGGGCCGAGTCCCGACACCGGGCAACCCTACACCCAGGAAGAATGGCAACTCCGGGAGCGCTTGCGCCTGGAAGCCGTTGAGCGGCGCAGCCGTTCGCTTCGCAGTTCGCCGGTCGCACAGACCTACCGGAAACTGGACGGCAGCGCAAGCGGCGGCAAGCGCATCGTTGACCATCCCGCACCCGCAAAAGATGAAGGCGCGGAAGCCCTGCAACACGCGCTTGACACAATGCACACGGTCACGACCGGCCTTGAAGATGAAATCGCGGCGGAGGCCCAGGCCGATCAAGCGCTTATCGCGGCACTCCGCGGAACGCCGACCACGCCGGAAGCGGCCCCGGCTGTTCCCGCCGCGACTCAGGGCAGCGCCACGGCGCGAGATTACTCTGTTCCAGCGCGACTCGAAGTGCCGCAAGACCCTCCGGGTTGGGAGCGGATTTACGAAGGCTCGTTTTTAGAAGCGGTGCTGGCAACACAACTTACCGGCGACTTCCCCGGCCCGGTGCTGGCCGTGGTTGCCATTCCCTTCTACTCGGCGGATCGGCAACGCATCCTGGTCCCGCGAGGCACGCGAGTTATCGGTACGGCTCAGTCCGTAACAAACCAGGATCAAGCGCGGCTCGGAGTTGGTTTTCACCGCTTGATCTTCCCGAACGGAAGCTGGGTTTCGCTCCAATTTCAGGGCCTCAATCAACTTGGCGAGGGAGCCTTGAAAGATCAAGTCAACCGCCACTACTTTTCCATGTTTGCCGCTGTTGGGGCAGTCGGCGTCCTCAGCGGCCTCACGGCGGCAGGGGGGAATCCTTACGAAGGCGGCGCAGCGGCGATGAGGTCCGGGGCAGGGCAGGGACTCGGCCAGGCCGCTACGCGCATCCTGGACCGTTTCTTGAATCGTTTACCCACCATCACTATTCGCGCCGGACACCGGCTCCGCGTCTGGTTCACATCAGACGTGCTGGTTCCCCGGCCTACAAAAGGAGAATGAAAAATGAAACGAATCTTGACCGCAGTAGTTGTTATCCCACTCTTTATCGTCATCACCACCACGCCCGCTCACGCCGTTTTCGGATCGATCCTAGCAGGTATCCAGCGGGCCATGATGATCTCCAATCAGGTAACTCAGATTTACAAGGATACGATGGCGAAGATCACTTTTGACGGCCAGTTGACCGAGATGATAGGCCAGGCGGCGCACCTGAAAGAACAGGCACTAGGAACCGTGGGAGCGCTGACCGATCCGTTCACCAAACTGGCTTCTCTGCCTACTAAGTTTATCGGCCTGGGCCTATCCTGGAAAAACGATTTTACCGGCATCCCTCGTACCATCGCGTCGAGTGTCGAGAACATGGGCGAGAGCGGCAAGAGCTTCCGCGAATCGTGGGCGCAACGGCTCACCGCCGCCGATACGGTATCGGAGTCGGACATTCTTAATCTGTTCCAGTCCACTCGCCCGGAGATCGCGGCGGAGGCTTCGCGTGGTTTTCTCGCGGCGCGTGAGGACAGCGACAAGCGCCTGGTCCTCGATCACGCCACAAGCACGGTAGCCACAAATCTCATTGTCGCGGCCAAAGATGCTGTGGACTCCTACGAGCGCTTGCGCGACAACATCAACACATCCAACACCGCTCTTGCTCAATCGCAAGTCACCGGAGCAGTTACGCAAGGCCACCTCACCGCTGCCATGGCTCAGTTGATGGCATATCAGGCGGCGAAGGAGGCGGCGGAGGGCTACGAACGCGAGATCACCCGGCGCGAAGCGCTGGCTCAACGGGTTGCCACACACCAGCAAGCCGACCTCGTATACAACGCGCACAGGGACGGGATTGTTGCCAGGCGGCAAAGCCTCCGCGACGGCTTGCTTTTCAGGGTTCCGGCGCTCTATGGCGGGAACGATTAGTGATACTCGCTAATGCAAATCCAACTCGATCCCAACATCCCGACCAATCTTACGCCCGAAGACATGAGGGACTTCAAGACGTTCCTCGCCACCGCCCTGGACAGCCTGACCACGGCGGCGGGCGGCGAGATATTCACCCTCGGCAATCAGATGTTGGGTATGCTCGCTCTCATCGTTGTGGTGTTGACCGGGCTGAAGATCGCCTTCAGCGGGAACATTCAGCCGTGGGAACTGGTGCGGGTCGTCATTGGGATCTGGATACCGTGGGTGATGTTGCAGTTCTACACGACCACCATTCCGGGTATGGCTTTCACCTTCCCAGGGATGATCGTGGAGGGCGGTAATTGGCTTAACGCGCTGCTCGTTGACGACTCGGTTTCCTCGATTCAAACCGAACTCACAGAGCTTTTTAGCACGCTTGCGAAGGCTCAAAACGCGGCCATCGAGGCGGGCGATTTAGTAACCATCGTCACCAGTGGGATGCAAGGCGCGATGACGGCAATTGCAGGGTTTGTAATGGTGATCTTCATGGCCCTCATGCTGATGCTGTTGGCCGCTGTCACCTACGCTCAAGTAATCTGGGCGCAAGTTGCCCTTTCAATCCTCATCATTCTGGGTCCGATCTTCATTCCGTTTCTCGTGTTCGATCCGCTGGCATTCCTGTTCTGGGGCTGGTTCCGGGCGATGCTCACCTATTCGTTCTACGCCGTGATTGCCGGAGCCGTGTTGCGCGTGTTCTCCGCCGTGGGAATCGCTTACGTCACGACCTTGGGCCAAGCCAACCTGGACATGAGTAGCTTTATGCAAGTCGGTATGTGGACACTCGCGGTTGTGCCTTTCTTCATCGCCGGAATGCTGGCAAGCCTCAAGTGCGGGGAACTCGCTTCGATGCTCGTCAGCGGAGGCTGAGCAGGCGGGAGCGGTCTCATGGGCATGGTGAGCACAGCGGGAATGGCGGCGGCCAGCGGCGGCACGGCGGCGGCGGCCAAGGTGGGCGCAGGAGGGATGAAATGAAGAAGCCGAAAATCAAAGACGCCGGAGCCGAGTACGCCGAGATATGGGGCGAAGTCATCCACACCAACCGTCATCTACGGGTGATCTCCGTTGGGCTGGCTATCGGAGTGCTCTTGCTCATCGTCGTCGTCATTCGCATTGTCTCGGTCGAGCCACCGCGCCCCATCGTCGTGAGGGTTGATGAAGTCGGGCGGGCCGAAGCTGTCACCTACCAAGCGATGGAAGCCCAGGCGGACCCCCTGGACCCCACCACCAAATACTTCCTCAACCGCTTCATCTATGACTTCTACTCACGGCGGCAAGCCACGGTTGCACAGAACTGGTCCCGCAGCTTGCGCTTCCTCAGTACGCAACTCGCCAACGCCTCGTTTCGCGCCGAGAGCCAAAATGTCGCCCTTCTCGCGGCGGGCGTGGCGCGGGGTGAATTGCAAGTCGCCCGCGTCATTTTGAGGATTCAACCCAACCCTCAGCAGCCGCACAGCGCCACGGCCGATTTTGACCTCGTGCGGATGGAGATGGCAAACGAAGTGGGCCGAGAACGCTGGACACTCTCGCTTCAATTCCAGTTCCTCCAACACATCCCCCCGGAGTTGATCGTGTTCAACCCCATGGGAATCGTCATCACCTACTTGCAAGGCGACCGCGCCACCGCCACCGGAGATCAGTTGTAGATGATCGAGCATTTGCGGGGAAGAGATCGCAAGCTGGAACCGCTCGGCTGGACCGGCCAGGACGCGGAATGGATCGCCCTGGTTTGCCTTCACAGCGGCGTCTTCACGCGGGCGCAATTCTGTGATTATTTCGGGGTGTGGCGGAGTGGCGCTCAGCGTTTTGTGCAGACATTAGTTGATCGCCGGATGGCGGTCGAGGGTGAGTGGCCGCTACTCAATGGCGGAGGGAAAACGTGCCGCATATCGAGCAAGGCGATCTACCGGGCGCTGGGCGTTGAGGACATCCGCCACCGGAAGAAGGCCAGCAAGCCGGTTGTCATGCGGCGGCTTTTGTCGCTGGATTTTGTGCTGGAACATCCGGGTATGAACTGGCTCCCCGCCGAGCCGGAGAAGGTCGAGTGTTTTGAAAAGATCGGCTTGCCGCGCCGCTTGATTCCGCGCCGGATTTACTACGGTGTGGCTGGCAACCAGAAGCGCTACTTTGCGCTCAAACTGCCCCTTGCCGTGGACCCTGAAACCGTCACCTTTGCCTACGTCAATCCGGGCCACCAGACGGATACCGAACTCCACTCGTGGGGAGCCGCGCATGGGCCGCTTTGGGATGCGCTCCGCAAGAAGGGGCGGCAGGTTCGGGTGATCGGAATTGCGGTTGAAAATGCCACCGTGGATCGAACGGCGCGAGTGCTTGAAGCATGGGCGGCGGCGGACCCAGGGACACCCGATGAAGGGCTGACGGTGAAGCAGGAGATCAGGGCGATAGACGAAGCGATGACCCGCAAGGACCGGGAATTTCTAGCCCAGTACGGAGGATTCGCCAAAGCTGCGAGACGGTCTGTGGAACTTCAACGTCGCCCCGAAGCGAAGGTCACGGAAGGAGTCTCGATTGACGACTATTCGACATGGCGGGCCGTGCGCTTTGCGGATCGAGATGAGGTCGGATGAGAGAGGGCCTAAATCCGTGGTTTTTATTGGTACTGGGGGCCGCATGTATTTTGGTACGCGCTCAGAGGGGGGGTGTACCAGAATTTCCGGCTTAGGTGTACCACAGCCACATTCGTCTATCTCTCTCATTCCGCTGTGGTTATCCGCTGTGAATCGGCCCGCCCGCTTCGGACGCGGGAGAAAGGCGGAGACGAGAGCGACCCCCCCAAAAACGGGGGGGTCATGCGGCCCCGGATAGCGGTACTGAGTACCATACCGCTATCCGGCCCCATGGGGTCGCTCTCGTCCTCATTTATCCCTGCGGGAAGGCTCAGAAACAGCCCCCAGGAGCGGCGCTGAAAGCACGGAGACGGACCTATGAAATGGCGCGAGGTCGGCCCTTATCTCCGGGAGCTTTGGCACCGGCCCGCCGGCCCGATGAACTGGAAAAACCCGATCCGGGTTTTCGCCGTCGCGGGCTGGCTGGTCGTGCAAGGTTTCGTGCTGTTGGGCTGGGCCGGGTGGCGCGTGTTTCAAGGTTTGATGCTGTTGGGCTGGGCCGTGTTTCGCGTCGGGCAATTCGTTGTAAGCCTTCCGGCTCTGGTGCTCTTTTTTTTCGGCGGTGTGTGGTATGCCGTGTGGAGCTTTGTACGGCGTCCCTTCCCCTCACTTGATGAAAACCCGGTGCTTGCTTTGGTGAACTACCACACCCCCAACTTCTTCTCATGGCTGGTGCTGTGGTACTATCTTTCGCCCTTCGTTGCCGTCATGCTGTGCGGGTTTATTGCCGTCACCGTTTGGAAGGTCTGGTTCGAGGGGCGGCGGCGCGACTTCGCACCCTTCGCCAAGCTCCCGCCGTGGCCGCTTGATCCCCAACAAAAGGCCCCGGCCATCGTCATCGGGGAGGTCCATCACCCGGTCGAGGCGCGGGAGATTTTCAGTCCCTCATGGCTCACCATCCCGGAGCGCGGACTGTATACCGGCGTGGCGATCTTCGGAGCCGTGGGATCAGGCAAAACCTCGGCTTGCATGAACCCGTTTGCCCGCCAGCTTCTCGGCTGGCAAGCGGGCAATGAGCAGATGCGGGCGGCGGCGCTGGTGCTAGAAGTCAAGGGAGACTTCTGTCACGACATCCGCCAAATCCTGGTCGAGGCGGGCCGTGGACAAGACTACATCGAGCTTGGCATGGACGCCCGCTCTCAATGGAACCCGCTCTCGGCCTGGTGGCTCGATTCCTACTCGCTGGCCTACACCGTTTCGAGCCTTCTCAATCAGCTATTCGGTAAGGGCAAGGAACCCTTTTGGCAGCAAGCCTATACCAATCTGGTCCGCTGGATCATCGAGCTTCACCGGGTTTTCCCGGAGCGCTGGGTGACGTTGCAACAGGTCTACCGCTGCGCCATCGACCCGGAGCTATTTGCGGCCAAGATCGAGGCGGCGGAGAAGCTGAGTGACGACCTGAACACAGGGACGGTTTTCATCAAGGAACACGTGCTACAAGCCCAAAACATAAACCTTGCCGAATGGAACTGGGTCGATGCGCTGGACACGAAGGATGACGTGCAAGCCGTCTACACGCGCCCGATGAAAGAGAAACTTGACGAGCTCAACATCGCCCATGAGATCGTTTGGGAACCCGGACCCGGCGAAGATACCAGAGAGCGAGTCGAGGCCGTCAAGCGCTGGTTTGTCCACGACTGGCAAACCCTAGACAACAAAATCAAGTCCTCGATTGTGGAGGGGGTTTCGGTGTTCCTTGCCATGTTCGATATGCCGGACGTGGCGAAGGTGTTTTGTCCCGCCGCGCCCCATATCTCTGACGATCCTCAAGCCATTATCCTGCAAGCCCAACTGAAACGGCTCAAAGCGGAGAAGGACGAGGCGGCGGAGCCGGAGCCGGACCACAAGCAGCCGGACCCCGCAGCCGAGAGCAACCAAGACGCTACTCCCCCGGATACCGAAGGGACGGCCCCGATCACGCAGCACCTACCACCGCTCTATGAATTGATCGAGCAGGGCAAGGTGCTGGCCTTGAATATGCCCGCTGGTATCAACCCGGCGCTGGCCCGCGCCGTGGGCGTGATGCTCAAAAACGCTTGGCTACAAGCGCTTCTCATGCGCCCGGCCAAGATGAAGGCGACGCCGGGCCGTTACTTCCGGCCCGCCGTCTTTATCTGTGACGAATATCAAGCCTTCGCTTCGGTGGGCGAGGACGACCCATCGGGCGATGAAAAATCCTTTGCCCTGACCCGGCAATGCCGCTGCATCCCGATTGTCGCCACACAATCTATTTCCTCGTTGCGGGCCGTGTTGGGAAGCTCGGAAGCGTGGCGTTCGCTGTTGCAGACGCTCCGCACTCGCATCTTCCTATCGCTGAGTGATGACGCATCCGCCAAGATTGCGTCGGAGTTGTGCGGCCAGGTTGCGAAGATCAAGGAATCCTACACCATCAGCGAGACCTCCAAGCGCTCGGAAGTCTCCCCGCTCTCAGGCCGGGCCGGAGGCGGAGGCGGGAGCATGGGCGCGACCAAATCATTCCGGGAGCAGCGCGAGGCTGTGTTTCACCCGCGAGACTTCGCCTTGCTCTCGAACTGTCAAGCGATCTGTCTGCCCTATGACGGAGCGCAGTCGCTTGAGCCGCGCCGCGTCTACCTCAAGCCGCACTATCTACCAGCCGAACACTCCTATTGGAGAGCGAAGGAGGCGGGCCAAATATGAGCGCCGCAAGCGGACTGGAACATCTCAAACCGTTTCTACCGGGTTTGGAAAGCGCCCTGGAAGATTCCGAAGTCAGCGAGATCATGATTAACGGCCCCGGTAATGTGTGGGTCGAGCGGGCCGGGCGGCTGGCCGCACACGCCGCGCCGGACCTGGACGAAGCGGCGCTGGAACGGGCCGCTATCCATATCGCCCGTCCTTTGGGCCTGGACCCGGCAAGCTCCCCCATTGTCGATGCCCGGCTCGATGACGGATCGCGGGTTGCTATCTGCGTTCCGCCCGCCAGTCCTCAAGTCGCTATCACCGTGCGGCGCTTTGGCAAGGGGGCGTTCTCGGCGGATGATCTCGTGAAGCAAGGCGCACTTCCTGGAAACGTGCGGAAGGAAGCAGAGCGGGTGTTGCGGTCCCGGCGCAACATCCTGGTTTCAGGCGGAACCGGATCGGGCAAGACCACGTTGCTCAATGCCCTCATCGAACTGCTCCCCGATGACGAGCGGATAGTTGCCATCGAGGACACCTTGGAGCTTCGCATCGAGCGCTCCAATTGCGTCCGCTTCGAGGCTCGCGGTTTGCAGGAAGGAGCGGTCACGATCCGCGATTTAGTCCGCCACGCGCTACGCCACCGCCCGGATCACATCGTCGTGGGCGAGGTTCGCGGCGGAGAGGCGGCGGACCTGCTGCAAGCCCTCAACACCGGACACGGCGGATCGCTGACGACCGTACACGCCAACAACGCCGAGAGCGCCTTATCCCGGATCGCCAGTTGCGCCATGCAAGGCGGCGGGGAGCTTCCCTGGGAAGTCACCTGTAGAGGCGTAGTGGACGGGATCGCCATGGTGATTCACATGACGCGCCACGAAGGGCGGCGATTCGCCGAAGAAGCGGTTTTCGTCAAAGGCTACGAAGCCGCCGAGAACCGCTGGCTCATCCAGCCGATCTGGAGGGAACACGATGCAGGATGAAGAAAAAATTATGCGGGTGGAGATCCTGGACGGGGACGAGGCGCTGGAAGTCCCGGCCTGGATCGCCCAGCAATACGGCGTCTTCTCCGAGGAGGTGGGCGGCGAGGAGGAGATCCGGGAAGCCGTGGAAGACCCCTACACCCATGACTGGTAGAAAAAGCAAGGCCAGAGAGAACGACGAGGAATTCCACCGCCGCTTCGCCGATCAGATCATCGAGCAGAGGTTCTGGGTGAGAGCCAAGTCAAAATCTGTCACGTTGCCGGAGATCAAGCCTATTACCACCTGGGCAACGATGAGATTGTTCTTCCGGAGCGGGGACAGTTTCCGTCGGCGAACCATTACTACCAGACGGCGCTGCACGAGCTGGGCCACAGCACGGGACACCCCGATCGGATGACCCGCGAGTCGTTGCTCGCGGGCTTGGATGGCGGGGTTCGGCTCGGAAGCCTACGCGAAGGACTCTCAGCACGGAGCGCATCCCTAGGGGTTTTGTACGGAGAGCAAGGAGGGAAGGATGAACATTGCCACAGAAGCGACGGAAGCCCCGATCACGGTGAGGGCAGCCGCCCGCTTCCTGGGCGTCAGCCCCTCGCTGGTGTATGCTTATGTCGAGCGAAAGCAGATTCCCCATTACCGCATGATGGGCCGCTCGATCCGCTTCCGACTGTCGGAGTTGGTCGAATGGCGTCAGCAATTTCATGTGAATGGAGGAATCGATGAACAAAACAGGTAGACCAAGAAATACCGCCGGTAGTCTATACATCCGGCGCGATTCACGCGTCTGGTGGATGAGCTATCGGGACCACGACGGGAGGTTCAGACAGGAGTCGACAGGCCAGAGAGCAAGAGTCGAAGCCGAGAAGGTGATGCGCAAGCGGTTGGTGGCCCGCGACGAGGGGCTGCTGCCGAGGGCCGTGCCGGACGGTGGGATTACGTTCAACGAGTGGGCGGACTGGTTCCTTGAGAACCGTTCCCAACCGCCCTTCCGCAGAGAGAAGACCCATCTGCAAAACCTCGGCGCGCTGAAGTTCCTAAGGCCCCGGTTCGGCGAGAACAGACTATCAGACATCACACCAGAAGACATAGAAGCGTATCTGATGACAAGATTGAACACAGGCAAGCGGGTGCACACCAAGTTAGGACTGCAACTGCGAGGCCGGCTCAAGCCGGCCACCGTGCATCAGGAGTTTCGCATCCTGCGACGCATACTGAACGTGGCGGTTAAGAAGAGGCGGCTGGCGGTCAATCCGTGCGGCGGCGTGGAGTTTCCGGTCGCGTTGGCTGGTACGACGCGCAAGCCGCACTATCTTGCTGCCTCGGAGCAGGCCCGGGTGGAAGCCTGCGCGCCTGCTTACCTTGGCAACATCATCGTGATCATGGTCGAGATGGGGCTGCGGCCCTATCGCGAGTTGATCCCGATGCGCAAGGAACAGGTCGATCTGGAGAGAGGGATCGTGCATCTGCCGGATTCGAAGACGGTGAACGGCATTGCGGACATGCCGATGACGGACAGAGCCCGCGCAGCGTTCGCCGCACAGATGAAGCAGAGCGGCGATTCCGACTACCTGTTCCCGAGCCCGCGAATGCGGTCGAGCAAGCCGCACATCACGACGGTGTGCAAGCTGTGGAACCGGACGCTCAAGCGTGCCGGGCTGCCCCATTTTTCACTCTACGAGTTGCGTCACACGTTTGCGACCCGGCTGAGCGCAGGGGGCGTGGCGGATCATTTCGTGACGCAGATGTTGCGGCAAGGCGATTCGCAAGTGTTCAAGCGCTACAGCCAGGCGAAGCTCAACATGATGCGGGAAGCGCTGTCCAAGCTCGATCGGCAGGCGAACGAGCATGGCGCGACTTCCTTTACGGTGCTGGCCGGCTAGAGCCAGTTTTTTGACGGTTTCTTTACGATTCCGTCTTCGGGAACGAGAGGCAAGGTAGACGGGTGCTGAAAACAAACAAGTTAGATGGTCGGGGCGCGGAGATTTGAACTCCGGACCTCCTGCTCCCAAAGCAGGCGCGCTACCAAGCTGCGCCACGCCCCGAATAGGGAAGGTCGATCTCATTCTAAAGCAAAGGCAAGCTCGCTCGGCTTCGTGGTTCGCGCAATCGTGACGGGCCTACGAAAGGCCTACGAAACCTTGCGTAGCTTCGTCACCCGACCGATCTCCACCCACTCGGCGACGAAAATATCACCGTTGTGGTCAAAGCACGCGCCGTGCGGACAAATAAACTTCCCCGGAATGAATTGCTCCCGCGGTTTCTTGTGCCGCTCTTCGTAGTCGCCCGCGGGGTCGGCGCCCAGATGCGCGATCACGCGGTTGTCGCGGTCCATCAAGGTCACGCGCGCCGCGAGATCGGGGATCAGCAGCACGCCGTCCTTTTCGTCGAAATGGCAGGGGCGATCCACCCCCTTCTCGATCCTCAAGTACTTGCCGTCCATCGAGAAGTACTGCAAACGGTTGTTCGTTCGGTCGGCGACCAGCAACTCCTCGCCGCCTCGGCGGCGATCGACCATCAGACCATGCGGCCGCCACAACTGCCCCGGCTCTTTCCCATGTTCGCTGAAGGTGCGAATGAACCCGCCCTTCTTGTTGTATTGGCTGATGCGGTAGCCGCCGTATCCGTCGCCCACATAGATGTCCCCGTTGGCGGCGATCGCGACATTCGTCGGGCTGTACTTCGTCGCCGGACGACCCTCGCCGTCCACCTCATAGTAAGGGCTCTGCTTCGGATAGCCGATGCGAAAAACTTCTTCCCCGGCCGGCGTCATCTTGACGACGTTCGTGTAATCGGGATGAATTCCCTTGCGGCGGCCCTTCCCGGTATCCGTAAGGTAGAGAAACTCCTCGCCGCCTTCCTTTTGCAGGTGCAGTCCGTGTGCTCCGCCGCGGAACTCCCCGCCCCAGCTCTTGATGAATTTTCCGTTTTCATCGAAGACCAGCATGGTGTGGTCGCTCGAGCTGTCGGCGTGAACGGTATGGCACAGGTAGATGCGCCCCTGGGAGTCCTCCACGATGCCGTGCGTGTTGCCGAGCTTGATGTGCGAGGGAACTCGGCCCCAATCGTGAATCGCCTCGTAAGCGTGGTCGCCCGAACCCAAGATCGGACGCTTGCGGTCGGACTTGTCGGCCGCCCCGAGGATCGTCGGGGCCACTGCGGCGGCACTGAGTTTGAGAAATCCACGACGAGTTTTCATGCGAGAAGTCTCCTAACGAATAGGAATCATGGCCAACGGCGAAACACCGCCGTCCAAGCTCCGGTTTCGCCCACGACGGCGGGAGGACGCAAACAGTCGGGGCCGGCAAAAAAACGGGAGCCTCTTCGTTGCGAGCCGTACCCCTGGCGGTCGTCGCCTACCCGGCAGCTTCTTGGCTCTTCGGCGCTTCGACCGGAACCGGCCCCTCGTCGTTCCCTAGGTCGAGCCGTTCGATCTTTGAGAAGCGGCTGGTGATCTTGCGGGCCGAGGTGTGTACCAACTCGACGTCGCGGTGGGCCTGATCGATGTGCTGCGCGAGATTGTCCATGCGCGTTTGAAAGCGGTTGAAATCCACACCCAATTTGCTCAAGTGCTCTTGGATGATGTTGACCTGCTCGCGCGTGGCGGCGTCTTTGAGAACGGCGGCGGTCGTCGTCAAGATGGCCCACAACGTCGTGGGCGAAGCCGGCATGACGTGCAATCGGTGGGCCTTCTCCACTAAGTCGTAATGGCGCCCGTGGATTTCAGCGAACACCGCTTCCGCCGGAATGAACAACACGGCGAAGTCGGCCGTCTCCCCCGCGATGATGTATTTGTTCGCGACGTCGTGGATGTGCGTCAGGACGTTGCGGGCGAACTCCTTCTCCGCCGCATCGCGGTCGCTCTGGCTGAGCGCCGGGTCGGTCTTGCGCCGAAAGTTCTCGAGCGGAAATTTCGAATCGATGGGGACGCTTCCTGTCGGTTCGGGCAGAAACAGCATGCAGTCGACGCAGCGTCCGTTCGAAAGGGTGTGCTGCATGCGGTAGCTCGACTCGGGCAGAACATTGGCGACCAAGGCTTGCAGTTGCACTTCCCCGAAGGTCCCGCGCGAAGTGCGGTCGGCCAGCACCTCTTGCAAGCTGACGACATTGCCCGACAACTCGGTAATCTTCTTTTGCGCATCGTCAATCAGCTCCAGGCGTTTTTGAACGTCGGCAAACGTCGCCACGGTCTTTTCAAAGCCTTCCGAGAGGCGCTTGTCAACCTGTCCGCTGATATCGAGCAAGCGTTTGTCGGTCGAGGCGGTGAGCTTATCCATGCGCTTGCCTAACTCGTCGCTGTTGCGCGTGACGGCCTGCGTCATCTGCTGCTGTCCGCGATCGACTCCGGCCTGCAGCGTCTGATTCAAGCTCTTGTAGGTTTCCATGTGCCGGCGCTCGAGCTGCTGCTTCAATTCCTCGATTCGCCCCAGCTGGTTTTGCTCGAGCTCGTGAACGGACTTTTGTTGTTGCCGGCCGGCTTCCCCGAGACGGGCGACCAGCGCCTCGCCGGCGGCCGCCTGGCCCTGGCGCAGCTCACGGTCCAAGGCGCGCACGATGTCTTCGGTGCGCCCGCCGCGCTCGTCCAAACCCGTCGCCAGCGTTTCGGTCCGGCGGCCTTGCTCATCGAGCCGCGCTTCGATCCGCAAGAAAACCTGTTCGAAGCGATTGTCTCGGCCCTTCGAAGAACGCCACATCGCAACGAGAACCGTTGTCCCGACCACCAACAGAGCCCCGACCAGCCATAGTGTGGTTTCGGGCATTGTTAAACGCTCCCTTCGCCCGCGGCGCCCTCCGGCAACCAGCCTTGCCGCAAGATTTCCGCGAAGGCGTCCCGGTCGAGCGCCGGGCTGATAATGTGCCCCTGGATCTCATCGCAGTCATGTTCTTTGAGGAACTGGAACTGCTCCGGCGTTTCCACCCCCTCGGCCACCACCTTCAATCGCAGGCCGTGCGCTAAAGAAATCAGTCCCGCCGTGATCGCGGCGTCGTCAGGGTCGTTCGTGATACAGCGCACAAAACACTCATCGATTTTCAAGGCGTGGATCGGAAAACTGCGGAGGTGCATCAACGAGGAATACCCGGTCCCGAAATCGTCGAGGGAAATGCGAACACCGAGATTCGCAATCCCGACCAGCGGCTCGACCACCGCGTCGGCATTGTCAATCATCGACGTTTCAGTCTACTCCAACTGCAACAACTCCGGAGCCAGTCCCGTCTCGTCCAATGCTTCGAAACGGCTTCATACAAATTGTTCTCGTGAAATTGACGCCCCGAAATGTTGACGCTGACGCGAATCGCGCCCAAGCCCTCCCGTTGCCAGGAAATGGCCGCCGAGCAAGCGGTTCGCAGCCGCCAATCGGTGATTTCGGTGATCAACCCGGTCTCCTCGGCCACGGGCATAAACTGTCCCGGGAACAGCAAACCTTTCTCGGGATGCTCCCAGCGCAAAAGAGATTCACAGCCGTTGATGCGGCCGCCGGCCGCCTCGGCGATCGGCTGATAATGGATCACGAACTCGTTCTGTTCACAGGCCCGGTGAAGATCCGTTTCGATGTGGACAAACTCGTCGTCCCAGCGGTCGGTCGCCTGATCAAACAGCTCGTACCGGCCCTTTCCCAAAGCCTTGGCGCGATGCATCGCCACCTCGGCGGCACGCAGGAGATCGGCGGGCTTGGTGCGCGGACCGTGACCCAGGGCAATCTCGATACTGGCCGCCGTGAAGACATCCTGCCCCCCGACCTGGAACGGCCGCGAAAGCTTGCTTTGCATGCGCTCCGCCACGCGAACCGCCTGCGTCTCGCCGGTCAATCCTTCGAGCAAAACGGCAAACTCATCGCCACCCAACCGCCCGATCAAATCGCTGGGATGTAGGCAGGTCTTCAGAGCCGCGCCCACCTGTCTCAACAACTCGTCGCCCCCGGGATGCCCCAGAGAATCGTTCACCACTTTGAAACGATCCAAATTGAGCACTTCCACCGCGAAGACTTCCCTGCGCCGCGTATGGGCGCGGCGGCAAGCGCGTTCGAGCCGCCGCAGAAAGTAGGCCCGGTTCGCCAACCCGGTCAACGGGTCTTTGATCGCCGCGTTGCGCAACTCGCGCTGAACTTGTCGCTGAGAAGTGATATCGGTTTGCGACCCGACAACGCGCGTCGGCTGTCCGTCCTCGTTTCGAATCGCGATACCGCGACAGCGAACGAAACGATAAGAACCGTCACCGTGCAGGATGCGGTACTCGCTTTCAAAACGAGCCGTTTGGCCTTCGAGATGGTCGGCAATCGTCTTGCGCAGCAGTGGCCGGTCATCCGCATAAACGCGAGCAAACCAATCATCGGGCGCGTCGCCGATATCTCCCTGGGAGAGGCCCAACATCGCCTTCCAGCGAGGTGAGTAATCGAGCCGATTGGTGTTGAGGTCCCAGTCAAACAACCCGTCTTCGGTCGTGCTCGCGGCCAAGTCGAAGCGCTCCCGGCTCAGACGCAAGGCCTCTTCGGCCTGGTCGCGCTCGGAAAGCACGCGCACCATGGCCGTCAACATCGTGCGTTGATCGGCGGGCTGCGGCGCCTTTTCCGGCAGTGCGTCCTCGGGGGGGGCTTCCCGGCTCCGTCCGTTGGCGGTAAGCGGACGCGTTTTGGCGGACCCCCCACGCCGAGCTGCGGGACCGCGCTTTGTCGTCGTGCTTTCCACTCCGGAATCCAACTCCTCCAGGATAAAACATCTTGGCTGGAAATGTTTGGGAAATCTGGGTCCGCGCCCCCGGCGCGCGCCTCCGCCGCTCTTGAGCCGCGAAGCGGCGGCGGGAATGTAGCCCAGGGTGGAGCCGGAACGGCGGAACCCTGGGTAGAACTTTCACCGCGGGGCGGTTTCCGGTGAGCCGGAAAGACGCTTGATACCCGCTTGGGCCGCCTCTCGCAACGGCGAGTCGGGGTGACGATCGAGAAAGTCTTCGAGTTCCCGTAGCGCCGATCCGGGTCGCCCGTGACGAACATGAATCTGCGCCAGAATCAGCCGCGGATGAGAAAAGTGCGAAGGATCAAGGCGCTTCGCCTTGTTGAGATACCGCAACGCCTCGGCATCTTTTTCCAGCAGAAAGGAATTGATACCCATCTGCGAGTTGGCAAGCGCGCTTTCCGGCCTTGCCGAGACAGCTCGCGTGTTGTAAGGAAGGGCGTCGGCCGGCCGCTTCATCGACAGCAACGTACCGCCGAGATTGACAATCGGCTCAAAGCCGTCTTCATCCAAGGCGAGAGCTCTTCGGAACGATTCTTCAGCACGGGGGTATTCCGCCCGCTGGTAGAAAATCGTCCCCATCAAATTCCAGGCCTCGACGAAACCTTCCGAGATTTCCACCGCGCGCTCGAGATCGCGGATGGCGGCTTCGGCTCGGCCCTTGCCGAGTTTGCGCTGGGCTTTTCGTAACAAGGAAACCGCTTTCGGCGAGATACCGAGGTCCCGCGCCTCGATCGTCGTACGATTCACCAGCGCTCGCTCGGCGGACGCCTCGGTGGGCGCAAGCGGCACCGTCACCTCCACGACACCCCGTTCATCGGCGAAACTCGGCGTCACCTCGACGGTGGTTCGCGACTCCCCCGCGGGTGAAAGACGCGGCTGCCGGCGGGCTGAAAGACAGCCACCGTATAGCTGCCGGCGGGGACTTTCTTGAACTCAAAGCGGCCTTTGTTGTCGCTGAAAGTCCGGCGGTGAAACGGCGTGACCGCTCCGTAGAGCGCCACGTCGGCCCGCCGCGGCGGCTCGACACGCCCGCGCAACGCGAGCTCCGGCTCGGCGGCGGCAAGCGTGACCAGCCCCAAGCAGGCCGTCACGAAGAATCGACGGGCGATCACTATCGAGAATCCTAACATCCCCCTCTCACCGCGGCCAATTCATGACGCAACCTCAGAGCCGTGAGCGCAAGCGACGGGCCAAGGGCACTACGGTTTCGAGTAGACCGAAGACGATACCGAAACGCTCGACGATTCGGGGAGACGCGGTTCCCGAGCGCCCGGCGGTTGCGCTCAGGGCTCTGTTGTCGCGGGTCGCGGTTCCACCTTGGTGATCTGCGCCGCAAACACTGCGGGGTCCGACGTCGGCAGCTCGCAAACTTGTTGTTCGCACACATAGGCGGTGGTCTTGCCCCGCATCGCCCGCTTGTCCTTGAGGAGAGGCACATTGTCGACATGCCTGGGCAGATCGTCTTCCGCCACGATGCCGAGGATGCGATTCGGCACGAAGCTCCGTCGAAGCTCAGCCAGAAAAGGCTCGGCCTGGGCGCGCGAGTCGGGGGCGACAATCAGAATCTGTTTCGCGCGATCGAGGTGGAAGTCAAGCGCCAACAGCATCTCTGAAAGCGCCGCCGGCGACCGCTCGATGGTCTTCGAAAAGGCACGGAACGTGCTTTCGGCTTTGCGGCGATAGCGGTCGTCGCCGGTCAGCTCGTGAAGCCGCACCAGGTTCATCGCCGCGACCGAGTTCCCCGCCGGCTCGGCCCCGTCGTAGTTAGGCTTCTCGCGGGCGAGCAGGCGTTCGTGGTCGTTGCTCGTCATGAAAAAGCCGCCGCCGGTGGAATCTTCATAGTGCGTCTCGAGATCGGCTTCGAGCGCCAGCGCCTGATCGAGCCGCTCGGGACGGCCCGTCACTTCATACAAGTCAAGCAGTGCGGCGATAAAGAAGGCGTAGTCATCGAGATACGCATTGCGGCCCGCCCGGCCCGCGCGATAGCTGCGCAGCAAGCGCCCGTCGCGGCGCAAGTGCTCCCAAAGGAAATCGGCCGATCGCTCCGCCCGTCGCGCATAACGTTCGTCGCCCAGCACCAGCGCCGCCTGCGCATGCGCGGAAATCATCAAACCATTCCAGGACGTCAAGATCTTCTCGTCCCGTAACGGCGGCGGTCTTGGGGCCCGAGCGCGATAGAGTTTCTCGCGTGCGGCGTCGATCCTCGATCGCAATTCGACGACCGCCAGCCCAAGCCGCTCGGCGACTTCCCGATCCCCATACGGGCGGTGCAAGATATTGCGCCCCTCGAAGTTCCCTTTCTCGCTAACCGCGTAATAGGCGAGGACCGTCTCGGCCGTCTCGTCTCCCAAGACTTCGCGGATCTCCCCCGGCGTCCACGTAAAGAACCAACCCTCTTCCCTATGCCCCTCGGGATTGAGACTGTCGGCGTCCGTGGCGGAATAGAACGCCCCCTCGGGCGACGTCATCTCCCGCTCGACATAGCGCAGAATGTCGCGTGCTGTCTCGGCAAACTCCTCCCGCCCCGTCGCCTGCAAGCCTTCCAGATATGCCGTGACGAGAAGGGCGTTGTCATAGAGCATCTTTTCGAAGTGCGGCACCAGCCAACGCTCGTCGGTCGAATAGCGGTGGAAGCCGCCGCCGATCTGGTCATACATGCCGCCGGCCGCCATTTTTTCAAGCGTCAGTTCGGCCATCGCCAAGGCGCGCTGGTCGCCGGTCCGGCGATGATGGCGCAAAAGCGCGCGGATCGGCAGACTGCTCGGGAACTTGGGAGCGCCCTTTCGTCCGCCGTGAACGTCGTCAAAACGTTCGCGGAAATGGCTAGTCAATCGTTCAAGGGCATCGGAGCCGGGGACGGTATCACCGCTCTGGGGCTCCAACGATCGTTCCACCGCGGCCGTGATCTGCTTCGCCCGCGCGTCGATCCGCGCCGGCTCTTTGTCGTAGGCCTCGCGCAACTTTCCGAGCAGAGTAAGAAACCCCATTGGCGCGCCCCGATCGCCGTCGCGCGCCGGAATATAGGTTCGCACATAGAAGGGCTTTCGATCGGGCGTCAACCACACCGTCATCGGCCAGCCGCCCCTTCCCCTGAGAGCCTGCACGGCACTCATATAAACCGCGTCGACATCGGGACGCTCTTCGCGATCGACCTTGATGGCGATGTAGTTCTCGTTGATGAACCGCGCGATCTCTTCGTCGTCGAACGATTCCTCCTCCATCACATGGCACCAATGGCAGGTGGAATAACCCACGCTGAGCAACACCGGCCGCCCCAGCCGACGAGCCTCCTCGAAAGCCTCATCCCCCCAGGGACGCCAGTTCATGGGATTATGCGCGTGCTGCAGAAGGTAAGGGCTGACTTCGAGGAACAGGCGGTTGACGTATTTCGGCGAGCCGTCGGGGTTGAGGTGCCGCGTGCGCGGCTCGTAGCCCGACGATCGCTCCAGCCAAGCTCGGTCGAGGCGCGCGACCAGCGGCCCTGAAAAGGCCTCCGCGCCCGGAAGAACAGACACAACCGAATCGCTCGACGCTGCCTGGCCCGCCGGCGACGGGGCAACCGCCGCGCCGCAGGAAAGCAGCAACGCCGACAGCGCGGCCGTTGCGGCCCGGAGCGGTATGGCACGCGGGGTGGACATGCCACTCTATGGTAGCGTCCTAGGGCTCCTCCGAAAAAATAGGCCCGGAATCTCCTCGCCGTCCAGCGCCCCGACGTGGTTCTCCCGAACTGATTGCTTTGAAGCAATGTTGACGACGACCCGAGCCGCAAGGCGGCGCCTCGGGTCGTACGCGGACGAGCAGAGGAACGGAGAAGTGATCTCTCTGCAGGCTCATGTCGCATTGGACAAGACGCCCTCGGCGTGTCTCCTCATCCGCGAAAGTTGTATAGTGGCGGGTTCTCGGTCCTGCGTCGCGGCTTGTAGCGGCGCGGATCACGATACCTCACGGGAGCGAATACCAAATGCCGACCGGCGCGGAACTCTTTGTTTCTTCCATCAAAAACCTCGGGGCGACGCACATCTTCACCCTCGTCGGGGACCACTTGAATCAAGTCCTGCAGGTGGCCGAGCGCGAGGGTCTGAAAATCTACGACACGCGTCACGAATCGGCCGCCGTTCACATGGCCGACGGTTGGGGAAGAATGACGCGCACCCCCGGCGTCTCGCTGGTCACCGGCTCGCCGGGCCACACCAATTCGATAACCGGCATCGCAACGGCGAACGCCACCGGCAGTCCCGTTCTCGCCGTCAGCGGTATGAGCACCTCGCAGTTGCGCGACCGCAATGCGTTCCAGGATATGGACCAGCTCGCCCTGGTGCGAAGCATCACGAAATACGCCGCCGTGCCCGCCAACGCCGGGCAAATTCCTTTTCACGTCCGGCGCGCCTATCAAGAAGCCCTCTCCGGACGGCCTGGGGCGACGCACTTGAGCATCCCCGTCGACCTCCTTACCGGCGCCGCCGACCAACCGACCCCCGTGCCGGAAGGGCCAATCGCAATTGCGCGGGCGCGACCCGATTCCGCCGACATCAATCGCGTGATCGACCTGCTCGACCAAGCCGAGCGACCGGTCCTGATCGCGGGTAGCGGGGCGTGGTTTGCCGACGCCGGGGCGCAGCTCGAGGCGTTTATCGAAAAGACCTCGCTGCCGCTGTTCACAATTTGTCTGGCGCGAGGGCTCGTGCCCGACTCCCATCCGCTGTGCTTCGGTTACGCTGACCCGACGCTGAACCGTGCGGCCCCCGAAGCGTTCGCGGAGGCCGACCTGGTGGTTGTGCTGGGGAAGAAGCTCGACTACCGGCTACGACTGGGCGGCGCGCAGCTCTTCTCGCCCGAAGCGATGTTCGTACAAGTCGACATCGAGCCCGTCGAACTGGGGCTGAACCGCTCCCTCGAGGTCGGCATCGCCGCCGACGTGAACCTGACCCTGGAAGATCTGCTCGACGCTCTGGGGCGACGCGCGGCCCCCGACCGTGGGTCCTGGTTGGCGCGTATCACCGCGGCACGAGACGCCTGGCGTCAAGAGCTGGCCGAGACCGCCGCGCAACCTTCGACGCCGATGCACCCATTGCATTGGTTCATGGGCCTGCGCGATCTGGTTCCACAAGACGCCACGTTGTGCTGGGATGGCGGAGACTTCGTTCACTGGGGCCGCTGCACGCTCCCGGCGCGGCTGCCGATGCATTGGTTGCGGCTGGGCGCCTTGGCCGGACTGGGGGTGGGTCTGCCGATCGGGCTGGCCGCCCAGATCCTGCGGCCCAACGCGCAGTCGATCGTCATCACCGGTGACGGCTCGCTGGGGTTTTATCTCGCCGAAATGGATACGGCCGTGCGCTTCGGCCTCCCGGTAATCATCATCGTCGGCAACGACGGCGGTTGGGGACTCGAACGTGAGCTGCAATTAGGCCATTACGACAGTGGAAAAACGGTTGCCTGCGAGCTGAGAAGAACGCGCTACGACCTCGTAATGAAGGGTTTCGGAGGCGAAGGCGAGTTCATCGAAACGCCCGAGCAAATCGCGCCGGCGTTTCAAAGGGCCCTGGCGAGTGATAAACCCTATCTGCTCAATGTCGACATCCAAGGGACGGCGTCCCCATTTACACAACATCAATTGGCGCGACGCAAAAAGTAGGTTCAAGAGCCAGGGGAGCTACCGTACGGCAGCGGCGAGACGGGGACCGCTTTTTTCCGGCAAGGGGTAAGATGAGAAGAACTTCGACTCCTCGCGACGCCGCCGAAGAGGATCGGAAGTAAAGGAGAATCTCATGTTCTTTGATCCTTTGTATTTGGTGTTTATGCTGCCGGGGCTGGCGCTTTCGCTGTGGGCGAGCTTCCGCACTAAGTCGGCCTTCAAGAAATATTCCAAGGTGCCCTCGGCGACCGGATATTCGGGTGCGCAAGCGGCTAAGCTTTTGCTCGATCGGGCCGGCATCGGAGATGTCAACATCGTACGCACGCACGGCTTCTTGTCGGACCACTACAATCCGGTCAACAAGACGCTGGCACTCTCGGAAGAAGTCTATGATTCCGCCTCGCTTAGCGCCATTGGCGTCGCCACGCATGAAGCCGGCCACGCCATTCAGCATGCCAGGCACTATGCCCCGCTGTGGGTACGGACGATGCTGGTGCCGACGGCGAGTATCGGATCCTCGATCGGCTATTTCGTAATGCTGATCGGGCTCTTCATGGCTTCCCAGAACATGGTCCTCATCGGGGCCGTTCTCTTCTCCGCCGTTCTGCTTTTCCAGATTGTGACCTTGCCGGTGGAATTCGACGCGACCCGGCGCGCCAAGGAATTGGTCGTGGCGCAGGGGATCATTTCACCGCATGAGCGCCAAGGGGTCGACCGCGTTTTGAATGCCGCCGCGATGACCTATGTGGCGGCCGCGGTGGGCACCTTGTTGACGTTGATCTACTTCCTGCTGCGGTCGGGCCTACTGGGCGGCGGCGACGATTGATCACCGGCGGCGTGAACCGTTAATCGTCAGTGAGCCGTTGGCGAGAAGTCTCGATCCCTCCTGTGCGAACGGCGAGGCCTATTCCTTGATTCCCAGCACGTCCAGTAGAAAGGCGTACTCGAAAGCCCGCTCGCGCAGGCGCTCGTAGCGGCCCGAGGGCCCGCCGTGGCCAGCGCCCATCTTCGTCTTGAGCAGAAGGCGATTCGTGTCGGTCTTGAACGCCCGCAATTTCGCGGTCCACTTGGCGGGCTCCCAATACTGCACCCGCGGGTCGTTTAGCCCGGCTGTCACCAGCAAATGCGGGTAGTCCTTGCGCTCGACATTGTCGTAGGGCGAGTAGGACAGGATGTAATCGTAGAACTTCTTGTCGTTCGGGTTACCCCATTCCTCATACTCGGTCACGGTCAGCGGAATCGACGCGTCGAGCATCGTATTGACAACATCGACGAATGGCACCGCCGCGATCGCCGCGTGGAACAAATCCGGGCGCATATTGAGAACCGCGCCCATCAAAAGGCCCCCGGCGCTTCCGCCCTGAATCACCACGCGCTCGGGGTGGGCGAATTTCTGTTCGACAAGATGCTCGGCGGCGGCGATGAAATCGTTGAACGTATTGCGCTTGTGAAGCAGCTTTCCCTGGTCGTACCAACGCCGCCCGAGGTCTTCCCCACCCCGCACATGCGCGATGGCGTAGACAAACCCGCGGTCAAGCAAACTGATGCGCGTTGACGAAAAGTTGGGGTCGATCGTGTGCCCGTAGGAACCATACCCGTAAAGAAACAGCGGGTTGGAGCCGTCCTTGGCGAATCCCTTCCTGTACACCAACGAAATGGGAACCTGAACGCCGTCTTCGGCGCTCGCGAAGATGCGTTCGGCGGCGTAGTCGGCCGGGTCGTAGCCGCCCAGGACCTCGTAGCGCTTTTTGAGCTCACGCGTTTTCACGTCCATGTCGTAGTCAAACACTGAGCGCGACGTGGTCAGCGAATTGTAGACGAAACGAAGCGTGGAGGCGCGAAATTCGGGGTTCCACGCTCGGCCGATGCTATAGACAGGCTCTTCGCCAGGATTTCCATTTTGGCCCTGGCACGGTCACAGGATACACCCCCGCTGCGCCGAATACCACGTCTTTTCGCGCTGAACCCTGCACATCACCTCCGCCGGTAGGCGCCAGGGCTCGTCCGTCCGCTCACAGACGTTGATTGAGCGGACTGAACGGCGCTCCGGCCGACACTGCTCCCTGCGAAACCTTTTTGGAGCCAAAAACTGTTGATCCTCGCCCGGGCAACGCTACCCACCCGGCACAGGCAGCGCCCAGATCCTATGCAGCATGTCGCCGAACAGCCGCCGGTTCAGATGTCCTTCGGCCAACAGCAGCCAATAGTACCGCGCATGCTTGACCAGCCTACCGCCCGTCTTCATCAGCCGCTGTTGCAAGCTCGTCAGCGACCAGCTCTTGATCCGTTGCGGCAGCCCGAGCCTCCGCCATAGGTTCCCCAGGTTATAGGCCAGCACGCTGAGTTGCAGTCGCACTTCGTTGGCCCGGAACCGATGGCATGACAGCCTTGTCCAATGCGTCGCTTGTTTGCCTTCCTTGATCCACTGCTCCGCCGTGCCGCGCTTGTTGTAGAACCGCACCAGCGAGCGGCTCGGCAAGGCCATGCTCGTGACGATGAAACCGACGCGAGGAAACAACTCACCTTGGTGATGCTCGACCTTCGCAACAACCCGCCGGGAACTTCGACCAGCTCGCGGCCTGATACCGAAAGCTCCTGTAGCGCACCAGGGGCTTTGCGCTCGGCCTGCCCGGCGGACGAAACAGGATATCTTCGATCTCCAGCTCCAGGCTCTTGTTGGCCGGGATGCGAATCACGTAGTCCACGCCGCGCTCCTCCAACGTCTCGTAAATATCCGGCTTGGCGAAGGCGGCATCGGCCCGGAACGTCACCTGTTTGCCCTCCGCCTGTTGGCGTTCGATTTCCGGCAGCAGCAGCTCGTCCCAGTCCTCGGCGCTGGACACGTTGCCCGGTCGCAACTTTGCCGCCAAGCAATCGCCGTGCTGGTTGAACAGCAACAGTGGGTGGTAGCAGACCGACTCGAAGTGGCCGTTGTAGGCGCTGCCTTCCTGCCGGCCGTGGACGGGGCTCTCGGTAGAGTCCATGTCCAGCACGACGCACTCGGAGTCATCACCGGCCTCGGCTTGCGCGATCAACTCGCGGTTCACCGCCATCAGCCCGATCAGATTCTCGTCGCCGGCGAGCATGGCGGTCTCGAAGCTCTGCAGCCGGGAGGTCAGCGCCGCGCCGCGATCCCAGTTCTTCTTCGAGCCAATCAGCCGAAAGGTTGGATCGGCGGAGACACGAACGGCGTCGTTGAGATCCTCGTAGCCCGCCAAGCGGGAGTAGACCGACTGTCGCAGCAGATCGACGAACGGGAACTTCTTGTTCGAGCCTTGCCGCGAATCCGTCAGATGCTCGTCTATCAGCTTGCCTAGTCCGAGTCGTTCGTCCAGTTCGCGAATGAGAATCAGCCCGCCATCCGAGGTGACTCGCGATCCTTGGAAATCGACCTTGAGAAATCCATTGAAGGTGAGCTGAAACGGTTTGTTTTCTTTTTCACCCATTGGGTGTTGATCTCCTCAGCGCCTTGAGTGCTTTCAAGCCCGCATAAATAAAGGCGTCCGAGTCCACCCGATGGTTAGCAGAACCGAAACTAAAGTGGAAATCCGGGCTTCGAACTCGACCTCGTGAGTTCGGCCCGAATGCAGGTCGCGAATTTGGATATGTTCGAGGCCGCCGGCGCGGGTCCACACGGCGAGATGGTTCTGAAAGACGCTGACGGCCTCGATCAAAACGTCGTCGTCGTGGGGAATGACCTCCTTCCAGCGCTTGCGGGAAGGATCGCTCACCGGCGCCTCCATCAAGCGAAAGTTCTTCGCGCGATCGTTCGTGCGGATGAAAAACCGGTCCCGCCCGTGGTGAACCTCGTACTCAACCTCTTGGCGGCGCGGTTCGATGACGCGAAAGTCCCGGCCGGGGCGGTCGGCGTCGAGGTAATGGATCTCCGACGTCATGTTGCTTTTGAGCTCGAGCAATAAATATTTCTTGCTGCGCGTCTTGCCCAGGCTCAGATGGAAGGCGTCATCGGGTTCATGAAATACGACGGCGTCGGAAGCGGGATCGTCTCCCAGCAAGTGGCGAAACAGTTTGTACGGGCGTTTGGCTTCGTCAAGCGTGTTGTAGAAGAACGTCCGGTTGTCGTTGGCCCACTCGACCCCGGAATACGTATTGGGAATCTCGTCTTCGCGCCATTCACCGGTGGTCAGATCCTTGACGCGCAGGGTATAGGTTTCCGAGCCGTCGGTATCGGCCGAGACCGCCAGCAGGCGATGATCCGGGCTGACCTCGAACGCCCCGAGCCGATAATATTTTTCGCCCTCAGCCTCGGTGTTTTCATCGAGAAGGATCTCTTCCTCGGCTTCGTCCGCGCCCTCGGCCGCCCGCTTGCGGCAGTGGATGCGATACTGTTTGCCTTCCTCGGTCCGCGAATAGTATTCGTAGTCGTCGATGCGCGTCGGCACCTCGGAGTCGGTTTCCTTGATGCGCCCGACCAGCTCGGCGTAGAGTTTTTCCCGTAGCGCCTCGGTCGGCTGCATCACGGATTTCGTGTAGGCGTTTTCGGCTTCGAGATAAGCGATCACTTCGGCATTTCCGCGCTTGCGGAGCCAAAAATAGTTGTCCGTGCGCTCGTCGCCGTGCACGGTTTCGGTATGGGGAACAATTTTCGCGACCGGTGCATCCACCGGAGTCGGCTCGCTACAGGCCATGGTTCCCAGAATAATGGATGCCGCCGCGACGCCCGCCCGCAAGCTGATCGAGAGACGGCGGCGTTTCTCAGGCAAGTTGTGCGATATCGTCAACAGCCTGATCTCCCTTGTCTTGTTCCCCTACCGGCGGCGGTCAACGCACCCATGGCAACTCGATCAAGATTTCATCCTGCTCGGCAAAAGGCGCCCCACAATGCGGACAAAACTTGAACGGGTACCGAGTCGGCTGCTCATATTCCCCGGCGCATTCTCCACACTGGATTTCGTCCGAGCCGTAGCGTTCGCTCAGGATGATCTTGCGCGACTCATCATAACGCGGCTCTCGGCCGCGGATCGCGAACGAGCACCAAGGGCAAAAGTCGTAGGATTCGAAATCGCCTTCCGGGTAGGGAAGCAAACAGCGTCCACAGCCGGCGGTGTCCGACTCAGTGCGGCCGAGATGGCCGAGTATTTCACCGCGAAGCTGGATCAAGCGGCGACGAATTTTCTCGGGGATGTCGCCGGACATGTTCGGACTTTCATAAAGGTCTGCCGGTAGCGACAAACACTCTTGTTTGTCCTAGCCAACAGTTAGGGCAAGCTCTCAGCTTGTCCCGCATCGGATGCCGCTCCACGCCAAGTTTTCCTACCTGAACGATACGGCGCGGTCGTGCCCTCCGAATCCCATGAACTTTCAACGGACGAACAGGTTCACGCCACCAAAGGAAGTAGCCGCTTGATCCCCTCGATCGCGCGATCCACATGCTCGTGCGTGTTGTAGATATGTGGACAGAGCCGAAAGCCGCCCGCCGTCGATCCGGCGATGCCGTGTTCGCGGTAGATCCGGTCGAGCAACTCTTTTCCGTTGGCCTCGGGCACTTCGATGATGCACACGCCCGCGCTGAGGGCGGGATCGGCGGGCGTCACCGCTTTCACGCCGAGTTTCCGCAAGCCGCTCTTGAGGCGCGCGGCCAGCTCGAATACGCGCGCCTCGACCCGAGCCGGCGTGATCAGATCGTGAAAATCCGCAGCCGTTTCGACCGCCGATAGCGCCGCGTCGTCCCGCTGACCGAAAGACTCAAACTTGCGCGCCCCCGCAACATCCGGATCCGCGTCGGCGCCCCAACCCGGCGCCACCACATTCGGCCAAATCTCCGCGACTCTTTCCCGGCGAACATAGAGCAGCCCAACCTCCTTGGGGCCACAAAACCACTTGTGAGCGCTGGCGGTGAACGAGTCCGCCCCCAGCCGGCGCAAGTCGAGATCGAAAGCGCCCCAACTTTGAGCGCCATCGACATGAAGGTAGATACCGCGCCGGCGAGCCGCCGCCGCCAGCGCCTCGACCGGCAAGCGCTGACCGCTGATATTCGAGGCATGAGTGATCGCCAGCACGCGCGTTCGAGGACTGAAAGCGTTCACGAAAATCGCCTGCAACTCGTCTTCGCTCGTCGGAGCGGCCGGTGTCGCCACGCGCCGCACGCGATAGCCGAAACGCTTGGCGCGAACTTCCCAGGCTACGTTGTTCGTCGGGTGGTTTTGGTCCCACAGCAGAATCTCATCGCCGGCGGAGAGCGTCAAGCCGTTGTTGATCGTATTATTCGCCTCGCTCGTGTTGCGAACGAAAGCAATCTCGTCAGCCGAAACACCGAGCTGCCGGGCGACCTTCTCGCGGGCGCGTTCGAGAATCGGCACGAATTTGTCGCGGTTCTGAAAAGAGCAATCGACATCGATATCGCGCGTCAAGTCGGCGACGCGCTCGGCCACCACGCGCGGCGCCGGACAGAGGTTCGCGGCATTCATGGGAACCTTTTCATCCCGAAAGGCAAACTGCTCCCGAACGAGTTTCCAATAGCCCTCATCCCCGGCGGCGGAGAGTAGAGGCGCTAACTCGGTGATCGTCGCGGCCGCCGCCGGAAGAAAAGCGGCGCCGCGGGCTAGGAACTCGCGCCTCGAGGGAGTTGGGGGTCTTGCTTTACTCATCACGGGTCTCCTATTCGCGCACCAAGCCAGGGTCGCGGCGTGAGGCTCCAGCCTTGCTGCGGACCGATTCATCGGTTCGTATCCTCGCATGCACGAGAACTCCCAAGTCGACAATCCAAAATACGAACCGATGAATCGGTTCGCGGCAAGCGTGGACGCTCACGCCACACTCGAACCGTGTACGCAACTCGATCAGGGACGCACGATAGCCGAAAAGCTCCATATGAAAAACACCAGCACGAGCACGATGGCGAGCACGCAACCGACGGCACCGGCTTTGGATTCCTTGTATTTCTTGCGGCCCTTCGCCGCTTTCCAACGTGACATTTTCTAACTCCGCCGCCGCCCGACGCGACGCGCCACCTCGGAGAAAAACTCCTTCACGGTTTGCCGGCTGCGTTCGCTCAAATCGCGGATCGTGATGCCCGCCACGGCCCGCCCTCTGCGCGCAAGGGCTTCCTGGGTGGCCAGCCATTGCGCCTGATGGTAGTCGGGCGGGTAGTCGACTTTCTTGAAACCGGCCGCTTTTTCGCTCAGCAGCACGGTCGAAAAGCCGTGGCCGTAGCCAATAATCATTTCATGAAAGGAGTGGTTCATCGCCGGCCCTTCATAAACGTCGGCCGGCATCTTCAGCCGAGAGCGAAAGATGCCGTCGGCGGCGCGGTCCAACGTTCGCAACAAGGCTTTGCCGGGAGCATGGTAGCGTGTATCTCCGAAGTAGGTCAGCTCGCCGTAGGAGACTTTCCCCTCCTGGACCAATGAGCGGAGCACGGCCGCGTAGATCGCCGCCGCGTTGCCGTTCTCGCAGCGCAGATGCTCGTCGGAAACCGCGGCGAGACGCCGCAAAGCTCCCAGGTGAACCGTCAATCCTCCCCGCCAGCGAATGCTGCACGGCGCATCGACGGTCGCGCGCCAAGCCTCGGTCCGCGCCGTTCCGCCGACCTTCTGGGCCTCGGCGTTGATTTCACCGGCGATCGTCTTATACAGTTCCACGCCCGGCTGCGTCACGAAATTCATGTCGCGCAAGTATCCCAACCCGAAAACGGTGTAGTGGATGAACTGCATGTAGCGCGCCAGGGCGGCTTCCCCGTGCAGCCGGAGCACGGCCAGCGGGTAGCCGGCGCGACGCAGCCGACTCACTTGGTCGGCGTCGGGATTGTGGAGGCCGCGTGCGTTGACGACCAAAAAACAGCGGTCTTGTGCGCGCTCTTTGGGCGGGAAATAGTTCAGCGGCTTGATCCTTTCGCCGATCGCGACCTTGATGCCGATCTGCTCGCTCTTGCCGAGACTCTCCTCGAAATCCTGCTTGGTCCAAACCGCGCCGCCCGACCATTCCCGCGCCAAAAAAAGCGTCAATTTGTCGCGGCCGGCAAGCGCGTTCGCCTGGAGAAAACCCGCCAGCTCCAGAGCCGCGTTTTTTTCGTCATCGTTCAGCTTCGTCGCCCCCATCCACGCCGACAGATCGCACCCGGCCAACGCCAGCGGATAGAGGCTGCCGCGCGTCAGCGGGCCGCTGTGACGCCCCGCCGTCGTGTTGTCGTCATCGAGCTGCAACTCGACGCGCCGAAAGCCTCGCTCGCGCCCGAAGCGATCCAGGATCGAGTCCGGCAGCGTCATGTAGATAAAGTTCGATTGGTTGGAGATACGCAGTTTCTTGTAGAGCGCGTCGAGAACCCCCAGATTCAACACCGGCTCGTAGGACGTCATGCCCATCGCCATACCCACGACCAAGGTCTTCCGCAACGCCTCTTTTAAAGGCTGTTTCTCGGACGTCTCGATATGCTCGAGGATGGAGCGCAGCTTGGCCGGGTCGGTGGAATCGAGAATGTAGACCCGCAAACCCTTGCGCACCAGCCCGGCGGCCTGGTAGAAAGCCTTGTCCTCCGCGGACCCGCCCATGCCGGCCCAGATCAAGTAGCGAAGTCGCACTCCGTGATCCCTCCGAATCGCGGCCCGGATCTGTTTCACCTCCTCACCCACCATGTCCGCCCATTCCGGATGCTGCTCGGCCTGCCCGGGCAGGCTCAAAACGCCGTAGCCGTTCTTGGTGACCTGGCCCGTCCCGTTGATTTCCATGCCGATCGGAATCAGATTGTCGGACGAGGGCTTGAGGGAAGCCAAACCGTGTTCGCGGGTCCGCGCGTCCAGGTTGCGAACGCGTTCGAGAACGGATTCTCCGCGCAAGCGCTCAAAGCCGGGGTTGGAAGGAAGCGAATGGAGAGCCAACTTCAAGCGGCTGCGCGAGGGGGGCATTCAACTCTTGTAACCCAGTGGCGGCGGGACTGCAAGCGAGCGGGGCAACTTTTGTTCCGGGGAGGGGAAAATAGGCGGCAAAAGGGGGCGGAAGCCGCCCGTCGGGTTCAATTCGGCGTTTCGCGCGAGGCCTTCTCGGCTTGGGGAGCGCTCGTGAGGGGTCGCCCGTAGTCGAGCGCCGGCGGAATCTCGGCGAACTCTCCCACCGCCTTGAACAACGGGCTGAAATCACGGAACAGGTTCCCGATCAAGCAGTCGGTGACGTCGGAACGCAGGTCCGGGTACTTGCGGAACACACGGCCGAAACTGAAAGCATCGTCGTAGAAGGCGTAGACGAGTTTTCGCATGGCTTCGATGCCTTCGCATAGATTCGCCGCGTAGTCGGTGAAGCGCGCCGCCGAAACGTCACCGGCGCTGAGCGCCTGGTCCGCCGCGTCGGCGACCATCTCTCCGCTTCGCAGCGCCAGAAACACTCCGGAGGAAAATACCGGGTCGAGGAAAGCAAACGCGTCGCCGGCGAGAACGAGCCCGTCGGCTGCGCAATATCGCGAGCGATAGGAGTACTCCCCAGTCACCCGAAAATCCCGGATCCGCTCGGCCGGCGCGAGGTGCTGTTCGATCCAATGGTTGACGCCTACCTCGCGTTGGAAAATCTCTTGAATATCCTTGCGGTCGCGATAAAGATAATCGGCCTCGGCCGTGATGCCCACGCTGACGACGTCGTCGCGTAGCGGGACATACCAGAACCAACCTTTCTTGGGAAGGTACGCGACTGTCGTGGCGCCTTCGTCGTAGCCGTTGTCGCGCAGCCCGCCGCGATAGTAGGTCCAGATGGAAATCTTGTTCAACTTGGGGTCGCGGACCAGCCAGTTGTTGCGCTTCAGGGCAAACCCGTCGCGTCCGCTGCAATCGATCGTGATGGGCGCCTGGAACGAGCCGGTCGAGCCGTCGCGCGTCCTCACCTCGACGCCGACGACACGTTCCCCTTCGCGAAGCAATTTTTTCGCTACGGTCTCTTCCATCACGTCGGCGCCCCTGTCGATGGCATTGTCGAGCAAGATGTGGTCGAAATCGCTGCGCCAGACTTGCCAGGTCTGCGAGGCTTCGTGCTCGAGATGTTGGAAAAAATAGAAAGGTTGCGACACACGCCCATCGACCGAGGCGAACTGAACGCTGTATTTCTTGACGAACGCCGCCTCCCTGACCTTGTCGAGCACTCCGATGCGCTCGAGCGGATAGTAGCAATAGGGCAACAACGACTCGCCGACGCTGTAGCGCGGGAATTTCTGTTTCTCGAGCACCAGCACCTTGCGCCCATGCTCCGCCAGCACCGCCGCCGCCGTCGAACCGGCCGGACCCGCGCCGATGACGATCACGTCGTAGGCCGCATCGGCCGCCATGTTGCCGTTTTGATTCATGATGCGAGAGATAGGGCGCGAGGGACTATGCGAGGGGATATCCATCGATGCGCGCCGCCCGATGCGCCGGCGCGGGCAAGCGACGACGAGTCAACCGGGCTCGCGACCCAATTTCAATTATAGTAGGCGCCCGCCAGGGTCTTGACGTCACCGCGGCGACCAGAGTGGGCTTGCGAGTCTTCCTATCCTCGGTATGCTGGAATATAGATCGTTTGCTGGATTCTAGACATGGCTTTTAGTATCAAAAATCCGGAGGCGGACCAACTGGCTCGAGAACTTGCCGCGGCGACAGGCGTGTCCCTCACGAAAGCGGTCACCAACGCACTCCGAGAGCAACTTGAACGCGTTACCGCCTGCAAGTCGGGTCGCCCGATGGCGGAAGAGCTGGACGAGATCACCGAACGCTGTGCCGCCCTGCCTGTGTTGGATTCCAGGACTCCGGACGAGATCTTGGGCTACGACGAACACGGGCTCCCTCACTAATGGTCATTGATGCGTCGGCCTTGTTTGCGATACTGCTCGACGAGCCGGAGCGACGCCGGTTCAACCGCCTGATCGAGAAGGACCCACGTCGGTTCGTTTCGGCCGCTACCCTGCTGGAGACGTCAATCGTTGTCGAGTCTCGGTATGGCGAATTCGCCGGGCGGGAGCTCGATCTTTTCCTTCACCGTGCCCGATTTCAAGTGTTGTCGGTTGACGGTGAACAAGCTGAGATTGCGCGTGGCCCGTATCGAAAATACAGCAAGGGCCGACACAAGGCCGGACTTGATTTTAGAGATTGTTTCGCGTACGCAGCGGCCAAGATCAGTGGCGAGCCCCTGCTTTTCAAAGGTCGAGATTTTGACAAAACGGATTTGCCCATCGTTGGCCGCTAACAGAGAGAAAGATCGGGCGCGATAAACAGGCGAGTCGTTGGGACACGATAAGTGCTGACAAGCCCGGTTCACCGACGGCTCAAGCCCGGTTCAGGCCGCGCGATGCCGTTCCAAGAAGAACGCGTGCAGCAGGCGGTCGACCTGCATCAGCCCCTCGCGGGTCAACTCTATCGTTCCGGTATGCCGCCGCAGCCATCCCGCTTGTTCGTATTCGCGAAACACAGGCCCCCAGCGCTCGTTCACGTCCACCCCGAAGCGGCTGCGGAAAACCTCGGTCGAAACCCGCCCGAGTTTCATCTGCAACACAAACTGACGAATCAGCTTCTCCTCGTCGTCCATCTCGACCGCTCTCCAAACGGGTAATCGCCCTTCGCGAACCGCCGCCAGATACGGCTCCATGTGGATTTCGTTTTGGTAGTGCACGCCGTCGAGATGCCCGAAAGCGGAAACCCCCAGCGCCAGCATGTCGGCGCCGGACCACAGGGCGTCGCGGTAGACGAACTTGGTCCGCGCCGGATCCTTGACCGCGGTGTAGGCGCTGTCGATCGTGTAACCGGCTTGTTCGAGAGCGGCGAAGGCCTCCGCCACCCAACGCCGCTTGGTCTTCCAATTCGCGACGGGAGCGGCGACGCGGCCCTCGTTGCGCATTTCCCGATAGATCGTCGTGTTGGGAGGGACCTCCATTTGGTAAATCGTCGCGGCGTCGGGGTCGAATTCGACCGTCTTCTCGACGACGCGGCGCCAATTGTCGTCGGTCTCTCCGATCATGCCGGCGATCAAATCGATGTTGACCTGCGGGAAGCCGGCGGCGCGGATCCATTCATAGGCGCGATGAATTTCCATCGAGTGATGGGCGCGATTGTTGAGTTCGAGGATGTGATCGTCGAAATTCTCGACGCCCAGGCTGAGACGCGTAATGCCGAGTTCACGCAGCGTGTGCACCTTTTTCTCGGTGAGCGTGCCGGGCTCGCACTCAAAAGCGATTTCCTCGGCTTCGTCCCAGGGGAAAGCGTTGCGCAGGTGCAAGACCAGCTCGCTGAGTTGCGTCTGCGAAAGATAAGACGGCGTGCCGCCGCCGAAGTAGAGAAAACGGATCTTGCGTCCGTTGAGGAAGGCGGTCTCCACCAGCCGCTCGGCCTCTCGCCCCATCGCCTCGAGGTAGTCGACGATTTCGTTGCTGTTCTTGTCGGTGTAGACGCGGAAATAGCAAAAGTGACACCGCTTGCGGCAGAAGGGGATATGGATGTAAATCCCGAGCGCGGTGTCGGGGTCGCCGGGCCGCTCGAAGCGGTCACGGGCCCGCTCGGCATGCTCGGATCCCCAGCAAGAGAACGGCGGGTAGTTCGAAACGAAGTAACTGCCGACCGTGGTCTCCTCCTGCTCATCAGGCAGCACGGTCAACGATGGCGCGGTGTCGGACATGGCAAGCGAGTCGGCGAAGCCGTCTTTTCTATTGTAGGAAACCCGAGAACTTCCCGCCCGGTCGAAAGTGCAAGCCCGCGCGAGACACCGAAAGCGGCACTTCACAGTGCGCTTCTCTCGGTCGGCCCGTCCTCTACGCCGGAAGCGATTCTGTTCCGCTACAGTAGTTTGATGCCTACTCTCCAACCCGCCGAACTCACCTCCTTTTCGACCGCCATTTTTGCGGCCGCCGGGGCTCGCGACGAAGATTCCCGCATTGTCAGCGAATCCCTCGTCGACGCCAATCTCGTCGGTCACGATTCCCACGGCGTCATGCGACTTCCCTTCTACATCGAGTGGATGGAGAAAGGATGGGTCAACACACAAGCGACGTTCAAAGTCGTCGTCGAGGCGGACGCGTTCGCCGTGATTGACGGCGATTGGGGTTTCGGCCAAGTGATGGGCCGTAAAGCAACCGAGCTGGCAATTGACAAGGCGCGCGAAAACGGCGTCGCCATCGTCGCCGGGCGCCAATGTTGTCACATGGGCCGATTCGGCGAATACCCCGCCATGGCGGCCCAAGCCGGCATGGCCGCCGTTTTGTTCTCGAATACGCACGGTGGAGGAAAGATCGTCGCGCCTTGGGGCGGTGTCGAGCGCCGCCTTTCCGCCAACCCGATTGCCATCGCGATTCCCAGGAAAGACGACTCGCCAATCGTCGTCGACGTGTCGACTTGCACGATCGCCGAGGGCAAGGTGCGTAACATGCGTACCGCGGGCGAGCCGGTTCCCGAGGGCTGCATCATTGATGCCGAGGGCAACCCGACGACCGACGCCGACGAATTCTACGGCCCTCCCGAGGGCGCCCTGCTGCCCTTCGCGCGTCACAAGGGTTTCGCTCTCGGCTTAGCCGGCGACATCCTCGCCGGGGCGCTCTCGGGCGCCGGCTGCAGCCGGCCCGACACCCAACGGGTCGGCAACAGCTTCATGCTCACGCTGGTCGATGTCGATCGAATGCGCGGGGCCGACCCGTTTGAAGACGATGTGCGCGGCTTGCTCGAGTACGTCAAGAGCAGTCGGCTCGCGCCCGGAGTTTCGGAGATCCTCATCCCCGGCGAGCCCGAGGAACGAATCCGCGCGCAACGCGCCGACGGCGTCCCGATTCATCCCGACACCTGGGACAGCCTATGCCGCAAAGCCGCACAATACGGAGTTGAAGCGCCGGCGGTATGAGAAGGAAGGTCTTCAGAGAAACTTCCACTTCTTGGTCGCCTTCTTCGGCTCAATGCCCAAGACGTGGAAAGCGAAACTGTCGATCTCTTGCCCCAACGTCGAACTGCGCGAAATCAGAACTCCCTTCACGTAGGAGTCGGTGACGACCGAGTAATCATTACTGAACCGCCAATCGACCGACGCGCCGACGACCTTACTGATGTCGGCCGCGTCCATGCCTCGCTTGGCGCCTACCCGGTTGACCACCAACTTGATCTTCTCCTGTGGGACTTGGACCTGCATCAATTGGTTGATGCGCCAGCGCGCTAAGTGAAGCGACATGATCTCGGCCGTGGCGACCAGATACACGACATCGGATTGTTGAAGGACGTACTGAGATGAGCTGAACAGCGGATTAGGCATGTCCACAACGATGCACGAATAAACCCTCGTGGCCGACTCGAAGACTTCGTGGAGCAGATTGCTCTGCATCGCACGGGGAATGTCGGCGCTTGCGGCTGGAGATGGCAGCACGTCGAGTCCGTTGCAACTTGAAACAATCCGCGGCCACAATTCGTCGATCATGTCGATTCGCGCGACAGCGTCGAAAAACGTGAATTCCGGCTTCAGGCGCAAACGAAACGCGACCGTGCCGGAGTGAAAATCAAAATCGATCAGCAGAACTTTCCCGTCGCTCTCTCGGGAAATCGCATTCGCCGTGTGCAGCGCCACCGTTGACGCCCCATTGCCCCCCTGCGCGGGCATGAAGCAAACCAATTTGCCCTTCGGACGAGAGGCTCGATCCTTGCGGGCACGCTGCTTCAGCGTGGCGCGCAACTGGTGGGTATCAAAGGGCGGTATGAGATATTCAGCCGCGCCCGCCCGCATGGCCCCCAAAATCGATTCCGCCTTCGATTCGACATCGGCGGCCATCGCCGTGATTTGCGGGAAACTTTCGGTGACCACCCGCACCAACTCCAGCGCCTGCTCGGGGATACCCAGGTCCACGATGACGGTGCCGCACGAGTCATCGGAAGCCTGCAAGAGATTTCGCAAGTCTCCGGGCGTCGGGTATTTGGACAGAACGACGGGGTCGGCGCCGGCGGAAGCTCCGCGAATCGCCGAAACCAGCTCCCTGGCAAGTCCTTGATCGGGGGAGATGATGATGACCTGATTCGACATTCTCAAGACTCGCGGCGGAGGTGTTCCTTACGCCGGCCTGCTCAAACCCGACCACAACTTTCCCTCGACGCTCTCGGCTGCGCGAACCGTCGAAACCGACAGGGAGAGCGGCCCATCCTCTCCCATTTTCAATCTTACCTTGCCCACAATGTGAGTGTCGACCAGTACCGGGTGCGCGACATAAATGTGGGAGCTTGTGGGGTTGTCTTTTTTTGTGGCGTTTTTCCTTGCGTATGTATACGCTAGGTAATAAGGAGGTGCCCCGTGCCCCAATCTCTCGCTGCCCTCGAACGACAACGTGCCGCGATTCTCTCCGAGATCCTCCACTTAGGAGACTTTCGCAGCGGCTCGATTACCGCCACCCGCGGCCGCTGCGGCAAACCGAATTGCCGCTGCCACCAACCCGACCAACCGCCCCATGGTCCGCATTTCCGCCTCACCAAAAAAGTGAGCGGCAAGACCGTGACTGAGACCTTCTCTTCGCCCGCGGATCGCCGCAAGGCCGAACGCCAGGTGGCCGAGTTTCATCGCTTCCAACAACTCAGCCGGCAATTGCTCGATGTCAACGAAAGCATTTGCCGTCTGCGACCCGCCGCAGACACCCCGAAGCCCCAGGAAAAAAAACGGCCGAAACCATCCGCCACGAAGTCGCCCAAGAAGTGACGCAGCTGCTCGGGGTCATCTTCCGCGGCCAACGCCGCGGCGACCCCCTCGATCTCGAAGCCGTCGAGACGGCGGTTCGCGGCACCATGCATCGCGCCGGGACCACGCTGCTGAGCAAGTTACTGTCGTCCTCCGAGACCGTGCCGTCCCGAATCCCCTGCCCCTGCGGTCAACAAGCTTGCTGCCGCGATACTCGCCCCAAACAACTCACCACCGTGGTGGGCGAGGTGCGTTTCGAGCGCGCCTACTACCTCTGCTCGACATGCCGCCGGGGACAAAGCCCGCGCGACCGCGAACTCGACATCGAAGGCACCGCCTGCTCGCCCGGCGTGCGCCGCATGATGGCGCTGGTGGGCAGCGAAACTTCTTTCGAGCAAGGCCGTGAACAACTCGACGTCTTGGCCGGTCTCGACGTTACCGCCAAGTCCGTCGAACGCCATGCCGAGGCCCTCGGCGCCGACATCGAAGCCCGCGAGCAAGTGGCGATCCAACGCGCCAAGCAACTCGACTTGCCGCACGTCGCCGCCCCCGCCGTGCCCCTGCTCTACATCGAAATGGACGGCACGGGCATTCCCGTCGTGGCCGCCGAGACCGCCGGCCGTGTCGGAAAAACTGCGGGGCGGCCGGCCCGCACCCGCGAGGTCAAACTCGGCTGCGTCTTCACCCAAACCACCACCGACGAACAAGGCCGGCCGCGGCGCGACGAGAACTCGACCAGTTACAGCGCGGCGATCGAGGGAGCCGAGGCGTTCGGCTTGCGGCTGTATACGGAAGCTTGGCGGCGGGGCTGGAGCCGTGCTCGCAAGAAAGTCATTCTCGGCGACGGCGCGCCCTGGATCTGGAACCTGGCACATCAGCACTTCCCCGGCGCCGTCGAGATCGTCGACCTTTACCATGCGCGGCAGCATCTGTGGGAGTTGTCGGCGAAACTGTTCCCGAGCGATGAGCGCCGGCGGAAACGTTGGGCCGCGCGGTTGTTGCACAAGCTCGAACAAGGCAAGATCAAGGCGTTGGTGAAAGTCTTACGCGGGTTCTCCACGCCGAATCAGGAGTCGGCCCATTTGCTCGCCAACGAGGCGGACTACTTCGAGCGCAACGCCGAGCGGATGCGGTATCCCGAGTTTCGCCGCCAGGGATTGTTTGTCGGCTCGGGAGTGGTCGAGGCGGGCTGCAAGAAGGTGATCGGCGCGCGGTTAAAGCGCTCCGGCATGTTCTGGACGGTGCGCGGCGCCAACGCCATCATCGCGTTGCGCTGCTGTCGGCTGAGCGGAAGGTTCGAGGATTACTGGGAGGCCCGTGCCCGCGCCGCTTGATTTCCCACATTTATGTCGCACACCCACCAGTACCTTGGTCCTGCCCCGGTCAAACCGAGATACCGGCTCGATCGAATCAAACCATTAAAAAAGAGTCACTTAGTCATGATCGGCGATTTGGGCCGAGAGCGCCGGCCCGCCGCCGCCCACATAACGTCCCATACACCCCTGGGGGGGGTGCGACATAATTGTGGGAATTAGGCCTCGCCATCGCACGACAATCTTGCCGATGCACCAATCGGTGCCCGATGTGGCGGGCGCCTCCAGGCAAGCCGTGTCGCCATTTCATGACGAATGTCCCGCTTTTCGGCCTTGGCCGAAGCTTGTCCGCGGGCACGTGAGCTGGTCTCGATTGCCCCGCCAACTCGCGCCCGGTCCCCGTTCCCACATTGATGTCTCACACCCCCCTGGAGGGTCGGGCAACCCAGCGCGTGGACCGTTGTCGTCTGGCGATTGCTCAAAAATCGTCGACTTCCCGATAGGCGGCGATCACGGCCTGTTCGCCCTGCTTGCCCGGGCGGCTGTTGCCGTGCTCCATGCCGATCACGCCGTCGTAGCCGCGCCGGTCGAGCAGAGCGAAGATGTTCTTGTAATTGATTTCTCCCGTCGTGGGCTCTTTGCGGCCTGGGTTGTCGCCGACTTGGAAATAGGCGGTTTCGTCCCAAGCGGCTTCCAGATTGGGAATCAAATTCCCCACGTCGATCTGCTGGTGATAGAGGTCGTTGAGAATCTTGCAACTCGGCGAATGAACGGCCTTGCAAATCCCATACGCCTGCGGAACCCCCCGCAGAAACAGCCCCGGGTGGTCGGCATACCAATTGAGCGGCTCGAGGACCATGACCAGACCCGCCGGCTCGCAAACTTCCGCCATCGCCCGGAGATTGGTGATGCAATTGGCCCGCTGGAAACCCGGGGCGAGCTCTTGGTTGACCGAATTGGGGACCACCGTGGTCCAAACCGCCTTCACTCGCTTGGCCGTTTCCACCGCGTCGCGCATCTTCTTGCGGATCTCGTCCTGGTATTCCTTGTCGGTGCGGGTCACGAAGTCGTTCTTCGCGAAATCGCCGAAAGAAACGAAAACTCCCATCGTCATGCCGAGCTGGTCGATCGTCTCGCCGATCTTGTTTTGAACATCCACCGGGCGGCGGCCGGCCCCGTTATCCTCCCAAGCCGTAAAGCCCTGATCAGCGGAGAAACGGATCTGGTCGAGCATGTCCTCGCCGGCGGAATTCTTGAACATGCCCGGATGCGGGGCGTACTTGAGCTTGAACTTCGCAGCGTTGCTTTGCCCTTGGGCCGCCGAGGCCCCCAGAGCCGCCGCCGCCGCTCCACCCGAAAGAAAGCTACGTCGATTCATGTCTTGATGGTCTCCTTGTTCAGTCGCCTCCGCCCAGTGCCTGAGCGGTCACTTATCAAAACCGGCGCTGAAAAAACGGGGACTGTCCCGAGCGCCGGCTGAATAAGCTCCGCTGAATCAGCACCCGCTATAGGCGCGAAGAGGACGGTGCCCGATTTTTTCGCGCTCTCGGCGGTCACTTGTCAAACCGGCGCCGGGTGGGCTCGGCCCGACCCCGACAACCTTGCTATTTTCGCAGGAACATCGGCCACGTGTCGGAACGGCCGCGCCGGTCGCCCCGGCAATCGCGCAACGCGACTCCCGACGCCGGCGAGCACGTCGCTAAAAGGGACAACCCGAGCCGTCGCCGGGAGCTGCGGCGCCGTTTCTTCGGAAGCCCCCGCTGTCGCGAGTCGCGCCTTCCGAATCGACAGTGCAGAAGTCAAACGACGATTCGCTCAGGCGCACATGAATGAAATGGTTGAATTTCCTGCGGCCCGTGTTGGGAACGACATAGCCCGGCTTAGGCTTGAAACCATAGGGGCGCCTCCCGCCCCCGCCGGCGACAAAATAGCGCACGCCGTCCAGCGGCAGCAGCCGGGCATAGAAGTGGTTGTGGCCTTGAAACACGGCGTGGACCTTCTTCTCGCGAAAGAGCTCTTCGAGCTGCAATTGCAAACCCCGCTCGGGCTTGTGTCCTTCCAGACCCAGGAACGTCTTCGGGACGGGCGTGTGCATCGCGTTGTGCATCGTGACGATCTTCCAGGTCGCCTTCGAAGCTTCCAGCGCCCGCGCCAGCCAATCCAGTTGAGCCCGATCCGGCGGGAGACCTTCGTCCAGGTAGTATCTCGTGGCCAGCGTATTGGTATCGATGACGAAGACCTCGAAAAGCGGCGGAGCGCCGGGCCCGGTCATGCTGTAATATCGCCGGCCTTCCGGGTACCCGAAACGAGGCTCGGCAAGTTGGACCCCGACGTCGCAGTCTTCGTAGGCTCCGGCGTCTCGCGGCAGCGGATCCGTCGCGGCGACATCACAAGTTTTCGCGTCATGGTTGCCCAGCGCCGCGTGGAAGGTTACGTTCCTTGCAAACAACGGTTGATAGACATCCAGAAATTTCGGTCGGATATACTTCGCCTCGCCCTTGTTGTAAATGTTGTCGCCCAATAGAAAAACGGAGTTGAGTTTCCCGGCCGCCGCCACGCCGTCCAATTGCGCGGCGACCTGGCGTTGACGGCTGTCTCCCGTCCCGCTGTCGCCGAAGAAAGCCAGATAGACCGGGCCTTGCGCCGAAGCGGCCCCGCCGACCGCCCACAGCACGGCGATCAGCACGGCAATCCGCCAACCGTCTCGTTTTCGGACGAGGCCTTCCGGGTTCGCTCGACGCTTCATTCCGCTTATTGTCCCACGGGCTCTCGCCGGACAGAAACGGCCCATCGCCGGCGGTTCGGGGCGCCGACGCCCAAGAAAACAGGAAATTGGGCTGCAAGCGCCGATCAGCGGAAGGTCGGTGCTCCCTGGCGGGAGGTTGGCCCCTGATTCCCTTCCCCGATCCGGTCGTTCGCTCAGGACGAGACAAGCGAGATTTCGTATGGGCTGGTGGCTTCTCCGAGCAATGGACGAAGGCCGACCAAATACAAGACGACCTCGGAGATGGCGCTCGCTCACCCTTGAACCTCAGTATCCCGAGCCCGCATGGAGTGAACAGCATAATTTTATGAGCGTGCTCATTTTCCCTTGACAACGGCATTGACTGTGCCGTATTATGAGCATGTTCATAATATTTCGATGGTCTCATGAGGGTGACGGCACAAGTCAAGGAACAGACTCGCGAACGGATCCTAGCTTCCGCTCGTAAGTTATTTCAGGAGAAGGGCTTTGACGAAACGACGACTCGCGATATCGCGGGTCGAGCCAAGATCGCGGTGGGAACCCTCTTCAACTATTTCCCAACCAAGGAGGCTCTCGCTTTGTCGATCGTCGCAAGCTGCTTTGACACGGCGGGTGAGGAGTTTCAAAAGCGTCTGCGGGGCGACGAGGCGCTTGACGAACGCCTCTTCGCACACGTTGCCATAAGTCTCCGTCACCTTGGTGTTCATCGAGGGTACATCGAGAATCTGATCGAAAGTACGCTGAGTCCTTTCGCGAGGTCGTCCGCGGCGCGGGAAGCCGAGGAGATCCGACTGCGTCACCTGGAAACGGTCCGGGGCCTGCTCATGTCTAACAATGGCTCGGCTCAAGCGTCGGAGCCGCTATTCGTCACGCTGCATTTGTACTGGACTCTCTTTCTCGGCGTTCTCGCCTATTGGGCGCGCGACGAATCGCCGCGCCAAGAAGACACGTTGGTGTTGCTCGACCAATCGATGAAGCTGTTTATCAACTCGCTTTCCGCTGAACCAATGCAAACCGTGGAGGTAACCGATGGAGCCACACGTAGCTGACCTACTGAGTTTCGCATAATATACTGTCAATCGAGACAAAGAGAAGACTGTTTCCAGAAAGCGGTAATCAAGCGCGGTTTGCGGCGCATTCGCCGCAGCGCTTTGCGGGCGCGCTCGTCGAGTTCCCAGTAGTCCTTCGGGCAGACGTTGGGCAACTCGTGCTGCTTCCAGTACGCCCAAATGTATTCCACCGGGTTCAACTCCGGCGCATAGGGCGGCAAGTACTCCGTTGCGATGTGATCCTCGGAGAGCTGGATGAACTCCCGCACCAGGCGGCTGCGGTGCGCCGGCAGCCGGTCCCAGACGATCAGCAGTGGGCCGTCGATGTGGCGCACCAAAGCCTTCAGGAAGTCGATGACCTCCAGCTCGCCGATCGCGCCGGGATAGAGCCGGAAGTAAAAGTTGCGCAACGTCAGCCCGGCCGACACCGACAGCTTGTCCCAGTTGAAGTTGAACTCCAACACCGGTGTCTCGCCGCGCGGCGCCCAGGTGCGGCAACGATGCGGCTTCTGACTCAATCCGCTTTCGTCGATGAAGACGATCGTACGTTCTTCTTTGCGGGCTTTTTTTTAATGGCCGGCCAAGTCTTGCGCTGCCAGCCGCGGATGGCCTCTTCGTTGCGCTCCCGCGCTTTGCCGACGGGCCGTTGCGGGCTCCAACCGAGCGCCCGCAGGATCTTCCAGACATGGCCCTCGTGATAGCGCACGCCGAACTCGTCTCCGATCAGACGAGCGACCCGCGGACAGCTCCACAGCGGCGTCGGGAAGCCGTGCGCCTCGGGGCCTTCCAGCAGCAACGCCTCGAGGCGTTCGAGCTGCGCGGCGTCCAACAGCGGCTTACGGCCGGCGCGGCCGGCCTGGCGCAACCCGGCTTCGCCGTCACGCCGGTATCGTCGCAGCCACTCGCTGACGCTTTGCCGCGCGACCTTCAATCGCCTCGCTGTCTCGGACTGACTACAGCCTTGCTCGACCAACCGGATCGCTTTGAAACGGCGCTTCTCCAGGGCCTCGAAATCCCGCCGTACGCCTTTTGTATTTCCCATACATACAAAGACGTACGTACCCCAAAAAGGTGTCACTTTATTTTGCGAGATTCAATAAGCGATGCTCTGCCGCAGGACGTGGAAGGGTCCGAGTCCCCGCCGACGAGCGCGGCGGTGTCGGGGCTGTTGCAAAAGCCGGCCCCCCGCGCGGTCCCAATCGGGCGCTGGAACCGCGCGCGCATCTTCGGCACCCTGCAGGCGAAGATCGCGGCGGCCTATTTCGCCTACTGGATCCGCGGCGGGTACCAGGGTGTCGACGAGAAACAGCAGCTCAAAAACGAGACGCACTTGCGAGCGGCGCTCGAAGTGTTGAGCAGCATGACCTACATGCGGGGCGCGGTGATGAAGATCGGGCAAATGATTGCAAATTACCCGCTGGTAGCGCCCGAAGAATTTGTCGGCGTCCTGGAGCGGCTCCACTTCGAGGCGCCCCCGATGCACTTCTCGTTGTTACGGGAGTTCGTACGCAAAGAGCTGGGCAATGATCCGGAGCGGATCTTCGACGACTTCGAGCCGCACGCGTTCGCGGCGGCCTCCCTTGGCCAAGTTCACCGCGCGCGTTTGAAGGGCAGCGGTCAGGAAGTAGCCATCAAGATCCAATACCCCAACATCGGACGCACGATTCGCGACGACCTCCGGAATTTTCGCGCGGCGCTGTTGCCGATGCGGCTTAGCGGCGATTGGGACAACATCAAGCTCCAGTTTGACGACATCCGGCGGATGCTCGAAATGGAGACCAACTATGAGCACGAAGCAGCGAATCTCGAAACCGCCCGCGGCGCTTTCTCAGAGGACGAGGGAATTGTGGTGCCGAAGGTGTTTCGCGAGTTCTCGACCCGCCGGGTGTTGACGATGGAGCACATCTCCGGAGTCCATATGCCGGAGTTCATGGCTTCCGAACCGTCTCAGGAGGTTCGGGACACCTTCGGAGACAAGATCCTGCGTAGCGCGGCGCGATTGTGGTACGGCAAGCATGTCCTTTATGCCGATCCTCACCCGGGCAACTACTTCTTTATGCCCGATGGACGACTCGGGTTGGTCGACTTCGGGTGTTGTTACCAATTCACCGCCGCGGATCTTCAATACGTCGACGCCGTGGAACGGGCCGTGCACACGTCGCGAGAGGCTCTCCGCGAAGCCCTGGTGATTGGAACCGACATGACGCCCCAACAGCGCGAGGAGCCGGAGCGGATGGCGCTGCTTGAGCAGGTCAGTGATTGGTTTTGGGAACCCTTGCTTCACCAAGGAAGGTTCGATTTCGGCAACCCGGACTACTTCCGGCGCGGTGTCGATCTGTTTGGCGAGGTGATGAGGAATCGCTATTACCGCGCGATGCCGGTCAACATTTGGTTGGACCGTAACTTCATGGGGCTGCGAGCGCTGATGTATAAGCTCAAGGCGCGTGTGGAATGGGGTCCGATTCTGCGCAGCGAAACAACGGTGGAGCCGGTGGAGGTCAAGTCTTAGCCAGGATTTCCATTTTGGCCCTGGCACGGTCACAGGATACACCCCCGCTGCGCCGAATACCACGTCTTTTCGCGCTGAACCCTGCACATCACCTCCGCCGGTAGGCGCCAGGGCTCGTCCGTCCGCTCACAGACGTTGATTGAGCGGACTGAACGGCGCTCCAGCCGACACTGCTCCCTGCGAAACCTTTTTGGAGCCAAAAACTGTTGATCCTCGCCCGCAACGCTACCCACCCGGCACAGGCAGCGCCCAGATCCTATGCAGCATGTCACCGAACAGCCGCCGGTTCAGATGCCCCTCCGCCAGCAGCAACCAGTAGTAGCGAGCATGCTTGACCAGCCGACCGCCGGTCTTCATCAACCTGTGTTGCAAACTCGTTAGCGACCAGCTCTTGATCCTGTGCGGCAGCCCGAGCCGCCGCCACAGGTTGCCCAGGTTGTAGGCCAGCACGCTGAGTTGCAGCCGTACCTCGTTGGCCCGGAAGCGGTGACACGACAAGCGGGTCCAGTGCGTGGCCTGTTTGCCTTCTTTGATCCACTGCTCCGCCGTGCCGCGCTTGTTGTAGAACCGTACGACCGAGCGGCTCGGCAAGCTCATGCTCGTCACGACAAATCCGACGCGCGGGAATAGTTCGCCCTGGTGATGCTCGACCTTGGCGACAACTCGCCTTGCCTTCGACCAGCTCTCGGCCTGATAGCGAAAACTCTTGTAGCGCACTAGGGGCTTGGCGTTCGGCCTACCCGGTGGCCGAAACAGGATGTCCTCGATCTCCAGCTCCAGGCTCTTGTTCGCCGGGATGCGAATCACGTAGTCCACGCCGCGCTCCTCCATCGCCTCGTAGATCTCGGGCTTGGCGAAGGCGGCGTCGGCGCGGAACGTCACCTGTTTGCCCTCCGCCTGTTGTCGTTCGATCTCCGACAGTAGCAGCTCGTCCCAGTCCTCGGCGCTGTGCACGTTGCCGGGACGCAGCTTCGCGCCTAGGCAGTCGCCGTGCTGGTTGAACAGCAACAGCGGGTGATAGCAGAGGGACTCAAAATGGCCGTTGTAGGCACTGCCTTCCTGTTGGCCGTGGACGGGGCTCTCCGTGGAGTCCATGTCGAGCACCACGCGGTCTGAACCGTCGGGAGCTTCGGCTTGCGCGACCAGCTCCCGGTTCACTGCCATCAGCCCCAGCAAGTTCTCTTCGCTCGCCAGCATCTCCGTCTCGAAGCCATGCAGCGTCGAGGTCAAGGCTGCTCCGCGATCCCAGTTCCTCTTCGAGCCGATCAAGCGAAAGGTCGGATCGGCGGATACTCGAACGGCGTCATTGAGGTCCTCGTAGCCAGCGAGTCGGCTGTAGACCGACTGCCGCAGCAGATCGGCCAGCGCGAACTTCTTGTTCAAGCCTTGTCGCGAGTCGCTGAGATGCTCGTCGATCAGCTTCCCGAGTCCGAGTCGTTCATCCAGTTCGCGAACGAGAATCAGACCGCCATCCGAGGTGACTCGCGATCCTTGGAAATCGACTTTGAGAAATCCATTGAACGTGAGCTGAAACGGCTTGTTTTCTTTTTCACCCATCGGGTGTTGACCTCCATGGCGTCCTTACCTCCATGGCGTCCTTATCGGGCTCTAGCCCCTATCAATAAAGACGCTGAAGGTCGCTGGATGGTCTGAAGCTCATACATCAAATTGAAAATGCGGGCTTAGTCCAAGGAGAAGAAGAATGACGGCCACAGTGAAAATCCGAGGAAATCCGGCGCCTTCAGAAGGCCCCTCGAGCGGACAAGATCCCGTCGAAAGGTCTGCTGAACGGCCGGGGCCGGTAGGCTGGGCGAAGGTCAGCTATGACGGCGCTTCGTTTCTGGTGGGTACGTACCAAGCGTCCGGCAGCGGCCCACCCCGTGAATCGAAGCCTAAACCCGTCGGTGTGATGGAGGAGGGTCGTCCACGAAAGGGCGTTGTTATGCCAAGTGGGATTGGAAAGCAGGCCGGGCGCGATGTTCGCTGAAACGGCGCCTGCCAAAACGCCACTCTTCTGGTGACATCGAAAGAAACCGGCTTGCTCGACGGCTCATTTCGTGAGAGGCGGGACATCGTGTTACCCGCGCCACGAATGCCGCTACGACACGGCTGGAGGCACGCCCCGTGTTGGTCACGACTCTTCGGGAGGGCTCGCGTCGCGATCCCCGAAGACCGGCTCGCCGAGGCGTAGGCCAAGGCTTGCGGAAACGCATCTTTCGCCATAGGTGATTTAGGGAGATCTTTTCGTATAAACTTGTCGTTAATGTTAAACCATTTATCCGAGTTCTGTGTATAATTGCAGTGCTTCGAGGACTTCGCGGATCTCGGTTTTAGCCGAGCCGCGGGGCCTTGGAGACTCTTCCGTTGATCCGCTCGGATCCGCGGGGGCGGCAATTTTGAAACAGGTCTGCCGTTGGGACTGACCATGCGGTAGCTTGGACAACGGACCGTCGTTTTCTTCGCTCGTCGAAGCGAAGTCACCCAAACCCAGCTAGATCGGCGTGCCGGCAACGTTTGGTGCCGGATTGCTTAGGCCGGTTGTGCGTTGACGCGAGGCGATCAGCGGCCATTCCGAGTGTTATGCAAGCGAAACGGCCCACAAGGACGTGACCGAAATCGATTCGACGGCATGGTTTGCGCTGCACATCAAACCGCGCCACGAAAAGAGTGTCGCCCACACCCTTCGCGCGAAAGGTTATGAGGAGTTTTTACCCAGGATTTCCGATTTGGCTCCTCTGACGGCACGAGTCTACACCCTCACCCGGCGAAGCGCAACCATTTCTCCACCCGAAAGAGGCGGCGGCTGAGGCGGGACCGATCGAGCCCCCTTCTTGCCCCTCATGGGGGCTGATCCGCCGCTGCGAAGTCAATTTCGCAGACACCCCTCCGAGCTTCCGTCCTCAGTACACAGATTTCGCATTCGCCAAGTGCGGTGCTAACCACCCGGCACAGGCAGCGCCCAGATCCTCCGCAGCATGTCGCCAAACAGCCGCCGGTTCAGATGTCCCTCGGCCAAGAGCAACCAGTAGTACCGCGCGTGCTTGACCAATCTGCCGCCCGTCTTCATCAACCGCTGCTGCAAGCTCGTCAGTGACCACGTCTTGATCCTGTGCGGCAACCCGAGTCGCCGCCACAGGTTGCCCAGGTTGTAGGCCGGCACGCTTAACTGCAAGCGCACCTCGTTCGCCCGGAAGCGATGGCACGACAGCCGCGTCCAGTGCGTCGCTTGCTTACCTTCTTTGATCCACTGCTCCGCCGTGCCGCGCTTGTTGTAGAAACGCACCACCGACCGGCTTGGCAAGCTCATGTTCGTCACGATAAAACCGACGCGCGCGAATAGCTCGCCCTGGTGGTGCTCGACCTTGGCGACAACTCGTCTCGGCCCCTTCCAGCTCTCCGCCTGATAGCGAAAGCTCTTGTAGCGCACTAGCGGCTTGCGGCCGGGCCTCCCCGGCGGACGAAACAGGATGTCTTCGATCTCCAGCTCCAGGTTCTTATTGGCCGGAATGCGGATCGCGTAGTCCGCGCCGCGCTCCTCCAGCGCCTCGTAGATCTCCGGCTTGGCAAAGGCGGCATCGCCCCGGAAGGCGACCTGCTTGCCCGCAGCCTGTTGGCGCTCGATCTCCGGCAACAATAGCTCATCCCAGTCCTCGGCGCTGTGCACGTTGCCGGGACGCAGCTTGGCAGCGAGGCAATCACCATGACCGTTGAACAAAAGCAACGGGTGGTAGCAGACCGACTCGAAGTGTCCGTTGTAGGCACTGCCTTCCTGTTGGCCATGGACCGGACTCTCGGTGGAGTCCATGTCCAGAACGACCCGCTCGGAGTCGTCGAACGCCTCCGCTTGCCCGACCAGCTCTCGGTTCAGCGCCATCAGCCCCAGCAGGTTCTCTTCGCTCGCCAGCATCTCCGTCTCGAAGCCATGCAGCGTCGAGGTCAAGGCCGCTCGGCGATCCCAGTTCCTCTGCGAGCCGATCAAGCGAAACGTCGGGTCAGCCGACACTCGGACGGCGTCGTTGACGTCCTCGTAGCCTGCCAAGCGGCTGTAGATCGACTGGCGCAGCAGATCGGCCAGCGGGAACTTCTTGTTCAAGCCTTGTCGCGAGTCGCTGAGATACTCATCGATCAGCTTCCCGAGACCGAGCCGCTCGTCCAGTTCGCGAACCAAAATCAGGCCACCGTCGGAAGTGACATGCGATCCCTGGAAATCGACTTTCAACAAGCCGTTGAAACTTAGCTGGAATGGCTTGGTTTGTTTTTCACCCATTGGGTGTTGGCCTCCATGGCGTCCTCATCGGGCTCTAGCCCCTATGAATAAAGACGCTCAAGGCCGCTGGAAGGTCGGGATGTCAAACATCAAATTGAAAATGCGGGTTTACCTCTTTTTACGGAAACACTGCGTTGGTCGGACCGAGTCAAAGAAGTAGCGAAACCCCTTTTTCCACGATATACCTTCTGCCGATTCGACCCCAATCATCGCTTGCCGATTTTGAAAACACCGGGCGTGCTGGAGGTGGTGGGTTTCGGTCGCGGCCCGGAACCGGTGGACCCGCCACAAATCGAAGCGATTCGAGCGATTGTTAAATCCGGCCTGCCCGCCGAACCCTTTCCCTCGATCGAGGTGGGTGAAAAGGTGCGCGTGATGGAAGGTCCGCTACGGGGCTCGAAGGCGTATTGCAACGCTATCGCGATCTTCACCGCCTGATTGTCTCGGTGACGCTGCTCCAGCGCTCGGTCGCGGTTGAGATCGAGCGCGACTGGATTGGGCGGATCTAGGCGTTGGCGCTACCGGTATTGCGAGCGAGACCGTGAGTCGTCTTTGGGGAGCACGGACTTCCCCGCTGTTTTCTCTCGCTTGCTGTTGCGGATGGCAAATGTGAACTCGGATCAGACACAGCTTAGGCCGTTGCCTTTCCCGGGGCCGGCGGAATCCGCCGGGTGCGGCGGCGAAAAGCTCACTCAGTGATGTTGGCTCGCGGAGCCGCTCTGTGCGCACTGGGCACGAGCTTGATTTTCGGAGGCGGCGCGTCGGCTCAGGAATCGGCGGACTCCGTGACGGGGTTGGATGCTCGTGGGACGCAAAACGCCGTACGATCGGCCGGATCGAGGCCCGACTCCGCGGACCTGCCCGAACCGCTACCGGACTCGGCGCCCGCGGCCGGGTACCGCCTTGCGCGGGGTGATGAGGTCGAGGTTCGGATTGTGGACGAGCCGGACTACGAGCGAGCTCGGCTGCGCCTGGACGAAAGGGGCCGGATTCGAGTTCCCTGGGTGGGAGACGTTAGAGCCGACGGAATGACCACTTCAGAGCTCGAAATAGCGCTGGAGCGGCGCTTTGCGACCTATTTCCACGAACCGCGCGTGCAAGCGCGCGTCAGCGAATACGCCGGACGCCCGGTCTCGGTGCTCGGGGCGGTGAAGAACCCGGGCATCCATCAACTGCGCGGGCCGCGAACGTTGGTCGAAGTCCTGGCGTTGGCGGGCGGCCTGACCGCGGACGCCGGTCATGTGGTCAAGATCACCCGCCCGCTCGGAAGAGGACGTATTCCCCTTCCCACGGCGCGGGATGATCCGAGCGGCCGCTTCAGCGTCGCCTCGGCCTCGATCGAAGACGTGCTCAAGGCCACGAGGCCGGCGGAAAACATCCTGATCGAACCGCGCGACGTGCTTTCGATACCGAGGGCGGAACTGGTGTATGTGATTGGGGCGGTTGCCCGCTCGGGGGGCTTCGTTCTCCGAGAAAACGAAAACCTTTCCGTGTTGCAAGCCTTGGCTCTGGCGGGCGGCATGAGCGGCACGGCGGCGGCGCGGCGCGCCAAAATCCTACGCTGGCCGTCGGCGGGCACGCAGCGCGTTGAAGAGACGGTGGACCTCCGCAAGATCATGCAGAGTCGGGCTGACGATGTCGCGCTGAACCCCGACGACATTCTTTTCGTGCCGACCAGCGGCGGTAAAGCGGCGGCAAGACGGGCGGCGCAAGCCGCCATTCGCACGGTGACGGGGGTCTTGATCTTCCGACGCTAAGCCAACGCTAGGCCGCGACAACAAGACTCGGCGCCTGAACGCCGGGTTGCCCAACCCTAAGGATGAACAACGAATCGCAATGGAGACGACAGGCGGACTCCGACTCGGCCTTGTCGGCTCCATCGGAAATCCGCCCCGGGACTGTTGGTGCGAGAGCGGACAAGTTTCCGACGGCCGAGTATCCGCCGGACGAGTTTCCGCCGAACGAGCACTCAAAAGACACCCTCGGCGCTTACGGCAACGCCCTGGCCCGGCGCAAGGGTATGCTCACGGCGGCCGCGCTTGCCGGGGCCCTGTTGGGATGGCTCGTCAGTCTGCCTCGCCAGCCCGTTTATCAAGCACGAGTGTCACTCGAAGTGCAGGCGACGAACGTGGACCCGCTCGCCGGCGGCGAGCCGAAATCGTCGCGTCCGGCGAGTCGTTCGGCCGCCGAGTTCTACATCGCGACGCAGGCGGACTTGTTGCGAAGCCGCGCCTTGCTCACGCGCGTAGCCGACAAATTGGGGGACGCCGGGATATCGACGCCGTCGGCGCGACTCGCGCCGCCCGCTTGGCTGCCGCGCGGTTTCGCCGGGTGGGTTTCGGGCCGGGAAGGGAGAGGCGCACCGGAGAGTCTCGGAATTGAGGCGCTGTCGGATCGCTATCGCATCGAGCCCTCCCGACGAAGCGGTCTGGTCGAGATCGTGTCGGAGTGGCCGGAAGCGGAGACGGCTGCTCGGTTCGCCAATCTGCTGGCGGCGGAGTTTATCCGGCTGGACGGCGAAGTGCGGCGAGAGAAAGCCGCGCAAACAGAAAAATGGCTGACCCGCCAGCTCGACAAGCTGCGCGTGCGACTGGAGGGCGCCGAGGAAGAGTTGCGGCGGTACGCGCGAGAGACCGGGCTGATGTTCACCTCCTCGGACGGCAGTGTGGCCGAGCAGCGCCTGAGTCAGTTGCAGGCGGAACTTTCGCGGGCCCAAGCCGATCGCATCCAAAAGCAGTCTCGTTATGAAATGGCGTCGGGGAGCGCCCCGGGTGAATTGAACGAGATGCTCGAACCGGCGAGCTATCAGATCGAACGCAGTGCGCTCGAACGTCTACTGGCCCGACTGACCACGGCCTACAAACCGGCCCACCGCAAAGTGCGGGAAGCGCGCGCGGAGTTGGAGGCGCTCAAGGCCGTGATCGCCGCCGAACGGGACGAGCGCCTTGATCAGATCCGCAATGAGTTCGAGACGGCGCGCGGCCGCGAGGGCATGCTCGAAACGGATTACGGCCGACAGGCGCGCCTGGTGTCGGAGCAAGCCGGGAAGTCGGTTCACTACAACATCCTGCGCCGGGAAGTCGATACCTATCGGCGCTTGTATGAACACCTGCTGCGCCGGGTCGGCGAAGCGGGCTTGCGTACGGCAACCAGCGTGGGGAATATTCGGGTCGTCGATCGCGCCGCCGCCGCGGCGGCGCCCGTTCGGCCCGACCGGGTAATGAACGCCTCGCTGGGCGGGGTGTTCGGCCTGCTCGCGGGCATCGGTCTGGTCTTTGTAAGACATCGCGGCGACGATATGCTGCGGGAGCCCGGAGACGCGCGGCAGTGCCTGCAACTGCCGGAGCTGGGCGTGATTCCGGCGCACGAAAACCGCGCGAACCGATACGTTCGAGTCGTGCGGAGCGGGTCGAACGAGGGGTCGCGAAGCAAGTCGGCGATGTCAATTCGCTACGGCAAGCGGCGGGTCGGCAAAGGGCCGGTTGAACTAGCGAGTTGGCGCGAAAGAAATTCGGCTGTTGCCGAGGCGTTTCGAACAACGGCAACGTCGGTCATGCCGGCGCGTGACGAACGGCGTCCGTTGCGAACGGTCGTGGTCGCCGCCGCCGGGCCGGGCGAAGGGAAGACGACGGTGGCCGCCAACCTCGCCATTACCCTGGCGCAGATCTACGAGCGGGTGCTGTTGATTGACGCGGACCTGCGGCGACCGCGGCTGCATGAAGTCTTTGAACTGCCCAACGCGTGGGGTTTGAGCGATCTGCTGAAGGATTCGCCGGAGGTGTCTGGGTCGGGCACGCACGAATTCGGTTTAGTAACCGACGTGCCGGGCTTGTATGTGCTGCCCAGCGGACCGAGCGTTGAAAGCGTCACGACTTTGCTTCATACCGGCAAGACAAAAATGCTGATTGATCGCATGCTTGATACCTTCGACTGGGTCGTCTTCGACACCCCGCCGATGGCGAATTTTTCGGAAACGCGAGCCCTTGGCCGGATTACCGACGCCGTCGTTTTGGTCGCCCGCCTCGGCTGCTGCTCGCGCCAAGATCTCCAATTCGCGCGTCGGCAATTCAGCGAAGACGGCGCGCGTGTCCTAGGGACGGTGTTGAATCACTGGCGGGCGACGGAAAACTACACCTCCGGCTCGGGCTTCGTGGACCTCGATAAACGACAAGCCGGCTTCCCCTCCCCTCGCGCCCGCGCGGCCGCGGGTGTGGGGAGCTAAGAGGCTGCCGCATCGCGGCTGTCGTCGTTGGCGAGTTCGCGGCACAATACTCAATCCGCCTGAAAAACGGCACGCGGAGAAGAGTGCGCTCCATGGACACACGCATTCGTAATACCCGCGCTCGGTAGCACCCCTCTGAACCATGAACAGCCCAGACTCCGTCGTCGAGTTCCCGCTGCCGTCGGAAACTCCGAACCGTCCCAACACCGCCCCGGGCACCTTTGCCGGGCGGACCGCGCCGCCGCGTTCGCGCCCGAAACTATTCCGTTTCGGCCTCGAAGCGTTGGTGGACTTCGCGGCGTTGGCGGCCGCCTGGGAAGCTGCCGCGCGGATCACTCAATTCAGTGCCGGCGCCGCGGATGCGCCGACGCCCCCCATCGACGGCATTCTGTTGCTCTTTCCGGCCGCGCTGGCACTGCTCCACGTTCACAACCGCCACGCAAGCCAAGGAGCCGCGTCGTTACTCTCCGGTATGGCGGATTTGGTCATCGTCCTTAGCGTCCTGTCGACGGCGGCTGGTTTGTTCGCGCGCCAAGCGGGCGCCCCGGTGCCTCTGTTGTTCCTTACCTTGCTGCCGCCTCTGTTGATCGCTTTCACGACCCTCGGCCGGGGTGCCATCTACCGTATTCGGCGTCGTCCGGCAGCGGTCGAAAGTGTAGCCGTATTGGGGACGTACCGTGAAGCCTCGGCCTTGCTCCAAAGCATGAAAGAGCTCGGCGACCGCTCCATTCGCGGTGTGATCGTTACCGGAAAGGGCGCGCGCGCGGTCGGCGCGGCCTCGAACGGCACGGCCGACGACCCACCGGCGGCGGTGAGCGTCGAAGTGCTGGGCGATGCCGCTGAGTTCGGTGCGCTGGTTAACAAATTCGGTCTCGATCGGATTATCATTCAGGAGCGCGGCTTAACCTCCGATCAGCTCGAGCACGTGTTGGCGGTCACGTTGCGGATGCAGGTGAATACAAGCCGGATTCTCGACGTCGAGCGGGCTGGCGGACAGCCTCAACTCATTGACTTCTGCGGCGTCCCGGTGATCGATCTCACTCCGAGGTCGACGCATCCGGCACAGGGATCGATGAAACGGGCCTTCGACTTTTTCGGAGCCGCGGCTTTATTGGTGCTGACCGCTCCCATTTTCGCCGCGATCGCCCTGCTCATCAAACTCGGCGGGCCCGGACCCATCTTCTATTGCGGCACGCGGGTCGGTCGCGGGGGGCGCCATTTCGTGCTCTACAAGTTTCGATCGATGCGCCGGGAAGCGGTCCACCGCGCGGAAACCGTCGAGATCGACGCCAGGGACGGGCACCTGTATAAGGTGCGCCGCGACCCGCGCATCACACGGGTGGGCGCCTGGCTGCGGCGCTCAAGCCTCGACGAACTTCCTCAGCTCATCAACGTATTGCGCGGGGAGATGAGCCTTGTCGGCCCGCGCCCTCTGCCGGCCGAAGATCTCGAGCCCGACGGGCTCAGCCAACGCTTCCGGGTTTGGTCGCTTGAACGCGCCGAAGTTACGCCCGGCATCACCGGCCTCTGGCAAGTGCGCGGACGAAGCGACCTGCCCTTCGACCGCATGATCGACCTCGACCTGCGTTACGCCCGGGAATGGTCCGCCGGCCTCGACATCAGAATTTTGTTGGAGACTCCGCTTGCCGTTTTGGCGGGACGCGGGGCCTATTGAAACCGGGTTAGATTCCGACCACCGTCATGATGGCCGTCAGCCCCTCTCTGATTCCGGCCCCGCCGCCGAAGCGCGTGCAATTCCTGGAAACCCTCTTCGGGCTGCTTGACGAGCACGAACTTCGCTATTGCGTTTTGCATGGTCACCAGGACCTCCCCGAGAATCTTTCCGGCGATCTCGATCTAGTCATTCACACCGAAGACGCCCGTCGGCTACCGAGCCTGTTTCGGGCCCTAGCCGCCGACGGTTTTCGCCCGGTGCAATGCATCGAGTACGCCGTTCAAGGACGCACCTTCGTCTTTGCTTGGACGACCGACAGCCGGCTGGAAACCATCCCCGTCGATTTCATCACTGAACATCGGCGCGGGGGCCGACGGTTGGCCCGCGCCGACGAACTCCTCATCGGCCGCCGGCGTCTGCATCGGTTCTGGATTGCCGCGCCGGAGGTCGAGTTCCGCTACTTGCTCGCCAAGAAAGCGGTAAAGGGAAGTATCAGCGCGAGTCAAACCGAGCGCTTGAGAGCCCTGTCGTTCGACATCGGCTTGGAGACCAGTCGACGAATCACCCGCGAACTGTTCGGTCCACGCCTGGCCCGGAGGGCGGTGGATGCTGTCCGCGAAGGTCGGGTGCGCGACCTGCTGCCGGTGTTGCGCCACCGCCTCTTGCTCTTTGGCCCGCTGCAACACCCTCTCGAAGCGGTTCGGTGCGCGGTCGAGGAATCCCTGCGAATCTTCAGGAGAGTCCGTCAACCGACCGGGCTTTCGGTGGCCGTCCAGGGACCCGACGGCGTCGGCAAATCGACCCTCATCGAAAACCTTCGCTCGCAAACCGAGGGTCTGTTTCGGCGCGAACGGGTCTTCCATTGGAGACCGATGCTGCTCTGGAACCGGCGCTCGGCGGGAGTCGTGACCGATCCACACGGACTCCCGCCCCGCTCCCGGTTCGTTTCGATCCTGCGATTGCTCACCTACACTCTGGACTACCTGGTCGGCCATGCCCTGGTCGTCCGGCCGTTGCTGATTCATTGCGGAGTCGTCATCTTCGACCGTTACTACGACGATATGGCGGTCGATCCCAGGAGATTCCGCTTCCCGAACCAGTTCGGCCTCGTGCACAAGCTCCGACACATCATTCCGAAGCCCCGCCTGACGTTTGTTCTCGACGCCCCGCTCTCGGTGCTGCGCGGGCGCAAGCAGGAGGTCACCCTCGCCGAAACCGAAAGACAGCGCGCGGCGTTTCGCGCCCTCGCGAGAAAGACGCGGAGCACGTTCCTGTGTGACGCTTCCGCCGACCCAGTCTCAGTGGCGTGCCAAGCAACACGGTACGTGCTGAACGAGTTGGACCGCCGATTTCAAACGCGCTACCCGACGTGGACAACCCCACCAGAATCGTCGACGAGGAGTTCATCTCCTCATGACGGGATGTCGGCTCGATCAAATCTTGACCGCACCTTGGACTTACTCACCAAGAAGGACGCGCAAGCCTCGGCAAGTTCAGCCGCTCCGTCCCCCGGACTCCACGAACGCCCGCTCCGAAGGCAAAGTCGACGGCGGGCGAATCAGACATTTCTCGTCCTGCCGAACCCGTGCGCTCCGCGTTGGTTGCTACCGCTCGACAACTTGGAGCTGACGCGATCCGCGTTCGAGTATCGCCGGTCTTACGCCATCAAAGCTCTGTTTGCGAAGTTCTTTGGTTGACCGGGCCGGCGGTGCCAATATCGCGGCTCGGCCCGAAGTTAACGCTCGCTCCGGAACACTTCGAGCCGCTTCGCGACTTCATGGCCGACATTTTGGGGATAGACCCGGCCGGCTTCAGCGTGATTCTCGGCGCCCCGGGCAAGTTCGCCAAAGCCGGCATCGCCATCTTTGACAACTCGGGCAACAACCGGGCTTTTCTCAAGCTCGCCCTCACCGCCGAATCAGAAGAGCGAATCTCCCGCGAAGCCGCCGCCCTCTGCCGTCTTCACCGCTTCCCCGCCCTTCGCTCGCATATCCCGGAAGTTCTCTATGCGGGCCGTTGGCACGATACGAGCGTTCTGCTCCAAACCGCGGTCGGCACAACGATGGGCCCCTCGCGCTTCGGCTCCGCTCACGAACTCTTCGAGCGCAATCTTGCCTCGGTTCACCGCGCATCCCGCCCCGGCATCGCTCTGATCGACGAAATCTCGCAAACATGGCGCACGGCCGCCGAAAGCCTGGACACGACTTGGCTTCACGACGCCCGAACCGCCCTCGACCGAGCCGCCGACGAACTCGCTTCCCGCTCCCCGCCATGCGGCATCGCGCACGGCGACTTCGCGCCTTGGAATACCCGCATCACGGGCGAAGAGTTGAAAGTGTTTGATTGGGAGTCCATCCGTTGGGACACCCCGCTCGGTTGGGATCGTTTTCATTTCGAAATCCAGATTCGTGCACACCTACCCTACACGCGTTTTCGAAATTGGCGCCCCGACGAAACAATGAAACCGCTTTTCGCCCTTTACCTTGTTGAGTCGCTGTGCAGAGGTGTCCTGGACGGAATGCCCGATTACGAACTGCGCTACCGCCACTCGCGCTTGCGCCGTCTGACAAGGCAGTAGCACCTGTCAGGCCGCAGCAATCAACACGGCGTCCCGGTGTTTCCGAACCACATGCACCCGGCAACCCAATCACCGCAAACGACCCGCGGCACCGTTCCCGGCGGCCCCGAGGTCGCGGTTTCCCAAGCCAACGGTTCCGGCGCCGCCGCCGCGACCCGCCGCGCGCGAGTCGAGCGGCCGGCGGACCGCGATATGCTCCACCTGGCCTCGCAAGCGGGCGTTTCGCTGGCGGGCGGCTTTGTGGCGCGCGGGCTGAACTTCTTGGGGTATGCCGTGTTGGCGCGGGCTCTGAACCCGGTCGATTTCGGCCTCTACGCGGTCGCTATGGCCGTCCTCCAGATCCTGGAAACCGTGGCGCGGCTCGGCCTCTCAAACGGGGTCTTGCGTCTGGGCTCGAAGCATCCCGACAGCTCCTCCCCGCTATTTCGGGGGGTCTTGACGCAATCGGTGCTGATCGCCGTCGGGTCTGGGTTGGCGGTCGGCATATTGCTCTTCGGCTCGGCGGAGTTTGTTTCCACGTCACTGTTCGGCAAACCCCGACTCACCCCGTTTCTCCAAGGCTTTGCGACGGCGTTGCCGCTGCTCTGCGGACTTCGAGTCGTAGCCGACGCAACCAGGCTTTCACTCAGGACCAAGTTTTCCGTCTACGCCGGTGACGTCGTTCCGGCACTGACCCACCTGCTTTTGCTGGGCTTGATCTTGAATGCTCAAGAAATCGCGCAAGCCACCGTCGCCGCGCGCGTCGTCTCCTTCGCGGTCGCCTTGGTCTGCGGCTTACTGTTTTTGACGCGACTGTTTCCAGGTTGGTTGGCGGTTTCCGAAATCCGTGCCGAGTCAGTCTCTCGGCTCTTGTCGTTCTCGGCGCCGACCGCTCTGACGTCGATCTTGATGGGCACGCTTGTGTCGACGGATCGCGTTTTCCTCGGCATCTTTCGGGATGCATCGGAAGCGGGGGTCTACCAAGCCGCCGCGCAAATCGCGGTCGTGATGACCTTCTTGTTGGCCGCTGTCAATACGATCTTCGCCCCACTGGCCGCCGGAGCCCATCAGCGCGGAAAAACCGGCAATCTCAACGACACCTTTCGGGTGAGCACGCGCTGGGGCCTGTATCTTTCCCTGCCGTTATTCCTTGCGATCGGCGCGGCGCCCGAGACGATGTTGAGCGCCGTCTACGGCCCTCGCTTTGGCGAGGCCGCCGTGCCCTTGATGATCCTCATGATCGGCCAACTCGCCAACGTTGCGACCGGATGCGCGGGGTCGTTGTTGACCATGACGGGGCATCCGCGCCAATGGCTGTCGCTGTCGGCCGGCGCTGTCGGCGCGAATCTCATTCTTAACGCGCTGCTGGTTCCACGCTGGGGAGTGGTCGGAGCCGCCGCCGCCACCGCCGCCGTGACCGGGCCGCTCTACCTGGCCGGCGTGTTTCGGATCCGGCGGCTGGCCGGTCTTTGGCCCTATGACAAGACGTATTGGAAGGGGATTCGCGCGGCGGCGTGGACCGCGCTCGCTCTTGCCCTGATGAAGGCAGCCGCCTTGCCGTCATCCGCCGTTGTGATCCTCGTGCCGATGGTCGCCGTTACGGTCTTCGCCTTCGCGTTGTGGCGCCAGGGTCTTGACCAGGATTTCCATTTTGGCCCTGGCACGGTCACAGGATACACCCCCGCTGCCCCGAAGACCACGTCTTTTCGTGCTGAACCCTGCACATCACCTCCGCCGGTAGGCGCCAGGGCTCGTCCATCCGCTCACAGACGTTGATTGAGCGGGCTGAACGGCGCTCCGGCCGACACTGCTCCCTGCGAAACTTTTTTGGAGCCAAAACTGTTGGTCCTCGCCCGGTCAACGCTACCCGCTCGGCAGCGGCAGCGCCCAGATCCTGTGCAGCATGTCGCCGAACAGCCTGCGGTTCAGATGCCCCTCGGCCAGCAGCAGCCAATAGTACCGCGCGTGCTTGACCAGCCTACCACCCGTCTTCATCAACCTGTGTTGCAAACTCGTTAGCGACCAGCTTTTGATTCGTTGCGGTAGCCCTAGCCGTCGCCACAGGTTGCCCAGGTTGTAGGCCGGCACGCTGAGTTGCAGCCGTACCTCGTTGGCTCGGAAGCGGTGACACGACAAGCGGGTCCAGTGCGTGGCCTGTTTGCCTTCTTTGATCCACTGCTCCGCCGTGCCGCGCTTGTTGTAGAACCGCACGACCGAGCGGCTCGGCAAGCTCATGCTCGTCACGACAAATCCGACGCGCGGGAATAGTTCGCCCTGGTGATGCTCGACCTTGGCGACAACTCGCCTTGCCTTCGACCAGCTCTCGGCCTGATAGCGAAAACTCTTGTAGCGCACTAGGGGCTTGGCGTTCGGCCTGCCCGGTGGCCGAAACAGGATGTCCTCGATCTCCAGCTCCAGGCTCTTGTTCGCCGGGATGCGAATCACGTAGTCCACGCCGCGCTCCTCCATCGCCTCGTAGATCTCGGGCTTGGCGAAGGCGGCGTCGGCGCGGAACGTCACCTGTTTGCCCTCCGCCTGTTGTCGTTCGATCTCCGGCAGTAGCAGCTCGTCCCAGTCCTCGGCGCTGTGCACGTTGCCGGGACGCAGCTTCGCGCCTAGGCAGTCGCCGTGCTGGTTGAACAGCAACAGCGGGTGATAGCAGAGGGACTCAAAATGGCCGTTGTAGGCACTGCCTTCCTGTTGGCCGTGGACGGGGCTCTCCGTGGAGTCCATGTCGAGCACCACGCGGTCTGAACCGTCGGGAGCTTCGGCTTGCGCGACCAGCTCCCGGTTCACTGCCATCAGCCCCAGCAAGTTCTCTTCGCTCGCCAGCATCTCCGTCTCGAAGCCATGCAGCGTCGAGGTCAAGGCTGCTCCGCGATCCCAGTTCCTCTTCGAGCCGATCAAGCGAAAGGTCGGATCGGCGGATACTCGAACGGCGTCATTGAGGTCCTCGTAGCCAGCGAGTCGGCTGTAGACCGACTGCCGCAGCAGATCGGCCAGCGGGAACTTCTTGTTCAAGCCTTGTCGCGAGTCGCTGAGATGCTCGTCGATCAGCTTCCCGAGTCCGAGTCGTTCATCCAGTTCGCGAACGAGAATCAGACCGCCATCCGAGGTGACTCGCGATCCTTGGAAATCGACTTTGAGAAATCCATTGAACGTGAGCTGAAACGGCTTGTTTTCTTTTTCACCCATCGGGTGTTGACCTCCATGGCGTCCTTATCGGGCTCTAGCCCCTATCAATAAAGACGCTGAAGGTCGCTGGATGGTCTGAAGCTCATACATCAAATTGAAAATGCGGGCTTGAGCGGGACGATCGCCTACTGCTGGGAGAACTGAAACGGCGCCTGGTGTTGCGCCAGTAGAACAATCGCCCCACGGCAAGGATTTTCCCCCGAGTGTTCCTTTGACATGAAAATGGAGAAGAAAGTGAAATTCAGAAGTTCGGCTTCATTCGGAAAGCGTCAAGAGTTCGTCGCCATCGCCGAAATGTTGCGCCGCGGCCTCGACGTGTACTTGACTCTCGTGGACGATCAACAGATCGATTGTGTGGTTCGCAAAGAGGTGTCCGGCAAACCCGTGTATCTGGACATCCAGATAAAGGCACGCTCAAAGGATTGTAAACCAAGCGGTGCCGGGACATTCGCCGCTTTGGAGGTGCGGAAGCCGCGCCCAAACTTCTTCTATGTTTTCTATTCCGAGCAAGCCGATACCTACTGGGTCCTGCCATCGACCGAGTTGATACAGGAAGCGAATCAGAACAAGAACGGAAAACACCGGGGGAAATACAGAATCGTCTTCACGAACGCCAGCCGGAAAACAGGCCTAGTTAAGCCCCGCCCCCGCTTTGAGAAGTACGAGAACCGTTTCGACCTTCTGGGGGATTACGAGGGGCAATTTCCATAAGTTGAAAGCTTCGAAGGGGCTGTGGGAACAAGGCGTAAGATTACCCTCCCGCAAACCCGCCCGAAGCCTCACCCGCCAGCTCGAAGTCCGAGCCGGCTACTCCACAGTCGATCTCACGCAAGCCCGTCGAACACTCGCCCGGCCCAGGCACTTCGAGACATTCGAACCCCAACAACGAAACTCTATAACCATGGCTACCGCCGCACAAACTGCTCCGGCCGAAACACCCTCGCCTTCCCCCAACTCCCCGCGAGTGTCGCGCCTGCGCAAAGCCCGCATTGCCTGGGTCAGTCCCTCGCTTGCCCGCGGACGCTTCATGCAACCCCTGTTCGCCGAGTTCGCGAAGCGGTTCCCCAACAGCGTCGTTTTCACCGGTCATTGGCCGGGATTCATCGCCGGTTACGAAAACAGCTTTTCCGTCCAACTTCTCAAGGGCGTTCGGTTTCACGCCGACCGCTCGCTCCCGAGCGGCAACCCACGCGGCTTCAGCATCGTCCCCCTCGCCACCTTGTGGAAAATGTGGCGCGCCCGACCTGAGTTGATCTTCGTCCGCGGCTTCGACTTGTGTACCTTGTATGCTCTCGCCCTCAAGGCCGTGACAGGCTGCGGCGTGGTTCTATTTTGGGGAGGAACGAGCCCGCAGGTGGCGTACCTGCAATCGCCATGGCGGCTGCGATTGCGACGCCTGCTCGCAAAATTCATTGACTATTCCGTCAGTCACACGATAGAAGGCGCGGAGTACCTGCGCGAGGTCATCCGCATTCCCGCCGACAAGGTTTTGCAATACCCCTATCAGCCGGCCGTGCGCGCAGTCCTCGAAAGCCGCGTCGACAACACGGAACCTCCCGCGAGCCCGCGAAAACGGCCCGTCTTTCTCTATGTCGGGCGCTTGATCCGGGAAAAGGGCCTCTATAACCTGCTCGAAGCCTGCGTCCGACTCGAAAGCCGACAGGCCGGGGACTTCACCCTGCTCGTGGTCGGCGACGGCCCCGAAGGCGACGCCCTCAAGACAGCCGCCCGGGTCATGGAAATCGACCACCGCGTCGAGTGGGCCGGGGCGGTCGACTACGAACGCCTGGGGGCCTACTACAAGGCTTGCGACGTCTTTGTATTCCCGACCTTCGAAGACGTCATAGGCATGGTCGTCCCCGAAGCGATGGTGTTCGGGAAGGCGATCCTGTGCTCGCGCTACGCCGGAGCCCACGATATGGTGCGAAACGGCATGAACGGTTTCGTCTTCGACCCCTTCGACGTTGGAGGGCTGACTGACCATATGGCGAGTTTCGTTCGCAACCCGGACATGGCCGGTGAATTCGGTCGCCGCTCGGCGCGGATCATCGCGCCTTACTCGGCCGAAAAGTGCGCCGCCCGCATGGGAGAGGTCGTTGAGCGCGTACTCGGCGGAAAACGCAAGCGATTCAGCAGCGAGTCGTGCAGCTCCGATTTCCACAGAAAACAACCTGCGGCGAACTCATGAAACTTCTCTTATCCGCCTACGCCTGCGAACCGGGTCTGGGCAGCGAACCCGGCGTGGGGTGGAACTCGGTCCTCCAAGCCGCCCGCTTTCACGATGTCTGGGTGCTCACACGCGAGGTAAACCGCAAAGGCATCGAGCAGGCCCCCGCGCCGCCTCAACTTGCTCGCGTACACTTTGTCTACCTTGATCTGCCGAGCGAGCTCCGCTTCTGGAAAAAGGGTCGTCGTGGACTCTACCTCTACTACTATCTTTGGCAAATTCTCGCCTATCGGCGGGCTGTACGGCTGCACCGGGAAATCGGCTTCGACGCCGTGCAACACGTCACTTTCGTCAACTATTTGGATGCCCAGTTGGCTGGTGCTGCTTCCGGTGCCCTTCATCTGGGGACCAGTGGGGGGCGGCGAGTCGCCTCCCGGGTCATACCGCCGACATTGGGGCTCGCGCGCCCGCTTTCAGGAATGGCTCCGTGACTTGGTGCGCGCCCGAGTGCGGTGGGATCCTCTCGTAATGCTGACGGCCCGCCGAGCGGCCCTTGCCCTCGCGACGACGGACGAAACACGAGCTCGCCTTGAAGCCCTTGGCTCTCGTCGCGTGCGCGTCGTTTCCGAGGCAGGTCTACCCGACGATGAGCTGCGCGGCCTTGCCGAACTGGCGGCTCCACCCTCCGGGCCCTTTCGCCTGCTCAGTGTCGGGCGGTTACTTCACTGGAAAGGTTTTGCCTTGGGCCTGGAAGCGTTCGCGGCATTTCAACGAACCAAACCCAACGCCGAATACTTGATCATCGGCGGCGGTCCCGAACTCTCACATTTGCGGAAGCTGTCCGTTGAACTGGGAATCGCCGATCGCGTCTTCTTCCCGGGCTCTTTGCCGCGGACCCAAGTCCTCGAGGAACTTGGACGGTGCCACGCGCTGGTTCATCCAAGCTTGCGCGAGTCGGGCGGTTGGGTGTGTTTGGAAGCCATGGCCGCGTCGCGCCCGGTGATCTGCCTCGACCTCGGCGGTCCGGGCCTCCAAGTGGCCACCGACGCGGGTGTCAAGATTCCGGCCTCCACGCCCAAAGAAACCGTTCGGGATCTGGCGGCGGCCTTTCGTAAACTCGAAGCCGATCCGGCGGCCCGAGCCCGGTTGGGCCGGGCGGCGGCATGTAGAACGCAATTTCCGGTGGTCCCGCAAGGCGCGCTTTTACCAAAACCTGGCCGCTGAACTGGCGGTCTCGTCTTAGCTGAAAACCCGGGCTCGGCGCCACAACTCCGGCCCCGCGCCTACCGCGCTCAACGCTTCGACGCGGGCTCGGAAAGACGGGTCGCTTTCTCCAACAGCAATGTTCACGGGACTCCATACCGGGCGCCTGCTCCCGACCGTCGTCGTCTTCACCGGCCTCACTGCTTCGGCTGTCGCCTTAGTCGCGCTGTACCTACCCGTGACTCCGGTGCTCGTGGGTCTTCTCTGTTGCCTGCCACTGTTGTTTGTCGCGCCGCTCTCGATGGCCCAAGCCTTCCGGAAAGTTCGCGACCTAACCGGCCGCCTCGGCTGGGTTCACGTTTGTTGGCTGCTGTTGTTGTTGAGCAGCCTGCAATTTCGTATTCGGGGCATCGGCTCGATTGCTCGGCAGCCACTCGACTTGTGGGCCTTGTATCGAGTAGCTATTGTCGGCCTTGCGTTTCTGTTGATCGCGGCGTGGGCTTTTTCGAAGCCGATCAGCGTGCGCGAGTGGTTGTGCGGTCTCCCCGGATGGCTGGCTCTCTACGCCGCCGTGTGCTTGCTTTCGGCGACATGGTCCGTCGAGCCCTTGTGGACGCTCTACAAATCGGCCGAATACCTGACCGCCGTCCTCATTCTGGCCGCGGCGGTGCAATCGGCGACGGCGACGGCACAAAGGTGGAGCGGATCCCCGCCGGCGACAACCAGTCCCCACGGTCCCGGAGCGGGTTGCCGGGACCGCCTTTCGCCGTCGATCGAGTATTACAAAACCGTTCTGGACTTTAACTGGACCCTCTATGCCGCCCTCATCGGAACTGTTTGGTTGGGTGTTTTCCTCTGGCCCGAGGCCGCCATTGTGCACGGAATCGGCACGCTGGGAATTGCGCTCAACGGCGTCATTCCGGCGATCGGCTGGAACACGGTCGGCGAGATCTCGGCCGTCCTCGCCGTCGTCTGCCTCGCCCGAGTTGGCTTTCACCCGTATGGATGGTCGCGCGGGGCGCTCTACCTGACGGATTTCGTCGCAGCCTTGGCGACGCTGATCCTTTCGGCCTCGCGCAGCTCGATTGCCGGCTTCCTGTTGGGCGCCGCCGCCATGTTGATTGCCGCCAAGCGTCTCGGGAGCTTGGTTGTGTTGATCTGCGGTTCGTTAGTCATGGGGCTGCAAACCCGCCTCGGAGACCTGGCGGTCAATTACCTGCTCCGGGGACAGACCCCCGATGCGTTTTACTCCTTTAGCGGACGGGTGCAACTCTGGGAATACGCAATCGAAAGGCTTGCGGAAAGTCCGCTCAGCGGTTTTGGAGCCTATGCGGGCGGTCGTTTCGTCGCGGTTGCCAACTACAACGACGCTTCTCGAGAATTGGCATCCCATGTTCTCAACACCTTCCTCGAAGTCCTGTTGGGGACGTCACTGTGGGGGCTGATCCCCTTGCTGGTGGCTTTCGGCGGCGCTTGGTGGTTGCTTATGCGGCACGGGTGGACCGCGACAGCCGGTTCGGCAAGTCGCGCCTTAGCGATGGAGACGCTCGGAGTACTGGGAGTCATCACCGTGCGTTCGGTTTTCACGGTGAAGTTCGTCTGGCACCCGGCTCTGCTTTTCCTCGCGGTTGTGGGTTACGCCGAGGTCTTGCGCCGGAGCACCCGGCTTCCCTAAGCGAGGCTCGGGAAACAAAGCGCCGTGACGGTTCCACCATGCCCCCGGCGCACCGAAATCCGTCTACGCGATCAACCCCGTCATGCCGATCTCATCCTTAACGGTCCCCCTTCTCCGGCCGGGTTGAAATGACATGAGCAATTTACCGCCTAAATACCCCGTCGTCGGCGTCGGCATCAGCGCTACCAACTACGGCGAAGTCCTGCGACTCTGCCGTGATTGGATCGCCCGCAAACACGCCGCGCCCGATTCGCAAAAGCCGCCTTCGCGCTCGATCTTCGTCTGTACCGTCAATGCCGTCATGAAAGGCGTCTTCGACCCGGAGTTTCGGGCTCTGCTCAACCAGGGTGACATCGCTACGACCGACGGAGTGCCGCTCGCCTGGGTCCTCCGCTCGATGGGCGTTCGGCGCCAACCTCGCGTCTACGGCCCCAATCTGATGTTGGCGCTATGCGGACAAGCGGCCCGCCTCGGTCACCGCATCTACCTATTCGGCGGCCGCGAAGATGTGGTCCCCGAGCTTTGCCGCGTGTTACGCAAGAAATTGCCGAGCCTGGAAATCGCCGGCGCCTACGCTTACCGCGACCCGCCCCGCGACGCCGACTCCGCGAGAGAGGCCGCCGACGCAGTCCGTCAATCCGGGGCGGATATCGTCTTCGTCGGCTTCGGCCAACCGCGCCAAGAGCAATGGATGGTCCGCCACGCCGCCGACCTGCCCGGCGCCGTGATGGTTGGCGTGGGGGCGGCGTTCGACTTTCACGTCGGCCGGGTGCGCCAAGCGCCGGTGTGGATGCAAAACCGCGGTCTCGAGTGGCTCTTTCGACTGCTGACGGAACCCCGCCGTTTGTGGAAGAGGTACGTCCTGCTGAACCCGCTTTTTCTCTTGATGTGGGCCCTACAGTGGCTGGGCGTGCTGCGCTACCCGCAACTCGATCCGGCAACCGCGCCCCGACGTACCTAACCCAGTCCAACCGCGACAACCCAAAGCGAGCCGCGACAACCCAAACCGAGCCGCGACCGTAAGGAAGCGGTATCCGACGAAGCCCTTCGGCTCGAAGCAAAGTGGCGGAAGCGCAATGCCCGAAACGCGGGCCTCCGCCGCCGCGTGTCCAAAAGCCCCGAGGCGAACCACAGTGAGCCCACCGCCAGGCCCTCCCCCTCACCTCACAATGAAAATCCTAGTCGTCCACAACCGCTACCGGCTCCCCGGAGGCGAAGACGAGGTCGCCGCCGCCGAAACAGCCCTTCTGCGCCGTAAAGGCCACGACGTGAAAACCTATCTCGAAGACAATCGCCGCATCCGCGGCCTCGTCGCCCTCCAAGCCGGACTCGAATCGGTCTGGTCCTGGTCGTCGTACCGCAAAGTGCGAGACCGCCTGCGGGAGTTTCGCCCCGATATCGTCCACTGTCACAACACTTTTCCGCTGATCTCTCCTTCGATCTATTTCGCCTGTGAGAAAGAGCGCGTACCCGTTGTTCAATCGCTGCACAACCCCAGACTGATGTGCCCGGCTGCGTGTCTGTCACGAAATAATCAGATCTGCGAGCGGTGCGTCGGCAAGAACTTCGCCTGGCCCGGCGTCGTGCGTGGCTGTTATCGCGACTCGCGCCTGCAGACCGCAGCCGTGGCCTCGATGCTCTCCATCCACCGGGCCCTCAAAACTTGGCAAACGAAGGTCGACGCCTATATCGTCTTCACCGACTTCTACCGGCGCAAGTTCATCGAAGCGGGGCTCCCGGCCGACCGGCTCTTGGTCAAACCGCATTTCCTCCACCCCGAGCCGCCTCCCTTGCAGGTAAGCACACGCGAGTACGCCCTCTTCGTCGGCCGTCTCAACGAAGAAAAAGGACTAAAAGTGTTACTCGAATCTTGGCGGAAATTAGAACATATTCCACTGAAGATACGAGGCGAAGGTCCCCTATTGCCGCACCTCCGGGAATGGATCACCGCGAACCCGGCCTGTAACGTGGAAATGGTCGATCGCCTCTCGAAGAACGAGTTGCGCGGGCTGATGAGAAACGCGCGTTTTCTCGTCTGGCCCTCACAGGGTTACTACGAAACGTTCGGCTTGGTGGCCCTGGAAGCTTTTTCGATGGGCGTGCCGGTGCTGACCAGCCGGTTCGGGGTCAACAGCGAGATCGTCGACAACGGACGAACCGGTCTCCATTTTTCTCCCGGCGACCCGGACGACATGGCCCGCACGGTTGAACGGGCTTGGTCCTCGGAGGCCGAACTGCATCAAAAGGGCCGCCAGGCCCGCATCGAGTTTGAAACGAAATATCGCGCCGACCCAAATTACGTCCGACTCATGGACATCTATCGTGTCGCCCTGGCACGAAAGCGCACCGCCGTATCCGCCGCTGCCGAGACGAACCGCGCCGCCCGGGCATCCTCAGCCGGGTAACCGGGAGCCGCGGGGCCGCTCCCGGCAGGCGATTACGTTAAGCCCGGCAAGATCGCGACCAACCGTGAGCCGCGAAGCAGCGGCGGGAACCCCTCGCCCGACCCTTCGGCGCTTCGCCACCGATTTTCATGGCGGTATGATGAATCCGCGGATTCATAGAAACGGACTCTTCCACAAGCCCCGCGTTTGACCGGGCGGTAAACCTCTTCCTATAATGAATCTTCGCCGGGGATCGCCCCCGAAGTGGTTTGTTATGTATGCAATTATTGAAACCGGCGGAAAGCAGTACCCGGTCTCTCCCGGCGATGAGCTTCTGGTGGAGTTGCTGCGAGGCGATGACGGCGCCGATGTGGAATTCGACAACATCGTCGCGGTCTCTAAAGACGACGGGACTCTGCTGACCGGCGACGACCTCAAATCCGCCAAGGTCACGGCCACCATCGAGGGCCGACAGCGCGGCAAGAAGATCATCGTGTTCAAATTCAAGCGCCGTAAACACTACCGGCGCCGCACCGGGCACCGGCAGGACTACACCCGCGTCAAGATCAACGACATCGTCGTTTAGCATCGATTGCGGCGCCCACAAGGCGCTCAGTGAAAAGGATTCTCAGTCATGGCACATAAGAAGGGTCTAGGCAGTTCCCGCAACGGACGCGACTCGAACGCGCAACGACTCGGCGTGAAGCGTTTCGCGGGGCAATTGGTCACTGGCGGCTCCATTCTCGTCCGCCAACGGGGTACCCGCTTCAAGCCCGGCAACAATGTCGGCAGAGGCAAGGACGACACCCTCTACGCCAAGGTCAGCGGCATTGTCGAATTCGCGGATCGCGGTCGGCTGGGCCGTGTCATTTCCGTGCGGACCGACGGCGCGGCGTAACTTTTCGAGAGCCCGTCCGCGCCGCATAGATTCAACGCCCAGAGCGCAAGCGACGGGCCTAGGGGCAGTCAACCGCCACGCGCTCCGGCACCCCGTCCCTCCTGACACGGCGCGGAAACACCCGTTCAACCCAACTTGAACTCCACATCACAAGACCGCATTCTTCACGGCGGTATTCTGAATCCCGCTGACTGATGGAAATAAGAACGGACGTCGGGATCCATTTTTGGGGCGGCGGATCGTCGTTGCTCAGAAAATGGGCTCGGTGATTTCGAAAGGCACCGAGGCGCGGTAAGCTTGCACGCCTTCCGTTGTCAGCCAGGCGTCGGCAACATACGTTCCCGGGGGCAGTGGCTGATTCTTGCCGGCCCCGAGCGGCGCCTCGGCGGCGAAGCCGCGGCGGCCCGGGCTCAACTCGATCGTCCCCAGCACCTGCGCAAACAGCTTATTCGCCGACCACCGAAACACTTCCTCGCGGTTTGTATTGCGGATCACCAGATCGAAACGTTGACCGCTGGGGAAATGCAGCACCAGCGGCACCGTCGTCGAGTTGCGGATGGTCAGACGGGCACGCAGTACGGGAATGGCGCGTTCCGGGTCCACTGGCGGAAACAGGTCGGGCACGTAGACCGGCCGATCGATCGACAGGCTGAATGCCACCTCCGCGGCCGAGATAACCGCGCCGCCGACACGGGCCTCGACCAGCACCAGGGATCGCGGCCCGGCAATCGTGATCTCAGTGCGTCGCAATAACCCAACACCCGCGGCGAAGACTTCTTCCTCGATACCGGCGTCGGAGCAAATCGTCGAGCCGTAGCGGATCGAGAGCGCCGGTTCAAAACTCCCGGCCGGTACATCGGCTTTCGTGTCGCGGGATGCGAGTGTCGCCGTACCAATGCAATCAATCGGCAGCTCCGAATCCCAAATCCCACCCTCCTCGGCGGCGAAGTCGTACCAAAGATGGTCGTTGCCGGTGTCGCCTCGATACTGGACGAGCCGTCCTTGGGGCGTCCATCGGACCAGGGCCGGGCTCGGGGTGTAGCCCTCCAGCCGGTAGTAGCTCACGCCGCCGAGTTCGACTTGCTCGGTCACGGCGACGCGCACCAATCCGCCGGCCGCCCGTCCTTCGATTTCATAGAGCCAGGAATTGCCGACCGCGAGCGGAAAGTAGACCGGGGTTTCCGCCAATTGCACCGTGCGGCTGCGCACGGGCCACTGCCCGTCGGCGTCGGGAACCCCGAGGAACAAGGGCGCCAAGGCAAGCAGAAAGGCGCGATAGTCGGAAACGAGCATATAACTTCTCGGCAAGAGGAAAGCCGAGGGCCTCTACAAGAGAATACGCGGTTGGAGCCGGAATGGTGACATGGAGCCGGGTGTTTTATCCGAACGAGCGGGCGTGCAAATCGCCAAGCCTGGCGGCATTCTGCTATCGTTCATTCTTTGCCCGTCCGGCGCCAAAACCTCAAACCGAGCCGCGACCGTAAGGAAGCGGTATGAGATGAGGTCGCGCGACACGAATCAGAGCCCTGAGCGCAAGCGACGGGCCGGGGCCGCGGCGGTTCGAGTAGACCCAGGGCTGTGTCGAAATGCGCGACGGTTCGGGCAGACGCGGTTCGAGAGCGCGGCGGTTGGCCGCCCTTGGCCCGTCGCTTGCACTCGGGGCTCTGATTCGGAGTCATGAATTGGGGATCAAGGCGTTTTTATCGAGGAGAACAGGATGCGTATCGCTTTGCTTGCTCTGATCCTTGCCGGTTTGACTCTTCCCGGACTGGACTGCCGGCCCAACAGGTCGACTGGGACCAAGTCGCCGCCGAGACCATCGAGCATTTCATCGCCCTGCTCAAAACCACCAGGCAATGAAACCGAAGCAGCGAAGTATCTCCAAAACATCCTCGCCGCCGAAGGCATCGACTCCAAGCTGTTCGCCCTCGAACCCGACCGCGCCAATCTCGTCGCCCGTCTGAAGGGCGACGGATCAAAACGACCGCTGCTGATCATGGGCCACACCGACGTTGTCGGCGCCCAAAAAGAGCGCTGGAGCGTCGATCCCTTCGCCGCGGTGCGCAAAGACGGCTACATCTACGGCCGCGGCAGCCTCGACGACAAGGACAACGTAACCGCCGGCCTGATGCTCATGTTGCTGCTCAAGCGCCTAAACGTCCCGCTGGCACGCGACGTGATTTTCCTGGCGGAATCCGGCGAAGAAGCCACCCCGCATGTCGGCATCGACTTCATGGTGGCCGAGCACTGGGAGGAAATCGAAGCCGAGTACTGCCTCGCGGAAGGCGGCTTCGTCTCGACAAAAGACGGGCGCGTGCAATACGTCTCGATCGCCACCACGGAAAAAGTGCCCGCCCGCGCTCGGCTCATCGCTCGCGGCACCGCCGGACACGGATCGATTCCGCGCCAAGACAACGCCGTGGCACGCCTCTCGACGGCTATCGCCAAAGTCGCGGCATGGCAGCCGCCGATGCGGCTCAACGACACGACCCGTGAATATTTCGAGCGCTTGGCGGGACTCAGCGCGCCCGATGCCGCCACCCGCTACAAGCAGCTCGTCGACCCGAAACGGCAGCGTCAAATCGAGCGCTACCTGGTCGAGCACGAGCCGTTTCACAATTCAATGCTGCGAACGTCGGTGGTGCCGACCATGCTCCAAGGCGGATTTCGCATCAACGTAATCCCGTCGCAAGCCGAAGCCGGGTTGGACATCCGGGCGCTGCCCAACGAGAAGATCGACGAGTTTTACGCCGATCTGCTCGGCGTTGTGAACGATCCCGACATTGAACTGGTCCCCTACCCGCAAACCCGTCCGCCCGCCGAACCCTCGCGCATGGACAACGAGATGTTCCACGCCCTTGAAAAAGTCACGAAGCAACTTTTCCCCGGAGCGATCACGTTACCCCTGATGCTGACCGGGGCGACGGATATGGCGCAAATCCGCTCGAAGGGGATTCAAGCCTACGGGTTCGGCCCCATCCGCAACCCCGATGATTTCGCTGCCGGCCGCGGCCCGCACGGCGACGATGAACGGATATCGGAAGAGGCCCTGACGAAACTGGTGCAGTTTCTGTGGCACGCCGTTCTCGAAGTAGCGGCGCAAGAGTAGGCGACGGCTCGGGAAGCTCGCGCCGAACTCGCCCGCGACAGAAAGAGGAGAATTCATCTTGGCTTTTTACGAACTCAGACAATACAAAATCCGCCCCGGCAAGATGGACGAATGGATTCAGTTCATGGAAGGGACAATTCTCCCCTTCCAAATCTCGAAAGGCATGGTTGTCACCGGAAGCTATCGCGGCGAGGAAGACGACAGTGTCTATATATGGATGCGGCGTTTTGAGAGCGAGGAGCAGCGCGAGCAGCTCTACAAAGCCGTCTACGAAAGCGATGAGTGGAAAGAAACGATCGGCCCGCTAATTCCCGATCTGATCGACCGCTCGGCCGTGCAAGTCACCCGCATCGTGCCGACGCCGAAGTCGGTCGCGCAGTAAGCGGGGGGTCGTCCGCATCCATGGATTCAGCCTATCAACTGAGCCTTCCCCCGGGGGCGGTACAAGGCTCCACAGCCCTTTACAAACACCGCAACCGAGCCACTCTCGAGACACCATCCACTACGATGAGAGCGGCATGCTTCCTCATGCCGAAAGATCCGGACGCGGTCGGCCGAACCGAGGCGATACCCCCGGCACCTCAAAAGAGTCGCGGAGCCTGAAGGCCGTCTGGCCCGAAGTACGCGCGCTCATCGCGTCCCGCAAGCGCCTTCTCGCGCTCGGGTTCGCTTTGATTGCGATCAACCGGGCGGCGGGTCTGGTGCTGCCCACCTCGACGAAATACCTAATCGACGACATCATTGGCGCCGATCAATTCGACTTGCTCGGTCCGCTCATCCTGGCGGTGCTCGCCGCCACCATGATTCAGGGCGCCACCGACTACGGCTTAACCCACTTACTCTCGAAATCCGGACAGCGCTTGATCGCCGAGCTGCGCCGAAAGGTGCAGAGCCATGTCGGACGTCTTCCGGTGGCCTACTACGACGCCAACAAGACAGGCGCGCTCGTGTCGCGCATCATGAGCGACGTCGAGGGCGTCCGCAACCTCGTCGGCACCGGCCTGGTCGGCTTGGTCGGCGGGATTCTGAGCGCCGTCGTCGCACTCGTCGTCTTGGTCACCATCAGTCCCACTCTCACCGGCGTGGCCATGGTTGTTGTGCTCGTTTTTGTTTTCATTCTTCAGAAAGCGTTCACGGTTCTGCGTCCGATCTTTCGCGAGCGCGGGCAAATTCGATCCGACGTAACCGGACGCTTGTCGGAATCGCTCTCCGGCGTCAGGGTCGTCAAGGGCTATCACGCCGAGGAACGCGAGGCCCAAGTCTTCTCCAAGGGCGTACAGCGCTTGCTCGATAACGTCTTGAAGACCTTGACGGGAACCGCCCTGCTGAGCCTTTCCGCGACGATGTTGCTCGGGATCGTCGGAGCCTTGGTCATGTACATGGGCGCCCGGCAAATCGCGGCCGGCGTTTTGACCTTGGGCGACCTGATGATGTTCACGGCTTTTATCGCCTTCCTCGTCGCGCCGTTGTTTCAAATGGTCAATATCGGCACGCAGGTCACCGAGGCCTTCGCCGGTCTCGAGCGCACTCGCGAAGTCTTGAACCAACGCCGCGAAGACGACGACCCCGAACGCACGGAAGCTCTCGGGCCGATTCGCGGCGACGTCCGATTCGAGAACGTCTCGTTCGCCTACGAAGAGGGCAAGCCGGTTCTCGACGAGGTCTCCTTTGACGTCGCGCCGGGAACGGTGACGGCTTTGGTCGGCCCGTCGGGCTCGGGCAAATCGACCATCATCGGCCTGATCTCGGCGTTTCACAAACCGGGGTCGGGGAAGGTAACGGTCGACGGCGTCGATCTGTCGACCGCGCGTCTCGAAGACTACCGAACCCAGCTCGGCGTCGTGCTCCAAGAGAACTTCCTATTCGACGGAAGCATCGAAGAAAACGTGATGTTCGGCAATCCCAATGCAACGCGGGAAGACATGTTGGCCGCTTGCCGCATTGCTCGGGTCGATGAATTCACCGAGCGCTTTGAAGATCAATACGAAACGATCGTCGGCGAGCGCGGCGTGAAGCTTTCCGGCGGACAGCGGCAGCGCGTTTCAATCGCGCGCGCGATATTAGCCGAACCCCGAATCCTCATCCTCGACGAGGCGACATCGAGCCTCGATTCCGAATCCGAGGAGATGATTCAATTCGGCTTGGCGCACTTGATGAAGGGACGAACGACCTTCGTCATCGCGCACCGGCTCTCGACCATTCGGCGGGCCGATCAAATCCTCGTGGTCGAGGACGGCCGCATCGCCGAGCGCGGTAATCACGACTCTCTCTACGAGGCCAAGGGACGATATTACGATCTCTACACCAAACAGCACGGCCTCGAATCAAATCTCTTCCTAGCGCCCGGCGAGGGCGACGCCATTCCCGAGAATGGAGAAAACGGACCGAGTCAGGAAGGCGGCCTGCGCGAAGCGATGCGCATGATCCGGTCGTAGAAACGGAAGCGGATGTCTTCACCTACCGCGCTTGACCCCATGAAGAAGGAATACGATTTCTCAAAAGGGGAGCGGGGCAAGTTTTATCGGCCGGGGGGCGCACTGAACATCCCGGCCTACCCGGCCTCCGACTCGCACAAGTCGTCCGAGAGCGTGCCGGCGAAATCGATTCTGGGAGAGGAGCGACTGTAAACAAGCGAGATCTTCCAAAAATAGCGTTCGGTTGTATTTGTGCGTTGCTCTTGCATCCGAATAAATCGCGGCCGCCTTGAGCCGCGAAGCGGCGGCGGGAATATAGCCCAGGGTGGAGCCGGAGGCGGAACCCTGGGTAGCCCTCCCTCCCCAACGCGGGCGTGCCCTGAAAGGGCGGCAGGAACGCCCCGACGCCCATTTTCATGACGGTATTTTGAATCCCGCTGATTCATAGAAAGGAACTCCTCAAAACCGTCCGTGGCGGTGAAAAGCCTCAAGCGGGTCGACTCCCTCGAGAATATCCCTGCGAACAAGGTTTTCCGTTGCCACAACTTGCTCGGCCTTAGCGAGCACATCCTCCGCGGCCGGTAGCGGAACCGCGACTACCCCGTCCCTATCCCCAATGATGTAATCACCGGGGCGAATCTCCACCGCGCCGATTTTGATCGGCACATTGTAGTCAACCGTCCTCCATCGTCCGACAATATCGATCGGCGTCGTGTACCGCGCGAAAACCGGAAACCCCAATTTCAAGATGTACTCCGTGTCGCGTACCCCGCCGTCGATGACGGCCCCGCGCGCACCGCGGTATTGCGCCGTCTCGGCGGAAAGCTCGCCAAGGTGGGCGGCGACGTCGTCGTTGGGCAGGCTTACCAGCACATCCCCGGGTTTGACCGAGCCGAGCATCTTCAAAAAAGGCTCGAAGATGACGGCGGGGTCCTCGCTTTCCGTCGGCTCGCCAAGAATCGTCAGCGCCCGTCCGGCAACCGTCGAGCCGGGACGAAGGGCCTGAATTTCATGAGGCAACACCTGATCGCACAGCCCCATTTCGTCGAGGATGTCGCTCAGCGCGCCGGTGTAAGGAAGAGCGGCGAAGCGCTCAATGAGGTTGGAATCCGTGCCCGCCATGATGCCTACTTTGTACCAGCCTACCTGGTTCGCCCGCTTCCGGAGCCTCGACCCGGTATGTGAGCCGACCGAGCGGCCTGCGGTACTGATCATGTCCGCCGTCCCCGATTACATTGACCGCGTCGACCGAGAATTGGGTGCGCGACATAAATATGGGAGAATCGGCGGCACGGGCGCCAGCGCTTCCCTGCTGAAATTTTCCGCTTGGTTCGGCCATGGCTAAAGCCTTAAGGGGAGAAGGCCGCTGAAGCGGCCTCGGCTCCTAGGCGAACCCGTCAAACCGGCCCTGCAAGGGCCGGCCTACTTCGAACCCAAGCCCGGTGAACCACGGTGAACCAGGCTGAGCGTGGCCTTCCGACCACGCCTCTGTTTCTACTGCTCGCATTGCGAGAGGTAACGTCCCACATTCATGTCGCACGCCCCCGAGAATTCCTCAAGACGGATCGGGCCTTGTAGTAAGCTCTGTGTATGCGGTCTCGGCCGATCGGCAAGCTGGCGGTTTGGCTTTTCGGGGTGTCGGCTGCCCTGCTTCCCCACGCATCGCCGGCGGACGTCGAACGCCTGCGCCTCGAGCCCCTCCCGATTTTTCTCGAAGGCCCCGGATCATCCCAGCATTTCATCGTGACCGGCATCACTTCGTCCGGCCACGAGGCGGACGTAACGGCTTCCTGCGAAGTCTCACCGCACAATGAATCGATCGTCTCGGCGGAGCCCGGAAAGGTTGTGGGACACACCGAAGGAACCACAACAATCACCCTCGACTGCGGCGAAGCGTCAACCACGGCCGAAATCCGAGTCGGCGCGGGAGCGACGCGAATGGACGTCGACTTCACCCGCGACGTTCTCTCGGTCCTCACAACAAAGGGTTGCAACGGCTCGTCATGCCACGGATCGCCGGCGGGCCAAAACGGCTTCAAGCTGTCTCTCTATGGAGCCGATCCGAAGGCCGATCACGAAAGGATCGTCGAGCGCGACCAAGGTCGCCGCGTCAATCTCGCGCAGCCCGCCGAGTCTCTGCTGCTCGCCAAGCCGTCGTTCCAAATCGCCCATGGCGGCGGGCATCTGATGACCGCCGAATCGGACGAGTACCAGACGTTGCTCCGATGGCTCGATCAAGGCGCTCAATTCAGCTCTGGGGGAACACGCCTCGAATCGCTCGAGCTATACCCCAGAGAGCGCATTCTCACCGGCGAAGGATCGACGCAGCCCGTCACGGTCATCGGTCGGCTTTCCGACGGCACAACCCGTGACGTCAGCGACGAAGTTAGATTCGCCGTGACCGACGAAACGGTAATCTCGCCGGTCGAACAAGGTCGAGTAACAGCCAAAGGCCGGGGCCTCACGACGCTGACGGCTCGGGCGTTCGGGAAGGTTGCAACGTCGCAGTGGATCGTGATCGAAAAGCGCCAACCGGAACACGCATCCACTCCCGAGCCCAACAACTTTCCCACTAACTTTATTGACGAGCACGTTTTCGCAAAGCTCCGGCAAGCCGCGATCGAGCCCTTTCCTTTGTCAACCGATTGGGTTTTCGTCCGCCGCGTTTACCTTGACGCCATAGGGGTTCTCCCCACGCCGCGGGAGGTCGAAACCCTCCTCGCCGACAGGCGCGACGACAAACGATCCCGCCTGATCGACGCTCTGCTCGATCGTCCTGAATACGTCGATCACTGGATGGTCAAACTCGAGGATTGGTTCCGCAACTCGCAGTACTATTCACAGGGCCGAACCAACGGCGCCTTCAAGCGCTACCTGCGAGAATTCGTCCGCCGCGATCTGCCCTATGACGAAGCCGTGCGTGAAATGTTGACCGCCGTGGGCGACACGACCGTGCGCCCGGCGGGAAACTTCTGGCATCCGGCGATGGATTTCATGCTCAAGAAGTTCGAGATCAACAAAGCCGTCCCAACGATCACACGCCTGTTCCTGGGTAAGCACCTCGAGTGCGCCGAATGCCACAACCACCCGCTCGAGAATCTCACGCAGGACGACTTCTACGGCGTGGCGGCATTCCTTGCCCGCACTCGGGTCAAGCACGGCTACGGGCAATATCGGCGCACTTGGTACAACACGCGCGAAGGCGAAGTTGTGCACCCGGTCACGAAGCAGCCGGTCGCGCCGAAGTTCTTGGAAGGGGGAACCCCCGCGATTGCCGACGGCGTCGATCGCCGCCGTGTTCTCGCCGATTGGATCACCCGCGATCAAAAGTTGCAGTTCGGGCGGGCGACGGTCAATCGCGTTTGGGCGGAATATTTCGGCGTGGGGATCGTCGACCCCTTCGATGATTTTCGATCGACCAACGCGCCGACGCATCCGGAGCTTCTTGATCGCTTAGCCGAGCATTTCATCGACAGCGGATTCCGCTTCAAAGCCCTGCATCGCTTGCTGCTCAACTCGAAAACGTATCAGTTGAGTTCTCACACCCCCGATCGCCCCGGCGGCAAGGACCCGCTCGAAGGCCGCTTGTTCGCTCGCTACACGCCACGGCAACTACCGGCGGAAGTACTGCTCGATGCGATTGTTCAAGTGACCCAGGTCCCGCAAACATTTCGCAACTACCCTGTGGGCATCTCCTCGAAGAATCTCGTTGCGAGCATCGGGGCGCCCTATTTCCTGACGACCTTCGGTTTTCCGCGCCGAGACACGATGGAACCCCGCGCCGGAGCCCCGTCGCTGAGCCAAGCGCTGCATTTGATGAACGGCGACCGCATCCGCGACAAAGTCGAAACGCCGGGGAACGTTCTCAACGACCTATTGGAGAGCGATTTGGATGACCGCCAAATCCTCGAAACGCTTTATTTGCGGTCCTACGCTCGTCGTCCCACGGCAAGGCAAAGCGAGAGAATCGAGAGCTATTTGGCCTCTGAAACTGCGTCCGGCCGCGAGCGTCGGCGGGCCTGGGAACATGTGCTGTGGGCGCTCCTTAACTCGAAAGAATTTCAACTGAATCAGTAAGCCAAGACGCTACACTGAAGACCGATGCGACTGGACGCCATTCCCTGCGCCGACGGGCTCAGCCGCCGCGACTTTCTGCGGTTGGGCGGGGCGGTCTTCGGCGGCATCAGCCTGCCGCGCATCCTCGATGCCTCCCAGGGAAAGAGCGACGTCTCCTGCCTGATCTTCTTTCAAAACGGCGGGGCCTGCCAGCACGACTCTTTTGATCCCAAGCCCGACGCCCCACGCGAGATTCGCGGCGGCTTCAGGACGATTCCCACCGCGATTCCGGGCGTGCATTTCAGCGAACTGCTGCCCCGCTCCGCCAAGGCGGCCGACAAGTTCACCGTGATCCGCTCGCTTTATTCCAAAGAGGCGATTCACGAGAAGGCCAAGCAGTTTATCTATTCGGGAGCCAGGCCGAACAACGCTTTCAAGCATCCGGTTTACGGTTCGGTGGTCGCGAAAGAGTTCGGCTCGAAGAACGGCTTGCCGCCCTTTGTCGTCATCCCGCGAAAGGACATTGCGGCCGAAGCCGGTTTTCTAGGCCCGGCCTACGATCCTTTCATCACGGGCGACCCGGCGAAGAAGAATTTCTCGGTCCAAGATTTAAGCGTCCGCACCGGGCTGAGTCTCGAAGAAGCCGCCGGCCGAGCCAAGTTGCTTGCGGCCATTGACGAAGACATCCGAGCCGTCGAAAAATCGCAGCTCGTCGAGGGCATGGACCACTTCTATCAGAAGGCTTTCGATCTCGTCTCATCGCCGGCGGCAGAAAAGGCCTTCGACCTCGGCGCGGAACCCGACGAACTACGCGACGCCTACGGACGCACCACCGCGGGCCAGGGGGCTCTGCTGGCACGGCGGCTGATTGAATCGGGCGTTCGTCTGGTGACGGTTTTCCATGGCGGCTACGACACCCACAGCAACAACGACGCGACCAACGAGCGCTTGTACCCGGAGTTTGATCAGGCGTTTACAACCCTGCTCGAGGATATGGAACAGCGCGGCCTGCTCGACAGCACGCTCGTGCTCGCGCTGGGCGAATTCGGACGCACGCCGAAGATCAATTTCTCCGCCGGCCGGGATCATTGGCCGGGAGTGTTTTCGATCGCGGCCGCCGGCGTCGGCATCCCCGGGGGACAAGTCATCGGCTCGAGCGATGCTCGCGGCGCGGAACCGAAGGATCGCCCCGTCTCGATCGGCGAATTGGGCGCGACGATCTACAAGAAGCTGGGAATCGACTACAAGAAGGACTATCACACCAACGGCCGTCCGGTTCAGATCATCCCCGAAGGAGAGCCGATCCCCGAGTTGTTCGGTTGAAGCGCTGTGAAAAATGGGGGCTGTACCGAGCGCGCGGCCGCATAAGTTCCACACCTTGAGCCGCGAAGCGGCGGCGGGAATATAGCCTGGGGTGGAGCCGAAGGCGAAACCCCAGGTACGGAATCAAACCAGGTTGAGCCCTGAAGGGCGACAGGAAGGCAGTCCGTCAAGGCCGCGATTATTATGGCACTTCGGTTTCGAACACTACTTCTCTCCGCCGCGATCCTTCCGCTGCTCGCGGTCGCCACCGCGTCCGACCTTCCCTCCCCCTGGGTCGAGCGCGTCGCCCCCCTCGGCGGCTTGCGCGGTTCGACCATCGAAGTCGAGTTGACAGGCCGTTATCTCTCGAACGCCGTCTCGGTCGAGTTTGACTGCGACGATATCGAGTGGCTCGAAACCTTCGAAACCCACTCGGGAAGGGTGCGCGGTCGCCTGCGGGTCGCCGATGACGCGGCGCTCGGACCGCACATTGTTTCCGTCATCACCGAAGACGGCCGCTCCAACGCCCGCCTCTTCAACGTCACGCAATTCCTTTCCACGGCAGAGGTCGAGCCCAACAACCTGCTGCGCAATGCCCAACCGCTCACGCTCGGCCCCCAAATCGTTCACGGCATCCTCCCCAAAGGCCCCGACATCGACACCTACGTCTTCGAGGCCCAAGCCGGCGAGCGTTGGAATTTCGATTTGCGGTCGATCGAATACGGTTCGCATCTCGAATGCGAAATGGCGCTGTTGGACGTCGACGGACGAGAAGTCGCTTTCAACGACGATCGCGACGACTACGTGGAAACTCCCTATCTCGACCACACTTTCAAGCAAGCCGGCAAGTATTACCTCAGGCTCGATCAATACCGCGGGCCGCAGGGCGTCAATTGCGCCCAAAACTGCGGCTACATGTTGCGCATCACCAAGCTGCCGTTGATCCTGGGGGCCTCGCCCTTGGGCGGGCCGGTCGGCGCGGAGGCGCGGGTTACGATTCACGGCAAGAGGTTGGAATCGGTCGAGAAAGTCTATTTGACCGAAGTTCGCGGCGCGGAATATTATCGGCTCACTTTCCCGTTTTCGATTCCCCTGCGGGCCGACGACGACCCTCGTCGAGGCCCGCTCGTGCCTCGTATCGAAGGTACGCTCATCACCGCCTCGGCCACCCGCCTGGAAGCGACCTTCCCGATTCCCACCGATGCCCGTCCGGGGCTGTGGCGGATGTGGGTCGAGAGCCCCGACGGCGTTAGCGACGGCCTGAGCTTGGAACTCACAGACGAGCCGGAATTCTCCGAAGCGGAATTCCGGTCGCGGAAGACCCAGCGACCGATCGAAGCCGACAACGGCCCGCTCACAATCAACGGTCTTCTCGAAAACGACCAAGAGCAGGACAGCTATCTCATCCGAGCCAGGGCGGGCGTCCCTTTGCGTTTCCGAACCCTGGCCGTGCAACTCGGCCTGCCCTACATCGATACCGTCCTCGAGCTGTTTGACTCGAAAGGTAAACTTCTCGCCGAGCACGACGACATGATGACCGGCCAAGGAACCGTCATCGGCAATCCCGACAGCAGTCTGGTCTACACGCCGCTAAAGGACGAAACTCTGCGCTTGGTCGTCGGCGATCGCATCGCCCGCAGCGGGCCGACCTATGCCTATCGCTTGAAAATCGACAATCGAGAAGCTGGGTTTCGATTGCTCGTCGACCCCGATAACATAAACGCAGCGCGAGGGGAGAAGGCAAAGTGGACGGTGCTGATGATTCGTGATCCCGGCTTTGACCTAGCCGTGGATGTCGAGGTCGTCGGGCTTCCCGACGGTCTGGAAGCGCCCACGGGGAAATTCCGAGCCGATCAGTTCTTCGGTCCCTCGGGCGACGGCGACAACGTGATCATCCTGGAACTGCTCCTCGAAGCGGACATACCCGCCGATCTGCCGCTCGGCGATCACCCGTTGCGGATCATCGGTCGCACGGCGGACGCCGCGGAACCAACGACCATCGTCGAGGCGTTCAGTACGCTGTGGATCGGAGCCCCCCGCAAACGAAACGACATCCGCCGCCCGCTACCACGATCGACTCTTACCGTGGTCGAGCCGTTCGCCCCGCGGCTGAGGGCCGACCCCGCCTTGCTCTCGCGCTTTTGGTCGTATAAGCCTGCACGGCGGCGGCACCGCCCGGCTGGAACTAGCCGCTGAAAACCTTCCCGCCGACGCCCGAATCCGGTTGTTCGGCGCGCCGCCCGGTCTCACATTTGACGTAGTCGAACGTAACGCCGACTCCCTTACACTGGAACTTCGCGCCGACGAAGAGTCGGCTCCGGTAGAAGGCCGTATCAGCGTCGAGGCCGAAGCCGGCGACCGCCGCGCCATGACCGCGCCCATCCGCGTTACCGTGACCGAAAATCCCAACGTGGGTTCGCGCTAGGCAGAAACCCGACGTGGCGCACGCATTCTTGCGTGCCGTACCGGCATTCGTGCCGGTATGTCTTCGCCGCAAGCGCCCTAACTGAAACAAATCTTCATCGCGGTATTATGAATGCCGCGCATTCAGAGAACGGGCTGTCCCCGATTCTTTTATAGCTCCCCAAAACGGATACTTCATGAAACTTCTCTTTATCGGCGATATTGTCGGCAAACCCGGCCGCCGCGTCATGGTCGAAAAACTCGACGCCGTCATCGCCGAACACGACATCGACCTTGTCATCGCCAATTGCGAAAACGCCGCCGCCGGTTTCGGCATCAACCCGACGCTGGCCGACGGATTGTTCAAAACCGGCGCCGAGGTTCTCACTTCCGGTAATCACATCTGGGACAAGAAAGACATCCTGCCCTACCTCGACAGCAAAGCCGAAATCCTGCGGCCCGCCAATTATCCCGAGGGTACACCCGGGCACGGGCTCTACATCGGAACTACCTCGGGCGGCATTCCCTACGCCGTCATGAACCTGCAAGGGCGCGTCTATCTGCCCGCGATCGACTGTCCTTTTCGCAAGGCCGACGCGCTGATCGATGAGATCCCCTCGGATGTGCGAGTACGGTTCGTCGATTTCCACGCCGAGGTAACGAGTGAAAAAGGCGCTCTCGGCTGGTATCTGGACGGCCGGGTCTCGGCCGTCGTCGGCACCCACACGCATGTCCCCACCGCCGACGAGCGCGTGCTGCCCCAAGGCACCGCTTACATTACCGACGTCGGCATGACCGGGCCCTATGAATCCGTCATCGGCATGGGACGGGAGGCCTCGATCCATCGCTTTCTTCACGCCACGCCCACGCGCTTCGAGCCGGCAACCGGCGACGTGCGATTTTCCGGGGTTGTGATCGACGTCGACCCCCAAACCGGCAAAGCGCAATCGATCGAACGATTAAGCATTAGACGGAACTAGACCTGCCCCCCGGTAGCGACCGGCACTCATGCCGGTCCCAGCCAACACTTGCGGCCGGCTCTCAGCCGGTCACGAGTACCGCTCACGGCTAACGGTTAACGAGTAGCGACTAACGATGAACTTCACGCTCAACCCCAACCGCTCCCACGGGGTGGCTGGCGCAAATACCGTCCGCGTGTTCGCAGCGCACGTGTTCGAACTGAATGGTCGTGTGGAGAATTCGAAACCGCTGCTCGAGCACGCCGTTGATGTTGCACAAAATGATGTCGCTCGCCGAGGGCGGCAGGTCGTCGATCAGAGCGTGACAGCTCAAAGCGTGGGTGTACGACGAAAGGCTCCAGATGTGGAGGTCGTGGACATCAATCACGCCGTCGACATCGGCGAGCGCCCCGCAAACCTCCTCGCGCGTGATCCCCCGCGGCAGACCCTCGAGAAGAATGTTCAGCGAGTCGCGGATGATCTCCCGGGCGCTCCAAAGGATCAACGCGCCGATCAGAACCGACAACAGCGGGTCGATCCAAGGCAGGCGCGTGTAGTAGATCACGACCCCGCCGACAATGATGCCGACCGAGGAAAGCGCGTCGCCCAGCATATGCATGAAGGCGCCGCGAATATTGATGTCGTGCCGGCTGTCGCCGTGGAGCGCCCACATCACGCCGAGATTGACGACCAACCCGGCGGCGGCCACGACGATCATGATGTCTTCCTGAACATCGCGGGGGCTCAAGAAGCGCACGTAACTTTCGTAGAAAATGTAAAAGGCCAGCACAACCAGTGTCGCGGCGTTGACGAACGCCGAAAGGACGCCCGCGCGCAGGTAGCCGAAGGTCTTGATTTCGTTCGGCGGTTTCGATTGCAGATAAAAGGCGAACCAAGCCAACCCGAGCGCGAGAGCATCGGTGAAATTGTGCCCCGCGTCGGAGAGCAGCGCCAGGCTCTGCGCCCGAATACCGGCCGCGAATTCGATCACGATAAACGCGACCGTCAGCCACAGTGAAATCTGCAGCTTGCGGCCGGTAGCGTGGTTGTGGGAATGCACGAGGATCGGGCTCTGGGTTCCGTGGCCGGGATATCTGTCCTTACTGTAGAGCCACCCGCCGCGCGCGGCAACCTATCACCTGCGTCAACCGACGTGGCGTAAGCGTCCACGCTTGCCGCGAACCGATTCATCGGTTCGTATCCCCGAAGTCGCGAAGCATCCCAAGGCTACCCGAATAGGCGCAACCCCCTTGAGCCGCGAAGCGGCGGCGGGAACCGTAGCCCAGGGTGAAGCGAAGCGGAACCCTGGGTCGCCCTCTCACCAAGGGGAGAGCCCTGAAAGGGCGGCGGAAGCGCCACCGACACCCATTTTCACGGCGAAGACGCCGACGGCATCCAGAGCCCGGTTCACCGGGCTTGGGCCTCATGGAGGCCGGTCCTTTTAGGGCCGGTTTCCAAGGGTCCGCCGTCGGATACGAGGCCGTTTCAACGGTCTTTTCCGGCAAGGCTTTAGCCGTTCCCGAACCAAACGGAAATTTCACCCCGGGGAAGCGCTCGGACCGGTCCGTTCGGGTCTCCCATATTTGTGCCGCCCACCCTTTCGCCGTGGGTGTGCGACATAAATGTGGGAGAAATGGCAAGGTCGTGGGCACCGGAAAAGGCTCTTGAAATCGAAACCGTCTCGTGCCGGAGGGGCGGCAGACGCTCAGCGGCCCCGGCAGGGGCCCCGGAATTTTGCCCACGGCTTTAGCCGTGGGACCGAAGGCAATAAACGAAATAGCCCTGGAGGGGCGCGGGAAATCTTGTTCCGGCGCCCCGCTGGGGCTTCCCGTCCGGTGCCCCGTTTTCCCACGGCTGAAGCCGTGGGCTAAATTCCAGGGCTCCTGCCGGAGCCTGTGGGCGTGGATTTCCGAGTACAACTCTACTTTCGATCGCTCGCGTCGCGAGAGTGGATGTCCACATTTATGTCGCGCTCCTTTTCGCCGTTTAACCCGCCCCCATGAAGAAAAACTCGTCTACAATTGGGTCCGGGATGTTTGAAATAATTAGCAAGTTGGTCGAGGACTTCGGAGGATACGAGTGGGTCGACCGCAAACCCGCCACGCCCGCCGAGGCCATACGCGACGTCGTGCTCGCTCTCGTCCCGGAGCAACCAATACCCGAGGACGACCAACATCTCGCCGGGCTCTATCAGGGCCTGCTCTCCGAGCGCCGCGTGCTGGTCTTGGCCGACAACGCCGCCGACAACGCCCAGGTGCCCCCGCTCATCCCCAACCCGCCCTCGGCGCTCCTGGTGACCTCGCGGCAGTCGATCCCGTTGTCGGGCGTCGAAGCGATCAATCTCGATGAGCTTCAGCCGGACGAGGCGGCCGACCTGCTGCGAAAGAATGTGAGCGAGGACCGCACGAGCGACGACCAGATCGCCCGCTTGGCTGAGTTGTGCGGCTATCTGCCCCTGGGGGGAAAGTCGGGAAAGTCGGGGGAAAGTCGGGGACAGGCTACGACTTTCCCAACACTCCTCGGACGGCGAGATCGGGGACAGCTCCCGAACCCGAAAACCGGCTTGACAACACCGCTATCCTAAGCACGCAGACCCCGAGCCAATGGCCGGCACCGGCGAGTCAAAAGAGAATGAGGGAGGAACCGGCGACCGGTTCGATAAATCTTTGCGAAACGAAGCCAATCTTGCGACTCCCGGCGCGCCAATATCCCCCATATCGATATTTTAGACGTGGTCCCGGATGTCGGGCAGATCGGCGGGAAGATCGGGCCGATCGTCCGATTGGGAGTCGGCCGGCCAAGAAATACCAAACGAAGCCAATTTTTGCTGTAAGCCCTTAGAATCAACCGTTTATAGGGGCGGCAGCAGCGACCACCGGTAGCGACAAACACTCGTGTTTGTCCCAGCCCCCAGTTCCGACAAGCTCTCAGCTTGTCGCCCGCTCGGCTGCTCGATCCCAAAACAACCGGCTGAGGGCCGGCCGTAACTGTGGTGGGCTAGGACCCGGCACGAGTGCCACGCCTGGACGCACACTCGTGTTTATCTCTGCCGGTTTAGCGTTCGAGCTCGCCTTCGATTTGTTCCAGTTCGTCGACGAGTTGACTGGCTTGTTGGCGCAGCCGGCGGACCCGAACGGTGATGGCGCGCAGGCGTTGCCGGCTGACGCCGGAGTCATCCGTCGAGGCCCGCGTGTCGCCCGCGGCGGTCCCGGTCTCGCCTGTGTCGGTTCCTTGCCCTTCCTGCACCAACGATGGCAGAAACACGTCGCCGCCGCTTAACTCACGCAGCGCCTGCTCGAAGGTGTCTTCGTAGATGAGGCGGTTCCCCATCGCCAGCACGACCTTTTTGAGCTGCGGCATTCGAGCCGTTTCGGCCTGGATGTAGATCGACTCGACATAGAGAAAAGTGTCACCGATCGGCAGCGCGATGATGTCGCCGCGCAAAACGCGGGAACCCTGTTGGTTCCATAGCGAGAGGTCTTTCGAGATGTTCTGGTCTTGGTTGATGCGTGATTCAATCTGGTTGGGGCCGAAGACGAGTTGCTGTTTGGAAAGGTGGAAGAAGAGCAACTCGCCGAGCTTTTCGCCATCGCAGCGGGCGGCCATCCAGCCGATGAGATTGTCCTTGGCGCGGGGCGTGAAGGGCAGCATCAACAGGAACTCGGGCTCGGTTTCACCCGGCACGGTGGCCACGATGTAGGTCGGCTTCATGGGCGCGGCCGTACCGGTGTCGCCGAAAAGGCTTTTGCCCACCTCCCAGACGTCCTCCTTGTTGTAGAAGACTTCGGGGTCGCGCATGTGATAGGTGCGGTAGATATCGGCTTGCACTTGGAACATCAGCTCGGGATAGCGGGCGTGGCTTCGCGGTGACGCGGGCATCTCGGACTCGTCTTTGAACAGCGTCGGGAAGAGATTCCGGTAGACCTGAATCACCGGGTCGTTGGGCTGGAAGACGTAAAGAGACGTCGTCCCATCATAAGCGTCGACGGTGGCTTTGACCGAATTGCGGATGTAGTTAAAGGGTCGCGTAAACTCCGGCCGCCGCACACGCGTCGAGTAAGGGTGTCCCTCGGATGTTGTATAGCCGTCCACAATCCACAGCAGCCGACCTTCCTCGGTGATGAACAAGTACGGATCCGGCTCCCATTCGATAAAGCCGGTCAGATGGTCGAGACGCTGCGACACGTTGCGGTAGAGCATCATGCGGCTGTTTTCGTTCATGTAGCCGGTGAGCAGGATGTTGTAGTCGGCGCGCACGATCGAGGCCATCAGCCGCAGCCACAACGAGTGGATCGGGAAGCCGCCCTTGCCTTGGTAGCTGGACGTAATGTTCTGGTCGCCCGAGGGGTAATCGAATTCCTTCTGATCGGTGTTGACGAAAACCGGATCGTGGGTCGCTTCGCCGTAATAGATCTCCGGCCGATTGAGTACGATGTCGGGGATCTTGATTTCCGGCGGCGCGTCTTGAATCAACAGCACCGGCAAGCCGTCGTCGGTGGTGCGGTTGACCTCCGACATCACCACGCCATAGCCGTGGGTGTAGACGAAGTGCGGGTTGATCCAACTGGCGCGCGCTTCGACGGGTAGTTCGTTGACGTCGATTTCGCGCGGCGAAAGCATGACCTGCTTGATCTTGCCGTTGATGATGTAGCGGTCGATATCGACGTCGGCGAAACGGTAGTACGGCCGAAGGGCTTGGATTTGCGTAATCGTGTCGGAAAAAGCGCGGTGATCCCAGAGGCGAATGTTGTCGACGAGAGTGGCGTGCTCGTTGACGTTGAGGCTTTCCTGTTGGGAACCGCCGAAGGGCTGTTCGCTCGAACGCTGGCTGAGCCCGAAGGCCGAGCTGGTGGCCTCGATGTGGCGGTCGATATAGGACTTTTCCAAGGTCAACTCGTTCGGCCGTACATACACCGCCCGAACGATCGCCGGCGTGACGGCATTGGCGGCAAAAGCGGCGGCGAGCACCGCGATTACAAATTTCCAACGCGAGGTCATGACCAACGGAATCGCCACCAGCGCCGCGACGATGACGAGCCAGCGCAGCGGCAGTGTGACGTTCTCATCGAGGAAGTCCATGCCGGTCATGAAGGCATGTTGATTCACGAGCAGTGTGTAGCGCTGCAAGAAGAACCAACCCGCCAGAGCGACTAAACCGATCGAGGCAAGAACCCGGGCGAAACCTGTCTGGGTCGCGCCCCGGAGAATCAACGGACTCGGACCGGGATCGAATTCGTCGACCGAGCCCCCGGAAGCCCTGAACTGTTTGACCTTTTCGAAAATCTGCCAGCCGCGGCCCGACGCCCAGAACACCAGCGCCGAGAGCACGGTCGTAGCGAAAACAAACCGCACCAGCAGCGTATAGAACGGCACTCCGAACAGATAGAACGGCAGATGGTTCCCGAAGACCGGATCGCTCCAAGCATCGGCGGGCAAGGCGACGCTCTGCGACCCAACGAAGGCCATGACCTTAAGATGGTCGATCGACGAGCCGACGAAAGCCGCGGATGCCGCCAGCAGGGCAACCGGAACGAGTTTCGAGTAAATCGAGTAGTCCGACGTGGAGGCGCCCGCAAAGGCGGTGCCGTTGCGGTGTGCCCAAAGCAGGACCGGCCAACAGAGAAGCGACGCTATCGTAACCGGGAAAACCCGGTACAGCAACATTGTGATCCAGGTTTGGACCTGGCCCAGTTCCTGCCACCACTGGTATTGGATGGCGAAGTCCGCGGCCGTGCGCGAGGCCAGCAGCAGCGCCAACACAATGGCGACAAAGATGATTGTACGGATTTGAGAAGGGTTCATGGAAATGTCCGAGGTCGTTATCGAGGCCACGCCGGCGGTTCCGGCGGTTCCGGGGTTTCAGACCATTGTAGCTGCCCGGCCCGACGTCGATCTGGGTCAACGTGAAAGAATAGTTCGTTATCCCGCGTTCGGAGCCCGCTGCACGGAGTTGTGTAGGGGCGGGCCCCGAGGCCTGTGCCGTAGCTCGAGCGCCGGTCACCACTGTCACTATGACGCTCATAACAACCGCCGCCGAAGCCGTTTCTCGAATCAACGATGCTCAAACCGTCGCCGTCGGAGGCGCCTCCGGCTACGCGGTACCCGAAAAGCTGCTCGAAGCTTTAGGAAATCGATTCCGCGAAACGGGCCGGCCGCGCCACTTGACTCTCGTTCACGTCTTCGGCGTCGGCGATCAAAAAGGCAAGGGCCTAGACCACCTCGCGCAACCGGGTCTGTTTCGCCGCGTGATTGGCGGTCACTGGTCGATGGCTCCCGCCATGGCGCGGCTGGCCTCCGAGAACGAATTCGAAGCCTACAATCTGCCGGCGGGCGTGATGGAACACCTTTACGGAGCCGCGGCCGCCGGCCGCCCCGGCCTGACGACGCCGATCGGTTTGCATACGTTCGTTGACCCGCGTCTCGAAGGCGGCAAATTGAACGAGCGGGCGACCGAGGATCTGGTCGAGCTCACCATGCACAACGGCGAGGAATATCTCTTCTACCGAGCGATCCCGATTGACGTGGCGCTGATTCACGCGAGCGAGGCCGACTCGGCGGGAAACCTCGGCATGAACCGGGAGGCCGGATTCTGGCATAACACCCCTTTGGCTATGGCGGCGAGAGCGTCGGGGGGCCTAACGTTCGCGGTGACGCGTCATCTTGTCGAGCGTGGTGCGATTCATCCCCGCGATGTGCGTGTCCCCGGAAGCTTCGTTGACGCGGTTGTGGTCGACCCCGACCACGGACAGCACTACGATGTGGACTTCGATTCGACACTCACGGGCGACGCCGTGAAACCGGAGGACGAATTCGGCGATTTCCCGTTGAGTGTAAGGAAAGTCATCGCCCGTCGCGCGGCGCTCGAGTTGGCGCCGGGCGCGGTGCTCAACGTCGGTTTCGGCGTTGCCGACGGCGTAATGAAAGTAGCTCGCGAGCAGGGCCTGGCGGCGACGCTGACGCCGACCATCGAGCACGGGCAGTTTGGCGGTATTCCGGCGGAAGGTTTACTTTTCGGTGGGATGTACAACGCGAGCGCGATGCTCGAATCGCCGCACATGTTCACCCTCTACCACGGCCGCGGGGTGGATCAAGCTTACCTCGGATTTCTGCAAATCGACCGCGAAGGCAATGTCAACGTCAGCAAGCTGCGATCGGCGATCATCGGAACGGGCGGCTTCATCGACATCGCGCAACGTGCCCGCAAGCTGGTGTTCTGCGGCAGTTTAGCGGTGCGCACGGAAACGGAGTTGACCTCCGACGGGGTGCGTTTCCTGAAGCACGGGCGGCCGAAATTCGTGGAGAAAGTCGATCAGGTGACTTTCAGCGGCCGCTTCGCTCGGCAGTCGGGACAACAGGTGCTTTACGTGACCGAAGCGGCGGTGTTCCAATTGACCGAGACCGGCGTACAACTTGTAGAGATCGCCGCGGGCCTCGACTTCGAACGGGACATTGTCCCGCGGCTCGGTTTCCGGCCCGCCGTAGCGGATTCGCTTCGAACCATGCCGCGAGAACTTTTCTCCGCCGATCCGCTGCCCCGCCGTCTTTTCAGACATTACGCGGAATAGACAGCGGGAGCGACGCCAAGTGCTCCACCCGTGGGTCGCGTCGGCAACGGATTCTCCCCCAACGCCGGCATTGGCCGGCGTCAGCCCCCGGAAGGGGGCGCGGGATAGTAGCCCCGGGTGAAGCGAAGCGAAACCCGGGGTTGATTGCCAAATTACGCCAAGCCCTGAAGGGGCGCAGGAAGGATCGTCCGATTCCACCGCACCCGGGTCCATGTAATCCTGCTGACCCTTCGGCCCGCCGACACCCATTTTCACGGCGGTATCATGAAACTGCGGATTCTTAGAAATGTGACTGTTCCCGATTATTTCCGATCATTTCACAGCCCCGGGCGAGCCGGAGACATCCCATGAAGCTCTCTTTATCGGTGCGAGTCGCCGAATCATTCCTGGACAAGAAGAAAGCCACGCTGACGATCGACGAATTGATCGCGTTGGCGAAAGACAACGGCTACGAGGCTCTCTGTATGCGGGCCTCGCAAGCCGGGACGCATTCCGAGCCCGAGATCGTCCGTGAGAAAAGTGGGAAGATCAGCGCGGCGGGGCTCGTCGTTTCGATGGTGACCGCCGATTTCGCGGTCCCGATGAACGACCATCTCGGCCCGGGAAGCCTTCAAAACATCAAGCCCAGCCTCGATGTCGCGGCCGCCTTCGGGGCCGACTTGATCCGCATTTGCATGAAGTCCGAGGACGATGTCGCGCGGGCTCAACAGGCATCGGACGAAGCGGCCGAACGGGGCATTCGCTTGGCGCATCAATCGCATTTCGGGAGCCTTTTCGAAACCACGGCCGGGGCGTTACGCGTGATCGAGGCGGTCGGTCGTCCGAACTTCGGCATCATCTATGAACCGGCGAATTGGTGGATGGTCGGTCAGGATTACGGACCGGAAACGATCAAGAAACTGGGCCGGCACATCTTCAACGCCTATACGCAAAATCACCGCTTCAATCCCGAAAACGACGTCTACCTCGACACTTGGACGAAAGGACGTGTCTTTCTCGATCACATCGGCATCTGGGAAGAAGGCGGCGTCGATTCCGAGGCCATGTTCGGGGGGCTTCACGCGATCGGGTATGACGGCTACGTGACGGTTCATCAGTCGTTCGCCGGCATCATGTCGATCGAGGAATCGGTGCGCAAGAGCGCCGAGTTTCTCAAGCCGCTGATGGCGGGGCGCTGACGGAATTCCCGCCGGCGGGAACGCGAGGAGAAAAACGTGAAGAAATCAATTCGTAGTTTCGTTATCACGGTCTTGAAACAGACAACCCTTGTGCTGGTTGCCTTCTCGTTGCCGCCGGCGGAGAGCCTATCGGACGCCGCGGATCGCCCCGCCAAAGGAACCGCCATGCAGCACTTCTCCGTGGAAACCGACGCCGTCCCCCTGCCCCGCGGCGCCACCGCCAAAGCTCGCCGCGTCAAGATCAGTCGCGGCGGCAAGCTGATTACGGCCTTGAGCCAGGGCTCCCACCGCGCCTATCTCTATCCCGTCTTCACCCCCGCCGGCGCGGCGGTGACGACCGAATCTCCCATCGATCATCCACACCACCAATCGATCACCATCGGCGCGGACCACTTCAACGTCTACTACCCCTACTCGACCGACAAATTCGAGGAAGCCAACTACAACTTCTACGTCAACGAAACTTTCCAGGGCCGGTCGGCCGGACGCATTGTCGGCATCGGCTTTGAAGCTGAGGAGATGTCGGAGGATCACCTGCGGATTGTCCAAAACCTCGAGTGGCGCGGCGCCGCGGAGTGGGGTGCGCCCGGCCAAGGACGCGTGTTGGCGCTCGAGACGCGCACGATCGACATCCATACCGGCAAAACCGCGAACATCATCGATATCCGATCGGCGTTGCGGCCGGGGGAATGGGATTTCAGCATCGGCCCAACCCGGCACGCCTATTTCACCATCCGCCTCGCCGACGGGTTGCACGAAACCGATGGCGGCACGATCGTTGATTCGGAGAATCGCCGCGGCGCCGATCGGATCAACGGCCAGACCGCCGATTGGGTCGACTACTCAGGCCCGGGGCCACACGGCCGCGGCGCCGGCATCGCCGTCTTCCTTCACCCCTCCCTAGGCAACCCGCCATGGCACGTGGCCGAGTGGGGCACGATCACGATCAACCCCTTGGCTACGGCGGCGAGAAGGGTGAACCGCGGCGAAACGCTGGAGTCGGCGCTACGGATCGTCGCTCACGACGGAGACGCCGACCAAGCCGGCATCGCGGAACTCTACGAAGCGTTCAAGAAACCGCGTTGAGGAACCCAACTCGAGACATTCGGCCCGTAGGGTCGGGATGAACGCTGAGGCCTAGCCCGCTTTTCTCACCGCGTGGCGAGGCAAAGTGCATGAAAGGTCCGTCAGTACGAGGCGCGCGCCGCTTGGCGCGCGGAGGCATACTTGAACAGTACGGTGAGCACGGCGAGCAAGCGCAACGAAGTAATGGCGGGCCTATCGTGTGCTTTGCTCGTCAGGCGGGTAGAGTCGAGGACGGGCGCGGGTGCTCTTGACGCCGGAGGCGTCGTGGTCCCGTTTCCCGTCCCCGCTCATCGAACCGGACGTGCGGATTTCCCGCATCCGGCTCTCCGACCGGCTTCCTCCCTCAAGCTGTCGCAGGCGGCGGACCCAAGTGCATCCGGCGCAGGCGGACCACGCCTAGCTTGCCGAACACCACCTGGTCGCTAAACTGCCGGGCGCCGCGCGACGACACCTTCCTCCGCCTCCGCATAAATCCTCGCACTCGCTCGCACACGTGGTTGTCCACCGCCCGATACGCCATCAGCCGGGTGCCATAAGAGAAGTAATTCGACCAGCCCACCAACACTCGGTTAAGCCGTCCGCTCACTTCTTCCCAGCGCCCCACTTCAGCCGGACGCAACAGCGCATGCACCTTCCGCTTCAACCGTGCCACGCTCTTCTTCGACGGACTCGCTCCCAAATACCAATGACCGTCCTTCTTGAAACGATGCGGCCCGAACGTGTATCCCAGAAAGTCAAACCGCTCCTGCTTCGCTCGCACCAACTTCGTCTTCTCCCGGTTCAGGGTCAGCCCGATCCGCGTCATCGTCCGCTCGGTCCACTCCAGCGCCTCGGCTGCGCCGCCGCGGCTGAGAATCACGAAGTCATCCGCATAGTTAATGATCACGGCTCGAAACTCACTTCCCTTCCCCGTTCGCCGCCAATGCTTCAGAAAACGGTTCATGTACAGATTGGCCAACAAGGGACTGATCACGCCACCCTGCGGGGTGCCGCGCTTGCTCCGCTTGCCGCACGTCATCCGCCGGTTCCCGTTCTCATCCCGCCCTTCGACCGGCGTCTTTAACCACATCTTGATGACGTGTAAGACTTGCCGGTCCGAAATACGCCGCGCCACGCATTCGAGCAACTCGGCGTGCGGAATCGTATCGAAGTACTTCGACAAATCGGCGTCGACTACATCGGTGTAGCCTCCACACAGCAGTTTATGCACTCTCCGGATCGCGTCGTGCGCGCTCCGTTTCGGCCGGTAGCCATAGGCCTCCGGGTCCAAATCCGCCTCGAAGATCGGCTCGATCACCAGCTTGGCAGCGGTTTGCGCCACACGGTCCCGAAGGGTCGGGATGCCGAGCGGACGCTCGCCGCCGCCGGGCTTGGGAATCATCACCCGTCGCACCGGCCGAGGCCGGTAGCTCTTCGAGCGCAAGTCTTGTTGCAGGCTTCGCAACCACTCCTGGCGGCCTTGGAATTCGATCTGTTCAAACGTCACGCCGTCCACTCCCGCAGCCCCGCCGTTGGCCTTTGCCATCCGGTAGGCGTGCTCGAGAATGTCCCCGCGCCAGACCTTGTCCCAGAGCTGATAGAAGCGGAAGTTCGGCTCCTGCTTCGCTTTGAGATAAAGCTTCTTCTGTAGGGTCCTGATCTTTTCCGGCGTTGCCAGACTCATGTCAATCGCCTGATCCGACTCGGCTTCCGAAGCGTGCCGGAAGGCAGGGCCCTTCGCTCCCCCGGCGTTACCCAGCTTCCGCGCTACTACGGCCCTGTCCGACTCCCCGTCGAGTCCGCCCTCCTTACCGAGGACGGCGGAGTTGCGAACTCCACCCGCCGGGGCCTCCCTTTCTGCACTGCGGTCTCCCTTGGCTGACATGCCGTGCCCACTACCCCGGCGGACCGAACCGGTGCGCGTGTCGGTTGCTTCCCGGTTCGTGCGGCCTTCCCCGTATCTCAGGCGGGTCGGCGTCCGCGACTTCCCTTTCGAGGCCTGCTCAGGCTTACTGCGCGTTACGGCCTGTCGGCTTGCTCGCCCGGCTTTCTCCGGACTTTGTCACGAGGCTTCCGCTCGGCCGATTACTCGACCAAGCCGCTCGTCAGCTTCCATGCCTACCGACAACTACATGGGTGGGCTCCTTCCTCCCACAGGGTGTCCGCGCCGAAAAGGCGCACTGAGAAATGCGGGCTAGTCGCCCATAACACAAATGTCCGGTAGGCCGCGGTAACGCTGGTCGTAATCAAGCCCGTAACCGACAACAAATTTGTCGGGGATTTCGAACCCAACGTAGGAAGGCGAAACTTCAACCACGCGGCGGCTGGGTTTGTCGAGCAATGCCGCGACGCGGAGCGAGCTCGGTTTACGCTGCCGCAGCACGTCGCATAGATAGTTGAGCGTGATGCCTGTGTCGATGATGTCTTCGACAAGCACGACGTCGAGGCCGCCGATCTCGTGATCGAGATCCTTTTGGATTTTCACTTCCCCCGAACTTTCCGTGGAAGGCCCATAGCTGCTGACGCCGAGAAAGTCGACCGAGACGTCGCGCTCGATCTGGCGGATCAGGTCCGACAGAAAGACGAACGCTCCCTTGAGGACGCCGATGAAGCGAAGCTCGGGGGCGCCTGGGCGGTCGGGGTAATCGGCGGAGATGCGGCCCGCGAGTTCTTTGACCCGCGCCTCTACACGCTCGGCGGAAATCAGAGTTTCGAGCGAAGCGTCCCCCATCGAGCCATTGTGATCGAGACGGGGTCCCGCGGGCAATCGGCTATAATCAAGGCAATTCTGGAGTTGGCGAGGACCGCCGCCGAGCCGCGCTCCTTAGGGGGGCTGTGAAAAAATGGGACAGTACCGAGCGCCGACCGAAAGAGTCTCTTTGAATCAATGAGTTTCGGTGGCGCGAAGTGGACTGTACCCGATTTTTTCACAGCCCCTCAGGGGTTCCTTCCAGCCTGATCCCCGCATCGTCTCCGGGGCGGTAGCTCAGCCGGTAGAGCAACGGCCTTTTAAGCCGTGGGTCCTGGGTTCGAGTCCCAGCCGCCTCACCACAACTTGTTGAAAACACTAGGTCGGGATTTTCACCACCCGGCCGAAGTGCGTCCAATAACAGGGCCGTTGCTCCCCGTTTTGGCAAACAAATAGCAAACGATTTCGATTTTCGCCCTGGAGGTGCTTCGTGTCTCGAAGCGTAAACCGCGTTCAACTGCTCGGCCGCATCGGCCGCGATGCCGAAACCAAACAGACCACCGGCGACGTCACGGTCAGCAACTTCTCGCTGGCGACCAACCGTTCGGTGAAGTCCGCCACCGGCTACAAGCAGCAAACCGACTGGCACAACATCGTCGTCTGGCGCTCGGAGAACCTTGGGCCGTATCTCACCAAGGGCAAGCAGGTGTTCGTCGAGGGACGGCTGCAGTCGAAGACGTACACCGACGACGGCGGGAAGAAGCGAAGTCGGGTCGAGGTAGTTGCCGAGAACGTGATCTTGTTGAGCCGGGACGAGAACGGCAAGGCGGCGGCGGGATCTGATCCGACAGAACGACTCGATGTCAACGAGAGCGATCTAGCGGGCTGAGTTGGGGGAGTAGCCAGCGACGATAGCGGCGTTGGTCGAAGCTCTTCCCGCCAGAAGAGGGCGGGATCGAAAGACCTTGCAGATCGTGAAATTGCGGCTTGCTGCCCTACGCCTAGAGAGCTATAGTGGGTGCGACTCAGACTGAAAGCAAGCCCTGTGTTCAGTTCAGCCATTCGTCAGGTTGTCTGCTTCCTTGTTGCGACCCTGGCCGCGCAATCGCAGAGCCTGCCATCCCTGAGCAAGGGGGACGTTGCCTCCGAGGAAAAGATCGCGCACTTTGTTGACGAGTTTATTTCCTCTGACGGGCAGGCTGCTACCCTACTCAATCCAAGTAATAATACTCTTTTCGCAGCGATGGTCAGTGCCGGCAGAGTGAAGTTATTGGTCAGGAATTTCAACCGCTTGTTGGTTTCGGCATCGAAATAACTCACCCGCCGTAGGGAGTCCGGGTACGCTTGGGCGGAGTTGAAGGAGGTCAAAATGACGGTGTGATCGGATCGCAGGCCTGTGCTCCTATCCACCGGGTGGGAGTAGCGACGCTGCAGCAAAACGTTCTTTTTGGTTCGCACCACGAAGAAGGCCGAACAGAGCGTGAACACGAAGAGGCGCCGAAAATCGACATAACCCCGATCCATGACGTAGAACGCGCCGGCCTCGGGAAGAAATTCATCCAGGATGTTGACGTCATGCACTTTGCCTCCAGTAATGCGGATAAACGTGGGAATATTGCCGTGCAGATCCAGCAGCGTGTGCATCTTCACGGCGGCCTTGTGCTGGCGGAATCTGGCCCACGGAAACAGCGACAGGCAGAGGTCGATTGTTGTCGAGTCGAGAGCGTACAGAGTCTGGTCCAAGTCCACACCGATCGGGTCGTGGGCATATAACGGCCGTGCCATGCCAATCAAGACCTGCGCGAAGTCCGCGTAGATCCGCCAGTCGCGCGACTCGTTCGCATCGGCCAGTGTCGAGGGGTGTGCGACATAAATGTGGGAAATCAAGCGGCGCGGGCACGGGCCTCCCAGTAATCCTCGAACCTTCCGCTCAGCCGACAGCAGCGCAACGCGATGATGGCGTTGGCGCCGCGCACCGTCCAGAACATGCCGGAGCGCTTTAACCGCGCGCCGATCACCTTCTTGCAGCCCGCCTCGACCACTCCCGAGCCGACAAACAATCCCTGGCGGCGAAACTCGGGATACCGCATCCGCTCGGCGTTGCGCTCGAAGTAGTCCGCCTCGTTGGCGAGCAAATGGGCCGACTCCTGATTCGGCGTGGAGAACCCGCGTAAGACTTTCACCAACGCCTTGATCTTGCCTTGTTCGAGCTTGTGCAACAACCGCGCGGCCCAACGTTTCCGCCGGCGCTCATCGCTCGGGAACAGTTTCGCCGACAACTCCCACAGATGCTGCCGCGCATGGTAAAGGTCGACGATCTCGACGGCGCCGGGGAAGTGCTGATGTGCCAGGTTCCAGATCCAGGGCGCGCCGTCGCCGAGAATGACTTTCTTGCGAGCACGGCTCCAGCCCCGCCGCCAAGCTTCCGTATACAGCCGCAAGCCGAACGCCTCGGCTCCCTCGATCGCCGCGCTGTAACTGGTCGAGTTCTCGTCGCGCCGCGGCCGGCCTTGTTCGTCGGTGGTGGTTTGGGTGAAGACGCAGCCGAGTTTGACCTCGCGGGTGCGGGCCGGCCGCCCCGCGGTTTTTCCGACACGGCCGGCGGTCTCGGCGGCCACGACGGGAATGCCCGTGCCGTCCATTTCGATGTAGAGCAGGGGCACGGCGGGGGCGGCGACGTGCGGCAAGTCGAGTTGCTTGGCGCGTTGGATCGCCACTTGCTCGCGGGCTTCGATGTCGGCGCCGAGGGCCTCGGCATGGCGTTCGACGGACTTGGCGGTAACGTCGAGACCGGCCAAGACGTCGAGTTGTTCACGGCCTTGCTCGAAAGAAGTTTCGCTGCCCACCAGCGCCATCATGCGGCGCACGCCGGGCGAGCAGGCGGTGCCTTCGATGTCGAGTTCGCGGTCGCGCGGGCTTTGTCCCCGGCGGCATGTCGAGCAGAGGTAGTAGGCGCGCTCGAAACGCACCTCGCCCACCACGGTGGTGAGTTGTTTGGGGCGAGTATCGCGGCAGCAAGCTTGTTGACCGCAGGGGCAGGGGATTCGGGACGGCACGGTCTCGGAGGACGACAGTAACTTGCTCAGCAGCGTGGTCCCGGCGCGATGCATGGTGCCGCGAACCGCCGTCTCGACGGCTTCGAGATCGAGGGGGTCGCCGCGGCGTTGGCCGCGGAAGATGACCCCGAGCAGCTGCGTCACTTCTTGGGCGACTTCGTGGCGGATGGTTTCGGCCGTTTTTTTTCCTGGGGCTTCGGGGTGTCTGCGGCGGGTCGCAGACGGCAAATGCTTTCGTTGACATCGAGCAATTGCCGGCTGAGTTGTTGGAAGCGATGAAACTCGGCCACCTGGCGTTCGGCCTTGCGGCGATCCGCGGGCGAAGAGAAGGTCTCAGTCACGGTCTTGCCGCTCACTTTTTTGGTGAGGCGGAAATGCGGACCATGGGGCGGTTGGTCGGGTTGGTGGCAGCGGCAATTCGGTTTGCCGCAGCGGCCGCGGGTGGCGGTAATCGAGCCGCTGCGAAAGTCTCCTAAGTGGAGGATCTCGGAGAGAATCGCGGCACGTTGTCGTTCGAGGGCAGCGAGAGATTGGGGCACGGGGCACCTCCTTATTACCTAGCGTATATATACGCAAGGAAAAACGCCACAAAAAAAGACAAACCCACAAGCTCCCACATTTATGTCGCGCACCCGTGTCGAGCGCGCTACCCTGCTGCGGAATCCCATGTGGTAGAGTTTGCCGTGCATCGAACGCAGGCACGTCTCGATGTCGCGGAGGCTTTCCCGATAGGTCAGCTGGGCGAATGCCATCGAAAGAAACTGACCAGCAGGAGAAACTTTTCAGATAGGAGTCGCCGCGGTAGCGCAATACACATTTGTGAAACTCTTTGCTCGGCAGGTGCTCGATCAGTTGGGAGAAAACCGTACGGCCAAGGTTCATCCCCCATTGTGCCGCGTCGGGAATGCTCCGCTCAGGCGGCCATTTACGGCCTCCGGGATTTCAAATCGTTCCCGGACAAAACAGGCCATAAGACATTGAGCGGCAGAGACTTACCGTCCGTTGGTGCAACTTTCCCCGGACAGCACTGGGTTTGGATAAATAGGGGCCCCCCTAGGGCAAGCAGGTGTTCGTCGAAGGGCGGCTCCAGTCGAAGACGTACACCGACGACGGCGGGCAGAAACGCAGCCGCGTCGAAGTGGTTGCGGAAAACCTATTGAGTCTCGCAAAATAAAGTGACATCTTTTTGGGGTACGTACGTCTTTGTATGTATGGGAAATACAAAAGGCGTACGGCGGGATTTCGAGGCCCTGGAGAAGCGCCGTTTCAAAGCGATCCGGTTGGTCGAGCAAGGCTGTAGTCAGTCCGAGACAGCGAGGCGATTGAAGGTCGCGCGGCAAAGCGTCAGCGAGTGGCTGCGACGATACCGGCGTGACGGCGAAGCCGGGTTGCGCCAGGCCGGCCGCGCCGGCCGTAAGCCGCTGTTGGACGCCGCGCAGCTCGAACGCCTCGAGGCGTTGCTGCTGGAAGGCCCCGAGGCGCACGGCTTCCCGACGCCGCTGTGGAGCTGTCCGCGGGTCGCTCGTCTGATCGGAGACGAGTTCGGCGTGCGCTATCACGAGGGCCATGTCTGGAAGATCCTGCGGGCGCTCGGTTGGAGCCCGCAACGGCCCGTCGGCAAAGCGCGGGAGCGCAACGAAGAGGCCATCCGCAGCTGGCAGCGCAAGACTTGGCCGGCCATTAAAAAAAAGCCCGCAAAGAAGAACGTACGATCGTCTTCATCGACGAAAGCGGATTGAGTCAGAAGCCGCATCGTTGCCGCACCTGGGCGCCGCGCGGCGAGACACCGGTGTTGGAGTTCAACTTCAACTGGGACAAGCTGTCGGTGTCGGCCGGGCTGACGTTGCGCAACTTTTACTTCCGGCTCTATCCCGGCGCGATCGGCGAGCTGGAGGTCATCGACTTCCTGAAGGCTTTGGTGCGCCACATCGACGGCCCACTGCTGATCGTCTGGGACCGGCTGCCGGCGCACCGCAGCCGCCTGGTGCGGGAGTTCATCCAGCTCTCCGAGGATCACATCGCAACGGAGTACTTGCCGCCCTATGCGCCGGAGTTGAACCCGGTGGAATACATTTGGGCGTACTGGAAGCAGCACGAGTTGCCCAACGTCTGCCCGAAGGACTACTGGGAACTCGACGAGCGCGCCCGCAAAGCGCTGCGGCGAATGCGCCGCAAACCGCGCTTGATTACCGCTTTCTGGAAACAGTCTTCTCTTTGTCTCGATTGACAGTATATTATGCGAGACTCAGTAATCTTGCTGAGTCGCGATGAGAAGACCAGCGGGACCTCGGAGAAGGGCGCGAAAGACGTGCTCGGGGTCAGCGATGACGACACGCCATTCTGAAAGCGACGAATACGAGACCGTCCCACATCGGAACGTTGCTCCAATTGAAAACAGCGGCAAAACGGTGACCAAGGCACACCTCGTCGAAGAAGTGGCCCGCGTCGTCGAATGTTCTCGCAGAGAGGCTGAGTCAATTGTAGAAACGGTCTTCGAGAGCGTAGCCAAAGCATTGCGAGAGGGCCGGAGAGTTGAGATTCGAAGATTCGGCAGCTTCGGCACTCGGCAGCGCCGAGGGCGTATCGCACGGAACCCCAAATCGGGCCAACCGGTGCAAGTTCCTCCCAAGAAGATCCCCTTCTTCAAGCCCAGTCAAGAGCTACGGGAGATCATCCAGGATAAGCGGCTGGCGCATCCACCTTGAATGCGCCAAAGCTGTCGCCTTTCGCCTAAAAACTGCGACACTCGAGCGCATCCCCTCCGACGGGATCGGTTCGCCCGATCGTCCCTCGATAGAATAGAGCTGTCGGGGAAATATCTTTCTCACCACCTACCGGCTCCCTGAGTCCACTCAGCAGCTCGCCGGACGGCCGGAAGCTGGCCCCAAATCAAGCGTTTGGGTCGGGCTCCGACCGATAGCGAGTGACATCGATTGTTATCGTTATCTATCCGGGCAGCGCTACAATAGCCCCATCTTGATCGACCAAACCATCAGCCACTACCGCATCACCGAGAAGCTCGGCGAAGGCGGGATGGGTGTCGTCTACAAGGCCGAAGATACGAAGCTCGACCGGCCGGTGGCTCTCAAATTCCTTTCCTCCCACTTGCTGCAAGACGAGGAGGCCAACAAGCGATTCCATCGAGAGGCCAAGGCTGCGGCGTCAGTTCACCACCCGAACGTCTGCCCCGTCTACGAGATCGGCGAAGAGGACGGCCAAACCTTTTTGGCGATGGTCTTCATTGAGGGCGATAGTCTCGATAAACGTATCGAGCAAGGCCCGCTGAAGATCCCCGAAGCTCTCGACATCGCGCAGCAAATCGCCAAGGGGTTGGAAGCCGCTCACGAAAAGGGTGTCGTCCACCGCGACATCAAACCGGGCAACGTGATCGTGGACGACAAGGCCCACGTAACGGTGATGGACTTCGGGCTGGCATTGCTGACGGAAGGCTCGAAGCTTACCAAGTTCGATATGACGCTCGGCACCGTTGCCTACATGTCGCCCGAGCAAGCCGAGGGGGCGAAGGTCGATCACCGGACCGATATTTGGGCGCTGGGGTGCGTACTCTACGAAATGGTTTGCGGCCAGCGGCCGTTCAAGGGTCTGTACGATCAGGCGCTCGTCTACGAGATCATGCACGAAGAGCCGGAGCCGCTCACCGGCTTGCGGACCCGGATACCGATCGAACTCGAATTGCTCGTCAACAAATGCCTGGCGAAAGCTGCCGGTCAACGCTATCAGCACGCCGACGAGTTGGTGGTCGATCTGGGAACGCTGCGGGAGAAACTGAAGTCGGGACGCTCGACGATCGTGCGCTCCCAGGTCGCGTCTGCGGCGAGTCAAGCGCTGGTTGAGCCGGTCGTGACTGCCCAGGGTTCTGTTCAGACCGAGGCGTCGCCGATCGCCGCGACGGAAGCGGCCCCGAACAAACATCTGCGTCTCTATCAGGCGCTGCTCGCCGTCACCGCGATCGCTTTGTTGGTGCTTGCGTTCGTTCACTTTCGGCAGCCCGCTCCGGAAGCGCCCTTGCGACGATTCGCCATTACGCCGGCGGTGGACGTGCCGACGAGCGCTGCGCAGGCCGGCGTCGCGATCTCGCCCAACGGCAGGCACATCGCGTACACCGGTGCCGGCACGGAGGGGAAGCTTTGGATCCGCGATCTCGACCAATCGCGGCCGCGTGTTCTGGAAGGCACGGACGGGGCCTTCCTGCCCTTCTGGTCCCCTGACAGCGCCTTCGTCGGGTTTGCCGCGGGCGGCGAGTTGATGAAGGTCGCGGTCGCCGACGGCATCCCGATCCGGCTATGCCCGCTTCCTTCCCTCGCCTTCGCGGGCGGATCGTGGAGCGCCGACGGCCAATCGATTGCTTTCAGCTCCGGCAACTACGACATCTACGAAGTGCCCGCCCGCGGGGGCGAGGCGAATCTTGTGATCGAGAAGGAGCAACCCGGCTCCACGGAGGGAGGCCCAACCGGGTTCTTGGCTCAACCGCATTTCTTGCCGGCCGGGGCGGGCACTCGCGTCCTGGTTTACACGTTTGGAGCAGCCATGGGAAGAACTATGATGCTCCAAGATCTTGACGGCGGACGGCGAGAGATTTTGGGGCCGGGAACCCAGCCGTTCTACTCCTCGAGCGGACACCTGATCTATCAGTCGGATCTCGGCGCCGACGAACTCTGGGCGCTGCCTTTTTCGTTGAGCAGCTTGCGCGCGGTAGGGGAGGCTTTCCCGATCACGCAGAACGGTGGTGGTCCCACGGTGGCGGCCGATCAAACGCTGGTCTACCTCGACGGCTTCGGGCAGCAGCAACGACAGCTCGTGTGGCTCGACCGCGCGGGGCAGAAGATCGAGGAGATCGGCTCGCCACAGTTCGACAGCGGCGATCCGGCATTGTCCCCCGACGGACAGAAGGTGGCCGTGTCGGCCCTGGAAGGCGCGAATTTCGATGTGTGGATCTGGGAAATCAGCCGCGGGGTGAAAAACCGCTTGACCTTTTCGGAGAATGCTGACGAGGCTCCGCTTTGGTCTCCCACCGGGGCCGAACTTGTGTTCGCTTCCTTTCGGGAGGGCAGCTACGACATTTTCTTGCGGAAGGCCGATGGCAGCGACAAGCCGAGACCCCTGGCGGCCGGTCCGAATAACGAGATTGCCACCGACTGGTCCCAGGACGGTCGATATCTTGTTTACGGGATCGGCGATGCGGAAACCGGGTTTGACATCTGGTATTTGGAACGCAAGGGAGAAGGCGGCGACTGGGAGCCGCACCCCTATTTGCAGACCCCCTATGCGGAGGGCCTTGCGAAGCTATCCCCGGACGGTCGATTTCTCGTATACCGGTCCAACGAATCAGACCGGAACGAAATCTATGTGAGGCCCTTTCCCGAAGGAGGCGCCAGGACGGCGGTGTCGACCAACGGCGGGATGCAGCCGCGCTGGAGTCGGGACGGCAAGGAGATCTTCTACGTGGAGGGGACCACGCTGATGGCCGTTGAGGTGTCGACCCGCCCTGACTTTTCGGTGGGTTCGGTGACCCGGCTATTCGAGCACCGCGCCTTGGTGCCACCACCTGCGTGGGCCTATCCCCGATATGACGTTTCGGCTGACGGCCGGCGCTTTGTCTTGCTCGCGCCGGTCGACGAGGAAGCCGAGCAGGAAGTCTCGATTCGCGTCGTCCAAAACTGGTACGAGGAGTTCCGCGACCGCGAGCGGGACTAAGCCCCCCGAAACGAACCGCATAGCGCTCGTCCTGTGATGCCCCGCTCAGCGAGCAGGTCCTCGACATCGCGAAACTCAGCGTGAACCGATGGTACAACCAAACCGCGTGGCTGATGATCTCGGGTGGAAAGTGGTGACGTCGATACAGTGATTCCATTGGTCAATTGTCACCGACCACCGTTAACTTGACAATGCCCCAGCAAGCCATCCCTAGGCCAGAGCGAGCAATTCCGCCCCATACCGAATCGGTACACTAAAAGCGATGCCCACGGTGCAAACCACCGGAGAACCTGCCCACTTCGTCGTCTACGACGGAGAGTGTCCGTTTTGCCTGAAGCAGGTCGAGAGGATGAAGCGGCGAGACACGGCTGGCGTTTTCGAATACGTGCCGCGCCAGTCCGAGGGACTGAAGCAGCGGTTTCCCAAGCTGGCCGAGGGCGATTTCAACTCGGGCATGCGGCTGGTCAACCCCGACGGTTCAATCGACGTGGGTGCTGACGCGGTGTACCAGATCGCGCGCCGCCTGAGCGGTTGGAAACTCGGGGCTTGGCTGTATCGTGTCCCGGTCCTGAAATGGATCTCTCGCCTCTCCGGCTATGGCTGGGTCGCGAAGCATCGCTACAAGCTTGCTAAGAGGTGTGAACCAGGATTTCCATTTTGGCCCTGGCACGGTCACAGGATACACCCCCGTTGCGCCGAATACCACGTCTTTTCGCGCTGAACCCTGCACATCACCTCCGCCGGTAGGCGCCAGGGCTCGTCCGTCCGCTCACAGACGTTGATTGAGCGGACTGAACGGCGCTCCGGCCGACACTGCTCCCTGCGAAACCTTTTTGGAGCCAAAAACTGTTGATCCTCGCCCGCAACGCTACCCACCCGGCACAGGCAGCGCCCAGATCCTATGCAGCATGTCACCGAACAGCCGCCGGTTCAGATGCCCCTCCGCCAGCAGCAACCAGTAGTAGCGAGCATGCTTGACCAGCCGACCGCCGGTCTTCATCAACCTGTGTTGCAAACTCGTTAGCGACCAGCTCTTGATCCTGTGCGGCAGCCCTAGCCGCCGCCACAGGTTGCCCAGGTTGTAGGCCAGCACGCTGAGTTGCAGCCGTACTTCGTTGGCTCGGAAGCGGTGACACGACAAGCGGGTCCAGTGCGTGGCCTGTTTGCCTTCTTTGATCCACTGCTCCGCCGTGCCGCGCTTGTTGTAGAACCGCACGACCGAGCGGCTCGGCAAGCTCATGCTCGTCACGACAAATCCGACGCGCGGGAATAGTTCGCCCTGGTGATGCTCGACCTTGGCGACAACTCGCCTTGCCTTCGACCAGCTCTCGGCCTGATAGCGAAAACTCTTGTAGCGCACTAGGGGCTTGGCGTTCGGCCTGCCCGGTGGCCGAAACAGGATGTCCTCGATCTCCAGCTCCAGGCTCTTGTTCGCCGGGATGCGAATCACGTAGTCCACGCCGCGCTCCTCCATCGCCTCGTAGATCTCGGGCTTGGCGAAGGCGGCGTCGGCGCGGAACGTCACCTGTTTGCCCTCCGCCTGTTGTCGTTCGATCTCCGGCAGTAGCAGCTCGTCCCAGTCCTCGGCGCTGTGCACGTTGCCGGGACGCAGCTTCGCGCCTAGGCAGTCGCCGTGCTGGTTGAACAGCAACAGCGGGTGATAGCAGAGGGACTCAAAATGGCCGTTGTAGGCACTGCCTTCCTGTTGGCCGTGGACGGGGCTCTCCGTGGAGTCCATGTCGAGCACCACGCGGTCTGAACCGTCGGGAGCTTCGGCTTGCGCGACCAGCTCCCGGTTCACTGCCATCAGCCCCAGCAAGTTCTCTTCGCTCGCCAGCATCTCCGTCTCGAAGCCATGCAGCGTCGAGGTCAAGGCTGCTCCGCGATCCCAGTTCCTCTTCGAGCCGATCAAGCGAAAGGTCGGATCGGCGGATACTCGAACGGCGTCATTGAGGTCCTCGTAGCCAGCGAGTCGGCTGTAGACCGACTGCCGCAGCAGATCGGCCAGCGGGAACTTCTTGTTCAAGCCTTGTCGCGAGTCGCTGAGATGCTCGTCGATCAGCTTCCCGAGTCCGAGTCGTTCATCCAGTTCGCGAACGAGAATCAGACCGCCATCCGAGGTGACTCGCGATCCTTGGAAATCGACTTTGAGAAATCCATTGAACGTGAGCTGAAACGGCTTGTTTTCTTTTTCACCCATCGGGTGTTGACCTCCATGGCGTCCTTATCGGGCTCTAGCCCCTATCAATAAAGACGCTGAAGGTCGCTGGATGGTCTGAAGCTCATACATCAAATTGAAAATGCGGGGTGAAAGCGGTGTGTGCGAAGCCCCTGATCGGACCCGCCTGGAATAGACCCTGCCCAGTCTTCAGGTGCGCGTGCGACAGTCCGCACGAAGGCGAGACACAACGCAAGCCCGCACTTCACATTACAGAGAACTGGTACGAAGAGATCCGCGACCGCTAGCAGGACTAAACTCCTTGAAACAAACCACATAGCGCCCATCTGCGGATAGCTGTCGCGAAATCCGGTTCCCACTATCAATCCGCGCTCAGGTCCTCAGAACGTGGTCGAAGGAGTCGAAAGCCGGGCCGAATCAAGGGCCTGGCGATGCTCCGATCGGATAGCTCAACGGAAGAGTTGCCGCCAGTAATCCGATCGTGAAACTTTCTCCGCGCCACGGCGGGCACCGGCGGCAAAGTCCTTGTATTCGGCAGGACAGAGGGTGTACCATGTGCTAGCCGAATTTCCGAGTTGGAAATTCCGGCGCAAGTGATTCTTCACAAAGGGTCGAGCCGTCTCCAACCATCGACCTCACAACGAGGTGGCCAAGCCCTTAACCCGGATTTCCACTTTAGTTTCGGTTCTGCTAACCATCGGGTGGACTCGGACGCCTTTATTTATGCGGGCTTGAAAGCACTCAAGGCGCTGAGGAGATCAACACCCAATGGGTGAAAAAGAAAACAAACCGTTTCAGCTCACCTTCAATGGATTTCTCAAGGTCGATTTCCAAGGATCGCGAGTCACCTCGGATGGCGGGCTGATTCTCATTCGCGAACTGGACGAACGACTCGGACTAGGCAAGCTGATAGACGAGCATCTGACGGATTCGCGGCAAGGCTCGAACAAGAAGTTCCCGTTCGTCGATCTGCTGCGACAGTCGGTCTACTCCCGCTTGGCGGGCTACGAGGATCTCAACGACGCCGTTCGTGTCTCCGCCGATCCAACCTTTCGGCTGATTGGCTCGAAGAAGAACTGGGATCGCGGCGCGGCGCTGACCTCCCGGCTGCAGAGCTTCGAGACCGCCATGCTCGCCGGCGACGAGAATCTGATCGGGCTGATGGCGGTGAACCGCGAGTTGATCGCGCAAGCCGAGGCCGGTGATGACTCCGCGTGCGTCGTGCTGGACATGGACTCTACCGAGAGCCCCGTCCACGGCCGGCAGGAAGGCAGCGCCTACAACGGCCACTTCGAGTCGGTCTGCTACCACCCACTGTTGCTGTTCAACCAGCACGGCGATTGCTTGGCGGCAAAGTTGCGACCGGGCAACGTGTCCAGCGCCGAGGACTGGGACGAGCTGCTGCTGCCGGAAATCGAACGCCAACAGGCGGAGGGCAAACAGGTGACGTTCCGGGCCGATGCCGCCTTCGCCAAGCCGGATATTTACGAGACGTTGGAGGAGCGCGGCGTGGACTACGTGATTCGCATCCCGGCCAACAAGAGCCTGGAGCTGGAGATCGAAGATATCCTGTTTCGTCCGCCGGGCAGGCCGAGCGCAAAGCCCCTGGTGCGCTACAGGAGCTTTCGGTATCAGGCCGCGAGCTGGTCGAAGTCCCGGCGGGTTGTTGCGAAGGTCGAGCATCACCAAGGTGAGTTGTTTCCTCGCGTCGGTTTCATCGTCACGAGCATGGCCTTGCCGAGCCGCTCGCTGGTGCGGTTCTACAACAAGCGCGGCACGGCGGAGCAGTGGATCAAGGAAGGCAAACAAGCGACGCATTGGACAAGGCTGTCATGCCATCGGTTCCGGGCCAACGAAGTGCGACTGCAACTCAGCGTGCTGGCCTATAACCTGGGGAACCTATGGCGGAGGCTCGGGCTGCCGCAACGGATCAAGAGCTGGTCGCTGACGAGCTTGCAACAGCGCCTGATGAAGACGGGCGGTAGGCTGGTCAAGCATGCGCGGTACTATTGGCTGCTGTTGGCCGAAGGACATCTGAACCGGCGGCTGTTCGGCGACATGCTGCATAGGATCTGGGCGCTGCCTGTGCCGGGTGGGTAGCGTTGCCCGGGCGAGGATCAACAGTTTTTGGCTCCAAAAAGGTTTCGCAGGGAGCAGTGTCGGCCGGAGCGCCGTTCAGTCCGCTCAATCAACGTCTGTGAGCGGACGGACGAGCCCTGGCGCCTACCGGCGGAGGTGATGTGCAGGGTTCAGCGCGAAAAGACGTGGTATTCGGCGCAGCGGGGGTGTATCCTGTGACCGTGCCAGGGCCAAAATGGAAATCCTGGCTTAAAGACAACTACATGGTAAAGCGCGACATCGTAAACGAAGTGGTCAATCGCACGGGCCTGAGCAAGACGAAAGCCGAAATCGCTGTGGAGGCAGTTTTCGAGACCATGAAGCGCTCGATGGAGCAAGGCGAGCGAATCGAATTGCGTGGGTTCGGTGTCTTCAACATTCGCCCGCGCAAGACCGGTATCGGTCGCAATCCAAGAACCGGCGAAGAAGTGATCATTCCCCCCGGCAAAACGGTCCGGTTCAAGCCTGGCAAGGATTTGCAGTCGATCTAATCCGCTCCGAATGAATCCGTGGAAGCGCTGCCTGACCCCATCGTCAGCCGATACCTGTTGGTATATCCGGTTGCCACTACCAATCGCCCGTTGGAGCCCGTCAAAACTTCGTCCGATACGTTGCAAACCACTCCACATTAAGGGCCTCGCGATCGTACGGTTGGATGGCTGGATAGAAGACTAGTATAGCGTTTCATTGAACTATACCCAACTCAGGCGCTTCCTCGAGCGCCTCGAACTTGCTCCAGCGGTGGACCACCGGAGCGGCGTTGATTTCCGCGATCCCCAGCAGGATTCGTTCCCGAAGCTCCTCCCAGGACTCCACCCGGATGCGCTTCAAAAACGTCCGGGCCATCTTCCCAAACAGCGTCTCCACAATGTTCAGCCAGGACCCGTGGGTCGGCGTGTGCACATATTTGAAGCGGTTCGGCCGCGTCGCTAAATAGTCCTTCGTCTCCTTGGATATGTGAGCGGAATGATTGTCCAAGATCAATCGAATCGTGCATTCGGCCGGATAGAATTGGTCCAGATCCTTCAGCAGTGAGATGAATTCGCGGCTGCGGTGCCGCCGCTCGACCCGCGCCGTTACGCGGCCGTCGTGCAAGTCCAGCGCCGCCAGAATCGAGCAGGTTCCCAGACGTTGGTATTCGTGATCCCGAGCCGTACAAGGATGCCGCCCAGGGACCGGCGGCAGGTCCGGGGCGGTGTTGGCGATCGCTTGCACACCGGGCTTTTCGTCCACCGAAACCGTGATCACGCCCGGCGAGGGGCCGCCCTCGCCCGAGCTTTCATTTTGCAAGGCCACCTCGCGGTAGACCAGCAGCACCTGCCGCATCTTGGACTCAAACTCCGGGTCGCGACGCTCCAGGTAGTATTTCACCTTCTCTGGATGCAGCGGCTGCCCCGCCAGAATCCGGTGGACGGTCGCCTTGGCCGCTTGCCCCAGGGCCGGATAGCCCGCCTCCACGGCATGCCGGCGCACGTGGAGAGCGAGCGCGCCGCCGGTCCACAACTCGGCGGCGTATCCCAGTTCCTTGGGTTTGCAACAGGCCAAATGCACCACCCAGGCCTTGGCCTCCTCGGAGATGCGGGGCTCGTAGGGACGATGATAGGCATCCTTGAGCGCTGCTTGCACTCCGATGGCGAGGGCTCGCTCGATCCATTTGGCAACGCTCTTGCGGGTCATCTTCACGGCCCGCATAATCTCGGCGATTGTCTCGCCGCCATGATAGCGCCACAGAATCTCGGCGCGCCGCACCTCCCGAGCCGGAGCCTTGCGGGAACGCCGCAGCCGTTTCAGATGTTGCACCTCTTCGGTCGTGAGCAGCAGTGGGGGACGCTTCGATTTTCCTGCCATGCGACCAGTCTAGCAGGAAACATTGTCCTATGGTTATGTTTTAATGAAACGTTATACTAGTTTTCGCCATCTATTGTCCGCCAGCCCGCTGCGCCCATTGCAGCTCATTGTTGTTCTTCTCGGGCCCGGCCGCCTGACGGCACGTGTTGGTGAAGATAGCGTGTCATCAACTCTCGCAAATGCCGCGATGTGTTCTCGCCCTCTTTGATCGCGTGAGTGCGATTCGGATAGGACATCATCGTGAACGGCTTGTTGTGACGGATTAGCTCGTTGATCAGCAGTTCGGTTGATTGGTAGTGAACGTTGTCGTCTCCGGTGCCGTGGATCAGCAGCAGATTCCCTCTTAACTGATCGGCGAAGTTGATCGGCGAACCCTGCAAGAACCCGTCGGAATTGTCCTCGGGGCGTCCCATGTAGCGCTCTTGGTAAATCGAGTCGTAGTAGCGCTGATTGGAAACCGGAGCGACGGCGATGGCGGTCCCGTAAAGGTCGGGGTATTTGAAGATCGCGTTGAGACTCATCGAGCCCCCGCCGCTCCAACCCCACACGGCCACGCGCTCGGGATCAAGATCAGGCCGCTGTTGTAAGACCTTGCGGACTGCCGCGGCCTGTTCCCGCGGCGCCATTACCCCGATCTTTCGGAAGGCCGCCTTTCGCCAAGCGCGACCTCTCGGAGCCTTCGTCCCGCGGTTGTCGAAGCTCATCACGACGTAGCCCCGCTGAGTCAGCAGCACGTGCCAGAGATGGTGACGAGGCTCCCAATGGTCGGCGACGGTCTGCGTAACAGGCTCACCGTAGACGAATACCAGCAGAGGGTATTTCTTGCCGGGCTCCATCGCGGGCGGCTCGATGCGCCAGGCATCCAACTCAACGCCCTTCTCAATCTCGACTCGGAAGAACTTCGTCGGCGAGCGGTCGAGCGCCTGCATCTTGAGCCGTAACTTGTGGTTAGTTACGAGGGTCTCGACGGCCTTGTGGTCCGGCAGAGAGATTAATTCGACCCGCGGCGGGTCGTCGATCGTGCTAGTGGTATGGATCGCCCACCGACCGTTGGGCGCGATGTCATATTTGTGCCACCCTTTCGCATCCTTGGGAGTCAAACGCTCGAGCCCTGAACCGTCCAGGCGCGCCCGATACAAATAACGGCGTGTGGGATCGTCCGGGGAAGCCTGCAGGTAGGCCCAGCCTTCGTCGCGTCCGGCCCACAGTAAGCGGGTCACGTCGAAATCACCCGTGGTAAAGCGTTCGGCTTCGCCGCTTCCGAGCGACACGCGGTAGGCGCTCCGCCACCCGTCGCGCTCGCTGATCCAGGTAATCTCTTTGCCCTTGTCGAGCCACAGCGTCTTGTCGTGGACATCCACCCACGCGTCGTCGGTTTCGACAAAGATTTCCCGCACGGCCCCGCTGTGCGCGTTCGCGAGCATGACGTGGTTTTCGTTCTGCGCGCGATTGAGCACTTGCAGCAGCAGGCGCTCCGAACTTCCGGCCCACTCCATCCGTGCGATGTACTGGTTGCGCGAGTCACCCGGAACCTCCATCCAACAGGTCTTGCCGGTCTCAACATCCGCGACGCCGACCCGGCATGCGGAGTTCTGCCGGCCGACCTTGGGGTAGGGGATCCAGGTCACCTTGGGGTAAAGTGAGTCCGTGTTATTGACAAGCGGAACCTCGGATACCCCCGTCGTGTCGAGTTGCCAGTAGGCGATCGACGAGCCGTCGGGGCTCCACCGAAAACCGTCGCGCAGGCCGAGTTCTTCCTCGTAGACCCAATCAAACGTCCCGTTGATAATCTCGTCGGTCGGTGTTTCCGTCAGCTTATTGATTGAATGATCCTCCACCTGCTCGACGTAGATATTCCGCTCGTAAACGTACGCCACCTGCCGACCGGTCGGCGAGATCTTGGCGAACATCAGGCTCGACGGAGGAAAATCGCCGCCGAGCTTGGTCAGTTGGCGGCTCGATCGGTCGAGCAGCCAGTAGTCCCCGCGCGTCTTTTGCCTCCAGACGCGCTTCGAGTTCGTATAGATAAGGACGAGTGAACGATCCTTCGAGAAAGCCCATCGCTCGATTTTTAGGGGGCCGGCGCTTTTGGGTGGAGTCAGCAGTTCGGTCGGGACAAGCGTCTCCGTCTCGGCTGAGTCGGGACGATGGAGCACGATCCGCGGCTCCGCGCCGTCCTTCGCGTTCTTCCTGAGGATGGTGAAGGCGCCGTCGTCACCGAACCACTGAGTTTGGACGGCGTCGGCTTTGAACTCCGCTGTGGAGAAGAGTCTTTCGAGGGTGAGTTGGCCGTCAAGCGGAGCGTCGGCTCCGCGCGCGGCGATTGACAGAAGAGCTGCCGCAATGACGAGACGGTTTGTCATGATTGGCTGCACCTTCACTGGCCAAAACGGCCTTTCATCAGGCTCAGGGCGACAGAGGGGTACTGCTGATCGCTGTCGGTCAGTCCACCAACAATATCATCTTGGCCATCGCTTCTTTTCTTGTCCGTTCTCTCTGCGAGGTTCGACGCGGAGGCCGTAGGCTGGCCCTTTGTCGGCCCATGGGCGGCGGTTTGTGTTGGCGGTGGCAGGACGAGGAGGCTGAACAGGAAGTCTCGATCCACACCGTCCAGAATTGGTACGAAGACTTCCGCGAACGCGAATAGGACTAAGTCCATCGAAACCAACCACATAGTGGTCGTCCGCGGTTAGATGTTGATATATCCGGTTCGCATGAACAATCCGGCACCTGAGCGTGCTCGCCACCCCCCGACGGCCCCAGAAACCGCGCCGACGCAACGGCCCGGGCGAAAAAAATGTCATAGTTCATGACATCGATTGTTATCACCATCAATCCGTATGGCGGTAGAATTGGACCGTCGTGATCGGCCAAACCATCTCTCACTACAAGGTCACCGAAAAACTCGCTGAGGGCGGCATGGGCGTGGTCTACAAGGCCCTCGACACCAAACTCAAGCGCCCGGTCGCGCTGAAGTTTTTCCGCGCTGACGTCGTTGAAGACGCCGAAGCCAAGGAACGCTTCCTTCGCGAAGCCCAAGCCGCGGCGGCTCTCGACCATCCCAACATCTGCACCGTCTATGAAATCGACGAGGCCGAGGAACAAACCTTCCTCGCCATGGCCTTCATCGAGGGCCGGACCGTCAAGGACAAGATCAGCGATCGCCCGCTCAAACTCGACGAAGCCGTCGACATCGCCGTCCAAACCGCCGAGGAGGCCTCAGGCCGGTTCTCGGCGAACGAGCCCGCCCAGCATGGCGGGATTGGCGGTTACCCCTACGACCCAAACGAGAACCAGAATCACCGACGGCATGATGTAGGGTTCGCCGTGCTGCATGTGGGTGACGATCGCGCCGCCCATGTGGGCGCTCAGGAGCAGGACGCCCCCGGAGGTCGTGCGAGGAACCAAGAACAGTAGGAACGCCGCCAACTCTCCGAGCCCGATCATTGTGATTTGGTCGGCGAGTCCGTATCGGGTCATACTCTCGGTCATTTGCTCGATGCCGGCCAGCTTGCCGAAGATGCTGAACGCAAACACAAAGCAGAGAAGCCCTTTTAGCACCCACAGGACGATCCTGTCCCGTTTATTTACCGCCCGAATCCGTTCTCTTTGACATCGAAACCCCCTGCGCTTAATTCGTGGACGGCGCTTTAGGTACGCGGGTTCAAGCGCTGCAACTTGCTGCGACGCCGTTCGACTCGATCGTCGCCCTTGAAAGCCTCACCCTGCCAAATTGGGCAGGGCGTCTCGCCGACCACGACGGTCCGATTGTATCGCTAACGGTTAACTGGACGGAGCGCTATTTCCAGACGGCGGGATACTGCGGTCCGACTATGCCCGACTTCCGACAGTGGGGAATCCCGGAGTGAGTCCGGTGCGTTGGCGCCACTCCGGCGTCTGAAGTGTGCGCAGCCTCACATACTCTCGTGTCACGTTCCCTGTGTTCTCCAAATTTCGAGCTGCTACAGCGTCTGGGGTTGGAACCACTCGTGTACACTTAGAGCCTCCCGGTCTTCCAGGTTAGAAATCCCGATAGCACGTTCCCGGGGTTGTTACAGCCTGCCGAAGCCACGACGCAGGTTCCTATGGCACGCTGGATACTTGAGCCAGGCCACTCTTCTGCGGAGTTCAGTGCCCGCCACATGATGGTGACTTGGGTTCGGGGTCACTTCAAAGATGTCCACGGAACTCTCGAGTTCGATCCTGACGACCCCTTGAAATCGACGGTCGAAGTGGAAATTGATGCCGGCAAGATTTGGAGCGGAGATCGGGATCCGGATGCACATCTGCGAAGCGCCGATTTCCTAGACGTCGAGAACTATCAGAAAATCACTTTCAAGGGGTCTGTGACAGAGCAACTTGGACAGAACCACTACACGGTGACAGGCGAGTTGACTGTCCGAGGGGTCACCCGGCCAGTAACTCTCGATGTCTCCAACCTCGGTCAGTGGCCAACACCCTACTGGTCCGGCGATGAGGACAAGGGGCCGATCACTCGGGCCGGATTTACCGCAACCTCTCGAATCAATCGCCAAGAGTTCGGAGTAAGCTGGAACGGCACCATGAATAACGGCGGCGTTGTGGTCAGCAACGAGGTTCGTATCACAATAGACGCCGAAGCTCTTCTTGAGGCTGACCTGGAGCGAGCAGGGCTGGCTGAGGCATAAACCTGACTTGACTCAGCCACTCCTCGGAACCCCAGTCGACCACCGCACCGACATCTGGGCCTGGGATGCGAGCTGTACGACGATGACCTGGGGCAGCGGCCGTTCAAAGGCCAGTACGACAGGGCGCTGCTGATATTCAGTTTCGTCAGAGGTGCCGTGTCCATGAAGCTCGCACGCAACCCGGCTGATAGAGTCATAACAAACGATTCCCGCCCGCAAGTTCGCTTGCAGGCGGACGGGCCGAGGGGCTTAGCATGAATCCTTCCAAAGAGTCGGCCACGCTGACAAGAGAGGCGGCGTGGGTGCTGGACGCAAGACAGCGAAGTCTCAACCTGGTCACCGATCTGGATCACCAACAACTGATGGGCCCGCGCTTGCCGACTGTGAATCCCCTTCTTTGGGAGATCGGCCACGTCGCCTGGTTTCAAGAGAAGTGGGTTTTGCGCCATGTTTGCAAGCAAAAGCCCGTCCGAAACGACGCCGATGCGCTTTACGACTCAATTGCGATAGCGCACGACATACGCTGGGATCTGCCGCTTCCGGGGATCGACGCCACGATGTCTTACATTGAGGAGGTTCGCGACCGGGTGCTTGAGGCCCTTGAGCGAGCCGCCCCGTCGCGCGAGCTAACTTATTTCACGATGTACTCGGTTTTTCACGAGGACATGCACACCGAGGCGTTTACCTACACAAGACAGACGCTGGGGTTTCCAGCACCCCGGTTTCCTGATTTCCCGGAAGTGAACGAGGACGCCGCCCTCCCCGAGCCCTCTGACGCCGAGGGTCCACTCAACGGCGATGCGGAAATTCCGGGCGGACGGTTCATCCTGGGGGCGCAGGCCGACGAGCCCTTTGTCTTCGACAATGAAAAATGGGCTCATCCGGTTCAGGTGAAACCTTTTGCAATTGCCAGGGCAGCCGTCACACAATCCCAGTTTGCCGCCTTTGTTGAGGACTCGGGCTACCTGCGGGAGGAACTCTGGAGTGAGGAGGGCTGGCGGTGGAGACAAAGCGCCCGCGCGGAGCGACCCCTTTACTGGAAGCGGGACACAAACGGCGAGTGGCTCAGCCGGGAGTTCGATCACTGGGCGCCGCTCGAGCCCCATCACCCGGTGATCCACGTTTGCTGGTACGAGGCTGAAGCCTACAGTAAGTGGGCAGGACGCCGCCTTCCCACAGAAGCCGAGTGGGAAGCGGCTGCCGCTGCACAACTTCAGCCAGGTCGGGGTCTCTTTGGGGAAAAGCGGCGGTTCCCCTGGGGTGCGGAACCCCCGGCGCCGTGCCGGGCGAACACGGATTGGCGTGCAGGTGGTTGCATCGATGTCGGGGCCCTGCGCGCCGGCGACACTCCCTCGGGTTGCCGGCAGATGATCGGCAACGTCTGGGAGTGGACCAGCAGCCCATTCCTGCCCTACCCCGGTTTCACGGCCGACCCCTACAAGGAATATTCAGAGGCATGGTTCAAAACACGCAAGGTTCTCCGGGGTGGTTGCTGGACGACGCGCGCCCGGATGATCCGCAATACCTGGCGGAACTTCTACACGCCGGACAGACGGGACGTGCTGGCCGGCTTCCGCACCTGCGCGCTGGAAAGCTAACAGCGAGAAGGGGCAAGGTCGCGGGGCTACGCACCTGAAAAGCGTCTTCCCGTAGCGCCGCAAATGAAGATCTGCCTAGTCACCCCCGCTCCTCATGGTTCCCGTAACGGGAACCGAGTGACGGCGCTGCGTTGGGCCAAGATCCTGAGAAGCTTGGGCCACCGGGTCGCTGTGGAACAGGAGTATCGCGGGCAGCGTTGCGATCTCGCGGTCGCGCTGCATGCGCGCCGCAGTTTCCCCTCGATCGAGCGTTTCAGTAATCGGCATCCGAACCTCCCCTTGTTTGTGGCTCTCGCAGGGACGGACCTCTACGGCGACATCCACGAAGATCCAGACGCGCAGAGGTCGCTGGAGATGGCAACGCGGCTGGTCGTGTTGCAGCCGATGGGGGTCGCCGAGCTACCCGACCATTTGCGCGACAAGGCACGGGTAATTTTCCAATCGGCGGAAAAACCGCCAGGCAAGTTTCGTCCCCAGAAGGGCGTCTTCGAGGCCTGCGTGTTGGGACATCTGCGGCCGGTCAAAGACCCGTTTCGAGCCGCGAAGGCCGCCCGCCTGCTTCCACCGGCTTCCCGCCTCCGCGTGACGCATATTGGGCGTGCTTTGAGCGAAGAGGCAGAAGCGCAGGCGCGCGCCGAAGCCGCTTCCAACCCGCGCTATTGCTGGCTGAGGGAGTTGCCGCGATGGAAAGCGTTGCGCCGGCTTGCTCGTAGCCGCCTGCTTGTGCTCACTTCTCATATGGAAGGCGGCGCCAATGTGCTTTCCGAAGCGATTGCGGCCTCGGTGCCGATCCTCTCCTCCAGGATTCCCAGTTCCATCGGCGTTCTTGGTCCAAACTATGCAGGCTTTTTTTCAGTAGGGGACACGAACCGGCTCGCGGAACTTCTTCTTCGCGCAGAGACCGAGCAGGATTTCTACCGCGAGCTTCAGGAGAGCTGCCGAGGGTTACAACGGTTGGTCGAACCTGCCCGGGAAACACGAAGCTGGCAAGAGCTGCTGGAAGAAGTCAAGCGAGCGGGTTAGGAAGGCCAGAGCAATCATGGGAGGGGGATTTTACCGCGGTGGATACAGTGCATCACCAATCCTCCACCGGCCGCCCGTCCACCAGCAGCCGCCTCACGACCCCGTCCCTGTCCACCGTTTCCTCGACCTCGGCGGTGTGGATGCCGGGCTCGACTCGACTGCCCTTTTCGACCGCCTGTAAGGATCGTCAATCGTCAGCGCGTAGCTCCTGCGCCAGGGATGCGCACCGCATTACGGCTCGGGCGTCGCACGAACAGCGTAGCACGGCGGAGCCTTCCGTACCCCTCCGTGCGTGTAAGATTCGCGACGAGCGCCGGGAACCCGCACCCGGTGGGTGCAGCGCAAGACCGTTCCAGCTCAGGGCGGGTGGCGGTTGGCATTCGTCTTAGGGTAGCCATCCGGGTAGCCAAGCGGGCGGATTACTGGCTACCCCAGTGGACAATTTGAGACGGGGAACCTCGTAAGTCATTGAAAGATGGACACGGGCGGAAGCAGTGGACGGCCTACCCACGGACTTCGAACCAGTAGGTCGGGGGTTCGAGTCCCTCCACGCCCGCCAGTCTTCTCCATCCATCGCCGGAAACTGAGCAGTCGCCGGCGCCGTGATGCGGGGAGGTTTTTCAACCGGGCAAGGGATCGGCGGAGAGCACGCCTGATCCCTCTTTTACGACGACAAGGCGATTGGGACTGCGGCGGGAGATAGCCGCCTCCCAACTCTATCACGGCGATGAAACCGCTTGGATCAAGCCGTTCACGTCCGGGGGTTTTGAAAAGATCGGGGACAATTCTCTTCCCGCTGGGCGGGGTAATCGATTCAACGGAACTTGTTCGGCCCGCGCCGCCGACAGTCCGCGAAACACGGTCTGAAGGTTTACGACATCCACCCGCTCTCGCTGTTGCCTCGGGTCCGGGGCCTTGCGATTCGGTCAAGCCGGGTGTCTTGACCCTTATCGGGACCTCTCCTACAATCAGAGGACGATTGGCGCTATCGTCTAAGGGTTAGGACAGGGCCCTCTCAAGGCTCAAATCCGGGTTCGAATCCCGGTAGCGCTACCAGCCCTCGCAGTTACCCCGCGGTCCATACCGCTTCGGCGCGGGAAGCTGCGCAACCATAGGCAACCCCCGCCGGCGGAGCTGACCGTTTCGGCCGGATTGCTCGGATAAACCGGCATCGGTCGGCGGCACGGGTTGATCCCGCTCCGTTTCCGCGAAGATAATGTTCTTTGCGCATTGCAGGACGTGATGACGAATAAAGCCTTCGCTGTTTTTCTCGGGCTCGGTCTATCGTCTCTAGTCGGGTGCACGAATGCTGTCCCTCCTACGGCGGTCCCTGCCGCGGAGGATATCGAAACGATCGCGGCGCCCCGCGGGCGCGAGGTGCGTTTCGCTCTCGAGCTGGGCAGAGACTACCCAGCAGACCGGCTGCCGCGAGGGCTCTATGAATCCGAGGGCTCCTGGCGCTGGGCCGCTCGCGTCTTTGCCTTCTCGTTGGATGTGCCCGATGTCGAGGGTCAAGTTTACGTTGAGTTGGAATTTGCCCTCTCGGAAATCCTGATGAAAGGTCTCGGCGACGTCACCCTTACGGCTCGCGTGAACGGAGAAGAGGTCGGCCGCGAAACCTACCCCGACCACGGCAAGCGGCTGTTCACCAAGCCCGTGCCCGGTCGCTTGCTGAACGCCGAACGTGTCGAAGTCGAATTTGAGCTCGATAAGGCCAAACGACCGAACGGACCAGCCGATCGCGAATTGGGCCTGATTGCCATCTCGGTCGCCCTCAAGGGGTTCGAGGCCACCAAGGACTGCATCGATACCGAGCTAAGCGGCGCGCAAGATTGGTACGACGAAATCTTGCGGCAACGTGATCTGCGAATCTCCCCTGAACACCATAAGGAACTGCTTCGGCTCTTCCACGATCTGCCGGTCTGGGATGCAACCTGGTTCCTGGGCCACAAGATCATCAAGAATCCGCTTGATCTGTGGATGATGCAGCAGCTGATGTACGAGACCAAGCCGGACTTTGTCGTTGAAACCGGAACATTTCAAGGCGGTTCGGCGCTGTACTGGGCTCATATTCTTGACGCGCTGGGGCTGGATGAAGCCAAGGTCCTTACAGTCGATATCCAAGACGTCAACCAGGAAGCGGCCAAGGAGCCGCTTTGGAAAAAGCATGTCGAGTTTTTTCTCGGCAGCTCGACCGACCCCGTGATCGTCGACCGCATCCGTGAGCGTGTCCGGGGTAAGAAGGTTCTGGTGACGCTCGACTCGGCGCATACTCGCAAACATGTCCTCGATGAGCTGCGCCTCTACGGCCCGATGGTGAGTCCGGGAAGCTACCTCGTCGTCGAAGACACCCATTACGATGCCGTCCCCACGCATCCCGAACGTGGGCCCGGACCGACGTCGGCGATCCGCGCATTTCTCCAAGAGCCCGCCGGCCGATCATTTGAAATCGATTCCTCCCGCGAGGCGATGATCATGACTTTCAACCCGGGCGGGTGGCTGCGCAAGAAGGCTGACTAAGGTTTCGCGACAACGCCAAGCGGCGGTGTCCGGGCGAGTCGGAATTGCGTCGGCCGGTGGTACACTATCCCACCATGGCCGACGTAAAAACGCTTTTCGACCTCAGCGGGAAGACCGCTCTCATCACCGGCGGATCACGTGGATTGGGCGCTGAAATCGCCGAAGGCCTCGCCGAGGCGGGGGCCTCGGTTTTTCTGCTGGCACGGCGCGAGCGCTGGCTCGATCCCACTCTCGAAGAGTTCAAGAAAAGGGGTTTTCGCTGCGAAGGCACGCTTTGCGACGCGGCCGTTCCCGAACAAGTGGAGCAGGCTGTTCAGGGCGCATTGAGCGCTTTCGGACAGATCGACATCCTCGTCAACAACGCCGGGATCACATGGGGCGCCGAAGCAACCGAAATGCCGCTCGAGAAGTGGCGGGCCGTGCTCGACGTCAATATGACCGGTGTCTGGCTCTTTTCGCAGACCGTAGGCCGTCACATGGTCGAACGCAAGAGCGGCAATATCGTGACGATTGCTTCGATTGCGGGAATGCAAGGCAGTACGACGCCCGGCGTTAGCGTGGCCGGTTACGCGGCAAGCAAGGCCGGCGTGATGGGATTGACCCGCGAGCTGGCCGGCAACTGGGGCTGCTACGGAATTCGCGTCAATGCTATCGCGCCCGGATTCTTCCCCTCGCGGATGACCGAGAAAGTTCTCGACCGGGTCGAGGCAAAGTATCAGAATCGGGTGCCGCTGGGCCGCATCGGCCGAACCGGAGAGCTCAAGGGGACGGCGTTATTTTTGTGCTCGGAAGCGTCGAGCTACGTCACCGGACAAACGATCGTCGTCGACGGCGGCTTTACGATCGGGTAGAGGGCGGCATCCGCGCCGAAGGCCTTCCACCACGATGTCGAAGGTCCCGACGTGGCGCGCGCATTCGTGCGTGCCGTACCGGCATTCGTGCCGGTATGTTTTCTCCGAAAGCGCCCCAACTGAAACGAATTCTCATTGCGTTATTACAAATGCCGCGCGTTCAAGAGAAATGGCCCCTACCGAAAATTCTCGACCAGCATCAGGTCGGCGCCCGCATGGTCAATCCGGTCGTAGAGCAGGGTCCGGCCGTCGGGAGAGACGGTTAAGGCCACGAACGGCCGCGTGCCCGCGGGCAATTCGGCAACGACGAATTCCTTGCCGGTAGAGGGATCGCGGAAGAAAATCGAGTAGGCTGAATCTTCCCTCCGGGCGTCTCTTCGAATGAAGTAGACGCCGCGCTCCGTGACGGCAAACGCCCGACCCACACCGCTCGCGACGGGTTCCGGCTCGCCGCCGCCGATGGGCATCCGCAGGAGACTTAGACCCGCTTCGTCTCGATGCGAAAAGTAGAGCCATTTGCCGTCAGGGGACTCAATGGCGCGTGTTTCGAAGCCCGCAATCTGGGTCACCTGCTCCGGTTCGCCCCCCGCGCCGGAAACTCTCCAGATGTTCCCATCTTGCGCCGTAAAGTAGACCCACCGCCCATCCCGAGACCAGGTGCTGATAACGTCCAACCCTGGATCGTGGGTGAGCCGAAAGGGCGGTCCTCCGGCCGTGTTGACGACATAGATTTCCGACTGACCTTCCGTCATGGCATCGAAGACGATGCGCCGGCCGTCGGGGGACCATGCGGGAGCGCCGGCGGGCCGGGCTTCATCCATGAACACAGCCCTCGCGTTGGAGCCGTCGGCGTTCGCGACCCAGATTCCCTTTGTGCCGCCGCGGTCGGATTCAAACACGATGTGACGGCCATCGGGGGAGTAATGTGGAGAAGCATCGTACAGGGTCGACGAAAGGAATCGGTGGCCGCCGGCGGTCGCATTCCCTTTGGGAGAGATTTCCACGCGCCAAATGTTGAAGTCCACGCTCCGTTGCGTGAAGACCAGTCGACGTTCGTCCGGAAACACAGACGCGCAGGAGGCATTGGGACCCAATGTCTCGAGTTGACGAGGCGGATCGGATCCTGACGGCGTGACCCGCCAAAGCCCTCGCTGCAGCACGTTCCCGGAGGCGGCGAAGAGGAATTCCTTTCCGTTAGCAGTCCACGCCGGGCACCATTCCCAGCCCTCCAAGTCGCGGCCCGCCGGTTGCGGTTCAGAAGCGATGGTGCCGGCAGAGGCGATGGCTGCTGTGAACAAACCCGACGTACCAGATCTTCCGACGAAGGCCAAGGTCCGGCCATCGGGCGACAACGCCGGATCATACGCCGCGGAACCCTCCGGCCCGCCGGTGGTAAGTGTTTCGATCTCGCCGCTGTCGAGCGATACGCGGACGAGGTGGAAGGGGCTGTCGGGTTGCTCTTGATGGCCGACGATCAAAGCCCTTCCGCTCGGGGCCCAGGCAACACGGAGGGAGGGCTGCACGGATTCTATCAACCTTGCGGGCCGCATCCCGTTGATAACCCGGGCGGGACCGCCAACGGCCAGCATAACAGCCAGGGCGCTACGCCCGCCCCATAGGACGCCTGCCCCTGCCAGGGTAGTGCGCACAAAAGCAATGGAGGCTCCATCCGGAGACCATGCCGCGCTTGTCTCGTGCTGCGGCGTGTTGGTCAGTTGCGCCGGCTCGGTCGCGCCGAGTTCCAGAGTGTAGATGTCAGCGGCGTTGTCGCCCTCGCGTTGCCAACTAAAAACCACGCGCTTCCCGTCGGGCGACACCGCTGGCGAGAACTCGGAACCCGGATAGCTCGTCAGAGCCCGGGCGCGGAGCGGCTCGCTCGGCTCCGGCTCGCCCGGCCCCAGCGCCAAATAGGCTACTGTGGCCACGGCGACGACCCCCAACGCCGCCGCCGCGTAGAGCATGCCGGGAGCAGCGCCGGATTTCTTCGTCCGCCGGCGCCGCGTGGACAGCCGAACGCGACGACCCCTGCTCCCGCTCAAGCGCCTCCAGATCCACCAGCAGGTCCGCGACGTGCTGGTACCGCTGCGCGGGGGCTTTCGCCAACGCCTTCTCGACGATGCGTTCCAGCTCTTTAGGCACGCCCGTGCGGACCGCCGTTAGAGGCTCCGGCGCTTCGTGCATGATCGAGTAGAGCACCGCCTGCTCGTACTCGCCGTAGAACGGCAGACGGCCCGCGACCATTTCGTAGAGCACCACGCCCAGCGCCCAGATGTCGGCGCGCTGGTCGACTTTTTCTCCCGACGCTTGCTCTGGCGACATATAAGAGGTCGTCCCGAGCGTCGTACCTTCCTTGGTGAGTTGGGTGTTGGCATTCGTCAGGTAGGCCAGCCCGAAATTCATCAATTTGACCTGACGTGCCCGGCCGGTCTTTTCGGGCACCACCATGATGTTGGCGCCCTTCACGTCGCGATGGACGATCTCGCGCTCATGGGCCGCCGCCAGCCCGCGCGCCGACTGAATCGCGATGTCGGTCGCCTCGTCGAGCTTGACGGGGCCGGCCTGCACCTTTTCGCTGACGGTGTCGCCTTCGACGAACTCCATGGCAATAAAGAGATGTCCGTCGCGGTCGTCGACTTCGTGGATCGTGCAGACGTTGGGGTGGTTGAGCGCCGCGGCGGCTTGCGCCTCGCGCTGGAAGCGAGCGCGGTATTCGCCCTCGCCCACCGCGCGCGCAGCCAGGAATTTGAGCGCGACCGTACGCTTGAGCTTGATATCCTCGGCTTTGTAGACGACCCCATCCCGCCTTCACCGATTTTCTCGGTGATCTTGTAGTGCGAGATGGTTTGGCCGAGCATGGCGGGTTGTCCGAAGGCTCAATTGTACACCGGATCAGGATGATCGATGCGGAGCCCACCATGGGTCCGAGAAGGGTTGCAGAAGCTGAAGGGACGAATGAGCCGCGCGCTCAACGAAAAGTTTGGGAAACGCCGATGGTGGGCGCGGCATGGCAGTACGATTCCACTTTGGGATCCGCATCGGGTCCGACGACGCGGTTGCGTATACATGGGAACAGGGCGTGCCGATGGCTCGGCACCTGAATCCGAACCGTTGGCAAGAGTACGTGGGCGGTGACGTGTAAATGAGCTATTTAGCGCACAACAGAGGCGTGGACGGCAGTCCACGCTCAGGCACGGTCCTTCAAGAGGGCTTTGGTCGGCCCTTTGGTACATAGCAGGCGTGGACTTCCGTCTACGCCTCTGTTTCGCCTACTCGCGTGCTACGGTTCGGTCATAGCTTTGCCTGAAACCCGCCCTTCAAAGACCCATACTTTCCGGCCATTGCCCCCTCGGCCTAAAACCCGTAGAATGAAGAATTAAGAAATCGCACCGAAGTCTGAACCTCCTTGGCCCCGTCGCCGATCCCCTCCGGATGAGCGCGATCCCTTCTGGTTGAATTCTCGGGGAGAGGTCTTTCCTCACCGAGCTTGTGCTTGGCGGCTCGACAAGCGGTAATATAGATTTGTCCCTGGATTTCCGAGGAGCTTTCAATGAGTACTAGGAATTTCGATTTTGTCCTCGCTATCGGCGGCGCGGCCGGCCAGGGCATCGCGACGCCGGGCAACATCTTGGCCCGCAGCTTCGTTCGCCGCGGCCTCCATCTCTACGCCTACAACGCCTACCAGTCGATCATCCGCGGCGGCCACATCTTTTTGACGATTCGCGTCAGCGACCAAGAGGTCGGCAACCATGGCGACAAGATCGACCTGTTGGTCTGCCTCAACCAGGACACGATGAACCGCCACCTGCGCCTGCTCGGACCCGGCGCACGGGCGATCTACAACAGCGACACGATCGTCCCGGGCGACGTACCCGAAGGCGTGCAATTGTGCGGCCTGCCGATCAAGGAACTCACCGAAAACGACCGCAACAAGCTGGTCCAAAACACCGTCGGGTTGGGCACCATGATGTCGCTCCAGGGACTCGATTTCCAAATCCTTGAGGAGGCCCTGACCCTGCAATTTAAGCGCAAGGGGCAGGAAGTCGTCGATCAGAACGTCAAGGTGGCCAAGGCGGGGTTCGATTACGCTGAAACCAATTTCACGCCCTTCCCCGATCCCGTGCCCGAAGGCGACAAGCCGCAAGCGGTCTGGACCGGCAACGAGGCGCTGGCAATGGGCGGCGCGGCCGCGGGTGTCAAATTCTACTGTGCCTACCCGATGAGTCCCGCAACCGGCGTGCTCCATTGGATGGCCCGCAACGCCCGCGAAGTAGGCATCATGGTGCGCCAAGTCGAGGACGAAATCGGCGTCGCCAATATGGCCATCGGCGCGGCCCACACCGGTACGCGCACTATGTGCGCCACCTCCGGCGGCGGTTTCGCGCTGATGACCGAAGCGCTGGGCGCGGCCGCGATGATGGAAATCCCCGTGGTTTTCATCAACGTACAGCGCGCCGGCCCCTCGACCGGAGTTCCCACCAAGACCGAGCAGGGCGATCTGTGGCAAATGCTCGGAGCGAGCCAAGGGGATTTTGAGAGATTCATCTTCGCCCCCAAGAGCGCTCTCGATGCTTTCGAAACCATGCCGCGCGTCTTCGACTTGACCGACAAATGCCAGTGCCCGGCCATCGTGCTCTCCGACTTGTTGATCTCGGAAGGCACTTTCAGCGTCGACCCCGAAAAAGTCAACATGCAGCCGCCCATCGACCGCGGCAAGCTGATCACCGAGGGCTCCGAGCCGAACGGCTACAAGCGCTACCTCGATACTGAAGACGGGGTCTCGCCCCGCGCGGTTCCCGGCACCCCGGGCTATGTTCACGTCGTCGCCACCGACGAACACGAGGAAGACAGCGTGCTGATCAGTGATGAGTTCACGAACCCGCACAAGCGTCGCAAGATGGTTGAAAAGCGCGCCAAGAAGATGGTCGGCATTGTCGATCAGATCCCGGCGCCCGAGATCGAAGGGCCCAAGGACGCCGACGTTACGCTGATCGGCTTTGGTTCCACTTACGGCGTGATCCAAGAGGCTTGTGAGCAGCTCCGCGACCAGGGCGTCAGCGCCAACCACGTGCATTTCACCTGGATCGTTCCTTTCCACAAAGACGTGTTCGTCAACGCGGTCAAGGGCGCCAAGCGCTCGATCATCGTGGAAAACAACTTCTCGGGACAGTTCCACCGCTTCACGCGAGGCGAAACCGGTGTGGATGTCGACGGCCATATCCGTAAGTACGACGGAGAGCCCTTCATGCCGCATCACATCGTCGGCTGCGTCCAAGAGCAGTTGGCGGGCGAGACGAATCATTCGATCCCTTACCAGGAGATTTTGGTTTAACAATACGGTCTTAAGTCGAAGAGAACATTACACGAGTAGACGAGACGAGAAGGAGATATCATGGCAGCCGGAACAACCACCATCCCTGGCGAAGAAGAACTGGTTCAACTCAAACCGAAAGACTATAAGGGCAAGGTCGACCCCGACTGGTGTCCCGGTTGCGGCGACTTCGGCGTTCTCACCAGCCTGCAAAAGGTTGCCGCCGACATGCGGATTCAGCCGCACAATATGTGTGTGGTCAGCGGCATCGGCTGCTCGTCGAACTTTACCGGCTTTTTCAACGCCTACGGCATGCACACCCTGCACGGCCGCATTTTGACCGTCGCCACCGGCGTCAAGATGGCGAATCACAAATTGACCGTGGTGGGCGTGGGCGGAGACGGCGACGGTTACGGCATCGGCGGCAATCACTGGATGCACTGCGCCCGCCGCAACGTCGATCTCAACTACCTGGTGATGAACAACCAGATCTACGGACTGACGACCGGCCAGGTCTCACCGACCAGTTGCGAGGGAATGAAGACGAAAAGCACGCCTTTCGGAAGTGTGGAGCAGCCCTTGAATCCGATCACCTCGTCGATCATGAACGGCGCGACGTTCGTCGCCCGCGGCTACAGCGGCGACCCGAAGCAATTACAAATGTTGATGCGGAAAGCCATTGAGCACCGCGGCTTTTCCATCATCGACATCTTCAGCCCCTGCGTCACCTTCAACCACGACAACGACTACGCCTTCTTCCGTCCCCGCATCAAGAAACTCGAGGACGAAGAGCACGACGCCGGCGACTGGAAAGCAGCCTGCGAGAAAGCCATGGAGTGGGGCGACACGATCTACACGGGACTGTTCTACGATATCGAGCGACCCTCGCTGGACGAGTTGGAGCCGGTGCTCGAAAGCGGCGTTCCTATGTCGAAGCGCGATCCCGCCGTGACGAAGGAACAGTCTGACCGCATCATTAAGCGGATGATGTAACGGGCGAGGCCGCGTAAACCGTTACCGCCGAACCTTGGAGAACGAGAAAAGCGACTCCGTCGTTCGAACGTATATTTCTTGACCCACCAGGGCCGGGGTGGCGTAACAATCCTCGCCGAGATCATGGGTCGCCACGACGTCAATTTCCGGTCCTGCCCGCAGCACGGAGATCTTCCCTCCCAGACTGACGATATAGATGTGGCCGCCGGCGGCTACGGGGGAGGAGTAATACTGGTCGATCGCCTCTCGCAGCCGGCCTTGGGAAATGATCTCTCCCGATGACGGGTCCAGAATCGTCACGATCCCGCCGTTCTTGAAGAGATACAGACGCCCTTTGTAGTAAAGCGGTGAGGAGACTTCCGGCAGCGAGCGTTTGAAAAGCCACCCTTTCGCTTCCGTGCGATCTCCGGCGCCCCCGAGCTTCACCGTCATCAGAACGCTTCCGCCTTGGACCAACTTGGCCACCGCGGCATATTCGTCTTCTTGCAGCCACCCGTTACCGTTGGCGTCCATTTTTTCAAAGGAACGAGGCCCGCCCGCTTCCACCGGGAAATCTTCGACGGTGAGTTTGTCGTCCTTGTTAAGGTCTGCAAAGCCTAGAAACGCTTCATAGGATGGCATTGTGTCCATAACGCCCCGCGCCAACACAAACACGGAGTCCTGCCCAATGACCGGGGTCTGCAGGGGCTGAAAGGGCATGCCGCCTATCCACCAGTCCTTATTGCCGTCTTCGAGTGAATAGGCCGCCACCTCCCTAGGGCCGGACGTGAGGACACGCATGCCCGAGCCCTCAACGCGGTGGACAACCGGCGTGGCGAAGCCTCCGCCCAGGTCAATTCGTCCCTTCTTCCACAACAGTTCACCGTCGGACTTGGAGAAAGCGGCAAGGTAGGAGTTCTCGTCCTGGTCGGCCAACAGAACGACCTTGTCGCCCGCCACGATCGGCGACGCGGCCATCCCGTGGAGCGCCTCGAAAGGGCCCAGTTCGGTTGTCCACAACGGGTTGCCGTCCACGCTGTAAGCCGTCAGCCCGTATTCAGAGAAGAAAGCGTAGACGGCCTCGCCGTCCGAGACCGGACTCGGCGACGCAGGGTCGTTGTAATCGTGCCGCGCTTCTTTCCGCTCGACGGTGATGCTTCGGCGCCAAAGCTCGCGGCCCGTTGAGCGATTCAGGCACAGGATGAGGCGCTGGTCACCCTCCCAGGCCGTCAAGAAGATTCGGTCGCCCACAACGATCGGCGACGACTTGCCGGCGGGAGCCGCGATCTTCCAAAGCAGCGCCCCCTCGGCGCCCGGATCCACCGGCGGACGCGCTGTTTGGGATACCCCGGAACCGTTCGGCCCGCCAAACATCGGCCAGTCAGCCGCCGCCAATGGAATCACCAGCAGAAAGACGGCGAGGAGCCTCGCCGACAAACCAAACCTCAGAACCGAACCAATTGAGAAATAGACCACTTTCGTTGTACGTCCCTTCTCCGGCTAGTACCACGACCGCTTGAAAAGTTTGTTTGGCGGCAAAGCACTATTCTTGCGTGACCGCATCGCGTGGCGATTGCGGCTCTGTGTGGCAAGTGGTTTCCTCCGCGCCGGCAGCTCGACGCCTTCCCAACAAGGTCGGGGAAACGTGTCTTTTCACGTGGTCTGAGTACTAGGCCGGCAGCCCCCGGAACATCACGTGGGTCTGACTCGCGTTAGTATCGCATGACAAACTCGTGTTTGTTGAGCAGCGCTCGGGCGACTGTTGTCCAGGCCGCAAGTTCGGTGGTTTCGAGATTCCGCGGCACCTTCGAAATTCCGGTTTCGAGTAATCCGACGGCCTGGGAAGAGTCGGCCTCGAAGTAGTTTCGCTGTTGCTCGAGCAACTCCAGCAGCACATCGCGCTCTCTCGGGTCGGCCCTGCGGGAAAAGGCCTCCTGGAAAGCGAAATCGAGGCGTTCGGCATCGCCCCCGGAGGTTGAGCCGAGAATGCGCGCTCCGAATGCCTTGGCGGCTTCGACGAAAGTCGGGTCGTTGAGCAGAGTCAGCGCCTGCAGCGGCGTGTTCGAAACCGACCGATCCGCCGTGCATTCTTCGCGCGTCGGGGCGTCGAACGCCATCATGGCCGGATGGAGGTACGTCCGCTGCCAATGAACATAGAGGCCGCGCCGAAACTGATTCTCGTTGACGTCGGCGTGGTAGCGCCTCTTTGGGAAGTTCAGCTCAATGTAGTAATCGGGGGGCTGGTAGGGCTTCGCGCTGCGGCCGCCGATCTTGTCGTTGAGTAGACCGCTTACCTTCAGCGCGTTGTCGCGAATGAACTCAGCGTCGAGCCGCCGCGGGGTCTGCCGCCCATGCAGGCGGTTGGAGGGGTCGGCCCGGGCGAGCGCCTCGTTCGGTTCGCTTGCTCGGCGGTAGGCTTTCGACAGCAGCATGGCGCGGATCGTGTGTTTGACGTCCCACCCGCTTTCCATGAACTCGACGGCCAGCCAATCGAGTAATTCCTGATTGACCGGCGGTTCGCCTTGGGAGCCGATGTCATCGAGCACCTTCGAAATCCCTGTCCCAAAGAACATCTTCCAAAGACGGTTGACGAAAACCCGCGCTGTCAGTGGATTTTCGCGGTCCACCAACCAATCGGCCAGGTCGAGCCGGGTCAAGCGTTTGCCCGTCGAGGGGATGGTGGACAGGAAGTGCGGCGCTTGCGGTTCGACGACTTCACCCGAGGTGTCCATCCAATTGCCTCGCGGCAGGACGCGAATCTCGCGCGGCCCGACCGCCTTGGTCACCAAGCATTCATCGGCCGAGTCGATCAGCGTTTTCTTTTGTCGCTCGAGCTTGCTGATGGCAAGGTAGTTCGCATTGTCCTCGCCGGCTCGTGCAAACGCTTTGGCGAGCCGTTTGCGATCCGCCGCGCTCCAATCGCCCTCGCTCATGAGCGCCGGCCGCAACTCATCCCGCGGAGGGACCTCCGGGAAATCCGCGCTCCCGGCCGACAAGCGATGTTCGAGCGGAAATCCCTTGAGCCCGAAAATGCGGTCGAAGATCGTCGTGACAACCAGGCGGTCGCCCTCGCGCGCATCAATGGCGTCTTCGAGGACGAAAACCGCCCGACGCACGCCCTCTTCGCACGGTTTGCCGCCCCAGCCGGTATGGTGGTTGCCGTCGATCGTGCCGCGGAGCATCACCCCGAAGCTTTCCCAGTCGGGCAGGAACGTTCTGATTGGAATCGGGCGCGCGGGTTCGCCGGCCCGCAATAGATCGACCTGGAACTCCGCCAGGAAAAAGTCCATCGAGTTTTCGGCTTCGAAGACTTCGATCATCAGCGAGGTTACGGGACCGGGATCGAGCGGAATCTCCGCCTTTTCCACCACCGTCAGCGTCTTGATCTCGCTTTTCTCTTGCAACCGAATGACGCCGTCTTCGCTCGGCAACTCGAACGTGTCGCAGCCCTCGATGTTGGGATCGCTGCAATCGTTGGTCACCGACGATGGTGCGAGCACCGTCCAGCTTTCCAGATTGGTTCGGAGCCGGCCCGCGAACGCGCGGAGGTTCTCGTCGTTCGCCTCGAGCTTGCCTCGACCTTGCTCGCGAAGCTCCTTGATCCGTTTGTCGATCGAAGAGATTGTCTCGCGTGCCTCGAACGAAGGCACCTGGATCTTCGAGCCCCAGTCCCCATACCCGGAGAAGACGCCCTCCTCCTCGATATCAGCGAAGAAGGCCTGCATGGCGTAGAAATCCTTGGTCGCGAAGGGGTCGAACTTGTGGTCGTGACACTCGGCGCACCCGAGCGTCGAGCCGAGCCAAACCGTCGACGTTGTGCGAACGCGGTCGGCCGCGTACTTGGCCAGGTATTCCTTGGCTTGCGAACCCCCTTCGTTCGTCATGCGGCTCAAGCGGTTGTAGGCGCTGCCGACCAATTGGTCGACGCCGGCGCCGGGGATCAGGTCACCGCCGATTTGTTCGCGCGTGAACACGTCGAACGGCTTGTTTTCGTTGAAAGACCGAATCACGTAATCGCGAAACGGGTACACGTTTACCGCCACGTCGCCGTGGAACCCGACCGTGTCGGCGTAGCGAACCAAATCGAGCCAATGGACCGCCATCCGCTCGCCGAAGCGCGGCGAGGCAAGCAGCCGGTCGAGCAGCTTTTCGTAGGCGCGCGGATCGCGGTCCTTTTCAAAGGCCTCGACGAGCGCGGGCTCGGGCGGCAGCCCGGTCAAGTCGAAGCTGAGGCGTCGGGCGAGGGTGTGCCGATCGGCCGCGTCGACGGGGGCCAGGTCTTTTGCCGCGAGGCCCTTGCCGATGAAGAAATCGATTGCCTCCGCGCCCCCCGGAGCCTCGGACCGTTCGGGAGGCAAGTAGGCCCAATGCCCTTCGTACTCGGCGCCCTGCTTGACCCACTCGACCAGGATTTGCTTTTGCTCCGCGGTCAGCTTCTTGTCCGACCAGACCGGGGGCATGCGCAGCATTTCTTGGTCGGCGCGAATGCGGGCGACCAGCTTGCTGCCCTCGATGTCGCCGGGCTTGATCGCCCCCTTTGCCAAGGCCTCGTCGCGCCGATCGAGCCGCAAACCGGCCTGACGGGCGTTCTTATCGGGCCCGTGGCAGGCGAAGCAATTCTCGGATAGAATGGGACGGATGTCGCGGTTGAAGCGCGGCGATTCCGCCGACAAGGCGGCGGTAAAGACCAGGAGAGAGCTAATGAAAAGAAGGTTTACGTGTCGCATGGATTGGTTACACCGTCCATATACTGTATAGCCGAAAAGCTTGCCTGTGCGCAGCCCTCCGATGTCTTGCGCGACCACGAGATGCGGGTTCCGTCTTCCGGCTACCCCGCGACCTTGACTTGTCGCAACGTTTTCTCTGTCACCGAATCGAGTGACTCTTTCCATTCCGCAGTCGGAATTTCCCACTCCATCAGATGCCGCCGAATCGAGAAGAGCGATTCCCCAAAGCCGCGGACAATCTTGCCCAACTCCTCAAACGGTACGTATTCTTCGCCGTTGATTACGAGTTGAAGCGTTACCCGAAGCGGGTCCAAGCTCTCAACCCGAACCGCAATCCATGGGGTCGTTTTGTGAATGAACCGATTGCGGTAGGTTTTCAGCTTCTCCTCCCAGTCCGCTTCGATCCCCCACTCAATCATCTCTTGTTGAAGGGATTCCTTCCGAAGTTTCTTTTCGAGGATCTCCAAGTAAAAACCTTTCAAGAACGATCGCAGCTTTTCGTGAGCGGCCTGATGCTCGAAGAGAACAGAGTCGATGGCGGCCACGAGATCCAAGACAACGGCTGGGTCACGCACCGAGTAGACGGCGTCGTGCAGGCAGCAGTCGAGGAGTACGTCTTGATTTTCCTCGAGATCTTTCTCGAGGGCTTCGATGTAACCGTCGACCCTCGATACCACGCGATTTCCAATCGCGAGAGTTGCTGAAAGCGAAAGGGCCGTCCTCCATAAGTTCCCTTGCTCGGACTGATCTAGATTCCGTCGGAGCCGTTCGCTCCCGCATCGATGTAACCGCGCCTTCAGCGGCAAGATCCACCCGCCGAAAGCCGGAGGGTAATCAACGTGAACGGTTGAAAAGCTAGGGGTACTGGGAGCACCTCGGTCTATGTCCGGTTTCTCTTTCCCCTCGGTTTTCTCCGGATGAGTCCAAACATCTATCTCCACGCGCTCACCGAGCTTATTAAGAATCGCAACCAGTCGATCGATCGTGAAGCGCTGCAGCCGGGCGTTCCTGATTCGAACGAAGTCGGCATGGTCAACTCCTGTATGGGCTTCGGCTTTTCGTGTCGAGAGCCCACGCTCGTCCAAGACGGCGATGATTCGCGCGGCCAGTAGCGATTTCGCCAACTTCGCGTCCGCATTCGCCTCACCCAGATCGCGATAAACATTCCCCGTGCCGCGAACTGTTTCGATTTTCTCGCTCATCGCATGGACTCCTTGAGAAGTTGGATACGCCTTCGAATCAAGTCAATTTCCTTCTTCGGCGTTGCCCGGCCCTTTGATGCCTTCTTCTGGAAAGCGTGCACGACCCAGATGTCGCGCCCCAACTGAAGTGCGTAAACCGTTCGGTATGCGTCGCCTCGATGAGGTAGAGCGATTTCGAACACGCCTACTCCCAAACCGTGCATGGGCTTGGCAACTTCCGCTTTACCTCCTGCCGCAGCCAGGGCCAGAGCATCCAGAATGACCGTCCGAGCCGGTTTGGGAAAACGCCGGAAATCTTTCAGTGCCGCCTTCACCCAGGAGATAGACCGAGCGGTACGCGCCAAGATCATCTATGGTGGTATATTAGCCACCATAAGTCAAGGCGGCCAAGCACGGCCCTGAGGACTACACGGAAAGGCTCGGGCAGGCGGGTTCTCTACAACGGATGGTGATGGCGGCAAAACTCTCGTGACGGTACATGCCTATACTGCGATCCCAAACAACGCCGCCAGTTTCGCCTGTGCCTCGTCAACGACGGTTTCGGGTGCTTGACCGGCAATCCTTAGATTTCGGCTCTCCCGGTCGATCGATCGCAATTGGTCGACCAAAACCGCTCCGGCTATCCGGGACCCCTCCGGCAGGATAACCTTCCACGGCCACGGCTGAGTGTTTGAGGTGATCGGACAAACCACGGCCATCTTCGAACGTTCGTGATAGATTCGCGGGGAAATCACGAGCGCGGGACGGTGGCCGGATTGCTCGTGACCGGCTTGCGGCGTGAAGTCCACCCAAACCAGGTCTCCTCGCCCGGGAAGAGGCTTCACAGAAGTTCCCGCCCAACCACGGGCGCACGGACGTCATCGAGCACTTCTTCCTCGGCTTCCAGACGCATGTCCGCCACCAATTGCTCAATTGTAAAGCGCGGCCGGCACGCCCGCATGACAACCGTATCCCCTTCGATCGTAAGCTCGACCGCCTCACCCTGATGCACCTCTAGACCGACCGCCACCGCTTTCGGCAGCCGAATCGCCAAGCTATTTCCCCATTTGGATACTCGCGCCCTCATTTGCGCCGCCCTCCCACTCACAATCTACATTGTAGATCATTTGATTCTGAAGCACATCGAAATGAACGTGGTGAACCGGCCCTCTGTGCCCACTACCGCACCTCAAAGGTGCTCTCAAAATCTCGCCGCCGGTACAGGCATGTCCCGTTTACGTCTTCGCAAACGTAATAGAGGGCGTAGCCGCTCAGCAGTCGCGACCCGGCCGCCGAATCTTCGTCGCAACGGATCTCGAATTCGGCGCGGCGTTCTTCCAAGCTGACGGCTTGCGGCGGATTCGGTAGGTTCCGGTTGGACCCGTCCAGCCGGCATCCCGGCGGTTCGTTCAACCACACTGCGAGGCCGTCCACTTCGTTGTTCCAGTGCGCCTTGATCTCTTCGTGGGGCCGAAAGTTCAAGTGGATGCGTGACGCCTCACCCGGCTCGATCGAACGTGGGACAACAGTAGTTTCGAGCGTGATGAATCCCTTCTCGTCGCGATGGATACGCCCCCCCGGGTCGGGCGGCTCGGCAACCGTCTCCGCGCGGGCGAACTCCTCGAGCGGCTCGGCGAACTCGGCTCCGCCGGGCTCGACCGTCAACTCGACAGGCGTCTCGCCGCGCTCGATGATCTCCCGTCGCGCCTGCGGCACCCAGTCGTAGAAGGGATAGGGCTTGTCGAGCCGCGGGCCGTATTGCTGGATGCGCCGTCGCCGAATGTATTGATTCGGGTCGATGTCGAGCGCCGCCTTCCAATGATCCACCGCGGCCTGAAAGTCGCCCTTCTGCCGGAGGTCCGAATCGTAGCGTTTCCGCAGTGCCACCCCGAGGCGAAACTCAGCCCACCCGTCTTGCGGCGTTAGCTCAATCACTCGCCGATAGGCGGCAATCGCCTCGTCGATCCTGTCGAGGTCGTTTGATCGGACAATCAGATCCGCGAACTCCCGCCAGGCGGCCCCGGGCGCTGAGTCGGTGGGTTCCGCCGCCGCCACCCACTGGCGCGGAAGCTCGGACATCTCCGTCGAGGCCGGCACCGGAAACTCGGACTGCATGAAACCGGTTCTAAACTTTTCCGCCTCGCCGACCCGCAACCCTGTTTCTCGAACGATGCCATGCTCGTCGATCGCCACGGTGATGGGAACCACGGAAACCTCGAGCAGGTTCAGCGAATCGACCAGAATCGGCCAGTCCATTTGCTTCCACTGCATGAACAATCGGCAGCGCTCGGCGTGCTGCTCTTGGATGATCCCGACGATTTGCAGCTCGTCGGCTTCGTAGAGATCCTTGACTGCCGCGTGCCACCCGGGCACGTGTTTACGGCAGCCCGCTCACCAGGATGCGAAGACGTGCAGCAGCGTCTTCTTACCCCTGAACCGAGCGATGGATGACGGACTGCCGTCCTCGATGGCAGGCAGAGCCAAATTAGGGAAGGGTCGGCCGACCTCGATCGCGACGTCAGCGGGGTCTCCGACTGGTTCCGAGACGCCGCACGCCGACAGAACGAGCACGCCGAGAGCGTAAATTATTCGCCGCATGAGTCTCTGCATTAGAGTACACGAATGGGCGAAGTCCTCATCGCGCCGGAATTCACCGATAAGACGCCTTTGGTGCTTGGTCCCCGGCCGCGCTTGCGTTACAATTTCCCCGTGGCGACAGGCCCCAGACTTCTGGCCGAAGAGGCCCTCTACGAGTACGCTATCAGTGCGCTCGCCAAGCGGTCGCTGACCGTCGACGAACTTCGCAAGCGTCTGGCCCGTCGCGCAGCCCGTTCGGACGACGCCGAAAACGTCCTCGGCCGTCTCACGCAAGCCGGCTACCTCGACGACAAGCGGCTCGCGGATTCCTACGCTTTCTTTCGCAAGGAATACGACGGCCTCGGCCGCCGCCGCGTCGTAACGGACTTGCGCCGCCGGGGAGTAGACGCCGACCTTGCCGAGGGGGCCGTCGAGGAATCCTACCAAGACGCCGACGAGAACGAGATGATCGCCCGTTTGCTCCGCCGCAAGCTCGGTGAAAACTATGCCGACCACCCGATCGAAGACCCAAAGAAACTGCTCAAGCTCTATCGCTCGCTCGTCCGGGCCGGATTTTCCTCTGATAAAATCGGGGAAGCATTACGGGCCCTCGCGCCCGACGTCGAATGGCCGGCGGACTTCCCCGACCGGCATCCCGATCCGGATCAAGAGGTCTTCGATTGACGGGCCACGAAATACGGGAAAAGTTTCTCCGCTACTTTGAAGCCCGCGGGCATCGCGTCGTCGGCAGTTCCTCGCTCGCGCCCGCCAACGACCCGACGTTGCTTTTCGCCAACGCCGGGATGAACCAGTTCAAGGAAACCTTCCTGGGCATCGAAAAGCGCGACTACACACGCGCCACCACGTCCCAGAAATGCGTTCGCGCGGGCGGCAAACACAACGATCTCGAAAACGTCGGCCGCACTCGCCGCCACCACACGTTCTTTGAGATGCTCGGGAACTTTTCCTTCGGCGACTACTTCAAGAAAGAAGCCATCGAGTTCGCCTGGGAGCTTGTGACCAAGGAATACGGGCTTCCCAAAGATCGCCTCTACGCCACCGTCTACGAAGACGACGACGAGGCTGAAGAGCTTTGGAAGAGCGTGACGGACATCGGCGCCGAGCGCATCTTTCGCCGCGGCGTGAAGGACAATTTCTGGCAGATGGGCGACACCGGGCCTTGCGGTCCGTGCTCGGAAATTTTCTACGATTTCGGCCCCGAGGGTCTGGAACCCGCTGAAGAGGACGAGCCGTTTCCGAGCGAGGTCAGCCGCTACGTCGAGATCTGGAATCTCGTCTTTATGCAGTTCGACCGCGACGCCGAAGGGAACTTGACACCTCTTCCCAAGCCGTCGATCGACACCGGCATGGGCCTCGAGCGCGTGGCGGCGATCCTGCAGGGCAAGCTGAGCAATTTCGAGACGGATCTGATTCGCCCGATCATCGACCGCGCTGCGGACACCCTCGGCTCGGGGATCGAGTATGGCGCCGATCCGAAGATCGACACCACGCTGCGGATCATCGCCGACCACAGCCGCGCGGCGACTTTCTTGGTCCACGACGGTGTCTTGCCGGCGAACGAGGGCCGCGGGTACGTCCTGCGAAAGATCATCCGCCGGGCGCTGCGCCATGCCCGGCTGGCCGGCTGCGACAAGCCGTTTCTCTACGAGCTGACCGGCTTCGTGGGCCAGCTGATGAAGCCCGGGTACCCGGAAGTGCTCGACTCCGTGCAGCGTATCGCGCGCATCGTCAAGGAAGAAGAAGTGCGCTACCAGCATAGTTTCGTGCTGGCCGAAAGGATGTTCGAGGAGTCAGTCGCGAGGCTCGAAGGGAGCGTGATTCCGGGCGAGACAGCATTCAAGCTTTATGACACGTTTGGCCTCTCTCTTGATGAACAGGAAGAACTTGCTGCGGAGCGCAACCTGACCATCGCCCCGGCCGGCTTCGCCGACGAGATGGAGAAGCAGCGCACCCGGGCTCGAGCAAGCTGGAAGGGTGCCGAGGGCACGGCGGTCGCGGGCGTCTATCAGAAATTACTCGAAAAGCATCCCACGGAATTCGTGGGATACGAAAGCATCGAGTCGGAGAGCTGCCGAGTCGCGGCAATCATCGCCGACGGGCAAACGGTCGAACAGGTCGACGCCGAGGCTGAAGTCGAGCTCATCCTCGATCGCACGCCTTTCTACGCCGAATCGGGCGGGCAAGTCGGCGACCAAGGGGCCCTTCTGCGAGCGAATGACGTCGTAGCCCGCGTCAAAGATGTCCAAGCGCCGTTGCGCGGCTTGTCGGTGCATCATGTCCTCACCGCCGAGCCGCTTCAGGTCGGGGACGAATTGGGTTGTCGCGTGGACCCGCGTTTGCGCGACGCCACGCGACGTAATCACACGGCGACCCATCTATTGCACGCAGCGCTGCGCCAAACCCTCGGCACCCACGTCAAGCAAGCCGGCAGCGTCGTCGCGCCCGATCGGCTGCGCTTTGACGTGACGCACTACACGGCGATGGACAGCGCGGAAATCGAAGAAATCGAAAAGTCCGTCAACGAACGCGTCTTGATGAATACCCCAGTCACGACCGACGTGATGGGAATTGACGATGCGCTCAAGACCGGGGCGATGGCTTTGTTCGGCGAAAAATACGGCGAGCAGGTGCGAGTCGTCAAGGTGGATGATTTCAGTACCGAGCTTTGCGGCGGCACACATGTAGCCCGCACCGGCGATATCGGCGTCTTTAAGATCACCGCCGAAAGCAGCATTTCCGCGGGCGTGCGCCGGATCGAAGCCGTCACCGGCACGGGCGCATACGAACACTACAAGCAGACGAGAGACGCCATCGAAAAGCTGGCCTCGATCGTGCGTGTTTCCGAGCCGGATCTCGTCGAAAGCGTCGAGCGGCTCACCGTCGAGCGCAGGGAACTCGAGAAGCAGGTCGAGCAGCTCAAGGCGAAACTGGCGCAGTCGAGTGCCGGGTCGCTGGCGGACGATGTTCGCGAGGTCAACGGCGTTAAAGTGATCGCCGCGAAGGTCGAGGGCCTCGATCGCAAGCAGATGCGTTCATTGGCCGATTCGTTGCGCAACAAGATTCAGTCCGGCGTGGTTGTTCTCGGGACGGCGAGCAATGGGAATGTCGCGTTGATTTCGATGGTGACCAAAGACATCGCCGGCAAGAAGGTCCACGCCGGGAAACTCGTCGGCGCCGTCGCCAAGCAAGTCGGCGGACGCGGCGGCGGCCGCCCCGACATGGCCGAAGCCGGCGGAAAGGACGCCGCCGCTTTAGCCGAAGCACTCGATAACGTCTACGACCTTGTCGACAAGCAAACCGAGCCGCGACCGTAAGGGAGCGGTATCAGATGAAATTCTCGACTCCAAGGAAAGTGGTGAAACCAAGATATTCCGGGGACCCCAGGACCAGTAGGCCTACCGCCCAACAGCCCGTCGCGCAAGTCCGACTACGCGAAAAATGGGTACAGCCACCGATTTTCGCAATCGACCGGCGTTGGAGACAAAGGGATTCGATGGGCGAAAATCGGCCGGCAGTCCCCCTTTTTCTCCCGAACACTTTTATCACGGGCTAAGCAACGAGATCGTAGGTAGCCTGCGATCGCCCAAACCGGTTCAAGGCCGTCCCGCCGCACGATTTCACCCCCCCACCCGTGCCCCCCAATACCCCATACGACGAAAACGCCAACCGCCAACGCGTCACGGAATTGCAATCCCGCGGCGTCGATGTCTGGGGGCCCGAACGCGTCTACATCGACGCCGACGTCAACCTCGACCACATCGAGCCCGGCGCGTCGATCCAGCACGCCACTTTGCGAGGCCCGGACCTTCGCATCGGGCGCGGAACTCGCATCGGCGCCAGCGGGCACGCTCTCATCGAAAACTGTCAGATTGGCCGCAACGTCGAACTCGGGGCCGGCTCCTATCAGGGAGCGACGATCCTTGACGAAGCCCATATTAGGTGCTTCGCCGAACTGCGTCCCGGCACGCTGATCGAGGAGCAGGTCGAGGCCGCGCACAGCGTCGCCTTCAAGAACACGGTTCTCACCGCGACTGTTGTAACCGGGTCGCTCATCAATTACTGCGACATTTTCATGAGCGGCGGTACGTCGCGCGAATCCCACAGCGAAGTCGGCTCCGGGGTCGTGCATTTTAACTTCGACCCGCGTGGCGACAAGTGGTCCAGCCTTGTCGGGGACGCTCGAGGAGTTCTGCTCCGTTCGCGCCCCGTCTTCGTCGGCGGACAATGCGGCCTCGTGGGACCGCTGCATGTGGATTTTGGAGCCGTGCTGGCAGCCGGGTCGGTAGTGCGCCGCGATGTAGCCGCTGACCGCGTTCAATGGGAGACAGCGGAAAGCGGCGTGATCGAAGGCTTTGACGCTGAGATTTACCCGGGCTTGCGACGAAAATTTCTAACCACCGCCCGCCTTGTCGGCAACTTGTGGGCCCTCGACGCCTGGTACCGCGCTGTCAGGCTCCCCTCGGCCGCCGGTCATGAAAAACCACTCTACGAAACGGCCCGCGAGCAGCTTAGACTCCACGTCGCCGAGCGCGTCAAACGCCTGACGAAAATCATCGACAAGCTGGAGCTTTCCATCGAAAAGTCTTCCGCCACCGGTGACGCCGGACTCATCGGATGCCAAGCCGAACACCGCCTGCTCATCGAAAAGCGCCGCGAGTTGCGCGAGGCGCTCACAACAGCCCCCGACGATTCCCCCGCCCCGGAGCAATTCGCAAGGCAATACGAAAAGGCACGAGCCTCCGGCTCCCATCTTGACGCCGTGCGCGCCGTTGACGACGCCGCCGCAAGCCAAGCCGGAGATTGGCTCAGCCAACTCGCCTCGGAATACGTTTCTCGCGTCGAGAAACTGTTCGAGGCGGCCTGAACCGGTCTCTCGCGTCAAACCCGGAATCGCCCCCCCACTCGCCCGAAGGTTCACGGCTCACGGCTAACAGCCCACCCGTTCCCCTATAATGGCCTGCGCATGAAGCTCACTTGGCTGGACGGGCTCGTCGTCGGTCTCTACTTCCTCTTCAATCTTGCCATCGGCCTGTACTATCGCCGTCGCGCCGGGCGCGGTCTCGACGAATTCTTCGTCTCCGGGCGCTCCGCTCCGTGGTGGCTGGCGGGGACATCGATGGTCGCCACGACCTTCGCCGCCGATACACCCTTAGCGATCACCGGCATGGTCGCCACCGGCGGCATCGCCGGCAATTGGCTCTGGTGGAATTTCGTTTTCAGCGGTATGTTGACGGTCTTTCTCTATGCCCGACTGTGGCGCAGAGCCGGCGTGGTGACCGATGTCGAGTTCGCCGAGATTCGCTATAGCGGACGCCCCGCAGCTTTCCTGCGCGGCTTTCGAGCACTCTATCTGGCGATCCCCGTCAACTGCATCGTGATGGGTTGGGTCAACCTGGCGATGGTGAAGGTGCTGATGCTGGTGCTCGGCATCGATAAGACAACCGCCATTTTCGCCGTGCTGGGACTGACGGCGCTCACCTGCGCCGTCTCGACTCTGGCGGGCCTGCGCGGCGTGCTGATCGCGGACCTCGTGCAGTTCGTGCTGATGATGGGACTCGCGGTCGCCTTGGCCGTTTTCGCGGTGAGCGGCGTCGGCGGCATGGGCGAACTCACCAAACGCGTAACCGAGTTGCGAGGGGAAGCCGCGCTGGCTTTCTTTCCCGACTTCGATTCGCCTTGGATGCCGATGCTGACGTTTTTCGTCTACATCGCGGTGAACTGGTGGGCAACCTGGTACCCGGGAGCGGAGCCGGGCGGCGGCGGGTTCATCGCCCAACGCATGTTCGCGACGCGCGACGAGCGCCACTCGCTGCTGGCGACGCTGTGGTTCAACATCGCGCACTATGCGCTGCGTCCCTGGCCGTGGATTCTGGTGGGCTTAGTGTCGCTGGTCGCCTACCCTGATCTCGCCGACGCCGAAAGCGGCTACGTGCTGGTGATGGTCGACTACCTGCCGCCCTCCGCGCGGGGTTTGATGATCGCGGGATTCGCGGCGGCGTTCATGTCCACTATCAGCACCTTGCTCAATTGGGGCGCGAGTTACTTGATTAACGATTTCTATCAGCGCTTTGTGGAGCCCGACGCCGGCGAGCGTCGATTGGTCGCCGGCGGCCGCGTCGCGACCATCTTGCTGGCGGTGATTTCCGCCGTCATTACTTTCTATATGGACAGCATCGGCGGCGCATGGAAGCTCTTGTTGGCCACCGGTGCCGGGACGGGCGGCGTGTTGATCTTGCGTTGGTTCTGGTGGCGGGTGAACGCGTGGAGCGAGGTCGCCGCGATGATCACGGCATTCGCCGTATCGATTTCCCTGCAATTGTGGATGGGGTACGACACCGACGACCCTAATGATTTCGCAATCGTGATGTTGTGGACCGTCGTGCTGACGACCGTCGGCTGGGTGGCAGTCACGTATCTCACCGGACCGGAACCGCGCGAGAAGCTCATCTCGTTTTACCGGCGCGTTCGTCCCTACCGCGTTCTCTGGGGTCCCATCCCCGCCGAGGCCGGTGATGCCGGCCCACGGCCCGGACCGGGGCGGGACTTGCTCCACTGGGCGGCAGGCTGTGGGCTCATCTACGGCGCGTTGTTCGGCGTCGGGAAATTACTCTTGGGAGAAATCGGCGTCGCCGCTGTGTGGCTCGTTGTCTGCGCCGCGTGCGCGCGGGTCATCCAGACCGGACTGCGGAACAACACCGCGACGCAGCCCCTTGAGCCCACGTCCTGATGCGGTCACGCGCTACGCCCAGCGCCGCAACCATGGGATCCACCCTTTGCGCGCCACCAGTTCGAATAGGTTGAGAAAAATGGCCAACGCCAAGAAACCCGGCCACAAATCCATCATCGCCGGCGTCGCTTGGCTCGATGTAAACACGCTCTCGGGCGCCGGATCAAATTCTCCACCGGTCCACGCGGCTATCTTGCGCAGCAATCCGGGGTTCGAGCCATAGTCGGCGGCTTCCGCCTCGACGCGGTAATAGGCGGTTTCAGGAAAGAGTTCAAGCTCCGAGGCCGGCCGCATGCGAAACAGTCCCTGCCTGCCATCCACCGGAACCCGTGCTTCGTACACACCCGTCGAGACACGCTCGATTTGGGCCGCGTGTTGGAAACCGTCGGGGCCAAGCGCGTAAAGCTCCGGGAGAGCTTCCAGCGGTTGCCCCAAGCCCGCTTCCGCCCAGCGGTAGCGGACGACGATCTCGCCCTCGGCCGCATCGAACCGCGCTTCGGCCTCCACCCCGTGCGCACGCGGCAAAACGTCGCGCAGCAGATTCGTCCAAAAGACATCGAAGCCGTCCCACTCGATCCAGTTAGCCGCCCAGACCTGCTTCGCATCGGACGTGAAAACGGCGGCTCGGCCCAGCCCGTATTGCCGGCGCACCAGCAGCGGGTCTCTTTCGCCGGTTCCTTCATTCGCTTCGTCTATCTCGAGAATCGTCTCGGCCTCCGGCTTCGCGACAAACTTCACCCAACCGCGCAAAGGCCCCGCTTCGGCGATCCGGGCTTCGTCGAGGATTTCCACGTCGCGAACGACCCGCGCCCGAACGTCCTTTTCCATTACCGATGACCCGGTATGCTCCATGACGTCCTTGAGGACAAGCTGTGTGAGCCCGGAGACGTCGAGCAAGAAATGCGGCTTGCCTTCGGCCGTTCGGGCGACGCGTTCCAGGTAGGCGCGGTTGACGTCCTGCCCCAACCCGATCGTTGAAATCGTGATCTTCAGCTTCGCCGCTTCTTTGGCTAGGGCAATGCTGTCGCCTTCTTCTGAAATACCGTCGGTCAACAGTAAAATATGCTTGTAGGCCGCTTCGGAGGGTCGAACTTTTTCAAAAGCCTCGGTCAGCGCCGGGGCGATCTGCGTTCCGCCGTCGGCGATGATGCTCGAGATCAGTTCCTTCGTCGCGCTCGGATTCTCGTTCCTTTGTAGAGTCACCACCCACTCAAAGGAATTGTCGAAGACCAGCACCCCGACTTGATCAATCGGCCGCAAATTCTCGACCACTCCCAGCGCCGACCGTCGCGCCAGATCCATCTTCTGGCCTTCCATCGAAGACGACTTGTCGAGAATCAACACCACAGCCGTTCCCTCGGGCGTGCGGGGGGGAGCGGGATCGGCCGGCAGAGCTCGCCACAGAGGGTCGTCCGCGTTTTCTTCCTGCTCGACGTAGAGGGAATTTTCCCCGGCGATTTGCAGGAATCCGCCGCCTTCGCGGATGAACTCCTCAATACGCTCCTTACCGCTGAGCGGCAGACCCTCGAGATGAATATTGTTGACGACGATGACCTGAAAGTCGCTTAGGTCAGGGGGGAAGGCGTCCTGGGTGCGCTCGATCTCAAACCCGGCCGCGCGCAATACGCCCAGCAAGTGAGCATCTCGTTCCTCGGTGTCGCCCGACACCAGCAAGACCCGCGGTTGCGCCAACGAAACCGTATGTTCGAAAACCAGCTCGCCCCACTCAGCCGACTTGATCGCGCCACTGACGAGCGCCGAACCGGCGATGTCGAGTCGGGCATTGAGACGGAGAAAGTTCTCGCCGGCTTCCAGACGCGCGCTCGACTGCCCGATCGACTTGCCCTCGGCCTGCAGGGATACATCCACCGCGGTCACGGCGGGGCTTTCGATCACGGCGTCGATTGAGAAACGCTCGCCGCGAAAGGCCCGCGTCGGCGCGCTCAGCGCTTTCAGCCGCAGCTCGGGACGCCGTCGCCCTGCGAGAGGAATCGTGCTGACCGACACACCGCGCCGCCGCGCCGGCTCTACCACGCGCTCGACCGCCCCTTGGTTTTCCCAACCGTCGGAAATCAAAACGATTTTCGGGATGCGGTCGGCCGGAAGCGCCGAAAGCCCGGCCCGCAGCGCGGCTTCGATGTTGGTCCCGCGAGGCGAGGCGTCACGCGCGGGCGACCCGGGCCGAGCGGTTTCATCGAAAGAAAATACCCGCAGCAGATTGCGTCCGCGCGCTTCGCGCATACGACGAAGAATCTCGCGCTGTTGTTCGACCTGCTCGTCGGGAATGCTGGCCGAGGTGTCGGTAAGCACCGCGACCGCCGTCTTGGTTTCGAAAAACGTCAGCCGCGGTTCGGCCCAGGCCGCGATCACGCAAGCGAAAACCAGGGCCTTGAGCAAGACGCCCGCCTTGCGGCTGGTCCGGCGCCATTCCCAAAACGCCCAGGCCGCTACCAAGGGCAGCAGGAGGAAGGCCGAAGGGTTGGCGAAGCTCACAGCACCGCCTCCTTCTCGCGAGTTTCGGCTTCAGGCTTTCCGGCTCCACTCGCTCTGCCGGCATCCCTCAACCCGAGACCGAGGGACAGCGCGCTGCCAGCGTCTCCGCTTGAAATCGACTCGCCCCGCGTCGCGCGTCCGAAAAGTTTCCACTCCACCAACAAACAACCCGCGGCCAACGCCGCCAACCACGGCCACAAAACCAAGGTTCCCGCCCGACCCACCGCTCGCGGCGGCACCCCACGCAAGACGCCTTCCGGCGGACTCCACTTCCCGCGCGCCGGCTCGGGCAGCGTCAGCGCCAAGCGGCTCTCGACCGTGGGGGCGCGCACGACCACCGTTCCGGGCGTCGATGCAAACAAGCGCACCTTGCCGTCCCGATAGCTCCATGGCAAGTCGGGATTTTCCTTCGAGCGGACCGTGATATCGCTCTCGGCTTGCTCGCCCACCTCGATTTCGATCAACCCCGGGCTCCGCGCGCGCAGTTCCGAAGACCGAAAACTATTCGGAAAGATCCATGCCATCGTGTTGGCGAAAAGCAGCGGCGCCGCCGGGCGATTTCGCAGCCCCGAATCCGAAAACTCAAAGCCGAAAAATACCTGCTTGCGCCCCTCTTCGACACGCGCGATGATCACCGGCCCCGCCTCGCTCTCCGCGATCGTCACGTCGCCGGGACGCGGCTCGAAAATCGCCGTGCGCTCGAGGACAACGTCGCGGGTCCGCAACCCTCGCCCCAAAGGATGATCCGCGTTCCAACGCGTACTGCGCTGCTCACGCGCGATCCGACTGATCTCCGCCGGCGAGCTTTCGCGTGGGGGGTTGATATAGACGGCATTCGATCGCGGTTCGGTCGAGGGTGAGAAACCGTCGAAAACGGCGGTCCTCCGGCCTTCCGCGCTGTTGTAATTGCTGGGAGCCTCAAAAAGCGCTTCGAGATTCGGGTTGGCCCCAAGCAAACTCCTCAGGCCGCCGGCATTCAATGAGTAGACATCGATTCGATGACGGCGATGCGCCGGCAAATCAAGCGCCGCGCTGTCATTCAACGCGAAACCATCGGACGCGCCAAGCCGCACCTCGAGCCGCCCGGCGCGCGGCGTTCGCAATCGAAACGTCAGATCTTTGGTTCCCGTTGCCGGCAACCGAAGCGTCTTGGTCCCGAGCATGTCGCCGGCAAACAGAAATTGCGTTTCGACTTCCCGCGCCGCCTCCCCGGCATGGAAAAGCTCAACCCGCACTTCCCAGCGTTCCGGATCGTCGGCCGGCCGTCGCGCGACCAGCTCGTTTACGCCGAGGTCCGCGATCGCCTCGCCCGCCTCGATCCAACGTAGTCTTGGAATCTTTGAGGCCGCCGCCCCCGATTCGCCGGCGCGCCCGCTGCCGATGTAGGTAACCTCGCCGACGCTCGACTGCTCGCTCAACTCCGCGCCCGCAGGGCCATGCAGGGCCAAGGCGCCGCGCGCCGTGTCGAGCGCCGCGCTTAAGTCAATGGAAGTCCACCCGGGTTCCGACGCGGCGATCGCTGCTTCCAACGCCTCGCGGTCCGCCGTGAAGGGCGTCGCCGGAGCCGGGTTGGCGTCGCCCCGAATCAACATCACCGGCTCCCCGGAGGGTACCGCCTCGAGGTAAGCGCGCGCTCTTTGCCGCGCGATGTCCATCAAGCGGCGCCCGTCCGGGGTTACCGCCCCCATCCAAGCGGACGTGTCGAGGATGACGACATGGCGTCGCACCGCGCCCGCCTGCTCCCCCCAGCGAAAATCGGCAATCGCCAACAGCAGCAGCAGCAGCGCGAGCAATTGCAGCAGCAACGACCAGGGTTGTTGCAGCTTGCGCCGCCGCGTGACCATCGGAGGATCCGGGCGCCGGGGCCAAAACAGCAGAGTCGAAACAACTTGCCGCCGCCGAGAGCGATCGTAAAAATAGAGCGCCGTGATCGCGGCGGCGACAGGCAGCAAGATCGCTAGAAACTCGACGATCGTGAGGTTGAGAAGACTCATCGCGAAACGACGGGGTTGCTGCCCGGCGGCTTCTTCTACTGCACGCTGACCGAACCGGCACGGGTCATCGAGCCATAGAGCGTGTCTTCAATCGGAAGTTCCGTCCCTAAATGAATGTAGCGTCCGCCGCTGCGTGAGGCGGCGTACTCCAGACGCCGACAATACTCGTCGTAGGCGGTCGTATGTTCGTCGGCGGTTCGTTGATCAATGTTGATCCGCCGCGAGTTCCCGCTTTCGGCATCGACCAGTTCCAACTCGCCCCGCCACGACGGCGTCCGATCGTCGGGTCCGGCCACGTGCAGCAACAGCAGTTCATGCCCGTAATCGGAGAGGTGCTGCAACGCGGTCTCACAGCTGCTCTCGTCCAGAAAGTCCGACACGATAATCGTCAATCCCGGCGAAGGCGCCGGAGCCAGAAACAGCCGCACCGTTTCAAAAAACTCCGATCGGCCGGAAGTCGACAAACCCTCAAGAAAATGCGCCGCGCGCGCATAGCGGTGACGCCCGCCGTCAGCCCGAAATCCCTCTTGCAAATCCGCCCCGAAGGGCTGCACGAAAACGGTTTCGAGCCGCACCAGTCCGATATAGCAGAGCGCCGCCGTCAAGCGGCAGGCGTAGTGAAACTTGGCCTCCCCGGGGCCTTTTTCCGGAGCGCCGCAAGCCATCGACTCACTGCAGTCGAGCAACACGCGAACCGGCGTTCGGGGCTCGGTGCGAAACATCTTTAGGAAAATGCGCTCCAACCGTAAGTAGGCGCGCCAGTTCACCGCCCGCAAGTCGTCGCCACGTTGGAATTGCCGATGATCGAGAAATTCATGCCCCACGCCCGCATAGCGCGACAGGTTGTTGCCGCCCAGCAATCCGTTGAAAGACTGCTCCCAACGAATCGCCAATCGTTCGAGGCGCTCGAGCGACGCCCGATCGAGCAATGGTGAGGGAACCAACAAGTAAACACTCTAGCAGAGGGCCGGATCGGTTAAGCCGGCCAGGGTGTTCGACATCAATGTGGAGGGGTTCACCGGTCGTAGCGCGGACGGACGTCCACATTCCCGGCTTGGCCGGCGCCGCCTATTCTCCCGTATTTATCTCGCGCACTCGCCAGCCCTCGCAAGCGAGCCCTCCAGCTGTGCAAAGCGAGAGGAGCAATGGCAACAACGGTCAAAACCGCGATGTCCGAAGATGTCGCTTGCTACTAAACAACTATCGGACTATCATTTTCATTAACGACTACCGAAAGATTGCCTCCGACGATCGCGGCGAACATATCGCCGGGGCGAAACAACATAAGCCACTAAACATCGTTGCCCACGTTTTCACCACATGCGGAGGCGAAACGCGTAACGCAATAACAGGCAACCGTACCGAAATAATGACCGGCCTATCCCGTGCTTCGGCCGGCGGATGGTGAAAAAGGCAGATCAGGGGGGGATCCCGATGCTCAAACTCGCAACGGTACTTTCGGCGTCACTGGCCCTATTAACGCCATGCCTGGAGGCATCCGAGTGGTCGCGCTTCCGAGGTCCCAACGGCTCCGGCGTGGCTGATGCCGCCGGGCTGCCGGTTGCGTTCGGCGACGGCCTTAACATGGCTTGGAAGGTCGCTGCGGCGTCGGGGAAATCATCGCCGGTACTCACCAAGGACCATGTCTTCCTCACCGCTCATCAGGGCGATGAACGTCTCGTATTGGCGTTTGACCGCGAAACCGGCAGGCCCCTCTGGCGGCGATCCATCGAGAAAGACCGCGGCGAGTTCCGCAACGATTTGAATGACCCCGCCGCGCCCAGCCCGGTCAGCGACGGCGAAAACGTCTACGCATTCTTCTCCGAGGTTGGCCTGGTTTCCTACGGACCGGACGGCAATCGGCGTTGGCTCGTTCCACTCGGCCCGTTTGACACCGAACACGGCATGTCCACCTCGCCGCTATATGTCGACGGCAAGATCGTTTTGATGGTCGATCAGATCGGCGATTCCTACTTGGCGGCCTTCCATGCCGAGGACGGCGGCCTGGCCTGGAAAGTCGAAAAACCCAGCATCCTGGGCGGGTATGCCACGCCGGTGCTGTATCAGCCGGACGACGGTCCCGCGCAAATCGTCGGCATTTCCCCGATCGAGGCTGCCGGTTATTCCGCGAAGACGGGGAAGCGGCTTTGGTGGGTGGACGGGTTGGCTTATCAATCGAGGGGGTCGCCGGTCGTGGGAAACGGAATGTTCTTCGCCGGCAGCAGCGGTCTAGGCGGAGGCCCCGCCGCGCCCTTCGAGCGAATGCTCAAATGGGCCGACAAAGACAAGGACGGCAAGATCAGCCTTTCGGATATGAACGACAACCCGCGCAACCGCTTCATGCCCGCCATGTTGCGGCGCTGGGCGGGCGAAGACGGCGGAATGGACGAGGAGGAATACAATCGGGCCCAAAAGTCTCTCCGGGGCGACTTGACGTTTCTGGGGATCGCTCTCGGAGGAAGCGGCAATGTCACCGAGACGCACGTTCGATGGCGACTCAAGAAGGGGCTTCCGCAGGTTGCTTCGCCTCTGCTCTACGACGGAGTCCTCTATCTGATTAAGGACGGAGGCATTGTTACCTCGCTGGACCCGAAAAGCAGAGAAATTCTCAAGCAGGGGCGCATTCGCGAGGCGATCGACAAATACTATTCATCGCCGATCGCCTCGGACGGCAAGATTTACGTGGCCAGTGAGACCGGGAAGGTCGCCGTTCTCAAGGCAGGTGGGGACTGGGAGGCGCTGGCGGTGAACGATCTCGCAGAGGACATCTACGCCACGCCGGCTCTGGCCGAGGGCCGCATCTACCTGCGCACGGCCGAGAACCTCAAACCCGGATTTCCACTTTAGTTTCGGTTCTGCTAACCATCGGGTGGACTCGGACGCCTTTATTTATGCGGGCTTGAAAGCACTCAAGGCGCTGAGGAGATCAACACCCAATGGGTGAAAAAGAAAACAAACCGTTTCAGCTCACCTTCAATGGATTTCTCAAGGTCGATTTCCAAGGATCGCGAGTCACCTCGGATGGCGGGCTGATTCTCATTCGCGAACTGGACGAACGACTCGGACTAGGCAAGCTGATAGACGAGCATCTGACGGATTCGCGGCAAGGCTCGAACAAGAAGTTCCCGTTCGTCGATCTGCTGCGACAGTCGGTCTACTCCCGCTTGGCGGGCTACGAGGATCTCAACGACGCCGTTCGTGTCTCCGCCGATCCAACCTTTCGGCTGATTGGCTCGAAGAAGAACTGGGATCGCGGCGCGGCGCTGACCTCCCGGCTGCAGAGCTTCGAGACCGCCATGCTCGCCGGCGACGAGAATCTGATCGGGCTGATGGCGGTGAACCGCGAGTTGATCGCGCAAGCCGAGGCCGGTGATGACTCCGAGTGCGTCGTGCTGGACATGGACTCTACCGAGAGCCTCGTCCACGGCCGGCAGGAAGGCAGCGCCTACAACGGCCACTTCGAGTCGGTCTGCTACCACCCACTGTTGCTGTTCAACCAGCACGGCGATTGCTTGGCGGCAAAGTTGCGACCGGGCAACGTGTCCAGCGCCGAGGACTGGGACGAGCTGCTGCTGCCGGAAATCGAACGCCAACAGGCGGAGGGCAAACAGGTGACGTTCCGGGCCGATGCCGCCTTCGCCAAGCCGGATATTTACGAGACGTTGGAGGAGCGCGGCGTGGACTACGTGATTCGCATCCCGGCCAACAAGAGCCTGGAGCTGGAGATCGAAGATATCCTGTTTCGTCCGCCGGGCAGGCCGAGCGCAAAGCCCCTGGTGCGCTACAGGAGCTTTCGGTATCAGGCCGCGAGCTGGTCGAAGTTCCCGGCGGGTTGTTGCGAAGGTCGAGCATCACCAAGGTGAGTTGTTTCCTCGCGTCGGTTTCATCGTCACGAGCATGGCCTTGCCGAGCCGCTCGCTGGTGCGGTTCTACAACAAGCGCGGCACGGCGGAGCAGTGGATCAAGGAAGGCAAACAAGCGACGCATTGGACAAGGCTGTCATGCCATCGGTTCCGGGCCAACGAAGTGCGACTGCAACTCAGCGTGCTGGCCTATAACCTGGGGAACCTATGGCGGAGGCTCGGGCTGCCGCAACGGATCAAGAGCTGGTCGCTGACGAGCTTGCAACAGCGGCTGATGAAGACGGGCGGTAGGCTGGTCAAGCATGCGCGGTACTATTGGCTGCTGTTGGCCGAAGGACATCTGAACCGGCGGCTGTTCGGCGACATGCTGCATAGGATCTGGGCGCTGCCTGTGCCGGGTGGGTAGCGTTGCCCGGGCGAGGATCAACAGTTTTTGGCTCCAAAAAGGTTTCGCAAGGAGCAGTGTCGGCCGGAGCGCCGTTCAGTCCGCTCAATCAACGTCTGTGAGCGGACGGACGAGCCCTGGCGCCTACCGGCGGAGGTGATGTGCAGGGTTCAGCGCGAAAAGACGTGGTATTCGGCACAGCGGGGGTGTATCCTGTGACCGTGCCAGGGCCAAAATGGAAATCCTGGTCTACTGCTTCGAGCGGCACGCGTTGATTACCTCGGTGGGCGCGGGCGACATTGCCAGTGTTCACGGTGTGCTTGCGGGCGGAGGGGTTTCCCAAAAGACGATGGACTTTGCCCTGGCGAAGGCAACCGAGGCCGGACAAGTTGAGATCGCTGCGTTGCTCCGCGACGCGGGCGTGTCCCCTATTTCTGAAGCTGAAGACTCCGTTCTTTCCGCCGAAAGGCTCAAGGCCTACGCCGGGGACTTCAAAACCGAACAGGGTTGGAAGACGAAGATCCTCTTCGAGGAGGGCATTCTTCTTCACAGCACGTGGGGTGGGGAATCGAGACTCTATCCGGAGAGTCCGACCGTGTTCCATATCCGCGAGAAAACGGCCATTGTGTTGACGTTTGACTTCGAGGAAGACCGAGTTGTCGGCTTCACGGTGAATCATCCTGATTGGCCCCCGGCAACGTTCAAGAGGATTGAGGACTAGAGGAATAGAAGATCCGGAAGAACCGGCGGTGAAGGGGCCGTGAAAGAATCGGAGACAGTCGGTTTCCATGAATCCGCGGATTCACAACGCCGCTGTGGAAATGGGTGTCGTGATGCGTTCCTGCCGCCCTTTCAGGGCTCAACCTGAATTGATTCCGTACCCGGGGTTTCGCCTTCGGCTCCACCCTGGGCTAAATTCCCGCCGCCGCTTCGCGGCTCAAGATGCGGGCAGTCCCCGTTTCTTCGCGGCCCTGAGTCGGACATCGTGGTACGCACTCGGGAGAAGGAGGCCACATGGCTTTCAAGCGTTACTGCTCCTCGCAACATTCGGCTAAAGTTCCGAGGCGGCGCATGAGATCCGCCCGGCTCGGCGCGCGTGGCGTTTCCTCCGAAGCACTTGCTCTCGCCGCGGTTTTTTCCGTCGCCCTGTTGAGCGGTTGCGGTGGCGGGCCGTCGGAAGGCGTCATCCGTCTGATCGACGAGTTTCGAGAAGACATGGTCCAAGGCACGCCGACGAAGATCGCACCGGTCGACACGACCGGCTCGTGGAACTTTGGCGAGATCGAGGAAGGCGCGCCGGCGATGCTCGGCTGGAAAGCCGGTGTCGGCGTCAGCGGCCTCGAGGTGCGTGACGGGAGTCTGCGCGGCCGTTCGACGACGGATTTCCCGATTATCTGGGTCCAGCTGGAGGAGGTGCTCGACACGGCCGACCTGCTGCATGCGGTTGAAGTCCGGATGCGCGTCAGCCGGGGCGCCAATATGATGGCCCGGAGCGCGGGCGAGCAGGACATCGACTTCAAGAGAGTCCTAGAATGGGCCGAACCCCTGACCCAACCCTGGCCGCTGGCAAGTCCGATCATACCGGGAGACCTGCACACCCTGACCCTGCGGCCGCGCCGGCCCTTCCAACTTCAATGGCTCCGCAAATTGATGATTCGGCCGACCGACGTTGCCGGCGCTGATTTCGAAATGGAATCCGTCCGCGTTGTCACGCTCAAACAACACCTGAGCCGCATACCGGCGGGAGTCGGCTGGCACGGCATGGGCAACATCTTTCGCGAGACCCTCGTCGCGCGCTCACCCGAGTCGATCACCTTCGATCTGGACCTCCGCGGGAACCCGTGGCTTGATCTGCACCTGGGAACCCTCGAAGAATCGCCGGTGACGTTTTCCGTGCGGGCGGCCTCCCCGGACACGGACCCGGCGAATGGAGACGTGCTGCTTGAACGCACGATCACCACTCCGGATCGCTGGGAAGCCGCCCCGGTTGAGCTGGCCGCCTATGCCGGCCGCGAGGTCAGCTTGCAGCTTTCGGTATCGGGGGACGAGCCCGGCATGTTGGGTATTTGGGGCGGCCCGGCGATCCGTGCTCGCGGCGGAGTGCCCGCTCGAGACGAGGGAAACGCCGCGGCGGATCTGGTCCGGGAGAACGCCAGGCCTCAAGGAGTCATCTTGATGATGGCCGACACCTTGCGCCGGGATCATCTGCAACCGTGGGGCTACGAACGAGAGACGGCCCCCGCGCTGACGCGCTTGGCGTCCCGGGGCGCGGTCTTCAAAGACAACATTTCCCAAGCCACCTGGACCAAAACGTCGGCAACCACATTGATGACTTCGCTGTACCCGAGTTCCCACCGCGTGCTGGACATGGCGGACCTGCTTCCCCCCGCCGCCGTCACACTGGCCGAGGTCTTCCGCGGCGCGGGATACGCGACGTTGAGTTTTTCAGCGAACGGCTTTACCGGGAAGTCGGCGAACCTCCACCAAGGCTACGAAGAGCTGCATGAACCGGGTTCTCTCGAGTGGGGAGATTTCTGGAACAAGAGCGCCCGCCCCTTTGTCGACCGACTCAGCGAGTGGCTCGAAGTGCATCGAGACGAGCCCTTCTTTGTGTTTCTGCACGTTCTCGATCCTCACACGCCGGTCGAACCGCGGCGTCCGTACAGCACGATTTGGTCCGACCCGAAGTTCCGCGAGCAGCACGACAAGAACGTCGAAAAGGTCAAGAAAGCCATCAAGCACCCCAGAGACCGCTGGGAGATCACACCCTCGCTCGAAGAATTGAAGGCTTCCGGCGTCGATCGAGAACAGTTCATGTCCTACACGAAAGGCTGGTACGACGGCTCGATTCGGGGCATGGACGCCGAGATCGCCCGACTCATGGAGCGCCTGCGGGAACTGGATCTCGACGACAAGACACTGTTCGTGTTGACCTCCGACCATGGCGAGGGCTTCCACGAGCACGGCCTGATGTTACACGGACAGACGGTCTACGGCGAGCTGGCCAATGTTCCGCTGATTTTCCACGGGCCGTCGTTCGTCCCCGAGGGGCTGGTGATCGGCGAAACCGTGCGGAGCATCGACGTCATGCCGACCGTGCTCGAATTGAGCGGCTTGCAGGCGCCCGACAACCTCCAAGGCCAGAGCCTGGTCGGACTCATGGCCGCCGCTCGTGACGCCGGGGGCGGAGAGGGCGCGGATCTCGCCGAGGCGGCCGCGGACCGTGGATGGGAGCCCCGCGGCGCTTTTGTCGAAAAGAACACCACCGAGCGCGGCGGTGGGCCGATACCGTACAACACGGAGTCCTTCGCCGTGATCCACGACGGCTGGAAGTTGATTCGGCATACGAAGAGAAACGATGACGGCCCCGAATTCGAACTCTTCGACCACGGAACAGACCGACTCGACCTCGACGACCTCGCCGCGGATCATCCCGAGATTGTCGAACGCCTCAAACCCGTTCTGGAAGAGCGGCGGCAACTAGCGGGTGCCGTGGAGCTACCGGGAGCCGAGTCCCTCGAGGGCATGAGCGACCAGGAGCTGACGCGGCTGCGGAGTTTGGGATACATAGACTGATCGGCGCCCAAGGTCGCGGGCAAAACGGCCGGATCGTAAGCAGCCCGGCCCGAATAATTCTTTGACGGGAAGGAGGCTTAAGTCCCGCCGGAAAATCACATGGGGCTGCTCTGAAGATAAGTGTCGATATTATCGGTATCTCGCATGAGTAATCTCGTCCCTGAGCCCGCTCACGGCCTTCCAGGGCAGCCGGAACCCAAGCTGACGCGACAGCCTGAGCGAGATAAATCTTTCTGTTTGTGACATCGATTGTTCTCGCCAGCTATCTTGCAAGCGATAGAATTGAGCCTCAATGGGCGGCCAAACCATCTCCCATTGCGAAATCCTCGAAAAGCTCGGGGAAGGCGGAATGGGGGACCGGCTTTCCCGCCTGTGCCGGGCGGGAGCCTTACCCGAAACGGGGAGAATCGAGTCATGTCCTCCATCACCAGGAGAGCGTTCGTTCATCGACCCTTTTAACAAATCTCCCTCATGATGTAAACAGACATCCGACAGGTGTCTCGACTGTCGCCTTTCAAACAAAAATTGCGACATTCTTTTTCCGTAAGCACGCGAGCTTTGAATCGACGAGACGTTTACCGTGCGGCGCGCCTTCGAAGCGGCCTGGCTCGCTGGAGGGCGAGGATCGTTGCGCGGGAGCAGAACTTCGACCTATACTCATGGCGCGAGCACAGCCAAACCGAGGCGACGGATGCGAAGAAGAGCGGCCATTCCAGTAATTCTTTGGGCCCCGTCGGCTCTGGCTCAGCAGAGGCCGTCCGCATCGCGTCTCCGCTAGCCGCGGGACGCCCTGAACGAGCAGGTTCGACACTGTGTTGCGGTTCGACTCAATCGGCTACGTCTTAGGGCAGTTCCTCTTGTTTCTGGCGGTGGCGCTGACGGCGCCGATTCTGTATGGATTGTTGACATCATCCGGACCGCTTCGGCCATTGCTGATCTCGTTGTTCATTTGCGCATCGGCCGGCGGTCTTTTGATTTCTCTGCTGCCCCGTCCCACTCGCGAACTTCATCAGCGCGAAGCGCTTTTTTTGGTAACAGCCACTTGGGCTTCGGTGCCTCTCTTAGGCGGCCTCCCGTTCTACCTTTCGCCTGAGTTTCCGAGCTTTACAGACGCATTCTTCGAGGCCGCTTCGGGGTTTTCAGCGTCAGGCGCTACCGTCCTCAATGACGTCGAGCGCCTCGGAAAGCCGATTCTGTTCTGGCGTTGCCTCACCCACTGGATAGGCGGGATGGGAATCATATTACTCGGGGTGGCCGTCCTACCTCTCGTCGGCCACGGCGGCACAAGCCTTTACCGAGCTGAGTTCTCTGGCGCGATCTCAGAGAAATTGAAGCCGCGGATTACCGAGACAGCATTGGCGCTGTGGAAAGTGTACTTGGGGCTTTCGCTCGCTTCGTACATCGCCCTGCGCTGGGCCGGAATGGGTAACTTCGATGCGCTGTGCCACACGTTCTCAGTCTTGGGCACCGGCGGGTTCTCGAGCCGCGGCGCCAGCGTCGCGAGCTTTCAGAACCCAGCTGTGGAATACACGATTATCACTTTCATGTTCTTAGGCGGAATCAGCATGATTCTGCACTACCGGCTTTGGCTGGAGCGAAGCCCTCTCGCGGTCCTGAAGGATGCCCAGCTTAGGGCTTACGTCAGCATCGTTCTCATCGCCGGCGTCGTCGCCACGGTTTTGCTCCGTTTTCACAACGGCTATGCCTGGGAGCCCGCGCTCCGCGCCGGTTTCTTTCAAGTCACATCGATTGCGACCACGACGGGACTTGTGACGGACGACTTTGAGCTGTGGCATCCGCTCGGGCAAATGCTGCTTCTAGGTTTGATGTTCGTCGGCGGCTGTACGGGCTCTACGTCGGGCGGTCTCAAAGTTGCGCGTCTGTTGCTGCTCATCAAGGTGGTCGACCGAGAATTCAAGCGTATGGTGAATCGGCGCGGCGTGTTTGCGGTTCGTCTCGGATCGCGCGTCATCCCGGAGTCGACGGTTCAGAGCTTGCTGATCCTGGTTGACATTGCCGCCGCCGTCATTTTGTCGGCATCTCTGTTGCTGGCCTCAATGGGTGTGGATGTCTTGACGTCGCTCACCGCGGCTATTGCCGCGGTATTCAACATCGGCCCCGCGTTTGGAGGAGTTGGGCCGTTCGACAACTACGGCTGGCTGCCTGCCGGAGCCAAATGGGTCTTGAGTGTTTGTATGATTGCCGGTCGCCTCGAGTTCTACTCCGCGCTCGTTCTGCTGACGCCTTGGTTCTGGCGCAAGTAGGGGGGCGGCCGGCGTGTAGCGATTAAGCGTCTGCCCAAAGGTGGCTCTCAGCCGGGAATCTTCGCGTCTTTCGATAGCTGTCGCGAAATCCCGTTCGCACCAGTGAGCGTGGGCGTGCCTGACGCGGTCACGGCCGCGGGGCGCCCAAGTGCCCTGAGAAGTTTCGGTATCCGGCGGCGGGTCTATGCTTAAATAGAGCCGGGGTTGAGACAAGTCTTGGAGGCCGAAAATGCAAAACAACAAAGTCGTTTCAGGCGATGAATGGCTTGCGGCCCGTCAGGAGCTGCTCGCCAAGGAAAAGGAATTCACGCGGCTTCGCGACGAGTTGAGTCGCGAACGGCAGGCACTTCCATGGGAGAAGGTCGAGAAGGAATACAGCTTCGACGGACCGAACGGGACGGAGACCCTGTCGGATTTGTTTGACGGCCGGAGCCAGCTGATTGTCTATCACTTCATGTTTGACCCGGAATGGGACGAAGGCTGCAAGTCGTGTTCGCTGTTGGGGGACCACTACGACCCATCGATCATTCACCTCGAGCAACGTGACGTGACTATGGTGACGGTGTCTCGGGCGCCGCTGGCTAAGCTCGAGGCTTTCAAGCGTCGGATGGGTTGGAACTTCAAGTGGGTGTCGTCGTTTGAAAGCGACTTCAACTGGGACTTCAACGTGTCGTTCACTTCAGAGCAGGTGGACGAAAAGCGAATGTATTACAACTACCGCCAGGGATTCTTTCCGTCGACCGAGGGACCGGGCATCAGCGTCTTCTTCAAAGACGAGGAGGGGGATATCTTTCACACCTATTCCTCGTTTGCCCGAGGCCTCGACATGTTTCTCGGCGTCTACCACCTCCTCGACATTGTTCCCCGAGGCCGCGACGAGCAGGATCTACCTTACGGGATGTTATGGGTCCGACACCACGACAAGTACGGTGATGAGTCGGCCAAGGACCCTTACGTGGAGCTGCTGCCGGCGCGGAAGGCGGGCGAGGCGGGGTGAATCGGGTTGGGCGTCGGCCGGCTCGTCTTGTGGTCCGGACTCGTCTCCAACGAATCTGTTCTCGCCGCGGACCACGGCGACCACTGCAACGTGCCGCCAAAAGTTCTACACTGTGACATAGAAAAACGGCTGTTTCGAAGTTCCGCGGCGCCTTCCCTCGGACGCCGCGGAAAGAAAGGCGGCTCTCAATGAGGTTGCGTCTTCCAACCGTTCTCTTGGTCTTGGCTCTCACGGCCTGGGTGCTCGCGAGCCCCACCGGCGGCCGGCTTTTCGCGCAATCAGAAGCGTCGAAAGACCTCCCCGCCGACCATCCCAAAGTCAACAAAGCCGATCGCCGCCAACAAGCTTCTCAGTTGACCGAATTTGTCGCCTCCGGCGAACCGGCCGGCAACCCCGTCGATGTTTCGCGCAAGAACCTCATCGACGAACACATCTTCAGCAAGATGGAACGCGACGGGATTCCCCACGCGCCCCTCGCCGGCGACGCGGAGTTTCTGCGGCGCGTATCGCTCGACCTCACAGGCCGCATTCCCTACCCCGATGAGGTTCGCGAGTTTGTCGCCTCCGACGACCCGGAAAAGCGCGACAAGCTGATTGACCGCCTGATCGGCAGCAAGCCTTATCTCGAGCGCTGGACCTACTGGTATGCGGATATCGCGCGCACCGGCGGCAGCCGAGTCGGCACCGACGGCCGCAACCTTTTCTATCGATTTATCTACGACTCGCTGCAATTCAACCAACCCTACGACGATCTCGTGAGCGAGTTGATCACCGCCCGCGCGCTGAGCAATTGGTACGTCGGCCCGGCGTCCTATCTAGTCCGCTGGGTCGTTTTCGGCGACGCCTGCCACATCACGATGCACGAGGATACGGCCGACGACATGACGGTCTATCTGTTCAAGCACTTCATGGGCGTCAATCTGCAATGCGTCTCTTGCCACGATGGCGCCAAGCACCTCGAGCAGCTCAACATCTGGCTGACCGCCCGCAAGCGCGAGGAACTCTGGAAGCAAGCGGCCTTTTTCGGCAAGACGCGCGTGCTGCGCCGAACCGACATCACGCTGATCCAAGACGAATATTCAATCGACGACAAGGGCCAGGGTTATCGCGGAGACGCCCCGAGCACGGTGCGACTGCCCCGAACCGCCGACGGTTTCATCGAACCCGCCTTCATTTTCACCGGCGAAAGACCCGACCCCGACAAGCCCTTGCGCAACGAGCTGGCGCGCATGTTTACGTCCCATCCGCAGTTCGCGCGCGCCACGGTCAACCGCTTTTGGGCCGAGTTCATGGGCGTGGGTATTGTCGATCCGCCGGACGACTTTGACCTGGCTCGCCTTGACCCGGATAACCCGCCCGAGGGCGATTGGACGATTCAGGCCAGCCACCCGGCTTTGCTCGAAGCCCTGGCGAAAGATTTTCGCGAGAACGATTACGACCTTCGACGCCTCATGCGCCTGATTGTCGAATCCAGTACCTATCAGTTGTCCTCGGGGTTTCGAGGCGAATGGAAAGATTCTTACGCGCAGTATTTCGCGCGCAAATTCGCGCGCCGGCTGACGGCCGAGCAAGTCTACGACGCCGTGGTCAAGGCGACCGACCTCTATACCGAAATACCGGTCCCGAAGACCGACTACAAGGCGAAATTTCTGACCCAAACCCGCGGCCCGCGCGACATCGTTCACAACAAATACCTGGCCTCGGGCTGGAAACAGGATATGGAGTATTTCCTGAACTCCTTCGGCCAAGCCAACCGCGAGTCGAACGAGCCCACGACCGATGGTTCCATCACGCAGGCGGTTTTGTTGATGAACGGACCTTTTGTCAAATCGAAGATCAAGGCCGAGGCCGATTCGCACCTCGGCAAACTGTTGCGCCAAGAGCCGGCGATAGAATCCGAGGATCTCGCGGATGAGCTCTTCCTGCGCTTCCTTTCCCGTTGGCCAACCGAAGCGGAGAAAACCGAGTCGGTGCGATTGTTAGCCGAGCGAGGGCCGACCGCCGGGGGCGAAGACCTGCAGTGGGTGTTGATGAACAAGCTGGATTTCGTATTTAACTATTGAGGGTGTCCGGTGGCGACCGGCACTCGTGCCGGTCCTTGCGTGACCGGCTCTCAAGCCGGTCCAGGAGTGCGACAGGAAGAGGTTCCGGCCATGACGCGATTCCAAGACATGTTTCTCTCCCGGCGCGAGGTGCTGCGGTTGGGCGGGCTGACGGCGACCGGCTACTCGTTCCTTCCGCTGCTCAAACCCTCGCAAGTCCGCGCCGCCGGACGCAACGAACCCCGCGGCTCGGCCCGCTTCTGCATCTTCGTGATGCTCGCCGGCGGCCCCAGCCACGTCGATAGCTGGGATCTAAAGGAAGGCTCCTGGACGCCCGGGGACTTCGATATTCAAAGGCTTTCCAACGGTATCAAGTGGCCGATGTCACTTTATCCGCGGCTCGCTCAACGCCTCGACAAAGTCGCCCTGATCCGCTCATTCCATGCTTGGGAGAGCCAGCACGGCCGCGGCCAGTATTACTGCCAGGCGGCGCATCCGCACAACCCCGCTCTGGCGCCGGAGATCCCGCCGGTCGGCGCGGTGGTTTCTTCCGAAGTCGAAAAGGAAAGGCGACCGACCGATTCCCTGCCCCCTTACGTGGCCTTTAACACGCTTTACAACCTGGCCGGACTACTCGGACCGGGCTTTTTGCCGGCGACCTACGCGCCGTTCCACATCAATACCCGAGCCGACCTGTCGTCCTTCGCGCCCCCCGCCGACGAGCGCGAAACTTTTCAGCGACGCTGGGAACTGCTCAAGCGTTTCGATTCCCGTTTGCGCACCGATCCCGGCCTGGAAGCCAAGACCTATCGCGACTTCCACAATTACTACGAAGGCGCGGTCAACTTGATGTCGGACCAACGTAACGCCGAGGTCTTTCAACTCGACGCCGAAGACCGCAAACGCTACGGTTCCTCGGTGACCGGCGATGCCTTTTTGCTGTCTCGCAATCTGGTCCGCGCCGACGCGGGCACTCGTTTTATCTTTCTCTCGCAAGAAGACTGGGACCACCACACGAAAATCTTCAGCGACCGCAAAAAGCACTATCAGATGTCCGCGGACCTCGACGCCGGCCTTTGCTCGTTGCTCGACGACCTCGAATCCACAAAGCAGCCTGGTGGCGGTACGTTGCTTGACGAAACCCTCGTTGTCGCCATGGGCGAGTTCGGACGAACACCGGGGGAACTGTCCGATCTCGACGGACGGGACCACTACCCCTATGCGGCGACGATCTTGTTCGCCGGAGGTGGCGTCCAAGGCGATCGCGTGCTCGGTGGAACCGACGAAATGGGCGCCAAGATCATCGACAACGGCTGGAGCGCCAAACGCCCCGTCTACATGGAAGACGTCGCCACAACGATCTACTCAGCGATGGGCATCGACTGGCAGACGAAGGTCGAGACCACGCCCTCGGGCCGCGCCTTTTATTACGTCGAGCCGCTATCGCCCACCGGCGTCATCGCCAACCGCGAAATCACCGAATTGTTCGTGTAGGACGAGTTCGCACTTCGTCTCGCGTAGCCCGCGCGGAAGCACCTCTGCCCTGGGCGGCTGTCCTGTTCGGGGAGTGGTCCTTGAGGCTTCAAAGCACCGTCAACGCACCCAATTCCAGTCGTGGGCCCCCCCCGGCAACCGACCAGAGCCTCTACAGCTTGAGGCTCCTGAGATACGCGCCGAATTTGTCGCCTAGGCCGTCGCGGCGCAGGGCGTATTCGACCGTGGCTTCGAGGAAACCGAGTTTGTCCCCGGCGTCGTAGCGTTTGCCCTCGAAGCGATAGGCGTAGACGGGACGCTGCTTGACCAAGGCGTTGATGGCGTCGGTCAACTGTAACTCGCCGCCCGAACCGGGTTCGAGGGCGTTGAGGTGCCGGAAAATTTCCGGCGGCAGGACGTAACGCCCGATAACGGCCAGGTTCGATGGGGCTTGGTCGACCGGGGGTTTCTCGACCAGATTGTTCACGCGATAGAGGCGTCCCCCGGCGCCATCGTCCTCAACCGGCTCGGCGTCGACAACCCCGTAGGCGGAAATGCGATCGGGCGGAACTTCCATCACGGCGACCACCGCCGCTTGGAACTTCTCGTGGACGTCCAGCAACTGCCTGAGGCAAGGCGTCTCACTGTGAATGACGTCGTCGGCCAGCACCACGGCGAAAGGTTCGTCGCCGATGAGTTCCTCGGTGATCGAGACGGCGTGCCCCAGGCCGAGGGCTTCTTTTTGGCGGATGTAGGAAATCGAGACCAAGTCGGAGATGCGGCGTACCGATTCGAGTTCGCCGGTTTTGCCGCGGGCTTCGAGCGTATGCTCGAGCTCGAAGCTGACGTCAAAGTGGTCTTCAATCGCGGCCTTTCCCCGCCCGGTCACGACGACAATGTTTTCGACGCCCGACGCCAGCGCCTCTTCCACGCCGTATTGAATAATCGGCTTGTCGACAAGCGGCAGCATCTCCTTAGGCTGGGACTTGGTCGCGGGCAGGAAGCGGGTTCCCAATCCGGCGGCGGGGAAGACGGCTTTGCGAACGCTTGGGGGCATTGCTTTTAGTGTGAACCAGGGAGGGGGCCGGCGCAATCACGGACCTGGAGGAGACTTCGCTTCGTCGTAGCCCTTAACGGAAAACGTCAAGCGAGCAGAACGGCTTCGAGCAGCACGCCGCCGAGCAGCGTGAAGATCACCGCGAAGGCGACCAAGAGCTTAAGCCAGATCACCGAATCGCCGATCGGCTCTCCGGTAAGGATCAAGGTCGTGAGCTTGACGCAAGCCATGAGCACGGGCAAAGTGATGGGGAAAACCAACAACGGCAGCATCAATTCGCGCAAACGGTTGCCCGCCGTCACGGCGCTGAAGATCGTTCCCACCGCGGTGATGCCCCATGTTCCCAGCACAAGTACAGGGAGTAGATCGCCGAATTTCTCCATCCACGCCACGTCGTAGAAAATCCCGAAGACCGGCAACGAGAGCAGCTCGATCAGAAGCAGCAACAGCGCGTTGGCGAGAAGCTTGCCGCCGAAAACCGCGCTCGCCGGAATCGGCGAAGCCACCAGGGCATCCAAGCACCCGCCCGCCGTTTCGCGGGCGAAACTGCGGTTGAGGATCAAGATTGCGGCGAACAAATAAACGACCCACAACAGTCCGCCCGCCATGTCACGCGCATCCGCGTTAATAATCGGGTCGAAAGAGAAGCTGAACAACAGCAACACGACAAGCGTAAACGCAACGGCGGCGTTCAGGACCTCCTTGTTGCGAAATTCGGCGCGGAGGTCTTTACCCGCGATCGTGAAGGTTTGCCGGAAGTATTCGGTCACGAGATTATGTTGTAGAAATCGTCGGGCTGGTGTTTGATCTCGGGGCTGTTGGACCCTTCAAAGATCAGTTTGCCGGCGTCGATGGCAACGATGTCGGTGGCGACGTCCAGCGCTTCCCGCAATTGGTGCGAACACACCACAACGGTGCAATTCCGCGAATGCGCATCGAGCAGCAACGAGCGTAGCAGTTGCACGGCGCGGTCATCCAAGGCCGTCCAAGGCTCATCCAACAATAGGATGCGCGGATCGTGCAGCAGGGCGCGAGCGAGGGTCAGGCGTTGGCGCATGCCGCGCGAAAACTCATTGGCGCGAGAGTCGGCGAAGCGCGTCAGGCCTACCGTATCGAGCCAACGTCCGACCGTTTCGGCGACATCACGAACGGCGTACAACTTGGCGAAGAATTCCAGGTTTTCACGCGCCGTCAGATCTTCGTAAATCCACTCGCCATGGCCGACCACGCCGATCGCGCCGGAGCGACGCGGGTCGGAGTCCTCCTCTTGGCCGCCCGCCAAGTGGATCTCACCCTTCGACGGGCGTAGGAGCCCGGCCATCATGCGTAAAAGGGTCGTCTTGCCCGCGCCGTTGCGGCCCAGCAGCGCCACGATCGAACCCTGGGGGATCGCAAAGGAAACCCCGCGCACCGCGGCGAAATCGCCGAAGTACTTCCAGACCTTGTCCAGCGAAATAGCCGCTTCGCTCATCGTCTTCGCCGGGCTGCTCTCGAAGGCCGTCGTTGCCTGTCCTTGGTCCCAGGCAATTCGCGGCGGGAAACACCGGCGGGGGCGGCAACGGGCTCGGCGCTGCCGGGGTCGCTCTCGGGGTCGGTCTTCGAGACGAGCAGGTTGTAAAAACCAAGGCTCAAGACGATGCCGGCAATCGCGAAAATCCACGGTAGCTCTTTGGCGACCGGCGCCGCGGCGATGGTAACTTCCGTACCGCTTCCGCCGCCGCCCGGCGCGTTGTCACTCAATTGTCCTCGACCTCGCAGACGGATCGAAAGTTCCGGCCCGCCTTTGTACAGGTAGATCGAGGCCTGCGATTGCGGCTCCCGACCCATCAAGTCGAGATCGTCGGCGTCGAGGGTGACGCCCTCGGGCACGACGAAGCGGGTTTCGAGGCCGGGGTAAAGCAGCCGACCGTAAAAAGGCTCGCCGTCCTCGTAGGGGAACGAATAGGTCAGCTCGATTAGGTTGTCTCCCGGCTTGAGAGGGTAATCCACCATGTAAACGTTGCCGTCGGTGGTTTTCCTCGCCGAACTCTTCAAAGGCATCCCGGCCGGTCCGGTCGTTCGCACTTCAACCTTTCCTTGAGCTGCCGGTGGCAACTCGAACTGTAGCGTGCCTTTGTCGGGGTCGCTGTAGGTGCGCGGGGGATTGCTCTTGTTGGCAAATTGAAAGAACTGGTTGATGACCAGCCGGCCGGCCCCCGGCTCGAACAAGAAAGCCGTCATTTCGGGAGCAAGAGTTTCTCCGGCCGCGATGCTGTAGACCTCGACGACGAGGTCCTCGATCGAACTGTCGGGGACGACCATCTTGCTGTAGGAGATGCCTTCGTACTCGGCTCGCAACATGGCGTGAACGGGTTGCGTTCCCAATCCCAGCGCCTTTTCGTCAAATGAGAAGCTGCCGTCGGCTTCGGTGTACATTTCGTCCGCAGGCGCCATGCCCTGGCTGCCGCCGAACTTGATAAGGGTGACGGCCGCGCCGGGAACCGGCTTTCCCGTCGTGGCGTTGACGACCTTGCCGCGGATGGCGGCGGTCAACGGGACCACGGTCATGCAAAGCACCAGAAGCGAACGCCGAACGATCCGCGGAATCGATATTCGCGCCGATCGGAGCGGGCGGGGAAAGGATAGCAACAGCGAGCCCATTGAAAAACGTAAGCGGAAAACTCAAGAATAGCAATTCGTCCGCCAAATCCAGGCTCGACGCGGGGCTTCGCGGTGGAGGCGGCCGCCCGGTCTTTGTCCCCAGACTTACGGTGGCCCAAGGAGTCAAGACGTCGACCGCGCGTCGTCGTACTACAATCGAGCCATGCTTGAAACGGCGGGGTGGGTCTTCGTAGGCGGCCAGAGCTCGCGGTTCGGTCGCGACAAGGCTTTGCTGCCGTGGCGCGGGCAGCCGTTGGCGTTGCATGTGGCGGAGGCGGTTCGCGCGGCGGCGGGCTCGGTAACGCTGGTCGGCGACCCGGAGAAGTACGGCGCCTTGGGTCCGCCGGTGATCCGCGATCCGGTTAGGGAATTCGGGCCGCTGGGCGGTTTGTTGGCGGTTCTGGAGGCGACTCGGGCGCGATGGAATCTCATTGCGGCCTGCGACATGCCGCATCTAAGCGAGGGTTTCCTGCGGTTTCTGTTGACGAGAGCCGCGGAATCAGGCGCGGACGTGGTCTTGCCGATCGACGAGCACGACCTGCCGCAGCCGCTTTGCGCCGTTTATAGCGCGACGGCGCGAGAAACGATTCAAGCCGCGGTGGAGAGAGATGAACACAAGGTGACGCGGGCTCTCGAGAGTTTGCGCGTGGAAAAGATTCCCGCGCCGGAGTACGCGAGTTTCAACCGGGCCGGAAATTTGCTTGCGAATGTGAATCGTCCGGAAGATTTGGGGGAGTGAGGGTGAACGAACCGTCCCGCGCCGCGAACGATGCCCCAAACCGAGCCGCGAGGGTTACCGAGCGGTATGCAACAGCCTTCTGAACCGCGCGAAAAGCGGTGGGAGCAAGACCGTTCTCGACCGCGTCCAAAGATAGGGCTCCACCCTTACTGAAGCTGAGCGAGGCAACGAGCGCGGTCTTCGCTATGCTGGTGTAGTTCGCCAAGCACGCGTGCCCGACACGTGAGTCGGCGACACGTACCCCGGCGACACGAAATTCGGAACCGACCCCCAAAATGGCTCCTCCCGCCTCACAAGTCTCTCCGCGCTCGTTCCTTCCTCACCTGTTGCGAACCAAGTGCAAGACCGCTTTCGGCCGCCGCACTACGCCGCCTTTCGTCACTCTCTACGTCACGACGCGCTGCGACGAGCAGTGCATTCACTGCTACTACTGGGACAAACTCAACCCCAAAACCAATCGCGATTTCACGCTCGAGGAGTTTCAACGGACTTTCCGATCGATGGGGGAAATCTACAACCTCTTCATCGGGGGCGGCGAGCCGTTTCTACGGGGCGATCTGGCGGACATCCTGCTTGCCGCCGCCGAGACCAACCAAGTTGCGAATGTCTACGTGCCGACCAACGGTCAACACACCGAGCGAACCGTGGAGATTCTCACGCGGACGCTTGCCGGCGCGCCGGCAATGCGCTTTCATTTGAACCTCAGCGTCGATCACACCGACGAGGAAAAGCACGATCGCATTCGCGGCAAGCAACAGGCCTATCGCCGCATGCTTCGGACGCTGGATGCCCTCACGCCTTTGCGCCGTCGTTGTCGCAACCTTATCGTTCATACCTTGACCACGGTGATGAAGGAGAATCAGGAAGAGATCTTCGACATCTACGAGGAACTCAAGCGGCGCTTCCGGCCCGACGGCGTGTCGTTCAACTATTGCCGCGGCAATCCTCTCGATCCGACACAGACTGAAGTGGACCGCCGCATTTATGAACGCCTGCTGACCCGCATGGAAGAAGACTTCGCGGCCGGCGTATTCACCGAGTCCGGCGAGGCGGGCTTCGGCCCCGCCAATCACATCCTCGATCAGCATATTCGGCGCGGCGTGGATCGCACGGTCGCCGAGCAGCGAGCACAGTTCTCCTGTGTTTCCGGCCGCTTGGCTTGCGTGATTTACAGCGACGGCGAAGTGGTCGAGTGCGAGGTCAAGAATAGTAAACTGGGGAATTTGCGCGACGAAGCTTACGATTTTCGCAAACTCTGGTTCGGGCCGAAGGCGCGTGAAATTGCCCGGGAGGCGGCCCACGGTTGTTTTTGCACGCACGAATGCGGGCACTACGCATCGACGATCTACAGCCTGCCGAAGGTCGCTGCCGTCGCGTTCGACGCCGCGAGAACCGGCGTCGGCGGAAAGGGCGCGGCTCGATGACCACCGTATTCGGGGGCGATGATTTCCATGGCTGTTAGAGTGGGGCTCGTCCATGCTCTTCAAGGCTCGATGGCGCCGATCGAGCAGGAGCTGCGACGCCAATGGCCCGAAGCCGAGGCTGTCCACCTTTACGACGGCTCGCTTTACACCGACTACCGCAAACACGGGCAGGTGACGGACGAAATTCGGGACCGCATTTGCGCGTTGTTACGTCATAGCGCCGCTGTCGGAGCACGCGGCATTCTGTTCACCGGGTCGCTGTTTTCACGAGCGGTCGAACAAGGACGGAAAGAGCTGGACGTGCCGGTGCTCACCGCCTACGAGGCCATGATTGAGGCGGCCTTTTCAGCCGGGCGCAGGTTGGCTGTCTTGGCGACTTTCCCGGATACAATTGATGCCGTTCGACAAGACATTGCCGGATACGCCCAGCTTCACACGACGACCTTCGCGCTGCAGGCGGACCTTGTCGACGGGGCTTTCGACGCCTTGCAGGCCGGGGATCTTGAGCGTCATGACGCCTTGATCGTCGAGGCCGCCTCGGGGATTACGAAGGGCGACGCTTTGTTGTTGGCGCAGCACTCCATGTCGAACGCCGCCAACAAAATTCCGCCGCGCACGAAGCCTCGCATCTTGACCAGCTCCCGAACCGCGGTGCGAAAGCTGAAGTGGCTGGTGGGCAATGCGGGCTAGTCTCTGGGCTCACTCTAGATCTAGCCAAAGGTATTTGAAATTCTGGGTCGGGGCGTCGACCATTTCGTGAGCCGTAAACCGTGAACCGTCCGCTCCCCTCAGCCGTGAGCGTTGCGAGTCCGACGCTTGCGGCTTACGGTTCACGGTTCAGCGTAGCGGACGGTTCACGCGACGGCTGCGGGACTGCCTCGCCGATCGAATCTGAGAACAAAATCCTCAGACCGGCTGGGCTAGCATCTAGCGCTCCCTGATCACCGTATCGAGCACCGTCAACGGTTCGTCGCCGAGCTGTTCGAGAAAGGCTTCCAGGCCCGCCGGAATCCCGAAATGGTCGCGCGGACCGATGTCCGTTTCCGCCGGTCCGATCCGCACCCGCCCCCGGCCCCCAACAACCGAAACGATGCGAAAGCTGTCGAGCGGAAAGTGCAGGCCGCCCCGATTGATCCGCGAGACGGCCAATTCCAACCCGCCGCTTCCGTCGCGGTCGGTCACCGACGCCGAGGTCAATACATTGCGGCGCGAAGGGCTCGAGCGGGCCGCCGCTCGAATCTCGCGCTCGAGGTACACCGTGGAACCCATCTTCCAACTTTCGCGGTTGGTTTCAACGAGTTGGTCGAACGCGATCGGCTGCGGAACTACATCGGCGAAGACGCCCCAACCAGCGTGCTTCAGCGACCCGAAGATAAAGGGAACATGGTGAATATCCGCGCCTCCGTTGACCCAACCGTGGCGCGTCATCGGCGGGATCGGCAGCGCGTAGCCCTCCTCAACGAAGGACTTGGCTTCGCCCAACACCATATACCCCTGTAAAGGTTCGTAGCCAAGGTGAATCTCGACACCGTAACGATGCAGGTGATTCGGGACGTCGCGGTGCTCGGCGCTCAAATACGCCAAGTTCCAGGAATGATGGTCGCCGTAGACCAGTGGAACGATCGTGATGCCGAGATTGGGAACGACGAAGCTTCCGAGTTCGGGGGCGTGCGTGTCTTGGGTCAACGAGATGCCGTCGCCGCCGGTGATCGCGCCGATTGAAGAGACGAAGGCTTTACCCAGGCCCGCCGGCGCGGCGTCACGCGATGCCTCATAGGCTTGATTGAGCGCGTCGACCACGCGTTTCACCCCGGTGTCATAGCCGGTGAAAGTCGAAACGACGGCCCGGAAATCGTCGGGGACCGGGTCCATGCCGCGGTGTGTCAGGTCTTCGAGTTGCTCGGCGGCCCTTTGGATATGGGCCCCCGCCACCCTATCCGTCGACCGCTGCGACCGCAGGGCTTCCCCGACAGCGTGGAACGAACCGATGATATGCGCGCGGAAGCCGTAGCTGTACAGACGAGCAAGAGCAATGTCGTCTGGGGCGAGAAGGTCGGCACGGCGACCCTGGCGGTGGCTTTCCAGCGCGGTTTCTGCAAGCCGTCGATAGGTCGGACTGAACGGGAGCTGAAACACCGTGAGACGTTCAAGCTTAGCCGAAGCTCATTAAAAACGCCAATGAGCAGTTGCGTAGAGAAAAACGTCCCTGATGTGGCGTGAGCCTCCTGGCTTGCCGCGCCCCGAATCATCGGGGTGGGTCCTGGATTGTCGCCTTGCGAGTTCTCGCGAATTCGAAGATACGAACCGAGGAATCGGTTCGCGGCAAGCCTGGAGGCTCACGCCACATCCCGCCTCGCACGCTAGGCGCCCGCCAAAACCCCGCGCATGTACCCATAGGACTCCGCCATCCCGGGCAGCGGATCGTTCTCTTCGCCTTCCCATTCAAGGGCTACTTGGTAGGAGAAATTCAACTCGACCAAAGTGCGCAAGATGGCCGGGTGATCGATGATGCCTCGCCCAACGGGGGTCATTGGCGGCTGCTTGCCGGTCGCGGTGACGTCTTTCATGTGAACGTCGTAAAGCCGAGAGGACACGGTCTTGAGCGCTTCCACGGGATCCTCGGCCAAACGAAAAGTGTGCCCCACGTCGACGCAGCAGCCGATCCGCTTGTCCAAACCTTGGATGGCCTTGAAGACTCCGGTCGGTGACGGGAAATTGTCGTCCTCGGGGCCGTGGTTGTGAATCGCTACCTTCAGGTTGTCGTAATCGCGAATTACGCGGTCGATGGCTTCCAGAGCATCGCGCCGCGGGCCGGAGACGGCGACCGGCGCGCCCACATCGACACAGTAGTCGAAGGTATCGCGGACCTGCTTTTCGTCGCTGGTGAGGTGCAGCACGCCGCATCCCATCAATTCCAAACCGGCGTCGGCGACTTTGCGGCCGACCTCCCGGCGCCGGCTCTTGGTGCTGTCGAGCGGCAAATGATACGACTTCAGCGAAATGTAGCGAACGCCGAAGCGCGTGAGTGCGGCGATCGTCTCATCGAGGCTCAGCTTGCGCGTGGTATACGAGGTCAGGCCGACTTTGAGGCCCCCGAAATCGTCGCCCGAGGGCTTGACGGGCCACTGCTTCGGCGCGCCCGCCGCCCCGAAAGCGCCAGCCAACCCAAACGCGGTCAGCTTCAGCGCGTCACGGCGATGAGGATTTCTGTTACTCGGCATACTGCACCCTCCTTTGGCTCCCGGATAGCGGGCCAAGCCGCCCGTGCCTCGTGGGACAACCCTCTCAGGGCCGTGAAAAATTGGGGACTGTTTCAATGTATAGCGTCGAGATGAAAGAATCCTCCTGGCGGCAAAATAGCATAGACGGCGCTGGAGCCGTCTCGCCAAGCCACCAGGAGGACCCAAATGAACGATCTCTACTATATCGGACTCGATGTTCACAAGAAAAGCATCACCTTCGTCATCAAGACCCACCCCGGCTGACTCGTGCGGCACGGCGCGGTCACGGCGACTCGTCCGGACCTCACCGCCTGGGCCGAGGCGATCGAGCGTCCTTGGATCGGGGCGCTGGGAAGCCACCTTGTTCAGCGGCTGGGTTTACGATCAGCTGCGCCCGCACGCGCGGCGGCTCGAGTCGCCCACCCGCTGCTACTCAAGGCTGGCGCCTGCGCCAAGAAAAAAAACGACCGCCTTGATGCCGACAAAATCCGCGATCTGCTGCGCTGCGACCTCTGCCGATCTGCTACCTGGCGCCGTCGGAAATTCGCGAGCGGCGACGTGTGCTGCGCTATCGACAGCTGCCGGTGCGCCAAGCCGTGCGCCTGAAAAACAAAGTCGCCAGGCTGTTGATGGAAGTCAATCTTCGCATTTAAGAATTCGCTGGTCGCGTTGGTGATGCGGTGGCGCAGGTAGAGGTCGAGATCGGCGACAGCCACCGAATCCGCTTCCAGACACGCCCCGACGACTCGGGGCGCGGCAAGGCTGGAGCCTCACGCCACGTCGTCGCGCCCTACTCCCGAATTCCGAAATCCTCGAAGACCATCAACTCACGATTCGTCTCGACGTTCTCGAAAGTCTGCTTCTTGCCCGACGGCCATTCCACCTCAACGCGCTCGGCCGTCAGGTCGCTTCCCAGCCCGAAGGTCAACACCAACTCGCTTTGCGAGGCATAGCTCGACCCGCTGTGAACGGTTTGCCATTGCTCGCCCGACGCGCTCGTCACGCGTACCACCGCGCCGATTGCATCGCGGTTCGACTCCTGGCCGACCAGTTTGAAGCGCAGATAGGAATTGCTGTTGGCGCCGTCGTTGCGAAACAGGTACGCCGGGCCGTTGTTGGTGGTCACCAAAATATCGAGATCACCGTCGGAATCATAGTCGGCGTAGGCCGCGCCGCGGGCGACAATCGGGCGGGTCAGGCTCGAACCAATGCGGTCGTTGGCGAGCACGAAATTTCCGCCCCCGCGATTGCGGAACAACAGCGGCGCTTGCTCGTAGCTGACCTTGGGTTGGACCTTGCCGATCTCTTCTTCCAGGTGTCCGTTGGCGGCGAAGATATCGAGGAACCCATCCAGGTCATAGTCGAAAAAGAAAGCTCCAAACGTCAGCGAAAGCAGGCTGTCGCGACCGACCGCGCTGGTCGGGGCGTCGTCCACGAAAAGCCCGCTTCCCTCGTTGTGAAACAGAGACAACATTTCGTTCGAGAAGTTGCCGACGAGCAGATGCGGACGTCCCGAGCGATCGTAGTCCGCCGCGTCGACGCCCATCGCGCCCCGCGCTTTGCCGTCCTCGGCGAAGGCGACGCCGGCGGTAAGGCCGAGGTTCTCGAAAGTCCCGTCGCCGCGATTGCGGTAGAGTTTGTTCGGCTGCGTGTCATTGGCTTGGAAAATGTCGGAAAATCCGTCGAGATCGAAATCGAAGACAGCGATGCCGAGTGCCTTGGCGGTGTCGTCGAGCATCCCGGCCGCCTCGGTCACATCCTCGAACTTGCCGTCGCCGACGTTGTGATAAAGCCGCGAGGAGACGCCGTTGTAGGACTCCGGCGTGCAGTAGGACTTGCTTTCCCCGTCGAGCGAGCACCACAGATCCTCTTCGCGGCTCCAAGCTACGTAGTTGGCCACGAAGAGATCGAGCCGCCCGTCTTTGTCGTAGTCGAGCCAAGCGGCACTGGTGCTGAAGGCGGGATTGTCGATGCCCGATTGCTTCGTCACTTCGGCAAACTTGCCGTTACCTTCGTTGTGGAAAAGCTTGTCATCTCCTAGCGCCGTGACGTAGAGGTCCACGCGACCGTCGTTGTCATAGTCGCCCGGCGCCGCCCCGAATCCGTAGAACTCGACACCCAACCCGGACTCCGCCGTAGCGTCGCTGAATGTCCCGTCGCCGTTGTTGCGAAAGAGCTTTGAAGTGGGCTTCTCATCGGAATCGCCATCCCACGGTTTGCTATTGACAAGGAAGATATCGGGGTGCCCGTCAGCGTTGTAGTCGAAGAAGGCGCACCCGGAACCGAGCGTTTCGGGAAGGTACTTCTTGCCCGATCGCCCGTGATGGTGCTCGAAGCGAATCCCGGACGATGCCGTGACGTCGGTGAAGATCACGTCGACTTCCGTGGTAGGGCCGGCGCCTCCTGAGTTGTCGCCGTCGCCCGAGCCGCACGCGACCATGAGCAAGCAAACCGCCGGCCGGATCATGCAACCACGCCCGCGCGGACCGGGGAGCCTAAGGGGTGAGTAGAACAGCGACCATGACCGCAACGCCTCGTGCATGTCTCTATTCTTACCCATCGCGGACGGGCGTAACGCATCGGTGCGCGCGACACGAATACGCGAGACCCCTTCGGGAACAAGAGACAGAACCCAGAGCGCAAGCGACGGGCCAGGGGAGCAACGGTTTCGACAGATCCAAGACCAGCGCTGAAACGGCGCGGTTTTTTCGGGGGAAGCGCCGGTCGAGAGCGCGTGGCGGTTGCCTGCCCTTGGCCCGTCGCTCGCGCTCTCGGCTCTGTTTCTCGTTGTGAACTCTGTTGGTAAGGAAGGTTTTTCAAGTGTTTCGAAACGGTTGATTCGGAGTACAATAAGGCCGTGATGCGCTCCCGGGATCGGCTCGGCCACGTTGGAGTGTTCCTGGCGGCAGCCTTTCTCGCCTCTCCAACGGTTTCGATCGCCGCCGAGCCCGACAGCTCCGTATTCGACCGCCACATCCAACCCATCCTGGCGTCGCGCTGCATGCCTTGTCACAGCGACAAGGTCAAAACGAGCGGCCTGGCGCTGACCAGCCGCGAAGCCGTGCTCGCGGGCGGTTCGCGCGGGCCCGCCATCGTCCCCGGAAAGCCGGACGAAAGCTTGATCGTTCAAGCTCTGCGCCGGTCTCACGATTTGCAAATGCCCCCCGACGGGCCGCTTGATCCCGAGCAAGTCGAGCTCTTCGCCGAATGGGTCCGCCAAGACGCCGTCTGGGGAAAGACCGAGGCCGAAACGACGGGCGCAGGCGGCCATTGGTCTTTTCGCCCGGTTCGCAAACCCGACCCTCCCGCAGTTCGGCAAGCGGCGTGGGTACGCAATGACATCGACCGATTCGTCCTCGCGCGGCTCGAAGGCGAAGACATCGCTCCTTCCCCCGAAACCGATCGCCGAACGCTGATTCGCCGAGTCAGCCTCGACATCACCGGCTTCCCGCCCACTCCCGAAGAGACGGCCGCGTTGGTCGACGACGCCCGCCCTGACGCCTACGAGCGGCTTGTCGACCGGCTGCTCGCGTCTCCGCATTACGGAGAACGTTGGGGACGCCACTGGCTCGATGTCGCCCGCTATGCCGACTCCGACGGTTACAACATCGACGGGCCGCGCTTGATCTGGATGTACCGCGACTGGGTCATCAACGCACTGAACGCCGACATGCCGTTCGATCAATTCGCGATCGAGCAGATCGCCGGCGACATGCTCCCCAACGCCACCCGAGAGCAGATCGTCGCGACCGGTTTCCACCGCAACACCTTGCTTAATCTCGAAGGCGGAATCGATTTCGAGCAGTATCGCGTGGAAGCCGTGGTCGATCGCCTCAATACCACCGGGGCCGTGTTCCTAGGCCTCACGGTGGGCTGCGCCCGCTGCCACGATCACAAATTCGACCCGATTACGCAGCGAGAGTTCTACCGGCTGTTTTCGTTTTTCAACAACGTCGATGAACTGAGTGGCGCCTATAAGAGCGAGGCGGGGCGGCGGCGCGCCTACGAACCGATCTTGGAGTTTGCATCGCCGGAAGAAATCGCGGGCCGCGACGCCAATCGACATCAAGTCGAGCTACTCGAAAAGGACCTGGACCATTACCGAACCGCGACCGAGCAGCGCCACAAGGAATGGCGGGCGGGCCTTGCGGAGCCGGAACGTGCGAAGATCCCAACGCACATTCTCGAAATCTTCGCAAGGCCGCGGTCGGATCGAAACTACGTCGATCAGATGGTCGTCAATACTTACTTCTCGGAATGGGATTCCGGGTATGCCGCCCGTTTGAAAGGCCTTGATGCCGTCAAAAAGGCCGCCCCGCAAATCAAGAGCACTCTGGTGATGCGCGAGTTGCCTTCCCCGCGCGAGGCCTACATCCACATCAACGGCGACTTCCTCAGAAAAGGCGACACCGTGCAACCCGGCACCCCCGCCGTACTGCCTCCCTTGCCGTCGAGTGAGGGAATCAACCGCTTGGACCTCGCCCGCTGGCTGGTCGACGAAACGAACCCACTGACCCCTCGCGTCACCGTCAATCGAATTTGGCAACGCTACTTCGGAATCGGAATCGTCGAAACCGAGAACGATTTCGGTGCCCAAGGGACGCCGCCGTCGCATCCCGAATTGCTCGACTGGCTGGCGTCCGAATTTGTCAGCGGCGGCTGGAGCCTAAAGCACGTGCATCGACTGATCGTCACCTCGGCGACGTATCGGCAAGCTTCGGATCATCGGGCCGAGCTCGGCACGCGCGACCCGCGCAATCGTTTGCTTGCGCGCCAGAGCCGCGTTCGACTCGAGGCCGAGATTATCCGCGATTCCGGCTTGGCGGTTTCGGGCCTGCTGGCGCCTGAAATCGGCGGCCCCAGCGTCTTTCCACCGCAGCCCGCCGGCATCGGTCAACAAACCCAGGTGGACCGCCAATGGCAGGCCGACAAAGGCCCGAACCGCTACCGCCGCGGGATGTACACGCATTTCTGGCGCGCCGCTCCGCACCCGGGATTGGTGCTGTTCGACGCCCCCGATTCGACGATGACCTGTACTCGGCGCAACCGTTCCAACACGCCGCTGCAGGCGCTGACCCTGCTCAACGACGAGGGCTTCGCCGAGATGGCAAGAGCCTTGGCGGCCCGAGTCCTACGCGAAGCCGACACGCTCCCCGAGCGCGTTCGCCGAGCCTACCAGCTCACGTTGGCTCGCGACCCCGACGGAAACGAAACGGAATACCTCCAAGGGTTTGTTACCGAGATGGTCGAGGATTTTCGGCGGAACGCCGTGGACGCACGAGAATTTTCCCATGCCCAGGACGAATCTTCCGATGAGGTCGCGCTATTGGCCGCTTGGACGGCGGCCGGGCGGGTCTTGATGAACTTGGATGAGTTCATCACCAGAGAGTAGTCGGAGGAAACGACTCATGGACCTGTACAAGAAACTATCCGCCCAACGCACCCGGCGTCACTTCTTTCAAGATTGCGGGCTCGGTGTCGGCAAAGCCGCGCTGGCGTCGTTGGCGTTGAAAGACGGACTCGCCGCGGCGAATGAAAACGCCGGCATGGGCGCCGTCACGAACCCGATGGCCGCGAAAGACCCGCACTACGCGCCCAAGGCCAAGAGCGTGATCTACCTCTTCATGGCGGGCGGCCCCAGCCAGTTTGAGCTTTTCCAGCCCAAGCCGAAATTGCAGGAGTACAGCGGTCAAGTCATTCCGGATTCGTTTCTCGAAGGCAAACGCTTCGCCTTCATGGAAAGCTTCCAAGACGCGCCGCCGAAACTGCTCGGAACCCGGCGAAAGTTCCAACAGTATGGACAATCGGGAGCCTGGGTGTCCGAGTGCTTGCCGCACACCGCGCAAGTGGTCGACGATCTCGCTTTCGTCAGATCGCTGTGGACTGAAAACTTCAACCACGCCCCGGCGAAGATCATGATGAACACCGGGTCGCCGATCTTCGGCCGCCCCAGCATGGGCTCGTGGGTCGCCTACGGCATCGGCAGCGAGTCGGAGGACTTGCCCGGCTTCGTCGTGTTGCAATCAGGACCGAGGGGGCCGCGCGGAGGGGCGCTTAATTGGGCAAGCGGCTTCCTGCCAACGGCCTATCAAGGGGTCCCCTTCCAGAGCGGCGGCGACCCGATCTTGAACCTGTCGAACCCGCCCGGCATGAACGCCGCCCGGCAGCAGCGCAGCATCGACGCGATTCGTGAGCTGAACCGCCAACGGCTCGATAAGACGCGAGACCCCGAGATCGCCACCCGCATTGCGTCCTATGAGATGGCCTTTCGGATGCAGACGAGCGGCCCGGAGTTGATCGATTTTTCGAGCGAGTCGAAGGACACGCTCGAGATGTACGGCGCTGAACCCGGCGCGAAGTCTTTCGCGAACAATTGCCTGCTGGCGCGAAGGTTGGTCGAGCGCGGCACGCGGTTCGTCCAGCTTTATCACACCAACTGGGACCACCACGGCGGCCAAACCGAAAACCTCAACGAGAGCCTCGACGATGTCTGTCACGAAACCGATCGGGCCTGCGCGGCCTTGATCAAAGACCTCAAGCAACGCGGATTATTCGACGACACGCTGGTCGTTTGGGGCGGCGAATTCGGGCGCACGCCGATGGGCGAGATCCGCGATACGGTCGGCCGCAACCACCACATCGACGCCTTCACGATGTGGCTCGCCGGAGCCGGCATCAAACCGGGACAAACCGTCGGCGAGACCGACGAATTGGGCTTTGAATCGACCCGCGACAAGGTCCACGTGCACGACTTACAAGCGACCGTCCTTCATTTGCTGGGCCTCGATCACACCGCCCTGACCTTCCGCTTCCGCGGCCGCGATTTCCGCCTAACCGACGTCGGCGGCGAAGTCGTCAAGAAACTGCTCGCTTGACCGCAAATTCGATAGGCCAAGGGTCCCCAAACTGAGCCGCGCGCGTAAGCAAAGCGGTATGCGATGAAGCCATTCAGCCTTCAAGGAAGGTTGTGGGAGCGTGATGCGCGGTGCCGGGCCTGGGTCTCTTATTCGACAGAACCACTCCGGCGGCGGCTTGCGAGCTGACTATCGAGGAAGGCCACATGGCAGGTGGTTCAGGATCACCACCTTCCGCGCTTGCGGGCTACTTCATCGCATACCGCTTGCTTTACGCGCGCGGCTCAGTTTGGGGTTTATCCGCTCGACCTTCAAACGCCCCTTCCTGCGACGCGGACTTGAGCAATGCTACAGTGGCCTCGCTACGACGAGGGGCGGGGCAAACCCACCCGCCAAGGAGACACCCATGAACCACACCAAAAACAGCGGTATGGAACGCAGATCCATCTTAACCGGCACCGCGACCGCCCTCGGCGTCGGCTCGCTCGCGGCCGGGGCGCAATCCGCCGTCGCGGCCGCGGTATCTTCGGCGCAAGCGGCCGTCGCCTCCAACGACAACCTGAAAATCACCAAGCTCGAAATGTTCTTGGTCAAGCCGCGTTGGCTTTTCCTGCGTATGCACACCAACGCCGGCATCACCGGACTCGGCGAGCCCATCCTCGAAGGCCGCGCGCTCACCTGCAAGCAAGCCGTCGAAGAGATGGAGCCCTATTTGATCGGAAAAGACCCGCGTCAAGTCATGCACCACTGGCAAGCGCTCTATCGCCACTCGTTCTATCGCGGCGGGCCGCTGCTGACCAGCGCGCTGAGCGGCGTCGAGCAGGCGATGTGGGATATCACCGGGAAATCCTACGGTGTCCCTGTCTATCGTTTGCTGGGCGGGCCGACCCGCGACCGGGTGCGGCTCTACCGAGGAGGAACCACGCCCGATGCCATCCAAGGTCACATCCGGCAGGGCTTCACCGCCTTCAAGGTCGGCGTGGGAGGCGGGCGCTCTCCGCGTATTGTCGAGAACAAAGCCTTCGTCGGGCAAATTGCCGACGACTTTCGTCTGCTACGTGAAGCCGGAGGCGACGAGGTCGACATCGGCATCGACTTTCACGGCAAGGTCAGCCCGCAAACGGCGAAGCTGCTGATCAAGGCGCTCGAGCCCTATCAGCCGATGTTCATCGAAGAACCGATCAACTGCCAGAACCACGACATCATGGCCGAGATCGCCCGTGGAACGCACTTACCTATCGCCACCGGCGAGCGCGTCTTTACGAAGTGGGGTTTCCGGGAGGTGCTCGAAAAGGGCGCCGCGAGCATTTTGCAGCCCGATTTGTGCCACGCCGGCGGGATCATGGAAACGCGTCTGATCGCAGGCATGGCCGAGGCCTACTACGGGGCGATTGCGCCGCATAACCCGTTGGGGCCGATCGCTACGGCGGCGTGCGTCCACCTCGATGCGACGATTCCGAATTTCATGTGCCAGGAATTTCGCTCTTTGGGAGAAGGTTATTTGAAAGAGCCGCTGACGTTTCGCGACGGCTACGTCGACCTGCCGACCAAACCGGGCCTGGGAATCGAGCTTGACGAAAACGCGCTGGCCGACAAGATCGACCACGACTGGCGCAACCCCGAGCCCTACTACGACGACGATGGCTCCGTGGCCGATTGGTAGAGCAACTCCCCAATTCGTCCGCGTCCCGCAACCGTCTCTGCTACCATAGCCGCGGTCTTGCCCTCCCGTCTCCAATCCCGCCTCCACGCCCTCGGCCTCGACCGCAAGGAATTGCGGGCCTGGGCCATGTACGACTGGGCGAACTCGGCATTCAATACGACCGTCATGGCGGCGGTCCTGCCGATCTATTACCACCAGGTGGCGGCCGTCGGCGTCGAAGAACACTTGCGTACCGCCTACTGGGGCTACACCCAAACCATCGCGCTGTTGATCATTGCCGCTCTGGCGCCGGTGCTCGGAGCAGCGGCTGATTACGCCGGCCGCAAGAAGACCTTTCTAACCGGCTTCGTCGGGATCGGCGTAGTCGGCGCGGCGCTGTTGTCCCTCGTGGGCGAGGGGGATTGGATGTTCGCCTCCGTCGTCTTCATCGTGGGAAACATCGGCTTCGCCGGCGCCGAAGTCTTCTACGAATCGCTGTTGCCTCACATCGCTCGCCGCGATGAAATCGACCGCGTCTCGACAGCCGGTTATGCGACGGGCTACGTCGGTGGCGGGTTATTGCTGGCTGTTCACCTGGCCTGGATCAGCTCGCCCGACACATTTGGCTTCGACGACGGGGGGCAAGCCTCGCGCGCGGCTTTCTTCACCGTCGCGCTCTGGTGGGGCTTGTTTACCCTCCCCCTGTTACGCCGGGTTGCCGAGCCCCCGCGACGACTGCGAGCGGGCGAAGACGCGTCTGTGCGAGCATTGCGCGCGGGCCTCTCGCGCGTCATCGAAACATTCCGCCAGATTCGTCGCCACCGCGAGGTGTTCGTCTTCTTGCTCGCCTTCTGGTGTTACAACGACGGCATCAACACGATCATCAAAATGGCCACAATCTACGGTGCCGAAATCGGCATTGGACAAACCGACTTGATCGGCGCGTTGCTGCTGGTGCAATTTGTCGGCATCCCGGCGACCTTTGCCTTTGGCGCCCTGGCCGCCCGAATCGGCCCGAAGCGCGGCGTCTACCTCGCCCTAGCCGTTTACACCGGCATCTCGATTCTCGGCTTCTTCATGCAAGAGGCCTGGCAATTTTGGACGCTCGCGTGCGGCGTCGCACTGGTGCAGGGAGGCAGCCAGGCCTTGAGCCGCTCGCTGTATGCCTCGATGATTCCCCCCGGCAAGTCTTCGGAGTTTTTCGGCTTCTACAGCATCAGCGGCAAGTTTGGTAACATCTTCGGCCCGCTCGTCTTCGCGGTGGTCAGCCAACTCGCCGGAGGCAGCCGCTTGAGCATCCTGTCGCTAATCGTTTTCTTCGTTGGCGGCATGTTGCTGCTAAGACGTGTCGATGTCGAAGCCGGCCAAAAAGCGGCGCGAGAAGAGGACGCGGAGTTGCATCCGGCGTACTCGGCCCCGACCGATGGCTGATATCCTGACAAGGTACCACGCGGTCGGCTCCGATCAGACCCCTTACCCACACCCCCATGATGCATCTCAAAATCCTCTCGCACCCGATCTTCATGAACCTCGACTTCCATCTGCCGATGGTCGTCGACCTCTCGCATCCGCTCATCATGCTCGAGGGTGAGAACGGCTCCGGCAAATCCACCCTCCTCCACTCGATCTTTTACGCTCTGCGGGGCGAACAGCCCGAAGGTTACGCTTACAAGCTGCACAAGCCCGACGATGTCGTCATTGAAAAGGTTTTGCTGTTCGATGCCGAGCAGCATAACCCGCGCACTCAGCCTCACCTGTTCGAAGACGATCCGAAGATGAAGGAGTTCGTCGAAACGGCCAGCCACGGGCAGGTGATGCTTTCGCTTTTCCGCAACACGTTCCCGTCGATGCCCGACGGTACGGTCTTGCTTCTCGACGAACCGGAAATGGCGCTCTCGCAGTCGAATCAACGCCGCGTATTGAAGATGCTCCAGGAGCTGACCGACCAAAAGAAATTCCGCGTCATCGCCGCCACGCATTCTCCCGTCTTACTGGGAGCCCCCGAAACCTACGTCATCAATCTCGACCGCCACATCAACCGCAACATCATCCGCGACGATTTCGGCATCCAAGGCGCCAGCACGATTCAGTAGTTGCCCTCGCGATCGGAATGGTGATCGACCGAACTTTTGCCGTCCGCGGCGGCAACGTGGCGTGAGCGTCCACGCTTGCCGCGAACCGATTCATCGGTTCGTATCTCCAAATGACGCGAGCCCTCGCGACACGGTAATCCGGACCCGCCCCGATGACTCGGGGCGCGGCAAGCCTGGAGGCTCACGCCACATCGAAGGCTTCGGCGGCGAGGAAGATTCCGGGCCTATTTTCGGAAAGCGGCTCGGCATGCCGCATCCACGATTCAGATTCGTTCACACCCCAAAGACCCGAGCAAACCCTGCAACTCGCTCAGCCCTCCCACAACGGCCCGCGTCTGGTGACCCGCGAACTCCGCCTCTTCGGTAACACCCGACAAGACGGCAATAAACTCCACCCCCGCCCGTTCGGCCGCCGAAGCATCGGTCGTGCTGTCTCCAACATACAGCGTGACCGACGCAGCCAAGCCAAGCTGTTCCAGCGCCCGCAGCAAACCTTCGGGATGAGGTTTGTGCTCGCTCACATCCTCGCCCCCGACGATGGTGTCGAATAGATGCCCGACCCCCTCGCGGTCCAGCACGGCTGCGATACGGGAGCGGTACTTGGTCGAAACAATGCCCAGCCTCAGCCCCTTCTCGCGCAACCGCTCAAGGGCCTCGACCATCCCCGGGAGCAGCTTCGTATCCCTGACCATGATGTGGTCGGAAAGCTCGCGCCATAAGCGACGAAACTCGAGTGCTCGCGAGAGATGCTCCTCGCCCGCCAGGGCCGCCAGCGTATCGGGCAGCGAGAGACCGATCGTGCGGCGGATCGCGTCGGGCGACGCCGGTTCGAGACCCATACCCTTCAGGGCGTGGTTGGCGCACTCGACCACCGCGCTCGAGGAATCAGCCAGCGTGTAATCGAAATCGAAGAGCAAAGCTTGTGGAAGGTTTGGCACAAATGGAAGCTGTTCGTATTCGGGATGTCCGCCTTTTCACTCATAGCGGCGTACTCAGAGTTGAAGGCGGAGGGCCTTTCGACGACCGACAAGAGTGTTTGTCGTCAAGCTCCTACACCTCCCCGCCCAGCCCGATCCAGCGACCCTAAACAGCCCACCGCCCGCGGCGGAGCAAGTCTCAAGTGCCCTCCCCATTGGGCCAAGGCTCCACCGCCAACCCAACCAAGCCTCTCGACATAATACCAGCCCTGGGCGCAAAGCCCAGGGAGCACCACTACCAAACCACAGCTCCCCCTCCCACGGGCGAACGACCGGCAGGGCCGGTCGTTCGGGGGCCTGGGGCGGGCCAAAAGAGCGGCCGCCAAGCGGCCGGTCCTCACTCTTACCCCCCGGCGACCCAAAATCCATCAGGTCAACCTAAAAGACCGAACTTCGGTCATAGCAGCAGTCCGCGGGACGCTTCGTCGGAGTATACTTTGAATATCTGCTCATAGGAGGGTGGAACGGGTGCCTGCAAAGTCTTTCTTCGCGCTCCTCGGCCTTGTAACAGTCGCCTTCGGCGCCTCCGCTTCGGCGGCTCCGGCGCCTTCTTTTGAGACCGAGATCCTCCCGATCTTCGAGCAACGTTGCCTCGCCTGCCACGGGCAAGAGCCCTTCCAAGGGGAACTCGATCTGAGTTCGGTCGAGGGCGTCCTCAGAGGCGGCAAGTCCGGCGCGGCCGTTGCGCCCGGGGCGTCCGACCGCAGTCTGCTGCTCGAAAAGATCGTCGGCGGTGCGATGCCTCCGATGGATCCCCGACTGACCAACGACCAAGTCGACCAGATCCGCAGTTGGATCGATCACGGGCTCAACCAAGAGACCGCCGCGAGCGGACCACCCGTCACCGAGAAGGACGTCCTGCCGATTTTTCAGCTGCGTTGCGCGAAGTGCCACGGCAAGCGGCGTCAGGAGGCCGGTCTTGACCTGCGCACATTGGCTGCCCGATTGAAGGGCGGCAATTCGGGACCGGCGCTTGTGCCGGGCGACCCCGAAAACAGCTTGTTGTTCCAGCGGATCGTCCGCGAGGAGATGCCGCCTACCGACATGCTGTTCGAAAGCCAGGTCCGCCCGCCAATCGAGTCGGAAGTCGAGGTGCTGCGGAAGTGGATCGCCGGCGGCGCGCTGCCCGAACCCCCTCTTTCCGACGCCGATGACCTTGTCGCCGACGCTGAGCATCACGCACAACCGCAAGGCAGCGATTTTTGGTCGCTTCGTCCGCCGACCCGACCCGCGCCGCCGAATGTCAAAGACCCGGCGAAGGTGCGCAATCCGATCGACGCATTCGTGCTCGAAAAGTTGGAGAGCGAAGGACTGAGCTTTTCGCCCCAAGCCGATCGTCGCGTCCTGATGCGGCGAGCCTTTCTCAACCTGACCGGCATGCCGCCGACGCCCGAGCAGATAGCAGCCTTCCTCAGCGACGAGCAACCCGGGGCCTATGAGCGGCTGATCGATCGCCTGCTCGACTCCCGCCATTACGGGGAGCGCTGGGCGCAAATCTGGCTCGATCTCGCCGGGTATGCCGACTCGGAAGGCGTCATTGAGGAGGACCGCCTGCGGCTGCACGCTTGGCGCTATCGCGACTACGTGATCCGAGCGCTCAACGCCGACAAGCCCTACGACCGGTTCCTGCACGAGCAGCTCGCCGGCGACGAGTTGATCGATTACGAAAACGTCAAGGAAGTCACGCAAGAGGTCGTCGACACACTCGCCGCTACCGGGTTCCTGCGGCTGACTCCTGACGGCACGTACGGCTCGGCCACCGGTTCGCTCGAAGAGCGGATGACCGTCATCTCCGACGAGATTCACGTTCTCAGCTCCTCGGTGATGGGTCTTACCATCGGTTGCGCGCGCTGCCACGATCACAAATACGACCCCATCCCGCAGCGCGACTACTATCGCCTGGGCGCGGTTTTCCAGACGGCTTTGGACCCTTATGATTGGCTCAATCCGACCGAGCGCTTTATCAAGATCGGTCTCGAAGACGAGCGAAAGTCCGCCGCCCGCTTCAACGAGCCCATTGAAGAGGAGATCAAACGCCTCCGAGCCGCCTTCGTCGCGATCGTCAATCCACGCTGGCGAAGGAAACTCGATGGACGCCTCGAGGCGCTGCCCGAGGACATCCGCGACGATCTTCGCCAAGTCGCTCAAACGCCTAAGAAGGAGAGAAAGCCGGTTCAGAAGTACCTGGCCAAAAAGTTCAGGAGTCTGCTCCAAATCCCTAATGCCAACGGTGAATGGCACCAGATCGCGGAAGCGTTCCCGGAGATCAAGGAAGAGGCCGGCAAGATCAACACCGAGATCATGGCGCTCAAGGCCAAGATGTGGCCGGAGCCGAAAGTGCGCGGTCTGTACGACATGGGCGGCGATCCCTCGCCGGTCTACTTGCTGCGGCGCGGCGACGCCAAGGCGATCGGCGACCGCGTCTACCCGGGCGCTCCCACGGCGTTTCCGGCAAGTCTGGAGCCCTTTGAGATCCGCTCGCCTCGACCCGGCAAGACCAGCGGCAACCGCCTGGCCTTCGCGCGTTGGCTGACGCAACCGAATCACCCGCTGACCGCTCGTGTGATGGTCAACCGGGTTTGGCTGAATCACTTCGGCCGCGGGCTGGTGTCAACGCCCGCGAACTTTGGACAGACCGGCTCCCGGCCCTCGCATCCCGAACTGCTCGACTGGCTGGCGACCGAGTTTGTGCGCAACAAATGGAGCATCAAATCGCTGCATCGGCTGATGATGACCTCCTCGGCCTACCGCCAGACCTCCCTTGTTAGCGAGCAAGCCCGAAGCGGCGACCCCAAGAACATCCTGCTCTCGCGAATGCCGCTGCGCCGCATGGACGCCGAAGTGCTCCACGACTCGATCCTGCGCGTGACCGAGCGCGTCGACTTGACCCCTTTCGGACGGCCGATCTCCGTTACCAAGAAAGACAATGGCGACATCGTTCCCGATGCGGGTAAACAAGGTTGGCGGCGCGCCATCTATGTATTGAAGAAACGACGCACGCCGGTCACCATGCTGGAAGTCTTCGACGCTCCGCAGTTGTCGCCCAATTGCACCGAGCGCGTCGAATCGAACGTCGCGCCGCAGGCCCTGCATTTGATGAACGGCGGCGCGATACTCGATCATGCCCGCTACCTCGCCGGTCGGCTGATCGAACAATACCCGGGCAATCCCACCGAGCAGCTTGATCGGCTCTACGAACAAGTGTTGGCGCGGCCCGCGACCGAGCAAGAAAATGCGCACGCCCGCGACGATCTCGTCGAGTTGACCAAGCATTGGAAAACCCATTTGGAGGACACGCGCTACAACGGGCCTCGTCCGCCGGCCGCCCAATGGATGGCGCTCGGTTCCGTTGTTCACGCCCTGTTGAATTCGCCCGAGTTCGTTTACATCGACTGACCCGCCATGCTGTACAACAAGACATCCGCGAAACCCTCCCGTAGAGATTTCTTCTCGCGCGTCGGGGACGGCCTCCACGGCGCGGCGCTGGCCTCTCTGTTGGGCCATGACCTGTTCGACGCCAACCCCGCCTTGGCCGCGTCGACCGGCGAGCGGGAGTCCTACGATCAGAAGCCCCGCGCGCCGCACTTTGAGCCCAAGGCAAAATCCGTCATTCACCTCTTCATGAACGGCGGGCCGAGCCAGGTGGATCTGTTCGACCACAAGCCACTGCTCGAAAAGTACGCCGGCAGCGCGCCCCCGCGCGACATCGTGGCGCAACTGGAATTCACCGACGAAATCGGGGGCATGATGCCCTCGCCCTATAAGTTCTCCCGCCGCGGCAAGTGCGGCATGGAGATCTCGGACCTAATGCCCCATCTCGGCGAAGTGGTCGACGACATCACGATGATTCGCTCAATGTACGGCGAGCATTTCAATCACGAGCCATCGCTTTACCTCGTTCATTCCGGCCGAACCTTGCCGGGTCGCCCCGCGCTGGGCTCATGGGTTGTCTACGGGCTGGGCAGCGAGAACCACGACATGCCGGGCTACGTTGTCCTCGACGACCCGATCGCGTATCCGATCAACGGCGTTCAGAATTGGCAGGCCGGTTGGCTGCCGCCCGTCTATCAAGGCACGCGCTTCCGTTCCGAAGGCCCGCCGGTGTTGAACCTCGAACGCGAGGAAAAGGTACCCACACCGCTCGTTGAAGCCGAGCGCCGCATGCTGCGGCGACTCAGCGAAAGCCATCGCGAGGCGCGGCCGTTTCAACCGCAACTCGACGCCCGCATCGCCAGTTACGAGCTGGCGGCGAAGATGCAGCTTTCCGCCACCGACGCGCTGGACATCTCTCAGGAAAGCGGCGCTACCAAGGAGGCGTACGGCCTCGGCGACGAGCGAACGCGCTCTTACGGGCTACGGCTGCTGCGGGCTCGTCGGCTGGTCGAACGCGGTGTTCGCTTCATCCAGGTCTTCACCGAGCATCAGATCTGGGACAACCACCTCAACCTCGACCGCGAGTTGGGTTACGCTTGCGCCAAGACCGATAAGCCTGTCGGCGCGCTGATCAAAGACCTTAAGCAGCGCGGGCTGCTCGACTCGACCTTGGTGATCTGGGGCGGCGAGTTCGGCCGCATGCCGCTTTCGCAAATCGGGGAAGCCGGCACGGCGGGCCGCGACCATGGACCGGCCGGTTTCAGTATGTGGATGGCCGGGGGCGGCGTCAAGGGCGGTCATGTCCACGGCGCCACCGACGACATCGGCCACAAGGCCGTCCAGGACCGCGTCAGCGTCCACGATTTTCACGCCACGATGCTCAACCAAGTCGGGCTCGATTTCCAGAAACTCACCTATGACGTGGATGGACTCGACGAGCGGCTGACGGGGCAGTATCCCGCGCGGGTAGTGACCGAGATACTCGCTTAACTCTGCTCTCGGCACTGCCCGGAAGCGCCGGTTCCCAGTGGGGCAGGTCTCCAGGCCTGCCCATTCCTCAACCCGCCCCAATTGAAGTTTCAGGCCGGAGCAACGCCTGTGTGGTGCAGATCCGTCGGTTCACGAATGAGTAACGGACCCGCTTAGACGGCATTGTCAAGTTACGCACGTCGCGAATGAAACGGGCGACGGGTAACAGGACGCGTCCTGCGGCCGGGATGTCTCGTGGCCTCGTGTCCCGCCCCCGGAAGGGGGCATGGATAGTCGCCCCGGGCTTCAGCCGGGGTCCCCGCCACAAATGACGAGAAGCCCCGGACGGGGCGTAGGAGCAATCATTCGATGAAATATCGACCGATAGGAACCATCCGCTCGCCCCACGCGCCGACCGCTGATACTTCGACGCCTCGCTGCCCTGTTTCTTGCATCGGCCTCACGCACCAAACCCCGGCGGTGTGCCATATGGCAAGAAGGTAAGGGCGTCAGGAGCCTCGCGGGCCGGGCTGCCCAAACCCGCGCGCTACGAAACGAACCCAAACATCAAACAGCACGCCCCAACGACACCGCTGATGAGCCGGCAAGGCGAGCTGATTGAACACCACCCAGATAGGCAAACAAAAGGAGAAGACAAGCCCTCTGCAACAAAATGACGAAACGAACCAAAACTCGTCGATCCATCCTATTATCAATGACGTACAAGGAATAGTTCGGCCGTGGCTAAAGCCTGTGGGGAAGGCCGCCGACCTCACCTGACGCGATCGAGCGCCTCTCGGAAAGCCGGGTTGGGAGAAGACGCCTCACGCTCGACGGCCCACTCGTAGTAACGTCGGGCCCAATCGCCGGCTCCTCGGCTTTCGCTGATTTGTCCCAGATAGAAATACGGGTATGGGTTGGCGGCGCCCCCGCGCCGGACCGCTTCGAGCAACATCTTCTCGGCTCGTTCGGCTTGGTCCCACTCCCAGTAAACGAGGCCGGCTTCCTGGCGCTTATACCAGGCTTCGGGATTTTCGCGGAGGGCTTCTCGAATCGGCCCCAACGCGGGGAACAGAACGAGGTCGGTCTCGGGGATCTCTTCTTCCCCGCCCTGATCGAGCGCGGCTGCTTGTTGGCCCGACCATTCGCCGTCAAGGCCGCCGTCGGGAGCGAAGGCGAAAATGCGGTCGAACTTTGACAGGTCAACATCGGTCGCGGAGATCAGCTGGACCGGGGGCTTGTGGCTTTGCGGGATGTCGCGGGCGACGAGGACCGTCCACTCGCGGGATTGGCCGAATTCGCGCAAGATGTAGTGCCGGCTATGGAAGGGATGAACCGGGGTGAGCAGACCGGTCACGAGAATGCGGCGATCGCCCGGCGGGAGATTCTTCCAACGCGGGAAGGCGTCCATGAAATTGCGGTTGACGCGTTCTTGTTCGACGGCCCAGCGGTTCTGTTCATAGTCGGGCTGATGCAGGGAAACCACCAGTGCAAGCCACCCGGCCGCCCCTACGCCCAAGATCCACCGGTTCAAGGAAAGTCCCGTGAATGGCGCGGATGCCAATAAGAACGGCGCCAGCACCAATGGCGCGGCGGTGGCGGCGTATTGCGCGCTGAGGTGGTGCGGGAGGGGCATGTGCGGCAGCAAAGCACAGAAGCCGCCCAGGCAGAGGGTGGCGATCGGCACAAGAACGCGGCGTTCTCGAAAGGCGGCATAGAAGCCCGCGAGCACCGCGATCAAGACGCCCCAGGGCATCAGGGCTTTGGTATAGAACCAGAGCACGTTCGCCATCGAGGACGGGGAGAAGTCCATCGCGTAGACGCTCGACGTGTCGTCGAGGCGCATGAAGGTTTCGCCGGAGTGCAAATTCCAATAGAGCCCCGCGCTCTCGGTGACCAGGACGACGCCTAGAATGATGGCGGCCGTCCGGCGAACTCGACCGCCCCGCAGATACGCCTGCGCAGCCCAAAACAACACCGCCGTCACGAAGTAGGTTTCCTTGGTGAAGGCGGCGAGCACGAACGGAACAACACACAGAGCCCTTCGCCAGGGGCCGGGTTTCTGAAGATACGCGTACCAGGCCCACATACCCGCGATCACGTACAAATACGACAGCGTCGCCAACGTGTCATGAACATAGTTGACGTAAAACTGGGGATGCGAAAACACCAACCCGGCGTAGACGGCCACCATCATAAGCGGCAGCCGGTGTCCGATAATGCGTTGGACGAGATCGGCCGTCAGCGCCGTACTCACGAGGGTGATAACAATCAGGATGAAGATGAAGCCCTGTACTCCCGCCAGGCCGAACAGGTGCGCCGCCAGATACCCCGCCGGGCGCGGCCAGGCGAGGTAAGCCGTCAGCGAGGGATTGCGGGCGCTGAGGCCGGGCGAAAAATAAATGTCGGAGTGGATCGCGTATAAGGGATCGAAGTACCCGGGGAAGATGTAGGACAGAACGGCGGCGTAAACGCCGCAAACCATGGCGAGCAGCAGAAGACCTTGCAGCCCGAACAAGGCGCCTCGCGGTTGGTCATTTGTAGGCGGCACAGACTACCCGCTTCCCGCGCCGGTGTTGTTCGTAGGCGTTCGGGGGAGGCTCGATCAACTCCACCCGCGCAAAGCCCGCCTGCTTCAACATGAAAATCAGAGCGGCGGGAGAAGGACAAGTCGCCACCGGGGATGCTCCGGTTTCGGTGTTGTCGGCCAAGAATTCGTCCGACTCGTCGATCAATGCCAGCACGCCGCGATAGGAGCGGGTCCATTCACGCGATCCCCATTCGGTGGTTCCAACGACTTCGTCGACGACCTGGGTTTCGATGACGCAAAGCTCCTTGGTCAGGGCCGCGATATTGCGCAAGCAGCGCATGGGATTTTCGAGGTGGTAGAGAATCCCCAGAAACAGGCTCAGCTCGAAGCGGCCGAGCTTGTCGGCGGAAAGCTCTTCGCAATTGCCCGTTTGGAATTCGATGGCCGAGCAACCTTTCGCGGCCACGACGAAGCGAGCCTTGGCCAGGTTGTTGTCGCGAACGTCGACGCCCACGACGCGCGGCACGCCGAGCGCGGCCATGGCCATCGAATAGAAGCCTTCATGGCAGCCGACGTCGATGCATTGGATTTCCGACAAGCGGTCGCCAAAGTGGCTCTTGACGACGCCGTTGACCATCGCGAGTCGTGTCTCGAAGATCGCGCGAACTTCGGGGGGGAGTTCCGAGTTCGTGCGGAGGCCGTCGCCGAGGTCAAATTCGTAGAACCAGGGACCGAGCACAGCGATTTGCTCTTGGATCTGTTGGGGCGTCATCGAGCGGGAGAGCGACATGGGTTCGGCCCGCGAAGGGTTCGAAATCGGCGTGGAACCCCATTCTAGCTTGAAAGTCGGCGTGGGACCCTCGATGTGAGTGGAGCGGAGAGATCTTGGTGAAAGTCCGGTCGCGTTTCGATGAATCCGAAGGATACAACACAGAGGATCCGGAGCGGGAGTAGGTTGAGGCTCCGAAACTTCATTGCCGGGCTTTCGACGGCCCGGCGCCGACGTGGCGTGAGGCTCCCGCCTTGCCGCGCCCCGAGTCATCGGGGCGTGTTTCCCATTGCCGCCTTGCGAGTTCTCACAAACTCGGGGACACGAACCGACGAATCGGTTCGCGGCAAGCGTGGACGCTCACGCCACGTCGGCGCCGCCTCCCAGGCGACCCAATCGCACGGCAACTAATCGCTAGGTCGGAAGGGTCATCGGTGTGGCATCATGGCATCGGCGGTCACGGCATGGGGAGGCGCGGCTGTGAGAAAATCTAGCAATTGAGTCCTCGGTTGGCGCGGGTCGGGCGTTGGACCCAGTCATTCAACCGCTAGGCTGAATTTCAATGTATCAAGTCATCGCTCGAAAGTATCGCCCCCGGACGTTCAGCGAAGTCGTCAACCAAGAGCACGTCAAGCGGACGATTACCAACGCTATCGCGCAGCAGCGGATCGGGCACGGCTACATCTTCTCGGGGCCGCGGGGCACGGGCAAAACGACGCTCGCCCGCATTCTCGCCAAGGCGCTGAACTGCGAGAAAGGCCCGACCGTCGAACCCTGCTTGGCCTGTGCGAGCTGCAACGAGATTACGGCGGGCAATGCGATGGACGTGACCGAGATCGACGCGGCCTCGAACCGCCGGATCGACGACATTCGCGAGCTGCGCGAGAACGTTCGCTATCGGCCGGTTCGCGACCGCTACAAGGTTTTCATCATCGACGAAGCGCATCAGATTACGTCCGATGCGTTCAACGCTTTGTTGAAGACGCTTGAGGAGCCGCCGGAATGGGTGGTCTTTATCCTGTGCACTACCGAGCCGCAGCAGTTCCCGGCGACCATTGTCTCGCGCTGCCAGAGCTTCCCGTTTCGGACGGTGGAACTTGATCATGTGGTCGAGCATCTGAAATGGCTCTGCGGGCAAGAGGGCGTCGAGGCCGAAGATGACGCCCTCGTTGCGATTGCGCTGGCCGGGGACGGCAGTATTCGCGATTCGCTGTCGACTCTCGACCAAGCGATCGCGAGTTTTGGCAAGAAACTCGAAGCGGCGGCGGTGCGCGATTTGCTGGGAGCGATCCCGGCCGAAATCACGGACGCCATAACGCTTGCGCTCAAGGAGAGTAAGCCGGAGCGGATGCTGGAAATCGTCGATCAGCTTCACCGAGAGGGGCGTCACCTGCAGAATTTCAGCGCTGAGTTGGTGCGGTATTTCCGCAATCTGCTGGTGATGAAGGTGTCGGGAGAGGAAACGCGTCTGATTGCCGCCGGCACGGAAGATCGAAAGCGCATGGCTTCGTATTTAAAATACTTTAGTCAAGAAGATCTCATCCGTTACTTGCAGTTATCATTGGACCTCTATCGTGATTTGCAACAGGCCGTGCAGTCGCGTTTTCGGCTTGAAGTGGGATTGCTGAAGCTGGTGCATGCGGGCCGATTGACTCCTATCGAAAAGGTCTTGGCGGAATGGGGAGGCTGGAGTCCGGGCGAGTCGTCCCCAGCCTCGGGCCCAGGCGCGGGCGGCTCTGCGGCGAGCGGATCGGCGGCGGCCGGCGGTTCGCCGAGGCAAGGGGCGACGCCGGACTCGGGCGCGCGGGCTTCGGCCCCGGTGGAGAGCGTTGAGGCGATGATCGCGGAACCGGATATCGTCCCGCCGGAGCCGCCGGCCGGCGTGGCTGCGGCGACGTCCTCTTTTCCCGAAGAGGGGGCGGCGGAGCCGACAGATACGGCTGCGGCGTCTCCCTCCGCCGGCTCGGCGAGTGATGCCCCGGGGGACCTACAGCAGTCCGTCGTGAGGGCGTTTCGTCGGGATGGTGACGACTTCACCGCCGATGCGGTCGAGCACGCCGAATTGAACCGCGTGAACGGACATGTGGAGATTCGTCCTTCGCCCGATGACGTGGCGGCGCTGCAGATCAATTTGAAGGCCGTCGAGGCGGCTGTCCGAAACATTGTGGGCAAAAATGTTCGTGTTACACTGGGAAGCTTACTTTCGGAGCAGTCCGCTAAGCCTAGACCTTCCGCGCGAGCCGAAAACGGCGAATCCAATGGCTTGCCCGATACTCCGATGCCGTCGGAGGGCGACGTAGAGGGGAAGGGGACGGAGGTTGAACGGCGTGCATTGGCCGATCCCGAAGTTCGGGAGTTCCACAAGACTTTCGGCGGCCGAATTCGAAGCGTTCGAGACCTGAGGAGGTATTCGTGAAACTACCCGGCAACATGCAGAAGATGATGCAGCAAGCGCAACAAATGCAGCAGCAGCTGCAGGAGGAGATTGCTCAGATCCGCGTCGAGGCGTCGACGGGCGGCGGCATGGTGACCGTGAAGATGGACGGGAACAAGAAGGTGCTTTCGATCGACATTGACGAAGAAGTGCTCGAGGACCGCGACATGCTCCAAGACATGGTGCGGGGCGCGGTGAACGAAGCAGCGAAGCGGGTGGACGACGAAGCGCAGTCGAAAATGGGGGGTATGCTGGGCGGGATGGGCTTGCCGCCGGGGATGTTGTCTTGATGGAGTAGCGGCGGAAATTGGCGGTCGGGGATGGGCAGGCCTGGAGACCTGCCTCACTGTATGCCCTGCTTTCGGTGGAATTGTAGAGAATTACCATGGATGATCTCGCCGCGCCGATGTCTCGTTTGGTGGACGAGTTGAAACGTCTTCCCGGGATCGGCGCCAAATCGGCACAGCGTATGGCTTTTCACTTGCTGGGTGTTCCCAGGGAGGAGGCCGATGGGCTGGCGCGCGCCGTGGTCGAAATGCGGGAGCGGATTCAGATCTGCGAGCGATGCAACAATCTCTCGGAAGGGCCGCTGTGTCCTTACTGCTCCGACGGCGGACGCGACGGAAAGGTGATTTGTGTCGTCGAGCAACCGAACAACATCATCACGGTCGAGCGAACGCGCCAATACCTCGGCTGCTACCACGTTCTTCACGGCGTGCTCTCGCCGCTGCGTAACGTCGGCCCCGAAGAACTGATGCTCAAGAACTTGCTCGAACGGCTCTCGGGGGGTGAAGTGCAAGAGGTCATTCTCGCCACCAGCCCCACAACCGAGGGACAGGCCACGGCGACCTACCTGGCGCGACTGTTGAAGCCGCTCGGCGTGCGGGTTTCGCGCATCGGCATGGGTATTCCCGTGGGGACGGAGCTCGATTACGTGGATGAAGCCACGATGATGGAAGCCATGGACGGGCGGCGGGAATTGTAGGGAGCACTCGTCTGTCGGCGTCCTTCTCGGCCGTTTCGCGGCCAAGCCGAGCGGCGACCGTGAGGGGCTGTGAAAAAATGGGGACTGTACCGAGCGCCGACCGAATAAGTTCCATTGAATCAGTAACCGCATCCGGCTCGAAGTGGACTGTGCCCGATTTTTTCACGGCCCTTGAGGGAGCGGTATCCGATGCCGTGGCGTGGAGCCAACCTAAGTGGTGGCCCTCAAACTGTGTCGCCGGCGCACCTCCCCAGCGTGAGCCGACTAGCGAACACCGTTTTGCCGACTAGCCCGCTTTTCTCACCGCGTGGCGAGGCAAAGTGCACGAAAGGTCCGTCAGTACGAGGCGCGCGCCGCTTGGCGCGCGGAGGCGTACTTGAACAGTACGGTGAGCACGGCGAGCAAGCGAAACGAAGTAATGGCGGGTCTATCATGTGCTTTGCCCGTCAGGCGATAAGAAATGCGGGCCTAGCCCATGGGTTAGGCTAGGGTTAGGCTGCCTCTGACGTCTGCAGATCCCGCTCGGAGTTTGACAACCCCGTTTATACTCTTGGGTGATGACGTCTCCCTCGCCGCGGAGAGACCCGAATCCGGATGCGCGTTGGCTGTGTTCGCATCTGGTGCAATTGCACTTCCCGGGGGATCGCTCCCTTTCTGAAACCGGCTTACTGGAGGAAATTGCGGCGACGCAGGCGTGGGTGGCTGTTGAAGCGGCGTATCCGCTTGGGGGCCGTGTGGATCTAACCTTGGGAGATTTTCGTGTGTCCGCGGAAGTTGTCGGCTGTCGCGCCCGGGAGAGCGATTGCCGGTTGCAGCTGCGTTTTCTCTCCGGCGACGCATGGAGTCCCGAGGTTTGGCGGCCTGATCACCTTTATTTGCCACCGTCGGGGAAATCGAAGACGAGCATTGGGGAGGCGGGCGCCGGTTAGTCGTCGACTAGGCATTGGCGTCGATTTCCTGACACCTTAAGCGTGTAGCTCGAGCACCTCAACCTCTCATGGGGCCGCGGCGCCATGTCAGCCGGCACTTCTTGCTGGTTTACGGCCCACGAGAAGAGCCAGTTCGCGCCATTTCCAGTAGCAGTCGACGTCCGCGAATCCGATTTCGCGCAGCCATTCCAACTGCGTGTGGACATCCAGCAGCTTGTTCGAAGGGTCCTCTTCGGCTGCTGTGACCCCCATCGCTTGCAGGAACCGCTCATGCGCATAGGGCGATGCCGACGCCACATGCTCCAAATTGCAGAAAATTCCTCCGGGCTCCAACGCCACCCAGATCTCCTCGTACAGCCGGCGCTTTCGTTCGTCGGTCAGATGATGAATCGCGAAGCTCGACACCACCACGTCGAACGTACCAAGGACCGGCAAGGGGATACTCAGATCGTGCTCGACAACTTCCGTTCCGGATTTCGCGCCGAACCGGGCACGCAACTGTTCCAGCATCGGCGGCGAAAAGTCCACCGCAACGCCGCGCGCGCTCGGTCTGGCGCGCAACACCAAATCCAACAGCCGTCCATCGCCGGAACCAAGGTCTAGAACCCGCCGGGCCGACGGTGGAATCTCCTCAAGCAGGGCGGTCTCGCCGGAGGACCTTTGGGGAAATTGGTCGGCGCGCGCGAGGTAAGCGGATACGTGCTCCGCCGACTGCCATTCGCTCTCATCTTTCGGCATCGGATCATTGGCCAAGAGGGTGGGTCCACTCGGGCCGTTCTAACCTTCATTTCTCACCAACCGACGGCCCTCTCATGCACTTCGCCTCGACACATGATGAGGAATGCAGGCTATCAGCCCGTGGTGAAAGGCCGACTACGCGAAAAATCGGTACAGCCACCGATTTTCACCATCCATCGGCGTTGCCAACAATGCGGTTCCGCGCGCGAAAATCGAATGGCAGTCCCCCATTTTCGCCCGAACATACGTCTGCCACGGGCTGCTAGACCGTAATCACACCGGCTTTTCGAGCGGCGGAGCGCAGGTTGCGGTCAACCGTCGCCAGAGGCAGCTGCCGACGAAGAGCAAGTTCCAAGTAACACGCATCATATACGCTGAGCCTATAGCGCCCGGCGATCTCTCGGGCCAAGCCGAATACGGTCACCGGCGGCTGATGGTCCACCGAAATGGGTAGAGCATCGAGAACTTCGATGACGCCGAGGATGTCGTGCTGCGTCAGTCGTTTCCGTCGCTCCAAACTCCACAAAGCGTTGGCTGCTTCACTCGGCCAGATACAAGGCGCGATCGCCTCGGCCCCGGAAGTCATCTCATCCAACAGCTTTTCGGTTTCCGCGGTGGCCTGTCGCGGTAGGCACCAGGCCAGAGTTACGGAGGCATCCACGACAAAGAGATTCAATATTTTCTCCCATCCTCTATAAGGTCGCGAATTCGGGTGCCGGCCGAAAATCCTTTGCGGATCCGGCGCAGCCGCGCAACCGCCTCGGACGGGGAGAGGGCCGCCCCATCGACGGGGACAAGCATGGCGGCCGGAACTCCTCTTTTGCTTATCGTGATCCTTTCGCCGCGGCGAACCCGGTCGAGCAGTTGAGAGAAATGAGTCTTGGCTTCGAAGGCGCCGATAACTTCCATACCCACTAGTTTATCATCTAGTTGATTAGAAGCGTTGCAGTGATTCCCGGCGCGCAAGGAACGCTCCCGCGCAAGAGGCCGCGGCGCAACCTCGCGCGGCACCGCGCTACTCCGATGGCGCTCATATCAACCAGTTTGTCATCTGGTTGATTGGGAAGGCATCTTTTCCAGTCGGGGCTTCCCGAGGTTCCGGCCCGATTGCTATGTAGGCCTGGCGCTTCGGGAGCCTTTCGGAGACGCATCCTTTCCCCGTAGAATGAGTAGCCTGGCGCGCATGGCCTCGTAGGGAAGAAGCTTGGTTTCCGTGGGCAAACGGCACCCGCTAGGCTAAGAGCCTACGAATCCAATGATCCTCGCAGGGCAAGGCGTGTGATTGACGAGCTGGTGATGGGTCGAAACGATTGAGTGTCGAAAAAATGACCAGCAACGCGCCAACTCTTCGCCCAACTACCACACGACCTCGCCGATGGCTGCGCCCAACAATCGTCAGATTCCGAGGTACAGGACCGCGGCGAGTGCCGCCCCCAGTGGGTTAATCCTGCGGGTGGTGGCCACACCCTCGCGAAAACCTAACCCACCGGGACCCGATCCCAATCTGAGAAGCGAAGTACTTCAGTTCGAGAGCGCGGAGGATAAGATTCCCCTATCAGGTTGGCTGCTTCCCTCCTCGGGGGATCGAGCTATTGTGCTTGTTCATGGCATCAATTCTGATGGCTGGTGCGGCGCTCACACCGACATAGCGCGAGCGTATGTGGAGGCCGGCTTCCATGTGCTCGTCTTTGACTTGCGAGGACACGGACGCTCCGGGGGCGATCGAATCGGGTTCGGGTGGTTCGAGAGACGAGACGTCCGCGCTGCGTTGGATTTGCTACTGGGGAGGGGTTTCAGGCCGGGACGTATCGGTATCCACGGCACGTCCTACGGAGGGGCGGTGGCACTTGTTTCCGCCGCCGCCATGCCCGAACTTGGCGCCGTCGTCGCGGATAGCGCCTTCGCGGATATTCGGGATATGATGCAAGGACAAATCAAGCGCCGCATACCGTGGTTTCCGTTTGTTTCCGCGTTTGCGCCGGGAATCACTCTGATGGGGCAGCTTCTTTACCGACTGGACTTTGACGTTATGGCTCCCGAACGTGCCGTACCGGATATCGCGCCGAGGCCCATCTTGTTCATCCACGGGAGCGAGGATCCGGACATTCCGGTCGCGCACGCTTACAGACTCAAGGCGGCGTCCCGGAATGCTCAGGATGAGCTGTGGATTCTCGAAGGCTTGGGCCACACCCAAGGAGTCCGGACGGGGGAAGAGCACAAGGACGCGTCTCCCATGCGGGAAGCCTTTCTAGAGAAAGTGGTCGCATTCTTCGACCAGTCATTGAAATGACTGGTGCCGGCACCAACTGATTTTCTGGCTTCCGCCTTGGTTGTGTTGCTCAAAGTTTGGAGCAAGATTACGAACCCCGCGCCTCGCGCTACTTCAGGCGGCCTAGAAGCTTATTCCATAGCCACTTACTGAGTCTCGCATAATATACTGTCAATCGAGACAAAGAGAAGACTGTTTCCAGAAAGCGGTAATCAAGCGCGGTTTGCGGCGCATTCGCCGCAGCGCTTTGCGGGCGCGCTCGTCGAGTTCCCAGTAGTCCTTCGGGCAGACGTTGGGCAACTCGTGCTGCTTCCAGTACGCCCAAATGTATTCCACCGGGTTCAACTCCGGCGCATAGGGCGGCAAGTACTCCGTTGCGATGTGATCCTCGGAGAGCTGGATGAACTCCCGCACCAGGCGGCTGCGGTGCGCCGGCAGCCGGTCCCAGACGATCAGCAGTGGGCCGTCGATGTGGCGCACCAAAGCCTTCAGGAAGTCGATGACCTCCAGCTCGCCGATCGCGCCGGGATAGAGCCGGAAGTAAAAGTTGCGCAACGTCAGCCCGGCCGACACCGACAGCTTGTCCCAGTTGAAGTTGAACTCCAACACCGGTGTCTCGCCGCGCGGCGCCCAGGTGCGGCAACGATGCGGCTTCTGACTCAATCCGCTTTCGTCGATGAAGACGATCGTACGTTCTTCTTTGCGGGCTTTTTTTTAATGGCCGGCCAAGTCTTGCGCTGCCAGCCGCGGATGGCCTCTTCGTTGCGCTCCCGCGCTTTGCCGACGGGCCGTTGCGGGCTCCAACCGAGCGCCCGCAGGATCTTCCAGACATGGCCCTCGTGATAGCGCACGCCGAACTCGTCTCCGATCAGACGAGCGACCCGCGGACAGCTCCACAGCGGCGTCGGGAAGCCGTGCGCCTCGGGGCCTTCCAGCAGCAACGCCTCGAGGCGTTCGAGCTGCGCGGCGTCCAACAGCGGCTTACGGCCGGCGCGGCCGGCCTGGCGCAACCCGGCTTCGCCGTCACGCCGGTATCGTCGCAGCCACTCGCTGACGCTTTGCCGCGCGACCTTCAATCGCCTCGCTGTCTCGGACTGACTACAGCCTTGCTCGACCAACCGGATCGCTTTGAAACGGCGCTTCTCCAGGGCCTCGAAATCCCGCCGTACGCCTTTTGTGTTTCCCATACATACAAAGACGTACGTACCCCAAAAAGGTGTCACTTGATTTTGCGAGACTCAATAGGCAAAAAGCTCGGTTCCGTCGGCGAACGGCATCCGTTAGGCTGAGAGCGAACGAATCCAATCATCCTCGCAGGGCCGCGTGATGGTCAGACTTCCCTCAATCGTAATTGCGTTCCCGTTGGTATTTGCGGCTGCTACTTCATTGCCGTGTAAGTCGGCACAGGGAGCGGACGACTTTGCCGGAACTGCCCGGAACGCCCAGGTTGCGTACGCCACTGCGCAACACGAAGTGGCAGGGTGGGTTGGCGGAATTGGTGATCGAGAAGAAGCCGGATTTCGAAGCGGTTGCCACGGCCCAAAGAGACCTGCAGTGGGCCTATCTTGAACGCAGGACGGCCCGGTTTGAGCACCTTCTGGCACAGAATCCCTCGCGTATTGTGCTCACCGAAGGCCTGTCCCGGTTCACAAATTTTGACTGGTCGCGCGAAGATACGGAGATCCTCCGGAAAGCCGATCCCGAATACGCGGCACTGGAGGCGAAGGTCGCGGCACTCGGGAAACGCAACGACGATCAACGGGACTGGCCGAGCTTTCGAGAGTACTTTCGTAATACCTTGGTGAAGAGCAAAGAATACCAAGCGCTTCTGGGCGAATTCATGGAGAAACAAAAGGCGGTGGAGGGATTGCTCGCGGCAGCTCAATAAAACTGCGCTGCCCCTGATTACTGGATATATCCCAAGCTGCGTAGGCGCTGTAGTTCGTCGTCGGAGAGGCCCTCGGTCGCGTCGGTTTCCGGGAGGGCCTGTTCCTCGGCGGTCTTTCGCCAAGCGGCGATTTTGTCGGCCAATTCCTTGACGCGGTCGGGATGTTGGTCGGCCAGGTTCGTGAAATTGAGCGGGTCGGCGTGATGATCGAATAGCTCAAACTCGGGCGTGCCGTCTCTCCTTGTCGTGTTGTGGACGAGCTTCCAGCCGTCGAAGATTGCGGCGTAAGCCTCGGTGTCACCCGGAGGCGGCGCCCCGAAACCGATGGTCATGGGCTTTTCGGAAAACGCGGGCCTGTGGCTCCATCCGGCGGCCTCGGCTTGGGCGATGAGCGACGCGACGTCGTCGGACCCGGCGTCGCGCGCGGCGGCCATCAGCGGCAGCAAGCTTTGCCCTTGCAGGCCGTCGGGCAGCGGAAGGTGACTCAACTCGAGCAGCGTCGGCATCAAGTCGATATTGCCGACGGTTTGAGAGATGCGTAAACCGGACGGAACACGGCCCGGGGCATGGATCATCAAGGGCACATTGGTGAGTTCTCCATAAACCGTTTGGCCGTGGAACATGCTGCCGTGGTCGAGAAACTCCTCGCCGTGATCGCTGACAAATGCGAAAACGGTCTTGTCGGCCAATCCCAGGGTGCGCAGGCGTTCGAACAGCCGCGCCACCTCGACGTCCATGGCTCGGATCGAGGCGTCGTACCAATCGATGTCGTGGTTGACGTATTCGTCGGGATCGACGCCCACCTGAGTCAGCTCGTCGCGGCTGGGCATGCCGAACCGTTGGCGCAGAGGATCCTCGATGACCTGGCGGACTTTCGCAAGCTGCTCTTCGTGATGCTCTTTCTTGGTCGGGTCGGCCCACAACGAATCGTAGGGACGGTAGGGCTCAAACGGATCATGCGGGTCGAAGACATGCAGGAAGACGAAGAAAGGCACGTCGCGATGCGCTTCGAGCCAATCGCCCAGCCGGTCGACATAGCGCCGCGCGGTCTTACTCGGGTAGCCCTCGCGCGCCAGGAAATTCGGCTCGTGGAGTTCCTCGAAACCCTGGTGGAGATTCGTGAACTTGCCGGTGAACAGCACCGAGGGGTAAGAAACGGTCGCATATCCGGCGTCGCGGTAGACTTCCGCCAGCGTTGTCGCCGCGGCCGGCAAACGGTCGGGGAAGTCTCGGACCCGATGGGAAATCGGGTACAACGACGTCATGATCGTGGGAGTGGAGACTTTGGTCCAGGTCGCCTGGGCGATGTTGTCGAGAAACAGCGCTCCGTTTGAGGCCAGCCCGTTCAAAAAGGGGGCTGTCTCGCGGCTGTATCCATAGCCGTCCAAGTGGTCCTTCCGCAAAGTGTCGGCCATCATGAGGATCACGCCTTGGGGAGGCTCGGCGGATGATCCGAGTTGAACCGAGGGCGGGGCCTTGGCGGCGGGGGATCGGCCTCCGCGGTTGCGGATCACGGGGCTGCCCCAGAACCCGATCGTCCCTTCGGTTTCGACATCGAGGTAGAGCGACAGCGTGACCCTGCGGCCGGCGTAGGCGGCAAGGTCGATCGGAGTCGGCTCCCATCGATGAGGAGAAGTCACCGTACGCTCGAGCAGGAGGTCGCCCTTGCCGCCGTCGGCTTGCGCGACATGCAGCGCGAACTTGACCGGGCCGTCTTCGACGGTTCCGACATGCAAGTCGAGCCAAGGTCGGGACGGCACGTCGACATCCATTTGTATGACTTCGGGGGAGCGGGAGACGATGGTCTCCCGAAAGACTCGTGACAGCCCGTGCCAGCCGACGCCGGAGGGAACCTTGGAGAGATATTCGCGGGTGGAGACGATGCGAATCGACTCGATGGCGAATTCCGCTCCCGCCGCGTCGGAGGGCCGCAACAGAACCGTCCCGACAGACCCCATCGTCACCACGCGCTGAGGCCGCACCGTGATCGTTTGGAACTCCTCGCCGGGGACCAGGGGCGTCATCATCGGCCAAGGCATACCGTCGGACATGCCGAAAACCTGGGGCAGCGGCTGCTCGGCCGGCGCGCCGTTGACGCTGAGATTGGCGCCCTTGTCGACGCGGACGCGAACCTCGACCGAATGCAGTTGGTCGGGGTCGGGGGCCGCCTCGCGCTGGACATACAGAATCGGGGCCCCCGAGGTCGTATGTCCGGTCAGAACACCGTCACGCAAGCGCAGGCCGGCGACGCCGCGGCCGGCTGTCCAACCGAGCATGTCGCCCGAGCCGGCCTCCCTGAAGTTCCACTCGATGGGCTCGCCGGCCTTCACCGTTTTCGGGGCTCCGTGAACAAACTCGGGTTGAAACTCATCGACGAGGCGAACCGCCGAGACGTCGGGCGAGCCGCCGCAGGCGGCAAGTAGGGCGGCGAGAATGGCGATCAACAGGGCGCCCGGAGAACTCAACTTTGCTGTAGCGCTTGGCTTCATAGGATTTTCTCGAATCACTGTTTGGAACCGGGCAAGATCGACCCTGTATCAACGCCTGCTTTCAGGCCCGCGCGTGGTCGGCCTGCCAGTCGGTGACCATCTGTTTGATGGGTTTGGGTTCTTGGATGTTTTCGGCGAGAACCTTGCCGACCAGGGCGGGCATCTCGGCATCCGAGGCGAAACGCAGCCCGATGAGTTGCGGAATGGTGAGCTTGAGGATGTCGCCCTGCATTTCGGGCGGCAAGATCTTCGCCAGGCGAAGCCGCATTTCCAGCCGAGTGACGCGGTCTTGGACCTTTATGACGTAGCCTCGGGCGACGAAGCCGGTCCACAAAGCGCTCATTCCGACGAGCAGGACCCCGGTTCCAATCAGACACAGCCCGACGGTCGTCGTCACCATCAACAGCCCGACGAACGCGGAAATGATCCCCGCCAACGCCAGCAAGAATGCAATGAAGATCCTCTTGGGTAACACGGTGTGATTTTCGAAGTTTTGGGGAACGGTTTCAGCCATGAGTGCTAGCTCCTTTACGCAGTTTGTCCGGGGTATCCTAGCACGATCGGCCGGCGGCGGGACGGAGGGTAAGGGTTTCGGCGGCGCCCGCCCGGGGCCTCGATCGAAAGTTTTTATGGAACGAAATTTTCTCCGGGGACGGCCGGTTCGTGTGTTACGATTTGAGTCTCTTGGTCAAGAGGCGAGGGGTAGGTCACGCCGCCTTTCGAGAACTCCATGTCGACAAGCCGCACACCGGAAGAAGTTCTTCAATTCGCCCGCGAGAACGAAGCGCGCATGCTGGATGTGCGCTTCGCGGACCTGCCGGGACTGTGGCAGCACGTCACGTTTCCGATCGCGCAGCTCAAGGAAACGACGTTCGAGGACGGCTTCGGGTTCGACGGTTCGAGTATTCGCGGCTGGCAGGCGATCAGCGAAAGCGACATGCTGATTGTCCCCGACCCCAACACGGCGATGATGGACCCGTTCACCGACGTCCCGACGTTGGTGATGATCGCCAACATCGTCGATCCGGTCACGAAACAGCACTACGAGCGCGACCCCCGTTGGATTGCTCACAAGGCCGAGCAATACTTGCAATACACCGATATTGGCGACACGGCGTTTTTCGGCCCCGAAGCCGAGTTCTTCATCTTCGACAACATCCGCTTCGACCAGTCGTATAACTACGGCTTCTATTACATCGACGCCGAGGAAGGCCGCTGGAATTCCAGCCGTAAACGCGACAACCTCGGCTACCGGCCGCGCTACAAAGAAGGCTATTTCCCCGTCCCGCCGACCGATCATCACCAGAACATCCGTACTGAGATGGTGACGACGATGCAGGACTGCGGGCTCGAAATCGAGTGCCACCATCACGAAGTCGCCACCGGCGGTCAAGGCGAGATCGACCAGAAATACGACTCGTTGGTGAACGCGGCGGATAGTTTGATGATTTACAAGTACGTTGTGCGCAACGTCGCTTTTCGTCATGGGCAAACGGTCACTTTCATGCCCAAGCCGCTGTGGAACGACAATGGCAGCGGCATGCATGTGCACCAGAGCCTCTGGAGGGGCGAGGAGCCGCTGTTCGCCGGCGATCAGTACGCCGGGCTGAGCGAGACGGCGCTTTACTACATCGGCGGCTTGCTCAAGCACGCCCCGGCGTTGGTCGCCTTCGCCGCGCCGACGACGAACAGCTATAAGCGCCTCGTGCCCGGCTTTGAAGCGCCGGTCAACTTGGCCTATTCGCGGCGCAACCGTTCGGCGGCCTGCCGCATCCCGATGTATTCGTCGGAGCCGAAGACAAAGCGCGTCGAGTTTCGGCCCCCGGACCCGTCGGCCAACCCGTACCTGGCCTTCGCGGCGATGTTGATGGCCGGGCTGGACGGGATTCAGAATCAAATCGACCCAGGCGAGCCGCTCGACAAGGATATCTACGATCTTTCGGCCGAGGAGATGCGGCAAGTGCCCTCGCTGCCGGCCTCGCTCGAGGATGCCTTGGACGCCCTCGAACGCGATCACGAATTTTTGACTCGCCAGGACGTCTTCACCGAGGAAGTGATTGGAACCTGGATCGACTACAAGATGCGCAACGAAGTGGACGCGGTCCGTCAGCGCCCCCACCCCTATGAGTTCGAGCTGTATTACGACATTTAGATTTGACTTAAATAGGAATTTCTTGCAACGAAAAGGAGACACGACGTATGCCTAACACGCCAGAGGATGTCCAAAAGATCGCCGCCGACGGAGGCGCTCAAGTAGTGGACTTCAAGTTCATCGATCTGCCGGGAGTCTGGCAGCACTTCTCAATCCCGGTCGAAGATTTGCAGCCGGACATTTTCGAAGACGGACTCGGCTTTGACGGATCGAGTGTCCGCGGCTTCCAGCCGATTCACGAGAGCGACATGCTGCTCATGCCCGACCCCGATACGGCCTACATGGACCCCATGCGCGAAGCGCCGACGATGAGCATCATCTGCAACGTCGAAGACCCGCTCACCCGCCAACCCTACAGCCGCGACCCGCGTCACATCGCGAAAAAGGCCGAGACGTTCCTCGAAGGTTCGGGCATCGCCGACACCAGCTACTGGGGCCCGGAGCCGGAATTTTACATCTTTAATGATGTTCGCTACAGCCAAACGGCCAACAGCGGCTCTTATTCGGTGGACTCGACGGAAGGAGCCTGGAATACCGGCCGAGAAGAAGAGGGCGGCAACCTCGGATACAAGCTGCGCCACAAGGAAGGGTACTTCCCGGTTCCCCCGGCCGACAGCATGCAGGACATCCGCACCAAGATGATGCTCGCGATGAGCGCCTTCGACGTGAAGATCGAAGTGCATCACCACGAGGTCGGCACCGCGGGTCAGGCCGAGATCGACATGCGTTTCAATTCGCTCACGGCGATGGCCGACAGCGTGATGTATTACAAATACGTTATTCGTAACGTCGCCAAGGCGAACGGTCTTACGGTGACCTTCATGCCGAAGCCCCTGTTCGGCGACAACGGCAGCGGCATGCACGTCCACCAGAGTTTGTGGAAGGGCGAGACGAACGTCTTTTTCGATGAGGGCGGCTACGCCTTGCTGAGTGAGACGGCGATGCACTATATCGGCGGCTTGCTCAAGCACACGCCCGCGCTGCTGGCGTTCACCAACCCGACCACGAACTCCTATCGCCGGCTGGTTCCCGGTTTCGAAGCGCCGGTCAACCTGGCTTACTCGATGCGCAACCGCTCGGCGGCCTGCCGTATTCCGGTCTATTCGACGAGTCCGAAGGCGAAGCGGATCGAATACCGCTGCCCCGATCCTTCCTGCAACCCCTACCTGGCGTTCTCGGCTATGTTGATGGCGGGAATCGACGGCGTGATCAACAAGATCGATCCCGGCTCGCCGATAGACAAGGATCTTTACGATCTGGCGCCGGAAGAGAGGGCCGAGCTCAAGACCACGCCCGGATCATTGGGCGATGTGTTGAATGCCCTCGAGGACGACCACGAGTTCCTGCTGCGCGGCGACGTGTTCACGCCGGACGTGGTGGATACCTGGATCAGCTACAAGCGCGAAGTCGAGCTGGAGCAGGTCAACCTGCGGCCCGTGCCGTATGAGTTTTATCTTTACTACGACCTGTAGAAGCGGGTCGTAGAGAGTAGGGGATCCCGGGTTGTAAAGAGAGTGCGATCCGCCGGGATCAGCGATTCGTAAGTGAAACCCACGCGGGCTCGGCAAACAGCCGAGCCCGCTAGCGCGGAAAGTCGTAGCCTGTCCCCGACTTTCCGACTTTCCCCCGCGGCCCCAATAAGAGTTAGGCATTTACTGAGTCTCGCATAATATACTGTCAATCGAGACAAAGAGAAGACTGTTTCCAGAAAGCGGTAATCAAGCGCGGTTTGCGGCGCATTCGCCGCAGCGCTTTGCGGGCGCGCTCGTCGAGTTCCCAGTAGTCCTTCGGGCAGACGTTGGGCAACTCGTGCTGCTTCCAGTACGCCCAAATGTATTCCACCGGGTTCAACTCCGGCGCATAGGGCGGCAAGTACTCCGTTGCGATGTGATCCTCGGAGAGCTGGATGAACTCCCGCACCAGGCGGCTGCGGTGCGCCGGCAGCCGGTCCCAGACGATCAGCAGTGGGCCGTCGATGTGGCGCACCAAAGCCTTCAGGAAGTCGATGACCTCCAGCTCGCCGATCGCGCCGGGATAGAGCCGGAAGTAAAAGTTGCGCAACGTCAGCCCGGCCGACACCGACAGCTTGTCCCAGTTGAAGTTGAACTCCAACACCGGTGTCTCGCCGCGCGGCGCCCAGGTGCGGCAACGATGCGGCTTCTGACTCAATCCGCTTTCGTCGATGAAGACGATCGTACGTTCTTCTTTGCGGGCTTTTTTTTAATGGCCGGCCAAGTCTTGCGCTGCCAGCCGCGGATGGCCTCTTCGTTGCGCTCCCGCGCTTTGCCGACGGGCCGTTGCGGGCTCCAACCGAGCGCCCGCAGGATCTTCCAGACATGGCCCTCGTGATAGCGCACGCCGAACTCGTCTCCGATCAGACGAGCGACCCACGGACAGCTCCACAGCGGCGTCGGGAAGCCGTGCGCCTCGGGGCCTTCCAGCAGCAACGCCTCGAGGCGTTCGAGCTGCGCGGCGTCCAACAGCGGCTTACGGCCGGCGCGGCCGGCCTGGCGCAACCCGGCTTCGCCGTCACGCCGGTATCGTCGCAGCCACTCGCTGACGCTTTGCCGCGCGACCTTCAATCGCCTCGCTGTCTCGGACTGACTACAGCCTTGCTCGACCAACCGGATCGCTTTGAAACGGCGCTTCTCCAGGGCCTCGAAATCCCGCCGTACGCCTTTTGTATTTCCCATACATACAAAGACGTACGTACCCCAAAAAGGTGTCACTTTATTTTGCGAGACTCAATAGAGGCAAATTACTGATCTATTCACGCACTGGATCGATGTAGTCCATATGTTCATGGATCAGGACAATCCGATCTCGGCGGTTTCGGCCGGCGGGATCTACGCCTACAAGGACGGCCGTACGGCGCCGGACACGATCAATACGGTTCTCGAGTATCCCGGAGAGTGGAGCGCGACATTCGAGGGAACGCTCGTGCCCGGGATTCGCGGCGCGGCGGTGGAGATCGCCGGCACGGAAGGACGTTTGTTGATCGATCGGCGCCACTTTGCTTTCTACACGCCCGACCCCGACGCGGAGCCGACGATCGTCAAGGCGGAAGGCAACCTCACGGTTGATCACGTCAACAATTTCATTGACTGCGTGCGAAGTCGGAAGCGGCCTAACGGGGATGTTTGGATCGGCCACCGCTCGGCGCAGGCCTCGCATTTGGGCAATGTCGCTTATCTACAAAAGCGGCGGCTGAAATTCAATCCCGACCGGGAAGAGATTTTGCCGTTGTAGGAGCCGGGAGTCTTCCTGCCGCCCTTACCTTCTCGCCATATGACACAGAGCCGGTTTTGGCGCATGGAGGCCAAACCAAAAACAAAATAGGGAGACGTCGAGGTGTCAACCGTCGGCGGGTAGGAAGGCTGAAATATTCCTACCGGCCGAGGCTGTATCGAAGGATTGCTCCTACGCCCCGTCCGGGGCTTCTCGTGATTTGTGACGGGCCCCCCGGGCTGAAGCCCGGGGCTACTATCCGTGCCCCCTACCGGGGGCGGGGACCGGGGCGACAAGAACATCCCGGGGCCGGTCGCCGGTTTTTCGCAGCGTCTTAACCGGTGGCTGATTCCAAGTTAAGGACGCGGTCGGCGACCTTGTTGATCTGCTCGGTAAACGGGTGTTCGGGGTACTTCAGGGCAAAGATAGAGCTGCTGGCCAACTCGACGATTTCGAAGTTCAACGGAAACACGGCGGCCACCTCGGCGTCATAAGTTCTTTCCAGGTGGTCCTTTAGAACGCGGTTCTCCAGCCCCGAGGGCACTTTGTTCACCAGCAAAAGAAGTTTGCCGATCTTTAACCGACGCGCCAATTCGATCGTGACGGCGGTCCCTTGGAAGTCTTGATTGTCGGGCCGCATGATCACGAGCAAAAGGTCGGAGATGGCAATCGACAGCAGCGTTTCCTCGTTGACGCCCGGATGCGTGTCAATAAACAGGTAGTCCAGCTTCAGATCCTCGATCATCCGACGGAACCCTTCATTATTGAGTCTCGCATAATATCCTGTCAATCGAGACAAAGAGAAGACTGTTTCCAGAAAGCGGTAATCAAGCGCGGTTTGCGGCGCATGCGCCGCAGCGTTTTGCGGGCACGTTCGTCGAGTTCCCAGTAGTCCTTCGGACAGACGTTCGGCAACTCGTGCTGTTTCCAGTACGCCCAGATGTATTCCACCGGATTCAGCTCCGGCGCATACGCCGGCAAATACTCCGTCACGATATGGCCTTGCGAGAGTTCAATGAACTCTCGCACCATCCGACTGCGATGCGCCGGCAAGCGGTCCCAGACGATCATCAACGGGCCGTCCATGTGGCGAACCAAGGCCTTCAGAAAGTCGATGACCTCCAACTCGCCAATCGCGCCGGGATAGAGCCGAAAGTAAAAGTTGCGCAACGTCAACCCGGCCGACACCGAAAGCTTCTGCCAATTGAAGTTGAACTCCAGCAGCGGCGTCTCGCCGCGCGGCGCCCAGGTGCGGCAACGATGCGGCTTCTGACTCCATCCGCTTTCGTCGATGAAGACGATCGTGCGGTCTTGTTTGCGGGCTTTTTTTTAATGGCCGGCCACCTCTTGCACTTCCAGTCGCGGATGGCCTCTTCGTTGCGCTCGCGGGCTTTGCCGACCGGGCGTTGCGGGCTCCAGCCGAGCGCCCGCAGGATCTTCCAGACATGGCCCTCGTGATAGCGCACGCCGAACTCGTCTCGGATCAGACGAGCCACCCGCGGACAGCTCCACAACGGCGTCGGGAAGCCGTGCGCCTCGGGGCCTTCGAGCAGCAGGATCTCCAGGCGTTCGAGCTGCGTGGCGTCCAATAGCGGCTTGCGGCCGGCGCGGCCGGCCTTGCGCAGCCCGGCCTCGCCTTGCGCCAGGTACTGTCGTCGCCACTCACTGACGGTTTGGCGGGCGACTGTCAGACGCCTGGCGGTTTCGGACTGATTGAGTCCTTCATCGAGCAAACGCATCGCTTCGAAACGGCGTTTCTCCAATGCTTCGAAATCGCGGCGCTTTCCTTTCGGTGTTCCCATACATAAGAATACGTACGGCAACACCAAAAGGTGTCACTCTATTTTGCGAGACTCAATAAGTCGGCGGATGTCATATCCTTCCTTCAGAATTCGCGTGATCTCCCCCGTTTTGAGGCTCGACGGGATGAGGAACAGCGTCGGCGATTCGCCGGCGGGTTCCTCAGCGGTGCGCGCCGCGGCGGACACATCGTAGGCGGCATCTTCAATCGAGCAAGAGTTCGACAGAAAGTCGTTGAGCGCCTTGTCGACGTTGTCTTCTCGGAGGCCGAACAAGACGTGAATCCCCGGCGACTGAATGTCGGTGTCGATGACCCCGACTCGCTTGCCGGCACGGGCGACTACAGCGGCCAGATTTGCGGTGATGTTCGACTTGCCGGTACCGCCGCGGAAGGAGTGAATGGAAACGATCTTGGGCATGCAATTTCCTTGAATGGCTTGAGAGGTGCGCCGGGAGGGCCGGTCTAGCCAGGATTTCCATTTTGGCCCTGGCACGGTCACAGGATACACCCCCGCTGCGCCGAATACCACGTCTTTTCGCGCTGAACCCTGCACATCACCTCCGCCGGTAGGCGCCAGGGCTCGTCCGTCCGCTCACAGACGTTGATTGAGCGGACTGAACGGCGCTCCGGCCGACACTGCTCCCTGCGAAACCTTTTTGGAGCCAAAAACTGTTGATCCTCGCCCGGGCAACGCTACCCACCCGGCACAGGCAGCGCCCAGATCCTATGCAGCATGTCACCGAACAGCCGCCGGTTCAGATGCCCCTCCGCCAGCAGCAACCAGTAGTAGCGAGCATGCTTGACCAGCCGACCGCCGGTCTTCATCAACCTGTGTTGCAAACTCGTTAGCGACCAGCTTTTGATTCGCTGCGGCAGCCCTAGCCGCCGCCACAGGTTGCCCAGGTTGTAGGCCGGCACGCTGAGTTGCAGCCGTACCTCGTTGGCTCGGAAGCGGTGACACGACAAGCGGGTCCAGTGCGTGGCCTGTTTGCCTTCTTTGATCCACTGCTCCGCCGTGCCGCGCTTGTTGTAGAACCGCACGACCGAGCGGCTCGGCAAGCTCATGCTCGTCACGACAAATCCGACGCGCGGGAATAGTTCGCCCTGGTGATGCTCGACCTTGGCGACAACTCGCCTTGCCTTCGACCAGCTCTCGGCCTGATAGCGAAAACTCTTGTAGCGCACTAGTATAACGTTTCATTAAAACATAACCATAGGACAATGTTTCCTGCTAGACTGGTCGCATGGCAGGAAAATCGAAGCGTCCCCCACTGCTGCTCACGACCGAAGAGGTGCAACATCTGAAACGGCTGCGGCGTTCCCGCAAGGCTCCGGCTCGGGAGGTGCGGCGCGCCGAGATTCTGTGGCGCTATCATGGCGGCGAGACAATCGCCGAGATTATGCGGGCCGTGAAGATGACCCGCAAGAGCGTTGCCAAATGGATCGAGCGAGCCCTCGCCATCGGAGTGCAAGCAGCGCTCAAGGATGCCTATCATCGTCCCTACGAGCCCCGCATCTCCGAGGAGGCCAAGGCCTGGGTGGTGCATTTGGCCTGTTGCAAACCCAAGGAACTGGGATACGCCGCCGAGTTGTGGACCCGCGGCGCGCTCGCTCTCCACGTGCGCCGGCATGCCGTGGAGGCGGGCTATCCGGCCCTGGGGCAAGCGGCCAAGGCGACCGTCCACCGGATTCTGGCGGGGCAGCCGCTGCATCCAGAGAAGGTGAAATACTACCTGGAGCGTCGCGACCCGGAGTTTGAGTCCAAGATGCGGCAGGTGCTGCTGGTCTACCGCGAGGTGGCCTTGCAAAATGAAAGCTCGGGCGAGGGCGGCCCCTCGCCGGGCGTGATCACGGTTTCGGTGGACGAAAAGCCCGGTGTGCAAGCGATCGCCAACACCGCCCCGGACCTGCCGCCGGTCCCTGGGCGGCATCCTTGTACGGCTCGGGATCACGAATACCAACGTCTGGGAACCTGCTCGATTCTAGCGGCGCTGGACTTGCACGACGGCCGCGTAACGGCGCGGGTCGAGCGGCGGCACCGCAGCCGCGAATTCATCTCACTGCTGAAGGATCTGGACCAATTCTATCCGGCCGAATGCACGATTCGATTGATCTTGGACAATCATTCCGCTCACATATCCAAGGAGACGAAGGACTATTTAGCGACGCGGCCGAACCGCTTCAAATATGTGCACACGCCGACCCACGGGTCCTGGCTGAACATTGTGGAGACGCTGTTTGGGAAGATGGCCCGGACGTTTTTGAAGCGCATCCGGGTGGAGTCCTGGGAGGAGCTTCGGGAACGAATCCTGCTGGGGATCGCGGAAATCAACGCCGCTCCGGTGGTCCACCGCTGGAGCAAGTTCGAGGCGCTCGAGGAAGCGCCTGAGTTGGGTATAGTTCAATGAAACGCTATACTAGGGGCTTGGCGTTCGGCCTGCCCGGTGGCCGAAACAGGATGTCCTCGATCTCCAGCTCCAGGCTCTTGTTCGCCGGGATGCGAATCACGTAGTCCACGCCGCGCTCCTCCATCGCCTCGTAGATCTCGGGCTTGGCGAAGGCGGCGTCGGCGCGGAACGTCACCTGTTTGCCCTCCGCCTGTTGTCGTTCGATCTCCGGCAGTAGCAGCTCGTCCCAGTCCTCGGCGCTGTGCACGTTGCCGGGACGCAGCTTCGCGCCTAGGCAGTCGCCGTGCTGGTTGAACAGCAACAGCGGGTGATAGCAGAGGGACTCAAAATGGCCGTTGTAGGCACTGCCTTCCTGTTGGCCGTGGACGGGGCTCTCCGTGGAGTCCATGTCGAGCACCACGCGGTCTGAACCGTCGGGAGCTTCGGCTTGCGCGACCAGCTCCCGGTTCACTGCCATCAGCCCCAGCAAGTTCTCTTCGCTCGCCAGCATCTCCGTCTCGAAGCCATGCAGCGTCGAGGTCAAGGCTGCTCCGCGATCCCAGTTCCTCTTCGAGCCGATCAAGCGAAAGGTCGGATCGGCGGATACTCGAACGGCGTCATTGAGGTCCTCGTAGCCAGCGAGTCGGCTGTAGACCGACTGCCGCAGCAGATCGGCCAGCGGGAACTTCTTGTTCAAGCCTTGTCGCGAGTCGCTGAGATGCTCGTCGATCAGCTTCCCGAGTCCGAGTCGTTCATCCAGTTCGCGAACGAGAATCAGACCGCCATCCGAGGTGACTCGCGATCCTTGGAAATCGACTTGAGAAATCCATTGAACGTGAGCTGAAACGGCTTGTTTTCTTTTTCACCCATCGGGTGTTGACCTCCATGGCGTCCTTATCGGGCTCTAGCCCCTATCAATAAAGACGCTGAAGGTCGCTGGATGGTCTGAAGCTCATACATCAAATTGAAAATGCGGGCCAAGAACTTCATAACAGTAGAGAACCGTCTCGCCAGCCGTATCATCGTGCTTTCGAATGCGGTAGACACGGGCATCGCCGCGATCCGGGGTGATGATGCGAACGACCGATTCGATCCCGTCGGGCCAACGCTCGTTTGCGGCGGGACCGTATTCCCTTATGAGCGCGAGGTCCATGGTGTCCTTGAGACGGTGCTTGATTTGCTCGATCCAGTCGATGGTCCCGCCGCCGAGGAGCCCATGGCTACGCAACGCGTGATAGCCGGGATGCCGCCGCCAGGCTGCGTCGTCGCCTTCCAACCCCTTGATGTCGAACAGGTCGATGATGTAGGAGCCGCCGGCCGTGGAGCCAACGACGGCGTCAAACGGGCGCGTGGGCTTGACGTCGCGACGTCCATGGATCGCGGGCAGGCTACCCTCGTCGTGGGTCAGTTTTTCGTATGTGATTTGGATGCCCTCGGCGCGCATGGCGTCGAACAGAAGCCGGTCGGTCGAAACCAAGCGCGGCGTGTAGACCAAGCCATGATCACTGACTATCCCGAACAGCGTGCGGTCGGCATAGTTTTCGCGTTCGTCGAGTGTGGCGACCGACTCGTAGACTTCAATCAATTTGCCCAGATAGAAGTCCAATCGATCGTACTCGCCTTCGAAGCCGATGATGGGATCTGAATAAGGACCTTCGGCGTGGGCGAAGTGATCCGGCCAAGGGTTGTACCAAAGTAGGTAATCCGGGAGTCCCTCGTCTTCGTGCTCGGCCAGGAAGCGCGCGTCGTCGTGGAAGGTTTTCAGCTCGATCGAGTCGTAAATCAGCGATCCCAGAAAGCTGTAGCTGAGGCCGCGATTGTCTTGGAGCCGGCGCCGACGTTCGTTGAGTTCGCGTTCCATGCGCGCCCGACGGCGAAAACGCAGCAGAAGCACTTTTTCGGCGTAATTGCGTTTCATTTCGCCGATCGCCATTCCCACCTCCGCGGCGATTTTTTCGAGCGCCCCGGTATCGACGGTCGCCATCGAACTGACGGTGTTGTAGCGCCAGAGCCGTTCGAAGAGTGTGCGTGCCCCGGGACCCTCCGGACGGTTTTTCCCTTGCAGGATCTCGTCCTCGCGGTTTCCCACGATTCGTCGCAAGTGCAACACGTCGCTGCCCCAGAAGTACCAGCCGCGGCCCGACCGTCGATCGAGATAGGAAAAGTTGGGGATCCCCGTGCCGAAGGGCCCGGCTACCGCATGGCCGGTCTTGATGATCGGCAGGTTGCGCACCGAGATGCTCGGCGTATCGACGGTTGCCGCGTTGACCGTGACCGCGGAAGCCCCAGGCGAAAAGAAATACCTCTTGAAATTCTCGAGCTAGTCCGGCCTGTGCGGGGCGCTCTCAACCAACTCGATGATGTCGCGGCCCAAGGGAGGTTTTGCGTCAGGGCCGTAGCGGGAAGGATCCATCAGCTCGGATTGGTGAAGACGCACGAGTTCCGTGACATAGAGAGCGCCTGAACCTTCGCGGTCACCGCTGGAGAGCTGGACCAGGCCTTCCAGCAGCTACCCCTGCAAACCGTCCACGGCCACATGGACGACCAACTTCCGCACAGACCGTGCGCGCGCGTAATCGGCGATTTCGTGATATCGGTTGCGGTTGATCCGATCCCGCACCCACTCCAGCCGAGCCTGCTTTCGATCTTGCCGCCGAACAAACGATTGCAGCCAACTGTCGGACTGCTGACGGATGAAATCCGTGAAAAATTCGACAAATGCTCCGAGGCGCTCGTCGTCGTTGAGGAGTTCTTCGAGGATTTTGCCGTATTCGTTTTCCTCGATGTCTTGATTCAGGGCATCGTCCGTCGGGGTCAGAAAATCATTGGCTGCCTCGTGCACGAGGTCCTGAATGCGTTTGTATGCCGCGTCTTCGTAGCGGTCTCGCGGCGGCAGGTCCCGCTCGATGGTTCCAGGCTTTGCTTGCAAGAACAAGGCGTCAAAGAGTCGAAGGCTGCGGGAGACGCGTTTTCTGAGCTCCAACGATCGCTGTACCAGCCCGGAAAGGCCGGGCCGGTCTTCGTCAACTGCTTCGGGCTCGATCGTCTCCGCGTAGGCGAGATCGCTGACGTTGCCGGCTTCTGTTTGCCGCGGCGCGCCATAGAGCTCATAAAGGAAAAAGACGAAAGGAACCGTCACTTCCTCGAAGCGATCGCCGCGAACCAAATCCAGCAATCGCCCCTCGGCGTCGGCGGGCAGATCACAGGCTCGAATAAAGAGTTCCACGGCGGCCTGGTTGATGTGCTCAAGGATGTGATCCCCGGGCCGCGTAACTATGTTGGCGGGAGTCTTGAACAAACCTTCCAGGATCTCAGCGCTGGACTTGGGCCCGTTGGTCAGCGCCGGGAACTGCCCGGCGACCCAGACCCCCAAGACCACAAGAAGGATGAGGCCGGCGATGAACGTCGCGAAGAGTCGTCGCAGTTGCTTGCGGGGCATGGCAAGTCGCTCGGTCAACAGCGCGGCACGATAGTGCCGATCTGTCTCCAGCACAGACAGGATAGTCGACGTACGGCTGGTTGGCAACGTTTCCGACAGGATGCGGCGGTGTGTTGTTGGTGGGTCTTATTCCGGTAGAATCGGATTGGACGCAGGCGAACCGCGGTTTCCGCTTCACGGCGAGGATTCGGTCCCGAATTGATTGATTGGAACCTTTCGGCGCAACGTCACATGCAATATCCGATGCGGCCTTTGATTTTTCTTGCGGTTTTCGGTATTGCGCTTGCCGCGGCCTGGGGCTCGGACAGCGGCTTCGTTGCGATCTTCGACGGCGTGAGCCTGGAGGGGTGGCGGGTGCTGCCCGCCGAGCGCGCGGGCGACTGGACTGTCCGGGACGGGGTGCTGGTCGGTCGGACCGAGGGCATGGGGTCCGATTTGATTTGGACGGGTGGGGAGCTGAGCGATTTCGAACTCAAGCTTTCTTACCGCATCAGCTCGCCGGCGAACTCCGGAATTCATATCCGCGGCCTGGTGGGGCAGTCGGAGACGCACCGCATCAGTGGTTACCACGCCGACTTCGGGCACGTCGGAATCGGGGCCCACACACTGGGCGGTTGGGACTTTCACGGTTATTGGCGAGGCCATAATCTGGTCGATCGAGGAGCGCTCGTCACCATCGACGAGGCGGGCGGGAAGACCTTCGCGCCGCTCGATGACGCTCTCACGCCCGCCGACATTCGCATCGACGGGTGGAACGAAGTGCATGTGGTCGTGGAAGGCAATCGGTTTGTGTTTACCATCAACGGCAAGGCGGCCTCGGGGGTGGTTGACAATGAGTCGTCGAAGCGCATCGACCGCGGTGTGATCGGTTTGCAAATGCACAGTGGAAAGCCGATGTGGGTCGAGTTCAAGGATATTGTTCTGAAAGGCGCGGCCGACGGGGAAAAAGAGCGCTGAACAATCCGGGCGGGCGCCGGTCGTGGCGAATTGCGACGTTTCGATCGGATGCTTGGGAGCGTGCGTTCCGGCAGTTAGGTCGAAGGCGTGGTCGTGACAGGCTGTTACTCGCTGATTCCCGCGGAACTTTGCTTGGGTCCCGCCCGTTCGATCAGCGGCGCAATGAGTGAGTTCAGCTGAGCCGTGATCCGTTGCAAAACGACTTCGGTCTGGCTGCCGGCGCTTTTCTCAATCGCCCGATCCAGCCTAAGGCTGACGTCTCTTAGATCCTCTTTTGTCGCGAGATGACGCCGCTCATCTCGTACTTCATCCAACTTGGAACTGACTTCGTTCAGCCTGGAGTTGACGTCTTTCAGGTCCTCTCTTGTCGCAAGCCGGGCAAGATCGTCTTTCGTACTTGTCGCGAGCTGGGCGAGGTCGTCCTTTGTAGTGGTCTTGGCGACGGCGGCGGTCAGGGCCCCATCTGTTTGTTCACACGCCTGAAGAACCGTGTCCCTTTCCGTATCGTCGTTTCGAGAAACATCCTTACAAACAAATTCACGGATGTCGGCCGGCTCGTGTCGTTGCTCCTTGGCGACCGGGAGCTTGAGCGGGCCAGGCGGGTTTTCCGTGGCGTTCGGTTGGTCTCGTTTGGATGGGGTTCTATAATGGTTGGAGGTTCCCGGTACAGGCCGGCTCTGGAGCCGGTACGACACACGGCCGGGTTTTTTATCGCGGTAGGACTTTATGGCTGTCGACTTCCTGGCGAAGCTTGAAACGGAGATCAAGGCTCTCGAGCACGAGTTGCTTCATCAGCTTCCGAAAGAAATTCAGAGGGCTCGCGAACTCGGCGACTTGAGCGAGAACGCCGAGTACGCCGCCGCGAAGGAGCGTCAAGATCTCGTCAGCGCTCGGCTGCGGCAGTTCAAGAAGCGCCTTTCGGACCTGAGCATGATCGACGTCAGCAAGATTTCCGCCGATTCGGTCGGGCTGGGCTCCACGGTAATGGTCTATGACATCGGCAACGACAAGAAGATTGAATATAATCTTGTCACGTCGGAAGAGACCGATGTCCCCAACGGCAAGATCTCGACCACGTCACCGATCGGGCGCGGATTGCTGGGCAAGCGGGTCGGCGATGTGGTCGAGGTTCGCACGCCGACGGGAGAAAAAGAGTTCGAGATTCTGAAGCTCACCACGATTCACGATCAGGTCGAAGCGTAAACTAGAGAAGTATGACTATCGGTCGAGCGATCGGTTCCGGCGCCGGTTGGATTCTAGGCGGCATTGTCCGCCTTCTCAGCGGTGCTCGGGTCCACCCCAATTTCCTCACCGCGATCGGGCTGGCGATCAACGGAGTCGCGGCCTGGCTGTTTTCGCGCGGGGAGTTCACGTCGGCCGGGTTTGTCGTGCTGTGCGGGGCCGTCTTTGACCTGGTTGACGGTCCGGTGGCGCGCACGAGCAACCGCGTCACGCGATTCGGGGGTTTCCTCGACTCGGTGCTGGACCGCTATTCGGACCTGATCCTGCTGATGGGTCTGCTGGTCTATTACGCCTCGATCAATCGCTTCGGCTATATCATTTTGACCGCGGTGGTGATGGCCGGCTCGGTGATGGTCAGCTACTCGCGGGCTCGCGCTGAGAACGTTATGCCGAGCTGCAGGGTCGGCTTCCTCGAACGCCCGGAACGAATCGTACTGATCATCATTGGGGCACTGGCCAACCGCATGGCGCCGGTGCTGTGGGTGTTGGCGGTACTTTCGAACATCACGGTGATTCACCGCATTATCCATACCTGGATCGGCACGCGGGAAATCGACCGGGCCGAAAAAGCCGCCGCCGAAGCCGCCGCCGAGCGGGGCGAAGAGGGCGCGGACTCGGGCGATCTTTCCGAAGGCTACGGCTCCTCGGCCGTTTGAGACGGCGGCCGCGGTTTCCACTTCCATGAGGTCTTTGAGGAGGGCGGCGGCCTCGAGGCGGCAGGGCCCGCCGTCAACGCTTCACCCGCGACGTCGCCATCGCCAGCGCATGACTCGAGGTCAGCGTAGATCGCTACACTTTCACTGTGGGGCTCTTTCATCCCCAACTCCCCGCCGGTTTATCCCGGCGCTTTCGAACAGCCAACGATTTTCGCGATCCCTTGTTAGTGAGCCGGGCAGCGGAAGAGGGCAGGCCTGGAGACCTGCCCCACTAGCCCGCATTTCTCATCGCCTGACGGGCAAGCACATGATAGACCCGCCATTACTTCGTTGCGCTTGCTCGCCGTGCTCACCGTACTGTTCAAGTACGCCTCCGCGCGCCAAGCGGCGCGCGCCTCGTACTGACGGGTCTCTCACGTACTTTGCCTCGCCACGCGATGAGAAAAGCGGGCTAGCGGTGCAGAGGTTGGAGAGAAAGAGGTTCGGGGAGCGAAAATCGACCGGCAGTCCGCCTTTTTCGGCCGAACACACTTTTGCCGCGGGCTGTTAGCCGACGCCCGCGGTCGTCCCGACAGCTTGATTCAGCGCGGGCATCAGTTCCTTGGAGAAAAGCTCCATGCCGTGGAACCAGCTTTCCTTGTCATCGAGGTCGTAGCCCATCAGGATGAGCGTTCCGATGACCAGAAACCTCATCCCCCGATCGCCATGCCCGGCATGAGTCGAAACTCGAACAAGGGCTTGGCGGGATTGTGGAAGGGCATGATGAACATGCCGTGGTGAATGGGGTTGCACTGGGCGGGCGTACCGAAGCTCCTTTGTTCCGGGGGCGGGTTTGCCGGTCTATTGTAGGCAAGATTTCGCCGCGCGGACGGTGCGCGTGGTTGATCAACGATTGCGAGCGCGGTCTGGGCGCCGCGCGAGGGCAATCCTTAGAAAGTTTCGACCGGACGGGCCGCGCCGTTGCTGTATCATGATGGCCGGCTCTGATCGTCGGAAGCGTGAATTGTCATGATTAACGTTCGCAAGCTGAGCTTCACCTATCCCTCGGTCGCCACTCCCACGCTGCACGAGCTGGCCTTTACCGTCGACGACGGCGAGGTCTTGGGCTTTCTCGGACCTAACGGCGCCGGTAAATCCACCACGCAGAAAATCCTTATCGGGCTTCTCCGAGAGTACTGCGGGGAGGCGTCTGTCATGGATCGTTCTCTCGCCGCCCTCGGCTCCGATTACTACGAACATATCGGCGTTTCGTTCGAGCGTCCCAATCATTTTCTGAAGTTGACGGCCCTCGAGAATCTCCGTTACTTCCGCTCTCTCTATCGCGGGGAAACGGAAGACCCCCGCGACCTGCTCGAAATGGTCGGACTCCACGAGGACGCCGATCGTTACGTCGGCCAATACTCGAAGGGGATGCAGGTACGGTTGAGTTTCGCTCGCGCCCTGCTCAACAAACCCAAGCTCTTGTTTCTCGACGAACCGACCCCCGGTCTCGACCCGGTCAACACGCGAATCATCATGGATCAAATTCGGCGTCTGCGCGAGCAAGGCACGACGATCTTTCTCACCACCCACAATATGAGCCTCGCCGATGGAATCTGTGATCGCGTGGCCTTCCTCGTCGACGGCCGCATCCGCTTGATCGATTCGCCTCGCGAGCTGAAGTTGAGGTACGGCTCGCGCCGCGTGCGAGTGGAGTATGGAACGAACGCCGCGACCGAGAGCCGAGAATTACCTTTACAGGGCTTGGCCGAGAGCGAAGAGTTTCTCCAACTCCTTCGCCGCGCCGATCTCCAAACGATTCATACACAGGAGACCACGCTCGACGAGATCTTTATTCAGGTGACGGGGAGATCGCTTTTGTGACACGACTCGCTTCGACCCTTCGACACGACATGCTCAATCAGTATCGCGAGGGCTTTTACTTCGCGTCTCTATTTGTGCTCGTCGTCGTGGGCGTCGTGGTCAGCCTGCTGCCGGCCGCGGCCGTGGTCTTTCTTCCGGCCATTCTGCTGACCAACATGTTATTGGCGACATTTGCGTTTTTGGCTGCGTTGCTGCTCTTGGAGAAAGGGCAGGGGACCCTCGAAGGTCTGATTGTTACGCCGCTCAGACCGAGCGAGTATCTACTGGCCAAGATTCTCTCCCTCACCGTACTCGCCGTGCTCGAAAACGCGGCGATCACGTCGATCGCACTCATGAACGGGCTGTTGTCCGACGTGGGCTGGGGATGGATTCTCATCGGATCGGCCTTCAGCGGCGCGGTCTACACATTGCTCGGCTTTCTAACAGTGATCCGTTACCAATCCCTCAACGATTTCATGATGCCGATGATCCTGGTCACGACGCTGTTGCAATTGCCGGCGATGGTCTGTTTCGGGATGCCGGAATACCCCGCGTTGTACCTGTTGCCCACGCACGGGCCGCTACTGATGTTCCAGGCTGCCCTGGGACCGATGCCCACGTCGAAGATGATTTACGCGGTCGTGTACCCATCGGTGTGGATCCTCGCTTCGTTCTTCGGAGGCCGGCGCGCGTTTCATCGATTCGTCACCGGCGGGATCGGGAAATCGTAGCATGCACTCGCTGACATTGCTTCGCACACTGACGGGGAGCGAGATCCGCAACGTCCGTCGCGATTCCATGCTGCGGTGGATGGCCGCATTTCCCATCCTTACCGCTCTCTTGCTGCGTTGGCTGCTGCCGCTGATCGATGCAAGGATCGAGCTCGATCTGCGGCCGTACTATCTGCTCATCATGAGCACCCATGCGGTCTTGGCCGCCCCGGTGCTGATCGGCTTCATTGTCGGCATCCTGTTGCTCGACGAGCGCGACGACGAGACGCTGCAGGCAATTCGCGTCACGCCGCTTTCCATGCGTCGCTACTTAGCCTGGAAGCTGGGCCTGCCTGTAGCCGCCGTGACGGCGCTGACTCTTCTCAGCATTCCGCTGGCCGGCCTGATCTCGTTTCAGCTCAACTACACGGGGCCGGCGCTCGTGGGAGCTTTGTGGGCGCCCATATTGGCCTTGGCGATGGTCGCCTTCGCAAAAAACAAGCTGCAGGGCTTCATATTGATGCGTATGACGAACATCTTGATTTTTGTTCCCGTGGGCGTCTGGTTTTTTGATTCGAGCTGGGAACCCCTTTTCGCGGTGTTGCCGGCTTATTGGCCGCTGAAGGCTTTCTGGCTCGCTGCCCGCGGCGAGGGCTATCTGCTGTTTCTCGGGATTGGAGCGGTTTACCACTTGGCGGCTATTGCGTGGCTTTACCGACGTTTCCAGCGGGTGTTGGGTCGGGAAGGTTGAGGGTGGGTCACTCGATGCCCGGGACACCGGAGCGAAACGGCCCGTCAGGGCATCGGGCCGGGAGTTCAACCCTCGGGGAACGTGCGGCACCAGGCTTCTCCCTCCACAACAGTTTCGCCGACGGCGGTGGCGACGAGCGCTTGTTCGGGCACGGGGTTGATGAGTCGTGGTCCGGCGTTCGCCTCGATCTCGGGACGGCTACAATCAAGTAAGACCAGCTGGTTCCGTGTTCACGGAGACGGCGCATAGGCGCGACGATACGCCGAACCGATTCCGCTGGAGAGATGGCCGAGTGGTTGAAGGCGCACGCTTGGAAAGCGTGTGTAGGGGAAACTCTACCGAGGGTTCGAATCCCTCTCTCTCCGCCAATACACACTGAATCTAAGCCCGGATTTCCACTTTAGTTTCGGTTCTGCTAACCATCGGGTGGACTCGGACGCCTTTATTTATGCGGGCTTGAAAGCACTCAAGGCGCTGAGGAGATCAACACCCAATGGGTGAAAAAGAAAACAAACCGTTTCAGCTCACCTTCAATGGATTTCTCAAGGTCGATTTCCAAGGATCGCGAGTCACCTCGGATGGCGGGCTGATTCTCATTCGCGAACTGGACGAACGACTCGGACTAGGCAAGCTGATAGACGAGCATCTGACGGATTCGCGGCAAGGCTCGAACAAGAAGTTCCCGTTCGTCGATCTGCTGCGACAGTCGGTCTACTCCCGCTTGGCGGGCTACGAGGATCTCAACGACGCCGTTCGTGTCTCCGCCGATCCAACCTTTCGGCTGATTGGCTCGAAGAAGAACTGGGATCGCGGCGCGGCGCTGACCTCCCGGCTGCAGAGCTTCGAGACCGCCATGCTCGCCGGCGACGAGAATCTGATCGGGCTGATGGCGGTGAACCGCGAGTTGATCGCGCAAGCCGAGGCCGGTGATGACTCCGCGTGCGTCGTGCTGGACATGGACTCTACCGAGAGCCCCGTCCACGGCCGGCAGGAAGGCAGCGCCTACAACGGCCACTTCGAGTCGGTCTGCTACCACCCACTGTTGCTGTTCAACCAGCACGGCGATTGCTTGGCGGCAAAGTTGCGACCGGGCAACGTGTCCAGCGCCGAGGACTGGGACGAGCTGCTGCTGCCGGAAATCGAACGCCAACAGGCGGAGGGCAAACAGGTGACGTTCCGGGCCGATGCCGCCTTCGCCAAGCCGGATATTTACGAGACGTTGGAGGAGCGCGGCGTGGACTACGTGATTCGCATCCCGGCCAACAAGAGCCTGGAGCTGGAGATCGAAGATATCCTGTTTCGTCCGCCGGGCAGGCCGAGCGCAAAGCCCCTGGTGCGCTACAGGAGCTTTCGGTATCAGGCCGCGAGCTGGTCGAAGTCCCGGCGGGTTGTTGCGAAGGTCGAGCATCACCAAGGTGAGTTGTTTCCTCGCGTCGGTTTCATCGTCACGAGCATGGCCTTGCCGAGCCGCTCGCTGGTGCGGTTCTACAACAAGCGCGGCACGGCGGAGCAGTGGATCAAGGAAGGCAAACAAGCGACGCATTGGACAAGGCTGTCATGCCATCGGTTCCGGGCCAACGAAGTGCGACTGCAACTCAGCGTGCTGGCCTATAACCTGGGGAACCTATGGCGGAGGCTCGGGCTGCCGCAACGGATCAAGAGCTGGTCGCTGACGAGCTTGCAACAGCGGCTGATGAAGACGGGCGGTAGGCTGGTCAAGCATGCGCGGTACTATTGGCTGCTGTTGGCCGAAGGACATCTGAACCGGCGGCTGTTCGGCGACATGCTGCATAGGATCTGGGCGCTGCCTGTGCCGGGTGGGTAGCGTTGCCCGGGCGAGGATCAACAGTTTTTGGCTCCAAAAAGGTTTCGCAGGGAGCAGTGTCGGCCGGAGCGCCGTTCAGTCCGCTCAATCAACGTCTGTGAGCGGACGGACGAGCCCTGGCGCCTACCGGCGGAGGTGATGTGCAGGGTTCAGCGCGAAAAGACGTGGTATTCGGCGCAGCGGGGGTGTATCCTGTGACCGTGCCAGGGCCAAAATGGAAATCCTGGCTAAACTACTTATCTCTGTGATTTGAATCTAATCCACAAATAGGTCCACAAACAAAACGGAGTCTCGGGTGTCAAAGAACTCCGTTTACAGCGATTCTTACCGGTCATGCGGACGTCTGTACCGCGCGTGAAGGCTGTCGGTCGGTGCCGGACGCCCGCATAGCGCTGTAACTGCCGAAGGTCCACCAGCAAGTCAGCGGCGTGCTGGTAGCGATCGCCTGGATCCTTTTCGAGGAGCTTTGCCACGATCCGCTCCAGGTCCAGCGGTAGACCCGCACGTAAGGCCGTGATAGCGCGAGCCCGAAATCGGTAACTTTCACCTGGCTGGCGGGTGTCAGAAGGATATTGCCCGGCTTGATGTCCGACAAGAGCTAGGGTTGTATCCGGACCGCCCCCATCCGCGGCAACAGCGCTACGCCGCTGCATCAAAAGTTTGCGCTTGACAAGATTATTTTATAGTACTAGTGTATTAGTATGAGGCCACGGAGTAAGACGCTGACCCATCAAGAGCTGGAACTGATGAAGGTCGTTTGGACGCTGGAAAAGGCGACGGTCAGGGATGTGTACGAAACCCTCCTTGCCAAACGCAAGATCGCCTACACCACGGTCATGACGATGCTCAAGGTGTTGGAAGACAAGGGCTACCTGAAAAGGTCGCGCGTCGGCAGGGCGCACCTTTACACGCCGCGAAAACGGAAGGAGCAGATCATTCGTTCGATGGTGCGTGATTTTGTCGATCGTGTGTTCAATGGTGCGGCGGAGCCGCTGTTGGTACATTTGGTTGAGGATCGACAGCTTTCGGAGAAGGAGTTGGCGGAAGTGGCGGGCATGCTCAAAGGGATGCCGAAGGAGAAAAAATGAGCGCCGCGACGTTGTTCGACGACCTCGCGGCCCATTGGTTGCAGGTGAGTTGTTTGGTTGGAACAGGTGCTGTCCTGCCTTTTGTTCTCCACCTGCGCCGTCCACGGCCCATGTTGCGCTACTGGCAGGGGCTGTTCGGTATTGCGCTCTTATTGCCAGCACTACAGCCATGGCACCAGCGGCCATCGGCGGCGGGTTCAGTGGCGGTTTCTTCCATTGGAGTAGCTCCGGGGACGGCGAGCGAAAGCGGTATCGAGCTGTCGTTCGTCGAGATTGTGTTGTGGGTGGTGCTCGTCGGGGCAGTTGTCCGTTTCAGCCTACTTGGGCTTGGATTTTGGAGGTTGCGCGGATACCGTCGCGATTCGGTGGCGATTCCGAGTGCCGCTTTCGAGAGTTTTTCAGCCTCGGGTGCGAGCTTCCGGGTGGGGATTCTCGTTTCGGAGCAAATCGGAAGTCCGGTGACGTACGGGTTCGTGCGACCCGTGGTCTTGTTGCCGAATTCGTTCTTGGAGATGCCGGTAGGCCGACAACAGGCTGTGTTGCAGCACGAACTACTGCACGTTCAACGGAGGGACTGGCTGGCGACGCTGTTCGAAGAGTGTGTTCGGGCGATTCTTTGGTTTCATCCGGGGATGTGGTGGCTCGTCGCTCGGATCCGGCTTGCAAGAGAGCAGGTTGTTGATGAAGCTGTGATGCACACGGTCGCGGACCCGCACTCGTACGTAGAGGCCCTGCTGGCTTCGGCCACTCATCCCGCAGCGGTAGCAGTGGCCGGTGTACCGTCCTTTTTCGCCAACGGCCACCTGTCGTCACGGGTGGCGTTACTCACCCAGGAGGATCCTATGTCGAAGAAACGATTCAATTCTCTGATTTCGATCGCTTCGTGCTTTGTCGTGCTTTGTGGCGCGGCCGTCACGTCTCAGTTTCCGCTTCGCGCCGCGCCCCAAGAAGAGGCTCGCCGCATTTCCGGTACTGAGGCGAATGCGCACGCGATTCGAAAAGTGCCGCCCAGATATCCCGAGGATGCTAAGGAGAAGGGCATCCACGGTACCGTCACTATCGAGATTCGAATCAGCCGACAGGGGGAGGTCGAGGACGCCCGAGTCCTTAGCGGTCCCATGGAACTTCGAAAGGCGTCGCTGATGGCTGTACTTGACTGGCGGTACTCGACCGACATGGACTTGCCGGCGATTTGCAATGTCGATGTGAATTACAGCCTTGCGCCGTGACGGGCTTCGCCTGATTGGCGTGAGGATAGCAAGCTGCGGCGTAGGCTAGCCGGTCTTTGCGATCGTCTTGGCATCAGGGCTAGACTGGACCGAGCGTTTTTTATAAGATGGCCCTCGAAGGTAAATCACTCGATTCGCTAAGCTCAATCGACATAAACAATCTGCTCGAAAACCAAGTCGCTGAAAGCAAGACTCTCGACTACAAAAGCACCCTTCCCGGGCGAGCGAACAGGGACAGGAAGGAGTTCCTTTTTGACGTCTCGTCATTTGCCAATGGGGCAGACGGCCACATTGTGTACGGGGTTAGGGAAAAAGCGGGCACTCCCGTCGAGATACCCTGCCTGGGGGAAATAGATTCAGACGCTGAGAAGATGCGGCTGGAGAGCATGATCCAGGACGGGGTCTCGCCGAGAATTCCGGGGATTGCCGCCGCAACTGTTGATATGGGCGAGGGCAAGGTCGTTTTGATCGTGCGGATTCCGCGAAGTTGGGCAGCGCCCCACATGGTCACTTTCCAGGGCTTATCGAGATTCTATTCGCGCAACTCCGCAAGAAAGCACCAAATGGACGTCGGAGAAATCCGCAGCGCATTCTTGTTATCCGCATCGTGGAAGACAGAGATTCGAGACTTTCGTCTTCAGCGGCTCAGCGCAATTACGTCCCGCCAAGTCCCGGTGCCGATTCCGGACTCCGCAGCGATCGTTTTGCATCTCGTACCTCTCGGCTCTTTTGCTAGCGAGCCTCCGTCGGTCATTGACACAAGTGGCCTTGATGCCGACCACCTTCGACACCTGCTGCTGTGGGGCACGGCCCGGTCGCATTGGCCGAATTTTGACGGCGTGGTTACGGCACCCAGGGAAGAGGGAGGAACGGGCTACGCCCAAGTGTATCGGAACGGCTGTGTCGAAGTCGTTGACACTAGTATTCTCAAGGAAGCTGTGCTGGATCCGACGACCGCACCGGTCAAGAACATATCACCCAAGCTCTTCGAACAACGCGTCACAGGCTGTGTAGAACACACCTTCGCGCTGTACCGGGCGGCTGAGATAGAGCCGCCAATCTTCGTGATGCTGAGTCTGCTCGGAGTGTCGGGATACCGCGTCATTATTCGCCGCAATCACTGGCCGGATGACGAGGGTCGAGCGATCGATAGGGGCGATCTGATTGTCCCGAAGGTGATGATCGAGAGCAATTCGGCGCCGATTTCAGAGGCACTTCAGCCGGTTTTCGACCATGTGTGGAACGCCGCCGGTCATTGGCACTCGCCAAATCGCGATAACGACGGGAATTGGACCGCGGGCTAGAATCGTTCGCAAGGCTACTCAAGCCGCCCGCCGCTCCTCCGCCAACCGCAGGATCTTCTCCCGTGCCCGCCCCACCACACGCCGGCCAACGGTTGCGGTACTGCGCGCAGGTAGCTTTTCCCGAATAGGGAACCGTCTTATGGAGGGAACCCTTCACCTGTAGCCAGGTTGATCTGCTCCTTTGCAATGTTGACTTGGAGGGAGGGAAGCCTGAATGATCTACTGAGTCTCGCATAATATACTGTCAATCGAGACAAAGAGAAGACTGTTTCCAGAAAGCGGTAATCAAGCGCGGTTTGCGGCGCATTCGCCGCAGCGCTTTGCGGGCGCGCTCGTCGAGTTCCCAGTAGTCCTTCGGGCAGACGTTGGGCAACTCGTGCTGCTTCCAGTACGCCCAAATGTATTCCACCGGGTTCAACTCCGGCGCATAGGGCGGCAAGTACTCCGTTGCGATGTGATCCTCGGAGAGCTGGATGAACTCCCGCACCAGGCGGCTGCGGTGCGCCGGCAGCCGGTCCCAGACGATCAGCAGTGGGCCGTCGATGTGGCGCACCAAAGCCTTCAGGAAGTCGATGACCTCCAGCTCGCCGATCGCGCCGGGATAGAGCCGGAAGTAAAAGTTGCGCAACGTCAGCCCGGCCGACACCGACAGCTTGTCCCAGTTGAAGTTGAACTCCAACACCGGTGTCTCGCCGCGCGGCGCCCAGGTGCGGCAACGATGCGGCTTCTGACTCAATCCGCTTTCGTCGATGAAGACGATCGTACGTTCTTCTTTGCGGGCTTTTTTTTAATGGCCGGCCAAGTCTTGCGCTGCCAGCCGCGGATGGCCTCTTCGTTGCGCTCCCGCGCTTTGCCGACGGGCCGTTGCGGGCTCCAACCGAGCGCCCGCAGGATCTTCCAGACATGGCCCTCGTGATAGCGCACGCCGAACTCGTCTCCGATCAGACGAGCGACCCGCGGACAGCTCCACAGCGGCGTCGGGAAGCCGTGCGCCTCGGGGCCTTCCAGCAGCAACGCCTCGAGGCGTTCGAGCTGCGCGGCGTCCAACAGCGGCTTACGGCCGGCGCGGCCGGCCTGGCGCAACCCGGCTTCGCCGTCACGCCGGTATCGTCGCAGCCACTCGCTGACGCTTTGCCGCGCGACCTTCAATCGCCTCGCTGTCTCGGACTGACTACAGCCTTGCTCGACCAACCGGATCGCTTTGAAACGGCGCTTCTCCAGGGCCTCGAAATCCCGCCGTACGCCTTTTGTATTTCCCATACATACAAAGACGTACGTACCCCAAAAAGGTGTCACTTTGTTTTGCGAGACTCAATAGCTGAGTGCGACAATGAATCAGCAGTGTGCCGAGAACGAAGTGGCAGCTTATTGACGGGTGAATAAAATAAAGGGCCAGACTGCGATCTCCTGTTCGAACTGTAGGCGCGAAGCTAAGAACGCACAGCGCCTACCAAGAGGATGGAAACGTCTCGATGAAGAGGTCTGGTGTAATTCCTGCTGGGGTGACCGCTATGTGCTTCGCGCGATCACAATGCCGGTTGCATCGCCTCTGGATTGCGACTGGAAGCAGCTAGACGGGGACCTGCGGGAGGCCTGGATCGAGACGACACGTGCCAGCAATTGGATGATGACACAGTACTACGTGCGTGACACACAGAGGAACGGGCAAGAGAAGATGCCGGCCATGGAGAGGATCTATCTCTATCCTGAAGCACGCACATTGTTTCCTTCGCTGGCCTCTCAATCAGTGGCATCGTTGGCGCAGACCATACCACTCTTGTCCAAATTAGCCTTTTGAGCGTGTAAGCCGGGGAGGCGGAACCTTTGTTAGGTTTGGGATTGGGTTCAGGCCCATGAACCAATCCGTCCTGGGAGGTCCCGCCATGAGTCAAGTATGCAGTATTTTCTCTCAACTGTTAAAGCTGTTCCCGCGTGCGGAGTTTGAACAGGCCGTCCGCCAGCATCGCGGGGAGCGCCACGCCCGCGGCTTCACCTGCTGGGGACAGTTCGTCGCCATGCTGTTTTGCCAGCTCGGCCGTGCCCAGTCGCTGCGCGAGATCTGCGGCGGCCTGGCGGCCAGCCAAGGCAAGCTGCGGCATCTGGGCTTGTCCGCCGCTCCGCCGCGCTCGACGCTGGCCTACGCCAACCGGCAACGCCCCTGGCAGATCTACGAAACCGTCTTTCAGCAGCTGCTGGCGAAGTGCCGCGGCGCGGCGCCGGGCCACAAGTTCCGTTTCAAAAACAAGCTGCTGAGTCTGGACGCCAGCGTCATCGACCTGTGCGCCTCGCTGTTCGATTGGGCCCAGTTCCGGCGCACCAAAGGCGCCGTCAAGCTGCATCTGGTGCTCGACCACGACGGCTATTTGCCCAGCTTCTGCGTCGTCACCGACGGCAAGACGCCCGACCTGGCACCGGCCCGCCAGATGTTGTTCGACCCCGGCACGATCGTGGTCTTCGACCGCGGTTACAACGACTACGACTGGTTCGCCGAGCTGAGCGAGCGGGGCGTTTTCTTTGTCACGCGATTGAAGCGCGGGGCCGACTACGAGGTTCTCGAACAGCGCCCGTTGCCGCGCCGCCCCGCAGGCGTGCGCCGCGACGAAGTGATCTTCTTTCCCTCGCTGGCCGCCAGCGGCTCCGAGGTGGTGTTCCGCCGCATCGAATATTACGACGCCGAGCAGCAGCGTACGCTGGTGTTTTTGACCAATCACCTGGAGCTGGCGGCTGCGACGATCGCCGCCATTTATCAAGACCGCTGGCAGATCGAGCTGTTTTTCAAGGCCCTCAAGCAGAACCTGCGAGTGAAGACCTTCGTGGGCACCTCGGCGAACGCGCTGAAGATCCAGATCTGGACGGCGCTGATCGCGATTTTGCTGCTGCGTTACCTCAAGCTGCGGGCGCGCTGGGGCTGGAGCTTGTCCAATCTGGTCGCTTTGTTGCGGCAGCAGTTGTTTGTGCACCGCGAATTGTTCGCCTGGCTGGACGAACCGTTCCACCCGCCGCCGGGCAGCGAACCCGAGCCGCCGCGGCAATTATTACTGACGGGAATGGAGGCCTAATTGGAACAGCAGCATGATTTCTATCTTGTCCAAAGCGGCAACCTGGTCCCCAGAGCAGCCCTTTGGCGAGGCTTTCTCGCGTGTTTTCAGCAGCCGTCTCTGCTCCGCCCAGCTAATTTGGACAGCAGTGAGACCATACAGCCAGGATTTCCATTTTGGCCCTGGCACGGTCACAGGATACACCCCCGCTGCGCCGAATACCACGTCTTTTCGCGCTGAACCCTGCACATCACCTCCGCCGGTAGGCGCCAGGGCTCGTCCGTCCGCTCACAGACGTTGATTGAGCGGACTGAACGGCGCTCCGGCCGACACTGCTCCCTGCGAAACCTTTTTGGAGCCAAAAACTGTTGATCCTCGCCCGGGCAACGCTACCCACCCGGCACAGGCAGCGCCCAGATCCTATGCAGCATGTCACCGAACAGCCGCCGGTTCAGATGTCCTTCGGCCAACAGCAGCCAATAGTACCGCGCATGCTTGACCAGCCTACCGCCCGTCTTCATCAGCCGCTGTTGCAAGCTCGTCAGCGACCAGCTCTTGATCCGTTGCGGCAGCCCGAGCCTCCGCCATAGGTTCCCCAGGTTATAGGCCAGCACGCTGAGTTGCAGTCGCACTTCGTTGGCCCGGAACCGATGGCATGACAGCCTTGTCCAATGCGTCGCTTGTTTGCCTTCCTTGATCCACTGCTCCGCCGTGCCGCGCTTGTTGTAGAACCGCACCAGCGAGCGGCTCGGCAAGGCCATGCTCGTGACGATGAAACCGACGCGAGGAAACAACTCACCTTGGTGATGCTCGACCTTCGCAACAACCCGCCGGGACTTCGACCAGCTCGCGGCCTGATACCGAAAGCTCCTGTAGCGCACCAGGGGCTTTGCGCTCGGCCTGCCCGGCGGACGAAACAGGATATCTTCGATCTCCAGCTCCAGGCTCTTGTTGGCCGGGATGCGAATCACGTAGTCCACGCCGCGCTCCTCCAACGTCTCGTAAATATCCGGCTTGGCGAAGGCGGCATCGGCCCGGAACGTCACCTGTTTGCCCTCCGCCTGTTGGCGTTCGATTTCCGGCAGCAGCAGCTCGTCCCAGTCCTCGGCGCTGGACACGTTGCCCGGTCGCAACTTTGCCGCCAAGCAATCGCCGTGCTGGTTGAACAGCAACAGTGGGTGGTAGCAGACCGACTCGAAGTGGCCGTTGTAGGCGCTGCCTTCCTGCCGGCCGTGGACGGGGCTCTCGGTAGAGTCCATGTCCAGCACGACGCACGCGGAGTCATCACCGGCCTCGGCTTGCGCGATCAACTCGCGGTTCACCGCCATCAGCCCGATCAGATTCTCGTCGCCGGCGAGCATGGCGGTCTCGAAGCTCTGCAGCCGGGAGGTCAGCGCCGCGCCGCGATCCCAGTTCTTCTTCGAGCCAATCAGCCGAAAGGTTGGATCGGCGGAGACACGAACGGCGTCGTTGAGATCCTCGTAGCCCGCCAAGCGGGAGTAGACCGACTGTCGCAGCAGATCGACGAACGGGAACTTCTTGTTCGAGCCTTGCCGCGAATCCGTCAGATGCTCGTCTATCAGCTTGCCTAGTCCGAGTCGTTCGTCCAGTTCGCGAATGAGAATCAGCCCGCCATCCGAGGTGACTCGCGATCCTTGGAAATCGACCTTGAGAAATCCATTGAAGGTGAGCTGAAACGGTTTGTTTTCTTTTTCACCCATTGGGTGTTGATCTCCTCAGCGCCTTGAGTGCTTTCAAGCCCGCATAAATAAAGGCGTCCGAGTCCACCCGATGGTTAGCAGAACCGAAACTAAAGTGGAAATCCGGGTACAGCGGAAGTATCGGGCGCTGCGCTACAAACTCATCTGGACGAATGCAATCAGCCTCCCAAACCACAGATATCCGGTCCCGCTGCCCGTCCCGAACCAGAGCTGGCGTGCGGAATGGGAAGGCGAAACACCAACAGTGGTAGTAACCGGAATGTCCGGAAGAAGCACCCGAGCAAAACCAGAATCGGGCCGAAATCACTCGGCTCGCAGTCGGCCCGCCATTGATACACTGGGTGCATGGCTTCGTCGACAGCCGCCAAGTCTGTCAGCGTCGAACATTACTTGTCCGATGCCGCCTTTGAGCATTTTGAATACATAGACAGCGTCCCGGTTGAGCTGAACGTGGGAAGCGGTCCGCACGCCGTCATCCAAGCGAATTGCTCGATGCTTCTTCACCGTTATCTGAAGAAGACGCGAGCGGGCCGAGTCGCGACCGAGCTGCGTTGCCGGCTGGGCAAGGGCAACCCCCGCTTTTATCTGCCGGATGTCTCGGTGGTTCTGGGCGGTGATGAATTACTCCGCCCCGAAACGCGTTTTTTGGACCGCGCGCCGGAGTTTGTGATCGAAATCCGGTCGCCCGACGATTCCTTGCCCCGTTTGTTCCGCAAGATCGACGATTATTTCGCGGATGGAACAAGACTGGCCTGGTTGGTCCTCCCGGAAGAATCCTGCGTCTTGGCCCTGGCTCCCGGGACCCCCATGAAGACGTACATGCTCGGGGAAAGACTCGATGGGGGCGAAGTGCTGCCCGGCATGGAAATCGCGGTGGACGAGATTTTCGCTTGACCCCCTGGCGCTTTTCCTCCATTCCCGTTCATGACTTGGAGTCGCGCCACGCTTCCCAACCGGCGACAACGATAGTCCATGAGAATCCTGGTTTTCTCGGACATTCATAGCGACCTCGGCAGGCTGCGGGAGCTCGCCGATACGCCGGCCGACATCTACATCGCCGCCGGAGACTTGGTGACCTGGTCGAGGGGGCTTTCCGATTGCGGGCGGATTCTCGAAGCGTTGGGCGAACGGGTGTGGGTACTTCCGGGGAACCACGAGTCTTCCGAACACATCACGCGCTTTTGCGGACAATTCGGCTTCCGGGACTTCCATGAGAAGGTTTTCGAGGTCGGCGGCTATCACTTTGCCGGACTGGGGTATTCGAACCCGACGCCCTTCAACACCCCAGGCGAATACACCGAACAGGAACTCAGCGATAAGCTCGAGAGCTTCGCCGAGCTATCCCCGCTGGTGTTGGTTTGCCACGCCCCGCCCCACGAGACGAAACTCGACCAACTCGGAAACGGCGGGCACGCGGGCAGCCGGGCCGTGCGCGACTTCATCGACCGCCGTCAACCCGAGCATTTCTTTTGCGGACACATTCACGAAGCGGCGGGTGTGACCGTCGAACTGGGCGCGACCCGGGCGTCGAATGTCGGCAAGCAAGGCTATTTGCTCGAGATTTGAGCCCCGCACTCGCCGGCAGCTCTTAAAATTAGGTTCGGAATCTCCTCGCTGCCCAGCTCCCCGACGTGGCGTGAGGCTCCAGCCTTGCCGCGCCCCGAGTCATCGGGGCGTGTCTTAGCCAGGATTTCCATTTTGGCCCTGGCACGGTCACAGGATACACCCCCGCTGCGCCGAATACCACGTCTTTTCGCGCTGAACCCTGCACATCACCTCCGCCGGTAGGCGCCAGGGCTCGTCCGTCCGCTCACAGACGTTGATTGAGCGGACTGAACGGCGCTCCGGCCGACACTGCTCCCTGCGAAACCTTTTTGGAGCCAAAAACTGTTGATCCTCGCCCGGGCAACGCTACCCACCCGGCACAGGCAGCGCCCAGATCCTATGCAGCATGTCACCGAACAGCCGCCGGTTCAGATGCCCCTCCGCCAGCAGCAACCAGTAGTAGCGAGCATGCTTGACCAGCCGACCGCCGGTCTTCATCAACCTGTGTTGCAAACTCGTTAGCGACCAGCTTTTGATTCGCTGCGGCAGCCCTAGCCGCCGCCACAGGTTGCCCAGGTTGTAGGCCGGCACGCTGAGTTGCAGCCGTACCTCGTTGGCTCGGAAGCGGTGACACGACAAGCGGGTCCAGTGCGTGGCCTGTTTGCCTTCTTTGATCCACTGCTCCGCCGTGCCGCGCTTGTTGTAGAACCGCACGACCGAGCGGCTCGGCAAGCTCATGCTCGTCACGACAAATCCGACGCGCGGGAATAGTTCGCCCTGGTGATGCTCGACCTTGGCGACAACTCGCCTTGCCTTCGACCAGCTCTCGGCCTGATAGCGAAAACTCTTGTAGCGCACTAGGGGCTTGGCGTTCGGCCTGCCCGGTGGCCGAAACAGGATGTCCTCGATCTCCAGCTCCAGGCTCTTGTTCGCCGGGATGCGAATCACGTAGTCCACGCCGCGCTCCTCCATCGCCTCGTAGATCTCGGGCTTGGCGAAGGCGGCGTCGGCGCGGAACGTCACCTGTTTGCCCTCCGCCTGTTGTCGTTCGATCTCCGGCAGTAGCAGCTCGTCCCAGTCCTCGGCGCTGTGCACGTTGCCGGGACGCAGCTTCGCGCCTAGGCAGTCGCCGTGCTGGTTGAACAGCAACAGCGGGTGATAGCAGAGGGACTCAAAATGGCCGTTGTAGGCACTGCCTTCCTGTTGGCCGTGGACGGGGCTCTCCGTGGAGTCCATGTCGAGCACCACGCGGTCTGAACCGTCGGGAGCTTCGGCTTGCGCGACCAGCTCCCGGTTCACTGCCATCAGCCCCAGCAAGTTCTCTTCGCTCGCCAGCATCTCCGTCTCGAAGCCATGCAGCGTCGAGGTCAAGGCTGCTCCGCGATCCCAGTTCCTCTTCGAGCCGATCAAGCGAAAGGTCGGATCGGCGGATACTCGAACGGCGTCATTGAGGTCCTCGTAGCCAGCGAGTCGGCTGTAGACCGACTGCCGCAGCAGATCGGCCAGCGGGAACTTCTTGTTCAAGCCTTGTCGCGAGTCGCTGAGATGCTCGTCGATCAGCTTCCCGAGTCCGAGTCGTTCATCCAGTTCGCGAACGAGAATCAGACCGCCATCCGAGGTGACTCGCGATCCTTGGAAATCGACTTTGAGAAATCCATTGAACGTGAGCTGAAACGGCTTGTTTTCTTTTTCACCCATCGGGTGTTGACCTCCATGGCGTCCTTATCGGGCTCTAGCCCCTATCAATAAAGACGCTGAAGGTCGCTGGATGGTCTGAAGCTCATACATCAAATTGAAAATGCGGGAGTAAGGATCGGGCCACGCCGGCGACAGCTACGATTGAAGGGCGGGCCGCGCTATCACAGGCAGCGTACGGCGTTTGCACTCCTGGCTGAAGGTAGGGCGGTACGAGGAGAGCTTGCGCTTTACCGCAAGCGTATAGACGGCAAGCAAGCGGTCATGGTGAAGATGGTGGCATGGTTCCCTCGGCCTGCACGTAGTGACCGGCTAGGCGGCACTCTTTACGTCCGAACGGCAGGGGATGCCATGTTGGTTGCGCTCAACGAAAAGGACAAGGGACTATGGATCTACCACGGCGATCATGTGCGCCGCTGGAGCGCTGAGCACGCACGTCGGCTCTGGCGATGGGCGGATGATACAAAAGCTGAGCAGCGGCCCATACCGTCATTCTCTGAGAGGCGTCGCCGAGCAGCAGAGAAGTATCGCAATCGGATGTCAAGCGCTTGTCACGAGATCACGGCACAGTTGGCCAACTATGCCAAGCGGAGACGGTTCGCGGCGGTACAATTCAAGGACGAGACGCATTCGTTCTGCCAGCAATTTCCGTGGCGTCGATTTCGAGATCTTCTCGAAGAGAAATTGACATACCACGGGATCAACTTCGAGCTTGCCGGCGATGAGGTGAAGGCTGAAAGCCCTGAGGCGCTCGCAGACGGGACAAGTCAGTGAAGTATCAACATCTAGGCTACCGACAAGCCTAGCGCGATCACCGGGGGGCACGCTTGCCGTCCTCACCGCTCGCGGAAGGCGGATAAATGTCCGGGATATCTGTCAGTTACGGATGCCGGCGAGGTAACGCCCGATCTGAACCAGCGCCCTCGCTGGGCGTCAGCCTGCTGCAGAAAGGCGACCTCGATTCCGCCGCGCAAGAGCTGACTCGCGCCGTCGGGGATTACCCCGGCGACTTCGAGGCCCATAACTCGCTGGGCACGGTGTTGTTGCGGAACAAGGATCTCGACAAGGCGATCCACCACTTTGAGGAAGCGATCCGATTGAACCCGTTGCTGTTGAAAGCCCATCGCAATCTGGCACGGGCCTATCAACGGTCGGGCCGCCCCGAAGAGGCGCGCAACGCCACCGAACGATCGGAGGAGGTCGCGCAAATTAGATCGAATCGCAGCCGGGCGATGTTACTGGTGCAGTCCGGGAAGCATCTGCTCGATACCGGCGACGCGACCAATGCCTTGGAGCAGCTTCGAGAAGCCGTTGATCTCAGCCCCGACTTCGAGGACGCACAGCTTTCATACGGGGTCTCCTTGCGCCACGCCGGAGGGGATCTCGAAGCGTCGCGCCGGGCGCTGGGGAGGGTGTTGGAACTCAACCCCGCACGAGCCGAAGCGCATTACCAACTCGGCTTGACACTCCGAAAAATCGGAAATGCGGCTGATGCGCTGCGGCAACTGCGCAGGGCCGTCGAACTGGCCCTCAGTTTGATCGAAGCCCAACGAGCGCTGGGCAACCTCGCCCTCGAGTCCGGCGAGTACCCCACCGCCAAAGCCGCCTTTGATGCGGTTCTGGCCTGGGAGCCCGATGACCGACGCGCCCGCGCCGCCCGCGAAAGGGCGATGCAAGAAAAGCCCTAGGCGAGCGGGAAATACGCAATCTCCAAACTGAGCCGCGCACGTTAGTAAGCGGTATGTGATGAAGCCGCCCTGGATCCTCAAACCGTGGTGATCCCGAGAAAATCCCCCCGGGGTCTCCCTCCCGCCAAACGATCGAAACCGGCATCGTGGCTGATTTATCGGCGGGGAGATTCCCGCGCTGCCGGCGCCAACGCTTCCGACACCGTCCTTCGTGCTGAAGGCCTTCGTCTCACACCGCTTACTAACGTGCGCGGCTCAGTTTGGCAGCATCGCATCCGGCCTGGACATCGAGGACGATCGGCTGGTCGTTGTCCTGGGCGGCGGCGGACGCGGCCGCTATGGCCCGCGGTGGGGCGTCTTGGGTAGAATGTGGTCCATGTATGCACCCACTCGCCGCTCGTTGTTGACCGCCGCCGGAACGCTCGCCGGCTTGCGCTCCTTGGCCGCCGCCGCCGCCCAAAAACCCGCCTTCCTGGCGACGGGTCGTGAAACCTACATCCAGAACTCCGAGGGCAAGAGAATCTGGGAGTACCCACACGGTACGCGCGACGGCTGGGCGCTGCGTAACGGAAACATCCTGCTCGCGGTCAACCAGCGCGAGAACTACGGGGGAGGCGTCGTAGAAGTCACGCGCTCGGGCGAAACCGTGTTCCGTTACGACGGCGCGCAAACCGAGGTCAACACGGTCCAGCCGCTGCTGAACGGCCGCATCCTGCTCACCGAAGCCGGGGACCGACCGCGCCTTCTCGAGATCGAGCGCAGTGGCAAGATCGCCGTCGAGGTTGCGATCGGGACGCAAACCGAAAACCATCACCTGCAGACGCGCATGAGCCGCAAGCTGCCCAACGGCAACTACCTCGTCCCACAGATGGGCGAGAAAGAGGTCCGCGAGTATTCCCCCGCCAGCCGGGTGGTCTGGAAATTCTCCACGCCGGATTGGCCGTTTACCGCGATTCGTCTCGCGAACGGCAATACCTTGACCACCTGCACGGTGGCAAACCAGGTGATCGAAGTCAACGGCGAGGGCAAGACGGTCTGGCGACTCTCGAACGGCGACTTGCCCGAACCGATTATCCAGGACGCCTGCGGCGCGCAACGCTTGCCGAACGGCAATACCGTCATCACCAGCTATCGCGGGGGCGCGAACGGGGTCAAACTATTCGAGATCACCCGCGACAAGAAGGTGTTGTGGAGCTATCGCGATCCACACCCGTGGGGCATCCATCACTTTCAATACCTCGAGGCGAGCGGCGCCCCGCGCGCGGAAACGCCGCTGAAGTAAGAACATACTCAGCAATCACCGCCGCCTGTCTCCAGAGGCATTCGAGAACTGAAACGAAGGCACACCAGCGCTGCCGGAAAACGTCTCCACTTTGACAACACGGCCGATGTCTCGTCCTGACAGCCCTCCCGCGCACTTCGCCCCTTCGAGGCTGGATTGAAACTAGAATGGGGTTGTCGGCGTTTTTCTTGACGCGCGGCAGAGTTGCTCGCGGCCCGTCGCTTGGCGCCGGGTTGTCGAGCAGCGACGGTGAACAATGCCCTCCGATCCTGCCCAACCTGAATCCCCTACGAACCAAAGAGACCGCGGCCTTGCGGTCGACCGCCGCGAAGCGATCAAAGTGCTCGCGGCGGGCTCGACGGCTTTTCTTCCTCTGTCTCGACTGGTTTCGCCGGCAGTCGTCCAAGGGGCCGCCGCGGCTGCCTCGGCCGACAAGTGGGCGCCACGATTCCTTTCGAGCCGCGAAGACGAGTTGGTTACGACTCTCGCGGAATTGATCCTGCCCCAGACGGACACTCCGGGCGCGCGCGCGGCCCAGGTCAACCGTCACATCGATCTCGTCCTCGATGACGAAACGCCGGAGGTGCGACGAGCGTTCCGCGACGGACTCAGGTGGGTGGAAGCCGAGAGCCGCGAACGGTTCAACGCCGGTTTCCTCGATCTGGGTGAGGAGCGGCAAATCGAATTGCTCACCGAAATGTCGGAGTCCCCGAACGGTGACGGCTCTCAGGGTCACGCTTTCTTCCTCGATATCCGGGCGCGCACGGTTTTCGCCTACTACACGTCGAAGATCGGGATTCATGACGAGCTGGAATACAAAGGCAAGACTCCGCAAGCCGAATGGACCGGCTGCCCTCATCCCGAGCATCACGACGTCGAGGGCGAGGCTGCCCCGGCGGCGATCGGGAGTGAAGCATGAGCAAAGTCCACGACGTGCTGATTGTCGGCAGCGGGGCGAGCGGCGGCATCGCGGCGAAGGTCCTCGCCGAGCAGGGGATCGAGACGCTGCTGCTCGAAGCCGGGCCCGAGATCAGCCGCGCCGATTTTCTGACGCATTCGTTTCCTTACGACTTCCCGTTCCGGGGTCGGGGGAGCCCCTCCAAGATTCGGAAAGACGGATCGATGGCGGCGCACGAGGATACACCGTTCCCGGGCTATTACGCCGAGTTGAGCGAGAATTCCTACACGACTCCGCCCGGCAATCCCTTTGACTGGTCGTATCGGTCGCGCATTCTGGGCGGACGGACGCTTCACTGGGGCCGCCAATCGCTGCGCTTCGCCGACTTCGATTTCAAGCCCGCCTCCATGGACGGAGAGGGCATCGATTGGCCCTTCAGCTACCAAGACCTCGAGGCCTACTACGACAAGGTTGAGGAATACATTGGGGTGCAGGGGTTTTACGAAGGGTTGTCGCAAATCCCGGACGGCAAGTTTCAGCCGGCCTTTGCCTACAACTGCTTCGAGCACCTGATGCGCAAGGCGGCGCGCAAGATGGACCGGCGTTTGACGGCTTTGCGAGTTGCACAACTCAGCCGCCCGCATCGGGGTCGCGCGGCCTGCCATTGCTGCGGCAGTTGCGGCTCGGGTTGCGATGTCGACGCTTTCTTCTCGACGCCGGCCGTCACTCTTCCCGATGCGATGGCGACGGGCAAGTTGACGCTCCAAACCGACTCGGTCGTGCGGCACGTCATGGTCGATAAGGATGCGCGAGCGACCGGCGTCGGTTATTTCGACCGCGTGAAGAAAGACTATCGCGAGGCTTTCGCCAAGGTGGTCGTGCTGGCGGGGTCGACTCTCGAGTCGGCGCGCATCATGCTCAACTCAACATCGCCCCGTTTCTCGACCGGCATTGCAAACAGCAGCGGCGTTGTGGGCCGCTACCTGATGGACCAAACCGAACCGGGGAGGGTGCTGGCGATGCTGCCGGAATTGGTCGGCGGCGACATTCTCAATGAAGACGGCAAGTCGAACGGATCGTATATCCCGCGCTACCACAACCTCGACAAGAGGAAGCCTCATCCCGACTTTCTGCGCGGCTACGGAATCATGGTCAAGGGTGGGGCGTCTATCTATCCTGGTCACGCGGCGCGGATCGGCGGGTTTGGCGCCGACTACAAGCGCCGCATCAAGGACCTACATCCCGCCATTGTGCGCGTCTACCCGCGGGGCGAGGCGCTGCCCAACTACGACAGCCGTGTGGAAATCGATAAGGATGTCGTTGATGCCTGGGGTATTCCCGTCACGCGCATTACTTATGCTCGGACCGCAAACGACCACAAGATGGGGAAGCAGGCGATGCAAGACGTCTTCGAGTTGCTCGATCACGCCGGAGCCGAGGTCCTGCATGTGGACGACGAAATGGCGGAGCCGGGCAACGTGGCGCACGAAGTGGGTACGGTCCGCATGGGCGACGACCCGAAAACGAGCGCCCTCAACGGCTACAGTCAAGCCCACGACGTCAAGAACTTGTTTGTTGTCGACGGCGCTTGTTTCCCGAGCGCGGCCTGCCAGAACCCGACGCTGACTTTCATGGCAGTCGCCTGGCGGGCGAGCGACTACCTGGCTAAACAATTGCGGCGAGGGGAGTTGTGACGCAGTTGGGCATCGCGAGCCGAAGCCCCGAGGGGCTGTTCGGCAGCCGTTGCCGGGCCGCGCTCGCGAGCCGGTATTATGGGGGTTTCGGCGGAGGAGTTCCGGGAGAGGCTTCAAACGGAGACGGTTTCGGTTGTGCCCTCGGCATGAGCGGGAAGGACTCCGGGTCGGCGGCCGAAATGACGTTGTCATCCCTCTCATCCCATGCCACAACCCCTTCGAATCGGCGTCAACGCCCTTTACCTGATTCCGGGCGGCGTTGGCGGGACGGAGATCTATCTTCGCAATCTGCTGTCGGCGTTGGCCGCGATTGACCGACGAAACCTCTACTACGTTTTCACGAATCGGGAGACCGGCGGCGACCTTTCTCCGAAGGCGGAGAACTTTCGCACGGTGGGAGGCATCGTCCCGGCGCGCGTTCGTCCATTGCGGTTGCTGTGGGAGCAAACGGTTCTTCCTTTGCAGGGGCTCGCGAGGGGATTGCATGTCGTCTTCTCGCCGGGGTTTACCGCGCCCTTGGCGTCTCCGGCGCGGAAGGTGACGGTGATTCATGATTTGCAACACAAGCGTCTTCCGCGAAACTTCGGGTGGGTCGAGCGGCAAGCTTGGAACTTCGCGGTTTGGAGCGCAATCCGGGCCTCCCACCGCCTGGTGACGCCGACGGAGCACGTCAAGACCGAGTTGGCGCATGTGTACGGGGTTCAACAAGACCTGGTCAGTGTGATTCCACACGGAGTGGAGGAGAGTTTTTTTGGCCTCAAGGAAAATGCGGCCTACGGAGAAGACCTTCTCGCGGAAGCGAAGATTCCTGATCGACGATATCTGCTTGCGGTCTCGACGCTCAATCCGCACAAGAACTGGGAACGCCTGCTCGAGGCCTACGGCAAGCTTGTCGCGCAGGGCCTCGACGAACATCTGGTCATCGCGGGGTTGCCGGGCAAGTCCTGGGACGCGATCGCGGATCGGGTCAAGACCGGCGGTCTTCGGGAGCGTGTTCACTTGGTGGGGTGGACGCCTCGGCCGGTGTTGTCGGCGTTGTTCAAATACGCGGAAGCGCTGGTATTTCCCTCGATGTTCGAGGGCTTCGGCATCCCGGTGATCGAAGCGATGGCGGCGGAGCTGCCGGTGGCCTGTTCCGACATTCCAGTTCTGCGCGAGGTCGCCGGCGACGGGGCGATTTTCTTTGATCCGCTGTCGGTGGATCGGATCGCCGAAGCTGTCATGCGCGTTCTGAGCGATGCGGCGTTGCGTAATCAACTCGTTGACCGCGGGCGTATTCGCGCGGAGGGCTTTACTTGGCGAGCAGCGGCGGAACGGACGCTGGCGGCTTTGCTCGAGGTGGGGCGCGGGTGACGGGGCGCGGAGTCGGGGGCTGTACAAAACGAAGTGCTCCCCGTTCCGTGCCGGCGTGGAGGATTCCGACAGCAGATTCAGAGCCCGCCCTGAGCGCAAGCGACGGGCCGGGGGCCACGGCGGCCTGGCGTAGGCGCGCGGCTATATCCAAGTGCGTGACAGCCCGAGGAGATGTGGTTTTGAGGGCGTGGCAGTTGCGGTGCGCTTGGCCCGTCGCTTGCGCTCAGGGCTCTGAATCTGGATCGGGGACAGTCCGTTTCTATGAATCCGCGGATTCATAATACCGCCATGAAAATGGGCGCCGTGTTTGCTCCTGCCGCCCCTTCAGGGCTCTCCCGGGGTGGCGGGACCCAGGGTTCCGCCTTCGGCTCCACCCTGGGCTATATTCCCGCCGCCGCTTCGCGGCTCAAGAGGTTGTGATCTTGCCGACCCTGAATGTAATGCACCATACGCTCGTGGGTCTGCACCATACGCTCGTCGGTCTATTTTCGGAAGAGAGAACCTACTCTTCGGAATGGCCGTAGACGACGACACCGATAACGTCGCCGGGGATCGCCAGATCGAGCACCCAATGCTCCATGTCGTTTTGCCAAATGTTGCCCGATTCGTTGCCGTCGGGCAGCTCGAGCCGGAGGATGGTCGGGTGCGGATTCCCCGATGAGGAAACGCTCAACTGGGTCAGCTGCTCGAAGGCGAGGTCTTTGGCGGGCTCGGTGTCGGCGTCGACTCGGCTCAGTAGGGCAAAGTCGCGGCTCGTCGCAACGCCCATGTGATTGCCGTCTTCGGGGTGCAGGCCGTAACGCATCGTGTAAACGCCGGGTTTAACACCTTGTTCGCGGAAGTCCGAGCCGCTTTCAGGAAACCGCACGACACCGAGGAAAGCTCCCTCGGGCATGCTTTCGAAACGGATGCCGAATCCGGAAATCGGATCGCCGTCAAAAGCGGCTTTGCGGGGCCAAAACTCGACCGCGATCTTGCCGTCGGGCCCCTGCGCGGAAACAGCTTGGGCTTCAATCATCTCGGCCATGCCGGCGGGTAATCCGTCGGGAGGCGCCGAGCCGCCGGTCGACGCCGAGAAGTCCGCAGCGACTAGGATGCCGGCAAGGCTGACAGCGAGCAGGGTGACGAGAGAAAAAACCTTCGTGATGTTCATGACTATTTCGTGTGACGAGCCGAAATCGAAAACGGTTCCGACCGGCTGCAAGGTTGGTCGATAGGAAAGTTTATCTCAACTCGACCCCGCCAGACAGCACTGTCTGCCACGTCCGCATAAAAACAAACGGCGGAGACCGTGCACACGGATCCCCGCCGTTTCGTCGAACCTTTCCGTCTCGCTCGGGCGAACGGAACTAGTCGGTGTGAGCGACGCCCATCGAGAACGTACCCAGATAGGCGCTGCTGCGACGCGGGGCGCTGAAGCGCACGCCGAGGCCTTCACCGCCGAAACGATTGTCGAGCGTGAAGGCGGGCATGGCATGGTCGAGCGCGGCCAGAGGCGCGTAGTAAAGGTCATCCAAGTGACACAGCGAATCGGTGTCCTCGATCCGACGGGTCTCAAGGCTCACCAGGTCTCCGGCGGTCATCGTCGCGCGACGGGCATGGATGTCGCCGTCGAAGTCAAAGCGAATCGGCGCGGTCTCGCTCCGCACCACGTCGTTGAGCAGTTCGCCGGCGCGGTCTTTCGCCATCGCGGCCAGAGCTTCGCGCTGTGCGCCATCGGCGCGCTCATCGAAGATCAAAACCGACTTGACCGGATAGGGGTTGCTGAAAGGATCCCCCAGCGTCGAGGCGGCGCGAATCACGGCGACAACGCCGAGGCCGTCGAGCGAAACGCCGTTGAAGCCGCCCTGCTCCACCTGCCACGCCATCACGGCCAGATCACCGCGAATCCCCATTTCGGAGTTGGCGAAGCAATGCGAGGCATAGACTTCGGCGTTCCGTGCTTCCAGATAATTGCCGCGAATCTCGGCGGCGGCCGGCGTAACGGCGACAACCGCCAGAATCGCAACCACAAGTGCAATGCGGGTATTCATCATCCAATTCTCCTGCTTTTTTCAGGATTCCCGGGGACCCCAAGGAGCGCCGAGAATCAGCCTTCATTCTACAACGGATCAGACAAGCTACAAAAGGGAACCACGAAATCCATTGCCGCCGATGAAATTCTCCGTCGGCGCGTCCCTCCGCGCGGCTCGCTAACAGCCTAGCACGATGAGGGGAAGTTTTTTCGCTGCCGGCGGCAACTCGGATTCGACCGGACTGGGTGGTTCGTCGGGCCGGGAGCGTTCGCCAACCTACAACGCCATGCCGCGGTTCCAGCAGTCTTCGAACAAGCTCCGCATCGCGGCGGCCAATTGCTTGTGGTCGAAGACGAGCGCGGTGATGCGGGGGTGGCTCGAGACCGGATCGTCCAGCGAAATCATGCCGCGCTGGTTGTCGAACAAGGCCAGCTTGATCGGCAATTCGCCTAAGAGGCGAATCTTCGCTTTCGTTTTTTCAAGCTGCTTGAGTTCGTTGCGCTGTTCCGCGTCCAAGGTCGGTGATTCATAGAGCAGGCGGCAGTGGGCGCCGTTGTCAAGCAGTTGTTGAACGATGGGCTCCCGCATCGGCTGAACGGCGTAGGGCGGTCGGGCCAGCTCCAAATACTCTTCCTTGGTCTTCAACAGAAAACGCCGGTATTCCTCGGCGATCTGGCCGGTGTCGGCGACGATGCGAATGTAGTTGAGCGGACCGTGACCCTGATTGCCGTTGGCGTAGACTTCGGCCAGGTTTCCACTCAGCAAGGTTGCCAAACTGCGGCGATCCTCCCACTCGCGCTCATAGGTTTCCCGCTTGCGGGCGAGAAAGCTGCTGAGAGCGAGTTGCGGCTCGACCGCGGAAAATTGCTTGGCCTTGCCTTGGACGACGCGGACGAAACCCTTTTCGACCAGGCTGTCGAGAACCTCGTAAATTTTTTGGCGGGGGATGCGGGCGGGGCCGGCGACTTCCAGCGCCTTGAAGCGCTGATGCCCGACCAGAACCAGGTAGGCCCGTGATTCGTAGGCATTCAATCCGATCTGTTGAAGTCGGCGGGCTTCGGCTTCCAGATCCACGCTCTCACGTTACCATGCCGCTGGATAATCGGGCCGGGAAACCCTAAAAATAGGGGAGCGCGATGTGATTCCCGGTTTCATTCCGGCGGACGCGGACGGCAATCGGGGTTTAGCGTGGACTTCCGTCCCCGCCTCTGTTTCTACCCGCATTTTCAATTTGATGTATGAGCTTCAGACCATCCAGCGACCTTCAGCGTCTTTATTGATAGGGGCTAGAGCCCGATAAGGACGCCATGGAGGTCAACACCCGATGGGTGAAAAAGAAAACAAGCCGTTTCAGCTCACGTTCAATGGATTTCTCAAAGTCGATTTCCAAGGATCGCGAGTCACCTCGGATGGCGGTCTGATTCTCGTTCGCGAACTGGATGAACGACTCGGACTCGGGAAGCTGATCGACGAGCATCTCAGCGACTCGCGACAAGGCTTGAACAAGAAGTTCCCGCTGGCCGATCTGCTGCGGCAGTCGGTCTACAGCCGACTCGCTGGCTACGAGGACCTCAATGACGCCGTTCGAGTATCCGCCGATCCGACCTTTCGCTTGATCGGCTCGAAGAGGAACTGGGATCGCGGAGCAGCCTTGACCTCGACGCTGCATGGCTTCGAGACGGAGATGCTGGCGAGCGAAGAGAACTTGCTGGGGCTGATGGCAGTGAACCGGGAGCTGGTCGCGCAAGCCGAAGCTCCCGACGGTTCAGACCGCGTGGTGCTCGACATGGACTCCACGGAGAGCCCCGTCCACGGCCAACAGGAAGGCAGTGCCTACAACGGCCATTTTGAGTCCCTCTGCTATCACCCGCTGTTGCTGTTCAACCAGCACGGCGACTGCCTAGGCGCGAAGCTGCGTCCCGGCAACGTGCACAGCGCCGAGGACTGGGACGAGCTGCTACTGCCGGAGATCGAACGACAACAGGCGGAGGGCAAACAGGTGACGTTCCGCGCCGACGCCGCCTTCGCCAAGCCCGAGATCTACGAGGCGATGGAGGAGCGCGGCGTGGACTACGTGATTCGCATCCCGGCGAACAAGAGCCTGGAGCTGGAGATCGAGGACATCCTGTTTCGGCCACCGGGCAGGCCGAACGCCAAACCCCTAGTGCGCTACAAGAGTTTTCGCTATCAGGCCGAGAGCTGGTCGAAGGCAAGGCGAGTTGTCGCCAAGGTCGAGCATCACCAGGGCGAACTATTCCCGCGCGTCGGATTTGTCGTGACGAGCATGAGCTTGCCGAGCCGCTCGGTCGTGCGGTTCTACAACAAGCGCGGCACGGCGGAGCAGTGGATCAAAGAAGGCAAACAGGCCACGCACTGGACCCGCTTGTCGTGTCACCGCTTCCGAGCCAACGAGGTACGGCTGCAACTCAGCGTGCCGGCCTACAACCTGGGCAACCTGTGGCGGCGGCTAGGGCTGCCGCAGCGAATCAAAAGCTGGTCGCTAACGAGTTTGCAACACAGGTTGATGAAGACCGGCGGTCGGCTGGTCAAGCATGCTCGCTACTACTGGTTGCTGCTGGCGGAGGGGCATCTGAACCGGCGGCTGTTCGGTGACATGCTGCATAGGATCTGGGCGCTGCCTGTGCCGGGTGGGTAGCGTTGCCCGGGCGAGGATCAACAGTTTTTGGCTCCAAAAAGGTTTCGCAGGGAGCAGTGTCGGCCGGAGCGCCGTTCAGTCCGCTCAATCAACGTCTGTGAGCGGACGGACGAGCCCTGGCGCCTACCGGCGGAGGTGATGTGCAGGGTTCAGCGCGAAAAGACGTGGTATTCGGCGCAGCGGGGGTGTATCCTGTGACCGTGCCAGGGCCAAAATGGAAATCCTGGTTCTATTCTCGGATCACTATGAGTCCTCGGCGCCGGGGTACAATAGGCTCGGGTCGGCCATCGGAGCACTGACCCCCTAATTCGCCCATGTCCCACATCGACGAGCTTCCCAACACCCTCGGCGCGCTGCGGGTCGACAGCCGCTTTTCCGAACAGCGCACGGCCGCGCGCTCGATCAAGGATGAATTGCGGGAAAACCTGATCTGCCTGCTGCGCGCCGGCAAGACGATTTTCCCGGGCATCGTCGGCTTCGACGACACCGTCATCCCGCAACTCGTTGCCGCTGTTTTGTCGAAACACAACTTCATCTTGCTGGGACTCCGAGGGCAGGCCAAGAGCCGCATTCTGCGGCAGCTCACCGCCCTGCTCGACCCCTTTTTGCCGGTCGTCGCGGGCAGCGAGATCAACGACAATCCTTACGCGCCGTTGTCGAGTTGGGGTCGACAAACCGTCGGCGAAAAGGGCGACGACACGCCGATCGCCTACCTCACACCCGCCCAGCGCTATGTCGAGAAACTGGCGACGCCCGATGTCACCATTGCCGACATGATCGGCGACATCGACCCCATCAAGGCCGCCCGCAGCGCTCACGACCTCTCCGACGAAATGACGATCCATTTCGGACTGCTGCCGCGCGCCAACCGCTGTATTTTCGCCATCAACGAACTGCCCGATCTGATGGGCAAGATTCAAGTCGGGCTGTTCAACATCATGCAGGAAGGCGATATCCAAATTAAAGGCTACCCGGTGCGCCTGCCGCTGGACGTCGAGCTCGTCTTCACCGCGAACCCGGAAGACTACACGGCGCGCGGGAAGATCATCACGCCCCTCAAAGACCGCATCGGCAGCGAGATCCGGACGCACTATCCGCTTTCGCTCGAACAAGGAGCGGAAATTACCCGCCAAGAGGCTTGGTGGGAGAGGACGGCCGGCGACAAGCAGGTGCTGGTCCCCGACTATATCCGCGAAGTCGTCGAGGCGATCGCCTTTGTCGCGCGCGAGGACAAAAAGATCGACCAGCGCTCCGGCGTCTCACAACGGCTGCCGATTTCTTGTCTCGAAAACGTCGTGTCGAGCGCCGAGCGGCGCGGACTGATCCATGATGAAAACGTCATCGTGCCCCGCATCAGCGACGTCTACGCCGCGTTGCCTTCATTGACAGGGAAATTCGAATTGGAATACGAGGGCGAGTTGCGGGGCGGCGAGCGGGTGGCGCGGGAGATGATCACCGCCGCCGTGGGGCGGGTCTATGAAAAGTTTCAGCAAGACGCCGACACTTCGGCGGTCGTGCAGTGGTTCGAGATGGGCGGCACGCTACGGCTTGATGAAAACGAGCCGGGCGCGGAAGTCGTCGAACAGCTCGGCCAAATTCAAGGCTTGCCGGACCTGGCGAGAGGCATCGCTCTCGACGGCGGCAAGGAACCCGAGGCGCTGGCATCGGCGGCGGAGTTCGTTCTCGACGGGTTGTATGCGTTGCGGCGAATCAGCCGCCACGAAGAGCTGGGCTATACGGCTCGCGAAAAGAAGCGCGAGCCCGCCGAGCGAGTGGGGTTTCCCGAGCAACCGAATCGCGACCGGTTTAATTAGGATTGGCGATTTTATTCGAGCCATCCCCCCGGGCGCAAGAGAAACGCCCAACGCGGTCGGGAAGGGATCGGAGAAGACATGTCGCCAGGAATGGCGACACGGCACGCTGAAAGCGTGCGCCACGTCGAATGGCAGTCCCCCTTTTTCGCCCGAACATACTCTGCCGCGGGCCGGCAGGCTGAACCGCCGACCGTCATGAAATTCATCCAATACACCCGCTACACCGGCGACGACTTCGGGATTAGCGCGGCCGACCTGATACGGGCTCTTTCCGACTTCTTTCTTCGCAGCGGTTTTGAACGCCGGTTCCATGACTTTGAGGAAATGAACCTCCGTTCGCTCGATGAACTGCAAGACGCCGTGCGGGAAGCGCTCGAAAACGGACATCTCTTCGACGACAAAAACCTCGAGGCGATGATGAACGAGCTCAACCAAATGTCGCCCGAGGAGTTCGAGCAGCTTGTCGACCGCCTGATCGGCAAACTGGCGGACGAAGGCTACGTCAACGTCAACGAAGCGCAACGTGCCGACAACGCTTCGGGCCCTCCCCAGGGCTCGGTCGGGGAAGATCGTTCGCAACAGCCGATTCGCTTCGACCTCACCGACAAGAGCGTTGATTTCTTGGGCTACAAGACGCTCAAAGACCTGCTGGGGTCACTGGGCAAAGCCGGCTTCGGCAGCCACGACACGCGCGAGTCCGCCACCGGGGTCGAAACGTCGGGTTCGTCGAAACCGTATGAGTTCGGCGACACGCTCAACCTCGACATCAACGAAACTCTCTCGCGGGCCGTGCAACGCCAGGGCCTCGAATTCCCGATCGAACTGGAATACTCCGATTTGATGGTGCGCCAATCGGACTATCAAAGCTCCTGCGCCACCGTCCTGATGCTCGATTGCAGTCACAGCATGATTCTTTACGGGGAAGACCGCTTCACTCCGGCCAAACGCGTCGCCTTGGCACTGTCTCACCTGATTCGCACACAATACCCCGGCGACAGTCTCAATCTGGTCTTGTTCCACGACTCGGCCGAGGAGATGCCGCTGGGCGAGCTGGCGCGCGTTCAGGTCGGCCCCTATTACACCAACACCCGCCAAGGCCTGATCGTCGCGCAACGCATCCTTCGCCGCCAACGCAAGGATATGCGGCAGATCATCATGATCACCGACGGCAAACCCTCCGCCCTCACCCTCGAAGACGGACGGATCTACAAGAATCCCTTCGGCCTCGACCCGCTGGTGATCGGCCGCACTCTGGAGGAAGTCCACAAGTGCAAGCGGCAGGGCATTCTGATCAATACGTTCATGCTGGCGCGTGATCGGTCTCTGATGCAGTTCGTCAAGAAAGTGACCGAGATCTGCCGCGGCAAGGCGTACTTCACGACGCCGTATACCCTTGGGCAGTACCTACTAATGGACTACATGAATCACAAGACGAAGATGGTGCACTAGCGAAGCCGGCGCGGTAACGATCCCGGACAAATCCGAAAATTGCCCCGCTTCCAATCAATGCATCTTTATTCCCTATGAGACGATGTCGGTCTTCCGCGACACGCGCTACCCCGAGTTCCGGTTTGGCGTCGAATAGATCAATGTGGCTGGGGCCGCCTTCCATGAAGAGCCAGATGACGGACTTGGCTCTTGGGGCGTGATGCGGAGTTTTCGCGGCTAAAGAATGCCCGTCCGGCACGGCGGCGGATAGAGGAGCAAGAGCGCCGCTTTCGGTGAGCAGGTGCGCCAGGGCAAGGCCGCCGAGGCCGCTGCCGGCGCGGGTCAGAAGTTCGCGCCGGGAGAGAAACGCCACGGAATCAGATTGTCGGCGGTGTCGCATTATGCTATCCGTGTACTCAAGGCTCCAGGCAATCATTCCCGCCTTGCCGCAAAGTCCGACCTTGCACCCTCGCCAGTGTGCCTTGAGCTTCTCAAAACGGCGCTTCGATCTCCCGGCGTTCGTGCCGCGGCGGAGGCGGTCGGCGCGGTCAGAAGCGTTGCCGCCAAAAGCGCAATGCGGTAGACTCAAGAATCTCCTACCGGAATTGGATTTCCGACTGCTTTCCCAACAAACTCGGAATAGTCAGTATGCTCCTCATTGAGAAGGACGGTGTCGAAGGAGTCGGGCGAGAGGAATTGCCTAACACGCGGCAAGCGTTCCACGGCCGTCATCCCGTGAACGGTCTTATGGAAGCGCCGGGCGTGTATTCACAGCCCGTACCCACAGGCAGGGGGTCAGTATGGAATTCTTAGCAGTGTCCCTTGGACAGCGACTCTTGCTGATGGTGCTGATCTTTTGTTCCGTGCTCGCCGCCTTCGTTATCGTTCATCGCTACCGCCACCAACCGGGCTGGGTCTGGAGAGAACGGGTTCCGGAGTTGGTTCTTGTCGGCGTCACTATGGTTTTGTTAAGTGCTGTCCTGGCACCTTTGTTCGAAACGGACGACCGGATTGCTCGAGAGTTCCATCGTCGATACCACGACGAATGGTGGGAAACCACGGTAAAGCAGACACGCTGGAGGGGGGTTCCTCTGATCAAGACCCCGCTCGATCTGTGGGTCTTTCAAGAGATTCTTTACGAAACGCAACCTGACGTACTGATTGAAACCGGCACCTTGTACGGAGGTAGCGCCTATTATTTTGCATCCCTGTTCGATATGTTCGGCAAAGGCAGAGTGCTGACCGTTGATATCTTGAAACTGGATGTGCCGAAGCATGACCGAATTACCTACTACATCGGATCGTCGACGGCGCCTGAAATCATCGAGCAGATGAAGAACTCGATCCCAGAAGACGAGACGGTGATGGTTGTGCTTGACTCGTCCCACGAGTCCGATCACGTGTTAAACGAATTATTGAGTCTCGCAAAACAAAGTGACACCTTTTTGGGGTACGTACGTCTTTGTATGTATGGGAAATACAAAAGGCGTACGGCGGGATTTCGAGGCCCTGGAGAAGCGCCGTTTCAAAGCGATCCGGTTGGTCGAACAAGGCTGTAGTCAGTCCGAGACAGCGAGGCGATTGAAGGTCGCGCGGCAAAGCGTCAGCGAGTGGCTGCGACGATACCGGCGTGACGGCGAAGCCGGGTTGCGCCAGGCCGGCCGCGCCGGCCGTAAGCCGCTGTTGCACGCCGCGCAGCTCGAACGCCTCGAGGCGTTGCTGCTGGAAGGCCCCGAGGCGCACGGCTTCCCGACGCCGCTGTGGAGCTGTCCGCGGGTCGCTCGTCTGATCGGAGACGAGTTCGGCGTGCGCTATCACGAGGGCCATGTCTGGAAGATCCTGCGGGCGCTCGGTTGGAGCCCGCAACGGCCCGTCGGCAAAGCGCGGGAGCGCAACGAAGAGGCCATCCGCGGCTGGCAGCGCAAGACTTGGCCGGCCATTAAAAAAAAGCCCGCAAAGAAGAACGTACGATCGTCTTCATCGACGAAAGCGGATTGAGTCAGAAGCCGCATCGTTGCCGCACCTGGGCGCCGCGCGGCGAGACACCGGTGTTGGAGTTCAACTTCAACTGGGACAAGCTGTCGGTGTCGGCCGGGCTGACGTTGCGCAACTTTTACTTCCGGCTCTATCCCGGCGCGATCGGCGAGCTGGAGGTCATCGACTTCCTGAAGGCTTTGGTGCGCCACATCGACGGCCCACTGCTGATCGTCTGGGACCGGCTGCCGGCGCACCGCAGCCGCCTGGTGCGGGAGTTCATCCAGCTCTCCGAGGATCACATCGCAACGGAGTACTTGCCGCCCTATGCGCCGGAGTTGAACCCGGTGGAATACATTTGGGCGTACTGGAAGCAGCACGAGTTGCCCAACGTCTGCCCGAAGGACTACTGGGAACTCGACGAGCGCGCCCGCAAAGCGCTGCGGCGAATGCGCCGCAAACCGCGCTTGATTACCGCTTTCTGGAAACAGTCTTCTCTTTGTCTCGATTGACAGTATATTATGCGAGACTCAGTAGAGTATAGTTGTTTATGCGTGGAAGACTCTCCTGAATCACCGCGATCTGTGGAAAACTTCGTGAAGCGTGAGTTTACGGGTGAGGTGACCCCGGTTAGTCGGACAGCCGGGCGGCTTGGGCACCCCTACCTAGGACACACCTGGGGCTTGCGGGGTTGTCAGCGGCGATCTGTGAGCCGGGAAAGGCGATTTGACGGCTATTCCACGAGCTGAAGGCGCGGGATGGAGGGCTTTGAGGGCGAGAGGATCAGCACCCCCGTGGCCGTCGCGTACTTCAGATCCGGCCAGGCGAGCTTGATCTTCTTCAACTCCCGTAGGCACTTTGTGCGGAAGTCGTTGACGATATTCTTATCGCCCGCCTGTGCCTGGTCTGATCCGAACTGGCGGTAGACCTGTTGCCAGGAGAGCCGCAGCGGGTGATTCAGGGTGAAGGTCCGGTAGGCGACCCAGAGATAGAGATCCAGGCCCAGCGACGATCGCTTGAGCGCTTTGAGGGTGTTCATGTCGAGCGGAACGGGGTGGCGGATGATCTCGTTGAAGAAATCCTCGCCGAGCCGTATCTTGCTCTTCCACAGCATCCGCTCATCAGGTCGCCTGGGGTCCCACCAGAACTCGGTGCGGCTGGCAACCGGTGAAATCATCTTCGCTGTGACCCGGTCATCCTCGTAGATCAGCGAGATCGTGGCGCTAAAGAGCCGGTCCATCTGGTTTCTCAAGCGGGTGCGAATGCCCCAAGTTCCGCCGCTGTCGCTGCTCAAGACGTCCAGCTTACGCATGAACTCCGAAAGCGAAGAACCCAGAACCAGCTCGCGGGACTGAGTGCGTACGGCTTCGGTGCACACCCAGGCCAGCAAGAGGCGCGGCAGATTGCCGAAGGGCAGCTTGCAGTCGGCTCCCGCGATCATGACCAGCTTGTACGGGCCGTTCTGTCGTTTGTATTGAAGCCGGTCGCCGGGGTTGGTGCGGGGCAGGCTGCACAGCGCCAGCAGGCGTGCCATGAAACCCATGTCGGGGTCCGCTTCGCTGGCCTCGACAAGCTGATTCACCTGATCGACTTGGGTGAAGTGGTGCAACGCCTGGGGCGAGGCTTCGCGGATCTCTTTCACCGGCCCGTCCAGATGAGAGATGGCCTCCCCGATGGGAACCAAGCCGTCCCGTTTGCGCGCCATGCCCTATTCTCCCATGTTCCCGGGATAGAAGGGGCGCGCGTTCAGCGCCGCGGAGAGTACAAAGGAACATCTGCAGATGGGGTCGAGATTGCCATGCCGAGTCGCGTTTGTCGAGTCCCGCCGGAAGGGCGGGGATGGGGACCGGCGAAGAGCTTCCAGGACCGCACGGATCGAGCGATAGCCGATGTGGGAATGTACCGCAACGTCGCCTACCGCGACGTGGCGGACGCTCACTTTGAGGGACACCCCTACGCGGCGCGGCGGGCCGTCGATCAGATGGTTAGCTCCGGTCACGTCCGGGAGCATACCGCCGAGGGACCGCAAGGCGGCAGCTACAAGGTGCTGACGCTCACCGAGCGCGGAGTGGAGCGGGCGGAGCGCGTAGCCCGCGACCAGGGGCTTGATTCCCAACAGAAGGCATGGAGCGGGCTTGTCAAGCCCGGCGAGCTTCAACATGACGTGGCCGTGTTTCGCGCCGCGAGGATCGAGCAGATGAAGCTACTCGAACAGGGAGCCGTCCTCAAGCGCATCCGCATTGACGCCGAACTCAAGCGAGTATCGCCGCGAAAGCCGCCGCCGGGTTTGCCGTGCATGGAAGCAACGGGCGGGCGTCGGCGCGGATAGCCCGATCCCTCGGCCAGGACGAGGGCAGCGGAGGCGGAGGCGGCGGCGCACGAGATAAAGGGTCTATCGAACTCTAACCAGGAGATTCCCGCAATGCAGCCGTGGAAAATCAGTGTTGGCTTCACGGCCATCATAATTGCCGTCGCCGCGATGGTTGGCGGAGAACACTTCGCTTATCTCGAACCTCACTTTCAAATCACCTTCACCGATTATTGGATGTCCCTAGCGTGGTATGGCGGACTTGCCGTAGTCACGCTGCTGGCTGTGATCTACGCCGCCGCCCGCGCTTTGGGCTTGGCTGACCTCGGCCTCAAGGTCGATCTCATGGAGCGCTCCATTCGGCGCGGCGGCGGCGGGCAAACCGAGCTTGCCGAGAAGTTGGGACAAGAAGACCGGGGGCAGTTCCCCGGCGGATGAATCAACAAACAAGGGAGACACACAATGACAAACATTCAACCGTCTCGAAGCGCGTCGTTCTTCTGGTGAGCATCCTCGCGCTTTCGGCGGGAGAACTTATGGCCCAAACGGCACCGGCACCAGTCACAGGAGCGGGAGCAAGCCCTTGGCTACAAGCGATTGACGTGTTGCAGGGCGCTTTCACCGGACCCATTGCGCGAGGACTCAGCTTGATTGCCGTCGTGGTGATCCCGGCAAATGGGCGGAGGCTCCCTGGACCCTTCTCATTCGGAGATAGCGGGTGAACGTAGACAACGAACTCACGGACTTTGACGCGGCGGGATCGCTGGCCGAGGAACTGCCCTGGTGGGGCTGGCTCGAAGATGGCCGGTCCTGCCTGACCCGCGCCGGGGAGCTTATGACGATCGCGCGGCTGACGCCTAGCGTCCTGGACGGTCAGACACCCGAACAACTGGACCGGGTGGTTGACCGCTGGCAGCGGATGTTGAGCGGGGTGGATTCGCGGACCCGGCTTTACTTCTATTTGCTCCGGCGTCCCATCCAATTCGAGGACCAAGGCGATGACGAAGCATCGAGCGTTGCCGCGCTGGGACGGCGCAAACGCCGAGCGTTCCTTGAAAAACGGGTGCAGAGCGTTAGCGCCTATGTCGCATGGGCGCATGATCCGGGCCTATCCGCCGTCACCACTCAAAAGACCGGCGGGCCGTGGTGGATGGCCTATGTCAAGAACTGGATGGCCCGGCGGCGCAATCAACATGAATCGGTTTACCTTGAATCCTCTATCGAGGGCGCGGCGGGGAGCTTCCGGCAACTGGTCGAAGCAAGCCGGGCGCTGGTCGATGACCTGACGCCGATACGGGTGCTTGACGCGGCGGAAGCGTCCGGGGTCTTGAACGAGCTCACCAACCGGCCCGGCTCTTTTTGGGACGGCGCGACCGGCAGCGGCATGAATTGGAGGCTAGCCGTCTCCGAACTCGAAGCGGAGCGGCGCAATCTCCGCCTGGACGGGGAGCCTGTCATTCTCTACTCGCTTCTCTCGCCACCCGCAGCGGCGAAGGCGAATCTTCTACAGGCGCTTTACCGGCTCGATGCCACCATGACGGTGACGCTCGAATGGCGTCCGCGGGGCCTCGATACGGCCCGGCGCAAAATCCGGGGCGCGCAGCGCCATTACTTCTCGAAGCGCTACTCGATGTCCGCCCACGTTCAAGAAACCGAAGGCAGCGCGGCGGCGATGGTGGACTCGGCGGCGGCGGCGGAATCGGAGCGCCTGGGCGATGCCCTGGTCGAGTTGGAGACGGACGGCATCGCCTACGGCGACTTCGCGCTGACCGTGGCGATCCACGGCCCGCTATCCGTTACCGAGAGCCTGGACGGAGATATCCGGCGCATCTTCGCCAGCCACGACGCCAAGGTGATCCGGGAGGGTTACGGGCAGCTTCCGGCGTGGTTTTCGCGGATGCCCGCGCAACCGCGACGGCGGCAATGCCGATCCGTGTTTGTATCGGCGGGCGCGGTTGCTTCGATGGCTCCGATCTTCGGTCCTCCGGTGGGAACACCGCGCAGCGGCCACTTGAAGAAAGCGGCCCTAGCGATCCTTGAAACCCAATGGAGAACCCCCTACTACTACGATCTGTTCAAAGGAGACGTGGGACATACGCTGGTGCTTGGCGCGACCGGCGCGGGTAAATCCTTCGCGCTCAACTTCCTTCTGGTTCAAGCCCTCCAATACGATCCGCGTATTTTCATTCTCGATCTAGGCGGCTCCTACCGCTGGCTGACCCAGTTTCTAGGCGGAGGCTACATGGAGCTATCCCCGGAAGGCGACACGGGCGGCGGGTTTCGGTTACGGCCCTTCTCGCTTCCGGCGGGGGAGCGGACCTTCGGATTCCTTGCCGGGTGGATTGCGCGGCTGTTGCGAATCGGCGGCTGGACACTCGGCGGGGAAGACCCTAGCGAGATTCGCGCCCGCGTCGAAGACCTCTATGCCTTCGCGCCCGAGCGGCGGACCCTTGGGGTGCTGGTCCGTTCGCTGCCCTCAAAGATGTGGCCTGCTTTGGGGCGCTGGCACGGAGACGGCGCGTGGGGTCGATATTTCGATAACGCGGCGGACGCTGACGACCTCAACTTCGAGGACTGGCAGGTGATCGACATGGCGGGCGCTGCGGAGCACGAGGACTTGTGCGAAGCGGCGCTGTTCTACCTTCTCGAACGGTTGCGGCTGTCTTTGGAGAACCCCGACGAGACGGCCAGGGTAAAGCTCATGGTGGTCGATGAAGCGTGGCGCTACTTGCAAGACCCGGCGGTACTTTCCTATCTTGCCGAAGCCGCGAAGACATGGCGCAAGAAGAACGCGGCGCTGATTATCGCCACGCAAAGCGCCGTGGACGTGACCGGGACTGCGGGGGCGGAAGCCTTGCTCGAATCCATGCCGACCAAGCTGTTTCTTGCCAACCCCGACTTGCCGGACAAAGCCGCCGAAACCTTCCGTCTCAACCCTTCCGAAGTCAACGCCAACCTGGATATCGAGAGCTTCATGGACGTGGGTATGTGGACGCTCGCGGTCGTGCCTTTCTTCATTGCCGGAATACTGGCAAGCCTCAAGTGCGGGGAACTCGCCTCGATGCTCGTCACCGGCGGCGGAGCAGCCGGAAGCGGCTTGATGGGCATGGCGACCACGGCGGGAATGGCCGCGGCCAGCGGCGGCACGGCGGCGGCGGCGAAGGTGGGCGCGGGAGGGATCAAATGAAGAAGCCGCAAATCAAAGACGCCGGAGCCGAGTACGCCGAGATATGGGGCGAAGCCATCCACACCAACCGTCATCTACGGGTGATCTCCGTTGGGCTGGCTATCGGGGTGCTCTTGCTCATCGTCGTCGTCATTCGCATTGTTTCGGTCGAGCCGCCGCGTCCCATCGTCGTGAGGGTTGATGAAGTCGGGCGGGCGGAGGCCGTCACCTACGAAGCGATGGAGGCCCAGGCCGACCCGCTGGACCCCACCACCAAATACTTCCTCAACCGCCAGCCGCCGACGAGGTGTCGAGGCGCTCCTCGAGACTGATCAGGTGGATGCCGCAGGCCTTGAGGCCGTCGACGGTTTCGAGCAGTTCCCTGAGTGAGCGTCCGAGCCGGTCGAGGCGAATGATGCAGAGACGGTCACCGGGTCGGGCGTGATCGATGAGCTCGGCCAGGGCAGGGCGGTCGAAGCGCTTACCCGAGACGATGTCGGTGAAGACGCGAATGGCGCCAGCCTCAATGAGGCGGTCGCGCTGGGCGTCGGGGTTCTGGTCGTGGGTCGAGACGCGAGCGTAGCCCAGGGTGTCACCGACGCGGGCCGGCACCACCGTCTCAATATCGTTCGATTCCAGGACGGTTTCCGTGGGCATACTTTAAGTTCCGTTCAAGGGGTTCGAGGCCGTCTCTTTATTCTAACCCGTCTCGAAACCGGAACCATCGTTTTGGGGACGCGCCAATGGCTTCACGACGTCTTGTACCGGCATCGGTGCGCGAAGCGCTACTCGGGATTCCCTCCGACATCGCTTCGCTGGAGCGCAACTATCTTCTGGTCGATGATGATCTTGATTTGATCGGTACGCGCCCATGCTCCGGAACATGAACGCACGTAGCGCTTCGGTCAGATTCACCCGATCGGTGTCCTCTCTACCTCGGTTGTCCCCTCCAAGCCGAGCCGCCGTAGCGCCGACGATATGTCGGCGGCGGTGTTCTCCGGGTTCGGCAGCCCCCCGATGGCGCACGATGTGGGCGTACGTACTGTTGCGCACCACGAAGATCCACGCGGCCATCCGCCAGTACATCCGTCGGCGCCGCGAGCACAACGAACGCCAGAATGGCCACGTCGAGAGACGGAGCCTTATTCGGCTGTTCCGCAGGCCGTGAGCAGCAGTGCCAGCGCGTAGATAATCCCGATGGCCGGAACCACCGAAAATGCCAGCGCAAGCTCCCAATCGCCCCGCACGCTGCCCGCAGCAATCAGCTGCGCAAGGCCCAGGTCGGCGATCACGTTCGCCGTCAGGAGCGCCACCAGGGCGAGGATCGTCTTCGTGGCGAGACGGGGCCGCAACACGAGCAGAAGCACGCCCGCTGCACCCAGAGGGTGCAGCAAGATCACGAGCAGCCGTTGCCAGACGTCCCCACCGTTTGCGAATGCGCCGACCAGGGACGTGAGTCCTACGAAGGCAGCGTGGATCACAGCAAGCACCGTCACCGAAATTCGGAAGCTGGTCATGAAACCATGATAGGTTCATGCTGGGGATCGACCCAATCCGCTGAACCGGTTGCCAGTTGGTGGGCGGTGCCGGCGGCGGCAGATGGCGGCCGAGCCGCGGAGGATGTTGGCGGCCTCCCATAGGTGGGACTGCAAATCTTGAGCAGTCAGTGTCACGACATTCTTCGAGCCACTCGGCTCCTTCTCAACCTTCATCTTCCCCGATGGGAACAGCGGGACGAGTTTCTGGGCCGCGATCGGCATCAGCGGCTCGACAACCGCACACTCCGCACGCGTTGTCTACCGAGGGACCCCTTGACATATTCGGCAGTTTGCCGTACATATGGATGATCGGGGAGAAAATCATATGTTACGTTTCGAGAACAGTGCAGCAGTCATAGACGAGCCTAAAACAGCGCGCATGGAGCAGCGCACCAAGGCCCATGTGAAAGAGCGGATACAATACGCTGCGGCCTTGCTGGGGGTTGACGAAACGACATTTGTGACCAACGTTGCCTATAAGCATGCGCGGGAGACCATCGAGGACTATGAGCGTACCGTGCTTGCGCCGAACGATCGAGCTGCCTTCTTCGCGCTCATCGACGCTCCCGCCCTTCCGGCGGACGCCTTGAAAGTGGCGGTGAAGCGCCACCGGGAGATCGTTCGGCGTGGCTCCTGAGCCAAGTACCAATTTCACCGTTGATATTGAGCCGTTCGATCCCGCCAGACACGATCGAACGGCTTTTTCGTGTGGATCGGACCGTATCGACAACTATCTGAAACGCACGGCGAAGAAACACCAGAAAGATGATTTCGCCAGGGTCTTTGTGGCCGTTGCTCCGGGTGAGACCGGCATCCTCGGATACTACGCAATCAACGCTCATGGCGTCGAAGCCCAGGATTTGCCCGCAACGCTTTCGCGCAAAGCGCCAAGACACGGCTATGTGCCGGCCGCCTATCTTTCGATCATTGCTGTGGACCAGCGTGTCCAGGGGCAAGGACTTGGACAGGTGCTCCTCGTCGACGCGCTCAAACGCGTGGTCCCTTTATCAGAAGAGATTGGACTGGCGGTCGTTATTCTCGATGTTCTTGAGGACGGCGGCGCGGAAGAAATAGCCCGCCGCACACGATTCTACGAGCGCTTGGGCTTTCAATCCATGCCAAGTCGACCGACGCGCATGTTTTTCTCAATGAAGAATATTCGCGCGGCCTTGGAGGACTAAAGCCCCGTCTTACCAGCGGTCCGGGAGACAGACTTTACACAAAAATTCGCATTGCCAGTGCCGATACATTGGCACCCTCGGGCGGCCACACTTGTGGCAGAGCTGATTGCTGTAGCGCCGGCGTGAGTGCTTGTCGGACCGGTTTGGAGCAGACTCCCATATCGCCGCAACGTTGCGCTCAGTCAAGCCGAGCACCCTCGCCACCGCAGCGGCGATAGACGGACGGCCGTCTTCGGAAGTGACAGGCAACCCGCAGCCTTCCAGTTTTCGGATAGCTTCGGGGATCAGAACCTCGTCGCGGAATATCCACCGCCGCGGGCGGCCTCTTCCATGCGGGCGCTTTACGCCCTTTGACGGCCACTCTGACAGCATCGGCAAAAGATCACCGCCGTGCGATTCTTTGTAGGCCGCGAGCGCATCCCAATAAGGTGCCTCGGATTTAGCGCGTTCGATGTACTTTGCGAACACCTCCTCGCTCGGGTTGTTCTCAAGCGTGGGCGCCAGATACTGGGCAGGCTCAACTTGTTCGTTGAACGCAGCCCATCCTAGGCAGCGTAGAGCGTACTCAGCTTCCTCGGCGCTGATAGGAATGCCCTCTTGCTCCCACCGCCTCCGGTGTTCTTGCAAGCGGCAATCGACGGTAGCCCATTCGTGGATCGCGAGCAGTACTGCGCGGCCCTCTGGCTGCTCGGCCCACGCGCACAAGGCCTCAAACGCGCGCACTACCGGTGACTCGGCCAGTGCCTCCCATGAGCAGGTCCCACAAGGTACGAGTTGGTGCTGGAGTAGTTTTTTCATCATGACTGATGCTATGTCGAGTCGCACCCCTAGTGCCTACCAGGGAATTGAACGGACGTAGATCGGAACTCACGGTTTCGGCGCGGCTTCGGCTTCAGTGGGAGGTAGGTCGAAAAGCTCCCGGTCACTGAACATCGCGCGGTCGGGGTAGGAGAAGACCTATTACGCCCGGCAGGACTGGTAGAACCACCGGTACGACCAGTACGGCTGAGACCGGCCGGACGACCTGGTGCTGGCGCGGGACGGAGCTATTCACCACCCTCGTCATAGTCCGCCGTCTCGGACACGTGAACGACCGGCTTCTCCATGGCCACCTCGACGAGCCTGCTCAGTCGCCCACGACGGTCTTCTACAAAGTCGTCGAACGCGTCCTTCCGCAGCAGATCCGGTGCGAGCGCGTGGCTGGCCAACAGCTCGTCCATCTCGGAATCATTCAGGGCGACTTGCTGCTCCCCCTGGATCCTCGGCAGGTAACAGGATGGTGCTTCGCCGCCTAGCTTGCGGTTCGCTCTGTAGGAGATGGGCGTCTTGTTTAGGATGCTGTCATGTCGATCCCTGCCGATGCCCTGCTTTTCACACCAGTTCCGGGGGAAGATGTGGTGGATGTCGAGGGCGATCTCCTCGGTGTCCAACTCCTGAATGGTAGCCTTCCAATACCAGTCCTTGGAGCCCTCCCGCAGTACGAGCACGTTGATGCCTTTGTAGGCGGCGCTCTGGCGCGAGCGCAGCGTGTTGAAGCGGTCCGGCTGGAAATTGGCCTCGCGTACTGTCCGCGGAAGCGCATCGTCGTCGTCGAACCAGCCGAGCAGCTCCTCATAGTCGTTGGCCATGCGGGTCTCCACCGCGCCGCCGTAGAGCTCCCCGAGCACGCCGGACCAGAACCAGCGCGTCAGCTTGTCGTAGATGCGCGGTTCGAGCCAACGGTCGCCCAGGCGAGAGAGCACTGCTGCCAGTGGCACGAGTTGCGTGCGATAGGGCAACTCCCGCCGGTGGTAGAAGTACTGCCTGGCAGGCTACGTTATCACCCCTTCGGGGGCAACTGGTATTCCAACTCGCTACCGAGAAATGACGCTAGCTTTTCGGCGGTCTGCCTGGACGGAGCTGCCCGGTCCTTTTCGGGATCGACTGCTGGTAGGTCTTTTCGTATTCACCGTCCAGCCGTTGTAGTTCATTACACAGGGCGGTTTCGGCCATTCCCGAAATGGTCAAACCGGGGACGTAGTAGGCTGCATCGCGGACGCGCTCAATAAGCTTCAGAGGCAGGTGGAGACTAACGGTTACCTTTGGTCCCGGAGCTTCTGGATCCGGCTCCTCGGTGGTAGGCGACTTCCCTGCCCCCTTTGGGGTTGTTTCTATTGGCTCGCGATCAGTTTTAGCAGTCCGCGTGACCGCCGGCTTAGCAGCTGGCGGTTTTTCTTTTGAGCGGGCTTGTGTGGTGTCCGTTAGGAGCGCATCGAGCGGATCTTCGCCCAGGCCCATTAGGTTTTTCTGGGTCATGCTTGCTTGCCTCCTTGATCGCGCTGCAGGACCTCGTCTGCCAGGTTGAGGAAATCTGCTGCTGCCCCGCTTTTTGGAGCGTAGATCGTTACCGGTTGGGCGTGCGACCAGGCTTCCCTGAGGCGCACGGTTTCGCGGATTCGTGTCTTGAAGACAGCCTTTCCGAAGTGCTTCTCGAGTGACGCCACGACGTCGCGGCCGATGCGGGTACGCATATCCACCCGGCAAGGCAGAACACCGTAGAGCTTGAGTCCTGGGTTGAGGCGCTCACGGACTTTGTCCAGGGTCGTTATAAGGGAGGCGACACCGGCCATGGCCATGGAGGAGGCCTCTACTGGAACGAGGACCTCTTTGGTCGCTATGAGCGCAGCCACAGACAAAAAACCCACCGATGGTGGGCAATCGAGGAAGAGGTAATCCCAACGCTTGGGCCGCAAGGCGTCCAAGCGGTTACGGAGCATCATCTCGGCTCCGACTTCGCCGGCAAGGGTTTTCTCAACCCCAACCAACCAACGGGAAGACGGGATCAGATCGACGCCGGGGACATGGGTCGAAGCAACAAGCTCGCTGAGATCCTGCTCCTCAGTGAAAACCTCGAGCAGGCCCTTGCCGCCATCCTTGACAGCAAGCCACGCTGAGGTGCTAGCTTGTGGATCAAGGTCGATCAGCAGTACACGCTTGCCACGGGCCCCGAGAGCTGCAGCAAGGTTAACGGCGGTAGTCGTCTTGCAGGTGCCGCCCTTCTGGTTGGTGATGGCGATCGTGTTAATAAGCGTCGAAGCAGAAACTATTATATTACAACCCTTGCATCGAAATCAACTAATACAATAATCTATTTTATTACATCTAAATTGATGTATGCGAGGGGCCTACCTCAGGGTGGGGCAGGTAGAGGGCAGAGCGGGAGACGTCCAGGATCTTGGCAATGGAGGCTGGCCGTCGAAGTCGATCCCCTCCTTGATCGCGATGAAGCGGATATTGCGATGGACCAAAGTGTCCACGATTTGGATCACCTGCCCCAGGCTGCGTCCCAGACGACCGTTTGATGCGCTTGGTGGTTGACGCCAGCGTCGCGATCAAGTGGCTGGTCGAGGAAGAGAGGTCTGACACGGCGGCGCGGTTGCTCGAAGGAGACCATGACTTGTACGCACCTCGCCTGATGGTATCCGAGGTCGCCAATGTGCTGTGGCGCAAGGCTCGGCTAGGCGAGATTGGGCGAGGTGAGGCCGGGGTATTGGCTGCTGCTGTTGCCGAGATGCCTCTTAGGTGGAGCGACGATGAGGCACTGGGTTCGAACGCGGCACGTCTTGCCATCGCACTCGACAGGCCGGTCTATGATTGCGTCTATCTCGCGCTCGCCCATCGCATCGGCGCCCAATTGGTAACGGCGGATGCACGCTTTGCAAATGCGCTCGCAGCAACCGAGCACGGCGGCGCAGTGACGATGCTGGCGGATTTTGTGATGGAGCGAGAGTGATGGTCGACGATAGCGGTAAGCGACTCTGCGTACCTGCACCTGGCACGGCGGTGATATGGGCGCAGGTTTCGGGCTATCGTCGGCCCAAATTTAAGGACCCAGTGCCGTACGCTCTCGTAGGAAACATCTAGCCTCCGCTCCGCAAGTAGATCCTCCACATACCGATAGCTCAGAGTGAACCTGGCATAGAGCCAAATGGCGTGTCGAATGATGTCCGGTGGAAAGCGGTGACGTTTGAAGAGATGTTTGTCCATCCCAAGAGGCTACACCGAAATCCTGATCGTAGCCGTCAATCGAGCCTCCGAAAGTTCCTCCAACAACCGCGCCCCGCAGTCGGCGCACACGTCCGCAGGGGCTAACTCGATTGTTGTGACGGCCTGCAGGGTGAGGGTTGCGTCGTTTCCGCCGCAGTCGTCCAGGCGGCATTGCTCGCAGACGTAGGGGCCACCGGTCGGCTTCGGGTTGCGCCATGCGCCGCCCCGTGCAAACGTCCAATACTTGGTTATGGTTCCTTCCGCATTTCCAGCCAGGTTCAGGCTGCGTCGAACCGTCTTCTTTTTGACTGCCATAGATGGCGGTATGATACACAGTTTTGTGAAACAACAAAACAGGACGGTTTCGGTGGGGGTTTCGGCCCCGAAACCGGGCCCCTGGAAAGCGTCTCGTCAAACGCTCCTTTTTTGAGACGCCCTGAAGACCACGCTAGCGGCACGAAATCAGTGGATTGAACGGGCGAAACCGACCGGACCGGCACGGGCACCCCTCGACGCTGCACCTGTGGTGGGCGCGGCGTCCGAGGGCGGTGTTGATGGCGTTGCTGTAGCCAGACCCTGCGATGAACCGCTGCACGGCGTAGGGTAGAATATATATATTTCATTCTACCCCTGGAGAATGGCGATGAGCCTCAACATCAAGAACGAAGAAACCTGTCGGCTGGCTGGCGAGATGGCCCGCTTGACTGGCGAGACCATGACCGGCGCGATTACCGTCGCGCTGCGCGAACGCCTGGAGCGCGAGAAGCGCGAGCGCAGTCTCGAGGCCCGCGTTCAAGAGCTGCGTGCCATCGCAGAGCGCTGTGCCAAGCTGCTGGGCCCGGGGCCCTCGTCCGTGGAACATGGCGATGTGCTCTACGACGAGCGGGGATTGCCTAAGTGATCGTTGATAGCTCGGCGGTGCTCGCCGTCCTGTACCGCGAGCCGGACGCGGAACGCTATGAGACGGCGATCGCCGCAGCGCCGAATTGCCGCATGTCGGTCGCCAACGTGCTGGAGATATCCATCGTTGTGGAAGGCCGCGGCGGCGCGGCGGCGGGTCACGAACTCGACGTATTGCTGGAAAGCGCCGCGATCGAATTGGCGCCGGTTACGGTCGAACATGTTGAAGCAGCCCGCAGCGCTTGGCGGCGCTTCGGCAAGGGCAATCACCGGGCGGCGCTGAATTTCGGTGACTGTTTCGCCTATGCACTCGCGAAAACGACGAGCGAGCCGCTCCTGTTCAAGGGCGAGGATTTCGCCCGCACCGATATCGAGCCGGCGTGATCCTATTATGACCGCCACGGCGGGCGAGACGTAGTACCAGTTGTAGAAGGCCACGACGATCCGATCACAGGCAATCAGCGATCGCTTAGCCGGGCATAGCCCCGAAAGACCATGGCCGCACCGTGCTTTTTTCTGCGTCTGCCGTCCGCGCAGTCCCTCTTCTGCGCCCCCCACATAGGTCTCGTCGACCTCCACGCGACCGCTGAGCCGTTCTCGGCCGGGCCGCACCATCGCGCGCCGCAGCTTGTGCAGCAACGCCCAGGCGGTACGGTAGCTTCCCAGACCCAAGATGCTTTGCAGTCCCCAGTGCGCTCGCCCCGTTTTTCTGGCTGGTCACCCACCACATGGTCCGAAACCAGGTGCGCAGCGGCAGGCGCGTGTCCTGGAAAATCGTGCCCGCCGTCCACCGAAGCCTGATAATCGCATTGCCCACACCGCAGCAGGCCCCGCCGGCTGGGCCGAGCTCTCCGCCCTCCACAGCGGGGACACACAAAACCCTGTGGCCAGCGCAGTTGCATCAGATACTCGCGACACGCCTGCTCAGTGGCAAAACGCCCCTCAAACTCCTCCAGCGTCCGCGGGTAGTCCTCCACAGCCCCGCATGCTATATGTTGGGGTCTCGGGAGTCAAGTGCATACCCCGATAGGGCGATTCCAGGGGACGGTCGGCGGCGTCGGTTTTTTGGTTTGGGAAGGCTCGCCGTTGCCGAGACCTTGGCCGCCACCTCGTTCGACGTGACCCGCATCGACCTTGCTTCGCCGGCCATATCGACGGTTACCTTTGGTTTGCTCCTCTTCGCTCTACTGCTGCTCTTGCGCCCGGTGCTTACGGAGGATTGATCGGTCGCGGATCCAGTAAAGAATCGCGTCGTAGCAATCCGGAAAGGTGACACCGTAGGTCAGTTCCGGAATATATTATCGAGGATGACGTCGCGCATCGCGGTCACCGGCAGTTCGTCAGCGTCTTCGCCCAAGTCTCCCTGGGTGATCAGCACCGGCTGCAACGGCGGGGCCTGATCGACCCTCCCGTGCGATCCTCGAACCAGTGAGGGGTCGAGGGGAATCACGTCGAGCAAATTGCCGAAGCTAAGCTTTCGCTTGAGGAGCTTCCAGCCCACGGTGAGCTGTGGTAAGCGAATCTCCGGATCCAGAAACAACTCCACGGGGTCGTAGCCGGGTTTCCGGTGGATGTCGACGGTGCGAGCGAAGTCGGGAGCTTTGGCGTCATCGAGCCAGTAGTTGTAGCTGAACCAACGGCCAGGCTCAGCCACAAGCACCAGGTCGCCGGAGCGCGGATGATCGAGGCCGACCTCAGCTTGCTCACCGCAGTCAAGCACTTGTTCCACCCCCGCCACACCCCTGCAGAAATCAGCGTACCGCGCGATCTCGCTTGGGGCCCTCACATACACATGGGCCACTTGATGGTCAGCCACGGCGAACGCGGGCGAGGCCCCAGGGTCTAGCAGTTCGAGGCCCTCCTCGACGCGGACCCGAATCCCCCCCGCTACCCGCAGCAAGCGGTTGATGTGCACCGCGTCGTCGACGGCCGCGATGCCATACTCGCTGCCAACAACCACACGCACGCCGTTGCCCTCGAAGTAGTCGATCAGCCCGCCCCCAACATCGTCGATTTCCCTCAGTGCCTTCGGGATGTCGGCGTGGTTCGGCCCCAGCTTCTGGAGTGCATAGTCCAGGTGCGGCAGGTAGACCAACGTGAGCGTGGGACGGTGGCGTTCGTGAACCAGGCGGGCAGCGTCGGCGATCCAGCGGCTCGAAGCGATCGAAGATCCTGGTCCCCAAAAGTTAAAGAGCGGAAACTGCCCGAGCTGCTCTTGCAGCGAACCACGCAGCTCGGGAGGGTCAGCGTAGCAGTCGGGAATTTTCCGCCCATCGGCCTTGTACATCGGCTTCGGCGTGACTGAATAGTCCGCCGAAGAGTACATGTTGAACCACCAAAACAAGTTGGCGCAGGTCACCGATGGATCGCGCTTGCGGGCTGTCTCCCAGACCTTTTCGCCGTGAACAAGGTGGTTCGACTGTTTCCAGAAACGCACCTCCGCCGACTCGCGGTCATACCAGCCGTTGCTCACGATGCCGTGCTCCCGCGGTAGCAGGCCCGTCAACATGCTTGACTGCACGCTGCACGTGACCGCCGGCAGAATCGGTTTCAGCCGACGCAACGTTCCCCGATCTGCGAAGGCGTCCAGGCGCGGGCAGTGTTCGCCTAGCAGGTTCTGATTGAGCCCGACCACGAGCAGAACCGCCGTTGGATGAGCCATGAGCTATTCTGACGTCCCGGTAGTCGTGTCGGCCGGCAATGTTGGGGCCTGCCATGGCGGGCCCGAGCCTCTGACGGCTAGGTTCCTGCGATCCGACGATGTAGCAAAACGGTGACCGCGAAGCACGCCAGCGCAACGAACGACAGCCCCGGCCACCCTAACACATTCAAGAAGAACACATCGAGCAGGCAGAAACCGCTGATCCAACACAGCACAGCCTTCTTGGTTTGCGGCGGTGTCGCGAAGGCCGAGCGTACCGCCCGAGCCTGCCAGACAACAAGAAGCACCGCCGCCACGCTCGAAGCAACGGTGGTCTCCGGCACGATCCATACGCCGGGCAGCACCGCAATCACCGGCAGCGCAGGGCCGATCCATCGGCGAGCGTCGAGTTGCGTCTCGTTCTCGGCGCGAGCGACGAGGGTAAAGGCCAAAGTGTAGAGCGTTATCGCGGCAGCAAACCACAACACTTTCTCGATCGGAAGTGGACAGGCAACGGCCGCCGCGCAGGCTACGTAGACGAGGCCCCGCGCAAGGCCCATCAATACCACCTTCCACGCCTGCAGTTGGTGCAACAGGTCGTAGGCAACGATCACGATGACGAGTGCGCTCCCCACCACACTGACGCCGCCGCCGGTGGCCGCCAGCAGCACCCAGCCCGCCGTGAGAGCAGTCGCCGCAACCTTGTAGGCCGACCCACGAGAGATACGCCCCGAGGGGATCGGTCGCTCCGGCCTGTCGACTTGATCGACTTCGGCATCCGCCGCATCATTCAGCGCCATACCACCTGCGTAGAGCAACGCTACGCCGCCTGTACAGAGCGCCAAGACCTGCCAGGGTATCTCTCCTGCGCCCGCACCGAGCGCACAGCCGGTCAGTACATTGGGCACGACGGTAGGTAGGTTCGAAACGCGCAGAAGTTCAGCGTAACTGCGCAGCGTTGAGGGTGGGGTGCTCATGAAGCTTGTGTGGCGGATGGAATTGAAACCTGGTCGCATAACCAGCTCAACTCCTTGGCAATTCCCTCTGAGAGGTCGGCCATCTGCAACTCCTGGGGTAGCACGCCCCAGGCGTACGTTTCGGCCTCGAAGTGCCGAACCTGGGAACTGCTTTGTGCCTCAGCCAGCAGCTCTCCGATATGACCTTGCGTCGTCTCCAGCAACCCGAAGCGATCCACGAAAAGTGGAACATGAAAGTGTATACGCCATTCGCCCGCAGGCCCCGCCACGCCATCGTGGGCAGTAATCGCAGCCGGCAAGTCGTCGATGAAACTGTCGACGATACGGTCGTCGCCACTTCGGCGGATCACGGTCTGATGTAGGTAGCGGTCCTCGGCGAAGCCCTGGAGCTGCTCAAGAGCTACCTTGCGTTCATCCTGGGTGAGCCGATCGAAATCCACGCGCACCGCCGAAGACACCTGCACCTTCCCGATCTCGATGCCCACGCCCGCGTAGCGCTGTAGCGCCTCGGCATGATCCTCGAACATCACCGCCGCATGGCAAATGTCATAACAGACACGCAGATACCGCCAGACTTGCTCTTCTTCAGCCTGCCCGAAGAGATAGTCCCGAAACAGCCCAACGACGTCCTCTGAAGTATCGAGGTAGCAGCCGGGCTCGGGCTCCAAGTCGACGTGGATCAAACGCCCGGTCTCTTCTTCGAGCCGGTGCAGGTGTTCGACGAGCCGACATAGGTTCCGGGCCGCCTCCTCCACGCTGGTGGACGAATCTGCAAGGGACGCGCCCCAGCCGACCGGAAGCGTCGAGATGCTGCCTTCGATTCCCCCTGCCAGCAGCCTGTCTTGAATCGTGACGAGATCCAGGGTGTAGTCGAGACGCGTTCGATCGCGCCAGTCGGGCCGATAGACCTTGTGCTTCACGACCGGCTCGTGAAAGTCACCGTGTGGAAAGCCGTTGAAAGTGAATGGAACGAGACCCTTCTCGCCGAGCCAGTCGGCGAACTCGGCCAGACGGTCCTGTTCGATTAACTCCCGCGCCGCCTTGGCCGACAGCCACAGCCCAACGCCCATCGGGGCGTCCGGACTCACCCGTGCCTTCACCGCTATGGCGTAGCGCTCGAGATTCGCACGCGTCTGCTCGTAGCTCGCCCCGGCATGCACATTGGTGCAATAGCCCAACATCGTGCCCGGACCGAGCCTGTCACGCATCATCAACCTTGAACTTGTCGCACTGGCTCAAGAACGTGCGCGGGTTGTCGAAGGAGATCGTCTCGAAAACGGAGGGCGGGTGGCCGCGCCGTTTCAACTCGACGGCTGTCTTGGGGACGTTCATAGGGTCGCTGGGGCCCCAGTCGCTGGCGGAGTTGATGCACAGCCGCTCGGTGCCGTAGGTTTCAATGATGTCCGCCGTGCGCTGGACGGTGCATTTCGAGTCCGGATACAGCGTCATGCCGCCCCAGTAGCCTTCGTCGAGCACCATCTCGACGGTGTGCTCCTCGACATGATCGATGAGCACGCGGCCGGGTTCGATGTGGCCGTTCTGTTTGATCGCGTCCATGATGAGACGCGTGCCTTTGCGCTTGTCTTCCAAATGCGGCGTGTGCACGAGGATCAACTGCTCATGCTTGTCGGCCAGCCCAATCTGCTCCTCTAAGATTTCGAGCTCGTTGCGCGTGTTCTTGTTGAGCCCGATCTCACCCACACCCAGCACATTTGGTTTGTCGAGGAACTCAGGGATGATCGCGATCACGTCTCGCGCGAGGCCGGTATCTTCAGCCTCTTTGGGGTTGATGCAGATCCAGGTGTAGTGCTGGATGCCGTACGCGGCGGCGCGCTTGGGCTCGTAGTCGGTGAGTAGGCGGAAGTAGTCGAAGAAACCCTGCTCCGATGACCGGTCGTAGCCGGCCCAAAACGCGGGCTCGGTCAGCGCAACGCAGCCGGCCTCCGCCATGTGCCGGTAGTCATCGGTCGTGCGCGAGACCATGTGGATGTGCGGGTCGATGTACCTCATGGCAGTTGAATGCCCTCAGCCATTCCATGGACAGGCGCCGACAGCTCCCTTGCCAGGCGACTTCGGGATCGGGTCCGTCGTTGGGTCGCTGAAGGCATCGAGCACACGTCGGGCCCGCTGGCCTTCGCCGTCAGTCAGTACGCTCAGGGCGTGCCGCATGGCTCCAACGCGGAAATCTTCCGGCTCACCGCCAGGTTGTGCTCGATCAACGCGGTCGAGGAACGCCGCAATATCGATCATCTTGGCGCGGTGTTCGAGGAAGTAAAGGTCCACCACCTGCTCTCGCGAGAGCGGACAGGATTCTGATTGCTGTGCCACTGCGGAATCCCCCTGGTTGCGTTTGAATCGACTGCTTCAGAGCCGCGCGCGTAAGTAAGCGGCCAACCTCAGTTTACTCCAGCGTGCAGAGGGGCTCGACTTGCGATCCTAACTTCGACACAGTGCGACATCATATCGTGCTGGAGAAAGTGGCGCGGCTCGAGTGAGAGACGAGGAGGTTTTGTTGGCTGCTGAAGTTAATGCTGAAGGCGTCGGGGAAGCAGGGCGTTCCGCAAGGCGGAGTGATTTAGGGTAGCGCCCACATTCGTGTTGAAATACAACATAAGGACCCGTTCCTTAGCGGACCAGGGCGCGATCGAGGACGTACTGGCCGTAGAGAATGACGTTGTCCCATTCGATCGGGCTGACGTGCTGGAGCAGGGTTGCGTCGATGCCTTCCTCGGCGATAGCCCCCGAGCGCAGAGTCCGCGTGATCTGCTTGGCTTGTCAATAAATAATGCAAGCCAGAATCAACGTCAGGCAGCGCCATCACGGCACGCATCAAGACCGCCTGATCAAGAAGATGCGGCTCGAAGGCATTGCCGATTACGAGGCGGCGAACCGCTACCTCGACGAGCGATACCTGGAGGAACACAACGCCAAGTTCGGCTGTGATCCGGCGTCGGGCGCGGACTTTCATCGGCGTCTATCGAAGCGAGTGGACTTGAAGTGGGTGTTTTGTTTGGAGGCCGAGCGGGTGGTTGCCAACGATCTGGTGGTGCGTTTTGAGAGCCGTTTTTTGCAGTTGAAGCCGAAGCGCAATCAGGGCTTGGGGGCGGCGGCGCGGGTGACGGTTCAGCAGGCGCGCGACGGCGAGTGGCGAGTGGTTTTCGAGGGACGGTCGGTGGCGTTCAGTGAGATCGGGGCCGCCGGGCCGAAGCCGCCCCCGGAGCCCAAACCGCGGCGGGAACGGCGGCCGCGCAAGCCGGCGGCGAAACACCCGTGGCGCACACCGTTGAAGCCGAAAACGCAGGCGACGCCACTGTAAGGAGGGCTGTGGAAATGACGGGACTGTGGAAAACGAAGAAAACCCCTGAGCAACCGTCGAGACCGGTCGAAACGCAGCGGTCGGGTTTCCCACGTTTCCCCCAGTCCCTTGGAAATCGCCGTGCGATTCCCACATTCCCACAAGCCCCGACTACTACTATCCCCTCTCTTCAAAGGGGACATTTCTACTGGGCTAACCAGGGGGACATTTCTATTGGGCCTTGACACGTGGCGACATCCGAGATTGACCTGGCCGGCACAAAGGACTACTCTTGGAGTGCTGTTCGTGCAATTTAGCCAGGATTTCCATTTTGGCCCTGGGACGGTGAAAGTATACACCCGCGCTGCCCCGAAGACCACGTCTTTTCGCGCTGAACCCTGCACATGACCTCCGCCGGTAGGCGCCAGGGCTCGTCCATCCGCTCACAGACGTTGATTGAGCGGGCTGAACGGCGCTCCGGCCGACACTGCTCCTTGCGAAACCTTTTGGAGCCGAAAACTGTTGATCCTCGCCCGGTCAACGCTACCCGCTTGGCAGCGGCAGCGCCCAGATCCTGTGCAGCATGTCGCCGAACAGCCTGCGGTTCAGATGCCCCTCGGCCGGCAGCAGCCAATAGTACCGCGCGTGCTTGACCAGCCTACCACCCGTCTTCATCAACCTGTGTTGCAAACTCGTTAGCGACCAGCTTTTGATTCGTTGCGGTAGCCCTAGCCGTCGCCACAGGTTGCCCAGGTTGTAGGCCGGCACGCTGAGTTGCAGCCGTACCTCGTTGGCTCGGAAGCGGTGACACGACAAGCGGGTCCAGTGCGTGGCCTGTTTGCCTTCTTTGATCCACTGCTCCGCCGTGCCGCGCTTGTTGTAGAACCGCACGACCGAGCGGCTCGGCAAGCTCATGCTCGTCACGACAAATCCGACGCGCGGGAATAGTTCGCCCTGGTGATGCTCGACCTTGGCGACAACTCGCCTTGCCTTCGACCAGCTCTCGGCCTGATAGCGAAAACTCTTGTAGCGCACTAGGGGCTTGGCGTTCGGCCTGCCCGGTGGCCGAAACAGGATGTCCTCGATCTCCAGCTCCAGGCTCTTGTTCGCCGGGATGCGAATCACGTAGTCCACGCCGCGCTCCTCCATCGCCTCGTAGATCTCGGGCTTGGCGAAGGCGGCGTCGGCGCGGAACGTCACCTGTTTGCCCTCCGCCTGTTGTCGTTCGATCTCCGGCAGTAGCAGCTCGTCCCAGTCCTCGGCGCTGTGCACGTTGCCGGGACGCAGCTTCGCGCCTAGGCAGTCGCCGTGCTGGTTGAACAGCAACAGGTGCAAGAGGTCATGGCCCAGTCGAGTTTCTATTCCTGCAATGACCCGCGCCTTCATTTCGGGCTGGGAGAGGCCGAGTCGGCGACGTTGGAGATCCGATGGCCTCTGGGAACTACTGAGTCTCGCATAATATACTGTCAATCGAGACAAAGAGAAGACTGTTTCCAGAAAGCGGTAATCAAGCGCGGTTTGCGGCGCATTCGCCGCAGCGCTTTGCGGGCGCGCTCGTCGAGTTCCCAGTAGTCCTTCGGGCAGACGTTGGGCAACTCGTGCTGCTTCCAGTACGCCCAAATGTATTCCACCGGGTTCAACTCCGGCGCATAGGGCGGCAAGTACTCCGTTGCGATGTGATCCTCGGAGAGCTGGATGAACTCCCGCACCAGGCGGCTGCGGTGCGCCGGCAGCCGGTCCCAGACGATCAGCAGTGGGCCGTCGATGTGGCGCACCAAAGCCTTCAGGAAGTCGATGACCTCCAGCTCGCCGATCGCGCCGGGATAGAGCCGGAAGTAAAAGTTGCGCAACGTCAGCCCGGCCGACACCGACAGCTTGTCCCAGTTGAAGTTGAACTCCAACACCGGTGTCTCGCCGCGCGGCGCCCAGGTGCGGCAACGATGCGGCTTCTGACTCAATCCGCTTTCGTCGATGAAGACGATCGTACGTTCTTCTTTGCGGGCTTTTTTTTAATGGCCGGCCAAGTCTTGCGCTGCCAGCCGCGGATGGCCTCTTCGTTGCGCTCCCGCGCTTTGCCGACGGGCCGTTGCGGGCTCCAACCGAGCGCCCGCAGGATCTTCCAGACATGGCCCTCGTGATAGCGCACGCCGAACTCGTCTCCGATCAGACGAGCGACCCGCGGACAGCTCCACAGCGGCGTCGGGAAGCCGTGCGCCTCGGGGCCTTCCAGCAGCAACGCCTCGAGGCGTTCGAGCTGCGCGGCGTCCAACAGCGGCTTACGGCCGGCGCGGCCGGCCTGGCGCAACCCGGCTTCGCCGTCACGCCGGTATCGTCGCAGCCACTCGCTGACGCTTTGCCGCGCGACCTTCAATCGCCTCGCTGTCTCGGACTGACTACAGCCTTGCTCGACCAACCGGATCGCTTTGAAACGGCGCTTCTCCAGGGCCTCGAAATCCCGCCGTACGCCTTTTGTATTTCCCATACATACAAAGACGTACGTACCCCAAAAAGGTGTCACTTTGTTTTGCGAGACTCAATAAGCAGGTCTTGCGCGATGTGGCGGCGGATCAAATCCTCACGATTATCGAGCCTCGCGATTCGGCGTAGCCCGCGTTAAGATTGTATAAGGTATAGGGTGCACCGCCTTCGGCGGCCAAAGAACAAACCGCCTCGCAAAGCGCCGACGCGGTCACGACCCTCGCGCGATCTTAGCCCACATGCCTGAATCTCGGGGTCCATTTCGAGCCATAGCGCCGGTTTCTCTCGTTGCGTTACTGGGTCTGACGACGCTCAGCGCCCGTGCTGCCGATCTTTCGCCGGGCATGGAGCACCTTCGCTCGGGCCGGACCGATCAGGCTCTGGCTTTCTTCGAAGAGGCCGGAAAACACAACCCCGATAATGTCGTCGTGCTGAATATGATCGGGGCGACCCTGTGCCTGAGGAACCGAACCGAAGATTCGATTCCGTATTTTGAAAAGGCTCTCAAAATCGATCAAAGCTTCAATCCGGCGCGGAAAAATCTTGCCCTCGCCGAATTCAATCTCGGCCGTTACGACGAAGCAAAATCTCATTGGCTCAGCCTGATCGAGACCCCCGCGCTACACGCCCAGGCAAGCCTGTTCTTGGGGATGATCGCCTCGGAACAACGCCAACACAAGAACGCCGTGCGGCATTTCGAGCAGGCCGGTGATCTGATCAACAGCCAACCGCAATCTCTTATCGGCTTCGCGCGGTCTTTGGGGCATGAGGGGGATGCGGTACGGGCTGATGATCTGCTTGGGATGCTCCGCAGCCGGAGCGACCTCACGGCCGCCGATTATGCCGACATCGCGGCACTGCTATCGGCCCGGGGACGCCACAAGGAGGCCTTGGCCGACCTCGCCCGGGCCGAGCAATTGGACCCCCGGCTGCCGGGGGTTGGATACTACCGCGTGGATCTGCTGGCGAAAGCCGGTCGGAGCGACGAGGCGCTGGCATTGGCTGAAGACCTGTCGAACAGATCGCCCGATGGCAGCCTGCTCACGCTCCTCGCACAGATCGCCGAGGCGTCGGGCAAGCTGGATACGGCCATCGAAGCACTGAGAAAGGCTATCCAGCTTGAGCCGAAGTCCGAAGACCACTACATCGAGCTGAGCGCCCTCTGCACAAAGTACAGAAATAGTGCTCTTGCCCTCGAAATCCTCGACCTCGGACTGCAGCAATTGCCCGGTTCATACCGCCTATTGGTTCAGAAGGGCATCACGTTGGAGCATTCGCAGAATCACGATAAGGCGAAGAAAATCTTTTCGCGAGCCATCGCACTGGGAGACGATCATTCGGTGGCGTTGGCGGCGCTGGCCGTCAGCCAACTTCTTTCCGGGGAAATGCCGGAAGCGCTGGCCACTTTACGGGGCGGGTTGGACCGCTTCCCTGAGGATTTCTATATTCACTACCTTTACGGTTTTGCTCTCGATCGGTCTCGTGCTGAAGAAGACGCGGAAACAGACGCGGCGCAAATTGCCGTGAGCCACCTCAAGACGGCGATCCGGTTGAACGCTGATTTTTCTTCGGCCTACTATCGCCTTGGAAAGCTTCTGATCGAGAGCGATCCGGAAGGCGCGATTCGCAACCTCGAAGCGGCTGTCCGATTGAATCCGGACTCGGTCGCCGCGAAGTATCAACTTGGGCAGCTCTATTTAGATCAGGGCCGGCGTGAAGAGGGCGCCAGGCTGATGAATGAAGTCGGCGAGGCGATGCAGAAGGAACTCGAATTGGAGCAGAAGCCGGCGTTCAGGGTGGCCAAGGTACCGTCGAATCGCTGACCCACCGCCTGTTTCGGCGGGCGCTCGCATTCCGTCTGCCCCGGAAAGGTTGGTTCCCGACACGCAAGACTGTGAAGGGTAGCGCCCAGAATCGTGCGAATTTATACGCTAAGCCTTTCGCTTCGCACGAGACTGCGGTTGAGCTGGTACTCGCCGTAGAGGAGGACGTTGTCCCACCCGATCGGGCTGATATGGGACAGTAACTCGAAGTTGAGATCGTCCGCATCCGAGCCCGCCTCGCTCAAAACACGATCGATCTCCCGAATCTGCCAATAGATGATAGCTGCGAGGATGAGAAGCAGGCAGCTCGCCGCGCCGGTTTGGCGTTCGAAGTCGCGCTGATCCAGTCGGCCCAGTCGGCCGTAGTGGACGCACCGGGCGAGGGCGTGTAGCTGTTCTCCCTTGAGAGGAGCCCGCGTCGGATCCGCGTGCGAAGCGCCGGCTGGCTGAAGGCTGTGAGGCCAAGGTGCTCGCGGACCCTCTCCAGATGGGCCGAGAGCGTTGGCTGGCGCCGCGCATAGAGATCTAGATCTCGGGGATTCGCATTCAGCTCCGTTGCCAGATAACCCACGAGGTCCTCGAGGATCTCGAAAGGTTGCTGGCCCGGCGCCCGTCCCGCGTGAGCCGGATGAAGGCGATCTGGTACGCCAGGCCAAGTTGGTTGTGAGATCGTCGTGCCGTGCGTACGAGCCCGAGATCCTCGGGGCGCAGCCGGGCCTTCTCGGCGATGAACTCGCGTGAATACTGGTCCAAGCTCGTCTTCGTACCGGTCGATACCTGCACCGATCCAGCAAGCACCGACTCGAAACCTCTTAGCGTATAAATTCGCACGATTCTGGGCGCTACCCTTACCCTAGTATAACGTTTCATTAAAACATAACCATAGGACAATGTTTCCTGCTAGACTGGTCGCATGGCAGGAAAATCGAAGCGTCCCCCACTGCTGCTCACGACCGAAGAGGTGCAACATCTGAAACGGCTGCGGCGTTCCCGCAAGGCTCCGGCTCGGGAGGTGCGGCGCGCCGAGATTCTGTGGCGCTATCATGGCGGCGAGACAATCGCCGAGATTATGCGGGCCGTGAAGATGACCCGCAAGAGCGTTGCCAAATGGATCGAGCGAGCCCTCGCCATCGGAGTGCAAGCAGCGCTCAAGGATGCCTATCATCGTCCCTACGAGCCCCGCATCTCCGAGGAGGCCAAGGCCTGGGTGGTGCATTTGGCCTGTTGCAAACCCAAGGAACTGGGATACGCCGCCGAGTTGTGGACCCGCGGCGCGCTCGCTCTCCACGTGCGCCGGCATGCCGTGGAGGCGGGCTATCCGGCCCTGGGGCAAGCGGCCAAGGCGACCGTCCACCGGATTCTGGCGGGGCAGCCGCTGCATCCAGAGAAGGTGAAATACTACCTGGAGCGTCGCGACCCGGAGTTTGAGTCCAAGATGCGGCAGGTGCTGCTGGTCTACCGCGAGGTGGCCTTGCAAAATGAAAGCTCGGGCGAGGGCGGCCCCTCGCCGGGCGTGATCACGGTTTCGGTGGACGAAAAGCCCGGTGTGCAAGCGATCGCCAACACCGCCCCGGACCTGCCGCCGGTCCCTGGGCGGCATCCTTGTACGGCTCGGGATCACGAATACCAACGTCTGGGAACCTGCTCGATTCTGGCGGCGCTGGACTTGCACGACGGCCGCGTAACGGCGCGGGTCGAGCGGCGGCACCGCAGCCGCGAATTCATCTCACTGCTGAAGGATCTGGACCAATTCTATCCGGCCGAATGCACGATTCGATTGATCTTGGACAATCATTCCGCTCACATATCCAAGGAGACGAAGGACTATTTAGCGACGCGGCCGAACCGCTTCAAATATGTGCACACGCCGACCCACGGGTCCTGGCTGAACATTGTGGAGACGCTGTTTGGGAAGATGGCCCGGACGTTTTTGAAGCGCATCCGGGTGGAGTCCTGGGAGGAGCTTCGGGAACGAATCCTGCTGGGGATCGCGGAAATCAACGCCGCTCCGGTGGTCCACCGCTGGAGCAAGTTCGAGGCGCTCGAGGAAGCGCCTGAGTTGGGTATAATTTAATGAAACGCTATACTAGATACGGGCGGGGAGGTCTTTATGTGGCACGATAAAGGTTGTTATCGTTCCATATGTTGGATAGACTTTTGCCCATGAATCGCTCACTTCAGCACTCCCCCACCTCCCCCCTGTCCGATGCCTTCCCGGCCCTCCTGCAGCGGGCCGGGAAGAATGCCTGCTTCGCCGCTGACGAGTTCTTCTCGGCCAAGATCTCCAACCCCCACACCCGCCGCGCCTATGCCCGTCCCGTGGGGCGCTTTTTGGCTTGGTGCGAGGAGCAAGGGATCGAGCTGCGCCAGGTCACGCCGGGGCTGGCCAGGCGTTTTATCGAGGAGTTGCCCGGATCGGACCCCACCCGGAATCTGGCCCTGGCCGCCCTGCGTCACTTCTTCGACGCCCTGGTGACGCGCCATGCCGTGGCGCTGAACCCCTTTTTCTCCGTGCGGGGCAAGAAGCACTCTGTGGTGGACGGCAAGACGCCTGAGCTGTCCCCCGGGCAGGCGCGGGCATTGCTCGGTTCCCTGGACCTCTCTCACGCGGTGGGGTTGCGGGATCGGGCCGTGCTGGGCGTGCTGACCTACACCGGGGTGCGGGTGGGAGCCATCTCTCGGCTGCGGCGCGGAGATCTCCAGGAACAGGAGACGCAGCGGGTCTTGCGGTTCCGGGAAAAGGGAGGCAAGCAGCGCGAGATTCCGGTGCGGCATGACCTGGACGAGTGGATCTCCGCCTACTTGGAAGCCGCCCACATCGACCTATCCCTAAAGGCCGCGCCGCTGTTTCTGGCGGCGGACCGGTGGGGATTGGGGCTCCTCGACCGAGCCATGACGGCGCATGCCATACGCCGGATGCTCAAGCGGCGGCTCAAGGAGGCAGGGCTGCCGGAGATCATCACCCCGCACAGTTTCCGGGTGATGGTGGTCACCGACCTGCTGGGCCAGAACGTGCCCATGGAAGACGTGCCTGGCCGGGCACTCCAATCCCCAGACCACCCAGATCTACGATCGCCGCAGGCGTCGGGTGACCCGCAATATTGTGGAGCGTATCTCGGTGTAAGGTAGGCCCGTTGCTGGATAAGCCGCTACAGGGGGGAAGGGTAGTTTCTCTCTCGGAGGGGCGTTAGCCCCTGCGCTTCTGTGGTTCTTGTTCCGGGTTTTCGTTTCTAGGGGGTTTATCCACAGACTCGTCGCTCTTGCTACTTGTTCTTTATTACTTGTTACTTAACTACATGAGTGTGTAGCTGTTTATGCGGTAAAGTTGGCTGGGGTGTAGCTGTTTATGCCGAGAGCGTGGTCTTATTGAGTCTCGCAAAATAAAGTGACATCTTTTTGGGGTACGTACGTCTTTGTATGTATGGGAAATACAAAAGGCGTACGGCGGGATTTCGAGGCCCTGGAGAAGCGCCGTTTCAAAGCGATCCGGTTGGTCGAGCAAGGCTGTAGTCAGTCCGAGACAGCGAGGCGATTGAAGGTCGCGCGGCAAAGCGTCAGCGAGTGGCTGCGACGATACCGGCGTGACGGCGAAGCCGGGTTGCGCCAGGCCGGCCGCGCCGGCCGTAAGCCGCTGTTGGACGCCGCGCAGCTCGAACGCCTCGAGGCGTTGCTGCTGGAAGGCCCCGAGGCGCACGGCTTCCCGACGCCGCTGTGGAGCTGTCCGCGGGTCGCTCGTCTGATCGGAGACGAGTTCGGCGTGCGCTATCACGAGGGCCATGTCTGGAAGATCCTGCGGGCGCTCGGTTGGAGCCCGCAACGGCCCGTCGGCAAAGCGCGGGAGCGCAACGAAGAGGCCATCCGCGGCTGGCAGCGCAAGACTTGGCCGGCCATTAAAAAAAAGCCCGCAAAGAAGAACGTACGATCGTCTTCATCGACGAAAGCGGATTGAGTCAGAAGCCGCATCGTTGCCGCACCTGGGCGCCGCGCGGCGAGACACCGGTGTTGGAGTTCAACTTCAACTGGGACAAGCTGTCGGTGTCGGCCGGGCTGACGTTGCGCAACTTTTACTTCCGGCTCTATCCCGGCGCGATCGGCGAGCTGGAGGTCATCGACTTCCTGAAGGCTTTGGTGCGCCACATCGACGGCCCACTGCTGATCGTCTGGGACCGGCTGCCGGCGCACCGCAGCCGCCTGGTGCGGGAGTTCATCCAGCTCTCCGAGGATCACATCGCAACGGAGTACTTGCCGCCCTATGCGCCGGAGTTGAACCCGGTGGAATACATTTGGGCGTACTGGAAGCAGCACGAGTTGCCCAACGTCTGCCCGAAGGACTACTGGGAACTCGACGAGCGCGCCCGCAAAGCGCTGCGGCGAATGCGCCGCAAACCGCGCTTGATTACCGCTTTCTGGAAACAGTCTTCTCTTTGTCTCGATTGACAGTATATTATGCGAGACTCAGTAAGACGGGTGTCGAAGAAATCGGGCGAGAGGAATTGTCTAACACGCGGCAAGCGTTCGACGGCCGTCATCCCCTGAACGGTCTTACGGAAACGCTTGCCGTCTATTCACAATCCGTGCGAACGGGCAGGGGGTCAGCATGGAATTCTTAGAGGTGTCCCTTGGACAGCGACTATTGCTGATCGCGCTGATCTTCTGTTCTGCACTCGCCGCCTTCGTTCTCGTTCATCGCCACCGCCACCAGCCGGGCTGGGTCTGGAGAGAACGGGTTCCGGAGTTGGTTCTTGTCGGCGTCACTATGGTCTTGTTAACCCGCATTTTCAATTTGATGTATGAGCTTCAGACCATCCAGCGACCTTCAGCGTCTTTATTGATAGGGGCTAGAGCCCGATAAGGACGCCATGGAGGTCAACACCCGATGGGTGAAAAAGAAAACAAGCCGTTTCAGCTCACGTTCAATGGATTTCTCAAAGTCGATTTCCAAGGATCGCGAGTCACCTCGGATGGCGGTCTGATTCTCGTTCGCGAACTGGATGAACGACTCGGACTCGGGAAGCTGATCGACGAGCATCTCAGCGACTCGCGACAAGGCTTGAACAAGAAGTTCCCGCTGGCCGATCTGCTGCGGCAGTCGGTCTACAGCCGACTCGCTGGCTACGAGGACCTCAATGACGCCGTTCGAGTATCCGCCGATCCGACCTTTCGCTTGATCGGCTCGAAGAGGAACTGGGATCGCGGAGCAGCCTTGACCTCGACGCTGCATGGCTTCGAGACCGAGATGCTGGCGAGCGAAGAGAACTTGCTGGGGCTGATGGCAGTGAACCGGGAGCTGGTCGCGCAAGCCGAAGCTCCCGACGGTTCAGACCGCGTGGTGCTCGACATGGACTCCACGGAGAGCCCCGTCCACGGCCAACAGGAAGGCAGTGCCTACAACGGCCATTTTGAGTCCCTCTGCTATCACCCGCTGTTGCTGTTCAACCAGCACGGCGACTGCCTAGGCGCGAAGCTGCGTCCCGGCAACGTGCACAGCGCCGAGGACTGGGACGAGCTGCTACTGCCGGAGATCGAACGACAACAGGCGGAGGGCAAACAGGTGACGTTCCGCGCCGACGCCGCCTTCGCCAAGCCCGAGATCTACGAGGCGATGGAGGAGCGCGGCGTGGACTACGTGATTCGCATCCCGGCGAACAAGAGCCTGGAGCTGGAGATCGAGGACATCCTGTTTCGGCCACCGGGCAGGCCGAACGCCAAGCCCCTAGTGCGCTACAAGAGTTTTCGCTATCAGGCCGAGAGCTGGTCGAAGGCAAGGCGAGTTGTCGCCAAGGTCGAGCATCACCAGGGCGAACTATTCCCGCGCGTCGGATTTGTCGTGACGAGCATGAGCTTGCCGAGCCGCTCGGTCGTGCGGTTCTACAACAAGCGCGGCACGGCGGAGCAGTGGATCAAAGAAGGCAAACAGGCCACGCACTGGACCCGCTTGTCGTGTCACCGCTTCCGAGCCAACGAGGTACGGCTGCAACTCAGCGTGCCGGCCTACAACCTGGGCAACCTGTGGCGGCGGCTAGGGCTGCCGCAGCGAATCAAAAGCTGGTCGCTAACGAGTTTGCAACACAGGTTGATGAAGACCGGCGGTCGGCTGGTCAAGCATGCTCGCTACTACTGGTTGCTGCTGGCGGAGGGGCATCTGAACCGGCGGCTGTTCGGTGACATGCTGCATAGGATCTGGGCGCTGCCTGTGCCGGGTGGGTAGCGTTGCCCGGGCGAGGATCAACAGTTTTTGGCTCCAAAAAGGTTTCGCAGGGAGCAGTGTCGGCCGGAGCGCCGTTCAGTCCGCTCAATCAACGTCTGTGAGCGGACGGACGAGCCCTGGCGCCTACCGGCGGAGGTGATGTGCAGGGTTCAGCGCGAAAAGACGTGGTATTCGGCGCAGCGGGGGTGTATCCTGTGACCGTGCCAGGGCCAAAATGGAAATCCTGGGTACAGCGACGGCGTTCTGAAACCCACGCGGGCGCTGAGCCTTCGCGATCAGCAGCGGGTCCGCCTCCTTGTCGAGCCCATCGACGCGCACCGTGCGGCACGACTGACGCGATGACTCGCATCCGAATCCTATGAATATCGTCCTCTCCTTCAGCGCGCTGTGCATCCTGCTGGTGGTCGGCAAGCTCCTGCGCGTCGAGATCCGCCTGTTCCAGAAGCTCTACCTGCCGGCCTCGGTCATCGGAGGCCTGCTCGGGCTGGTGCTCGTGCAGACCATCGGTGGCTCCCTGCCCGCAACGACGATGGCGGGGTGGAATCAGCTGCCGGGATTCCTCATCAACATCGTGTTCTCGGCCCTCTTCCTGGGCGTCTTCATTCCGCCGATCAGACGCATCTGGGGGATCGCCGGGCCGCAGTTGGCGTACGGCCAGATCGTCGCCTGGGGCCAGTACGTCGTGGGCCTCGGGGTGGCGATCGTGTTACTGACGCCGGTGTTTGGCGTTCCGGGGGCCATCGGCACCATCATTCCGGTCGGCTTCGAGGGAGGGCACGGCACGGCCGCTGGTCTGGAACCGGTCTTCGATGCCTATGCTTGGCCCGAGGGCAAGGATCTGGCCCTCACCTCGGCGACCTGCGGCGTCCTGTTCGCCATCATTGTCGGGATGGCGCTCGTCAACTGGGCGGCGCGCCGAGGCCACACCCGGCAGCTGAAACGCATTGAAGACATGCCCGAGAGCAGTATCGTCGGCGTCTACGACCCAGCTGAGCGGCCGAGCGCCGGGAGCCAGACCGTGTCGGCGGCGTCAATCGACAGCCTCGGCTTCCATCTTGCCATCATCGGTCTCGGTGTCTTTATCGGTTACCTGATCCACGGCGGCCTGGTACGGGTCGAACTCCTGGTGCGACCGCCGAGCACCGACGGCCGCGCCTTCTTCGACACTTTCCCCCTCTTTCCACTGTGCATGATCGGTGGCTTGGTGGTGCAGCTCTTCTTCGCCAACTTCACTAAACGCAATCCGCTCGACCATCGCCTCATGCAGCGCCTCTCGGGCACCGCCATGGATTTCCTGGTGGTGGCCGCGATCTCGACCATCAACGTGGAGGTGGTGCTGGGAGGGCTCGTGCCCTTGGCGATCCTGGTCGCTGCCGGGGTACTGTGGAACGTCTTCTGCGTGATGTGGTTGGCGCGCCGCCTCCTGCCAGCGGATTCGTGGTTCGAGCGCTCGATCGCCGAGATGGGGCAGTCCATGGGCGTCACCGCCACCGGGCTCCTGCTGTTGCGCGTCGTCGATCCCGAAGGCGACACCGATGCGACCTCGGCCTTCGGCTACAAGCAGCTCATGCACGAGCCGTTCATGGGCGGCGGGCTGTGGACCAGCGCCGCCATTCCGCTGGCGCTGGCCTACAATCCGGTGTTGGTATTCGGCATCAGCGCCGGAGCGGTGGCGCTCTGGCTGTTGGTATGGGCGCTGCTCTTTCGCGGACGGCTCGGCCTCGGTTGATCGCGTCCCGCCTGCACTCCGATCGATCTCGGCTTGCCACGCGTAACACGACCGTCCGGGCGGCGCGTGGCCGCCTGATCGGCCTCCCTCCCTGCTTGGGTTCGGACCGAATGCCGCGAGTTGAGCACCAAGAAAAACATCTTGTCTGCTAAATCACCGGCAGTTGAATCACCTTGCGGCGAATCGCGTAGTGGATCAACTCCACCTTGTTGTGAATCGACAGCTTGCGCATTAGGTGTTAGACGAACTACTGAGTCTCGCATAATATACTGTCAATCGAGACAAAGAGAAGACTGTTTCCAGAAAGCGGTAATCAAGCGCGGTTTGCGGCGCATTCGCCGCAGCGCTTTGCGGGCGCGCTCGTCGAGTTCCCAGTAGTCCTTCGGGCAGACGTTGGGCAACTCGTGCTGCTTCCAGTACGCCCAAATGTATTCCACCGGGTTCAACTCCGGCGCATAGGGCGGCAAGTACTCCGTTGCGATGTGATCCTCGGAGAGCTGGATGAACTCCCGCACCAGGCGGCTGCGGTGCGCCGGCAGCCGGTCCCAGACGATCAGCAGTGGGCCGTCGATGTGGCGCACCAAAGCCTTCAGGAAGTCGATGACCTCCAGCTCGCCGATCGCGCCGGGATAGAGCCGGAAGTAAAAGTTGCGCAACGTCAGCCCGGCCGACACCGACAGCTTGTCCCAGTTGAAGTTGAACTCCAACACCGGTGTCTCGCCGCGCGGCGCCCAGGTGCGGCAACGATGCGGCTTCTGACTCAATCCGCTTTCGTCGATGAAGACGATCGTACGTTCTTCTTTGCGGGCTTTTTTTTAATGGCCGGCCAAGTCTTGCGCTGCCAGCCGCGGATGGCCTCTTCGTTGCGCTCCCGCGCTTTGCCGACGGGCCGTTGCGGGCTCCAACCGAGCGCCCGCAGGATCTTCCAGACATGGCCCTCGTGATAGCGCACGCCGAACTCGTCTCCGATCAGACGAGCGACCCGCGGACAGCTCCACAGCGGCGTCGGGAAGCCGTGCGCCTCGGGGCCTTCCAGCAGCAACGCCTCGAGGCGTTCGAGCTGCGCGGCGTCCAACAGCGGCTTACGGCCGGCGCGGCCGGCCTGGCGCAACCCGGCTTCGCCGTCACGCCGGTATCGTCGCAGCCACTCGCTGACGCTTTGCCGCGCGACCTTCAATCGCCTCGCTGTCTCGGACTGACTACAGCCTTGCTCGACCAACCGGATCGCTTTGAAACGGCGCTTCTCCAGGGCCTCGAAATCCCGCCGTACGCCTTTTGTATTTCCCATACATACAAAGACGTACGTACCCCAAAAAGGTGTCACTTTGTTTTGCGAGACTCAATAAGGCTCTACAGTGATATGGTCAGCGTCGGCAATTACTTGATCGTGGAAGATATGCATCTCGCCGGTAATCCCGTGATGGAGGGCGGGACCGGTAACCCAAAGGCAGCCGTCGAGCAATTCTTGGAGGAACGCGACGATTTCATTGTCGACGAAAGCGGCGAAAAGTTCGTCCTGACGTGGAACTGCGGCGGCTGGCTTAAACGGGTCCGGTAGCAACGCCGGAGGAAGCCCGGATTATCCGGCGCTGCCCGCGTTCAGCCGATTCCTCAGCTCTTGCTCCAAGGTGGGGCTCTTGAGACCGACCTCGCGCCTTTCGGTGAGAACTACCTCTCCCGAGAGTCGTCCGCTCTAATCGATTGACTTTTCGCGGGGTTTACGCATCTCCTCCCAAGAGGCAGTCGTCGAGTGTAGCCTGGAACCTCCCCCTGGGCGAACGACCGTCTCGGCGGTCGTTCGCGCGAGAGAATTTGCTGCCGTGAAATTCCGCGCAAGCGGGACTCTGAGTCGAAATGATAACCTGGGGGGGGATCCGTGGAACCTTCCGAATTGATTGTGGAACGCGAAGCGCCGATTGCGGTGCTGAGACTTAACCGACCGCGGCGGCGGAACGCCTTGTCGCTGGAGTTGATGCGGAAACTGATTGATGAACTTCGCGCCATCGCGTCGGACGGAGAACTCAAAGTCGTCATCGTGGCCGCCCAAGGCCCCGTTTTTTCCTCCGGTCATGATCTGAGTGAGATGGTAGGCCGAGACGCCCAGGCTTATCGAGAGATATTTAGTGTTTGCACGGATCTGATGACGATGATTCAGAAGATCCCGCAGACCGTCATCGCACAGATCGAAGGCATTGCAACGGCCGCCGGGTGTCAGCTCGTGGCTTCGTGCGATTTAGCGGTGGCGTCGGAGGACGCCACATTCGCGACGCCGGGTGTGAAGATCGGCCTGTTTTGCAGTACGCCGATGGTTCCGCTCACGCGCGCCATCGGTCGCAAGCGCGCCCTGGAGATGCTGTTGACCGGTACACCGATCAGCGCCCACACCGCTCTGGCGTGGGGGTTGCTCAATCGCGTGGTTCCGCCGGCGGAGGTAGCGGCGGCGACACAGGAGCTGGCCGGCCGCATCGCCGCGGCCGGCGCGGTCGTCCTCGCGCTCGGCAAGGAAGCCTTCTATTCGCAGATCGATCTCGACCAGCCGAAAGCCTACGCCTACGCCAAGGAAGTCATGACCATCAACGCGTTGGCCGATGACGGTCAAGAGGGCATGAGCGCCTTTCTCGAGAAAAGATCCCCCCGTTGGACTGAGCGCTGAGCGTCCTCTCTTCTTGCGAAATCTCGGAAGCATCTTTTTCTCTTCCCGAGATTCGAAGACCCCGTTCGAGATTCGGGCCCCGACACAGCTCGATCGCTGAGAGTTTCACCTCAGCATTCCGGGTTATGCGTGCCTTTGAGCCGGGCCGACTGGGGTTTTCGATCTACGTCGTCGTGAGTATGACAAAGGTGATAGAGGCAAAAAGTTGCCGGATTCAGTACTACGGTCCTATTGCCGGGTTAAGCCTAGAGGTCGCACATTTAGGCGTATAGGCCGAGGGACCGATGACTCCGCAATCCAAGAGGCAGGTCGGACAGCCCGACTCGGGCAGTGCCGGCACGCGTTCGAACCCGACATCGGAAGGTTGGATCGTCACGGTGCGCCTTTCCGTGCTGCTGGCTGCCTCGGGCTACGTGCTCTGGAGTTTGGCCCAAAGCTTGGGCGATCGCTCGGCTGTTTTACCCGCTGCCGGCGTCGCGGCGGCTATCGCCTATGCCCTCTACCTTTTCGGGCGCTACAGAAAACAGCTCAGCAAGACAAATCTGCTCATTTGGGCGCTGCCATGGGTCTGCCTGGCGCTGGTATTCTTCTTGACGGCGTCGGCTTGGCACGCCCGTCGCTACGAGAACAGGATGCTCGCGAGAGCCGCCTTCGATCGCGAAGTGGACGGTACTCACCGCGCCCTGAGCGAACGCGTTGCGCGCTACGGCGACTTCCTCAAATTCGCCGCGCTGCTACTGGAAGGCAAAAGCAGCAAAGAACCCAAATTCCTGGCTGAGTTGGTCGGCTCACAATATCCCGCCGTCGCCGCTGTCGGCTCGATTGAGCCGGACGGCGAAATTGGAAACCGATCCGAGGCCGCCCCGGGGGGCTATCGATTCCGTACGGCCGCAAGCACGTCGGCCCATTGCACAGCATCCAGTTTTCCGGTGCCGGAAGGGGCATTCTCGCCGACGGCCTCGAAGACAGCCGCGGACACGCACGGGGTCGCGGTAAGCGGCAAGTTTGCCCTGGATTGCGGAGCGGGCGAGCAGGACTACTTGCTGTTGGCGCAGCGGTCCCGGGATATCCTTCGTCCCAATGAGAGAAGGATCGCCACGCTGCTGTTGCCGGCACAGCTACTCAGTCCGCCCTGGAGCAATGGGGAATACGATCTCGATTACGTCGTCTATGACGGAGCACCGGAGTCGCAAGGAAGCGTGCTCTATTGGGAAGGAGGATCAACCCGCCCCGATGAGGCTTGGTTCGAACGAACGGCGGTATTGGAATTCGGCAGCCGAACATGGACCTTGCGCTTCCAGACAAGGGAGTCGTTCGAGACGCTGTTCGCGCGCCAGGGTCTGCAGGGAATACCGTGGCGCGGGGTCATGCTGGGTTTCGTGGTTTTCGGTCTAACCTGGTCGCTGGCGTTCCAGCACAGAAGTACGCTGTTGGTCGGACGGACCCACGGTCCGGAGAGACAGACGCACGCGCAGGCCGCGATCGACCATTCCCCGGATGCCGTCGTCGGGGTGAATGAATCGGGAGTGATTCAGTCCGCGAATCCGGCCGTCATGCGCCTATTCGGGTATGAGGAGGTCGAGGTCGAGGGGAAAAGGATCTCTGAATTGCTCAATTTGGCCGGCCGACGCGAAGATGACGGCGCCTTCGCCGGTTTGCCGAAACTGTCTCGAAATGCGTGGAAGGCAGGGGCGGAACTCGTAGGGCGTCATCGCGACGGATCCGATTTTCCGGTAGAAGTCCGGATCGGAGAAACGGTTTCCGAACAGGGGCGATTGTTCACCTTGATTGTTCGCGACATCAGCCGGCGCAAGAAAGAGCAAGAGCAGCTGCAACGTCTGGCTTCGATCCCCGATTACAACCCGCAACCGATCGTCGAAGTGGACCTACTGAGTCTCGCATAATATACTGTCAATCGAGACAAAGAGAAGACTGTTTCCAGAAAGCGGTAATCAAGCGCGGTTTGCGGCGCATTCGCCGCAGCGCTTTGCGGGCGCGCTCGTCGAGTTCCCAGTAGTCCTTCGGGCAGACGTTGGGCAACTCGTGCTGCTTCCAGTACGCCCAAATGTATTCCACCGGGTTCAACTCCGGCGCATAGGGCGGCAAGTACTCCGTTGCGATGTGATCCTCGGAGAGCTGGATGAACTCCCGCACCAGGCGGCTGCGGTGCGCCGGCAGCCGGTCCCAGACGATCAGCAGTGGGCCGTCGATGTGGCGCACCAAAGCCTTCAGGAAGTCGATGACCTCCAGCTCGCCGATCGCGCCGGGATAGAGCCGGAAGTAAAAGTTGCGCAACGTCAGCCCGGCCGACACCGACAGCTTGTCCCAGTTGAAGTTGAACTCCAACACCGGTGTCTCGCCGCGCGGCGCCCAGGTGCGGCAACGATGCGGCTTCTGACTCAATCCGCTTTCGTCGATGAAGACGATCGTACGTTCTTCTTTGCGGGCTTTTTTTTAATGGCCGGCCAAGTCTTGCGCTGCCAGCCGCGGATGGCCTCTTCGTTGCGCTCCCGCGCTTTGCCGACGGGCCGTTGCGGGCTCCAACCGAGCGCCCGCAGGATCTTCCAGACATGGCCCTCGTGATAGCGCACGCCGAACTCGTCTCCGATCAGACGAGCGACCCGCGGACAGCTCCACAGCGGCGTCGGGAAGCCGTGCGCCTCGGGGCCTTCCAGCAGCAACGCCTCGAGGCGTTCGAGCTGCGCGGCGTCCAACAGCGGCTTACGGCCGGCGCGGCCGGCCTGGCGCAACCCGGCTTCGCCGTCACGCCGGTATCGTCGCAGCCACTCGCTGACGCTTTGCCGCGCGACCTTCAATCGCCTCGCTGTCTCGGACTGACTACAGCCTTGCTCGACCAACCGGATCGCTTTGAAACGGCGCTTCTCCAGGGCCTCGAAATCCCGCCGTACGCCTTTTGTATTTCCCATACATACAAAGACGTACGTACCCCAAAAAGGTGTCACTTTATTTTGCGAGATTCAATAGAGGGCGACATCACCTACGTCAATCCGGAGGCGGCACGTCGCTTCCCCGAGTTGCGTCAAAAGCAGGATCGTCATCCGATGTTCGCGGAACTCGAAGACGCGGTACGGCACTTCAAGAAGGGCCGACGGCGTCCGGTGATCCAGCAGTTCGACTTCAAGGATGCCGCTTACGAACAGCATGTGTGCTACGTCCCCAAGGGCAACTTCGTGCGGATTTATGTGTTCGACATCACCGACCGCAGGCGGGCTTTGCAAGATGCCTTGACGGGTCTGCCCAACCGCGTGCTGTTCCTCGATCGGCTGGCAAAGGCCGAAACCGCCGCCCGCAAGAGAAGCGGATACCGGTTTGCGGTGTTGTTTGTGGACTTGGACCATTTCAAGAAGACGAACGACACCTACGGGCATATGGTTGCCGACCAGATGTTGAAGACCGTGGCGCGGAGACTCAAGAGTTGCCTGCGTCCGCGCGACATCGTGGCCAGGCTGGGCGGCGACGAGTTTACGATCCTGCTCGACAAGGTCGAGGACGCCGAGGCGGCGGAGGCCGTGGCGGATCGCATTCACGAGCACCTGCGCGAACCCTACGAGTTCGGGAAGTACCGCTTTTCCACCACGGCCAGCGTGGGAATTGCCTTGAATTCTTCACCGCACGCGACACCCGCGGGCCTGCTTTCCAACGCCGACGCAGCGATGTATCGCGCCAAACAGGCGGGCCGCGCTCAAACCGCGGTCTTCGACAGCGCCCGCGACCGCAAGGGTCCGATGCACCCGGAACCTGTCTTGCAATAGACGACGGCGGGGGCGTAGTCGGTCATCCGTAGACGCCGCGGCCGGTGAACGGCCCGCCGGTTCACCATTCGAAGAGAAGACGGAGCGCCGCACGAGCGAAGCCGTGGGCTGAGGCTCGTTGCATTGCGTGCGACTCTCGGCTATCCTATCCGTTCCGAGCCAGCCAAAGGATGTGCAGAGGTTTATGGCAGCGCACCTCACGCCGGAAAGAATTCTTCAACTGGGTTTGGCCTTTTGGGGCTCAAAGACCCTGCTGAGTGCGGTGGAATTACAGGTCTTGAGCAAGTTCGCCGGCGGGTCCCTCGGCTGGAGGCGCGAAGCCGGATTCCGAGAGACGCGTGTCGAGCACTTGGTTGGAGCGGATTCGATGGTTGTGGGCATCAAGTAAACACAGGCCGAGATGAGCCGTCTCGTCAAGAGCGCTGTACTGGTGGCGATCATCGCCGCGTTGAGTCGGGTCCCAACCGCGGCGGCGCAAGGGCCGGCGACCCAGTCCCCCATCCCCGCGGTCGCCGAGCGAGAAGGCCCGACGGAAACCGACTCTCATCAACGGATGATCGAAGTACTGGCGCGACTCCGCGAGCGCGGCGCCGGCGAAAACATTTACACCGGTCGAGACATCCACCGCGCCGAGCGGGAAAGGCTCGAGGCTTTGCCGCCCGACGCCTCCCAACACGCGAGAGCGGCCCTACGCTTGCTCGTCGGCAAGGACGAGTTGCGGTTGGGGAACAACCGCGAAGCTGTCGAACACTTGATCGAGGCCCGTAAGCTTGCGGCGAGCGGCGCCATCGAGCCGACTCTGCAACTCGCGACAGCTTATCTGCGCCTGGGAGAAACCGAGAATTGCCTGGCGCATCGGAACCGCGATAGCTGTATCTTTCCCATTCGCGGCGGGGGGATTCATCGTGAGCCGGCCCACCTTCGCAAGGCAATCGAGCACCTGACGGAAATCCTCGAAAAGCGCCCCGATCATCTAACCGCCCGCTGGTTGCTGAACCTGGCGCACATGACGGTGGGGGATGCCCCGGCGAAGGTGCCCGAGCACCTAAGAGTTCCGCTCGACGCCTTCAATTCGCAAAAAGAGTTCCCGCGGTTTCGCGACGTCGCCGGCGACCTCGGGCTCAATACCGTGAGCTTGAGCGGAGGAGCGATCACCGAGGACTTCGACGGCGATGATTGGTTGGATATCGTGGTTTCAGACTGGAGCCCGGACGGTCAGCTGAGGTACTTCCAAAACCTCGGAGACGGCACGTTTTCCGAACGGACCGAAGAAGCGGGTTTTTCCGGCCTTTACAGCGGCCTCAACCTGGTCCAGGCCGACTATGACAATGACGGCGACATCGACATCTATGTGTTGCGCGGCGCGTGGCTGGAGGAAGTGGGGCGCGGTTATCCCAATTCCCTGCTGCGCAACGACGGCCGCGGCCGCTTTCGCGATGTGACGTTCGAGGTCGGCCTGGGCAAGGAGCATTTCCCGACACAAACCGCCGACTGGGCCGACTACGACAACGACGGCGATCTCGATCTCTATGTCGGCAATGAAAACTTCCCGTCGCAATTGTTCCGCAATAACAGTGACGGGACTTTCACCGACACGGCGCGGGCCGCGGGCGTTCTGAACAACGACTTCGCTAAGGCCGTCAGTTGGGGAGACTACGATAACGATCGGTTCCCCGATCTCTACGTGTCCAATTTCGGCGGCCCCAATCGACTCTATCGCAATGAGGGCGACGGTACGTTTACCGATGTGGCTCCTGAATTGGATGTCGCCTTTCCCTATCGGAGTTTTCCGTCTTGGTTCTGGGACTTCAACAATGACGGGGCACTCGACTTATTTGTCTCCGGGTACGAGTGGAATGTTCGCGACGTAGTGGCTGACTATCTGGGGCTGCCGGCGCGAGAGACGGAGCTTGACCACCTCTACCAAGGCGACGGCCGAGGAGGATTTCGGCAGGTTGGGAGCGCTCTTGGTCTATCGCGGATCACGCAACCGATGGGATCGAACTTCGGCGACCTCGACAATGACGGTTTCCCGGATTTCTATCTCGGCACGGGCTATCCGGACTATGAAGGCTTAATGCCCAACCTGCTGTTTCATAACGAGCGGGGACAGAGATTCACCGACGTCACGACGGCCGCCGGGGTCGGGCATTTACAGAAAGGCCACGGGGTCGGCTTCGCGGACTTAGACCACGACGGCGACCTGGATATTTTTGTGGAGTTGGGCGGGGCTTTCGCGGGTGATGTTTTCGGGAACGCGTTGTTCGAGAACCCGGGCTTCGGTAATCATTGGATCGTCGTCAAGGCGGTTGGCGTCGAGTCGAATCGGTCGGCGATCGGCGTGCGAATCCGGGCCGAAGTCATCGAGAACGGGGAAAGACGCTCTGTCTACCAGTGGGTTAACAGCGGCGGAAGCTTCGGCGCGAATTCGCTACGTCGGCACATCGGACTCGGGGCCGCCGAGAAGATTGAAGTCTTGGAAGTGTACTGGCCGACGACGGATCAGACGCAGCGTTATGAAGACGTGGGCGTCGATCAGATGATTGTCGTTACAGAGGGCGTTGATAAGTATGAGAGGGTTGCCTACGGTCGCTGATCGTGGAGGATATTGGCGGGTTGGCCCGTCGCTTGTGCTCGGGGCTCTGTCCCTATGTTTGAAGTCACTGTAGGTGCATGGGCTGGGTAAAAGCCCCGTTGCCGGCGGCATCCCAGGCGGCGAAGCGCACCCATTTCACGCCTTCCGCATCGAAGGGAATCTCGAAGCGCTCGCTTGCGAACGGCGCTCGGTCGCGGGCGGGAACGACCTTGCGATCGACGTTTTCGCCATCGCCCCAGACGATTTCGACGAACTCGAGGGGAAACGTCCACTCGACTTCAGCAAAGTATGTTCGCTGCTTCCCCTCCCCGGAGACTCCGGCGTTGGGAATTAGAATCTCGCCGGTTGTGACGAAGAATTCGCCTGCCCGCATGGCGTCGAAGATCGGGCTCCAGTCGCCGTCGAAGCTCGGCAGCGAGTCGACCTTGATGTAGTTCACCGAAGACTCGCCGTAAATCTCATCTTCGGGAAATTTGGTGTAGGTGTCGCCCTCCGCAACCAGGTATTTCGGACCGGCCCAGTTGTTGATGTCGTCGAGCGTATCGAAACAGCGAACCGGGCAAAGCCGCCGCTCCGACATGTCGACCGGGAAATTCTTGAAAGCGACGCCCAGGTAGCGGTCGCTTTTGAAATGCGCCGTCTCGCGAATCGCGTCGGGATAGAACGTCGACCCCTTGGTTCGCGGGTGTGCTTGCCATACAAGGCCGTTTTCGCGCTCGAGCATTTCGAGCATGTCGGCCGCCGTGCCGGTGTGATAGACGGTTCCGAATTGGGGATGTTCCTCGGAGAAGGCCTGCCCCTCGCCGCGGACTTTCGTCCAATAGACGGGCTTGGGGAAGACCAACGTGTAGTGCCCGCCCAAGTGCGCGTTGGCCTCCTCACCGGGAAGAAGCAGGAAGTCGCGGTCGGAATGGCGACGGCAGGCTTCGAAATAGCTATCCATCTCGGCGAGGCGGATCGGTCCGGGGTCGCTCGGGGTGGAATCGGCGTGAAAGTCCGACATCATCGCGATATTGATGCCGCGGGCGCGGAAGGCCGGCAGCCAAGGTGGTTGCAGGTCGAGCGTGCCGGCGTCGCGAAGCTGTTCGGAGAAATGGGTATGAAAATGACTGACAGCGACTTTGTAGCCGGGAAGCGGTTTGTATGTGTCGTCGTGGGTGTAGGCCAACACTTGTCGCTGCGCGGCGGCGGGGTCGTCCGGGCTCAGGTAGAAATAGACCGCCATGCGCTGCTCGGTTCCGGGCGGCGCATTGTAGAGCGCGAAATTCCCTTCGGCGAAGCGCCGTGATTGAGTGACTCGGCGCTTCCATAGACGCTCCGAGACGCCGTAGGGGCGGTACATCCCTTCTCGGTCGCCGTGACGGACGCCGACCGAGAACGAGCTCTCGCCGTCTTTGCGATACCATACGTAGCCGAGGTTCATCTCGATTTCGCGCGCGAAGAAGAACTTGTGCGGCGGGGGGAAGACGGCGATCGAGCCGCCTTCCGTGTCGACGATCACAAGACGGTTGCGCGCCCTCAGAGGCACCGGAGAGCTATTCGCCGAGCCACCGAATTCATACTTTTGCCAATCGCTGCTGGTGTCGCGCCAAACGACACGGGGGGCGTCGTTGGTCTGAAATCCCCGGAGGCCGGCGGCGTATTTGTAGGCTACGCTTGGCTCGTCGGTTGAGGCGATCGCCTCCTGGCGCACAAGGTTCGATCCGCGATAGACGGTGTATTGCAGCCGTCCCGAAAAGATCCCCATCGACAGGCCGTCGAAGGACACCTCCAGGCGCGCGCCGTCGGTCTTGACGCTGCAAGCGGTGGTCTTGAACGACGACGCGGCGCGGCGGATTTCCTGTTGGCTGCGCGGCAGGCCGGGATTGGTTCCCGCGAGGCCCGGCACCGTCAACGGAGCGTCCCAGAACACGACCCACTTCTCTTTTTCGACGACTTCGGGCGTGATGACGACGCCGAGGTCGCGCAACGGGCGAAGCTGCTGTTCGGAGATGCGGCGGAGCCCGGAGGTAACGTTGAATTCGGGGGTCAGGTCGCGGGCGAGGTTCGCCCAGGAGGCCCCTGCCCGGCGAACCGCCACTTCGGCGACCCGCGGGCTGCCCTCCGACACGGTAAGGACAAGCCGCAGCTCGGTGTCACGTTCGCCGCTCCAGGTAAGGGTAACGGCTTCCTGCTCGCTCGAAGCGGTCAGCCCGTCAAGGGCTTTGTATTCCCGCATGTCGCAGGGCAACGCGGCGGCCCGCAGGGAAAGCGATGCGAAAAGCAAGGTTCCCAACAGCACCGTCGTCCATGGTCCGCTTCGGGAGTTCATGAGGGTTTTCTCCTTGCGAGCCCTTGCTGTTGGCCGGTCGCCGACGGATCGTAGCATATCCCGGACGGTTCGGGGGTCGCGGAACACTGATTGACCGTTCTTCCAGCGCGATGAGGCGGTCCGGCGCCAGGCGGGCCCATCTCGCGTTCAGGATTCGGGGTAGCGGGGCCGCCAGCCGCACCGGATCAACCAGGCACGAAGCTCGTGGAGTATCGAAGCCACGAGTGCGTAGGTTCCCGTCGCCCTTACAGGGCTTAGCGGCATGGGGGCCGTGACCCAGGGTTCCACCGTTCCGGCTCCACCCCAGCTATGTTCCCGCCGCCGCTTCGCGGTTGTGCCGATTTGGGGTTTCGGCAGAGGTAGCGGTATGCGCGGTCGGCTCGAAGGAGAAAGCTCGGGCGAGGGATTGAAGCTTCCGGGGGTAGAACTCCCGCCACCCGAGGGTTAAGCCTTCTTGCGTCGTCCGCCAATGGGTAGGAATGGGCGCCAAGACGGTCGCGTTCGCTCGGCGCCCTTCCTATGCCGGTGAGGAGACCATTTACATGAGACTGAGGGAACATTTTTCACGAACCCGCGCCGCGTTGTTGCTGCCCGCGTTGATTCTCGGGACCGCGCCGACGGTGTTCGGCCAGGCGAATAGTTGTGATGCCGACGCTTGGGTATGTGACCCGGCGGGATTCACTTTTGAGTTGATCGGATTCCAGCCCGCAGCGGGAACGACGACCGGGTCGAGCACGTGGACTTACGAAATCTGCGTCGATTCCTCGACCTGTCCGCCGCCGACCGACTTCCACGACCTGAGTCATTTCGACATCGTATTGCCGGAGCTGGGCGGCCTCGGAGGGTGCGTGAGTGAAGACCACGAGATTACGTTGGTTCAGTCCGACGGGGAGGAGAACGCTATTCTCTCGTGCGACGGCAGCACGCAAGACCAGCCGTGCGGTTTGGGCACGGTGGCCAAATGTGATATCGACTCGGGCACGCTCGACGACGGTGAATGCGTGCAGGTCGAGTTGACGATCGCGGGTGAAGAAGTCGTCTTGGCCTCGGGTGCAATCGCCATTTTTTCGAAAGCGTCGACAAATTGCGTCGAGACTCCGATCCTGGGGCCCTCTTGTGAGTCTTGCGACGGACCCACCGGCGGGGACGGCGGCGCCTGTTTAACGCGGACGATCGGATTTTGGGGGACGCACCCCAACATCACCGACGACTATCTCGCGGTCACCGTCTGCGGCAAAGACCTGACGCACGTCGATGCCGGCTCCTGCGACTCGGCGACCGAGGCGCTGTGCTCGAGCCCCGGTTTCGAGTACAAGAGCAACTCGGCCTATGTCACGCTGGTTCGCCAACTGACCGCCGCGAAGATCAACCTGGGAGCCACCGCCGAAGTCGTGGGCGGGTCCTGCTCGGACTTCGAATATGAAGGACAAAGTATCGAGGAGATCATCACGGCCTGCGAAGCGCTCTGCGACGCCAATAAGAGAACGATCAGCCGCAGCGGCTGCATCCAGGCTCTCGATGCGTTCAACAACTCCGAAGACACCGGTCTCGACGTAACGCCGGAACCCTTCAACCGTCCCGGCCGCGCGGAGCCGCGCGAGTGCCGCGGAGCGAAGCTCAACCGTGTTGTGATCGGCAAGGACGCCCGCAGGGGCAACAAGGGCCTCGACTGCTCGCCGTAGGCGGCGGCGCACGGCGACTCTGGAATTTCCGCTTTTCACCGGCGGGAGCGACTACGGGTTCCTTGCGACGGTGCGTCGCGATGGACCTACCCCGCGCTCTCGCCGGAGGGCCTCCCGGCGACACTGCTCACGCCGCGTTCGATATCGCCGCCGGTGGGGTTCTGGAACGGCCGCAACTCGAATTGCGGCAGCACGGCGTAAATGTGGTCGAAGATATCCGCCTGGATTTCTTCGTACTGCACCCAGCGCTGGTCGCTGGTGAAGACGTAGATCTCGATCGGCAACCCTTTCTCAGTCGGTGCGAGCTGGCGCACCAAGAAGGTTAGGTCTTGGTGAATCTTTGGGTGCCGACGCAGATATTCGACCAGGTAGGCACGGAACGTCCCGACGTTGGTCATGCGGCGTCCGTTGACCAGCACGCTTTCGTCGATGTCGTGCTTGAGATTATGTTCTTCGAGCTCTTTCTCTTTCCGCGCGACATAATCGCCCAGGACCTGCATTTTCGAAAACCGCTCGACCATCTCCGGGGAGCAAAAACAGATGCTGGTGACGTCGAGGTAGATCGAACGTTTGATTCTCCGTCCGCCTGACTCGGACATGCCTCGCCAGTTCTTGAACGAATCCGAGATCAGCGCGTAGGTTGGAACCGTCGTAATCGTCTTGTCAAAGTTTCGGATCTTGACCGTGTTGAGCGTGATTTCGATAACGTCGCCGTCCGCACCGTACTTGGGCATCTCGATCCAGTCGCCCGGGCGGACCATATCGTGGGCGACCATTTGAATGCCGGCGACAAACCCCAAGATGGTGTCCTTAAACACCAACAGCAGCACAGCGGTGAGCGCACCGATACCGCTCAGAAACACCCACGGCGAGCGGTCAATGATGATCGACAACGCGAGGATCAGCCCGCCCACGGTGACGATGATCTTGACCACCTGAACATAGGTCGTGATCGGGATCCGGTTGGAAATGGCGAACTTCCGGTAGACATCGGCGACGGCGTCGAGAAACGACCCGACGATGAAGATCCCGATCATCAGCATGTACACGTCGGCGGCACGACCGACGAAGCCGGTGAGGCGATCCGAGCCCTCCAACGCGACCGGCGCCAGCGCGCAAATCACGAACGCGGGCGCCAGATGCGACAACTTGGTGAACACCCTGCGTTCGACCAAAGCATCATCCCAATCGCTCTTCGTGCGACGGACAATGCCGTGGACGACCGTCAAGATGATGCGTTTGGCGATGAAGTTAGCCAGGTAGCTCACCAAAACGACAAGAATGACGGCGATGAGACGGCCCAGCCACAGCGCCTGAAATTCCGTGAGACCGTGACCCGCGAGCCAAGTTTGAAGTATTTCGATCATGGGTTCTCCTCTGCGTGTAACGTGGAGGCGTTGAGACGACCGGCCGCTCAATCGCGAGAAATTCTATCCTACCGTTTCCTATCCGGGAGCCGGGTTCGACCCGCCGGTTCGGAGGACGGAGGCCATGCGTCGTTGGCCGAAAAGGTCGCGGTTCCCGATCTTGACTTCGATGGAAGGCGCTTTCCATACTGAAAGCAACTTGCAACTGAGTTGCAAGTTGCAACATGGCGCGAAGTTCCGACAGCAACGGAGTTGCAACAACGTCCCCGCCCACCTTGGCGTCTTTGGCTGTTGGCGACGAGGCGATTCTCGAACGCATCGAATTGCCCGCCGACGATGCGCAGCGCCTAATGGAGTTGGGCTTCCTGCCCGGGGCGGCCATCGCGGCTGCCCGCGGATCGCCGCTCGGCCACACACGAGTATTTCGCGTTGACGGCTCGGAAGTCGCGCTGCGGCGCGAAACCGCCGCTTGCTTGATTCTTCGAACCGAATCATCGTTGGGAGCCGCATGAGTGACTGCCATGACGGCGGAGTCGCCACGATAGAACCGGTCCCCGCGGGGGCCGCGGAAGCGTCGGGAACACGTCGCACCGTCGCGCTGGTAGGTCCGCCGAATTCCGGTAAATCGACGCTGTTCAACCGCTTGACCGGGTTGCGCCAGAAAGTCGCCAATTATCCCGGCGTCACCGTCGAAAAACATTTCGGGCGAGTCAAGCTGCCGAACGGCAACGAGCCGTTGCTGATCGATCTTCCCGGTGTCTACAGCCTCACGCCTCGCAGCGAGGACGAGCGTGTGACGCGCGACGTGCTGACCGGGGAAATGAAGGATGTCGCGCGGCCCGACGCCGTCATTCTCATTCTCGACTCGACGAACCTGGGACGCCATTTGACGCTGGCTGCCTCGATTTTGAGCCTCGACGTCCCGACTCTCGTGGCCCTCAACATGGCCGATGATCTCGAGAGCCGCGGCGGCGGCCTCGATACAAACGCGCTTTCGGCCAAAATCGGAGCTCCGGTGGCCCTGATCAGCGCGCGAAGGGGGCAGGGTGTCGATCAGGTCATCCGGTTCTTGGAAGGGAAAACAATCGAGAAGGCCGCGCCGCCCGCGCAACGAGTCGAACTGCCGGTGATCTCGAATATTCCCCAGTGCAGAGAATGGGCGGCCCGCTTGGGCGGAGAGTCGTCCTACCGTCCCCCGGCTCCGCCGATTTGGACGAGACGGCTTGACAGAGTTTTTCTGCACCCGATTGCGGGCCCGTTGATTTTCCTCGCGGTCGTGGTCGCGGTTTTCCAGAGTATCTTCACAGCGGCCGAACCTTTGATGGGAGCCGTCGACAGCGCAATCGGCTCGTCCGGAGAATGGCTTGCCTCGGTGTTGCCCGAGTCGATGTTCCGTTCGTTGCTCATTGACGGCGTATGGAGCGGCGTCGGGTCGGTGGTCATCTTTCTGCCGCAAATTCTGATTTTGTTTCTGTTCATCGGCATTCTGGAGGACTCGGGCTATTTGGCTCGGGCCGCCTTGATCGCCGACCGCACGATGGCCAAGGCAGGTCTGCAGGGCAAGTCGTTCATCCCGCTGCTGTCGGCTTATGCTTGCGCCGTGCCGGCGGTCTTGTCGACCCGCACGATCGAAAACAAACGCGACCGGCTGGCGACGATCTTGGTGGCGCCCTTCATGACGTGTTCGGCTCGGTTGCCCGTGTATGTGCTGCTGATCGCGGCGTTCATCCCCGAGCGGCCACTGCTGGGACCGTTCCTCGGGACCCGCGCGGCGGCGATGCTGGGGCTCTACGCCTTGGGTTTCCTCGCGGCCTTCGGGACGGCTTGGATGCTCAAGTCCTCGATTCTGAGAAGCGCTCGGACGCCCTTTATGCTCGAGCTGCCGCCTTACCGCCTGCCGACTCTTCAATCCTTGGGAATGCGGCTGTTCGATCGCTCGAAAATCTTCCTGCGCCGCGCCGGCACGGTCATTTTGGCGACGGCGATCGGGCTATGGTTTCTGCTGAGCGTTCCGATGATTGACGGTCAGCCCCCGCCGATCGAGGACAGCCTCGCCGGCACAGTCGGACGAACGATCGAACCCCTCATCGAGCCGCTCGGTTTCAACTGGAAGATCGGCATCGGGTTGCTGACGTCGCTGGCGGCGCGAGAGGTGATGGTCGCGACGCTGGGAACCATCTACGGGCTGGAAGCCGACGAGGAATCGATCCAGTTGCAAGCGGCGCTTCAGGGCGACCTGAGTTTTGGGGCGGCGATGGCTTTGCTGATTTTCTTTGCTTTCGCGATGCAGTGCATGTCGACGGTCGCTGTCGTGAGGCGAGAGACCGGCGGTTGGAAATGGCCGCTGGTGCAGTGGGGTTACATGACCGGGTTGGCGTACGTGGGGGCCCTGATCGCCTATCAAGCCTGGCTACCTTGAATCCTCGGGCGCAACGTTCCGCCGCGGGCTGTTTGGGCCTAGAACTTGCGAGCCGCACCCATCGTCGTATTGTTCCTGATATAGGAGTTCGGAGGCGTAGCCGTAATCCGAGATAGCGAACGCTCGAAACTCGGTATCCGGCCCCAGGGCGTCCGAGGTTGGCACCAAGACATCGAAACCCGGGTACCTTAGCGTTGTGGAGAGCTTTTCGACGTCGGGCCGGGAAAGCGTGGTGTGTTGTTCATGGTTCGCCTCGCCATTGATAAATAGAACGACCTCCCCGGCGGACCGGGAGTAGTCCACTTCACTACTCCAACCGACAATTCGCACCGATCCCGTGTAGCGACTGAATTGATCCACCCAACCTTCCATTGACCTGGGCACCACTTTAATCGCGTCCCCGCCGGTTAGCGGTATGATCTCTTCCCCGCCTTCCGGCAACGACCGCAGGGAATATCGCGCGGAAATCGGCCCCGAGCCATGAAGGCCCGAGCCCTCCACGCCCAGGAACGGCGTTCCGCGCCCGGGTCTTCCACGCGGACAGCGGGCAGGACCTGGGCTTATGGTCGTGAAGTATTCACAGGCGGCTTCACGATCCGGCAGAACATGAGTGGTCTTGCCCTCGAAATCGTAGACAATCATGTTTTCTCCGTAGGGATAGAAAGTCTCGTGCCCATACATGGAAGTGGTCAATCCATCGGCCGTCGCGCGCATGTAGGGACCGACGACATCCGCCAAGATAGTCTTATCGCCGTGCATGGATTGCAAGGCCCCCCGAAGGTCCCAATCGGTTTCAAAAACCACGGTCGGGCCGGAATACGGACAGACGCCGTCCAATATGAATGTCGTCCCCGAGGGCATCTTGGGAAACCGTTCACGGAGATCGTCCAAGACGGCTTGCTGTTTCGTGTATGAGTCGACCCAAAAGGAAGCAAGACTGTTGTTGGTTAGCAACCCCGCCGCGCAAAACAGCGCAACCAGACCGCTAAAAACAATGCTTCGCGCGCGTTGGGTTCTCGCGACGAGGCTGAGCCAAGCGAACCCCGCAATCAACGACATCGCCACGCCGATGGTCGAGGCCAGCGCAATGCGGTTACCTATTGAGTCTCGCAAAATAGAATGACACCTTTTGGTGTTGCCGTACGTATTCTTATGTATGGGAACACCGAAAGGAAAGCGCCGCGATTTCGAAGCATTGGAGAAACGCCGTTTCGAAGCGATGCGTTTGCTCGATGAAGGACTCAATCAGTCCGAAACCGCCAGGCGTCTGACAGTCGCCCGCCAAACCGTCAGTGAGTGGCGACGACAGTACCTGGCGCAAGGCGAGGCCGGGCTACGCAAGGCCGGCCGCGCCGGCCGCAAGCCGCTATTAGACGCCACGCAGCTCGAACGCCTGGAGATCCTGCTGCTCGAAGGCCCCGAGGCGCACGGCTTCCCGACGCCGTTGTGGAGCTGTCCGCGGGTGGCTCGTCTGATCCGAGACGAGTTCGGCGTGCGCTATCACGAGGGCCATGTCTGGAAGATCCTGCGGGCGCTCGGCTGGAGCCCGCAACGCCCGGTCGGCAAAGCCCGCGAGCGCAACGAAGAGGCCATCCGCGACTGGAAGTGCAAGAGGTGGCCGGCCATTAAAAAAAAGCCCGCAAACAAGACCGCACGATCGTCTTCATCGACGAAAGCGGATGGAGTCAGAAGCCGCATCGTTGCCGCACCTGGGCGCCGCGCGGCGAGACGCCGCTGCTGGAGTTCAACTTCAATTGGCAGAAGCTTTCGGTGTCGGCCGGGTTGACGTTGCGCAACTTTTACTTTCGGCTCTATCCCGGCGCGATTGGCGAGTTGGAGGTCATCGACTTTCTGCAGGCCTTGGTTCGCCACATGGACGGCCCGTTGATGATCGTCTGGGACCGCTTGCCGGCGCATCGCAGTCGGATGGTGCGAGAGTTCATTGAACTCTCGCAAGGCCATATCGTGACGGAGTATTTGCCGGCGTATGCGCCGGAGCTGAATCCGGTGGAATACATCTGGGCGTACTGGAAACAGCACGAGTTGCCGAACGTCTGTCCGAAGGACTACTGGGAACTCGACGAACGTGCCCGCAAAACGCTGCGGCGCATGCGCCGCAAACCGCGCTTGATTACCGCTTTCTGGAAACAGTCTTCTCTTTGTCTCGATTGACAGGATATTATGCGAGACTCAATAGGCCGGCCGTTACTCCGGTCGCCACGTTTCGGTTGCTGACAAAGATACCGTAACCGAGGACAAAAATAGCCACTCCGGCAACGATATAGGTCAGAAAAAAAATGGGACGCTTCTCGGCAAGGGAAAACTTTAGCCGCTGAAAATAGCTGAAGATCAATACCGCCGTGACCGCGCCGAACGCCAAACCCGCGACGCTGAGATGCTCCAGCGAATGCAGGACGGCCGTGTACGGCAAGTAGAGACCGTAATAGCCGTAACCAACGCTGAAAGCCTCTTCGATGAACCTTACGAACCACAACGCTTGATCCATGGTTTCGTAACTGCTCATCCGGACGTTGGTGACCGCCTTGAACACCGCTAGTGCCGCCAGCGCCATGTAGTGAGATTGGACAGACAGGACAAACGTCGCGTGACCGATTCGCTCAGGATCCGCCGCGGCCCCCGAGCGTCGATAGAGGTAGAAGACAACTATTGAGTCTCGCAAAATAAAGTGACACCTTTTTGGGGTACGTACGTCTTTGTATGTATGGGAAATACAAAAGGCGTACGGCGGGATTTCGAGGCCCTGGAGAAGCGCCGTTTCAAAGCGATCCGGTTGGTCGAGCAAGGCTGTAGTCAGTCCGAGACAGCGAGGCGATTGAAGGTCGCGCGGCAAAGCGTCAGCGAGTGGCTGCGACGATACCGGCGTGACGGCGAAGCCGGGTTGCGCCAGGCCGGCCGCGCCGGCCGTAAGCCGCTGTTGGACGCCGCGCAGCTCGAACGCCTCGAGGCGTTGCTGCTGGAAGGCCCCGAGGCGCACGGCTTCCCGACGCCGCTGTGGAGCTGTCCGCGGGTCGCTCGTCTGATCGGAGACGAGTTCGGCGTGCGCTATCACGAGGGCCATGTCTGGAAGATCCTGCGGGCGCTCGGTTGGAGCCCGCAACGGCCCGTCGGCAAAGCGCGGGAGCGCAACGAAGAGGCCATCCGCGGCTGGCAGCGCAAGACTTGGCCGGCCATTAAAAAAAAGCCCGCAAAGAAGAACGTACGATCGTCTTCATCGACGAAAGCGGATTGAGTCAGAAGCCGCATCGTTGCCGCACCTGGGCGCCGCGCGGCGAGACACCGGTGTTGGAGTTCAACTTCAACTGGGACAAGCTGTCGGTGTCGGCCGGGCTGACGTTGCGCAACTTTTACTTCCGGCTCTATCCCGGCGCGATCGGCGAGCTGGAGGTCATCGACTTCCTGAAGGCTTTGGTGCGCCACATCGACGGCCCACTGCTGATCGTCTGGGACCGGCTGCCGGCGCACCGCAGCCGCCTGGTGCGGGAGTTCATCCAGCTCTCCGAGGATCACATCGCAACGGAGTACTTGCCGCCCTATGCGCCGGAGTTGAACCCGGTGGAATACATTTGGGCGTACTGGAAGCAGCACGAGTTGCCCAACGTCTGCCCGAAGGACTACTGGGAACTCGACGAGCGCGCCCGCAAAGCGCTGCGGCGAATGCGCCGCAAACCGCGCTTGATTACCGCTTTCTGGAAACAGTCTTCTCTTTGTCTCGATTGACAGTATATTATGCGAGACTCAGTAAGGGGCTCAGGAAAAAGAAGGGAAAGGTCAACTCGTAGGAAAGCAGACTTGCCGCCATACCACCGAGACTGAGCAGTTTCCATACCCACAGCTTGAACCAATTGCGTGAGCGTAGTGTTCTGAAATCCGCATAGACGCTGAGGAAACAGAGGCCCATTGACAGCATGGTTTGGGAAGCGGCGGGCCAAAAGCGGTCGGCGGAATATTGCGGCAGGACACCGTACAAAACCGAAATCCCGAGAGCCAGTACACGCGGCTGTTCGAGTTCTCGTAAAACGAGATAAAGCAAAGCAATGCTCAGGACGAATACAATCGCGTTCGCCAAGTGGTACCCAATGGGTTCCGAACCGAACAGCCAGTGGAGAGATGCTTGATAGAAAATCTGCCCCGGACGCATGCGGTTCCAATCGTAATATTGGGCGAGAAACAGACCCCAGAGCGACTGGTCCTCGGCATTCCCATAAATCGACTGAAAAGACCAATCATCACCGTAAAAACCGATATCGCCAATGTAAGGCGCCATCGAAAGCAACACGACCACGGTCAAGAACACGCAGTCTTGCACTTTGGAATTCTCCCGAAGCGTCCGCCATAAGGCGCCCGCCCCGGGGACTTGCAACGAATGGTGATCGGCGGGCATGGTCAATCTGCGGTCCGCTTAGCTGAAGAGCGATGACCGAGGCAACTCCAATCGGGCCTCCGCCGTTTCGGACTCGTTACGTCCGCGCGGTATTCCGGACCGGCTTCAAGGGCCGGTGATGGGTGTTCGTCCGACTGTCGTTATTCCGTGTCGCTCAGCATCCCAGCTCATCGCGATTGATCGTAAATCCGTTCAAATTGCCGAGGACGGCCAAGGCGATTTTCTCGGGCTGGAACCACTCTTGGGCGACTTGTTCGATCTCGGCGGCATCCACCTGCTCGATTTTCTCGTGGACTTCCTCGATCGAGGCAAAGCGCTGGAAATACCTTTCCTGTCGGGCGAGATTGGACATGTGACTTGAGGTCGATTCCAAGCTGAGCGTCAAGCTGCCCTTCATGTAGTCCTTGGCGCGACGCAGTTCCTCGGCTCCCACCGCTGTTTCCTTGAACTGTTTCATCTCCTCGAGAACGTGGTCGATGACACGTCGAGCCGTCGCGATGGAGGTGCCTGCGTAAACCGAAAGCATACCGCTGTCGCTGAAGACTCCCAAGTCCGAAAACACGGAGTAGGCCAGGCCTTCGTGTTCTCGAATCCGCAAGAACAGCCGTGAACTGATTCCACCGCCGAGAATGGTATTCAGCACGTACGCGGCGTGGCGGTTCGGATGACCGATCGGGTAGGAAGGTACGCCGAGATAGAGATGCACTTGCTCCAAGGACGGCTTGTCGCGCAGCGTCACGGACGGATGACTCTCCGGAGCCACTTCATGCCGTGCCGGCTTTCCGGGCTTGAGACCGCCGAAACGCGCATCGGCCAACCCGACCAGTTCGTCGTGCGGCAGATTCCCCGCCGCGACGATCATGAGGTTGGCGGGCGAATAGGTCCTCGCGAAGAAGTCACGCAGTTGAGGCGCCATGAAGCTGCTGACCGTCTCTGCCGTGCCAATGATGGGCCGCCCGAGCGGATGGCCCTTCCAGAAGTTGCCGACAAACATTTCGTGGATGAGGTAGTCGGGATTATCCTCATCCATCTTGAGTTCTTCGAGCACGACACCCTTTTCGCGTTCGATGTCGTCTTCGCGAAAAGCGGGGTAGAGGACTAAATCCGAGAGGACATCGAGAGCGCGGGGAACGTGTTCGTCGAGCACCTTCGCGGTAAACGCGATGGTCTCTTTGGTGGTGAAGGCATCGAGATGTCCCCCAATCGAGTCGATCGAATAGGCAATCTCATCCGCGCTGCGGTTCGCCGTTCCCTTGAAGACCATGTGCTCAATGAAGTGGCTGATGCCGCTTTCGCTGTCCTCCTCCTCGCGCGAGCCCACGTTCACCCAACAGCCGACGGCAACCGAGCGGACATAGGGCATTTCCTCGGAAATGACGCGCATTCCGTTGGAAAGAACGGTCTTACGAATCCCGGCGGCGGTCGAGTCGGTGAGATGCATGCCCCTCCCCGGTTTTGGGAGGTATTGACTGAACGAGACTCCCCTGGGGGACACTCAGTGTATCATACGGGGTGCGAAGCCTCGCGGTTTTCAGCCGCGTGAGTCAGCTATCAACGGCGGGCATTTTGGCGCTCCAACCCCTTATAGGACAGGACCTTAACGAGCTTAACCGCGTTGTTTTCGAGTTGGGCGAGGCGGGGTACCGAGCGCGTCAGCTCTATGGCGGGCTGTACCGCGGGCGAGTCGCGGAAACGGAAGATCTCACCACTCTGCCTGTTCGCTTGCGTCGCCGCCTAACCGACGATTTTACGATGGGCCTGCCGAGTGTCAGCGCACATTTCCAATCGACCGACGGGACGGTCCGGTATCTGCTGGGCCTTGAGGACGGCAAGACGATTGAATCTGTTTTTATCCCCGAAGCCGCGCGTGACACTTTGTGCATTTCCACCCAAGTCGGCTGCCCGGTGGACTGCAAGTTCTGCCTGACGGCATTGATGGGGTTGGAAAGAAATCTGACGGCGGGCGAGATCGTCGGCCAAGTATTGGTTTTGCTCACGCGACATCAACTCGAGCCGCGGCGCCGTCGGGTCAACATCGTCATGATGGGCATGGGCGAGCCATTGTTGAATCTCGAGGCTGTGCTGAAGGCCTCTCGGCTGCTGGCCGACCCGGAAGGCATGGCGATCCCGGCGCGGCGCATCACCGTATCCACAGCGGGTATTCCGCCGAAAATGCGGGAGTTGGGCCAGTGTCCCGAGCGGCCTCATCTAGCCGTTTCCCTCAACGCCTCGACCGAAGAGATGCGCCGAGAATTGATGCCGATCACGTACAAATACAGTCTGGCGGAGTTACTGGCGACTTGCCGTGACTATCCACTGCGTCCCCGAGAAAGACTGACTTTCGAATATGTGTTACTGGCCGGGGTCAATGACAGCGACGGCGACGCGCGGCGAGTGGCGAGGCTGCTGGCGCCGTTGAAATGTCGCGTCAACTTGATCCCTTTCAACCCCGGGGCGGAACTGCCTTACGACACTCCCGAAGCGGGCAGGGTCGAAGCATTCCAGTTCACTCTGAAACAACACTTACCTTGCTTTGTCCGTAAACCGCGCGGCCGAGAAATCTTCGCGGCTTGCGGGCAGCTCAAGCGGACAACGGAATAGACGGAAATCGAAGAGCGGGCGGCTACTCGATCGAACGAATCTCGGCGATCGGAGAAGTCGTGATGACCTTATGCACGGGGTGACGGAACTCCAGGTGCATGCCGCGACCAATGTAGGCGACCTTCAGCATGGACCCTCCCCAACTTGATCCGTGGATCTTCACCCGCACCGGTTTGGGGCAGAACTCCGGATGGCCTGAAATGATTGCCTCGCCGTCTTTGCCGATCCGCAGGAAGTACAGATTGTTCTCCGTCTGCATTTCGAGACGCGCGCCTTCCTTAAGGTCCTCCAGGTACACGCCCCCTTCGATCTCCGACTTGACGATGTTGTGATTGATTTCGTCGCTGAAATGGGGCAGCGGGGAGAATGCCGAATCAAGGTCTTGGACACGGATACCCATGTTGATTCTATTGTACACCAGCACAAACCACTATCGGGCGTAAAGTGTACGGTAAATTAAATTCTCGTCCCAACTCTCCGGCCTGGTCGGATACCGGCGGTCCGGTTGGCTTACCTTTCATATCGGCGGCCCGCGGCGACACCTTGCGCTTCAGCCGGAAACTCGTCTGAAGCCCGACCTCGGGGACGGGTTCTCCGGGGGCCCTCGATCTCGCTAGCGACCTTGGCTGAGCCGACGGTAGTATTCAGCGACGGCTTCGCGGTAGCGTTCGGGAACAGGCTCGTTGGCGCCCGCACGGACATTCGCGCCGCCCTGGTCCTGTTCAACCTGACGCCGGACCTGCAATTCCAATTGTTCGATGAGGGAAAGCAGCTTACGATGCTCTTCCTGAAGAAGCTGCGGATTTCCGGCGAAACGGTCGTGTGACAGCCTGCCGACAAAACGGCGCAGTTCGCTGAGCTCCTGGTCGTCAATGCCCGAGCCGCGCAGCTGATGGGTGATGCCGGGGACGAGCCGCGCACCTTCTCGGATGGCGCGCTCCATCTCGCGGCGGGTTTCGGCATCGGGCATGCGGCTGCCGCCGGGAACGCGGCGCCCGCCGAAATTACTTGCGCTGCCCCAATCCTGCTCGCTGCCGGTTCGACCGCCGGGGCCCCACCTTCCCTCGCGGGAGCCGCCCGCGCTTTGGCCCGGTTGGCGTCGGCCGGGGCCGTATTGATTCTGTGACTCGCCTCGGCCTTGGCCGAAGCCGGGTTGGCGGCCTGGTTGGGCACCGCTGCCTTGTTGTCCCGGTTGGCGGCCTTCACCTCGCTGCCCGCCTTGACCCTGTTCGCCGGGACGGCGGCCGTCCGCACCCTGCCGCCCTTCCTGTTCGCCCCGGCCGGGACCCGGGCCTCGCCGGTTGGGATCGTTCTCTCGCCCCATGCCCGCGGCTTGCTCGAGCTTTTGACGAAGGTCTTCGAGGCGGCTTAGCGAGCGTTCCAAGCCGCTATCGTTCCCGCCCGCGCGTTGGGCTTTGGCCAAGCGCTCGGCCTGTTCGAGTTGGTCCCGCAAGCGGTTGATCGCGGCAGTGACGGTCTCTTCGCGTTGGGCGATATGGGCGGCATAGCCCTGGCGAATATGTTCGGCGGCCTGGCGCAGCCGGACGCCGAGTTCGGATTGCTGGAGATCGGAGAGAGCTTCGCGCAGCTTGCGGCCGCTTTCGGTTTCGCGAAGGCGCCGCGATGCCTGTTGCATGTCGCGCTCCATACTCTCGATGGCTTCCTGCATGGCTTTCTTGCGATCGGACAGCTCGAGTTCCTCGCCGGGCGACATGCCGCTGGGAATGCGTCCCCGCGCCTGCCCGCCGTTCTTCTTGATGTATTCGAGCGCGTAGGAGAGCGCGCCGCGAAGAGCCTGCGCGACGTCGGCCTGTTGGGCGGCGAGCTTGTCGGCGCGGCGTCTGAGATTGGACAGGCGGTCGCCGGTTTCTTTGAGGCGCTGTTGCTCGAGGGAACGCAGAGCTTCCCGCAACCGCTCTTGAGCACGGCGAGCGCGGGCTTGGGCTTGCTGTTGCCCCATCCTTCCGCCCTGGGGGCCGCCGGCTTGCGAAGCACGTTCCATGTCGCGGGTGGCCTGCTCGAGGCGCTGAATGGTTTGTTCGAGGCGGGAACCGCCTGCTCGTTGTTGTTGACTGCCCTGGCTTCCCTGTTGCTGCCCGCCTTGTTGCTGACCGCTCTGTTGGCCTCCCTGCTGCGAACCCTGCTGCGAGCCTTGCTGCCGCGAAGCGGACTGACGGCGTTGCAGCTCTTCGAGCTTTCGTTTGAGTTCCTCGGCTTCGCGGCGCAGGATCTCTTGCTTCCACCTCTGCGAAAAAGTCGGCGTTGGCTGCCGGCGGGCCTGCTCGGCGAGCTTTTCCTGCCGCTTGGCCAGTTCCTTGAGTTTCTCGAGAGCCTCGTCGATTTCGCGGTCCACTTGTTGGGAGGACATGCCGCCGCCGGTTTCGTATTGGTTCTTCTCGAGATCCATCTCGAGTTCGAACATTTCGAGCAAGTCCTGACTTGCCTGCCCGCCTCCGCCCCCGCCTCCTCGGCCGCCCCGTAGGACTTCGATTTGGCGGAAGATCGACTCGGCCCGCCGTAGGTACTGCAGGGACTTCTGTTGCGGGGAGAGAGAATCGCGAAGCTCTTGTGCTTTCAGCTTCGCGGCCGCCGGAGCCATGAATTCGGCTGCTTGCTCGAGGTTCTCGACAAACTTCTTGAACTCGCCCCCGCGCCCGGCGATCTCGCGCGCACGGACACGCTCGACCAGTGTCTTCGCTTGATCGCGCAGGGTGAGCTGAATCTCGGAAAGCAACATCGCGTTGTCGCGGATCTCGGCGCGCGTCCGTTGGTCAGCTCCGGTGGAGTCCTGGATTAGATTCCAGGTACCGGTAATGATTTCCTTTTGACGACGAGAGATTTCTTGCTGTCCCTGGCCCCCGCCCATACCCATGCCGCCGCCGGCCTGCCCCTGGCGCAACTCGAAATCGTAGGGGCGCACCTCGACGAAATACATATCCGTCTGAACGGATTTCTTGGCATCGCGGGCGACGGCGTAGTAGGAAATGATGTCGCCGGGGACGAGTCGGGGCGATCCGGGCGCATCGTCGGTGTCGGCGGCTTCGGGCTCGCCCATTTCCTCGAGATAAAACGTGTGACTCGAACGGGCTGTCTTAGCGCCGCGCCGCGCCGCCAGCGGAGCTGTTTGCGGCTCGCCGCCGTTCACGGTGTAATGCACGGCGAACGAGCGCAGCCCAAAGTCGTCGGACGCCTCGAATTCGGCGACAACTTCCTCGATGTTCGTGGCCCGCCAATCGCGGCCCGGGCGGCGAAACTTGACGGTCGGCTTCCTATCGGGGACCAGCGAGATGAAATAGTCGTCGGTGAGCCGGACGACCTCGCCCTCATAGAGCGCAGCGATGAAGTACTGCCCCTCCTTGTCAACCTTGATGCGGCCGGTCGCCATCAAATCTTTCGACGACATCGAAACGCTTTCTTGGTCGTTGACGCGCAGCACGCCGTCGTTTAGGGGCTTGTCGAGGGTGACTTCAATCTCGACTTCGGTGCCGACGACAGCGCGAATATCGCCGAAGTCCTCTTCGACGAGGTTCTCGAAGCCGGTCCATTTGGGGTAGTGGTAGGTCAGCCGGATCGACTCAACGTTCGGCATTTTGACCACCTGGACTTCGAAGTCTTCGCTTTGGATCCCGCCCGCGGCAACGCGGTATCGCAACGGCTCCCGAACGCCCGCGAAAAGAAACTCAAAGCCCTCACCGTCGAGTTGCTTCCGCATGGGCGCTTCTTCCCAACCGACGCCGCTCTCGAATTTCGCGAGCATTTGCGCGGTGGGGGATTGGAACCCGATCATGCGAGCGGTGACGACAAGGTCGGCCCCTTGGCGAATCGTCTTGGAACCGGGCTCGACGATAATCTGATACAGCGGCGAAACCGACGGGTCAAGCCAGCCTCCCCACACGCGCGAGGTTCCGTAGCTCCAATAGCCCGGCCCGGCGCTCCCCAGCCAAATCAGCACGGCCAGCGCGGCCGCACCGGCGGCGGCGTAGGCGAAGATTCCCTTCGCCTCGACGACATCTTCCGCGGGAACGGCTTCGGCAACCTGCATCGTGTCTTCAGCGAGCAGATCGAGAAAAGGATTGGACTCCCCGGCGGCCTTACCCTCGGTCTTATCGACAAAGGTGTCGATACGGCCGTCAAACGCCGGCACTTGCCTTTCAATATGACCGGCGGCCTTGCCGCGCCCCAACCCAAGCAGCGGGCGGACGAGCAGAAAGACAACGATCGCGGCGAGCGAGACAAAAAGAAGGGCCCGCGCGCTGATCACGCTGGAGTTCGAGAAAGCAAACTCGTTGGCGAAGTAAACGCCCGCGACGGTCAGCGACAGAGCGCCGATCGCCGTTGCGCCCAACCCGCGCGAAGCCGCGGCGGCCTTGAGGCGAAGATGCACGCGGTTCAGGTAGTCCTGGAGCTTCTCGGAGGGAGTGCGGGAAAAATAGCTCACGACAAACGGACCTCGCGGCGTTCCTTGAGATGCTGATTACCCACTACCGATTCTATCAGTGATGCGAATAGTAACAGGACCAGAAGCCAGCGCCAAATCTCGAAAGGAGGAAGATCGATGGGCGTTTCCGCACCTTCGGCGGCCGCGACTTCCCCGCCCCCGCCGCCGGTCGCTTGCCACAGGGCGAGCATGTCGGCGTCCATCGGCCGCAGGTTCGACTCGCGGGGGTCGGGGTTGATGGCGATCAACTCGGTTTCCCCGGTGCGCCGGATCTCATAGAAACCGAGTTCGGTCACTTGCAGGTCCTGCTCGGAGATTGACTGCGAAAGCGACAGAACGCGGCCCCCCTCCGGGTCGAAGGCCTGCACGGTGGACCCCGGCGCGCGGCGCTTTCGCAAGGCCAAGACCGAGTCGATCACGGCCTGCATGCGGCTTTCTTCCAAACCCGACAAGTAACGCGCCGATTCGACCGCGAAGGGTACGAAGACCGGATGCACCGGTAGATCGTTCCAAACATTGTCAAGCGACGAAGCGAAAACGAGCAGCCGTCCGTCGCCGATCTTGTGTTCCACCAGCATCGGCGAGCCGTCGGCGAAGCGCGCGGCCACCTCGTCGTCTTCGCCGGTCCATAGTTGGGCGTAGCGGAAGAATTTCACATGCCGGAAGCGTTCGACCTGCCGTAGCGCGGGATGCGAGAGGTCCACTTCGCCCGCGACTTGAAAGCGCTCTCCCTCGCGGGGGACGTAACGAGCCTCGCCGATCCGCTTCTCATAGAGCGGGGCCTCGCGCGCCAAGGTGATCTTGGGCCCGACGGCAAGAAGAACGGAACCGCCGGCCTCGACGTAGTTGCGCAAACGCTCGGTGAACAGCGACGACAATCGTGGGACGTCGGAGATCACCACCATGGCAAAACGCTCGGGTTGCAGGCGGTCGGCTTCGGTGGGCGAGGCGGCGCGGACCTCGAAAACGGATTCCGACCCGGCGTCGAGAGCGGCCTTGTAATAGAGCACGTCGCGGCGGCGGTTCTCGCCGGAAAGAAATAGAATCGGCGATGGCTCGGTATTGTCGAAAACCGCCAAGCGGCGATCGTCAAGTTCGAGTGCGTCACCGGAATCGAGAACGACTTCGGCCCGCGTGTTTCCTTTGGGCACATCGAAGCCCTCGAAAACGACCGAAGCGCGGCCCGACGCCGGTACGTCCACGGAGCGATCGGCGACACGCTTGCCGCCGAGGCGGAATGTTACGTTCTTGCGGGCGGCGACGGTTCCGAAACCGGCGACTGTCACTTCGATGCGGGCCTTTTGTCCGGCGCCGTAGAGCCGCGTAGTTCCCTTGACGCTCTCGATCGTCCAATTGGGGGCTTCGGGGTCGGCGATGTCGTGAGGAATCAGAGTCGCGATGCTCGGTAGAGCGACGTCGGAAAAGCGCCCGGGCAGCGCCGATTGCTGAAAGTCGGAAATGAGATGCACTTCGACCGGCACGCTGTTGGCGGGGATGAGATTGCGAACAGCCTCGATCAATTCTCCATACGAATTTCCGGAAGCACCGGGCTCGAGCGACCGAATCGCGGCGAGCAACTCCTCGCGATCATGAATACGCTCGGTGACGACGCGAACGCCGGGGCCGGTGGCGAGGATCTGGGCGGCATCGCCTGATTCCATGGCGTTGACGATGCTCTCGGCCTCGGCCGCGGCACTCTCGCGGCGGCCCTCGAAACTCATACTCAGCGACGTATCGACCACAATCATGTGGAATGTCGGCAGCGTGCCCAAAACGGCACGCGAGGGGCGCTCCCAAATGGGCTTGGCGAAGACAATCGCAAGCAGGGCGTACACCGCCAAACGAGCGGCGAGCAGGAGCAGGTAGCGAAAGCGGCGTTCAAGTAGGGCGGCTTGCTTGCGTCGCTCGAAAAACATCAGCGAGCTGAAAGGGAGTTTGACCGGGTTTTGACGCTGCAACAGGTGTAGCCACAAGGGCAACGAGAGAGCTAGGCCGCCGAGCAGGAATAGTGGCGCGATTAACGACATACTCAAAGGGGCCGTGTTACTTACACTGACGCTCCCGAAGCCGGGAAAGAGCAAACAAACCTTGCGACCCTTATCTGTGGCGTTCTCTAAATAACAAATACTCCCTCAGCGCCAGGTCGAGCGGCTTCGAGGTATCCATCAGCCAATAGTCGGCGCCGACGCCGACGGCTTCATCCTTGATCTTTTCCAAGTGATCCATCATTCTCTCGCGGTATTCGCGCCTTGCGTACTCTCCCGACACTTCCATGCGGTCGCCGGTTTCCATGTCCTCGAGCAAGGCCGATTGACCGAACGCGGGTTCGATTTCGGTCGGGTCGAGGACTTGGAAGAAGATCAGGTCTTGCCCTTGGTAGGCCAGTGGACGAGCGGAGCGGATCAGCACTTCCGGGTCGGCGTAGAAATCGGAGATGACGGCGACGAGTCCGCGGTGAGAAAAGAATTCCCGGAAGTGCTCGAAAGGCGCTCGCAGATTGGTTCCTGTCGCCGGTTCGGCGCGATCGAGCGAGTGCAAGATGCTTTGCAGATGGCCGGGGCGGGTTGACGGAGGACGAAAGTCGCGCACTTTCTCGTCGAAGACGATGAGGCCAACCGCGTCGTGCTGGTGAATCGAAAGATACGCCAGCGCGGCGGCCAAGTAGCGGGCGTATTCGATTTTCGTGATGCCGTCGGACTTGTAGCCCATCGACGCGCTGGCGTCGAACAGGATCGCCAGGTGCGTATTTGTCTCGCCCAAGTAGCGCCGCACATAGGTGCGGTCGGTGCGGGAAAATACGTTCCAGTCGATGAAACGCGGGTCGTCGCCGATGGTGTAGGGGCGGTATTCGGCGAACTCCAGGCTGAAACCAAAAAAGGGCGACCGGTGAAGGCCGGTCAGAAACCCGTCCACGATGGTCTTGGCCGCCAGTTCGAGATTGTTGAGCCGCGAGAGGACCTTAGGATCGAGGAGTGTTTGCAAAGCCATGGGTTAGCCGTTGCCGAGGGCGGCGGAACACTTCGAAACGCGGATCAATCGCTATCCCGCTACCCTGCTACTCCTGGGGCGCGGGCCGGGCCTCGACCATCTGCTTGAGAATTTCGTCCACCGAAACGCCATCGGATTCGGCGTGAAAATTCGTCAAAACGCGATGCCGCATCACGAGCGGCACGAGAGCCTGGAGGTCGCCGTAAGTGACGTGGTAGCGTCCTTGCGTTAACGCACGAGCCTTGGCCGCGGCGACAAGAAATTGCGTGGCCCGAACACTGCAACCGTAATTGACGTACTTGTTGACGATGTCGGGCGCCAGCGGGTCTTTCGGACGCGTCGCGCGCACCAACTCGACGCCGTAACGGGTTGCGTTGTCGGAAACCGGCACCTGCCGCACGAGTTCCTGGTAGCGCAGGATCTCTTCGGCGTTGGTGCAAACTTCGACTTCGGGCGGCGGTCCGGCCCCGTACCGGTTCACCACCTCGATCTCCTGACTAGTGTCCAAGTAATCGAGAATCACCTTGAACAAGAAACGGTCGAGTTGGGCTTCGGGAAGCGTGTAGGTCCCTTCGAGTTCGATGGGGTTTTGCGTCGCGAGCACGAAGAAGGGCGGCGAAAGAATGTAGGTTGTGCCGCGCACGGTCACGCTCAACTCCTGCATCGCCTCGAGCAGGGCGGCCTGGGTCTTCGGGGGCGTGCGGTTCACTTCGTCGGCCAGCAAAACGTTGGCGAAGATGGGGCCCTCGATGAAGGTCCATTTTCTGCGCCCGGTGGTGACATCCTCCTCGATGATGTCGGTTCCGGTGACGTCGGTGGGCATGAGGTCGGGCGTGAATTGGATGCGTTTGAAATTGAGGCCCAGCGCGGTTGCCAGCGCGCGGACGAGCAGAGTCTTTGCGGTGCCCGGCATCCCGGTGATCAAACAGTGGCCGCCGACGAGCAGGGTGATCAGCAAATGCTCGACGACGTCGTCCTGGCCGATGATGACACGACGCACTTGCGTGCGAATGCGGTCGAGAGTTTCACGAAACGAGCCCACGAGCTCACGGTAGTCAGCGGTATCCAGGCTGGAAGTTGTTGGGAGACTCATAGACAGCGGATCTCGTTTCCTTAGCGCTTGAGTTCCAGAAGCAATTTCTGGGCGGGACGATAGCTGGGAGCCGCTTCCAGCGCCAGCAGCAGATGTCGCCGCGTCTTTTTGCGATCCTCCATCTTATGATATGTGCGCGCCAGATGAAAATGCGCCGCCGCCGGGTCGATCGGGCCGAGCGCGAGAACGGTCTCGAACTGCTGCAAGGCGTCTTCGTAGCGCTCCTCGGCCAGCAGCCACTCGCCAAGAGGCCGATGGAGTTCTTCGTCGCCGGGAGCGATATAGAGCAACGCATCGAGCGCGGCGATGGCCTCGGGACGGCGATTGGTTTCGTCGAGCAGCGCGGCTAGTTTCTTGATCCGGGTTGGGCTGCGGCCGCCCGCTTGTTGGTACCGCTGTAGCTGCTCGATGGCGGCCGCTTTGTCGCCTTGCTCCAGATAGGCGTCGGCCAGCAAGGTGTAGGCATTGCCGCCTTCGACGTAATCAGGGTAGATATCGCGGGCCGCGACGGCGGGCTCGACGACCTCGTCCCACTTCTCGGCGCGGGCGGCCTTGAGAGCCTCCTTGAGCAACTTGCGCCACTCCGGGAATTTTTCGACCAACTCGCCGTAGCGCTCTTTCACGTAGGCGGCGAATTGCTCGTCGAAATCTTCGCTTGACATCTCGACGACCGCGGCGATATTGTCGGCGGTCGATCGTCCCTGTCCGAAGCCGTCGAGCAACTCGACAAGTTTGGAGAAACCCCACTTGTCGGCGATGAACCGACAGACCAACCCGGCCTGAAAATACGAGACGGCGATTTGCTTGGGGTATTGCGGGCGAATGAATCCGCTGTCGAGTGCCGCCACGGGAAGGAACTTATCTTTCTTGAGGGCGTCGATCACGTCGGGGGAAATACGGTCGCCCCAGCTTTCATCCGCGGCCCATTCTTCATAGACCGAAATTCCCTCGCTGAACCAGCGCGGAACCAAGTGATTCGTCGCCTCGAGCGTGATGACGTGGGCCATTTCGTGCCACAGCGTCGTGCCCCAATGGAAACTGCCCGGGCTACGGCCCGACGGGCTGTCCATGGCGATGACATGACCGAAGGTGACGCCCAGCAAACCGACGCCCGGCAGGCCCATCGTTCGCACTCCGAAATCGTCATGGTCGGGATAGAGTTCGACCCGGACCGGTTTCTTCGGCGTGAATTGGTACTTGGCCTGAAAGGTTTCCAGGCTCAGCTCGGCGAGTCGGACGACATAGGGTCGCAGAACTTCCGCTTCGTCCTTGTGCAGTTTGACGATCACCGTTGGCTTTTCGAAACTGCCGTCGAGGGCGCCGGACTCATCGGACAACGGCTTGTCGAAATTCGAATAGGTTTTGAAATTCTCGAAGCTGTCAAGCAGCCGCAGGGTGTTGACGGTCTTGGCGCTGTAGGGATCGCCTCGGTAGGCGAGTTCGAGATGGCGGGCGGCCTGTTCGTCTTCGCCCTCGCGCATCAAGTTGACGGCCAAGTCGGCGTGCGCCGACCAGAGTTCGGGGTCGCGATCCACCGCCTTGCGGTACAGTGCGGTCGCTTCGCGATAGCGGCGTGTAATCACGTAGAAATGCGCCGCGTCGGCGTAGACTCGTCCGTATGTCGGGTTGTATTCAAGGGCTTTCTTGACCCACGGGCTTTCCTCGGCCCCCCGCAGCAGGTCGATGGCGGCCTTGAGGGAGTACAGTTCGAGGGGGGTTTGCCCTTGCTCCTCGGCTTTTTCAAGACCTTGGTCGAGAGCCTTGTGGGCCTCTTCGATCTTGTTCTCTTCGATATCCATCGCGGCGAGCAGCACGTAGGCTTCGACCAACTCGGGGTCGGCTTGGATTACCTGTGATACCCACTCGCGGGCCTTGCCCTCGAAGCGGCGCGAAAGAACCGAGGCCTTGCCGAGACGCGCCGCCAAGCCGGCCTCGTCAATCTTCAATGCCTCGTCGAAGAGTTTAAGGGCCTCGCCCTGATTGTGAGTTTCGGAAAAGAGATAACCCCATCGGACGCGCAGATCGGTGTTTCCCGGTTCGTCCCCGACGGCCTGCTGAAACATCTCGTTGGCCTGTTTGAAATTGTGTAGACCCCAGAAGGCCTCGGCCTTCGTCCCGGCGTCGGTGGCTTTATCAATCAGGTGCATGTAGCAGGCGCGCGCCTCGCGGCGACGTCCGTGATCCCAATGATCGTCGCAGGGGCGCAGTTCGGGACTGCGTCTTCCCCGTCCTTCTCCGCGCTGGGCGGCGGCAGGAATTGCGAGAGCGAAAGCAGCCGCAAGAAGAATCAGGGCCCGGGATTTGGACCACGCCCGAGTCGGCGTTGAGAATCTACTCATTGCCGACCGCCTCGTCGATTTCCACCTGCTTGCCGGCCAACTCGATCATCAACGCTTCCAACGCGTCGAAATACGGATCGAGTTCCATCTCGTCCTTGCGTCCTTTCAGATCCTCGATGCGTCCCTCGATAGCTTCGCGTTCCACGAACAGTCGCCGCACGGCGGGATCCTCGGAAGCCGCGACGGCCTTCTCGAGTCTCGCGAGGGTAAAGGTAGCGGCGAAGTCACCCTCGATACGAGGGTGCTCTCCGGCGAGTCGTTTTTCTCTTTCGAAGAAGTCTTTCACGCGCCGCTCGGTGTAGTGGAACGCCTCGGCGGCGGTGATGACCGAGTTCTTATCCGAGTCCGCGGATTCGTCGCTGAGCGCCTCGACCCAATATTTTCCAAAAACCGTGGCGTTGCGCTCGCGCCCGCTACGGGTGGCGGTGATGATGACGCGGCCTTCGCGCTTTAGAACATCGATCAGCGCGCCGCTGGCGCTCGACGTCACGGCGACGAGTTGCCGCCGCGCCGGCAGGGCATCGAGCAGTTCTCGAAGTTTCGCGGCATCGAGGTCGGGGCCCGGGATATTGAACTTATACACACGGCCGTCCCAGGTCCCGTGGCCGAGGAGAATGAGCGCGACCGAGTCGTTTTCGGCGGTCGTTTTCGCAAGATCACTCAACACCGCGGTGATCGCCTCGCGCCGCGATTCGGGGCCCTTGAGAACGTGCACGCGCGAGCCGTCGCCGGTGGTCTTTTCGAACACGTCGCCAAGCGCGGAGGCGTATGCGGAGAACTGCTCTTCGTATTGCGGCTCGCCTCCCAGCCCGCCGACGATGACGAAATGGGACTGCCCGATTTCGGCGCGTACGGGGCCGGCTACCGTCGCCAAAAACAGACAGACAGCGAAAAGGCCCGTGAAGCCGAAACGCGATGCACCCACCGTAATACGGGTTTGACGATGGAGAGGCGACAAATGTTTCATAGCCGCCCTCGCGGCGGTCCAAACCTGTCCCGCGCGCCGGCTCAAATCACACCCCAGCGCCGTCTCAGCAACCATTCGCCGCCGCGCAAAGCAAGCAGCAGTAAGAATAGGATGGGCATGTCCCACAAGTCCATGGTCTCACGGGCGGTGATGCCGGCTTGTGAGAAGCGCACTTCCTCGGGCAGCCCGTCGACCTCGTCGAGTGTGAAGTATCGCCCGCCGGTTTGTTCGGAGAGCCGTTCCAAGATCTCGCGATTTTGCGCCGGGTGAAAATCCTCGGCCACGCCGTCTTCGCGGCGGACGTGCAGCACCTCGGCGCCGAGCACCTGATCACCGCGGCGCGCCGTCACTTCGATTCGATAGGGGCCGGGGCGCGCGGCAAGCAGCTCCGCTTCATACACACCCTCTTCCTCGGCCGAAGGATTCAGCTCGATCGTCACCGGATCGCCGGATTCCGGAGTCAGCAGCGCCGTAACCGTCGCGTTGTTGGCGGCTTCATAGGCCTTGGTTCGCACCTCGGCTCGTAGACTCACGCGGGGATCGTCGGCGTAGAGGGTCTTATTGCTCGAAATCGTAACCGTCCCGGGAGAGTTGGCCACCATGGTCCGAAACAACTGCCTCCAGAACGTGTGGTGTCGCTGGTCGTCGTGGGGCAGTCTCATCTTCCAACGCCAAGTTCCTCCCGTCGCCAGCACAATCGACTTGCCTCGGCCGTAGCTTTGTTGCACTAGGATCGGAATCGCTTTCGCCTCGACGCGGGCTTGAATCAGTCCGACGGCGGCCGGTTTGAGTTCGCCGACCCGTTGATAATCAGCAAGGGCGGGCATTTCCTTCCATAGAGCCAGGTTCTTCGCGCGGTCCTCGTCGAGACGGCAGATTAGAGAATCGCGCCCATGGGGGGTCAGTTCCACGGATGCCGGGATACGGAAGAAAGTCGGCCCGTCATCGCCGGAAATGCGAACGGGAAGCACGTCCGCGACCCTGGACGTTCCCCATCCGCCGTCGCCAAGCCCGTTACGCCCGGCCAACATCAACAGCGTGCCGCCTCGGCGATTGACGAACTCGCGGATCATCTCCTGCTGCTCGACGGTGAAAAAGCCCGCCTCAATGCTGCCGAGGATCAGCGCGTCATAGGCGAACAATTCCTCGGCCTTGGTCGGAAAACCGTCTTCGAGTTCCTCGGGCGTGTCGACCCCCTGGCGGTAGAATTTATTGGGGGAGGTACGCAGCAGCGTGACCAGACGTACCCCGGCGTCCTTGTGGATCGCCCGCCGCATGAATTTGTATTCCCAGCGCGGTTCGCCCTCGACATAGAGGATCTTCCGCCGTCCGCGCGGGACGTCTACCACGCGGGTTAAGGAATTGTTGCCCGTGATTTCTTCTTCGGGCATGGGTTCGACGGAAAACCGCAAGTTGCGAATGCCGGCCTCCCCGGCGTTGAAATCCACCCATTCGGTGTGAACCGTCTCACCGCAGCGCAATGTGATCTCTTTGGACGCTAGGATCGTCGAGCCGTCGCGGACGGTGACCCGCGTCTTTTGCTCATCCCGACCGGCGTGGCGTAGGGCCACCTGAGCGTTGAGTTGAGAATTCGGAAGCGCTCGCGGCGCGACGTTCACCTCGCTGAGCTCGATGTCGCTCGGAATTTCCTCGCGTCCCACGCCGACAGTGTGGACGGGGACATTGTGTTTGCGAATCTCGGCCATCCGCTCGCGGCCGAACGAACCGGCGTTATCGGACCCGTCACTGACCACGACCACCGCGCCCAAAGGAAGTGCCGCCGACTCGCGCAAAACCGCCGCCACCGCATCGCCTACACGAGTGGCGTTGCCGGGCGGCGGCAGCTTTTCCGAATCGAGGGATTCCAGGCGTCGTATCCCGTCCGAAAAACCGTAGAGCCTGACGCGGAATTTTTCCCGAAGCTGATCGATGACGCCGGCGTTCAAAGCCGCCAGCGCTTGGTCGATTCGCGATTCCTCACCCTCTCCCAGCGCCATGCTGCGCGAGGTGTCGAGCATGACGGCGACGACATTCTGCCGCGACCGCAACGATTGGATGCTTACCGCGGGCCGCCACAGCAGCAGCAACAACAACGCAACCGACGCCCATTGCAACACCCACACAATGCGTTGCCGCGGCTCATCGAGCGCGCCGGGATCGCGGCGCAGATACCAGAAAAGGCCAGCGCCGGCCGCCGCGATCAGCAGCACCAACAACCACGCCGACAGCCCACTTGCAAGAACGAAATCGCCCTTGCGAAAGACCGTGGTCGGGTATTTGAACAAGAACTCAAACACGAAACGAGGTCCTTTGTCGAGTCAACACTCGGGCTCGATCCGGTTGCAGCAACGATTCATCGACGGCGCGCTCAATGCGTCATTGAGTAGATGACGTAATTGATTCCGAAGCGGTAGGCCAGAGCCGTCATCTTCTCAGGATACTGGGGAGTGTCGGCATGCTCCCAGGCATCTCCCAAATCCATGTTAAAGTTCACGGCCACCATCAGGCGATCGTCGTCGTCGTAGATTCCGCGCCAGCGGGGCTCAACACCGTCCTGTTCGTACGTCGAACCGCTCCATACATATTGAATCCCGGGCACCTGAATTCGTTGATCCAAATCGTAGAGGACATGTAATAAAGGATCCTCTTCCTCGATATCAAGAATTGGGCGTTCGGGGAAGACACGACGCATGCTTTCGAGAAACATGGCCCATTGGTAGGACCCGTGGAAATCGTCGACGACGAGAAACCCGCCGCGCAAAAGGTATTCGCGCAAGCGTGCGGCGTCCTCCTCGTCCAACTGCCAGCGGCCTACTTCGACGGCATAAAGCCAGGGATAGTCGAACAGCTCTTCATCGAGAGGACGGACCAGCCGGCTGCCGCGAGCAGTTTCAATACGGGTGAGTCGCGCAACTCCTTGCATGAAGTGGTAATCGGCCTCTGGATAGTCGGTAGCCCAGCCGCCGCGGCGTCCCCAGTCTTGCCCGCCCCAGCTGCTGTAAACGAAACGCGCGAAGTGGAATTCGCCGCGGCCTTCGGCGTCATACCACTCGTCGGGAACGGGAGATTCTTGGAAACCAAAGGGGCCGCCGAAACGCTGCCAGGCAGACAGCCAAGCGGCACTGAGGAGAAAACAGACGAGCAACAAGGCGCTGGGGCGGCGGATCCTCGCGATGGTCATCTCTTGCTCGATTCGGGTCTTGCCCGCTTTTCTCATCGCCTGACGTGCAAAGCACACGAGAGGCCCGCCATTACTTCGTTTGCGCTTGCTCGCCGTGCTGACCGTACTGTTCCAGTGCGCCTGTTAGCTTAAGAGGTGGGGCGCCAAGCGGCGCGCGCCTCGTACTGCCGGACCGCTCATGCACTTTGCCTCGCCATGCGATGAGAAAAGCGGGCTTGCTCAATCCGGAGGCTGAGAGCGGATTTCCTCGGCGCCCATCCCAAGCGTAACACCCCCTGCCGAGGACATGACGTGGAGTTGTGATATGAGTTGAGTCGGGCAACAACCCGGCGTCCCATCCGGTTTTGAAAAGCACATGGGGAGGGCGACTTCGGCCGGCCCGCGCGCCTCCCGCGCGGTTGACCAGGTCGCCGGTGTTACTCTGATTCCTTCGTTCCGGTCCGCAAGAAAGGAGGCTTCCATGACGGCGGTGGATTGGTTTGTGAAAGACCTGTGCGAGCGGGGCGTGGAGTGGATCGCGACACTTTGCGGACATGGGCTTGACCCGTTCGACTACGCCGCGCGCCAAGCGGGCGTGCGGTTGGTCGATGTCCGTAATGAGCAGACAGCCGGCTACATGGCGGAGATCCGCGGAAGGCTCACGGGCCGCCCCGGGGTCGCCGCCGTATCGAGCGGGGTCGCCCACGCGAATGGAATGACGGGCGTTGTCGACGCCTTTTTAGACCAAGCGCCGATGCTGCTCATCAGCGGGTCGCACGCCCATGCCACGGAAGGGATGGGGCACTTTCAGGACCTCGATCAACCCGCCCTAGCGCGGCCGGTGACGAAGTACGCGGGCGTGATCGACCGGCCCGAGCGCGTTTTGCAAGTGCTCAACCAGGCTTGGACCCAGGCCGTTTCCACGCCCCACGGACCGGTCAATCTCACTTTTCCAATGGACATTCAGGAGGCGCCCGTCGAAGAAGCCGACTTGGCGGCGCCCATGACGACACCGCTAGCGGGAAACTCGTTCGACCCGGCCGAGGTTGAAGCCGCGGCGGAAGCTTTGCGCGGGGCCGAACGCCCGTTGATCATCGTCGGAAGCGGCGCCTACTACGCCGGAGAAGGGCGGGCCATAGCCGAGTTTTCTAAAGCACGCGGTGTCCCGCTCGCGATTCCGATTTGGGACCGTGGAACTATCGAAGAGTCCCTGGAAACCTTTGTCGGCATTCTCGGCGCCGCGACAGGCGGGCCGCGGCTGCTCGCCGACGCCGACTTGATCATCTTGGCCGGGTCGGTCGCGGACTACCGCGTGGGGTTTCTTCAGCCCGGTGCAATCGCCGAGAGGGCGCGCGTCGTTCGTCTGGATCGGGGTTGGGCCGAGTTGGCGCTCGACGATCGGGTAACGGCCGGGCGATTTGAGGGCTGGTTGGCCGAAGCGGGCAGGCGGCGCGACGAATTTCGCGCGACCGTCCGGCGACGGGGTGTCGAGCAGGCTGGAGGCGGGCTGCATGCCGTTCATGTGGTGGATGCTGTCGACGAGGTATTGACTGATGAGACTCTCTTCCTGATCGACGGCGGCAGCATCGGGCAATGGGCGCACCAACTGTTGACGGACCGCTACCCGCCGAATTGGCTGACCTGCGGACGAAGCGGTGTGGTCGGGTGGGGGCTCGGGGGCGCGATGGCCGCGCGGCTGACCTATCCGAACCGGTCAGTGCTACTGCTCGCCGGCGACGGGTCGTTTACCTTTACGCCGGCGGAAATCGAATGTGCGGTGCGGCAGAAAATACCGTTTGTCGTTCTCGTGGCCGATGACGAAGCTTGGGGGATTACGCAATCGGGGCATCGCGACAAGTACGGCGAGCCGATCACGAGTTCGCTGGGGCCGATCGATTTCGTCAAACTCGCCGAGGCCTTCGGCGCGCGCGGGGTGAAGACGGAAACGCCGGACCAACTCGCCGCGGCCTTACGGGAGGGTCTGGATTCCGGGGAGGTGACGGTGATTCACACGCCGGTTGTTGGGGGAAGCCCGGCGGCCTGAAAGCCCGGAGCCGTAAGGGAGGGCGTCAGAGGGGCGAAGCCTATCTAGGAGAACATGTAAAGCGGACTGGCTTCGGCTACGGCGACGCCGCCTTCGCCCTCATCACCGGATTCGGCTTCCCCACCCTCGTCGATCGGGCGGTAATACATCCCATCCTTGCCGAGAAAGATTTCAAGGTCAGCCGGTTTCGGTAACTGCTCTTGAATCAGAGCGTCGGATAACGGATCTTCAATGAATTTCTGAAGGGCTCTCCGCAATGGCCGGGCACCGTAGCCGCGATCGGCGCAGGTCTCGTCGAGAATGTGTTGCGCTGCCTCCGGGCTGAGGCGAATGTGAATCTCCTTACGCACGAGATTCTCGTTGATCCGGCCGACCATCATGTCGATGATCTTGATCAGATCGTCATCCGTCAACGATGAGAAGACGATCAGCTCGTCAATGCGGTTCATGAACTCGGGGTTGAATACCCGCTTGACTTCGTTCATAACCTCGGCTTCCGCCCTGGCGTCGGCTTCCTCCTTGGAGGAACCTTCGAATCCGATCCGCGACTGCTTCTGCAGGTAGCGGGCCCCCAGGTTGGAGGTCATGATGATGATCGTGTTTTTGAAATCGACCGTATTGCCGAGCCCGTCGGTCAGCTGGCCGTCCTCGAAAACCTGCAACAGGATGTTGAATAGGTCCGGGTGCGCCTTTTCGATCTCGTCGAGCAGAATGATCGAATAGGGCGCGCGCTTGACGCGCTCGGTCAACTGACCGCCCTCTTCATAGCCGACATAGCCGGGGGGCGAACCGATCAGCTTCGAGACCGAGTGCTTTTCCATGAACTCGGACATATCGAAGCGCACCAGCGTCTTCTCGCTTCCGAAAAGAGATTCGGCGAGCGCTCGAGCCACTTCGGTCTTGCCCACGCCGGTCGGACCCAAAAACAGGAACGACCCGGCCGGGCGGGCGGCGGATTTCAGCCCCGCGCGAGAGCGCCGGATGGCCCGCGCCAACGCCGAAATGGCTTTCTCTTGGCTGACGACGCGAAGGTGTAGTTCTTCCTCAATCCGCAGCAGCTTCGCCAGCTCCTCTTCCTTGATCGAGGTCATGGGAACGCCGGTCCAGCGGGCGACGACGTCTTCGATGTCGTCCTTGGTGACGGAAGCGGCGGCGGTTTCGTCGAGGTTGTACTTTTCGCGCAGGACGCGGAGATTTTCCCGTTCCTTGCGCTCCTCATCGGAGTAGAAGCGGGCCTTTTCGAATTCGTGATTCGCAATGGCGTTTTCCATGCGGTGCACGATGAACTTGATGCGCTTGTGGACTTCGGCGATTTCTTCGGGCATCGTCGTTTGGCGCAATTTCACGCGCGCGCCGGCTTCATCGACCAAGTCGATCGCCTTGTCGGGCAAAAAGCGGTCGGGAATGTAGCGGCTCGAAGTGTAAACCGCGGCTTCCACGGCTTCATCGGTGTAGGCCACCGCGTGAAACTTTTCGTACCGGTCCTTGATGCCGAAGAGCACCTGAATGGCTTCTTCCTCGTTCGGCGGGTTGACCTTGACGGCCTGAAAGCGGCGCTCAAGCGAACGGTCTTTCTCGATCGATTTGCGAAACTCGGCAGGCGTCGTGGCGCCGATGCACTGAATTTCGCCGCGCGAAAGAGCGGGCTTAAGAATGTTCGCGGCGTCGAGCGAGCCCTCGGCCGAACCGGCGCCGACGAGAGTGTGCAACTCGTCGATGAAAATGATCGCGTTCTGATTTTCCATCAACTCTTTCATGATGGTTTTCAGACGCTCTTCGAATTGCCCGCGGTATTTCGTGCCGGCGACGATCAGCGACAAATCCAGCGCCAGGATGCGCTTTTCAGCTAAGAACGACGGGACCTCGCCATCGGCGATGCGTTGCGCGAGGCCTTCGACGATGGCCGTCTTCCCGACGCCCGGCTCGCCGATCAGGACGGGGTTGTTTTTCGTGCGACGGCAAAGAATCTGGATGACGCGTTCGGCTTCATTGGCCCGCCCGACCAGAGGATCGAGGGCGGCATCGACGGCGGCCTGCGTCAAATCGCGGCTGAACTCGCTCAGTAACGAACTTTCCTTGGGGCGGTTCGAGAGCAGCTTTTCCGATTGCGACCGCGCCAATTCTTCACGAATCGTCGCCAACCGCAGGCCGCGTTCATGCAGGATCTCGGCGGCGAACGACTTTTCTTCCCGCAGCAACCCCAGCAGCAGATGCTCGGTTCCAATGTGTTTGTGGGATAGTCGCTCGGCCTCTTCGGCGGCATAAGCCAGCACGCGCTTGCATTCGTGGCTGAGAGGCAGATCGACCGATGTCGATACCTTCTCACGGACTGTCGTATGGGCTTCGATCTGTTTTCGAATCGATTCCACCGCGGCATGCGAACGCAGGAAACGGTTCGCCAAGGCTTTGTCTTCGCGGATCAGTCCCAGCAAAAGGTGTTCGCTCTCGATATAGGGACTGCCGAATTGACTCGCTTCATACCGGGCGAAGAAGATGACTCGCCGAGCTTTCTCGGTATAGCGTTCGAACATATCTCTCCCGATCCCCTTGACGGGCGCCCAAATCGCGCCTCTTCATCATATCAATCCACTCTCGGTCTGCGGCGGAACTCGCCGGCCGAATCGCCGGCTGCAACCTTGGACGCAGCCCACATCTTGAGAGGTCCACCCCTCGGGACACGATCCCGCCCTTTCGGGTCGGTGCAACCTCATCCCTAGATCATTTCGACCTCCGCGGCCGAAATCTTCCCCGCTTTCACGGTCAGAGTACGATGACAACGCGCGGCCAAATCGCGATTGTGGGTTGCCACGACGAGACCAAGCCGCCAATTCTCGGGCAGCGAGAGTAACAGATCGACGATCGAAGCGCCCGTGGCGGTGTCGAGATTGCCGGTCGGCTCGTCGGCCAGCAGGATTTTCGGCGAGGGCGTCAAGGCGCGCGCGATGGTCACACGCTGTTGCTCGCCGCCGGAAAGCTCGCCTGCGCGATGCTCGGCGCGCTCGGCCAGCCCAACCCTCTCAAGCCATAAGCGAGCTTTCGGATACGCGGTATCCGCCGGCTCGCCAGCGATCAGCAACGGCATGGCGGCGTTTTCGAGGGCGGTGAACTCGGGCAGCAAGTGGTAGTTTTGCCAAACAAAGCCGATTTCCCGGCCGCGGTAGAAAGCCAGTTCTTCTTCCGAGTGCCCCGACAAGGGGCGGGATTCGAAGAGAACCTCTCCCGAAGTCGGTTCATCCAGTCCGCCGAGCAAGTAGAGCAGAGTGGATTTACCGGCGCCGGATTCTCCGACCAGCGCCAGGCTCTCCCCCGCGTCCACGGCGAACGTGACTTCGTCGAGAACCGTCAGACTCGACGGACCGCTCTGAAAGGTCTTGGTGAGATGATCGGCCTGAAGCAGGGGGTCGGACACTGGGGTTCCTCTTCAGAGCGGAGATCGCTGACGGCGAAAAACGGGCGGCGCGGCGGAATGGCTCGGTTGCCGTTCCCTGCAAGCCTTCTCGGCCGGGCTGCGGCATTTCCTAGACGAACGACAAGGCCAGCACGTCGTCGACGATTCGGTCTGGATCGCCCGCTCCGGCCGCAACGGTGAAGTCCGCTTTCCCGTACTCTTCCAGCCGCTTCTTGTACAAATTCTCAAATGCCGCGCGGTCGCGCGCCAGGGGACGGTGGTCGTGGTCGGACACGCGGGCCCACAGCTGTTCGAGCGGAACGTCGAGCCATAACGAAAGCCCCGCCTGTCTCATCGTATCCCGATTGCGCTCATCGGCGAAGGTGCCCCCTCCGAGAGCGACGACGCGTGCCCGACCGTTCCTTACGAGCCGGGCCTGTTCGGTGAGAGCATCCCGCTCGATGGCACGAAAAGTGTGCTCCCCGTATCTTGAAAAGATTTCGCTGATCTCGCTTCCGGCTCGGCGTTCGATCTCATCGTCGAGGTCGGCGAAGTCCCAGGCCAATCTCTCGGCCAGCTTGCGCCCCACGGTCGTCTTACCGCAGCCCATGAAGCCCGCCAAGTAGATACCCGGAGTCGATTTGAGCCTAACGTGCATTTATGATTTTTCCGCCGGGTCATCCGCGCCGGCGCGGTCGTCGAGAGATACGGGCGAATTCATCCCGCGCATGCGTGCGAAGACGACACCGGGCAAGAGACGCGTCACGGCCGTCAGGGCCCAACCTATTTTCGGCGTCACGACGGTTCGCTTGCCCCGCTTCAGGCCTTCGAGGGTCGCTTCGGCGCACTGTTCGGCCGTGATCATGAAGCGTTTTTGTACGGCAACCTTTTCCGGGATCTCACCCGCCAAAACGTTGCGCCGGAACGCTGTATCGACATACCCGGGGCATACGCATAGTACCTGAATACCGGCGGGAGCCAACTCCATCCGCAGGCCGTCGGAAAAGGCGTTCAAGGCGAACTTCGACGACGAATAGAGCGTAAGCCATGGGAGCGGCACCTTGCCGGCGATAGAGCTGATATTGACGATCGCGCCGCCGCGCGGAATGAGAGGAACCAGGCGACGGGTCAGCTCGACAGGCGCCAGCAAGTTCAGCGTAAACATGGACCGAACTTTCTCGGGGTCGGCCAGAAAGGAAGGCGCGTACAAGCCGACGCCGGCGTTATTGATCAGCACGTCAAGAGTCGGGAAACGTTCCCGAACCTTCTCCGTAAGCCTGTGGAGTGAGGCGGGATCGGTTAGATCAGCAACGACGACAGTGCTCTCGGCGGGAGCGATCCGCCGGGCGGTTGTCTCCAGCCCCGCCCGCGACCGTGCAGTCAAGATCAACCGCGCTCCTTCTCGGGCGAACGCGGATGCACAGGCACGTCCAATGCCCGACGAAGCACCCGTTATCAAGATCGTTTTTCCTTGCAAATCCACTCCGCGCTCCAAGCGTAAGGTCGATGTGGGAAAGAATAAAGCCTCTGACAGTTAACGCGGCCCGACAATCAGGAACTCGCGAGAGCCATTCGGCTCTCGCCCCGGTTGTTGGGTTCTCCGGCGAGACGATTCCTGTCGCCGTTTCCCACCAACCAACGAAAAGGCATAATGTAGCATGACCACGGACCAGTTGCTGCCGCTGTTCCCCCTCGAGGTCGTCCTATTTCCGGGCACGAAACTGCCTCTGCACATATTCGAGCCCCGCTACCGCCTCTTGATTGGAGAAGCGCTCGAAGGCCACTCGGAATTCGGCATCATCTTGGCTCGTGAAAGCAAACTGGCTCCATTCGGGTGCACGGCGATGGTCGAGCGCGTCACGAAGCGGCACGACGACGGCCGTTTCGACATCGACACACGAGGCCGGCGGCGTTTTCATGCGTTGGAATTAAATACGAGCTTGCCCTATCTGCAGGCACGAGTCGAATATTTCGACGACGCCGCGAGGGCCTCGGTTGACCGAGCCCAGGTCGACCAGATCGAGGAGCTGGCTCGCCGACTGGCAGCCTTGCTGGGCGTAAGCGAGCCGGAGCCGCTGGACCCCTCGCTGCCGCAGCCGAGTTTTCACATCGCGCACGCACTCCCGCTCGATCTTGATTTCAAGCAGCGTCTGTTGGCGAGGCGCTCGGAGAAGGAGCGCTTGGATGATTTACTGCGCGGCCTTCCCGAGTTGATTGTGCGTGTCGAATCGCCGCAACGCGATAAGCCGATGACCGGAACCAACGGGCATGTACCGAGTCATTGATAAACGGCGATAAACCTCGCGAAAAGTACCACTCACCACGACGTCGACCAATTCAATACGGCATTTCCGCGGCACGAATTCAGTCCTTTCGCGCACCAAAATGGGCGTCGCGAGAACCCGCCGCTCTAGAAGGCTCCTGATAGAATCAGGGTGTTCGGTTCCATGAACATCCTTGGCCTATCCGCCTACTACCACGATTCGGCGGCCGCGCTTGTCCGTGACGGGGAGATCATCGCGGCTGCGCAGGAAGAGCGCTTCACGCGCCGGAAGCACGACCACCGCTTTCCCTCGAACGCCGTCCAGTATTGCCTGCGAGAGGCCGGCATCGGGGCGGCTGACATCGACTACGTCGTCTTCTACGACAAGCCTTTTCAGAAATTCGAGCGCTTGCTCGAAACCTATCTCGACTACGCTCCCGAGGGAATCCGCTCGTTTCTCCAAGCGATGCCGCTTTGGCTGCGCGAAAAGTTGTGGATGCGCGAGCAAATCGCTAAGGAGTGCGGCGGCTCGGGGAAAGTCCTTTTCACCGAACACCATGAGTCGCACGCCGCCAGCGCCTTTTTCCCATCGCCTTTTGAGGACGCCGCGCTGCTGACGATCGACGGCGTGGGCGAATGGGCGACGACGACGTACGGCTACGGCGAAGGCAATGAGGTGCATCTGCTGGGCGAATTGCATTTCCCGCACTCGCTCGGTTTGTTGTACTCGTCTTTCACCTACTACACGGGTTTCAAAGTCAACTCCGGCGAATACAAGATCATGGGCCTGGCGCCCTATGGCGAGCCCCGTTTCACGCAAAAGATTCTCGATCATGTGATCGACCTGCGCGAAGACGGTTCCTTGCGGCTCAACATGGAGTACTTCAACTATTGCCAGGGCCTGACGATGACCAACCCCGCTTTTGACGAACTGTTCGGCGGCCCTCGGCGAGAACCGGAGTCACAGCTCACCCAACGCGAGATGGACTTGGCTCGATCGGTGCAAGAAGTCACCGAGATCGCAATGCTGCGCATGGCCCGCCACGTTCACAAGGAAACCGGCAAGAAGAACCTCTGCCTGGCGGGCGGCGTCGCGCTCAATTGCGTCGCCAACGGGTGCTTGCTGCGCGAAGGGCCTTTCGAGAAGATCTGGATCCAACCGGCGGCCGGGGATGCCGGGGGAGCACTCGGGGCGGCGCTGTCGGTTTGGTATCAGCATCTCGACAAGCCGCGCCGTGTCAGCGAGGTTTGCCAAGGCCGACTCGACGGCATGAAGGCTTCCTACCTGGGACCGGCCTTTTCCGCGGGCGAGATTCAGACTCTGCTCGACGGGCTCGACGCGCGCTATCGACGTTTGCCCGAGCGAGACATGATCGAATCGGTTGCCGCCGAATTGGCTGACGAAAAAATCGTCGGCTGGTTTCAGGGCCGTATGGAATTCGGTCCGCGGGCGCTGGGCGGACGGAGCATTCTGGGAGACCCCCGCTCGCAAAAAATGCAGTCGATGATGAACTTGAAGATCAAGTACCGCGAGAGCTTCCGCCCCTTCGCTCCCTCGGTCTTGCGCGAGTTTGTCTCCGAGTATTTCGAAATGGAAGGCGACTCGCCTTACATGTTGCTGGTCGCGCCGGTGCGGGAGAACCTCCGCATTTCCATGACCGACGAGCAAGAGAAATTGTTCGGAATCGACAAGCTGAATGTGCCGCGTTCGACGGTCCCGGCCATCACGCATGTCGACTATTCCGCGCGCGTGCAAACGGTTCGCAAGGAAGAAAACGGCCCCTACTACGACCTCATCGCCGAGTTCGCGAGGTTAACCGGGTGCCCGTTGGTCGTCAATACCTCGTTCAATGTCCGCGGCGAGCCGATCGTCTGCACGCCCGAGGATGCGTATCGCTGTTTCATGCGCACCGAGATGGACGTGCTTGTGCTGAACGATTTCGTCTTGCGCAAAGAGGACCAAGGCGTTTTTGAACAAGATACGGCTTGGCAGGAGGAGTTCCAACTTGACTAGCCTGCCCGGCGATTCGCGAATGGAGAAGAAATCGGCCCTGATGGTCGGCGGCGTGTTGTTGTTGATCGCTGCTTGGAACTACTGGCAAGGGCGGCCGACGGTGACGGCGATAACGGGTGGAATCGGCGGCGTCTTAGTGGTGGTCGGTCTGTTGTCGTCGTGGGCTTCGCGGAAATTTTATGTCGGTTGGATGGCGTTCGCCGCGGTGCTGGGCTACATCAACAGCCGCATTTTCCTTTCGCTCATGTTCTACTTGATGATCGTGCCGTACGGTTACGTTATGCGGTTCTTCGGGCGCGATATCCTCCATCGTCGCGGGCCGCGGCAAGACAGCTACTGGATTCCCCGCGCCAAAACGCGGCAGCCGCGCGAGCAGTACGAGCGGCTCTTCTGAGCAGCTGCCCCAGGCTGCGTGTTATCCCGAAACCGACCTACCGGCTCAGCGCAAATACTTCACGATTTCCTCGGCCGCCACGCGGTGACCCTCTGGGTTCCAGTGCGGATCACGATGAAAATATGTATCCACGGATCGGCTGCGGTCACGAAACGCCGGTGTTAGATCGACGCAGGTGACAGCGAGCGCATCGGCGATCTCACACAGCCGGCGGTACGCTGTTTCCTCCGTGTCCAAGTAGTCTCCAGGGAATAGTTGCGAGTAGACGTCCCTATAGGCCGATTCCTTCGAAGGCAGTAGAAAGACAACCGGCTCGACGTCTCGATTGATGATTTCCTCCAGCAGGGCTCGGAACTTGGGCTCCATAACGACGTGGAAGGACTGCGAGAAGTAGTTCGGATGCACGCCGAGTTGGCGATGAAACTCCATCCCCGCGGCATTGATTCGACGATCGAGATGGGAAGGCGGCGGGGGTGGGCGACCGCGGACAGCGCTTGCGGCACGGTCCGCCAAAACCGCGAGAAAATCGGCGGCTTGATAAATGAACGTCTTCTTGTAGAGAGGGTAAGAGCGGTATTGGTTCCAGCCGAACCGCTCGTAAAAGTTTTCGAAATCCTCATCGCTCATCGGGGCCGTTAGGTCGTTGGCAAACAAACAGACGGCGACGCGACGAGGTCGGCCCCATTCAAGGGCCTGGCGAGCCACTTCGTGATACTGCTCGATGTAGTAGCTCTCTTGCCCGAGATTCGAAATCCGGACGCCCAACTCGCGTCCCACCAGGTCCGGAAAGGTGTCTTCACGAGGAACCCACACGCCCCAGGTGAACGAGTCACCGATGAAGAAAATCTCGCTTTCCGCGTAATCGCGCCCGACGTTGCGGAAGCCGAAATCATCCGTACTATACGTTCCGGTTAGAGAATTGTCTCGCCAACTGACTTGAAAATTCCGTAGATTCGGGCGGGCGCGAAACCCTAAATCCGGATGCGGTTCAAACAAGCCGAACAGAGTTGCGTGGCGATCGTGAAACTCAGACGGTACGAGCAATTCGAGCGGTACCACGACCGCCTCCACGACGACCAACGTCACAAGGAGCAAAGCGAGAGGTATGAAGAGTTGTCTCATGCCGGGGCACAAGGCGCGCTGAAAACGACCTACGGCCGGATTATCGTGTAGGCCCGGGCCGGCCACGCCGTGCCGTCAACGCAGTTGCCCTCGGATCTGTTCGTCGAGCACCGCGGCCAGTTCGGGCAGCCGGCTTGGATTGGCAAGCAAGTTGCGGACCCGGAAAGGATCGCGATAAAGGATTTCGGCGGCCGCCAGACCGAGCAGATAGGCAATCTCGGCTTGAGAAGAATGCATCGACATCCAGCCGATTCCCAGCTCATCAAGCTTCGGCAAACCGTTTGCTTCGTGGGCTTGTTTCAGCAACGCGCGATTTTCGCGAGTCAGTCGAACTCCCGAGAGATGTTGGGCGACGCCTTCGTGAAACCAGCCGGGCCATGATCCTCGGCGAGTTAAGCAGGCGTGGACAAACTCATGCGATAAGGAGCGGCGAACTTGGTCGTCCACGATCCCTCCCTCGCCGAGCACGATGCGGATCTTGCCGTCGTAACTTCCGCCGCTCCATTTTGCCGAGCCGGTGGTATTACGGAAGTTCTCGCCGCTCTGCAGAATGACTGTGACGCGCTCGGCCGATTCGCAGCCTAGTTGAAACGAGATGCGGCTGACTTCGGATTCAAAAGCGTCACGCACACGCCGGGCGTCGGCGGGAGACAGCGACTGATCCTCATAGCGCAGTACAAAGCGCGTGCCGTAGGTCACCCGGCCGCTCTTGTCGCCAGCCAATTCCCTATCAATCTTACGCACCAAGGCCGCTACGCCCGTGTTCGAGTGGAAAGCCAGCGAGCGCTTCAAGGAAGAGCGCGCACCGGGAAGATCGTCTCGAAAGTACAACGCCAGACCGGCAAAGGCCAATACGTCCGGATGGTCAGGGTAGGTCCGCAGCGCGGCTTGGATGACACGGTGCGCCCTATCGATGCGGGCGAGCCTGAGCAGGGCTTGGGCGCGATAGACCGGAACCGAGGGGTCTCCCGGATCCGGCCCCAGCGCGGCGAGCAATCTTTCGGCTTCGTCGAAGTCTTGGCGCTCAAACAGCTCCCGTGCCCTACGCAGGGCGTCCGTGACGTGGGGGCCGGCGGCGGAAAAGCCCGGTAGGTCGACCATCTCCGAAGGCGAGAACCCCGAAATCGTAAGTTCCCCGCCCATCGTCTCGTCGGCCGATCCCGAGCCGGCACTCGGTAAATCGGTCGAGGCCTGCCGCCTCGAACGCTCAAACACCTTGATCCCGCCGACCGCTTCAGGCGAAACAAACCCTTTGAGGCGCCGCCCGTCCACCTCGGCGGTCACGGCATAGCATGGACTCGTGGACGCCGAAATCACAAAGCGCAGACGCACCTTCTCACCCGCCGGAAGGACCGCGATCGGCTCGCCGGCTCCGCCACATGCGGCTCGTAACGAAGTTTGGTCGGCCTTGACCGTCAGCTCCTCGCCGAACGAGGTCGCAACGGCCAACAAAGCCGCCGGCAAAAGCCAAACGCCGGGATGAATTCGGGAGAGCTGGGGCATTCTGTTGACTATTCTACCCCGTGATCTTGGCGCCTACGAAATCGGAAACGCCGCGCCGACAAGGCGTCAGGGCGGGCCGGCATCCCAGATCGAAACCTGACCACCATCGGCGGCCGTGGCGATTCGCTGAGCGTCCGCGCTGAGCGCAATGGAGCGGACGGTTTCGCGGTGATGGAGAGTACTGAGAGTCTCCTGCGTGGCGACATCCCACAACTTCGCGATCTCGGCGGGCCGGCTGAGTGCGCTCAAAACCGGGAAGCGGCCATCGTCGGTAAACGTCATTGCGTGCAACCACCCGGGAATCTCAATGACGTTCTGCGGGCGGCGAGAGGGATAGTCAAACAGCTTCAGTTCGTTGTTACCGGCGATAGCCAGGGTCTTGCCGTCGGGACTGAAGACCACCGCATTCGAGCCGAGTTCGGGACCGTTGAGCGCCCCTCGGGCGCTTTCATCGTCCACACCCCACAGACGCACGTCGCCAGCGGTCGAAACCGAGGCCAGCAGCGAACTGGTGGGACTGAAAGCCATCGCTTGCGGCGTCCGCAGATGGGCTTGGTAGCGGTGCGATTTCCCGCTCGTATTGAGGCTCCAAACTTTGACGGAGCGGTCCGACGATCCGGTCGCAAGCCATTCTCCGTCGGGACTAAACGTCGCGGCGGTGACGTAGTTGCGATGGCCAAATGTGGCGGCTTCGCGACCGGTGCGGAGGTTCCAGATCTTCGCCGTCCCATCCCAACTCGAGGTAACCAGGCGTTTACCATCCGGACTGAAAGCAATACTTGTGATACGGTCAGCGTGCCCTTTCAGGGTCATACGCTTCTTTCCACCGGCGGCTTCCCAAATTTGAATGGAGTTATCCGCCATGGCGGCCGCGGCAAACCGACCATCTCGACTCAGCGCCAAACCTTGCACGGCATCGCCGACGGAAAGCCTATGCGCGGGCGCATGGAGACCGTCCGCTCGGAAGGGATCCACGCTCGGAGATGCGCTCTCGGATTGCACCACCAAACGGCGAGTCGAGCGGCCTTTTTGGTCCGACGGGGGCGCGGTGGCTCGCACACCCGCGGCCGGCGCGGGTTCCGTCCGACGCCCGGTGTCGAGCCGTACTCCTGAAAGAGGGAGTGCCGTCCGGCTCCCGGCTCCTTGTTCAATATCTTGGGCCGGCGGACGCCGGGTCCTCACAATGGGCCTGCGCCGCGGACGCGGTCGGTTGGGCCGTACTTCGGCGACTTCCGTGACTGCGGGTTGTCGCGGGCCCACGAACGCGACATCGGCGGCTTCGGTCGGCTCGCCGAAGCCGGTTTCCGACTCGGCGATAATTTCGGGACGAGTCGACTCCTCCTGAGTGATTTCTTCGCGGGGTGCCAGAGGCCTGTAGGCTAACGCCGCCAGATACACGATCAGGAACAGCCCGACCACTCCCGCCGCTATCTGCACCGCCGTGGATCGCAGTATGCGATCGATCCAACCGAGCAGCGGGTCGTCCTTTCCCCGGCGACGTGAAGGCGCCGGTAAATCGTCAGTCTCCGCGAAGGGATCCGCCTGCTCGAGGGGCGGCGCAAGGTAAAGCTCTTTGCTGATCAGCTCCAGTTTCTCTCGAAACTCGCGCGCCGTAGCGAAGCGGTCATCCGGCTTCTTCGACAAGGCCCGCACAATGGCGTCATTCAGCGCTTCCGGGAGCGAAGGGTCCAACTCCAACAGCGGAGTCGGAGCTTTCTTCACGTGAGCCTCCATCAAATCGAAGCAGCTGTTCCCCTCAAAGAGCTTGCGGCCGGAGGCCAGTTCATACAGCACGGCCCCCAGCGAGTAGATGTCGGTACGGTGGTCAAGCGACTTCTTCGCCTCGACTTGTTCGGGCGACATGTAATAGGCGGAGCCCATGGCGACGCCCTGGTCGGTCAAGCGGCTATCATTTTCATCGAGCGCCAGCCCAAAGTCAGTAACCTTTACGACGCCGTCGGGAGTGACAAGGATATTATTGAGTCTCGCAAAATAGAGTGACACCTTTTGGTGTTGCCGTACGTATTCTTATGTATGGGAACACCGAAAGGAAAGCGCCGCGATTTCGAAGCATTGGAGAAACGCCGTTTCGAAGCGATGCGTTTGCTCGATGAAGGACTCAATCAGTCCGAAACCGCCAGGCGTCTGACAGTCGCCCGCCAAACCGTCAGTGAGTGGCGACGACAGTACCTGGCGCAAGGCGAGGCCGGGCTGCGCAAGGCCGGCCGCGCCGGCCGCAAGCCGCTATTAGACGCCACGCAGCTCGAACGCCTGGAGATCCTGCTGCTCGAAGGCCCCGAGGCGCACGGCTTCCCGACGCCGTTGTGGAGCTGTCCGCGGGTGGCTCGTCTGATCCGAGACGAGTTCGGCGTGCGCTATCACGAGGGCCATGTCTGGAAGATCCTGCGGGCGCTCGGCTGGAGCCCGCAACGCCCGGTCGGCAAAGCCCGCGAGCGCAACGAAGAGGCCATCCGCGATTGGAAGTGCAAGAGGTGGCCGGCCATTAAAAAAAAGCCCGCAAACAAGACCGCACGATCGTCTTCATCGACGAAAGCGGATGGAGTCAGAAGCCGCATCGTTGCCGCACCTGGGCGCCGCGCGGCGAGACGCCGCTGCTGGAGTTCAACTTCAATTGGCAGAAGCTTTCGGTGTCGGCCGGGTTGACGTTGCGCAACTTTTACTTTCGGCTCTATCCCGGCGCGATTGGCGAGTTGGAGGTCATCGACTTTCTGCAGGCCTTGGTTCGCCACATGGACGGCCCGTTGATGATCGTCTGGGACCGCTTGCCGGCGCATCGCAGTCGGATGGTGCGAGAGTTCATTGAACTCTCGCAAGGCCATATCGTGACGGAGTATTTGCCGGCGTATGCGCCGGAGCTGAATCCGGTGGAATACATCTGGGCGTACTGGAAACAGCACGAGTTGCCGAACGTCTGTCCGAAGGACTACTGGGAACTCGACGAACGTGCCCGCAAAACGCTGCGGCGCATGCGCCGCAAACCACGCTTGATTACCGCTTTCTGGAAACAGTCTTCTCTTTGTCTCGATTGACAGGATATTATGCGAGACTCAATAGATGGGCTGATGTCGCGGTGCGTAACACCGTGTTCATGAGCGTACTCGAGGGCATCGAGCGCCTGACAGATGTAATCGAGTCCCGCTCGAAGCGGAACCAACCCTCTAGCTTGCAGATGCCCCAGCGAATCGCCGGGGACAAGTTCCATGACGAGAACCAGCGTGTTCTGAGCCCAAAAAGCGTTGTGGACCGAAGCGATATTGGGGTGCTGGAGGCTGGCGTGGACCTTGATTTCCCGTTCGAAGGGTTTGGTTTGGTCCGCAGCGCCGCTGTCGTGAAGCAGCACTTTCATGGCCTCGACGCGGCCCGTCACACGGTGTTTGACTTTGAAAACACGACCCACACCGCCTGTGCCGAGCAGCGAGACAATCTCGTAGGACCCTACCGTATCTCCGACTCGAAAGCTCATAGCCTCGATAGCGGTCGCACTACAGCACTGTCCGGCGGGAGTAGGTTCATCGCGTTCCTCCCTCATCGCGAGGGTGCGGGTCCGACGCTTGCATCTCAAGTATAGCCGCAGCCGCACCAAAACAACACAATAATCCTCGCCCTGATAAGCGCCGATGACCTTGCCCATTTTCGAGCGCCAAGGCCACCATATGAGACAGCGCCCTCAATCTGTCACGTAGGAAACAAAAATTTAATGGCTTCTGTTTCAATAACTTAGTATTTTCGGCAGGCGAAAGTCGGCGACTTCAGCGTTATTCTGTACGCGGATACTACCTCACTGACGGGCCGGTCTTTTCAAGAAGGAAAAACTCTTCCGGCCGCCTCCTTTGGAAAGGAACGTTTGGAATGCGAAAAATCAATCGTAGGGGAATTCGTCTGTTCATTTGCGGAATGCTGTTGGCGCTGTCGGCGCCCAATCTGACGGCAATTCCCAAGACCACAATTCAAGACACACTGTTCAACGCCGACGGAAGCAAGGTCCACGGCTCGGTGACGCTTAGTTGGACCGGCTTCACGGCATCGGACGGCACGACGCTGGCGACCAATTCCGTGAAAATCAAAATCGTCCAAGGGGTGCTGGTCGTCGACCTCGTGCCGAACGAAAACGCCGTACCCCCCGGCACGACGTACAAAGCGACGTATCTACTCAACAACGGCACGCGCTTCGTGGAGCATTGGGTTGTACCCGAAAGCGCGACTCCGGTGACGGTTAGCGATATCCGCATCGGTCAGCTTCCGCCGGCAGGTACGGTGATCTCGATCTCGCAGATTTCGGGACTCAATTCGGCTTTGGATTCGAAGGCCGACATCGACCAGGTGAATATCTTTACGGCTGAGCAGATCCTGCAAAAAAGCAGCGCCGGATCGACCAATCCATTGCTGACCTTCCAAGACGAGACCGGGACCAACTCGATCAGTTTCGACATCCCGACGCTGACGTCGAGTTCAAGCTACACGCTGCCGGTCGCGGACGGCGTATCAGGGCAACAGTTGACGACCGACGGCGGAGGCAATCTGTTTTGGTCGGCCGCGGGGCAAGGCGCCGGGGCAGCCTCGATGTACGAGATCTTTCAGGATTCGGGGACTTCAGTTACGCAGCGCAATACGGCTAACTTTTCGAACGGTCTGACCGTGTTCGACAACGCCTCGCAAACGCGCACCGAGGTTCAGCCGGTCTACGGCTCCGCGGCCGGGACGATCACCGAAGGAAACGACGCGCGGCTCTCGGATGCGCGAACGCCATTGGCCCATGCCTCGACCCATGCGAGCGGGGGCTCGGATCCGGTGACGCCGGCGAGCATCGGAGCGCTCAAGGACACCAACGACCAGATTCTCAGCACCCAAGCCGGCACGCCGGTCTTGATCGTCCGCGGCATCACCGGCCAAGCGGCCGCGATCCAGGAATGGCGCGATGGGAACGGCGATCTGTTGGCCCACGTGACCCCGGACGGCAGCGGCTTCTTCCGCGAAATGGGCTTAGCCACCAAGCTTGGGGGAACCGTCGTGAGCCAGTTCTTTCAGGTCGACGGACTCAATCGATTCGCCTTTTCCGGCTTTGCCACGGCGCTGAACGTCAGTCGCTATGACGACTCGGGTAATTTTCGTGACACCGCGTTTCAAATCCTGCGGAACGGCGGAACGTTCCTCAACACGACCCTGCAGGTCAGCGATACAACCCCGACGACCGGCGCGACGACCCTCACGGTCAAAGCCGGCCAGGGACAGGGGACGACGCCGCTGCAGGAGTGGGAAGACAATAGCGGAACCGTACTCAGCAGCGTCGACCAAAACGGCAACCTCGAAATGAATACTCGCTACGTCGAGTTCGCCGAGGTCACAGCGCCGGCGCCGGGCGCCACGGGTGAAGTGCGGATTTTCGTCGACTCTTCAACCGGCGAAGTCTCGGCCAAGAAAGACAACGGCACTGTCGTTTCACTCGAAACGCCGAGCGCCGGCGGGTCATTCGCGGCATTCCAGGACGCCGAAACGCCTTCGGGAACAATCAACGGATCGAATGATACGTTCACTCTGGCCGCGGCGCCGTCTCCGGCTTCGAGCTTGGTGTTGACCAAGAACGGCATCGTTCAGGAATCAGGTTCGGATTACACGCTGAGCTCCGCCACGATTACTTTCTTGGGAGGAGCGGTACCGCAAAGCGGCGACAATCTGCTGGCTTGGTACCGCACCGACGGTTCGTCCGCGGGCGGCGATCTGACGGGAAGCTTTCCCAATTCCGTTGTTTCGGGAATTCGCGGACGCGTTGTTTCCGCCGGCGCACCGGTCGACGGGCAGTGCCTGGTTTGGGAAAACGCAAGCAGCCAGTGGATTCCCAAAGAGTGCGCCCGAGTCAACGATTCGTTGCAATGGCATTTCGCCGGGACGCCTCCGACGGGTACGCAGTCGATCGTGTTGTCGATTCCCGAAGGCGTGTCGAACGTGTCGCTGGTGGATTCGCGAATCTCGATCAATTCCACCGGCGGGGCGACCGACTACAACATTGAACGTTGCATCTCGAACTGCCACTTGGGTTCGGCGACTTTCAGTGATATCTACTCGACCGACCCATCGATTTCGACCGGGCGCCGCAGCGAAGTCGGCGGTACACCGACGTCGACGACGGCCGCGGCAGGCGATCAGTTTCGGGTCAGTTTCAGCACCGTGGGCAGCGGCGTTGCCGACGTGACGGTTTCGCTGACGTATCAGCACACGGCCGTTCATTAGACGGATTCGCGCGGTAAGGGACAATGCTCTCTTCCAATGCGCGACGCCCGGGAGCCGTTTGGTTGTCCGGCTCCCGGGCCTTTTTTGCGGCGACTCGCGGTCACTAAAGCATCGCTGCGGGGGGCGCACCCCTTTGTTGTCAATCCCCGCTCCGATCCATTCCGCCATCCTATGCACTTTGGCGCTGCTTAGCGTCTCCTCACTTCTCTCCAACACCGCTTCTTCATTCGATCTCTTGTTCCGTTACCCGCGTGCGAGGCGCGCCCACAACGTCTTGACCGGTGGCTTACACTGGTACCTTGCATGGCTCGGGAATGCCCGGGACCGAGTTGCCGGCTTCCCCCGGTGAAGCAAGGAATTCTGAAGGCGCCTATGTCCAAGACCCACTCCGGCCCGGCGGGGACCATCACCAAAACTTTGGTTCACCGGCAGGAATTCCGCTACTACGACTTACTAGTCCATGCCTTCGTGGTCGTCTTGTTGGTCTCGAATCTTGTGGCGCAGAAGATCTGCGCGATCGGGCCGTTTACGATCGGCGAGCTAGTGGTCGGGCCGTTTTTCATTAGCGGGGCGATGATCCTCTTCCCAATCACTTACATCTTCGGGGATATCTTCGTTGAGGTCTACGGCTATGGCGCCTCGCGCCGCGCAATTTGGATCGGGTTTTTCTCCTCCGCATTGTTAGTGATCATGGGACAGATCACGACCAGTCTTCCCCCGGCCCCAGAGTTCAAGAACCAAGAGGCTTTAGAGAAGGTATTCAACTTCACAGTGCGCGCGTTCGCGGCCAGCCTGGTTGCTTATTGGTGCGGGGAATTCGCTAACGCCTTTGTAATGTCCAAGATGAAAATTTGGACGGGCGGCAAGTACTTGTGGACACGCACGGTCGGCTCAACCGTTGTCGGGCAGTTGATCGATACCGTCGTCGTCATCACCATAATCTTCATCGGGATTCATTCCTTCTCGACGATGTTGAACTTGATGTTCACCGGATATTTGGTGAAAGTCATCTACGAAGCCGCCGCGACGCCGCTGACCTACTGGGTCGTCAATTCACTGAAGCGCGCCGAAGGGGTCGACGTCTACGACGAGGGTGTGGACTTCAACCCGTTTCGCGGGGAGCAGCAAGCGGAGTAACGGCGGGTTGCCGCGGGTCCGAGGGCCGCGGGATGGGGCCCGGCGGCGCCGATCGGAATCTCGGATTTCAACAGCCGCGTCCGAGACCCCGCAATATTCGCAGAGGCCACGTCATCCAGCGCCCAATTCGGAAACTCGGCGAGACCTCGACCTCTCCGAGAATCTTCTTGTGCAGCTCGATTTCTTCTTCTTGATCGTCGCTCTGCTGCTTGAGGCGGGCAATCTCCTGGCGGCGGCGGGCGATTTCGGTCAACAGAGTTTCGACCTGCTCATCGGGCTTGGCGGGAACATGCGCACGGTTGGCGAGAAGATCGTAGAGAAACCTTATTTGATGCGTGTTGCGCATGTACAGGGTTCGCAGATTCGAATAGTCCTCGTCGTTGAGGGTGTGCCCGGCTTGGATGTGAGCCGGCATCGGTCGTGGAACATAGACGGTGCTGTGGTCGGGCGCCGTTTCCTCGGGCGGGCGTTCACGCGTGTAGAAATAGACGGCAATCGATTGGCGTGAAACGTGACGTTTGCCCTCGGGCAGGACGATCCGACGAAAACCGTGCCAGGAATACTCGTTCGTCTCGAACAAGACGTAGCGATTGAAGGCCGGGGGAACCGAGCGGACTTGGTCAGTGTCCGGATCCCACGGGTCGCGGTGAAAATCGAGCACGCCGCCCCAACGATCATCCCAGTCGCGGTTGAGGAACAGAATCAAACCCGCATTTTCAATTTGATGTATGAGCTTCAGACCATCCAGCGACCTTCAGCGTCTTTATTGATAGGGGCTAGAGCCCGATAAGGACGCCATGGAGGTCAACACCCGATGGGTGAAAAAGAAAACAAGCCGTTTCAGCTCACGTTCAATGGATTTCTCAAAGTCGATTTCCAAGGATCGCGAGTCACCTCGGATGGCGGTCTGATTCTCGTTCGCGAACTGGATGAACGACTCGGACTCGGGAAGCTGATCGACGAGCATCTCAGCGACTCGCGACAAGGCTTGAACAAGAAGTTCGCGCTGGCCGATCTGCTGCGGCAGTCGGTCTACAGCCGACTCGCTGGCTACGAGGACCTCAATGACGCCGTTCGAGTATCCGCCGATCCGACCTTTCGCTTGATCGGCTCGAAGAGGAACTGGGATCGCGGAGCAGCCTTGACCTCGACGCTGCATGGCTTCGAGACGGAGATGCTGGCGAGCGAAGAGAACTTGCTGGGGCTGATGGCAGTGAACCGGGAGCTGGTCGCGCAAGCCGAAGCTCCCGACGGTTCAGACCGCGTGGTGCTCGACATGGACTCCACGGAGAGCCCCGTCCACGGCCAACAGGAAGGCAGTGCCTACAACGGCCATTTTGAGTCCCTCTGCTATCACCCGCTGTTGCTGTTCAACCAGCACGGCGACTGCCTAGGCGCGAAGCTGCGTCCCGGCAACGTGCACAGCGCCGAGGACTGGGACGAGCTGCTACTGCCGGAGATCGAACGACAACAGGCGGAGGGCAAACAGGTGACGTTCCGCGCCGACGCCGCCTTCGCCAAGCCCGAGATCTACGAGGCGATGGAGGAGCGCGGCGTGGACTACGTGATTCGCATCCCGGCGAACAAGAGCCTGGAGCTGGAGATCGAGGACATCCTGTTTCGGCCACCGGGCAGGCCGAACGCCAAACCCCTAGTGCGCTACAAGAGTTTTCGCTATCAGGCCGAGAGCTGGTCGAAGGCAAGGCGAGTTGTCGCCAAGGTCGAGCATCACCAGGGCGAACTATTCCCGCGCGTCGGATTTGTCGTGACGAGCATGAGCTTGCCGAGCCGCTCGGTCGTGCGGTTCTACAACAAGCGCGGCACGGCGGAGCAGTGGATCAAAGAAGGCAAACAGGCCACGCACTGGACCCGCTTGTCGTGTCACCGCTTCCGAGCCAACGAGGTACGGCTGCAACTCAGCGTGCCGGCCTACAACCTGGGCAACCTGTGGCGGCGGCTAGGGCTGCCGCAGCGAATCAAAAGCTGGTCGCTAACGAGTTTGCAACACAGGTTGATGAAGACCGGCGGTCGGCTGGTCAAGCATGCTCGCTACTACTGGTTGCTGCTGGCGGAGGGGCATCTGAACCGGCGGCTGTTCGGTGACATGCTGCATAGGATCTGGGCGCTGCCTGTGCCGGGTGGGTAGCGTTGCCCGGGCGAGGATCAACAGTTTTTGGCTCCAAAAAGGTTTCGCAGGGAGCAGTGTCGGCCGGAGCGCCGTTCAGTCCGCTCAATCAACGTCTGTGAGCGGACGGACGAGCCCTGGCGCCTACCGGCGGAGGTGATGTGCAGGGTTCAGCGCGAAAAGACGTGGTATTCGGCGCAGCGGGGGTGTATCCTGTGACCGTGCCAGGGCCAAAATGGAAATCCTGGTCAAATTCAGCCGCCGATGCAGCGCCGTGGTCGGGTGGTAGTTGAAATCGACGTGGGGATCGAGTTCCTGGCCGTGACGGTTCTCGTGCGTTCCGCCACCCACGTACTCGGGATCGTAGAGCAGGTTGGGGATGCCGGTCCAACGTCCGACCAGGTTCAAAAATTCGTCCGACCGAATCAAGTTGTCGAAGCGCTTATAGGGATCGCCCAACTCGGGAAGGTTCGTGTGGACCGCCTTGGCGCCCGCGGTTCCCAGCTCGCTGATCGCCTTGTCACCGCGAAAGCCGGGGAATGTATCGGCGAGGTCGCGGCAGAAATCGGAGGTCAACAGGTTGTCGATCACTAGATGGCGAAACGGCTTGGCGTTTCGGAAAGAGTGGGAGAGGGCGTCGTCTTTCACGTGCGCCTGGAGTAGATCGATCATGGTGCGAGTGTCGTGTCCAGGATACTAATGTAGCTGGTCGAGGAGCCCGCCTCAAGAACCCGGTCGCGACAACTGGCCCGAAGACCGCGTAGCTTCCGACAATCCCCAATTGTCGGAAGTTGAACTGTGACCGCCTCGCCATCAGGGGGTGAGCTGCTCTCCTCCTAGCGCACAGTAGACGTGCCACGACTCGCGGACCCCGGCCGTGTTACATGACCTGACCCGCGACAAGGTTGGCATGGAAAGCGGGAAACGGAGATTGATTCAACGGAAGCCACGCTTTCCAAAAGGGGCTTTTCCGGAAGAATCCGGAAATCGCGAACGCGGACATCTTCCAGGTGTTCCAGGCGGCGGCTCCCGGAGCTCTGCCGGATCTAACGGACTTCGCCTGGACCGCTGGTTCGCGGGCCGAAAATGATCAGCGCCTGAGCTCGATCGTCGTCGGGCGGCGGAGCGCGCCGCTTTGCGACACGGATCTGCCTCGCCCGTTCGCGACTCCACTCGTCGAAAGCATCTCGGTGGGAGTGGTTGAATACGGTCACCAGAGGATCCGTACTCGATTGAAAAAGGTCCTTCGCACGAATCTGGTGCCGCGTGCCCCCCAACGACACCACAGCCTTGCCACGGAACACTCTTATCTCCCCGAGCCCGTCCGAACTCATGTCCGCGCGATAAATGCCTTTTTCATGAGTTCTATTCGGGCCAGACCGCACTGCAGAACGACCTTCTTTCCAGCTCCTTTGAGCACTTCGACAATCACGGAACCTGAAAGTAGGTTGGACTCGACACCAGTGGCATCGGACGTGGGGAATTCGACCTGACTAAACTGATCGACCCTGAGAATGCGGTTCGGTTCTAACGCAACCTCGACTCGCCCTTCTTTCGTCGCAACGCCCTGCCCCACATACAGCGGCATTGGAAGTCTTTGCGGTTCGCCAGGCTCTGCGTTTTGCACGCTGGCCTGTCCCTCGACCCAAGTGATCATTCCGGCACGGATAGAAAGATTCGGGCTGCGGCGGATTAAGACAGGCAGCCGGGACTCATCGTCCCGCGCCTGGGTAGCGACGGGTATGTCTGCCGGCAGAAATGTGCACGTGACAACCAACAGGACATGTCGTCTTGTGAACCGCTTGCGTCCGGTCAAGCAGTTTCTGTAGCAAGTGCGCAGCAAAGGAGACTTCCCCCCCCAAAAGAATTGGTGGTGAACAGCTTCTAACGCGTCAGCGATGCCAGCATACCCTATCCAGGCGACGGCCGCCGAGCATCAAGGCGGGCACACCCCACGCTGCCGGGCTTGGCGGCCCAGGTGCACAAGCTACGTCGTTGTCACGCCACTTCGTCAGCCGCCGAAGCTAGCGGGAATCGCTACTGCTCCGACAATCCCCATCCGCGGAAATACAGTACGCGCGGGAACATTCCATTGGTAAGCGGTGTCTACACTTCCTCGATGGCACGCCCGCTCAGCAGGATAAAGAGAGTCCTCCTTAGCGTCTTGGGGTTGCTGTTGCTCACCGCCCTTTTCGGCGCGTCGTATCAGTGGCTTGCGACTCGCGGCGATCTCGCCGCGACCCCTGCGCCGGGAAGGCTCGTGGATGTCGGCGGACACCGCCTTCACATCTGGTGCACCGATTCGGTTGAACCTGGGACTCCCACTGTGCTGTTTGATTCCGGACTGGGAGGCGGTGCCTTCAGCTGGGCTGATGTTGCGCCGGAAGTCGCGAAGTTCGCGCAGACCTGCACATACGACCGAGCGGGAATGGGCTACAGCGATCCGGGGCCGACTCCGCGGACGAGCGGTCAGACCGCAACGGAGCTTGCTGAACTGATCCGGAACAGCGGGATTGGCCCTCCGGTCATCCTGGTCGGCCTGTCGTTCGGCGGATTCAACACACGAATCGTCGCCTCGGAGCACCCGGATCTGGTCGCCGGCCTCGTGCTGGTGAGTGCATCCCATGAAAACCAAGGCGAGCGCTACGCGGCGGCCGGATTGCCCTCGGGCAAGCCGCCCTACATCATGCTTAAGCTCGGCCCCATCGCGGCGTCTTTAGGGATCCTTCGATGGATGGGCGTGACCCTCGGGCCTCCACCGGAGCGGGCCCATCCGCACGTGCGCGAGTTTGTGCGCGCGACGATCTATCGCACCAGCCGCTTCTACGCCATGGCGGACGAACTCGAACACACCATGGAAAGCGGACTTGAAGTCGCCGCTACCCGACGGGAGCTGACCATCCCGCTGGTGGTCGTGTCGCCGGGCAAGGGATCGGGAGTTCGAGCTGAAATCAACCGCGAATTGCAGAGCGACCTGGTCACGCTCTCTACCCGGGCATGTCACGTCATCGCCGAGGATTCGGGCCACGGCATCGGCAACCAGCCGGGGCTTGTCGTTAACGCGGTTCGGGAGGTTCTTCCGGCAGCCGAAGACAAGGTCCGGAAGCCCAGCTGCTGACTCGCTCAGCTTTCGGGTACCTTGGTTGAAAGGATCGCAATCGCGGTGAACAAGAACGCCTGCGGAACCCGTACTTCTTCTGTCACCTCGCGATGTTACGCGAGAGCAAGAAAGGAAGCACCGGGATCTTCCTCGAAGCGAAGCAATTCCGAATGATTCCGGACCAGAAGGTCTTCGATTTTGTTTGTTGAGCAGTTGCCCGTTCGTATCCAAATCACTTTCGGAGGAGGACCGCGCAGAAAGGCTCGCTGGGAAGGTCCGAGTCCTTGGTTAAGATTGTGAAATCGTATTCGACCGCGAAACTCCAGATTTCCTCATCTTGGGCACGATCCAAACCGGCATCCGAGACATGCGACGTTTCCGGATAGACGGGCTTCAAACTGGATACGAGCTTCGGCGAAATGTTCTGATCCAAGAGAAGTTTCACCGCGGTAACGAGACAAGTCGCCTCTCCCGGTCCGCCGCGAAAGCGAGACAGGCCCTGATATCTTCGCCCGCAAGATAGGGGAAGTCCTGGAGGATCTCCTCTTCCGACATGCCCGAAGCCAGGTAGTCAAGAACGTCGGAGACAGTGATGCGCATACCGCGGATGCAGGGCTTCCCGCCCATCTTGCCGGGTTCAATCGTAATGCGGCTGCGATAGTCCATGTCGTTCTCAGAGTATGCCGTCATCATGGATGAGTCAAGCCGCACCGAACCGGCCGAACGCCTCAACGCCCCATCCAGCCGCCGTCGACCACCAGCGTCGCTCCGTTGACGTAATCCGACGCCGAGGACGCCAGAAATACCGTCACGCCCTTCAAATCCTCGGGCTCGCCCCAGCGCCCGGCGGGGATACGCCCCAGAATAGCCGTGCTTCGTTCCGCGTCCTGCTGTAAGGGCGCCGTGTTGTCGGTGCGGATGTAGCCGGGCGCGATCGCATTCACATTGACGCCCTTCGACGCCCATTCGTTGGACAACGCCATGGTCAAGGTGCCGATGCCGCCCTTCGACGCAGCGTAACCGGGCACGGTGATGCCGCCTTGAAAAGTTAGCAGCGAGGCCGTGAAAATGATCTTCCCTTCCCCGCGCTCGATCATCAGCTTGCCGAACTCACGTGCCAACACAAACTGCGAATTCAAGTTGACCTCGATGACCTTGTCCCAATATTCGTCGGGGTGCTCGGCGGCGGGCTTGCGCAAAACCGTGCCCGCGTTGTTGACGAGAATGTCGATCTTGGGTACGTCGGCCTTGACCCTCTCTATAAAATCGGTCAATTGCTCGCGGTTGGAAAAATCGCACTGATAGCCTCGGAAATGACTCGCGGCGGCTTCAACCTGCTTTTCGACATCGCTGCCGGTCTCCTCAAGTGACGCGCTGACGCCGACGATATCGGCCCCGGCTTCGGCCAACGCCGTCGCCATCGCCAGACCGATGCCCCTGCGGCAGCCGGTGACGAGGGCGGTCTTTCCATCGAGTCGGAATTGATCCAGAATGCTCATACAGTTCGTTCGCGGTTACCTTGTTGTTCCCACTCCGAAACTGTAACAAAAGCACGTGGCGGGGGCTGCGTGGGTGGTCGCGGATTTGATCAAGGAAGACATGGCGGCACGAATGCCGCCACGGCACGCAAGAATGCGTGCGCCACGTCGGGCGGCGCACTTCATCCTACGTCTGGAGCTCTTCCCACAGCGCACGGTAGTAACGCAGGAAACGGTCGGGCTCCTTGCTCTCTTCGCCCACCTCACAAAGCGTATAGCCCCGGATTTCCAATTTGATTCAGACGTTCCGACCTTCCAGCGGCCTTCAGCGTCCTTATTCATAGGGGTTCAAGCGCTGTCAGGACACCAGGGAGGCCAACACCCAATGGGTGAAAAAGAAAACAAGCCGTTTCAGCTCACCTTCAACGGATTTCTCAAAGTCGATTTCCAAGGATCGCGTGTGACATCCGATGGCGGGCTTCTTCTCGTCCGAGAACTGGACGAGCGGCTCGGACTGGGCAAGCTGATCGACGAGCATCTGACGGATTCGCGGCAAGGTACAAACAAGAAGTTCCCGCTGGCCGATCTGCTACGACAGTCTGTCTACAGCCGACTCGCAGGCTACGAGGATCTCAACGATGCTGTGCGGGTGTCCGCTGACCCGACGTTTCGCCTGATCGGCTCAAAGAAGAACTGGATGCTTCCGCGCAGTGATCTGCCAGCTCAAGTCAAACTCCAAGATCGAACAGAACTTCAGGTTACGGTTCCGTCAGCCCCAGCCATCGGGAAACCCAATCCAGTCTCTCGATATCCTCCAACTCTCTGCACTCTGACATCTTGCCTCAAACCCCGAAAAGCTTTATACTTACGTTTGTAATAAGTTGTCATAATGATCGTGTTCGACGCATCACCTCTCATCCTGCTGGCCAAGGCGCAACTGCTTGAGCGGTTCCTCGGCTCGTTTCCCGAGCCGGTCGTGATTCCGCAGGCAGTGCAGGCCGAATGCTGCGGGAACAAGGCTTTGTTTGATGCCCAACTGATTGCGCGGCTCATAGCGGAGAAGCACATCGAGGTTCGTAAGCTGAGGGGCCACGAAGCTTTTGAGCAACTCCGCAGGGAATTCAGACTGGGAGTCGGCGAGGCCCAGGCGATTGCTCTTGCGCAGGCGAGCAACGCGCGCCTGATTGCGATTGAGGACCGCAACGGCGTCAACGCGTGCAAGATTCTCAAGCTGCCCTTCACAGGGGCCCTCGGAATTTTGCTGAGGATGCGGGAGAAAGAGCTGATTTCCGGAGAGGAAGTCTTGAGGAAGCTCGAAATCCTGCGAAAGTATGGCCGCTACCGAGCAGAGATTGTCGACGACGTGAGGCGACGGCTGGAGGCAACGAAATGACCAAGACGATGAGCATAAGAATGGACGAAGAGAACTACGACTTCCTAAACAAGCTGTCCAAGGAAGAGCGCGGGGACTTGTCCAAGGCGGTGCGGGAACTCGTCACCAAGGGCCGGCTCATGCTGGCCGTGGAGCGCTACAAGGAAGGAAAGGCCTCTCTCGGCTTGGCCGCTGAACTCGCGGACCTGACGCTTGGGGAAATGATAAACACGCTGGCCGAGTACGGAGTGCAGAGCAATCTCGAAACCGAGGACTACCTCAAGGGGCTGGAGAATCTGAGAAAGGAGTGGTGAATCTCCCGTCAGTGGCCCGATTCTGCCAATACCGCGGATTCCTGACGGTCTCCGTCAAGCAGCGCAAAGGGGCACGTTGGTCATCTTCGTCGGTCCTAACTTCCCCACTGGTCCGAATTCGCTGATGCTGCACTTCGCGCCCTCGCCCAACAGAGGAAGTTCAGCCACGGCCAGCTTGCCCAAGTCAGTCACCTGCATCCACGGGTCAAGCTATCCATTGCACGGCACCTCTAGAGGGAATACACCCCAAGACGGTGCAACGAGCATCGAAACGGGACGGCAGTCGTCTGCTAGATTGCGATACAGGGATTGAAGTCAGGTGTGTTTGAGCTTCGGCACTCCCCTTCAAAACCGGATTGCATCGGAGACCGCTAGCAACATGCGCAAGAGTCACAACAGACCACGGAACGACCGGGATTTTGAAGTGCTCTGCTTGAAGCTACTACGGACTTATTGTAGATGCCCGGAACTGCAGCTGTATGCAACCAGAGGGGAGGCTCAGGACGGAGTGGACATCATTGACTTAAGCGGCCAAGAACCGCTACATGCTGCTCAGTGCAAGCTGCACGAAGAAGGGAAAGTGACGACTCGAACTGAAGTGGAAGACGAGATCGAGAAGGCAAAAGGATTCAAACCTCCCCTCGGCCGGTACATAATCATGACTACCGGGAAGGTCAAGAAAGAAGTCCATGACTTGCTCATAGAGATCAATAGAGAACACAGGGAAAAGAAACTGTTTATCGTGGAGGTGTTTGATTGGGGCCGCATTGAGGAACTCCTCGACGAGTACACGGACATTCGCGACTGGTACGAAGGTGGCCCGTCAGCCGCAGCTGTCGCTAGGATCGAGTCGAAGATTGAGACATTGCTTCAGGTAACTGAGCAGAGTTCCGAACCAGGACGCGGCGACGACAGCCAGGACGGATTTCACGCTGAGATTGATGAGGCACGAAATTGCCTCGCTAAGCACGACTACCAGATAGCAAAGCTGCTGCTGCAGCGAATCAAAGTACGGAGTTGGGGCAAGCTTAACGCACGGCATAAGTTCAGGGTGTTAACTAACCTTGCGTATGTTGAGTTATTGGCCGATAACCTCAAGGAAGCAGCGGAGCTATATCTTGAATCAAAGAGATATCAGCCTGCTGACGAGATAGCCCGAATCAACGAAGCCCTTGGCTATCGGATGCTTGGGCAGCACGAACGAGCATTTGAACTTGCCGGCAAGCTGAGAGAGGAGTTTCCCCGCTCCGGACGCGTGCTAGGACTTTTTATTCAAAGCGCGCCTGACTTAATGACACTGGAGTCGCTCGAAGGCTCGGTGCCTCAAGACTTACTTCATAAGGACGAAGTGGCCGTCGCCTTGACGCAGCGGGCGCAGGATTCTGGTGAGTTCCAGAAAGCTGAAGAATTCATCAGGGCTGCGACAGGCGCTAAAAGTTGTGCTTTTATGCCGTGGCTGTTGCTCGGCCAGACTATCCTTCAGTCGGAAATATCACGGAGTTACAAGCGCCATGGACCTGAAGCTTTGTTTTGTGACGAAGACAGGCTTCGTGAAGCAGAGGATGCCCTCGGCCAAGCTTTCGAACGGGCCAATGAAGAGCGGTACACTTCCGCGACGGTAGAAGCTCTGCTTATCAGAAGCCAGGCGAGATTCTTACTAAATAAAGATGCGGAGGCCCGTGAGGACTTAGAGGAGGCCCGACGGGTTGCTCCGGAAAATCCAATAGTCATCGAAACGTACGGCAGGTCGCTCAGACTTGAGGGGAAGGCCGATGATGCGATCGAGTCCATGCGTTGCCTGCCGCAAGAGGCACTGTCCGATAACGGCCGCATGATACTGGGTATGCTGCTGATAGAGCGTGGAGGTCCCGGCGATTACCGCAGTGCAGGAGAATTGCTTTCTCAAGTGGCGAAGAGCGCGGCAAGACTTCCGGAGGACTTCCGGGAGCATGCCATCAACATTGGGCTTCTGGCTTTCACTAACCAGGAGCGATTCGACGCCGGCCACAAGCTCTTGGAGGAAGTTCCTGAGGGAACCGTATCTGAGGTCGCCTTCAAGACCCTGACGGCAAGGATCCATTTGCTAGAAGGACAGCAGGACGAAGCTTCAAAGTATGCAGATGTGGCGCTTACCATCACAGATGATGCGGCGACGGTATGCGACGTACGTCGCCTTGCGATATTGCTGTTTGACCTGGGACGTTCTACCGACGCGCTTCCCCTTTGGCAGCGGATTTCTGCATCAGACGTGCTGAGTGCCGATACAAGGTACCTGTTGGAATGCGCCAGTCGCTTGAATAGGCATGAAATCATGCTTGATACGTTCAGAAAACTGCGGGGAACAGGAGCAATTGACCGAACGCTGCTCGACAGCGAGCTTTCTCTTCTTGAGATGTACGATACCGATGCTGCGATAAAGATTCTCGACGAGGAAATCAGAGAGCGGCCGGACGATACAGAACTCAAGCTCAGACGCTCACTGATGGGATTGGCGCTCGACCGGCCTGACTTGGTGATCGGGACCCGTCGAGCGTGCCGAAAGCCAATGAAGTGGCACCGCGAACAGGTCGTGATGCTGTGCACGTTCTAAAGGCAATCGGGCATGAGAAGGATGCCGTTAAGTACGCCTATGACGTGATTCGCCGTAATTTTCAGGATCCAGAGGCGCACAGGACGTTCATTCTGGCTTTAGCTCCGTTCCCGAACGAGCCGCAGCTGGAAAAGCCAGACCGCGTCGAGACTGGAGCCGCTGTGTGCTATGTGGAGCAGGGAGACTCCATCCCCCACTGGATTATTGTGGAGGACTCACCAGATCCCGATTCGCAGTTCACGGAAAGCGAGCTCTCACCTGAAAATGGAATATGCAAGGCCATGATGGGCAAGAAGGTAGGAGACACTTTCATCCTTGCTAAAGGCATTCAGGATCGTATCGGCGAAATCACTCAAATCCAGAACAAGTATGTCCGTCGTTTTCAGGACTGCATGGGAGAGTGGCAGGTGAGGTTTCCGGAGTTGACGGACTTTCAGGCTGTCAAGATCGCACAGAAGGCTGGAGAGTCAGGTGGTCCGGAACTCGACATTAGCGCAATTCTCAAGTCCGTTGACGAGCGCCATGAACACGTAAGAGAGGTTCACCGAACTTACAAGGAGAAGCCGCTCACGTTCCATATTGTCAGCGGACTTCTTAACACAACTGCGTTCGGGGCACTCCAGCACCTGGCATCGTCACCGGATGTGCCGGTCAGGTGCTGCATCGGTTCATGGGCAGAGCGTGAACATGCCGCAAAAGCACTTAGGTCTTGCAATACAGTCGTTCTGGACATGAGCGTAATCTCGTCGCTTTTCCTGCTAGACAGGCTCGACATCTTTGAACACTGGTCGATCGATCTTGTCGTTTCCAAGAGCACAGTGAATGAAATCCGTCAGATGATCGCCAATGAGTCGCGGGTTCACAGCAAGGAATCAGGAGTATTGATCAAGACCGAAATGGGACACGCTCTTGTGGAAAGGACACCGGAGCAGAAGGAAGCTTATATCAAGTCGCTACGTCATCTCGTTGAGGTGTTAGAGGCGAACCGCAAAATCGAATCCTGCAGGTCACTCGCGGCAATGGAGCCAGGGAAGAGGGAAACGCTTGTCAAGATATTTGGCCAGTACGGGGCAAAAGCAATCTTGCTGTCTGCCGTGCCAGGAGCAGTGCTGTGGACCGATGACCACGTGCAGGCAGAGCTGGCCAGAGGCGAGCATGGTGTGTCGCGGCTGTGGACGCAGTTTGTCATCCGGGCGTGTGCTGAATCAGGCGTGGTGAATCCCGAAGCTTTTCTTGATGCAAGCGCCAAGCTTCTTGGATACGGGTATTACTTCACCAGCATAGATCCGCAAATTGTCAGACAAGCTGGAGTGATCGCAGAGTGGAAGGTAGACGACTAGCCCCTTTCACAGGTATTGTCGGCCTTTGCTGAAGAGGCCGTCGATCTGATGCAGATGCCTCAGGTGGCAGCGGGATTCCTCAGGTTACTGTATCAAGAGTCGGTCCTTCCCCAAACCAAAGTGAACATCACAGTGAAGATTCTCGAAAACATCGCTAAGAGAGAGGGGGGAATTCAGGCAATTCAGAGCCTCCCCAAAGCTCTGCCGATAATTTTTGGCGTAAACGTCGTTGGCCTTGCGGACGCAACTGCAACCATCAAAGCATGGCTAATAAAAGCATGTGGGGTGGACCCCTACAGTGAGACAACCCGCTAAGCCGGGTTTCCCCATTCGCTGAAAAAAGCTTGGCTGGGGAGCGGCCTTCATTGTAACCAGGATTTCCATTTTGGCCCTGGCACGGTCACAGGATACACCCCCGCTGCGCCGAATACCACGTCTTTTCGCGCTGAACCCTGCACATCACCTCCGCCGGTAGGCGCCAGGGCTCGTCCGTCCGCTCACAGACGTTGATTGAGCGGACTGAACGGCGCTCCGGCCGACACTGCTCCCTGCGAAACCTTTTTGGAGCCAAAAACTGTTGATCCTCGCCCGGGCAACGCTACCCACCCGGCACAGGCAGCGCCCAGATCCTATGCAGCATGTCACCGAACAGCCGCCGGTTCAGATGCCCCTCCGCCAGCAGCAACCAGTAGTAGCGAGCATGCTTGACCAGCCGACCGCCGGTCTTCATCAACCTGTGTTGCAAACTCGTTAGCGACCAGCTTTTGATTCGCTGCGGCAGCCCTAGCCGCCGCCACAGGTTGCCCAGGTTGTAGGCCGGCACGCTGAGTTGCAGCCGTACCTCGTTGGCTCGGAAGCGGTGACACGACAAGCGGGTCCAGTGCGTGGCCTGTTTGCCTTCTTTGATCCACTGCTCCGCCGTGCCGCGCTTGTTGTAGAACCGCACGACCGAGCGGCTCGGCAAGCTCATGCTCGTCACGACAAATCCGACGCGCGGGAATAGTTCGCCCTGGTGATGCTCGACCTTGGCGACAACTCGCCTTGCCTTCGACCAGCTCTCGGCCTGATAGCGAAAACTCTTGTAGCGCACTAGGGGCTTGGCGTTCGGCCTGCCCGGTGGCCGAAACAGGATGTCCTCGATCTCCAGCTCCAGGCTCTTGTTCGCCGGGATGCGAATCACGTAGTCCACGCCGCGCTCCTCCATCGCCTCGTAGATCTCGGGCTTGGCGAAGGCGGCGTCGGCGCGGAACGTCACCTGTTTGCCCTCCGCCTGTTGTCGTTCGATCTCCGGCAGTAGCAGCTCGTCCCAGTCCTCGGCGCTGTGCACGTTGCCGGGACGCAGCTTCGCGCCTAGGCAGTCGCCGTGCTGGTTGAACAGCAACAGCGGGTGATAGCAGAGGGACTCAAAATGGCCGTTGTAGGCACTGCCTTCCTGTTGGCCGTGGACGGGGCTCTCCGTGGAGTCCATGTCGAGCACCACGCGGTCTGAACCGTCGGGAGCTTCGGCTTGCGCGACCAGCTCCCGGTTCACTGCCATCAGCCCCAGCAAGTTCTCTTCGCTCGCCAGCATCTCCGTCTCGAAGCCATGCAGCGTCGAGGTCAAGGCTGCTCCGCGATCCCAGTTCCTCTTCGAGCCGATCAAGCGAAAGGTCGGATCGGCGGATACTCGAACGGCGTCATTGAGGTCCTCGTAGCCAGCGAGTCGGCTGTAGACCGACTGCCGCAGCAGATCGGCCAGCGCGAACTTCTTGTTCAAGCCTTGTCGCGAGTCGCTGAGATGCTCGTCGATCAGCTTCCCGAGTCCGAGTCGTTCATCCAGTTCGCGAACGAGAATCAGACCGCCATCCGAGGTGACTCGCGATCCTTGGAAATCGACTTTGAGAAATCCATTGAACGTGAGCTGAAACGGCTTGTTTTCTTTTTCACCCATCGGGTGTTGACCTCCATGGCGTCCTTATCGGGCTCTAGCCCCTATCAATAAAGACGCTGAAGGTCGCTGGATGGTCTGAAGCTCATACATCAAATTGAAAATGCGGGCTAAGAGTGCCGAGTAGGAATGTCCTATTGACAAGGTCACGCTGGAGGGGTGAGAAACCAAGGACTTCTAGCGATGACCCAACGAGAGCGCGACCGGTCGGTGGCGCTGAAGAAAGCCGACAAGAAACTGATCACCCAGAAGCAGGCCGCCCGGCGGAGGTGACGTGCGATCCCTGGAAATCGACTTTCAACAAGCCGTTGAAACTTAGCTGGAATGGCTTGGTTTGTTTTTCACCCATTGGGTGTTGGCCTCCATGGCGTCCTCATCGGGCTCTAGCCCCTATGAATAAAGACGCTCAAGGCCGCTGGAAGGTCGGGATGTCAAACATCAAATTGAAAATGCGGGTTTACAATCTCGGGGTCTTTGATGCGGGTCACGAGCCGCGCCTCAGCCTTCGTATAGATCGCCCCGCGCCGCTCGCCTTGCTCGATGCCGGCCGAACGACACACTGCGCCGGTTATGCGCAATTACTTATTGAGTCTCGCAAAATAGAGTGACATCTTTTGGTGTTGCCGTACGTATTCTTATGTATGGGAACACCGAAAGGAAAGCGCCGCGATTTCGAAGCATTGGAGAAACGCCGTTTCGAAGCGATGCGTTTGCTCGATGAAGGACTCAATCAGTCCGAAACCGCCAGGCGTCTGACAGTCGCCCGCCAAACCGTCAGTGAGTGGCGACGACAGTACCTGGCGCAAGGCGAGGCCGGGCTGCGCAAGGCCGGCCGCGCCGGCCGCAAGCCGCTATTAGACGCCACGCAGCTCGAACGCCTGGAGATCCTGCTGCTCGAAGGCCCCGAGGCGCACGGCTTCCCGACGCCGTTGTGGAGCTGTCCGCGGGTGGCTCGTCTGATCCGAGACGAGTTCGGCGTGCGCTATCACGAGGGCCATGTCTGGAAGATCCTGCGGGCGCTCGGCTGGAGCCCGCAACGCCCGGTCGGCAAAGCCCGCGAGCGCAACGAAGAGGCCATCCGCGACTGGAAGTGCAAGAGGTGGCCGGCCATTAAAAAAAGCCCGCAAACAAGACCGCACGATCGTCTTCATCGACGAAAGCGGATGGAGTCAGAAGCCGCATCGTTGCCGCACCTGGGCGCCGCGCGGCGAGACGCCGCTGCTGGAGTTCAACTTCAATTGGCAGAAGCTTTCGGTGTCGGCCGGGTTGACGTTGCGCAACTTTTACTTTCGGCTCTATCCCGGCGCGATTGGCGAGTTGGAGGTCATCGACTTTCTGCAGGCCTTGGTTCGCCACATGGACGGCCCGTTGATGATCGTCTGGGACCGCTTGCCGGCGCATCGCAGTCGGATGGTGCGAGAGTTCATTGAACTCTCGCAAGGCCATATCGTGACGGAGTATTTGCCGGCGTATGCGCCGGAGCTGAATCCGGTGGAATACATCTGGGCGTACTGGAAACAGCACGAGTTGCCGAACGTCTGTCCGAAGGACTACTGGGAACTCGACGAACGTGCCCGCAAAACGCTGCGGCGCATGCGCCGCAAACCGCGCTTGATTACCGCTTTCTGGAAACAGTCTTCTCTTTGTCTCGATTGACAGGATATTATGCGAGACTCAATAAGACGTCGTGTTTAGTAGATGCACCGGTTACTAGTCAATTCAGGATCACAGTGGATAGTATGGTATGTAACCTACAGAAAACAAAAGGCATGGCGGAGGAAGAGGGATTCGAACCCCCGAGCGAGTTGCCCCGCTAACGGTTTTCAAGACCGCCGCCTTCAACCACTCGGCCATTCCTCCAATCGCATTCTAACAGTCCGCCGGCTGAAGGCCGCGCGGCCGGCCGGCGGGGACGGTGTTTCTGGAGATCTTATGACGATCATACGGAGATCGACATGGAATTAGGGCGGCGAGGTACGAGTCGCTGGACGCCGAATCCGCGAATCCGCGGCATTCATAATGCCGCCATGCAAATGAGGTTTTACGATGTGTAGCGTCAGGTTGGGTTGACGGGATGTTTCCTACCGCCCTCCAGGGCTCGCCCGGGTGGGGACTTCTACCCAGGCCCCCCCCGGCCCCCCCAGGGGCTGGAAGGCGTGCGGCAAGCAGCACGACGGAAGGCAACGGGGGAAGTTCACTTCGCTGTTGCATCAGCTCACGCCGGAGCTTCTGCGCAGCAGCTTTTACCCATCCAAGGTAAGAGCCGTATGAGTCAACGCTCACGTCCGGATCTGTGCGGGGGGTGCCGGGCGACCGGCATCCCTATCGCGACCCCATTTTCGCAGGCATGAGAGTGGGACCCAAGATCCACCCCGATGACTCGGGGCGCGGCAAGCCTGGAGGCTCACGCCACGTCGGGGCATCGAGTCGGCAAGCAGCTTACTGAAATGTCCCGACGAACTCTCGGATGCGGGCGGCGATTTCGTCGCGAACACGGCGAAATACGGGCATGCGCTCTTCATCGTCGCCCGCGGCGTCGGCGGGGTCATCGAAACTCCAGTGCAGACTCTTCACCTGAGCGGGGAAAGTCGGACAAGTTTCGCGGGCATTGTCGCAGACGGTGATGACGTAGGTAAATTCCTTCTCGGCCAAGGAATCGACGTGTTTCGAGGCGTGGCTCGAGATGTCTAGATCGAGTTCCGCCATGGCTCGCACCGCCAGAGGATTCAAGCCGACGGGTTTCGTCCCTGCGCTCGCCGCGTCGAAACGGTCACCGGCTAGGCCGCGCAACAGGCCCTCGGCCATTTGGCTGCGACATGAATTGCCGGTACATAGGAACAGGACGGAGGTTCCGGGCATGGTGGCCGGCATGGGGTCGCCTCGTTCATTCGGGACGGCTATCGTTATCTTAGCCCGCATTTTCAATTTGATGTATGAGCTTCAGACCATCCAGCGACCTTCAGCGTCTTTATTGATAGGGGCTAGAGCCCGATAAGGACGCCATGGAGGTCAACACCCGATGGGTGAAAAAGAAAACAAGCCGTTTCAGCTCACGTTCAATGGATTTCTCAAAGTCGATTTCCAAGGATCGCGAGTCACCTCGGATGGCGGTCTGATTCTCGTTCGCGAACTGGATGAACGACTCGGACTCGGGAAGCTGATCGACGAGCATCTCAGCGACTCGCGACAAGGCTTGAACAAGAAGTTCGCGCTGGCCGATCTGCTGCGGCAGTCGGTCTACAGCCGACTCGCTGGCTACGAGGACCTCAATGACGCCGTTCGAGTATCCGCCGATCCGACCTTTCGCTTGATCGGCTCGAAGAGGAACTGGGATCGCGGAGCAGCCTTGACCTCGACGCTGCATGGCTTCGAGACGGAGATGCTGGCGAGCGAAGAGAACTTGCTGGGGCTGATGGCAGTGAACCGGGAGCTGGTCGCGCAAGCCGAAGCTCCCGACGGTTCAGACCGCGTGGTGCTCGACATGGACTCCACGGAGAGCCCCGTCCACGGCCAACAGGAAGGCAGTGCCTACAACGGCCATTTTGAGTCCCTCTGCTATCACCCGCTGTTGCTGTTCAACCAGCACGGCGACTGCCTAGGCGCGAAGCTGCGTCCCGGCAACGTGCACAGCGCCGAGGACTGGGACGAGCTGCTACTGCCGGAGATCGAACGACAACAGGCGGAGGGCAAACAGGTGACGTTCCGCGCCGACGCCGCCTTCGCCAAGCCCGAGATCTACGAGGCGATGGAGGAGCGCGGCGTGGACTACGTGATTCGCATCCCGGCGAACAAGAGCCTGGAGCTGGAGATCGAGGACATCCTGTTTCGGCCACCGGGCAGGCCGAACGCCAAGCCCCTAGTATAGCGTTTCATTAAATTATACCCAACTCAGGCGCTTCCTCGAGCGCCTCGAACTTGCTCCAGCGGTGGACCACCGGAGCGGCGTTGATTTCCGCGATCCCCAGCAGGATTCGTTCCCGAAGCTCCTCCCAGGACTCCACCCGGATGCGCTTCAAAAACGTCCGGGCCATCTTCCCAAACAGCGTCTCCACAATGTTCAGCCAGGACCCGTGGGTCGGCGTGTGCACATATTTGAAGCGGTTCGGCCGCGTCGCTAAATAGTCCTTCGTCTCCTTGGATATGTGAGCGGAATGATTGTCCAAGATCAATCGAATCGTGCATTCGGCCGGATAGAATTGGTCCAGATCCTTCAGCAGTGAGATGAATTCGCGGCTGCGGTGCCGCCGCTCGACCCGCGCCGTTACGCGGCCGTCGTGCAAGTCCAGCGCCGCCAGAATCGAGCAGGTTCCCAGACGTTGGTATTCGTGATCCCGAGCCGTACAAGGATGCCGCCCAGGGACCGGCGGCAGGTCCGGGGCGGTGTTGGCGATCGCTTGCACACCGGGCTTTTCGTCCACCGAAACCGTGATCACGCCCGGCGAGGGGCCGCCCTCGCCCGAGCTTTCATTTTGCAAGGCCACCTCGCGGTAGACCAGCAGCACCTGCCGCATCTTGGACTCAAACTCCGGGTCGCGACGCTCCAGGTAGTATTTCACCTTCTCTGGATGCAGCGGCTGCCCCGCCAGAATCCGGTGGACGGTCGCCTTGGCCGCTTGCCCCAGGGCCGGATAGCCCGCCTCCACGGCATGCCGGCGCACGTGGAGAGCGAGCGCGCCGCGGGTCCACAACTCGGCGGCGTATCCCAGTTCCTTGGGTTTGCAACAGGCCAAATGCACCACCCAGGCCTTGGCCTCCTCGGAGATGCGGGGCTCGTAGGGACGATGATAGGCATCCTTGAGCGCTGCTTGCACTCCGATGGCGAGGGCTCGCTCGATCCATTTGGCAACGCTCTTGCGGGTCATCTTCACGGCCCGCATAATCTCGGCGATTGTCTCGCCGCCATGATAGCGCCACAGAATCTCGGCGCGCCGCACCTCCCGAGCCGGAGCCTTGCGGGAACGCCGCAGCCGTTTCAGATGTTGCACCTCTTCGGTCGTGAGCAGCAGTGGGGGACGCTTCGATTTTCCTGCCATGCGACCAGTCTAGCAGGAAACATTGTCCTATGGTTATGTTTTAATGAAACGCTATACTAGTGCGCTACAAGAGTTTTCGCTATCAGGCCGAGAGCTGGTCGAAGGCAAGGCGAGTTGTCGCCAAGGTCGAGCATCACCAGGGCGAACTATTCCCGCGCGTCGGATTTGTCGTGACGAGCATGAGCTTGCCGAGCCGCTCGGTCGTGCGGTTCTACAACAAGCGCGGCACGGCGGAGCAGTGGATCAAAGAAGGCAAACAGGCCACGCACTGGACCCGCTTGTCGTGTCACCGCTTCCGAGCCAACGAGGTACGGCTGCAACTCAGCGTGCTGGCCTACAACCTGGGCAACCTGTGGCGGCGGCTAGGGCTGCCGCAGCGAATCAAAAGCTGGTCGCTAACGAGTTTGCAACACAGGTTGATGAAGACCGGCGGTCGGCTGGTCAAGCATGCTCGCTACTACTGGTTGCTGCTGGCGGAGGGGCATCTGAACCGGCGGCTGTTCGGTGACATGCTGCATAGGATCTGGGCGCTGCCTGTGCCGGGTGGGTAGCGTTGCCCGGGCGAGGATCAACAGTTTTTGGCTCCAAAAAGGTTTCGCAGGGAGCAGTGTCGGCCGGAGCGCCGTTCAGTCCGCTCAATCAACGTCTGTGAGCGGACGGACGAGCCCTGGCGCCTACCGGCGGAGGTGATGTGCAGGGTTCAGCGCGAAAAGACGTGGTATTCGGCGCAGCGGGGGTGTATCCTGTGACCGTGCCAGGGCCAAAATGGAAATCCTGGCTTAGTTCGCGGCGAGATCGCTGGGTTCGCGCCCAGGGCCGGCATTAACTCGACTCGTGGGGGCGCCGCTTCGATCGCTGCACGCCGGCTCATGGGCGGATGCAGGAATGGGCAGGCCTGGAGACCTGCCCCACGGCATGCCACCGCCATTGGATGAAGAATGTAGAAACTCCAGGGCGCGGACGGCCGTCCGCGCTAACACCGGTGCGGTTCTCCACATATATGTCGCGCCCCCCCCTCGTTTTTCAGACTCCCACTCACCTGTTACAATGACCGATCGTCACTTTTTCCTCCTCGAGACGATGTAAGAGGTAGAGTCTCGCCGGTCGTGTTGAGCGAGAGTTTGTGCTCGTCTATGTTGCTGTTCATCCTGGCGGTCGCGCTGTTCTCACCCGCATGGGCGCAACAGCAGCCGATTGATTTCCCTCACAACAAGCATGTCGATCAAGGGTTGGCGTGCGTGGACTGCCACAGCACCGCCGATACCGGCACGAAAGCCAGCCTGCCGTCAGTGTCGAAGTGTATGTTGTGTCACGAGAAGGTCGCCACCGAGGGGCCGGGGGTGACGGTTTTGCGCGAGTACGCCGAAAAGAAGCGCGAGTTACCGTGGGCGCGGGTGTATGGATTTCACGAGTTGGCTTTCGTGAAATTTCGCCATGCGCCGCATGTTCGCGCGGGTGTTGAGTGCGCCGTTTGTCACGGGGAAGTCGCCAAGATGACGATCGCCAAGCCGGTGGTTAAGCATACGATGGGGACCTGTGTGAACTGCCATAGGGAGAACAAGGCGAGCGACGATTGCGTCGTTTGTCATTACTAGAGCTCGGGCCGCGGTTCGGGGTTGCCCCTCCGGCTGCACCGGCACAAAGCAACAGCGATGGATCGAAGGAACTTTTTCAAGCTGGTGGGAACCGCCTCGGGCGGGGCGATTACCGGCGCCTGCGGCAAGACGGGTCAAGAGTTGATCCCGCTGCTCGTACCCGAGGAAGCGATTGTACCGGGCGAAGAGGAGTGGCATCCAAGCGTCTGCCGCCAATGCGGTGCCGGTTGCGGAACGATTGTTCGCGTGATGGAATCGGAGCGCGAAATCACGGTCGAGGGCGAGAAGGTCCGCGAACGCATTGCCGCGATCAAGAAAATCGAGGGGAACCCGCTCGATCCGGTCAGCGGCGGGCGACTGTGCGGACGGGGACAGGCGGCGGTGCAGGCCCTGTATCACCCCGATCGTGTGCGCGGTCCGTTGAAACGCGATGCCGCGGCCGAGGGCGGATTCCGGGCGATTTCTTGGGAGGAAGCTCTTGACGAAGCCGGGGGGTTGATCGCGGAAGCGGTCGAGAAGAATCCCACCGGGATTGTCTACCTCGCGGGCCCCGGAAGCGGAACGCGGGCTGTGGTTGTCGACCGTTTCTTACGGGCTCTAGGAGCCTCGGCCGCGACGACGACGGGGGTTTGCGATCTCACTGTCGAGCGACAGGCCGCCGAACTGCTTCACGGGCAGAGGGTTTTGCCCTCGTATGAAATCCAAGACGCTACGTACGTCCTGGGCCTGGGCGCGGATTTTCTGGGAGGCTGGGCTTCCCCGGTGCTCTATGCCCGCCGTTTCGGACATTTCCGGCGGGGGCGTCCGGGGATCCGCGGAAAGCTGGTTCACGCGGAATCGCGCTTTTCGCAAACCGCCTGGAGCGCCGATCGCTGGCTGCCGGTTGCGCCCGGCGGCGAGCATGCCCTGGCGTTAGGGCTTGGCCATGTGCTGGTTGAGGGGGGCTTAGGGAAGGGCGTGGTGTCCGACGCCGTGCGCGACGTCTTCGCCGCGGTGGATCTCGAACGAGCGGCCGCCGATGCGGGTTTGACCCCCAAGCAGATCGAACAAACCGCGACCGAGTTGGCCGAGGCCGAGGCGCCCGTTGTCGTTCCCGGAGCGTCGATCGTGCAGCGGAATTCCCTGGATGCGGTGGTCGCCGCCGGGGCGCTCAATATCCTGCTTGGGAACATAGGCAAGCCCGGCGGGGTGCATCCGGCTTTGGGAATCGAGGCCTTCGAAGCAGCACGTCCTCGGTTCGAGGATCTTGAAAAGCGGCTGGAGAGCGCCGATCTGGTTCTCCTTGATGGCGCCAATCCGGCGTATACGTCGCCTCGCGTCGCCAATCTGCTCGCGGGCAAGACCGTGATCAGCTTTGCGTCGCTTCTCGACGACAGCGCGATCCACAGTCGGCTGGTTTTGCCCGACCACGACACACTAGAATCCGAGGCGCTGGTCGCTCCGGAAGTGGCTGCCCGCCCGGCGGTCAATGGATCGGGGGCTTTCGTCCGCCCGCTTTACGACACGCGCGCCACCGAGGAAGTCTTGGTGGAGTTGGCGAAGCGTGCCGGAGTCACGGTCGCGGCCTATTCGATCTCCGACGCCTTCGGCGACCTTTACCGAGACTACGACCTCGGAGCCGGGGGCGAATCCGAGGCGGACTTCGCGGCCTATGCCGAACGCCAAGGCGGCTGGTGGGGCGAGCCGGGAGAACCCGTAGCGAGCTCAGGTCCGGTCGAGATCGCGGGACAGGGCTCGGCGGAAACCGACCCGGGCGACGGGGAGTTCCCCTGTCGTTTTCAGGTCTACCCATCGGTGCAATTCGGAGACGGAACCGGGGCACATCTTCCTTGGTTGCAACAGATGCCGGACCAAATCTCAAGCGTTATGTGGAGCCTGCCGGTCGAGATCGATCCCGGAACGGCCGAGCGCTTGGGCGTGGTGAACGGCGATGCCGTACGACTGACCTCAAGCGGCGGGTCCATCGAAGCGCCGGTGTACGTCCACCCGGCGGCCATTCCCGGGGTCATCAGCATGGCCATGGGACAAGGGCACACCGAGTACGGTCGGTATGCTTCCGGCCGCGGGGCGAACCCGCTGGTGCTGGTTGGGGACGAGCGCGAGGCAAAGACCGGGGTGCCGGCAATGGGGTCGGTGTCGGTCAAGATCGAAAAGCTGGACCGGCGGCCGGGGCTGGTGCAATTCGCGGTGATGGATCGCGAGGTCCCTCATGAGCGGATGTAGGGCGGACACCGCAGCGACGCGCGGCGTAAGCGTGTTCGGGCGAAAAAGCGGGACTGCCAGCCGATTTTCGCTCGTGGAACAGTCTGGTTGCCGACCCCGGTGGACGGCGAAAATCGGTGGCTATACCCTTTTTTCGCGTCCTCGAATTTTGGTCGGGAGCTGCTAAGGGAGATAGAAAGGTGCCAACAGACACAAAGAAAGAGCAAACCGAGAAGCCGGGCGAAGATCATATCCCGCAGTGGGGCATGGCGATCGATCTCGACCGCTGCACCGGCTGTGAGGCGTGTGTGATCGCCTGTCACGCCGAGAACAATATTCCGCTCTCCGACGAAGCCTCTTCGGCCCAGGGGCGTGCGAATCACTGGATTCGCATCGACCGTTACTACGAGGGCGAATTCCCCGACATCAAGGTCAAATATCGACCTGTCATGTGTCAACAATGCGACGACGCGCCTTGCGAACCGGTCTGCCCGGTTTACGCCACCTACCAAAATCCCGAGGGCCTGAACGTTCAGGTCTACAACCGCTGCGTGGGCACCCGCTATTGCGCCAATAACTGCCCCTACACGGTACGGTTTTTCAACTGGTACGACCCGATTTGGCCCGAGGAATTGAAGCTGCAATTGAACCCCGATGTCTCGGTCCGCCCCGGGGGCGTGATGGAGAAGTGCACCTTCTGCATCCAGCGCGTGCAGCGAGGCAAGCGCGACGCCAAGGCCGAGGGTCGAGACGTGGAAGACGGCGACGTGCAACCGGCGTGCGTGCAGTCGTGTCCGGCCGAAGCGATGGTCTTCGGGGACCTTACCGACAAAGAGAGCAAGGTTTCCCGGTGGACTGAAACCGGCAGGTCGACGCAACTGCTCGGCGAGCTGGGAACCAAGCCGCGTGTCTTTTATCTGGAGCGCGGGGAGTGATCGCGGTCGGCGCGTCGTGCGAAGAGTAAATCGTCATGGGAGCCTTCGCCGAGCCATTGGATCGCATGTCGCCGGAAGCGGAAATCCGGCGGGATCTGCTGCGTCCGCTGGAAGGCTTTAGCTTCGGGTACCTGGCTGCGGTGGGGCTTTGCGGCGCGGTTGTCGCCTGGGCGTTGGTGGCTTGGGGCTACCAGATCTATTACGGCATCGGCGTTGCGGGCATCCGGCGGCCGGTCTTCTGGGGCTTCTACATCATTAACTTCGTTTTCTGGATCGGTATCTCGCACGCCGGGACGCTGATTTCCGCCATCCTGCGGCTGACCGACGCCGGTTGGCGCAAACCGGTTACGCGTGCCGCCGAAGCCATCACGGTCTTTTGCCTGATGATCGGGGGACTGTTCCCGCTAATTCACCTGGGGCGGGTTTGGCTGTTCTATTGGCTGATTCCGTATCCCAATGAGCGAATGTTGTGGCCGAACTTCCGCTCGCCGCTGGTGTGGGATATGACAGCGATCTTCACCTACATGACCGGCAGCGTGTTGTTTCTCTACCTGCCGATGATTCCCGACCTGGCGATGATGTCGCACCGGACGAGCGGTGTAAGAAGCTTCGTCTACCGCGCCCTATCGCTCGGCTGGACTGGAAGCGACCGCCAATGGCACGCCATCGAGCGGGCCATGAAGCTGATGGCGGGGATGATTCTCGCGGTGGCGGTTTCGGTGCACTCGGTGGTGGCGTTCGACTTTTCGATGTCGATTGCTCCGATGTGGCACAGCACGATTTTCGCGCCCTATTTCGTGGCCGGAGCGATTCTCAGCGGCATTGCCGCGCTGGTGTTGGTGATGGCGGCCCTGCGGCATTTCTTGAAGCTGCATCGCTACTTGCGGCCGTCTCATTTCGACAATCTCGGCAAGCTGTTGCTGCTGATGTCGCTCGTCTGGCTCTACTTCACCTTCGCCGAGCACCTTACCGTCTGGTACGGCAATAATCCCGCGGAGATTGCGGTGTTCAACGTCCGCGAACATGGCGTATACTCGACCGCGCTGTGGACGATGATTATTTGCAACTTCGTGATTCCCTTCACGCTGCTGAGCATTCGAAAGCTGCGCAACATCACGACGATTTGCTTCTCGGGAGTGACGGTGTTAATCGGGATGTGGCTCGAGCGCTTTCTGATTGTGATTCCGACGCTGTCGCACCCGCCACTGGCGTCGGGTTGGGGCGGTTACGCTCCGAGTTGGGTGGAATTGTCGATTACCGCCGGCACGTTCGCGGCCATGGCCTTGCTCTATTTGCTCTTCATTAAGGCGTTTCCGATCATCGCCATCTGGGAGTACGAAGATGATCATTAACGCCGAGTTCCGGGAGACGAAAGAGGTCGCCGCGGCGGTCGGAGAGCTTCGGGGACAGGGGATCGGTCCCGAGCACTTGGAGATCTTTTCGAGTAAACCGATCGAGTTGGAGCCCGGGTTGCTCGATCGGCCGAGTCACATGTCGTTGTTCGCCGTCGTCGCCGCGCTGGCGGCCGGCACGGGCGTGACGGCGTTTATGTTCTACACGCAGCGGGCCTACCCGCTGGTGACCGGAGGCATGCCGCTCACCTCGGGCTGGGCAACCGGGGTCGTCACCTTTGAGATGACCATGGCCGGGGCGATTTTCGGGACGGTTTTCATGTTTCTTTGGGAAAGCGGCCTGCTGCGGCGGAGCCGCCGCGCGGCCCCGGAGATACCCGATGACGGCATGATTTTGCAGGTGGATTGCCGCGGCGACGTGGCGCCGGCCGAAGAAGCCCTGCGGCGCCGCGGAGCGCGGCACATCGAAACGTGGGAGGAGCCGGAGTGATGCGCCGCCTGGTCGTGGGAATCGTGGCGATTTGGATGCTCCCCGCGGTGCCGGCGACCGCCGCCGACCGCAAACCGCCTCCCTGGGAAAAGTTGAATCACATCGGCCGGGGGCTCTATCGCGAGAATTGCATCGTCTGCCACGACATCGAAGCGGCGGAGACGAAGAAGCTAGGCCCCTCGCTGTTTCGTCTGTTCCAAAACGAGAAGCTCCCTTTTTCCGGCGGCAAGCCCAGCGTCGAATACGTCCGCGTCAAGGTTCAATTCGGCGGCGACGTCATGCCGCCCTACGTGAACCGGCTCAGCGCCGCCGAGATCGAAAAGATCATCGCCTACATCAAGACGAAGAAGTGACCCTGGGGGACCGGGGTACGGGGTATTTGGCGGTTGAGTTGCAACCTCTGTTCGGGCGGGATTGGAGAGCGTGCGCGACATAAATGTGGGAGAGTTGGCGATGGTGCTCTGTTAATGGTCCCGTAGTTTTTCGCCTGGTTCGGCCATGGCTAAGCCTGAATGCCTTGGAGCCGGCCCTACAAGGACCGGCCTAATCGAGCCGGAGCCCGGTGAACCGATTCGGTGAACCGGGCTGTCGGGCTTACTTTTCCAACATTTATGCCGCACACCCAAGTTCGGAGATCCGCATCGACAAGTCGAAGAGATATACTGTAAGCAGGCTGTTCGAGAGCCGGAGGCGAAATGAATACGCAACTGAAATTTGGTCTGATCACCGTCGTTATCGTCGGAACGCTGGGCTGGCTCGCCGCATCCGGCATCAATGAGACCGCCACTTACTACGTCACGATCGAAGAGCTGCAAGCCATGGACGACGCGGTGGAAAAGCGTCTTCGGGTAGGCGGCGACGTGGAACCCAATTCGATCGTCCGCTCGGGGGAGAAAGTCAACTTCACAATCGAGCAGGAAGACAGGAAGCTGTCGGTCATCTACGTCGGCCGCGACCCGCTTCCCGACACCTTCCGCGATAGGGCCCAAGCGCTCTGCGACGGACGCCTGCGCTCCGACGGCGTCTTCGAGGCCAAGAAGATCCAGGCCAAATGCGCGTCGAAGTACGAAGCCGATCCCGGTAAGGACGCTCAACCGGTTTATACGACGGAACCGAGCAACAAGGCTTCGCTGTAAAGCGGCAGGTCGTCGGCGGTTGGGAAGGATGCGGTGTTCCGATGGGCGTGGGTCCGAGTCCAGGGGCTGACGCACCTGGCCGGTATTAAGTAAGACCCACAACATCTCGACGCTCGGCAGGCGGTGCGGGGTTGCTTCGGCGCCGCTTCCGCCTCGGCGGTTCGCCTACCTACCGCAAGTTCAGCTCATCGAGCACGCGGGCATCGGGCTCGGGCTCGATATTAAATCCCAATAACGCCGCCAGCGTGGGGGCTATATCCTCGGGGCCGCTTGGTGTGTCGTAGCGGCCCGGGGTCGCGCCCGCGCCCATGAAAAAGATCGGAACGTGACGGTCATAGTCATGAGCGCTGATGTGCGTCGTGTTTCCTTGGCTATTTCCCGTGTAGTAGAACGGCTTCAATTGCACCAGCAGGTGGGGGCTGCGGCCCGGATACACCGAGTTTCGGTAGAGCGCTCGATAGGGGTCGGGATCCTGATCGTCGGGCACCGCTCGTAGGTCGGCGTGCGTATAGACGGCGACGACCGGGTCGAGCTCGAGCAGCGCTTGCTTGGCGACCCTTTCCACTTGCTCGCGCTTCAGTCCGCCGGCATCCATGGCTTTCAAGTTGAAGGTCACATGCCCGCCGGAGACGTAGGCCACAACGTCGCCCCGCCCAAGTTGCTCGGCTGCCGCTTGATTCACCGCATTCCAGAGCACATCGGACCGCACGGCATCGGCCGGTATTCCATGCCGCCGCGATTGCGCGACCAGCGGCGCGACTCCGTGGTCCGCCGTCAAGACGACAATTGTATTCTCCAAGCCCACTCGCTTATCGACCTGGCGCCAAAGCCGTCCCAACAGCAGATCGAGGCGCAGATGTTGATCCATGGCTTCTTGGCTGAAGGGGCCAAAGTTGTGGCCGATGTGATCGGTCGCGGCAAACCCGATCGCCAGCAAGTCGGTCACATCGTCGCGGCCGATCTCATGGAAATCCATGGCCTCGACGACGGCATCGAGAACGAACTCGTCGTAGTTATGCGTTTTCTTCAGCTGCTCGTAGGTCCAGAGGGTATGGGGGAAAACGATATTCCTCCCGTCGCTTTCAGCCTTGAATGCATCCTCTCGAGAACGTTCGCTGTAAAGTCGCGGGTCGTCGACTAAGCGAGTCCACGGTTTTTCGAGGTAAGCATCAGCCCGGCGTTGCTGCTGAAACTTCGTCAGCCAGGCAGGGGGTTTCGAGGTGAAATAATTACTGGTGATGAGGCAGCCGCACTGATCGGAAAACCAATACGCCGCGTCGCCCGCCGTCCCGGCGAGCAACACCGCCACGCGATCTTTCGTGCCGATTGCGACGGTTTTCGATCGAGGATTGCTTTGTTTCAGTAGGTCGCCGAGAGTGGGGACGAGCAGATTCCGCGGCGACGCCCTGACACCCGACCCCGCGACAGGTGCATAAGCGGGATCCTCCACTGCCCCGACATCGCGCCGGAACGCGGGGTCGTACCATCGGTTGCCGACGATGCCGTGGTGGGAGGGGTGTCGGCCGGTAACGATCGTAGCGTGGCCGACGGCTGTGACATTCACCCCGTGGCGGTAGCGGGCCTCGGTGAAGAGGGCGCCTTGTTCGAGCAGTCTACGGAAGCCGCCGGTGTAGAGGTCTTCGAAACGCGTCAGGTAGTCGTAGCGCAATTGATCGACGACGACAAGCAGAATCAAACGTGGCGCGCCGGCGGGAAGCGGACTCGACTCGCCCGCTTCGATCAGCGCGTCGGCACGATCCCGCGCGGTCTCGGGCGGAGGCGTCGGATCCGGCGCGCAGGCCGTCAAGGCGACAAGCACGGCCGATGAGACGCTCGCGAGCAATAGACGGCGCGATTTCATTCGAGAGCGTCCTGCTCATCCGGGGCCGGCGCGATGCGTTCGGCTTCGGCGATCAGTGTACGAGCCTCCTGCTCGTCGGACGCCATCACACGAACGCTCACTTTGCCGATCGGCAGTTCTTGGACGTTCTCGCGAACAATCATCGATTGCAAACCCGCGGACTCCAACAAGCCGTGGATGGTCTCGGCTTCGATTTCGGCATGGACCTCGCGGGATGAGAATACGGCGACAAACGGATCGGACTGATGTTTCTCACTCATGGCATTCGTTCGGTTGTCGTCAGCGCCTGAAGGATGGCTGCGGGCGACGGCATACCCCTTTCCGCAAAAACGATTTCCCCTTGCTCATCGATACCGTACACAGTGCGTTTCACGAACAGCCCACCGGCGCCATACCGGGCCGCTGTCTTCTTTCCCTTGTCCACTAATAAAGGGAATGGGAATCCGTGCTTTTCGCTGAACCTCCGATGGCCGGCATCACTGCCCGGGTTCACTCCGAAAATCGCGATTCCGTGTTCCACGAACGCATCCCAGTTGTCCCGCAACCGGCATAGTTGGCGCTGTCAACCCGGGGTGGCATCCATGACGTAGAAGACAAGGACGACTCCTGATCGGCCCCGAAAATCGGCGAGAGCGATCTCGCGGCCGGTTTCGTCGGGCAGGCGGAATTCCGGCGCCTTCGAACCGAGCGGCAAAAGCTTGCGATCGTTGCCGCGAAACACGACCCCATGATAGCGAAGCCGGGGGATGGTTCTCTTCATGAGGTCACGGGTGCGCAACATAAGTGTGGAAGGGCCGGTGTTGGCGCCCTCCAAATGGTCCTGGAATTTTCCGCCTGGTTCGGCCATGGCTAAAGCCTGAAGGGGAAGGCCGCTGAAGCGGTCTGGTTGCCCGGCGCCGGGACGGCGCATACCGGCCCTCCAAGGGCCGGCCTAATGGAGAGTCAAGCCCGGTGAACCGCGGTGAACCGGGCTGCCGGGCCTATTGTCTCCGTTTATGTCGCGCGCCCCGAGGTCGCGCCGTACAAGAGTGTTGCCGGGCGCGGTCACGATGCGAGTCTTTTGTTAGACTCACAAGCGACCTCATGACGCAGAGCGCATCCGTCGGGAAAGAAGCTTCGGAAGCCGCGGCACGGCTGCTCAAAGTCGTTACTGATTTCGTCGTTGAGGTTCATCCCGAACGACGAGAGAATCTCCACCTCACCGCCGAGAGTCGCCTCGACCGCGACCTCGGCCTCGACAGCCTGGGGCGAGCTGAATTGCTGAGCCGTCTCGAACGCGAATTTCGAGTCGCTTTGCCGGAATCGCTGCTGTCGGAGAGCGAGACGGTGGCCCATCTGCTGGTCGGTTTAGCGAAAGCCGACGGCGCGGTCGAACTCACACCGGATTCGGTCGTCGATCTTTCGGTGCTCGCGCCAAGCCGGTCCACCCCGGCGGACGCGGAGACTCTGCTTGACGTTCTGGACCGGCATTTGGACGACCACCCGGATCGGCCTCATATTCTGCTATGGGATGAACGCGAACACGATCCCGAGATCACCTATGGGCGGCTGGCGGCGGAAGCCCGCTCGGTAGCCGCGGGCCTCGCTTCGCGAGGGGTCGAGCGCGGCGATCGCATCGCCTTGATGCTGCCCACGGGCGGAGAGTTTTTCTACGCGTTTCTTGGGATTCTAGGGGCCGGTTGCGTGCCCGTCCCGATCTACCCGCCGGCGCGGCCTTCTCAACTCGAGGACCATCTGCGTCGGCAGGCCGGGATCCTCAACAACGCCGGCGCCGTCGGCCTCATCACGGTGACGCAGGCTCGGACGATCGCGGCGGTCCTGAAGCTTCAGGTCGACAGCCTGCGGTTTGTCGAAACCGTCGAGGGGCTGCGTGGTGATCGAGCCGAGGCAAGGGCCGTGCCCATACACGGGGATGACTTGGCGCTGTTGCAATACACCTCCGGGAGCACCGGCCGCCCCAAGGGGGTGATGCTCACCCATCGCAACCTGCTCGCCAACATTCGCGCCACGGGCCGATCGCTCGCCATTGATTCGAACGATATCGCGGTGAGTTGGTTGCCGCTCTACCACGACATGGGGCTGATCGGCATGTGGCTGGGAGCTATGTATTTCGCCGTACCGGCGGTGATCATGTCGCCGTTGACGTTCCTAGGCCGTCCCGAGCAGTGGTTGAGGGCGATCGACCGCCACCGCGCGACGATTTCCGCCGCTCCTAATTTTGCCTATGAGCTTTGCGTCCGAAAGATCGAAGACGAAGCGATTCGCGGTCTCGACCTGAGTTCGCTGCGCTGGGTGATGAACGGCGCCGAGCCGGTCAGCTCGGCTACGATTCAACGGTTCACCGATCGCTTCGAGCCCTACGGGTTTCCGGCGGAGGCGATGGCGCCGGTGTACGGGATGGCGGAGAACTCGCTTGCGGTGACGATTCAAGGTGAGCGGCGGCCACCGCGCGTCGACCGCGTTCGGCGGGAGGAGATGACGTCGCGCGGAGCCGCCCTCCCCGCCGCCGGCGAGAGCGAGGCAACCCTGGCATTCGTGGCCTGCGGGCAGCCGCTGCGGGGCCACGAAGTGCGCGTCGTCGACGCCGCGGGTCGCGAGCTGCCCGACCGTCGCCAAGGCCGGCTACAGTTCCGGGGACCCTCGGCCACCAGCGGCTACTTCCGCAACGACGAAGCCACCCAGGCGTTGCTCGACGGAGATTGGCGAAACAGCGGAGATTTGGGCTACGTCGCCGACGGAGATGTCTTCGTCACGGGGCGCTCCAAGGACGTCATTATTCGAGCCGGGCGAAACATCTATCCGCACCAGGTCGAAGAGGCGGTTGGGCAGGTCGAAGGCATCCGCAAGGGCTGCGTGGCGCTGTTCGGGTCCGCGGACTCGCAATCGGGGACCGAACGTTTGGTCCTGGTCGCCGAAACCCGCGAGACAGCGTCGGAGAGGCTGGACGAAATTCGCAACCGGGTGAAGGAAACAACGGCGGAAGTACTTGAAAGCCCGGTTGACGAAGTGGTTCTCACGCCGCCGCAAGCCATCCCCAAGACTTCCAGCGGAAAACTCAGGCGTTCGGAAGCCCGAACTCTTTACGAACGCGGCGCCCTCATGGCCGGCCGCCGACCGCCTTGGCGACAGCTGGCGCGATTCACGGCCGAAGGGGTTGCGCGGCGGATTCGCGCCGTGTTGGGCGGAACGACTCGGAGACTGTACGCCGGCTATACGGTTCTCGTCGTCGTTCTTGGGATGGTGCTGGGGCTGCCTTGGGTTTGGCTGCTACCGAGTCTGAAGCTGCGCCGGCAAGCCGGGCGAGTGCTCTGCCGAAGCGTTTTGCGCCTGGTGGGGATTTCCGTTCGCGTGGGAGGCTTGGAGAACATATCGCGGGGGCGGGGTGTTGTCGTCTCGAATCACGCCAGTTACCTCGACGCTCTTGTCCTGACCGCGACTCTGCCGGGGGAAACCGTGTTTTTGGTAAAGGGCGAGCTGAGATCGCACTGGTTCGTGGGTCCTTTGCTGCGACGTTTGAACGCCCTTTTCGTTGAGCGCATCGACCCAAGCGGAAGCGTTGAAGACAGTCGGGTAGCCGTTCAGCGAGCAGGGGACGGCGAAAAATTGCTCTTTTTCCCTGAAGGCACGTTCTGGCGAAAGCCCGGGCTGCTCGATTTTCGAATGGGAGCGTTTGTCACCGCCGCGAAGGCCGGTGTCAGCATCATTCCGATGGCCTTGCGAGGGACGCGGTCAGCGCTGCGGGACGGTAGTTTTCTACTCCGCCCGGGTGGGGTGGAGCTGCGGGTTGGAGAGCCCATTGCTCCGACGGGCGAAGATTTCAATGCGGCGATTGAACTGCGAAACGCCGCGCGGGCCTGGATTCTAAGCCACTGCGGTGAACCGGATCTTGCCGGCGAGACGGCAATTTTCCACGAAGCGGGCGTGGAGGAACTGGATCCGAGTCGAGACTAGGCAGCAGCCCGCGGTGAGAATCCGACTCCGCGAGAGAAGGGGACGAAAGGGTACAGTCCGTTTCTGTGAATTCGCGGTTTCGGGTTTCCGCCGTGAAGATGGGTGTCGACGGGCCGAAGGGTCGGGCACGAGATTCCCGCCGCCGCTTCGCGGCTCAAAGTGTTCGCGATCTTGCCGGACATAAACGTAATCCACAATACTCGCGAGGGCTATTTTCGGAGGAGAGTCCCCCTTGTTCGCACAAACGCACTTTTGCCACGGGCCGCCGCGGCGGCGACACAACCCGGGTAAATATCTTAACCCGGATTTCCACTTTAGTTTCGGTTCTGCTAACCATCGGGTGGACTCGGACGCCTTTATTTATGCGGGCTTGAAAGCACTCAAGGCGCTGAGGAGATCAACACCCAATGGGTGAAAAAGAAAACAAACCGTTTCAGCTCACCTTCAATGGATTTCTCAAGGTCGATTTCCAAGGATCGCGAGTCACCTCGGATGGCGGGCTGATTCTCATTCGCGAACTGGACGAACGACTCGGACTAGGCAAGCTGATAGACGAGCATCTGACGGATTCGCGGCAAGGCTCGAACAAGAAGTTCCCGTTCGTCGATCTGCTGCGACAGTCGGTCTACTCCCGCTTGGCGGGCTACGAGGATCTCAACGACGCCGTTCGTGTCTCCGCCGATCCAACCTTTCGGCTGATTGGCTCGAAGAAGAACTGGGATCGCGGCGCGGCGCTGACCTCCCGGCTGCAGAGCTTCGAGACCGCCATGCTCGCCGGCGACGAGAATCTGATCGGGCTGATGGCGGTGAACCGCGAGTTGATCGCGCAAGCCGAGGCCGGTGATGACTCCGCGTGCGTCGTGCTGGACATGGACTCTACCGAGAGCCCCGTCCACGGCCGGCAGGAAGGCAGCGCCTACAACGGCCACTTCGAGTCGGTCTGCTACCACCCACTGTTGCTGTTCAACCAGCACGGCGATTGCTTGGCGGCAAAGTTGCGACCGGGCAACGTGTCCAGCGCCGAGGACTGGGACGAGCTGCTGCTGCCGGAAATCGAACGCCAACAGGCGGAGGGCAAACAGGTGACGTTCCGGGCCGATGCCGCCTTCGCCAAGCCGGATATTTACGAGACGTTGGAGGAGCGCGGCGTGGACTACGTGATTCGCATCCCGGCCAACAAGAGCCTGGAGCTGGAGATCGAAGATATCCTGTTTCGTCCGCCGGGCAGGCCGAGCGCAAAGCCCCTGGTGCGCTACAGGAGCTTTCGGTATCAGGCCGCGAGCTGGTCGAAGTTCCCGGCGGGTTGTTGCGAAGGTCGAGCATCACCAAGGTGAGTTGTTTCCTCGCGTCGGTTTCATCGTCACGAGCATGGCCTTGCCGAGCCGCTCGCTGGTGCGGTTCTACAACAAGCGCGGCACGGCGGAGCAGTGGATCAAGGAAGGCAAACAAGCGACGCATTGGACAAGGCTGTCATGCCATCGGTTCCGGGCCAACGAAGTGCGACTGCAACTCAGCGTGCTGGCCTATAACCTGGGGAACCTATGGCGGAGGCTCGGGCTGCCGCAACGGATCAAGAGCTGGTCGCTGACGAGCTTGCAACAGCGCCTGATGAAGACGGGCGGTAGGCTGGTCAAGCATGCGCGGTACTATTGGCTGCTGTTGGCCGAAGGACATCTGAACCGGCGGCTGTTCGGCGACATGCTGCATAGGATCTGGGCGCTGCCTGTGCCGGGTGGGTAGCGTTGCCCGGGCGAGGATCAACAGTTTTTGGCTCCAAAAAGGTTTCGCAGGGAGCAGTGTCGGCCGGAGCGCCGTTCAGTCCGCTCAATCAACGTCTGTGAGCGGACGGACGAGCCCTGGCGCCTACCGGCGGAGGTGATGTGCAGGGTTCAGCGCGAAAAGACGTGGTATTCGGCGTAGCGGGGGTGTATCCTGTGACCGTGCCAGGGCCAAAATGGAAATCCTGGCTTAACTGTCCCTTTATGAGCAATGCGCCAAGAGACAGAAATAAAATATCTTATTGATCTTTTACACCCCCGACTTCGCGCACCCACGCCGGCATGTGGCGGCGGCTCGCGCGGCGCTATAGAACTTCCGATTATCCTCGTCTACGGCAAACCACCGCGCGAAATTGCGGTGGGATGCTCATTTTGAACCTGTCAGAGCTGGGCGATCATCGTAACGTGCAAGCCAAAATCTCTTCCCTCGGCCTCGGCTGGAGAAGCATTCTGACAAGCGTTGTTGGTATTGCCGTACTGATGAGCGGCTTTTTCTGGCTGGGCTACTGGACCTCCGAACTGAACATCCAAGTACGCGGCGGCAGTCTATTTGTCGAACCGAGACCGCGCGACCTTCCCGGGGTGGGCAAGGCACAGCGCGAGAACCCGGCCACGAAGAAGACCGAAAAGGTCCGGCCCCGGCGCGAAGTGGAACTCGACGACGCCAACCGCTGGGTCAATCTGTAGATACGCGTTGCGGGGGACGAACCGATAAAACCCGACGGCGCGGCGCTTTAGCCATCCAGCCGTAGGGCGATAATCGTCATGTCATCCGACTGCGGTGCGTCGTCGCAGTGTTGCTCGACACTGTGGGCGATCTTGTCGATCAATTCGACCGCCGATTTCTCTCGGTGTTGCTTCGTCAACTCGATGAGCTTCTCTTCGCCGTACTCTTCCAAGCTGTGGTTCATGGCCTCGGAAAAGCCATCGGAGAAAACCAGCAAGACATCCCCGGTCCTGAGTTGAACCGAGGCTTCCTCGTAAGGAAAGTCCGGGAGGATGCCCAGCACCGGGCCGCCCGACTCGAGTCTCTCGACATTGTCTCCGCTGATGAGGATCGGAGGATTGTGCCCGGCGTTGCAGTAGTCGAGTTGCTTACTTTCGGTTTCAATGACGCCGTAAAAAAGGGTCACGAACTTGTCGGAATCCGTGCTCTGAAACAGCAGACGATTCGAACGCTCGATGCAGGCGGCCGCGGAGGCGCCGGCCAGGTTCTGGCTGCGAATCGTCGCCTGCACGTTGGCCATCAGCAGAGAGGCCGGCATGCCCTTCCCCGACACGTCGCCCAGGCAAATGGCGAGTTGCCCCTCCTCGGACACCAGAAAGTCGAAATAGTCGCCTCCGACGTTCTCGGCCGAGACGGATTGTCCCGCCACATCATAGCCCGGCACATTGGGCGGGGATTTGGGTAGCAGATTGTTCTGAATATTGCGCGCCAGATCGAGTTCTTGCTGCATGCGCTGCAGCGCCTGTTCCTCTTGGTAAAGGCGGGCGTGCTCGATCACCTGGGTCGATTGGGCGGCGATGATGGTCAACAGACGCTGGTCGCTCTCGGTAAATCCTTCGCTCGAATGCTTGTTAAAGGCCGACAGGATGCCGATCATGCGGCCCTTGACGCGCAACGGCACCGCCGCCAGCGACTTGATCGGTTTGTCGTCGTCTGAAATCGCTCGAAACCGCCCGTCAGCGGCAATGTCGTTAATGATCAGGGGAGCCTGATTCTTCAGCATCCAGCCGCTGAGTTGGGTGCCGATACGAAAAGGATTGGAATCGAGACGGGAATCGACGCGCCGAACCATCGTGCGCAGCGCCGTCTCTTCTTCCTCCTCCGCAAACAGGGAAATATTTCCCTGGTCGACATCGAGGTGTTTCACGCACTTTTGAACGATCGAGTCGATAATTTTGTCGAGCGACCAAGTCCAGGTCACCGCCGAGGCGACTTCGTTGATGATGGAAAGCTCCTCGACCGCGCGACGAAGGCGCAGGTTGTCGCGCTCGAGATGTTCGATTCTCTCTGGGGTTGGCGCTGTTGACATTCGGTTGAGGCACGGGAGCACACCGAACCTCGCGTTGGCCGAGCCCTTGGAAGCCAGCGATTGCGTGTTGAGAACGTACCTTGCGGCAGGGCTAAAAGTCAACCGAGTCGGGCAAGATTAGCGCTTGAAAAAGGGGAAACGGGCCGTACTTTACACACCCGAACCCGTGAAAGGGAACGTCGATCAGTCGCTCGTGCGACGCATGCGTTTGCGGTTCCGTTTGCGCGCCAGCGCCCTCTTCAGACGCTTCTTCTCTCCGGGTTTGAGATAAAAAGAGTGGCGTTTGACTTCCTTGATGATGTCTTCCTGCTGCACTTTACGCTTAAAGCGCCGCAGGGCTCCGTCAATCGACTCGCCGCTCTGTAAGTGAACTTCAGCCAAGTTTCTCTCCTTCGATCGTCACGGCGAGGAACAAGAACCCCTGCCCCGCTCATTCTTTTCATCTTACAACACGATCAGGCGAGGGTGCGGACGATGGGTGCGCGACATCAATGTGGGAGAGCCGGCGTTGGAGCCCTCCCCAATGGTCCCGGAATGTTCAGCTTGGTTCGGTCATGGCTAAAGCTTGAAAGCGGGAAGGCCGCTGAAGCGGCCTGTTGCCGGGCGGTGGGGCGCCCCTACCGGCCCTACAAGGGCCGGCCTAATGGAACCCAAGCCCGGTGAACCGGGCTGTCGGGCTTACCTTTCCACATTCATGTCGCACACCCGCGAACGATAGAATCGTCGAACACATGATGAGCATGAAAATCGCTACGATGCACATGAGGCTGCGGCTAGCCCCGCGACAGTAAGCCTCTTATGTGCCGGAACATAAAAACCCTCTTCAACTTTGATCCGCCCGCAACGGATGAGGAGGTTCGAGCCTCTTCGCTGCAGTTTGTCCGCAAGCTGAGCGGTTTCACCAAGCCGTCCCAGGCGAATCAGCCTGTATTCGACCAAGCCGTGGATGACGTCTCGCAAATCGCCCGGAACTTGATCGATTCACTCACAACAGCCGCCCCGAACCGCAACCGCGAGATCGAGGCAGCCAAGGCACGCGCCCGCGTGGCGAGGCGCTTTCAGTAGCGCCTGAACCAAACCCGCGTCGATAGGGTTCTCGGGCGATACGGAAGAGCGGCGCGCCTTCCGGCCTGCCGCCCCGTGCACCTATCACCGAGCTTGAACCGATTAGAAATCAACCTGGAAGCGGCTCTGGAACAGATTTGCCGCCCCCAGATCAATGCGCTCGGCCCAGCCGTAGTTCCACATGAACCGCGTGTTGGGGTTCAAGTACCAATTCACGCCGAACGTGAAATCCTGTAACTCGCCGCCCTGGATCAGAGTGTCGTTCAGGTTGATGCGTGCGTACCGAGCAGCGATTTCCCAAGCGCCATTGCCGCCTTCTTCGCCGGGTTGGAAAGACTGGAGCGGTTTGACGCGATCAAACTCGCCGGCGGAGCTCTTGTAAACGCGGTGCTCTCCGGTGAGGAAATAGCTGCCTTGCAGGTAGAACGACGTGAAGTTTTCCCGTTGTCCTGTCGGCCGGTCGACCGAGCTGTAAGTGAACTCGGATTGGATCGAGGCCGGTCCGTTGACCACGGCGAACTCCGTGCCGATCGTGTCGCTGGAGGTGGCCGAAAAGGACCCCGTGTCCACGAACCGCGGCAATAGGTGCGCCGAAGGCCGCGCCCGGTAGCGTAAGCGATTGCTGTTCGGGTTGCCGTGCCGATAGGCCAGCCCCAGGTGCAGCACCTTGCGGCCTTGGTCTTCATACCAGGGACGCCCCGTGATGCGGCCCGTGTAGTTGTAGCCGCCGTTACCGAAGCTCTCCCCAAACCCGTCGGCATCGCGGAAGGTTCCAAAGGCCCAGGTCACCTTGTCCCCGGCGACCGCATTTTGGAACAGGATGCCGGTATTGCGCTCCGGAGCAAAGGTTGTAGGCAGCGACCGCTCGAGGAAGGTGATGTATTTTGAGCTGGTCAACGCCTCGAGCCCGAACGGCTCCTTCATGTGGCCGACCATGATGTTGCCAACGCCGCGCAGCTTCGTCAGCCCGATGTACACATCCCTGAACCCCGCTTCGCCGCCGGCGAAATCATATTGGGCCTTGAATTTGACGTGCTTGTGGAGTAATCCCTCGACGTAGAGGCGGGCGCGCCGAAACTCGGTGCCGTCTTCGAGTGGTCCGATCCCCTCGGTGACCTCACTGCTCGGAGCGAAGAACCCCCAGTCGTTCATGATGCGTCCGCCGACTTTGAGTTGGAAGGCTTTGTCGGCGGTGTCAAAACGCAGTCCTTGCTTCCAGTACGCCCGGAAGGTGGATGGATCCGGTTTTGCCTCGGCCGGGACGGCGGCTTTGGCCGGCACGGGCGCGGGAGTCGGCGCGGGGGCCGCCGAGTTGCCTGCAAGCGAGGAACCATCGCCGGCCGTCGCCGGTTTACCCGGCAACGCGTTCTCGGCGGCAGGCGACGATGAGGACTCGGCCTCCTCAAGCGCGGTGACCTTCCGGAGCAGCTTGTCGAGCAGGGCGGATTGGGCATCGATCTGTTTCTGTTGTTGTTCGAGTTGCTGTTTCTGTTCGTCGATCAGTAGCCGCAAGTCGGACGCTTCGGTGCTGTTGGGTTCCGCCGCGCCGACCCGAGCCGGCGGGGTTGGGGACGCCGGCTCCGCCGCGGCGGTGCCGCTTGCAAGGAGGGTGAACAGGAACAGGGCGGCCGCGATGTATCCGCGACCGGAAAGGAGCTGAGCATTTTTCTTGTCGGGATGTTTGTCGTGTTTCATGGATGTCATGGCAACGGCCGAGTCGATTCGACGAGTCGGACTTTGTGTGCGGGAGTTCGCTTGACGCTTTCAGTTTGCCTGAAGCTTTCAAGGTACGCCGAGCACCGCTTCGCTTCTGTGAAAGAACGGTAAAGATTCGGTAAATCACATTTTGGTGGATTCACGCGGCGGGGGGCCGTGAGTGGGCAGGTCCGCGGGCCATAAGTGGCGCAGGTCTCCAGGCCTGCCCGGCACGGCGTCGCGACGGCACCGCGATGAGAGTCCGACTACGCGAAAAAGGCGAAAAAGGGGGACAGCCGCCGATTTGCGCGGTCCGTCCGCGTTGGAAATACGTTGGTTCAACGAGCGAAAATCGGCTGGCAGTCCTCCATTTTCGCCAGAACACTGTTGGTGACGGGCCGTTAGACGGGCCGTTATTCGTCGGGAGTCTTGACGACCACTGTCCGCTCCGAACTCACCAAATCGTAGACATAGCCCCGCCATTCGATCTTTCGTGTGACGGCGGAACCGACGAAGCTGACCAGCCAGACCCACGTAGCGATCGGCACCAGCCAAAAATACGCCCAGCCGTGCCGGTCGAACCAGCTTTCCCGCTGCGGAAACATTAGGCGGGCAATCGTGCCTCGCAGCGCGCCCTTGCCCATCCCGGGCACCGTCGTCACCACCAACGCGCCCAATCCCAGAGGAACGTTTTCCACCAGAGCCATCACCAGGCTCAGAACCATCGCTCCGCAATAGACGACGTGGCTGACGAAACCGACCGTCCAAAGATGAGGTCGATAGACGCGGGTGATGATGAGTTGCCGGCGAGCCCAAGTCAAAAACTCCTTCCCCGTGCAGGAGCCCGTCGTGGCGACCATCGCGCCGGGAACGAAGCGGATGCCTCGACCGGCCGCGTTCATCGCCGCCGAGAGGCGATAGTCGTCGCTGACCGCCCCGGCCCAGAACTTTTCGACATCCCCCTCGACAAACGTCGCGCGTCGAAGAGCCATCGCGCCGCCCCACGCGAAGTTCTTGTCCTTGGTGCTCATATTGCCGGCGATGGTCGAATCCCAAGCACTGCGCAGCAACGGCCAAAAACCGCCTTCCTCGGGGAAGTACCAGCGGAAGCCGGTCGTCGCGCCGAGGGTTTCATCCGCGAGAGGGGCGACCAAGTTGCGGAGCCAATCCTGGTCGACTTGCCCGTCGGAGTCAGCGAAAGCGAAGACTTCGCTTTGGGGGCGTGCCTGTTTCACCGCGGCGAGCAGGTTGTGAACCTTTTCGCCCGTTTCGTTCGGCGGCGCCCCCGCGGCAACAAACTCGGCCCTTTCACCGAGAATCGTCCGAGCGGTTCGGAAACCGGCGTCGTCGAGGTCCCTGGCGGTGACGATGAGCTCGTAATCGGGATAATCGAGAGCGCCGAGCGAGCCTAAGTTGCGGGCGAGATCGTGATCGTGGCCGCGAACGGGAACGATGAGGGTAACGGAGGGGAGAAAGGGTTCGTCGGGTTCGCTGTCCGGGTCATCTTCGTCGTCGCGGTCGGAAGGGGAGAGGGAATCTTCCACGTACTCCAAGAAGTCTCGCCCCTTGCGCATGGAAAAAAGAGCGGCGAGAGCGGCGGGAATAACGAAAAACCAGAACCAGAAGCTGAGCACCCGGTCGAGTCTATCACACGGGTCGGGGCGGACCTCGGGACAGCGGTTTTCGGGGTGACGAGGGCACACTTTGGGATACAATACCGTTAACGTCAAAGTCGCGTCGGCATGCCGATTCGAAACGCTCTTCCAATGCAACGGGAGAAGACCATGATGAACACATTACGAGAAGTGATTGGAAGAATAACGGTGGTCGCGGTCGCGGTCGTCGTCGGCCTTGTGCCGATGAGTTTCGGCGGCGGGCCCGAGATTGCTCAAGAGCCGGTGACATTCGCCAAGGATGTCGCACCGATTCTCCAAGCTAAATGCGAGGAGTGTCACCGCAACGGCGCCATGGCGCCGATGTCGCTGGTGACCTACGAAGAGACTCGCCCCTGGGCACAGGCCATCAAGGAGCGAATCCTGACGCGCAGCATGCCGCCCTGGCATCTCGATAAGACCATCGGCATCCAGAAGTTCCAGAACGACATGTCGCTTAGCGACGAGCAGATCTCGACGGTCGTGCGCTGGGTGGACTCCGGCGCGCCCATGGGAGAGAAGAAGGACCTTCCGCCGCCCAAGAAGTGGCCGGTCTACGACGGTTGGCTTCTCACGAACCAATTCGGACCGCCCGACATAGTCATCAAGTCGGAGCCCTATACCATGCCGGCCTCGGGGCAAGATGTCTGGTGGAGGCCGCTGACCGAAATTCCGCTGACCGAGCCGCGCTGGGTGCGGGCGGTCGAGATTCGGCCCGGCAGCGCGGAGGGCCGTCCCATGATGCACCACGTTCTCGCGCGACTGCAGCAGGAAGAGCCGAACAAGCCCGTGGTCCCCGACGGCAACCGCGGCGGCCCCGGCATGTTGATGGAATGGGCCATCGGCAAGAACTACGACATCTACCGCCCCAACACGGGAAAACTGTTGCTGCCCGGCGCGTACATCTGGTGGGAACTCCACTTCCATGCCATCGGTAAAGAGATCCGCGATCACGCCGAACTGGCGATCTACCTCTATCCCAAAGGGCAGGAGCCCGAGCACCGCACGTATCTGATGGGGCTGCACGCGGCCCGTAGAATCAAGGGCCAAATTCCTCTGCTCGATATCCCACCTCACTCGATCACGCAAACGCAAGGGTTCTATGTCCTTAAGCAGCGGGCTCGATTCGAAAACTTCCAACCGCATATGCATCTACGCGGCAAAGCCATGTGGCTGGAAGCGATCTTTCCCGACGGTTCTCGCCGGATGCTGAGTTCGGTCGACAATTTCAGGTTCAATTGGATGACCAACTACATCTACGCGGACGATGCCGCTCCCATCTTGCCCAAGGGAACGGTCATCGAGATCACCGCCGTGCACGACAACACGATCGCCAACCCCAGCAATCCCGATCCCAACCAGTGGGTCGGGTGGGGAGACCGTACCGTCGACGAGATGGCGCATGCCTGGGTCAACATCACCTATCTTCCCGAAGAAGAGGATCCGCGGCAGGTCTCGGCCAAATGAGACGCGACAGCTTGGCGAACATTCGGAAAGTGTTGCGGCTGGTTCGAATCGTGTACGGATTGTGCCTTGCGATCGCGCTTTGCGGCGGACCCGTATCGGCGCAGATTCTGCCCATCAGGGCGTTGCATGATTCCGGGCAGAGCATCACCGCCTCCTACGAAGGCTGGTTTCAGAACGAAGACGGCAGCTACAGCATTCTTTTCGGTTACTACAATCGCAACGAAAAGCAAGTGCTCGATATTCCGATCGGGTCCGAAAACCGGATCGAGCCGGGCGGTCCCGATCAGGGCCAACCGACGCATTTCTTGATTCGCAGGCAATGGGGCGTTTTCGTCGTGACGGTTCCGAAAGACTTCGGCGACAAGAAGCTCACCTGGACCATCACGGCGAACGGGCAGACCACCGCCGTACCCGCCCGGCTCGACCCTTTGTGGGAGATATCCCCCTTTCTTGACGACAACGGCAACGCGCCGCCGCGCCTGCAGCTCGACGAAGGGGCCCCACGGTGCAGGGGCCCGTCCCCGTCCGAGCCACCCGAACCGCCGCGGTCGGACAGCCGCTCGCGCTCGACATCCGGATAGCCGACGACGCGAAGCTGATCCCGGGGATGCGGCGTCGGACCACTCCTCCGGTGAAGGTGACCTGGAGCAAATATCGCGGCCCTGGCGACGTCGTTTTCGAGAATGTGCATCCGATGGTGGAAGAGCAGGATCCACCGGCCGAGGGAACGGCGTTCAGCGGCCGAGCGGCCACGACGGCGACGTTCAGCGAACCGGGCGAGTACGTGCTGGAGGTTGTTCTGAACGACTGGACGGGCCTGGGAGGCCGCGGCTTTTTGTGCTGCTGGACCAACGGAATGGTGAAGGTTTCGGTGGCGGCTCCCTAACCAGCCGCGCACAAGCAACAGCAGAGATGGGATGAGAGGCTGGTCGCTTGGAGCCGGGAAGCGGTAGGCTACCGGCAGCAGCGCACTTCTCCACAAGGGAGGTGCAATGGATTTTTGAAAAGGAGGCGACCAGCCATGAAGAAGAATAGCAAACAACAGACCGACAAGAACCAAACCGACAAACACCAAACCAAGAAAGCCGACAGCTCACAAGCGAAGACCCGCCAACTCACCCAGCTCGAACAACAGTTGGCGCAACAACGCATCCAGATGCAAAAAGACAACGAAATTTGCGCCGTCGCCGGCGTCGACATCGGCGACAAACGTTGCTTCGTACGGCTCACCGACCTCGCCGGCGAAAGCCTCGAGGAATGCCAAGTCCCCACCCGCCCGGAGGCCTTGGATCGCTGGTTCCGCCGTTGGCCGCGGCTGCGCATTGTGATCGAAACCGGCAGCCACAGCAACTGGATTCGCCGCCGCCTGGCCGCCCTCGCCCACGACGTGCTCGTCGCCGACGCGCGGCAATTGCGTTTAATCAGCCAATCCGACTCGAAAAACGACCGCAACGACGCCTATTGGTTGGCCGAGCTGGGACGCACCAACCCGGCCCTGTTGAATCCCGTCGCGCCGCGCAAGCTCGAGACCGAACAACAACGCACGTTGTTGCGGGCGCGCGAGGCCGTGCTCGAGTGCCGCACGAAATTGAAAGGGAGTTTGCGCGGCATGGCGAAGTCGCACGGCATCCGCTTGGGCCGATGCGCCCAGAACCAATGGGTCGAGCGCGTCCGGGAGGCCTGCCCCGAGGTGTTGCACGCGGCGTTGTTGGGGGTGGCGACACAAATCGAAAGCCTCGGCGCGACGATCCGCGAATATGACAAACAAATCGTCGCGTTGGGCAAGCAATACGCAGCGGTCGAGCGGCTGCGAACGATCGGAGGGGTGGGGCCGCTGACGGCGTTGACGTTCGTGTTGGCGCTCGACAACGACCCGGGCCGCGTGAAGCGTTCGCGGCAGGTCGGCGCGCTGGTGGGGCTGCGTCCCAAGCAACGCCAATCGGGCGAGCGGTCACTGCGGCTGGGCGTGACGAAATCGGGAGATCCGCTGCTGCGGCGGACGTTGATTCAGTGCGCGCACTGGGTGCTGGGGCCGTTCGGGACCGACTCCACGCTCAGGCGCTGGGGTTTGGGTTTGGCGGCGCGCGGCGGAGGACATGCGAAGAAGCGGGCGGTGGTGGCGGTGGCGCGCAAGTTGGCGGTGCTGATGCATGTGTTGTGGGTGAAACAAGAAAACTACGATCCGCTGCACGGGCTGACGGAAACGGTTTCCCCATAAGGCAGGGACGATGAGGCGCAGTCGGCGGCAACGGTTTCGGATGAAGCAACGTGATGAGGACATCCGCGAGCCCCCTAACGGGGACTCGGCGGCAAGAAGATTCCTGTTGAAAGGAAGGGAGTAGGGGATTGGGCGGACGAAGCGAGGCCGCGGCGGAGAATCGAGATCGTGTCACGGTGACTGCGGGCTCTGGGCAGGCAGGCCGATTCTTTCGAGGATGGGTCGAAGCCGCAACAGAGAGAGCAGCGCCGAAAGACCGGACCCCAACCAGCAGAGGTCAACAACGAGACCGATAACACTGCGAATGGAAGCCCGGTCCTCAACGCGCCGCAAGGCATGAGGACCCGGGCCGGATCCGACAAACCGACCAACGCCTCCCAACGACCGCCCTTGACAAGCGACCCACCTCTCATGGAAGCCCAGAGCGCAAGCGACGGGCCACCCGCCTCGAGAGCGAACATCGAGAGTTTGAGGCCTCGCAGAGCCGCTCGCGCAATGAGCATCCGCTGCTCTACCGGAAACTCGATCAAGCCCTGGCCCGGATGCGCAAGTTCGGGTGAAAGTCAGATTCCAAGCCGACGCCGACCTCAACGAGTATCGTTATGGGCGGGAAATTGACCCCTCCGGGCCGCTTCTGTTAATTATCAGCGGCTGGGCCTTGGCGCCCTCAGCGACAACCCATTGTCGGAAGGGAGCAGCCACAGGATTCAAAACCAACTCACCCCTGTCTCTGGTTTGCCTTGATTTCGAACATGAGCGGTATAGACGGATGGGTCGGCCGCGGATGCCACAGACCGTCGTCCCCCTGGCGCATCGAGGGGAACTGCTGGTAGACATTGCTCGGCCACTCCGTGAGCTTATAGACAGTTAGACCCTGTCGCTCGAGGGCGCTCAAGATGTCCGAGAGCGACCAGATCCAAGCGTACCCCGGGGATTGAACGGTATATCCCGGTGCTGCGTAGTCTTTGTCGGCCCGCAACTCCAGAGGCTGATCCGAGTGGAAATAATCATAGACCAGGCGCAGTTCTCCGTCGGTCTCCTCGAAGACCAGACCCGCTGGATGGTCGTCGCACATGTAGACTCGAATGATCCAAATGGCGGCTCAGAGCACGACTGTTGGGTCTACCCCTTTATGAGCACCCGAGGTCTCAGGCCGAACCCTTAACGTGTATTTCTGCGTGCGCCGTGAGAAGGCGCCATTCCTCAGCGGGTGCGAATCCCGCCCGGCAACTATCGCTCCAGCCGGTAGCAATCGGAGCGGATGGTGGAGGTAACAACATCGTCTGAAGCACTCCGATGGCAACGGGCCGCCGCGGGCGGGTCAGCGACCATACAGGCCACAACGCGAGTAAACGCCGAGCAGGCCTCGAAACGCGCACTGTGGAAGCCGACCCGCCGCAGAAACGGGGAAGGCTGCCAGCGGTCGGGAAGCGAGCGACGCGAGCACCGACCGGTTCCGCCGGGGTATTGGCGGGGGCAAACACTATGTTTCGACTGGGCGGCCTACCTCAGCGGGGCCGGCGGGCACGTGGTGGCTGACGCTGGCAACCATCCGTCGCCGAGTGGGCTTGATCCAGTTTCATAGACGGATTGACCAAGGATCACGATGCGGTTGGTAACACCGGTGCCGGCAAAGGCCTGATCGCGAGCAAGGTGAGCACGATGCCGAGAAGTTTGCCGAAGAGATGAACACTTTTTTTGTCGAGGAAGGCATCGGCTGGCAGCTTGTCAATGGCCAGATCGTGACGCGCGGAACGGAAGCCTTCGAGTCCGTTGTGAAGGACGCCGGCAAGGCTCTCAAGAAATCAGGGCGTCCGACTGCAGCAAGTCACATTCACGAGGCCCTGCAAGATCTCTCACGCCGGGGTGCTCCTCCTTCAGTCCAAGTCTAACGATGAAGGTGATCGACGTCGTCGTGTCAACAAAACAACTCCAGAAAATAAAGAGATCAATAGACCAAGCAGCACAAGAAGTCCCCTGCCCAGTACAAGAAGCCAAGAGGGCAGTTCGTATCCGGCGAGAAAGGGAAGAGATTCTTCGATCGGCGCAATAACGTAATGCTCTCCTACTGAGTCTCGCATAATATACTGTCAATCGAGACAAAGAGAAGACTGTTTCCAGAAAGCGGTAATCAAGCGCGGTTTGCGGCGCATTCGCCGCAGCGCTTTGCGGGCGCGCTCGTCGAGTTCCCAGTAGTCCTTCGGGCAGACGTTGGGCAACTCGTGCTGCTTCCAGTACGCCCAAATGTATTCCACCGGGTTCAACTCCGGCGCATAGGGCGGCAAGTACTCCGTTGCGATGTGATCCTCGGAGAGCTGGATGAACTCCCGCACCAGGCGGCTGCGGTGCGCCGGCAGCCGGTCCCAGACGATCAGCAGTGGGCCGTCGATGTGGCGCACCAAAGCCTTCAGGAAGTCGATGACCTCCAGCTCGCCGATCGCGCCGGGATAGAGCCGGAAGTAAAAGTTGCGCAACGTCAGCCCGGCCGACACCGACAGCTTGTCCCAGTTGAAGTTGAACTCCAACACCGGTGTCTCGCCGCGCGGCGCCCAGGTGCGGCAACGATGCGGCTTCTGACTCAATCCGCTTTCGTCGATGAAGACGATCGTACGTTCTTCTTTGCGGGCTTTTTTTTAATGGCCGGCCAAGTCTTGCGCTGCCAGCCGCGGATGGCCTCTTCGTTGCGCTCCCGCGCTTTGCCGACGGGCCGTTGCGGGCTCCAACCGAGCGCCCGCAGGATCTTCCAGACATGGCCCTCGTGATAGCGCACGCCGAACTCGTCTCCGATCAGACGAGCGACCCGCGGACAGCTCCACAGCGGCGTCGGGAAGCCGTGCGCCTCGGGGCCTTCCAGCAGCAACGCCTCGAGGCGTTCGAGCTGCGCGGCGTCCAACAGCGGCTTACGGCCGGCGCGGCCGGCCTGGCGCAACCCGGCTTCGCCGTCACGCCGGTATCGTCGCAGCCACTCGCTGACACTTTGCCGCGCGACCTTCAATCGCCTCGCTGTCTCGGACTGACTACAGCCTTGCTCGACCAACCGGATCGCTTTGAAACGGCGCTTCTCCACGGCCTCGAAATCCCGCCGTACGCCTTTTGTATTTCCCATACATACAAAGACGTACGTACCCCAAAAAGATGTCACTTGATTTTGCGAGACTCAATAGGACTCCATCTACTGTCACCATCAGCCCTAAAACTAACATCACAGGGGCCATGAACAGAAGGAGGCTTCTTTCCCGCCTGGAAGAAGCGGAAGCTCTCCACCCGCATTTTCAATTTGATGTATGAGCTTCAGACCATCCAGCGACCTTCAGCGTCTTTATTGATAGGGGCTAGAGCCCGATAAGGACGCCATGGAGGTCAACACCCGATGGGTGAAAAAGAAAACAAGCCGTTTCAGCTCACGTTCAATGGATTTCTCAAAGTCGATTTCCAAGGATCGCGAGTCACCTCGGATGGCGGTCTGATTCTCGTTCGCGAACTGGATGAACGACTCGGACTCGGGAAGCTGATCGACGAGCATCTCAGCGACTCGCGACAAGGCTTGAACAAGAAGTTCGCGCTGGCCGATCTGCTGCGGCAGTCGGTCTACAGCCGACTCGCTGGCTACGAGGACCTCAATGACGCCGTTCGAGTATCCGCCGATCCGACCTTTCGCTTGATCGGCTCGAAGAGGAACTGGGATCGCGGAGCAGCCTTGACCTCGACGCTGCATGGCTTCGAGACGGAGATGCTGGCGAGCGAAGAGAACTTGCTGGGGCTGATGGCAGTGAACCGGGAGCTGGTCGCGCAAGCCGAAGCTCCCGACGGTTCAGACCGCGTGGTGCTCGACATGGACTCCACGGAGAGCCCCGTCCACGGCCAACAGGAAGGCAGTGCCTACAACGGCCATTTTGAGTCCCTCTGCTATCACCCGCTGTTGCTGTTCAACCAGCACGGCGACTGCCTAGGCGCGAAGCTGCGTCCCGGCAACGTGCACAGCGCCGAGGACTGGGACGAGCTGCTACTGCCGGAGATCGAACGACAACAGGCGGAGGGCAAACAGGTGACGTTCCGCGCCGACGCCGCCTTCGCCAAGCCCGAGATCTACGAGGCGATGGAGGAGCGCGGCGTGGACTACGTGATTCGCATCCCGGCGAACAAGAGCCTGGAGCTGGAGATCGAGGACATCCTGTTTCGGCCACCGGGCAGGCCGAACGCCAAACCCCTAGTGCGCTACAAGAGTTTTCGCTATCAGGCCGAGAGCTGGTCGAAGGCAAGGCGAGTTGTCGCCAAGGTCGAGCATCACCAGGGCGAACTATTCCCGCGCGTCGGATTTGTCGTGACGAGCATGAGCTTGCCGAGCCGCTCGGTCGTACGGTTCTACAACAAGCGCGGCACGGCGGAGCAGTGGATCAAAGAAGGCAAACAGGCCACGCACTGGACCCGCTTGTCGTGTCACCGCTTCCGAGCCAACGAGGTACGGCTGCAACTCAGCGTGCCGGCCTACAACCTGGGCAACCTGTGGCGGCGGCTAGGGCTGCCGCAGCGAATCAAAAGCTGGTCGCTAACGAGTTTGCAACACAGGTTGATGAAGACCGGCGGTCGGCTGGTCAAGCATGCTCGCTACTACTGGTTGCTGCTGGCGGAGGGGCATCTGAACCGGCGGCTGTTCGGTGACATGCTGCATAGGATCTGGGCGCTGCCTGTGCCGGGTGGGTAGCGTTGCCCGGGCGAGGATCAACAGTTTTTGGCTCCAAAAAGGTTTCGCAGGGAGCAGTGTCGGCCGGAGCGCCGTTCAGTCCGCTCAATCAACGTCTGTGAGCGGACGGACGAGCCCTGGCGCCTACCGGCGGAGGTGATGTGCAGGGTTCAGCGCGAAAAGACGTGGTATTCGGCGCAGCGGGGGTGTATCCTGTGACCGTGCCAGGGCCAAAATGGAAATCCTGGCTCCAAGCGCGCCCCCAATCCTGAAGCCCCTTTGGAAGGCCCATGATTGTCCCAGTGCATTCCGGCGCTTCAGCGGAGCCAGTATGGAGCACTTCCAGTACGCCGCCATCACCTGGATCTACTGAGTTTCGCATAATATACTGTCAATCGAGACAAAGAGAAGACTGTTTCCAGAAAGCGGTAATCAAGCGCGGTTTGCGGCGCATTCGCCACAGCGCTTTGCGGGCGCGCTCGTCGAGTTCCCAGTAGTCCTTCGGGCAGACGTTGGGCAACTCGTGCTGCTTCCAGTACGCCCAAATGTATTCCACCGGGTTCAACTCCGGCGCATAGGGCGGCAAGTACTCCGTTGCGATGTGATCCTCGGAGAGCTGGATGAACTCCCGCACCAGGCGGCTGCGGTGCGCCGGCAGCCGGTCCCAGACGATCAGCAGTGGGCCGTCGATGTGGCGCACCAAAGCCTTCAGGAAGTCGATGACCTCCAGCTCGCCGATCGCGCCGGGATAGAGCCGGAAGTAAAAGTTGCGCAACGTCAGCCCGGCCGACACCGACAGCTTGTCCCAGTTGAAGTTGAACTCCAACACCGGTGTCTCGCCGCGCGGCGCCCAGGTGCGGCAACGATGCGGCTTCTGACTCAATCCGCTTTCGTCGATGAAGACGATCGTACGTTCTTCTTTGCGGGCTTTTTTTTAATGGCCGGCCAAGTCTTGCGCTGCCAGCCGCGGATGGCCTCTTCGTTGCGCTCCCGCGCTTTGCCGACGGGCCGTTGCGGGCTCCAACCGAGCGCCCGCAGGATCTTCCAGACATGGCCCTCGTGATAGCGCACGCCGAACTCGTCTCCGATCAGACGAGCGACCCGCGGACAGCTCCACAGCGGCGTCGGGAAGCCGTGCGCCTCGGGGCCTTCCAGCAGCAACGCCTCGAGGCGTTCGAGCTGCGCGGCGTCCAACAGCGGCTTACGGCCGGCGCGGCCGGCCTGGCGCAACCCGGCTTCGCCGTCACGCCGGTATCGTCGCAGCCACTCGCTGACGCTTTGCCGCGCGACCTTCAATCGCCTCGCTGTCTCGGACTGACTACAGCCTTGCTCGACCAACCGGATCGCTTTGAAACGGCGCTTCTCCAGGGCCTCGAAATCCCGCCGTACGCCTTTTGTATTTCCCATACATACAAAGACGTACGTACCCCAAAAAAATGTCACTTTATTTTGCGAGATTCAATAATGGGGAGAAGGGTCTCAGTCGTGGTGGGTGATCAGGAGCCGGCAGCCCGGACACCGCGTAGCGGCCAAGCGCGAAGGAGCAAGATTGCTAAGCTAGTCTTCGTCGTTTTGAGATCGCACGGCTTCGCATGGCCCCATCCGCAGGCTACTCAGGAACCCCGCTTGTAAAGAAACTCGGCGTCAAGCGATCGTTTCGCGTCAAGACGAAGAACGCGCCGGCGAACTACCGGGAGATGCTGGAGCCGTTGCCGGAAGGTGTTGTCATCTCAGCCAGACTCCGCGCCCCGGTCGATCTCCAGCACATATTTTCGAAGTCGCGTAGAGAACTCAGCCGTCAGCTTTCCATGTGCCTCAGTGAGATTCGGCAGGACGGCATGATTTGGGCTTCATGGCCGAAAAAATCATCCGGGGTGCCGTCGGAGATTAGCGAAGACGTCGTCCGGGAGCTTGCATTGCCGTTGGGATTGGTGGATGTGAAGGTGTGCGCGATTGACGAGACCTGGTCGGGATTGAAGCTCGTGATTCGCAGAGAGAATCGCAAGTGAGGCTCATGGGAGCCGGCCGACAAGAATAGCGTGCACGAAATTCTATCTTATGTGTGACCCGTGCAAACCCAGCCGCGCACGTTAGTAAGCGGTATGCGATGCCGTCGCCCCGGAGCGGCCGAGAGTGGTGATCGCAGCGGCCCCAGGGCCTCCAGTTCGGTCGGACGAGCCACCCCGAGACGCCTGACCACCCGCCGAAGGGCGCCCGCTGTTGGTTCCCGGGCATGGCGCTCCCGCTACTCTCCCGCGAGTTGACGACTTCGTTTCATACCGCTTACTAACGTGCGCGGCTCAGTTTGGGGCGGCGCAAACATGAGCGAAGCAAACTCCGGGCGCCGCTACCCACCGCTGCCAAACCGCCCCAGAAAGAAGTTGTAGACCCAGGCGATCAGCAGGCCGCCCAGGGCTCCGTCGACCAAGCCGTACACCGTGCCTAGAAGTACGTCGCCGGCGGTGCCGGCACCTTCGAAGCCCGGGTAGACCGAGCCCATCACCTCGAAAAACCCCGCCCCGTAGCTCGGGATTATGGCGTGCACGACGCCGATGATCAGCATCGCTCCGCCCCATAGAACACCGAGGGTCAGGGACAAGGCCCGCGGTGAGATTCGCATGACTTATGACATCAACTTTTGAACCGCCGAGGCGGTCATCATCACGGCCATCACGACCGCCGAGACCCACAACAGCAACTTGATCCAGCCCTTGGGCAAGATGGATTTCGGCGTGCGCTTGACATTGAGGTAGATCGTGCAAAAGGCGATCACCGGCAGCATGACCGCTTGCGCCAGCCCGCCGATCATCACCATCAACACGGGAGACTCGAGCCACATGAAATACATTGAGGGAATGAACAGCAGAATCACCACGAAGATACGCGTGGCTTTGAGCCGCAGCGTGTAATTGCGGCGATTGTAGACGCCCAGCATCCCGAAGAAGTCCGCGTAGATACGGCAGTGAGCGGCCGTCGAGGCGAACACCGTCGAGTACAGCACCGCGAAGGCGCCGGCGAGGAACGGAACCAGTGACCACGAACCCAGCGTTTCCGTATACATGTTCGAAAGCATGTGGACCATCTCGCTGCCCACGGGAACGATCCCCATGCCGTGGAGAATACCGGCGCCGAGCAGGTAGAAGGCGATCGTCGCGAACGTATAGATGACCATCGACGCCAGCACATCGACGCCCATCACGCGAATCCAGCCGAACGCCCGGCTGACCCAGGGGTCCGAATCGTCCCGCGCCCCCGTGAACCTGGCGTACCCCTTTTCAATACACCAGTAGGGGTACATGATCAGCTCGGTCGCGCCGACGCCGGTAATCCCGAATGTCGCCACGGCGGTCATCAGACCGCCCTCGGGCATCTGAATTCTCAGACCGTCGAAGACCTGGGCCATCGAGAAATACTCCGGCTTTTGGAACAGCAGGACCGCGCAACTCACCGTCAGCATCGTGAAGGCCACGACCAGCCCCATGGCGACTTTTTCGACCAGCGAATAGCGCCCGACGATCAGCAAAATGACCGTGGCGAAGTTGACGATCCACACCCACCCGGTCACCGACACCGAGGGGACCATGCGGTTGAGCACTTCGGAAATGCCGCCCAGCATTCCGCCGACCTGCATCATCGTCAACAAGACCATGAAGAACCAGCACCAAGCCACCCATGAGACGCGCCAACGCGGTCCCGGAATGGCGTCAAACGATTCCAAGGTGGTTTCGCCGGTGCCGATCGCGTGGCGGCCCAGTTCATTCTGAACAACGGTCTTAATGGCGCAGCTGACGATGATGAGCCACAGCAGCTTGTAGCCGTTTTCCGCGCCCAAAACCGTCGTGGCGATCAGCTCCCCCGAGCCGACAATCGAGCTGGCAAGAATCAGCCCCGGGCCGATCCGGCGCATGATCGCGCTGAGCTTCGTCGGGGGATTTTCGATCTGGCCGGGGTCCAGAAAATAGGGATCGTGGACGGTGGATTCCGACATAAGCGATTCCGCATCCTACGACAGCCGGCAGGGTGGGCGCAAGGAAGAAGCGTTGTGAGAAAAGGGGAATGGGTGCGGAAGACTCTCTCGGGAAGAGTCCGTTTCTATGAATCCGGGGTTCATAATACCGCTATGAAAATAGGCGTGCGGGGCGTTCCCGCCGCCCCTCCGGGGCTCTCCCGGATGGGGGTTCTACCCAGGGTTCCGCCTTCCGGCTCCACCCTGGGCTAAATTCCTGCCGCCGCTTCGCGGCTAAATTGCTCGAGTTGATCGAGCGTTCGCGGAGGCCGACCCGAATCAGCTCCCCGTTCACAATCCCGTATTCGGAGGTTCGGCCTAAGGTTACCGGGTGGCGTCCGTCCCGCCGAACTTCCCACAAGCATACACGGTTGCCCCGGAATCCGGCTCCTCAGCGAAGAGGGTTTACAACCGTCAATCCGACAAACCTTGAAAAATCCCGATCCGCGGTCCATATCTCGCTCACGCCGTGTTCCAAGAGCAACGCTGCTATGTGGGCATCGTGAACGAGGTTGCCCGCGGCGTCGGAAGAGTCGATTGCGCGGCACATGGCCGAAGCGTGTCGTGAACCTTCTCCCAACAAAAGCAGAGTTGGGGATTCCAACAACGACTCGACGTCACTCAAGACGTCATGGGTCGCTGACGGTGGATCGAAAACTCTCGCGTGCGTCACGACCCTCACGAATTCGTAGACACAGGGCCAGGGAAGAGCCCACGCCCGGCTGCCGTTCGCGAGGCTCTCCACAAGTCGCCGCGCCTTCTTGTGAAAAGGGGTCTCGACACGGTGTGCGTAGACGAGAATGTTGGTGTCAACGGCGATCAAGAGCGGCCGTCCATGACGTCAAACAAAGCATCGCGGTCATCGAGCTTGACCCCGGGAAGCACGTGGCCCTTTTGAGGTCGCCATCGCAATTTGTAGCCTTGCCGCCGAACAGGAGCTTCCAAATAGGACCGCAACGCGGACTCCACAACGCTTCGCAAAGATCCGCGGTCGTCCGCGGCCCGGCGTTTGGCCTTTCGGAACAGCTCGTCGTTGAGTTCGATCGTCGTCCTCATGCATATCAGCATATCAATGGAAGCATAAATATGCATATACCGGGCGTGATTGCCGTGACTGTCCGTTCAGGCCTGCTGCCGCTACGGACCGAGCGGCGCGCCACCACGCCGCCGGATTGATATCCCTTCCTGCGTAAGGATCCTTAAGTGAAGACACTCGGGTAACGGGGCAGGCGACCCCCCGCCGCCGTCACGGCATCGGAAAACTCAACGTCCGCTCGAGAACGACCAGCCCGTTCGGGCTCAGCCCCTCGGCGATGGGCTTCGTCGCCTGCTTTCTTGTGATGATCGCCCAGGAGTACTGAAAACCCACAAAGTCGATCAACTCCGCGCCCAGCGTTTCGCGCAGAAGCCCGCGAGTTTCCGCCGTCAGCAGATGCGTCCCTTCATCGGCGATGGCGCCAAGCACGACGACTCCCAACGGTAGAGATCGCAGGTAGTTCCCCATCGCCTCGACATCCGCCGGGCGATCGAAGGTGTCGAAGGCGCGCACCTCGCCCAGGGCGCCGGTTCCCGGATCGACCGTCAGGAAATTGAACCCTCGTCCGGGCCCGCCTCCATGAACTTGATAGAGTAGGTTGCCGTTGAGTTCAAAGCTCGCCACCGAGGCGCCGCTCTTGTAGCCGCCCGAAATCACGCGGAACGCCGCGTCAACCCGGCTGGGCAAGATCGTCAGGCCGAATGCATGCGTCCGGTTGCCCGCGGACGCTGAAATCGCCGTGAGCGTGGCGGTGATTCCGGAAAGCAAGGGCGACTCGGGCCCGGCCGCCAGCTCCAACGGGAGCACTTGCCCGGGAAAGCCGACCGGAATGGTCGCCGAGACCCCCGCCGGCAGCCCGTCGATCGTAAATCGGATCAGGTCGCAAAACGAGTTCACGCCCTCGATCTCAACCCAAGCGGTTTCGGGCGGCGCGCCCTGCTGAAGAACCACCGTTTCGGGCGACGGCCCAATCAAGTCATAGCCGGGAAAGGCCGTCTCCTCGATCACGCGCATCGGCCGGGGTAGGCTCTCTACTCCCCCCACGCTCAGCGTCAGTTCCGTCTGCAGCGGCGGAAAGTCTTCGGGGACGAGAACATTCGTTTGGTAGACGCCCACCACGCCGGGCAATACGCCCGCGTAGAGCACCGGCAGCTCCCGCCCACCGAGCCTCACCGACTGCGGCTCCACCGTCGGCAGCGCCCGATCGTAGGCCAGGCCGTTGACGGGGGCCGTTGCGACCGGCCCCAGGCCCGTCGAGTAGATTTCCAGATAAGTCCCCGCTTTCACCCCATTGCGCTCGTTCACCGGGCACGGCAAACCGGGGCGAAACACGCCGCGTTCGAAGACGGCCGGAGCGGGCTCGGAAATCTCGGCCGTCGCGATGTTGCTCGGCACGCCGGCTCGGTAGGCAACGATTTCGCCGGATCCCACCTCGGTTTCCCACGGTGCTTGGCCGCGAATTTCCCCGGAATCGGCTTGCAGCAAGGGCACGGGCCGGCCCGCCAGGCAGACGCTGGTCGCGCCCAGCTGGAACGGCAGTCGCCCACCGTCACTCGAAAGGCGTTCGCCTCCCAGCCCGCTGCCGCGCAACGACACCAACCCGCCCGGCGCGATCCGCGGCCCTCCGTCGGCCAGGTTCACCACGCCCCCTGGCTCGATCCGGGGCGGATCCGGCAACGAAAGTTCCTCCGCCGGCGTCCCGCCCCACACTTCCGCGAGCGCAAAATAAGCCGGGCGCGGCTTGAGGCCGTCGAGCCCGGCCGCCGCGGTGGGGGAGGTTTCGAACAGCCCCATCCACTCGGCATGGTAACGGCCGTCGGGAAAAGCCTCGAAGAGTTGCCCTGTCGTGTCGCGGCCGCCGGGGTCGCCCGTGCGCCACCACTGGTCAGCGAAACCGTCCCATATCCCTCCCAGGACGGGAAAGACCGCGCCGCCGGCGCGGATTTGAATATCAAAAGCCCGTGCTCGTGCGCTGTCGGCCTGGGCTTCGACGTCCGGGGCTTCGGCCGATCCATCATAGGCGTCGACACCGAATGCCGAAATCAGAAAGGGTTTCAGCGTGCGAGTGCGAAGCTCCACGAAGACAGCCTCAAACGAATCGTCTCCCAGCCGATCCAACGACCAAAAGGTCAAGCCCGGCAACGCGGCATCGGAAGTTCCCAGCGCGGCAGCGCCGATCGCCGACGTCTCCGAGACCGCCGTCGTCAGCAGCGCTGGGTTTTCGGGATCGAGTTCGGCAAGCACCGCTGCGGCCTCGCCGAGCAAACTGTAGAAATCCTCCGCCGAACCCGCGAATTTCCGCCTGTACGACGCACCGACATCGTCACCAAAGACAAAGGCGATCAGCCGACCGCGATGTTCCGCATTCTTGACCCAACCCGAGGCGTAGGCGCGAAACGCCGCCAGGATTTCGTTGCGCAACGCCTGCCCCGAGGCTGTCGCGGGCGAAAGCGAGCGGCGGGCATCGTGAAAGGCATCGAGCGGAAAGCCGGCGAGCCAGTGAAGGTCGTTGGTTTCCAACGCCGAGCGGAAGGCGTCATCGGCGGGCTCGACCCGCTCGAGCAGGCGAATCGTATTCGCCCCAAGAGCGGCGATGAGAGGAAAGTCTCGCGCGTACAGGCAGGCCGACGCGCCGGCCTGACCACGATGATCGGACGGAGTTTCCCCGATCGGCGTGGCGCTATAGACGACGCCGCGAATGGAAAACGGGTCGCCTCCGAGAAGAAGGAGACCCTCTCGAACCGAGAAATTTGCCTGGGCGACCAGCGTCGCCCAACCCAAGAGAAGAATCTGAACGGCGAAGACTCTCCCAAGACGGAAGCAATCCATGCCGTTCAGGAGGAACTCTACAATCTGTGCTCCAATGTAAACGAAGGCGAAACCTGAAACAAGACGCCGGGGGATTATTTATGTATTCTTTCGGCGGATCGCCATCCCGAAAGCGTCCACTGCGGAATCAGAGGCCGAACGAAAGTGACGCGCCAAATCGATTCCGATGCCGATTCACAGCTGCACATTGCGGTTGCCACCCGGGATGGTACGCTCAATCGAAATGCCGAACGGCCTTGAAGCCGACATCATCGCGGCCTCCCCCGGAGAGATTGAGGTCATAAGAAATCTCTGGAGCGAGTACTGGGATTTCCTGGGGCTTCGGGCCGACTTTCAAGGTTTCGCGCAAGAGTGCAAGTCCCTTCCGGGAGTCTACGCTCCGCCGAGAGGCCGTCTGTTGCTTGCCTTCATCCACGGCAAGCCGGCCGGCACGGCGGCTTTGCGGCCCCTGGTTGGACGTTCCTGCGAAGCCAAGCGGCTCTATGTTCACCCGAAATATCGAGGGAGCGGCATCGGACAAGCCCTGCTCAGCCGGCTGGTCCGAGAAGCGCGCGCCGAGGGGTACCGCCAGATGTACGGGGACACCCTGGAATCCACGAAGTCGGCCCTCGGACTCTACAAACAAGTCGGATTTTCGGAGGTTTCTCCGTATTCCACAAATCCGACGCCCGACGCCGTTTTTCTAAATCTTTCGCTTTGAGTTGCCCTAAGGAGGATCTCCGATCACTCGACATTCCGGCGTTGTCGCTAACCCGCATTTCTCACCGCCTGACGAGCAAAGCACACGATAGGCCCGCCATTACTTCGTTGCTCTTGCTCGCCGTGCTCACCGTACTGTTCAAGTACGCCTCCGCTCGTCAAGCGGCGCGCGCCTCGTATTGACGGGCCTCTCATGCACTTTGCCCCGCCACGCGATGAGAAAAGCGGGCTAATGCCTCCACAACCTCTTTCCGTGCCCGGCGGCTGTGATCCGGGATTGACGAGGCCAACCAGCCGGTCGACCTCGACGCCGAAAGCGTTCAGGAAGATCGCCGCGACCTGCCGCGACCTGCCCCGCCTCGGCCGCCGGAATTGGCGCCCGAGTTCGGGCCCTTGCCGCCGCGGGTAACGCGCGGTCCACGAGGCCTTTCGCCGTTTCCGGAGCCCTGCGCATAGCCGCCGCCGGGCCGCCGGCCGCGCGAAGACGGCCGCCGCCGCTCCTCGGAGGGTCCCGCTTCCGTCTCGAACTCGGGTGCCCGCACTTGCGTGATCGTCGAGCCCAAGCTGCGCTCGATGGCGCGCACCGCGCCGGCGTCCTCCCGCGACACGAACGTGTAGGCCTTGCCGCTGCGCTCGGCGCGACCGGTCCGCCCGATGCGGTGGGTGTAGGCCTCGGGCGTCGTCGGCACGTCGAAATTAATCACGTGCGACACGCCGGCAACATCAATACCGCGCGACGCAAGATCGGTCGCCACGAGAATATCGAAACGTCCTTCTCGAAAGCCGGCCATGGCGTTGTCGCGTTGCGACTGGGACATGTTTCCCTGGAGTGCAACGGCATTATGGCCCATCCTGCTCAGTTGCAGACCTAATCGCCGAGCACGATGCTTGGTTCGCAGAAAAACGATACCGGAGGTGAACTCGTCGCTCTCGAGCAGGTGCTTGAGCAGATCGATCTTGCGATCCGCCGGGATGCGATACACCGCGTGATCGACCGTGGAGGCGGGCCTGGAGTGCGCCAGTTCAACGACATGTGGGGAGTCCAAGATCCGATTGGCCAGCACCCGAATTTCGTCCGGCATCGTAGCCGCCCACAAAAGATTCTGGCGTCTGTCCGGCAGTCTCGCCAGGATGCTCTGGATGTCGGGCAGGAAGCCCATATCGAACATCTGATCGGCTTCATCGAGAACAAGGATCTTGATCTGCGCCAACATCGCCTTGCCCTGCTGGAGTAGGTCGAGCAGCCGCCCGGGACAGGCAATGACGATATCCGGTTGATCGCGCAGGGCGCGCACTTGCGGGCGCTCCGAGACGCCTCCAAAGACCGTGATGGCCTTGAGCCGGGTAAACTTCGCCAGCTTTTCGAAATCGCTGTGAATTTGCATCGCCAGCTCCCGAGTGGGAGCCAGGATGAGAGCGCGCGGACCCGGCCGCCGCTCGGCGAGCAAACGCTCGATAATCGGCAGCGCGAAGGCCGCCGTTTTGCCCGTTCCGGTCTGCGCCAACCCGAGAATATCGGAGCCGGCCAGCGCCGCCGGGATCGTTTCTGTTTGAATCGGCCAAGGCTCGGAAAAACCGGCCTCGGCAATGCCTCGCTGCACCAGGGGCCCCAGGGAAAACTGGGGGAACCCGGCGGCGGGGCTGGAATTGTTCTGTGACATAAAGAAAGAGATTGTTCCCGCGGATGCACGAAACCAATTCGCGCGCGCCGCGCTCATTCGAACCCATACAACAGTGACAGGCAGAGATGAATAGAAGCGGCGCGATCCTGGAGGGGTCCTGTTGTGCGCCGCGGGCCGCGAGAGTGCGGCCAATGAAGTTATAGTTTCAGCATACCAGCCCGGCGGCCGGGGCGAGTTGCGAGGAGTTTCCGAAGTTGAGCTACGCGGAATGACTGGGGGAAGCGACCGACGAGAAAAAATCGGGTACAGTCCACTTCGCGTCGGATGTGATTATTGATTCAATGGAACTTATTTGGTCGGCGCTCGGTACAGTCCCCATTTTTTCACAGCCCCAGGGGAGTGCGGCGCGGAGAACCACGGGGGGCCGACGGCGGGGCCAGGTTCGGACCACGCCGCGACTTCGACGTAGGCGACCGACGAATTCGGCTCCGGAATCGGCTCACCCAACTCACGCATCGCGTTGAAGTGGGCGGCGAGAGCATCCTGGAATTTGCCGCGCGTTTCCTCTTCTGTGTCGCCGACCGCCGCGCAACCCGGCACGTCCGGGGAATAGGCGGAGTATCCCGTGCCGGTTTTCTCAATCACAACGGCGTAGCGCTTCGGAGTCATTGCCAGCCTGCTTTCCTTTAGATTACCGCTAACCTAGATTACCGCTAACCGCATCCCCCGCAAATTCGCTTCGGGTTCGGTCGGGCTCGGTGGTGAGCAGACGTCTTGACGTTATGACGTTACCATGGCAGGATGAATGTCATGAGCGACGTCAAACGCGCCACCGTGTATTTCGACTCGAGCCTGCACAAGGCTTTGCGGCTCAAAGCCGCTCAAACCGAGCATAGTATCTCGGAGCTTGTGAACACAGCGGTTCGGCGCAGCCTCGCCGAGGATGCGGAGGATCTTGCGACCTTCGACGCCAGAGTCAAGGAACCCGACCTGGACTTCGAGGGCGTACTGAAGGACCTGAAACAGCGTGCCAAGCTATAGGCTGCTGATCAAACCGTCAGCGGCCAAGGAACTCAGGGCCCTCCCCGCCAAGGACGGCAAGCGTATTGTCTCGAAGCTCCGACGTTTGGCTTCCGAGCCGCGACCGGCCGGCACGGAGAAGCTATCCGGCAAAGACAAGTATCGACTTCGACAGGGCGACTACCGCTTGCTGTATGAGGTTGAGGACGCTGAGAGAGTGGTAGTAATCGTCAAGATCGGACACCGGCGGGATGTGTATCGATGATGCCGTGACGAACTCAAGGATAAGGACACGGACCAGAACCTGACACGCGCCCGAACCGAACGTCTAGTCCGAAAAGTCGCCCGGCCCCACCAAGACGAGCGCTCCGCCCCAGAAGATCAAGAAGAACGGGCCGAAGGATATCACGCGTGTCTTTTCGTCTTTGACCATCGTCTTAAGCCGAGGCGAGCGCGCTTCGAATTCGGCCCCACACTGCCGGCAGGTGAAGTGATAACACCTGGTTACAATGGCTCCGATGAGCCAAAAGACATGGAAGTATCGGTATTCCAGGTCGGCCTGTACCGGGCATTCCGCACGGCAACCGAGGCAATCGCGATAGCCGGCGCTTCCCAGCGGAATCCTCCGATGCCCCCAACCGAATAGATACATTCAGTCGCCGCTTCCGCCGGCGCTCCTATTTCAACGCCGGAAATAGGGAACCGGGCAAGGTCTCAAGGGTTTTTTTCGGTCTGCCCCCCTTGCGTCCGTTGTCGGCCTGTTTCTTCATGAACTTACGGGCTTCGTTTCGCACCCTGGTTGCGTCCTCGTTCGTCAGACGCCCCTCTTTGCTTACCTTGAACTCTTGCGAAACACGCGGCCAGACTCTCGCGAGCTCGTCTTCATGAATGCCAAGAAGTCGCGCCAGCAAAGCTGGTTCGGAGGGGATGGACCCGTGGACTGAAGCGTAGTCCCTCAAGTCGCAATAGGCCCCGCGCTCCGCGAGAGTCATCGACAGGCGAGTTTCGCTGCTCAGCCATCGCTCGGGGCGCGGTGCGGAACAGTCGGAGGCTGCACGAGTTGGGCGAGCCCTCACTGCTCATCGTGCCCAACAGCAACGCGAGCGTGCCCTCGCGGGAACGAGGTGGCAAGAAACGGGTTTCGTCTTTACCACGCAGATTGGCACACCGCTAGATGGCGCCACAGTCAGCCGACGATTTCGGCTCATGCTCCAGAAGGCTGGCTTGCGAGCGCTACGATTCCATGATCTAAGGCACATTTGCGCCAGTGCACTGCTTGCTCAGGGCGTCCATCCGCGACTCGCCATGAGGCTCTAGGCCACAGTACGATTGCCGTGACCATGAACACGTACAGCGCCGTCATCCCGTCTCTCAGGAAAGAAGTAGCCAGCAAGATTGAAGCCAGGATTTCCATTTTGGCCCTGGCACGGTCACAGGATACACCCCCGCTGCGCCGAATACCACGTCTTTTCGCGCTGAACCCTGCACATCACCTCCGCCGGTAGGCGCCAGGGCTCGTCCGTCCGCTCACAGACGTTGATTGAGCGGACTGAACGGCGCTCCGGCCGACACTGCTCCCTGCGAAACCTTTTTGGAGCCAAAAACTGTTGATCCTCGCCCGGGCAACGCTACCCACCCGGCACAGGCAGCGCCCAGATCCTATGCAGCATGTCACCGAACAGCCGCCGGTTCAGATGCCCCTCCGCCAGCAGCAACCAGTAGTAGCGAGCATGCTTGACCAGCCGACCGCCGGTCTTCATCAACCTGTGTTGCAAACTCGTTAGCGACCAGCTTTTGATTCGCTGCGGCAGCCCTAGCCGCCGCCACAGGTTGCCCAGGTTGTAGGCCGGCACGCTGAGTTGCAGCCGTACCTCGTTGGCTCGGAAGCGGTGACACGACAAGCGGGTCCAGTGCGTGGCCTGTTTGCCTTCTTTGATCCACTGCTCCGCCGTGCCGCGCTTGTTGTAGAACCGCACGACCGAGCGGCTCGGCAAGCTCATGCTCGTCACGACAAATCCGACGCGCGGGAATAGTTCGCCCTGGTGATGCTCGACCTTGGCGACAACTCGCCTTGCCTTCGACCAGCTCTCGGCCTGATAGCGAAAACTCTTGTAGCGCACTAGGGGCTTGGCGTTCGGCCTGCCCGGTGGCCGAAACAGGATGTCCTCGATCTCCAGCTCCAGGCTCTTGTTCGCCGGGATGCGAATCACGTAGTCCACGCCGCGCTCCTCCATCGCCTCGTAGATCTCGGGCTTGGCGAAGGCGGCGTCGGCGCGGAACGTCACCTGTTTGCCCTCCGCCTGTTGTCGTTCGATCTCCGGCAGTAGCAGCTCGTCCCAGTCCTCGGCGCTGTGCACGTTGCCGGGACGCAGCTTCGCGCCTAGGCAGTCGCCGTGCTGGTTGAACAGCAACAGCGGGTGATAGCAGAGGGACTCAAAATGGCCGTTGTAGGCACTGCCTTCCTGTTGGCCGTGGACGGGGCTCTCCGTGGAGTCCATGTCGAGCACCACGCGGTCTGAACCGTCGGGAGCTTCGGCTTGCGCGACCAGCTCCCGGTTCACTGCCATCAGCCCCAGCAAGTTCTCTTCGCTCGCCAGCATCTCCGTCTCGAAGCCATGCAGCGTCGAGGTCAAGGCTGCTCCGCGATCCCAGTTCCTCTTCGAGCCGATCAAGCGAAAGGTCGGATCGGCGGATACTCGAACGGCGTCATTGAGGTCCTCGTAGCCAGCGAGTCGGCTGTAGACCGACTGCCGCAGCAGATCGGCCAGCACGAACTTCTTGTTCAAGCCTTGTCGCGAGTCGCTGAGATGCTCGTCGATCAGCTTCCCGAGTCCGAGTCGTTCATCCAGTTCGCGAACGAGAATCAGACCGCCATCCGAGGTGACTCGCGATCCTTGGAAATCGACTTTGAGAAATCCATTGAACGTGAGCTGAAACGGCTTGTTTTCTTTTTCACCCATCGGGTGTTGACCTCCATGGCGTCCTTATCGGGCTCTAGCCCCTATCAATAAAGACGCTGAAGGTCGCTGGATGGTCTGAAGCTCATACATCAAATTGAAAATGCGGGCTCAATAGGGTCACGTCCAGCCCTTCACGCCTAAAACCACCTCGACTTATCCGCCACATTCCGAAGCGGCTCACGCCAGACAAAACGCCCCACATTATCCAGCAACACCCCCAAATGCCGCTCCGCAATGCGTGGGGAGGTTCCCGCCACATGCGGCGTGATGATCACGTTTTCCATACCCCACAGCGGATGATCGGCCGGCAGCGGCTCGACCTCGAAAACATCCAACCCCGCGCCCGCGATTTCGCCCTTTTCGAGCGCGGCGGTCAGGTCGGCGAGGTCCACGATCGCACCGCGACCGATGTTGATGAAGTAGGCCGTGCTCTTCATCAACTCGAACATCGGTTGGCGAAAGAGCTTCACTGTCTCGGGTGTATGCGGGGCCGCCACGACCACGAAATCACTCTCGGCCAGCAGGTCGGGGAAGCGGTCGGTCGTCCAGACAGCTTCGACCCCGTCGGGCGCTTCCTTCGCGACCGTGTCGACCGCCAGCACGCGCATACCGAAAGCCAATCCGCGGCGGGCTACCTCCATCCCGATATTCCCAAGGCCGACCACGCCCAGGGTCTGGTCGGAGAGGTGGATATGAGCGCGGTCCATCGAGCTCGTCAGGCCGGGGCCGGAAACAAAATTCGAGCGGCCGGACTCGCCCCCGGCCGGGGCCCATCGTGCTTCGGTCTGATTGCGAATGTAATGGTGAAAATTGCGCGCGAAACACAAAATGTACCCGAAGACATGATCCGCGATGATGTCGGAAAACAAGCCCCGCATGTTGGTCAATTGACAAGGGTGCGCCACCAGCTCCGGGAAGACGTAGTGCTCGAGGCTGGCGGTCATCGTCTGCACCCAGCGAAGTTTCGTGGATACGGCCAACATCGCCGGAGTCAGCTTACCGAGCAAAGCGTCGGCGTCGACGATTTCGCCCAACGCTTTGTCTTCGTCGGCGGCGTTGACCACTTTCATCCGGCCCGCCGCGGCCCTGATCTTCTCAAACCGCGCCTCGTCGAAGGCCGGATAAATCACGAGTTTGAGTGAAGAATTTTCGGGCATGGGAACTCCTTAGCCGCGGCTACTCCCGCGCGGCGCCTTGAGAGGCAAAACGCAAGTCGTCGAATGGATGTACCGTAGCATACCGCCGCCGCGGAGCCCGCCCGCCCGTATTTCTCACCCGCCGACCGGCCTCTCCCGCGCTTTGGCTCGTCACGCAAAAGGAAAAGCGGGTTCAACGCAAGACGTATGGTGATCACACCTGTCGGAGCTGTAAAGTGGATACAGGCCTGCGGGCCGCGAGCGATCGACACATGGCTGCTGAGGAAAATCACAAACCCAAAGAAACAGAATCCGAACAGGGCGACGAGGAAGGCGTGAGCCGTGGACGCATCATGGTGCTAATCGCCTTATTGGTGGTGGGAGCAGGCGTGTCGGGCCTGCTGCAATTCGATCATCACGGAATTGCGTCCGCCGGCACGGCCGTCGATCAGCTCTGCGGCGAGGGCGGCGAGAACGGCTGCGGGCAAGTGGCGCAAAGCCCCTACTCGAGCTTCGGCGGCGTGTCGCTCGCCGCCTTGGGGTCGCTTTTCTACGCGGCGCTGATTTTGTTGGCTTGCCTGTCTCTCCCGGCTTCCAAGGAGGTCCAGTGGGCGGCCGCCGTGCTGCTGCTCTACCTAGCCGCGCTGGCGGTGGGCGTGGATATCGTCCTGCTCGGGTTGCAGGCTTTCGTGATTGGGGCGTACTGCAAGCTGTGTATCGCAACCTATGGGATCAATGGGGCGGCCTTGATCCTACTGATGCCGGCCAAGGACGCCATTCCGGAAGCCTCGGCCGTTTGGCGCGGAGCGGCGGGGCGCGCGACGCTGACGGCCTGGGGACTGGGGTGCTTGGCGGCGCTCGGCTCGGTCGGCACCGCAGAATACGTCCTGGGAGCCGAAGCAGTCCGGCGGGAATCGGCCATTGTGGGTGCGCTCTCCGGCGACAGCTTTGCCGAAACCGAGCCCGCCCACGCGCCGCAAGCCGCGGACGCCGAAGCAGACTCCGAGGGGGACCTGGCGGTCGAGCAGAGCGACCCGGCCTCGGGCCGTGACGCGGCCCGCCTCCAGCAGCAGCTCGCGCGGGCACGCGGCGAAGCAGCCCGCTTGCGCGGGATTCTCGACGACCACGAAAAATACCAGCAGTACCGCTTGCAAAAGCAAGCCGCGGAGTTCGAGCAAGCACCTCGTCAGCAGTTGGACCTGGCGGGCGTTCCCTACAAAGGGTCGATTGACGCGCCGCTTCACCTCGTCGAATACTCGGATTTCCTGTGTCCCTACTGCCGCTCCTTCGCCGCGGCCGTGGGCAAATATCAAGCGCAAATGAAGGGGAAACTGGTCGTCTTCTACAAGAACTATCCGCTCGATCAGGCATGCAACCCCGGCCTACGGCGCACCGTCCACCCGGGCGCCTGCAACCTGGCTCTCGGCGCAATCTGCGCCCAAAAGAGCGACCGCTTCTGGGCCTACCACGACAAGGTATTCCAACGTCCGCCCAAGAATGCTTCCGTGGACGACGTGGTCGCGGTCGGTCTTTCGGTCGGCTTGGAGGCCCCGAAGTTCCGCTCCTGCATCGGGTCGGCGTCAGCCCAGCAGGAACTCGCCCGACAAGTCACCGAGGCCAAGAAGGTGGGCGTGAAATCGACGCCCTCGGCCTTTTTAAACAACAAAAAGCTGCCCAACGTTAATGTTTTGCTTAAGGCCGTTGAATCCGAATCGAAGAGGCTGGGGATCTGACCTGGGGTTCGTCTGGAGTGACGGAGACAAGCTGAGAGCTGGTCTCAACTGAGGACTTGGACCGGCAAGAGTGCCGGTCGTGGGCAGGTCTGGAGACCTGCCCCACTGCATGCGACCGCGCCAATGGATGAAAAATGTAGAAACTCCAGGGACCGGCAAGAGTGCCGGTCGCTACCTCAATTCAGCCGTGCTCGCGCATGGCCGCCTTGGCTTCCGCTTCCGCGTCGCGCCGCAGTATCTTCTCCCGTTTGTCGTAGAGCTTCTTCGCTTTCGCCAGCGCCAAATCGCACTTGACCCTGCCGCGCTCGAGATAAATCTTGGTCGGAATCAGCGTCAGGCCCTTCTCCCGGGTTTTCCCATAGAGGCGATTGATTTCGCGGCGATGGGCGAGCAGCTTGCGGGGCCGCAGCGGTTCGTGGTTCAAGCGATTACCGTGCGCGTAGTGGCCGATATGCGCATTCATCAGCCATAACTCGTTGTCCTTGACTGCGGCATAGGCGTCGGATAGCTGAATCTTGCCGTCGCGGGCGGACTTCACCTCGGTCCCGAGCAGGGCAATCCCCACCTGAAGGTGTTCGAACAAATGGTAGTTGTGCCGCGCCCGACGGTTGTCGCTCAAGACGCGATTGCCTTTGGATTCGCCCATTTCTCTTTGCACGCTTCCCGAAGCCCGGCCGTCACCCTCTACGAGAGGAAAGTCTCTTTGGGAGAATTGCGCGTGCTCGACAACCCGGCTCTCTGTCCCCCCTGGCCGCGGCTTGCCCGCTGTGCGGGATACCTCTTTTCTAGGTTGGCATGTTTTCGCTCGGCGATGCATGGCGGCCCGCGGCGTAAGTCCGACTACACGAAAAAGAGGGTACAGTCCGTTTCCATGAATGCGCAGATTCATAATACCGCCATGAATATGGGGGCGAGGGCGTTCCTGCCGCCCCTACAGGGCTCTCCCCGTGGTGGGGGTCTACCCAGGGTTCCGCCTTCGGTTCCACCGTGGGCTAAGGGTCCTGCCGCCGCTTCGCGGCTCAAGGTGTTTGCGATCCCGCCGGTCCTGCGCCGGCAAACCCTTGCCGTCCTCTGCCTGACGCTGCTGCTGACCACCCTGGCCGCGCCGCTCGAAGCCGGCGCCCGCAAGGGCCGCAAGCTCTATAATCAGGCCCGCCGCGCGGAATTAGGCCGCGACTATGACCGCGCTCTCGAACTCTACGAGCAGGCCCTCAACGAACATTCGAGCCATCAAGGGTATCTTCTCTCCGTTCGGCGCATGCAATTTGTCGCGGCGCAGGCGCATGTGGATCTCGGTCAAGTGTATCGGGCACAGGGCGAGGTCGAGCAAGCGCTCGATCAATTCCAGCGGGCACTGGAAATTGATCCGGCGTCGAGTGTCGCCGCCCAGGAGCGCAAACGCGTGCTTGAAATGATCGAAGAGCGCGCAAAGCTCGAGGCGGACCCCAGCAGCGGCTCCGCCGAAGCGATCGGGCTCAGCCCTCTCGAACGCACCCGCCGGAAACGAGAAGAGAAGGTCAGCCGTCTGAAGGGACTGCCCAAGCTGCGACCGATTTCGACCGAGCCGATCAACCTCAATATCCCGAAAGAGCAGGACAGCAAGGTGGTCTTTGAAACCGTCGCTAAGCTGGCGGGCATCAACGTCCTTTTCGACTCGGAGTATCAGGATGAAAAGGTCAAGCTGGAACTCCAAAACGTCACGCTCTTCCAAGCCCTCGACCACGTCAGTCTGCTGGCAAAAGCGTACTGGAAACCGCTTACGGAAAACGCCATCTTCGTTACTAACGACAACTCCAACAAGCGCCGCGACTACCAAGAAGAAGTTGTCCAGACGTTTTATCTGACCAACACGGCCACGCCCCAGGAATTGCAGGAGGTCGCCACGGCGATTCGAGGACTTACCGACATTCGGCGCGTCTTCGCCGTGCCGTCGATGAACGCGCTGATCTTGCGCGGACCGGCCGACAAGATTGCGTTGGCCGAGAAGGTCATTAACGACATCGACAAGGCACGGCCGGAAGTGATCATCGACGTGTTGGTGCTCGAGACAAGTAAGACGCGCAACCGCGAGTTGGGCATTACTCCGGTTTCAGGCGGCGGCGACGGCATCAGCCTGCCGGTTTCCTTCACGGGTGCGGCGGTCGGCGCGGGCGAAGGCGGCAGTCTTCCCCTTTCGAACTTAGGGAAGCTGAGCAGCCGAGACTGGTCGACGGTCTTGCCGGGCGGGCAGCTGACGGCCTTGATGAGCAGCTCCGATACACGCTTACTGCAGTCACCCCGCATTCGGGCCGCCGACAACTTCCAGGCCAGCCTGCGGATCGGCGACCGCATTCCGATCGCCACCGGGAGCTTCCAGCCCGGCATCGGCGGCGTCGGGATCAACCCCTTGGTCAACACGCAGTTCACCTATACGGATGTCGGCGTGGTGTTGGACCTGACGCCGAAAATCCACAATGATTCCGAGATCTCGCTCCACATCGAAGTCGAAATTTCGACTGTGCGCGACTTCGTCGACATCGGGGGCATTTCGCAACCCGTCATCGGACAGCGGCGCGTGACGCACGATATCCGCATCCAGGAAGGCGAGGCGAGCATTCTGGGCGGCTTGGTGCAGTCACAACTATTCAAGACCAAGTCGGGCATTCCCTTCCTAGGCGAAATTCCGATCTTGGGGCGCCTCTTCAGCAGCACGGACACGCAGTTGTCGGAGAACGAGATTCTGGTCGTCCTGATTCCTCACATCGTTCGCCTGCCCGACATTCGTGACGTCAACCTTCAGGAGGTCGCCTCGGGAACCGAGCAGGTTTACCGCGTGCGCTATGAGCCGGAGGTGAATGACACACCGGCTCTACCGCCCGTCGGAGAGGTTGGAAACGGCGACGAGCCGACACAGCGGGCCGCGGCCGAGCCGCCAACCCCGGCCGTCGGCGTGACGCCGACGCCCGCCGTGCCGACTCCGGCGGCGCCCGCACAGGAAACCACGCCCACTCCGGTCGCACCGGCGACGCCCGTGCAACCCACGCCGACAACGCCCCAAGCACCCGCCGCTCCGGTAACGCCCGCTCCGGCGACGCCCGCGCCGGAACCCGGCGCCGGAGCCCGCTTCCGGTTTGACCCCGCCGCGCCCCAGGTGGCCGCTGGCGAGCAAGTTTCGGTGAACGTCCTCCTTGAAGGTGTGAACCAGATTTTCGGCGTCCCCATGCGCTTCGGGTGGGACCCCAAAGTGCTGCGCTTAGCGGAAATTCAAAAGGGGACGTTCCTTCAGGGAGACGGGCAAGACTTGATCTTTTCCCGTAATATTCGCAATGACGTCGGCCAGGCGGCCATCAATATTTCCCGCTTCCCGGGAACGGGCGGCACCGACGGCGGCGGCTTGCTGGTGACCTTGGTGCTCGAGGGCGTGGCGGGTGGATCCACCACGTTGAAGGCACGCGCAACCGGGGCTCGCGACGCCACCGGTCAGCGCGTGCAGGTGACCGCGGCCGAGTTGAATGTCACCGTTCGATAATAAGGACAGGGCCGGCGCGGAGTAATCGAGCGCAAAACGCCGCCCGGCTCCCGATGCTGCGGAAGTTATTCATGTCGCGCCGCAAACGCCAATCCGGCCTGACGCTGATCGAGCTGATCGTTGCTTTCAGCATCATGCTGATTCTTTCCACGATCGCCTTACCGCTGGCGCATGTCAAAATCCAACGGGAAAAAGAACGCCGCCTTCGGGACTCGCTTTCGGTGATGCGCAAGGCCATCGACCGCTATAAGGATATGGCGGACACCGGGCAGTTGGGACAAGTCGATCCCGATACGTTCGGCTATCCGCCGAGTCTGGAAGTCATGGTCGAGGGCGTCCCGGTTCAGATGGGCGCCGGCGGCATGGGAGGCATGGGGCAAGGAGGCGGCTTCGGCACTCCGGCGAGCCAAATGGGAGGCTCACGCGGCCGCGGCGGCATGGGCGGCAGCAATCGCGGCGGCGGTATGGGCGGCAGCTCGTTCGGCGGAGGCGGCGGCTTCGGCAATCGCGGCGGAGGCGGCTTCGGAGGCAATTCGTCCCGCGGCTCGTTCGGCGGCTCGCGCGGCGGTATGTCGGGCGGAATGTCCGGCGGCGGGTTCGGCGGCTCGGGAGGCTCCTTCGGGTCATCCGGATCCCGCGGCGGCGGCGGATTCGGCGGCTCGGGTTCAAGGCGCTCCGGCCGTCGCAACGGCGGGATGAGCCGCGACCTGGACGACGAAACCGAGGAAAAGAAGATCCGCTTTCTACGCAAGATTCCCGTCGACCCCATAACCGGCCAAACCGATTGGGGAATGCGGGCGGTTGAGGATGACCCCGGCGCTTTCAACTGGGGCGGCTCGAATGTTTTCGATGTCTATAGTAAGAGCATGGACTTGGCGCTCGATGGATCACGCTACAGCGAGTGGTAATCAGAGTCGAGGCTTCACGCTCGTCGAAGTGATGGTCGTGATGGCCATCGTGCTGACGGTGATCTCGATTGCCGTACCGATGTATACCACCTCGATGGTGCGGGCTAAGGAAAGTGTTCTGAAAAGCAACCTATTCACTTTGCGTTCGGTGATCGATCATTATACGTATGACAAAGAGAAACCTCCGCAGGCGCTCGAGGAGCTGGTGGCGGAAGGCTACCTGCGTCAGGTCCCGGTGGATCCCTTCACCCAGTCGAGCGATTCTTGGGAGGTCATCACCGATGTCGGACCGAGCGGAGAGTCGGGCGTTTTCGACGTTCGCAGTGGCTCGGACCGCACCGGCCTTGACGGTTCGCCCTACAACGAGTGGTGAGGGCACGGCGCGTGGCCGATCCTCCGCCTTCCCGCCGTCATTCTCCACCAACCAACGGCTGACCGCCTCCCAACAGCCGGGACCGCGACCGTAAGGACGGAATAGTTTTCCATGGCCACCGCCGAAGCCCTTATCGATACCAACCCCTTTGTGGACTCGCTCCGTTTCAAGCGCCGCGTACCCGACTCGACCGTGGTCATTTTCGGGGCCAACGGCGATCTCACAAAACGTAAACTCCTTCCGGCGCTCTACAGCCTGGCGCTCGACCGCCGACTTTCCGCCGGTTTCGCGATCGTCGGCAACTCCCGTACCGAGATGAGCCACGAAGCCTACCGCGAAAAGATGAAGGCCTCGGTCAAGGAGTTTTCCGAACACGGCGAATTCGACGAGGAAGTCTGGGAAGCCTTCGCGCAAGGGATCTTCTACTTGCCGGGCAATGTCAAGGATCCGGCTTACTACGAGCAGCTCGGCTCTCTGCTCGGCGACATCGCCGAAACTCGGCGTACCGGCGACAATGTCGTCTTTTACCTCTCCACGCAACCCAGCCTCTATGCGCCCATCGCCGAACAGCTTGGAGCGGCCGGGCTGGCGAAATCGAGGCAAGGCGGCTGGCGCCGTCTCGTTGTCGAAAAGCCCTTCGGGCACAATCTGGAAAGCGCCCGGGAACTAAGCCTCGACGTCCGGAAGGTCTTCGATGAGTCGGAGATCTACCGCATCGACCACTACCTCGGGAAAGAGACGGTCCAGAACATTCTCGCCTTCCGTTTCGCCAATGGCATTTTCGAGCCGCTGTGGAACCGCCGCTACGTCCGCCAGGTGCAAATTACCGCCGCCGAGTCGATCGGCGTGGAAGGACGCGGCGGCTACTACGAGGAATCAGGCGCGCTACGCGACATGATTCAGAACCACCTGCTGCAGGTACTGGCCACGATGGCGATGGAGCCGCCGGCGCGCTTTGAAGCCGAGGCCGTCCGAAACGAGAAAGCCAAGGTCCTCGAATCGATTCGTCCCCTGAACCATGACGAAGTTCGGACTCAAGCGGTGATCGGGCAATACGGACCGGGCCGGGTCGGCGGCAGAGACCTGGTCGGTTACCGCCAAGAGCCGGGCGTCGACCCCAACTCGCGCACCGACACCTATGCCGCGACGACGTTTTACCTGGACAATTGGCGCTGGGCCGACGTGCCGTTCTATGTCCGGAGCGGCAAACGGCTGGCGAAGCGCATCACTGAGATTTCGATTGAATTCGGGGCCGCGCCGCATGCGCTTTTCGCGGGGCAAAACCCGGTCCAAGCGCCGAACCTGCTGATCTTGCGGATTCAACCGGCGGGCGGCATCTCAATCCGTTTCGACGCCAAGCAGCCTGGCGAGGGGATGTACTTGCGGGGCGTTTCGATGGATTTTCATTACGGCAGCAGTTTCGGCGTGCGCGAGCCGACGGCCTACGAAACCCTGCTGCTCGACGCCATCGTCGGCGACGGGACGCTCTACACGCGGCAAGACATGGTCGAGGCTTCGTGGAGCGCTGTTGAGCCCATGCTGGAAGTATGGAACAATACGACGCCGAGCTTCCCCAACTATGCTTCCGGCACCTGGGGCCCGGCGGATTCCGACGCGATGCTTCAGCGCGGCGGGCATGCTTGGAGGACGCCGTAATCGCGTTTCGACGCGTCGAATGAGCGGATTGCGAGGCGAGCACTATGCCCATCCATCCTGAGTTTCTCGCCCGGCAAATCGACCGCCTATGGGCCGACATGGCCGAGCACTCCGAGGGAGAAGAGCATGCCCTGGTGCGTGCCTGCGCCCTGACGTTGATCGTCCTGACTGACAAGGACGAGAACCCGGCGGCGGTTTTGGAAACTCTCGCCGAGCTGATGCAGACTCACCCCAGCCGCGCCATCGTGATTCGCCTGACCGCCGACGAGGGCGAGCACCTCGAAGCCGATGTTCGAGCTCACTGTTGGATGCCGATGGGCCGGCGTCAGCAGGTTTGCAGCGAGCAAGTCGAAGTCGAGGCCTCCGCCGACAGTTTCGCAGACCTTCCTTCGGTGTTGTTGCCCTTGATCGTTCCCGATCTCCCCGCGGTGCTGTGGTGCAAGAGCGAAAAGGCGGCTGGGCTGCCTGCTTTCAAACGGCTGACCGCGCTCGCCCCGCGCGTAATTTTGGACCTCGGCGGATTCAGCGAGCCGAACCGCGCACTGGAAGAGTGGACCGGGGAACCCTTGTCCGTGATCACGACCGATCTGAGTTGGGCGCGTCTGACCCGCTGGCGTGAAACCGTCGCTCAGGTTTTTGACAATGCACTTTGTGCTTCGCGGCTTTCGCGGCTTTCGCGCCTGACGATTTCCTACTGGGGCGAGTCGGAGTCGGATATCCCGGTGTCGGCATTCTTGCTGGGCGGTTGGCTGGTGAATTGCCTCGATTGGGGCTGGACCGGAGCCAGGCCCTCGAACAACGGCGCGAAGCGGCTTTCCTTTACAACCGGGAGCGCACCGGCCCGGTTGAGCTTCGCCTATGCCGGAGACAACGGTTCGGGCAATCGCTTGGCAAGCGTTACGCTGGCCTCCGAGAACGAGCACGACGCTCAAGTCACACTCGAACGCGACGGCGATTATCTCGACATTCGCATCGAAACGGGCTCAAGCGAACCGACCGAGACCCGCGTTCTCTTCCCCGCCGAAAACGACTCCGCTCTGCTCAGCGAAGAGCTGCGCATCTTCACGCGCGATCAACAGTTCGAATCCGCTTTCAACAGCGCCGCCAAGATCGCCGCGTTGATCGCGGTCTGAGGGGCTGCGGGAAAACGGGAACTCTTCCGAAAATGGGCTCGATATCGAGCGCCCCCGACGTGGCGCGTGCCTCCAGGCGAGCCGTGTCGGGCTTTCGAGCCCGACATCCCTGCTCCTCCGCCCAACTTAACACTGGTATATTTCACACTGGTATGAGGAACGCGCCGAATTGGCGGTCCCACATGATGCCGCGCACGCAACCGCTTCGGCGCCCCCATTTTCATGGCGGTTTTATGAACGCCGCGCGTTCATGCCGGGCGGGCCCTGAAGCTGAAGGGGCGGCGTGAAGCTCTCGCCCAACCCTTCGCGCCGCTGACACCCATTTTGATGGCGGTATTATGAATCCGCGGATTCATGGAAACGGACTGGATCCTTTGTTCGCGCAGTCGGACTACACCACGGGCGTTTAGGCCCGTCTCGGCACGGCGCTCCCCATGACCATCGACGTCGAAGATTTCCGCAAGCATTTGAAGTCGGCCTACGCCGAATCCGACACCTACGCACCGTTAGAGCAGTTTCTCGCCGGAGTGGACGACCCGCGTCCACTCCGAAGGCGACAAGTCCTACGGCTCAGCAACAACGTCGCCCACGAAGTGGAGACCTTGCTGACTCCGACAGACGGCCAAGCCCGACCCGATCCCTTGGCCGCCATGGCCGAGGAAGTCGAAGCCCTCTATCGGAAAGCCGGCGTGGAAGCACGCTTCCAAGAAACTCTATCGGCGTGGCGCCGGGCCGCCCAACCGGCCGTCGAAGAAAGCCCGTCGCCCAAGACGATTATCCGGCTGCTCAAAAGAATTGTTACGGACGCGCAAGCGGACGGCAAGATTTTGGATGCTTTCACGAAACGCCGCAAAGATGAGACGACGCCCTTCTTGCTTGGCGAGTGCCTTCGCCGCATGCGCCTATCGAAGGAAAAAGCCGCCGTGGTACGGCAAGCGATTGTGTTGATTTCGCAATTCAACGCCCACCTACCGTTCAAACGCGCCCGATACGCGATTGATCCTCTACAGAGGCTGCGGCTGATCGCTGATCGCGTCCCGACGATGACCGAGCGGGAATTCCACGCGGAGATGATCGAGACGTTCAAGGAGTTACGGGACGCCCACACTTTCTATTCCCTGCCTCGGCCGTACCGCGGGCACGTCGCCTTTCTCCCTTTCCTGATGGAAGATTGCGTCGAGAACTCCGAAACTCAGCGTCGGTACCTGGTGACGAAGATCCTGTCGGACTTCCCGGAATCGCGGTTCGGGCCGGGCGCTGAAGTCACGCACTGGAACGGCATGCCCCTGGAAAAGGCCGTTCTCGACAATGCCGATCGCGAGCCGGGCAACAATCCCGCATCCCGGCTGGCCCGGGGACTGGCTCGTTTGACCATCCGACCGCTCGCCTTTTCCCTTCCCCCCGACGAAGACTGGATCACGATCACGTATTTACCGGACCGGAAATCCGACTCCTCCGACCCGCGGCGGCCACACCGAATCATGCTTCCGTGGGGAGTTTGGCGGGGCCGTTCGCGCGAGCTTTTCGGCCGCGCGACGCATTCCTCGATCGTCTGTGAATCCGTCGCGGAAACTCACATCGCGCGGAAAGCGTTGTGGTGCGGCGAGAAGAACGCCGCTGACGAGAAAGTGCGCCAATTCCGCGCGGGTCTGGGAACCAAAGGCGGCACCGGCTTACAGGAGGCCGCCGCCGCCCAAGCGGGCGAAAACCGGGAGATCGATCTGTCGTCAACATCGATTTTCCCCGAAATCTTTCAGTTCCGGGTCCCGCTGCCGTTCTCGAACGCGGCCGGCCAACGCTTCGGATACGTCCGCATTCGCAACTTTGATCACGCGGGCGAGCATTCGGTGCCGGATTTCGTGGAGGAGTTTCGCCGTATTCTCACGATGGCAGCTCGGCTCGCTCCCGATGGGCTGATCGTCGATATTCGCGGCAATCCGGGCGGCTCGGTCCCCGGCGCCGAACGGATTCTCCAAATGTTGACGCCCGGAACCGTCACCCCGGAGCGTTTCCACTGCATCAACTCCCCGCTTATGCGGCGCATCGCGACAAAGGGCCCCCTCGATTTCATGGATATGCGTTTCGAGTTCGGTCGCGTCCTTTCCAACGGCAAGCACTTAACTCGACCGGATCAGGCCAACGACGCGGGACAAGTCTACCACGGCCCCTCGCTGCTCATTACGGACGCGCTGTGCTATAGCGCCGCCGACATTTTCGCCGCCGGATTCCAAGACCACGCCATCGGCCCGGTCGTCGGAGTCGACACGAACACCGGCGCCGGCGGGGCGAACCGATGGATGCACCACGAACTCGTGAGCCGCTTGCGGAACCTTTCCCCCAATCCGCTCGAGGCCCTTACCCGAGGGCACCGCGATGGGCGTGGCTCTCCGGCGCTCGCTGCGAGTGGGACGGCAAGCCGGCGAGCCGCTCGAGGACGTCGGCGTCATGCCCGAAATTGTCCGTCCGCTGACCGCCACCGACCTGCTCGAAGGAAATAGCGACTTGATCGATTTCGCCTGCGAAAACCTGGCCGCCCTCCCGTCCTACCAGCTCGGCATCGAAGAGATTCAGGGAAGGATTCGCGCCGCGGGCAGCAAGCACTTGAAGCTCCGCCTGACCGTCGCCACGCGCGGCATTGCGCGGCTCGAGGCCCATATTCATGACCGTCCTCAGATTGTGGTTTCCGTGGACCGCGGCAAGTCGACGACAACGTTGGAAGTCCCGCTGCCGAGCGAATTCACGCCGTTCAGCGTAGAACTGAAAGGCTTCGTGTTTCAGAACTCGGAATGGGTCCTGGTCGCGTCGAGAAAACGAGAGCTGACCACGGCGGATCGACGGATCCGGCCGGAGACCGCCGCGGCCGCCGACGCCTGAGGCGGGACGATTTCCAAAGGCGGAAGCGCCGACGTCAACCCGCCGGATATTAGGCCCCGGCGGCTTTAGCGGCCCTCGCCTTGGCCAGAGCATCGAGGATGTGTTGCACCGTCGCCTGAATACCGCCAATGTCAGGATCTTCGAGGCCAAAGCGGGGCTGCACGGTATCATAGGCCGCCAATCGATCGGTCAGATGCGCGGCCAAAGTCTCACTGTCGAGCTCGGCGGCCTTGGCGGTGATATTGTTGTCGAGCTTCACGCTGCGCATGTCGTCGATACGGTTGAGCCCGTGGGTAACGGTCACCGAGGGAATCCCCAGCGCGGCCAATTCCAGGACCAGATTGCGGTTGCCTTTCGTAATCCCCACGTCGGTCGCGGCCATGAGCAGCGCGCCGCGAGGATCTTCGTTGAGAATCATCACGTCGCTTCGATCCGCCGTTCGCTCCACCATGGCGGCATAGTCTTCCGACGTGTTGACGAGCAACAACGTGTTCGGCGCGTCCAGCGCGTCGAAAGCCGGCATCAGCAAATCGATGATAGGCGCAACTTCCTCCGAGCGTCGCCCGGGGTAGATCAACATCGCCACGACCGTGGCGTCTTCGGCGATGCCGAGTACTCCGCGAGCCTTCGCGCGGTCGGCGCGCGTGTAGTCGAATTCCGGCAACACCGGCCCCACGTACGTCACCTTACCTTGGAGTTCCGGCGGCTCCTCGAACACGCCCGACTCGTCGATGAAGACCACTTCATCGCTGAACTTGATCATCTGCATCGCCGGCTGCCAAACCTCCGAAAACCAGTCGGTAATCAAAAGCGTGGGCACGCTGAAAATTTTTGCCGCGGTGATCGCCGAAAATTCTTCGTGCGAAACCACTAGATCCGGCTCCATCGAACCGATCAGTTGCGCCGACATGATGAGTGTCTCGTAGATCGGGTTGCGCTCGGGAAGCTCGAGATCAAAGGGCTTGTAGCCCAATTCGATCAAAGTTTTCGCGCCCGTCGAGTACGAGATGAACTGAATATCGATATCTTCGCGCCGCGCAAGAATCTCGTCGGCGATTTGCGCGTCGGGAATGGCGTGCCCTCTCCCGCGCCCGCGCGAAAAAAAGAGAATCTTCTTTTTTTGGGGATCAAACTGGGGAACTTCCGACATTTCCGAGAATCTCAGAATGCAGCGCCTATTTGCAACACCCGAGGCAAGTCCGTCGCGGGTAAAATCGCCGGAATGTAGATTCAGAGATGGGATGAGAGGCTGGTCGCTTGGCGCCGGGAAGCGGTAGGCTACCGGCAGCAGCGCACTTCTCCACAAGGGAGGTGCAATGGATTTTTGAAAAGGAGGCGACCAGCCATGAAGAAGAATAGCAAACAACAGACCGACAAGAACCAAACCGACAAACACCAAACCAAGAAAGCCGACAGCTCACAAGCGAAGACCCGCCAACTCACCCAGCTCGAACAACAGTTGGCGCAACAACGCATCCAGATGCAAAAAGACAACGAAATTTGCGCCGTCGCCGGCGTCGACATCGGCGACAAACGTTGCTTCGTACGGCTCACCGACCTCGCCGGCGAAAGCCTCGAGGAATGCCAAGTCCCCACCCGCCCGGAGGCCTTGGATCGCTGGTTCCGCCGTTGGCCGCGGCTGCGCATTGTGATCGAAACCGGCAGCCACAGCAACTGGATTCGCCGCCGCCTGGCCGCCCTCGCCCACGACGTGCTCGTCGCCGACGCGCGGCAATTGCGTTTAATCAGCCAATCCGACTCGAAAAACGACCGCAACGACGCCTATTGGTTGGCCGAGCTGGGACGCACCAACCCGGCCCTGTTGAATCCCGTCGCGCCGCGCAAGCTCGAGACCGAACAACAACGCACGTTGTTGCGGGCGCGCGAGGCCGTGCTCGAGTGCCGCACGAAATTGAAAGGGAGTTTGCGCGGCATGGCGAAGTCGCACGGCATCCGCTTGGGCCGATGCGCCCAGAACCAATGGGTCGAGCGCGTCCGGGAGGCCTGCCCCGAGGTGTTGCACGCGGCGTTGTTGGGGGTGGCGACACAAATCGAAAGCCTCGGCGCGACGATCCGCGAATATGACAAACAAATCGTCGCGTTGGGCAAGCAATACGCAGCGGTCGAGCGGCTGCGAACGATCGGAGGGGTGGGGCCGCTGACGGCGTTGACGTTCGTGTTGGCGCTCGACAACGACCCGGGCCGCGTGAAGCGTTCGCGGCAGGTCGGCGCGCTGGTGGGGCTGCGTCCCAAGCAACGCCAATCGGGCGAGCGGTCACTGCGGCTGGGCGTGACGAAATCGGGAGATCCGCTGCTGCGGCGGACGTTGATTCAGTGCGCGCACTGGGTGCTGGGGCCGTTCGGGACCGACTCCACGCTCAGGCGCTGGGGTTTGGGTTTGGCGGCGCGCGGCGGAGGACATGCGAAGAAGCGGGCGGTGGTGGCGGTGGCGCGCAAGTTGGCGGTGCTGATGCATGTGTTGTGGGTGAAACAAGAAAACTACGATCCGCTGCACGGGCTGACGGAAACGGTTTCCCCATAAGGCAGGGACGATGAGGCGCAGTCGGCGGCAACGGTTTCGGATGAAGCAACGTGATGAGGACATCCGCGAGCCCCCTAACGGGGACTCGGCGGCAAGAAGATTCCTGTTGAAAGGAAGGGAGTAGGGGATTGGGCGGACGAAGCGAGGCCGCGGCGGAGAATCGAGATCGTGTCACGGTGACTGCGGGCTCTGGGCAGGCAGGCCGATTCTTTCGAGGATGGGTCGAAGCCGCAACAGAGAGAGCAGCGCCGAAAGACCGGACCCCAACCAGCAGAGGTCAACAACGAGACCGATAACACTGCGAATGGAAGCCCGGTCCTCAACGCGCCGCAAGGCATGAGGACCCGGGCCGGATCCGACAAACCGACCAACGCCTCCCAACGACCGCCCTTGACAAGCGACCCACCTCTCATGGAAGCCCAGAGCGCAAGCGACGGGCCGAGCGCAAGCAGCCGCCGTGGGCGCCGAAACCGCTCATCCCCAAACCGTCTGGCGTTTCGGCATAGTCTTCGGCGTACTCGCGGCCGTTGCGCACGGGGCCCGTCACTTGCGCCGTGGGCTCTGAATCGCGTCACGGGCTACCGCAAGCCGCGCAGCAGCTTCGACGCCGCTTCGATGATTTCGGCCGCCGCTCCGGGGCCGTAGGGGGTTCGTTCGACCTCATAACCGCCGAAAGCGTATTCCTCGGATGTGGGAACATAGTCGCCCCCCGCCCCGTCCGAGTAGCCGCAAAACATCGTGACCGCAAAGGGCGAGGCCTTGCGCACAGCCATCCCAATCTCGGCAAACGGCTCGCCCGGCATGGCCACGATCGCCAGTTCGCCGATGCGCAAAGCCTGCACTTCGACGACAAGCGGGGAGGGGTCGACGGCGCTTCGTCGTTGCTCCAACAAATCGGCGAAGCGCCGAACGCGCGCCGCGACTTGATGACGCTCCCAGGGCTCGGCCGTGCTTCCCAGCGACGACAATTGGCGTTCGGCTCGGCGCAGGCGCTCTTCCATGCCTTGGACTTCCTCGTTGGAGTAGGCTCGGCGCGGAACCTCGACCTTGACCTCGCCGAATCGAAGGCCCGCCGGGCGCGGCCCTTTCACGCGCCAGTGCTGTTTGGCTTGGTATGCCGTCGATTCGACGAACCCTTCAAACGTCGGTTCGCGGCGAACGGTTTCGATCTTATGAGCGATGGCGGCGACTTCATGTCCTAGGATCTTGCCTAACCGATGGGCCACCCCGAGATCGCCGGTGAAGCCTTCGATCGGCCCTTGGTTTCCCGCCGCGCCTTGAAAGAAAAGGCAGAGGGCGCCGGGCATGGCGTCCTCGACGGTCTTGCGCAGGGTCCCGACAAAGTCGGGCGAGATGAATTTGTTTTCGTAAGCCAGCACGGTCCCGTGGCAAGGGTAGTTGGCCAGCACGGCGAGCGGGGCGCCCCCAGCGTCGTCGATTCGAAAGACGATCAGCTCGCGGTCCACGAAACCAGAAGGGTTGCGCCCGACCGCGGGAGGGTTCCCGTCACGCGCGCGGACGCGACGATTGATATTGATCGACCCGGTTCCCCGTCCCGCGTGCATGTGGGCCGGCTGCAACCGACGGTCGGCTTCGACGATGGCGCCAACGACCTTGTCGATGATCTGTAGACGATACCGCTCCGCCATCTCGACCAGAGGAGACAGGTCCAGCCCCGGCGGGCCCTTCGCCCCGCTCACGAGCACGCCCGCGTGGGTGTGCGTCGCGGCGAGTCGAATGTTTGTCGCGGGAATGCCGGTCAGCTTCGAGGCTCGTTCGATAGCGGGTTCGAGCCCCTGAACAAAAATCCGGTCGATATCGACCATGGCGAATTTTTGGTCGCCGTGAGAAAGAACCAAAGCCGTCGCCTTCATGCCCATCGGGTCGTTACCGACCGCTCGAACGTGGGTCTGCGAACCCCAGTTCATTTGCGCCACGCCGACCGGGGGAGTGATGTCGGCGCGAGCGACGCCCGCCGACAGACCGGAGGGCGCGGAGTCCTTGGGGCCCTGTTCGACGACATCGGCTCGCGCTGGCGCGGCCAAAGTCAAAACAACGGCAATCCAAACCGGCAATGGCAAAGCGTCACCTCCTGTCGCGGCGTCAAAACCCGTCGCCTAATCTAACCGAACGGGCTCTCGTCGGCGCTGGGCCCATAGACTGGCGGCACCGGGACGTTCAGCAGCCGCAAATAAACGGTGAGTTGACCGCGGTGGTGATACCAGTGATTGAACATGAGGGAGCGAATGACGGTCACTCGCGGCATCGCCATCAATTGCTTGCCGTCCATCGTGAGCGTCCAGGTGGCCATCGCGGACTCGTCGTCCAGCAACGCCAGGTACTCTTTCGCCTTGGCAACGCTACTGACCGCGGCGTCAAGTATCTCCCGCACCGAACCGAGCACCAGGGGCTTAAAGGATTCGGGAGTGAGCTGCATCTCTTCGGGGGATATAAAGTCAGCGACATCTCCGGTGACCATCGCCGTGTGAGTCGCCAACCGGGCCAGCGACATGGACTTCTCGTGCGGCTTCCAGCTCAACTTGTCTTCAGGGACGCGTTCGAGCACGCGCCGTGTAGTGGCGGCTTCGTTTTCAAGCTCGTGCAAGAAAGTCTCCGCAATTGACATAGAGTGCGGCTCCTTGTGGCGAACAATTCTTATCGAACGGCTATTGTATCAACCCGCCCCGGCGGCGTTTTTTCGCGCGGCGCCGCCGCCGGGCCAATGGTACGAACGCACGCCGCAAGCCTCCGTCACGCAAGCTGCAATTGATTCGCCCGAATCTTGTCTGCGGGGACGTGAATCCCCAGGCCCGGTCCGTCGGGGACTTTCACCGTTACGCCGTCCATTTCGATGCCGTCCACCATCATGTCGGTCAGGAATTGGGGACCGTTCAACTCCGGCGGCAGCAGCAAATCAAGAACGGAATAGAGGTGAATCGACGCCATGAAGCTGACCCCGGCGTCCGTCAGACCGCTCCCCAACAGCCCAAGGCCGTTCGCCTCGGCCACGACGGCGCTTTTCGCGCAGTTGGTCACGCCCGCGCTCTTGGAAACTTTCAAAACGACCAAGTCGGCCGCGTCGAGGCGCGCCATACGCGCGACGTCAAACGAAGAAAAGCACCCTTCGTCAATGGCAATCGGGTAAGGGCTTTTCTCGCGGGCCCGCCGCATTCCCAGCCAGTCTTCGCTGCGAACCGGCTGCTCAAAGCAGCGAATATTCTTGAAACGCGGTAACGCGGTGAGAAAGCGTTGCAACTCGATCGGTTGATACGACTGATTGGCGTCGAGCCAAATCACGGCGTCCGGGCGAGCCTCCGAAATAGCATCGAGCCGCTCGAGGTCCTTGTCCGTATCGCCGGAAACCTTCACCTTGAAACACTTGCAAGCGGGCCAGCGCTTGACTTCTTCCCCCATCGCATCAGGCTCGGCGATGCTCACCGCATAACAGAGATCGATCGTTTCATGAACCTTGCCTCCAAGCAAAGCGTGTACCGGCTGTCCCGTGATCTTCCCGGCCAGATCAAGAAACGCAATCTCCAAAGCGCTCTTGGCGAAAGGCGCGCCGTTGCTCACCGCCGGGCGTATCTTGATGTCCATCTCCTTCTTGAGCGCATTCAACTGGAAGGGCGTCTTCCCCACCGCCAAAGGGGCCAGATGATGACGCAGCGTGGCCGTGACGGTTTCAACCGTTTCGTAGCTCCAATTGGGAATCGTGTTCGTCGCGCCCCAGCCGACCTGCCCGTCTTCAGTCTCGGCGCGGACGAATACATGCTTGCCGGGAACGCCCTTGCCGCCAACCTTGCCCACGCCGATATTGAAGGCCGAGCGAAACTCGACGGCCGTCGGCAAGACCTCGACCTTTCGAATACGATGGCGTTTTTCGCTCGCGTCCGCAACCGCCGCGGCGCCGGCGGGAGCAAGAGCGGCGGCGGCGAAGGTTTGCGCAAATCGGCGTCGGTTGGTGTTCATTGATGCATCCTCTCGCGAAAGCTTCCCACAGGATGAGGATACTACGAGAGGCCGAGGTCGAACAGAATAAGGCGCGAACACGAAACGGATCAAGCAAGATCATCGTCGGATGAGAGCGGCGGGGGATGCCGCAAAAAGGGCTGGAAAGCGGGAACTAATCTTGGATGCGGGTGAAAATGGCCCGAGCCGAGGCTGCGGGAACTTGGGAAAGAACCGGCCACGCTGTCGCGGCGGCCACTTCCGCGGCAGGCCGGACTGGGAAGCGCCACGATCTCCATCCCCGAAGGCGTAAGCACGACGCGCCGCACCTGACCGCGTTCGCCGATCGGCGGTTGAACCCTGCCGTTTAGAACTATGGCCACCCCACCGGCGTTTCCAACCCACAATTGCACCGATTCGCTGGCCGCGATGTTGCGCCTGTCGCCCGCCCGCAAGGTGCGTTCAAAAACGCGGCGACCGTCCGCGACCGCGCGAATCCAAACAGTGCCGACGATCTCGATACCGACTCGAACCCGCTCCACGCGCGTTTCTTCCGCCCCGGCGGTAGCGGCGAGGGTTTCAGCAGAACTGTTTTCCACGCCCGCCGCCAACTCCGGCGCCTCGGCCGAGGAGGACCCCAAACTCTCGGGCCAAATTGCGTACAGAGTCAGACCGACCGTGAAGAGCAGACACGCAACACCCACCGTGGACAGAAGACCTCGATTGCGGCGGCAGAAATCCGTGAATTCTTCCGCTATGCGCGCCGCCACAAGCTGACGAGTGTTGGTCGCCGCCTCGACCCCGAAATGTTCCTCGAGTTTGAGCTCGAAAGGCGGACAGACTTTTTGGAAGGCTTCGACGGTTGCCTCAGGGTCCAACTCAACGGCCGCCGCGTATTGGCGGACAAAGTTTACGTTGAAGACTCCACCCGGAAGTAGATGAAACTCCTCGTGTTCGATTGCTTCGAGAAATCGAACGCCGATATTGGTCGCGCGGGAGATCTGCTCCAGCGTGATACCGCGTGCTAAGCGCTCTGCCCTAAGGTTTTCACCGAACCCAGACATAGGTGGCCTAGTACTGAACCCTATAAGGTTATACTATTCTTCACCGCACCACAAGGGCCTGGTAGTGTCTGAAATCTGCGTTGAACCGAAAACAGCGAACGCTTGCTTTTCGGCTCACCTTGCCGTACCGTTGAAGTATGGCATCAAGCCGAACTGAACTCCAAGCCCTCAAGAATCTCATCTCCGAAGTTGATCTGATCCTCGAAACAACACCCCTACCCCAGAACCGAACTGCCCGGAGCCGGGACCTGTTGAGCACGGCCTTGGCGCTCACTGACGATCTGATTGCCCAAACCAAGATGTCTCCTGCGGCTGTCCTGGGTCGCAAGGGTGGTTCCACCACCGCGAAGCGAGGTTCTGAGTACTTCCGCCAGCTTGCGGCCAAGAGGAAGACGCGGGCGGGCGGCAGGCCCAAGAAACTATAGCCGTTTAGAATCAACCAGATAGGATCTGTTGAAAATATAGTAGGAATATTTTACTTGCGTTATTACACGATCTGCAGTAGGGTGTTGGTATGCGAAGTTCAGCCGATCATATTCCCCTGCCAACGAAAGAACAGGCTGAAGCAATAGTCAATCCGATCAAGGAACCGTTGCGCCAGGCCATCAAGAACGCAATTGATGACTGGGACTCTCTCTACGGCGGCGTCAGGCACATTCTGGGCGCGCGCTCCCAGTCCAGCATCATCCATGACCACATAGCCCATCACGCCAAGGAGCTACTCGCCTCCACCCCTGACGTGAAGACGTTCAAACGAAAGGGCATCTTCACGATCGCGGTCGAATCAGCAGACATCCGAATCAAGAAGTTGGATGCGAAGTTGCGCTCCAACAACGTGCGGACGAACCAGCAAACCAAATACTCGTTGCAACTGAAGCTCGACGGATTCTCCGATCTGCCTCGACTAACAGCAGGCTACGTCCTCGACAACCTACGAATCGAACTTGAGAAAGCTGTCGTGACTCTCCAGGTTGGTCGGACGGTTCGATATGTCGTTCCCCTTACCGAAGAATCGGGGCAGAGCATTCTACCGTTCACAAGGCCAGTCGAGCCCCCCGCTGCACCACGGAAGCGTGTTCGGGCCAAGAGAACAAGACAAGAAGAAATCAGCGAATGAGTCGCCCATTCAATCCCGAGATGCTGATCCTCGCACGCGAATCGCGTGGGCTAACGCAGAAAGAGTTAGCCCACGAGACGGCAATATCTCAGGGCGAGCTATCGAAGATAGAGACTGGGCTACGAGAGCCTTTTGGCGAGGTAGTTTCCAGGTTGGCTTCTCGCCTGGGATACGCAAGCGGGCTATTTTTCATCGATGATCGGATCGTTGGCTCCAGCGGCAACTGTCCCTACTACCGAAAGAGGAAGTCTGCTTCGGTGAAGACGATTAGGCAGGCGCTCGCTGTGGCCAACATCCGTAGGATTCAGATTTCCCGCCTGCTCATTTCTGGGGTGGCGGAACTTGACACCCAGAAGCAGTTTAGGCGGATCGACATCGAAGATCACCCGGCGGGACCCGCCAATATCGCTCGCACGGTTAGAGCGATGTGGTCGCTCCCGCCAGGGCCAATCCAAAATCTGACGCGAGCCGTCGAAGATACTGGTGGCATTGTTTTCAGATGCGACTTCGCTTCTAAGATCGACGCTATAAGCCAGTGGCCGACCGGCCTACCTCCGATGTTTTTCATCAACCAAGATATCCCCTGTGACCGTATGCGTTGGACCCTAGCGCACGAAATCGGTCACGTAATCATGCATCAGATTCCAACTGAGGATATCGAGCAAGAAGCAAACGAATTCGCCGCCGAACTATTGATGCCTGCGAAAGAGATCGGTCCGCAGCTCACCGAACTATCACTTCCGAAGCTCGCTTCAATGAAGCCTTACTGGAAGGTGTCCATGGCCGCACTCTTGAAGCGTGCATGCGACCTGAAGACCATCACTCCCCGCCAGAGAAGCTACTTGTGGATGCAAATGGGGGCGCACGGATATCGGAAGCACGAGCCGGTTCCACTTCCCCAGGAAGATCCAACCTTGGTCCGGGAGATCGTCGATCTACACACCTCACAGTTGGGATTCTCGATCTCCGAACTTTCAGACATGATGCTGATGAAGCCTCCCGAAGTCCGACAGGAATTCACGCTCCCAAAGACCGGACCTCGGCGCGTTGCTTGATCCCCTTTTCCTCTTGACAAATAGCGAGCGTTCGCTGTATAATTGAATCATGAGAACGTCGATAAAGACAAAGTCTACAATGAGTTGCCAGGAATGTGGCGGCAAGTGTCAACGCTTCGGGAAGCATCGGAATGGACTTCGCCGTTTTCGTTGCCCGAAGTGCCGCAAGACCTACACCGAACCGCATAAGCGCACTTTGGGCACGATGTACGTTCCTCAGGACAAGGCTTTGTTGGCTGTGCAACTACTGTTGGAAGGCAACAGCATTCGGAGCACTGAGCGCATCACTGGTCTAGACCGAAACACCATCATGAAGGTCTTGGTACTCGCTGGCGAGAAGTGCAACAAGGTCATGGGACGGCTGATCGTGAATGTGCCGGTCAAGGATGTTCAGTGCGATGAAATCTGGGGCTACATCTTCAAGAAGGAAGGCCACAAGACCCCCGAGGAAGTCGCCACTGACGCCACGATCGGAGACGCTTACGCGTTCGTTGCGATCGAGCGGAACACGAAGCTGATTCTCAACTTTGCGCTGGGCCGTCGGGATCAGGCAACGACGGACGCCTTTATTGAAGGCTTGCGGCTTGCCACTGCACCCCGGCAGTTCCAGATCTCTACCGATGGCTTCCGGCCGTACATCACGGCGATTGAGGATGCTCTTGAAGACCGCGTTGACTACGGCATGCTGGTTAAGCAATACAGCGAGGCTCCGACCGATGAGAAGCGCTATAGCCCGGCCCAATGTACCGGCTGCAAGCGGAAAAAGATGATCGGCAACCCGGATCGAGAGCGCATCAGCACGTCCCACGTCGAACGCCAGAATCTCACAATGCGGATGCAGATTCGACGCCTAACGCGGCTCACGAACGCTTTCAGCAAGAAGTGGGAGAACCATTGGGCGGCGCTCGCCCTGCATTTCGGATACTACAATTTCTGTCGGATTCACTCATCGATCCGAGTCACCCCGGCCATGGAAGCGGGGATCTCGGATCACGTGTGGGACTTGGGAGAGCTGCTGTCGTAAAGTTCAACGCAGATTTCAGACAGCACCCAATGCTGCGACCAGAATTTCGAATATCCGGCCACCGAGCGGTACGAATCAAAAACAAACGGAGGAAAGTGAAATGCCAAACTACATTGTCAACAGGAATGCTCAATACGATACCGGGGACCATGAGGTTCACGAAACACCGAGATCATCCTGTACAAGCCCTCGGTACCCGGAACCGCGGAATCAAGTGGAGTTGGGTGGGTACGCATCCTGCCACGGAGCGGTTACGAAGGCAAAATCCCTGGGGTACACTACGGCGAATGGCTGTTACTACTGTTCACTCCCTTGCAATACTGGATGATTCAGACGCAGAGCAAGGCTGCCTTGAGGGCGAGGTTCTGATCCTGGAGAGGTCGGGAGGATCCCCCTGCACTCGTCGGCAGCGGACTCGATAATCCACGGCAGCGGAGAAAAAGACAGTTTTATGTTGGATAGCGCCTTGGGAACCGAACACACTGAGGAAATCCCCGTGATCAGGTCACGGCCTCTAAAAAAGGGGCCTACGGTCGTTGTCGGCGTGATCAAAGCAGAGGTTCTGATCGACCAGTGCTACACGCCCCGGCGCAACACTCGGACCAAGGAGGGATATCAGCGTGAACCGTCACCGGCTCGGGTGAGTCGTCTAAAAGTGGATCTTCGAAGGCATCGCGTGGACCTCCCGACTGCTGTGCTCCTCAGCATGCGCGACGGGAGCGAGACGTCACTGAGGCAGACTGAGAAGGGGTTGTTTCTCAGTCTAAACAGCAAGCGTCTCTATGTGGTGGACGGCCAGCATCGGATCGAATCTCTGCGCGGGTTGATCGACGAAAACCCCGCCGAGTGGTCTGACTTCTTGTTTCCCTTCGTCTGCGTTCTTGGAGCAAGTGAGCGCGAAGAGATGGAACAATTCTACGTCGTCAACTCCACCGCGAAGTCGGTTCGCACGGATCTCGCTTACGATTTGCTCAAACAACGTGCGGAAAACGATCCCGAGGTCATCCCGGCGCTTCAAGAGCGGGGCGAGAAGTGGAAAGTGGACGGGCAGAAGATCGTTGAGCGCTTAGAGGTGGAGTCCACCCTCTGGATGGGATGAATCCGGTTGCCAGGAGAACCTAAGGCCAGCACGACGATTGCGGCCTGCTTCCTGCTATCCGAGGAAGAACGCGGGCGGGATGGGTGGTATGCGGAGCCATCGGACGAACTGACCTTCCAGTACTTCGCGGCGTCATTGAGGGGTCGCGTCGCCGCGCTAGTCAGGCAGAATTAGTCAGGCGGCTAACGTGCCGCCTGAACAACCAGGAAGAAGGGCCCGAAGATGTTGACGGTCGTTCAATGAAGAAGAAGAAAGAACCAACCTGGCACCGCGAACGGCTACCAGCGATTGTTCTCTACGAAGGCGACATAGACCAGCTTGCTTCTATTCTCCGCACGGCAAAGCCTACTTCGAGGCCCTCGCCGTCGGCGACAATCCCGCGCGCTTTATTGTCGCCAGGAACGTCGACGACATGTTGACGCAGGAATCGCAAAGCACGTTCGAAGGGGCTTCCATGCCGCCGGAAATACAAAAAGCGAAGGCCCAAGCGTCACAGCCGCTCCTGCCCAAGTGGGCGAATGCCCAGGACGGCTGGTGTAGAGCCATCGCGACCGACGTGCTCAAGAACGGTGTCCAGGCGTCAGATCTCGACATTGATCGCTACTTGAAGCAGTTCCTGTCGGAGAAGAAGCTCTCCCAAGATCCTTTTGAAGATGTTCCGAAGATCGAGGAAAAGCAGCCGGACGCCAGTCCTTTGGACTCCGTCCGCCTCGATGCGGTCATAATCGGCGATGGCGTGAACGCCCTGAAGCCCGGCTTTCAGATCGACTTCGCCTCAGGCGTCACGGTCATCTTCGGTGAGAACGGTTCCGGAAAGTCCGGCTTCGTCCGCGTCCTCAAACGCGCTGCCGGTGTCCGCACTGCCGAAGACATTCTTCACAACGTACATGCCGACAAACGGCCAACCCCGAGCGCGACATTCACGATCACGGTCGGTGACAAGAGAGATACGGTCACTTGGAACAATGAATTCGGCCTGGCTCCGTTCAATCGCGTCGGCATCTTCGATGTCAGGGGGGCGCGCCTTCACGTAGAGGACGACCTCACTTACGTCTACACACCTGGCGAGCTGATTCTCTTCCCAATGGTCCAGAACGCGATAGAAAGAGTTCGCACGACTCTGGAGAGAGCGATCTCGGCAAGAACTCCAGGAGTCAATACCCTTCTGGCGGCGTTTGATCGTGCATGTTCCATCTATGCGGCGATTGAAACGCTCGGCGCAGCGACGGATCTCGATGAGGTTAGAACATACGCCGTTCTTCCCGAGGACGCCGATGCCACCATCGAATCGCTCATCCTCGAGATCGACGCCCTCAGATCGTCGAACATTCAGAACGAGTTGAAGCGTGCCCGTGACAGGACGGTTGTTGTCAACGCGCTCGCAGAGGCCGTTGACACAGCCGCCGCGTTCGATGTCGCCACATACGGCGCTCACGTTAGCGCACGGAACGATGCGGCCCAGCGTCACACGGAAGCCGGCGCCAAGGCCTTCGAGGGGCTGGCGATTCCCGGCGTGCTAGGGCCGGAATGGCGCCAATTCATTCAGGCTGGCGAGACGTACATCAGAAGCAGTGCTGCCGGCGCGTATCCGGCGCTCGATGCCCCGTGCGCCTACTGCCAGCAGCCGCTGACCGCCGCTGCCGTCAGCCTGGTCAGAAAGTATCGCGATTTCGTCAACGACGAGATCAGGGCCGCCCTCGACGCCGCCGAGCGGCAGCTTGCCGACTACGCCAATGCCGTGGCGGGCCTCAATGCCGACGCGCTTGCATCCCAGCTCGCAGCGGAAACTGCCGGTCAGGCCGATGTCCTCGACAAAGTTGCTCCCGTTCTTGACCAGCTGCGGACCCTCGCCGCCACCGCTGCTAACCGGTCCGACATCGCGTGGCAAGACAAGCAATCGTCGTCGGCGGCAGCGACGGCCGTACTGTCGGCCGAGGCCACAAGACTTGACACGCTCATTGCCGGTCTTCAGGCATCTGTGGACAAACGGCAAGCCGCGCTCAAGGCAAAACAGATCGAACTGATCGAGCTGCAGGGCAAGAAGACCGCGAACGCGGTTCTCCCTCAGATCGAGAAGCGAGTCTCGGACGCCAAATGGGTAGGCAGGGCCACCATCGTCAAGGCAAACCTGACCAGCGTGCTGCGTTCCCTGACCGAGGCTGCCAAGGAGGCGAGTGAAGAACTGCTCAACAAGGACTTCGGCAGGCGCTTTGAAGGCGAATGCAAGCGGCTGCGTGCCCCCGACGTTACGCTGAACTTTCCGGGACGCCAAGGGCAGGTGACCAGGCGAAAGCTCGTGGCCTCCTACAAGCCGGATCAGGTCCTCTCAGAAGGCGAACAGAAGGCACTGGCCCTGGCTGATTTCCTGGCCGAGGTGACGTCGGTGCCCGCGTCTTCACCCGTTGTTTTTGACGATCCGATCACGAGCATGGACTATCGCCGAATCCACGAAGTCTGCGACCGCATCGTCGCCCTGACCCACGATCATCAGATCATCGTGTTCACTCACAACATCTGGTTTGCCGCGCAACTGCTGAGCAAGGCTGACAAGAAGAGTCTGAAGTACTACGACATCAGATTGGAGAGCGGCGACGCCGGCGTCGTGACGCCAGGATCACACCCTCGCGTAGACACAGTCGCGCAAGTCAGGGCCACCATCGAGAAGCTGATCGAGGGCGCGGAGAAAGCGGATGGCGAAGTCAAGGCAGCCCTCGTGGAAAAGGGGTACGAGTATCTGCGGAACTTGAGCGAGATTGTCGTCGAGCACGAAATGCTCAAAGGGGTCGTGCAGCGCTACGCACCCAACGTGATGATGACGAAGCTCGAACAGATCAACGTCGATACCCTCAAAGAGAGCATGGTCGCCGTGACGCCCGTGTTCGACAAGTGCTGCCGCTACATCGCGTCCCATTCGCAACCGCTTGAGACTCAGGGTGTCCGGCCAACGATTGATGAGCTCAAAGCGGACTTCGAGACGATTCTCAAAACACGGAAAACCCACAAGCCGTCTTAGCCCGCATTTTCAATTTGATGTATGAGCTTCAGACCATCCAGCGACCTTCAGCGTCTTTATTGATAGGGGCTAGAGCCCGATAAGGACGCCATGGAGGTCAACACCCGATGGGTGAAAAAGAAAACAAGCCGTTTCAGCTCACGTTCAATGGATTTCTCAAAGTCGATTTCCAAGGATCGCGAGTCACCTCGGATGGCGGTCTGATTCTCGTTCGCGAACTGGATGAACGACTCGGACTCGGGAAGCTGATCGACGAGCATCTCAGCGACTCGCGACAAGGCTTGAACAAGAAGTTCGCGCTGGCCGATCTGCTGCGGCAGTCGGTCTACAGCCGACTCGCTGGCTACGAGGACCTCAATGACGCCGTTCGAGTATCCGCCGATCCGACCTTTCGCTTGATCGGCTCGAAGAGGAACTGGGATCGCGGAGCAGCCTTGACCTCGACGCTGCATGGCTTCGAGACGGAGATGCTGGCGAGCGAAGAGAACTTGCTGGGGCTGATGGCAGTGAACCGGGAGCTGGTCGCGCAAGCCGAAGCTCCCGACGGTTCAGACCGCGTGGTGCTCGACATGGACTCCACGGAGAGCCCCGTCCACGGCCAACAGGAAGGCAGTGCCTACAACGGCCATTTTGAGTCCCTCTGCTATCACCCGCTGTTGCTGTTCAACCAGCACGGCGACTGCCTAGGCGCGAAGCTGCGTCCCGGCAACGTGCACAGCGCCGAGGACTGGGACGAGCTGCTACTGTCGGAGATCGAACGACAACAGGCGGAGGGCAAACAGGTGACGTTCCGCGCCGACGCCGCCTTCGCCAAGCCCGAGATCTACGAGGCGATGGAGGAGCGCGGCGTGGACTACGTGATTCGCATCCCGGCGAACAAGAGCCTGGAGCTGGAGATCGAGGACATCCTGTTTCGGCCACCGGGTAGGCCGAACGCCAAGCCCCTAGTGCGCTACAAGAGTTTTCGCTATCAGGCCGAGAGCTGGTCGAAGGCAAGGCGAGTTGTCGCCAAGGTCGAGCATCACCAGGGCGAACTATTCCCGCGCGTCGGATTTGTCGTGACGAGCATGAGCTTGCCGAGCCGCTCGGTCGTACGGTTCTACAACAAGCGCGGCACGGCGGAGCAGTGGATCAAAGAAGGCAAACAGGCCACGCACTGGACCCGCTTGTCGTGTCACCGCTTCCGGGCCAACGAGGTACGGCTGCAACTCAGCGTGCTGGCCTACAACCTGGGCAACCTGTGGCGGCGGCTCGGGCTGCCGCACAGGATCAAGAGCTGGTCGCTAACGAGTTTGCAACACAGGTTGATGAAGACCGGCGGTCGGCTGGTCAAGCATGCTCGCTACTACTGGTTGCTGCTGGCGGAGGGGCATCTGAACCGGCGGCTGTTCGGTGACATGCTGCATAGGATCTGGGCGCTGCCTGTGCCGGGTGGGTAGCGTTGCGGGCGAGGATCAACAGTTTTTGGCTCCAAAAAGGTTTCGCAGGGAGCAGTGTCGGCTGGAGCGCCGTTCAGTCCGCTCAATCAACGTCTGTGAGCGGACGGACGAGCCCTGGCGCCTACCGGCGGAGGTGATGTGCAGGGTTCAGCGCGAAAAGACGTGGTATTCGGCGCAGCGGGGGTGTATCCTGTGACCGTGCCAGGGCCAAAATGGAAATCCTGGCTTAGAAAGCTCCGCAGACACATTCGTGTCAACCGCGCTTGTGGCGAATGGTCCTGCGTCGAAGGCTTCCGGGTACCGACCAGATTCGTGCAGAAATGTGTGTCCAGATAAGGCTGGCATGTTCAGTGGGAGACAGACCCACTGGGGTAAGAGTCAGAGCCCCGTAGCTTGGGTTACATTGGTGCAGGAAACGAAGCCGATGAAGCCAACCGACAAAGCCATCCTTCTCAATCGTTCTGTCGATTGACTGACGCTGTCTTTGCAACGTGGTTGCGGAAGAGTTTCTGCGCAATCAGATGATTGGGGTATTTACTGAGTCCTGCATAATATAGGGCAACCTTTTGCCTCTTCAGGGTTTGTTCACCCAGGGCGTCACCTACAAGCAACTCAAGCGGCTAGGAAGGAGAAAGCAAGTGTCGAACTTCTCACCGAGCGCCTTCAATATTTTTTTCAAAAAAAAGTGGCCCACAATGCGGCTTGCCGAAGCCATTTCCAATGTTGATCGGAACGATCTTTGCGACGGGTACAAAGAACTGAGACGATGCGCGCCGCGACGCTCGGACAGAGGCAAGTGTTATTTTGTTGAGCATTCAGGAAAAATTTCGATAGCGTGTGACAGCAACCGGGAACCGTCCGAGGAACACTTGGCGATCGCTCTCTGGAACCTCAAAGGATGCTGGCAGCGTCCCGACGGCGACCGGTTTCGTCTACTTGACTACCAGTTTCCGCTACAGGCACGACAGTCGGATAAATGCATTGGCAAGGTTGATCTGCTAGGCGTCACGGACCAGGGACGGCTCATGGTTGTCGAGTTGAAAGTGAAGCCTCGTAATGACAACAACCGCGGCGAGAGTCCTGCGGCGGCGTTGATGCAGGGACTTCGCTATGCTGCCATTGTGGAGGCCAACCGAACCGTGATCGCGGCGGAAGCGGTGTGTCGTTTCAACGTGGAAATCGCCATGGAGCCTCCGGTTGTGCAGGTGCTTGCGCCAAAGGCATGGTGGCTAGGCTGGTTGGAGCTTCGCGATTCAACTCGTAGAGCCGCCGGATACTGGGAGCCGGAGCTTTTCAAACTCACTCGGGATGTAGAAAAGCGGCTCGGCGTCGCTGTCGATTGCGTGGCGCTTGCCGACGATGTCGATATCACCTACGGATCGGACCGTAAGACGCCGCAACTCGACCGTGCACCCGCGCTCTATCCCATTCGGAAGAGCATTGGCAAAGCCCTGCCTCCGCACCAGCCGGATTGTATGAACGCCCCGATTTTTTAGTCTCCGCAGGCTGATTTCCTGGAGTACGCGCCCGGTTTCGGATATGTCGGCGCACACCAATCTGCTCGGTACCCTCAACGGGTTGGAGTGGAACTGATGTGCCAGCAGGGCCGGCAGCGCAGATGGGAGAGGAACCAAGGTCCGAACCGCTAAGGCCTTCCTCACTAGGCTCTCTGCTTGGGAAGATGGGGCAGCCCTTTCTCAGGAGTGCTCCTGGCGGGCGTTTCACCCGAACATCGGTCATACTGTGGAGCAAACTCTATTGTCTCGGTGGGCAGCCGTTTATACGTTACGGCGCAGCGCGACTAGCGCCACACGACTGGGATGACCGGACCCCACCTTCTGCTCGCCCTCGTGCCGGACGAACTCCGCGATCCCCAGCAGCTACAAACTGACCTGTCGCACGTCGCGAAAGACAGCCGGCTGCCGATAGCAACGGACTCATGAAGAAATTCAGCGAACGCAAAGGACTCAAGCCAGTCTCGGAAATCATCCGGGTTGACTCTATGACCGCGGAGCTACGAAATTCTCTTTGGAACGTTCTCGAGGTTGCACTTTGGTCCAGGGAAGACTTCGTCCGTAGGCATTACGGGACACCACCGATTTACCTACTTGGCCCGTCTCTGTGGTCCAGCTATTTCAAGAAGCCAATCGACTTGTGTCCGCACGAAGGTCACGAGATACTGGAGATCATCCGCGACTATTTCTTCTCATGTAAGTGGTACGAGGTCTACGACTTCTTGGAGTTCATCGTCTCTGCGCACGAGGCATCTCGGCTTGGACTCGCCGAATCCTTCAACGTGGTTCTCGAACGGGAACTCTCAGGGTACAGGTTTGCGGCGGGGTATCTCGTCAATGTCACAAACCAAGAGGAAATCGAGATGATCGAGGAGGCAGCACGAGACTCCAAATTTGCTGGAGTCTCGGCTCACATCGACCGCGCGCTGGAGCTTTATGCGGATCGTGAGAACCCGGACTTTCGAAACTCCATCAAGGAGTCAATCTCCGCCGTCGAGAGCATCGCTCGCGTTGTCTCAGGGAACGACAAGGCAACTCTCGGCGATGCACTGAAGTCCATCGAGAAGAGCGGCCAGTTGCATCGGGCTCTCAAGGAGGGCTTTCTAAAGTTGTACGGCTATACGAGCAACGAACAAGGCATTCGACATGCCATGCTTGACGAACCTCACCTCACCGCTGCAGATGCGCGGTACTTCCTTGTATCTTGCTCGGCGTTCGTAAACTATCTGAAGTCGCAGCTAGACGAAAGCACCTAAACTGGGCGTGCAGCCGCCGTCGCGCGGTACCGCTCGCCTTTCTTCTCACGCCGGACAAGACGACCATACAGGATCTAAGAGACACGATCCGACTTGCTGCGAAGGATGACTCATTCACGAAGCTTCGTAGTGAACTGGCACATTTCACAGCTGAGACGTTTTCCGATCCGGACTAGGAGAGCCATATACTTGGTCACCTGATTGGTTCAGGAAGCGGCGGCTGCGAACATCACGCGTGGTGCCGGACCTGCTCGTGGTGCCGGACCTGCTATTGATAGACCCTGCTCGATGAGCGCCAGGCGCGAGACGGCGGCGGCGTTGCCGGCCCGGATGCCGTCCAGGCCCGCCATTAATTGTCGGGCGCGACGCTGGCCGACGCCGAACAGCTTCTCGACCGCCGCGCGGTCGAGGTAAGCGGATGGCATGGAACGCAGGGCGGTGAGGATTTCGTCAAGTCGATGAAACCACGCGGGTTGGGAGGTCCGGTTCACCCCTGGAGTCGTATGGGCACACACGTTGTGCCGGGAGGGACATCACGTAGCGTCGATCTGACCGCGCAGGGCGTCGGCCGATTTCCAGAGGATTTCGGCGGGGGAGAGGTCGCTGTTGTTTGCTTTATTGGTTGCCATAGCGTTGTTGCACGGATCGGGGGCGGACACGGAATCAGCCCTTTCCCAAGCCGTAGCGTCAGGCGATGCGTTCGAACACAGGCCGTCCGAGTGCGGTCATTGTGTTCAGGACTTTCTGGCTGAGTTTGATCTCCGTGATCTGCCTGGAGAAGCTGCGGGATTTAAGTCTGAGGCCGATGACACTCTTCCAACGGCCGTCTGCGTTTATATTCGGCTGCGCTGGTCACCCCGTGACGTGCGGCGCGTTCCACACACTTTGAGCCTCCTCACTGACCCAAATCGTCAGGTCTTCCCGTTGGCGCAGGCTCTCGTTATATTCTGCCCAGTTGATCACCCGGTACTGCGTCTTATCAAACTTGTGCCGTCGGGCTGCGTTGAACTTATGTGGCATCTATTGAGTCTCGCAAAATCAAGTGACACCTTTTTGGGGTACGTACGTCTTTGTATGTATGGGAAATACAAAAGGCGTACGGCGGGATTTCGAGGCCCTGGAGAAGCGCCGTTTCAAAGCGATCCGGTTGGTCGAGCAAGGCTGTAGTCAGTCCGAGACAGCGAGGCGATTGAAGGTCGCGCGGCAAAGCGTCAGCGAGTGGCTGCGACGATACCGGCGTGACGGCGAAGCCGGGTTGCGCCAGGCCGGCCGCGCCGGCCGTAAGCCGCTGTTGGACGCCGCGCAGCTCGAACGCCTCGAGGCGTTGCTGCTGGAAGACCCTGAGGCGCACGGCTTCCCGACGCCGCTGTGGAGCTGTCCGCGGGTCGCTCGTCTGATCGGAGACGAGTTCGGCGTGCGCTATCACGAGGGCCATGTCTGGAAGATCCTGCGGGCGCTCGGTTGGAGCCCGCAACGGCCCGTCGGCAAAGCGCGGGAGCGCAACGAAGAGGCCATCCGCGGCTGGCAGCGCAAGACTTGGCCGGCCATTAAAAAAAAGCCCGCAAAGAAGAACGTACGATCGTCTTCATCGACGAAAGCGGATTGAGTCAGAAGCCGCATCGTTGCCGCACCTGGGCGCCGCGCGGCGAGACACCGGTGTTGGAGTTCAACTTCAACTGGGACAAGCTGTCGGTGTCGGCCGGGCTGACGTTGCGCAACTTTTACTTCCGGCTCTATCCCGGCGCGATCGGCGAGCTGGAGGTCATCGACTTCCTGAAGGCTTTGGTGCGCCACATCGACGGCCCACTGCTGATCGTCTGGGACCGGCTGCCGGCGCACCGCAGCCGCCTGGTGCGGGAGTTCATCCAGCTCTCCGAGGATCACATCGCAACGGAGTACTTGCCGCCCTATGCGCCGGAGTTGAACCCGGTGGAATACATTTGGGCGTACTGGAAGCAGCACGAGTTGCCCAACGTCTGCCCGAAGGACTACTGGGAACTCGACGAGCGCGCCCGCAAAGCGCTGCGGCGAATGCGCCGCAAACCGCGCTTGATTACCGCTTTCTGGAAACAGTCTTCTCTTTGTCTCGATTGACAGTATATTATGCGAGACTCAGTAAGTTATCCCCAGTGTGGCATTGGTGCATGAATCGGCGTAAGCGGGCACGCTAGCATCGGCGGAGGGTTCCGGTCCATCATGGAGATCAAGGGGGCAACGCCCGCATGTGCAGCACTAGGGCCTGTGGGGGGCCGGCACTGGCGCCGCAAGGTCTGAGGCCGGCCAGTCTGCCGATGACCGGACCGAATCGTTCGGCCAGATCAGCCTTGGCCGGTCACGGCGAGTCTGGACGGGCCACCCTTCCGACGCTCTCGCTCCAGTCGGCTCCGAAGTGTCGTCGCAGCGGCACCATCGCCTCCGGGAGGGCACCTTCGCAGGTGATGCCCAAGTACGTGGCCGCCCTGCTCGCGCCCACGTACAGATACTTCTCGAAGAGCGTCGGTTCTCGTGCAGCCAAGCGGTCGATCGCAATAAAGAAGACCGCTTCGAACTCCAGCCCCTTGATGTGCTCGACGCTGAAGACGCGCACGTCGTTGTCCTGCCCCACAGCCTGTCCCAGTGGGCACGGCACGACGTTGACGTTGTGATCAGCCACGGCGGCGTGCAGCGCGTCCGCGACGGGCTGGACTTTATCTTCGGAATTCACGAGAATCGCCGTCGACGGCAGTCTGTCAACGAGACTGTCGATTTCCCGGATGCGCTCTGCCAACCAGTCGACGGTCGCGTCGAACGTCGCGTCCTCCAGGATCACGGGAGCGAAACCGTCACTCTCCACGTGTTCCGGCAGGTCCATGGGTGGCGCCTGCTGTCCTGCGGCCTCCATCATTGCTCGGGTCAGTTCACCGAGCCGCTTGGTCTGGCGGTAGGCTATGTTGATCTCCTTGATCTCGAGCCCCGGACAGGCCCATTCCAGGTCGCCAGCACAGCGTGTGCCCCAGACCGTCAGACGCTGGTTGAAGTCGCCGCAGGCGAAAAAAGAACGGATTCTCCGGTGAGCCAACGCCGACATGCACGCGAGCTGGATCGGCGAGAAATCCGTAGCTTCATCGACGACGATCTGGTTGCGATAGATTCCACGAACGGGCTCCAGTTGAGACCACGCGAACCTGCCCGATCCGCCCAGAAGGTCTCCCACCGCCCGGAGAATGGCCAGGAGCACGACATCGACTTCGAGTGGGTGAATGTCCCGCGACCGATGTCCAACGTTGCAGTACCACTTGTCGTCGCGCTGGCGCAATTGTCTGAAAGCGCGATAGCGCTGCGCCATGCGGTCAATGTAGCGTCTGACCGGATTCAAGAAGCGGCGCGCAGCCGTCTGCCCCACGAGGCTCTGGCCAACCTGGACTCTATCGGTTTCGGCAAGCGCACGGTCGCCAATCCATTCGGCGACCTTCCCGTTCCGCGATTCCCTCCTCACGGCCCGTCCTGACGCAGACGCGCGCGCTTGCGCGCGGACAGATCGTCGGTACGAATCCCGCGCAGCGGTCAGTGGGGTCCCTCTGCGGATCGACACCGCGTCGTCGTCCTCCTCCTCATCCTCCGCGCCCTCGTCGTCCTCGTCCGACGCATCCAAGCGCTTCAGGTACTCCGCGAGAGCTTGGAGGAAGTCTCTGTCGCGGTTGAGCTGACGATTCAGGGCCTCGTCGATCTTTCGGTCCGACGCCTTCTTCAGGTCCGAAGCGAGGTTCTGGATGTTCGAGGTTTCCCGGTCGAGGGGCTCAAAGATCGACGACAGCGAATAGTCGCCGGCCCGTGCAAGGATGGAGGCGAGCTGGCGTCCCAGGCTCCGGCAGGATCTGATCTCGCTCGACTCAAGTGACCGCGCTGCGTCGTTCAGGCCCGTCAAGAATTGATTGTGCTGCCACCCGTGGAAGTCTGTGAACCAGGGAACAGGATTCTGGATGGTATCGGGACGGAGGTTTGGAACGTCCTTCAGGACGAAGACGCCCTTTCCGTCGGACCTTCGGAGGATTCTGAACTCGTCCCTCGCGAGATCCCGCCGGTGACTCTCCCAGGTTCTGATGTTCTTGTCGGAGGACGGAATGCCCTCGTGCGCGAACGCCTCCTGCACGTACTCCTTCAGCAGTTTCGTCGGCGTGTACATCATCCAGCTTTCGCCGTGCGCAAGGGCGTTGGCGTCCCTGCCAACTTCGTCAATCAGACGGCGTTCTTCGGTGCTGAGAATCGACTCGTGCATATCGAGCTTCTGGCCGAGACGACGAATCAACGTCGTGGTCTTGCCCGTGCCGGGTGGACCCACGATCAAGAGCCTGCTATTGAGCGGCAGGCGGAATATCTCGTCCTGGTACTGGTCGAGCACCGGTTGGTCCCGGAGCGCCATTCTCTCGATGACGTGGCGGCGGATCCCATCTACGATTTCGACACGCGTCTCCTCGTCCGCGAGGATCTGGTCGAGAATGTTCGCAATCTCGCGCTCGCCGACGAACGCCCTCAAGGAATCGACGGTGATTGCACCGATGTGCTCCGTCGTGACTAGGGTCGGTGTCGAATCCCACCCGCCGGGGCCTTGCGACGGCCGGAACTGGGTCTGTTCCAGGATCACGACGGTGTTCCCATTCGGCAGTTCGAAGTCCGATCCCACCTGTAGGGAGGCCATGCGGCCGATGGGCGACCGATAGCTTGCGAGGTCTCCGATGGTTGGGGGGGCAGCGCGACAGATGTACCAGATGAACTGTCGACCGTTGTCGTCGATCATGACGCGGGCGATGGCGGGTTCCCTCTGGAGTTGCCGGGCGGCCTCCGTGACTGCGTTGCGTCGCCGTCGCACTTCCTCCTCGGCCTTCGGGTTGGGGTAGACCAACACGTCGCTTCCGTGACGCGCCGGCCCACTGAGTTCGTGCGATGCGCTGGTCGAAATCTCATCGAATCGCTGGAGGGCATCACGCGCCAACGCCTCAATGTACGGTCGGGTGTTCGCATCGGAGTGCATAGTTGGGGACACCTTCGCTTCGGAGGCCGTCAGGCTTGATGTCCTCGACGGCGTGGCCGCGTCGCGGGGCGCGGGCGCCCCAAGCCAGGATTTCCTTTTTGGCCGTCCTGGCACGAACAGGGTAGCCGATCCACGGGCCGCCATACAACGGTTTTCACACTACTTCCCCGTTTGGACTCCTCTCGCTGCTGCTCCGGCCGTCGAATGCTGCCCGATTGCGCCGTTTCAGCAAACGCAGAGGGCTTTTTGGCAAAACCCCTCCCGCGCCGACCCTCGGCAACCCGCGTACGCTGCCTTGTCCGGGCCGCCGGCGCTAGCCTCCCGGCACAGGTAGCGCCCAGATCCGCCCCAGCATCTCGCCGAACAGTTTCCGGTTGAGGTGCCCCTCGGCCAACAGCAGCCAGTAGTAGCGAGCATGCTTGACCAGCCGTCCGCCCGTCTTCATCAGCCGGTGCTGCAAGCTCGTCAGCGACCAGCTCTTGATTCGCTGTGGCAGCCCGAGCCGCCTCCAGAGATTCCCCAGATTGTTAGGCCAGCACGCTGAGCTGCAGTCGCACTTCATTCGCCCGGAAGCGATGACACGACAGCCGCGTCCAGTGCGTCGCCTGCTTGCCTTCTTTAATCCATTGCTCGGCCGTCCCGTGCTTGTTGTAGAAGCGCACCAGCGAGCGGCTCGGCAGGGTCATGTTGGTGACGATGAAGCCGGATCGCGGGAATAACTCCCCCTGATGATGCTCGACTTTCGCAACAATCCGTCGTGGCTGGGACCAGCTCGCGGCCTGATACTGAAAGCTCTTATAGCGCACCAAGGGTTTCCGGGAGGGCCTGCCCGGCGGACGGAACAGAATATCTTCGATCTCTAACTCCAGGTTCTTGTTGGCCGGAATGCGAAGCACGTAGTCGACGCCACGCTGCTCCAACGCTTCGTAAATCTCCGGCTTGGCGAAGGCTGCGTCGGCGCGGAACGTTGCTCGCTTCCCTTCGGCCTGTTGGCGTTCGATCTCGGGCAGCAACAGTTCATCCCAGTCGTCGGACCCCATTCCATCACCGCAGCTTCTTCTAGCCTGCTTAGTTCTTGCGTGGTTCTTCGGGAACTTTCCTTTTTTGAAAATGCAGGCAGTACGTATGCAGGATGTTGCTCACCCAGTAGATTCCGACTGCAAAGGGTTTGATTCCAACATCGTCTTGGCACCACAGCGTTGTACCTACATAATTGAAGGAGCCTTTCGGACCACAGAGCCTGCTGGCCAGATCCCAGGCCAGCGGATGGAGGATGTGATTCCGCTTTACGTTCTTCACCACAACCGTGAGCATTCCATTGTCCGCTAGTCGCTCGGCGACATCGTTGTACACGCTCTCTAGCACATTCAGGAATTTGTCGTAGTCGGCAATGTTTCCCAAGTCCCGTACATCATCGGAATAGACCAAGGGAAGATTGCGGTTGCGCCTGGCCTTCTGATTCTCATTGCCGGGGTTTGTCAGCATTGACCAGTATGGCGGGCTCGTCACCGCGTACTGGAATTCAATCCCATCAAGTTCGTGTATCTCATCGAGCCTAGTGGCATCACCAACAAAAACCCGACCCTCTGGCTCAACACCGGCGAACAACGATGGTGCCTGTTCGTGTTCTATTCGATCCTGCGCGATCTGGATGAATTTTTTTGAGAGATCAGTGCCGAACCCGTTTCTTTTTGTCCGCAACGCAGCAATCACTGTGCTACCCGTTCCCACCATGGGGTCGAAGACGTTATCCATCTCTGAAGAGTGAATCTTAATAAGCTGTTCGATTAACGCCTCCGGGAACTTAGCAGGATGCAGGATTTCATTCTTTCTCCTGGGACGCGGCTTTGGAATGATCCATGCAGGTACATCCTGGCAGGACTTCGCATCCGAGAGACGGAAACTCTTCTTGGTCACAATCTCTCGAGGCCGACTATCCTCGTTCGCTTGCATGAACAGGCAGTAGAATACACGCCCTTCGTCCTCGATCAGGCCTGTTTTCTCATCCCGCAGCCGCAGATGAGCGCGTGCCGCGAGTGCCACTGCCCACGGAAACGGAAATCCACCACCACCGGCCTGCGGAAGTCCCACCATCACGCAGCAGTAGCGATCATCTCTAAGTGCCGCCCGGAGACCCTCGAAAAAAACTTCCGCGTACCGGTTGATGAAATCATCCAGCTCGGCTTGTTCTGTGATGAGAGCCCGCAGATCTACAAGCACGAAATCGTGTGTTCCGATCTTCCTGGTCTGTCCACGAATGGTGCTGTTCACCGTCTCGAACGACTTGTGCCCGTAGACGTGCGTGACTACTCGCGGCGCAGGGACTGCCGCTTGGGAGAACTCGTCTGCTCCCACGATCAGGGTCCGCGATGCGGCTCCGTCGTCCCAGACCGCCTTCGTGAAGAAGTACACGCATTCTTCGATGAGCACCTGATCTGATGCCAATCGGAAGAAACTCTTCTGGAACTTCATCCAGTCGCGGTATGCCAAATCGTTCATTCGATTCGGCGGCCCGGCACGATTTCCCTTCTGCCTCTTTCCGACGGTGGAAGGGTCGAAGATCAACCTGCCTTGTTTACCGGTTGGCAGATTTCCGCTCATACGAAAACGCTCACTACTTCTCCAGGGAGTCCATAGTGTACAGATCCCGAGGCAGAATATAAAGGTTCGTCTCCTTCACTCCTCCGTTTGCTCCGATGTTCGGAAACACGTAGCAGCAGGCGCCGCCGCCCTTGCCTGTCGTTTTGAGCCAGCCTGCTCTTAGCATACGCGGCGTCCCTTGTATGGAGTTCCCGAACCCCTTCTTTTCGAGTTTTCTCCGGTCAGCCTCAGTGATTTGGGTCCAGGCTTGGTTCTTGAACTTGTCGATGCTGTCCATAGGCCACACCCAGCCCGTGTATCGCCGACATGCCTGAAGGAACTCGTCCTTGTACGTCCATCCGATCACGTACAACGTGTAATCCATCGGCAAGAACAAATTGCAGAAGTCGGTCCTCGTCAGCTCGAAAGATCCCTTGGGAACCACATTCGTGTTCCGTTTCAGCGTGTTAAGAACCGGCCTCGTGAAGTCGTTCTTCTTCACCGAGATTTCAACCGACCCGTAAAGCTGGTCATAGCTGTCCGTGTCCACCTGGAAAGACGAGATGCACGAAAACGGTCCAACTTGCTTTGCCACGCCGGAACGCAGTTTCACCTCAATCACACGAGGCTCACCGGCCCACTCCCCCATCACCGACATGGTCACTTCGGAGGCAAAAATCGAGTTCTTTTCGTACAAGAAGTCGATGTAGAAGCCCTTGTTGGCTTCTTCTCGCAGCAGACAGAGCTTCTTGGAGCTCAGAAACCCTAGATACCTCCCATAAGGGAACGCTGTCAGCGCGTAGCCCGTCCGTTTGGTCGCTATGTCTTTTCTCAGGTCGATACTGCACGCGATCGCGAAGCAGTAACCTTCCTTGCTCTGCTCGATTTGCGTATGTGGTACGAGCATCGGGAAGAAGGTTCTCCAGTCAGCGTCGGCATATCCCGCGTACTTCATGAGCAAATCTACTGAAAACGGCTCGCGACCGATAGGTGCGTAGTCCGTAAAGTAATTGACGCTCTTCAAGTCGAGCTTTGTTAGAGTGCCGCCGATTTCGGCGTTAAAATCAAACAAGTCCTCATCGCGATAGCTTTTTCGCTGCGTCTGAGCCTTTATTCCAACCCGTTGCATCTCGCGCTTCAGCATTTCTTGCCCAACGACGCCCTTGGCAATGTTCAGGGCTCGATGCTGTTGGCCGGCCGAAGTCGTGTTGAGCATCATGCGGTTGAACGTCCAAGGAAGGCTGACGGCAGCATAGTACGCTCCCGCCTTCAGGTCATTAGCGCTCGGGGTCAAAAGCCAGACATCTTCCTTAGTTTTCAGTTTCCGCACGCGCGCTCTTCTCCTTCGCGCACGGCGCATATCCGCCGCACGTCACAACTGCCGCATACGCCGACACTAGGCTTTGGCTTAAACGTGCCTTCCCGTATTGCTTGCAACGCTTGCTGGCAGTCCTGCATCAACCGGGAAATCGTGGCTTCGCCAATATCCACATCGGTCGTAACGAGCTTCGTTGTTTTCATCGATGCGGCAACGTCAACGAGTTCTGCTCTGCTGACAGTCCGCTTCTGCATTCGCAAGGCGTGTACATAGACCTGCAGTTGGCGCGCGTATCGCGCGATGAACTCGTCATGGATGTTGGCTTTCCAATCGCGAACGACCAGGGAGCCATCCGGCTGCGTATAGACGAAGTCGATGACGCCAGTCACAATGCCACTCATCAGAAATACTTCTACTGGCAGCTCCTGCCGGAGTTCGCCCGGGAATGCATCGAGCTTGTGAAGCTTGGTAATCCTCTGGGCGATGGCACGTTTTGCACGCTGTTCGGCTTCATCCGAACTCAGCGGCAGATGGACGTGCCTCTCTACTTGGGTCGTCACCTCCTCTTGGTTCCATGCGTGATCGCTTTCCGCCCGCCGCTGTAACAGCTCATGGAGTCCTTTCCCGAAACCCAACTCATCGCCCACCGCCGGTTGGAGGCCGGTGACTCTGCGAAGGCCAAATTGATATGGGCATTCGAGGTACAGCAAGAGGTCAGAAAGGCTCACCCTGATTGGCGGCTGGCTGTCACTTCGCAAGTCTTTCGCCGCAATCGACCAAGTTGAATCCGACGATTCTGATAACCCCTCTTCAGGTAGCACTCCCCTCTGCTGTAGGTCTGTCAGGAAGGCCGACCTTGCCCTCTGGTCCGCCGCTGCCGTATCCAGCATGAAAAGCCGTTCACGAGCTCTTGTAACGGCTACGTAGAACAGGCGCCGTTCATCGTCCAACTTGGTCCCATACCTGTCGGCTATGAGTGGCGGAAAGCTGCTTTTTGCTGGCCGGTTTGCTAACGGAAAGCGTCTTCTATTCAGCATCGGCAGGCATACAACCGGCCACTCCAGGCCTTTGGCTTGATGCACTGTCGTTAGAACGACCCCTTCGGCATTTTGATTGACCGGCAGGCTCTCACCGAAGTTTTCCTGATTGCGGATAAGCGCGTAGTACACCTCACTGATAACCCCGGCGGCCGAACGCCTCTTTTGGCCTTTGATTCTTCTTCGGTGAATCTCTTCCACCCTCCGAATGATCTGGGACGCTATACCGATTCCGACCATCAGGTCTGTGTCTGAGGGCGCTACTCGGACCCCGCACTCGTCCAGGAAATCGTAAAGGCAGCTTCTCACGTTGTATGCACTGCTCTTGCCTTCTCGCACGAGGTCGTACCAGCGATTCAGACCACTCCAAAAAACGTCTTCGGCGTTTTCCACCGACAACCACGGAGTCACCGACAACCACAGCGAATGCGCGTCTGTCTCTTGCTCTTCCTCTTCCTGCTTGTTTCTCGGCTCCAGCTGTTCCATGCGCAGCCACTTCAGCACCGGGAGCAGAAACTCATTGATGAAATCACCGCCGCGACTGAGCATCGGACATTCCACGGGAATGTTCTCCGCCTTAAGGGCTTTGTATATCGGCCTCCCTGCCCCGGCAACCGAACGAAGCAAGATCGCGATCTTTGAATGCGGCACTCCAGCGCTGTGGAACCGCTTAACTATCTCAACAATCGTCTCCGCCTGATCCGTCTCGTTGTTCGTCGAAATCCAGTGAATAACCTTCCGCCCACACTTCTCTCGGCCGGACTGCATCACTTTCTGGGGGTCCTTCAAAACGATGTCTTCCGCAACGCCGTTGGCAACCGTGACCACTTCAGGCCTCGATCGATAATTCATGGACAGACGGAACACGTCGGCCGGCTTGAACTCATTAGGGAATTTAAGAATCCTGGTCACGTCGCTGCCTCGCCAGTTGTAGATGCTCTGAAGGTCGTCCCCGACAACCCGCAGCTTCCCGTTAGGCGGAACTAGTGCTTTAATCAGAGCCGTTTGCGCCGGATTTACGTCCTGATACTCGTCCACGTACAGCGATTGCAGCTCTGCGAGCGCCCCGTTCACTTCCAGGCGTTCAGTTGCAGATCGGATCATCCCTCCGAACGTCAAAAGCCGATTCGCCGACAGAACCTCTACGAACGAGGTCAGTGCTGGCCCAACAGCCGGAGGGACTTTTCCAAACGACAGGTGCTCGTTGTAGAAGACTTCGATGTCCGCCAGGAACGGCTCAATGGCCTTGGGAAACGGTTTTTTGTAGATCTTTTCCAACTCGAGGACGTCGTATAGGCGCCCCACAAGCGCATCACAATGCAACTCGTCAATAGGCGTGATGTTATAGAAATCCGGCTGCGAGTAAATGTACTGAAGGCACCACGAATGTATCGTTCCGATGAAGATGCCCGATAAGTCAACTGTCGGCATCTTCTGGTTGCGCAGGACGTGAATCCGTGCAAGAAGCTCCTCAGCCGCTTTTTCCGTGAATGTGAAGGCCACGACGCCCGATGCAGGGATTCCTGAACACAGATCGTGAGCAAGCAGGTGAGTCAGCGTTCTCGTCTTTCCTGAACCTGCGGCGGCCAGGATTGACGACCGATTCCTCGTACCAGCAAAAGGGCGCTTCTGTTCTTCCGAAATCGCGGCGGCGATCCAATCTTCCATGGGGACGTCGGCCATTTAGAAGAACTCCTTTGCCGATACGCCCAGAGCCCGCGCGATTTTGTGAATGTTGACGAGACTGAGGTTTCTCTCACCCCGCTCGACACCGCCGATGTATGTTCTGTCCAGGCCACAAGTCAAGGCCAGCGCTTCTTGCGACAAGCCGTTTTCCTGGCGAACGTGCCGCAGTCTGGCGCCAAACAGCTCTTTGACACTCTGTTCCGCCTGTTTGTCCACCTAGCTAATATCATCACCGTTGATGACATAGAGTCCACGGACTTTAAGTACCGTAGCCTAGCGACAATGCCTCATTGCCTCGCCCTTTTCCGTACGAGGTTCACACGGCGAGTACACTCTTTCGGAAGAAGGTCTCGATGCCAAGAACTTGCATCCCGTACAGCAGACTCAGCCCGAGCTTGCCTGAAACCCCTTCAGTACTTCGCCACCCCGTTCTCGACCTAGTACTTTCTTTCGGAAATTCGCGTACGATGCCAAGGCTGCGATCGAAGAACCAGTCCCTCACGGTCGCGGCACGGAATAGCTTTGGCCTCAACCACTTGGGATCGGGGGCAAAGTGCCGGCATTCGGCCACGCCTCGCGAATTTACTACCGTGAACTTTTGGAATAAAGCACTAGCGCGTTGCCGTGCCCCCGGCCACATCCGGAGGCGGGCGACCATCGTGGCGGGTACGAAGCGCGCCAATCCGCAGATTCGCCTCGTTCAGCCTGGAATCCCACGGCGAACCGTGTGCGCTCCGTCGACCCTGGAGCCTCTGGCTTGGTCTGGTCCACGCCAGACCAGCGGGACAGAATGGGGGATCGTAGTCTGGATAGTCCCGGAGGTTCCGGGAACTGAAGCCGATGCTTCACATCGATCTACGCCCACGCCCTATGCCGAGCAACAGACCCGGAGACTGAGACCCACGACTATGCCTACAGGCACCCCCCGCGAGTCCGTCATCGATCCAATCTATCTGCCGTACACGGCGACTGAGCTAGGCGTGGCTGGAGATGGTGGTGGAGGAAGACGACGGGCGCGGCGGGCGCCGCCGCACGAACCGGGCGCGTCGCGCCCGCTAGCTGCACCCCCGGGCCTGGTGACCGTTTAAGTTGTCAATCATACGGGAAACGCCCGGTCGTTAGCAGCCGGGCGGGGTGCGACAAGACAGTGGCAGCGGCGGCTTGGGTAGTCAAGTATATAATTCCCATTCCCCCAAAGAGACGCGACTCGTGGGAACCACCTTGGGGTGGACCCCTGTAGTGAGACAACCTGCTAAGCAGGGTTTCCCCATTCGCTGCAAAAGGCTTGGCTGGGGAGCGGCCTTCATTGTAAACTTTTGCTCGGCCGGTGAAGCGGAGGCGGGCTCTGGTGGAGACCAACCCGCCGAGGAATAGCCGGTCGGGAACTCATCGAGACGATGGGTCGGGGCGTGGAGCCTCTCGCTTCGCGCCCCACTCCGGCACGAACCCCGCCCATCGGATCGAAAGATTCCCTCATGCCTCGGAAAACTCATCCCACGACTCCCGCGAGACTGGCCTGTTCGAGCACGCTTTGCTCGTACTCGACCGGCGGCAGATACCCCAGCGCCGAGTGCAAACGTTTCTCGTTGTAGACGCGATCGAGAAACTGCCCGACGCGCCGTTTCGCCTCGGCGAAATCTTCATACTCGAACAAATAGACCTCTTCATATTTCAAGGTCTTCATGAACGATTCCGCCATGGCGTTGTCGTAGGGATTGGCCTTGCGGCTCATGCTGATGCTAATGCCGTGCTGTTGGAGCAGCTTCGTGTAGTCGCCCGAGGCGTACTGCACGCCGCGGTCGGAGTGATGCACCAAGCCCGGCCCGATCTCGCGTGTCCGCAAGGCCGTCCGTAAGGCGGCCAACGCCAACTCCGCCTCCAAGGTGCGACCCAGCGACCAGCCGATCACCCGCCGCGAGAAGGCGTCCAACACCACCGCCAGATACACGAACTCCCGCAACAGCCGAATGTAGGTGATGTCGGCCACCCAAAGTTGGTTTAGACCGCTGATATCGAGCGTCGGCACGAGATTCGGATAAACCGCCAAGCCGTGCTCGGAATCGGTCGTGCGGATGAATTTCTTGCGCCGCAGACACAGCAGGTTGTCCTCACGCATCATGCGCTGCACGCGCTTGCGGTTGATCACCCAACCCTGGCGGCGCAGCTGAGCGGTGATGCGCCGCGAGCCGTAGGCGGGCATCTCCACGGCGATGCGCTGGATCGCATCCCGCAAGCCCCGTCTGGTTGCCGCCCACAGGCTGTTGACGAGCCCGGTAGTAGGCCGCGCGGGGGACCTCCAACACACGACACATCGCGGCCAACGACAAGGCCGTTCCCGTTTCCCGTTGTTGCTCGATCAAGGTGATCATCTTGTCTTTGAAGACGCGGCGCTCGGAAGCCGTTGTTCCTCGAGCCGCGCCAAGGCCTTTTTTAACAGGGCGTTCTCCATCGTCAGCCGGCCCACCATCTGCTCCAGCTCGCTCACCTGGACCTGCTCGTCATTGGGCTCGCGGTCGCGCTGAAAGGCTCCCTCGGGGTCGCGGCGCAGCTGTTGCCGCCACTTGCTCAAAAGCGTCGGATGGATCTCATGTCGCCGCGCCACGGCGGCGATCGAGGCTCCCGCCTCGACCTGCCTCAGCGCCCGTAACTTGAACTCGGCGGAAAACTTTCGCCTGGACAACCTCATAGCACCTCTCTCCATTCACTGTAAAAAGATGCTTAACGAGTTGTCTCATTCTCGGGGTCCACTCCACCTCAACGTGGAGTTGTCTACCGCTGGAGCATGGTTGCATGCTCACAAGGTCACCCTGGAAGGGTGAGCAATCAAGGACAACTACTGATGACACAACGAGAGCGCGACCGGCTGGTGGCGCTGAAGAAAGCCGACAAAAAGCTAATCACCCAGAAGCAGGCCGCCCAGCAATTGGGCCTCAGCGAACGGCAGGATCTGATCTCGCCCGGTTCGCCGTCTGCTCCCACGCTTGGCGTGTCTTGTCCAGCCAGTCCCCGGCCCGGCGGCTGCTGGCCAAGCTGCGCCGCGAAGGCGACCAGGCCGTGATCCATGCCACGCGCGGCCGTCCGTCCAACCGCAAGATCAGCGCCAAGGTCGAAAAACAAGCCGTCGCGGTCTTCTCCCAGCCCGAATACGCCCGGCTTTGGACCGACGCTGGCGGAGGAGTATCTCGAGCAGCGCCACGGCATCCGAGTTGGCCGCGAAACGCTGCGGGGCTGGATGACCGCAGCCGGGCTGTGGAAGCCCCACCGGCGCAAGGCTCGACGGCCGCACCTGTGGCGGCCGCGGCGCAGTCGCCGCGGCGAGCTGGTGCAGTGGGACACCTCCGAGCACGACTGGCTGGAGGGACGCGGCGACGAGAAGCTGTATCTGATCGGCATGATCGACGATGCCAGCAGCGAGTTGATGGCGCGCTTTGTGCGGCACGACTCGAGCGAAGAGAACCGCCGTTTGCTGCGGACGTATGGCGTTCTTTAACGAGATCATCCGCCATCCGGTACCGCTCGATATGAACACCCTCACGGCGCTCAAGCGTTCTTCGCTGGGCATCGACTTGTACCTCTGGCTGGTGTACCGGACCTTTCCGCTTCGCGCTCCGCTACGTCTCACCTGGCGGCAGGTCTACCGCCAGTTCGGGCCGAATCCTGACGAGCACTCGCATGATGCCGTTCAAAACTTCCGCCGCTGCGTCCTCCGTGAGCTAAAGAAGATCAAGATCGCCTGGCCGGGTCTGAACTACTCGACGGATCGCGGCCTTCTAATCCTTCATCCCTCCCCCACGACGATTGCCCCGCTGTCACAGCTTCAACTCCTGGGATAGTCCTCAAAGCCTCATTCCCGCCCGATCCTGGCCCGCTACTGGCTTCGATCCGGCGAGCAATGGGGTCCCCTCCGGCCCGCTGAAAAGGCCGGCCCGCTCGCTCCGGGCTTCCTCCGGCCCGTTCGGGCGGGGATTTTCCACAGCCCACTGTGATCCGGGGCAGTTTTCCACGGTGAAAGCGAACACATTGAGCCTCGATCTTCCGGTGAAAGCGAACACATATACAAGTAGTAAAGAACAAGTAGTTAAAGAACACGTAGTAGGAGCGACGACGACTGTGGATCGCGCCACACGGCCCGAACCCCCCCTTCCCCTCATAAACAGCCATCCCTTCGGATCGGCCCGCAGCAGTCCAGGGCGCGAAGCGGCGAAGCGTACCCTTGACGGCGAGGACCGATCTGGAATTATCCAGGGCGAGGGAAAGGGGGTCGGCTGTAGAAGGGGTTGGACAAACGGGCTTTGAAGGAGCTAGTGAATCGGGCGGCGAGACATTTCCGCAACATCTTCGCCGCCGCGATCCTGGCGCTCCGCCCGTAGACGGGCAACCTCGGTGCGAAGCTCGGCTACTTCACCCGCTAGACCGGATCGAGGGGCAGCGTGAACCGCCGGGGCTACAAGAGCCTTCGCTGGCTTCGCGGCTCGTGGGGCGCTCCGCAACCAGCGGCGAAAGCCCCAAAAGCCAAACACGAAGACAAACATGCTTACGAAGGCAGCTTGAATGGAATCTCCGCCGGTTCGGACCCAGAGGATGAGGACGGCGCTAGATACGCTCGGCACAAGAACGAATCCCACGCTGACGATAACAAGCGCGTGTAGTAAGCCGCGCTCCGGGTGACGCATACGGTTGACGATCCAGAGCGCGATGAGAGCCGGGATAGCGAACATGCCAGCGACGATAACGGTGTCGTGCGGGGCGTCCCTGATGCTGTCGATGAGTCGTTGGGTTTGGTTCATGGTGTCTCCTTCGATGGTTTGCTGTGTTTTCCCTTCACCAGGGGAAGAGGGGAAACCACAAACCAGAGTAGGAGACTAGAGCGAGCGCGGGGCGACGGGCAAGGACCAGATAAGACAACGCGAGTGACAGACGCTGAAAGCGAGCGAAGCGTTCTGGCGCGAGAGTTGCCCTGGGACGCCTCCAACGGCGGGCCGCTGTGAGCGGAAAGGCACCACAAGCAAACACTCAATCGAAGCGGGAAGAAAAAGAACAAGCGCGGCGAAGCGAACGGCTCCGCCGCGCCCTGGCGCGGTTGCCCGCTAGGACTCGTCCACCTGCACCTCCGGGAGTTCTGCTTCTGCCGGAAGCTGGAAGAGGCGCGTGTGGGCGAAGTCGGCCACTTTCGCAAGCACCAACAAGTCGTTGCGCCCGAAGCTGTGCGTGCTCTTCCATTGATCGCCGTCTTTGTAGAGGCGGGAAAAGGTGACATTGTGCCTCGGCTGTTCGTCGGTTCCATTGCGCCAAATCGTAGCCTTGACGCGACCGATCCGGATTTCATCAACGGGTTTCTGGTTAGCCATAATGTTTTCTCCTAAAGAGTTGAGGGTTTGTGAGCGTTTTTCGCTCACCCGCGAATGGCGGAAAACGCCCAAACCCTGACGCGGTAGGAAAGCGCCGCCCGCGCCGGTGACGGGAAGCGCGAGAACATGGCGCAACCTAGACCCGTCCGCCGGATGGCGCGAAAGCGAGTTGGCGCCGCCTGGCCCGAAGGCATGTCACCGTTGGGCCTCACCCGGAAATGTTCGATCAATGAAGCAAGGGGTAACGGCTGGGAAAGTGGTCCGGCCCGAATCGCGGCGCTTGTAGCACGTCGGGGATGATCCAGGGAAACCGCGATTTCAGCGGCGGTTCCATAAGCCGATTCCTCGCCGCCTCGCTTGTTCTTCCGGTTGAATAAACTCCGTCCGCTTCGAGAAGGGAAAGCGCCGGTAAGCATGAGCGTAGCCGTCGCGGATGAGCCGGGCGTTGAAGTTGTCTCCGTCAAGCAGGACGTAGCGAAGCCAGCGCCCGTAGCGGTCTACGGTATCTCCGGTGCGGTCCTTTTGGAGCAGCACCGTCTTACCTTCGAGCGCGGCCTTGGTGAAGGCGCTTGCCTCCCGTCCGAAATACTGCACCGCTTTGGTGGAGTGCTTCGTTTCCGGGGTGTCCACGCCGATGAGCCGGACGGTGTAGCTTTTTCCTTGATGGCGCACCCGGATGGTATCCCGCGCTACGCAGCCAGTAAAGCATAGCCGTGGCAGCAACCACCGTCAAGAAACCGTCAGAAAACTCGCCCATCAAGTGAGCCAGACCGTTGGCGTTGCGAGCGAAAGCAGACGCCCTAAAACCGCGTAACATCAACGAGAGAAAGGAGTTGGGAGAAAACCATGGAAGACGCCCTCTTGCCTCCGGAGCAAGAGGTCGCGCGTTCGAATCGCGCCGGGCGTACCATAGCCAAGCACATCGTGGTCGCCCTCTCAAATGGGTCGCTACCCTCTTGACCATGGAATTCATGCCACGACATCGCCGCATGCTTGTGGCGCTGCTCCTCGTCATTTTCGCTCTTCGGGTGGCGGACACGTACACGGTTTTCAATGAGACCACTGACGAGAATCTTCACGTTGCCGCGGGGCTCGAATACCTGGAAAAGCGCCAATATACGCTGGAAGCCCAGCACCCTCCCTTAGCCCGCGCGGTCGTCGCGGCACTCCCCTATTTCGTCATGGGATTTCGTCTACCGGAAGGGTATTCCTTCGGGAACCGACTGTGGGGCGACACCGGCGTCGCGGACTACTGGCTCGCGCTTTCGCTGGCCCGCCTGGGCAATCTGGTTTTCGCCATGATGCTGGCATGGTTCGTCTACCGCTGGGGAAGTGCTCTCCACGGACCCAACCTGGGGCTCGTTGCGTGCTTTCTGGTCACCTTTTCACCGAACGTGATCGCGCATGCCGGACTGGCGACTCTCGATATCGGCGCAACGGCAACCGCCATCGCGGCGACGTACCACTACTACCGCTGGGCCGTGAAGCCGAGTCTAGGCATTTGCGTCCTCAGCGCTGTGTGGACAGGCATCGCGGCACTGACGAAGATGTCCGCCGTGGTCTTTCTCCCGGCGGCTTTCGTGCTGATTTTCGCGGTCATCAGGGGGGTGGGCGCATTTCCGTCTTGGTTCACTTGGAAAGTGTTGGTTCGCGCGGCCAAGAGAGCCGCTGTCTTCGTTGTGGTGGTGGGCGGAGTCATTTGGGCGGGGTACTTCTTCCACGTCGGTTACCTGCCCGAAGTGAAGCCGCTCAAGTGCAGCGTGGCAATGCCAGTCAGCGACATCATCACGGGAATCCTCTCCCGCTACCCGCTGCCGGCGCCCGAGTTCTTTCAAGGCATTGTCGAAGTCCTGCGGCACAACAATTGCGGACACGGAGCTTATCTTCTGGGAGATGTATCAGCGAGAGGCTGGTGGTACTATTTCCCGATTGCGATCGGCGTGAAATCATCGATTCCGTTACTGTTGCTGTTCGCCATGGCGGTCGGAGTGGCAGTCGGCGGCGGGTTGGCCGGCCGGGCTCGAGCGGTGTGGGTTCCGGCCGCGGCTCTCTCGGCTGTCTTGGGCGCGGGAATGGCAAGCGACATTAACATCGGCATCCGGCACGTCTTAGCGGTGTATCCGCTGATGGCGCTTGTCGCGGTCGCGGCGGCGCCGCGACAAGCGGCGCTCAGGTTGTATTGCCGCTGCACTTGGCGGCGGCGGTTGGTTTCCCCGATCGCCTTTTTCATACTGTCGGTTTCGCGGTCGGCATAGAGAACGGTCTTACCCCGGATGTGACGGGCGGCGCGGCCGATGGTCTGGACGGGCGAGCCCGCCGAGCGCAAGAAGCCTTCCTTGTCGGCGTCGAGGATGGCAACCAGGGAAACCTCGGGCAGGTCGAGGCCCTCTCGCAGCAAGTTGACGCCGATCAATACGTCGAACTCGCCGTGGCGCAGGTCGCGCAGAATCCGAACACGTTCCAGCGTATCGATCTCCGAGTGCAGATAGCGACAACGCACTCCGGTCTCGGTGTAGTACTCCGATAAGTCCTCGGCCATGCGCTTGGTCAGTGTGGTGACCAGGACGCGCTCCTGCCTTTCGGTGCGTTGGCGAATTTGCTCGAGCAGGGGCGCTGCTCCCCTTCGCGGTGTGCTGCCCAGTTGGCCCGGCATAGAAACCGACAGAACACGCCTACGGCTGCGACAGGCGGCCCAGGACCCGGAAAAACACTACTCCGAAAAACTCAAAGACCGACCCTCTTGGGCTGATCCATCAGCCAATCAAGGCCTTTAAAGTGTACCTACTCGCACGCTCGGCGGCATTCTGACCCGCGGCTCACGGCCGAATCGCAACGCTCGCCGAGTCGCTACGGCCATTCGGCATGGAGATGGTCAACGGGACGGCGTCGCCGGTCGGGGCGCCCTGCGGCACTTTCACGTTGGCTCCGCGACCATCCCATACCACTTGACGGCTTCATCAACGCGGCACATTGACAGATCTTCTCGGCGGGCTTCGTGACCCGCTTGCCCGTTGTCGGTTCGGGAGTTGCCGAAGGCGGTCTAAAGAAGTAGAAGGTGCCACACGGAAAAAAAACCGGCGGCCGACGCAAAGGGACGGCGAACAAGCGTACCCTACAAGCGGCCGAACTGCTCCAAGCCAGGATTTCCATTTTGGCCCTGGCACGGTCACAGGATACACCCCCGCTGCGCCGAATACCACGTCTTTTCGCGCTGAACCCTGCACATCACCTCCGCCGGTAGGCGCCAGGGCTCGTCCGTCCGCTCACAGACGTTGATTGAGCGGACTGAACGGCGCTCCGGCCGACACTGCTCCCTGCGAAACCTTTTTGGAGCCAAAAACTGTTGATCCTCGCCCGGGCAACGCTACCCACCCGGCACAGGCAGCGCCCAGATCCTATGCAGCATGTCGCCGAACAGCCGCCGGTTCAGATGTCCTTCGGCCAACAGCAGCCAATAGTACCGCGCATGCTTGACCAGCCTACCGCCCGTCTTCATCAGCCGCTGTTGCAAGCTCGTCAGCGACCAGCTCTTGATCCGTTGCGGCAGCCCGAGCCTCCGCCATAGGTTCCCCAGGTTATAGGCCAGCACGCTGAGTTGCAGTCGCACTTCGTTGGCCCGGAACCGATGGCATGACAGCCTTGTCCAATGCGTCGCTTGTTTGCCTTCCTTGATCCACTGCTCCGCCGTGCCGCGCTTGTTGTAGAACCGCACCAGCGAGCGGCTCGGCAAGGCCATGCTCGTGACGATGAAACCGACGCGAGGAAACAACTCACCTTGGTGATGCTCGACCTTCGCAACAACCCGCCGGGACTTCGACCAGCTCGCGGCCTGATACCGAAAGCTCCTGTAGCGCACCAGGGGCTTTGCGCTCGGCCTGCCCGGCGGACGAAACAGGATATCTTCGATCTCCAGCTCCAGGCTCTTGTTGGCCGGGATGCGAATCACGTAGTCCACGCCGCGCTCCTCCAACGTCTCGTAAATATCCGGCTTGGCGAAGGCGGCATCGGCCCGGAACGTCACCTGTTTGCCCTCCGCCTGTTGGCGTTCGATTTCCGGCAGCAGCAGCTCGTCCCAGTCCTCGGCGCTGGACACGTTGCCCGGTCGCAACTTTGCCGCCAAGCAATCGCCGTGCTGGTTGAACAGCAACAGTGGGTGGTAGCAGACCGACTCGAAGTGGCCGTTGTAGGCGCTGCCTTCCTGCCGGCCGTGGACGGGGCTCTCGGTAGAGTCCATGTCCAGCACGACGCACTCGGAGTCATCACCGGCCTCGGCTTGCGCGATCAACTCGCGGTTCACCGCCATCAGCCCGATCAGATTCTCGTCGCCGGCGAGCATGGCGGTCTCGAAGCTCTGCAGCCGGGAGGTCAGCGCCGCGCCGCGATCCCAGTTCTTCTTCGAGCCAATCAGCCGAAAGGTTGGATCGGCGGAGACACGAACGGCGTCGTTGAGATCCTCGTAGCCCGCCAAGCGGGAGTAGACCGACTGTCGCAGCAGATCGACGAACGGGAACTTCTTGTTCGAGCCTTGCCGCGAATCCGTCAGATGCTCGTCTATCAGCTTGCCTAGTCCGAGTCGTTCGTCCAGTTCGCGAATGAGAATCAGCCCGCCATCCGAGGTGACTCGCGATCCTTGGAAATCGACCTTGAGAAATCCATTGAAGGTGAGCTGAAACGGTTTGTTTTCTTTTTCACCCATTGGGTGTTGATCTCCTCAGCGCCTTGAGTGCTTTCAAGCCCGCATAAATAAAGGCGTCCGAGTCCACCCGATGGTTAGCAGAACCGAAACTAAAGTGGAAATCCGGGATCAGACAGATCGGGCCGCGGTTGGTCGTCGCGGTGCTGCTTGTGATTTGGCATGGCGTGGAGTCGTTGGCCGCCCACCCCGATTACCTGCCTTACTTCAATCAGGTTGCGCGCGGCCGGGAGCAGAAGTTTCTGACCGACAGCAATCTGGATTGGGGGCAAGATTTGGAACGGCTCAGTGGATTTCTCAAAGACAACCCCGACCCGGCGTTTCGCCTGATCTACGGCGGGCATGCGAGACCCGCGCTGCTCGGAGTCCCCGTGCTGCGCGCCGCTTCCGGGAAGGGATCGCACCCGGGTTGGTTGGCCGTCGGCGCACACCGGCTTGTTCACTCGCGCGGTAACATTCCGGCGCTCAACCAGGTCTGGGACAGAGCCCCCGACATCCGGGTTGGTAAGAGCATATTGCTCTACCGACTCAGCGACACCCCTTACAAATTTCTTGAACCGAACGAGGGGTCTCGAATCGAGACGATCGCCGCACCGGACGGGCTTTCCTTGCCCGTTGTCCGCGGCAGCATGGACGGCTGGGTGGACGGCATGTCCTGGTCCCGTAACGTGCTGCGTCTGGAAGGGTGGGCGACGAGCGGGAATTTCCGAAAGCTCGCGTCCCGAATCTTGGTTTTCATCGACGGCGAGGGTGAAGAATCCTGGCACCAGCGCAAAGCCAGACCCGATGTCCAACGCATGTATCCGGGAATGCGCCGGGCCGGCTACAGCATTGAGCTGGCGCTACGGCTGACCCAGTCCGAGGCACAGCCCGAGATTCGCGTCTTCGCGATTTCCGCCGCCGGCATGGCCTCGGAACTTCACTATCACAAGAGCTATGGCCGTGGAGACCGCGAGTACGTGCTGGGAAAGACGGGCTCGAAATGAGCCGAGGCGGGCAAAGCGTCCGAGGGCGCCGCGTAGAGCTGAGCAAGCACTCGTGGAATGGCCGACGGCTTGCTATTCACCCATGGTTTCCCGAACCGGCCCATAGGGATCAGCCGGCCCCTTCGTCGGGTCGACGTATTTGACCAAATCGCGCAACGCAATGACCGTGCAATTCTGCTGCTTGAGGTAGTCCATATCACGGACGAATTGCTCAGGCTCGGTGCTTACCCAGGATGATCGAGCGCCGGTACGCCGTGGTAGACCAGGACCGCGATATTCCCGTTGGCGGCTTGCTCGACGGTCCAAACCAGATCTTCGAAGCGCCAGTCGGGCCCCGTATAACCCGTCGTCGGAATCAGCAACGGGTGATCGATTTGCGGATTGTAAGCGCGGCCTCGAGCCCCTCGCCCCGGGTCGGCGTATTCCGGGCTAACGCCTCGCCGGGCGAACACGTAGCCTCTCTCGGCGAGCACTTCGACGACCGGCAAGCTGTGATGCCAACCCGGGTACACGAAGGTCGTCGGCGAGGGAATGCCGTGCTCGACGCAGCGTTGCTCGATCAGCTCGAGGTTCGCTCGAATATCAGGCTTCGAGAGCTTGGTCATGTCGGGATGGTCGCGGGTATGGTTGCCGATCTCGAATCCCATTTCGTGGATCCGGCGAACTTCATGCCATGAGGTGTAGCGTTGTTTGTCGACGTCGTCCAGATAGCCGAGCCCTTCGGTCAAGTAGAAAGACGCGCCGAATCCGTATTTCTCGAGCAGAGGAGCGACATAGGCGAAGTCCGGCTTGTTTCCGTCGTCGAAGGTGAGAACCACGAGGCAATCCGGGATGGGCAGCCGTGCCGAGTCTTGGGGCGCGGCACATGACATCAACCAGAGCCCAATAAGTAAGAGAGGGAACTGCCGGGCTCTGCTTCTCATGGGGTTGCCTCTCGGCGACCCGTCATTGCGGCGGGCCGCTCAGCGCTCTATAATAACCCGCTTCCAGGGGTGTTTTCGCTTACGGAGAACCGCCCCAAGCTTCGCTCGATCACCGAAGGCCGATGAACATTCTTGAAGGCTTGCGCGTTGTTGACCTATCGCTCAATATCGCCGGGCCCTATTGCACGCAAATCCTGGCGGATTTGGGCGCCGACGTCGTCAAGGTCGAGCCCCCGGGCGGCGACCCCGCTCGGCAGTGGGGTCCGCCTTTTTGGGGCGGCGATACCCCGTTGTTCCTTTCGTCGAACCGGAACAAACGCAGCCTCGTCGTCGACCTCAAATCCGACGGCGGACGCCAGGTCCTCGAGCGGCTCGTCGACCGCGCGGACATTTTCGTCCAAGCGTTTCGGAAGGGCGTGATCGAGTCCCTGGGGTTTGGCCACGAGCGCCTTCAAGCGAAATACCCGGCGTTGGTCTATGCCTCGATCACCGGTTTCGGCCCGGAAGGTCCGCTGGCTCAGACCCCCGGTTATGATCCGCTGATGCAGGCCTATAGCGGGATGATGTCCATCACCGGACATCCCGAAAGCCCGCCCGCGCGTTGCGGGGCCTCGGTGATTGATTTGGGCACGGGCATGTTGACCGCGCTGGGGATCCTGGCGGCATTGCGGGAACGCGACAGCAGCGGCCGCGGAACCCACGTGGAAGCCTCTTTGCTCGATACGTCGTTGGCTTGGGTGAGCTATCACCTCTATGGTTACCTAGCCTCGGGTGAAGTACCGCAACGCAAAGGCTCGGGCCTGGGCATGATCACTCCCTATGAAGCCTTCCCGACGAACGACGGCGAGTTGATGATCTCGGGCGGCAATGACCGGATCTTTGTTCGCTTGTGCGAGGCCTTAGGTCTGGAAGAGACGGCCTCCGACACGCGCTTCCAAGGCAACGCGTCGCGCGTCGCGCACAAAACGGAACTGCTTGCAATTCTAACCGCCCGGACTCGTGAATTTTCCACCGCCGAACTGCGTGCTTTGCTCGAAGAACATCGCGTGCCCTGCTCGCCGATTCAGAGCATCGATCAGATCGTCAACGACCCGCAGGTGCGGGCGAACAAGATGTTCGAGCCCTACCCTCATCCTCGGATTCCCGACTATCGCGACCTCGGATTCCCGTTGCGGTTTGACGGCGACCGACCCGGGGCCAGGAGGGTTCCTCCCAAGGCGGGCGAACACAGCGTCGAGGTGCTGGGCGAACTCGGGTACAAGGAGGAAGAGATCCAAGAACTCATTCGCGGCGGAAGCGTCGGGACGGCGGATTTGCCATAGAGGTCCCCCAAGGACGCTCGCTTCACGGCCGATTCCGTTGATAGCCGTAGAGCCAACGCGCCGTGGAGCCTCCGATGTTGCGAACCGAGTGCAAGGCGCCGGCCGGAATCAAGATTTCTTCTCCGATGGCGGGGTGACTGACCTCACCCTCGATCTCAAATTCGAGAGCGCCCTCGATCACCTTGACGACCTCGTCGGTCGGATGCGTGAAATCATCCCAACATTGGCCGGGCGGGTCAACCCATACCTCGCAGCTAAATCCCCGTGCCGCCCACTCGACGGCGGTTTTCTCCTGATTCACTGAAGACAACTTCGGTTGCTCTCCGCCCATCCGGTTTCGCTCAACCATAGCAGCCCCGCGGTCCGGCGGCAATTAGGGCCCGTGAAAAAATCGGCGACAATCCACTTCGCGCCGGATGCGGTTACGGATTCAATGGAACCTATTCGATCGGCGCTCGGTACAATCCCCGGTTTTTCACAGCCCCAATCGGCGAAGCGGTTTTGAAACGCCGCCCGCCCTGATCAAAAGGTTCCCCGGGAATGGGTACCCGGGCGTCATTGTTCGTTTTCCTCTATCAGGGCAGAATTCTCATAGACGATCCACGCAACGAGCAGCGCGGGGGTCGTTGGGAAGCTTGCATCGCTGGAAGAACATCGGAGAACCGCCATGATCCAAAAAACCCTTTTGTTACTCTTGGGAGTCGCCGTCACGGCTTGGGGACAAGGGGAGAAAACGATCCTTTGTCATGTCCCGGTCGGTAATCCCGAAAATGCACGGACGATCGACACCGCCAACCCGAGCGCCCATCTGAACCCTGATACGGGTGTGCCGAACAGTGGGCATGAACTGGACTTCCTCGGACCCTGCGAGGAGCCGACGGATCCACCGGAACCACCGGATCCGCCCGACCCGCCGGATCCGCCCGACCCACCTACCGATCCCCCGACCGACCCGCCGTCTACTCGCTTGAGGGAACCTCGCGGCCGCTTGAGACCGGATCCCCTGATCGTCAGCTGCGTAGTCTTTCCGGCATTTCGCAACGATCCGCGTCTGTTAGTGAACAACCTGAACGATCACGACGGCCATATCGTGGTCCGCAGCATGTCTCTGGCAGCGGAAGAAGTGTTCGAAGTCTCGGTTTCCGCCCAGAGCCGAGCTGAATTGGCCCTTCCCGACCCGAGCTTCAACGGCTATGTCGAGGTGAAGGTGCATACGGCCGACATTCGCTCCATGGTCGAGTTCGACCTGCCGGGCAAGGGCCTGACGCGCGAATACGGGCTGCCTTGCTGGGGGGACACCGACGTTCCCCGCTACGGCACCTGGGGAGTCTTGGAACGCACCGATCACTCGCTTCGGTGGCGGCGTAAATAAACCGATTTGGAACTCCGGTTTACAACTAGCGTTTGGGGCAGGCACCCCGGGGGATAAGATTCCCCCGGGGTGATCCTACTGAGTCTCGCATAATATACTGTCAATCGAGACAAAGAGAAGACTGTTTCCAGAAAGCGGTAATCAAGCGCGGTTTGCGGCGCATTCGCCGTAGCGCTTTGCGGGCGCGCTCGTCGAGTTCCCAGTAGTCCTTCGGGCAGACGTTGGGCAACTCGTGCTGCTTCCAGTACGCCCAAATGTATTCCACCGGGTTCAACTCCGGCGCATAGGGCGGCAAGTACTCCGTTGCGATGTGATCCTCGGAGAGCTGGATGAACTCCCGCACCAGGCGGCTGCGGTGCGCCGGCAGCCGGTCCCAGACGATCAGCAGTGGGCCGTCGATGTGGCGCACCAAAGCCTTCAGGAAGTCGATGACCTCCAGCTCGCCGATCGCGCCGGGATAGAGCCGGAAGTAAAAGTTGCGCAACGTCAGCCCGGCCGACACCGACAGCTTGTCCCAGTTGAAGTTGAACTCCAACACCGGTGTCTCGCCGCGCGGCGCCCAGATGCGGCAACGATGCGGCTTCTGACTCAATCCGCTTTCGTCGATGAAGACGATCGTACGTTCTTCTTTGCGGGCTTTTTTTTAATGGCCGGCCAAGTCTTGCGCTGCCAGCTGCGGATGGCCTCTTCGTTGCGCTCCCGCGCTTTGCCGACGGGCCGTTGCGGGCTCCAACCGAGCGCCCGCAGGATCTTCCAGACATGGCCCTCGTGATAGCGCACGCCGAACTCGTCTCCGATCAGACGAGCGACCCGCGGACAGCTCCACAGCGGCGTCGGGAAGCCGTGCGCCTCGGGGCCTTCCAGCAGCAACGCCTCGAGGCGTTCGAGCTGCGCGGCGTCCAACAGCGGCTTACGGCCGGCGCGGCCGGCCTGGCGCAACCCGGCTTCGCCGTCACGCCGGTATCGTCGCGGCCACTCGCTGACGCTTTGCCGCGCGACCTTCAATCGCCTCGCTGTCTCGGACTGACTACAGCCTTGCTCGACCAACCGGATCGCTTTGAAATGGCGCTTCTCCAGGGCCTCGAAATCCCGCCGTACGCCTTTTGTATTTCCCATACATACAAAGACGTACGTACCCCAAAAAGATGTCACTTTATTTTGCGAGACTCAATAATTGGGCAACGTATGCCGGGACATGCCGGGACGTCCTTTGCGTTCTCGTCGGCGATGCGCGAAACTTTGTTATTCCCATGGCCTACGAATTTCATTACCGACGGTTGGTGCACTGGCAGGACACCGACCTTGCCCGCATCATTCACTACACGAATTATTTCCGCTACATGGACGAGGCGGAGACGGAGTTCTATCGCTCGGTGGGGTTGCACAAGCTCGAGGATTCCTCGGCTGAAGGCGTGACGTGCCCGCGCGTTTCGGCGACTTGCGATTTCATCCGGCCGGCGGTGTTCGGCGACGAGCTCGACGTCCACCTTCGGATCGGCAAGAAAGGGCGCTCGTCTATCGTCTTTGAGTACTCCTTCAAGCGCGGCCCCGAAGGTGACGAGGTCGCGCGCGGCAGCGTGACCTGCGCATTTTCAACGCGCGGCGAAGACGGCAAGCTGCGGTCGACGCCGATACCCGAACGCTTTGATCGGCTGTTCGAAGTGGCCCCTTCGGCGCGGTAACCGCGGGTGTACCGCGCCGATCCGGGCAACGGCGTTGTGCCGGCCGCGCAAACTCCTTAACGTTGGCGCATCTCGCGCCGCAGTTTCTCCAGGGCCGCTTCCATCGGTTGCCGCGACTCGAAAAACTGCTTCCACGGATCGCCTTCTTTCTTGAACCGCGCCGGCATGGTCTTGATCGTGAAGCGAGCGGGAGTGAGAGTCTTGCGTAGCTCGCTTACCTTCACGGGAGCGGACACGGTCGCCTCGGGAAACGGGCGTACGCTGTAGACCGACGCCAGCGGACGTCCCATGGCGTTCTGCGAGTAGTCGATGTAGACCTTCCCCGCGCCTCGTTTATCAACCTTGCGTTCCAAGGTGACGCGGTCGGCCATCCTCGAGGCGATGACGCGCGCGACGATTTCGGCGAAGGTCCTCGTCTGCTCGTAGGTGTAAACGGGGTCGAGCGGCAAGTAAAGGTGGAAGCCCGTAGCGCCCGAGGTCTTGAGGAAGGCCGTCATTTCGAGACGGTCGAGCATTTTCAGAATTTCCCGCGCCACCTCGACTACGGTCGAGAAGGGCGTTCCCTCAACCGGGTCGAGGTCGAAGAAAAAGTAGTCGGGTTGTTCGAGCCGCTCCGCCGGACTTGACCAGGGGTGGTGTTCGATGCACCCCAGGTTCGTTAGAAACAACAACGAAGCGAGGTCGTCAGCCACATAGTAATGAATGTCTTTCGCTCGTTCCTCGGAAAGGATCGGGACAGTGCGCATCCAGGCCGGCTTTTCGGCTCCGGCGTCTTTTTGGTAAAAAGATTCGCCTTCGCATCCGTTCGGATACCGGTGCAGCACTAGCGGGCGGCCCTTGAGAAACGGCAACAGAAACGGAGCCGCCTCGAAATAGTACACCAAGACTTGACGCTTCGTGTAGCCGGGACCGGGGAAATAGACCTTGTCGAGATGCGTCAGCCGAAAGCGTTTTCCGTCGAGTTCCACGGGGACGGTTTCCCTCGTTCCCCGCCGCAGCTCGTTCTCTAGTTTCGCCGGCGAGGTGACGGCCGGAGCGCCCGTCGGCACGGTCCTCACAACCGGGGGCTTGGTTTCTCGGCGGCAATCGCGGGCATCGATGTCATCGCGCAGACCCAGGAACACCGGCTGACGTAACCTGGCCTCGCGAGTCCATTCGTGGAACTTGACCCGCGCTACCAACTCGGGCTCGACCCACGTCGCGGCCTGTCTGATCTTCGGGACTTCCGTAAGCGGGCAGGTATCGCGGATTCGCTCGGCGAGCATCGCGTTGACGCGCTTTCCCACCGAGGCGTCGAAGCCGCTGCCGACACCGCCGATGAATTCGAACTCGCTCCCGTTAAAGAGGCCCAGCAGCAACGCGCCGAAATGCTCGCGTCCACCGCCGGGCTCAGTGAATCCGCACACCGCAGCATCGATCTCGCGCACGACTTTGATCTTGACCCAGTTAGTATCCCGGCCCGAGACGTAAGGGCTGTCCATCTGCTTCCCGACCACCCCCTCGACGCCCTTCTCCGCCGCCAGCGCGAACAACTCGGGCCCCTTTTCCGTGATGTGGTCGGAATACCGAACAGGCCCTTCGACGTCGAGCAATTCTTTGAGGAACTTCTTGCGTTCGATTAGCGCGACCGATCGTAGGTCGTAGCCGTCGGCTTCAAGGATGTCGAACAGGTAGTACACGACCGGCGCGCTAGCGATGTCGCCGGGAGAAGGCTTGGCTACGTTCATGCGGGACTGTAGCCGCCCGAAGTCGGCTCGCCCGTCTTCGTCGAGAACGACGATCTCTCCATCGAGTAGGGCTTCGCCGGCGCGGAGGCGCTCGGGAAGAATCGCCAACTCCGGGTAGTGAGAGCTGACGTCACGGCCCGCGCGAGAAAAGAGCCGCACTTCGTCCCCGCGAATGTCGGCCAAGGCGCGGATGCCGTCCCACTTCAACTCGAAGATCCAATCCGGCGCCGTGAAGGGCTTGTCGACAATCACCGCGAGCATGGGGTCGGGCCGCGCGGGCCGTGGAGACGGCAACTCGACCGCGCCCTCCAGGGCGGCGGCGGACGACGCGGAGCTTTGTGCGAAAGGGGGTACGCCGTCGCGAATTTCGGCCAACGTTCTCCCGCTGACGGCTGACTCCACATGATCACCCACCTCCCAGCCGGCGTCAGCCGCGGCGTCACGGTGCTTGATGAGCAGCCACTCGGGCTGCTTCGGCTTGGCACCCGTGGCAGAGGGCTTCGTCTTGACGAGGACAAAGCTTCCCCGCAGCCTACGGCCTTGCAAAGTGAACTTCAGCTCTCCTTGATCGAGCTTTTCCCGCGCGTCCCCGACGCTTTCGTAAGTTCCCTGGTCCCAGATCTGGACGGTACCCGCTCCGTAGTTGCCTTCCGGAATCACGCCTTCGAAATTCCCGTATTCGAGTGGATGGTCTTCGGTTTGAACGGCCAGCCGCTTGTCGTCGGGATTCAGAGAAGGCCCCTTCGGAACCGCCCACGACTTGAGGACCCCGTCCACTTCCAAGCGCAAGTCGTAGTGCAGGCGGCGCGCGGCGTGTCGCTGCACAACAAAGACAGCGGTGGTGTCCAACCTCGGCGAAACCTTCCCCTCGCCGCCGCCGGCGGGTTCGGGTGTCAGCTCAAAGCGACGCTTCTTGCGGTAGGAGATGAGGGCCATGGGCGGGGCCGGCGCGAGCTGCTTCTATTTTCCCCCACGGAGGCGGCCCGGCACACGCTGACTCGCCGCGTCTTCGATTTCGATTCGAAGAATCACGGGACCGGACCGATAAGGACTCCAAGCCCATTCACTCGCGGGCCGGAGGCCTTGGATGTACGCAACGACGGTTTCGCTTTTTCGGTTGTCGGCGCTCATGTTGGGCGCTCTCCTATTGATGACGGGTGCGACGCCCCTATTGGGCGCGCCGCAAGCCGTCACGGTCGATGATGTACGCCAGTGGAACACCGCGCTGCTGCGGTTGCAGGACCGCTTACCCGCGGGCGTTTCCGCCGCGCGGGCTCCAGCGATACAACAACAGGCGGCGGCGCTGCTGGTTCGACGCAGCCGGGCTCTTGCCACGCTCGTCCGAACGGATCCGGACCAAGCGCTCGCGGCCGCGTTGCACGCCGATGTCTTGGAAAGGCTTCGTCAGGCGTTCCCAGCGTCGGCGGCGGAACTCGAGGTAAGAGGAAGCTGGGAAGGCATCCTGGACTACACCATCATTGACGACGAGCAGCTACGGCAAAGGGAAGTGGAAATCGCTCTCCAAAAGGGCTCGAAGCGGATCGCCCTGCACTTCGCCGAACGTGAACCGGCCGGGTTGAAGAGCGGAGTCTTTCTGCGTGTCGAGGGCGTTCGAGTCGGTGATGAGGTGGCGGTCGAACCAAGCGCGTCGGCCGAATTTGAAGAGAGCATCCACGCCGCATCCGCACAGAATCCGGCGGAGGCCGCGGGCGCTTGCAGTGCGTTGGGAGACCAGCGTATCGCCGTGATCCGAGCGACCTTCCCGGGTGTGACGCCGAGTCTATCGCGGCAGAAGGTCGTCGACACGTTCTTCGGGCAAAGCGGCTCGTCGTTGGACAGCTATTGGAAAGAAGCATCCTACAACCAAACCTGGGCGACGGGCGACGTATACCCACTCGACGGAGGATGGTATGAGCTTGATCGGGAATATTCATGCGCGAGCGGCAACGACGAATCATCCCTGCTACGCGCGAAGGCGATCGAGCTGGCCGACCCCGATATCGACTATTCGCAGTACGAGCGGGTTGTCATTGTCTTCCCAAAACCGTCGAGCGGTTGCCGTTACGCGGGCCTGGCGTCATTGGGTTGCGGCATGTCGGTTCCGGATACCACGAAGCTCGTCTCCTACGCGCACCAACTCTCGAACTACATGGGCAACTCCACGCAGGCGTTGCAGCTCACCTGTCACGAATCGGGACACAGCCTTGGGTTGAGCCACGCGGGGTCGCGGCGTTTCTATGCCGGCGACGGGTCGAGGGAAACACTCGGCGCTTTCGGAACTTCGGGAACCATCAGCACCTACGGTGACAGGTTCTCTTGCTTGGGGAGCTGGGTCATTGGGCACTATGCCGCCTCGCACAAGGCCAAGATGGGGTGGTTGGGCGGCTCGGCCCTGGCGAACGTAACGTCCACCGGCCAGTTCAACGTCGCCCCCACCGAAGCGCCCGGCGCCGGCACGAAGGCCCTCAAGATCAAGCGAGGCACGGGCGGCAATGATTTCGTCTGGGTGGAGTACCGGCAGCCGATCGGATCCTACGATTCGAATTTCAGCTCGCAAGTCTACAGCGGCGCGATGTTGCACTACGAGGACCCTTTCACGGGCAAGAAGAGTCACTTGCTCGACGGGACGCCGGCGACATCTTCGTTTTCGGACCCGGCCGTGCCCTCCGGAAGCACGACCGTGGATGCCTATACGAATCTGTCCATTGCGGTCGGCCCGGCAAGCTCGTCGGCCGTGACGGTCACCGTGGATTTCGGTCCGGAACCTTGCAACGAAGCCGATCCCACGGTTTCGGCTACGCCCTCGAACCCCTCTGTCGATGCCAGCAGCAGCGTGGACTACACCGTTTCGGTCACGAACAACGACTCGAGCGGTTGCGCCTCGGCTCCTTTGAGTCTCAGCTCGCTCGAACCGGCCGGTTGGGTCAGCGAATTTGCAACCTCCGTGCTTACGTTGGCCCCGGGGGCGACGGCCACGGTGATCCTTACTGAAACGGTTGACGGGGCCTCGGAACCCGGCACCTACCCCATTGATGTCACCGCGACCCATGAGACCGCTTCGAGTCCCATGAGCCACACCGACAACGTCAGCGCCACGGTAACCGTGGTTCCCGATCCCTGCGTCGAGGCGGCCCCGACGGTAACGGCTTCCCCGAGCGATCAGTCGGTCGATCCGGGTGCAAGCGCCACCTACAACGTCACGGTCGTGAACAACGACTCGGCGACTTGCGGCGAGGTTGCTTTCTCGCTCTCCTCCAACGAGCCGAGCGGCTGGGGTAATTCGTTCTCCCCGTCGTCGCTGACCCTGGTGCCCGGCGCTTCGGGAACAGCGACCTTGACGGAAACTCCGGGGGCCGATGCCCAAGCTGGTGCTTATCCGATCGGCATCGCCGCCACCCACACCGTGGCCGGCCTGATCGGCGACTATGGGGTCACACTGACGGTGAACTCGCTCCCCGATCCCTGCGTCGAGGCGGCCCCGACGGTGACGGCCTCCCCGAGCGATCAGTCCGTCGATCCGGGTGCAAGCACCACCTACAACGTCACGGTCGTGAACAACGACTCGGCAACTTGCGGCGAGGTTGCTTTCTCGCTCTCCTCCAACGAGCCGGCCGGCTGGGGTAATTCGTTCTCCCCATCGTCGTTAACCCTGGCGCCTGGTGCTTCGGGAACGGCGACTTTGACGGAAACTCCGGGGGCCGATGCCCAAGCTGGTGCTTATCCGATCGGCATCGCCGCCACCCACACCGTGGCCGGCCTGATCGGCGACCACGGAGTCACGCTGACGGTGAACTCGCTTCCTGATCCATGTGTCGAGGCGGCCCCGACAGTGACGGCTTCTCCGAGTAATCAGTCGGTCGATCCGGGTGCAAGCGCCACCTACAACGTCACGGTCGTCAACAACGACTCGGCGACCTGCGGTGAAGCCGCCTTCTCGCTCTCCTCCAACGAGCCGGCCGGCTGGGGCAGCTTGTTCTCGCCGTCTTCGTTAACCCTGGCGCCCGGTGCTTCGGGAACGGCGACCTTGACGGAAACTCCGGGGGCCGATGCCCAAGCTGGTGCTTATCCGATCGGCATCTCGGCAACGCACACCGCCGCAGGCCTGATCGGCAACCACGGGGTCACCCTGACGGTCAACTCGCTCCCTGAGCCCTGCGTCGAGGCGGCCCCGACAGTGACCGCTTCTCCGAGCAACCAGTCGGTCGATCCAGGTTCAAGCGCCACCTATACCGTCACGGTCGTCAACAACGACTCGGCAACTTGCGGCGAGGTTGCTTTCTCGCTCTCCTCCAACGAGCCGAGCGGCTGGGGCAATTCGTTCTCCCCGTCGTCGCTGACCCTGGCGCCCGGTGCTTCGGGAACGGCGACCTTGACGGAAACTCCGGGTGCCGACGCCGCGGCCGGTGCTTATCCGATCGGCATCCTAGCCACTCACAACGTGGCCGGCCTGGTCGGCGACTATGGGGTCACACTGACGGTGAACTCGCTTCCTGATCCCTGTGTCGAGGCGGCCCCGACAGTGACGGCTTCTCCGAGTAATCAGTCGGTAGATCCGGGTTCAAGCGCCGCGTACAGCGTCACGGTCGTGAACAACGACTCGGCGACTTGCGGTGAAGCCGCTTTCTCGCTGTCCTCCAATGAGCCGAGCGGATGGGGCAATTCGTTCTCCCCGTCGTCGCTGACCCTGGCCGCCGGCGCTTCGGGAACGGCGACCTTGACGGAAACTCCGGGCAGCGACGCCGCGGCCGGGAGCTACCCGATCGGCATCGTGGCAACGCACACCGCCGCCGGTCTGGTCGACGATTACGGGGTGACTCTGACGGTGAATGCCGTGACACAGAGCCACACGTTGACGGTCAAGATCACCGGCAACGGCAAGGTCACCAGCGGCGACGGCACCGTCAACTGCACAAAGGACTGCGCAAGTGAGTACGAAGAAGGTGCGCAGGTTCAACTCACCGCCACCGCCACAAAGAGGAACATGGCGTTCGCTCGCTGGGAGGGCGCGTGCGCGGGCACATCACCCGTCTGTTCGGTAACGATGGACTCCGATGTGTCGGTAACGGCGGTCTTCGAACGCCCGCCGCGAGGCCGCAAGAAGTAGGACCGGGCGTATGAGAAACGCCCGGCGAGTCCGGAGGATTAGGGCTGCGGGGCTAGACGATGGAAGCAAAGCTGCTCTTCATAAACCTTAGGAACTCGTCCACGTCCGCCTTGCTGATATTCATCGGCGGGCTCAGGCGAATGATGTTGCCCCGCAATCCGCCCTTGCCCACCAGCAAGCCGTGCTCGCGGCAAGCCTCGAGCAGCCGGGCGGCCTGCTCGACGGCCGGTTCTTTCGTATTGCGATCCGTGACGAGCTCCATCGCTTGAAGGAGTCCCATTCCCCGAACGTCGCCGATCACCGGAAATTCCTCTTGCAGCCCCAGCAGCCCGTCGCGCAGGTAAGCACCTACGTCGGCGCAGTTCGCGCGCAGGTCCTTTTCCTCGATGAAATCAAGCACGGCCTTGGCCGCCGCCGTCGAAACCGGATTGCCGCCGAAGGTCGCCATGGTCAGAAAGCGAACCGAGTCGGCAATCTCGGGGCGCGAGACGGTGACGCCGATGGGCAGCCCGTTAGCCAAACCTTTGGCGCCGACAAGGATGTCGGGCTCTACCCCGTAGTGTTCGATGCCAAACCAGTGCTTTCCGGTGCGACCCCACCCGGTTTGTACTTCATCGCTGATCAGAAGACCACCGTGTTGCTTCACAATGTCGCGGATGATGGGGAAGTACTCGCGGGGCGGCGTGATGCATCCGCCGATACCTTGCATCGGTTCGGCGAGAAAACCCGCGATCGCGCCGGTGGTCGCGGTTTCGATCAGGTCTTCGACGTCGGTCGCGCACTTCACATCGCAGGAGGGGTAGGTCAGCCCCAGAGGGCAGCGGTAGCAATAGGCATTGTGGGCGTGGAGAATACCCGGCTGCGCACTCCCCGCGCCACGCCACCGGCCGTGCCCGGTCAACGACATTCCCAGCGCCGAGCGCCCGTGGTAACTATGCCGCAGCGCAATGATTTCTTGATGCCCGGTATGGGCGCGGGCCAGCATCACCGCGGTTTCGTTGGCCTCGGTCCCACTGCTGGTGAAGAAGGATTTCGTCAACCCCTTCGGCGTAACCGAAGCGATCTTGGCCGCCAGCGCCGCCGCCGGTTCCGTTCGAAACAGTGTCGAGACGTGAACCAGTCGCTCGGCCTGCTCGCGAACCGCGCGAACGACATTCTCATTGGAATGCCCGACGCTGATGGTGACGATGCCGCCGAAGAAATCCAGGTATTGCTTCTTGTCAGCGTCCCAGACGTATTGGTCCTTGGCATGGTCGAGGACCAACGGTTTCTCGAAATAGTGAAACACCGCCGGAAAGAGATACTTCTCCGACGCTAGGATGATTTCGTCGCGAGTCATTCGTCCTTCAGCGTCGCGTCGCGTCGCGCCGACGCACCGCGTCAACCATCCGCCGCGATGTACCGGAATGTCGGCGCCGAGCCCTTGGGCCGCCTCGAAAAGCCGCCGCCTGGGGTCGCCCGCGGCTACGGTTTTCCCTTGGCCGGTTTCTTGAGAACTTCCAAGTGCTCGATGTAGTTGCGCCGGGCCGCGATGAAGTCGCTGTGGTCAAGGCCCAGTTCCTTGGCGACGTAGCGGATCTCGTTGTCTTCGACGGTTGAAATCGACTGATCCGACGAAGAGACCGCAAACAGGCAATTCAACAAAGCGACCCTTTGGTCGCGCGAGGCCACCTGACGAAACTCCCTCGTAACAAGAAAGTTCTCCGTGCTGCCGAACAGTTGGTTCTGCGTTTTGGCGATTGCGACCACCAGCACCGCCTGCTCTTCGAGCAAGCCCCCCATCCCTTGGACGATGCGCTCCATCTCGCGGGTCTCTTCGTGACTGATGTCGAGATCAGCGTGGGCCACCCGTCCCAGGATGTAGGCGAACGAGGCGACGTATTTGGCCTGCTCGCGGTCAAGCTTGTCGAGCGAATCGCTGATCTTGCGAATCGTCTCGGTCGCGCTGTCGGAAGGCGCGGGCGCCTGTTCTTTCTTGATGCCGAATAGAGCAAGGATGTCCATGGAAAGTTCCCCGTGAGCCTTCGCCCCGCGCCGGGTCGACGATCTACCACTGTAGCTCAGTGTGACGTCAATTCGACCGTGTGAGGTCGACGCGGGCTACTCCTTCTCGAGGATCTTCGCCCCTAGTGCGCCCCCAAGAACGCTGAAAACAAGGGACGTCACGAACGAAACCCCTAGTGACATGACCAGAAGAACGGCCATCGCGGTGGGATCTTTCAAGATCTCGAGCATCTGCTGCTTTAGCTCGCTCGGCACCGACATTTGCCCGACCTGTTGCCGCATCGCCTCGGCTAAGCCGGCGGTATCTCCCGCCAGCAACAGCGCGAAGGCGAAGAGCACCAGCGAGATCAAGAAGATCATGGCGCCTGTAGCCAGACCCAGCCGCGCGCCTTCCCGAACACCAGCGAAGACTCCGGTACGTCTTCGGTAGTTGTAGACCGAGAAGAAACCCGCCGCCGGATACCAAACGAAGAACAAATAAGACAAGGTGTTGCCCAGCAGGGCCGCCAGAATGGCGCTCGAGTAACAAGAACGGATCACGTCGGGGTTCGACAGCGTGATGGGCAGTCGTTCCGGTTCCGGGGAAACAGGCTCTTCCGGCTTGGATTCGAAAAGGCGCTCGGGCTCTTCCGCTTCGCCCTCGTGTTCAACCAGCGGACGAGCGCACATCGGGCAAAAACGGGCGCCGGGCGGTGCGACCGCGCCGCAGGTGCAGGTCAGCTCGGGCGAGGCGGGTTCGTGCGTAATCATGTCTCTCGGCGTGCGTCGAAAATCGCGCGGTCATCGCTCGTTAAGTTGCGCAAGACCGCGACGCCCCAATGTCACCGCATTGCCGTGTTCACTGTATCAGACGGCGGAAAATAGAGACCAAAACCACGCGTCGTCGCGCACCGTCTTCCAGGTCGTGGGCCCGCGCTCGTCCGGGTGATCACACAGGGCGCGGAAGGAAGGTCATTTTGAGGACGGCTTGGCCGGCGCACACTGGTTTTTGCGCTTCGTGATAGTGTATCCTTGACCAAGTGGAGCCGTCCGAAGCTCGAAGGAGTCAAAGCATGCAAACGAAATCATTGAGAACGCTGTTTCTTGTCATGGCCGCCCTTGCGTGTGCCAGTTTGGCTTTCGGTCAGACGGGCGCCATTCGCGGGAAGGTCATCGGAAAGGACGGTCAGCCTCTTCAAGGCGCTTTGATCAAGATCGAGCGCCAACAGGTACGAGGAAACTACAAGGTCAAAACCCGCAAGAAGGGAAATTTCTTCCACGCGGGATTGCCCCTGGGCAACTACAACGTGAATTGCGAAGTGGACGGGCAAATAGTTGACCGCGTAGGCAACGTGCGCGTCAGCCTCTCCGATCCCGTCGAAATCACGTTTGACCTCCAAAAGCTGGCCGCGCGTCAGAAAGCGGGGCCGACCCAATCCGACCTTGCCAGCATGAACGTCGAAGAGAGAAAGCGCTACGAACAGGCCATACGCAAACGTCAGCAGGCGATCAGCAAGAACAAAGAATTGAACGAGACGTTCAATGACGGCATGGTGGCGCTCAAGATGAAGAATTATCCCGCCGCGGTGCAGGGTCTGACGAAGGCTTCCGAGTTGGAGCCGGGCCAACACGTTATCTGGGCCAACCTAGGCGAAGCACAAGCGAAACTGGCTTTGACCAAGGCGGGAGCGGAGCGGTCCAAGCTTTACGGCGAAGCCGTCGCTTCTTATGCGAAGGCGATTGAAATCGATGCCACCAACGCGGCTTACCACAACAACGTGGGATTGGTGATGGTACGCGCCGGGCAGAACGAAGAAGGCCAGCTGAAGTTGGCCGAGGCGGCCATGCTCGATCCCGCAAACGCCGCCAAGTACTTCTTCAATCTGGGTGCCGTGATGGTCAACACGGGCAACACAGACGGCGCCATTCAGGCCTTCACGAAGGCCACCGAAGCCGACCCGAACTTTGCGGGCGCGTATTATCAGCTCGGCATGGCGCTGGTCGGGAAGGCCGTGACACAGCCCGACGGAACGGTGACTCCCGCCGAGGGAACGATCGAGGCATTCCAGAAATACATGGAACTCGAACCCCAGGGGCAGTTCGCCGCGAGCGCGCAGGGGATGCTGACGGGTCTGACCGCTTCGGTGGAAACGCAGTACGAAGACAAGACCAAAAAGAAGAGGAGACGGCGCCGGAAGAAGTCTTCGTAAGTTTTGGTTCAAACAGTTCATGAATCGGAAAGAGGGCGGCGGCGCGGGCCGACGCCCTTTTTTTCCGCCCCTTTTTGAACGATCATGCGCAACCTGCTGATTCTTATCCTCGTGGTCACGGCATTGGCGCTGGTCCGTTGGCTGGTTCGGGATGTGGCGCGTGCCGTGATGGGAGCGTTGAAGGGTTCCGGTGGGTCCGAACAAAAGACCGCGTCGGGCGCCGCCCAAACCGAGGCCAATCGGCTCGTGAAAGATCCGCTTTCGGGAACCTACATCGATGAGCGAGTCGCCGTCAAAGACGTTATCGACGGGGAGACCGTCTTCTTCGAGTCCAACGAAAACCGCGACGCCTACCGCCGCCAACGCGGCTCCGGCTGAGTGGGCCATACCCCTAACCTGCTTTGACCGGCGTCGGAGCCCGGAACGCGCTGTTTTTTTTCCTCGCGTCGCGCGGCGGCGGAGGCGCGGACCCAAGTCCACGCTACGACCGTTGAACCTCTCTACATTGATGTTGCGCACCGGTTGCACGGATGGAATCCGCGGCGGATATAATTGATTCATAGAAAGTAGCACCGGCGGTCCCGCCGACGGCGTAAGTTTGGCTTCTCCCCTCGGGCCGATACAAGCCCCGGTACTGCTTGCGGGGCTGGGTCCTCGGCGCCGCTTCACGGTCGAAAGGTACGCGCCGCACCCGTGAGACATTTCTCATAGTTCGCGGCCGCTCCCGAAATTGCGTATGCGGATATGCCTTGGTGATCGTGGTGATCGCGGTGGCGACCCCTTTCTATGAAGACCACCGAGCCGTCATTGTCTCCACCGGGATTCTGATGCTCGCGTTGGGCGTGGTTCGCCTCGTCTCCTCCCGCCGTCTTGCCGGGTCGTCCGCGGAGACGTTGCACGAGTGGAGCAGACCCTTCCGCGGGTTGCTGTTCGTACAGTTTCTCGCGTGGGGCCTTTTTTGCGCGACGACCGTGGCCTTCTACGGCAAGGAGTGGCCGTCGATGTTGGTGCTGCTGTGCACGGCCGCGTTGGCCGGCGGCGGAGCCGTGTCGTTGGCTCCCGACCGCCAACTCGGGTCGCCTGCATGCTCGGCATGATGGTCCCCGGCGGCATTGCCGCGGTGGGGTACGGCATACCCGAAACCTATGCCATCGCCTTTCTCGACGGCGTCTACATCGCTTTCCTGCTGATCCAGGCGAAACAACAACAGGATTCCTACTGGACCACCAGCGTCGCGGCGGCGCGGGAGGCCGAAAGCTAAGCCGACCGGCTGTTCCGAGCCGCCTTCGAGGATGCCGGCGTGGGCATGGCCCTACTCGATGAAGAAGGCGGATTTCTGCGGGCCAACGCAAAGCTGTCCGACATTTTTGGCATTGACCCCGCCGAGATGACCTCGCTGGAACTCGCCTCTTTCTCGCACGCGGAGAATAGCAATCTCGTCAACGCGATGCTGACGCGGCTGCGAGGCGGAGAAAACCACGTCCATTTCGAGCAACGCTTCTTCTCGCGGTTGGGTGAAGAAGTCTGGGGAACCGTGGACATCACGGCAGTCGGTCCGCGCGGCGAAGACGATGCCTACTTTGTCGCGATGATCCAAGACGTCACCGAGATCAAACATGCCGAGCAAGAAAAGGTGCGAATGACCGAGCAGTTACGGGAATCGCAAAAAATGGAAGCCGTTGGGAAACTGGCCGGCGGCATCGCCCACGATTTCAACAATTCGCTGGCCGTCATCATGACGAGCGCCGAGCTCGCGCTCGAGGACATTCCCAACCACAGTCCCGCCCAAAGCACCATCTCCGCTATTCTGGCGGCTGCCGAGCGAGCGGCCGACATGGTGCGGCATTTGCTCGCGTTCAGCCGACGGCAAGTCCTGCAACCCGTCGTGGTCAATCTCAACAATGTCATCGTCGAAATGCAGGATTGGTTGCGGCGTACGATTGGAGAAGACATCGAGATCATTCTCGACCTCGATCCGAACCTCGCCGCGGTCTCGGTCGATACCGCGCAAATGCAGCAGGCCGTGCTGAATCTGGTCGTGAATGCGCGCGACGCCATGCCTTCCGGCGGGCGCTTGTCGATCGTCACCGAGAACCGGCAAGCGTCGGCGTCAAGCATCTTGGCCTCGGCATTGCCCGGGGGGCAGGTCCGGTTGACGGTATCCGATACCGGCCACGGCATGGACGAAGCGACCAAGAGTCGCATCTTTGAGCCTTTTTTCACAACCAAAGGAAGCCGGCAAAGGGACCGGCCTCGGACTGGCCACCACCTACGGAATCATTCAGCAATGCGGAGGGACGATCCGCTGCGAGAGCTCGCCCGGGAACGGCGCGGTGTTCGAGATCCTGTTGCCCGCCGTCCTCGATCGTCCGGCGTCTCCGCCGGCGGAGAAAGAAGGTAAGGGGGCGTCGGCGCGGGGGGCCGGACGAATCCTCGTCGTGGAGGATGAAAACAGTCTGCGGCTTGCCATGCGGCACATGTTGTCGCGGAACGGGTACGGAGTGATCGAGGCCGAGAACGGGGCCGACGCGCTGGCGGTCGTGCGGAACTCGGATGATTCCATCGATTTGGTTTTGACCGATGTCGTAATGCCGCGCATGAGCGGCCCCGAGTTGGCGTCCGCGCTGCGATCGCACCGGCCCGACTTGCCCGTGATTTTCATGTCGGCCCATGCGGGGGAGCGCCTTACCGCGCAAGGCGTCGAGGTTGCCGAGCACGAAATCATCCAAAAGCCCTTTGCGTCACAAACATTGCTTGACAAGATCCGCTCCGCCTTTGAGCACGACCGGGACGTCCCTTCGGTGTAAGATCATCAGCGGGCGCGTGGTGGGTGGAGGCAAGCCGTGAGGGGAAACATGCGCCGGACGGTTTGTGGCGCCGGACGGTTCGTCACCTCTGCCAGGCGCGGGTTCTTTGAACCGCCCGCTCCCCGTTGAGAAAGATATCGAGCGGAAGCTGCTGTCGTAATTTACGACTGTTTCGCGAGGGCACGCTCGACATTGAGCAACCCCGAGCCGTAAGCAAAGCTCTTCTTGCGATTGCCCATGACGGGAAGTCGGCTGGCCGTGTCGACCAGGCGCTGTTTGAGATCGCGAACACTCAAACTTGCACACTGCGCGGCCACCAAAGCGGCCGCCCCAGCGACATGGGGCGTAGCCATCGATGTCCCGCTCCAGGCCGAGTAGTTCGCTTCGTCGAGGTAGGGTGACGTTCGTGTCGGCAAGGTAGACAGGATGTTGGTACCCGGCGCGACCAGATCGATGTGCCGGCCCGTATTCGAAAACCAGGCCCGTTCGCGGTTTTCGTTGACGGCGCCGACGGCGGTCACGTTGCGGTATCCGGCCGGATATTCGATCGGGTTGCCCTCGGCGAACTCGTTCCCCATGGCCGCGACAGGCAGGACGCCGGCATCTTCCAGCCGCCGGAACAGCAGCGCCTCGGTGCGCGAGGAAGCAGTCCCGCCGATGCTGAGATTCATGACTCGCGAGCCGGACGTTCGCGCCTCGTTGAGCGCCTGAAAATATCGTTCGCCATCCACATAGAAGCCGCCCTGGATGGGCTGGTCTCCGAAGATCTTCCACACGTCTAAACGGCAATCGGCCAAACCCGTGATGCCGATGCCGTTGTTGATCTCGGCGGCGATGATGCCCGCCACGTGGGTCCCGTGTCCGAGAATGTCTTGAGAAGAGAGACCTTCGTGACGGTAGTCGATCTCGACGTCATCGAGATCGGGATGATTGACGTCGATTCCCGTATCGAGCACGGCAACTCGAATGTCGGAAGCGCGGGGACGTATCGCCTCGAACCAGCGTACGGCGCGCAAACCCCATTGCAAGTTCTGCATCGGATCGGCCTCGACCGCCATCAGCCAGCGGGCCGGCACCGGCTCCGCCATTTCAATCAGCGGCGAAGCGGTCAACGTCTTCGTCAACTCCGGTGTCACGCTTTTCGGATCCAGCGACAGAATGGTGAAGCCCGCCATATCGTTCTCGCCGTCGGCTACGCTCGACAAGACGGCCAGGCGTTGACCGAGCGCCGAGGAGACCCTTGCCTTGCGGGCGGACCGCCCAGCGGGGTAAAACATCGGCCGGGCGGTCTTGAGCCCGGCATTATTCCGCAGAAAATCGATGGGCCCCGCAAGATTCTCGGGAAGATTGCGAGCGAGAGCCGCGGTCGGGGCCCGGCCCGAGCCACCGAGATAGCGAAGCAGCGGGCTGCGACGGACCCGCAAGACGACTTGCCCCGGCAAGTGTTCCAGTCGTTTCTTGGGATTCCGTGCCCTGGGTCCATTTCCTATGCGTGGTTGCGACAACGTACGTTCCTCCCTTTTCTCAGGGTAGAAACGCTGTCCAGTATTTTCGCTCCCGACGGAATTGCGCGGGTCCAAGGGGCGTCACCATTTTCGCCTCTCGGTCGCATGGGGGAGGGGCACGTGGCGAACAGTAAACGATTGACAATAAACCATGTTACCGGCGTGATTGGGACTCCGGCGTGAAGCACACAAGGGCGCGAGAGAATTTATTTTCGACTAACGTGACGCGGATCCTCGCCAAGCCGCGCGTGCCCCGCGCGAGCGTGTCTGCTCTTATGCCCATTACCTCGCCGAAGCGAAGGGAGAAGCGGGCTACGCTTCCTCGGTGGTGTAGGGTCCGGACTGCCGCGCACGCGCCATGTAAGCCCACAGTGAATTGTCCATCGAAATGCCGTGAGATCCCAAGATCTTCGGAGCCCCCTCGCCCCGATACATGTTCGCCAGCGATTGCTCGATTCGCTTGTCGCCGCCGCTGAACTCGGTGATCAGCGCGCGGGCTTTCCTTGAAAGCTCTTGGACAACCGGGTCATCCGGAGGCAACCCTTTCTCCATGGCGTCACGAAATCCGGCAAACAAGTGGTTCCATTCCTCGCCGGCTTGGCGCATACGCTCTTCGCCGACCAATTCGCGGCGTTCACGTAGCTTTTCCAACTGCTCCGGTGTGTAGTATTTCTCGAACAATCGAATCACCTCCAATATCTGCGTCAACTGATCGACGGAACGCTCTTTTGCATCTCCAAGCCGGCCACGGATCGCGAGCAGGCGCTGCCGTACTCTCTTTTGTTGCCGGATCTGCTGATCGAGCCGTTTCAGGTGCAGGTCGAGACACTGCTTCAGCGTGAAAGAGGAATCGTCGAGCACGGCTCGGATCTCAGCCAACGACAGGCCCGTCGCGCGCAACGCGACAATTCCCGTCAGCCGCTCAAGGTCGGCCCGTAAATAGAGTCGATAACCGGCACCGCTGCGATGGGAAGGTTTCAGCAGTCCGATCTCGTCGTAATGACGTAGCGTACGGACCGTGACGCCGGCACGGGCGGCGATCTCTCCGATCTTGAGCATCACCAAACAACTCTACAGCCTCACGTTACGAGAGGGTCAAGGAATTTTGTAATGCTTCGCCGGGAAGCTTGCCGTTCAACAGGTGCGGCTCGGCGTGGCAGGCCCTGTCCAAAGGCATCAACGAGGCCACTTCTTGAGGGCAAGGACGGCGTTAAGTCCCCCGAAGGCAAAGGAATTGGACAACGCGGCGGCAACCGCCGTTTTTCGCGCTTCGTTGGGGCAATAGTCCAGATCACAGAGGGGATCGGGCTCGAGAAAATTGACCGTCGGCGGAATCACGCCGTCCCGCAATGCAAGGACGGTCGCCGCCAACTCCAACGCACCGGACGCCCCGAGGGCGTGCCCGTGCGCGCCCTTGGTAGAGGAAACCACAAGAGTATCGGCGTGACCACCGAAGACTCGCCGAATCGCACGGGTCTCGGTCGCATCGTTCACTTCGGTTCCCGTGCCGTGGGCGTTGATGTAGCTGACGTCTTCGAGTGACAGGCGCGCATCCGCCAAGGCGGCTTCCATCGCTCGGGCCGCGCCGGCTTCGTCGGGATGAATGAGATGGTGGGCGTCGGCGGACATGCCGAACCCAGCCGGCTCCGCATAGATGACCGCGCCTCGGGCCCGAGCGTGCTCTAAGGATTCCAGGACCACGATCGCGGCGCCTTCGCCCAGCACCATTCCTCGGCGCCCTCGACTGAATGGCCGGCAGGTATCGGGCGCCATCACGCGCATCGCTTCCCAGGCTTTGAGCGTTCCCAAAGTGAAGCAAGCTTCACTTCCGCCGGCTAATACAACGTCCGCTTGTCCTTGTCGGATCAAACCGAGGGCTTGCCCGACGGCGTGGTTGGCTGACGAACAAGCGCTGGAAACCGTGAAGGCGGGGCCGGTCAAGCCGAATTCCATTGTCACTTGGCTCGTCGCCGAACTCGTCATCAAACGCGGGATGACCGTGGGATGGACGCGCGGAATTCCCTGCCCGTAGAGTTTTTCGAAAGCCTCGTCGTCGGTTGTCTTTCCTCCGACGCCGGTACCGATGATTACGCCCGAACGACGACCGAGTTGCTCGGAAAACACGACCCCGGCATCCGCCACGGCCTCGCGCGCCGCCAGCAGAGCGAACTGCGAAAAACGGTCGAGTAGCCCCAGTTCTTTGACCTCGAAGTGATCTTCAGCGCGATAGTTGGGAACTTCGGCGCCGACTCGGATGGCCAGCTTCTCGGGAGGCACCAGCTGGATCGGGCCGATGCCGGAGCGGCCGCCGGTTATGCCCTTCCACAATTGGTCGGCACCCAGTCCCAAGGCCGACACAGCGCCCAGTCCGGTAATGACGACGGTCCGCATGGATAGGGAAAGACGATCGAGGCTTGGTCGTGGCGTCGCTCTCGGGACCGAAAGGTGCTCTATTGTTTTTCCCGCAGCAACCTTTCGACGTTCTCGACCGCGTCGGCGACACTACGAAGTTGTTTGGCTTCTTCGTCGCCCACGCTGATGTCGAATTCGCTCTCAATGGCGAACAAGACATTGATCCCGTCGAACGAATCAATCCCCAACTCGGCGAACGTCGAACACGGGGTGATCTTGCCGGGATCGATTTGTTGCGCCTCGGCAATGACGCGAATGACTCGTTCTTCAATATCGACCGACAACCCTCGCCCTTCCTTTCGTTGGGGTCAACCTGCTCTTCTCATTTCGCCTGGCGGGCAAAGCACACCATAGACCCGCGGTCCCGTGCGCGAATAGCCTAACTAACTCCAGGGCGGCGCGACGCCGTTCAACCGCGCATAGGTGATGAGTTGGCCCAGGTGTTCGCTGGTGTGCTCGAGTGCTCGCCATGTCGTGCCGAGATAGGTCGTTTTGTCTCCGGCGTATTCGGACGGCTTTTGGCTGTCGGCGGCAGTCAGGTTCTCCATCGCTTTCCTGATATGGGCGAACGAGCTTTTGAGTTTCGCGACCACCTCGGCTTTCGTCGTGGTGCTCTTTTCGTAGCCGCGATAGGAGAAACCGACGGGAGAGGGCGTACCGAACCTTGGTGTAAGAACGAAGTTCACCCCCGCGATGTGCAGATTCACCTCCGCGACCGTGCGAGTATCTTCGGTGGGCCGCCAACCAAACTTGTCCGCGGGCATCGCCTCGGCAAGCCCAACGACCTTCCTTTCAAGGATGGCGAGCCGTTTGAGGGCTTCGTCCCGATAGCCGACACCTTCGGCGCACAAGGGTGAGATAAACAGGGCTAATAAGGCGACGGATTGCAAAGGTCTCGGGAATTGGGGCACGGGCTGTTTCCTCCGCGGTAACCGGGCTTGAAAAGTTAGGGTGGCACCATTGTAAGCTATCAACGCGGTGTCGGCACATTTTCAGCCCCCACAATGCACCCCATCGGCGCCCGATGTGGAGCGGCGCCGCCAGGCGAGCCGTGTCGCCGTTTCATGACGACATGTCCGCGCATCGGCCTTGTGGCCGAAGCGCGTCCGCGGGAAGGTGAGCCGGCCCGGATCGCCCCCGCCGGCTCGCGCCAGGTCCCCGTTCCCACATTGATGTCGCACACGCCGGCGCCAATTCCCCGCCCTTCCGGCGACCGCCATGTGCTACGGTTTTTTCACGGAGGTCGATCCATGTCCGCCAACCCCATCAACCGCCGTCACTTCGTTCAAACCAGCGCCGCTGAGATGACCCTCATAGGCGCTCGCGCCGCCGACAAACCTCGCCGCCACGCCCTCGTGGGGACCGGCTGGTCCGGCAAGAACGACCTATCCCGCCTGATCCAAGTCGAGCCCGTCGAGATCATGGCACTCTGGGACGCCGATCAGAACCTCGTACTGTCCAAAAACTCGATCGGCCCTACCGAACGGAGTTGTGACAACAGCAAGCATGCGGGGACGTGACGCCGCGGCTGGTTTCGGGAGCAGGAACAGGGCGGGCGGAGTTGCCGGCGTGAATCGAGGGGGCGCAAAGTCCACAAAGGCTGTCCTTGCACATTCCGCCGCTGCAACAAGCAGGGGCGGTTTTTGTTTATTGGAGCCCTTTCAGGCGGCCCGTCGATAGTAGTACTTCAACATCCCGCTCGCGACGAACTGTTGGACCGCCCGACGCAGCGATCGTTCCCCGAACAAGACCATGCGGTCCAAACAGGATTCCTTGATGCTGCGCACGAAGCGTTCCGCATAGGCGTTCAGATTCGGGGATCGCGCTGGTAGCTGGACAACTCCTACTCCCGCTGCTGCAAGTGCCTCTCGAAACTCCCGCGTAAACAGCGGATCTGCCAAGTCGTCTTCTTCGAGCGTTCCGGCGCCGGTTCGATCCCGTTTTGTTTGAGGATGTTGGCGATCGTGCCGCGAGCGACCCGATAGCCGAGATTTAGCCAAAGCTCCTCGGATGCGGGTGTAGCCCCAGTCGCGGTTCTCCGTCGCCATGCGCACGACCAGACTGCGAATCTGTTCCATCACCGCAGGTCGTCCGGGGCCTCGTCGCTCGCTGCCGTCGTACTTGCGCGCAATCAGAGTTCGATGCCGGCGCAGCAAGGTATCGGGCGTGACGATCGAGGCCACCTCTGAGACCAGCTTGTGGCCAAGTCTCTTGGCCCTGACCGCCAGACGTCGGTGCTGCCCGTCATTGAGGCTCAGCCGCCGATTGCCGAGCTGCTCCCGCAGCACGCGGTTTTCTTCGCGGAGATAGTCAATGATGTCTTGCTACTGTTGGTTGAGCCAGCCGGCGAGAGCGACGGCTACGAACCCTTGCGGAGTCAAAGCGAACGACATTGGAGGTCAGCCTACCATCCGAGTGTCCAAAATCGCTGATTGACGCCGCCTGGAACGATGGACGCAACTTTCTCAAAGAAAACAAGTTGAGGTCCGATCGAGTTTTTGGACAGCACGAGGTTGGCCAGCGCTCCTCGAATCCGGGTATAGCCCCAGGTACTGTTTTCCTCGGTAAGCGAACGACCAGTTCTCGAATCCGATGCATCACGCGAGGCCGTCCGGGACCTCTTCGCTTGCTGCCGTCGTACTTGCGGGCGATCAACTTCCGATGCCAGGTAAGCAGGGTATCCGGGGAGATGATGGAGGCTACCTCGGTAAGCGCTTTGCGTCCTAGCTTCTTGGCCTTCACCGCCAAGCGGCGACGCTGCTCATTGCTCAGCCGCAGGCGCTTGTTGCCGAGTTGATCGCGCAAAACGCGGTTCTCTTCTTGCAAGTCAATGACGTCCCGTTGTTGCTCGTTGATCCAGCCGACCAAGCCGATCAGCATGAACCGAAGCGGATCCAGAGGTTGCGTGGACACACAACCTAGCACGAATGCGTCCCATAAACGAGCCGCGGCGAGCGCTCGCCCGCCAGCTGCAACTCATAGTTAGCAAGTCGCTTACATTACGATCGAGTTTTAGGACAGTACGGCATGCGGCGGATAAATGACTGGGCTGTCGAAGCTTGCGCACCGACCTTGTTCGCGATCCCGCCTTTGTTCACAATTGTTCACATTTGTTTACAACATTTCAGCGACGCAGCCACCTACGCTGGTCTGAGACTCAAGAGGGCCCGCGCAGGGCGCTGCAAGAAATAACAGAGCATGAACGCTGCCCCGACCAGAGCTTTGGTTTTTGACGCGGAGGTGCTGCAGGCTGCTCGTCGACCTGGCCGCGAAACTAAGGGCTCGACATTCCGGCTTTCGAAGAGGTTGAAAGCCGTTACGACCAGTTTCCCGGTTCTCCCGCGCCAACAAAGCCCCGAAGCCGAAGCGCGCACGGAGTTAGAAAACGAGCTATGGGAGGCTTTAAGCCAGGATTTCCATTTTGGCCCTGGCACGGTCACAGGATACACCCCCGCTGCGCCGAATACCACGTCTTTTCGCGCTGAACCCTGCACATCACCTCCGCCGGTAGGCGCCAGGGCTCGTCCGTCCGCTCACAGACGTTGATTGAGCGGACTGAACGGCGCTCCGGCCGACACTGCTCCCTGCGAAACCTTTTTGGAGCCAAAAACTGTTGATCCTCGCCCGGGCAACGCTACCCACCCGGCACAGGCAGCGCCCAGATCCTATGCAGCATGTCACCGAACAGCCGCCGGTTCAGATGTCCTTCGGCCAACAGCAGCCAATAGTACCGCGCATGCTTGACCAGCCTACCGCCCGTCTTCATCAGCCGCTGTTGCAAGCTCGTCAGCGACCAGCTCTTGATCCGTTGCGGCAGCCCGAGCCTCCGCCATAGGTTCCCCAGGTTATAGGCCAGCACGCTGAGTTGCAGTCGCACTTCGTTGGCCCGGAACCGATGGCATGACAGCCTTGTCCAATGCGTCGCTTGTTTGCCTTCCTTGATCCACTGCTCCGCCGTGCCGCGCTTGTTGTAGAACCGCACCAGCGAGCGGCTCGGCAAGGCCATGCTCGTGACGATGAAACCGACGCGAGGAAACAACTCACCTTGGTGATGCTCGACCTTCGCAACAACCCGCCGGGACTTCGACCAGCTCGCGGCCTGATACCGAAAGCTCCTGTAGCGCACCAGGGGCTTTGCGCTCGGCCTGCCCGGCGGACGAAACAGGATATCTTCGATCTCCAGCTCCAGGCTCTTGTTGGCCGGGATGCGAATCACGTAGTCCACGCCGCGCTCCTCCAACGTCTCGTAAATATCCGGCTTGGCGAAGGCGGCATCGGCCCGGAACGTCACCTGTTTGCCCTCCGCCTGTTGGCGTTCGATTTCCGGCAGCAGCAGCTCGTCCCAGTCCTCGGCGCTGGACACGTTGCCCGGTCGCAACTTTGCCGCCAAGCAATCGCCGTGCTGGTTGAACAGCAACAGTGGGTGGTAGCAGACCGACTCGAAGTGGCCGTTGTAGGCGCTGCCTTCCTGCCGGCCGTGGACGGGGCTCTCGGTAGAGTCCATGTCCAGCACGACGCACGCGGAGTCATCACCGGCCTCGGCTTGCGCGATCAACTCGCGGTTCACCGCCATCAGCCCGATCAGATTCTCGTCGCCGGCGAGCATGGCGGTCTCGAAGCTCTGCAGCCGGGAGGTCAGCGCCGCGCCGCGATCCCAGTTCTTCTTCGAGCCAATCAGCCGAAAGGTTGGATCGGCGGAGACACGAACGGCGTCGTTGAGATCCTCGTAGCCCGCCAAGCGGGAGTAGACCGACTGTCGCAGCAGATCGACGAACGGGAACTTCTTGTTCGAGCCTTGCCGCGAATCCGTCAGATGCTCGTCTATCAGCTTGCCTAGTCCGAGTCGTTCGTCCAGTTCGCGAATGAGAATCAGCCCGCCATCCGAGGTGACTCGCGATCCTTGGAAATCGACCTTGAGAAATCCATTGAAGGTGAGCTGAAACGGTTTGTTTTCTTTTTCACCCATTGGGTGTTGATCTCCTCAGCGCCTTGAGTGCTTTCAAGCCCGCATAAATAAAGGCGTCCGAGTCCACCCGATGGTTAGCAGAACCGAAACTAAAGTGGAAATCCGGGTTGACTACTCCACCTACCTCGGCGGCGACGACGATGACTCGGCCACGAGCGTTGCCGTCGACGCCTCCGGCAACGCCTACATTGCCGGGCTATCTAAATCCACGAATGCCCCGGCCACGTTTGGCGCGTTTCAAACCGACACCGCGGGCGAGGCGGATGCCTGGATCGCAAAGATTGTGGCGGGGACCCCTCTGCCCGCCGTGACCACCGTCTCCGCGGCGAGCTTCAGCGGGAGTTTGGGGGCGAGCCCCGAGTCCATCGTCAGCGGCTTCGGTTCTGGGCTGGCCGGCGAAAAAGCAGAGGCCGAGGCTGTCCCGCTGCCGACCACCCTGGCGGGCACAACGGTCAAGGTCACTGACAGCGCAAGAACCGAGCGCCTCGCCCCGCTGTTTTTTGTCTCCGCCAGTCAGATCAACTACCTGATCCCGGAAGGCACCGAGACCGGACTTACCTTGGTTAATGTGGAACGCGACGGCCAAGTAGTCGCAAGCGGGACGGTTCAGATTAACCCGGTAGCCCCCGCACTCTTCTCGGCCGACTCCAGCGGACAGGGTGTTGCCGCGGCCCTGTTCCTGCGCGTTGCCGCCGACCAATCCCGCTCCGAGGATCTGATCTTTGATCCCAACAGCCGCGCTTCGGTCCCCATCGATCTCGGCCCCGACGGTGATCGGATCTTTCTCTTGCTGTTCGGGACCGGGGTGCGAGGCTTCACCGCAGAGGTCACGGCGACGGTGGGCGGCGAAAGCGTCCCCGTGCTCGGCGCGCTTCCTCAACCCGAGTTTTTCGGCCTGGACCAGATCAACATCGGCCCCTTGCCTAGAAGTCTCGCCGGCCGCGGCGAAGTCAACATCCTCCTCACCGCCGACGGCAAACCAGCCAATCCGGTGACGGTCAACGTGCGTTAGCAGTCAGCGTCGCGGCGGTGGACCGTCCGTCCACGTCGTCTAGAACTGGTACGGAGAGTTCCGCGACCGTGAGCAGGACTAAGCCTCACGAAACGAACCACATAGCGCTCGTCCGCGAATAGATGTTGATATATCCCGTAATCACCAGCTATCGGCGGCCTCAGTCCGTAACATACTCCAACAGAGGCACTTAGCCTCAAACGCCCGCAACTTTTCCTCTTGCCCACTCTGCCGGTTACCTTGTCCGAATCCGTTGCCGCCGAAGCTGAATCTTTAACGTGTTAAAGATTTGCTCAGAGATCCAGTTTGAGACTCAGGAGCACTTTCTTCCAGCCCAATTCGAGGGAAGAGACCAAGGAACACAATGAAGCCGCCGGAATCACGTTGCGGAGGCCGTCAGAAGGTCGTCGGAGGGGGAAGCCTTCCTGAATCAGGAGGCTGAGTGGTGCCACGATTGGCTAGCTGGCGGGAATTCCCCCTCGTGCATCCACTTGGCAGGCCCCGCAGGGGACAACATTGCTCATCTGTGCGTGCTCGTGGCATGGTAGAGCGAGGCCATGTAGTGCTCTATCGCTGGGCTGCCGATCTCATCGTCGCCATTCACTTCGCGTTCATTCTGTTTGTGATTTTCGGAGGGTTGATGGCTTGGAAGTGGTCCTGGCTGAAGTGGGCGCACCCACCGGCATTGGTCGATGGGTTGCTGACTGAAATCTTTAACTGGTACTGCCCGCTGACAAGTCTGGAGATTGAGTTACGACACAAAGCCGGCCTCGGTCTGTACGAGGGAAGCTTCATTTCGGCGTACCTGAATCGGCTCATCTATCTGAATGTTTCCCAGAAGACGTTGATTGTAGGGGCGAGCGTCGTTTGTCTCCTGAATCTCTTGTTGTACGCTTACGGGGCTAGCGCAAAGCGTCCACCGTCCGAGTAGAATTGAGTCGTCGATGGTTGGCCAGACGATCTCTCACTGCAAGATCCTGTCCAAGCTCGGTGAAGGCGGGATGGGTGGTCGTGTGCGCTGCTGGCGTTTGGAGAGCCTCTGGATCGTGGTACCGAAGGAGCCAAATTAAGCTTGCGGGGCAGATCTAAAGCGAACAGTCAACTGGCGAACTTCGGCGAATCCGAAGCTGCCTTGCGACATCAGTCGGCAGTCTGCTGCCTCCGCCACGCCGACCGCTAAAGGTTATGACAAAATCCGACCTGATCGAAGAAGTCTCGCACGTGACCGAAGTGACCCGCCGAGCCGCGGAACTCATTGTGGAATCTGTCCTGGGCAGTATCGTCCAGGCGCTTCGAGCAGGCGACGAAATACAGTTACGGGGTTTCGGCAGCTTCCGTACGCGCCAGCGCCGAGGACGCATCGGACGCAATCCGAAGACCGGCAGCCAGATTCAAGTTCCCCCCAAGCGCGTTCCCTATTTCCGGCCCAGCAAGGGACTGCTGGAGTTGATCAACGGGCCCCCTGTGGACCATGGCGTCCGAGGGGCGTTTAGCGGTTAAACCCCGTCGTGTTCACCGGGTAACCTATCTAATGCGCGCCCTAACGAGGCTGCTCAGGCTCCCAAGAAGCACGGGCAGGGAGAGGTTGGGTAGCGGCGGACAGTCGAACATGGTGACAGCACTCCCAAAGACTGCGATTGGGTTTCTACAACGTGCGCACAATGACATCACCGAAGTTGGATGTCGCGTCGTAGCCGGGATACACCGACGCCATCACGTCCAGAAATGCTTCACCGTAACCATCCGTACGTAAGCGACTCCAGCTAGCAACATCACCGCTCCCCAGACCAAACCTTTTGCGCGGTTGCCGGATTCGGAGACGGTAAGGCCGGGGGAATAGGAGCGTTGCGCCGCTGCCGCCGCTTCCCGCAAGCCAGCCACATGCACGTGCCGATGATGATGCTCGTGCTGCTTGGGGGTGCTTCAGTTTGACGTGTTTCGGTTGCAAGGCGCGCCGGCTTCTGGTGGTTGACGAGATGAACGGCTCGGAATCTGAACTAGAATGGGGTCCATGGAAGTCAACCTTGAAGACGAAGTGAACGAGGCGCCCGCGACGAAAACGCCGGGAGGGAGGGCGAAGAACTTGGCGGATCAGGTGGAAAAAGCGCTGGGATTGCTTCGGCAGGGCGGGGAGCCGGGCGAGAACGAGATGCGGCAACGGCTGCTGGTGACCGGAACGCTGGCGCTCAAGGAGTTGGTGGAGCTGGTGCCGCGCGTGCCGATTCGGACTCGGGCGCGGATTTTGGAAACGCTGGTCAAGCTGGCGGCGCAGGAGTCGAAGCAGATGGCCGAGCAGCACACCCACGTTCACATGGAGAAGCACGAGCATGTGCACTGGGAAGGCTCGCAGTTGCAGGCGGCGGCGCGGGTGGCCGAGGAGCAGGAACGGTTGCGGGGAAGGACGGTTGAAGGGTAGCGCTGAAAGTCGTCGAGTCCCCGCGTAAGCCGTATACCGCTTGCAACCCCTGGTCGTCATTGCTGCGGTTCTTCCCCTTCCCTGAGTCGGCCCTTCATCGCCACGCTGCGCTTGCTGGCTTCTCCAGCCCGCGACGGGCGAGCGCCGCTAGGAGTCCTCACCGAATCAACAATTCGCGATTTCCTCTTCCTCCCGCAGAATCTTCTCTTCAAAAGCTCGTAAGTCTTGGTCCAGTTGCCCCAGAGACACCACTCCTCCGAGCACAAGATCACCTGTTTCTAGAGTCAGACTCCAGGGGTGTCCTGTTGGAAACTTGGCAGTGAATTTCTGGACGGTTACCGGGATGCGTTGGCGCGTCGGTGGGCGATAATGGTTGGGCTAGTGCACGAAGGGACCCCTCGTGTGGCGGAAGTCCCGGCGGGGTGTGTGATCACCTTGCCGGGGCGCTTCCCACTATACGCGGCTCAGAGCGGCTGTGCAAGGGGCGGGAGCTTCTCAGAGCGCAGACCGCTTCATTGTTCCCAGACTGTCTCCCTGTATCGCATCCCCACATATCTTTCTAGTAGAGTCAAGTCACTGTGCCGCACCCATAGAAGATTGGCCCCGTACGTTTCTATAGGCAACCCTTCAAAGAAGCACAGTCCGGGTCGGCATAACTTTACCGTCGCTGAACCGAAACGGCCCAGTTTTAAAACGTCCTAGATTCCGGCTGGATCCCCCCATTTTCGGAGATGGGGATCTTGTGGTGCCGACGGAATTCGAGGTCGCTCCACTCCCAAAGATCGTCGATGTTTCTGGGCACACCTTCATCTGCTGCCGTGCAAAGATCCTGAGATGCCGAAGCTGGCTCGTACGCCACGCGGACGTAGGCGCCTAAGCGCACCAAGGATTCGACAATCGGTCTGAAGTCCAGGTCGCCCGCCAACAACGTTGCTCTCGCCATGTTCTTGTAGAAGGTGTGTGTCAGCATGTCAACGGCCAGCAAGACGTCTACTTCTTTTTGGCGTGTCTTACCGGCTTTGCCGGAGAGCGTGCCTAAGCGGACGTGAAAACCGGGCAGAGAGCGGATCTGGTTGAATAGTCGCCTTTGCGCATCAGTACGGGATTCGAACTGCTCGCTGGTTTCGTCCTTTTTGGGCACTTCGGCGCAGTCGTAGTAGAAAGCTTTCAGCGCTCCGAAGTGACTTTTGACGGCTCCGAAGTCGATTCCGGCGTCGGCTCCGAACAAGTCGCGTCGCTCTGTTGTGAATGACTTTGAGATAAGCGCCGTCAACGAACAAGTATTCGGTTCCGTCCATCGACTCAGCATGTCACAACTGCCGCGCGGAATCGACCGTTGTCGCTGTGTTCAATTTTTTGAACAGAGCTAACGCCTTGGTTCTTCTAGTTTTTCACCCGCATTTTCAATTTGATGTATGAGCTTCAGACCATCCAGCGACCTTCAGCGTCTTTATTGATAGGGGCTAGAGCCCGATAAGGACGCCATGGAGGTCAACACCCGATGGGTGAAAAAGAAAACAAGCCGTTTCAGCTCACGTTCAATGGATTTCTCAAAGTCGATTTCCAAGGATCGCGAGTCACCTCGGATGGCGGTCTGATTCTCGTTCGCGAACTGGATGAACGACTCGGACTCGGGAAGCTGATCGACGAGCATCTCAGCGACTCGCGACAAGGCTTGAACAAGAAGTTCGCGCTGGCCGATCTGCTGCGGCAGTCGGTCTACAGCCGACTCGCTGGCTACGAGGACCTCAATGACGCCGTTCGAGTATCCGCCGATCCGACCTTTCGCTTGATCGGCTCGAAGAGGAACTGGGATCGCGGAGCAGCCTTGACCTCGACGCTGCATGGCTTCGAGACGGAGATGCTGGCGAGCGAAGAGAACTTGCTGGGGCTGATGGCAGTGAACCGGGAGCTGGTCGCGCAAGCCGAAGCTCCCGACGGTTCAGACCGCGTGGTGCTCGACATGGACTCCACGGAGAGCCCCGTCCACGGCCAACAGGAAGGCAGTGCCTACAACGGCCATTTTGAGTCCCTCTGCTATCACCCGCTGTTGCTGTTCAACCAGCACGGCGACTGCCTAGGCACGAAGCTGCGTCCCGGCAACGTGCACAGCGCCGAGGACTGGGACGAGCTGCTACTGCCGGAGATCGAACGACAACAGGCGGAGGGCAAACAGGTGACGTTCCGCGCCGACGCCGCCTTCGCCAAGCCCGAGATCTACGAGGCGATGGAGGAGCGCGGCGTGGACTACGTGATTCGCATCCCGGCGAACAAGAGCCTGGAGCTGGAGATCGAGGACATCCTGTTTCGGCCACCGGGCAGGCCGAACGCCAAGCCCCTAGTGCGCTACAAGAGTTTTCGCTATCAGGCCGAGAGCTGGTCGAAGGCAAGGCGAGTTGTCGCCAAGGTCGAGCATCACCCGGGCGAACTATTCCCGCGCGTCGGATTTGTCGTGACGAGCATGAGCTTGCCGAGCCGCTCGGTCGTGCGGTTCTACAACAAGCGCGGCACGGCGGAGCAGTGGATCAAAGAAGGCAAACAGGCCACGCACTGGACCCGCTTGTCGTGTCACCGCTTCCGAGCCAACGAGGTACGGCTGCAACTCAGCGTGCCGGCCTACAACCTGGGCAACCTGTGGCGGCGGCTAGGGCTGCCGCAGCGAATCAAAAGCTGGTCGCTAACGAGTTTGCAACACAGGTTGATGAAGACCGGCGGTCGGCTGGTCAAGCATGCTCGCTACTACTGGTTGCTGCTGGCGGAGGGGCATCTGAACCGGCGGCTGTTCGGTGACATGCTGCATAGGATCTGGGCGCTGCCTGTGCCGGGTGGGTAGCGTTGCCCGGGCGAGGATCAACAGTTTTTGGCTCCAAAAAGGTTTCGCAGGGAGCAGTGTCGGCCGGAGCGCCGTTCAGTCCGCTCAATCAACGTCTGTGAGCGGACGGACGAGCCCTGGCGCCTACCGGCGGAGGTGATGTGCAGGGTTCAGCGCGAAAAGACGTGGTATTCGGCGCAGCGGGGGTGTATCCTGTGACCGTGCCAGGGCCAAAATGGAAATCCTGGCTAAGAGAGCTCGGAGAAACTTCTCCGCCATGGCGGCCCAAGACCGCACCTTTCGAATCGGGAACCGCGTCATGCATGCCGTCCTACTGCGCCAACCATCGCGCAGCCGCTGGAACGCCTTGTTTTGGGGAGGTGGGCTTTCCCAAGCAAACACGTTCGCCCGCCGCGAAGGCGCCGAGCGCCGTCTGCGCCGTCTGGTCGAGCGTCACCTGCCGACCCTCGCCGGTTCCGAGCAAGCGACCGAGCACCAAGGACGTTAGAACGTCGCGGCCACAGGCAAGCCAAGCGCAAGTCCGGACGACGTCCCGTACGCAAGAATGAGCCGGTTACATATGTAACGGACTCGCGGCAAACAAAATCGGGAACTGCGGAGGAAGCTCGAGGCCGGGGATCTACGCCCTGCAACCAAGGCGCAGCCCCGTCTCGAAATCTATTGCAAGGCGGTGTCCCCCGCGGGACAATGCCGTGGTCCCCCGCGGGACCAGTCTCTACATCTTCAGCGAATCAATGTGGATGCTGTCGCCGTCGATTTTGCCGGTCACGGTGACTTTGTGGCCTTCGTGCCCTTTGGCGGCATCCTGATTGGCAATCGTGTAGACGCTCTTGTCGGCATCGTTCACGAATACCATGGCTTGTCCGCCCTCGACGCACTTCTTGGCGCAGCCGGCATGGGCTTCTTTCGCGCCGTTGGCGCCGCACTTCGCATCGGAAATCCAGCCGACCATTTCACCAGCCAGAGCTGTACCGGCCACGAGCGTCAGCAGCATCATCAGAATCGCAACTTTTTTCATATCTATCCTCCTAAGATCAGACGAGTAGTCTCCCAAAGAAAACTTTTATGCACTTGAATGGCACAGGCTGGTTGGGCCAGTCGAGAAAATGAGGATTATTGCGGATGCTCCAAGAGGAGGGCTTTGTGCGCTCATGGTACTGCCGGCCCTTCTCGGTATCACGGTTGGGCATACCAGGCGAGCATATCAATTCCAACTGGCTCAGCGAACCACCATCCCGGAACTCGTGCCCGCCGCCCTTCCGCGTTCACCAGCAGGTTCATGTACACCTGGTTCAGCCAGCTTGGATAACATTGAACCAGCGAGGCACGTCGCCAACGAATGAGCGTCAGCGTGCTTTCCAGGCCTTCGTGGATGTCGACCTCGTCTTCGTCGGCACGCTCGAGCCGGCGCACGCTCGGGGCCGCGGCCAGAGCAGGCCGGGTCGCCGCATCTCGGCCTGACGGGAAGTACGAAGACGGCGGGCGGCGGTTTGAGCGCGAAATCGCTATCGCCGGTTCATCATGAACGTGGCGGTGTCGCTGAAGAACTCGCGAAGCATCTGCTCGGCTTGCGCGGGCAACTGGGTCTCGGCGAGCGCCCGTTCCATCAGCGCCACCCAGCGATCTCGGGCGCGCTGATCGACCGGGAAGGGGAGGTGTCGCTGCCGGAGTCGGGGGTGACCCCGCTGCTCGATGTATTGCTTCGAGCCGCCGAAACGAAAGATCAGGAAATCCCGCAGCCGCTGCTCGGCCCCGGCCAGATCATCGGCGGGATAGATCGGACCAAGGATATCGTCCTCGGGAATCTGGCGGTAAAAAGCGCCGATAAGACGGGTGAAACCGTCGTCGCCGATCATCTCGTGAAGGGATCGAGGCATGAGAAAAGCGGATAGTCGCAGCATATCATTTCAGTTGGCGCCGGCTTTTTGACCTGGGATAGCTGGGGGTCGGCTCGAAGGATGTTTATCCAGCGCAAATATTCCGTCCGCGCTCAATACATTGGGGTTATTAACGATCCGGTCTTTTTGGGTGTTGTTGCGCCGGGCGCGCCGTTCAGAGGCGGCGGAAACGACGCTCCCAGATCGACTTTACGGTGGCCTTGGCGTTTTCGCGGTCGTCTTGTCCGCGGCCCAAAATGCGTCGGAGCTTCGTCTAAAACGGCGTCCGGAAAGCGGTGCCGTCGCTTTTCCTGGTGGAAGGCGACAGAGCGGCGACAGGGGCGTCTGACAGAGCGAGCGCGCAAAACGGCCGCCCGGATTCTTGCCGGACTGGCGTGACGAGTGCCTCTTGAGTGCGCGCCTATTTTGGTACGATCCGAGAGCGCCGGGTTCCATGATGAACGACGAGCAGGTCTTCCGACTCATCCTGATCTTGGGATTGGTCACCGTATGTCCAATCGGCATCTACCACCGACTGAAATCGCAGGCAAGCGGCGAACGACTCGATCGACGACAGGAAGGCATCTTCATCCTCGTCACTCTGCGGCCCATCGGTCTGGCGGGGATGCTCGGGCTCTTGGCCTACGTTATTGACCCGGCCTGGATAAGCTGGTCGCAGGTTGGGCTTCCGCTCTGGCTCCGTTGGTCCGGCGTCGGTATTGGCGTGAGTGCCGCCCTGCTGCTGATCTGGGTATTCCGCAGTCTCGGCGCCAATCTCACCGACACCGTCGTAACGAGGGCGGAGCACACGCTGGTCACGACCGGCCCTTATCAGTGGGTCCGCCATCCGTTCTATGTGGCAACCGCACTGGCAGTCATTGCCAATTCCCTCGTCGCCGCCAACTGGTTCTTGGCCCTGACCGGTGGATTGACGGTCGCCCTCATCGTCGTCCGTACACGGACGGAACAAGAGAAGCTGGTCGAACGCTTCGGCGACGAGTATCGAACCTACAGGGATCGCACGGGGAAGTTCTTCCCTCGGGTACGCCGACAGGGCAAACCCCGTTCGACGGGCAGCTAGGCGAGACAGGTGTCGCGTTTTGTGAAAACAGAGGCGCCAATTCAATGGGCAAGGGAGCTGACGCGATGCTCCCCGATCAGAAACGCCGTGGCGAACGACAGTGCGATAGCGGAGATGACTACGAGAATCGTGAGGAACGCCGGCCATCCCTGGTCCCTGATCACGGTGCCGGCCAGGGGAGCAAAGACCATGGTGGCGCCATAGCCGAACGCATCGATTAGACCGATCAGCACCCCCGATCGCGCGCGCCCAAACTGAATGGAGAACACACTCATGGGAATGTAATAGGCAGGCGATACCGCTAGTCCGAAGATGAAGGTCGCACCCACGGAGACACCCAACCCGGTCGACGAGCTCAACCGCAGTTCCGGCATGAAGCGAATCAAGGCAATGGATGCCAGCCCGACCGCCAGCAGGCCACCCAATAGACGTATCCGGCCGGCCGTGGTCAGCTTGTCGTAGAGCAGGCCTCCAGCCAGCACCGAGATGAATGATCCGGCCGGAAAGGCTGCGGAAGCCATGCCTGCCGGTCCCGATTCGATGGCGAAGTTCTGCTGAAAATACAGAGGCAGGAAGCTGAGAAACTCCATTTGGATCGTCATCGCCATCATGGCCAAGCAGATCAGCTGGACGCGTCGATTCTTCGCGAAGTGGATCAATGCCGCCCCCAGGGTCTTCTCCCAGGACAACAACTCCAACCACGGCTCCCCGCCTTGCGTGGGTTCTGGACCAGACGGCGCCAAACCGACTTGGGCCGGGCTGTCCTTGAGCAAGATGAAGTTGAGCCCCACGATCAGCGCGGTGACCACCCCGGCCGCGTAGAATAGCGAGCGCCAGGGCAGATACACCAACAGCCCGCCCAGGAAGAAGCTGGAGACCACGCTGCCGGCCCGCGAACTTGTCGAAATGACACCCCAGACCCGCCCATGCCTGGCAGCGTCGAACCAGGCGCCGATGATCTTGGCCATCGCGGGCCAACCGGCTGCCTTCGTCAGTTGGGCCAGAAAGTTCATCAGCATGAACAGGACGTGTGCCGAGGACGCGCCGAACATCACGGTTGCGGCGCCCATTAGGGACATCGCGAGCAAGAACAGCCGGCGGCCGCCGAGGACGTCCGCCAATGCCCCATTGAGCAACTTTCCAGCAAGGGCGCCCGCGGCTCCCCAGCCCAGCAGGGCGCCAAATCCGCTCTCATCCAAACCGAGAGCAGCGTCGTTGATCATCTCCGGAGATGCGATCGAAACCGTGGTCCGGCAGAGGACCAGTCCCGCGTAGCCGCCGTACATGCATGCGACGGTAGTCAGCTCCCAACGCAGTCGATCCGGGGCAAGGTCAGCCATGCGACCCGCGACCGTAGCTCGCCGATGCTCGCCGTGATTCCGAGCGTCTTGTCATTCCGTACTACTTATCACCGACGAGCGCGGGCGGAAGAATGGGCTTCGATTGGACGACGATAGGACGAAGTAGGGGCCTGTTGGAGGAGCCGCCCCGCCTCGGACACAAGTCGTTGGGGGTGCCCGCCGGCGCCTCGCGCAGGCTCGCGCCTCGGATACAGTGGATCCTAAAACACACGAAACAATTAAGTGTAGTGGCTGATCGTCCGACCGCCCACGACGGCTCAATTCTACTGCCCAGCCGATACCCGGCGCAAACAAGCGTTGCGTTGAGCTACCCGATCGCGGAGAGTGTCCCAGGAATAGTTGAAGGTTGAGACGGCGGTACTCCTCCGATTCCGTAGAATCGGGGGTGTCGAATTCTGAAAGGAGAACCGCCGTGAAACGAAAATACCACGTTGTTAAGGTCGGCTCCAAGCGAGCGGACAAGACCATCCAAGCCTTCTATCAGACCAACAGCCAAATGTTGTTGCCGCTGGTGGATCTGATCACCGAAGCCCGCGACGTATTTCCAAGGCAGCGGGCCGGCCGGGCCGGCGCGGCACGGCTACTCACGCGACGGCAAACCGCGTCAGCGCCAAGTCTTGGTCGGGGTGCTGCGGGTCGACGGCCGGCCGATCGCCCATCATGTGTTTCGCGGCAACTTGCGCGACGCCCAGACGGTTGACAACAAGATCGCGGTCGGCCGGACATGAAGCCCGGCGGCGATTACCCGCAAGCTTGGTTCCGGGAATTCGGCAAGGGCCGCTCTTTCTACACCGCCCTGGGCCACCGTGATGACATCTGGAGCAATGACCCTGTTTTCCTCGCCCATCTCCAAGGGGGGATACAGTGGGCGTTTGGGTTGGACGACAGATAACGGAACGCGAACCGCCCGGCCAACGAGAAGCCTATTCGTGCCCGGCTTGTTGCTCGGTCCTCATCGGGTGTCGCCCTGCCTTGAGAATAGCGGGCGTGTCAAGCGGCCGGGCATCGCGCGGCGGGCGACATCGAGCGCCGGCCTATTTGACAATCCAGCCGGGTGAACCAGACGGTGAACCAGGCTTCTTCGACATTTCCTACATTCATGTCGGGGCACCGGCCCCGTGATTGTCGACGGAGTCTCAAACTGTTGATAACAATGCTCGTAAGTGGATATTGGATTTGCTTGGTTTTTTGCTTGAGCGGTTGTCGGGGAGCCTCTCGGGGGTGGGGGGATAGGTAACCCGCTGTGCCGGACGGGCAGGGCGGTAGACCTCTATTGAGGGCCTCGGAACATGATTTGGTGCGTTGATTCCAATAGCTTTCGGTTGATCTTGGGTTCGTTTCGCATTTTCTCCATTTCGGTGCTGAACGGCCCCACCGAGTGTGCTGGTTGGGTGGCGTCTCGGGCCGGCACTCGGAGCGGGAAGTGAGCCGAGGTTGGGCGGCGCCAGTGTGCTCGGGGCCGGGGTGCTCGGGGCCGGGGTGTTTGGCGTTAAGTTGTTGATATGGCTTGTGATGGGCCTTTCTTGCTTTGAGGGAATTGGGTTCGTTTGGTCGAATTCATTGGGGCGAGCTCTTCGGTTTCGGCGGGTTCGATCGGGGCTCGGGACTGGGGGCGGTAGCCGCGGGTTCTTGGCGCGGCTTGCGGAGCATGGCAGCCAGGGTACGACCGGCGGGCTCTGGGTGCCGGTTTGGCGAAGAATCCTTCTGTGAGCTAGGCTGCCGGATTTGTCGGTGTCTCCTAAAGTGTTGATATGGGGTGACATGGCAGTGGGATTTCGATTCTTGGCTTCGTTTCGTACAATTCGCTTCGCGGAAATGGTCGGGCCGCTCTTCGGTTCTTTTTTTTCTATTTGGCTCGCCGCCGACAGTGTTGGGCTTGGGGCTGCCGTGCTCAGGATAGCGGGCTTGTCAAGCTGGTTTTGGGCGAGTTCGGGAGCTGTCCCCGATCTCGCCCCCCGACTCCCCGAGATGCGTGCCTGTCACCGATCTCGCCCACCGATCTCGCCACCGTCACCGATCTCGCCCCCGATCTCCCGGTCCAACGGAATCAGTAGCCCATCGCAGCGCGAAGTGGACTGTTTCCCGATTTTTTCGCATCCCCTGTGCGTCGCCGCACAACGGGTGTGCGACATAAATGTGGGAAATCAAGCGGCGCGGGCACGGGCCTCCCAGTAATCCTCGAACCTTCCGCTCAGCCGACAGCAGCGCAACGCGATGATGGCGTTGGCGCCGCGCACCGTCCAGAACATGCCGGAGCGCTTTAACCGCGCGCCGATCACCTTCTTGCAGCCCGCCTCGACCACTCCCGAGCCGACAAACAATCCCTGGCGGCGAAACTCGGGATACCGCATCCGCTCGGCGTTGCGCTCGAAGTAGTCCGCCTCGTTGGCGAGCAAATGGGCCGACTCCTGATTCGGCGTGGAGAACCCGCGTAAGACTTTCACCAACGCCTTGATCTTGCCTTGTTCGAGCTTGTGCAACAACCGCGCGGCCCAACGTTTCCGCCGGCGCTCATCGCTCGGGAACAGTTTCGCCGACAACTCCCACAGATGCTGCCGCGCATGGTAAAGGTCGACGATCTCGACGGCGCCGGGGAAGTGCTGATGTGCCAGGTTCCAGATCCAGGGCGCGCCGTCGCCGAGAATGACTTTCTTGCGAGCACGGCTCCAGCCCCGCCGCCAAGCTTCCGTATACAGCCGCAAGCCGAACGCCTCGGCTCCCTCGATCGCCGCGCTGTAACTGGTCGAGTTCTCGTCGCGCCGCGGCCGGCCTTGTTCGTCGGTGGTGGTTTGGGTGAAGACGCAGCCGAGTTTGACCTCGCGGGTGCGGGCCGGCCGCCCCGCGGTTTTTCCGACACGGCCGGCGGTCTCGGCGGCCACGACGGGAATGCCCGTGCCGTCCATTTCGATGTAGAGCAGGGGCACGGCGGGGGCGGCGACGTGCGGCAAGTCGAGTTGCTTGGCGCGTTGGATCGCCACTTGCTCGCGGGCTTCGATGTCGGCGCCGAGGGCCTCGGCATGGCGTTCGACGGACTTGGCGGTAACGTCGAGACCGGCCAAGACGTCGAGTTGTTCACGGCCTTGCTCGAAAGAAGTTTCGCTGCCCACCAGCGCCATCATGCGGCGCACGCCGGGCGAGCAGGCGGTGCCTTCGATGTCGAGTTCGCGGTCGCGCGGGCTTTGTCCCCGGCGGCATGTCGAGCAGAGGTAGTAGGCGCGCTCGAAACGCACCTCGCCCACCACGGTGGTGAGTTGTTTGGGGCGAGTATCGCGGCAGCAAGCTTGTTGACCGCAGGGGCAGGGGATTCGGGACGGCACGGTCTCGGAGGACGACAGTAACTTGCTCAGCAGCGTGGTCCCGGCGCGATGCATGGTGCCGCGAACCGCCGTCTCGACGGCTTCGAGATCGAGGGGGTCGCCGCGGCGTTGGCCGCGGAAGATGACCCCGAGCAGCTGCGTCACTTCTTGGGCGACTTCGTGGCGGATGGTTTCGGCCGTTTTTTTTCCTGGGGCTTCGGGGTGTCTGCGGCGGGTCGCAGACGGCAAATGCTTTCGTTGACATCGAGCAATTGCCGGCTGAGTTGTTGGAAGCGATGAAACTCGGCCACCTGGCGTTCGGCCTTGCGGCGATCCGCGGGCGAAGAGAAGGTCTCAGTCACGGTCTTGCCGCTCACTTTTTTGGTGAGGCGGAAATGCGGACCATGGGGCGGTTGGTCGGGTTGGTGGCAGCGGCAATTCGGTTTGCCGCAGCGGCCGCGGGTGGCGGTAATCGAGCCGCTGCGAAAGTCTCCTAAGTGGAGGATCTCGGAGAGAATCGCGGCACGTTGTCGTTCGAGGGCAGCGAGAGATTGGGGCACGGGGCACCTCCTTATTACCTAGCGTATACATACGCAAGGAAAAACGCCACAAAAAAAGACAAACCCACAAGCTCCCACATTTATGTCGCGCACCCCCGCACAACAACCGCGCGCCTACGGCGTTATACTGCCACCATGCCGAAACTACTGAGTCTCGCATAATATACTGTCAATCGAGACAAAGAGAAGACTGTTTCCAGAAAGCGGTAATCAAGCGCGGTTTGCGGCGCATTCGCCGCAGCGCTTTGCGGGCGCGCTCGTCGAGTTCCCAGTAGTCCTTCGGGCAGACGTTGGGCAACTCGTGCTGCTTCCAGTACGCCCAAATGTATTCCACCGGGTTCAACTCCGGCGCATAGGGCGGCAAGTACTCCGTTGCGATGTGATCCTCGGAGAGCTGGATGAACTCCCGCACCAGGCGGCTGCGGTGCGCCGGCAGCCGGTCCCAGACGATCAGCAGTGGGCCGTCGATGTGGCGCACCAAAGCCTTCAGGAAGTCGATGACCTCCAGCTCGCCGATCGCGCCGGGATAGAGCCGGAAGTAAAAGTTGCGCAACGTCAGCCCGGCCGACACCGACAGCTTGTCCCAGTTGAAGTTGAACTCCAACACCGGTGTCTCGCCGCGCGGCGCCCAGGTGCGGCAACGATGCGGCTTCTGACTCAATCCGCTTTCGTCGATGAAGACGATCGTACGTTCTTCTTTGCGGGCTTTTTTTTAATGGCCGGCCAAGTCTTGCGCTGCCAGCCGCGGATGGCCTCTTCGTTGCGCTCCCGCGCTTTGCCGACGGGCCGTTGCGGGCTCCAACCGAGCGCCCGCAGGATCTTCCAGACATGGCCCTCGTGATAGCGCACGCCGAACTCGTCTCCGATCAGACGAGCGACCCGCGGACAGCTCCACAGCGGCGTCGGGAAGCCGTGCGCCTCGGGGCCTTCCAGCAGCAACGCCTCGAGGCGTTCGAGCTGCGCGGCGTCCAACAGCGGCTTACGGCCGGCGCGGCCGGCCTGGCGCAACCCGGCTTCGCCGTCACGCCGGTATCGTCGCAGCCACTCGCTGACGCTTTGCCGCGCGACCTTCAATCGCCTCGCTGTCTCGGACTGACTACAGCCTTGCTCGACCAACCGGATCGCTTTGAAACGGCGCTTCTCCAGGGCCTCGAAATCCCGCCGTACGCCTTTTGTATTTCCCATACATACAAAGACGTACGTACCCCAAAAAGGTGTCACCTTATTTTGCGAGACTCAATAAGCGGGTGGAGAAAACACGTTTTGTTGGTTGTCTCGGTCTTGTTGGGACTGCTCTTTCTGGGTGCCGGCGGGTCGAAGCTCGCAGGCGGGCAAATGCATGTGGAAAGTTTCGCTCGCTGGGGCTACCCGCCGTGGTTTCAATATGTGACGGGTTTGGTGGAAGTGGCCGCGGCATTGCTGATCGTTTTGCCCGCGACCCGTTTTTACGGCGCGGCTCTGTTGGTCTGTACTATGTTGGGGGCTGTTGCCACTCACGTCATGGCCGGGGAAAGTTCTATGTTGGGCGGCCCGGCGGTCCTATTGGGCTTGTCGGCCGTAGTGGCTTGGACGCACCGGCCCGACCCTTCCACCGGCTGATCGCCTTAGGCAAATAGGGCGTCCGCGCGCCTTCCCGACAGCGCCTCACGCGACTTTCGGCTTGACACCGATTTATCCCCCTGTTAGCCTGCCTATTTCGCCCCTGGGGTCAGCGCCGCGCAAGCCCGACCCCGCAAACCGGCCGCCCGCCGGAATCCCGTAGGAGGAAATAGTGACAGTCAAGCCCTTATACGACCGAGTGTTGGCCAAGAGAGTCGAAGAGGACGAACAAGTCCAGGGTGGAATCATCATCCCCGATTCCGCGAAAGAAAAGCCGCAAGAAGCCGAAATCATCGCCGTTGGCAAGGGCAAGCGCCTCGAAGACGGGTCGGTGGTCGCGCTGGACGTCCAAGCGGGCGACAAAGTATTGATTGGAAAGTACTCAGGAACAGACATTTCCGTGGGTGACGAAGATCTGATCATCCTGCGAGAAGACGAAATCCTGGGCGTGCTGGAAGGCTGATTCGAGCCGCATCGCCCGCGGCCTGTTCTCCCGAAAAAGATACCGCGGAGACCCCGGGCTCGGCTTTCGCCCGCGCTCATGTGGCCGCCGCCAACCTGGCGGGTCTTCCGGCCCGTTATGGAGCTGTTCTTTCGGAAAAGGTTCTCGACGAAATTGACCTGTACGGCATCAATCGCTTGTTGGCCGTGACCTCGAACGACGACGCCAATTCGCTCGCGGCTCTCCACTTTGCCGAGATCTTCGGGCGCGCCGAGGTCTATCAACTCTCGCCCGGCAACGGCGACTCGGCCGGCAGGAAATCGACTTTGCCCGAGCATTTGGCCGGCCGCTTCCTATTCGGCGAGGCGGTGACCCACGATCATCTCTCACGAATGTTCGAGGCCGGAGCGACCGTCAAGGCAACCCGAATCACCGAGCAATTCGATTACGCCGCTTTTCGCGAAATGTACGGGGACTCGGCCGTTCCCTTGTTCGTCATCAGCGAGGATGGGGCACTGTCGGTGGTGACGGCGGAGAATTCGGCGCGGCCCAGAGCCGGGCAAACGCTGTTCAGCCTGGTCAATGCCGATACACGCACGCCGCCCCTGAAAGATCCAGGCCGCGGCGAAGTTTCCGGCGAGCAGGTGTGATCGAGGTTTCTACCGGATCTCGGACTATTCCCGCCCGCCGATCTCGCGCAGTAACCACGCCTTGGCGAGTTTCCAGTCGCGCATCACGCTTTGCGGCGATATCTTCAGGACTTCGGCGGTTTCTTCACACTCAGGCCGCCGAAAAAGGGCAGTTCAATCACTTGAGCCTTGCGCGGGTCGACTCGCGCGAAGTTGTTGAGCGCCTCATCGAGCGCCACCAACTCACCGGCACGCTCCGTTGAGACGTCGGGAACTTCGTCGAGCCGAATCCGCGGCGCCGCTCCCCCGCGCTTGGCCGACGTCCGTGCCCGCGCGGCGTCCACCAGAATGCGCCGCATAATCCGTGCCGATACCGCGAAACCCCGACAACACGTATAACGGGTCCATACCGGTGGAGCAGCGTCAGGTCGCTCTGAAGTTTCTTCGCCCCGATCCACGACCTCGACCGAGTTAGAGGTAACCCAACGTCTTGAGGCGTTTGATTTCCTGTTCGCTGAGTTCCGGCGTGGGCGATTCCTTCGGGGCCTCCGCGGGAACTTGTTCCGCCAGCCAGGTTGAAATTCGATCGTCCAGACGGCGGGCAACTTCGGGGTGTTGCTCGGCGACGTTGATCTCTTCGAGTGGATCAGCGATGCGGTTAAACAATTCCACGGATTCCGCCACGGGCGTTCGGATCAGTTTCCACTCCGGAGTCGACACGCCGTACCTGTATGACCCGTATTGGGCGAATGTGACTCGCTCCGCGCGCGGCTTAGGGGGCAACAACGCACTCCTGCCCTGAAACCAGTCCGGAATCTCCAAACCGAGGTAATCGAGGATGGTGGGTGCGATATCGATTGTGCCGATCAGTCTATCATCGACTTGACCGGAGGGAATTTTCGGGCCGGCGACGATCAGCGGTACATCCACGAGTTCGCGGTAGAGAACGGATGGATGTGAATATTGACCTCTTTCGCCGAGTGACTCTCCGTGGTCCGAAGTCACAATCACAAGGCAATTGTCGAGGAAACCTAGTTTCTCAAGTCTTCTGAACATGGCGCGAAGAGTATCATCCGTATAACGGACTTCGGCGTCATATTGGGAGTTGATGAACAGAGCGTCCTGGGGCGTCACGGGGAGTTGTTTTTGGAAGATCCGTGCGAGATTCTTGGCGGTCGGAACGAAGTCACTGTCATAGGTCCCGAACATGTCGCGATATTTCGCGGGCGGGAAGTAGGGCCCGTGAATTTCAAAGGTATGGAGGAATGCGAATAGCGGCTTGTCGCTGTTGCCGCGGTTGGCGACCATCTGAGCCCGCATTTTCAATTTGATGTATGAGCTTCAGACCATCCAGCGACCTTCAGCGTCTTTATTGATAGGGGCTAGAGCCCGATAAGGACGCCATGGAGGTCAACACCCGATGGGTGAAAAAGAAAACAAGCCGTTTCAGCTCACGTTCAATGGATTTCTCAAAGTCGATTTCCAAGGATCGCGAGTCACCTCGGATGGCGGTCTGATTCTCGTTCGCGAACTGGATGAACGACTCGGACTCGGGAAGCTGATCGACGAGCATCTCAGCGACTCGCGACAAGGCTTGAACAAGAAGTTCTCGCTGGCCGATCTGCTGCGGCAGTCGGTCTACAGCCGACTCGCTGGCTACGAGGACCTCAATGACGCCGTTCGAGTATCCGCCGATCCGACCTTTCGCTTGATCGGCTCGAAGAGGAACTGGGATCGCGGAGCAGCCTTGACCTCGACGCTGCATGGCTTCGAGACGGAGATGCTGGCGAGCGAAGAGAACTTGCTGGGGCTGATGGCAGTGAACCGGGAGCTGGTCGCGCAAGCCGAAGCTCCCGACGGTTCAGACCGCGTGGTGCTCGACATGGACTCCACGGAGAGCCCCGTCCACGGCCAACAGGAAGGCAGTGCCTACAACGGCCATTTTGAGTCCCTCTGCTATCACCCGCTGTTGCTGTTCAACCAGCACGGCGACTGCCTAGGCGCGAAGCTGCGTCCCGGCAACGTGCACAGCGCCGAGGACTGGGACGAGCTGCTACTGCCGGAGATCGAACGACAACAGGCGGAGGGCAAACAGGTGACGTTCCGCGCCGACGCCGCCTTCGCCAAGCCCGAGATCTACGAGGCGATGGAGGAGCGCGGCGTGGACTACGTGATTCGCATCCCGGCGAACAAGAGCCTGGAGCTGGAGATCGAGGACATCCTGTTTCGGCCACCGGGCAGGCCGAACGCCAAGCCCCTAGTGCGCTACAAGAGTTTTCGCTATCAGGCCGAGAGCTGGTCGAAGGCAAGGCGAGTTGTCGCCAAGGTCGAGCATCACCAGGGCGAACTATTCCCGCGCGTCGGATTTGTCGTGACGAGCATGAGCTTGCCGAGCCGCTCGGTCGTGCGGTTCTACAACAAGCGCGGCACGGCGGAGCAGTGGATCAAAGAAGGCAAACAGGCCACGCACTGGACCCGCTTGTCGTGTCACCGCTTCCGAGCCAACGAGGTACGGCTGCAACTCAGCGTGCCGGCCTACAACCTGGGCAACCTGTGGCGGCGGCTAGGGCTGCCGCAGCGAATCAAAAGCTGGTCGCTAACGAGTTTGTAACACAGGTTGATGAAGACCGGCGGTCGGCTGGTCAAGCATGCTCGCTACTACTGGTTGCTGCTGGCGGAGGGGCATCTGAACCGGCGGCTGTTCGGTGACATGCTGCATAGGATCTGGGCGCTGCCTGTGCCGGGTGGGTAGCGTTGCCCGGGCGAGGATCAACAGTTTTTGGCTCCAAAAAGGTTTCGCAGGGAGCAGTGTCGGCCGGAGCGCCGTTCAGTCCGCTCAATCAACGTCTGTGAGCGGACGGACGAGCCCTGGCGCCTACCGGCGGAGGTGATGTGCAGGGTTCAGCGCGAAAAGATGTGGTATTCGGCGCAGCGGGGGTGTATCCTGTGACCGTGCCAGGGCCAAAATGGAAATCCTGGCTTAACGAGGGCGTTCGCTCGGGTCGCCACTCCCCTGTAATTCTTGTCGTTAAAAGCCGCAAACCCCTGATCAAATTGCATCTTGCGGCTTATCCAGCTGCCACCGGTGGCGCCCACGCCAACGTAGCCGGCGGATTGCAAAAGCTCCGCCAGGGTTGTCAGGTGCTTGGGTAGGACATAGCGGTCCGTGTCTCGTGCATTTCCTCCTAGCGAGACACGGTGGGTCTCCTGGTAAAGAGACGTGAACAGGGACGCATGCGAGGGTGGCGTGCCGTGGGTGTTGACACTCATCTTGGAGAAGATGGTCCCGTCGGCCGCAAGCTCGTCCATGAAAGGCGAAGTGTCGCGGGCATAACCGTAGCTGCCGAGACGGTCGGCACGCAGAGAGTCAAGCGAGATGAGCAGGACGTTGGGCGGACCACCGCTCAGGCCGCAGCTCACAGTAAGGCTGACGAGACCGAGCAACACGAGAAGGAAGACGTGACGGCGAGATGAGACGCGGGTCGGAGGGCCTTGAGGACGGTGGACAGCCCGCCTGTCACGATTGCCCATCACTTCGCTTTCTTGCATTTTCTGAGGATCGGTTGGGCTGGGCGAAAAAACGTGTTGCGGGTCATGCTTCCGAATTGGTCCGCGGGGGGCCGTGAAAGGGCAGCGTCCCGCTTTCGTTTGTCCGCGCCATTCATGATACCGCCTTGAAAATGGGTATTGGGAGGCTTCCCGCCGCCGCTGCCTTCTTGCTATAGGAACACCGGCGAGATTTGCGGCTCGGGTCCCCGGGGCTTGCGCCTGGGGCTACTATCCGTGCCCGCTTCCGGGGCGGGCCCCCGAGGGTATGAGAAATCCCGGGCGCAAGGCGAGGTGGATGAGTCTTCGTGATCTCTCCAGCGGCAAACGTCACGCCCGCCGGCATCACAAAAATCGCCAGCCGAATGAATTTCGACGAAAGTCCAAAAAAACCCTTCCATCAAAATCTATCTCATGATATATTGCTTGGGCTTATCAGACTGGCTGTTTTAGTCGTTCGGTGGACGTATTAGGATCGGCGACCGCAGTCAGGGGTTTTGACAATCAACAAGGAAGAAGACATGGAACAAGCATTACGCGACTCGATCAAGATGCTCATCGATTCTTTGGTTGTGGCGGCCAAAGCAGGAAGCGACGACGCCGCGAAAGCGCAGGTCAGGGATCAGGTGGTTGAAGCGCTGCAGACCGCCGCGGCTCCACTCGGCATCAATGTTGCTCCCGAAGCCGAGGATTGCTAGCGCCGAGGTTGGCGTCACATTCCTTTGAAAAGACGGGGCCGTACCCCGCGATAAAGCCCGCTTTGAGTAATCATGCCGGGTGTCCGGGGGGAAGTGCGTCTTGCCGTAGGGCCCACGGGGTCCGGAGAACCAAAGGCGTTTCGACCTGTTCGTTCACCTAACCTTTCGCGCGTGCTCGGCTGCTGTTCCGAAGGTGCGGTATCCTTGGGTTGCGAGTCCCGTGCTTCGTGCGAAACGGTACGGTTACGATGACCGGGAGATGAGATGATTTCCTTGCCGGGCGGAGATCCCGTCTCATTCGAAGGGAAGTAGTGTTCGAGCAGTTGCTGATTGACGATCGGTCGCGGAGGGTCAGTGCGGGGGCGTTGGCAACTTCCCTTGTCGTCCAACTTTGCTTTCTCTTGATCTTGGCCGTGATTCCGCTGCTCTACACCGCCGAGTTGCCGATCGGGCGCTTATTGGCCCGGAGTTGGCTGCTCGCGCCGCCGCCGCTGCCGCCGCGCTCGGGCGAGGCGGCTCCGGCGAGTGCGCCGGCACCGCAGATTGAGCGCTTTGAGGGGGATTTGCAGCAGCCCCGCGCCATTCCAGATCAAATCGCGATTATCGATGACGGCGCCGAGCAACCGGCGCCGGGTTTGTTGCGAACCGTGGGCGTTGTCGGACTTGGAGAGGCGGGGGCCGGCTATTCGAGCGGCATCTTCGGGATGGGGCGGCTCGGCCTGCCGAATGTCCTGCCCCCTCGAAGGATCCGCAGAGGAGGGCTCGTCCAAGAGGCTCTTTTAATCACGCGGGTTTCCCCGCTCTTTCCCGTCGAGGCGATCGAGCAGTCGATTTCGGGCTTGGTCGTATTGGAAGCGATCATCGCCGTGGACGGCTCGATCCATGAAGTCAAGGTTATCAGCGGCGACCCGTTACTCGCCGCGAGCACGGTGGAAGCGGTAACGCAATGGCGCTACCGCCCGACCGCACTCAACGGGAGGGCGGTCGAGGTGGTTACGCGGATCGAAGTGACTTTCAGATTCCAAGAGCCCGAAACCGCCGACGGCAAGAAGGGCAAGACGGAAAGCAAGAAAAAGAAGAGGAGCTAGTCCGAACTAGCCGGCGAGCGGCGGCGAACCAAAGAGGACGCAGCTTTTCACTTTCTCATTCCAACTCACGGCGATTCGCCGACATAGTAGCCGGCGCGGGCTTGGACTTTCAGGTCTTTTCTCTTGGCGCGCAATTGAATCTTGCGAAAGCCTTGGGCGCCGGGATCTTGATTCGAGCGATAACCGATGCTGTACTGATTGCGGAGTTCCCGCTGAATCTGATCGAAGATCGCTTTGAGGGTCGTTTTCCTCTTCACTTCGAAGAGATTGCCCCCGGTTGCCTTGGCGAACTTGTTCAATGTTGAGCCTCCGCCGCCACCGGAAGCGCCCGCGCGGAAGTAGAATTCGCGGTCGAAATACCGGATCCCGTAAACGACCACGTCGGCGCGTTGAGCGGCTTCAACGGCCTCTTCGCGTTTGACGCGGCTGCCGTAGTCATTGCCGTCGGAAATCAGCACGACGGCTTTGCGGCCGACCTGCCCCTTGAGAACTTCCCGGGACGCTAGATAGACCGAGTCGAACAGCGCCGTTCCGACCGGTCGCCGCGATTGCGGGACCGGGCCGGGGTGCAGGCCGCCGCGGCTTCCTTGGACGCGCAACCGTTGCAATGCCGTCCGCAGCAGCTTCCCGGAGTTGGTGAGATCCTGCAATAGCTCGATGTCGACATCGAAGCTGATCAAGAAGGCGAGGTCTTTGTCTTGGCGCAAGACCTCCTCGAAGAACTGCGCGGCCGCTCGTTTCTGCGGACCGATCACTCCTTCTTGGCTCACCGACGTATCGACCAACAACCCGATCGTCAGGGGCAGGTCGGCTTGCCGGGCGAAGTAGCGAATCTCCTGCAGCTTGCCGTCCTCCTCGATGATGAAGTCGTCCCGCGTCAGGTCGCTGACAATTTGTCCCTGCTTGTCGCGGACGGTGGCGAGAACATTGACGACTTGCACGTCGACCGAGATGGTTGTGATGTCGTCGTCGGTCTCGTCCTGGCCGGGCAGCAACGGCGCCGACAAGACGGCTGACGCCAGTACGGCCGTCGCGCCGGCCGCGAGCCGACGGATCGCGGTTCGGTCTAGGCCCCGGAAAGAATGTCGAGACGCTGGCGGCATACTAGTGAGAAAGACGGCCTAGCAGGGCTTAGCGTTTCCGGTCGTCGTCGAGCCCATTGTATCAGCGGGCCGGGGCGGCCCCCCTTGACAGTCGCCGGTCGCGGGCTTCGACTTCGAGTCGGCGCTTCATCCCCCCCGCAGTCACGAAGGAATAGCCGGCGTCGCGTAGGCTTTCGATGATCTCGGGCAATGCGGCGATGGTCTCGCGGCGGTCGGCGTGTAAGTGCGTGGTTTCGCCGTCGTGGAGACAAATAATTCCGCCCTCTTCGACACCGCGCAGCACGCGTCTCACGATGCGTTCTCTCGGGAATTGCCAGTCCCATCCGATCACGCTCCACAGCACCGCCGTTAGGCCTAGAAGCGGCTGAATACGGGCCAGACTCGGCGCGCGCACCCCGTAGGGCGGGCGGAACAAGGCGGGCCGCCGACCGATTGTGTCTTCGATCACGTTCTGGGTGTCTTCCAACTCACGGCGAACGCGATTTTCCGCGCAGGCGAGAAGCGGCGGATGAAAGTAGGTGTGATTGCCGATTTCGTGCCCGGCGGCCGCCGCCGCCCTGGTGATTTTGGGCAGCCGTTCGACATTGGCTCCGCAGCAAAAGAAAGTGGCTTGAATACCATAGTGCTCGAGCACGGCAAGCACGCCGGGGGTCGATTCGCTGGGTCCGTCGTCGAAAGTCAAGGCAACTCGGCGGTGATTTCGCGGTCCGCGGTGAAAACCTCGGCCCCAATTTTGCGACAGCGGACAAGCCGCGCTGTACGCCGTGTAGGAAGCCGCGGCGGCGGCGGCGGCAAGGATTCGGCCCAACACGGAAGCGATTGTAGCAGTCCGGGCGGGATCGGTTCCGCGCGACTCGTTGTCTCGTTGCCCGCGGCGCCGCTAAAGATCGTTCTCGTTCCGACCGAAGCGAATGGTTAGGTCCATTGGACGGCTTGCGCGGAATCGGGACCCGGCCTATACTGGTTTTTCCGAGTTGGAGCCGGGTCTTGGAAACCACATCGGCCATGCGAGGCATCGACCCCAAACTTCACTCGCCGCAGCGCGAAGCGGCGATCTTCTACGGCATGTTTCTGCGCGGCCGTTCAGCCGAGGAGCTGCGTCGCGAAATCGACATCTCCCCGAAACTTTTCCGTAAGTGGATGCGGGCCCGCGAGTACGGCCCCGCCTTTCGCAACAACCTGCGGCGCATGTACGCCTACCGCAAGCAAGTGCTGGCTATTTTCGATTCGCTGGTCACGACCGAGCAGTTCGTCGCGCAACGTCGGGAACAGTAGGATCGCCTCGGCGAGACCCCGGACTGAGGCGAAGGCCCGTGGCAGGCCTTGTGAACGGGAACCAAGTTTAGGTTACGCTCTCTACGACCTTCCCCTTACCCGTAATCGGTACGACTCCTCTATGGCTTCCGAACCCTTGCGGCGAGCAGAATGAGAATGCTTCCTCTGCCGCAAGCCCAAGCGACATGACCGAGTTCCTACATCGCGCCCGCCGCTTCTTGAAGGATTGTAGGGCGCAAGACCTGGTCGAATACGCCTTGCTGGCCGGTTTTGTCACGATGACCCTGAGTGCCGCGTTTCCCGCGCTTGCGCGACCGTGGAGAAAGCTTGCCTTTAAAATGGCGAAGGTGCTTGCGCTCGCGGCCGGCGGCAGTGCCGGCGTCAGTTGCTGACCTCAGCCGAGATTTTTTGTGGCCCCGCCGGCCCGCGCGCTAGTCTTCCGGTCCGCCGTCTCTTGTAAGATCAGTCCTACGTCGGCTTGATTCGTATTAGCTTCGTCGAGGTGATGCGCGCCGAGGCGATGGATCCCTGCGATGACCACGGCGACGGAAGACTCGAAACTCAATCGGCTCTTGGACGCGCCGCGCCGCGTCTTGTGGCTCTACCTCGCGGCGGCCCTGTGCATGACCTTTCCATTGGTGTTGCACATGCGGTCCGCGCTACCGGCGGGCTCAGGCGACGTATGGCAGAACTACTGGAACTTCTGGTGGTGGAAAACCGCCTTGATCGAACTGCAACAGTCCCCCAATCACTCGCAATACCTGTTTCACCCCAGCGGCGCGGATCTCATCTTCCACACGCACTCGCCGTTCAACATGATCGTCGGGATGCCGGTGAACCTGCTTTGGGGGGGAGCAGCCGCTTACAACTTCTGTATTTTGCTCGGGCTTTGGATGGCCGGTTGGGGCATGTATCTGCTGGTCAAGGATCTCACCCAAGACAGCCGCGCGGCCTTTCTTGCCGGAGTCATTTTCGCGTATTTCCCCCAGCACTTGGAACAGGCTCTTGAGCACCTCAACCTGGCGTCGGTGCAGTTTCTGCCCTTGACTCTGTGGTTCTTCTTTCGAACGGTCGCGGGAACGGCCAAGCGCAACGTTGTCGGACTGGGAGCTTGCTTTGCCTTGAACGCACTTTGCAGTTGGCATCTTGGGATGCTGCTGCTGTTGTTGCTCGGGTTCGCGGCGGTCTGGGAATTGGCGCGAGCGCGGGGTGGGCGCCGGCGGTTGCTGATCCGTTGGGGCGCGGCCGGGATCTTGGCGGCAGTGCTGATCGCGCCGGCGGCTCTTCCGATGATCAGCGAGATTGCCTCGGGCGCCGACCACTTCCGGAAACCGCCGGTCGACCGAGGTATTGACGCGGCCTATCTCGCCGTGCCCTCTTATGCGCACCCGCTATGGGGTTCGTGGACGGCGGAAGCCTACGCGGATCGCGCTTACCACGCAGCGGGGTTTATGAGCTACCTCGGGTTCGTTCCGGTTGCTCTGGCGTGCCTAGGGCTGTTGCGACGGCGGTCAGGGGCACTGTTTTGGGGTTGCATCGGGCTGGGGGGGTTGGTGCTCGCGCTGGGCGCTCATCCGTGGTGGAACGGCGTGTTGTATGAGAACATTCCGCTTCCCTATGCAGTGTGGCCGGCACTGCCGGGATTTTCGATGTTGCGCGTGGCGAACCGCTTTCTGATCTTGACGAGTGTCGGCCTGGCCGTGTTGGCGGGATTCGGGACGGCCTCGGCCGTTCGTGGGGATGGCAAATTCCTGCTTACCTGCGGCTTGGTCATTTTCGAATATCTCTGGGCGCCCTTTCCGATTCGAAACGTCGAAATTTCGCCGCTTTACGAAAAGCTTGCCGAAGCCGAGGGGGACGGCGCGGTGCTCGACGTTCCGTTTCACCAACGCAACCGCACGGCGCACAACCTCCCGGCGCAGACGGTTCACCAACGCCCGATTGCCGGCGGTTATCTCTCTACGCTTCCCCCGGCGGCCGAGGCGGCGATCCGCTCGCAACCCGCGTTGGCCGACCTGGCCGGCGTTCCCCGTTTGGAGCGGCCGATCGACACGGCGCAGTTGCGTGCGCTGGGTTTCGATTGGGTCGTTTTGCACAAAGACCGCCGCGAAAGCCGACGGCGGGAACTGACGGCGAAGCTTGCTCCGGGCGACATTCTCGAGGCCAAGCGCGTACGACGGCTGGGCGGGATCCCCGACGAGATTTTCGACGAAATCCGAAGGCAACTGACCGCGCAATGCGGACCGCCCGTCCTCGAAGACGGGAAGATCGCGGTTTTTGATCTCAGAGAATAAGGTGAAGCGGTGTACCGCGGGTTACGGTGCCCCCGTAAAATCACAAACGGCCGCAGCCGCGAAGCGGCGACAGGAACCTTAGCCCAGGGTGGAGCCGAAGGCGGAACCCTGGTAGGCATCTCCAAGCGAGACGAGCCCTGAAAGGGCGGCGGGAATAACCCGCATGACTCTCCGCCCCGTCGACGCCCGTACTCATGGCGGCATGATGAAACCGCGCGGTCATAGAAACGAGACTGTCCCCAATGTTTTCGCGGCTTTCGACGGTCGCGGCTTTCCCTAGATGAACTCGTATTCCCCGGGGCGCGGCAGCGGCGGGACGTCTACTTCCGCCTCCAAATCGAAGCGCTTGGGCATCAGATCGAGCTTCGATTTCATGATCATGTCCCAAGTGACCTCGATGCCCGCGTAGGCGGCTTCGCGGGCCATGATGGCGGTCATAGTGCTTTCCGCCACGGCCATGGCGCGGTTGATGTAGGGGCCCTCACCGAGGATGCTGTTGACCATTTCGACGTGTTCATGGACGTAGGGGCTGACGTCGGCCTCTTGGCCCAGGTCGCGGCAATCGCTTTGGCCCTTCGTGCCGACGACCAGTTCGTTCACACGACGAACCTTGCGTTCCGGATACTGGCGGCAATGGCTGGTCATGCGGACGCCGTTGGGGTAAACGAAGTCTGAGAATAGATGATCGTAGATGTTGCCGTAGATCATTTCGCGTGGCCGCCAAGCCGCGCCGCCCGACGCCACGACGCTTAGCGCGTGGCTGCCCATCACCCAATTGATCACGTCGATGTTGTGGAGATGCTGCTCGACCACCTGATCGCCGCAGATCCAGACATAGGAATACCAGGCGCGATGCTGCCACTCCAGGCCTTTCTTTTTGTTGAGAAATTCCTCGCCCTTGATGACCGGACCGCTGACCCAGTTGGCGTAGGTCGCGACGACATCGCCGATTTCTCCGTTCTGGATCTTCTCAACCGATTGCACGTACTCTTGCTGCGAACGCCGCTGGGCGCCGGCCATGACGGTCAGCTTCTTGCGTTCCGACTCGCGCGCCGCTTCCATGAATCGGCGAACACCGACCGGATCGGTGCCCATCGGTTTTTCGGCAAAGACGTGCTTGCCGGCCCGGACCGCCGCCTCGAAGTGAATCGGGCGCCAGCCGGGGGGCGCGGTCAGCATGACGATGTCGACGTCGCTGTTGATGATCTTCTTGTAGGCGTCGAAACCGGTATGCCGGCGGTCGGGAGCGACTTTGATGCGGTCCGTGATTTCCGGGAATTCCTCACCGCCACGTAGCCGCCGGATGGACTTCTCGAGCTGGTCTTCGAACAGGTCGCCCATGGCGACGAGCTCGACGTTCGAGTTGCCGCTCAGCAGATCGTTGACGGCGCGGGTTCCGCGACCGCCGCAGCCGATGATGCCGGCCTTGAGCTTTTCCTTGCCCGCGCCGCGTACAAGTTCGGGTTTGATGATTTGGAACCCGGCGGCGACTCCGGCCGCGGTGGAGGATTTCAAGAAGGAACGTCGCGATTTGTTGTCGATCTGGTCGGACATCAAGGTACCTTTCCCGGCCTGACGAGAGCGCTTCCGGCGAGCCGTTACCACGCCGCGATGCGAAGGGGCTGTTATTTGGTCCATTATGGTCGCAAACGACGGCCGGAGTCCATGCGATGGGGTCGTCGGGGCGCCACCGGTTTGCCGGGCGCGGCGCCGGACCGGCTGCGATAGACTGAGAACGTTCCGAGGTCAAACCCGCGGTGTCGCGCACGGACGCGGAAGATCTGATGGCAATCGAAATCGAGCGTAAATGGCTGGGGATCTACCTGGCCGCAGCGGTGCTGATCATTGCCGCCGACCGTGTCACGAAGCTTGCTATCGCCGCCTCGATGCCGCTACACAGTACGCGGCCGGTGATCGACGGCTTTTTCGACCTGGTCCACACCCGCAACACCGGCATGGCGTTCAGTCTGCTGGCCGACGCGTCGCCGGCGATCCGCGAGATCTTGATTCCCGCGTTGTCGGTCGCGGCGGTTGTGCTGGTGGTGGTGCTGTTTTTCCAGGCCGAACCCGGTGCGCGGCGTTTTCAATTCGGGTTGACGTTGGTTCTCGCCGGGGCGGTAGGGAATCTCTATGACCGCGCGGTTTACGGTTTCGTCGTGGACTTTCTGGACTTCTATATCGGCGGTTATCATTGGCCGGCGTTCAACGTCGCCGATAGCGCGATCACGACGGGGGCGGGCCTATTAGTGCTTGATTCCTTCTCGACCGCTCGGCAAGAAGCGAAAGCAGAGCAGTCCGCGTAATCATCGGGTTCGTTTTCGACTATGTGTCCCCGGCTCTTCACGATCGGTTCTTTTTCGATGCCGACCTATGGCGTGTTGGTCGCCGTGGGATTCTTGGTGGGCTTGTGGGTCGTCGGGCGCTTGGCGCGGCGAGCCGGCATGGACGCCGATCACGTCGGAAATCTCGCGGTCTACGTCTTCCTCTCGGCGATCGTTGGGGCCAAGGGTTTTATGATCCTGGCCAATGCCGATTATTACTTTTCCGACCCCGGCCGCATCTTTTCGCTTTCCGCCCTACAAGCCGGCGGCGTGTTTTACGGCGGCTTGTTGGCGGCGCTGGCGACGGTGGTCTGGTTTACGCGCAAGTACGGTTTGCCCGGTCTGGCGACGGCGGATGTCTTTGCGCCGGGGCTGGCGATTGGTCACGGCATCGGACGTTTGGGCTGTTTCGCGGCGGGCTGTTGCTGGGGCAAGGAATCGTCGTTCCCCTGGGCGGTGAGCTTTACCGATCCGGTGGCGCATGAGTTCGTTGGGGTGCCGTTGAACGTCCACTTGCACCCGACCCAACTCTACGAATCTTTCGGCACGCTGGCGGTAGGGTTCTTCTTGCTTTGGCTGTTCGGCAAGGCGCACGGTTCGGGAACGATCATTGGTTTGTATTTGGTGCTCTATTCGACGTTCCGGTTCTGGGTGGAATTTCTACGCGACACGTCCGAGCGTGTCTTCCCCGGCGGCGGCCCCTTGAGCACAACGCAATGGGTGGCTCTGGCGCTGGTGGCGGCGGGGGTGGTTGTTCTGCTGCGGCGCGGAGACGCCGGGCAACCGGCCGACGCGAAATCGTCGACGTGATTTCGTTTTACCCCGCCAAACCCAGCAAGCGGTCAACCCGCCGGCTGACATCCGCCAGGTAAGCCCGGTCGCCGCCCTTGAGTTCCACGGTGGCCGTTCCGGTGTAGCCGACGTCGGCGAAGGCCTTGCGAACCTCTTCCCAATTCACGTCTCCCTCGCCCAAATTGACGAACTGCCGCGTCCGCCGCACATAGTCTTTGAGATGCACCTTGGCGATGCGCTTGCCGGCTTGGCGGATCCAATGCTGCGGAACGCCGTAGTGAACCATATTGCCGACATCGACATACGCCTGAATCAGCGGGTGCTCGAACTCGTCGATGTACTGCACGAAGTCTCGCGCCGTTAACAGAAATTTGTTCCAAACTTCTTCGACGGCGATGATGACGTCGAGTTTTTCGGCGAGCGGAATCAGCTCCCGGATTTGCTTCTGCGAACGCTCCCAAGCCTGCTCGTATGTCGTGTCGTCACGGACGACGGCCGGTACCAGCAACACGGCGTCGGCGCCGTAAAGTTTGGCTTGATGAAGCGATGCGCGCATGCCTCGCATGCTCGTTTCGACTTCCTGTCGATTGGGGCTCGACAGGGGATAGCGCCAGTGCGCTTGGTTCATGACCGAGTGGATGCGCAACCCGGCTTTGTCGGCCGCGTTTTTGATCTTGGCGGCCTCGTCGTCGCTATCGATCGTTTGCACTTCCATTTCCTTGAACCCGATGTCAACCGCGAGTTTGAAACGGTCCAGGTAAGGCAATTCCTTGGGCAGCATCGAGATCAAGATGGCTTTGGTGATCGATGCCGACTCTTGGGCGGAGGCGGAGTCAGCCGCCGCCGCGACCGCCGGCAGCAAAGCCGCCGATGTGCCGAGAAAATCGCGTCGTGAAATCATGCGAACCTCCGGGCGAAACCGGTGGCTGTACCCTTTTTTCGCGTACTCGAACTTGCACTACGGGCTATTCTGTTGTCCCCGCGGCCCCTGGATTATAGGCTATTTCGCGGGCTTGCTATGATCGACATATTGCCCCTGTTTGAGTGGTCGGGCCGAGCTCTGGCGAGGAGACGCGGCCGAGGACCGTCATTGTGGCCTGACGCCATTGTCCGTTCACGGCCGCCCCGCGGGAATAATCGCGATGATTCAGACTCTGTTCGGCCCTCCACCGGAGCCAACCGTCCTCGAACGCTTTAAGAAAGGCGTTTCCAAGACCCGTGATCAATTGGTCGATCAGATCGACGACCTTCTCCAAGGTGAGAAGGAGATCGACGAGGACGTTCTCGAAGAGCTCGAAATGATGCTGATCGGCGCCGACATCGGCGTCCGTACGACGGCGGAAATCCTCGATGACGTACGCGAGCAGCTCGACCGCGATCAATTGGCCGACGGCGAAGAGCTGAAAACCCGCATCGCTCGGCATCTGTTGGATGTGCTCAAGGGTTCGGCCGACGAGCCGCCGAAGCCCAAGACCGGCCCGGAAGTCATCTTGGTCGTCGGCGTCAACGGAACCGGCAAGACCACGACCATCGGCAAGCTGGCGCATCGTTTCAGGAAGGAAGGCCGAAGCGTGCTGCTCTGTGCCGGCGATACGTTTCGAGCGGCCGCGGTCGAGCAATTGGAAGTGTGGGGGGAACGGACGTCATCCGAGGTCATCAGACAGCGAGCAGGCGCCGACCCGAGCGCGGTTATCTTCGACGCCTTGGAGGCTGCCAAGGCCCGCGGCAGCGATGTGGTCATCGTGGACACCGCCGGCCGCATGCACACCAAGTCGAATCTGATGGCCGAGCTCGAAAAAATGACTCGCACGACCCGACGGCTGATTCCCGGCGCGCCGCACCAAGTCCTGCTCGTGCTCGACGCGGTGACCGGGCAAAACGGACTCAAACAAGCGCGTCAGTTCACCAAAAGCGCGGCGGTCACCGGCTTGGTCGTCGCCAAGCTCGACGGGACCGCGAAAGGCGGCATAGCCGTCGCCATCGCGCGAGAGCTCGAGTTGCCCATTCGCTATGTCGGGCTGGGCGAGCAGGTCGATGACCTGATGCCCTTTGACGCCGAAACCTTCGTGCGGTCGTTGTTTGAAACCTAGGCGAGCGCGAACCACGAAAACTTAATGCGTCCTGAAGACCAACAAATGCTTCGCCGAACGCTCGACCTCGCGGCCCAAGGCCGGGGCCTGGCCGCGCCCAACCCGGTCGTCGGCGCGATCGTTGTCGATGCCCAAAGCAAGGAGGCCGGGATCGGCTTCTATACGTGGGATGCCGCCAAGCATGCCGAAGCGATCGCGCTCGAGCAGGCCGGTGAAGCGGCTCGTGGCGGGACGCTCTACGTCAGCCTCGAACCCTGCTGCTTCGAAGGCCGCACCCCGGCCTGCACCGAAGCCATCGTGAAAGCCGGTGTGCGGCGCGTTGTCTCCGGGACCGAGGACCCGCATCCCAAAGTGAGCGGACGGGGTTTCGCGGCGCTTGAGAAAGCGGGTGTCGAAGTCGTGCGCGCCGCGGATTCCGTGCCCGACCTCGCCGCCGAAGCGCGCCGTCAAAACGAGGCCGCTTTCCATTTCAGCCGCACCGGCAAGCCTTTGGTTACGCTTAAGTCCGCCGTCACGCTCGACGGCAAGATCGCGGCGCCCGACGACAATCGCGGCTGGATCACCAGCGACGTCGCGCGCGCCCATGTGCAGCAGGTTCGTCACGACCACGACGCTATCCTCACCGGCATCGGCACGGTGCTCGCCGACGATTGTCTGTTGACCGACCGCACGGGCCTTACGCGCCGGCGGCCGTTGCTGCGGATCGTGGCCGATTCGCTCTCGCGCCTGCCGCTGAACTCCAAACTCGTCGAGTCGTTCGACGACGACCTGGTTGTCATGACGACCTCGGCGGCACCGGCGAAGCGAAAACAGGCGCTCGCGGACCTCGGGATTCCGGTTCACGTTTTCGATGGCGAACGGGGCAGGGTGAGCTTGTCCCGGGTGGTCGAATGGCTGGGGCGTCAACAGAGGACGTCGCTGTTGATCGAGGCCGGGTCCAAGCTTAATTGGGCGTTGCTCGATTCCGGGATCGTCGATAAGATTTTGCTCTATTACGCTCCGAAGATCCTGGGCGGGGTCGATTCGATTCCCCTGGCCGGCGGCGTGGGGCGTCGTAGCCGCCAAGGCGCACTGCGGCTTCGCAATGTGCGAACATTTTTCGTCGGCCCCGATGAGTTCGCCGTGGAAGCGTATGCCGACCGGTCGGCCGAGCCGGAGGACGAAACCGGGTAGCGTCTCGCCGGTAAGCGGCAACACGCCGGCAACGTAATTAACCTTCGACCCGAAGATCACCGCCATGTTCACAGGCATCGTTGAGGAAACCGGAACTGTCGATCGCTTGGAACGTCAATCCGGCGGCGCTCGGCTGATCATTCGGGGTCGCGAGGTCCTCTCCGATCTCGAAATTGGCGGCAGCATCGCCGTCAACGGCGTTTGCCTGACGGCGGTGACGATCACGGCCGAAGGCTTCAGCGCCGATCTCTCGCCCGAGACGTTGGAGAGATCCAACCTGGGGCCGTTGCGCCGCGGCGACCGGGTCAACCTCGAGCGGCCGCTGCTGCCCACCGGGCGACTCAGCGGCCATTTCGTCCAGGGCCACGTCGACGGCGTGGGCGAGCTGGTCTCGCTCGAATCCCTGCCGGACGGCAACTGGTGGTTGAGTGTCCGCGCGCCGGAGGAGCTGCTGCGTTACTTGGTATTCAAGGGCAGCATCGCCATCGACGGCATCAGCTTGACCATCGCGTCTCTGGAAGGCGACGTCATCGGCGTGGCGATCATTCCGCACACTTACGAAAGAACGAACCTGACGTGCCTCGGCCCCGGCTCAAAAGTCAATATCGAGTGTGACGTCATCGCCAAGCACGTCGAAAGGCTCTTGGAAAAGGTCGACCGTGCTCCGCAATCTTCGCTGAGCATCGACGACCTCAAGGAACAGGGTTATTGAAGCGGACTCGCGTGGAGGGGATGCGTTGAGGGTGTTTCGCTTTCTCCTTGACACGAGCGTTGGCCGAATAGGTTTATCTGAATCAGCAACTGGGCGGGCGGAGACGGATTACCGCCGATTGTTGAACGGGACCAAAGGAGTGCGCTCGTATGTCCGAATTTCCGGATAAGGCTTACAACAACCCGGATTTCTTGAACAGCGCCGCTGCAAGGCCGCTGCGGATTCTTTCGGAGTATCTGGAGCCCAACAGTCGCCTGGCGCACTACAACATTCGAGACACAATCGTGTTTTTCGGTTCGGCGCGTTTTGTTGACCGCGAAACCGCCGAGGGACTCGCCTCGCGGGCCGACGGCGCGGAGGAAGCCGGACGCGCGGAGCGGCTGATTCGTGGGGCCAAGTATTACGAAGAAGCGCGCGAACTGGCGCGGCTCCTGACAGCGTGGTCAGACAACCTGCCGCCCGGCGGACCTCGCTTCGTTGTTTGTTCCGGGGGCGGCGGCGGCATCATGGAGGCGGCCAACCGGGGAGCATCCGAGGCCGGCGGGCGCTCGGTGGGCTTTAATATCAGCCTCCCGCGGGAACAAGAACCCAACGACTTCATTCCCAACGAGCTGTCGTTCCAGTTTCACTACTTTTTCATGCGCAAGTTGTGGTTTGCCTATCTAGCCAAGGCGATGATCGTCCTTCCGGGAGGATACGGAACCTTCGATGAGATGATGGAGATCCTCACCTTGGTACAAACCATGAAGATTCGCAAGCCCGTGATGGTCGCGCTCTACGGCCGCCCATATTGGGAGAAAGTGATTCACTTCGACGCCATGGAGGATTTGGGAGTCATCGACGCCGCGGATCGCAAGTTGTTTTGCTATTTGGATGATCCCCGGCAAGCCTTTGATTCGATTTCATCGTGGTTGACCGAGAATTACGTGAAGCCTCGGCTTTCGGGCTGACCCACCCTGCTCGATGACTTCCTCCGGGAGCACAAACTTGATCGGCAACCGCGGCGCCAAGGCGGGCCTGATCTTGGCGGCATGCTTGCTAACGCTCGGCGCGGCGGAGGCGGTCGTTCGGCTGTTTCCCGGCAACGTACCGCGAACGGAACTCGATATCTACCGCAAAGACGCCGGGGGGAACCTGCTGCTGCGGCCCTCGATCGAGCGGCGACATCGAACCCGGCATTGGGACGTTACGATTCGAACCGACAAGCGCGGATTTCGAGCGAGCGCGACTTCCTTGCCGGATGGTGGGGCACAGCTGGCGGCATCGTACGCGGCACGGGCCGATTCGGATCGCGCCGTATCGATCCTTACGCTTGGCGACTCCTTCGCGTTTGGATGGGGCGTTGAGTTCGAAGAGGCCTTTCCATCGTTGGTTGAGCAACAGCTCAAACGAACTGTCTCCGGTCGCATTATCAACGTCGCGGTCCCGGGTACCGGGCCGAGCGACCAACTGCGCTTGCTGCAAAAGCTGTTTCCCGCCGAGAAGCCCGCGGTGGTCTTGATGGCGTTGTTTGTCGGTAACGACTTTACGGATGTGGGGCGCGGCGGCGCCGAGCAGTTTTCCGTCGAAGATGGGTTGTTATTCCGTCAGGCGTTGGGAGAGGGCAACACCCGACCTGCCGAGACGCTCACGCGGGCTCTTGTGCGCCGTTCGCGGCTGGCCCAAGCGCTTGCACCGCTCGGCCGGGAATGGTTCGGCCTTGCGGATCGTTCTCCCGCGGGGCGGCGTTGGGACGAGTGGCTGCGGGAATTCGCTCTTGTGCACCTCGTTCACCCGCCTGAGCGCACCCGCTCGGCCATCGAGCAAACCCTGGCCGTGCTTGACGAGACGGCGGACTACTGTCGCCACGGGTCGTCGCGCCTGTTGCTGCTCATTGTGCCGAGGAGCTACCAGGTGTATGAACACGAGTCGGCGGCCATGAGGGAAGCGCTCGACGTTTCGCCGGAGCAGGTGGATCTCGACAAACCACAGCGCGTTCTCAAGGCCTGGGCGGATCGAGCCGGGGTTGAGGCGGTTGACCTGCTGCCGAGCTTTCGACGACATGTCGCGAAACACCCGGACTTGCCGTTGTTTTATTTCCCCGACGCTCACTTGACCGCGGACGGGCATGCTCTGGCGGCCGACGGGGTGGCTCCCGCCCTTGCGTCGACGCTTTCGCGGACCTACTGAGCGGTAAAGCCGTGGTATTCTCACGAATCAATCGGCGGGGGGGACGGTGTCATTTCCGGTGGTCGAATTTCGAGGCAACTGGGTCATCTATCTGCGACAGGTCGGGCTTTTCATCCTGATCTTGGGGCCTCTGGTCTCCGCCGCGGTTGTCGAGGACACTTGGCCTTGGGTGTTCGGGGTTTCCCTCGTGCCGATCCTTCCTTTCATGGGGCTGTTCACTCTGATCGTGGGTCGATGGGACCGCTTTCGGCTCGATGACGATAAGCGTGTTGTTCACCGCCCTTTGCGCAGGCCGCTGGCGTACGAAAGCATCCAGGGCTTTGCCTTTGTTCGGACGGGGCCCTTGTTCTATATCGAGACGGTTACGGGAAGGTTCGGGCGGCCGCGGTTGTTGATGGCCGGCGACGGACGCGAGTTGGACCGCGCGATGTCGGAAATCGAGGAGCGCTTTCCGGAGGTTGCCGTCGAGGAGCGTCGCATGCCGATTTACGGCGTGTTGGCGGGAGTCGGCGTGGCCGTTCTTCTTGTTCAGCTTTCCTTTCTTTACTACCTGCGGACTACGGCGCCGGGAGTTGCGGTTCGGTGCGAACCGACGGAGCTTGCGGCCGCGATGTCGGAATCCGCCTACGGAGCCGCTTACCGGTTGCCCGGGGTCGGCTTTTCGCTTCCCGATGAGTTTCAGCTCGTACAGGGCGACGAGCGGGCGGGGCGTTACGTGTTCGAGGATACGTCGAACGAGCAGATGGTGATCGTTCGCCGCGGCCTTCTTGCCGACCTGGCTGATCGCGACGGCTCTTGGCTGGTACGGGAGCCGGAGTCAGGCAGGCTTTCGCCCGGCGTGTTCTTCTAACTTGATGGGCGTTCAGGACAGCTTTGATTTGCTGAAGTTCGTTTATTGCGCGCGGTTCGGCGTGATCCCGCTGGTTCTCAAGGCGGTGCTGCTTTCCTCGGAGGGTCGAGGCCGCGCCGAGCAACTCGAGTTTCACGAGTTCGGGGAAGAGGGCTACGACGGGCTGATCCACAGGTACACGATGGAGGGGCGCGGGCGAGCGGAAATTGCGATGCGGCACAGTGAGACGCGAGTCGAGATCGCGATGTCGATCCGGGGCCGTGAGCCGATCGAGTCGGCGCAATGGGCGGCCCTTGTGAGGGCAGTGCGGTTTGACTCGCCGTAGACGACCGCGCTCGATCCGGCCGCGGACCGTAAAATAGGGATGAGAGCAGAGCGAGGCCGGCGGTGCCGCTGATGACCAGAGCGATTCTTCTCCTTTCCCTCACGGTCGGTATTACCGCCCCCGCCTGGCCCCACGAATTGATCACCACTCGGATTCTTTGGACGCAGCACATCTCTCGGATCTTCTACCGAAGCTGCGTCTCGTGCCATCGCGCCGAGGGAAGCTCTTTCCCCTTGACGCGATACAAGGAAGTGCGCCCTTGGGCCAAGGCGATTAAGAACGAAGTGCTCAACCGCCGCATGCCCCCCTGGAATGCCGTGAAAGGGTTCGGCCACTTCAAGGACGACCTGAGCTTGAGCGAGCGGGAGATCGCGCTGATTTCCAGTTGGGTCGAGGGCGGCGCGCCGCGGGGTCACCTCATCTACCTGCCGCCAATGCCGACCGAAGAAGCCCTGACGCCGCCTCCCGAACCGGCCGCGGAGCCCTTTGCGATTCGAGGAGAGGCGCCCCTGACCGAGCCGTTGACCGCGATCGGCGTTCGTCCCGGGGACCTGCCCGAGGGCGGATCGCTCGAAGTGGTTGCCCATAAGCCCGATGGAAGCAAGCGGTATTTGATTTGGCTCCGCGAATACGCGCCCGCCTGGGAGCGTTCCTACTATTTCCGGCAACCCGTGTTGTTGCCCGCCGGAACGCGGTTGGCTGTTTTCCCCGCCGAAGAGGCGGGGGCGCTGCTTATTGCAGTTCCTTCACCGGCAAAGTGAAGGGAATGGTGTTGATGCGGCCCTTGCGTTGGGTCTGGATCCAGATACGGTACATGCCGGGCCGCGGGAAAATCACATTCATCTGAATCTCGCGGCCGCCGTCGGCAATGGCCGGGTGTGCGTGCACCATATCGACCAAGTCACCGCTTACGGCCAGCATATGCGCCCAAGCGCCTAGGAACTTCTCGAGACCCTGGGCGGTGTCGAGCGTAAAGAAGAGCAGCGTCTTGAAGCCGGCGAGGGGCACGGGGGGTTCGGTTCGGTCCGACAATGGACACACTCCTTCGGATGCAAACTTCCTACGACATCTCGCGCACCCGCGAGCGCAATGCGGAGATTCAGGTAAAACGCTATCATCCCCGGGCAGGCTGAAGGGGGGCCGTATTGTTCATGCCCCAGGGGCGCCACCGTCTGGGCGTTCCGCTTTCGGGTTGGGTCGACGGCGAGTCGGCGGCAAAATAATGTGTCCGGTAGGGAGACGCCGCGCTACGAGGGCGACAGATCGATGCCGTAGCGCTTGAGCTCTTCGTCGTAGTAGCGGCGATAAAGCAGGGTCCACTCTTCGCTGCCTTCCGGGATGTCGCGTTTTTGGCTGCTGACCTTCTCTTGGGCGGCTTTGTCGATATGTTCTTCCTTCACCAGAATATCCGTCATTTCACGGACAATCTCCAAGCGGATGTCGTTCCAGGGCGCCGTCATGCGAATACCGGGAACGCGCGGCAAGGCGCCGCCGAGTGCGTGAGAAAACTCGGTCACCTTGTCTCGGGAAAGCTTCATGGTGCGATCGCCGCCGCGGGCGCCGGCCGAGATCATCTTTCGTTCGTTGAGAACCTGCCGTTTCACGCGTTGGAACATTTCCTGGTAGGGAATCTTTTGATTGCGCATGTAGTCGGCGTACTGGTTCAACAGCTCACGGACTTCGGTGTTGATCTCGTCCTCGAGACTTAATTCGTCGACCAGAATGGACTCAAAGCGCTCTCGCAAGGGCTGTTCGTCGCGGATTTCGAGTGATGACTTACCGAGCCGCCGCGTCAATTCCCGCGCCAGGTAGGCGATGAATGTCCTCGTCAATAGCATCGTCGTGAGAGGTCAGTTTATCGGGGGCTGGAAGCCGTGTCAAATCAGCCTGATTTTCCGAGGTTCCCGGCCGTGAAAGGAAGAGTCAATGGTTTTGGCGGCCGGCGAGGCTACCCCAACTCGCCTTTGGCGCGGCGGTCAACGATGTAGTCGCAGGCCCGCGCGGTAAGGGCCATCATGGTCAGTGTCGGATTCTGGCAGGCAACGCTGACGAATGCGCCGCCGTCGGCAACGAACAGATTTTCCACATCGTGCGACTGGTTGAAGCCGTTGACAATCGACGATTTCGGGTCGTTGCCCATGCGAGCGCCGCCGACTTCGTGGGTCTTGCCGCCGGGAATCGAAACCTCGGGGGAAACCTCGATGTCTTGGGCTCCCGCCGCCGCCAACATTTCTTGACCTTGCGCGGCGGCGTCTTGAATCAAGCGGTGCTCGTTGTCGCCCCAAGCGACGTTCATGCGCAAGGCGGGGATTCCCCAGGCGTCGACGGTATTTTTGTCGAGTTCCACGAAGTTTTCGTGACGGGGCAGGCATTCGGCGAAGCTGCCCAGCCCGAATCGGACTTCTCGGGGATGGTGAACCGATTCCTTGAAGGACCGGCCGAAGCCGGGAAGGTCGGCCAGTTCACCGACTGAGAATTGCCGAGTGCCGCCGCTGCCCTGGTACCCATAGCCGCGGATCATACCGTTGGTGTGAGACCGGTCGATATTTCGAAACCGCGGAATGTAGATGCCGTTAGGACGCCGCGGGGCTCCGAACCAGCGTTGGGCTTCCTTGATGGGAAGGGTCCCGGAGACTCCGCCGCTGATGTGATCCATGATGTAGCGACCCAGCAAACCACTGGAGTTGGCGAACCCCTCGCCGCTATTCAGCAGCAATCGGACGGACTCGAGAGCCGAGGCGCACAACACGACGACCTTGGCGCGGATCTCTCGGGGCTTTCGCGTCAGGCGGTCGATATAGGCGACGCCGGAGGCGCGTCCGGTAGCCGGGTCGCGGGTGACGTGGCTCGCGACGGCGTTCGTCAAGACGCTGGTTCGTCCGGTGGCTTCGGCGTCTTTGATGGTCGTGGAAGGGCTGTTGAAGTAGGAAAAGGTGACGCAGCCTTGTTCGCAGGGTCCGCAGTAATGGCAGGCCGCTCGCCCGTTGTGATCGCGCGTGAGGATGGCTGTCCGCCCGATCGTTACGACTCGCCCGAGCTTCGATTGCACGGCTTTCTTGAAATGGCGCTCCGCCGGCGTCATCTCCATCGACGGGAGAAAGATGCTGTCAGGGAGTTGGGCAAGACCTTCCTCGCGGCCGCTGATGCCGACATATTTTTCGATTTGTTCGTAATAGGGCTCAATATCGGCGTAGGAAACCGGCCAATCGACGCCGTAGCCGTCGCGCGAGGCGGCTTTGAAGTCGAGATCGCTGAAGCGGTAGCTCTGGCGTCCCCAGGTCATCGTTCGGCCGCCGAGGACGCGGCAACGGGTCCACTGAAACGGCTTGTTTTCGGCGGACGTATAGGGGTTCTCGACGTCGTTGACGAACCACTGGTAGTTGGACTCGCGGCAAGCGTATTTGAGGCTTTGCACGGCACGTCCGCGGGCGATGCGCGGCGACCGGCCGCGGTATTTGAGGTCGTAGGGCTGAACGTGCTCGCTGAAATCGGCGGGGGTGACGGGCGGACCCGCTTCGAGAACTGCCACGCTCATGCCGGCTTCGCTCAGCCGCTTGGCGGCCCAGCCGCCGGTCGCGCCCGAGCCCACGACGACGGCGTCGTAGATTCGGCGATCTTTGTCGATGATTTGCAGCACGAGACAAGTCGTCGGCTCAATGTCAATTGTGGCAGAAAGAGCGTCCGTGTCGAATCAGCTTGTTTCCGGTTCTTCGGTGCGATTCCACACTCGACGTGGCGAGATCGACTCAACCCGCGGCAACTTTTGGTGCCTGCGGGGGTTTGTTTCGATAGAGCCGCAGTTTTGCGCACGCCGGCCGCGGCAACTCGAGGAGGCAACCCAATGAAGAAACTCACCCTAGCGAGATCAGGACCAATGCTACTTGTAGCGCTCGCCGTCATCGTCGGCGAGGGATTACAAGCTCAGTCGCGGCGTCGGGCTAGACCCGAGCGCACCCGAGGCGCCGCTGTCGTCACGATGGTCGATGGTGATATCCGAGCCCGAGATGCGCGGACCGGTGACTGGATCGCCGCCGAGGGGGGCATGGGACTCGAGCGAGGCGACCAAATCGAAACCGGGTTCGATTCGCGAGCGGAGCTCGAGTTTGAGCCGGTCAACTTCGCGCGGCTCGACGAAGACACCACAGTGACGGTCGGCGACATCGGTCGGCGCTCTTTTCGCATGCGATTGGAAAAGGGCGAGATGATCTACAGCGTCTGGAAGGGCGCGGAAGCCGATGTCGAAATCGACGTCGGCGAACTGACCGTCCGTCCGCTCAAGGCCGGCATTTATCGCATTCGCAAGAATGAGCGGTCGACGGTCATCACCGTACGCAAGGGCGTCGCGGAAGTGGACTCGCCCGACGGTGTCGAGACGGTCAAGAAAGGGCGGCAGTTCAGCGTGCGATCTCGCGACGACGATTTCAGTTACCGCCTCGCCTCGGCGGGCCGCCGCGACGGCATGGATGACTGGAGCACTCACCGCGACAAGATTCTTCGACGCGGCGAGGGTCGGGCTCGTCCTTACCTCGGCCATCTGTACGCTTACGGCGGCTACCCATACCACTTCGGGTTGGGTTACTACGGCTACCCCTATCGGCATTTCGGATTCGGTGTCCGGACGGTCTTCGTGGGAGGGCGTCGAGGTTTCGGGCATCGCCGGGGAGGTGGCCGCCGCGGCAGGCGGTGAGGCCGTGTCGCCGGCGCACGTAGCGCCGAGTGACGTGACCGGCTTGAGTATGCGTTGCCGGCCTGCCCAGGCCCAGGGCTGACGCCGGGCTGACGCCCTTGCCCCGCCATGTGTGATTCGCTGAATTCGACACGGATTCTCTCGACCGAACTGACTCGGTCGAGCCGCGCAACGCGCCCCGAGCAGAGTGATAGCATGAAATTTGGGCTCCGGGTTCCGTGCAGCGTGATGTCGTGAACCCCGTCAGGTCCGGAAGGAAGCAGCGGTAGCGGCCTCTGGCGCGTGCCGCGGATCGCCCGGGGCCCATCTTCCCACGTACCCCTTTCTCTTATCCGGGAATTAGGCTCATAGCTTTGAGCTCGCGAGAAACAGGGTAGTCCCTCCCACTCCTACACTTCCCCCGCCGGATCGGTCGATTAGAAGACAAGCCCTTTGCGTCGGCCCCGAGCTCGGTCAGCGGCGGTTCCCGGTGTGTCCTTACGGCCATGATATCGATCAAGAAACATCTCCAAGACGCGGGAAGGCAATCTCCGCAAGACCCCGGTCAACCCCCCTCGGTTCCAGCCCGCCCGAGCGATTCCGCGCCCGGCGAGGACGTCTCGACCCGCCGTGCCCTCGAGGCCCTGGTGGACAGTCTTCTCGAGACCACCCGGGAACACATGCCCGCACCCGACGCCGAGTCGCACGAAAGCTTCCGCGAAGATCTCGCCAGGCTCGGTCGCGAACTCAAAAATCGCTCCAACGCCGCTCAAATCGATCGCACATCGCTCGCCCTCTGCGACTGCCTGGCCAACCAATGGGAACAGGTGGAAGCCGGTTTCGCGAGTCGCGAAAAGGAGCTCGGCGGGGTGATTGCGGTGCTGGCGGAAACGGCCGGTCGCTTGGACTCCTCGAACCGAACGTTCTATCTTGGGCTTCATCGCACCGTCGAACATCTCGGCGCGGTCGGGCGAATCGAGGACATTTCGGCGCTCCGACGGGCACTATCCGACCATCTCGGCAAGCTGGAATCCGCCGTCAAACGCCAGGAAGCGGAATCTCGCCAGGAGTTCGACCGCATGCAAACCGCCAATTCCAAGGTCGAGGCGTTCGGGAAGTTTGTCCATACCGAATCGCTCTCGACGATGCCCTTGCGCCGCCATGCCGAGGCCTATATCGCCGAACTGATCGGTCGCGAGCGTCCCTTTCGTTACGCGGCTATCAAAATGAAGGGCATTGAGGCCGTCGAAAGGCGCTATGGCGAGGCCGTCTTGGAGGCCGTGCTCGAGAAATTCTCTCAGCGGCTCACCGAGGGCGTCCCTTCGAGCGGACATCTGTACCGTTGGGCCCCGGGGTTGTATCTCGTGATCGACGAAAAAACCGAAACCGAGAAGTTGCGCGGCGAACTTGCCGAATTCTTGCGAGGCCCCGGGTCGCAACCGCTTGCCCTCGAGGACGGCAGCGGCCGCGAAGTGCGGCTCCATCCTCATTCGATCGTTCACAGCGTCGAGGCAGGCGCTGTGACCGAAGCCGTCACGACCCTTGTCGAGCGATTCCACGGAACCGAATAGCGCCTTGTCGGGTCCGAGATGACACCGGCCCCCGCGCACGACCGCGAAACCGTTCTCTCCCCGCGCCGCCCGCGCCAGCCGCGCCGTCTAACGCACATACGCCGACCGGCGATGCGTTAGAATGGCTTCTTTACGCAGGAGGAACACCACGCAATGCTGCGCGCGACTTCAATCTTGATAGCTCTCACTCTAATCTGGGTCCCGACTCTGGTCGCCGACGACCAGGAAGGCGACGCTGAAAAGGGCGCCGGTATCTTCGAAACCAAGTGCTCGGTTTGCCACTTCTCCGACAGCAAGGAGAAGAAGATCGGCCCCGGCCTAGCCGGGATTAAGGACGGCAAGCTGCCCAGCGGCAAGGACGCCACCGCGGAAAATATTCTCAAGAACCTCAACGAGGGTGGCGGCGGAATGCCGGCTTTCGAGAAGCTTCTCACCGACGAGGAAAAGGGTGACGTCATCGCCTTCGTGCTGACCCTCTAACGGGCGAATCTCAGCTTGGGCCCTCGGCCGGCGGTTCCCGGTCCGACCGGCCCTCGGGGTACGTTTCCATACATCGGATCTCGCCGCACCGCCCCACCCACCCCCGGCCAAACCACTTACAAACCAACGCAGGTAGTGTCTCTCCTGGCGGACGACAGGTGACGTCCCAAGAGGACGTGTGGGACCGGCCGCCAAGCGTCCGGTCTTTGGCCGCCCCAGGCCCCCGGACGACCGGCCCTGCCGGTCGTTCGCCCAGTTGAGGGAGAGTTTTGCGTCGGGTGCTGGTCCCTGGGCTTGCGCCCGGGCTTGCCCCCAGGGCTGGTATTGAGTCAAGAGGCTTGGTTGGGTTGGTGGGTGGCTGTAGGGATGGGTTGAGGAATGGGCAGGCCTGGGAGACCTGCCCCTCTGGGGGACCTGCTCTGCCGCGGGTCCTGTGCGTTGGCGACTTGCTCGGCTTTGAGGCGGTAGAGCGGGGAATTCGCCTACACGAACTCCGACTTCGTCTACGCGCGAGAGCGCGGACTTTGTCCGCATCCACGCCCTTGCTGCCGTAGACTGGAGCTTTCCCCTCATGCAATTGCTCGAAGACTTTCTTATCGCTTTCGCCGATTACGCCTGGGGGCCGTGGCTGTTGGTGCTGCTGCTTGGCGGAGGCTGTTTCTTTCTCGTCTACTCGCGCTTTCTGCCCTTCCGCTATTTCCGGCACGCGATCGACATCGTTCGCGGCAAGTTCGACAACCCTGACGACGAGGGCGACGTCACCCACTTTCAGGCCCTCTCGAGCGCCCTGGCCGGAACCATCGGCGTCGGCAACATCGGCGGCGTGGCCGTTGCGATTCAAACCGGCGGACCGGGCGCCGTGTTTTGGATGTGGGTAAGCGCCGTCGTCGGTATCGCGACCAAGTTTTTCACCTGCTCGTTGGCCATCATGTATCGCGGGCCCGACAGCCGGGGACATCTTCAGGGCGGGCCGATGTATGTGGTCGTTAACGGGCTGGGAGAGAGATGGCGGCCTTTGGGGCAGTTCTTTTGCGTCGCCTGTATGATCGGGGCCGCACCGATCTTCCAAGTCAACCAACTGGTGCAGATTCTGCGCGACATCGCCGCGCCCGCCGCGGGGCTCGCGAACGTCGCTGACCTGACGACCTTCAACTTCATTTGCGGCCTCGCGATCGCGACGGTCGTTTCGCTGGTGATCTTCGGCGGGATTCAGAGAATCGCGACCGTTGCTTCCCGCGTGGTGCCTTTGATGGTCGTGCTCTATCTCGCCGCGGCCGTCTGGATCTTACTTGCCAACTGGAGCGACATCCCGAGCTATTTCGCGACCATCGTCAGCGATGCCTTCACCGGCCGAGCCGTCGCGGGCGGCGCCATTGGAGCGGTTGTCGTGACGGGAATCCGACGGGCGGCTTTTTCGAACGAGGCCGGCATCGGCACAGAAGCGTTGGCGCATGGCGCCGCGAAGACGGACGAACCCATACGTGAAGGCCTTGTGGCCATGCTCGGCCCCGCCGTCGATACTCTGATCGTTTGCACCGCCACGGCGATGATCATTCTCAGCGCCGGCATGTGGCAAACCGGCGAGGCCGACGGAGTTACTCTGACGGCCCAAGCGTTCGAATACAACCTACCGGGCATCGGCGCCTGGCTGCTGGTGATGGGCGTCGTGTTCTTCAGCACGAGCACAATGTTCGCCTTCTCTTACTACGGGACGAAGTCGTTGGGCTTCCTGATCGGCGCTGAGCGGCAGCACCTCTATAACTACTTGTATGTCGCCTCGATCGTCGCCGGCGCGACAGCTTCCATCGACGCGGTCATCAGCCTCATCGACGGCATGTTCGCGCTGATGGCCATCCCGACCATGGTGTCGTCGCTGTGGCTTGCTCCTCGTGTAATGCGCGCGGCGCGAGAATACTTTCCGAAATATGAGCCGGGCAGTATGCGCGGCTGACGCCGAGAGTCAATCCTGAGTAGCCGTCCGGTCCGCCGGCAAATGCCGATGCTGCCTATCCACCCTATTTCCCTCGCGCAATCGCGCAACCCACCGCTTGATTTCCAACTTGTGTCGGCGTAGACTAACACGGTCGCTCACATCCTCGGGTTGTTCATTATTGAGCCTCGCAAAATAAAGTGACACCTTTTTGGGGTACGTACGTCTTTGTATGTATGGGAAATACAAAAGGCGTACGGCGGGATTTCGAGGCCCTGGAGAAGCGCCGTTTCAAAGCGATCCGGTTGGTCGAGCAAGGTTGTAGTCAGTCCGAGACAGCGAGGCGATTGAAGGTCGCGCGGCAAAGCGTCAGCGAGTGGCTGCGACGATACCGGCGTGACGGCGAAGCCGGGTTGCGCCAGGCCGGCCGCGCCGGCCGTAAGCCGCTGTTGGACGCCGCGCAGCTCGAACGCCTCGAGGCGTTGCTGCTGGAAGGCCCCGAGGCGCACGGCTTCCCGACGCCGCTGTGGAGCTGTCCGCGGGTCGCTCGTCTGATCGGAGACGAGTTCGGCGTGCGCTATCACGAGGGCCATGTCTGGAAGATCCTGCGGGCGCTCGGTTGGAGCCCGCAACGGCCCGTCGGCAAAGCGCGGGAGCGCAACGAAGAGGCCATCCGCGGCTGGCAGCGCAAGACTTGGCCGGCCATTAAAAAAAAGCCCGCAAAGAAGAACGTACGATCGTCTTCATCGACGAAAGCGGATTGAGTCAGAAGCCGCATCGTTGCCGCACCTGGGCGCCGCGCGGCGAGACACCGGTGTTGGAGTTCAACTTCAACTGGGACAAGCTGTCGGTGTCGGCCGGGCTGACGTTGCGCAACTTTTACTTCCGGCTCTATCCCGGCGCGATCGGCGAGCTGGAGGTCATCGACTTCCTGAAGGCTTTGGTGCGCCACATCGACGGCCCACTGCTGATCGTCTGGGACCGGCTGCCGGCGCACCGCAGCCGCCTGGTGCGGGAGTTCATCCAGCTCTCCGAGGATCACATCGCAACGGAGTACTTGCCGCCCTATGCGCCGGAGTTGAACCCGGTGGAATACATTTGGGCGTACTGGAAGCAGCACGAGTTGCCCAACGTCTGCCCGAAGGACTACTGGGAACTCGACGAGCGCGCCCGCAAAGCGCTGCGGCGAATGCGCCGCAAACCGCGCTTGATTACCGCTTTCTGGAAACAGTCTTCTCTTTGTCTCGATTGACAGTATATTATGCGAAACTCAGTAAGCCCGGATTTCCACTTTAGTTTCGGTTCTGCTAACCATCGGGTGGACTCGGACGCCTTTATTTATGCGGGCTTGAAAGCACTCAAGGCGCTGAGGAGATCAACACCCAATGGGTGAAAAAGAAAACAAACCGTTTCAGCTCACCTTCAATGGATTTCTCAAGGTCGATTTCCAAGGATCGCGAGTCACCTCGGATGGCGGGCTGATTCTCATTCGCGAACTGGACGAACGACTCGGACTAGGCAAGCTGATAGACGAGCATCTGACGGATTCGCGGCAAGGCTCGAACAAGAAGTTCCCGTTCGTCGATCTGCTGCGACAGTCGGTCTACTCCCGCTTGGCGGGCTACGAGGATCTCAACGACGCCGTTCGTGTCTCCACCGATCCAACCTTTCGGCTGATTGGCTCGAAGAAGAACTGGGATCGCGGCGCGGCGCTGACCTCCCGGCTGCAGAGCTTCGAGACCGCCATGCTCGCCGGCGACGAGAATCTGATCGGGCTGATGGCGGTGAACCGCGAGTTGATCGCGCAAGCCGAGGCCGGTGATGACTCCGCGTGCGTCGTGCTGGACATGGACTCTACCGAGAGCCCCGTCCACGGCCGGCAGGAAGGCAGCGCCTACAACGGCCACTTCGAGTCGGTCTGCTACCACCCACTGTTGCTGTTCAACCAGCACGGCGATTGCTTGGCGGCAAAGTTGCGACCGGGCAACGTGTCCAGCGCCGAGGACTGGGACGAGCTGCTGCTGCCGGAAATCGAACGCCAACAGGCGGAGGGCAAACAGGTGACGTTCCGGGCCGATGCCGCCTTCGCCAAGCCGGATATTTACGAGACGTTGGAGGAGCGCGGCGTGGACTACGTGATTCGCATCCCGGCCAACAAGAGCCTGGAGCTGGAGATCGAAGATATCCTGTTTCGTCCGCCGGGCAGGCCGAGCGCAAAGCCCCTGGTGCGCTACAGGAGCTTTCGGTATCAGGCCGCGAGCTGGTCGAAGTCCCGGCGGGTTGTTGCGAAGGTCGAGCATCACCAAGGTGAGTTGTTTCCTCGCGTCGGTTTCATCGTCACGAGCATGGCCTTGCCGAGCCGCTCGCTGGTGCGGTTCTACAACAAGCGCGGCACGGCGGAGCAGTGGATCAAGGAAGGCAAACAAGCGACGCATTGGACAAGGCTGTCATGCCATCGGTTCCGGGCCAACGAAGTGCGACTGCAACTCAGCGTGCTGGCCTATAACCTGGGGAACCTATGGCGGAGGCTCGGGCTGCCGCAACGGATCAAGAGCTGGTCGCTGACGAGCTTGCAACAGCGCCTGATGAAGACGGGCGGTAGGCTGGTCAAGCATGCGCGGTACTATTGGCTGCTGTTGGCCGAAGGACATCTGAACCGGCGGCTGTTCGGCGACATGCTGCATAGGATCTGGGCGCTGCCTGTGCCGGGTGGGTAGCGTTGCCCGGGCGAGGATCAACAGTTTTTGGCTCCAAAAAGGTTTCGCAGGGAGCAGTGTCGGCCGGAGCGCCGTTCAGTCCGCTCAATCAACGTCTGTGAGCGGACGGACGAGCCCTGGCGCCTACCGGCGGAGGTGATGTGCAGGGTTCAGCGCGAAAAGACGTGGTATTCGGCGCAGCGGGGGTGTATCCTGTGACCGTGCCAGGGCCAAAATGGAAATCCTGGTTAAGGGGCTATGGGCGAAGCTCACACATTCGTTAAGGACATACCCAGAGGAGAGGTGCATGTTGAATTTCAAGACGACAAGCGTTGTAACATTGCTGGGGGCCGCGCTCACTTTCACGGCTCAGGCCCAAAGCCCGCCGCCGCTCGTGCAAGTGGTTCGGTTACGGTAAAGCCGGAGCGCGCCGCGGAATGGCGCGAAATCTCGAAACGGTTTTCGGAAGCTTACAAGAAAGGCGGCGGAAGTTTCCGTCACGTCTTACGTAGTGCGGGGAATCCATTTGAATACAGCATCCTGACCCCGATGGAGAACTATGCCCAACGTGATTCCCCGGGACCCGCGAGCAGGGGGATGTCGGCCGCCGAGGCGGCAGGACTCCGCGCCAGAAGAAGGCTATGCGTACAGGAAGTGAAAATCACGATCAGACGTCCGATCCCGGAACTCACGATTCCGTGGACATCGGAGGAGCCACCAAAGATGTTCACGACACTGACATCTCACGTGCGTCCCGGGATGGCGGATGAGTACATTGAGCATCGAAAGGAACTGTTTGCCGCGTACAAGAAAGCCGGCAGGCCGGCCTTTGGTGTCCACCGGGTCAGGTGGGGCGGCTCCAGAACCACGTTCGTAAGCTGGGCGCCATTGGACAAGATGGGGGATTTGGATGGTGAAAACTGGTTAGTGAAAAGCATGAGCGCGGAGGCCCGAAGCAAGTGGCTTGAGAAAGTCCTTCCCATGCTGGAGTCGCCTTCCGAGTGGCGGATCTGGGTCTACGAGCCCGAGCTAAGTTTTCGCGCCAAAGAATGAGATAACGGCATAGAATTCGCCATTCCAGGCAGCCGTTATAGAGCGGCAACACTGTCATCCCGCCGCTTCCGGCGGTGGGATGATTTTCGGCCGTCGAAGGCGCCGGGCGTCAAGCTTCGTCGACATCGAGGCCCGGCAGGTCGTCCGGTGTGAGTCGGTGCGCCGGCAACCTCCGCCCGCCGGGACCCGACCGCACACCCCGCAGCAAGCGGCCCGGCCGCGAGCCCGTGTCCTCGCCGTTGTGAGCGACTTCCACTCCGTGAACGAAGGTATGCCGGTAGCCTATCGAGCGCTGGACGATGCGCTTACCGCCGGCCGGTAGATCGTGCACGACCACGGGCCGCTCCAGGTGCAGTTCGTCGAAATCGATGACGTTGAGGTCCGCGCGGTAGCCCGGAGCGATGAGGCCGCGGTCGTGCAGCCCGTAGGTTCGGGCGGTAGCCGCGGTCTGCTTGTGGACCAGAAACTCAAGCGGCAGATGCGGACCGCGCGTTCGATCGCGGGCCCAATGGGTGAGCAGGCTGGTCGGTGCGCCGGAGTCGCAGATCAGCCCGACGTGGGCGCCGCCGTCGGCGATTCCACAAACCGTGTTTCGATTGACCAGCATTTGGTGGACAACGTTGAGATTGCCCTCGCAGTAGTTCTCGAAGGTATGCAGTAGCAGCGTCCGGCCGCCGTCGGCGAGCAGCAATTCAAGAGCCAGGTCGAAGGGGTCGCGATTAGCAGCCCGAGCCCGATTCGCGACGCTCTCGGTGAACTCGGGCTCGTAGTTCAAAGGGTCACCCAACTCGAAAGTCCGCTCCAGGATCGTTGCCATCTCCCGGGTCTGTTCGTCGTCGGGGCGCTCCTCGATGAGACGGCGGCGCAACTCGGGCTCGACGGTCAAGCGGGTGATGCGTTGTTCATGATCGAGAGCCTGGAGTTCAAGCCACAATGGGTGGCTCACGAACGGATGCAGCGAGGCCTGTAGTCCCAACAAGACGCCGATCGGACGCGAGCCGACCTGCGCGGTGACTTCGAGCCCGTCCGCACAGGCTTGGTCCACCGACGCCAACGTCTCGGCCCAGCGGCCCGGAGCAAGGGCCATCTGAACGAGCAGCACCGACAAGGGCCGTTCGGCGAGTTCCGCTGTTTTCCGAAGCAGTTGGAACTCCCCGGGGCCGAAGTCGGAGTTCACTTGGATCAGGCCCGTCCCGGCGCGCTTCATGGCGGCGGCGATTCCGGCTAACTCCGGGTGCTCGGCGGTCAAGCTCGGAGTAGGCCGGCCGTCGGCGGCGCGGTGCTTAGGCGTGCGCGAGGTCGTAAAGCCGAAGGCCCCGGCGGCCAAGCCTTGCTCGAGCAGCTCGCCCATACGGGCGATCTCGTCTTCGTTCGGACGCGTCGCGTGGTCCGCGCCGCGATCGCCCATCACGTAGAAGCGCAGCGCCGCGTGAGGAACCTGCGCACCGACATCCATCACGCGATCGGTTTCCTCGAGCACATCGAGGTATTCGTTGAACGTTTCCCAGCGAAAGTCGACGCCTTCGGAGAGGACAATTTCGGGAATGTCCTCGACCCCTTCCATCAAGTTGATGAGGAAGGCCTCGGTACCGGGCCGAACCGGCGCGAAGCCGACCCCGCAATTACCGAAGATGGTCGTTGTTACGCCGTGCCACGAGGAGGGAGTCATGGCCGGGTCCCAGGTCGCCTGCCCGTCGTAGTGGGTGTGGATATCCACCCAGCCGGGCAGCACGAGCAGGCCCTCGGCGTCGATGTCGCGGCGCGCGGTCCCGACCTTGGCTTCCAGGGCGGTGATCAGACCGGCGGTGATCGCAACGTCCGCTTGGCGGCGCGGCGCCCCTGTGCCGTCGATCACGGTCCCGTTGCGAATGACCAAATCATGCATGGGGGGGCTCGGGGGCGTTCTCGGGAATAAGAGTCGGGTCATTCATAAAGCACGACCGGCATGAAGCACGACCGGCCCGGCGCGCCGCGACACGGGCTGATGGGAGGGATTTTACCCAGGATTTCCATTTTGGCCCTGGCACGGTCACAGGATACACCCCCGCTGCGCCGAATACCACGTCTTTTCGCGCTGAACCCTGCACATCACCTCCGCCGGTAGGCGCCAGGGCTCGTCCGTCCGCTCACAGACGTTGATTGAGCGGACTGAACGGCGCTCCGGCCGACACTGCTCCCTGCGAAACCTTTTTGGAGCCAAAAACTGTTGATCCTCGCCCGGGCAACGCTACCCACCCGGCACAGGCAGCGCCCAGATCCTATGCAGCATGTCACCGAACAGCCGCCGGTTCAGATGCCCCTCCGCCAGCAGCAACCAGTAGTAGCGAGCATGCTTGACCAGCCGACCGCCGGTCTTCATCAACCTGTGTTGCAAACTCGTTAGCGACCAGCTTTTGATTCGCTGCGGCAGCCCTAGCCGCCGCCACAGGTTGCCCAGGTTGTAGGCCAGCACGCTGAGTTGCAGCCGTACCTCGTTGGCTCGGAAGCGGTGACACGACAAGCGGGTCCAGTGCGTGGCCTGTTTGCCTTCTTTGATCCACTGCTCCGCCGTGCCGCGCTTGTTGTAGAACCGCACGACCGAGCGGCTCGGCAAGCTCATGCTCGTCACGACAAATCCGACGCGCGGGAATAGTTCGCCCTGGTGATGCTCGACCTTGGCGACAACTCGCCTTGCCTTCGACCAGCTCTCGGCCTGATAGCGAAAACTCTTGTAGCGCACTAGTATAGCGTTTCATTAAATTATACCCAACTCAGGCGCTTCCTCGAGCGCCTCGAACTTGCTCCAGCGGTGGACCACCGGAGCGGCGTTGATTTCCGCGATCCCCAGCAGGATTCGTTCCCGAAGCTCCTCCCAGGACTCCACCCGGATGCGCTTCAAAAACGTCCGGGCCATCTTCCCAAACAGCGTCTCCACAATGTTCAGCCAGGACCCGTGGGTCGGCGTGTGCACATATTTGAAGCGGTTCGGCCGCGTCGCTAAATAGTCCTTCGTCTCCTTGGATATGTGAGCGGAATGATTGTCCAAGATCAATCGAATCGTGCATTCGGCCGGATAGAATTGGTCCAGATCCTTCAGCAGTGAGATGAATTCGCGGCTGCGGTGCCGCCGCTCGACCCGCGCCGTTACGCGGCCGTCGTGCAAGTCCAGCGCCGCCAGAATCGAGCAGGTTCCCAGACGTTGGTATTCGTGATCCCGAGCCGTACAAGGATGCCGCCCAGGGACCGGCGGCAGGTCCGGGGCGGTGTTGGCGATCGCTTGCACACCGGGCTTTTCGTCCACCGAAACCGTGATCACGCCCGGCGAGGGGCCGCCCTCGCCCGAGCTTTCATTTTGCAAGGCCACCTCGCGGTAGACCAGCAGCACCTGCCGCATCTTGGACTCAAACTCCGGGTCGCGACGCTCCAGGTAGTATTTCACCTTCTCTGGATGCAGCGGCTGCCCCGCCAGAATCCGGTGGACGGTCGCCTTGGCCGCTTGCCCCAGGGCCGGATAGCCCGCCTCCACGGCATGCCGGCGCACGTGGAGAGCGAGCGCGCCGCGGGTCCACAACTCGGCGGCGTATCCCAGTTCCTTGGGTTTGCAACAGGCCAAATGCACCACCCAGGCCTTGGCCTCCTCGGAGATGCGGGGCTCGTAGGGACGATGATAGGCATCCTTGAGCGCTGCTTGCACTCCGATGGCGAGGGCTCGCTCGATCCATTTGGCAACGCTCTTGCGGGTCATCTTCACGGCCCGCATAATCTCGGCGATTGTCTCGCCGCCATGATAGCGCCACAGAATCTCGGCGCGCCGCACCTCCCGAGCCGGAGCCTTGCGGGAACGCCGCAGCCGTTTCAGATGTTGCACCTCTTCGGTCGTGAGCAGCAGTGGGGGACGCTTCGATTTTCCTGCCATGCGACCAGTCTAGCAGGAAACATTGTCCTATGGTTATGTTTTAATGAAACGTTATACTAGAGGCTTGGCGTTCGGCCTGCCCGGTGGCCGAAACAGGATGTCCTCGATCTCCAGCTCCAGGCTCTTGTTCGCCGGGATGCGAATCACGTAGTCCACGCCGCGCTCCTCCATCGCCTCGTAGATCTCGGGCTTGGCGAAGGCGGCGTCGGCGCGGAACGTCACCTGTTTGCCCTCCGCCTGTTGTCGTTCGATCTCCGGCAGTAGCAGCTCGTCCCAGTCCTCGGCGCTGTGCACGTTGCCGGGACGCAGCTTCGCGCCTAGGCGGTCGCCGTGCTGGTTGAACAGCAACAGCGGGTGATAGCAGAGGGACTCAAAATGGCCGTTGTAGGCACTGCCTTCCTGTTGGCCGTGGACGGGGCTCTCCGTGGAGTCCATGTCGAGCACCACGCGGTCTGAACCGTCGGGAGCTTCGGCTTGCGCGACCAGCTCCCGGTTCACTGCCATCAGCCCCAGCAAGTTCTCTTCGCTCGCCAGCATCTCCGTCTCGAAGCCATGCAGCGTCGAGGTCAAGGCTGCTCCGCGATCCCAGTTCCTCTTCGAGCCGATCAAGCGAAAGGTCGGATCGGCGGATACTCGAACGGCGTCATTGAGGTCCTCGTAGCCAGCGAGTCGGCTGTAGACCGACTGCCGCAGCAGATCGGCCAGCGCGAACTTCTTGTTCAAGCCTTGTCGCGAGTCGCTGAGATGCTCGTCGATCAGCTTCCCGAGTCCGAGTCGTTCATCCAGTTCGCGAACGAGAATCAGACCGCCATCCGAGGTGACTCGCGATCCTTGGAAATCGACTTTGAGAAATCCATTGAACGTGAGCTGAAACGGCTTGTTTTCTTTTTCACCCATCGGGTGTTGACCTCCATGGCGTCCTTATCGGGCTCTAGCCCCTATCAATAAAGACGCTGAAGGTCGCTGGATGGTCTGAAGCTCATACATCAAATTGAAAATGCGGGTTTACTACGGAAGGGGTCCGCGGCGCATGCTTTCTTGGCGTGTGGCGATTCTTTTGGGGACAGTCCGTTCCCGTAAATCCGCAGCATTCATAATACCGCCATGAAAATAGGTGTCGGTGGGATCGGGTCGTTGGGTCAACGATTGTGTCGCATACCCCGGGCAATGCTGTGTCGAAAGGAAACTTGCGGGCGTGCTTATACTAATAGGCTCGCTGCGGGACCGGCTCCGGGGGGTGCTTTGCCGCGCCGCTTGTCAGTGCGTGACCAGACGAATCAATCGTTGCTTGACGATGCCTAACATCGGTATGGGTTGGACACGAATCGGCCTGCTGTGCGTGATCGCGACGGTCTTGCCGGCCGCTTCGAAGGTCGAACCGCGCGAAGTCTACCGTGCCCGGCGAGAGAGTCTGGCGGGAAAGCATTCCGATGGTCCGATCGTGGTTTTCGGATTTCGCGAGACCGAAGCACAGTCGAGCCGTTCCGCCTTTCGGCAGCAGAATGATTTCTATTACGTGACGGGATGGAACGAGTCCGGAGCGACGCTGCTGTTGCTGCCGAAAAGGAGCGGTCGCCCGTACCGCGAGATGCTGTTTCTGACGAAGCGAAACACTCATCGAGAGCAATGGACGGGGGCAAGACTGGGGTTCGACGATCCCGGGGCTCAATCGGCGACCGGCATCGATGAGCCGCGCGATATCGACGATTTGTCGAAAGTGCTCGTCAAGCAGATGCCGCGGTATCGGCGGGTGTACAGCGTTTTGCCGTCGCGGCACGGCTATGGCGAGCAGCCGCTTCCGGATCGCCGCGATCGCCTTAGGCAACTGGTCCCGGGTTTCGAGCCGGTCGATGTCAGCAAGACTCTGGCCCTGATGCGGGCGGTGAAATCGGCCGGAGAACTCAACTATATCCGCAAGGCGAGTGCAGCCACCATGGCCGCCCACCGCGCCGCCTGGCACGACATTCGCGCCGACGTCTCGGAAGTCGCTATTGCCGGCCGCATGATCGCGACGATGATGTCTCTCGGTTGCCAACGCCTCGCGTACACACCCATCGTCGGCGCCGGCGGAAACGCGACCGTTCTCCATTACGACAAACTCGAGGCACGGCTCAACGACGGTGATTTGGTTCTGATCGACGTCGGCGGGGAATACGCCCATTACGCGGCCGACGTCACCCGTACGGTGCCGGTTAGCGGGCGCTTCAGCGATAGGCAACGCAAGCTCTATGACATCGTGCTCGGCGCGCAGCGCGCGGTCATCGAAGCCGTCAGGCCGGGCATGCGATTGGCGGGCGACGGAAGGAAGAGCCTACGCCGGGTCGCAAAGCAATATTTCGACAAACAGAGTTGGGAGGGCGAGACCGAGCTGAGTCGATATTTCGCTCACGGACTCGGGCACCATGTGGGGCTGGCGGTGCATGATCCCGCCGATGCGAAGACGACGCTCGAAGCGGGCATGGTCATTACGATTGAGCCGGGTCTTTATCTGCCCGACGAAGGGCTCGGCATCCGCATCGAAGATATGGTGTTGGTGACCGAAGACGGCGCGGAAGTCTTGACCGAGGCACTGCCGAAAGAGGCTGACGAAATCGAGAAGATCATGCGGCATCGACGCGAGTGACCTCGGCGGCCGCTTGGCTGGAGCACCAGCCGCTACTGTAGGAAAAAATCGGGGACAGTCCGTTTCTATGAATCCGCAGCATTCATAATACCGCCACGAAAACTTCGTTCGATCGCCATCGAGTCCCCGCTCTAGGGGCCATTTTTGGGTCCAAGTGTAACATGAGATACTCCCAGGGACCTATTTTCGGAAGAGTCCACCTCGCGCCGGATGCGGTTATTGACTCAACGGAAATTATTGGTGATTATGCACTTGACACAGAGACCCCTTTTGGTGCATAATTGAGGTATGGCAAAGACACGACGGGTCGGACGGAGCCTGATAAACGTTGCCAGCGAGTTCGCTACCGAAGAGCAGTGCTTGGCCTACCTGGAGAAAATGCGCTGGCCTGAAGGGGTTCAATGCCTAGCGTGCGAGTCCAAACGCATCTCCAAGTTCAAAACGAAAGAGACCTCGCGAAAGCGGTTCAGCAAGAAGCTCGGCGAAGATGTACAGGTGCGTGTGCCGAGCCGGTCTTTGTACCAGTGTCTTGAATGCAATCGGCAGTTCAGCGCCACGCTGGGCACGCTTTTCCACGATTCCCACCTTCCGCTACGGAAGTGGTTTCTCGCAATCGCCCTGATTTGCAACGCCAAGAAGAGTATCTCCGCGTTGCAGCTTCAACGTGATCTGGAAGTTTCCTACCGCACCGCTTGGTATCTTGCCCACCGGATCCGCAAAGCCATGGAAGAAAAGGGCGGCCCGCAATTGATTGGAATCGTCGAATCCGACGAAACGTTCATTGGTGGTCGGTTCGACAAGCGGCGGAAACGGAAGCCTTGGAAGAAACCCGCCGTCCACGGCCTCATCGAGCGCGGTGGGAAGATCGAAGCCCGTCACGTCCCCGGAGCCACGAAAGAAGTGCTCGTGGCTGTGGTTAAGGATCGCGTCTCACCCGAGGCGCAGTTGCTCGCGACTGACGAAAGCGTGGTCTACCGGACCTTGGGCGAGACCTACGCACACGAGACTGTGAACCACAGCATCAAGGAATGGGTTCGTCGCGTCCACACAAACAGCCTCGAAGGCGCATTCTCGCTTTTCAAGCGTTCCGTGATAGGCAGCTTCCACAAGATCTCGATAAAGCATCTTCAGCGCTATCTCTATGAGTTCACCTTCCGGTTCAACAACCGGGAGAACGAAGACCTGTTTGGGTTGACGGTTGCCCGCCTGTTGATCGGGATAGCGCTGCCCTACCGGCGGCTCACTTCTTCTCAAGTATCGGGGTAGGCTCCCGCTTCTTGTCCTGTATCGACCGGCTTATCTCTTCTTTCGTGGCGGGCGGAGTAGCGGCTAGTCGCGCCAGGATCTTGTCGAAATCTCGCTTGGCAACCGTCGGGCTGGTCTTGCGCTCATGCATAAACCGTGCTACAATCAACCTGTGATATAAAAATCACAGATGTTTGGTTGGCGGAAGCGTTGGGCATCGGCAAGCCCACGGGCCTTATAAGCCATGAACCTTTGACCGGGTTTTGCGGGTTCGACTCCCGCCGCTTCCGCACTCACGTTATAGCACATGTCGGGGGCCGATGATACGATGAGTTCCCTGAAGGATGCTTGCCCCGGTGGAAGCACACCCCAGAATCCTGAGTCACTACATCGCTCCGAACGGTCAAGATCCGCTTCAGAAATGGATCACCGGTCTTAGAGATTGGAAGGGTAAGTCCAAAATCATGGTTCGGCTTGATCGCGTGAAAGACGGGAATTTCGGCCAACGGGGCTCCGTGGGGGACGGTGTTCATGAACTGAAGATCGATTCTGAGCCCGGCTACCGCGTGTATTACGGTCTGGACGGCGACGACAAAGTAATACTGCTCGGTGGAGGCGACAAGGACAGCCAGGACAGCGATATTCGGAAGGCCCAAGAGAGATGGGAGGACTACAGTGCCTAAACGCACTCGCCCGCATCATGACGCGCTTCTGGAGTATCTCCAAGACCCAAGGGCTGCGGCGCACTACTTGAATGCTGCACTTGAGGATTCTGACGAGATGGCTTTGGTCGCGCTGCGCAATGTTGCGGAGTCCGGCAAGATGTCGGCCGTCGCGAAACAGGCTGGCATCAGCAGAGAAAGTATCTACCGAATGCTTTGTGAGTCCGGCAACCCGACCTACCAAAGCTTCACTGCCATTCTCAGGGCGCTAGGGCTGAGAATCGCATTTGAGCCAGACATCGTAACTGCTGGCCCGACTCCTGAAGAGAAACCGTCCGGCGAGACTGAAACGCACGTCGTCGAGACGACTGCTGCTTCAACCAAAACCTTAGTCATGCCGCCAGGTGCTGCATCCGGGGCGGTACGTAGCTTGAAATCACAGGGGGTGCTTCAAACGCAAGGACTCATCACACCGGAGGAACCGCTACCTGCACCCCTGCTGCCAGGTCGGCCAGCAAGAACTTCGGCCAAGGAGACTTATGCCTATGCCAGCTAGAAAAACGCAACAGAGACAAGGCTACCGGGTCGATGAGCTCGAAGTGATCCGGTCCGAGGATTTTCACTTTGCCCACGCGAACCGAGCCAGGGTGTCTGAGAATTTCTTCGATGTGTCCCTTATCTTTAGTGCCATACTGCCCCGCGTAGAAATCTCGGGTACGCCCCCGTATGTCGAGGAGCGTGTTGGCGTCACCATGTCATGGGAGCACCTAAAAGCGCTTAGGGATGTCCTTACAGAAAGGATTGAGAACTACGAGGCCGACATGGGCCCAATCCGTGATCTTGCCGAAGCGCCTAGCGCCAAGCCAAAGAAACCTAAACCGACGCCGAAATCGCGGAAGAAGCCTGTCGTGACCTAGGGGGTGTCCGACCTGTCACGCACCCCAAATCCTAGCGCTTGTACTGTGTCTGTGTCAAGTGCATAATCACCAAATTATTCGGTCGGCGCTTGGCACAGTCCCCATTTTTTCAGACGCCACGGGTGCCGTTCTCTACCCGAGCGGCGACCCCGCCTCATTCCATGAAGCAAGCCATCGCGCACTACTTTGAATTCGACAAGCTGGGGACCGACTTCCGCGCGGAAGTCCTCGCGGGTGTGACGACGTTTCTGACGATGTCGTACATCATCTTCGTCAACCCGGCGGTCTTGCGGGAAGCCGGCATGCCCCCGGCGGCGGTGGCGGGGGCTACCTGCTTGGCGGCGGCAGTGGGAAGCATCCTTATGGGCGTTTACGCGCGCTACCCCATCGCCCTGGCTCCGGGCATGGGGATCAACGCGTATTTCACCTATACGGTGGTGATCGGCATGGGTGTCCCTTGGCAGACGGCGTTAGGCGCGGTGTTCCTGTCGGGGCTGGTCTTTTTGGCGCTGACGTTGGTCGGCGTGCAGCAGGCGATCGTGGCGGCGATTCCCAGGGATCTCTACGCCGCGGTGGGGGGCGGGATCGGACTGTTTCTGGCGCTGATCGGACTCAGAAACATCGGCCTGGTCACGGCCAACCCGGCCACGCTGGTGACGCTGGGTGATCTTTCGAGCCCGGATACTCTGCTCGGGATGTTCGGCTTGCTGCTGACGGCCGGTTTGCTGGCTTGGCGCGTGAGGGCGGCGATTGTCATCGGGATTGTCGCGACGACGGGCCTGGCGGCCTTGTTCGGGCGCGTCCATAAGCAAAGCTCGGCCGGGCTCGCCGAGCTGGGCGCGGCATGGGGTGAGTTGGATATTGGCGCGGCGATGAGTTTGGGGCTGCTCGAAATCGTGTTCGTATTTTGGTTCGTCGATTTGTTCGACAACATAGGGACCTTGGTAGCCGTCGGCAATCGGGCGCGGCTGTTTCCGAAAGAGGGCGGGATTCCCCGTATCCGGCGCATCTTGCTTGCCGACGGCGTGGCGACGACTGTCGGGGCTGTGTGCGGGACCTCGACGGTCGTGAGCTACATCGAGAGCGCGGCGGGTGTTGCGGCGGGCGGCCGCTCGGGACTGTCGGCGGCGGTGACGGGTTTGCTGTTCGTCGTGTCGTTGTTCGTGGCTCCGTGGGTTGGCGTCATTCCCACCGCCGCCACCGCGCCGGCGCTGATTCTGGTGGGGTGCTTGATGATGGCGACGGTGCGGGAAATCAATTGGGACGACACGGTGATCGCGGTCCCGGCGTTTCTGACGATTGTAATGATTCCGCTGAGCTACAGCATCGCCAACGGGCTGGCGATCGGGTTTGTGATCTTCACGGCGCTAAAGGTTGTGCGTGGGGAGGGGCGGTCGATTGGGTGGCTGGTCTATTTGTTGACGGCTTTGTTTGTTACGCGGTTCTTGTATTTGGGGGCGGAGTGAGGCGGAAGCACGAGTCGTCCGGTGCTTGGCTGGTTTCGGGCAGTACGCGGGGATTACTCTTGGGAGCCGGAAGCGGCTTCGTTGGGTTGCCAGAGTACTTCTTCGGCCTGGAGCTTGACGCAGGCCCAGCGGCTCCACACGAACAAGGCGTCGCTGAGGCGGTTGAGGTAGCGTAACGAGGTGTCGGGAACCTTTTCGACGCGGCTCAGGGCGACCAGGATCCTCTCGGCGCGGCGGCAAACGGTGCGGCAGACGTGTAATTCCGCATTGAGGCGGCAGCCGCCCGGTAAGACGAACGACGGCAGCGAGGAGAGCTCGACATTGGCGCGATCGATCTCGCGCTCGAGCTGTTCGATGTCGGCCTCGGCGATTTGCGGCTGTTGCGGGCGAACTTGGTCGGGCTCGGTGGCGAGGATTGAGCCGAGGTTGAAGAGCTCGTGCTGGACTCGGAGCAAGATTCGCGATAGGGGCGTTAGGGGTTTGCAGTCTTCGGCGGCTTCTTCGGCCGAGACGCGGGCGATGCCGATGAACGAGTTCAACTCGTCGACGGTCCCGTAGGCTTCGATGCGGAGATTGTCTTTGCGAACCGTCGTACCGCCGACGAGGCTGGTTTCACCCTTGTCGCCGCGCTTGGTGTAGATGCGGCCAAGGTTGAGATCGGGGTCTTTGTAGGCGGGGTCGGACATCTTGGTCGTATGGTGCGGCGGCAGGATCCGGTCGTCCGGTCTTGGCGGGGACGCGGGGCTGAATCGAACGGGTTGCTCCTACGTCCCGTCCGAGGCTTGTCTGTCTTTGGCGGGGACCCAGGGTTTCGCTTCGCTTCACCCTGGGCTGCTTTCCCGCGCCCCCTTCCGGGAGCTCCTCGCCCCCTACGCCAACAACGGCTTCACGAGGTCTCCGTGGACGTCGGTTAGGCGGAAATGGCGGCCTTGGAACTTAAAGGTCAACTTCTTGTGATCGACCCCAAGACACTGTAAAATAGTCGCTTGTAGATCATGGATGTGGACCGGATCTTTCACGATGTTGTAAGAGAAATCGTCGGTCTGGCCGTACACAACGCCTCCCTTGATGCCGCCGCCGGCCATCCAAACGCTGTACGCGCGCGGGTGATGATCGCGGCCGTAATTGTCTTCGGTCAGGCGGCCTTGGCAGTAAACGGTGCGGCCGAACTCTCCGCCCCAAATCACCAGCGTTTCGTCGAGCATGTCGCGGTCTTTGAGGTCTTGCAATAGAGCGGCCGAGGCCTGGTCGGTTTCCTTGGCCTGCTCGGGCAGAAGCGTGGGGAGCTTGCCGTGCTGGTCCCAACCGCGGTGGAAGAGTTGAATGAAACGCACGCCACGCTCGGCCAACCGGCGGGCGAGCAGGCAGTTGGCGGCGAAGGTCCCGGGTCTCTTTGAGTCGTCGCCATAGAGCTTGAAGATGCGCGAGGGCTCGGTGGAGAGATCGGTCAGATCCGGCACCGAACTCTGCATCCGAAATGCCATCTCGTATTGCGAGATGCGGGTTGCGATTTCGGGATCACCGAATTCATCGAGCTTCATTTGATTCAGCTTGCCGAGCGCGTCCAGATAAGAACGGCGGCTCTTTTTACTGAATCCCTTGGGGTCGGACAAATACAGCACCGGGTCGCCGATCGAGCGGAACTTGACGCCCTGGTACTCGGTTGGCAGAAAACCACTGCCCCACAGACGGTCGTAAAGCGGCTGCCCGCCGCCGCCCTGCGTCACCATGACGACAAACGCCGGCAAATCGCTGCTCTCGCTTCCGAGCCCGTAAGACAGCCACGCGCCGATACTCGGACGGCCCGCGATTTGGGCGCCGGTCTGAATGAAGGTGACCGCCGGGTCGTGGTTGATCGCCTCGGTCTTCATCGAGCGAATGATCGCGATGTCATCGACGACCTTCGCGGTTTCCGGCAACACTTCGCTCAGCCAGGCTCCCGATTGCCCGTGCTGTTTGAACTTGAAGATTGAGTTGACCATGGGGAAACTCTCCTGGGTGGAAGTCATGGTCGTGAGCCGTTGGCCCTTGCGAACCGATTCGGGTAAATCTTGCCCGCGCAATTTCGCGAGCCCCGGCTTGTAGTCAAACAGATCAAGTTGCGAGGGGCCACCGGACTGAAACAGCCAGATCACGCGTTTGGCCTTGGGGGCGAAATGCGGCAGGCCGGGCAGACCCGGATAAGGCCGATCGGAAGCCTCGCCTTTCGGAGCGGCGTCAAGATCGTTCGCTAACAGCGACGCCAGGGCGGCCGTGCCGATGCCGGCGGCCGAGCGACCGAAGAAATGCCGGCGGGTCAGGTGTTGGGTGCGTTCCAATCGAGGATCCATGGTTTACTCCGTTGTCCGTTGAGCGGGCTGCCGGCTTGCGTCAAGCTTTCGGGCGACGCAGCGGGACTACTCCTTGGTGATCGTCTCGTCTAAATTCAAAATCAAGCTGGCGACGCTGCTGTAAGAAGCCAACTCCACTGTATCGAGCGATTCATCGAGCTCCGACTCGCCCTCGCTGAGCAACTGCTCGGCGGCTTCCGGGTCGGTCTGAAAATCATCGAAAAAGCTGCTGTAGGCCTGTTGCAAGACACTGGTTTCTTGCGAACGCGGCGGGCGCGCCGTGGCCAGCGTGAAGCCGTAAGCGATGCGTTCGGCGGGTGTCTCGCCGCCCTCGTTCATCATGCGCTCGCCGAGTTTTCGCGAGGCTTCGACGTAGGTCACGTCGTTCATCAAATTCAAGGCCTGCAGCGGCGTGTTGGTGCGAACTTCCCTCACTTCACAGGTTTCGCGGTTGGTCGAGTCAAAGGTGACCATCGACGGGGGCGCGACGGTCCGGCGCCAAAACGTATAAAGGCTGCGGCGGTAGAGATCGTCGCCGTCGTCGCGGATATAGCCATTGTCGGCAAATGTCAATTCCGCCCAAAGCCCCTCGGGTTGGTAGGGCTTCACCGACGGCCCCCCCAGCTCTTCGTTCAGCAATCCCGAAATCGCCAGGGCCTGGTCGCGAATCGTTTCCGCCGGTAATCGGAAGCGCGGGCCGCGGGCATACAAACGATTTTCGGGGTCCCGCTCGATGAGCTCCGGCGTCGTTTTGGAGGACTGCCGATAGGTCGCGCTCGTGACTATCGTCTTGACGATCTCTTTGACGTCCCAGCCGCTTTCCATGAAGTCAACGGCCAGCCAATCGAGGACGTCTTGGTGGGGCGGTTTTTCACCCTGCGAGCCGAAGTTCTCGGTCGTTTTCACGAGTCCGACACCGAAAAACATCTGCCACAAGCGATTGACCGTAACGCGCGCCGTCAACGGGTTGGAGCGGTCGACCAGCCAACGCGCCAGCCCCAGCCTGTTTCTCGGCAATTCCGGTTTGAAGGACGAGAGAATCGCCGGCGTACCGGGATCCACCTTGTCACCGTGCGCGTCGTAAGAGCCTCTCGTGAGAATGTAGGCTTGGCGAGGCTCTTCGCTATCCATCATGACCATGACGGTCGGGATACTGTCGTGGAACAACATCCGCTCTCGGCGGGCATCGTAGAGCTTCTTCCGCGCGGTCGCAATCTCGGCGGGAGCCGCCCGATCGAGAAACGCGCCGCGCAGCTTGCGCGCTTCGAGCGTCGTGCGCTTCCCGGCCCTCTTACGGGCAATCTCGGTCACTGTCGCGCGCACGGGCAGTAGCTTCGCTTCCTCCGGCGGCAAGGCGCGTCCGTAGACGCGCACATCGTCGATCAAGCCCTGGAAATTCGGCTCGCCGCCGCCGGCGCCGATACGGAACGGTTCATCCGATCCAAAGGGAAAGATCAGGTCGTTCCAGTCGATTTCCTTGCCTTGCTCTTCGCCGTTGACATAGAGGTGGACGCCGCGGGCCTTGCGTCCGCCGTCGTAGGTCGCGGCGACGTGGTGCCAGCGGTTCATCTCGATCGGCTGGTCGCCGTAGAGCCGTAAGCTGATGTCGGTCCAGCGATTGTTGATGTAGAGAAAGACCTTGCCGTCGCGCAAATAGAGTCCATGACCGGCTTCCTTGGGGAGGAGTTCTGTCTTGGAGAGAATGGCCCCGTTTGGCGACGTCGGGTAAATCCAAGCCGAGAAAGTAAACGGATCGAGAAAGCTGAATTCGAAGCCCGGGCCGCCTTCGACGTGTGTCTTGCCGTCGAAACGGGCTGCTTGGCCGAGCGGTCCTTTGTCGAAAGAGAGCGTGCCGCCCTCGTGCTCCTCCTCGTCATTGTCCTCGTCATCGTCCTCGACAACGAACGGGCGAACCGGCGGCTCCGGGTCGGGGTTGGTCAGCGGGTTGTACGATACGGGCCGGCGGTAAACCCCGGTTTCCTCGCGCAAGCTGCCGTCCAAGGGGAAGTGCAGAATCAGCCCGTCGCCGGGGGCCCAATCGGGGGCGCGCGAGGCTTGCACCCATTTTTCCCAACTTCGCTGTGCCTTGTTGATTTTGCCGTCGAGCTTTTGCCAGGCCTTTTCGGCGGCGGCCTGTTCTTTGTCGAGAACGGCCAGCTTGGTTTCATCCTCGGGAGTGGGCGCTTTGATCAGCGGTTCTTCGTTGCCGAAGTTATAGACCAGCCCTCGCTCGGGAAGATGATTGAAGAAGGCGAAAAGTTGATAGAACTCTTTCTGCAATAGCGGGTCGTACTTGTGGTCGTGGCAGCGCGCGCACCCGACCGTGAGCCCGAGCCAAACCGTGGATGTCGTCTCGACTCGGTCGGCTACGTACTCGACGCGAAACTCTTCCTCGACCAGACCGCCCTCGGCGCTGGTGCGGTGGTTGCGGTTGAATCCGGTGGCGATGATCTGATCACGCCGGGGGTTGGGGAGCAGGTCGCCCGCGATTTGCTCGATCGTGAATTCATCGAACGGCTTGTTGTCGTTGAAAGCGTCAATGACCCAATCGCGCCAGCGCCACATGTGGCGGTAGCCGTCGCTTTGGTAACCGTTGGTGTCGGCATAGCGCGCGGCGTCGAGCCAGCGAATCGCCATGCGCTCGCCGTAGCGCGGCGAGGCCAGCAGGCGGTCGACGACCTTCTCATAGGCGTTGGGGGATGCGTCGTTGACGAAATCCTCGACCTCGGCCGGTGTCGGTGGAACGCCGGTGATATCGAGAGATGCACGCCGAATCAAGGCGCGACGATCGGCTTCAGGCGACGGGTTGAGGCCTCCTTTTTTCAGGCGGGCAAGGATGAATTTGTCGAAGCCTGCTTGCGACCAAGCGGCGTCGCCGACGGCCGGTTCCATCTCGCGGCGCGGAGGGATGAACGCCCAATGCTTTTCCCATTTCGCGCCTTGCTCGATCCAACCGCGAATGAGAGCGATCTCATCGTCGGAGAGCTTGTCGTGCCCGAGGTAACCCGGCGGCATGCGCAGCACTTCGTTGTCGGATATCAGTCGCTGATAGAGAACGCTGTTTTCGAGATCGCCGGGTACGATGGCTTTTCCGCCGGCCTTGAGGTCGACGAACGCGCCCTCTTCGCTGTCAAAATGCAGTTCGGTCTTGCGTTGGCTCTTGTCGGGACCGTGGCAAGCGAAGCATTTGTCGGAAAGGATAGGCCGGATGTCGCGGTTAAATGTGACGGACTCGGCCGCCGCCGACGCGACGATCAACCCGGCGGCCGCCGCCGCGATGAGATGAATTTGAATTCGGCTACTGAATCGTTTCATGACGCGCAAAACCTTCTCGGCAAGCTCGACAGCCCCATCACAATTATACGCCCTCGACGCGCGCATTCGGCTTTAGGGGAGAGACCCTCGTTCCCCGTCGGTGCGGCGCGAGATCACGCCTCGTGCGCGCGTCTCCGGTAAACCCTTGCAAACAGGCCGCCAGCCTGCTTAGTGCTTTTCGAAAATATCTAGGGGTAGAATGGCGGTGACGCCCAGGTTCGGTGCGTCGACGAGTTGGCCGATCCTCAGGTCCACGGCAACCGACGCGATGATATAGGCCTGCTGCCTGGTGTAGCCGCGGGTCTCGGAAATGTAGTCGATCATCTCCAGCAAGGCATTCCCCGCGGCCAACGATATGTCCTTCGACAAGTGTTCCAGTTTCGCTACCTTCTCAGCTCCCAGGTACCGCATGTCGGGAGGGACTTCTCCCTTTGCCTTGATTGGGAAGCCGGTCGTCGCGTAGAAAGTTCGGGACGGAATGTCGAGTAGAGTGGAAGGCCCTTCGTAGTGCGGCCCGCGATCCAGGGTCGGGCCGTCCTTGATCAACTCCGTCGTCCAGCGTTACGGTTGCATCCATTTCGAGAGCCGTGCCCGAGACCTCGCCATCACCCTGCGCGACCAGGCATCGCCCGGGCCGCACGCGAACAACAGCAGAGCGAATCCTATGCTCCAGCTTCGGTTTTTTGATCCGCGCGTCATTAGCTGCCTCCTTTGTTGACTTGTCGGCGTCGCCCTGGGGCCGAGTGGACCCGCGAGCGAAACCGAGTTTCGAGTTCTCGCGCGGAGGGGCGCGAAAGCGGGCCGACCAAATTCTAAGCTTCTCCCTCGGTCCCCGTCAGCCGTTCGACCAACTCCGCTAACACCTCGTCGACGCGTTGCTCGATTTCTTGCTTGGTTTGATCCTGAATGGGGTGTCGCACAAAGACCGCCTCATAGTCGGCGCGGCCCAGGGCCGCCGCCTGGGCGCGGGCGGCTCCGGCGAAAACATGCGTCGCCACCGCGGCGGTGGGAATTCCGAGACTTTCGAGGTTGATCGAGTCGTGCAAACTGCACGTCGTGCAGGACCCTCAATCGGCGAGCGCCTCGATGACGGCCTGGACGCCGGCTTGCCGCAGGCGATTGATCACGTCCTCGGGCGCGGGTTTGGCGAAGGTCGGTTTGGCGTCGCGCACAATGCGTTTGACGCCGTGGTCCTCGATCAGACGTCGTTCGAGGCGATCGAGGAAGACGCTGCCGCCGGGCTTGCTGATGTCAAGCAGACCGACGGTTGTTCCGTCGAGGCTCGTCAGTCGCTCGGCGGGCGCTCTCGCGGGCCGCGCGGTTTCATCCAAGGGGCTGACAAGAATGGTCGACATGATTCTCCTTCTTTAACTCACCTAACTCGCGAGCGCCCGGCAGCCCGCAGCGTGAGTCCGACTGCACGAAGAAGAGGGTACAGTCCGTCTCGATGAATTCGCGGTTTCATAATACCGCCATGAAAATGTGGGTGAGACCGGGATACAGGCCAAGGAGGGGTCGAAGTGTCAGGCGTCGGCAAGGGGAGGGTGAACGTACCTGTTGGCCGGGTTGCATCGGGCGATTGCTCCTACGCCCCGTCCGGGGCTTCTCGTGATTTTCGGCGGGGACCCCGGGCTGAAGCCCGGGGCTATGGCTCCCGTCGCCGCTCCGCGGCTGCCTCGGTTTGTGATTTCAGGGTCTATACCGTAATCCGTCGTACGCTTGAAAGGGGATTTTCGGAGGAGTGCGCCCGAAACCTTCTATCGTGCGGCGCCGGAGCGGGCGGCGGGTGCTTGGGCGCGGAAGAACTCGATGGTTTGCTCGAGGCCTTCGGTGAAGGGGACACGGGGTTCCCATCCTAGAAGACGCTTGGCCTTGCCGATATCGGGGCGTCGTTGTTTGGGGTCGTCTTGCGGCAGGGGCCGGAATTCGATTTCCGAACCCGTACCGATGTGTTGGCGGATGGTTTGGGCGAATTCGAGAATCGTCATTTCGGTCGGATTCCCGAGGTTGACCGGTTCGCGTTCATTGCTTTCCATGAGAAGGCACAGCCCCTCGACCAGGTCGGAAACATAGCAGAAACTGCGGGTCTGCGAGCCGTCGCCGAAGACCGTCAGCGGTTCGCCCCGCAGCGCCTGATCGAGAAAGGCCGGCACGACGCGGCCGTCGTTGAGTTTCATGCGCGGCCCAAAAATATTGAAGATGCGCGCGATGTGGGTCGGAAGGCCGAACTTGCGGTGATAGGCCATCGTCAGAGCTTCCGAGAAGCGTTTTGCCTCGTCATAAACCGAGCGCGGGCCGATCGGATTGACGTTTCCCCAATACGTTTCGACTTGCGGATGAACGAGCGGATCTCCGTAGGCCTCCGAGGTCGAGGCCATCAAGAAAGCGGCCTTCTTTTCGCGCGCGAGATCGAGCAGATTCTTCGTGCCCGCCGAGCCGACCATCATCGTCTCGATCGGCAGCGCCAAATAGTCGAACGGGCTGGCGGGCGATGCCAAATTGTAGACGCGATCGACGGGGCCGTCGACCGTGAGCGGTTCACAGATATCGTGATCGAGAAGCGCAAAGTCGGGGTTATCACGAAGGTGCGCCAGGTTTTCCGCGCGGCCGGTAGAGCCATTGTCGACTGCGATGACTTGGTGACCCTCCGACAAGAGCCGGTCGCAAAGGTGCGAGGCAACAAAGCCGGCGCCGCCCGCAATCAGAATTTTCAATGGTCGTTCTCCCTGGTTTTCACGCGAACCCGACCGGATTCGGGCGGTGACGCGCGAGCTCTCTTCCGGTGTCACGGCCGACGGATCGACAGCGGGTTGCGATTTTCATGGTAAGAGCCGCCGGTCCATGACGGCAACTTTCCGGCGAGGTACTCTTTGGTGAGGCGACCCTTTTGGGCTGCGTGTCCGCGGAAGTCTTGTGAAGAAAGATCGGCAGGCCGCGCCGGTCGCTTGAGAGTGCGGACCGCTCGCACCAGGCACAATCAAAGCGGTGGTTAGCTCCTTGGGGGATTGTGGGGTAGGTCTGGGGACTGCTCTTCTGGGTGTTGGGTCGTTTGCCGGGCAGGCCTGGAAACCTGCCGCAGTGGGTTGGACTGGAGACTGACTGGGTGTTGTGATGACGGCTGGTGGGTTGATTTCCGCGACGCGTGCGCTTACGCGGGGTTTCTTTGCCCGCGAGACCGAGGCGGTTGCTCGTGATTTGTTGGGGATGGTTCTGATTCACGAAACAGGGGAGGGGTTAGCGGCGGGGAAGATCGTCGAAGTGGAGGCGTATTTGGGCGACAAGGACCCGGCGGCGCATTCCTATCACGGGCTGACGGAGCGGACGAGGGTTTTGTTCGGGCCTCCGGGTCACGCTTACGTCTACCTCAACTACGGGATTCACGAGTGTTTGAATTTTGTCACGGAGCCGAGGGGTTGTCCCAGCTGCGTGTTGATCCGGGCGCTTGAGCCGCTGGTTGGGGTAGAGCAGATGTGGCGGCGGCGGCCGAAGGCTCGAACCGAGCGTGATCTGGCTTCCGGGCCCGGGAAGTTGACGCAGGCTATGGGGATTTCGCGGACCCACTACGGCGTGGAGGTCACGAAGGGAGCGCTGCGGGTCCGTCGGTTTCGACGGGAGGAAAATCTGGAAATCGTCGCGTCGCGGCGGATTGGGATTTCAGCAGCCAAGGATCTTTCGTTGCGGTTTTTTGTTCGGGGTAATGTGCATGTGAGCCGCTGAGCGTATTGTGGGCGTCGAGGGCGAACCGCTTTTCGGGCGGGGAAAGGAACGTTGGTCCTGGGCAACCAGGGGCTAACGCCACTGGCCAGTATTAGTGAATCACTACGGCCCGCTGCTCGGGAAGAGCTTTGGGGCCGAACCCGGTTCCGCGCCGTTGTCACGATCAGTCGCCGGGCGTGAGGACTTCTTCGGATGACGCGACCTTTTGGAAGCCGAGGTCCGCGATCAATTCCTCGATATCTTCGTTAGTGAGGCCCTTGCGGCCGTCGGCCAGGGCGGTGAAGGCCTTGTAGACCCGCATGAGTTCTTCGCGGTTGAGCTCGGGGAAGCCGAGGTCTTTCACGCGTTCATGGAGGGCGTGGCGGCCGCTGTGTTTGCCGAGAACGAGGTTCGTCGCGGGAACGCCGACTTGCTCGGGCTGCATGATTTCGTAGGTCAGCGGGTTTTTCAGATAGCCGTCCTGGTGAATGCCCGCTTCGTGGGCGAAGGCGTTGGCACCGACGATGGCCTTATTCGGCTGGACTCCAAAGGTAATCAAGCTCCCCAGCAGTTGGCTGGCGCCGTAGAGAAGCTCGCTACGGATGTTGGTGTGGAAAGGCAGCCGATCGTTGCGGACCTTCATGGCCATCACGACTTCTTCCAACGCACAGTTGCCGGCACGCTCGCCGATGCCGTTGATGGTGCATTCGATTTGCCGCGCCCCGGCGCCGAGCGCCGCCAGCGCGTTGGCTTCCGCCAAGCCCAGGTCGTCGTGCGTATGCACGCTCACGATCGCGCGATCGCCCACCGCTTCCACGACGCGGCCGATAATTTCGGCATAGTGCTCGGGCAACATGAAGCCGACTGTGTCGGGGATGTTCACCGTTTTGGCCCCGGCGTCGACGGCGGCCTTTGAGATGGCACACAGGAAATCGATATCGGTGCGCGTGGCGTCTTCGGCGGAAAACTCGACGTCATCGATGTGCCTCTTGGCTTGTTCGACGGCGGCGACGGCGTCTTCCATCACCTTCTCCTGCGTCATATTGAGCTTGTAGCGAAGATGAATCTCACTGGTGGCTATGAAGGTGTGCAGACAGGGTTTCTTGGCTCCGTCGAGGGCCTTGATGGCGCGCTCGACGTCCATCGGAACGGCTCTGGCCAGCGCGGCGACGCGAACATCTTCATGTTCACGCGCGACGGCACGGACGGCCTCGAAATCACCTTCCGAGGCGATTGGGAACCCGGCTTCCAGCAAGTCGACACCGAGATCGACAAGATGCTTCGCCATTTGCAGCTTTTCAGGGGTCGTCATGCTGCAGCCGGGGGACTGCTCGCCGTCCCTCAGGGTGGTGTCGAAGATGTATACGCGGTCAGACATTCGTTTGCCTCCGGGATCGGGTGTTCCCCTCTAGTTAATCAAGAAACACCCTATAATGAAAATTTATAGTTTTCATTATAGTATGATGATCGGTGATGAGATAAGTTTGGTTTATTGATGCGCCGCATAGCATTGCGAGGAGTTTTCGTTGGGAGCGCGTGGTTGTTGCAAGGATCACCAACGTCATTGCCGGCGGCGGACAGCATCGGATACCGCTCCCTGACGGTCGCGGCTGAGTTTGGGAACGGGCGGCTCGGTTTGTGGATGACGGAGGAGGCTCGTCGTGGACGTTTCTCTGCTGGAGACTTTTGTCGCGGTCGTCGAGGAAGGTAGTTTCTCGGGCGCGGGCCGAAAACTGCTGCGCACGCAACCGGCGATTTCGCTGGCCCTCAAGCGGCTGGAATCCGAGTTGGATGAGAAGTTGATCGACCGCTCGTCGAAGCAATTGACGTTGACCGACGCCGGGCGTGTGGTCTTCGACTACGCTCGGCGGTTTGACGGGCTTGACCGCGAATTGCGCAACGCCCTGGTCGAGATGCACGACAAGCGGGCGGGCCGATTGACGATCGGCGCCAACGAATCGACGGCGCTTTATCTGATCGGTCATATCGAAAGATATCGGGGGCTTTACCCCGGAGTGAAGGTCGAGATTCGGCGCAGCTTGTCGAGCCGCATTCCCGAAGCGCTTTCGGCCGGGTCATTGGACCTGGGGGCGATCAGTTACGCGCCAGCCGATCCGGGGCTGGCGGCGCTGGAGATCTACACCGATTCGTTGACTTTCGTCGTGGCCCCCGAGCACCGTTTCGCGGGTCGAGACGAGGTCGGGATAGAAGAGCTGGGCATGGAGACGTTTATCGCGCACAACGTGGTTTCGCCTTATCGCGCGGCGGTGATCGATACGTTTCGGCGGCACCAGGTGCCGTTGAATATGGAAGTCGAGATGCCGACGATCGAGACGATTCGTAAGTTGGTGCAACTGAACATGGGCGTGGCGTTCTTGCCCAAGATGTGCGTGGAGCAGGAGCTTCGCGCCGGGGCGCTGGCGGAGGTGGGGGTGCGGGAGATTCAAGTCGAACGCAAGATCAGATTGGTTTATCCGGCCAAGCGGCAGGTGTCGCACGCGGCGCAGGCGTTTTTGGATCTGGTGTCGGGCGGGGGGTGAGTTGCCTTAGCCGCCACCCGGACAGTCGGAGAGCGACTCAAGCCGCCCCGCGGACATTACGGGGACATAGGACCGAGTACGTCAGCAATCGCCCGGCGCTACAATGCTTGCTGTCGACGATCGCACCTACACGCCCCCGGTGCGCGAGTAGGGCAATGAACTCGATCAGTGCACACGATCGAAAGGAGTTTCCAGTGGCCCTTCGACAGACTTTTGCAGCCATTGCGGCGATATTCGTGTTGGGCTGCGGAGATACCACCGCGCCGAGCTTCACGTCCGCGCCGACACTGGCTCCCAATCCCAACCCGGCCGTTCCGCTCGCGGCCATTGTTTCGGCCACGACGGATGAGCCCGCCGAGCTGGTTATCGAGGTGAGCGACGGTAAGCGCGAGTGGGTAGTCCCGACGTCGGGGGATCCGGCGACGGAGCACGCCAGGGCGGTTCTCGGATTCAAGGCCGGCCGAAAACATCAACTTCGGGTGAGGGCTCGCGACCAGGCCGGCAACGTGAGCACCGAGGTTCACGAGCTGGAGTTCGAAACCGCTCCCTTGCCCGACGACTTCCCGCCAATCAAAGCCGCGGTGGCCGTCCCCGACAAGATGGAGCCGGGGGTGACGATTTTTGCTCCGATGAAGTGGCCTACCGGCGGTGAGACGGATGAGGAGTACGGCCTGGCGTTGGCCGTGGATGCCAACGGAGAGGTGGTCTGGTATTACCGCGGCGACGAGGCGCTCGGGGATCCGCATCCGCTACCGAACGGCAATCTGCTTTGCGTCATCGGGCACAACCGAGCCTTCGAGATGGACATGCTCGGTAATGTCGTCGCGCAATGGCACGCGGCCCGGCATCCGAATCCCGAGGCTGTCGAGAAAGTACCCGAAGGATCGATCCCCGTGGAGACCGAAACGTTTCACCACGGGATCCTCCAGATGCCCTCGGGGAATTTGCTGGTCCTCTCGACGGAAATGCGGCGGATCGAAAACTATCCGACCGATCCGGCGAAACCGGATGCCAACAAGGAGACGGCGAAAGTCATTGGCGACATCGTGGTGGAATTCGCTCGGGACGGGTCGATTGTCCGCGAGTGGAAGCTGATGGATATGCTTGACGTCAATCGAGTCGGGTACGATTCGTTGGCGCCGATCTGGAATGACTGGGCGTACACGGAAGTCGAGGGGATGACTCGGGATTGGGCGCACGGGAACAGTATCTTTTACGACGCCTCGGATGATTCGATCGTTCTGTCATTCCGCCATCAGGACGCTGTGGTGAAATTCTCGCGCGAGACCGGGGAGCTGATCTGGATTCTGGATACGCACGAGGGTTGGAAAGATCCCTGGAAGCCTTACTTACTCGAATCGCAAGGCGAGCTTGCCTGGCAATATCACCAGCACGCGGCCAAGATGACCGGGTCGGGAACCGTGTTGCTGTTTGATAACGGCAACTTTCGGTCGTGGCCGCCGGGAAAAAAGCTGGAAGACAAGGACAGCTACAGCCGGGTGGTGGAATACGCCATTGATGCCGCCGCCAAGACGGTAAAACAAGGCTGGACATACGGCGGTCCCGGGGACGAGATCTTTTTCTCCGCCTTCATCAGTGAAGCCGACTCGTTGTCCCAGACCGGCAATGTGCTGGTTACCGACGGCGGGCGCGTTCGCGACAAGGACGGAAACATGTCGAGCGACATCACCGGCGGCCGGCACTGGGCGCGGATTGTCGAAGTAACTCACACCAATCCACCCGAGAAAGTCTTCGAGTTGGTTGTCGACAGCGCCGACCCGGACGATCCGATCGGCTGGGCGGTGTTCCGCAGTGAGCGATTGGGTAGCCTCTATTTCGCGGCGGCCGAATGAGCAGGGGAGACACCGGGAGGTCGTGAAGAAGTAGTCTTCTTCTTCGCGAATTTCTTTTTCGCGGTCGTTTTCTTGACAGTCAAATCGTAGGATTCTTTCAGCCACTTTTCCCAGATGGATTGGGGAAGCGGCTTCTCCGCAGTGAAGCGCGTCGTCACCCAGCCGGTGGACCCGACCTGAAAGCGATCCGGGTCCTTGGCCGCCAACTTGCCGGCCTGGGGCATGGAATGTTCGAGTTTGAACATGGCTTTGAATCCCTGCCCCTTGGCCCCAGGTCCGATGAAGAGGAACGAGCCTTTGCCCGCCTTGAAGGAACTCTGGTTGCAGGACGCCCCTTTGGCTACGGCAGGGAACGTCGCGGCTTTCCCGCGAATCGGATCGGTGGGGTCTTGGGCGTGGGCCATGGAGTCCTTCTCGGTACAACGGGTGAAGGGAACAGTATACCGTCTAACCTTGGCTCGAATTATATGATTGAGTGGTTTCGTCAGTTCGTTCGGCCGGCGGGTGGCCGCTAACGGTCGGGGGCCTTCCGCTCAGTGGCGATGATCCGCAGAAAACCATCGCCATCGATCGCGGCGGTGTCGCCGGTTTGGAGCCAGCCGTTGTCGAAGACGGCCTCGCTTGCCGTCGGGTCGTCGGCGTAGCCGAGCATTCGGCTCGGGCCTTTGATCCACAATGCGCCGGGCTCGTCCGGGACGGCGCTTTCCCCGGTCGCCCTGTCGATGATCTTGGCGACAATGCCGGGAAGCGGATGGCCCACGGTTCCCGGTTTCGTTCCGATTTGTTTTCGATGTCCTTGGATGTAATCGGGAATGTTCAGGGCGACGGCGGCGGTCATCTCGGCTAAACCGTAGCCCTCGATCAACGGTAGGCCGAATTTCTCTTCGAAGTGGGTCGCCAATTCATCGGAGGGGAAATCTCCGCCCACCAAGGCGCAACGGAGCGTGGTTAGATAGTCCCGCGGGATTTGATCGAGATAACGGCCGTAAAGATCGGGCGGCGCGACGAAGATCGTGACCTCGGTGTCGCGAACCAGTCGGCCCACCGCGGGGCCGTCTTTCGGGTCGGCGGCGTAGACCACTCCGCAACCGGTTAACAACGGAAACCACAGAGTGCCGGTCAGGCCAAGCGCGCGGCTGAAGGGCAGCACGCCCATGACGCGGTCATTGCGTTTCACCCAGAACACCTGCGCCAGCGCTTCGACGTTGGCGATGAGATTGGCGTGAGAGAGCAGGACGGGTTTGCGTCGTCCGCCGGTTCCCGCGGTGAAGATGATCGCGGCCGGGGCGTCGGGGCCGGCGACCTTTCCGCAGGCCAGGGTTTGTAAGACGCGCGAGGGCGTTTTGAACCCCAAGAGCGACAGCAGCGTTGTTTTCCAGCCGGGCGCCGACGATTGGAGATCCTTGATGGTCGCATGCCAAGCGGCCGGCGGGAGTTCGGGGTAGCCGGAGTCTGGGTCGGTGATCAGACCGTCGAGGGTGATATCGCCGGCGAGCGCGTGCAGGGTTGCGGCGTCGGCGTCCGGCGGCAGGTTGACCGATACGCCTCCCGCGACGACGGTCGCCAAGTTCGCCAGCACGGCATCGATCGAGGGAGGCAGCGCGATGCCGACGCGGGGCTTTGCTTGTCCGGCGGCACGGGCGAGTAGCCTGATTCGGCGGCCCCAGAGCAACGCCTCGCTCAAGAGTCTTCCATAGGAAATCGAGCGGCGTTCATCGACGACGGCGCGCCGAAACCAACGTTTCTTCGCCGTGCGGATGAATCGGCGCTGTAGCGAGTCGTGGACGTCGTAGGCGTGTCGCGCGGCCTCGGCGCCGAGTTCCAAGACGGCCTGGCGGACTTCGGTGGTGTTGGCGGTCGAGGGCAAGGGACGCCCGAAGGAAACGGTGATGGGATAGCGCAGGCTCTCCGGTACGCGGAAGAAGGCTTTGCCGTCTTTCATGCTGAAGATGCTGCCCCAGACGCGATCGAGGTTGACCGGAATGATCGGGACGTCGAGGCCGTCCGCGGCGATGCCTTCCATGATGCGCTCGAAGCCGGGTTTAAAGCGCATCATGTTGCCGGTGCGGCTAACCGAGCCCTCGGCGAAGATGCAGACGACGTGGCCTTGGCGAAGCTGTTCCCGCGCCAGCTCGATCGATTCGGCCACTTTTTCCGGGTCGCCGCCTTGGATGGGGATGGCGTGCATGCGGCTCAAAATCCAGTTGAACGCCTTCATCTCGTAATAGGGGCGGTAGATCAGAAAGCGCAAGAAGCGCTGTACGCAGCCGCCGACCAGAAAGCCGTCGATGTAGGAGAGGTGATTGCTGACCAGCAGAGCGGGGCCGCGGAACGGGACGTTCTCCTGTCCGACGATGCGAATGCGGTAGACGGTGTGGGTCAGCATCCACAACACGAAACGGATCAAGAAATCGGGCACCACGGTCAGCATGTAGGCCGTGACGACGAAGGTCATGATCCCGAACACGAAGATGATGCGATCGGGTCCGACCGCCGCCAAATCGTTTAGTGCGTAAAGCGCGCTCGAGGCCGCCAGCACGCCGAACATGTTGAGGAAGTTATTCGCCGCGATCAGTCTGCCGCGCTCTCTTGCGTCGCTGCGCTGTTGCAGCAGCGAATTTAGCGGAACGATGAACAGGCCGGCGGCGAAACCCAGCAGGGCCATGAAAAGGCCCGCGCGCAGGAAGGAATCGCCGGCCGCCAGCCCCAGCCCGGCCAATCCCATGCCGATCGAGCCGAGCGGCGTGAGGCCGAGCTCGACCTTGTCGCCGGAAAGTCTTCCGGCCGCCAGACTGCCGAGGGCGATTCCCAAGCCCATGAACGCGATCAGGCGGCCGGCCCATGCTTGCCCGGCTTGGAGAACGTCGCGGGTAAACAGCACAATGTCGAGTTGCAACAGCGCACCGAGCATCCAGAAGTAGGAGATGCCCAGCACGGTCAGCCAAAGGGGCTTGTCGCGGTAGAGGGTGCGCAGGCCTTGGCCGATCTCTCTCCACGGGTTCAGTTGGAAAGGTTTTCGCACGGTCGGGTCGGGAACGCGGCCGATGCCGAAACTTACCGTGAAGCCGGTGACGGCGATGATGGCCAGCACGACACCGATGCGCCAACTATCGTCGGGCCATGCGGCGAGCATTTCGCTGCCGATCCAGGTGCCGAAAATGATGGCGAGGTTGGTGGTCATTTGGACCAGGGCGTTGGCGCGCGAGAGGTCCTTGTCGGGAACCATCTCGGGCACGATGCCGTATTTCGCCGGGCTGAACAGCGTCGATTGCAAAGCCATCAAGAACAGCACCGCGAGCAGGAAAGCAAAACTGCTGATCCAAAGCGCCCACACGGCCAAGAGCATCGAGAAGATTTCGATCGACTTGGTCGCGATCAGAACGGTGCGTTTATTGCGGCTGTCGGCGAGGCGGCCGGCATAACCAGAAAACAGAAAGAACGGCAGGATGAAGACCGCACCGACCAGAGCCAGGTCACGGCCTCCCGAGCCGCTCGATGTTGTGGTGGTCGCCAGCAGGGTGACGACGATCTTAAAGACGCTGTCGTTGAAGGCTCCGAGCAGTTGGGTCCACAGCAGCGACGCGAAGCCGCGGGAGCGAAGCAGGTCTTTGTATTGGCCGAAAGGCATGGGGAAGAGGGCGCCGGCCCCGGTTTTACTCTGGGGTACGGAAGAATGGAGGCCGGTCTAGTTTCCATGAATCCGCAGGTTCATAATACCGCCATGAAAATCGGTGCCGGGGGCGTTCCTGCCGCCGCTTCGCGGCTGTAGAAATTTGCGATCTCGCCGGGCTTTTCCTCACCTCATCATTTGTGGCTCCACATCTACCGTCGGTGCTTGACCAACCTACCGCGATTCCAGGGCTGGGCCAAGGTTGGCGGGTTGGCGTACCGATCCATCGAAAAGACCAAGCGTGCGCCGCAGCCGGGCTCGAGGCGGACGGTTACATAGGGCGCGCTGAATTGCTTAGCCCCGGTTGTTATGCGCTCGTTTGAATTGGGGTCGTCGGTGTTCGGTTCGGCGACTCCCGTGACACCTTGAAACTGATGCTCGCCGTAGCCGCCCGCCTGCACATCCACCTCGCGGGCTTCGAGTTGGTTGGTGTTCACCAGCGTAACCGTCACCGAATCCGCGTCCATGTTTTCGACAAGCGCCGCCACGTCGTCGGGGAGTCCCGAGCGGCGGCGGACCGGGTCAAAGTACCGCAGGCGGCTGTGCAGCACCCAGATTCTGCCGCGTGCAAAATAGCCGCCGGTCGTCAAGCGTAAGAGATGCTCGGTCGTTGCGGGCACAATGTCGAGCAGGTAATCCGCTAATCGCGTGTCGGGCGAGGTCGGGTCGTTGCGCATGCGATCGGTTCTTTCGCGGATGTGCTCGAAATCCTGCCGCATCGCCCGCGCGGGATAGCCGGGGTCGTTGCCCTCGAGAAACGCAAGCCAGCCTTTTTCGGTCGGGATCCGAGCAAGGTCCTTGCGGTCCATCGACCACAGGTAGATTTCGGTCAGCCGATCGGTGAAGAGATTTTCGGTGTAGTGATAGAACTCGGGCGGGCCGTTGTGTTTGTAGCCGCGCGGATCGCCGTACATTTGAGGCAGCAGGGTCTTGCCGTCGATGGTTTTCTTGTGTTCGTAGACCAGGTCCAGTTGCCGACGAAGGACGTCGATATAGGAAAAGTTGCCGGTCAGCAGTAGCCCGTTCGCGAAGCCCGGCCAAGAGGACGCCGTGAAATAGTTGCGGTGCGCGATGTCTTGTAGCTCGCCGTCGAAGATCGTGAAGTTCCAGCCATACGTTCCCTTCCACCATTGCCCGTTATACTCGCCGCCGGGCTCGCCGTCGAGGCCGATGTTCGACGGGATCATGCCGCCGGTCTTTTCAGTCCGCGCCTTCCAAGCACCGAGCCAGGATTTCCATTTTGGCCCTGGCACGGTCACAGGATACACCCCCGCTGCGCCGAATACCACGTCTTTTCGCGCTGAACCCTGCACATCACCTCCGCCGGTAGGCGCCAGGGCTCGTCCGTCCGCTCACAGACGTTGATTGAGCGGACTGAACGGCGCTCCGGCCGACACTGCTCCCTGCGAAACCTTTTTGGAGCCAAAAACTGTTGATCCTCGCCCGGGCAACGCTACCCACCCGGCACAGGCAGCGCCCAGATCCTATGCAGCATGTCACCGAACAGCCGCCGGTTCAGATGCCCCTCCGCCAGCAGCAACCAGTAGTAGCGAGCATGCTTGACCAGCCGACCGCCGGTCTTCATCAACCTGTGTTGCAAACTCGTTAGCGACCAGCTTTTGATTCGCTGTGGCAGCCCTAGCCGCCGCCACAGGTTGCCCAGGTTGTAGGCCAGCACGCTGAGTTGCAGCCGTACCTCGTTGGCTCGGAAGCGGTGACACGACAAGCGGGTCCAGTGCGTGGCCTGTTTGCCTTCTTTGATCCACTGCTCCGCCGTGCCGCGCTTGTTGTAGAACCGCACGACCGAGCGGCTCGGCAAGCTCATGCTCGTCACGACAAATCCGACGCGCGGGAATAGTTCGCCCTGGTGATGCTCGACCTTGGCGACAACTCGCCTTGCCTTCGACCAGCTCTCGGCCTGATAGCGAAAACTCTTGTAGCGCACTAGGGGCTTGGCGTTCGGCCTGCCCGGTGGCCGAAACAGGATGTCCTCGATCTCCAGCTCCAGGCTCTTGTTCGCCGGGATGCGAATCACGTAGTCCACGCCGCGCTCCTCCATCGCCTCGTAGATCTCGGGCTTGGCGAAGGCGGCGTCGGCGCGGAACGTCACCTGTTTGCCCTCCGCCTGTTGTCGTTCGATCTCCGGCAGTAGCAGCTCGTCCCAGTCCTCGGCGCTGTGCACGTTGCCGGGACGCAGCTTCGCGCCTAGGCAGTCGCCGTGCTGGTTGAACAGCAACAGCGGGTGATAGCAGAGGGACTCAAAATGGCCGTTGTAGGCACTGCCTTCCTGTTGGCCGTGGACGGGGCTCTCCGTGGAGTCCATGTCGAGCACCACGCGGTCTGAACCGTCGGGAGCTTCGGCTTGCGCGACCAGCTCCCGGTTCACTGCCATCAGCCCCAGCAAGTTCTCTTCGCTCGCCAGCATCTCCGTCTCGAAGCCATGCAGCGTCGAGGTCAAGGCTGCTCCGCGATCCCAGTTCCTCTTCGAGCCGATCAAGCGAAAGGTCGGATCGGCGGATACTCGAACGGCGTCATTGAGGTCCTCGTAGCCAGCGAGTCGGCTGTAGACCGACTGCCGCAGCAGATCGGCCAGCGAGAACTTCTTGTTCAAGCCTTGTCGCGAGTCGCTGAGATGCTCGTCGATCAGCTTCCCGAGTCCGAGTCGTTCATCCAGTTCGCGAACGAGAATCAGACCGCCATCCGAGGTGACTCGCGATCCTTGGAAATCGACTTTGAGAAATCCATTGAACGTGAGCTGAAACGGCTTGTTTTCTTTTTCACCCATCGGGTGTTGACCTCCATGGCGTCCTTATCGGGCTCTAGCCCCTATCAATAAAGACGCTGAAGGTCGCTGGATGGTCTGAAGCTCATACATCAAATTGAAAATGCGGGTCTAGTGGCCGGCCATGCGGTTTGCCGGCGTTTCCGAGGAGAAGATCGGCGACAACCTTTACTTGGATTGGGACAAGGACAACACCGTTCCCAACAAACCGCCGCGCTTAATTCCCAAGCACCGCAAGACGGGCCTTGAAGAGTTGGCGCGGGTTAACGAACACCAGCCTTTCAACATCTACGGGACCAGCCGCTACGCCGAGGCCGACAGCGTGGAAGCGGCGAAGATCCCTCCGGCCGGGACGAAGGGGCAAGCGCATGCCGCCGCGGCGGGTCAAAACGGGAGTTCGAAAAAGGTCGACCAGCCGGTGGCGGGGGACTGAGCGTCGGGAATACCGTGCTAAGGTGCTAACAATTTCGGAGCGCCCCTGTAGGCACCTCCCGCTTAGTGCAGCTGCCTGAACAGAGAAGAGACGGCCCTGCAAGTGGGACGAACCGAGAGGATCTTTACGGCGTTGGGTACGGCGGCGAGCATCTTCGTCCTCGTAGACAGGTATTTCTGGTTCAAGGAATCGGCGTAACTGATGTTCTAGTTTTGCCCTTGCTTCCGGCGTTTTCGGAGCGTCTTCGACATTGGGATCCCAGAGAGGGCAAACCTCGCGCACACCGTTCGCCTCAACCGCCAATTTCCAGTTCAGTGCGTCCTGGGATTTCCATTCCACACGCTCAATGTGCAAACGTTGCTCCTCTGCCAAGCGATGCAAGGTCGTTTCTACCCAAGCCTGCCCTTGTGATTTCATCTTGTCAACGTATCATGCATATAGCGACTGGCGTCAGCGAGGTTCTGAGATAGCGTTCCGCCGCATTTCCGCAGTCGAAAGGCTGCGGCCCCATTGAATGATTCACGCGAACATTCAATGGAATCAATGACTTATGAGATGGCGGAGCCCCTGTCCGCCGGTCGCTAGGTCGTCAACATTCAGTGTGTAGCAGCGAAACCACGGGAAGCTGAATATCTCTCGATACCACTCTGGCAGCGTTTGAACATCAACGCTTAGGAGATTAGTCAGCGAGCTCCCTAGCGCCCTTTGATGGCGCACCAGGGCGTGTTCAAACAGGTGCTGAAGGTTTGAACCGTCCTCGATCGGGTCGCCTGGGAAACAAAGGTCCCAGACCTTTTCTTGAATTGCGGCGTATGCCGGCAACGTCTCGCCGGACGGGTTCTTAGCAGCGACTGAGAAACCTGCGCCCGTAAAAAGGATTGGCTTAGCACGCTCGAACTGATGCCTGAGGTGGGGAACATACGTGCGTTGGAGGTCCTCCGTGGAGGTCGGCGGCTCGAGATTGGCATTGGTGGGCATCGTTGCATCCACGTTTTTACCTTTCAAAGTCTAGCAGCCCGTAGCAAGAAGTGGCCGTCGGACCGAATCCTTCGATTCTCTCTCAAGATCCGGACTCGTTTTCAGGGGGCAGGCCAGAGACGCCGCCCAGCAAAATCGAGAATGAGCACTTGTCGACGAAGCTTTTTCGGACACAGCACGGACACAAAGTCGAGAGGACTACAGCATATATCGGTAAGTCCATGAAAACATTGGTCGGGGCGGAGGGATTCGAACCCCCGGCTTCCTGCTCCCAAAGCAAGAGGGCGTCTTCCATGGTTTTCTGCCAACTTCTTTCTCTCGTTGACGTTACGCGGTTTCAGGGCGTCTGCTTTCGCTCGCAACGCCAACGGATTGGCCCTCTTGATGGGCGAGTTTTTTGACGGTTTCTTGACGGTGGTTGCTGCCACGCCATGCTCTACTGTCTGCATAGCACGTTGTTGCGGTAATAGTTTTCGAGCTGCAATAGCCTCGTTCCTACCTATGCCGACATCCCATCATCCGGGTACAGGGGCACGGTCGAGTTCCGCGGGTCGAAGCAACGCTGCACGCTGCCGGTTGATCCAGGTACCGCATAGGCACCGTTTGAATTCCAAGCTCTGCGCACCCTAGATCTCGGCTGACATCGTGCCCCACGCACTCAAGGCACCGACTGCGAACCCGGCTTGGACCAGTGCGCGGCTCTACACGGATCGTTACGGCATTCATGTGTCGATTTCGGCAATGTTGCGGTATCTCTCCCAGCTTTTCAAACCCCGGGCGGTGGTACACGTGAGGCGCACTGGGCATCTTTTGCAATCGGACGGCTTGGGCCGATAGTGATAGCGGCCCCAACGGGGCTCATAGGCCGTTCGCCTGAGCGTCTTTCCCTGAGGACAGCGGCAGATGTCCGCCTGTGCATCATAAAGGAACTCCGACAGCGGGATCCGTCCGGCTTTGGGCTTCTGCATATGCGAGGAACGGCGAGGGATGATAGCTGTGATGCCTCGGCGCCGGGCTTCCTCATAGATTCGCGCCATCCCATAATGGCTGTCTGCGCAGAACAACTTCGGGGTGAGCGGTTGTCGATCCAGCAGGCGAGACACCTGGGAGGAGTCCTCGGTATCGGCCGCCGTCACCGTCACCGCCGTGATGATGCGATGGGCGCCATCGACCGTGAAATGGTGCTTATAGGCCAGTTTGGCCTTCATCCCGGGTCGTCGGATCAAGGCCGCATCGGGATCTGTTTTAGAGACTTGCCCGCGGTTGAACCTCGCTTTCTGACTCGGCTTGCGACCCCGCTTGGATTTGCTCTTCTCCCATCGGCTCCTCCGATCCGCTATCTCTTGCTCGACACAACTGAGAGGTTCTGAATCGCTTTCACCCGGATTCTCTTGAAAAACCTTGTCAATATATTCACTGGGGCCGAAGCTCGGTTGGGGATCGGATTCCTGGACTTCCAGTGATTGCACTGACGCATTGGCATCCAGCAACGTGGAGTCCGCGAAGAATCGGTCTCCTTCCACTAGCCCGGCTTGAACATAGCGCTGCAAGACGTGGGCCAAGAACTCCTCAAACACTTCACGCCCACGTGCGCAGATACCACCGAAATGCGGCGGCCTGGCGGCCAGCCAAGGCGGATCCGAGCCTACGCCAACCGGCAACGCCCCTCAGATCTAGGACCGAATGCCGCGGCGCGGCGCCGGGCCACAAGTTCCGTTTCAAAAACAAGCTGCTGAGTCTGGACGCCAGCGTCATCGACCTGTGCGCCTCGCTGTTCGATTGGGCCCAGTTCCGGCGCACCAAAGGCGCCGTCAAGCTGCATCTGGTGCTCGACCACGACGGCTATTTGCCCAGCTTCTGCGTCGTCACCGACGGCAAGACGCCCGACCTGGCCCGGCCCGCCAGATGTTGTTCGACCCCGGCACGATCGTGGTCTTCGACCGCGGTTACAACGACTACGACTGGTTCGCCGAGCTGAGCGAGCGGGGCGTTTTCTTTGTCACGCGATTGAAGCGCGGGGCCGACTACGAGGTTCTCGAACAGCGCCCGTTGCCGCGCCGCCCCGCAGGCGTGCGCCGCGACGAAGTGATCTTCTTTCCCTCGCTGGCCGCCAGCGGCTCCGAGGTGGTGTTCCGCCGCATCGAATATTACGACGCCGAGCAGCAGCGTACGCTGGTGTTTTTGACCAATCACCTGGAGCTGGCGGCTGCGACGATCGCCGCCATTTATCAAGACCGCTGGCAGATCGAGCTGTTTTTCAAGGCCCTCAAGCAGAACCTGCGAGTGAAGACCTTCGTGGGCACCTCGGCGAACGCGCTGAAGATCCAGATCTGGACGGCGCTGATCGCGATTTTGCTGCTGCGTTACCTCAAGCTGCGGGCGCGCTGGGGCTGGAGCTTGTCCAATCTGGTCGCTTTGTTGCGGCAGCAGTTGTTTGTGCACCGCGAATTGTTCGCCTGGCTGGACGAACCGTTCCACCCGCCGCCGGGCAGCGAACCCGAGCCGCCGCGGCAATTATTACTGACGGGAATGGAGGCCTAATTGGGACAGCAGCATGATTTCTATCTTGTCCAAAGCGGCAACCTGGTCCCCAGAGCAGCCCTTTGGCGAGGCTTTCTCGCGTGTTTTCAGCAGCCGTCTCTGCTCCGCCCAGCTAATTTGGACAGCAGTGCTCCAACCGACGTACCAGGTGTCCCGCCGGAACCAGTCTCGCTAAAGACAAGCTGTGAAAAAGCTTGGGAACGAAGTCCTTTTGACCCATCATAATGAGCCCAGTTTCGGGCTCCACCCTGCTGAGTTCGGCAACAGGCTCGAAAGTTACACCGCTTATCCTAAGAGTTCCGACTAAGACCGTAACCCGGAACCATCGGTGCTGTTCCATGTATGAGCTGTGCCAATGCGTTGCTCGATTCCTCGAGATTGTGCATCAATTCTCCGGAAACGGCCACGGTGTAGCATATTTGAGATCAGCCATTTAGGCAAGACTCCGATAGCGATCCAATGCGATTCCCGCCATGTCTGCGGGAAGATGTTTGGTGACCATCTTGAACGCATTGTCCAGTCCCCACGCGTATCCAATATCGACTATCGCGTCTCCGGACGATTCCATGGCTCTTCGAGCAGGAATCTTGATTCTGTTTGATAGCTCTACCAGTTCATGTATCCCGTCTCTATCCGAAATCACGATTGGTGCGCAGCACTCGATCGCCCTCCCCATCATGAGCGTTGCCAGGCGCGCCGAATCGGCTGGAAGCCGCTCCCAGTGATTCCAGATGATCGGGGCACAGTTCATCTGCCTGGCGTGATCGAGCACGCGAAAGCATGCGGCCGCATCCAGAATCCGCTCTCTCGGTACCACCCCCACGTAAACCGGACCGTGGACGGACTCAACACGGAAGCCGGAATCGATGGTTTTCCGGCCTGAGCATCCGAGGACGGTCGGCTGTCCGCCTCTCAATGCGACACGGATGGGTTTTAGGGGCTGCCCATTCCGGGCGCTCTTCGGTTTCTTGGCGGGCGGGAGCTGCGACCAGTCGAGCGGCTTGCTAACCGCGGCCATATCGAGGTCGCTCACGTAGATGTTACCGGCCTCGCTGCATTCGGACAGAGGCCGTACGACCTCGGAACCCGCTTGTCTGGCCGAGAGTTCAGTGCCGTCGGGAGAAAACGCAAAGGGGTGGGTTCTCCGCCTGTTCACGTCGCAATGGAGCGTGCAGAGAGCGAAGAAGCGGTTTTCCACCGCTCGCAGCCGTAGAACTGATGACCATTTGATATCGGTCACATTGTCAAAGCTTGGATTGACCCAAAGGCGCGCGCCGCACCTCGCGAGAAAGCGGGGAAGTAACCCCAGATAGTGATCGTGACAAATCGTTGCCCCGGCGCTTACGCCGCCCAATTCAAAGGTTGGGAGCACGGAACTAGGCTCCCAACCCGGCCGCTCGAAGGCGACTGCGTTCGCGGTGGAGTGTTTGGCATATACCCGGGAGTGGGAGCCATCGGGATCGAAACGAAGAAGAACCTGCCAGGCGCGGCTAGTCGAGTCGACACTTCTGTCGATCGCGCCCACCAGCAGCGGAGCGCCCAGATCCGAAGCGAGCTTCTTCATCGACTTGGTGCGTTTCGCGTCGGACGCGCATATGTAACCTTCGGGAAAGAGCACGAAGTCGATGGCCTCGCCGGCGAATGAAGCGGCAGCCGGCACGTCCGGCTGTTGGGCCTCCGCACCGGTGGGCGGAACACCGTCCGAGGACCTTTGTTTGACCTGAGGAAACACCATCGCCACGTGCAGGATTGATTCCGGTCGAACAGCGGGGGAGCGGATTTCCACCGTCGTTCGACTGGACGGAGAACGCTCCTCATGTACCAGGTCCGAGAAGCGTTCCCGGTCCTCCCTGCTGTCCCAATCGAGCGAGCACCAGGCCCAATCGCGGACATAGAGCCTCACCGTCGGCTGCAAGCCCTTGATTGACGGGACGAGGTCCCGCAGCGTGTCGTACCAGGCACGTTGTCGCGGTACGGGGGGGCGTTGTCCGTTGCATCGTGATCTTCGCATAGCTCCATCCAGCGCTTCGCGGAGAACCCCAGAGGGTGGACGTCTGCGTACACGGAGAGCGCGAGCTTCCGCGGGCTCGTAAAGTGCTGGCTCTCATCGAACTCGACGATGAATCCGGGGTCGGGGACCCAGAAATCGCAGCCTGCCAGCACGTCGCGTCGTACGAAGTCGCCGATGCCGAATCCTCGATGCGTCTCCAGATCCGTGGCCACGTCCCGTAGAGCGGAGCCTATCGAGGTTCCTGCGTAAGGGGCTAGGCCGGTTTGCCATCCAAATCTGTGGTTGGGCACGCAGGTCCCGTAGATGCGCTCCAGAAGTTCGCCAATCCGTATCTTGCATTCGGGACACCGCTCGGAGTGTCGCGTCGATGCGATCATATGCCTCTTCCACTCCGATGGGCCGGACACGGACGTGATGCGGCCATCGTGAACGCTACCGCCGCAGTTGCACTCGACGACGTCGAAGCCGCGGAGCCGGAGAAAGCCATTGGACTCCGCGCCTCCGGAGTATCGGTCCGGGCGCAGGCACTCGCCTGTAGCGACCTGATGGGCCAGCGCGATCGTGTACTCCGGAGGCAAGAGGGCGTCTTCCATGGTTTTCTCCCAACTCCTTTCTCTCGTTGATGTTACGCGGTTTTAGGGCGTCTGCTTTCGCTCGCAACGCCAACGGTCTGGCTCACTTGATGGGCGAGTTTTCTGACGGTTTCTTGACGGTGGTTGCTGCCACGGCTATGCTTTACTGGCTGCGTAGCGCGGGCCTCGTATCGGATTGAGCCTAGCTGCCACGATCCCGTTCGCCATCGCGCCAACTCTCAGCGTCTGTCCGTGTCGCGGATTCGAATCACGAGAAGTCAATGCGCCTCTTCGATGACATGGAGCGAACCTTCACGGGATTGGCCGAGGTGAACGAATCCCACTTCTCGTTCCTCAATCGCTCCGCCATCGAGCGAGCGGTCGTGGCGCGAGAGCTGTGCGAGCGGTGGTATGAAGACTACTCCAAGGACGCCGCGGAGGCCGACCTCAAACGCTTCAGATCAAGCTTTCGCAGTTCGATCTACCGTCAACACTACTCCGCATGGTTCGAACTGCTCGTGCACCAGATCCTCTTGCGCTTGGGATTCTCTGTGAGCACCCACCCGGATTTGCACGGTACAGATAAACACCCGGATTTCGCCGCAACATCAGGCGACTCCAGAATTTTAGTCGAAGCGACTGTCGTCGCCCCAGACAACGATCCGTTTGCGTTGTCTCCATTCGAGCAAGATGCCCAGCGCAAGCTCGCTCAACTCAAGTCGACGAACTTTTTTCTTTGGATCTTGGAAGCCCGAGGAACACTGGATCGATTCTTACCAAGCAGGCAGCTGCTACGTCCATTCCAGGAACTGCTCGACAAACACGATCCCGATGATGTGACACGCCTGATCGACGAAGAGGGCGCAACCTATGGAGGTAATCCGGATTCGCGACTGGGAACTGACTGTTGCTCTATGGCCGGTCAGTCCGGACAAGCGAAGCCCTAGGGAAAACAGAGTGATCCCCTGGGGACGAGCCGCGATGCATGACAGCTCCGTGCCGCAGACCCGAAAGGAAATAAGCACGAGATCCCGAAAATACGGACCAGTCGACGATCCGCTGTTCCTGGCGGTCAATGTTCACAACCGAATCGGATTCGATCCCGAACTTGACGGAAACGAAACTCTGTTCGGCCAAGACGGCATCTGGAATCGGAAAAAACACCCACGGAGCGCAAGACCTACCGGAGTTATCTTCTTGACAGACACCAACTCATACTCCCTGCAAGGCACTCAAGCGTGCTTGTACGTCAATCCCTCCACTGGCGCAACCCAAATTCCAAACGCCCTGCTCCGCTTGCCTCGTTTCCAAGGGGTCGACGGATCCACGCGCATCGGCGGCGAGTCCGTGACGACCATTCTGGGGCTCTCATAGGCGACTTCGGAAGTCGGCCATAGCGGTCGTACCCGGATTTCTCGAGCAAACCGAACAATTCACGGTAAGGGTAGCCGCTGACCAACTCGGTGATGTGGACGTTCTTGATGAACCCACGCAAGAGGTCAAAGCCCGCCTTGACCGAACCATCCACAACATCGGTGGGATTCGAATTCCAGCAAACTCCGACCGACGGATGGCGGCAAAGGTCCATCATCGTGTGCATGTGCGGGAGCTGTCGAGTTCTGCGGCCGTGAACCTCGACCCAGATCTCGACTCCGTAACCCTCTCCGATTTGGCCGCATTCCCTCAATGACTCAGCGATGCGCTGCAGCGTTACCCGTTGCGGGACGTCTTGGGGAAAACCGTTGGGCCGCACCTTCACCCCCCAACAGCCCAGGTCGTGCGCCAACTCAACGAATCGGCGGCACTCCGCGATGTTTTCGCGACGGACCGAGGCGTCGGCGGAGTGAAATTCACAAGCCGTCCCCAAGCTAAGCAAGCGGACTTTGCTCTTCTCGAAGCGCTGCCGCACACGGGCGCGTTCGGCGGGAGAAAGCGTCGGTTCGACGCCGTGCTGGTGGGTCGTTCGCAGCTCGACGGCCTCAAACGGGCGGCCTCCAGCTTGTCGATGATGGTTTCGATATCCCAGTTGCGTCCGATGTTATAGGTAACAAGTCCGAGTTTCATGGCGGCGACTCCGGGGCTATTCTAGCAGGGCCGGTTCGTCGTCTCTCGCGTCACGAGACCCGGCCGCTCTCGACCGCGCCGGGCCCAATCACGCGGATTTCAAGGCGCGAAGACAGCCCTGACGACGCGGTGCCGCTCGTCGGTTTCAAAGGTGCAACGAAAGAAGGAGTTCTCGGCCGGGCCGAAGCGCACGTCGACCATCTGGATACGGTGCCCCGCGGGCGTCGGAAGAACCGTGATGACGTTAAATTGGGCGAACCGCAGAAAGTCGCTCGCCAAAGGGTGCAAGCGGACGGATTCCAGGGCGGGACTCGGCGGAGGCTTGAAATACTTCCTTCCTATCGACGGATCGAACGTTTCTCGCAGGTCAACGTCCAAGACTTGATGATAGGCGTCCGTCTCGACATACCCGCTCCACCGCCACGGATTCAACGGCGTGGGGAAAGCCGCGACGCGCGTGGCCGCGAAATCGTCGTAGAGGTGCGCGTCCAGAGTTTCCACGGCGCGGTCGTGCAGCAAGCTCTTCAGTCCGGCGAAGAGCACCAAAACCACGAGGCCGGCCCAGGCGGCCTTCGCGCCGCGAGGCGACTTGAGCCCCATCTCGCGATCCACCAGCCCCGCCGCCGCGGGCACGACCACGGCCAATAACAAGATTCCCCACAACCAAGGCTCGACGATGAAAAAAATGTCCCAACCGTGCCAGCCGCTTGAGAAGGGTAGAAAAATTCTTACGCCGTAGGCGTTGGTCAAGTCCATGAGCGGATGAGTGGAAGCCGCGATCGTCGCCGCCGCCCAAGCGTGCAGCCAAGGCAGCCGCGCCGCCCGCGGCCGCACGATTTTCGTAATGCCCTCTACCAGCAGAAGCGCGAGCAGCGCCATGAAGGGAACCGCGAACAGTGAATGGGTCAAGTGGCGGTGGTAGTTCAGGTAGTTGATACCCCACGGTCCCGCAACAATGTCGATGTCGGGGATATTCGCGGCCACAACCGAGATCCACGTTGCTCGCGGTGTGAGGCGGCGCAGACCCGCTCGGGCCAACAAGACTCCCGTCAGCGTGTGGGTTAGGTTATCCATCCAGAAGCCGTTACATGAAGAACGGCCGCTTTGCGGGCCGATTAGATTGGCCCGCCGAGGCGAAGTTCGGGAGAGCTTGGGCTAGAAAGTCATTTGCGCAGCGGAACGGCCGACCGACTCGGAAGCGCCGTTTTCGGCAAAATCGGGGGGCAGCAAGAGCTTGAGTTTTTGCGCGGCGATATCCACGACGGCAGGCAACCGTCCCGCCAATTCGCCGTCCACCTCGATATATACCGCGGACGAATCAAGCGGTGACGCTTCAACGCGCTTCGTTCGGCAAAACGTCACATCGGGAAAGCTGTCGAGGCGGCGCGCGGCGAGTTGAGCCAGGTAACCCACGTAGCGCAATGGCGAACGGCCGTGGAAGATCGCGACTTCAAACTCGCCCGCGAGCAGCTCCGCGTTGGGCGTGATCTCCAGGCCGCTGCCGTAGTAGCGGCTCTTGCTGATTAGCACGAACGTGGCCTCGTGGGTTTCGCCGTCCAGATGAACCGCGAAGGGCTCGAGTTTACGGTGCAATTGATCGAGGGACCCCAACCAATAGGCTCCCTCCCCCAGGTAAGCTTTCAGCCGCGTATCCAAGTTGTAGATAATGCCGGCATCGACGCCGATTCCGCACATCAGCAGAAACAGTCTCTCGGCGGCCTGTTCACCTTCGGTGCGAACGCGCCCCAGCGGGACTTCGTAGGTCGTGAGTTCGGGCAACAAAGCCGCCGCGAGATCAGGCCGGGTCGGCAGATCCGCCACTCCCGCCAGAACGTTAGCCGTGCCGGCGGGCAGCGGCAGCAACGTCGCAGCGGACCCCGCCATGCCCCCGATCACTTCATTGATCGTGCCGTCGCCACCGCAGGCCGCGATCAGGTCGCAACCCGACTCGACGGCCTCCCGCGCCAATCGCGAAGCGTCTCCAGGACCCTCCGTCGCCATGCGATCGACTTCGGGAATCAAGCGCGCAAGGGCCTCGAGCGCCTGTTCGATCTTCGCCTCGCGAAAAAGCGATCGGCGGCCCGAGACCGGATTGTAGATCAGCGCGGCGCGGCGATAGCTCATCGAGGCCAATTTCTATAATAGAACGGCGATGGCGGAAGCAGCCCCCGACATTTCTCGGCAAGCCGAATCGTTGCGCGAAACCGTACGCCGCCACGACCGGCTCTACTACGTTCTCGACCAGCCGGAGATCAGTGACGCCGAGTACGATCGGCTGATAGAAGAACTGCAACGCATCGAAGAGGCCCACCCGGACCTTGTCACACCTGACTCCCCGACCCAGCGTGTCGGGGGCGCGCCGCGCGATGGTTTCGTGAAAGCCGATCACGCCTCGCCGATGCTCAGCCTCGACAATGCTTTCGACGAGGACGCTCTGCGAGACTTCGACCGCCGCGTGCGGGAATTGAGCGGCCTCGACGTGGTCGATTACGTGGGCGAGCTGAAGCTCGACGGCATTTCGATGTCGGTTGAGTTTTCCGAGGGCCGTATGACGCGCGCGCTGACCCGCGGCGACGGCGTCACCGGCGAGGACATCACCGAAAACGCCCGCACGATTCGCTCGCTGCCGTTAGTCGTGGAAGCGTCCGACCTTTTGCCCTCCCGATTCGAAGTGCGCGGAGAGATTGTCATGAACCGCAAGGCCTTCGAGAGATTGAATGCCGAGCGCGTGCACGAAGACCAGCCGACTTTCGCCAACCCGCGCAATGCCGCGGCCGGGTCGTTGCGGCTGCTCGATCCGAAGATCACGGCATCGCGAAGGCTCGACTTTTTCGTCTACATGCTGCCGACGGCGAGTGCGCCGACCTTCGAGTCTCACTGGGATACGCTCGAAGCCCTGGCCGGGCTGGGCTTCAAGGTCAATCCTCATCGAGCGCGCTTGCGCGGCATCGATGAGGCTTCCGCCTTTCTCGAACAATGGCAACAGAAGCGCGACAGCTTGCCGTATGAGATTGACGGCCTCGTCATCAAGGTGGATTCCCTGGCCCGGCAACTCTCACTCGGGGCGACGGCGAAAGCGCCGCGATGGGCAATCGCGTGCAAGTTCGCCGCCGAACAGGCGACCACCGCGGTCGAAGGCATCGACGTCCAAGTGGGGCGGACCGGCGCCGTGACGCCGCGGGCAAGACTGAAACCGGTCTTTGTGGGCGGTGCAACCGTTTCCCGCGCAACGTTGCACAACGAGGACGAGATCGCGCGCCTAGGTCTGCAAATCGGGGATGAAGTGCTGGTCGAACGCAGCGGCGACGTCATCCCGAAAGTAGTGCGCGTCGTGAAGGAGGGCGAAAACCGAGAAGTTTTCCGGATGCCGGATGCTTGTCCGGTTTGCCGCACGAAATTGGTTCGCGAAGAAGGCGAGGCGATCCGCCGTTGCGTCAACGCCGATTGCCCAGCGCGGCTCAAGGAATCGGTTCTTCATTTCAGCTCGCGCAAAGCCATGAACATTGACGGCGTCGGCGACGCGCTGGTTGACCAGCTTGTGGACGGCAAGCTGGTGACCAGTGTCGCTGACCTGTACGCGCTCGAGGCGGAAACGCTCGAGAAGCTCGAGCGCATGGGAAAGAAGTCGGCGGCGAACGTGCTCGAGCACATCGATCGCTCGCGCTCGGCTCCTCTTCCCCGAGTGATCTTTGCCCTGGGTATCCGTTTCGTTGGCGAGCGAACGGCGCAGGTGCTGGCCGACCGTTTCCTCTCGATAGACGCCTTGGTGGCGGCCTCAACCGAGGAATTGCAAGAGGTCGACGACGTGGGGCCTCGCGTCGCCGAAGCGGTACGCGATTTCTTCGGTGAACCGAAGAACCGCGACTTGATCGCGCAACTTCGCGCCGAGCGCCTTCAATTCGAGCAAGACGCCGTGGAAAAGGTCGGGGATCTCGAAGGCCTAACGTTCGTCCTCACCGGAACTCTACCGACGATGAGCCGAGAACAGGCGAAGCAATTCATAGAACAGCACGGCGGAACCGTCACTTCGTCGGTCAGCACGAAAACCGACTACGTCGTGGCCGGAGAAGCCGCCGGCTCGAAGCTGGCGAAAGCAGAGAAACTTGGCGTCAGCGTGATCGACGAGGGGAAACTGCTGCGGCGTTTGTCCGCGAGCGAAGCAAAAGCCGAATCTTAGAATTTTTCTACTTCCAATAAAACAGGCTCAGTCGCGGCAGTCTCGCGGCCTCAAACGCCTGCCGTTGCAGGAATTGCTTTTCGAGCAGGGCCAATTGATCAGCCGTCATCTTCATCCGATAAGGCGCCAAGTGACGATCAAGCTCGCGGCGGGCCCGCAACATTTCGTCTTCGCTGAGACGGCGGGCGGCGGCGGCGAGCAGGCGCTCCTCGAGAACGGTCAGCCGTTGCTCAACAGACTCCAAATCGTCGATCGTTCCGTCCCGGGCCGCCGAGGCAAGTTGGCCGAGCGAATCGGCCGCGTCGGCGCAGGCTTGCCCGAATTCCTCGCCCGTATGGGCTCCCGCCCCGCGAACCAACTCGGCGTTGTTCTCAAAATACTGGGCCAGCTCGCCGGGATCGAAAGCGGGGGCCGCCGCTTTGTTGGGCGCCGCGGCATCGGGTTCCGTCATCTCGCGGGCAGCGGCCAAGACCTCTTGGCTGCAGTAGGCGATGGAGTTGACCATTCGCGTTCGCCGCCTGCGCGTGTGCCACTTTTCGAAAGCGCGGTCGATCCCCTTGCAAACCGCTTCGAGGGGCACGCCGGAGTCTTTCCAGACTTCGATCAAGGCCCAGTCGAGCGGCGAGAGCAGAAAGGTCCCGCTATTGCGAGCCTTCTGGAAGTGCTCTTCGGTTTCGGTGAAGTAGTTGAAGTAGTTCACGTACGAATATAACTTACCTAGTTTCAATGAACTATTGCATGGCGGTGGGGATTTTTGTGGGTACCCTATCCCTTTTGCGGTCCGCCAGCCCACACTCTCCGCCCCAGAGCCGTTCCGAGCCCGTCTTGATCAAAGGCCGGCTCCTTGAACCCGAAGGGAAAAGGATCATCGATCGTCACGTTGGGATTGATTCCATCGATCGTTGCAACGATCGGGGTGGTTTCCCCATTGCCGGGCGGTCCGACGGCGGCGACCGTCGCGGCGTTCGGACTCAAGCCGTAGATCCTTGCAAAGCCGCTGCGGATCACCAGTTTGTCGTCAACGGACTTCTTGTACAAGAAACGGAGGGTGGAAGAATTCGGTACAGCCGGGGATCGGCGCTTTGCGGACGGCTGTTAATCCCTGCTAGTCACCGTTTTCGCAAGACGCGGCCGCAGACCAAAAAGCCGCCTGCTTTGCGCGGAATCGAGCAGGCGTACTCCAGCCACCACCAGCTCTCCGTGTCGGTCACGGGCCCCAAGTTGCTTCCCTCGAGGGCGCCGAAAAAGGCGTCCCAATCGAGAAGCCGCTCCAGGGATCCCGGGGCCGCCTCTCGGTAAGCTTCGAGCACCCCTTCGTAGGCCGCGATCTCCATCGCCACCGGCAAATGATCCTGACATAGGAGACGAGTCGCCGCCTCGGCTGCTATATCCGTGCCGTCAGGCGTTGCGCCCGGGGCCGCCTCGATCTCGGCTACAAGCTTTTCTAGGTTCGGTGCCTCGGCATTTTCTGTCGAGGCTTCCGCAGCGCTCTCGCCGACTTGGATCTTCCGAAACACGTCTTGGAACAGGCTCCAACTCTCCGGGCGCGTACGGAGCTTCTTGAAAACGCCGAGTCGAGCGAAGCGGCCCGCGATGACATTCAGCGCCGAGCGTTTCTCCTCGCGGTCCACCTTGCCGACGTCCGGCCCGCGCGCGACCGTATCGGCGAAGTAGATGACGCCTCCCGGTGGGCTGAGGCGGGCGAGCATTTCCGCGTGATCCTTGGAGGCGAAGGTTCGAAGATTCCGCCACAGTTCTCCGTAACCGCTCCACTCCGATAGATTCGCGTCGAACTTCTCCTTCACGAGCTGAGCGGCGTACGTGCTCGGGTAGCGGGCAAGTTCGGAAAGCACCAGAGATGAGATCACCAGGTCGGCGCGAGGCAGCTCCGGAAGTCGCCGCAGCGTTGCGATCTCGCGATACAGCGATCCCAGCTGGGTGAACGCCTCGTCCGCGCTTTGGGCGCCCTCCACGATGCGGCTCGTGGCCTCCATCAGGGGCTGCGCAAAGGACGTTACGTCCGAAACGCGGATCTCTACCTTTGGCCGCAATAGTTCAGGAAGCGTCGCAACGGCGTCGCGCATGCTCGGAGCATCCAGATCAACCAGTACGACTCGATCGAATTTACGGGTCAGTTCCTCCAAGGGGATTTCTCGGCACTTGCCGGCCCCCAAGACCAGCGCGGTTCCTGTCTTACTAACGAGTCCCGCTGCTTCGCGAATACCGCGCCGGCTATTCTCGATATGCGGCCGCCAGTAATCTTCGTACTCGAGTTCGGCCGCGGAAATGTTCCGGCCCGCGGTAGAGAAGAAGCCGCTTAGATTCGTGAATCGGCCGCCCGGAATCAGCTCCCCAGGAGGACCGGCCTTCAGTTCCGCCCAGGTCTTACGTTCCCACTGCCTCGCCAGACGCTCTGCCTCAGCCGTTTGCTCGACGGTCATCCCACGCCCGGCCTGATTGCGCTCCCGAGCAATCACCTCGCGTCTTCCCTCCGGCGCATTCAGGCCGGCGATCATCAGCCACATTTGCCCCCGGATCGGATCGACGATTCCGCCCCTTCCTTCCGAGTAAAATGTGCCCAAGGAACGCTGGGCGTCTCCCAGCCCCTGTTCCGCCGCGGATAGATACCACTGAACGGCGCGACCGATATCTCGACTCACGCCCAGGCCCGTTTCGTACTGCCGTGCCAGCAGAAGTTGGGCGGGTGCATGACCCTGGACGGCGGCTCCGCGGGCCCAGCGCACAGCCGCCGGCAAATTCTTGCGGACGCCCTCACCTCGAACCAGGGCCAATGCGAGGGCATACTGCGCTTCGGCGAGTCCCAGGCCGGCCGCCTCGCGGTACCACTTCACCGCTTCGACAGCGTCTTTGGGAACACCCTCACCGGTCGCGTGCAGGCCGGCTAAGTTGAACTGCGCCACGGCGACTCCTTGCTCGGCCGCCTGGCGGTACCACTCCGCCGCTTGGGCCAAGTCCCGCGGAATGCCGCCGCCCAGGTAGTAAAGCCGACCGAGATCGGCCTGGGAAACCGCGTGCCCTTGTTCGGCGGCGCGTCGAAGCCATTTGGCGGCCTCCGCCGGGTCCCGCGGAACTCCCAGACCGCGGTGATAGAGCAGCCCGAGATCGGATTGCGCCTCGGCATGACCCTGCTCGGCCGCTCGGCTAAGCCAATGGACGGCTTCGTCGGCCGCCAGTTGTCCCGATCTGTTACTCGCATAGTGGACCGCCAGGTCGTACTGCGATTGCGCGTCGCCTTGCTCGGCCTTTTCGAGGAGGCCTGCAACAGACTCGGGTTGTCCCTGCGCGGTTGACGGCAGCCCGAGACCGGTCTGGGCCCTAACGCCGGTCGGTCCAACCGCGAACCATGCTAAGAGGAGAATCACTTGCGGTTTCATGAGCGCTTTTCCGAAAATCCCCTTTCGAACGTCCCGCGGATTATGGTGTAACCCGAAAAATTACAAACGGCCGCAGCCGCGAAGCGGCGACAGAAGCTGTGGCCCAGGGTGGAGCCGAAGGCGGAACCCTGGGTAGACACCCCACCCAAGCGGAGCCCTGAAAGGGCGGCAGGAACGCCTCGCGGCACACATTTTCATGGCGGCATTATGAATCCGCGGATTCATAGAAAACGGAACTCTTCAGTGACCGCTGCGAGCTCTTTCCCGAAAACAGGAGCAGCGGCAAGCGTTCGCGCCGACCGTCGGACACGACTCATTTTCGTTCATTGGTATACCAGGCGCGAACCACGGCAACGGGCCAGCCGCCGCAACGGCACGAGGTCCCCCGCGATGGTGTTCCCCAACAAACGAGTGTACACTCTAACCAAAACGACAAAGGCTACGTTAATCCACGGCTTGGTTTATCCTTTTTCAGGTCATTCTCAGGAGGCGAAATCCATGCAACGACGAGATTTTCTTCGAACAGGCGCCATGACGGCGCTGGCATCCCAACGCGTTCTCGGAGCCAACGACCGCATCGGCGTCGCTTTGATCGGCTGCGGCGGACGGGGACGCGGCGTAACGGCCTACGTCCCGAAGATCACGGGAGCCGAGGTTCGGGGCGTCTCCGATGTCTACGTACCCAGGCGCGAGCAGGCGGCAGAACAGTTTGGCGCCTCGGCCAAGGCGTTCAAGGACTACCGTGACGTTCTCGCCAGCAAAGACATTGACGCCGTAGTGCTCGGCACCCCGGACCACTGGCACGCGCCTATGACGATCGAGGCCGTGGCGGCGGGCAAGGACGTCTACGTCGAAAAGCCGGTGACCCATGATCTTTCCGAAGGAGACAAACTCGTCAAAGCCGTCGAGGATTCGAGCCAAGTCGTCGCGACCGGAACGCAGCAACGAAGCTGGAAGCACTTCCTCGAAGCCAAGCAGCTGATCGACGACGGTGCGTTGGGCAAGATCACTTTCGTGCGATGCCACTGGTCGCAGAACTACTCGACGGGGGGAGGAGCCGGCCGCGCGCGCGACGTCGATCTCAGTCAACTGGATTGGGAACAATGGTTGGGCTCAGCACCGAAGCAGCCCTTCGACAAGATACGCTTTCGTTTCTGGCGTTTTTTCTGGGATTTCGGAGGAGGCAGCATTACCGACCTGATGACCCACTGGATCGATGTGATTCAGTGGTACATGAAGAGCCCGCGCCCTCGCGAGGTCCACGCCGCCGGGACCACCTACACCCAAGACTGGTTGGAGGCGCCCGACACCGTCACCGCAACGATGCTTTTCCCCGAGGGCTACACCGCGGCCTACGAGGGCAACATGACGTTTGGTTTGCTCGGCGGCGGGATCGTGTTCCGCGGGGACAAGGCCATGATGACGCTCACCCGCCTGGGCTATGACGTCTACGAAGAAGGTGCGAAACCCTTTGAGGCGGTCAGCCTACCGGAACCGATCCACCACTTCGCCCGCAGCGAGGACACTTCGACGCTCGAAAGGATCGACGGCACGGGGACCCTCGACAACGTGCGGAACTGGCTGGAGTGTGTTCGCAACCGCAAGACGCCCAACGCGCATATTCGCGCCGGCGTGGAAGCCGCCGCGACATCTCACTGGGCGAACAAGGCGATGCGCGAGAAGAAAGTGGTCACTTTGTCTTATTGAGTCTCGCAAAACAAAGTGACACCTTTTTGGGGTACGTACGTCTTTGTATGTATGGGAAATACAAAAGGCGTACGGCGGGATTTCGAGGCCCTGGAGAAGCGCCGTTTCAAAGCGATCCGGTTGGTCGAGCAAGGCTGTAGTCAGTCCGAGACAGCGAGGCGATTGAAGGTCGCGCGGCAAAGCGTCAGCGAGTGGCTGCGACGATACCGGCGTGACGGCGAAGCCGGGTTGCGCCAGGCCGGCCGCGCCGGCCGTAAGCCGCTGTTGGACGCCGCGCAGCTCGAACGCCTCGAGGCGTTGCTGCTGGAAGGCCCCGAGGCGCACGGCTTCCCGACGCCGCTGTGGAGCTGTCCGCGGGTCGCTCGTCTGATCGGAGACGAGTTCGGCGTGCGCTATCACGAGGGCCATGTCTGGAAGATCCTGCGGGCGCTCGGTTGGAGCCCGCAACGGCCCGTCGGCAAAGCGCGGGAGCGCAACGAAGAGGCCATCCGCGGCTGGCAGCGCAAGACTTGGCCGGCCATTAAAAAAAAGCCCGCAAAGAAGAACGTACGATCGTCTTCATCGACGAAAGCGGATTGAGTCAGAAGCCGCATCGTTGCCGCACCTGGGCGCCGCGCGGCGAGACACCGGTGTTGGAGTTCAACTTCAACTGGGACAAGCTGTCGGTGTCGGCCGGGCTGACGTTGCGCAACTTTTACTTCCCGCTCTATCCCGGCGCGATCGGCGAGCTGGAGGTCATCGACTTCCTGAAGGCTTTGGTGCGCCACATCGACGGCCCACTGCTGATCGTCTGGGACCGGCTGCCGGCGCACCGCAGCCGCCTGGTGCGGGAGTTCATCCAGCTCTCCGAGGATCACATCGCAACGGAGTACTTGCCGCCCTATGCGCCGGAGTTGAACCCGGTGGAATACATTTGGGCGTACTGGAAGCAGCACGAGTTGCCCAACGTCTGCCCGAAGGACTACTGGGAACTCGACGAACGCGCCCGCAAAGCGCTGCGGCGAATGCGCCGCAAACCGCGCTTGATTACCGCTTTCTGGAAACAGTCTTCTCTTTGTCTCGATTGACAGTATATTATGCGAGACTCAGTAAGCGCCCGACAGGCGTCCTCGACGGTGAGATTATACCGCCGCCAGGATTACTGTCGGTAACACATTAGACAGAATTTCGATCGTTCGACCCACTTGTAACCGACGCGGCGACGGATGCCGTAGCGGCGACACAACTCCGCCATGGAATCCTCTTGTTTCTGCTGGTCGTGAAGGAAGCGTATGCGTTGTTCTTGCCCACAGGTCTCCTGTCACGGCATAAACCATTCCTCCTAGAAATGTTTTACGCCAAGGTGTTATCTGGAGCGCCATCACGGGACGCATCAAGACCCTGATCCAGAAGATGAGGCTGGCAGGCCTGGCCGATTACGCGGCGGCGAACCGCTATCTCGACGAGCAGTATTTGGACGAACACAACGCCAAGTTCGGCTGTGATCCGGCGGCGGGAGCGCACTTTCATCGGCGCCTGTCGAAGCGGGTGGGGGGGAGTTCGGGGACGAGTTCGGGGACGGGGGGGAGTTCGCGGGGAGTTCGGGGACGGAGCCCGAACTCGCGGGGGGAGTTCGGGGGGGAGTTCGCGGGGAGTTCGGGGACGGGGAGTTCGGGGACGACGGGGAGTTCGAGCCCGGGAGTTCCGGGAGTTCGGGGACGGAGCCCGAACTCGGCCAAGATCGGCTTGACACTACCGCTATCCTAAGCACGGCGAGGCCGAGCCAAGGCTCGCTGGCGACAGGCCAAGGAGGACAAAAAAAGCCCACGAAGCGGCCCGAAAAATCATTGCCAAACGAACCCAATTTCGCGAATCCAGGGTCGATCCCATGTCCCGCATGTCCCGCTGAATCCATAACTTAGCGGATCTAGAACGCCGGGCGCCCGCGCTCAAATAAAGAATCTTCACCAAAGAGGTACCCCGACCTGACGATCCGCGATCGCGACCCAGATGAGGCCCAGGCCGAATTCAGTGCTCGCTCTCCGCATTGGCCCCGCGGCCTGAGTGAAGCGAGCAAGAACGAGAGGGGCCGTCCCCGGCGAAGGATTTCGACGAAACAAAGCCAATTCTCACAAAGAACACAAAGAACAAGGCGTAAGACCTATGCAATATCAAGAACTTGGACGTGTAAAACTCGGACCCGCGCAACGGGTAGTTCGCCGAGACCTGCGGCCGTCCCCGCCGCCCGCTCTACAGGCAAGCCCCGCGGGGAGATCGCAGACAGGCAAGGCGCAAAGGAGGAGTGCAAGCAGAAGCCCCAGCCAATTCGACGAAACGAAGCCAATTTTCGATCGCATCCCAAACGATATCAATAACTTAGAACGATTTCTCGGACGGGAGATCGGTGAACGTGAGATCGGTGATGAGATCGGTGGTGAGATCGGGACATGAGATCGGGGCGTGAGATCGGTGACGTGAGATCGGTGACGACTTGAGATCGGTTGAGATCGGTGACAGCCACCGAATAAAGAATCTTCACCCGGCTGGCTCGAACAAGCGTCGAAGTAGAAAGCCTCCCAACGCCGTTCACGCGTCTCGAATTAATGCTGGGCCGGTCCGTAAGGGCCGGACCCAGTCCCAACCCGCAACCTCCGCCCGGGCGAACGACCGGCAAGCCGGTCGTTCGCGGGCCTGGGGCGGGCCGCGGGGCACGATCGTGGACACACGATCGTGCCCTGGTAGTGGGGTCAGACCCCACTACCCCTCGGTTGACTCACGGCGATCTACCCGGCTATGCTCGAAGCTGTGTGGACGGCGGCTTTGGTTGCCGTCAACGCGGCCCTGCTGTAGGTGCCCAGGTGGGCATAACAGGGAAGTCCGGTGCAAGTCCGGCGCGGTCCCGCCACTGTGAACGGCGAGCCGTTCCCCAACATTGAGTCACTCGGCATTCGGCCGGGGAAGGCTGGGGAGCAGCGAGGGCGGCATTTCGATGTCGCCGGAAGCCGTAAGCCAGGAGACCTACCTAAAGCAGATAGTCGGCACGTTTTCCGCGGGCAACGGATGTGCGCCCTTGCAGCCGATTCGGCTGTGATCGCCCTTGTTCCCGGCGGGAGCGAGGGCTTTTTTGCGCGGCGACCCGTAGCGTAGTCGTAGTCCGGCGACGCGAAAAAAGGGTACAGCCACGGATTTTCGCGATCGACCGGCGGTCGAAACAGACGACTCGACGGGCGAAAATCGGCCGGCAGTCCCCATTTTCGCTTGAGGACCTTTGCTACGGCCCGCCGGGCGCTGCCCCTCGATTCCCCGCCCTCACGTCCCAAAAGGGCTCATCCGTTTTGACGCTCGTCTTTGGATCCGTGCGGTGGCCTACGGGCCAGCCGTTGGGTCCGGAGCGGCATACCCGAGAAGCGACTCTCCGCGAGTCAAGCGTGCCTTCCATTTTTGGTTAGCCAACGAGGAAAGGTAACTACCACCATGAAATCTCTGCTTCCCTATTCGATCGTTCTCTCTCTCGTCTCTCTGTTGAGTTGGGGACAAACCGCTTTGGGACAATCACCCGGTGCTCTGCACGGCCGAATCAGCGCTCCGCAAGGAGAACCCGCAGCGGGCGTCTCGGTCACGTTGAGGCCGCGCAACGGCTTTCGTTCGCTTTCAACCCGTGCCGACGCCGAGGGCGTCTATCGCTTCAACAACGTCGCGCCCGGCGAGTATTTACTCGAGGCCGTGGACGCCTCGTCCACTTTCGGGGCGTCGGAATTGCTCACCATCCCCGCCGCTGAGGACACGAATCGAGACATCCAACTCAAGGTTCGCGGCACGCCGACCGAGGTCCAAGTCACGGCTTCGAGCACGCCTCGCGCGTTGCAAGAGGTCGCCAAGGCAGCCGACACGATTGATGGCGGCGAGATCAGCCGCCGGGCGGAATACGCCGTGGCGGAAGCCGTGCGTAATGTCCCCGGCGTGCGCGTGAAACAAAGCGGCGGACCCGGCGCGTTGACTTCGATTCAGACACGCGGCTTGCGCAACCAAGACACCGCCCTGCTGATCGACGGGCTGCGTTTCCGCGATGCCGCCGGATTACAAGGCGACGCTACGTCTCTCTACGAGAATCTGCTGGTCGTCGATACCGAGCGTGTTGAATTTCTGCGGGGCTCGGGCTCTTCGATCTACGGCTCGCACGCGATGGGCGGAGTGATTAATGTCGCCTCGCGCACCGGGGGCGGCCCCACGCACGGCGAAATTTCGGCTGAGGGCGGGGGGCTTGGATTCTCGCGCGGACTGGCAAGAATCGGCGGCGGACTGGGCGGCGTCGACCGCCTTGTCTACAGCGCCGGCATTGCGCACGTCAACGTCACCGAAGGCGTGGACGGCTTTGACCCCTATCGCAACACCAGTAGCCAGGGTTCAGTTCGCTATCGCTTTCGGCCGTCGGTTTCTCTGAGCGGGCGCGTATGGGCCTCCGACGCGTTTTCAGCCTTAAACGAATCGCCGACGTTCGATCCATTGGTCTTGGCGAACCATCCGACGAGCGGGCCGGTTCGAGCCACGGGCCTAGCTTCGAATCAACTGGATAGGTTCGCGCTCGAGCAGCCTTTCCAAGCCGGCGGCGCCACCTTCGTGCAGGGTTTCAACGACCCCGACAGCCACCGCGCTTCGTCTTTCTTCGCGGGGGCGTTGGTTTTGCAGCACGAGCTCAGCGCGCACAGCTCCTATCGCCTCAGCTACCACGGAGTGGATACCAATCGCTCGTTTCGCGACGGGCCGGCCAGCCGCAGCTTCTTCGACCCGGCTTTCAGCAGCGACGGACGTTTCGACGGCCGCATTGATACGGTCACGGCCCGTACCGACCACAACCTGGGCTCGAATCTGATCAGCTTCGGCTATGAATACGAGCGCGAAGAGTATTTCAACTTCAATACCGACGAGAACCCGGACCCGGCGTTACGGCCCGAGTCGAGCGGGCTTACCGAACAGAGCAGCCATTCGATTTTCGCCCAAGACCAAATCCGCCTCGTCGACGGCCGCTTGCAAGTCGGGCTTTCGGGACGCCTGCAGAATTTCTCGCTCGATCAGCCCGTCTTCACCGGTGACGCCAATCCTTATCTCGGCGCGAACTCGCTGTCGCCACGCACCGCCTACACAGCCGACGGCGCGATTGCGTACTTCTTCCGATCGAGCAACACGAAGGTTCGGGCGCACGTCGGGAACTCCTATCGTTCGCCGTCGTCGTTCGAGCGTTTCGGGGCGTCGTTTTTCGGAGGGTTCGCGAGTTTTTGGGGTGATCCGAGGCTGGCGCCGGAGCGATCGTTGGCGGCCGATGGGGGTGTTGATCAATGGCTGTTCGGGTCGAAACTTCGATTGAGTGGAACTTACTTCTACACGGCGCTGCAAGAAGTCATCGTCTTCGATTTCGGGATTATCGACCCGGTTGTCGACCCGTTTGGGCGTTTCGGCGGCTATCGCAATACCGGCGGCGGATTGGCGCGGGGCGCGGAGTTCAGCATCTCGGCGGCGCCGAGTTCGTCGCTGAGCTTGACCGCTTCCTACACCTACACGGATTCCATCTCGCGCGCGCCGACCGTGGCGGGGGAGAACTTCTTCAAGATGCTGGGGCTCTCCGACCACATGTTCACGCTGACGGCCACGCAGCGGTTCGGGCGGCGCTTTGACATCACCTTCGACCTGTTCGCCGCCGGCGACTACCCGCTGACGTTGTTCGGCGCAAATCGGCGATTGGTGTTCGACGGTCCGGTCAAGGCGGACTTGGTGGCGACTTACGCGATTCCGGTTGGGGGAGGCAGGGAACTGCGTCTGTTCGGGAAAAGCGAAAATCTCTTTGACCGGCGCTATTTCGAAAACGGGTTTGAGGCGCCGGGCGCTTGGGCGATCGGCGGGCTGAAGTTCAGCTTTTAGGGGGCGAGAAGCGGAGAAGCGCGGACTTCCGTCCACGCCTCGGTTTCTATTGCTCGCCTTGCGGGGACGTTCGCGCGGCTACCGAGCTTGTGAAGCTTGCGAAGAGGCCGAACCTGAGAGACAAGCCGAGAGCTTGTCTCAACCGCGGACTAGGACAAACACGAGAGTTCGTCACTACCGAGTCATGCTCCCTGGTCGGAACAGGGCCTCTGTCCGCCCCCGCGGATCACGCTGACTAGAACACGTCGAGCCGAACGCCGCCGCGAATCCAGCGGCCCGGTTGCGACAATCCCTGGAACGCCTCGTGGTACATGTTGAGCACGTTGGAGACCTGGAAGAAGGGATGCCAACGGCCTTCGGTGTACATCAGCGAGGCGTCCCAGAGGGCTTTGCTCGATTGCCAACTGCGATTGAAGGCACCTAGGCGGGTCGTGAAGGCCATTCCCTTGCCGAGCGATCCCTTGTAGCTAACGCTTGCCGAGTTGAGCGGGAAGTTGAACACATAGCGCGAGGTGATGCCCGGCGTCGGCGTTTTCGAGGCGCGTATGACGGTGTAGTTGAACCCGATCTCGGAGGCGGAGCCGAGCCGTTGCCGGACCTGCACCTCTCCGCCGTGAAAGGTCAGTTCGGCGAAATTACGGGCGCGGAATTTCAGGTCGTCGGCGCCGCGCACCCAGTCGATCGTATTGTCCTCTTGGCGCTGAAACCAGGTCAGTGAGACGCTCGTGCCGTGATCGGAATACCAGTCGGCCCCGGCCTCGTAATTCCACACGTTTTCGGGCAGCAGGTTTTCGTTGCCCTTGTTGACGGGGTCTTCGTAGTAGAGGTCGGTGTAGGTGGGAATGCGATAGGCGTGTCCGGCTTGGCCGCGAATCTTGAACCCCTTGCCGATCCAATAGCCGAGTGACACCGTCGGGCTGGTTTCGCCGCGCCACTTTTGCCAAACCTCTTCGCGGACGCCGACGGCGACAGTCAGTCGCTCGGTCGGGCGCAGGTTGAGCATGAAAAAGGTCGAGGCGCGTTCGCGCCGCCGCAGGCCCAGGTTCGTGCTGTCGATTCCTTCCGAGAGCAGCGACGCGCCGGCCGACCAAGTCAGCTTGTCGTTGACCTCGCCTCGGACCGAGTAATTGCCCTGGTATTGGTTGGTCGTGTGGAGGTTTTCGAAGATTTCGGGCCGATGCCGGAAGAGAACGAAGTTGTCGGTGTGGCGGCGATAAGCAAAGCTGAACCGATGCTGCAAACGGCCGGGGTCGCGGCCGATCGTTTGCGAGGCGGCGACGAAAGTGGAGCCCGTGTGTTCCCACGAGTCCCAAGGGCCGTAGAAGCCGTTGGCTCCGAAGGGGCGGTCGTTCTTCGCAAACATCACCGTCGTGGAACCGAAATCCTTGTCGAGGAACGACTCGCTCGAGAACGACACGTTGCGGTAGTCGCGCCCGGGCCGGAAGCCGCTCGAGAAATTGCGCTCAAATGTCGTCTGCTGACTCCAATCGCCCATCTTGAATCCGCTGACGACCCCCTGACGGTGCCAACCGAAATCACCCCCGCCGACCATCAGCTTGAGCTCGGTCGCCTGGGGCTTCTTGGTGACGAAGTTGACCGCGCCGCCGATGGCGTCTGAACCGTAGAGGGTCGACCCGGCGCCGTGCAGTACCTCGACTTGGGAAACCGATTCGAGCGGCAACGGCAGGTCCATATTGTGGTGCCCGCTCTGACTGTCGTTGACGCGAATGCCGTTGACCAACACGAGGACCTGACCGAACGTCGAGCCGCGGATCGAAAGATCCGCCTGCGTCCCCTCGGGGCCGCGCTCGCGCAGGTCGAGCGAGGTGTCGTGTTTGAGCAGGTCGGCAAACGACCACGATGGGACGTTGGGGTTGTCGACCGGCAGCACGACCAAGGTGCGATTGATTTCCGCCAACTCGCTGGGCTGGATCGTCCCGGTGACTACGATCGGTGTTTCGACCCGCGTGCGCAAGACGAGTTGGAATGTCAGCCGGGCCGCCGCGGACCCCGAAGACTGCTCGGCCGGCTGAAACCCCGCCGCGCGCACGGTCACCGGCTCGGCACCCGATCCAAGGCCGCATAATCGCGCGCTGCCCTCGGCATCGGTCAGTTCGGCTTGCGCGGACGCCGTGACGCGCGCACCGGGAACGGGGAGGCCTTCGGGATCGCGGACCAAAACGTCCACGCAGTCGGCCGCCGCAAGGGCAGGGGAGAACAGCAACGCCAGGGCTGCGAAGAGCGGGTAGGATCGATTCACAGAAAAATCTCCGAACAAGCGTGTATCCGACAACAAGTTTACCGCATCAAGCAGCAAATGAGTCAATTTTCTATATTAGGTCGATGGGGATTCAAGGGTCAGCGGGGACGGGAAATCATTTATAATCGATAACTTTAAGCTCATGATCACAAATGTTAGGCGTATTTTGATGGATTATAGTGGCAGTTTGTTTCCGAGGGGCCGGCCATTCTTCACGTCGCGACTGAAAATGAAATTGCCCGATAGCATCGGTAGGAAGGGTTGAGTCCCGACGGCCGCTCCCGCGCGGCCCTGGGATTTCGCCGGGGGCTTCGCTCGGCACCGCAACGTCTCGACCAATACACTTGACAGGGGATTCGAGTTGGACAGGTTAGCCCGTACGGGCTAGGATGGCTATATGAAAACCGTTGTGGCTTTGGTGCTTGTTGGAGGCTTGTGCTCGGCGTTCGGTCAGGAGGGAACGATCCCACGTTGGGAGATCGTCGAGTTTGCCGAGAACCTGGATCAAAGCGCTCAGGCGGTGGAAAAGATCCTGACCCGTATTCGGCCCAAGGAATGGATTCAAGACGGGGCGCCGGAAATCTACGTCTCTCAGCACGAAACCCTGCGGGCCGACGTCGCCAACTTGGCGTTGTCGGCGCGGGAGATGGTTCGGAAACCCGAAAAACTCTCGGCGGCGATCAGCACGTTCTTGTGGCTCGATCGGGTCGGACCGATGGTCGACTCGTTGGCCGCCGGGGTGCGCAAGTACCAAAACACGGCGTTGGCGGATCTGCTCGAAAGTACCGGCGCGAAGGCGCTCTCGGGTGAGGACCGCTTCAAGCAATACATGCGCCAACGCGCGGTTGATCAAGAAGCCGAACTGGCCATTGCCGACTACGAAGCGCAGCGCTGCCGCAGCGAAATGCTGAAGAGGCCGGCGGGACGAGATTGAGTCCACACGGCATTGCCGGTGGAGGATTGTGTTTCGCCTACTCCGGAACCGGCTCCGGGCACTCGCCGACCGCGCCCGGCCGCCCCATCTCCGCGACGCACGGAGGGGAGAAGACCTAGCCTACGATTACCTGCGGCGATCGGGTTATACCGTCGTGGCGCGCAATTACCGTCCGCGAGGCGGCAAGGCGGAGCTCGACCTTGTGGCGTGGGATGGCGACCGACTCGCGGTCGTCGAGGTGAAGACGCGCGCCAATGTTGATTTCGGGCGACCCGAGGAAGCGGTCGGGCGCGAAAAGCGCCAAAGGTTGATCCGAGGCGCGACCGATTACGCGAGACGCGCGGGCGTCGACTTTGATTGCGTGCGGTTCGACATCGTCAGCGTGGTCTTCGACGACCCACCGACCATTGCACTGGAAAAAGGCGCCTTTTCGGCGCGCTCGGCGCGGAGGGCAACCTCGGTCCGAGGGCGCTTCTAAGAAGTAAACGCCGATGGGCATAGGAGGCGCGGTGTCTCTTGTTCTAGACCCTTCCCTTCCACAACAAAGCGGCCGGTTTGTGCTCGTGGACCGCGGTGCAACCAACGGCGCCGCGCCCACGTCTTTTCCTGGAAGGTGCCGTCCCAGGGACCTTTGTAGGATAATCAGAAGTTCGATGAAGGACTTTCTCGAGTGGGCGTCGGCGGGAAGCCGCGAAGAAGCGCTGGCGCGGGAGATCGATTCGGCCGCAATCCCCCGGCATATTGCCGTAATCATGGACGGTAACGGGCGGTGGGCCGGCCGACGACATCTGCCTCGGGCCGCCGGCCATCGCGCCGGTGTGCGGCCGGTGCGGGAAACGATCGAGGCCTGTTGTCGTTTGGGCGTCGAGGTGTTGACGCTCTACGCGTTTTCGGTCGAAAACTGGAAGCGGCCGCGCGCGGAGGTGCGGACGCTGTGGGGCTTGTTGCGGCACTACCTGCACCGAGAGCTGCCCTCGCTCAAAAAGAACAACGTTCGCTTTCAAGTGATCGGACGCGTCGAAGCTCTGCCGGAGCCGGTGCAGAGCGATCTGGACTTCGCTATTGTCGAAACTGCGGCCAACACCGGTTTGCGGCTCAACGTCGCGCTCAACTACGGGGGCCGCGCCGAGTTGGCCGACGCAGTCGAGACGTTGGTAAAGCGGGCGCGCAAGGGCGAGGATTTCGCGGTCGATGAGAACGCGATCAGCGCGGAACTCTACACGGCGGGGCTTCCGGATCCGGATTTACTGATTCGTACTTCGGGTGAGATGCGGGTCAGTAATTTTTTGTTGTGGCAAATTGCCTACGCCGAAATTTGGGTAACCGATAAGTTGTGGCCGGATTTCCAGACGGTTGATTTACTGGAATCGATCTTGGATTACCAGAGGCGTGAAAGGCGTTACGGCGGATTGGGAGCGGTGCGCGCGGAAGACGAACCGGCGACCGCGTTGGTGGGTGCGCGGCCAAGCTCGGAAACCGAACCTGGATAGTCGGCGTTTCGAGTCGCGCGGATCTCTCTCGCATTTTCCTCATGAAACGGGTCCTCACGGCCCTCTTGCTCGTCCCCTGCGTCACGGGCGTTGTATTCTTCGCGCCGCCGGTCGCGGTGTCCGCCGGGTTGGCGGCAGCTGCGTTGTTGTGCCTGCGGGAGTTCTTCGGGATCGCCCAAGCGGGCGGCACGCGGACTTTTCGGGTGGTCGGGTACGGCGCAACCACCGTGCTCATCTTTGCTCCCCAGTTACCGCAACCGGGGTTTTTCGTCGGACTCGTTGTTCTGCTGCTTCTTTTATCTCTGGGGCCTGAACGCACGGCGTCCGAAGCCGCCTCGGCGGTCGGCTCGACGCTGTTGGGCGTAATTTACATCGGAGGGCCGTTCGCCTTGGGACGCGAGCTGCATGGGGTCAGCCCTCATTGGCTGTTCTGGGTTTTGCTGCTCAATTGGGTGGGAGATTCGGCGGCTTATTATGCCGGCCGGGCTTTCGGCCGGCACAAGTTGGCTCCTCGCGTGAGCCCGAACAAGACCTGGGAGGGCTCGGTGGCTTCGGTCGCGGTCGCCGCCGCGGTCGGGCTTGGCTATTGGGTTTACTTCACCCCACAGCCCGAGCTCGGCCGGTTGTGGGTGATCCTGCTCGCGGTCGCGGTCAACGTCGCCGGGCAGGCCGGCGATCTAGCCGAATCGCTGCTGAAGCGCGGCGTGGGGGTCAAGGACAGCGGCGACTTGCTCCCCGGACACGGCGGGATGCTGGACCGCGTCGACGGGGTGTTGTTTTCCGTGCCCGTTCTGTACTTGGCCTTGGGGCTGTTGCGGTAGGTGAGGGGAGGCGGCCCGGGAGGTAAGGCACACTACGCGAAAACCGGTCGCGGTAGGGGTACTGACCGGGCACATGGTGAACAGATCATACCGGGCACATGGTGAACAGATTCCCAAGGGAAACATAGAGTGGTAAAAATGTTTTATGCCTTGGGAAACCACAAGCCACATGACACAACGAGAACGGTTCATCAACGATTATCTGAAACCACACGACACCATGGCGGCGTTGTGCCGCCGCTATGGGCTGCAACGCCGCATCGGATACAAATGGGTCGAGCGCTATCAGCAAAACGGCCGCGCCGGTCTCGAGGACCTTCCGCGGGCGCCGCTGAGCCATCCCAATCGAAGCAGCCCCGCAACGGTCGAGCGGATTCTCGCCATCCGTCAAGAGCATCCGTTGTGGGGAGCCCTGAAGATCCGGGCGCTGCTCGAAGACCAGGAGCCTGGGAGAAAGCCGCCGGCGGCGTCGACGATCGGGGAAATTCTGCGTCACGAAGGGCTCACCCGCCCCGCCAAAAAGCGCCGTCGCACGCCGCCCTACGAAGAACCCTTGGCGCATGCCGGAGCTCCCAACGACGTCGTTTCGATCGATTTCAAGGGGTGGTTTCGAGCGCGCAACGGCGAGCGCATCGATGCGCTGACGTTGATCGATAATCACAGCCGCTACGTGCTGTGTTGCCAGGCACTGGACGGCTGCGATTTCGCGCATGTGCAGGCGGTGATGGCGACGGTATTCAATGAATACGGGCTGCCGAAGCGAATGCGCAGCGACAACGGCGCACCGTTTGCGAGTCGGGCGATCGCGGGATTGAGTCGGCTGAGCATCTGGTGGGTGAAGTTGGGGATCGGGGTGGAGCGGATCCCGCCGGGGACGCCGAGCGCGAACGGACGCCAGGAACGATTTCATCGGACGTTGAAGCAACACACGGCCGAACCGCCGGCGGCGACCAAGCGGGCGCAGCAGCGAGAGTTTGGTCGATTTTGTGTGGAGTACAACGAACAACGACCGCATCAAGGGTTGGGGCAACGGCCACCGGCGAGCGTGTATTATGCATCGCCGAGGAGCTATCACGGGCAGCTGCCGGCGGTGGAGTATCCGGCGGGTTATGTGCGTCGGATGGTGGGGAAACGAGGAGAGATGTATTGGCGGGGGCGGCGGATATTCGTGAGCGAGGTATTGGCGGCAGAGCCGGTGGGGCTGGAGGCGGTCGCGGATGGAGTGTACCGGGTGTGGTTCTCGGGGCTCGAATTAGGGCGCTTCGAGGTGCGCGAAAATCGGGTCGCGCCCTCAGACGAAGCTGACAAGATTGTAGGAAAGGAGAAAGTGTTCACCATGTGCCCGGTCTAAAGTGTTCACCATGTGCCGGGTATCACATTCCCGCCGCCGCTTCGCGGCTCAAGAGGTTGTGATCTTGCCGACCCTGAATGTAATGCACCATACGCTCGTGGGTCTATTTTCGGAAGAGCCAGGACAGCCACCGATTTTCGCTACCCACCAGCAGTGGAAACAAAGCGATTCGACGAGCGCAGATCGAATGGCAGTCCCCTTTTTTCGCCCGAACACTCTTTGCCACGGGCAGCTAGACCTGTTGCTCGACCTGCTCGGCCATGTACGAACTGCGTACCAGCGGGCCGCTGAAGACGGCCCGGAACCCGATCGATTCGCCGTATTCGCGATAGCGCTCGAAGGTCTCGGGCGGCACGTATTCCTCGACCCGAAGGCGCCGACGGCGAGGCTGCAAATACTGTCCGATCGTGGCCACATCGGTTTCAGCTTGCCGCAAGTCGTCGAGCAGGCGGCGCACTTCGTCTTCGCTTTCCCCTAAGCCGACCATCAATCCCGATTTCGTTAGAACGTCCGGGGCCCGTCGCCGGGCAAAGGCCAGCACGTCGAGCGATTGGCGGTAGTCGGCCTGTGGGCGCACGCGGTCGTAAAGCCGCGCGACCGTTTCCATGTTGTGGTTGAAGACGTCGGGGCCGGCGTCGAGCACTTGCGCGACCGCATCCATGTTGCCGCAAAAGTCAGGGGTCAACACCTCGATCTTCGCGCCGGGCAACGCCTCACGTACCCGGCGCACGGTTTGGGCGAAATGGCCGGCGCCGCCGTCGGGCAATTCATCGCGGTTGACGCTGGTGATGACGACATAGCGCAGCTCCATTTCGGCGGCCATCTCGGCGACTTGGCGGGGCTCGTCGGGAGCGAGAGCTTCCGGGGTTCCCTGGGGCACGGCGCAGAACCCGCAGGTGCGCGTACAAGTATTGCCCAGGATCATGAACGTCGCGGCCTTGCGGGCGAAGCATTCGCTGATATTAGGGCAGCGGGCCGATTCGCAGACCGTGTGCAGCCGACGCTCGCGGAGCCTGACTTTTAGACCGTGAAGGGCAGGGAAATCTGTCTTGCTTCGGCGGAGCCAAGACGGCAGACCGGCCGGGGCCGACGACTCGGACGAGGAATTGATTTGGATGAGGGACATTCCAGCGATTGATTTTCTCGATTGTGAGGTGAACCGCCGAGTGGTGCGCGGCAGCGCGAATTCTTAGGTTAGAGCATTCGAGGAGCCTGGGCGCGAGGAAGGCGCAGGTGCGCGGGGAGGAGATTCGGAGCGCAGAGCGCAAGCGACGGGCCGGGCCCGCGGTCGGTGCGACGGGCTCCGGAACTGTGTATTCCCGAACGGTTGCGCGCAACGGTATTTTTTCCGGCCTTACTTGAATTGTTGTGTGCTTGGCCCGTCGCTTGCGCTCCGGGCTTCCATGAGAGGTGGGTCGCTTGTCAAGGGCGGTCGTTGGGAGGCGTTGGTCGGTTTGTCGGATCCGGCCCGGGTCCTCATGCCTTGCGGCGCGTTGAGGACCGGGCTTCCATTCGCAGTGTTATCGGTCTCGTTGTTGACCTCTGCTGGTTGGGGTCCGGTCTTTCGGCGCTGCTCTCTCTGTTGCGGCTTCGACCCATCCTCGAAAGAATCGGCCTGCCTGCCCAGAGCCCGCAGTCACCGTGACACGATCTCGATTCTCCGCCGCGGCCTCGCTTCGTCCGCCCAATCCCCTACTCCCTTCCTTTCAACAGGAATCTTCTTGCCGCCGAGTCCCCGTTAGGGGGCTCGCGGATGTCCTCATCACGTTGCTTCATCCGAAACCGTTGCCGCCGACTGCGCCTCATCGTCCCTGCCTTATGGGGAAACCGTTTCCGTCAGCCCGTGCAGCGGATCGTAGTTTTCTTGTTTCACCCACAACACATGCATCAGCACCGCCAACTTGCGCGCCACCGCCACCACCGCCCGCTTCTTCGCATGTCCTCCGCCGCGCGCCGCCAAATCCAAACCCCAGCGCCTGAGCGTGGAGTCGGTCCCGAACGGCCCCAGCACCCAGTGCGCGCACTGAATCAACGTCCGCCGCAGCAGCGGATCTCCCGATTTCGTCACGCCCAGCCGCAGTGACCGCTCGCCCGATTGGCGTTGCTTGGGACGCAGCCCCACCAGCGCGCCGACCTGCCGCGAACGCTTCACGCGGCCCGGGTCGTTGTCGAGCGCCAACACGAACGTCAACGCCGTCAGCGGCCCCACCCCTCCGATCGTTCGCAGCCGCTCGACCGCTGCGTATTGCTTGCCCAACGCGACGATTTGTTTGTCATATTCGCGGATCGTCGCGCCGAGGCTTTCGATTTGTGTCGCCACCCCCAACAACGCCGCGTGCAACACCTCGGGGCAGGCCTCCCGGACGCGCTCGACCCATTGGTTCTGGGCGCATCGGCCCAAGCGGATGCCGTGCGACTTCGCCATGCCGCGCAAACTCCCTTTCAATTTCGTGCGGCACTCGAGCACGGCCTCGCGCGCCCGCAACAACGTGCGTTGTTGTTCGGTCTCGAGCTTGCGCGGCGCGACGGGATTCAACAGGGCCGGGTTGGTGCGTCCCAGCTCGGCCAACCAATAGGCGTCGTTGCGGTCGTTTTTCGAGTCGGATTGGCTGATTAAACGCAATTGCCGCGCGTCGGCGACGAGCACGTCGTGGGCGAGGGCGGCCAGGCGGCGGCGAATCCAGTTGCTGTGGCTGCCGGTTTCGATCACAATGCGCAGCCGCGGCCAACGGCGGAACCAGCGATCCAAGGCCTCCGGGCGGGTGGGGACTTGGCATTCCTCGAGGCTTTCGCCGGCGAGGTCGGTGAGCCGTACGAAGCAACGTTTGTCGCCGATGTCGACGCCGGCGACGGCGCAAATTTCGTTGTCTTTTTGCATCTGGATGCGTTGTTGCGCCAACTGTTGTTCGAGCTGGGTGAGTTGGCGGGTCTTCGCTTGTGAGCTGTCGGCTTTCTTGGTTTGGTGTTTGTCGGTTTGGTTCTTGTCGGTCTGTTGTTTGCTATTCTTCTTCATGGCTGGTCGCCTCCTTTTCAAAAATCCATTGCACCTCCCTTGTGGAGAAGTGCGCTGCTGCCGGTAGCCTACCGCTTCCCGGCTCCAAGCGACCAGCCTCTCATCCCATCTCTGAAGCTTCACCCGAGCAGCGTGCGGAGTCGTTCTTCCGTTGCGCCCGCCTGGCGCAATTGACTCGCCAATTGTTCGATGTCGGGGACATAGGCTCGGATGGCGGTCGTGCCGCACTCGGGGTGTAGATCGAAGCTACCCGATTCATAGGGCGCCAGGTACGCGTCACCGGGCGCATAGGCTTCGTGCCACGGCGAAACAGATGGGTCGTGCGATCCGTCGCGGCCGATCTGCCCGCGGCCTTCCAGGATGATCAGTAGTTCCGCGCTGTTGCCGCCGGCAATGTATCGGCCGGGTTCCGCCCACGATATTTTTTCGAAGGCGAAATAGCGGCACGCGGCCAACAATTCCCGCTTCCCATTCGTTTCGGGTTCGGCGATCACAAATGGCGACGCGGCTGCGGGGCGGATCTCGGGCCGGGCAACATCGGCGGCCCGATCCAGGTGCAAGGGCCGAGGCTTTCCGTCCGTAGCGGGGCGGCCGTAGTCGTACAAGCGGTAGGTCAAGTCGGAGTTCTGCTGCACTTCACAGATCACCAAACCGGGTCCGAGCGCGTGGACAGTCCCCGGGGGGACGAAAAAGGCGTCGCCGGGTCGCACCTCAATCCAACGCAGATGGTCGACGATCTCGCCGCTCTCGGCCAAGCGCCGTACTTGGTCGGGCGACAGGCCTTCTTTGACGCCCAGCGTGACCCGTGCGCCGGGTTCGGCCGCCACGACATACCAGGCCTCGGTCTTACCGGGGCCTCCCTCGTGGGCCAGGGCGTATTCGTCGTCGGGATGAACCTGGACCGAGAGCCGATCGGCGGTGAAAAGAAGCTTCGTCAGGATCGGAAAATAGGCTCGCGGCATGAGATCCCCGGCGGCGGGCTGGTCCGAAGCCGAGCGTCGATGCAAGGAACTCGGTTTGTAGCCCGGCCCCATCAACCGTTCGCCGAACTTTTCGATGAGGTGGCCTAGGGTTTCGCCGGCAAACGGGCCGTTCGCGACACGGTTTTCTTCGAAGCTGTACCAAACCTCGCCGATCGGCGAGGAGCGCGGCCGGGGTGATGGAAACCACGGGCTCAGGTCACGCTTGCCCCAGATCTTCTCCCGAAAGGAAGCAGGCAGCTTGAGTGGATACAGCGGGCTCAATCGAGACCTTCGACGAAATCACGGATTCGCGCAATGCCGCGTTCAAGCTCATGCATCGAGGTTGCATACGACAGCCGTACATGTTCGTTGGTCCCGAAGGCCTCGCCCGGAACCAGCGCCACGTGGGCTTGCCGCAAGAGCCGGCCGGCGAAATCCATGGCGCTGTTGATGCCGTTCTTCCCGAAGTAATGACTGAAGTTCGGGTAGACGTAGAACGCGCCGCCCGGTGTTTCGCAGGTCACACCGGCGATGTCGTTGAGCGCCTGGACGGCGAAGTCGCGCCGACGGCGATATTCCTCGAGCATTTTCTGAACCGAATCTTGTGGCCCGCTAAGGGCCTCGATAGCCGCCTTTTGGGCGATCGAGGTTACGTTCGAAGTGGCGTGGCTCTGCAGCTTGCCCATGACGCCGATGATCTCTTTCGGGGCCAGAGCGAACCCGACGCGCCAACCCGTCATTGCATAGGTCTTCGACAAGGAACCGGCCACGACGATATTCGGTTTCGCTCCTTCGACGGCGGCGATCGAAAACGGCTCGCTGTCATAGACGAGGCGGCAGTAGCATTCATCGGTCATCAAAGTGATGCCGCGACTCGACGCCAAGCGGTAGATTCTTTCGAACTCCTCGCGCGAAACCACCGCGCCGCTGGGGTTGTTGGGCGAGTTGACGATGAGGAGTTTACTCTTCGGGGTCAAAACCGCCTCGATGGCTTCGGCCGTCAAGCGGAAGCCTTCGTCCTCTCTCGTGACGACCGGCACGCATCGGCCGCCGTGATAGTTCACGACGTCGTAGAAGGTGACCCAATAGGGAACCGGGAGCACGACTTCGTTGCCTTCCTCGATCAGGGCGGCGACGGTGTTGAAAATGACGTGCTTGCCGCCCACCGAGACGATACACTCGGCCGGCTCGTAATTGGTTCCGAAATATTTGGCGTGGTATTCGCAAATCGCTTCCTTGAGCTGCGGAATACCTCCGGCGGGGGTATATTTCGTGAAATTTTCGTCGAGCGCACGGATGGCGGCTTGCTTGATGTTGTCCGGGGTCGGGAAGTCGGGCTCGCCGGCGCCAAAGGCGACGACGTCGACGCCGGAGGCCTTGAGACGGCCTGCCTCGGCGCTGACGGCCATCGTGGCGGATTCGCTGATACGGTTCATTCGCTCGGCAATTTCCATGCTTCGTTAAACAACCTTTCCCTGCGCTCGCAATCGCTTCTCGACACCGCGTGGAACCAGGTCGCTAATGTCGCCTCCGTGGCGGCAAACTTCCTTGACCAGCCCGGAGCTGAGATAGCTGTAGGCCTCGGCGGGCAGCATGAAGACGGTTTCCAACTCGGGGGCGAGCTTGCGATTCATGAGCGCCATCTGCAGCTCGTATTCGTAGTCGGAGACGGCCCGAATCCCCCGCAAGATCAAACGGGCGTCCTTCTCCCGGGCATAGTCGACCAGCAAACGCCCGAAACTGTCAATGGATATGTTATCGAGGTGTCCCACGGCTTCCTCGAGCATTTCCATGCGCTCCGCCGTGGAAAACAGCGGATGTTTGGCGTCCTTTTGCAAGACCGCGACGATGACTTCGTCGAACAGCTTCGCGGCCCGCTCGATCAAATCCAGATGACCGTTGGTCAGGGGGTCGAACGACCCCGGGTAGATTATTGCATTTCGGTGCGCCACGGGGAAAAGGCTATTGTACCAAGGGTGCTGTTCAGGGCCGGTCTGAATTGACTGAACGGACCCACGGATTGCCCACTCAATTGCCGCTGATGGGCAGGCCTGGAGACCTGTCCCACTGGGCGCCGTCGCCCCAAGCTCGCTCTAGGCAGCCGCTGAATTCAACAAATCCCGGTTGGGTCCGATAAGGATCGTTGCAGACAAACAACGGGTCGGGCCCAAGGCCCCGCCGGCCTCGAATGGACTCGCGGCGCAATTTTCACCAAGGAAGGAATTACCATGGCAGGATTCTCCATTGTTACCAACATATCTTCTCTAATCGCCCAAGAAAACCTCATCAAGACGAACAATCTGCAACAGCGGACGATCACGAGGTTGACCTCGGGCTTGCGGATCAACTCCTCCGCGGACGACGCGGCCGGGTTGGCGATCGCCAACCGTTTCCGGTCCGACATCGCCGTCCTGCGACAGGGCATTCGAAACGCCGCCGACGGTTTGAGTACTTTGCAGACCATCGACGGCGGTCTCAACAACATTTCACTGCTGATTGATCGTGCTCGGACGCTGGCCACGCAGTCGGCTTCGGGAACGTTCACCGGTGACCGCAGTACGCTGAACGTCGAGTTTCAGTCCGTGCTCACCGAGATCGACCGGCAGGCGCAGGCCGTCGGACTCGACCCGGGCGGCGCATTCAACGCCGCGCTGTCGGTCTTTATCGGCGGCGGCCGGAGCAATGGCGGCGTCTCGGAGACGACCAATGGCTCGGTGCAAGTCGATCTGTCGAACTCGGCCGTTAACGCCAACATTCTGGGATTGAGCGGCGTCCAAGTGCTCGGCAGCGGCAATCAATCCACGGCGATCGCCGTGGACATCGGTGACTCATCTGCTACGAGCGTTCAGGAGATCGCTACCGATGCGACGAACCTGACCTCGTTGCGAACGGCGGGCTTCACGGAGTTCATCTTCAGCGGACGGGCTTTCTCTGATTCATCGTCGGTTCGCGTGGCGGTCAATCTGAGCGGCGTCGTGGACACCGCAACGCTGACGACGGCGATCAACGACGCCATCAACGGTCTCAGCGCAACCAGCCAGGCGGAACAGGCCTTCAAGAACGCCGGCGTCACGGCGAGTATCAACACCGATGCGGAGGGCGAAAAGCAGTTGACGTTCTCTTCGAGCGACACGGCTTTCCAAGTGGCGGCCGGCGATCGTGTGTCGAACGCTCTGTTGGGCAACCTGACCACGGTTTCGAACCCGACCGGCACGATTCTCGAAATCGATGTCGATGCCGACACGGCGTCCGCCGCGGCGGCAACCACCTTCACGAATGCGGCCACCATCCTGATTCGGCTCGAAGGCGGCGGTTTGGCCGATCCGATCACGTTGACGCTGACGGTCTCCGCGGCCGAAACCGTGGGCAGCATCATCAGCGAACTCAACACCGAGTTCTCGGCCAACACCACACTCACCACGGCGGGCTTCTCACTCACCGCCGTGGCCGCCGGCACCATCCAGTTCACCAATTCGCTGGGGCAGGAGTTTAAGGTCTTCGTCTCGGGCGATGAGGAGAACCATCTCGGGTTGGGAAGCTTCCTGACGGGCGACAACACCGCTCCGATCGACACCCAATACACCGGGGCGGCGACAGGCGGCGCGATCACCGAAGCGTCCACGTTCTCGGTCCTGATCAGCGGCAGCGTGGAGACGCTCACCGTCGCTGCTGACGCCTCCGGCACGCGAGCCACCCGAGTGGACGTGTTGAACGCCGCCATCGCGGCCAACGCAACGCTCGCCTCAGCCGGGTTGGTCGCCAGTGAGAGCGGCACCTCGATCCGTTTGGCATCAACGAATGGCTCGCTGTTCCAGCTCAACGTTGACGACACCAACGGAGGGTTCGGCTTCTCGACCTTCACCGTCGACAACGACACCAATGCGTTGACGGCCGGCTCCGGATTCCTCGAGACCACGTTCAACTCCGGAGGGGCCGACGCCTCCACAATCGGGGATGTGACCTCCTACGCCGACATTGTCTTCGGCGGGGACGATCAGACCATCACAATCACCGCCAACGATGCCACCGGTGCGCAGCAGTCGATCAACATTACGTTGGCCAATGACGGCACCGGGACCATCACGTCCCTCGACGAGGCGGTGCAGCACCTCAACACGCAGTTGCAGGAGTCCAACAACACAACGCTGCAATCGATTGTCGCCGTCAAGGAGCGGAACGACGCCGGCACCGCGGAGGGAATTCGTTTCATCTCCACGTTGCAGGAGTTCCGCGTCAGCATCGGCACGACCGAGAACGGCGGCGGTCTCAACGGCGGGACGGCGCAATTGCTGACCTCCGATGAGTTGACGGGCGGCGTCGTCGCCGAAATCTCGACCCAGGCCAACGCCGAGGGGGCGGTTACGCTTTTGGCGACCGCTGTCACGGTCTTGGCCAGGATTCAGGCCGATGTCGGTAAAGGGCAGAACAACCTGACCTTTGCCATCGGTCTGGCATCGACGCAAATCACCAACCTGTCCGCTGGCGAAAGCCGCATTCGAGACGCCGATCTCGCGGCCGAAGCAGCCAACCTGACCCGAGCCTCGATCGCGCAGCAGGCGGGCGTTGCGGCCCTCGCGCAAGCGAACTCCGCGCCGCAAGCTGTCCTGGCGTTACTCCGAGGATAATCACCGGCCTCTCGCTAGGCCCCTTGCCCGCCCGGTTCCGCCGGGCGGGCATTTTTCATTTTGCAGGGATCAGGGCCCCGGGCCGTCCAAGTAAAGGTTGTCGCTCAAGCTTGTGCCGAGCCCGTTACGATACAGTGATGCCCGGGAGGCACTGCCGTGAAATCAACTCGCATCCTAACTATCTGGATGGCCTTCTTGTGCGGTGCTGTCAACTCTTGTGACAGGTCGTCGATCGAAACCGAATCGGTCCGCCAGGCAGGTTCGTACGAAGCAATCTACAACGGTAAGCGGGTGCATTATTTCGACAGCGGCACGGGGCGGCCGCTTGTTCTGGTGCATGGTTGGGCGTCGGACATGTTCGTATGGACAAAGCAGATCGACAGCTTTGACTTTCCGGCGCGGGTGATCGCCGTCGATTTGCCGGGCCACGGCAAGAGCGAGTTGCCGTCGGACGAGTTCTCGATGAATCTCTTCGCCCGGGCCATTGCGGCCGTCATGGACGACGCGGAGGTCAAGCGGGCGGTCCTGATCGGACACAGTAATGGAACACCGGCGATCCGGCAATTCTTTCGGCTATTTCCCGACCGAACCGAGGCCCTTATCGGGGTGGATGGTGCGCTCAAGAACGCCTTCGGTGATGCCGCGACCACCCAGAAGGTGGAAAAACAGATGACGGAGCGGTTTAGCCCGGTTTAGCCCGGAGGGGTATTGTGAGGCCCTCAAGGGAATGTTTGCCTCTATGCCGGCGGAGCGGCTCGAGGCGGATGCCCGGGTGGAGCTTTCGGCCATGGCTTGTCGACAGCCTCACGCCGCTGTCCAGGGAGGAATCACCGCCGCTTTCGATCTCAAGATTTGGGATCCGGACCCGATCGAAGTGCCCATGCTGCTCGTGCTTGCGCCGCAGCCAAGCCGGCACGATGAGTACCTGAGTTTCGTGAAGGAATTGGCGCCGCGGGTCGAAATCTAGATGGTCGAGGGTGCCGGCCATTTCATCATGTTCGAAAGCCCTGACGAGTTTGCCGGCCTTGTGACCGAGTTCTTGACAGGGACAAATCTTCTGCTTGCTCGCTAACGGCAGCCGCCTTGAACCCCTTAGGTGGATTCGTCATGCTGAGGAACTGTTTCGATGTATGGCTCCGACGACTGAAGCCCGTGATCTTGCCGGTGAATCCTTCGACTTGCTCGATAAGGGCAGGGAGGACGATGCCCCGCGCGCATGCGAGCTGATCGAGGCGCTTTGCCGCCTGGCGACATCTTCAAGTCCTGACGAGGCACGGGCGGGCACGGACGCCCTATTCCGTGATCTTGTCGAGGCCCTCGGCGACCGCTTCGAGCCGCGACTTTGTGATTCCTATATCGAACTGTTCTCGCGGGTGATCGACTTCTGTCGGCGGCTGCCGCGGGGCGCGGACCTCGACCGAAGACTGCGTGCCTTCGGATTGGACAAGCGCCAGGCGCTGCTCGATCGAGCGAATCGCGTTCGCCGGCCGAAGCCCTTTGATCTTTTGCGAGCCGCGGGGCTGCGTAAGATTCTTGTTCTTTCCCGGGTCACTCTCGGCGCCGACATCGCGGTCACAAGCGTGGTGTTAGCGAAGCTGAAGCGGCTTGCCCCGCATGCGGAGATCAAGCTCGTTGGCGGGCCGAAGGCCGCGGCATTCTTTGCGTCCGACGCGCGCATCTCGTCGCTTCCGTTGGACTATCCTCGCGGTGGAACGCTGATGGAGCGGCTGAATGCCTGGTTTGCCCCCGCCGACGCCGCGGCCTCGGAAATGGCCAACTGTGGCGAGGGCGAATTCCTCATTGTCGATCCTGATTCGCGCATGACCCAATTGGGCCTGTTGCCCCTGACCCCCAACGATGCGGGCTATTGCTTTCTCGAAACGAGATCGTTCGGCGCGGCGACCGATTTCTCTCGCGGGGAAGGGAACCGCGATGCGGCGGGCGAATCGTTGTCGCGGCTGACGGCCGATCGCTTGGAATACCTCTTCGGGCGGACAAGCGAACCGCTCTATCCCTATGTCAGCCTTCCTGAAGCCGATCGTGATTTGGGTCGGCGCGTCCGCCGTGCGGCCAAGGCGAAGACAGCCGCGGTGAATCTCGGCGTCGGGAACAATGACGCAAAACGCGTTGACGACGTTTTCGAACGGGAGTTGATCGCCTTGCTCGTCACGAGGGGCTACCGGGTTCTTCTCGATCGCGGCGGGGGCGAAGACGAGTTGAAGCACATGGACCGTCTCGAAGCATTTCTGGGCGAGCGGGGGCTGTCGGTAAGCCGCATCGTTTCCGGTCCCGTCCTGTCCGACCGCATCCTGCCGGACCGCATAGGCACCGCCGACGTCATGACGTGGGAAGGTAGCCTGAGCGCTTTCGCCGGCATCACAGCCGAAGCGGACCTCTACATCGGCTACGACTCGGCCGGCGGCCATCTGGCCGGTGCGTTGGGAGTGCCCTTGATCACCGTATTCGCCGGAGCGCCAAACGCTCGCATGAGAGAACGTTGGTTGCCGCGAGGTCCGGCCCGCGCTGATGTGGTCGCTGTCGAGCAGGGTGACAGCGCGGACGCCGTCTTGCGGCGGGTTGAGGAGTTGCTGCCTTGAGGATCGCGCTCGACGCGAGCTACAGCCTCGACTCGGCGCCTTCCGGCGTGGCGGTCTACTGCGCCAGCCTGATTGCGGCGCTGGTCCGGTCCGCGCCTCGGGATCACTTCGACCTTTGTTATCGCGCCAATCGTTTCTTGCGGGCTTTCGGAGCCTCGCCGCCCGGATCGAATTGTTCCCATAAGCTGCTGGAGGAGTTCAGCTGTTATCTGTTTCGCGGGCGCGTGGATCTGTTCCATGGTTTGAACCAACGATTGCCGCGCTGCCGCTTTCGCCGCGCGATCGCGACTTTCCACGACCTTTTCGTCATCCACGGCGATTACTCGACGCCGGAATTTCGCAGGCGTTTCACGGCGCTGGCGCGGGAAGCGGCGGGGCGGGCCGATCGCATCATCGCGGTCTCGCGTTACACGGCCGATCAGGTGGCCGACCATCTGGGCTTTCCCCCTTCGCGCATCCATGTCGTCCACCACGGGGTCAATGCGATCCCCCAGGTAGCCGAAGACGCCCTGGCGACTTTCCGGAAAGAGACAGAACTGCATGCGCCCTTTCTGTTGCATGTCGGGGCGATCCAAAAGCGCAAGAACGTCGTGAGGGTGATCGAGGCATTCGAACGCCTGCGGCCGCATTATCTGCTCGTGCTGGCCGGATCGGCGGGCTACGGCGCGGAGCGGATCATGGCGCGCATCGAGTCGAGCCGGGCGCGCGACCGAGTGCGCGTGATTGGTTATGTCGATGACGATTCGTTGACGAAGCTTTACCGCGCGGCCGAAGCCTTGGTCTTTCCGTCCCTCGAAGAGGGGTTCGGTTTGCCGGTTCTCGAAGCGATGTCGGCCGGGTTGCCGGTAGTGACGTCGAATCGCTCGGCGATGCCCGAGGTCGCCGGAGACGCGGCGCGATTGGTCGATCCCGACGATACCGATTCGATTGAGGCCGGGTTGGTCGAGGTGCTCGAAGACGAGGACCGCCGCGCGGAGTTACAGGCCAAGGGCCTCGCGCGGGCCACGCAATTCCATTGGACCAAGGCAGCCAACGAAACCTTGCAAGTCTACGCCCAAGCCATGCAGGAGTGAAACGACCAGTGGGACAGGTCTCCAGGCCTGCCCGAAACCAATCACCTGGGCAGGCCTGGAGACCTGCCCCACTGCCGGCCCGCTCCGATCGAAATGGCTTACCCTTGAACTCTGTGAACGTGAAGCCGATTTCTTCCCATGTCCCTGTTCCCGGGGATGACAAATTGTCTCAGGCGGCCTTGGCCTTCGCCTTCTTAGCTTCGGCGGGTGGTCTGGTTTCCATCGCTTTTTCGCACGGTTGTTTGGCGGCGTCGCTGGTGTTGTTGGTCGCCTCGAAGACGCCGCTACGCTTTCCTCCGATCAAGGCCCCGCTGGTTGCCTTTTTCGGGTTGACGGTCATTTCCCTTTTTGCATCGGACGCCCCGTGGGACGGGCTGCCGCAAATCAAGAAATTCTTCGTCTTCGCTTTTCTGCCCGTTGTCTACTCCCTGCTCGCGCGTCGGCATGCCGCTCATCGATTGCTCCAAGCCTGGTTCATCTTGGCGGGCGCGACGGCGGCTGTCAGCATCGGGCAGTTCGTCTACCAATGGCAAACGGCGCGGGCGGCGGGAGAGGATTTCTACCTGGCCTACATCGGTCAACGGATCAGCGGTTCCTTCAGCCACTGGATGACCTTCAGCGAGGTCGCCCTGCTGGTCTTCGTGGTGCTGGCAAGTTACCTGTTGTTTTCCGAGCAAGGGAGAAGGAAGACGAGGACCTTTTGGATTGGCTGTGGGGCACTGGTCGGGATCTCGCTGTTGCTAAGCTTTACGCGCAGTGTGTGGCTGGCCGTGCTGGTTTGCTCGGTGTATCTGATTTGGAACTGGAACAGGAAAGTGCTCTGGGGCTTGCCGGTGTTGTTCGTCATCCTGATGGTTGTTGCACCTGACGCCGCGCGGCGGCGGCTTGCTTCGATCAACCCGGGCGCGAACCCGGCGCGGCTGCTGATGTGGGAAACGGGTTGGAATATGGTCCGGGCGCACCCGTGGCTCGGCGTCGGTCCCGAGCGCGTCGGCCCGCGGTTTGAGGAGTTCATGCCTCGGTGGGAAGGCGAGCTGCCGGACGCCTACTACGGCCATCTCCACAACGTCTACATCCACTATGCCGCCGAGCGGGGAGTGCCGACTGCCTTGGTCCTGCTATGGCTGCTGTTTCGAGTGTTGGGTGATTGTCGTGCCGCTTTGGCGCGCGTCCCGCGAGGCCGCAATGATGATCGCTTCTTGTTGCACGGGACGTTGGCGGCGACGCTCGCCGTGATGATTGTCGGCTGTTTCGACCTGACGCTGGGAGACAGCGAAATCCTCGCGGTGTATTTAGGGATCATCGCGCTGGGTTACGGAGCGGTCGACAGGGTGGCGGGTCGAGGGCGTACCGTGTGAGGCGATTTGGCCCGCGGCGACGATCCGTTATCATTGAAATACGGTGAGGTGCGAGAGTGGTTGAATCGGGCGGTCTCGAAAACCGTTGAGCCTTTGCGGGCTCCGTGGGTTCGAATCCCACCCTCACCGCCATCTTTTCAATAGCTTAGAGCTGACCGCCGGCCGGCGCTTCAGGGCGCAAAAGAACGCATTGCTAATCCATTGCTAATCTCAGGTCGGACGACCCGTCCGCTGTCCCTCATCAAATCATCAAAGGCTCGGTCAATTGTCGCCGGCCGCCGTTAACTGGACAACATGGTTTCGATCTCCAAAGCTCCTTGAACTGCTTGTTTGATGCCGGCAACGCTCTTGCGTTTGAAAGGAAGCGCCCCCTGAAGATCTGTTACGCCCGCGCCGCTGCCGAAACTCCGTCTTCACGCGCTGGTTGCCCGGCCTTGATGACTCCACCTTGCATGACGGCCAAGAAATTGGCCCGGTTCTCAAGCAGCCGGATGTTGGCCGTCACGTCGCCTTCGACGACCAACACGTCGGCGAGCTTGCCGGCTTCGAGCGTCCCGAACTCATCGCCCCGCCCCATGATTTCGGCGCCCGTTTTCGTGGCGCATTTGATGGTGTCCACAACACTGAACCCGACTTCATTCACGAAAAAGGAAAGCTCTTTGGCATAGGTGCCGTGCGGCGTCCAGGCGAAGCCGAAGTCTCCACCCATGCCCAGGCGACCCCCGGCCTTGAGGATCTTCCGGGCGCTTTCCGCCCCGCCGTCCAGTGTCTCTTGGTGGCCGTCGATCACGGCCCGGCTCATGCCGAACTTGGGCCCTTGCTCGATACTCGCTCGTTCAAACCACAGGGCGGGCACTACCGGGACGTCTCGCTCGAGCAGCATCTCGAGGGCTTCCTCATCCATAAACGTGCCGTGCTCGAGGCTGTCATAACCGGCGCGCAAAGCGTTCTTGATGCCTTCCGTCGCGCGGCAATGCCCCGTGACCTTGAGGTTATGATTGTGTGCCGTCATTACGACCGCTTGCATTTCCTCCAGTGTCATGCAAAGGGTGTGATGATCATTGACATCCGGGGAGGCCGCGTCGCCTGTCGGGTACGTCTTGACCCACTCAACTCCGTCCTTGACCAGCTTGCGAACGGCCGCCCGAGCCTCATCCGGTCCGTTAATGAGCAGAACCAAGCCTTCCATGCCGATCCCGCGGTAGTCGGGGTTCCAATCCATCAAGCCGCCGACACCGCAGATCTCGCGTCCGGCCGCTGAGATTCGAGGGCCCGGGGTCATGTCCTCTTCGATGGCCTTTTTCAGCCAGAAGTCGATATTGAAAAGACTTCCGCCACTGCGCGCCGCGGTGTACCCCGCCTCGATGGCCGTCTTCGCATTCTTGACGGCCCGGATCGTGACATACTCGACCGGGAAGCGGATGTCGAGATCCTGCAGGTCGCGGACGTTGAAGTAGGTGGGGTGATAGTGCGCCTCGACGAGCCCCGGCAGAATCGTACCCGAGTTAGCGTCAATGATCTTTGCCTCGGGAGGTGTCTCCGGGGCGCCGGCGGACGGCCCGGCGTAGTCGATCATGCCGTTGTTTGCGATGAGGGTGGCGTCGGCAAGCGGGGCGGCGCCGGTGCCGTCAATCATCAATCCGTTTCGAATGACCGTAATACCGTGAGCGAGTTTCATGGTGATATTCCCCGGTCTCGAGACGCACAAAGGCGCGAGCGGGCGGCGGCAACTCCGGTCAGCGCGAACTTCCCGAGTGAGCCGCCCTAACCACTGCGCTCGGGCCCGTTACAATGTTCGTGTGCGACTGGTAGTGTAACCCGATGTGTCGTCAAACGCCACCGGGAAGCCGGCCTTGGGGGAACTCGGCGTCTCATCGAGCACCAGTCGCTCTCGCCGACCAGGGTTCCACCTGGAGGACATTGTGCAGCTTACGGTTGTAATCGCGTTCATGTGCGCGGCCTTTCTCTCTGCCGGCGCCGCCCAAGCCGCCGACGCACGAAGAGTCGTTTTGATCGCGGGCAAGAAGAGCCACGGCCCCGGCGCACACGAATACGTCAAAACGGTCAAGTTGCTGAAGGTGATGCTCGACCGCTCGCCCAATCTGAAGGGTGTCCAAACAGAGATCCATTTCAACGGCTGGCCCGAAGACCCTTCCACCCTCGACACGGCCGACGCGATCATGACGATTTCCGACGGTCAGGACGGCGACAAGTACTCACCGGTCCCGTTCATGACGGATGAACGCATGGCCGTCATCGAACGGCAAATGAAGCGCGGCTGCGGTTTCTTGACCTTCCACTTCTCGACATTCACGCCTGACAAGTACGGGCCACGAATCCTTGAATGGGGCGGAGGCTATTTCGATTGGCAGGGCGAGGACGGAGAGCGCGAATGGTACTCGGCCATTCGGACCCTTGAAACCGCCGTTCGCGTCGTACCGGCGAATCACCCGATTGCGCGGGGACTCGATGACTTCCGGCTCAAAGAGGAGTTCTATTACAAGATCCGTTTTCGACCGGATGATCCACGGCTGAACCCGATTCTGGAGGTCCCGGCGCTCGCCGACTCCCCCGAGAATGTCGTCGCCTGGGCGGTCGAACGCCAAGACGGCGGGCGGGGTTTCGGCACGACGACCGGCCATTTCTACGACAACTGGAGGAATCCGCTCTACCGCAAGCTCATTCTGAACGCTATCGTGTGGACCGCTAAAGCCACTGTCCCGAAGGGAGGCGTAGAGTCTTCGTTCCATGAAGACGAAGAAGTGGATCGCGCCTTAGTTGCCGATCCCGTCAAGACGCTGCTCGTGACCGGAGACAACCACCCTGCCCACAAATGGAAGCTGACGACACCGGCCATCATCGAGGCCCTGGGAAACCGCGGACCGGAGTATCTGGTTACCGTGACCCAAGACCTCGAGGACCTGGCCGACCCGGCGTTGCGCGACTTCGACTTGGTGGTTTTGAATTACTGTAACTGGACCCAAGCGGGCCTCAGCGGCAAAGCCAAAGAGAACTTCGTCGGATATCTCAGGAAAGGGGGCGGGCTGGTCGTCATCCATTTCTCGAATGGCGCTTTCCACGCCTCCCTGCCGGAAGCTCCGCCTTCCGACTGGCCCGAATACCGAAAGATCGTTGCCCGTGTCTGGGACCACGCCGAAGGTCTCAGCGGTCATGACAAGTACGGTCCTTTCCGCGTCGAGATCACGAACCCCGATCATGCCATCAGCCGCGGCATGCCCGATTTCGAAACCGTCGACGAGCTGTACTTTCGTCAGCAGGGCGATTTGTCCATCGAGGTTCTCGCGACCGCGCACTCCCAGGTCACCGGCAACGATGAGCCCATGGCGTGGGTCTACCGCTACGGCAATGGGCGAGTGTTTCAGACCGTGCTGGGCCACTCGATCGAGTCGCTCAGTTCCTGGGGCACGATGCGACTCATCCGGCGGGGAAGTGCGTGGGCCGCGGGTCGCGAGCCGTGATTCGGGAGGCAGCGAGACTAACGAGACCGACGTGGAGCGAAGGCTTTTCCTCACCGCCAACGCGATAACGGTCAGAGCGCGGCAGCAATCAGCCTCGTGACGGCGGAGCGTTCGTTTCGATGCCCATGGCCCACAGCGCAACCGGCCCGTCAATGCGGAACGCAGACAGCGGAAAAGCCGCGGCAATCTCGATTTATCGGGTCTCCGGGCGGCTCAGAGTCTCATAGTCGACGTATTCTTGAGGGCCCACTTTGTAGTAATACGTGTAGGCGTCCCAGGGGGACTTGCCGTCGCTTCGCGGGTCGTCGTGTTCGGCGAGGTAGGCTTCGAGCGTCGAACGAAGCTGCTGTTTGACCTCGGCGTAGGCTGCGTCGTCCGCCAAGTTTTGGATCTGCGCCGGGTCGCTCGCCGTCTCGTATAGTTCCTCGGCGGGGCGCTTGCCGAAGCTGAGTTCGAATTCACGGACGAACTCGGATCGAGCCTCGGGCCGCATCATGAACTCCTTCGACGCGCCGTCGTCGATATCTCCGAAGAAGCCTTGGTGCGAGGAGACGAACCGCGGTCCGCCGGCGGGCCATCGGTCGGGGGCGTAGTTTCTGATGTAGAGAAAGTCGTGATTTCTGATCGCGCGGCTGGGGTACCCCAAGCCGTCGTCGCGACACCAGGTGTGGCGCTCGATCGCGGTGACGACGTAGTCGCGATCCGGGTCGACGCGTCCTTGCTTTTCCGAGCGCAGCAGGTCGACGAGACCGCGGCCGGTCATCGCCGCCGCCGGCTCGACTCCGGCGGCTTTCAAAAAGGTCGGCGCGAAATCGATGTGGTTGACGAAGTCATCGACGGTCCTGCCGGCGGGAACCTCGGCGCCCCAGCGCACGGCGAGCGGCATGCGGACGCCGTAGTCGTAGAGATTCGTTTTCGCCCGCGGGAAAGGCATGCCGTTATCGCTGGTGACCACGATCAGGGTGTTCTCTAACTCGCCCCGCGCTTCGAGCGCCGCCAGCATCTTGGCTAGATGTGCGTCGAACCACTCGACTTCCATGTAGTAGTCGAGAATGTCGCCGCGGATCTCGGGCGTGTCGGGCATAAAGGGCGGGACCTTGACGTCATCGAGGCTCTTGCCGCCCTCGACGCCCGAGCCGACCGCGTAGGAACGGTGGGGTTCCGAAGCACCGTACCAAAAGAAGAAGGGTTGATCGTCGGGCTTGGTATCGAGAAAGCGCTCGAAGTTCGCGGCGTAGTCGGTGGGTCGAGTTCCCTTGGGGACCGTGTCGACCTTGGCGTCATTCAAGCTCGGACCGACCGGGTCGCGGTCGCGTCCTCCGTCGCGCCAACTGCCCGGCCCCCAAGCCTTGCCCGTATTGCCGATCGCGTAACCGGCTTGCTCGAGCATCAGCGGGAACACGTCAAACTCGGCGGGCAAAAGCGAGAGCAGCACGCCCCCTTCGCCCAATCGCCAAATGTCTTGGCCGGTCAGAATGGCGCTACGCGAGGGAGTGCAGGAAGGCGAGGCGGTGAAGGCGTGCGTGAAGAGAACGCCTTCACGGGCGATGCGATCAAAGGCCGGCGTTCGCACAACCGTATCGCCGTAAGCGCCGGCGTGCAGCCATGATTGGTCGTCGCTGATGGCGAACAAGATATTGGGACGCGTCGGTCCGGGGGCTTCATCGGATACGCCGCACCCCAACACGAAGAGGACCGTGCAGATCGCGGTTAGGGCGGGTCGAAAGTTCCGGGTCGTCATGAGTGTGTCCTAGACTAGCAGCCGGCTGAGAAGTCTCGCGACTCGATGCGAAGGTACGTGTTTGCCCCGGCGCATAACATAGTTGCATTCCGGGGGTTGGGTGGCGTCTCGCAAACTGAGCCGCGCACGTCAGTAAGCGGTATGAAATGAGGCCGTTCGGTGGAAAGGAAGGTGGTGGAACCGTAGTGCGCGGTCAGTCCTGCGCGGGGGAAGTCGGCTTTGCGGCTTCGGGTCGACAGGTCCCGGGAAAGTCTTTTAGGCACCGCCGCCTTTGTTGCTTCCGGGGTGGGTTCAACGCATACCGCTTGCTGACGCGCGCGGCTCGGTTTGGGAATTGCAATACGCTCAGGGGGCGGCGGTTAGGTCGATTTCGACTTCGCTGTTCGGGTCGATGGGGATGATCTTGTTTTCGCAGCCGGCTTGCTCCCACTCGCTTTCGTCGTCTATTCGTTCGGGATCAATGTCGGTCCAGGCGCAGATGCGGTATTCGCCGGGGATGACTTTGCCGAATAGGAAACGGCCCGCTTGATCGGATTGGACGCGCAGCCGTTCGCGATCGCCGTCGAGGGCGACGCGGGCATGGGGCAGGCACCGGCCGGTGGTTGGATCGAGGATCGTCCCGTAAACTTGACCATGGTCGGCGGCGAGGGTCACTTCGAAGCGATTCAGTCCCGCGGAAATCGTTAGTTCCGTGGAAGAAACGGCTGACGAGCCGCGCTGCACGCTTTCGACGTAGACGAGGGAGGGCCGCACGCCAAGGCGATAGGACCCGGGGACGAGATCGTCGATCTGAAAGCGGCCATCGACCGGGTTGACCGGTGCAAATCGCCTACCAAAGCCGTCATTCGACTGGAATTCCAAGCGTAGTCGCCGCGGCCGGGGCTCCACGGCCAATCGCGCCACGCCTTCGACCGTGCCGCTGCGTCCGGACGCAAGACCAGGCCCTGGATGTCTCCGTAAATGTCGATGATGTCGAGAAAAATGTGCCGGCGGCCAGCCCCCGCTTTGCTATCACGGCCTTGGCGAGATAGCGACCCGATGGGATGTCGGTCAAATGAAAGCGGCCCTCCGCGTCAGTGTTCGAGGTGAACCCTTGCCGGGTGTTTTCGGCAACTTGAAGCCGAACCTGAACTCGCTTTGCCCGATCGAGGCTGACTCCGACCAAACGCCCCGAAACGTCGTGGGTGGACTGTTCGCCCAGCGTGATCGACAAGTCGTCGATCACTTCGCTTTCCCCGGGCTCAACCAGCAAGGTCGCCGTCTCGGCCGGCGCACCCGCGGCGCGCCCCCCCACGGTGACCGAGTAGGGGCCGGGGGGCAAGCCGGCCAGCCGGAAATGCCCCCGGTCGTCGGTCGAGGAGCTTGGCAGGTCGCCTCGTCGAACCGCCACGTCGGACCCGATTCGCCGCGCCGAAACCCGCGCTCGCTCGACTGGCTCACCCTGGCGGTCGAGCACCACTCCTTCGAGGACCGCGCCGCGAACCAGCTCAAAATCGATTTCTTGCCCGCCGCAGCCCGACGTGCAGTCGAGCGTGACTTTTTTGCCGCTCCGTTGCGCGGCCCGGTCGGTGTAATAGCCGGACTTCCAAGCGGTCAGAATCACTCTTTCGGCCGGCACGCCCGGAAGCTGGAAAGTTCCATTCGCGGATGTGCGCGTGGAAGCCAGCAGCCGCCCCCGCAGGCCGCGGGCGGCGACGTAGACCTTGGAGAGAGGGTGCCGGGTTTCTCCGCGGCGTGCCCAAACGGTTCCCTGTACCCAGGAGGAAGCGCCGGCCTGCAAGGCCGGCAACGCCGCCACAATCAACAGGAGCAACGCACTTTTTGCCGCCGGCGGTGACATAGGACCCCAGGTTATCCTGAGGCCATTTTACCCAAGCCAAACCGAGCCGCGCGCGTCAGCAAGCGGCATGCGACGAAGCGTGTCAGCAAGGAGGTACGTGATGGAACCGCGATGCCCGGGCGCCGGCCAACCCGAAAGGGAGCCAAAGCCGCGGATATTTCCGGCAAGGGACCTTGGGGCGGCCTCGGCAGGGTCACCACCGGTGTAGGCTTCTCCGCTGCCTCATCGCACACCGCTTGCTGACGCGCGCGGCTCGGTTTGCTTCGTCAGAGCGGCGGCCATGTCGCCATTGGCACGCCTTGCCCTTCCAAGACGTAACCGGCCGCCGACTGAACATGATCGCGCTCCCACAAATAACGCGTGCTGCCGTGGCGGCTCCAGCGGCGTCGCCTCGGATGATCGAAACCCGCGCGAATCAAAGTTCGCGAGGCATACGCCTTGCAATCGAGCATGACCCTTCTCGGGCGAAACCGGCGCCGTCACCACGACATGGACATGCGTCGGCCTGGCGTGAACCGCGTGCAGCGGCCAACCGCGATGCGAAGATAACTCCCGGATCGCCGCGACGACAAGCTCTCGGCGACTGCGGTCGAGTTCATAGCGCGGCTGCCGCATCGCTCGCGCTTCGGCGCGTTCGCGCGGCATGTCGGCGGAAAGATACCGCGACCCCGGTAGGTTGTGGTCACGATCCACCGAGCCGAATGCATTCCCGTGAAGTCGAATGCCGTAACAGGCGAAAGTGATTAAGTAGGCGGCGGGGGCGTTGGCAGGCCGATCAGGTTCCACGCCGCGCGCCGGGCCGGCGCGCACCCGGGCAGCACAGCAAGGCCGAGGCCGCATAGCAAAACGAGCCGCGCGCGTCAGCAAGCGGTGTGCGATGCGGCCTCTCAGCAAGAAGAAACGTGACGCAACCGCGATGCCCGGGAGCCCGCTCACCCGAAAGCGAAGCCAACGCCGCGTGTGTACTCGGCGCGGACCCTGGGGCGGCTTTTCTAAGACCACCGCCGCCGGCGGCTTCCGTGCCGCGGCATCGCACATCGCTTACTAACGTGCGCGGCTCAGTTTGGAGTTGCGTCGGCTCGGTTTGGGGGGCTTGCTCAAACCGGGGGCCATGTTGCCATTGGCACGCCTTGCCCTTCCAAGACGTAACCGGCCGCCGACTGAACATGATCGCGCTCCCACAAATAACGCGTACTCCCGTGCCGGCTCCATTCGCAATACCAGCAGCTGAGCAGCGACATCGTGGTGCCGGCGAACTTTCAGTGAGATCGGTTTCGTGAACCCAAATTCGGCAAGGAGTTGCCTCGATGACCGTCGAGCCTCCGCGGTGGGTGCGCGACATAAATATGGGAGAATCGGCGGCCAGGGCCCGAGCCCTTCCCTGCCCGCAATTTTCTCTTGGCTCGGCCTGGGCTAAAGCTTTCCAGGAAAAGGGCGTTGAAACGGCCTCCTATCGGACGACCAGCCCTCTACACCAGCCCTCGAAGGGTCGGCCTATTTGCAATCCAAGCCCGGTGAACCGACCGTGAACCGGGCTAAGCGTTGACTGCCAACTACACCTCTGTTTCTCTCGGTCGCGTTGTGAAAGGGACGTCCCCTATTTTTGTCGCACACCCATCTGCGGCTTCGCAGAGGATTCTACGAGCTTCGGGGCTACAATAGAAGCATCGCTCGGCGAAAGGCTATTGCATGATGAACAAGTTGCGCGGCGAAGTTTGGCTTGGGGCCTTGACGACTATGGGGATTCTGCTGTTTGGCGCGGGGTGCTCGAAGCCGCAAACCGTCGTCGTATCCGCGGCGGACACGCCCAACAAAGTCGTCGCTTTGCTCGACGGCGAGCCGATCACCGACGAAGACCTAGACATCAAGGGCGAGTTGATGAAGCTCGAGCAGGAGGCTTATCAGGTTCGCCAAGACGCTCTCGACCGCGTCGTAGCGATGCGATTGCTTGAGAAGGAAGCGTCCAAGAACGCCATGGAGGTTGACGAGTTGCTGGAGGCCTTGGTCGACAGCAAGATCCCCGAGCCAAATCCGGCCGAGGTGAAGGCGTATTACGAGCGGCGCAAGTCGCGGCTGCGGAAACCGTTTGAGGAAGTGCGGGAACAGGTTGCGGCGATGGTACGCAACACCAACCTGCAGCGAGCGCGCCGCGATTATGTAGCTCGGCTTCGTCGGGGTGCTGAGTTGGAACTGCGAATCGCTCCGCCGCGGTTGCCGGTCAATGTCGAGAACTCGCACGGTCGGGGCCCCGAGGACGCGCCGATTACGCTGGTCGAGTTTTCCGATTTTCAGTGCCCTTTCTGTAAACGAGTGCAGCCGACGCTGGAGGAATTGTTCGAGGAATATGACGGGAAACTTCGGTGGGTGTTCAAAGACTTGCCGCTGACGCGGCTTCATCCGGGCGCCGTGCGGGCGGCCGAGGCGGCGCGCTGCGCGGGCGAGCAAGACAAGTTTTGGGAGTATCGCGACGCGCTTTTTGAGCTGGGACGGGTGACCGACGATGTGTATACCGGTGTGGCCAAGTCGCTGGAAATTGATTACGAGGCCTGGGAGACGTGTCTCGATTCGGGGAAATACGTCGCGGCCGTGGAAGCCGACGGCGCCGAGGCCGCGGGTTTGGGGATCAGCGGCACGCCGGCTTTTTTGATCAACGGCATCTTGCTTTCCGGCGCGCAACCGAAGGAATCGTTCACACGCGTCATTGAAGCGGAACTTTCCCGCGGGGGTCAGTGACGCTTCCGGACACGGCGCGCCCATGCTTCCCGATCAGCACCCGTAAACGATGAGGACATTCCCTATCGTCTCGGTGTTCGCGGTTGCGCTGTCGCTTTCCTGCCACCAACTCAAGACGATCGAGAAGAAATCGGGAGACCCGGAAGCAGGTGTGCGCGGCACCGTCCCGTTTTCCTTGTCGCTCGTTGTGCAAGCGCTTGAGCAGACCCGCGACCGCTTGGAACGATACACTCCGCCGGGCTTTGTTCCCGAAGCCGAGTATCTTCGCCCGAAGTTCTTTATCACAAAGCACGGGAGCCGCGAGTTTTCCGAATTCGACGTGCGGCGTCTTGCCGAGAGCGACAACCCGTGGTTGCTGCAATACATGGCGATTCCACCCGAGGCACGCCGGCATGACCTGCGACTCCAGTGGGTGACGGATGTCTTCTGGCCGGCCGAAGCCTACGTCTACGACGGCCGGCCCGCTCGCTTCACGACAAATTTCATCGTTCATTTCGAGGCGGTTGACGAATCGACGACGGCGCTCGAAATCTTCGAATTGCTGCCGACGATTTGGGTCGGACGCAAGTACGGCGTAGGGGCGCACGGGCCGGGGAGTTTTCGCGATTACCGGGACGCGGAACAGAGCCTCGGAGAGCGAGTCGATTTGTTGGATTTCGTCCGAAAGCTCATCCACGAGAGTGAAGCGTCGCGGAATAGCGGCCCCTAGAAAAGCTACAATAGGGCCGGAGCGCGGTCCGCGGAGCCCAAAGCTCAAGTCGCGGATCGCCGTCGTTTTTTCAGGTACGGAACAGTTCATCATGAAATCATCTTCATCATCTTTCACTCGCCGCAACATCGTTAAGGCCGCCGCGGTGGTTCCCTTTGCCGCTGTCGCGGGAACGGCGGCGAATTCGGCTTTGAAGGTCGGCCTGATCGGCGCCGGCGGACGCGGGGGCTCACTCGCGAGCTATCTCGTCAAGGATAAGCGGGCGCGGTTGGTCGCGCTGTGCGATGTCTTCGATTCGCAAATCGAAAAGGCCAAGAAGCGCATTCCGATCGAGGACGTGAAGGTCTACAAGGACTACCGCAAACTGCTCGAAAGCGATGTGGACGCGGTGATTATCGCGACGCCGGTGTATCTGCATCCCGAGCACTTGGAGGCGGCGGTGCAAGCCGGCAAGCATGTCTATGTGGAAAAGCCGGCGGGAGTCGACGTGGCCGGCTGTCGGCGCGTGATGAAGGCGGCGGATTCGGCGCCTCGTCATCTGAATCTGACGTTCGGGTTCCAGCAGCGCTACAGCCCGCTTTATCAAAAGGGCAAGGCGATGATCGAGGAAGCGGGTCCGATTCGGCAGGTGGAAGCCTACTTCCTCAAGAGCCAATGGAACGGCAGCGAACCGATGAGCGAGCGACCGACGACGGAGCTTGACAAGGTGCGCGAATGGAAGCGCTGGCGGCATCTCTATGGAGGCATCATCGTCGAGACGCACTGCCACTCGATCGACGCGCTGAATTGGTTTCTCGGCGGGCATCCCGAAAAAGCCGTGGGCTCGGCCGGGCGTACTCTTCTGAAGACCGGCGATATGAACGATCACATCGCCGTTACTTTCGACTATGCCGATAACGTGCAGGCGACGCTGAACGGATCGAGCATCACGTCGCCGTTTTTCCGCCAGGTGTTCGAACGTTTCCACGGCGCGAAGATGGCGGTGGAAACGGCCCGGCACTATCTCAGGTATTACCCCGGAGAACGGGGCGCCGACCCGGTGGTCGAAAAGCCGCCGCGGCGCATTGACGCGATTTCGGTCGAGGGTTTTGTGACGCGGGTTCTCGAAGGCACGCCGGAGAACGTGGGGGTTCGGGCCGCGCACAGTACGCTGACGGCGATTCTCGGGCGCATCGCGGCGGACGAACGTCGCGAAGTGACCTGGGAAGAGATGATGAAGTCGGGGTAGGGGCGGGGGCGGTTGGCGCCCGCTCAGATTCCTTTGTCTTGGCCGGTGCGGTCGGGCGGCTTGACCCCTCACTTACGTTCGGGGCTCTGTTTCTACAAATGAAACCCCTGCCGGAACCCGTGGATGAGTCGCGCTTGGTCGAGTTGGCGCTGGGGGTGATCGAGCGAGCGAAGTTTCCGATGCTGGCCACGGTCGACGGGGACCGACCACGGCTGCGGCCGGTTTCGCCAGTCCGCAGCGACGGGTTTACGATTTACGTCGCATCCTTAAAAAGCTCGAATAAGACGGCGGAACTCGAGGCCTCGCCGCATGTCGAATTGGCGTACTTGGACGAAGGGCACGATCAGGTTCGTATCAGCGGGAGCGCGGAGTTGGTGACCGATGTTGCGACCCGGCAAAGCATTTGGGACGAGAATCCATTGCTGCGGCAGTTTCTGGGGACGATCGACAACCCCGAATTCATTCTGTACCGCGTGGTCCCCGAGCGCGTTCGGTTCATGCGCGAGTGGGCGTTGGAGTATTTTGAAGTGTCTATCGAAGATCTTGCGTCGCGCGATTCCACGAGCTGACCGCCGGGCGCTTTGGGGCTTGTCCCGTCGCGGCTCTGTCGTGGCCGGGCGTGAATTCAGGGGCGGTGCTACTTGATCTCCGAGTCGTTGGCGGAGGCGGACTCGTTGCCGACGTGTTGCCGGATCAAGTTCGAGTGGTCGGTGTAGAAAGAGCGGTTGCCGGTCACTTCATAAACTTGCGGATCGGCGTTGATGGTATAGCCACTGGGGGTGCCGACCATCGTGAAGACGTACCCGGATTTGAGGCCCATCGAGAGGTCTTCGCCGATGAGGTCGCTCGATGCGGCCGTCGCGGCGGCGTTGCCGGCGGGCGGGCCGAGCTCCATCAGCGTTTGCGCGAAGCGTCCATAGGTCGAGAAATACTGCACCTGCGATGTGTTGAGGGTTTGGAGGGTGCGAATGGCCGCCATCTCGTAGGCGGTTCGGCGAGCTTGGGTGAGCTTGGGAATCGCGACGGCGGCGATGATCATAATGATCGCGATCACGATCAGCAGTTCAATGATCGTAAAGCCGTTTTGGCGTCGTCGTCTCATGGTGATCTCTCGAAATCGCGTTTCGACGCGGTAGCGCTGCTCCCCCTTGACTCTCCTATTATATCGACGCGTTACCTGACCAAAGAGTGCAGGGAATTTCCCGGTGGGCTTTCGGTTGCGGACCACACCAGAAGGGCGCGAGTCCTCCCCCGGCGTTCGATCACGCAGGGGGCGAAGGGTGCTCCTCCCGGGTGGCCGGTTTTCCATGAACTACCGCGCTGGCGGCCACTCTGGAAGGGTACTGGGCGTTCTCGGGCCTGGCGGGCCGCTAATTCGCCACCCGCCTTCTAAACTTGCGCGCCGGTTTTGTCGAGTAATTCTTCATTCGAGAGACCGTTATTGCTCGCCGCCAGGCTTCCGCCCCCGGCTCTCGACCGCCTTCATGGCACGATATCTATTGACCGGGGCCGCCGGGTTCATCGCTTCCCGCGTTGCTCGACGGCTGCTGGACCAAGGGCATGCCGTCCTGGGGCTCGACAACCTCAACAACGCCTATGACGTTCGGTTGAAGACGTGGCGTCTCGATCAGCTTGGCCGACACAAGCGCTTCCTGTTCCGGCCTGTCGACATTCTCGACCGACCGGCACTCCAAGCGGTGCGCAACGGTCGGCTCGGTTTCGACGCGGTGATTCACTTAGCCGCACGGGCCGGCGTCCGAGCCAGCGTCTCGGACCCGTGGGTCTATCTGGCCACGAATGCCGAGGGGACGCTCAATCTACTCGAGCTTTGCCGTGATCGGGTTCCGAAGTTTGTGTTGGCCTCGACGTCGAGTCTCTACGGGGCCGACAACCCGGTGCCTTACGAGGAGACCGCCGACACCGACCGGCCGCTTTCCCCGTATGCGGCTTCGAAGAAAGCCGCCGAAGCGCTGTGCCATGCGTATCATCATCTGCACGGCATCGACGTCACGGTGTTGCGCTACTTCACGGTGTACGGCCCGGCCGGGCGCCCCGACATGAGCGTCTTTCGTTTCGTGCGGCAAATCGTCGAGGGTGAGACGGTGGTCGTTCACGGCGACGGATCGCAGTCGCGCGACTTCACCTACGTCGACGACATCGCCGAGGGAACTGCGGCGGCAGTGAGGAAGCTCGGTTGCGGGACGATCAATCTAGGCTCGGACTCGCCGGCGTCGGTCACCGAGGTGATCCGTTTGATCGAGAGCTTGGTGGGGCGGCGCGCGGTAATCCAATACCGTTCACCGCATCGAGCGGACGTTCAAGCAACCTGAGCCGGGGTCGAAAAAGCCCATCGGCTGCTCGGTTGGCGACCGTCCGTCTCGCTCGAAGAAGGGCTGCGGTGAACTCTCGATTGGTACCACGAAAATCGGGAGTGGGCGAGCCGCATCGAGATCGACTCGGGGACGAGGAAGCTGTCAGCCGTCGTTGGTAGGGGCTGATTTCCCGGCAAAGACGGGGATCTGTTCGAGAATCTCGATTCCGAAACCTTCGAGCGCAACGACCTTGCGGGGCCAATTCGTCAGCAGACGGATCGTCCGCAAACCGAGGTCCGAGAGGATCTGCGCGCCGATACCGGACTCGTGCTGCGTGTGGCGTCGGCCCGCCTCGCCGCCTGACATCACGGGCTTCGGCAGTGCGATGATGTGCTGTTCGCCTTCGGGTCCCGCTTCGAGACCGAACCCGAGCCCTGTGTGGTGCAGATAGACGAGCACCCCGCATCCTTCATTCGCGATGCGCTCCATGCAGCCCGCGATCACGCGCTGCGATGGGTAGTCGGATGAGGAAAAGATATCGCCCATGGCGTTCTTGGCGTGCATGCGGACAAGCACGGACTCCGCGCCGTCGACTTTTCCCTTGACCAGCGCGATGTGCACTTCGCCATCGATTTCGCTGCGATAAGCGATTGTCCGGAACTCGCCATAAGGGGTATCGATCGCGCCTTCGGCGAAGCGTTGGACGTAGCGTTCGTTTTCGAGCCTGTAGCGGATCAGGTCGGCCACGGTGACCATCTTCAGACCGTGCTCGGCGCAGAAATCGATGAGCTGAGGCACGCGGGCCATCGTGCCGTCCTCGTTCATGATTTCGCAAATGACGCCGGCGGGGATCATTCCGCCCAATCGAGTTAGATCGACGGCGGCCTCGGTTTGCCCGGCGCGAACAAGCACACCGCCCTTCGCCCCGCGCAGGGGTGGGACGTGCCCGGGCCGAACCAAGTCCGAGGGACGCGTGGCCGGATCGATGATCGTCTGGATCGTGCGGGCTCGGTCGGCGGCGGAAATGCCGGTGGTGACCCCTTCGGCGGCGTCGACCATTTCGCAGAAGGCGGTTCCCATCAGCGCGGTGTTGCGCGCGGTCATCAACGGAATCCGCAGATGATCGAGGCGCTCGCCGGTCAGCGCCACGCAGATCAACCCGCGGCCACGAGTGGCCATGAAATTGATGACTTCGGGCGTGACGCTTTCGGCGGCGATGGTGAGATCGCCTTCGTTTTCGCGGTCCTCGTCGTCGACGACGATGATCATGCGACCGTCACGCAGTTCGTCAACCGCTTCCGGGATGGGAACAAAAGCCATGGGCCTTGCTTTTACTATAGCTTTCGGGAGGGAGGTTAGAAGACAGCACTCCCGACGAGGTAGTTCGCGGCTGGGGGACTCTGCGCTAACCTAGGCAACGTCGGCGTCTAGTCGCCGGCGGTTCCCTGCCGCACTCGGGAGTTCCCTTATGCTATCCGTCTTCTCATCCCCCAGCCGTTACACGCAAGGTAAGCATGCTACCGCGCGGCTTGGCGCGGAGATGAAACAGCTTGGGTTGCAAGGCCCGGCGTTGATTTTGGGGGGGCGCTCGGCGCAGCGCTTGCTCTCGGATGTTTGGACCGAAACTTTCGGGGATGCCGGGATTGAGTTTGGTGTTATGCCTTTCGGCGGAGAATGCTCGCACACGGAGATTGAGCGCATCAAGGCGGCGGCGCGGGAGGCTGAGGCTCGCGTTGTGATCGGCGCCGGCGGCGGGAAGGTGCTTGACGCGGCGCGCGCGGCGGCGTCCGACTTGGACTTGCCCGTCGTCAATTGCCCGACCGTCGCATCGAGCGACGCGCCTTGCAGCGCCTTGTCGGTGATCTACACCGATGAGGGCGTGTTTCAGGAATATCGCTCTTACCCGAGAAACCCGGACTTGGTTCTGGTCGATACCCACGTCATCGCGCAGGGGCCGGCGCGCTTGCTCGTTGCCGGGATGGGCGACGCCTTGGCGACGATGTTCGAGGCGCAAACTTGTGTCGAGGGGCATATCCAAAACATGAGAGGCGGGGCGTCGACCCAGAGCGCGTTGGCACTGGCCGAGCTCTGCTACCGCACACTCTTGAATGACGGACCGGCGGCCAAGCAGGCTGTCGACAGCGGCGTCGTTTCGCCCGCGCTCGAAAGGCTCGTCGAAGCCAATACGCTGCTCTCGGGGTTGGGATTCGAGTCCTCGGGGCTGGCGGCGGCACACGCCGTTCATAACGGCTTGACGGCCGCACCCGGCACGCATCCCTATTTTCATGGGGAGAAGGTCGCCTTTGGAACGCTTGTGCAGTTGGTGCTTGAAGGCAAGCCGCAGGGCCGGATCGATGAAGTGCTGACGTTTTCGACCGGGGTGGATTTGCCGATCACGCTGGCGGAGGTGGGGCTGGCTGATATCGAAACCGAGTTGCTCGACCAGGTTGCGGCGCGGGCCACGGCGGAAGGGGAGACGATTCACAATGAGCCGTTTGAGGTTCGGCCCGATATGGTGGCGGATGCGATTCTGGCGGCGGATGCGTTGGGTAGGGATTGGCGGGGACGGGGCTGAGGCCCCTCCATTCCGCGGGGGTAGGAGGCCGAGGGAAAGGACATGTCGCCAAGATTGGCGACACGGCACGCAAGAATGCGTGCGCCACGTCAAGGGCCACGGCTTGGCCCGCAGTTCGTGCCCGTGTCCGACTTCCGGGATATGGGCTCGCCACGGTCGTCGGGTTCGCGTGGGCCCCATGATAAACTGAAACCGGTTTATGGCCGCTGAAAGCGGACTTCTTGGGACGCATTCGGCTGCGGGAGCGGTCCCGGGTGAAGTCTTTCTCGAAGCCTACCGCAACATGTATCTTTCGCGTCGTTTGGACGATCGGGAGATCATTCTCAAGCGTCGCAATCAAATCTATTTCCAAGTTAGCGGAGCGGGCCACGAAGCGATTCAAACGGCCGCGGGCCTGTTGCTGCGTCCCGGTTTTGACTGGTTTTATCCCTACTACCGTGATCGTGCTCTCTGCCTGGCGCTGGGTGTAACTCCTCTTGAGATGTTGCTGCAAGCGGTCGGCGCGGGATCGGATCCGGCTTCCGGCGGCCGACAGATGCCGACGCACTGGTCAAATCCGCGCCTAAATATCGTGTCGGCTTCAAGTCCGACCGGAACGCAGTTTCTGCAAGCGGTGGGATGCGCGCAAGCAGGGCGTTACCGCTCGCGGCAACTCGACAAACAGCCGCCCGAGCGCGGGCATCGCGAAGTGGTGCTCGTTACCTCGGGCGACGGAGCCACGAGCGAAGGTGAGTTTTGGGAAGCGGTGAATGCCGCTTGCATCGAGCGTCTGCCGGTCCTTTTCTTGATCGAAGACAACGGGTATGCGATTTCGGTTCCCGTGGAAGCGCAGACTCCGGGCGGCAGCATTTCGCGACTGGTCGAATCGTTCCCCGATCTCGCGGTGCATGAGGTCGACGGGCTCGACTTTCCGGCAAGCTATGAGGCCCTGAATGCCGCTGCCGAGCACTGCCGTCAGGGGGACGGGCCGGCGCTGGTGCACGCGCACACGGTGCGAATCTATGCGCACTCGCTCTCGGACGACGAATCACTGTATAAGCCCGCGGAAGAGCGCGCCTCGGAGTTCGAACGCGACCCGATACCTCGGCTGGCCAAGCTGATCGAGCATCGCGGTATCGCCGACGAACATACGCTTTTTACTCTGCACGCCGAGGTGGACCAAGAAATCCACGAGGCCGTCGACCAGGCCCTCGCCGCCACGCCTCCCGAGCCCGGTGCGGCCAAGACGTTCCTCTATTCTCCGCGCGTCGATCCGACTTCGGCGGAATTTGACGTGCCGGCCACGCCCTCGGGCGACCCGCTCACGATGGTCGACTCGGTGAATCGCTGTCTGCACGATGAGATGCGACGGGACCCGCGCATGATCGTCTTCGGGGAAGATATTGCTGACTGCACGCGCGAAGAGAATCTCGACCAAGTTAAAGGCAAGGGGGGCGTTTTCAAAGCTACGCTGAACCTGCAACGGGAATTCGGGAGTCAGCGGGTGTTTAACTCGCCCATAGCCGAAGCGGCCATCGTGGGACGTGCGATCGGTATGGCGACGCGCGGGTTGAAACCGGTCGTTGAGATTCAATTTTTCGATTATATTTGGCCCGCCATGATGCAGATTCGTAGTGAGTTGGCGAGTTTGCGCTGGCGATCAAACAACGGCTTTTCCGCGCCCCTGGTAATCCGGGTCCCGATCGGGGGGTACCTGGGCGGGGGGGCGATTTATCACAGCCAGAGCGGCGAGGTGACGTTCACGCACATCCCGGGTTTGCGGGTCGTGATGCCGTCGAGCGCTCGCGATGCAGCCGGGCTGTTGCGGACGGCGATTCGCTCGGACGACCCGGTGCTGTTTCTCGAGCACAAGAAACTCTATCGCGAGACGTATAATCGCGATCCTTACCAGGGGCCGGAGTTCAGTATTCCCTTCGGGAAGGCGTGTTGCATCAAACAGGGGGAAGACGTGACGATTGTCACCTATGGGGCGCTGGTGCAGCGCTCCCGGCAAGCGGCTTTGCACATCGAGAAAGCGCGCGGCGTGTCGATCGAGATTCTCGATTTGCGAAGCCTCAGCCCCTATGACTGGGACGCCATTGCGACATCGGTTACAAAGACAAATCGCGTGCTTGTCGCTCATGAAGATTGTCTGTCTTTCGGGTATGGGGCTGAGATCGCGGCGCGTGTGGCCGAGGAACTTTTCGATCGCCTCGACGCCCCGCCGGCACGGATTGGCGCGATGGATACCTGGGTGGGCTATCAACCGCGGGTCGAGAGGGAGATTCTGCCGCAAGTCGAAGACATCGAAAGGCAGATCGAACGGCTGCTCGATTACTGATTGCCGGATTTGTTGTGAGCAATCTTGATCGCATTTCGGGCTTACCTCGCCTCGTGCAACGAGGGTAGCGCCGATGCCGCGGCCGCGCACTTCACGGAAGACGCCCGCATCTACGACCTCAATCACGCGCCGGTGGTCGGACACGAGACGATCGGTACGTTCTGGGAGAAGATTGTTCGCAAATGGGCCGGCGCGACTTGGCATCTTGACACGGTGCTGGACGATGGGCAGCGTTCGGCGATTTAGTGGACGATGCGGGGTCGGCACAACGACCGCGAGTTCACGGTGCGCGGCTCGGAGCATTATGAATTTGAGGACGGGTTGATTCGGGAGATTCGCCAGTATGGGACTTTTACGCCGGACGACCCGGGGTTAGGAAGGAGAAAGTGTTCACTATGTGTCCGGCATGAAGTGTTTACCATGTGCCGTGTAGCACAGCTCCTGTCGCCGCTTCGCGGCTACAGCCGTCGCGGATTTTTCGGGCTACATCGTTAGTCCAGCGTACGCTCGAATGGGATTTTCGGAAGAGTCCGTTTCTCTGAACGCGCGGCATTCATAATACCGCCATGAAAACTCGCTTTGGTCGAGGCGTTTTCGGAGAAGACATACCGGCACGAATGCCGGTACGGCAAGCAAGAATGCATGCGCCACGTCAGGCGAGTTCGACATCGTGGGACCTATTTCCGGAGGAGTCCCGTTTCTCGGACTAAAACAGACTCCGCTGTCGGACTACAGTGGCGAGGTCGACGGGTCGGATCAGTTCCGGTGAATCGTTTTGGACGGCGTTGACCAGGCGGGACACCGGATAGGCTTCGAGCTCTTCATCGGGGTAGAGCGGGACCCGGCTGAGCTGATCCCACGGAAGTATTTTCGAGGCCAGCCACTCGTTTTCTTGCTCGCGGGGCAACATCAGCGGCATGCGGTCGTGGATTTCGCGCAGCAGGCGGTTCGGACCGCGGGTGAGGATCGTGAACGACCGCAACGGTTGTCCTTGGGGGGCTCGCCAAACGTCATATAAGCCCGCCATGGCGAACAAGGCTTGGTCCTTGCGGCGAATGACGTGCGGTATATTTTGGCCGCCCTCCTTTTTCCACTCATAGAACCAGCCGGCGGGTACGAGGCAGCGACGTTGCTGAAGCGAGTCGCGAAAGGCGGGGCGGAGGGCGACCGTTTCGACACGGGCGTTGATCGTCTTGTAGCCCGCTTTGGCGTCGGGGGCCCAGGACGGCACGAGTCCCCAGCGCATAAGCGCGGGCGAAGTCTTGTCCTCCCGTTTGTGGATCACGGGCAGGTCTTGCCCGGGGGCGGCGTTGTAGCGAGGCTCGAGCGACAGCGCTTCGAAATCGTCGTCGTCGATATCGAAACGGTCGGGGAATAGACCCGTTTCGGTGAATCCAAATCGCCCGCACATGGCTTGGTCAGTGTAGCGGAGTTGGGTTCAACATTGGAGCCGGAATCGGTTTCTACCAGGCTTCGGCGTGTAGCATCGCCGTATGGAGAGTTCTACCTAACGTCCTGTTGTGGGATCTCCACTTTCGGCGCATCCGGGGAATCGATTTGGAGACCGCTTGCTGACGCGCGCGGCTCGGTTTGGGAGCTTAAACGTCCTCGGGAACGCGGTAATGCTTGCGGTAGGCCGGTTTGAGGTGGCCGTTGGCCCAGTCGCTGTCGACGAACCTTTCTTTTTCGCCGTCGAAGACCAAGTGCTGATTGCCGGCGCGATAGGCGAGATTGCCCAGGTGGATGACGGTGGAGCTGTAATGCCCTTGCTCGATGTCGCTGTTGGGCGTCTTGCGCGTGCGGATGGAATCGATGAAATTCGGTTGGTGCCACTTGTCGGGGTGATGTCCCTTGTCTTCGGCGACGACCTTGCCGTCTTTCTCGACCGCCTGCCATCCGGCGCCATGGCGTCCCAGGAACATCATCTGCTTGGTGCCATAGATCTCGACCCGTGTCGAATGGTGATTCCACGTAGGCCAGGTCGTGCCGTAGCGCACTTCGTTGCGGAACTTCCCCAGATACGGCGAAAACGTGCCGCTCTCGCAGGTCATCACGAAATCACCGTAATCGTAGGTGATCGCTTGCGTGTCGGGAGCTTCGCGGCCGTCATCGGCGGCAAAGCGGCCCCCGGCGGCGTACACCGCGCGCGGATGAGGCGGGTCGCCCAGCACCATGCGGACTTGATCGAGTTGGTGACTGGCGTCCGACGATAGCGGACCGCCGCCGTAGTCCCAATAGGCCTCCCAGTGGGCGATGCGGTTGGGATTGTAGGGCGCTGCGGGGGCCGGTCCGAGAAAAGCGTCCCAGTCGAGACCGGCGGGCGGTGCGCTGTCGGGGATCGGCTCGAGCGGGGCCCAGTCGCCGGTGGGCGGCAAGAGATTGAAGACTTTCACCTGAAGCACTTTGCCGAGCTTTCCGCTGTCGATGTATTCCTTCCCCGAAGCGGTATAAGGAGCGCTGCGGTTCTGCGTGCCGCATTGGACAACGCGGTCATACTTGCGCGCCGCCTCGATCATCTTTCTGCCTTCCCAAATCGTCAATGAGATGCACTTTTCGACATAGGAATCCTTGCCGGCCTGGCAGGCCCAGATCGCCGCGAGGGCGTGCCAATGCTCGGGCGTGGTGATGACGACACCGTCGACATCTTTGTCGTCGAAGGTCCGCCGCATGTCGAGCACGCGTTGGGGACGGCGGCCGGTGACCGATTCGAGGTGGTCGATGGTCTTGCCGCCGTTTTCGTCGTTGACCTCACAGACGTATTTGAATTCGACGTTTTCCATGCGTTGGAATTTTTGCGCCAAGTCATTGCCGCGTCCGCCGGCGCCGATTAGCGCAAGCACTACCTTGTCGGCGGCTGATTGCGGGCGGGCCGAATTAGCCGAATGAAGCGCCGCGGCCGCGGCGGTTCCTAGGAAAAAATAGCGGCGCGTAAGGGTCGACATGGAAAACCTCCAAGCCCCCGCGGGCCGGACTGCCGTGAGTGTAGCGCAACGCGGCGCAGTCTGATCCGTTGAGTCCGTGTTGGAGATGCACGGACGGAATGTTTCTCACGACGGGAAACATTTCCCGAACTTGAGCAACCACTTCGGCGAGCCCTGCAGGCGAATCCGGCGTAGCAACAAGGTCCCGAGCAAACCGCGGTCCTTGCGTATGAACCCGATCCAAGCCTCGCTGTCGGCCGTGACGCGCAGTTCGGCCGTGCCGACATGTCCATCGAGCACTGCGACGGTCTTATGGCGAATCGAGATGGTCACTTTTCGTTCTTCCTTCCCGGTGAAGGTGAAATGGTAGGTCGCGTCGAGGCCGGCGGATTGGTTGGGTTGGAAGACGAGCGGCAAGCCGGCGAGGAATTGCTCCACGTTGCCGGGCCGCAAGCTGCTGTTGACGCGCTTGGCGGTCTTGTGGGGGAATCGCTTCGCGACGTGCTGTTCGGCGTCGGAACCGGGGACGACGTAGACCGTTTCCTCTTTGCGTTGGAGAGGCCGAACGACGTCGTCGAGAAAGAGTTTTCGCTCGTTGAGAAACGGGGTGATGACGTCTTCGCCGGCCGGGCAGACGGCCATGCAGTAGGCGGCCTTGTAGTTGGCCCCGTAGGAAAGGCTTTGCCACATCGAGGCCGATTCGTCATCGCGGACTTTGTCGCGGTAGGCGCGGGCGTTGGGCGAGTCGGCGACCTGTTCCACCCAATCGGTGAAACCACCCATGAATTCACGATAGTTGTGCTCGTAGCAGGACGAGAAATTGAACTCGCCCTCAGGCGAGATCGCGCCGACCGGACACGCGGCCACGCAGAGCTTACATTCCACGCAGGGGTTGTAGTCGATGGGCCGTGTGGTCTCGGACACTTCGGCGTCGATCAACACGGTTCCGAGCAAGATGAAATTTCCGAACTTGGGATGAATCACGTTGCGGTGAATTCCCATGCGGCCCAACCCGGCCGCCACGGCGACGGGCTTGTGCGAAACGATCCAGATTTTGCCCGGGAAGCGCTGCATCTCCATCGGGAACCCCATGGCGGGATTCACCGCGCGAACGCCTTCGGCTTCGAGTGCGCGGACAATCTCACGGGCGGTCTCATTGACATCGTCGCCGCTGTGATGAAATTCGAGATTCGCCGCCGAGCGCGCGGTGGAGCGAATCGGCTCGCGATTCATACGGCGGACGAAGCTGATCAGCGTCTTGGTCCGAGGCAGACAGCGGAGGATGTCGTCACGCTGGTCGGCGATCTCCTCGCGCTCGATTTCGACGAAGCCCACGTCGTCGGCGCCGGCCCGGCGGTAAAGCTCCTTCAATCGGGAGGAATCAAGGGGAGCGGGTGCGCGAGGAGTGTCCCCGGGGCGACTTTGGTTTTGGTTATCGATCTCCGTGGTTAGGTTGAGTGGCATGGCGGCTCCTTTATTTGTATATGCAATCTTTTTGGGTAAGCGTGTCTTCCTGGGTCTGGGCGGGCATACGGGTTACTCGGAAGTCGGCTGCGTGACGGCCTTGACTCTGTCGCCGGCGCCCATCAGAGTCGCGATTTCCTCGGCTCCGAGCAACCGGGCCGCCGCGTCTTGGGCATCCCGCCACGAGGGCACCAGGCTTTCGAGCAGATCGCGACCCGCGGCGGAGGCCCGATATTGGCGGGCGCGGGCGTCTTTGGGGTCGGCCTCGGCGGTGATCCACCCTTTGCGGCGCATGCGTTCGGCGTTGCGACTGAGGGTGGATAGATCCATCCGCAGCTCACGGCCGAGGGCGGCGGGACGGGCCGGGTCCAGGCAAGCGACGGCGACCAGGATGTTCATTTGTGAGGTGGTGATGCCGAATGGGCGGAGTGCGTCGTCGTAAATTTTGGTCACCACGCGATTGAGTCGGCGCATCCGGACAGCGATGCATTCGCGGGCGATCGTCGGCGCTGGAGCATCGGGGCCTGTCACATTTATATTGTATATGCAAGTAAATACTTATGTCAAGTCCTAATCGGGGGGCGATGGCGGCGGTGCAGGAGGGGGACTGGCTGCGTCTATGATGTCCATGCAAAGTTCTATATTTCAGTGAGTTAGGTATCTTAGCAAGGTAGCAAGGGAAGGCTGGCCAGGACGAAGATGGGGGTATGAATGAGGGGAGAAGGGCGGGGACGTTGTGAAATCTCCCAGAATCTCCCGACGTAATGTGTTGACCAGCACGGAATAGTGGTGTATTATGAGGGGGCGTATCTGCTGCCAAGCTGCTTGGTCTGCCGTTTCCAGCCTCTTGTATACGAAAGCGTTAACCGACATCGACGTTTTGTCGATCTAAGTTAAGAGAAGAGTCCCGTAAGCGGCCACCGAGGCGGCGAGCGGAAGGGCTCGGGGAATCGAATCGCGAGAAACAGCAACGTTTGGCCGCGTTGATGCGTCTAACAGAGTGAAAGCGACCAGTATGTCTGTGTACGAATTGAGGCACCGGGTAGGGCCGGCCGCGGCGGGCGAGGGCGACGCTGTGCGTTCTCTCGCCTGGCACGAAGAACACTCGGAAGATTACGAGTGGAACGAAGCCCAGGAGGCGTCGCCCTCCGAGGACAGCGTACGGCTTTATTTGACGGAAATGGGTGCGGTCCCGCTGCTGACCGCCAAGGGTGAAGTGCGTTTGGCGAAGCGCATGGAACGCGGCTCGCGGCGGATGGTGACCGCGTTGTCCCGCACGCCGTGGTTGTGGGAGCGCTTGCTGGCGTTACGCGAGCGGGTTCGGGAAAATCAGATTTCGCTGCGGGGGCTAATGGAGTTCCCGACCGCGGACGAGGATCCCGATGCGAAGTCGCGGGCCCGAACGCGCCTGTTGCGTCGCTTGACGCGGTTCGCCAATCTGCGAGGTGAACTCGAAGCGCTCGGCGCCCGGCGGCCCAAGTCGCGCGAGCGCAAGGCCGTCAAGCGAGCTTGGAGTTGGGAAGTCGGACGGGCGAAGATCCACGTTTCGCGGGCGGTGAGGAACCTTCCTTTCCGGCCGGAGGTGTGGAAGACGTTCGCCGATGAGTTCGAGTTGGAATCGGCGGGCGCGGTTCGTCTGCTCCAGCGGCAACCGAAGGGTGGAGCGACGAATGTCCCGGCCGCCGTGGTCAAGCTCGAAGAGAGCTTCAGCATGACAGGCGCGGAGATTCTGCGCTCGGTCGATCGGATCCGGCGAGGCCGGGCGCATACCGACCACGCCAAGAACGCGTTGGTGGAAGCCAATCTGCGTTTGGTCGTCTCGGTGGCGAAGAAGTACGTCAACCGCGGGTTGCATTTGCTGGATCTGATCCAGGAAGGCAACATCGGTTTGATGCGCGCGGCCGAGAAATTCGACTACCACCGAGGCTTCAAGTTTTCGACCTACGCGACGTGGTGGATTCGCCAGGCGGTGACCAGGGCGCTTTCCGACCAATCGCGGACGGTGCGGATCCCGGTGCACATGAACGATCAGCTCAACCGCTTCGTTCGCGCGCTGCGGGAACTCGAAAAGGCTCTGGGACGTCAGCCGACGAATCAGGAAATCGCCGCGCAGCTCGAGACCACGGTCGACCGGATCGAAACGCTGCGTTCGATCTCGCGAACCCCGGTGTCGATCGACATGCCGGTGGGACGCGATGCCGAGTCGGCGTTGGGCGATCTGATCGAGGATACCGGGACGGTTTCCCCGCTCGATCGAGTACTCGAGTCCGACGTGCATACCAAGACGGCGACGATCTTGGGAACGCTTTCTCCCAGTGAGGAGAAGGTGATTCGGATGCGTTTCGGCATCGGTTTCGAGCGCGAGCACACCTTGCAGGAAATCGGCAAGGAGTTTGCTCTGACCCGTGAGCGCATTCGCCAGATCGAGACGAAGGCGTTGTCGGCGTTGCGAGATCCTCGTTACGGGCCGCATTTCCGAAAGCTGCTTGAATCGCGCGCGTAATCGATCGTACTCTCTTTCTTCTCTTCACGGTCGCTTCGGGTATTTCCCGAGGCGGCCGTTTTTATCGACCAACGTTGGCGGCTGATCCGCGAGCCTATGGGGTTACCCTCCATCGCCGCCCGGTCGACCCCCAAAAACTCCGGCCTTGTTCCGCAATCCGTGGTACTATTTCGGCACGGTTTTGGGTGCGTGGGCCCGAATTTCTCGGCCCGCGTCTCCGCCGCGGCTCTGGCTGAAAGGCGTGATGCCGCCGATAGGAGCGATGGGGCTTGAGAATAGGCGCCCGGTCCAAGGCACGCTGACGAAGAGGGGTACGCCGGGGGGAGAAAGGAGTCGGTTGTCATGCTCCACAGTATTCGAGAGTTGTGCCGTTTTCGCGTGTTGGCGACGGACGGCAAAGTCGGCCGCGCGGCGGACTTTTATTTCAGTGATGCGGGCTGGTCGGTTCGTTTTGTGGTCGTGAACACGGGCCGACTGTTTCCGGGACGACGAGTTCTGGTTCCTCCTGACTACCTTGGGATTCCCAACGGACCGCGGCGGCGTTTGCCGATTGCGCTGACCAGGCGGGAGCTGGAGAGTTGCGCGAGGCAGGAGGCCCACGAGCCGGTTTCTCTGCGGCAGCGGCATCTAATGGAACAGCGCTACGGCGGGGCTCTGTACGGGCAGGGCGGCGAACCGCTGTCGGAGGCTCACGGTGCCGTTTCACGCCAGGCGCTGGCGATCGCCGAGGCCGCCCTGGAGGCGCCGGCGACGGAGGAAGGTTCACTGCGCAGCGGCCAAGAGGTGATCGGTTATCAAGTGGAAGCCGAGGACGGATCCGCGGGTGTGATTGACGATTTGCGGACGATCAGAGCTGGAAGACGCAGTATTTCGTCATTGACACGAAGGACTGGCAGTCGATGAATCCGCGAGTCCTGATGGCGCCGACATGGATCCAAGACGTGAGTTGGGCCGAGTCAAAGGTTTACATGAGTCTCACCCGGGCGAAAATCAAGCGCGCCCAACGCTATGAACCGGGATCGCACAGTCCCTCGGGCAGTCCGAAACCGTTTTTGTGGCCCTGAGGCCGTTGCGCAAGGCCCCTGATTCGTGGCACGCCGGACTGCCTTCGAAGGTCGCGTTTTGTTTGCCCGAATCAGCGTTGGGCTTCCGCTGTTTCCAGCAGTTACGTCAGCTCGGGAGAGGTCTTGCGAAAGCGGCGCGCTCCAATAGCTTAGCTACCTTCCGGTGCAAAATTCACTGTTTCGACGGGTCAGCACCGCGCGGGCGCGGTTCCCGAATCTTGTGCTGCAAGCCGCCTTTCTTCGCCGCCGCGATCTTTTTGATCACCCGCGTCAACACGCGCGCGCCGTCGCCCAACAGACTCGAGTCGGTCGGATAGTGGATGTTCGTTTCGACCACGGTGGTGTCGACGCGCAGCTTACGTCCTTGCACGATCCGCTTCCGTCGGGCCAAGACGATGAGGCGCTCGTGCAACGCGGCGATGACTTGCGGTCCCAACGCCTGTCCTTGCCGCACCAGGGTGTTGGCATCCGGCACTTTCTCCGGGCCCAGGCGGCAGAAGCCGCAGTAGACCAAGTTGGCGCGCACTTCCCGCTCCAGCGTCTCGTGGCTCCAATTGCGGATGTGTTTAAGCAACAGCATGCGCAACACGACTTCGGCCGGGGTTTGGCGCCGACCGCGGCGGCGGCTCTGAGGGCGACGCTTTCCTTGCGCTTCGTAGACGCTGTCCAACAGCTCGTTGTCGTCGAGCAGCTTGTCGATCTGGCGCATCCACGGTTCCCAAAGATCGGCCACTTCCCGGTCAGCAAAACAGGGTCTGGCGGCCGTCGTTGAGTAGGTTTATCGACAACGGTCAACGGTGTCTAAACTATTTGTCTCACCCTAGGGGGGCAAGCCCAGTGTGACCCTCGGGTGGCGGCAGGGTGTCAGCCGACTGGGGAGCCTAATATGCCTGCTGAGTCTTGGCAGTGACCTTTTCCGGCGGAGTTACACCCGCGGCAATCATCACTTCACGAATTGCGGCCTCGGCCTTGGGCTGAGGCCTAAAACTTCGGGGCCTTCTGTATCCCGCCGCGATGGCTAAGGGCGTCGATCCGTACTTGTTTTCCCGATTCCAGACTTCAATCCCGGCACCTTTGTCGGCAAGGAGCTTTATGGCCTCAGCCCGGTTTTTGTAGGCAGCGGAATGCATCGCGGTTTCACCGTTATGATTGACTGCATCGATATCGACGCCGAGATCCAGTGTCAGTTGCATCGCCGCCAACACTTCTTCCTCCGTTCCGGTCCTCCCGCCCGCCAGCATCAAAGCCGTGCTGTTGTCTTCATCCGTAAGCAGCGGATCGGCGCCCAGATCGGTCAGTGTCTTCATTAACTCGACGTCCGCAGTCTGGGCGGCCATCAAGAACGGAGTCACCTCGAGCCTAGGCCTCGTGACACCTGGATAGGTCGCGCGCGCCGTTTTTATTCTCGCGTTCAAGTTGGCGCCATGGGCTGCCAGCTTGCTGACGAATGCAATACCGGTCATGTTGCCCGAGGGCTCGGGAGGAGGGTTCGCATCGCCCGGAGCGACCCTGCGTGCCGCTATCGTTGCGTGTAACGCTGTATAACCGGTCGGGTCGGCGGCGTCAGCATCGGCGCCAACCTCCAGCAGATACGCCGCCAGTTCGAAATGACCATTCTCGACCGCCACGTGCAGCGGACGGGCGCCGGGCCGTAGGCGGGCGTCGTAGCCGAGATGCCGCCAGTCCGGGAGAGGCTCGATGCCTTCGTTCACATCCGCGCCCGCCTTCACAAGGGCCCTAACGACTTCAACGTGACCCTCCCTCACCGCAAAGAGCAGAGGTGTAAACCCCGAGGCCAAAGGAGTTCGGAATTCGGCGCCGGCCTTGATGAGCTCCCCCACGACCTCGGCGTGACCCTCCGCGGCCGCCCACATCAGGGCCGTCTGTTCGGCTTTCGTCTCAAAGTCAAAAATAGTGGGGTCAGCCATGCGGGTTAAGAAGGCGTTGGCGCCCGCGCCTTCCTGCCGTCCCATTCCGTGAACGGCCGCGTGAGGGTCAGCTCCGCGGGCCAACAGCGCCTTGACAGGCCCGAGCCTACCCGTTCGGGCGGCGGTCATCAAAGCGGTCTCACCCCCGGGAAGCGTGGTGTTCGGGTTTGCTCCCGCATCGAGCAGCAACTCGACCAGCGCGGGGTTTCCGTTCGTGCAGGCTAATGTGAGCGGCGTCACCCCATATCGGTTCGCGGCGTTCACTCCGGCTCCGGCTCGCACCAACAGTTTTACCGTCCCCAGATCATCGTGGCGGGCGGCCCAGTGTAGAGCCGTCATCCCGTCAACCTGGGATGCGTTCACATCCACGGGCTCTTCGAGCAGGGCGCGAATGCCCTCTCGATCCATGATCTCCGCCGCATCCGCCAGCGGGGCGTCGGCGGCGGCCAGGCCGATCGCGGACAACAGCCAGGCCGTCCCCCATAGGGCTATCTGTTTCACAGACATGGCAATCGTGTCCTCGCCTACCCCGGCAGGAATCAGATAGAGAGCAGCTCCTCGACCTTTCCTTGACTGTCGGCGAAGGAATCCATACGGACACCCGCCTTCTCAAGCAGCGTCAAGTGCAGATTGGCCAGCGGCGTCGGTTCGGTATAGCGGATGTGGCGGCCGCCCTTCAACCTGCCGGCACCGCCCCCGACGACCAGAATCGGAAGGTTCGTGTGGTCGTGCGCGTTGGGATTTCCCATACCACTGCCGTACATATACATGGAATGGTCCAGCAGAGAGCCGTCCCCGTCAGGAGTGGCCTTGAGTTTTTCGACAAGATAGGCGAACAGCGACACGTGATACTCGTTGATTTTGGCCATCTTGGCGATCTTCTCCGGATCGTTCCCGTGGTGGGTCAGTGGGTGGTGGGGCTCGGAAACCCCGATCTCGTTGTAGCTTCGCGTGCTGGTTTCCCGAGCCAGCTGGAACGTAATCACCCTGGTGATGTCGGCCTGGAGAGCCAGCACCTGCAAGTCGAACATCAACCGGGCATGATCCGCGTAAGCAGCCGGTACGCCGACCGGCCGCTCGAGATCCGGCGCCGGATTCTCGGCCGCTCCCGCCTCGGCTATTTGAATGCGGCGCTCCACTTCCCGCACGCTGTCCAGATATTGACTCACCTTCGTGCGATCGCCGGCCCCCAGCTCACGCTGAAGGCGGGAAATATCGCTCTTCACCCGATCCAGCAGACTGGCCTTCTTTTTTAGGGTCTTGCTTCGCTCCGCCGCACTGCCCCCCTCGCCGAACAATCGCTCAAAAACCTTTCGGGGGTGAGCCTCATAGGGAAGAGGAGTAGTGGGAGAGGACCAGGAGAGATTGTTCTGGTAAACGCAGGCATAGCCGTCGTCGCATTGCCCCACTATATCGAGGAGGTCCATGCCGAGCTCGAGCGAAGGCAGCGGCGTCTCCTGACCGATTTCCTTGGCTGCTATCTGGTCGACGGTGGCGCCCAGATAGTAATCGGTGCTTTCGGTCAACTTTGCCTTCGCGCAGCTCAGGTAGGCGGAGTTGGAGGTCGCGTGGGTGCCCGGATAGGCGTTCTTCAGCTCCATGTTCGTTACAGCCGTGACGTAGTCCTTCGACGGCTCGAGCGGCTGCAAAATGGGCGAAAGCTCGGTCAACGAACCCTCGCCTGGAGGAGTCCACCGGGAAATATCCGATCCCATCGGAATGAAAATGTAACCCAGACGGCGTACCGGCCTCGCCGGTGAAGCGGCCAAGGCGGTCATTGCGGGCGCCATCGCGTCCAGTAGCGGAAGTGCCACTGTAACACCCATTCCCCGCAGGAGAGTCCGCCGCGGGAGAGCTTTCTTGCTGATAATCATAGTGATCTCCTCATCTGAAACGGTTTGCTTTCGGCGATTCCAACAATGAGCGAAGAAAAACGAAAACCCTCGGAGCGCGCATCTCGCACGATCTTGCGAACCGCCGGCGCATCGTAATACTCGACTACCCGACCCAGAGAATACGTCAAAAGTTTCTCGACTAGGGTTCCCACAAACATTTCGGGTCGGTCCAACAGGGCCTTCTCAAGGCCTGATACGCCCTCGAACCGGGCGCCGCCGGGGAAATTTCCGGAAGAGTCAATCGGCTGTTCATCTTCGGATTTGCGCCACCGGCCTACGGCGTCATAGTTCTCCAGCGAAAAGCCCACCGGATCCATCAGACTGTGACAGCCCGAGCAAGCGGGATTGGAGCGGTGCTCCATCAGCCGCTCCCGGACGGACAGGCTGCCGGCTATCGTTTTGTCCTCCAGCGCCGGAACAACGGCCGGCGCCGGTGGCGGCGGCACTCCCAACAGATTCTCCAACACCCAATGGCCTCGTATCACCGGCGAGGTCCGCGTGTTATAAGAGGTCACGGTCAGAATGCTTGCGTGGCGAAGCAGTCCGCCCCGTTTGCTGTCGTCGTCAAGCTTCACCCGCCGGAACCAGCTCCCGTACACGTGCGGTATCCGGTAGTGCTTGGCGAGACGTTCATTCAGAAACGTGTAGTCGGAGGTGAGCAGGTCAAGGACGCTCCGATCCTCCCTGATGACGCTTTCCAGAAGCAGTTCTGTTTCGCGACGCATCGCCTGCCGGAGGTTGTCGTCAAAACTCGGGAATAAGCGCATGTTGGGAGTGACCGATTCCAGATTGCGCAAGTGCAACCATTGGGAGGCGAAGTTCGTCAGCAAGGTGCGGGAACGCCGGTCCGCCAGCATTCGCTTCACCTGCTGTTCCAACACTTCAGGTTTTCTCAAGCCACCCTGAATCGCAACATCCAGCAGCTCGTCGTCCGGAATACTGCTCCAAAGAAAAAATGAAAGGCGGGATGCCAGCTCCAAATCACTGATAGGGTAAGCCGTATTCGGCGAAATCCCGGCAGGGTCTCGTTCCACCCGGAACAGAAACTCAGGACTGACCAGGATCGAGGACAGGGCTGACTCGATGCCCCCTTCAAAGCCTTCCTCCGACCGACCGCGCCTATAGAACTCCAACGGGCTTTCAAAGTCCCGCTCTGTGACCGGTCGCCGGTAGGCTCGGCGCATCAGCGTCGTAAGAATACGTCTGACGCAGTCTTCTTCCTCTCCGGCGCCCTCCGGTCGGCATACGAAGATCCGGTTCCGGCTGGGCGTGTCCCCGGGGCCCTTCGCGTCATAGGGACCGGTAATCGAGACCTCGTAGACGGCCGGCTGGACCCGGGGATGCCGATACACATTGAAATGAGCCTGATACGGCTGACGGTCCGTTTCGAGCACCGCCCAGGGCTGCTTCGGAAAAGTCACGCCAAGCTGGTGGGGACCGGCCGTGACGGGAATGCGGGCTTTGAGGTGCTTGTCGACTGCTGAATGATCTCCGACGTGCCGAGGCGGCACGACTTCAAACAAGCGGACCCGTTCCCTGTCCAAAAGCAGCTCCACCTGGTGAGTCTCTCTCAAACCCTCAACCTGTTCGTCTCGGTCTCGCGTCAGCCGGACCACGATCTCGTACTCTCCGTCCAGCGGAAAGTTGTGAGAAATCAGGGTTCCGCCGCGGGTGCCCACCGGAAGCCCTTCAAACTGCCACTCCTGAGTGAGGTCCGGCTTCATCTTGATGGTCTCGACAGCGAGAAATGAGACCGGCCGCCCAACCGCCAGGCGACTGATCTTGTCCGCCGCGGACACGTAGCTTTCCAGCAACGTCGGGGAAAGGTCCGTTACCGTGATGTTGTCAAAGCCCTGACTGGACTCATCTCGCGGCAGCAGGGAGGAGAGGTCCACCTCAAGGGCAAGAAGGTCGCGGATGGCGTTGCGGTATTCAGTCCGTGTAAGTCGTCGCAGGGTGTCCGTGCGGCCGGGGTTGGTCCGGGCCGCCGCCGCGCTGTCCAGCGAGGCCTCAAGTGAAGACACCGCCGCCTCATAGGTTGTCTCATCCGGTCGCGGACGCCCAAAGGGAGGCATCTGGCGTGCGCGCAGTTTACGCACCACCTTCTCCCAGGTCTCCACATTCTTCTCCACCGGGTGAGCGCTTATCACGTCGAGTGCGAGTTCGGCCGTTTTCAGGCTGTCGTTGTGGCAGGACGTGCAGTATTGATGGACGAGTAGCCGGTGTGGGGCCGTAGGCGGCGCGGGCTGCTGTGCCTGCAATGTGCCCAGAAACCCACCGGCCGCGAGCAAACCCGCCAGGCAAGCATCAACCGGCAGTTTCCGATAGTTCAGCAAGGGCTGCCTTTCCTGGGCGAGAGAGACTTCCAGGCCTCCCGAGTTAGCTTACTACGTTCTTGTCGCCACTCGCCGGCGGCCGTGATCGTCTCGGGAGCGCCGATCACTTCAGGCAACACAACTTATCCCGATGGACACTCTGCGGCGGGCTTTTTGGATGTCACCGCCTGTCGCCTGTGGTCGCGGGTACGTGAGGCTTAGCCCCGCTTGGCCGCGAGCAACAGCCCAACTTAACTGTACCGAAGATATGGGGTGAGAACAATCGATGTCACAAACAGACCGAGTTTTTTCGTCCAAGGCGCTGCGTCAGCTCGGTTTCCGGGCCCATCGGAAAGCCGTGAGAACGTTCGGGCGCTCGATTACTCATGCGATCGCGATATATCATCAGCTAGCTATCTGCGGACGAGCGTTATGTAATTCGTTTCCGGAGACTTATTGAGTCTCGCATAATATCCTGTCAATCGAGACAAAGAGAAGACTGTTTCCAGAAAGCGGTAATCAAGCGCGGTTTGCGGCGCATGCGCCGCAGCGTTTTGCGGGCACGTTCGTCGAGTTCCCAGTAGTCCTTCGGACAGACGTTCGGCAACTCGTGCTGTTTCCAGTACGCCCAGATGTATTCCACCGGATTCAGCTCCGGCGCATACGCCGGCAAATACTCCGTCACGATATGGCCTTGCGAGAGTTCAATGAACTCTCGCACCATCCGACTGCGATGCGCCGGCAAGCGGTCCCAGACGATCATCAACGGGCCGTCCATGTGGCGAACCAAGGCCTTCAGAAAGTCGATGACCTCCAACTCGCCAATCGCGCCGGGATAGAGCCGAAAGTAAAAGTTGCGCAACGTCAACCCGGCCGACACCGAAAGCTTCTGCCAATTGAAGTTGAACTCCAGCAGCGGCGTCTCGCCGCGCGGCGCCCAGGTGCGGCAACGATGCGGCTTCTGACTCCATCCGCTTTCGTCGATGAAGACGATCGTGCGGTCTTGTTTGCGGGCTTTTTTTTAATGGCCGGCCACCTCTTGCACTTCCAGTCGCGGATGGCCTCTTCGTTGCGCTCGCGGGCTTTGCCGACCGGGCGTTGCGGGCTCCAGCCGAGCGCCCGCAGGATCTTCCAGACATGGCCCTCGTGATAGCGCACGCCGAACTCGTCTCGGATCAGACGAGCCACCCGCGGACAGCTCCACAACGGCGTCGGGAAGCCGTGCGCCTCGGGGCCTTCGAGCAGCAGGATCTCCAGGCGTTCGAGCTGCGTGGCGTCTAATAGCGGCTTGCGGCCGGCGCGGCCGGCCTTGCGCAGCCCGGCCTCGCCTTGCGCCAGGTACTGTCGTCGCCACTCACTGACGGTTTGGCGGGCGACTGTCAGACGCCTGGCGGTTTCGGACTGATTGAGTCCTTCATCGAGCAAACGCATCGCTTCGAAACGGCGTTTCTCCAATGCTTCGAAATCGCGGCGCTTTCCTTTCGGTGTTCCCATACATAAGAATACGTACGGCAACACCAAAAAGTGTCACTCTATTTTGCGAGATTCAATAGTCCTGCTCGCGGTCGCGGAACTCTTCGTACCAGTTCTGGACAACGTGGATGCGAGGCGGCGCCACTTCCACGTCTTCCACGACGACAAACCGGCGGCCGTCGGGCGAAACATCGTAATTCTGATAGTTGCCTCGCTGTAAAGACAGCTCCGAAAAAAGCCGCAAAGGTTCTCTCGCTGAAAAACCGGCTGTCGTCTCGACCGCAACGGCCATGAGCGTGGGCCCCTCCACATAGAACAGCTCCTTGCCGTCTCTGCTCCAACGCGGATCTTCTCCTCCGTTGCGCGATACCGGCCACTTGCCTTCCCCTTCCGGAAACGGCCTCACGTAGATCTCGAACCTCCCCGACTCGTCCGATTGATACGCTACAAAATTGCCGTCAGGCGACAGTTTCGGGTTCTGTTCGTTGAACGGCGTTTGCAGGAATGGAACCTCGTCAAAGCCCTGCCCATCGTCTTTGCGCCGCAGATACAAGATGTCCTGACCTCTTTCAGGATGATTGACGTCATACACAAGGAATCGCCCGTCCGCCGACCACTCGCCCGGGCCTTCCCACAATGGCGTTGCCGTCAGGGCCTCCGCAGCTCCCCCGCCATCCGCGGGCCGAACGAATATGCCGTAGTTTTTGCCCTCACGAAAGGAAGCAAACGCGATCTCGTTTCCCGTGGGTGACCAGATCGGCCGCGAGTCATGGTCTGGGTCGAAGGTCAAGCGCATCCGAGTGGAACGAGCGAGATCAAAAATCCAGATGTCCGATTCGGGAATGCCCTTCTCGTATCCCCGTGCTGCAATGTAGCGGCCATCCGGGGACAAGGACGGGTATTGGAGGCCCTCCTGCGGCTGACCAATCGCTCCGATCTTCCCTCCCTCGCGATCCCGCCAGACAAGTTGCTGCTGCCCTCCGGCTCTGATGTGGGCCAATGTTCCGTCAGCCGCCACGCTGGGTTCCCTCGCCTCCTCGCCGATGGGGAAAGCCTCACCCGTCGCCTCAAGCGCCGCGATCGAAAACGGCAAGGCCCACAGTCCAGCTGTTATGAATCCCGTTTGATAGAGAATGTGTCCGCTTGGAGAGTAGACGGGCATGGCACCCGTCGCCAAAACTTTCCGCGCGCCCGTCTCCAGGTCCTCGACGACGATTTCGGACTCGAAGACGGCCCCAATCGTGAAAAGCAACACTCTGTTCCCTGCTTCGAGCGGCAGGAAATGGGGTGTCCAGAAATGATCGCTCTGTACTGTCTCCTCAGGCTCGACCAAGAGGCGCGGGCTGCCTCCCCGGGAGGGAACTTCATACAAGCGGAGCACAATGCCGGAGCTGAAGACAATCGACTCGCCGTCGGGGCTCCATGCGCCTCCTGCATAGTTTCCCGTCAGTTGGCAGACTGTACTCGCCGCCCCTCCGCAGACCGAAACCTTCTTCAGCTCCCCGCCGGCGGCGGCCACACCCCCGGTGACGAATCCAATAAACTGGTTGTCGGGCGACCAGAAGGGCGCATGGGCTCCTTCCGTGCCGTCGAGCGCGCGGGGCTTCTCGCTATCCAGATCTCGTATCCACAGCTTCGTTGGCTCTCCGCCCGCGGCGTAGACAATTTGCCGCCCGTCGGGGGAGATCACCGCCCGAAGATCGATGAGGAACTGGTCATCGAGGGGTCCCGGCGCAAAGCTGAACTTACGAAGCGGAGCTTGGTCCGGCTCTGGACGGACGGCGAGAGCGCCAAGCACGAGTGCGACGACGGCCGCAGCGGCGAAAAGCGCCTGAAAGATGCGCAGCCTCTGCTTGAGAACCACTTCCTCGGACAATGCCGACGCGGCTACTGATTGTTGTGCGGGCCCGCCGGGCCGCGCGCCAGGTGCACTCGGCAAGGGCGCACGTTGCGCCCCAGCGATCGTCGATGCGCCCGATTCGAGTTTCTTGCTCAGGCTCGTTAAGTCAACAATCACGTCCCCGGCGTTCTGATAGCGCTCCGCCTCCGCCTTGGCCAGACACTTGCCCACCAGCCATTCCAACTCCATCGGAACGCCCGCACGGACCCCCGTCATCGGCTCGTGCTCCTCGTTGAGGATCTCGTAGACCAGCGCCTGATCGTAAAGGCCCTTAAACGGCCGCTGCCCGCACACCATTTCGTAGAGCACGCACCCCAGCGCCCAGATATCGGTCCGGTGATCGACCTCCGCCCCCTCGGCCTGCTCCGGCGACATGTAAGCGACCGTGCCGAGGGTCGTGTCGAACTTGGTCAGCTTGGACCCTCGGCCAGCAATGCCAGCCCGAAATCCATCACCGTCACGTGGCCTTTTTCGTCCAGCATGACGTTGCCCGGTTTGATGTCACGGTGAACAACGTGCTTTTCGTGAGCGGCTTCCAGTCCTTTAGCGATTTGCTGTGCAATGTCGAGGGCTTCGGGGATCTTCAGCGGGCCTTGCTCGATACGTTTATCGAGACTATCGCCCTCAATGAAGGCCATCGCCAAAAAGGTTTGGCGTCCTCTTCGCCGATTTCGTAGACAGGACAGACGTTGGGGTGATGCAGCGATGCCGCGGCCCTGGCTTCCCGATGGAAGCGCTTGTTGGCCTCCTCATCTTTCAAAAGATGCTGGGCAAGGAATTTAAGAGCCACCGGCCGGTCGAGCTTCATGTCGTCGGCCTTGTAGACGACACCCATGCCGCCTTCACCAAGCTTTGCGGTGATCTTGTAGTGGCTGATGGTTTGGCCGATCAAGACGATCCAATTCTACCTCTTCGCGGATAGCTGTCGCGAACAATCGATGTCACAAAAAGACAAATTTTTTGTCCAGCGTGCTGCGTCAGCTCGGTTTCCGGCCCCGTCGGAAGGCCGTGTGTGCACGCTAACTTGTTCGAGCGGCTCCAGTGGGGCAGGTCTCCAGGCCTGCCCTCTTCTCAACTCGCCCCAATCGAAGTTTCGGGTCAGGAGCAAGACGCGGATCCATCAACCGACCCGACCTTGTGATAAATTCCCGATTGACGATCTACAAAGACCAGCCGTCCCGGTTTCGCCCTCCACGCACCAGCCGAGCCGCGCCGCCTCGCTACGCGGGGTTCCTTCGCGCGGAAAGACCGCGCCGCGAGGCGGCGCGGCTCGGGTGGCTGGAAAATAAGGCGGCCACTAACGGACCCTGTTCTCGTAGCCCTCGCGTTGGTTCAGAGTAAGACGCTCGTTGGGCCTCCTGGTTGCCATTGATCGCGTCATGCACAGGACCGCGCCGGCATCCCCGCTAAGCGACGCTCGATCTCGAGTTAGCAGCCTAGAGCGGCCGCTCTGGGAAAACCACCGGTTCGAGTTCAGGCTCCGCCCCGAGTGAACTTCCTACGCCGATCGGCAACTACAAAGACCAGCCGTCGCGGTATTGCGTGTGCAGATACTGATTCGCGTTGGGCTGATGGGGAAACGTCATGTTCTTGGAATCCCACTTTAATTCCGTTCCCAGCAGCCGGATGGCGATGTTCCCCAGCATCGCTATTTCCGTAAGCGGCGCGCCGTAATCAAAGTTCGAATTGGCGACCTTCCAACCTTTGCAGGCGGAGAGCCACTCGGCGAGATGCTTCTTGTTGGGCGGCGGGCCGGGCTCGATCGGCTCGGGCACTCTTTTTCGATCTCCCATGTACTCTTCCATCCTGCCTTCGCCAAGGATTCGCCAGTCCCTCGCTCCGTGCGATCCGTACACAATCTTGCCCTTGTCCCCGATAACCATTCCGCCGACTTGCTTACCCGGGCGCCAGCCGGGAATGGGAATCGGCGCTTTGCCCGGCTTCACTTCCTCCGGATGCGGCGGCTTGTAGGCGTCGCCGTCATACCAATAGAGCGTTACCGGCGGCCTCTGCCCCCGCGCTGGAAATTCAAACCGCACCTTGGTCGATGCCGGAAACGTCTCGCCGTGAATGGCCGGGTCGTAACCCTCGGCCTCGGCGACAACCGACACGGGGGCTCCGAGTTTCAACGCCAGGAATACCGGATCGACGATGTGGCAAACGAAGTCGCCCATGTTGCCGCCGCCGAACGCCGTCCAACCGCGCCAGGCGCCGGGATGGTAGGCCGGGTTGTAGTTTCGGTATTTGGTGCCGCCAATCCACATATCCCAGTCGAGCCCATTGGGGATCGCGTGATCGTCATGGATGCCCGGCAACAGATTCAATCGACTGTAACCGAAGGCAGCCTGGACACAGTGAACCTCGCGAACTTCACCAATGGCGCCGGACCAGATGCACTCGGAAAACTCCTTGATCGAATGAAACGATCGACCTTGGTTTCCCATTTGCGTCACGACGTTGTTGTCACGCGCGACCTGCGCCATCTTGCGGCATTCATACACGGTGTGTGCGAGAGGCTTTTCGCAATACACCGGCTTACCCAATTCCATTGCCGCGATCGCGATGGACGCATGCGAATGGTCGGGAGTGGCAATCATGACGGCGTCAACGCCTTTTTCCTTTTCCAGCAGCTCACGGAAATTCTTGATGATCTTGGCCTTAGGGAAATCTTTTGCCATTTCCGCCGCCTGTCGGTCGTCGACATCGCAGATGGCAACGATGTTTGCGCCGGCTCGCGCTGCGTTCCTGGTGTTAAAGCGACCTTGCTTACCAACTCCGATCGTTGCAACGTTGAGGGTATTGCTTGGCGCTGCCGCGGCAGCGCGTCCAAGAATGTGCGGGTCGACAATCAGGGGGAACGCGGCAGTGGAAGCGGACAACGCCGCGGCGCCCTTGAGCGCTTGGCGTCGGGAGATCATCTTGCTTCGCTTGGTCATTGGTAACTCCTCACTCGGTCAAAGATGCCGGCGGATCCGACGAAGCCGTATTCCGGTGCCGGGTGATTTCGTCGATCGCACAAACCACTGGGCACGATGATACGTCAAAGCCGGCAATCTTGCCACGGGGCCGTTCAGAAGCTCGTCGAAGGAGGTTGAGATCGCACGGAAGGGGCAGTGAGAACCGCGGGACTCCGGCTTGCGATACTCACTCCGACGAACCCTTAAACAAAAATTTCTGAACCCGCAAGTTTGGAATCTCGGTTGTGTAGACGGTCCGATCCGGGGTGACCGCCAGGTGGTGAGGGCCCAACCCCAACTGCCCCGGCATCTCGCCCTCCTCCCCATGAGAACCGAGAATAGCCCCGTCTGAGTTGAGCTTGACGAACCGGTGTCCCGGGGCGTCGCCGATATAGATCGATTGATCCTCGGCGATATCGATTCCAAAGGGGGTCCCAAGGTCCCTCCATTGCCGCAGGAACTTTCCATCCGCATCGAAAACCTGGACACGAAGATTATCGCGGTCACAAACATAGACAAGGCCCTGCTTGTCCACGGCGATCCCATGGGGGAGATTGAACTCGCCTTCACCCGAGCCGGGCCGACCCCAAGCCTTCACGAAACGTCCCCGTTTAGTAAACTTCACAACTCGCGCGTTGTTGCCGTCCGCGACATACAGCTCGCCGTTGGGCCCGAAGCCGATATCCGTGGGCCCGTCGAATCGGTTGGAGGCCTTGGCGGCCCGTCCCTGCCGACCGAGCACCATCAGCACCCGGCCCGTCGTGTTCATCTTGATCGCGACGTGCGAACCGTCGTCCACGCCCCATACGCTACCGTCCGGACCAATGCGGATGCCGTGCGGGTTGGTGAAGAGATCCGCGCCAAAGGCCCGCTTGAAGTCGCCGTTACTTTCAAAGACCACAACCGGCGGCTCGACTCGACGGAAAACGTAGACGTTTCCGTCGCGGTCTGTATCGACGGAAGCGGCCGGACCGAAGTTCATACCCGGGGGAAATTTGCGCCACTCGGCGTCAGCCTGGTAACTGAGTTCGGTCGGCTCGGATTGGGCGACACCGAGGATTGTGGAAACGAGAAGCAGAATCGGTAGGCGCGGCATCAGGTGGCGCAGCTCCGAAAAAGATCAACCATTTCTCGACCCGGCTGTCCTACTTCGATGATGTAACCGTCCGGGTCGCGCATGTCGCAGGGGACTGGTCCTACTGAGTCTCGCATAATATACTGTCAATCGAGACAAAGAGAAGACTGTTTCCAGAAAGCGGTAATCAAGCGCGGTTTGCGGCGCATTCGCCGCAGCGCTTTGCGGGCGCGCTCGTCGAGTTCCCAGTAGTCCTTCGGGCAGACGTTGGGCAACTCGTGCTGCTTCCAGTACGCCCAAATGTATTCCACCGGGTTCAACTCCGGCGCATAGGGCGGCAAGTACTCCGTTGCGATGTGATCCTCGGAGAGCTGGATGAACTCCCGCACCAGGCGGCTGCGGTGCGCCGGCAGCCGGTCCCAGACGATCAGCAGTGGGCCGTCGATGTGGCGCACCAAAGCCTTCAGGAAGTCGATGACCTCCAGCTCGCCGATCGCGCCGGGATAGAGCCGGAAGTAAAAGTTGCGCAACGTCAGCCCGGCCGACACCGACAGCTTGTCCCAGTTGAAGTTGAACTCCAACACCGGTGTCTCGCCGCGCGGCGCCCAGGTGCGGCAACGATGCGGCTTCTGACTCAATCCGCTTTCGTCGATGAAGACGATCGTACGTTCTTCTTTGCGGGCTTTTTTTTAATGGCCGGCCAAGTCTTGCGCTGCCAGCCGCGGATGGCCTCTTCGTTGCGCTCCCGCGCTTTGCCGACGGGCCGTTGCGGGCTCCAACCGAGCGCCCGCAGGATCTTCCAGACATGGCCCTCGTGATAGCGCACGCCGAACTCGTCTCCGATCAGACGAGCGACCCGCGGACAGCTCCACAGCGGCGTCGGGAAGCCGTGCGCCTCGGGGCCTTCCAGCAGCAACGCCTCGAGGCGTTCGAGCTGCGCGGCGTCCAACAGCGGCTTACGGCCGGCGCGGCCGGCCTGGCGCAACCCGGCTTCGCCGTCACGCCGGTATCGTCGCAGCCACTCGCTGACGCTTTGCCGCGCGACCTTCAATCGCCTCGCTGTCTCGGACTGACTACAGCCTTGCTCGACCAACCGGATCGCTTTGAAACGGCGCTTCTCCAGGGCCTCGAAATCCCGCCGTACGCCTTTTGTATTTCCCATACATACAAAGACGTACGTACCCCAAAAAGGTGTCACTTTATTTTGCGAGACTCAATAAGCGGGCTAGCCGCCGAAATAGGTGCTGCGACTTGGCGGCCGTCGATCGACGTTGCAACGCTCGCCGCTCTCGTCGCTTCGGTGATTCCCAGAATCTTTTTCATTCAGGGTGTAAGAATTCGCAGCCTTGCCGCACTCACTATCGAGGCCGCAAAGCGGTCATGGAGCATAACCGAAAGGAGAACATATGAGACTAGAAAGGATACTTTTGACGCTGGGCGCCGGCAGCCCACTCTGGCTGTTCGTCTATGGTTTCTTTTGCAGCCTGGTTTTCACGTAAACGAAAACCGCGACACATGCGGCTAAACCGCAGGTGGTAGCCGCCGGGCATCTGGTGTTTTGCACCTGATAGACTTTGCCTGCTGAGAGGCGGAAACCTGTGGACAATGGCGGCGGGCACAAACGTCTAGCCCCGGCACTGGAGCGGACAGCCCAGCACTCATGAAGATCTCAGACAGAGGACACTTTAGACGCGAAGAGGTGGAACAATGACCGGCATTTCGAGCGTTCGACAGCCTCCAGTTGAGGCGCTTATTGAGTCTCGCAAAATAAAGTGACACTTTTTGGTGTTGCCGTACGTATTCTTATGTATGGGAACACCGAAAGGAAAGCGCCGCGATTTCGAAGCATTGGAGAAACGCCGTTTCGAAGCGATGCGTTTGCTCGATGAAGGACTCAATCAGTCCGAAACCGCCAGGCGTCTGACAGTCGCCCGCCAAACCGTCAGTGAGTGGCGACGACAGTACCTGGCGCAAGGCGAGGCCGGGCTGCGCAAGGCCGGCCGCGCCGGCCGCAAGCCGCTATTAGACGCCACGCAGCTCGAACGCCTGGAGATCCTGCTGCTCGAAGGCCCCGAGGCGCACGGCTTCCCGACGCCGTTGTGGAGCTGTCCGCGGGTGGCTCGTCTGATCCGAGACGAGTTCGGCGTGCGCTATCACGAGGGCCATGTCTGGAAGATCCTGCGGGCGCTCGGCTGGAGCCCGCAACGCCCGGTCGGCAAAGCCCGCGAGCGCAACGAAGAGGCCATCCGCGATTGGAAGTGCAAGAGGTGGCCGGCCATTAAAAAAAAGCCCGCAAACAAGACCGCACGATCGTCTTCATCGACGAAAGCGGATGGAGTCAGAAGCCGCATCGTTGCCGCACCTGGGCGCCGCGCGGCGAGACGCCGCTGCTGGAGTTCAACTTCAATTGGCAGAAGCTTTCGGTGTCGGCCGGGTTGACGTTGCGCAACTTTTACTTTCGGCTCTATCCCGGCGCGATTGGCGAGTTGGAGGTCATCGACTTTCTGAAGGCCTTGGTTCGCCACATGGACGGCCCGTTGATGATCGTCTGGGACCGCTTGCCGGCGCATCGCAGTCGGATGGTGCGAGAGTTCATTGAACTCTCGCAAGGCCATATCGTGACGGAGTATTTGCCGGCGTATGCGCCGGAGCTGAATCCGGTGGAATACATCTGGGCGTACTGGAAACAGCACGAGTTGCCGAACGTCTGTCCGAAGGACTACTGGGAACTCGACGAACGTGCCCGCAAAACGCTGCGGCGCATGCGCCGCAAACCACGCTTGATTACCGCTTTCTGGAAACAGTCTTCTCTTTGTCTCGATTGACAGGATATTATGCGAGACTCAATAAGTGGTTCGTGGAACGTTCAAGGTGCCCCCACGGGCAGCGTGCTCGCAGCGCCTGCATTTCGCGCGAGAATCTCGTCGCGATCTTGCGGGCTGAAAAGTGTCCTCACTGATACGGCGTTCCGTTGTGTCAAGCCAGGATTTCCATTTTGGCCCTGGCACGGTCACAGGATACACCCCCGCTGCGCCGAATACCACGTCTTTTCGCGCTGAACCCTGCACATCACCTCCGCCGGTAGGCGCCAGGGCTCGTCCGTCCGCTCACAGACGTTGATTGAGCGGACTGAACGGCGCTCCGGCCGACACTGCTCCCTGCGAAACCTTTTTGGAGCCAAAAACTGTTGATCCTCGCCCGGGCAACGCTACCCACCCGGCACAGGCAGCGCCCAGATCCTATGCAGCATGTCACCGAACAGCCGCCGGTTCAGATGCCCCTCCGCCAGCAGCAACCAGTAGTAGCGAGCATGCTTGACCAGCCGACCGCCGGTCTTCATCAACCTGTGTTGCAAACTCGTTAGCGACCAGCTTTTGATTCGCTGCGGCAGCCCTAGCCGCCGCCACAGGTTGCCCAGGTTGTAGGCCAGCACGCTGAGTTGCAGCCGTACCTCGTTGGCTCGGAAGCGGTGACACGACAAGCGGGTCCAGTGCGTGGCCTGTTTGCCTTCTTTGATCCACTGCTCCGCCGTGCCGCGCTTGTTGTAGAACCGCACGACCGAGCAGCTCGGCAAGCTCATGCTCGTCACGACAAATCCGACGCGCGGAAATAGTTCGCCCTGGTGATGCTCGACCTTGGCGACAACTCGCCTTGCCTTCGACCAGCTCTCGGCCTGATAGCGAAAACTCTTGTAGCGCACTAGGGGCTTGGCGTTCGGCCTGCCCGGTGGCCGAAACAGGATGTCCTCGATCTCCAGCTCCAGGCTCTTGTTCGCCGGGATGCGAATCACGTAGTCCACGCCGCGCTCCTCCATCGCCTCGTAGATCTCGGGCTTGGCGAAGGCGGCGTCGGCGCGGAACGTCACCTGTTTGCCCTCCGCCTGTTGTCGTTCGATCTCCGGCAGTAGCAGCTCGTCCCAGTCCTCGGCGCTGTGCACGTTGCCGGGACGCAGCTTCGCGCCTAGGCAGTCGCCGTGCTGGTTGAACAGCAACAGCGGGTGATAGCAGAGGGACTCAAAACGGCCGTTGTAGGCACTGCCTTCCTGTTGGCCGTGGACGGGGCTCTCCGTGGAGTCCATGTCGAGCACCACGCGGTCTGAACCGTCGGGAGCTTCGGCTTGCGCGACCAGCTCCCGGTTCACTGCCATCAGCCCCAGCAAGTTCTCTTCGCTCGCCAGCATCTCCGTCTCGAAGCCATGCAGCGTCGAGGTCAAGGCTGCTCCGCGATCCCAGTTCCTCTTCGAGCCGATCAAGCGAAAGGTCGGATCGGCGGATACTCGAACGGCGTCATTGAGGTCCTCGTAGCCAGCGAGTCGGCTGTAGACCGACTGCCGCAGCAGATCGGCCAGCGGGAACTTCTTGTTCAAGCCTTGTCGCGAGTCGCTGAGATGCTCGTCGATCAGCTTCCCGAGTCCGAGTCGTTCATCCAGTTCACGAACGAGAATCAGACCGCCATCCGAGGTGACTCGCGATCCTTGGAAATCGACTTTGAGAAATCCATTGAACGTGAGCTGAAACGGCTTGTTTTCTTTTTCACCCATCGGGTGTTGACCTCCATGGCGTCCTTATCGGGCTCTAGCCCCTATCAATAAAGACGCTGAAGGTCGCTGGATGGTCTGAAGCTCATACATCAAATTGAAAATGCGGGCTTAAGCGACCCGGGGCACATCGTCATTCGCGTGAAACAGGGCGCTGGGGAGTATTCCGCGATCATCCTCGAAGACTCCGCTGAATCCATGCGCGTCAAGGCGGTGCACGGCCATATTCTTCGCGCTGAGAGATTCATTATCCGAAAGTTGCAGGCGACTTCCTGATCGACGTCCGCAACGGTCTGTGCCGCTTAGCGCGACCGCTATGTCACGTGGTGGAGATCCGTCGGGCATCGGCCATGTCCGTGGCGGGGGACAGGCATGTGTCCACAGTCAAAGCGGTCGCAGGTCTGAAAAAGTGGGTCCGTCATCGTGTGACTAGCGATCCTGACGGAGGTGGCCCGGACGGCGCAGTGTCCAAAAACTCGAACTCTTTCTCTTGTTGGAAGTTAAGGCTCGCACCATCCGCTGGCTGGGAACCCGGTGAGTTCCGTGCGGATCTAACGCCTGCGGGATCAGGTCGTAGGCGGGACAAATCTTCCTTCTAATCTAATTCCGAGCATCCCGAATATAAGCTAAGGTAGTTGCTGGAAGGAGGTCCCCCACCGTGCTCAATCGACGCCGGTTTCTCGCCGCCGGCCTCGGTGTCGTCGCCGCAAAAGGCGCGAGGCCGTCCGGCATCCGCATCGCTCACAGCGGACACATGTGGCAGGACGGAGTGGAAGAAGGCATCCGCGACTGCGCCCGCTACGGTTTTGACGGTATTGAGCCTTTTCGGGAGAACATTCTCAAATACCTCGATAAGCCGCGGGCGCTCAAAGACCAGCTCGATGCCGCGGGCATCGCCTTGGCCACCTGTTCGAACGGCGGCCCGATGTCGACGAACTTCATTGACCCTCGAAAAGTTCCCCAAACCATCGAGGATCACGCCCGTTTCGCCCGCGACTTCATCGCCCATTTCGGGTGCACGCATTTCAAGCTGAATCTCGGGCGTCGTCCGGACAAGCCGACCACCGACGAACAATTGAAAATCATGGCGAACGCTCTCAGCGAGCTGGGCAAACGCACCGCCGACGTTGGCTTACGGCTTGCTCCCCACCCGCACATCTGGTCACCGCTCGAGCGCCTGCACGAGGTCGAGCGGGTTCTCGAGTTGACCGACCCAGAACTCGTTTATTTGACAGCCGACACTGCACATCTGACCCTCGGCGGCATCGATCCGGTGCGGCTCATTCGCGGCCATTATTCGCGCGTCGCTGCTCTCCATTGGAAAGACACTCCGGCAAAATACCACGGCCACCGCGGACCAACGCCCTCGCGAGAAGAGCACAGCCGAGTCAATCTGTACAAGAATCTCGGTACCGGGGGCGTGGACTTCCCGGCGATCCTGGACATCCTTCGAAAGAGAAACTTCCAGGGCTGGGTCACGCTCGACTTCAACCGGCCGCGACCCGGCGAAGGAACGATCGAAGAAAACATCGGGCACAACCTCACGTACCTGCATGACGCGCTGGGCATCAGAATGCAGGGCGCCTGCTAGGGTGATGTGAAGACCTGAGGTGGAAAAGTCCGGCGGGACCGGCAAGCAACGCGAATCAAGTTGTGTCCCGCACGTGGCTCGCCCAAAGGCGTCAAGCGCAAGTCACGGCCGAGATGACAGTAGTACCTCAATCGTGAGATGGTTGCCCAGTCCGGCAGGACATTTTCAGAGTCTTGGGCGCGCACGCGGCCTCTGTTTCTCGCAGACTCTCGGGTTGGTTCCGCCTCATCCCCGTAGGGTTGAGGTTCGAATCGCGCCGCTCGTTGCTCAGTTTCCCTTGTGGCCGCTCGAAACAGAGATAAAACCTCGAGCAGGTGAAAAGGAGGGTTCAGATGAGCCATCGATGTCTCGCTTCAATGGGTGTCGTGGCGACTGTGATCGTGATTGTGGCGCCGGCGCCCGTTGCTGCCCAGGCCCAGACGGCCGCGGTGGACACGCGGACTCCGCCACGCACGCCGTGGGGTAAGCCCGACCTGCGGGGGATATGGGACTTCCGCACCATCACGCCCTTGGAACGCCCCCATGAGCTGGAGGGGAAACAGGTTCTTACACAAAAAGAAGCGGCTGAACTGGAAGAGCAAGCAGCGCAAAGCCGCATAGAGCGTGACTCGAGCACGATCCCAGATCGCTGTATCGGCTCTCCGAACTTCGTCGATTGCATTGGCAGCTATAACCAGGTCTGGTTTGACCGGGGAACAGAGGTCATACCGGACAGGCGAACGTCGCTGATTGTGGATCCGCCGGATGGCAGGATTCCTTCCTTGACGCCCGAGGCGCGGAAGAGAGCGGACGCCCGTGCAGAGGTTAGGCGACGCCCCGCTCACGGCCCGGAGGACCGAAGTGTGGCCGCGCGTTGTATCGTGGGGTTCAACTCTGGACCGCCCATGAATCCAAGCGCCTACAACAACAATATGCAGCTTTTCCAGACTCCCGGATACGTGGCGATTCTCAACGAGATGGTCCACGACGCGCGCATCACCCCCCTGAACGGGCAGTCGCATCTCCCCCCCGGCATCCGCCTGTGGATGGGAGACTCACGTGGCCGCTGGGAGGGCGATACGCTGGTCGTCGACACAACCAATTTCACCGACAAGACGAGCTTCCGAGGATCCGGCGAGAACATGCACGTGGTGGAACGCTTCACGCGCGTCGACGCTGACACTCTCCGCTACGAGTACACGATCGACGATCCGGAGTCGTTTACGAGATCCTGGACAGCAGTGTTTCCGATGAGGAAGACTGAGGCTCCGATATTTGAGTACGCGTGTCACGAGGGGAACTACGGCATGTTCAATCTCCTCGCTGGAGCGCGCGCCCAAGAGAAGGCCGCCTCGGAAGCTACGAAGAAGGAATCGAAGGAGTCGAAACTCCCGTGAGGGGGCGTCCGTCCAGCGGAATGATACGCACGTCGGCGTGCGGGTCGGGCACGCACGCCGGCGGCGAGGTGACGGGGCACCCGGCCACAACGCGGCCCAGGCGGGTGCCGGCTCGTATGTGATCGAAATGTGTTTTCGATGGCAAGGTCATCCGCCCGTAGGGCCCCATTTCAAGAAAACTTCTTGAGCCAGTCCCCAGGGGTGCAGGTTACGCGTTCGTCCAAGCCGCCCGCAGCTGCAAGCAACGCAGCAGCAACATCGCGATCAGCACCGTCCAGACCTGGGTCTTCAGAGCGTTCGCCGAGGCGCCCACGAAGGTCTTCACCCCCAATGGGGGGGGATGGGTGTACGGTAGCAACGCGCCAGAACGGCGTGGCGGGAGCTGACCAGCATCCTAGCGCTACAGAGCACTACAAGGCTCGGTGAGGGGAACATGGGCGTCGTCTACAAGTACAAGGAGGCCGCCGAGACCCCGGGTCAGTCGGAAATCACGGATCAATGCGCTCCTCATCAGCCTCTCCCTTGATCGCCTGCCGTTTCGCGCTTGAATTAGGGACCGACGCAGTCTCTACTGCACCGACGGCGGGCACGGTCGCCGGCCGTTCCCCGGTACCCGGACTCGCGGGCCTCTGAAACACCCCGGTAGTGCGCCAATGAGCGCGCTACCCACCCCCCTCTCGCCCTACGAGCACTACGACGGGCCGGCTTCGTCCGGCCGCGGGTGTCTCCGGTTATGATGAAGTCAAAGACCACGGATCTTCTCGGGCGGTGTGTGCGTACCTGGTAACAATGTGTCGCTCGCGCGCGCCAGTTCATCGAGGAGCTTTTGACGGTGTCCGCCCCGCGGAGGTTTTCCACCGTTATCGCCTCGATTGCAATTGATTTTCGTCACGGATAGGTCGTAAGTCCGGATACCGCGACACCTAACTCGGAGACACACAACGATGACACGCAAATATCCAATCGTCCTCGCTCTCCTTTGCGCCGCTTTGTTCGCGACTCAGGCGCACTCGCAGGTTCGCTTGCCAAGCGAAACCGATTACAGTGCCGGGGTCAAGGCATGGCCGAACTTTTCCAAGGTATTCAAGAACCCCGTCGTGCCCCAGCCCAATATGGCCAACTCGCTGCGGCTCGACCGATTGGTCCGCGAGGGCAAGCTTTACCTGTCTCTCAGCGACGCCGTTGCGCTGGCGATTGAAAACAACCTCGATATCGCCTCGGCGCGCTATGGCCCCAAGATCGCCGACACGGACTTGCTGCGGGCGAAGTCGGGTGCGCAGTTGCGCGGCGTTCAGACGCAGATCACGAACTTGTCGACGGCTTCCTCGGTGGCGGGCGGCGGAGGCGGGGCGCAACGCGGCGACGCGTCCGGCCTTACGCAGCGCGCGGGCGGCGGAGGCGGCAACACCGCCTCGGTCGGCGACGCCAATACCTTTTTTGGTACGACAACGCCCGACCTCGATCCGGTGCTGACCGGCGGGCTCGACTGGGGACACTTCAGCAACCCGCAGACCAGCAACTTCGTGACCGGAACGAACACTTTCATAACCCAAACCAGCAATTCCAACCTGGCGTACCGCAAAGGGTTCCTGACCGGCACCACCGTTTCACTCGAGTGGGCCAATCGCTTGCAGGAGACCAACTCGCTGCGCAACAACTTCGATCCCTCGTTGCGCAGTAACGCGACCTTGCGCATCCGGCAGCGTCTGCTGCAAGGCTTTGGGCGCGCGGTGAACGGCCGCAATATTCGCATTTCGAAAAACAACCGTGAGGTTTCCGATCTTGCTTTTGAGCAACAAGTGGCCGAAACCGTTGCCGGCGTTCAGCAGCTTTATTGGGATCTGGTCAGCTTCGCCGCCGAGCTGCGAGGCCGCGAAGAAGACTTGCGGCTGGCGCAAAGGCTCTATAAGGACAACAAGCGGCGGGTCGAAATCGGCACCCTCGCCCCGATCGAAATTATTCGGGCCGAGGCGGAGGTGGCCGCCCGGCAGCAGGACGTCGAACTGGCTTTGACGCGGCTGCAATTACAAGGGACGTTTCTCAAGAATGCCATTAGTACGAACGGCTTGGTGAGCCCGTCGCTGTTGCTGGTGGAGATCGTCCCGACCGATCGCATCGAAGTGCCCGAGGTCGAGAACATCCAACCGATTCAAGATTTGATGACCTTGGCGCTCGGGGCGCGCCCGGAAATGGCGCAATCCCGCATTCAGCTCAAGAATCGCGACCTGACGGTCAAGGGTATTCGCCATGCCATGCTGCCTCAGGTGGACTTGGTCGCCGATGTCACCAACAACGGGTTGGCGGGCAGCCTAAACGAAAGTTTTCAGGGCTTCCCCGGAATCAGCAACCCCGTGTCGACGTTCTTCCTGGGCGGGCTGGGAACGGGAGTAAGCCAACTGTTTCGGCGTAATTTTCCGGATTATTCGATCGGCGTGCAGGTGACGATTCCACTGAAGAATCGGCGCGCGCAGGCGGATATGACGGCGACGCTGCTCGAACGCCGCCAAGCCGAGATCCGGCTGCGGCAACAAGAAAACGCCGTTCGCGTGGAAGTCAACAACGCGATCATCGGCGTAAGACAGACTCGCGCGCAGCACGCGGCGGCGCAGAAGGCGCGGGTGCTGCAAGAGCAGACGCTGCACGCCGAGCAACGTAAGTTCGACTTGGGGGTTTCGACGATTTTCCTGGTTGTCCAGGCCCAGCGGGACCTGGCCCTTTCTCGTTCCACCGAGATCACAACTCGCAACAATTACGTCAAGTCGCGCGTCGAGTTGGACCGCGCCACCGGGCAGACCCTGCGGAAGAACAACATTTCCATCCACGAGGCTTACGAAGGTCGCGTCTCGAAACCGGCCGACCCGATTCCGCCGCGGGGCCCGGTCGGTGAGGACGGCGTCGACAGCGAGGCGGCGTTCTACTTCAAGCCCGTTGACGGCGTGTCGCTGGTTTCCTTTGAAGCGGTAGGGGAAGCGGTCGTGAAGACGTCGGAGGCGCCGTCGTTGGAGCTGTTGTTGCCTTCGTTGGATCACCGTTCGGAGTTCTTTATCGAGCAGGATATGGCGTCGGCCAAGGGTTCGGGGCGCGGGGGCGCGGCGAAGGTTTCGGCGGATTAGGATTTTGGGCGTCGGAACAGCTTGGGTATAGATGTTCGCCGGGGACATCGCTCAGGACCGGATCACGGTGACATCATCGAACCCCTCGTCGCGTGAAGGCGGTTCAAGGGCTTCGGCCATGGCGCGCATAACGTCCTCGGGTACGCGGCGCTTGCGGGCCCGGTTGCGCTCGAGGCAGACGCCCAACTCCACATCGAAAAACAACGCTTCGGCGCGGCACCCTCGCCGCCTGGCGATGTCGAGGAAATCGCGGCGTTGCTCGGCGACGAGGTTCGTCGCGTCGATATAGTTGACCGGGCGTCCGATATCGAGCCGCGCCTCGATCAGGTAGCGCAGGGCGCGGAAGATGTCTTCTTGGAAGCCCTGTTCATCCACATTGTCGGCGAGTAGGAGACGTAGCTGGTCGCTCGAAAGCGGCGTGATGCCGCGCTCGCGGAACCAAGTGGACTTGCCGGCGCCGGGAAGACCGACGGCCACGACAATGCGTTGGGTCGGCGGTGCGCCGGGCAGAGCTGTTTGGTTCAAGTCGCGTCCTCCTCCGAGCCCAGGATAACGGGCGAACCAGCAAGACAGCGAGCGTTCAGCTGCTGTTTTCGAGACGTCCCGTGCTCCGAGGAGCACGTCTCGGTAGGGACGAACACTCGTGTTTGTCCTGGTTCACAGTTGAGACAAGCTCTCAGCTTGTCTCGCCACGACCCGCCGATTCAAGTTTCCACCTATTGAGTCTCGCAAAATAAAGTGACACCTTTTTGGGGTACGTACGTCTTTGTATGTATGGGAAATACAAAAGGCGTACGGCGGGATTTCGAGGCCCTGGAGAAGCGCCGTTTCAAAGCGATCCGGTTGGTCGAGCAAGGCTGTAGTCAGTCCGAGACAGCGAGGCGATTGAAGGTCGCGCGGCAAAGCGTCAGCGAGTGGCTGCGACGATACCGGCGTGACGGCGAAGCCGGGTTGCGCCAGGCCGGCCGCGCCGGCCGTAAGCCGCTGTTGGACGCCGCGCAGCTCGAACGCCTCGAGGCGTTGCTGCTGGAAGGCCCCGAGGCGCACGGCTTCCCGACGCCGCTGTGGAGCTGTCCGCGGGTCGCTCGTCTGATCGGAGACGAGTTCGGCGTGCGCTATCACGAGGGCCATGTCTGGAAGATCCTGCGGGCGCTCGGTTGGAGCCCGCAACGGCCCGTCGGCAAAGCGCGGGAGCGCAACGAAGAGGCCATCCGCGGCTGGCAGCGCAAGACTTGGCCGGCCATTAAAAAAAAGCCCGCAAAGAAGAACGTACGATCGTCTTCATCGACGAAAGCGGATTGAGTCAGAAGCCGCATCGTTGCCGCACCTGGGCGCCGCGCGGCGAGACACCGGTGTTGGAGTTCAACTTCAACTGGGACAAGCTGTCGGTGTCGGCCGGGCTGACGTTGCGCAACTTTTACTTCCGGCTCTATCCCGGCGCGATCGGCGAGCTGGAGGTCATCGACTTCCTGAAGGCTTTGGTGCGCCACATCGACGGCCCACTGCTGATCGTCTGGGACCGGCTGCCGGCGCACCGCAGCCGCCTGGTGCGGGAGTTCATCCAGCTCTCCGAGGATCACATCGCAACGGAGTACTTGCCGCCCTATGCGCCGGAGTTGAACCCGGTGGAATACATTTGGGCGTACTGGAAGCAGCACGAGTTGCCCAACGTCTGCCCGAAGGACTACTGGGAACTCGACGAGCGCGCCCGCAAAGCGCTGCGGCGAATGCGCCGCAAACCGCGCTTGATTACCGCTTTCTGGAAACAGTCTTCTCTTTGTCTCGATTGACAGTATATTATGCGAGACTCAGTAGAACTCAACCGGCACGGGCGAAAAGCAGGTGATGAAGACGATGACCAGCAGTATCCCGAGGCTGCGGCGGCGCGGGCCGATTTCGTAGGCGTCGTTGACCGTGGGTGCGTGTTTCAGTCCCATGAACCAGAGCAGGATCAAGATCAACATGTAGTGGTAGCCCTTGGTCAACGTCAGCGCAAGCAACGCCGCAAAGGCCAAGCCCGCGAACAACTTCGCCCGGCGGCCGAACAAGGCGTAGCTGATGTGTCCGCCGTCGAGTTGCCCGACGGGCAACAGGTTGAGCGCGGTGACGAACAGGCCGACCCAACCGGCGAAGCCGACCGGGTGCAACATCAAATCCATCCCCTCGGCTCGTGCCCCGAAGAAGATCCATTCCATGGCTTGGAAAAGTAGCGGGTCGCCGAGCGTGATCAGCGACTGTTCGGGGTCGGGAACCGCGCGCTCGGAACTAGCGATACCCACGAAGCTGACCGGAATGGCCACGATTAACCCGGCCAGGGGACCGGCGGCCGCAATGTCAAACAACGCTCTGCGGTTGGGGATCAAAGGCGACATCCGAATCACCGCCCCCAGAGTTCCGAAAATCGAGGGGAAGGGAATGAAGTAGGGCAAGGTCGCATCAACGCGGTAATAGCGCGCCGCAAAGAAATGCCCGAATTCATGAGCGCCGAGAATCATCAGCAGGCACGCCGAGTACGCAAAGCCGCCCACCAGCGTCGTCGAGACGACGGTCAGCAGAAACAGTAGAACGTGCAACCAAATGCGCGGCCTGGCGCGCGGCGGCGCAGGGCGAAACTCGGGTCGCGAGCCGCCGCCCCAGGCCGAGCCGAAGCGGCCCGGCACGATCGGCGGGGGGCCGAGCGTTCTCGGCGGACCGGGCGGATAGGATCCGGAAGACATCCTCCTACCAGGTTACAAGAAGTGGATTCCCGGTCCGGCGCCTGCCTCGTGATTCATGATGGAGAGTATGCGTCGCTGGTATCCTATCGAGGAACGAGGCGGGGATCGAAAATGACTAACGCGTTGCGTCTTCTTTCCGCAGCGGCCTTGCTCGGCTGCGCGGCGAACGGGTCGGCTGAGACGATTCGTTTCAACCGCGATATTCGGCCGATTCTTTCGGAATACTGCTTCCAATGTCACGGCCCCGACGGTAACGCTCGTCAGGCGGACTTACGCCTCGACCGGCGCGAAGTCGCCGTGTCGCGGGGCGCGCTCCAGCCCGGAGACGCCGCCGCCAGCAAGCTTGTGGCCCGCATCAACGAGTCCAACGAAGCGCTCGTGATGCCGCCTCTCGCCACCGACAAGAAGCTGAGCGCGAAGCAAAAAGACTTGCTCAAGCAGTGGATCGAACAAGGCGCCGAATACGAAAGCCATTGGGCCTACATCCCGCCGCGGCGATCCGAAGCACCCGGCGGCTCGGCGGCGATCGACCACCTGCTTGCCGCCGGATTTCACGAAAAGGGAGTCGAACCGGCGGCCGAAGCCCAGCGCGTCGTGCTGGCTCGACGTCTGAGCTTCGACCTGACGGGGCTCCCGCCGAGCTACGAAACCGTCGCGCAATTCGTCACCGACACAGGCCCGGGAGCCTACGAAAAACTGCTCGATGAGCTGCTGGCATCGCGCCATTTCGGCGAGCGCATGGCGGTGCATTGGCTCGACTTGGTTCGTTACGCCGACACCGTCGGCTACCACGGCGACGTGCCCATGAACGTCTACCCCTTCAGGGATTGGGTCGTTCGGTCGTTCAACGAGAACAAACCTTTCGACGAGTTCACCCGCGAGCAATTAGCGGGCGACCTGATGCCCGACGCGACGCCCGAGCAACTCGTCGCAAGCGGCTACAACCGTCTCAGCCGAATGACGAACGAAGGCGGCTCGCAGGCCAAGGAATACCTCGCCAAGTACGCCGCCGACCGCGTGCGCAATATTTCGACCGTCTGGCTCAGCTCGACCATGGGCTGCTCGGAATGCCACGACCACAAGTTCGATCCTTTCCTTGCGAAGGATTTCTATTCGATGGCGGCCTTCTTTGCCGACATCGAGGAAAAAGGCGTGGCGGACGGAAACTTCGATTGGGGTTCCCATATCCGCGTCCTTCCCGATCGCGCCGCCTCCGAGATGGTCGATATCGAGAAGAAGCTCGAGGAATTGCGACAAAGCGGCGACGGCGAGCTCGCCGCCACTCCCAAGAACCTCAACACGGTCGCGCGTTATCTCAAAGACGATCTGTACCGTTGGCGGCTGCTCGACCCCGAGCGGGTCTGGCAAGACTGTGATCACCCCGATTTCGACCAATGCGACCGCTACGAGCTGACCGAAGAAGCCAACGGAATCGTTCGCGTCGTGGTGACGGGTGAAAAGAAGCCGCGCAAGGTCATGCATCAACTCGAGATCGGGTTGGGTGAAGAGACCATCAGCGCCGTGGCCATCGAACTGTTCCCGACCGCGGACTTCGAGAAGTTTGAACTGAGCGAGTTTCAGGTTCGCCTGTTAGGCCGCGAAGACTGGCCGATGCGTGTATCCATCGAGGCGCTTGTCCCCGATCACGAAGGGCCGAAGTCGATGTTGCGCCACGCGATCGACGAAAATTTCCACTCGGGCTGGCGGGGCAGCTGGGTCGAGGAGCCGCGTAAGACGTCCCGCCGGGCGCTGTTTGTTTTCGAACAGCCGATCCACGCCAAGCGCGGCCAAAAGCTTCAAGTGACGGCGCTCTTCTACGGTCGGCGCGGCGAGAACGTCGCCAGCCTAATGCGCCTGCTCGCGACCGATGCCGACTTTCCCGAGTTGCCTTCCTCGGGCGAACTGCGGGGTGCGCTGTTGGCGAAGGGGCGCCGGAGCGACGCGCAACAAGAGGCCGTCGTGGAGGCTTTCGAGAAACTCACCGGCGGCAATACGCATTGGCCCGAGATTCGGCGGATGGAGCGCCGCAAGAAGACCCTGCTCGACCACGCCGGTGAGTCGTTGATCGCGAAATCCGTCGAGCCTCGCGAGATGCGCATTCTGCCGAGAGGCAATTGGATGGACGACTCCGGGCCGATCGTCGAGCCCCAAGCGCCGCACTTCCTCAATCCGCCCGAAACCAACGGTCGGCAACTAACGCGGCTCGACCTCGCCAATTGGGTCGTTGATCGCGACAACCCGCTCACGGCCCGCGTTTTCGTCAACCGGCTGTGGAAGATGTTTTTCGGGACAGGTCTTTCGAAGGTGCTCGACGACATCGGTTCACAGGGCGAGACGCCCCAGAACCAAGAGCTGCTCGACTGGTTGGCGGTCGAGTTCATGGAAAGCGGCTGGGACGTCAAGCACATCGTCAAGACGATGCTGATGTCGAAGGCCTATCGCCGCTCGAGCGAGCCGTCGGAGGAGTTACTCACGGCTGATCCCGGCAACCGGCTACACGGGCGTCAGACGATGGCGCGGCTTGACGCGGAGTTCGTCCGTGACAACCTACTGGCGGTGAGCGGCCTGCTGAATCACACGATGGGGGGACCGAGCGTCAAGCCTTATCAGCCGGCCGGTTATTACGAAGAGCTGAACTTCCCCAAGCGGATTTATGAAGCCGACTTGAACCCGAACCAATTCCGCCGCGGCGTCTATACGCACTGGCAGCGGCAATACGTCCATCCGTCGCTGATGGCGTTCGACGCGCCCTCGCGCGAGGAATGCGCCGCCGAGCGCTCGGTTTCGAATACGCCGCTGCAATCGCTCGTGCTGCTCAATGACCCCAGCTATATCGAGGCCGCGCGGGCCTTCGCGGGCAGGGTTCTCAAGTCCGCGAAGAGTGACCGAGCGCGTGTTGAGTGGGCTTTCCAAGAGGCCTTCTCACGGCGCGTGCAAGACGAAGAAGCGGAGGTCGTGCTGGCGCTGCTCGAAAGCCGCCGCGGGCAATTCAAGAAAGACCCCGCCGGAGCCGAGCAATTGCTGAAGACCGGAATTACGCACCAGGCCGGCGGCGCGAAAAAGACCGAACTCGCCGCCTGGACCAGCGTTGCCCGGGCCCTGTTCAACAAACACGAATTTGTCATGCGATATTGGAGACGTAGAAGAATATGACGGGAAGGTTGAATGAAGTCGCGGCTGGAAACGTCAGCTGGTGAGAAATGCGGGCAAATCAGAATAGCGGACCTCTTGAGCCGCGAAGCGGCGGCGGGAATATAGCCCAGAGTGGAGCCGAAGGCGGAACCCTGGGTACGGAATCTGAATCATGTTGAGCCCTGAAAGGGCGGTGGAAAACGTCCCGCCACGCCCGTATTCACACCGGCATCATCCATGCCGCATATTCATGGCAGCGGGAATATTGCTTGCTCCAACGTTCGTATACACCGGCGAAAAATGGGGGGACTGCCGCCGATTTTCGCCGTCCGCCGAAGCCGCAAGCGAACACAAATTGACAAGCGAAAATAGGCTGGCTGTCCCCCATTTTTCGCCTATCGTAATCGAGGAAATCAAATGACCGACAAAAAAAGAAACCTGCTGAACCGCCGAACCTTTCTTGGCCGCTCGTCGATGGGACTCGGAGCGCTTGCCCTCAACTCGGTACTCCAGCCGAACCTGTTCGGCGCGAAAAGCGGCGTCCCCGGCTTCCCCAATCACGCGCCCAAGGTCAAGCGCATCATCTTCCTGTGCATGGCCGGCGGCCCGGCGCACCTCGAGCTGCTTGACCACAAGCCCGAGCTCGCCAAGCGCGACGGCGAGCCGATGCCCGAATCGTTCACCAAGGGACAGCAGATCGCCCAACTGCAGGGCAAGGAGCTGAAGATCCTCGGCCCGCAGCATCCCTTCAAACACTACGGCGAGAGCGGCCAGTACATGACCTCGCAGCTCCCGAAAATCGGCGAGGTCGCCGACGACCTCTGCATCATTCGATCGATGCAGACCGAGCAGATCAACCACGACACGGCCCACACGCTCATGAATACCGGCTTTCAAATGGCCGGGAGGCCGAGCATGGGTTCATGGCTTCTCTACGGGCTGGGAAGCGACGCGGAGGATTTGCCCGGTTTCGTTGTTCTGACTTCGGAAGGCGGCGCGCAGGCACAACCGATCGCCGCCCGGCAATGGCACTCCGGCTTTCTGCCGAGCATCTACCAAGGCGTGAAGTTCAACTCGTCGGGCGATCCGGTCAACTACGTTCGCAACCCGGCGGGAGTCAACCGCGAAATGCAGGGCGAGCTGATCGACGCGGTCGGCAAGCTCAACCGCATCCAAAACACGTGGATGGACGACCCGGAAATCGCCACCCGGATCGCGCAGTACGAGTTGGCTTTCCGGATGCAGATGAGCGTTCCCGAACTGGTTGATTTCTCCAACGAGCCGCAACACATTCTCGACATGTACGGCGCCAAGGGCGGCGACGGGACGTTTGCGTCGAACTGCCTTCTCGCCCGCCGCTTGGCCGAGCGAGGCGTGCGGTTCATTCATCTCTATCACCGCGGCTGGGATCACCACAACGAAATCAAGAAAGGCATCCCGGTCAGTTGCAACTATGTGGACCAAGGGACGTCGGCGCTGATCAAAGACCTCAAGCAGCGCGGAATGTTTGAGGATACGCTGATCGTCTGGGGTGGGGAGTTCGGCCGCACGCCGATGTCGCAGGGCGACAAGCGTGAGCTGCTTGGCCGCGACCATCACATCAAGGGCTTTTCGATGTGGATGGCCGGCGGCGGCATCAAAGGCGGCACCAGCTACGGCGCAACGGACGATCTCGGTTACGCCGCGGTGGAAAACGTCGTCACCATCAACGATTTCCACGCGACGATGCTGCATCTGTTCGGCGTGGACCACCTGAAGTTGACCCACCGCTTCCAGGGCCGCGACTTCCGCCTAACCGACGTGCACGGCCGCGTGGTGAAGGATGTTCTGACGTAGGGGGTCCTTAGTGGCACCCTCCGAGGGTCCGGCTCAACGCCGGGTTCGGGGACGCGGCCGCCGCGCACTGGGACGAAAGAGCGCCGCCAGAAATTGTGACACCCAAGAGCCTGACAGGCTCGTCCCAAAACATCTTACACAACGTTTGTAGCGCTAGCCATGACTTTCCTGGATTTCACCAACCAAGTTATAATCAATCACTTATGGTGCTATGACCGTGCGTGTTCGAAGTTTTTTGCTCATCGGTATTATCATACTAGTACAGTGATTCCTAAATAACATATCAATAACTAGACCAGGGATAGCGTCTCCAGTTTGTATTTCCGACGGAAGACCACGGGCGTCCCATTGACCTCCTCCAGGTAGAGTTCGATGCATGTCTTTAACTCGTCGGCGGAGGCAACCCGGATGCCGCGCAGCAGGGTCTTCGCCATTTTGCCGAAGAACGATTGAGGTAGCGTCTGCTTGCGTTCTTCAAGTTGACACAGATCTCTATGTCGGGGCCGCTGCCGAGGTCTGGACTGAAAGCAACGAAAACAAGACAGCAGAATTCTGTGAGCTTGCTAAGTCCGGGCGACGTGCCCCCAACTGGCTGAAGATACACTCAACCGGATGGTCGCTGGTGCTTGGGAGTTACTCGACGCCACCAGCCACTCCGAGCATGGCGACTGCCCCGAGTAAATTCAATAAGAGGTGCGCGGCGAGGCTTAGGTAAAGGTTCTGCTTGCGCCAAGCTATCCAGACCATCGGCAGGATTCCTACGTATATCGTGAGGTAGTTGTGGGGCTGCGAGAAGTGGTACACAGTGAAGAGCAGGTGATGGACCCAGGGCGTCCAATCGGCATTTCCAACGGAATCGAATAGTCCCCAATTCCATCGAACGGCCTCCATTCCTTCCGCCCCGAGTACCGAATCCAAGCTCCCCTGGCCGCTATTCACCAAAGACGGTGGTTATCCACCGGTCCCGCGCAGAGTCCGTATCTTGTAACTCCTGTCATTGCAACACCGCCATCCATGGCTAACCGCGTGCAACCTAGCCTGTGCGAGGATCGTCTTAAGGAGGGGCCATGACAACGCGACAAAAATTGGGGATTTGGATAGCCGCCGCCCTCCTGTGCGCGCCAGCCTGGCCGGCCGCGGCAGCGCCCGAGGCGCGGACTGAACTCGGTGTTGCCCGCATCAGCCTGACGAATGGCGAAGTCACGCTGCGGCGCGCCGATTCAGGCGACTGGGTCGAGGCGCGCGTGAACACGCCTCTGGTGGAAGGGGACGCGGTAGCGACAGCGCGCTCGGCCCGCACCGAAGTGCAGCTCGACTCCAAAAACTTCGCTCGCCTCTCCGGGGATTCCGAGGTCAATCTGACCGAGTTGGGCAACCGGCGCTTCCGCCTTCAGATCAATCGTGGGACGCTCACCTACAACGAACTCAAGGACGGCGAAGCCGATGTCGACATCGAAACGCCCTACGTCGCCATCCGACCCCTCGAGCGCGGAATGTATCGCATCGAGGTCGGTTTTGACAGCCGCACCGTGATTACCGTCCGCCGAGGGAAGGCGGAAATCGCCTCGAAGGTCGGAACCCAGCAGCTACGGCAAGGCAAGACCATGGTCGTGCGCGCCGACTCCGAGGGCAACCCCGAATTTCACGTGGTCGACGCCGCCTCGAAAGACGACTGGGATCGCTGGAACGAACGGCGTGAAAAGCAGCTTCGAAAATCCAAGAGCCGCCGTTACGTCAGCCAAGACATTTACGGTGTCGAAGACCTCGACGATCACGGCAACTGGCAATACGTTTCCGGGTACGGCTACAGTTGGTTCCCGAGCGTTTCGCTCGGGTGGTCGCCCTACCGGCACGGGCGCTGGACTTGGCTCGACTACTACGGCTGGAGCTGGGTCGGCTACGAGCCCTGGGGTTGGGCCCCCTACCACTATGGGCGCTGGTATCACCACCATCATCACGGCTGGGGCTGGTATCCGGGGCGTCACTATCGGCGGCACTATTGGAGGCCGGCGCTGGTGGCCTTCTTCGGCTACGGCGGCCACGGCGGTTTTCGAGCTGGCTTGGGGTTCGGCTTCGGCAACATCGGCTGGGTCCCGTTGGCCCCCCATGAGCCGTACTACGCCTGGTACGGCGGGCGCCGCGGTCATGGCGGCCGTCACGGTGGGCGCAACACCACGATCTTCGTGGATAACAACGTCAACATCTACAACAACTATCGCAACGCCCGTGCTCGCAACGGCGTCACGATGATCGATGCGCAAGACTTTGCCCGGGGCCGGGTCCGCAACCCTCGCTCGCCGCGCCAAGCCGAGTTGCGCCAGGCCCGCCTGATGCGCGGTCGGCTGCCGGTCGTCCCCGAGCGAGAAAGCCGCGGCCGCACCGTGCGGGCCGCCAACGATCGAGGCGGCGCGGCACAATCGCGAAATTTCTTCTCGCGGCAACCGACGCGCAGCCGCGCGCCGCACACATCCTTTGAACAGCAGCGACAGGAGATGTCGCGCTCCGTCCAAGCGTTCAGTGCATCGCAACCGGTCAATCGGCGCGCACCCGCCACCGCGCGCACGCGTTCCGGCGCCGGCGGCACTCGAGTCGCCGCCCCGCGGTCGGCTGGCGGCGCGCAGCCCTCACCCGGCGCCGTCTCAAGCAGCGGGGTTGTAACCGCCGGCACGACCGCTACGCCGGGCGGCGGAGGATCCCGCACCGGCGCGGCCGCGCCGAACCGCGGCACGCTTGCCGAAGCCGATAGGCGGAATAACGCCTGGCGGAATTTCGGAAGCCTCCGCAACGGCGACCCCTCCGCGACGCCGGGTCGTGCCGCGGTGAGTGGTTCACGATCCACCCCCGCCGTCGGCCGAAACTCGCCGACGCCCTCGTCGAACGCCCGTTCCCGAACCCCCCGAACGGCGACAACCACGGCCGGCACTCCGGTCGGGCCGCGAGCCGGGACCCAGGCCGGCACACAAGGCGCGTTCGGCTCCCGGTCGAGGTCCCGCGGGTCGTTAGGGCGCGCGAATCGAGCGCCTCAAGGCGCAAGCTCGGCGAACTGGCGACGCTTCGAGCGCGGCGCGCGAGCCGGGTCGACCGAAGGCTCGTCGAGAGCGGCCCAGCCGTCGGTGTCGACGGGAGGGAACTCCGCTTCCCGGTTCGACCGCAACCCCGCGCTGCGGACGAACCAAACCCGTGCCGGCGGCACGACGTCGGGCCGCGCGGCGCCGACGACCGCCGCCGGCTCTCGGGGCTTCGCGCCTCGTGGCCGTTCGCGGGTCGGATCATCCGGCGCCACCGGGCAAGGGGCTTCCTCCCGCGGTTTCAATCTCCCCCGACCGGTCACCGGCAATCGCGCCAACCGCTCATCGGGAACCAATGCGGCCGGCGGCGGTTCGTCAAGGACGTTCCGCCAAGCGACCCCAGTCGAGGGTAGCCGCAGCAATCGCCGTTCAACATTCCAGCCCCGCGGTCGCTCACGGGTATCGCCATCCATCGCCCCGGCCGGCAACACAGCCGGCGGCCGACGTTCCGCGTCCGGGTCGCGCGGCGCCTTCACGCCAAGAACCAGCTCCCGCACACCAACCTTCCGTCAAAGTAGCGGCTCGGCTTCCCGAGGGTCCCGCCGATCGGCGCCGCGCGTATCCCGCCCCACCAGTGGGGCGAGAGGCTTTGGCCGATCGAGCGGAACCGGCAGAGCGCCGTCCTTCGGAGGTTCCCGGCCGACGGTCGGCGGATCGCGATCCGTCGGTTCCGCGCGGCGTGCCCCCGCCCCGCGTTCCCGCGGCGGCTTCGGCGGCTCCGTCCGGCGCTCTCCCGCCCCGCGTTCCGGCGGCAGCTTCGGCGGTTCCAGCCGACGCGGCTCGTTCGGAGGCGGTAGATCGATGAGCCGAGGCGGAAGCATGTCCCGCGGATCGTCGGCCGGCGGCCGTTCCGGCGGATCACGTTTCGGAAGCGCGGCACGCTCAACCTCCGGCTCGCGCGGCGGAGGCCGTTCCCGACGCCGCTAGCCCCCCCGGACTACAAACCCCCCAGAGCCACGGGCAACCCCCAGTGGGGCAGGTCTCCAGGCCTGCCCGGCAACATGCCCTCGGCACCACGCCAAGTCCCCCCGCGATAAGCAGGTCTCCAGGCCTGCCAATCCCCGAAGCCACCCACCAAACCTCCCGACTTAATACCAGCCCTGGGCGCAAGCCCAGGGACCAACACCCCAAACCAAAACCACCACCTCAACCGGGCGAACGACCGCTCTCGCGGTCGTTCGGGGGCCTGGGGCGGGCCCAAAAGACCGCCCGCCAAGCGGCCGGTCCCCGTTACGACCCGGTTAACGGTTAACGCACCCCGGCGACACGAAACCTGTCACGTTACTTTCGAAAAAATTACTCCTGCCTTTTCAACAACCTAACAAAACCCACCCCCGGCCAAACCCCCACCCCCAACGTATCCTATAACCGGGCACATCCTGCCCAGAAAGGTCTCTCATCATGCGAACGAAAAATCAGATCCGCGCCAACCGCGCAAACGCAAAGAAATCAACCGGGCCGCGAACCCAAAAAGGCAAGGCCCGTTCATCCCAAAACGCTCTCAAACACGGCCTGCTGGCCAACGACGCCGTCTTACCCGGCGAAGACCCCGCCGACTTCGACCGACACCTCAGGTCTTTCGAGGACACCTATCTCCCCCGAAACCGCGTCGAAAAGGAAATCGTCCGCCAAATCGCCGACCTCGCCTGGAGAATGCAACGTCTCTCCCGCATCGAAACCGCCGTCATCGCCGCCGGCATGGAAAACTCCCGTCGCTTCAACAACGACACCGGACCCATGCCGGAAGACCGCGAAGGCCAAACCAACATCCTTGGCTGGGCCATGCTTACGAGAACAAAACTCCTCAACCCGGATTTCCACTTTAGTTTCGGTTCTGCTAACCATCGGGTGGACTCGGACGCCTTTATTTATGCGGGCTTGAAAGCACTCAAGGCGCTGAGGAGATCAACACCCAATGGGTGAAAAAGAAAACAAACCGTTTCAGCTCACCTTCAATGGATTTCTCAAGGTCGATTTCCAAGGATCGCGAGTCACCTCGGATGGCGGGCTGATTCTCATTCGCGAACTGGACGAACGACTCGGACTAGGCAAGCTGATAGACGAGCATCTGACGGATTCGCGGCAAGGCTCGAACAAGAAGTTCCCGTTCGTCGATCTGCTGCGACAGTCGGTCTACTCCCGCTTGGCGGGCTACGAGGATCTCAACGACGCCGTTCGTGTCTCCGCCGATCCAACCTTTCGGCTGATTGGCTCGAAGAAGAACTGGGATCGCGGCGCGGCGCTGACCTCCCGGCTGCAGAGCTTCGAGACCGCCATGCTCGCCGGCGACGAGAATCTGATCGGGCTGATGGCGGTGAACCGCGAGTTGATCGCGCAAGCCGAGGCCGGTGATGACTCCGCGTGCGTCGTGCTGGACATGGACTCTACCGAGAGCCCCGTCCACGGCCGGCAGGAAGGCAGCGCCTACAACGGCCACTTCGAGTCGGTCTGCTACCACCCACTGTTGCTGTTCAACCAGCACGGCGATTGCTTGGCGGCAAAGTTGCGACCGGGCAACGTGTCCAGCGCCGAGGACTGGGACGAGCTGCTGCTGCCGGAAATCGAACGCCAACAGGCGGAGGGCAAACAGGTGACGTTCCGGGCCGATGCCGCCTTCGCCAAGCCGGATATTTACGAGACGTTGGAGGAGCGCGGCGTGGACTACGTGATTCGCATCCCGGCCAACAAGAGCCTGGAGCTGGAGATCGAAGATATCCTGTTTCGTCCGCCGGGCAGGCCGAGCGCAAAGCCCCTGGTGCGCTACAGGAGCTTTCGGTATCAGGCCGCGAGCTGGTCGAAGTCCCGGCGGGTTGTTGCGAAGGTCGAGCATCACCAAGGTGAGTTGTTTCCTCGCGTCGGTTTCATCGTCACGAGCATGGCCTTGCCGAGCCGCTCGCTGGTGCGGTTCTACAACAAGCGCGGCACGGCGGAGCAGTGGATCAAGGAAGGCAAACAAGCGACGCATTGGACAAGGCTGTCATGCCATCGGTTCCGGGCCAACGAAGTGCGACTGCAACTCAGCGTGCTGGCCTATAACCTGGGGAACCTATGGCGGAGGCTCGGGCTGCCGCAACGGATCAAGAGCTGGTCGCTGACGAGCTTGCAACAGCGGCTGATGAAGACGGGCGGTAGGCTGGTCAAGCATGCGCGGTACTATTGGCTGCTGTTGGCCGAAGGACATCTGAACCGGCGGCTGTTCGGCGACATGCTGCATAGGATCTGGGCGCTGCCTGTGCCGGGTGGGTAGCGTTGCCCGGGCGAGGATCAACAGTTTTTGGCTCCAAAAAGGTTTCGCAGGGAGCAGTGTCGGCCGGAGCGCCGTTCAGTCCGCTCAATCAACGTCTGTGAGCGGACGGACGAGCCCTGGCGCCTACCGGCGGAGGTGATGTGCAGGGTTCAGCGCGAAAAGACGTGGTATTCGGCGCAGCGGGGGTGTATCCTGTGACCGTGCCAGGGCCAAAATGGAAATCCTGGCTCAACAACCTCGCCCGCTATGACGGCCAACTCGCCCGCCGTTTTTTCCGCAGCGTCGAGTTGATGATCAACATCCGCCGCGAAGACCGCCAACTCCACGAAGCCTTCGAGGCCAAAAACGCCGGAGCCACAACTCCGGTTCACTACCTCCCCGACGAAGATCCAAGCAGCGCCCATGCATCAGCAATAGGCTTCCGCCCCGCCGAAAAATTGGCAAGCGAAACAGCGAAGACCATCGCCGGCGAAAAATTGGGGATTGTCCCAAGCGCCGCCGAAAAGACTTCGCTCGAATCCAAAACCATCACCGGCGCGAAGCGGACTGTCCCCCATTTTTTCGCCGCCCGCCAATCCGCGAGCCCCCAGAACTAAGAACCGAGAAACGAAGCCAAGGACGACCTAACACCCGCCGCTCACGCCCAGTGGGGCAGGTCTCCAGGCCTGCCCGGCGACCAGCCCAAGACCGCACGGGTCCGTGAAAAAGAGGGACCCACGACTCCCCAGAACCAAAAAACGCTAAACGAAGCCAAGACCGACGTAACACCAGTCTGTACAACAAGTTACAAGCCAACAACAGCAACCGCCGGTCACCCTATTCCGCACAGTCTCACAGGTAGCCCCGGGGCTCAAAGCCCCCCGCAACCGTGACCGACAGCTACCAAGGAGGCCCAAAGAAAGGAACCGACCAGCGACTGACCGGCGCCATCGACCCACCACTGTCGGCCAAACACCCATCGATCACAAGCCCAAAGTGTCTCTCGCGAAAATAGAGGTGCCCGGAACGCGGCTGGCCCCAGGCCAATCTCCGCTAAACACAAAAAGAAGTTGGTCGAAATCGTCGGTCGCCAAGGCTGTTCCAATCTGAGCGACCAGAAAATCCTTAAGAAAGTATGTAAGGAACTCGATAAGGCGCGCGTGCCGTACCCTACTGAGTCTCGCATAATATACTGTCAATCGAGACAAAGAGAAGACTGTTTCCAGAAAGCGGTAATCAAGCGCGGTTTGCGGCGCATTCGCCGCAGCGCTTTGCGGGCGCGCTCGTCGAGTTCCCAGTAGTCCTTCGGGCAGACGTTGGGCAACTCGTGCTGCTTCCAGTACGCCCAAATGTATTTCACCGGGTTCAACTCCGGCGCATAGGGCGGCAAGTACTCCGTTGCGATGTGATCCTCGGAGAGCTGGATGAACTCCCGCACCAGGCGGCTGCGGTGCGCCGGCAGCCGGTCCCAGACGATCAGCAGTGGGCCGTCGATGTGGCGCACCAAAGCCTTCAGGAAGTCGATGACCTCCAGCTCGCCGATCGCGCCGGGATAGAGCCGGAAGTAAAAGTTGCGCAACGTCAGCCCGGCCGACACCGACAGCTTGTCCCAGTTGAAGTTGAACTCCAACACCGGTGTCTCGCCGCGCGGCGCCCAGGTGCGGCAACGATGCGGCTTCTGACTCAATCCGCTTTCGTCGATGAAGACGATCGTACGTTCTTCTTTGCGGGCTTTTTTTTAATGGCCGGCCAAGTCTTGCGCTGCCAGCCGCGGATGGCCTCTTCGTTGCGCTCCCGCGCTTTGCCGACGGGCCGTTGCGGGCTCCAACCGAGCGCCCGCAGGATCTTCCAGACATGGCCCTCGTGATAGCGCACGCCGAACTCGTCTCCGATCAGACGAGCGACCCGCGGACAGCTCCACAGCGGCGTCGGGAAGCCGTGCGCCTCGGGGCCTTCCAGCAGCAACGCCTCGAGGCGTTCGAGCTGCGCGGCGTCCAACAGCGGCTTACGGCCGGCGCGGCCGGCCTGGCGCAACCCGGCTTCGCCGTCACGCCGGTATCGTCGCAGCCACTCGCTGACGCTTTGCCGCGCGACCTTCAATCGCCTCGCTGTCTCGGACTGACTACAGCCTTGCTCGACCAACCGGATCGCTTTGAAACGGCGCTTCTCCAGGGCCTCGAAATCCCGCCGTACGCCTTTTGTATTTCCCATACATACAAAGACGTACGTACCCCAAAAAGGTGTCACTTTCTTTTGCGAGACTCAATAAACCGTGGGCGCGCGACAGTCCTCCTGCGACAAGCTGGTTGCAAGGCTTCAAGAACAACCCCGTTAAGGCGCTGAAAGTCATCCGGAACCGGTACAAGACCTCCTCCCCCCAGCAAGACTCTAATTCCTGTTAACTCCTGTAATTCCTGTAACTCCTGTTCGGTTCGCCTTGGACGCCATTGGGAAATCTATTTCCCTTGTTTGCAACGGCCTAGAGAAAAGTTCCCTTGTTTGCAACGGCCTAGAGAAAAGTTGCGGTTTGAGCGCAACAGGATTTGGACAGGTATTTTCTGTCCGAGATGATGGAAGCATGTACACCCAAGCGACTCTGTTGACCCTTGACGAGGCGGCTCGATTGCTCCGCATGTCCAAGTCGAAACTGCGCGCCGACGAGCAGGCCGGGAAGATCCAATTCCTGAGGTTCAATCGTGTCGTCAGGGTGGACCGTCGCGAATTGGAAAGCTACATACGCCAGGCGGCCCAGGCAGCGCTGGCACGGACCCGGAATCAGCCCAGGAGGATAGGATCGTGAGCACCCTAGGCCACGCCGACGCGCTAGCACAGGAAACCGATGACCTCTGCGAGAACGGGAAGGCCGCAGAACCCGCGGCCGACAACCCGTCGCAAGACAGCAAACCCAAAGACAACCCCTCGCCAGAAACCAAGCCCGAAAAGGTCCGGATCGACGTCACCGTCCAAGACCTCCCTCGGATAACCCGAGTGGCCTGGCGGGCAATCACAAAGCGCAATACGCCGCCAACCATCTTTCGCTTCGCAAACGCCGCAAGTTGGATAGAGACCGACGACGACGGTCAGCCGCTGATCGTACCGCTTGATCACAGGAGGACGAGAAATGTGCTTGCGAACACCGTGGACTTCTACAAGCCTGGCAAGAAAGGTGAGAAGACCGAACAGCACCCGGCATATCCTCCGACGACGCTTGTGGAGAACGTGCTCGCTACACCCAACAAGCCCCTACCGGTGTTGCGCCGCATTGTCCCTGCCCCGATTGTCGCCCCGAGCGGCGAAATCCGAGTGCAGCCGGGCTACGATCCCGAAACCCTGTGCATCTACCACCCGGCGCGCCACTTCACAGTGCCCGAAGTGAGTCCTGCGCCCACCCCCGACGATATCGCGCGGGCTAAAGAGATGATCCTTACCGAACTGCTGAGCGACTTTCCGTTTGTCTCGCCAGCGGACAAAACGCATGCCGTCGCCGCCCTGCTGTTACCCTTTGCCCGAACGATCTTCGAGGGCCCGACTCCGCTGCACCTCATCGAGAAATCATCGCCCGGCAGCGGGGCCAGCCTCCTCGCCGATGTTCTAACGTACCCGTTTACGGGGCTCCACATTGCTGCGATGACCGAGGGCCGAGATGAGGACGAGTGGAGAAAGAGGATCACTGCCAAGCAGAGACAGGCACCACCCGTCATCCTGATCGACAATCTGCGACGTGAACTGGACTCGGCCTCCCTGGCGGCAGCGCTCACACTTTCGACGTGGGAGGACCGTTTATTGGGGACATCACAGATTATCCGTTTGCCCAATCAGTGTCTCTGGATGGCCACCGGCAACAATCCGAAGCTGAGTCACGAAATGACGCGGCGCTCAATCCGCATCCGGATCGAGATCGACCATCCCCAGCCGTGGCGCAGGACGGGCTTCCGCCATCCGGAACTCCAGCGTTGGGTCGAGGATCACCGGCCGGATCTGGTGTGGGCTGCTCTTACGCTGATCAGGGCATGGTTTGCCGCCGGACAACCGAGCGGAACCCAGAATTTGGGCATGTTCGAGAATTGGTCCTCAACGATCGGCGGGATCTGTGAAATTGCCGGTCTGCCCTCATTTCTCGGGAACCTCAACGAGTTTTATGAAGAGGCCGATTCGGAGACCGAACGTTTGATGGCTTTCTGTGACGAGTGGTGGAGCGTGGAAGGCGACGGCGCTAGGACGGCGGGCGAATTATTGGAGCATGCCGAAGAGTTGGACCTGGGTCAAGGCAACGAGCACAGTCGCAGGATCAGACTGGGCAAACTCCTTTCCGGCGCGAAAGGTCGTCGGTTTGGTCCCTACCGAATTGAAAAGGGCAGAGTATATCAGGGCTCCATCCATTGGCAGCTGGTCAGACAGCCGGAGGCCCCGGCAGCAACTTGAGGGTGTGGTGGGAGTTGTAAACAAAGCCCCCCGTGGGTTTCGTGGGAGTCGTGGGAGTTTTCCGGGGATCATTGACAACGGAATTCCTGGATATCTCTGTGTGTGTGAGGAGCGCCTGGGGAAAACACCCACAACACCCACCACTCCCACGCGCACCGGGACAAAAGGTCGCGTTGGCATCCGTTCAGCGATTTGGGCCCGTCTGCGGCCCCAGATCGATGCGCTCAAAGGCCCAATCCGCTCCGGCCCTGCTCTCACGCCAGGACGCCGCCCGTTACCTCAGCATCAGCGTCCGCAAGGTCGACGACCTGGAGATCCCCCGCGTCGTTATCACGGACCGCTGTATCCGGTTCCGCCGGGGAGGATCTCGATCGGTTCGTCCGAGGCTCTAGTTGGCCGGAATGACAATGGCTTCAACGTTCACACCGCATGGCCATGACAAAACCAACGTGTCCGTGCCGGAGACGCCGCAATCAGGCTTCCTGACCGAAGAGGAAGTGAGCGTACGACTTGGCAAGTCAAAATCGACATTGCGGCGTTGGCGGAGAACCGGCTCAGGACCTCGCTGGGGTAAACTGGGCCACACGGTGATCTACGGTGAGCGGTCGTTCATCTCGTGGCTGCAAGGAGTAGGAAATGGCAAAGGGCAAAGTTCGAGGGGTCTACCCGAGGAAGCGCAGAGAAGGTCAATATTGGGCCTACCGGTTCAAAGTACAAGGACGACAATACAGCGGGACCACAGATTTAAAGGTCACCGCATCAAACCTGGCCGCCGCGGCAGCGGCAATGGAGAAACATAAAGCACAGGTCTCGGCCGGGAAGACCGTCAGCTCAGTGACGGTGACGTTGCGGGATGCGGCCAAACAGTTCATCGTCTGGTCGGAAAGCGAGCACAGAGAACATCCCAACACGGCTCGACGCCAGAAGGTAAGCCTGAATGTGCTCCAAGAGTTTTTCGGTGGCGACAAGACCCTTAGGAGCATCACGGCTGGAGATCTGGACGACTTCAGCGCCTGGCGTAGGGAAAATCTCATCAAAGACGTGACCATTCGACATGACCTTCACGCCCTCAGTCAGATGCTCCAATACGCAGAACGTCACAAATGGGTCGCGGGGAACGTGGTGCGTCAGACTCGGGTGCCGAGCGACAGTGCGTCCAGAAACGAGCGGATTCTAAGCTCAGACGAGGAGTCCCTTTACTTTCGTGTGGCGACGCCAGGCACGGTCTTGTATGACCTATGTAAGCTAATGCGGTTGCAGGGGCTGCGGCCCGGTGAGGCGTTGGCGCTCAGCAAGCAAGATATCGATCTCGAAGGGCGAACTGTAAGTGTCCGGCGTTCGCTAGATCCCTCCGGGCGGCCGGTGTTGACAAAGTCCAAGGCCGGAAAACGCGAGCTTGACCTGGCGGACGAGGCGGTCGTCATCCTCGGAAGAAGAATCGGCGGTAGGAGTCCGTGGATGTTCCCGGGAAAGAAACCCGGCCGACCCTACACTTACTCGGCACTCGTAGGTTGCCACGACCGCATTCTGGAAAAGATCGGCTTCGGGTTCGACATCTACACCTTCCGGCACACGTTTGCTACCGAGTTTTACCGGCACACTCGTGACCTGGAGTTGCTCAGAAAAGTGCTTGGTCACGCCGACCTGAAGACGGTACAGCGCTACGTACACTTGAGCCAACAGGACGTCAGCGACGCCTTGAAGAGCTTTCATCAAGCCCAGGCGAAACTCCGCCGCGCCCCGGCGGCGGTTCATTAGCAGCTTGGCTCAACTCCCGCCGAACCGGACGTACCCTCGTCAATTCCTCGTGCACTTTCTCCGTGCACCTTTCGTGCACTTTGGGTGATCGAAGGTGCCCAAAAACTGCCCGCAGACGGTCGCGAATGGGCGTTTCTGCACTCGTCGACCGGCTGGGTTAAGATTATCTGAATCAGTTATTTAGACTGTAAATAAAGGACTTAAGCTTGGAGGCGCGGGTGGGAATCGAACCCACGAATAAAGGTTTTGCAGACCTCTGCCTTACCACTTGGCTACCGCGCCCCCGTTGGTGGCGACGCCACTCGGTTTGCCGGCAATCCGGTCGACACCCCTACGCAAAACGGCCCTTTCTCGATGAAGCAGGGCCGCTGAAATTTGGAGCGGGAGACGGGATTTGAACCCGCGACATCGACCTTGGCAAGGTCGCACTCTACCAACTGAGTTACTCCCGCTTCAACCCATTGATTTTAGTCGCCGTCCGACTCGCTGTCAATGATTGCGTGATTCCAACGCGGGGCGAAAGGGTTGAGCTTCACTTGACCACGCCGGGTGGAAAGAGGACTCTTTCGCGCTCGGCTTTGTACGCGGCAACGGCGTCGCCAATCGAAGTCGCCCCCCATGCCGGTGATGTCGCCGCAATGGCCGCGACCCGCTCGGCCCAACTGCCCTGATGCTCGGGGGCAAAACCCAAGCCGGTCCTGCGCAGCATGATGTCTGCCAGTGTTTGGGCATGTTCGTGTTCGACGGCGAAGAGAATTTCCCCGCGGGTGACGGGGGACCCGTCAAGCGCCGGCTCGTCTCCGTCGGTCGACGAACGGGCAAAGCGCTCAAGCCGATCGGTGCGCGGACCATAGATTTCCCTCCGGCGGTCGTCGGTGCTTTGGACAGTTGCCGGCACGGCGGGCGCCGAGGGCGCAGGCCGACCCAGCTTCTCGGCGGCTCTTGTAAGGACCTCCAACGCAAACGAGCGGGCCGTGGTCAGCTTCCCGCCAGCCATCGTCAGCAATCCCGCCAAACCGTCTTCGGTTTGGTGATCGTAGAGACAGTGGCCGCGAGAGGCCTTGTTCAAATTGCCCTCCGACGAGCTCAACAGGGGCCGCGAACCGGCATAGGCATAGAGAACCGACGCCGGACCGAGGCGCGATCCCGGGAACAGGTTGTTCCATTCCGCGAGCAGATACTCGATCTCCCCGACCGTCGGCGCGACACGGGCGGGATCGCCTTCAAACGGCGTTTCGGTCGTCCCGATCAAATAGAGGTCCCGCCACGGAATGATGAAGAACGGCCGGCGGTCGGCGCGGGCTTCGTGGTAGACGGCACGGCGGGGAGCGCCCCTGAACGGCGCGACCACGATGTGGGCGCCGTTGAGCAGCGTCAACAGCGGTTTTAGCGCGGCCCCGGGCAGCGAGTCCAAAACTCGGTCGATCCATGCACCGGCGGCGTTCACGACCAGTCGGGCTCGGAACTCCTCCTCACCGCGCGGGCCGCGAGTCTTCACACCTTGGACCCGACCGTCCTCGATGAGAAACCCGTCGACGGAAGTGTGATTCAACAACACCGCCCCGGCCTCTTCGGCTTGCAAGGCCATCTCAAGCGCCAGCCGTTCCGGATAGGTCGCTTGGCAATCACAGTATTGGAAGCCGGCACGCAAGCCCGCGGTCTCCAGACCCGGTTCGAGAGACAGAACCTCGCGTGGCGACAGTCGTTGGACGAGGGCGAGTTCGGGATCGCGGGCGAACCATTCGTAGAGCTTCAGCCCAACGGACACGTACCACGCGGCGCGTGTGTCGGACTGATAAACGGGGATCAGGAAGGGCAGCGGCTTGACTTGCCCGGGATATTCATCGAGCAGCAACCGCCGGTCGTGAAGCGACTCTTTCACGAGCCCGATCCGCCCGCTCTCGAGGTAGCGCAGCCCTCCGTGGATCAGCCGCGTCGACCGGCTCGTGATGCCCGAGCCGAAATCATTTTCTTCGAACAACGCGATCGAGAAACCGTTTTGAGCGGCCTGACGGGCCAGAGCGCACCCGTTTATGCCGCCGCCGATGATTACCAGGTCAAAGGTCGATTCCATGTCTTCGAGCTCGATTTCGGGATATTTCATCCCGCCGAGCGGAGACGGGCGGCGGCTTGTTCCGGTGTTAGGTCGCGTTGCGGGGTGGCCAACATCTCGTACCCAACCAGGAATTTGCGCACAGTCGCCGAGCGCAACAGCGGCGGGTAGAAATGAGCGTGGAACACCCATTCCGGGTGCGGTTCGCCGTCGTAGGGAGCGATATGAAAGCCCATCGAGTAGGGAAATGGTGTATCGAATAACTGGTTATAGCGAGAAGTGATCTGTTGCAGAATGTCCGCCAGGCCCAACCGCTCAGCACTTGAAAGATCCCCGAATGAAGCAAGCGGGCGATGCGGGGCGATCAATGTCTCAAACGGCCACACGGCCCAGAACGGCACGACGGCGATGAAATGGGCGTTACCCGAAACCAGCCGCTCTTCGGCCGCCGACTCCAGAGCGGCATAGTCGGTCAACAGGGGTCGGCCGTGCTTTTCGTAATAGCTTTCTTGTCCGCCGAGTTCCTTGCGGGCTTCCTCGGGTAAGTTCGCACCCGCCCAGATTTGGCCGTGCGGATGCGGGTTGCTGCATCCCATCATCTCGCCGCGGTTTTCGAACACCTGAACATGCTGAATGTCCACCATCGCGCCCAGCTCCGCCGCCTGATCGGCCCAGAGATCGACAACTCCGGCCACCTGCTCAACGGGAATATCCGCGAGCGTCAGATCGTGGCGCGGCGAAAAGCATACAACTCGACAGACGCCCTTTTCGGAGCGAGCCTGCAAGAGTTCGTGGGAAGAAACCGTCGGCTCGGGCTCGTCGTCGATCCCGGGCCGGGAAAGGGCGGGAAAGTCGTTATCAAAAACGAAGGTGCCGGGGTAGGCGGGATTGATCGCCCCGCCGGCGCGAGAGTTTCCCGGGCACAAGTAACAACCGGGGTCATAGGCGGCCAACTCGCCCCGCAGCGCGGCTTCGACTTGGCCCTGCCAGGGGCGCTTGGCGCGATGCGGCGAAACCAGCACCCACTCGCCGGTGAGGGCGTTGCGACGGTGGTGCGAATGCTCCTCGAGGTACATGGCTGCTCGACTTAGGGCTGCTCGGGGGCCGTCGCTGCGTGCAGTTCAACGGCCCGGGCGCCCTCGGCCGCAGAACAAACGTGCAGAGTCGGGTCGCGACCGACGGCATCGCGATATTCTCGCGCGACGTGAGCCTTAAAGGCGTCGACCTCCGACTCCTCGACCAAGCTCACCGTGCAGCCTCCGAAGCCTCCCCCCGTCATGCGCGTGCCGCGGACACCGGGGGCGCGTTCGGCGGCTTCCACCATGGCATCGAGTTCCAGGCAACTGACTTCGTAGTCGTCGCGAAGACTTTGGTGCGATTGGGCCATCAGGCGGGCGAGTGAAGAAAAGTCGTTGTGGGTGAGGGCGACGGCGGCCTGCTCGACGCGGGCGTTTTCGGTAACCACGTGGCGGACCCTCCGGCGGGGAACCTCGGGGATGTCGGTGGCCTCCACTTGACCAACGGTTACGAGCCGCGGTTGAGCGAGACCGGCCCCGTCGCCGAGGGCTCGCAGGCCGGCTTCCAATTCCTCACGGCGTCGGTTGTACTCTCCCGTGCCGTGCGCGTGGCGAACCATCGTATTGGCGACGACGATCCGGACGTCCGGCGGTAGAGGCAAGGGAGTGCATGCAAGGCTTTCGCAATCGATCATCAACGCGTGGCCGGGTTGTCCGCAAGCGGCCGCCATTTGGTCCATGATGCCGCACTGTACGCCGACATAGTGGTTTTCGGCACGCTGACAGATCTTGGCGAGATCGGTCCTCTCGATCTCGTGTCCTGCTGCCGAGGCAAAGGCGAGGCCGAGAGCAACCTCGAGAGCGGCCGACGAGCTGAGTCCCGACCCGAGGGGCACATCGCTGTCGATCAGAAGATCCGCGCCCAGAACCGTATAGCCGGCGTCCTCGAGAGCTGCGGCGACACCTTGCAAATACCGCGCCCACGGCGCCTCCGGCGTGCCGGCGAGCGAAAATTCGCGGGACTCGCCGATGGTCTTTGAGTAGGCGCGAACCGTTCGATCCGGGCGCGAGCTAACGGCGACCCAAGTAAACAGGTCGATCGCCACCGGCATGACCAGTCCGCCGCTATAATCGGTGTGTTCTCCGATGAGGTTGACGCGCCCGGGGGCGCGATACACGCTCGGCTCGGAACCGAAGCGTTGACGAAATTCGGCGGAGAGCCGGTCGGCGCGTGTATCAGCGGACATGAAATCTGGGATCGGACAAGCGGGCTAACGTCGAAGACCCGGGCAGCGGGAGGCCTGTCACGAATGTACCAAAACAGCCGCCCGACCCGGGAGGCCGTCAAAAGGCGCGCGGAGCTTCTGTTCCCGACTCTTGATTACAGTTCACCGCCCACATTGGCTGTAGCCGGTCATTGAGCAGATCCGCTCGAAACGCGCGTTGCCAAGCGTGCTTCGCTAGGAGTCTGTCCCACAGAAAAGTAGGGGTCGAGGGTGATGGGTCGCGATTTCCATTTCTATTGGTTCGTGGAGCGCTGTTTGCGTTGGCCGGGCAGCTCGATCTCTTCGATTGGTTGCGGGATTGGCGCCCGCCGACGCTTTATGCCGCTTGCGGCACGACCTTCATGCGCGCCATCCGTCGCAGGTTTAACGCCGCCGTCACTATTGAGTCTCGCAAAAGAAAGTGACACCTTTTTGGGGTACGTACGTCTTTGTATGTATGGGAAATACAAAAGGCGTACGGCGGGATTTCGAGGCCCTGGAGAAGCGCCGTTTCAAAGCGATCCGGTTGGTCGAGCAAGGCTGTAGTCAGTCCGAGACAGCGAGGCGATTGAAGGTCGCGCGGCAAAGCGTCAGCGAGTGGCTGCGACGATACCGGCGTGACGGCGAAGCCGGGTTGCGCCAGGCCGGCCGCGCCGGCCGTAAGCCGCTGTTGGACGCCGCGCAGCTCGAACGCCTCGAGGCGTTGCTGCTGGAAGGCCCCGAGGCGCACGGCTTCCCGACGCCGCTGTGGAGCTGTCCGCGGGTCGCTCGTCTGATCGGAGACGAGTTCGGCGTGCGCTATCACGAGGGCCATGTCTGGAAGATCCTGCGGGCGCTCGGTTGGAGCCCGCAACGGCCCGTCGGCAAAGCGCGGGAGCGCAACGAAGAGGCCATCCGCGGCTGGCAGCGCAAGACTTGGCCGGCCATTAAAAAAAAGCCCGCAAAGAAGAACGTACGATCGTCTTCATCGACGAAAGCGGATTGAGTCAGAAGCCGCATCGTTGCCGCACCTGGGCGCCGCGCGGCGAGACACCGGTGTTGGAGTTCAACTTCAACTGGGACAAGCTGTCGGTGTCGGCCGGGCTGACGTTGCGCAACTTTTACTTCCGGCTCTATCCCGGCGCGATCGGCGAGCTGGAGGTCATCGACTTCCTGAAGGCTTTGGTGCGCCACATCGACGGCCCACTGCTGATCGTCTGGGACCGGCTGCCGGCGCACCGCAGCCGCCTGGTGCGGGAGTTCATCCAGCTCTCCGAGGATCACATCGCAACGGAGTACTTGCCGCCCTATGCGCCGGAGTTGAACCCGGTGGAATACATTTGGGCGTACTGGAAGCAGCACGAGTTGCCCAACGTCTGCCCGAAGGACTACTGGGAACTCGACGAGCGCGCCCGCAAAGCGCTGCGGCGAATGCGCCGCAAACCGCGCTTGATTACCGCTTTCTGGAAACAGTCTTCTCTTTGTCTCGATTGACAGTATATTATGCGAGATTCAGTAAGTTCCATTCGCCTCGCGCCTTCTCTAAGCCCCGCATCGAAAATTCCCAAGGGTGTTCCCTACTTTTCGGCTTGCCCAGATATCCTCGATGCGATCCGAAAAAGCCTTGTTCCGGAGGCGAAGGTTTCCGTGCGAGTCTGCCGTCAGCTCCGGGAATGCCACACGGCCGCGGAGCGCCTCGGAGAAATCAATCCCCTGGAGCCCCGCCTCCTTGGGTACATCCAGCCCGGCCAGACCGGCGATGGTGGGATAGACATCAATAGATCGAGTTGGGCCGTCGATTCTCTGCCGAGGCACGCCGGCTGCTCGAATCATCAAGGGTACATTGATGACCTCCGGCACGAGATCCGGTGAATGGGTCCACTTGAAGCGGCGGTTCTCGTCGTACAGCGTTTCTCCGTGATCCGCGGTGAAAACGATCAGACTCTGTTCGGTCAATCCATACCGCTCTATCTCTCTTAGAACGTCTCCAAACCGCTGGTCCAGAACCTTGACTCGGGATTGGTAGACCAGATCCACAGCACCGGCCAACTTGGCTATCTGCTCCGGTGACAACCCCAGGCGGTCCACGGTAGCATCGAATCGCGTCATGCGCTGTTGGTAATTCGCACCAAACAGTTGGTGGTATTTTAGGACTTCCTCGGGACCCATCCGGCGTGCCAAATGCGGATGTTCCGCCAAGAGACCGGGCAGGGCTTTGGCTATGTATGTCGCGTGGGTGACGGCGAACGAGGTCATGACAAAAGCTCTGTGTTCGGGGTTGTCCCGCAATTTCCACAGCATGGACTGGAAATTGGGGTGGTGGGCGCGGATACGCTTTCGAGTTATATTCCTCTTTTTCACACCTTGGCCATAGTTGAATTTCGGGGTTGTCATTGGGTGCCCCGACCAATAGTGACTCTCATACCCTCCCGCGGAAAAGGCCTCGGAAATCAAGAACAGATCGTCGGGCAACCACCGGGGATGCCAGAACACCCCATGTCTATCGGCCTGCGTGGCGGAGAAGATCGAGGCGAACGCGGGCCCGGACAATCCGCTCTCGGTTTGGTGATTTGTAAACACCGCCGATTCCTCGGCAAAGGCGGCCAGGTTCGGAGTCAAGCGCGTCTCGTTGTACGGCTGAAGGTAGTCCTTGTTCAGCGTACAAGTTGCGTACAAGAGCACGAGACGGGGCGCGGGGGCACCGGCGTTTTGGGGCGCGGGAGTACAGGCGGAGCAAAGAATCCCTAGTCCCGTCAACAAGGGTACGAATCTATTCATCCGGGCTCCCGCCGGTGACTATTTGTACCGAGATTTCCATTTGAACCTGTTACGGCGAAAGTATACACCCGTGCCGGTCCGAACGCCACGTCTTCTCTCGCTGGGGGGAGATTGGGCACAGGAATCGGTACCGTCCCCATTTTTTCATAGCCCCCCGGTCCTACGGCTTGGCGGCTTCGTCGAGAAACCAATGCACGGGGTCGGCGTCGTGGGCGATCAATTGCACCGGGCGTTGGCGCGGATCGTAAGGGCCGTTGAGAACTTCCCGCAGGGCGGCCGCCTTGTCGTCTCCGGTGACGAGAAAGACGGTATCCGCCGCCGCAAGAAGCACTCCGGGCAAAAGCGTAACGCGCCAACTGTCTTTCGAAGCCGCGTAGACCGGCGCCGTCAGGCCGCGGCGGTCTTCGATAAGCCCTTCGCCGGGAAACAGACTCGCCGTGTGGCTGTCGGGTCCCATCCCCAGGTGAACGACGTCAAACCGCAGCATCGTGCCGACAGGCTTTTCGGACAGGGCGAATACCTCTTCGATCTCCCCATGATAGAGATTAGAGGCCTCGGCGGGTTCCCGTTCGCCTTGAATACGATGGATGTTGTCCGGAGAGATCGCGATCGAATCGAGCAGCGCCTCTTTCGTCATGCCGTAGTTACTGTCGGCGTGGTCCGGCGGCACGCAACGCTCGTCGACCCAAAAAATGTGAACGTCGGCCCAGTTGAAGTCGGCCGTGGCCATGGCTTGGAACATCAGCCTTGGAGTAGAGCCGCCCGAGACGGCCAGAGTCGCCCGACCGGAGGCCTGACGCGCCGCCTCGAGCCGTTCCAGGATGTGACTCGCCGCGGCCGCGGCGGCAGCTTCTTTGGTCGCCGAGATGTGTGGAGCGAAGTTCTTGGGAAATGCGGCCATCGATTAGCAAATCGGCCGGCCGGTCATTTTCAGCATGTGCCGGCCAAGGATGCTTGAAACGTCTTTTCAGTAACCGCTTGGATTGTATGCTGTTAATACCAGCCGGGGGCGTCAGCCCCTGGAAGCCGACACCACAACAATACCTGACCCGGGACCTTGGGCCCGCGGCCCAAGGTCCCGGGTCAGCGCGGTTGAATGCGACTGCGCGGCCCCTGGGCTTACGCCCTGGGCCAATATTAGCCCCGCAGCCTGCCCTGACTGCCTGCGTTTCACGCTTTTCTGACGAATCCCGCGTAGGCAATCCTCAAACTTGCCGGCGTTGAATCTATTGCCGCTTTGTTTTCGCGCTGTCGGGCACCCCATACCCGCCCCCGCCAGGCGTTTCGATGCGCAGCCTGTCGCCCTTGGCCGCGCGAAAACGACCCTTGCCCGGAATCGGGGCGTCGTTGAGGAAATTGCGCCCACGTTCGCCGGGGTCGCCGCCGTCACGTCCGTAGGGGGCTCGCAGACGACGCTCGGAAAGAATGGCGATGTCGGTATCGGTGAGAAGTTCGAACTCCTTGACGACGCCTTGGCCGCCGCGATGTCGGCCCCGGCCTCCCGAATCGGAACGAACCCCGTAACGGCGCATGCGAACAGGAAGCTGATGCTCCAACGCCTCGACCGGGGTATTGAGGCTGTTCGACATGTTCGTGTGGTTCGCGTCAAGACCGGAGGCCTGGGGCCGAGCGCCCATCCCGCCGCCGATTGTCTCGTAGTAAGCAAACGCTTCGCCCGTGCGGGGATCGGTCCCGCCAAAGGTCAGGTTGTTCATCGTGCCCGCCGAGGCGGCGGGCATCTTTCCGGGCAGCGCTTTGCCCAACGCGCCAAGCAAAACATCGACGATCCTCTGTGACGTTTCCACATTGCCGGCCGCGACGCTCGCCGGGGGCAACGGATCCAGCAACGTTCCCGGCTCGGTGACAATTTCGACAGGACGCAGCATCCCGGCGTTATACGGAATGTCTTCTTGTATCAGGCAGCGAAACGAGTACATCGTCGCCGAGGTCGTCACCGCCAAGTTGGCATTGATGCCGCCGCGGGTTTGCGGCGCGGACCGGCGATAGTCAACCGTCGCCGCCTCACCCTCCACCGTCAGGCGGCAGTGGATACGGACGGACTCGGTCCCAAAGCCGTCGTCGTCCATGAAATCCTCGAACTCATAGACGCCGTCGGGGATTTCCCGCAGGCGAGCCCGCATCAGGCGCTCACTGTAGTCCTTGAGCTCGCTCATCTCGGCCTGCATCTTCTCGGTGCCGTATTTGCGCGTGGCGTCGAGCAGGCGACGCTCGCCGACGCGGTGCGCGGCAATCTGCGCGCCGAGATCTCCCATGCGTTCTTCGGGAGTGCGCACGTTGAGAAGAATCAGCTGGAGGATGTCGTCGTTCAACTCTCCTTTCCTTAATAGCTTGACAGGTGGGATACGAAGTCCTTCTTGAAAAATTTCCGTGGCCGGAGGCATGGAGCCCGGCATCATCCCGCCGACGTCGGAATGGTGGGCTCGGGTCGCCAGATAGTAGGCAGGCTTGGGACTGCTGTCGAGGAAGACGGCGGATACGGAAGTGATGTCGGGTAGGTGGGTTCCGCCTCGAAACGGGTCGTTGAGCAGTACCAGGTCACCTGGCTCTAGGGTTTGGGAGCGCAAGGTCTCGGTCACCGATTGAGGCATCGCCCCGAGGTGAGCGGGCATGTGATCGCCCATGGCAATCGTTTCGGCGTGGCGGTCGTAGACGGCGCAGGAGTAGTCCCGACGCTCTTTGATGTTGGGGGAAAACGAAGTTCGGCGCAGGACGATCCCCATCTCCTCGGCGATCGAGACGAACAGATTGCGGAAGATTTCGAGTTCGAGGTTCATGGGAGTCGGCGGAAGCGACGCTACTTCAGTTCCTCCACCACGCAGCGAAATCCGACACCGTCGCCCCGACTCGCCGGATCGGCCATGGCGCGGGCGCAAACGCGTAAATATCTCGGGCCAAAGCCCCAGGAACCGCCCCGAATGATCTTCGCGTCGCCTTGATCGGGCCCTTGAGGATCTTCCGCCGGCGTGTTGAGAAAATAGTTGCCGTCCTCCCAATCGGAACACCATTCCCAGACATTCCCGGCCATATCGTAGAGACCGTAACCATTGTGCTCGAAACTGCCGACCGGCGCGGTGTAGCGCCAACGGTCTCTTCCCGCGACGTTACCGTAGTTGGCCTGCTCATGGGTCAGCTCGTCGCCCCAGGGATAGCGCCAATCGGACTGTCCGCCGCGGGCGGCGTACTCCCACTCGGCTTCGGTCGGCAAGCGTCCTTCGGCAAACTCGCAATAGGCAGCCGCTTCGGCATGGGTGACGGAAACAATCGGCCTGCCTTGTTTTTGCCCCGGCCCTGAGTCGAAGGCCTCGGCGATCGCCCGCGACCAACCTTTCTTCTTTTTCCTTAGTTCGGCGAAAGGTGTCTCGTTCGGCTTGGGCGGCATCTTGCGTTTCGTTGATTTTGTGTACCGCTGGTAAGCGCGGACGGAGACTTCCCTGCGGCCTATCCAAAACCCCTTCGTCAAACGAACCTTATGGCGGGGCCGTTCGATTTCTTCGCAAAGGTCGTCGTCGCCGGAGCAGCCCATCCAATACTCGCCCGGGGGGATCCAGGCGTACTCAAGCCCGTCTCGCGGATTAACGGTAATCTTCGGCAGGCCCTCGCCCCGAGGCGACGACGTGTCCTCGGCGGGAGGGCTCGCGAAGCCAAGGATAGCCGCCGCGAGGCAGGTTGCCGATACCGCGATGAGCCACGAAATTCGCATCGTCAGGACTAATTTCAGCGCTTCGCCCGACAAAAAGAATAGCAGAGCCGATCCACGCATCGCCGCAAACCAGATACAGAGATGGGATGAGAGGCTGGTCGCTTGGAGCCGGGAAGCGGTAGGCTACCGGCAGCAGCGCACTTCTCCACAAGGGAGGTGCAATGGATTTTTGAAAAGGAGGCGACCAGCCATGAAGAAGAATAGCAAACAACAGACCGACAAGAACCAAACCGACAAACACCAAACCAAGAAAGCCGACAGCTCACAAGCGAAGACCCGCCAACTCACCCAGCTCGAACAACAGTTGGCGCAACAACGCATCCAGATGCAAAAAGACAACGAAATTTGCGCCGTCGCCGGCGTCGACATCGGCGACAAACGTTGCTTCGTACGGCTCACCGACCTCGCCGGCGAAAGCCTCGAGGAATGCCAAGTCCCCACCCGCCCGGAGGCCTTGGATCGCTGGTTCCGCCGTTGGCCGCGGCTGCGCATTGTGATCGAAACCGGCAGCCACAGCAACTGGATTCGCCGCCGCCTGGCCGCCCTCGCCCACGACGTGCTCGTCGCCGACGCGCGGCAATTGCGTTTAATCAGCCAATCCGACTCGAAAAACGACCGCAACGACGCCTATTGGTTGGCCGAGCTGGGACGCACCAACCCGGCCCTGTTGAATCCCGTCGCGCCGCGCAAGCTCGAGACCGAACAACAACGCACGTTGTTGCGGGCGCGCGAGGCCGTGCTCGAGTGCCGCACGAAATTGAAAGGGAGTTTGCGCGGCATGGCGAAGTCGCACGGCATCCGCTTGGGCCGATGCGCCCAGAACCAATGGGTCGAGCGCGTCCGGGAGGCCTGCCCCGAGGTGTTGCACGCGGCGTTGTTGGGGGTGGCGACACAAATCGAAAGCCTCGGCGCGACGATCCGCGAATATGACAAACAAATCGTCGCGTTGGGCAAGCAATACGCAGCGGTCGAGCGGCTGCGAACGATCGGAGGGGTGGGGCCGCTGACGGCGTTGACGTTCGTGTTGGCGCTCGACAACGACCCGGGCCGCGTGAAGCGTTCGCGGCAGGTCGGCGCGCTGGTGGGGCTGCGTCCCAAGCAACGCCAATCGGGCGAGCGGTCACTGCGGCTGGGCGTGACGAAATCGGGAGATCCGCTGCTGCGGCGGACGTTGATTCAGTGCGCGCACTGGGTGCTGGGGCCGTTCGGGACCGACTCCACGCTCAGGCGCTGGGGTTTGGGTTTGGCGGCGCGCGGCGGAGGACATGCGAAGAAGCGGGCGGTGGTGGCGGTGGCGCGCAAGTTGGCGGTGCTGATGCATGTGTTGTGGGTGAAACAAGAAAACTACGATCCGCTGCACGGGCTGACGGAAACGGTTTCCCCATAAGGCAGGGACGATGAGGCGCAGTCGGCGGCAACGGTTTCGGATGAAGCAACGTGATGAGGACATCCGCGAGCCCCCTAACGGGGACTCGGCGGCAAGAAGATTCCTGTTGAAAGGAAGGGAGTAGGGGATTGGGCGGACGAAGCGAGGCCGCGGCGGAGAATCGAGATCGTGTCACGGTGACTGCGGGCTCTGGGCAGGCAGGCCGATTCTTTCGAGGATGGGTCGAAGCCGCAACAGAGAGAGCAGCGCCGAAAGACCGGACCCCAACCAGCAGAGGTCAACAACGAGACCGATAACACTGCGAATGGAAGCCCGGTCCTCAACGCGCCGCAAGGCATGAGGACCCGGGCCGGATCCGACAAACCGACCAACGCCTCCCAACGACCGCCCTTGACAAGCGACCCACCTCTCATGGAAGCCCTGAGCGCGAGCGACGGGCCGGCCACCGGCAACCTAAATCACAAGTAGCCGAATCACATGCCGCGTGATGCCGAGTACGCCACGCGACTTGATCATCCTTGGGCCGGTGCGCCCACGTCCCAACTCCTTCCCCGGCGAGTTACCGAAACAACGGCCGTGAGGGAGCCCGCGGCAGGCTCTGGGGCTTTGGGGGGGTGGTACAAAGGGGGCAGGCAGGCCCGTCGCTTGCGCTCAGGGCTCGGAAACCGCTTATCGGCGGCTCGCCGGTGGCCTGCTTCCGACAAGACGGTCAAGCGCGACCAACGTCTCGAGCAGCGGCGCCAGCCGGTCCAACAGCAGTGCGTTCGCGCCGTCGGAGAGAGCGCGAGGCGGATCCTCATGGACTTCGAAGAAGACCGCATCGACGCCCACCGCCACGCCCGCCCTGGCCAGCGGCTCAATATACGCCGGCTGACCGCCGCTCGACCCCTTCCCCGCCCCGGGCAGCTGCAAACTGTGGGTTACGTCGAGCACGACCGGATAGCCCATCTCGCTCATCATCGCGAGGCCCCGGAAATCGACGACTAGATTTTGATACCCGAACGACGTCCCGCGTTCGGTCAGCAGAATGTTGTGGTTTCCGGTGCTTGCGACCTTTTCGGCCGCGTACCGCATATCCATGGGCGCGAGGAATTGGCCCTTCTTGATATTGACGGCGCGTCCGCTCTTGCCGGCTTCGACCAATAGATCGGTCTGCCGGCACAAGAAGGCCGGAATTTGCAGAACGTCGCAAACTTCGGCCGCCGGCTCGACTTGACTCGGCTCGTGGATGTCGGTGAGAACCGGCAGGCCGGTCTCGCGCTTGACTGTGCCCAAGATGCGCAGGCCTTCATCGAGGCCCGGCCTGCGGTAGGAATCGACGCTGGTGCGATTCGCCTTGTCAAACGACGCCTTGAAGACGGCGGCCATCCCGGCCCGCGCGGCGGCTTCGGCGACCACCCGCGCGATCGAGACGGCGTGATCCTCGGACTCGATCACGCAAGGGCCGCAGATCAGCGCGAGGGGTGCTTGATCGCCGATCACAAGGGAATCGACGCGGGCAAGCCTTGGGGAATCGGGAGGCCGCGGGTCCACTATCTACTTATAGTACGTACCCACCGCGGCTTGGCCCTCGCTTGGCCCGTCGCTTGCGCTCTGGGCACTGTATCCGGTCAGGGAGATTCCGGGGAGGGTATCAGCCCATGCGGACGCGCAAGAACTGCTCTTCTTCGGCCCGCTGCTCGACCGCTACCCGGCGGCCGTGGAATTGATGGGCCGCGCCGACGAAATCGCGGAACAGCGGATGCGGCTCGAGCGGTTTGGACTTGAATTCCGGGTGGAACTGACAGCCCAAGAACCAGGGATGGCCCGGCAATTCGCAAATCTCGACGTAGGTGCCGCCGGGAGTTTCACCCGAGATCAGCATGCCGTGACTCTCGATCGTCTCGCCATACTCCCGATTGAACTCGTAGCGATGACGGTGGCGCTCGCTGACTTCTTCGGCCCCATAGGCCGCGTGCGCGAGACTCTCCGGGGCTATGCGACAGGGCCAAGCGCCCAGGCGCATCGTACCGCCGAGATCCTCGACGCCCTTGAGCTCACGCAACTTGAAAAACAAACGATGGGGCGTCCCTGGATCGAATTCCGTCGAATCAGCGCCCTTGAGGCCGCATACGTTACGCGCGAACTCGATGACCATCGTCTGCATCCCGAGGCAAATACCGAAGTAGGGGACTTTGTTTTCGCGAGCGTAGCGTATGGCCTCGATCTTTCCTTCGATACCGCGTTCGCCGAAGCCGCCGGGGACGAGGATGCCGTCGACGTCACGCAACTCGTGGTGAGCCGTGGAGGCGGTGATGTTTTCGGCTTCGATCCAACTCACGTTGACCCGCAAGCCGTGGTGTAAGCCGCCATGCAGCAGCGATTCCTTAAGGCTCTTATAGGAATCCTCGTAGCTCGCGTACTTCCCGACGATGCCGATCGTCACCTCACCTTGGGGATGTTTCAGACGGTGGATCATTTCCTCCCATGCCGTCAGGTCGCGCGGCGGGGTTTCCAGTTCCAAGTGACGCAGTATGATTTCGTCCACCCCTTCGCGGGCGAAGATCGCGGGGATCTGGTAGACCGAACTGACGTCGCGGGCCCCGATCACGGCTTCGCGGTCCACATCGCAAAACAGCGCAATCTTGGCGCGCAGTTCCTCGGATAACTCCGTCTCGGTGCGGCACAGCAGCAAATCGGGCTGGATGCCGATACCCCGCATTTCCTTGACGCTGTGTTGCGTGGGTTTCGTCTTCAGCTCTCCGGCGGCGGCAATCCAGGGAACCAGCGTGACGTGAACGAAAGCGCAATTCTTCCGCCCCAACTCGTGCCTCATCTGGCGAATCGCTTCCAAGAATGGCAAAGACTCGATATCACCCACCGTGCCGCCGATCTCGACGATGACGACGTCAACATCGTTGGTCGAGACCTTGCGGATGGCGTCTTTGATCTCGTTGGTCACATGGGGAATCACCTGGACGGTTTTGCCCAAGTAGTCGCCCCGTCTCTCCTTCGCCAGGATACGTTCGTAAATGCGGCCACTGGTGATGTTGTTGGCTTGGGTCAGCTTGGCGTGGGTGAAGCGCTCGTAGTGGCCGAGGTCCAGATCGGTCTCCGCGCCGTCGTCGGTCACGTAAACTTCACCGTGCTGAAAAGGACTCATTGTGCCGGGATCGACATTGAGATAGGGGTCGCATTTCTGGAGCGTGACGCGCAGGCCGCGGCTCTCGAGTAGGCAGCCGATCGAAGCCGCCGCGATCCCTTTGCCCAAGGACGAAACAACGCCGCCAGTGACGAACAGATATTTCTTCATAGGTCCTCGACTACCCGCGAAGACGAGAGCGGCAGGCCGCCGCTCTCGCAAACCTCTCCCAACATCAAGAAAAAAAGAGAGTTGTCGGGTCCGCACTCGGCGGCACGGAAAAAGGGGAGAGTGGTCCGGAGGGGCTGAGAAGGGCCTGACGATTTTCGTTGAGAACGAACAGGCCGCCTACGGGGCATTCCGAATCCGCTTACCTCGCGTTGACAAAAGTGGATCGAACAGCGCGGCGAGCCTAAAAATGCCTCCTCGGGACCGCCTGGAGCAGCATTCAATTAGGGGCCGCGCAACGGTAAGCTCAAGTCTAGCACAGGCCGATTTGTATGTTAGAATTTAATCGCATTGCGGCATCCCATCGCGCGAAAAAATTGGATGCGGGGGCTTTCGGCGGCCCTCCGCCGGGGCACACGGAACCGTTGTTTCGATTGCCGTCGCCCATGGATCGCGGAGCCCGTAGTCTACTTGTTGCTTCTGCCCGCGGCCGGCCCGGCCGAGGACGCGAAGGTAGAACTCAAGACCCGAGCTGAAGAAACGGTTCAGGTTTCGGAAACTGGCGTTCGCACGGAAACCATCAAGGTCGACGTTCCGTTGGTGTTGATCAACGTGACTGTCAGCGACCCGATGAGCCGTCTTGTCACCGGACTCGAGAAGGAACATTTCAAGGTGCTCGAGGACAAGGTCAACCAGGAAATCACGCAATTCGGGGCCGAGGACGCGCCGATCTCGTTGGGGATCGTTTTCGATGCCAGCGGGAGCATGGGCTACAAGATGGGCAAGGCCCGCGAGGCGGTGGCCCAGTTCTTCCGAACCGCCAACCCGGAAGACGAATTCTTTCTCATCCAGTTCAATGACCGGCCGGAGTTAATGGGCGGCTTCACGCGCAGTTTGGAAGAGATTCAGAATCGCCTGACCTTCACGCAATCGAAAGGGCGTACCGCGTTGCTCGACGCCATCTATCTGGCGATCAACCAGATGAAAGAGGCCTCGAACACGAAGAAGGCTTTGCTGGTGATCTCCGACGGCGGCGACAACAGCAGCCGCTACACGGGTCGGGAAATCAAGCGCTTGGTGAAGGAAGCCGACGTGCAGATCTACGCCATCGGGATCTTTGAGCCGGTTTCCTCGCGCGGCCGCACCCCCGAGGAGCTGTCGGGGCCGAGTCTGCTGACCGAGATTGCCGAACAGACCGGCGGACGCCAGTTCCCGGTCGAAAATTTGAACGAGCTACCCGATGTGGCGGCGCGCATCGGGATCGAGCTTCGCAACCAGTATGTTTTAGGGTACGTCCCAAAGAATCAGAAGAAGGATGGGAAATGGCGGCGCGTGCGCGTGACGCTGTCGAAGATTCGGGGCATGCCGCCGTTGCGCGCCCACTACCGGCTGGGCTATTACGCACCCAGCCGCTGAGGGGCCATGAAAAAATGGGGACTCCTCCAAAAATGGCCTTCGAGAGTATTGTGCATTACGTTTACAGTCGTCAAGACGCCGAAAACGTTGAGCCGCGAAGCGGCGGCAGGAATATAGCCCAGGGTGGAGCCGAAGGCGCAACCCTGGGTAGAAGCCCCACCCGGGAGAGCCCTGGAGGGGCGGCAGGAAGGCCAATGACACCCATTTTCATGGCGTTTACAGCCCCTGAGATGTGACCGACAAGACGGTGAATATGAGTTCCCGACACGGCTTGACTGGTAGGGCGTCCTTCCCAACCGGATCCTTTGCCATGCTCTCGCGCCTGGCCCGCCACTCCGCCCTGCTCGCCCTCTCGACCGCGCTCGCCGTCGCGCAGCCCGCGGGCAAGGAAACCGGCAACGATCCCGGGCTTACGTTTAAGGCCGATACGAAACTGGTTGTCTTGCACACTTCCGTGTTCGACAAGGAAGAGCATTTTGTCACCGACCTGCCCCAAGGCGTTTTCAAGGTCTACGAAGAAGACGTCCTACAGAACCTCAAGATCTTTCGTCGTGAAGACGTTCCCGTCTCGCTCGGGATCTTGGTGGACAACAGCGGCAGCATGCGCGACAAGCGACAGCAGGTCAACACGGCGGCCGTCAATTTCGTCAAAGCCTCCAATCCCAAGGATGAGGTCTTCATCGTCAATTTCAATGACGAGGCCTTCCTCGACAGCGATTTCACCAGCGATGTATTACGGCTGCAAGACGCCCTGCAACGAATCGACTCGCGCGGCGGCACGGCGCTCTACGACGCAACCGGCATGTCCCTCGATCACTTGAAGGAGAAGGCCAAGTGGGACAAGCAAGTCCTGTTGATCGTCACCGACGGGGAAGACAACGCCAGCATAGTAGAGCTGGAAGAACTCGTCCGCCGCTTGCAAGAAACAGACACCGTGATCTATGCGGTCGGGCTGCTGAGCGAGGAAGATCGCGGGTCCGCCAAACGGGCGACCCGGGCCGTCCGTCACCTCGCGCGGACCACGGGGGGTACGGCGTTCTTTCCTAAGAGCGTCGAGGAGGTGAACGCGATCACCCAGCAGATCGCCCAAGACATTCGTAACCAATACATCCTGGCCTATTCGCCCACGCAGAGCGGCACTCCCGGCTTCCGCAAAGTCAAAGTCGTTCTCTCGGGTAAGAAGACGCGGCGTCTGCGGGTGCGTCACCGGCCCGGGTATTACTTCTAGCCCGCTGTCGGCCCCGGGGCCTGCGCTCAGGCTGGTATTCTCCTTGTAAAGTTGCCGCGGAGTTTCGGCTTTTTCTTCAGCCTTGAACGTTCTTCCACACTCTCGGTTGGAGGCTTGGCGGGCCTTGATGTCGCCGGTCGGGAACGGTCCGAGACGGCTGCTATACTTGAGGAAGTTGGGCTCCCTCGTGCCGAAAAAGACGTTCTATCTGGAGACTTTCGGCTGTCAGATGAATGTTCATGACAGCGAAAAGGTGCGCGGCACTCTGCTCGCGAAGGGGTATCAGGAAGTTTCCGACGTCGTGACGGCGGGGCTCGTTCTCTACAACACCTGCAGCATCCGAGACAAAGCCGAGCAGAAGGTCTTTTCGCGGCTCGCCAATTTCAAACGGCACAAGGCCGAGGGGAAAATCTTCGGAGTACTGGGCTGCGTGGCGCAGCACAAAGGCGAAGAAATCTTCGAGCAAGCGCCGCACGTGAGCTTGGTTTGCGGCTCGGCCGGTTATAACGGCTTGGCGGAGTTAGTGGACCGCGTCGAAGCCGGCGAAAATCGCGTCACCGGTCTGGATCTCGACACCGATGAAACCTTCGATACGCCCCTGACGCGGCGCGACAATCCGCATCGCGCCTACATCACGATCATTGAAGGCTGCAACAAGCACTGCGCCTACTGCGTGGTGCCTTTCACCCGCGGCCCGGAGCGCAGCCGAACTCTCGGCGGCGTGGTCCACGAAGCGGAGCAACTCGCGGCCAACGGCTACACGGAAATCCAACTGCTCGGTCAGAACGTCAACAGCTACCGCGACCCCACCCCGGCGGGCTGGAATTTCGCGCAGGTGCTGGCCGCCGTCGGTCAAGTCGGGGGCATCCGTCGAGTCAGGTTTACGACTTCTCATCCGCGCGACTTTACATCCGACATCGTGCGCGCGATCGACGATCATCCGACACTCTGCGACCATGTGCATCTGCCGGTGCAATCGGGCTCCAGCACGATCTTGAACCGGATGGAGCGCAACTACACCCGCGAACAATACCTTGAGCGGATCGAGAATATTCGGTCGTCCCGGCGCGACATCGCGCTCAGCACCGACATCATCGTCGGTTTCCCGGGCGAGACCGAGAAGGACTTCGATGAAACGCTCTCGTTGCTGGAGCAGGTGCAGTACGATTCGGTCTTCTCGTTCAAGTATTCACCCCGTGCCGGCACTGCGGCCATTTCCTACGACAAGGCCGTTCCCGAAACGGAAAAGTCACGGCGGCTGGCGGCCTTGCAGGAAATGCAACGCCGCATTCAGATGCGAAACAACGAGCGGTTTATCGGCCGCGAAGAGGAAGTTCTCGTCGAGGGTCGGCGCGAGAAACTTCAACAATGGATCGGGCGAACGACTCAGAATCGGGTGTTGAATTTCACCGTCCCCGCCGATCTGGACGGTGAAGCGGATTGGATTGGGACGTATTGCCGTGTCCGTGTGACGGCCGCGGGTCCGAACTCCTTGGTCGGTAAGCTGACGGCCCGGAGCCCAATCCCCGCATTTCACCCTCTGCGCATTCTGCAGTAGGCATTCTTCAAGGAAAGGCAAGACTCGGAGGACGCGATGGAAGTGGAAATGAAGATTCGGGGACTGATGATGGACCCGGTCACGAACATGCCGATCGTGATCCTTAAAGATGTTGAAGGGAAAGCGGTATTACCGATTTGGGTCGGGGTGTATGAGGCCAATGCGATCGCCCTCGAGATCGAAAAGGTCACTACGCCGCGCCCGATGACGCATGACCTGATCAAGAATCTGCTCTTCGGTCTGACCACGGGGGTTCGCAAAGTGGTCGTCAGCGAACTCAAGGACGACACATTCTTCGCCGTCATCTGGATCGAGCGCAATGGAGAGATGATCGCCGTCGATTCCCGCCCCAGCGACGCCCTGGCCGTGGCCCTGCGGCTCGATTGTCCGATCTATGTCGAAGACGAAGTATTGAAATCGTCGAAAGTCAGCAACGCCGTCAACGATAAGGCCACCAGCGAAGAGCTGCGCCGATGGTTGGAAAACCTCAGCGACGAAGACCTCGGGCAGTACAAGATGTGAACAAGGTCTCTCGTTCGAGAGGGCCGGCCGGGACGCACTCCACCCCACGCAGTCCGCGACGCAATCCGCCGACCGGCTTCCAGTCGACAAGGGCGCTGCAATCTATTGAGTCTCGCAAAATAGAGTGACACCTTTTGGTGTTGCCGTACGTATTCTTATGTATGGGAACACCGAAAGGAAAGCGCCGCGATTTCGAAGCATTGGAGAAACGCCGTTTCGAAGCGATGCGTTTGCTCGATGAAGGACTCAATCAGTCCGAAACCGCCAGGCGTCTGACAGTCGCCCGCCAAACCGTCAGTGAGTGGCGACGACAGTACCTGGCGCAAGGCGAGGCCGGGCTGCGCAAGGCCGGCCGCGCCGGCCGCAAGCCGCTATTAGACGCCACGCAGCTCGAACGCCTGGAGATCCTGCTGCTCGAAGGCCCCGAGGCGCACGGCTTCCCGACGCCGTTGTGGAGCTGTCCGCGGGTGGCTCGTCTGATCCGAGACGAGTTCGGCGTGCGCTATCACGAGGGCCATGTCTGGAAGATCCTGCGGGCGCTCGGCTGGAGCCCGCAACGCCCGGTCGGCAAAGCCCGCGAGCGCAACGAAGAGGCCATCCGCGACTGGAAGTGCAAGAGGTGGCCGGCCATTAAAAAAAAGCCCGCAAACAAGACCGCACGATCGTCTTCATCGACGAAAGCGGATGGAGTCAGAAGCCGCATCGTTGCCGCACCTGGGCGCCGCGCGGCGAGACGCCGCTGCTGGAGTTCAACTTCAATTGGCAGAAGCTTTCGGTGTCGGCCGGGTTGACGTTGCGCAACTTTTACTTTCGGCTCTATCCCGGCGCGATTGGCGAGTTGGAGGTCATCGACTTTCTGAAGGCCTTGGTTCGCCACATGGACGGCCCGTTGATGATCGTCTGGGACCGCTTGCCGGCGCATCGCAGTCGGATGGTGCGAGAGTTCATTGAACTCTCGCAAGGCCATATCGTGACGGAGTATTTGCCGGCGTATGCGCCGGAGCTGAATCCGGTGGAATACATCTGGGCGTACTGGAAACAGCACGAGTTGCCGAACGTCTGTCCGAAGGACTACTGGGAACTCGACGAACGTGCCCGCAAAACGCTGCGGCGCATGCGCCGCAAACCGCGCTTGATTACCGCTTTCTGGAAACAGTCTTCTCTTTGTCTCGATTGACAGGATATTATGCGAGACTCAATAGGCCGTCTGCCGATGCGCCGCGGCGTACTATTCCCGCATAGGTTAAACGACTGAATTGTCAGTGAACGAATGGCCTATCAAAAAAAGTACCGACGGACCCCCCTAAAACCAAAAGACACCTGATTGTCGAAAACCGGCGCGGGCTATAGGCTGGGTATAGAGCATAGGGTGCCGAGGCAATCAGCCACGAATGAGACCCGATTGTCGGCCGACAGAAGGAGACTTCCGTGAACACGCAAATGCAGGATTTGATGCAACAACTCGGCGACGCCGTGCACAAATCTCTTGAGGGCTCCGAACCAATGGCCGTCATCCTGGATGACATCAAGAGGGCCGGTTATGCCGTCGAGCTTTCAGTCGACGCAAAATTCGCCTCCGAGAAAGACGACGATGCTTCGGCCGTAGCGGTCAGCTCGACGGCGGACAGTACGACGCCTGATGAGCTGCTCTTAAGCGACGTCGATCGACTGTTTCTCCGGGCCCTCAAGATCTCCGCCTAGCCCCCTAGGAGTCTGTCCCACAGAACGAAATTTGGCAGTTTTAGCCACAATATGTTGTGCAATCCTTATCCTTCGTTTCTAGATGTGGTACCGAAAATTTTCTGTGGGACAGACTCCCCCTAGCCCGACCCACTCCCTCGCTTCCCACCGCCCCCCGGATCGCTTGATTCGTTGCGGCGCCTCCCCCGAACAGCGCCACGGCGAGAATTCGTCCCTCCAGCGGGTCGGTCGGCACTGCGCTTCGAGTCCCCAGGGTGTATGATAGACTCCGATTTTCGTTGGGACAACAGGGCTCTATGCTCCCGACGAAAGGCGGAGATCACATCTTTCCATCCGGCAAAATGGTCGCCCATCCTAACCCGGCTCAACAAAGAGAACCATGGCACAACGATCGGAACGTAGAAGAAATCCACGAAAACCGACTCCCGTCGGAGAGAAGGTGGAGTACGAACTTGCGTCCGGCGGCGGCAAGACAGGTCGTTCGTCGGCACGGCTAATCGACATCAGTGATTTCGGGTGCGGCATTGAAACGGAAGAGCCGCTTACAGTCGGCGCGGATCTGAAAGCCTTTAACCTTCCGGCGCCGAATTTCCGCAACGCCGACGGCACTACCGAAACGCAGGTGATCCACTGCCGGCTGCACGACGAGGGCGTTTACCGTTCCGGCTTGGCCTTCGAGGCGGCGCACGCCCGCGCCTCGTACAAGATCGAGGGCGACCCTTCGCTGACGGATTACTATGAAGCGCTTCAGATCAGCCCGAACGCCGATTTGGACACCATTCAACGTGTCTACCGCATGATGGCGCAGCGCTTTCACCCCGATAATGCCGCAACCGGGAACCAGGCGGCGTTTCAGTTGATCCTGCAGGCCTATCGCGTTCTCAGCGATCCGGAAAAGCGGGCGGAATACGACGCGCGGCACCGCGCCGCGACGGAGGTTCGTTGGCAGATCTTCGATAAACCCGAAACCAGCGCCGGATCGGGCATCGAGGAGGAAAAGAAAAAGCGTTGGGCCTTACTTTCCGCGCTTTACATGAAGCGCAAGAATGACCCGGATAGACCGGGTATGCGGATTCGCGACTTCGGCCGCTTGCTTGACTGCCCCACCGAACATCTCCAGTTCGCCATTTGGTATTTGCGCGGCAAGTCGCTGATCATGACGGAAGATCAGGGCTTTATCACCATCACGCCCGCAGGCGCCGATGAGCTCGAGCAGGTGAGTCCGGATGTCCTGCCCACGATGCCCAAGATGATCGAGGCCGCCAGGAAGACCGGCGGGGACCGTTAACACAGCCCCCTGAACCCGAGACCCTGTCCGGTCTTGGCCGACCGCCCCGAATTCCTTATAATGGAGAGTCCGAGCGAGACGTCATGCTGCAGAACCAATTTGAACGCAACTTCCTGACCACCTCGGTGGACTACGTTTTCAACTGGGCTCGTAAATCGGCCATCTGGCCCCTGACCTTCGGCTTGGCCTGTTGCGCGATCGAGATGATCGCGTCGTCGACCTCGCGCTTCGACATCGCTCGCTTCGGTTCGGAAGTTTTTCGGCCCAGCCCCCGCCAGTCCGACCTCATGATCGTGGCCGGAACGGTCACCTTAAAGATGGCCCCGGTCCTCAAACGAATCTGGGAACAGATGCCGGAGCCGAAATGGTGCATCTCCATGGGAGCCTGCTCGAGCGTCGGCGGTCCGTTCAATACCTATGGCGTCTTACAGGGCGTCGACAAGATCGTTCCGGTCGACGTTTACGTCATGGGCTGCCCCCCGCGGCCGGAAAACCTCTTTTACTCGTTGCTGAAGCTACAGGATAAGATCGACCGCATGACGACACTCCGCAAGCGGCCGACGCAAGTGCGGCTCGACGAGTCGATGCTGGCCGACTTTCAAAAGCGCATCATGGTGGCCCAGACGCCGAACCCCGTGTAGCGCGGAGCTGGCCGGCGTTAACGTTACTGCTGATTACCTCGAGCCTGTTTCTCGAGAACTTGGGGGCGTAGCGAGCAACCTTCACGGCAGCGCACCAGGGCCGTACGAACCGATTGCTAAACGCCTTTAGCGGTCGCTTCTTCCCCCCATGCACTCAGGTGGGACGTCGACCCGCGACCGTTCGTCGCCGGCAGGGATTGCAGGCGGCAGCGCGGATTGCAGGCGTGGGAAATAAAGGACCGCTGAAACCACCCCAAGACCTCTTCACGAGCCCGTTCGGCGCTGTCGAAATGCTCGACGATCGAAATGCCCCGGCCACGCAGATGTGCCTTCCATGCTCCGCTCTCGAGCCTCGTTACGGCAAGACAAACTTGCTCCTCCGATTCCGGCAAGTAATGAACGGCTTGGGCTGAAAAGTCCTCGTCTCTACCGATAGCGGGCTTCATTTTGTGCAACACGCTCGCGATGGGTACGCAACCTTCCACCGGAGTCCGCCTGCCGCCACAGTGGCCGACGGCACTCAGCACTTGGCACCAACGCGAACAGGGAACGCGTCGAGAGCATCAAAGCGACCGGCCTCACACATGCAGGGGAGTCAGGAGGCCGCCCCGAAACATAAGCTTAACAGCTATAAACGTCTGAATCTAGTAACTTTATTATTTCTTTATCCGGAATTTTACAATCCGATATCTAATCTCTTACCCCACCTATCGCAACACGTTTCCGTCCCTTGCCGTTGCTCCCCGAACGCGCGGAGAAGGGACGGCATCACCGCCCACCCGGGGGTGCGGCTGATGAGCGACCGGAAGGTATCTCGGCGCTCGATGCGGTCCGAAATCAGGCCGCGATGTGTTAACATCAGCCTTGAAAATCCCATCGACCGGTCCGTGAGTATCGGACGCTCCGCCACGGCGAGTCATGCGGGTTACGATCGTTTGGGGAGATAACTATGGCCGCATCGCAACCTCTCAGCTTTTTATTGGGCTTGGGAGTGGGTGCAGCCGTCGGGTTACTCTTCGCTCCTCGGCCCGGGGACGCGCTGCGAAATGACTTACGCACGCGGGCTGAAGAAAGCGGCGACTATCTGCTCCGCCGGGGCGGTGAGCTACGTCACCAAGCCGAGGAAATTCTGGACAAAGGGCGCGGCTCGCTGCATGTCCGCAAAGACCGCGTCACCGCGGCGCTGGAAGCCGGACGCCGGGCGTACCGAGAGTCCGTCGTTGACAGCTCCGGCCGCGAGCCGGCCGGGCCGTAGATCGACAGGATTCGCTGTCCGCCCCCGGCCGGAGAATGCCGTGAGGAAATAGGCGAAATGGAAAGCCAACAGACTCTTCTCGTCATCATGGCGGTCTTCACGGGCGTGGCGGCTGTTGCCCTGCTTCTTCAGATGGTCTTTTTATTTGGGATTTACCGTTCCGTCAAAGCACTCAAGGAACGCTCGATGCTCTTTCTGGACCGTTGGGAGCCGGTCGCCGACAGTTCGCTCAAGACGCTCGAGCAATTGCGAGAGCAGTCGACAGAGATCCTCGGCAAGGTCAGCGACTTGGCGGACGCGACAAAAATGCAGTCCGAAAAAGTTGATTCGATTCTCGACGATGTTTCGGCATTCAGCAAGACGCAATTGAGCCGCGTCGATCAGACTGTCGAGGGCGCGCTCGAAAAGGTCAACGAAACGGCGGCCACGATGCAGAGCACCTTACTGGCGCCGATACGGCAGATCCGCGCCGTCGCGATGGCCTTGAGCGCGATCGTGGAAAGCTTGTTCGGCGGACGGCGGCAAAGCGTCGACCGAGCCACGGTGGACGAAGAAATGTTTATCTAGCCCGCTTTTCTCACCGCGTGGCGAGGCAAAGTGCATGAAAGGTCCGTCAGTACGAGGCGCGCGCCGCTTGACGCGCGGAGGCGTACTTGAACAGTACGGTGAGCACGGCGAGCAAGCGCAACGAAGTAATGGCGGGCCTATCGTGTGCTTTGCTCGTCAGGCGGTGAGAAATGCGGGCTAGTCCCGCCCGCCTCGGGTGCCCTGAGTTCCCCGTCTCTTCTAGTTCAAATAAGGAAAATCGCTATGGCCATTCGGGTTGCATTATTCGGCACGAAGTTCATGGGCAAGGCCCACAGCCAGGCCTGGCGTAGCGTGAATATGTTTTTCCCCGACGCTCCGAAGGTCGAGATGAAGGTGATCGTCGGGCGCAATCCCGCCGAGACCAAGGCCGCCGCGGCGAGCTACGGCTGGCGGGAAGCCGCCACGGATTGGCAGCAGGTGATGGCCCGCGACGACATCGACTTAGTCGACATCTCGACGCCCGGCGACCTGCATTGCCCGATGGTGCTCGAAGCCGCCAAGCAGGGCAAGCACATCATTTGCGAGAAGCCTCTTTCCAACACTCTGCCGGAAGCCAAGCAGATGGTGAAAGCGGTGGAAAAAGCCGGAGTCCGGCACTTCCTGATGCACAACTACCGCCGAGTTCCCGCCGTGGCGCTGGCGAAGAAGATGGTCGACGAAGGTCGCATCGGCAAGATTTACCATTTCCGAGCTCGCTATTTGCAGGATTGGGCCATGTCGCCCGACCTGCACATGCTGTGGCGTTTCGATAAGAGCCTTTCCGGCAGCGGAGCGTTGGGCGATCTTGGCGCCCACATCATCGACTTGGCCCGGAATTTGTGCGGAGAAATCTCGGAAGTGGCCGCCACAACCGAAACGTTCCTGAAAAAGCGGCCTATCGCCCCGGGCAGCAAGAAAAAGGCCGACGTCACCGTCGACGACGCCGTCGCGATGTGCGTTCGTTTCGAAAACGGCGCGATCGGCACCCTCGAGGCGTCGCGATTCGCGCCGGGCCGCAAAAACTTCAATACCTTTGAGATCAGCGGCAGCAAGGGGTCGATCGAGTTTGACCTCGAAAACCTCAACAACCTTCGCTACTTCTCAACCGAGGACGCTCCGGACGAGCAAGGTTTCCACGAGATCATCGTCGCCTCGAAGGGCAAGCACCCCTATGCCGACAACTGGTGGGCGGACGGGCACATTCTCGGGTACGAGCACAGCTTCACGCACTCGGTCGCCGACTTCCTGCGAGTCCTTCGGAAAAAGAAGAGGATTCGCCCCGATTTCCACGACGGGCTACGGAATCAGATGGTCCTGGCGGCGGCCGAAAAAGCGGCCGCGAACAAGCGCTGGGTGAAAGCCGGGTAGACCGGCCCGCCGGCGGAGGCCGATTCTATTCAACTCGTAACGATGCGTTTGCGATCCCGTTTCACCACCCGACTCCACGTTCGCGCAGTTCCCCTTGAAGCGCTTTTTCATCCGTAAATCGCACGGCGTCGATCCCCAACCGGCCTGCCGCATCGACATTCTCTTCCTTGTCGTCGGCGAAGAAACACTCCCCCGCCGCGCAACCCGCCCGCCGTACGGCTTCCAGATAGATTTCCGGCGCCGGTTTCATCGAACCGACTTCGTAAGACAGAACGTAGTCGTCGAATTCCTCGATCAACGGGAAATGACGACGAATCCATTCGAAATGCAGCTCGTTCGTATTCGACACAAGCAACAGCCGATACCGCGCTCGTAAACCCGCCAGGAACGACGGCTTCAGCAACGGCTCCGCGCCGAACATATCGCCCCAAAGATCGCAAAACCGGCCGTAGGAAACCCGTAAGGCGAGCGCCGCTGAAAATCGCCGGTAGAACTCCCGGCTGCTGATGCGGCCCTGCTCGTAAGGCTCGCTGAGCCCGGTTCGGCGAATGCGCTCGGGGACTTCCGTGATATCGAGCCCCGTCAAACGGGCGGCGGCTCGATAGGCGCGCGGAAAATCAAGCTCGACGAGGACGCCCCCCAGGTCAAGAAGAATCGCTTTCGTCATAACGACGGCCAATGGTCCCCGGGCATTCCCGTCGCTCGCTATCGCGAGAGTTCCGCGTTCGACCCCTCGGCCGCCTTTTGAAACGCGTACTCCGCCGCTCCGACCACGCCGGCGGTATTGTCGAGTCGTGAGGCCTTGACGGCAAGCGCGTCCGCGGCTTCCGGCGCGATGAATTCCTTGATGGTTAGTTCCAGCGCCGGTTGGAACAGAGAAAATCGTCGAGCTACCGAACCGCCCACCACGCAGACCGACGGATCGACGATTGCAACGATCATTCCCAGTGCTTCGCCGAAAGCGCGCCCGAAAAGCTCCCAGGTTTCGACGGCCTCCGGGTCCCCGGCCTCCGCCATGTCCCCGATTCGCTTGGGAGAGGGCGTATCTTCTTGAATCGCCGGACCGCGATCGAACGCGGAGAGAGAGTCCTCGTCGCGCCCGGTAACGCGTTCGTAGAAGCGCTGCACGCCGCCGCCGGAAAGCATGTCATCAAAACTGCCTCCCGCGACGCGGCAATGGGAGACTTCGCCGGCATTGCCCGAACTGCCCCGCTGAATGCGTCCACCCACGACGAGCCCGCACCCGAAACCGGTACCGACCGTCAATCCGACGACGATGTCCGCTCCCTTCCCTTCCCCGACGAGCGCCTCGGCCAGCGCGAAGCAGTTCGCATCGTTTTCGAGATAAAGCGGCGCTCCCAGCTCCTCGGTGACGAACTTTCCGATCGGAAACCCCCGCAAATTGGGAAGCGTGTCGGCGGCCAGGCAGCCCTCCGCCAAATCGAAGGGGCCGGGGCTACCCATCCCCACCGCGGCGGGCGGGCCTTCCACCCCGGCCGAGCGCGTCGCTTGCGAGATCACGCGCTTGAGGTTCATCAGCGTCAGCTTGGCCGGCTGATTCGCCATCGTCGGCATGGTATGGATATCGCTAGTGCGACGGTGCTCCTGGTCGAAGACCGCGGCGGCAATTTTCGTGCCGCCCAAATCGATACCGAGAATATGGGAAGAGTCCGACATAGCAAACCAGCATCTCCACGGACATTCCATCCTATCGGAGTTCGCATAGGTCCCGGTGGATCAACCGGCTCGAACCAACCAACCGCGATCCCACCCACTAAGGGCAATATCCCTAAACACCGCGGCCGCGAAGCGGCGACAGGAGCCCTCGCCGAGCGTGGAGCCGACAGGCGGAACCCTGGGTAGACCCCCTAACCAAGCGAACCCTGAAGGGGCGGCAGGAAGGCGGCCCCCATTTTCATGGCAGCTGGTCGAGAATTTCCGGTGAGCTTACCGAGGCGGTGGGGCAGGTCTCCAGGCCTGCCCTGGCCGGTGCTTGGCGGTCACTTTCGCCCGTCGATCCAAGCCGAGCCATCCTCTATCGCGCCCTGTGGGCCGGTGGAGTCCCCTCCTCACCTGTGTCGTTACCGAGTAAACTGGAGGGTCCGGCGCGCTTGGGGGCAGTGCCGCCGGCGCTTAATTAAACATTCATGAGCGATCAGAAAACCCTTGACGATTACCAACCTCGGCACGATTTCTTCGTCGGCCTCGATTCCGACGGCTGTGTGTTTGATTCGATGGAGATCAAACACAAGGAGTGCTTTACTCCGCAATTCATCAAGCATTGGAATCTGCAGGCGGCGGCGAAGTACGCTCGGCGGGTTTGGGAGTTCGCCAATCTCTATTCGGTCGATCGTGGCATGAATCGCTTCCCGGTCTTGGTTAAGTGCCTTGATTTGATCCAAGACTGGCCCGAGCCGATGGCGCGCGGCCTTCGCATTCCCGACATCAAACCCTTGCGCGATTTCGTGACCTCGGGCCTCCCGCCGAGCAACGGTTCGCTGACCAAGCTGGTCGAGCAAACGAAAGACCCGATCCTGTCGCAAACCCTCACCTGGAGTCTCGCCGTCAACGAGGCCGTGGCCGACATCGTCAGCGGCGTGCCGCCTTTTCCAAAAGTACTCGAAGTGCTCGACCGCGTCATCGCCCGGGCCGATCTCTGCGTCGTATCCGGGACGCCCGGCGAGGCCCTTGAGCGCGAATGGATCGAGAACAAGATCGAACACTACCCCGCCCTGATCGCCGGACAGGAACTGGGCAAGAAAGTCGATCACCTGGGCACTATGACCCGGGACAATCGTTACGCGCCCGACAAGATGTTGATGATCGGCGACGCCCCGGGCGACCTGAAGGCCGCGCGGGCGTGCGGGCTGATGTTCTACCCCGTCAACCCGGGTCACGAGGAAGATTCCTGGCAACGGCTGCATGACGAGGCCCTCGACCGCTTTTTCGCCGGCACCTACGGGGGCGAGTACGAAAGCGCCCGCATCGTCGAGTTTGAGAAACTATTACCTTCGACACCGCCGTGGAAAGGGTAGCCTTCCGGTAGCGACAAACACTCGTGTTTGTCCAAGCTCCCAGTAGCGACAAGCACTCGTGCTTGTCCTAGCCTAGCCCGCGGGTCCGCATCAACCCGTCAGATCAACCCGTCAAGGATAACGACCCATGATTCACGTACCACTGCTCCGCTGGGGTGAACCCTATACCAGTCTCGACACCGATAAAGTCGTCCATTTCGACACCGGTGAACCCGTCGCCGAGGTCAGCCAAGCCGTCGCCGGCATGGTCCGCCGCGACTTACGTAAGGCCCAGGCTGCCCGCGATGCCCTCCGCGAAATCCCTTGCACCGAGTTGGTCAAGATGATCCAGAAGGCCGGCGAGCTCTTCATGACCGCCGAGCTGCCGGTCGGTGACGCGCCGCAAACGCCCGACGACTTCGCGCGTCAGCAATCCTCGACCACCGGTCTGCCGGTCCATATGTGCCGCAAGAACATGGACAAGATCGCCTTCGTGCTCAGCCAAATGGACCGCATTCTCGACGCCCTCACGCGCGGCCTCGACCTGAGCATCCTCACGGCCGGGCACGGCGTCGACGCCGACGGCCGCATTCTGAGCTATCAGGCGCAAACGCCGGTTCTCGGGATGGTGTTGCCGAGCAATTCCCCCGGCGTGCATACCTTGTGGATGCCGGTTATCCCGATGCAGATCGGGCTGGTGCTCAAACCCGGCCCGCAAGAGCCCTGGACGCCCTATCGCATGGCGCAGGCGATGATGCAGGCCGGCGTTCCGCCGCAAGCGATCGCGCTCTACCCGGGCGGCGCCGACATCGGCGCGGCCGTGCTCGAAAGCTGCCCGCGGACGATGCTCTTCGGCAGCCAAGCGACCGTCGATCAACACGGCGGCAACCCGCGCGTGCAGGTCCACGGCCCCGGCTACAGCAAGATCTTGATCGGCGACGACGAGGTCGACAACTGGGAAAGCTATCTCGACCTCATGGAAACCAGCGTCTTCCTCAACAGCGGACGCGGCTGCATCAACTGCAGCGCGATCTATGTTTCGCGCCACGGACGCGAGATCGCCCAAGCCCTCGCCGAGCGCTTGGCGCCGGTTCGCGCGCTGGCGCACGACGACCCCGAAGCCGCTCTAGCCGCCTTCACCGTGCCCGGCGTGGCCGAGGCTGTCTCGGCCTCGATCGACGCCGACATCGAAGCCGGCGGCGCCGAGGATCTGACGGAGAAGATTCGCGGGTCCTCGCGCCTGGTGACCCACGAGCACTGCTCCTACCTGTTGCCGACGGTGGTTCATTGCGCATCGCCCGAGACGCCCATTGCCTCGAAAGAGTTCATGTTCCCCTTCGTAAATGTTGTGGAGTGTCCGCAAGCCGAAATGCTCGAAAAGATCGGCTGGACGCTGGTTGGAACCGGCATCACCGAGGACGAGGCATTCCGAGCGCAATTACTCGACAGCGAACATATTGATCGTCTGAACCTGGGTCCGGTGCCGACAACCAAGCTCGACTGGCTGCAACCGCACGAAGGCAACATTGTGGAATACCTCTACCGCCCCCGAGCTTTCCAAAGCCAACCGGCGGCCTGAAGAATCAGAGATGGGATGAGAGGCTGGTCGCTTGGAGCCGGGAAGCGGTAGGCTACCGGCAGCAGCGCACTTCTCCACAAGGGAGGTGCAATGGATTTTTGAAAAGGAGGCGACCAGCCATGAAGAAGAATAGCAAACAACAGACCGACAAGAACCAAACCGACAAACACCAAACCAAGAAAGCCGACAGCTCACAAGCGAAGACCCGCCAACTCACCCAGCTCGAACAACAGTTGGCGCAACAACGCATCCAGATGCAAAAAGACAACGAAATTTGCGCCGTCGCCGGCGTCGACATCGGCGACAAACGTTGCTTCGTACGGCTCACCGACCTCGCCGGCGAAAGCCTCGAGGAATGCCAAGTCCCCACCCGCCCGGAGGCCTTGGATCGCTGGTTCCGCCGTTGGCCGCGGCTGCGCATTGTGATCGAAACCGGCAGCCACAGCAACTGGATTCGCCGCCGCCTGGCCGCCCTCGCCCACGACGTGCTCGTCGCCGACGCGCGGCAATTGCGTTTAATCAGCCAATCCGACTCGAAAAACGACCGCAACGACGCCTATTGGTTGGCCGAGCTGGGACGCACCAACCCGGCCCTGTTGAATCCCGTCGCGCCGCGCAAGCTCGAGACCGAACAACAACGCACGTTGTTGCGGGCGCGCGAGGCCGTGCTCGAGTGCCGCACGAAATTGAAAGGGAGTTTGCGCGGCATGGCGAAGTCGCACGGCATCCGCTTGGGCCAATGCGCCCAGAACCAATGGGTCGAGCGCGTCCGGGAGGCCTGCCCCGAGGTGTTGCACGCGGCGTTGTTGGGGGTGGCGACACAAATCGAAAGCCTCGGCGCGACGATCCGCGAATATGACAAACAAATCGTCGCGTTGGGCAAGCAATACGCAGCGGTCGAGCGGCTGCGAACGATCGGAGGGGTGGGGCCGCTGACGGCGTTGACGTTCGTGTTGGCGCTCGACAACGACCCGGGCCGCGTGAAGCGTTCGCGGCAGGTCGGCGCGCTGGTGGGGCTGCGTCCCAAGCAACGCCAATCGGGCGAGCGGTCACTGCGGCTGGGCGTGACGAAATCGGGAGATCCGCTGCTGCGGCGGACGTTGATTCAGTGCGCGCACTGGGTGCTGGGGCCGTTCGGGACCGACTCCACGCTCAGGCGCTGGGGTTTGGGTTTGGCGGCGCGCGGCGGAGGACATGCGAAGAAGCGGGCGGTGGTGGCGGTGGCGCGCAAGTTGGCGGTGCTGATGCATGTGTTGTGGGTGAAACAAGAAAACTACGATCCGCTGCACGGGCTGACGGAAACGGTTTCCCCATAAGGCAGGGACGATGAGGCGCAGTCGGCGGCAACGGTTTCGGATGAAGCAACGTGATGAGGACATCCGCGAGCCCCCTAACGGGGACTCGGCGGCAAGAAGATTCCTGTTGAAAGGAAGGGAGTAGGGGATTGGGCGGACGAAGCGAGGCCGCGGCGGAGAATCGAGATCGTGTCACGGTGACTGCGGGCTCTGGGCAGGCAGGCCGATTCTTTCGAGGATGGGTCGAAGCCGCAACAGAGAGAGCAGCGCCGAAAGACCGGACCCCAACCAGCAGAGGTCAACAACGAGACCGATAACACTGCGAATGGAAGCCCGGTCCTCAACGCGCCGCAAGGCATGAGGACCCGGGCCGGATCCGACAAACCGACCAACGCCTCCCAACGACCGCCCTTGACAAGCGACCCACCTCTCATGGAAGCCCAGAGCGCAAGCGACGGGCCAAGCGAACGCGCGCCACACCCCGTGTCGCGGAGATTTGTCACGGAAGCGTCGGCTCCCCCTTGCCGCCCGCCCACCATTGGCGTTACCATTCAAACCGGCAACCCCGACGCGGAGTTAACCCATGCCCTACCCCCGAAGAAACTTTCTCAAGGACATCGGCGCCGCCGGGATCGCTACCCTCGGTGGCGGCCTGCCAAGTCTCTTCCCCGGCACTCCTTACATCGCAATCAAGCGGGGGCCAACGGTGGGAACGTTGCCAGGGCGGTGTGCCGTCCGCAACCTGCGAACATCCTGAGCCGCGAAGCGGCGGCGGGAATATAGCCCAGGGTGGAGCCGGAACGGCGGAACCCTGGGTGGAATCCCCACCCGAGCGAGCCCTGAAAGGGCGGCGGGAACCTCCCGCCCGACCCTTCGGCCCGTCGGCACCTATTTTCATGGCGGTATTATAGAGCGGTTCGTCGAGGCTGTTCGTCCCCATCTCTTGACGGCCGCTCATCAACCGACTCGAAGGAAAAACCCATGTCAAACGTTCGCACCGCGAGACGCTTGAAACTGGCCGCAATGGCGGCTCGTCCCGCGCCGTCGCCGGCCGCGAAGCCCGATGTAGCGATTACCGACCTGACCGCCCGGGCCGTGCGCGAGCCGGCGGGCGGTGCGACTTACGTGGTCGTTCGCGTCGAAACCGACCAGGGAGCGGTGGGGTATGGCGAAACCCACGCGCGGCCTGATCCGGCGACGGCCCTTGCGCACGTGCAGGCTGCCCGCAAACGGGTGTTGGGACTCGACGCTTTGGCGGGAGAGGCCGTTCGGCGGTTGTTGGGAGATCTTCCGGCGGAGGTGCGAGCGGCGATCGATATCGCCTTGCTCGACATCAAGGGCAAGATCGCTGGCGCCCCCATCTATCAAGTCCTCAGCGGGCGCACGCGCGATAAGGCGCGGGGGTACGCTCCGCTGGCGGGTGCGTCGTTCGCGGAGTTAAGGGCCTCGCTCGACCGAGCGCGCGAGGCCGGTTTTCGGGCTTTCTCGCTTCCGGTGCAAGTCCCGAGCAGCCCGGTGCGCGGTCGACAGTTCTACACCGAGACGCTCGACTTGGCCGAAAGACTTCGCGATGCCGGGGCCGACGACCTCGTCCTTGACTGCGCGGGCCTCACCACAGCCGCCGAGGCCGCCGGCCTCGCCGCGCGCTTCGAAAAGTTTCGTCTGCTTTGGATCGACGAGCCGACCTCGGAAACCAGCGAAGAGGCGCTACGGAAAATCTCGGGAGAGTCGGCCACGCCGGTCGGCTGGGGTCGGACGATCAGCGACAACGCCAGGTTTCAGGACTTGCTGCGGATGGAAGCCATCGACGTCCTGCGGCCCGACATCGCGCTACAGGGCATCAGCTCGACCCGTCGCGCGGCGGCGCTCGCCGAGGCATACTATGTCGCCATCGCACCGGCGAATCGCGGGGGGCCGATCGCGACGGCGGCGGGTTTGCAGATCGCGGCCTCGACGCCGAATTTCGTGATGTTGGAAGTTCCCTTCCCGCCCGACGACGCCGATCGCAAGATGCGCCGGGAGCTTGTCGGCGGCAGCGCGCTCGAGCGGCCTGTTGACGGCTTTCTAAATCTGCCCACCGGCCCCGGCCTGGGCATCGAAATTGACGAGGACGCGCTTGAACAATACGAGGTAACCGCATGAATCGTTGACAGTTCTTCGGCGGCGCTCTACTCGCCGGCGCCGTTGCCCGCTCCAAAGCTAACACGGCTGACTGCGCTTGTTCGCCTGTGCTCGGTGCCATGATCCCGCCCGCCTTGGCTTCAGCGCTGCCGCCCGCGCCGGGAAAAATCAAGATCACTGGTATGAAAACCTTCGGCGTTACCTGGGAAGACGATTCCGACCGCCCCTATGTCTTCATCAAGCTCGAAACCGACGCCGGCGTCGTCGGCTGGGGCGAGGCCACGCTCGAAGGCAAAGCCGGCTCCGCCATGGCCGCTCTCGACGACCTCAAGGACTTCTACCTCGGCCAAGACCCCATGCGCGTCGAGCACATCTGGCAGGACATGTATATCCACGCCTTCTACCGCGCCGGCCCCATCCTCGGCTCGGCCATCGCCGGCATCGACCAAGCCCTATGGGACATCCGCAGCAAGGTGCTCGGCCAGCCCGTCTACCGTCTGCTCGGCGGCCCCGTCGATCCCCGTGGCGTGCGCGGCTACTATCACGCCCGCGCCGGAACGAAGGAAGAACTCGCCGCTCTCCGCGAGTCCGCCGAGCAGCTCGGCGTCACCGCTTTCAAGAGCGGCATCCCCGGCTATTACGAATGGATCGAAACCAACGAAACCATCAACGCCGCCGTGAAGCATATGGCCGCGCTGCGCGAAGGACTGGGCGACAAGATCGACATCGGCATCGACTTCCACGCCAAAACCAGCCCGACCGTCGCGACCATCCTTTGCAGAGAAATCGAACCGTTGAATCTCATGTTCATCGAAGAGCCCTGTCCGCCGGAAAACTACAAGGCCATGCGCCGCATCGCGCGCCGCACCACCACTCCCATCGCCACCGGCGAACGCCTCGTCGCGCACTACTCGACCCAACAACTGCTCGAGGACGGCACAGTCGACATTCTGCAATGCGACCTCGCCCACGTCGGCGGCCTCACGGCGCTGTGGAAAGTCGGAGCCATGGCCGAAGCCTCCGGCTGCCTGATGGCCCCCCACGCCTGCGAAGGCCCCATCGCCGGCATGGCCACATTACACGTCGACGCCGCCATGCCCAATTTTCTAGTGCAGGAAATCTGCTCCGGAATCGAGCCGACATTCAAGGAAAAACTCTGGGAAGACTGGCTCGGCTTCCCCGCCATGCGAATGGTCGACGGTTATTTTCCGTTGCCCGAAAAACCCGGCCTAGGATTCGAAATAGACGAAACCGCCCTAGCCAAAAACCCCTTCCAAGGCACGCGGCCGATGGCGAGGGTTTTTCATGAGGATGGCTCCGTGGCGGCGTGGTAATCACGGATAGCCAAGGCTCGGAGGCGTCCGTTGAGCCACATCCAAAGGGCAGGTCACGAGATTGCGTCCACCGAGCGTGATGTAACGCGCGTTTGTCTTTCCCCAATCGTACCTCGAGAAAAGGGGGTCAAGAGGGAAACCGAGAGCCGATCGGACAGCGGTGCGGGACGGTTGGTGGTATCACGATTTGAACGAAAGCTGCCTCGCGTGGTAGTATTTTCAGCGCAAGTGTGATATCGGCGGGAGATCGGTGGGGAGATCGGGGACACAGTCCCGAATAAAGAATCTTTTACCGACGCGTCCGCGAAAACGGCGGACTTTCCCGTCGGGATTGCATCTTGTCACCGGCTCCAGCTGGTGCTAAAGCCAAGAGCGCGATTCATCTCAAACGGGTCACAGCATGTCACCCTCAACGTCCTGCATACGTCTGGAACGTGTCTGTTCTGCCGCTGCTTTCGCGGCTTTGAAACTTCCGAGGTTACAACGCACCTTCCCGCCCTATCCCTCAGGGCGTAAGCGATCAGAAAGGGATCTCGACCCACTGTCTCCAGTTCGTCATCTGTGAGGTCATCAGCATACCCGTCCGAGACCACGGTCTGCACCAACTCTGTATCTACACCTTCGCCCAACAGCAGAGCTTGCTCGTTCTTCGGATCGTTGATCCAATCTAGGAGGCTATCGTTCTCCTTCCCAGGCTGGATTTCCTCCAGGATCTCCAAGGGAATCTTTACGTTGCCAGACTCGCCTTGATGCTGTATCCAGCTCCAGTACTCGGGGACTTGTTCAATCTCATAGTACGTGTTGTTAGCTGTGATCAACACGCTCGCATCGAGGAGGTACAGCACTTAGCGCCCTCCGCGGGCAGAACTTCCGTGGAGCAGTGGATCTATATTCCTTGGCTTTACCCCTAGAACCTGCGCGGCCTTGGTGTGTGAGATTACGCCCTCTGTTAGGGAGCGCTCCACTAGGCCCAGCAGGGCGTACCCCAGTCGATGTCTTTTGAGGACGTAATAGCTAGGGCCGCCCTCGCTTTGGGCTTCCTCAGACCGTTTTCTTCTAAACGCGAGCCATTCCTGCTTGAACCGCGCGCCGAGGTCTCTCCAGGCCGTCACGTCAATAACCCCGGATCGCAGAAGCTTGTAGCCAACCATCGCCCGGCTCAGGTTTCGCGGTCGAGCAAACTGGGAGATCTCTTCAACGGCCTCCTCGAACGGCGCTCCGTCAAGATGAGCGAGTTCCTGGATCTCTGATCGTGGTAGAAGGATCTCTCCAGCTACGTCATTGCAGTATCTCTCGATTTGTGCATCGGTACTTGTACTGCTGACGCCGGTGTTGCCCAGCCACAAATGAACGGCCTCGTGCAACGCCGTGAAGGACAACGCCACCTTGGCATCCTGATCATTCACAACGATGAAGGGAGCGATCGGGTCTGCAACCGCAAACCCGCGAAAGGTCTCTACGGCGATGTTCGTGTGATGACTGCCCAGATTGCCGAGAAGCACCAAGAAGACGTCAGACGCCGCTAGCTTCTCCCGAAGATAGGTGAAGGCCTGTTCGGCAGACGACTGTCGACGGAAGTCTTGGAGAGAGAACTTGAGCCGCTCAGGAATCTCCTTCACGAGCTGCTCGACTGGAGTGTCGACACTTGCGGAGCCCACAAAATCCAGGGGCTCAGCATTTTCCTCTTCAAGAAGACTTCTGACTATCCCCTGCCGACTACGGATGTCTCGAATTAGGGCGTCAAGCAACGGGTCGTAAAGGGGCGGCTCTGCTCCTCGAACAGTCCGAAAATCCTCGCCTCGATCACCTTTCCTAGGCGGCTTCTCAAGATAGAAAACGAGCAGCGATCTACGATAGGCTTTCGCCATTCTCCGCAGTACGCTTCGTGAGGGCTCATCGTCGCCACCCTCTAGAGCTGTCAAGCGGTCCACTGCGGATCGCTGCTTGCGATCCTTGAACCCGAGTTTTTCGGCAGCCTGACTAGGGGAGAGACCGGCTGTCTCCCGGGCCCATTCCAAGATATCCGAATTCACCGTCATTGTCGTCGGCTCGCCACTATTCTAAGGCCTCCGCGCATCGAGCGTCCGGCCCCTCCTAAGCGCGGGGCGTTCGGGGGGGAGTTCGGGGGGGGGAGTTCGGGGGGTGAGATCGGGGACGGAGCCCAAACCCCGGAGATCGGGGACAGCTCCCGAATAAAGAATCTTCACCCTGCGCGCCCGAACAAGCGCCGCAATAGAAAGTCCCCCAACAGCGTCTACGCAGATTTCGCGCGGCTGGAATTAATACCAGGCCGGTCCGTAAGGGCCGGTACTCAGTCCCAACCCACAACCTCCCTCCTGGGCGAACGACCGGCAAGCCGGTCGTTCGGGGGCCTGGGGCGGGCCGGTGGGCACGATCGTGGACACACGATCGTGCCCACCTCTCGAACTCGCCCTGACCCGGTCCGACGCACCCGTTCTTACCGCGGCCAAAACCGGCTTGACAAGCCCGTTATCCTGAGCCCCCCAAATCCAGGACCGTCAGCGGCAAGCAGGGGAAAGAAAAAATCCACCGAAGCGCAGCCCACCAAATTCGGCGAAACGAATTCTACGAAACGAAGCCAAGATGATTCTATCCACCGTGATATCAACATGTTAAGAGAATCCCTCCACATCGGCCGGTCCCTCTCAAGGGGCGAGAATCAACGCCAAACCGACACCCGAGCCGGCAGGTCGAGACTCGTTGCAGGCCCCTTCTTGCTGAAACTGCCGCCGGCACTCACGGCCCCCGCGCCCGCCGCGCGCCCCACGGCCGTTCAGGCGACCTCTACCCCGGCATCCCAACCCAGCCTCGAACCACTATTGCGAAACGAACCCAAGATGGAGGTATCCTTCTTGGTATCAATATCTTGGAACCACATGACGCGGGGCGTTCAGCCCGAGTCCGAGTACACTCCGGCACGCTGCGACCCTCGCGACACAAGGCGAGATCCGCGAGGGAGATCGGGGCCATCCATGAAGCGTCCTCGCGGTCGCTCGGACCTTCGGCACGCTTCGATCCGCCGCCGAGCCCGCCCCATGCCCTATACTCGGGACCGCAGCCGACCCGCCGCGGAGAAACACAGATGAAAAGACAACAACTTTGCGCACTCTTGATAGCACTGTTCAGCCTGGGCGAGCCGGCGCCCGCACAAGATACCCTGACCTACCAAGACCTCGTTCATCGCGTCTATGACTTGGAATATTTGGCAACTCCTCCCCGGAAAGGTGAGAAATCGGGAAGTTTCTCAAGTTACGACCGCGGCGCCGAATATGATGCCCAAAACGACCGCTACACGGACTGGTCGGCCAACCGCGACGGCAACGGCTTCATTCGCAAGGAAGGCGAGGGCATCGTGGCCTTTGAAGCCGATGGGCCCGGTGTGATCTGGCGCGTTTGGTCGGCTAGAGCTGACGTCGGCAAGATCCGCATTTTCATCGATCACCAGGAAGAGCCGGCTGTCGACATGCCGTTCCGCGATTTCTATGAGCGGTTCGGCGAGTTCGGTTTGAGGATGAACTTCCCCAGCTTGGTCTACACGCTTTCACGAGGACGAAATCGCTTCATCCCCATCCCCTACAACAAACACTGCAAAGTCGTGTTGGAGCCCGGTTGGGGACGCTACTATCACATCACCTATACGACGTTTCCCAAGGGCACCGGATTGCCGGTGTTTACCGGAACCTACGACCGGCGGGCCGCCGTCGCCTTGGCTGAAGCGGACCGCTTGCTGTATCAGCGAGGGAGTCGTCGGCACGGGCGCCCGAACGAGGAGACGAAGGTGTACAAGGTGACGGCCGCACCGGGAACAACGGCCGCGGTCTGCCGTTACGAGCAGCCCGGTGCGATTACGGCCATCGTAGTCAGGCCGCCGCTTGGTACGCCGTCGGAGAACCGGAAGCTCTTGCGCGATCTGGCTCTCAGCATCAAATGGGACGGCGCCAAGGAAGCCGACGTGTGGTCTCCGCTGGGCGACTTCTTCGGTACGGCGCCCGGCGTCAACCGGTATCGCACCCTTCCCCTGGGGATGACGGACGAGTCCCTCTACTCCCATTGGTACATGCCGTTCGAGAGCGCCCGGGTGGAGTTGGTCAACGACGGCGAACGCTCGGTCACCGTCGAGTTTCAGGTGACAACCGCGCCTCTGAAAAAGCCGCCCGCGCAACTCCTACGCTTCCACGCCAAGTGGCATCGCGACGTTTTCCTGGATGAGTCCCAATCGAAGGGCCGCTCCATCGACTGGCCCTTTCTGATCACGGAGGGAGAGGGCCGGTACGTCGGCCTGGCCCTGCATGTCTGGAATCCCTGGAGGAAGCCGGACAAAGAAGCCGAACTGTGGTGGTACGGACAATGGGATCGAAAGACAATCGACTGGTGGTGGGGAGAGGGCGATGAAAAGTTCTATGTGGATGGAGAGAAGTTTCCATCCACCTTCGGCACGGGAAGCGAAGACTACATCGGTTATGCCTGGTCGGCGGAAGCGCCCTTCCCGATGTTCGATAGCCCCTTTGCCTCTCAACCCTATGTCGAATTGGACGGCAACGGCCACACCTCGGTAAACCGGTTTCACATCGCCGACAACATACCGTTCCTGGAGTCGTTCATGGGCGTGATCGAAAAGTACAAAGGGAACCTGTGGGGTGACGGCAACGCCTGCCTTTACGACGCGGTAGCCTACTGGTATCAGCGCGCGGGTGAGAGGGACCGGTATACGGCGGTTCCCGCGGGGGAACGAACCGGCTACTATCGGGAACCGTGAAGGTGGAAGCGTTGACACCGACCTTGCGAGGGTCCGGAGGTGCATTCGTGAGCCCCCCCCATCAGAGCCGCATGACACGGCGTGCCCGCGCATTCACCCGTTTCTGGTGCGCCCGCGGCAGGGCCGCGGCTTCAGAGTTCCGATCCTGCGTGATTCTGCCTCGCCTTTTCGTCTACGTGCCGGCCTTGACGTTGCGCCGCAGCCACGGCACCAGTTCGTCAAAGCTGAACGTCCGCGCTTCGTACAGCCCCGAGATGAACGCGTATGTCTCTTCTGAGTCCGCCGTCAGTTGTGCGCCGTTAATCGCCGGAAACGTGTAGGTCGCGGCAAAGGCCTTACGCTCTTAGGACTCGCGCACGCCCAGCGCCCCCGACCAGAACTCGAAAGGCCGACCGGCACGTTCATCGTCAGCCTGACCCTTATTCTTGAAGAAGCCGATGTACGTCAATACATTGAAGCTCAAGAACTCCTCTTCCTTGGGGTTAGCCTGGGCCAGCTCGTGAACCCTCCGCCAGGTGCCGGAATTCATGTACATTTGCTCCAATATGCCCGAACGCGAGAACGAGGCATCGAGCGGAACGATTTCCTGGTGGTGCGTGTGACCGTAGACGATGTAGCGGGCGTTGCGATTCTTGTACTCGCGCTCGGTTAGAGCGTGCCGCCGATAGGAGCCCTCGGTGCCTCCAAACTTCTCGTTGAACCAGCCGAGCAACCGGCTGGCGGAACCCAGCGAAATTCCCTTTGAGAACTTGAGAGCCAATTCGAGCTTATCCACCGCCCCGATCGGATTCCAGGTGTCCCTTTCCTTGACGAAATCGAGATCCAGGAATTCGTCGACGAGACCGTCCCAAATGTCCTTCACAGCTTTGATCTGTTCCCGATCCGGGCAAGTCCGTCGCAGCACCCCGTCGACCCAGACCGGAATGACGATGAGCGGCCGCACATTGTCGATCTCTTTGAGCGCCCTCACGCAGTCTTTGGGTAACTCACCCCCCATCTTGCGCTCCACGTCGGTCGGAAACCGATTGAGCAAATCGACCACGATAGCGTCGCCCAGCGAGGAACCGTCGCGGTCGTCCTCGTAGTTGAAAGGGTCGTAGATATCACCGTGGCGAGCGAAGACTTGGTGCTTTTCGTATGCCGCGGTAATGGCGTCGGACTCGCGGGGATCGTGGGGAAACGGTTGATTGGGGGAGTTCGCCAGCCCCATGGCGTTCACGACTCGGCGGCGTATCTGGTTAAAGCGAGTGCCTCGCAGGTGGTAGAACCAATCGTGGTTGCCGACCAAATAATGAACCCGTACATCGACCGGCCCACGGCCCGGGTCATCGGGCTCGCGAGAGACACTAACCGGCTTTTTGTCCGGCCCGACCCGCGGCAGGGTAATCCGGCTCCCCGAGCTGAGACTCTTCAGGACATCCAGCGACTCTTTGTTCTTGCGGAGAATCGCCCTGCTGATCTCGGCGATCTTTTTCTGAAATAGGTCCGGCTTTTCACGCGCATCCCACGGTCTGACATACCCCGCGTCCTCCTTGCTCGCGGGCCACTTCGTCGACCGGATGAGATCGAGGATGTCGCCCAACAGAACAATGTCAAGCGATTCGATGGGCTTGTACTCCCCGTTCGCGCGCCAGGAAGCATCGTAAGCCATATCTCGAAGCCGCTCCCGAAAGGCCCGAAAGGCGCCCGCGGAGATGGTGTCTCCCGAGGTTCCGTCAGTCAGATGTAGGTCGCTGATGATGACAAGCATGTTTTTCCTTTTGTGACTGTGGAAGCGAGGCATCGAAAACGCGCCATGCTTCGTCCGTCGCCTTCGGTGCGTGATCGGCGCCGGTTCAGCCGCGCCGTCAGCGCTTCCCGGGGGAGACTCGCACCCCTTCCCCTCTCTGAGACGCAAGCAGGCCATAGGCCCGCTTCTACTCTTAGAACGCGCAAATCATTCTACGATAGTGCCGGCAAAAAGCGCTATCTTTACTTGTGCCAATGGGCGAATTCGGATTATTTGTTCCGAAACTTGCCCCCTGCGTGTAACCTGGCTTCCCGGCGCGCGCGTGGAATCAACCTTGTGGGGCGGCGGCCAAGCCGTCGGAGAGGAAAACGACCCCGCCATTCGCGTCTTCCTCAGTTGCCCGACGGCCCCTTGTTGCGAATTTCCCGGCGGCCGTGCCATGCTCTTGAAGTCGCCCCGTCCTGTTCGAGAAGTGCGCCTGTATGAGCATTCGGAACTGGTGGTTCAAAAACACGCGGCTCAACGCCGAACAGAGGCGCTGTTGGGATGGGCAAGGCTTTCTGGTCTTGCGCCGGTTCTTCGACGACCAAGAGCTCGAACAGGTGCTCTCGATTCATGAGGGAGTGTGGCGGGAGCGGCCCTCCCGAGTCGTGGTGGACGACATGGTCACCCGAGAGCGCAAGTTGATCTCCGATGTTTCCGACGATGAGATCCGGCATCCGCACCGAGTCAACGACCTGTTCCTCGAATACGAAGCGATTCGAAAGACCAGTCTCCACCCCAGGCTCGTGCCGATCTTGCACGCGTTGTTACGCCGCAAGGCGGTGCTCTGTAACACGTTGAGCATGGACTACGGCTCGGAGCAATCGGCTCACGTCGATTCAATTTACATGACGCCCCTGACGCCCGGTTATCTCGTCGCGACCTGGATCGCGCTCGAAGACGTCAGCCCTGATGCGGGTCCCCTGTATTACTATCCGGGCAGCCACAAGATCGAACCTTACATCTTTTCCGACGGCGGGCGGAGTCAACTCGACGGCGAGCAAGCGGTGTGGCAAGAGTACATCGACCGGGAAATCCAGAAACGCAAACTCAAGCCGCACCCCCTATCCGCCGCCAAGGGAGACGTGTTCATCTGGCACTCGGATCTGTTGCATGGAGGCAATCCGCGGGCAAACCCGGCCCTCACCAGGAAGACGCTGATCAGCCACTATTTGACCGATGCGGATTGCCTTCAAATAGGGATCCCCACCCGTCCGCTCAACGGAGCCTTTTGGATGCTCCGTGATCCACAACCCCTGCCCGCGAAGTGAACGCCTCCCGAGGCCTGGGGAGTGCGGCCCTCTGGAATGATTCCCCGATCGTCACTCGTTCGCTTCCAAGAAACGCTCCGCCTCCATCGCGGCTTTGCATCCGGCGCCGGCGGCGGTGACGGCTTGGCGGTAGACGCGGTCTTCAACGTCTCCGGCGTGAAAGACGCCTTCCACGCTGGTTCGGGCGCCGCCCTTGGAAAGGATGTAGCCGTCGGGGTCGAGGTCCAGTTGCCCCGCGAAGATCTTCGTATTGGGAATGTGGCCGATGGCTAGAAACAGCGCGCTGGTGGGGTGATCGCGGGTCGTGTCGTCCTTTGTGTTGCGAAAGCGGACGCCGGTTACTTCGTTTTGCTCGACATCGTAAACTTCGTCGACGACGGTGTTGAGAGCCCAGCGGATCTTCTCGTTTTTTTGGGCGCGGTCGAGCATGATTTTCGACGCCCGAAATTCCTCGCGGCGGTGAGCGATTGTCACCTCTGTGGCGAATTTCGTCAGAAACGTCGCCTCTTCCATGGCGGAGTCCCCGCCGCCAATCACCGTAACCGGCTTATCCCGGAAGAAAAAACCGTCGCAGGTGGCGCAGGAGCTGACGCCGTGCCCGATGAGCTTTTGCTCCGACTCGATACCCAGCCAACGCGCCGAGGCGCCCGAAGCCACGATGAGCGCCTTGGCCTCGATCATCTCGTCCCCGCCCCACAGCTTGAAAGGCCGCTCCGAGATGTCGGCCTTGGTAATGTCTCCGGGGACAAATTTCGCGCCGAACCGCTGCGCCTGCTTCTTCATGTTCTCGACGAGCTCGGGACCCATGACCGCCTCGGGGAACCCGGGGTAGTTTTCGACATCGGTGGTGATCGAGAGTTGTCCGCCGGCTTCCAAGCCTTCGAAGACGACGGGGTTGAGATTGGCGCGGGCGGCGTAGATGGCGGCGGTGTTGCCGGCGCACCCGGATCCGATAATGACAACATTTTCCATGGATTGCTTATCGAACAGCGATGTGAAATCTCATTGTACCGACAGGCTTAACCGGGGTTCGTCCCCCGCGTCTCCGCGAAGCGTCGTGCATTGCGGCATGTTGTTGCGTCTACCCGCAACCGTTATTCCCTGCCCGGGACCCGTCGCTTGCGCTCTGGGCTTCCATGAGAGGTGGGTCGCTTGTCAAGGGCGGTCGTTGGGAGGCGTTGGTCGGTTTGTCGGATCCGGCCCGGGTCCTCATGCCTTGCGGCGCGTTGAGGACCGGGCTTCCATTCGCAGTGTTATCGGTCTCGTTGTTGACCTCTGCTGGTTGGGGTCCGGTCTTTCGGCGCTGCTCTCTCTGTTGCGGCTTCGACCCATCCTCGAAAGAATCGGCCTGCCTGCCCAGAGCCCGCAGTCACCGTGACACGATCTCGATTCTCCGCCGCGGCCTCGCTTCGTCCGCCCAATCCCCTACTCCCTTCCTTTCAACAGGAATCTTCTTGCCGCCGAGTCCCCGTTAGGGGGCTCGCGGATGTCCTCATCACGTTGCTTCATCCGAAACCGTTGCCGCCGACTGCGCCTCATCGTCCCTGCCTTATGGGGAAACCGTTTCCGTCAGCCCGTGCAGCGGATCGTAGTTTTCTTGTTTCACCCACAACACATGCATCAGCACCGCCAACTTGCGCGCCACCGCCACCACCGCCCGCTTCTTCGCATGTCCTCTGCCGCGCGCCGCCAAACCCAAACCCCAGCGCCTGAGCGTGGAGTCGGTCCCGAACGGCCCCAGCACCCAGTGCGCGCACTGAATCAACGTCCGCCGCAGCAGCGGATCTCCCGATTTCGTCACGCCCAGCCGCAGTGACCGCTCGCCCGATTGGCGTTGCTTGGGACGCAGCCCCACCAGCGCGCCGACCTGCCGCGAACGCTTCACGCGGCCCGGGTCGTTGTCGAGCGCCAACACGAACGTCAACGCCGTCAGCGGCCCCACCCCTCCGATCGTTCGCAGCCGCTCGACCGCTGCGTATTGCTTGCCCAACGCGACGATTTGTTTGTCATATTCGCGGATCGTCGCGCCGAGGCTTTCGATTTGTGTCGCCACCCCCAACAACGCCGCGTGCAACACCTCGGGGCAGGCCTCCCGGACGCGCTCGACCCATTGGTTCTGGGCGCATCGGCCCAAGCGGATGCCGTGCGACTTCGCCATGCCGCGCAAACTCCCTTTCAATTTCGTGCGGCACTCGAGCACGGCCTCGCGCGCCCGCAACAACGTGCGTTGTTGTTCGGTCTCGAGCTTGCGCGGCGCGACGGGATTCAACAGGGCCGGGTTGGTGCGTCCCAGCTCGGCCAACCAATAGGCGTCGTTGCGGTCGTTTTTCGAGTCGGATTGGCTGATTAAACGCAATTGCCGCGCGTCGGCGACGAGCACGTCGTGGGCGAGGGCGGCCAGGCGGCGGCGAATCCAGTTGCTGTGGCTGCCGGTTTCGATCACAATGCGCAGCCGCGGCCAACGGCGGAACCAGCGATCCAAGGCCTCCGGGCGGGTGGGGACTTGGCATTCCTCGAGGCTTTCGCCGGCGAGGTCGGTGAGCCGTACGAAGCAACGTTTGTCGCCGATGTCGACGCCGGCGACGGCGCAAATTTCGTTGTCTTTTTGCATCTGGATGCGTTGTTGCGCCAACTGTTGTTCGAGCTGGGTGAGTTGGCGGGTCTTCGCTTGTGAGCTGTCGGCTTTCTTGGTTTGGTGTTTGTCGGTTTGGTTCTTGTCGGTCTGTTGTTTGCTATTCTTCTTCATGGCTGGTCGCCTCCTTTTCAAAAATCCATTGCACCTCCCTTGTGGAGAAGTGCGCTGCTGCCGGTAGCCTACCGCTTCCCGGCTCCAAGCGACCAGCCTCTCATCCCATCTCTGTATCTGTTGTCGACGGCCAATCAGCAAGTTGGGTCCGGGTTCCCCTTTCTCGCGAAACCGTGCATAATCTAGAGCCATGTCTACATTGCATCTTGGATTCGTTTTTCGGGTTTCCGTCTTGGCGCTTGCGGCCTTGCTCAATTCTCCCATGGCCGCGCAGGAGCAGCTCGAAGCGCCCTCCGATGTGATTTGGGAGTCCGACATCGTCTACTCCCGCGTCGGCGCGCGCCTTCAGATGGATGTCGTTCGGCCGCGAAAAGGAACCGGACCGTTCCCGGCCGTGGTGCTGGTTCACGGCGGAGGTTTTCGCGCGGGCACGCGGCAGGGGTATCTGCCGTTGGCTTTTGAGTTGGCTCGGAAAGGTTATGTGGCGGCGACGGTTTCTTATCGCCTCAGTCCGATGGCGCAGTTTCCGTCCCACGTGCATGACGTCAAGGGCGCCGTGCGATTTCTTCGCGGAAATGCCCACCGTTTTCAGATCGACCCTCATCGCATCGGGGCCGTGGGAGGATCGGCGGGCGGCCATTTGGTGCTGTTTCTGGGGCTGACGGCCGATGTCGGCGAGTTCGAGGGCTTCGGCGGTCACCAGGACCAATCCAGCGCCGTGCAGGCCGTCGTCAACTTCTACGGTCCAACCGATTTCACGACGTCTTATGAACCCGGCAAGAGCGTGGACGCCGCCGAGGTGCTGCCGCTGTTTCTAGGCGGCGATCTGGAACATGCGCGGTCGTTTCACATCAAGGCGAGTCCGTTGAACTGGGTGACGCCCAACGCCGCGCCGACGCTGACGATTCATGGGACAGAGGACGACTACGTCGCCTACGAACATGCACAATGGCTAACCGAGCGTCTCGAGGCCGCCGGCGTGGACAACAAACTGCTGACGCTCAAGGGGGCCGGGCACGGTTTCAAAGGGGCCCATCGCGAGCGGGCCCATGCGGCGATGTTCGATTGGTTCGAGAAGAAACTGGCGCCGCGTCCGCCGCAACGCCTCGCGGTCGTTGTCGATCACGGGCCGGCGGGCGAGGTCGTCGCGATGGACTGGCCCTCCGGGCGAGTGCTGTGGACTCTTCCCAACAACCGCGGCCACGACGCGCAGATTCTCCCGAATGGAAACGTTCTCTACACAACCGGCAGTTGGGGCCGAGTCGTCGAGGTCGACCACCACCGCAAAGAAGTTTGGAGTTACGGTCCGACCGAAGGGCTCGAACACGCCATGAGCGCCCAGCGGCTGGCGGACGGGAATACCTTGATCGGCGATTCGGTGCTCGGCCGGGTGTTCGAAGTGACACCGGCGGGCGAAGTGGTTTGGGAATACAAGAACCCCGAATTGGCGGATATGCAGTCGCGGAACAGTCGCCGTACGCCGCAGGGAACGACGCTGATCAGCGTCGAGCGGCTCAACAAATTCATCGAAGTGAACCAAGCCGGCGAGATCGTTTGGACCTACAAGGTCGAGGGCGGCGACGAGCGCTTTCCCTACCAAGCGCATCGGCTGCCGAACGGCAATACGTTGATCAGTCACGCCGCCCCGGGCGAAATTGTCGAGGTGACGCCCCAGGGTAAGGTCGTGCGTTCGATCGGCGGGGATGACATGAAATTGCGCATGGCATGGACCTCGGGAATCTTCCCGCTGCCCAACGGCGGTGTCTTCGCGTCCGACTACACGGGCCGACGGCTGATCGAGTTTGACGCCAAGGGCAATATCGTGAACGAATTGCGGATGGGCTATCGAACGGTGGCTTCGGTCGCCATGCGGTGGAAGGAATAACGATGTGATAAATTGAGGGTGGCTTCCCGCTCGAATTTGTCCGGCCTTGACTCCCGCGGAGAGGTGGCTGAGAGGTCGAAAGCAGCGGTTTGCTAAACCGTCGTAGGGTTTAAAGCTCTACCGGGGGTTCGAATCCCCCCCTCTCCGCCAATCCCTTATTCTCGGAGCGTCACCCGTGAAACTCAGCATCGAGCACAGCTTCGAAGGGGATCAGCACAGCGTCACGATCCGAGCCGACGAGGCTAAGAGTAAGGGTACGCCCAGCCGCTTCGTTTTCTCGCTCAGCTCCGAGGATCAAGAGCGCCTCCGCTGGTATTGGGAAGATTTCCTGCATTATCCGATCGAGGAGGCAATCGCCGAAGCACAGGAGGCCGAAAGACGAATCAACGACATTGGGACCGATCTTTTCGTCAAGATCTTTTCCTCCGGAGAAGCCGGGACGGTGTGGCGCAAGGTCAAACCGAAACTGGCGTCGACCCGCATAGAAATTACCACCCCCCCCTCGCCAGGCAGCGGGGACATTCCCTGGGAGTTGATCCGCGATCCTTCCGGCGGCGTGTTGGCTACCGAGGCCCAATCGTTCGTACGCATCCCGCGGGCGGCTGAAAAAGTAGCGCCCACGCGCCGCCAAGGCACCCATGTTCGCGTTCTTTGCGCTGTTTGCCGGCCCTTGGCGGAATCGGGGACACCGTTTCGATCCACCGCGGCTCAATTGCTACGCTCGCTTGCCCCGGCCGTCGGAAAGGGAGTGCTTCTGGATTTTCTGAGGCCGCCCACATTCGGCCAACTCGGCAGCACGTTGCTCGAAGCCGAGGCGATGGGCGAACCCTATCACGTCGTGCACATTGATTGTTCAGGCGTATTCTCCGACGTGGAACTTGACGGGACACCGGATGAAGTCGCGTTGTTCGAACATGAACCCCAGTTTTCTCAGGTCCTCCGAGGCCCACACGGCTACCTGGCGTTTCAGGACGCCACGCTGGAGCAGAATTTTCACCTGCTCGACGGCGTCTCGCTGGCGGAGTTGTTGGCGGACGCCCGCGTGCCGCTGCTGACGCTTTGCGCCACTCCCGCCTCCTCGGACCAATTTCATCTCGAGCCGCGTGATTTTGACGAGGTTGCCGGTTCGACACAACAAGCGCTGCTCTCGGTGGCGTATGATGCCTCGGCCCAGGGCCTTCCCGGAGCCCTTTGCCTGCCCTACGGACTGGATCCAATTTGTGCGGCGGAGATGACCGGCAAAATCTACAACGAGTTGGCCGAGGGCCGGAGTTTAGGAGAAGCGCTTTCGCGCGTACGACGCCAGAGCCGCGATATCACGGATCGCCAAGTCACCTATGGGCCGATTCCCTTCCAGGAAGTCAGCCTGCCCGTTGCCTATGAACGGGAGCCGGCCCCGTGCCGCTGCGGGTTGTCGAGGCCGCCGAGGCGCCGGAAAATCAAACCGCCGCTCGGCCCGCGGCGCCGGTGGGAGGATTCATTCGCCGCGACGCCGTGCTGATGCAACTCGATCATGCCTTCGACGCCTTTTCGATCGTGCTGTTGGAGGGGGATCCGGGCCAAGGCAAAACGACGCTTGCCGCCGAGTTCGCCGATTGGTTTTCCCGTATCGGAGGCAATGACGGGCCGGTGATGTATACGTCATTCGATCATCGCGTCACCTTGGCGTCGGTGCTGGATCAACTGGCCCGAATCTTCCATGTCGGTTTGGAAGAGGCGGGGCATGATTGGACCCGCATTTTCAATTTGATGTATGAGCTTCAGACCATCCAGCGACCTTCAGCGTCTTTATTGATAGGGGCTAGAGCCCGATAAGGACGCCATGGAGGTCAACACCCGATGGGTGAAAAAGAAAACAAGCCGTTTCAGCTCACGTTCAATGGATTTCTCAAAGTCGATTTCCAAGGATCGCGAGTCACCTCGGATGGCGGTCTGATTCTCGTTCGCGAACTGGATGAACGACTCGGACTCGGGAAGCTGATCGACGAGCATCTCAGCGACTCGCGACAAGGCTTGAACAAGAAGTTCGCGCTGGCCGATCTGCTGCGGCAGTCGGTCTACAGCCGACTCGCTGGCTACGAGGACCTCAATGACGCCGTTCGAGTATCCGCCGATCCGACCTTTCGCTTGATCGGCTCGAAGAGGAACTGGGATCGCGGAGCAGCCTTGACCTCGACGCTGCATGGCTTCGAGACGGAGATGCTGGCGAGCGAAGAGAACTTGCTGGGGCTGATGGCAGTGAACCGGGAGCTGGTCGCGCAAGCCGAAGCTCCCGACGGTTCAGACCGCGTGGTGCTCGACATGGACTCCACGGAGAGCCCCGTCCACGGCCAACAGGAAGGCAGTGCCTACAACGGCCATTTTGAGTCCCTCTGCTATCACCCGCTGTTGCTGTTCAACCAGCACGGCGACTGCCTAGGCGCGAAGCTGCGTCCCGGCAACGTGCACAGCGCCGAGGACTGGGACGAGCTGCTACTGCCGGAGATCGAACGACAACAGGCGGAGGGCAAACAGGTGACGTTCCGCGCCGACGCCGCCTTCGCCAAGCCCGAGATCTACGAGGCGATGGAGGAGCGCGGCGTGGACTACGTGATTCGCATCCCGGCGAACAAGAGCCTGGAGCTGGAGATCGAGGACATCCTGTTTCGGCCACCGGGCAGGCCGAACGCCAAGCCCCTAGTGCGCTACAAGAGTTTTCGCTATCAGGCCGAGAGCTGGTCGAAGGCAAGGCGAGTTGTCGCCAAGGTCGAGCATCACCAGGGCGAACTATTCCCGCGCGTCGGATTTGTCGTGACGAGCATGAGCTTGCCGAGCCGCTCGGTCGTGCGGTTCTACAACAAGCGCGGCACGGCGGAGCAGTGGATCAAAGAAGGCAAACAGGCCACGCACTGGACCCGCTTGTCGTGTCACCGCTTCCGAGCCAACGAGGTACGGCTGCAACTCAGCGTGCCGGCCTACAACCTGGGCAACCTGTGGCGGCGGCTAGGGCTGCCGCAGCGAATCAAAAGCTGGTCGCTAACGAGTTTGCAACACAGGTTGATGAAGACCGGCGGTCGGCTGGTCAAGCATGCTCGCTACTACTGGTTGCTGCTGGCGGAGGGGCATCTGAACCGGCGGCTGTTCGGTGACATGCTGCATAGGATCTGGGCGCTGCCTGTGCCGGGTGGGTAGCGTTGCCCGGGCGAGGATCAACAGTTTTTGGCTCCAAAAAGGTTTCGCAGGGAGCAGTGTCGGCCGGAGCGCCGTTCAGTCCGCTCAATCAACGTCTGTGAGCGGACGGACGAGCCCTGGCGCCTACCGGCGGAGGTGATGTGCAGGGTTCAGCGCGAAAAGACGTGGTATTCGGCGCAGCGGGGGTGTATCCTGTGACCGTGCCAGGGCCAAAATGGAAATCCTGGATAGATGCGCACTCAGACTCGGAGTCGGCGTTCAAACCCGGGTAGTATGAATACAGCCACTTCGTTCATGCAGCGCTTGCTGGCCCCAAGCATCGCGCCAGTTCTTGCGTTTGCCCTGCTCGCTACACTGTTCTCAACGAATGTCTATCGGGCTTGGACCCAGTCAATCACGTATGACGAGGCACTCACTTACCTCGAATTTGTCGCCCCCGCTTTTTCCAAAATGGGCCAAGTATACGATGCCAACAATCACGTCCTTTTCACGCTACTCACCAAGGTTTCGATTTGGCTTCTTGGCCTGTCTGAGTTCAGTTTAAGGCTTCCGAGTCTACTCGGGGGACTGATTTATTTTGCAGCGTGCTTCCAGTTATCTACTGAGTCTCGCATAATATACTGTCAATCGAGACAAAGAGAAGACTGTTTCCAGAAAGCGGTAATCAAGCGCGGTTTGCGGCGCATTCGCCGCAACGCTTTGCGGGCGCGCTCGTCGAGTTCCCAGTAGTCCTTCGGGCAGACGTTGGGCAACTCGTGCTGCTTCCAGTACGCCCAAATGTATTCCACCGGGTTCAACTCCGGCGCATAGGGCGGCAAGTACTCCGTTGCGATGTGATCCTCGGAGAGCTGGATGAACTCCCGCACCAGGCGGCTGCGGTGCGCCGGCGGGCAACGCTACCCACCCGGCACAGGCAGCGCCCAGATCCTATGCAGCATGTCGCCGAACAGCCGCCGGTTCAGATGTCCTTCGGCCAACAGCAGCCAATAGTACCGCGCATGCTTGACCAGCCTACCGCCCGTCTTCATCAGCCGCTGTTGCAAGCTCGTCAGCGACCAGCTCTTGATCCGTTGCGGCAGCCCGAGCCTCCGCCATAGGTTCCCCAGGTTATAGGCCAGCACGCTGAGTTGCAGTCGCACTTCGTTGGCCCGGAACCGATGGCATGACAGCCTTGTCCAATGCGTCGCTTGTTTGCCTTCCTTGATCCACTGCTCCGCCGTGCCGCGCTTGTTGTAGAACCGCACCAGCGAGCGGCTCGGCAAGGCCATGCTCGTGACGATGAAACCGACGCGAGGAAACAACTCACCTTGGTGATACTCGACCTTCGCAACAACCCGCCGGGACTTCGACCAGCTCGCGGCCTGATACCGAAAGCTCCTGTAGCGCACCAGGGGCTTTGCGCTCGGCCTGCCCGGCGGACGAAACAGGATATCTTCGATCTCCAGCTCCAGGCTCTTGTTGGCCGGGATGCGAATCACGTAGTCCACGCCGCGCTCCTCCAACGTCTCGTAAATATCCGGCTTGGCGAAGGCGGCATCGGCCCGGAACGTCACCTGTTTGCCCTCCGCCTGTTGGCGTTCGATTTCCGGCAGCAGCAGCTCGTCCCAGTCCTCGGCGCTGGACACGTTGCCCGGTCGCAACTTTGCCGCCAAGCAATCGCCGTGCTGGTTGAACAGCAACAGTGGGTGGTAGCAGACCGACTCGAAGTGGCCGTTGTAGGCGCTGCCTTCCTGCCGGCCGTGGACGGGGCTCTCGGTAGAGTCCATGTCCAGCACGACGCACGCGGAGTCATCACCGGCCTCGGCTTGCGCGATCAACTCGCGGTTCACCGCCATCAGCCCGATCAGATTCTCGTCGCCGGCGAGCATGGCGGTCTCGAAGCTCTGCAGCCGGGAGGTCAGCGCCGCGCCGCGATCCCAGTTCTTCTTCGAGCCAATCAGCCGAAAGGTTGGATCGGCGGAGACACGAACGGCGTCGTTGAGATCCTCGTAGCCCGCCAAGCGGGAGTAGACCGACTGTCGCAGCAGATCGACGAACGGGAACTTCTTGTTCGAGCCTTGCCGCGAATCCGTCAGATGCTCGTCTATCAGCTTGCCTAGTCCGAGTCGTTCGTCCAGTTCGCGAATGAGAATCAGCCCGCCATCCGAGGTGACTCGCGATCCTTGGAAATCGACCTTGAGAAATCCATTGAAGGTGAGCTGAAACGGTTTGTTTTCTTTTTCACCCATTGGGTGTTGATCTCCTCAGCGCCTTGAGTGCTTTCAAGCCCGCATAAATAAAGGCGTCCGAGTCCACCCGATGGTTAGCAGAACCGAAACTAAAGTGGAAATCCGGGTAAAGCGGATCCGAATACCGCTTGACCTCGACGGTTTTCACTATCCACTAATCAACTATGCGTTCCGCGCGCTGCAAGAGGGGCGATTCCCCTTAAGGAGTGCGTCCACTTCGTCCGGATCGAGGAAGCAGTCAAACCCAACCGGCGTCGGACCAAAAGCGTCTCTACAGATTTCCGGACCTTCCTGCCCGGCCGCACCTTGGCGGAAGGAACCGCGTATGACGTTCGGGACGTTATGGTTGACTACACCCTGGAACCGGTTTTCTTCCGTTAGAAAAAACTGCCCCTCACCCGTGGCGTTGGACGATGTCGGCGGGACCACGTTGTCGCCGCTCAGCATGACCGTGAACTCGTTCGGGTCCGGGTCCCCTCCGCCTAGGCCCTGGTGGCAGAGGTTGCCCATCAGCACCCGGAGCGAGATATCGACCGCATCGTCGCCCGGCCGCCAGCCGTTCGGATAGCCGGCTAGGTCGCCTCCAATGACGCCCAGACGGTTCTGCAGACCGCGCGGCGTAGGCGCGATCGAGGTATTAAGGCGCATGATCTCACCGGTCGAGCCGTCCTCGTTGAGACCCGGGATGCCCGTCAGGAAAGCCTGCACCAGATCCCTGCGGGAGAAGTTGTTCGGCGCCGCCAGCTCGTCCGGGAAAAGGATTTGCATGAACTCGGGCAGGGTGGGGTGGGTGACGTACTGCAGGAAGTTCAAACCGTCGTCGCGCGGATGGCTTGCGTTAAACCGGTTCTTGTCGGGCAAGCCAATCACCACTTCGTTGATCAGTGGGTTGCCCAGCCGCGAAACCTGAACAAGGCTGCCGGATTGTTCGTCCGGAGCCTCGAAGGTCGGGTTGTCAATGAGAGTGCGATTGCGCCGCAGACTCGCAGTAGTCCACCCGCCGATGACCCCCCCGCCATCTCCGGTGAGGCAGTCAATCGGCACCTCGAGCGCGAAGCTTGTGATGTTCTTGTCAGCGGTGTCGGAACGTTCCGCGTCCGGGTTGCCGACGGGATCGGTGATGTTGATCAGGTCGGATATCTCGCCGAGGTTGACCGCGAAGGGATCCTTGCGCTGGCCGACGAAGACCCGTCCGCCCGGTTCGCAGCCGGGAATAGTGATGGCAACAAGATCAAGTCCTCGATTGTGGAGGGGGTTTCGCTGGCCGGATCGACTTCAAGCCGCAAGATACCCGCCGCGTCGGTGCGACGTAGATAAAGCTCCCGCTTGGGGATCAAGCCTCGAATGGTATTGACTTCGGAAGGGTTGAGCCGGAAGGTTTCGGCGGCTTTGTCCGGCAACTCCGGGTTGGCGAGAAACAGCTTGGTCGGCATGGATTCGAGCAAGGCTTCCGCCCCCGCGGTCCCGGTCACGTCCACGGCGCTTTGCGTGGCGATAATCAGCGCCGCGTTCTTCTTGCGCCATGTCTTCGCGGCTTCGGCAAGATAGGAAAGTACCGCCGGGTCTTGCAAGTAGCGCCATGCTTCATCGACCACCATGAGCTTTACCCTGGCCGTCTCGTCGGGGTTCTCCAAAGCCAGCCGCAACCGTTCGAGAAGGTAGAACAGCGCCGCTTCGCACAAGTCCTCGTGCTCCGCCGCGCCCGCCATGTCGATCACCTGCCAGTCCTCGAAGTTGAGGTCGTCACTGTCCGCCGGGTTGTCGAAATATCGACCCCACGCGCCGTCTCCGTGCCAGCGCCCCAGAGCGGGCCACATCTTTGAGGGCAGCGAACGGACCAACACCCCAAGGGTCCGGCGTTGGGGCGCGAAGGCATAGAGGTCTTCGACGCGGGCGCGAATCTCGCTGGGGTCTTCCCCGCCGAGTGTCCAGCCGCCGATTCGCAAGAGGCGCGCAATCCACCCGGCAAGGAATCCGAAGGTCCGCTCTCCCGCTGGAAGCGAGAAGGGCCGTAACCGAAACCCGCCGCCCGTGTCGCCTTCCGGGGATAGCTCCATGTAGCCTCCGCCTAGAAACTGGGTCAGCCGGCGGTAGGAGCCGCCTAGATCGAGAATGAGAATACGCGTTGGAACCGAGTCGAACCCGAAGAGCGCCAGGAAGTCATTCTGCAAGTCATGAACCAGATTCCATGCTTTTGGATCTGGGACAACGTCGAAGCGGTCGAGCCTGTGACGGGTGAATCGGAATGGTCCGACGTTGAGCGAGAAGAACTAACGCGTTTCCTGAGATCCGCCCGCCAATCCCAGGCCAAGTTTCTTCTGGTGAGCAGCCCAGCCCAACACCGCTGGTTGGGGATCATGCCGCGGCGCGTTTCGATCTCGGGGTTGCCGCCTTGCGAACGGTTGCAGATGACCCGAGCCTTGGTCGAACACGATGACGGCCGGCTCGAGGACGCCGACGACTGGCGGCCGCTGCTCGACTACAGCGAGGGCAACCCGCTGGCGCTGGCGTGTCTGACCGCGTCCGCCGTCAAGGAAGAGATCGAGAGTGCCGGCGGGCTGCGCGCGTTGCAAGGTCGCGTCGCTTCGGCGGCGTCCGGAGATGACGGCGGTAATGTCGCGCGGGCGGCTTTAAGCTACGCCGTCAACAAAGGACTGGGAGAGAACGACAGGCGTGTGCTGGCCTTGCTGCACTTATTCCGCGGAACGGTGAACGTCGAGCGGTTGGCAGCGCAGGCGAAAGGGCCCGCCGACGCCGCGCTGCCGCACCTGAAGAAGAATCGCGCCTTTGTTGAGTTGACGGATGATCCCGAGTCGAGTGTTCTCGACCGGGCGGCCAAGTTGCACTTGTTGACGCGCCGAGGCCGGGGGGTGTTCACGATGCATCCGATGTTGCCGCCCCTGCCGGCGCACCTGTTCCAAGCGGCCGTCCAGTCCGAATCAGATCCGCGCGCCAAAAAGCGTTCCTTTTTTGACACGTTGCGAAGCCGCGTGAAAGAGGCGGATCTCGACGGTTTGACAGTGGCCAACCGCGCCTACGTCCGAAGCTTCTCCGATTTCGGCGCCCGGTCGTTCGCGCGTCTCAAGACGGGCGATCACGATGTTGAAGCGGAGCTTGCCGGCGAGAAGGCCAATCTGTCGCATGCCCTCTCGTTGGCGAGGCGGAACGAGTGGTTTGATCTGATCGGGGGTTGCGTTCAGGGGCTGGGCGCGCTTTTCGAAGTGCAGGGCCAGGTCTCTGCTTGGGAGGGCTTCGTGGGTGAGCACATGAAGGAGTGCGCCGAGCGAGGCACCGAGAAACCGCTTTCCGGGCGCGACCTCTACTGGAGGGCGGTCGTCGAACAGGGCGTGTACGCGGCGGCTCGGCTGCGCCACCTCCCGCGCGCCGAGCAGCTCCAGCGATTGTGTTTGCATTGGGACCGTGAGGAGGCGGCGCCTTTCATCACGACTGCGTCCGAGCAATGGGACGAGGACGCTCGTCAGGTGGTTCGCCGCTGGGCCGAGTCGCTCTATCGTTTGAGCAGTATCTTGAGGAAACAAGGGTTCCCGGAGCCCAAGGTCGACCAGGAAGCCGTCGATCTCGTCCAACAGCTCGGGGAAACCGAAACCGCTTCCCAGTGGACGTTTGAGTTGGGGTTGGCTTATACCGACGAACCCGGCGTGCGCAACCTCGACCAAGCCGACCGCTGGTTTCAGCAATGCTTGGCCTTAAGGGACGAGGACGACCGTCTCGGCAGGGCGGCCTGCTACTCAGAGTTGGGGAGGGTTTCTTGGGAGCTTTTCGGCATGGCTCGAAAAGCGAATATGGCCCAAACGGATCTGATGAGGCACTTGAGCGACGCGCGGCAACATTACATGCGCGCCATCGAGAATGATCCTGCCGACGATTGGGTTAAGCTCGCACACCACAACCAGGAGCTGGGCCATATTTGCTTTGCCTTGGGCGACCTATTGAGTCTCGCATAATATCCTGTCAATCGAGACAAAGAGAAGACTGTTTCCAGAAAGCGGTAATCAAGCGCGGTTTGCGGCGCATGCGCCGCAGCGTTTTGCGGGCACGTTCGTCGAGTTCCCAGTAGTCCTTCGGACAGACGTTCGGCAACTCGTGCTGTTTCCAGTACGCCCAGATGTATTCCACCAGATTCAGCTCCGGCGCATACGCCGGCAAATACTCCGTCACGATATGGCCTTGCGAGAGTTCAATGAACTCTCGCACCATCCGACTGCGATGCGCCGGCAAGCGGTCCCAGACGATCATCAACGGGCCGTCCATGTGGCGAACCAAGGCCTGCAGAAAGTCGATGACCTCCAACTCGCCAATCGCGCCGGGATAGAGCCGAAAGTAAAAGTTGCGCAACGTCAACCCGGCCGACACCGAAAGCTTCTGCCAATTGAAGTTGAACTCCAGCAGCGGCGTCTCGCCGCGCGGCGCCCAGGTGCGGCAACGATGCGGCTTCTGACTCCATCCGCTTTCGTCGATGAAGACGATCGTGCGGTCTTGTTTGCGGGCTTTTTTTTAATGGCCGGCCACCTCTTGCACTTCCAGTCGCGGATGGCCTCTTCGTTGCGCTCGCGGGCTTTGCCGACCGGGCGTTGCGGGCTCCAGCCGAGCGCCCGCAGGATCTTCCAGACATGGCCCTCGTGATAGCGCACGCCGAACTCGTCTCGGATCAGACGAGCCACCCGCGGACAGCTCCACAACGGCGTCGGGAAGCCGTGCGCCTCGGGGCCTTCGAGCAGCAGGATCTCCAGGCGTTCGAGCTGCGTGGCGTCTAATAGCGGCTTGCGGCCGGCGCGGCCGGCCTTGCGCAGCCCGGCCTCGCCTTGCGCCAGGTACTGTCGTCGCCACTCACTGACGGTTTGGCGGGCGACTGTCAGACGCCTGGCGGTTTCGGACTGATTGAGTCCTTCATCGAGCAAACGCATCGCTTCGAAACGGCGTTTCTCCAATGCTTCGAAATCGCGGCGCTTTCCTTTCGGTGTTCCCATACATAAGAATACGTACGGCAACACCAAAAGGTGTCACTCTATTTTGCGAGACTCAATAGGCCGGGCTTTACCCTACTACCGTGAGGCCATTCGCTATTACGAGCGGCAAGGCGATGTCACCGAGGCGGCCAACACGCGCTTTACCCTCGCCGTTTCGCTTCGCGACGACGGCCGGCTTGCCGAAGCCCGAAGGTTCGCCGCCGATGCTCACGCCGGATTTCAGAAGATGGGCGCCGATCCGGAGATGATCCAGCGCACCAAGCGAATCCTCGACTCCATCGAAGAACGGCTCGAAACGCAAAGACAGCAACGCCAGGCCGATCAAAACGACTGATCGGACGACCCAACCGGTTGCCGGTCGCCCGGTCCGGCTCATCCTCTCCTTTCGAATTCAACAGCGGAGTTGCAGCCCCCAGCACTGCGGGAGATCAACTTCAGCTGCCTCATACAGTTCACAATTTCCCGTAAAAATACTTAAACAGTCCCTAAAACTCATCTACGTTCTCTTCACGGTCAATCTTGGCCATCTTGGCAAACGGTCAATCTCCTATTTGTTGACAGAAATAGTAGGGATTCACTACGATCAAGGGTTGAAAAGCCCGGCAGCCGCTCGGCCGTCGAGGTTGTCACATGACGTCAACCAAAGTGCAGGGGAGCGTTTCCGTGTTGGAGCGGATCGGCAATACGCCGCTGCTTCGGATCCCCAACCTTGCTCGCCATTTGCCTGACGTCGAGATCTACGCCAAGGCGGAATATTTCAATCCCGGCGGCTCGGTCAAGGATCGGCCGGCTCTGCGAATGGTCATCGAGGGCGAGCGCGCCGGCCGCTTGACAAGCGACAAGATTCTGGTCGATTCAACGAGCGGTAACACCGGGATTGCCTACGCGATGATCGGGGCGGCGAAGGGCTACAGGGTCAAGTTGTTTCTCCCGGCGAACGCCTCGCCCGAGCGCAAGCGGATTCTCAAGGCCTTCGGGGCGCAGATCGTCCTGACGGACGCGGGCGAAGGGTCGGACGGCGCGATTCGCGAATGCCGGGCTGAGTACGAACGCAACCCAGATATCTATTTCTACCCCGACCAATACAACAATCCGGCCAACTGGCGGGCGCACTATGACACGACGGGGTCCGAGATTTGGGCCCAGACCGAGGGGACGATTACGCATTTCGTCACCGGGCTGGGCACGAGCGGAACCTTCACCGGCGTGGGACGACGGTTGCGGGAATATTCCGACCGTGTGCGGTTGATCTCAATGCAGCCCTCATCGGGGTTTCACGGGTTGGAGGGCCTCAAGCATATGCCGACGGCGATCATCCCCGGTATCTATGACGACGAGCTGGCTGACGACAATATTTGGGCCGAGACCGAGGACGCCCACGAGATGGTCCGCCGTCTGGCTCGGGAAGAGGGGTTGCTGGTCGGCATTTCCTCGGGCGCCAATATGGTCGCCGCGCTCAAGGTCGCCGAAGAAGTCAAGAGCGGCGCGATCGTTACCGTCTTCTGCGATGCCGCCGACAAGTACCTCAGCGAGCAGTTCTGGGACGACGAGTGACCGCCCCCGTGATGTGGACCTGTGCCGGGTTGGACCCGCCCTCGCGCACCGTCGGTTGACGAATCATGGGGCAGCCCGCAAGCATCTTAAGTTAGAAGGGACAAGCATGGGACGCGATGATACGAATTGACTCAGCCCCGTGGACCCGCATGCTGCGGCATGCCGAGGCCGTCTACCCCAACGAATGCGTCGGGGCGATGCTCGGGGCCTCGGGTCCCAACGGCAAGGTCGTCACCGCCGACATGCCGCTCACAAATTCTTTTGACGGCGAGCAGGCGGCGCGCTACGAATTGCGCAATGAAGATTTGTTGGCGGCGGACCAGCAAGCCCGCAAACAACGGCTCGAGCTGATCGGAATTTATCACTCCCATCCCGATTGCGACGCCTACTTTTCCGAAACCGATTTGAAGAACTCCTGCCCTTGGTACTCGTTTGTTGTACTCTCGATCAAACAGGGACGTTTCGACCACGCCAACAGCTGGCTGCCCGACCCCGATCAAACCAAGGCGGAAAAAGAAGAACTCAGCCACGGAGACCGTAATGCCTAAATTGACGATTCCCACCCCTTTGCGCCAATACGTCGACCAACAGGACACCGTCGAGGTCGAAGCCTCGAGCGTCGGCGAGGCCCTCGAAAAATTGACCGACGCGCACGCCGAATTGCGGCGGCACCTGTTCAATGACCAGGGCAAGCTGCGCAGCTTCGTCAATGTGTACATGAACGACGAAGATATCCGCTATCTCGAGCGGGATAAGACCCCCGTGGGTCCCGACGACGTGATCAGCATCGTTCCCTCGATCGCGGGAGGTCGTCATGTCGGCTAACCCCGTCAGCGCCGCGCCGCCCGCGGTGCTCAGCAACGACGAGATTCTTCGTTACAGCCGCCATCTGATCATGCCCGAAGTCGGCATGGAGGGGCAGATCAAGCTCAAGCAAGCCAAGGTCCTGATGATCGGCACCGGCGGGCTCGGCGCGCCGCTGGGACTTTACTTGGCCGCCGCCGGCATCGGCAAGATCGGCCTGGTGGATTTCGACACCGTCGACATGACGAACCTGCAGCGGCAGGTCATTCACGGTACCGCCGACATCGGTCGCCCCAAGCTCGACTCAGCCGCCGATCGCATGAACGACATCAATCCTTATGTAGAAATTGAAAAATTCGAGACGATGCTGACAAGCGAAAACGCTCTCGATATTTTCAAGGATTACGACATCGTCGTCGACGGCACCGACAATTTCCCGACGCGTTACTTGGTCAACGACGCCTGCGTCCTGCTCGGCAAGCCGAACGCCTATGGCTCGATCTTCCGCTTCGAGGGGCAAGCCACGGTTTTCAACCACAACGGCGGACCCTGCTATCGCTGCCTCTATCCCGAGCCGCCCCCTCCCGGGCTGGTTCCCAGTTGCGCCGAGGGAGGCGTGCTCGGCATTCTGCCGGCGTTGGTCGGCAGCATCCAGGCGACCGAAACGGTCAAAATCATCCTCGGGAAGGGCGAGACGTTGAGTGGGCGCTTGGTTCTCTACGACGCCCTCAATATGAAGTTCCGCGAGCTGAAGCTGCGCCGCAATCCGGAGTGCCCCGTCTGCGGCGACAACCCGACCGTTCGCGAGTTGATCGACTACGAGCAGTTTTGCGGCATCCCGCCAGTCGAACCCGAACCCGAACCGGGATTGAGCGAATGGGAAATCGACGTCGTCGATTTGAAACAGCGGCTCGACCGAGGCGACCCCATTTTTGTGTTGGATGTTCGCGAACCCCACGAATACCAGATCTGCTCGCTACCCGACACGGTGTTGATTCCGCTCGGCGATTTACCCAAGCGCGTCAACGAACTCAACTCCGCCGACGACATCGTGGTGCATTGCAAATCGGGCATGCGCAGCGCCAAAGCCGTCGACTTTCTCAAGAAGGCGGGCTTCCGCAAGGTCAAGAACCTCAAGGGCGGGATCCTCGCCTGGAGCGACCGGGTCGACCCCTCGGTTCCTAAATACTAGCCAAAGGTATTTGAAATTCTGGGTCGGGGCGTCGACCATTTCGTGAGCCGTAAACCGTGAACCGTCCGCTGCGCTCAGCCGTGAGCGCAGCGAGTCCGACGCTTGCGGCTTACGGTTCACGGTTCAGCGCAGCGGACGGTTCACGCGACGGCTGCGGGACTGCCTCGCCGATCGAATCTGAGAACAAAATCCTCAGACCGGCTGGGCCGGCATCTAAAGCCGCGCCGTTATCGGTCGGTGGTCAGGGTGGGGAAACGATGCCCCGCCCCTTCTCCGGCAGCCTCCCTCCCCGTCCATTAGCCTTTGACACGGGGGGCGATAAGTCCCTGGCAGCCCACGGCAACCTTAGTTGCGGGCCCCCGCCGCCACCGCCAGTACAGGGTATTCTCCTCGGTAAATCTAACCTTTATCACGGTTTGAGCGATTCCGACGTGGCTGATAAAATTACCAATAGATGGGTAGCCTCGCCTTTACCGCACCGACGGCGCAAGAACTCGGGGAAGATCAATTTTTCCCGGAGATGCCGAAGACCCTCGAAGACCTCGACGTGAACTCCAACATCCTGGTCGATTTGATGCTCAAAGCGACCATGCTCGAGGGACAGACGAATTTGAATCGCCTCTCGGACTTGATGAAGATCAGCGTCGCCCTGTGCGGGGCTGTTTTCCAGCACCTTCGCAAGGAAAAATACGTAGAAGTCAAAGGCATGGTCGGCAACGACTATGAGCTAACCCTCTCCCAAGCCGGCCGAAAGCTGGCGCAAGACCGCTACTCGATTAGCCAATACGTCGGAGCAGTTCCGGTTTCGTTAACCGCCTATCAGCAAGCGGTTCGAAAGCAGACTCAGCGCCAGAAAGTCGGCCGCGAACGACTGCGGGAAGTCTTCCACGACCTCGTGTTGGAGGATTCGTTGCTGGACCAATTGGGTCCCGCCATCGTTTCCAACTCGCAAATCTTTCTCTACGGCTCGACGGGAAACGGAAAAACGAGCATCGCCGAGCGTTTGGTGCGCGTCTACACCGACTCCGTCTACGTGCCCTACGCGATCGAAATCCAAGGCCAGATCATCAACATCTTTCGATACCGTCGTCCATAAGCCGCTCGAGCCCGAGGACACCGCCGATCGACGCTGGATTCGCTGCGACCGTCCCTGCATCGCGGTCGGTGGCGAAATGGTGAAGGAAATGCTCGAGCTGCGCTACGAAGACACGCTCGGCTACTACACCGCTCCACTGCAGATGAAGGCCAACAACGGCATGTTCATCATCGATGACTTCGGCCGTCAGATGATGAACCCGCGCGACCTGCTCAATCGCTGGGTCGTGCCTCTCGATCGCCGTCTCGACTTTCTTTCGCTGCGTACCGGCGTCACCTTCCCGGTGCCGTTTGAAACGTTGGTCGTGTTTTCCACCAACCTCGACCCCCGTCAGCTCGCCGACGAGGCCTTCCTGCGCCGCATCCAAAACAAGATCAAGATCGACGTCGTTTCCCCGGAAATCTTCGACCGCATCTTGAAGATGGTTTGCGAGAACGAGGGCGTGCCTTATACCCAAGAAGCCTCCGCCTATGCGCAAGAGCGTTGCAAGGTGAACAGCCGCACCGCCGTCCTGCGCGCTTGTTATCCGCGAGATATCGTCGCGATTTCCAAGAACATCGCCGACTACGAAGACCGCGCCCCCCGATTGGACAAAGAAAACATCGACCGCGCTATCGAGCTCTACTTCGCTCGGTAGATTCTACCTCCCCTCCCGGGACTGGCGTCGTGGCGCGCGCCTCCAGGCGTGCCGTGTCGGCATTCGTGCCGACATGTCCCGGCCGCCGCGATCCAATCTGTTCGGACGAAAAAACGGGGACTGCCATTCGGTTTTCGCTCCTCGATCCGCTCCACTCCCACCGGCGATGGACGGCGAAAATCCGTGGCTCCGCCGAAAACCCCCCTTCGAGAGTACGGTGGACTACGGTGGAGCCCGAAAAATCCCCAACCACTGCAGCCGCGAAGCGGCGACAGGAGCCTTAGCCCAGGGTGGAGCCGACAGGCGGAACCCTGGGTAGAACCCCAACCAAGCGAGCCCTGGAGGGGCGGCAGGAAGGCCCCCGACACCCATTTTCATGGCGGTATTATGAATCCGCGGATTCATGGAAACGCACTGTACCCTTTTTTCGGGCCCGGCTGCGATATAATCGCACCGAATCAGCTCAAACGATTACCCGATGCCGGCCCTAGACACACAGGCTCCTCCATTCTCCCTGCGCCGCTTGGACGGGACGGCGTGGAATCTGCCCAACGAAACCGCCGAGCGGCCGGTCGTCCTATTCTTCTTCGAAACCGACTGCCCATCCTGCCGTCTCTCGGTTCCCTACCTGAAAAGACTTGCTGATTGGCTCGACGACAGCGCGGCGGTCGTCGGCATCTCGCAAGACCCCGCCGACGTCACACGCGAAATCGTCTCGCGGCTGGGAATCGATTTCCCCGTTCTGCTCGACGCCGATCTCTCCGTCTCGCGTCTCTACGACCCACTCGCGGTTCCGACCCTTTTCCTGTTGGATTGCGACGGTCGAATTGTTCGACATCACACGGGATTTGAGAAAGCGTCGCTCAACGCCCTGGCCGGGGCGCTCGCCACGCTCCTAGGCAAGCAGGCCGTGACGATTACGGACCCCTACGACGGCGCGCCCGAAAGCAAACCGGGTTGCGTCTCGCGCCATCGTGAAGAGGCCTCGCCGGGCGAGGCGGCCCCGGCGCTCGATCTCTACGCAGAGGAAGGACCGCCGGCATCTCGCATCGAAGTGAGCGGGGATCGCGACTTGTTCGATACCTGCGTCGCGGAAGGCTTCACCGATCCCTTGCCGGTCGTGCCCCCGACCCTCGAACGCGTCGAGCGAATGATCGAGACCTCCGGCCTTCCTCCGACCCGTGTCATCGCCCAAGTTCCGCCCAATTACGGTTTCGCGACAGTCGAAAAGGTGGCGGCCAACGCCGTCATGGCGGGTTGCCGTCCCGAGATGATGCCGGTCTTGATGACGGCGCTACGGGCAGCGTGCGACGAGCGATTCAACCTGCACGGGGTCCAAGGAACCACCCACATCGCCGCGCCGCTAATGATCGTCAACGGTCCGGTTCGTCGCGAACTCGATTTCGTCTCCGGTCGCGGCGTCTTCAGCAACACCGCCCACGCCAACAGCAGTTTGGGACGCGCCTTTCAGTTGATCCTGACCAACATCGGCGGCGCGCGCCCCGGCGAAATCGACATGTCGACGTTAGGCAACCCGGGCCGCTTCAGTTATTGCATCGCCGAAAACGAAGAGAACAGTCCTTGGGAACCGCTCCATGTCGAGCGCGGTTTCGACGCGGGCGTCGGCGCGGTGACGATGTTTGCCGCCGAACCGCCGCGATCGGTAAGCGAGCACACCGCGCGTGACGCCCGGGCCGTCTTGCGCACCATTTCCCATACCCTGGCGACTGTCTGGACATTGCGAGCCTGCCGCGCCCACGAGGCGCTTGTCATCATCGGCCTCGAGCACGCGGTCACCATTGCCCGAGACGGTCTTTCGAAAAATGACGTCCGCGAGTTTCTGTTTGACCGTACCGGCGTGCCGCTGCGCTTGTACGAAGGCGACGGCGACGACGGCGGGGAAGGAACTCAAGCTGGCGCCCGTTACGAAGAAATCGTGATCGACGGCGAGCCCTGTTACCGCAAGTTCGCCCGACCGGAGGCGATTCATCTCGTGGTTGCCGGTGGCGACGCCGGGAAGTTTTCGGCCGTGTTGGGCTCGTGGGCCGCCGGTCCTCGGGGCAGTCAAATGGTGACCTACCCGATCGGGCCGCCTTAGAAAGGGATCGCCGAGTGCCGCGCTGGATGCCTTTGCGCCGGCAGCCCGCGGCAAAACGCTGTTCGGGTAAAAAAGCGCAATTCTTCCGAAAATTGCCTTTCAAGCGGATCATGCGTTACGTCGCATCCGCCGAAATCACGAACCATTACAGCCGCGAAGCGGCGGCGGGAGCCTTGCCCGCCCCGGGACGGTTGACACTTCGACCGCTCCTGAGCTTGCTTTCTTGCCCCGGCCTCAAACGCCAAGACAGACCTGCTGCCTTCAGCCGCGCCGCGAACCGCACCTCTCGCATGGGGTTCGTCCTGATGCCCTACACCGAGCGAGGGTGCTCCCCCCATCCTCTGGGCCACGCGGCTCTAGGCCCGCCCCCGCAGCATCGTGTTATAATTCCGCTGGAAACGAGTTTACGTCCCTATGCGCGTGAGCGTGGCCGAGGCATTCGAGGTCAAATTCGTTAGCGACCCCCGATGGCTGCGGCCCGTGCGGCTATTGGTGGAGGAATTCGCCGAACAGGCCGGGTTCTCCGCCGAAACGCGGCAGGAAGTCGAACTCGCGATCGGGGAAGCGCTCGCCAACGTGATGCGCCATTCCTACGGCGGCAACACGGAGCGCCCGATCGAGCTGCGCTGCGCCCTCAGGGACGGCACTCTCGAAGTGGAGATACGGGACGACGGGGAACCGTTCGACGCCGAGAATCTGTGCTCGCCGCCGCCGGACGAGCTTCGTGCAGGCGGACGCGGTGTTTTTCTGATACGCAAGATCATGGACCAAGTCGAATACCTGCGCGACGACAACCGCAATCTCTTACGAATGACGAAACGGCCCGCCGGTAACTGAGTCATCAAGAGCCATGGAGATCAATATCAAACGAGACGGGGACTGTTCGATCGTCTACATCACCGGCGACGTCGATTTGTACTCGTCTCCGCAGCTGCGGGACGCGGTTTTGGACCTGTTTCGAAAGCGCGAGCAACAGAGAGTCATCTTGAACCTAACGGACGTGCCCTACGTCGACAGTTCCGGCATCGCCAGCCTTGTCGAGGCGCTCCAAGAAGCAAAACGAGTGGGCGCCCGGCTCATCCTGGTCGGGCTCAACGACGGCCCCCGGCATGTCTTGGAGCTGACGCGGCTGCTCGGCGTTTTCGAGGTTGCCGCGACCGAGCAGGAGGCCCTCGCCTGAGACGCGTTCCCGCGGCGCGCTCCGCCTAACGCCGACTTTCCCGAGTGCCGCCTTCACTTTCCCCATGAACGTCTTCGAAGCCGTCGGCAAATCCGCGATCGAAAAGGTCGAGTATGTCGGCGGGCTCACGATCCAGTTTTGGCACGGTTTTACTGCCTCGTGGCGTGCCAACCCGTTCACCGGCTCGCGCTTAAGGTGGCAGTCCACCGTTCGCCATATGGCAATCGTCGGTGTTCATGCCCTGCCCGTGGTTTGCTTGATCGCCGCCTGCACCGGGCTGATCCTCGCGCTGCAAGCCGGAGCGGAGTTGCGCAAGTTCGGCGCGCTGCAATTCGTGATTAACCTGGTCGGGGTCACCATCACCCGCGAGCTGGGTCCGCTGATGACCGCGATTGTCGTGATCGGCCGTTCGGGCTCGGCCTTTTCGGCCGAGATCGGAACCATGGTCGTCACCGAGGAGGTCGACGCGCTCAGGGCAATGGCGCTCGACCCGGTCGAGTTCCTTTTGGTTCCAAAATACCTCGCCATGATGCTCATGATGCCGTGCTTGACCATCGCGGCCGACACCGCCGGGATTCTGGGGGGCGGCATCTTTACCTACTTCTCGCTCGACATGGGAATGAACCTTTATGTCCGCGCGACCTTCGAGGTCCTGCTGCTGCGCGATATCGTCTCCGGGCTGGTCAAGAGCATCGCCTTCGGGACAATCATCGTCCATGTCGGTTGCTTTGAAGGTTTCCTGGTCCGTGGCGGACCGGAAGGCGTCGGCCACGCGACGACTTCGGCGGTGGTGAAATCGATCTTCTTGATCGTGCTCGCGGATCTGCTGTTTACCGGGTTTTTCTACTTTTTCTGGAAATGAAGGATTCGGACAATCCAGTGTCGGCGGCGGGCAACGGCGGACGGGGCGACCCGGTCGTTTCCGTCCAGGACCTCGTCGTCCGCTACGGCGACCACACCGTGCTCAACGGCGTCAATCTCGACGTTTACGCCGGGGAAACGATGGTCATCTTGGGCGGCAGCGGCTCGGGCAAGAGCACCCTGTTCCGCCATATCGAGGCCCTCGAGAAACCCACCTCGGGCCGAATCTTGATCAAGGGAATCGACGTCACTCAGGCCTCGCGCAAGGAATTGTTCGAGATCCGCCGCATCATGGGCATTTCGTTTCAAAGCGCGGCGATGTTCAATTCGATGACGGTCGGCGACAACGTCGCTTTACCGTTGCGAGAGCACACCAGCCTGGCCGAGTCGACCATCAAACTGATGACTCGCATGAAGCTCGAGCAGGTCGGGCTCGGCGGCGTGGAGGATTTGTTTCCCTCGCAACTCTCCGGCGGGATGAAGAAACGAGCGTCGGTAGCGCGCGCTCTGGCGATGGACCCCGAGATTCTCATGTTCGATGAACCCTCGGCCGGGCTCGATCCCATCATCGCCGCCGGCATCGACGAGCTGATCCTGCATATGAAGAGCGCTTTCAAGATGACCATCATCGTCGTAACGCATGAGCTCGAAAGCGCCTTCTTGATCGCCGATCGCTTGTGCATGCTGCGCAAGGGAACGATGATCACCGTCGGAACCAAGGAAGAGATTCGCAATAGCGACCATCCGCGCATTCGGCAATTTCTCGATCGCGTGCCGGACGAAATCGGGTCGGACGAGCAGGCTTATTTACAGCGCCTGACCGAAGGGTAATTTCGGGCATAATATAGGGACCTCGGGCCGCGAAGCGATTCAGCAAGGACACTTATGAGCAGCGAAGCTAAAGTCGGAGCCTTCGTCATCGTCGCGGTCATCATCTTCGTCTACACGTTCATCTCGGTGGCGAACGTGCAATTGGCCGGAGAAAAGGTGACCTATCGGACCTATTTCACCTACGCCGCCGGGCTCGATACCGGAACCTTGGTCCGCTTCGGCGGCCTCAAGGCGGGCATTGTCGACGAGATACGCCCCTACGCCGACGACCCCACGAAAGTCGAAGTCGTCGTTGAAATGCGGGCCGACATTCCCGTCAACGAGGACTCCGTCGCCACCGCGGCGTCGTTGAGCGCTCTCGGGGAGCGCTATCTGGAAGTCAGCACCGGCTCGGCCGAGGCGGCGCGCATTAAGCCCGGCGGCGTGATTCCCTCGCAGGAAACCCTGACCCTCGACGACCTGACGGCGCAAATTTCGACCGTCACGGCGGAAGCGACTGTCTTAATGAGAGACATTCGAGCCAATTTCATTTCGCTGAACGACCGGGCCGAGGTCCTACTCGACAACCTCAACGAACTTACCGGCGAACGGAACCGGCAACAGCTCGAGTCGTTGCTCGAAAACTCGAATCAAATGATTACCGAGCAGCGCCCGAAGTTCGACAAGATCACCACCCAGACCAGCGAAATGCTCGTGAAAGTCGACGAGCTGCTCGACGATATGCTCCAAATCGCCAAGCACGCCGACAAGACCATGGGCAATCTCGACCAAACGATCACCGAAACTCGTGAGCCGCTCAAGCGGGACTTGGCTCAAATCGAGGCCACGCTCATCGACACTCGCCGGCTGATCGAAGACATGCAGGCCCTCGTCGTCGTCAATGAAGAGAACGTTAATGAAACGCTCGAAAATTTCCGCGTCAGCTCCGAGAATATCGAGCGGCTCACCGACGAGCTGCGTCAACGCCCCTGGAGTCTAATCCACGTCAAACCCAAGCCCGACCGCCAAGTCCCCGTGGCCGGCGGCCGCTAAACCCCTCGGCCGGGTCGTATCGGTCTACGCGTGGCGCTGAACTCTCGCGCACTGGTGGCGCGGAACTCGCGGTATACGTATACGCGTAGCGAAGAGACCCGCGGCTCTTTTGCCCGGTTCGGGTGGAGCAGCGGTGTTCACGCGGTTTCCTCTTCTTCCCTAGGCCGGTCGTTTTACGGCCGGTAATCAAACCCCGCCAACCTCCCCGTCAGCCCGTTTCAACCTGAATCCGACGTGAAAGCGGGTTCGTTACGTTAGGGGCATAAGCAAGCCGAGGCGGCGTTGAATCGTTTGGGCGAGGTCTTCGAGGTGGGGGGAGGGCCGCGGACGCAGGGTCGGCCGGTTGCCCGGGCGGGTCAGTTCCGCCGCCAACAACAACAGGTTGTAACGCACCCGGCTGAGCGTGAGCGTGCACCAAGGCTCGGGTAAACAAAGGTTCTGGAACGCCGTCACCAGGTTGTAGGCCAAGCGCACCCCTTCCAGAAACAACGCGTTGGCGGCGTAGGAACGAGTCGGGATCTTGCACAGCGCGAAGTCGTCTCGGAGTTCGGTTCCGTAGAGTTGTCACAAAGCCCTCTACTGGCACCGAAGCAGGCTCCGAGGTCGGCCTCACAGGGGCGAGAGCCCGTCACTCACCGCCGTCAGCCACTAAAAACCCGGAAGAGCCCTAACGCTGGGCTAACCCGCTTTTCTCACCGCCTGACGGGCAAAGCACATGATAGACCCGCCATTACTTCGTTTCGCTTGCTCGCCGTGCTCATCGTACTGTTCAAGTACGCCTCCGCGCGCCAAGCGGCGCGCGCCTCGTACTGACGGGCCTCTCGTGCACTTTGCCTCGCCAGGCGATGAGAAAAGCGGGTCTAGTGCCACGACCGCTTGAAAAGTTTGTTTGGCGGCAAAGCACTATTCTTGAGTGACCGCATCGCGTGGCGATGCGGCTCTGTTTGGCAAGTGGTTTCCTCCGCGCCGGCAGCTCGACGCCTTCCCAACAAGGTCGGGGAAACGTGTCTTTTCACGTGGTCTGAGTACTAGCCACACGCATTTGCCATAACCTGCCGTCGCCGTAATTGTGGAATGGTCAACCCGGCTCGGCGCCGCCCTTCTCGCCCGGCTCCTGTTTCGGCCCTTCGAAGAACCACATCCCCAAACCTGTCCAAAACAATTCCAGCAGCGTCATCCACATCCGCGTGCCGACGGCCACCGTTAGGGCCGCGCCCAAGGGCATGATCTGACTCAACAACAATCCAAACACCCCGTCACGGATCCCCATACCCGCCGGTGCGATCATCGAGATGATCGCGATGAACCACGCCGCGGCGAAGAAACTGCCCACGGCGGGAATCCGTTCGGTCGGAATCTCGAGCACGCCGCGCACGAAAAATCCGATCCCCAGGCCCACCACCAGCCACATGAACACGTAGATCAGCCAAATCCCGGCAATCGCCGACCAGTTGATCTTCAACTCGTTGTAAGGCTGCTTGAGCTTGCGGGCCAGAAAACCCGCCCACATGTTCAACAAGCGCGGGTGCAGAATCCCCAGCGCGCCGAGCGGAAACAGGACCAACAGCACGATCTGAAATCGCGCCAAGTTCGGCAGCGCCTCACGAAAATTGAACAAAGCCGGAACGACCGCCGCCAAGATCAGCAGCACCGTCTCGACCAAGGTCGCCGCCATCGTCGCCGCCGCCGGGACGCCCCAGCGGCCGGCCAAATAGACGCGGCTCACGTATTGCCACACCGCCCCGGGCAGGTAGCGGCTCAGCTCCGCTTGGCGAACCGTACGATAGGCCGCCCCAAACGAAATTGGATGCCCGAAGCGCCGCAGAATCACCGCCCAAACCAGCGGCCGGAGCACGAACCAGCCCACCGTGAGCAGAAACGAGAGAAACAGGTAGCGGCCCTCGAAATCCCAGGGCGCATCGCGAACATGCCGCCAATTCTCGAAAATCGCCCGGCCGATGAAGAAGGCGACGGCCAACGGTATGAGCAGTTTAAGGATTCGAAAAATCCGCCGGGGTTTCATCTTTGGATCATTACGAAAGGTTCCCTAATCCAACTGTTCCGCAATCGGCGTCCGCGGCAGACGATCAGACCGCGGGGCGAGTGCCAGCAAAACCTCCGCCACCCAACCCGCCGCCAGAAAGACCGCCGCCGTGACCCAGGCGACCGCCGAGGCGACCAACCAAAGCGGCGACGACAGCAACAGGTAGCCGCCCCCCAACAAAATGCCCAAGCTCGCCAAGGTCGCCGCAATCAGGCCGAACCCGTGCGCGGGACGTTCCTCGAAGCGAGTCAACATCAGGACCGTTCCCAAGTCAACAAACCCCTTCAACAGCCGTCCCATGCCGTACTTCGACCGGCCGTGCTTACGGGCGTGGTGTGTGACCTCAATTTCCGTAACACGCCGGCCTTGCGCCGCGACCATCGCGGGAATAAAGCGGTGCATCTCGCCGTAGAAGTGCAGCGAACGGGCTAGTTCCCCGCGAAACGCCTTGAAACCACAATTGACGTCATGCAAATCCAGACCCGTGAGTTGCCCCACGACGAAATTGAAAACACGAGATGCGACCACCTTCGTCAACGGATCATGGCGCTTCTTCTTCCAGCCGCAAACCAGATCAGAACCCGCGGCCAGTTGATCAAGAAAACGCGGAATCTCTTTAGGATCGTCCTGAAGGTCGCCGTCGAGCGTGATTACAATCTCGCCCCGCGTCGCTTGAAACCCCGCGATCAGAGCCGCCGTCTTGCCGCATGGCTTGCTCAGGCGCAACAGTCTAATGCGTCCCGGATCGTGCACCCCTTTCAACTTCGTCCAGGTCAAATCGCCGCTGCCGTCATCAACGAAAATGACCTCGTACCAGCGAACCAAGACATGCTCGAGCTGACGGGTTAACTCGACGACGCTTTGTTGCTCGTCGCGCACCGGCACGACAACCGAAATCCGGGGAGTTTCAGGCATGGCAGAGGCCCGATGATAGCAAACATGAATCTTCGCCCGCCGCCGCGGACCATGCCCGGTCGCCCGGCTTGCGCTCCGATCGTGCGCCGGCGACGGTTCAGCTATTTGGTCATTCCAAGAGACTTAGGCATGCCCCGCAACTTTCCGAAACCGAATGGGCGCTTGAAAACGTCCCAAGGATGTTAGAGAATGGCAATAGGTAGATTTTACCCGGAGAGAGACCAGCATGGACAATGAAGAACTGAATTTTGATATCGAAGAATCCTCGCCGTTAACCCGTGTACTGCCCATCGTCGTGCTCTCGCTTCTCGCCCTGCTCGTGGGCATGAGCGTTTACATGTTTTTCGAGTTGCGCTCGGCCAAGGCGCAAACCGCCGAAGCTATCGAACAGCTCAAGCAGCACGAAGAGCAGATCGCCCAACTCGAAGGCACCGTGAACCGCGCCAGCCGCTCGGTGGACGAAGGCATCAAAGAACTGCAGGGGGCGATGGCCGGCGCGGAACAGGGCATAGCAAAGGCCGCGAAAGACGTCGAACAAAGGGTGTTGGGCCGCACGAATAGTCTCGCCAAGCAATTGGAAGAGGAGACGAAGCAGCGCGCCGCCGAAATCACTCAAGTCGGCGGTGAGCTGGCCAAGCTGAGCGAGGTCACCGGCAAGACCGATAATCGTCTCGGTTCGCTCACTGGCGAAGTCGACACCGTCAAGACCGATGTCGCGAAGACCCGAGCCGAACTCCAGCAAACCATCGACGACCTGAAGACCGTCCGCGGCGACATGGGCGTTCAAAGCGGTCTGATCGCCACGAACGCCGGTGAGCTGCAGGTTTTGCGCGAACTCGGCGAGCGCAACTATTACGAGTTCGACCTGACCAAGTCGAAACAACCCCAGCGCGTAGGCTCGATTCAAATGCGGTTACGCAAGACCGACCGCAAACGCAATCGCTATACACTCGACATCTGGGCCGACGACAAGCGAATCGAGAAGAAGAACAAGACGCTGCTCGAACCGGTGCAGTTCTACGTCATCGGGTCGAAACTGCCCTATGAGATCGTGGTCAATAAGATCGACAAAAACCGCGTTGTAGGGTACTTGGCCACGCCGAAGGCCCAGCCACGAAGCGCGGTTGCCTCGGCAGGCGGCAGCTAATCGCTACTGTCCCGCGCGGACCATATCGAAACCGAAAGAGCCCCGAACCGAGGTTCGGGGCTGTTTGTTTTTCCCCGATTCCGAAGCCTCGCTCTACAGCCCGTCGACCAACGCCTGCACATGGCCGTTGACCTTGACCTTGCGATAGATCGCCGCGATCTTGCCCTTCTCGTCGATCACAAACGTCGCTCGCTCAATCCCCATTTATTTGCGGCCGTACATCGATTTCTCTTTCCAGACGCCGTACGCTTCGGCAATCTTGTGATCGGGGTCGCTCAGCAGTGGAAACGGCAAATCGAACTTGGCCTTGAATTTTTTGTGAGACGCCGGGCTGTCGGGGCTGACGCCGATGATCCGGGTGCCGCCCTCGTCGAACGTCGGGAAATGGTCCCTAAATTCACACGCCTCGCGCGTGCAGCCGGGCGTATTGTCCTTGGGATAGAAATACAGAATGACCCTGTGTCCCCGCAGGCTTTTCAGCGAGGTGCCGCCGCCGTCGGTGGGCCCTTCGAATGGGGGCGCCTTGTCACCTGGTTCGAGCATTGCTCGCTTGCCTACTCCGTCTCCTCCACCAACCGCAATTCCGTCAAACTCCCATCGACATCGTAGATCCGCAAAATGAGCTCGCGACGCATGTCCAAATCTTCCTTCGACAGCGCAAAGCGCACCGCCAGCATCCCGGCGACCGACTGGCCGGGCTCGAGCTTGATCCCCTCGATGTAGGGCTCGTGGCTCATCGTCCCCAGGGCCGGGAAATACTTGAATAACTGTTTCAGGTCGAAAGAACTGCTGAGCTTGCCGTCGTAGCGGCCCCCGTGTTCCCCCACGACGACGACCCTACGATCGCCGGCCTGAAAAAGGACATCGGATTGGTTCGTGGCGCGAAAATCGACAATCGCCACCGAAGCGGTTCGTTCGACGCCGAGAGTGCGTACTTGGGTGATCTCCCCGTCGAGCACGGCCATGCGGCTCTTGCCGGCGAAATAGATCAGCCCGGTGATCAGCAGCGCACCGCATAGACCGGTCAAAGCGAAATAGTGAGGCTTCATGGGGAACCAGTGGCAGCCGCGCAAACCGTCTGATTTCCCAGTGTACCGGAGAGGTGAACCGCCGGCCTAGTGCCACGACCGCTTGAAAAAGTTTGTTTGGCGGCAAAGCACTTCTTGAGTGACCGCATCGCGTGGCGATGCGGCTCTGTTTGGCAAGTGGTTTCCGCTGCGCCGGCAGCTCGACGCCTTCCCAACAAGGTCGGGGAAACGTGTCTTTTCACGTGGTCTGAGCACTAGTCCGATGTGGGGAAACACGGAAAAGCGGCGGGCGATCCGGCCACCGCCGAGCGTTGTGATCATCCGTGACCATCGCTGATCGAATACCCGCTTGCACTCCGCCAACGGCCGGCCCGCGCCCGTTAGAACAGCCCCAAGCGTTTCTTTCTCTTCTTTTTGCCGCGAGTTTGCAGGGCCGCGCCAATGGCAGTCCGCGCAAGGGGTCCCATAACCTTATAGCCCTCTCCGTTAGGGTGTAGGCCGTCCTTGGCCAACTCGGCTCGCAGTTGCCCCTCCGCGTCGGTCATCTTCGAGTGGTAGTCGAGATAGATGAGCCCGCGCTCGGTACAGAAATCCCGTATCCAACGATTGAGCGACAAGATGTCGCGCGGCGGCCGTAGGACGGACCTCGCGTAGTTCGGGTCGTTCTGTTTGTGATGATCGCTGACCGGCAAGACGGACGCGAAGACAGGCGTGATGACGTGCGCGGCGGCCAGCGAAGCGATCATCGCCAGATTGTTCTTAATCGTGTCGAAAGGAACCCCGCGGGCCAAGTCGTTGGTCCCGGCGAGAATAACGACAACGGCAGGCTGAAGGGCAATCACATCGGCTTGCATGCGGGCCAGCATCTGGCTGGTGATCTGACCGCTGATGCCTCGATTGACGTAGGGCTTGCCGGGGAAGTATTGGTTGAGCGGCCAGCTGTCGGTAATCGAATCGCCGAAGAAGATCACCCGGTTTTCGACGGCGCCGACTCCGCTGAGTTGAGAGTTATCCTCGGCATAGCGCCCCAATTGGTCGCGGTCCGAACCGCGAACAATGTTTTCCTTGTGGTCCAACGTCGCGCGGAAGTGCGCGGACAGTCTCTCGACCGCTCGACGCAGATCGATGATCTGGCCCCCGATTGCCTCGGCAAACGATTTAGGTTTGGGAACGACGTCGGCGATTTGCAGATAGATGCGCGCATTGGCCAACAGGCGATACTGCACGCCGCTGTGCTCGCGCGTATTGCCAACGCGGAGCGCACGGGCCGACTGGCGGGTGTTCTCGATCAGCGGCGCCCCGGCGCGGGCCAACTCCGGCGCGGCGAACGAAGTCGCTTCCATCAAATCGGCGATGCGACGGTAGAGTTCACGCGCCTCGCGACCGCGAAGCCGCTCGTCGTCTTGGGCGAACCCCGCCCCCGGCGCCAGAAAGCACAGCGCCAGAGCGAGGATCAATTTGTGTCGGAAGCGGCGCATCGGCGGTACCTCTTGATCAAGGACGACTCGGCCGAGCCTGTTTGGGCCGCGACCGAGGGGAGACTCTATTGTTAGCAAATGGGATGCGTGCGGGGCTTGCGGGGAGGTAGGGAATCAACCCATGATCCGAGGAGGATCGCGGTGTGACCGGCTGAGAGCCGCACGACTGTTGACCGGTAGCCCTGGGCAGAAGTGTGGTCGGGCGAAAAAAGGGGACTGCCGTGCACAGTCCGTTTCTATGCATTTGCGGGATTCATAATACCGCCATGAAAACAGGCGTCGACGGGCCGAAGAGTCGGGCGGGAGCTTCCGCCGCCCTTTCAGAGCTCGCGCGGATGGGGATTCTACCCAGGGTTCCGCCTTCGGCTCCACCCTGGTATATTCCTGCCGCCGCTTCGCGGCTCATGGTGTTGCGGTCTTGCCGGACGCAAACGAAATGGCTAACGCGCCTGAGAGGGGGTTGGGAAAAACATGTCGCCAGGACCGGCACCACGGCAAGCCTGGAGGCTCACGCCACACGTCGGGGGCTTCGGTAGCGAGGAGATTCCGGGCTCAGCATTGTCCTTATCCGTGTCCGCCGCCAGCGCGAATTCTTACGCCGCCGGCTGGGGCTCGAAGCGCTCCACATGGATCTCATCTTCGCGTTCGCGCGCCCGCGCCAGATCGTGAGCAGCCTGCATCCGTAGCCACGTATCAGCGGTTGACCAACCGGCTTTCTCGAAGCGAATGGCCATCTCCGGGGATATGCCGGCTTGTTCGTTGACCAGGCGCGATAGTGCCGCGCGGCTGACCCCCAGCCTCTTCGCGGCTTCGGTAACGGAAAGTCCGAGGGGCTCCAGACAATCGATCTTGACCGAGAGACCGGGATGCGGCGGGTTCTTCATCGGCATGGTTTTCCCCTTCGTTAATGGTGATCGGTTAACTCAACATCGTGCGCGTGGCCGCCTTCAAAACGGAAGATGATGCGCCAATTCGCTTTCACTGTAACCGCCCAGTAACCTTTCAGGTCGCCTTTAAGCGCATGCAAGCGCAGAGCGGGAACCCGCAATCCCTGGACGTCTTGCGCAGCATCGAGACGGGCGAGAATGGTGCGCACCTTGTTCAGCAAATCCGGTCGGATGCTGCGGCCGTCGGCTCGCTCGTACAATCGTTCCAATCCCCGATGCCGAAAGCCGACTATCATTCTCAAATGTAACTTGCAACGCTCCACGCGTCAACAAAAACGCGTTGCTCAACGGAACAACCGGCCTCCGGTATTTCACCAGCTCTCAGGGAACCACGCTGCTCGAAGGGGGCGATAAACGAAAAGGCCGCGGTCGGCAGCCAGGGCAATCAACATCCGCAGCCGGACTCGACCTCGAGCCCTTCCCGCCCGAGCTCATTTCGCCTTGCCCTCCAAGTAACTCTCGCGGGCCAAAGCGGCCAAGAAACTCAGCAGCACTAACGCCGGAATCAAGGTCCAAGGCGGGCCGATCGAGAGCGAAAGAAAGGGCAACGGCACCAAGAAAGTGGTGGCCAAGAACCGCGAATACGGATCTTTCGACCGAAACACGGTCAGCAGCAGCAACGGCAACAGGATTCCGGCATCGTAGGCGTAAACATGGGGGACGGCGAGGATCGAGCCCGCAATCCCGCCGTCATCCAGCGCCACAGCGGCGCCGAGCGCACCGCGATCACAACCAACAACGCGACTACCACGACGGCGAAGATTTCGAGCGCGATGTGGTCGATCCCGAAATTCGCGGCGAGGGCATGGATGTTGATCATACGCTCGGGAGCCGGCGAAAGCCGCTCCAGCTCTTTGTTATTCAGCAGAGAGACGTAGTTTTCAATGCCGATGCGTCCGCCGAGCAGCGGCGAAACCAAGGCCGTCACCGCACCGCTGACCGCAAACCCAAGCAGCATCTTCGGACGGCGTTGCAGCAACATCGCAAGCGGCACAAACACGAACAGGTGAAACTTGAACAGGCCCAACCCCAGCACAAGACCGCTGTGGAGATCCCGGCCGCGCTCGGCCCACGTGTAGGCGACAATCGCGAGGACCGTCAGAATAACGCAATCCTGCCCGTTTAGAATGCCCCCGATTGTGGGGAAATAGAGCGCCGCGAAGATCAATGAATCCGGCCCGAAGCGGCGCCTGCCCCAGATCCAACACCCTACTAACAGCGCCGTCTGCAACAGGATCCAAGTCCAAAAAGCCGTCGTGTAGGGTAGCCAGGCCAGCGGCGCCAAGACCAAAGCGTAGAAATGCGGACGAACGAAAGGAACGACCTCCTCGATTTCTCCCGCCAGTTCTTGCTCTCGGTCGAACTGCGCGTCGACGTCGTGAAGTTCGCTGAATCTTCCCTCCGCCGCCAAGGAAGCGCCGGTGTAGAGGTTCAGAAAATCGTGGCGATAAGCGATCTGAAGCGTACCGACGCCCTGGGCTATCCAGAATAAGCCGATGATGGCGAGGAAAACCCAATGCACAGCGGTCAGCCGCTGAGTTGCCGGATCAGTCAGGTTCGCTTGCGGCATGCAAAGTCACTTTGTCCGCTGGATAGCGCAACGCGGCCGAGCCGTCTGCTCGCCACGGGCCTCAACGACTATACGCCAAACGCGCCCCTTGGAGCGTTTGGGCGGGCCGTGGGGAGCCGAGGCGGCCAGTCAGGCTGATGATGTGGCGAGGACCGGGGTGGTCGCCGCTTTCGCGAGCAAATCGCGGAAGGCGGCGGCATCAACCGGAGGACTGATCAGGCGTCCTTGGGCTTGTTGGCATTTCTTCGCAACGCAGAAGTCGAGCTGTTCCTGGGTTTCCACTCCCTCGACCACAATTCGCAAGTTCAAATTGTGGGCCAGCGCGATTAAACCCGAGGCGATCGCGGCGTCGCCCGGGTTGATCGAGACATGGCGCGTGAAAGATTCGTCGATTTTGAGAGCGGTGATTGGAATCCTCTGTAGACAACCCAACGAAGAATAGCCGGTGCCGAAGTCGTCTAGGGCAATCTCGATACCGTGGGCGGAAAGATCGACCAGCGGGTGGATCGTCGCGGGCTCGCTTTCCATCAGGATGCTTTCGGTCAATTCCAGCTCCAGGAAGCGCAGCTCGAGGTCGGCCTCGCGCAGTATATCCAGCACAAGACTCGAGAACCCGGGAACCTTGAGCATGGGAGGGGAAATGTTCACGGCGACGCGAATCGCGGGCAGACCTTCGTCCTGCCACTGCTTCATTTGCTTGGTCGCGGCCCGCAGTGTCCATTCGGTGATGCTCTTGATGAGGCCGGTCTGTTCGGCGATCGGAATAAATACACCCGGCAGGACAAGACCTTTCTCGGGATGATGCCAGCGTATGAGGGCTTCGCAACTGGTGATACGACCGCTCTCGAGCGCAATGATCGGTTGGTAGTGAAGACTGAATTGCTCTCGCTCGATCGCCTGCTGCAAAGCCGTCTCGATATTGAGCAAATCCTTTGCGTCGGCGTGCATGCGGTGGTTGAAGAGCTCAAAGCGGGCGCGCCCCATGGATTTGGCCCGGTTCAGAGCCGTGTCGGCGTCGCGCAGGAGATTCCCGGCGATTTCCCGGCCGTACGACCCGACTGCGATTCCGATGCTGACGGCGGTGTAGACCTCCTGTCCGGCGACCTTGAACGGCCGCGCGACCGCGGCTTGGATCTTGTCGGCGACGTCGGTTGCCTCGGACACGTCGGAGAGGTCCTCGAGTAGGATAGAGAACTCGTCGCCGCCGAGGCGGGCGATTGCATCACCGGGACGCAGGCATTTCTTGAGGCGGTCGGCGATGCCCAGCAGGAGATGATCGCCGACGGTGTGCCCCAGGCTGTCGTTGATCAATTGAAAGCGATCGAGGTCAAGGTACAGAACCGCATAGAGAACTTTGGTTCGGGACCCGGTATCTTCAGTCGCTTGCTTGAGCTTGCCGCGAAAATGCGAGCGATTGGGTAACCCGGTGAGCGGGTCGTACATCGAGTCGAGACGGCGCAGGCTCTCGGCCCGCTTGTGTGCCGTGATGTCGGCCTGGGACCCGATCAAGCGCACGGCGCGACCGTCACTATCACGGATGGCGACGCCGCGCGTGTGAATCCAGCGGTAGTTGCCGTCCGGGTGCCGCATGCGGTGTTCGCCTTCAAATTCACTGGTGCGCCCGTCGAGGTGATCGGAAAGCTTCGCCAGCAGGCCGCGCGCATCGTCGGCATGGATCCTGCCCAACCACTCTTCCGAGTTCACGCCGACGCGACCGTCCTGCGCAAAACCGAGCATCGTCTTCCAGTTCGGAGATAAATGAATTTCCTTGGTTTTGAGATTCCAGTCCCAAAGCCCGTCGTGGGTGGTTCGAAAGGCCAGGGCATAGCGCTCTTCCATGTCTTTTGCCGATTGTTTGGCGCGAGCCACGGGAGTGACGTCTTGGAAAACGACCAGAGTGCGCGGGTCCGGTCCGTCGGAAAGAAGAGTTGCCTGGACACGGAACCGCAGCGAGCGGTGAGGATATTGGTAGGCGAATTCGGGTGTCTCGCCTAGGACCACCGCACGCACGCCGAAACGGATGTCGCGGGCATGTTGGTTGCCTTCTTCCGCGGCACGGCCGAGGCAGGCAAAGTAGTTGACTTCGGAGCCTCCGTCGGCGGCCCCGAACAGGTGAGCGTCCCTCGAACGGTTCCATTTTTTGTTGGCGAACACGACGCGGCCGTCTCGGTCGAGTACGGCCAGCGGGCCCGGGATGGCGTTCAGCGTCGCTTTGTAGACTTGTTCGCTGTCGCGCCTGCTCTTGAGAAAGGCTTCGGTCCGTCGGCGGCCCCGAACAGGTGAGCGTCCCTCGAACGGTTCCATTTTTTGTTGGCGAACACGACGCGGCCGTCTCGGTCGAGTACGGCCAGCGGGCCCGGGATGGCGTTCAGCGTCGCTTTGTAGACTTGTTCGCTGTCGCGCCTGCTCTTGAGAAAGGCTTCGGTTTCCGCGGATAGGTTACAGCGCAGCCTGTGCATGGCTACCGCCGCGACCGCAGCACCCCAAACAACCAGCGACGCCGTGATCCAATCATCTTGGGGAAGCACAAACCAAGCGCTCGCGCCCCAACCGGCCATCGAGAAAACCAACATGCCGGCCAGCCCGCGAGACCCGGAAAACAGGCAGCCCGCCGCCAGCGTCAAGATGACGGCGTGAACCGCTTGCCAGGGCGAGGGATTCAGCAAGACATGGGCCACGGCATTGAGCCCCAGCGTGGCGATGATCTGCACGACGGTGATCTTCGTGTCGCCACGTCTTAACGGGTCGCGCCGTAATTCGAAGGCGAGCACGATGAACCCCACCGCCGTCAGTCCGGTGATGAGCCCGCCAAGCATCGAGCCGGTTTGCAGCAGGTTGGCTATCGCGATCAGACTGTAGAGGGCCGCCAGGCTCACAACCAAAGGCTGGAGAAGGGTGAGCGCGCCGGCCTGAGGAAGCGCGGCAGTCACATCTTTTGGCGGAGGGCCGAGACCGACGTCGGCGCGGGAAGTGTTCGTGTGGTCCGCGGTTTCGGCCGTGTCGATAGGCATTACTGTGTACTAATCAGCGCAACGACGAGCCGGAATTGTCCGTCGTGCTCGGAGGGCCTCCCCCCGGCTTCAATATTAGAGTAGGCAGAGATCGGAACGGGGCCTATTAGACAATTGACTGTGCTGTCGTGGGGTTTACACCTTAATATTTCGGTGGATAGAACCACTTATGCCCCTTTAAGAAAGATGATAGAGGCAGCGGGGGCGCGACGCGGAGGGCACGTTTCGTGGGAGCGGAATGAGGCACTTGCGCGGAAAAACCGCTTGTGTCGCACGGCAAGAGGCGCGACCGCGTTAGGCTGGAAGCAGGTGCGAGGATACCGCCCTCGGCGTCTATGAGAGAAGTTCCCGGATGGATCAAGATTCCCTTGGTTGCCGGTTTGTGCGGCTGGCTGCTGTGGCGAGAAATGCGGGCGCCGGCTCGGGCCGCCAAGGAATCGAAGCTGGTTCGCAGTGCGCGCAACCTGACCGTGGCGGCGGTCGCGGGCGCGGCGGTGCAATACGCGGAGATGCCGCTTGCCAGACCGCTCGCCGCCTGGGTGGAGGCGAGGGGGTTCGGCCTCGTCAGAATCTTGGGTCTGCCGGTTTGGTTGGAAATCCCGTTGGCCTTTCTGGCGCTCGACTACACGCTCTATCTGTGGCACGCTCTCAATCATCGCGTGCCGTTTCTTTGGTGCTTTCACCAGCCCCACCACGCGGACCGCGACATGGACGCCTCGACCGCGCTGCGATTCCACTTCGGCGAGGTTGCCATTTCGGCGGGTTGGCGCGCGGCGCAGATCGTTTTGATCGGCGTGACGCCGCTTTCGTATTCGGTGTGGCAGACGGGGTTGATTCTCTGCATCTTGTTCCACCACTCGAACATCCGCCTTTCGGGACGAACCGAGCGCCTTCTTGGACGGGTCTTAGTGACGCCGCGGATGCATGAGATCCATCATTCCAACGTGCACGAAGAGGCCGATTCGAATTGGTCAAGCGGCTTATCGCTCTGGGATCGACTTCACGGGACGCTGCGGCTCGATGTCCCCAGCGAACAAATTACGATCGGCGTTCCCGCCTATTCCCAAGCCCAGGATGTCGCGCTGCCGAAGGTTCTTGAAATGCCTTTCACCCCGCAGCGGGAATCGTGGCGCCTTCCGGAAGGTCGGCTTCTTGAAGAACGGCGCGAGGATCCACTGCGTGGCGATTGAGTGGAAGGCGTGGCGAAAAGGCTCGCGGTCCAACGCCGCATCCGGGGTCACGTCCGGATCGCGAGGAACCGTAACGGTGATTTCTTCGCCAACCCGCGATAGCGTTCCACTAATCTAGAGGGATGACCGGCCCCGCGGGCTTCGACGACCTCATCCAATACATACGTCGGATCGGGGCGGCTGATGTGGAACACTCCGACGGCAGCTACTTGGGGCACGCGGCCGGGGTGTATCGAGATCTGAAGGCCTGGAGTTGCTCGGAGGAAGTTTGCAACGCCGGGCTGTTTCATTCCATCTACGGGACGGAGATTTTTCAAGGTTTCACCCTGCCTTTGGAGAAGCGCGAGGAAGTACGTCACTTGATCGGGGAGCGCGCCGAGCGCTTGGCTTATCTCAATTGCGCAATCGTCTATGTTTCGTTCGACGCGACCGTTGCCCGCGACGAGCGCCCCTACACGATGATCGACCGGTTTACGGAGAGCGAGGTCGGGGTCGAGCCGAGTGATTTCGAGGACTTGTGCACGATCCATCTCTGTGATCGGTTGGAACAGTATCCGCGCAGCCGAGACGTCGATTTCCGGCCGGAGGTTTTTCGGCACTTGGCGAAGCGGCTGGGCGGGGTGGCGCTTGAGGCCTACGACCGCGTCATCGGGCAACGAGTGGATGCCCCGGCGACGGCCGGAACACAGTCCACAATTCCGATCTGAAACTTCAATTGGGACGAGACTAGCTGAGAGCTTGTTTCAACCGTGAGCTAAGCCTCAATCCTCTTCACTTAAGGATTCTTACGTCGTTGTTTCGTCGAGAACACGACGTGAACCAAGATGGGGGCGAAGGGATGGGCCATGTTCCGGCGCCCCTTCGGGGCTTTTCGCTCGGTGTCCGTTTTCCCACGGCTGAAGCCGTGGGCTAAATTCCAGGGCCCCTGCCGGGGCCGCCGAGCGTGTCCGTCCTCGAGTCAGCGCTACTCAACAGGGTGGCCGGAGCGGCCCGTAGCGGCGCGCCACGACGCCGCCGGTTTGATTTTTCCTCTTTCGTAAGGACACGTAAGTGAAAGGTATTGGAGCTAGCCCGATTTTCGGCAGGTGACCTTGGGCTCCAAGTCCGCTACACCGGCGGGGCGGCGGGGGGCCGTGACTTCGAAGGTGAGGACGTCGTCGAGCCAGTCGTGGCTGTGGCCGTCGGGGTGCTGCACGGCGACGGTCAGGGTGTATTCCTGGGGCGTCAAGCGACAGTCGAAGACGAATTCGGTTTCGATCGATTCGCCGGCTTCGCAGGCAATGGGTGCTATGTCTTCCTCGCGCGTGTTTGTGCCGAAGACGTCCATGCCGGTGCGGGTGCGGATCAACATGCCGATCATCGGTTCCGGTTGCGGTTGGTCAAAACGAGCCGTGATGCGGAGACGCGCCGGCTCGCCCGCTTGAAACGTTCGGCGAGGACGTCCTTCGGCGTCGTAGAGCTCGACCGCCGTGATTTCAGCCAGGCGATCGCCGTGGCGATGCCCCGGACTCGAGTCGGGGGATCTGTCGGCCGTCTCGGTCGAGCCGCCGCCGTTTGAGGTAACGGGCAGTTCCAACACGCTTCCCACGTAGCGATTCACAACATCGGAGGGGGCGCCTTCCTCTTCGATGCGGCCGTCGAGCAAGAAAATCGCGCGGTTGCAAACTTGTTTGATGAGGCCGAGATCGTGCGAGACGAGAACGGTCGTTACGCCCCGCTGCTGCAACTGCTCGAACTTGCGGACGCAGCGACTGGAAAAGGCCGCGTCGCCGACAGCCAGCGCTTCGTCGACGATCAGGATGTCGGGTTCGACATGAATGGCAGTTGAGAATGCGAGACGAACATACATTCCGCTGGAGTAGGTTTTCACCGGCCGATCGAGAAATTCCCCGATACCGGCGAACTCCTCGATCGCAGGTAGGGCGGCCCGGGTTTCGGCGCGCGAGAGGCCGAGCAGTTCGCCGTTAATAAAGACGTTTTCGCGGCCCGTGAATTCCGGGTTGAAGCCGGCGCCCAACTCCAGCAACGCGGCGACTCGGCCGCTTCGCGAGACCCAACCGCTGGTCGGCGGCAGGATGCCGGCGAGAACTTGCAGCAGCGTACTCTTGCCGGAACCATTGGGGCCCACGATGCCGAGGGTTTCTCCGGGTTCGACCGCAACGTTGATCTCGCGGAGGGCCCAGAAATCCTGGTGCAGTTTCTTGCGGCCGAACCAGAGCGCTTCCTTGAGGCGGTCGGCGGGTCGGTTGTAGATCTCGTAGAGCTTCGAGATGTTGAGGGCGGAGAGCATGTTGTCGTGAACCTGAGCCGTGAGCCGTGAACCGTGAGCCGTTAGCCGTGAGCCGTGAACCGTTTGCGATTGGCTTGAGAGCCGGTTGTACCGGCGGCCTAACCCGCATTTCTCATCGCCTGACGGGCCTCTCCTGCACTTTGCCTCGCCACGCGATTAGAAAAGCGGGCTAGGACCGGCACGAGTGCCGGTCGCTACTGGGTGCGGTTCCTTTCGGCTTACGGTTCACGGCTCACGGCTCACGGCACCACTCACAGCGCATCGGGAAAAGACCTCTTCAGTTTATAGAACCACCCGTGGCCGACCAAAAAGACGATTGTCGCCGCGAGCATCAGCCAACCGAGGGGTTCCCACGGGGGGGGAGAAGCCTCTAAGAAAATGGCGCGGTACGAGCGCACGAGAATGTAGATTGGATTGAGTTCGAAAAGCCAACGGTAATTTTCGGGTAGCGATGCCTCCGGGTAGCAGATCGGCGTGGTAAAGAACCAAACCGTCAGCACAAAACCGCTGAACTGCCCGAGGTCGCGAAAGAATACGCCCAACGCGGCCATGAGCCAACACAGCCCCAGCGTCAAGAGAAATTGCGGAATCAAGACCAGCGGTAAGTAGAAGACCGCGGCCGTGGGGACATGTCCGAAGACGGTCATCCCGGCGAGAAAAATCCCCACGCCGAAAGCTTCGCTGACGAGCCCGGCGATCACGAGCGTCACGGGCAGGATCTCCACTGGGAAAACCAGCTTCTTGACGAAATTGCCGTGTTCGATGACTGTTGTCGGCGCTCTCCCGACGGCTTCGCTGAAGGCCAGCCAGGGCAACATGCCGGCCAGGAAGTAGAGGACGAAATTGCTCGGGTGTCCGTCGTCGCCGAAGCGCGTTCGCAAGACGATGCCGAAGACGAAGTAGTAGGTCAGCATCAGCAGCAAGGGATGGATCACGGTCCAAAACAGCCCCGCGTGCGACCCCCGGTATCGGCCCAGGATGTCTCGACGCACCATCGAGCGTATCAGCGACCCGTGTCGCGAAAAAATCAACAGTGGATAGGAGAACGCGCGTTTCGCGGAGCGAGCCAGACGGCGGATCCGGAGAGCGGCCGAGGTGGTCACGGTTTCGCGGGTGACGCGAACGTCGTTGCCGGTGACCTCGCATTCGATCAAAAAGAACGGGGACCCGTGATCGAAAAACCAGCCCACGCCTTCTTGCAGCAGCGAAACGAAGATGTGGAGCCGACCGTTGATGCGGGGTAACTCGACGACGACTTCGAGTTCGACCGATTCGCCGGGTGGAACGGCGTCACGGAGCACGGTCCGCGGCCCGTCGACGATCATCGTTCCGCTTTCAGCGTCGCGGATCTGCGCGGCCGCCGCGAAGCCTTGCTCAGCGGACCATGTTTCGCGGTTCTGGTTTTCCACGGTAAGCCGCACACGGATGCGCCGGGCCGCGGAATCCACCTCCAGCCGCGTTTGACCGATGGCGGCTTGCATGGCTTTCGTCAGCTCTCACTTTGACTATAGAGCCCCGCCGGGTAGCGCTCGGAGACGGCGCCGACCTTGCGTCCGACGGCGTAGATCGCCTCGCCGCGCAGATGATCGGGCAACTCATAGCGCTTGATCACGTGCTTGACCCAATCGTGCTCGGCGCCGCGGTCGGTTGTGTAGGGGCCGGTTTCGAGCCGCGCCACCTCGAAACCCGCGGCCTCGAGGAGAGCATGGATGTCGCGTGGCGCGTATTCGCGGGCGTGCCGGGGGGCGACCCGCCCCTGCTCGTCAGGTTGCATGTATTGCGGAAAGAAGCCTGGATGGTAGCCCAACAAGATCGCACCGACCGCCCGCAGGCTGCAGATATTCGGCGTCGACAAGACGAGATGACCGCCGGGCGCGAGGATGCGGTTGACCTCGGCCATCATGTGCATCGGGTCGTCATAGAGGTGTTCGAGCAACTCGCAACAAAGGACCGTGGCAAAACGCCCGTCTCCGTAAGGGTAGGGGTCTCGTTCGGCGTCGAACAGATCGATGTCGCAGACGAACTCTCTGCCGTCCCCGGTTTCGACCTCGACATGATCGGTCTTTCCAGGGTCGCCCAAGTAGCAGCCGCGCACTTCGCCGTACCCTAGAAGATGTGCCAGAGCCGGGGTGATTTGCATGTAAGCACCCATTTCGAGGATGCGGTCCGATGCCGAACCGGGCGGGGTGATTTCGAGTGTTTTGACCAGCCGGACGAGGTGGCTTTCGAGGTACGATTGCGCCGCGCCGAAAGGGCTTGTGAGACCGCGCAGGTATTCGGCGAACTCGGCACGGCGGGCTTGCCCGAGGACCGTCGCGGGGGGCGGCGCCCCGTTCGAAGTGACGGAAACCGAGGGGACGGCCGGCTCCCTGGACGCGTCATCAGTTTCTTGTTCGGGGGTTTCCGCTTGGGGTGGGTCCGGTTGGGGGGACTCCGTTTGCGTAAGCCGGTCGGCTTCGGCGCGCCCCTCGGCGACGGCGGTAATCCAGGAGGCGTACAACCGGGCGACGTGGGGCCAAGCGCACTCGCGCGCCACGTAGTCGCGGGCGGCGGCGCCCATCGCACGGCCTACTTCCGGTCGCGTGACAAGCAGGTCGAGGTAGCGCCGGATGATCTCGACTTCGTCTTCGCCGACCGGGACTTTCAGGCAGATCTCGTCGGGGAGATCGGAAAACGACCCCACGTCGGAGACCACAACGGCGCGCCCCAAGCCGAGGGCTCGCAACAGCGTTCCCGAAGTTTCCCCGTAGGTTGGGTAGCGCAGATTGAGGCAGATGTCGACGGCTCCGATCCACTGCTCGAACTCGCCGATTTCGACATGCCCGAGCAAGCGCACGAAAGGTCCCAGATCGAGCTGCGAGATCAGCCGGCGTACCGCGAAATCCTGGTGCTCTTCGCCGGCCAAGATCATGCGCGCGTGGGGATGAATTTGCACCAGCCGCGCCAACGCGCGCAGCGATTCGGCGATGCGCTTATAGGGCTTGAGAAAGCCGAAAATGCCGATCAGAGGCGTGGATTCGTCAAGGCCCAGTTTAGCTCGATATTGGTGACGGTTGACCTCGGGGATCCAGGCGCCGTGTGGGATGTGCGCGATCGGCAAATCGAAACCGGCCTCGCGCACCCGCCCGCGCAGAAAAGGGCTGTGAACGATGAGGGCTTTCGAACGTTCCAGCAAACGGCGGTTCATCGCCAGGCCTTCGTAGTCGGGGCCGATTTCGAGCGCCCGCACGCGTTTCGCGAAAGCCAGCGCCTCGGCCCCCCCATTGTACTCGGCTTCGGCGAGGTATGTGTCCCAGTCGCCGCGGGCTATTGTCGCCGCCGCCATCATGTGGTGGAGGCTGAATTCGTGCAGTACGACAATGCCGGGGTGCTCGAGGGCGGCATCGTAGGCATGGATGTGATAGGGGTTGTTGCCGATGTGGTAGACGGTTTCGTCGAACTCGGCGGGGTTGAACTCGACAGCCGGGCGAAACGTCAGATTTTCGTCGCCGGCGAATCGGTCGGGCTGATAGTCGTCGACGAACACGGTTGTCTCAACGTGGTCGCCGAGATGCGCCAGCAAAGCCTCGGAGTAATCGGAAATGCCGCAACGAGCCGGGTTGAGCGGCGTGAAAACCGCGACTTTCATTGCACCAGCCTGAGCGAAAAGGTGCCCATCTCAAAGGGGATGCGGATCAGCAACGGCGTCCGCGCTTCGTCCTTGCCGAAGAAAACTTCGAAACCGAGTTGCGATTTCGGGCCGCTGACATCGACCAAAATGCGGTCGGCGGGTCGCGACTCGCCCGAGACGTCGATATCCCTTGACTCCAGGTACGTCACGCTGATCTGATATTGCGCCCCAAAGTAAACGTCGTCGGGAGGCGGAATGCGCCCGGCGGCGAGTTGTTCGCGCAGGAAATAGAGATACGTCAGAGTATCGCGCGCACAGGGCGGGATTGGGAAGGTGCTTTCCCCGCCGTTGATGGTTTTGCGCACGGCTTCGCCGGCCTGTTGGTCGAAGTCGACGCGCTCTTGGATCTTTCGATCGCCGTGTTTGGCGTTCTTGGAAGACTCACGCGAGCAAAGCGAAACATCGGACTTGGCGCGATATTCGTCCTTGATTTCCAGGGTCGGCAACCCCGCCTCGACGGTCATTTCGAATTCCCAGCCTTCGGCGGTCGCTTCGGCGCGCAAGCTGGCCTCGCCCAGACTCAGGCCGCTCGGCCAGGTGACGGCGTACGTCAGCAGTTCGCCGTTGGGGAAAATCGCGGCGGGGGTGCGCGGCGCTGCGGCAAAAAGACACAGCAGGACGAGAGAGGTTGGGACGATTCGCGACACGGTTGGTTTCAACGCGCCGCCAGTTCCTCAGTGCACTCGGGAACGGCGGGGCGCTCGGTCAGGGAATAGTAGACGTCGAGAGTCTTGCGCGCGGTTTCCCGCCAATCAAAAGCCGCGGCCCGTTGCAGACTCTTTTTTTCCATGCGCGCGGCCAGTTCCGGGTCGATGAGAATGTCGCGCATCGCGCGGGTCTGTTGTTCGATGGACTCGGGGTCGAACAAAATGGCCGCGGCGTCGACGACCTCGGGCAGCGCGGTCGCGCTGGAGCAAGCAACCGCTCGGCCGCATGCCATGGCCTCGATCGCCGGAAGTCCGAACCCTTCGTAGAACGACGGGAAGACGAAAATATCGGCGGCGTTGTAGAGAGAGGGCAACAGTTCGTCGTCGACGAAGCCGGTCAGCCGGATACGGTCGGCAAGGCCCGAGCGACGTACCTCTTCGATAACCCGCGGAGCAAACCAGGTGTGCTTGCCGGCAAGAACCAGCGTGTGAGGCAGTTCCGGATGGGCGTTGATCAGTTCCTTGAACGCCCGCACCAAACCGATCTGGTTCTTGCGGGGGTGGAGATCGCCGACGTTGAGAATATACGGCCGGTGAATTCCCAGCGAGTCGGCCACGTCTCGCACCGCCCGCGCGCGATTCATCGGACGAAACACATCCTGCGAAGCCAGCGGCGTCACGACGATGTTTTCGGGGTCAAGATCGAAGGCCTTTGAGATTCCCTGTCGAGAAAACTCGCTGATCGTGATGATCTTGGCGGCCCGCTTTACCGTGTGACGGGTCGAAACTTGGAGCTGCGCGGCGCGCAAGGTCGGCAGGTACTCGGGTCGCTCGATGTAGCTGACGTCATGGATCGTGACGACGATCGGAACGCGACAGAAAAGCGGCGCCGTGTATTGCACGTGGACCAGGTCGGGGCGGTCTTCGCGCAGCCTCGCCGGCAGCTGCGACCCGAGCCGCAAGAAGGGATTCCCCGACACGCCGCGCCGGCGGAACCCGCGCGGCACCCAGCCGTTCACATTCGCCTTCGAGACGTAGGTGATGAATTCGCTTTCCGAATCCAACTCGGCAAACTCTTTGAGCAAGGTCCGAACGTAGACCTCGTTGCCGGTGAGGCGTTGGCCGATTGCGTGAGCGTCGATGGCGATCCGCATCGTTTTCTCGCTTAGTGAACCAACGAAGTCGCCATGGGAGGCGCTTCCACGGCAACTCGCTTGCGGAGGGCGGCGTCGGCGAAACAGCGTTCGCCCGCCCGCCAAGCCGCGGGCCAGCTGCCCTCTCGCTCATAGGTCCGGCGACCCTCACTACCCAGTCGTCGCCGTTCCTGCTTATTACCTAGCAATTCCGAGACCGCTTCGGCGAAGGGGCTTTCACCGTCAGCCAGGCGAATATTTTCTCCCTCTCGCGTGGCCAATCCTTCGGCTCCGATCGAGGTCGAGACGACGGGACGGCCGGCCGCCCAGGCCTCCAAAATCTTTACGCGCGTACCGCTTCCCGACAGCAACGGGACGACAACCAAGCGTGCTTTCGCCAATTCAGTCACGGGGTCATCCAGCGGCCCGGTCCGCTCGATACGAGGGTCGCCGGAGGTGAAGGGGCGGATCGCTGCATCGTTTTTCCCAATCAAGCGCCAACGCAGCTCGGGGTGCTCACGCCGTAGGCGCGGCCAAATACGGGATTGGAAAAACTTCACCGCCGTCAAGTTGGGGTGGTATTCCCAATTTCCTGAAAAAGCGATCACGTTCTCTTCCTCGACGCTCGGTTGGTCGCGGAGCGGGATGGCGTTCGGGTAGACCTCGACGCGCGCTGCGGAAGCCATTTCGATCACCCTTCGCCGATCGGCTTCGGAGGGAACGAGTACCATGTCGAAACGCCCGATCCACTCTCGCTCCATCCCCCGGGCAAGAGCCGCGAAGCGATGATGCGCCGCCTTTTGGGGCCAAGGCTCGGTACGGGCCAATCCCTCGTGAAGGACGGACTCAATATTGTGCAGATCCAAAATCACGCAGTCGGCGCGCTCGCGCAGCATCGTCAAGTACGGGGCGCACCAGAAATGCTCGATGACGGCGACGTCATACCGCTTTCCCTGGATTGCGCGAAACACCTCGTTGCGGACGGGCGTTTGCGCAAATCGGTCGGTCAACGGCAACACTCCCCGCAGCAGCCGCGCGGCATTGCGGCGGACCCGCGCCGGCACTCCTTTCTTATGATACGGGAGGTCGATGACCGTGAGCGGGTCGGCCAAATCCGGCGGTAAGGAAGAGGACGGATCGGGGCTTCCCGATTGTCGGAAAGTCACCAAATGCACGGCCCGACGGCGCGCCAGCCAATGCAACAGGCTTCCACTGCGCATGGCCCCGCCGCCCGTCAGGGGATAGGGCGGCTCCGGAGACAACAAGAGCGCTTGGTCAGAAGCTTCGGATGGCGTCGGCATAGACTGCGCGGGTCAATGAAGCGGTGGATCGCCAACTAAATTGGCAGGCTCTTCGCCTCCCTTTTTCTCGTAACCGATGCTGCAAGTCCGGATCGCGAATGACCTGTAGAACGGCCGCGTTCAACTCGGTCTGTGACGCCGCGTCGACATACACGGCTGCTCCGGCCGTGACTTCGGTCAAGGCGGGATCTCTCGATGTGATGACCGGGACTCCGGCACGCATCGCCTCCAGCACCGGCAATCCAAACCCCTCGTAAAAGCTAGGATAAACGAAGGCGGTGGCTGCGGACAAGAGTTGCGCGATTTCTTTATTTTGCAAGTGACCGGCAAGGTGCAATCCCGGCTCGCCGACCGCCCTTTCGGGCTCGCTGTGTCCCGCTCCCACTAGGACCAGAGAGAGGCCGGGGACCTTCGACCGCGCCTGTCGCCAGGCGACCACGAGCCGAGGGACGTTCTTGCGCGGTTCCGCGGAGCCGATGTAGAGCAAGTAAGGCTGTTCAATTCCCAATCGCCGCCCGATTTCGGCGGGGGAATCATCCTCGGCGGGAGAGGCCGGCGGAGCGGCCGCGGCCAACGGGGTCGCACGGATTCTCGATTCGGGAACCGCGAAAAACTCGGCCGCCTCGTGCCGAACGGCATCGGTGGGCGTGACGATGCGCGTCGCCATCCGCACCAGAGCCGGGGTCCGTTGCCGAACGCGGTGCGAGCCGGGAGGGCGCAACGGGACGGGCTTCCACGGGGCGAGATCGTGCAGGGTCAGCACGGCGGGGCGCTCGGGCAGGTAGGGAATCGCAAAATCGGTTCCATGAAAGACGTCGATTCGGCGGCGGGCTATTTCCAACGGAAGCCCCAGGCTCCACCATTTCGAGGCGAAAGGGTTGGATCGCGGCGCTTCGGTGACGATATTCGGCAGGCCGGCCCACTCCTCGGGGCGCGCGGGGACGGGTTGATCGGTGAGTAAGTGATATTCGTCGTCGGGAAATTGTTCGGCCAGGGCGCCGACCAGCTCGACAACGTAGCGCCGAATGCCGCCGGCCTGTACTGACAGCGGCGTCGCGTCGAGGGCAACACGCAGCGGGCGAGCAGGGCTCACGGCGTTCCGCCTCGGCGACGTGTCAACTCGTCGGGTCTTTGCCACACTGCATCCAGAAACCGTGCCTCGGCGTGCGTGAAATCGTCCGTCAGCTCGATCGTTAGGGGGGAACTCGACATCGACTGCTGCTCTCAGTATTGCCCGCCGGGCTCCGAACAGCCAAACCGGCGAACCGATACGGCGTGCCCGAAGCGAGACAAAGTGAGAGTTTTTTGACTAGTATAGCGTTTCATTAAAACATAACCATAGGACAATGTTTCCTGCTAGACTGGTCGCATGGCAGGAAAATCGAAGCGTCCCCCACTGCTGCTCACGACCGAAGAGGTGCAACATCTGAAACGGCTGCGGCGTTCCCGCAAGGCTCCGGCTCGGGAGGTGCGGCGCGCCGAGATTCTGTGGCGCTATCATGGCGGCGAGACAATCGCCGAGATTATGCGGGCCGTGAAGATGACCCGCAAGAGCGTTGCCAAATGGATCGAGCGAGCCCTCGCCATCGGAGTGCAAGCAGCGCTCAAGGATGCCTATCATCGTCCCTACGAGCCCCGCATCTCCGAGGAGGCCAAGGCCTGGGTGGTGCATTTGGCCTGTTGCAAACCCAAGGAACTGGGATACGCCGCCGAGTTGTGGACCCGCGGCGCGCTCGCTCTCCACGTGCGCCGGCATGCCGTGGAGGCGGGCTATCCGGCCCTGGGGCAAGCGGCCAAGGCGACCGTCCACCGGATTCTGGCGGGGCAGCCGCTGCATCCAGAGAAGGTGAAATACTACCTGGAGCGTCGCGACCCGGAGTTTGAGTCCAAGATGCGGCAGGTGCTGCTGGTCTACCGCGAGGTGGCCTTGCAAAATGAAAGCTCGGGCGAGGGCGGCCCCTCGCCGGGCGTGATCACGGTTTCGGTGGACGAAAAGCCCGGTGTGCAAGCGATCGCCAACACCGCCCCGGACCTGCCGCCGGTCCCTGGGCGGCATCCTTGTACGGCTCGGGATCACGAATACCAACGTCTGGGAACCTGCTCGATTCTGGCGGCGCTGGACTTGCACGACGGCCGCGTAACGGCGCGGGTCGAGCGGCGGCACCGCAGCCGCGAATTCATCTCACTGCTGAAGGATCTGGACCAATTCTATCCGGCCGAATGCACGATTCGATTGATCTTGGACAATCATTCCGCTCACATATCCAAGGAGACGAAGGACTATTTAGCGACGCGGCCGAACCGCTTCAAATATGTGCACACGCCGACCCACGGGTCCTGGCTGAACATTGTGGAGACGCTGTTTGGGAAGATGCCCCGGACGTTTTTGAAGCGCATCCGGGTGGAGTCCTGGGAGGAGCTTCGGGAACGAATCCTGCTGGGGATCGCGGAAATCAACGCCGCTCCGGTGGTCCACCGCTGGAGCAAGTTCGAGGCGCTCGAGGAAGCGCCTGAGTTGGGTATAGTTTAATGAAACGCTATACTAGGGGCCGGCAGCCCGCGGTGTAGGTCCGACTACGCGAAAGAACGGTAGCTCCCGGCTGGGTTTGACGAAGTTTCTCGAAGTTTTTTGTTGCCAACAGCCTTCCGCCTCCGTATAATCTTGATACATATTAGGTTCAAAGTGATTTGGGAGCCTGGGTTGCCAACCGTAAACGGCTCCGCTCGCACGGCTCGAACGATTCCGCCCGCTCCCGGTTGAGTACCGCCACTCGACCGGCTAACAATCCACGTCGATCTTTGCACGAGGAAACTTCGTGCGGCTCGCCCCGCTTGTGAAACGGGTTCGTGTCGCGAGGAGTCTAATAATGCCGGGCCAAGGCGACGATATAGACAGAAGTTGTCAAGGGCCGGCTGCTTTTCGATAGGCAACGAACGCAGCCTCAGTTCAAGGACGGAAGGTGAATCATGCCGAGCACATTGACCAAAGCTCTCACGAAAGCGCAGATCAACCGCTTCCGGAAGCTCCTCGATGCCAAGGCAGCGGAGCTCCGCGATAATCTGCAGTCATCGGCGGCGGCGAAGACATTGGCGCACGGCGGCGAGCCGCTGAACCTCGAGGAATTGCCGGGCCAGAGTCACGAGGAATGGATTTTCCTCAACCGTAACAACATCGATGTGATGCTGCTGCGCGAAATCGAGGATGCCGTCGAGCGCATCGAGGTAGGCGAATACGGAACATGCCTGGAATGCGAGGAGCCTATCTCGATGAAGCGTTTGGAAGCCGTGACCTGGGCTACATATTGCGTCACCTGCCAGGAAGAGCTGTCAACGAATGAAGACGACTCGGCCGTGCGCCGGCCATTTCGGTAAGCGCAACGTCTCGGGAAACGTTACAAGGCCCGGGTGGCGTACCGGGCCTTTTTGTCTTTCGACGTGGTTCGTGGCGAGATCGATTGCGGCGTTGCCAAGACGACGAACGCAACCGGCAATTCCAGATAGACGGCGGAAGAGTCGCGTCCGCGCCTGAACGAGAGGCGTTTCAGCTCGGTCAGCCGGAGGCGGTTTCGGAAGCTTCCTTGTCCTTGTCGCTGCGCACTTTCTTGACGGCCTCGCGTCCCTTTTCGAAGATCTCCGCCGCGTCGTCGGCGAGCTCTTTCCCTCGATCATAGAGTTCGCGACCGCGGTCCAAAGCCTCGCGGCCTGAACGTCCAAGTTGACCCCGTCCCTCCTCTGCTCTTTTCCGCAGATATTCGCGTGTTTCGTCGCCGGTCCGCGGGGCGAGCAGCAGGGCGGTCGCCGCTCCCAGGGCGGCCCCAGTCAAAAACCAAGCCAGATTAGCGGCGCTATTGTTGTCAGCCATGAATTTCCCTCCAACTTTTAGTATAAAAGATAGCGGCCCGACCGACGCCCCCGACCATGGGCGGACAACATCCAAATGGAGAGTGAGCCTGGGGCAGCGCTCGGTTCACCGCGATGAAACCGAGCTTAGCAGGGCTTAGCATGGACTTCCGTCCACGCTCCGCCGCTGCGTTCTGCGAGCCATCGAAATGGGGCCGCGGACTCCGGTCCGCGCTCATGGCTCGTGCCGCCGCCTGTATCTCCGCTGTTTATCTCGCCCGCCGCCGGCCGGCGCGACAGGCGGTCCTGTCGAACTGTGCGTCGTCACACAAAAGGACTTTACAAGCGGTCCCCGGTCATGGTACAAAATACTGTTGCGATGAGAGTCCGCCAAGCCTATTTTCGTTGGTTTCGATTTACGGGTCGTTGATCCGTAGAGTGGCTTCGGTTGGACTCGGAATCGTTTCAAACCCCACTCTACGGAGTGGGTTTTTTGTTTGCTCCCGCCACTTTCGGGAGCACGGGGGATGGACAGGTAATCATGATCATTTCGATGAAGCTCGGCGCCGACCAAGAGCAGGCTGACCAAGTTTGCAAACGCATCGACGAGTTTGGGTTCAAGGTCCATTCGATTCAAGGAACGGAGCGCGTGGTAATCGCGGCCGTGGGGGTGGGAGACGTGACACACTGTTTGGAATCGTTGCGAGCCTGCGAGGGGGTGGAGAGCGCCGTGCCGATCTCAGTTCCCTACAAGTTCGTCAGCAAGCAATTCAAGTCGGAGAAGACGGAGATCTCTGTTGGCGGGGTGAACATCGGGGGCGAGAATTTCGCCGTGATAGCGGGTCCCTGCTCGGTGGAGACCGAAGACCAGATTATGGCCACCGCCGAAGCCGTTGCCGCGGCGGGCGGCAACCTTCTTCGCGGGGGCGCCTACAAGCCGCGCAGCTCGCCCTACAGCTTCCAGGGCCTCGAGGAAGAAGGGCTGAAATTGCTGCGCAAGGCCGGCGACGCGAGCGGACTGGCGATCATCACCGAGGTGATGACGGTCGTCAACGTCGACCTCGTGGCCGACTACACCGACATCTTGCAGATCGGCGCACGCAACGTCCAGAACTTCCCTTTGCTCAAAGCCGTGGGACGCGTTAATTGTCCGGTAATGCTCAAGCGCGGCCTCAGCTCGACGATCAAGGAGTTGCTGCTTTCGGCCGAATACATCGTGTCGGAAGGGAACCCGAACGTGCTGCTGTGCGAGCGGGGCATCCGCACCTTCGAGACGGCGACTCGCAACACGATGGACATCAGTGCCGTGCCGGTCTTGCACGAGCTGACCCACCTGCCGGTCATTCTCGACCCTGCTCACGCGGCCGGGAAGCGGCATCTGATTCCGCCGCTGGCTCGCGCCTCGGTTGCCGTGGGCGCCGACGGCATTATGGTCGAGGTTCACCCGGACCCGCAGAAGGCTTGGAGCGACGGTGAGCAGTCGCTGACGTTTGCCGAGTTCGACCGCTTGATGAAGGACCTCGCGCCGTATCTTGAGTTGTGGAAGGCGTCGCGAGTCAGCGAGTTGGCCCCGGCGTAGTTCCCCAACGGCACCACTCAAGCCCGCGGCGGAGACGTGGACGGAAGTCCACGTTTGCCGCGTCCCAAGGTCTTGATGAAGACCCTTTCGGAACTTCCGTGCCGGAGCGTGGACTTCCGTCCACGCCTCTGCTTCGCCCGGTCTACTTTTTGAGTTCGATCTCGAAGTAGAAAAGTTCCTGTCCGGTCGTCAGATCCCGCACGCCGGAAAGATAAACCGACGCTCCGGGAACAGGGTCGGGCTCTCGGCCGGTCATGTAGTAGAAAAACCCGCTGACCGCACTTTGTGGGGGGACGATCGGGGCCTTGAAAGCGAGTCGCGTGATTTCCGGTTTCGCCAGCGGCCCTTTCTTGAGCCCGCCACGACCCAGCCCGGGAATGGGCGGCAGGTACGTGGGGCGCTCTTTCGGTTTCGTGCTCGGCTGGAAGTAGGTTAAGTCTTGTTCGGTCATCGGCTCGATGCCTTCACGGTCGGCCGTGATGAAACGAACCTTCAGGTCCTTCAAGCTCAGCGCGTGGTCTGATCCGTTGTCAAGCACAACCAAGATGGGCAGCACGCCGAACTTGTAGGGCTTGGCCTTGCCGAATGCCGTTTTCATCTCCTTCTCGGAGCGGTAGGGTTTCACGGCGAGAATCACTTTGCCCTGTTTCTGCTTGGCCGAATATTTTTCCGCCGGCCGTACGCGAAAAGTGTCCTTGGCCGTAACGGGAACTCCCGCGAAGGCGGCGACGAGGACCGCGATCAGCAACCTCGGCATATAGTTGTATGTTCCCATAAAGAGACACGGCGGACGGAAAGAGACACGGCGGACTTGGCGTATTTCGTCTACAACCTTTTGCTCGCGATTTTGTCGCCCTTACTGTTTCCTTACGCTCTGGCGCGATCTTGGTTTCGTGGAATTCGCGGGGAGCGGCTTTTGGAACGGCTGGGGCGCTTGCCCGCGTCATGGCAACGGGCGAGTCAACAGACCCGCCGGGACGCAATCTGGTTGCATGCCGTGTCGGTCGGCGAAACAGCCTCGGCCGAATCACTGCTCGGACGCTTGCGGGCAAGCTTCCCGGGGGCTCCGGTCTTTCTGAGTATGACTACGCCCGAGGGCCGGCAGGTGGCCGAAGAAAGGCTTTCGTCGTTGCTTGACGGCGTTTTCTACCTGCCTCTCGATCTACCTTTTGCCTTGCGACGAGCCTTGGAAACCATTCGGCCGCGGCTGGTGATCGTCGCCGAAACGGAAATCTGGCCGAACTTCTTCCGTCTTGCGAAGCGACATGGGGCCGGCCTGATGATGGTCAACGGAAGAATGTCGGACCGCTCGGCGCCCCGGTATGCGCGCTTCCGATGGTTCTTTGGCGCGGTTCTCGGCGAGGTTGACCGGATTCTGGTGCAGTCGGAACAGGACCGCGATCGCTTTCTCGCGGCGGGGGCGCCGGAGGCAAACGTCTCGGTCGGCGGGAACCTCAAGTATGATTTCACGGCGAGCGATGCGGCGTTGCCGGCCGACCTGGCGCGCTTCTTCGATCAACTCGACGCGAAACCGATTCTGGTCGCGGGAAGCACCCGGCAAACCGAAGAAGGCCCGGTCGTCGAGGCCTTTCGGGAAATCGCGCGAAACCGGCCGCGCGCCCTGCTGGTCATCGCGCCGCGGCACCCGAGCCGGTTTGGCGAGGCGGCGGAGGCCGTTGAAGCTTGCGGGCTGCCACTCGTGCGACGTTCCACGCTTAGGGGGGGGGAAGGGGCTCCGGCCGCGTTGCCCTCGGTCTTTCTGCTCGACAGCGTCGGTGAGTTGGCCTCGCTCTACTCCCGCGCGGATCTCGTCTTCGTCGGCGGCTCGTTAAACGGTTGGGGCGGGCATAACATCCTTGAGCCGGCCGCGCATGGACGCCCCATAATCGTCGGACCGCACATGCAGAATTTCCGCGACGTGGCCGACCGCATGCTGTGTGATCGGGCGATTGTCCAAGTCAACAACGCCGACGAACTGGCCGGGGCATTCGAGCAGGTCTTGTCGGATCCTCACAAGGCCGGAAAACTCGGCGCGCGGGCTCGAGAGGCGGCCGAGAAACGACGTGGCGCGGCGGATCGCGCGGTCGCCGAGGCCGAGCCACTGTATCGATCGGTCCCGCTGCCCGCACCCGTGGGAGGTGTGAAAGCCGCAGCTCTGTACCTCCCGGCCGCGCTCTGGAAAGCGGGGGCTCGTGCCGACCGAGCGGCTTATGAGAAGGGTTACCGCAAACGCCGACGGCTCGACGCGTTTACCGTGTGCGTAGGCAACATGACCGTCGGCGGAACGGGCAAGACGCCGACGGTCATGTGGCTGGTCGAAGAACTTAGCGCCGGCGGCGTGCGTCCGGCCGTGCTGACGCGTGGATATCGTCGGGCTGATCCGGAGTCGGAAACCGTCGTCGGAGCGGGTGAAACGCTCTCGCCTTTGGTGGGCGGGGACGAGGCGCAACTGATGCTGCGGCGGTTTCGTCGCCGGGAAATTTCGATCCCGCTCGGAATCGGAGCCGACCGCTATCGCGTTGGTCGCCGGATGGAGGATGTCGCTGCGGTCGAAAACGCGGCTGTACCGGAAGTATTCGTGCTCGACGACGGCTTTCAGCACTTCCGACTCAGCCGTGATTTCGACCTCGTTCTGATCGACGCCGACGACCCGTTCGGGGGCGGGGAGGTGCTTCCCCTGGGTCGCTTGCGGGAACCGCTGTCGGGCTTGGCTCGGGCCTCGGCCTTTCTTCTGACCCGGACGCAAGCCGACCGTGACTACAGCGCTGTCGAAGAGTGCTTGCGCCAATGGAACCCGTCGGCGCCCATCTACCGTTCGCGCATCAAAACGGCGGACCTGTGCGAGGTCCATGGCGGCAAGAACCTAGCGATGGAGAACCTTGCCGGGCGCCGGGTTCTCGCCTTCGCCGGCCTCGGGAATCCAGATGCGTTCTTTCGGTTGCTCGAAGACTCGGGAGGAGCGTTGACCGAACGCCTGTGCTTCCGCGACCACCATCGCTACGCCCCCGCCGATGTGGAAACCATCCTGGGAGCAGCCTGGAACAGCAAGGCACAACTTGTCGTAACGACCGAGAAAGACCTCGTCAACCTATGCCACGCTGTGGAGAGGACCGTTGTTGAGCAAGAGGGCGTCGAGGCCGCCGCGACCCGACTCTTCGGAGCCGTGCCGTTAGCTTGGCTCGCTATCGAAATGAAGGTCGAAAACGGCGACGAGTTGGTCGGGCGGATCGTCGAGGCCGTGAGGCAGCGGGAATCGTCATGAGAATTCTCGTCCGAACGACGAACTGGCTCGGCGACGCGGTGATGTCGATTCCGGCGCTGCGCGAGATCCGCCATGTTTACGCGGACGCCGAAATCACGCTGTTGACGCGCCCGTGGTTGGCGGATCTCTATGCTCGCGAGGACTTTTGCGACGAGGTCGTGGAGTATGAAAACACCGGACGGCACCGCGGGCTTGCGGGAAAGTGGCGGTTGGGCGGCGAACTCCGCCGCACCCGATACGATCAGGCTATTCTGCTGCAAAATGCCTTCGACGCGGCGTTGACAGCGTGGTTAGGGCGGATTCCGCGCCGCATCGGGTATGCGCGGGACGGACGCTCGGCTCTGTTGACTGATCCGATTCGGGTTCCCGAGCGCGGGGAGACACCTCCACATGAACGTTTCTACTATCTCGAGTTGCTGCGGCGGGCGGGGGTGATTGAGGAACTTCCGGCTTGTCCCGACATTCGGTTGTCGGCGGCGCCAGCGCTTGCGGCCGACGGCCGGGCCCAATGGCGGCGGCGGGGCTTCGAGGAAGAGCGCTGGATCGGCGTGAGCCCCGGCGCGGCGTTCGGCGGGGCGAAGCGCTGGCTGCCGGAACGGTTTGCCGAGGCGGCCGCGCGGCTGTCGAGGGAGCTGGACGCCGGCGTTGTCGTTTTTGGTTCGGCCGGCGAGGCCGTGCTCGGCGAGCGGGTGGCCGAGCTGACCGGGCCGCGAGCCCGCAGCCTGTCCGGAAAAACGACCCTGGCCGAGTTTCTTGAATTGGCGGCGGCCTGCGCGATGTACCTGACCAACGACTCGGGGTCGATGCACGTCGCGGCGGCGTTGGGGGTGCCGACGGTCGCGGTATTCGGGGCCACGGACCACATCCGCACCGGCCCCGTATCGGCGTCCGCGCGGGTGGTGCGTCATAACGTCGACTGCAGCCCGTGCTTGCTGCGCGAGTGCCCGATCGATCATCCTTGCATGACGGGCGTGGATGTTGAAATGGTCGTGCGCGAGGCGCTCGCACTCACGACCGAACAGCCGGCGGAGAAACATATTCAGCGATAGCCGGACGCACTGTCAGCCCATGGATACACGCGAGAAAATTGTCAGCGCGGCCGACATCGAGCGGCGCTTTTCGTCGGCGGACTCTTCAGCGCCGCTGGTGGTCGCCAAAGGGCTGTTCGACATCTTGCGGCCCGAGCACGGCCGCCGTCTCGGGGAAGCCCGGCAGCGGGGCGCCTTGCTGGTCGTCATCGTCTATGCCGACAAAAATCCCCGGCGGACCGTCCTCGATCAGCGGACGCGTGCCGAATTGGCGGCGGGGCTTGAGGCGGCCGACGGGGTCGTCATTTGCGACCAAACCGAGGCGGAGTCGACGGCTCGGTCGTGGGGCGCGAGAAAGGTCGTCGACATCGAAAAGCCGCCGTTGCCCGACCTCGTCGCCGAAGTATTGGGACGACAGGGATCCGATGGGAACACCCCGTAAGATTCTGGTTGTTCGACTGGGCGCGATGGGCGACGTGATCCACGCCCTCCCTGCTGTTGCTCGGCTCAAGTGCAGCTTCCCCAATTCGCACATCGTCTGGGCCGTCGAGTCCCGTTGGGTGCCGTTGCTTGACAAGAACCCCTGCGTGGACGAGGTGGTGCCGGTTGCTTTGGCCGCTTGGCGTAAAGATCCCATGGCCCGGCTGACTTGGAGATCTTTTCAGAGTTTCCGCCGCCGGCTGCGGCAGGCGAAATTCGACCTGGCCGTCGATTTCCAAGGGCTGCTGAAATCGGCGGCCGTGACCTATTTCAGTCGCGCCGACCGCGTGTTCGGTTTCGAGAAGGAAATGCTGCGGGAGCGCATCGCCGCGTCGTTTTACTCGGATCGCACGGCGTCCGATTGCGAGCATGTGGTGGACCAAAATCTCGATTTGGCTACAGCGGTGGGGGCGGTCAACGGCCCTGTGATTTTTCCTTTGCCGCCGGGGAAGCCCGGTCCGGCGCTGCCCGAGGGTGATTTTGTCTTGGCGGCCCCGGTCGCGGGCTGGACTTCGAAGCAATGGCCCGCGGAATACTACGTCGAACTCGCCGAGCGGCTGTGGGGCGATCGCCGCATGCCGCTGCTGCTGGACTGCGCGCGGCAAGACCAACATTACGTCGAGCGGATTTGCGCACGCTCGCCGAGCGGAAGCTGCATTGTGCACGTTTCCTCGCTTGACGAACTGATCGCGGCCACCCGTCGGGCGCGGGCGGTGGTAGGCGTCGACAGCGGCCCGCTGCATTTGGCGGCAGCGCTCGACGTACCGGGCGTGGCGATTTACGGGCAAACCGACCCGGCGCGCAACGGACCCTACGGGGACTCTTTCGCCGTGCTTAGGGCCGCGAGCGTAGGGACCTCGTACCAACGCGGAGAAGGGATTCATCCCTCGATGTCGGAGATCCGTCCGGCACAGGTCTGGGACGCTTTGGCCGGTGCACTCGACGCCCCGCGCCCGAGCCGCGCGAGCAGCGTCGCTCAAACTGAGCCGCGACCGTAAGGAAGCGGTATGCGACGCATCTCCGTGATCGCAACACAAGTGGCGGACCCAATGACAATGAACTTCGACGACCCGCCGGCGACCGGACCTCTTGCCGGTGCCGGCAGCCCGTGGTGCAAATCCGACTACGCGAAAGAGAGGGTACAGTCCGTTTCTATGAATCGCGGATTCATAATACCGCCATGAAAATGGGCGCAGGCGGTCCGAAGGGTTGGGCGGCGGCTTCCTGCCTCCCTTACCTTCTTGCCATATGGCACACCGCCGGTTTTGGAATCCGGCGCTTGAGGCAGGAGGGTAAGCCAAGGAGGCGTCGAAGTAGTCAAGCGTCAGTCGGCGGGCATGGCGAAAGTTGCCTATTTGTCGGAGTTGCATCGAACGATTGTTCCTACGCCCCGTCCGGGGCTTGTCGTGATGTTCCGGGGACCCCGGGCTGAAGCCCGGGGCTACTTTCCGTGCCCCCTCCGGGGGCGGGGACCGAGCGATGAGACATCCCGGCCGGAAAGCGATAAACCTCGGGGTCTGGGGCGGAGCCCCAGGGCTTGAAAACGCCCGAAACACCCCGACCGGTGTGCCATATGGCAACATTTTCAGGGCTCGCGCGGGTGGGGGTTCTACCCAGGGTTCCGCCTTCGGCTCCACCCTGGGCTATATTCCTGTCGCCGCTTCGCGGCTCAAGATGTTCGCGATCTTGCCGGGCATACTCGTAATACACGATACTCTCGAAGGCTATTTTCGGAAGAGCCACCGATTTTCGCGCTCCACGGATGTTGGAAACAAAGCAGTTCGACGAGCGAGAATCAGCCGGCTGTCCAGGACTTTGCCTTTTTTCACGTAGTCGGACTTGGACCAAGGGCTCTAGGCGCTCGTCGCCTCCAGCCAAGCTTCGTACTGCTCCGCCACTTTTTCGAGGTTGCGCAGCAGGGTGGGGTCTTCGCGGCTCTTACGGAACTCGGGAACGATGTCCTTGACGCGCTCCCAAACGAGGAACAGCTCCCCGCCGGTTTCGAAGAACAACTCGGCATGCAAGACGTTGCTCGTGATGAAGGACGCAGCCAATTCCCAGTAGGTAACCACGGCGAGGAAGAGGCCGTTTTCCTCCGAGCCGGCCGGACAGAGCTTGTTGAATTCCTTGATCGTCTCGGCCTCAAACTTACTGAGTTTCGCATAATATACTGTCAATCGAGACAAAGAGAGGACTGTTTCCAGAAAGCGGTAATCAAGCGCGGTTTGCGGCGCATTCGCCGCAGCGCTTTGCGGGCGCGCTCGTCGAGTTCCCAGTAGTCCTTCGGGCAGACGTTGGGCAACTCGTGCTGCTTCCAGTACGCCCAAATGTATTCCACCGGGTTCAACTCCGGCGCATAGGGCGGCAAGTACTCCGTTGCGATGTGATCCTCGGAGAGCTGGATGAACTCCCGCACCAGGCGGCTGTGGTGCGCCGGCAGCCGGTCCCAGACGATCAGCAGTGGGCCGTCGATGTGGCGCACCAAAGCCTTCAGGAAGTCGATGACCTCCAGCTCGCCGATCGCGCCGGGATAGAGCCGGAAGTAAAAGTTGCGCAACGTCAGCCCGGCCGACACCGACAGCTTGTCCCAGTTGAAGTTGAACTCCAACACCGGTGTCTCGCCGCGCGGCGCCCAGGTGCGGCAACGATGCGGCTTCTGACTCAATCCGCTTTCGTCGATGAAGACGATCGTACGTTCTTCTTTGCGGGCTTTTTTTTAATGGCCGGCCAAGTCTTGCGCTGCCAGCCGCGGATGGCCTCTTCGTTGCGCTCCCGCGCTTTGCCGACGGGCCGTTGCGGGCTCCAACCGAGCGCCCGCAGGATCTTCCAGACATGGCCCTCGTGATAGCGCACGCCGAACTCGTCTCCGATCAGACGAGCGACCCGCGGACAGCTCCACAGCGGCGTCGGGAAGCCGTGCGCCTCGGGGCCTTCCAGCAGCAACGCCTCGAGGCGTTCGAGCTGCGCGGCGTCCAACAGCGGCTTACGGCCGGCGCGGCCGGCCTGGCGCAACCCGGCTTCGCCGTCACGCCGGTATCGTCGCAGCCACTCGCTGACGCTTTGCCGCGCGACCTTCAATCGCCTCGCTGTCTCGGACTGACTACAGCCTTGCTCGACCAACCGGATCGCTTTGAAACGGCGCTTCTCCAGGGCCTCGAAATCCCGCCGTACGCCTTTTGTATTTCCCATACATACAAAGACGTACGTACCCCAAAAAGGTGTCACTTTGTTTTGCGAGACTCAATAGAAGCGAACCAGGCCCGCGCCTCGAGCAATTTTTCCTCGCGGCGCAACTCGTAAAGTCGAATCACCAGGTTGACATCGTCGTAGGTGGCGCAAGTTTTCTTCATGAATCGAGCGGGTCCGCCGGTCCTAATTCCCGGCGCGAGCCTTCCCAAAAGCATCATCGGCAAGATCGGGCAACTACTTGTTATACTCGGTTTGGCTGTCCGGCCGCTGGTCCACCTCTGAAACCGCCCGACCGCCGCGCTGCATCGCGATGGCAGAAGAAACCGCAAGCAAGACCGCGAAGGCCGCTCCCGACAAAGCTGAAGAAAAGGCCGAAGAGCCCGATCCCAATCTGTTGACCACACTCGCCGACGGAACAAAGCTCAAGCGCCGCGTTCCGCGTCAGCGCGCCTGCAACAATCCCGGCAAAAACAATAACATTTGCCGCGGGCACCTGAAGCGTTGGTACGAGTTCGGCGACGAAGTTTCCTCTCGCCTCGAGGCTGGCGACGAAGTCTACCGCTGCGAACGCTGCCAAACTCTCTACTTACCCAACCAGGAAGAAGTCGCCCGAACGGGAACCCTCTCGTTCTAGCCCGCGTGTTGAGCAAGCGTAGCGAACCGGTTGTCCCGCACTGCGTCGCGGCGACACGGGCCTGCGCCCGCCAGACACACCTCGGCCTGGCCCGCTGCACCTAAGTGGTTGATTACAAAAGTCGGCAACGTTGCGGCGACTTTGGCCTCCGAGATGCATCCTGAGCGGGCGAAGCGGTGAATATGACACCTCTTCTGCCTCTACAAACCTCGACTCCGTCGGATTCGGCGCGGCAGCTCCGATGGCTCGTGAAATCGCCTGGCAGGGCGGTGGATACCCGGTAGACGAGGCGCGGCGTTGCGCGGGCCGGGTTCGGCGGAGTCGATGGATGGGTTTGCTTCCCCCAAAGGGGGGCGTGGATCCGTAGGCGGCGGGTGACTTTTCGACTGCTGTTCAGACGCGGACGGGGTCGGGAAGTATGAGCGGGCACACTCTCATCCGCCGTCGCGGAGGATCGTCCCCACGAGCCACCAGTGCTCATGCGGTCCGGTGTGTGGTTCCGACCCGAGTCTCCTCCCTCTCGGTCACACACCGGGCCGTTTTTCTTGGGGGCCGCGCAGCCAGGTCGCGCAGCGGTACACGGCATGCCTAGGGGCGTGCGCCACGTCGCGCCGCAGGCTCAGAAATTGTACCGCATCTGAAATTCCATCACCCGCGCGCCGACCAACACGCTTCCCAAGCGGCCGAATTGCGGTGAGCCGATGGCGTGGCTTCCCGAGAAAAACGAGGGGTGGTTGAGGGCATTGGCGATCTTGACGCCGAGCAGAATCGAATGCGTTTCTCTGAAGCGAATCGTTCGGTCCAACGCCAAATCGAAAGCCAACGCCGAGGGACCGGAAAACAGTCGTTGCTGTAGACCGCCCAACTCGCCCGGCCCCGGGTGAAAGAAGATTTGTCCGGGGAAAGGATCGTCGCCGTCGGCGGCCACGCCGCTATTGTCGCGCGGGCTGATGGCCGAGGCATCGATGAAGAAAGGCCCGTCGTCGGTCATTCGCAGGCCCACGATTTGATCCAGTTCGCTTTTCGTCAGTGAGGTCGAAGCCGTGTTCTTAAAAGAACGCGCGGTTCGGTTCAACGTCCCCCGCCCCGAAAGGATCGACAACGGCGCGCCCGACTGCCAGGTCAAGATCGAAGACAGCGTCCAACCCTCCACCAGCCAACGCGCCTTCGAGGGGGTCCAGGGCTGCCCCGCGCCGAAGGGCAGCGGCCAAACAAAATTGACGTTGAACACATGGTTGACGTCGAAGGTCGCCCTGGCGCGCTCGAGTTGTGGCTGAGCGAAGTCGAGGAAGGGATCAAAGCGGACGCCGGTGCCGCTCGAGTCCGTCAGCACCTTCCCGAACGTGTAGTTGGCTTGGAACTGCAACCCGCTCGCGGCGCGTCGGCGCAGTTCAACTTGCAAGGCGTGGTAGCTGCTGTTTGAAAAATTCGTGATCAAGTCGGCGACGAACGTATCGCGGTTGCGACGGAAGCGCACGTCGCTCCCCTCAAGAAACAGATCCGAGTTGACAACGTATTGGGCGGCCAGCTCGCCGGCCTCGCCCCTGCTGATCAGCAGGCGAATCGTGGGATCCGCGAGCAGCCCGCCGAGATCGAGCCGGGGAAAAACGCGCAGCGGTTCGCTTCCCAGGATTGCCGGGTTGAACTCGGGATCGAATTCCCCGGATCTATCGAGTGCCAGAAAACCGTTGTTACGCGCCCGAATCACATCGTCCAAGAAACCATTCTCCCGAATGATGACCTGATTAAAGTCGAAGCCGCGGAGCAGCTTGGTTCCCTTGTTTCCGACATAGCGCACGTCGAAGACGGTGTTGCGCATCACCCCGTGCTGAATGCCGAAGTTCCACTGCTGCACGTATGGCGTGCGGAGGTCGGGGTTGACGGCAAAGAGGGCGGAGAATGGATTGTCGACGAGGTTTTCGCTCGACGTGCGGGGAACTTTGAACTCGGGAGTTTCAAACGACGGCAGCGCATCGCTCAATCGCAAATTCAGATTCAGAAGAATCGGAAGCGCCTGTAACCGATATCGACAATGCCGATGAGGACGAAGATGAGCAGCGAAAGCGTTAAGGCGCTTTCGATCATGGTTACGCTGCGGCGGTTTTGAGAGCGGGGAATCGGCACGATGGCCTCCTTCATCCGGGACGACGGCAACCAACGCCGTTGGAGCGCGTCCGCTTCCCACTTCTTATCGGCCCGAGAAAGCCGGAGCTGCGGACCGCCCGACGATTTTCGGCGGCGCACGCGGCGATTCGGCCGCGGAAGCCGGCACGCCCGCGAGGAAACTGTTGCACCGCGGCCCTGGTTCGACTAACCTAACGGATGCTGGGATGGCCAAATTGGAAACCCTGGCTCAACGATGCCGTCCGCATTTCCGTCGGTCCGACGTTTCGCTTGCTCGGCTCGAAGAAGAACCGGGATCGGGGCGGGGCGCTCACCTCGCGTCTACAAAGCTTCGAGGCTGGGTTGCCGGCCGGCGAGGGCATGGGAGTAGAGTTGAGGAGCGCAAGATCCAAATTGAAAATTCCGCATAAAAGGAGATAGCGATGGCACAGTACTCTAGTGGAGACTTTGGGGATTTTAGAATTCCGCCAGGGTTGGGTAAAAAGATCGCGGCTATCGCGGTCTTGATTGCCTGCCTCATTGTGGTAATGGGAAGCACCGGGATAGTCGGCGCGGGACAACGAGGCGTCTTGCTGCGTTTTGGAGCCGTGACCGACGAGATTAAAGATGAAGGTCTCTATTTCAAGATTCCTTTCGCCGAAGAGGTAGCTCTGATGTCAACCCAGCTTCAGAAATACACGGCTGCCGTGTCGGCTCTTAGCAAGGACTTGCAACAGGTGACCACGGAAGTCACCTTGAACTACCAGTTGGATCCCGGCAGAGTGGGGACAATTTATCAAGACATGCGGCAGGATTATGAAAACCGGGTCATTCAGCCGTACATCCAGGAAGCGGTCAAATCTACCACGGCCGATTTCGACGCCGAGCAGTTGATCACACAAAGGCCACAGGTGAAAGATGAACTTCAAAATTTGATGGCGGAAAGGTTACGTGCCCCTGGTATCCTAGTTGTACAAATCTCCATCACGGACTTTCAGTTCTCGCAAACCTTCCAGGAGTCCATCGAGGCAAAGGTGAAAGCGGTCCAACAGGCTCTGGAGGCGGAGAACTCCTTGCGACGGGTGGAGTTTGAATCGCAACAGGCAGTCACCAGAGCCGAAGCTGAAGCCAAGGGACTGGAGCTCCAAAGAGCACAGATAACGTCGGATTTACTGGAATTGCGGCGAATCGAGGTTCAGGGACGAGCTATAGAGAAATGGAATGGCGTGATGCCCACAGTGGTCACCGGCGGGGGACCAGTGCCCATATTGGACATCTTTGGCGGACGGCAGTAAACAGGCCTCGGGGCGTGTCCGGCGGCTCGCCGAGCACTTTCAGGAGGATCAATAGACATGGGGCGACCGGTAACTCTATTCACGGGGCAGTGGGCGGATTTGCCCTTGGAAGTGCTCGCCGAAAAGGCCGCCGGGTTCGGGTATGACGGGCTGGAGTTGGCTTGTTGGGGCGACCACATGGACGTCTTCAAGGCCGCCGAAGACCCGGCCTACTGCGAGCAACAAAAGGCGATTCTCGAAAAGCACAACTTGCAGCTTTTCGCCATCTCGAACCACCTGGCCGGGCAGTTGGTTTGCGATTTGAACAATGATGGGCGTTCGGATATCTTCGCGCCGCCTGAATTGGCCGGCGACGCCGAGGGGCAGCGTGCTTGGGCGACCGAGGCGATGAAGAACACCGCGCGGGCGGCGAAAAATCTGGGCCTCAGGGTTGCCAACGGTTTTACCGGGTCGTCGATCTGGCACCTGCTCTACAGTTTTCCTCCGGTGTCGGATGAAATGATCGACGCCGGCTTCCAAGATTTCGCCGACAAGTGGAACCCCATCCTCGATGTGTTTGACGAGTGCGGAGTCCGCTTCGGCCTCGAAGTTCACCCCACCGAGATCGCTTTCGATATCGTCACGGCGCAACGCGCGATCGACGCGATCGGCGGGCGCGAGGCGTTCGGTTTCAATTTCGACCCGAGCCACCTGCACTGGCAAATGGTCGACCCAGTTCGGTTTCTGCAGGAGTTCAACGACCGCATCTATCACGTTCACATGAAAGACTCGGCGCGGCAGTTGGACGGCCGCACGGGTATCTTGGGATCGCATCTGAACTTCGGGCATCCGGATCGCGGTTGGGATTTCCGTTCGCTGGGACACGGCGGCGTCGATTTCGAAGAGATCATCCGCACCCTCAACCACATCGGCTATACCGGTCCTCTGTCGATCGAGTGGGAAGACAGCGGCATGGAGCGCGAGCGTGGTGCGACCGAGGCTTGCGAGTTCACGAAACGCGTGGACTTCGCGCCGTCGAATCTGGCGTTTGATGCGGCGTTTGGCGAGTGATCGGGATCGGGTTGGGGTCGCCCGCGAATCGAGTCCGCGGCCGGGTAGCGACCGGCACTCGTGCCGGTCCTAGCCAACAGTTGAGACAAGCTCTCAGCTTGTCTCACCCTGATCGCAATTCAAGGGTCGGAGCAAATCATGAGCAAACTGGCGGTGATCGCCGAGTTCGTTCTCTTTCTCAAGGAGAACAAGAAGCTCTGGTTGCTGCCGATCGTGATTACTCTGCTGCTGCTCGGAGTATTGCTGGTTTTCGCACAGAGTTCGGCGCTGGCTCCCTTCATCTATACGGTGTTTTGATCGATGGCCAGCCAGTGAGTTGTATGATCAGCTCGATAGAATCGATCCTGCGGTCTTGAATCAGAGCCCCGAGCGCAAGCGATGGGCCAAGCCAACACAGGGTCGCGCGCGCACCCGAAAAACCCCTCAAACCTTCAAAACATATAGCGCAGCGAAAACTGAATCAGGCGCGGGTCAAGCGTCTCGAGCACGCGGCCGAAGTTCACCGACCCGATGTCGCCCACCGGGTTTCGAAACTGGGCCTGATTGAAGAGATTGAAAAACTCGGCGCGGAATTCCAAGCTCTGGCTTTCGGTGATTTTCGTGCGCTTGAACGCGGAAAGCTGCCAGTCCACAAATCCGGGACCGCGCAAGACGTTTCGCCCGAAGTTGCCGAAGCGCCCTGCCCCCAGCTCATAAACCGGCGCGGATCCCACCCGGCGAAAATAGGGGTTGGTCTCCGCGGTGGGGGTCCCGCCGCCCGTGCCGTCGAACCAGGAATTCGGCCGGCCGGGAACCGCATTCGTCGAGCGGGGGTCGTGAAAGGCGATTTCGCCGCCGATGTAGTCGGGGGTTTGCACGAGGTTGACCCCGCACAGGCAGCGGTCGCTGGGCTCCGTCACCGCAAACGGAGCGCCGCTGCGAATCGTCGTCACGCCCGATACTCCCCAGCCTCCCAAGAACTTGCCCAGCGGTCCGGTTTGGCTCTGATACCACGGAAGTTCGTAGACATAGGTTCCCACATACATATTGCGGCGATCGTAGTCGGCATGACCCCGTAAGGCCTTTCCGTCATCCGGTCGGTCATTGATGAGCTGGTCCGATCCCGAATCGATGGCGTGGGACCAAGTGTAAGCGTGGGTCATCTGCAACCCGCCGGAAAACCGCTTGGTGAGATTCACCTGCAGGCCGTTGTAGTTGGAGTTGCGGTCGCTTCGAAAAAGCGGGATGCTTCCGAAGACCGCGCCTCCAAACTGCGGGTTCTGGGGATGGTCCTGATTCAGGACGCGACGGAAATCAGTGTTGCCGGCGTTAGCCCCCGGACCGGCCACGGCCGCGTTGGCCTCTTGCACGTTATAGAGTTTGACCCCATTGGATCCCACATAGCCCACCTCCAGGAGCCAGTTGGGCCGCAACTCGTATTGCATTTGCAGGCTCCACTGCTGGCCGTAAGGCGTGCGCAGAGTGGGATCAATTCCCTGGAAGCTGACCGGGGCCACCGCGGCAAAGTCAAAGTGCCCACCGGGCTCCGGAGGAACATGTGGAAAGGGTTGTGGAATCGGATTGATCCGCGACCCCTCCCAAGGATTGGCATAGTCCGTGAAAAGTACCAGCGGCTGAATGGCGTACGGGGGCGCCCTGACCAGACCGAATGTCAGATCGAAGTTGTGAAGGTCATAGAACAGGCCGTAGCCGCCCCGCAGGGCAAGCCGTCCGTTCTTGAGAACGTCCCAGGCAAAACCGAAACGCGGAGCGAAGTTGTTCCAGTCCTCTCCGTAGGTGGAGCGTGAAACCCCCGCGTCGCCGGGGTAAACCAAACCTACCGGCGCATCCGGAAAAACCTCGGACTGTCGGCCTGGCCGCAAGGCAGTTCCGCGGTCTCTTGAATCCGTCAAAGCCGTGTTGTATTCCCAGCGCAGCCCGAGATTCAAAGTGAGGTTGCTTGTGAGCTTCCAGTCATCCTGGAGAAACAGGTTCGCGGACCACGTGCGGCCACCGTGAAGTGCTTTCGAGCCCTGCTGAAAGACGGTAGCGAAGCCGTTGGCAAAGTCGCTCAACGGCGCCGAGAGTCCCTCAATGGCGGGAACGATGGATGCTCTCGTGCCGCTGCCGTCGACAAAAATGAATCCGTTGTTGAATGAGTTGGGCGTGGCATTGAAAGGTATTAACCAGGATTTCCGATTTGGCTCCTCTGACGGCACGAGTCTACACCCTCACCCGGCGAAGCGCAACCATTTCTCCACCCGAAAGAGGCGGCGGCTGAGGCGGGACCGATCGAGCCCCCTTCTTGCCCCTCATGGGGGCTGATCCGCCGCTGCGAAGTCAATTTCGCAGACACCCCTCCGAGCTTCCGTCCTCAGTACACAGATTTCGCATTCGCCAAGTGCGGTGCTAACCACCCGGCACAGGCAGCGCCCAGATCCTCCGCAGCATGTCGCCAAACAGCCGCCGGTTCAGATGTCCCTCGGCCAAGAGCAACCAGTAGTACCGCGCGTGCTTGACCAATCTGCCGCCCGTCTTCATCAACCGCTGCTGCAAGCTCGTCAGTGACCACGTCTTGATCCTGTGCGGCAACCCGAGTCGCCGCCACAGGTTGCCCAGGTTGTAGGCCGGCACGCTTAACTGCAAGCGCACCTCGTTCGCCCGGAAGCGATGGCACGACAGCCGCGTCCAGTGCGTCGCTTGCTTACCTTCTTTGATCCACTGCTCCGCCGTGCCGCGCTTGTTGTAGAAACGCACCACCGACCGGCTTGGCAAGCTCATGTTCGTCACGATAAAACCGACGCGCGCGAATAGCTCGCCCTGGTGGTGCTCGACCTTGGCGACAACTCGTCTCGGCCCCTTCCAGCTCTCCGCCTGATAGCGAAAGCTCTTGTAGCGCACTAGCGGCTTGCGGCCGGGCCTCCCCGGCGGACGAAACAGGATGTCTTCGATCTCCAGCTCCAGGTTCTTACTTGGCCGGAATGCGGATCGCGTAGTCCGCGCCGCGCTCCTCCAGCGCCTCGTAGATCTCCGGCTTGGCAAAGGCGGCATCGCCCCGGAAGGCGACCTGCTTGCCCGCAGCCTGTTGGCGCTCGATCTCCGGCAACAATAGCTCATCCCAGTCCTCGGCGCTGTGCACGTTGCCGGGACGCAGCTTGGCAGCGAGGCAATCACCATGACCGTTGAACAAAAGCAACGGGTGGTAGCAGACCGACTCGAAGTGTCCGTTGTAGGCACTGCCTTCCTGTTGGCCATGGACCGGACTCTCGGTGGAGTCCATGTCCAGAACGACCCGCTCGGAGTCGTCGAACGCCTCCGCTTGCCCGACCAGCTCTCGGTTCAGCGCCATCAGCCCCAGCAGGTTCTCTTCGCTCGCCAGCATCTCCGTCTCGAAGCCGTGCAGCGTCGAGGTTAAGGCCGCACCGCGATCCCAGATCTTCTGCGAGCCGATCAAGCGAAACGTCGGGTCAGCCGACACTCGGACGGCGTCGTTGACGTCCTCGTAGCCTGCCAAGCGGCTGTAGATCGACTGCCGCAACAGATCAGCGAGCGTGAACTGCTTGTTGGTGCCTTGCCGGGAGTCGCTGAGATGCTCGTCAATCAGTTCTCCGAGACCGAGCCGTTCGTCCAGTTCGCGAACCAAAATCAGGCCACCGTCGGAAGTGACGTGCGATCCCTGGAAATCGACTTTCAACGAGCCGTTGAAACTTAGCTGGAATGGCTTGGTTTGTTTTTCACCCATTGGGTGTTGGCCTCCATGGCGTCCTCAGCGGGCTCTAGCCCCTATGAATAAAGACGCTCAAGGCCGCCGGAAGGTCGAGAGGTCTGAATCAAATTGGAAATGCGGGTGTAAACCCTCATTGGCGCTCGTGGCATTGTCGGTGGTCCTGATCAGCTCATCGACGACATAGTTGATGCTGTAGCCGAGGCGCAGAGCCGTCTTACCGTTGCCAAACAAGTCGTAGGCGATGCCGATGTTGGGGGAGAAATTGTTCAGATCCTTTCCATAGAGCGGCCGCCCGACCGCAGAGCCTGTGAAATCGATCACGGCGTCGCTCATCAGCGTATCGACGACCCCGCCGGCTCCGATGACGGGGCTCAAGGTAAGCCCGTCGCGCTCTTCGAGACGCCCGACATCCTCCCAACGCACTCCGAGATTCACGGTCAATCGTGGTCGCACGCGCCAGGAATCGGTGAGATAGAGGGCATGGCTGTTGAGTCGGAAATTACGCCGCAGCTCGGCCCCGGGCGCAAAGCCCTGGTCGCGTGAAAGGACGTTGAAGGTCTGCGCGCCATCCTTAACCAGGCCCGCCAGAGTGGCCAGCAAGGTTTCCGCCGCCGCGAAGTCGATCTGGGCAATTCCGCCCGGGAAGAAGCGAGGACTGAGGGCAAAGGGACTCCTAAGGCTGACGCCGAGACTGAAGCCCGGCGTTGTCCCGGCACTATTGAAACTTTCGACGTAAACACGCTGCGACCAAGCGCCGAAACGCAGGTTGTGATTGCCGCGCTGATACGACGTGTTGTTCATGAAATTGAAGGTGTCGGTGAACCGGCCCTGGGGCTCAAAGTTGACGACGGGATTCGTGAAAGAGAAGCCCTCGATCAACGGCGAGCCGCGCTGCTCGAATGTGCGAAATTCTCCCGGCGCCATGTTAAAGCCCCCGCGCAGCTCGTTCGACCATCGGGGGCTCGGGCTCCAGCGCCAACCGATCGAGAGCAACTGCGTATGGCTGAATTCCTTGATGACCGGAACACGATGAAACCCGTTGCCGACATCGGGCCGGTCCGGCTCGTCGCGGGAATATTGGTACGTCGCGCTGATCAAATGCTTCGACGAGGCGACGTAATCGAGGCGGTTGGTCACAGCATCGCGGTCGCCGTTGTTTTGGGCGTTGAAGCGATAACCGGCGGTATTGCGCAGCAGGTCGCGGTCACTATCGCCCGCGTCGAAATTATTGATCCGCTCCGGGCCCGGAACCGACGCCAGAACGTGGGTCACCTCGGGATCTTCATCAATGGCGACGGCGCGCAAGACATTGATCTTCTGTACGCGGTTTTGGTTGTCGCGATAGGTGAAGATGCCCGACGAGCCTCGGGCGTGAGGATCACGGAATTCACAAGCGTCTCGGCGCGTTGCCGAAACCCTTCGTAGTTCGTATAGAACAGCAGCTTGTTCTTGACGATCGGCCCCGACAGCGACCCGCCGAACTGGTTCAAATTCAGAAACGGCTTCGGCAGGGCGGTCTTATTGCTGAACCATTCGTTGGCCGAGAATTTCGAATTGCGGTTATGCAAGTAGGCGTTGCCGTGAAAGTCGTTGATTCCCGACGGGGTGCTGAAGTTCACTTGAGAAGACCCGCCGCCCACCGCCGAGCTCCCGTTCTGGGTCGTGATCGTGAACTCGCTGATTTGGTCAATGAGCACGCGGTTGGGAATGAAATCGAGCGCGTTGGAGCGAATGAAATTGTCTTGGATATTGATGCCGTCGAGCGTCACACTGCTGAAAGATGTCCGCATGCCGTTGATGACGGTCGGATTCGCACCGGCAAAAGCCGTGCCGGCTTGGAGGGAAACCAAGGAGAGTGGATTTCTGCCGATCAGCGGAAGGTGCTGAATCTGCTCCTTAGTGATCGTCGAGGTCAGCTCCGCGGTGGTGGTTTGCACTTGGCTGACACCGGCTTCAACCTCGACGACCTCGCTGATTTCCCCTACTGCGAGCCGCACCGGCGGCAGTGACGTTTCGCCGGCAATGTCGACTTTGACGCGTCTCGCGACGTGACGGCGAAAGCCCGGAGCCTCGATCTCGACCGCGTAGGTCCCGGCGGCCAAGTCGATCACCGAAAAGCTTCCCGACGGCGTGCTCTCAACCGTGAAAACGGCCCCCGTTGCGTCACTGCGAACGGTAATGCCGGCTCCTTGAACGGCCGCTCCGCTGGGGTCGAGCACGGTGCCGGAAAGACGACCCGTGGCGGTTTGGGTCCAAAGGGAGGGGGGGCCAAGCAGAAGCAACGCAACGACGACGAGCCACGCCGGGCCGGGGGTCTTGCCCCACCGGCGCCCTACCGCTCTTCCAGGTCGAAAAAGAAGTCTTGGCACGGCCCCTAAGCTCAAGAATAGAGGAAAACCGCCGATGACGGCAAAAAGGCCCGTAAATTTTGCATTCGCTTGGAGTTAGCCGAGAAGTGAGGTACGGTGGGTGGCTGACTCGAAGACGGGTTCGTTACAATCGAGGCGTCCATGAAAATTGCGATCGGAGCTGACCACGGCGGCTTCCCATTGAAGGAAGAGTTGGCCGACATCCTCCGTCAGGCGGGACACGAGGTGGAAGACCTCGGAGCCCATCGATACGATTCTCAAGACGACTACCCGGATTTCGCTTTAGCCGTAGCGCGGGCCGTCGTTGACGGCCAGGCGCGGCGAGGCATTGTCGTCTGCGGCAGCGGGGTCGGTGCGTCGGTAGCCGCCAATAAGGTGAAAGGCGCGCGCGCGGCGTTGTGTCACGACACCTACTCGGCGCGTCAAGGCGTCGAGCACGACGACTTGAACGTTCTGTGCCTGGGCGGGCACATCATCGGCATCGAGCTGGCGAAAGAAATCGCCAAAGCCTTCCTCGAAGCGGAATTCAGCGGCGAAGAGCGCCATCAAAGGCGACTTTCGAAGATCATCGCGGCCGAGTAAGGGCGCTTGGCCGGGTTGCCCGGCCAAGCGGCCCGCGAGGCCTCGCGCGAACGTCTACCCTAAAGGACAGCTTCCCGGCCCGTTGTCGTCACCATGGCCAATATCCTCTACCTTCACGGTTTCGCCTCAAGCCCGGAATCCGCCAAGGCACGATATTTTCACCGCAACTTTGCCTTGATCGGTGGAACGGTTCATACACCCGATTTGGCGCCGGACTTCGAACGGATGACGATCTCGAGTCAGCTCGATGTCGTCGATCAAGCCGTCCGCGAACTCGAACCCATGATGATGATCGGGTCGAGCATGGGCGGGTACCTCGCGGCTCTCTACGCGGCGAAAAATCCCGAGACAGTTCGGCGGCTCGTCCTGCTCGCTCCGGCGTTCGCGTGCGCCCGCGGGATGGCGCAGGACCTCGGCCCCCAGGAGATGGCCCGCTGGAAACAGAGGGGCACTCGCGAGGTTCATCATCACGGAGCGATGGATATCGTCCCCATCGGCTACGGGCTCTATGAAGACGCTTTACAACACGACGAATTTCCCGACGTCCGGCAGCGCACGCAGATTTACCACGGCCACATGGACGACGTCGTGCCGCCCCAATTTTCGGTGGAATTTTCGTGGGGGCGCCCGAACGTCGAGTTGGAGTTAGTCGACTCGGATCATCAGTTGCTCAATGTACTAGAATTCATATGGGAGGGAATCTCGGTTTTCTACCAAGATTTTGAACCCCTTGCCGACTAACCTGCGTAACAAAAAGCAAGAGCCGATGGAAAACGCGCCACGAGATTTGGTGGACGCGGCGCTTCGAGATCCGGAGGCGTTTGGGGGGATCATTGACCGCCACAAGGCGATGGTCTTTAGTCTCGTGTTTCATTTCTTTCAGAGCCGCGGACTCGCGGAGGATATTGCGCAGGACGTCTACTTGGAGTTGCATAAGAACCTGGATCGAATCGTCTCCGATGTCCATCTATCGTTCTGGCTGCGGCAAGCGACGACGCGCAAGTGCATCGATTACAGCCGACGGTTGAAGCATCGTCGCTATCGACCGTTGGAGGATGTGGAAGAGCCCGGAGCCGCTCCGGTTGTGCGCGATCCGCTCTTGGCGGAGACATTGTGGACCAAGGTTGGGGCCTTGCCCGACAAGATGCGGATGGTGATCATCCTGCGCTTTCAGGAGGACTTGAAACTGAGCGAGATTTCGGAAACTCTCGATATGCCCGTGAATACGGTCAAGACCACCCTGCGTCGGGGTTTGGCTCGACTGCGCGAAAATTCACAGGCCTTGGAATGGGAGGTGTCTTATGGAGCCGCGCAACGATAAGCCGCTAACCGACGCGTCGTTCGCCGATGCCTCGCTTGCTCACGAGCTTCGGTCTCGGCTTGCTCGGAAAACGCCGCCCGCCGATTTCACCGCCCGCGTTATGGAACGCGTCGAGCGGGGTGCGATGAGTGAAAATCCGGCTCCAGCAGCGGTAAGAGCGTTTCCGAAACCCCGTTGGGTCTTGGCCGGTGCTTTGGCGGCATCACTCGCGGCCGTAGTTTTCGTTGCCCGAGAAGGGATTTTTCGCGCGTCGCCGCTCGAAACCGAGGCCGAAACGCAGCTATTGCTTTCCTTGCAGTTGGCGGGAGAGAAAATCAACAATGCGCGGGACGCCTTGTTGCGTCCTCCTCGGGAGAATGCACCCCGGGAGAATGAACGATGAAGACATTAACAGCAGGATTGCTAGTCAGCGCGTTCTTGCTCGGGGTGCCGGGATGGAGCCAATCGGCGGCCGACGAGCAAGCAAAGCTCAGCATCGACTTACCTGAACTGGAACAGCGAGCCGATGAGGTTGTCGAAGTCAACCTGGAAGGGCGTTCGCTCGACGTCGGGCGGAAACTGTTGATCTTGCGCAAAGGCGTAAGCCGTTCGGTGAAGGAATTCGTGAAAGGCCTCAAGGGAGTCTACGTCAGGCGTTTCTGGTTCGCCCGCAAGAAGGCGTATTCCCGCGAAGACACCGACCCGATCCGCAAACAACTCAAGGACGACGGCTGGGTGCCGATGATCGACGTCCGCGACCGGCGAAAGACCGAATCAGTGGCGGTCTACTCTTACGTGGAAGACGAAAAGGTAGCCGGCGTCACCGTGGTTTCCGAGGAGCCTCAGGAGCTGACGGTCATCAACATCGTCGGCCCGATCGACTTAGAAGTCCTCTCGGACTTAGGGAGCCAAATGGGCCTGCCGGTGATGAAGCTGGCCACCCGCGACCTCCCGAAGAAGAAAGCCCTGCCCGAGCCCCGATAAAAGCAGCGCAAGCTGGATGGGTTACAAACTGTCGCAAATCGACGACACCCCACGGCTTTCCGCCTCGGCTCGCATAACCCGAATTACCCCCCTGAATCCGGGAGCGCTTTCGGAACCCCCGCCACCGAGAAGTGGCTCTTCGGAATTTCCCGCACTATCACGCGCACGGTTTCCGGAGGGACTTCCAACGTTCGCACCGCCGCCTCGGTGACTTCCCGCATCAGCGCCTCTTTCTTCTCGTAACTGCGCCCTTCCACGATCGTAATGTCAATAATCGGCATCGACTCGGTCCCCTTTCGATTGAAGACACGATCCTATCACGCGACGCGGTGTGCGCCTCCAGGCGAGCCGTGTCGCCATTCGTGGCGACATGTCTTGTCCGCCACTCCGCCTGCGGACCCGCCACCGCCGGCTGCTCGGCTGGGCAGCGGACTCCTGGAGCCTGATTCCATTGCTAACCTGATTCTCAGAATCGGTCCTCATGAAGAAAACTCTCCTGCTGCCCGCAATCGTTTCCGTCTCACTCGCCGCGTGCGGCGGCCCTGACGCGTTCCCTAAATCCATGGACATCCAAGATGGCCTCGACAACTACACCACCTTTCGGCTGGAAGCCGACCTAGACTCGTTGACCGAAAAGCAACGTCATATGCTGCCCCTGTTGATGGAAGCCGCCGACATCATGGACGGCCTTTTCCAGCAGCAAGCCTACGGCGACCTCAGCGAGCTGCTTGCGGGCATCGACGACCCCCGGCTCCGCCGCTATGTCGAGATCAACTACGGCCCATGGGACCGGCTGGCCGGCAATGAACCCTTCGTCGACGGCGTAGGGCCAAAACCCCTCGGCGCCGGTTTCTACCCCGCCGACATGACGAAAGAGGAGTTCGATGCGGCCGTTGCCTCGTCCCCCGACGAAGGCGAAGCGCTGCGCAGCCTTTATACGCTGGTGCGCCGAGATGACGCGGGCGGCCTCGTCGCCGTGCCCTATCGCGAGGCCTTCGGCGAGGAATTACAAGCCGCCGCCGACAAACTTCGCCAAGCGGCGGAATTGGCGGAAGACCCGGGTCTCAAGTGCTATCTCGAACTACGCGCCGAAGCGCTCGTCAGCGACGTCTATCAGCCAAGCGATTTCGCCTGGATGGAGATGAAGGACAACACGATCGACGTCGTAATCGGCCCGATTGAGACCTACGAAGACCGCCTCTTCGGTTACAAGGCGGCTTTCGAAGCCTACGTCTTAATCAAAGACAAGCGATGGAGCGACCGGCTCGAAAAGTACACGCAATTCCTGCCTGAGCTGCAACAGGGTCTGCCCGTCCCGGAAGCCTACAAGCAGGAAACTCCCGGCACCGACTCCGACCTCAACGCCTACGACGTCATCTATTATGCGGGCGATTGCAATGCCGGCTCGAAGACCATCGCCATCAACCTTCCCAACGATGAAGAGGTTCAGTTGAAAATGGGCGCCCGGCGCTTGCAGCTCAAGAACGCCATGCGCGCGAAGTTCGACAAGATTCTTGTGCCGATCGCGGATGTTCTCATCGCTGCGGATCAGCGCGAGCATGTTTCCTTCGACGCCTTTTTCGCCAACACGATATTTCATGAAGTCGCGCACGGGCTCGGCATCAAGAGCACCCTCGACGGCCAAGGAACGGTTCGCGAGGCGATGAAGGAACATGCCTCCGCTCTCGAGGAAGGCAAGGCGGACATTCTCGGGCTCTACATGGTGACGAAGCTGCACGCGCAAGGTGAGCTGGGCGAAGCCGACTTAATGGACAACTACGTCACCTTCCTGGCCGGTATTTTCAGGTCGATTCGCTTCGGCGCCGCCAGCGCGCACGGGGTCGCGAACCTGTTGCGGTTCCATTTCTTCCAGCAGGCCGAGGCCTTTTCGCGCGACGAAGAAACCGGCGCGTATCGCGTTCAGTTCGAAAAGATGGAAGAGGCCGTCGGCGCGTTGTCGCGCAAGATCCTCATGCTCCAAGGTGACGGTGACTACGAAGGCGCAAGAACCTTCGTCGACGAAATGGGAAGTATCGGCCCCGGCCTCCAAGCCGATCTCGATCGCCTGGAAACGCTGGGGATTCCGGTGGATGTCGTCTTCGAACAGGGGTTGTGAGGCGCCACCGTCAGAGGGCGTGCTTCTTGACCATTTCCTCGGTGACGGCGGTTCCGAAGCCGGGTTTCTCCGAAGGATAGTAGTAGCCGTCACGAAACCGGCCGCTCATCGCGTCCATCAGCTCGGTCCCGTTATCGCCGGTGCCGAAACTTTCCGCCAGCGGGCAATGGGGTGTAGCGAAGACCAGGCTCAAACCGTAGAGGCTGCCGCCACGGTGCGGGATCATCGGCAAGGAGTGCTCCGCGGCCATCGCCGCGATCCTTCGCAGCGAGGTCAAACCGCCCGACCAAGTAATATCGGGCTGAAGAATTTCGACAGCTTTGTGACGCAACAACTCCGCGAAACCGAATCGCGTGTACTCATGTTCCCCCGAAGCGATACGAGTACTGCTCACCTCACGGACCAGCCTCGCGTAGCCCATCACGTCGTCGGGCAATAGCGGCTCCTCGATCCAGCGAAGACGCACGCCTTCGAGGCGGCGAGCCATTTCCACGGCGTAGTCGACGTTGTCCCAACGGCCCAGACAATCGATCATCAAGGAACTCTCGGGGCCGATGGTCCCCCGGGCGCGAGTGAGCATCTCGACAGTGCGTTTCATGCCAGCGGGCCCTTGGTCGACCCCTTCACGAACCGGCATCTTGAAATGGCGGAAGCCGAGGCGCAGTCCGGCTTCGGGATCGGCGCTTGTGAAATAGGCGGGGACCTTGTCCTTGGTGAGGCCGCCAATCAGGCTGTGAACCGGCTTTCCGGCGTGTTTCCCAACAATGTCCCAAAGCGCGTTGTCGATACCGCTGAGCGCCATCACAAAGACGCCTCGTCGGCCGTAGAACTGGCCCGAGGTGTACATCTGATCCCAAAGCAATCCGACGTTGAGCGGGTTAGTCCCTAACAGCAGATGCTGAAGATGGCCGTCGATGATTTCCGCCGCCACGCGACCTCCGCCGCCCAGCCCGTAGCCGGTAATGCCTTGGTCGGTGCGGATGACGACCATGACGGCCCCGACGAGTTGCGCAAAGGGGCCGAAGTAGCGCCGCCGCCGAGGGTCGTTGTCGGACGAGAAGTCGGGCAGCTTGCCCTGCTCGGTTCTTGTCCAAAGCCGCACCGGGTAGGCGCGCACCGAGGTGATTTTTGGAGGCGTCGCGGCGGCCTGCGCGGCGGCGGCCGAGGGTCGAGAGCCGATCCGAAAGGCGGCGCCGGCGGCCGAAACGCTACTGAGCATTTGACGGCGCGTGAGAGGTGCAGGCGTCGTCGATGGGTTGGCGTGTTTCATGTGGGCCGAAAATCACGCCCAGTGTATCACCACGGCTGCGGTTGGGCCGGCAAGCGATGAATGGCGGCTGCAAACCGTACAAGTGGAGGGGCGGGTTTCAGCCCGCATTTTCAATTTGATGTTTGACATCCCGACCTTCCAGCGGCCTTGAGCGTCTTTATTCATAGGGGCTAGAGCCCGATGAGGACGCCATGGAGGCCAACACCCAATGGGTGAAAAACAAACCAAGCCATTCCAGCTAAGTTTCAACGGCTTGTTGAAAGTCGATTTCCAGGGATCGCATGTCACTTCCGACGGTGGCCTGATTTTGGTTCGCGAACTGGACGAGCGGCTCGGTCTCGGGAAGCTGATCGATGAGTATCTCAGCGACTCGCGACAAGGCTTGAACAAGAAGTTCCCGCTGGCCGATCTGCTGCGCCAGTCGATCTACAGCCGCTTGGCAGGCTACGAGGACGTCAACGACGCCGTCCGAGTGTCGGCTGACCCGACGTTTCGCTTGATCGGCTCGCAGAGGAACTGGGATCGCCGAGCGGCCTTGACCTCGACGCTGCATGGCTTCGAGACGGAGATGCTGGCGAGCGAAGAGAACCTGCTGGGGCTGATGGCGCTGAACCGAGAGCTGGTCGGGCAAGCGGAGGCGTTCGACGACTCCGAGCGGGTCGTTCTGGACATGGACTCCACCGAGAGTCCGGTCCATGGCCAACAGGAAGGCAGTGCCTACAACGGACACTTCGAGTCGGTCTGCTACCACCCGTTGCTTTTGTTCAACGGTCATGGTGATTGCCTCGCTGCCAAGCTGCGTCCCGGCAACGTGCACAGCGCCGAGGACTGGGATGAGCTATTGTTGCCGGAGATCGAGCGCCAACAGGCTGCGGGCAAGCAGGTCGCCTTCCGGGGCGATGCCGCCTTTGCCAAGCCGGAGATCTACGAGGCGCTGGAGGAGCGCGGCGCGGACTACGCGATCCGCATTCCGGCCAAGTAAGAACCTGGAGCTGGAGATCGAAGACATCCTGTTTCGTCCGCCGGGGAGGCCCGGCCGCAAGCCGCTAGTGCGCTACAAGAGCTTTCGCTATCAGGCGGAGAACTGGAAGGGGCCGAGACGAGTTGTCGCCAAGGTCGAGCACCACCAGGGCGAGCTATTCGCGCGCGTCGGTTTTATCGTGACGAACATGAGCTTGCCAAGCCGGTCGGTGGTGCGTTTCTACAACAAGCGCGGCACGGCGGAGCAGTGGATCAAAGAAGGTAAGCAAGCGACGCACTGGACGCGGCTGTCGTGCCATCGCTTCCGGGCGAACGAGGTGCGCTTGCAGTTAAGCGTGCCGGCCTACAACCTGGGCAACCTGTGGCGGCGACTCGGGTTGCCGCACAGGATCAAGACGTGGTCACTGACGAGCTTGCAGCAGCGGTTGATGAAGACGGGCGGCAGATTGGTCAAGCACGCGCGGTACTACTGGTTGCTCTTGGCCGAGGGACATCTGAACCGGCGGCTGTTTGGCGACATGCTGCGGAGGATCTGGGCGCTGCCTGTGCCGGGTGGTTAGCACCGCACTTGGCGAATGCGAAATCTGTGTACTGAGGACGGAAGCTCGGAGGGGTGTCTGCGAAATTGACTTCGCAGCGGCGGATCAGCCCCCATGAGGGGCAAGAAGGGGGCTCGATCGGTCCCGCCTCAGCCGCCGCCTCTTTCGGGTGGAGAAATGGTTGCGCTTCGCCGGGTGAGGGTGTAGACTCGTGCCGTCAGAGGAGCCAAATCGGAAATCCTGGTTCAGTCCGCCGGCCGCGTCCGGTACTCCAACATACGCTAGCCCGCATTTCTCATCGCCTGACGAGCAAAGCACACGATAGGCCCGCCATTACTTCGTTGCGCTTGCTCGCCGTGCTCACCGTACTGTTCAAGTACGCCTCTTTGCTTAAGAAATGGGCGCCAAGCGGCGCGCGCCTCGTACTGACGGACCTTTCATGCACTTTGCCTCGCCACGCGGGTAGAGTCGAGGACGGGCGCGGGTGCTCTTGACGCCGGAGGCGTCGTGGTCCCGTTTCCCGTCCCCGCTCATCGAACCGGACGTGCGGATTTCCCGCATCCGGCTCTCCGACCGGCTTCCTCCCTCAAGCTGTCGCAGGCGGCGGACCCAAGTGCATCCGGCGCAGGCGGACCACGCCTAGCTTGCCGAACACCACCTGGTCGCTGAACTGCCGGGCGCCGCGCGACGACACCTTCCTCCGCCTCCGCATAAATCCTCGCACTCGCTCGCACACATGGTTGTCCACCGCCCGATACGCCATCAGCCGGGTGCCATAAGAGAAGTAATTCGACCAGCCCACCAACACTCGGTTAAGCCGTCCGCTCACTTCTTCCCAGCGCCCCACTTCAGCCGGACGCAACACCGCATGCACCTTCCGCTTCAACCGCGCCACGCTCTTCTTCGACGGACTCGCTCCCAAATACCAATGACCGTCCTTCTTGAATCGATGCGGCCCGAACGTGTATCCCAGAAAATCAAACCGCTCCTGCTTCGCTCGCACCAACTTCGTCTTCTCCCGGTTCAGGGTCAGCCCGATCCGCGTCATCGTCCGCGCGGTCCACTCCAGTGCCTCGGCTGCGCCGCCGCGGCTGAGAATCACGAAGTCATCCGCATAGTTGATGATCACGGCTCGAAACTCACTTCCCTTCCCCGTTCGCCGCCAATGCTTCAGAAAACGGTTCATGTACAGATTGGCCAACAAGGGACTGATCACGCCACCCCGCGGGGTGCCGCGCTTGCTCCGCTTGCCGCACGTCATCCGCCGGTTCCCGTTCTCATCCCGCCCTTCGACCGGCGTCTTTAACCACATCTTGATGACGTGTAAGACCTGCCGGTCCGAAATACGCCGCGCCACGCATTCGAGCAACTCGGCGTGCGGAATCGTATCGAAGTACTTCGACAAATCGGCGTCGACTACATCGGTGTAGCCTTCACACAGCAGTTTATGCACTTTCCGGATCGCGTCGTGCGCGCTCCGTTTCGGCCGGTAGCCATAGGCCTCCGGGTCCAAATCCGCCTCGAAGATCGGCTCGATCACCAGCTTGGCAGCGGTTTGTGCCACACGGTCCCGAAGGGTCGGAATCCCCAGTGGACGCTCGCCGCCGCCGGGCTTGGGAATCATCACCCGTCGCACCGGCCGAGGCCGGTAGCTCTTCGAGCGCAAGTCTTGTTGCAGGCTTCGCAACCACTCCTGGCGGCCTTGGGATTCGGTCTGTTCAAACGTCACGCCGTCCACTCCCGGAGCCCCGCCGTTGGCCTTTGCCAGCCGCTAGGCGTGCTCGAGAATGTCATTGCGCCAGACCTTGTCCCAGAGCTGATAGAAGCGGAAGTTCGGCTCCTGCTTCGCTTTGAGATAAAGCTTCTTCTGCAGGGTCCTGATCTTTTCCGGCGTTGCCAGACTCATGTCAATCGCCTGATCCTCCTCCGCCTCCGAAGCGTGCCGGAAGGCAGGGCCCTTGGCTCCACCGGCGTTACCCGGCTTCCGCGCTACTATGGCCCTGTCCGACTCCCCGTCGAGTCCGCCCTCCTTACCGAGGACGGCGGGGCGCCCAGGTGCGGCAACGATGCGGCTTCTGACTCAATCCGCTTTCGTCGATGAAGACGATCGTACGTTCTTCTTTGCGGGCTTTTTTTTAATGGCCGGCCAAGTCTTGCGCTGCCAGCCGCGGATGGCCTCTTCGTTGCGCTCCCGCGCTTTGCCGACGGGCCGTTGCGGGCTCCAACCGAGCGCCCGCAGGATCTTCCAGACATGGCCCTCGTGATAGCGCACGCCGAACTCGTCTCCGATCAGACGAGCGACCCGCGGACAGCTCCACAGCGGCGTCGGGAAGCCGTGCGCCTCGGGGCCTTCCAGCAGCAACGCCTCGAGGCGTTCGAGCTGCGCGGCGTCCAACAGCGGCTTACGGCCGGCGCGGCCGGCCTGGCGCAACCCGGCTTCGCCGTCACGCCGGTATCGTCGCAGCCACTCGCTGACGCTTTGCCGCGCGACCTTCAATCGCCTCGCTGTCTCGGACTGACTACAGCCTTGCTCGACCAACCGGATCGCTTTGAAACGGCGCTTCTCCAGGGCCTCGAAATCCCGCCGTACGCCTTCTGTATTTCCCATACATACAAAGACGTACGTACCCCAAAAAGATGTCACTTTATTTTGCGAGATTCAATAGGTTGTCACACGTCATTGATCCCCGAGGGCGCTTCGGAAGTGACTCGGGTCTCGGTCGATTCGAACTGAATAACTATTGAACCAATGCTGACAAGAATGAAATCGCTGATCGAGGGGATTCTCTCCAGCCCAAACATGGTGCAGCACCGTCCCGACGTCAACGAGAACCGGGAGAGCAATATCTCGGGGCTGTATGTCATCGGCGACCTTGCGGGCGCCCCGGTCATCAAGCTCGCGATGGCGCAGGGTTTCGAGATCATCGAACACATCGCGACGAAGCCCGATGCGATCGGCGGCGACCCGAACGTCTACGACGTACTGATCGTTGGAGGGGGCGCGTCGGGCCTCAACGCCGCGCTGGCGGCAAAAGACCGCGGCATGCGTAACCTGCTCCTGGAAAAGGAAAGGATCGCCAACACGATCGAGAACTTTCCAGAAGGCAAGTGGGTCTATGCCGAGCCGGACAAGACCCCACCCAAGGGCAAGCTTTGGCTTGACGGAGCGCGCAAGGAAGATCTCATAGACCGTTGGCACGCGATCGTCAAAGAGAACCAGCTCGCGGTCCACACGAGCGAGGGGCTCAAGTCACTCGAAAAGCGGAAGGATGGGAGCTTCCTTGCGAAAACGGACAGCGCGGAGTATCGAGCCCGGCGCGTCGTGCTGGCGACCGGCCAACGGGGGAATCCACGCAAGTTAAAAGTCCCGGGAGAAGACCGTGAGGAGGTTTATCACCGCCTCTACAGCCCCAAGCATTACCACGACGAAGACATCATTGTCGTGGGTGGCGGCAACAGCGCCGTGGAAGCGGCGGTGACGCTATCGGAGCAGAACCGTGTGAAGCTGATCCATCGACGAGACAGCCTGGGACTCGTCTTTAGCGACAACAAGAGAAAGCTCGATGAGGCCGTTGCGGAAGGCCGAATCGAGATCATCTGGAACGGCGGCGTCACTGAATTCGGAGCAGGCCACGCCAACGTGCAAGTCACGGGTGAGAGCGCACACCGAAAAGTGCCCTACCAGCACGCCTTCGTCCTGGTGGGAGCGGAACTGCCGTCGCGGTTCCTCAAATCGCTTGGGATCCGACTGGAAAACGAATGGACCGGAAGCCCTGTTCAGGCCTTGCTCCTAACGCTGACAACCCTGGTCGGCCTATGGTTTGGGGGCGGTCAGACCGACGTCGAAGTTACTCCCGTCGCCGGTTGGGGGCTCGCGCTGACATCACTGGTCGGACTCGCTGTTACCGCGTTCAAGGGCTCGCGCTGGTCCGCGCTGGGCGTCGCATTCCTCATCTCCTACACGGTCTACGGTGCGAAACTCGGGCATGGGCTCGAGCTGTGGCCCTACCGCAACTGGGGATTCAACGCGCTTTCGCTTTTTGACCGGCCGTGGTCGTTCTGGTACACGGTACTGTACACGCTGTTGATGTCCTATTTCGGTCTGCAGGCGCTCAGGCGCTGGGGCATCGAGCGGAAGGACAAGTTTCAGATATGGCGCTATACCAGCTTGATTTCCTTTCAATGGGTTTTCTTCTTCTTGATTCCTGAGTTTCTGTTCAAGTGGGCCGTGCAATATCAGTGGGTAGGCGAGAGGCTCGCCTCCGACCCCACGTTCGCCGATCAAGCCTGGCGCTCATACGGCATCGTCTACGCCTGGCCGCTGTTTTTCTACACGTTCTTCTATAACCCTCACCAAGTGTGGATCGTTTGGGGAATCGTCCTCAGCTTCGTGATCATCCCGATCTTGGTCCTCTTCCACGGGAAACGCTATTGCACCTGGATCTGCGGCTGCGGAGGCCTGGCGGAGACCCTCGGCGACCGCTGGCGACATCTGTCGCCAAAGGGCCCGACGTCGCGCGCCTGGGAAAAGATGAATTGGGCTGTAGTGGGCGCGGCGATCCTCGTGACGGGCATGATGCTGCTGCGCGACACAGTAGCGCTGTTCCAGACATCCGCCGACACGGGCGTCGCTATCTACCACCTCGTCGCGGATGTCTGGTTGGTCGGCATCATTCCCATCACGCTTTATCCGTTCATGGGCGGTAAGGTGTGGTGCCGCTACTGGTGCCCGCTGGCCAAAATGATGGACGCCCTCAGCAAGTTTTACGTTAAGCTCGGCATCAGCCGCTTCCACATCGTCGCGAACGACAAATGCATCGGTTGTACCGAATGCACCCGCAATTGTCAGGTAGGCATTGATGTGATGAGCTACGCGATCAAGCAGGAAGTGCTGGACGCCGAGACTAGCTCGTGCATCGGCTGCGGCATCTGCGTCTCGGTGTGCCCCATGGACGTGCTCTCCTTTAGTGCAAAGCCACCCACGCCGGGATTGGTCCAAATTCAGGTGAAGAAGGCTGCTTACTGAGTCTCGCATAATATACTGTCAATCGAGACAAAGAGAAGACTGTTTCCAGAAAGCGGTAATCAAGCGCGGTTTGCGGCGCATTCGCCGCAGCGCTTTGCGGGCGCGCTCGTCGAGTTCCCAGTAGTCCTTCGGGCAGACGTTGGGCAACTCGTGCTGCTTCCAGTACGCCCAAATGTATTCCACCGGGTTCAACTCCGGCGCATAGGGCGGCAAGTACTCCGTTGCGATGTGATCCTCGGAGAGCTGGATGAACTCCCGCACCAGGCGGCTGCGGTGCGCCGGCAGCCGGTCCCAGACGATCAGCAGTGGGCCGTCGATGTGGTGCACCAAAGCCTTCAGGAAGTCGATGACCTCCAGCTCGCCGATCGCGCCGGGATAGAGCCGGAAGTAAAAGTTGCGCAACGTCAGCCCGGCCGACACCGACAGCTTGTCCCAGTTGAAGTTGAACTCCAACACCGGTGTCTCGCCGCGCGGCGCCCAGGTGCGGCAACGATGCGGCTTCTGACTCAATCCGCTTTCGTCGATGAAGACGATCGTACGTTCTTCTTTGCGGGCTTTTTTTTAATGGCCGGCCAAGTCTTGCGCTGCCAGCCGCGGATGGCCTCTTCGTTGCGCTCCCGCGCTTTGCCGACGGGCCGTTGCGGGCTCCAACCGAGCGCCCGCAGGATCTTCCAGACATGGCCCTCGTGATAGCGCACGCCGAACTCGTCTCCGATCAGACGAGCGACCCGCGGACAGCTCCACAGCGGCGTCGGGAAGCCGTGCGCCTCGGGGCCTTCCAGCAGCAACGCCTCGAGGCGTTCGAGCTGCGCGGCGTCCAACAGCGGCTTACGGCCGGCGCGGCCGGCCTGGCGCAACCCGGCTTCGCCGTCACGCCGGTATCGTCGCAGCCACTCGCTGACGCTTTGCCGCGCGACCTTCAATCGCCTCGCTGTCTCGGACTGACTACAGCCTTGCTCGACCAACCGGATCGCTTTGAAACGGCGCTTCTCCAGGGCCTCGAAATCCCGCCGTACGCCTTTTGTATTTCCCATACATACAAAGACGTACGTACCCCAAAAAGGTGTCACTTTATTTTGCGAGACTCAATAGGACGGGCAATTGGGCAGAAGGAACAACAACGATGTTCTTCGCGGTTATCTCACCGTCAGGAGATCGTTCACTTCGAGGAGCCCTCTGACTCCGACCCTAGCTCCGAAGCCTCAGCGTCACGAACCTTGGCCATGATCTTTGTGACTAGCGACTCGGCCGCAGTTTCGGGGATTTCGAATGCACCGCTGTCGGTGACCAGCTTCAGTGTCTTTCGTGTGGAATCGTAAATAACTTGGCAGGTCCGGCAATGTGAGAGGTGTGCTTCGAGTTCCTGACGCACTTCCTCCGCCAGCGATCCGTCCAAGTAGTCCCCAAAGTCGGCTAGAAATTCGCGGCAGTTAAGCATGACGTCCCTTCGCCTCGCGCCTCGAGAAGTATGGTGCAAGCGTTTCACGCAGCATCAGGCGCCCCCTCAGTAGACGCGTTTTCAAGCCCGGCACCGTAAGGCCGGCGGCGGCGGCGGCCTCATCGGTTGATAGCCCCTGGAGATCGCGCAGCATCACCGCGATCCGATATCGGATAGGCAGTTTCATGACTTCTCTTTCGACCAGCCTACGGGTCTCCGCCCTCGAATAGATCTGTTCGGGATTCTGCTGCCAAGGCTGCACACTTCGCGGACGGAAAACCTCGCCTTCTCCGATGCTGTCGATGCTTTCGACCGGGCGGCGGTTGCGCAACCGTTGCAGGCCGCAGTTGACCGCGATCTGCATGAGCCATGTTGAAAACTTCGATCGTCCCTCGAACTCAGCGATGTGCCGAAAGGCACTGAAAAAGACCTCCTGTGCGGCGTCCTCAGCCTCCGCCGGCTGCCTGAGGATGCCCTCCAGCGTCCGGTGAATACGGTGTGCATGACGGCGGACCAACTCCTCGAACGCTTCCGTCTCGCCACGCTGTACACGTGTCACCAAGCTCAAGTCGGGGTCGACTTCCGCGCCAGTGTGCGGTGCCGTCTTCTCATCTTCGTCTATGGGACGCTCGGCTTTCCAAGAAAGATTCAGTTTTTTCCGGGTCTCCGCGGCGAACCCAGGGGGAGGCTCGAAGTCTGGTTCGGCGCCAAGGCCCGTGTTCGCCACGTGCAGGGAATGCGTCATCGCACACATCACGATCGCTTCGAGAATCTGCTGGTCACTGAACCCATGCCCTCGCAACCGGTCAATATCGCCAATCCCATACTCCGCCGGCCGTTGTGTCAGCTTCAGCGCAACATCCAGGAGAGCTTCTTCACGGGCGGGCAGATTGGCTTTCCGGTGGTCGACAGCGATCTGATCGGACCTTTCAACGGAGACACCGAGCCCGCGTAACAACTCGCAGTGCGCGGCAACGCAATATGTGTTCAGATTGGCCGCGGAAATTACGAGCAGGATGTTCTCCTTCTGAACACGTGGGAGAACGTCGTCCGGCATCAGCACCAAACGCACTGCATTCACGTTCGCTTCGATGATGTCGGGCCTCAGCGTCTGGGCCCGGAACATATTAGGGATGAAGCCAAACTCCTTCTCGAAAAAAGCAAACGGCGCGAAACTGTCCGCCGAAAGAACCACGGTTCGGATGAAGGGTCTCGGCGCCCGGCTCGGCTTCCTGCGTACGGGTGCAGCCGGGATCGTGCGTACGCGCGGAATGTCGGAAAGTTCGAAGTCGGGGGTGACTCCCAGGCCGACGGACAGGGTGCAATTGAAACTGCTTAGCGCTGCCGTAAGAACCGCCTCGAGGATGTGCTGGTCGGAGAACCCGTGCGCGCGCAGGCGTTCGATATCATCGGCGTCGGCCGAGGGAGCGCCCTGCCCAAGCTTGAGAGCGAAGTCCAGCAAGGCCGCATCGCTTTGAGACAAATCACTATCTCCCGGCAGGGTCTGGAAACCGTTCTGCTTGAGAGTTCCCATGGCTCGCAAGGCTTCGCTATGCATTGCGACGCAGTAGTGATTCCGCCGACCGGCCGCAATCGTCAGGGCGATCAGTTCCTTCAGCGGTCGAGAAAGGGCACGGTCCGTTAAAAGAATCGTTCCGAGGAGGCGAAGCTCCGCCTCGATGACGCGGGGCAGCAGAGTCTGGGCACGAAAGATGTTCGGAACCAAGCCGAAGGCGTCGCGCAGGACGGCGAAAGGCTCAAATCCTTGTCCGACTTCAACTTCGGGCAGATAACTCACAGGGGCGCCGGCCTGCTCAGCAAGCGCACTGATGTTACTGTGGCCCGGCAGGGATAGTCAAGATTCCCAAGGGCAGCCGGCGCCTCACCCGCGGAAAAGTTTTGAATCTTTTTCCGGGCCGCGGGATCTGACTAATCGAACGACGCTGCGGAATACACGCCGGTCTGGGGGAGGGGTGTTACGGCCGATCCCATTTAGGCGAGAGTCAGAGGGTTCCCGGCTGGAGTTTCAATCAAAGTGGCGAGATCTTGGGGAGGAAACAGTCATGAAAGCAACAGCGCAGCTTGTCCGCGGCAGTGTTGAGACCGCCGTCGAAGTCGCCGAAGTCAGCCGTCACTCGGAAGCCGAGCCGCCGGCACAAGACATCCGGGCTCAGCTCGATAAGATCCTCGCCGGCGACGCGTTCATCCGCTCGGTGCGGTTGAGCGGCTTCCTACGCTTCGTCGTCCAAAACGCGCTCCGGGGTCAGAGCGATCAACTGAAAGAGTACACGATCGCCTTGGAGGTCTATCAACGTCCCCCCTCCTTCGACTCCACACTTGACCCGATCGTCCGCGTGGAAACGCGCCGGCTTCGAGCGACGCTGGAAAAGTACTACGGGGGCGAAGGCCTACACGACCTGATCCGGATTGAGATCCCCAAGGGGAGATACGTGCCGGTCTTTACCGCGATGAGGCCTTCAGCTCGCCAAAAACGGACGCCGGGCCGGCTTTGCTCTATAGCGGTGCTGCCGTTCGCGAACCTAAGCGCTGACCCCGAGCAAGAGTACTTCTGCGACGGCCTAACGGATGAACTCATCAATGCACTGGGCCACTTGGAGGGATTGCGTGTTGCTGCCAGGTGCTCCGTTTATTCCTTTAGGGCGGCACACCAAGATGTGCGAAGGATTGGTAAACAGTTAAACGTCCATATCGTCCTGGAAGGGAGCGTCCGCAAGTTAGGTGACAGATTGAGGATCACGGCCATGCTGATCAGCGTAGCCGATGGCTATCATCTGTGGTCGGAAAGATACGACTGCGAGACGAAAGACGTGTTTGCCGTGCAAGACGAGATCTCTTGGGCCATTGTGAAGCCACTAGCGACACGACTCGCGGGCGAGAGAAGATTCGAGCCGGCTGCGACGGTACATGCCGACAATCTGGTTCCCGCGGCGTAAGCGGTTCCCCGAAATCAGCGAGTGGTGTGTTGAGCACTGGGAGGCCTGCCACCAACTGCCCGTCACGTCCCGCGAACTGTAGCGAGTTGTAGAGAGAAGACGCCCGCGCAGGATTCAAACGGTCTACTAACGATAGAGCTTCGTTACCGCCACGCCCAATACACGCCTGCTCTCGGCGTCTTGGAGGAAGACTACCGCTCGAAGTTGATCGCGATTCCACTCTGGACGCAGTTGGACATCGATTTCCTTCGTGTAAGGCTCAAGTGCGCGGGCTGACAGCCGCCCGACAACGTCAAGGCGCCGTACAACGGCACGATGGGTTAGCTTTCTGCCGGCGTTCTCACCGCGCTTTACATGGGTCCCAAGATTGTCTTCCCTGATCGCGACGACAACTTCGATCTGTCGGTCGTCCACCTCCGGGGGTAGGCCTTCGGTGCTGATGAGGAGCGATACTCGCCCTGCGTTGTTTGTTGAAACTCTTCGCTGCGCAATTTCTATTCGGGCTTTCGGCTTCCGGGCTGCATGAGCGATCACTTCCCGTGCCGTGCGTGCGTCGCTCCCTACAAATTCTTCCCTGCCATCAACGACTATCTGAGGCGTATAGACTCCGCCGAGGCGAAACGCTCTTGCGTACCGTTTTTGCCGGGCGCTGAAGCCGGCCGAGGCGTAGGGGTCCCGCCAGCCGAGATGGTTCCAATAATCAACATGCTCGCTGAGCGCGATAATCTCGGCGCCAGGCACGGGTTGGGCACTCTCCAGGTCGGCAAGTAGTCTATCCGCCGGGGGACAGCTCGAACAGCCTTCAGAGGTGAAAAGTTCAACCAATATAGGCGTCCGCTCATCTGAGGTCGTGGCCGCCGGCCGGAAGGCCGCCGTGGCAGGCGATTCCACCTCACCGTCGGGTGTTTGCGGACTTCGCGCCCCGTAGCATTGCCGGACCAGACCTGCGAGAGAACATGGTATCGAAGATATAACCAAAAGTTGTGGATGAGGAGCTGAGGCCGCAGGACCGAAGTTGGCTCCAAGGAGCCATTCACTTGAAGCCCCCGAACGCTTGCACTGCCAGTCATCATTCCGCCACTTCCTGTATAAGGGCAGACTTTCGGGATGGTCCGCGCAGAAGAGTAGCAGCAGATCTGAATTGGATTCCTCAAAGCAACGGGTCGAGTTCGTGCTGTGACGCGATGATCTAAAAAGAGATGGGGCTATGGATTTCGAGTCCGTCAGCTCCACAAGGCGGACTACTGGGGACGCTCGTGGGATGATCCAGGGCAGTCTAAGAGTTCGGTGGAGGCTGAATGCATCCGGTCATCCCCTTCTGCTCGGCCGCTTGCCTGACCGTTTAGTTCCCGCCCACCTCATACTCTTCAACCAGCAGACTCGGATGTTCCCGTGGCAGAGCAACGCGAAACCAGATGAAAGGGAGCAGCGGGTTCGGCAGCCAGTACATCCAGCCGAGGCTTTTGTCCGTGTTCGTGTCCGGGAGTACAAGATCCATCGAGCGGCTCGAACGTCAAATCCTGGAGGGCTGCCTGGGCGGGCAGGAGGCCCCAACCAAAACCACCGAGGGCCAGGGCAGCAATGTCGATCCGAAATGAGCCCATGTGCAGTTTCCGGGCCGAGGCTTGCCCTCCTCATCGAAGACTTCCACTTTCATGCCGAGGCGCGGGTTTGGAGCTCTCTCCGATAAACAGGCCCAACGGGATTGCCTGACAGCCTCTCTGGGATAATAACGCTCTATGGCAGAGCAAGATTATCGTATTGAAAAAGACAGCATGGGCGAAGTCCGTGTCCCCGCCGATGCACTCTACGGTGCGCAGACGCAGCGAGCCGTGGAGAACTTTCCGATTAGCGGCCTGCGTTTCCCACGGACGTTCGTGAAAGCCCTTGGCCTGATCAAAGGAGCTGCTGCCGCCGTCAACCAAGCTTTGGGTCTGATGGAAGCCGGCATGGCCGCGGCCATCCAGGAAGCGGCCAAGGAAGTCGAGCGTGGTGACCACGACGCTCACTTTCCGCTCGACATTTTCCAAACCGGATCGGGTACCAGCACCAACATGAACACCAACGAGGTGATCGCCACGCTGGCGACCCGGAAGCTCGGGCGGAAGGTGCACCCGAACGATCACGTCAACATGGGGCAAAGCAGCAACGACGTGATCCCGACGGCCATCCACGTCAGCGCGTATCTTGAAGTCGCCGAAGCGCTTATCCCGGGCCTCGAACACTTGCGCGATACGATCGATCGCAAAGCCGAAACGGTCGACCACGTCGTCAAGACGGGCCGCACTCACCTGATGGACGCCCTGCCCATTCGCCTAAGCCAGGAAATGAGCGGCTGGAGCGGCCAGGTGGAGCAATCCATCGCGCGCATCCGCGCCTCGCTGCCCCGCATTTCCGCGCTCGCACTGGGAGGCACGGCGATCGGCACCGGCGTCAACGCCCACCCCGAATTCGGCCCGCGCGTCGCCAAGCGACTGTCCCACTTGACGGGATTGCCCTTTATCAGCAGCCGCAACTACTTCGTCAGCCTCGCTACCCAAGACGCCATCGTCGAGCTAAGCGGGCAGCTCAAGGCGGCGGCCGTGGCGGTGATGAAAATCTCCAACGACTTGCGCTGGATGAACAGCGGCCCCCAGACGGGCCTCGCGGATATTTCGCTGCCCGCGCTGCAACCCGGAAGCAGCATCATGCCGGGCAAGGTGAACCCGGTAATTCCCGAGGCCTCAGCGATGGTCTGTGCGCAGGTTATCGGCAACGACATGACAATTACGGTGGCGGGACAATCCGGGAACTTCCAGCTCAACGTCATGCTGCCGGTTATCGCCCACAACATTCTCGAGAGTGCCCGCCTGCTCGGCAATGCAGCACGGGTACTCGCGGACAAAGCCATCGACGGTTTCCAGGCCAACGAGGAGCGAATCGCGGATCTGGCGGAGAAAAACCCGATCCTCGTGACCGCGCTCAACCCCCTCATCGGCTACGAGAAAGGAGCGGCGGTTGCCAAGAAGTCCTACGCCGAACGACGGAAGCTGAAAGAAGTCGCTGCCGAGATGACCGACCTCGGCGACGAAGAACTCGACCGCCTCCTGGACCCGCGCAAGATGACCGAGGGCGGCATCGCGGAATAACCCAGGCGATTTCCGCTACGCAGTCACAGTGTTGGCAACCCCAGACCCTGCCCGGCAACGGTAGATTCCAGCCTAGCCCGGCAAGTCTGAGGATTTTGTCCTTACATCGCGGCGCTCCGCGCCAGGAAGGAACGGAGCTCGGTGATGCGGTAATAGCTGATGGTTCGACCGATCATGGAGTGCGGCTGTCCGAGCCTGAATGGCGTGTCCCATTCTATCCCGAAAGATACCTGGCGATAAGACCTTAGGACCGTATCGACAGTGAGGCGGCGGAAAAGAGCTGGAGAGAGGGGTTGAAAGCCGGCCGCCGCCGCATTGGCGATAGGGGTTGTTGGAGGAAGCCGGGCTCAGGGGTGGCTATGTGGATTGTAGGGAGTTGCTCGGTCGTTGGGCGGGAATGATAGGGTCTCGTGCGGGTCGAAGGTGGCTCGGGTCGCCGGATTTTCTTGAATCTGGTGAAGCATTGCAGTCGTCGAAGCCGGGTGAATCAGCGCCGCATGAAGAGCCGGGCACACGAAGACTAAGCGCCGTCGTGGGGCGGTGAGTCGCGGCATGGAGTTGGCTGATAGACGCTGAGATCTCATGAGGAGTCGATGGTGTCGGGCAGAGCGATGTTGCGGGCACGCAATTCGAGTTCGAGCGCCGAGAGCCATTGGACGATGCGTAGCCTTCCTTCACGGCAGTGAGGGCAACGACGCTCAACGGCTCGTCGCTGCACGTCGCTCAACACAGCGCCGGCAGCTTCAGCAGTCGGAGACACCTGCAACAGTTCCCGACAACGGGCCAACCCGGCCGTGCGTCTGCGAGGAGCCGGAAAGCCGTAGTAGCGGATCTTGACGAAGCCCCGCGGCAGCACATGCAGCAAGAAGCGCCGCGGAAACTCGACCGCGTCGAGGGTCATCGTCTCGATACGATTATTGTTCTCCGAGTTGCGGAAGCGAAAACGCAGGCGACCGTCTTGGAGCGAGCGCAAGCGGCCATTGGAGATCGCGACTCGATGGGTGTAACGAGCCAAGTACCGGAGCACCTGTTCGGGTCCGGCCATCGGGGGCTTGACGAAGACCACCCATTGTTTCGCCCGAAGCTCTCGCAGCCAGGCATGAAAGCGTTCGGGCTTTCGCAGCAGGGCGAGCCGTCCTTCGGGTTCGCCGCGCTCGAACGCCCGTCGTAAGGCATCGAGCAGCTTGCCGCGAAACAAGCGACTCAACGGCCGCACTGGCAGGAAGAACTTCTTGCGGCAGCCGATCCAACGACTACCGTCCAAAGCGATGCCTCCCGCCGGCACGACGCATTGCAAATGAGGATGAGAAAGCAGCCTCTGATTCCAGGTGTGCAGTACGGCGAAGAAGCCGATCTCGACGCCCAAGCGCTTGGGGTCGCGAGCCAGTTGTTGCAAGCTCTGAGAGGCTGCATCGAACAGTAGACGGTAGAGTTGCGTCGTTCATCGTCGGTCGATAGAAGTTGTTGTCGAGTCGTCGGTCGGTGTGTGATTCTTCCTTGGAATTAGAAGACTTGGCAGGCTGCGGCGATGCTCGGTCTCCCTCAACAGCTTGCTGTCTGTTCTCTTTCTCTTTTTGTTTTCGACCGACGATTGTCTGTTTCTCTGTTTGTTTGTGTTTCGAGTGAGTTAGCTGTTCGCTTTGCCGTGGCTTAGCGTTCGGTAAAGCCATGGGTTCGGGTTGGGTTTCAGTTGGGTTTTTTTCGGTCTGCCCCCCTTGCGTCCGTTGTCGGCCTGTTTCTTCATGAACTTACGGGCTTCGTTTCGCACCCTGGTTGCGTCCTCGTTCGTCAGACGCCCCTCTTTGCTTACCTTGAACTCTTGCGAAACACGCGGCCAGACTCTCGCGAGCTCGTCTTCATGAATGCCAAGAAGTCGCGCCAGCAAAGCTGGTTCGGAGGGGATGGACCCGTGGACTGAAGCGTAGTCCCTCAAGTCGCAATAGGCCCCGCGCTCCGCGAGAGTCATCGACAGGCGAGTTTCGCTGCTCAGCCATCGCTCGGGGCGCGGTGCGGAACAGTCGGAGGCTGCACGAGTTGGGCGAGCCCTCACTGCTCATCGTGCCCAACAGCAACGCGAGCGTGCCCTCGCGGGAACGAGGTGGCAAGAAACGGGTTTCGTCTTTACCACGCAGATTGGCACACCGCTAGATGGCGCCACAGTCAGCCGACGATTTCGGCTCATGCTCCAGAAGGCTGGCTTGCGAGCGCTACGATTCCATGATCTAAGGCACATTTGCGCCAGTGCACTGCTTGCTCAGGGCGTCCATCCGCGACTCGCCATGAGGCTCTAGGCCACAGTACGATTGCCGTGACCATGAACACGTACAGCGCCGTCATCCCGTCTCTCAGGAAAGAAGTAGCCAGCAAGATTGAAGCCAGGATTTCCATTTTGGCCCTGGCACGGTCACAGGATACACCCCCGCTGCGCCGAATACCACGTCTTTTCGCGCTGAACCCTGCACATCACCTCCGCCGGTAGGCGCCAGGGCTCGTCCGTCCGCTCACAGACGTTGATTGAGCGGACTGAACGGCGCTCCGGCCGACACTGCTCCCTGCGAAACCTTTTTGGAGCCAAAAACTGTTGATCCTCGCCCGGGCAACGCTACCCACCCGGCACAGGCAGCGCCCAGATCCTATGCAGCATGTCACCGAACAGCCGCCGGTTCAGATGCCCCTCCGCCAGCAGCAACCAGTAGTAGCGAGCATGCTTGACCAGCCGACCGCCGGTCTTCATCAACCTGTGTTGCAAACTCGTTAGCGACCAGCTTTTGATTCGCTGCGGCAGCCCTAGCCGCCGCCACAGGTTGCCCAGGTTGTAGGCCCGCACGCTGAGTTGCAGCCGTACCTCGTTGGCTCGGAAGCGGTGACACGACAAGCGGGTCCAGTGCGTGGCCTGTTTGCCTTCTTTGATCCACTGCTCCGCCGTGCCGCGCTTGTTGTAGAACCGCACGACCGAGCGGCTCGGCAAGCTCATGCTCGTCACGACAAATCCGACGCGCGGGAATAGTTCGCCCTGGTGATGCTCGACCTTGGCGACAACTCGCCTTGCCTTCGACCAGCTCTCGGCCTGATAGCGAAAACTCTTGTAGCGCACTAGGGGCTTGGCGTTCGGCCTGCCCGGTGGCCGAAACAGGATGTCCTCGATCTCCAGCTCCAGGCTCTTGTTCGCCGGGATGCGAATCACGTAGTCCACGCCGCGCTCCTCCATCGCCTCGTAGATCTCGGGCTTGGCGAAGGCGGCGTCGGCGCGGAACGTCACCTGTTTGCCCTCCGCCTGTTGTCGTTCGATCTCCGGCAGTAGCAGCTCGTCCCAGTCCTCGGCGCTGTGCACGTTGCCGGGACGCAGCTTCGCGCCTAGGCAGTCGCCGTGCTGGTTGAACAGCAACAGCGGGTGATAGCAGAGGGACTCAAAATGGCCGTTGTAGGCACTGCCTTCCTGTTGGCCGTGGACGGGGCTCTCCGTGGAGTCCATGTCGAGCACCACGCGGTCTGAACCGTCGGGAGCTTCGGCTTGCGCGACCAGCTCCCGGTTCACTGCCATCAGCCCCAGCAAGTTCTCTTCGCTCGCCAGCATCTCCGTCTCGAAGCCATGCAGCGTCGAGGTCAAGGCTGCTCCGCGATCCCAGTTCCTCTTCGAGCCGATCAAGCGAAAGGTCGGATCGGCGGATACTCGAACGGCGTCATTGAGGTCCTCGTAGCCAGCGAGTCGGCTGTAGACCGACTGCCGCAGCAGATCGGCCAGCGGGAACTTCTTGTTCAAGCCTTGTCGCGAGTCGCTGAGATGCTCGTCGATCAGCTTCCCGAGTCCGAGTCGTTCATCCAGTTCGCGAACGAGAATCAGACCGCCATCCGAGGTGACTCGCGATCCTTGGAAATCGACTTTGAGAAATCCATTGAACGTGAGCTGAAACGGCTTGTTTTCTTTTTCACCCATCGGGTGTTGACCTCCATGGCGTCCTTATCGGGCTCTAGCCCCTATCAATAAAGACGCTGAAGGTCGCTGGATGGTCTGAAGCTCATACATCAAATTGAAAATGCGGGTGAAGAGGTTTTCGGTCCCGTGGCTAGCCGCGTGGTTACAAACGAAGCGAGCGAGACCGAAACAGTTCCGATCAACTGATCGCAAGTCGTTGAAAACATTGGTGCCCGGGGTGGGAGTCGGACCCACACGGTGCATAGCACCAAAGGATTTTAAGTCCTTTGCGTCTACCAATTTCGCCACCCGGGCAGCTTGGGGATCAACAATGCGTTCAGATCTGGGGGGAACGGCCGATGAGCGTTCGAGGTCGCCGAATCGAAACCAAGGCTCATCACGTTCATCATCCCACAACCCCCCACCTTTTCCGCCCGGCCGTCGGTCGGTCTTGACCTCGAACCTGTCCGCGCGAGCCCGCGCTCGATCTCCGTCGGTGCAGCGGGAATTGGACGGCGCCGCGTTGCTTACATTCCAAGCTTCACAAACTGGACGCAGACCGGGGCGTCGACCTCCACCTCCCCGCCGGTCGGGTGTAGGATGCCGGTTTGTTGATCAATCTTGAAAACGACCACGTTGTCGGTATCCTGGTGGGCCGCCAGCAGGTATTGGCCGCTCGGGTCGATGGCGAAGTTCCGTGGGCGCACGCCGCCGCTCTTGATGACTGCAATCCTGGTCACGCGCCCGCCCGTCGGGTCGATTGAGAACACGGCGATCGAATCGTGCCCTCGATTGGAAGCGTACACAAAACGACCGGAAGGGTGGACCGCGATCTCGGCTGTGGTGCTGTGACCGTCGAAGTCTTCCGGTAGCGTGGAAATAGACTCGATGGTCTCGAATTTGCCGCCGGCGTGCGACATCACCGTGACAGTCGACCCAAGTTCGCCGAGCGAATAGCCGAACTTTCCCGATGGGTGAAAGGCGAAATGCCGCGGCCCCGAGCCGGGAGCCACCGAAACCTCGCTGAAGGGAGTAATCCCGCCGCTGTCCGGGTCGGCTTCAAAGGTCACTACTTTGTCGATCCCCAGATCGCTGACGATCACATGACGGTTGTCGAAGGTGAAGTCAACCGAATGGGCGTGGGGCGCATCTTGACGTTCGTGGACGCTCGAACCCTCGTGTTGGTGGAAGGCCGTCGGCTCGCTCAGCGCACCGTCTTCGCCGATGGAATAGGCGATCGTGCTGCCGCTCCTGTAGTTCGCCACCACCAGCATGCGCCCGGTCGCGTCGACCTCGAGGTCGCAAGGGAGGGCGCCGTTGGTCGCTTGCGTGTTGATCTTCGTCAGTTCGCCGTCGGCTCCGATCGAGAAACCGCTGACCGTGCCCTCCTTCGATTCGGTCACGGCGTAGAGAAAGCGCTTATTCGGGTGGAGGGCCAAGAACGAGGGGCTTTCGATTTCAGCCGCCAGGCGGGGTTCGCTCAACGCGCCGGTCTCGGTATCGAAGCGGCTTTGATAGATTCCCCGGCTCGTCTCGCGCGTGTAGGTTCCAAAATAGACGTGGAGCCCCTGCCTGTCGGCGTCGACCGCGGAGTCTTCGACGGGCGATCCGCCGCACGCCGCCGCCACGGCTGCCACCAAGACGTTCAAGATCTTCTTAGAAAGGGTCATTGATTCTCTTCCAGTATGGACCGCGCCGTTCCCCCAGCGACCACGCTTGCCGAATGAGATCCACTCAGCCGGAGCTTTGCTTCGGGCCCGGAAGCAATTGTACCGACAGCGCGCTTTTCTCGCCACCCGGCTCGGCGAAGCGCGTGAGAGGGTTGTCAGTCCGAAGCAAAGGCCGCCCGGCGCCCCATCTCTCAAGCAAAGGGGCATCCTCGAACCGTACGGTGAGCACGGCGGACAACCGTAACGAAGTAATGACGGGCCTGTCGCGGGCTTCAACCGTCAGGTGGCGAGAAAGGCGGATTACTGAGTCTCGCATAATATACTGTGAATCGAGACAAAGAGAAGACTGTTTCCAGAAAGCGGTAATCAAGCGCGGTTTGCGGCGCATTCGCCGCAGCGCTTTGCGGGCGCGCTCGTCGAGTTCCCAGTAGTCCTTCGGGCAGACGTTGGGCAACTCGTGCTGCTTCCAGTACGCCCAAATGTATTCCACCGGGTTCAACTCCGGCGCATAGGGCGGCAAGTACTCCGTTGCGATGTGATCCTCGGAGAGCTGGATGAACTCCCACACCAGGCGGCTGCGGTGCGCCGGCAGCCGATCCCAGACGATCAGCAGTGGGCCGTCGATGTGGCGCACCAAAGCCTTCAGGAAGTCGATGACCTCCAGCTCGCCGATCGCGCCGGGATAGAGCCGGAAGTAAAAGTTGCGCAACGTCAGCCCGGCCGACACCGACAGCTTGTCCCAGTTGAAGTTGAACTCCAACACCGGTGTCTCGCCGCGCGGCGCCCAGGTGCGGCAACGATGCGGCTTCTGACTCAATCCGCTTTCGTCGATGAAGACGATCGTACGTTCTTCTTTGCGGGCTTTTTTTTAATGGCCGGCCAAGTCTTGCGCTGCCAGCCGCGGATGGCCTCTTCGTTGCGCTCCCGCGCTTTGCCGACGGGCCGTTGCGGGCTCCAACCGAGCGCCCGCAGGATCTTCCAGACATGGCCCTCGTGATAGCGCACGCCGAACTCGTCTCCGATCAGACGAGCGACCCGCGGACAGCTCCACAGCGGCGTCGGGAAGCCGTGCGCCTCGGGGCCTTCCAGCAGCAACGCCTCGAGGCGTTCGAGCTGCGCGGCGTCCAACAGCGGCTTACGGCCGGCGCGGCCGGCCTGGCGCAACCCGGCTTCGCCGTCACGCCGGTATCGTCGCAGCCACTCGCTGACGCTTTGCCGCGCGACCTTCAATCGCCTCGCTGTCTCGGACTGACTACAGCCTTGCTCGACCAACCGGATCGCTTTGAAACGGCGCTTCTCCAGGGCCTCGAAATCCCGCCGTACGCCTTTTGTATTTCCCATACATACAAAGACGTACGTACCCCAAAAAGATGTCACTTTATTTTGCGAGACTCAATAATTAGGAAGCTCTTCCAGACGTCGGTAGCTGACGTCGAGGAAGCCGAAGCCGATACGGTGATTCGTTCCTTCCACCCGGCGGCAATAGGCCACCCGAGCTCGTCCCTTCAAGTGCATGGAAAGGCCCGGGCTGTGCAAGTCGCCTTCGATCGTCACGACCTCGTCGAGGTTGAGTGCGCAGGGAACATCCATGCCGACGCCGCCTTCGCTGAAATCCCATAGGGCGCCCTCAACGGCGGGTTTTCGGGCTTCGGGGCGAGCAATGGTCAGTTTCTGAGGTCCGTATTTGTGCGTTCGCGTATGTTTGCGCCGGTTGGAGGCCGCGACGGTTCCGGCCTTTTCTTGTAGTTGCATGAATCGTTCCTAGATGAATCAGAGCCCGAGCTTCCTCGGCCGGGGGGACAACCAAGGGGATATGATCCATATCCACTTTGCCGGACCAGCCGGGAAACCGGCAATAGGTAGTACACTCTATTTTCCCGTTGGAGAAGGCCGTTCCGATCCGGCAGCCGCGGGGCGCCGTTTCAGGGTGCAACGCCTTGCGGGGTAGCGGACCCGGATTTGGGACGCTTTGCCGCCTTCTCCGGCCCCGGTAGTTATTTCCTTTCTGAAACTTATGCCCCGCCGCGCGCGGCCCTGACTGTCCGAAGCCGAGCACTAAGGCCACAAGCCGGGCCCCGCTCGCGAACAACGGATTTGCGGCGCCGGCGGGTTGTGAGACAAGCGGCCTAGAGTTTCACTTCCACAATGGTCGCCCCCCCACCGCCCTCGACCTGCTCCGCTTGGTAGTAGCGCGCCACTTGAGGGTGCGCGGCGAACATGCGCCACAGCTCGCGGCGCAGGATTTCCTTGCCGTACCCGTGGATCACACGCACCCGCTCGATATCGGCCAACACCGCGTCATCCAGGAATTTATCAACAGCGTCGCGAGCCTCATCGGCACGGTTGCCGATGACGTTGATCTCCGACAGCGAAGACGCATCGCGCGGCCGGCCTTGAAACGTCACGCCGCCGGGAAGCGTGCCGTGGGAAGAAGCCCCAACCGGTTGGCCAGCGCCTCCCGCGACGACCTTGAGGTCTTGCTCGCTGACTCGGACCTTCAGTTGTCCGGCTTCGACTTCCCATAGATCACCCGAAATCCTTCCTGTCACGCGCCCGCTGACGCCGAGATCGACAAGCCGCACCTGAGCGCCGATTTCGACGACGCCGGGCTCGGCGGAAGCTTCGGCGTCGGCCGGCGCACGGTTGAGAGCGGCACTGACGGTTGACTGCACGTCTTCCCGCAACTCCCGCTTCCGCTTGGCCGCGCGGCGTTCGGCCTCGCCGAGGGCTCGGCGCTTAGCGCCGCTTGCGGCCAGATCATCGAGGGCTCTTTGGTGCTCGGTTTCGAAGCGGGCAAGATGTTGGTCGACTTTTTTTTCCAGTTCGCGGAGTTTGGCGTTCTCGCGAGTCTCCCATTCGCGCGCGAGCTTACTTTCGCGGTCGCGGAGTAGCCGCTCGGCCTCGCGCAAATCGCGCTTGGCGGCTTCGCTCTGCTCGACTTGCTCGTGCAAGTGGCGCAAGAAGCGGGCGGTTTGCTGCTGTTCGGGGTCGAGAGCTTCTCTCGCCCGTTCAATGACCGATGCGGGAAGTCCGAACCTTTCCGCCATCGCCAAACCGGCCGATTGTCCGGGGATGCCGGGGGTAAACCGGTAGTTGGGGCGGAGGGTTTCTTCATCGAAACCGACCGAGCCGTTCTCGACTCCCTCGGTCGCCGCAGCGTAGGTCTTGAGGGCCGGCAGGTGCGTGGAGGCAATGGCGAAGGCTCCCCGTGCGCGGAAATGGTCGACCACGGCGACGCCGAGCGCACCGCCTTCTTCAGGGTCGGTGGCCGCCCCAAGTTCGTCGAGCAGGACCAGCGACTCCGGCGTCGCGGCCTCGATCATCTCGCGGATCCGCCCGACATGCGCGGAAAACGTGCTGAGGCTTTCCGCAATCGACTGCGAGTCGCCGATGTCGGCTTCGATGTTTTCAAACCAGGGCAACTCGGCTTCGGCCGCGGGAAGGGGCAGGCCAGCCTGCGCCATCAAACACAACAGCCCGATCGTTTTCAGGACGATCGTCTTCCCGCCGGCGTTAGGACCGCTGATGACCACAATGCGGTTTTGCGCGTCCAGGTCGAGACGCAATGGAACCACCTCGCCGCCGCTTTTTCGAACAACGTCTTCCAGCAACGGATGCCTGGCGGCGCGTAACGAAAGGCGCCGCTCCGTGCTGTAGGCGAATGTCGGAATCGAACAACGAAAATCCCACCCAAAGCGGGCTTTCGTGAAAATGAGCTCGAGGTTGGCGAGGGTTCGGACGGCTAAGTGGATCGCGCCGGCTTCCTCTCGTAACCGCTCCGTGATTTGCCGCAGAATGCGATGGATTTCACGTCTCTCGTCATCGAGCAGTTTCACCAGGCGGTTATTGAGTTCCAGCGTGGCCACCGGCTCGACAAAGACGGTTTGGCCGCTCGAACTCGCCGTGTGGATCACTCCTTCGACGCGCAATTTCCGCTCCGCCTTGACGGGTACCACCAGGCGGCCGTTGCGGATGGTGACGTAGTCGTCCCGCAAGCTGCCTTGCTTTTCGAGCGTGCCGATGAACTTCTCGAGTGACTGCTGTACCAACGAACGGTGTCGGCCGATCTTTCCACGAATGCGGGCCAGCTCCGGCGACGCGTCGTCGGCCGGTTCGCCATTGGGCAGAATCTTTCCCGCGAGCTGTTTGAGAAGGGGTCGAAATTCGCCCAGGTCCTCGGCGAAGCCGCCCAACCGCGGGTGGGTCGTTGTGACGGTCCGCAATCGAGCGCCCGTTTCTGAGCATCTCTCTAGGAGTTCGACGAGGGCTTGAATGTCCGAGCCCTCAAGCACGGCGCCCTCGACTTCCATGCGGGTCAGCGCGTCGCGCACGTCACGCGGGCCGTCGAAGCGCGGAAGCGGACGCTCGTCGCGCCGGCCGACATGGGTTTCCGCTTGCCGCAGCCAATCCATTGCCTCGCTCACCTCGGCGAGAGCTTCCCGAGCGCCCGCCGGCTCGCGAAATAGAGGATCGCCCGCGAACTTCTCGAAAGCGTGTTTTCCCAGAGGGCTGACCGTGTAGCGGCCGACGATGTCGAGTAACCGCGACAACTCCAAAGCCTCGATCGTCTTCGGATTCATGGGATGCTCATCCGTTGTCGCCGACCGAAAGGCGGTCTCGTAGCCGGAACGCCTTTTCGACTACCCCCGGGGTGCCGGGCGTCATCGAGAGGTCGTCGAGTGCGTCACGATCGACCCAGCGGGCCGCGGCGGAGTCGTCGTCGGGCTCGAGTTCCCCGCCTTCGAATCGACAAAGAAACCCGACCAGCACGTAGTGGTATTCGACGCGCCCTTCGGAGTCACGGACAATACGATCGACGACCTCAACACGTTCGACCACGCTCACCTCGAGCCCGGCTTCCTCGCGAACCTCGCGACACGCCCCTTCCGCGAGAGTTTCTCCGACCTTGAGGGCGCCCCCGGGAATCGACCACAGACCCTTTTGCGGCTCCCGCCCCCGTTGAACCAGTAAGACGCGGTCACCGTCGAGAACGACGGCCCCTACGCCGGCCCAAGGCCGTGACGGATAACGTCGAGACACCTATCTTCGATTCCAGCACACGACGCCGGCGAGAACAAGGGGATGACGGGAATGAAGGGAGATGAGGGGAATACCCGGCAGCGACCGGAATCGTATCCCGTCCCAAGCGCCCCATGCGCCGATACAGGGCCCGGAGCGCAAGCGACGGACCTAAGGCACAACAGTTTCGTCTCGACGCAAGACGATTGGTGCGTGGCCCTTTTGTCAGCCCGCCAGTAGCCAATAGGCCCCAATGCTGTAGAGTGCGGTCAGGGCGAAGATCAGGCCCATCAGGACCATCTTGATCGTCCGCAGGTCTCCGCTCTTGCCGAGCGCGTCGCCAATGCTCTCCCCGATCGCTTGCGCCAAGTCGGGCGAAGCCTCCTCGGCCGCGCCGCCCCGGTCTTTGAGCTTCTGGAGTTGACGCCGCACTTCCTTGATCTGATCGGTTGTCTGGCGGGCGGCGTTGGACCAGCGGGAGGTCTCCTGATCGAGCAGGGCTTTGAAATTGCCGCCGCCGTCACCGCTCCCGCCCACGCCTTCCGCCAGCCGTTCCTCGATGTCGTCGAGCCGGGAGGATAGTTCAGGCGAGGCGTCTTCGCCGCTTCCTCCTTGTTCAAGCGCGGCGATGCGATCCCAGAGTTCGTCAACGCCTTCGGGCGCCGCGCCCTGGCCTCCGCCCGAACTTTCGATCGCCTTCAGGCGCGCAACCAACTCGTCCACGCGAGGATCGGCTGCGCTTCCGCCGGCCGCTTCCATCGCCGTGAGTCGAGCCGCCAGTTCGGCGACGCCTACGCCCGCACCCTCGCCGGGCTGCGAACTCTCCTCTTCGAGCCCCTCGATGCGGCTCAGCAGATCGTCGACCCGTGGGTCGGGGCCGGAGCCGCCTTCTTCGCCGCCGCGGCCTACGCCCGTCGAGTTGGCCGTCTTGGTTTCGAGATCCGCCAGTCGCGTTAGGATGCCGTCGACACGGCCATCGGCGTCGCTGTTGCGGATCGCCGTTTCGACTTCTTCCAGCTTCCGTTTGAGTTCGCTGTTGTCGCCGGCGCGCGGCTCGGAAGCCGCTTGCGATTCCAACGATTCCAAGCGTTCGGTCACTTCTTCGAGGGCCGAAGTATCGGCCGCGGCCGGTTGTTCCTCGATCGCCGAAAGCCGGGCCAGCAGGTCGTCGAGACGATCGTCCGCGGCGGGCGGCTCGGCCAGCTTGCCCTCGACCGAACTCAGGCGTTCCTCCACCGCGTCGAGATCCCGCAGATCGGCGGGATGCTCAATCCGGGCGGTAAGCTCGCCGAGGCGTTTCGTAATCTCGTCGACTCGTGGATCAGGCGCCGGACGGGCCGCGTTGACCTCGACCATCGAGAGCCGCGCCAGGAACTCCTCGAAGCGGCTGTCGGAAGGCAGCGCGCGCACGTCGCGCTCGATCGCGCTGAGCCGTTCGGCAAGCTCCTTGTCTTGCCTGGCGGCTTCGGAATCCTCGGCAACTTCAGCAACCCTGGTGCGGAGTTCGTCGAGCCGGGCCGTGACCTCGTCGATTCGCGCCTCGGTGGCGTCTTGGATCTGCTTATCGTCCATGCCGGCAAAATGTTCCAGCAATTCGTCGATGCGCCTGTCGTCAACCGGTTCGCCGGATTTTTCTTCGAGAGCGGCAAGGCGCTCCTCTAAACCGCTTACCTCGTCGCCGCGCGCTTGGGATTCGACGTTCTCTTCGACGGCGCCGATACGTTCGAAGACTTCGTCAACCCTGGGATCGGTCGCCGGTTCGGCCGTCTTCTCTTCGACCGCGGCCAGGCGCGAGGAGAGCTGTTCGATTTGCGATTCGGCGAGTAGTTGGTGCGCTTGCTCGATTTCGGAAACACGTTCGATCAATTCGCCGACGCGTTCGTCGTCGGTCGGCTCGTCCAGACGCTCTTCGATGGAAGCGAAACGCTCGCCCAGGCTGTCGATCAGGGAGCTATCCACCGCTTGCGAGGATTGTTCCTCGACCCCGGAGAGGCGATTGAGAATGTCATCCACGCGCTGGTCGGCGGCCGGTTCTTCCAGACGCTCTTCGATGGAATTCAAACGCTCGCCCAGGTTGTCGACCTGTGAGCTTTCCGCCGCTTGCGAGGATTGTTCCTCGACCTCCGACAAACGGTTCAGAATGTCATCCACCCGCTGATCGGCGGCCGGTTCTTCCAAGCGTTGGTCGATGGAAGTCAGACGCTCACCGAGGTCGTCGATCTGGGAGCGCTCGGCGGCTTGCGCTGACTGTTCCTCGACTTGAGAAAGCCGGGTCAGCACGTCGTCGACGCGCTCGTCCGCGGTCGGTTCGTCGAACCGCTGTTCGACCGAGGTCAGACGCTCGCCCAGACCCTCGAAGTCAGAGCTCTTCGCGGCTTCCGCCGACTTTTCCTCGACTTCGGCCAGGCGGTTTGTCAGGTCGTCTACACGCTCATCGCGCGGCGCTTCAGCGGCTGCTTCCTCGAGGCCTCCGACCTTGGAAACCAGATCGTCGATGCGCGGGTCGACGGCCATCTCTTCAGCGAGCTTGGCGACTTCATCGAGCCGTGAAGTCAACTTTTCGATGCGATCAAGACCCCCCGACTTTTTCAAGGAAGTTTCGAGCGATGCGATCCGCAGAACCACGTCCTCTGTCCGCGGGTCGGAGTCCGCCGACTTCGCTTCGATCTCTTCCTGAAGTTGCTTCACCAGCGACTCTAGATCGCCGAACGCGGCGCCTCCAGTTCCCCCACTCGATTCGAGATTGCCGAGGCGGTTAACGATTTCGTTGATCAGCGGATCCGGGGTGCCGTGGGCGAGTTTCTTTTCCAGCGACGAGACTCGGAGCAGCAGCGCATCAACGCGTCCGTCGTCGCCAAGTCCGGGCAGTTGTCCTTCGACTTGAGTCAGCCGCGCGGCGACATCCGGCGGCGGCTCGTCGGTCGGATCCATCCCGGCGAGCTTATCCTCGACCATGGATTGGAACTCGGTGTTCCGTTGGCTTTGTTGCTCGAGATCGTCTCGCAGCTTTGAAATTGAGTCTTCGTCCGCCATAACACCCTCGAGGGCCAACATGCCCGCCGGAAGGTCCTCGTCTGTAAATTGTTGCTCGTTGGGCTGCTCGGTCGCAACAGAATTTTAGCTCTTGGCACGTTTGTTCGACTTCATGGGCTCTGTTCCCGCGATCAACGGATGGTTATTCCGGATCGAATTTGCAAAGGCTGAAGGGGCGGAGGCGTCGTGGCCGACGCACCAACCCCTATCAGGATTTTCGGCCTCGACCCCACGGCCAACAATGGGGACCTTCGCCTAATTCCAAGGAGAAAGAGACTTAACGGAGCGGCGACCGCTCCCACACCATACATTTGAAAACAAATCTGTTACGAGATGTGGCCGGCGCATTCCCCCTAAAGCGAGGAGGAGGAGTTCTCGCTTTCCGCTTCCCGCTGGAGTTCTCTGCGGATTACAGCTCTTGAATTCGCCGCATCGCTTCTTCGTAGCGAGGAAACAATCGCTCCTGTCGCTTGAATTCCGGGGTGTGGACGCAGCGGCGTTGCGAGCGGTAGACGGTGGGGTACTTCAAGTGCAGCATTTCGTGGTAGAGGACGTATTCCAGCAGGAAGAACGGTATCTCTTCGCGGTCAAACACGCGACTGATAATGATCGCGTTGTGGGCCGGGTCGAAATACCCTAGTGTTTGGCGCGACGCTCCCCGGCTCCAACTCAGCGTCGGCCGCGCCAGCAGGCCGTGGAAGAAGCGCGCGTTGAGTTCGTCGAAAATTTCCTCGATGTTTCGACAGCGGCCTTGGGGAGTCGAAACCGGCTTGCGCCCTCGCAGCCGCCGGATCAGCAGGGCTTGGCGGCGGACATCGGCGCGGTTGACGTAGACGCGATAACGGCGGTCGAACCGGCGAGCAATCGGCTTTGCATAGAGTTTGCCCAGCAGGATGTACCCCAGAGCTTCTTGGACGCTCGGCGGGGCGCCTTCGAGCAAGTCCGAGATTTTGACCGTGATCTCGTCTGTATCGGTGTCGAGATGGATCTTGCTGTCGATATTGGCGTAGGGGTAGAAGCGGATCCGGAATTGCGGCATGTGCGCGCGCGGCCGCAACGCACGGTAGATCTTCGCGTAAAGATCTTGGAGCGATGCGGCGGCCGCGATAGGTGCAGGGCTGTTGAGCATATGCCTTTGTTTCGATTATTTGCCTTCCGCAGCGACAGGGGCGCGGATGGAAGTCCACGCTCCCGGCTCGCTCCGCCGCCGCCTATTTTCCCATATTTGTGTCGCGCACCCCGGCGCCCTCTTTGCTTTCACTCCCCTCGTCGTCGAAGGGGTCTCGGCCCTCCCCGTATTCGACGCTGACCAAGAAGAGGCCCTCGGGCGGCACGGTCGGCCCCACCGCGGCGCGGTCTTTGTTTGCGAGCAAAGCCGGGATGTCGTCGGGAGTCAAGTTGCCGCGGCCTACCACCAGCAAGGTTCCGACGATATTGCGGGCCATGTGGTAGAGGAATCCGCTCCCCCGTACGCGGTAAATCAGCCGGTCCCCCACGCGCCGAAGTTCCGAGGAATAGATGGTCCGAACCGTTGTCTGCTTTTCTTCGCCCCCGGCCGCCGCCAGAGCCTGGAAGTCATGTTCGCCGACGAAGCGCTCGGCGGCGGTCGTCATCGCCGCCTCATCCAACGGGTACGGCAGCGCGTAGGCATAGCGGCTTTCAAACGGGGAGCAGATGTCGGCCCGATGAATGCGGTATTCGTAGGTCTTCGCCGTCGCCGCATGGCGCGCGTGGAACTCGGCGGGAACCTGCCGCGCCGCCAATACGCGGATCGACGCCGGAAGCAGGCGATTCATCGCTTTCGGCAAATTCTCGAGCGGCATCGGGTTGGCGAACTCGAACGAGGCGACTTGCGCCAGGGCGTGGACGCCGGCGTCGGTACGCCCCGAGCCGTGGATGGCGATCGGCGCGCCGTCGAGTTCACCGAGCACCGACTGCACCAGGCCTTGGATAGTGGTTTGATCCGGCTGAATCTGCCAACCGTGGAAATCCGAGCCGTCGTAGGCGATTTGGATGGCGAGATGGCGCATGCAGCCTGCTCCGGCGAGACGCGTCTCGGGCCGCCGGGCCGAGGCCATGCCGCCGGGATCAGCGATACGGCGTGCCGGGAGCGAGCCCGCGTCGAATTGATCCGCCTCGTTACACCCCGCCGGCGTTTCGCGACACGAGCGAGAGAAACTCTTCGCGAGTCCGCAGGTTGTCTCGGAAGGCGCCCACCATGGCGCTGGTGACGGCGGAGGAATGCTGCTTTTCGACGCCCCGCATGATCATGCACAAATGCCGCGCCTCGACCACGACGCCCACGCCCACCGGGTCGATCGCCTCTTGAACGGTTTCCGCGATTTGGTTCGTGAGCCGCTCTTGGATTTGCAGCCGGCGCGCGAACATGTCCACCAAGCGCGCGATCTTGCTCAGACCGATGACTTTGTTGCGCGGCAGATAGGCAACGTGCACCTTCCCAAAGAAGGGCAGCAAATGGTGTTCGCAAAGGCTGAACATCTCGATATCCTTGACGATCACCATTTCGTCGTAGGAGACCTCGAACAGCGCTTCGTTGAGGATCTTCCCCGCGTCCATTTGATAGCCCTTGGTCAGCTCGCGAAACGCGCGCGCCACGCGTTCCGGCGTGCGGCGCAGTCCCTCGCGTTCCGTGTCTTCGCCGAGCTCGACGAGCATTCGCCGAACGAGTCCGGTCAACTCGGCTTCCGCCGGGGAGGTTGCCGGAAATTCGTCAGCCGGATCGGGCGACGACGTGTGCGGAGATAAATGACTCGCCATGGTTTCAAACAGTGACTTCAAAGCTGTTGCGGGCTGTTTCCTCGACGCGGATCCGCTCCACCCGCGGCCCCCCGGCGCCGAATTCCCGACGCCACGCCCGCCCGAGCCGGGCGCCGATGAATAACGCTAGATTCTCCGTGGTCGGGACCGTGTCGCGCAACTCCTCGACATCGCGGTTGAGGTCGACGTGGTCGATTTCCGAAAGCACATATCGCTCGACAACGTCGTCCAGCCGCGGGCGCGAAATCACCATTCCCGAACCTGGGTCGATCGGGCCGCTGACGCTCACTTCCAGCGTGTAATTGTGGCCGTGGCCGTGCGGGTTGTTGCACTTGCCGAATACGCGTAGATTTTCCTCCGCGCTCAGTTCCGCCGCGTGCAAGCGGTGCGACGCGCTGAAAGGGTAGCGTTTGGTCAGTCGCGGCATCATTCAATCGCGGCAAAGTGTTCGAGGCGGCACGGTGTCTCCAAGGCCGTTTCGTCTCGGTAGTGTTATTCGCCTCCCGGTCCGAAATAGTCGACACACAGCTCGGGCGTTTCCCAGAGCCGCACTTGATGCAACTTGTGTCGCCGGCCGGCGACGGCCCCTTCGATCCTGGTCCAAATATCGGCGGCGATGTTTTCCGGCGTCGGCACGATCCGGTCAAACGGCGGAACTTCCTTATTGAGGAAGCGATGGTCGTACACCTCGACGACATGTTCGTTGATCAGGCCTTTGAGCACCTTCAGGTCCATGATCATGCCGTTGACCGGGTCGACCTCTCCCGCGATCGTTACTTCAAGCACGTAGTTGTGCCCGTGGCCGGCCGGGCGCGCCGCCTTGCCGAAAAGCGCCTCGTTTTCCGCGTCGGAAAGGTCGGGAACGGCGCAGTAATGGGATGCCGAAAACTCGGCCTTGCGCGTAACGGTCACCATTTGCCAAGGTTCCCAACGCCTGCTACAGTGGGATCGGAATCTCATTATGGCATGGGCAAAACGCGAGATTTGGATTGCCGCGACGGCCGTCGCGCTGATGAGCGTTTTGCTGTACCGCATCGTTCCCTATTTTGAAATTCACCGCGTCGAAGTCGGCGACGACGCCCCCGAATTCGAGTTGGCCGGCGGCGTGCGTCTGGCCGATTACCGCGGCAAGTTGGTCCTGCTGAACTTCTGGGCCACCTGGTGCCCACCTTGCGTCGCCGAGGTCCCCTCGCTCAATCGTCTCTACCGGCGATTTCGAGAGCAGGGTTTGGTCATCCTGGCGGTCAGCGTGGATGAGCAAGAGGATGTCTACCGGCAGTTTCTTGACCGCTACGGCGTGAAGTTCCCCACCGTCCGCGACCCCAAGCGCAGCGTCAGCTCCCGCTACGGGACCATGAAATACCCCGAGAGCTATCTAATCAACCGCCAGGGAAGGGTCATTCAGAAATACGTCGGCGCGGAAGATTGGGAGCGCCCCGAAATCGTGAATTACCTCCAGTCGCTGCTCTGAGGCAGCGCTGGATTCCGGCCTTCACCTCACTTCGCTCCAGCCTAGCAACCCCGAGGAAACACAAGCGACCAAGGGAGTACGGGAAGCCGAATCAGAGCCCCGAGCGCAAGCGACGGGCCAAGGGCAACCGTTTCGAGCAGATCCACACAACGCGGAAACACACGGCAGTTCGGGGAGAAGCGGCTCCGGACGGTGGGGCGGTTATGCGCCCTAATGCGCCTCCGGCCCGTCGCTTGCGCTCGGGGCTCTGATTCTTTGTCCCGTGGTTTGAGCTTGTTCGTCGAAACGCGGCTCAAGGCCGAATCGCCACGCTTGCGCGGTCGCTGCGGCCGTTCGGCATGGCGATGGTCATCGGACGCGGGGTCGCCGCCGACGGTGGCGCGGCCAAGTCCGGTCACGAAGACCGAGATCGTATCGTTAGCCTTGACAGGCTCCGCGCAAAACGCACGTGGGTTGACCCCCTCAGCGGTGCAGTTGGTGGGCAGACCGATGGCTTCGGCGGTTGCCTGAGGTAGGGCGAACCACTTCGTATTGCCCAACGTCCTGCACAGTCCGAGCGGCCTCGGCGGATTCCGCCCTCGTCTCGCGATCGGAACCCGACAGCCCGATCGTCGCGTTCAGACCGATCAGAATCGCCGTCTGCACCATAACGACCACAGCTTCGATCAGCAGGCGCTTCCGCATATCAACTTACTCCGCGACCGCTTTGTGCTATTCAAACGTGAGGTCATGCAGCGCCCAGAACTGCCTAAAAGATCCGCCCGCGGCGTAGACCACCCTTCTCCCATCCGGGTGGATCGTAGGGCGCCAGGCGCCCCCATTGGCAAGCCCATGCCACAACTCCGTCTCTATAGGAGTCGACCCGTCCACCGGGACAATCCAAAGTGACCATGGATCGTTGCCCCTCTGAGACGCACCCTTGAGCACCAGCAGCGCCCTGCCGTCGGGCGTCCAAACCGTCCAACACCCGAAACGCCGATCTTCTTCGGCGCTGGCCAAGACGCGTCCGTCGCCGCCTTCCGCCGGATGCACATGGATCTCCTTACTTTCATCGATGGTGGCGATCCAGCGCCCATCCGGAGACAGACTGAAACTGTATCCTCCGAACTTGCCCGGGACGGTCCGGACCAATCCGTCGGCCAAGCTATAGAAATGAAGCGACGGTCCCTCGGCCTGGTGGTTGCGGTGCAAGATACCCTTCCCGTCCGGTGTCCATACGGCATGCCCCATGTCAGGCTGGTTGGCAACGATGAGCTTGGTCTCGCCGGTATCCACATCCACACCGTAAGTGCCGCTTTGACCGTTCAGGCTGCGACCCTCGACAAGTAGACGCTTGCCGTCAGGGTGCCAACTGGGTCGCCAAACCCGACTCAATCGACGCGGCAGGTCTCGCTCTTCTCCGGTTACGAGCGAGCGAATGACGATCACATGCCGATTCCGCCCCCCGCGCTCGGAAACGTAAGCCAGTTTTCACCGTCGGGAGAAAACACGCCTCGGCTGTTGCCGCCGACAAAGCGTTCGATCAGATTGACCGGTTGCGCCAAAAGCTTGCCGGTTTGCAAGTCGATTTCGGCAAGTTTCAGCCGACGACGGGACACGTGCACCGGGTAGTGAAGCGTGCCGTCGGGTGTGATGCCCATTCCGCTGCCGACGTCCAGGTTGGACATGACCAGCATCGGCTCGCCCACGGCCGCCCCTTGATCGATCCGCTGAGCCCAGAGCCCTGGCTGACCGCTCCGATCGCTATTGAAAAGAAGGTGTGTGCCGGCCGGACTCCAACTCACCAGTTCGTCACGCGCGGCATGTCTTACGATCACCGATTCGGATCGGCCGTCCACTGCTATCAGATAAATGTCCTTTTGCGTGTCTTCGGGGGAGATAGCGCGGCTGTAGGCCAGATGTCGTCCGTCAGGCGAGACTCGCAGCACCGGCCACGGGCCCCACTCAACGGAACGGATCTGCTGTACCGCGCCGTCCGCCAAGGACACGGTGACAATCTGTTGGCTCCTATCAGCCCTGATAACTACGGCGGCAACGCGGTCACCACCGGGGAACCAGCCCTGAACGGAGGCAAAATCGCCGTCCGTGGGGCTCCATAGAATCCGGGGCTCCGCGGAGTCGTCGCCCAAACTCAGCAGCCGGATCTCGCCGGTCTCACCGGACGGGCTGGGGTAGGCCCAAGTGTAGACAGCGTGTTTGCCGTCCGGTGAGATCCTCGAAGTTCATAGCGTAGGTGGGACTGTCGTCCCCGCTCCCGCTGACCGCGTTTGCGGTGTGGGTGAGCCTCCGGCTCTCCCCTGTTTCGAGGTTCCTTATCGCCAGATTCCCTTCATCTCCCCAGTCGACGTAAGTCACGAGCTTCCCGTCCGAGGACACGGAACCCTGCGGGCTGACGGCTGCGGCCTCCGGCCAAAGCAATTCGTTGCGAAGCTCGTCTTGCGCGGCCTGTACGAAAGGAGAGGGAGGGTTGAGGACGGGGCCAAAGCGAATCGCGAGAAACACCGCAACGATGACCCCGGCGGCCGCAAGCCCGGAAAATATCGATCGGGACCGCCGGAACGGGGCGTCACGAGTTTGCTCTTCCGCTTTCGAGTCCGTATTGGTCGGGTACGACGTCCTCCAGGCCTCAATTTCACTGGGATACGCATAGACGCTCCCACCCAAGCCGCCATGGCGGCGCACGGGCAGTCCGAGCGAGGTCTCCCAGCGCTGGGCAGTCCGAGCGTCCCGCTCCAGAAAATTGGAGATCTCCTTCCACCCCTGCAAAGGGGTTTCAGCGGTCGGTTCGACCGCTTGATAGTCTCGTTCCGGCATCCCATTGCCCTCCAGATTCGAAGCTTAAGCGAACCCCTCACCCTATTCAAGCGGCAAATTGCGACATCCGGTTTTCAATCCAACCCCGTCATGGTTTGCCGCTCATATGCCGCAGCCAAGTGACCCGCACACGAGTGTAAACAGATTGCACCGCAATCAACATCAGTTCTATACTCAGGCCGTGATGCAAACAAACGAACGATCCCCGGCTCGACCTACTCGCCGCAACTTCCTGGCGTCATCGGCGGCCCTTGCTTTCCCTGCCATCGTCCCCAGCACGGTGCTCGGCAAGGACGCCCCGAGCAACAAGATGACCATCGGGTTCATCGGCACCGGCAATAACGGAACCGGCTGGATCAAGCGGTTCTTCAAGGACGACAGGGTCCGAGTCGTCTCCGTCTGTGACGTCAACCGCGAAAGCCCGGGCTATTGGGAGGGGGCGGTGCGAGGCCGCGAGCCCGCCCGGCGGCTGGTCGACGAGCACTACGGCGGAAAAGGCTGCGCCGCGTACGAAGACTTCCGCGAACTGCTCGCCACGAAAGATCTCGACGCGGTTTATATCGGTACGCCCGACCATTGGCACGCCTACATCGCAATTGCGGCGGCGCGTGCCGGCAAGCATATCTATTGTCAGAAACCGCTGGCGCTCACCATTGCCGAGGGACGCAAGATCGTCAGCGAGGTCGAGCGCGCCGGCATCGTTTGGCAGACCGGCAGCCAGCAACGCTCCTCGCCCGAATATCGCCGCGTCTGCGAACTGGTGCGCAACGGCCGTATCGGCAAGCTGCATACCGTCCGCTGCGTGCTGCCCGGAGGCACGCCCGACTACGGCGGCACGGCCCACCTCACCGAACCCGCGCCGGTTCCCGACGGCTTCAACTTCGACATGTGGCTCGGGCCCGCGCCCGAAGCCGCCTATGCGCCCGCTCGGGTCGGCGTCAATTTTCGATGGATGCTGGACTACTCTGGCGGCCAAGTCACCGATTGGGGAGCCCATGAACTCGACATCGCGCATTGGGCCATGGATATGGATCACAGCGGCCCGGTCGCGATCAAACGGCCCAAGGCAAGATTCTCCGATCACCCGATTTATGACACGGCAACGGAATTTTCCTTTGAGTGTCGCTACGAGAACGGCGTGCGCGTCATCGTCACGTACGAACCCATGTGGGGCATGGAGTTTCCGCCCTGTCAGGGAGTGACGTTCGGGGGAGACGACGGTTGGCTCTCCGTAACCCGCGGCCGCTACACGGCAAGCTCGAAAGAGATCCGCCAATCCACGATCGGCGAGAACGAAGTTCACCTCTATCACAGCGAAAACCACACCACGAATTTCGTCGACTGCGTCTTTTCGGGAGCGAAAACCATTGTTTCGGCCGAGACCGGCCATCGTTCGGTGACCGTCGCTCACCTGGGCAACATCGCGCTACAAACCGGGCGCGAACTGCGCTGGGACCCCGAAAAGGAAGAGATCCTCGACGACCCCGGCGCCGCCGACATGCTCAGCCGCGAGTACCGCAAGCCGTGGGTTTTGTAGTTGTGGCGTGGGCTTGGCCGACAAGTTGAAGTTTCAGGTCAGGTCACGGCGTAGCGCGGTTTGACACCAATTGTTCGTAAGCCTGCTTCGCGGTTCGATGTTGCGGGTGGTCGGGGCCGAGGGTCCGCGCCAGAATCCCGAGCGATCTCTCGAATAGCGGCACGGCTTCGTCGACGCGGCCCGCGTCGCGGTACAGAAGCGCCATGTTGTAGATGCTGATTCCCGTTTCCGGGTGGTCCTGCCCGGCCACGGTCTTCCAGATGCGGCTGGAGCGTTCGAAGAGACCCTCGGCTCGCGTGAACAGTCCTTGGATTCGGTAGAGAGTGCCGAGTTCGTTGAGGCCGGTAGCGAGCTCGGACTGATCGGAAGGTTGTGATTTCTCACGGATCGCGAGCGAGCGATTCAGCAGCCGCTCCGCCTCCGCGTAGTGCAGGCGATGACGGTAAGCTTTGCTCAAGTGCCCTAGCGTCCGCGCCACCTGAATATGGTCCGGTCCCAGAAGCTCCTCGGCAAGCGCAAGGGAGCGAAGCAAGGCTTCCGCGGCATTCGGCATCTTGCCGGAGGCGAGGTAGACAACCCCGAGATCGCTGAGACAGGCTGCTTGAGTCTTCCTTTGGTCGGAACGTCGTTCCAGCAGAGCGAGCGACCGCTCGAGCAGGCGCTCAGCATGGTCGAAACGCCGATCCACGTAGTGCATGAGAGCTAGATTTCGTAGGTCCGAAGCCAGCTCGGCGCTATCGGAGCCGCGAGTCACTTCGGTGATTTTCAGCCATCGTCCGAAAGCTTGGTCGGCTTCCTCGAAACGGCCTTGGCTTCGGTAGGATTGGCCGAGGTTAAGGTAGGCCTTGCCGAGGTCGGGATGATTCGGCCCCAGACTTGTTTCAAGAACCGAGACCGCGCGGCGGAACATGGGCTCCGCGGCGCCGTGATTCCCGAGTCGTTGGTAGAAAATCGCTAAGGAATTGAGGCATACGCCGATGCGGGGATCGTTCGCACCCAGTCCTTCGGCCTCCCTCAGCGCTCCAATGAGAGATTGTTCCGCTTCGAAATAGCGCCCTTGCTGTGAGAGGGCCTTTCCTCTGTTCAGCAGGTTACGCCATTCGAACGCCGCCGAATTCGACCCGGACTGAGGATAGGCAACCTGAGTCGAAAGGAGTCCAATCGCCAAGGTCATCCACGGAAACGGGCGAAACAGCCGACGCGCCACGCCCCAGCCGATGCCGGATACGGGCGTGTAGCCTGCTTGCGAAAGCGTGCGTTGCTGCGTGCCCGGATACATGGTGTCCACGGTAAGGAAGAGACGCGATCCATTCTGCCACGGAGGGGAGGCAAAGGCCGTCGGCGGTTTGCCTCATTCGCAATGGGTATTTCTCCTACCGGCAGTACCAACCGGTGCAACTTTCGATTACCTGCCCTCAGTCGTGCCCTCCTGACGGCCCCGTCCCCCCACCGCCAACCTAACGGCGCGCTTTCTGCTAAAGTCTTCGGAAGCGGGCCGACAGGTAGTCCAACGATGTCGCTGCTTTCCTTTTTCGAATGGCTGGAGAATACGCCCGGCAGCATCGGGATTCGCGAATCGATCCTGTTCTACCCGCTCGTTGAAACCTCCCACGTTTTGACGTTGTGTCTGTTCTTGGGAATGATCGCGCTGTGGGACCTGCGGTTGGTCGGCTTGGCGTTCCGGACAGTTCCCGTCTCAGAAGTTGGTGGGCGGTTGCTGCCCTGGGGCTTGGCGGGTTTCGTGCTGATGGCGATCAGCGGCGGTTTGCTGTTCTATTCCGGTCCCGTTCGTGCGTCGGGCAACATATTCTTTCAAGTCAAGATGGTGATGCTCGTGTTGGCGTGCGCAAACGCATTCGTATTTCACCGAACGATCTACCGAGGGGTGGCCGAGTGGGATCACGACGCCAGGACGCCGACGCGTGCTCGCGTCGCCGGAGTCGTGTCCTTGGTGCTTTGGTCCGGCGTCGTCGTGTGCGGAAGAATGCAAGCCTATAACTGGTTCGATTAGCAGGTTGCGGCATGTCTTTGTTGGATTTCTTTGATTGGTGCGAGGCCACGACGCTCGGCACGGCGATTCGTGATTCGCTGTGGCTGTTTCCCGTGATCGAGTCGGTGCACCTGCTGGCCCTCGCCCTGCTGGGCGGCGCCGTCTTGGTCGTCGACTTGCGCCTGTTGAATCTCGGGTTGCGGAAGCAGAGCGCCGCCCACATTGCCGGCTCCGCTCAGCCTTGGTTGATCAGAAGTTTGGCGACAATGCTGGTTACCGGCGTGTTACTGTTCACCTCGGAGTCGATCAAGTGCTACTACAGCCCGCCGTTTTGGTACAAGATGAGCTTTCTCGCCACCGCGATCTTGTTCACCTTTACGGTTCGTCGCAAAGTCGCCGCGGCCGACGAGCTTCGCGTCGGACCGATTTGGGGTAAACTAGTCGCGCTCATTTCACTGGGCCTGTGGTTCGGCGTAGGATTCTCGGGCCGCTGGATCGCCTTTTATTGATCCGATCGATAACCCGAGACGGAGCCCCGAGCGCAAGCGACGGCCAAGCGCGGAGAGCCATCATGACCAACGAAAAGAAGCCCGTTTCGAGACGGCGATTTCTGAAATCCGCGCTCCAAGCCGGCGGCGCGGTCGCCGCTCCCCACATCGTTCCCGGCTCGGCGCTAGGGCTCGGCGGAGCAACACCCCCGAGCGATCGCATCTCCCTCGCCGGGCTCGGCATCGGCAGCCGTGGAGCGCGCGATCTGGAGTCGTTCCTCAGCCAAAAGGACGTGCAATTCCGCGCTATCTGCGACGTGCGCAACGAGCGCCGCGAAGCAATCAAATCGAGAGCCGACAAGCACCACGGCAACAACGATTGCGCGATGTACAGCGACATGAACGATCTGTGGGCGCGCGACGACATCGATGCCGTCTTGATCGCCACCGGCGACCGATGGCACACCTTGCTTTCCATCATGACGGCGAAATCCGGCAAGGACGTCTATTGCGAAAAGCCCTGCTCGATGACCGTTCGGCAGAGCCGAGCGTTGGCCGACGCCTATCAGCGCCTGGGACGCATCTATCAGGCCGGCACGCAACGCCGTAGCGGTTCGAATTTCCAATACATCATCGATCTCGCCAAGAACGGCAAACTCGGCAAGCTGCATACGCTCCACGCCAACGTGGGCCCGGGGGACCGCTGGCCCCCGAAAACCTCCCACGACTGGCTGCCCGCCGAGCCCCTGCCGCCCAAGCAAGTCGTCGACTGGGATCGCTGGCTGGGACCCTGCCCCTGGCGCCCTTACAATTCGCTCTACGTGCAGGGCCGCTGGCGCGGCTACTTCGATTTCCACGGCGGCGGGATTCTTGAGTGGGGCTCACACACCGTTGATCTGTGCCAGTGGGTCGCCGACGCCGATGAAACCACGCCGATCGAATTCGATCCGCACGGCGTCGATGTCGACACGCCGTACTCGATCTTGTGCCGCTACGCCAACGGGCTCAAGCTGGTGATGCGCGACAAGGGTTTTGATGGCTTGGGGCCGTGCGCGATCCGTCTGGAAGGCTCCGATGGTTGGGTGCAAACCGGTGACCGCGGGATCGTCGAGACGTCGGACAGCCTGAGCGAGTATCGGCGTGAGTTCAGCGATTCGAGGCAAGCCACGACGTACCATGTGCGCAACTTTCTCGATTCAGTGAAATCACGGAAGCAGCCCCGTGCTAATGCATTGGCCGCGGCACAGACGCATATTGCTTGCCACGCGGCTTACATCGCATTTCAGCTCGGAAGAAAGGTGCGTTTCGATCCGGCGACCGATCGATTTGTTGGGGACGACGAGGCTGACCGCATGCGGTCAAGAGCCATGCGGGAACCCTGGCGCCTGGCGTAGAAACCGAGCCGCGAACGTGAGTGAGCGGTATGAGATGCCGGTCTTAGGATTGAGAGCCCCGGAAAGGGGCGCGGGGAACCACCAAATGTCCAGACGCAAACTACTCGTACTCATCATTGCACTGATGGCCGCGCCTGCCCTCACCTTGGCACAGACTCAGGTCGATCGCGAAGCCGCGGCCCGCGGACGCAAGGCAAGGGAAGCGCTCTTCGCAAAGGAAGCCAAGGCAAGGGCCGCCACGCCCCACAAAGCCGCCGAGATCACCGCTTTGCCTCAGGCCAAGCTGCTTGCCCTACTGGAAGCCCCGGAAGCATCGGAGTTCGCCAAGGCCAAAGCTTGCCAACGCCTCGCAATTGTGGGTGATGCCCGCGCCGTGCCGGCACTGGCGGCGCTGCTCGGCGACCCGAAGTTAGCGCACTACGCCCGCTTCGCTCTCGAGCCGATCCCCGCCCCCGCCGTCGACCGGGCCCTGCGCCAAGCACTCGGGAAGCTGGAAGGGGATCTACTGATCGGAGTGATCAATTCCATCGGTCGCCGCAAAGACCCCGAAGCGCTCGATGCCTTAGCGAAGATCGTCCGCGGCGACGACAGCGACGCGGCACAGGCTGCCCGCGCCGCGCTCGGACGTATTCGCAGTCCCTAACCGGGCTGGTCCTTCCGTCGACCGGACCCGTCAAACCCGCTGCCGAACCCCAAGCGTCTTCGACAAACTGCCCGTAACCAGCGCCGCGAATTGGCTGACTTCTTCGTCGGTGAGGTTCTGGTCGCCCTTCTGCCAAACCACCCGCAGCAGCAGACTAAAGAAACCCTGGGGTACTTGCTCGCCGCGGAAAATCTCGAGCGGTTCAAGGCGCACCAGGAACTCGTGCCGCCCGATCGCCGCGCGGACCTCCGAGAAGCTCACCCCGTCGGGCACAATGAGGGAAAAATCTCGATAGGACGCCGGAACGCGGGCCGCCGGCTCGAACACGCGCTCGCGCAGCCCGGCTTCCCACAAGCGATCGAGTTCGATTTCCGCGATGAAAACTGAGCGGCGAATCTTGCGTCCCGCGGTAACCTTGGCGTCGAGCGCCCCTAAGGAACCAACCGTCGTGTTGTCGACGAAAATGCATGCGGACTGCCCCGGTTGATAGTAGTCGGGCACGTCGCGCACCTCGAATGCCGGTGTTCCGAGTTGGAAATCACCCAACAACCTTTCGACATCCGACTTGAGTTCGTAGAAGTCGAATTCCTTGCCCTCGTCGCCCAGCGAGGGCCGCCGCGCCATGCCGCAAGCGCCCAACACGAGGGTCGGCGGTTCTTGAAAGCCGCCGTCTTTGGCGCGATAGAGTCGCCCTATCTCCATCAATTTGACGTCCGGCTCATGGCGGTTCAAATTCCATTCGAGCGCCCGGATCATCGTCGGCACGGCGGTATTGCGCATCACCGCCCAGCGTTCGGAAACCGGGTTGCGGACGGGTACCGCCGGTTCGCGGCCGAACTGCTTGGCCTCCTGCTCTCCGATAAAGGCGTAAGCCACCGTTTCGTCATACCCGAGCGAGCGCAGCAGCGAGCGCGTCCGCGACTCCTCGGCCGCGTGGGGGGGCTGTTCGATGGCCGCCGTCGAGGAGGGCAGCGTCGTCGGCAGATGGTGATAACCGTGGATCCGCGCCACTTCCTCGATCACATCAATCTCCCGTTCGACGTCCAGACGAAAAGACGGCGGCTGAACCCTCCATCCGGCCTCGGTTCGCTCGACTGTGAAACCAAGCGCAACCAAGATGCGCTCCACCTGCACCCACGGAATTTTGGCTCCGAGCAGACGAGACATGCGCGCTTCGCGCAAGTCGATCGACGGCCGGTTGATCCGTCTCGGGTAGGCGTCGATCACGCCGTCGAGGACGCTGCCCGAGCCGGCTCGCCCGCACCAGTGCGCGATCCGCTCCAGCGCCCAAACCGTCGCTTCGATGTCCGCGCCGCGCTCAAAACGGTGCGAAGCTTCGGAATGCATGCCCAGGCGACGCGACGTACGGCGAATCGAACCCGGTTCGAACCAAGCCGCTTCCAGCAACACGTTGCGGGTGGAATCGGAAATTTCGGTTTCAAGGCCCCCCATCACACCGGCCAGGGCAATGGGGCGGGAGCCGTCGGCGATCACCAGTCGATCGTCGTCCAGGTTGCGGTCCAACCCGTCGAGTGTGCGCAACTGTTCCCCCGCCTTGCCTCGGCGAACAACGATTTTCGCCTGGTCAAGCAGGTCAAGATCGAAGGCATGCGTTGGGTGGCCGGTTTCGAGCAGAACGTAGTTCGTCAGGTCGGCGATGTTGTTGATGCCGCGCTGTCCGCACAACTCGAGCCGCTTGCGCATCCAATCGGCCGAAGGCTCGATCTCGACATCCAACAGCACGCGCGCCGAATAACGCGGGCACAAGTCGGGGTCGAGAATTTCCACCGAAACCCGCGACGATGCCTTCTCGGAAATCGGAGCCACCGCGGAAACCGGCAAGCGCAACGGCCGGCGATAGATCGCGCTGATCTCGCGCGCCACCCCGAAATGGCTCAGCGCGTCCGGGCGGTTGGCGGTGACGTCGAGCTCGAAAACATGCTCGCCGTCTTCTTCCCGTACTCCGTCCACGGCCAGCCCGGCCATCGTCAGCGCCTCGGCTGTTTCGGCGGGCGATTCGGGGATATCGACGAAATCCCGCAGCCAACTGAGAAGAATTTCCATTATCGAAACTGCCTCAGGAAGCGCACATCCCCTTGGTAGAGGAGCTGAATGTCGTTGATCTCGTACTTGCGCATGGCGATGCGGTCGATGCCCAACCCAAAGGCAAAGCCTTGGTACCGTTCCGGGTCGTAGTCGACCGCGCCGAAGACGTTAGGGTCGATCATTCCGCAGCCAAGCATTTCAATAAAGCCGGTTTGCTTGCAGACCCGGCAGCCGCTTCCTCCGCAACCCTGACACGTTACGTCCATTTCGGCGCTGGGTTCAGTAAACGGAAAGAAACTCGGGCGAAAGCGCGTCTTCATCGCGGAACCAAACAGTTTCTTGGCGAAATGGTCGAGCGTGCCCTTCAAATTCCCGAAAGTGATGTTTTCGTCGACCGCAAACCCCTCGATTTGGTGAAACATCGGGCTGTGTGTCGCATCGGCTGTGTCGTGGCGATAGACTTTGCCCGGTACCAGGTAGCGCAACGGCGGCTGCCGGCTCTCCATGATGCGAATCTGCATCGGCGAGGTGTGCGTGCGCAGCAGGATCTTGTCTTCGATGAAGATGGTGTCCATCTCATCAACGGCCGGGTGATCCGGCGGGAAGTTCAACGCCTCGAAGTTGTAATGATAGCTCTCGATCTCCGGCCCTTCGGCGATCGAGTATCCAAGCTCGCGAAAAATCGAGCAAATCTCCTCGATGACGATGCGCACCGGATGCACGGCCCCGATGCGGCGCTCCGGTCCCGGCAACGTCACGTCGATCGCCGGACGAACCAACCGCGCCTCGGCCTGCTCCTTGGTTGCTTCGGCCAAGGCCGATTCGAACGAACGCTTCGTTTCGTTTTGCAGACGCCCGATGTGGGGTTTCAGCTCGCGCGGGGCTTTCTTGAGCCAATTGTCATTGGTCGCGGACAGCAGGCCGTTCTTGCGGCCCAGCCAACGGTCGCGCAACGCCTTGAAATCCTCCTCGGAAGCCGCCGCGTTACGTTCGAGCTGAAAAGCGGTTTCGAGCGAGGCGTAGAGCTTCTCGACGGTTGCTCCGGCTTCGAGCAACTCGGGAAGAGCTTGCTTGGCCTGGTCCTCAATCGCCATGGGGGAATGCGGGAAGGACGCGGGGTCTCTTCCCGGCCTTCAGGATCACTCCGAAGATTCTTTCTTTTTCGAAGCGGCCTTCTTTTTCGGAGCGGCTTTCTTCTTGGCTGCCTTGGCCGCCGGCTTCTTGTCGCTTTCGGCCTTGGGCGCGGCCTTCTTCTTGGCCGCTTTCTTCTCGCCCGCGGCTTCCACCTTCGGCGCGGTTTTTTTCGCGGCCGCTCGCTTGGCGGCCTTCTTCTTCGGCTTGTCGGGCTCGGCCTCGGCGGCGGGAGCAGTCTCGGCTTCCGGCTGTTCCTCGACGGCGAGTTCGCCAGCCGCCGGAGCTTCAGCAGCCGGGGCCAGCTCAGGCGCAGGGGCGGGCTTGGCAACCGCGGACACTTCGGGGGCTGGAGCCGGCTCGGGTTCAGCCGCGGACGCTTCCACGGGTACCGGGGTTACGCCTGCCGGGGCTACGGGTACTGCGGGTTCGGGCGCCGCGGCGGCCGGCGCCGTCACTTTCGGGCCCGCCTCGATCGCCGAATTGGCCTTTTCGACCAACTGCGTGAAAGCCCCCGGGTCACTCACCGCCAGTTCAGCCAGCATCTTGCGGTTCAGATCAATCTCGGCCAGTTTCAGCCCGTGAATGAACTGGTTGTAGGAAAGCCCGTTGGCGCGGGCCCCGGCGCTGATGCGGATGATCCACAGCGAGCGGAAATCGCGCTTCTTGAGCCGCCGCCCGATGTAGGCGAATTTCTGGCTGCGGTCGACCGCTTCCTTGGCGTAGCGGTAGAGCTTGCTCTTGCGCTGGTAGTAGCCCTTGGCTTGGGCCAAAAGTTTCTTGCGTTTCTGACGGCGTTTGATGCCGCGTCTGACTCGGGGCACGGTTTCCTCCTTGTTGGGGTTGCGAGCCCGAAGGCTCGCCGCGGCGGGTCAGGCACGTGCCTGGTTGGCGCTGCCCGCGCACTTTCGGTTTCTAGCCGGCGATCATTCGCCTGACGGCCTTTTCCATCGCGGAACTCACGAGCACGCCCTTGCGCAGGCCGCGTTTCCGCTTCGTGGTCTTCTTGGTCAGGATGTGGTTCATCATCGAGTGGTGCCGTTTGACTTTCCCGGAAGCGGTCAACTTAAAGCGTTTCCTCGCGCCACGATGAGATTTCAGTTTCGGCACAGGCCTACCCTCGACTCTTCCGCCGGCAGCGGACCTTCCACACGTCGATCGTTCAAGCGAGATCTGGTTCGAGAGAAATTCCCGACCGGGAAAGGACTAGGGACCCCGGGGAAGTGCTTCTCAGTATAGCAGGGGTTACGCCAACACCCATTTCCATGGCGGTATTGCGATTGCCGCGCGAACTGTCGCCGCTTACCAGCCCTTCCAACTACCGTCGGCATTGCGGTACTGCCGATACTCCATGCTCTCGTCGTAGGGCAGCGCGGCGATGACGTCTTCCTTGACCTCGATGCCCAAACCGGGGCGGTCGCTCAGCTCCACAAAGCCGTCTTTCAGCCGAAAGTCGTGGTCGACGAATTCATCGAACCGCCGGAACCATTCCAACGACACTTCCTGGATCAGGAAATTCGGCACCACCGCGTCGGCTTGCATCAGCGCGGCGAAGTGCACCGGGCCTCCGGCATTGTGAGGAGCCATCAGAATTTGCGCCTCCTCGGCGAGGCGCGAGACAGCGACGAAGTTCGTAATGCCGAAGCTGTGGCTGACGTCGGGTTGCAGGAAGGCACAGGCCCGGGCGTCGATCACTTCCTTGAAATCGCGATACGAGAAAAGCTTTTCACCTGTCGCAATCGGCACCGGGCTTTTCAGCGCGACTTCCTTGAGCGCCTCGACCGAGCCCCACTTGACGGGCTCTTCAAGAAACAGCGGCCGATAGGGCGCGACCATTTCGGCGAAGGCAATGCTCATCGCCGGGCTCGGGCTGCCGTGCGTGTCGAGCATCAGCTCAACATCGAGGCCCACTTCCTCGCGCACGGCCCCGACGATCTCGGCGCAATGTTCGAGCTCGCGCCGATCCATCGGCCAGGTACGCCCCTCGAGCGGATTGCCCTTGAGTCCCATCGTCCCGGCATCGACCGACTCGCGCGCCAGTCGCCGAGCTTTCTCGACGGATTCGAAATTGAGCCCGCCGTGGTAGACCTTGACGCGGTCGCGCCGACGGCCCCCGAGGATGCGATAGACAGGCGTGTTCCAAGCCTTCCCCGCGATGTCGTAAAGCGCCATGTTGAGCGCGGCGATAGCGGTGCCGATGACGGGCCCGCCCTTCCACGGCAGTCTGTCGGTGATGTCTTCGCACAACGCGGCCACATCGAGCGGATTGCGCCCCAGCAACAGCGGCCGCCATTCGTGAATCGCCGCTTCGACCACGGGCGACAGCCACTCAATGCTGCCCTCGCCCCACCCGTGGATCCCCGCATCGGTTTCGATCTTGACGAAAAGCCACGTCTTGAACGCACTCGACATCGCGCCGCCAGTATTGGGGTCGATGGTGACCTTAACGCCGGTGGGAACGTTGAACTTGTAAGTCTTGACGGCCGTGATCTTGGGAGCGTTCTTGTCGGAGCGGGCCGCCGCTCCTAGCGGCGGGACCGCCGGGGCAGCCACCACGGCCCTCGCCGCGACAGAGAGTGAGGTAAGACCGGCCAGCTTCAGCAAGCCGCGCCGATCGTGCAGGCCGGGAGTGTTTTTCAAGGGGTATTTCATAATTGTGTCTCGGGTGGGAAGGTCCGTAGAGGTCAGCGTAGCGGCTCGTGCGTGACGGTTCAAGGCCGGCACCGGGCCGAGCTGGCAGCGCCCGAGCAGCCGCGTCGTGAGCCCGATGCGCACAAATCATCGAGCGCCGCGCCGACTACTTCGCGCGGGCGGCTACTCGGTCGGCGTCAACGGCGACATGCCGCCGGCACAAGGGCATTGGGCAATATTCTCAAGTAGATGCACCCACGCCTTACTTGATTTGATTACGCGACCAGCGTAGATTGAAAACGCCGGCACCAACCCGATGCTGTCCGAACTTCGCGAATTCCTACTGCCGCAAGTCCCGGAACAGGACGAAGGATTCCGTCGAGAGATCGTTCGTCTTGCCACGCGGTCCCTCTACATCATTGGCGGGGTCAATCTTGGCCTGCCGATTGTGGCCTTGCCCCTCGGTTTGTTCGTTGCGCACCAGATGCCGAGTGCTGCCACTGTTCGGCTGTGGTCGTTGGTCGCCTTCTTCTTCGTGGGTGGCTCTACAATCGCCTTGGCTGGGACCGCTTGGGCGGGCAGGTATCCGCGCCTGATTGCGGGCCTTTCGGGACTTTGCACGGCCGCGATTCTCATTCTGTTGCCTCTTCTCACGTCGCCCGATGCGATCCACTGACAGGCGGCAGTGGAAACCGGAATCAGTCTGATGTTTGTCCAATTGGTTGTAGTTGCTGTGATCCCGCTGCGGCCCATCCAAATGTTCGCGTTTGGAATATCGGTCATGGCGCTGTACCTTTCTTCGGCTGCCTGGATCTCGGGCTGGGCGGCTACGAAGCAAGCCATTGATCAAAACCACGCAGTTCATTCCCTGCCCCTGACGATCATCTTGTGTGCGACTCTGTGTGCTGTCAACTATCAACGGCTTTTTGCGACCTATCGCTCTCACCAGCAAACACTCCAGGCGCAGTCGCGTCTTTTCCTAGCAGAGAGTGCTGCGTCGATGGGACGGCTGACCGCCGCGCTGAGCCATGAGCTGAACACGCCCGTCGGCGCGCTCCGGAGCGCAGTGAGCAGCTTGGCCTCGGTTTCCCGGCAGAAGTCGTCGGCCTCGGAAGAAAAGCGCCGCAAGTTGGAAACGGTCGAGTCCGGGCTGCATCGCGTGGCGCTCGACTCCGCGAATCGCATCCATGAAACCGTGCGGCGGATGCAGCGCCTCAGCAATTTGGATCGCGCCGAAATCATGCCGGTCGATCTCAACGAGTTGCTGGAAGATTTGGGTTCGACATTACAGGCCGAGGCGGCAAATACAATGAGGCTTTCCACCGAGTTGCAGCCGTTTCCGAAGCTCACGTTGCGCCCCCAGCAAATTGGGAGTGCGTTATCCCACTTGCTCCACTATGCCGTGGAGCGAGCGAAGCCGGGTGGGAGCGTGTTCGTCACAACCCAGGCCTCCGATGCGGCGGTCGAAATCGGTATCGAATTGTCTTCAAACGGCGGCATGGCCGACCCGCCGCCGAACTTGTTCGATCCCGGCTTCGAGGTGCAAGACCGGCGAGTCGCGGCAGGCAACTGGGAACTTTTCAACTCGCGCAGATTGATTCGCGAACATCACGGCGATGTCCGCACCGAGCGCCTCGGCGGCGGGGGTGTGAGGTTTCTGGTTACGCTTCCGATCACGCCTCTCGGGTAGGACCCGCGCTCGAGAGCGCCCACCCGTGGATCCCCGCGGAGAGTTGGTGATGTTGTCTTGACCGCGGCGTGCGCGCGGGAGGAGGAATCAGAGATGGGATGAGAGGCTGGTCGCTTGGAGCCGGGAAGCGGTAGGCTACCGGCAGCAGCGCACTTCTCCACAAGGGAGGTGCAATGGATTTTTGAAAAGGAGGCGACCAGCCATGAAGAAGAATAGCAAACAACAGACCGACAAGAACCAAACCGACAAACACCAAACCAAGAAAGCCGACAGCTCACAAGCGAAGACCCGCCAACTCACCCAGCTCGAACAACAGTTGGCGCAACAACGCATCCAGATGCAAAAAGACAACGAAATTTGCGCCGTCGCCGGCGTCGACATCGGCGACAAACGTTGCTTCGTACGGCTCACCGACCTCGCCGGCGAAAGCCTCGAGGAATGCCAAGTCCCCACCCGCCCGGAGGCCTTGGATCGCTGGTTCCGCCGTTGGCCGCGGCTGCGCATTGTGATCGAAACCGGCAGCCACAGCAACTGGATTCGCCGCCGCCTGGCCGCCCTCGCCCACGACGTGCTCGTCGCCGACGCGCGGCAATTGCGTTTAATCAGCCAATCCGACTCGAAAAACGACCGCAACGACGCCTATTGGTTGGCCGAGCTGGGACGCACCAACCCGGCCCTGTTGAATCCCGTCGCGCCGCGCAAGCTCGAGACCGAACAACAACGCACGTTGTTGCGGGCGCGCGAGGCCGTGCTCGAGTGCCGCACGAAATTGAAAGGGAGTTTGCGCGGCATGGCGAAGTCGCACGGCATCCGCTTGGGCCGATGCGCCCAGAACCAATGGGTCGAGCGCGTCCGGGAGGCCTGCCCCGAGGTGTTGCACGCGGCGTTGTTGGGGGTGGCGACACAAATCGAAAGCCTCGGCGCGACGATCCGCGAATATGACAAACAAATCGTCGCGTTGGGCAAGCAATACGCAGCGGTCGAGCGGCTGCGAACGATCGGAGGGGTGGGGCCGCTGACGGCGTTGACGTTCGTGTTGGCGCTCGACAACGACCCGGGCCGCGTGAAGCGTTCGCGGCAGGTCGGCGCGCTGGTGGGGCTGCGTCCCAAGCAACGCCAATCGGGCGAGCGGTCACTGCGGCTGGGCGTGACGAAATCGGGAGATCCGCTGCTGCGGCGGACGTTGATTCAGTGCGCGCACTGGGTGCTGGGGCCGTTCGGGACCGACTCCACGCTCAGGCGCTGGGGTTTGGGTTTGGCGGCGCGCGGCGGAGGACATGCGAAGAAGCGGGCGGTGGTGGCGGTGGCGCGCAAGTTGGCGGTGCTGATGCATGTGTTGTGGGTGAAACAAGAAAACTACGATCCGCTGCACGGGCTGACGGAAACGGTTTCCCCATAAGGCAGGGACGATGAGGCGCAGTCGGCGGCAACGGTTTCGGATGAAGCAACGTGATGAGGACATCCGCGAGCCCCCTAACGGGGACTCGGCGGCAAGAAGATTCCTGTTGAAAGGAAGGGAGTAGGGGATTGGGCGGACGAAGCGAGGCCGCGGCGGAGAATCGAGATCGTGTCACGGTGACTGCGGGCTCTGGGCAGGCAGGCCGATTCTTTCGAGGATGGGTCGAAGCCGCAACAGAGAGAGCAGCGCCGAAAGACCGGACCCCAACCAGCAGAGGTCAACAACGAGACCGATAACACTGCGAATGGAAGCCCGGTCCTCAACGCGCCGCAAGGCATGAGGACCCGGGCCGGATCCGACAAACCGACCAACGCCTCCCAACGACCGCCCTTGACAAGCGACCCACCTCTCATGGAAGCCAGAGCGCAAGCGACGGGCCGGGGGCACAACGGTTTCGGGTAGCGCAAAACGATCCGGAAACTCGCGACCCCTCAATGAGACGCGGTTCCAGAGCGCGTGGCGGTTGCGGGCCCTTGGCCCGCCGCTTGCGCTCTGGGCTCTGATTCCGCGTCACGACACCGCACGCCAATCCCGCTTGCCGCTAAGCTGAAAGTTACCCTGCGCCGCAGTGACCCGCACCCGTAACGTTCCCTATCAGCCTTTGGAAATTGAGGATTCCTGTATCTCGATGCAGACTGCGTCTATCCGCAACATTGCGATCATCGCTCACGTGGATCACGGCAAGACGACTTTGGTCGATGCCATGTTCCGGCAGAGCGGGGTCTTCGGCGAACGCGAGGACGTCGCCGATCGCGCGCTTGACTCCGGCGAGTTGGAGCGCGAACGCGGCATTACGATCCTGGCCAAGACCACCGGCGTGTGCTACGGCGACTACAAGATCAACATCGTCGACACCCCGGGCCACGCTGACTTCGGCGGCGAGGTCGAGCGCGCGCTGAAGATCGTCGACGGAGTGATGCTGCTGGTGGACGCCAGCGAAGGCCCCCTGCCGCAGACGCGCTACGTCCTGATGAAAGCGCTCGAAGCGCATCTGACGCCGATCGTTCTAATCAACAAGATCGACCGCCCCGACGCGCGCATTCAAGAGGTCGTCAACGAAGTCTACGACCTCTTCATCGACCTCGACGCCGACGAAGAGCAGCTGGAGTTCCCCGTGCTCTACGCCGTCGCCCGTGACGGCGTCGCCAAGCTCGACCCTGACGACTCGTCGCAAGACTTGCGACCGCTGTTCGAAACGATCATCGAGACCGTCCCCGCGCCGACCGGGGACCCCGACGCCGTATTGCAGCTGCTCGTGGCGAATCTCGATTACAACGAGTACCTGGGCCGCATGGCGATCGGCCGTGTATTTGCGGGAACCCTGAGGCAAGGCGACGAAGCTTCGATCTGTAAGCTCGACGGCTCGATTGATCAGACCCGCATCACCAAGATGTATTCGTTCGAGGGATTGAAGCGCATCGAGGAATCGGAGGCTTTGCCGGGCGATATCGTCGCCATCGCCGGTGTTGAAGGTATCACCATCGGCGAGACGGTCAGCGACACCGAGAACCCCCGGCCGCTACCGAAGATCCAGATCGACGAGCCGACGATTGCAATGACCTTCGCCGTGAATACGTCACCCTTCGCGGGGCGTGAAGGCAAGTACGTGACGTCGCGCAACCTTCGCGACCGGCTGGATCGCGAGTTGCTGACCAACGTTTCGATTCAGGTCGAGGCGGGCGACGGGCCGGAGTCGTTTCGGATCTCGGGTCGCGGTGAGCTGCAACTGGCGATCTTGGTCGAAACGATGCGCCGCGAGGGCTTCGAATTGATGGTCGGCAAGCCGGAGATCCTCACCAAGAAGATCGACGGCAAGCTGCACGAGCCCTTGGAGCACCTGACGGTCGATTGTCCCGAGGAGTTCGTCGGCGTCGTGATGGAGACGATGGGGTCGCGCAAGGGCAAGACTTCCAAGATGGTCAACCATGGCTCGGGCCGGGTGCGAATCGAGTACGAGATTCCGTCACGGGGACTGATCGGGCTGCGCAGTCAGGTGCTGACGGAAACCAAGGGTACGGCGATCTTGAATTCGCTCTTCGCCGGGTACGTCGCTTGGCGGGGGGAGATTCCGATGCGGCCGACGGGGGCGCTGATTTCAGACCGTGCCGGCAGGACGACCGGCTACGCGATTTTTAATCTGCAAGAGCGCGGCGAGATGTTTGTCCGCCCGGGGTTGCAGGTCTATGAAGGCATGATCGTGGGCGAGAACGCTCGCGACGCCGATCTGAACGTCAATATCGTTCGAGAAAAGAAGCTGACGAACATGCGCTCGTCCAATGCCGAGGAAGGGATTCGGCTGGTTCCGCCGCACCTGATGAACCTGGATCAAGCAATCGAGTTCGCGGGGGACGACGAATGGGTCGAAGTGACGCCGGCGGCGATTCGGTTACGCAAGAAGGTGCTTTCGGCAAGTTTCCGCAAGTAAGCGAGGGCGGCTCGGGCCGCGGGTCGTTTTTCTGCTTCGCTCGCTGCTGACGGTCTTGATCTTGACGCTTCTGTGTTCAGGGCCGAGCTGCTTGGCGGCTCGCTGGAATTGGCGCGCGGTCGCGCTAGGCATGCAAGACTTCGGTCGTGTCCGCAGGCAGGGGTTCGCCTCGCTCGGCGAATTCTTCGCTGATCATCGCGAACACCTTCGCCAACTCGTCTAGAGCCGCGCGCCGCGACGTCATGAGCGCGTAACAGCCGCTAATCGCCTGCACTTCCGCCACCCCGACCCCCCGTCCTGTTGGCGATAGACTACGACGCGGTGGTCCTTGAGGCTCCGACTCATACCCCAAGCCTACCACGCGAGGGCGTCTTTCCCCGTGAAGCCGCTGAGCATGATTACTGTAGGTTCGAGTTCGGGAGTTGTCCCCGATCTCCCCTCCCGTCCCCGATCTCCCCCACAAATTCAGTCTTGAGAGGGAACGACAATATCTCCTTTGGTGCTTTCCACTATCGCGAACAATTCTTCCTGCTCTGCGTCCGGCACCTTAAACGCATCCAAGGTAGCCTTGAAATCGGTCCTCATCGCCTGCCACTGCTGCTCTGTGATGTTTATTGAGTCTCGCAAAATAGAGTGACATCTTTTGGTGTTGCCGTACGTATTCTTATGTATGGGAACACCGAAAGGAAAGCGCCGCGATTTCGAAGCATTGGAGAAACGCCGTTTCGAAGCGATGCGTTTGCTCGATGAAGGACTCAATCAGTCCGAAACCGCCAGGCGTCTGACAGTCGCCCGCCAAACCGTCAGTGAGTGGCGACGACAGTACCTGGCGCAAGGCGAGGCCGGGCTGCGCAAGGCCGGCCGCGCCGGCCGCAAGCCGCTATTAGACGCCACGCAGCTCGAACGCCTGGAGATCCTGCTGCTCGAAGGCCCCGAGGCGCACGGCTTCCCGACGCCGTTGTGGAGCTGTCCGCAGGTGGCTCGTCTGATCCGAGACGAGTTCGGCGTGCGCTATCACGAGGGCCATGTCTGGAAGATCCTGCGGGCGCTCGGCTGGAGCCCGCAACGCCCGGTCGGCAAAGCCCGCGAGCGCAACGAAGAGGCCATCCGCGACTGGAAGTGCAAGAGGTGGCCGGCCATTAAAAAAAAGCCCGCAAACAAGACCGCACGATCGTCTTCATCGACGAAAGCGGATGGAGTCAGAAGCCGCATCGTTGCCGCACCTGGGCGCCGCGCGGCGAGACGCCGCTGCTGGAGTTCAACTTCAATTGGCAGAAGCTTTCGGTGTCGGCCGGGTTGACGTTGCGCAACTTTTACTTTCGGCTCTATCCCGGCGCGATTGGCGAGTTGGAGGTCATCGACTTTCTGCAGGCCTTGGTTCGCCACATGGACGGCCCGTTGATGATCGTCTGGGACCGCTTGCCGGCGCATCGCAGTCGGATGGTGCGAGAGTTCATTGAACTCTCGCAAGGCCATATCGTGACGGAGTATTTGCCGGCGTATGCGCCGGAGCTGAATCCGGTGGAATACATCTGGGCGTACTGGAAACAGCACGAGTTGCCGAACGTCTGTCCGAAGGACTACTGGGAACTCGACGAACGTGCCCGCAAAACGCTGCGGCGCATGCGCCGCAAACCGCGCTTGATTACCGCTTTCTGGAAACAGTCTTCTCTTTGTCTCGATTGACAGGATATTATGCGAGACTCAATAAGTGCGCGTGCGAGTCCTTCATCGAGCGGCCTGAGTACTTGCACGGCCCGCCGGTCGCCTCACATACAAGCTCGGTTACGCGGTATTTCAGACCCGCCTTCGGCACGCTGTCCCTTGCTTTATCGATGGCCGGATTGGCGTTGAGGGTGTCATTGATCAAGAGACGCTCGATGAAATCATCCACCACGGCGGCAATGCTATAGACGCCACCCAACCGCTCATAGAGCGCCGGCTCCGTGGTTTCCTCGGCGACCGCCGACTCTTCAGCCGGCGGTGAAGGTGCCGCCATTTCCCTCTCTTCCCCGCAACCACTCAAACTTACCGCTACCGGCAAGAGCGCGATCAACACGATTCCCAACAGTGTTCCGCTAACCTTCTCTCCCATCATGAACAATCCTCCTCCGTCGGTCTCCCCAAGACTACCAAAATGTATTCGGCACAGTCAGAATACACCGACAGGAGAGGCCACCGCGGCGTTCCAATCGCTGCTCAAGGCGGCGTCTCCGCGTTGTGGGACGAAGGCAAGGCTATATTCCTGTCGCCGCTTCGCGGCTCAAGAGATTTGTAACCTCGTCGTCTTGAACGTAATACAGTCGCCGACTTCCCGGTATACGATGTCCGTCAAAGCGCGTATTCCTTCAGCACTTTGGGGTCGACCTCGACGCCCAGGCCGGGGCCTTCGGGGATCGTGTAGACACCATCTTCGATCTCGAGCGCGGGCGTGTAGATCGACGTTTCGAGGTCACAATAGAGCTTTTCGATCCACCGCGCCCGCCGGGTGTGCGCGATTAGATGAAGGGTCGCCACAAACCCGGGCCCGAAGTAGGGCGAATGAGGGGCGAGTTCCATGTTCGCGGCTTCGGCCAGCGCGGCGACTTTGAGGAATTCGCTGACGCCGCCGGCCTTCACCACGCTCGGCTGCGGATAACGCACCGCGCGCTCGTCGATCATGTGACGAAACTGATGCGCCGTGCAGGCGTTCTCGCCCGCGGCCAGGGGCACGGCTGAGTCCGCCATGACCTTTGCCAGGCCGCGAAAGTCTTCCGGCGGCCAGACCGGTTCCTCCAACCAGTGAAGCTCGTATTCGTCCATCGCGACGGCCATCTCGACCGCTTGGTGCGGCTGCCATTCGCAATTGACATCGACGGTCAGAAAGGGCTCGCCGCCCATGGCCTCGCGGCCCCGCTGGATGCTCTCGATGTCGATTTGGTGGAGTTTGAGCATCTCATAGCCCTCGCCCGAAGCCTTCTCGGCATCGGCGGCCATTTGATCGCGGTCGCTGTAGCGCACCAAACTCGCATAAGCCTTCACTTCGCGGCTTTCGGCGCCCCCTAATAGTTGATAGAGCGGCACCCCCGCCCGCTTGCCCGCCAAGTCCCACAACGCAATATCGACGCCGCTGATAGCGAAGGTCGTCACGCCGTAGCGTCCGAACAGATGCGTGCGATGAAACATCTTGCGGGCGAGGCCCGCGATGTCCGAGGAATCTTCGCCGACGAGGAGCGGCCGCAGCACTTCGTTGACGACTTCGGCGACGGCGCGAGGGACCCCGTGGCCATAGGCTTCCCCGCAGCCGGCGAGACCTTCGTCGGTTTCGATCTCCACCACGACGTGGCTGAACGTTCCCCAAACCCAGGGAATCTTCGGATCACTGAGGGGCACGGCAATCGGCGTGGCGCGAACGGCGGTGATTTTCATGGGAACTGTATTGTAGCCGGAGTGCCTGGGAGGCGTGGCGAGGCCATTTCGGTTTCGGAAGGACGTACGGGGCAGGGTTGCCGGCCTGGGGTCTTGACCCGTCGCTTGCGCTCAGGGCTCTGCATCCGCGTGGCGCGAACACCTTCAGGCACGCGGTGGCGCGGCTCTCAAGGCCTTGCCCTTCCCGATCGCGCGCGACCGCGGGCGGGCAAGGCATCCTGCTCTTCAGGCCGCTAAGGATTGGGCCGGTTCCGCCGCAGCTCTTCCGGAACCCGCGTACGATCAATATCGTCGAGCGCAAACGTCCACTCGAGGGGAATCTCTTGGGGTAGGTAACAAATCGTGTCGTCACAGGCTTGGTAGCGCAGCTTGCCGCGCACCGTCAGTTCGCCGAACTCGTCGAGCAAGTGTTCGACCTGTTTCTTTTGGCCGATCTTGACTTCCGCGAGAAAGCGCACGGACCCCTCGTAGACCGGAACCGTTTCCTCGATCGCGGGCAGATGCAACATCTCCGATTGTGGGTAGGTCGGAGCATACGTGGTCAGCCCGGCAACCTCTTCCAGCTCCCAGTTCACTGGGATGTAGCCTTCGACCCCCGGCGCGTAAACGTGCATCTTCTCTTTGAAGTCGATGTCGAGCACAAGAGCGACGCGGTTGCCGCCGATGAGAATTTGATCGCTGGCCCAAGAAGAAACCGTCAGGTGATCGGTTTCGGTTTCAGTCCGCAGCGCGCCCAAATCGGCGCCGAGTTGCCGCACCATGATCAGCCCCGTCGTGAAGCGGTCACGGTAGCTTTGCTCGAAATACTTCGCTTGGACGACGCCGTTTTCATCGACGAGATATTGCCCCGGGTGCGGAATCCCGAAGAACGGGTGCGTCTCCGCAATCGAGTCGTTGAGGATGCCGAACTTTCGAATCACCGCTGAATCAGGATCGGAAAGCATCGTGAAGCCGATGCCCCGGCGGCTGCGAAAGTGCCGCAAGATTTCGACGCTGTCATAGCTCAGCGCGGCGACATGGATGCCGTCCTGCTCGAAAGCCTCGCGCTTGCGCTCCAACTGAACCAGTTGGCTCTTGCACCACGGTCACCAATCAGCCGAGCGGTGAATGAGCAGCAACAGACCTTTGGGGCCGCGCAAGCTCTCGAAAGTTTGCTCCTTGCCGTCTTCGTCCAGCGCCGCAAAGGAAGGAATCTTTTCCCCGATCTCGGGACCCGTGCCGACCGGCGCCGCGGGCGGGGCCTCCTTCTTCGACGCCTGGGCGCCGAGCCTTCCCGCGAAGGCAACCGACATCAGGACGACGAGAGCGAGAATACCCGCCAGGTTGACGGATTTACGTTTCATCAATATCCGCACTACACACAGCCTCTAGTTGGTTAGTCGCTCGAGGAGGGCATTTGGTCTCACAAGAATACCGCCGACGTTTACGCATTGCGGGGGGAACCGGAAGAAACTGGCTGGCCGGGGAGGATTCGAACCTCCATTCCAGGCTCCAAAGGCCCGTGTCCTGCCATTGGACGACCGGCCAGCAGGATTATTCTTACGATATCACGCCCGTTGAATTTACTTGCCGCAACGCTGTTGGGGTCCGACGATTGGTCTATGATATGAGAGGTTTTGACGCGGTCCGGGACAAGCCGGCCGGCGTTCGGTGTAAGTCCGACTACGCGAAAAAGGGTAGAGCCACCGATTTTCGCCGTCCGCCGGTGTAGGAGCCGGAGTGGTTCGGCGAGCGAAAATCGAATGGCAGTCCCCCTTTTTCGCCAGAGCAAACTTTAGGGAGTTTTCCATGCAACCAGTTTTCGCCGCCGCCGGCTGTTTTGTGCTCTACGTCGTGGTGTACCGGTTTTACGCGCGCCATTTGGGCAGCCGCATCTTCAAGCTGGATCCGACGAAATCGACGCCCGCGCATGACATCAACGACGGCGTGGACTACGTCCCCTGCCGGCGGTCGGTGTTGTTCGGGCACCACTATGCATCGATCGCCGGATTGGCTCCGATGCTGGGGCCGGCGATCGCGGTGATCTGGGGTTGGTTGCCGGGAATGCTTTGGGTGGTGTTGGGAACTTTGTTCATCGGCGCGGTCCACGATTTCGGTGCTCTCGTGGTTTCGATGCGCCACCGCGGCTTGAGCATCGGCAAGGTGGCCGAAGACTTGATCGGCAAGCGCGCCAAGTCGATCTTCCACCTCATCATTTTGTTCTTGATTTGCCTGGTGATGGGGGTGTTCGTGCGCACCGTGGCGGGGCTGTTCACGGTGGAATATTATCCCGAGTCGGTTTTCCCCACTTTCGTTTTGATGGGCGTGGCGATGGTGATGGGCTGGGCGACGTACAGGCGGGGCGCGGGTATCGGCAAGGCGACGATTGTCGGATTTGTTTTGATGCTGGCCTCGATCGTGGTTGGTTTGCAGATCGGCAAGCCGAATTTGTCGATCGAGAGCTGGGTACTGATTCTGCTGGTCTACGCCTTTGCCGCCTCGACGCTGCCGGTGTGGTCGTTGTTGCAGCCGCGTGATTATCTGAACTCGCTATTGCTCTACCTGGGCCTGGGGACGGCCTATCTTGGCTTTTTCGTGTTGAGTCCGAGTTTCGCGGCGCCCGTGATCGACGCCGCCCCCGCCGGCGCGCCGCCGATTGTGCCTTTCGTCTTTATCGTGATTGCCTGCGGGGCGGTCTCGGGTTTCCACGGGCTGGTTTCCTCCGGGACGACCTCGAAGCAGATCGACAAGGAAACGGATGCCCTGCCGATCGGCTACGGCGGCATGGTTGGTGAATCGATGCTGGGGTTGCTGGCGGTGCTGGCCTGCACGGCGGGTTTCCGTTCGCCCGAAAGCTGGAGCGAGCACTACGCGAGTTGGACGACCGCCAGTTCGCTGTCGGAAAAAATGCGGGCGTTCATCGACGGCTCGGCGACTTTCATTACGACCTTGGGCGTGCCGATGGAGTTGGCGCAAGCCTTTATCGCGCTGGTCGCGGTTTCGTTTGCCTTGACGTCGCTCGACTCGGGCACGAGACTGCTGCGCTATAACATCGCCGAGATCGCCGAGTCGGTTCGCCTGCCGCAAGTGGGCAATCGCTACACGGCTTCGACGATCGCCGTGGCCTTGATCGGCTTCTTCGCGTTTTACGAAATCCAGGGACAACCGGTGGGGCTGGCGATGTGGAAGCTTTTTGGCAGCACCAACCAGATTTTGGGCGGTCTGACTCTACTGGCGATCACGATTTATCTCAAGCAACGCGGCGTGAACTATTGGTATACCGCCATTCCGATGGCTTTCATGCTGACGGTGACGATCGCCGCGATGGTCTACGAGCTGAATAACTATTGGACCGGCGGACAAAACCTACTGTTGTTCATAGCTGCCTCGATTTTCACCTTGAGTGTGTGGCTGGTGGTTGAAGCCGTTCTGCGGTTCCGCCGCGACGCCGCGGTTGCCGAGGCCGTTGAAGGCGACTGAGAAACGATAGCACGGGGCGGGCCAAGGGCCCGACAAGCAACGCAACCCCGGCACTTTCTTTTCCGATTGCGCCTTTCTGAAGCGCGAAGACGATGATCGGGCGAACCATCTCGCATTACCGCATCACCGAGAAGCTCGGTCAGGGCGGCATGGGTGTCGTCTACAAGGCGGAAGATCTGCATCTGGGACGCGCCGCAGCGCTCAAGTTTCTTTCTCCCGCTTACCTGGAAGACAAAGAGCAAAGAGCACGTTTTATCAAGGAAGCGCGGGCGGCCGCGGCGCTCGACCACCCCAATATCTGCACGATTTACGAAGCCGGTGAGGAAGACGGCCTGATCTTCCTCGCGATGGCGTACATCGAGGGCGAGACCATCACCGAGAAAATTCGCTCCGGTCCGCTCGACCAGGCGCAAGCCGTCGACATCGCGGTGCAAATCGCCGACGGGTTACAGGAGGCCCATCAGAACGACATCGTCCACCGTGACATCAAGAGCTCGAACATCATGGTGACCAGCAAGGGGCAGGTGAAGATCCTCGATTTCGGCATCGCCAAGGATCTCGCCTCGGCGGATTCCGATAAGACCCGCCAAGTACTCGGCACGCCGGCCTACATGTCGCCCGAGCAGGCGACCGAAGAGCGCGTCGACCAACGCAGCGATATCTGGTCGCTCGGTGTCGTGCTGTACCAGATGCTGAGCGCAAAACTGCCTTTCAACGGAAAGTTCGACGCCGCGATCGTCTACGCCGTGCTGCACGAAGAGCCGGTGCCGCTCAACGATGTTGCCCCCGACGTCGCCCCGGGGCTGGATGCCGTGGTCCGGTGCGCGCTCAGCAAGAGCCGGGGTCGGCGTTATCAGGCGGTCAGTGAAATGTCCCGCGCGCTGCGGGATCTCGGCATGCGCGCCGACGTCACGACTCGTGTAAGCGAGCCGGTTACGGGGCCCGTGCCGGACTCCTCGAGATTTCGTCTCGTCGCGGGAGTGGCTGTGATTGCCGTCGGGTTGTTGGGTTGGTTCATTCCCTGGCGGAATAATCCTCCCGCTCCGCTGACCGAAGAGTCACCACAAAGCGAGCGCCGGGGGCTGGCCGTGATGCCGCTGACGAATCTTTCCGGGCTTGAAGGCGAAGACTATTTCGCCTATGGGATGAGCGAGCAGTTGACGGCCACGCTGGCGAAGATCGAGGGTTTGCGCGTGATTTCGCAAACCTCGATGGCGGGATACAAGGACCGCAACGTTTCGCCGAGCCGGATCGCCCGCGAACTCAATATTTCCTATCTCGTCGAAGGATCGGTGCAGCGGGAAGGGGATCGCGTCCGCATTACGGCGCAGCTCATCGAAGCCTCCAGCGGCGAGCTGATCTGGACACGCAACTACGATCGCGATTTGCGGGATGTTTTCGACCTACAGAGCGAGGTGGCGCGTTCGATCGCTTCCCAGATTCGCGTTCGCCTCACTCCGGCCGAGGAGTTGCGGCTGTCGCGTACTCGTCCGATCTCGCCCGATGCCTACGAACAATATCTCCAAGGGCGATTTTTCGCCAACAGCCGTACCCAAGAGGGCCTGGCGCGGTCACTGGAGCATTATCGAGCCGTCCTCGTCGAATCTCCCGAATCCGCCTTGGCCTATGCAGGGATGGCCGATACGCTGCTGTTGCAGGCCAATCACGGTTTTGTGCCTCCCGCTCAAGTTTGGCCAAAAGCCAAGGAGGCAGCGGAAAAGGCGCTCGCTCTTGACCCGGAACTCGGCGAAGCGCACTCGACGTTGGGGTTGATTCTTTCCCGTTTTGAATGGAACTGGGAGGCGGCGGAGAATTCGTATCTCCGCGCTCTTGAACTCTATCCCGGCGATGCCACCGGTACAGCACTTATTTATCCCGCATGGGGCGCCACGAGGAAGCAATCGAGGCGATTCGTCGCGCCCAGGATCTGGACCCGCTCTCGCTCACCATCAGCAATGCCGTCGGCGTCGTGTTGCACATGGCCGGGCGTCACGGCGAAGCGATCGAGCAATTCCGGCGGAACCTGGAGCTTTCGGAAAGCTACTACCGTACTTTCTACAATTTAGGGCGATCCTATCGCGAACTTTCCGAGTACGACAAGGCCGTGGCCGCACTCGATCAAGCCCGTGCCATGTCGGGGGATCGCCCGTTTCTGGCGGCGGCTTTGGGGCACGCCTACGGCCGAGCCGGAGAAACCCGGCAGGCCGAGCGGTTGCTCGAGAATGTTGCCAGCCGGGCCGATTCGCAGTACGTTTCCCCGGCGAGCCTGGCGTTGCTCTACTTGGGACTCGAGGATTTCGACGCCGCTTTCCTGCAATTGGATCGGGCGGTCGAAGAGCGAGCGGCGCTACTGACCTGGCTCAGAGTGGACCCGGTCTTCGATCCCATCCGGGAGCAGCCCCGTTTCGCCGATTTGCTCGAAAAGGTGGGATTGGACTAGATTTTGCTCTTGACCGAGCCGCGCGAGAGTAAGGGTCTGTGAAGAAATGGGACGGCCCCCCTTGGTCTCACTTGCGGCCGTTGACTCGCGCATGGGCCGATGTGGCCTGCTCGGCCATCGCCAAGGCGGCTACCGAATCGATGTCGTCGGGCATCTCGATACCCGCGGCGCGCACCATGGCGTAGACCGGCAGGCCTTCGTCGGTGCGCTCGAACGTCATCGTTTTTTGTTCCTCGTCCAGGTCGACCTCGACCAGATCCCCGGCTCGAATCTGCTCGGTGGCGATGAGATTCGCCATCGGGTAGACGAGTGAGCGGTCGTGGCGCGTTTGAGATGGCGCGCACCGTATTTGGCGTCGGTGCCTTCCTCGATCAGATGCGCGCGCGCGGCTTCCGAAAGCTGAAACAGGAACGGCGTCCCGTTGAAAACCCGCTGGTGAACCTGCGCCAGTTCGAGATCGAGAATGCGTTGCAGCTCGGCGGCGCCAAGGTGTTTGAACACAACGACCTTGTCGAGCCGGTTCATGAACTCCGGCGTAAACTTCCGACGCGCCGCCGTCATACCCGCACTCGAGATCTTGTCTCCCATGCCGCCGCGACGATCCTGCTCGGAAGCCTTCTTGGGTCCGCTGAATCCCAGCCCCGGACTCATCATCGCGCTCATCTCGCCGGCGCCCAGATTGCTGGTCATGAAGATCAGGCTCTTCGAAAAATCGACTCGGCGATTGTCGCCCAACGTCAGCGTTGCTTTGTCCAGAATGCCCAGCAGCAGATTCCACAACGCGTCGCTGGCTTTTTCGATTTCGTCGAACAACACGAAGGAAACCTTCAGCGCGTCGGTGTGGTGTTGGTTGAGCACTTCTTGACTCAACAACGGGTGGGTCTCGCGGTGCCCGAGGTAGCCGGGAGGCGAGCCGATCAGCTTCGCAATCTCGTGACTGTGTTGAAACTCGCCGCAATCGATCTTGACCACCGCCTGCGGGTCGCCCAGCAAGGTCTCCGCCGTGGCTTCGACGATGCGGGTTTTGCCCGTCCCGGTCGGGCCGAGAAACAGAAAGTTCGCGATCGGTCGACCCGGGCTGTTGAGCCCGGCGAGGTACGTCTGAAAGACGTTGATGATCTGGTCGACCGCTTCGTTTTGTCCGATGACGCGTTTATGGAGTCCCCGCTCCAATTTTTCGGCGTCTTTCCCCGTCTGCGTGGGGTCGAGTTTCTTGTGTACCGTTGCCGCTTGTCCCACCGTTCGGCTCCCGTCTGGCTTGTGGCGACCGCCGCGAATTCAAAACTACTTATCGGCATTGCATGGCGGCGGCTTAATCGTCTTGCGGACTGCGTTTGCGCTCGCCCGTATTTCTCTAGGGAAGAAGTTGATTGACCGCTTCCAGTGTACCCCCGCCCCTGGCCTTTCCCTTCGGCCGCGCGAGGCAACGTGTTGAAAAGAAAGCACCACATTTTTTTGAACGAACGTGATGGAACTCTAACCGATGTCTGAGAATGCCTTGACGCGCTGTCGCGCGCCGTCGCGACCCGGCCCCGAAAACGCCCGCGGCCGGCAGTGTTTTCTCCTCTCCAATTCCTTCTCATCCTTCTCCCAAGCTCTTCGCCGGTTCCGCTCAAGTTTGCTCCCCGTCCGCCGATACGCTCTCACAGGAATACGGATTCCAAATCGCGTTTATGGATCTCGCGACAATTGTCGGCATCGTTCTTTGTTTCATTCTCGTCGGGGCGACGATTGCTCTCGGCGGTTCACCGATCATTTTCGTGAACATACCCTCCGCGCTGGTCGTGGTCGGCGGCACGATCGGCGCGACGTTGATGCGCAACCCACTGGCCTCGGTTCTAGGAACCGTCGGCGTGGTCGGCAAAGCCTTCTCGACGAAGGTTCCCGTGGCCGGCGAGCTGATCGGGAACGTCGTCGAGATGGCCAAGACGGCTCGCAAAGACATCTTGGCTCTCGAAAAGGTCGAAATCGAGTACGCCTTCCTCGCCAAGGGAATCCAGCTTTGCGTGGATGGTATGAAATCGGACGAAATCCGCTCGGTGCTCGAGACCGACTTGACTTCCACCGCCCAACGGCACAAGCGAGGTCAGGAGATTCTCGAGGGCATGGGGCAGGCGGCGCCGGCTTTCGGCATGATCGGAACCCTGATTGGGCTGGTGCAAATGCTCGCCAATATGAGTGACCCGTCCTCGATCGGCCCGGCCATGGCCATCGCCCTATTGACGACGCTCTACGGCGCGCTGTTGTCCAACGTAGTCTGTCTGCCTTTAGCCGATAAGTTGAAGGTGCGCTCCCAAGAGGAAGTGTTGAGCATGTCGATTTGCCTGGAGGGCGTCATCGGGATCGCGCAAGGGAGCAACCCCTCCACGATTGACCAGCAACTCAAAGGCTTTCTGGCTCCGAAACTGCGTAAAGGCGCGGAAAAATCGTCGGAGTCATGAAGGAAGAACCCTGTGAGTGTAAGGCCGGCGCGCCGGAATGGATGGTCACTTTCGCCGACCTGATGTCCCTGCTGCTGACGTTCTTCGTCTTGCTGCTGTCTTTCTCACACATGGAGGTCGTCAAGTTCCGCGAGATGTCCGGCTCGATGCGCGATGCCTTCGGGTTGAAATCGCGGCTGGATCTTTCCGATGTCCCGATGGGGCAGAACCTACTGCCTTACGAAGACCCCAAAGAGGGCGACGGCGGGGACGGGCCGACCGCCGAGGAAATTGTTCGTCAACTCGAAGAGATGCTCGAGGAAGCCGGCATGCAACAAATCGGCGAGGCAAAGGTCGACAAACACGGCGTCATCTTGCAGCTGCAAGGCGATCTGATGTTTGATTCCGGACGCGCCGAATTGAAAGACAAAGCCCATCCCGTGTTGAACGCGCTGGCCCTGTATATTTCCCGCGTCAACCGGTCGGTCGATGTCGTCGGACACACCGATAACATTCCGATCGCCACGGCCGTGTATCCGAGCAACTGGGAACTGTCCGCGGCACGCGCCGGACAAGCCGTTCGCTACTTGGCCGAACGGGGCGTTAAGGCCGAGAGCATGCGCGCCATCGGGCAGGCTCACACCGTCGCGGTCGAGTCGAACGACTCGGCCATGGGACGCGAGGCTAATCGCCGCGTCGAATTCGTCTTTTCCACGAAAGAAACCGCTCCTGATCAAAAAGCGCTCGAAGAACTGATCGCGGAACCACAACCCGCCGAACCGCCGACCGAAGCTGGAGGAAGCCCCCGTGAATAGCAAGTCTTGGTTGCCTATTTGCCGTGTTAGCGCTCTCGTTGGGCGTAACGCCCGGTTGCGGCGATGACGAGGACGAAGCCGAGGTTGAGGCCAAGGCCGGTATCCTCGAGATGGAGACATTCTTAACGAATATTAACCACCCCTCGGGCGACCGCTACGCCAAACTGCAACTCAAGCTCGCCGTCGCCCCCGACACACGGGCCGCCGAAATTCAGGAAGACGCCGTGGTCATGGCACGGCTTCGTGACCAAGTGCTGACGCTGCTTTCGTCCAAGACGCCGAAGGATCTCGCTGACGCCGAGGGCAAGGCGGTATTTCGCGACGAAATCCGCGGGAGGTTGACGCCGTTGCTCGAAAACGCCGAATTGAAAGAAGTGCTGTTTTCCGAATTCGTCGTGCAGTAGATCCTCTTTCGTGCAACACCGATAACTCAGCACACAGCCGGTACACCGGAGATGACGCCGGACGTCCCGCTCGGGGTGCATGAAACCGGGGTTTGTGCGATGAAAAGAGAAGGCGAGCCCGGTTCACCGGGCTTGGGTAGCGCAAATAGGCCGGTCCTTCAGGGCCGGCGTGACCGCCGCTACCGGACGATTAGGCCGCTTCAGCGGCCTTCCTCTTTGGGCTTGAGCCATGGCCCGATCAACGGTAAGAACCCCGCCGCTATCGTGATGTTCCACCGGTTCCGTCAAGCTGTCCCGTTCAACGGTATCACCGGCGCCCAACTCTCGTAGCTCCATTCCCGCCGTGCTATTCTGACAACTTGGTCCCGCGATCCGCGCCTGCGGCGCGCTAAACAATGTCGTCTTTCATCGACGATCCGCAACTGCGACCGATCGCCCGCAAGGTTAACGCCGGCGAACGCCTATCGTTTGAAGACGGCGTGGCGCTCTACCGCTCCCATGGCCTCTTGACCCTCGGCCGGCTCGCCAACCTCGTTCGAGAGCGCCTCAACGGCAACGTCACGTTCTTCAACGTCAACCGCCACATCAACCCTACGAACGTCTGCGTTGCCGCCTGCAAATTGTGCGCCTTCGGGCGCCAAGTGCGTGACGACAAAGCCTATACGATGTCGCTCGACCAGGTGTGGCAAATCGCCGGCGAAGGCTACACCGAAGCCGTCTCGGAGTTTCACATCGTAGGCGGCCTTCACCCCGAGCTTAGTCTCGACTGGTACTGCGAGATGATCAGCGGGTTGCGCGAACGCTATCCCGAAGTTCACTTAAAGGCCTTCACCATGGTCGAGATCGGGTACCTCGCGCGTCGGGCTCGGATTTCGATCAAGGAGGCTCTTGAGCGCTTGAAGGACGCTGGCGTGCAATCGCTCCCCGGCGGCGGCGCGGAAATCTTCCAAGAGCGCGTGCGGCGCGTGATTTGCGATCACAAGATCGACGGCGAGGAGTGGATCGACACCGCCAGAATCGCCCACCAACTCGGCCTGAAGTCGAACGCCACCATGCTCTACGGTCACATCGAGACCGAGCAAGACCGCGTCGATCACCTACTCAAACTGCGCGCCCTACAGGACGAAACCGGCGGCTTCCAAACCTTCATCCCGCTCGCCTTTCATCCTGAAAACACGCCGATGCGGCATCTGCCGACGACCGGCGGCATTGACGACATCAAAAACATCGCCGTCGCCCGGTTGCTGCTCGACAACTTCCCTCACATCAAGGCCTACTGGATCATGATGACCGAGCAGATCGCCCAGGTCGCGCAACGCTTTGGCGCCGACGACCTTGACGGTACGGTTGTCGAGGAAAAGATCTACCACGACGCCGGGGCCAAAACGTCGCAATCGTTGCGGCGCGAGGATCTGCTGCGTCTCATCCGCCACGCCGGCCGCGAGCCGCTCGAACGCGACACCCTCTACCGCCCCGTTCAGCGCGACGAAGCCTCCTTTACTGTCTTGGTGTAGCCGCCCGCGGTTGAAGCAAGTCTCGCCGCCGATCCTACTCCTTCACGTGCCGGTCAAACCAATCGAAAACGTCGCCCATCACTAGCTGCGCGATGCGAAAATGCCCGACGCCCGGCAGCTCGAGATACTTCACATTAGGCATGCCCATCTGCTGCGCGGCCTGATGTAAGGCGCGGGCGCGCTCGGCCTTCACCACGCGATCCGTTTCCCCTTGGGCAATGAGTAAGGGCATTTTCTTCGCCTTGCCAAGCTGCGAAGTCTGCCCGAAAAACCCCGCCACCGGCGCCAAGGCGGCGAAACGGTCCGGGTGATTAAATCCCAAGTGGATCGTGCCTCCGCCGCCCATCGAATGACCCGTCAGGTAGATACGCTTCTTGTCGACCGGATAGGCCTTCTGCACAAGCGTGATCACTTCCATCACTTCGCGGCCGCCGCCGTCTGACTCCCAAAAGCCCCCATACGGGCCCTGACCGAGCGGTGAGACCGCGATATACCCTCGCTGTTCGGCGTTCTTTCGAAACGACCCCTCATAGAAGTCCATATAGGCATTCTCATTCGACCCGGCCCCGTGGAGCCCGACCGCCAAGGGATAGGTTTCGCCGGCCTGGAAACGGCTCGGAACGTAGAGCCGAAACGGAGACAATCGCTGCATCGCCGCCGACGAATGCGCCAAGTGCAGATGGCCTTTTCGACCGGCCAGCGGATCTCGGCCCGCCTCGAGCGCGTCGGCCGACTTTTCGGCCGCGCCGAGCTCTCGAACGTAGTCGACCGGTTCAACGTTTCGCCCCCAGCGCTGCATCGAGGCGACCAGGATCGGCGGCCCCGGATAGCTGTTCTTTGCCGCCTTTCCATATGCCCCTAAGAGCCATTCGATCGTCGTCACTGCTAGTCGGTGACGGACGCTCTTTTTCGAGAACTTCTTCCGCAGCTTCGCGTGTCGTTGCTTGAGCGCCGCCAGCCTGGCTTTCACATCACGGAGCACATAGAGATACCGCGTCGCCGAAACCAATACCGAGTCGGGCTTTTCCGGTGAAACCTCCCCGGAGTCGACGGTTTGTTCATCGACGTGCCGCAGCACGTACTCGACCTGATAGCGCCCTGGTTTGAGCGACGGCGGGAGATCGAACGTCAGGTCGGTCATGGCCGCTTTCGTGAGTTGCACTTCGCGGGCGATCCCGGCGTCACCTCCCGCGGGGTCTCGCACCAACAGGCGAACCTGGTAGCGGCCCGTCAGCGGTTGCTCGCGCTTGTACAAAGGAAAGACCTTGGCCCTTACTGTGTCGCCCGGCTCGGCCAGCTTCGTCGGCAGGCGCATATCGAGCGCGGCGGCGATCTCGCGGGGTTCGTCCCACGGTCGGCCCGTCATCAGCGCGATTCCTCTCGCTAACCCTTGATAGGTTGCGAGCGCGTCGATGAGACCGGGAGGTCGCCTGCCGTAAGCGCGGTAGATCTCCAGCACCGCTGGGTTGGCGTCGGGCCGGCGGGCGTAGGAGACTATGCGATTGCGGAATATGCCCCGCATCATTTCCGCGTCGCTCGATGTGACTCCTGCGGGAACTTGCGCCGCGGCGGGAAAGGAGCCGAGGGTAAGCGCAACGAGAAACCACGCCCCGAGCAGCGGAGGATGCGTGGAACGGGGAGTGACGGCGTCCCTCATGGTCTCTCGCACCCCTGACGGAATCCGGGCGGCCTTCCGGTGGAGATCCCTGACTACGGCCGTTTCTTCTTGTCATCCGAGCCCGGGCCCGAGGACGACCGCAGCGTCAGGCTCGAAACTTTCTTGCGCAACTCCGCGATGGCGGAATCATCGCGGTCCGAGGGCGCGCTGCGTTCCCATTCTTTGATCGAGCGCTCCCAGTGCCGTTTGGCCTGCTCGGCTTGGCGCAGTTTGAAGTAGACGTCTCCCAGGTGCGAGAGCACGATCGGGTCGTGCTTGTATTGCTCCAGCGAGCGTCGCAGATAACGTTCGGCCAACTCGAATTTGTCCTGGCGGTAATAGAGCCAGCCCAGGCTGTCGAGATAAGCACCGTTGTCGGGATCAAGATCGAGCGCCTTTTGAATCAGCTCGTGAGCATCGTCGAGCCGAACATTGCGGTCGGCCAGCATATAGCCCAAGTAGTTCATCGCCGAGGCGTTGTCGGGATCAATGGCCAGCAACTCCCGAAATTTTTTCTCTGACTCGTCGAACCTCTTGGCGCGTTCGAGCACCGACCCGTAGGTGAATAAGACGGCCAGCTTCCGCGGCTTGGTATCGGAGATCGACTCGGCCTTGTCAATCGCCTTGACCGCAGCATCATACTTCTTGCCTTTTTCATAGACTTGCGCCATGGAAAGGTAGACCTGGTGATCGAGCGGTCCGCGACCGAGCAGACCTTTCAGAACCTTCGCGCCTTTATCGGCGTCGCCGGTCTCGGCGAAGACCGTTGCCTGCAACATGGCCAGCGCGCGATCGTCGGAGAATTCCTTGCGCGCGGTCTTCACCAGCTGACGAGCTTTCCCGTATTGCCGAGCGGCCCGATAGCCGTCCACGATTTGCAGCAGGGCCTTGGGCTTCGTCTCCGGGCTGACCGCGGCCATCGCGCGGAAAGCTTTTTCCGCCTCGGCCGTGTCCTCCCGAGAGCGGTGAAGCATACCAAGCTGCTCGAGAAACATCGCCCGGTTGCCCTGCTCGCGCGGCGAATATTCGTCTTTCTCGGTCGCCTCCAGTAATTCGGAAAGGGCCTCGACGGCTTCATCGGTCGAGCCTTCCGCCTCGAGCAATTGAACCAAGTTGTACTTGATTTCCAGCGAATCGGGGGCTAGCTCCTGGGCCCGTTGAAGACTCTTTCGGGCCTCGTCAAAGCGTCGCAGCTCGCGGTAGATCTGCGATAGGCGCAAATGATTTTCGGGATTGCGCGGCTCGGTCGTGGCCAGGATTTCGTATTCCTTGAGAGCTCGATCGTATTGGCCCGACAGCACCAGATTGTGCGCCAAGCCGCGTCGCGCCGGTCCTGGGTTGTCGCCCTGGTCGAGCAATTCCTGAAACACCGCCGCCGCCTTCTTGTACTCTCCCGCTCGTTCGTAGGCGGTCGCCAACGTCGTCAGATGATTGCGATCGGCGGCTCCCGCGGCCTTCACTTTCTCCAGAGCTTCAATGGCAGCTTCCGCGTCGCCCGAATCAAGATACAGAAACGCCAAACCGGCCAAGGCGTCGGTCGAATCCGGTTCCTTGTCGAGCAACTCCTTTAGCGTGGCCGCGGCCTTATCTTTCTGCTTGGCGGCGCGGTAGAGATTCGCCAATTGCAGCAACGACTCGGTACCGCTCGAGTCCAATTGGTGCACTTGCTCAAAGGCCGCGATCGCCTTCTTCAGCAACTCCTCGTTGATTTCGCCCCCCCGGCCGAAGGCATAACGGCCGTAGATCTGCCCCATCAGCCGCAGCAACTCGACATCGTCGGGCCTCTCCGCCAACAGTTTGTCGGCTTCAGCCGTGGCTTCGTCAAGCTGATTCGCGCGCGCAAACAGTTCGATCAGTTGCCGCCGCAACAGCCCGGAGCCCGGATCGGCTTCGATGGCGGCTCGGTACTCCTCCACCGCGCGCGACAGATACTCGCGGTTCAGGTGCTCGACCGCGAGTTGCTCGTAAAGGTAGCCGAGAGAAAAATGGTAGTAGGCGCTCGAGCGGTCGGGAACGGCATCTTGCGCCTCTTCAGGCGCGGCAGCCGCCCCCAGAACCGACACCGACACCGCGACCATGGCGCAGAGGACCAGCACCCAGCGATGTTGCCGCCGTCCGGTCACCATTCGTCCAGCCATGGTTACGAGAAAACCCATATAACCTTTCCCAGTATAGCTGGAAGTGGAACCCCTCCGAACTCGTCTCCGCCGCCTTTGCCGCCTTTCCGCATCATTCCCGACCACGATGCCCGGCAAACCTTAGGGATAGAGTTCCGGCTCTCCTTCCGGCCTATCTTTCCAGCGTCGGTGAATCCACAGCCACTGCTCGGGATATTCCCGGATCACCTCTTCTATCTTGGATTGACAACGCTGCGTGTTGGTTACCAAATCTTGCTCCGGGTTCCCGGTTTCCGCGAACTCGAGTGGTGGATAGAACTTGAGGACATATCGTCCCTCCTCCCGATTCCACAACGCAAAGCCGGGGATCACGGCCGCGCCCGTTCTCATCGCGACCTTGACGAAACCGCTTGTTGCGGCCGCCTTGACCCCGAAGAAGTCAACAAAAACCGCATCGTCGCCCACGACGTTCTGGTCCACCAAGACACCGACCGCTTCGTTATTCTTCAAAGCGCGCAAGAGCGAGCGGCCGAAGTCCTGCTTGAGAATGGTGCGATTCCCGTGAAGCGTGCGGTAATCATCGACCAGCCTGTCGAGTCGCGGATTATCGAGGCTACGGACCATCACATGCATCGGATGTCCCAGCAGGGCATGGGCCGCGGCGCTCAATTCCCAATCGCCCAAGTGCGCCGTCATGAAAAGCACGCCCTTGCCGCCGCCCAGCGCCTGCTCGAAATACTCGTAGCCTTTGTAGCCGATCCAGTCGTGAATGTTGTGGGGATTGAGCCGCCGCATGCGGCTCAACGAGAGCAAGATGCGGCCCAGGTTCTCATAGACCCCTTCGACGATCCGCCGGCGCGTCGCCCGATCGCTTCGCGGCATCGCGATCTCCAAATTCCGGTAGGCCACCTGCCGCCGGCGCGGCGTCACGAACCGCGCAAGGCGGGCAATGCTCCCCGCCAAGGCCCGCGCCGCCGGCATCGGCAGCCGTTCCAAGGTTTTAAGAACGACCCGCGCGACGGCGTATTCGGTGAAATCTCGAACTCGGCCGCGGCTCGCCACAAGTGGATAGTGTAAGGCCTGCGCCGGGACTCGCGCGGCTTCGGGCGCGCCAATCCGCCGCTGGTCGAAAACTTCCGCTAGAGGCCGCCGCCCCTCAAACCGAGCCGCGACCGTGAGGGAGCGGTATGAGATGAAGCCGTTCAACACCGAGGAAGGCGGCGGAAGCGCGGCACCCGGCGGCGGAGCCCGTCCCAAAGAGCAGTCGAAAGCCGCTTATGGTCTTGGGGAGAAACCTCAATACGCGGGACCCTGTGACGACGCTTCCAAGGACCTTGGGGCGGCCTATTTGGAATCACCGCCGGCGGCGGCTTCCGTGCCGCGGCATCGGATACCGCTTGCTGACGCGCGCGGCTCGGTTTGGATTGCGGCGTTTTGGGGGCCTTGGTCAGACTGTAGCGCGAATTGTCGACCTTTCGAGGGTGGCTTTAACCCGGCTATCTTCCCGGTGCCGCTTCGTGGCTCAAGTTCCTACGCCCCCGTCCGGAGGCTCACCGCGGGCCGCCGAAGTGTCGGCTACTCCACCCAATCGGTGTGGAAAGTCCCCTCCCGATCGAGCCGCTTGTAAGTATGCGCCCCAAAGTTGTCGCGCAGCGCTTGCAGCAAGTTAGCCGGCAGAAACTCGCTGCGATAACTGTCGACATAGGCCAGCGTCGCCCCTAAGCATGTCGCCGGCACGCCGGTTTCCGCCGCCAGCCCGACGACCTTGCGCAGGTCTCCGAGCCGGCTGTTGGTCATGCCGCTGAACGATTCATGAGTCAGCAGGTTGTCCAATTCCGGATCCGCCTGGTAGGCCTTCTTGATCGGATCGAGCAGCTTCGAGCGAATAATGCAACCGCCCTTCCAGATGCGCGCCGTTTCAGCTAGGCTGACGCCGTACTCGTACTCCTTCGAGGCCTCTTTGATCAGCGCCATCCCCTGTGCGTAGCAGGCGACCTTGGCCAAATAGAAGGCGTGGTACATGGACTTGAGCAACTCACCGCGATCGCCCGAATAGGTCGCCGTGGGCCCGGCCAAAACCTTGGAAGCCGCAACCCGCCGCGGCTTGAGGCCCGAAAGAATGCGCGCTTCCACCGCCATGCTCAGGGTCGGGATCGGAACGCCCAGATCCAGACCGCTCTCGGCCGTCCACTTGCCGGTGCCCTTTTGCCCGGCGGTGTCGAGAATCACCTCGACCAGCGGTTTGTCGCTCAACTCGTCGGGTTTCGCCAGGCAATCGGCCGTGATTTCGACCAAGAAACCGCTGATCTCGCTCTCGCACCACTCGGCGAACATCGCTTGGATCTCCGCCGTCGACATCCCCGCCGACTTGCGCAGCACGTCGTAGATCTCGCAGATGATCTGCATGATCCCGTACTCGATCCCGTTATGGACCATCTTCACGTAGTGCCCCGCCGACCCCTCTCCGACGTGAGTAACGCAGGGGCCGTCGTCGGTCTGCGCGGCGATCTTGGTCAACACCGGGGCAATGTGGTCATAGCCTTCTTTGTGGCCGCCGGGCATGATGCTGGGACCCCACAGCGCCCCTTGCTCGCCGCCCGAAATGCCGCAACCGATGAAGTGGATGGCGCCCGGATCGAGCTCGGCTTGTCTCCGGTTGGTGTCGGGGAAGTGCGCATTGCCGCCGTCAATAATGATGTCGCCCGGCTCGAACACCTTGCGCAACTCGCCGATGACCGCATCGGTCCCCGCTCCCGCGGTGGTCATGATGAGCACCCGGCGCGGCCTGTCGAGCAGACCGGCCATCTCGGGAATCGAGCGGGTGACGGTGACGTTTTTGCCCTGGGAGACCTCGCGCATGCGATCGGCGTTTTCCGCCCCGCGGTTGTAGGCGATCAGCGGAAAGCCGTTGCGTTCGATGTTGAGACCCACCATGCGTCCCATCACGCCGAGTCCGGCGACGGCGAAATTACCTTGCGACATTGTTCGTTGTTCCTTTCCTCTACCTCTCACCCCGCGGCGAGACCCGATTCGGCTCGGGGCCGAATTACCCCGAAATCCCCAAAAACGTTGGACTGTGCCGAGACCCTATTGTACTAATCCGCGATTTTGCGACCGCTCCGGTGAGCCTCGAAGCGGCGACAGGAATATAGCCCAGGGTGAGCCGAAGGCGGAACTCTGGGTAGAATCCTCACCCGCGCGAGCCCTGAAAGGGCGGCGGGAAGCTCCTGCCCGACCCCTTCGGCCCCAATCTTTTCACAGGCCTCTCCGGCTCGCCTTCATTCGTCGATCAATTCAAAGCGCCCGTCAGCCAGCAAGCGATAGGTCCGATCCCGCCATTGAATGCGGTTCCCGAAAAAACCGGCGATCCAAACCAGCCACCCCAACACGTCCTGCGGCAACACCAGCCAAGGGTTTCCGCGTGTCAGCGGATCGTCCAAGACCCATTCCGCCGTCGCCCACACCGCCGCAGCCCGCAACGCCAACGTGACGGCCAACAACTCCGCCCCCGCCCAAGGCATCACCGCCGCTGCGAATAGCGCCCACGGGACCGGATACGTAAAGGCCTGGCCCAAGTAACCCCACGGCCGCGACCGCCGCGTACTGCGAGCCCAGCGCAATCGATGCTTCAGGTTCTCGAGCCACTCCCGACGTCTCGGCGTCCCCGAGGCCCCGCTTCCAATCCGGCCCGCAATGTGGTGGTCCACTCGGTAACAGGACAGCTCCACCCCGTATCCCTGCTCGGCCGCCAGCTTGCCCAGAACGAAATCTTCCGCCAGATACGGACTAAATCGGTTGAAACCGCCCAGATCTTCAATTAGTTTCTTGCGCGCCACGATCGTCGGACCCACCGCGAACCGCACGCCCTCGACCAATCGCGCCGTCAGCAGTCCGCCGAGAAACTCCGTATTCAGCCCGATCGCCTCCAGCCGCGACCAGAAACTTCGCCCGGGAACCGCGCGATAAGGACAGGTCAGCAGGTCGATCTTCTCATCTTCAAATTCCGCCGCCACGACGCGAAGCATCTCCCGCCCCACGCGAATATCGCTGTCACTCATCACGAGCAACCCGTGTCGCGCCGCCTGCATCATCTTGTCCAGACTGTAGACCTTGGCGTTGGGATAAGGCGGTTCGCCGGTAATCAAGACGCGGCACGCGACGGTGGGAAATTCCTGGTGGAGCTTTTCGACGGCCTCGAGCGCCGGGTCGTCGGAGCAGCGAACCGCGAACAAGATTTCGAACTTGTCGTAGTCTTGCTCGAAGAAGCCGCGCAGGTTGGTTTCGAGTTCGTCCTCCGCGCCCGCCAAGGGTTTCAGGATGCTGATCGGTACGGCTCGCCGCAACGGCCCGGGCCGCCGCGCCAGGTAGCGCCGCGCCGCCACAACCGTCAACAGCGAGTAGGCCCAAGAGCCCACCAACAAGACACCAATAATCGCTTGGAGCATCAACACGGCGGAGCGGCCCGGACCGGGGAGATCCCCGACCTCAAACCGACGAGTGTAACGAAGGCTTGCAGGTGTTTTACGATGTGGATAGCGAGGATGCGGATGTCGTGAACATCCTCGCTAGCCATAGGCGTCAAGAAAGGGAATCGACTTTTCATTGCCGACGAGGAAATCAGCCTATGAAGACGGTGGAAATATCCGAGGAACTGCAATCGCTGCTTGAGTTCGCGGAAGCGTCGAACCAGGATACCGTAGTCTTAACTGATCACAAGCGACCCGTCGCCGTACTCGTTTCTCTGAAGAATGTGGATCCGGAGTCCTTGGCGCTGAGCACGAGTGCGGAGTTTCTGAAGGTCATCAAAGCAGCGCGGGATGAAATTCGAGCCGGGGAGTCGATCACGGTCGATGAGCTTGAAAGTCGCTTCGCACCCGGTCGGCCGTGACCAGCCGGAACAGGGGCTCCCGCGCCGACCCTCCGCCTCGTCCTCGATCCACTTCTCGGCGGAAGGCAAGGGGCCGATTAGGGAATCAGAGCTTATTAAACCCGTCCAACGCCGCGACTTTGTAAGCCACCGACAACGTGGGGTAGTTGAACACCGTGTCGCGCAAATAGTCGATCGTTGCGTCGTGGTCGATCAAGACTTGTCCGATGTGGATCAGTTCCGTCGCCTGTTCCCCGAGAATATGGACGGCGATCAGTTTTCTATCTTCTCGATTGAAAAGGATCTTCAACAAGCCGGCCCGCCCGCCGCTGATCTGCACCCGCGAGAGCTCTCGGAAGCGGGCGATGCCGGTTTCGTAGGGCACTTCCTGCTTGGTCAACTCCTCTTCGGTCGGCCCGACCATGGCGATTTCGGGAATCGTGTAAATCCCGTAGGGTAGGCGCTTCGCCATCGCCGTCGCCTCGTTAGCCATGGCGTGCGCGGCGGCGATGCGTCCCTGTTCCATCGAGGTAGAGGCGAGGCTGGGGAATCCAATGATGTCGCCGACGGCGTAGATGTCCTCGACGGAGGTTCGATAGAATTCATCAACTTGGATCCGGTCCCGTTTGTCCGTCTCGAGCCCGATGGCTTCCAGATTGAGCTCCTTGGAAGCGCCCTCGCGCCCGGCGGCGAACATCAGCCCGTCGGATTCCAGCTGCTTGCCGCTTTCCATGCAGACCCGCACCCGCCCGTCTTCGGTGTGGCGCACCTCCGATACGAACTCCCCGAAGCGCAACGTGATGCCTTCGTCGCGCATGTAGAAGTAGAGGTTGTCCTCGACTTCGTTGTCAATGAAGTCAAGCGGCCGTTGGCGGCCGTCGATCAGCGTCACGCGCACGCCGATCGTCCGAAAGATCGTTGCGTACTCGACGCCGATGATCCCGCCGCCCACGAAAGTCATAGACCGTGGAATCTCAGCGAGTTTCAACAGCCCGTCGCTGTCGACGATCTTGCAGTCATCGAACTCCACCCCGGGCGGCCGCGACGGTTTCGTGCCCACGGCCAGGATCGTCTTCTTGGTCTCGAGAATACGGCTGCCCTTGTCGGCGGTGACCAAGATCTTGTGCGCATCGACAAAGCAACCCGTCCCGCCGACGATGTCGACGTAATTCCGCAATAACTGATCGCGAACGACATTGACCTCGCGTTCGATGACGCGCTGCGTCCGGAACGACAGATCTTCAATGCTGATCTGATCCTTGACCCGATAAGCAGCCCCGTAGAGCTCGCGCTGCCGCACGCCGGACAAGTAGGAAACCGCCTCGCGCAGCGTCTTGCTCGGGATCGTGCCGTGGTGCAGGCAAGCCCCGCCGACCGACATCGCGCGCTCGACGACGGCGACCTTTTTGCCCATTTTCGAGGCGGCGATGGCGGCTTTTTGGCCCGCCGGACCGCTGCCGATGACGACGAGATCGTATTGACTCATACCCTACCTCTCCCACGTTGCAAGACGGGTTCCAGAGAAGCCTCGCCCCGCTTTCACATGGTTATTATCGGCCGCGATCGGCGCGAATTGGGCGCAAAGCGAGTCGCCGCTGCCTGAGAGCACGCCCAGGTAGCGACAAACACTCGTGTTTGTCCCAGCCAACAGTCAAGACAAGCTCATAGCTTGTCTGTCTCGCCTCGATCAACCCAACGCAGTGCCGGCCTAGGAGTCTGTCCGAGTATTCATTATCTTCTTGGAGAAAAAACAAAAGTGGGGGATAATGGTTTATGGGCAAAACCTACCGGGCCTACCTTCCCGAGCAGAAACTGCTGCTGCCTCCCAGTTTGCAGGATTGGCTGCCCGAAAACCACCTCGTCTATTTCGTCAACGACCTCGTTGATCAACTGGATTTGTCGGCCATCGAGAAGGTCTATGAAAGGGAGCAGCGCGGGCAGCCGCCTTATCATCCGCGGCTGATGGTCAAACTGCTGCTCTACGGCTATTGCCTGGGCGTGCGCTCCTCGCGCCGGATCGCCCGGCGGCTGGTCGAGGACGTAGCCTTTCGCGTGTTGGCGGCCGGCAACCAGCCCGACTTCCGCACGATCTCGGATTTTCGCAAGATCCACCTGGAAGCCCTCGAGGGGCTGTTCCAACAAGTGTTGCGGGTGGCGCTCGAGAGCGGGGCGATGAAGCTGGGTCGGGTGGCGCTCGACGGCACGAAGATGAAGGCCAACGCCTCCAAGCACAAGGCCATGAGTTACGGGCGGATCCAGCACAGCGAGCCACAGTTGGCGGCCGAGGTGAAGCAAATGTTGGCCGAAGCCGAAGCAGTCGACGCGGCGGAGGACGCGCGCTACGGGGCCGAGAAGCCGGGCGACGAATTGCCCGAGGAGTTGCAACGCCGGCAGACGCGGCTGGAGAAGATTCGCCAAGCCAAGCAGGCGCTGGAGCAACGAGCGAAGCAACGGGCGCAACAGCAAGCCGCCGCCGCGGGTCGCTGTGACGAGCTGGCGCGGCAAGCCGAACCGCGCGACAAAGATCAATACAATTTCACCGATCCGGAGTCGCGCATTATGAAAAGCGGCGACGGGTTCGTGCAGGGCTACAACGCACAGGCGGCGGTCGAGAGCGTGGCGCAATTGATTGTCGGGCAGACGCTGACCGAGGCGGCGAACGACAAAGAGCAACTGGCGCCGTTGGTGGAAGCGGTCGAGCGGCAGTCGGGGCAACGGCCCGACGAAGTGTTGGCCGACAGCGGCTATTGTTCGGAGAAGAACTTGGAATCGTTGGAAGCGCCCGAGAAGCCTGAGCAAAAGATCGAAGCGTATATTGCCGCCCAGAGACACCGGCGCGGACAACGGGCGTCGCCGCCGCGGGGGCGGATCCCGAGCCACCTCACGCGAGTCGAGCGGATGGAGCGCAAGTTACGGACGAAAGCGGGAGCGAAGATGTACGCGCAACGCAAAGGGATCGTGGAGCCGATATTCGGACAGATTAAACAAGCCCGCGGGATTCGTCAATTTTTGTTGCGGGGGTTGAAGAAAGTGCGGGGCGAGTGGGCCTTGGTGTGCTTGACGCACAATATTTTGAAGATGCACGGGCTGTGTGGCGGAGCGTGATGGAGAAAAACCGGGAAGGGGGCGCCGGCGAGGCGCATGGAGGGCTCTGGAAGCCGTTTTGGGCGGCCCGCGCGGTTTGTTTGTGGCGCCCGGCGGTCGACGAGCCTTCCGCGCCCGTGCGTCGCTGACCTCGGCGCCCGAATCTCCCGCCCTGCCGGAACTGTGCCAAGTTGTTACTCGGACAGACTCCTAGGCAGCCTCGCCGTTCCGCAGCCGATAAAACCGGTAGCTGAGCGCTCCCCCGACCACCGTCAGCAGGCTCAAAGCCGTGATCCACTTCTGTCCCGGGGCGAAGTTGAGGAAGATCCACAGATTGACCACGGTATAGAGAGCCGGCAGCAACGGGTACCCAAAGCTGACCCAGGGCAGCTTCTTCCATCCCGGGCGCTTGCGGAATTTGAAAAGCGCGATGACCGACAGCGCCGAAAAGAGACTCAACGTGAATCCCACGTAATAGACCAGGCTTTCAAACGTTCCCGTCAGAATCAGAATGATGCAAGCCCCCCCTTGGTACAGCACCGCGACCCAGGGGCTCTTCCAACGCGGATGCACCTTCGCCGCACCCGAGAAAAAGGCCCCCCGCTGCGCCATGGCGTAGTAGACCCGCGGCCCGATCATGCACATCGCGTTCACCGTGGCCAGCAGCGACGCGGCCATGGCCAGGCTGAAGATGCCCGCGATCTTGGGACCGAATAGGAAAACCGACGCCTTCGAGCCGATCCGCAAAACGTTTATGAGCTCGGCGGGCGGCGCGGCGTAAATATAGAGGACGTTGAGCGCGATAAACAGCGCCGTCACGAAAAGCGTCCCGGCAATCAGGGCGATCGGCAGGGTTCTTTCCGGGTCGCGAATCTCCTCGGCCACGTAGACCGCCGCGTTCCAACCGCTGTAGCCCATATAGACCCAGACTAAACTGATCGCGAACTGCGCCGGGATGCTCGTGGTAGTCGTCCGCTCGACGACGTGATCGAAGTGGCTCCAGTCGCCCGTACCGATGCTGAAGCCGAGCACGAGAAAAGCGGCGATCACGATCAGCTTGGTTGCCGTCAGGAAGTTCTGCATCTTCGCCACTTGCTCGACGCCCAGCAGGTTGAGCAACGTGAGTAGAACGACGACGGCGCAGGCCGTCAGTTGCGCGCCGCCGAAGCGAATCGTCAAAATCCCCAGCGAGATCGACGGCGCGTCGGCGGCTTCGAGCGCGGGGTAAAAATAGGCCAGATAGGCCGAGATCGCCAGTGCCGCCGTTGCGATCGGCGCCGAAAAGCCGGCCAGAAAGCTTACCCAGCCGTCGATGAATCCCCACGCCGGTCCCCAGGCTTCGGTCAAGTAAATGTACTCGCCGCCTGACTTCTGGAAATTGACGCCCAACTCCGAATAGCAAAGCGCCCCCACCAGCGCCAGCACCGCCCCAACGAGCCAAATGCCGATGACGAGAGAGGGCGAGCCAAGTTGCCCGATCAAAAAGCCGGTGCTGGTGAACACGCCTTGGCCGACCATATTGGAAACAACCAAAGCACACGCGCCCGTAAGGCCGATTCCGCGAACAAGCGAAGTTTGCGACACGAATCTAGAGGATATCGGTTTTGACGCGCCCGGCGGGTCGCCCGGCAGCGACAAACACTCGTGTTTGTCCTAGCCCACGGTTCCGACAAGCTCTCAGCTTGTCTCGGCTCGGGGCCCCGCTCGGTCGCGGGCAGGCCGGGAGACCTGCCCCACTGTGCGACCGCCCCCCCTACAATGTTGCTGTGGCGCCCCCCAACCCCGGCCTTCGCCTTGCGAAGTATCTGGCCTCTCCCCGCCAACAGCCCGTCTTTTTCGCGGGCGACGCGCTGGAGATTCTCGAATCCTGGCCCGACGACTCGATCGACTGCTCGATGACCAGCCCGCCCTACTGGGGGCAGCGCAAATACAACCGCGACGGCATCGGCCTCGAGGCCGATCCGGCCGATTACATTCGCAACCTCCTGCGCATCCTCGCCCAAGTCCGACGCGTATTGAAGCCCTCGGGATCACTGTGGCTCAACATCGGCGATGCCTACCGCAAGAAGACTCTGCTCGGCATCCCCTGGCGCGTTGTCTTGGAGTTGACCGACACCCAGGGCTGGCTGCTCAGAAACAACGTCGTTTGGCACAAGGTCAAGGGCGGCCCAGACCCCACGCGCAACAAGCTCCGCAATGTCCACGAGCCGCTGTTCCACCTCGTCAAGTCGCCCGAATACTATTACGACATCGACTCCATCCGCTCGAGTCCGCAAACAGCGAAAGTCGTTAAGGGCCGCGTGGTTTCGGCAACCGGCGTTTCGGGAGTTCGCTACCGCCGCCAGATCGAGCTGTCAACGGCTCTTTCGTCACCCGAAAAACAAGCCGCCGCGAAGGCGCTCGACGCCATACTCGACGAAGTCCGAACCGGCCGCCTGGCCGACTTCCGCATGATCATCTGCGGGCAACAGCGAACCACCCATTCCGATTCGGAAACTGTCTCGGGACGAGCCGCGGAAATCGCCGCCAAGGGCTTCTACTTCCTGCGCTACAACCCCAAGGGCGCCAAACCCAAAGACGTCTGGGACATTCTTCCCGAAGACACCCAAGGCCGCCGTCACCACTACGCCCCCTACCCCGAAGACCTCTGCAAACTGCCGATCCTGGCCACCTGCCCCCCCGAAGGAATCGTCCTCGACCCGTTTTGCGGCACCGGCACGACGATGCTGGCCGCGTACCGGCTCCACCGCAAATCAGTCGGCATCGACGTCTCCGAGCAGTATTTGGAAACGGCCCGTGAACGCTGCCGCCCGCGTCTCAAGTCGAAGTGACAATGGAGAGGGGTTGCTGGCCGGAAGCCGCCAACGGAACCTGCGGAGGGGGCGGCTGGGTGCGCGACATAAATGTGCGACTCGGCTCGCGCGGCGCGAGTAATAGAAGCAGAGGCGGGGACGGAAGTCCCCGCTCAGCCCGGTTCAGCGGGCTTGGATTACAAATAGGCCGGCCCTTATAGGGCCGGTTGCACGAGCTCTCCATGGAATGCGAGGCTGTTTCAACGGCCTTCTCTCGCAAGACTTTAGCCGGCACCGAGCCAGCGAAAAATTCCCCCCGAAGGTAGCGCTCACACCCACGCGACCGATGTCGTGAACACGGGGCGGTTCTTCTGGACATAATAAGACCCATAAGATGTTAACTTAAGAAGTCACATTTACTATGTGACTTCATGGAAAGAGGAAAGCGATGTCAGGAAAACGCGCCCATGTGATCATGCCCGAGCGGCTCGTCGACGAAATCGATGCGCTAGTCGGCAAGCGCGGCCGTAGCGCCTTCATTGCCGAAGCAGCGCGCCAGGAACTAGATCGGCGGCGGCTGGCGCTGGCGCTCGCCGAGGCCGAGGGCGGCTGGAAGGATGAAAACCATCCCGAACTGCGCGACGGCGCGGCCGCCCACGTCGCTCGTCAGCGGCGGGAGGACGAAACTCGCGACGAGGACCGCCGTGGTCGTCTACCTGCCTGACACCTCGGTGCTCATCGACGCGCTCAACGGCAAGCGCGGCCGCGCCCCTGCTCTGCGGGCGCTCGTCGAGGACGGGCACATGCTGGCGAGCTGTCCCGTCACCGTCGCCGAAATCTACGCCGGCATGCACGAGAGCGAAGCGGAAGCTACCCCCAAGCTGATCGAGCGGTTGCGCTACTACGAGGTCGTGCCGGAGATCGCGCACCGCGCGGGCCGCTTCAAATACGAGTGGGCCCGTCGGGGCCTTACACTCAGCCTAGCCGACTCGTTGATCGCTGCCATCGTGCTGCATTACGGTCTGCTGCTGATCACCGACAACGAGAAACATTTCGCCATGCCGGAGATCACCCTGCATCGTCTGGACGAGGGTTTGCAATGATCGGCAAGATCCTTGCTTCCCGTCTACCGATCTCCTAATCGCAGAAAAACCCTCTCGCAATGCGAGCAATAGAAACAGAGGCGGGGACGGAAGTCCCCGCTCAGCCCGGTTCACCGGCGGTTCACCGGGCTTGGATTGCACCAATAGGCCGGCCCTTACTGAATCTCGCATAATATACTGTCAATCGAGACAAAGAGAAGACTGTTTCCAGAAAGCGGTAATCAAGCGCGGTTTGCGGCGCATTCGCCGCAGCGCTTTGCGGGCGCGCTCGTCGAGTTCCCAGTAGTCCTTCGGGCAGACGTTGGGCAACTCGTGCTGCTTCCAGTACGCCCAAATGTATTCCACCGGGTTCAACTCCGGCGCATAGGGCGGCAAGTACTCCGTTGCGATGTGATCCTCGGAGAGCTGGATGAACTCCCGCACCAGGCGGCTGCGGTGCGCCGGCAGCCGGTCCCAGACGATCAGCAGTGGGCCGTCGATGTGGCGCACCAAAGCCTTCAGGAAGTCAATGACCTCCAGCTCGCCGATCGCGCCGGGATAGAGCCGGAAGTAAAAGTTGCGCAACGTCAGCCCGGCCGACACCGACAGCTTGTCCCAGTTGAAGTTGAACTCCAACACCGGTGTCTCGCCGCGCGGCGCCCAGGTGCGGCAACGATGCGGCTTCTGACTCAATCCGCTTTCGTCGATGAAGACGATCGTACGTTCTTCTTTGCGGGCTTTTTTTTAATGGCCGGCCAAGTCTTGCGCTGCCAGCCGCGGATGGCCTCTTCGTTGCGCTCCCGCGCTTTGCCGACGGGCCGTTGCGGGCTCCAACCGAGCGCCCGCAGGATCTTCCAGACATGGCCCTCGTGATAGCGCACGCCGAACTCGTCTCCGATCAGACGAGCGACCTGCGGACAGCTCCACAGCGGCGTCGGGAAGCCGTGCGCCTCGGGGCCTTCCAGCAGCAACGCCTCGAGGCGTTCGAGCTGCGCGGCGTCCAACAGCGGCTTACGGCCGGCGCGGCCGGCCTGGCGCAACCCGGCTTCGCCGTCACGCCGGTATCGTCGCAGCCACTCGCTGACGCTTTGCCGCGCGACCTTCAATCGCCTCGCTGTCTCGGACTGACTACAGCCTTGCTCGACCAACCGGATCGCTTTGAAACGGCGCTTCTCCAGGGCCTCGAAATCCCGCCGTACGCCTTTTGTATTTCCCATACATACAAAGACGTACGTACCCCAAAAAGGTATCACTTTATTTTGCGAGACTCAATGAGGGCCGGTTCCCAAGCATCCCCGGTCAGCGACAAGGCCGTTTCAACGGACTTCTCCATAAGGCTTTAGCCATGGCCGACCCAAGGGGAAATTCCGACAGGAAAGGCCCTGGGCCGTCGCACACCCGCGGGCAACAGTCGCACCCCTTACACCGCGCTGAATCGTCCACCCGGAACCTCCCGAGCCTGGCCCAATTCGACGAGCGTTCCCAGCAGCTCGTTCACGCGGCGTGTTTGCGCCCTCTTGAACGTTCGAGCTAACTGCTCGGCGTCGACCGGGGCCGGGTGCTCGGCCAGCGCGGTCTTGAGCGCTTTGAATTGCTCCGTCAGGCTCTTCGGCCAGCTCTTCTTCGCGGCCTTGGCGGCAACGACATCGTCCACGGCGGTTCCGGGGATCAGCTCCCGCTGGACGGCCGCCGCCCGCTCGGGTGCTTGGAACTCGGGGCGCAGCCACCTCACGACGCCCTGTTCCTCCTCGGCGGCGCGCTCCGCGTTGAGCTTGACCAGGCGGCCAAGTAAGTCTTCCTCGGCGGCGATCTGGTCGGCGGACTTGTGGGCCGACGGGACTGTGCCACCCGGTTTGCCCACCAGCGCCGGGGCCAAGTCTTCCCAGCCGTAGGCGTCAAGCACGGCGGCGTCGAGTTCGTCGTGAAGCTCGCCGAGGACGGTCACCAGCCCTTGCTCGTGAATGAGCTTGTCGGCGTCGGTCAGATCGTCGCGGCGGTGGCGCAGCTTTTCGAGGACGTTATACATGCCGGTGAGCGTGAGTTTGGGGTGGAGCTCTTGGCGGTGCTTGCGGCGGGCGTCGATTTGCTCGGCGAGGCCGCGGATGGTTTGGCGTTGGGTTTCGGTGGGGTCTGGGAAGGGGAAGGTTTCGAAGCAGCGGGTCTTGTTGTAGCGGGGTCGTTGCCCACGCCCAATCGCCCCCCGGCCGCGAGCGCCCAGGCAACGTGCGCCCGACTGGAGAGGGTGCCGAGGCAATGAGGGTCATCCAGTGCGAACATCACGGTTGTAGAATCGCAGATCGTGTTCGCGGGCATTAGGACGAAGAACCGATGCTTGGCGGTTAGGGACGTAACCACGAGATTTCCTAGCCCGCGAAGAGAGGGCCGGAAAGCGCTTCTGGCCCTACCGAAGATCCACCAGTTCGTTCGTAGAGACTCGTGGTTGTTTTGGTCACGCTCCGGCTTGACGCGGTTGCGAAGCCATTGGTAGATTTCCCCGTGCTCGGTACGAAGATCTGACTCAGAGTAACCGAAGACGTCGATAGCAAATCGCTCCCGCCTGGTCTTAGTAATGTCCCGCCCAGAGAGGAGCGGCCGAATTCTCGCATCTTCTGTTTCGAAGAAACGATCCAGGCTCTGTGCGTCACGGCGGGCAGAGAGGAAGCCCTGACCTGTTAGCTGGTAGCCAACACAGCTAATACCGAAGTTTGATCGAAGTTCGCCTACGTCTGAGAAGTCGATTCCGACGCGGAGTCCCGGTGTAATCAGCCCTTTGCGTTCACCGAAGCGGGCGACACGTTCTCCGTCCTGTCCCGGCTTGTCTTCGACTAGCTCGTACAAAGCCCCCTCTTTGCCGTATCCGCCCACAGTCATGGCGATTCGAACCGCTGCTCCATCGGTCGCGTCGACCCAGGGATGATCGGGCACGGCCATTAGGATCTGAATTGGCCTATTTGACGCCAACAGATGTTGCTCGAGGATCTTGCGCGAAAACGACTGCCGGATACTGTTGGTCGTGATCAAACCGAATCGACTCAGACGGTCCGACCTAACCAACTTGGCTGCCTTCTCCCACCAATACATGACGTAATCACAGTGCTCAGGAACTTCGGGATACGTTTGACGCAGGGCGGAGAGGTAACCTGAGCCTAGGGCACCGCGTATAGTTCTCGCACCAAGGAAGGGCGGATTGCCCACCACGAAATCCGTATCGGGCCAGACCGCTTGGCGCGGGTTGACGTAGCGTTCCTCCACAACCTCCCCCGACTCGTCCGGCACCTGCTCTCCGGTCACCGGATGCGTCTTCATCTTCTTCCCGTCCCAACGCACCTTCGGGATGCTGCGCTCGTCCGTCACGTACTCGATCTTGTCCCAGTCCAATAGCGCGTCACGGTGTTCGATGTTCTTATAGTCCTTCAGCACCGGCTGGGGCGGGTTCACGTCGCCGCGCGTCCGGAAGTGCCATTGCAAATACCCGATCCACAGCACGGCCTCGGCGATGCGCACCGCCCGCGGGTTCTTTTCGATTCCGAGCATCTGCCGCGGGTCCACCGTCAACCCGGCGGTCTCGAAGCGCTGCTCGCCGAATCCGAACTCGGCCAGCGTGTTGAGCACCTCGCCTTCCAGTCGCTTGAGATGCTCCAGCGTCACATAGAGAAAGTTTCCCGAACCGCACGCCGGATCGAGTACCCGCACGTGAACCAGGCGGTCGCGAAATGCGAGCAGTTCGGCCACCGCCTCGTCGTGCTTGCCCTGCCGGTCGAGAGCGACAGCGGCGGCCTGCGCGCCGGCCCACTCGCCGCGCAGCGGCTCGATAATCGTCGGCATCACCAGGCGCTCGACGTAGGAGCGCGGCGTGTAATGCGCGCCGAGCCGATGCCTTTCGTCCGGGTCGAGCGCCCGTTCGAGCAGCGTGCCGAAGATCGCCGGCTCGACCTCTCGCCAATCCGATTCCGCCGCCAGTTGCAGCAGCAGGATCTGCTCTCTGGTGAGTTCGATGGCGTCGTGATCGGCGAACAACCCGCCGTTGAACTTGAGAATGTCCGCCCGCAATAGGGCGCTGAACCCGCCCCGGTCCATTTCGGTCCACAGCCCCGTCAACAGCCGCGCGAAATACCGCGGATCCTCGGCGGCCTGCTGGAGCAAGCGGGTGAAGCTGTTCTCGGGGAGCAGCTTGGTATCCTCGGCGAACATGGTGAAAAGACACCGCATCAAAAACGACGCGACCGCGTCGGGGTCCTTGCCTTGCTGTTCGAGTTGCTCGGCCAAGCGTGCCAGCCACCCGGCGATTTCCTTGGTGACCTTGGCGGATTGCCGCGAGGGGTCGAGGCTGAGCGGGTCGGTCCAGACCATTCTCAGCCGATCCCGGGTTCCCTCGTCGCGCAAATCGTCGAGAGTGACGCGGTGCGAGCGGGGGTCGGGGAAGGGGACGTAAGCGCCGCCCGTGCGGGAAAACTCCGAGTGGACCTCGATCACGCTCTGTCCGACATCAAGCAGCAGAATGAACGGCGGGCGGCCTTCGTCGGCCGGCAGCGCCCGAACGTATTGGGAGGCTTGCCCGTGGGCACGCAGCATGCGGCCCTTCCAGCTCGAGGACTCCGGCGTCTGCCGCAGGCTCTTGGACTCGAGCACGAAACAGCCTTGTTTGTAGAGGTCGATGCGGCCGATGCTTTCGGTTCCGTCGCCGTTGTGGAAGGTGACGCTTCGCTCGAAAACGTAGGCGTTCTCTTTGGGGTTCCGTGAAGCGGGGCGGGGGCGTTCGACGCCGAGTAGATCACACAATTCCGCGACAAAAGGCTGGGTATTGGCGATCTCTTTGCCGTCCGCAGCCTGCCAGCGGTTGATGAACGCGTCGATGGCGTCGGGGGTCACCAGTACAGGTTACTGAAAAAGGGGACGACATATCGCGGGCGTCGGTCGGGATTCTTGGATGAAAATGTCTCCGGTGGCGGCGGGGCAGGGGTTGTTCCTACGCCCCTCCGGGGCTGTTCGTCATTGAATGCGGGGGACCCCGGGCTGAAGCCCGGGGCTACTATCCGTGCCCCCTCCGGGGGCAGGCCGGAGCGAGCCCCCCTACCGGCCCAGGCCTTTCGCGTTGAGGCGGATGCGATAGAGGCCCGTTCGGGCGGTCATGTAGAGGGTTTTGCCGTCGGCGTCGCCGAAGGTTGCGTTCGCCGGGACTTCTTCGGGTTGGATGGTTCCCAGGTGCTTGCCTTCGGGGCTGATGATCCATACGCCGCCGGGGCCGGTTCCGTAGACGTTGCCCTGGGCGTCGAGGGTGAGGCCGTCGGGGACTCCTTCGCCCTGGTTCGAGGTGGCGTCGAAAAAGACGGTACCCTCGCCGACCGTTCCGTCGTCATTGACGGGGTAGGACATCCACACCTTGCGCTCCGCGTCGGAGTTGGCCACGTAGAGCGTTTTCTCATCGGGCGACAAGCCGATGCCGTTGGGGCGCGTCTGGTCACCGTTGAGCAGGGTCAGCTTGCCGTCGGCGAAGCGGTAGACGCCGTTGAAGTCGAGTTCTTTCGCCGGGTCGTCATCCTGCTGGGGGAAGCCATAGGGTGGGTCGGTGAAATAGAGCGACCCGTCGGAATGAAAGACGGCGTCATTGGGGCTGTTGAGCCCCTTGCCTTCGTACTCGCCGACGACGGTCGAACGCGTGCCGTCCTCGCCCATGCGCGAGACGCGCCGCCCGCCGTGCTCGCAAAGCAGCAGATTCCCCTCGGGATCGAGCAACAGCCCGTTCGAGCCGACGAAACGACCTTCCTCGACCTCTCCCTCGAAGACAGGCTTGAGAAAGTCGGTCACCTGCCCGTCGGGCGTCCACTTATAAACGGCGTTGGCGGGGATGTCGCTGAAAAGCAAATAGCCGCCGTCCTTGTTGATCCACACCGGCCCTTCGGTGAACTGGAAGCCGCCCTGCAGCTTTTCGATCTTGTAGTCTTCGGGGATAATGGCGTCGACTGCGGGATCGGCGCGAAGAACTGTTCCGGCGCCGTGGTCGACGGGCGCGGGTTCCGGCTCAGGCGCTGAGCAGCCGCCCAGCAGAAAAAGACTGAGGAGAAAAACGGAAAAAGACTTGAGCATGGCGAACCTCCAGCGGTGATTCTACACCAACCGAAGTTCCACCGTCCGCTCCTTGGCGTCAAGCTTTGTGATCTTGAAACTGCGAACTTGCCCGGCTTGCAATTTTTCACCGCTCCGGTCCCCGCCGGCGCTTGCATCGCCCTTCCAGGCCGACTGCAACATAGCGCCAAGCGACGATACGTCCTTCGCCGGCTCGGCATCGGTCGCCTCGGCGGTTCCGTCGGCATCGGCTTCGAGGAAGCAAACCGCTTTGAGGCCCTCGCCCAGCTCGATGACCGCTTTCTTCTTCGACAGTTTCGCGATTCGCCCCGTGACCGAATCGCCGACTTCATGCTCTTCGATAAAGTCGTCTTTGTCGTCGAGTTCGAGCGCCTTCATGCTGAGTCGCAGACGGCGTTTTTCGACATCGACGCCGGTGACGACGACTTGCACTTTCTGATCGGTCCTGACGATTTCGCTTGGGTGATTGACGTGGCGGTCCTCGACCATGTCGGAGACGTGCAATAGCCCTTCGATACCCTCCTCGACTTCGATGAATGCGCCGAAGTTCGTCAGATTGCGGACTGTACCCTCGACGGCCGTACCGGGGGCGAACTTGTTCGCGGCGTCGGCCCAAGGATCGCCCAGGGCCTGCTTGAGGCCCAAGCCGATGCGCCGTTCGCCGAGCTTCATTTCGAGAACAACAACCTCGACGGCGTCGCCGACATTGAGCAGATCTCCGGGGTGCCGCACCCGTCGCGCCCACGACATTTCCGAAATGTGAATCAGGCCCTCGACGCCCGGCTCAAGCTCGACAAACGCCCCGAAGTCCATCAGCTTCTTGACGGTCCCCTTCACGCGCGCGCCGACTTCGAGCTTCTCGCCGATCTCGGTCCACGGGTCGGGCGTCAGCTGTTTGCGACCTACCGAGATGCGCTTGCCGTCTTGCTCGATCTTGAGAACCTTCACCTCGACCGAATCGCCCACGTTGAGCATCGAGGAGACGTCTTTGACCTTCGCCCAGGCCAGATCACTGATATGCAGCAGCGCGTCGACGCCGCCCAAGTCGACGAAAGCACTAAACTCACGCAGATCGCGCACCGTGCCCGTGATCGTCATCCCCGGCTCGAGCGAAGCGACCCGCTCACGCCGCTTTTGATCCTGCTCTTCTTCAAGCAGCACGCGCCGATCGAGGATGACGTTCTCGTCCTCGACGTCGAGCTGCGCGATGCGGCAGCGGATTTCCTCGCCGACGAGTTTTTCGAAATCGGCGCTGTCGCGCACGCCGCTGCGCGAGGCGGGCAGAAACGCCCGCACGCCCACATCCACCGCCAGCCCGCCCTTGATCACCTCGCTGACGGTTCCGGCGATCGGTGTTCCGTCCTCGAACGCCGCCTCGAACTGCGACCAATCCTTGGGACGCTCGGCGATCACGCGCGAGAGCTTCAAATAGCCGTCGGAAGATCGCCCGGTGATGCTGACCGCCACCTCGTCGCCGGCGGCCAATTCCTCTTCGCCTTCGGGGTCCACCGCGTCCTCGCGAGGCAAAAAAGCCTCGGACTTGCGGCCGATGTCGACAAAGAAGCCGTCGTCGCGCACATTGACGATGGTTCCCGAAAGCAGGCCTCCCGCGTTGCTCTCGACGGCCGGAGCACGGGCGTCGAGCTCTTCAAGCAGTTCGTCCATGCCGGGGGTCTCGAAGCCGTCGTCCTCATCGGTCGCGGCATTGGGGTCCGGCAGACCCGGCATTTGCGGCGCGGCCGTATCGGAAGCCGGCGCGGCAACGGTCCGCCGCGCGGCGTCAGCGGACGCGGCTTCGCCGGAAGCGGTGGATTGTTCAGGGTCGGACATGCGAAGAATACTGCCCCTATTCTCCCATACGAGGCGTCGAGGCAAGGGTCCGTGTTGCTGCCGGCGAGCACTCCCCAGTAGCGACAAACACTCGTGTTTGTCCTAGCCCCAAGTTGAGACAAGCTCTCAGCTTGTCTCGCTCCAGCCCCACCGCATTCGAACCCTCAACCTAAATCCGGTGAAAAGCCCGCAGAATATCCTTCATCCTGTACTCGAGCGCCACCGGCCGCCCGTGCGGGCATGACATCGGACAATCCGTCTTCGCCAGCTCGTCGAGCAACCATTGGATCTTGGCGGGATCCAGGGGCGTGTTGATCTTGATCGCCGCGTGACAAGCAATCGTAGCAGCCAGACGACGCTCCAAATCTTCATACGAAAGCGCCCGCAGTTCGCTTTCCGGCGTATCGAGAATTTCTTCCATCAACTGTTCGACCTGTTGCGGCGACAAGACCGCCGGGGCCGCCTTGACCGCGACCGTGCGGCTCCCGAAAGGCTCAACCTCGAAACCGACCGCGTCGAATTCCTTCTGAATCTGCGCGAACTTGATTTCCTGATCCGGCTTGAGGCTCACGATAATCGGCATCAGCAGCCGCTGCGACTCGACCGCGCCGCGCGAGCGCTCGGCGAGCACCTTCTCGAACAAAATGCGCTCGTGCGCCACATGCTGGTCAATGATCCAAAGCCCGCCCGGCGCCGCCGCGACGATGAAACTTTCGTGGATCTGCCCCAACGACCGCAGCCGCCCCAAGTCCGCCATCGACCCCGCCGGCGTGTCGACCAGCGGAGCGCGGCTGTGCGGCTTTTCTTCGATGACAGGGACCTCGGCCCGCCCGAAAACCGCCGCGTCGCCGGAATCGGTTGCTCCCGCGGGCGCGTCGGCGGCCGGCACATCGAGCGCGACCGGCGGAGCGGCTGAACCCGCATCCCGCATAGGAAAGTCGATCGGCGGGGCCGAGCTGAAATCAAGCCTCGCCGGGGGCGGCGGTTCCTCCCCGAGAGAAAATTCGCCCGCGGCGGGAAGTTGCGCTTCGTTGATCACGCGGCTCGTTTCCGAGTAGGGCAGACCCGCGCCCGGTTGCCCGGCGGCGCGGTGATCACGGGGGGGGAGCGGAAACGTTGAAACCGGTTTCGATTCGATCAGCCGCTCGCGAATCGCATCCCGCAGGAAGTCATGCACAAAGCCCGGATGCCGAAAACGCACTTCCGTCTTGGAGGGATGAACATTGACGTCCACCTCGCCAAACGGCATCTCGAGAAACAGCAGCACAAAGGGGAAATTCCCCGGCGGAATCAAGTTGTGATACGCCCGCGAAATAGCCCGCAGCAGCAAACGGTCGCGGATCAGCCGGCGGTTGACAAAGATATAGACCGAGTTGCGGTTGAGCTTCTGCACCTGGGGTGTCGAAACGAACCCGTGAACGGAAAAATCGCGTTGCTCGGCGGCCGGGGCTCCCGTACGGGCCGCTTCCACCGCGCGCGTCGCGGGCACGGGCGAACCGACGACTTCCAGCGACCGTCGCCGCCGCGGCAGTTCGACCAGCCGGTCAAGCGTATCGGCGCCGAAGATCTGAAAGACCCGCTCTTCGAGAGTCTCGACGGGCGAGGCATTCAGCAAGCGGCCTTTTTCATTCGCAAGCGTAAAGGACTTATCCAGATGCGCCAGGCTGTAATGCATCACCACCGAGGAGATGTGGCTCAACTCGGTCTTTTCGGTGCGCATGAACTTGCGCCGCGCCGGAACGTTATAGAAAAGATCACGAACGCTAACCGTGGTGCCGGCCGGCAGCGCGGCTTCGTCGACATTGAGCATCCGGCCGCCCGCGATCTCGACTTTCGTCCCGGTGGGCTCGTCCGCGGAGCGCGTTTCGAGGATCAGTCGGGAGATTCCGGCGATCGACGGCAAAGCTTCGCCCCGAAAACCGAGAGTCGAGATCGAAAACAGATCACGCGCCTCGCGCAGCTTGCTCGTGGCGTGACGCTCGAAGGCCAGCATGGCGTCATCGCGCCCCATGCCGATGCCGTCGTCACTGATGCGAATCAGCCGTTTGCCGGCCGACTCGAGTTCAATGCGCAGGCGAGTGCTCCGGGCGTCGAGAGAGTTCTCGAGAAGCTCTTTGACAACCGATGCCGGCCGTTCAACGACTTCACCGGCGGCGATCTTATTGGCGACGATGTCGGGGAGAATGCGAATGCGGCCCATGCGGGATATTCCCGGGCAATGAAGCCCGAGCCGAGCAATGTCCCATCAGCTTACGGGGGCAAGGGGTACGAGGGCAAGGAACGGATGCGCGACATCAATGTGGGAGAATCGGCGGCCCGGCCTATTTGCGATCCTAACCCGCATTTCTCATCAATGCTCGGAAGGAGGGTTGGAGGCGCGGGCGAACTGAGATTTTGGGGGTCTTGGGGCGGCAACGCCTCTCGGCGGCGTCGCCGTGAGGCGGAAACCGCCCGGCATGGCGTCAGCGGCCCCTGCCGAGACGTTTTAGGTCCGATTCGGCCCAAACCTCGATGGCCGCCCCTGTCGAGGCCTGTGTGCTTCCAGTATTACTTGAAGTCGCCGCGCCGTTTTCAGCAGCGCAGCGGCTCGCGGCGTTGGAGATTGGCGTAGACTTGCTCGAACACTCCGGCCCACGCATGCCCCGTCGCCAACGATATCCACACCCGACGCGCCGTGATCCGAATCCGCGCCCCGATCTTCAACAACCGCAAACGGATCGTCGTGCATTGCGCCCGCGCCATCTTGGTCCCCGCCAACCCCAGCCGCCGCAGCGCTTCCATCACACAGTACGCGATCGATGAAAAATATAATCGGATCTGATTCGATCGAAAAAGGGCCGTCGAGGTGCGGTCGGCGAACAACCCCAACTGCTGCTCCTTGATGCGGTTTTCCATCTCCCCGCGGGCGCAGTAGATCGTCTCGTAAACCTCCTGCGCCGCCGCTTGTTTCGCCGTCAACGACGTCACCACGAAACGCGGGTTTTCTCCCTTCGCCAGATACTCCGCCTTAGCGACCACCCTGCGCCGCCTCGACCAACTGGTTTGCGTGCGGTAGGAGAAGTCTCCGAACACTCGCGCCGCCTCGCCCGTCTTGGCGAAACGCCGTCGCGCCCGCTTCATGCGTCTCTTGATCAGGCGCCGCAAACGAGGGTTCTTCGGCAACCCGATCACATAATCGACCCCCTTCGCCTCGCACCAGCTCAGAATTTCGTCGTGGCAAAAACCGCTGTCGGCCCGCACCAGAATCTCGACGCCGGGCCAATGCCGCCGCAGTTGCCCGACGATGCGTTGGAGCTCCTCGATCGACCCCGCCGAGGCGTCGATATTGGCCGGCCGCAAGCGCGCCGTCAGCAGTTGATCGCCGGCGAAAATATAGAGCGACAGGTAGCAGTAGTGTCGGTAGAAACCGTGGAAAAAGCGCCCTTGTTGACGACCGTGCAGCGGGTCGTCGGTGGCGTCGAGATCGAGTACGATGCGCTCGGGTTGGCGCGGCTCGGATTGGATATAGAGGTCGGTCAGCAGACGGTCGACCGCGTCGGTGTCGAGAACGATCTTTTTGTAGCGGCTGGAGGCGTCGGCGGCGGCCGCGGTCAGTTCCAGTCGATTCAGGGTGCTTTTGCCGGCGCCGGGGTTGCCGCGATCTTGGGCTCGGCGGCGCAGTTGATCGTGATCGTTGAGGTCTTCATAGCCCAGCACCAGCCCGTGGACGCGCTGCGAGACCAGCTCGGGCACGCTGTGTTCGACCTGACCGGCTTGGCGGTAATCGTGGAAGCAGGCGGCGAACTGCCGCACGATGCCCGAGCTTTGTTCGAGTTGCCGCAACAGCACGGCGCTGCTGTCGGAGCTGATCGTGCCGCCATCGAAACGGGCCGTCACCTGGCGGCGACCGTGCTTGGCGAAGGGGAAGCTGGTTTGGGTACACTCTGTCATGGCAGGGGTCGCTTTCTTGTCGGCTGAAACATCTTGTAACAATTATGTTTATGCCACAAAAGGCGACCTTCTGCCACTCCCGCGGGTAGAGTCGAGGACGGGCGCAGGTGCTCTTGACGCCGGAGGCGTCGTGGTCCCGTTTCCCGTCCCCGCTCATCGAACCGGACGTGCGGATTTCCCGCATCCGGCTCTCCGACCGGCTTCCTCCCTCAAGCTGTCGCAGGCGGCGGACCCAAGTGCATCCGGCGCAGGCGTACCACGCCTAGCTTGCCGAACACCACCTGGTCGCTGAACTGCCGGGCGCCGCGCGACGACACCTTCCTCCGCCTCCGCATAAATCCTCGCACTCGCTCGCACACATGGTTGTCCACCGCCCGATACGCCATCAGCCGGGTGCCATAAGAGAAGTAATCTCGGATGATCACCTGCGAGCCGTGGCTAGGGGTATCGAGAAGGCCGGTTTGACTCTGGCTACTACGATTGAGTCAGGCGATTCTAACTTTACGGCAGAGAACATTAAGCCAGGATTTCCATTTTGGCCCTGGCACGGTCACAGGATACACCCCCGCTGCGCCGAATACCACGTCTTTTCGCGCTGAACCCTGCACATCACCTCCGCCGGTAGGCGCCAGGGCTCGTCCGTCCGCTCACAGACGTTGATTGAGCGGACTGAACGGCGCTCCGGCCGACACTGCTCCCTGCGAAACCTTTTTGGAGCCAAAAACTGTTGATCCTCGCCCGGGCAACGCTACCCACCCGGCACAGGCAGCGCCCAGATCCTATGCAGCATGTCACCGAACAGCCGCCGGTTCAGATGCCCCTCCGCCAGCAGCAACCAGTAGTAGCGAGCATGCTTGACCAGCCGACCGCCGGTCTTCATCAACCTGTGTTGCAAACTCGTTAGCGACCAGCTTTTGATTCGCTGCGGCAGCCCTAGCCGCCGCCACAGGTTGCCCAGGTTGTAGGCCAGCACGCTGAGTTGCAGCCGTACCTCGTTGGCTCGGAAGCGGTGACACGACAAGCGGGTCCAGTGCGTGGCCTGTTTGCCTTCTTTGATCCACTGCTCCGCCGTGCCGCGCTTGTTGTAGAACCGCACGACCGAGCGGCTCGGCAAGCTCATGCTCGTCACGACAAATCCGACGCGCGGGAATAGTTCGCCCTGGTGATGCTCGACCTTGGCGACAACTCGCCTTGCCTTCGACCAGCTCTCGGCCTGATAGCGAAAACTCTTGTAGCGCACTAGGGGCTTGGCGTTCGGCCTGCCCGGTGGCCGAAACAGGATGTCCTCGATCTCCAGCTCCAGGCTCTTGTTCGCCGGGATGCGAATCACGTAGTCCACGCCGCGCTCCTCCATCGCCTCGTAGATCTCGGGCTTGGCGAAGGCGGCGTCGGCGCGGAACGTCACCTGTTTGCCCTCCGCCTGTTGTCGTTCGATCTCCGGCAGTAGCAGCTCGTCCCAGTCCTCGGCGCTGTGCACGTTGCCGGGACGCAGCTTCGCGCCTAGGCAGTCGCCGTGCTGGTTGAACAGCAACAGCGGGTGATAGCAGAGGGACTCAAAATGGCCGTTGTAGGCACTGCCTTCCTGTTGGCCGTGGACGGGGCTCTCCGTGGAGTCCATGTCGAGCACCACGCGGTCTGAACCGTCGGGAGCTTCGGCTTGCGCGACCAGCTCCCGGTTCACTGCCATCAGCCCCAGCAAGTTCTCTTCGCTCGCCAGCATCTCCGTCTCGAAGCCATGCAGCGTCGAGGTCAAGGCTGCTCCGCGATCCCAGTTCCTCTTCGAGCCGATCAAGCGAAAGGTCGGATCGGCGGATACTCGAACGGCGTCATTGAGGTCCTCGTAGCCAGCGAGTCGGCTGTAGACCGACTGCCGCAGCAGATCGGCCAGCGGGAACTTCTTGTTCAAGTCTTGTCGCGAGTCGCTGAGATGCTCGTCGATCAGCTTCCCGAGTCCGAGTCGTTCATCCAGTTCGCGAACGAGAATCAGACCGCCATCCGAGGTGACTCGCGATCCTTGGAAATCGACTTTGAGAAATCCATTGAACGTGAGCTGAAACGGCTTGTTTTCTTTTTCACCCATCGGGTGTTGACCTCCATGGCGTCCTTATCGGGCTCTAGCCCCTATCAATAAAGACGCTGAAGGTCGCTGGATGGTCTGAAGCTCATACATCAAATTGAAAATGCGGGGTAATTCGCCCAGCCCACCAACACTCGGTTAAGCCGTCCGCTCACTTCTTCCCAGCGCCCCACTTCAGCCGGACGCAACACCGCATGCACCTTCCGCTTCAACCGCGCCACGCTCTTCTTCGACGGACTCGCTCCCAAATACCAATGACCGTCCTTCTTGAATCGATGCGGCCCGAACGTGTATCCCAAAAAGTCAAACCGCTCCTGCTTCGCTCGCACCAACTTCGTCTTCTCCCGGTTCAGGGTCGGCCCGATCCGCGTCATCGTCCGCGCGGTCCACTCCAGCGCCTCGGCTGCGCCGCCGCGGCTGAGAATCACGAAGTCATCCGCATAGTTGATGATCACGGCTCGAAACTCACTTCCCTTCCCCGTTCGCCGCCAATGCTTCAGAAAACGGTTCATGTACAGATTGGCCAACAAGGGACTGATCACGCCACCCCGCAGGGTGCCGCGCTTGCTCCGCTTGCCGCACGTCATCCGCCGGTTCCCGTTCTCATCCCGCCCTTCGACCGGCGTCTTTAACCACATCTTGATGACGTGTAAGACCTGCCGGTCCGAAATACGCCGCGCCACGCATTCGAGCAACTCGGCGTGCGGAATCGTATCGAAGTACTTCGACAAATCGGCGTCGACTACATCGGTGTAGCCTCCACACAGCAGTTTATGCACTTTCCGGATCGCGTCGTGCGCGCTCCGTTTCGGCCGGTAGCCATAGGCCTCCGGGTCCAAATCCGCCTCGAAGATCGGCTCGATCACCAGCTTGGCAGCGGTTTGTGCCACACGGTCCCGAAGGGTCGGAATCCCCAGTGGACGCTCGCCGCCGCCGGGCTTGGGAATCATCACCCGTCGCACCGGCCGAGGCCGGTAGCTCTTCGAGCGCAAGTCTTGTTGCAGGCTTCGCAACCACTCCTGGCGGCCTTGGGATTCGATCTGTTCAAACGTCACGCCGTCCACTCCCGGAGCCCCGCCGTTGGCCTTTGCCAGCCGCTAGGCGTGCTCGAGAATGTCACTGCGCCAGACCTTGTCCCAGAGCTGATAGAAGCGGAAGTTCGGCTCCTGCTTCGCTTTGAGATAAAGCTTCTTCTGCAGGGTCCTGATCTTTTCCGGCGTTGCCAGACTCATGTCAATCGCCTGATCCTCCTCCGCCTCCGAAGCGTGCCGGAAGGCAGGGCCCTTGGCTCCACCGGCGTTACCCGGCTTCCGCGCTACTATGGCCCTGTCCGACTCCCCGTCGAGTCCGCCCTCCTTACCGAGGACGGCGGAGTTGCGAGCTCCACCCGGCGGGGCCTCCCTTTCTGCACTGCGGTCTCCCTTGGCCGGCATGCCCTGCCCACTACCCCGGCGGACCGAACCGGTGCGCGTGTCGGTTGCTTCCCGGTTCGTGCGGCCTTCCCCGTATCTCAGGCGGGTCGGCGTCCGCGATTTCCCTTTCGAGGCCTGCTCAGGCTTACTGCGCGTTACGGCCTGTCGGCTTGCTCGCCCGGCTTTCTCCGGACTTTGTCACGAGGCTTCCGCTCGGCCGATTACTCGACCAAGCCGCTCGTCAGCTTCCATGCCTACCAACAACTACATGGGTGGGTTCCTTCCTCCCACAGGGTGTCCGCGCCGAAAAGGCGCACTGAGAAATGCGGGCTAAGGCCGGGGAGGCGTTTCCCTCGCGAGCCAGCCGCCGGCTTGGTGTGATAAGTTCAAATTAAATGCAGGCGAGCGTCAGCTCGTCCCCCCGAGATGGCTGAGAAAAAAGACCTATTGTCCTCGATCCCGCCGCCGCAACTGTGGGCGGCGCCGCTACTGCTGGCTTGGCTCGTGCCCGGCGGCGGCCATTTCTACCTCAAACGCTGGAATCGAGGCGCGCTGCTGCTTTTCGCCGTCGCGGGAATGTTCATTTTCGGCCTGCTGATGCGAGGGCGCATGTTCGAGCCGGAAGTCGGCGACTTGTTCACCACGGTCGTCAATTGCGGGGGCTACATTGGCGACCTCGCGACCGGCGCACTTTACTTTCTCGCGAAGTGGTTGGGATATCACCAAGAGCAGCTCGCGACCGCCGCCGCCGACTACGGCACGAAGTTCCTGGTGTGCGCGGGTTTGCTCAATATCCTCGCGATCGTCGACGCCTTTGAAATTTCCGTGGGAGAGAAATCCTGATGCATCTTTCGCTCTCCCACTTCGAAGCCGCATTGCTGTTCGCCCTGTTCACTTCGATCGTTATGGGCGTTGTCGGCCGCAATTCCGACCCCGATCGATTGCACTACGGCCTCAAGGTTTTCGGGTATTTCGTAGCCGTAATCTTCGGCCTGGGCTGGGTCATGTATCTCGGCCACGGCTGACGCCGGCGCTGTACTTAACCTGTTCGCTGCCCTCCACCACCCGTACCCTGTTTTTTGAGACACGCGGGCGTTGAGGAGTTCCTCCGTCGCGGCCGCCTTCGTCGTGCCAGCCTCGATCGAAGGCTTTCCAGGATCATCACCTTTATCGCCTACAGGCCATGGCGTCGCATACCGCTCGGTAACCCTCGCGGCTCGGTTTGGGGTCTTTCGGACGGAGCGCGATGATTTCGGATGCCCACCGGCGGAAAGTCGTAACCTGTTCGCGTGAGCCGTTTGCTGAAAGTCGTTGTGCTGCTCGTGGGGACGCACCTGGTTCTCATGCCGGCCGGCGGGCCGGTTGATTCAGTTCGCCGCGTCGGGGTCGGCGGCGGATGCGATTCGCTCGCAACTTGACGTCCCGGTGCCGGTGTTGCTCGCGGAACAGTTGACTCGCCCAAGGTCTGCGCCGACATCGAGTGCATCGTCAAAGACAAAGCCAAGCGACAGCTCGATTCGTTCTTTGAGCGGATCTCCACCGCCAAACCGAGCCGCGACCGTCAGGGAGCGGTATGCGATGAGGCCTTTGAGCCTTCGAATAGTGGCGGGCCTAGACCAGCCCTAGCCCGCATTTCTCACCGCCTGACGAGCAAAGCACACGATAGGCCCGCCATTACTTCGTTGCGCTTGCTCGCCGTGCTCACCGTACTGTTCAAGTACGCCTCTTTGCTTAAGAAATGGGCGCCAAGCGGCGCGCGCCTCGTACTGACGGACCTTTCATGCACTTTGCCTCGCCACGCGGGTAGAGTCGAGGACGGGCGCAGGTGCTCTTGACGCCGGAGGCGTCGTGGTCCCGTTTCCCGTCCCCGCTCATCGAACCGGACGTGCGGATTTCCCGCATCCGGCTCTCCGACCGGCTTCCTCCCTCAAGCTGTCGCAGGCGGCGGACCCAAGTGCATCCGGCGCAGGCGGACCACGCCTAGCTTGCCGAACACCACCTGGTCGCTGAACTGCCGGGCGCCGCGCGACGACACCTTCCTCCGCCTCCGCATAAATCCTCGCACTCGCTCGCACACATGGTTGTCCACCGCCCGATACGCCATCAGCCGGGTGCCATAAGAGAAGTAATTCGACCAGCCCACCAACACTCGGTTAAGCCGTCCGCTCACTTCTTCCCAGCGCCCCACTTCAGCCGGACGCAACACCGCATGCACCTTCCGCTTCAACCGCGCCACGCTCTTCTTCGACGGACTCGCTCCCAAATACCAATGACCGTCCTTCTTGAATCGATGCGGCCCGAACGTGTATCCCAGAAAGTCAAACCGCTCCTGCTTCGCTCGCACCAACTTCGTCTTCTCCCGGTTCAGGGTCAGCCCGATCCGCGTCATCGTCCGCTCGGTCCACTCCAGCGCCTCGGCTGCGCCGCCGCGGCTGAGAATCACGAAGTCATCCGCATAGTTGATGATCACGGCTCGAAACTCACTTCCCTTCCCCGTTCGCCGCCAATGCTTCAGAAAACGGTTCATGTACAGATTGGCCAACAAGGGACTGATCACGCCACCCCGCGGGGTGCCGCGCTTGCTCCGCTTGCCGCACGTCATCCGCCGGTTCCCGTTCTCATCCCGCCCTTCGACCGGCGTCTTTAACCACATCTTGATGACGTGTAAGACCTGCCGGTCCGAAATACGCCGCGCCACGCATTCGAGCAACTCGGCGTGCGGAATCGTATCGAAGTACTTCGACAAATCGGCGTCGACTACATCGGTGTAGCCTTCACACAGCAGTTTATGCACTTTCCGGATCGCGTCGTGCGCGCTCCGTTTCGGCCGGTAGCCATAGGCCTCCGGGTCCAAATCCGCCTCGAAGATCGGCTCGATCACCAGCTTGGCAGCGGTTTGTGCCACACGGTCCCGAAGGGTCGGAATCCCCAGTGGACGCTCGCCGCCGCCGGGCTTGGGAATCATCACCCGTCGCACCGGCCGAGGCCGGTAGCTCTTCGAGCGCAAGTCTTGTTGCAGGCTTCGCAACCACTCCTGGCGGCCTTGGGATTCGATCTGTTCAAACGTCACGCCGTCCACTCCCGGAGCCCCACCGTTGGCCTTTGCCAGCCGCTAGGCGTGCTCGAGAATGTCACTGCGCCAGACCTTGTCCCAGAGCTGATAGAAGCGGAAGTTCGGCTCCTGCTTCGCTTTGAGATAAAGCTTCTTCTGCAGGGTCCTGATCTTTTCCGGCGTTGCCAGACTCATGTCAATCGCCTGATCCTCCTCCGCCTCCGAAGCGTGCCGGAAGGCAGGGCCCTTGGCTCCACCGGCGTTACCCGGCTTCCGCGCTACTATGGCCCTGTCCGACTCCCCGTCGAGTCCGCCCTCCTTACCGAGGACGGCGGAGTTGCGAGCTCCACCCGGCGGGGCCTCCCTTTCTGCACTGCGGTCTCCCTTGGCCGGCATGCCCTGCCCACTACCCCGGCGGACCGAACCGGTGCGCGTGTCGGTTGCTTCCCGGTTCGTGCGGCCTTCCCCGTATCTCAGGCGGGTCGGCGTCCGCGACTTCCCTTTCGAGGCCTGCTCAGGCTTACTGCGCGTTACGGCCTGCCAGCTTGCTCGCCCGGCTTTCTCCGGACTTTGTCACGAGGCTTCCGCTCGGCCGATTACTCGACCAAGCCGCTCGTCAGCTTCCATGCCTACCAACAACTACATGGGTGGGTTCCTTCCTCCCACAGGGTGTCCGCGCCGAAAAGGCGCACTGAGAAAAGCGGGCTAGAGCCGCGGGCAGCGCGCCGCGCAGCGTTCGATGCCAGCTCCCTCTTTGCGGACGGGGCGCGGGAGCAATCGTTTCGATTTACCCCCCGACGAATTTGAGCGTTTCCGGTGACGACAACCTTCACCGCGACCACTCTCGCCGCAGCCTCCGCTGATAAGCAACGCCGTCTATTTTTCGCCCCCGCCACATCCCGAAAGCGTCGTCGTCCCGAAGTGCGCCCTCGTGTTCGAGATATCTTGTGACGGCGCGCCGAATCAACTCAGCCCGTGAAACGCCGTCTCGGCGACGTATCTCATCGAGTAGACGAACTTGGTCCTGGGGTAGGTCGATGGTTGTTCGCATAGTCTCAATCTCATCATCGGCGGTGCGCCCGTTAAGATAACTGGTAGGAATAAGAATTCCGGCAAGCTTCCGATCGAGGCCCGAAGTTCCGCCCCGCCGCCAACACCGACACAGCACGATGATCCGCAGAATCGTCAAATACGGCGACCCCGTTCTCGAAACCGTCTGCGAACCCATCACCGAGTTCAACACTCCCGAACTCGATGAACTCGTCGCGGACATGTTCGAGACGATGTACCATGCCGGGGGCATCGGGCTAGCCGCGCCTCAGATCGGGCTGCCTAAGCGCCTCACCGTCATCGACGCCACCGCCGGTGAGGAATCGGATCACCAGTTGGTCCTGATCAACCCCGAAATCACGGCCGCCGAAGGCAAGCAGGTCGGCGAGGAAGGTTGTCTTTCGATTCCCGGTTTTCGCGAAGACGTTGAGCGCGCTTCCCAAGTCACTGTGCGCGCGCAAGACCCCAAGGGCGAGTGGTTCGAGGCGGAAGGCGAGGAGTTACTGGCCCGCGCGATCCTGCACGAAAACGACCACCTCAACGGAGTCCTGTTCCTCAAACACATCAGCCGACTCAAGCGCGAAATCATCCTCCGCAAGATCAGGAAGCTGCGGCGAAACGACGAGTGGGATTAGCCCCTATGCGCGTCGTCTTCATGGGGACCCCCGCGTTCGCGGTAGCCACCCTTGATGCGCTCCACGAGCGCGGCGATGATATCGCCTTGGTCATCACCCAGCCCGACCGCCCCGTGGGCCGCGGCCACAAACTCTCCCCGCCCGCGGTGAAGGCCCGCGCCCTGGAGCTGGGGCTGCGGGTCTTTCAACCCAATCGAGTCAAGGGCGCCGAATCGATCGAGCGGATCGAGAGCATCAAACCCGACGCCATTGTCGTGGTCGGTTACGGCCAGATCATTCCCGCCGCGATCTTCGACTCCCCGGGCCTGGGGTGCATCAATGTCCACGCCTCACTGCTGCCTCGTTATCGCGGGGCCGCGCCCATCAATTGGGCCGTCGCGCGGGGCGAAACCGTCACCGGCGTGACGACCATGCGGATCGCCAAACGCCTCGACACCGGCGACATGCTGCACAAGCGCGAGACCCTGATCGGGCCCCTCGAGACGGCGGCGGAATTGTCGGTCCGACTGGCCCCGATGGGTGCCGACCTGCTGCTCGAAACCCTCGATGCGCTCGCGGAGGGCAAGCTCAGCGGCGAACCGCAAGACGAGCAACAGGCCACCTACGCGCCGATCATGAAACGCGAGGACGGTTTGATCGACTGGGGCCTTCCCGCGCCCGAAATTTTCAACCGGCTGCGCGGTTTCGATCCCTGGCCGGGCAGCTATACGCGCTTTCGCGGAAAACGCTTGCATATTCGTTGGGCGCTGGCGGTCGACGAGGCCACAGGTGCGCCCGGCGAAATCACCTCGGCCGCCGTCGGGTTTCGGGTCGGCTGCGGCGGCGCCACATCGCTTGCCGTCGAGGCCGTCCAGCTCGAAGGCAAGAAGCGCGTGGCCGCCGCCGAATTTCTGCGCGGATATCATCCCGCGCCTGGTGAAAAGTTAGGAGAATAGACTTCGTGACTCCTCAGGGCTTTCGATTTGCCGCAACGTATGCGGGTATACGCAAACATCCCGACGACGATTTGACGCTGATGGTTTCCGACCTGCCGGCCTCGGTGGCGGGCGTGTTCACGCAAAACCAAGTGTGCGCGGCGCCGGTGACCCTCTCAAAGAAGCATCTGGAAAAAAGCGGAGGAGTGTGCCGCGCCGTCGTCGCCAACGCCGGCAACGCCAATTGCGCCACGCCCAAGATGAACAAAGTCGCGACGGCGACCGTTCGGGCCGCCGCGAAACTCCTTAAAGCGCCGGTCAATCAAGTCTTGGTCGCCTCGACCGGCGTCATCGGCGAGCCGCTCGACGTAAGCTTGATCCTCGACGCCCTGCCGGGACTGGCCGACGAGTTGACCCCCGAAGGCTTCGAAGCCTCGGCGGCTTCCATCATGACGACCGATACCTACCCGAAGACCGCGTCGGCCGAAATCGAAACCGCCGCCGGGACCATCCGGATCGCCGGCATGGCCAAGGGCGCGGGGATGATTCATCCGAATATGGCGACGATGCTTGCGTTCCTGTTCACCGACGCCGCGACCGAGCCCACTGACTTGCGAAAGATGCTGCGTACCGCGGTCGAGAACAGCTTCAACCGCATTTCCGTCGACAGCGACACCTCGACCAACGACACGGTCTTATTGCTCGCCAACGGCGCGTCGGGAGTTCGACTCGCCGGCCGTGACCGCCGCCGCTTCCAAGATGCGCTGAACAAGCTCGCCCAAGAGCTGGCCATCGGCATCGTGGGCGATGGCGAGGGCTCCCAGAAAGTTCTCACCATTGAAGTCGAAGGCGCGGCCACGAATGCTCAGGCGGTGCGTCTGGCCCGCGCCATCGCCAATTCGCCGTTGGTCAAGACCGCTCTTGCCGGCGCCGACCCGAACTGGGGCCGCGTGCTCTCCTCGGCCGGAGCGGCGGGCGTGCCGTTTGACCCCACGAAAGTCGACGTCCATCTCAACGGGCACTTGATCTGCCGCCGGGGCGTGCGGTCGGACTTCGTCGAGGCCGAAGTTCAACCCACCATGGAGCTCGACGAATCAACCCTGAGATTTCACATCCGGGGGGGAGGAAAAGGCCGCGCCCGTTTCTGGACCTGCGACTTCACCAAGGAATACATCGGGATCAACGCCGAGTACCGTACGTGAACTCCCTCACCCAGTCGGCGCCGCCCCTTACTCGGCGACCCCTCTCCTCCCCCGGCCCAGGGTATCGAAGATACAAAAGACGCACTCTCGGCCGGCTTGCTCTTGGGGCGACCGTCGCCTTAGTGCCATTGCTCGTAGGGCCGGTCCGTCTGAGCGCTCAGGATGCCGACACCTCTCGCAAAACCATAACCCAGCTGCTCAACGACGCCGGACGCGCCCTCAGCGCGCGCAACGCGGCGCGATTCCTTTCCTATTTCGACAAGCAAAGCGTCAACGAATACGCGCGACTCGAAACCCACGTCGCGGCATTGACGGAGCAAGCCGACATCGCCTCGTCGATCCGAATCACCGATTGGAAACCCGTTGACGCGGGCTACCGAGCAACCATCGATTGGATCTTGCAATTGACCCTGGTCGGCGCGCCGGGCCGCGTCGAATCCCGCCGCACCTCTATTAGCATCTCCGTCGCACGAGCCGGAAAATCCAAGAAACGCTGGAAAATCACGGCGCTTGATCCGGTCGATTTCTTCCGCCCGCTGTAGCCGCCCGCGGCGAAACTGTGTTCGGGCGAAAAAGGGGACTGCCATTCGATCTTCGCTGGTCGAGCCGCTTCTGTTTCCAACGCCGCTGGACCGCTGGAATCGGTGGCTGTACTCTTTTTTGGTAGTGTCTCAGTTTGGCGTTGGCCGGAAGCTGGCGTGAGCGATCACCTTTGGTCGCTCGAAGAAATTGTTGGGCTGCTGGATTCAAACTGAGACACTACCTCTTTTTTCGCGTACTCGGACTTTCACCGCGGGCTGCCAGCCGACAACCGCAACACCCGCCAAGCCATAGCGAGGCATAGCGAGCATGTTGTTTGCCTTTTGTTCGTCTTCGTGACATAATACCTGAAACAAAACAAGTGACAAACGTTTTCAAGCCGAGGCCTGTAAGGCACTGAAACCAAGGGCTTTATTTTGCAGAGGCTGTTCATGCGGGGATACAGCGCTTTTTCACACATTTTCCACAGCCTCTAACCAATGTGTTTTCAATGACCTACTGGGAGCGCTCGGCGGAAAACCCGCGCCGCCATTGCTCGTCCACAGCGTAAGACAGAGAAAACAAAAGGCTTGCCGGCAATGGAAATTTTCCTTTCTTGTCGCCGCCCGCGGCTGGCATACTAGCCCAGACTGAAGCTTCGCATGGCTACGAACGGTACAGCTCTCGCCCTGGAAAGAGGTCTCCCGACCAACCTCGAAGCCGAGCAATTCGTGCTCGGTTCCGTCCTTCTCGACGACACGCTTTTTCCCCAAGTAGCCGGTGCAGTCGACTCCGGTGATTTCAATGTCGAAAAGCATCGCCGCATCTTCCTGCGGATGGAGGATTTGCATACCCGCGGCGAGCGCATCGAATACCTCACGCTGGTCAACGAGCTCGAAAAACACACCCAACTCGAATCGGTCGACGGCATCGCCTATGTCTCTTCGCTGACCGACGGGCTCCCGCGTCTGGATTCGATCGACAGCTACCTGAAGATCGTCAAAGACAAATCGCTGCTGCGGAATCTGATCTTCACCGCCCAGAACATCATCAACAATTGCATGGACGGCGGTGAGGAAGCCGAGGATCTGATCGCTGAAGCCGAATCGGCCGTCATGCGGGTCGGCGACGCCCAATTGCGCTCGGGGTTGGCGAATCCCCGGCAGATCGTCGAAGACTACGCGGGCGGGGTTGCGGCCTTCCTCGATCCCAGCAAGAGGATTAAGGGCTTGTCCACAAGTTTCACCGATTTCGACGAACGCACTACCGGCCTTCATCCCGGCGAGCTGATCGTTCTCGCCGGGCGGCCCGCCATGGGCAAGACGGCCTTGGCGCTGAATATCGCACAGCACGTCGCGTCCAACCGTCCCGATAAGCCGGGCCAACCCGTGGCGATCTTTTCCCTCGAAATGGGAAAGGAATCGTTGCTCACCAGAATGCTGTGCGCCACCGCGCGCGTAGACAGCCATCGCTTCCGCGGCGGCTATCTGAATCAAGACGAGCGCCGCCGTCTCAGCGCCGCTTTGAGCCAACTCGTCGACGCAAAGCTTTTCATCGACGATTCGGGCGGGACAACGATGATGGACATCAGCGCCAAGTGCCGCCGCCTCAAGTCGGAGCACGGACTGGCGCTGATCATCGTCGACTACATCCAGTTGATGTCGGCAAAGGGCCGTTATGACAGCCGCGTGCAAGAGATTTCGGCCTTGACTCGGGGGCTGAAATTGTTGGCGAAAGACCTGGGCGTTCCCGTCATCGCGCTTTCGCAGCTCAGCCGTGCGCCGGAAATACGCACCGGCGACCATCGCCCGCAACTAAGCGACTTGCGTGAGAGCGGGTCGATCGAGCAAGACGCCGACCTGGTCGGCTTCATCTATCGGGAGGCGGTCTACAAGCCCGACCGCGAAGACTTGCACGGCGTAGCGGAATTGATTATCGGAAAACAGCGCAACGGCCCCACCGGCAAGATCAAACTGGCGTTCCTCGACAAGTACGTCAGTTTCGAAGACATTGCGAAAAATGTCCCCGACGACCCCGGGCCCGAGCCCCCCGAAGGCGACGCTCCGTTCTAACGAAATAGGGCCGGCCGCCCCCCGATTCGTCCATGCCGTCTGCTCCGGCTGTCTCGAAGGTGGCCCGGCGGGTTTCGCCGGCGGCGGCCCCTGTGCGAAGATTAGGTTTCCCCGCCCCGCCCGGCCGCTCCGGGCCGGCGACCTCCCCGCGGCGCCAACCACGGATGAACGATTCCCGCCCTGAAGCCGACATCGCTCCATCTTCTCCCAAGGCGGGAATTCTCGGTACCACCTTTCGAGCCTTCCAGTACCGCAACTTTCGATTGATGTGGACCGGCGCGTTCACCTCGACGACGGGCTTCTTTGTCCAGGAAGTAGCGCAGAGCTGGCTAGTCTACACCATGACCGACTCGGAATTTTTGCTCGGTCTGACGGCGTTCCTGGCTGGCGCACCGATCTTGTTGCTGTCGCTGCTCGGTGGCGCGGCGGCCGATCGCATGGACCGACGCAAACTGCTCGCCGTCTCGCAATACATCCAGATGGCGTCCGCGCTGATTCTCGCAACCTTGCTTTGGATGGACATGATCCAGGTGTGGCATATCATGGCGGCGGCATTCCTCAGCGGTGTGGGGCAGGCTTTCGGGGGCCCGGCCTATCAAGCCTTGATCCCGTCGCTGGTTGAGGAAAAGGATTTACCCAATGCCATTGCATTGATGTCGATTCAGTTCAACTTGGCCAGCGTCATCGGACGCCCCATCGGTGGGTTCATCTTCGACCGCCTCGGCGCGGCGGCCTGTTTCAGTGTGAATGCGGTGACCTTCTTGGCGGTCATCTTCGTGTTGATGATGGTGCGCATTCGTTTCGTGCCTCAAAAGACGCAGGCGCAGGTGTGGCACAGCATCAAGGAAGGCCTGGGGTTTGTCTTTCACCACCGGGCCTTGTTCTCGTTGATGATTTTGTCGCTCGGGACCGCGTTTCTCGCGATCCCGCTGATGACCATGTTGCCGGTCTTCGCGCGAGAAACATTCGGACTGGGGCCGCAAGGCTACAGCCTGATGGGCGCGGTGTTAGGGGCCGGAGCCGTGACCGGCGCCTTATTTGTCGCCTGGCTCGGGAATACGCCGGGCAAGGGCTGGAAAGCCTTGCTGATGCAGTTGATCTTGGGAGTGACGATGGTCTGCTTCGCGGTGAGCACGCGGCTGCCGGCGGCGTTGCTCTTCGCTTTCCTGGCGGGCGGCGCGATTCTGGCTGTGTTCGCGATGATCAATTCCCTGGTTCAGCTCCTGGCCCCCGAGGAGATGCGGGGCCGCATCATGAGCGTTCAGAACACGGCTTTTCGGGGGGCCATGCCGCTGGGGAATTTGGCCGCCGGGTCGTTGGCGAGCCGCTTCGGCGCGGGGCCGACCGTCGCGGTGAACGGCGCGATACTGGGGATCATCGCGCTCGGCTATCTGGCGCGGAACAAGGCTGTCAAAGAGCTGTAGCGGCCCGCGGCGGAAGTGTATTCGAAACGCTCGGCAACAGCGCGTCGTAGCGGGTCCATGTAATATTGGCCGGGCGCGTCGGAGTTGCCCAAAACCAACCTTCCCTTCCCTACCTACCCCAACTGACGACGTTTCGACGACGACGACCTTGTACAATGATGAGTCGCGCGGGCAATCTCCGCGGCCCCGTTGTTTCCGAGATGACCGCGTCCGCCGGTTCCGGCGCGGCGCTACCCGTTTTCCAACCCGCAACGAGTTCGGCCCAATGCGGATCGATCCGGCGCGACGGCGGGCTGTAAAGTTAGCGCATTGACTTCACGATAGAGAGACAAACCATGGGCTTCCAATTATCGTCGGCCAAAGTAGAACACCTCAACGCGCTGTCCGATGAAAGAGGCGTTATCGCCGCCGCCGCGATGGACCAACGCGGATCCCTGCAAGGTTCGATCGCCGCCGCCAAGGGCATCGAAAAACTCGACGTAACCGATGAAATGATGAGCGAGTTCAAGACCGCCGTTTCCGCGGTTTTGACCCCTCACGCCAGCGCCATTCTGCTCGACCCGCAATGGGGCTTGCCGGCGGCCGACGCGCGAGCGGAAGGAACCGGCCTGCTGCTCTCCTACGAGGCCAGCGGCTACGAGAACACGCGCCCCGGACGTCGGGCGGATTTGTTGCCGAATCTTTCGGCCCGGCGGATTCTCGAGATGGGCGGAAACGCGGTCAAGATTTTGCTCTACTACACGCCGTTTGAAGACGAGGCGGTGAACGACGAGAAGCACGCTTTTGTGGAGCGTATCGGCTCGGAATGCGTCGATGTGGGCATTCCCTATTTCTTGGAATTCGTCGGTTATGACCCGGCCGGCGGCGACGAGAAAGGTTTCGAATTCGCCAAGAAGAAGCCTCAGGTTGTCATCGAGAGCATGAAGGAGTTCTCGAAAGACCGCTATCAGGTCGACGTGCTCAAGGTCGAAATTCCCGTGAACCTGGCATACGCCGAGGGCGCGGCAGTCTGCAAGGGCGAGAAGGCCTACAGCAAGCAGCAGGCTCTCGACATCTTTCGCCAAGCGGCGGAAGTCGCCGCGCGGCCTTTCATCTACCTCAGCGCCGGCGTGAGCAACGACCAGTTCACCGAGTCGCTGCGCTGGGCCGCCGAGGCGGGAACGGCCTTCGCCGGCGTGCTGTGCGGGCGCGCAACGTGGAAGGAAGGCATTCCGGTGTACGGCGAAAAAGGTCCGGCCGCGCTCGAAGAGTGGCTGCGCGGCGACGGCGTCCGCAACATCGGAGCCGTCAATGCCTGCCTCGAGCAAGCCAAGTCCTGGTGGTCCATCTACGGCGCGTCCAAGCCCGAAGATTTGGTTGCGTAGTTTAGCGGGGCACCACCGCTTCATCACCAATCGGCCGCGGGCGGACGGTGATCCGCACATCAACCTGCCGACCGAGCTTATTCAGCACGGTCATCAAGCGGTCAATCGTGAAGCGTTTCAGCTGCACGTTGCGAATGCGGGTAAAATCGGCATGGCTGACGCCCGTACGCGCCTCAGCCTTCCGCGTCGACAAACCTTCTTCATCCAAGATCCGGATGATGCGCGCCGCCAGAAGAGCTTTAGTCTGCTGCACGTCCCCGTCGGGGCGGCCGAAATCTCGGAACACGTTGCCGCTGCCCCGCACAAGCTCCAACTCGTCGTTTCTCGCGCTCATTGCTCTAACCCCTTCTTCAATCGCTTGATACGCTCGCGGATGAGATCAACGTCCTTCTTCGGTGTCTTGATCCCCTGCTTAGCCTTCTTCTGGAAAGCGTGCAGCACCCAAATGTCCTTGGCGAGTTGGACAGCGTAGACGGTGCGGTAAGCATCTCCGTCGTATTTCAGCGCCACTTCCAAAACGCCGGAGCCTAAACCCTTGAGCGGTTTCGTAATGTCGGCCTTGCCGCCTTCAGCCGCGACCGTCAACACCTGCAAGTTCTTGCGCGCAGCCTTGATCCAGGAGATCGACCGTGTATTTCGACTCCATGTAAGTGATGGTGTCATATGTGACACCGATTGTCGAGATGAGCTTAGGGCCGGCTTTTCCGGGCAACCCGGTTCGGCCGGAAAGATTCCTCGCCGTCATCCCCGTTATTCCTGCTCTAAGCCAGTCTATAGGCCGAGTCTAGGCCGCCGAAGACGTCCGGGAATCCGGTCGTTTCGAACCGCCCGCCAGCCGAGCAAGATCCGCACTCACAACCGATGGACACCAATACCGCTCGATATGTTCAATCACAAGCTCCGTACCGCGCTCGTGACTCACGCGGGGCTCGTCGCGCGGGTCATACATGGAATCGGTCAAATCCCGAACCAACACCACGTTCATCCCCAACCGCACCATCTGGCGAATCCCGAACGAACGCCCCAGCACGCACATATTCGTGTGAACGCCCATCAGAGCGATGTTCGTAATTCCCTCCGAGCGGCAGAAGTTGTACACTTCCGTGCCTTGATCGGTGACGCCGTCATAGCGCCCCATCTCGATGGCGGCATGTTGGCGGCTCCACGCCCGACCCTCCTCGCCCGGTACCGCGTCGTCGCAGCCGCCGTCGGAATCGTCGATCGGCAAGCGGTTTTCCTTGGCGGGTTCCAGATAACACCAACTCGCAATCGGCACCGGCGGCTCCGCATACGGCGCCTCGGCCATGCGCCGGCGATAGGGCGTGTTTTTGTAGAAATCAACCGTGTCGCTCGGCGCGTGGATAATCATCACCCCCAGCTGGCGAGCCGCGCCAACGACCCGGTTCATCCTCGGCGCCATCGCAGCCACGCGTCCCGCCGCCGACTTGCACGAATGGTCGTCCCACATATCGCAAATGATGATGGCGGTTTCAGAGACGTTCCAATCGAGAGCCGTCTCGCTAACCTTCACCCGACCACTACCCGCGGGGTCCTCGATCCGCCCGCGGCCGAGCAGCCGCAGCGCCCCCGACCGTTTCGGGCGATTGGGCAGGGGCGTGGCCGCTTGCACCGAGCGGGCGCCAAGCAGCAGCCCGGGAAGAGTCAGCACGATCTCGCGTCGGGTCATGGGGAAGCGCCTCCGTTCCGCGGACAAACCGTCACTTGGTAGAGTAACGCCAAAAACCCGTGAGATCAAGATTTGCTTGTTGAGGCGGAGCCTACGGAAGCACGGCAAACCGCGGTCAACCACGGATTAGGACAGGCAACCGTAACGAAGTCGTGACGGGCCAATCACACGCTTCGGCTCGGCGGGCGGTGAGAACCGCACCCTAGTCGAGCGTCGCCTGCCGCACCTTCTCGGCCTCCTCAACCCGAAAGGCTCGCAATTTCTCGCGCAGCTCCGGATCGTTGTTCGAGAGAATATGAACCGCCAGCAACGCCGCGTTCACAGCCCCAGGTTTCCCAATAGCGAGCGTCCCGACGGGGATCCCCCCCGGCATCTGAACCGTCGCCAGCAGCGAATCCATCCCCTTGAGGGCCGGGCTTTCGATCGGCACGCCGAGCACGGGCAACAGCGTATGCGCCGCGATCACGCCGGCAAGGTGCGCGGCTCCGCCCGCGGCGGCAATCATCACCTGCATACCGCGCTCCTCGGCCAAAGAAGCATATTCCATCGTGATATCGGGCGTGCGGTGCGCCGACATCACCTTGCATTCGTGAGGAACCCCAAACCGGTCGAGCATCTCATGCGCATGTCGCATCGTTGACCAATCAGACTTGCTGCCCATAATGACCGCAACCAAAAGTGTAGTTTCATTCGCCATAGTTTGTTTGGGAGACCATTGTGTCGACTCGCCCGCGAAATCCGCCCGGGAGGTCGTCGCAAGCAGCTTGCCGGAGACGTCTCCAAGACGGGCCGATTATTGTAGCATCGCCGAGAACAAGGAAGCGGCCTGAAGGTCGTAAGTGAGTCAATGAAAGACCATCAGGCCCCCAGCGGCCAAGGCCAACAGCCCCCTCGGCAGCACGACCGCCGCCCCCCGGCCGGCGACAAGCGCTGTCAGGGGTTCGCCAAGCCCCACGCTCAGCGCGCGACGAACTTCTGCACGCGCATGCCGTTGCTGACGTCGACGACGTAGACGTCATTGTTCGCGCCGACCGAGATGTGGTGGGCCCAGTAGAACTGCCCGTCTTGGCTTCCGAACGAGCCCCATTTCGCGAGGATGTTGCCGTCGAGGTCGAGCTTCAGAGCGCGGTTGCGGACGGGCGGGTCTTCGCCCAGATCGCCGCCGTCGGCGACAAAGAGATGTCCGCCTTGGAAGTCAACGCCCCAGGGGCGGCCCAGCTCAGAGCTCTTCCAGGCCTTGAGGAACTTGCCGTTGGCGTCGAAGACCTGCATTCGGACGTTCTCGCGGTCGGCAATATAGACGTTCCCGTCGTCGTCGAGGGCGATGCCGTGGGGGGTTTGGAACTCGCCGTCCCCCTCGCCCTTTTGTCCCCATTCGAGCAGGAACTTGCCGTTCTTGTCGAACTTGGCGACGCGGCTGTTGCCGTAGCCGTCGCTGACGTAGATGTCGCCGTTGGGCGCGACCGCCACGTCGGTGGGCTTGTTGAAGTGCTTGCCGTCCTGCCCGCTGACGCCCTTCGTCCCCAGCGTCATCAACAGCTCGCCCTCATGGCTGAACTTTGAAACCAGGTGCGAATTTCCGTTGTCGGTGACCCAAATATTGTCGTCCGGATCAACGGTCAGCCCATGCGGGCTGTCGAACAGTCCGTCGCCCCACTGCTGCAGAATCTTGCCGCTATCGCCGTCGATGCACAGCACGGGATGCTTGCCGCGATGAAACACCCAGACGTGGTTGTGCGAGTCGACCTCGACTCCGGCGGCTTGGCCGAGCGTGTACCCGTCGGGCAGCACGGGCCAACCGTGAACAACTTCATAGGTGCCGTGGCTGTTGGAGCCCAACGGCGGCAAGGTGAACGAGGCCAACAAGGCAAAGGCGGCGAGCAAAGCGAAGCGGCGCATAGGGTTTCTCCCGAGACAAGTGCCTCGCCCATGATACCCGTGTCGCGGGACAGGGTCAAACGGCGGGGCGCTGTCGCCGGCGGGTAAAGGCCGGGCGGGTCCAGGTTTGAAAGCTTCCCGGCGTTTGCTTCGCGAAGTGGGAGGACGACGCACTTCGAGGCGGACGGGGGTTAGCGGCGGTTTTAGAGGCGGGACATGGCGGCAGGAATGCCGCCACGGCTCGCCTGGAGGCGCGCGCCACGTCGGGGAAACGCAGCCTAAGATTAGTCCCCGAGGGAGGGGGATGCCTCGGGCGACTCGGCGGCCGTCGGCCCCTCGCTGTTGATGCGGTCAATCTCCGCTAACACCGGCGCGAGGTCCTTCTGCAGGTCGCGTTTCGTCTGCTGGTAGTCTTCGTCAGACAGCTTGCCCATGCGGTATTCGCCTTGCAGGTCGCGCAGGTTTTCGTAAATCGCGGCCTTGCGTTCCTCCAGATGGCGGGTGGGTGATTCCGGCTCGAGCTCGGGCAAGGAGCCCTTCCCGACCAGAAGAGGCACCAGTAGCGCAAAGGCGACAAGGAGAACGGCGGCGAGAATCAACATGTTGGAACAGTCGGAGAGGTGTTCGAGACGGGCACGGTACTCGCCGCCGCCCCCCCAGGGCTCGCCCGGGTGGAGCGGCTACCCAGTGTTCCGCCCGTCGGCTCCGCCCTGGGGCCGAATTCCGGTCGTCGCTTCGCGGCTCTTCCTTGGGCGGCTGGGGTCAGTCGAGATCTTTCAAGTCTTCCTCGATCTGCTGCTCATACAGAGACAAAACCGAGGGGTCGACGTGCGCGGGGGTTGCCACGGCCGCTTCCCGAGCCTTCCAGCGCTTGACAACGAACGGCGCGGCAATCAAGCCCGCCGCCAGCGCCGCGAAAGGCATCGCCCAGCCGAAAAGTCCGAAGCCCTCAGCGCGCGGTGAGTTGCGCAGCTCGGAACCGAATTTCGCGATCATCCGTTCGACGATTTCGCCTGTCGACAGTCCGGCGTCGATGTCCTTGCTGATCTCCGCCGCCGCGGCAGCGCGAAACGAGCAACCGGTCATGTTGCAGCCGCTGACGGTGTAGGAGCAGTGCGCTTCGCACTGACACTTCAACTGCTCGCCGACCTCGCGGATCTGCTTGGACTTCGGGTCGCCCTTGGTGACGTTCTGCGCCAACAAGGTCTGGACCGCGAGCAACACGAACAGACTAAGTAGTTTCAACCGGAACCGCATGAGTTTTCTTCGTCGTTCCCACAATGCGAGTGCGAATCGGCTTGATCTTCGCCGGCACCAAGGCGATCAAGGTGCCGAAGACCAGCACGAACGCGCCGATCCAAATCCAATTGACCAAGGGGTTGATATAGACTTCGATGACCGGCGTATCGGTCACCGTCGAGATACCGGAAAAGACCACGTAGACGTCTTCGCTGATGCGCGGTCGGATCGCAACCTCCGTAGTGCCGGTCCCGCTGGCGTGATAGTTGCGCCGCTCGGGCAGCATCACCTCGAGCAACTCGCCGTCACGGTACAGTTCCACGTGCGCTGTCTGACTTACGTAGTTGGCGTTGTTCTCTTCCTTGATGTCCGTCAGATGAAACTCGTACTCACCCACCTGCAATCCGTCGCCGACCGGCACTTCGCCCTTGCCGTGCTCGTTGAATGCCGATCCCGCGAAACCAATGAACATGAACACGATGCCCATGTGCACCACGTAGCCGCCGTAGCGACGGGTGTTGCGGTGGGTCAACTCGACCAGCGCCGGCACAAAGCCGGTTTCCTGCTTGCGCTGGAGCAGTCTTGCGCCCTTGACGAATTCGGTCAGGATCGTCAACCCGACGAAGGCGCACAGGATGAAGCAAATCAAGGCGTAGAAGTCCCGCACTCCGAGCGCCGCCAAGACGACGCCGACCGCGAGCGCAACCATCGCCGGCAACTGGAAGTTCTTGCGTAGACTTTCGACCGAGGTTCGACGCCACGCAAACAGCGGCCCCACGCCGGTCAAAAACAGCAGCAACAACCCGATCGGAACGTTCACCTTATTGAAGAAGGGCGGGCCGACGCTGATCTTTTCATTCGTGACGGCTTCGCTGATCACCGGAAACAGGGTTCCCCACAACACGGCGAAGCAACTGGCCAGCAAGATGACGTTGTTAAACAGGAAGCTCGACTCGCGCGAGACGACCGACTCGAGTTGGCTTTCGCTTTTGAGGTAGTCAAGACGGTTGAGGATCAGGAAAATCGTCAGGGCGACCGAGATCGTCAGGAAACCGACAAACCAGTTGCCGATGGGCGATTGCGCGAAAGCGTGGACGGAGCTGACGATGCCGCTGCGGGTCATCATCGTGCCGAAGATGCACAGGAAGAAGGTCGTCGAGATCAGGACGACGTTCCAGCCCTTCATCATGCCCTTCTTTTCCTGCATCATCACCGAGTGCAGAAAGGCGGTGCCTGTGATCCACGGCAGCAGGGACGCGTTCTCGACGGGATCCCAACCCCAATAGCCGCCCCACCCAAGCACGGCATAGGCCCAACGAGCCCCGAGCAGAACGCCGATGCTCTGGAACAACCAGGTGATCATGGTCCAGATGCGGGTGGTGTGAATCCAGCTATCGCCGCGTTGGCGCGTAATCAACGACGCCATCGCGAAGGCGAAGGGCACGGCGAAACCGACAAACCCGAGATAGAGCATCGGCGGATGGATCGCCATCAACGGATGCTGCAACAGCGGGTTGAGCCCCTGGCCGTCCGGGGTCGAAGTAATCTGCGGCCCCGACATCAGGACTTGGAAGGGGTTCGCGACGAAAATGAGGAGGATCAGGAAAAACACCTGAATCGACATCATGATCGCCACGACGTAGGAGATCATACCGGCGTGCTTCTTGCGTGCCGTATAGACGGCGATGAACGAATAGCTCGCCAGAATCCAGGTCCAGAACAAGATGGAACCTTCCTGGCCTCCCCACCAGGCGGCGAACTTGTAAAGGATCGCCATGTCGGCGTTGCTGCGCGAGACCACGTAGCTGATGCGGAAGTCGTTGCTGAGAATCAGATAAAGCAGCGACGCCGACGCAATCGTGACCAGCACCCAGGCCGCGAGCACGGCGCGCTGGGCGCTGACTTCGAGCAGAAGGTTGCTCCGTAGTCTCCCTGTCAGCGACGCAACGATCGCGTAGAGCGAAAGGCAGAAGGCCAGAATCAACGCAAGGTAGCCGAGGTTTTCCATGGCGAATTGTTCCCTTCAGAATAGCGCGATCGTCGGAGTGGGAGCAGCGGCTTCAACGGGCTTCCGAGTTCGGGCTGCAGCTGTGCCGGAGCAAGAGTGCCGATCGCTGCCGGGCGAGCCCGCGGCAAGGCTGGTGTCTCGGGCGGCGGAACTGCTATTCTATGCGGCGATTCGAATCGCCGCGAAGGTGAACCGATGTTGGTCGAGGAGCAGATCCAGGCGCGCCGGCAGAGAGCGCGAGAGGCCGTCAAGAAGGTCGTGTCGAGGCCGCGAGGCGGGCCCTATGGCGACTACCAGGTGCAATCCACGAGCGGCAAGAGGTACCGGGTGGGCGCTCGCCAGCCTGGCGGCGTCGGTGGAGAAACCCGACGCCGCGCCGAAGGGGGCCGTATCGAGGTTCATCCGCAATGCGCCGTCCCGTTGCCCGACAACTTGAGCGCCGAGCGTATCGAAAAAGCGGTCGGGGGACTGCTAAGGATGCTCGTGCGCGGCGGTTAGGTCGAGGCTGTTCTGTCAGGCGCGCGCCCCGAGCAAGGCCCTTCGCTTGGAGACACCCAACTCATGCCGGCCGCGACGTCGCGTGAGCGTCCACGCTTGCCGCGAACCGATTCATCGGTTCGTATCCGCGGAATTCGCGGAAGTTCCCAAGGAAGCTGTCTGGAACACGCCCCGATGACTTGGGGCGCGGCAAGGCCGGCGCCTCACGCCACGTCGCCGGGTCGAGCTTGGCAAGCTCCGTTTCGAAGGACCGCCTCGGCCGGCCTGCGTTCCCCTATCACCGCATTTGAAAAGAACCTTCCCCTCTCGCGGTCTGTTTCGTGATGGGCCGGGGTCGCGGACCAGTACGTTAGTCCTGTCAGGCCTAGAATCTTGGCCCGATTACATTGACGAACCTTGCGTGCCGGAGGCGTATGAAGAAAGTCCCAGAAGTTGGATCAGAAAGGCAGAAAGGCTTAGGGTGGCCGGCTCCGGATCGTAGGTGATCTGAGAGGGATTTCTCCAAGGAAACCGAATCGAGATCGAAGGCGACTGATGGTAGGGTTGCCTTAGCGTCAGGGGTTGCGCGTCTCGAGGGGCGCCAACATACCTCGCTGAACACAGCTTCGAAGGTTTCGAAGCATAAACACCGGCCACCGCACAATGAAAGTCCTCCATCTATCCGAATCCCTGTTTGGCCCACTCGAATCCGTAAGCTTGCGCCGGCAATTGGGACGCCCGCCAACACTTCACGGATTGATGATGGTGGCTTGTTTTGGTATCGCCGCATCCACGCTTTCAGCGGCACCCGTTGTTTCGGCGGTGAAACCTACCTCGGTAGCAGTCGGCGCGTTCAGCTTGACGGTGACGGGCAGCGGTTTCGACAGCGGCGCGGTCGTGTACTTCGACGGCATTGCACTGCCGACCACGAGGCGAAATGCTAAACGCTTGATCGCGGACGGTACGGCAACTACCGAGCAAATCGGCCCCATCGCAGTCTTCGTCGAGAACCCCGGCCCAGATCCGTCCAACGTCGTGAACGTCGAGGTGGTCGACGCCGGCGACGGTGGCGGAAACGGCGGCGGTGGCGGCAACGGCATGTCCGTGTCGGAAGCCAAGCGCTTCCTCGAACAGGCGACATGGGGATTCACGCTGGCAAGCATCGCCCACTTACAAGAAGTCGGCAAGGAGGCCTTTCTCGAAGAGCAGTTCGCCGCGCCGATGTCCGACTATCCCGATCCCCTCGTGGACATCCACGATTTCAGGCCGGCCCAGGAGAAGTTTTTTCACAACGCCGTTCACGGGGAAGACCAACTGCGGCAACGCATGGCGTTCATGTTGAGTCAGATCTTTGTTGTCTCGGCGAATACCGTGGGCAGTTCGCACCAGATGGTTCCGTGGGTGCGCATGCTCAGGGACAACGCCTTCGGCAACTATTACGATCTATTGCGCGACGTTACCTTGAGTCCCACCATGGGCCGCTACCTCGACATGGTGAGAAACAAGGCGACGGAACCGGGTTCGGGCCTCAACCCCAACGAGAACTTCGGTCGCGAGCTACAGCAGCTCTTCACTGTCGGAACCGTGATTCTCAATCTCGACGGCACGCCCAAGACGGACAAAGACGGTAATACGACGCCAACGTACACCGAAGACACCATTCTGAACTTTGCGCGGGTGTTTACCGGATGGGGTTACCCGACCCATCCCCTCGAGGACAGCCCCGGCTTTTACAACCCTCCCTACTACATCGGCCCGATGGAACCCTGGAACGATCAACACGACATGACGGAAAAGGTCCTCATGGACGGCTATATCATGCCGGCCGGGAGAACCGCTGTCGTGGACCTCGACGACGCTTTGCAGCATGTCTTCAATCACCCAAACATTGGGCCCTTTCTCGCCCTGCGGCTGATTCGGCACTTCGTCGACAGCAACCCGAGTTCGCAGTACGTGCGCCGGGTAACGAAGGTGTTTAACAACAAATGGTTCAGGGGCACGAGGCGATCTCAAAGCCGTCATCAAGGCCGTACTCCTCGACCGCGAAGCGGATAAAGCCGGCGGCGACCACGGCCACCTGCGCGAACCCGTGCTCTTTTCCGTAGCGCTGCTACGAGCGCTCGACGCGCAAGTGCAGGAAGCAAACATCCTGCGCTGGCGGACCTATAAGATGGGCCAGTGGGTATTCCGGCCCCCGACCGTATTCAACTACTTCCACCTGTTGCACGGCGGGTTTCACGGCGCGCACGGGTCGATCGAAGGTCCGGAATTCCAGATCCACACCTTCACCAACGCGATCGAGCGAGTTGATTTCGTCTACCGCGTGGCTCGTAACCAGACGGGCACGGGCGTTTTTATCGATTTGTCGGCGTTTTACGCATTGACCGACGACCCGGCCGCTTTGCTCGCCCTTGCGGAAAACACTCTGCTCCACGAGCCGCTCACCGATACGGAGCGGCAAAGCATTCTCAACGCGATCACCGACGTATCGGCAGGGCATCCGGAACGCAGGGCCGAGTATGCGATCTATCTGGTCGCGACTTCGTCTCGCTATCAGGTCCAACACTAGAGTCGTTCGGGAAGGACGGGCCGGAAGACGCTCACTGTTTCGACACCAAAGGAACGAAATTCATGAGACCACGAACCCGCAGACAATTCCTCCGCCTGGCCTCGCTGGGAGCCACCGCCAACTTCACGCGCTTCGGAATGATGAACGCCCTGGCGGCCGGCGCGGAAGACTACAAAGCCTTGGTGTGTATCTTTATGTTCGGCGGCAACGACGGCGATAACACCGTCGTGCCGACCGCGGCCGGGTACACCAACTACGCCGGCGTCCGAGGGGGCCTGGCCCACGCGCAGGGAGCGCTGCTGCCGATCGGCACGACGAACAATTCCCCGTACGGGCCGGACGCGACCTATGGTTTGCACCCCGCGATGACCAACCTCGCCGCGATCACCAACCAGGCCACGAATCGACTCGCCGTGGCGGCCAACGTAGGGACGCTGGTACAGCCGATGACGAAGGCGCAGTACCAGGCCGGTATCGACCCGAGGCCGACGCGGCTGTTTTCCCATTCCGATCAGGTAGCGGAAATGCAAAGCGGGCATCCGGTTCACCCTTCCAGCAGCGGATGGGCCGGGCGCGTCGCCGACCTGATAGCCTCCCAGAATGCTCCCGCTCTGTTTCCGACCTCGGTATCTTTGGCTGGCTCGGCCCTGCTTCTCGCGGGCGAAACAACCCAGCAAGCGAGCCTAAACCCGGGTTCGCCCTTGGCGCCGTTGGGCTCGACCAGCTCCAACGCCCCCGCACGCAACCAGGCATTGCAGGAGCTTTTGGATTTTGACACGGGATTGGCCGTTGTGCAGGCGGTCGGGCAGACGCTGTCCGACGCCATCGAAATCGGAGAGTTGATCGCAGCCGCCACCGAACTCGCCCCCCCGCTTGCTACCGTGTTCCCGACAACCAGTCTCGGGAACCAACTCAAGCAAGTGGCGCAACTGATCCAGGTGCGCGCGGCCTTGGGGATGAAGCGCCAGATCTTTTTCTGTTCCACCGGCGGCTTCGACAATCACTCGAATCAGGCTCCCCTACATCTCAATTTGCTGACGAACATTGATGCCTGCATGGATGCGTTCTACACGGCGACGGGCGAATTACTCGTTGAAGACTGCGTCACCACCTTTACCGAATCCGATTTCGCGCGAACCTTCGAGCCCAACGCGACCGCCGGCACCGACCACGGTTGGGGCAGCCCTATGTTCGTTCTCGGCGGAGCCGTGCAGGGCGGGCTCTACGGGACGTTTCCAACCTTGGACCCGGCCGGTCCCGACAGCACGGACCAGCGAGGCCGCTGGATTCCCACGACGTCGCTCGACACCTTCGGAGCAACGCTCGCGCGCTGGTTCGGCGTGGCCGAAGTCGATCTCCCGACCGTGTTCCCCAACCTCGCCAACTTCCCGTCAAGCAACATGGGGTTCATGGGCTAGGCCCCCCGTGGGAGACGACAAGCCGCGTTCGTGTATCTGCGGTGTTCATGCTCGCATGGTCCATAACATAGCGCCCGGCCTGCCGCGTGGCATGGCTGAGAGCGAGTAGGTCCACGCGGCGCGGCCGCGGAACCGGTTCTTTCGCGAAATCGAAGCGGATCTTCGCGGTCACCGATCCCGAATCCTTCGAACTGCGTTGAATCTAGCCCGCATTTCGGGACGATCTGCTCGATGAGTACCGAGGCATTCATATCACCTCCATGAAACGCCCGCGCCCGGACGCTCGAGGACGGTGCATTCTCGGCCGGTCCTCAGGCCCGCCGCGTAGCGGGATCGGCGAAGAAGGATAACTATTACGGCGAGACGTTCAAGGAAATGGTAGGCCCGGCAGGATTCGAACCTGCGACCTGCCGCTTAGGAGGCAAGAGGGCGTCTTCCATGGTTTTCTCCCAACTCCTTTCTCTCGTTGATGTTACGCGGTTTTAGGGCGTCTGCTTTCGCTCGCAACGCCAACGGTCTGGCTCACTTGATGGGCGAGTTTTCTGACGGTTTCTTGACGGTGGTTGCTGCCACGGCTATGCTTTACTGGCTGCGTAGCGCGGGCCTCGTATCGGATTGAGCCTAGCTGCCACGATCCCGTTCGCCATCGCGCCAACTCTCAGCGTCTGTCCGTGTCGCGGATTCGAATCACGAGAAGTCAATGCGCCTCTTCGATGACATGGAGCGAACCTTCACGGGATTGGCCGAGGTGAACGAATCCCACTTCTCGTTCCTCAATCGCTCCGCCATCGAGCGAGCGGTCGTGGCGCGAGAGCTGTGCGAGCGGTGGTATGAAGACTACTCCAAGGACGCCGCGGAGGCCGACCTCAAACGCTTCAGATCAAGCTTTCGCAGTTCGATCTACCGTCAACACTACTCCGCATGGTTCGAACTGCTCGTGCACCAGATCCTCTTGCGCTTGGGATTCTCTGTGAGCACCCACCCGGATTTGCACGGTACAGATAAACACCCGGATTTCGCCGCAACATCAGGCGACTCCAGAATTTTAGTCGAAGCGACTGTCGTCGCCCCAGACAACGATCCGTTTGCGTTGTCTCCATTCGAGCAAGATGCCCAGCGCAAGCTCGCTCAACTCAAGTCGACGAACTTTTTTCTTTGGATCTTGGAAGCCCGAGGAACATTGGATCGATTCTTACCAAGCAGGCAGCTGCTACGTCCATTCCAGGAACTGCTCGACAAACACGATCCCGATGATGTGACACGCCTGATCGACGAAGAGGGCGCAACCTATGGAGGTAATCCGGATTCGCGACTGGGAACTGACTGTTGCTCTATGGCCGGTCAGTCCGGACAAGCGAAGCCCTAGGAAAAACAGAGTGATCCCCTGGGGACGAGCCGCGATGCATGACAGCTCCGTGCCGCAGACCCGAAAGGAAATAAGCACGACTGGGATGAGCTATTGTTGCCGGAGATCGAGCGCCAACAGGCTGCGGGCAAGCAGGTCGCCTTCCGGGGCGATGCCGCCTTAATTCGGCTTGGCCCGCAATCTTGCGATCGATCCAGCGGACAAGCCCGGAGTTCATAGCCTGGGCCATGTGACGCAGCTTGATCAAGATCAGGGACAGCGTAGTGAGGCGTATGGGAAATTGCTTGGTGCGTATGAGACGAGGGACAGCCAATTCCCCGATATCTACTACAACTATCTTCTCAATCTCGACGCCCCTCTTTTGCTTGGTTTGTCGGTCTGTTACCTAAACGATCCACAGGAGGGAGAAAAGATGGCTCTTCCGGGTTTTTAGTGGGTGGCCAACGGGTAGCCGGCTCCTCCATCCTGCCGACCCGACGTCGCCCGCAGTCACATCGGAGCCCAAAAGGCGGCCAAGAAATCCCCAAATACCCTACACGCCAGTCCGGTCGTGGGCAACTCGTAAAGGGAATAAGACACTGATAAACAGGGAGTTATCTCTTTGAGTGTGGCCACTGGATGACAGTTGTGGATCCGCATTTCACAGCCTTCGGGAGACTGTACGACTACCTGCCAGCAGCCTTGCTCTACTCGTAACCCTTTGTTTATCAGTAATTCTTTTTGGCCAACGCAGTCGCCGCCCGGCCTTGGGGGCCGTAGAGTTGTCACGAAGCCCTTGAATGGCACCGAAGCAGGCTCCGGGAGGTCGGCCTCACAGTGGCGAGGGATCCGTCACTCACCGCCGCCAGCCACTAAAATCCCAGAAGAGCCTCATTTTCTGTTGGTTATCCAATACGTTTGCGACGGATCGCGGGCTTCCCGAAGCGGCACACTTATTGGGCGTCTAGGCCCGCATTTTCAATTTGATGTTTGACATCCCGACCTTCCAGCGGCCTTGAGCGTCTTTATTCATAGGGGCTAGAGCCCGATGAGGACGCCATGGAGGCCAACACCCAATGGGTGAAAAACAAACCAAGCCATTCCAGCTAAGTTTCAACGGCTTGTTGAAAGTCGATTTCCAGGGATCGCATGTCACTTCCGACGGTGGCCTGATTTTGGTTCGCGAACTGGACGAGCGGCTCGGTCTCGGGAAGCTGATCGATGAGTATCTCAGCGACTCGCGACAAGGCTTGAACAAGAAGTTCCCGCTGGCCGATCTGCTGCGCCAGTCGATCTACAGCCGCTTGGCAGGCTACGAGGACGTCAACGACGCCGTCCGAGTGTCGGCTGACCCGACGTTTCGCTTGATCGGCTCGCAGAGGAACTGGGATCGCCGAGCGGCCTTGACCTCGACGCTGCATGGCTTCGAGACGGAGATGCTGGCGAGCGAAGAGAACCTGCTGGGGCTGATGGCGCTGAACCGAGAGCTGGTCGGGCAAGCGGAGGCGTTCGACGACTCCGAGCGGGTCGTTCTGGACATGGACTCCACCGAGAGTCCGGTCCATGGCCAACAGGAAGGCAGTGCCTACAACGGACACTTCGAGTCGGTCTGCTACCACCCGTTGCTTTTGTTCAACGGTCATGGTGATTGCCTCGCTGCCAAGCTGCGTCCCGGCAACGTGCACAGCGCCGAGGACTGGGATGAGCTATTGTTGCCGGAGATCGAGCGCCAACAGGCTGCGGGCAAGCAGGTCGCCTTCCGGGGCGATGCCGCCTTTGCCAAGCCGGAGATCTACGAGGCGCTGGAGGAGCGCGGCGCGGACTACGCGATCCGCATTCCGGCCAAGTAAGAACCTGGAGCTGGAGATCGAAGACATCCTGTTTCGTCCGCCGGGGAGGCCCGGCCGCAAGCCGCTAGTGCGCTACAAGAGCTTTCGCTATCAGGCGGAGAGCTGGAAGGGGCCGAGACGAGTTGTCGCCAAGGTCGAGCACCACCAGGGCGAGCTATTCGCGCGCGTCGGTTTTATCGTGACGAACATGAGCTTGCCAAGCCGGTCGGTGGTGCGTTTCTACAACAAGCGCGGCACGGCGGAGCAGTGGATCAAAGAAGGTAAGCAAGCGACGCACTGGACGCGGCTGTCGTGCCATCGCTTCCGGGCGAACGAGGTGCGCTTGCAGTTAAGCGTGCCGGCCTACAACCTGGGCAACCTGTGGCGGCGACTCGGGTTGCCGCACAGGATCAAGACGTGGTCACTGACGAGCTTGCAGCAGCGGTTGATGAAGACGGGCGGCAGATTGGTCAAGCACGCGCGGTACTACTGGTTGCTCTTGGCCGAGGGACATCTGAACCGGCGGCTGTTTGGCGACATGCTGCGGAGGATCTGGGCGCTGCCTGTGCCGGGTGGTTAGCACCGCACTTGGCGAATGCGAAATCTGTGTACTGAGGACGGAAGCTCGGAGGGGTGTCTGCGAAATTGACTTCGCAGCGGCGGATCAGCCCCCATGAGGGGCAAGAAGGGGGCTCGATCGGTCCCGCCTCAGCCGCCGCCTCTTTCGGGTGGAGAAATGGTTGCGCTTCGCCGGGTGAGGGTGTAGACTCGTGCCGTCAGAGGAGCCAAATCGGAAATCCTGGTCAAGATGATGCCCGACAGAAGAGGTCCTTTGACTTGGCTTGGTCCAAGTTCCAAACAAGCAAAGGTGTGATGGATCAGTCGGTCGATGCGGTGTTCAGAGCTCGCCTTCCAATGCGATCCGCCGCGGACCGGGTGGTACGTTCTCTCGGATGGCAGGTGGTCGAGGATTTTCGAGAGATTTCGGCCCTCTCGGAAATGTGTCTGGGCGTCGGGGCGATGAAGCTCCTGCGCGGCCAATACGAGCGGGTGGTCACCGCCAGCTACCTTTCTCTTCACCCCGAGGAGGCTCAGGACTTCCTCCATTACTTCTTCGTGCAACACCGTAGGCTGCGCAATCACGCAGCGCGGATCGTGGACGTGACTGCGCTGTTTCCGACGGAAAAAGCCGAAACAGGTGGTACGTGCGGACTCTCTCCTGTAAACGTTCAATCCCGGGGGATACTTGGAACTGAATCCAGACGCCGCCGGCGCTACGCGTGTGAACTGAGTCACTTGACCAGTAGGGTCGAAGCAAATTCAACCTAACGACGAGGGGGGCGGCAACGCCCCCCTCTTTTTTGTGCCCCGGTCGGTGCTCGAGCCGTCCGAGAATCGTTTAGATTGATGCACACCGGCCGGCCGGGCGTTGGACGGCATGGTATCTTTGTGTGGTCATCCATGTTCCGGGGAGAAGACCTTGCCCACCAGATACACGATCCTCGACCGACGGCCTTACCTCTACCTGCTCGCCATCCCCTGGATGCTGTTTGGGTGCTCGCCGCGGGAGCCGGGCGCGGCCTCTCCGGCCAGCGCGGCCTCGGTGAACCAGCCATGGCCGCGGCACATCGTGGCCGAGGGCTACAAGAACCATACCGTCGTTGCCGCCGATTTTAGCGGCGACGGGCTGCCGGACGTGATCAGCGAGGGGGACGGCAAGACGCGTCTCTACGTTGCTCCCGACTGGAGCGAAGTAGTGATCGCAACCCATGACCCCGATACGTCGCCACTCTTGATCCACAGTGAAGTGATGGACGTGGACGACGACGGTGATCCCGACTTCATCGGAGCGGTTTACAGCCCCGGGCCCATCTTCTGGCTCGAGCGGCCGGACGAGCCTACCAAGGGTCCCTGGCCGTTCCACTTGGTCGACGACGCTGTTAACGGCACGCACGGGCTCATCGTCGGCGACATCGACGGAGACGACCGCCTCGACCTTGCAGGCAACAGCGCGCAGCCGGTAGACACGGACTACCCTGAGTCGCTGGTGTGGTGGAAACGACCTCCAAACCCGCGCGAAGCCGAGGGTTGGGAGCGTCATGTATTCGCCGATAAGGACGCCCCGGGACTGAGCCATTACCTGGGTCTGGGCGACGTCAACGGAGACGGCCTGACGGACGCGGCCTCCGCCGCCAAGATTCCTCCCGACGGCAATTGGTTCGCCTGGTGGGAACAGCCCGCCGACGGCGGCCTACCCTGGAAGAAGCATGTCCTCGCCACCGGCCAGGAAGGCGCGACGAACATCCTCATGGCCGAGCTCAACGGAGACGGCCTGACGGACTTCATTGCCACGCGCGGCCACGGAAAGGGCGTGCTCTGGTTCGAAGCCCCGGATTTCACCTTGCACGAGATCAACCCCGATCTCACGGGTCCCCACGATCTGGCGGTCGGTGATATCGATCAAGACGGCGACATCGACGCGGTCACCTGCGCCAAGGACGACTTTACGGCCGCCTGGTTCGAAAATGACGGTCGAGGCGGCTTCACTACGCACATCATCCACGAGGATCAAGCCGCCTATGATATTCGCCTTGTCGACATGGACGTCGACGGCGACCTCGACGTTTTGATCGCCGGTCAAGACAGCGAGAACGTTGTGTGGTACGAGAACCGCGTGGCGAAGTAAACCCGGACGTGCCGACGACCATGGCACTACCCGGGTAGACGGTGTTCGTCGTAGCCGATGATTTCGTCGTCCGCTCGAGAATCGAGAACCGGCCGACGGGCACGACGACCGGCGATCTCGGTTAGCTTCTCTCGAATGGTCGGATCGGGGCGGCGCTGTTCGCGAGATAGCCGCTCTCTCAGCGAACCCTTTACTGTTTCGGTCAGTGTTTCGCCGGTTAGATCAGCAAGACGGCGTGCCAAGCGACAGGCCTCGGGGTGCTTCATGTTGAGAGCCGGCAATTTGGACGCCGCCACGGTTATTCCTCCTCTCTTCATCGTGCCCTATTGTCGTAGGAGTACCGCGTGGCTACGTGACCGCACGGCTCCGCCGTCCTCCAGTTTCAGGATAAGGCCTGTGTCAACACCGGATTGGGGTGGCTCGCATTCTCTTCACAGTAACCATGGCGGCCATCGGCCCTGATGCTTTCCTCATTGCAGCCCACTGAGCGGGTGGAGCCGGTGGATGCGACTACTCCGGTTGCGGGACGATGCGGAGATAGGGTTTGGGCGACTTCCAGCCGTCGGGGTATTTTTCCTTGGCTTCGTCGTTGGACACGGAGGGGACGATGATGACGTCTTCTCCTTGCTTCCAATTCACCGGGGTGGCGACCTTGTGCTTCGCGGTGAGCTGCATGGAATCGATGACGCGCAACACTTCGTCGAAGTTGCGGCCGGTCGTCATCGGATAGGTGATCATGAGTTTGATCTTCTTGTCGGGGCCGATGACGAAGACCGAGCGCACGGTGGCGTTGTCGGCGGCCGTTCGGCCCTTGGCGGAACCGGTCGCGTTGGGATGAATCATATCGAAGAGCTTCGCCACGGAGAGATCCGTGTCGCCGATCAGCGGGTAGTTGACCGCATGACCTTGGGTCTCCTCGATGTCCTTGGACCATCCGGTGTGATCCTCGACGGAATCGACGCTTAGGCCGATGACCTTGCAGTTGCGCTTGGCGAACTCGGGGCCAAGGCCGGCGACGTAGCCGAGCTCGGTGGTGCAGACGGGAGTGAAATCTTTCGGGTGCGAAAACAGGACGGCCCATCCGTCGCCGATCCAATCATGGAATTGAATTGTGCCTTCGGTAGTTTCCGCCGTGAAATTGGGTACTTCATCGCCGATGTGTAGTGACATGGTTCTCCTCCGATCCTAAGTCAAACAGATAGTATTGTGCAGACGCATTCCGCGCGTCCAGGTCGTGTAGGTCAGACTATGCGAAAAAGGGCACAGTCCGTTTTCATGAATCCGCAGTTTCATAAAACCGCCACGAAAATGGGTGTCGAGACGCACCGTAGGGTCGGGCGAGAGCTTCCTGCCGCCCTTTCAGGGCTCGCAAGGGTAGGGATGCTACCCAGGGTTCCGCCTTCGGCTCCACCCTGGGCTATATTCCCGCCGCCGCTTCGCGGCTCAAGGTGTTCGTGGCCTTGTCGGGTAAAAGGCAACTCCCCTTCTTCGCCCGCACGCACTCTTGCCCGGGCTTGCTAGGGACTTAGAGTAGCAAGGCAGACGCGGTGTTGGTTGTAACAAAACGAACCGGTGGGAAGCTGTTTTATCCTGGTGAGGAAGGGGCCACAATCGTTTGGCCGTCAACAGGGGGAAGACAAAGCCGTGCCGAGAATTGTCATTGCGCAGTGTCATCAGGAGATTTCCTCCTTCAATCCGGTTCGGAGTCACTACGACGATTTCACCGTTACCCTCGGCGACCAGTTGCTCGAAAGGCACGGTCACTCGCGGGACGAGTTGGGTGGGGCGTTGGGCGTGTTCGGGGCGGCGGAGGGAGTTGAAGTCGTTCCGAGCTACAGCGCGCGGTCGTTGACGTCGGGGGGGCTGTTGGCGGCGGCGGACTTCGAACGCATTGCCGGGGAATTCCTGGACGGGTTGCGCACGGCGGGTGCGGTCGACGGAGTGTACTTCGCCCTGCATGGGGCGATGGCCGCCGAACAGGAAGATGACCCGGAGGGGTACTTGTTGGAGGAGTGCCGCAAGATCTTGGGCGAGGATATCCCGATTGTGATTTCGCTCGACCTGCACGGCATCCCTACCCCGCGCATGTTGCGGCTGTGTGATGCCGTCGTCGTCTACCAAACGTATCCCCATGTTGATTTTTTCGAGACGGGGGTTCGGGCGGCGAAGCTGCTGTTGCGGATCGTTCGGGAAGGCGCGCGGCCGGTGATGGCGCGAGTGCCGATTCCGGCGCTTGTTCGGGGCGACGAGCTGATCACCGAGACGGGTAGTTTCGGGGAGGTGATGCGCTCGGCGCAGGCGATGGAGCGGCTGCCGGCGGGGTTGGCGGCGGGGATGTTCATTGGAAATCCGTTTACCGATGTGCCCGAGTTGCGATCGAATAGCTTGGTTGTCACCGACGACGACGCCGAGGCGGCGGGACGGCAGGCTGTCGAGCTGGCGGAGCTTTTCCATGCGCATCACGAGAGGATGCGGGTGCCATTGACAAGTGTCGAAGAGGCGGTGAGTCGGGCATTGGAGGTTTTGTCGCAAGACGGGGGCACGGTTGCGTTGATGGACGCCGCGGATGCCACCAGCTCGGGCGCTTCGGGTGACAGCACGGTTATCGTGCGGGCTCTTGTCGCCTCGAACTACGCGGGGCGAGTGCTGGCTCCGATCGTTGATCCGGCGGCGGCGGAGACGGCCTTTGCCGCCGGGGTGGGCGCGGTGATCCGCACGACCGTTGGCGGGGCGCTGGACCCGGAGCGCTTCACCCCCGTGGAGATCGAAGCGCGAGTGCGGCTGCTTTCGGACGGTCGCTTCCCGAGCGAAACGTTCGGGGATCCATGGTTCTCGGGCCGAACGGCCGTTCTCGAAGCCAGAACCGTCACCTGGGTGGTGACCAGTCGCCCGGTCAGCCTTTACGACCGTGCGCTGTTCCGTGCGCATGGGCAGGATCCGAAGCGGTTCGACGCGGTTGTGGTCAAGTCTCCTCACTGCGAGCCGCATATGTTCGCCGATTGGTGCCGGAAGGTGATCAACATCGACGCGCCGGGGGCTACGAGCGCGAACCTCAAGAGGTTGGGGCATGTGAAGTGTCCGCGGCCGGTCTTTCCGCTCGATGAGGAGGTGCCGTTTCGGCCCGAAGTGGAGATCTACCGGCGGAAACGGTAGTTTGAGGACGTGATGTTGCATTTCGTGGTCGCCCGGCCTGCGTGTTGCACTTAGACCTGTCTGGTTGTCGTCCCAAGTCATTGAATTCACGAAGCTTTCGACTTTTTGGCTTTGTTTCGCATTTTCGTTGGTTCTTGTGCCGCCAGCTTGGTATTTGCCGCTTGGGGAGTTCGAGGAGTCGGACGGCGGCGGTCCTCAAGAACGGGGCCGGTGGAGTCTTCTCCGTTTGGTGTATCCTTTGATGTTGTTGATGGCAAGGGTCTTACCTGCTAATTGGCTTCGTTTCGTATTTTTGTCATTCGGTTGTTGGATGGGTGGCTCGCGGTTTTCGCATTGGGGAGGACCGGCCGTCTCGCGGCCGGTCTTGGAGCCCGCCCCAGGCCCCCGAACGACTGGCGGTGCCGGTCGTTTGCCCGGGGAGAGTTGCGGGAGTCGGGTGAGGTCGGCCCTCGGGAGGGCCGGCCCAGTATTAACTCGAGCCGCGTGCAGGTGGGCGATGGACTCTTTCGGGTTGCCCCCAATCGCCCCCGGGGCGACGTGGCGCTTGCGTGCACACTTGCCGCGAACCGATTCATCGGTTCGTAGCCGCGAATTTGCGACAACTCGCAACCCCGCGATCCGGATACGCCCCGACGACTCGGGGCGCGGCAAGGCTGGAGCCTCACGCCACGTCGGCGTTTGTTCGCCTCGCGGGCATCTGGAGAACGCTGCGTTAGATTGTTGACTCATCGGTCGCTCTCGATCTCTCCCAGTTCCCGAGTTCCCGGCTTTCATGTTGGTGACATTGGGTCGCCTGCTTGGCGTTTGGAACGGTGGGTCGGGCACGCCGGAAAAGAATCCATAGCGGTGCCAGAACCCTTCATTGAATCGGATGCTCTCCTCAGGTTACCGGTCGTGTCAAGCGGGTTTGTGCGGGCCTGTCGCGAGACGGGCGGCCGGCCCGCGTTTTCCGCCTTGGGGAGGACCGGCCGCGCGGCGGCCGGTCCCGCGCAAAGAATATTAAGTGAAGAGCATTGGGGCTCGGTGGGTATCGGGCCGTCAGATACGGCGCCGGTCCCGGTCGGCTTCAGCCGCCGGCAGCATTGCGATGATTCCTTCGATGAGATCAACGATGGCGCTTCGGTGGGTGTGGCGGCCGGGGCCCCTTGTGTCGGAAGCTGTCGTTACAATTACGGCATCCACCTCTGGCACGACAAAGATGAATTGTCCGCCGAAGCCCCAGGCGTAGTAGACATCGCGGCCGGCCAGTTCGCGGATCCACCAGCCGTAGCCGTACTGCCGCCCGCTGTAGCGCGAGCGGCCGCGCGGGACAAACGATCTTTCGATCCAAGCCCGCGGGACGACTTGCCGACCGTCGACCCGGCCGCCGCCCAGATAGAGACGGCCGAACCTCATCATCTGTCGGGGCGTTAGTTGCATGTCGTTTCCGCCGCGGTAGATGCCCTCGGGGTCGCGCGGCCATTTCTCGAGAGCGAAGCCGAGCGGGGCGGCAAGGGTCCCCCGCGCGAACGCCCAGGTGCTCTTGTTGGCTGCCTTCGCCAGAATCGCCGACAACAGGTGTGTGTTGCCGGTGCTGTAGTCCATGACGGTGCCGGGAGTGTGGATCAAGCGGCGAGTCAGCACGTGGCGGACCCAGCTCCGACTGGCGACCCAGGGGCCGAAGTTGCGGCCGCTGGTCGATTCCAATCCAGAACGCATGGACAGCAGGTCTTCCACCGTGATCGCGCGTTTTCCGGGATCGTTGGCGGCACCGAGAACTTGCGGGAAATAGGTCGCGATAGGCGTGTCCACGGAGGGAATCAGGCCGCGTGCGACCGCGATGCCGACCAGCGCCGAGATGATGCTCTTGGAGACGGACTTGACGTTCGTGGCGTGTGATCGGCGGGCTCCATGGAAGTAGCGTTCGGCAATCAGGTGGCCTTTCGCGAATATGAGTAGGCTTTGTAGGCGCGGCAGCGATTCTGCCCCCTCGACGGCGTGCCGAAGGACTTGCATCACCGGCACTTGTGGCGCCGGCGGCGTTGGCAGCTCGACGTGTTTGCCCAACTCGGGGTAGTGTCCTACGCCGACCGGCACAAGGAACAACAAGGCCAGGGCAGCGCATCGAAGGGAGGTTCGGGAGCCGCCGAATGGTGCGGGACGGGCACCGTCGTTCCAGGGGCCGTTTTGCGTTAGTGTTGACGGGCCTGAGCTTTTGGAAGAAGCCGGGCTCGTCGCCTGGAGTTTGCGCGCGAAGGAGAATCCGCGCACGATGATCTTGCCGAGGGGCATTCCTTTGCACGATTGTAGCGCTGTTAGCGCCCGGCCCTTCGCGCTTTTCCAGCGAGATCAGGAATCACTCCCGCTGCTGGTTCAATCGCCGGAAACCGGAGTGCCACCTTAATAGGTGAATAAGCTGATTGTGTAAACGAACGCGGGGTTGTAGCGTCAGTTCTATAGAGGGATTGCGATTCCGATGAAACGCGCGTTGCGATTGAGGATTGCGACTAATAAGTGACTGGTCAAGCTCTGTGGTCCGTTGTCGGCAGAGTAGCGGCGATCGACTCGGTCGTGGACAGACTGCGGTCGCTTACTTGAAAAGTTTTGTAGTGCTGCCCGCGTGACGGAAGTTCTCAAGGTGATGCCTAAGCTAAGAGAGCAATCCATGGTTGTTGCTAACCACGACCGGCCGAGCGTCGGCGAGCTTCAACGATCCCGATTCTGAGCGCAATCCAATTGGCTAGAGGCGTGAAGGGTAAACGCTAGCCGACAAGGCAGGATCTAGCCGTCATTCAACGTTGTCCCAGAGCCACTGGTGGACCGGCCAGTTGTCCGGTTAGCCGACAATACGGCCAAGTGGATTGGCAGCGGCTCGCAAGTTTCTCGGGCACCCCTGACGCGGCGATGAACTCCCTTCGCTGAGGTTTTGCTCATCCAGCGGCTCACGTCGTGCCACTGGCCGGCTGGGCGGAACGATCCGGCAGAGGGTTCGCCTCCAGATAGGCGGAAACCATCGCGCTATACGGCTGTTCGGGCCGAACTGCATCCTCAATAATTCTCCGAAATCGATCCGCATGTTGACGAAGCTTGGGATTGACGTTGCCCGCCAGTTCGATAGACAGCTCCCGGTCTTGCTCGATTTCCCGGAGATGCGTGAGGCAGGGCTCATGCTTCGGACTGTCAAGGCCCAACACTTCAATCGTCTTACGCCCAAGCGGCGTCAGCCCGACCGGCACCTCCATATGGAACGTGATATGGTCGCGTGGATCCATGACGCCATCTGGCTTGAGGATGGCGGGCCTTTCGTCTCCAACACGCATGCCGTGGTGCCTCGCGCGCGCAGCCGGATTCTCAAGCGGAAACATGTCGCTTTTGCTCAAGTTGCACAAGAAACAGCTCTGCAGAAGATTGTCCCAGTCATAAGCCAACCAATAATAGCCAGGCCAAGTGCGCTTCTCGTCGGGCCCCTGGCGCACACTCGATTTGGGCCGCCAATGCTCAACATGCGAATGGGCGTAAGGCGTCGGAATGAGGGTCTCGCAATAGCAGCACTTGCCATGATGACAGGCCTCGAGCCCCGCCCTGACCGTGTCCGACGCATAGTTCGATTTGCGGATCGCCATCCGCTTCCCGCCCCGGTATGGCTCTGGATCGGCGTCATAGGCTTCGCACAATTCCCCAGCATGTTGCTCGCCCGCGCGAATGAGGTTCGGCGGGGCCTCGCCCTTGTGAATCGCGATCACCGCACCACGCCTTTCGGAAAGTCCCTGAGATCTCTCATCAAGTCCTCCAAGTGCTGGGCGCTCGGTGAGCTGGCCGTGGGTAGGGATGCAACAAATTCGTCCAGTTCACGGAGCCGCGCTTCCTGATCGGCTGAGCGATGGGGGTTTCGAATAAGCTCGATACGCTCGCTGAGCTTTGCCTCGGCCGCCCGGCTCCTGCTGGAGCCGACTCCAAATATTTCGCTTACCAGTAATTGGTCGTAGCGCCACTCGCCCTTCGGTATGGGACGGTTATGAATGCGTGCTTCGCCATCCTCCCAACCCACAAAGGATACGTTACCTCCCTCGGACAAAGTCGCCTGAGCGGTGACCGGGCTATGCGTGGTTGCGATGAACTGGACCTTGGGAAACTGGGCCAGCAGATGACGACGAAGGTTTCGCTGCCAGCTTGGGTGAAGATGTAGGTCGACCTCGTCTATCAGTACGATCGCGCTTTCGGACAGAGGCTCGGCACTATTTGGAAAGGCGTTTAACAATCGCCAGGCCAGATCCACGGTCCAGGCGAACATCCCCTGATACCCGAGGCTGAGGTCGGCCAGCGGCATCACACCGGACGGAGTGCGCACATGAACGCCGGACCGACCTGGATCGCGGCCCTCGACGCGCGGTCCCCTGATCTCGATCTGGGCGGCAGCAACATCCGGTAGAAGTGATGCAACGGCGGTCTTCAGCATGGTCAATAGCCGCGGATCGCGACCGTTCTCGGCGTCAGGGTCGCTCTTGGCGGCGTAGTCGAACTTTTCCATGATCTCCTCGGCATCGTAGAGATCGATGGCGTCCGAGAAGAGCGACCCCGTCGCATCCCGCTTCGATACAACCGCCAGATTGCGATGGCCCACGTGGCGACCTGCGCCGTATCCGATGACGAGGGGCCCATCCGAAAGTAGTTGATGAGGGGCTGTCCCAAATTCGGCCGACTCCAGTTCGTTGGTAGTGCCTTTGATCTCGACACGGGTTTTGAGTGTTGCTCCGTCGGCTTCAAGCACCGCCACCATTGTTGCCGTGCGCGGTCCACCCGTCCGTATGAAGCGCATTAAATCGTCATTCTCGTGCACCGAGAGTTCAGCCGTTGACAATGTTGGGGGGCCGGCTTGGGGAGATTCCTCGGCCTCAGAATCTTCCTTGACGCCCGGGATTGGCCGCATACCCGCAAGCGCCTGCATGAGCGTCGTCTTGCCGACGCCATTCTCCCCCAGAATCAAGTTCCAGTGGCTAACGGCGCCGTTGTCATCCACGAACTCGAGGGACTGGCGGCTCCCGAAGGCGCGCACATTCTCCAGTTGCAGCGACCTGAAATGTATCGGATCCGGGGGGCTTGGGGTCGTCGGCATATAAGGATCTCCATGGCGCTCGTCACCGCGCCAGCGGCGCGCTCGATCCGCCCATCTCTCCGGCGCTACCCGGCGGAGCGAAAGGTGCGACAGAAGTCGAAGGACTTCCCGCTCGCAGGCACAATGGTATCGCATCCAAGAGGTGGGCCTTTGTTGAAACATTCTAGAGCGTCAGTCTGTAGATGACCAAGACCCGCGATTTGCAAGATGCCGTGTCTTCAACCCGCTTACCTTGTTTGTTTTCCTGCACCTGCACCACCCTCAGAAGATAGAGTTTTCGCTCGCCGTATCTCATTGAAAAGACAGACAGTTATCAACGCTTGATTATCTATGTTCGAAAGGCGTACACTTGACTCATGAAATCCGCCTCTTCCGAGCAGACTACAGCCCCCAAGAAACAGCCGCAGGCACTTGCGGACACCCCGCAGACCACTACGGTGCGCGACAGTGCCGCACTTCGGCGCCTCATAGAGGAGGTGCGCTACGAAGACACGACCGGTTCAGCTGCGATAGGGTACAACCGAGTACACAATCGCCACAACCGGTAATCTTTTAAGGCTCTGCGGGACCGGCATGCAGCTTGACACGATCCTGTTAAAGGTGACGTCGCGATGCAATATTGATTGCAGCTATTGCTACGTCTATCATCAGGGAGATGCTAGCTGGCAACGCATGCCAAAGCACATGTCGCTCGCCACAGTGGAGCATGTGCTTCGGCAGCTGGCAACGTTGTACGAAGACCAGCAGCACCCATTTGCCATCGTCCTTCACGGCGGTGAACCTCTTCTTCTCCCGCGAAATATCCTTGAGGTTCTGCTCCAGGGTCTTGCGCATCGCTTACCCGCCGCTTGTAGCCTAGCCATTCAAACGAACGGCACGCTGATCGATGACGACTTGCTCGAGTTGTGCCTCCGGACGAACACGACTCTTTCCGTCAGCCTTGACGGACCAGCAGACGTAAATGATACCTTCCGTATCGCGTTCAACGGTGAGGGTACCTATGCAACCGCCGTTGCCGGGATCGATCGCATCCGACAGCATCCGCAAGCTGCTCGGATTTTTACGGGCGTACTCTGTGTTGTGGACCCGCACTCCGACCCACGGAGAGTTTACGAATTCTTCAAGTCGCTAGCCGTTCCGAGCGTCGATTTCCTGTTCAAGGACGGGAACCATGCGAAGCTTCCGCCAGGCAAGACTGCAATTGAGTCAACAGAATTCGGTTGCTGGCTTGCTGCGGCCTGGGACTGCTATGTCAATGACCCGGACCCGCCACGTATCCGCGTCCTGGACGATTTCGCACGCCTCGTGCTCGGCGGAGCCTCTGTGAAGGAGGGTTGCGGGCAGACTGCATATGGCATAGCTGTCATTGACACCGATGGAACCATCACAAAGAACGATACTCTTAAAAGCACGTACGATGGTGCGGACCGTTTCGAAAATACGTGGTCGGTTTCCAGCAACCGGCTTTCTGAAATCGCGGCTTCTCCAGAGTTCATCCAGTACTCTCAGCTTCAACATCCGACCAGTCCCGTTTGCCAGGCCTGTTCGTTGCTCTCTGTTTGCGGGGGCGGAATGCCCCTCTCCCGGTGGCATCCTGAAACGGGACTGGCAAATCCGTCTGTCTACTGTGCCGACTATAAGCTGGTGATCGGCCATATACAAAAAACACTGCACGACTACCAATGAACCCGATTGATCTTTCTCGGGCCGTTTCAGGTTCCCAGCCTTTCCCGTGCTTCACGGTGGCCCAAGTTGTTTCTAAGGAACTGGAACGAACCCTGCTCGAATGGTTCGAATCAGAAGCCCCCTGGGGACTGAGTAATATGGACTTCTACGAACAGTATGAATTTGACTTTCGAGACGTGGACCTTCCCGTAAATCTGAAGCCACTCTTGTTTGAAGAAACGCTTAGTGAGCTGCGGCAAAACGTCGGAACACTTCTTGGCGCCGCACTGAAATCTCATATCGAGATCACTGCGCATAAACTGAATCCGTCACAGAGGATCCGAATTCACAATGACGCTAGGCTCGGTGGTGAAACCCATCGCTTCCTGATCCAGCTGAACCGGGGCTGGAACGAGGCAAATGGCGGTCTACTGATGCTGTTCCGGGGGCCAGAAGTCGAAACGCTCGATGACGTGATAACCCCCATCAGCCGTTCCGCGTTCGGTTTTGAGATCTCCACCGCCTCCTATCACGCGGTAAGTAAGGTTCATCACGGCGACCGCTACACGCTTGTTTTTTCCTTCTATGCCGACCGCTCTTAACCTCGACCCCTCGAGTCTGGTTCCACCATTTGAAAGCTCGTTACCGGCCACGCTCCGTGTGTATGGAGAACGCGCACTGCTCAGGTCTCATGCTCTGACTCGGGAAACCTACTCTACACAGCGCGTTCTGGCCGACTCGTCCCGCAGCCTTGACGCAGTATTCAATACGACTCGAGTCGCTAGACGTAACCCGTTGCTTTGTGAAGCCAAGAGTACCGAACTGGTGCGCTATGCCACGGTACACGGTCTCGAACTTGCAAGCGATGCCGAAACGAATCGGGCGATCGGCCTTATAGAAGCCGCCCTTTCGGACGTGATCGAACCGTATCCGTTCTTACGGTCCGCAGTTTTAGAACTCGTATGGCGTTGCCATATCGTGCTTGCGCAAAGCGACGAGCACGACGTCAGCTTCAGCGATCCCGCTATCCCTTTTTCAGTCTTCGTTTCCGCGCCTGCTCGAAACGACCGAAACTCGGTTCTACGTGTTGCCGAGAATCTTATACACGAGACCCTGCACTTGCAGCTCACACTATTTGAGGGTTTATCCCCTCTGGTCAATACAGCATCTACCTGGTCCATGCATTCGCCATGGAAGCAAGAACAACGGCCAGTCCAAGGACTCTTGCACGGTCTGTACGTTTTTTCTGTGCTTCGCTGGATGTGGCGGCAAGTCTCAGAGACAACCCAAAACAGAACCGAGCGAGATTTTGCTCTTCGCCGCATCGCGGAGATTGATGAAGAAGTCTCCTCCATTCGTGCCCTTGAGGAATCCCCTGCGCTCACTGAAGAGGGAAGGCACTTCCTTCATCAGCTGTTTGTAGCGTAGGAGCATTACTTTGCGAGACAACGCATCAAGAACGAACGCAACATATCGACATACCCTAGCTGCAGGCGAACAAAAAAGTCAGATCTGCCACCCACAGCGGACTAATCGCCGAGTTAGCATGCCGACGAAGTGGGAACGATAGGTCGGCTCGGCGCCGGTGATCCGGAACCGGTTTGTCACTCTGCCGGTTAACGCCCTAACCGTAGAAGTGCCTCTGGTAGTGCCTCGGGCAGTTTTTCCTCGCCGAGAGCAGCTAAATCCTACCTAACGGCGAAACGTCGATCCAGCAGGACGGACCCGGATTCAGCCCCAAAACTACCCTTGCCGACAAGGGCGGATTTGGCACCTCGAACCCTATTACGCAGGGTGTTCATGTTTTCGGCGGCGGCCTACAACCAGGTGCGGCCCCGAGACCTTTTTACAGCGGGGCCGGGGGTGAGCGTGGGTCCAGCGCGAAAACCGATTTCGCACCGGACCGTCCCGAGACCGGCCAAAAGCCTCCCCAAGCCCTCGCCCACCGCCGCAAAAAACGACACCCAAAACCGGTCTCGACCTGAGGCGGACTGCGCGGCGGTGATTTTCAGCGGCCTGCTAGGAGCCACTTTCTCTCCTCGAAGCTCCGGGACGCCGCCTGATTCTTGTAGGTCACACAAGCTCCGAGGGCGGCACCCGCGAGGCCTACAAAAGCTGTCCAAAATGGCGATACTGCGTCGATAGCCATTACCCATTCGTCCGCACTCACGACACACCCCCGGTCGTTGCGTTAGGCGCGACCAGATCAGAAAGCTCCTCGACGCTCGGAGACAGCTTCTTTAGTTTCGCGTTCAGTTCCTGCAACTTTTTGAAGTCTAGCCGTTGGTAAGCCCATCGAAGCTCATCCGTTGATTCCTTGCTGCGTCAAGCGCGTGATTGCCCGCTCAATCCATTTCCGCGATGGAGGGGCCCTTGAGCGTCAAGCCGACAGGACCGCTGTCAGCAGCCAAGTAGATGGTCGTTCTTCTCACGTAATCCCCAACCGGCCCGGCTGGGCCGTCAACAACAGATGCCCACGTCCTTACTTGATTCCTCCTTGCGACCAGTCGGACGCCTCTGCGTAGTTTGTGCCTTTCGCTTCTTGGCGGGTAGCCTGTGGCGGCAGGGTAAGGACGAGGGCGATGCGACCACGGAGGTCAGCGTATTGTTTCGTCCACTGCCGCAACTCTTGTTGGAGCAGTGCAATGTGTTCCCAGCGACGAACGTGCTCCTGTCGATGCTCGCGGCGCAGCATGTCCAGCTGCTGTTCGAGTGATCGTCGCCTCCCATCCACGCCAGTGTGCAGTGAGAGCGGGCAGAAGCGGAGGTCAGCGAGCAGGTCGTGGGTCTGTGCGTAATGTTCGCGGATGTCATCGAGCAGTTGCCGCGACAAGGCCATGCGGTCTTGGATCTGCAACTCGATAGCAGCGAGCAGCGTGGCGAGCGTCCCTACCTTCTGCTGGAGAAACGTTTCGAGGCTGCGCTCGCCACTCGGCGTCGGGAAGCCCTTGTCCTGAGCAGTTGGAGCGCTCAGCAGGTATGGGCTATTCAGCGGCAAGGGTGAGTGGAGCGGGGGGATAGTCGCGTGGCTGAGCTTTGCGTCGTGCCTTGCGCGGGGGCTCGCCGAGGAGGTGGCGGTGAATCTCAAGGATCTTCTGCTGGACGAACAGGTCTTGGTGCAGGGTGATAAAGCGAACGAATGAGGCGACCGAGGAGAACCCACGCTGGTACGCAAGGGCGGTGATGCGCTCGTGTTGTTCTCGTGAGACGCGGACTTGAATCTGTCGTGTGTAAACCATACGGTCCATCCTCCTGAAGCGTTCTCGACTCTGTGCCCAGTGCGGTTGTGGCCTGTTGATCTCCCTCACCCCCTTTCAATGTCAAACACCAAATTGAAAATGCGGGCTTAGTGGGTGGTACCACTCGTGGGGGCAGGTCACACGGGCGACGGAGCAAGCATGTCCCATGCCGGGCACTTCCTGTGTTTCGACGCCTGCATCGAAGGCGCCGACGCTACGGAGCGCTGATGCCAGCGGGTGATCTCCGCCTCGCCGGAAGGCTAGTGCCGATGACCGCTACGGGCGACGTGCCCAGGGATGTGTTCGGGTCCGACAAACCCACAGGCTCATCGGTCAGGATTGATCTGCTCCCGTAAATCCAATGCTAATTTTCCTATCAGTAATGGTTATCCACCTAGCGAAAGCTATTCAGCCTACCTGTGAAAGTGTAGGTCGATGCGAAAATCGAGCAAGATTGATGCATGATCATTTCGGCTAGTACGTGCTTGATCGCGTCCTTGTCCGCTAGGAATGAATCCCTTATTCCATTTCATCAATACACACGGCAGGATTCTGCTCAGAAGGGCGCTTCTTCCTCGGCTCCGACGTGTTCGGCGAGGTTCTCGAACTTGACGTATTTGTGAAGGAAAGCGAGCTTGATCTTGCCGGTGGGGCCGTTTCGTTGCTTGGATACGATCAGCTCCGCAAGACCGTGAAGATCAGCCCGATCATGCTTATAGGGCGGATTCTCGAAGCGTTGGGCGAACGGGTGTGGGTACTTCCGGGGAACCACGAGTCTTCCGAACACATCACGCGCTTTTGCGGACAATTCGGCTTCCGGGACTTCCATGAGAAGGTTTTCGAGGTCGGCGGCTATCACTTTGCCGGACTGGGGTATTCGAACCCGACGCCCTTCAACACCCCAGGCGAATACACCGAACAGGAACTCAGCGATAAGCTCGAGAGCTTCGCCGAGCTATCCCCGCTGGTGTTGGTTTGCCACGCCCCGCCCCACGAGACGAAACTCGACCAACTCGGAAACGGCGGGCACGCGGGCAGCCGGGCCGTGCGCGACTTCATCGACCGCCGTCAACCCGAGCATTTCTTTTGCGGACACATTCACGAAGCGGCGGGTGTGACCGTCGAGCTGGGCGCGACCCGGGCGTCGAATGTCGGCAAGCAAGGCTATTTGCTCGAGATTTGAGCCCCGCACTCGCCGGCAGCTCTTAAAATTAGGTTCGGAATCTCCTCGCTACCCAGCTCCCCGACGTGGCATGAGGCTCCAGCCTTGCCGCGCCCCGAGTCATCGGGGCGTGTCTTAGCCAGGATTTCCATTTTGGCCCTGGCACGGTCACAGGATACACCCCCGCTGCGCCGAATACCACGTCTTTTCGCGCTGAACCCTGCACATCACCTCCGCCGGTAGGCGCCAGGGCTCGTCCGTCCGCTCACAGACGTTGATTGAGCGGACTGAACGGCGCTCCAGCCGACACTGCTCCCTGCGAAACCTTTTTGGAGCCAAAAACTGTTGATCCTCGCCCGGGCAACGCTACCCACCCGGCACAGGCAGCGCCCAGATCCTATGCAGCATGTCACCGAACAGCCGCCGGTTCAGATGCCCCTCCGCCAGCAGCAACCAGTAGTAGCGAGCATGCTTGACCAGCCGACCGCCGGTCTTCATCAACCTGTGTTGCAAACTCGTTAGCGACCAGCTTTTGATTCGCTGCGGCAGCCCTAGCCGCCGCCACAGGTTGCCCAGGTTGTAGGCCGGCACGCTGAGTTGCAGCCGTACCTCGTTGGCTCGGAAGCGGTGACACGACAAGCGGGTCCAGTGCGTGGCCTGTTTGCCTTCTTTGATCCACTGCTCCGCCGTGCCGCGCTTGTTGTAGAACCGCACGACCGAGCGGCTCGGCAAGCTCATGCTCGTCACGACAAATCCGACGCGCGGGAATAGTTCGCCCTGGTGATGCTCGACCTTGGCGACAACTCGCCTTGCCTTCGACCAGCTCTCGGCCTGATAGCGAAAACTCTTGTAGCGCACTAGGGGCTTGGCGTTCGGCCTGCCCGGTGGCCGAAACAGGATGTCCTCGATCTCCAGCTCCAGGCTCTTGTTCGCCGGGATGCGAATCACGTAGTCCACGCCGCGCTCCTCCATCGCCTCGTAGATCTCGGGCTTGGCGAAGGCGGCGTCGGCGCGGAACGTCACCTGTTTGCCCTCCGCCTGTTGTCGTTCGATCTCCGGCAGTAGCAGCTCGTCCCAGTCCTCGGCGCTGTGCACGTTGCCGGGACGCAGCTTCGCGCCTAGGCAGTCGCCGTGCTGGTTGAACAGCAACAGCGGGTGATAGCAGAGGGACTCAAAATGGCCGTTGTAGGCACTGCCTTCCTGTTGGCCGTGGACGGGGCTCTCCGTGGAGTCCATGTCGAGCACCACGCGGTCTGAACCGTCGGGAGCTTCGGCTTGCGCGACCAGCTCCCGGTTCACTGCCATCAGCCCCAGCAAGTTCTCTTCGCTCGCCAGCATCTCCGTCTCGAAGCCATGCAGCGTCGAGGTCAAGGCTGCTCCGCGATCCCAGTTCCTCTTCGAGCCGATCAAGCGAAAGGTCGGATCGGCGGATACTCGAACGGCGTCATTGAGGTCCTCGTAGCCAGCGAGTCGGCTGTAGACCGACTGCCGCAGCAGATCGGCCAGCGCGAACTTCTTGTTCAAGCCTTGTCGCGAGTCGCTGAGATGCTCGTCGATCAGCTTCCCGAGTCCGAGTCGTTCATCCAGTTCGCGAACGAGAATCAGACCGCCATCCGAGGTGACTCGCGATCCTTGGAAATCGACTTTGAGAAATCCATTGAACGTGAGCTGAAACGGCTTGTTTTCTTTTTCACCCATCGGGTGTTGACCTCCATGGCGTCCTTATCGGGCTCTAGCCCCTATCAATAAAGACGCTGAAGGTCGCTGGATGGTCTGAAGCTCATACATCAAATTGAAAATGCGGGTTAGGGACTCTTCCTCTCGTGGTAGGCGTCGGGGATGTGCGTATAATAGAGTCGCACTGGAGGCCCGCCCGGGACACTCGGGACGCCCAAATGAAACCGGCCGCCGCGTCAATAGAAAAACCGTTGTTGGTTCGGGTCAACGGCGAGTCCGTCGAGGTGCCCGCCGCGGCGACGGTGTCGGTTTTGCTCGAACAGTTGGAGCTGCCGACGGACCGGGTGGCGGTCGAGATGGACCGCGAAATCGTCAGGCGTGCTGATTGGGAGAAGACTGAGATTCCGCCCGGCGCATCTTTCGAGGTGGTGCATTTCGTGGGCGGAGGCTAAGCGCCTGTGTGTCAACGAGATAAAAGAGGGTTCTCACAACGGGTCAAGTTGTCGTAAAATTGCAGAGTTGTTCCCCCTGTGGCTCTCGCTAGGATTTGGTGATGCTGAAAGCAAAAAAAACCCGTTCCTCCCACCCGCTCGCCTCCGAAGTCTTCAGCAGCCAGGACGTCACGCGCATCACCGGCGTCAGTCTGCGTCAACTGCAATGGTGGGATGAACAAGGGATAGTGAGCCCGACGCAGCGCGGGCATAAGCGGCTGTACGAAATCCACGAGGTCGTCGAGGTGACCTTGATCAATGAACTGCGCGGCAAAGGGATTTCGTTGCAGAAGATCCGCCGCGTGATGAACTATCTCCACAAGGAGATGGGCAAGAGCTTGTTTGATTCAGCGCGCAACGGGCGGGACGTGCACCTGCTCACCGACGGCAGGAACTTCTACCTGGAAGACAACCACAAGCGCATCATTGACATCTTCAACGACGCTCGTCAGCCGATGATCGCCGTCTGCGTTTCGGACCAGATTCGTCGGCTTTCCTCGGCCGCCGCGCTTAAGAAGTCGGTGAAGTCAGAGACCCGGGCGGCGATGCCGGCGCGGGCGACGCGGGCTTCCTGAGGGGGCGGTCAAGGATCACGCACGGGTGATGGGCAGGGCTGGAGACCTGCCCCGCTGCACGGCTGCCCCTCTGTACCGCGGCGTCGAGTACCGGTGTTCGCGGTTCGGCATCTTCCAACATTTCTCTCCACGTCCGGGCGGTTTCTCGCGTCAACCTTAGTGTGAGGGTGTCGCTTAGCTCGATTTGCGCCTTGGCGGCTTTGCTCGGCCTGTTGGGTTCGACGCTTGCGGCCGAGCCGAGCGTGGGAGACGTGGCTTCTCGGATCGAGCGGCGCTACAACGGGCTGGCGACGCTGACGATCAGCTTTGAGCAGCGCATTGAGTTTGGCTCGCGACCGCCGGTTCAGGAGCAGGGGACGCTGTATCTGCTGCGGCCGTCGAAAATGCGCTGGGACTACGCGCAGCCGCGGGGAAAGCTGCTGGTCGGCGACGGCGAAGTGATGCGGATGTACAGTCCGCGAACGAACCAAGTCCGCCGCATCAAGTTCGGCGCGACGGCGGACTTGCGGGCGCCGCTGTCGTTCTTGCTGGGGCGTTTGCGGTTGCGGCGTCAGTTCCGCAATTTGCGGTTGGAGAAACAACAAGACCGCTCGGTCTTGCTGGCCGACGGCCGCACGGGCAAGGAAGCCTACCGGCAGGTGGAATTCACTTACGACCCGAACGACTACCGGCTGCTTCGAATCAAAGTGCACGGGCAGGACCAAAGCATCACGACTTTCGAGTTCCGCGATGAAAAAGTCAACGTACCTCTGGCGGCGGCGCTGTTTCAATTCGAGGCCCCGGCAGGCGCGGATGTTCTCGATGAAAGCTTCGCGGGAGGCGACCGCTGATGCCGGAATTCGTTTGCAAGTTCGCCGACGCGCAGGGGCAAGTCCGGCGGCGGATCGAGACGTCGAATTCCGAAGAGGAGTTGCGTCGCAATTATTCCGACAAGGGGTTGTTGCTCTATTCGGTCAAGCCGCATCGTTCGCTGACTTTGGACGGTGTCGGCGGCCGGGGGGGGCGGCTCAACCTCGAGCACTTCGTCATCTTCAACCAGCAGTTCGTAACGCTGACGCGGGCGGGCTTGCCGATTCTGCGGTCGCTCGAGTTGCTGGCCGAGAACACGAAGCATCGGCGCTTGGCGTCGCACTTGAACGCGGTCCACGCGCAAGTGCGGACCGGCACGCCGCTGTCGGAGGCCTTCCGGGTGCAGGGCGTGTTTCCGCCGATCTACACAACCTCGCTGATGGCGGGGGAAAAGAGCGGCAGCCTGCCGGAAGTGATCGACCGCTATGTGCAGTATCAAAAGCTGTCGCTGTCGGTGCGCAAGAAGATTCTGGTTTCGCTGATCTATCCGACGGTGTTGGTGACGCTGGTCGTGGTCATGGTGGTTTTCTTGGTGACCTTCGTCGTGCCGGAGTTCGCCGGGCTGTACGACAGCATGGGGGCCGAGTTGCCCTACATGACGCAATTGTTGGTCTCAATCGGCGTGACGGTGAGCGAAAACTTGATGCTCATCGCCGCGGCGACCGTGGGCTTGATCGGACTGCTGGTGGTGTGGATGCGCTCCCAGACCGTGCGCGATTCGCTGGACCGCGTCAAGCTGCGAGTTCCCTTTTTCGGGCAGATTTGGATCAAGTATCAGGTTTCGCAGCTTTGCCGCTTGTTGAGCACTTTGCTGGCGGGCGGCATTCCGCTGGTGCAAGCTCTCGATACAACGGGGCAGTCGCTGGGCTCGCGCTTGCTTCGGGAAACGATGGGCGGGGCACGGGAGAAGGTGACCGAAGGGCAGTCGCTTTCGAAAGCCTTGATCGCCGCCGGGATTTTTCCATCGTTGGCGGTCGAGATGATTCACGTCGGCGAATCGACCGGCGCGTTGCCGGAAATGCTCAACTCGGTGGCGGAATTTTTTGACGATGACGTGAGTACGCATATGGCCGCCGTCCTTTCGCTGATCGAACCCGCCATCATGATTTTTATGGGCATCTTCGTGGCCTTCGTGTTGGTGTCGCTCTATCTGCCGATTTTCAGTTTGGCGGAGCGGATATAGCCGTTAACAGTGAGCGGTGACCCGTGAGCCGAATTGCCGGATGATCAAAGAAAACCATGGCTAGTGCCGAACAGCAAGAACCTCAACTAGATCCGGCGGCCGAGGAAGAGCAGGCCCGCTCGCTGGCCGCGCGGTATCGCTATCCGTTTGTCGATTTGAACGAAGTGCATATCGACGCCGAGCTGTTCCGCTCGATTCCGGTCGAGCTGATGTTCCGCTACAGCTTCGTCCCCGTCGACGCGCGGAACGGGACCCTTGAGATCGCGATTGCCGACCCGCGCCAACTGCCGGCGCTCGATGAGATCTCGTTGCTGCTCGGCAAGAAGATTCGCATCCACGTGGCGACGCTCACGCAAATCAACGACCTGCTCAAGAAGACCGAGCAGTCGCAACGCGTGCTCGAGGAAGTGACCGAAGACTTCGTCCTCGACGTTGTCCGCGACGACGGGTCGGACGAGACGCTGTCGATCGAAAAACTAACGGGCGACGACGACATCAGCCCGGTTATTCGCCTGGTCGATACGACGATTTTCAACGCGCTCGAGCGGCGGGCCAGCGACATTCACGTCGAAACGCGCAACGCCGAAGTCGCCATCAAATACCGCATCGACGGCGTGCTGCACTACGCCATGCCGCCGATCTCGAAAGACTGGCATCAGACGATCATTTCGCGCATCAAGGTGATGTCGGAACTCGACATCGCCGAAAGCCGCGTCCCCCAAGACGGCCGCTTCCGGGTGCGCTACAAGGGCCGTCAAATCGACTTTCGCGTCTCGATCATGCCGACCGTTCACGGCGAGGACGCCGTGCTGCGCGTGCTCGACAAGGAATCGATGAGCGAGAAGTTCAAGCAGCTTTCGCTCGACGTCGTGGGCTTTTCCGAGACCGACCGCACGAAGTTTCGCCGCTACATCTACGAACCGTACGGCATGGTGCTCGTCACCGGGCCGACCGGCAGCGGTAAGACGACAACGCTCTACGCGGCGCTGAGCGACATCAAAACCGACGAAGACAAGATCGTCACGATCGAAGATCCGGTCGAATATCAGCTCCACGGCATTACGCAAATTCCGGTCAACGAGAAAAAGGGACTCACGTTTGCCCGCGGATTGCGCTCGATTCTGCGGCATGACCCGGACAAGATCATGGTCGGTGAAATCCGCGACTCGGAAACAGCGCAGATTGCGATTCAATCAGCGCTGACCGGGCACTTGGTTTTTGCGACCGTTCACGCCAACAACGTGGTCGACGTGCTGGGGCGCTTCCTCAATATGGGTGTCGAGGCGTATAACTTCGTCTCGGCGCTGAACTGCATCTTGGCGCAGCGGCTGGTGCGTCTCGTATGCGAGCACTGCAAGCGGCGCGTGCGCTACCCCGACAAGGTGTTGGAGGACGGCGGCATGGACCCCGCCGAGTGGCGGGATTTCGAGTTTGCCGAGGGCGAGGGCTGCATCGAATGCTCGGGAACGGGATTCCGCGGCCGCACGGCGATTCATGAATTGCTCGACATGTCGGACCACATTCGCGAGCTGATTCTCGCGAAGAAACCTTCCTCGGAGATCTTGCGCGCGGCGCGCAAAGAAGGTTTGACGACGCTGCGCGAGTCGGCGGTCGAAAGAGTGCGCGACGGGCTGACGACTCTGCGCGAAATCAATAAGGTGACGTTTATTGAGTAGGTGACGCCGAATTACGTGTCGCCGACCCCCGTGATTCGGCGACACGGTATTCGGCGAAACGAGCCTATGTTCTTACAAAGCCTATTCCAAGACCCCCCTCCCTTGCTGGCCTTTGAGATCGGCCCGCGTGGCGTGGCCGGGGTGCGTCTGGATTCGAAGACGTTCGAGCCGGAGGCGCGAGCATATCGCGCCGTCGAAGCGGGCGTGATCGAGCCGTCGCCGGGTAAGCCGAACGTTCAGCAGCCTGAGATCCTGGCGCAAGCGGTTCGCCAAGTCTGGGCCGAGCTTGGACCGGCGAAACGCCCCGACGCGGCGTTGATTCTGCCCGATGCTTCTTCGCGGTTGACGGTTCTTGATTTCGATCATCTGCCGAACGCGGGGAAAGGGCGGCTGCAACTGATTCGTTTTCGATTGAAGAAGGCCGTGCCGTTCGATGTGGAGAGCGCGCGGGTCGCCTACCAGGTGTGGAAAATCGAGGGCGGATTCGCGGTCTTGGCGGCGGCGACGCCGGCGGAGATCATCGAGCAGTACGAGCAGCCGCTGGAAGCGGTCGGGCTGCAGCCGGGCCATGTTTCGCTGTCGACGGTGGCGGCGTTGAATCTCGCGCCGACCGGCGGGATGAGCTTGTTCGTCAAACTTTCGGAAAGTTCGTTGACAATGATCGCGCTTGATGACGAGGCCGCGCGCCTGGTGCGCAGCGTCGAGTTGACGCCGGGCGCGGAACCAGGCGCGGGGGACGACCCCGGCGCCGTGATCGAGGAGATGATCGCGGACCTCTATCCGACGTTCGTATTCATCGCCGACAATCTACGCCGCCCGGTTACGAAGTTGATCTTGAGCGGCTTCGACGGACTCCTTGATAGCGCGTTGACTCGGCTGCCGGGCGAACTCGGTTGCGAGGTCGAGCCGCTGCGGTCCGCGGCGGGCTTGGCGGGGGCTCGGGACGCCGGCATTGAAGGCTACTTGAGTCAGAATTAGATCAGGGAACGCATGCGATTCGAACTCAACATGGCGACCCGGCCCTTCGGACGAAGGCGTCTTGTGGGCGTGCTGTCGGGCCTCGCGGCGGTATTGCTGACCGCGGCGGCCGTGGTGATGGTCGTCGTTTATTCCCAACAACACGAGTTGCCGCCCGAGCTGACGGCGCGCAAAGCCGAACTGCGGGCGGAGTTGGCCGCGCTCGGCGCCGAGGAAGCGAAGCTTCGCGGGACGCTACAAGACCCCGCCAACAGCATCGTGCTCGAGCGCTCGTTATTTCTCAACCGGCTGCTTCATCGCAAGGGAATTTCTTGGACCAAGACCTTCGCCGATCTCGAGAAGATTCTTCCGCCCAGGGTGCAGATGATGCAGATCCGCCCCGAGGTGACCGATTCACACAACGTCGCGCTCTCGATGCAGGTGGGCGCGGAGACGCCGGCGGATTTCATCGAATTGCTGATTGCGCTCGAAACCTCGGAGCTGTTTGATTCGCCCAATTTGCGGGGCAGCGCGCCGCCGAGCGACAACCAGCCGCTCTTCCGCTATCAACTAACGGTGAGCTATGACCAGCAACTTTAGTTCAGCGCCGTCGCAAAACGCACCGTGGTCGCGGCACATCTCGCACACGCACATCGCGGCGGGGTTGGGTGTGCTGTTGCTGTTCGATCTGGCGTTTTATCTGTTCGCCGTTCGTCCGCTCGACGCACGAGAGGAAGAGACCATCGCCGCCATCGCGACCCTTGAACAACAGCTGGCGCAACGTGGCGAGGCGGTCGAGCAACTACGCGGCGTGGTCGGCAGGGTGGAAACCGCCCGCTCGACCGGCGACGGACTGATCGAAGACATCACCATTCGCCGCCAAGTCGCCTTCTCAACGCTGGTGGTCGAGTTGGACGCCGCCGCGAGCGAAGCGAAGATCGAGGACCGCGACCGCACCTACGACATCGAGCCGGTGGATGGAACTGAGGACTACGGAATCGTTCGCATGAACGCCAACTTTCGCGGCCGATACGAAAACATCGTGCGCTTCCTCAACCTGATCGATAGCTCCGAGCAGTTTCTGATTATCGAATCGTTGGGGGCGAGCCCGCGGTCGGAGTCGGCGGACTTGCAGGTCACCATGCGCATCGATACTTTTGTTCGGGATTTGTGAGGCGGAGAAGGCCGATAGACCGCGGATAAACGAATGAAACTGGGCGCGGGAAAAAACAAGATCATCCTGCTGGGCGTACTGACCGCCGTTGCGGGGTACTCGGTCTATACTCAGCTTTTGTCGGGGCCGTCGCCCGCGCCGCGGACCGCGAGTGCGGCGCCCGGCCGCACCGTGAAGGGGGCTCGTCCGCCGGCCCGACGTTCGGCCGGCCGTCCCGGGTTCGGCGGGTCCGAGGAGCCGCTGGACCCGATGACCGTCGACCCGACGTTGCGGACCGACCTGCTCGCCAAGGTACGGGCCGTCGCCTTCGAAGGCGTCGAGCGGGATATATTCCGCTTCGGTGAGCGCAAGAAGCCGAAAGTCGCCGGACCTTCGGCGGAGGAAGTCAAAACAGCGCAAGAACGCCTGGCAGCGGCGGCTAAATCGCCCAAGCCCGTCAAGGCAGCCAAACCCGCCGCGCACAAGCCCACCGCGCCGCCGATCACATGGAAATACTACGGCTTCGCCAATTCCTCGAAGGACCTTCGCAAGCGAGCCTTCTTGATCGGTGACGAGGACCAGGTGTTCATCGCCACCGAGGGTGATATTTTCAAGAAACGCTATCGCGTCGTCCGCATCGGCGTGAATTCGATCGTGATCGAAGACTTACAATTTAAGGATCAGCAGTCGCTGCCGCTCGAGCAAAGTTGATGCCGCGGAAAGCCCAGTCGGAAAAGCTCCCGCGCGACCGCCGTCGCGATCAAGGCGGATTCGTCTTGCTGACCCTGCTGTTTACCGCCGCCGCAATTGCCGTACAACTGGCGATTACCCTGCCGCGGGCGGCGATGGAGGCGCAGCGAATTCGCGAAGAAACACTCATCAACCGCGGCGAGCAATACAAGCGAGCCATCGAACTCTATTACCGCAAGCATCAGAAGTACCCGCAAGAGCTCGACGATCTCGAAGACACCAACGGCGTGCGCTATTTGCGGCGGCGCTACAAAGACCCGCTCACCGGTGAAGACGAATGGCGCTTGGTGCACATGGGGCCCGACGGGCGGTTCAAGGACTCTCTCGTCTATGACACCGAAGACGAGGAGGAGCGCCTTCGCGGCGGGTTTGGCGCGGGTTCTCGTTCCGGTGTGGGGTCGAGTTTCGGTGGAGGCTTCGGTCAGGGCGGCGGAGCGTCGCGAGGCTCCGGCGCCGGGCAACTCGGTGGCTATGGCAGTGGATATCCCCAAGCAGGAAGTTTTGCGGGCGGCGGCGGTCCGGCAGCGAGTCGTGCTTACCCGGGACAAGCGGGATATCAGGGGACAGGCGGTTTTGTACAAGGTTACCCGGGTTCCCTACAAGGCTTTGTCGCGCCGGACGGGCGTTTTCGCGGCGCCGATCGCGCACGAGCCGTCCGGCAATCCACCGCGCCGCAAGTTCTCGGCCAAGGCGGACCTTTCGGAGGCATCCCGGGACAGGAGGGCGGGCAACAGGCGCCGCTTGATCCCAACGATCCGAATGCACGGCAGGGGACGCCCGACCAAGGTGCCGCGGCCGGGCGGAATCCCGATTACTCGACCATGTTGCCCAGCCAAGTTCCGCCTGGGGCCGGGCAGCGGCCGGGTTATCCCCAGACGGGTGGATTCGGCGCGGGCGCAAACCGCCCGGGCGGCCGGCAGTCTCGCGGCAACCAACACCGCGGCGGTTCCGGCTTCGGACAGACCGGCGCGGGAGGGCGGCGAGGCGGATTCGGGGCCCAGGGCCGGGGGGCAGCCGGCCAAGCAGGACAACGACCAATGGGGTTTGGCGGACAGGGGGCCGGGAGCCAGGCGGCAAGCGTGATCGGACAGTTGCTGACGCAACCGCGGCCGGGCGGCTTGGCCGGGTTGCGGGCATCGCAAAACCGCAGCGGCGGGGCGGCTTTTACCGGGGGCATCGCCGGAGTAGCGAGCAAGGCCGAGGAGCGCGGCGTTAAGATCTACAAGGAACGCGAAGCCTATAACGAGTGGGAATTCGTCTTCGACTACCGCGAGGCGCAAGGCGCGGGCGGGATGGGAGCCATGGGCGGCGGTGGCATGCCGATACAAGGCGGACAACCGGGGCTCACATCGAGCCGCACCATGAGCCGGCCGCCCGGCAGTGGGTTCGGCACGGGAGGAGCCGTGCCGGCGGGGTACCCCACTTCGGGCCGACCCGGTGGGCAACCGGGCCCGGGTTCGGCGTTCCAGCCCCGGCGGGGAGGTTCGAACTATGGTCAAGGCGCGCGATCACCCTACGCCCGCCCGTCCGGCGGCAGTTCCGCCCGCCGGCCACGTACGAATAATCCCTTCACAAACCAGCGGACAACGCGGCCGACATCTACTCCCGGAACAGGAAACCCCTTCCCCGGCGCGAACCCGCGGCAACCAGGCAACCGCAACCTGCCGCCGGGCCTGCTGCCGGGCTCACCGGGCCTTCCCAACAGGCAGAACACCCGCCCGTCGGGCCGCTCGAATACAGGCAGGCCGTAAGAGGGCGGAATCGGATTCAAAGACGTAAGAGCGCCGCTCACACTCGGATTGGGCTATGGGACGCTTATAGACGCGCAGCGCCAAGTGTGATTTCCCCGGGTTTGCGCGCCTTGGAGGACCCAATCCGCCCTTTTCATGGGCCGGTTCACTCCCCTGAACGTCCCGGCGAAACTCACAGAGCCCTCTTCCGGCCCATTGACAACCAGCCGATCGAGGCGCAGAATAGAAATATCTGATCCTTGCCGTAAGAATCGTTGCCTGATACGTCTTTACTACTCAAGGGTATAGAGCAGGCAGCGGCGGCACGGGAGACCTCTCGTGCGAGCCCAAGGGAATACCTGCTCCGCCACCCGCGAAACCGAAGACCTCTTCGGTGAACACCGAGAAAGTTTACTTCGGTACATCCGCCATCACCTCACCGACCGCTCCGAAGCCGAAGACATCGCCCAGGAAAGCTTTGTCCGCTTCTACCAGGCCCGGAGTCGAGACGAGGAGATTTTGCAGCCGAAGGCTTGGCTGTTTCGTGTGGCCCACAATCTACTGGTAGACCTGGGACGCAAGAAGAAGCCCGAGTTGCTTGATGAGCAAGGATGGTTGGCGGTCGAAGGCAGGATGGTCGTCGAGCCGGTTGGTCTGGACCGGAGGGCCGAACTGGCGCGCGTTCCGTGGCATCGCCTGACCGCAATCGAGTTGGAGTGCCTGCGTTTGCGGAGCGAGGGACTCAAACTCCGCGAAGTTGGTGAGGTTCTTGAAGTTTCGATCTCGACCGTCGTTAGTTATATTTCCCGGGCACTCACGAAGCTCCGCCCGGCGGCAGAGGAAGAATTTGCGGCATCTGACCACCGAAGAGTTGCTGCGGCACTTTGACGGGGAGTTGATCCCCGAGCGCGCCGAGCACATCGACCGTTGCGGCTTCTGCCAGGAGGCCATGGTCGGTCTGCAGTCGTTGCTCTATGAGGTCGAGCTTGCATTGAAGCGCTCGGTTCCCGCCGAGCCGGCGGCGTTGCGCGAAGCGTCGCTTGAAAGACTGCGCGGGTCGATGCGTCCGTTGGCGCCGGTTGTCGGTTTCCCGCAATGGCGCCGGCCGGCATACGGGATTGCGGCGACGATTCTGATGGCCGCGCTGGGCGGTTACATGGCTTTGAATTCACCGCCGGTCGCGGTGGAACAAGCCGGCGACCAGGGTCAGGCGAGCCAAACTCGGTTGTCGGCTGACCTCGCTCCCGTGCCTGCCGGTCAGCCGACGGAGCCGGCGGCGGCCTCGGATGAAAATCTCGCGGCAATGATTCCGGCGTCCGTGCTCTCAGTCGCGGCCGAGACGGCGCCGTCAACGCCCGAACGATTTGCGTTCAGCTTTGCTACGACAACTTCTCCCGACCCGGTAGCCGCCCTCGACGACGAAGCCCCGGCGCTCGAGATAGCCTGGAGCGGCGCGGCGAGCCGATTGGCGCCGTTTATGAATCCGGCCGGGCCGATTTCGCAACCGCTTGCTTCTGGGGTGTTTGAGCCGTTCGAGTCGGCACGCGGAGTTCCGGCGACTGTCGAAACAGCTTCCACGGTGGTCGACGGTCATTGGCTGTTGGCGAAAGCCGGCGTTTGGCGGGAAGATTTGCGACCCGCGCCGCGGAACGGCCGACTGACCTTCGTGGGAACGGTCGAAGACGAAACGTCCCGGCGCCGGGTGGTTGACGCTCTCTCGCGTACAGCCGGTGAAGTCGATATCGCCTTCGACGTGCGCTCGCGCCGGGCCGATCACCCGGTGACGACGCAGTCGTCGCTTCTATCGGCCGCTGCCGCCCGTCCTTCGGATCGTCCGAGTGGAGGCGTCGTGCGCACTTCCCTGCTCTCGCACTTCAGTGACGCCGCGCGCAGGTCTTTCCAGACACCCGAGCCCTCGCTGCTCGAAGCGGAACTGGACCGCTACGTGAGCGGTATTTTCCGCGGCCAATCTCGGTTGCTGTCCCATGCCTATGCGTTGAACGACGTTTTGAGCAGCATCGAGAGGGACCATGTGGAGCGGCTGGCCCCCGAGACGAAGCGCCGCCTGCGTGAAGTCATCCGGCTTCACTTGTCGGCGTTGCGAGACGAGGAAGCCGCTCTCTACGACCGGCTCTCGGAAGTGTTGCCGCGCCGCTATTGGGCCTACCGCGCCGATAAGGCCGCCGTTCGCGCGGAAGCCGTTTGGCTCAAGCAAGGCAAAGCTCTTCTTGACGACGCCCTTCAGCTCGATTCGACGCTGACGTCGCTGTTTGGCGCCCTGCCGGGCACGGTTCACGCCGACCAAGTAAACCACTCCTGCGGTGAGCTGCTGAGCCGCCTTCGCGGTCACATAGCGCACCTTAAGGCTCCCCTCGAAACCCTACAATAGAGTCATGCGCGGGAGGATGCTCCTGCCGGCGGTTGTCTGCGCTTTATGGGCTCAGCCGTTGGTCTGTCAAGCCTCGGCCGGGTCGATCGTCGGCCTTGTCGCGGACCCGAATCAAAACCCCCTCGATCAGGTGGAGATCCGCCTGATCAATCTTTCCACGGCCAAATCGATCACGACCCATACCGACCTGACGGGAAAGTTTTTCTTCACCGCTGTGCGGCCCGGGCGCTACTCGTTGGCGGTTGATCTGGAAGGCTACGCTGTGCAACGGATGGGTCCCTACGAGATCTTGCCGGAAATCCCGGTCGAGATCGCCGTGGAGCTGCGCAAGTTGACGGCGCCTCTGACGAGGCCCAAAGGCGGTCTGGAAGGCATTGCTCTCGAGTACGGCTTGGTGCGGGAGCAGATCGAAGCCACTCCGGTGATTCTGGGATCGGAAGGCCGCACGACCATTGACAAGCTGCTTCATTTAGTGCCGGGAGTCAGCCCGGCGGCTTCGCTCGAAGTGGACCCGTTTACCGGACTGGCGGCGCCGGTTTCGGCGAACGGTTCACGGCGTTCCGCGATCAACTACCAACTCGACTACGCCTCGAACAACGCACAGAACCGCATCAGCGGTGCGCAAGCCGGCACTTTCGGCCCGACGCCCGACGGGATTGAGACGTTCCGAGTTGTCACTCATACGTATTCGGCGCGGGACGGGCGCAACGCCGGGGCGGTCGTGGCCGCGACAACGCGCAAAGGCGGCGCCGATTGGCACGGCCAGGCGAGGGCCTTTTGGCGCCCCCGCGGGGGCGATCCACTCGAGATGTTTAACGGCTCCACCGATCGGATCGGCGGCCGCGCCGGCGGCGGGCAGTTTGGCGGACCGATTTCGAACAAGCATAATCTCTTCGCGTTCGCGGACGCGGAGGTTTGGGGAACGGACCGCGAACACACCGAAATTTCTCCCGTCTTGACCCTTACGGAGAGAGCAGGTGACTTTTCATCGGCGCCCGAGCGGAATCTGCCGCGCGACCCCGCAAGCTTTACGCTGTTCCCCAACGGCCTAGTTCCCGCCGAAGCCTTCGACCCGCTGATGGCGAAGTATCTCGATACCTTTGTTCCTCTTCCGAATGAAGGGGAAAACCTGCACCGCTCCGAAAGCAGCATGGCCGCGGACGGCGAGATGTTTCTCGGGCGCCTCGATTGGCGGCCCGGTGATTGGGCGATCCATTGGAGCTATTTCAACTTCCAAAATCGCGTCGTCGAGCCGGCTTTCGACCCCTTGTCGACGCCCGGTTTGGCGGTGCGGCGACGTCAGCGAGCCCAGAACGCCCAACTCTCGTTGAGCTATACACCCACTCCGAGACTGGTGAATACCGTTCGCGTCGCGGGCCAACGCCTGACCAGCAATCACCGCCGCGGACAACCCGACTTCCTCGATACCTCGGCGGAAAGTTTCGGCTTCGACTTCGTGACTTACGGGGCCGACCCTCAAACGCTCCCCGACATCACCATTCTCGACCACGACGGAACGGAGCGGCTGCGCGTCGCTCCCTTCTTGTTTTCCGAGTCGTCGGCGCAGACGGGATTTCAGATTCGCAACGACGTTTCCTATCGGCTTGGTGGCCTGGTGTTACGCGCCGGTGTCTTGGCCCGACGTGGAATCTGGCCCTTTTCGAATGCGGAGAATCCGGCCGGCGGCTTCACGTTTTCCTCCACCGCGTTTCGCGGCAGCCGCAACAGCGGCGCGGATTTACTGATGGGAATTCCCGCTCTCTACCGGCTTACGACGCCGCGCGGCATGAATCTCCGCTGGCACGAATTCGCGGCCTATGGCGAGGCCGAATGGCGGCCCCTGCGCGGGCTGCAATTTACCGCGGGCGTTCGCTACGAAGCCCAGCCCCCGGCGGTCGAGCGGCTGGACCGCATCGCCGCCTTCCGCCGCGACGTCGAAACCCAAGCCTTCGAGGACACCTTGCCCAATTTGATTTTCCCGGGCGACCCCGACGGCGACTTCGGCCCTCTGCCTCGCTCGACGGTTCGTAGCAACGGCCGGCACTTCGTTCCCAGGGTCGGACTGGCTTATTCACCGACCGGGACGAGTAAGGCCGTCCGCTTGATCTTCGGTGAATCCGGGCGCTCCGTCTTCCGGGCGTCTTACGGGGTTTTCTACGATTTCGGCGCCTTCGCCGGATCGAGCGCGGCAACGCTGTTCCAAGCAACATTCCCGCCCTTTAGCACCAATACGCGCTTCAATTTCGCCCGCCTGCAACGACAGGGCAGCTTCGAGGCTCCGCTGTCGATTATTCCGCCGGTAACCGGAACGTTCATCCAAAGCTCGCGGGTGAGTTTTCCGGTACTGTCGTTCGATCCGTTGTTCGACAACACCTTGGCCCATCATTGGACGTTCGGTTGGCAAAGGCTTCTGCCCCACCGCATCTTTCTGAGCGCCATCTATGTCGGCGCTCGCTCGCTCAATCTGCAGCGTCAACGCGAGTTGAACGTTTTCGTGCGCAATCCGCTGCTCGGCTTCGGTCAGATCCGCAACATGCGTCTGTTTTCGCAATACGACAACGTTCGGCTTTTCGAAAGTATGGGCAACGGACGATACAACGGTCTGCAGTGGAAGGTAACGCGCTATTTGAGCGACAATCTGGCCTTCGACGTCAGTTACACCTGGTCGAATGCTTTCGACAACGGCAGCACGGTTTTCCGCGATTCTCTGGTGAGCGAACCCTGGGCTCACTCCGATTTCGACCGTCGCCATTTGGTCGCCGCGACGTGGTTCTACCGCCTGCGCTTGCCGCGGGAAACGGCCGAAAAAATCCCCTGGGCCGATGGTTGGCAAGTCAGCGGCATCTGGCGCTTTCATTCCGGCTTGCCGCTCGACATCCGGCAGACGGAAGACCCGACCTTCAGTTTTGTTCGCGTCGGAAGACCCGATCTCGTCGGAGATTTTCAGCGACTTGACCCCGGCCGAGAACGAACGTTCACGCTTTCCGACGGCACCGAGGTCAGCGGCCGCTTCGCCTTTGACCCGACAGCTTTTGAAGCCGTCGTGCCGACGAATTTCAACGAACTGCGCCCCGGAACGCTGGGCCGCAACGCCGTACGCATGCAGGGCTTTCAGCAGTGGGATTTGCGCATCGGGCGCCAAGTGGCCACGGGAGAGACGACCTCGCTCGACTTCGGCATCGACCTGCTCAACGCTTTCAACAACCGCAACTGGGCCTCCCCTTCCACCAACGTTGACGACCCTTCCTTCGGCATCGTCCGGTCGGAGGGCCTGCCGCGGACTTTCCAGCTCAACGTGCGGTTCCGTTTTTGACGGGCGCAACCCACCGTCGCCTACGAAAACGTAGGGGAAGGTTTCCCAAATGTGTCAGACCCGGCTTATTGAGTCTCGCATAATATCCTGTCAATCGAGACAAAGAGAAGACTGTTTCCAGAAAGCGGTAATCAAGCGCGGTTTGCGGCGCATGCGCCGCAGCGTTTTGCGGGCACGTTCGTCGAGTTCCCAGTAGTCCTTCGGACAGACGTTCGGCAACTCGTGCTGTTTCCAGTACGCCCAGATGTATTCCACCGGATTCAGCTCCGGCGCATACGCCGGCAATTACTCCGTCACGATATGGCCTTGCGAGAGTTCAATGAACTCTCGCACCATCCGACTGCGATGCGCCGGCAAGCGGTCCCAGACGATCATCAACGGGCCGTCCATGTGGCGAACCAAGGCCTTCAGAAAGTCGATGACCTCCAACTCGCCAATCGCGCCGGGATAGAGCCGAAAGTAAAAGTTGCGCAACGTCAACCCGGCCGACACCGAAAGCTTCTGCCAATTGAAGTTGAACTCCAGCAGCGGCGTCTCGCCGCGCGGCGCCCAGGTGCGGCAACGATGCGGCTTCTGACTCCATCCGCTTTCGTCGATGAAGACGATCGTGCGGTCTTGTTTGCGGGCTTTTTTTTAATGGCCGGCCACCTCTTGCACTTCCAGTCGCGGATGGCCTCTTCGTTGCGCTCGCGGGCTTTGCCGACCGGGCGTTGCGGGCTCCAGCCGAGCGCCCGCAGGATCTTCCAGACATGGCCCTCGTGATAGCGCACGCCGAACTCGTCTCGGATCAGACGAGCCACCTGCGGACAGCTCCACAACGGCGTCGGGAAGCCGTGCGCCTCGGGGCCTTCGAGCAGCAGGATCTCCAGGCGTTCGAGCTGCGTGGCGTCTAATAGCGGCTTGCGGCCGGCGCGGCCGGCCTTGCGCAGCCCGGCCTCGCCTTGCGCCAGGTACTGTCGTCGCCACTCACTGACGGTTTGGCGGGCGACTGTCAGACGCCTGGCGGTTTCGGACTGATTGAGTCCTTCATCGAGCAAACGCATCGCTTCGAAACGGCGTTTCTCCAATGCTTCGAAATCGCGGCGCTTTCCTTTCGGTGTTCCCATACATAAGAATACGTACGGCAACACCAAAAGGTGTCACTCTATTTTGCGAGACTCAATAGGTGGCTGCCGGGCCGACGTTTCGGGCCGGATTACGACCGGCGAGGACGTCTCGCTCTGCTCCGGGGCGGTAGACGCCCGCCCGACGACGATCTCCTGACCGCCTGAACCGCCGCTTCGGGCGGAACCGAGAGAGGAGTGCATGGGAGAACGCCATCGCCATCGGCCAACACATTCTGCATCATGCCTTGATCCTCATGAGAAAGCATATGACAGTGCAACACGTACTCGCCGTTATAGACGAGAAACCGGGAGTTGATCGTCAGCTTTCCCGGGTTTTCAAATGAGCCGGCCGGAACGCCCACGGTGTCCATCCACATCCAATTGAAAGGTTCATCAGCTCCATTCGGATCAATCTTGGGACCCACGAGTTGGAACGGATTCACGTGAATATGGAAGGGGTGCACTAGCTGGGAGGGAAAATTCGGTGGTTGCTTATTCTCCAGGGTCCATTGCTGCGATGTGTTCAGCGGCACGGTGATATCGATCCGGTTGGGGTCATAGGGCTTCCCATTGATGTGGAATATTCGCAGTTGGGGGACCTCGAAGGCCACGGGCGTCTTCCGAATCGTGTCTACATTTGTAATCGGCTCCAGATAGAACGGCCGAACGCCCGGGATTACGGAAGGCAGCTCCTCGTCCAAAGTCGAGTCGTGCACTTCGATAAAAGCAAGAACTTGTTCAGAGCCGATAGATCCTCCGGCGGGAATCCCTGAGTTGGGATCGGTAGCGTCCGCCGGGTATCGATCCTTGACCAACTTATACTTCCCCTTGCCCCCTCGGGGGATATTGATCAAGAAGTCAGCTCGGTTGCCCGGCGTCATCAAGTGCTGCTCCACGGGCTGCGGCTTGAATCCGTAGAACGAAATACCGTCCACGGCGATCAGGTGCATGGGTGTATTGTTGCCAGGCGGGGGAACGGAGTCGTCGCAAACAGCGCTGGGGTCGTCGCTGCACTTGACAAGACGGAGCTGGATTAGCCCGCGAGGCCACCCCGTGGCGTTGACAAACCGCCAACGCTGGGTTTGACCGGTCGACATCTGAAGGGTGGGCTTGCATAACCCATTGACAAAGAACCCCGCTGAGTGTTCGAAAATTCCCCCACCATAGACGAGCATAGGGTTGATTTCGCCGCTCCTGTCAAAGATCAGCTCTTGCAGCAGCCATACTTTATCGAGTTGTGGGGGGACGAGTTCCTGCCCGGCGGGTTCGCGGATCATGATGGCCCCGGCCATGCCGCTTGCTCCCTGAAAGGCGGTGGACCCGTGCCGGTGGGCGTGATACCAGTAGGTGCCCGGCGCATGAAAATCCGGCAGAACGATGCAATGGCTGTGGGCGAACCCTGGAGGAACATCGACCAGAACATCGTCCGATGAGAAGGCTAGATCCCGGCACATCTTTGGACCCGTACAGACCGGCTTGCCTGAGTGGTCGACACTGCAGGGCGACACCATGAGCCCGTGGGTATGGAGGTTGGTATGGGAGAAGAACCCGGGTTCGTTATGAACCGTGGGATCGCGTCTGTCGTTCGGTATCTGAAGCTCGTTGATCAGCTCGATGTGCATCACGCTGCCCGGGTCGACGTAGAGCGAAGCCCCGGGAACGGCCTGGTTATAGGTCGGCACTCGGCCTATGGATTCCTCCCCGCTGCGAACAACCCTCAATTCCGCGATCGCCACATTCATCTGGTGGGAAAGCTCACCATTGCGGGCTTCCACCCGGGGCGGCTGACTAAACGATGGAGAAGTAGAGGAGTCCCCTTGATCGACGTTAATCCCCGGCGACTGGGGTCTCGCACCCGACGACTTGCACGACGTGATGACGGCTGCCGCAGTGCCCGTGCCGGCAACCAGAAGCTGGCGTCGGCTCATCGTCGAACCCTTTTCTGTGAGGCGGTTTTCAGGGGTGGAATCGTCTCGCGCCCGCTGAATGTGCCCGGCGGAGGTTGTCACGGAATCGTCTTGAGTCATATTGATTCCCTTAAGTTATTCCCGCGCACCAGCCTCCTTGAGCAGCCGCGCGATGGTAGTGTGCGCTTCGGTTACCAGCATCAAGGAGCTCTGGCCGGCGGTGTTTTCGGCATTCACATCCGCTCCGTTGGCTAGTAAGGACCGCACGCAGGCGGTGTGCCCGTTTTTCGCCGCCAGCATCAGGGGCGTCCAACGATTCCGGTCCCTCGCGTCGATGTTCGCGCCTTTGGCTAGTAGCGCTTCCACACACTCGGTGTGGCCCTTTTCCGCCGCAAGGGTCAAAGCAGTCCGACCGCTCTTGTCTTCGGCATTCACATCCGCGCCTTTGGTTAGTAAGGTTTGGAGGGTCGACCTGTGGTCGTTCCGTTCCGCCCACATCAAGGCTGACCGTCCCTCCCGGTCTCTTGCATCCAGGTCCGACCCTTCAGCCGCCAGTATTCGCACGATGTGAGTGTGGCCTAGGGTTGCGGCCCAAATCAGGGCTGTGTCATCCCCCTTCCCTTTCGCATTCACATTGGCGCCGTTAGCCAGTAAGGTTCGGGCGACATCGGCTCGCCCCGCCAATGCCGCCAGCAGCAGGGGTGTCCAGCCATACCTGTCCGCGCCATTCACGTCGGCGCCCTCGGCCAGTAGGGCGCTCACAGTGTCGCTATCGCCTTGAACCGCTGCGGCGATGAGCTCTGAATCAACATCCCCCGCATAGGCGTTCAGCGGAATTATTGAGTCTCGCAAAATAAAGTGACACCTTTTTGGGGTACGTACGTCTTTGTATGTATGGGAAATACAAAAGGCGTACGGCGGGATTTCGAGGCCCTGGAGAAGCGCCGTTTCAAAGCGATCCGGTTGGTCGAGCAAGGCTGTAGTCAGTCCGAGACAGCGAGGCGATTGAAGGTCGCGCGGCAAAGCGTCAGCGAGTGGCTGCGACGATACCGGCGTGACGGCGAAGCCGGGTTGCGCCAGGCCGGCCGCGCCGGCCGTAAGCCGCTGTTGGACGCCGCGCAGCTCGAACGCCTCGAGGCGTTGCTGCTGGAAGGCCCCGAGGCGCACGGCTTCCCGACGCCGCTGTGGAGCTGTCCGCGGGTCGCTCGTCTGATCGGAGACGAGTTCGGCGTGCGCTATCACGAGGGCCATGTCTGGAAGATCCTGCGGGCGCTCGGTTGGAGCCCGCAACGGCCCGTCGGCAAAGCGCGGGAGCGCAACGAAGAGGCCATCCGCGGCTGGCAGCGCAAGACTTGGCCGGCCATTAAAAAAAAGCCCGCAAAGAAGAACGTACGATCGTCTTCATCGACGAAAGCGGATTGAGTCAGAAGCCGCATCGTTGCCGCACCTGGGCGCCGCGCGGCGAGACACCGGTGTTGGAGTTCAACTTCAACTGGGACAAGCTGTCGGTGTCGGCCGGGCTGACGTTGCGCAACTTTTACTTCCGGCTCTATCCCGGCGCGATCGGCGAGCTGGAGGTCATCGACTTCCTGAAGGCTTTGGTGCGCCACATCGACGGCCCACTGCTGATCGTCTGGGACCGGCTGCCGGCGCACCGCAGCCGCCTGGTGCGGGAGTTCATCCAGCTCTCCGAGGATCACATCGCAACGGAGTACTTGCCGCCCTATGCGCCGGAGTTGAACCCGGTGGAATACATTTGGGCGTACTGGAAGCAGCACGAGTTGCCCAACGTCTGCCCGAAGGACTACTGGGAACTCGACGAGCGCGCCCGCAAAGCGCTGCGGCGAATGCGCCGCAAACCGCGCTTGATTACCGCTTTCTGGAAACAGTCTTCTCTTTGTCTCGATTGACAGTATATTATGCGAGACTCAGTAGTAGGGCTAACACTGAGGAGATCATCCAGATTGCCTGCATGAATCCTCCTTAGGCCTCCGAGGTATGGCCTTGGTTTCCTCAATCCGGACCGTTAACCGGAATTTCCGATTTGCGTGACCGGCTTCGCAATGGTACATGGTCTCGTCCCCCCAAAGCAAGCCATTTGGCGTGGGCCCCGGTTGGCCCGGGGCGCAGGCCCCCCCCGGGCTTGCGCCCAGGAGCCGATATTAGCCTGACACCGGCCTCCCCACCTGTGAAAGCGCCCGAGTTTCAGGAATTCCGGCGGACCAAAACGACGGCGCGCCATGGCCGCGACTTATCGAATATACAGAAACTCGTTGAGACCAAGCAGCGTCTGGCAATAGTCAGCCAGCGCCGAGGCCGCGGAGGCGGCACGGCTTTCGCCTTTGTACGACCGGCGTTGTTGGTCGAGGAACTGTTCCCCATCGGCAATTTCGCTGGGCGCGGGCTCGCGACCGTAAGCAATCCGGTACGCTTCACGAATCGCCGCCACCCCTTTTCGCCCGTTGAGCCGCCCCGCCAACCCCTCGGCATAGCGGCGTGCTTGCGGGCTGTTGAGAAACATCAGTGCCTGGGGCGCGATGGTAGTGGAAGGTCGACGCCCAATTCCGACCAAGTGCTCGGGCCAGTCGAACAACATCATCGACGGAATCAGTTCGCTGCGTTTGATGAAAAAGTAGATGCTGCGTCGTTGCATCTCCGCCCGCAGCGAGCCGGGGCCGTACATCGTTGGGTCAAGCAACCCCGAGACTTGCAACAGCGAGTCGCGAACCGCTTCGGCTTCCAGCCGCCGCGGCGTCCAGCGCCAACGGTAGAGATTGCCGATGTCGACGGCGGCCTTGTCGGCGTCATGCGCGGCGCTGACTTGATAGACGGCGCTCATCAGGATCAATTTGTGGAGACGTTTGAGCCGCCAGCCGTGATCGATCAGATTTCGCGCCAGCCAATCGAGCAGTTCGGGGTGAGTGGGCCGTTCGCCTTGCATGCCGAAATCATTGGGCGAGGCGGCGATCCCGCGGCCGAAGTGGTGATGCCAAAGACGATTGACAATGACGCGCGCTAAGAGCGCCCCACCGCCGTTGTCCGCGTCGGTCATCCAACGGGCCAGGGAGGCCCGGTTGAATCCGGTCCGCTGCCAATCGGAAGGGGGCGAAACGCGCCAATCGGTTTCATCGCGCCCGTCGCGCATCAACACTTGCAGGAACCCCGGCTCCGCGACAGCGCCCTTGTTATTCGCGTCGCCTCGGTTCAAGAAATGCGTTTTCTCGTAATAGTGCGGGTAGCCGCGGCCGTCGGCGGCGTGCTCCCTGGGCGAAAAGCCCTCTGAAGTGACCTGCATCTTCGTCTTCGGCGAGAGCGGTTTGGCGTCCCGATGCGCCCGCAGCTTCTCGCCGTGTTCCCGACCGCGCTTGTCCGAACGCGCAAACCAGCCGAATAGGGCCGCGCGCTGTTTGTCGAGCAGAGCGGATTTCCCTTGCCGCTTGAGCACCGCAAAGCCCTCGACAACGTTTTGCGGGACACCGCCGCCCACCGCCGCCTCCAGACCGCTCTCGGTCGAGATCGACAAACGCGGTCGGCCAAGCGCAAATTGCGTGTTGTACGGGAAGCGCATGGTGATAATCAGCCGCGTGCCGTCTTCGAATCCAATCGGCTTGGCGAAATCAAAGACGGCCGCCTGATCCGCCCCGATGCCCGAAGGGCTCAGCGTCCATCCCAGGAAGGTGTCGCGGATATTCACCGCGCCTTCGACGGAATCCGCGTCTTCCTCGAGATGATCGGTTGCCCGCGCGGCGGCAAACTCCGTCTTGATGGGGCCGACCTCCCCGACGGCGATCGGCTGCACGTCGACGCGGAACGACCTCATCAGAAACTGACCTGAAATCGATCGTCCGGGACCCTGCTCGAACAGCGACGGATGGGTCAGGGCCTCGACGCGGATCGAAGCAATGTCCGTCGTGTCGGTTTCCGCCGTGAAGGTGTAGGTGTCGAATTTCGTGTTGGGCCCCGAGACAAGCAACGATCCGTCCTCGAGCTTCTCAAAGATCGCGCCTCCCTTCGACTCGTACTCCGTTAGGTCTAGCACCCGCCAAGCCAGCGTGGCGGGGATGGTCGGCTTCGCGCCCCGTGCCGCGCGTTTCAGCCATTTCTCGAAGGGCGCGGAAAGACGCTTGCGGTCGTAGTCGGCGCGGGCGGCTTCGAGTGCGGCGTGTTCCTTATCCCATTTTTCTTTCGCTTGCAGGTAGGCTTCCCAGTCGGGGTCGTAGTCGATCTCGGAGCGAATCGTGCGTCCGAAGACCGAAGCGAGACGGTAGTAATCGCGATTGGGAATGGGGTCGTACTTGTGGTCGTGGCATCGCGCGCAGCCGACGGTCAGGCCCAGCATGGCCGTGCCCATCGTGCCGATCATGTCATCCAATTCGTCGTAGCGCGCGGTCTCGAACTCAGCCTCGGTGATCTGGGTCGGAAAAGGGCCGCCGCCGAGAAAGCCGGTGGCGATCATGGCTTGCGGATTATCCGGGGCCAGCTCGTCGCCGGCGAGCTGCCAACCCACAAAACGATCGTAGGGCATGTCGCCGTTGAAAGCACGGATGAGAAAATCGCGGTAGTGGAAGGAGTAGGGCCGGTCGTAATCCTGCTCGAAGCCGTCGCTTTCGGCGAAGCGGGCGATGTCCATCCAGTGGCGGGCCCAGCGCTCGCCGTAGTGCGGGGAGTCAAGCAAGCGGTCAATCAACTTCCCGTAGGCATCGGGAGAGGCGTCGCTGACAAAGGCCTCGACCTGCTCCGGTTCGGGTGGCAGCCCGAGCAGGTTCAAATAGACACGGCGAATCAGGGTTCGGCGGTCGGCCTCGGGATTTGGTTTCAGGCCCTTCGATGCGAGCTTGTGCGAGATGAATTGGTCAATCGGCGTCCGGGCCCAAGACGAATCGCCGGTCGAGGGCGGAGCAACTCGGCCAAGCGGACGAAACGACCAAAAAGCGCGCCGCTCTTCGGTGACTTCGAGCGGGGCGTCGGGCGAGGATCGAGCGCCGGCGGACGAATCGGCTAGGGGCTCATCGTAGGGCGCGCCCAAGTCAATCCAACGAGCGATCGCGTCGACCGCTTCGTCGCGGAGTTTCGCCTGCTGGAACGGCATGTAGGGCTCTTCTTCATGCCGGATCAGTTTGAGTAAACGGCTATCCGCCGCGCTTTCGCCCAGGTTCCCGCTCGCCAGCAACGCCTCGCGCGTGGTTAAGTCGAAATCCCCCAGCTTTTGCCCGCCACCGTGGCAGACCAAGCACTTCTCGGCGAGCAAGGGCCCGACCTTTTCCGAGAAAAGTTTCATTCCTTCGGCCATGTCACGAGCGTGTTGGGCGGGGTTGTCCAATCGCGGCGCGTCGTCTTGTTGCGCCGACGTCGCGGGAGGCATGACGAACGCGGAAAGAACCGCTACGAGCAAGGCGGCGCGACTCGAGGAACGGCTGGCTGGCATAACAGGCATCCTGTTTTCGAAGCAAACTCCCCCCTAGTATGAACCCTGTATAGAGCCTTGTCGAGGTGGGCCTTCGGGAGTTCGGGGCGGTGGGGGGCCGGCCCCCCGCCACGGGAAATCGCCGGCTGCGCGTCAGTCGGCGTGTCCTCTTCGGCTTCGGGGGTGTGTCCTCAGCGAACCGAAGGTTTGCTCACCGGGAACTCACGAACGGCTTGCTCACTCCGGATCGATCGCGTCGACACGGAAAACTCCGGATCCTCCTGAAAAGACTCCCGCTCAAGGGTGCTGCGGTCACGCGTAGCTACCTCATGCCAAAGGGTCCCGAACGGCTCAAACGAAACCCGAAGCCGCAGGTCAAAGGCCTCGGCAAGTTTCTTTAACGATCTTGTGCTCCAGCCGGAATAGTCAGCACTCTCAAGGCGTGATATGCCCGCCTGCTTGGTTCCGATTTTCGCGGCCAGCTCGGCTTGGCTAAGGCCGCGTTGCTCACGAAGCACTCGGATCTGACTTGCCAAAAACAGGTTCAGCGCTTCATCCGCGTAGGCATGCCGGTATTCGCTGTCCCGCAACCGTTTCCGCAGTCTCTCACGCAAGCTCCGGTTCTTCCCCATGTGGACACCTCCGCGTCTCGGGATCTCGTAGGATCGCTTCTCGTCGTTCTCTTTGCCATCTTCAAAGCGTTCTTTGGGACCCATTTTCGATCTCGTTCCACCGCGCCGATGAGGAGCGTGTATTCCTCCGAGTTGTCACTCGGCCCAACGCACAGGATCGGTCGCAGAGCCACTCTGCCGTTGATCCGCATCTTCTTTAGGTTCCTATCCGTCGTGTCGGAAAGAAGATCGGACGGCAACCCCGGACCGTGCTCCTCGAGCGTCTCGAGTTTCGCTTCGAGCCTTGCGCGATCGGGCTTCTCAAGCCCCTTCATCCATCGCTTGACGTAGTTCCGACCCTTCTCATCGACGTAATCGAACAGCTTCCACATGAAACTATATCACAAAACTGTTATGTGCCGCGGCGCTCATCATGCCGCTTTCGCCGTGACCGTCGCAAGCTTACTGATTCCATAGCAACGACTCGGTACCCTACAATACCGTCGTCTCAGTGCCACCTTGATCGGGGGGGCAGAGAAGCGACCGAATGGGCCGTCTCAAGAAGTGATTGACGGTTCGGCCTTTTGCGGAATCGAATTCCCGATCGCCGCACCCTCAGCCCCAGGGGTAGTCGACGCTACCCGCCGGACGCGTCCGCGGGCGGGAGCCCCGGGGACTGCGCTGGTCCCGTCCATTCCGGCTCAAGATTCGAAGATAGGCAAGCGGGAAAACCGCCCTGCAAATGCCCGTGGGGGGCGCCCGGTATAATCTTGTTCACGATGTCGCGGGTGCCACAGAGCCTCGAACCGCAACCCGGGAAGCCCTATCCGTTGGGCGCTACTTGGGACGGGAAGGGCGTCAATTTCGCGCTCTTTTCACAGCACGCAACCGCCGTCGAACTATGTCTTTTCGACAGCCCCGAGAGTAAAATCGAAAGCAAGCGAATCCCGTTGCGCGAGCGGACGAATTTCGTGTGGCACGCCTATCCGCCGGGCGTCGCGCCGGGGCAACTCTACGCCTACCGCGTTGACGGGCCGTATGAACCGGCGCACGGGCGCCGTTTCAACCACAACAAGATTCTGCTCGACCCCTACGCCCGCGCCCTGGGCCGCGGGCTCACTTGGCGCGACGAGCTCTACGGCTACCGCCGCGGCGACCCCGCGGAAGACATTTCCTTCGACGAGCGCGACGATGCCGCGTTCGGCCCGCTCGGGGTGGTCGTCGACCCGGCTTTTGATTGGCGAGACGACCGGGCCCCGGGCACGGCTTGGCGCGACACGGTGATCTACGAAGTCCACGTCAAGGGGCTCACGAAACGTCACCCCGACGTCGAGCCCGAGTGGCGCGGCACCTACACCGGCTTCGGCGCCGAGCCCGTGATTGACCACCTGCTCGCGCTGGGCGTCACCGCTGTACAGATTCTGCCGATTCACGCCCACGTCGATGAGCGGGCGCTGGTCGAGCGCGGGTTGACGAACTATTGGGGTTACAACTCGCTCGCCTATTTCGCGCCCGATCCGCGTTACGCGGCGAGCGGGCCGGGCGGCGCCGTCAACGAATGCAAGGAAATGATCCGGCGGCTGCACCAGGCCGGGATTGAAGTGATCCTCGACGTGGTCTACAACCATACGGGAGAAGGGGACGAGACCGGCCCTACGCTTTCGATGCGAGGAATCGACAACGCCGCCTACTATCGCTTGCAACCCGACGACCCGCGACAGTGTCAAGATTTCACCGGCTGCGGCAACACCTTGAACTTGAATCACCCCCGCGTGCTGCAACTCGTGATGGACAGCCTGCGTTATTGGGTCGCCGAAATGCACGTCGACGGATTCCGTTTTGACCTCGCCTTGGCGCTGATTCGCGGCGAGCATACCGTCGACCTTGGCGCGCCTTTTCTAACCGCTCTTGCGCAAGACCCGCTGCTCAACCGCGTCAAGTGGATCGCCGAACCCTGGGACCTAGGCGATGACGGCTACCGGCTGGGCGCTTTCCCCTCGGGGTGGTCGGAGTTGAACGGCAAGTTCCGAGACGAAGTGAGGCATTTTTGGCGCGGCGACGACGGAACGGCCTCGGCGCTGGCCACGCGCCTGGCCGGCAGCAGCGACCTGTTTGCCCATAACGGCCGCACCCCGGCGGCCTCTGTCAATTTCATCACCTCGCACGACGGCTTCACGCTGCGCGATGTCGTCAGCTATCACCGCAAGCACAATCTCGCGAACCGGGACGGGAACCGCGACGGCGACGATCACAGCCCAAGTTGGAATTGCGGCGTCGAGGGGCCGACCGACGACCCCGAAATCAACGCTTTGCGGCAGCGACACAAACGCAATCTGGCCGCCACGCTGATGTTGTCGCAAGGCGTGCCGCTGATTCGCGCCGGCGACGAGTTGGGACAGACGCAGCAAGGCAACAACAACGCCTATTGCCAGGACAACGAGATGAGTTGGCTCGATTGGGAGCCTTCCCCCCAGCAGCAAGCGTTCTTGGAATTCTTTCAGCGGCTGGTGAGATTGCGGCGAGATCACAAGGCTTTTCGGCGCACGACTTTTTTCAATGGAGAAACGCCCACGACACCGGCCGGAGAAGCGCTCATCGAGCAGCCGGCGGGCAAGGATGTGATTTGGTATCTCCCCTCGGGCGGTGAAAAGACCGAGGCGGATTGGGACAGTCGCGAGTTGCGCTGTTTCGGGGCTTTGTTACGGGGTGAGACGCCGCGGGCCGAGACGGTCTCGCAAAGCGACCAACCGGGGCAGGGGCCGCTCTTGCTGATGATGAACAGCGGCGAGCAATCCGTGCGCTTCACCTTGCCGCCGGCGGAAAGGGGCGGGCGTTGGGAGCGGCTGTTGGATACGAGTGAGATAGGGACAAAGGCAACCGCCGACCTCGGCAATACCTACCCGGTTGGCGGGCAGAGCTTCGTGGTGTTGCGCTTTGCTTGGTAATTGTTATGGAAGAGTTCCGTTTCCATGAATCCGCAGATTCATCATACCGCCATGAAAATGGGTGTGACGGCTTTCTTGCCGCCCCTGGCCAGTATGAATGAATACTATGCCGGCTCGAGGCCCTGGAGGCGATTCGGAGCTGCTTCGACGCCACGCTGCGAGGCCATGAGGCACCCTAACGCCGCCGCTGGCCATTCCCCGCACGCGTTTTCCTTCACGACATGAATCGCCGCACCCTGCAAGCACTTCACCGGCTCGCCCGCCTCTACGGCGTGCAGGTTCGCTATCACGACGGCTTTGGGGTCGTGCGCGAGTCGCCCCCGGAAACTCTACTCGCGGTCTTGGCTGAACTCGGCGCCCCACTTTCGTCGGCGAAAGAAATTGCCTCAGCAGTGTCCGAGCGCCGGCTGGAAATTTGGGAGCAGCTCGTCGGGCCGGTCGTGGTCGCGTGGCGCGAGCGGAATCGTCGGCCCCAAATTCCGTTGCGGGTGCCGGCGAGCGCCGAGACATCGACTCTTTCGGTCGATGTGGAGTTCGAAGACGGCCGCGCCCCCCTTCGCTTTCAACAGCGCGTCGGCGACCTGGAAACCTTAGGCGAAGCCGTTGTCGCCCGACGCCGATTTTCAGCCAAGTCGTTGGCGCTGCCGCAGCCGTTGCCCGAGGGTTATCACACCCTGCGACTGACGCTGGGACGCTGCGGCGCGGAAGCACTCGTGATCTCGGCGCCGCGCACCGCCTATTCGCCGGGTCTGTCCGCGAAACGCCGCTGGGGGTTGTTCCTGCCGCTCTACGCCTTGCGGACGGAACGCGGGTCGGCTTCCGGCGATTTCACCGACCTCGAAGACTTCCTCGAATGGACGATGGAGCTGGGCGGCTCGGCCGTCGGCACGCTTCCGCTCTCGGCCTGCTATCTCGACGAGCCTTTCCATCCCTCGCCCTACACGCCGGTCAGCCGCCGCTTTTGGAACGAATTCTACTTGGACCCGGCGCGAGCCCCGGAACTCGAACAGTCGCCGCGGGCACGGTCTTTGCTCGGGTCCGCGGCCTACGCGAAAGAATGCAAGCGCCTACGACAGGGCAACCTCGTCGATTACCGCCGAGAAATGGCGCTGAAACGGCGCGTGCTCGAAGCCTTGGCGCATTCACTGACGGCCCGGCCCTCGGCGCGTCGCGACGCATTTCAGGCCTACGTCGAAAGCCGGCCCGACCTCGATGCCTACGCCAAGTTTCGCGCCGTGGTCGAGGCTCGGGGCCGACTGTGGCCCGATTGGCCGGTGAGGCTACGCACGGGGACGATCCGTGGCGGTGACTTCGACGAGGCGGCGCGGAGCTATCACCTGTATGTCCAATGGCTGGCCGATCAGCAGTTGACCTCGCTCGCCGATCGCGCCGCCGAGAAAGGCGGCGGGCTCTATCTCGATTTGCCGTTGGGCGTTCACGCGGGCGGCTTCGACGTGTGGGAGGACCCCGAGTCGTTCGCCTTGAACGTCGCTGGCGGCGCGCCCCCCGACCGCTTTTTCACCGAGGGGCAGAACTGGGGTTTCGCGCCCCAGCACCCCGAAAACATCCGCCGCCGACAGTACCGTCCCTGGATCGCTTGTTTGCGCAGCCACATGCGCCGCGCCTCGATGCTGCGCATTGATCACGTCATGGGACTGCATCGGCTCTATTGGGTTCCGCGAGACCGGCTGGCCGACCAAGGCGCGTATGTGCGGTATCGGGCGCGGGAGCTGTACGCCATCCTCGCACTCGAGTCGCGCCGCCACGAGACGGTCATCGTCGGGGAAGACCTAGGAACCGTCCCTCGCTATGTGCGGGCGCGCATGAAAGAGCACGGCGTCCGTCGGATGTCGGTGGGGCAGTTTGAGTTTCGCGACCGGCCTCGAAGTCCGCTCAAGCCGATCGCGGCCGGCACGACGGCTTCGCTCAACACCCATGACATGCGTCCCTTCGCGGCGTTTTGGAAGCAACTCGACATCGACGATCAGGTCGATTTAGGCTTGCTCGGCAGCGAGGATTCCACCCAAGACCGCAATCGCCGCAAGGCCGTCAAGCAAGCCCTCTTTCGGCATTTTCTCGGAGACCGGGCTTCCAGTGTTCCCGCCGACCGGCCGTCGAAAAACAGCAAGGATGAGATCCGGCGAATACTCAAAGCCCTACTCGGCAAACAGGCCGCGAGCCCGGCCGAATTTCTCATGATCAACCTCGAAGATCTATGGGCCGAGACCGAACCACAAAACACCCCCGGCACCGTGGACCAGCGCCCCAACTGGCGCCGCCGGGCTCGCTACGGCTTGGACGCGGTGAAGCACATGCGCTCGGTGACGGGCTTGCTACGCGAGATCGATCGACTGCGTCAACGAGAAGCTCCTTGACCGTCGCCGGGAAAGCCCCCTGAATCAGATGACGGTCCGGCTTCCGAAACGTTGGGATCTAGATCCAGCCGCCGAGAGATCGCTCTAAGTTGTTGATATATTTTTGATATGATCGACAATTGGCTTCGTTTCGCGGAACTAGCGGGGCCTGGGTTTACACTCCTCTTTCGCCGCTTGGGGGTCTTCGCTCTCCCCGCGGGGCTTGGCTGTAGAGTGAGCGGCGAAGAAGGTCGCGGTCTCCGCGAACCGGGCGCTCGGTTCTTCGAGTGTTATGCCTCCAAGTTATTGATACCGCTTGAGATGGATGCTTTCTTCTTTGCGGGAAATGGCTTTGTTTCGTGGAAAGCTTTGGTGGGGTTGAACACCTCTCGTTCTTGCCTACGTCGCCCGGGCTCAAGGCAAGAATCGTCACCAAAGTAAGGCACCGAGCCGGCGATCCGCGATCGCGACCCATCGCAACCCAGTCGAGGCCCGGCCTACGTTCAGCCCCCCTTTCCAAATCAGCCCACGAGCCCGGGCAGCCCACTTCCGATACCACCTAAGTTATTGATCCAGAGAGACATGGGATCGATCCTGGATTCGCCAAATTGGCTTCGTTTCGCAAGGATTTTTCGGGCCGTTTCGTGGACTTCTTTTGTCCTCCTTGGCCTGCTGCCGGGCGGGTTTTGGCTTGGGCTCGCCGTGCTTAGGATAGCGGTCGTGTCAAGCGGGTTTTGGCCGAGTTCGGGAGCTTGTCTCCGAACTCCACCGAACCCCACCCACGCTTGTCGGCATCCCTGGAGCCTTGGACCGCGCCGTCCCGGGCGTCGAACGAATACCACTCCGCCCGCCCGATGTTTGCTAAATTGCTTTTTTGAAATAGAGAAACCTCGCGCGGCCGTCCCGCGCGGGATTCTCTCCATGGAATCACATGAATCAAGCCGACCCTCCGACCCCCTATTCGTGGCTTCAGGTGATCCTAAGCGGCGCCCTCGTCAGCGTGTTGGTTGCTGTCTTTGATACGTTGTCGAACTATCACATCCCCCCCGCCGGATTCGAGAGTTTTGCGCTCGCTCTATTGCCCTTCACCCTCGTCGCGGCCGCGGTGTTTGCGTTGTACCTCATCTTCACGGTTGGGGCGTACTACCTGCTTAAACCGCTGAACCCGAGTCCGAGCCCGCTTGCCGCGGCCGTCGCCGTCGTCGTTGGGACCGACGCGATCCTGTTGCGGATCTATGGCCCAATTATCGCGCTCGTTGCCACGGTTGTCGTCTGCTGGGTAGGCGTCATCGTTTACATCATTTCCATACGGATCACGAAGTTGCCGCAAGCGTCGCGGTTTTGTCGGCAAGCCGCCGTTAGCACCTTGGTGATGGCGGGGGCGGTGTTTGTCTGCTCATGGGTGACGCGCTTCCCCTTGCACATTTCGGCGCTGCAATCTCCGACTCGATTCCAGGTCTTGTCGCTGGCCGGGTTCCTCGCGATCGGCGCGCCGGTGGTCTTTCTTACCAGGGCGAAACTCGGGAAAGCTTTCGGACTTGCTCTCGCTCTGGTCGCTTGGCTGGTCGTTCTGCCCCACATTCCCTCGGCCTCGCCCGCCCCTGCCCACGAGAATCCCACGAAAAGCGCGCCGTCCATTATTGAGTCTCGCAAAATAGAGTGACACCTTTTGGTGTTGCCGTACGTATTCTTATGTATGGGAACACCGAAAGGAAAGCGCCGCGATTTCGAAGCATTGGAGAAACGCCGTTTCGAAGCGATGCGTTTGCTCGATGAAGGACTCAATCAGTCCGAAACCGCCAGGCGTCTGACAGTCGCCCGCCAAACCGTCAGTGAGTGGCGACGACAGTACCTGGCGCAAGGCGAGGCCGGGCTGCGCAAGGCCGGCCGCGCCGGCCGCAAGCCGCTATTGGACGCCACGCAGCTCGAACGCCTGGAGATCCTGCTGCTCGAAGGCCCCGAGGCGCACGGCTTCCCGACGCCGTTGTGGAGCTGTCCGCGGGTGGCTCGTCTGATCCGAGACGAGTTCGGCGTGCGCTATCACGAGGGCCATGTCTGGAAGATCCTGCGGGCGCTCGGCTGGAGCCCGCAACGCCCGGTCGGCAAAGCCCGCGAGCGCAACGAAGAGGCCATCCGCGACTGGAAGTGCAAGAGGTGGCCGGCCATTAAAAAAAAGCCCGCAAACAAGACCGCACGATCGTCTTCATCGACGAAAGCGGATGGAGTCAGAAGCCGCATCGTTGCCGCACCTGGGCGCCGCGCGGCGAGACGCCGCTGCTGGAGTTCAACTTCAATTGGCAGAAGCTTTCGGTGTCGGCCGGGTTGACGTTGCGCAACTTTTACTTTCGGCTCTATCCCGGCGCGATTGGCGAGTTGGAGGTCATCGACTTTCTGAAGGCCTTGGTTCGCCACATGGACGGCCCGTTGATGATCGTCTGGGACCGCTTGCCGGCGCATCGCAGTCGGATGGTGCGAGAGTTCATTGAACTCTCGCAAGGCCATATCGTGACGGAGTATTTGCCGGCGTATGCGCCGGAGCTGAATCCGGTGGAATACATCTGGGCGTACTGGAAACAGCACGAGTTGCCGAACGTCTGTCCGAAGGACTACTGGGAACTCGACGAACGTGCCCGCAAAACGCTGCGGCGCATGCGCCGCAAACCGCGCTTGATTACCGCTTTCTGGAAACAGTCTTCTCTTTGTCTCGATTGACAGAATATTATGCGAGACTCAATAAGTCGGTTGTTTTGATCGTCGTCGACACCCTGCGCGCCGATGCCCTGGGACCCGAGGCCTGCGATACCGCCTCTACTCCCAATATGTGTTCGCTGGCCAACGATTCGATCGTCTTTCGAGACGCGATCTCTCCGGCGTCTTGGACCATCCCCGCCATGGCGTCGATCATGACCGGCGTCTCGCCGGACTTTCACGGCGTGGGCGGACCCATGCGCGAATGCGCCTTTCCAACCCTCGCCTCCTTCTTGCGGCAATCCGACTATCACACCCAGGCCGTCATCGGGAACGGCATTCTCAGTAACGCCGACAAGCCTCGATCCAAAACCGACGGCGAAATTTTTTCGGACGGCTTTGTCGATTACAACGCCTACTCCGCGAACCGACTCGGCGAATCATTGGCGGCTCGGTTCTGGGAGGTTGTCGACCCGGACTTTGTCACCGGCGGCAATACCGAAGCCATTACTCGCCTGGCGATGGATTCGCTGGACGCGAATTCGGAGAATCCCTTTTTCCTGTGGTGGCTCCTCTATGACCCCCACACGCCCTATGCTCCACCCAAGGAGTTCCGCGACCGAATTTCCTCGCCCCAGCCCGGCCAAATCTATTTTCATGACGAGCTTGTTAGAACCGGCGAACGAATGGTCCCCCCGGAGCAACGAGTCTGGATTCAAGAGCTCTACCAGGCGGAGATCCGCTTTCTCGACCGCGCCGTCGGCGACTTCCTACAAAAGATGCGATCGCTGGGAATCTATGACGACAGCCTGATCATCTTTACAAGCGACCACGGGGAGGAGTTTTGGGAGCACGAAAAGTGGGGACACGGCCACAGCGTCTATGACGAGTTGCTGCGCGTCCCGTTGTTGATCAAACTTCCGGGCTCCGCCACGACCGGAACAATCGAGTCGACGGTTCCAACGCAGGCATTGTTGCCGACCATCCTCGATTTGTGCGGCATTCCCTACGACCCCCAACCCGGATGGCTCCCGTCCTTGGCGCCCTTGTGTCGTCGAGATGCCAACGACCGTTATCCGGAGCCGATCGTCAGCAGCAATGCCCTCTATTGGGAGGAACAAGCCGCCGTGTTCCTCGAAGGTCGGAAGTTAATCTGGCGCCGTCATTCGGACCGCGAAGAATTCTACGACCGCCGAGTCGACCCCCTCGAACAAGTTTCGATCTTGGCCCAGAATCGCGAGCAGGCCCGCGACCTGAAGGACATCCTTCAACGCCGACTCCAACTGGCGAAACAAATCAGAAAAGAACGAGGCATTGACGACGGCGTCTTCGGATGGGATGAGGAAACCTTGAAGAGACTCAAGGGGGTGGGCTATCTCAAATGAATCACAACGATGAGAGCCACGAACGGACGGCGGAAATATAGCCCCGGGGCGGAGACCGAACCGCAAAACACCCCCGGCACCGTAGGCCCGCTACGGCCTCGACGCCGTCAAGCGCATGCGCTCGGTGACAAGCCTGCTGCGCGAAAATCGATCGGCCGCGCAAGGGAGAACTCCTCGAACGTCGGCGGGAGAGACCGCGGAATTAGATCACCTTCGTCTTGCCAATATGATAGATAGTTCAAATCCGGTTCCCGCCAACGACCGCCTTGCTAAGTCGGTTTCAAGGCCCGTGGCATGCCGTTAGGGTCGCCTGTGCGGCCGGCTGCACCAAATTTGAGGATTTCTTGCCGACTACTGTTAACCACTCCGCAAGGCCAAGCGTTATGGAAGCAAGGAAAAGATCTTCGTCGGCCTTGCAGCCGGGCCTGCCAACCGGCACGGGTCACGAAAATCCTGATGCGTAAACCACAAGGAGGATAGTTATGGGACCGGAAATGGCTGCAGTGTTTGTACCTCTTGGAAGTTTTGTGATGGTTGTGTTCATCATTTGGTTCGTCTCACGCCAAAAACAGGCGAAGGTCCAAGCACGAACCGAGCTGCATAAACACCTGTTGGATAAGTTCGGATCGGGAAGCGAGCTTGCTGAATTCCTCGAGTCCGAAGGCGGCAAGAAGATGCTGGAGGATCTCGGGGCGGAACGGGTGAGCCCGCGGGAACGTGCCTTGAAGCACTTTCGAGCCGGGGTCATTATCGCGGGGCTGGGGGTCGGCTTTCTCGTGCTCACATTCAAAGTGTCCGAGTTGGTAATTCCCGGTGGGCTGCTGGTAGGCCTGGGGATGGGCTTCCTGATCGCCGCATGGGCGACGCGACGCTGGAGCCGGGATAGCGAGTTCGCGGAGCCGGAGGGCGAGAGACTTCCCGGGCAGTAGGACGCAGGCGCCGCGAACGAGGGGCCCGGTGCGAGCAACCTTCGCTACTTGATATCCTCAGACCGGCAACAGCACTTCTCAACAATCAGGGTAGGTACCGATGACCTTATCCGACGCAGCGACCCTGGATGTGCCGGCCCGCGCTGTCCTGGAAGAGGCCGAGGCGCCTTCCTTGGACGGGACGATGAACAAGGCCGCCTTCCAGGTTTTCTATCAAAGGACCGCTCCGCGGTTGCGGTCCTACATCCAAAACGCTTCGGGCAGTTCTGATTGGGCCGACGATATCGTGCAAGATGCTTTCCTGCGGTTTCTGCGGGCAGCTCCCGCTGACCTTGAGACGGCTCAACAGAAAGCCTACCTGTATCGGATTGCCGAGCGCCTGGTGGTCGATTATCGGCGCCGTCTGAGACGAGAGCAGCTTTGGGACTGGAGAGAGTATCTGGGTAGACGACCGGCGGTGCACAGAGAGCTGAAACTGAGCCTCGATCTGCAAAAGGTCTTCCAGACTCCAAGGGGCAACAAAGAGCCCTGCTGTGGCTTGCTTACGTGGAGGGTTTTGGGCACCGGGAAATCGCCGATATACTCGGTTTACGGGAGCAGAGTGTACGAGTGCTCTTGTTCCGTGCACGACGCAAACTGGCGGATCTGTTGACGAAAAGGGGCCTCGGGCCGGGGGTGAGACCATGAATCAGCTCAGTTGCTCTCGGGAAGCAGAAATTTCCCAGGCCGTGCGAACGGGAGAGTGGACCGAGGAGCTTGAGACCCACGCCGCTGCTTGTCCGATATGCGGCGAGGTTCTGTGGGTTGCCGGCAGCATGACGGCGCTGGCAAGAGAGTCTCAAGACCTCGGGTCGTTGCCCGATTCCTACTTGGTTTGGTTGAAGGCGCGACTAACCGACCGCCACGAGGAAGATGAGCATGCATCGGAGGCATGGATATCCGGGGAGGCGCCGGCACAAGGCGTAGTAATAGCGACACTGTGGGGCTGGCTTGCCTGGCAGTGGCCGCTTGTTCATCAACAACTCGTGGAGTGGACGCCCCCTGCCTGGTCCGTCGATTGGGCCGTCGCCTGGTCGTTCATTGCTTCGGCCCTAAGTTTTCCCGCTACGTTCGTTTTTTGGGCGACGGTGGGCCTGACCTGCTTGATGGTGCTGCTGGCGGTCGAGCCGTTATTCAGCGAAGACTGAGACGGAAAAGCTCAGGCGGGCATTCTTAATTCTGTAAACTTTGTGTGGAGTGATTGCCGCGCCCCGAGTCATCGGGGTGGGTCTTGGATTGCCGCCTTGCGAGGTCTCTCGCGAAGTCGGGGACACGAACCGAGGAATCGGTTCGCGGCAAGCCTGGAGGCTCGCGCCACGCTCGACCGGGCCGTGAAGGGCCGTCGATCAGCCTTCGCAACCACCGGCACTACCGCCTGTTCCGACAGGCTTCCGCAACCGCCTTCGCGGCATCACCGGTAATTTGAGGGCGTCTCATCAACAACAATCCTGTCGCGGTACAATTTACGTGTCGATGATCGGCCGAACCATCAGCCACTACAAGATCACCGCCAAGCTCGGCGAGGGCGGGATGGGGGTCGTTTACAAGGCCGAGGACACCAAACTGGATCGTCCGGTGGCTCTCAAGTTCCTCGCTGCCCACGCCCTTGAAGATCCCGAATATAAGGCCCGCTTCGTTCGAGAAGCCGAAGCTGCCGCCCGCCTCGACCATCCTAATATTTGCACGGTCTACGAGATCGACGAAGCTGACGGCCAAACCTTCCTGTCGATGGCATATCTGGAGGGCGAGACGGTCAGAGAGAAGGTGAAGGCCCGCCCTCTGAAACTCGAGGACGCTCTCGACATCGCCATTCAAACCGCCCAAGGTCTGCAGGCGGCCCACGAGAAAGGGATTACCCATCGCGACATCAAGAGCGCCAATCTCATCGTCACCCCGAAGGGCCAAGTGAAGATCATGGACTTCGGTTTGGCTCAACTTGCGGAACAATCGAGATTGACCAAGAGCGCGACGATCTTGGGCACTCCCGCCTATATGTCTCCTGAACAGGCTCGACGCGGGCCGGTCTTGCCCATGCGCTGCGAGCCCTCAACATAGCTATTGAGAAATAACTTCCCGTCCAACAATGACGCGGTGGCGGCGAGGCGGGCGGAGGGTTGGAGCGGGCAAAGCGACGTGGCTCAGAGGGTTGGCGGCGAAAGAATTTGGTTGCTTGTGACATCGATTGTTATCAACATCTATCTGGCGGAGGTACAATCTTGCGCGTTGGACTAGCCGTGGAATCGGATCGTTCCAGAGTCGTTCGCTTTGGTGTTTTCGAAGCCGACTTCACGACCGGTGAGCTGCGCAAGAGCGGCGTCCGCGTCAAGCTCGAGCAGCAGCCGTTTCAGGTGTTGCGGGTGCTGCTCCAACGGCCCGGGGATCTCGTCACGCGCGAAGAATTGCGGGAAGAGGTTTGGTCCGACGAAACCTTTGTTGATTTTGATCAGAGCCTGAACACGGCGATTCGCAAGCTGCGCGACACGCTCGGCGACTCGGCGACGCATCCGCGATTCATCGAGACACTGCCCAGGCGGGGGTATCGGTTTGTCGGTGGGGTCGACGGGCTACAACCCTCCGAAGCCCCCTCACAGAGCGCAGTTCCCGAACCGGCTCGGCGTTTCGGTCTACCCGCCCTCCTCGCTGCCTTTGCCCTTGGCGCCGTGCTCTTGGGTGGGCTGGTCTATGCGATCACGTCGGGACTCGTCCTCGGCTTGGTCCACTTCCGCGAGGCTCCGTCCTCACAGCGAACTCTGCATTTCACGATGCCGCTTCCGAAGGAAGGTGATTCGGAAGGTCTCTATTTTCACGACCACTTGTCTCCCAATGGTCAATTTATTGCTGTCAGCGGCGTCATCAGCGAGAACATGGGAATCTTCTTGCGGGAACTGGATTCCCTGGAGTGGCGACTGCTGCCCGGAACCACCACTGGCGACTTTTTCTGGTCTCCAGACAGCCGGTCCATTGCGTTCTTCGACAACCAGAAATTGAAGAGCGTGAGCATCGGTGGCGGGCCGGTCGAGGACATCGCCGATATCGGTCCCGGAAACTATCACTTCTCGAACGGAGCTTAGGGTCGAGATGCGATCGTCTTTTCGCCCCCGAGTGGTGGGGGGCTATTCAGCGTACCGGCGACGGGCGAGGAAGAGCCGCGCCCGCTTACCACCGTCGAGGCCGGCGTCAGCCACCGATATCCTGCCTTTCTGCCGGACGGGCGGCACTTTCTCTATACCACGCAAGGAGGTTCCAGCCCCGGCATCTATGTAGCGTCTCTGGACGACCCTGCCGGCCGACGGCTGCTGGCCGATCCGTCCAGCGCCATCTTTGCACGGACGGCTCCGGGCCGGCGGGATGGATACCTCATCTTTACACGTAACGGTCGGTTGATGGCCCAGCCTTTCAATGCCGTCGGACTTGAGTTTCGGGGAGATGCATCCATCTTGGCCGAACGAGCCCTGTGGCACAACAACGGGGCCGCGGCGGTTTCCGCGTCGGATGATGGAATCCTCACGTACCTGGGAGGCAGGAATCGTCAAACCGACAGCCGCCTCGTCTGGTTCGACCGCGAAGGCAATTTACAGTCCGTGGAGGGGCCGACCGGAACACCAGCTCCCGTAGCACTGTCGCCTGATGACAGGATGGCGGCGGTTGTGCGGAGCCAGCGTGGAGTTGACGATGCCGATGTGTGGCTGCGGGACTTGGAGAGCGACCGGGAGGATCCCTTCACCTTCGATGGTAAGACATTCGGGAACGTGGTTTGGTCTCCTGCCGGCGACCGCATCGCTTATTCGTCGTTTAGCGGGGAATCTTCAGAGTTCTTCGTCAACGATGTTCCTGCTTCTAGTCCGGGACGAGCGATATTCCGCGGCGAGAATCACAGGACACTCACCGACTGGTCCCAAGACGGTTATCTCGTGTACACGGAATGGCATCCGGAAACGGGGGCCGATCTGTGGTATCTGCTTTGGGATGGCAGCGAGACTGAAGATCTGAAACCCGTCGCGTTCCTGGCCGATCAGTTCGACACGAGCTTCGGGCAGATTTCACCGGATGGCCGATGGATCGCATACGTTTCCAATCGAACGGGGCTACCCGAAGTCTGGGTCCAGCAATTCCCTTCCGGCCCCCTTATTGAGTCTCGCAAAATAAAGTGACACCTTTTTGGGGTACGTACGTCTTTGTATGTATGGGAAATATAAAAGGCGTACGGCGGGATTTCGAGGCCCTGGAGAAGCGCCGTTTCAAAGCGATCCGGTTGGTCGAGCAAGGCTGTAGTCAGTCCGAGACAGCGAGGCGATTGAAGGTCGCGCGGCAAAGCGTCAGCGAGTGGCTGCGACGATACCGGCGTGACGGCGAAGCCGGGTTGCGCCAGGCCGGCCGCGCCGGCCGTAAGCCGCTGTTGGACGCCGCGCAGCTCGAACGCCTCGAGGCGTTGCTGCTGGAAGGCCCCGAGGCGCACGGCTTCCCGACGCCGCTGTGGAGCTGTCCGCAGGTCGCTCGTCTGATCGGAGACGAGTTCGGCGTGCGCTATCACGAGGGCCATGTCTGGAAGATCCTGCGGGCGCTCGGTTGGAGCCCGCAACGGCCCGTCGGCAAAGCGCGGGAGCGCAACGAAGAGGCCATCCGCGGCTGGCAGCGCAAGACTTGGCCGGCCATTAAAAAAAAGCCCGCAAAGAAGAACGTACGATCGTCTTCATCGACGAAAGCGGATTGAGTCAGAAGCCGCATCGTTGCCGCACCTGGGCGCCGCGCGGCGAGACACCGGTGTTGGAGTTCAACTTCAACTGGGACAAGCTGTCGGTGTCGGCCGGGCTGACGTTGCGCAACTTTTACTTCCGGCTCTATCCCGGCGCGATCGGCGAGCTGGAGGTCATCGACTTCCTGAAGGCTTTGGTGCGCCACATCGACGGCCCACTGCTGATCGTCTGGGACCGGCTGCCGGCGCACCGCAGCCGCCTGGTGCGGGAGTTCATCCAGCTCTCCGAGGATCACATCGCAACGGAGTACTTGCCGCCCTATGCGCCGGAGTTGAACCCGGTGGAATACATTTGGGCGTACTGGAAGCAGCACGAGTTGCCCAACGTCTGCCCGAAGGACTACTGGGAACTCGACGAGCGCGCCCGCAAAGCGCTGCGGCGAATGCGCCGCAAACCGCGCTTGATTACCGCTTTCTGGAAACAGTCTTCTCTTTGTCTCGATTGACAGTATATTATGCGAGACTCAGTAGGTTCCAGATATCCGCGGCGCTCGCACAGCAGCCGCGGTGGAGTCGTGACGGCGGCAAACTAGTTTATGTCGGCGGCTCGATAGGCAGGAGGACGATCATGGAGGCGCACGTGAGGACCCCTCTACGGCCAGGCGACTCGCCCATTGTGGACCCACAGCCTTTGTTTGACGTTCGGGTCAACACTTACGGCGCTGCTTCGGGAACCTTCTTCTACGACGTGTCCCTTGCGGGCGATCGTTTCCTAATCGATGAGATCGGCGGCGGAGCCGAGCCATTCCTCAACGTCGTCGTGAACTGGGAGGGACTTCTCGGCGGCATCCAATAAGGCCGCATTTCCAATTTGATTCAGACCTCTCGACCTTCCGGCGGCCTTGAGCGTCTTTATTCATAGGGGCTAGAGCCCGATGAGGACGCCATGGAGGCCAACACCCAATGGGTGAAAAACAAACCAAGCCATTCCAGCTAAGTTTCAACGGCTCGTTGAAAGTCGATTTCCAGGGATCGCACGTCACTTCCGACGGTGGCCTGATTTTGGTTCGCGAACTGGACGAACGGCTCGGTCTCGGAGAACTGATTGACGAGCATCTCAGCGACTCCCGGCAAGGCACCAACAAGCAGTTCACGCTCGCTGATCTGTTGCGGCAGTCGATCTACAGCCGCTTGGCAGGCTACGAGGACGTCAACGACGCCGTCCGAGTGTCGGCTGACCCGACGTTTCGCTTGATCGGCTCGCAGAAGATCTGGGATCGCGGTGCGGCCTTAACCTCGACGCTGCACGGCTTCGAGACGGAGATGCTGGCGAGCGAAGAGAACCTGCTGGGGCTGATGGCGCTGAACCGAGAGCTGGTCGGGCAAGCGGAGGCGTTCGACGACTCCGAGCGGGTCGTTCTGGACATGGACTCCACCGAGAGTCCGGTCCATGGCCAACAGGAAGGCAGTGCCTACAACGGACACTTCGAGTCGGTCTGCTACCACCCGTTGCTTTTGTTCAACGGTCATGGTGATTGCCTCGCTGCCAAGCTGCGTCCCGGCAACGTGCACAGCGCCGAGGACTGGGATGAGCTATTGTTGCCGGAGATCGAGCGCCAACAGGCTGCGGGCAAGCAGGTCGCCTTCCGGGGCGATGCCGCCTTTGCCAAGCCGGAGATCTACGAGGCGCTGGAGGAGCGCGGCGCGGACTACGCGATCCGCATTCCGGCCAATAAGAACCTGGAGCTGGAGATCGAAGACATCCTGTTTCGTCCGCCGGGGAGGCCCGGCCGCAAGCCGCTAGTGCGCTACAAGAGCTTTCGCTATCAGGCGGAGAGCTGGAAGGGGCCGAGACGAGTTGTCGCCAAGGTCGAGCACCACCAGGGCGAGCTATTCGCGCGCGTCGGTTTTATCGTGACGAACATGAGCTTGCCAAGCCGGTCGGTGGTGCGTTTCTACAACAAGCGCGGCACGGCGGAGCAGTGGATCAAAGAAGGTAAGCAAGCGACGCACTGGACGCGGCTGTCGTGCCATCGCTTCCGGGCGAACGAGGTGCGCTTGCAGTTAAGCGTGCCGGCCTACAACCTGGGCAACCTGTGGCGGCGACTCGGGTTGCCGCACAGGATCAAGACGTGGTCACTGACGAGCTTGCAGCAGCGGTTGATGAAGACGGGCGGCAGATTGGTCAAGCACGCGCGGTACTACTGGTTGCTCTTGGCCGAGGGACATCTGAACCGGCGGCTGTTTGGCGACATGCTGCGGAGGATCTGGGCGCTGCCTGTGCCGGGTGGTTAGCACCGCACTTGGCGAATGCGAAATCTGTGTACTGAGGACGGAAGCTCGGAGGGGTGTCTGCGAAATTGACTTCGCAGCGGCGGATCAGTCCCCATGAGGGGCAAGAAGGGGGCTCGATCGGTCCCGCCTCAGCCGCCGCCTCTTTCGGGTGGAGAAATGGTTGCGCTTCGCCGGGTGAGGGTGTAGACTCGTGCCGTCAGAGGAGCCAAATCGGAAATCCTGGATAAGACCGTGCAGCCCGGCTGACATTTAGGCCACTATGCCGGCAGGAAGGAAGAACCTCGGCGGCGCCCGGAAAACAGTGTGAGCCGCCGCCGCCCTCGACCGACACCGCCAAAGCAGCGGGCACAATGTTTTCCGGGGCGTCGAAGGTATTCACCGGCGACCGTGTCATTGTGGCTCATGACCCTGCCCCGGGGCCCGAGCGCCCGCGCGTCGTCGAGATGGATTCGCGTGGCGAGATCCGTGTCCGCCGACAGATTCACCAACGTCACCGTCACTTGCTGCCCTTGATCACCAGGTATCCGTGATAGCGGTACAATGTCCGCATCTTGACCGGCCTCACGATCAGCCACGCCAAGATCCTCGGGAAGCGCGGTCGCGGGCGTAGAGCAGTGGCTACGGGGCTGACAGCCTAAGACTCAATGCGCCGGTTTCGCAAAGGGAGTGGTTGATGTCAATTGGAGCTGTAGCCACCAACGGAGCGGAGTTCAGCTACCTCCGTACTGGGTCGCGATGCCGAGCCCGGGCACGACTTGCCGCGGCATCGCTTCTCACGCCGGGGCTTCTCCTCGCCGCGACGCCGCAATCCGCCAAAGGGATCTACACCGCCGCGCAGGCCGCTCGAGGCAAGGAGGTTTACTCCGCGGCCTGCACAAGCTGTCATGCCGCCGACCTGAGCGGGGGCGGAACGGCCCCGCCGCTGGCCGGCCCCGATTTCGTCAAGAACCGAAGAATTCCCGATCTTATCGGAGATTGGGGGGGCTCCGTCCTCACCGCGGCCGACCTGCTGTTTGTCATCAGGACGACCATGCCCGCGGGCGCCGTCGGGTCGCTGGCGGACGATGAGTATGTCGCGGTCTTGTCTTACATCCTGGAGCGGAACGGACACCCGGCCGGCCCGACGACACTTCTCGCGGAGTCCCCGCGACTCAAGGAAGTAAGAGTGCGGGAAGCAAGCACGGAGGCCGAGCCCGTTCCGCTGTTTATCAAGGGTGATGCCGGGCCGGTTTCCCCCCACGCCGGGCCCAGCCAGGCGGAACTTAACGACGCCGCGCGCTCAACTCGAGACTGGCTCTACCACACGCACGACTACGCCGGATCGCGGTTTGTCGAGCTGGACCAAATCAACACCGAAAACGCCGCCAAGCTCCAGGTCGTTTGCGCGTTTCAGCTCGGTGAGATCGCCAACTTCCAAAGCGGGCCCATTGTCTATGACGGCAGGATGTTCGTCACCACGGCCCGCAACACGGTTGCGATCGATGCCGCGAACTGCCGGCCCAAGTGGCGCTATACGTGGGAACCACGCGACCGCGAAGTCTGGCTCAACAACAGGGGTGTGGCGATCAAGGACGGGCGCGTAATCCGGGGGACCTCGGACGGGTACCTTCTGGCGCTCCACGCAAAGACCGGAAAGTTGATCTGGGCGCGGCGAGTCGCGAATCCGGCGTTGGGCGAGACCTTCACCATGCCGCCGTTGATCTATGAGGACCTCATCGTCATCGGGCCGGCGGGCAGTGAAAACGGCATCTCGGGCTGGGTCGGCGCCTTTCGGCTGTCGGACGGGTCGCCCGTGTGGCGGTTCAAGACGGTTCCGGGGGCGGACGAACCGGGATCGGAAAACTGGGGGCACGCCGAAGGCCTCAAAGTGGGCGGGGGAGGGATCTGGACGGCCATGTCCTTCGATCCGGAAGACGGTGAGCTTTACGTCGCGGTCACAAACCCGGCTCCCGACTTGCCCGCTCATCTGCGGCCGGGCGCGAATCTGTACACCAACTCGATCATCGCTCTCGATATTCGCTCGGGGGAGCTGCGTTGGTATCAGCAGTTTGTTCCGAACGACTCCCACGACTGGGATCTGACCCAGGTCAGCCCGCTTCTCGAGACATCGATCGAGGGTCGCAAGAGCAGCCTCGTTACGACCGTCGGCAAGGAAGGAGTGCTGCGGCCGATCGACCGCAACTCCCACGAGGTAGTTTGGGAGGCGGCCGTGACCACCCTCAAGAACGAGGACAAGCCGGTCAACACTCACGAAAAGATTCACGCTTGTCCGGGCGTTCAGGGGGGCGTGGCCTGGAACGGTCCGGCTTTCAACCCGGGAACCAACCGGCTCTACGTCAATGCCATCGACTGGTGCGGGACCTTCTCCAGGCCGCCGAGCAGGCTCGCTACCTTCCTGGCAGGCTCTACATGGGCGGCAAGGTCACCCAAGACAAGCAGTCGCAAGGTTGGCTAACCGCGCTCGATGCATCTACCGGAGAGGTCGCCTGGAAATACCGCTCGCCGAAGCCCATGCTGGCCGCGGTGACGACCACGTCGGGGAACGTCGTCTTTACCGCTGAGCTGACGGGCGACTTCCTCGTCCTCGACGCTGGCTCCGGCGACGTTCTCTACCGCTTCAACACCGGCGGACCGCTCGGCGGCGGCATCGTGACCTACGCGCTGGAGGGGAAGCAATACGTCGGGGCCGTTTCCGGCCGGCCGTCACCCTTCTGGATCGATGAAAACGGCGGGGCCCCGACGGTGTTTGTGTTCGCGTTGGCGGAGTAAGCCTCTCTTCCGAAAATAGGCCCGGAATCTCCTCGCTACCGAGGCCCCTGACGTGGCCCACCGGGATCTCACTTTTCTTGGGGACGATTGCGGTATCACGCCGCCCGTCATGCGAGCAAACTTCACGTGGCTGCCCTCTGACTGACCTCCGAGAAACCAGCGGCTTCTAACCGCCGCTTCACCTCGCGGAAAGGCAGCGGCTTAAGCCGCCCCAACCTCCACCTCGATGACGCGCACCTTGGGAGGACGGGTCGCTTGCGGGGGTTCAAGGTGCAAGGCCGGCGCTTCCTTGAGGTTGTCCAACGCTTCATCTTCCGTCGCCCCCTGACTGGCAACGTCGACTTCGAGACATTGAGACACGTACCAATCGCCTTCCCGCCATACAGTCGCTGCAAACGGCCTCTTCACGCTTCTATTCTTTCATGTCAGGGGGATGGCCGACACCTGCTTACACTGCGTCGGACCGCAACGCCCTCATGACTTCTCCGCCTGCCCCAACGAAAAACGCCCGCGGCACGGTGCCACGGGCGCTGTTGAAAGTTGCGGTCGTTGCAATCTATTCCATCTACGCCGATCAACCGACCCACAGATCGGCCAGCGGCTGTCCCTTGACCAAAGTACGGGGCTGGTCGAGGTGATTGTGAATCTCTTGAGTCGGGTCGATCCCGAGCGCGTAGTACACCGTCGCGAGCAGATCGTTGGGGTGCACCGGCTTTTCCTTCGGGGAGGAAGCGGTGTCGTCGGATTCACCGTAGAGGCGTCCGCCGGGAATGCCCGCGCCGGCTATGAGCGACGTGTAGCAATACGGCCAGTGGTCGCGGCCGTCGGGCGAATTCGTGTTCCCCGAAGTGCTGACGCCCAGCCGCGGCGAGCGCCCGAATTCACCAACCGCGACGACGAGCGTCTCATCGAGCAAGCCGCGATCCGTCATGTCTTCGAGCAGCGCCGACAACGCTTGGTCGAGCTTGGGACAATGCAGATCCTTGAGCGGGCCGAAATTGGAAGCGTGGGTGTCCCAGGCCGTCGTTTCCGGGTTGCCGTTGGCGACCGAGGGCCAGTTAAGCTGCACAAAGCGCGTACCGGCCTCAATCAAGCGGCGAGCCATCAAAGCGCCTTGCCCGAAGGTGAAGCGGCCGTAGCGGTCGCGCATCGCCGACGATTCTTTTTCGAGGTCGAACGCATCGCGCGCCTTGCCCGACAGCACCAGGTCGAACGCCTTCTCGTAATATTTGTCGAGGGCGTAGGAGTCGACGGCCTTTTCGAGGTCCTTCATCGAACCGTTGATACCCTTGAGTAACTCGAAGCGGTCTTGCAGCCGCTCCTTGGGAGTCTCCTTGCGCAAGGACAAGTCGTCGAGCTTGATCCGCTTGGCGGGGTCTTGATAGAGGCGGTAGGGGTCGTATTCCTTGCCGATGAAGCCGGCCGCGCCGCCTTTGCCGATGACGTTCGATTCCTGGAGAGGCCTGGGCATTTCGACGAAGGGCAGAACCGGCTCGGTGGGCGGCAGGAATTTGCTGACCCAACTCCCCGCGGTCGGGAAATCGATGGGCGAGGGCGGCTCGAGCTGACCCGAGGGCGAGACCTTATCGGGCGCGTAGCCGGTCAACATTTGGTAGATCGCCGCCGTGTGGTTGAACAGCCCGGCCGGCGTGTAGCTCATCGAGCGAATCAGCGTCGCCTTGTCGATCGACTGCGCCAGCTTCGGCATCGTCTCACTGAGCTCGATACCGGGGACTTTGGTTTTGATCGGCTTGAATTCGCCGCGCACGTTCGAGGGAGCATCGGGCTTGGGGTCCCAAATATCGATGTGGCTGGGACCGCCCTGCAAGAACAGCACGATCACCGACTTCGCCGCGCCGAAACCCTGCGCGCCGGCAAAACGCGGCGCCGCGGCCTTCGCGGCATCCTGCATTGCCAGCACCTGGGACAACTGCATCCCCATCAGCCCGAGCGAGCCGACCTGAAGAAAATCGCGGCGGGATACGCCTTCACATGTTGCCGTCAAGCGGCCGGGAATCCGTAACATAACCAAGCCCTCCTACATACATAGCGGGCACACCGGCACCCAATCCTATTATACGCAAGTATCGACCGCGGCAAGCCTGGAAAGTATGGATTTTGTGGAAGTTTTTTGGGTTGTATTGCTCCGGAGGAGATGCCTGGCGACCCGAGCTCTAGACACCCTGGTGGGCCCACGGCTTTGTCGCCACCGCCACGGACGCATGATCCGGCCGAGTAGGGGATAATGGTCGTCCATGCCTAGAGCTCCCTCTATCCGTTATGCCGACGCGGGCGTCAGCTTCGAGGAGGCCGACCGCACGACGGCGAAGATCAAACGCCTGGTTCGAGGGACGTTCAACGCCAACGTTCTCGCCGGCATCGGGTCGTTCGGAGCCTCCTACGCGCTGCCGGTGGAATTCAAGAAGCCAGTGCTGATCAGCTCGGCCGACGGGGTGGGGACGAAGTTGAAAGTCGCCTTCGCGACGGGCATGCACGACACGGTCGGGCAAGATCTGGTCAATCACTGTGTCAATGACATCGCCGTGCAGGGAGCGCGACCGCTGTTTTTCCTCGATTATTTCGCCACCGGGAAACTCGATAGCAGCGTGGCGGCGGCCGTCGTCAAGGGGCTGAGTACGGCGTGCCGCGAAAACAGCTGCGCGCTGATCGGCGGCGAAACCGCGGAAATGCCCGACATGTACGCCGCCGGGGAATACGACTTGGCCGGGTTCATCGTCGGCGCGGCCGAGAGAGCCCGCGTACTCGACGGGACGAAGATTCGCGAGGGCGACGCGCTGATCGGGCTGCCCTCGACCGGGCTCCATACGAACGGCTACTCGTTGGCGCGAAAGCTGTTTTTCAAGACCGCCGGCTTCACGCCCGGGACCAAGGTCGCGGCGCTCGGAACCACCGCCGGAGCCGAGCTGCTCAAGGTGCACCGCAGCTATCTCGCGCCGCTCGGCGCGTTAATGGAGGCAAAGCTGCTGCGCGGCGCCGCTCATATCACCGGCGGCGGCATCACCGACAATACGCCTCGCATGCTGCCGAAAGGCCTATGCGCCCGCATCGAACTCGGGTCGTGGCCGGTCTTGCCGGTTTTCGAACTTCTCGCTGAAATCGGCAACGTTCCGTCCGACGAAATGCTCAGGACGTTCAACATGGGCTTGGGAATGATCGTCGCGGTGCCGGGCCGTCGCCGCAAGCGCGCCCTGGATTTGCTGGCCGCAATCAACGAACCGGCTTACCTGGTCGGCTCGGTCGCGAAAGGCCGTCGAAGGGTACGTTACGAATGAAGAAGCTGGGGGTTTTGCTTTCGGGGCGGGGATCGAACTTCGAGGCGATCGCCGATAACGTCGCGGCCGGGAAGATACCCGCCGAAATCGCGGTTGTAATTAGCAACAAGCCCACGGCGCGAGGACTCGAACGCGCCCGCGAACGGGGCATCGAGGCCGTGTGCATCCCTTCGAAGGGCCTGGAACGCGAAGAGTACGACCGCCGAGTGGTCGCGCTGCTCAAGGAAAAGCAAGTCGACTTGGTTTGCTTGGCCGGCTTCATGCGCTTGCTGAGCGCTTACTTTGTCAGCGCGTTTCCGAACCGCATCTTGAACATTCATCCCTCGCTGCTGCCGTCGTTTCCCGGGCTCGAGGCGCAGCATCAGGCGCTCGAACACGGCGTGAAGTTTTCCGGGTGCTCGGTGCATTTCGTCGACGAACATCTCGACGCCGGACCGATCCTGATCCAGGCCGCCGTGCCGGTCCTCGACGACGACACCGAAGACACCCTCTCGACGAACATTCTCACCGAGGAGCACCGCATTTACACCGAAGCGATTAACCTGGTACTGAGTGGTAAATTTCGCGTCGAGGGCCGACGAGTGATCCGTGTTCGGTAGCGACAAGCACTCTGGCTTGTCCCGGACAACAGTTTCGACAAGCACTCTTGCTTGTCGGGAGTGATCGCAACACACCGATTGGTCCGGTTCTGCCCCATGAATTTCACGCTCGACGAACAACTCGAATACCTCACAAAGGGGACGGCCGAGGTCATCCGCGAGGAAGATTTGCGGCAGCGGCTGATCGACGCGGAAAAGCAAGGACGACCTCTGCGTGTGAAAGTCGGTTTCGACCCCACCGCCCCTGACATCCACGTAGGCCACACCGTCATCCTGCGGAAGATGAAACACTTCCAGGACCTCGGCCACACGGTCATCTTCATGATCGGCGACGGCACGAGCTTGATCGGTGACCCCAGCGGACGTAACGCCACGCGCCCGAGGATGACCCGGGAGCAGATCGCGGCCAATGCCAAGACCTACAAGCAGCAGGTCTTCAAGGTTCTCGACCCGGAAAAGACGGAGATCCGCTTCAATAGCGAATGGCTGATGAAGCTGGGCTTCGAAGATCTGATTCGGCTCTGCTCTCACTACACGGTGGCGCGCATCTTGGAGCGGGACGATTTCAGCAGACGCTTCAAGGGCGGGCATCCAATCTCAATTCACGAATTTCTCTATCCGCTGACGCAGGCTTACGATTCGGTGGTCCTCAAGGCGGACGTCGAAATGGGCGGTACGGATCAGAAGTTCAACTTGCTTGTCGGGCGCGAGATTCAAAGAGACTTCGGACAGCCGCCGCAGATCGTGGCGACTCTACCGCTGCTCGAAGGCCTCGACGGCGTTCAGAAAATGTCGAAGTCGCTCGACAACTACATCGGGATCACCGAACCGCCGAACGTGATGTACCGCAAGGTGATGCAAATCAGTGACGAGTTGATGTACCGCTACTACGAATTGCTCACCGACACCAGTTTGGCCGACATTCGCGCCCTGCGGGTCAAGATCGAAAAGGGCGAGCTGCACCCGATGCAGGCCAAGATGGATCTGGCCGCCTCGATCGTGACCGACTTTCATTCCGCCGCCGAGGCCGAGCGCGGCGCGGAGGCTTTTCACAAGGTCGTGCAACAAGGGCAAGCGCCCGCCGACATGCCCGTATTCGCTCTGCCCGAGGCGTTGCGGGACGGTGAAACAATTCGCGTCGACAAGTTGCTGCGCGAAATCGGACTATGCCAATCAGGCGGCGAGGCCAACCGCAAACTGCGCGAGGGCGCGGTTTCGATCAACGGCGCGAAACATCGCGAGATGAGCTTGGAACTCAACCCGGCCGACGCGGAGCTGACGCTGCAAGTCGGCAAGAAATGGGCGAAGGTCACGATCTGACCGTTTCTGGAACCCGCGGTGCGGAATCAGAGCCCCGAGCGCAAGCGACGGGCCAAGCGCACTACGGTTCGGGTAGAGGCCGGGCCGCCCGAACTGCCCGACGATTCCGGGCGAGGCGGTTTCAGAGTGCGGGCGGTAACCCGTCGCTTGCGCTCCGGGCTTCCATGAGAGGTGGGTCGCTTGTCAAGGGCGGTCGTTGGGAGGCGTTGGTCGGTTTGTCGGATCCGGCCCGGGTCCTCATGCCTTGCGGCGCGTTGAGGACCGGGCTTCCATTCGCAGTGTTATCGGTCTCGTTGTTGACCTCTGCTGGTTGGGGTCCGGTCTTTCGGCGCTGCTCTCTCTGTTGCGGCTTCGACCCATCCTCGAAAGAATCGGCCTGCCTGCCCAGAGCCCGCAGTCACCGTGACACGATCTCGATTCTCCGCCGCAGCCTCGCTTCGTCCGCCCAATCCCCTACTCCCTTCCTTTCAACAGGAATCTTCTTGCCGCCGAGTCCCCGTTAGGGGGCTCGCGGATGTCCTCATCACGTTGCTTCATCCGAAACCGTTGCCGCCGACTGCGCCTCATCGTCCCTGCCTTATGGGGAAACCGTTTCCGTCAGCCCGTGCAGCGGATCGTAGTTTTCTTGTTTCACCCACAACACATGCATCAGCACCGCCAACTTGCGCGCCACCGCCACCACCGCCCGCTTCTTCGCATGTCCTCCGCCGCGCGCCGCCAAACCCAAACCCCAGCGCCTGAGCGTGGAGTCGGTCCCGAACGGCCCCAGCACCCAGTGCGCGCACTGAATCAACGTCCGCCGCAGCAGCGGATCTCCCGATTTCGTCACGCCCAGCCGCAGTGACCGCTCGCCCGATTGGCGTTGCTTGGGACGCAGCCCCACCAGCGCGCCGACCTGCCGCGAACGCTTCACGCGGCCCGGGTCGTTGTCGAGCGCCAACACGAACGTCAACGCCGTCAGCGGCCCCACCCCTCCGATCGTTCGCAGCCGCTCGACCGCTGCGTATTGCTTGCCCAACGCGACGATTTGTTTGTCATATTCGCGGATCGTCGCGCCGAGGCTTTCGATTTGTGTCGCCACCCCCAACAACGCCGCGTGCAACACCTCGGGGCAGGCCTCCCGGACGCGCTCGACCCATTGGTTCTGGGCGCATCGGCCCAAGCGGATGCCGTGCGACTTCGCCATGCCGCGCAAACTCCCTTTCAATTTCGTGCGGCACTCGAGCACGGCCTCGCGCGCCCGCAACAACGTGCGTTGTTGTTCGGTCTCGAGCTTGCGCGGCGCGACGGGATTCAACAGGGCCGGGTTGGTGCGTCCCAGCTCGGCCAACCAATAGGCGTCGTTGCGGTCGTTTTTCGAGTCGGATTGGCTGATTAAACGCAATTGCCGCGCGTCGGCGACGAGCACGTCGTGGGCGAGGGCGGCCAGGCGGCGGCGAATCCAGTTGCTGTGGCTGCCGGTTTCGATCACAATGCGCAGCCGCGGCCAACGGCGGAACCAGCGATCCAAGGCCTCCGGGCGGGTGGGGACTTGGCATTCCTCGAGGCTTTCGCCGGCGAGGTCGGTGAGCCGTACGAAGCAACGTTTGTCGCCGATGTCGACGCCGGCGACGGCGCAAATTTCGTTGTCTTTTTGCATCTGGATGCGTTGTTGCGCCAACTGTTGTTCGAGCTGGGTGAGTTGGCGGGTCTTCGCTTGTGAGCTGTCGGCTTTCTTGGTTTGGTGTTTGTCGGTTTGGTTCTTGTCGGTCTGTTGTTTGCTATTCTTCTTCATGGCTGGTCGCCTCCTTTTCAAAAATCCATTGCACCTCCCTTGTGGAGAAGTGCGCTGCTGCCGGTAGCCTACCGCTTCCCGGCGCCAAGCGACCAGCCTCTCATCCCATCTCTGTAGTTGCAAATGGAATCTCGGCCGCGCTGAACGAGCCTTACTTCGTCGTGTCGGCGGCCCCAAGGGTCAACGTCCGGTTGGCGCGAACCGTGTCGAAGAATTCCGTCACCGCGAGACGAGCGGGCCGTGGGCCCTCGATGAGAACGTCTTCGCTTACGGGAGCGGGCGCAGCCGCGCGGACCAGCCGCTGTTGGTCAATCCCCGTGATCGGGTAGCCCTTGTGGTCGGTGATCATCTCCGCGCCGGTGGCGGGGTCCTGCTTGACAAAGAAGACGCCCTGCCACAATCCCGTGGTCGGTCCGAAGACGCTTCCGGTACTGCTGTTTAGGAACAGAATAACTTTTTGATCGCGTTCCAGTCGCGGGAACCCGGCGATGTGCAGGCGCTTGCCATTGAGCACCCCGCCGAACATGTTGAAAGTGTAGGACCGGCCGACCAGAGTCGCGGGAACGGCTTGAGAAACCGACAAAGTGACGCGCGAATAGATGTACCCGCTTGCGGGGTCTTTTTCCGCGGTGATGTCGATAATTTGACCGGCCACCACGTTGTGAGCCGCGCGGCTCAACTGAGCGAAATTCATCTTGACCACGGTCGTGGCGACGGCGGGCGCCGCCAGGGCCGAGAGCAAAACCAGGTATCTGAGTGCCTTCATGGATTCGTTCACTCCCGCTCAGCCGTTATTCACTCACCGAAACGAAGCCCATATTGCTTTGATTGCCTTTGATGGTCAGGCGAATCGGCAACTGGCGCCACAAGCCGACCGGAACCTCGAGATCGGCTTGCGCCAGTCCCGCGAATCCCGGCGCCAGGCCGATGAAGAAAACGTTCGAGTCCACGCCGCCGATTTTCGCGACCGCTTCATCAATCATGGTGATCCAGGAAAGAGGTTCGAAGGGCGCCCGCCGCGACGGGAGGATCAACCGGCCCTTGTCCGGTGAAAAACACGCTGATCTTGCTTCCCTGGGCGGCCGGGTTCTCGGGTGTATTGAGCGTGAAGTCCGAGTTCAGCACAATGGCTTGATCTTCGCCGAATAGAAACAGCTCGGGGGCGGCCTCGATAAAGTCGGCCGGAACCGAAGACGTCATCCCCAGACCGGTCTTCACGATCACGCCGCCTCGGCCGAGATGCGTGCCGAAGGGAACCTGGCCGTTAATTTGCGTCGGCGAGACGTAGAGCAGCGGCGCCGCCACGGTGTTGATCAACACCTGTGTTCCGTCGAGCGTTGTGGGAAGCGGAAATTCCTCGACGGTCATCGTTGATCCCGCCAGTCTTTCACCAAATAAGGTGAAAAGCGAGCCCGGCGCCAGCGACTGCGACAGGAGGTTCGCTCCGTTGACGATGCCCTGGCGCGTCAAAGCCGGCGCGACCCCGGCCGGGGGCGTCGGCGCGACGTTGACGCGAACCTCGATCGTTGTTGCCGGCCCATCGTGACTGTCCAGGGCAAAGGTCGCCAGGGCGCCATATTCGAAGCCCTCTTCGCCGCCGCCCAGATTGCTCGTATCGACGACGAATTCGACCTCGCTCGCACCGTCGGGAGGAAAGCGGTCGCTTGGAGGCGAAATCGTCAGCCACGGCTCCGAGGTCGAAGTCGTCCAGCGCTCGCCCCGCGTGCCATAGATGTTAACGGCTTGCGGAAACGGAGAAGGCTCGCCCTCGGCGGCTTCGAACCGCACCGGAACATCGCTCTCGAACACCCGAATCGCCTGGGATGAACTGCTTGGGTAGAGATACTTGACGCCTTCCTTTTCGGAATCGAAAAGCGTTCTCTTGATCTCGCCGAGATCGACCAACGATTCCATAATCGTCGGACCGACCACGCAATTGTCGTTGTGTCCCAGACCGAGCGCATGACCCAATTCGTGCAACAGCACGGACTCGAAGTCAATTTGCGCGTTGGTGGGCTCAGGCCAAACCGGAAGCTGCGGATTAAAGACAATATCAGAATCCGCGATCCGATCGCTCAGTGAGTCATCGCCGAAAATCAATGTGACCGCGATCACCGACTGCGGCGCAACCGTCCCGGGAATCCCGGGAGGAACCTCTCCACCTGGAGGTACGGGCGGCTCGCCCGGGCAACTAAAATTGAAGCCGCACGCCGCAATCGTCGTCTTGCCGTCCGTGCCGTCCAGCTCGCCGAAGCCCTCGATATTGAAACTCCAATCCGAGCCCTTGATCAAGTTCCACTTCTCAACGCCCTTGCGAATGACGGGAACCCCAATGTCTTCCGTCGTCAGGAACTCTCCCTCAAATTTCGGGTCGATCAAAACAGGGAAATTCGCGTTGGCCTTGGGCCCGAATTCAAACGGGTAGCCGACCACGGTGAAGTCACCGGGCTTACACGCTTCAACAGGGGGCTGGCCCAGAGTTTGGGCGGAAAGCGAGCCGGTCGCGAGCCAAGCAAGGCCAACGGCGAAAACCGTCAACAGCTTCAGCGAGTATTCGACACGAGCATTGGACATATGCAGGGGGTAGACAAAGAACTTCCACGTTGATGCTACCCGGTTCGGTCTACGGAATACTCTCCGGCATTCGCTCCAGAACGTCGAGAGATTTACCCTAGACCCCAACGGGCATCATCCGCCTAAATGTTCCCTATAACTCTAACGAAAGAAAGATACTTCTGTCCAGCCGTCATTTCCGCCCCGGTGCTCGGAAACGCGCGAAAACAGCTCTGTCGGTGATCGCGCCCAGACGCGGCGGGCGAGGCGCGGGGGGATGATGATTCCGATTCGGCCCGACCGGGTCGGCCCCGCGGGTCCGGGATTCACGACGACCACTTCTTGAGTGCCTCGGCCAGCAATTTCCGTCCGATCGGCTTGGTCAAGAAATCATCCATGCCCGCTTCCAGACACTTTTCGCGGTCACCCTGCATGGCGTTGGCCGTTAGAGCAATGATGGGCACTCGATCCCCGTCGCGCTGTTCCGCGCGGATTGCCTTCGTTGCTTCATAGCCGTCCATTTCGGGCATCTGGCAATCCATCAAGATCAAGTCATAAGCGACTCGGTCCACGGCCCTGACGGCCTCCAGCCCATTGACCACCGCGTCGGCGGAATGGCCCAGTTTCCCGAGCACATTCATGACTACTTTCCGGTTGACGACATTGTCTTCGGCAACGAGAATCCGCAGGTTTCGCCCGGTGATCCGCGCCGGGGCGGGCTCGCCGAGACGCTTCGACGACAAGTCATCGGCCGACCCGGAGGTGCTTTCAAGCGCGGCGAGGACGCTTCGATGAAGATGTGCCTTGCGCACCGGTTTCGTCAGCTGAGCGGCGGCGTAGCGCTCCAATTCCGGGGGCCTCTTCCCGCCCAGAGGCCGCAAGAAAACCAAAGGAGGGCGGGACGACGCAGGGTCCGCTTCAAGCGCTTTCGCCAAGGCCAATCCGTCCATGTCGCCGATCTCCAGATCGACGACCGCAAGGTCATAGGGGCGCTGGGAAGCGCTTTCGGCGCGCAACATTTCAAGAGCTCGGAGCCCGCTTTCCGCCCCCTCGCCGGAGATCCCCCAGCCTCGCAAGTAGCCTTCGATGCTGCGGCGGAACGCGCCGTTGTCGTCGACCACAAGCGCGCGCAGTGCCTTCGGGCTGACGGCGGGAAGAGTAGAACCTTGGCCGTTCGGTTGTTGTTCGAACCAGGCGGTGAATTGAAACGTGGACCCTTCGCCAAGCTTGCTTTCCAGGCCGATTTCACCGCCCATCATCTCCGCCAGTCGTTTACTGATCGAGAGGCCCAATCCGGTCCCGCCGAATTTCCGCGTGGTGCTTCCGTCGGCCTGACTGAACGCTTCAAACAGCTGCTCTTGTTGCTCGGCGGGAATCCCGATGCCGCTGTCCTTGACCTTGAATCGCAGCTTGACGCGCGAGTCTTGCTGTTCCTCGACTTCCACGCCCGCCCAAACTTCACCGCGGTCGGTGAATTTCACGGCGTTGCCGACCAAATTGACCAAAATTTGCCGCAGGCGTCCGGCGTCGCCCACCAGCGCCGTCGGCACCGCGTCGGGAATGAAGGAAATCAGGTCAATTTCCTTACGATGAGCGCGTTCGGCGAGCAACTCGACGGAATCCTCGATGGCCGCGGTGAGATCCATATCGAGCTTCTCGAACGCGAGCTTGCCCGCTTCGATCTTCGAAAAATCCAGGATGTCGTTGAGGACGGCGAGCAGCGACTCGGCGCTCGATCGAACGGTTTCGGCGTACTCGGTCTGTTCCGCGCTGAGATCCGTATCGAGCAAGAGGCGCGTCATCCCTATGACACCGTTCATCGGGGTGCGAATTTCGTGGCTCATCGTTGCTAGGAATTCGCTTTTCAGACGGGTGGATTCGACCGCCGCATCGCGCGCTTCCGCCAACTCTTCGGATTGCTGTCGCAGCGTCGCCGCTTGCACCTCCGTCGTCCTTTTCGCTTCGTCGAGATTCGTCACCATGCGCTCGGTTTCCGCGTTGTGTCGCAGTAAGTCCAGCCGCGTTTGTTCCAGCTCGGCCACGGCGGACTGCTTGTCGCGGTAGGTTCGCACATAGTCGAGCGCGAGGCCGGCGAGGGGCACTATTGAGTCTCGCATAATATCCTGTCAATCGAGACAAAGAGAAGACTGTTTCCAGAAAGCGGTAATCAAGCGCGGTTTGCGGCGCATGCGCCGCAGCGTTTTGCGGGCACGTTCGTCGAGTTCCCAGTAGTCCTTCGGACAGACGTTCGGCAACTCGTGCTGTTTCCAGTACGCCCAGATGTATTCCACCGGATTCAGCTCCGGCGCATACGCCGGCAAATACTCCGTCACGATATGGCCTTGCGAGAGTTCAATGAACTCTCGCACCATCCGACTGCGATGCGCCGGCAAGCGGTCCCAGACGATCATCAACGGGCCGTCCATGTGGCGAACCAAGGCCTGCAGAAAGTCGATGACCTCCAACTCGCCAATCGCGCCGGGATAGAGCCGAAAGTAAAAGTTGCGCAACGTCAACCCGGCCGACACCGAAAGCTTCTGCCAATTGAAGTTGAACTCCAGCAGCGGCGTCTCGCCGCGCGGCGCCCAGGTGCGGCAACGATGCGGCTTCTGACTCCATCCGCTTTCGTCGATGAAGACGATCGTGCGGTCTTGTTTGCGGGCTTTTTTTTAATGGCCGGCCACCTCTTGCACTTCCAGTCGCGGATGGCCTCTTCGTTGCGCTCGCGGGCTTTGCCGACCGGGCGTTGCGGGCTCCAGCCGAGCGCCCGCAGGATCTTCCAGACATGGCCCTCGTGATAGCGCACGCCGAACTCGTCTCGGATCAGACGAGCCACCCGCGGACAGCTCCACAACGGCGTCGGGAAGCCGTGCGCCTCGGGGCCTTCGAGCAGCAGGATCTCCAGGCGTTCGAGCTGCGTGGCGTCTAATAGCGGCTTGCGGCCGGCGCGGCCGGCCTTGCGCAGCCCGGCCTCGCCTTGCGCCAGGTACTGTCGTCGCCACTCACTGACGGTTTGGCGGGCGACTGTCAGACGCCTGGCGGTTTCGGACTGATTGAGTCCTTCATCGAGCAAACGCATCGCTTCGAAACGGCGTTTCTCCAATGCTTCGAAATCGCGGCGCTTTCCTTTCGGTGTTCCCATACATAAGAATACGTACGGCAACACCAAAAGATGTCACTCTATTTTGCGAGACTCAATAAATAGGCAACAATCTTGAGAAAGTGAGCGATGTTGAAATGACTGTCGTGGAGCGCCGCGGATCCGAAGGCCATATGCAGTTGCGTCGCGACTTGGGGGAGCGTGCTGATGACCAGGGCGTGAGAAAACAATGTCGGTTCCCGGCGCTGGAAGCGGGGGAAAACAAACATACCCGCCGCGACAAACAAGATGAGCGGCGCGATGTCCCAGGGGCGGGTCACGACCGCGCCGGGAAACATCGTCTCCGGCAGCGTGCCGCTTGTGGCGCATAGGTGAATCACGACGTAAGCGGCGGCGCCGAAGGCGACGCTGGTGGCGGTGACGAAGCGCACCGCGCCGCCGGGCCGTGCCCGCGGCCGGCCCCATAACACTCCCACGCCGCACAGCAAGATGAGAATATTGAACAAGCGGCAGAGAGCCCATGTGAAGGGAATCAGATTGCGGTTGTCGGCAACGGCGGGAATGAGACGGTCGGCCGCGAGCGTGTGAAAGGCGTCCATCGTCCCGGCGCATAACAGGGCGACCCCGATAATCGGCGTCGTGACGTCGCGCTTAATACTGAAGTGAATCAGGGCCAGTGAAACGGTAAACAGGGCTGTTGCGAAAGCGCTCCATTCGAGAATAGTGTGCGTGAAACTGCCCCGCATCGCGTGATACAGGGCCTCGGCGCGAATGGAGCCGGCGGCGTCGACCGAGAGAGGCTCCGTTCGGGACCCGAAGTCCATGCCCAGCAAGTTCAGGGCAAGCGGCAGCCCGCAGACAACCGCGACCGCGGCGACCAATGTGTTGGGCAGTCGTTCGGAATCAACCCCGACCGCGCGCAACGGTGACGTGGACGTTTCCCGCATCTACCAGTGCTTATCGGAAGCTTGGCGGCGAAATCGCGGCGAATGCGAGTGAAACGAGGATCCGGTGGCGCACCGGGAACGTTCCCGATAGAATCAGAAGAAGTCTTCCGTTCCTCTCCACCCCGCCACGGTAGCTCAGTTGGTAGAGCAGCGGTTTCGTAAACCGCAGGTCGTCGGTTCGAATCCGACCCGTGGCTCCATCATTTCAACAACTCAACCGGCCTACCCATTCACTCAGTCGGTCGGTTGCAACCATTTTGCAACCCTAGGACACCCTGTTTCGCTGTTTCTTGATTTCTCGACGCAACACCGCATCGATCTTCTGGGCGGCTTCCTCTTGGATATTGGGCATCACGTGGCTGTAGCGATTCAGCGTGATTTGGACGCTCGAATGTCCTAGCCGCTCGTTGACAACCTTCGGATGGACGCCTTGCCCCAGGAGTTGGGTAGCGTGCGAATGCCTGAGGTCGTGAAACCGAATCTTGAGCCCGCACTTCTTTCGGAAGCGCCCGAAGGCGGATGAAAAATCATCAGGCGGCCACGGGCGACCGTCTGGCAGCGAGCAAACGAGGTCTTGGTCCTGGTAATCCTTCCCAAAAAGCGTCTTCAGCTCGTCTTGAGCCTTGCTGTGGTCGCGCAGCACATCAACGGTGAACTTATTGAGTCTCGCAAAACAAAGTGACGCCTTTTTGGGGTACGTACGTCTTTGTATGTATGGGAAATACAAAAGGCGTACGGCGGGATTTCGAGGCCCTGGAGAAGCGCCGTTTCAAAGCGATCCGGTTGGTCGAGCAAGGCTGTAGTCAGTCCGAGACAGCGAGGCGATTGAAGGTCGCGCGGCAAAGCGTCAGCGAGTGGCTGCGACGATACCGGCGTGACGGCGAAGCCGGGTTGCGCCAGGCCGGCCGCGCCGGCCGTAAGCCGCTGTTGGACGCCGCGCAGCTCGAACGCCTCGAGGCGTTGCTGCTGGAAGGCCCCGAGGCGCACGGCTTCCCGACGCCGCTGTGGAGCTGTCCGCGGGTCGCTCGTCTGATCGGAGACGAGTTCGGCGTGCGCTATCACGAGGGCCATGTCTGGAAGATCCTGCGGGCGCTCGGTTGGAGCCCGCAACGGCCCGTCGGCAAAGCGCGGGAGCGCAACGAAGAGGCCATCCGCGGCTGGCAGCGCAAGACTTGGCCGGCCATTAAAAAAAAGCCCGCAAAGAAGAACGTACGATCGTCTTCATCGACGAAAGCGGATTGAGTCAGAAGCCGCATCGTTGCCGCACCTGGGCGCCGCGCGGCGAGACACCGGTGTTGGAGTTCAACTTCAACTGGGACAAGCTGTCGGTGTCGGCCGGGCTGACGTTGCGCAACTTTTACTTCCGGCTCTATCCCGGCGCGATCGGCGAGCTGGAGGTCATCGACTTCCTGAAGGCTTTGGTGCGCCACATCGACGGCCCACTGCTGATCGTCTGGGACCGGCTGCCGGCGCACCGCAGCCGCCTGGTGCGGGAGTTCATCCAGCTCTCCGAGGATCACATCGCAACGGAGTACTTGCCGCCCTATGCGCCGGAGTTGAACCCGGTGGAATACATTTGGGCGTACTGGAAGCAGCACGAGTTGCCCAACGTCTGCCCGAAGGACTACTGGGAACTCGACGAGCGCGCCCGCAAAGCGCTGCGGCGAATGCGCCGCAAACCGCGCTTGATTACCGCTTTCTGGAAACAGTCTTCTCTTTGTCTCGATTGACAGTATATTATGCGAGACTCAGTAGGAAGGCTGGGAGCAACAGCGGAATCGTGAACAAGATGGTGAACAGCCCCCGCAAAGGCAGGTCAGTCCGGGCAAATAACACAGCAAGAGGAACCCCAGCAGCGGTCGCCAGCAGAGCAGTCAAACCGGCCAGCAGGAAGCTGTTTTGCATGAGCGTAAACCGTCGGCCGGAACTGAAAAGTTCTTTGTAGTAGGCAAAGCTCCAGTGGCCATCGACCGTCAGGCTTTTGACAAGCATCACCAGCAGAGGCAAAAGGCCCGCTGCCGCTAGAAGCACCACGGCTGCCGTTAAGATGATACGCTTGGCTAAGTTCAGTAACCCACCCACCTTTTCAAGAAGGGTTGAATCTCCTCCATCTTGCGAGCGACTTCCGCATAGCCGACCTGCATCGTTTTCAGGCCCTCGATTGATCTCACATCCGGTGGGGTTTCGACTCCGGGATGTAGGGGAATCTGGGCAGCGTTGGAAAACGCCAGCTTGCGCTCAGTTTCTGTAGATAGCAAATAGTCGATCAACTTCTTGCCGACTTCCGGATGCGGCCCTCCGGCGATTAGAACCACAGCGTTGGGGAGAATCAAACAACTGATTTCGCTGGATCCCTGGTCGGGATAAATGATTTCAATCGGCTTACCTTGCTTGAGACGGCTGTAGGCATCGTCGCTGTCAACCAGGGAGAATCCGAACTCCCCGGACCCGACCAGATCGGCGCTTTCACCGTTGCTGGTCGATATTTTTACGTCATTGGCTTTCAGGCCCTCGAAAAACTCTTTTGCTTTGTCGTCCCCCCAGAGTGTGAACAGTGCTGCGCTGTAAACGGTGGTGGTCCCGAACAAGGGGTTGGCAATTACGCCTTTTCCTTTGAAGCGCGGGTCGGCGTAGTCCCAGACGGACTTTGGCTTTTCTCCCGTGAGCTTGCTATTGACGACAAAGGGTCTTGAACGGGCCGAGAAGCCCGTCCAATAGCCTTCGGGATCCTTGAAGTGATCGGGAATGCCCGCGCGTTGGGAGATACGTAGGAGGCAGCGATTCCGTGCTGTTTCAGATGCTCGGCGCGGATCGGCTCGTTCGCCCAAAACACATCGCCCTGGGGATTGGCTACGAGGGATTGGCGGCACAGAACTTGAGGCGGAGCTTAAGGCCGGCGTGATCGACTCCAGAAGCGTCCGTCTTGCCAACGCTGAACCCTGCACATCACCTCCGCCGGTAGGCTGCGCGCCGGCGACGTCCCACGTCTTGGTAGAGCGCTTCCTCGAACTGGAACCGCTCCAGGATGTCGCGGGCTTCTTTCTCGTCGTCAAGAAGTTCGCCGGAATCGACCTACACCCCGACCGCGTCTCGAACCGGGAAATGGGCTACGTCTTCGAAGAGCTGATCCGCCGGTTCAGCGAAGCAAGGAACGAAGCGGCTGGTGATCACTTCACCCCCGCGAGGTTATCCGACTCATGGTTAGTCTGCTGTTCGAGCCCGACAGCGACGCCCTACAGCAGCGGGGTGTTGTCCGCACGCTGTTCGATCCGGCGGCGGGGACGGGCGGGATGCTCGCGGTCGCTGAAGAGTATCTGCGGGAGCTGGACAAGGGCAGGCTGACCAGCAGGCCTGCCAGATAATCCAAGGAAGTGGTTGGCTGTGCGGTTGAGGAAGCAGAGCGCTACTTGGAAAGCCTCCGCCCGAGTGTGATCGATCTGAAACTCACGGACCCTGGAGGTCAGTTGATGGCTGGCGAAAATATCCCGGTGTCCCGATTCAAGTGGATGTCGGACAGGGGAATCGAACCCGGACCAAGTGATTGAGTGGGCCGCGCTTGGCGTGCAGACGGCGGGTAGCCACGCGGGTAGCCAAGCCCGTGGATTTCGGGCTACCTCGGTGGACGATTTGGAATGCATAGGCTCGTAAGTCGTTGATAAGTAGACCCCACGGAAGGCTATGGACGCCTTATCCAGGGACTTAAAATCCTTTGGTCCTATGCACCGTGTGGGTTCGAGTCCCACCCCGGGCACCAGAGCTTTTCGGCGGTCGGCAGCTTGGCCGCGGATGAGTCGTCGCGATCGGGTTGATCCGCGCTTCGGGGGAGTAGGCGGACGATTGGTCAACCTGTCCGTCGGGCGGTTTTAACCGGCGGAGATCGAAAACACTTTATCGGCCGTTCTTGATGAACCGCAACAGGTCCGCCATTTGCTGAACGTCAACTTGTTCCTCGACGTCTTCGGGCATGGCTGAAAGCTCGGCGATGTAAAAGTTCCGAATATTACTCCGTCGGATCACATGTTCCTTGCCTTCTTCTTGGCGGATCGTGATGGAGGTCGGCGTTTGCGGTCCCATCACGCCGTCGATGGTTTCGCCCGACGTCAGCTCCACAATATACGATTCATATTGCTGGGCGATGGATTGGTTCGGCATCAAGATGTCGGCCAACAGCAACTCCGCGGGCCGGTTCCGCACTTCTCCAAGGTCCGGCCCCACTTCCTTGCCGACGCCGTTCATCGTGTGACACTTCGCGCAAACCCTTTCGAACACCTCGCGCCCGCGTTCCGGGTCGCCTTCCATCGCGGCCGCTTGGTCATAGCGTTCGACCACCCGCTCGCGCTCCCCGGCCTCGGCACGAATGAGCTTCTCCGCCTCGGCCCGCAGCGACTCATCGGGATGGGTCAGCAGGCGCCATTTACCACTTGAGCTGACCGACCAGGGCTGCACGTCGCCTTCGCGAATGGCGTCGAGAAGCAGGCGGATTCGCTCCGGATCGTCCCCCAGCACCTCCACGGCCTTGGCCCGCACTTCGGACGTCATGGCGCGCCAACCCTGGAGCAAGAAAGAGCCGACGCCCGCCCCCTTCACACCCCCCAGCGCCCCGACCGCAGCAACTTGCACCGGTTGCGGCTCCCGAGGGTCGACCAGTTTCTTGAACAACGCTTCGCGCGGCGCGGAGTCCCCCAGCGCCAGCAGACCGATGGCATCCACTCGCTGCTCCGACGCCGCCTGCCCGTCCGCCGCCAACCGGGCCGCCCGCTCCAAAGCGGCCGTCGCGGCCGCGCCCGAGGGGAGTCCCACGACTTCCAACAATTCGAGCGAGGCGCGGCGTAGATCGGCCTGGGTTTCAAATAATCGCAGCAGCAGCCGTTTTTGCCCGGCGGTTAGGGCGTCGGCCCCGTCGCCGGCGGCTCGCAAACCCTCGGCAAGCCCCTCTAAACTGGCGGTGCGCCATCGGGCGCCCTCACCTTCCCCCTGCTTTCGATCGGCTGCTCGTTCAACCGCCCCCAGCACCCGCCGGATTTCGCGATTTTTGCCGCGCGACCCGATCACCGAACCCGCCTGACGAACGAAGTCCGCCTTTGCCTCGCCGGCCGAATCGCCGAGCGTCGATACCGCCATCTCGAAAAGACGCGGCGCGTCGTCCGACGATGCACTCAGAGCCGCGACCCGCACCCAGCGGTCGTCAATGTCGCGCGCAAGCAGCTTGTCGCGGGCGACGCGGGCTGCCTCGGAGTCAAGATCGCCGAGTGTACACAGCAGTTGAAACCGAACCCGGGGGTCGGGATCGTCCCTTATCGCGATCAACTTTTTCGTCAAGGACGGGGAATCGGCCAAGCGCCGCTCGGCCAACAGAATGGCATTCTCGCGCAGCCCCGCCTCGCCGGCATCCAGCGTCTTCTCGACCAGATTCGCCTCGAGCTTCCCTAACCCTTCCAGGGTCCACAACGCATGCAACCTGCCCAATGCCGATGCGCTGTTTTCCGCCAGGGCCCGCAGAGCCGGCATTGCCCCCTCACCCCCCCGATCCAGCAGCAAGCGCTGGGCGGTGCGCCGCCGCCACAAATTGGGGCTCCCGAGCTGCTCGACCAACTCCTCGGCCGAAGCATCGCCCAAACGAATGCCCGTCGGCAACGGCGGCGGGCTGTTTGTCGGAGTGATGCGATAGATGCGCCCCTTGTCGTTGCCGTGGTAGATGGCGTCCGATTCGTAGACCTCGCGCGAGGTCCACTCCGGGTGCTCGATGATCCGCCGGTAGTAATCGACGACATACAGGGCTCCCTCAGGGCCCACAGAAAAGTTGACGGGCCGCGACCAGCCGTCTCTCGAAGCGAGGAATTCCCGCTCGGGATTCAACCGCCGGGCCTGGAAAGAAGCCCCCGCCGGCGACCAGATATGAGCGAGAACGCTGTTGTGCGCGGGCTCGGCGATGAAGGCGATATTGCGATATTTCTCGGGAAACGCGCCGCCCAGGTAACAGGTGATCCCGCACGCCGAAGTGAGTCGTCCGAAACCCCCGGAACCGCCGAAACCCCAACTCTCGCGAGGCGACTCCGGGCGTTCGGTAATAAAGGCGACGTGGCGATCCTCGGACAACTCCTGCATTGCCGAAGACACCGGAAGGTCGGGGTTGCGTTCGAGATAACGCGCCGCGATCACCTCATGACGCCCGGTGATGGGGTTCTGGACTCCGAAATGGCGGCCCCACGCGTCAAAGGTTTGCCCGAATTGAGAAACGCCGGAAAGCACTTCCAGTTCATGGGTGTAGGGGCGAAAACGAAGGTTCCGCTCTTGCGGATCGACCCCCGGCAGGTCCTCTCGGTCCGGGAAGCGAATCGGCGTTCCGCGGTCGCCGAACTTCTCGACGAATACCTTGGCGTCAATCGGCCTCTCTTGGGCTAGGTAAATCCAATTGTCCAATCCATAGATCGGAGTGTTGACGGTGTGTTGCGGATTGGTGAAGGCAAACCCGGTCAGCACGACCCGTCGCTCGTCGGCTCGGCCGTCCTGGTCGGTGTCCTCGAAGTACCAGATGTTCGGCGCGTCGGTGACCAAGATGCCGTCCTTCCAGCGCATCACGCCCGTCGGCATGGTCAGTTGGTCCGCGAATACGGTCGAGCGGTCGGGAAGGCCGTCTCCGTCGGTGTCTTCGAGCAGCTTGACTCGTCCCAGCGGCTCCCCGGTTTCGAGTGGATAACCGGGGCTTTCAACGACATAAATACGGCCGTACTCGTCGAACTCCATCGCGACCGGATCGGTGATGTCGGGCTCATGCGCGAATAGCTCGATTTGGAAACCGGCCTCGATTTCGAAGGTCCCCAGTGCCTCGTTCGCGGAATAGGGCGGGCCGGTCGGGCCGCAGCCGACCGAGGCGGCGGCGGTGAGCAGAACACCAAGTAGGGAACGCCAAGAAATAACTCGGGTTGGGATCGACATTAGGCCTCCATTTCACCCGCTGGGCAGTGCGGTGGATTCCGTTCCCCGCGTCACGAGTCTATGCTTCGCGGCGTGTCGGGCGCAAGGTTGGTAATGGGAGGCGAACCAAACCCTACACGGTGGAGCCGAGCCAAACCGAGCCGCGCGTCAGCAAGCGGTATGGCGATGCCGTGGCCCGGAAGCGGCCAGGGTAGCGATCGTACAGTCGTCGCTTAGGCCCCTTACCCCTTCGCGGGAATGGAGCGCCGAATGCCCCGTTGTCGTGTCGTGGACAGCGCGCTTCCATCACTTTCCTTGGCGTCGACCGGCCTCATCGCATACCGCTTGCTAACGCGCGCGGCTCAGTTTGGGATTGCGGTGCCCCTTACAATGAAACAATCGCCGAAATGAACTCCTCCGCCGGTTCTCAGAACACAACAACATCGATCTCCGACGCACGCGCGGCGTTACGCGAGATTGACGGATTGAAAGTTCGCGAATCCGTGGTGTTGGCGCACCACACACGGTTCGGCATCGGGGGCCCCGCCGATCTCTTCGCCGAAACCGCCGACACCGGTGCTTTTGCCGCGGCCGTGACGCTTTGCCGCGAGTCGACGGTGCCGTTCTATATTTTGGGCGAAGGCAGCAACGTGATTGTCTCCGACGAGGGATTTCGCGGGCTCGTTCTACGATTTACCGCCGGCGGCGTTCGCGTCGAGGGGACCCGCGTCAGCGCCGACGCCGGCGCTGCCCTGGAAACGCTCGTCGCGACATCGGTCGATCACGGATTCCGGGGGCTTGAAACGCTGGCCCGAATACCGGGGTCGGTCGGCGCGGCGGTCTATGGCAACGCCGGAGCCTACGGTCACTCGATCTCGGAAACCGTCGAGTCGGTTCAGATCTTCGACGGGGAGGCGGTCCGGCGAATCAGCAACGCCGAATGCGACTTCGTCTACCGCGGCAGCGTTTTCAAACAAAGCAAAGACTGGATGATCTTTGCCGTCCACTGCCGGCTCGAGCCCGGCAACCGCGATGAGCTGCGTGCCAAGGCCGCCGAGATTACGGCGGTTCGCGATGAGAAGTTCCCCCCCTCGATGCGCTCCGCGGGGAGCATCTTCAAGAACCTCTATCTCGACGACCTCCCCGCCGCGGCGGCCGCCGAAGTGCCGTCTCACGTCATCCGCGAAGGGAAAGTCGCTTCCGCCTATTTTCTGGAACAAGTGGGCGCGAAAGGGATGCAACAGGGCGGCATCCGCATCGCCGACTACCACGCCAACCTGATCTACAACGCCGGCGGAGGCACGGCGGTCGAATTGCGCGACCTGATCGGCGAACTCAAACAACGAGTCGAAAAGCGGTTCGGCATCGAAGTCGAAGAGGAAGTGCAATACATCGGCGAGGTCTGAGCGGCCGCCGGGCACTTCAAAACGGTCCGCCTGAACCGAGCGGCAATCAATGGCTCGTCGAGAGCCCATGGCGCCGGCGCTCACCGTCAAACGGCCGTCATCGGCAAGCGATTTCCCGGGGCGAGGGTTCCGGGCTCGGGCCGGATCACGGGAATAACGCGTGGCTTGGAGCCGTTTATTGTGTCGAGGAGGCCGTGAAAATGACTCTTCTCGGTGCCGGCGTGCTCGGCGCTCTCGGTATGATGGCTGTCTCGGCCCTTGGGCTGCTATCGGCCGGGGGACGGATCGGTTGGGTCAAGGTCAGCCGAGGAGGCGTGGCGGTTTACGGCTTCGATCCGGCAGCCTGCTTTGGCGAGGGCGCGGCCGCCCAGGATCGAACCGCTTCAGCCGCCGTCAGGGATCCCAGTCAGCCGAAGCTGCCTCGCTAGTGTGGAGACAAGAAATGGACGACAGTAACGAGGGCTCTTCGAAGCGGGTTTGGCGGCGCGCTCTCGGAGTCGACGAGTTAGCGGAAGGCCGCGTCAAATCCGTCACCTGCGACCGGCAGACGGTCTGCATGACGCGGCAGCAGGGGAATTACGCCGCGCTGGACAACCGCTGCCCTCATCAAGGCGGGCCGTTGGGCGAAGGCTCTATCGAGAACGGGCTGCTGCGCTGCCCTTGGCACGGCTGGGATTTCGACCCCACGACCGGCAAGCCGCCGGGCGGCTACGACGACGGCGTGAAGACGTATCCGGTTGAAGTTCGCGACGACGGGGTGTACGTGGGCTTCGACGCGGAGGCGCCGCACACGCGGACGGTGTCGGACGTGATGGCGGAGGCAATGGCGGCGTGGGGCGTCAAGCAGGTCTTTGGCATGGTGGGCCATTCGAACCTCGGTTTGGCCGATGCGCTGCGGCGCTTAGAGGAGAGCGGGAAGCTTTCCTACTACGGCATTCGTCATGAGGGCGCGGCGAGCTTCGCCGCTTCGGCTTACGGCAAGCTCACCGGAAGGCCGGCGGCCTGTCTGAGTATCGCCGGGCCGGGCGCGACGAATCTTCTCACCGGTCTGTGGGATGCCAACGTCGACCGATCGCCTGTCCTGGCGCTGACGGGCCAGGTGGATACGCAAGTACTGGGGCCGGGGGCGTTTCAAGAGGTCGACCTGCAGGCCGCGTTTGGAAAAGTGGCGCAGTGGAGTCAGCCGGTGCTGCATTCGAGCCGCCACGCTGAGTTGATGAACCTGGCTTGCAAGAGCGCGCTGCTTAACCGGGGCGTCTCGCACTTGATTTTTCCCGATGAAGTGCAGGGTCTCCGGGCCGCGAAGGCGCGGGCGGGGCGTCCGGCGGGCCGTATCACGCCGCGGACGATTCACCCTCCCGACGACGTATTAGAACAGGCGGTTGCTCTGATCAACAAAGCGAAGAGGCCGGTGTTTGTCGTCGGGCACGGCGCCCGTTTTCACATGCCCGCCGTCGTTGCTCTAGCCGAAAAACTGAATGCCCCGATCATCACGACTTTCAAGGGCAAGGGGCTGATCGCCGATTCGCATCCGCTGGCCGGCGGCGTGCTTGGCCGCAGCGGCACGCCGATCGCGAGTTGGTTGATGAACGAATCGGACGCGCTGGTCGTTTTTGAAGCGAGCTTCAGCAACCATACCGGCATCACACCGAAGAAGCCGACAATACAGATCGACTTCGACGCCATGACGCTGGGTAAGTTCCACGCCGTCGACGTTCCGGTGTGGGGAGAGATCGGCGTAACGGCGCGGCTGCTCATGGACAGGCTTTCCGAAGGGACGAGTTCGGTGGATCAGCGTCCCGACGTCGCCGAACGGTGGCGACTGTGGCGGGTGGAAAAGGCCCGCCGTGAAGCGGACGACCGCGGGAAGGGACTGGGCTCAAGCGCCGTCTTCGCGGCCTTGACCCGCTTGCTTCCCGACGATGCGATCATACCGGTTGATGTCGGCAACAACACGTATTCGTTCGGCCGGTATTTCGAATGCAGCCGGCAGGCGATCTTGATGTCTGGCTATCTCGGCTCGATCGGTTTCGCCTTACCCGCGGCCATGGGCGCATGGGCCGCCACACAGGAGTCAGACGGAGATTTCGCGGGCCGGCCGGTGGTGTCGATTTCCGGCGACGGCGGTTTCGGCCAGTATATGGGCGAATTGCTCACGGCCGTCAAATACGGCATGAACATCACTCACATCCTGTTGAACAATTGCGAACTCGGGAAGATTTCGAAGGAACAGCGCGCCGGCTCGTGGGACGTGTGGCAAACGTCGCTGCACAACCCTAACTTCGCCGCGTACGCTGAACTGTGCGGTGCGGCCGGCTTCCGTGTTGAGAGGCCCGAAGAGTTGGACGACGCCGTCACCGGGGCGTTGGCGCACGAAGGGCCGAGCTTGGTCGAGATTACGACCGACGCCGATCTGATCTGATCGGCATCCCCGGAAGAAGAAGGAGAGAAGCGATGTCAGTGACGCTACCCGCCCCCAACACGGAGTCAAAAGCAGTGAAGGTTGCCGCCTGGAGCCAACTCGAGGACCGCAAGCCCGCTTATGCGCTGGTCGCGAACGTCGATTTGGTCTTGGTTCGCTACGGCGACCAAGTTTCCGCCCTTTACGGGCGCTGCCTGCATCGGGGCGCGCTGCTGGCCGACGGGTCGATCGACGGCGACAACCTCATCTGCGGCGTCCATGGCTGGGACTACCGTGTTGATACGGGCATCAGCGAGTACAACAATGACGAAGCACTCAAGAAATTCCGTGCCTGGGTGGACGAGGAGCGGGACGCGATCTTTGTCGACGAAAACGAAGTTCGTGAATGGGAGCGCGCGAACCCTCAGGCCTATCGCCGCGACGACTACCAGGGCCTTTACGCGGACATCCACGGCGGCCCCGAAGAACCTTACAACAAGCACATTCAAGAGCTGGCGCGGAACGGCCTGAGCCGCATCGGCGAACACGGTCACGTTTCCGCGATGGGCGTTGCGCTGACCGAGTTGCCGCGCTGGGACGATATCCAGATCCTCACCGGACAGTTCGCCCGCAAGCCGCTGCTCGACGGCACCCCGGTCGGCACCGAGTTGGTGATCGGACCGGACGCCGAAAAACCTTTGCGCTTGGAGATTCCTCTCTTTGTCAGCGATATGAGTTTCGGCGCTTTGAGCGAGGAAGCCAAGGTGGCTTTGGCGACAGGGGCGGAGTTGGCGGGGACCGGCATTTGCTCGGGTGAAGGCGGCATGCTTCCCGAAGAACAGGCGGCCAACTCGCGCTACTTCTACGAACTGGCGTCGGCGAAGTTCGGTTGGAGTCTCGAAAGGGCCGCGCGGTGTCAGGCGTTCCACTTCAAGGGCGGCCAGGGCGCTAAGACCGGCACCGGGGGGCACCTGCCCGGGAAGAAAGTCGTCGGCAAGATCGCGGAAGTGCGTGGACTGCCCGAGGGTAGGGCCGCCATCAGTCCTTCGACGTTCGCCGACTTGAATACGCCGGAAAATTTTCGGCGAATCGCCGACGAAGTGCGCGAGGCGTCGGGCGGTATTCCCATCGGCTTCAAGTTGTCGGCGCAGCACATCGAAGCCGACATCGACTTCGCTCTGGAGGCGAGCGCGGACTACATCATTCTTGACGGGCGAGGCGGCGGCACCGGGGCGGCGCCGAACCTGTTCAAGAACAATATTTCCGTGCCGACGATCGCGGCGCTGGCGCTGGCACGGCGGCATCTCGACGCGCGGGAGAGCAGAGCGACGCTGATCATCACCGGAGGCCTGCGCACCGAGTCGGACTTCGTCAAAGCGATGGCGCTCGGGGCCGACGGTATCGCACTCGCCAACAGCGCGCTGCAAGCGATCGGATGCTTGGGCATGCGGGCCTGCCACACAAACAATTGTCCGGTCGGCATCGCCACCCAGCGCAAGGATCTACGGGCGAGGTTGATCGTGGAGGAATCGTCGAAGCGTCTCGAGAGATATTTGACCTCGACAGTCGACCTGATGCGGATCCTCGCCCGCGCCTGCGGCCATGACCATTTTCAGCGCTTCACAGCCGACGACTTGTGCTCGTGGAAGCGCGAAACGGCCGAGCTGGCCGGTATCCGCTTCGCCGGTGTGCAGTAAGGTCAGTCACGCATTACAACCGTTTGCCGGCGATTCTCACTTCAGGGCGGGAGCAGAATCGAGCACTGCCTCGTTGTCGAAGCGGAAGCCATCATTGAGGAGCAACTCTGCCCAATACCGGAGAGCCGGCCTCGGGGCTGAGTCGAATATTGGATCGCATCGCGTACCGAACCAATTGCAGCCGGTTCGACACACCGACCTTCTTGAAGATGTGGTGAAGATAACTCTTGACGGTCTGTTCGCAAATGAACAACCGATTGGCGATCTCGCGGTTGCTGAGACCCTGACAAAGCAGCCAAACAATCACTCTCTGGCGCACGCTTAACACTTCGGTTGCGTCCCTGCTCTCCACGACGGCCTGCATGACGGCGGCCAGTCCATGACTATCCAGGGCGGATTTCGCCGTCGTTCACCTTGCGAATCGCCTCCAGCAAGAGTGGAGGTTCGCTCGTTTTCACCACGTATCCGAAAGCGCCCAGTTTCATTGCCAGAATCTTCATGCCTTGGTCTTCGGCCTCGGTCAGCACGATCGTCTTCACGTCGCAGGATGATTCTTGAATCTGCTTGAGTGTGGAAACGCCGTCGACGTCGGGCATCATCAGATCCAGCAGTAGAATGTCGGGCTTTACCTCACGAAGCATTCTAAGGACGTTGCGGCCGGTTCCAAGCTCGGCCACGGTCTGGATAGTCGGATCCGTCGACAGAACCGTTCGCAGGGCGTCCCGAAAAGGTGGATGGTCATCAACAATCGCCAGTCGAATCTTGCCGGACGAGGGTTTGTCGCCCGTACGTTACCGTACTCTCTCGTCTCGGGTCGGCGGGCTGGAAGTCGGGATTGGCACTGAATGGGGGACGGATCAGGCGTGATGATCAGATGGCATTATCCTCCGCGACGCCGGCCGAGGTCAAGGCACGATAAACGCAGTTTCAGGGAAACCTTAGTAGTTTTCTTTCTCGGGAAAACTCCTTATTGAGTCTCGCAAAATAACATGACACCTTTTGAGGATGCCGTACGTAGTTCTATGTATGGGAACACCAAAAGGAAAGCGCCGCGATTTCGAAGCGCTGGAGAAACGCCGCTTCGAGGCGATGCGCCGGCTCGATCAAGGACTCAATCAGTCCGAAACCGCCCGGCGGCTCAAAGTCGCCCGACAAACCGTCAGTGAGTGGCGGCGACGCTACCGCGCGCAAGGCGAGGCCGGGCTCCGCGCCACCGGCCGTGCCGGCCGCAAGCCGCTGTTGGACGCCACGCAACTCGAACGCCTCGAGACCCTGCTGCTCGAAGGCCCCGAGGCGCACGGCTTCCCAACGCCGTTGTGGACCTGTCCGCGCGTGGTGCGTCTGATCCAAGACGAGTTCGGCGTGCGCTATCACGAAGGCCATGTGTGGAAAATCCTGCGGGCGCTCGACTGGAGCCCGCAACGGCCCGTCGGCCAAGCGCGCGAGCGCAACAAGCAGGACATCCGCGAGTGGAAGCGCAACCAGTGGCCCGCCATTAAAAAAAAGCCCAAACACAAGGTCGCACGATCGTCTTCATCGACGAAAGCGGATTGAGCCAGAAGTCGCATCGCTGCCGCACCTGGGCGCCGCGCGGGCAGACGCCGCTGCTGGAGTTCAACTTCAACTGGAAAAAGCTTTCCGTTTCGGCCGGGCTGACGTTGCGCAACTTCTACTTCCGGCTCTATCCCGGCGCGATCGGCCAACTCGAAGTCATCGACTTCCTGAAGGCTTTGGTCCGTCACATTGACGGCCCGTTGTTGATCGTCTGGGACCGCCTGCCGGCGCACCGCAGCCGGATGGTGCAAGAGTTCATCGAACTGTCGGAAGGTCACATCGTGACCGCGTATTTGCCGGCTTATGCGCCGGAGTTGAATCCGGTGGAATACATCTGGGCGTACTGGAAGCAGCACGAGTTGCCCAATGTGTGTCCGAAGGACTATTGGGAGTTGGACGAGCGAGCCCGCAAGGCGCTGCGGCGCATGCGCCGCAAACCCCGTTTGATCACCGCCTTTTGGAAACAGTCTTCTCTTGCTCTCGACTGACAGGGTATTATGCGAGACTCAATAGTTTGGGCTAGGGTCTTTCTTGGACCGAGGTACTGCTTGGTCCTAAGGCCGGCTCGACGCCGCTGATCTTGTCCTTCGCGCGGAGAACGAGGCGACGCGCTTCGATGGGTGAATCGCAATGGAAACGGCCAACGGAGGGAAGAAGCTGCCTCGAGCGAAGAGCAAAGTTCGGTGCGGGGCGAAATCGTATGATGAGGTTTCCGTTTTCGTCGACATGAACCAGAAGCCGTTTCCGCAGCGAACTCCGGCACCGACCGAGAAAGGCGTCGCAACCTTCAGCACGAAGACAGCACAACCAAAATCTTGCTCTTGAAGCCCCGCCTGTGTATACTGCCATGGTGTTGGGCGATTCGTAAGGTGAGGCAACTCTTCGATTCGAGCGATTACTAGGCCCGGAATCATGTGTCTTTCCTCAATAGGAAAGAGTTGCGCTAAGAAAACAGTATCTGATCGACGGCCGGCTGGCGGCCCCGTCAGCAAAACGCGAATCGTTGCCATGATTGTTCTCTCCTGTAAAACTTCTGTTGCGACCGCGCCGCCACTCGAAGCGCGGCCTCATCATTTCTTATGTCCCCCAACGCAGCTCCCGCTTTCTTTACGCGGCGGCGTTGTCCCGGGCGGCTTCCGGGTTGTCTTTCCGAGCCTCCCGGCAGGGAATCGTGAACCAAAACAGCGGCCCCTCGTCGAATTGTTCCCGGGCGCCGAATTCTCCATGCACCGGACCCAGTAATTGCCGGCAAGTATCCAGCTTCTCGCCCGCCTCATCGACCCAGCCCGGCGGGTGGTCGGGATGCCCGGAAGCGGGTCCGTCCGCCGGCTTCACGGTGAACCGGAGCCTGATTTGGTCTGGCGGCGACGGCTCTTCGCCGAGACGGATTGTGACGCCCGAGCCCGAGCGAGCGTATCGGATCACCAAGCTCCCCATTTCGAACAGGACTTGGCGGATGACGGTCGAGCACCCCTGCAAGCGCGCGGGAAGATCGCTGTTGACTGTCAGCAAGAGCCGCACTCCCCGCGCCCGAGCCGCATCATCCAGCACGCAGCCGACTTCACCCACAATGCGGCGCAGAATGAAATCCGACACCGTCGCCTGACGGGCCCCTCCGTGGAGAACCGAAGCGGTGGCCACGAGCCGTCCGTCCACCAACGCGGCCAAGGTTTGCATGCCGTTCGGGCGCCGGGCGGCCCGCGAGTTTCCTCCCGCGGCGGAAACCGCGGCCGCCATCCGAGAGAGACTCAGCAGGTGGGAAGCCTCTTGAGTCGGCATCGGGGGCGGATCGGGGTTTGAGGTCCAACGGCACGTCGTACCCCTGGAAATAGATCCCTTGCGGAACCCGCCGGCCCACGCTCTTGTGTTGCAACACGCGATAGAGCCCGAGACTTCTGGAACCCCGACCCGCGTCCGGGCGGTCGTATACGAACTCGGGTAACCGAAACATGTCTGTCATCGTGCTGCTCCTAAACCCGGCGTCGTTAGCAAAGCCGGCGCGTCGACCCAAGGGTTCACCGCCCAAATCGTACGCCTCAGCCGTTGAACCTCAGACCATCGTACGTTCCCGCATCGTTCAAATGTTGCAAACAAATGTGAACAATTGTGAAGAAATGCGCGAGGTGTTAGCCCGGTTCACCGGGCTTGGATTGCAAACAGGCCGGTCCTTCGAGGGCCGGTTGAAAGGGCTCGTCGTCCGGTACGAGGCCGTTTCAACGGTCTTTTCCCTACGGCTTTAGCCATGGCCGAACCAAGAGAAAATCGCAGGCGGCGGAGGGCGGTTTCTACGGTCGGCTATCGGTTGGCGGGTTTGCCGCCGGATCTCCCATGAGTTGCCGCATGAAGTAGACGTACTCGAGCGCGGTGCGCATGGCGAGCTGTTCTTGGTTGGCCGTGCCGCCGTGTCCGCCCTCGATGTTCTCGTAATAGTAGAAAGGGTAACCGAGATCCCTCAACTTAGCGGCGGCTTTGCGGGCGTGGCCCGGATGAACGCGGTCGTCCTTCGTCGAAGTGTAGAAGAAGACCTTGGGATAAGGGCGATCCGGCTCGAGGTTGTGATAGGGAGAGTATTTCGAAATATACGCCCACTCTTCGGGCTTGTCCGGATCACCGAATTCGCCCATCCAACTGGCGCCGGCGAGCAGCTTGTTGTAGCGCTTCATATCGAAGAGCGGCACGCCGCAATCGATCGCGGCGTAGAGATCGGGCCTCTGAGTCAGTGCGACGCCCATCAGCAGCCCGCCGTTGGAGCGGCCCATGGCGCCGAGCTTTTCGGGACTGGTGATGCTGCGGGCGATGAGGTCCTCGGCGATCGCGAAGAAGTCGTCATAAGCGAGTTGGCGGTTTTCCTTGAGAGCGGCTTCATGCCAGCGGGGTCCGTATTCGCCCCCGCCGCGAATGTTCGACAGCACCAGCACGCCGCCGCGCGAGACCCATAGTTTGCCGGAGAGCGCTCCGTTCTGGGGACGCGCCGGTTCTTGGTAGTAGGTCGGCAGGATGGGAATCAGAAAACCGCCATAACCGTATTGCACCGTCGGCGCGTTGCCCTGGGCGAGAACATCTTCAGTTCCCATGAGGAAATAGGGCACGCGAGTGCCGTCGCGACTGGTTGCGAAATGTTGCTTGACGACGACGCCCGAGGCATCGAAAAACGCCGGCAGCTCCATGACCTTCGACGGCTTGTTTTCGGGGGAGACGTGGAAGAGCTGTTGCGGGGCATTCAAACTTTCATAGAGCAGGAAGAGATCGTCGCGCGAGCTGCTCGCGGCCGCGATGCGAACGACGCCGTTGGCGGGCATGGGGATTTCCGTCGCCGTCCAGCCTTCGGGGCCCCGGCGGAAACGCATCGCCCCGCCGACGGCGTCTTCGAGCAGCCCGGCGAAAATTGAGGATTTGCCGATCGAGACCTCATCGAGCGCCTGACGCTCGTTGGGCCGAAAGATTTCCTCGGCGGTCATGTCCGCCAGGCGGAGAGCAACCAGAGAACCTTCGGGAAAGCGACCGCCGTCGGTTTCCCAAGGCTCTCGCAAGAGGGCGATGAGCCGCCCCGCAAAGGCCCCGATGACCCGAACTCGCGCGGGAAGCGGCAAAAGCACGAGTTCGGGACCTGAATCGGCGATCGTCTTGAGCCAGTAGCGTTCCCCTTCATAGAACGTGAGGTCTCGAAGAACGATGGGATAAACGTCGTCGCCATGCCGGTGGACGGCCGGCGCCACGCTGACGTCGAGGGAATCGCCCTCGAAGATCGTTTCGGCATCGGCAAAAGCTGTGCCGCGTTTCCAGGTCTTGACAACACGGGGATAACCGGACTCGGTCCGCCCCTCGCCCCAGTCGGAGGCGACCAGCAGAGTGTCGGAGTCGAGCCAAGCCTCGCGGTTCTTGCCCTCGGGGGTGACGAACCCGTTCTCGACGAAGGCCTTGTTCACGACCGAAAATTCACGCGCGATGGAGGCGTCGGAGCCTCCGCGCGACAAATTGATGATGCAGCGGTCGTAATCGGGCGCGAGGCAATCGGCCTGTTGGAAGATCCAGTTTTCGCCTTCTGATTCGGCGAGGGTGTCGATGTCGAGCAGCGTTTCCCACTCCGGCTCGCCGGCACGATAAGTATCGAGGGTCGATCTCCGCCAGCTACCCCGCACATGTTCTTCGTCCTGCCGGAAGTTGTAAAGGTAATCAGCGCGAATGGTTCCGAGCGGGATGCGATCGTTGGAGGTCAGAATATCGAGCGCCTCTTGATAGAGCTCGCCGTAGCGCGAATCGCCCTGAAGCTCCGCCAGCGTGCGCGCGTTTTCCGCGCGGACCCAGTCGAGTTGAGCCTCGCCCTCAATCTCCTCGAGCCACAACAATGAATCCTCCTGTTGTGTTGCACCGCATGCCGCGGTGATCGCGGCCAGCGTTACGGCCAAGAACGTTCGCATGATGGTTCCCTCAATTGGCAACCACGATTATCGCTCGCCGGGAAGGGGTTGTGAATGAATCGGGCCTGCCCCGAGCGCGGATCGAACGAGTTCCGTTGAATCAGTGGCTGTCTCCGGTGCGAAGGGGCTCTCTTCTGGAAATCCCCTGTGAGAGCATTGTGTCTCGGGTTTATGTCCGGCAAAGACCGCGACATCTTGAGCCGCGAAGCGGCGGCGGGAATATAGCCCAGGGTGGAGCCGGAACGGCGGAACCCTGGGTGAAACCCCCACCCGGATGAGCCCTGAGCCCGCATTTTCAATTTGATGTATGAGCTTCAGACCATCCAGCGACCTTCAGCGTCTTTATTGATAGGGGCTAGAGCCCGATAAGGACGCCATGGAGGTCAACACCCGATGGGTGAAAAAGAAAACAAGCCGTTTCAGCTCACGTTCAATGGATTTCTCAAAGTCGATTTCCAAGGATCGCGAGTCACCTCGGATGGCGGTCTGATTCTCGTTCGCGAACTGGATGAACGACTCGGACTCGGCCAGCTGATCGACGAGCATCTCAGCGACTCGCGACAAGGCTTGAACAAGAAGTTCGCGCTGGCCGATCTGCTGCGGCAGTCGGTCTACAGCCGACTCGCTGGCTACGAGGACCTCAATGACGCCGTTCGAGTATCCGCCGATCCGACCTTTCGCTTGATCGGCTCGAAGAGGAACTGGGATCGCGGAGCAGCCTTGACCTCGACGCTGCATGGCTTCGAGACGGAGATGCTGGCGAGCGAAGAGAACTTGCTGGGGCTGATGGCAGTGAACCGGGAGCTGGTCGCGCAAGCCGAAGCTCCCGACGGTTCAGACCGCGTGGTGCTCGACATGGACTCCACGGAGAGCCCCGTCCACGGCCAACAGGAAGGCAGTGCCTACAACGGACACTTCGAGTCGGTCTGCTATCACCCGCTGTTGCTGTTCAACCAGCACGGTGACTGCCTAGGCGCGAAGCTGCGTCCCGGCAACGTGCACAGCGCCGAGGACTGGGACGAGCTGCTACTGCCGGAGATCGAACGACAACAGGCGGAGGGCAAACAGGTGACGTTCCGCGCCGACGCCGCCTTCGCCAAGCCCGAGATCTACGAGGCGATGGAGGAGCGCGGCGTGGACTACGTGATTCGCATCCCGGCGAACAAGAGCCTGGAGCTGGAGATCGAGGACATCCTGTTTCGGCCACCGGGTAGGCCGAACGCCAAGCCCCTAGTGCGCTACAAGAGTTTTCGCTATCAGGCCGAGAGCTGGTCGAAGGCAAGGCGAGTTGTCGCCAAGGTCGAGCATCACCAGGGCGAACTATTCCCGCGCGTCGGATTTGTCGTGACGAGCATGAGCTTGCCGAGCCGCTCGGTCGTACGGTTCTACAACAAGCGCGGCACGGCGGAGCACTGGATCAAAGAAGGCAAACAGGCCACGCACTGGACCCGCTTGTCGTGTCACCGCTTCCGAGCCAACGAGGTACGGCTGCAACTCAGCGTGCCGGCCTACAACCTGGGCAACCTGTGGCGACGGCTAGGGCTACCGCAACGAATCAAAAGCTGGTCGCTAACGAGTTTGCAACACAGGTTGATGAAGACGGGTGGTAGGCTGGTCAAGCACGCGCGGTACTATTGGCTGCTGCCGGCCGAGGGGCATCTGAACCGTCACCCGCGCCGCCGCCCCCAAGCCCTGATTGCGCTTCGGCTTCAACTGCAAAAAACGGCTCTCAAAACGCACCACCAGATCGTTGGCAACCACCCGCTCGGCCTCCAAACAAAACACCCACTTCAAGTCCACTCGCTTCGATAGACGCCGATGAAAGTCCGCGCCCGACGCCGGATCACAGCCGAACTTGGCGTTGTGTTCCTCCAGGTATCGCTCGTCGAGGTAGCGGTTCGCCGCCTCGTAATCGGCAATGCCTTCGAGCCGCATCTTCTTGATCAGGCGGTCTTGATGCGTGCCGTGATGGCGCTCCACTCGACCTTTTGCTTGCGGCGACGAAGCGGCGATGATGCGAATGTCCAGCTTCCGGCACATGCGTCCGAACTGTGTCTCGGGCTCAATGCCTTCCATCTGTTCGCGCGATGTCGGCTTACGCTTGTAGACGTTCTTCCAATCACAGTACAACGCCTGGGGAACGCCGTATTTGACGCACCCACGCTTCCAATAAATCAGCCGCCGCCCAGGTCGTTTCCTGTGCTGAAAAGCGGCAAAGCGCCAAGCCGCTCGCATCGTCGACAAAGTTCATCAGACAGCCTTTCGGGCCGCGTTGCTCCAGCCAATCGTGGTGCGAGCCGTCCAGTTGAATCAGCTCACCGAAGTGAGCGCGGCGTTGGCGTCTGGTGTGGTGTGGTTTACGCTTGCGTCTCCGGCTCCACAGACCCGCCCCCAACATCCAGCGCCGTAAGGTTTCGCGCGGCACTTTGATGCCGTGGTCGGCCTCCAGGTGTTCCGACGCCAACGCCGGGCCAAAGCGCTCGTGCGGCTCGCCTGAATAGTGGTTGCGCACCAACTCGAGAACCTGCTCGCGCCGCTTGGCATCCGCTCGGTTCGACGAGCGACCGACGTTGCCATGCACCAGGGCTTTGGCCCCGCCTTCGCGGTAACGCTTCTTGAGACGCTTCGCTTGGCGGTAGCTGACCTCCAGCAGCACGGCCGCCTCCGCCAGCTTCAGTTCGCCTCGTTTCACTCGGCTCAGCACTTCGCCGCGCCTTATCTCCTTCGGATTCATCCTTGTCCTTCCCAATCTCGGCTCCTCCTTTCGAAGCCCTAAATTAGGGGACATTTCTATTGGGCGCTCATGGGGACATTATCATTGGGCTACAACATCTCGGATGTCGCCACGGCGATCGGCCCGCAAGAGGTGCCGGCGTGTGCGGTGACGTCGCGCCCTCGGCAGGTTGCACCAAAGCCCGACGACACCGGATGATGAGTACGGTGAGATCGACGGATAGTTACACCGTCCGTGATCGCTCCCAGGCCCCGAGTCGGTGGAGCTGTACCCCCACGAGCGCGCTTACCGCTCACTTGGCCACCGCACTGTTCCTCCTCGCCGCCTCTGGTCATGGAGCTGAGAAGCCCCCGCCGCCGCCCGAGTTCCTCAACACCGCCCTTGACGTTCCCTATGTCGGTTCGGAAGCCTGCCGCGGGTGCCACGAAGACGTCTACAACAACTACCGTCGGATGGCGATGGGCCGTTCGATGGCGCTGGCGGCCGAGGCCCATCACGCACCGGCGCCCGAGCGCATTACCGTTCACAGCGAGAAGCTCGATCGCTATTTCGACATCTTCCGCCAGGACGGCGAGCTGTACCAATCCGAGTACGCCCTTGGCGAGTCGGGCGCGAAGACCTTTGAGAATGTCCACAAGGTCGCATACGCCGTCGGCTCAGGCGTCAACGGCGTGACCTATATCGTTCGGCGCGGCGATCACCTATTCGAGGCGCCGCTGTCGTACTACTCGCGTGCCAAGAAGTGGGCTCTCTCGCCCGGCTACGAGTTTGTCGATATCGGTTTCAACCGTCCCATCCATGCCGCCTGCCTGGCTTGCCACGCGGGTCGCCCGATGTCGGTCAAAGACCGTGACGGGCTCTATCGCGACCCGCCGTTTGAGGAGCTGGCGATCGGCTGCGAAAATTGCCACGGACCCGGAAAGCTGCACGTCAACAAACGCCTCGCACAACTCGAGTCCGACGAAGCTGTTGACTTGACCATCGTTCACCCATTGAAAATGCCCGCGCGCATCGCCGAAGGCATCTGCATGAATTGCCATCAGGGCGGCAACGCTCGGGTCTTACAGCCGGGCAGGAACTACGCAGACTTCCGCCCTGGGACGCATCTCAACGATACGCTGGCGATTTTCAAATTTCCCATGGAGCGGGATAATCCTCGGGAGTCCGATCTTCTGGAACACCAGTTTTCCATGGAACTCAGCACCTGCTTCCGCCAAACCGAGGGCGAGTTGAGCTGCTTCAGTTGTCACGAGATTCACAACCAACCGGCCCCGGCGGCCAAAGTCGCCTACTATCGCGAGAAATGCTTCCAATGTCACGACAATGGAAGTTGCACCCAACCGCTTGATTGGCGCATGCGGCAAACGCCGGCCAACAATTGCGCCGCGTGCCACATGCCTCAACGCGACGTCGACGTGATCTCCCACTCCTCGCTGACGAATCACCGTATTGTCCGCCGCTCGGGTCAACCCTTTCCGGATGTCGCGTTTGAACAGACCACCCCCGACCTGCCCGAGTTGGTCCATGTCAACCGCCCCCCGGGACAAGGCGCGGAGTCTCTCCCGCTGCTCACGCGCTTTCGTGCTGTTGGCGAACTGACGGTCCGCAAGCCCGAATTGAACGGGAAGTATCGCGCGTTGCTCGCTGACGCCGCCGAAAAACACCCCGATGAAGCGTTGGTGCTCGCCGCGCTCGGCCGTTTGGCCAAGATCGAGGCCGGCGAAGCGCCCGCGCCCCAAGCGATCGAGTACCTGGAGGCTGCTTTGGACGCCGGTTCGGCCGTGGCGTCGACTTTCGAAGATCTGGCGGAGATGTATTCCCGTGCCGACCGCGATTTCGAAGCCCTCGAAACTCTCCGCCGCGGCGTCGAGACATCCCCCTATAATCCGAGGCTTCGTAAGCTGCTGACCCTGAAATACATCAACCTCAAGCTCTACAGCGAAGCCGGCAAGTCAATGGAAAAGTACGTCGAGCTCTTTCCCGAAGACCTCTTTACCGCGCGCGCCCTGCACTTTCTTGAGCAGATCTCGCATGCGGTAGTGAGATAGCGTCGTGCCGATCATGGGATTAGAATCACTCCGGGAAGTTCATCCGTTTCACCAAATCCTGGTTTAGGGGCGTGTGTGGGGCGCCGATGAGCGCCCCACCGGAGTGTCTCTAGAACCGGTAAACGCGGGCAACGGCCGACGGCCGCGCCCCCCCGCCAATTAGAACACGAAGCGCAAGCCAAGCTGCGATGAGCGCGGACCGTACGAGTCGGTTGCCCGCCCGAAGAGTCCAGCGGCCATGTTACTTCTCACTTCGTTCAGATTGACGCGGTTGATCACGTTGAAGATCTCCCCGCGCACCTGAAGAACCGCTCCCTCGCCCCGCCACGGGATCTTGAATTCTCTCGTGATCAACAGGTTTATGTTGAACAGGCCGGGATTGGTGAACGTGTTGCGGCCGAGATTACCCTGTTGGCCGGGAGCCGGAATCGGGAAGTCGGCGGCAGTGAATAGGCCGCTGAGAAAATCACTCTTAGAGGATCCGCTCAGGCTGTTTCCGAACGCGGGAGCGTTCGGCCGATCATATCTATTCCCATCCGCATTGAAGTCCCCCGACGGGAACGACGCCGACGTATAAACCGTATACGGCAACCCGGTTTGCAAAATCCCCAGCGTACCCAGACGCCAACCGTTCACAACCCTTGAATACCAGTTGCCCTCCGGTACTCTCGCTTGCCACATGCCGTCAAAGGTGAGCCGCTGCCGAGTGTCGAAATCGGCGGGTCCTCGCTGCGCCCTCAGATTCCAGACGTCGAACACATTCGTGCTCGGGACCCCAGCGGCTACGTGGGTGGAGGTGCTGTATTGATCGAGCACCTTGGCGTAGGTATACACGAACCTCATCGAGCGCCCGCTCGTATGTCGCTTTTGGAACAGCAAAGACAACAGGTGAGCATTCGAGTTGGCGCCGGTCCAGAACCGATCGATGTTCGCGAAAAATGGGTTCAGGTTGTCCAAACGCCCGTCGAGCAGGTCACCGGGGAAACGGTTGATGTTGGTATTGGCGGTCAGATTATGGTCCGCCGAGCCGGTGTAGTTGATTTCGGCCATCGCATCGGAGCCGATACGTTTCTGGATACTGAGCATCCAACTGTGCGCCGTGGGGATCTTGATATTTTGGTCGACGCTCTTAATGCCCGACCGGAGTCCTTCCACACCGCCCCTTTCATTGATCTCGTAGGACACATCGGGCTTCGGCCAAATATCCGGCGCAATATCTTGGGCGAGTGGGTGCGGATCGCCCCAATTCCCTAATCCATAGGTGAGGGTGTCGCCGCGGAATATGGTCAGCCTTGGACTGGCCATGGCCGGAGGACCAAGGTGGCTTAGAGTGGCAAACCAGTTCTGAGGGATGCGGTCGCGGTACATACCGTAACCGCCCCGGATCGATATTGATCCGTTCTTGAACACATCCCAAGCGAAACCGAACCGCGGGCTAACCAACCAGGGCATCTGCCCTGGCATGGTTTGCCTGCACTCGGCAAACCCGTTGGCAATCCGCTCCATAGTGTTGCTCCCCTGCCCGGCAAACAGATAGCAACCCGGGTCGGAGCGTTCCGTGTGGCGGATGCCCTCCCCGTAATTGTCGACGCGCACACCGATATTCAGGGAAAACCCGGGCCTCAGCCTCCAGTTGTCCTGCAGAAAGATGCCGGTAAACGCTGTGTAGTACTCCAAATAGGCTCCCCCCACTTGTCCGGTGAATATATTTATGGTCGGCCCACCTTGGGAAGTCGGTTTGTCCTGCGCGAAGTCGAGCAGATTGCCGAAGCTAAAGCCGGGCCGAGTGGATGTTTTTCGCCAAGGTGTCCCATCGTCGGGCCGAACATAATCGACGCCTATTTGCATTGTGTGGGCGCCTTTGTTGAGCGTGGCCATGTCTTGCCATTCCCAGGTCGGCGTCGTCCATCCGCCGGGGCCCCAGGCACCGATGCTTTCGACTCCGGTGATGCCGATATTGGGGATGTCAACGGTTCTGTGGGACGCTCCGAAGTCGTGGTGTCCCGCTCCCGTCTGCCGGGAACGGCGATAACCCATGCTATTCAGGAACGTCGGCGAAAAGACGTGGTTCCAATTCACTTTCCACCAGTAGTTGTTGTTGACTGTGGTAGTCGTTTTAGACGGCCGGATCAACCTGGGGATTGAAAAAAACCATCCGAGTTATAGAAGTACCCAAATAGACGATCCTTATCGCTCAAGTGGTGGTCGACTCGGAACTGATACTGCTCGCCCCCCCGCGGCGCGGATCCGTTGGCATTGACCGTTCCCTGAGCGGGCAGATCGTCCGGAATCGTGGACAAATCATCGAACTGTCCTGGGTGCCTCAACTTCAACTGCCCCACCGAAATGATGTCGGCCGTGGGAGCTGTGGCTGGGACCCGAGAGAAGATCTCGGCGGCGAGCGATTGGGGGAAATTCGTGCTCACATAGTTCCTGAACTGCTCGGTTTCGGCGGTTCCAAGCTGGTTAGACGCTGCGTCAGATCGCAAGATATCGAAAACGCCGAAGACGAATGTCTTGTTTTTCTTGATCGGTCCTCCCATCGTCGCCCAGAAGTCTTTGTGGGTAGAGTCGATCAGGCTGCTCTGGCGGATGGTGCGGGCTGAAAGATTGTCGTTCGAGTAGAGAAACCCAACCGTGCCATGCCATTCATTCGTCCCGGACTTTGTGACCAACTCCATAACGGCTCCCGACGACCTTCCCTTGGCCGCCGAGAAGCTCTGCGCCTCGACTCGGAATTCCTGGAGTGAGTCGGGGATCGGACTAACCATGAAGGTTCCGCCCCACGACGGCACCTCGGCATAGCTGCCGTTCATCATGACGACGTTCGCTTCCTGCCGCTGCCCGGAAGCGTTGACCCTCAGTCCCATTACGCCCTCGTAATTGTCCACGAAGCCGCCATCGCTTCTGGTCGCGCCCGAGCCCGTTACGCCGGGCACCAGGGTGGCGAGCTGCCATATGGTGTTCCGGGGGAGCGGCTGATTTCGAATGGCTTCCTGGGCGATATAGTTGCTGTTGTCCACTTCCGTCGTATTCACGGCGCTGGTGTCGGCCTCGACGGTGACTGAAGTCGTTATCTCGCCCACTGCCAGCTCCGGGTACAGCGTTCTCGTTTCACTGCTCCGAACGAGCAAGCCCGTGGTGGACCATGTTTGAAAGCCCTCCGACGTGACGCTGACTTGGTACGAGCCGGCGGACAGCTCGGCGATGCGGAAAAACCCCGACTCGTTCGAAGTGATTTTCCGTTCGACGCCGAGGTTCTCGTCGATGACGCTGACCTCCGCGCCTGGAATGACGGCGCCGGTAGCGTCGTTGACGTACCCTTCAACGGCGCCGCTGAACTGGGCGTTTGCGACGCCAACGAACAACGCAAGAAGCGCAAGGGATGTAGCGAGTGTGCGAAACATAAAACCTCCTCGTAGAACCGGCCTTAGGGATCTTGGTCCCCCATACTACAACGATGAAGGTATCGCCTGATCGCTACCCTGATACCACACCGGAGGGGGAATTGTCAAGGGCCGTCTGCTCGTAGTGCTCGTAGGGCGAGAGGGGGTTGGGTAGCGCGCTCATTTGGCGCACTACCGGGGTGTTTCAGAGGGTACTCCCGCCAAGATCGCGGCGGCGAAGATGTTGCGGAAATGTCTACAGCCGACCCCCTTTCCCCTCGAGTAATCCTACGAACAAACCTTGCGATTGACCCCTTGTAGTGTATTTTTAGAGGAGGACGTTGTCCCACCCGATCGGGCTGATATGGGACAGTAACTCGAAGTTGAGATCGTCCGCATCCGAGCCCGCCTCGCTCAAAACACGATCGATCTCCCGAATCTGCCAATAGATGATAGCTGCGAGGATGAGAAGCAGGCAGCTCGCCGCGCCGGTTTGGCGTTCGAAGTCGCGCTGATCCAGTCGGCCGTAGTGGACGCACCGGGCGAGGGCGTGTAGCTGTTCTCCCTTGAGGAGCCCGCGTCGGATCCGCGGGGCGCAGCCGGGCCTTCTCGGCGATGAACTCGCGTGAATACTGGTCCATCTTGGAAACTCAAGCTCGTCTTCGTACCGGTCGATACCTGCACCGATCCAGCAAGCACCGACTCGAAACCTCTTAGCGTATAAATTCGCACGATTCTGGGCGCTACCCTCGGATCGTAGCCCAAGGTGAAGCGAAGCGGAACCCTGGGTGGAAAACCCTGAAGGCTCAAGCCCCGCGAGGGGCGCGGGAAAACAGGCGCATGATACCGGCGATGGACCGGCCTTGCGCGTGTATCAGTAGGGCCTTATTCTTTCCGGCAGCGGGTCCCTCGCTTCGATCGTCTTTCGCAGCAGCTTCACGCGCATCTGGTCGAGCAGTTGCTTGCCTTCGGGTAAGTGCGCGATGTTGCGATACTCGTAGGGGTCCTTGTCGAGGTCAAACAAGACCTCTTGTCCGTTCTGGTAAATCGTGTATTTCGCGCTCTTGGTGCGGATGATTTTGTTGTTGCGGCCTTGCATGTAAATCAGTTCGCGTCCTGGTTCCCCACGCATCGTCTTCTTTAAAGACATTCCCTGGTTTCCCTTGGGAAGCGGAAGCTGGGTTTGCTCCAGCAACGTCGGCATGACGTCGAGGATTTCCACGAGCTCGTCGACTTGGACCCCTTTCGGCACTCCCGGCCCCCGAAAGATCAGCGGAATGCGCATTGCCCCCTCATACGGCCGATCGCTCTTGGCACGCAGATTGTGGTCGCCGAGGTAGTCGCCGTGGTCGCTGGTCAGCACGAAGATGGTGCGGTCCAGCACTCCTCCTTTTTCCAGCGCCTCGATGATGCGGCCGACGTTCTCATCGAGGTGCGTCACCATGGCGTAGAAGTGCTTGCGGAAGTCCGTCCAGACATCTTCAGGAGTTTCGAGCAAGTCATTCATCGTTCTCGCAAGCACCGGCGGCAGATAGGAGATTTCGTCGGCGTGGTAGCGGCGAAGCGGAAGCTTGCGGTTCTTGTAAAGGGCCAACGCCGACGCCGGAGGATTCAGGGGCGGGTGTGGCGCGTAAAACCCGGCATGCACGAAAAACGGCCGGTCCGGCTGGCGGCGCAGCGTGTCTTCGATGAAGGTGACCGTCTCGGTGGCGACCCAGGAGGCATGCGTTGTGTGGTCCTCGCCCTCGAAGGTGTAGTAGTCGAGAGCCTTGCGCTCGCCCGGCATTGCGACGCGGGCTTTCTCGCGCGCATCCTTGCCTTGCGCCCAGAGCCAGCGTCCGAAGGCGTCGTCATAGCAGCCCGGTTCGTCGGAAAGCCTCATCTGATGAAAGCCGTAGGGCGGATAAGGCTCGCGGTGGTTGCGGTCTTTGTGCGGCCAGAAATGCAGTTTGCCCATCTGGCCGGTGTAGTAGCCCGCATCACGCAGCACATGCGTGAGAGTCACCTCATCGAGCGGCATCTGGACGCCGTTGCTGATGATGCCGTGCGAGTTGGGGTAGCGCCCGGTCATCAGCGACGCCCGATTGGGGCTGCACGCGACGCCGACCGTAAAGCACTTACGGAAGGTCGTGCCTTCCTTGGCAAGGCGGTCCATATGGGGCGTGATGATCGCTGGATTGCCGTTGGCGGCGACGTGGTCCCAGCGCAGATGGTCTCCCGTGATGAGGACGATGTTGGGAACCTCTTTCATGCGGGGCGTTTTCTCTGGTGGAAAGAACTCGGCCTGGCTGTAGGCCGGCGGTGGAGCGAATCCGGCGAAGCCAAGCAGTAACGCAAAGGCGAGGCGAACACGGAGTAGGCCGCGGGTGGTGTGAGAACGCATAGGGGTCATTATGGTCTTCCAAGCAATGATGTGCCGAGCGATCCGAAAACAGCGCAACAGGAGCCAGCCGAAGGAAGCCCCCTGAACGGAGCCATGACGTATATCCTAGCCCGTGGCAAACGCAATGGGGGCCGGCGCTCCCGTCGGGCCTGTGCAGCGCGTCGGAGCCGGCTTCGAAATGGATGACCGCAGCCGAAGCTAGCTCGGAGGGGAGGTTTCCACCAACTCCGGCAAGACTTTTCCGATCTCATCGTTGATTACGAGATCCGCCATCTCGTCAAGTGGCGTCTCGGTTCGATTCATGATGATCAGCTTGGCTCCCGCGCGCTTCGCCAGCAGAGACAGGCCGGCCGCCGGGTGCACAACGAGCGACGACCCAACCGCCAGGAAAACCTCACAAGAAACGGAGGCTTCCTCCGCTTTTCGAAGCACATCTTGCGGCATCGACTGCCCGAACGAGACGGTGGCGGGTTTGAGCAGTCCGCCACATTGGCGGCAGAGCGGGGCCTGCTCGCCGCTCTGAACCCGTTCGACAGCCTCGTCGGCGGAAATACGATCCCCAGGAGGGTAGCGCCCACATTGGTGTTGAAATACAACATAAGGGCGGTCCGAGCCTTGTAGTCAGCCCGGAGCGATCTTGCGGGTCTGGATGAAGTGGTAGAGGGCGGAGCGGGAGACGTCCAGTATCTTGGCGATCGAGGCCTTGGAGACATCCTTGCCCAACAGCGCCCGGATGTCTTGCTCCTTGCCGTCGAGCCTGGATGTTCCCAAGGCCCCCTTGGGCCGGCCGAGCAGTTTCCCCTTGGCTTTGGCAGCGGCGAGTCCTTCCTTGGTCCGTTCCGAGATCAGGTCCCGCTCGACCTCGGCAAACAATCCGAACAGGGCGATCATCACCTTGGTCCGCAGGTCCTGCTTGCCGTCGAACTCGATCCCCTCCTTGATGGCGATGAAGCGGATCTTGCGCCGGACCAGGGTCTCCACGATCTGGATCACCTGAGAGAGGCTGCGGCCGAGCCGCGACAACTCGCTGACCAGCAGCCGGTCGCCGGGCTCGAGCGTCCCCAACATTTCGTCGATGCGGCGCTCGAGCGGACTCTTGCGCGACGAGATCCGGGACTCGATGAATTGGTCGATCGGGAAGCGGCGTTTCTGGCTGAACTCGAGGATCGCCAGCTTCTGGTTGGCGAGGTCCTGCGAACGAGTGGAGACGCGGAGGTAAGCGACGGTTTTCAAGGCGGTGTCCAAGAAAAGGTCAAATGGGGTCTATTTCGGAGTGTTAAAGACTATAGTATCCAGAACATTGTATAGTCAACTAACGTCGATCAAGACGGACATTATTATAGACACCTGGCCATGATCTTTCCGTCTCGAAACCAGTTGATCCGCGACTTGTCCCTGACCCGGACAGACCAGATGGAAATCTCTAAGCGTCGCGGGGATCCGCACCGCTTGGGCTTTGCGTATCAGCTCGGCTTTGTACGAGTCTTCCAGCGTTTTCCGGTTCAGCAGCCGCTAGAGATCTGCGAGGAATTGCTGAGCTTCGTTGCTCTACAGACCGGCATCGACGGCGGCCTCTTGGGAGACTACGCATCCTGGCAGCAAACGGTCTCCAGACACCAGATCCGAATCCGAGGGTATCTCGGGCTGAGGAGCTTCGACCCGGGCCAAGAGAGAGGCTTGGAGCAATTCCTCTACGAAGAGTTGTGCCGGCTGGAACAGACTGCCGCCTTGCTCGCCCGAGCACGGGAGTATCTCAAACAAGAAAAAACTGTGTTCCCTGCCGAGTCTGTGCTGAGGCGAATCATCGGGGAACAGCGCAGGAAAGCGCGCGACGCCATCGCCGCGAGGGTTGCCGAAGAGCTTCCGCTGGAGGTTGGTGAGACGCTCGACAAGCTGTTGGAAGTGGAGGCGGGCGAAACCGTATCCGGGCTCCAAGGGATCAAGAAGAACCCAGCCAAGCCGTCCGCAGTTGCGATGCGGCGGCTCGCCGAGAGACTGACGTTGATCGAGGCGACAGGAGTGCTCGGCATGGACCTGGAATGGCTCAACAGGAATTATCAGCGGGCTCTTTTTCAATACGTCCGCAACTGTTCCGCTCCCCGTTTGCGCAAGCTGGCGCGGCCACGACGCTGGACGGCGCTGGTCTGCTTTTTGCGGCAGAGCTACCGCGACGGCGTCGATCAGGCTGTGGACATGTTCGACAAGCTGCTGACCCGGACCTTTGCGCATGCAGAGCGCGACCTGGACCAGCATCTGCGCGAACAGCGCAAGACCATCCGTTCCGCGCTTGTGTCTTTGCGATCCGTGGGCACGCTCATCCTGGATGACGCGATCACGGATGTTGAGCTTCGGCGGCGCGTATTCCAAACGGTGTCCCGCCAGGAACTATCGGCGCAAATGGAGCAGTTGTCCGATTGGGTGACGGGAAGCCAGAGCGACGTGTTTCACGGGGTCGTCAAACGCTTCTCTTACCTGCGGCAGTTCTCGCCGGTTCTGCTGCGGACTCTTGAGTGTTTTTCCGACTTCGAGGATGTGGAACTGCCCTGTTGGCCGGCGGTGCAGTTGCTTCGGGACCTCAACGACAACCCGAAGCGGAAGCTCCCAAAGACTGCACCAATCGACTTTATTCCGAAGCGACTGCTGCCGCTGGTGGTCAACGGCGGCAGTCCTGACCGGCGGTCCTGGGAGTGCGCGGTCCTGGTCAAACTACGGGAAGAACTGCGGTCAGGGAACCTGGCCGTCCGTCACAGCAAGCGGTTTGGCCGGCTGAAAGACTATTTCATTTCCGATCAGCAGTGGGATGCGGCGCGGGAGTCGTTCTTCCTCCACTCGGGTCTACCTGCTGATCCCAACAAGGTCCCAGCCTACCTGAAGGACCGCTTGAACAAGGCCTACGACGTGTTTCTGCGGACAGAACCGGAGAACAAGTACGCTACCGCCAAGGACGGTCGCTGGCACCTTTCCTCGGACCCCTCAGAGCGCTTGGCCCCGGACGCGGAGGCCCGACTGCATCGCCTGAAAGGTTGGCTAGCCCGTCACATGCCTGCTATCCGGCTGCCGGATCTACTGATCGAGGTCGACAACGACCTGCGCTTCACGAACCACTTCCTTCCTGCGAACCAACGAGCGGACCGCAAGGCGGACGGCGTCTGCTTGCAGCTGGCCACGGTGCTGGCTCATGGCTGCAACATTGGCTTGCACACCATGGCCCAGCTCACCCCGGACATCTCCTACAAGCAGCTAAAACGGGTGAGCGACTGGCAGTTGACCGAAGAAGCGCAGCGGCAAGCGCTGGCGGATTTGGTCGGTGCGATCTCGCGCCTCGACGCTACGTCGCATTGGGGTGAAGGCCGCACTTCAGCCAGCGACGGTCAGCGCTTCGCCATGCCGCGCAAGGTGCTGCAACAAACCTTCAGCACCCGCTTCAGCGACTATGCGCTGGAGTTCTATTCCTTCATCGCCGACAACTACGCCCCCTTCTACAGCACCCCGATCGAGTGTACCGACCGGGATGCCGCGTTCGTGCTCGATGGCCTCTTATCCTGACGATTGAGGAAGCAACTCAATCGTTTTCTGGAAAGGAACAAGGAGGATACGCCATGAGTCAGTGTTAAGCTGCTGAGAGCAGCAGTCAAGTCAACCCCCAAGTCATTGATGGAAAGGAACGCTCGCCCTTGGATGAGGTGCTGCGCCAAGGAGCGCGCCAGATGCTCGTCAAGGCCGTGGAAGCCGAAGTGACCGCCTACATCGAAACGCATCAGCACGAAGTCGACCAGGACGGCCGGCGGCTGGTGGTGCGCAACGGTCACGCCCGCGAGCGCACCATCGTCAGCGGCGTGGGTCAGCTGAAGATCCAGGCGCCGCGGGTCGACGATCGCCGAGTCGATGAGCAGGGCCGGCGCTTTCGTTTCACTTCCCGATCCTGCCGCCGTATCTGCGGCGCACGAAGAGTGTGGACCCCTGGTTGTACCTGAAAGGGATCTCGACGGGCGCAGCGAAGCGCTGGAGGCCTTGCTGTCCGGGCGCGGCGATGGTGCCTCAAAGACGTCTGGCGCCGCGAGCGTGACCTCAGCGGCCAGCGGTTTGTTTACATTTGGGCCGATGGCATCTACTCGAATGTTCGTCTGGACGATGAACGGCAGTGTTTGCTGGTTGTGATGGGAGCACTCGAAGACGGTCGCAAGCAACTGCTGGCGGTGCACGATGGCTTTCGCGAAAGCGAACTGTCGTGGCAGGAGTTGCTGGAGGACTTGAAACGGCAGGGGCTCGAGCTGCCGCCGAAGTTGGCGGTGGGCGACGGAGCGATGGGGTTTTGGGCGGCACTGCGGAAAGTCTATCCGGCGACCGGTGAGCAACGCTGCTGGCTCCACAAGACGGCCAACGTGCTCAATAAGCTGCCGCAGAGCATGCAGGGCAAAGCCAAGCAGGCGCTGCGCGACATCTATCTTGCCGAGAGTCGGCAGACGGCGGAGGCCGCTCTGGACCGTTTCAAGAACCTATACGAGAAGAAGTTTCCCAAAGCGGTCGAGTGCCTGGAAAAAGACCGCCAAGTGCTGCTGGCTTTCTACGACTTTCCGGCCGAGCACTGGGGGCACTTGCGGACGACGAACCCGATCGAGTCCACCTTTGCGACGGTCCGTTTGCGGCAGCGACGAACGAAGGGTTGTGGCAGCCGCGAAGCGTCGTTAACGATGCTCTTCATGCTGGCCCGCCAAGCCGAGCGCCACTGGCGACGCCTGAACGGTTCGGAAGTGATTGTTCATGTCTTAGAGGGAAAGGTTTTCAAGGATGGATTGATGGTTCAGGAGAACGCCGCCTGACCTCGCCCATCCACAACATTTGACAATATCTCCGTTCGTGCTCGATGGCCTCTTATATAGCGCGAGCGATCTGGAGTTGGAGGAACACTACACCGACACCCACGGCTACACGGAGATCAACTTCGCGGCCTTCACCATGCTCGGTCGGCGCTTCTGTCCGCGCATCCGCAGCGTGCAGCACCAACGGCTCTACCGGATTGACCGCGATCGCGACTACGGCGTCTTGACAGACCTGGTGGCGCGCGCCGATCGCACAATCGATATAGGGGTCATTCAGGAACAGTGGGAGCGCATGGGCCAGTTCTACAGCTCGCTGGCCGCCGGCCACACGACCGCGTCCGTGGCACTGAAACGCTTGGTTGCTTGCTCGGCCAAGAATCGTTTCTACCGCGCCAACCGGGATCTGGGCAGGGTCTTCAAGACGGAGTTTCTGCTGAGCTATCTCTCCGAACCACAACTCCGGGCCCGCACCCGGCGCGGACTGCTGAAGGTCGAACAGCTGCACGCCTTAGCGCGGGATGTCTACTACGGACGCCGCGGTCGGATCAACGCTCGCGAGCTGCACGAGCAGATGAACTCCTGTAGCTGCCTGACGTTGATTCTGGCTTGCATTATCTATTGACAAGCCAAGCAGATCACGCGGACTCTGCGCTCGGGGGCTATCGCCGAGGAAGGCATCGACGCAACCCTGCTCCAGCACGTCAGCCCGATCGAATGGGACAACGTCATTCTCTACGGCCAGTACGTCCTCGATCGCGCCCTGGTCCGCTAAGGAACGGGTCCTTATGTTGTATTTCAACACGAATGTGGGCGCTACCCTAAATCACTCCGCCTTGCGGAACGCCCTGCTTCCCCGACGCCTTCAGCATTAACTTCAGCAGCCAACAAAACCTCCTCGTCTCTCACTCGAGCCGCGCCACTTTCTCCAGCACGATATGATGTCGCACTGTGTCGAAGTTAGGATCGCAAGTCGAGCCCCTCTGCACGCTGGAGTAAACTGAGGTTGGCCGCTTACTTACGCGCGCGGCTCTGAAGCAGTCGATTCAAACGCAACCAGGGGGATTCCGCAGTGGCACAGCAATCAGAATCCTGTCCGCTCTCGCGAGAGCAGGTGGTGGACCTTTACTTCCTCGAACACCGCGCCAAGATGATCGATATTGCGGCGTTCCTCGACCGCGTTGATCGAGCACAACCTGGCGGTGAGCCGGAAGATTTCCGCGTTGGAGCCATGCGGCACGCCCTGAGCGTACTGACTGACGGCGAAGGCCAGCGGGCCCGACGTGTGCTCGATGCCTTCAGCGACCCAACGACGGACCCGATCCCGAAGTCGCCTGGCAAGGGAGCTGTCGGCGCCTGTCCATGGAATGGCTGAGGGCATTCAACTGCCATGAGGTACATCGACCCGCACATCCACATGGTCTCGCGCACGACCGATGACTACCGGCACATGGCGGAGGCCGGCTGCGTTGCGCTGACCGAGCCCGCGTTTTGGGCCGGCTACGACCGGTCATCGGAGCAGGGTTTCTTCGACTACTTCCGCCTACTCACCGACTACGAGCCCAAGCGCGCCGCCGCGTACGGCATCCAGCACTACACCTGGATCTGCATCAACCCCAAAGAGGCTGAAGATACCGGCCTCGCGCGAGACGTGATCGCGATCATCCCTGAGTTCCTCGACAAACCAAATGTGCTGGGTGTGGGTGAGATCGGGCTCAACAAGAACACGCGCAACGAGCTCGAAATCTTAGAGGAGCAGATTGGGCTGGCCGACAAGCATGAGCAGTTGATCCTCGTGCACACGCCGCATTTGGAAGACAAGCGCAAAGGCACGCGTCTCATCATGGACGCGATCAAACAGAACGGCCACATCGAACCCGGCCGCGTGCTCATCGATCATGTCGAGGAGCACACCGTCGAGATGGTGCTCGACGAAGGCTACTGGGGCGGCATGACGCTGTATCCGGACTCGAAATGCACCGTCCAGCGCACGGCGGACATCATTGAAACCTACGGCACCGAGCGGCTGTGCATCAACTCCGCCAGCGACTGGGGCCCCAGCGACCCTATGAACGTCCCCAAGACAGCCGTCGAGTTGAAACGGCGCGGCCACCCGCCCTCCGTTTTCGAGACGATCTCCTTCGACAACCCGCGCACGTTCTTGAGCCAGTGCGACAAGTTCAAGGTTGATGATGCGTGACAGGCTCGGTCCGGGCACGATGTTGGGCTATTGCACCAATGTGCATGCCGGGGCGAGCTACGAGCAGACGCGTGCGAATCTCGAGCGCTACGCCATAGCGGTGAAGGCACGGGTGAGTCCGGACGCCCCGATGGGCGTTGGGCTGTGGCTGTCGGCCAAGGCGGCGCGGGAGTTAATCGAACAGGACCGTCTGGCCGAGTTCGCCGACTGGCTCGGCGAGAAGGGTCTCGTTCCATTCACTTTCAACGGCTTTCCACACGGTGACTTTCACGAGCCGGTCGTGAAGCACAAGGTCTATCGGCCCGACTGGCGCGATCGAACGCGTCTCGACTACACCCTGGATCTCGTCACGATTCAAGACAGGCTGCTGGCAGGGGGAATCGAAGGCAGCATCTCGACGCTTCCGGTCGGCTGGGGCGCGTCCCTTGCAGATTCGTCCACCAGCGTGGAGGAGGCGGCCCGGAACCTATGTCGGCTCGTCGAACACCTGCACCGGCTCGAAGAAGAGACCGGGCGTTTGATCCACGTCGACTTGGAGCCCGAGCCCGGCTGCTACCTCGATACTTCAGAGGACGTCGTTGGGCTGTTTCGGGACTATCTCTTCGGGCAGGCTGAAGAAGAGCAAGTCTGGCGGTATCTGCGTGTCTGTTATGACATTTGCCATGCGGCGGTGATGTTCGAGGATCATGCCGAGGCGCTACAGCGCTACGCGGGCGTGGGCATCGAGATCGGGAAGGTGCAGGTGTCTTCGGCGGTGCGCGTGGATTTCGATCGGCTCACCCAGGATGAACGCAAGGTAGCTCTTGAGCAGCTCCAGGGCTTCGCCGAGGACCGCTACCTACATCAGACCGTGATCCGCCGAAGTGGCGACGACCGTATCGTCGACAGTTTCATCGACGACTTGCCGGCTGCGATTACTGCCCACGATGGCGTGGCGGGGCCTGCGGGCGAATGGCGTATACACTTTCATGTTCCACTTTTCGTGGATCGCTTCGGGTTGCTGGAGACGACGCAAGGTCATATCGGAGAGCTGCTGGCTGAGGCACAAAGCAGTTCCCAGGTTCGGCACTTCGAGGCCGAAACGTACGCCTGGGGCGTGCTACCCCAGGAGTTGCAGATGGCCGACCTCTCAGAGGGAATTGCCAAGGAGTTGAGCTGGTTATGCGACCAGGTTTCAATTCCATCCGCCACACAAGCTTCATGAGCACCCCACCCTCAACGCTGCGCAGTTACGCTGAACTTCTGCGCGTTTCGAACCTACCTACCGTCGTGCCCAATGTACTGACCGGCTGTGCGCTCGGTGCGGGCGCAGGAGAGATACCCTGGCAGGTCTTGGCGCTCTGTACAGGCGGCGTAGCGTTGCTCTACGCAGGTGGTATGGCGCTGAATGATGCGGCGGATGCCGAAGTCGATCAAGTCGACAGGCCGGAGCGACCGATCCCCTCGGGGCGTATCTCTCGTGGGTCGGCCTACAAGGTTGCGGCGACTGCTCTCACGGCGGGCTGGGTGCTGCTGGCGGCCACCGGCGGCGGCGTCAGTGTGGTGGGGAGCGCACTCGTCATCGTGATCGTTGCCTACGACCTGTTGCACCAACTGCAGGCGTGGAAGGTGGTATTGATGGGCCTTGCGCGGGGCCTCGTCTACGTAGCCTGCGCGGCGGCCGTTGCCTGTCCACTTCCGATCGAGAAAGTGTTGTGGTTTGCTGCCGCGATAACGCTCTACACTTTGGCCTTTACCCTCGTCGCTCGCGCCGAGAACGAGACGCAACTCGACGCTCGCCGATGGATCGGCCCTGCGCTGCCGGTGATTGCGGTGCTGCCCGGCGTATGGATCGTGCCGGAGACCACCGTTGCTTCGAGCGTGGCGGCGGTGCTTCTTGTTGTCTGGCAGGCTCGGGCGGTACGCTCGGCCTTCGCGACACCGCCGCAAACCAAGAAGGCTGTGCTGTGTTGGATCAGCGGTTTCTGCCTGCTCGATGTGTTCTTCTTGAATGTGTTAGGGTGGCCGGGGCTGTCGTTCGTTGCGCTGGCGTGCTTCGCGGTCACCGTTTTGCTACATCGTCGGATCGCAGGAACCTAGCCGTCAGAGGCTCGGGCCCGCCATGGCAGGCCCCAACATTGCCGGCCGACACGACTACCGGGACGTCAGAATAGCTCATGGCTCATCCAACGGCGGTTCTGCTCGTGGTCGGGCTCAATCAGAACCTGCTAGGCGAACACTGCCCGCGCCTGGACGCCTTCGCAGATCGGGGAACGTTGCGTCGGCTGAAACCGATTCTGCCGGCGGTCACGTGCAGCGTGCAGTCAAGCATGTTGACGGGCCTGCTACCGCGGGAGCACGGCATCGTGAGCAACGGCTGGTATGACCGCGAGTCGGCGGAGGTGCGTTTCTGGAAACAGTCGAACCACCTTGTTCACGGCGAAAAGGTCTGGGAGACAGCCCGCAAGCGCGATCCATCGGTGACCTGCGCCAACTTGTTTTGGTGGTTCAACATGTACTCTTCGGCGGACTATTCAGTCACGCCGAAGCCGATGTACAAGGCCGATGGGCGGAAAATTCCCGACTGCTACGCTGACCCTCCCGAGCTGCGTGGTTCGCTGCAAGAGCAGCTCGGGCAGTTTCCGCTCTTTAACTTTTGGGGACCAGGATCTTCGATCGCTTCGAGCCGCTGGATCGCCGACGCTGCCCGCCTGGTTCACGAACGCCACCGTCCCACGCTCACGTTGGTCTACCTGCCGCACCTGGACTATGCACTCCAGAAGCTGGGGCCGAACCACGCCGACATCCCGAAGGCACTGAGGGAAATCGACGATGTTGGGGGCGGGCTGATCGACTACTTCGAGGGCAACGGCGTGCGTGTGGTTGTTGGCAGCGAGTATGGCATCGCGGCCGTCGACGACGCGGTGCACATCAACCGCTTGCTGCGGGTAGCGGGGGGGATTCGGGTCCGCGTCGAGGAGGGCCTCGAACTGCTAGACCCTGGGGCCTCGCCCGCGTTCGCCGTGGCTGACCATCAAGTGGCCCATGTGTATGTGAGGGCCCCAAGCGAGATCGCGCGGTACGCTGATTTCTGCAGGGGTGTGGCGGGGGTGGAACAAGTGCTTGACTGCGGTGAGCAAGCTGAGGTCGGCCTCGATCATCCGCGCTCCGGCGACCTGGTGCTTGTGGCTGAGCCTGGCCGTTGGTTCAGCTACAACTACTGGCTCGATGACGCCAAAGCTCCCGACTTCGCTCGCACCGTCGACATCCACCGGAAACCCGGCTACGACCCCGTGGAGTTGTTTCTGGATCCGGAGATTCGCTTACCACAGCTCACCGTGGGCTGGAAGCTCCTCAAGCGAAAGCTTAGCTTCGGCAATTTGCTCGACGTGATTCCCCTCGACCCCTCACTGGTTCGAGGATCGCACGGGAGGGTCGATCAGGCCCCGCCGTTGCAGCCGGTGCTGATCACCCAGGGAGACTTGGGCGAAGACGCTGACGAACTGCCGGTGACCGCGATGCGCGACGTCATCCTCGATAATATATTCCGGAACTGACCTACGGTGTCACCTTTCCGGATTGCTACGACGCGATTCTTTACTGGATCCGCGACCGATCAATCCTCCGTAAGCACCGGGCGCAAGAGCAGCAGTAGAGCGAAGAGGAGCAAACCAAAGGTAACCGTCGATATGGCCGGCGAAGCAAGGTCGATGCGGGTCACGTCGAACGAGGTGGCGGCCAAGGTGGCTTGTAGTTTCGGCCACAGGTCTCGGCAACGGCGAGCCTTCCCAAACCAAAAAACCGACGCCGCCGACCGTCCCCTGGAATCGCCCTATTGGGGGAAGGCCACAAGCGGTGGCGCTGACACGCCGGAGAAGGGCTCTATGAACCGGCGGCACTTGTTTGATTCTCATAACCAGGACGTAATACAGGAACTCTCATGCGTCTTGCATCGTTCATCGCATCCGCCGCCGGTCGAATCCTGGTGCTGCTCTGTTCCATCTCCGACGTGGCGGCCCAGAGCAGGGAGCGCTCCGGGTGGTATGTCGGCGGGGGCATCGGATCGAATTGGGCGTCCGACATAGACCAAGAGGGCTGGAATCGGGACCCGCTCTGCTATCCGACGGACGCTTGTTTCGATGCGGACCCCATTCCTGAAATCTCCGGATACCGCTGGCGTTACAATATCGACGCTACCGCCGGAGCCGTGTTCGAGATCGCGGCCGGCCGCATTTTCGATCGCACACGCCTGGAGCTATCGCTCGCGCAGCGGAAGAACGGTCTCGACCAGGTGTTTCGCAGCATCACCGATTACGATGGGATGCCCATGGAGGAACGACGCGGCGGTTCGGCCGTATCCTATACCCAGGCCTCGATCGACCATCTCAGCGTGCGTACCCTTGCGCTCAATGCGTACTACGATTTTCCGGATGCGCTCGGCGGGATTTCCCCATATCTGGGTGGCGGCTGGGTCCCGCCTTCGCCGAGGTGTCCGGGGTGCGGTTCTCCAACGAGTACGAGGACACATCGGGCGATGCTCCGGCTTACGATCCTCCCCTGTCGTTCTACAACAGCCGCCAGGACGCCGACTTGTCCGACACGGTCTTGGCAGTGCACCTGTATGCCGGGGCCGACTACAGCCTGAACGATAAGACATTGTTGGGGCTGAAGCTAACCTATTCGATGACGGGCAACATTGAAGCCATCAGCGGATACTCGCTTCACCCGCTTCACGAGCGGGACCCCGACTTCCCCAACCATAATACGTTCACCGGCGCGCGTTATTGGACCCTGTCGTTTACAGTCAAGTTCCTGTTCGGCAACTGAACTGTGCCGCCTGATCGAGTTGGGTGAAATGGCGCCGGGTCGAGGAACGACTCATGTCTCCAGACAGGTTTGTGGTTGCAGTTGCGCTCTTGTCGGTCGTCGGCTGCGCACCTGATGAAATTGCACTGATATCGACCGGCCCTCTCGATGACCTGGCAAAAATCCCGCAAGATGCCACGGCATTTGCGGAAACCGGAGGCCCCCCGATTCTCGAAGTCGATGAGCGGCGGCTTAGAGAGTTTGAAGATTACTGGTACGGCCCTTGGGAGCGAGCCGAGCCGGTGATCTGTACAGCAGAGGAGTTCAGTTGGGCTGCAGAATCATTTCCAAAACAGTCGATCTTTGGGCCCAACCTGTTGGAAGTCCCCACCTCCCATGTTGAAGGCGTCACGGCGAACGCGCAACTCGGGCAATATCCCAGTCGAGCCGTATACGGGATCACAGTCCGAAACACATCGATGCGCGCGCTTCCTTCTGCCGACCCGTTCTTCTACGACTTCCGCAAGGCGGGAGAAGGATATCCGTTTGATTACAACCAAAATTCGGCTGTGTGGGCGGGAACGCCCCTGTTCCTGTCGCACATCTCTCAGGACGGACGATTTCTCGCTGCGGAATCGCCCTATGCCTGTGGCTGGATCGATTTGCGAGACATCGCGTATGTAGACGAGGAGTTCGTCGCGAAGTACCGTTCTGCTAACTTAGCCGCTGTAGGTCGGGACCGGATACCCATCTCAAGCGACCGGACTGGATTCTTGTTCCAAGGCCGGATCGGCATGCTGTTGCCGATGGCGACAAGAGCTGAAACCGGTGTACATCTGTTAGCTCCCGTGGCGGATGCAAGCCGTCGTGCGTCGATGACACACGTTCGTCTGTTGGACCGGGACGCCGCTCCATTTCCTCTTCCGTCCTCTGAGGATCAGCTCGCCAAGGTGATCAACGAAATACTCGGGCAGCCCTACGGATGGGGTGGATTGGGCGGTTATCGCGACTGTTCGTCCACGATCCTGGACGTCTTCCTTCCGTTTGCTTTACCGCTTCCTCGCAATTCGAGGAGCCAAGCTAGCGCAGGGAGAAATGTGACTGTTGAGCAACTCTCGCTTGCCGAAAAGCGAGAGCACATTTTGGCGACGGCCGTCCCCTTCCGTACAATTTTAAACCTGGACGGCCACAACATGCTTTATTCCCGGATTTCCACTTTAGTTTCGGTTCTGCTAACCATCGGGTGGACTCGGACGCCTTTATTTATGCGGGCTTGAAAGCACTCAAGGCGCTGAGGAGATCAACACCCAATGGGTGAAAAAGAAAACAAACCGTTTCAGCTCACCTTCAATGGATTTCTCAAGGTCGATTTCCAAGGATCGCGAGTCACCTCGGATGGCGGGCTGATTCTCATTCGCGAACTGGACGAACGACTCGGACTAGGCAAGCTGATAGACGAGCATCTGACGGATTCGCGGCAAGGCTCGAACAAGAAGTTCCCGTTCGTCGATCTGCTGCGACAGTCGGTCTACTCCCGCTTGGCGGGCTACGAGGATCTCAACGACGCCGTTCGTGTCTCCGCCGATCCAACCTTTCGGCTGATTGGCTCGAAGAAGAACTGGGATCGCGGCGCGGCGCTGACCTCCCGGCTGCAGAGCTTCGAGACCGCCATGCTCGCCGGCGACGAGAATCTGATCGGGCTGATGGCGGTGAACCGCGAGTTGATCGCGCAAGCCGAGGCCGGTGATGACTCCGCGTGCGTCGTGCTGGACATGGACTCTACCGAGAGCCCCGTCCACGGCCGGCAGGAAGGCAGCGCCTACAACGGCCACTTCGAGTCGGTCTGCTACCACCCACTGTTGCTGTTCAACCAGCACGGCGATTGCTTGGCGGCAAAGTTGCGACCGGGCAACGTGTCCAGCGCCGAGGACTGGGACGAGCTGCTGCTGCCGGAAATCGAACGCCAACAGGCGGAGGGCAAACAGGTGACGTTCCGGGCCGATGCCGCCTTCGCCAAGCCGGATATTTACGAGACGTTGGAGGAGCGCGGCGTGGACTACGTGATTCGCATTCCGGCCAACAAGAGCCTGGAGCTGGAGATCGAAGATATCCTGTTTCGTCCGCCGGGCAGGCCGAGCGCAAAGCCCCTGGTGCGCTACAGGAGCTTTCGGTATCAGGCCGCGAGCTGGTCGAAGTCCCGGCGGGTTGTTGCGAAGGTCGAGCATCACCAAGGTGAGTTGTTTCCTCGCGTCGGTTTCATCGTCACGAGCATGGCCTTGCCGAGCCGCTCGCTGGTGCGGTTCTACAACAAGCGCGGCACGGCGGAGCAGTGGATCAAGGAAGGCAAACAAGCGACGCATTGGACAAGGCTGTCATGCCATCGGTTCCGGGCCAACGAAGTGCGACTGCAACTCAGCGTGCTGGCCTATAACCTGGGGAACCTATGGCGGAGGCTCGGGCTGCCGCAACGGATCAAGAGCTGGTCGCTGACGAGCTTGCAACAGCGGCTGATGAAGACGGGCGGTAGGCTGGTCAAGCATGCGCGGTACTATTGGCTGCTGTTGGCCGAAGGACATCTGAACCGGCGGCTGTTCGGCGACATGCTGCATAGGATCTGGGCGCTGCCTGTGCCGGGTGGGTAGCGTTGCCCGGGCGAGGATCAACAGTTTTTGGCTCCAAAAAGGTTTCGCAGGGAGCAGTGTCGGCCGGAGCGCCGTTCAGTCCGCTCAATCAACGTCTGTGAGCGGACGGACGAGCCCTGGCGCCTACCGGCGGAGGTGATGTGCAGGGTTCAGCGCGAAAAGACGTGGTATTCGGCGCAGCGGGGGTGTATCCTGTGACCGTGCCAGGGCCAAAATGGAAATCCTGGCTTATAGGTGTAAACACCTATTTCATCCAGTACTACGGTTTCCGAAATTGAATCGATAGATTCATTGACTAAAGTTAAGTGCCGAACCGAAGATAGTGTTTACTCATTTATTTACAGCCGGGGGAAGTAAGACATGGCAACGCAAACCGATATCGCCGTACTCTTCGACGAATTGAGCCGTCATGGGGCTGTGATCTCCGAGCATCTACCTAGTACAAAATCGTCGTCAGGTCGAGTTCGAGGCATCGAACGGCGTGCATCGAAACGACATCCGACCACCGGCGAGGGCACGCTCCACTGGACAAACTCGTTCGGCGAACGTGGAACCTGCGCGGTCCAAGCTAGGGATATGAACGATAGCGGCATGCAATTGGAGATCACCACGCGAGTACCGTTCCCGTCGGTCGTTCGCTTATTCGGTCGAACGTTGGAGTGCTTGGGCTACGTCCGGTATTGTCGCGAGGAAGGGGAAAAATTCATCCTCGGAATCGAAATCGCCGGCGAACCGTATCCCTGCCGTAACGGTTGGAAGAGTTAACACGGATTTCGAGTCATCGATTCGGCTCCCCCCGAGGCTATTCTCATGGAGCTTTCTTTCGCCATCGTTTCTGTCTCGTTACGCCTTCTGGCAACAGCGTGGAGTGTGGTCGTAGTCTGGCGCACGGGGGACTGGAAACTCGTGTTCCTACCCTTGATGCTCGCTTTGACCGCGTCGCAACCACTGTTGCCCCACTTTCCCGCGGAACAATGGTCGGCGTTTCGGGTAGTGATCCTCAACGCGATGGCCGTTTTGGTTTTCTACATTCTGGTCCGATGGTCTCAGTTCAGCTCGAAGAACAAGGTGCTTGGGCTCATGCTCGTGCTGGTGGCCGGGTATCAATTCGGTTCTTTTTTCATCGGAGAACCCATCCCGGCCGTCCTGGGGTCTGAATTGTCCGTGAGTTTCGCGCTGTGTGCGGGCGTGATCTTATCCGGGCGCGTGTTCGAACAACACACAAAGCTGAGTCATAGCGACGCGCTTACCGGGGTTCCCAATCGTATCCGGTTCATGCAGTTGCTGAAAGCGGCCCACCGTCGAGCGAGAGCAAGGAAAGAGTATCTTTTTGGAGTTCTGTTCCTGGACCTGGATCGCTTCAAAATCCTCAACGACAAATTCGGTCACGCGGCGGGGGATCAGTACTTGATTTACATCGCGCAAAGACTCAAGGCCTCCCTGCGGCCGCGGGATACCGTGGCTCGCTTGGGGGGAGACGAGTTTGCGGTACTGCTCGACGGGTTGACCGAGCCCGCGGAAGCACAGAGCATCGTCGCTCGGTTGACAGCCAATCTGGAAGAACCCGCCAATTTACAAGGGCACGTCATATTCACCACGGCCAGCATCGGATTGGCTCTACTGAGTCTCGCATAATATACTGTCAATCGAGACAAAGAGAAGACTGTTTCCAGAAAGCGGTAATCAAGCGCGGTTTGCGGCGCATTCGCCGCAGCGCTTTGCGGGCGCGCTCGTCGAGTTCCCAGTAGTCCTTCGGGCAGACGTTGGGCAACTCGTGCTGCTTCCAGTACGCCCAAATGTATTCCACCGGGTTCAACTCCGGCGCATAGGGCGGCAAGTACTCCGTTGCGATGTGATCCTCGGAGAGCTGGATGAACTCCCGCACCAGGCGGCTGCGGTGCGCCGGCAGCCGGTCCCAGACGATCAGCAGTGGGCCGTCGATGTGGCGCACCAAAGCCTTCAGGAAGTCGATGACCTCCAGCTCGCCGATCGCGCCGGGATAGAGCCGGAAGTAAAAGTTGCGCAACGTCAGCCCGGCCGACACCGACAGCTTGTCCCAGTTGAAGTTGAACTCCAACACCGGTGTCTCGCCGCGCGGCGCCCAGGTGCGGCAACGATGCGGCTTCTGACTCAATCCGCTTTCGTCGATGAAGACGATCGTACGTTCTTCTTTGCGGGCTTTTTTTTAATGGCCGGCCAAGTCTTGCGCTGCCAGCTGCGGATGGCCTCTTCGTTGCGCTCCCGCGCTTTGCCGACGGGCCGTTGCGGGCTCCAACCGAGCGCCCGCAGGATCTTCCAGACATGGCCCTCGTGATAGCGCACGCCGAACTCGTCTCCGATCAGACGAGCGACCCGCGGACAGCTCCACAGCGGCGTCGGGAAGCCGTGCGCCTCGGGGCCTTCCAGCAGCAACGCCTCGAGGCGTTCGAGCTGCGCGGCGTCCAACAGCGGCTTACGGCCGGCGCGGCCGGCCTGGCGCAACCCGGCTTCGCCGTCACGCCGGTATCGTCGCAGCCACTCGCTGACGCTTTGCCGCGCGACCTTCAATCGCCTCGCTGTCTCGGACTGACTACAGCCTTGCTCGACCAACCGGATCGCTTTGAAACGGCGCTTCTCCAGGGCCTCGAAATCCCGCCGTACGCCTTTTGTATTTCCCATACATACAAAGACGTACGTACCCCAAAAAGGTGTCACTTTGTTTTGCGAGACTCAATAAGCACGACGCAATACAAGCGACCCGAGGACCTGTTGCGCGACGCCGACACGGCCATGTATCGCCAGAAGGCTTCTCAAAACGGCTATGACGAGATCGTGAACGTGCAACGACAGGTCCGCGCCAGTTCACAGCTACAGTTGGAGGCAGACCTAGAGCACGGCCTCCGGGACAAGCAATTTGTCGTCCATTACCAACCCATCGTGGCACTCCCCAGTGGCGAAATAACCGGTTGCGAAGCCTTGGTCCGCTGGGAGCACCCCACCCGCGGGTTGCTCATGCCGGCGGAGTTCATTCCGGCCGCGGAGAGCACGGGCTTGATCCTCCCAATCGGGGAGTTTGTCCTGCGCTCCGCCTGCGCCCAAAATCGAGCCTGGCGACAAGCCGGCTTGCCGTCGCTAAATATGTCCGTAAACGTTTCCGCCCGGCAGCTGTATAGGCAACAATTCGCGGACACGGTTTCCGAGATCTTGGCCGAGACCGGCTCGCCGCCCGATTCGATCGAATTGGAGTTGACGGAGAGTCTATTAATGGAGCACCCGGAAAAGGCTGCCGAGATGCTCACGAAGTTGAAGAATCTAGGCTTACGAATCGCGGTGGATGACTTTGGAACGGGTTACTGCTCGCTGAGCTATCTGCTCCGCTTCCCGCTACACACCTTGAAAATCGATAGAACGTTTGTCGACGGCCCCACGGGGGACGACCCGAGAAGCTATCACATTGTCGAGGCTCTGATCGCGCTCGCCCGCGGTCTAAACCTTGGAGTCACGGCCGAAGGCATCAGCTCGGATGATCAATTGACCACCCTAAAGTCCTTGCAGTGCAACCGGGGCCAAGGATACCTGTTCAGTCGGCCCGCGCCGGCTGAAGTTTTGACGCCCGCCCTGATCAAGCGGTCGAGGCCCCGTGCACAGGATGACCCGTCTTTGCTGCGTTTGCAAAAACAGCTCGCTTGATGGGAAACGGCCCCTCATACCCGCACCCGCACGAGATGCGCCCGAGCGTCAATCCGTGTTGTTGAGAACCGGCCCGCTGAGTCCCGCGACCGCGAGCAGGACTAAGCTCACCGCAACGAAACACATTATTTGGGAGTGTTTGAAGGCTCTCCCGTGGCGTTTCACACGATTTGGGGACTAAAGACGGAGTCGGCGGATGAGTCGAATTCTGGTCGGTATCTAATCGGTAAGTCGGTCATCACTAGCCTGTCTCCGGGGCGTGAGCTCAGCGAATTATCGCGGTGTAGAGGCGATCTCCTGAGTCGCATCAGATCTTTCACTCTGCTTGGAGAACAATAGTTCCCGAATGTCGTGCGCAAGTGGTGCGGCCATGGTCTTTCGGGGCTATGCTCGGCTAAGCGATCGCTGATTGCCTGTGATCGGATCGTCGTGGCCTTCTACAACTGGTACTACGTCTCGCCCGCCGTGGCGGTCATAATAGGATCACGCCGGCTCGATATCGGTGCGGGCGAAATCCTCGCCCTTGAACAGGAGCGGCTCGCTCGTCTGTCAAGGGCGGAGCAAAATTAGGCCACTGGGGCGGAGTAAAAGTAGACCGTCTCAGGGAGAGGACTCGTTTCTGAAAGGGGCTGTTTGGGGGGCTGGAGCGAAGTCGGGGGACGCCTGTTAAGGCGGCCCCGATCTCTTTGAGTTGTGCCACTTTGTTATGTAACACTCGTTAGATCGCCAAGTCATTTGGCCTGAGAGGGCATCGGAATCGAGAATGCTAGCGAGTGGACCGGATCAATCACGGCGCTTCCATCTCCATTTGTTTCCTGCACGACTCGCCAGAAATGAGCTTGGTAGTAGAAAGTCGCTCGTACAGGACAGTTTGATCATAGGCTGGTTTTAGCCTTCCTATGCTTTTGTCTGCCAGTTCTCGCCGACACCAAGCAACTGGCCGATGTTCCACAAAAGCAAGATGTGATCGAGTGTCATGTAGCCGCTTGCCCCTCGAATGGAACAAGCTTGATGTCACTTTGCCGCTTACGGGTCTGGGCGATGTCGTAGCTGTTTTGCATCCTCATCAGCGTATCCATGGATACGCCAAACGCTTTCTCGATCCTGAGCGCCATTTCAGGCGAGAGATGCACACGCTCATTAAGCAGCGCGGACAGCGCCGGGCGCGTGACTCCCAACACTCGCGCCCCATCGGTCACTGACAAGCCAAGGGCCTCGATGATCTCGGTCTTCACGAACCCGCCCGGATGGGCAGGGTTCTTCATCCGGATGCCTTGTATCGCACTCATGCTCACCTCCTAGTGGTAATCCTCGCTGAAAGGGCGACAGGAACCTCATGCCCGACCCTTTGGCTCGGTCCGCCGGCCCCCATTTTCATGGCGGTAACATGAAATCCGCGGACTCATAGAAGTCGACTCTTCCGAAAATCCCCTTCGAGTCGATCCTGCAATTCGTTGATGCCCCCAAAATAGGCTCCGTAGGAGCCCCGGAATTTAGCCCACGGCTTCAGCCGTGGGAAAACGGTTACCAAGCGATACGCCCTAGAGGGGCGTAGAAACAATCGTTCGATGTCACCTCGGCCAACGGGGACCTTCACTCACTCCGCCCGCCGATGGTTGGCGCCCCCTCAGCCCACCTGCCGGCTTCGCCGTTCACGCCCCAGGGCCATCGGTGTCCCATATGCGGTTCATAGAAACGGACTGTCCCGATCTTTCCTCAGCCCAAGGTGACGCGTCATCCCGCACTGCTCGCGTGCTCGGGAAACGCTCTTGATAGACTGGACGTGTGCTGCAGACGATCACCGGCAATCAAGATGTCTTCGATGCCGTCGTCGTAGGTTCCGGCGCCAACGGGGGCCTCGCCGCCAAGGAATTGACCGAGGCCGGGATGAAGGTCGCCGTCCTCGAAGCCGGCGCGAAGGTCACCCCCGCCGACTATACCGAGCACGTCCAGCCGTACGAGCTGAAATACCGAGGCAACTCGTCGTATGTCCGGCGCGGCCCGAAATCCCCCGAGCTGCTGCGGGAGCGGCCCATCCAGGGCCTCGTCTACGCCTGCCGTGAGTCGAACTACAAGTGGTTCGTCAACGACATCGACAACCCCTATCGGACGCCGAAAGAGAAACCGTTCCACTGGATTCGCATGCGGGTGCTCGGCGGGCGGTCGCTGTCGTGGGGACGGCAGAGCTATCGCATGGGCGACATCGATTTCAAGGCCGCCTCACGAGACGGTTACGGCGACAATTGGCCGATCTCCTACCAGGACTTGGTCCCCTACTACGAGAAGGTCGAGAAGTTTATCGGCTTCAGCGGACAGGAAGAAGGCCTCGATCAATTACCCGACAGCGTCTTCCTGCCGCCGATGGAAATGACTCGCGGGGAAAAACTGTGGTCCGAGCGCGTTCGCAAAAAGATGGGCCGCGTGGTGACCATCGGCCGCGTGGCGATTCTGACCAAGGACCACAACGGCCGCGCCGCCTGCCACTATTGCGGGCCGTGCGAGCAGGGCTGCATCACGCATTCCTACTACGCCAGCCCCTTTACGACCCTGGCCGCGGCGGCCAATACGGGCAACCTGACGCTCGTGACCGACGCGGTGGCGAGCCACGTAACGATGGATCGCTCGACCGGCCGCGCCTCGGGGATCGCTTATATCGACCGCGTCACGCGGGCGCCGCGCGAGATTCGCGCCAAGGTCGTCGTGCTGTGCGCCTCGACGATCGAGTCGACGCGCTTGTTGCTGAACTCGGCTCCCGGCGGCCTGGCGAATTCAAGCGGGGTGCTGGGCCGCTATCTGATGGACCATATCTACGGCGGCGGCGCATCGGGCGACCTCCCCGAACTCACGGCCAAAGCCTGGGTCGGGGCGCCGCGCAGGCCCAACGGCATCTACATTCCGCGTTTCCGCAATGTCGACCGCACCGTAACCGACGGCATGATTCGCGGCTACGGCTATCAAGGGCGCACCTACCCGGCCTTCGATTTCGGGGCCTCCGGGTTCGGGGCGGACTTCAAACAGGCCGTCCATGACCGGGCGCTGTGGCGAACCGGCATCGGCGTCTGGGCCGAGTGTTTGGCGCGCTACGAGAATCGCGTCACGATCGACAAAGACCGCACCGACGCTTGGGGTATTCCCTCCGTCAAGATCGACATGAGCTGGTCGGATAACGAACTGGCGTTGTGGCAAGACGCCCGCCAACAAGGCGCCGAAATGCTGGAGGCCTCGGGTCATCGCAACGTCAGGGAGACGGGCCGGCCCTCGGTTCCCGGCTTCTGCATTCACGAGATGGGCACGGCACGGATGGGCAACGACCCGAAATCTTCGGTCTTGAATCGCTTCAACCAGGCTCACGACATCAAGAATCTCTTTGTGACCGACGGGGCGGCCTGGGTGTCGAGCGCTTGTCAGAATCCGACCCTGACGATGATGGCGATTACCGCGCGGGCCTGCGATTACATCGCCGATCAACACAAAAAGGGCGAGTTGGGCTGAGGGGCCTGGACAACGTCGCGTGGCTGCCGCCACCAAGCAAGAAAGCGGGCCCGGCGAAACCGGCCCCGCTTTCTGATTTGAATCCAACAGCTCGCTTACGGCGCGATTTTGCCGTCGTTAAGCACCAGCATGAAAGGCTGCTTCGTCAGCGTCGTGGCGACGCCTTCGAAAGCAATGGCGGTTCCCCTGCCGGGGGCGGCCCGCATGCGGTTCTCGAGATTGAGCGTCACCTCGGCGGCACCCCCTTTGGTGCTCGTCAGCGTCAGCTTATTCGGAGCCCGCTCGGGTGTGGAGCTGACGACGAAAAGCCGAAACTTGGGAGTGAGCTTCCCTTTGAGATTGCCCCAGGTCGCATCGCCGGCGGTGCTTTGGAGATTCTCTTTCAGCTTGACGAACTGATACCGCAGCGGGTAATTCTTACTGAAAGCCACTTCGGCCTCGGCTCTGCGGGTCGCGGCGTCCTTGATCTCAAGGAAGCCGGGCGGCGGCAAGGCGGTCTCCTTGGCCGCGGCGAATAGCTCGTCGAGGCCGTCCTCGCTGCCGGCGAACTTATTGTAGAGCTGCTTGATGTAATCGCCCACTTGCTTGCGGCCCTCCGGCGGCAGCGCGCCGGGGCCGTCATAGGTGGCGGCTCGGGCGAACGCGAACATCGCCGGCGTGTTCTTGGCGGCGTCCCCTTGGGCCAACAAAACCTGGCCGAGCCAGTAGGCAACTTGCCCCCGGGTTCCGTCGAGCCCCAAAGTCGTTTTGAGCTCCGCTTCGGCGTCTTTGTTGTCCTTACGCTGCATCGCCACCCAACCGAGAGTCTGGTGCGAGGAAACCTGCGCCTGCTTCCTGGCGTCGTCCCATTCCGCCTGCGTAACCTGCGCCGGTTTGTTGGCGGCGGCGAATTGCTTGGCGATTCCGCTGCTCAGCAGGTCTTTCGATGCCTTGACGCCGTCGCCGAACGTGCCGGCGTCGGTCTTTCCGAGAAAGGGCGTCAGCGAAGCAATCGTGAAATTGGCGCTGAAGTCGCCCGGGACCTTCTCCAGCAGTTCCTTCGCGGCGGCGACGGCTTTGTCGCCCTGATTCGCGGCCTGGTGGCTGGCCATATACAGACGGATCCGTTCGATGTCATACGCCGTCTCCGCGTACTTCGCTTTCCACTGATCGAGCACTTGCAGCAAGGCGGCCGAGGGCGGCGTGCCGAAGGCTTTGTTGATCAGTTCATATTCCTGTTGGTCTTTCGGCCTCTTCTCCGTCTCCTGCGGCAACGGCAACGCGGCCGCCGTCACGAGGAACATCAGCGAAGCTGCCAATACGGCGTGCGTGATCTTCGTAAGCATCGTTGAATCTCCCAGACCTATAAGAAACGTCTGAACTCCCTTCGTCTTTGACGCGAAATCAGCGAACGGGCCCTACGGTTCAAAGTGGCCCGCTTCGGTGAAGTATAGGGCAGTCAGCCGTTCAGGGGCAAGAGGATTTGTTGAAGTGTAGCACCTTCGGCCGTCGCCGCGCGAGTCGTTTTCGGACCACCGCCCCCCACGGGGCTTTGCTACAATTCTCTACCGCGCAGGCTCTGAAGACTTGGTGTTGCCAGGATCCTCAGGGCTGACTCCGGGAGCCTGGTCCTTGCCCGATCGCAGTCTCGACCTCGGACTTATCGTCCTCTATCTTATCACCGTCACCATCTTTGGTGCTCGGTTTCGCAAGCGTCAAACCTCCCTGAAAGAGTACTTCCTGGGCGGAAAGTCATCACCCTGGTGGGCGATCTCGCTTTCCATCGTCGCGGCCGAAACCAGCACGTTGACCATCATCGGGACACCCGCGCTGGCTTTCGATACCGACCTCGGGTTCCTCCAGATCGTTTTCGGGTACTTGGTTGCGCGAATCCTGATTTGCCTCCTCTTTATCCCGCAGTACCGCCGCGGGAGAATGTACACCGCCTATGAACTGATGGAACGGCGTTTCGGCCCGCGATTGCGGCGTTTCACGTCGTCGACATTCCTTGTGACGCGTTCGTTGGCGGAGGGGGTACGGGTCTTCGCGATCTCGCTGGTGGTCTCGGTGGTCCTCGATACGGGCGATTTGGAATCGATCATCCTGATCACGGCGCTGACCCTCTTCTATACCTTTCACGGGGGCATGACGGCGGTGATCTGGACCGACGTCGTGCAGATGGTCCTTTACGTCGCGGGAGCCGTTCTCAGCGCGGTCTTGATCTTGGAGCACATCCCGGGCGGTTGGGCGCGGGTTGTCGAGGCGGCCGAGGCGGCGGGGAAGTTCCGGATTTTCGATTTCTACTTCGCGCCGAACGCGGATTTCTTCTCCCGCACTTATACCTTCTGGGCCGGGCTGCTGGGGGGCTGCTTCCTGGCCACCGCCACGCACGGGACGGATCAGTTGATTGTGCAGCGCCTGCTCAGCGCTCGCACCGAGCGTGAAAGCAAATGGGCGCTGATGGCGAGCTGGGGCGTGATCTTTATTCAGTTCTCGCTGTTTCTGGTGATCGGCGTGATGTTGTGGGTTTTCTACCAAGACGCCGGATTGGCCGCCCCCGAGCCCCGCGATCGCCTCTACCCATTCTTTATCTGGAACCACCTCCCCCCGGTGGCGTCGGGCATTGCCGTAGCCGCTGTGCTGGCGGCGGCCATGTCCAACCTCAGCGCGGCGTTGAATTCTCTGGCATCGGCAACCGTGGTGGACTTCTATCTGCCCTGGAAGGGCGAGACGGTCGAGTCCTCCGGCGAGCGGCACTTGAAGATTTCGCGTTGGGCCACGCTGGCATGGGGCCTGGTTCTGTTGGGAATCGCGATCTTGGCCCGGCAATGGGGGTCGGTGCTCGAGGCGGGTCTGGCGATCGCGTCGATCCCTCTGGGAGCGCTGCTGGGAGTCTTCGCCTTGGGCGTGCTGACGCGCCGTGTGGGCGAAAACGCCGCCATCGCGGGGATGGCGGCGGGTTTCGCCGTGAATCTTTTCGTGCGCTTTGGAACCTCGATTGCCTGGACTTGGTACGTCGTGATCGGCGCTTCGGTGACGTTCGGGTTCGCGTTGCTCTGCTCGTCGATCATGGGCCGGCAGGCGGTCGGGGCGCGGACGGAGCCCTGAGCCGGCCCCCCGACGCGCGCTTGCGCCCGGTAGATCGCGGGAGCCCCGGCCGTCATGACGCTTTTGGCGCGAACGCCGGGGACGCCTCGCGGCACGATCTCAGTCCCGGAAAGGGGTGATATTCGCATGTCGGCCCGCGAATTGTCGCTTCTAATTTTCCTTCGACGCCGCAACCGCCTATCTTTTTATGAGACCAGCACTTAAGCTTTCCACCCACTTCACCGATTTTTCTCTCAGGCCCCCGCCGCGGGACCCCGTGGGGGCCACGCAGCGGAGAAAATGAAATTTTCGTTCTGAAATCAGAACAAATTGTTGACTTCGCCCCGTTTTCTTTGATATAAATACGACTGAAGGCGGGGCGGTTAGCTGCATCACGTTCTGTTTTCGGAACTGCCACGAGGGTCCACGGCTAATCGAGATGGCGGTCAGTGCGAACACTGAAATCGAGACGCGCGGTGGATTCGGGGCAACCGGTGCGTAGTTGTGATCGGTCGGGAGGTAAATCATGGACGTAAACAAGATTTTGTTGGATCTGCGACAAGAAAGAGAACAGATTGAAGACGCCATCATTTCGCTCGAAAGATTGGCGCGCGGTCGCGGAAAACGGCGCGGACGGCCTCCGAACTGGATGAAGCAGGCTGACGAGCGCAAGCGCGGACGCCCCCCGGGCAGCACCAACAAAGTGCGCGCCGAAGCCGTCTAGCTAAGCTAAGAAAGCCAAGCCCGGCGAATCATCGGAGAAGGACGAGAGCGTTTCGGGCGGCCAAGGCGCGGCACCCGGCGCAATTTCATCAGGGCCGCCAGCCGCGCCACCCGCTGCGGTTGCCGGCGCATCGTCCCACTCCGCACCCAGCGCGCGCTCTGTCGTCCCGCAACTGCCTGACCCCGTCGCCGACTTCATTGGCCGCGAGGACCAAATCGCAAAGATCACTGCCTGCCTAAGAAATGAGTCGGGGTGCGGCAATCAGCGCCGCAATAGGCACCATTGGCGGACAAGGCGGCGTAGGCAAGGAGCCGGCATACTACGTCGCTCGCGAAGTCCGCGACCATTACCCCGACGGACAAGTACAGATCAACCGGCGCGGGCTCGACGACGAGCCGGCCACCCCCGCCCAGGCCATGCGAGACGTGCTCCTCGCCCTCGTCCCGGAACAAAAACTGCCCGACACCGACCAACATCTCGCCGGTCTCTACCAGGGGCTGCCGGCCGAGCGCCGAGCGCTGATCTTGGCCGACAACGCCAAAGACAACGCCCAAGTCGCCCCGCTCGTCCCCAAGCCTGCACGACCTGTTTCGCGACCTGGCCCGCGGGGGCTTAACCGATGAAAACGAATACGCTGGCGCCAAGCGCCACGCCGTCGCGCCGAAGGCAATGCCCTTCACAACCGCGCGTCCATCAACCGACGTGGCGTGAGCGTCCACGCTTGCCGCGAACCGATTCATCGGTTCGTATCCTCGAAGTCGCGAGACCCTGCAGGGCGGCCATTCCAAGACCCGCCCCGATGACTCGGGGCGCGGAAAGGCCGGCCCCTCACGTCACGTCGACGCACGGCGCCGCGAAAAACCCGACGGCATTGAAAGCCCGGTTCACCGCGGTTCACGGGCTTGGGTCTCATGGAGGCCGGTCCTTTTAGGGCCGGTTTCCAAGCGCCCTCCGTCGGGTACGAGGCCGTTTCAACGGTCTTTTCCCGCAAGGCTTTAGCCGTTCCCGAACCAAACGGAAATTTCACCCCGGGGAAGCGCTCGGCCCGGTCCGTCGGTTCTCCCATATTTGTGTCGCGCACCACAACCAAATGAAAAAGCTCCCATAAGGCGAAAACTCATCTAAAATCGAGTCCATGGCGATGTTGACAAGAGCGCAGTGGCAAAGATTGGCTGCCGATCGTCGCTTGTTTACAAGCTGGTTCCTATCAGCGCTGATTCAGGGCCTGTTCCTCGTTTTCTGGGCAGCATTACAGGCGGCAGCAGGCCTGGCTTTGGATTGGCTGGCGACAAAGCTATCGCTCCTCAACTCCCTGATACTCGGTACCGTGGAGCTTCTTTTTGCTGTGGCTACCCTCTGTCCGATCATCGCCTGGATGTGGAAAGAGTTTCTACTGAGTCTCGCATAATATACGGTCAATCGAGACAAAGAGAAGACTGTTTCCAGAAAGCGGTAATCAAGCGCGGTTTGCGGCGCATTCGCCGCAGCGCTTTGCGGGCGCGCTCGTCGAGTTCCCAGTAGTCCTTCGGGCAGACGTTGGGCAACTCGTGCTGCTTCCAGTACGCCCAAATGTATTCCACCGGGTTCAACTCCGGCGCATAGGGCGGCAAGTACTCCGTTGCGATGTGATCCTCGGAGAGCTGGATAAACTCCCGCACCAGGCGGCTGCGGTGCGCCGGCAGCCGGTCCCAGACGATCAGCAGTGGGCCGTCGATGTGGCGCACCAAAGCCTTCAGGAAGTCGATGACCTCCAGCTCGCCGATCGCGCCGGGATAGAGCCGGAAGTAAAAGTTGCGCAACGTCAGCCCGGCCGACACCGACAGCTTGTCCCAGTTGAAGTTGAACTCCAACACCGGTGTCTCGCCGCGCGGCGCCCAGGTGCGGCAACGATGCGGCTTCTGACTCAATCCGCTTTCGTCGATGAAGACGATCGTACGTTCTTCTTTGCGGGCTTTTTTTTAATGGCCGGCCAAGTCTTGCGCTGCCAGCCGCGGATGGCCTCTTCGTTGCGCTCCCGCGCTTTGCCGACGGGCCGTTGCGGGCTCCAACCGAGCGCCCGCAGGATCTTCCAGACATGGCCCTCGTGATAGCGCACGCCGAACTCGTCTCCGATCAGACGAGCGACCCGCGGACAGCTCCACAGCGGCGTCGGGAAGCCGTGCGCCTCGGGGCCTTCCAGCAGCAACGCCTCGAGGCGTTCGAGCTGCGCGGCGTCCAACAGCGGCTTACGGCCGGCGCGGCCGGCCTGGCGCAACCCGGCTTCGCCGTCACGCCGGTATCGTCGCAGCCACTCGCTGACGCTTTGCCGCGCGACCTTCAATCGCCTCGCTGTCTCGGACTGACTACAGCCTTGCTCGACCAACCGGATCGCTTTGAAACGGCGCTTCTCCAGGGCCTCGAAATCCCGCCGTACGCCTTTTGTATTTCCCATACATACAAAGACGTACGTACCCCAAAAAGGTGTCACTTTGTTTTGCGAGACTCAATAATCATTTGGCACCAAGCCGCCCGCGTGGTTCGCGACGCTAGGGACAAGCATGGGAAATGATTTGATGACAATTGATTTGCTTCTCACGCAAGGGACCCTGCGTGAGGCGATCAGCGGATACGGGAAGCGCCTGTCAAAACTCGTGATGACCGCAGCCGCTGCCTTCATGGTGTGCGCGCTCGTCCTGTTGATTTTCGCCTATTGGAACGACTCTGGCCCAGCCTTCACCCTCCCTATCAAGATTGAGCTTCCTGACATAGGTGTATCGGGGAATCAGCCTCTGTGGACAGCGCTCGCGTTCTTGGCTTACTGGATTACTGCGTTTGTTGTCGTAGTGCTATCCCTTTACCTGGTTGCGGGCTTTACAGGAGCGCGGAAATACGTTGAAGAACGCGGTTTCTATTTTTGGAGTCGGATTTTCGGTCGTCCCGGTGAGAGTAAAACCGGTCCGGACGAATTGCTAAACGCGGAGAGGGACCGGGCGCAATCGCCTGTCGAACCGAGCAGTCACTCGACCGTCCTACAACTGCCCGACCCCGTCGACGACTTCGTCGGCCGTGAAGACCAGATCGCGAGAATCACGGCCCGACTGAAACAGCAACAAGGCGCGGCCATCAGCGCCATCGGTGGACAAGGCGGCGTGGGCAAGACGGAGCTGGCTTACTACGTAGCCCGCGAGGTCCGCGACCACTACCCCGACGGACAAGTGCAGATCAACCTGCGCGGGCTCGACGCGGAACCCGTCACCCCTGCCGAGGCCATGCGCGACGTCCTGCTCCGTCTCGCGCTGGATCAGCAACTGCCCGACAACGACCAGCATCTTGTCGAGCTCTATCAAGGCCTGCTCTCCGAATGCCGCGTGCTGATCTTGGCCGACAACGCGAAAGACAGCGCCCAGGTCGCCCCGCTCGTCCCCAAGCCGCCCTCGGCGCTGCTGGTGACCTCGCGGCAGTCGATCCCGTTGCCTGGCGTCGAACCGGTCGATCTCGATCAGCTCACCCCAGCCCAGGCCGCGAAGCTGCTGCGTAAGAATGTCGGCGAGGACCGTGCGACCGACGACGAAATCGCCCGCCTGGCAGAGTTGTGCGGCTACCTGCCGTTGGCACTGCGTGCGGCCGGCGAGCGCTTGGCCGGAGCGAGGGCTCTTTCGACCGCGGCCTACCTCGAGAAGCTCGAGCGTGACCGCGGGGACTTGCGCTATCAGGGCCGCGAGGTCATGGTTGTCTTAGCGGAAAGCGTCGAGGCACTCGGGCACGAGCGACCCGAGTTGGTCGAAAAATGGCGCTCGCTGGCCGTGTTCCCGGCGCCGTTTCTTGACGTCTCCGGGAAGGCGGTCGGGGAACTCGAAGGCGAGGAGTTGGAAGCTCTGGTCGGCCGTAACCTGGTTCTTTACGACACGAAGGAAAAGCGATTTCGGTTGCATGACCTTTTTCAGGAACTGGCCCGCGGAGGCTTATCCGACGGCAAGGAATACGCCGCCGCGAAGCGTCATGCGGAGCATTTCTTGTGGGTCGCGACCGCCGCCGACGACCGCTTCGTCCAGGGCAAAGAGGGCGTACTGGAGGGGCTGTGGGTTTTCGACAGGGAGCGGGCTCACATCGAAGCCGGGCAGGCTTGGGCCGCCGCCCATGCCGAAAGGGATGACAGGGCGGCTATGTTGGCGCAGGTCTATCCTCTTGGTGCTGCGCATATCCTCCACCTGCGGCAGCACGCCCGCGGCCGAATCGCCTGGCTCGAAACCGCCGCCCAAGCCGCCCACAAGCTGGCGGACCAAGAACACGAGGGCAGGGCCCTGGGGAACCTGGGCGTCGCCTATCGCGAATTAGGGGAGACGCGCAAGGCAGTCGAGTACTTCGAGAAGGTTCTCGCCATCGCTCGCGAGACCGGCGACCGCCGCGCCGAGGGCGCGGCGCTGGGGAACCTGGGCAACGCCTACAGCGATTTAGAGGAGCCGCGCAAGGCCATCGAGTACTACGAGCAGCATCGCGCCATCACCCGCGAGACGGGAGACCGCAGCGGCGAGGGTATGATGCTGGGGAACCTAGGCGTTGTCTATCTCGATTTAGGGGAGCCGCGCAAAGCCATCGAGTACCACGAGCAGTGTCTCGCCATCGCCCGCGAGACCGGCGACAGCAGCAACGAGGGCAGGGCGCTGGGGAACCTGGGCACTGCTTATAGTGCTTTAGGGGAGCCGCGCAAAGCCATCGAGTACCACGAGCAGTATCGCGCCATCGCCCGCGAGACCGGCGACCCGCGCAGCGAGGGCTTTGCTCTTCACAACCGCGCGCTGGCGCTTGACCTATTAGGCCGTCGCGACGAGGCGATCGCTGATGCCCGGGCCGCCCTGGCGATTTTCGAAGAGATCGAAGACCCCAACGCCGAAAAGCCCCGCCAAATGCTCGCCGGCTGGGGCGCGCTTCCTGACGACTAGCTGCGCCCAGTTCAGTCGTTGCTGCGGAACATGTTCGTTAGCGACCCCAGACCATGCGCTTCTCCGCCGCCAGACTTCGCGCCCAATCCCCCGCCCAGCTCGCGGCGCAGCTTCGACAACGTCATCGTCTGAATGACCGCCTTGCCGGGACCCTGCAGCGTCGCCAGAAACAGCCCTTCGCCGCCGAACAGCCCGGTCTTGATCCCCCCGGCAAACTGGACGTCGTAATGCACCGACTCCTCGAACGCCACCACGCATCCCGTATCCACCTGGATCTTCTCGCCCGGACCCAGGTTAAACTCGACGAAATCCCCCCCGCCGTGAATGAAGGCCATGCCGGGGCCGGTCAGCTTTTCGAGAATGAAGCCCTCGCCGCCAAAGAAGCCCGCCCCGAGACGCTTCGTAAACGCAATGTCGAGCTTCACGCTGATCTCGGCGGCGATAAACCCGTCGCGTTGAACCAAAATCGACTTGCCCGCGGCGAGATCGAACGGCTGAATCCGCCCCGGAAAATCCCCCGCCAGCCCGACTTCGCCTTCGCCCGACGGAGCGCGGAAATGGGTCATAAACAGCGATTCCCCGGCCAACTTGCGCTTCAACGCCCCGAAGAGTTTTTCGCCCAACCCCTTGCCCGTCATCGCGGTTTCCCATTCGACGGTCGTGGTCTTGTAAACCATCTTGCCCGCCTCGGCAAAGATCTCCTGGCCCGCTCTCAATTGAATCCGCACGATCTGCAGATTATCGCCCTCGATGCGGTATTCGAGCGGCAAAATAGGGGCCGCGTGCGCCGCCGCCGGTTCCGCGTCGGCCCGAGAGGCCGTGCCGCAGTTGCTGCAGAATACGGCGTCGTCGGCAGTTTGGGAACCGCAATTTGTACAAAATGGCATCGTTAGCGCTAGGATATCATCACCGGTGAACGAGCGCCTGAGCGGCGTGCTCGGCTGCGTTGTACTGTATCGTTACGAAGATTGGCCGTGGGAAGTTCCCGACGGCCGCGTGCGCGGAATAACTGTGCCGTGAATTCGGATATTTCTTTGGCCGGGCGCGAAAGCGACGCGGGTGCGGACATGTCGGGCTCGAAAGCTCGACACGGCTCGCCTGGAGGCGCGCGCCATGTCGGGCGCCGGTACTCTTGCGGATCGACTTGCGGGGCGTGGAGAAGTCCACGAGGCCGCCGGAAGGAATATCGTTCATCTTCATGACCCGAAACAGTTTTCTCCAAACCATGGCCGGGGCCGCCACCGCCGTGACGGCGCGCGCCCAGAACCGTCGGCGCAACCTCGTCTTCATCCTGAGCGACGACCACCGCTACGACATGTTGGGCGCCATGGGGCATCCCTTTCTCGAAACGCCCCACATGGATCGCATCATCAACCAAGGCGTACACGTCAAGAACGCCTTCGTCACGACGTCGCTGTGTTCACCGAGCCGAGCCTCGATTCTCAGCGGGCAATACATGCACGCCCACAACGTGAACGACAACAGCACCCCGCTCAACCGCGACTTGATGACTTTTCCGCGGGTGCTCCAACAACAGGGCTATCGCACCGGGTTCGTCGGCAAATGGCACATGGGCGGCGAGACCGACGAGCCGCGCCCGGGCTTCGACCGCTGGATCTCCTTCCGCGGACAAGGCACCTACTTCGACCCCGAGTTGAATTACGACGGCCAACGCCGCACGGTCAAGGGCTACAACCCCGACATCCTCACCGGCGAGGCCAAGAAGTTCCTAAGAGACAACAAGGACCGCCCGTTTCTGCTTTTCCTATCCCACAAGGCCGTCCACGACGACTTTTCGCCGGCACCCCGCTACAAGGGTTCCTATCGGGACAAGAAAATCCCCTACCCCGCCTCGATGGCCGACACCGACGAAAACTATCGCGGCAAGCCCGACTGGGTGCGCCGCCAGCGCCAATCGTGGCACGGCGTCGACGGGCTCTACAATCAGCGCTATCAGTTCGACGACTTTTACATCGACTATTGCGAATGCATCCGCGGCCTCGACGACAGCGTTGGCGAAGTCTACAACGAGCTCGAAGAGCTGGGCCTGCTCAACGACACGCTATTCGTCTACATGGGCGACAACGGCTTCCAGCACGGCGAGCACGGCCTGATCGATAAGCGAACGATGTATGAGCCCTCGATTCGCGTGCCGATGTTCGCCCAGTGCCCGGACCTTTTCGAGGGCGGCCGGGCGGTCGACGGCATGGCCCTCAATCTCGACATCGGCCCGACGCTGTTGGACGCCGCCGGCGCGACCGCTCCCCCGACCATGCAAGGTCGTTCGCTATTACCGCTGTTGCAAGGCGACGCCCCGGAATGGCGTACGGAGTTCGTTTACGAATACATGTGGGAACGGGCCTTCCCGCAAACCCCGACCGTCATCGGGCTCCGCACCGACCAGTACAGCTATATGCACTACCACGGGCTGTGGGATCTCGACGAGCTATACGACATCCGCGACGACCCCCACCAGATGAACAACCTGCTCGCCGACGTGCGAACCCGCAACGAAGCAGGCCCGCTTGTGCGGCGATTGGAAGAAAAGGACCATCCTTATCTCGGCCTGGTTCGGGATTATCAAGGCCGCATCGAAAAGGTGTTACGCGAGACAGGCGGGCGCATGGAACCGACCTGGTCGGCGGGGCGAGCGGCGGGCGGCTGAAGTTGCGTTGGGCGGCGCTAGCGCCGCCGCCGCGGCTTGCCTCTGTTTTGATCGTTCGAACGCGCTTCGTTGACTCGCAGCACCTTGTCATCCAGCGGTGCGCGATTGAAGCGGGCGATCAAAGCCTTCACGTCCTCGTCGGAAGCAGCCTCGACAAAGGCGTAGCCTTTTGATTCCTGCGTCTCGAAATCTCGGATCACCTTGACTTCGTCGAAGAGGATTTCTTCGTTCGACAACCAGCCTTCGATCTCGTCGGCGGTGACCCAATTGGGCAAGTTGCCCATGAATACAGTGCGTGGCATCCCCAAGATCCTTCTCGAAAGCGTATCTGGATATTATTGTCGTCCCAGCGACAAAACGCAACGACAGGAGGATGTTTTTTCGCGGAACCCTCGGAATTTCGCCCGGCCGCCAGCTTCATTGCCGCCGGAAGCCGCACCCATCCCAACCCCGTGTCCGCCGCGAAGCAAGGCGCTGAAACACTGTCCGATTCGGCCCGGCTACCCTGTGTTCACCCAGCCGTAGTAAGTATTATCGGGCCTGCCGCCCATCTCGCGATAGTCGGCCTTGATCCGCGTCAGCTTGTCCTTATAATCGGCGGGCATGGGATTTCGTTGAGCGTCCGCATCCACGCCGAAAACCCGTGCGCTGTTGAGTCCGAATAGCGCCCGTTTCACCTCTCCCGTTGCCGGGCCAAGCGGCGCAAACCCGTGTTTCTTCTGAAGATCCTCGGGGATCTCCAGCCGCCGCAGCGCCTCGATCTGCCACTGCGGCGTGCCGTACCAGATCGAGTCGGTCCCGAAGAGCACGTGGTCGGCCCCGAAGCCTTCAATCAACTGCCCCATCATTCCCGCCGCCAATCTGGGGTGGGTGACGACGGCGGACGCAAACGTCGTTCCGATTTCCGCATAGACATTCTTGACGCCCTGTTCTTTGGGAAGTCGGGCCAGATCGGTCACCCACGGGATGTAGCCGTTCTTTTCGAACTCCTCTTCGGCGGCGTTCAGGCTCATCATCGGCCGCAGCGCGGAGTGATAGATCAAGAAATTGATGTTCGGGAAAGCCTTGGCCGCCCCCGCGATATCGTCGACCCCGGCGTACTTCCAATTCGTGAAAGTCTCATAGTCGGGAGGAATCAGCCCTTTGTGGATGCAAACATTGCGAATACCCAGCTTGTCGGCCAGTTCCCAACAAGGGAACGCGACTTTCTCGTCGTCCATGAACCAGGGATATTGCGACTCGCCTTCACCCGGGTCGCCGACCGTGTAGCCCTTCCACGAGTCGATCTTGAGATCCTTGGCGACACGTTCCATCTCTTCGAGATTGCCGTCCTTGCCGGGCCAAAACAGCCCGTGGCCCATCAGCCGTTGCGAACCGGTCAGTTCATTGACGAGCGTCCGGCTCTCGATGATTTCATCGGTGGTCAACGCCATGTGCTCCGGCGTCTCCGAGGTAAAGCCGCTGAGAATCGCGATCTTGACGTCGCTGTCGAGGAAGATGTCCTTGATGTAGTGGTCGAACTTGAGCCGATCGATCGTGTGGGGTTCGCGACCCAGCTCGGGATTGATGAGGATTCCCTTTTCGTTCCGTCCCTGCGCCCAAGCCGTGAGGTTCAGCAGACCGTCGCGGTCAAAGTTCGAGCGAACGTGGTGCGTCTGGACATCGAAGATAAACTCGCCGGCGAGAGACGCCCGGCGTTCCTCGGCCGCGGCCGGGTCGGCGGCTTCGGCGGCATCCACGGCAAACAAAGTCCCGAAGACCTTGTTCATGGCCATGAAGGCGGCCGCAGTGCCGCTGCCGGTGCGAAGGAAATCACGCCGGCTGAGCCCGAGCTTCTTTCCGTAGTCATCGGCGAGTGCTTTGATGCGCTCCTCGACCTCTTTTTGCTGCCGGGTCTGCGCCATCGGCATGTACTCGCCGTTCGAAACCATTTGGGTTGGAATCGGCGAGCGGTAAGCCGCTTTCTCGGCATTCGCGAGATGTTTGAGATATTTTTGTTTGATCCACACAATGCCCTCCTTGGCGCCGCCCGACCCGTTAACCGCAAGCCGGCGCCGTCGAATAGGTCTGGGACCGTAGGCATTGTAGCGCGGCCCGGAAATAACCGCTACAACCAACCGGGGAGTATTTTTCGGAGTGGTCAACCGAGCAATCGCTGGTGGTATTTCAAAATGCAGCGGTCTTGGATGACCGAAATACCGGCCGCCCGCGCGCGTTCGGCGGCTTTGTCGTCGCGAACACCCTCCTGCATCCAGATGCACTTCGCGCCCAAGGCAATGGCCCGGTCCACGATGGGACCGACAAATTCAGAGCGCCGGAAGATATTCACGATGTCGATCGGACCCGGCACGTCATCGAGGCTCGCGTAGGACGCTTTCCCCAAAGACCCGGCAATCTCGGGATTGACCGGGATCATCTCGTACCCCCGGCTCGCCATGTATTGCGTCACGCCGAAGCTCGGGCGCCAGGGTTTGTCGGACAGGCCGACGACGGCAATGGTCCTCGAGTTCTTGAGCAGTTCGGCGATTCGGGTGTCATCGAGCATGGTGTGAAGGCGGGATCGCGAGAGGCACGCGCCTCGTCCGAGTACCGCCCGACAGCCGTTTCGCCTCTACGCGCGGCGTCGTTTCGACGGCGTCGATCGGCCGCGCGAAGGTCGCGCTTTTCTTTTCGGGTCTTTCGTCGACTCCTTCGATGGTCTCGCTTCTTTCGGCCGTCGCAGCATTTTCGCCACTTCCTCGGGCTTCAGGTGACGAAACTCGCCCGCCGGCAGCTTCCCCAAGGCCAACGCACCGATCTTAACCCGTTTCAGCTTTTCCACCAAAAAGCCGCGCTTCTGAAACATCCGCCGGATCTGGTTGTTGCGCCCTTCGATCAGCGTGACTTCGTACCACGGATTGGCGGCTTGACGCACCAGCCGAACCTTGGCCGGCGCCGTCGGCCGACCGTCAAGCTTGACGCCTTCACGCAACTTCTGAAGATCCTCCTCGGTCGGATGCCCCTTGACCTTGAGGTGATACGTCTTGGGAACCTCGCTCTTGGCCGCAAGAATGCGCTCCGCGAAATCGCCGTCGTTGGTAAACAGCAGCAAGCCTTCGCTGTGGTAGTCAAGCCGGCCGACCGGGTAAACCCTCGATCGAAGGCGCTTGAGCAAGTCCATCACGGTGGGGCGCCCCTCGGGATCATGACGCGTCGTCATGCAGCTCCTCGGCTTGTGGAGCATCAAATAGAGCGGCGGCTGATCGTTGGGGCGGAGCAACTTGCCGTCGACCTTGATGTGGTCGCTTGCGGCGTCGGCCTTCGTGCCCAACTCGAAGATCACGGCCCCGTTGACGCGCACGCGGCCTTGGAGAATCAGTTCCTCGGCAGCGCGGCGAGAGGCGATTCCGGCGTGAGCAATGATCTTTTGAAGACGTTCCCGCATGTTGTTGCGTACTATGGCGCGCCGGCAGCCCGTGGCGCAAATCCGACTACGCGAAAAAAGGGTGCAGCCACCCGATTTTCGCTCGTCGAACTACTCTATTTCTAACGTGGATGGACGTCGAAAATCGGGTGACTCCTCCGAAAATCCTCTTTCAAGCGTACGACGGATTACGGTAGAGACCCTGAAATCACAAACCGAGGCAGCCGCGGAGCGGCGACGGGAGCCATAGCCCCGGGCTTCAGCCCGGGGGTCCCCGCCGAAAATCACGACAAGCCCCGGATGGGGCGTAGGAGCAATCGCCCGATGCAACCCGGCCAACAGGTACGTTCACCCTCCCCCTGCCGACGCGTGACACTTCGACCCCTCCTTGGCCTGTATCCCGGTCTCACCCACATTTTCATGGCGGTATTATGAATCCGGCAATTCATAGAAACGGACTCTTCCGAAAATAACCTTTGAGAGTATCGTGCATTACGTGTACTCCCGGCAAGACCGCGAACACCTTGAGCCGCGAAGCGCCGGCGGGAATATAGCCCAGGGTGGAGCCGAAGGCGGGACCCTGGGTAGCCCCCCTGCCCCACTGGGGGCTGTCGCGGGCTTGGCGGCTCCTTTTTGGTTCGGGATGGTTTGCTTGACCGCTTGGCCCGTCGCTTGCGCTCGGGGCTCTGTATCTGGGTTTGGGGGCGGTGAAACCGGGCTCTCTGTTCCGCGATGATTACTCCTCGCCCTTCTCGCGATCAACCTTCTTCGCCAATTGCCGCATCCTCTTCTCCAAATCCGGCAGCCTATTAAAAACGGCCGCCGAGCGCAGCCACCGTCGATTATCCATCGCGGGATAGCCGGAAATCTTTTGGTTGGACGCGATGTCATTGGGCACGCCGCTTTGCGCGGTGATTAGGACGTTGTCGCCGATGTTCAGGTGATTGACCAAACCCACCTGCCCGGCGAAGATGCAGTTCTTCCCGATCGTCGTGCTTCCCGCGATGCCCACTTGCGCGCACAGAATGGCGTTTTCACCGACATCAACGGCATGGCCGATTTGGACCAGATTGTCGATCTTCGATCCCCGCCGAATGCGGGTTTCGCCGACAGCCGCGCGATCGATGCAGGAATGGGCCTGGATTTCAACATCGTCCTCGATGACGACCTTGCCGGCTTGGACGATCTTGTAATGCCTGCCGTCTTTCTGCTGAGCGAAGCCGTAGCCATCCGAGCCGATCACCGCGCCGTTCTGCAAAATCACGCGATCGCCGATTTCGCAAAACTCGCGCACGTTGACCTGCGAGTGCGCCGTGAAATCGTCGCCGATCACGACGCCTTCATAAATCGAAACGTGTGAGTGAATCACAGCGTTGCCGCCGATCACGACATTCTCGCCAATCACGGTGAAGGGGCCGATTGAGGCGTTGTCGCCAACTACGGCCGAGGGGGCGATGACGGCGGTGGCGTGAACCCCCGGGGTCGGCTTGGGCGGCTGATAGAAAAGCTCGAGCGCGCGGGCAAAATCCAGATAGGGGTTGTCGGAGATGAGAAAGCTGAGAGTAAGGTCCGGGATTTCCTCGGCAATAATCACCGCCGAGGCGCGGCTGTTGCGGAGTTTCTTGACGTAACGCGGGTTCGAAAGAAACGTCAGCTCGCCGGGAACGGCTTTCTCGATCCCGGCGACACCGTGGATCTCCAGGTCAAGATCGCCTGTCTGCCGGCACCCCAGTCGTTCCGCGATTTCCTTGAGTTTCATGCTCGGAACCGACCCGACGCCCGACTCGCGGGTTCGATTGCCGCGAGTGTCCTGAGCCTCGTCCCCATGTTAGGCGCTCATCTTACGCGGGCGGGCCGAAAACCGCCCCTCGATACCAGGCCAGGATGGCCTCTCCCCAAACCGCCACGACGATGCTGGTGGCGCCTAGATAGCTTCCAAAAGGCAACTCATGGTGCCATTTCTTGCGGCCGGCGACGATGATGATCAATCCGATGATCGCGCCGCCAATCGAGCCCAACATCAGAATCATAATCGTCGGCGTAAGGCCCCAGAACGCCGCCACCATGGCCATCATCTTGACGTCGCCCAAACCGAGTCCCTCGATCTTGCGGACGCGGAAATACGCGCTGCGCAGTCCGTAGAGAATCCCGCCGATGAAGGCCGCCGAGAAAATCGATTCGATCGCCGACACAATCCATTGCGAGGATCTGGGAACGAATAACCAAATGATGCCCGTAAAGCGGTCCTCGACCGGCACGATGGGAATGAAGGCGAGCGCGACCAGCAGACCGCCCAAGGTGATTTCGTCGGGCAGGATGTATTCCGTCAGGTCCGTGAAGATCAAGAGCAGCATCATCGACGTGAAGATCGCGAGCTTGAAGGTCATCGGGTCCAACCCGCCGCGCCAAAACAGGTAACCGTAAAAAGCCGCGTTGAGCAACTCGACCGTCGGGTAGATGATCGAAATAGGCTCGCCGCAGTGCCGACAACGACCCTTCAGAAGGAGGTAGCTGAGCAGCGGGATGTTGTCCCGCCAGGTGACGGTCGCGTCGCAATTGGGGCAGTGCGAGCGTGGCTTGACCACCGACTCGTCACGCGGCCAACGATAGATGCAGACGTTGAGAAAGCTGCCGACGAGCAGGCCGAAGATGGAGGCGACGAAAGGGATCACGATGGAGTTGGGAGCCCGAGAATTTCGTGGTAGACCCGCTCGGTGCGACGCACCATTATATCAACCGTAAATCGTTCCAAGATTTGCTGATAGGCTCTCTCGGTGCAAGCTTGCGCGAGGTCGGGGTCTTGACGGAATCGTTTCAGAGCGTCGGCGATTTCCACGGCATCGTTGTTGACCAATAAGCCCGTTTGCTCGTGTTCGACGATTTCGGGGATACCCCCCACGCGGCTGGCCACGACCGGGACGCGGTGGACCATGGCTAGTAGAATGGCCGAACCGAGCCCCTCGGAGGCGGAAAGATACGCGAATGCTCCCGCGGTGGGGAGATCGGCCGGCAGGTCGGTCGAGAAATGCAGGGGAAGGCCGGCCTGTTGCGCGGCCGATTCCAGCAGACCGCCCTCTTTCAATGGGTCGTCGGAGTAGGCGGCGACGATGCGATCGGTCTGTTCCGCGACGGCGTGCCCCTCGGCCGATAGGGGCCCTGAAAAATTGGGGACTGTCCCGAGCGCCGACCGAGTCAGTTCCTCCGAATCCATACCCCGCTCGGCGCACAGTGGACTGTCCCCCATTTCTTCACCGCCCCGCGGCTGCACCGCGTCGTGGACAACCTCGATTTTCGACGGCTCGACGCCCGCCCCACGCAGTTTCGCGGCGACGTATTCGGACACGGCGAGATAGCGGCGCGGCCGTGAATATTTCCAACGCGAGAAGACGCCGCGCCTGATCTCGAACGCCACTCGCCGTGAGACGACCAGCGGCTTGCCGGGGCACCAAAGAGCGGCCAACATATGCGCGCGGGCGTCGTGCGCGTGGATCAGGTCCGCGTCGGCCGCGGCGCGCCGCAGGGTTGCGACACCGATGGGCCGTCCCGGCCACCGGTCGAGCAAGGCGGCGCGGGCGAGCAGGGTTTGGCTGTGTCCTTGTTCTTGCAGCCCTTCGAGCAGGAGCAGTGCTTGGTACTGTCCGCCGCGCATCGAGCGACCCGTGTCGAGGTGGAGAAGGCGCATTACTCCGCCTCGAGTTTCCAGGCCTTGGCGTATTTGGCGAAGACGTAGAAAGCCGCCATCGAGGCGATCATCAATCCCTCGACGCCGTCCAGCAAACCGAGCTTGAGGAAATACGAACGCACGAAAGCCCAAGGCGGCGAGAGCAGGAGGTTGCCGATGTGAGGCCGTCGGCCTTCATCGCGAAATTGTTGGGCGGCGAGCGTCGTGTAGCGGTCGGTTGTGCGAATGTGGGCGCTGAGCGAGGGGCAGGTGTAGTGCAGCAGGTCGCCGTCGAGTTCGCCAATCGTTCCGTTGACTTGGACGGACTCGTGGACCAGCCCCTCCCAGCGCGCTTTGCGGCGGTCGTAAAGGCGAACCTTCTTGTCCGGATACCAGCCGGAGTGATGAATCCACTTGCCGAGATAGTGCGCTTTGCGCGGAAAGCGATAGGCGTCGTGGTCGACGCCGCCCGCTTTGATCCGCCGTAGAGATGCGCTCAGGTCGTCGCTGGGTACTTCATCGGCGTCGAGAGAGAGAATCCAGTCGTTGGAGGCCTGTTGGTCGGCGAAGTTTTTCTGTGAGGCGAAGCCGTCAAAGTCGCGGTGAACGACGCGCGCGCCGAATCCGCGGGCGATTTCAAGAGTGCGGTCGGTCGAGCCCGAGTCGACGACGACGACTTCCTCGCACCAGCGGAGTTTTTCGAGAACTCGCGGGAGGTTCTCTTCCTCGTTGAGCGTGATGAGTACGACGGAGATTTCCACGACGGGGGGGCGCGCGGCAGGGCGTCGAGCGGCCCTTTTATTATGTGCAGGTTGCCATCGAGCGGGTGAGTGCGTCTTGGGTGTGCGACATGAATGTGGGACGTCCCGCCGGCAATGCGAGCAATAGAAGCAGAGGCGTGGACTTCCGTCCACGCTTAGCCCGGTTCACCGGGCTTGGATTGCAAATAGGCCGGCCCTTCAAGGGCCGGTTTAAAGGGCTCGTCGTCCGGGTAGGAGGCCGTTTCAACGGCCTTTTCCCGTACGGCTTTAGCCAGGGCCGAACCAAGAGAAAATTGCAGCCGGGAAGCCTTCAACCCCGGGCCGCCGACTTTCCCTTATGAATGTCGCGCACCCGCGTGTCTTGTTCGCGGTTGTGGCCGGCCAATATACTGAGAAGGAAGCTCGGACGAGGAATGAAAGTGACGAATCGTATGACGAACCAGAGTCCGCGACCGAAGCCCGGGCGAAGCCCCAAGGGCCGGAATGCCAAGCCCGCCTCAACCTTGACGTTGAGCGTTCTGGGGTACCGGGAGGGGGACGAGTGGATCGCGGTCGCCCTGGAAATGGATCTCAGAGGATATGGCTCCACAGTGGATGAAGCCTTCGAGGAGCTGACGGATCTGGTCTCCACACAGCTGAGTTTTGCGAGGTTCAAGGGACAGCCCGAGATGATCTGGAAGCCGGCCGAGCCGATCTACTGCAGGCTCTTCGCGGACGCCATGCGCGAGCAGCTCCAACGCTTGGCCTCATCGACGGACCGCGCGGAAAACGCCGACTACGTGGCGAGAGGCTTGCCGATTCCGCCGCTTCACGTCATAGAGAAACTTTCGCAATTCAGCCAAGCCAATGCCTAGCGTGGTGAAGTCAGGGAGTTGCAAAAACTCCTGCTAAAACACGACCCCAGGTTTGAGTTTTGGAAAGCCCGAGGGAAGGGAAGCGAGAGGATTATCTACCATCCCGATGTGGACGGACGCCCTGAGTCGCACCCGGTCAAATGCCACGGTCGAAATCAGGAGCTTCGCCAGGGAGTCATCTCCTCGATCATCAGGCGATTTAAGTTGCCAAAGAGCCTCTTCTCCTAGTTCGCTCCGAAAGGAACGATCCCCGACCCGCCCTGCTGCCGACCACCGCGAAAAACCCTCCAGACCGAAGGTCCGGACCGACTCCCTGGGGCTATACTTGTAGGCGGCCGAGGCTGTTGCCTTGGATTGCCGCACTCCTTTTCCGCGGAGGTTTTCACCGTGATGCGACTGATTGTCTTTCTCCTCTTGCTGCCGCTGCCGCTCTCCGCCGCCGGCACTCTTGACATCTATTGGATCGACGTCGAAGGCGGCGCCGCCACCCTGATCGTCACGCCCTCGGGCGAGACCGTTTTGATGGACGCCGGGTGGCCCGGCTATGAAGACCGCGACGCCAAGCGCATTGAACACGTCCTTTCCACCGAGGCGGGCGCCGGCAAGATTGACTACTTCATCACCTCGCATTTTCACCGAGACCACGTCGGTGGGTTGCCGCAACTTGCCGAGCGAGTCTCGATCGGGAAGTTCGTTGACCACGGTCACAGCGTCGAACTGAATCGCAAGGGCGGCCCGGAACTTTGGAAAAGCTATCTGTCGGTGGCGAAGGGCAAACGCCTCGAAGCGATTCCCGGCGAGAAGCTTCCCTTGCACGGGGCGGAGTTGATCTTCGTCGCCTCCCACAGCCGCTTCCCGGCCGAACCTCTGCCCGGCGGGAAGGAGAATCCCCATTGCCGCGACGCGCGGATGCTCGATCCCAATACCGGCGAAAACGGCAAGAGCGTAGGTTTTGTCGTTCGCTTCGGGAAGTTCGAATTTCTCGACCTCGGCGATCTCACTTGGAACTACGAGCACGAGCTGGCCTGCCCGGTGAACCGCGTGGGCGAGGTCGATCTCTACCAGGTAACCCACCACGGCCTGCACACTTCGGCGGCCCCCCAGCAGGTCTGGGCCGCGCGGCCGGCCGTGGCCGTGATGAATAACGGACCCCGCAAGGGAGGACACCCCGAGGCTTACGAAGTGCTTGAAAAATCGCCCGACATCGAGGACATCTGGCAAGTCCATCTGTCGCTCGAAACCGACGCGGCCCACAACACCGACCGCAAGATGATCGCCAACTTCGAGGAGACCGACGACTGCAAGGGCCATTGGATCAAGGCTTCGGTGAAGGCCGACGGGACTTACACCGTCACGAATGCCCGCAACGGTTTCTCGACCCGGATTTCCACTTTAGTTTCGGTTCTGCTAACCATCGGGTGGACTCGGACGCCTTTATTTATGCGGGCTTGAAAGCACTCAAGGCGCTGAGGAGATCAACACCCAATGGGTGAAAAAGAAAACAAACCGTTTCAGCTCACCTTCAATGGATTTCTCAAGGTCGATTTCCAAGGATCGCGAGTCACCTCGGATGGCGGGCTGATTCTCATTCGCGAACTGGACGAACGACTCGGACTAGGCAAGCTGATAGACGAGCATCTGACGGATTCGCGGCAAGGCTCGAACAAGAAGTTCCCGTTCGTCGATCTGCTGCGACAGTCGGTCTACTCCCGCTTGGCGGGCTACGAGGATCTCAACGACGCCGTTCGTGTCTCCGCCGATCCAACCTTTCGGCTGATTGGCTCGAAGAAGAACTGGGATCGCGGCGCGGCGCTGACCTCCCGGCTGCAGAGCTTCGAGACCGCCATGCTCGCCGGCGACGAGAATCTGATCGGGCTGATGGCGGTGAACCGCGAGTTGATCGCGCAAGCCGAGGCCGGTGATGACTCCGCGTGCGTCGTGCTGGACATGGACTCTACCGAGAGCCCCGTCCACGGCCGGCAGGAAGGCAGCGCCTACAACGGCCACTTCGAGTCGGTCTGCTACCACCCACTGTTGCTGTTCAACCAGCACGGCGATTGCTTGGCGGCAAAGTTGCGACCGGGCAACGTGTCCAGCGCCGAGGACTGGGACGAGCTGCTGCTGCCGGAAATCGAACGCCAACAGGCGGAGGGCAAACAGGTGACGTTCCGGGCCGATGCCGCCTTCGCCAAGCCGGATATTTACGAGACGTTGGAGGAGCGCGGCGTGGACTACGTGATTCGCATCCCGGCCAACAAGAGCCTGGAGCTGGAGATCGAAGATATCCTGTTTCGTCCGCCGGGCAGGCCGAGCGCAAAGCCCCTGGTGCGCTACAGGAGCTTTCGGTATCAGGCCGCGAGCTGGTCGAAGTCCCGGCGGGTTGTTGCGAAGGTCGAGCATCACCAAGGTGAGTTGTTTCCTCGCGTCGGTTTCATCGTCACGAGCATGGCCTTGCCGAGCCGCTCGCTGATGCGGTTCTACAACAAGCGCGGCACGGCGGAGCAGTGGATCAAGGAAGGCAAACAAGCGACGCATTGGACAAGGCTGTCATGCCATCGGTTCCGGGCCAACGAAGTGCGACTGCAACTCAGCGTGCTGGCCTATAACCTGGGGAACCTATGGCGGAGGCTCGGGCTGCCGCAACGGATCAAGAGCTGGTCGCTGACGAGCTTGCAACAGCGGCTGATGAAGACGGGCGGTAGGCTGGTCAAGCATGCGCGGTACTATTGGCTGCTGTTGGCCGAAGGACATCTGAACCGGCGGCTGTTCGGCGACATGCTGCATAGGATCTGGGCGCTGCCTGTGCCGGGTGGGTAGCGTTGCCCGGGCGAGGATCAACAGTTTTTGGCTCCAAAAAGGTTTCGCAGGGAGCAGTGTCGGCCGGAGCGCCGTTCAGTCCGCTCAATCAACGTCTGTGAGCGGACGGACGAGCCTTGGCGCCTACCGGCGGAGGTGATGTGCAGGGTTCAGCGCGAAAAGACGTGGTATTCGGCGCAGCGGGGGTGTATCCTGTGACCGTGCCAGGGCCAAAATGGAAATCCTGGCTCGAAGACCTACAAGGCACGCTGAAGCACAAAGCCGACGAAAGGAACAACTGAGATGGGATGAGAGGCTGGTCGCTTGGAGCCGGGAAGCGGTAGGCTACCGGCAGCAGCGCACTTCTCCACAAGGGAGGTGCAATGGATTTTTGAAAAGGAGGCGACCAGCCATGAAGAAGAATAGCAAACAACAGACCGACAAGAACCAAACCGACAAACACCAAACCAAGAAAGCCGACAGCTCACAAGCGAAGACCCGCCAACTCACCCAGCTCGAACAACAGTTGGCGCAACAACGCATCCAGATGCAAAAAGACAACGAAATTTGCGCCGTCGCCGGCGTCGACATCGGCGACAAACGTTGCTTCGTACGGCTCACCGACCTCGCCGGCGAAAGCCTCGAGGAATGCCAAGTCCCCACCCGCCCGGAGGCCTTGGATCGCTGGTTCCGCCGTTGGCCGCGGCTGCGCATTGTGATCGAAACCGGCAGCCACAGCAACTGGATTCGCCGCCGCCTGGCCGCCCTCGCCCACGACGTGCTCGTCGCCGACGCGCGGCAATTGCGTTTAATCAGCCAATCCGACTCGAAAAACGACCGCAACGACGCCTATTGGTTGGCCGAGCTGGGACGCACCAACCCGGCCCTGTTGAATCCCGTCGCGCCGCGCAAGCTCGAGACCGAACAACAACGCACGTTGTTGCGGGCGCGCGAGGCCGTGCTCGAGTGCCGCACGAAATTGAAAGGGAGTTTGCGCGGCATGGCGAAGTCGCACGGCATCCGCTTGGGCCGATGCGCCCAGAACCAATGGGTCGAGCGCGTCCGGGAGGCCTGCCCCGAGGTGTTGCACGCGGCGTTGTTGGGGGTGGCGACACAAATCGAAAGCCTCGGCGCGACGATCCGCGAATATGACAAACAAATCGTCGCGTTGGGCAAGCAATACGCAGCGGTCGAGCGGCTACGAACGATCGGAGGGGTGGGGCCGCTGACGGCGTTGACGTTCGTGTTGGCGCTCGACAACGACCCGGGCCGCGTGAAGCGTTCGCGGCAGGTCGGCGCGCTGGTGGGGCTGCGTCCCAAGCAACGCCAATCGGGCGAGCGGTCACTGCGGCTGGGCGTGACGAAATCGGGAGATCCGCTGCTGCGGCGGACGTTGATTCAGTGCGCGCACTGGGTGCTGGGGCCGTTCGGGACCGACTCCACGCTCAGGCGCTGGGGTTTGGGTTTGGCGGCGCGCGGCGGAGGACATGCGAAGAAGCGGGCGGTGGTGGCGGTGGCGCGCAAGTTGGCGGTGCTGATGCATGTGTTGTGGGTGAAACAAGAAAACTACGATCCGCTGCACGGGCTGACGGAAACGGTTTCCCCATAAGGCAGGGACGATGAGGCGCAGTCGGCGGCAACGGTTTCGGATGAAGCAACGTGATGAGGACATCCGCGAGCCCCCTAACGGGGACTCGGCGGCAAGAAGATTCCTGTTGAAAGGAAGGGAGTAGGGGATTGGGCGGACGAAGCGAGGCCGCGGCGGAGAATCGAGATCGTGTCACGGTGACTGCGGGCTCTGGGCAGGCAGGCCGATTCTTTCGAGGATGGGTCGAAGCCGCAACAGAGAGAGCAGCGCCGAAAGACCGGACCCCAACCAGCAGAGGTCAACAACGAGACCGATAACACTGCGAATGGAAGCCCGGTCCTCAACGCGCCGCAAGGCATGAGGACCCGGGCCGGATCCGACAAACCGACCAACGCCTCCCAACGACCGCCCTTGACAAGCGACCCACCTCTCATGGAAGCCCAGAGCGCAAGCGACGGGCCAATCGAAAGGCTGGGAGGCCGCCTCGACTCGGAAACCCTAAATCGAGCCGCGAAGCGGCGACAGGAGCCTTAGCCCGGGGTGGAGCCGACAGGCGGAACCCTGGGTAGAATCCCCAACCAAGCGAGCCCTGAAAGGGCGGCGGGAACGCCTTACGGCACCCATTTTCATGGCGGTATGATGAATCCCGCAATTCATAGAAACGGACTGTCCCCCATTTTTTCACAGCCCCTCATCCTAATCGAGCGGCACCCGACCTGCCGTCGGAAAGTTGATGACCCCAAGAGCGGCCCCGGGCCGCCCTCCCGGGAGCCGCGGGCACAAATCGAGTCGCGGGTATGGTAAAGACATGACGGAACCCAGACCAGCTCAATCCCTCGGCGCGGAGTTCCTGCGAGTGTCGCGACACGAGATCGCGCAGCGACTGGCGCGGATCGAAGACTGCGTCTCGCGGCTCACGGCCGAGCAAATCTGGTCGCGCGGCAGTGAGGTCGAAAACTCAGTCGGCAATCTGATGCTGCATCTCGCCGGCAATCTGCGGCAATGGATCGTCGCCGGAGTCGGCGGCTCTCCCGACACCCGCGATCGCGACGCGGAGTTTGCCCGCCGGGATCCCATCGACGTCGAAGAGCTGTTGCCAGTGTTGAAGGGAGCGGTCGATGAAGCGGACAGCGTTCTTGCCGCGCTCACCGACGACGATCTGCTCACGAAGAGACGCATTCAAGCTTATGAAGTGACCGTGCTCCACGCCGTCAGTCACGTTGTCGACCACTTCGCCGAACACACCGGCCAAATCATCTGGGCGACCAAACGCATGACGGGCCAAGACCTCGCGTTCTACCGCTATTTGAAGAAGGATTCGCCGGAGCCCGAGAGCGGCCGCACGCCCTGATTGCCCGTTTCGGGAGGTTCGTGTTTCGGTCCCCGCGCGTTGCTTTGGGTTGCGCGACATAAGTGTGGAGAGGGGCGCCCGTTGCTTTGCTCCCCGGACCATTCGCTACAATCGGTACCACCATGAAATTGATCGCTTTGCTTCTGCTCGTCGCCTCCCTCTGCGTTCCCGGGTTCGCCGAAGGCATCCCCGACCACGACCGCCGCAACACGGCGATCCGCCACACCGACACGCACTACGAATTCGGGGACTACAAAACCCTGGACGAGTGGAAGCAAAGGGCGCAACACCTGCGGCGGCAAGTGCGGTTCAGCGCCGGGTTGATGCCTTGGCCCGCCAAGACGCCGCTTCATGCCGAGGTCTTCGATAAGACCGAGCACGAGGACTACACGATTGAAAAAGTCATTCTCGAAACCTACCCCGGCTTCTTTCTTGGCGGGAACCTGTTTCGCCCGGTCGGCAAACAGGGGCCCTTTCCCGCCGTGGTTTCGCCTCACGGCCATTGGCGTTTCGGACGCTTGGAAAACCAGCAACTCAATTCCACCATCGGGCGCGGCATCACCCTGGCGCGGCAGGGCTATATTGCCCTCAATTACGATATGGTGGGCTATAACGACACGGCCGCTCACATCGCCCACCGGCAGGATTGGGGGCGGCGAGCCGAGCTGTGGGGTGTGGGCATTTTGGGCCTCCAGCTTTGGAACACCATTCGCGTGACCGACTTTTTGCTCTCGCTGCCCGATGTCGATCCTCGGCGCGTCGCCGCCACCGGCGCCTCGGGCGGCGGCTCGCAGGTGTTCCTGCAAACGGCGGTTGATGATCGCATTCATTACGCCGCGCCGGTCAACATGATTTCGGCTCACATGCAGGGCGGCGATTGGTGCGAAAACGCTCCGAATCTTCGCATCGATACGAACAATATGGAAATCGGCGCGCTCACCGCGCCGCGTCCGATGTTGATGGTCTCCGCGACGGGCGATTGGACCAAGAACACTCCCCGCGAGGAGTTCCCGGCGATTCAGAAAATCTACAACCTCTACGGAGCCGAGGACGGCATCGAGGAGGCGCAGTTCGACTCGCCGCACAACTATCACCAAGACAGCCGCGAGGCGATGTACAAGTTCTTCGGCAAGAAAGTGCTGGGCGACTCCGACGCTTCCCATTTCAAAGAGAAGGGTTTTCACGTCGATCAGCTCGGCCGCCTGCTGGCCTATTGGGGAAGGAAGGCGCCGAAAACGCCCAAGGACCTCGATACCTTCATCTCCGAGAGGATCGATGCGTCGGAGAAGCAGCTTCAAGCGCTGAAGCCGACCGACGCCGCCTCGCTCGACAAGGCACGGCCGCTGTTTCGCGAATGGCTTTCACTGGCGACGATGGCGGAAGCTCCGGCACCCGAAGAGATTCAGTCTGAGGTTACCGACACAATGCGTAACGGCGAGGTGCTGGTGATCGGACGCGCCGATAGAGGCGACCGTATACCAGCGGTTCTGTTGCGGCCCCGGCGGACACGCGCTTGGGTGAACCCGACGTTGATCGTCCACCCGGAAGGCACGAGTTGGGTGCTCAGCTCGTCGGAAAGCCTCGACGGGCTGGTGCGCGGTTTTCTGCGGCGCGGGGCCGTGGTGGCCGGAATCGACGCGTTTCAGACCGGACGCGCCCGCGAAGAGCGCGATGAGTCGGAGATCACCGATCAGCGTCGCCGTTACATGACGACCTTCAACCGGACCGACACCGCCAATCGCATCCAAGACGTTCTGACGGCGATCGCCTTTGTCCGCCAACGCCTCGAGACGAGCAACATCAACCTGCTCTGTCCCGGTGAGGCGGGCGCGTGGTGCTTCTTCGCGCGCGCGTTAGCCGGCGACGACATTCGTTTGATAGCCGACCTGGGCGCCTTCGAGAGCTACGACGACGCCGAAATCGAAAAGAAGTTGTTCATTCCGCACATTCGCCGCGCCGGTGACTTCCGGGCCGCCGCTGTGCTCCAGGTCCCCGGCAAGACGCTGCTCTACAATACGGCGATCGCCTTCCCGAAAAGCTGGATCGACGGCGCTTTCGGCGCCGCCGACGCCGAGCCGAATTTGGACCTCCGCTTGGAAGCCGTCGGCGATGAGGAGTTGATTGATTCCCTCGCTCCCCGCCGCAAACCGCGACGGTAGAAGAACGGCCCGTGGCCCGGGCCGGCGCACTCGGCGGAATCACGCGGGGACCGGCGCGAGTCGCGGTCGCTCCTTGAGACTTGGAGTTGTACGAGCTAGCTAGTCCATCCATTCGTCTTCGGGGTCGAAGGCCGGGATGGGGATATTCACGATGCGTAGCTTGCCGACGGCGCGGTGGCGGCAACCGGGCTTGATGAAGATCGATGTCATCGGTTTGACCGGGATCTTCTCGCCGTCGAGTTCCATGAAGCCCTCCCCTTCAAGGACAAAATAGATCTCGGTCATCTTCTTGTGATAATGGACTTCCGAGTCGGCTGTGATATCGACGACGTGTAGGGTCGCCACATCGTTGTCGGGCTCGGCGAAGGCACGGCGGGCTTGGCCGCAGGGGCAAAGAACCGGGTCGACCTTTTCGAGATCGGCAATCATGTAGTTAGCCATGAGGGTGCCTCCGTGGCCTAAATATAAATTGGTTACTACCTTGGAAACAACACTTTAAAATTGATGACTTCCGGTGATCATGAGGTTGAGTTTGTCCCGCGAAAAGGGGCAAACTCGTCGATTTGCGAGGTCGCTACTTCGCTTCGTCGCCCGTGGCCACATCCTCTTTCTTCTCGCCGGCCGGCACGTCGGCAAGCGCGGCCGCGGCTCCCATTTTGATCAATCCGGATTCGCTCGCCCCTTGGTAGAACCTGTATCCGTGCCGACCACTCCAGCTATGGGGGCCTCCCAGGATCTTGCCGGCGGCGAGTACGTCATCGTGGATCTTCTTGATCAGAGTCTTGTAGCGCGGATCGCTGCGCTCGTAGCCAGTGAAACTCCCGATGTCGCCGCTGGCGGCGAAGACGACGTCGACTCCGGGAACGGCGGCGATCTTGGCGGCATTGGCGATGCCGGCCGGCGTCTCGAGCATGATGACCAGCATAATGTTGTCGTTGGCCGTTTCGCGGTAGTCCTTGCCCCATAGCGCGCCGTACTGACCGCCGCCGCGGCTGCGACGTCCCAGCGGCGGGTATTTCGAATAGAGCACCGCCCGTTCCGTTTCCTCGACGGTATCGACCATGGGTACGACGATGCCGAGGGCGCCGATGTCGGTGGCTTTCTGGAGATCGCCTTCGGTGGCGTCGGGCACGCGAATGAAGGGAATCGCGGGGGCGTCCTTGCAAGCCCAGATCATGCGGGCGACCCCGCTGTATGTCAGCGGGCTGTGCTGCATTTCAATCCACAGAAAATCGAAGCCGGAGTTGGCCATGGCGCAATAGATGTTGGGATCGTCGGTGGTGATCGTCCCGCCGACGATCGACTTGCCGTCCATGAGCTTCTGCTTCGCGGTGTTGTACATTCGTACTTTCTTGCCGTGCTGGTCGGCATGGAGCGCGTGGGCGGCGAAGAGCACAGCGACCGCGGCCGCGGAAGAAACAATCCGTCTTAAAGTCATCGACTTGTCCTCTCTTTCGTTGTCAGCTTCAACAATCGCATCGGACCTCGCGCCAAGGATCGAACACCGGCCCGGAGGCTCCCGCGAATGCGCCTAGTATACATCTCCGGCGGGGTTGGGGTGGGAAAGGCTCAGGCGGCTTCGACGCCGGCCTTTTTCGCGGCGGCACGTAGGTGGCGGTTTCAACCAGTCTATCAGCTGGTTGGTTCCTGCTACCCCCAGTTCCCCCAGTGGGGCAGGTCTCCAGGCCTGCCCCGCAACCCGCCCTCGCCGCCCCGGCCAACAAACCGTCCCCAGCGGTGTTCACGCCGCTTGAACCTCCCCCATAGGCCGGTCCTTGAGGGCCGGCACCAACCGACGGACCAAACCTCCCTCGGGCGAACGACCGTCAAAACGGTCGTTCGGGGGCCTGGGGCGGGCCAAAGACCGGGCGCAAGCGGCCGGTCCCCTCCCCACTCGGCTAACGGTTCACGGTTCACGAAATCCGTCACGTTAGTTCAAAAAAAACTTCCCCCGCCATATCAACAACTTAGAAAATCCAAACCCCGCCAGACGCCAACCTCCCGCTTATCCTATGAAGGGACAATCTTGAAATTCGTCGTCCCCAACGTGTGAGCAAGGAAGATGCACTGAAACTCAATCGAATGTTCGCTCGCGTGGCAGTAATCTTCCATCTCGACCGCCGCCGGAGCCGCCGCCGCCAGGCGATCCACCATCGAGACATCCGTTTCGATCAGACCCCAAGGAGTCGCATACGGCTTTCGCGTCAGACCGAACTTCTCGGGCTCGCCGTAGTGCGAGGTTCCCAAGATGACGAAGGTCTTCGCGGCGTAAGACGGGTTCAAGCGACGATACGCCGCCGCGTAGGAGCGATACCCTCCTGACGGGCTGACATGCGGCGCGGCCAAACCGATCAGCGAATTCCCCCGCGACGGCGCCTCGGCCGCGGCCGCGTACTCATCGAGCTGCCGCCCAAGAGTCTCCGCTTCGTCGGGATACCCCGTCCCCGCGTGAGCCGGCTCACGAACCTCCGCCCGCTCGAACTCGCGTTGCTTGCGTTCCTTCATCTCGAAGAAGGCCGGTGACTCCAAGAACCCGTGCTCATCGAGCGAACCGGCCAGGCGCCGCGCCGCATCGTCGGACTGAAGAATGTCGCCGCTAAAACGCGTAAAGGCGGCTTTCAGGTCGGTCTCGGTATGCTCCCCGTCGAACAACGCCAGCGTCCGCGCCGGCAGCGGCGGAACAATGATGACCGCTTCGGTGTAACGGAAAGGATCACGCAGCAGCAAGCCGGGTTGTTCGGGAACCGGCGAGGGCATGATGTCGAGTTCTCGGCGCAACGGGGCCAGTGGTTCGGGCATGAAGGTCTCATCCTATCGCCTTAACGCTGATCGATGAAGTGGGTCGCCAAGCCTCGGGCGAAAGCGAGAAGCTGCTGCTCCCGGTGGAGGCGGACGCCGAGGGGCCGCCCGAACCCGCCGCCTACGATCGCTTGCCGCTCGAGTGGAACAAACGGACCGTGGCGCGCTTCAAGGAAAGACTGGCCGAGAGAGGCGTAGAAGCTTTCCTGGTCCGCGACCCGCTCAACCCAGGATTTCCATTTTGGCCCTGGCACGGTCACAGGATACACCCCCGCTGCGCCGAATACCACGTCTTTTCGCGCTGAACCCTGCACATCACCTCCGCCGGTAGGCGCCAGGGCTCGTCCGTCCGCTCACAGACGTTGATTGAGCGGACTGAACGGCGCTCCGGCCGACACTGCTCCCTGCGAAACCTTTTTGGAGCCAAAAACTGTTGATCCTCGCCCGGGCAACGCTACCCACCCGGCACAGGCAGCGCCCAGATCCTATGCAGCATGTCACCGAACAGCCGCCGGTTCAGATGCCCCTCCGCCAGCAGCAACCAGTAGTAGCGAGCATGCTTGACCAGCCGACCGCCGGTCTTCATCAACCTGTGTTGCAAACTCGTTAGCGACCAGCTTTTGATTCGCTGCGGCAGCCCTAGCCGCCGCCACAGGTTGCCCAGGTTGTAGGCCAGCACGCTGAGTTGCAGCCGTACCTCGTTGGCTCGGAAGCGGTGACACGACAAGCGGGTCCAGTGCGTGGCCTGTTTGCCTTCTTTGATCCACTGCTCCGCCGTGCCGCGCTTGTTGTAGAACCGCACGACCGAGCGGCTCGGCAAGCTCATGCTCGTCACGACAAATCCGACGCGCGGGAATAGTTCGCCCTGGTGATGCTCGACCTTGGCGACAACTCGCCTTGCCTTCGACCAGCTCTCGGCCTGATAGCGAAAACTCTTGTAGCGCACTAGGGGCTTGGCGTTCGGCCTGCCCGGTGGCCGAAACAGGATGTCCTCGATCTCCAGCTCCAGGCTCTTGTTCGCCGGGATGCGAATCACGTAGTCCACGCCGCGCTCCTCCATCGCCTCGTAGATCTCGGGCTTGGCGAAGGCGGCGTCGGCGCGGAACGTCACCTGTTTGCCCTCCGCCTGTTGTCGTTCGATCTCCGGCAGTAGCAGCTCGTCCCAGTCCTCGGCGCTGTGCACGTTGCCGGGACGCAGCTTCGCGCCTAGGCAGTCGCCGTGCTGGTTGAACAGCAACAGCGGGTGATAGCAGAGGGACTCAAAATGGCCGTTGTAGGCACTGCCTTCCTGTTGGCCGTGGACGGGGCTCTCCGTGGAGTCCATGTCGAGCACCACGCGGTCTGAACCGTCGGGAGCTTCGGCTTGCGCGACCAGCTCCCGGTTCACTGCCATCAGCCCCAGCAAGTTCTCTTCGCTCGCCAGCATCTCCGTCTCGAAGCCATGCAGCGTCGAGGTCAAGGCTGCTCCGCGATCCCAGTTCCTCTTCGAGCCGATCAAGCGAAAGGTCGGATCGGCGGATACTCGAACGGCGTCATTGAGGTCCTCGTAGCCAGCGAGTCGGCTGTAGACCGACTGCCGCAGCAGATCGGCCAGCGCGAACTTCTTGTTCAAGCCTTGTCGCGAGTCGCTGAGATGCTCGTCGATCAGCTTCCCGAGTCCGAGTCGTTCATCCAGTTCGCGAACGAGAATCAGACCGCCATCCGAGGTGACTCGCGATCCTTGGAAATCGACTTTGAGAAATCCATTGAACGTGAGCTGAAACGGCTTGTTTTCTTTTTCACCCATCGGGTGTTGACCTCCATGGCGTCCTTATCGGGCTCTAGCCCCTATCAATAAAGACGCTGAAGGTCGCTGGATGGTCTGAAGCTCATACATCAAATTGAAAATGCGGGATGAATGGCTAATTATTGAGTCTCGCAAAATAAAGTGACACCTTTTTGGGGTACGTACGTCTTTGTATGTATGGGAAATACAAAAGGCGTACGGCGGGATTTCGAGGCCCTGGAGAAGCGCCGTTTCAAAGCGATCCGGTTGGTCGAGCAAGGCTGTAGTCAGTCCGAGACAGCGAGGCGATTGAAGGTCGCGCGGCAAAGCGTCAGCGAGTGGCTGCGACGATACCGGCGTGACGGCGAAGCCGGGTTGCGCCAGGCCGGCCGCGCCGGCCGTAAGCCGCTGTTGGACGCCGCGCAGCTCGAACGCCTCGAGGCGTTGCTGCTGGAAGGCCCCGAGGTGCACGGCTTCCCGACGCCGCTGTGGAGCTGTCCGCGGGTCGCTCGTCTGATCGGAGACGAGTTCGGCGTGCGCTATCACGAGGGCCATGTCTGGAAGATCCTGCGGGCGCTCGGTTGGAGCCCGCAACGGCCCGTCGGCAAAGCGCGGGAGCGCAACGAAGAGGCCATCCGCGGCTGGCAGCGCAAGACTTGGCCGGCCATTAAAAAAAAGCCCGCAAAGAAGAACGTACGATCGTCTTCATCGACGAAAGCGGATTGAGTCAGAAGCCGCATCGTTGCCGCACCTGGGCGCCGCGCGGCGAGACACCGGTGTTGGAGTTCAACTTCAACTGGGACAAGCTGTCGGTGTCGGCCGGGCTGACGTTGCGCAACTTTTACTTCCCGCTCTATCCCGGCGCGATCGGCGAGCTGGAGGTCATCGACTTCCTGAAGGCTTTGGTGCGCCACATCGACGGCCCACTGCTGATCGTCTGGGACCGGCTGCCGGCGCACCGCAGCCGCCTGGTGCGGGAGTTCATCCAGCTCTCCGAGGATCACATCGCAACGGAGTACTTGCCGCCCTATGCGCCGGAGTTGAACCCGGTGGAATACATTTGGGCGTACTGGAAGCAGCACGAGTTGCCCAACGTCTGCCCGAAGGACTACTGGGAACTCGACGAGCGCGCCCGCAAAGCGCTGCGGCGAATGCACCGCAAACCGCGCTTGATTACCGCTTTCTGGAAACAGTCTTCTCTTTGTCTCGATTGACAGTATATTATGCGAAACTCAGTAGATTAGCCAGAAAAGGATTATCCCATGGCAACTGATAAACAAATCAAAGCGAACCGCGAAAACGCGAAAAAATCGACCGGGCCCCGCACCAACAGCGGAAAAACCCGTACCTCGAAAAATGCACTCAAACACGGCCTGCTTGCTCAAGACGCCGTCCTCCCCGGCGAAGACCCCGCCGACTTCGACCGGCACCTCGTCAGTCTCGAGGAGACCTATCTCCCCAGAAACCGCGTCGAAAAAGAAATCGTCCGTCAAATCGCCGACTCGATGTGGAGAATGCAACGCCTCTCCCGCATCGAAACCGCCGTCATCGCCGCCGGCATGGAAAACTCCCGCCGCTTCAACCAAGACACCGGCCCCATGCCCGAAGACCGCGAAGAGCGAACCAACATCCTTGGCTGGGCCATGCTCACCAGAACAAAACTCCTCAACAACCTAGCCCGCTATGACAGCCACCTCGGCCGCCGTTTCTACCGCGCCGTCGAGCTAATGATCGACATCCGCCGCGAAGAGCGTAAAGACCGCGAAGCAAGAGAAGCTCGCGAAGCCCAACCCGGCTACAACATCGACCCCCCGCCCGGCCGATACGCACCCACCCCAATCCCCGACTCGCCGAGCGATCCGCCGCTAATCAACTCAACCCCGGACCTCCACAACCGTGAAACGACGGCGATCCCCCTCGGTGAGATCGCGGCACCCCCAAACCGAGCCGCGAACGTAAGTGAGCGGTATCCGATGAACCTAACGACTCTGGAAAGGGTGGCGGAACCAACCCCGTCCCAAAGCCAACGTCACCGCGTCAGCCGGCGCCAGAGAAAGGCTGAACGATCCCGAAATCGCAACACCGCGACGCCGGTAATCAAAAACCGCCAAACAAACCCAATTTCTAAGCGAACCGCTTCAAAAACAACGGCTTAGCAAGCAGCACCGACCCGCAAACCGACACACAAGATCACAAGGAGACAGCAAAACCCGACCCCGCCAAAGCGCAAGACCAAGCAGCGAACCGCCGAACGGGCTCAACCACCGACGACGACATCCCCGGCACCATCAACGCCCAACGGCGGCCCGCGACCGCCGCCCCCATTCGGACAAACCCCCAAAACCCCAAGCCCAAAGTGTCAGAGCAGCCCGGTTCACCGATCTCCCGGCTCGCTTTCCCAGGCTCGCCGTCCCAGCAGGACGGCCGAGGCGGCGAAGCCCACCACCAGACCCACGCGGGTCGAGAAGTACATAATCACCATGCCGATCAGGACTATCAGACCGCGCTCGATGCGGTCGCGCGGCATGGCGAGCGCGACGTAAGCGCAGGCGAAACCGGTGAGAATCAGCGTCAACGAAAACGCTCCGTCGAGCACGGGGCGAAACAGCTCCAACAACGGCCGGATGAAATAGAAGATCGGTATGCCGAACATCAGATAGCTGAAAATGCCGCCGAAGATCGAGTCCATCTCTTTTCGACCGCGCCGGTAGCGCTCGGCCACAACCACCGTAGCGCCGGTCCACAAAGGGCCTTGGAGAGGGAAGAACGGGCCGCTGAGGACGGCCATCAGCAGGTTGCGGCAACCGATCGTCAGATGCGTGCGGCGCTCATCGACGGGGACATGTTCGTCGGGGCGTTCGCGGGCGGCGTCGCCGACAATCGCCGTACCGGTGATGATGTCCCCCAATCCGATGACGTATGCCGCGACGGCCAACGGCAGAGCGGCGGCGAAAAATTCCAAGCTCGGCAGGCCCTGGTAAAGCGGGCTGAATCCGCTAAGGAGCGTCCCAAACTCAGGGAGAAAGAAGATGTCGCCGGGATTGAAGATCCATTGTCCGGTCTCGGCGTCGACGAAATACGACTGGAAGCCTCGATAACTCACCTCGCCGACCCAGGGGCCGACGACCATCGCCGCGAAAAAGCCGGGCGCGATACCGAGCGCACCAAGAAAGGCCACACCCCGGTAACGCTTCTTCCAACGTTCGAAGGGTTCGGAAAACAGCAGAAGCAGCGAGACGCAGACAGCGAGCAGAATGCAAACCGGCAGAGCTTCGATCCGCGAGGGGCGATCGCCCGAGCGAGGAATGAACTCCCCGTAAACGGCGCTCATGCCCGCGCCGAGAATGATCCCCGCCTTGAGCGCCCTCGGCACCGCCCGCAGAAACCAGTTACCCAAGCCCGAGACGCCCATCAAGAGAAATGTCAGCGCCACCAGCAACACGACCGCCGTGACGAACGCCGTGCGCTCGGGGACGGTTTCGTATTCCATGGTCTGGCGCAAGACCAGCGGCAGGGCGGGCGTCAACCAGCCCGCGCAATAGGGGTCACCGAAAACGATCGGCCCCGCGCAAACGACCATCGACGAGACGATGCACATGGCCACGGCGGTTTCGAAGCTCATCCCCCACCACTCCATATAGAGCGGCACGATGGAGAGACCCGTAGCCCCGGCCACCAGTAAGCCCTGGATCAGTTCGGGAATCTTAACGCCGACGTGGACGAAAGGAATGCGCAGCGTGAAAGGCCCCCACTGAATACCGGGATGAACAGCGCCGTGGGAGCGGAGTTGGGCCATGGTTCAAAGGGCGCGAGCCGGGGAGACGGCATCGTAGCACAGATGATATTCGGGAGGTTCACGAGATGAATCTCTGTGTGAGGAGACCTATATACCGGCCGGGGGTAGGTGACTAATAAGACGAGCGCGATGAACTGCTCACTCGCGCATCAGCAGGTTGCACTTGTCTTCACCGCCGCGGATTGTCAGGACAAGCCCTTTCAGTTTTTTCAGCTTGCCGTTGTAGGCGAAATAGACGTACCCGGCTGAAGGGTGATCGGCGGGCTCGGCTGAAAGGGCGTGGATGGAAAGAATCCTGTCGGGCCGTTCGTCGGCGTGAGGCGGTTTGGGCGTAACGCGAGGTTCGACGGGTGCTCTCGGCAAGGGCGGGCCGTCGCGCCGCGGGTCGTCGGGGAATCGGGGATTGCGCGGTGGCCCGCCGATCGTGACGCCTTCAAACTCGCCGGTGCGAGGATCGGTTCTTCCGACGCGGGCTCGAGCGCCGATGGCCCCTCGGCGGTACTCTGGCCGCAATAACGAGGCGACAACGTATTGCGGGTGAACCGGAAGGAGCGGCAGATCCGCTTTCTGCCAGTTGATTTGGAAATCATTCGACCCGAGCGCGATTGTCTTCCCGCGGTGCGGAAAGACACCGATCTCGAAAATGAGCGTGCGGGGAATGAATTGGAGACCTCGGGGCGTCGGAAGGCTGCGGTGCAGGTAATCGACACCGACCGACCCGCCTTGGAGCCGGCACACCGCCGAGTAATCGTCGGCGGAATCTCTCGGCTCGAGTTGCGCGCGGGCCGCGACGCCGCTCGCAAGCACGGCGAGGACGAAAGCAACGATGCGTACCGAATTAGTCATCACGGCCCTGCGGTGGAGATCAGGCTTCCGACCGTCGTTCGTTTGATACTACTCTACCGCCGCCACTTCAGTCGAAAATGATAGCGGTCGTCTCCTCGCTTCGGATCGGAAATTTCGATGACCGCGAGGTAGTGATTGCCTTCCCAGGGCCTTTCGAGCAAAACGACCTTGCCGCGCCCGTCCTTCTTCTCGACACCCATATCGCGAACTCTCGCGGCCGGCACGGGCTGGGAGAAGGAAAAGCGCTCCACGCTGACCGGGCGGCCAGCCGTATTTTCCGCCATCACGCGGTCGGCCCGGATGCGCAACCGTACAGTGCCATCGACGCGGCCGCGAAACTCGAACAAGCCTTCGTTGCGGTCGTCGTAGCGCGACGGGTCGTTGTCGTCGGAAAAGATCTCGCTGCCGGGCACGGCGGGCTTGGAAGCGGCCGCTCCCGCGGAGGAAGAAGCCGGGGCGGGCGCGGGTGTCTCGGGCTGCGCCGACGCTGCCGGGGGTGCGGGCGGCTCGGACTCCGGCCGAGCCCCGCGGCGCACCGCCTCCATGTGCTTCGCCAAGATGCTGCTGCCGCGCGAAGAGCCCCGCGGGTCGGCCGGCAGCGTCGGTGCGTCGGCGGAGGCGCCGGCGGCCGGGGAACCCGACTCACCCGCAACCGACGTCGGCGGCGCGTGAGTCAACGGTTGCCTTGTCGGCTCGGGCGGTGCCAACTCACCTCTTTCCCAGCTCAGCCGAGCATGATAGCGGTCTTCCCCGCGCTTAGGATCGGAAATCCGCAACTTCGCCGTGTAGCCGTTTCCCGCCGAGGGCGGCTCGACCAAGGTGATCTTGCCCCGCCCGTCCTTCTTCTCGAGTTTGAATTGCCGAAACGCCGCCCTAGGCAGAGGCTGCGTGTATTCGGAGCCGTCGTTGCGCGGCGGCCCGCCGTTCACCGCGCGATACCCGACGCTCGCCGCTCGGACGAAGACATCCACCTCGCCGTCGACGTGCAGGCGCAAATCGAACTGACCTTTCTTGGAGGCTTCGTCGTAGCGGCCGGCGCGTGACGGCTGAAAACTCGTCAAGCCGGAAAAGCTGTCTTCGCCGGCTCCGCCCGAGGCGGTGGTTCCCGCCACCCGGGTACGCGGGGCCACGGCCGTGGTCACGGGCGTGCTGACGGGATCGGTCGCGGCGGGCTCGCCGATTCCCAAATACGGGTTGTAGGTATAGTCCAGCGAAAACCGTCCGGGAAAGTGCAAATTCTTTGATACCGCATATGCCGGGTCGAGCCCCCACTGCCCGGTACCGAGCACCTTGCGTTTGCGAGTGCGGTTGTCGTGCCATCCCCAGAACGGTTTGGCTTTGTTGGAGCCGTGCTTACGGCCAAGAAAAGACCCCGCGATCTCGGCAAGCGGCGGACGGGGCCGGCCGCCTTGCGGCTCGTAGGCGTAATACGCGTCGAAGGCCCGACTTCGTTTCGACGGTCCATGGGCGCGCAGCCACCAATGCTCATAGATGGGCAGTAGCTCGTAGCCCACGTTGCGGTCGTTGGGGTGCCGAGGCCGCTCGGCCTTGCCCTTGAAAACATAGGTCACGCCGGTGCCTTCGGAGAATTCGTCGCGCCGCGCCGAGTAGCGCGAGTGACCGCCGTCGGAGCCGTAAACGCCGTGTCCGCCGGATTCGATAAACACCACCGGATGCGAGCTGTCGCTGAACTCGACCTTGCCGTCAAGGCGGTGGACGCCCTTCTTGACCCCGCGGTCGTTGCGGTAGGAATAGATGTTGTTGTGCGCCAGCGTCTCCATCGTTTGGAGTCGGCCGAACTGCGAGCCGTCGCGCTCGACGGTCAAGATCATACCCTCGTTGTCGTTTTCGTGACAGGTGCCGGCGACGCACTTGTCGGAGTAATCGCGCGGGTGGAAAAAGTTGTAGATCAGAAACCAATGCGTGGAGGTCTCCATCGCGGCGTAGTACACATAGGCCTGAGAGGAGCCGATCTCGGCGCGGTCCCAGTTGTTGTCTCCCCTCCAGTCGCCGTCGAGGTCAAAGCGCGCGAGATAGTCGCTTTTCGGCTGGAACCAAGTTTCCTCCGCCACCTTGGGCGCGTAGTGTTCAGCCAAGCGGCGATACTTGTCGGGCGAGGGTGATTCGGCCGGGAAGGTGGTGCGCTCGGCCGGCTTGCGGCCCGGCGCGCTGTCGACCACTTCGATCTCGATCGACGCCGTCTTGCCGTCGAGCGTCGTTTCGACGCGAAAGCGCCCGTATTTCTCGCCGGCCGTAAATAGCACAGCGTCCTGGAGAGCAAATTGACCGGTCGCCCGGCCCAGTAAGACGGCCCCCAGACCTTGGCCGCGTTCCGGGTGGAAATCCTCATCCTCACGACCTTGGGAACGGAAGGGTTTTGACAGCCAACCGGCGTTTGCATCCGTTAGTGCAAAGCTCCCGGCATTTCGCTGCAGGCGCACCCGTTTCGCCTCATTGTCGGGTCCCTCGGCGACTTCGCCGTAGGCCAGCAGTTGAATGACCAGAGACTCATGGGGCCGCACGCGCGCGTCGGCGGGATCGGCGTGGAGCTGGATTTCGGTGACCGCTATTTGGGCCAAAAGAGCTGCCGGCATCAGCGAGCAAATCCACAGCAACGAACGCGCAGTTTTCAGCATCGGTTACCTCTATTCATCGACCTAAAAAGTCGACCGCCGGTTACTTCAATTTGAGCACAGTGTGGTGAAAGAAGGCGGGGCGGAGATCGAAAAACGCCGCAACGCGGGCCGCATCGATGATCTTCGGAAGCAAACCAATGAGCGGATCGACGACCTGCGCGACACGTTGCGTGCCGAAGCCTCCCAGAACCACAGCGAGATGTTGGTCCAGTTCGCCGAACTCGACAGCCGCTTGCTTCGTCTGGCAGGCGGCGCGTACCCCGGTTCGGCCCGGGCTTGCGGCTCGGTCAATTGAGGACGCCGAAGACCTCCTCCAGCCGCGCCTACCGCAACTCCTTCACCGCGATGTTCCGAAAGCGGTGGTAGCTCTCTTCCCCGGCCCAGCGCTCGCCCGAGTGCACTTGCACGGCGATCATGCCGTCCTCGGCCCCTCCGGCGGCGTGATTGGGGGTGTCTTGGAAATCGGTAACCTGCTTCCCGTTGAGCCAAACGGTGATGCGCGGCGGATTCCCTGTAATCCGTGCCCGTAGAGCGTTCCAGTCGTCCTTGCGCCAGACCTGTTGCCAGCCTTCGGAGAGCGTTGGCTTCACGCCTTCCAAGCGTTCCCCATAGATGCCGCCGACATTTTCGCCTTCCAGATAATCGATCATCACCTGGTAGGCTTGGCCGGCTCCGTTCGAACGCAGAAACAACCCCCCGTCGCAGCCCCAATCGGGCTTGATTTCGAGGTAGACCTCGAAGTCTTTGTAGCGCTTATCGCTGAGCAAGACCCCGCCATTGCCCTTGGGGCTCTGGCGTCCCGTGAGCACGTCGTCAATCACGCGCCATTCACGCGTATTGCCCTGGTGGGTGGTCATGCTGACGTGCCAACCCGCGATGTTCTGGTGGTTGAAAATTGAAGTGAAACCGGGCGGGATAGATCCGATCTCGTGCTGCTGGGAAGCAGCCGTCCCGAGGGCCGCGACAAGCCCGACGACGAAACCCGCAATGACCGTAAATCGGCGCATGAAATGCCTCTCCTCGATGCCCAGCCTATCATAGGCCCTGTGGGTCCTAGGCGCGCGGCACGGGCCGTCGACGACAACTCGCCGGTTCGCGTCAAGAAACGCGCCGGATGACGCGCCGCCAACGGAATCCATCAAACCCGCCCGGAAGCGACCGATAAGTACATCAGTCTCTCCTCCAACCGGGTGCGCTGTCACGGCCATGGGTAAAACCGGGCCGGGCAGCGCGCCCACCCCTCGACGCGAGGAGACGCGATGACCCCGACCCTCACGACGGCAACCGCTCCGCCAGCAATTCCGCTACATCCGCGACGCGAACATCGTCGCGGCCGGCGTGCTGCGCGGCGTCACTCAGCATAATCGGGCAATAGGGGCAAGCTACGGCCACCGTCGAAGCTCCCGTGGCGGCAAGCTCGGCAAAGCGCTTGTGGTTGATGCGGCCCCCGGGCGGCTCGACCTTGTCGTCGGCGATGAAGATTTGCGCCCCTCCGGCGCCGCAGCAGAAAGTGTCTTTGCCGTGGCGAGCGGGCTCGATCAACTCGACCCCGCAGGCGTCGAGCACGGCCCGCGGCTCCTCGGTAACACCGCAGCCGCGCGCCAGATAGCAGGGGTCGTGGTAGACCACGGGCTCCGAAGACGGTTGCACCGTGAGCTTGCCACGCAGCTCGTCGATCAACTCGGTGTGATGGACAACGCGGATGCCCAACTCCTCAAAAGCCTCGTTTTGCCGGTAATCGACATCCAGCATACGCGTGCAATGCGGACAGCAGGTCACCAGGTTCCTCACCTTGTGCGACGCGAACGACTCAATGACCTTTTCGGAAAGCTCCATGTAGAGGTATTCATTCCCCGCCCGGCGCGCGGGCTCGCCGCAGCAGGTCTCGCGCTTGAGAACGCCCCAAGAAACTCCCGCGGCATTGAGGATCTTCGCCATCGCGCGGGCGACATCTTGCCCGTGCGAGTCATAACTGTTGCCGCAGCCGAGCCACAGCAACCACTCGGCGGTTCCGTCAAAGATTGGGAACTCCTCGCCCTCGATGAATTTGGCCCGCGTGTCGTGGGAAACCTTCCAAGGGTTATGCGGGGCACGCTCCATCGCCGTGAACAGTTCCGACACTTTGTCATTGTGGGTCCGGCCTTCGCTGACCAACCCGCGCCGCAGGTCAAGGATCTTCGCCCCGACATGCTCGATGCCGACCGGGCAAATCTGCTCGCAAGCACCGCAAGAGAGGCACTGGAAGAGGTCGTCTTCGCGAACCCAGGCTTCGCCGTTCTCGACCTCGGAGGCCGTTCCGGCGATGACTTCCGCACCCGCCAACAGCCCGTGCTGCATTTGCAGAATGACTTCCTTCGGGTTCAGCGTGCCGCCCACGGCGTTCGCCGGACAAGCATCGCTGCAACGACCGCACTCCACGCAGGAATTCACATCGAGGATGTCTTTCGCCGAAAGGTCGCCGAAGTGGAGCATCCCGAAATCGTCGTCGTCTTCCTCGCGCAGCGGGCGCATGCTGCTGGTCGTCTCGCCTCGGAACAAGATCGCGAGCGGCCCGATCACGAGATGCAAGTGCTTCGAGTTGGGAATGAGAAACAGCATGCCGGCGAGCGAAACCGTGTGCAGCCACCAATTGACAATCCATGCCCCCGACCCCGCTTCCAAGCCTTGCCGGCCGGCCAGGTAGGTCGCCATCAGCAGAACAATCAGCGCCGCCACAAAGCCCGACGACGGAGAGATCTTTCCTAATTGCGGCGGTCGCACTACGAAACGGCGATAGGCAAGGCCGACAATGCCTACCAACACCGCCACGGCCCAGACAGCGGCAAACGCCCCGTACCAGCTCTGATCGGCCGCCGCGTTTTCAAGCCCGGCGAAGCCTTGGTGGATGTGCTCAATGCTGACCCACCCAAAGGCGAAGAAGCCCCACATCACCAGGGCATGCAGGACCCCGGCAACCGGGCGGTCGCGAATGACGCGGGTTTGGAGCATGACCTCGAGAAAGGTCGAGACCAGGCGACTCCCGAGGTCGATCCGCGGAAGCGGCGGCTTGGCCTCACGCATTTTCTCCAAGCGGGTGTAGACCGTTCGCAGGAAGTACGCGAGCGCCGCAAGCAGAAGCAGCAAGAGCGCGATTTGCGTGATCACGATCGGCGACCTTCCGTGGTTGTTTTCATTGGAATTGGTGGCGAAAAAACAGGCCCGCGATGCCGGAGCACACGCCGGGTCCGCCGAAATAGTTCAGCCGATGAGCGATCCGCTAAAATCGAATGCATTGATGCCTGACTCCGGGCCCGCCTTTTGCGACGTTGCTCTTCCCGTTCCCGTCGATCAGCCGTTTACCTACCGCTTGCCCGAACCCTTGCGGGAACGCGCCCGGCCCGGTGCGCGCGTCCTGGCGCCGTTCGGGTCCCGTAAGCTGACCGGGGTCGTTCTTGAGCAACACAAGAGCCCGCCCCCAGGGAAAGTCCGCGATATCATCCGCCTGCTGGACGACGAACCCGCGCTCACCCCGGAACTGCTCAAGCTGGGCCGCTGGATCGCCGAATATTATAGCGCTCCGCTGGGCGAGGTCCTCAAAACAATGTTGCCGCTCGGCGGCACGACCCGGGCCGGCAAGCTGCTCTCGCTCACCGCCGCGGGCCGCGAGGCCGCCGGACAACTCGCCGACGAAGACGATGACGACCGTATCGTCCAGGTGCTCCGAGCCCTCGGCAAGCGGCCCCTGAGCGAGGCCTATCTCAAGCGTAAGATTGGGGGCGTCGTGCCGGTCGTGCGGAATTTGCGACGCAAGGGTTGGGTTGCAAGCGACCCGGTCGTCAAGCAAAGCGATCCGTTGCGGGCGCGTTCGGGAACGCTGATGCTGGCGGCGGGCGCTCTCGACACTGCTCTCGAAAAACCCACCCGAGGCGAGCGTTGGCTGATCGACTACCTACAACGCGACCCCGGCCCACATCGCGTCGACGCCTTGACGGAAGAGCGCAAAGACGTCAAGCGCGTCGCGGCGAAGCTGGCGAAGGCGGGCGTGGTCAACCTATGGCGCGATTTCGGCACCCCCGCCGCCAAGAGCGCCAACCACTCTCCGACGCGCGTCCGAGTCTCGCTCAATGACGATCAGCAAACCGCGCTCGACGCCGTTTGCTCGTCGCTTCATACCGGGAAGTTCAAGACGTTCCTGATCCACGGCGTGACCGGATCGGGCAAGACGGAAGTCTATCTGCGGGCGATCGAGGAAGCTTTGCGACTCGGGAAGAGCGCCCTGTTGATGGTCCCCGAGATAGCCTTGACACCGGCGGTGGCGGGACAATTTTTCGCCCGTTTCGGGGACCTCGTGGCAATTCTCCACAGCGCCTTTTCCGGCCTCGAGCGATCGGACCAATGGAAGCGGCTGCGCGAGGGCAAGGCGCGAGTAGCGGTGGGAACCCGCTCGGCGGTCTTCGCGCCGCTGGTCGACCTAGGCCTCGTCATCGTGGATGAGGAACACGACAACAGTTACAAGCAGGACGAGACGCCGCGCTATCACGGACGCGACGTGGCGGTAGTGCGAGGACAACGCGCCGGGGCGACGGTCGTTCTCGGGTCGGCGACGCCGAGTCTCGAAACGCGCTACAACGCCGAGCGCGGCAAATACGACCTGCTGCGCATGCCGGAAAGAATCGAACGGCGTCCGCTCCCCGAAGTCGACATCATCGACATGCGTCTCGAATTTGTGGAAACCAAGCGCCAAGACCTCTTTTCGCGGGCCTTGGAAGAGGCTCTGCGGGTGCGGCTGGATGCCGGTGAGCAGGTGATGATGCTGCTCAACCGTCGAGGGTTTTCAAGCTTCGTGGTCTGCCGCTCCTGCGGCGAACGCATCGAGTGCCAAAACTGCTCGGTGACACTGACCTTCCACCGCCGCGAGCAAAAGCTCTCTTGCCATTACTGCGACTACGCCGAACCGGTGCCCAATGCTTGCCCCAAATGCGAGAGCGAATACATCTATTTCATGGGCAGCGGCGCGGAGAAGGTGGAAGACTACTTACGCCAACGCTTGCCGAAAGCCCGCATCGCGAGGCTCGACCGCGATACGGTACGCGGACGAGAGCACTATGAATCCGTGCTGGGGGCGTTTCGAGAGCGCCGCTACGACATCCTCGTCGGTACGCAGATGATCGCCAAGGGGCACGACATTCCCAATGTAACTTTGGTGGGCGTGGTCACGGCCGATGTCGGCCTCGGCATGCCCGATTTTCGCGCCGCCGAAAGGACTTTCCAACTGCTTACCCAAGTTGCCGGACGCGCTGGGCGGGGAGACCTCAAGGGCAAAGTGTTGCTCCAAACCATCAACCCCGACCACTACGCGATTCGTTTCGCGGCCGCGCAAGACTACGACGGTTTCTACAAGAAGGAGTTGAACTTCCGCCGCCAACTGCACTACCCTCCTCTCGCGCCGATGGCCGTTTTGCTGGTGCGCTCGAAGAAACTCGAAGAGGCGTTGGCCCTCAGCGGAAAGCTAGGCCGACATTTGCACGAAAACGTCCCCGATGGGGTGCGGTTGATGGGCCCCGCCGCCGCCCCGGTCGCGCGGCTGAAGACGGATTACCGATACCAATTCATCCTCAAGGGCAGAAATCGCAAGCTGGTCGCCGAGGTCGTCGCCCGCGCCCGCCGCTTCGCCGTCGACGAGAACTGGCCCGCGACCGCCTTGGTGATCGACGTCGACCCGACGAGCGTGATGTAGCCTCTCGGTGCAACTCCCAACGGCGCTCATCGGCAAGTGTCGTGCCTGGCTCGACCGGAAGACGACCCGCGCCCTTTCCTCCACTGGGGCTCGGAAAGCCACATTTCAACCTTCCCAGGCTTGCCGTGGATCTTCGCGATAAACGGTCCGCTGTGACGATCTAGAAACCGATGGACCTTCTTCAAAGAGCTCACGAAATTCTCAGCCAATTCCTGGTGCCGACGTCTTCCGACCAGCACGAAGGTTCGCAAACCCGCGTTCATGAGGCTCTCGGTTTCGAGTGACGTATATCGAATCTTTTGTTGTGCGTGAGGGCGATCCAATTGCGTAATGCAACAACGGGAAGCCAAACTTCATCCGGCGTGTCTTGCGCGAAGTGGTCGTCGTGAATCTCGACGCGCACGCCCGCTTCACGAAGTATCCCCGGAAAAATCTTACGGCCAAGATCTCGAGCGGTGAAAAAAACGCGCTCAGGCGGCTCGCTCGTAGACGACGGCCTCTTCGACATCTTTCTCGTTGATCCCGTAGTCCTCCGCCACACGGCTGACGGGTTCGCCGGCGTCGATGCGTTCGGCGATGGTGGCGGTGGCGATCCCCCGGTTGACCAGCACCGGCCGCCCGAAAGACAGACGCGGATCCAACACGATGATTCGGTCCGCATCCACCTTGTGCTCGGGAATCGGGTAGAAGCGAATCGGAAGCCCGTCCCGCCCGCGATCCAGACGCTTTAGATAAGCCTCCAGCGTCAGCCGCATCGCCAGTTGACCCGACTTTCCCAGATTGATCAGCTTCCCGTACTCATCGAGAAAGAAGTTGCCGGGGCCGGCCCTGAGCCGCTCGTCGATCAGAAGACGATCGATCTTGAATTCCCGCTGCGCGTAGGTCAGGGCGATTCTGATTTCCCGCATCGGAACCCCATGATTGAACCTCAACGCGCGAAGCACATGAGCTTCCACGAGGTTGTGGAAGGAAAGCGACAACCCGTCGCCCGGGGGCACTTGAAAAAGAGGACCGGAAGAGCCTTGGCCGTTCGACAGCGGATAGGATCGTCCCGCCGCCCACGACCGCAACGTCGAGGGTGAAAGCCTCAGATATCGGGCCGCGTCGGCTACGCTGTATACTGGCACGTCGCGGGGATCTCGCCCGCCATAAATTTGGGTTGCCGTGTTGGGCATGTAATCTCTTCCAATTGTACGCGGAAACGCCGCTTACGGTGGTCCTCCCGGGCGGCCCGCCGCCCAAAGGTTTACACCCCATCGGTACCCCGCCGAACCCCGCCGCCGTACACTGGGAAAATAGCTGGAGGAGGCTCGATGGCGGATTACTACAACGACGAAGACTTGCCCCGCTTTGGAGAGGTCGGGAAGAACGCGCCCGAGCTTTGGAAGAAATTCCAGTCTTGGTACGGCGCGGTTTTTCAAGGAGGCGCTCTAACGGCACGCGAAAAAAGTCTAATAGCCCTGGCCGTTTCGCACGCCGTACAATGTCCCTATTGCATTGACGCCTATACGCAGGACTGTCTCGAAAAAGGCTCCAACCTCGATCAGATGACCGAGGCTGTGCACGTCGCCGCAGCGATTCGCGGGGGCGCGAGTCTGGTCCACGGCGTTCAGATGCGCAACATGGCGGAAAAGATCAGCATGTAGGTGGACTCCCCGGAGGAGACCAACTCGCCGACGAAATCGCATCATGACACCGCGTTTGCAGCGCCAGGATCACCAGTTGGCCGCGGCCTCCGAGCAGCTCCGCGTTCTCAACAACGCCGACGCCGGTTTACGGCGCTTCGACGACGCCTTAGCCGAGGCCGATCTATTCCCCCTGACCACGACGGGCATCGAGATTCTGCAAATCAACGTCGGCAAGCTTTGCAACCAGACCTGCAAACACTGCCATGTCGACGCCGGGCCCGACCGCACCGAAAGCATGACCGCCGAGACGGCCGACCTTTGCCTGGCCGCGTTGGCCGCGACCGACATCGCGACCTTCGACATCACGGGCGGCGCGCCTGAGCTCAATCCCAATTTCCGCCGCCTCGTCACCGAAGCCGCCGGCCTGGGGCGCCACGTCATCGACCGCTGCAACCTGAGCATCTTGCTCTTGCCCTCGCAAGAAGGACTGGCTGAGTTTCTCGCCGAGCACCGTGTCGAAGTCGTCGCCAGCCTCCCGTACTTTCTGGCCGAGCGAACCGACGCGCAACGCGGCGAGGGGGTTTTCGACAAATCGATAGAAGCGCTGCGATTGCTCAATTCGCTCGGCTACGGCGAGGAAGGCTCCGGGCTCCACCTGAACTTGGTCTACAACCCGACCGGGGCTTTTCTGCCCCCGCCGCAGGCCGCCGTGGAAGCCGATTTCAAACGCGAATTGCGCGATCGCCACGGCATCGTCTTCAACTCGCTCTACGCGATTACGAACATGCCGATCAGTCGCTTTCTCGAATTTCTACTGCGGAGCGGCAACTACGATCGCTACATGCAAAAGTTAGTTCAGGCGTACAACCCCACAGCCGCGGCCGGCGTGATGTGCCGCAATATGCTTTCGGTCGGTTGGGACGGCACGCTCTTCGATTGCGACTTCAATCAGATGCTGGAGCTGCCGGTCGGGTTCGGCGCTCCGGCGCATATTCGCGACTTCGCGGCGGGGCCGCTGGAGCGCCGCCGCGTCGTCACCGCGCAGCATTGTTTCGGGTGCACGGCCGGCGCGGGATCAAGCTGTGGGGGCACGACGGCCTAGCCCTGGGCCGGCCCGGAACAAGAAGCCGACACCATGGCCGCGTTCGGCCACCGCGCCGCGAAAACCGCGATGCCCTTGCGACGCCCCGATCAACTTCGGCTCGAAGCTCTGATATTCTGGGGGTGTTGAAGAGTTTCGACCAGCCCGGTGTTTGATCGCCATCAACGTAAAGCCGCCGTTCTGTTTGCCGTCGCCGATGTCTTGCTGACCATCTGCGCGTTCGAGGCGGCGTACCAGACTCGCGTCGCGCTTCCCCTCGACCGCGTTTTCTTCATTGTCGCCCCGACGAAAGCGCTTCTACTCGGCTTCACGCTGCTGTTGTGGCTGAGCCTGGGATCGTGGATCGGCGTCTATCGCAGGCTCTACGGGGCCAACGCGGTGGCGGCTGTCACCGATACGCTCGCCCAGGTGTCGCTCGGGACGCTGGGCTTGGTGGCCTTCCAGTATCTGATTGACCCCAACCTCGACGTCAGCCGCCTTTTTGTCGGGCTTTTCGGCCTTTATGACTTGTTGTTTCTGTTGCTCTATCGCTTGCTCGCCGGAAGGGTGCGCGGCTTTATCCGGCGGGAATTCGGAGCGGAAGTCTATTACGTGATCGTGGGCGTCGAAAGCAACGCTCGAGAGATGGGAGGCCGTCTGGAAGCGGCCCGCGAGTACGGCATTCAGTTGCTCGCCTTTGTCGACCCCTCGGGCGACGGGGCGACGCCGATCCGACTGGAGCGCGAATACCCCGTGCATTCCCGATCCAAGCTCCCCACGTTATTGCGTGAACATGTGATCGATGAAATCATCTTCGCCGTCGGTCGCGACAAGTTGGCCGACCTCGAGGAAATCTTCTTGCTATGCGACGAGGAGGGCGTGCGCACGCGGGTGGTGATGGATATCTTCCCCCATGTCCACAGCCGCGTTTATTTGGATCGATTCAGCGGTATTCCGCTGCTGACGTTTTCCACGACGCCGCACAACGAATTGCACCTATTTCTGAAGCGGTCGATCGATGTGACGGCCTCTCTCGCCGCCCTGATCGTCTTGGCGCTTCCGCTCGCGGCGCTGGCGGCGGTTGTGAAGCTGACTTCTGCGGGACCGGTCGTTTTTCGCCAAGTGCGCTGCGGGCTGAACGGGCGAAGGTTTACGTTCTACAAATTCCGCTCGATGGTGGACAAAGCCGAAAAGATGAAGGCCGACCTCGATCATCTCAATGAAAGAGACGGCCCGGTTTTCAAGATCGCCGATGATCCTCGGCTGACGCGAGTCGGCCGCTATCTGCGCCGTTTTTCGATCGACGAGTTACCGCAGTTGTGGAACATTCTTCGCGGGGATATGTCGCTCGTGGGACCTCGTCCGGCCGTCCCTTCCGAGATCGAGCAATACAAAGCCTGGCAGAGACGGCGTTTGCGGATGCGTCCCGGGTTGACCTGCTTGTGGGCCGTGCGCGGGCGCGACAAAGTGGATTTCGACACCTGGATGCGGCTTGATCTCGAATACATCGACACCTGGTCGCTGGGGCTCGATTTGAAGATCATTTTGCAGACGATTCCGCGCGTAATGGCGGGACGAGGCGCGAACTGAGCGCTTGGCGGCGAGCGTGCAAACAGGGTTGCGCGGCGGCTGCCGCTACTCTTCCACGTTGATCTTGAGGGCCTTGAGAAAAGCCTGATCCTGATCGGTGAAGGTCAGCTCGGTGGGCACCCGCGTTATCGTTTCGGGCGTCGATGACGCCTCTTCTCCCTCGCGCTTATTGAAGCCGATAGTCGCTTCAATGACGAGGAATACGTCGTAGCCGCTTTCGCGAATTTCTCCGATCACTTCGGCAAGGCTTTCCGAGTCCGACAAGGACTCGTTGATGACATTGCCCAGCTGCTGAATCAGCCCTTTGAGGCGATCGTCCAAGGCGACTCTCCGTTCCGGTGCTTGACTCGGGGCCGGCTGGGAATCCACCCTCCCCGAGGTGTCGATCTCATTCAATCAGATTTGCGCGGCGGGGTGCAATGGCCCCTGGTACCTCTTATCGGCGGGAGCGGGGCGGAAATAGCCGGACGGAAGGAGAGGCCGTATTCGCGGAATCAGCGCCCAGAGCGCAAGCGACGGGCCAAGCGCAAGCGACCGCGAAGCACTCCGGAACCGCGTCTCCGGGAACCGTCCGTCATGGCCGCATGGTTTTGAGCCGACCCGAAACCATCGTGCCCGCGACCCGTCGCTTGCGCTTGACTCGTCGCTTGCGCCGGCCCGTCGCTTGCGCTCTGGGCTTCCATGAGAGGTGGGTCGCTTGTCAAGGGCGGTCGTTGGGAGGCGTTGGTCGGTTTGTCGGATCCGGCCCGGGTCCTCATGCCTTGCGGCGCGTTGAGGACCGGGCTTCCATTCGCAGTGTTATCGGTCTCGTTGTTGACCTCTGCTGGTTGGGGTCCGGTCTTTCGGCGCTGCTCTCTCTGTTGCGGCTTCGACCCATCCTCGAAAGAATCGGCCTGCCTGCCCAGAGCCCGCAGTCACCGTGACACGATCTCGATTCTCCGCCGCGGCCTCGCTTCGTCCGCCCAATCCCCTACTCCCTTCCTTTCAACAGGAATCTTCTTGCCGCCGAGTCCCCGTTAGGGGGCTCGCGGATGTCCTCATCACGTTGCTTCATCCGAAACCGTTGCCGCCGACTGCGCCTCATCGTCCCTGCCTTATGGGGAAACCGTTTCCGTCAGCCCGTGCAGCGGATCGTAGTTTTCTTGTTTCACCCACAACACATGCATCAGCACCGCCAACTTGCGCGCCACCGCCACCACCGCCCGCTTCTTCGCATGTCCTCCGCCGCGCGCCGCCAAACCCAAACCCCAGCGCCTGAGCGTGGAGTCGGTCCCGAACGGCCCCAGCACCCAGTGCGCGCACTGAATCAACGTCCGCCGCAGCAGCGGATCTCCCGATTTCGTCACGCCCAGCCGCAGTGACCGCTCGCCCGATTGGCGTTGCTTGGGACGCAGCCCCACCAGCGCGCCGACCTGCCGCGAACGCTTCACGCGGCCCGGGTCGTTGTCGAGCGCCAACACGAACGTCAACGCCGTCAGCGGCCCCACCCCTCCGATCGTTCGCAGCCGCTCGACCGCTGCGTATTGCTTGCCCAACGCGACGATTTGTTTGTCATATTCGCGGATCGTCGCGCCGAGGCTTTCGATTTGTGTCGCCACCCCCAACAACGCCGCGTGCAACACCTCGGGGCAGGCCTCCCGGACGCGCTCGACCCATTGGTTCTGGGCGCATCGGCCCAAGCGGATGCCGTGCGACTTCGCCATGCCGCGCAAACTCCCTTTCAATTTCGTGCGGCACTCGAGCACGGCCTCGCGCGCCCGCAACAACGTGCGTTGTTGTTCGGTCTCGAGCTTGCGCGGCGCGACGGGATTCAACAGGGCCGGGTTGGTGCGTCCCAGCTCGGCCAACCAATAGGCGTCGTTGCGGTCGTTTTTCGAGTCGGATTGGCTGATTAAACGCAATTGCCGCGCGTCGGCGACGAGCACGTCGTGGGCGAGGGCGGCCAGGCGGCGGCGAATCCAGTTGCTGTGGCTGCCGGTTTCGATCACAATGCGCAGCCGCGGCCAACGGCGGAACCAGCGATCCAAGGCCTCCGGGCGGGTGGGGACTTGGCATTCCTCGAGGCTTTCGCCGGCGAGGTCGGTGAGCCGTACGAAGCAACGTTTGTCGCCGATGTCGACGCCGGCGACGGCGCAAATTTCGTTGTCTTTTTGCATCTGGATGCGTTGTTGCGCCAACTGTTGTTCGAGCTGGGTGAGTTGGCGGGTCTTCGCTTGTGAGCTGTCGGCTTTCTTGGTTTGGTGTTTGTCGGTTTGGTTCTTGTCGGTCTGTTGTTTGCTATTCTTCTTCATGGCTGGTCGCCTCCTTTTCAAAAATCCATTGCACCTCCCTTGTGGAGAAGTGCGCTGCTGCCGGTAGCCTACCGCTTCCCGGCTCCAAGCGACCAGCCTCTCATCCCATCTCTGATTCCGCGTTACGAAGGGAACTACTTGCCGCCCAGGATTTCTCCGTGCGGTATTCCCAGGGTGATTTCCTTGTAGGCTGCGGTCACTTGGTCGCCGAGCCGGTCGCCGACCCAATTGGAAACTTCGTTGGAAAGGCGGATCGAAGTCGTTACGGCGCCGCCGTCGGTCGCGGTGATGTCCTCGAGCTTGCTTCCGCCATCCACGGCGGACCGCACGGCCGCGCTTAGTTCACGGAAGAAGCGCAGTTGGCCGTCCATCAGATCGCGGCCCCCGGGGGCTCCGTGTCCCGGCAGAACACGGTCGACGTCGAGACGCCGCGCCGCTTCGATGACCTTCGGCCAGTTGAGCGTATTGCCGTCTCCGGTGTAGTTATACGGCCCGTTGACGATGGCGTCGCCGGTACAGAGAATTTGCTCCTTCGACAGAAAAACGAACCCGTCGCCGCGAGTGTGCGCCCAACCGAAGAAGTGAAATTCCACGCGCCGTGTCTCGTCCTCGAGTACATAGGGGCTTTGGCGGAAAGTCTCGCGCGGCGGCTCGGCGGTTGCGAGATTCAGCTCGGCGACGCCGGGACGGTCTCGAGCCGCTTCGCCCCAGCGTACCGGCTCGTAGCGTTTCATCTCTTCAGCCACGCCGACGTAGGCGAGCGTTGTGGCGCCGGCGCGGGTCCATACCGGATTGCCGTAGGCGTGGTCGCCGTGATGGTGCGTGTCGAAGACATAGCGCACGGGTTTGTCCGAAAGCTTCTTGATGTCATCGAGGACCAGCCGGGCCCCGCTCGGGAAATTGGCGTCGACCACGATGAGGTAGTCCTTCATTTCGATGATGACGTTGTTGCAGTGGCCCATGGCCGCCTGTTCGCCCTCGCGGAACCACACGCCGGGCGCAATCGTTTTGACCGTTCCCGGTTGAGCCTCGCTTTGATAAGACCAAAACGTGAACGAAGCCAATAGAACGAAGGGGAGAATCAAAAAGAGCCGTTTCCCACGCATAACAACACCTCTCGGAGGGATAAGCTTTCTTCAGACCGGATAGTGTAGCGAAATCGAACCGGCCGTGCCAAGCCCGCGAAGCAAAGCCCGCGAAGCAAAGTGGGTGTGCGACATCAATGGGGGAGACGAGCCGCCGCTGTTGCTTTCTCTCCGACGGGGCGCGCCCATCGAGCGGTCGGGCCTCCCGACGTGGCGCGCGCCTCCAGGCGAGCCGTGTCGGGCTTTCGAGCCCGACATGTCTTGTCCCCACTACGCCGTCACTCTACTTTCGCGGCGGCATCAGGAACGCGCCGAATTCACACTCCCACATTGATGTCGCGCACCCACCGCGGAGGCGCGCGCCGCGTCGGGGGCGGACGGCGATGTTACAATCGTCCGTTGCCGAGACTCGCGCTAAGGTCCTATGTTTCGCAAGATCCTGATCGCTAATCGCGGAGAGATCGCCGTACGCGTGATCCGTACGTGCCGCGAGATGGGAATCCCGACCGTCGGGGTCTTTTCCGATGTCGACCGAGCCGCCCGGCATGTTCGGATGGCCGACGAGGCCGTGCGCATAGGCCCGCCCCCGGCGGCGGAGAGTTACCTCTCGATTGACCACATTTTGGACGCCGCGGAGAAAACGGGCGCCGACGCTGTTCATCCCGGCTATGGGTTCTTGAGCGAGAACGCGGATTTTGCCGAGGCCTGCGGCCGCGCCGGCGTCAAATTCATCGGTCCAAGCGCTCGCGCGATGCGCCTGATGGGATCGAAGACCCGCGCCCGCGAGACCGTCGCGGCGGCCGGCGTGCGGCTGGTTCCCGGCACCATGAGTGCCATCGAAGATCCCGACGAGGCGCTCAATAGCGCCGCCGAAATCGGTTTTCCGGTGATGCTCAAGGCCACGGCGGGAGGAGGCGGCAAGGGGATGCGCCTAGTGCGCTCGGCCGCCGAATGGGAGTCCTGTTTCGCCCAAGCACGCGGCGAGGCCGTGGCGGCCTTCGGGAACGGCGACATCTACGTCGAAAAGGCGATTGAGGCGCCGCGTCACGTCGAGGTGCAAATCCTGGCCGACGAGCACGGCCAAGTCATTCACCTTGGCGAGCGCGAGTGCTCGTTGCAACGCCGACATCAAAAAGTCGTCGAAGAAACGCCCTCGCCGTTGGTCGATCCCGAACCCGCTCTGCGCGACAAGCTAACCGCCGCCGCCGTGCGCGCCGCCGCCGCGGCCGGCTACAGCAATGCCGGGACGGTGGAATTCCTGATGGATGGCGACCGCAATTTCTACTTTCTTGAAATGAATACGCGGCTTCAGGTGGAGCACCCGGTAACCGAGATGGTCACCGGCTTGGATTTGGTCAAGGAGCAGATTCTGATCGCTGCGGGCGAGCCCTTGCGGTATCGCCAACCCGACATCCGTTCCCAGGGCTGTGCGATTGAATGCCGCATCTACGCCGAAGATCCCGACAACGGTTTTCTGCCCTCCCCGGGTCTGATCACGGCCATAGAACGGCCCTCGGGTTCGGGGGTCCGAGTGGATTCCGGGGCTGACGCGGGTTGGCGGGTGCCGCTCGAATACGATCCGCTGATCGCCAAGCTGGCCGTCTGGGCGCCGACACGGCCCGAAGCAATTGGGCGGCTGCGGGGGGCCTTGGCTGAATACCATATCGCCGGGATCCGCACCACGATCGGATTCTTCCGCGACCTTGTCGAAGACCCTGATTTTTGCGCCGGCACGATGGATACCGGGTTTATCGAACGCTTTCTCTCGAACCGGCCCCGGTCCGCGGAGTCCCGCGTCGACGGTGAAGAAGAAGCGGCGATCTTGGCGGCCGGACTTCATTTTCGAAGCACAACCAAGGCGCCCGACAGGTCTCAAGCCACCCCAAGTGCCTGGCGCTCCGCCGCGAAACAAGCGTCGCTGCGATAACCAATGGGTTCGTCGAATGGGAGTGCGACATGAATGTGGTCGCGGTAGGGATGCCGGTTGCCCGGCACCCCCCGCACAGATCCGTACGTGAGCATCAACTCATACGGCTCCTACCTCGGATGCGTGGCGGCAAAACGCACGCTCGGAAACGGATGACAGCAACGAGGTGGCGGCAGATAGCAATCCAGCAGCCGGTAAAACCGGCCCCAGCTCATCCGACGCTTCTGACCGCGCCGTCGCAGCGTGCGCCGGTTTCCCGGCACCCCATGGTATTGAAAGTAGCCTCGTACCACCCTCCGCAGCCACTCCCCGGTCTCGCTCGGCGAGGCGTGCATCCGCGCCCGAAGCTGTTTCTTGATTTCCACCAGCTTCGCCCGCATCCGCTTTCGCACCGTCTTACGACGAACCACAAAGCGTCCGCTCTTCCGGTTGATCTCGCAGATATGCGTGAACCCCAAAAAGTCGAAGGTCTCAGGCTTCCCTGCCCCACGGCCTCGCCGCTCAGCTATCGCCCAGCGTCCGAACTCGATGAGCCGAGTTTTCGCCGGATGCAACTCCAGCCCGAACTTCGCCAACCGGTCCCGGAGTTGTTCCAGAAACCGTTCGGCCTCGCTTCGGTGCTCGAACCCCAGCACGAAATCGTCCGCGTAGCGCACGACCATCACGGCGCCCGCCGCCGACTTGTTCCGCCAGGCTTCGACCCACAAATCGAAGACGTAATGCAGGTACACGTTCGCCAACAGCGGTGAAATCACCGCTCCTTGCGGCGTGCCCCGCTTCGTCCCCGACCATTCGCCGTCCTCCGACACTCCCGCCTTGAGCCATTTACGGATCAAGCGCAGCATCGGGCGGTCGGCGATCTCGTGCTCCAGAAACTGCAGCAGCCACTCGTGGTCGATTTGATCGAAAAATCCTCGAATGTCCGCGTCCAGTATCCAGTTCACCTGTCGCTGGGTGATCCCCACCGTCAGCGCATCGAGCGCGTCATGCGCCGAACGCCGCGGCCGAAATCCATACGAGAAGCCCAGGAACCGTTCCTCATAAATGCAATTCAAAACGGTCGCCGCCGCCTGCCGGCCGATCTTGTCCTCCAGCGCGGCGATGGCCGGCGGACGCCGTCGCCCGTCGGGTTTGGGAATGTACACCCGGCGCGAAGGTTGGGCGCGATACGCCCCCCGGCGCACACGGCTGTGCAAATCGGCGAGCCGATCTTCCAGCCCTTGCTCGTATTCCCGCCACGTCACTCCGTCCACCCCCGCCGCAGCTTGCCGCTTCAGGGCCTGGAAACTCCGCCACAGCAGATCCGGCGTGACGTGATGCAGCAAGGAAGTAAACTTCCCTGCTTTCCGTCGTGCTGCTTGCCGCACGCGATCCAGTCCCTCAGACACGGCTCCCCGCTGCTGCGCGCGGACCGCGCGGGCCTCGACCGCGTTCTCCTTGGCGCGGTTGCTTCCCTCCCGACTCTCCGCCGACGGCGTGCCGCCTTTGTTCGAATCGTTCATCGGTACTACCTCCCGCTCCGACTCCTCGGCGACGTGCGTGTGGGGCGTGCGGCTTGCGCCTTCCCCCACCGGCCCGCTCTTCGCGGCGGGCGTCGCCGAGGTCTCCCGGTTCTCGTGCGAGGAGTTTCCTGACGTGCACCGGTTCCCGCGACCGCGCCGGGCTCGGCTGCCGCTCGCGCTAACGCGACAGTCGATGTGGCCTTCCCCTTCTGTCCACAGGGTCGGCGCCCGAAAAGAGGTATTTCGCGGCTCGATAATCGGCCCGCCAGTGCCTCTGTCAACGCTCACCCGCGATGTCGCCACCGCCGGCGCATGACTCGAGGTCAACGTAGTTCGCTAGACTTTCGCTGTGGGGCTCTTTCATCCCCAACTCCCCGCCGGTTTATCCCGGCGCTTTCGGACAGTTCCCCTCCCACACGACCAATGGAAAGGGAGGCGTAGTCGGAAGTCCCGCTTAGCCCGGTTCACCGGGCTTGGGTTTGCGAATAGGCCGGCCCTTGTAGGGCCGGTTGAAAGGGCTCGCCGCCCGGTACGAGGCCGTTTCAACGGCCTTTTCCTGGAAGGCTTTAGCGATAGCCGAACCAAGGGGACATTTCAGCGGAGAAGCCTCGGCTGAGCGGCTCGTGAGGAGCATGAAACTGATCGTCGAGTTGGAGGGTGTCGAGCGCGAACTGGCGATGGCTGCCGGTGCGCCTGACTCGGCCTGTTCCTTCACCATCGATGGAACCGAGCACGTTGCCGACGTGGAAGCGGTCGGAGTGGGCGCCTATTCGATTCTCATCGCCGACAAGAGTTTCGAGGTGCGCTTCGAAACGATCGGCGGCCGGGAGTTCGCCAACGTCAACGGACGCCGGCTCGCTGTCTCCGTTCGCGACCCACGCCAGTCGTCCGCGCGAAGATCCGGACTCGCCGCCGAAGGCCGCCAGGAAATCGCTTCCCCGATGCCGGGCAAGCTGATCGATGTCTTGGTTGCCGCCGGAGACGACGTGGAGGCCGGTCAGGGATTGGTCGTCGTCGAGGCCATGAAGATGCAAAATGAGATTCGTTCGCCGAAAGCGGGCAAGGTGACCGCGTTGCCGATAGACAAGGGAGCTTCGGTCGCCGCCGGGGACGTCTTGGCTGTGGTGGAATGAGGAACGCGATGAAGCCGAAACCCGATTGTCCCGACTGTGACGGCACCGGTTGGAAGCAGGTCGTCAACGACGGCGTTGAGGCCGTCGAACGTTGCGATTGCTTTCAGTATGATCGAGGGGAAACGCTGACCTCCCGGGCGCAAATCCCGGAGCGCTTTCGCGAGGCGGATTTCGACAACTTTTCTCCGGGCAGCCCGCGCGAGAATCCAATTGCCCACGAAGCCCTGATCAAAGTGATGCTCGGGGCGAAGGCCTACGCCCGGGATTACCCCTCGCTGTCGCAATTGGGCCTGTTGCTTCAGGGGGGCACCGGCGTCGGCAAGACACATTTGGCAACGGCGGTACTGCGGCAATTGCTGTCGCGCGGCTTTGAGTGCGTCTTTTTTGATTACCAAACTTTGCTTGACCGTATTCGCCAAAGTTACAATCCGGCCGCCGGGGCCGCCGACAAACAGGCCTACCGAGCAGCCCTCGACACCGAAGTCGTCTTGATTGACGACCTGGGTTCGCATCGCGTCACTGATTGGGTTGAGGACACGGTCACGGCGATCATTAACCACCGCTACAACGAGCGCAAAGCTCTGATCGTGACAACCAATCTTCCCGATCCCGTGCTGGGAGACAGTAGCGTCGAGAAAGACGCCGTGAGCGGGAAATTCAATGTCAAAGACACCCTCGCCGACCGCATCGGGGTCCGCGCGCGTTCGCGCATTTATGAGATGTGCCGAGTGATCCAGGTACCGGGACGGGACTACCGGTTGCGGAACGTTGGGTCGCCGCGGTAATCGGTCCGATATATCGCTCTTTCAACCGTAAAATGTCATTTTACATACAATGCCCTCATTTCTTTATCGAATCTTTATACAATCTAAGTATTACCTTTACCCATGGGGTTAAGATGGACACCAGAAGGGTGAACTCGTCGTGAAGGGCACTCCGATATTGTCAGAAGCTGGCAGGGCGACCGGTAGTCCGCGCTCACCTTCCCGCCCCCCTCACAGATTCGCAAGTTACGTTCGGGGATTACTAGGCGGCCAATCGTGCGGTCACGGCAAGCTGAAGGCGCCGACCGGGAAACGACCGTACTGTTCGGACACCCCTTCGACCTGAACGGCCATGCCGCGGGGACATCCCGTAATGTCGCAGCGAATTTACGCGCCGCCGCCGGATACGTAGGCGCCGGCGCGGCGTTTTCCGCGCTGAACCGCGAGCCGTGCGGGTTTTCTTCCCGGCCTTGGATCGCAATCGTAAACAAGGTGAGCGACAAAACGGAAAAAAACCCCCGTAAGGGGAAGGCTGCTCCGGCGGTCCGCCCGGCCTACGCGCCGGCTGCCGCCGCTATCGTGTTGAGCTGGGTAGTGGGTTGGTTCGCCTATCAATCAAGCCAAGAACAGATTCTAGAAACGATTTATCGCGGCAACTTGAACTTGGCTCGGACCCTGGCATCCGCGGCGGCGGCGGCCGCGGGCCCCGAGAGACCCGCCACGATTAGGGCCATCGAGAATCTGTGGAAAGATACCGAGCGACGCTTTAGGGGCAGCTACCTCTCCGTGTTGCCGGCCGACGGCAAGCTGATGTTGCACACGGCGAAGCCCGAATTGGTGGGCGCCCAGCGGGGCGGCGCCGTGATCGAGACGGATTGGCTCGACGGCCCCCGGACCCTGCGAGAGTTGGCCGCGGCGCAACGCGATTGGGCCGGACGATTTACCAATGTCGCCGGTCAGGAGCAGGTCGCCGCCTTCGCCTATGCCCCCGCGTTGGACGCTCTGGTGGCCATTCATATTCCGGCGGAGCATGTGGACGCCGAAATCCATGCCGCGGCAAGACCTTGGGCGGTGGGCTTGGCGATCATCACTTTCTTATTGTTGCCTGCGCGGTCGCTTTGTTCCGGGTGGCCGATTCAGCGCAGCGCAATCGGTTGCGGCATACCGAGGATCAATTGCTTCGAACCAGATTTTCGATGGACCAGGCTGATGTCGCCATTCTCTGGTTTTCTCCCGAGGGCCGGATTGTCGACGCCAACGCCAAGGCGGGAAGGGTTCTGGGCCGGGAGCAAGACCAGTTGCTCGCGATGAGCGCGCAGGATATCGACCCCGACTTCCAACCCCGCCGAAGACGGGCCCATTGGCGGGAATTGCGACGGCTGGGCCGGCGGCGTTTTGAAGCGACCATCCGAACGGCCGACGCAGAGAGGTTGCCGGTCGAGTGCCGCGCTCACTATGTGCAATTTGACGGCGCCGAATACGATTGCACCATCGGCTACGACATCACGGAACGCAAGCGCACCGAGGCGCGGCGGCGCCAAAGCCAAAAGATCGAAGCCCTGGGGGCATTGGCGGGCGGCATCGCGCACGATTTCAACAACATTCTCACCTCGATCCTTGGTTATTCGCAACTGGCCGCCGCCGATATCCCTGAAAAAAGCCAAGCGTACGAAAACCTACTGGAGGTCCAGTCGGCGGGACGGCGGGCGGAAGATCTGGTGCGCCGGATTCTGACGTTCAGTCGCCGAGACGAGCAGGAGCGGCAAGCGGTTGAAATCGGGCCGAGAGTCGAGGAGGCTGTCAAGCTCATGAGAGCTTCCTTGCCGTCGACGGTTCGGATCGAGTCGAAAATTGATCCCGACTGCGGCATGGTCTTGGCGGATCCGACCCAGATCCACCAGGTCGTCGTGAACTTGTGCACCAACGCCTATCAGGCCATGGGGGAATCAGGCGGTGAGTTGTCGGTCCACCTGGAGCCGGTCCAGGTCGGCCCGGCTCTGTGTCGGAAAATCAGCGGGCTTCGCGAGGGTCCCTACGTGCGTCTCAGCGTCGCCGACACGGGCCCTGGAATCGAACCTGCTCTGCGAGAGAAGATCTTCGAGCCCTTTTTTACGACCAAGGCACCGGGCGAGGGGACAGGCTTGGGGCTGTCGGTGATTCACGGAATCGCAAAGTCTCATGATGGAGCGATCGCGGTGGACGAACAGACCGCCGGAGCGGCCTTTCACGTCTTCTTGCCGCGCATCGATGATCAGGTCGTCATGAGTGAGGCACCGGGGACGCGCGCGGACCATTCGGGCACCGAGCACGTGTTGTTTGTCGACGACGAAGAGACCGTGGCGCGGTTGGGCCGCCGGATACTAACGCGGCTTGGTTACCGAGTCACCGCGGTCAGCGACCCCCAAGAGGCTCTTGCCTTGGTGCGAGAGGACCCAAGCCGCTTCGATCTCGTCGTGACCGATGTTACGATGCCCTATCTGACAGGTCCACAACTGACCGCGGAGATTAGCAGTCTCCGGCCGGACCTTCCGGTTGTGCTGATGAGCGGGTTCAGCAACGCCGTTACCGTCTCCAAGGCCCGGCGCTACGGTGCGCGGGCGGTGATCGCAAAGCCCTTTTCGGCGGAAGATCTGGGCGCGATCGTACGGCAGGCGTTGGACGAAAACCCGAAGGAAAATGGTTAGATGAGTGCGTCCAACATTTTGGTCATTGACGACGACGAGAAAGTGCGGGACCTGCTACGCCAAACGCTGGAAAGGAGCGGATATCCGGTCCTGACCGCGGCCGACGGCCGCGAGGCGTTGAGGCTGATTGACGGTCAAGTCATTCACCTGGTGATACATCGTCATGCCGGAACGAGACTCTTTCGAGGTTTTGGAGCGCTTGTCTCTCGGGCGACTGCGCAGCCACACCCTCCGGCTGATCCGAGAAGCGAAGTGCCCCGTGATCAGCGTCTGATCGACCGACGGAATGGAACGATGCCGGATTAGGAATCGGATTCCTGAGCCGCGCGGAAGTGGTAGGTTTCGATATTCTCGGTCAGGCCGATTTCGGGAAATTCGATATCGAGAGCATTTCCCCGATCGCGGATGCCTTTGACCACGCCGACGGCGCCGGCGGGAATGCGGTAGCGGCGCACCGCTGCGATGGCCTCAACCAGACCGCCTTCTCGGATTGCTTCGGTAGACATGGAATGACTCCTTGAGGGATGAATCTCTTACTCTAGCGGGCGAAGGAAGCTCTCGGCCGGCTCGCTCAGCGACTTGGCAACGATCGCTCGCCTTGTCGGCGCTCTCAGGACGCCTGCCCGTTCGCTCCGCCGCCGACGTTCTCATCGTCGACATCCTCGAACGCATTCTCCTCATCGCCCGCCGCGTCGGGCGCCCCGTCCTCGGTTTCGTCCCGCTTATAGAGATACTTGATCCCGTCTTTGTAAATCAATAGGTTCGGTCCATCGCCGCGGCTCAGTTTTAGACAAGCCCGGTCGTACCATTCGATGGTCCCGCATAACTCTTCGCCGTCGCGCAACACCACCACCATCGGCGTCCGGTTTTGCATCTGCTTGACGTAGTAAAAGCTCTCGGCATGCGTTTCATCCGGCGGCGCCGAACGCTTCTCACGCCGGTTCCGCGGCGGTCGCTTCTGCCGGCTCATTTGCTCCTTCACACTTCCGAGGGATGGGCGAATCAGCCTGCGGTGGGAAGTTTCGGCGGAGTCCTTCATGCACAACCCCTTTCCAACTGGAACCTGCTCCGGTGAGGGAGTTACAACAGGCCGGCAACGCTCGCGGCGCCTATACGTCCGCTAAGGGAAATCCAACGGAGGATTCCGATTTCGTCCGATCGAAAGAGGGGGGCGAAAACTCGCGAACAGAAGCGCGAAACCGTTCTGCCGGCCGACTTACTTTATGAATATCACAAATCGCGGCCCGCCGGCAACGCCGTCGCCAGGGGACGACGCACCCCCGGCACGCGATGTGGCGCGCCTCCAGGCGAGCCGTGTCGCCATTCCTGGCGACATGGCTTGGCTTCGACGCCTACGCCCCTACCGGCCGTGATCCCGGGTCCGCATCCCGCTCAACTCGCGGCGGCATCGGCGCGCAACGTCAGCGCCAACGATTCGAGCGCAATCTGTTTCTGGATATTGCGGCGTTCCAATCGCCGCATCTCGTCGATTTCCGCGACGGCCTTTTCCACCCATGGAAAAGAGATCCGGCGCGACAGACCCTCGATTCGCTCCGCCAGATCGCTGTTGATCAAATCATCGCGCCCCAGTTTGCAATGAATCAGATCTTGCAGCAACCCGTAGAGTGACTCCGCCAAGGCTTCGAGCGGTTCCCCGCCCCGCCGGGCAACGCTCTCGGTGGCCGGCAACAGTTCGACAAAGGAGTTTTCGCCCGCCCCGGTCCCGAGCAACGTGAGCATCGCCTCGCGCCGTCGCGTGTAGGCTTCGACGTCCAGGCTCAACGCCCTCCCCGGACTCCCCTGCGCCCAGCCCGCCAGGCGCTCCTGCTCGGCCGAGTCGATCTCGGGACGCGTAGCGAAAAATTGCGCCATTTCCTCGCCCGACAGCGCCCCGAAATGAAACGGAATCGCCCGCGAACGAATGGTCGGCAACAGGTCGTAGGAATTCTCGGCCGTGAGGATGATCGTCAGCAGCGGCGCCGGTTCCTCGAGCGTCTTGAGCAACGAGTTCGCTGCTTCATCGTTGGCTCGATCAGCGTGATCGATCACGAAAAACCGCCGGCGCCCCTCCGAAGGACCAAAACGCGCGGCATCGCGCAGACGCCGCGCCTGCTCAATCGTGATCATCCGCAGCGGGCCGTCAGGCGGGAAAATCAGCAAGTCCGGATGAGTCGAAACGATTAGCGGGTTGTCTAAACGCTTCGCCGCCGGCATTTTGAGCCGCTCGGCGAAAAGCTGCTCCATCGGCTCGCTCGCAAGATCGGCCCCCATCATGCGCCGACAATTCGAGCAAGTTCCGCACGGATCCGTCGTCGGGCCCTGGTCGCAGTTCGCGGCCGCCGCCAGGAAGCGCGCCGCCGTCGCTTTCCCCACGCCCCGCGGACCACTGAAGAGCAGCGTCTGCGGCAAGCGCCGCTCCGCCACCATGCCGCGCAGTAAGTCAACCACGCGGGAGTTCCCGAAAAATGCGTCAAAACTCATGAGAGGAGAAAGGCTGGACCGGCTCGCCGTCGACCCGCTCGAACAACCGCCAAGTCCGCTCGCCACCCCGGCCCAATGGAAAACCGGTCGAACAGCTTGTCACTATACCAGCCCGCTTTTCTCACCGCGTGGCCAGGCAAAGTGCATGAAAGGTCTGTCAATACGAGGCGCGCGCCGCTTGACGCCCATTTCTTAAGCAAAGAGGCGAACTTGAACAGTACGGTGAGCACGGCGAGCAAGCGCAACGAAGTAATGGCGGGCCTATCGTGTGCTTTGCTCGTCAGGCGGTGAGAAATGCGGGCCTGCCAAAGTCGAAACGCCTTCGAGGTGAAAACCAAGCCTGTCGTCTTCCTCTTTCGATGGCCGCGCCGAGCGAACCGTCCGTTTCCTACTCGAGCCCGACAGCTAAATCACCGGTCAGGTGATCCCCGTTGACGGCGGCATGACCCTGCGGCGCGACATGCGCGACCGGTAGCTCTCGGGCCAACTCCTCCGGGTTCGCAACCGCATGAGCCCGACCGCTGTCCCGGCCCCCGACCTTGAGCGATTCTCGCTCCCGGGCCGCATGCCGAGCTTGCCCCATCGCCTGCGTTCGCGGCTGTGTTGGCACTCTCTCCCGCCCCGCCACGCCCGGCGAGCGGGCGTGCACCACGACCACGCCCGAGTCGGTCACGAAATGGCCACGACGCCGGTCTTCCGCCGGGTCAAAACCGATTTCGGTGTGGTCGGGCAGTCGTACGCCCGTGTCCACGATCACGCGCCGTATGCGACTGTGGCGGCCGATGTGGACTCCCGGAAACAAGATGGCTTGCTCGACCTCGGCATACCCGTTAACCCGAACTCCCGGCGAAAGAATGCTGTTCATCACCCGTCCGCCCGAGACGACGCAACCCGCGCACACCATCGAGTTCACACCGACGCCCATCCGGCGTCCCTGCTCGGAAAAGACGAACTTCGCCGGGGGATACTGAGGTTGATAGGTCCTCAGCGGCCACGAATTGTCATAAAGGTTGAAGACCGGATCGGGATCGACCAGATCCATATTCGCCTCGAAATACGCATCCAGAGTGCCAATGTCGCGCCAGTAGGGAGACTCTTTGCGGTTCTCGTCGAGAAAATCGTAAGCGAACACGCGGCGGCCCTCGGCGACCATCCGCGGCAGGACGTCCTTACCGAAATCGTGCACGCTGTTGCCCCAGGCGTGGTCCGCGTCCAGCGCGTCGAGCAGCGCGCGCGTGGAAAACAAGTAAATGCCCATCGATGCGCTGCACATCGCGGGATTGCAGCGCGAGCGCGCCGGCGAGTCATGTTGCGGCTTCTCCTCGAACCCTCGGATCCGAAAATCCTCGTCGGCCTCGACAACGCCAAAGCGCTTGGCCTCGAGTGGAGTCACCAGAGCTGTCCCGACCGTCACGTCGGCCCCTTGTTCGCGGTGCCAATCGAACATCCGCTGGTAATTCATCTTGTAGACGTGGTCCGCGGCGAGAATGAGCACACCCTCGGGATCATCCGCCTCGATGCTGCGCGCATTTTGAAACACCGCGTCGGCCGTGCCCAAATACCAGTCTTGGCTCACTCGCCGAGTCGGCGGCAGGACCTCGATCATTTCGCCCACCTCGGGCGAAAGGATGTTCCACGATTGGCGAATATGACGGTTGAGCGTCAGCGCTTTGTGTTGCGTCAAGATGTAGATCCGACGCAACCCCGAGTTCAGGCAGTTCGACAGCGTGATGTCGATGATGCGATAGATCCCCCCAAACGGAACCGCCAGCTTGGCATTCTCGCTCGTTAGCGGATAGCGCCTTTCCCCCGCTCCCCCCGCGAGCATGATGGTGAGAATTTTCGGCCTCAATCTTTGTTCTCCAACGGCATCTTCCGGAATTCCCCCGCCGAACGTACGGCGGATTCCGGTATAGCTTCTGAAATCACAAACGGCCGCGGCCGCGGAGCGGCGACGGGAGCCCTAGCCCCGCGCTTCAGCCCGGGGGGTCCCCGCCTAACATCACGATAAACCCCGGATGCGGATGGGGCGTAGGAACGATCGCCCTTCCCAGCGGCCGACGCCTGCTCCTTCAATGCCTCCTTGGCCCGTATGACGCCCCGTCTCGAATCTTGCCCGGCACTCTAAACTTCATTAGATCGGCATTTCCAACGGAATCGAATAGTCCCCAATTCCATCGAACGGCCTCCATTCCTTCCGCCCCGAGTACCGAATCCAAGCTCCCCTGGCCGCTATTCACCAAAGACGGTGGTTATCCACCGGTCCCGCGCAGAGTCCGTATCTTGTAACTCCTGTCATTGCAACACCGCCATCCATGGCTAACCGCGTGCAACCTAGCCTGTGCGAGGATCGTCTTAAGGAGGGGCCATGACAACGCGACAAAAATTGGGGATTTGGATAGCCGCCGCCCTCCTGTGCGCGCCAGCCTGGCCGGCCGCGGCAGCGCCCGAGGCGCGGACTGAACTCGGTGTTGCCCGCATCAGCCTGACGAATGGCGAAGTCACGCTGCGGCGCGCCGATTCAGGCGACTGGGTCGAGGCGCGCGTGAACACGCCTCTGGTGGAAGGGGACGCGGTAGCGACAGCGCGCTCGGCCCGCACCGAAGTGCAGCTCGACTCCAAAAACTTCGCTCGCCTCTCCGGGGATTCCGAGGTCAATCTGACCGAGTTGGGCAACCGGCGCTTCCGCCTTCAGATCAATCGTGGGACGCTCACCTACAACGAACTCAAGGACGGCGAAGCCGATGTCGACATCGAAACGCCCTACGTCGCCATCCGACCCCTCGAGCGCGGAATGTATCGCATCGAGGTCGGTTTTGACAGCCGCACCGTGATTACCGTCCGCCGAGGGAAGGCGGAAATCGCCTCGAAGGTCGGAACCCAGCAGCTACGGCAAGGCAAGACCATGGTCGTGCGCGCCGACTCCGAGGGCAACCCCGAATTTCACGTGGTCGACGCCGCCTCGAAAGACGACTGGGATCGCTGGAACGAACGGCGTGAAAAGCAGCTTCGAAAATCCAAGAGCCGCCGTTACGTCAGCCAAGACATTTACGGTGTCGAAGACCTCGACGATCACGGCAACTGGCAATACGTTTCCGGGTACGGCTACAGTTGGTTCCCGAGCGTTTCGCTCGGGTGGTCGCCCTACCGGCACGGGCGCTGGACTTGGCTCGACTACTACGGCTGGAGCTGGGTCGGCTACGAGCCCTGGGGTTGGGCCCCCTACCACTATGGGCGCTGGTATCACCACCATCATCACGGCTGGGGCTGGTATCCGGGGCGTCACTATCGGCGGCACTATTGGAGGCCGGCGCTGGTGGCCTTCTTCGGCTACGGCGGCCACGGCGGTTTTCGAGCTGGCTTGGGGTTCGGCTTCGGCAACATCGGCTGGGTCCCGTTGGCCCCCCATGAGCCGTACTACGCCTGGTACGGCGGGCGCCGCGGTCATGGCGGCCGTCACGGTGGGCGCAACACCACGATCTTCGTGGATAACAACGTCAACATCTACAACAACTATCGCAACGCCCGTGCTCGCAACGGCGTCACGATGATCGATGCGCAAGACTTTGCCCGGGGCCGGGTCCGCAACCCTCGCTCGCCGCGCCAAGCCGAGTTGCGCCAGGCCCGCCTGATGCGCGGTCGGCTGCCGGTCGTCCCCGAGCGAGAAAGCCGCGGCCGCACCGTGCGGGCCGCCAACGATCGAGGCGGCGCGGCACAATCGCGAAATTTCTTCTCGCGGCAACCGACGCGCAGCCGCGCGCCGCACACATCCTTTGAACAGCAGCGACAGGAGATGTCGCGCTCCGTCCAAGCGTTCAGTGCATCGCAACCGGTCAATCGGCGCGCACCCGCCACCGCGCGCACGCGTTCCGGCGCCGGCGGCACTCGAGTCGCCGCCCCGCGGTCGGCTGGCGGCGCGCAGCCCTCACCCGGCGCCGTCTCAAGCAGCGGGGTTGTAACCGCCGGCACGACCGCTACGCCGGGCGGCGGAGGATCCCGCACCGGCGCGGCCGCGCCGAACCGCGGCACGCTTGCCGAAGCCGATAGGCGGAATAACGCCTGGCGGAATTTCGGAAGCCTCCGCAACGGCGACCCCTCCGCGACGCCGGGTCGTGCCGCGGTGAGTGGTTCACGATCCACCCCCGCCGTCGGCCGAAACTCGCCGACGCCCTCGTCGAACGCCCGTTCCCGAACCCCCCGAACGGCGACAACCACGGCCGGCACTCCGGTCGGGCCGCGAGCCGGGACCCAGGCCGGCACACAAGGCGCGTTCGGCTCCCGGTCGAGGTCCCGCGGGTCGTTAGGGCGCGCGAATCGAGCGCCTCAAGGCGCAAGCTCGGCGAACTGGCGACGCTTCGAGCGCGGCGCGCGAGCCGGGTCGACCGAAGGCTCGTCGAGAGCGGCCCAGCCGTCGGTGTCGACGGGAGGGAACTCCGCTTCCCGGTTCGACCGCAACCCCGCGCTGCGGACGAACCAAACCCGTGCCGGCGGCACGACGTCGGGCCGCGCGGCGCCGACGACCGCCGCCGGCTCTCGGGGCTTCGCGCCTCGTGGCCGTTCGCGGGTCGGATCATCCGGCGCCACCGGGCAAGGGGCTTCCTCCCGCGGTTTCAATCTCCCCCGACCGGTCACCGGCAATCGCGCCAACCGCTCATCGGGAACCAATGCGGCCGGCGGCGGTTCGTCAAGGACGTTCCGCCAAGCGACCCCAGTCGAGGGTAGCCGCAGCAATCGCCGTTCAACATTCCAGCCCCGCGGTCGCTCACGGGTATCGCCATCCATCGCCCCGGCCGGCAACACAGCCGGCGGCCGACGTTCCGCGTCCGGGTCGCGCGGCGCCTTCACGCCAAGAACCAGCTCCCGCACACCAACCTTCCGTCAAAGTAGCGGCTCGGCTTCCCGAGGGTCCCGCCGATCGGCGCCGCGCGTATCCCGCCCCACCAGTGGGGCGAGAGGCTTTGGCCGATCGAGCGGAACCGGCAGAGCGCCGTCCTTCGGAGGTTCCCGGCCGACGGTCGGCGGATCGCGATCCGTCGGTTCCGCGCGGCGTGCCCCCGCCCCGCGTTCCCGCGGCGGCTTCGGCGGCTCCGTCCGGCGCTCTCCCGCCCCGCGTTCCGGCGGCAGCTTCGGCGGTTCCAGCCGACGCGGCTCGTTCGGAGGCGGTAGATCGATGAGCCGAGGCGGAAGCATGTCCCGCGGATCGTCGGCCGGCGGCCGTTCCGGCGGATCACGTTTCGGAAGCGCGGCACGCTCAACCTCCGGCTCGCGCGGCGGAGGCCGTTCCCGACGCCGCTAGCCCCCCCGGACTACAAACCCCCCAGAGCCACGGGCAACCCCCAGTGGGGCAGGTCTCCAGGCCTGCCCGGCAACATGCCCTCGGCACCACGCCAAGTCCCCCCGCGATAAGCAGGTCTCCAGGCCTGCCAATCCCCGAAGCCACCCACCAAACCTCCCGACTTAATACCAGCCCTGGGCGCAAGCCCAGGGACCAACACCCCAAACCAAAACCACCACCTCAACCGGGCGAACGACCGCTCTCGCGGTCGTTCGGGGGCCTGGGGCGGGCCCAAAAGACCGCCCGCCAAGCGGCCGGTCCCCGTTACGACCCGGTTAACGGTTAACGCACCCCGGCGACACGAAACCTGTCACGTTACTTTCGAAAAAATTACTCCTGCCTTTTCAACAACCTAACAAAACCCACCCCCGGCCAAACCCCCACCCCCAACGTATCCTATAACCGGGCACATCCTGCCCAGAAAGGTCTCTCATCATGCGAACGAAAAATCAGATCCGCGCCAACCGCGCAAACGCAAAGAAATCAACCGGGCCGCGAACCCAAAAAGGCAAGGCCCGTTCATCCCAAAACGCTCTCAAACACGGCCTGCTGGCCAACGACGCCGTCTTACCCGGCGAAGACCCCGCCGACTTCGACCGACACCTCAGGTCTTTCGAGGACACCTATCTCCCCCGAAACCGCGTCGAAAAGGAAATCGTCCGCCAAATCGCCGACCTCGCCTGGAGAATGCAACGTCTCTCCCGCATCGAAACCGCCGTCATCGCCGCCGGCATGGAAAACTCCCGTCGCTTCAACAACGACACCGGACCCATGCCGGAAGACCGCGAAGGCCAAACCAACATCCTTGGCTGGGCCATGCTTACGAGAACAAAACTCCTCAACAACCTCGCCCGCTATGACGGCCAACTCGCCCGCCGTTTTTTCCGCAGCGTCGAGTTGATGATCAACATCCGCCGCGAAGACCGCCAACTCCACGAAGCCTTCGAGGCCAAAAACGCCGGAGCCACAACTCCGGTTCACTACCTCCCCGACGAAGATCCAAGCAGCGCCCATGCATCAGCAATAGGCTTCCGCCCCGCCGAAAAATTGGCAAGCGAAACAGCGAAGACCATCGCCGGCGAAAAATTGGGGACTGTCCCAAGCGCCGCCGAAAAGACTTCGCTCGAATCCAAAACCATCACCGGCGCGAAGCGGACTGTCCCCCATTTTTTCGCCGCCCGCCAATCCGCGAGCCCCCAGAACCAAGAACCGAGAAACGAAGCCAAGGACGACCTAACACCCGCCGCTCACGCCCAGTGGGGCAGGTCTCCAGGCCTGCCCGGCGACCAGCCCAAGACCGCACGGGTCCGTGAAAAAGAGGGACCCACGACTCCCCAGAACCAAAAAACGCTAAACGAAGCCAAGACCGACGTAACACCAGTCTGTACAACAAGTTACAAGCCAACAACAGCAACCGCCGGTCACCCTATTCCGCACAGTCTCAGGTAGCCCCGGGGCTCAAAGCCCCCCGCAACCGTGACCGACAGCTACCAAGGAGGCCCAAAGAAAGGAACCGACCAGCGACTGACCGGCGCCATCGACCCACCACTGTCGGCCAAACACCCATCGATCACAAGCCCAAAGTGTCTCTCGCGAAAATAGAGGTGCCCGGAACGCGGCCGGTTCCTGTCGTGACCCGGCTCACTGGTTGTTCACGAAAGAAAGGGCAGGCCTGGAGACCTGCCCCACCGCGGGTGACCTTGCGACCCGAGCTGGTTTGGGCGGGAGAAATGGCCTACCGCGAAGGGCGGGTTGCCGGGCAGGTTAGGGGGGCGCTGGAACCCGGGCAGTCAAGCGGGTGTTGTTTCTTCGCGCACTCTGGCGAGGGAGTCTTCGGTGAAGTCGATCTTCAACTCCACCCAGAGTGGTTCGTGATCCGACATCTGCCAAGTGCGCCACTTCTTGCGATAGTATTTTTTCTTGTCCGCCTCGCTGCGCGGCTGCCCTTTCTTCGATCCGGCGTCGTGGATGTCGCGGACTTCGGTGTTTTCCATCAGGTCGTGATAGACGCGATAGTCTTCGTCGCCGTCGCGAAAAACGGAATCGAAAAAACGAAACACGCCGCTGTTGGGCGCGCTCGGGCCCAGCTTGAGTTCCTTTTCGCGCACGCGAAAGGCGATTTGGTCGTAGAACATCGTCTTGGCGACGTTGCTCTTATGCAGCGGCTGCGGGACAGTGAAGCCGTTTTTCGTGAGGGCTTGGAAGGTGTCGTCCTCGGAGTCGACAATGTTGAAATCGCCCAGCAGAATGAAGTTCTCCCCGCGCTGCTCACGCTCTCGAATGGCATCGGAACGCTCGGAGAGGAATCCGGCGATCTTGCCGATCTCCTTGACGCGCCGGCGGAACTTGGCCCCGGATTTCGACCCGTAGTAGAGGTGCACCGTGCAAAGTGAAAACTTGAACCATCCGGCTTGGAAGGCCACCAAGCCAGGATTTCCATTTTGGCCCTGGCACGGTCACAGGATACACCCCCGCTGCGCCGAATACCACGTCTTTTCGCGCTGAACCCTGCACATCACCTCCGCCGGTAGGCGCCAGGGCTCGTCCGTCCGCTCACAGACGTTGATTGAGCGGACTGAACGGCGCTCCGGCCGACACTGCTCCCTGCGAAACCTTTTTGGAGCCAAAAACTGTTGATCCTCGCCCGGGCAACGCTACCCACCCGGCACAGGCAGCGCCCAGATCCTATGCAGCATGTCGCCGAACAGCCGCCGGTTCAGATGTCCTTCGGCCAACAGCAGCCAATAGTACCGCGCATGCTTGACCAGCCTACCGCCCGTCTTCATCAGCCGCTGTTGCAAGCTCGTCAGCGACCAGCTCTTGATCCGTTGCGGCAGCCCGAGCCTCCGCCATAGGTTCCCCAGGTTATAGGCCAGCACGCTGAGTTGCAGTCGCACTTCGTTGGCCCGGAACCGATGGCATGACAGCCTTGTCCAATGCGTCGCTTGTTTGCCTTCCTTGATCCACTGCTCCGCCGTGCCGCGCTTGTTGTAGAACCGCACCAGCGAGCGGCTCGGCAAGGCCATGCTCGTGACGATGAAACCGACGCGAGGAAACAACTCACCTTGGTGATGCTCGACCTTCGCAACAACCCGCCGGGACTTCGACCAGCTCGCGGCCTGATACCGAAAGCTCCTGTAGCGCACCAGGGGCTTTGCGCTCGGCCTGCCCGGCGGACGAAACAGGATATCTTCGATCTCCAGCTCCAGGCTCTTGTTGGCCGGGATGCGAATCACGTAGTCCACGCCGCGCTCCTCCAACGTCTCGTAAATATCCGGCTTGGCGAAGGCGGCATCGGCCCGGAACGTCACCTGTTTGCCCTCCGCCTGTTGGCGTTCGATTTCCGGCAGCAGCAGCTCGTCCCAGTCCTCGGCGCTGGACACGTTGCCCGGTCGCAACTTTGCCGCCAAGCAATCGCCGTGCTGGTTGAACAGCAACAGTGGGTGGTAGCAGACCGACTCGAAGTGGCCGTTGTAGGCGCTGCCTTCCTGCCGGCCGTGGACGGGGCTCTCGGTAGAGTCCATGTCCAGCACGACGCACTCGGAGTCATCACCGGCCTCGGCTTGCGCGATCAACTCGCGGTTCACCGCCATCAGCCCGATCAGATTCTCGTCGCCGGCGAGCATGGCGGTCTCGAAGCTCTGCAGCCGGGAGGTCAGCGCCGCGCCGCGATCCCAGTTCTTCTTCGAGCCAATCAGCCGAAAGGTTGGATCGGCGGAGACACGAACGGCGTCGTTGAGATCCTCGTAGCCCGCCAAGCGGGAGTAGACCGACTGTCGCAGCAGATCGACGAACGGGAACTTCTTGTTCGAGCCTTGCCGCGAATCCGTCAGATGCTCGTCTATCAGCTTGCCTAGTCCGAGTCGTTCGTCCAGTTCGCGAATGAGAATCAGCCCGCCATCCGAGGTGACTCGCGATCCTTGGAAATCGACCTTGAGAAATCCATTGAAGGTGAGCTGAAACGGTTTGTTTTCTTTTTCACCCATTGGGTGTTGATCTCCTCAGCGCCTTGAGTGCTTTCAAGCCCGCATAAATAAAGGCGTCCGAGTCCACCCGATGGTTAGCAGAACCGAAACTAAAGTGGAAATCCGGGCCAAGAAAGGCGTTCGCGCGAACTGCTTGAGCTTGGCGATCTTCTGTCCCTCGGGCAAGTGGATCTTGTGCTTCGGCGGCAGCTCGAAGCTTTGGCCCTTGGCAACGCTGACTTCGCTGCCGTCCGGCATCGTAACCGTGCCGTTCGCGGTGAACTCGACTTTGTGGGCTTTCGGCAAGCGAATCTGTTCCGCCCCGCCGATGGCCTGCCCGATCGGGAGTACGACTTCTCCGGCGACGTTGCGAAACAGGATCTTGCGCCTGTCGAAGACAAAGGCGGTCCGCTCGCCGTTGCCGCTCGCGCCCTCGGTGACATCGGTGGTGATGAAATCCCAGTTCGGTCCGAGGATGTCCATCACCTGCTCGAGCGGCCCGAGATCGTCGTTGACCTCTTGCACCGCGACCAGATCGAAAGCCGCGATCACCTCGGCGATGTAGTAATACGATTCGTCAAGGCGCGGGCCCTGGCCGAACTTATTGGAATCGAAGTCGCGAATATTCCAGGTCGCCAGTAACAGCGTATCCCGCAGCGTGCGCGCGGGAATTTCAGTCCGCAGTTGCTCGCGCAACGCCACGAGCCGATCAATCGCTCGTGGCGCGAAATCCCGATTTTCTTCGTTTCCAAGATTTCCATAGAAAGGCATGTTGAAGGGACCCTCTTCTATGTAACGCGTAAGCACCGCCGGTTTCGGGCCAAAAATGACGCACTGTCGGCACAGTGCTCTAGGGGTCGAAGATCCCCATGACGTGTTGGTCATAATCGATCAAACTGCCATTCATCATTTCGGCGGCATCGCTGAGGAGATAAGTGACCAGTCCGGCGATATCGTTGGGCCGCAGGATCCGGCCGAAGGGCATGTTGGCCTCGGCGATCTCGAGCCAGTTGTCGGGCTGCCCTTCGCTCTTTTGCACCGCGTGTTCGTTGGGCGTCGCCATCCAACCCACGTTAATGCCGTTGACGCGAATGCGGTCCGGCATCAGCGAATGGCCGGCGTTTTTCGTGAGAGTGGCCAGCGCGCCTTTGGACACGCTGTAGGGCGTAAGCTTTCGCTGGCCACCGTGCGCCGAGACACTTAGGATGTTAACGATGCTGCCGCCCTTCGCGGCCCGCTTCATTAGCAGGGCCGACTCTTGAATGAGTAGAAAAGGCGCGCGGACGTTGATCGCCATGATCTTGTCCCAGTGCTCGGGAGAAGTGTCCAATATGGTGCCGCGTTCGGTACAAGCCGCCGCGTTGACCAGGCCGTCGACCTGGCCGAATTCCGCATCACATCGGCGAACGATGTTACGGCAGGCCTCGACTTCGCCTAGCTCCGCCTCGATGAAGATCGAGCGGCAGCCGTTGCTCGAAAGACTCCCGGCCACGGCGGCGCCCCGATCCGCGTTCCTGCCCGAAATCACGAGGCCCGCCGCTCCGAGGTTCGCCGACTGGCGGGCAATCTCCTCGCCGAGGCCTTGCGTGCCGCCGGTCACGATGATGACCTTGCCGTCGAGCCGTCGCGGATCTTCCGTCATGAACTCCTCCTTCACCGGTGGGATAAGTGTTCTGTTGTAACAGATTCGCCGAAACAGGGTCCGCCGCGGAGTCTCGGGCAGGGTCCGGCGACGCCGTTGCCCGGTCCTTGGGGAGTCCATCCATAGACTGAAGCAGCGCGGGTGATGGTCGCGCTGATTCCCCTTGACGCGCGAACGAAAACTTCGAGGAGGCCACCGGGAAGCGGGTCTGCCCGGCGGTCATGCCGGTCAGGCGTTGGCCCTGCCGGATCGAGTCGGGCAACTCCTCTCCTTGGCGCCCGGCGGGCCCCGGCTTGAAATCGAAGAGATCCATTTGAGACGGTCCGCCCGACTGGAATAGGTAAATGACGCGCTTGGCCTTGGGTGCGAAGTGGGGCAAACCAGGCAGGCCGGCGTGAGGCCCTCGCGTCGAGTCGGGATCGGCGGCGACCGAATCATCGCCCAACAGACTCGCGAGAGCGGCCGTTCCGATACCGGTCGCGGCTGAGCCGAAGAAGTACCGGCGTGTGAGGAGTCGCCGTTGGTGCTCGCGCGGGTCCATGTTTGGCGTAAACCGTGAGCCGTAAACCGGCTGCTCGCGAACGGCCGGTGCCGGCTCGGACGACAACTATTCTAATCGATTGGCGGGTTGGTCTTCGCTGCCTGGAGCGTGGGTCGGTTCGAGCTTCCGCCGGTACTCCATCAGCAGCATGCCTCGCCCGACATCGATATACCTTGCTTCGAAGCGGTCGGGAAAGCGGGTGTTGATCCAGTCATGAAGTTCGCGTGGATAATCGCCGGTGACCTCATAAAACGCATTGACGCCGAAGAAATAGAATACCTTTCGCGACTGCAGTCGCGGCTCCACCTCGCGGGCATAAAACTCCTCGTTGTGGGGCGCGCACCAGCGGAAGGGCAGCGTGATACGCTCCCAAGTTGGATTTGTTCTGCCCGGACCGCGCAGAGGAGATTCCGTGGCCGCGGAGACGGAACCGGTCGTGCGGCCATCGTCCTCGACGAAACCGGAGCGAAAGAGGATAAGCGCCTCGGGCTGATCGTGCAGCGTCTTTTCCAGCGCGGCGACGCCGCCGCGCCAGTCCTGCAGGCCGACTTTGCTGAATGAGCCGAGCAGGAAAAACGTCGTCCCGAAGGTCACTGCCACCGAAACGCCCCAGTAAGCCCACGGCAACATGGCCGTGCCGCGAGGAATCCGCCGAGCGCCTTCACTGCCCAACACAAGAGCCGGAACGACGATGGTTCCCAAATAACGTTCCACCAACAAATTGGGCCCCAAGGCGCTCATTAGGCTCAGGCCCGCGACGGGCGCGGCCACGCACAACCACAAGGTGTAAATTAGGGAGCGTTCGGTGGAATCGGAGCGTGAGCCGCCCACGGCCCAGCCCGCGGCGGCCAAGACCAGCGGACCTCCCACCAACACGAAGAATCCCAAGAAGTCCGGCTCGCCGGCCCAGTCCTCAGCCGATCGATTTACCCACACCGACCAAACATGCGGCAAGGTCGGCAACACCAGCAGCAATTGTAAGACCACGTCGAGCGCGAACTCGCCGGGCCGATAGCGCGTCCGCAGCGGCCGTAACAGCAGATAAGACAGCCCCACGCCCGCGCTGACCAACGAAAGTGCGTAGTGCGCGGCGAAAGTCCCCGCGCCTCCCAGGACAAAAAGAACCCGCCCCCAGGGGCTCCCCGTCATCACGACCTTTGCGAACCCCGCCAGCATCAACGACGCAAAGAAAAGGGGATTATAAAGATGGCTTGACAGCTCGGCCCCAAGCTGTCACACTTGGTGCATGAAGGCGGCGGGATTACCTGCGATGGTTATGTGATTTGTGCTTAGCCCTGAAATGTGCTAGCCTTCGAGGTAAGCAGGGCGGCGATCTTTTGTCAGGACCCGCCGCCCCGCTAGAGAGTCCCTGGGGCAGATCGCCGTTTGTGTAGGCGCTGCTCTCAGGGCTTTCGATTAGGGGCTGACGCCACGGTGGACGAATGACAAGTCGCGCGACCTTGCAAGTTGTGAGATGCCGGTTCCAATCCGGTCCGTGACTATCCCCGATTCATTTTCAGGGTACTGTGTATAAGTCGTATTGACAAGATGGTGAATGCGGCAATGGAAATCGGCTGCAGTATAAAAACCTGGAAAGGGGTATACATGGACGAATCATCGAGGTTGCAAGAGATAAAGTCGCGGCTTGAGGCTAAGGTTCATAAGCTGGAGCGGCAGTACGCCGAGGCCAAGAGGCAGTACGACTCGGTCGTGACCTCATTGGAGCTGTTGGCGGATAATCCGTCCAAGCGTTCGCAGGCAACCGGAATCGGAGTCGAGGTCAGCGAGATCGCAGGGAAGAAGCTCAAAGAGGCGCTGTTGTACATCGCCGAGAAGGGAGATGGTCTTCTGAAGGTAACGCCTGTCAGAAAGATCCTCGTGGAGGCCGAAGTGCTCAAAAACGGTCAGTCGGGATCAAACCGAATCAGTTCAACCCTGATAGACATGCCAGAGTTCGAGCGCCTCAGCCGTGGCCAGTATCGGTTGCGCGGCGAATCTGAGGGGACAAAGAAATCGAATTCCAGGCCACCTACAAGCCTGAAGGTTGTGGGTGTCGAGGAGGAGGAGATCGAACTCGATTTGCAACGGACTCAAGAACTCTATGAAGAGAGAGAAGAGGAGAGTTTTCTAGAAATGGAAATGCGGAAACTGGGTCTGAATTAGAAGTCAACAGAGGCCAACATAAAATTGCCCGCCACGGGGTTGCAACCCCGTGGCGGGCTTAGCGCGGTTGTGCTACAGTGTCTCTCACCCAGGCGGGGGCCTAAACCTAGGTTCCCGCTGGGACAAGGGAGACGCATGGGAAGACCGACGATTGATCCAAAACGCGACCTTGCAGGCGCGACACCGGAGAAACTAGCCCGGGCCCTGTTGCGGCCTCTACGACCGAGCAGCCGAACTCAGCCCGTTGTCCGCAATCAAGTCGCGGTACCGGCCGTCGAGCATTTGAAAGATCGCGTCGAGCTTACGGGCCAAGGGTGTAAGCTTGATTGCACCTGAAACACTAGCCGTGGCACCAATGAGCAATGAGGGGCATCTGAGTCAAACAACTCTGCAGGAGGTCAAGCATGAGACTGACGGTGAAACGTTCCGGCTTGTATTTTCTTCTCGTCCTCCTTGTGGACACCGTGGCCCTGTCGTCCCCAGTGCCCCTGGCGCAAAAAACCTCAGATGCAACTTTGCCCGAGCTAAGCCGGGCCGAGATGGAAAACTTCCTGTTGACGGCCGAGGTCGTCGAGCGGAGGTCACTCTCCGTCGGGATCACCGGATCCGAGCGAGCTACACTCACCGATGGTCGCCTGACCCACGACGCCCACATCCAGATCGTAGACGTCTGGAAGCTCAGTTACACGACGTCGCAGGGTACGGAGCTCAACTTCCGGGATAGCTACACGTACAACATCGCCGCCTACCGTCTCGATAAGTTGCTCGACCTACGAATGGTGCCGGTATCTGTGGAGCGAAAAGTGGGTGGCGAGACGGCGGCGGTCACTTGGTGGGTCGACGACGTGTTGATGATGGAAAGGGATCGGTTTTTGAAGAAGATTCAGCCACCCGAGTTGACGAGCTGGAACGACCAAATGTATCAGGTCCGCGCGTTCAACGCGCTTGTCTACAATACCGATCCAAACCTGGGGAACGTGCTGATCACGAAGGATTGGAAATTGTGGATGGTTGACTTCACCCGGGCTTTCCGTCTGTACAAAAACTGAAAGACCCCAAGGGACTAGTTCGGATTGACCGCCGTTTCTACAACGGACTGCGAGCGCTGACCGAAGACATCCTCACGCAGGAACTGCGTCCGCTCTTGACGAACTTGGAGGTCAAGGGCTTGCTCGCGAGACGCGACCTGCTTCTGGAATTCTTCCACCGAGAAATCGCTAAGCGCGGAGAGGCTGCTGTGATTCGTGACATACCCGGACACTGAGTCCAGGTTTTGGGCTGTCGGTTTTTCCTGACGGACGATAGAATTCTTCCTGTTCTTCGACAAGAACCTGGCGAATGTGGACTCGCTCGGAGCCCCAGCTTGGCATGATCGAAGCGATAGTATCGGGCGTCCACCTCTCCCAACAATGCACGAGGAAGGAGATGGGTAGCGGTCCCCACAGAATTCGGGCCGCAGCGCCGATGGCCCGCAGTTGCCCCACGTAACGCTGGCAGTGGCGGCACCGCGGCAGATGGGACCGGACCGCGAGACGTTCCCTCCACCCTGCCTTCTCCGAACTCATCACTTTCGATCTTCTGCGTGCTTCCCTTACAGCTGAGCATCACTCACACCCTAACCCGCATTTTCAATTTGATGTATGAGCTTCAGACCATCCAGCGACCTTCAGCGTCTTTATTGATAGGGGCTAGAGCCCGATAAGGACGCCATGGAGGTCAACACCCGATGGGTGAAAAAGAAAACAAGCCGTTTCAGCTCACGTTCAATGGATTTCTCAAAGTCGATTTCCAAGGATCGCGAGTCACCTCGGATGGCGGTCTGATTCTCGTTCGCGAACTGGATGAACGACTCGGACTCGGGAAGCTGATCGACGAGCATCTCAGCGACTCGCGACAAGGCTTGAACAAGAAGTTCGCGCTGGCCGATCTGCTGCGGCAGTCGGTCTACAGCCGACTCGCTGGCTACGAGGACCTCAATGACGCCGTTCGAGTATCCGCCGATCCGACCTTTCGCTTGATCGGCTCGAAGAGGAACTGGGATCGCGGAGCAGCCTTGACCTCGACGCTGCATGGCTTCGAGACGGAGATGCTGGCGAGCGAAGAGAACTTGCTGGGGCTGATGGCAGTGAACCGGGAGCTGGTCGCGCAAGCCGAAGCTCCCGACGGTTCAGACCGCGTGGTGCTCGACATGGACTCCACGGAGAGCCCCGTCCACGGCCAACAGGAAGGCAGTGCCTACAACGGCCATTTTGAGTCCCTCTGCTATCACCCGCTGTTGCTGTTCAACCAGCACGGCGACTGCCTAGGCGCGAAGCTGCGTCCCGGCAACGTGCACAGCGCCGAGGACTGGGACGAGCTGCTACTGCCGGAGATCGAACGACAACAGGCGGAGGGCAAACAGGTGACGTTCCGCGCCGACGCCGCCTTCGCCAAGCCCGAGATCTACGAGGCGATGGAGGAGCGCGGCGTGGACTACGTGATTCGCATCCCGGCGAACAAGAGCCTGGAGCTGGAGATCGAGGACATCCTGTTTCGGCCACCGGGCAGGCCGAACGCCAAGCCCCTAGTGCGCTACAAGAGTTTTCGCTATCAGGCCGAGAGCTGGTCGAAGGCAAGGCGAGTTGTCGCCAAGGTCGAGCATCACCAGGGCGAACTATTCCCGCGCGTCGGATTTGTCGTGACGAGCATGAGCTTGCCGAGCCGCTCGGTCGTGCGGTTCTACAACAAGCGCGGCACGGCGGAGCAGTGGATCAAAGAAGGCAAACAGGCCACGCACTGGACCCGCTTGTCGTGTCACCGCTTCCGAGCCAACGAGGTACGGCTGCAACTCAGCGTGCCGGCCTACAACCTGGGCAACCTGTGGCGGCGGCTAGGGCTGCCGCAGCGAATCAAAAGCTGGTCGCTAACGAGTTTGCAACACAGGTTGATGAAGACCGGCGGTCGGCTGGTCAAGCATGCTCGCTACTACTGGTTGCTGCTGGCGGAGGGGCATCTGAACCGGCGGCTGTTCGGTGACATGCTGCATAGGATCTGGGCGCTGCCTGTGCCGGGTGGGTAGCGTTGCCCGGGCGAGGATCAACAGTTTTTGACTCCAAAAAGGTTTCGCAGGGAGCAGTGTCGGCCGGAGCGCCGTTCAGTCCGCTCAATCAACGTCTGTGAGCGGACGGACGAGCCCTGGCGCCTACCGGCGGAGGTGATGTGCAGGGTTCAGCGCGAAAAGACGTGGTATTCGGCGCAGCGGGGGTGTATCCTGTGACCGTGCCAGGGCCAAAATGGAAATCCTGGCCTATTGAGTCTCGGAAAATAAAGTGACACCTTTTTGGGGTACGTACGTCTTTGTATGTATGGGAAACACAAAAGGCGTACGGCGGGATTTCGAGGCCCTGGAGAAGCGCCGTTTCAAAGCGATCCGGTTGGTCGAGCAAGGCTGTAGTCAGTCCGAGACAGCGAGGCGATTGAAGGTCGCGCGGCAAAGCGTCAGCGAGTGGCTGCGACGATACCGGCGTGACGGCGAAGCCGGGTTGCGCCAGGCCGGCCGCGCCGGCCGTAAGCCGCTGTTGGACGCCGCGCAGCTCGAACGCCTCGAGGCGTTGCTGCTGGAAGACCCCGAGGCGCACGGCTTCCCGACGCCGCTGTGGAGCTGTCCGCGGGTCGCTCGTCTGATCGGAGACGAGTTCGGCGTGCGCTATCACGAGGGCCATGTCTGGAAGATCCTGCGGGCGCTCGGTTGGAGCCCGCAACGGCCCGTCGGCAAAGCGCGGGAGCGCAACGAAGAGGCCATCCGCGGCTGGCAGCGCAAGACTTGGCCGGCCATTAAAAAAAAGCCCGCAAAGAAGAACGTACGATCGTCTTCATCGACGAAAGCGGATTGAGTCAGAAGCCGCATCGTTGCCGCACCTGGGCGCCGCGCGGCGAGACACCGGTGTTGGAGTTCAACTTCAACTGGGACAAGCTGTCGGTGTCGGCCGGGCTGACGTTGCGCAACTTTTACTTCCGGCTCTATCCCGGCGCGATCGGCGAGCTGGAGGTCATCGACTTCCTGAAGGCTTTGGTGCGCCACATCGACGGCCCACTGCTGATCGTCTGGGACCGGCTGCCGGCGCACCGCAGCCGCCTGGTGCGGGAGTTCATCCAGCTCTCCGAGGATCACATCGCAACGGAGTACTTGCCGCCCTATGCGCCGGAGTTGAACCCGGTGGAATACATTTGGGCGTACTGGAAGCAGCACGAGTTGCCCAACGTCTGCCCGAAGGACTACTGGGAACTCGACGAGCGCGCCCGCAAAGCGCTGCGGCGAATGCGCCGCAAACCGCGCTTGATTACCGCTTTCTGGAAACAGTCTTCTCTTTGTCTCGATTGACAGTATATTATGCGAGATTCAGTAGGTGTTGCCCACGAGAAGTCTTGGGCCGTCGAAACCGAGACAGCCATGAGTTGGTCCTCTTCGACGTAGAACAATTCCTTGCCGTCCCTTCTCCAGCGGGGTTGCGTGCCACCGCTGATCGAAACCTGCCACTTGCCCTTACCCTCGGGAAAAGGTCTAACGTAGATCTCGCTTCGACCCGATTCACTCGACACATAGGCGACATATCGGCCGTCGGGCGAGAAGACGGGGATTCGTTCGTCAGCCGCGGTCCTTAGATAGAGGGTTCGCTCATATCCCTCCCCGCCTGCTTTGGGCTTGAGGAGCCACAGATCATCCCCCGTGTCTTCACTTTGCCTTGCCGAGCAGATCACAAGCTCCCCGTCGCGGGACCAATCAGGAGCCATCCCCCCGGCATCCTCCCCTCCCAACAGGACGGCTTCGCCGCTGCCGTCGGCGGGCTTGCTGAAGATGCCGATGCCGCCACCGCGGTCCGAGTCAAAGGCGATATGCCCGCCTGAGGGCGACCAGGCCGGATGGCCGTCGCTGGCGGGATGGAAGGTGAGCCGTGTCTTGGTCCCGCGCACGGCGTCGTGAACCCAAATGTCCCGGTTGCCGTCCGCCTCCCAAGCCTCTACCGCCACGCTCCTGCCGTCCGGAGAAAGGGCGAGATGCTCGATGTGTTCCTGCGCCTGCCCGATCGTCCCCAGTCTTTTCCCCTCGCGGTCTCGCGACACCAAGTTCACACCTTCGCCGCCGGCGCCATCGAAATAAACCAGCGTTCCGTTTAGCGCCACACTGGGGTGACGCCCGGTTTCAACGACCGGGAAGGCTTCTCCGGTCGGGGTCAGAGTCTGCAGCGAGAAAGGCACAGCTCGCAGGCCGGAGTCCGGATCGAAGCTGTCCTGGTAGACAAGGTGGCCCGAAGCTGAGTAAACGGGTGCGGTTCCGGGAACCAGTTCCCGGCGCTCCCCGGTCTTGAGATCCAGGACTCCCAATTTGCGATCGCTTGAGCCAGGGCCAAACGAGTAGACCAGCCCCCGCGAGCCTTCTGTCACAGGCAGGAAGTAAGGGAAAATAAAGGCTATATGGCTACTGCTTTCGGCCTCTTCCGGCTCGAAGAGAAGCTTGGGAGTGCCGCCTCGAGAGGGCACTTGGAACAACTGGAAGGAGGCCGAGTAGACGATCTGTTCACCATCGGGACTCCACGACCCTCGCAAGAACTGTGCTCCGGCTCGAGGCAAGTCGCACAGAGTCATCGGCTCGCCCCCGCTGAGAGGAATGCGCTTCAACTCTGCTTCGGTTCCAAAGCCGATCGACTGGCCATCTGGGGACCAGAAGGGATCTTCGGCCCCTTCGGTTCCCTCGAGTTTGCGGGGCGTCTCGCGGTCGAGGTCCCTCACCCAAAGGTTGCGTTCTCCACCTTCGACAGAGACGAAAACGATGTGTCTGCCGTCCGGCGAGATCACGGCGGGCGCTGACCTGAAGGTCAAGAGATCCTCGGGGGTGAAGGAAAACCGGACCGGCTGCTGGGGGGCATCCGACCAGGGGCCGCGGAACCACAGCAGGGCCGAAAGGGCCAAGGAGGCAGCTAGCAAGGCCAGAACGGCTCGTCGCTGGAGACGCTGCCGGCGCTCGATCCTATGGGCCGAGGATTGCGGCACGACGCGAACATTGACAAGACGTTTGAGCTGAGTGTCCTCGGCACGGTAGAGGACGGTGTCGTCCTGTTCTTCCAGGTTCTCGATGACACGGTACTTGACCAGCGGATGATCCGAAGGTTTCTCGGTGACATCGACGGGCTGAGTCACCACGGTATGACTAGCTCCTTGGGTCTTGAGGAGGGTGGACTTGCCCGACTTCAACTTGTCACCCAGCGACTCCAGATCCACCACCATGTCAGCCGTACTCTGATAGCGCTTCTCGGCCTCCTTAGCGAGCGCCTTGTTGACCAAGAGTTCTAGCTCCATCGGAACACCGGTGCGCAAGCCCGTCATCGGCTCCGGCTCTTCGCTGGTGATCGAATACATGATCGCCTTGTCGTAGTGGCCCTTGAACGGCCGCTGACCGGTGACCATCTCGTAAATCACCACGCCAAGCGCCCATATGTCGGTGCGATGATCGACGTCGGCGCCGTAGGTCTGCTCCGGTGACATGTAAGCCACCGTGCCGAACGTCGTGTCGTCACGGCTGAGTCTGGACCAGTCAGCCAACTGGGCCAGGCCGAAGTCCATGATTGTGGCGAGCTGCTTAGAGCCCGAGCCGGTGATCATCAGATTGCCGGGCTTGATGTCCCTGTGGACAATCTTCTTCTCATGGGCCGCTTGCAGCCCCTGGGCGACTTGGACGGCGATGTCGAGAGCGTCCTTGAGCTTCAGTGGTCCCGCTTCGATCTTCTTGTCAAGACCTTCCCCTTCGAGGAAGGCCATCGCGATGAAGGTGGCACCGTTGGCCTCAGCGATTTCGTGGACGGTGCAAATGTTGGGATGGTTCAGGGCAGCGGCTGCTTTCGCTTCGCGCTCGAAGCGCTTGCGTACTTCCTCGTCAAAAACGAGATGTGCAGCGAGGAACTTCAGCGCGACAGGACGGTCTAACGATGTGTCCTCGGCCTTGTAGACGACACCCATGCCGCCTTCGCCGAGCTTCTCGGTAATGCGGTAATGCGAGAGAGTTTGGCCGGCCACTATTGGGCCTTTTTTGGGTAAGAATATACTTGACTCATCAGACGTTCTCGTGTACTATTGAATCATGGAACGCGAACCAAAGACCTTGCAAGAAGCAATTCTCTACTTCTCCGATCCTGACAACTGCGTGAATTATCTTGTGGTTAGACGCTGGCCCGATGGCGTCGCGTGCCCCACCTGTGGCTCCAAAAACGTCGGCTTTGTCAAGTCTCGCCGGGTGTGGCAGTGCAAGACCCGCCACTCCAAGAGCCAGTTCAGCGTGAAGGTCGGAACCATCTTTGAAGATTCTCCCATCAAGCTCGACAAATGGCTGGCTGCAATTTGGATGATCGCCAACTGCAAGAACGGCGTCAGCTCTTGGGAGATCCACCGAGCTTTGGGTATCACCCAAAAATCGGCATGGTTCGTGCTTCACCGCATCCGCTTGGCAATGCAAGATGAGCGCGAAGGCAAGTTGTCGGGCGAAATCGAAGCGGATGAGACTTTCATCGGTGGCAAGTCCCGCAACATGCACGCTAAAGAAACGCCGCCAGAAGATCCATGGGCGCGGTCCCGTTGGTAAGACCATCGTCGCTGGTGTCCTTGAGCGCGGCGGCGAGGTTCGTACCGAGGTCGTAGCCAAGCGCCGCAAGAAACAACTCCAAGGGCTGATACGAGACAACGTGGAGTCGGGAGCCGCGCTGTTCACCGATGAACTCAAAAGCTACGACGGGCTGGAGTCCGACTACGCCCACGAAGTCATCAACCACGCCGAAGCCTACGTCAAAGAGCGGGTCCACACCAACGGCATGGAGAACTTCTGGAGCTTGGTTAAGCGGGCACTCCACGGGTCCTACGTCAGCGTGGAGCCCTTCCACTTGTTCAGGTATCTCGACGAAGAGTGCTTCCGCTACAACAACCGGAAGAACGGTCGCGGGGACGCTGGCCGGTTCAGCGCTATCGTGTCGCGGATCTTCGGCAAGCGTCTGACCTATGCCGAACTCACTGGCAAGGTGCGGGAAACGACGGTCTTCGCCTAACCGACAGGGGCGCGGGAAACGCGCCTCAAAGGTTTCCGCTTCGGCTTTGGACCGCGCCGGTTTGGGTTCCGAGCGGCGGACTCCTGATGAGCTTGAATGCGCTCTTGAACCACGGAATGCGGCACGGCAAGCAAGCGGTCGATCAGCTTCGTGAAGGCGTAGAATTCGGGATTCGTCTTGGGTTCCACTGGGCATAGTGTATCAGCTTTCGTCGGGGAATTCGCCCTCGTCGTCAAAGTACTTCTCGTCGTAGCTCTCAATTCGATACGAGATCATCAACATACGCAAGGAACGCCAGCGTATCAAAGTAGTAGTTTGGGTAGGCTTTCTTTAGAGCAGAGACAGAATCAACTGATACCAGGACAACTTGTATGTTCGCATTGTCAATCGCCTCTCTTTCCAGCTCCACGTATGCACTTGAGCGGAGATCTACGAGGCGTTGGAGGATCGCGGAGTGGACTACGTCATTCGCATCCCGGCCAACAAGAAGCTGGAGTGGGAGATCGCCGACATCTTGTTTCGTCCGCCGGGGAGGCCCAGCGCAAAGCCCCTGGTGCGCTACAAGAGCTTCCGCTATCAGGCGGAGAGTTGGTCCAAGCCGCGACGCATTGTCGCCAAGGTCGAGCATCATCTTGGTGAGCTGTTCGCGCGCGTCGGATTCATCGTGACGAACATGAGCTTGCCAAGCCGCTCGGTGGTACGTTTCTACAACAAGCGCGGCACCGCCGAGCAGTGGATCAAAGAAGGCAAACAGGCGACGCACTGGACACGGCTGTCGTGCCATCGCTTCCGGGCGAACGAAGTCCGCCTGCAACTCAGTGTGCTGGCCTACAACCTGGGTAATCTCTGGCGGCGGCTGAGGTTGCCGCAGCGAATCAAAAGCTGGTCGCTGACGAGCTTGCAGCATCGGCTGATGAAGACGGGCGGACGGCTCGTGAAGCACGCGCGATATTATTGGTTGCTGCTTGCGGAGGGGCATCTGAGCCGGAAGTTGTTCGGCGACATGCTGCGGCGGATTTGGGCGCTACCTGTGCCCGGAGGGTAACGTCGACGGCCCGGAACAGCCAGCGTACGCGGGTTGCCGAGGGTCGGCGCGGGAGAGGTGTTGCTAAACCAGGATTTCCATTTTGGCCCTGGCACGGTCACAGGATACACCCCCGCTGCGCCGAATACCACGTCTTTTCGCGCTGAACCCTGCACATCACCTCCGCCGGTAGGCGCCAGGGCTCGTCCGTCCGCTCACAGACGTTGATTGAGCGGACTGAACGGCGCTCCGGCCGACACTGCTCCCTGCGAAACCTTTTTGGAGCCAAAAACTGTTGATCCTCGCCCGGGCAACGCTACCCACCCGGCACAGGCAGCGCCCAGATCCTATGCAGCATGTCGCCGAACAGCCGCCGGTTCAGATGTCCTTCGGCCAACAGCAGCCAATAGTACCGCGCATGCTTGACCAGCCTACCGCCCGTCTTCATCAGCCGCTGTTGCAAGCTCGTCAGCGACCAGCTCTTGATCCGTTGCGGCAGCCCGAGCCTCCGCCATAGGTTCCCCAGGTTATAGGCCAGCACGCTGAGTTGCAGTCGCACTTCGTTGGCCCGGAACCGATGGCATGACAGCCTTGTCCAATGCGTCGCTTGTTTGCCTTCCTTGATCCACTGCTCCGCCGTGCCGCGCTTGTTGTAGAACCGCACCAGCGAGCGGCTCGGCAAGGCCATGCTCGTGACGATGAAACCGACGCGAGGAAACAACTCACCTTGGTGATGCTCGACCTTCGCAACAACCCGCCGGGACTTCGACCAGCTCGCGGCCTGATACCGAAAGCTCCTGTAGCGCACCAGGGGCTTTGCGCTCGGCCTGCCCGGCGGACGAAACAGGATATCTTCGATCTCCAGCTCCAGGCTCTTGTTGGCCGGGATGCGAATCACGTAGTCCACGCCGCGCTCCTCCAACGTCTCGTAAATATCCGGCTTGGCGAAGGCGGCATCGGCCCGGAACGTCACCTGTTTGCCCTCCGCCTGTTGGCGTTCGATTTCCGGCAGCAGCAGCTCGTCCCAGTCCTCGGCGCTGGACACGTTGCCCGGTCGCAACTTTGCCGCCAAGCAATCGCCGTGCTGGTTGAACAGCAACAGTGGGTGGTAGCAGACCGACTCGAAGTGGCCGTTGTAGGCGCTGCCTTCCTGCCGGCCGTGGACGGGGCTCTCGGTAGAGTCCATGTCCAGCACGACGCACGCGGAGTCATCACCGGCCTCGGCTTGCGCGATCAACTCGCGGTTCACCGCCATCAGCCCGATCAGATTCTCGTCGCCGGCGAGCATGGCGGTCTCGAAGCTCTGCAGCCGGGAGGTCAGCGCCGCGCCGCGATCCCAGTTCTTCTTCGAGCCAATCAGCCGAAAGGTTGGATCGGCGGAGACACGAACGGCGTCGTTGAGATCCTCGTAGCCCGCCAAGCGGGAGTAGACCGACTGTCGCAGCAGATCGACGAACGGGAACTTCTTGTTCGAGCCTTGCCGCGAATCCGTCAGATGCTCGTCTATCAGCTTGCCTAGTCCGAGTCGTTCGTCCAGTTCGCGAATGAGAATCAGCCCGCCATCCGAGGTGACTCGCGATCCTTGGAAATCGACCTTGAGAAATCCATTGAAGGTGAGCTGAAACGGTTTGTTTTCTTTTTCACCCATTGGGTGTTGATCTCCTCAGCGCCTTGAGTGCTTTCAAGCCCGCATAAATAAAGGCGTCCGAGTCCACCCGATGGTTAGCAGAACCGAAACTAAAGTGGAAATCCGGGGTAAAATACATTCCACGCCCCCGAGCCGGCGACTGGATTCCACCTTGCGCCTTCTTCCGGCCCTTTGCTTGCTACTCGTGACGGCCGCACCGCTCGCACCATCCTTAGAGGCGCAGAGCGTTTCGGTCAACAACGCCGAGGCGACCTCCGCTACGAAGACCCAGGCGAAGAAATCGGGCGGATCGAAATCAACGGCGACCAAGCGACGGCGTTCACGCGGCCGTTGGTATACCGAACGCAGCTACGCGAATTCGCCGGCGGGCGACTTTACCGCCGGTGAAGATCCGCTGGTTCGCCGTGCCGCCGTCGAAGCCCTCGGCAAGTTCAACGGTTCCGTTGTCGTCGTCGATGCTCGCAGCGGCCGCATCCTGACGGCCGTCAACCAGAAGCTTGCGCTCGCAAGCGGCTATACTCCTTGCTCGACCATCAAGCTCGTTGTCGGGCTGGCGGCGCTGAACGAAGGCATCGTGCGGCCCAGGCAAAAGGTTTGGTTCGACGGCTATTGGTTCATGACCATGGTCAACGGCCTGGCCATTTCGAACAATGTCTATTTCGAACACCTCGGAAAAAAGCTGGGTTTTGACCGCTTCAAACGCTATGCCAACCAATATGGCTTTGGCGAAAAAGCCGGCCTCGGGATTCCCGGCGAGCAATTAGGGGAATTCCCGAAGGAAGAAATTCGATCCGGCGTCGAGCGCATGAGCTCATTCGGGGAAGGTATTCGCGCAACGCCGTTGCAAATGGCGGCCTTCATCGCCGCTCTCGCCAACGGCGGAACGCTCTACTATCTGCAAGCGCCGCGCGGGCCCAACGAAGCCGCCGCGCTCGAACCGCGCGTCAAGCGCCGTGTGCCGGGCGCCCGTTGGCTGCCTGAAATTCACGAGGGAATGCTCGAAGCCGTCAAGCGCGGCACGGGTCGCAAGGCGCGTTCCGCCAAGCGCGTGCTCTACGGCAAGACCGGCACCTGCAGCCAATACCACCGGCCCGGCCGAACGCAACTGGGCTGGTTCGCTTGTTTCAACGAAGTCAACCAAGACCAGGAGAAACAACTCGCTGTCGTCGTCATGTTGCGGGGCGGCCCGATGATGTACGGCCCGCGCGCCGCCGAAATCGCGGGGAATATTTACCAATCGCTCGACGAGAGCCGCTACTTCACTTCGAGTCCCTCGCCAGCCGAACTCGTCTCGCTCGGCCCCGCCGACTGCTGCGCGCCCTAAACCTAGCCAAAGGTATTTGAAATTCTGGGTCGGGGCGTCGACCATTTCGTGAGCCGTGAACCGTGAACCGTCCGCTGCGCTCAGCCGTGAGCCCTGCGAGTCCGACGCTTGCGGCTTACGGTTCACGGTTCAGCGCAGCGGACGGTTCACGCGACGGCCGCGGGACTGCCTCGCCTATCGAATCTGCGAAAAAATTCTCAGATCGGCTGGGCTAGTGCCACGACCGCTTGAAAAAGTTTGTTTGGCGGCACGGCACTATTCTTGAGTGACCGCATCGCGTGGCGATGCGGCTCTGTTTGGCAAGTGGTTTCCTCTGCGATGGCAGCTCGACGGAAACGCATCTTTTCACGTGGTCTGAGTACTAGTATCTAAACTTAACAAGCGCGCGCACGCAAGCAAAGAAAAACGGTAGTCCGGGACCGAATCACCGCCTCAGCCTTTAATGACGCCCATCGGGCGGAGCCGGGCTACTTTCTTGGCCAGCCCGGCGTTGTGGACGACCTCGATGACTTCGTCGACGTCTTTGTAGGCTTGCGGAATTTTCTCAAGCAACCCCCTCTTGCTTTCCCCGCGAACCACGATGCCGGCCTGCTCGAGATCTTCGACGACCTGCTTGACGTTGCGGCCCTTGCGGGCGGCCGTGCGGCTCAGTAAACGCCCCGCGCCGTGGCAAGTGGTTCCGAAGGTTTCGGCCATCGATCCGGGTAGACCGGCCAACACCCACGAGGCCGTCCCCATGCTGCCGGGAATGAAGACGGGTTGGCCGACCTCGCGGTACGCTTCGGTCACTTCCGGCCGACCCGCCGGGAAAGCGCGCGTGGCTCCCTTGCGGTGCACCAGGACGTCGCGCTCAACCCCGTCAACGACGTGCCGCTCTTTCTTGGCGATGTTGTGGCAAACGTCATAGACGAAATCGAGACGAGCTTGATCGCCGAGCACTTTGCGAAACGAGCCGCGCAGGAAGTGCATGATGGCTTGGCGATTGGCCCAGGCATAGTTGGCCGCCGCCCGCATCGCGCCCAGGTAGGCTTGCCCTTCCGGCGAAACGGAGGGGACACAGGCGAGTTGGCGGTCGGGCAATTCGATGCCGTATTTCTTCATGCCCGCGCCCATCTCGCGCAGCGCGTCGGTGCAGACTTGGTGCCCCAGGCCGCGCGAGCCGGAGTGAATCAAGACGACGACCTGTCCCTCGGTCAGCCCGAAAGCCTCGGCGGCCTCGGCGTCATGAATCGCTTCGACGTATTGCACTTCGAGAAAGTGATTACCGCTGCCGAGCGTGCCGAGTTGGGGACGTCCGCGTTCCTTGGCGCGGTCGGAAACGCAGTCGGGATCGGCGTCGGGTAGCGCTCCCTCGGCTTCCGCGAATTCGGCGTCGCGCGGCTCGCCGTAGCCGTGACGCACCATCCAGCGCGCGCCTTCGAGTAGAACGCCTTCGAGGTCACGCGAGTTGATCTTAACGAAACCGGATCCGCCGGTGCCGCAAGGAACATCGCGGAAGATTTGGTGGATCAACTCTCGCATGCGCGGGCGCACTTCATCGGCCGCGAGGTTGGAGCGCACCAAGCGGACACCGCAATTGATGTCGAAACCGACCCCACCCGGCGAGACGACGCCTCGCTCGTAATCGGTCGCGCAGACGCCCCCGATCGGGAAGCCATAACCTTGATGAATGTCGGGCATGGCGAGGCTGGGACCAACAATGCCGGGCAGCGAGGCAACGTTGGCGGCTTGTTCGAGGGATTTGTCTTTCGCGATCTTGTCAAGGATTGATTGCGAGGCGTAGACGACGACATCGGTCCGCATCGCCGGCAGCGTGCCGCGCGGCAGTCGCCGGCGGTAGTCGTCGATCTTTTCGAGTCGGTCAGCCAGGCTCATGACGGGGCGGTTGACGGCCTTGCTTAGATATCCACGAAAATCCGCGCCTCCCAACGGCCGTTGCGTTCGGCGACTTCGATCTCATGATAGGTGACCGCTTTGATGATCAAGCGCCAGGGGTGCCGGCGCGGGTCGCGCGGCTCACCCAACAGACGGGCGGTGAGCTTTTGGGGTGTGATCTCGTTGACTTTGTAGCGCCTGGCCGCAAAACGCCCGCTGTCGAATAAGTAGACGATTTCGCTCAGCCAGTTCACGAGCAACGATTCGTAGTCGTCGCCGGTGATCTCGACGGCGAGTTCGGTGCGCGGTTGGGCCGCGTCGGGGTCGGCGGCGATCACGCCCATGGCGCGGGCGCCGTTTTCGAAGGGGTCCGGCACGGGCTGATGCGGCTTTGGCGCGTGAAGTTCAAGTTTGGCATGTCCGCCTCTCGCCACGGGACGGCGAGAGGGTGAGTTGGTGTAGAGTAATGTACTGCTGCTTAAGCGATAAGTAATTCGCAAGTTTTCCTTAGCAGGCTGCGGTGAAAGTCCGACTACGCGAAAAAGGGTACAGTCCGTTTCCATGAATCCGCGGATTCATAATACCGCTATGAAAATTCGTTTCAGTCGGGGCGCTTTCGGAGAAGACATACCGGCACGAATGCCGGTACGGCACGCAAGAATGCGCGCGCCACGTCGGGGTCGTTCCACATCGTGACCAGGGCCGCGTGCCAGTGCCATGCCCCCGGGAATGAGTCGATCGCGGCGTTCAACATCCGGCCATTAGTCCACTGAGGCGATTGTGGGACAGGAATTCTCCCTCGACGATAAATATACGCTCGAACGGGGCGTCATCTATGTGAACGGCATCCAAGCCTTGGTGCGGCTGCCGATCGAGCAGATGCGGCGTGATCGCGAACGCGGCTTGCGCACGGGCGCTTTCATCTCCGGGTACGAAGGTTCGCCGTTGGGCGGGTATGATATCGCGCTCGGGCGGGCGGGTCGGCTGCTTACGGATAACAATATCCGCTTCGTCCCCGGGGTCAATGAAGACCTGGCGGCGACGGCGGTGATGGGCAGCCAGACCTACCAGTTGCTGCCGGAGACGAACACCGACGGGGTGGTCGGAATCTGGTACGGCAAGGGGCCGGGGGTGGACCGCAGCGGCGACGCGATCCGGCACGGCAATTTTGCCGGCACCGGCAAGCACTGCGGCGCGCTCGTGCTGGCGGGCGACGATCACAATTCGAAAAGCTCGACGATTCCCCACCAGAGCGAGCTTTCGTTCTATAACTTCGGCATCCCCACGCTGCATGCCGGGAGCACGCAGGAAGTGCTCGACTACGGGCTCTACGGGATTGCGATGTCGCGTTTCTCGGGAGCTTGGGCGGGGTTGAAACTGACGACCGATGTTTGCGACGGCGGCGGAACCATCGAGGTATCGCCCGAGCGCTGCCCGATCGAGGAACCCGAACTGCTCTTCGACGGGGAACCTTATCAAAAGGTCATGCAGCCGCGGTTGATCGTGCCGAATTCGCTGCGGCTGGAACGGGAAATTCACGAGCGGCGCCTGGTCGCGGCGCGGGAGTTCGCGCGCCTCAACGGACTGAACGAGATCAAGGTTTCGCACGAAGGCGACCGGCTCGGCATCGTCACGGCCGGGAAGGCTTACTACGATTTGCGGAGCGCGTTGGGCAATCTCGGCCTCGCCGAAGCGGCGCTCGACCGGCTGGGTATTCGCATTCTCAAGCTGGGGTTGGTTTATCCGCTGGAGCCGACGATCATCAACGAATTCATCGAGGGTCTGCACCAGGTCGTTGTGTTCGAGGAGAAGCGAAGCTTCTTGGAATTGCAGCTTCGTGAACTGCTCTATAACGCCAACCCGCGGCCGGCTGTCCACGGGAAGACCGACTGGGACGGGGAGGCATTCGTTCCGGCGCATGGCGAGTTGGACGCCGAGAAGATCTCGCGCTGCTTGGCGCATTGGCTGGAGCCTACGCCGGAGATTGAACGGCGGATCGCGGCCATCGAGGCACGCGACGAGCGCGGGCCGAGTGGGGAAAAGAAAGTGCCGCCCCGCGCGCCGGGCTATTGCTCGGGGTGTCCGCATAATCGCTCGACGCTGCTGCTCGAAGGCCAGATCGCCGGCGGCGGGATCGGCTGCCACGGTATGGCGGCGCGGTTTGGGGACAACCGAGGCGTGGCCTATCTGGGGCAGATGGGCGGCGAAGGGGCGGCTTGGATCGGCATGGCGCCGTTTACCGACCGGGAGCATATTTTCCAGAACATCGGCGAGGGGACGTATTTCCACTCCGGTCGCATGGCGGTGAATGCCGCCGTGGCCGCGGGCGTCAACATCACTTACAAAATTCTCTACAACGACGCGGTGGCGATGACCGGGGGGCAGGAGGTGGCGGGAGGCCTGAGCGTTCCCGCGCTGACCCGCGAACTCGAGGCCGACGGCGTCAGTCCGATTTATCTGCTCACCGACGATTTGTCGCGCTACGAAGACCGCTCGCAGCTCGCCGAGTCGACCGAGGTTCGCCCGCGTGAAGATTTGGAAGACGTGCTCGCCGAGCTGGGCGGGCGGCAAGGCGTCAGCGCGATGGTCTATGACCAGATGTGCGCGGCGGAAAAACGTCGCCGCCGCGCACGGGGGCGGCTGCCGCAACCGGTTCGCCGCATCATGATCAACGAGCGGGTGTGCGAGGGCTGCGGCGACTGCGTAACGCAATCCAACTGCGTTTCGCTGCATCCGGTGGAGACGGAGTTCGGAGTGAAGACGCGGGTGCACCAATCCTCGTGCAACGCGGACTATTCCTGCGTGATGGGCGATTGCCCGTCCTTTGTGTCCGTGATGATCGACGAGGGAACGGGCCTCAAACGCCGACCCTTGCCCGAGCTGCCTGAAGTCGCCGTCGCGGAGCCCGCCGCGAAGGCGCCCTTGGACGGCCCCTATCACGTTCTGATGCCGGGCATTGGCGGAACGGGCGTCGTGACTATTAATGCTTTGTTGGCGACGGCGGCGCTGCTCGACGGTCGTCATGTGATCACCCTGGACCAAACCGGGCTGGCGCAAAAGGGCGGGGCGGTTCTTTCCCACTTGACGATCAGCCCCGAGCCGATCGAGGCGGCCAACCGCATCAGTTATGGCGCGACCGATCTGCTGCTCGGCTTCGACATTATCGGAGCGGCCGCGCGGGCCACGCTGAAACGGGTGGATGCCGAGCGCACGACGGCGGTTCTCAATACCCACCAAACGCCGTCGGCCGACTCCGTGCGGAAAGGACTGACCGTGCTTTCCGACCAAGCGCACCTGGCGCATGTCGTCAATCAAGCCACGCGTTCGCGGGACAACATCTTCGCCGATGCTTCGAAATCGGCCGAGGCGCTTTTCGGCAGCCACCTGCAATCGAACATTTTCTTGTTGGGCATTGCTTATCAGGCCGGACGACTGCCCTTGGCCGCCGCTTCGATCGAACAAGCCATTCGCCTCAACGGCGTCGCGGTCGAGCGCAATGTGGCGGCTTTCCGTTGGGGCCGTAAGTATCGCGAAGACCCCGAAAGCGTCGCCGGGTACATTCGCGAAGAGCAGCCTGCCGTCTCGCTCGAAGACGAAAACGGGGACGCCCTGGACGTGCTGATTGCTCGCCGGGCGGAGGACTTGATCGGGTACCAAGACCTCGAATACGCCGACCGCTACAAGCATTTCTTGGAAGGGGTCCGCGGCGTGGAAGATCGCGTACGGCCGGGAAGCACGCAGCTGACCGAGGCCGTCGCTCGCTATCTCTACAAGCTGATGGCGTACAAGGACGAGTACGAGGTGGCGCGACTGTTGACCGACCCGACGTTTGACCGGCAAACCGGGGAGCGCTTTGAAGCACCGCGCAAGATCGTCTATCACCTGCACCCGCCGCTGTTGCGCGCGTTGGGGCTCAAGAAGAAACTTGCCCTGGGCCCGTGGTTCCGGCCCGTTCTGCGATTGCTGGCCGGGCTCAAGGGCCTGCGAGGCGGGCCGCTTGATCTTTTCGGAAGGGCGTCGATTCGCAAACAGGAACGCGAGCTGATCGATTGGTACCGCGACACGGTCGAGGTTTTGCTGGCCGGGTTGCGTGAGGACAACCTCAACTTAGCCGCTGATGTCGCGGGGCTGCCCGATCAGATTCGCGGCTACGAAGACATCAAAGCGGAGTCCATCGAAAAAGTCCGCCGCGCCGTTGATGAGCAGCTGGCGGAGTTGACCCGGCAAACAGCGGCGTAGAGTCCGCCCAAAGAGGGCGCTTCCGGCGCGGGCTGCCAGGCCCCTCTGTTAGCCGATTGAAACCGGAGTCGCCGGGCGGCCTCGAAACGACGACCGCGCTTTGCGTCCGCCGGGCCCCTCACGATTTCTATATGCTGTCTATTGCTGACTCCACAACCTAAGCCAGCTCGATAGTCCACGGAAGGACGCGCGGCTGATTTCGGGGCGGGTAAACAGATGGCGCGAAGAGCATTACTGTTCGGAGCTATCGCGGACGACTACACCGGCGCCTCCGACCTGGCCGGAATGTTGGCCGGGCAAGGCGTCAGAACCGTGCAGACGATGGGGCTTCCCGACGACGCGCTTGTTGAGCGCCTCGCGGACGGCTACGACGCCGTGGTGATCGCGCTGAAATCTCGGTCGATCGACCGAGAGAGCGCGGTGCGATTGAGTCTCGAAGCCTTGCATCGGCTCGAACAGTGCGGGGCTCGACAGATCCAGTTCAAGTACTGCTCGACTTTCGATTCGACCGAGCGCGGCAACATTGGTCCGGTTACGGCCGCCTTGTTGGACGCTCTCGGCGCGGACTTCACGATTGCTCTGCCGGCGTTGCCGATCAACGGCCGCACGCAGTACATGGGGTGTCTGTTCGTCCATGGCGAGCTGTTGTCGGAGTCGCCTATGCGGGATCATCCGCTCAATCCGATGACGGAGCCGAACCTTGTGAGCCACCTCCAACGGCAGACCGACAAGCGCGTCGGCTTGATCGATTGGCCGATGGTCAGCCAGGGCCCCGAGGTGATTCGTGGGAAGATCGAGCAGTTGAGGGGTGACGGCGTGCGGATTGCCCTGGTTGACGCTCTCAACGACCGCGACCTGATGTCGGTCGCCCAAGCGTGCGCCCACCTGCCGCTCATCACCGGCGGCAGCGGCCTGGGCATGAAGCTGCCCGAAGTTTGGCGCGACCAGGGAACGTTGCGGGCGGCGGAACGAAGGCTCGACAAGCTTCACGCCTCGCAAGCGGGAACCCTGGTCCTGTCGGGCAGTTGTTCCGAAGCGACGCTGGGACAGATCGAGAAGTACGGGGGTGAGAAGATGCAGGTCCGTGTCGCGTCTCTGGCCCGCGACGCCCCGGCGGAGGTCGATCGGCTGGCGGCCGGTATCCAAGGCGGCTTGTCGCGCGACGGGAGCATGATCGTGTACTCCAGTGCCGGCCCCGACGAGCGCCAAGCGACGCTCGACGAGGCAGCCGCGGCCGGCCATGCTGCCGAAGCCGTCCGTCTTGCTATTGAGAAGCTTTTTGGTGAGCTGGCGAAACGGGCCCTCGACGCGGGCGTCCGACGCATCATCGCCGCCGGCGGAGAAACAGCGGGCGCCGTGCTTGAGGCGGTCGACGTTCGCGCGGTCGAGGTGCTCGATACGCTCGACCCCGGCGTGCCGGCGCTGCTTTCGATCGGCGAGCCCCGAACCGCCTTAGCCTTGAAAAGCGGCAATTTCGGCGGACCCGACTTCTTTTCGAAAGCCGCCGACTATTTGAATTCGCTATGACCGATCCGACGCCGGCGGAACTGTGTGAGCTGGCCGAAAGTTTCTTCGCGCGCGGCTACGCGTTCGGCTCGACCGGCAACTTGAGCGTGCGCGACGGGGACTCGGTCTGGTTGACTCCCACGGGCAAGCCCCTGCGAGGCCTGACCCCCGAGAATCTGGCGAAGGTCGATCTGGACGGAAACACGCTGAACGACAACCGCCCCTCGAAGGAATACCCGTTTCACCTCGGGTGCTACCGCGCGAACGGCGACGTATGCCGGGCGGTCGTGCACCTGCATTCGACCTACACGGTCGCGTTGTCGTGCTTGGAAGAGATCGACCCGGCACAGCCCTTGCCGCCGCTGACGCCCTACTACTTCATGCGGGTCGCCCCGATCGGCATCGTACCCTACTTCCCGCCCGGATCCGACGAACTGGCGAACGCCGTCGCCGGGGCCGCGCCGGGCAACAAGACGCTGCTGTTGCGCAATCACGGCTCGATCTGCCTGGGCGAATCCTTGAGCGAGGCGGCCGACCGCGCCGAAGAACTCGAGGAGACGGCAAGACTCTACTTTCTGCTGCGAGGCGAGAACTTGCGCCTATTAACCGACGACCAGATCGCCGACCTGCGAAGGCGCTTCGCCTAGGCGTGCATCCACAACTCAAAGGAAGAGAGACTGGAACCACGGGTCGGACTCGAACCGACGACCCGCAGTTTAGGAAACCGTAGAGTACCGTCCTAGGCTGTGCCGCTTAGTGCTGCGCCACAATGAGTTCGATGGCTGCAAGTGTCCCAATTGTCCCACCGCTCAGTGGGTTTTTCAACTCCGCCGTGGCGATCGGGAGCCCATTCAGACTGAGCGTCACGTCGAGGGAGTTCGTGTGCTTGGAGCTGTACTGGAGCTGTCTTGTCACCGTCAAGCGATTGGCCTTGTAGCGCCGCTCGGTCTCGGGGTTCATCCGTGTTGCTGGAGCGAAGAACGCAACACGCAAGCGCTTGCCGAAACACTTGAAGCCGTGCCGGATCGTGGCATCTACTTGCGTCCGGGATCTTGCTTTCTCGATGAGGTCAGCTCTAAGGAGTCCGGCGGACTCGCGACCGTGCTGAGATGATGCGCGGAAAGATGCAGCTAGAGTGCCGTCTCTTCGAGGTCACGATGCCCCAGCAGGATCTGGATGGTGCGCAAGTCCGCCCCGGCCTCCAACAGATGCGTGGCGAAGCAATGACGCAGAGTGTGCGGATGAACGGGCTTGTCAATGCCGGCCCGCTGGGCGGCTTGATGACAAGCGTTCCAGGGCACATTGACGCTGATCGGATCATCGCCGGTGTGCCAGGCGCCTCCTGGGAACAACCACTGTTTCGGTCTGCGATGCAGCCTTCGAAGGTAGGTCCTTAAGGAGACGAGCAACTGTGGGCTGAGCATGACGTCGCGGTCTTTGCGGCCCTTGCCGCCGCGGACGTGAACGACCATGCGCTTGCTGTTGATGTCGCTGAGCTGGAGCCGGATCAGCTCCGCTCGTCGCACGCTTCCAGGTTCCGGCCGGGTCCCATCACGAGCGGGTCCTATCCGGCTCGGGACCCAAAATGGACACGCCGAAAGCCAGAGTGTTTTGGCGGTTCGGCATCGCCCCTCGACTAATGCGTACACCAAATTTTGAACCGGGGGCGGAGCCTCGGAAGGCCGGGGATCTCGGCGACATCGCCGAACGCGTCCTTCTTCATCCGGCGGGTGGCCGCGACTTGGCTGATCTCGCCGGTGCGGACTTTCTCGGCTAGGTCGGGCCAGAGTGCGATAGTTCCTGTACCCGACATGTTCGATCATGCCGCAAACCAGCAACGCGTCGAAATCGTCATCGCCGAGGTCAAATATGGGCTGGGGGTTCTCCCCCTCTCCGCACCAAGACGACCATATCTTGAAGACCGCCGCCGACCCCCCCGTCGGCTCCCGGACCCGCCGCGGATCCATCGTTTGAGTAGACCTCCCGGATCAGTTCCCCTTCCGCGTCCGCGGCTTTCATTCCGGCAACGGCTCGGAATTTCTCTGCTTCCGGATCGAGCGGAGCTCCCCGGCGTGCTAACGGGCGCGGCCGCGGCGACCTTGCTCCCAGTCTTCCCAGACTTCGAGAAATTTCATTTGGTCGTCGAGGCCGGTGTCCTCGAGCAGGAATTGAACGTCTTCGCGCGAGAGACGCCGGCCGAGGCGTTTGGGCCGATCCGCGATGTTGTAGACCGTCACGGCGGCGATCGCGGCACGGTCTTTGAGTTCGCGCACACTGACTTTGTCGAGCGTGTCGGCGCTGGAGTGATAAACGGGGACGTAATCTTCGGTCTCCTGCATCGCGACGAGAGCGGGAATCCCCTCGAGCAGAAAGTCGAAGTGGTCGGTACCGAGAAAAGCCGTGGCGCCGTGGTCGTCCGCGCCGCGGCCGTCGAGGGGGGCCATGGCTTCGCGGAGTCCTTCTTCCAACTCGTGCCGACCGTTGAACGAATAGCCCTTGATCTTGCCGATGCCCATGTCGTGGATGACGACGGCGGCGATGGAGTCGAGTTCTTCGCGGTGTGAGCGGACGTAACCGAGCGACCCGAACAAGCCCTGTTCCTCCCCGCCGAACAAGATAAAGCGGAGAGTCCGGCGGGGGCGCAGCTTCGCGGCGACCACGGCGCGGGCGACCTCGATAATCAGCACGACATTGCAACCGTTGTCGAGGCACCCGGTCCCAAGGTCCCAGGAATCGAGATGGCCTCCGAGAATGACGACCTCGTCGGGCTTCTCGCGGCCCCGAATTTCGGCGACGACATTGCGCTGCTCAAAAGGCCCGCCGGTTTCATTCGGCAACGATAGGCGCATGCGGACTTCGCGCCCGGCTTCGAGCAGACGCAAAATGCGCAGCCCCTGTTCCCTAGAGACGAGCGCACTCGGGATCGGGTCGAGCCGGCCGTCGATGACGTTGATATGGCGGTAGAGCAGACCGTTGGGGCGGGTTGAGGTAAACAGTACCGCGGCGGCGCCCACCCGCGCGGCTTCCCTCAAGGCAATTGTGGCGTCCCGTTGCTCGTTGGCCAGATCTTGAAACGTTGCGACCACCTGCGAGCGGATCAGCAAGATCTTGCCCCGCGCTTTCTCTTTCATGCGCAGAATGCGACCGGTCGTCCCGCTGCCGCCGTCGATCACTTCGGCGTCGATGCCCTCGGGGGGAGTTGCGGGCGACCAAGCGGAGGATACGCCCGGAACTTGAAAGGCAACGGGGGCGGTGATTTCGATACGGACCAACCCTTCCCGCCAGGCCGAGGGCATCGAAAAAGTTTCGGTATGAACGTCGTCGACGCCGGCTTGCCGGAAGGCGCCGACGGCCCACTCGACCGCCCGCCGCATGGCCGGGGAACCGGGCAGTCGTCCCCCCAACTCGTCGCAGACGACGCGGAGGTTTTCTTCGATCGAGGGAGAGCGGTTGACCTGGGCCGGCAAGTGTTTTGCGGCCGCGAAATCGGGAAACTCGGACCCGCCGGCGGACGCCGCCACGATCAGACAGGCGGCGAAAACCACAACGGGATACCGTGCGGGTCGGCTGGGGCGTGGAGGCAAGATCGATGCCGGCACATCAACCGGGGCGTGCTTCGGCAGCGAGGCAAAAGCGGCAACAGCAAAGGACACCATCGACTGTTCCGGCAAGCCGCTACTCGACCGTCACGCTCTTGGCCAAGTTACGCGGCTGATCGACATCGCAGCCTCGAAGCACCCCGACGTGATAAGCCAGCAGCTGCAGCGGAACGATCTCGAGGATGGGCAGCAGCAATTCCGGCGCCGGCGGCACTTCGATCACGTCTTCGACAAAACCGCCGATAGTCTGATCGTGTTGCGTGGCCAGCGCGATCACGCGGCCTTGGCGGGCCTGAACTTCCTTGATGTTGGCAAGCGTCTTTTCATAACGTAGGCGACTGCTCGCGTCGGCCGGGTCCTGGGTGGCGATTGCGACGACAGGCAGATCCTCGTCAATCAGCGCGTTGGGGCCGTGTTTCATTTCGCCCGCCGGGTACCCCTCGGCGTGGATGTAGGAAATTTCCTTGAGCTTCAAAGCGCCTTCGAGAGCAATCGGGTAGTGGACGCCGCGCCCAAGGAAGAGGAAGTCTTGGGCGCGGTAGAGGGTCCGCGCCAGGGCCTCGCAGTGGGCGTCGTTGTTGAGAACCGCTTCGAGTTTGCTCGGAATCAGGAGCAACTCGTCAATCGCTTGCTTGGCCGCGGGCGGTTCGAGCCTACCCTTGAGGCGGCCCAGATAAAGCGCCAACAAAAACAGCGCGGTTAACTGGCAGGTGAAAGCCTTGGTGGAAGCAACACCGATCTCCGGTCCCGCATGGGTATAAAGCGTGCCTCCGGCTTCGCGCGTCAACATCGACCCCAGCACGTTGCAAATCGCCAAGGTCTTCGAACCTTTTCGGATCGCCTCGCGCTCTGCCGCCAGCGTGTCGGCGGTTTCCCCGGACTGGCTGATCAGAACGGTGAGAGTTTTTTCGCTCAAGATCGGGTCGCGGTAGCGGAACTCACTGCCGTAGTCCACGTCCACTGGAACGCCGGCGAGCCGCTCGATCATGAATTTCGCGGCCAACGCGGCGTGCCAGGAGGTGCCGCACGCGACCATACGGACGTGTTCGACGGCCGCGAACTCGGGCTCGGTGATCTCCATCTCGTCGAGAAAGACCTCGCCCGATCCGCGGCCGATGCGGCCCAGCAAAGTGTCGCGAACCGCGCGCGGCTGCTCGAACACTTCCTTGAGCATGAAGTGCCGGTAGCCTCCCTTTTCCGCCATGACCGGATCCCACAAGATGTGTTGGACGGCGCGGTTCGTCGAGCGGCCCTCGAAGTCCGTCACCCGCACGCCCTGCGGCGTCAACACCGCGATGTCGCCGTCGGCGAGAAAGAACATGTCGCGGGTGTGATGGAGAATGGCGGGAACATCGGAAGCCACGAAGTATTCGTCGCCGCCGATGCCGACGACCGCCGGCGGGCCGTTGCGGGCGGCCACGATCTTGTTCGGGTCGCGGCGGGAAATCGCGGCCAGGGCGAAGACGCCTTGCAGCTTCCGTATCGCCAGCCGCAGGGCTTCCTCGAGGGGGGTGCCCTCGTGACTGAATTCGGCGACCAGGTGGGCGATGACTTCCGTGTCGGTATCGGTGGTCAACTCACGCCCGGCCTGCTCGAGCTCCGCCTTGAGTGTCAGGTAGTTTTCGACGATGCCGTTGTGAACGACAACGATATCGCCGCTGGAGTCTCGATGCGGATGGGCGTTCTCTTCGGTCGGACGCCCGTGCGTCGCCCAGCGGGTGTGCCCGATACCGTAAGTGCCGCCGACCGGTTGCAGGCGCAGTGCTTCCTCGAGGTTGCGCAGCTTCCCGGCGGCACGCCTTACCTCGAGCCCGTCGCCGTTGGCGCCGACCGCAAGCCCGGCCGAATCGTAGCCGCGGTATTCGAGTCGCCGCAGGCTGTCGACCAGGATGGGCGCGGCTTCACTAGGACCGATGTAGCCGACAATTCCGCACATATTCGGTCAGTCTTTCCAATCGATGGAATATTCCTCGATGACGGGGTTGGCCAGCACTTCGCGAGCGATCTTGTCGACCTGCTCGCGCGCTTGTTCTACGGACGTCTCGTCGCCGATCTCGATTTCGAAGAACTTTCCCTGCCGTACGTCGAGGACGTTGTTGTGGCCCAAACCGTTCAACGTTGTGCAAATCGTGCGGCCCTGGGGGTCGAGCACCGTTTTCTTGAAAGTGACATGGACGACAGCCTGCATGTTCTCATTATTATCTCTTTCATGGTCACTTTCCGATGCAAAACGTCGAAAAGATATCACCCAGGATATCGTCGACACTGGTGGCGCCGGTGATGCGGTCGATCGCGCCCAGCGCCCCGTAGAGATCGAGCAACAGCATCTCATGCGGGACCCCTGCCGGAATCGCCTCTGCCGCCTTGCACAACCGCTCCAGCGACTCTCGGAGCAGAGTTTCGTGGCGCAGGTTGGTGACAAAGGTCGCTTCACCGGAGAGGTCCGCGACGGGTAACGCCTTGGCGCGGATGCGCCGCCGCAGCTCGTCGATACCCTCGCCGCTGAGCGCCGACACAACCGCGCAGTCATTCTCCAACCGCGCTTGGCGCGGCAGGTCCGCCTTGTTGCCGACCAGCAGGCAGCGCCCGCCCTTGGCCGCCTTGGCCAACAATTCATGATCGGCGCTTTCGAGGTTTTCAGACAGATCAACGACGACGAGCACCAAGTCGGAATCCGCCAGCGCTTCGTAGCTCTTTTCGACGCCTTTCACTTCGGCGACTTCGGTCGTCGCGCGGATACCCGCCGTATCGACCAGCTTCACGGGAAGGCCCTCGATCGAGAGGGTCTCGCTGACCTGATCGCGGGTGGTGCCGGCGGCCTCGGTGACGATAGCGCGTTCCTGTTCGAGCAGCCGGTTGAAAAGGCTCGATTTGCCGGTATTGGGCCGGCCGAGAATCGAAATCGTCAATCCCGAGCGGATCACTTTGCCGTAGCGGAAACTCTCGACCAACCGCGTCACGCCTTCGATCAGCGGATCGAGCCGACGGAGCAGTTCTTCGTCCGGCGCCACGCCGACGTCGTCCTCGGCAAAGTCAATGCCCGCCTCGAGCAGGGCGATCAGATCGCGGAGTTGCTTCTTAAGCGGCCCGATGCGGCGCGAAAGCGAGCCCTCGACCTGCCGGATCGCGACCCGGGCTTGGTACAGTGTCGTCGCTTCGATCAAGTCACGGACGGCTTCGGCTTGGGCCAGGTCGAGCCTCCCGTTCAAGAAGGCGCGTTGGGTGAATTCGCCGGGTTCGGCGAGGCGCGCTCCGAGTGAGACGGCGCGCTCGACGGCGAACGAGAGAATAACGGGCGAGCCGTGGCACGAGATTTCGACAAGGTCTTCGCCGCTGTAAGAGGAGGGTTTGGGAAAGTAGGTCAAGATGACCTGGTCGATGGTCTCGCCCCTGTCGTCGATCAGAGAACCGACCACGGCGCGGCGCGGTTCGAGGGGCTTTTCGGAAAAGGGTGAAACGAGTCGGCCGCCGATCGCGAGAGCTTCAGGGCCGGACAAACGAACGACGCCCAGACCGCCGCGACCGGGCGGAGTCGAGAGCGCGACGATCGTATCGTCGGTGTGGATCAGGGTGTCGGAGGGAGACAAAACGAACTCGCGGTTTTTCGCCCGAACACACTTCCCACAAGCTGCTAGTGGCGGTCTTTATCTTCGGCGGCGTAGACGACCGTATGACGTTGGGGCATGACGCCTTCCGAGATCGTCCAAACGTCGGGATCATCGCGCAAGGCCAGGTGCAACACGCGGCGTTCGCGCGAACTCATCGGTTGAAATTGGAACGGAACGCCCGTTTGTTTGACTTTTTCCGCGGCCGCCGCCGCGCTCAGCCGCAGCTCTTGGATCCGCGTTACCCGATAATCTTCCGCATCGAAGACGAGCCGGTAGCGATCGCGGTGCGGAACCCGCAACGCCTCCAGCGTGAGATGCTCGAGGGCCAGCAGCAGTTCCGCGCGGTAGAGCAGCAGCAGCTCCACGTCGGGCCCGGAAAACTTCACCAAGATGTCAGGGGAAAATAGGTCGCTGTTTTCAAGCGTCCGCGCCGACTCGACGGTGTAGCTGAGATCAAACCCCGCGGCCTTCAAAAAGGGCTCTAGGAACTCGTCGATTTGCGACGGGACGTTGTCGCTCGCCCAATCTGACATATTGCCGGGGGTCGGACGCCGCTCATCAACCGCTCTTTTTCTTCTTCTTGCGGCGCTTCGGCTGCTCAATTTCGAGCGGTTCCGACGGCATGCGGTTCAGGATGACCTGCTGTAGCACGCCCACCAAATTGCTAGTGAGCCAGTATAACACGAGGCCGCTCGAAAACCCCCAGAACAAGACCCCGAACATCAGCGGCATGAACTTCATCAGCCGCATTTGGGTCGGGTCGCCGCCCGGCGTCGGCGTCAGCGACTGCATCCAAAATTGTGAGGCGATCATCGCCAGAGGCAAGACGCGAATCGCCATTTGCTCGGGTTGAGACAGGTCGCCCACCCACAACCAACCGGCTTGCCGAATCTCGATGGCGACCGTCAGAACGCTGTAGAAGGCGATGAAGAAGGGCAGTTGGATGACCATGGGCAGGCAGCCGCCCATGGGATTGACGCCGTGCTTTTTGTACAGCGCCATCATCTCTTCCTGCTGCTTTTGCTTCTTGGGATCGCGCATGCCCAGGCCCTTGTACTTGTCGTTGATCTGCTTGACCAACGGCTGCAGAGCCTGCATCTTTTTCATCGAACCCGAGCCTTTCCATTTCAGAGGGAACAGCGCGATGTTGATGATCAGCGTGACGACAATGATCGCCCAACCGTAGTTGGCTACCACGGTTCCATGGGCCCAAATCAACATCCAGTAAAGCGGTTTCGCGAGGATGCCGAAATAGGTTCCAAAGGCGACGATTTCCTGCAATTCCGGCCGGATCGAGCCCAATAATTGAAAGCTCTTGGGGCCGAGGAAAAGCTGGAAGCGATTGCTTGCCGCCCCTCCCACCGCGAGAGTGACAAAGGGTTCCCCCTCGTCGTCCTCGGGCGTGGCCAGCTCGATCGCGCCGGTTTCCAGGCGGACTTCGCCGCCCGGTTCGAGCGGCATGAAGACAGCCGTGAAAAACAAATCGTCAATCCCGGCGTAAGGGAACGAGCCGGTATTGATGGCGCGGTCATCGGCCGCGTCGGCGGCGGCGTTGCGGGTCAGCGAGCGTGTCGCCGTGTCGTAGTAAAAAGTCGTGGTGTGCTGCGAGTCGAAGGGTTGGTCGAGATCACCGAACCCGCCGCCCCACTGCAACAGATGGGTTTGCGGAACCCCGCCCACGCTGACCGAGCTTTCGACCTCGAGCAGATAGCCTTCCGACTCGAAGCGAAACGTCTTGGTCGCCGCCTGTTTGCCGTCGTTGTAGGTGAAGGTGATCGCTGTTGGCCCCCAGCGGTGGGTGAACCCGCCATCGACGGTAAAAAGAGCGTCGTTCAACTCGGCCATGGCTTCGCCGCCGGGCGCGGTAAGCGTAAAGGCGCGCGGCTTATTGTCACCGTTGCGCAATAGATCAAGCGGTTCGCCGATCGCCGAGGTGTATTCCTTGAGCATCCAGCTCGTCACCGTCGCGCCGCGATTGGAGAAGGTGACAAGGTAGGTGTCGGTCTCGACGGTTACTTCCCGTTCCCGCTCGGCGACCTTGCGGTCCGGCGCGCCAGCCATTCCCGCGGCCCGAGGGGTTGCGAACGCCGCCGGGGCCGGCGACTGTCCGCCGGAGGGTTTCTCGGCGGGGACGGGAGAATCGCTCGGCGTCTGTTCTCCCGGCATCGGCTCGGAAACGGCGGTCTCCGGCCGAGGCGGCGACATCAGATTGTTGACGTAGAAATAGCCCGAAATCGCCAACGCCGAAAGAATGCAGGCCAACAGCAAGCGTTGCTGTACAAATTGTTCTTCGTTTGGATCAGGCATCGGGTACGGGATCGCAGCCGCCCAGCGAAAACGGACGGCATCGCAGCAGACGCTTCAGGGCCAGCCAAAGGCCCCTTCTCACCCCGTGGCGCTCAACCGCTTCCACGGCATACATCGAGCAAGTGGGGTGAAACTTGCACAGGGAAGGCAGCAAGGGCGAGACGGCGCCCTTGTAGAAGAGCAAAACGAGCACGACCGACTTCTTCGCCGCCCACCCGAAGAGCTCAAGGATTTCGCCGGGGATTCGCGCCGGAAAACTCGCTCGCGGCCGCTCGGCGGAAAGTGCGTTGGATTTCAGCATCGAGCTCGGTCGCGGAAGCCTCGCCAATGCGGCGGCGGGCCTGAAAAACGATGTCCCAACCACTTGGAAACTCATCAAAACGACCCCGAATCGCCTCCCGCAAACGTCTCTTTATACGATTGCGGACAACCGCTCCTCCCAGTCGTCGTCCCACGGCCAGACCCACGCGGCCCGGGCCTTCATCCTCGGCCTTGCGGAAAACGGCCGCGAAGTAAGCGTTCGACCAGCGATCGCCTTCGCGGTAAACGCGGTCGAATTCCCCTCGCTTCAAGAGACGGCGGGATTTCGGGAAGCGGTGGCCGCCGGTTGCAACCGGCCGAGGCAAAGTTATCTCTCCGAGCTGACGGTGAGCACATGCCGGCCCTTCGCGCGCCGGGCGGAGAGGATGCGCCGCCCGCCGGGAGTCTTCATCCGGGTGCGGAAACCGTGTTTCTTGGCCCGGCGACGATTGTTCGGCTGAAAGGTTCTTTTGGGCATCGAATTTTATCCGCGGCGCCAGCCCGCATTTCTCATCGCCTGACGGGCAAAGCACAAACGAAACCTCAGTGTATCAACCACGCCGAAAAGCGGTCAAACGGCGCGACCGGCGACAGAACCGGTCGGCGGCGGCTTCTTTAGGCGCCGCCGCCCTTGTGCAACATCCGCGCCAGAGCTTGACCGGTATAGCTCCGTTTCGAGCCGGCGACTTTTTTCGGAGTGCCCGCGGCCACCAAGCGGCCTCCGCCCTCGCCGCCCTCCGGACCCAAGTCGATAACCCAATCAGCGGATTTGATCACATCCAAGTTGTGCTCGATGATGATCACCGTATTACCGTGAGAAACCAGCCGATGTAACACTTCTAACAGCTTCCGTACATCGTCGAAATGAAGTCCCGTGGTTGGCTCGTCGAGCAAATAAAGAGTTCGGCCGGTTTGTCGCTTGCTGAGTTCGCGGGCCAGCTTGATTCGTTGCGCCTCTCCGCCGGACAATGTGGTCGACGACTGCCCCAGGTGCAAATAGCCCAGCCCGACATCCCGGAGCGTCTCGAGTTTCGGGACAATTTGCGGCAGATTCTCCATCACCGGCAAGGCGTCTTCCACGGATGCCTCGAGTAGATCGGCAATCGATTGGCCTTTGTAGGTGACCTGCAATGTTTCCTGGTTGTAGCGCCGGCCGCGGCAAACTTCGCAGGTGACGAAGACGTCGGGCAGGAAGTTCATTTCAATGCGGCGCCGGCCGTCGCCGCGGCAGGCTTCACAGCGCCCGCCTTTCACGTTGAAACTGAAACGGCCCGGCTTGTAGCCCCGGGCTCGTGACTCGGGCAACAGGGCGTAGAGCGCCCGAATGGGGGCAAACAACCCGGTGTAGGTCGCCGGGTTCGAGCGCGGCGTGCGGCCGATCGGCGCCTGATCGATGCGCACGACCTTATCAATGTGATCCGCGCCGTCGAGCTTCGCGTGGCGGCCCGGTTCGCGCCGCGATCGGTAGAGCCGCTGGGCCAGGGCCGGGTGCAAAATCTCATTCACCAGCGTCGATTTCCCACTGCCTGAAACGCCGGTGACGGCAATCAACATCCCCAGAGGAAACTCGACCGTGATGTCACGAAGATTGTGCTGACGCGCGCCCCTGACGACCACGGCCTTACCGTTGGGGCTCCGTCGAACCTCCGGCCAGGGAATCTCCTTGCGGCCGCTGAGATAGTCTCCGGTAAGAGACTTCTTCGATCGCGCCACGGCTTGCGGCGTTCCCGTCGCCACGAGCTCGCCGCCCAACCGACCCGCGGCCGGCCCCAGGTCGACCACGTAGTCGGCGCGCTCGATCGTTTCCTGATCGTGCTCCACGATGAGGACGGTGTTGCCGAGATCTCGCAATTTGCCGAGCGTGTCGAGCAGCCGGTCGTTGTCACGGGCGTGCAGCCCGATCGACGGCTCGTCGAGCACGTAGAGGACGCCTCGCAGCTGCGAGCCGATCTGCGTGGCCAACCGCACGCGCTGCGCTTCGCCGCCGGAAAGAGTCGCGGCCGAGCGGTCGAGGCTGAGGTAATCGAGGCCCACGGAGGTCAGGAACCGCAGCCGTTCGCTCACTTGTTCGACCAGTCGGGCCGCGATCCGCTGCTCGCGTTCATTGAGCGCAAGCCCCTCGACGAACGCAAGAGCACGGGTCGTCGACATCGCGCACACCTCGCCGATCGACAAACCTCCCACGCGCACGGCCAGGCTTTCGGGGCGCAGTCGCCGACCGTTACAGACCGCGCAGGGCGTGGGCGAGAGAAATTGCGCCGCCCAGTCGCGATAGGATTCCGGCTCGTACTCTTCCCTGTCTTCGGCGAGCAGGCCGATCAGTCCCGGAAACGGGTCCCGCTTATCCGCGCCTCCGTTTTCGCGGTTGCCCCACAGCAGCGCATTTTGATGCTTCTCCGAGAGCTTCTCGAAAGGTTTCTTCAACGCGATGCGACGCTTCTTGGCGGCGGTTTCGATCGCCCGCTCGATTCGCGAGGAAAGCAATGCCGGCGCCGCCCCGCCGTCCAGCAAGGGCTTCGACGGATCCAACAGGACTTTCGCCGGGTCGAAATCCCACAGACTTCCCAATCCGTTGCAGGTCTCGCACGCACCGTAGGGGCTGTTGAACGAAAACGATCGCGGCTCGACGGTGGGGACGCTACGGCCGCAGTTCGTGCAGGCGAGTTTCTCCGAATAGAGCTGTTCGTCTCCCGCGCCGCCGTCGCTGTCGGATTCGGCGATCACGACCAGCCCGTCCGCCATCTTCACGGCGGTCCGAATCGAGTTTTCGAGCCGCTTCTCGATGCCTTTACGAATCGTGAGGCGGTCGATGATCACGTCGATCGTGTGGTTGCGCCGGCGGTCGAGCTGTAGGTCGTCCTCGAGTTGGACGACCCGGCCGTCGACGCGGGCCCGCAGGAACCCCAGTTGCACCAGGCGTTCGAATTCCTTCTTGAACTGGCCTTTTCTGCCCCGGACGATCGGAGCCAATACCATGACGCGCTTTCCCGGTTGTTGTTCCATCGCCCGAGCCACGATTCGGTCGGCCGCCTGACGGCTGATCGGGATATCGCAATCGGGGCAGTGGGGCGTGCCGATCGACGAATAGAGAACACGCAGGTAGTCGTAGATCTCGGTCACCGTGCCCATCGTCGATCGTGGGCTGCGGCTGGTGGTCTTTTGTTCGATCGACAGCGCCGGGCTCAAGCCCTCGATCGAATCGACGTCGGGCCGCTCGAGTTGGTCGAGAAACTGGCGGGCGTAAGGGGAGAGGGTCTCGACATAGCGGCGCTGACCCTCGGCGTAAATCGTGTCGAAGGCGAGCGAGGATTTTCCCGAACCGCTCAAGCCGGTGATGACGGTCAGGCGGTCACGCGGGATCTCAACGTGGATGTCGCGCAAGTTGTGTTGGCGAGCGCCTCGGACGGTGATGCGGTCTAACATACGGCGCGGAAGGGACGGGGCCGGAAGGGGCAGCCGAACCTTATTCTAGATTCTAGTCGCGGGCTGAAGGGCGGTCAATTGAGGAGGCGGCGCGGGGCGCCCGACTAAAACCGCATTCCCGTGAAGCCGCCGTCGACGTACACGGCTGTTCCCGTGATGAAGCTGCCGGCGCCTCGCGAGACCAGCAACAATGCCGCGCCGACCAACTCCTCGGGTTCGCCGAAACGCGCCATCGGGGTTTGTCCCATGATGTTGTCGACGCGTTCGGGGTCGAGAATCTTGCGGTTTTGCTCGGCCGGGAAGAACCCCGGGCAAAGCGCGTTGACCCGAACACCGCGGGGGGCGAACTCGCGGGCGACGTTTTGCGTCAAATTGACAACGGCGGCTTTCGACGCCGAGTAGGCAAATACGCGCGACAGCGGTAGGTGTGCCGTTACGCTGCCGATGTTCAAGATCGACCCGCCGTCGCGTTGCGAACTCATCGAAGGGCCGAAGATCTGGCATCCCCAATGGGTCGCGGTAAGGTTGGTCTCGAGTACCCGCCGCCAATCGTCGTCGGTAATGTCTTCGTAGGGCGTGGCGGAATTGACGCCCGCGCAGTTGACCAAGATATCGATTTTCCCGTGCCGGTCGATCGTCGCGTCGTGCAGTTGCTGTATCGACTCGCGCGAGGTCACGTCGACGCTGAGGAAGTCGGCCGCGCCGCCGAGTTTTTCAATCGCCTCGGCGCGGGCTTGCCCGCGTTCCCGCGAGCGGCCCGCGACGACGACATAGGCCCCGGCTTGCGCCAGACCTTCGCATAACGCCCCGCCCAGCACGCCCGTTCCGCCAATCACGACGGCGACTTGGTCCTCCAGGCTGAAGAGTGAATCTAGGTAGTCTTTAGGCATGGTCCGTGACCTGTTTCGTCCGCGGGCGGCGGGCTGCCGTCCCGGAGCGTTTGCGGAGATTTCCTAGGATACCGAAACGAAACCCGCAATCCGCCGCGCTCAGCCCATCAGCTCCATGAATCCGAGCACGGCTGTATAGAGCATGTAGAACGTAAATAGAACCGTGACGGCCAAGCCGGCGTTCATCAGCCGCGAGTTTTCGTGCGGTCCGACAACGTCTTTTTTGAGCAACAACAGCGTCGTCAAGACCGCCATCACCGGCATGATTACAGGGCTGATGGCTTGCGAGGCGATCATGATCGCGACCGGGCTTCCGCCGAAGATCGGAATCACGAGGCCCACCGAGGCGCACGCCGCGACCAAGATGCGATAGGCCGGGCGGCGGGCATCTCGGGGTAGATCCAAGTAATCGGCAAGCAGCCACACGCCCAACAAGTAATTGGGGAACAACGATGAAAGCCCGGCGGAAACGATGCCCACGACGAAAAGCATCGCCGCCCGCGAACCGGCCACGGGTTCGAGCGCCTGGATCATGTCGACCGCGTGGCGCACTTCCATGCCGCGCACGAAGAGCGTCCCGGCGGCGGCCGCCATGATCGCCACGTTGATGACGAGCATCATCGTGACCGAGATGAAAGCGTCCCGATGTTCGATCTTGAAGTCGTCCGGGGTCCAGCCTTTTTCAATCACCAGCGTGCTGCGCGTGATGAGACAAACCCCGGCCATCGTCGTGCCCACCATGCCCGCGATCAGCAGTTGCGCGTTGCCTTCGTCGGGCACCGAAGGGATCAGCCCGCGCAGGAATGCTGTCGGCTCGGGCAGCACCATCAGCATCGTCGCGATGAAGGAAAACCCCATCGCCGCGACCAAGATCGCCAAGACTTTCAAGAACGCCTGATGGCGGCCGATCCAGAAGAGGCCGTAGAGCAGCAGGCTGAAAAACAGCGCCGAGTAGAGGGTTGGGACTCCCGCGCCGTCGGCGGTCAATGGGATGGTCGCCTCGCGCACGACGTCCGACACGATGCCCATCACACCAACGATCGAGGCGATTTGGGTCGTCATCAACCCGGCCATGACGAAGATCGCCGATGCCGCTCCGAAATGCTCTCGGAAGTTGTGGAGCAGCGTTTTGCCGGTGACGATCGCGGCTTTGCTGATCGCCACGAACATGATGTAGGTGAACAGCGATGCTACGACACCCGTCCAAATCAGCGACAGTCCGTATTTGGCCCCGGCCGAGGCCATCGTCGTGACACTGCCGGTCCCGATGACGTAGCCGATCAGGAAGACACCGGGGGCGATGGACGACGCGAACCGTTTGAGGCGGTCGAAGATTGGGGTTTCTTGCATGGGGCCGCGGACCAGCGCGCTGGTCCGCGTCTCACCACCTGCCGGCCGAAGCACGCGACAGGCCCGTCGTTACTTCGTTACGGTTGCCCGTCGTGCTCAATGCGCCTAGCCCAAATGATAGCGCTGGTTGTCGTTGTCCCAGAAGACTTTCTTTTCCTTGCGGTAGGACATCGTTGCCAGGTGCCCGGTGACGGCGGCTTCGTGGCCGGTTTGGGCGTCGCAGTTGAGCGGGACGTTGTCGCGGATCGCGTCGATGAAGTTCTTCAAGTGAGCGCCGGTCGGGTTGCCTTGCCCTAGGTCCTTGCGGCCGCGGATGTGGATCTCAGGTCTGGACGACACCTCTTCGGGCGCGTCGCGATACTTCTCGGGGTAGACGTAGAGATCGCGTAAGCCGATGATCTCCATCGCGCCTTCGCTGCCGAGCAACTGCTCGCCGTAACGGAAGTGGGACGTGCTGAAGGCGGCGGTGTAGTTGATGTGGAAGTGGTCGGGGTATTCAAAGCCGGCCGTCACGTGGTCGGGGACTTCGCGGTCGTCTTGGCGCCAGTAATGGACACCGCCGTTGCACATCACCGACTTGCAATGCGTGCGGCCGGTGATCATGTGGATCGCGTCGGTTTGGTGGACCAGCAGGTCGGTCGAGATGCCGCCCGAGTAGTCCCAATAAAGACGCCATTGGAAATAGCGTTGCTTGTTGAAGTCGGAATCCGGCGCGCCGCCCAAGAACCTTTCGTAATCCGTGTTGTCGGGCGTGGCTTCCGCGGGGATCTTGTAGCGCCAAGCCGGGAACGTCGACGGGCTGTTGCGGAACCAGAAAGCGCGGGCGTAGACCACTTTGCCGAGCACGCCGGACTCGTAGATCTCCTTGGCCTTTTGGTAGAGCAGCGAACTGCGGCGTTGCGTGCCGACTTGAAATTTCTTGCCGCTCCTTTTGACGGCGGCGAGAATCTCGTGGCCTTCTTCGATGGTGTGGCTGAGCGGCTTTTCGCAGTAAACGTGCTTGCCGGCCTCGAGCGCGGCGATGGCCATGTCGCGATGCAAGTGCTCGGGCGTCATGATCACGACGGCATCGATGGCGTCGTTTTCGAGCATCTTGTAGTAGTCGTGGTAGGTCTCGGGAGCGACTCCTTGTTGGGTTGCGACGACGTCCTTACCCGCGGCCATGCGCGGGCCGAAGGTATCGCAGATGGCCCCGATCGACGCGCCGTCCTTGGCGACCTTCATCATGGTCTTGATGTGACGGCCGCCGCGGTTGCCGAGGCCCACCCACCCAAGGTTGACCTTAGTGCCCGCGGTTTGCGCGTTCAATAACGCCGGCGCGGCCAGGACGGTGGAACGGTTGAAGTCTCGGCGTGAGATCGGTGACGGCATGGTGTTGCGATTCCTTCCTACGAGCGGGTAGAAGGCTCTGTTGAGAATATCAACGTGGGTGCGGTGGGGCAAGCACCGGGGGCCTGAGCTAATTCGGCATAGCGGCGGCGAGAGGGGCTCGGTCCCGTGACTTGAAAGTTCAGGTTTGCGACTCGCGCGAATTGGCTTTGTTTCGCGGAATGGTTGAGAGCCGCATACCGCTTACTTAACGCGCACGGCTCAGTTTGGGGTGGGTTGAGGTATGGGCAGGCCTGGAGACCTGCCCCACTGGGCCGCATTGGGGATCAGGCTAGGATCTTGTCGACCAGGTTGCCGTGAATGTCGGTGAGTCGGAAGTGGCGGCCTTGGAACTTGAAGGTGAGCTTCTTGTGATCGATGCCGAGACAGTGCAGGATCGTCGCCTGTAGGTCGTGAATGTGGATGGGGTCCTCTACGATGTTGTAGGAGTAGTCGTCGGTTTGTCCCAGGCTTACCCCGGGCTTGATTCCGCCGCCCGCCATCCACATGGTGAAACAGCGGGGGTGATGATCGCGCCCGTAGTTGGTCTCGGTGAGCGTCCCTTGGCAATAGACGGTGCGTCCGAATTCGCCGCCCCACACGACCAGCGTGTCGTCGAGCATGCCGCGCTGCTTCAAGTCGAGAATGAGTGCCGCCGAGGCTTGATCGGTTGCCCGACACTGTAGGCCGATATCACGGGGCAGGTCGCCGTGTTGATCCCATCCGCGCATATAAAGCTGGATGAAACGGACGTTGCGCTCGGCGAGCCGGCGGGCGAGCAAGCAGTTGGCGGCATAGGTGCCGGGCTTGCGGGAATCGGGCCCGTACAAGTCGAAGATGTGCTTGGGTTCGTTCGATAGATCCATCAGATCGGGCACGGACGATTGCATCCGATAGGCCATTTCGTATTGGGCGATGCGGGTGTTGATTTCCGGGTCGCCGAAGGCCTCGGCCTTGATTTGGTTGAGCTTCGCCAGCCCGTCCAACATGCGGCGACGTGACTTGCGGTCCATGCCGGGAGGATCGGAAAGATGCAGCACCGGGTCGCCGCCGGAACGAAACTTGATGCCCTGGTAGCGCGAAGGCAAGAAGGCGCTGCCCCACAAACGCGAGAACAAAGGCTGAGCGTTGTTCTTCGCCGTTTTCTGCGACACGAGGACAACGTAGCTGGGCAAGTCTTGATTCTCGGTACCGAGTCCGTAACTCAACCAAGCGCCCATACTGGGGCGACCCGGTTGCTGACTGCCGGTCTGAATGAAGGTGATCGCCGGGTCGTGATTGATGGCGTCGGTGTGAACGGTCTTGACGAGGGCGATGTCGTCGATGATCTTGCCGTGATGTGGAAGCAACTCGCTCAGGTACGTGCCGCTTTGTCCTTGACGGGTGAACTTGAACATCGACGAAGCGATGGGGAGCGAGTCTTGCCCCGAGGTCATGCCGGTGATGCGTTGACCTTGGCGAATCGAATCGGGCAACTCGGAACCGTGAAACTGCCGCAGTTTGGGCTTGTAGTCGAATAGATCGATCTGCGAAGGCGCGCCGGACTGATGCAGGAAGATGACGCGTTTCGCTTTCGGGGTGAAGTGAGGCAATTCGGCGAGGCCGCCGGTCGCCGGGTCGATGGCCCGTCCCATGGGGTCTTGGCGGGGCGCGGCGAAAAGATCGGGGTTGAGCAATGAGCTCAGCGCGGCAACGCCGATCCCCGTACTGGCGCGGCCGAAAAGCTGTCGGCGCGTCATCATTAAGTGTTCGGATTCGGAGAAAGTCACGGCGGCACCTCGGGTTTCCTGGATCAAGGTCACAACTATTATATCCGCTGCCGGGATCCTTCAAAGACCGGATGGAGCGATGAAGCGATGAAACCCGGGCGGGGCGATTACGCGAATGAACACCGGCACGCAACTTTCACCGCACGGGCGGGTTCGTTAAGCGGCACGCGTAGAGTAGCGGGGCAGTCACGCAGGTTAGCCGTTAGGCCCACGAGGGGTAAGCACTTTCCCCGAGTTTTTGATCCGCGCGTACCATGCCGCGGCCCCTCTTGGAGACAGTTTACGCTGTGTCTTGTTGTAGAATGAAAAAGCCCAAAAGGTACGGCTGTGTGAAGAGGTCCACGCGACAGCCGTTTCCCTTGATGTCGGCGCTCTCCTTACCGTGTCGGCCCGCGTGGTAGCGATTGGTAGTCCGTTCAACCCATGGATCGAGCACCCGGCTGTTACCGCGCCTGATTGAAGAGGGGCGAGGTGCGCGTTTGATCCGAAGCTAAAGCGAAGGAAAGCGGAGGAATCTGTTGGCGGTAGACAACGACACCCGCAAGGGCATGCGCGGCGGCGGCGCCGTAGAGCGCTTGCTCAACGACTACGACGCCCGACAACTCGAAACCCTCGAAGAAGTTCCCGCCGCAGAAGAGAGCCCGCGCGAGGAATCCCAACCCGCCGACAGCGGCCCTGATCTGAGTCTCGCGGCCGAAAGCGAAACAAAGACGACCGACCCGGTTCGTGTTTATTTGCGCGAGATGGGCGCCGCGCCGTTGCTGACGCGCGAGGGCGAGGTGGCCATCGCGAAACGCATCGAGCGAGGATGTCGCCGGGTTCAGAAGACGTTGGCGCGATGCCCAGTGGCGACGCTTCACTTGGTTCTGGTGCGAGACGAGTTGGAAGCGGGTAATCGCTCGATTCGCGACATCGTCTCGCTGAACTTCGAGGACGTCAACGAGCAGTTTCTCAAAAGCCAGACAGCGAACTTCATCGAGACGATCAACGATGTCGAGCGGATGCAGCGGACGGCCGAGACCGCGCGGCGCAAGTTGATCGGGATACCCCGCCGGCAAAAACCCGCCGAAACCAGGCATCTCCAGATGGAGTTGGGCCGGACTCGCGTGCGGATGTCGCAAAAGATCCGATCCCTTGACCTCACCGACGACGCGCAAGATCGGCTGATCGGAGAAGTCCAAAAGGTCGTCGATGCGCTGAAGGCCCTGGACGGACCGCTGGCGCAACACCGCCGCGAACTCGAGCAGCTCGGACGCGACCGGGGCGAGGACGTGCACCGGATCAAGAACGAAATCCGTGACTTTGATCAACAGACACACCGCATGGAGGACGAGGCGGGCGCGGAATCGGCCGAGCTTCGCACGACCCTGCGCGTCATTCGCAAGAGCCAAGTCCAAGCCGAGACTGCCAAGCGTGAATTGGTCGAAGCGAACCTGCGTTTGGTGGTTTCGATCGCCAAACGATACGTCAACAGAGGGCTGCAGTTCCTCGATCTGATCCAGGAAGGCAACCTCGGGTTGATGAAGGCGGTGGATAAGTTCGAATACCAGCGCGGATACAAGTTTTCAACGTATGCCACCTGGTGGATCCGGCAGGCTATCACGCGAGCAATTGCCGATCAAGCGCGTACCATTCGCATCCCGGTTCATATGATCGAGACGATCAATAAGGTGATCCGCACGTCGCGATCGCTGGTCCAAGAGCTGGGACGCGAGCCGAGCAGTGAAGAAATCGCCGCCAAGATGGGGGTCTCGGTTCCCAAAGTCCGCAAGGTGATGAAGGTGGCGCAGGAGCCGATCTCGATCGAGACGCCGGTGGGCGAAGAGGAGGAGTCGCACCTAGGGGACTTCATTGAGGATCAGCAGCAGGTTTCCCCCGCCGACGCCGTCATCAACCTCAACCTGCGGGCGCAGACCTCTCAGGTGCTGCAATCACTGAGCCCCCGCGAAGAGAAGGTCATCAAGATGCGCTTCGGGCTGGAGGACGGGAACGAGCATACGCTGGAAGAAGTGGGCCAGCGCTTTGCCGTCACGAGAGAGAGAATTCGGCAGATCGAAGCCAAGGCGCTTCGTAAGCTGCGTCACCCCAGCCGCAGCCGGCGGCTGCAAGCCTTCGTCGATCCGGATATGCAAGAGTAGCCCGGGGACTTCGTAATCGCTGACCGAGGCGAGACAAGCTGAGAGCTTGTCTCTACTTTGGGCTAGGACAAACACGAGTGTTGGTCGCTACCTGGGGACGCTCCGCGCTCGGGTGGGTTACGCGGCGGCGCTCTCGCGCGCGGCCGCCAGAGCGGCGGCAATCGCTTCGGTCTGCTCGGGCGAGCTTTGCGACATCGGAGCTCTCGGGAACCCTCCGTCGCGGCCTTGCAGCTTCATAGCTGTTTTGACGTTCGCGGGGAGGTTGTCCGCGAAAATCGCGTTCCACACTCTGAGCAACATGGTGTGGAGTTCGCGAGCGCGAGCGTGATCGCCGGCCCGGACGGCATCCCACAACTCGACACACAACCCGGGCGCCGCCGTTAAGACAGCCGCCACTGATCCGTGCGCTCCAAGCGAAAACGAGGGGTAGAGCAGCGCGTCCACCGCGGAGAGAATGCGTACGCCTTTGTCGCGAGCCCAGTCGGCGTCGGTCAGAAACAGCAAGTCGGCCAGCAGTTTCATGTCGCCCGCGCTTTGCTTGACGCCGATCACGCCGTCGACATCGCGCAGGATGCGGGTCAACAACTCGGGTGAAAGATAGCTCCACGGCACGACGTTGTAGATGATGACGGGTAAGCCGGCTGCCTGGGCCAGAGTATCGAAGTGCCGCGCCATGGCGTCATCGTCGGGACGGAACAGGTAGTGCACCGGTGTCACCTGAAGCGCCGCGACGCCCAGATCGGCGACGGCCTTGGCACGCTCAATCGCTGCCTGGGTGCTGTTGGTGATGATGCCGGTGATGACGGGAATCCGCCCGCCGACTTCTTCCACCGTTGCGCCGGTGATGGCGCGAGTCTCGTCGCTCGTCACGGCATGGCCTTCGCCGGTGCTTCCGCAAATGGCAAGACCGTGAACTCCCGCGGCCAACAGCGCACGGACATCGGCGCGGTGAAGCGCTTCGTCGACGCGGCCCTCCGCGTCGAACGTCGTTACCATGGGCGGGATAATTCCTGTAATCTCTTCGAACGGCATAACGGCTCCTGTCGAATTTCTTCCCGGCGTTACGCGAGGGAAACGTAGACCAAGATCAGCGTGGCCATCAAGGCGCCCGCGACATAGCGCGGATCGATGCGGTCGGAATCGATCTTGTGGGTCAGCACGGCCAGCGGGTTGTCCCAGGTGAGGCCGTCGACTTTTTCGGGCGGCGGGGGCGGCGTCAGTAGGCTGACCACGACGAAGACGACGCTGCACATCACGAAGCCCCACCAGGCCTGCAGCATGAAGGGCACGCCCCAGACGTCGGTGATGAGTTTCTCGTCGCCGATTATGGGAAGATCGACCGTGAACGCGATCACCCCAAGGGTAAGGCCGAAGATCAGCGTGGCCAGAGAGGCTTGCGCGGTTCCGCGTCGCCAGAAGACGCCCCACAAGAAGACGGTCGTAATCGGGGGCGCGAGATCGGCGGCAATCACCTGCACGGCTTCGAAAATACTTGTGAAACGGCCGCCTTGCGTCGACCAGGCCATGGCGGCCAACATGATGCCGACGGCGGCCCAGCGGCCGATGCGGACTTGTGTTTCGTCGGGTGTTCGCGGGCGAATGCGGGTGACGATATCGACGGCGACGAGTGTCGCGCAACTGTTGAGCGCGGCGGCGATGGTGCTCATCAGCGCGGCCAGAAGCCCGGCTGAGATCAATCCCTTGAGGCCGGTCGGAATCAGCTCCGTAATCAATACCGGCAGCACTTGGTTGGCGTCGTCGCCGATGCGGTCTTGGAACAACACATACCCGATCGTGCCGGGCAGAACCAGGATGAAGACCGGCAGGATTTTGATGAAGCCGGCGAACAGCGGTCCGATCTGCGCGTCGTGTTGGGACTTCGCGGCCAGCACGCGTTGCACGATCGTTTGGTCGGTGCACCAATACCAGATCCCCAATACCGGATAGCCGAGTAGAATCGAATACCAGGCCAAGCCCACGGAGTTGTCGGTGTGCAAAAGATTCAACTGGCCCGGCTTCAAGGCGGCTTCGAATTCGGCCATCGTCGTGATGCCGTGATCGGGCAAGGCCATGATAGCCGCGACCGTGACCGCGATCGCACCGACGATCAGGACCACGGTCTGAATCGTTTCGGTGATGACGACCGCCTTGAGTCCGCCCAGCACGGTGTAGATTCCCGTGATCACCGAGATGATCAGAATCGATGCGTAGACGTTGATGCCGAAGAACTGCTCGAACACCGTCGCCCCAGCGTACAAGCTCATGCCGATGTGGATAAAGAGCGCGGCCAGAATCGCCATGAAGGCCAGGAACGATCGCGATCCCGAGCTGAAGCGGCGCTCAAGAAACTCCGGCAGGGTGCCGATGCGATTGCGAAAGTAAAAAGGCGCGAACACCAATCCCAGGATGATCAGCGTGAACCCCGCGGCCAACTCAAAATTGCCCCAGACAATGCCCTCGCCGTAACCCGACGCCGCTAACCCGACGACGTGGATGGTCGAAATATTCGAGGCGAAAAGCGCCGCGCCGACGGTGATCCAACCGAGCGAGCGACCGGCCAGGAAGTAGTTGTCGCCGGTCATTTTCTGGTGGCGCGTGGCTAAAATGCCGACGGCCAGAATGCCTAACATGTAGACGACGATGATGACGAGGTCGAGAAGCGGGATTTGTAGATTGGAACTGAACATGGGTTGGAAAACGTGACGGGCCGCCGGCGCACACGCAACGCGGCTCGAGCCGTTGGTCCCGGCGCGGCCTGGGGGTGAGTCGTCTAGTGTAGCGAAGTCGGCTCGGGCGTCGCGCCACGGCGGGTCATTTGCGGGAAAGGCCGCCGTCTTGCGACGCTGCCGCTTTCCCGGCAGGGGGTGGCCGCTCGGCAAAGAGGAAAATTCGCCCTCGCCGGGGCTCGGGCCCCGTGCACCTATTCAACAGGACGCGAGCGCGGACCGCCGCCCGCGAGTGGAGGAGATTCTGTCTGTCTACCCTTGCCGGCTGCGGCGGCGCATCATGATCAACACCAACAGGCCGACGGCTAGAAGCCCGCAAAGAACTCTGACGATTGTGGAATCCATAGTTCTTTTGTAAACGATCCCATACCAAAATGGCAAATAGGGATTTCACCTAAAAGGGAAATCGTTTCTCACCCGCCAGTCGTCGTCGACCTCGGCGAACCACTCCACGGTCATGGCGTCGAGCCGGGCCTGCCATTCCGAGAACTCGGGGTTCCTCACTAGATTGGCCATCTGATAGGGGTCTTTTTCGTTGTCGTAGAGCACCCACGGCTGCTGCTGATGACGGGCGTAGGTGTGGGTCTTCGTTCGCACGCCGCGCCAGGCGGGAAATTGAGCGGACTCGGTTTCGGTGTAGCTTTGGAGGTAGACGGACTCGGGTTCGTCGGTGCCGACCCCCTTGAGGTTCGCGGAGAGGTCGCGACCCGTAAGGGCGGCGGGAACGGGCACGCCCGCCAAGCCCAACAATGTCGGGACGACATCGACATGCGAGAACAGCAAGTCGGAATCGCCGCCGGGCGCGATCGCGCCGGGATAGCGCACAATGCCCGGCACGTGAATCGACTCTTCCCACGGCTTGCGCTTCAGCACCGTCCCGTGCGAGCCGAGCATGTCGCCATGGTCGGAGCTGAGCAAGATGATCGTGTTGTCGGCTTGCCCGTTTTTTTCGAGAACCTCGAGCAGTCGGCCGATTTCGTTGTCGATGAAGGTGATGGCGGCGTAGTAGCCGGCGACGTCGTCGCGGCCGGCGCGGGGCGTGTTTTCGCGCCAGTTCTCGCGCATGCTGACGAGATCGGGGTCGTAGAGATTCATGTACTCGGGGGGCGCGACGTAGGGGTCGTGGGGAGGTCCCCATTGCAGATAGAGGCAAAACGGCGAGTCGTCGCCCGCCGGTTCGGTGCTCTGCTGATTGAGGAAGCTGATCGCTTCGTCGGTGAAGAATTTCGCGGAATAGTCGTCCATGTGAATGGGCGTCGGGTCGTCGCGAAAATAGTGCATGTTCCAATACTCGTGACTACAAATGTTCGCGGCCCAAAAGTCGAAACCTTGGCGGCGCGGACCGGGCGGAACGAAACCGGGTAGGCGGATGCCGCCCTCGAGATGCCACTTGCCGATGAAGCCGGTGCGGTAGCCGTGCGGCTTGAGCAACTCGGGCAGGCTGACGGCCTCGTCGGGGAGAGGTGCGTCGTTGACGTCGACGCCGTGCTGATGGGCGAATTGACCGGTCAGCAGCGTCCCGCGAGCGGGGCAACAGACCGGGCAGTTGGCGATCGTATTACGGAGCAGGACGCCTTCACTCGCGAGGCGATCGATGTTGGGCGTCTGGACGTCGGGGTTGCCCATCGCGGCGATATCCATGCCGCGAAACTGATCGGGCATCAGGAAGAGGATGTTGGGTCTGTTGGGGCCGGAACCTTGGCAGCCGGCGAGAGCCGAAGCCGCCGCGCCCGCCAGAAACTCACGGCGGCGAATCATGCGCAGTAGGATGTCACCGGCCGGCGGGTCGTGTCAAGGGGTGGGCGGGGGCGCGGGGGGCGCGGGCGACATGAATTTCTTCGACCCTCGCGCCGGACATGGACGGGGGCCCATGGCGGTTCGCGTGCCGTCCCTCAGGGACTGGTCTGGTATGATTTGCGGCATGCTTGGGGACGAAGAGCGCGAAATTCAACAAAAGGCAAGCCGTCATTTCCCCGCTTGGGATACCGGCGAGTTGCCCGCTCCTCCTCCCTTCGGCCTCCGGAATTGGACTGCCCTGATCGGTCCCGGACTGGTGATGGCGGGGTCCAATATTGGCGGAGGCGAATGGCTCTTCGGCCCCATCGTCACGGCCCGCTACGGCGGCCAGGTGATGTGGCTGGCCACGTTGAGCATCCTGTTTCAGGTTTTCTACAACTTGGCGGTGATGCGCTATACGCTCTACACCGGCGAGCCGATCATGGTCGGCTTCATGCGCACGAAGCCGGGACCTAAGCTTTGGGCGCCCTTCTACGTGCTCGCTGATATGGGCGGTGTTTGGCCCTACTTGGCCTCGAACGCCGCCGTACCGTTAGCGGCCGCCTTTCTCGGAAGGCTGCCCGACGCCGGGGACGACTCGCTGATCCGCAACCTGGGATACGCGGTCTTCTTGACGGCCTTTGTTCCGTTGATTTTTGGAGGGAAGATCTACAACGCCATCGAACGGTTGATGGTGACGAAAATCGTGCTGGTGCTAGGGTATTTGAGTTTCATCGGGCTCTTCACCCGGATTTCCACTTTAGTTTCGGTTCTGCTAACCATCGGGTGGACTCGGACGCCTTTATTTATGCGGGCTTGAAAGCACTCAAGGCGCTGAGGAGATCAACACCCAATGGGTGAAAAAGAAAACAAACCGTTTCAGCTCACCTTCAATGGATTTCTCAAGGTCGATTTCCAAGGATCGCGAGTCACCTCGGATGGCGGGCTGATTCTCATTCGCGAACTGGACGAACGACTCGGACTAGGCAAGCTGATAGACGAGCATCTGACGGATTCGCGGCAAGGCTCGAACAAGAAGTTCCCGTTCGTCGATCTGCTGCGACAGTCGGTCTACTCCCGCTTGGCGGGCTACGAGGATCTCAACGACGCCGTTCGTGTCTCCGCCGATCCAACCTTTCGGCTGATTGGCTCGAAGAAGAACTGGGATCGCGGCGCGGCGCTGACCTCCCGGCTGCAGAGCTTCGAGACCGCCATGCTCGCCGGCGACGAGAATCTGATCGGGCTGATGGCGGTGAACCGCGAGTTGATCGCGCAAGCCGAGGCCGGTGATGACTCCGCGTGCGTCGTGCTGGACATGGACTCTACCGAGAGCCCCGTCCACGGCTGGCAGGAAGGCAGCGCCTACAACGGCCACTTCGAGTCGGTCTGCTACCACCCACTGTTGCTGTTCAACCAGCACGGCGATTGCTTGGCGGCAAAGTTGCGACCGGGCAACGTGTCCAGCGCCGAGGACTGGGACGAGCTGCTGCTGCCGGAAATCGAACGCCAACAGGCGGAGGGCAAACAGGTGACGTTCCGGGCCGATGCCGCCTTCGCCAAGCCGGATATTTACGAGACGTTGGAGGAGCGCGGCGTGGACTACGTGATTCGCATCCCGGCCAACAAGAGCCTGGAGCTGGAGATCGAAGATATCCTGTTTCGTCCGCCGGGCAGGCCGAGCGCAAAGCCCCTGGTGCGCTACAGGAGCTTTCGGTATCAGGCCGCGAGCTGGTCGAAGTCCCGGCGGGTTGTTGCGAAGGTCGAGCATCACCAAGGTGAGTTGTTTCCTCGCGTCGGTTTCATCGTCACGAGCATGGCCTTGCCGAGCCGCTCGCTGGTGCGGTTCTACAACAAGCGCGGCACGGCGGAGCAGTGGATCAAGGAAGGCAAACAAGCGACGCATTGGACAAGGCTGTCATGCCATCGGTTCCGGGCCAACGAAGTGCGACTGCAACTCAGCGTGCTGGCCTATAACCTGGGGAACCTATGGCGGAGGCTCGGGCTGCCGCAACGGATCAAGAGCTGGTCGCTGACGAGCTTGCAACAGCGGCTGATGAAGACGGGCGGTAGGCTGGTCAAGCATGCGCGGTACTATTGGCTGCTGTTGGCCGAAGGACATCTGAACCGGCGGCTGTTCGGCGACATGCTGCATAGGATCTGGGCGCTGCCTGTGCCGGGTGGGTAGCGTTGCCCGGGCGAGGATCAACAGTTTTTGGCTCCAAAAAGGTTTCGCAGGGAGCAGTGTCGGCCGGAGCGCCGTTCAGTCCGCTCAATCAACGTCTGTGAGCGGACGGACGAGCCCTGGCGCCTACCGGCGGAGGTGATGTGCAGGGTTCAGCGCGAAAAGACGTGGTATTCGGCGCAGCGGGGGTGTATCCTGTGACCGTGCCAGGGCCAAAATGGAAATCCTGGCTTCATGGTCAGCCGAGAAACCTGGATCGACGTCTTCACCGGCTTCCTCAAATTCGGGTCGCTCCCCGAAGGCGAGGTGGATTGGGCCACTTTGGCCGCCTTCGCCGCCATTGCCGGCGCGGGCGGGCTGACAAACATGAGCTTTTCCAATTACACGCGGGACAAGGGTTGGGGCATGGGACAGGAGGTGGGCGCGATCCCAAGCATGATCGGTGGGAAAACCGTGACGCTTTCTCACGTCGGCAAGATTTTCGGAATCAACCCCGAAACGCTGGTACAGTGGCGCGGTTGGGTGCGGCACATCGTGCGCGACCAGACGGCGATCTGGGCCGTCGGCTGCCTTCTCGGCATGGCGTTGCCGTCGATGCTGTCGCGGGAATTCATTTTCGGCATCGAGGTCGAAGGCCACGCGGCGGCGGCGATGACGGCGCGCGGGGTGGCGGATCGATCGGGAGAAATTTTCTGGTTCCTGACCCTGTTGTGCGGATTCATTGTTCTCGCGCCGGGGCAGACGTCCGACATCGACGGCATTACCCGCCGCTGGACGGACGTGATTTGGACCGGCAGCCGGCGTGCCCGCGGCATGAAGGAGCACCAAGTCAAGAACATCTATTACGGGATCATGTTCGCGTATTGTTTGTGGGGTTTGATTGCGTTGCGGTTGACGCCGAATCCTTTAGTGCTGGCGGTCGTGACGACCACGTTGCGGAACATCGGGCTGGGCGGCTCGGCGCTGCACGCGTTGTATGTGAACCGGACGATGCTGCCTGGTCCTTTGCGGCCGGCGTGGTATTTGCAGGTGGGGTTGGTGGGCGGTTTCGTGTTCTTTATGGGGATTACGGTCATCGTCGTCCTGCAGCAGTGGGCGCGGTTGATGGCGGGGTAGACGTTTCCCTGCTTCCCGGGTGGCAGAGCCGCGGGGTCGTGTGAGGGTGAGCGACATGCATGGGGAGAGGCTCACCCGGTCCGAGCGTGGACTTGGGTCCACGCCCTCTGTCGCCGCGCCCCGCGAGTTATAGAAACCGTGGCGAGGACGGCAGTCCCCGCGGTTGATACTAACCGACGTGCAGTATCCAAAAGCGAAATTTTCGCGACAGGAATTTGGATCCAGCGGATTAGCCCGCTTTTCTCACCGCGTGGCGAGGCAAAGTGCATGAAAGGTCCGTCAGTACGAGGCGCGCGCCGCTTGGCGCGCGGAGGCGTACTTGAACAGTACGGTGAGCACGGCGAGCAAGCGCAACGAAGTAATGGCAGGCCTATCGTGTGCTTTGCTCGTCAGGCGGTGAGAAATGCGGGCTAGAACCCAACTACGCTTTTTCTCCGTGTTGTCAGCCAGGAGCGACTTCGCTTAGTCCGACTTCTGCGACGCTGCGATCGCTTGGTCGAGATCCCAGACTAGATCTTCGACGTCCTCGAGCCCGACCGAGAGCCGCACCATGTCCGGCGTAACGCCGCAGACTTCCATGTCGGATTCCGACAACTGCTGGTGCGTCGTGCTGGCCGGGTGAATGACCAGGCTCTTGGCGTCGCCGACATTGGCGAGGTGCGAGAACAGCTGCACGTTGTCGATCAACTTCTTTCCGGCCTCGATGCCGCCTTCAATGCCGAAGGTGAAAACCGCTCCCGCCCCCTTGGGCATATACCGCTGAGCCATTTCCTTGTAGGGGCTCGAATCGAGTCCGGGGTGATTCACCCAGCGAACCGACCCGTGCCCTTCCAGGTGCTTCGCCACGGCCAGCGCGTTGGCCGAGTGGCGGTCCATGCGCATACCGAGGGTCTCCAACCCCTGTAGGAACAGGAAAGAGTTGAACGGACTCATGCACGGCCCCAAGTCGGGCAAGCCTTCCACGCGGCATTTGAGAATGAACGCCATCTCCCCGAACGTCTCGGCGAACTTCATGCCGTGATAGCCGGGGCTGGGCTCGCTCAATTGCGGGAACTTGCCGTTTGACCAATCGAACTTGCCGGCGTCGACGATAATGCCGCCGATGCTGGTGCCGTGGCCGCCGATGAATTTCGTCGCCGAGTGCACAACGATGTCCGCGCCGTGCTCGATCGGGCGGCACAAATAGGGCGTCGCGAAGGTGTTGTCGATCACCAGCGGGATGCCGTTTTCGTGGGCGATCGCCGCGATGGCCTCGATGTCAGGGACATTCATGCGCGGGTTGGCGATGGTTTCGATGTAGAGCAGCTTGGTCTTGGGCGTAACGGCCGCGCGGAAGTTTTCCGGGTCGTCGGGCTCGACGAAGGTCGTGCTGAACCCAAAGCGGCGAAAGGTCGTGTCCATTTGGGTGTAGGTTCCACCGTAGAGCGTGGCGGCGGAGACGATCTCGTCGCCGACTTCGCACAGGCCGCTGATGGTGAGAAACTGCGCCGACTGTCCGCTGGCGACCGCCAGGGCGCCCAGCCCGCCTTCGAGCGAAGCCACCCGCTCTTCAAAAACGCCCGTAGTGGGGTTCATGATGCGCGTGTAGATGTTGCCGAATTGCTGTAGGGCGAAAAGCGAGGCGGCGTGTTCGCTGTTTTCAAACGGTATTCCCGACGCTCAGTCCCCCGCCACCGGCTGGTCGACCTTTTTCGAACTCCCGTTTTGACCCGCCGCGGCGGCATGCGCTTGCCCCTTCGTCCCGGCCGGAGGGATCTTCGCCGCTTCCACGCTGTCGGCCTCGGCGTAGCGGCTGGTCCCGTAGATGTTGAAAGGCTGGTGTTCGTTAACCCGCGCCAACTCTTCAAGGCCCGTCTTGCGGTGCTTGGGAATTAAGCGCGGCGGTTTGTTGGGAACGGTGTTGTCCTTGTCCCAATCCAAGTAACCCGCATTTTCAATTTGATGTTTGACATCCCGACCTTCCAGCGGCCTTGAGCGTCTTTATTCATAGGGGCTAGAGCCCGATGAGGACGCCATGGAGGCCAACACCCAATGGGTGAAAAACAAACCAAGCCATTCCAGCTAAGTTTCAATGGATTTCTCAAAGTCGATTTCCAAGGGTCGCGAGTCACCTCGGACGGCGGGTTGATTCTGATTCGCGAGTTGGACGAGCGGCTCGGACTGGGCAGGCTGATCGAGGAACATCTCAGCGATTCACGGCAAGGTGCGAACAAGAAGTTCCCGTTCGTCGATCTGCTGCGGCAGTCGGTCTACTCTCGGTTGGCGGGCTACGAGGATCTCAACGACGCCGTTCGGGTATCCGTCGATCCGACGTTTCGCTTGATCGGCTCGAAGAAGAACTGGGATCGCGGCGGAGCACTGACCTCCAGGCTGCAGAGCTTTGAGACCGGCATGCTCGCCGGCGACGAGAATCTGATCGGGCTGATGGCGGTGAACCGCGAGTTGGTGGCGCAAGCCGAGACGCAAGACGACTCCGAGCGCGTCGTGCTCGACATGGATTCGACCGAAAGCCCGGTCCACGGCCAACAAGAGGGCAGTGCCTACAACGGCCACTTTGAGTCCGTCTGCTATCACCCGCTGTTGCTGTTCAACCAGCACGGCGACTGTCTGGCGGCGAAGCTGCGAGCGGGCAACGTGTCCAGCGCCGAGGACTGGGACGAACTGCTGTTGCCCGAGATCGAGCGCCAACAGGGAGAACGCAAGCGAGTGACGTTCCGCGCCGACGCCGCCTTCGCCAAGCCGGAGATCTACGAGGCGTTGGAGGATCGCGGAGTGGACTACGTCATTCGCATCCCGGCCAACAAGAAGCTGGAGTGGGAGATCGCCGACATCTTGTTCCGGCCGCCGGGCAGGCCCAGCGCGAAACCGCTGGTGCGCTACAAGAGTTTCCGCTATCAGGCGGAGAGCTGGTCCAAGCCCCGACGGATCGTCGCCAAAGTGGAGCATCACCCGGGTGAGCTGTTTGCGCGACCCGGCTTCTTGGTGACCAACATGACCCTGCCGAGTCGTTCGCTGGTGCGGTTCTACAACAAGCGCGGCACCGCCGAGCAGTGGATCAAGGAAGGCAAGCAGGCGACTCACTGGACGCGGCTGTCGTGCCATCGCTTCCGAGCAAACGAAGTGCGGCTTCAGCTCAGCGTGCTCTCCTACAACTTGGGCAACCTGTGGCGGCGACTCGGACTGCCGCGCAGGATCAAGAGCTGGTCGCTGACGAGTCTGCAGCACCGGCTGATGAAGACCGGCGGACGGCTGGTCAAGCACGCCCGGTATTACTGGCTCTTATTGGCCGAGGGACATCTGAACCGGCGGCTGTTTGGCGACATGCTGCGGAGGATCTGGGCGCTGCCTGTGCCCGGTGGGTAGCGTTGCCCGGGCGAGGATCAACAGTTTTTGGCTCCAAAAAGGTTTCGCAGGAGCAGTGTCGGCCGGAGCGCCGTTCAGTCCGCTCAACCAACGTCTGTGAGCGGACGGACGAGCCCTGGCGCCTATCGGCGGAGGTGATGTGCAGGGTTCAGCGCGAAAAGACGTGGTATTCGGCGCAGCGGGGGTGTATCCTGTGACCGTGCCAGGGCCAAAATGGAAATCCTGGAGTAAAGGTTGTCGCCGATCTTCTCCTCGGAAACGCCGGCAAACCGCATGGCCGGCCACTTGAACTGCTCACCGTGCACCCAGCGCCCGCGTCCGTAATAGAAGGCCTTGGTGCCCCAGCGGAAGTAGACGCGCGAGCGGTCGCGCATCTCGCCGAAATCGCGGCTCTGCTTCCAGGCCGTCATGATGAATTCCCATTGGAGCTTCGTCAACTGCTTGGCCTTGAGCGCCTTATCCTTGGCCATGCGCGTGTCCTCGAGCGGCGTGAAGATCGACGGCACGTAGAGAATCTTGTTGTTCTTGAGGCGGTGCAGCAGATCGAGCGTTTGGCGCAAGTCGTCCTCGGTCTCGTTGGGCAGCCCGACAATGAAAGTGCAAACCGGGAACCAATTGTTGTCGTTGAAAATGTTGATTCCCTCGACCACGATTTCCTGCCAATCGCGAATATCGAAGGGCAACGACTTACCCGACATGGTCAGCGCGGCGAGCCGTGCCGAACCCGTTTCGATACCGATCAACGGGGCCAGGAAGCGTTTATCCGGGTGGGACGAAAAACGATTCCGCAAGGCGCTCTTCGGAAGCAGAATCTTCGACAAGTCCTTGATCAGACCGGGATTGACCACCGTCGGTGCGATCGTCGCGTGCGAAAGCGGCAGGTATTTCACGCCGGGAACCGACGCGACCTTGTCGTAAAAGTCGAGCAGGCGAGTCGCGTTGGGAATATAGAAAGGCGCGGCCGCCCCGTAGATGAAAACGTCCTCGGAAACCGGGAAGATGATCGGCCCACCGTTGTCGGTGTTGGCCCGGACCGCCCTCATCAATTGCTCCGGCGGGATGGAAATACGCGTCTCGAGGGTCGGCGAGCAGAAGGCGCATTGTCGGCCGCAACCGCGGTTCATCTCGACGATGCCGTAGGTCGAGCGCTTTTTCGGAATCACGAGCTGCTCGAGGGCCGGCTCGGCGGCCTGCACGACGAGCGGCAACGCCTCGCCGGCTTCGGCTTTTTGAAACAGGTCGAGCACGACGGCCTCGGCGCGACCGTTGATGACGCAGTCGACGCCCAGTCTCTTGATCGAACCGGTCTTGTCGATCTGCCAAGCGCCCGCGCCGCCGACGATCACCTTCGGCTTATCCAGGATTTCCATTTTGGCCCTGGCACGGTCACAGGACACACCCCCGCTGCGCCGAATACCACGTCTTTTCGCGCTGAACCCTGCACATCACCTCCGCCGGTAGGCGCCAGGGCTCGTCCGTCCGCTCACAGACGTTGATTGAGCGGACTGAACGGCGCTCCGGCCGACACTGCTCCCTGCGAAACCTTTTTGGAGCCAAAAACTGTTGATCCTCGCCCGGGCAACGCTACCCACCCGGCACAGGCAGCGCCCAGATCCTATGCAGCATGTCGCCGAACAGCCGCCGGTTCAGATGTCCTTCGGCCAACAGCAGCCAATAGTACCGCGCATGCTTGACCAGCCTACCGCCCGTCTTCATCAGCCGCTGTTGCAAGCTCGTCAGCGACCAGCTCTTGATCCGTTGCGGCAGCCCGAGCCTCCGCCATAGGTTCCCCAGGTTATAGGCCAGCACGCTGAGTTGCAGTCGCACTTCGTTGGCCCGGAACCGATGGCATGACAGCCTTGTCCAATGCGTCGCTTGTTTGCCTTCCTTGATCCACTGCTCCGCCGTGCCGCGCTTGTTGTAGAACCGCACCAGCGAGCGGCTCGGCAAGGCCATGCTCGTGACGATGAAACCGACGCGAGGAAACAACTCACCTTGGTGATGCTCGACCTTCGCAACAACCCGCCGGGACTTCGACCAGCTCGCGGCCTGATACCGAAAGCTCCTGTAGCGCACCAGGGGCTTTGCGCTCGGCCTGCCCGGCGGACGAAACAGGATATCTTCGATCTCCAGCTCCAGGCTCTTGTTGGCCGGGATGCGAATCACGTAGTCCACGCCGCGCTCCTCCAACGTCTCGTAAATATCCGGCTTGGCGAAGGCGGCATCGGCCCGGAACGTCACCTGTTTGCCCTCCGCCTGTTGGCGTTCGATTTCCGGCAGCAGCAGCTCGTCCCAGTCCTCGGCGCTGGACACGTTGCCCGGTCGCAACTTTGCCGCCAAGCAATCGCCGTGCTGGTTGAACAGCAACAGTGGGTGGTAGCAGACCGACTCGAAGTGGCCGTTGTAGGCGCTGCCTTCCTGCCGGCCGTGGACGGGGCTCTCGGTAGAGTCCATGTCCAGCACGACGCACTCGGAGTCATCACCGGCCTCGGCTTGCGCGATCAACTCGCGGTTCACCGCCATCAGCCCGATCAGATTCTCGTCGCCGGCGAGCATGGCGGTCTCGAAGCTCTGCAGCCGGGAGGTCAGCGCCGCGCCGCGATCCCAGTTCTTCTTCGAGCCAATCAGCCGAAAGGTTGGATCGGCGGAGACACGAACGGCGTCGTTGAGATCCTCGTAGCCCGCCAAGCGGGAGTAGACCGACTGTCGCAGCAGATCGACGAACGGGAACTTCTTGTTCGAGCCTTGCCGCGAATCCGTCAGATGCTCGTCTATCAGCTTGCCTAGTCCGAGTCGTTCGTCCAGTTCGCGAATGAGAATCAGCCCGCCATCCGAGGTGACTCGCGATCCTTGGAAATCGACCTTGAGAAATCCATTGAAGGTGAGCTGAAACGGTTTGTTTTCTTTTTCACCCATTGGGTGTTGATCTCCTCAGCGCCTTGAGTGCTTTCAAGCCCGCATAAATAAAGGCGTCCGAGTCCACCCGATGGTTAGCAGAACCGAAACTAAAGTGGAAATCCGGGTTCAAACACGAACGACGTGGTTTGATAGATCGGCGCGGCGCGAGCGCCGGTGGCCTCGTCGGGACGCTGCCCGGCGTGCAGGGAGCGGGTATTGAATCCTAACGGGCGTTCTTCGTCGGTGTCGGACATAGGGGAATATCTTAGCAACAAAGGCTGGGGAGGGACAAAAGGGTCGTGACCGCGGTCATATATCAAGCATCCGCCAGTTCGCGCACGATCTCTTCGTAGAAGGTCAGGTGATCGAACGCCGGGCGGGGGATGCCGCCAGGGGGCGTAAGGTCGTGGCCGATTTCATCGGCATGGTCGGCGGCAATCTTGCCCTTGAATTCACCCCACTTGGCGGATTCGACCGTGACCCAGCCGTCATTACTCTTTGCCGCCGAGCAGCAGCAATAGATGGGGGGCGTAAAAGACCGGCGCCGGCAAGTCGCCTTTTCCTACACCAGTGACGCCCGCGTAACTGTTGTAGGTCACATCTGCGGCATCCGTGACTTTATGGTTGAACTTCTCCATTTCCTCGGAACTGAAGGCTCGTATGGCCTTGGGGCAGAGGTCGGTCAATTGCTTGACGAACCTGACGGCATCCGGAACCGTACGCAGCAATCCTCTGAGCAACTTGTTGCGCGGGTGGCCCAGGCTGATCCCGAATCCCCCCGACAACCGAATCGCGTGGCCCGCGGCCCAAGACGCGAGCAAGCCCACCCAGGATAGATTAAACGGGTTGGCGGGCAACCTCGCAACGAGTCGCTCAAACACGTCATCGGTTACCTCCGGCACGTGGTCCGCGAACAGGTCGGCGGCAAGCGCTCTGCGGTGGGGCGTCGAAATGGTGGTGATCGAGGAGACCAAGTCAGCGCCGTTCAAACAGTCGGGGTGGGGGGACGCCAGCCAACGGGCGTCCAGCCCACCGCCGCTGTGAGCGATGGTGTGTACCTTTTCGCCGTTGAACTTCTTTTCGATGTCGTCCCTGAGAGTCTTGGCCCTTTTCTCGACGTCAGCGACAGCTCCAAGGGGCGGGGTGCTGATCTTGATGTTGCGCGAGCTGAACTTGCTCTTCAGGTCCTCTTCAACTCCCTCGAAATACTCCAGCTCGCCCAGTTGCGAAAAACCGGGGAATCCATGCACCAACACAATATTTAGGGAATCGCCGTTTGCCATCGTGGCTCCTTTGATGCTCGCCCGAACAACTCGCTTTTCCTGTCGGCCGGGAGGGACGCAAGTCCGCGTATTTCCAGCCCCATCAAAGCGCCTTGCGGAACGCTTGTCAAGCTACCGCGGTGCAGGATGAAAGCTGTGTGAGGGAGCGAGCGCGACGTAACGCGTCCACGGGCACCGTCGCATCACGACAGGTCCGGGGTCCTGATTAATCGGCGCCACCCGCCTCGTGCCGACCGCCCGCTGCCCCCAACCACGCTTAATGATGCGAATAAATGACGCGAATAGACTTGCAACAAAGCCGTGATCCGACTATCCTGTGCGTGGCGGTATAGCAACCGTGGGAATTTCGGGGCAAATCGACCAAAAATCGGAGTACCCGCAAGAAGAAGCCCGTCCGGGGATACTGAAACCCGGATGATATCGCCGGCGCTACTTTGCCGAGATCCACAAAGCAGAGTTTCATTGCAAGCTCCGTTAGGAGACGCTAGGAGGGTACGAGCATGGATCGCATCGACATTAACCTACTTAACCCGGACGAGATTCGTAGGCATCTTGCCGTCTTGGAGGGCATCACGCCGGAGGTCGCCGACGCGTTGGCTGTCCGCGTCTCCGAGCGACTCGTCACACGCGACGTAGCCTTTGCCGACGCCGACGAGTTGACGGACACTTTGAAAGAACTCGGAATCGGTCCTGCCTCGATCGAGAGGGTCACGGCCATTTTGACGGTGGGTCCGGGAATCGCGATCACTGTTGATGAGCCTTACGACTTCGATTTCCAACTCGATCCCAAATTTTTCTTGAAGCGCGGCGACGACCCCGGTTTCGCTCCCGAACAGCTCGAGGAGATGCCTGAAGCGTCCCGACCACCGAACTGGTTTGGGACGAATTTCCCAAGAACTAACCGGCCTTTGGTCGTCGTACCCGGTATTATGGGCTCCCGCCTACACTCGATCAGCAACGGGCATCCGGAACTTATTGAGTCTCGCAAAATCAAGTGACACCTTTTTGGGGTACGTACGTCTTTGTATGTATGGGAAATACAAAAGGCGTACGGCGGGATTTCGAGGCCCTGGAGAAGCGCCGTTTCAAAGCGATCCGGTTGGTCGAGCAAGGCTGTAGTCAGTCCGAGACAGCGAGGCGATTGAAGGTCGCGCGGCAAAGCGTCAGCGAGTGGCTGCGACGATACCGGCGTGACGGCGAAGCCGGGTTGCGCCAGGCCGGCCGCGCCGGCCGTAAGCCGCTGTTGGACGCCGCGCAGCTCGAACGCCTCGAGGCGTTGCTGCTGGAAGGCCCCGAGGCGCACGGCTTCCCGACGCCGCTGTGGAGCTGTCCGCGGGTCGCTCGTCTGATCGGAGACGAGTTCGGCGTGCGCTATCACGAGGGCCATGTCTGGAAGATCCTGCGGGCGCTCGGTTGGAGCCCGCAACGGCCCGTCGGCAAAGCGCGGGAGCGCAACGAAGAGGCCATCCGCAGCTGGCAGCGCAAGACTTGGCCGGCCATTAAAAAAAAGCCCGCAAAGAAGAACGTACGATCGTCTTCATCGACGAAAGCGGATTGAGTCAGAAGCCGCATCGTTGCCGCACCTGGGCGCCGCACGGCGAGACACCGGTGTTGGAGTTCAACTTCAACTGGGACAAGCTGTCGGTGTCGGCCGGGCTGACGTTGCGCAACTTTTACTTCCGGCTCTATCCCGGCGCGATCGGCGAGCTGGAGGTCATCGACTTCCTGAAGGCTTTGGTGCGCCACATCGACGGCCCACTGCTGATCGTCTGGGACCGGCTGCCGGCGCACCGCAGCCGCCTGGTGCGGGAGTTCATCCAGCTCTCCGAGGATCACATCGCAACGGAGTACTTGCCGCCCTATGCGCCGGAGTTGAACCCGGTGGAATACATTTGGGCGTACTGGAAGCAGCACGAGTTGCCCAACGTCTGCCCGAAGGACTACTGGGAACTCGACGAGCGCGCCCGCAAAGCGCTGCGGCGAATGCGCCGCAAACCGCGCTTGATTACCGCTTTCTGGAAACAGTCTTCTCTTTGTCTCGATTGACAGTATATTATGCGAGACTCAGTAAGTGGCCGCCCATCACAGCCGAGGGCATCGGAATTTTCAAGGAACTGGAAGACCAAATCCGGTACGATCAACTTCGGGCATCGAGCGGCGATGCCCTGGGCTCCTACGACAGCCTGCTCACCGCGCTCGAAGGAAAGGGCTACTACCAGAACCTCAATCTGCTGTTCTTCACCTATAACTGGACAAAGTCGAACAGGACGAGCGCCGCCGAGCTCGTGGCGGCCATTGCACGCTTCCTGGCATCGTTCAACGGAATGTTCGGCACCACGCACCAGGAAGTGGACGTGATCTGTCACTCCATGGGAGGGCTCGTCACCAAGGCCGCGATTCAGGCGGGAGCCCCGGTTCGCCGGACGGTTTATATCGCGACACCTCATTACGGATCGCCAAAGGCGTACTTCGTGCTGCATCCGGAAATCCAAGTCACCGACTTCGTGACCGAACTCGTCTTCGACTTGTTCAACTACGCGCTGGAGCGCGACGATTACGATGATCTCGACGAAGCTCTTCACAGTTTGGCCACGGTATGTGAGTCGACTTGGGAGCTGCTGCCCAACAAGTTCTATCTGGACAACGTCAAGATGCTCCGTATCGAGGGCAAGAACGGTCGGGAGTGGTACGTAAAGGGAACACAGAGGACCTACTTCTCCAACAAGTATCAGATGCCGAGGGGAAACCATCCGAGGGTTCGCAATGGCCTCGCCTTCACGGAGGGCTTGGGCGCAACACCCCCTGGCGAGCACCTCCTCATCGTTGGGCCGAACCTCACAACGAAAGACCAGATCGAGTTTAACTTCGACTGGGTCGGCAGCGACGAATTCGAGGATCCCGAAGCGAGTCCCCGCCAGGGCGACGGGACGGTTCCGACCTATAGCGCTTGCGCCGCGGCGGGAAATTCACCCCACCGGTTCATAACCGACGTTGGGCACACCATGTTGCCCAATCATCCCGGCACATTCCGGATTCTGGAGAGTTACCTCGACCTTTGATTTACGGAGGGTTACGACCTATCGGCATGTTGATCCATCGGCATGGATCAACAGCACGCCTTTAGCCACAATCTATCGAAATCAGAGGGCGAGAAATAGAGGGTAGAAAGTATGGCTGGGAGGCAGGGATTCGAACCCCGATAAACAGATCCAGAGACTGTCGTGTTACCGTTACACTACCTCCCAAGCGAGGCAAAACTGCTTTCGTCAGTATAGGACGGGAGGCAGGCATCGGCCAACCCGAAACCGTAAACCCGTGTTGTGCGAGTGGGGCGGGTCCCAGCGCGGCGAAGGGGAAGCTGCCTTTCAGCGTCGTCGTAGCGATGAGGTTGAAGCGGCAACGGGGATGTCGAGCTCATTGCCGCGAAATCCGTCAACGAGCGGCGATAATCCAACGCGCCTTCCGGCCGCCGAGCGCGGGACGATTACTCGAACCAAGTAGAGGCCCGGGTTGCCTTCCCGCGGTTCGATGGCGACGGGGCGCAACCTCTGCCCGCCGAAGATCACGGAGACGGCAGGCAGGTCGTCGAGGGCATTAATGTCCCCGTCAGGAGCTTCCCCGTCGGCGGCCGCGACGGCAAAGGCGGCGCCCAGGCCGGTGGCGGCAATGACAATTCGTTCCCCGGGGCCGGCGGGAGCGGACTCGTCAATCGCAATACCGTCCGTGTGAAAGGCCCCGAATAAACCCGGCGAGGCGCGCTCGATTCGCACCAGCTGGGGCTCGCTCACCGCCGCGCCGTTGTCGACATGCAACACCGCGAACCCCGGATCGAGGTCGACGGGAAGTTGCAAGGAGATGCGCTCGGGTTCGACCTCGATCAATCGCGCCGGCAGGCCGTTGAACGTGACCGAAGGATCCGCCGGCGGCTCGACGCCGGTGCCGAGGGCGACGAGATTCTTCCCCAGTAATGTGGCGAGCACCCCGGGCGAGAGGTTCGGTTCTCCCGTAGCGCTGTTGACCAATCCACCGAAGCGCAAGACGGGAGCCGGGCCGTCGGCGGGTCGCGAATCGAGGACTCGGAACCCTGCCTCCATGCCTACCACTTGCAGCCCGCTGGTGACCGTGACCGGGTAGGCGCCCGGCGCTGCGACCGGACTGATGGTTACCACCGCCTGCAAGCGCCCCGGCGCCAAGACACGAACTTCCCGCGCGCTAATATCGGCGGTACCGAAACCGACGACGGTATCCGCGGGCATGAAGGTCATTCCCTTCGCGCTGAACTCGATCAGCAAGTCGGTGTCGGGCGCGGCCGCGGTCTTCGAAAGGTGGAGCGCCGCGACGGGGCCGGGGGGGTAGGCGAATGTGATGTTGCCGTCGGGGAGAGTTTGCGCCGAGCTTTGGCCGTCCAGGTTATAGTCGACATCGTTGGTATGGATTCCGATGTCATACAGGGGTACGACGGAGCTTTGAGCAGCCGGTTTTACGTCAGAGGCAAGAGAAAGTTCGCACGGGTCGTCATCCGCAGCAGAAAACCAAAGCCATGAAGATCGAACTTAAGAAAATCACCGTCCGCGACCTTGTGGCGGGCTACAGCGACGACGGCGAGGGCGGGGTGCGCGGCTATGGCGGCAAGCTCGACATCCGCCCGCCGTTTCAGCGCGAGTTCGTCTATAAGGACAAGCAGCGCGATGCGGTGATCGAGACGATCAACAAGGGCTTTCCGCTCAATGTGATGTATTGGGCGGTGCGCCAGGACGGAACCTATGAGGTCATCGACGGCCAGCAGCGCACGATATCAGCCGCGCAGTATGTGAAAGGCGACTACTCCCTTGACGGGCGGTATTTCCACAACCTGCAAGACGACGAGCAGGAGCGGATACTCAATTACCCGTTGCAGGTTTATGTCTGCGAGGGGAACGCCAGCGAGAAGCTGGATTGGTTCAGGATCATCAACATCGCGGGCGAAAAGCTGACCGGCCAAGAGCTGCGGAATGCGGTCTATGCTGGCCCGTGGGTGTCCGACGCAAAGCGGCATTTCAGCCGGAAGGGGGCCGCCTGCCCGGCTTATGCAATTGGCAGCCGGTATGTGAATGGGAGGCCGGAGCGCCAAGAGTACCTTGAAACCGCGATCCAATGGATCAAGTGCGAGCGCCAGACGGTCGAGGACTACATGGCCGCGCATCAGCACGACAAGACCGCAACCACTTTGTGGAACCACTTCCAGTCGGTAATCAACCGGGTGAAGGCGGTTTTCCCGCGCTACCGCAAGCCAATGAAAGGCGTGGATTGGGGCGGGCTTTACGCGCACCTTAAAGACGAGAGCCTTGACCCCGTAGGGCTTGAGGCCGACGTTGTCCGCCTGATGATGGACGACGATGTGACAAGGAAAGCGGGCATCTACCCGTATCTCCTCACCGACGAGGAAAAGCATCTCAACATCCGCGCCTTCTCCAATGCCATGAGGCAGCAGACGTTCGAGATTCAAAAGGGCATCTGCAAGCTATGCGCGAAGGCGTTTGAGATGTCGGACATGGAGGCCGACCACATCACCCCCTGGTCGGAGGGCGGCAAGACAACCGAGAAGAACTGCCAGATGCTTTGTAAAGCGTGCAATCGCAGAAAATCCAACAAATGAGCACATTCGCATCATGCCGGAGCGCAAGTGACTACCGGGTTAGAGCACGTTCCGGGAGTGCCAGATAGGGTAGCGCCCAGAATCGTGCGAATTTATACGCTAAGAGGTTTCGAGTCGGTGCTTGCTGGATCGGTGCAGGTATCGACCGGTACGAAGACGAGCTTGAGTTTCCAAGATGGACCAGTATTCACCAGGATTTCCATTTTGGCCCTGGCACGATCACAGGATACACCCCCGCTGCGCCGAATACCACGTCTTTTCGCGCTGAACCCTGCACATCACCTCCGCCGGTAGGCGCCAGGGCTCGTCCGTCCGCTCACAGACGTTGATTGAGCGGACTGAACGGCGCTCCGGCCGACACTGCTCCCTGAGCCAAAAACTGTTGATCCTCGCCCGGGCAACGCTACCCACCCGGCACAGGCAGCGCCCAGATCCTATGCAGCATGTCACCGAACAGCCGCCGGTTCAGATGTCCTTCGGCCAACAGCAGCCAATAGTACCGCGCATGCTTGACCAGCCTACCGCCCGTCTTCATCAGCCGCTGTTGCAAGCTCGTCAGCGACCAGCTCTTGATCCGTTGCGGCAGCCCGAGCCTCCGCCATAGGTTCCCCAGGTTATAGGCCAGCACGCTGAGTTGCAGTCGCACTTCGTTGGCCCGGAACCGATGGCATGACAGCCTTGTCCAATGCGTCGCTTGTTTGCCTTCCTTGATCCACTGCTCCGCCGTGCCGCGCTTGTTGTAGAACCGCACCAGCGAGCGGCTCGGCAAGGTCATGCTCGTGACGATGAAACCGACGCGAGGAAACAACTCACCTTGGTGATGCTCGACCTTCGCAACAACCCGCCGGGAACTTCGACCAGCTCGCGGCCTGATACCGAAAGCTCCTGTAGCGCACCAGGGGCTTTGCGCTCGGCCTGCCCGGCGGACGAAACAGGATATCTTCGATCTCCAGCTCCAGGCTCTTGTTGGCCGGGATGCGAATCACGTAGTCCACGCCGCGCTCCTCCAACGTCTCGTAAATATCCGGCTTGGCGAAGGCGGCATCGGCCCGGAACGTCACCTGTTTGCCCTCCGCCTGTTGGCGTTCGATTTCCGGCAGCAGCAGCTCGTCCCAGTCCTCGGCGCTGGACACGTTGCCCGGTCGCAACTTTGCCGCCAAGCAATCGCCGTGCTGGTTGAACAGCAACAGTGGGTGGTAGCAGACCGACTCGAAGTGGCCGTTGTAGGCGCTGCCTTCCTGCCGGCCGTGGACGGGGCTCTCGGTAGAGTCCATGTCCAGCACGACGCACTCGGAGTCATCACCGGCCTCGGCTTGCGCGATCAACTCGCGGTTCACCGCCATCAGCCCGATCAGATTCTCGTCGCCGGCGAGCATGGCGGTCTCGAAGCTCTGCAGCCGGGAGGTCAGCGCCGCGCCGCGATCCCAGTTCTTCTTCGAGCCAATCAGCCGAAAGGTTGGATCGGCGGAGACACGAACGGCGTCGTTGAGATCCTCGTAGCCCGCCAAGCGGGAGTAGACCGACTGTCGCAGCAGATCGACGAACGGGAACTTCTTGTTCGAGCCTTGCCGCGAATCCGTCAGATGCTCGTCTATCAGCTTGCCTAGTCCGAGTCGTTCGTCCAGTTCGCGAATGAGAATCAGCCCGCCATCCGAGGTGACTCGCGATCCTTGGAAATCGACCTTGAGAAATCCATTGAAGGTGAGCTGAAACGGTTTGTTTTCTTTTTCACCCATTGGGTGTTGATCTCCTCAGCGCCTTGAGTGCTTTCAAGCCCGCATAAATAAAGGCGTCCGAGTCCACCCGATGGTTAGCAGAACCGAAACTAAAGTGGAAATCCGGGTATAGACCGTCACAACAGCTTGATGGTCCGGCGGTCCGGCCGGTGGTTCGACGACGATTTCACTCAGCAACGGGTCGAGCCCGACGACAGAGGCCGGCAGGCCGTCGAAGAACACGGTTGAGCGGGCGTCGATCGACGTGCCGCGAACGCCCCATAGGTTTTCACCGAGGTCGAAACGGGGCGTGATCCAGTGAATCACCGGGGCCGGGGCGGTGGTCAGGCGTACGCCGTTCGGCAACACGTAGGCCTCGTTGTCGAAACGAAACAGCAAATGGACGCCGCCGGCGCGGTCGAATGGGGAAAAGCGAAAATCGAGGCGTGCAAATTGGGGCGCCCTTGAGTAGGGGGTTGGAGGAAGAATGAAAAGCGATCGGCCCACGGCCTCGACGCTCATGCGCGCCAGGTTTTCCGCCAAGCCCGGCCCGGTCGCCAAGGCGAAGCCGGAGAGCTCGGTGTGGTCGAGGAAAGCCGAGTGAACCGCCGGCGCGGCGTTGCCGGGAAAGCTGTAGGTCGTGACGCTGTGCAAGGCGACGTCGGCGCGAGCGGGAGGCGCGAAGTCGATGCCGACGGTCGTCTCCCCCTCGACCACGAAGACGCGAGTCGAGTCCGCCCAGTCCAGGACCCCGCCGTGGAAAAAGGTCTGAAAAGGAGCCGATGGGGGAACGGGTTCGCCCTCGGGGCCCACCGGCAAGACCAGGTTGGCGGGGCCGAGCCCGCTCTGGGTCGCGGCCGGCAGCGGATGCGCGTAGACAAAATACGCTCCCGGCGGCAGACCCTCGATGATGTAACGGCCGTCGGGGTCGCTCAGAGCGCTTACCGCCGATCCGGCGGGACCCAGAGCGACGACCGAGGCTAGGTGAATCGGTTGTCCGTCGGGCCTGACGACCCGACCGCTCAGGCTGCCGAAAGCTTGTCCGAATTCGTCGCCCGGATAGGCAAGCGAGAGCCCCGCCACGTCGTCGGCGCCCAGCGAACGAGCACGGCTGGTGGAACGCGTGACGTCGGTGCTCATCGCCGAACTCGCCAGGGAATGCTGTAGGCCGAGCGCATGGCCGATTTCATGGACCAAGCTGTTAAAGAACAACTCGGAAAACGTGGTGTAGTGGCGGGTTCCGCTCGTGAAATCGTTTGAAAGCACAACCACGGAGCGAACGATCGGAACGAAGTCCTCCCGAGGTTCACTCCGCGTCACCGGGCCGCCGAGTCCGATGACGCCGGGCGGCAGTTCCTCGAAGACGATTTCGCCCGCGGGCGTCCGAGAGGGCAGAGGCGTTTTGCTGATTCCCCCAAAAGCCACGCGCAAGGCGGAAGTGGGGACGGAGTTCCACGCCGACAGCGCCTGTCGAACCTGACTGACCAACCCCACGAAACTGTCGTTGTCGGCCAAGCGGGGCGAGCGATCGGAAACGAAGAAATAAACGGTGTCGTCGACGAGCGAGAGCGGATCGAATTTTTCGATCACGGCTTGGAAGCGGCCGTCCTGGGAACGGTAATGAACGAAGTGATAGTAGGCCGGGGCGATCGAAGCTGTGAAGAACAAGCTGATCGCGATCAGCCACGGCGCGCCGCGGCGGAGTTTCCCGTGACTGGGCACGGGCCGGTTGGCAGGCCCGCCCCACTGCGCGCTCGGGCGACGGTGCGCGGCTCTCATCCTCACTGGCGGGCGGTAGGGCATGAATGGGCTGTGATGCTGCTTGCTTGGGTACGGCAGGCGTGCCGCGCGCTACGGGTCAGTTTTCGGGCGGCGTGTCTTCCCCCGCGGCCCCGTGATCCGAGAAAGTCACGGCTCTGACGCGCGCCCGAAGTTCGTCGAGTCCCATCTCGATCGGCGCGGCGACGACGGGGTTCCCCGTCGAGGCCGAGAGCATGAGACCACCGGAAAGTTGCTGCCTTCCGCGCAGGCTCCCCTCGCGGTCTTGTTGCAGCCGCAGCAAGCCTTGGCTCAGCCCCACGACGTGCAATCTTCCGCTCGGGCCGCGCCACAAGAAGACGACGTAGTCCGCGCCGGGCCGCAATTCCGGGACGCCAGCGAAGCGTTGCTGTAGGTTTCCCTGCCGACCGCCCGGTGACCAGACTTCCAGTTCGGCTCCGGCGCGGCCCTTCCAACGTTCCGAGACGATCAGACGCGTTACCGTGTACAGCAAGCTGCCGCTTGAAACCGTCCGACTCTCGGCGGCCCGGCCGCGCACGACCAGGGTCGAATGCTCGGCCATTTCATCGAGGCCCAGGTGCTCAAGGGTTGCGGACTGCAGCGGAAAAAGTCCCAGTACGAGGAGGGTGATCAGATACACGGAGTGCATGCGAAGTCTCCCAGCAGCACGTGCGGCGCCAAACTTAAATTATTGCAAAAAAGAAGCTTACGCGCTTCGCAATGGTGGATTCGCAGCACTTTGACACGGTTGCGTCCCGGCAGGCCACAATGGACAAGTCACCGGAAAACGGGTGTTTGATAGCCCGGGTCCGCTAATCTAAGGAAGATCGAATGACTTTTTGTCGTCAATGCGGAGCCCCTATTACGGGGAGGTTTTGCCAACAATGCGGAACGCCCGCCCAGGCACCGGGCGGCGTCGATGCGGCGGAACCGCCCGGCGGCGAAAACACGCGCGCCGCCATGGCGTATTTCATCTTGCCGGCCGTTTTCTACCTACTCGACGATCGATTCAAATCCAACCGCTTCTTGCGTTTTCACGCATATCAGGCCCTGTTGCTGTTGGCGGCGGTCGTGGTGGGCTATTGGTTCCTTTGGGCAGTCCTCAGCTTTGTGTTGGGGATTTTCACGTTCGTCTTGGGTTGGCTTTTCACCTTGGCATCGTTCGTCGTGTGGGCTAAAACCGCGATGGGGGCTTACTCGGGGCGGATGGCGAAGATACCTGTCCTGGGGGAGATTGCGGAAAAGCAGGTTTCGTGAGATCACTCGCGGACGCCCGGGCAGGCCTTCAAGGTGATTCGGACGCTAGCGGGTCACGCTTACCGCGCGGAAGGGTTCGATTGGTGCCGGCGGGGATTACCGGCGGGCGGCTCAAAGACCGACTCTTGTGTTTGGAAGCCGTCGTTTTCGGTGAGGGCTTCGGTCCGCATGTGCCCGAGTGCGCGAATCACTGGCTCATCGTTGAGCGAGAACAGGACCGCGTCTCCCTCCGGCGCGGCGTGTTCGTGCGGCGTCCATATCGGGACGGCGAACGTGTCACCCTTGTTCCAATCGAAACGCTTGCCGTCAAGAATCGAAAATCCGCTTCCCTCCGCCGCATGGTAAACCGTGCTGACCGTATGGCGATGCGCTTTGGTATGCAGTCCCTTGGGAAGAAGTTGCAATCGACATCCTATACTGTTGAGCACTTCGCCGCCGTTGAGCGGGTTGGTGTAGCGCAGCAAGTAGCCGGCAAAGGGATCGGGATCACCGGCACGCCGCAAACTTTCGAGCGCCTCGCGCGACTCAACACCCCGATAATTCCAGACCGGTGAATAGCTCACGTCGCCGGCCTGTTGCGCGCCGGCCGGCAACAGCGATCGCCCGAAGAGCTTCTCGGAATGGTTTTCGGGGGCCGTGACCGGCTGGGTGGTTCCCTCGTGATCCTCGAAGAACATGCAATTGAGCGCCAGCATCAACGGGATGTCCAAACCATCCAGCCAAATCACCGGGCCGTCGCTTTCCGAGCCGTGGTCATGCCACACCATCGGCGGCGTCAGCACCAAATCGCCCGGTTCCATGAAGACCTTTTCGCCGTTAACGCACGTGAATGCCCCGCTGCCCTCCACAATGAATCGCAACGCGGTCGGCGTATGCCGATGCGCTCGCGCCGACTCGCCGGGCAAGATCAACTGCATCGCCGCGTAGAGCGTCGCCGTGGCCCCGATTCGGCCCGGGCTGCCGGGGTTGAGAAACATCAGCACCCGACGCTCGGCCTCTTCGGTGGAGACCAACTCGCCAGCGCGAAGTAATTTCGGCCGCACACTCTCCCAAGGCCATAGATAAGGAGTCTCGCGCGCGGCCGGGGTCTTCGTCAGCAGGTTGCGAAACGAGACCCACAAGGGACCCATGTTTTCGGCCTCGAGTTCTTTGAAAAACTCGCTCCGTTGCTGATTGAGGCTTGCGGACGGATTGGCGGGCGTGCTGCTCATCCGGTTTTCACTTCATCAAGGTCCAGGCCGCTAATCCCCGAAACCGCGACGCTCTTCGGATCCCACTTCTTCGAGGATCGGGTCGTCAGGCGCCGCGGTTCGGCCGGGCTGCTCCAGTCCCAGCAGAATAGCGGATGCACCGTTCGAAGTTTCGAGCAGGGACTCCGCGGCGACCCCGCCGGCCGATGCGAGGGCAGGCTGCGCCGTCACACCCTGCCACCACCATCGAAACACACGACGGAAGTCCTCCAGAATCATGTAACACGACGGGACCAGCACCAGCGTAATCCCCGTCGAAAACAGCACGCCGTAGACCAGCGCCACCGCCATCGGAATGAGGAACTGCGCTTGCACTTCTTTCTCGAGCATCAACGGCATCACGCCCGCGGCCGTAGTCAGCGACGTCAAGATAATCGCTCGGAAGCGCGCGCGCGCGCCTTCTTTCACCGCCTCGATCATCGATCGCCCGTGGTCCCGCAGCGAATTGACGTAGGTCACCAACACCAGGCTGTCGTTGACGACGATGCCGGTCAACGCCACGATGCCGCACATCGACAACATGCTCAGCGGAAGGCCCATGATGCCGTGGCCCCAAATCGCTCCGACGATGCCGAACGGCACGGCGGTCATCACAATCAACGGTTGAATGTAGGAGCGGAACGGAATCGCCATCAACGTGTAGATCACGCAAAGGGCGCCGAGGAATCCCCATCCCAACCCACCCATCGCTTCCATCTGATCACGCTGCTGCCCCTCGAGGCTGTAGTAAAGCCCCGGGGTGCTCTCGACCAGCGGGTCGAGAAACTCGGCGCTCATGTCGTCGAGGATCTCGTTGGCATTGCCCACGGCGGTATCGACATCGGCCGTAATGTTGATCGCTCGGCGGCGATTGACCCGCTTGATGCTCGCGAAACCGCGGCCTAGGTCCGCCTGGGCCACGGTGGAGAAGGGGACCTCGGCGCCGCCTGAGGTGCGGATGCGCATCGCCTCCAAATCCCCCAGCGACTTGCGGTCGCGCTCGGGATAGCGCACCATGACGCGAATGTCGTCGCGCCCGCGTTGGATGCGTTGGGCTTCCTCGCCGTAAAACCCCTGCCGGACCTGCCGGGCAAGCTGCTCGAGGGAGAGCCCCAGAGCCTCGGCGTTCGACGTGATCGCCAGCTTGACCTCCGGCTTGCCGCCGCGCAACGAATCGGTAATGTCGAAGACCCCGGGATACTCCGCCAACTTCGCCTTGGTCTGCTCGCCGACCTCGCGCAGCAAACCAATATCCCGGCTGGTGAATTGGATGTCGATCGCTCCACCCTGGTTCATCAAGTCCGAGTTGAATTTCAACTCCACCGCGCCCGGTATCGAGCCGCTCATTTCGCGCCAGCGCGCGGCGACTTCCGTGCTCGTCAGGCTGCGCGACTGCGATGGGGCCAGCTCGATGGCGACTTCACCCAAGTGCGCTTGGCTCGCGCCTCCCGTGCCGCCCGCGAAACGTTGGGACTGCTGGACGAAGGGCTGGTCTCCCACCGACGTCAGCACATGGAGCAGAACCTCGTCCCCGGTTTCTTCCTTGACCTTGCGCTGCAACTCCAGCGCGCTGCGCTCGATCTTCTTGACTGCTGCCTCGGTGACGTGGGCCGGCGTTTCAAGCGGCATCGTCAGCGGAGCGCTGATGAAATCGTTCTCCACCTGCGGGAAGAATACGAACTTGACGTAGCCGCCGCCGACAAGGCCGACCGTGAACAGCAATATGCTGACCGCCGCCGCGACAGTCAAGTAACGCCACTCCAGCGCAACCCGGAGAAAGGGGCTGAACACTTTCCGCGCAAACCACACCATCCCGTCGCTGAAGAAGTTGAAGAAGCCGTTCCAAATCCGAACGATAATATGCCGCCGACCGGCCGGCGGCTTCCGGCGGCGATAGGAAAGGTGGTGCGGCAGAACAAACTTCGACTCGATCAGTGAGAAAAGCAGTGTCGGAATAATGATCAGCGGGATGACGCGCCAGATCTTGCCGTTCCATCCGGGAACAAACAGCATCGGGGCGAATGCCACCATCGTTGTCAGCACACCGAAAGTCACCGGCATCGCGACCCGCTGCGCCCCCTCGACCGCCCCTCGCACGCCGTCAATACCCTCCTGCTGTTTCGTGAAGATACTCTCGCCGACAACGATCGCGTCATCGACCACTATACCCAGCACGAGAATGAACGAGAACAGCGAAATCATGTTGACCGAAACGCCAAGGATGGGCATCAACATGATGGCGCCTAGGAACGATACGGGAATACCGATCGTCACCCAGATAGCCAGCCGCAGCCGCAAGAACAGCGCCAAGACGACAAAGACAAGAATCAACCCATTCCGGCCGTTGCGCAGCATCAGATCCATGCGCCCGCGAAGGAACTTCGAGCCGTCGTTCCAAATCGTGTAAACGATGCCTTCCGGCGCCCGCTCGCCCGCGCGAACCACCCAGGCCTTCACCGCGTCCGCGACATCCAAAGCATTTTGGTCGCCCACCCGGTAGACCTGCACCATCATCGAAGGCTTGCCGTCGAAGCGGCTCCATTGGTCGGTTTCCGCGAAACCGTCAATCACCGTCGCCACGTCGCCGAGAACGAGTCTCGTTCCGTCGGATTTAGTCATCAGGGTCAGGTCTTCGAAATCGTTGCCGCGATAGGCCTGCCCCTTGGTCCGCAGCAGGATCTCCCCGGTCTCGGTTTTCACCGAGCCGCCGGGAAGGTCCAGCGAAGACCGCCGCACGGCCATGGCAATGGCGTCGAAGGTCAACCCGTGACGCCGCATCGCTTCCTCGGAGACCTCGATCGAGATTTCGTACGGCGGCGCGTTGATGACCTCGGCTTGCGTCACTTCGGGAAGCGCAATGATGTCTTCCCGCGCCTGTTCGGCGATCTTCTTGAGCGTCAACATGTCCGTATCACCGGAAATGGAGACATTGACCACTTGAAAGCGACTGGTGATTTCCTGAACGACGGGCTTCTCGGTTTCTTCGGGGAACGTATCAATCGCGTCGACGCGCGCCTTGATGTCGTCGAGCGCCTTCCGCGTGTCGTAACCCGGCTCAATTTCTACCGTGATCATGCCCGTGCCTTCCGAGGCCGTGGACCGAATCTCCTTAATGCCGTTGAGGTCTTGGATCGCCTCTTCAACGCGGACGCAGACGCCTTCCTCGACTTCCTCGGGAGCGGCGCCGCGGTAGACGACACTGACCGTGACGATATCGACGGAGAATTCCGGAAAGATCTCTTTCTTGAGATTCGGAATCATCATCAACCCGGCGACCAAAATCATGATCAACATCATGTTGGCCGCCACGCCGTTGTGAGCAAACCAGAAAATAACGCCTTTTTTCATGTCCGCCTCGGATCAATCTTCGTTCGTATCGTGCTGCTTACCGGCAAGAAAAGGGCCGCGAAAAACCATGTCGACGGCCGGCCCCGACGTGGCGCGCGCCTCATATCGCTAAACCGGCGGCTCCGTCTCCTCGCCCGTCTCCTGCTCATTCACCTCGATGACGCGCACCTTCATGCCGTCCACGGCCGCTTCCACGACCGAGACGCCCACGCGGTCGCCGACTTCCAGTCCCGACCGAATGATGACGTGGTCTCTGTCGGTTCGAAGAACGTCGACCTCGCGGAACCGCAGTCGGTCGTCTTGGTCGACAACGAGCACCTCGTCCGCCCCGCGCATCGCCATGCGTGGCAGCACCACGACATCTTTCGCGGTCTTACCTTTGATCTCCGCTTCAACGAACATGCCGACCGCCAGCGGAGGACGGCCCGCTTGCCCGCCTCTCCCGTAGGGATTCTTGACTTCAGCCACCGCGTGCAGCATGCGGCTCTCCTGGTCGATCTGCCCCTCGGTCACCACGATGCGGCCCCACCATGTGTATTCCTTCCCGGCAAACTTGGCCCGCAGGATTACGGTCGGGCCTTGGGGGGGCGCTTGGCTGCCGCGGTAGGCCAGCGGGAGATTGATGTAGGCAAGATCCTGGTCGGGAATCGGCAACCGGACCTCGGCGTAATCAATGGCATAGATCAGCGCCATGGACTGCCCGCGGGTAACGAACTGATCGGCGATTTTTGAAACCACCCGCCCCGCGAAGGGCGCTTTGATCACCGTGCGCTCCAGGTCGTATTCAGCCTTGGCCAGCGCGGCTTCGGCCGACGCCAACTCGGCGCGAGCCTGGGCGATCTGCGGTTCGCGAACAACCAAAGGCTCGGGCTTGCCTCCCGCCCCCATGCTCTCCCACTCTTTGCGCGCGACCGCAGCTTCCTGCAACTCCGTGGCGAGCCTAAGCTCGGCCTGCGCGATCGCCGCGCGCGATCGGACGACTTCCAGCTCATACTCCCGCGGATCGATCTTGCCGATCAGCTCGTCTTTTTCGAAGAACCCGCCGACGCGGAAGTTCGGATTGACCCACACGACACGTCCGGAAACTTCCGGCATCAATTGGATCGCGGTAGCGGGCTCAACTGTCCCTTGCGCGAACACGCTCAGGCGCACATCTTCAGGCTCGACGCGCATGACCCGAATCAGCGGAAGGGGAATCTCCACCGTTTTCGTCTCCGGCTTGGGCCGGTTTTTCACCATCGTGATGGCGGCGAACCCGCCCACCCCGATCCCGACCAGAGGCAGGAGAATCATCAATATCCGTCTCATAACCCTGTAACCTCCTCGCCGTCCGATTGCTTCTCGGGCGGCTTCGAGTCGTTCGTCCGCGTTTGGATCGAATCGTAATCGGCTTCAAACCCGCCTCCCAGAGCGAGATGAAGATCCACGCGGTTGTCCAGCCGTAGGCGCTGGACGTTCAACAATTGACTCTCCGAATCAAGCACCGTTCGTTGCGCCGACAACACGGTGACGATGTCGGTCAGCCCCGCGCGGTAGCGTCGCTCGGCCTCTTGCTTGGCGGCTAGAGAATGCTTCGTCGCCGACTCGAGCGCCTTCACCCGCTCCGCCAAGGCGCTATCGGCGGCGAGCGCCGACTCAACTTCGCCATAGGCTGTGAGAATCGCGCTTTCGTACTGCGCGGCCGCCTCGCGAGCCAGCGCTTCGTCGCGCCGGACTGCTGACTTGAGGCGTCCGCGATTGAAAATCGGGTGCGTGAAATTCGTAACGAAGTTCCACGCCGAGAAATCGCGGTCCAAGAGATCGCGCAACGCATCGCTGGTCGTGCCGCTGGATGCCGTCAAAGGAAATCTCGGCCGGAGATCGGCTTTCGATACGACAATGCGGGCGTCGGCCGCCAGCAGCTCACGCTCGGCCGCGGCGAGGTCGGGCCGCCTGTAGGCCAACTCGGCGGGCAAGCCGGCGGGCACTTGCGCCGGAACCCGCGGCAAATCCTCGCCCAGCGCGTATTCACCCGAAGGGTATTGGCCCATCAAGATCTCGATCTGACGCACGGCCCGGCGTTGCTGTTCCACCCTCTGGCCGACCAGGGCCTTGGCGCGATCGACTTCCGTCAGCGCCAGCCGCAAGTCGAGCGAAGGCCGCAGCCCGGCCTCAAAGCGCGTCTGAACGCGATCCACGGAGGTCTTGTAGCTCGCCAGCGACGCCCGCGCCAGCCCGACTTGCCGCTGGGCTTCGATCGCGGCGAACCATGCTTTGGCCACTTGCCCGCTCAGCGACAGCTTGGCGCCCTCGACGTCGGCTTCACGCGCTTCCAGCGTGGCGCGGGCGACAAGCTTGCCGGCCTTGATGCGCCCCCACAGATCGGGCTCCCAACTAGCGTCGAGCGAGGCCCCGGTGCTGGTGAATGTGCGGCTCAACACCTGCCCTTCGAAACCGGGAATCGGGAAGCCGACGAAGTTCTGCTTCTGCCGCGCGCGGTTGACGCCCACCGCGAACGACGGAAGCTCATCCGCGCGGGCAATAACGACTTCGGCTTCGGCCGCCGCCACCCGCGCCGCCGCCGCGCGCAGGTCATGGTTGTAGGTGAGCGCTTCGGTGATCGCGCGGTCGAGACCTTTGTCCGCCAGGTAGGCCCACCAGTCGACGCCGAGGGGCTCGGGCCGCGTTTCGCCGCCCTTCCACGCTTGCGGCGCGGGGGCCACCTGCAACGTCCGCTCGAGCCGCGCGATGGGCCGCGAACAAGCGGCGAGCAGCAAGGCAGGCAGCAAAGCCGTCAGGAAGGTCTTTCTCATCCCGCCACCTCCACTGCTTCTTCTCGTGCCGCGGGGGCGAGGACCGGCGCGCGCATTCCCGCCGCCGCGAAATGAACCATCTGGTCCACCGTCCGCTCCACATTCGAGGGATCGCAAAGCCCGTGCGAATGTTTCATCAGGACATCGCTGTTTGTCATCACGAAAATCATCGCCCCGACGGCGAAATGGGTCCGCCAGGACATGTCTTCGGGAGGCAACTCGGGAGCGGCCCGCTGGAACGCCGTGCCAAAGCGCGCGATCAATTCCTCGAACAAATCGTCGAAAATCCGCGACATCCGAAAACTCGGCTCCGACCAGATCCGACCACAGATACGCAAAAAGATATGCCCGCGTTCCGGATCGCTCGACAGCCGTATCGCGGGTTCAAACATCGCCCGCAGCACGTCTTCGACCGGCAGCGACCCATCGCCCGCTCGCGCTTCAAAAGCGTCCAACAAGGCCAGCCGTTCTTCATTCAGCGGACGAATCCGGCGGGCGAAGACTTCCTTCACCAGAAGGTCTTTCGAGCGGAAGTGATAGTTGATCGCCGCCAAATTCACGCCAGCCCCGGTGGTGATGGCTCGGAGAGAAACAGCGTCGATTCCGTGCTCGGAAAACAACCTCTCAGCCGTGTCGAGAATCAGGGTCTTGGTATCAACGGGCATAGCGGCCAGCCTCCATACAAGCGATCGCTTGATTCAAACGTATGTTTGAATTATACGTATGAATCAGCGGTTGTCAAGACCTTTCGACCATGCCGCGTCCTTTTCTATAGAGTTATGTTGTAACGAAAATCACTTGCCCGACGAATCCTCGGAAGAAAAGGGGAATTCGCCAAGGCGAGTCCATGCCCGCCCTTGGCAAATGCGAGCCATAGAAGCAGAAGCGTGGACGGAAGTCCACGCTCAGCCCGATTCACCGCGATTCACCGGGCTTGGTCCGCCATTAGGCCGGCCCTTCGAGGGCCGGTTTAAAGAGCTTGTCGTCCGGCACAAGGCCGTTTCAAGGGCCTTCTCGTCCCGGCTTCAGCCGGCGGGAAACAACCTCCGAACCCACCCGGCCGACACCCGCCCCGGGGGGGCCGCGGACCGCGCTACTCGGCCTTCACGTTGTAGCAGGAAAGCGTGTCCTGGTCCCGCAAAAAGAGTTTCCCGTTGGCGACGACGGGGAGGGTCCAGGTTCGATACTGTCCGTGGTCGATCGAAAAACGCGAGATCTCGCGATAGCCCTCCGGGTCGACCTTGACGAGGCCGACGACGCCGTCATCGCTCAAGATGTAGAGCAGACCTTCGGCGGTGACGATCTGCCCCTTGCCTACGCCGCGGTCGCGCCAAAGGATTTCGCCTGTCATGAAATTCATCGAGGTCAGAATGCGGCTTGAAAAGCCGTAAAGGTGGTCGCCCAACAAGACCGAACTGCCGTAGTGATTCTTCATGTCGCGGTTAGAGTAAACCTCGTCGGCGCGAATCCCCTCGCCGTCGGGCACGAGCCGCAGCAGGGCACAACCGGTTCCATAGTCGGTCGACAGAAAAACATGGTTGCCGCGAACGATCGGGGTAGCGACATTCGCCGTACTGTTCGAAATGCGATCGTATCGCCACAGGACCTCGCCGTCGGAAGCCCGCACGCCGACCGCGCCGCCCGCTGTCAGCACGATGTAATGGCGAACGCCCCCGACCTCGGCAGCCACGGGCGAGGAATAGCCGGCGCGATCCCCGGGCGCTTTCCAAATCGTATTGCCGTTATTCTTGTCGAGTGCGACGACGGACGCCTCGCGTCCGCCGGGACTGACGATCACACGATTCCCGTCGATGAGCGGAGACTCGCTGATGCCCCATTTGATATTGCGCGCCCCAAAGCGTTCAAGCAGATTGGTGCTCCACAGCCGCTCGCCGTCCGACGCCCGGGCGCAGAGCAGATCACCGTTCGAGCCCAGCGCATAAACGCGGTCGCCGTCGAGTGTGGGCGTGCCGCGCGGACCGCCCCCGCGACGTTCGTTGAAAGTATCACCGTTGGGCGTGCGCCACAAGATTTCGCCGCTTTCCTCATCGAGCGCGATCAGAAATTGCCGGCCCTCGCTTTGCCCCTGCGTGAAAACCTTGCCGCCGGAGACGGAAAAGGAAGCAAAACCCGAACCGAGCCCCCGCGTCTTCCAAAGCAGCGGCGGACCGCCCTCGGGCCAGCTTGTGAGAAGACCGGTTTCGGCGCTGATGCCGTCGCGATCCGGCCCCCGCCACTGCGGCCAATCGAGGGCGAACGCGGCCGTCCCGACGACCATGAAGGCACTGAAAACACCGACCAATCCGCGCATAAGTGTTGCCAGTATACCAATGCGTATTCGGAGCTTCGGAGCGAATGTTACGAAAATCCCGACCGCCCGGGACCGGCCTCGCGGCCGACGCCCTGTTCTGCGTCGCCCAAAAAACCGATTCATCCGAGAGATGTCCGTTTCGGCCTCCGCCCCGGCTCGCACGCCGCCCCCGCGCCCCCGCGCGGGGCTGCTCGACCGGCTTTCAGCAGGGCGCGCCGAGGTGGGGATTATTGTCGCCGTTGCGGTTCCCGTCGTTGTCCTGGTATGGCGCAAGGGCGGCGTCGACGGCTTCGATCAAGCCGCTGTTTTCGGCTGGGTTTTGACCGTCTGCGGGGCGGCCTGCCTGGGGTCGCGGCAATGGGGTGTCCGGGTTCCTTGGGCGGTCGCCGCGATCGCGATCGTGCCCCTGCTGCAGGTCGTCCCGCTCGGCGCTTTGCAGCCCCACTTGGTCTCGGCCTTTCGCCGCGAAACGATGACGCTGACCGAGTCGCTCGGGGTCATCGGCCCCACGACTCTTTCGATCGCCCCCGGCAACACAGTCGCCGCTTTACTGCCCATGGCGGGTTGCTGTGCCTTATTCGTCATGGCAAGGAGTCTCGTCGCGCACTCCGAACGAGTTTTTTGGCTGATAACCGCTGTCTTCCTCACCGCGGCCATGGCTTCGGCGGCCTGGGGCCTGGAACAGTTCTTTCGCGAACGCTTAGTGGACGGCGCGGGCGCGTTGGGGGCGCGTGGAAGCTTCGTCAACAAGAACCACTTCGCCGCCTTGATGGAAGGGTGCCTGGGCCTGGCGATCGGCGCGGCCTTGGCGGGATTTTCTCCCCGCCGCGGGCAGCGCGCCGACTCGGGTCGTGCACGGCTCCTTGGCTTGGCCGGACTTATTGCCGCCCTAGTCTGCTTCTCCGTCGGCATGCTCTCTTTTTCGCGGGCGGCGGCGGCGGTGATCTTGGTCGTGACGGCCGGAGCGGGCATGGCCTTGGCACTGCGCGAGCGCCGCCGTTCGGCGCTGCCGGTATTTCTTGTCTTGACCGCGGTCGCTTTTTCGGCGACACTCGGCGCGGGTAAACTCGGCGAAAGGTTCGATGAGCTGTCGGAGCCGAGCGGCTTTCCCACGCGTATCGCCATCTGGACCGACACCTTGCGCTCAGCCGGCGATTACCTGTTCACCGGCGCCGGTGCGGGAACTTTCCCCTTTGCTTTCCGCCGCTCCGCTTTCTACTTGCCGCGAAAAACCGTCGACCACGCTCACAGTGACTATCTGGAATGGCTGATCGAGCTGGGAATCCTCCCGACGCTCTTGCTGACGGCTGCACTGTTGCTCACGCTGTGGCGAGTCGGACGTTTTGTCTTGAACGGGGAAGACGCTCGACGGCGCATGGCGGCCGGCGGGGCGCTGCTGGGGGCGGGTGCAATCCTTCTGCACGCGGCGGTCGATTTCCCCTTGCAAATTCCCGCCCTCGCGGCCCTGACGGCCGTTCTGTTGGGCTGTGCGGCGGGCCTTGCGAAACTGCGGACCGTTAAGCAGTTCGTTCCGCCCCGGGTCGCGGCCGCCGGCTGCTGGTCGCTCTGCGCCATCGGTCTGTTATCGGCCGCGGACTTTCTTCCCGCGCGCTTTCTTCCAAAGGGCAACACGGAGTCTCTGTTTCAGCAAGGCCGCCAGGCCCTGCTCGAAGGCCGACCCACAGCCGCGGAAAAGGCCTTTCTCGCGGCTGCGGAAACCCATCCCCAGGCCGCCGCGATTTGGCTCAAACATGCCGAGTCGGCGGGCCTCGCCGGTAACACCGACCGAGCGGCCGAGTCGGCCAAGCTAGCCGCCCTCCTCGAGCCCTTCACGCTGCGAACGGAATGGCCCCTCGCACGAGCCTACTTGCGGGAGGGTGAGGCCGAGGCCGCGGTAAACCGCTTAGCCGTAATCGCCGCCGCGCTTCCCAAGATGCGGCGAGCCGTCTATCATATGGCCTCGAACGGAGGCGTGTCGGCCGGGAAAGTCGCCGCTGATGTAGTCCCGGCTCGCTCGCGGGCGGCCGCGGACTACCTTGTCTACTTGTCCGACCGGGGGCTGTGGCCCGAGCTGTCCGCGGCGGCGGAAGTTTTGGTCGGCCGCGTCGAGCTTTCCCACCAAGACTTGCGACCTGTCTACGACCGCCTCTGGGACGCCGATCGCGGCCTTGTCGCCAAGCATTTGTGGGAGCAAACCCAAAAGGGCGGGGCGGGTGCCGAGCCCACCGTCCGCGAAATCCGCCGCCGTATGCAACTCGGCCCCGGTTGGATGAATCGTTCGCAAGAGGGCGTTGTCGTCGCCCTGCACAATGCCGGTTTGCCCGACGAGCGCGTCGAGGTTCGTTTCGAACAACCGCCCGACGCGCACTACCGCCACCTGACGCGCGATTTCTTCGTGGACCCGGAAAGCGACTACGTTTTCAAAGCGCGGGTACGAGCCGAGAGTCTCACGACAAGAAACGGAGTGCGGCTCGTGCTCGCCGCCCCCCGACGCTTCATCGCGTCTTCGTTTGCGTCGAGAGGAACCACCGCGTGGAAGCCGGTCATCCTACGTTTCCGCACCCTCCCCAATGAATACGTCGTCCGATTGGCCGTGGTCAACGACGCAACCGGGCGTCCCCATGAACAGCTGTGCGGTCGATTCGATGTGCGAAGCGTCAGCTTTCACCCCGCCCCAGTAGCGACCGGCACTCTTACCGGTCCCAGTCAACAGTATTGACCGGTTCTCAAGCCGGTCAGACCGCGCCCATGGCAGGCTGAGACGCCAATCCGATCGAGGGCGGACACAGGTTCCCCTGCCCCGTCAGCGTCAGGGGCTGCGGAATATAGCCCACGGCTTCAGCCGTGGGACGGCATCCGACCATCGGAAAAGCCCCGGTAGTGGGGCGGAATTCATCCCGGAGATGCCTGTCGTCAAACGTGGCCCAAGATGTACGCAAAGGCGTGGGCTATATTCCGGGGCTTCTACGGAGCCTGCGGGGCGGGGTCACTCTCCCAGACGGCGTGCTTCCACGCCGGCCTCTTTCAGCAAATTTTCGGCCGTGTCATTGAGCGGGTAATCAAGGTCGTAAACAACCTCGGTGATGCCCGAGTTGATGATCATCTTGGTGCAGATCAGGCAGGGCGAGAAGGTCGAGTAAATCGTCGCGCCGCGAACGCTGATGCCGTGATACGCGGCTTGAACAATCGCGTTTTCCTCGGCGTGCGAACAGAGGCATTCGCCCAACTTCGTGCCGCTCGGCGCCAACGAGTTGCAGCGAGGGCAGCCGCCTTCGTTGCAATTGGTCACGCCGCGGGGCGTTCCGTTGTAGCCGGTCGAGACGATGCGGCGATCCTTGACGATCACGGCGGCCACCTTGCGTTTCATGCAATTGCTGCGCAGGGCGGCCATCTGCGCGATACCCATGAAATACTCGTCCCAGCCGGGGCGTCGCTCCGACATCAGCCGGCCTTTGACGAGGGTGTCGAGGGCGGAATGCAACTCCTCGATCGTGCCGCCGTTGACGAGCGTCTCGTCGGCCATCTCGCGGCAAACGCGCAGTTGCTGATGAGTAGGGTCGTCGCTGTTGGTTTCGCGCTCTTCCAGGGCGATGAATTCGTCGAGGGAAGCCGGCGTGCGCGGTCCGCCGCGCGCCCGAACCCGCTCGTAGCGAACCTCGCGTGGCCCGTCGAGGTGAAGCAGGCAAAAGTTGCCCGCCAACCGCAAGGCGCGCACTTCGTGAGGGTTGCGAATCGAGTCGATAACGTAGTTGCGGTCGGGACGCAACCGCGCCTTCACGCGCTCGGCCAAAACTGCGGGGCCATGGTCGGTGCGAAGGCGATTGCCGGTCTCGATGAGATTTTCGCGCGTGGCTTCGCGGCCCTGCTGTTCGAGTTCAGCGCGAATTTCATCCGAGAGCGAATGGGACGCGAAACCGTTGGTTTGCAGGTGCACGGCGGCCACCGTCTTGCCCGCGCCGTTGGTTCCGGTCAGTCCGATAATCATGCGTTTCGCCGCTCGGGACTCCTCATGGTAATCGAAACCGCCGGGTGATCGACGGCCCGGCCGCCGATGTGGCGTGAGCGTCCACGCTTGCCGCGAACCGATTCATCGGTTCGTGTCCGGGCGGAATTCGCGAGACGTCGCGAGGCAATCCAGACCCGCCCCGATGACTCGGAGCGCGGCAAGCCTGGAGGCTCACGCTACGCGGCGGCTCGCGCCGTCGCTATTCGCTCCGAAGCGGGGCCGAACCCCCTTCAACCTCGTAAATGACAAACGGTTCGTAGCGAGCTTTTTCCCGCAGACCCCAAGCCGCCGGGTCTTTCTCGATCACGCGCGAAATCGGACCGAAACCTCCGTCAACGCGGCTAACAAAAAACGAAATCCCGCGCCGCCGCAACTCTTCCCCAAACCAAGCCCGCGCGGCCGCGAGCGAAACGGGCAGACGCGCCCAGGTATTCTCGGTCTCCCAACGATCCCATGCCCCGCTCTCATCCCGCCCGAAGAATTCTAGTTCCAGATGATGCTGATTCCAGGGGAAGATGACATCCAAACCGCTGATCTCAATCGCTGCTGGAAATTCCACCTCGATGCTCATGCCGTCGTAGAGCGACTCCCAGGAAAACCATCCGGTAAACGGGTTGGCGTCGAGGATCCGACCGGCCGTCCACGGGAAGGGGTGGGCACGGATTGTCCAATCGGGTTCGGGCGAAATGGACCCTGTGTCGGATTGCGGGACCAACTCAAGCACGCGCCATTGGGCCGACGGATGCTCGGCGCGTTGGACGATGCGAACCCCGGTGAAGGCGCGGCTGGGACCGCGCACGCGCAAAGCCCGAGTCGGTTGAAATTGCGGATCGACGCCGGCCCGCAAGACTTCCACCAACGTCTCGTTTTCCGCGCCCTGGTAATAAACCAGCAACTCGGAGTCGAAATAGGCTTCCGGCAACACTTCCACACTGAAGACCCGGTCGCCCGGTCCGGTCTCTCGCCGCAGCCAAGCGGCGGCCCCGTAACCGTCGACGCGGCGGGCAAGATACTGCTCCTCGGGCTCGAGACGTAGGGCGGCTTTCCAAGGAACCTCGGGGTCGAGCCGAAATGCCGGGTACTCGTGCCAGACGTGCAGAATCGACGGCCAAGAGCTGACCGCGTGTGCGGACGCGAACAGCAGCCCCAACACGGCGAGCCACCTTCGTCGCGAGGCCCCGAAAAACAACCCCATCCCCAACGACCAGAACATCAGCGCCGGGATCAGAAATCGTGTGCCGGCGTTTTGGAGCCAGGGCAAGGCGAACAGGAGCGAGCAAACGAATAGAGGTTTAGCTAAAGGCCGCCGCCAAGCCGTTAAGGCCAGCGGCGCGAGCAGAAACGCCGGCCCCAACAAGCCCTGAAGCCGGGCGCCGCGCACCGTCAACTCCAACGCGTATTCCAGCCACGAGGTCGAATCGTCGCCATGGACGTAGTCTTCCAAGTAGGATCGGAAGGTGTGCTCGAAAGACACCGTGACATACGGATTCGGGAAGAGCTGGTTGTAGAGCGGCGCGGTGGGATTGTCGACCAGCACCGCGTTCTTGATCAACCAGGGCGCAACGAACAGCCCAGCCACGCAGCCGACGACAAGCACGCGGAGGAAAGCGACGTTGAGTTGCTTGAGCCTGCCCCAACTGCCCCAGCCCACCACCGCCAACGCCAGCGGCACGGCGAGATAGCCGGTGTATTTGATCGAAAAGCAAAAGCCCGCCAGTATCCCGAGTAGCGGCAGCCAGCCGCTTTGGCGTCCTTTCCACCACAGAACCAAGGCGTAGAAGGTCATGAACTGGAAAAACGCCAAGGCGCAGCCGTTGTAAGTGCTCGCGGCCACCGGCCCCACCATCGGCGAGCAGGCGTAGAGGACGGCCCCGATCACCCCTGCCGGCCAAACCCGAAAACGCCGCGCCAAAAGAAGCATCGCCGAGACGCCGCCGACCAGCAGACTGAAATGCACCAGCTTAGCCGCCGAGTGGCGTCCCACGGCATAGGCGAAAAGGTAGAGCATCTCCGCCCCCTGCGACAGGTAGGCATAGATGTTGGTGGTGATGGCCGGAAACCCGTGCGCGCCGTAGTAACGCCTGACCAAACCGAGGTGATAAGCAACCCCGTCGGCTCTGATCTCCGGGGCCGCGGCGTGGATGAGATACAGCCCGCCGTAGAGCAAAGCGACGGCGGCCAGGGCGGCGCTCCAGATGACCGACGTGGGTTGCGGAAAGGCCGGTCGAGTGCGAGGAGATCTGCGCGCCCACTTCGCGGCCGCCGCGACGATCAACCCGGCGAGCAACCACACCGAGGCGTCGTAAAACAGGCCCGTCGCGCAGAGTAGAAAGACCAACCCGCTGAGGCAGGCCGTTCCGGCGGCGAAGGAAAATAACGCGTGCTCGGCCGCGGTCAGTTCCGCTTCCACGCGTGGGAAACGGGACAGCAGCGTCCGCCCCAGCAGGTATGAGCAAACAACCGTCAGCCCCGCCCCGAGCAAGATGCCGCCCACTTCTTTGAACACTTCAGACAGCATCGCTCAACAGGCCGCATCCTCGATGCCGAAGCCCCCGACTTGGCGCACTCACTCTTGCGTGCCGTGTCGCCACTCCTGGCGACATGTCTTCCAATCCTCTCCAGAGCGCATTGGGCATTACGTTTGCACGCGACGAAATCACGAATACCTTGAGCCGCGAAGCGGCGGCGGGAATATAGCCCACGGGTGGAGCCGAAGGCGGAACCCTGGGTGCAACCCCCCACCCGCGCGAGCCCTGAAGGGCGGGAGGAAGCTCATTCACTGTGCCAGAAAAACATAGCATCCCAAAGTGATGACGCAGATGGCGACGGCCACTTCATTGCGGCCGGACCAAGGCGTCATGTCCACATCACCCGTTTTTCGGGCTTCATAGACTTCGCGGGCCGGCTTGAATCGGCTGATCGCAGTCATCATGACCGCGGTCAACACGAAGACTAAACCCAGCAAGTGCAGGAAGTGGACATCTTCCATCAATCCAAACGCCCCCTTGAGTCCGCCCTGCACTTGGTCCCCGAAAGTGAACACCAACAAATAGAAAATCACCGGACCGACCAGCAACCCCGTCTTCGCCGCCACCGCCGAGACACGCCGGGTCAAGAAGCCCAACAAGATCACCGCCAGCAAGGGCCCAAGAAAAATCGAGTTCACCCGCTGGAGATAGTTGTAGAGGCTCCCCGACGTGTCGATCAGCGGCGCGATCGCCATCGTCGCGATTGCCAACACGATGCTGACCACTCGGCCCGAACGAACAATCTCGGGACCGGTCGCCTCACGGTTGATAAACGTCTGATAAATCCCTTGGCTGAAAAGCGTAGCCGAGCTGTTGAGTACGCTGTTGAACGTGCTCAGAATCGCACCCACCATCACCGCCGCGAAAAGCCCGATCAGCGCGGGCGGCAATACCGCCTTCACCAGCATGGGGTACGCCATCAGGTAGCCGTCGGAACCCAACGTGTCGCTGAACATGTGATAAGCGATCACCCCGGGCAGCACGATCATAAACGGCCCCAGCAATTTGAAAAAGGCCGCCAGCAGAACACCCTTCTGTCCCTCGGCCAGACTCTTCGCGCCCAAGGCTCGCTGGACTTTCTCTTGATTCACGCACCAGGCGAAAATCTGCGTGCAAACCAAGCCGGTGAACAACGTGCCCAGCGGGAGAAACGCCCCCGCCTCGTCGCCGGTAATATCGAACTTCGGGCGCTGCTGGGCGTAGACCTCGCTCAACCCCGCCCAGGCGCTTCCGTCGCCGATCATCGCCAATGCCAAGAACGGCACCAGCAACCCCGCCAGCAGAAACCCCACGCCGTTGACCGCGTCGGAGATCGCAACCGCCTTGAGCCCCCCGAAAATCGCATAAAGCGACCCCAGCGACCCCACGCCCCAAGTCACCAGCAACGTCGCCTCCATCTGGGTCAACCCAAGATTGGTCGAAACGTCGAACAGACTTTCGAGCCCCAAGGCGCCGAACAGCAACACGACCGGCAGCCGCGCAAATACGTAGGAAAGCAGAAACAAAACCGTCGCAATCACCCGCGTCGCCTGATCGTAACGCTCGGCCAAGAACTGCGGGATCGTCGCGAAACCGCTCTGGAGATAACGCGGCAGAAAGTAGAGCGCCGTCAGCACCAGCGCCGGGGCGGCCGTCGTCTCCCAGGCCGTCACCGCGATCGTGTGGTTGAAAGCATCGCCGTTGAGCCCGATCAAGTGCTCGGTCGACAGGTTCGTCATGATCAGCGATCCGGCGATCACCCAACCCGAGAGGCTCCGCCCCCCGAGAAAATAGGCGTCGGAGCTGACCATGCGATCGTGGCGGGTTTTCCAATAAGCAATCGCCGCGACCGTCAGCGTGAAGGCAAAGAAGGAGCTTACTGTCCAGAACATCAGTGCGGAAAGTGTGACAGACCGAGAAGGTCTCCGGCAAGAGCGCGTGACGGCGGTTACCTCCCGCCCTAACCAACTCATCCATCGCTTTAGAGATGAAGTGTGTCTCAAGTTTCCAGGCGGTCAGACGCCTAGCTGAGAATCTCGGTGACGACGCGGGCCGGGAATTGATCGGTTAGACGCTCATCCAGGCCGTGGCGGCGGTAGACCAGGTCGTGGTGGTTCATTCCCAGTTGGTGAAGGATCGTCGCGTGCAGGTCGTGGACGCTCACGCGATTCTCGACGGCCTTGTAGCCGATTTCGTCGGTGGCCCCGTGAACCGTGCCGCCCTTGATGCCGGCTCCCGCCAGCCAAACCGTGAACCCGGTAGGGCCGTGATCGCGACCCGCCGCGCCCAACTCGCGCTTCTGGGCGATCGGAAGGCGTCCGAACTCTCCGCCCCAGACGAGCAGTGTTTGATCGAACAGTCCCGTGCGCTTTAGGTCGTTAATCAGCGCCGCGATCGGCCGATCCGTCTTGCCGCAGGCGTAGCGAAGACTGCTGTCGAGGTCGGAGTGGTTGTCCCAGATCTGGACCTCGATGTAGATCTGGATCAGGCGAACACCGCGCTCGACCAGCCGGCGCGCCATCAAGCAGCGCTTGCCGTAGGACGCCGTCTGCTCGTTGTTGAGTCCGTACATTTCCCGCGTCGCTTCGCTTTCCTGCATAACGTCAAGGGCGTCGCTCGCCGTCAACTGCATCCGCGCGGCCAGCTCGTAGTTCATGAGGCGGGCTTCGAGTTCGGGTTGGCTGGGTCGTGCGTCGCGATGGCCGCGGTCCATGCGCGCCAGCAACGAGCGGGCCAAGTCCAAGACGGGCGCGGGATATTCTTCCTCTGGTTTCAAGTTCAGTAGAGGCGAGCCTTCCGAGCGCACCCGGGTACCCTGGTAGACGGGCGGCAGCCAACCGGCCTGCCAATTCTGGAGATGATTGACCGGCAGCCCCTTGGGGTCGTCCAGCACAACATAGGCGGGTAGGTTCTGATTCTCCGAACCCAGCCCGTAGACGATCCACGAGCCGACCGTCGGACGACTGGAAAACTGCCGGCCGCCCTGCATGATGAAAATCGCCGGTTCATGGTTGAAGTGAGTCGTGAACATCGAGCGAATGAACGCGATGTCGTCGACGTTCCCGGAGAGATGAGGCAGGATCTCGGAGATCTCCATCCCCGATTGACCTTGCTTGGCAAAGCGGTAGGGCGAGGGCATGAAGCCGCCGGCTTCGTTGATGAACTCGATATCGTTCGCGAGATCCCGGCCCGGCGGCTGCCCGGCGTACTTTGCGAGAGCCGGTTTGGGGTCGAATAAATCGACTTGGCTCGGTCCGCCGTTCATGAAGAACTGAATGACGGATTTCGCCTTGGGCTCAAAGTGCGGTTGGCGCTCTTTGAGGTCATGGACGCGGCGTTCGCCCGTCGAGGCGGCGGCCTGCTCGGGCGAGAGGAAGTCGCGGCCGAGCAAAGACGCCAGAGCCGCACCGTGAAGCCCGTCTCCGACGCGTGAAAAGAAATCACGGCGCGTCGGATTCCCCCTTCGGCCTTGTGCGTTTTCTCGTCCTTTCCTTGGAGCCGCCATGGTTGCTCTCCTGGTTTCCGTTTGCTCTTCGTCCCGTGTCAGGTCGTGTCTTGATCCCGTGTCAATCAATGTAGAGAAATTCGGCGGAATTGAGCACCATATGGCAAAACGTCGCCAACGCAAGCCACCGGGCTTTCATCTGTTTCGGTTCCATCGGAACTTGCTCTTCGAGCCGCCTGCCCCAAGCTTTCGTCATTTCCGTCAACGTCGAGACACCGTAGGCCTTTTCCTTGGCCGAAGCCGGTCGGCCCAGCGCCGCGAGATACACGCGCTCGATTTGTGCCGTCGGATCGTCCCCGGCAACATCGACAATGCGCCCGGCCATATAGCGCGAGTTGGTCCGGAGGATCGCACTGTTCATCATTTGAAGCGCCTGCGACGCAACCGTCGAATTCGTCCGCCGCAGGCAATTGGGCTTGAGTTGCGGTAGGTCAAAGGCTTCGAGCAAGGTCACCGGCTTCGAGCGTCGCTGCTGGATGTAAATGCTTCGTCGTTGCCCTTCGGGCGAATCCTTGGCAATGACTTCTCCTCCCGGCTTGACCTCGATTTCGTCGGCGGGGCCGAAGGGCGTCTCGTCAAGCCGCCCCGATACTTTCAATACCGCGTCGCGAATCGCATCGGCGTCGAGCCAGCGCAACGGGAACCTCGACAGCCAAACGTTATCGATGTCCGCGGCGTGTTTGGATTCATCAAACAGCGAACTCTGGCGATAAGCCGTCGAGGTGAGAATCATGCGATGCACCTTCTTGAGGCTCCAGCCGCGCTCGACGAAATCCACGGCCAGCCAGTCGAGCAACTCCGGGTGCGTCGGCGGAGAACCGGTGCGGCCGAAGTTGGCCTCGCTGCGCACAATCCCGCGCCCAAAGTAATGTTGCCAAACGCGATTGACCAGCACTCTCGCCGTCAAGGGGTGATTCGGCTGGACAAGCCATTTCGCCAACGCCAAACGTCGTCCGCTGGACCAATCGAGTGGCTCCAAACGGTAGGGTTCGAGGCCGACATTGAGCACCGACGGCACGCCCGGGGCGACGGGCGGGCCCGGATTGCGGTGCTCCCCCCGATAGAGAATGTGGACGGGAGTGGGCTCTCCTCCCATGTCGAACAGCGCCCGGATCTGCGGCCTGGTGTGAAGAGTGAGCTTCGCCTTGGCAATGGCCCCTTGCAACTTGACCGCCTGCCCGCGGAAATCCTCGAACCGTTCGCCGATCTGTTCGAGCGTGACTTCGAGCAAGTCGCCAAAACGATCGGCGAGATACCTTTGCGTTTCGTTTCGTTTGTCGGCCGACACGGCGAGCGCTTCGCGCAGGTCGGCCCGCACGGCTTCGGGCGCCGCGGCTTGCTTTTCGTCGAGCAGTTTCTCCCGCCGCGGAGCGGCCAACGCTTCCAGTTCGCTTTCGAGCCGCTTGATCTCCGCATGGATCGGCTCATTGCGTTTTTCGGCTTCTTCAATTTCTTGCGTCGGGACGCCACGCAGCAAGCGGCTGTTCGTCTCGTTCCAATTCGCCTCCGGGCCGATATCGGCTTCGTTGGGCGAAAGCCAATCGTAGGGGTCGTAAGAACTTCGCAGGATGGCGCTCAGCCGATAGTAGTCGCGTTGTGGGATCGGGTCGTATTTGTGGTCGTGACAACGGGCGCAACCGACCGTCAACCCCATCACCGTCGAGGTCAAAATCTGAAGTTGGTCGGCGACGACGGTGAGCCGTTCGCCAACGAAAGCCTGCGAGACGCTGTAGGTGCCGTCGGGGCCCATTCGCATAAAGCCGGTGGCCGTGAGCAGTTCGCGGTCCTCGGGATCGAGCGGCGGGGACTCTTCCTTGTAATTGAACAACTCATCGCCGGCAATCTGCTCGGTGAGAAAACGGTCGTACGGCTTATCGTCGTTGAGAGCGCGAATGACCCAGTCGCGGTAGCGCCAAGCGTGGGGACGAACAGCGTCGAAGTCCACTTGGCCCTCCGAGTCGGCATAGCCCGCGGCATCGAGCCAGCGGCGGCCCCAGTGTTCGCCGTATCGAGGCGATTCGAGTAGACGATCGACCAACCGCTCATAGCTGTCGGGGCTCTCGTCCGCCAAATAAGCTTCGACTTCCTCGGGTGAAGGAGGCAACCCGATCACGTCGAAGTAGGCTCGCCGCTGCAATGTCGGCCGCTCGGCATCGGGAGAAAAGGCGAGGTCATTCTCCTCGAGCTTCGCGAGCAAGAAGGCGTCAATCGGTTGGCGAACGCGGTCGGGGTCCCGCACGTCGGGCAGCGCCGGTTGCCGCGGCGGTTGGAAGGACCAGAACCCGCGGTCCTCGTCGCTGACCATCGGATCAGATGCGGGATCCACGGCAGTCGGATTTTCGTCATCCCAGGGCGCTCCCTCGGCGATCCAGCGGCGCAGATCCTCGAGTTCGCCCGAGGTGACCGGGCGATACGAAAGACGCGATTGATGCTCCTCGGGCGGCATCTCCTCGGCTGTGATGCGCTTGATCATCAGGCTTCCGTCAGGATCGCCGGGTGCGATCGCGGGACCGGATGTCCCACCCCGCAGCGCCGAGGCTCGCGTACGCAGATCAAGTCCGCCTTCCTGGCGACGACGTCCGTGGCACAGCAGGCATTTGACGTTGATCGTGGTGACGAGGATCTCGCGGGGGTTGACCCGCTCGTGCCCGCCCGCAGCCGAAGCCGGGTCTTCGCCTTCCAAGAGCGCGCCGGTCTCGATCCAACGCCGAATTAGCTCGACCTCGCCGGACGCCAATTTCTTGTCGCCCATCGGCATCGCGCCGGATGCGGTCTTCTGCAACAGCAGGCTTTGCACGGGGTTTCCCGGCACCAACGCGGGGCCGGACTTGCCGCCTGCCAGGAGAGCTTCGCGAGTTCGCACGTCAAGCTCGGCCTGCGGCGAGCTCTCACCGTGGCACGCGACACAGTTTTCGCTAAGAATCGGCGCGATATCGGACTCGAAGCGGGGTGGGGCGGCGTCTTCGCCGACGAGGAGCGCGGGGGAAATCAGGAACGCCGCCAAAACGCAAACACCAACACCGCGAAACGACGAGAAGCCGCAGGTTGGAAATTTCGAATCGGCGTTCATGATACGCCACTGGGAGTCGACAGCTGACTCCTGCTGAATTTTATCAGAAGCATCCGGCACGGGGCCGTCCCAACGCCCCGAAAACGCCTCGCCGCCCCCGGTTTTGGGGCTTCGACACGGCCCCCTTTTCATCACCCGCTCATTTTGCCGCGAAGCAATAGAAATAGCCGTTGCCGCCGGTTCCTTGCAGGTCCGCTTGGCTGCAACCGCTCGAGCCGTGCGCGGCATTCCAGGATGTGGGGTCGGCGCCTCCGCCCTGCCGGTCGTGATGACCGACTTGCGCGCTGCCTTCGCCGTGGCTGGTCCAATTCCCGCAGGTGTGGTCCTCGCCGTCACCGAGCGCGGTGCCGTCTGACTGGGAGCCCGTCAAGATGTCGTGCATATTGGGCTTGTCTCCGCGTCCGTTGACCCCGTCGCCTTTTTCAGTGATCGAGTTCTCTTTGCTCAACTTGTTATTGGCGGAATGCAGGTCATCGACGTTCTCGGCGACCTTGACGCCCTTGGCATTGTGCCAGGGACCCTTGCCGATGCGGTCACGAGCGTTCACGGCGGCTTGACCGCCCGAGGCGCTTGCGCTCAGGTAGGCTCGCCAGGTACTGCTGCCCGCTCCTGCGGCGGCGGCCAGCTTTTGGCAGTGCGCGTCCGCGCCGGCCAGTCCGCCTAGGTCGGCGCCGTTGCCGGGCCCGGCGCTGGTCAGGAAGAAACTTAGATCATGGTCGTCGGCTTGCGCCGGCTGAAGGCTCACAGCGGCCAGAACAATGGTTGTCAGGACGAGAAGTTTGGTGTTCACGGGGGTCCTCCTTGCGTTTCGACGCCTGCTCGGCGGCCCCCGCATTCTATCAGGACGCGGAAGAGACCGTCGGGACGAGTTGAGGCCGGGGGAAACACGGCCCGTATTCGAATGCGGGAGGGACGGGGCGGACCCCGGCCCGCATTGACGAACCCACCACGGTTCGACGGGTGACGGCGCGGCGGGCTGGCGTCGAGGGGTTGAAAATGATTATGCTTCATTACTTGGTGATGAATCGGCGGTCAACGTGCTGCGGAAGGAGAGTGATGATGCGTTTCGCGAGCGGGTTAGCAGTTAGTTGCTGCGCGGTGTTGATTTTCTGCGGACCCGGCGACCCAGGTCCGAGCTCGGAGGCGCCGCCGCCCGCCGAACGCACGGGTCCTCGAGTCTATGTGACGAACGAAGCGTCGGGCGATCTCAGCATCATCGACGCGGGTTCTCATGAAGTAATTGCAACTGTGCCCTTGGGCAAGCGCCCCCGGGGAATTCGGCTCAGCGGCGACGGCAAACTGCTCTACGTGGCCCTCAGCGGGTCTCCTTTCGGCGGTCCGGGTATCGATCGCTCGACCCTGCCGCCCGCCGACAAGTCCGCGGATGGGATCGGAGTTTTCGACATTGAGCAGAACAAACTCACCAAGATTCTCGACGGCGGCTCGGACCCCGAACAGCTCGCCGTGAGCCTGGACGGAACCAAGATGTATGTGGCGAATGAAGACGTCGGGATGGCCAGCATCGTAGACATCGCCGAGAACCGAGTCCTCAAGACGCTCGAGGTGGGGGACGAGCCCGAAGGCGTGGGCATCAGCCCCAACGGGAAGTTCGTTTACGTCACCTCCGAGGACGACGCCATGATCTCGGTGATCGATACGGCGAGCGACTCGGTGGTGAAAACATTCGCGGTCGGGCTACGGCCTCGGACAGCGGTTTTTTCCCCCGACTCATCGCGCGCCTATATTAGCTCGGAAAGAAGCGGGACGATTTCGGTGGTGGATACGGCGAATCACGAGGTGATACGCACCATTCAGCTTTCCGGGGAAAAAGTGCGACCGATGGGTATCGCGGTAGCTCCGGACGGGGGCAAGATCTATGTCACCACCGGCCGGGGTCGTCATGTCGTCGCGATCGACACGACCACGAACGAGGTGGTTGGGTCTGTCGAAGTCGGCGAGCGGCCCTGGGGTATCGCGATCACGCCCGACGGCAAGACGCTCTACACCGCGAACGGCCCCTCGGATGACGTGTCGGTGGTTGATGCCGAAACGTTGACCGTTGTCACCAAGATCAAGGTCAGCGAGCGGCCTTGGGGCGTGGCGATACTGCCGTAAGCACGAGGGGTTCGGGGAGGTCATTGGCGCAGCCGGCGAAGCCCCGCCACGGGCACGAAAGTCGGCCTGCGATCGGCTACACTACCCTTGTGTCGCCCGCTCGTTCCGTTTCAGACGCGAAGTCGGGCTCATGGGTGTCTTTAGTGATCGCCCTGTTGAGCTTGTGCGCGATGATCGTGACGGTCGTTCGGGTGCGCTCGATCGGCGCGGATTACGCCTTGGACTTCGCCGCTTTCTACTCCGGCGGCCATTTGATCGGCGACGGCGATCTGTACGATCTCGACGCGCTACGTCGCGAAGAACAACGCCACATCGGCGGGTATTCCGCGACCCATGGCTACGTTCGGCTGCCTTTCCACGCGGTCTTGTTCCTGCCGCTGTCCTACCTTGATTATGCGGCGGCGGAGTTCGTCTGGCACATCGTTCAGGCCGCGGCGGTGATCGGGTTTGTTGCGTTGTGGCCGATCCCGGGGTGGCGTTTGCGTCTGGCGTGGGTCTGCCTTTCCTTGCCGACTTTCGCGGCTTTCATCAACGGTCAGGATTCGCCTTTGTTGCTGATCTTGATCGCCGCCGCGATGCACTTTCACCAGCGAGGAGATGCACGAACCGCGGGGCTGGTTGCGGCGATTTGCTCGATAAAGCTTCATCTCTATCTTGTTGCTGCCGGTCTGGATCGCGGCTCGTCGGGACCTCCGTTTCCTCGAAGGCTTGGCGGCCGGCGGAGCGGTCTTGGCCTTGGTCTCGTTCGCCGCGGCGGGGTTAAGTTGGCCGCTGGATTGGTTTCGGGTCGCGACGGCGTCCCACTTTTCGCCGAGCGTCGAGCAGATGCCGAACCTGTACGACGTCGTTACCTGGCTGGGGCTCGGACCGGTCGCCGAAGCGGCGGCGGGCATCGCGGTGGAGGGGGCAACTTGGTTTGTAGCGCGTCGCGCGGACCTGCATCTCTCGCTGGCGTGCTGCCTGGCCGGCGGCCTGTTGGTCAGCCAGCATGCCTATCTTACCGACATGGTGATCCTTCTACCGGCCGCCTTGAGCACACTGCCGCAACGATATTCGGGGTTTCTGCGTGTGTCCGCGTTACTCGTTTTGCTGCCGCCAACCGCCTACGCGACCGTTATCGGCTCGGAGGGGAGCGCGATTGCGGTGGGCGTGATCGTTGTATTTATCGCGTCGATTGTGCGGGAGGCCTGTCGCCCCTCCGCTGTTGCCGCGGCCGACGAGCTTCACTCGTAGCGTAGGCAAACGATCGGGTCCAGGCGGGCGGCGCGGTCAGCGGGGTAGTAGCCGAAAAACAGACCAATACCCACCGAGATCGAAAAAGCGATCAAGACCCAAACCAGCGACACCGCCACCGGCAGGGCGGGATAAATCAACTTGACTCCCCAGGCGACGCAGTTGCCGAGGAGGATCCCGGTTACGCCGCCCAGGCAGGTGAGCGCAATGGCCTCGGTCAAAAACTGCATGCGGACATCTTGACCGCGCGCTCCAACGGCCTTGCGGACTCCGATTTCCCGAGTGCGCTGGGTGACCGAGACCAACATGATATTCATCACGCCGATACCGCCCACCAGCAGGGCGATCGAGCTGATCGTAAAGGTCAACAGAAACAGGGCGCCGGTCAGCTGCTTCCATATGCGCAAAAAGAACTCGGGCATGAAGATTTCAAAGTCGTTCTCCTTGCGCGGAGGGACTCTACGGACCCGCCGCAGCGCCGCGACCGTTTCGTCGACGGCTTGCGCGACTTGCGGGGTTTCCCGGACCGACACCGCAATCGCGAATTCGCGCTGGTCGGGATAGAGCTTACGAAACGTCGATAACGGGATCGTGACCATCTGATCGATTCCCGGCCCTCCGAACAGACCCTCATCGCGCACAAACACGCCGATCACTTCAAACGGCAGTCCGTTGAGTCGCACCCTGCGGCCGATGGGGTCGGTGAAGGGAAACAGGCTCTCGGCGATTGCCCGGCCCAGGACGACCACATAACGCGAGTGTCGGCTGTCATTCGACGAAACTACGCGACCCTGCGTGACATCCATCGAGGTCATGGCATCGGAGTGGAATTCGTCGACGCCACGAAGAAAAACGTCGCCGACGAGCTGGTTGCCGTAGCGAATTTCGTTGGCTTGGGCGGAGAGCCCTCTGCGATCCGCGAACGCCGTGACAAATTCCGCTGTCGGCGCGGACTCGCGAATCGCCTGCGCGTCGGAAGGCTTAAAGTACTTGCGCAAGCGCATTTCTTGTGACCGGCGCCCGAACTGCGGCCCGATGCGGGCCACGATGAAGACTTTCGAGCCCATCATTTGAATGCGGCCGACGACGTCGTTGTTCAGCCCTTCGATGATGGATGCCACGCTGATAACCGACGAAACGCCGATGACAACGCCTAGCAACGTCAAAAGCGACTGTGCTTTCTGAGTGCGGATCGAGTGAAATGCGACGCGGATATTTTCGCGTAGCTGGTCGCGCGTCATCTTGGAACGATGCGTGGCGTCGGTTATCTCGGCTGTACTTTCACCCGGCGCTTGACCCCTCGATTGCGGTCGGGGCTCTGTTGCGGCGTTTGGGGTTTTCGGGTTCATTTATTCGCTTCGCAAGGCTTCGACCGGGTCCAAATCGGCCGCTTTCATGGCCGGGTAGAGGCCGAAGAAAACCCCGACCGTCGAGGCGATCCCGACGCCCAACGCGGCCACCCACCACTCCACCGAGGCCGGGAAATTCGAAAAGCGCGTCACCAGGAATGCCGCTATGACGCCGATTCCGACTCCCAACACACCGCCGAGAGCGGCCTGCACGACGCTCTCGGCCAGGAACTGACGCAAGATATCGCCGCGGTTCGCCCCGCAGGCGCGCCGCACCCCGACTTCCTTGGTGCGCTCGGTGACGCTGACCAACATGATGTTCATGATGACGATGCCGCCGACGACGGCCGCGATCGAGGAGACGCTGATGAATACGAAAAAGAACGAAGCACTGATGCGCTCCCAAAGCGCCATGTAGGCGGCGGCCGTGCCGAAGTAGAAATTGTCCTCGCGCTTGCCGCCAAGGCCCCTTTGCGCCCGCATCGCGCCCCAAGCCTGGTTGATGGTCCTCTCGAAAGCCCCTTCCTCGGGACCCGTCTTGACCTCGATCGTCAAGCTGAAGCGGGAACCGCGCATGCGGAACATCGTATGGAGCGGGACCACGACAAAGGAATCTTGGTTTTGTCCAAGTACCGATCCGATGCGTTCGAAAGTGCCGATCACCAACAAGGGCTCGGGGCCGACCCGGATGGTCTTTCCGATGGGGTCGAGACTAGGGAACAGCTCCTCGGTCAGCTCGTCGCCGATGACGCAAACGCCCGCCCCGTGACGGTCTTCCGAGTCGGTGAAGAAACGGCCGCGCTCGACGACGAGGTTGCCGATGTCGATCATATTGGCGGTCTGGCCGCGAAAGCTGACGTCGGTCAATTCCTGATTCTTGTAGCGAACGGTCACTCTGCTCTGAGCATTCGCCCCCACGTCGGTGCAAAGCGGGCAGCGGGTCTTGAGGCCCTCAACGTCGGCCATGCGGATATCGGGGGCTCGGATCGCCCGCCGGTATTCATCACGGCTGGTGGAGGTGAACGGCATTTTCCCGATGCGAAACACATTCGTACCGAGATTGGCGATCTTGTCCTCGACGTACGTGTTGGCCCCGAGAATCAGGGTAATGACCATGATCAACACGGCGACACCCATCGTCAGGCCGAGCACCGTGAGCGCGGTGCGCAGACGATGGTTGCGCATCGTGTCGAAGGCCAGAACCAAGTTGGTGCGTAGGTCGGTCATGGGGCGCGAACTACGTGATTCATTATGGCGCGCGAATGTGTCGCGGCGGCGAATACCCGGGCAACGATTGCCGTAACGGGACGTCCCCTACAAGGAACGCTGAAACCGTCCCTTTGTTTCACGTGGAGTGGCACGTAAGCCCCGGGTGCTTCCCCCCCGTGACCTGGGGAACCTCGATCCCCTCCCAGGGGGGCGGGCCTCCCGGCCTGCCCTTTGCCGCGTCTAAGAGAGTATCAACCCGCCGTCATCCGCCGCCCGAAGATCCGGCCGAACGATTCCGCCAGCAGGTGCATCACTTCCTCGCGCTCCGGCGCGCGGCCCGTCAACCGCTCAACCGATGTCACGGGCTTGTCGATACCGCAGGGGACGATGTAGCTGAAATGCTCGAGCTCGGGCGAGAGATTCAGCGCGAAACCGTGCGATGTCACCCAGCGGCTGATGTGCACTCCGATCGCGCCGAGCTTCGCGTCGCCGACCCAACACCCCGTGCAGCCGGCAACGCGCTCCGCGCCTACCCCCAAAAGACCCGCGGCGTCGATCATCACCTGCTCGAGGGCTCGCACGTAGGCAACGACATCGCGCTTCCAACCGCGCAGATCAACGATTGGGTAGCCGACGATCTGTCCGGGACCGTGGTAGGTGACGTCGCCGCCGCGGTTGGTCTCATGGATTTCAATGCCGCGTCGAGTGAGCTCGGCTTCGGGAAGCAAAACATGGCCGCCTCTCGCATTGCGGCCGAGCGTAATCACCGGAGGATGCTCGACGAAGAGCAGTTGGTCGGGAATTGCCCCTGCCTTGCGGCGCACGACCAGTTCCTGCTGCAAGGCGAAGGCGGATCCGAAGGCCATCCTTCCAAGGTCGCGGTATTCGCACACGGGCGGGTCGTTCTCTCGATCCGAGGAGCTTCGAGATGACGTGGCGCACGCATTCTTGCGTGCCGTGTCGGCATTCGTGCCGACATGTCTTTTCTCAGCTTCTTTGCAGTCCCTCACGCATTAATCGCCATCCCGTAGACATCGTGGAAGGCCTCCTGCACGGCCTCGGAAAGTGTCGGATGGGAATGAATAGTCCGTGTAATCGACTCGACGGTGGCTTCCGAGGTCATCGCGACGACGGCTTCCGAGATCATTTCCGTCGCTTGCGGGCCGATGATGTGGACGCCCAGAATTTCTTCGGTCTCCTCGTCGGCGACGACTTTGACGAAGCCGTCTTGGCGGCCGAGGATGGACGCCTTGCTGTTGCCGCGAAACGAGAACTTGCCGGTTTTGACCACATAGCCCGCCTCGCGGGCGGCGGCTTCGGTCAGCCCGACGCTGCCGATTTGCGGTTCGCAATAGGTCGCCGCCGGGCTGTGACGGCGGTTGATCGGCTCGATGTCGCGCCCGGCGATACGCGCCGCCGCGACGATCCCTTCCATCGAGGCGACGTGAGCCAGTTGCGGGGTCCCGGCGACGATGTCTCCGATGGCGTAAAGACCCGGCTCGGCGGTCTGCATCCACTGGTCGGTCTTGACGAAGCCCCGGTCCGTCTCGGCGGCGGTGTTTTCGAGCCCGACCTTGTCGGTGTTGGGTTCGCGCCCGACGGCGACCAGCAGTTTTTCGGCCGTGACCTGCCGCGCCTTCCCGTCGGCGTCATGGAAACGAACTAAGACGCCTTCGGCGGTTTCGTCGGCGGCAGCGACGGCGACGCCGGTATGGGCCTCGATGCGGCGTTTGCGAAACGCTCGGGCAAGTTCCTTGGAAACCTCCTCGTCCTCGAGCGGCACCAGTCTCGGGAGCGCTTCGAGCAGCGTCACTTGGGAGCCGAAGCTGCGATAGATCGAGGCGAACTCCACGCCCACCGCCCCGGCGCCGATGATCGCCAACGACTCGGGAACGGCTTCCAGGCCGAGGATCTCGACGTTGGTCAGCAGCCGTTCGGGCGGCGGATCGATGCCCGGCGGTCGTCGGGCTTCCGACCCGGTCGCCAGGACAATGTTCTTCGCGCTCAGCTCGCGGACGCCCTCGGGGCCGTCGACTTCAACGCTCCCGCCGCCGGCGAGTTTCCCGAAGCCCGCTATGCTTTCGATCTTGTGCTTCTTAAACAGAAATTCAATACCGCGGGCGTGGCCGTCGACGATTTGCTGCTTGCGCTGCTGCATCAACGGGAAATCCAGCTCGACGCCGCTGGTGCGAATGCCGATGGCCTCCCCATGCAAAGTGGTCTCATAGGCTTCGGCGAAATGCAGCAACGCCTTGGTCGGGATACAGCCAACGTGAAGGCAGGTTCCGCCGAATGCCGGGGCCTTCTCGACCACCGCGACCTTGCAGCCATATTGCGCCGCCCGAATCGCCGCCACGTATCCGCCCGGGCCGCTGCCGATGACGATGACGTCGTGGGTCATAGGCCCAATCAGTCTATCAGAGCAAAGAACCTTTCCCCGGGGGATGTAGCGGACCGAGCGGACCGACCCGCGGCAAGCCGAAATCCCTCCCGACTATGCTATCTTTGCGGTTTTCGCCCGACCGAGGAGAGCCTACACTCTCCTGGAGCGGCCTCTCAGTCGGCCGTCTCCCCGTAACGACGTACCGCCTTGGCACAACGAGCACATTGGGGTTCCCGCGTCGGTTTCATTCTGGCCGCCGCCGGTTCAGCCGTCGGATTAGGAAACATCTGGAAATTTCCCTACATCACGGGGGTGAACGGAGGCGGAGCGTTCGTCCTCGTCTACTTGGCCTGCATCCTGTTGGTCGGGCTGCCGGTGATGGCGGCCGAGATTTTGCTGGGACGTTCGACCCAGAAGTCCCCAGTCGGCGCGATGCGCCGGTTGAGCGGCCCCCGTAGCGGCTGGCAAGCCTTCGGCTGGCTGGGGGTGGCGTCTTCGTTCGTCATTCTCTCCTTCTACAGCATCGTCGCCGGTTGGTCGCTCCACTATGCCTGGCTGGCAATAACCGGCTCGATCAGCGGGGCCGATCCGCAAAGCTTGGAAGCGACTTTTGACGATTTGTTTTCGTCGCCGGGCCTCAACCTCTTCTGGCACATCGTCTTCATGGCGATGACCATGGCCGTCGTCGTGGGCGGGGTGGCCAAGGGACTCGAACGTTGGTCGCGCATCTTGATGCCGGCGCTCTTCGTGATGCTCCTGGCCTTGTTGATCAAGTCCTCTACGCTGGAAGGTTTCGGCAAGGGCGTCGACTTTGTCTTTGGTTTCCATGCCGATCAACTTACGGCGCGGGGCGTTTTGGAAGCGTTGGGCCATGCGTTCTTTTCGCTGAGCCTGGGCATGGGGTCGATCTTGACCTACGGCAGCTATCTCCGCGAGGACGACGACATCGTCGCGGCTTCGATCACGATTTCCCTGCTTGATACGCTGATCGCGATTCTCGCGGCCCTGGTCCTGTTTCCGATCATCTTTACATTCGGGTTGGAGCCCTCGGCCGGCCCCGGGCTGGTATTCATCAGCATTCCGGTCGCGCTGAGTCAGATGACCGGCGGCGCGGTGTTCGCTTTCATTTTCTTCGGCTTGCTGGTTTTCGCGGCGGTAACCAGCGCGATTTCAATGCTCGAAGTCACTTGCTCTTATTTCATCGACGAACGCGGCTGGACGCGCAAACGCGCCACGTTGATGTCCGGGGTGCTGGTAGGGCTCTTCGGCGTTCCCTCGGCACTGACCGGCGGGACCGCGCTTTTCGGGGCCGACTTCGCGGCGACGTTCGGAATGAATTGGTTTAACGCAGCCGATTACCTGGCTTCGAATTGGATGCTTCCCCTAGGCGGGCTGGGCATCTCGCTGTTCACCGCCTGGAAGATGGATGAAGCCATCCGCCACGATCATTTCCTGAACGGCAGCAAACTGGCGTTCTTTTATAAGGGTTGGCTGCTGCTGCTGAAGTTTCTTGTCCCGGTCGCTATTACATTCGTGTTCTTGCACGCCGTGGGGATGGTCTAGCGATCCCGGCGCAAAGCGATCTCCGGAATATAGACGACGAATGGACGCCATAGCGCCCCGCGACATCACCAAGATCGCAACCGGTTGCCTTCGGCTCCACCAGGGGCTATATTCCCACGGCTCACGGCTCACGGCCTTCACCGCAACCCCGCCAACTCCACCAATCCCAACGACAACGCCGGCACGTAGGTAATCAACAAAACCGCGGCCAACAAGATCACCATATACGGAAACGTCGAGCGATAAACCTCGGTCAGCGACTTGTTAAACCGAAAAGACGAGAGGAAGAGATTCTCGCCCATGGGCGGCATCAAATATCCCAACTCCATATTGGCCAAAAAAACGATTCCCAAGTGAATCGGATCGATGCCGTAAGACGCCGCCATGGGGTAGATCAACGGCACGATGACCACGATCGCCGAGTAGATATCCATGAGTGCGCCGACAATGATCAGCAGGACGTTCAACGCCAGCAGAAAGACGATCGGCGAATCTATATGCGCCCTCACCCAGTCGAGCGCCGCCGTCGGAATCTCGGCCAAGATCAAATACTGCGTGAACCCCAGCGCTACGCTCAAGATGATCATGAAGCCGCCGACCAGCGTGGCGCACTCGGCGAAAACACCCGGCAAATCTTTCTTCACGCTCAAGTCGCGATGGACCACGCATTCGGTCCCGAGAGCGTAGAGCACCATCAGCGCCGACGCTTCCACCAACGTCGTCAGGCCGCTCAAAATGGCCCCCAGGATGACGACCGGCAGCATCAACTCCCACTTGCCCTCCCACAGCGCCGAGCGAGCCTCGCGCCAATCGAAGGGTGTTCGTTTCGCCCCCTGCGACCAGCCGCGCTGCGCCCCCCAAGCCGCTACCACCGCGACCAGCAAAATCCCCGGAATCAAGCCCGCGACAAAGAGCTGATCGATCGGCTGGTTCGCGTAATAGCCGTAAAGGATCACCGGCAGGCTCGGGAAAAACAACAACCCGATCGACCCCGAAACCGTCACCAGCCCAACCGAAGTCTTCTCCGGATAGCGCGATTCGATCAGCACCGGCAACAGCAGCCCGCCCATCGAAAGAATCGTGATTCCCGACGCGCCCGTCAGCGGCGTAAAGAACGCCAGCACGCACGTCGTCACGATCGCCAGCCCCCCCGGCATCCATCCTACGAACGCCGAGAAAAGACGCATCAATCGCTTGCTCGATCCGCCCTCCGCCAGAATATAGCCGCCCAGAGCGAACAGCGGAATCGCAGGCAGCATGGAAGACGAGCTGAGACGATAGGTCTCGCCCGGCACCGCGTTCGCCGGCGTGAAATCGTAGAAGAAAAGCAGCAGCGCCGCTCCCGCGATCGCCGTGAAAATCGGCATCCCCAGAACCGTTGCAACCAGGATCACCAGGCTCAGCGGCAAGACCAAATCGATGTCGATTAGCGGTTCCCAGAATCCGAACACCAGCGGGACCACGAGACCGCTCAGGGCAATCAGCCGCCCCTTGACCGAATCGGCGGCATGAAGCAGCGTTCGAACCGCCACCACGCCGAAACCGGCCGGCAGCGCCAACAAGAAGACCCAGCGTGGAATGCCCCAAGCGACGATGTCTCCCGCGCTGCGCTCGATCAGCACCAAGTCCACGCTCGCCGCGACCAGACACGACACGATGCCGAAGGCCAACGTCGAGGTGAACAGCCGCACCGGCCCCTGGAAACGCTCGGGGAGAAAGCTCTGCGTCGAAAGCGCCAGGTGGCGATCCGAGCGCGAAGCCAGTGCGGCCCCGGCCAGCGCGATCCAAAGCGTCAGGTGTTGCACCAGCGGAATCGAGCCGGGAATGCCGTGTCCGAGGATCGCACGGCCCGCGACCTCGATCATCGGCAACAGCGCCATCGCCCCCAGAATCGCTATGGACAGCAGATTCTCGGCCCGATCGAGTCGCGACGTCGAGGCCGGTGAGGACATGCAGTGAATATAGCGCGATACGCGCCGCGCCCGACGGGCGCGGCGGGGATTTCGTCTCGTCGAATCACGTGTCGCCGGGATACGTGAGCCGTGAACCGTTGGCCGAGTCGCGAAGGGACCGGCCGCTTGGCGCCGGTCTTTCGCCCAGCGGGATGGGTTTGACGCTACCGGCGCCTACGAGTCCCCACGTACTCCGGAGACACGTACTCCGGCGACACGTAATTCGGCGCTTCTATTCGAAACGCTTGGCGTGGACGTGATCGAGCGCTCGACGGGCCGTTTCCGCATCGACCTTGTTGGTCTCGGCGTAATACTGAATCAATTCCGTGATCGTGTAGAGGCTGTATATCGGGCAGGGCGATTCGCCGAGTTTGGCGCGGCCGCCTTGCTCGCGGTCCACGACAACCAAGATGCGCGCGACTTCGAGGCTTTCCTTTCGCAGCTCCTCGATCGCCCATCGCTTCGTTCTTCCCGACGCCATCACGTCGTCGATCAGGGTCACTTGCCGCCGCGGATCGATTGTTCCCATATAGCTGCTGCCGCCGGAACGTCCGCCCGGATAGGACGCCGGTCTCTTGCGCATCTGTCCGTAGCTCACCGGCGACGGCGTGTCCTGAGAAGCCAGCGCGGCGGCCAGCGCCAGCGGCGTCGCCGTATCGGGAATGCCGATCACTTGTTGGGCGACCGCGCCGCCGCCCTCCTGTTGAGCGACGGCAATCAACTTTTCGTGGAGCGCGCGGCCTAAATCGGAGAGAACCTGCAAATCATCATAGAGCTTGTGGCGCAGGTCGATGAAAATCGGCGTCCGCAGCGCGTACTCCTCGCGCACGCGGTCGCCCATCAACACCAAACCCTTTTCCCAGAATTGGTCGAGGAGCGGATCCGGCGCGGTCACCGATGCGGAGCTCATACGGGTTTGGCTTCCCATCGAATCGAAAGCAGCCGCCGCGGGCGCGGCCTAGTAAGAGACTACCATCGCCGCGCGCATCGCCGGCGTCGACAAAGGGCGTTCTCCCGAAACGCTGTTAACGACTCGGAAGTCAACGCTTAGCCCGGTTCAGCGAGCTTGGATTGCAAATAGGCCGGCCCTTCGAGGGCCGGTTTAGAGGGCTGTTCGTCCCATAGGAGGCCGTTTCAGCGGCCTTGTTCCTGGAAGGTTTTAGCCCTGGCCGAGCCAAGAGAAAATTTCAGGCAGGGAAGGGCTCGGGCCCTGGCCGCCGATTCTCCCATATTCATGTCGCGCACCCGTCTTCCTGGGTTGGCGTTTATCATGTTTCACTCCCGTCAGCGCCGTTTCGCCCCTAGAGCGCAGGCAGATTGTCGCGCACGGGTATCCAAGGGGTCGCTTCGTGCCAGTCGATTACCGTTCGTCGCAATTCCGCGGCCAACTCGGCTTGCTCAGTACCCTTGGCAAGATTTTCCAACTCGAAGGGATCGCTGCGCAGGTCGTGAAAAAGCCACCGGTCGTCTCGCACAGCTCGCTCGTCTTCCTCGAGTTCGATGCCGTATTTGTGAGTAGGCGAGCGGATTCCCATTTGCGACCGCGGCAGCACCCAGTCGCAGCAGGAGTACCCTTTCACTTCGACCATGGCGTAATCGCGGTCGGCGGTTTCGCGTTCTCCGCGAATCACCGGCCCTAGATTCTGCCCTTGGATGTGTTCGGGCACGGGCAGGCCGCAGGCGCCGAGCACCGTCGGCAAAATATCGATATTCGAAGCAACCTGCCTGTCGGTCTGCCCGTGCCCCCAGCCGTCAGGGAAATGGTAGATCATGGGGACGCGAATCGCCTCTTCCCAGATGCGGTCTTTGTTGTAGGCGTCGTGGCTGCCGAGCAGGTCCCCATGATCGGAAGAAAGGACGACGATGGTGTTGTCGGCGATGCCGTTTTCCTCGAGCGTGGTCATCAACTCGCCAACCAGGTCGTCGGTGCACACGACCGCGTCGTAATAAAGAGCCGTCAGGTCCCGTAGGTCAAAGCCCTCCGGCAGCCGGTCCGACTCGGTGTCGCCTCCGCCTCCGCCGCGGGTGCGCCAGTAGTAATCCCAAATCGTGTAGATCTTGAACCACCACTCGTCGCGCGACATGCGGCCGTCTTGGAAGACGTTGTCGCGCAAGATGACGTCCTCGCGACCGTAGAGCCCAACGTATTTGTCGGGAAGGTTGCCCGGTCCGATCGGCATGTGGGGCAGCGAAACACTGTAGTTCAACAGAAACGGCCGCTCTTTGTTTTCGCGAACGTATTGCCGCATCTTGTCGCTCGCGGCTTGCGGCATGAAGCCCTCGATGACTTTCTCTTCGCCGGTTTCGGTCGACAGACGGCCTTCCTCGCGCCGGGCTTCTCGCATGGCGCGGCCGTAATAGCGGTGCGGGATCTCGACCGGGTAATAGGCGTAATCGAAGCCCAGCAGGAAGGGGTCATTGTGGACATGCCATTTGCCGATGTGGGCGGTTTCATAGCCGGCGTCGCGAAACAGTTCGGGCATTGTGGAGTCGGGGAAGCGCGTGCGCTCGGTCCCGATCGAGCCGACGTTCTCAATCGATCCTGTTGCCGTGCGGGCGTACTGTCCGCTGAGCAGATTGGCGCGTGCCGGCGAGCATACCGGGCTGTTGGTCACGCCGACATCGAAACGAAAACCAGTCTCCGCCAAGCTGTCCATATGCGGTGTGTCGATCACGGGATGCCCATAGCAGCCCGCCTCGAAAGCGCGAAATTGATCAGTGAAACAAACCACGACGTTGGGAGGGCGATCTTCGCCGCCGCAGGAAAGCCCGCCCAACGCGGTCGCCGAGGCCGCCCCCGCGGCCGATCGAAGAAAGGAACGACGATTCATGAGGGCCTATTGTAGCGGAGCGGGACCTATTCCGGCGGAGTCACGCGCGGATCGAACCCGCATTTTCAATTTGATGTATGAGCTTCAGACCATCCAGCGACCTTCAGCGTCTTTATTGATAGGGGCTAGAGCCCGATAAGGACGCCATGGAGGTCAACACCCGATGGGTGAAAAAGAAAACAAGCCGTTTCAGCTCACGTTCAATGGATTTCTCAAAGTCGATTTCCAAGGATCGCGAGTCACCTCGGATGGCGGTCTGATTCTCGTTCGCGAACTGGATGAACGACTCGGACTCGGGAAGCTGATCGACGAGCATCTCAGCGACTCGCGACAAGGCTTGAACAAGAAGTTCCCGCTGGCCGATCTGCTGCGGCAGTCGGTCTACAGCCGACTCGCTGGCTACGAGGACCTCAATGACGCCGTTCGAGTATCCGCCGATCCGACCTTTCGCTTGATCGGCTCGAAGAGGAACTGGGATCGCGGAGCAGCCTTGACCTCGACGCTGCATGGCTTCGAGACGGAGATGCTGGCGAGCGAAGAGAACTTGCTGGGGCTGATGGCAGTGAACCGGGAGCTGGTCGCGCAAGCCGAAGCTCCCGACGGTTCAGACCGCGTGGTGCTCGACATGGACTCCACGGAGAGCCCCGTCCACGGCCAACAGGAAGGCAGTGCCTACAACGGACACTTCGAGTCCCTCTGCTATCACCCGCTGTTGCTGTTCAACCAGCACGGCGACTGCCTAGGCGCGAAGCTGCGTCCCGGCAACGTGCACAGCGCCGAGGACTGGGACGAGCTGCTACTGCGGGTGGCGCTCGAGAGCACCCGCTGTTGCTGTTCAACCAGCACGGCGACTGCCTAGGCGCGAAGCTGCGTCCCGGCAACGTGCACAGCGCCGAGGACTGGGACGAGCTGCTACTGCCGGAGATCGAACGACAACAGGCGGAGGGCAAACAGGTGACGTTCCGCGCCGACGCCGCCTTCGCCAAGCCCGAGATCTACGAGGCGATGGAGGAGCGCGGCGTGGACTACGTGATTCGCATCCCGGCGAACAAGAGCCTGGAGCTGGAGATCGAGGACATCCTGTTTCGGCCACCGGGCAGGCCGAACGCCAAGCCCCTAGTGCGCTACAAGAGTTTTCGCTATCAGGCCGAGAGCTGGTCGAAGGCAAGGCGAGTTGTCGCCAAGGTCGAGCATCACCAGGGCGAACTATTCCCGCGCGTCGGATTTGTCGTGACGAGCATGAGCTTGCCGAGCCGCTCGGTCGTGCGGTTCTACAACAAGCGCGGCACGGCGGAGCAGTGGATCAAAGAAGGCAAACAGGCCACGCACTGGACCCGCTTGTCGTGTCACCGCTTCCGAGCCAACGAGGTACGGCTGCAACTCAGCGTGCCGGCCTACAACCTGGGCAACCTGTGGCGGCGGCTAGGGCTGCCGCAGCGAATCAAAAGCTGGTCGCTAACGAGTTTGCAACACAGGTTGATGAAGACCGGCGGTCGGCTGGTCAAGCATGCTCGCTACTACTGGTTGCTGCTGGCGGAGGGGCATCTGAACCGGCGGCTGTTCGGTGACATGCTGCATAGGATCTGGGCGCTGCCTGTGCCGGGTGGGTAGCGTTGCCCGGGCGAGGATCAACAGTTTTTGGCTCCAAAAAGGTTTCGCAGGGAGCAGTGTCGGCCGGAGCGCCGTTCAGTCCGCTCAATCAACGTCTGTGAGCGGACGGACGAGCCCTGGCGCCTACCGGCGGAGGTGATGTGCAGGGTTCAGCGCGAAAAGACGTGGTATTCGGCGCAGCGGGGGTGTATCCTGTGACCGTGCCAGGGCCAAAATGGAAATCCTGGGTTGAGCGGGTCGCGGACCAGGAAAGCTTCTACGCCTCTCTCGGCCAGTCTTTCCTTGAAGCGCGCCACGATCCGTTTGTTCCACTCGAGCGGCAAGCGATCGTAGGCGGCGGGTTCGGGCGGCCCCTCGGCGTCCGCCTCCACCGGGAGCAGCAGCTTCTCGCTTTCGCCCGAGGCTTGGCGACCCACTTCATCGATCAGCGTTAAGGCGATAGGATGAGACCTTCATGCCCGAACCACTGGCCTCGTTGCGCCGAGAACTCGACATCATGCCCTCGCCGGTTCCCGAACAACCCGGCTTGCTGCTGCGTGATCCTTTCCGTTACACCGAAGCGGTCATCATTGTTCCGCCGCTGCCGGCGCGGACGCTGGCGTTGTTCGACGGGGAGCATACCGAGACCGACCTGAAAGCCGCCTTTACGCGTTTTAGCGGCGACATTCTTCAGTCCGACGATGCGGCGCGGCGCCTGGCCGGTTCGCTCGATGAGCACGGGTTCTTGGAGTCACCGGCCTTCTTCGAGATGAAGGAACGCAAGCAACGCGAGTTCGAGCGGGCGGAGGTTCGTGAGCCGGCTCACGCGGGGACGGGGTATCCCGACGAAGCGGAGACTCTTGGGCGGCAGCTCGATGAGTACGCGGCCGCGGCCGAGGCGCCGTCGCGGGGGAATTCGCTGATCGGTTTGGCCGCGCCGCATGTCAGCCCGTCAGGAGGGTATCGCTCCTACGCGGCGGCGTATCGTCGCTTGAACCCGTCTTACGCCGCGAAGACCTTCGTCATCTTGGGAACCTCGCACTACGGCGAGCCCGAGAAGTTCGGTCTGACGCGAAAGCCGTATGCGACTCCTTGGGGTCTGATCGAAACGGATGTCTCGATGGTGGATCGCCTGGCGGCGGCGGCTCCGGCGGCGGTCGAGATGGAAGATTACTGCCACGCGAGCGAACATTCGATTGAGTTTCAGTGCATCTTCCTTGCTCACACGTTGGGGACGACGAATTTCAAGATTGTCCCGATTCTGTGCGGCCCCTTAGCCGAGAGTCTGTATACCGGGCGAGCGCCCAAAACCAACGAGCGTGTGGGTCGGTTCTATGATGCGTTGGGTGAGCTAGGCGCCGAACGCCGCGATGACCTGGTTTGGATCCTCGGAATCGACATGGCGCATATCGGGAGGCGCTATGGGGACTCGGCCCCGGCAAGGGCCGAGCAGGGTCAGCTGCTGGCAGTGCGCGAACGCGACGAGCAGCGGCTCGAACGGGTGTGCTCGGCCGACCGAGAAGGCTTTTTCGAATTGGTTCACCCGGGGCGGGACGAATTGCGCTGGTGCGGCTACTCTCCGCTCTACACATTTCTCAGCAGCGTGGAGCATACCGAGGGTCGAGTGCTCGAGTACGAGCAGTGGAATATCGACGAGGAATCAGTTGTCAGCTTCGCGGGTATTGAATTCCGGTCGGCGGGTTAGCGAGAAGCCGCCCACGGCGCGAACGCCATCGGGCAAACGACGAAGCGGGCAAGGCGGCGGCGGCCGGCGCGCATTCGCTCGCGCCGGGCAGCCCCGTGCCTCGTACCGACAGCCCTCACACGTACTTCGCCTCGCCACGTGGTGAGAACCGCGTGCTAGTTCGTGATATCGAAGGTCCGGCTTTTGTCGCGGATGGAAAGGTAGATCTCGTACCATTCCTTTTGGGCGTCGCTGCCGGCGTAGTCTTCAAGCGCTTTCTCGTTCTTGAACTCCATGACGAAGGCGGCGGTCACTCCCGACTCTTGTCCCTGGGCCTTGATCGAACGAGTCCACACGCGGGCGATGCCGTCGTACTTCTCGGCAAGGGTTTCGACGCCCTTCAATGCGGCGGCGATCTGTTCCTCGGTGGCGTCATCGACCCACTTGAGGGTTACGACGTGGATCACGCTTTCGGGCGTTGTCGATTCAGCGAGCAGGGGCGCGGCGGCTACCAGAGCCAGGGCGGCGATCAGCATCAGAGCTTTCCAGTAAACGAGTTTTTTCATAGTGGGGTTCTCCTTGCCCCTGTAAGGGGGATTTGACGGCGTAATGTCCGCGCGCATGCCCGATCGCGGGATGAAGCAACGGGCGCTCTCGCGGAAAACCCTTCAAGTATATCGGCCCCATCGGAGTCGTGTGGTCCGCGTGGCGTTCCGCGCTTCGTTCATTGCAGGGAGAGGGGGGGCGGACGTATACTTTCTCTACGGGAATTTCGGGTGTGGAAAGGGTAGGGCTTTCATGAAACCGGTTGTGCTCGTTGTCGTTCTGTTTGCTGTGGTTGGTTGCGGAAGCGATGGCGGACCTGCCGTGGTTCGTCTTGTCGACCAGTTCGACGCCGATTCGGTGGAGGGCGCGCCGGCGTCGAAGGCACCCGAGCCGCGGGCGCTTTGGAACTTCGCGGAGCCGGGCGAGGGCGAGTCTCCCACGCTCGGCTGGAAGGTCGGCATCGGCGTGACCGGGCTGAAGGTCGTCGACGGCAAGCTGACCGGGCGGACGACGACCGACACGCCGATCATTTATGCGACGAAGCCGGAGACGGTCGATGGGGCCGACCTGTTTCATTCGCTGGAAGTCAAGGCGCAAACTTCGGAGGCAGCGGAGATTCACGCTCATCTGGACAACTCGGATGAGCCCGATTTCAAGAGGCTGGCGGCCGCCGAGGGTTTCAGCTGGCTGATGGAGGGGCGCCTCGAAGGTGATTGGGTGCAGTCGGTCACGTTGACCGAAGCACGGGTGCTCGGCTTGGGGGCGGTGAAGTCGGTGATGATTCGCCCGGCGAACGCGGCGGGCGTGACGTTTGAGATCGAGTCGGTTCGGCTGGTTTCGCAGAGGGAACATCGGACTTCGATTCCTTCGGGAGTGGGGTGGCAAGGATTGGGTGAAGTCTTTCGCGAGACGATTGTTTCGCGCTCGCCGGAGAGTTTCTTGGTGGATGTCGAGATTCCGGCTGATGGGTGGCTCGATATGCATTTGGGGACGGTCGAGGAAGCGGTGGTGACGTTTCGTATCGATGACGTGACAGGCGGGGGAGAGACGACGATTCTCGAGCGCACGATTACGATGCCACACCGCTGGGAATGGGCGCCGGCGGACCTATCACAACTGGCCGGCTCGCGACGGCTGCGCTTTTCGCTGGATGTGGAGGAGGAGAGGCTGATCGGGTTTTGGGGGTCTCCGTCGATTCGCGACCGCGCTGGGCGACCTTCGGCGCCCGAGCCGGCGGCCGCGGCGTTGGGCGGCGCCGAGCCTTCCCAGGGCGTGATTTTGATCATGATCGACACGTTGCGGCGGGATCATCTCAACGCCTACGGGTACGAGCGTGAGACGGCGCCGAACTTGGCGCGCATGGCCGGCGACGGCGCATTGTTTCTCGACAACATCTCGCAAGCGGCCTGGACGAAAGTTTCGACGCCCTCGATCATGACGTCGCTCTATCCGCAGTCGCACGGCGTCCTGCGTGTCCCGGACCGGCTCTCGGCGGCGGCGGTCACCGCGGCCGAGGTTTATCGAGAGGCCGGATACGCCACGGCGGGTTTTTGCTCGAACGCATTTACCGGCCGGTTCACGAATCTTCACCAGGGATTCGAGGAGATGCATGAGGCCGGGTCGCTGACGACCGAGACGAGCGGGAGCAAAACGTCGCGCGCGGTGGTCAACCGGGCGATTGAGTGGCTCGAAAAACGGCCGACGACGCCTTATTTCCTGTTTTTGCATTTGTACGACCCGCACAGCGATTTCGAGCCGCGAGCGCCCTATAACACGATGTGGTCGGAGGCGTCGCACAAAGACGAGCATGAGAAGCAGCGCGAAGCGGCTCTGGCGGCGGCGAAGAAGAACGGGGAAGACCGGCCCTTTAACGAACTGCCGTTTCCGGTGGATTTCGAACAGGCGGGTCTCGATGCGAAGTCTTGGATGGACTACGAGAAGGGTTGGTATGACGGCTCGATTCGCGGCATGGACGCCGAGATCGGTCGGCTGGTCGAGCGGTTGCGGACGCTTGGGATCGAGGAGCAAACGCTGATCGGGGTGGTCGCCGATCACGGCGAGGAGCTGCACGAGCATCGCAAGATCGGCCACGGGCACACCGCTTACGGGGAGATCGTGAACGTGCCGCTGGTGCTCTACCGGCCGGGGACGATTCCGGCGGGGGTGCGAGTCGAGGAGACGACGCGCAGCATCGATCTGATGCCGACGCTGCTGAAGGCGAGCGGGTTGGCGGTTCCCGAAAACGCCCAAGGGCAGAACCTGCTGCCGCTGGTCGCCGCGTATCACGACGCCGAAGGAGAGGCCGCCACCGAAGCGGCGGCGGCGCTGGGGTGGGAGTCGCGTCCGGCGGTGAGCGAGGAGCACGGGCGTGATGATGAAGATGAGAAGGATGATGAATCCTTTTCGGTGGTCCTCGATGGTTGGAAGCTGATCCATAACGTGAAGACGCAGGACAAGCCGGAGTTCGAATTGTTCGACCACCGCGCGGACCCGTTTGATGTGACGAACGTGGCGGAGGAGCATCCGGAGCGCGTGAAGGCGCTTGAGGCGGAGCTGGTTGCTTGGCGGAAGATGGTGACGGCGGCGAAGTTGCCCGATGACATGTCGACCGAAGGGATGAGTTCGGAGGAGATTAATCGGTTGCGGAGTTTGGGGTATATCCAGTAGGCGGGGTTACGCGGAAGCGAGCCGGCATCGAGGGCGCAAGAAAGGTATTTCAAAGGGTTTCGATGCGCCGATAGGCCGCGAAGTCTTGTTGAAAACTGCTCACGAGATGCCAGTCGAAGTTCCTCTCGGCCTCCGGCTGCGCGTGACGCCGCAATGCTTCCGCGACAACGGCGTTGACGCCGACGTGGGCGACTAGGGCGATGGTTCGATAGCTGCTTGGTGGAATGCCGCCGGTTGAAGAATGGGCAGGCCTGGAGACCTGCCCCACTGTGGGGTCTCTTTGAGGATCGAAAGCTGCCGGCTCTGTTAGTTGGGTCGTGGGGAGATTGGCGCTCCACAACAAGTCTTGAACGGCGGCTTCGACTCGATCACGGAATTTCTCGAAAGGTTCGCCGCCCGGGGGCGTGACGCCTTGCCAGTCGTCGAGTTTGGCTTGGGCGGCGGCGGGATCGCGCTGTTCGATTTCGGCCCAGGTTAGGCCGTCCCAATCGCCGTAGGAGATTTCGTTGAGCCGGGGGTCGGCTGCGGGCTCGATCCCGAGGCGGAGGCCGAGAACGCGCGCTGTCTCGGCGGCGCGTTGTAGTCGGCTCGACACGATCATTTCGATTCCGGCGTTGGCGAGAGTTTCGGCGAGGGCTTCAGCTTGCCGGCGGCCTTGGGACACGAGGGGCGGGTCGCTGCTTCCTAAGAAGCCGCGGTAGTTTTCCGACATGCCGTGCCGGATTAGAAAAAAGCCGCGTGGGCCGGGTGGCAAGCAGTCACGGCGACGTGGGGGCTGTTGAGACATGCTTGGTGAAATCCGTGCCGAAGTATGCCTTGGCCCCATCTCGCTTCCGCCTTTGCGGCTAGCTCCTCACTGCGACGAAGCAGAACAACACTGCGACTTGTTGAACTTGCTCGATCGTACCGAGGCAATCGCCGGTGACTCCTCCGATTCGGCGGCGGAAATATTCGCCTAGCAAGGCTACGACCACAAGGCTCGCGAGCGAAACCATGCAAGTGATGGATCCGGCGATGACGCCAACTAACGCAACGCCGATTGCGACGGCAACCACGACGGGTCCGAACGTCAGGCTCGCCGCAAACGCGCCGCCGAGGCCCCGCGAAATCGCCGGCCCGGCGGAGTAGGCCGCCAGGACGATGCCGGCTCGCGGCAGGACTTGGCTCGCGATCAGCGCCGCGGCCGCGGCGCCTTCGAGCACTAAGGTCGTACTTTGCCAGCGGGCGAACAAAGCCAGCGTCAAGCCGACCGCGCCGTAGGTTCCTATGCGGCTGTCTTTCAAGATGCGGAAGATCTCTTCGCGCGGCCTTGGGCTCCCGAAGGCGTCGCATACGTCGGCTAAGCCGTCTTCGTGCAGCGCGCCGGTGAGCAGTACCCACGCGGCGAGGATGCACAGGGCGACGATTTCCGGGGGTAGGCGCGGGGAAAGCAGTTCGTCGAGCGCAATCGCGGTCCCGGCGGGCAACAGGCCGACCAAGGGGTAGAAGACGGCCGACCACGCCAAGACACGCCCCTCGGGAGCGATTGCGGGGGAAGGAACCGGAATCCTCGTGAGGGTTTGAATCGCGGTGAGAAGCGAGTTCAGCATTGGTCTTACTCAGGGAGTTTCCGCCGCGGCCGGGGACCTGTTCTTCTTCACCTCGACAGGGATGCCGAAGACCATCCAATAGACTTCGTCGGCGCGGCGGGCCAGCTCTTGATTGAGTCGTCCCGCCAAGTCGCGAAACTCTCTGGCGATATCGCTTTCCGGTACGATGCCGCAGCCGACTTCGTTCGTCACAAGAATGATCGTTGTGTTGCGTGGCTCGTCGAGGGTGTTGAGCAGGCGGCGGATCTCGGTCTCGGTGTCGCGTTCGGCGTCGAGCAGAATGTTGCTCAACCACAAAGTGACGCAATCGATCAGCAGGACATCGAACTCGGCCGAGCGCGAGGCCGGCACGTCGGCGAGGTCGCGGGGTTCTTCGATGGTCGTCCAACCGGGGCCGCGGCCGGCTTGGTGAGATCGGATGCGTTCGCGCATCTCGTCGTCTCGGGCCTCGGCGGTGGCGACGAAGGCGCGGCGTTGAGAGGGGTCCGAGGCATAGTCGAGCGCAAAGCGACTCTTGCCGCTACGGGCTCCGCCGCCGATGAGGATGATGGCCATGGTGAAGTTGATCTGAGCTTCCGACCTAGAGTTAATACCGGCCGCGACAACGATGGCGTCGAACCTGTTTCTTCCCTTGACAAGGCCGCCTGGCCCCTCCATTCTCACGGCTCACGGCTCACGGCTCACGGCTCACGGTTTTCACACCCACAGGCTGCCGCGGCGCGAGCGGAGCAGCCAGATGAAGAATGGACCTCCTATCAGCGCGGTGATGACACCGACGGGGATTTCCGCCGGGGCCATGGCCGTTCGCGCTACGGCATCACACCAGATCAAGAACCCGCCGCCGATCAGAAAAGACGCCGGAACCAGGATACGATGATCGGCGCCCAGCCGCAGCCTTAGGGCATGGGGGATCAACAGACCGATGAAGCCGATCGGTCCGGTGAATGCCGTCACCGAGGCGGTCAAGAACGACCCCAATAAATACGCGATCAGCATCAGGGACGTCAGATTGACGCCGCGAGTCGCCGCCCACTCCTCGCCAACCGACAGGACGTTTAATTGGTTCGACTTCCAAATCGCGATGCCGAGACCTAGGAAGATTCCCACGGCCAGCACGGTCAGCGTCGTGTAGTCGCGCGACTCGATTCCGCCCATCAGCCAGCGCACGATCGCAAACGATTGCGTAAAACCCGCCGTGTAGTGCAAGAACAAGATGGCCGCCATACAAATCGAGTTGATCGTGACGCCGGTCAGCAGCAGCGTGAACGACGACATGCGGCGCCCCTCGGCCGCGATCGAGACGACGACGGTGATTGTGATTGCCGCGCCGATGAAGGCCGCGGGCCAGACGGCGGGGAATAGGCCGATCGTCCGCCACCCGAAGCAGATCGCGGTGACGGCGCCGAGAGCCGCGCCGCTCTGGACGCCGAGAGTGAAGGGCGTAGCCAAGGCGTCCCGGAGCAGGGCTTGGAAAACCACGCCGGCCAACGCCAGGGCGCCGCCCGCCAAGGCGGCCAAGATGACCCGAGGCAGGCGGGCGTAGAAGAAGATTTCGTGATCGGGCGATTCGCCGCGCCAAGCTCGGCCGATGTCGATCTCGGTGGAGCCGATGAAGGGCGTCACGAAGGCGGCCAGCAGGAAGAACCCGGTGGAAGCGGTTACGACCGTGGCGAATTTCTTGCGGCTCAGCACGAGTTAGGAGATCTCTCCTCGACGAAAAGCCGGCGGCCGGGAAAGATTGGGAACAGTGTTTTTCATGAAGTTGCGGCATTCATAATAACGCCGTGAAACGAGGTTCGGCGGTACGAAGGATTCTATGTGCCGGGGTTGCATTGAACGGTCGTTCCTACGCCCCGTCCGGGGCTTTTCGTGATTTTTGGCGGAGACCCCGGGCTGAAGCCCGAGGCTATTATCCGTGCCCCCTCCGGGGGCGGGGCGCCGAAAAGGTTTGGGTTCTCAGGCATCGTAAAAGACCCAGGGCCTGCCCGTCGGCCCGGCGCCGACTTTCGCGTCGACTTCGAAGACCTCGGCCAGCATGCCGGAGGTGAGCACTTCCTCGGGCGGGCCGTTAGCGGCGACTTGTCCCTGGGCGATTACGATCACGCGGTCGGCGTAGTGCGCGGCCAGGTTGAGGTCGTGGGTGACGGCGATGACGCTCATGCCCGTGCGCGCCAAGCCGCGCAAGAGCCCGTAGGCCGCGAGCTGATGCTTGAGGTCGAGAAAGGTCGTGGGTTCGTCGAGCAACAGAACCTCGGGCTGCTGGGCCAACGCGGAAGCCAGCACGACGCGCTGTCGCTCGCCGCCGCTCAGTTGGCCGAACTCGCGCGGAGCGAACTCGACCGTATCGGTAATCTCCATCGCGCGTCGAACGGCTTCGCGGTCTTGCTCGGATTCAAACAGCCCGTGGCAATGCGGCGTACGCCCCATCAAGACGACCTGCTCGGCTGTAAACGGGAACTCCAACCGCACCAGTTGCGGGATGAAGGCCATGCGGCGGCCGAGCGAGGATTTTTTCCATTCGCGCAATTCGACGTCGAGAAACTTGCAGCTACCTTCGTAGCCGTCACGGTAGCCGGAGAGGATCGACATGAGAGTCGATTTGCCGGCACCGTTGGGGCCGACGACGGCGGTCAATTCGCCGGGTTGCAATTGGATCGTGATGCCACGCAGGACCTGGGCCGGGCCGAAGCGGAAACGCAGATCGTCGAGCGCGAAGAGATTCATCGCGCGGCCTCCGGGTGAATCATGGCGAAGAATCGACGGGCCGCTTCGACGACGCGCGGGCCCGGCACGACGAAAATGTCCTCGGCGACCGGATATACGCGTCCGGTCCGGACGGCCGGCAGCCCGGGCAGTTGCTTCCAAAGCTCGGCCACGGCCAGATGATGGTCCTCGGCGACAGCGTCGGTGTTGCCCATGTCGCCCATATCGATGATGACTTCGGGGCCGCGGGCGTAGATCTCCTCGCGGGGGATGCGCGGATAGTGGGTCAGCGCGCCTTCGAAAATGTTGCGGCCTCCGGCGATGGCGATCAGCTCATTGAGAAACGATCCGCGGCCGACCACGACCAGGTCTTCGACGGTGGCGGGGGTGCGGCCGATGACGAACATGACGCCGCGGCGGGGCAACGCGGAGGTTTGGCGGCGAATCGCGGTCAGTTCGGCTTTGAGCGCGGTGATGCGCTTGGCGGCGCGGTCGGGGACCCCGGTCGCCTCACCAAGGCTTTCCAGCGACTGAAAGATGCCCGCCAGATCATTGTGCTGGAGGGCGAGCAGCGGCAGGTTGAAGCCGCGCAGCTTGTCGACCAGCGTGCCGTGTTCATTGAGAACCACGACGAGTCGGGGCGCATCGCCAAGATGGTCTCGAAGTTCGGATTCATATAGTTGCCGATCTTGGGCTTTTGGCGCACGGCCGGTGGGTAGTGGCAATACGTGGTGACGCCGACGACGCGGTCTCCCAGTCCCAGTGCATAGAGCATTTCCGTGATGCTCGGGGCGGCGGAGACGATTCGCTGGGGTGCGGCGAGGGCGGGAGTTGATGCCCATGTGAATGCCGAGGCTCCCAGTAGCCCGAGCAGGACCCGCCTCGATGGCCGAGGCGGAGTAGATTCGGGCGGGCGCGTGATTCTTGTCCGTTGACGCATCGAGATTCGGGGCTCCGCGATTCCGACCGTCCTCTGCCGAAGCTCGATCGGCGACGCTGCGAAGGCGAGCCCGGATCGAGGGGAGTACCGAGTATTGTATCGAGCCGACGGCGAAGCGGCGGGGCCCGCCAAGGGGTGCGCGACATAAATATGGGAGAATCGGCGCCCCGGGCTCGAGCGCTTCCCTGCCTGAATTCTTCCTTGGTTCGGCCACGACTAAAGCCTTACGGGAAAAGGCCGTTGAAACGGCCTCGTACCGAACGACGAGGCCCTTAAAACCGGCCCTCGAAGGACCGGCCTACTTGCAACCCAAGCCCGGTGAACCGGGCTGAGCGTGGCCTTCCGACCACGCCTCTGTTTCTTCTACTCGCATTGCGGCAGGGACGTCCCACATTCATGTCGAACACCCCCCGCCAAGTCGGGTCCGCCGAGATTCCCGAGATGACGCCGCCCGTCTGGGCTCCTGCCAGGGCCTGCTCGTTGCCGTCACGGTACTGGAGTCCAAGCTCGCGAACCAGTGGCTCGTTCGCGGTCAACTCAATCGGGGCGTCGAGTCCGTCGAGTGGCGTCGGCAGAGCCGCCGAGAGTTGAAGTTGCGAGATCCTTCGGCGTGCTTGGCCACTACACAACAGAACCGTTCTTCGAGCTGGTCAAGAAGTCCGGGCGAATCGGTGGAGCCGGAGGCGGCGTATTCCTCACGCCGACCGGATACCCGACCTGGGTTGCGTCGCACGAGTTAGGCTTGCCCCTCCCTTGTACGCACTGTCTATTGGTTCCGGCCAAGAGTATCTCGGAGATCTGGGGGCCGGGCCTCGCGGCTCCATCCCCGTTGTTCCCGGAGGCGCGGCACGGCGGCGGTATCGAGTTCTATGTGCCTCACCCGATCCCTCTCCCCTGGGTGACCGCGATAGTCGAGTGCGGAGACGGGCGGAGCCACCGGCTAGTGGTAGAACGATAGGTCTCCCGACCGCGGCTCTTGTCGGCTACAGCCCTTCGATCAAGTGCCCCAGCTTTTCTTTCTTCGTACGGAGGTAGCTTGCGGCTTGGTCGGGGAGGTCGACTTCGCAGGGGACGCGTTCGGTGACTTCGATGCCGCCGGCTTCCAGGGCGGCGACTTTTTCCGGGTTGTTGGAGAGGAAACGCACTTGCCGCAGCCCGAAATGACGCATCACTGCGATCGGTCCGTCGTAATTGCGGTGATCGGCCTCGAAGCCCAACTCTTCGTTCGCCTCTACGGTGTCGGCCCCGGCGTCCTGGAGCTGATAGGCCATCAGCTTGTTGAGTAGGCCGATGCCTCGTCCCTCTTGGGGGTCGTAAATCAGCAGCCCGCGGCCTTCTTGCGCCATCATTTCTAGCGCCAGGGCGAGCTGCCGTCCGCAGTCGCAGCGCAGGCTGCCGAAAACGTCGCCGGTTAGGCATTGGGAATGGATGCGGACCAAGGGCGCGGGGCCGGGGAGGGAGAAATCGCCCAGCTTGAGGGCGACGGTTTCCGTCGGGGCACGGTTGACAGAGTTCTCCGACGTCCCACCCCGAAAGCCGAAAATGCGGAAATTGCCGAAGCGACAGGGGAAGTCAGCTTCGGCGACTTGCTCGATTTTTTCAGTCAATGCCACGGTGAATCTTCAAAAATGCCGGCCGGTAACTCCGCGAGGTCGGCGCGGGTGACGGGCGGCTTGGAGTAGGCGCAACCCGATTCGTGCCTCGAACCTCGGAAGGGCTTCCCATTTTCCGGCGGCGGTCCATCGCCGAACCCGCATTTCTCACCGCCTGCCGGTCGAAGCGCGCGATAGACCCGCCATTAGGTTCGTTGCGCTTGCTCGCGGTGCTCACCGTACCGTTCAAGTACGTCTCCGCTCGCCAAGAGGCGCGCCTCGTACTGACCGCCTTTCACGCAGTTCGCCTCGCCATGTGGTGAGAAGAGCGGGCTACATCCAGTTGGGGATACGAGCGATCAAGTATTACCATTATAAAGGACGAGGCCGGACGCCCGGTTTCAGGCTGCGGTGGTTGTCGCCCCCGCCGCTGGAAAAATGGGGGACGGTTTCGTTTCCATGAATCCGCAGATTAATAATACCGCCATGAAAATGGGTATGGACGGGCCGAAGGGTCGGGCGCGAGCTTCCCGCCGCCCTTACCTTCTTGCCATATGGCACCCCGCCGGTTTTGGAATGTGGCGTTCAACGCCAAGGAGCGTCGAAGTAGTCAACCGTCAGCGGGCGGGCAGGGCGGAAGTTGCCTATTGGGCGGAGTTGCATCGAACGATTGTTCCTACGCCCGGTCCGGGGCTTCTCCTGATGTGTGGCGCGGACCCCGGGCTGAAGCCCGGGGCTACTATCCGCGCCCCCTGCCGGGGGCGGGGACCGAGGCGATGAGACATCCCGGCCGGAAAGCGATAAACCTCGGGGTCTGGGGCGGAGCCCCAGGGCTTGAAAACGCCCGAAACACCCCGACCGGTGTGCCCTCTGGCAACATTTCCAGGGCTCGCGCGGGTGCGGGTTCCACCCAGGGTTCCGCCGTTCCGGCTCCATCCCGGGCTATATTCCGGCCGCCGCTTCGCGGCTCAAGGTGTTCGCGGTGTCGCCGAGAACAAACGGAATCTACAATACGTTGGAAAGGGGATTTTCGGAAGAGTTCACTTCGCGCCGGGCGGGTTATTGATTCAAGCGAACTTATTTGGCGGGCGCTCGGGACAGCCCCCCTTTTTTCACGGCCCCTAACCCGGCGGGGCGGGGGCTGAACTCTCTCTCGCCACGCATAACAAGCGATGGAACGCGAACTCCTTCTCAGTCTGCTGGTGAAGATCGCCGTCATTGCGTCGATGGCCAGCATCATGTTGCGCTGGTCGTTCGCGAAGAAGATGTTGCTGCGCGAGCAGCGCACCGTCCACCAGCGCATGCAGTTGGGGCTGCTGTTTGGGGCGGTTTTTCTGTGCGGCACACTGGCGCGCTTGCTGCTGGGATACAAGGCGGCCGAGCTGGGTTTGGAGAGTTCGCTGGTGTGCGGGCTGGTCGGCGGTTATGTGACCGGGGCGGTGGCCGCAGGACTGGTTGCGCTGCCGGCGTTGTTGGCCGGCGAATGGATCACTCTGCCGCTGCTGATCGGCGTGGGAGCGCTCGGGGGGCTGTTGCGCGATTTCGCCCCGGGGCCGGAAGAGATTTGGCGCTTTACGCCGTTTTTCCCCTTCACGATTTCCAATTGGGTGTTGCGGAATCTGCAAACCTCGCAGAACGCGTTTCAGATGTTGCTGCTGTTTTCGTGTCTGGTCGTGGAATTCATTCGCACGAGCCTGGGACACGCCTTCCAGTCGAAACAATGGCTTTTCACGCTCTATCCGGCCGACCCGCCCGCCGGTGCGTTGACGGTTGTGGCGGTCTACTCGACCACCGTGCTCTGTGTGGGATTGACGCTCAAGGTCTGGAACAGCACGCGCAACGAATGGAAGATCGAAGAGCAGCAGAGGTTGCTGATCGAAGCGCGTTTGGCTTCGCTGACGAGTCAGATCAACCCCCACTTCTTGTTCAATACGTTGAATTCGGTGGCTTCGCTGATCCGCAGTGATCGCGACACGGCGCGCAAGGTGGTCTTCAAGCTTTCAACGATCTTGCGGCGGCTGCTGCGCAAACAGGACACGTTCGCGCCGCTGCGCGAGGAGATCGCTTTTATCGACGATTATCTGAGCATCGAAGTGGTTCGTTTCGGCGAGAAGCTGAAGATCGTCAAGGAGTTTGACGACGACACGCTGCACGCGCTGGTGCCGAGCATGCTGTTGCAGCCGCTGGTCGAAAATTCGATTAAGCATGGATTGGGACCGAAAGTCGGCGGCGGAACGATTTGGCTCTCGAGCGCCTTGCGCGGCGGGCGCTTGCAAATCGAAATCGAGGATGACGGAGTCGGAATTCCGGCCGAGCAGATGCCGGACGTTTTCCGGCGCGGCATCGGGCTCAGCAATGTCCACGAGCGCCTGGGAGTGCTCTACGGCAACGAATTCCATTTCACGATGGAGCCGAGGCCGGGAGGAGGGACGCGGATTCGAGTTCAGCTTCCCGAGCTGCTGGACTCGGCCGCGCAGGAGGCGGATGGCCCCGAGTCCGAGCAGGCCGTAGCGGCGCCGGCCGCCGCGGCGCGCCCGGAATGAGACGCAATGTAGGGGGCGGTAAAACCGCGCCGCGAGGTAAATATGGCCCAAGAAATTCCCGAGCAATACCGTGATCTGTTCAGTAAGAAGACGTTCGCGAATCTCGCGACGCTGATGCCCGACGGCCGTCCACAGGTGACGCCGGTGTGGTGCGACATCGACGGCGACTTGGTGGTTGTCAATTCCGCCAAGGGACGCCGCAAGGATAAGAACATGCGGCGCGATCCGCGGGTGAGCTTGGCGTTGTCGGACCCCGACAATCCCTACCGTTATTTGGAAGTACGCGGGAAGGTCGTCGAGATTACCGAGCAGGGGGCCGACGATCACATCGACAAGATGGCCTCCAAATACATGGGCGTTGCCAAATACCCCTACCGACAGCCGGGTGAGATCCGGGTACTCTACAAGATCGAGCCGGAAGGCTTCAGCTTTATGGGTTGAGGACTGCTCGGCCGGTGTTCGCGGAGAGACCGCGGTTGCCGGCGGGCAGGCCTGGAGACCTGCCCCACTGCCATGGACAACCGCTTTGAAATTGTCGCCGAGTGCCGGCATACCCGCGCTCGGGCCGGGTTACTCCACACGGCCCATGGAACCATCGAAACGCCGGTCTTTATGCCGGTGGGGACGCTTGGCAGCGTCAAGGGCTTGACGCAGCATATGTTGGCCGAGCAGCTGGGGGCGCGGATCGTCCTGGCGAACACCTACCACCTGTATTTACGTCCCGGGCATGAAACGGTCGGGCAGCTCGGCGGCCTGCACGGTTTTATGAACTGGGGGGGAGCCATCCTGACGGACTCGGGCGGCTTCCAAGTCTTCAGCCTGAGCTCTCTGCGCAAGATCACCGACGACGGGGTGATTTTCCGGTCGCACTTGGATGGCTCCGAACATGTGTTCACGCCGGAATCGACCATCGACGTTCAGCGCACGCTGGGCAGCGATGTGATGATGGTGCTCGATGAATGCACGGAGTATCCGGTGAGCCGCCCGTATGCGAAGGCGTCGATGGAGCGGACGATTGACTGGGCCAAGCGGGGGATTCGGCATTGGAGGGCGGAAACGGAGACGGATGCCGAAACAGGGGCCCGCGCGGAAATCAAGCGTTTGCCGCCCCTGCTGTTCCCGATCGTTCAGGGGTCGATGTTCCCGGAATTGCGGCGCGAGTGCGCGGAGCGATTGGTCGAGATGGACGCGCCGGGTTACGCGATCGGCGGGTTGTCGGTCGGCGAGCCTCGGGCGCTGAGTTTCGAAATGGTCGAGGCGAGCGAGCCGATCTTGCCGCGCGACAAGCCGCGTTACGTCATGGGCGTGGGCTTGCTCGACGAGTTGGGCGAGTACGTCGCTCGGGGCGTCGACATGATGGACTGCGTGTTGCCGACCCGAAACGCCCGCAACGGCTATCTTTTTACATCCGAGGGTCGGCTCATCATCAAGAACAGCGAATGGAAGGCCGATCCGCGGCCGGTGGACGAAAACTGCGCCTGTTACACTTGCCGGAATCACTCACGGGCCTACCTGCGGCACCTGTTTTTGGCCGGGGAGATGCTTTATTCCACACTGGCGACGCTCCATAATTTGACCGTTTACCTTGACAGGCTCAGGGAGATTCGCGAAGCTATACAAATTGGAGAGTTCCCTGCTTACCTAGCCCGTGTCCGCTCCGCCGACCGGCGGGGAGGGTAGCCGATCTCGCCGCGGGCAGCCGGAAGACTCTGTAGACGGATCGAATCCCCCTCGACAATTCCGCGGCCGCCATGGGGATAGGCGCGGGCGGGGGTGCCGAGGCTCAAATGCAGGCGTTGTGGGAAATGCATTGGCTTGCGGCCGCCGCGCCGCCGGCTCTTTGGCTGCTGCAAGGCGGAAGCTCGCCTCAGGGTATCTTTGTCCCCATCATCTTTATGGTGGTGATCTTCTACTTTGTGCTGTTCATGCCGATGCGGCGCAAACAGCGCAAATTGGACGAGATGCTGCGGAACCTCAAGAACGGAGACAAAGTCGTCACCAGCGGCGGCGTCATGGGGACGCTGGTGGCGGTGGGCGACGACAATACGGTCACTGTGCGCGTAAAGCCCGACAACGTGAAGCTGGAAATCTCGCGCAATGCCGTGACCGCGCTGATTGCCGACCAGGAGGAGAGCAAATCCTAGTTTCCCCGAGGCGTCCGCGTCCGGGCGACGACCTGGCAATCGCCTCTCTCGCAATCTCATGACAAGCAAACTTTTGCAAAAGTTGGGTTTCGTCGTTGCCGTGGTGCTGGTTTGCGTTTACGGCATCATCGGCCTCCCCTCCTCGTGGGAGGAGCTGAAGGAAAATGCGGCGGAGCGCATCACTCTCGGCCTCGACCTGAGGGGCGGCACGCACCTGATCTTACAGGTGCAGGTGCAAGAGGCCATCCTTGCCGAGGCTCGCCAAGTGACGGCTAGGCTCCGCGAGGACCTCAATCGCCAAGACATTCTCTTTGACTCGATCGAGCCCAACGAGCCGCGGGATGTCGAGTCGGCGGATTCGATCGCGATTACGGTTTCGGGTATTCCGCCGGACCGCGGCGCCGACTTTCGGTTGACGATTGACGAGGTTTTCAATGAGTGGCTCTACACGCCGGTCGATTCCTCGACCTGGAAGCTGACGATGCGTCCGGCCACGCTGGCGGCGATGAAGGGGCGCACGGTAACGCAGGCGATCACGACGATCGAAAACCGCATCAACGGATTGGGACTCACCGAGCCGACGATCCAGCAACACGGTCGAGCCGACGCCGAATATGAAATCCTGGTGCAGTTGCCGGGGGTTAGCGACCCCAGCCGCGTGATGGAGATTCTGCAGATGACGGCGCTGCTCGAGATCCAGGAGGTTCTCGACGGCCCCTACTCCTCCCGCTCGCAGGCCATCAGCCAAAACGGCGGGATCCTCCCGCCCAACAGCGAACTTCTCAGCGAGCGCACGCGCGACGGCGGCGGGCAGTCGATTCAGCAATGGTATGTCCTGAATCGGACGCCGGTCGTTACCGGGCGCGATTTGCGTAACGCTCAGGCGGGCCGCGATCCGCAGACCCAGCAATGGGAGGCGGCGTTTACGCTCTCGCGGGAAGCCGGCGTTCGTTTCGGCGATTTTACGGGGCCTCGCGCCGGACAGGGGCGGCTTTCGGTCATTCTTGACAATCGAATCGTCAACGTCGCCACGATCGAATCCCGCATCGAGGATTCCGGCCGCATTACGGGCCTGAGCGGGCAACAAGAGGCGATGGACTTGGCCTTGGTGTTGCGCGCGGGGTCGCTGCCGGCGAGTGTTGAGTATTTGGAAGAGCGCACGGTCGGGGCGTCGTTGGGCGCGGATTCGATTCGGCAGGGCGTGTGGAGCGCTTCGCTCGGCATGGCGCTGGTCGTCCTGCTGATGCTGGTTTACTACCGCAAGTCGGGCGTCAACGCCGTCGTGGCTTTGTGCCTTAACTTGATTATCTTGATGGCGGTGTTGAGCTATTTCGGTTTTACGCTGACGCTGCCCGGTATCGCGGGTATCATTTTGACGATCGGCATGGCGGTGGACGCCAATGTGCTGATCTTTGAGCGGGTGCGCGAGGAGTTGCGCGCCGGCAAGGCGGTCGTCGCGGCCTTGAATGCAGGGTTCGCGAAGGCGCTGACGACGATTGTTGACGCCAATTTGACGACGATTATCGCGGCGGCGTTTTTGTTCGCCTTCGGGCGCGGGCCGGTGCGCGGTTTTGCCGTGACGCTGGCGGTCGGCTTGGCGGCCAACCTGTTCACGTCGGTGTTCGTTTCCCGATTGATTTTCGATCTGGGGATGTCCCGCAAGCAGCAGGTGAAGGAGTTGAGTATTTAGGTTGAACAAGGCCGTTGGCCGGGCGTGGGGACACATGCCGGCGGGGAGAGACGGCCGCGGCGTGGTCACTGGGAGCGATTGGTATTTTTGTCATACCTCAGTGAATTCACCTAAATTTTGAGGAACTTTTTGTCGGCCGGCGGTGTCTAGGGCATCGAGCGGCCCCGAACAGTGGGTCGATGGAATTATTCAAACTCACCGACATTGACTTTCTCGGGCGGCGCAAGCACTTTCTGATCCTTTCAGCGGTGCTGATCGTCGCCGGGGCGGCGAGTATGGTGGCCAAGGGCGGTTTGAAGATGGGCATCGACTTCAAAGGGGGCACGTTGGTTTACGTGAAGTTCAGCGAAGCTCCCGATGTCGACCGCATTCGCTCCGCGCTCACTGAGAGCGGTTTGCAGGTGGCCGCCTTGCAGCCCTTTACCGAGATGGGAGAGAGTCACGAACTCAAGATCGACCTCGATCTGGCTGCCGACGAGCAGGATCTGACTTCCGGGCGAGCTCGGATCATGGAGACCCTCGACGGGCTCTATCCCGCCGAGGAAGGCAAGCTGAATTTCAACAACGCGGGTGTGGATACGTTGGCGGCGAGGCTGGGAAACAACGACCGGGTCGCCGGGCTGGGCTTAACGGCCGAGGAGCTGCGGGAAAGCGCCGAGATGCTGATCGCGTTTCGCGACGAGGCGCCGCACTCGGGGCTGGTCAAGGATTTTTCGGTCATGGCTTCCGTTCCGGGTGTGAATCCTGATATGATAGCAGCGCTTCCGGTGGAGACCTACGCTGGCGGGTATGCGATTCGCGGCGTGGGGGTGGTCGGGCCGAAGATCGGCGCCGACCTGCAACGGCAAGCCCGCAACGCGACGCTGGCGGCGCTGGGCGGGATGCTGCTCTATATCGCGTTCCGCTTTGAGTGGATTTACGGGGTGGCGGCGGTTGCTGCGGTTTTTCATGACGTTTTCATCACGCTGGGCTTCTTTTCGCTGTTTGACCGCGAGATCGAGTTGCCCGTGATCGCCGGTCTGCTGACGCTGGTCGGTTATTCGATGAACGATTCGATTGTGATTTTCGACCGCGTACGGGAGAATCGGAAGCTGACCAGACGGCAACCTCTTGAGCAGTTGCTGAACCTGAGTATCAATCAGACGCTGACCCGGACGGTGCTGACCTCGGGGTTGACACTGGTGGCGGTGTTGGCGCTATTCTTGTTCGGTGGAGAAGTGCTGCGGGGATTCTCGTTCGCCCTGGTCGTGGGAGTGATTGTAGGGACGTATTCATCCGTTTTCATTGCCGGTCCGATTTTGCTATGGTGGCAGGGGTCGGCCGCCGCCAAGGCGGGCGGCGGGCGCCGATCGAGATAAAAAATTGCGCGCGCGCCGCGAAACTGTTGACAGAACGTGATAGACTGTTCAGCCGAGAATTAATGAGGGGATAGAACCATGTTTGAACAGAGCTTGATGGAAACGGCGATTGGAAAAACCAGAACACCCTGGGCCATGGCCTTATCTTGCGGTTTGCAGCTGCTGTTGCTTGGCGTGGGGATCTTGTTTCCCCTGCTCAACTACTACGAGTTGCCGGCCACGGAATTGATGGGTTTCTTGGTGGCGCCGCCGCCGCCGCCGCCCCCGGCGCCGCCGCCGATCGTGACGCGAAAGATTATTCCCGAACAGTTCAACCCGATGGCGACGCCGGTGGCGATTCCGGATCGCGTGGCGATTATTCAGGACGAGGCCCCGCCGGCGGCTAGTATCGCCGGAGTCGTGGGCGGCATTGGCGGCGGAGCGATAGGAGGCGGGCTGGGGGGCGTGATCGGCAGCATCATTTCGAGCACGCCCTTAGTGGCGCCGCCGCCGCCGCCGGTCAAGAAGAAGCCGCCGCCGCCGAAACGCATTCGCGTGGGCGGTGCGGTGCAAAAGGCCAATTTGATCCGCCAAGTGAGGCCGGTATATCCGCCCCTGGCCCGGCAGGCCCGTATTCAAGGCACGGTCAAGCTAACGGCCATCATCGCCAAAAACGGCTCGATCGAAAAGCTCGAGGTGCTCAGCGGTCACCCTCTGCTGATCCCCTCGGCGCTGCAGGCGGTTAAGCAATGGCGTTACAAGCCCACCCTGCTGAACGGACAGCCGGTGGAGGTCGTAACCCAGGTCGATGTCAACTTTACCCTGACGGGTTGAGGCGGGCGGGGCCGAACTTTTCGTGTCTCCGGCCGGGATCGCCGGCATGGGGCGCGGTTTGAATCGATTCTTAAGAATGCGAATAGGAGGAAGGTTTCATGCTTACGCAGTTTTCACTTTGGGGAATGTTGCTGCTGCAACAAGAAATCGGTTTCGACATGGTGTCGATGTGGAATCAGATGGGATTCGCCGCTCGCTCGGTGGTCATCGTCATGTTCGTGATGTCGGCCTGGTCGATCGGCGTCATGATTGACCGTTACATCGCTTTCAACGGCGCGAGGAAGCAGTCGAAAGCGTTTGCACCGGCGGTGGCGGGCGCCTTGCGCGACGGCAATCTGGACGATGCCGTCAAGCTCGCCGAGCGGCACAAGAAGAGCCATCTGGCCAAGGTTGTCGTCGCCGGGTTGCAGGAGTTCAGCGCTCACGAGTCCGGTACGGAAATACCCGGGGAGACGATCGAGTCGTCGCAACGGGCGTTGGAGCGCGCTCACGCGATCGTCAACGCCGAGTTGCAGCGCGGCTTGAGCGGATTGGCGACGATCGGTTCGACCGCCCCGTTCGTGGGCCTGTTCGGCACCGTGGTCGGCATCATCAACGCGTTCCAGGGCATTTCGACCGAAAAGTCGACCGGTCTGGGCGCCGTCGCGGGCGGCATTTCCGAAGCGCTCGTGGCGACGGCGATCGGTCTGTTCGTGGCCATTCCGGCGGTCTGGATGTACAACTACTTCAACTCCAAAGTCCAGGGCTTCGGCGTCGAGATGGATAACGCCAGTTCCGAGTTGATCGACTACTTTCTGAAGAGGACCCAGAAGGCCTCGGCGAACTAGCTATTCGCGTATCGAATCGATTCCCTTCGGCGGCGGGCCGGAAATCCCGCCACCCGACGGGATGAGGAGTAGACATGGCAAAGAAGCAAAGAATCGGCGGCGAGACGATTTCGGCCATCAACGTCACCCCCATGGTGGACGTGATGCTGGTGATGCTTATTATTTTTATGGTCATCACGCCCATGTTGAGCAAGGGCGTCAGCGTCGACATGGTGCGCACCCGCAATCCGATCTCGATGGACGAGGCGGATAAAGAAGATGCTCTGGTGGTCGCGATCACTCGTGACGGAAAGGTCTTTCTGGGTCGCGGCATAATCCAGCTCGAGGAGCTGGGCTTGCAAATCGAAGATGCGGTGGACAATAAGCTCGACAAGACCGTCTACATCAAGGCCGACGCTCGCTCCCGCTATGAGAAGGTTGTCGAGGTGATTAATGTGCTTCGCGCCGTCGGCGTGGACGGGTTGGGCTTGTTGACCGAAAAGATTCAAGGCGCCGGCGACTCGCCGGTCGTGACGATGTAGGGGAGCGCACGCTCAAGGCAGTTGGAATCATCAGGAGGACACAGCAATGTCAATGGAAATGAAAGAGGGCGGCGCTGTCATGTATGACATCAACATGACGCCGATGATCGACGTGCTTCTCGTTTTATTGATTATTTTCATGGTGATCACGCCGCTCACGCCCAAGGGGCTGGAAGCGCTTGTTCCCCAACCCGATGAGAATGAAGAGGACACGCCGCCGCCCGACGACGCCCGCACCGTGGTGGTCTCGATCGCTGCCGACCGTCGCATCATGATCAACCGCGAGCCGGCCCAAAAAGGCGTGCTTGAGGAGCGGTTGCGGGATATTTTCAAGACGCGCGCGCAGAGAGTGATGTTCATCCGCGGAGCGCCGTCATTGGATTTCCGCGAGGTGGCCGAGGTCATCGACATCGCGAAAGGCGCCGGGGTAGACAAGATTGGTTTGATGACGGAGGATCTCGAGGGCGCGTTCTGACGCCCTTGGGCTTCCCTTTCTCTTCCGGCCCCGCGGGGAGGCCGGCTGACGGGACGATCGGGAATGCCGAAGGAGGTTTCGAAATGAACAAGAAAGCAACGATCGCCTGCCTGGCGGCGGCGCTGATGCTCGGCGTGCTCTCGCTGGGCTGTCAAGAGAAGGTTAACTACCTGAAGGCTCGCAGCGAGCTGAATCAAGGAGTTAACGCCTTCGGCCGCTCCGATTACGCTTTTGCCGCCATCCACTTCGAAAAAGCGTTTGAGCTCGATCCGGAGTTGCTCACCGCGCAACAGTATCTGGCGACTTCGTACATGATGCAGTACATTCCGGGCGGAATGTCGGACGAGAATCTTAAAATCGCCGACAAGGCTCTCGGCGTGTTCGAGGACGTGTTGAGAAAGGAGCCCGACAACGCATCGGCGCTTGCCTACGTGGGCAGCCTCTACTTCAATATGGGAGACAAGATGGACGAGGCGAAGGAAACCTACACCAGGCTGATCGCCGCCGATCCGACCAATAAGCAAGCTCGTTACACCATGGGCGTCATCGCTTGGACCGAGGCTTATCAGCCGCGTCTCGACGCGCGGGCTACTTACTACATGAAGCAGGAAGACTCGGGTCCGCTCAAGGTCTGGTGCGACACCAATCGCCGGCTCTCGCGCAAGGACCGCGCGGCTTGCAACGAGGCGCGGGAGGAACTGTTGGAAAACGGCCTGTCGATCGTCGAAGGCGGGATGGATCATCTCCGGAAGGCCATCGAGCTGGATCCCGATTACGGGGACGCCATGGCTTACCTGAACCTGCTTTATCGCGAGCGGGCCGACCTTGCCGAAACCAAGGAAGAGCACGACGAGTATACCGCCCAGGCCGATGATTGGGTCCAGAAAACCCTAGACGCCAAGAAACGGGTCGCCGAGGCGGGCACGCAGGATCTGTTCCAAGAAGGGGAGTAATTCCCCCAAGTTTCTATAATGACCCTGAGGGCGTAAGTCCTCGGGGTCTTTCTTTTTGCCCCGAGGCATCGGTTTGACCTGATGGCCACCGACCCCACGACGAGCGGACCACCGCCGGCATTGCAGACCATCGAACTCCGCTTCCGTGAGCTGCAAGATAAGCTCGCCGATCTCCGGCCCCATGACGACGTCTCGTTAGTGCAAAGAGCGTTTGACTTCGCGGTTGAACGCCACGGGACCCAACTTCGCAAGTCCGGCGAACCCTACATGAGTCATCCCGTCGAGGTGGCTCATCTGCTGGCCGATATGCGGCTGGATCCGGTTTGCATCGTGACCGGGTTGCTCCATGATCTGGTGGAAGACACCAGGGTCGGCATCGCGATGATCCGCCGTCGCTTCGGCCCCGAAGTTGCTCGCTGTGTGCAAGGCGTCACGAAGTTGAGCAAACTCGGCGACTACTCGGCCGAGGAGCGGCAGGCGGAGAGCTTCCGTAAGATGCTGCTGGCGATGGTCGAGGACATTCGTGTCATTCTCGTCAAGCTCGCCGACCGGTTGCACAATATGCGCACTCTCCAGTACCTGGAGCCGGAAAGGCAACAGCGCATTGCCCGCGAGACGCTGGAAATCTATGCGCCCGTCGCCTTGCGCTTGGGGATGGGAAAAATGCGAGGCGAACTCGAGGATCTGTCCTTGTCTTATCTCGAACCTCACGCCTACGAGGAAATCACGACGCTGATCGACCAGGATCGGGGCGCCAACGAAACTTTCCTGGCGCGGACCAAGCAAGTGCTGGCCGCGGCGCTTGAGGAGGCCGGCGTGCCCGCTGTCCTCGATGGTCGCGTCAAGCGGCCCTATTCGATCTATCGCAAGCTCCAGGAGCAGCAAATCACGCTCGACCAGGTCTATGATCTGCTGGCTTTGCGCGTGATTACCGATTCGGAACGGAACTGTTACGCCGCGCTTGGCGTGATTCACGGTTTATGGCGCCCGGTCCCGGGGCGCATCAAGGACTTTATCGCCACGCCCCGTCCCAACCTCTACCAGTCGCTGCACACGTCGGTCATTGACGAGCACGGTCGCACGTTCGAAGTGCAAATTCGGACGGAAGAGATGCATAACATGGCCGACCAGGGCATTTGCGCTCACTGGAAATACAAGGAGGGGCGGCACGGCGCCGACGGCGAAGACAGTCGCATGGCGTGGTTGCGTCAACTCGTCGAGTGGCAGCGGGACATGAAAGATCCAAGCGATTTTCTGTCAACGCTCAAGATCGATCTCTACCCCGAGGAAGTTTACGTCTTTACGCCGCAAGGTAAGCTGATGGTCCTTCCCCGCGGCGCCATACCCGTCGATTTCGCCTACGCTATCCACACCGAGGTGGGCCACCGCTGCGTCGGCGCCAAAGTGAACGGCCGCATTGTTCCCCTTACCTACCACCTGCGTAACGGCGATATCATCGAGATCCTCACGCAGGCGAACCATACGCCGAGTCGCGATTGGCTTGCAAGCGTCAAGACTTCCCGCGCCCGCAATAAGATCAAGCATTGGTTGAACACCCGGGAGCGGGAGAAGGCCGAGCAGATCGGCCTCAAGCTACTGGACAAAGAAGCCCGCCGCCTGAAGGTCTCATTTCGCAAGGTCGACGAGAAAGCTCTTGCCGAAATCTGCCAGGAGTACGGTTGCACTCACCCGAAGGATCTCTACGCGGCGCTTGGATACGGAAAGTATTCAGCGCGGCACATCGTGACGAAGCTGTTCCCACAGCCCGAAGCGCCTTCCGCCCCCCCCACGAAGCAGTCACCGGCCGCGGGCGAGGAGGGCGCGCTCACCGTGAAGGGGATTGACGACATTTTGGTGTACCGGGCGCGCTGCTGCAACCCGATCAAGGGCGAAGCGATCGTCGGGTACGTCACGCGCGGCAAGGGCGTTGCCGTCCATGCGGCGACCTGCTCGAATGTCCAAAACTTGATGTACGAGGCCGAGCGGCGCCTTGAAGTCGAATGGTCCCGCGGTCCCGACGTCGCCTACCGCACCCACTTGTTGATTCACCTCCAGGATCGTCCCGGCATTCTGGCTGACCTAAGCGCCGGCGTCTCGAACGAAAAAGTCAATATTTCGAGTGTCGAGAGCCGGCCCCGTAAAGAAAAAAGCGGTCTCGCCGCGGTGGAGATGTTTCTCGAGATTCACAACGTTGAGCAGCTGGATCGCGTAATCGCCGGGATGAAGGGCATTCCCGGGGTTCGTGACGTGCGCCGCAGTCGACGAAAGTAGCTGTTCACACGCCTGCCGCGATGGCGATAGTCCCAATCAACGCGACAAGGCGAGGCAGGAAAACGAGCAGCAAAGTGGTCGCCATACACCCTGCCACCCCCGTCGGGAGATTCGGCGGCCGGAGTGCCGGCACAACCGTTCGGGTGACCTCCGGTTGCTACGGATGGCGGGGTGAGCGTGAGCGAGAATTGAGCGCCCGGAAATCCGCTCTGAATTATGGCGGACTTATGACCTATTTACAGTTCATTGTTTGCGATAAGGGGCCAAAAGGGCGCGAAGTTCGATCCCTTGCAGGGCAAGTGTTGTCAAGCTCTTGCTCCGCGCGTCGGCATTGCCGGGGGCAGCGGGAAGCGGCTGCAAGCGAAAGCTTTCGGGGGCGCTCGACCCAAGCCGGACTCCCTCCGCAACGGGTGCTCACTACCGCCGCCGCAATTGTTTGAGGCTCTTCATGACGTCGTTGGCGCCGCGCCCGAAATAGTCGTGAAGCGAGACATATTCAGCAAACAGCTTGTCGTAGACGGCGCCGGCCTCGGGATCAGGTCGATAGCGAGTCTGTTGCAACCCGGCCATGGCGCCGATCGCCGCCGGGAAGTCGGGGTAGCAGCCGGCCGCTACGGCGCCGTGAATGGCCGCCCCAAGACCGGAGGCCTGAAACGAGCGCGGCAGCAAGATCTCGCGGCCCGTCACGTCGGCGAAGATTTGCATCACGAACGGGCTTCTTTCCGGCAAGCCTCCGCAAGCCACGATATCGCGAATGGGGACCCCCTGTTGCTCGAATGTTTCGATCACCTGCCGGGTGCCGAAGGCTGTCGACTCCACCAGAGCGCGGTAGATCTCCTCGGAGCGCGTCGTCAGCGTCATCCCGACGAGCACGCCGCTTAGTTCGGCGTCCATCAGAACCGAGCGGCTGCCGTTCCACCAATCGAGCGCCAGCAAGCCGCTTTCCCCCGGCCGCAGCGCGGCAGCCTTTTGGGTGAGCAAATCTTCGGGCGAGACGCCCTTGGCCTCGGCTTGCTTTTCGATCTCGGCGGTCAAGCCGTTCTCGAAAAACCAGCTGTAGATGTCTCCCACGGCAGCCTGCCCGGCTTCGTAGCCCCAGAAGCCGGGAATGATGCCGTCCTCAACCAGTCCGCCGCATCCTTCGACGATCTGTTTGCGGTCGCCGAGCAGCATGTGGCACAGCGAGGTTCCCATGATCATGGCCAGCCGCCCGCTTTGGGCAAGACTGCAAGCCGGGCCGGCCGAGTGGGCGTCGATGACCGAGGCGGCGACGGGCGTGCCGGACGTCAGGCCGGTTAGCTCGGCCATTTCCGCGGTCAGCTCCCCGGCCTTTCCTCCGACAGGGATGAGGGGGCCTTCGACCTTCTCGGCGATGACGTTTTCGAGCCCGGGGTGGAGGGCTTTGAAAAAGTCAGCCGAGGGCCGGCCCTTGCCCTTGATCCACATGCCCTTGTAACCGGCCGCGCATTCCGAGCGGCTTTCGCGTCCGACGAGCCGTCCCACCAGCCAATCGCCGGCTTCGAGAAAGCGGTCGGCGGCGGCGTACACTTCCGGGGCTTTTTCGAGGGTTTCGAGGACTTTCGAGAAGAACCACTCCGAGGAATAACCTCCCCCGTAGAGTTCCATGAATTCCTCGCCGCGTTCGGCGGCGACCTCATTGATGCGGTCAGCCTGCGGTTGCGCGGCGTGGTGCTTCCACAATTTGACCCAGGCGTGAGGGTTGCCCTCGAAATCGGGTAGAGAGCGTAACGGCGTTCCGTCGGCTTTCGAGGGTAGGACTGTGCAGGAAGTGAAATCGACTCCGATGCCGGCTACCGCGCTTCCCTTGACGCCGGCCGAACGCAATACCGCCGGGACGCCTTCGCTCAGGACGGTCAAGTAGTCGAGCGGATCTTGCAGGGCGAAGTCGGGACCGAGGGCGCCGCCGCCGGGTAGTTCGCGGTCGAGCACGCCGTTCGAGTAGGGAACCACGTGCCAGGCCACCTCCTCGCCGTTCGAGGCGTCGACCAGCATCACGCGCCCCGACTCGGTGCCGTAGTCAATTCCCAAGACGTAGGTTGGTTCCGACATAGAAGGGCAAGATAGACGAAACGCGCGGGAAAGTCAAAGGGGGTGGTGGAAGTAACCGGATCATGCCGCCGGCATCGCCGGCATAGCCCATAGAGTTTGCCGCAAGAATCGGGGAATGATAAGCTCCATTTAGCCCTCGGGAATCGCGTCTCCCGGCTGCCAATGGTATTGCGGCGCCACGAAAATCTCGGCGTGCAGCATGAAACAAGTAGACCCATTACGTAAGAGCAAGCGCCTTCGTCTCCGAGTGTCTCGGCCACAAGGTGGTTTGCCGGTCAAACAGCCTTGGAGGGCAAGCGTTCGGGCCGCCATCGATGCCGAGAGCCTGTGGAAGATGGGTTCAGTCATCCGCTCGAAAAGATCCTCCAAGACGCATTGATTCGCCACCGCGAGGCCGTGGACTGGATCCTCACCGCGGTTTCCGAGGCCGATACATCGCTAAGCTCCGCGCTGCTCCGGTGCCTGGGCAGGCTGGCATCACCCGGTTCGGAGACCTGGAGATCCGAACTCATTGCTGCCGGGTTAAGGAGCCCGGAAGTGGAGGTGCGAGACGCCGCAGTTCAGGCGGTGGAGAACCGGGATGAGGACAGTCTGAAAAACCTACTCCGCCAACACGAAGAGAAAGTTCCCTGGCTAGATGAGTACATCCGACAGGTCGCCGGCAATCTCTGACCAAGAACATTTGGCTAGAAAGATTTCTCGTGCAAAATGGGACGAGAGAGACGAGTTGGCGGACGGTGAGATCGCTGCCGATGCGGTGACGGGCGATCTACGAACGCGCGGCAACGCCCTATCTCTGTGGCTGTGCGGAAGCGGCGGCGATTCCGAAATACGAAGTGTTGTGCTCGCATTGGCGGCGGCCGGTGACCGGCTGGACAAGTTTGATATTGCTTGGGTCCCGGTTTCGGACCTCGAACGAGCCGGGATTTCGCTCAAGTCCACTGCCGGCGAAACGCGCGTCGCGGAGCTTCGGAACCGGCACGTCGACGCCGGATCATTGGATGCGGTTCGTTTGGCGAGATTTGCCGAGGTGCTCGGCACCCACATTCGTGCCGGGGCGTGCCGGCGCCTCACGAGATCTGAAGTTCTCGATGTGCTTCGACAGGCGGTTCGGGACGAAGTCCTGGACCCTGAGGAGCTTCCCGACAAGCTACGAGATCAGGTCAGCAATGCAACCCGCCCGTCGTGATACGGCGAGTTTCGCGTCGGGCTGAGCTTTCGATTGAGGGTTCCGTTAGTAATCCCGCACCTGGGACTGAAAGCCCTCGAAGTTTCGCTTGGTTTCGGTGAGCGAGTCGCCGCCGAACTTTTCGAGAAAGGCCGAGGCGAGGGTGAGCGCGACCATGGCTTCTCCGATGACCCCGGCCGCGGGGATCACCGCGACATCGGAACGCTCATAGGCGGCGCTTGAGGATTCGCGGGTTTCGAGATCCACTGATTCGAGGGGTTTGCGGAGGGTCGAGATCGGCTTGATGTAACCGCGCACGACGACGTCCTGGCCGTTCGTCATGCCGCCCTCGAGCCCACCGGCGAAATTCGAGCCTCGATGGAAAGCCCGCCTCGATTTGTCGTAGTGAATCGTGTCCTGAACCTTCGATCCCGGGCTAACCGCCGCCAGCATGCCTCGGCCGATCTCGATGCCTTTGACGGCTTGCATCGATAGAACGGCCTGCGCCAAGCGGCCGTCGAGGCGGGAATCCCACGTAATGTGCGATCCCAGTCCTACCGGCAAATTGTGTGCCACGACTTCAAAGACCCCGCCGCGCGTGTCGCCCGTCTTATAGGCCTCGTCGACAACGGCTTTCATGCGCTGTTCGGTTTCCGCGTCCACGCAATTGAGTAGGACTGCATCCTTGTCGGCGAGCGCTTCGATTTCTTCCCAAGCCGGGTCGCGCTCAAGCGCCACATTACCCACCGCGATCACATGGCTGAGAATGGAAATTCCGAATTCGGCCAAGAACAGTTTCGCGAAGGCCCCGACGGCGACTCGAGAAGTAGTCTCTCTCGCGCTGGCGCGTTCGAGGATATAACGGGCATCGGGGAAATTGTATTTGAGCACGCCCGCCAGGTCGGCGTGTCCGGGCCGGGGCCGCGTGACGGGCTTCGCCGCGCCTTCGCTGCCCTCGGCGTCTTCCACGGGCAGAGCTTCGGTCCAGTTTTTCCAATCGCGGTTTTGGAGCAAGATCGCGATCGGCGAGCCGATCGTTTTTGAGTGCCGCACGCCGGAGACGACATGGGCCTTGTCGGTCTCGATCTTCATCCGCCCGCCGCGCCCGTAGCCCTGCTGTCGCCGCCATAGTTGGCGGTTGACGAAATCGAGCGACACCGGTACACCGGCCGGCAACCCGGTCAGGATCGTAGCCAGGGTTTCACCGTGTGATTCACCGGCGGTTTCAAAACGCAGCATGAGCGATCTTAAGAGAAAGGGGCGTCCCGGCAAGTAAGCAGGTAAGTTTCCATGATAGCGAAGCGGCCCCCGGGCCTTCGGCGGATGAGCGATACAGCGGGCCACCTCTTTTCGGCCCCGACCCATTTCAGGCGCATTCTTGGATTGGAAAATGCCGACACGGCTGAGGTTGGGGTGCGCGACACAAATATGGGAACGGGGACCCGGCGCGAGTTGGCGGGGGCAATCGGGACCAGCTCAGCTGCCCCGGGCGCAGGGCTCGACCTCATTCGATTCCGTACGCGGGGCGGACAAGCTGAGAGCTTGTCCGGATTTTGGGCCGGCACAAACACGAGTGTTTGTCGCTACCGAGGCTGCCGGCTCAGCCGGCGGCACGCTTGCTCATCGCCGCCCAAGCCTTTTGGGCGGTGATGCGCACTGCATTGTTGTCACTGCTGAGTTTCGGATAAATAGCCGCCGCAGCCTCCGCTGTGCCGATCTTGGCCAGCCCGATGATGGCGGCGCATTGGAGATGCTCTTCCTCGCGGTTAAGCGCCCCGCGGTAGAGACCCGAAGCGTGTTCGGAATCGCCGCGGGCAAGCAGGGCGTCGGCGTAGCGCAGCAAGCTGTCGTCGTACTCGATCTTGCGCCAATCCGACAACGAATCGTAATCCGGCAACTGGATATCGCCCGCCGCCGGCACGCCGATGCGGGCGGCCGCTTTCATCCCCGCCATGGCGATCGTGGTATCGGACGACTTCATCGCCGCCAAACAAGCTCCCATCGCTTCGTCGGCTTGGCGGTGGCCGAGCGCCGCGAGAATGCGCGGCTTGAACTCGTCCGCCGCCCCGTCGAGCGCCGCCAGCAAGGCTTCTTCCGCCGTTTTGCCCGGAATACGCTCCAGGCAGAAGACGACTTCCTCGCGCAAACGCCCGTCATGAACCAACTTGGCAATCGCCGCCACCGAATCCACGTCGGCGACCAACGACAGATGGCGCAAGGCCGACACCTTCTCATCCTCGTGGCGCTTGCCGTCGAGAAGCCCCAGCAACCCTTGCACGACGCGTTGGCGCTTGTTCTGCTCGTCCGGCGCATTCGGACGTCCTCGGTTCGCCCGCAGCGCCGCCGGGTCCAGTTCTTTTCCCACTGAATGAACGACGTGGTTCAGCGCCTCGGCGGCCGCCTTGCGCACACCGGGCTTCTTCGAAACCTGAAGCGCACTCAGCGCGGGGATCACCTCTGGGTCCATTTGGTCGGCGATCAGCCACGCCGCCAAACGGGTCTCGGCGTCGTCGCTCTTGATATCGGCGAGAAACTTGTCCTCTTTCTCGCCGGCGCGGCCAGTCGCCGGGACGGCGAACGCGGCAGCGGCGGCGACAGCGGCAAGCGCGGCCTTTCGAGCATGAGCCGTTTCGGATTTGTTGGACGTCGTCATTACTTCTCTTGCCTCTCTGTCTTCGTCGCTGATCTCTGTTGCCTTCGCGTCCTACAGGTGCCAAGGGCCGCGGCCGGGAAGGCTCAGCAGGCGGTTGGCTTCCTCGTCATTCTTGACCCGCTCATTGACCGGGTCCCACTCGAATTTGCGGCGCAAGCGGTAGGAAAGATTACCCAAGATGCACAGCGTCGCCACGCGATGCGCCGCTTCGATGTGCATGATCGGTTTCTCGCGGGACTTGATGCAATCTTCGAAATCCTCGCCGTGGCCGGTGCTGCGATAGGGCTCAACGCCGCCGTGGGGAATCTGATAATCCTTGGCTTTCTGCTCGGTGTCGGTGGTGTGACGATCGCCGTAGGTAACGGTGAGGCGTCCCTTGTCTCCCCAGTAGACCGCTCCGTAGCGGCCTTCGAGTTCCTCGGAGAGTACGCCGGGTTGCGCCCAGACCAGCGTCCAATCCGGGTCCTTGAACTCGTACGTCACCGTCATGTGCTCGGGCGCATCGTAGATCCCCTCGGCATAGGGCTCGCCGGTCGCCTCGACGCTTACCGGGCCGGTGTAGTCGGCGTCCATGATCCAGTTCGCCACGCTCATGACATGAGCGCCGCGGTCGCGAATTTGGCCGCCGCCGAAATCGAGCATCCAGCGGAACCGGCCGTGAGTGCGCGTCTCATTGTATGGAATCTTCCGCGCCGGTCCGAGCCAGCTGTCGTAATCGAGGCCGGAGGGCGGCTCGGCGTTAGGGGTCCAGTCGCCCACGGGGTTTTCATAGTGCCAGCAGAGGACTTTGCCGACCTTGCCGATTTGCCCGTTTTGAATGTATTTGCAAGCGTGATAGGCGGGCTGTTGCGAGCGACCCTGGGAACCTACCTGCACGACGCGGCCGTAGCGGTCGGCGGCCGTGACCATGGCGCGCCCTTCCTCGACCGTTTTTGACGCGGGCTTTTCGACGTAGACGTCCTTGCCGGCCTGGCAGGCCATGATCGTCATCAGCGCGTGCCAATGGTCGGGGGACGCGATAAAGACGGCGTCGAGGTCTTTCTGCTCGAGCAGGTTGCGAAAGTCTTTGTAGAGCTGCGGCTTGCCGCCGACGACGGTCGCGGCCATGTCGAGCCGGCTCGAGTCGACGTCGCACAGCGCCGTCGAGACGGCCGGGCGCAAGAAGCGGTCTTGGCGGCCGCCGAGATTGATCCAGGGAACGACTTTCTCGTCCGCTTGCGCCAGGGGGCGCAGGAAGCGCCGTCCCCGGCCGCCGATTCCGATATGGCCGAAGTTCAAACGGTCGCTCGGCGCCGGCGTCGCCAGCACGCTACTGGGTACAATCGTGAAGCCCAGCGTCGCGGCTGTACTGTTCCCGAGAAACTTACGCCGGGTCGTCTTGTTGGTCGTCATGGTAGGCAATTATCCTTTCGGCGGCCCTGTTGAGCCCGGGACCCCAGGGGCTGGGAAAAAATCGGGGGCAGTCCGCTTCTATGAATCCTCGGTTTCGTAATAGCGCCATCAAGATGAGTGCCGGGGGACCTCCCCTCCAGGGCTCTTCCTGGTGGGGATTCTACCCAGGGTCCCGCCTTCGGCTCCACCCTGGGCTATATTCCTGCCGCCGCTTCGCGGCTCAAGGTGTTCGCGATCTCGTCGGGCATAAACGTAATGCACAATAGTCTCGAAGGCTATCTTCGGAGGAGTCCGCTTCGCGCCCTGTGCGGTTCCCGATTCAATGGAACCTATTTGGTGGGCGCTCGGGATAGTCCCCCTTTTTTCACAACCCCAAGTTTACGACTAAAACCGCGTCCGCGGCAAGGCATAGCGGCTCTCCGCGAAGGAGAAGGGCGGGGTTAATTAACGCTGACGGTGACGCGCGCGGAGTTGCGAATGGGAGGAAGACATGTCGGCACGAATGCCGACACGGCACGCCTGGAGACGTGCGTCACGTCGGGAACCCAGTTGCCACATCGGCGGACCGCGCACCGCGCCCGCGTCTCCGAAATCCGTGTCGCGCACTCCCCGCCAGTGCGCAGGTTCGGCTCCGGTTGTAAAATGGACCACAGCCGCGAGGCACACGATCATGTCACCGTCAACCCTGGTCTCTCAATCCCGAATCCTCCAAACCTACGCCGATAAGACGCCGACTTCGGCCGAACTCTACCGCCGCGCCCGAACTACGTTTCCCAGCGGCATCACGCATGATGTCCGCTTCCTGCTGCCCCACCCGCTCTCGGTCGACCGCGCCGACGCGGGGCGCAAATGGGATGTTGACGGCAACGAATACGTCGACTACTTCGGCGGCCACGGGGCGTTGATGCTGGGGCACAATCACCCGGCCGTCGTCGAGGCCGTGCGGGAACAGACCGGTCGGGGGGTCCATTACGGAGCCTCTCATGAACTTGAACTCGAGTGGGGCGAGTTGGTCTGCTCGATGCTGCCTTCGGCCGAGCGCATCCGATTCACCGTGACGGGGACCGAGGCCACGCACCTGGCGTTGCGGCTGGCGCGTGCTTCCACGGGAAAACCAAAGATCGTGCGCTTTTGGACACACTTCCATGGTTGGCACGATCACGTCGCTTTCGCGCGCGGCATGGCTGAAACCGCGCCCGCCGGCATTCTGCCCGAGGTTGTCGACGGTATGCTGGTCGTGCCTTCCGGCGACATCGCTTATCTCGAAAATCTGTTCGCCGAACGCGACGACATCGCGGGCGTCATCCTCGAACCCACCGGATCGACTTTCGGCAAAGTCCCGATCAACCCACAGTTCCTAACGGATCTACGTCGAGTCACACAACAGCACGGCGTCGTGTTGATCTTCGACGAAGTGATCACCGGCTTTCGGTGCTCACCCGGCGGAGCCCAGGCTTTTTACGGCGTTACGCCCGATCTCACGACGATTGCGAAGATTCTCGGCGGGGGGTATCCAACCGGAGCCGTTGCCGGTCGTGCCGACATCATGGACGTCATGGAATTTCAAGTCTCCGACGAGGGCATCACCGGCCCTCGCGTGCCCCACCAAGGCACCTACAACGCGGGTCCTGTCTCGGCCGCCGCCGGGCTTGCGACGCTGAAGCTGCTGCAATCGGGCGACTTCATCGAGCGAGCCAATCGCACGGCCGGGACGCTGCGTCACGAGATGAACGGTGTTCTGTCAAGGATGGGGACCGATTGGTGTGTCTACGGCGAGTTTTCGGGCTTTCACATCTTCACCAACCCGGCTCACGAAGCGGTCGGGCCCGACGACATTCAAGCCGGGCACGTGGATTCCTCGAAGCTCAAAGGGGCCTCGACCGACCTCATTCACAAGATGCGCGCGGGTTTGTTGTGCGGCGGCGCGGACATGCTGCCGTGGCCCGGCGGGGTGGTTTCGGGGGTTCACGACGCCGCCGATGTCGAGCAAACAGTCAAGGCATTTGAAACAATGGTACGCATGCTCGCCGAGGCCGGCGAACTTGGGTGATCCGGGCGCATTCGGAGTATCGCCATGAAAGTGGAGCCGGGGCGGCATACGGTCCAACGAAGACGTCGAAGTTTCAGGCGTCGGCGGGCAGGCGAACGTTCCTGTTGGTCTGGGTTGCATCGCGCGATTGTTCCTACGCCCCATCCGGGGCTTATCGTGTTTTTTGGCGGGAACCCCGGGCTGAAGCCCGGGGGCTAAATTCCCGTCGCCGCTCCGCGGCTGTAGCCGTTTGCAACTTTTCGGGCCATATCGTAATCCGCGGCACGCTCGAAAACGATTTCCGGAAGAAGCTCGTCACACGAACTGCCGGTAGCGCTCTTTGATGACCTCGATCACTTCGCCCGGGTCGCGGCGCCACCAATTCTTGGCCGAGAAGATTTCGACTTCCGGCGGGCCGTTGTAGCCGCCTTCCTCGACCATCTGTCGGATGCCGGGAATGTCGATGACGCCGTCGCCCATCATGCCCCGGTCGAGTCGCAGGTCTTCGGTATCTTCGAGCCAGTCGTTGATGTGGAAGGCACAGATCCGCTCACCTGCCCGCGTGATTTCTCGGCTGACATTGGGGTCCCACCAGACGTGATAGGTGTCGACGACAACTCCGACGGTATCGTCGGCGTCGAGCTGATCGCACCAGTCGTTGGCCTGCTCGAGCGTACAGAGGACGGCACGGAAAGCGCAGATCATCGGGTGCAACGGTTCGATTCCCAGCTTGATGCCGGCGGCGCGGGCTTCGGGAACCAGCGCCGCGATACTCGCAAGTGTTTGCGCGCGAGCGGTTTCAAGATCTCTCGACCTCTCCGGCAACCCTCCCGAAATGAAAACCAGGCAGGGGGCGCCGATCGCGACGGCCTCTTCGATCGCGCGCCGATTGTCATCGAGGCCCGCCTGGAAAGCGCTCTCCCCCGGAGCCGTCACCAGCCCCACCGGGCAGATGGCCGACACCTGCATGCCATTGTCGCGCAGGATCCGCGCGGCTTCCCCAACGCCGATCTCGTGCAGCTTTTCGCGCCACACCGCCGTGGCGTGAACGCCGTGCCGCGCCATTCCCTCGACCGATTCGCGAAACGACCACTGGTCACGAAAGGTGACCTGATGAATATTGAGGTTTGAAGCTTCCATCGCGCACCAGGGCGTCGAACCGCGGAGGACTTATTAATATTGGCCAGGGGCGTCAGCCCCTGGGCTTGCGCCCAGCGCGAATATTAACCTTGCACCGTCTCCAACCGCCGACGGTTCGACGCTCCCCTTACGCTCTTATTCCGCGCAAAAATCCTCAATATGTCACGCGGCCGCCGGAAAGGTCGAACACCACGCCGGTGCAAAAGGTGCACTCGGGACCGGCGATCCACGCCACCATGTCCGCGATTTCCTGGACGGTGCACAGACGCCCCCTCGGAATCTTCGCCTTGACCGCGGCAACATAGTCGTCGCTCATCTCCCGCAGTAGGTCCGTCTCGGTCATCGCCGGCGCCACGCAATTCACCAACACGCCGCTGTCGACCAACTCCTTCGCCAGCGATTTCGTCAGACCGATCACCCCCGCCTTCGCCGCCGAGTACGCCGAAACGTCAGCGTTGCCTTCCTTGCCGACAACCGAGGAGATATTGATGATCCGCCCGCTCCCTCGCTCGCGCATGCCGGGGATGACCTCCCGGCAGCAAACGAAGACGCCGGTGAGATCGACCCGCAGCACGCGGTTCCAATCGTCCATGGAGTAGTCCCAGACCGGTTTCGTGGGGCCGCTCACCCCGGCGTTGTTGACGAGGATGTCGATCGGCCCGCAGGCGGCGACCGTTGCTTCGACCGCGCGGCGGACCGAGTCGGGATCGGCGACGTCAACCGTCGAGGTCGAATCGGAGCTGAACTCTCTCTCGGCATCGAGAGGCGAGGGATCGATGTCCCAGACCGCGACGAGGTGGCCGTCTTCGCGGAGCCTGCGAGCGATCCCGAGACCGATTCCCCGGGCCCCGCCGGTGACTACCGCCGTCGATGAAGTGGATTCGCGCGCCATGCCCGCTGACGATCCGCCGAGCAAAGCCGCCCGGAGCCTCGTAGAATAGCATCGGGCTCTGAACGTGGTGCACGCTTTCAGCGTGCCGTGTCGCCATTCGTGGCGACATGTCTTGTCCATCCGCGGCCGCTCAGCGAAAGGAAAACCCATGGCCGATTTTCACGTGTCTGTTGGAGACGAAGTGACTTTCACCAAGACCGTCAGCGAAACGGACGTGTATTTGTTCGCGGGCATCACCGGCGACTTCTCGCCGAATCACGTGGACCAGAGCTATATGGAACGCTCGAAATACGGGCAAAGGATGGCCCACGGCGCGTTGCTGGTCGGCTTCATCTCAACGGCTTCCACCAAGGCAATCGCCCATTGCCGCGACGACGACACCGAAACTCCCGTCGCCGTTGGGCTCGACAGGCTGCGTTATCTTGCGCCCGTCTTTTTCGGAGACACGATCACGGTCCGCTATCGCTTTGCCTCGATCGACCTCGATCGGCGGCGGTCTGTCGCCAACGTCGAAGTCAAGAACCAAGACGGCGTTCTCGCCGTCGTGGCCGATCACATCCTACAGTGGGTTCCCAACGAGTAGCCGATTCAGCTCCCGCCTCGCCACGGTGGGCGATTTACCCCGGGGGTTGTGCAAAATGGGGGACAGTCCGTTTCCATGAATCCGCGGATTCATTGTACCGCCATGAGGTGGGTTTCGACGGCCTTCCTGTCGCCCTGTCAGGGCTCCTGCCGATGGTGGTTCTACCGGGGTTCCGCCTTCGGCTCCAACCCGGGCTACATTCCCGCCGCCGCTTCGCGGCTCAAGGTGTTTGCGGCCTTGCCGGGCATAAACGTAATACACAATACTCTCGAAGGCTATTTTCGGAGGAGTCCCGAAGAGTCCCCATTTTTCACAGCACCCACCGCCCTCACCCCTTCTTCGGAATCGCCATGTCCGGTTCCTCGCAGGTGATGAATTCGAGCAGGGCCGGCTTGCCTTCCTTGGTTTGGGCGATGGCCCGCTCGATCGCCGGGATAATCTCGCCGGGCTGTTCGATGCGCTCGGTGTACGCGCCAAGCCCCCGCGCCACATCGCTATAGTTGCCGCTCAGATACTTCGTCCTGTAACGCTCGACCGCTTTGGGAATGTGCTGTTCATAGTTCCCCATGGCGGAATTGTTGAGCAGCATCGTAAGAATCGGGATTTCCTCGCGGACCGCCGTTTCAACGTCCATGCCGACCATACCGAAGGCCGCGTCGCCGAGGAAATTGACCACCAGCTTTTCCGGCGCGGCCAGCTTCGCGCCCATGGTCGCGCCCAATGAAAAGCCGAGTTGCGTCGAATGTCCCCACCCAAGATAGCCGCGCGGCGTGACCGATTCATAGATCGGCAGCAGTTGGTCGCGCGGATTGCCCGAGTCATGCGTCACGATTGTGTTCGCCGGGTCGGTGACTTTCATGAAGTCGCCGATCGCGCGGTAGGGGTTGATCGGCGTTTCGTCGGAGCTGAGCTTGGGCGCCCAGCGGGCCTTCCACGCGGCCCGCTGTCGGGCGAGGTATTCCTCGACCCGCGCACGGCCGGGCCGCCCCTTGCCCCCGGTTTGCGAACGCGCTTCCTCGATCATGGCGGCGAGAACGAGCTTGGCGTCCCCGAGGATTCCGACGTCGGCCACCGCGTCTTTGTTGAGATCCCGCGGGTCGACGGTGGCGTGAACGATCCTAAGGCCGCTCGGCAGCACCGGCGCGAAGACGGTCGATGTCAAACTCGCGCCAATAGCGAACAGAGCGTCGCATTGGCCGAGGTAGTCGCCGACCAGCGCGGTCTGGCTGTAGCCGGCGGCGCCCAGCGCCAGCGGATGCCGTTCGTTGAAGTTGCTCTTGCCGAGCAGCGTGCTCAACACCGGCGCGGCCAGCAGCTCGGCCAGCTCGCGCAATTCCTCGCAGGCTTCGGCGTAGAGCACTCCTTGCCCCGCCCAGATCGCGGGCTTTTCCGCGGCGACGAGCAGCTTCACGGCTTCGCGAATCGCGTCGGGGTCGGGTGCCGTGCGCACCCGCTCGACGGGGCGATAGTCGAAAGGCCGCGTTGTTTCCTCCTTCGCCACATCCACCGGCACCTCGACCAGCACCGGCCCGGGGCGTCCCGAACGCAACGCCGTAAACGCCCGCCGCATGCGATTCGGCACATCGTCGGCCGAGGGAATCGTATCCGCCCACTTCGTCGTGGCCGAGTAGTTCTTGACCGCGTCGAAAACCGAGGGAACGCCGGCGCGGCTGCGTCCCGGGTGACCCGGCAGGAACAAGATCGGGCTCGAGTCGGTATAGGCCTGCGCGATGCCCGCGAAAGCGTTTTCCGCCCCGGCGGCTTGCTGCACCGTTACCACGCCGATCCGCTTCCCGAAAGTCGTTCGCGAAAAGCCGTCGGCCATGTTCTCGGCGACGCGTTCTTGGCGCGCGACAACGATGCGGATTTCCTCCTCGGCCAACGACTCGATAATCGGGGTGAAGGGGAAGCAGAACACCTGTTCGATGCCTTCCTGCTTGAGAATGCGGGCGATCAATCGGCTGCCGGTCATAGTGAGCGTGGGTTGCTCGTCGGAGCAACGGTCCTTTCCACCGAATCCGGTACGCGGCAATACGATCCGCGGCTGCCCGAGGAGCACCGCCGCCGGATGAGGTTAAAACGGATTCGATTGTAGCGCGAACGCGAAGACGGCGCTGTCCCCATGACGCCGTTCAGCGGTCCGTGGTGAATGTTCGACTGCGCGAACAGAGGGTGCTGCCCGTTTCCATGGATCCGCGGATTCGCAAATACCGCCATGAAAATGGGGGCGGGGGTTTCCTGCCGCACTTACGTTCTTGCTATGTGGCACACCGCCGATGGTGGAGTGTGGAGGCCGAGGTCAGCAAGCAAGCAAGGGAGGCGTCGAAGGATCAACGGTCGTCCGGGTTGGGAAAGAGGAAAGATCGATATTGGCCCTGGGCGTTAAGTCCCACAGGCGCTAACTTAACCCGCATTTTCAATTTTATGTATGAGCTTCAGACCATCCAGCGACCTTCAGCGTCTTTATTGATAGGGGCTAGAGCCCGATAAGGACGCCATGGAGGTCAACACCCGATGGGTGAAAAAGAAAACAAGCCGTTTCAGCTCACGTTCAATGGATTTCTCAAAGTCGATTTCCAAGGATCGCGAGTCACCTCGGATGGCGGTCTGATTCTCGTTCGCGAACTGGATGAACGACTCGGACTCGGGAAGCTGATCGACGAGCATCTCAGCGACTCGCGACAAGGCTTGAACAAGAAGTTCTCGCTGGCCGATCTGCTGCGGCAGTCGGTCTACAGCCGACTCGCTGGCTACGAGGACCTCAATGACGCCGTTCGAGTATCCGCCGATCCGACCTTTCGCTTGATCGGCTCGAAGAGGAACTGGGATCGCGGAGCAGCCTTGACCTCGACGCTGCATGGCTTCGAGACGGAGATGCTGGCGAGCGAAGAGAACTTGCTGGGGCTGATGGCAGTGAACCGGGAGCTGGTCGCGCAAGCCGAAGCTCCCGACGGTTCAGACCGCGTGGTGCTCGACATGGACTCCACGGAGAGCCCCGTCCACGGCCAACAGGAAGGCAGTGCCTACAACGGACACTTCGAGTCCCTCTGCTATCACCCGCTGTTGCTGTTCAACCAGCACGGCGACTGCCTAGGCGCGAAGCTGCGTCCCGGCAACGTGCACAGCGCCGAGGACTGGGACGAGCTGCTACTGCCGGAGATCGAACGACAACAGGCGGAGGGCAAACAGGTGACGTTCCGCGCCGACGCCGCCTTCGCCAAGCCCGAGATCTACGAGGCGATGGAGGAGCGCGGCGTGGACTACGTGATTCGCATCCCGGCGAACAAGAGCCTGGAGCTGGAGATCGAGGACATCCTGTTTCGGCCACCGGGCAGGCCGAACGCCAAGCCCCTAGTGCGCTACAAGAGTTTTCGCTATCAGGCCGAGAGCTGGTCGAAGGCAAGGCGAGTTGTCGCCAAGGTCGAGCATCACCAGGGCGAACTATTCCCGCGCGTCGGATTTGTCGTGACGAGCATGAGCTTGCCGAGCCGCTCGGTCGTGCGGTTCTACAACAAGCGCGGCACGGTGGAGCAGTGGATCAAAGAAGGCAAACAGGCCACGCACTGGACCCGCTTGTCGTGTCACCGCTTCCGAGCCAACGAGGTACGGCTGCAACTCAGCGTGCCGGCCTACAACCTGGGCAACCTGTGGCGGCGGCTAGGGCTGCCGCAGCGAATCAAAAGCTGGTCGCTAACGAGTTTGCAACACAGGTTGATGAAGACCGGCGGTCGGCTGGTCAAGCATGCGCGGTACTATTGGCTGCTGTTGGCCGAAGGACATCTGAACCGGCGGCTGTTCGGTGACATGCTGCATAGGATCTGGGCGCTGCCTGTGCCGGGTGGGTAGCGTTGCCCGGGCGAGGATCAACAGTTTTTGGCTCCAAAAAGGTTTCGCAGGGAGCAGTGTCGGCCGGAGCGCCGTTCAGTCCGCTCAATCAACGTCTGTGAGCGGACGGACGAGCCCTGGCGCCTACCGGCGGAGGTGATGTGCAGGGTTCAGCGCGAAAAGACGTGGTATTCGGCGCAGCGGGGGTGTATCCTGTGACCGTGCCAGGGCCAAAATGGAAATCCTGGCTGATGCCGCTCCACGCCGGCCTGCTGACCCGTCACGCGCGGAGTGTCATCCGATCGTATCTCCAGCCGCGGCGAGATGGCCCGGTCATAATATCAAGCCACTCCGAGGCTGGCCAGCGCGCCCACCAAACCGGAGAGCGCATAGCTCCACGCTGACGATAGCCACGGCGCTGCCTGACCTGTGGCTGGCTGGGCGGACGGCGCTGGTTGTACGGCTCCCGGGACATGAACCAAATTGAAAAAGTAATACACCCAGAACGCGCCCACCAAAAGCGTAACCCCAACTCCGATGTCGGTCGAGGACGGTGCCGGAGGCTGCCGGAGGCGAGCCGTGACCGCTCGCCAAAATCTTGCTGCTCGTCCCTTGACCTCGCGGGGTTCCTCATAATCATAGGGAATTTCGAGCCACGTTCGGAACTCATGGAAGCGGCCTTTAAGTCGGTTGGCGTAGCCCAGACTCAGACCCTGGACCCACGTCCAAACGACAGCCAGAAACAGAGCTCCGAGGGCCAGGGTCTTGGATTTTCCGATCACCGATGAAGTGGTGAGAAGGAAGGCTCCGGCTTGCAGCGTGGCAAAAGCATAGAAGCGATGCCAGTAGACCTCTTGCTCCCGCATTACTTGCTCGTTCAAGAACCGTAACAAGTCCATGGCGTGTGGTGTTTCGCCTAGCTTGTTCAGCGTGCGAAGAAACTTCGGGGCAGGCCCTTTCGTTTTCATGGACTGAAGTATACACGCTCACGTCGCTGCTCTCTGCGCATCCCGGCCAGGTTGGCCCTGCCAGGTTGGGAGGCTCTCGATCACCTCACGAAATGTGAAGGGTGTCGCAATCTTTAGGCGAAAGGCGACAGCTAGCGTCTCGCAAAACTCCGCTCAACGAGCCACTGTGAGCGGCTGTTTCGGAGCTGGGAAGGGGCAGAAGTACCCGGAAATCAGAAGACCCCGTCAGAGGCGCGAGTTTGGCCTGCAGCGGGGCGTCGGGGATTTCCTCGCCGTCCTTGTGCAAGGCGCGGACGTGGCAGAGGATCGCGTCTTGAGCCATCTCCCGAGCTTCCTCAACAGTTCGTCCATAGGTAACGATTCCAGGCAGGGCCGGAACGAAAACCTGGCAGCCACCTTCGGAGAGCTGCTCGTAAATGACGGTGTAGCCGTACTCGGCCGTGAGGTCCTCCTTGCGGGGTGATTTGCTCGGAGACTTCATACGTGCGGGATACCAAGCTGGTGGAATGCGTCACACCAGCCAAGGTGGAGAATCTTTTCGCGAACCCGGCCGCGATGTGATGAAGTAAGAACCGATGGAACTGTACGCGGGGCCGGAAGATCAAGGGGAGCGCCTCGACCGCTTTCTTGCCGAACAGCTCCCCGACGCGGGGCGCACTCACGTCCAACAATGGATCCGCGACGGGCGCGTGCTTATCGACGGCGGACCCGCCCGCGCGTCAAGACGCTTGTCCGAGGGAGAAAAAATCGATGTCGACCCGGCGCCGCCCACGCCGTTGAAAGCTTTTCCCGAAGACATCCCCCTCGATATTCTTTACGAGGACGACGATGTTGTCGCTGTCAATAAGCCGGCCGGGATGGTCGTCCACAGCGGCGCGGCGGCTAGGTCGGGCACTCTGGTGAACGCGCTGCTTTATCACTTCGAGAGCCTCTCGAGGCTGGGCGGCGAGTTGCGCCCGGGTATTGTCCATCGGCTCGACCGCATGACCAGCGGCGTCTTGTTGGTGGCCAAGCACGACCGCGCCCACCGCTCGCTGGCCAAGCAATTCCAGGCCAGGAAGGTCAAGAAGATCTATTGGGCGGTTGTTCACGGGCGTCCCGCCGAACCGCCGCGGCAAGGGCGCCCGGTGGAAGTTGAAGGCCGGCGCTGGTGGCGGCTCGAGATGCCGATTCGCCGCGATTCTCGGCAGAGGGTCAAGATGGCCGCCCGCTCGAGCGGCCGCGAAGCTGAGACCGATTTCCGCGTGACGCGCTCGGCGGGCGCGTATTCGCTGCTCGAAGTTCGCATCGGCACCGGCCGCACGCACCAAATCCGCGTCCACCTGTCGAAGATCGGTCACCCGGTGGTCGGCGACCGGCTCTATGGCGCGCCAGCCGAGCCCGAGGGCCTTGGCAAGCTGGATCGTTTCTACCTGCACGCGCACTCGATCGGGTTCCTCCGCCCGGCCGATGAGAGCAAGATCACCATCGAGGCGCCGCCGCCTGAAGAATTCACAGAGTTGCTCCGCCGACTGGAGCTATAATCGGATGGGTGGGCGAAAGCCTCACGTTTCGGCCATGCAACGGATTTTTCCAATCGCCCTTCTCGCCGGTCTCTTGATTTCCGGCCTGGTTTGGGCGCAAAGCGCTCCGGAGACGCAGCTCGGCGATCTCATCGACCCCGGTTCGACCATTCGCATCGAGGTCTCGCGCGTCCCGCTGTTGTTCACGGTGACCGACAAGAAAAACCGCTTCATCACCGATCTCGAACGCGATGACTTTCAAGTCTTCGACAACGGCAAGAAACAGTCAATCCGCGAGTTCGTCCGCGAAAGCGACCTTCCGCTGAGAATCGGGATCATACTCGACACCAGCAACAGCGTTCGCACACGCTTCCGCTTCGAACAGGAAGCCGCCATCGAATTCGTGCGCAGCGTGTTGCTGGAAGAGAAAGACAAGGCTTTTCTCGTCACTTTCGATACGCGCGCCGAGCTACTTGTCGATTTCACCAACAGCGTAGAGAAGCTGGCTGAGGGCATTCGCTCCGCGCGAGCCGGCGGGGGAACGGCGCTTTACGATGCCATTTATTACGCCTGTCGCGACAAGCTTCCCGAAGACTGGCCGCCCGAGCAATTTCGCCGCGCCCTGGTGATCTTGGGAGACGGCCAGGACAACCAGAGCACCGTCACCCGCGACATGGCGCTGGAGATGGCCCACAAGGCCGAGGCTGTCATCTACGCGATCTCGACAAATCAAACGCACGAGCAGATCGCCGGCGACAAGGTGTTGCGCCGCTTTGCCCGCGACACCGGGGGCGTGGACTTTCATCCCTTGCAGGCCCGCGATCTCGAGCAGTCTTTCGCCGACATCGCCAACGAACTGCGGCATCAGTACTTCATTCTGTACTCGCCGACGGAGTTTGTCGCCGACGGGAGTTTTCACAAGGTGCGGGTCAAAGCCCGCGTCAAGAAAGCGCAGGTTCGAGCCCGCCGCGGCTACTACGCCCCCTTGCCGGGCGAGGAGCGGCGCTAGAAAAAATCGGGGACAGTCCACTTCGCGCCGTCGAAGCTTATCGATTTTCCAGGCCTGTTCGGCCAGCGTTCGGTACAGTCCCCGTTTTTTTCAGAAGGACGCTAAGAGTTGGGTCAGCCTCGCGGCCCGCCGATCGCCGCCCGCTGAAATTTTTTCTTCGGGATCGCCTGAGTCCACTTTCGCTTTCTATTCGCCTTTGCTACAATCAGCAGACAAATCGATTTGTCTGCCGGAAGGAGTCAGTGAATCATGAACGAACAAGATCGGGCGCAAAGCCTTGAGATGGCACTGGGAGACATTGAGAAGGCCCACGGGAAGGGGTCGATTTTGCGGTTGGGACAGCGCGACGCCGTTGTCTCGGTGAGCTCGATTCCGACAGGATCGATTTCGCTGGACGCCGCTTTGGGCGTCGGCGGATTGCCTCGCGGCCGTGTGGTGGAAGTTTTCGGCCCCGAGTCGTCGGGAAAGACCACGCTGGCACTTTCCGCCGTGGCACAGGCGCAAAAGCTGGGCGGGATGGCGGCGTTCATTGACGCCGAGCACGCCCTGGACCCGGGCTACGCCGCGAAATTGGGCGTGGATGTGGACAATCTGCTGGTTTCGCAGCCCGATAGCGGCGAGCAGGCCTTGCAGATTGCTGAAGTTTTGATTCGCTCGGGCGCGGTGGAAGTCTTGGTCGTCGACTCAGTCGCCGCCTTGGTGCCCCGCGCCGAGCTCGAAGGCGAGATGGGCGACAGCCATCTCGGTTTGCAGGCGCGGCTGATGTCGCAAGCCCTGCGAAAACTCACCGGGGCGGTCTTCAAGTCGAACTGTTGCTTGATCTTCATCAACCAGATTCGTGAAAAGATCGGCGTCATGTTCGGCAGCCCCGAGACGACCACCGGCGGCCGGGCCTTGAAGTTCTATGCCTCGATACGCATCGACATTCGCCGTATCGCCCAGATCAAGGACGGCGACCGGGTGGTGGGCAACCGCACCCGAGTGAAGGTCGTCAAGAACAAATGCGCGGCCCCGTTTCGACAGGCCGAGTTCGACATTATGTACGGCGAGGGGATTTCGCTCGAAGGCGATCTGCTCGACTTGGGCGTCGAGCATCGTGTGGTCGCGAAGAGCGGGGCCTGGTATTCCTACGGCGGCGACCGCATCGGCCAAGGCCGCGAGAATACGAAGAAGTTCCTGCAGGAGAACCTCGACATCCGGGCGAAGCTCGAAACGGAGTTGCGGAAAGCGCTGGGCTTACAAGTGCAGCCGGGGCCCGAACCGGCCAAGGAACCGCCCGCCGCAAAGAGCGCCGCCGGCGGCTGAGCACAGTAGCGACCGGCACTCGTGCCGGTCCTAGCCGACAGTGACGGGCTCTCCAGTAGACTCGGGCCGGTCCTAACGTCGACATGTCGCGGACCTGCCCACACCCGCGGCTCGGGCCGGCAAATCAGGTCGGCGCAATCTCAGTGCGGCGCACGACAGTGAGCGCACCGGCGGTCGTGACGGAGTAAGATGGTCTTTGTGCCCGCGAAGAGGCGTCTCTTCAGGGCACAGCCGGCACGGCGCGAACACTCGAACAGGGCAGGACCGGCAAACTCCGCTCGGGAAAGGCCGTCTTTCCCGCCTCGGAACGCGGATCGGGCCCGGAAGCGAGGTGTGGAATGGCATTCGGTCGCAGAGGGTTCTTACGAATGGGTCTCGGCGGTGCTTTTGGCGGCTTGCTCTCGTTGGCGACGGGCGAGCAAACTCCTCTCCCCGGCATCAAGATCGGTACTTTCTTTCCGCCCGGCCAAGCCGATGACGACTGGGCGTTTCTTAGGCACGCGGGCGTCGAGTACGTCTCGGTCTGGACAACCATCGAGGACGTCGGCTACGAGGCCATGATGCGGACCCGCCGGCTCGTGGAAGCCAACGGCATCCGCGTCTACAACATCGGCATCACCGATCTACACTGCGATCCGACGATCGTACTGGGGTTGAAAGGAGTCGACAAGAAGATCGATCAGTACCGGCAATACTTGAGAAACCTGGGGAAAGCCGGCATTCACTACACCACCTACGCCCACATGGCCAACATCAAGAATCAACCGGTGCCGGGCTACTATCAGACCGGCCGCGCAAGCGGCCGCGGCGGAGCAGATGCGCGCGAATTCGATCTTGACGCTGCCCGCAAGCTTCCGCCGTCCTTTGATCGGACCTACTCGGAAGATCACGTTTGGGGTACCTTCACCGACTTTATGCAAGCCGTGATGCCGGTCGCCGAGGAAGCCGGCGTGCGTATCGGGCTTCATCCCGATGACCCGCCGGTCGCGTCGCTCGGGGGCGTCGCGCGATGTTTTCGGAATTTCAAGGCCTACGAACGCGCCATGGAAATCGCCGACAGCGACAACTTCGGGCTTTGCCTCTGCGTGGGAACTTGGGCCGAAGGCGGCACCGGCATGGGTAGGGACGTTTTCGAGACGATTCGTCACTACGGGCCTCAACGCAAGATTTTCAAAGTCCACTTTCGCAACGTCGACAAACCGTTGCCGAAGTTCCGCGAGACCTTCGTCGACGACGGCTACCTTGACATGTATAAGGTGATGCGAGCACTTCGGGAAGTCGACTTCGACGGCATCGCCATCCCCGACCATGTGCCGGGCGGCGGTTATCCGCAGGTGAACAACTCCTTCACGATCGGCTACATGAAGGCCCTGCGTGATCGGGTGAACGCGGAGTTTCGGGCTGTTTAGGCTGGGGCTATCCCCCGGTAGCGACCGACACTCTTGTCGGTCTCAGCCCCCAGTGGAGACAAGCTCTCAGCTTGTCTCGCCCCAATAGCAATTTCGGGTCAGGATAGACACGAGTGTTCGTCACGACTGAGACTGCTCCCAAGCAGCGACCGGGCGGGTCTTGGACGGCGGCACAGTGGGGCAGGTCTCCAGGCCTGCCCGCGAACGGTAATCACCGGGGCGCGGACGCGCGACATGAATACGGAGAGCCGTTTCGTCGGCAGGCTTGGTCGGACAACGCCCGCTTTCACCGGCCGATGCGCAAAGGATGAGGCCCGTCGCTTGCGCTCTGGGCTTCCATGAGAGGTGGGTCGCTTGTCAAGGGCGGTCGTTGGGAGGCGTTGGTCGGTTTGTCGGATCCGGCCCGGGTCCTCATGCCTTGCGGCGCGTTGAGGACCGGGCTTCCATTCGCAGTGTTATCGGTCTCGTTGTTGACCTCTGCTGGTTGGGGTCCGGTCTTTCGGCGCTGCTCTCTCTGTTGCGGCTTCGACCCATCCTCGAAAGAATCGGCCTGCCTGCCCAGAGCCCGCAGTCACCGTGACACGATCTCGATTCTCCGCCGCGGCCTCGCTTCGTCCGCCCAATCCCCTACTCCCTTCCTTTCAACAGGAATCTTCTTGCCGCCGAGTCCCCGTTAGGGGGCTCGCGGATGTCCTCATCACGTTGCTTCATCCGAAACCGTTGCCGCCGACTGCGCCTCATCGTCCCTGCCTTATGGGGAAACCGTTTCCGTCAGCCCGTGCAGCGGATCGTAGTTTTCTTGTTTCACCCACAACACATGCATCAGCACCGCCAACTTGCGCGCCACCGCCACCACCGCCCGCTTCTTCGCATGTCCTCCGCCGCGCGCCGCCAAACCCAAACCCCAGCGCCTGAGCGTGGAGTCGGTCCCGAACGGCCCCAGCACCCAGTGCGCGCACTGAATCAACGTCCGCCGCAGCAGCGGATCTCCCGATTTCGTCACGCCCAGCCGCAGTGACCGCTCGCCCGATTGGCGTTGCTTGGGACGCAGCCCCACCAGCGCGCCGACCTGCCGCGAACGCTTCACGCGGCCCGGGTCGTTGTCGAGCGCCAACACGAACGTCAACGCCGTCAGCGGCCCCACCCCTCCGATCGTTCGCAGCCGCTCGACCGCTGCGTATTGCTTGCCCAACGCGACGATTTGTTTGTCATATTCGCGGATCGTCGCGCCGAGGCTTTCGATTTGTGTCGCCACCCCCAACAACGCCGCGTGCAACACCTCGGGGCAGGCCTCCCGGACGCGCTCGACCCATTGGTTCTGGGCGCATCGGCCCAAGCGGATGCCGTGCGACTTCGCCATGCCGCGCAAACTCCCTTTCAATTTCGTGCGGCACTCGAGCACGGCCTCGCGCGCCCGCAACAACGTGCGTTGTTGTTCGGTCTCGAGCTTGCGCGGCGCGACGGGATTCAACAGGGCCGGGTTGGTGCGTCCCAGCTCGGCCAACCAATAGGCGTCGTTGCGGTCGTTTTTCGAGTCGGATTGGCTGATTAAACGCAATTGCCGCGCGTCGGCGACGAGCACGTCGTGGGCGAGGGCGGCCAGGCGGCGGCGAATCCAGTTGCTGTGGCTGCCGGTTTCGATCACAATGCGCAGCCGCGGCCAACGGCGGAACCAGCGATCCAAGGCCTCCGGGCGGGTGGGGACTTGGCATTCCTCGAGGCTTTCGCCGGCGAGGTCGGTGAGCCGTACGAAGCAACGTTTGTCGCCGATGTCGACGCCGGCGACGGCGCAAATTTCGTTGTCTTTTTGCATCTGGATGCGTTGTTGCGCCAACTGTTGTTCGAGCTGGGTGAGTTGGCGGGTCTTCGCTTGTGAGCTGTCGGCTTTCTTGGTTTGGTGTTTGTCGGTTTGGTTCTTGTCGGTCTGTTGTTTGCTATTCTTCTTCATGGCTGGTCGCCTCCTTTTCAAAAATCCATTGCACCTCCCTTGTGGAGAAGTGCGCTGCTGCCGGTAGCCTACCGCTTCCCGGCTCCAAGCGACCAGCCTCTCATCTCATCTCTGATTCTTCGTCTCGCGGATCGCTCCCGCGATTGACACCCCGCTTACGGGCGTGCCACAATCGACGCGCTTGGGAGAATGATGCCGGTTGATGTTTCCAGACGCGGTTTCCTGACGAGCGGCGCGGCAGCCGCGACCACGGCCTTCGGTTTCAGCCTCGAGCCCGCGCGCGCGGCGGCTCGGGAACTGAAGATCGCGCGCACCACGCAAACCCACAGCATTTGCCCTTACTGCGCCGTCGGCTGCAGCGTCGTCATCCATACGCTGGGCGATAAGGCGAAAAACGTCAAACCGGCCGTGGTCCACATCGAAGGCGACCCGGAGAGCCCGATCAATCGCGGCACGCTTTGCTCCAAGGGCATCTCGCTCAAGGATTTCATCGTCAACGATCGGCGGCTGACCAAGCCGCTCTATCGCGCCCCGGGCGCCACTGAATGGAAGACCCTCCCCTGGGACGAAGCCATCGACAAGATGGCCCGGCGCATCAAGGACTCGCGCGACCGCGGCTTCGAGGAGCGCAACGCAAGCGGCGGCAAAGTCAATCGCTTGGCCAACACGGCGATGATCGGCGGCTGCACTGACACCAACGAAATCAACTATCTGCTCGGGAAACTGCGCTTCGCTCTGGGGCTGCTCACTTACGAAAACCAGGCCCGTCTTTGACACGGCCCCACGGTGGCCAGTCTGGCCGCAACGTTCGGGCGGGGAGCGATGACCAACGGCTGGACCGACGTCGCCAACGCCGATGTCGTGCTCGTGATGGGCGGCAACCCGGCCGAGAATCACCCCGTCGGCTTCCGCTTCGTCATGGAGGCCAAGCGGCATCGCAAGGCCAAGTTGGTTTGCATCGATCCGCGCTTCAATCGCACGGCGGCTGTCTCGGATGCTTACGTCCAAATCCGCTCGGGGTCCGATATCGCCTTCCTGGGCGGGCTGATTCATTACGCGCTGACGCACGATCAGTTCCACGCCGACTATGTCCGCGAGCACACCAACGCGGCTTTTCTCGTCAAAGAGGACTTCGATTTCCAGGACGGCTACTTTTCCGGTTGGGACGCCGAGAAAGGCGAATACGACAAGTCGACCTGGCAGTACGAGCTCGACCCGCGAGGCTATGCCCGCATCGACAAGACGCTTGAACACCCCCGCTCGGTCTTCCAACTGCTCAAGAAACACTACGCCCGCTACACGCCCGAACAGGTCGCGACCATCTGCGGCTGTACGGCCGAGGACTTCGAGCGGGCGGCCAAGGTCATCTGTTCGACGGGACAGGCGGGGCGCTCGGGCACGGTGCTGTACGCGCTGGGGTGGACACAGCACAGCCATTCGGTGCAGTTGATTCATGCAGCGGCGATGTTGCAGTTGCTGCTCGGCAATATCGGCATACCCGGCGGCGGCGTCAACGCCCAACGCGGCCACTCGAATATTCAAGGCGCGACCGACCTGGGCGCTTGGGACATGTTGCCGGGGTACATGAAAGTTCCGCGCGAGAGTTGGGGCACGCTCGACGAATATGTCCGTGCCAACTCGCCGCGACCGCTGCGGCCCGACTCGCTCAACTATTGGACGAACACGTCGAAATTCTTGGTCAGCCTGCTCAAGGCCTACTACGGCGAGAAAGCGACCAAGAAGAATGACTTCGGCTACGACTACTTGCCGAAGCTTCCGGATGGCGCCAACTACAGTTGGGGCTACCTATTCGATCGCATGTACGATGGCGAGGTCGAGGGGCTGATTTCCTTCGGCATGAATCCGGTAGCGAACGGGCCCAACTCTTCGAAGATGATCGAAGCGCTCGGCAAGCTCAAATGGCTGATGGTGGTCGAAAACTTCGAGACCGAAACGGCGGCGTTTTGGAAAGCCAAAGAGTTGGCCGAGGAATACTACGGCAAGGTCACCGATCCCGAAAAAGTCGACACCGAGGTCTTCCTGCTGCCGGCGTCCTGTTTCGCCGAAAAGGACGGGACGTTCGTCAATTCCTCGCGTTGGCTGCAATGGAAGTACAAAGCGTCCGACCCGCCGGGCGACGCCAAGGACGACCAAGAGATCATAGCCCGGCTGTTCTTGAAACTGCGCGAGCTGTATCAGGAAGAGGGCGGTCCCGGCGCCGAGTCGTTCCTGGCGATGGATTGGAGTTACGCGAACCCGCTTTCTCCGTCGCTTACGGAGGTCGCCAAGGAAATCAACGGGCAGGAGGTCGCCTCCGGTCGCCAAGTGCCGGGTTTCGGGGCGCTCAAGGACGACGGAACGACGCTGTGCGGGAACTGGCTTTATTCAGGTTCCTACACCGAGGCCGGCAACTTGATGGCGCGCCAAGGGCAGGACGACCCGACCGGCCTGGGGCTCTACGCCGAGTGGGCTTGGAGTTGGCCGGCCAACCGGCGCGTGCTCTATAACCGCGCTTCCGCCGACGCCGAAGGCAAGCCCTGGGACGAGACGCGAGCGCCGATTCGTTGGAAAGAGGGTCGCTGGGAAGGCGACGTGCCCGATTACAAAGGCGATGCCCCGCCCGACGCCAACGGCGCTTTCATTATGTTGGCCGAGGGAGTTGCGAAACTCTTCGCGCCCGACTTCGTCGAGGGGCCCTTCCCGGAACATTACGAGCCGGCCGAGTCGCCGGTGGAGAACCAACTGCACCCGGAAGTCAGCTCCAATCCCGCGGCAGTGATTTTCGGGAGCGATTTGGATGCCTTGGGAAGCGCCGAGCAATATCCTTACGTGGCGATCACCTATCGGTTGACCGAGCACTTTCATTTTTGGACGAAGCACGTCAGCGCGAACTCGCAGTTGCAATCGACGTTCTTTGTCGAGTTGCCCGAGGCGCTGGCGAAAGAGAAGGGCATCGAAAACGGCGAGCGAGTCCGTGTCACTTCGGCACGCGGCAAGGCGGAAGGGCCGGCGTTGGTGACCAAGCGTATGCGGGGCCTCAAAGTAGCGGGGAAGACGATTTATCAGGTTGGGCTGCCGATTCACTGGGGATTTGTAGGTCGTGTCAAGGGCCCCTTGGTCAATAACCTGACGCCGTCGGTGATGGACCCCAATTCGGGCACGCCGGAGTACAAGGGTTTCTTGGTGAACTTGGAGAAGGTGTAGAAGAGGGTCGTGCGGTGAGCAACCCCGCCGGAGTTCCCGCTCATTCGCTTCCCTTGCCGGGAAGCCTCGGAGATATTGCCGAGCAGATCGAGGCGATTCGAGAGCGGCTTGAAACTCTCGCCGCGGGAAAGAGCAATGAGGCCTTGAACTGGCGTCCCGAGGGTAATCGCTGGTCGATTGCCGAATGCATCGAGCACCTGAATTTGACCGCCGATATGCTGCTTCCTGAAATCGACAAGGGCATCGCGGTCGGTGTCGCGGCCGAGCCGGGAACCGAAGGCGTGGCGCGTCACAGCATGGTGTTCGGGTGGTTGCTCCCCGTGATCGAGCCGCCGCCGAAACGGCGATTCAAGGCGCCCAGGGCCTCGCGACCGCGGCCCGATCTCCACGCCGAAAGCGTGGTCGCAAGGTTTGCGAAGGTGCAAGACGAAGTTGTGGAACGTCTGGAGCGCGCACGCGGAATTGACTTGACGCGAACGAAAGTGCGGCACCCGTTGATTCGCTTGCGGAGTTTCCGGTTGGGCGAAATCTTCGTAACGATCGCGGCCCACGAGAGACGGCATCTATGGCAAGCCGAGCAAGTAACCCAAGCGGAGGGCTTCCCGGCGTAGTCATCACTTAGCCGGCAAAACGTAACTCCGAGCAACGTAACTCGGAGCAACGTAATTCGGAGACACGTACCCCGGCGACACGGAACACCATGCACAGCGTTGCCAAATTGATCGACACCACCACTTGCATCGGCTGCAAGGCCTGCGAGGTGGCCTGTCAGGAATGGAACGACCAGGAGTTCTCGGTCACCGGGTTCGACGGCACTTACCAAACGCTCGCGGACCTCGATCACAATTTCTGGAATCTGATCAAGTTCAACGAGTTCGAGCGCGAAGACGGCGAACTCACCTGGAACATGGCCAAATATCAATGCATGCACTGCGTTGAACCGGGCTGCTTGCAATCCTGCCCCGCGCCGGGCGCGATCTATCGCCAATCCGACGGCATCGTCGATTTCGACCACAACAAGTGCATCGGTTGTGGGTATTGCATCACGGGCTGTCCTTTTGATGTCCCTCGGCTGAGCCCGAAGACGAACAAAGTTTACAAATGCACATTGTGTTCCGACCGCACAGCGGTGGGGCTCGAGCCGGCGTGCATCAAGGTTTGCCCGACAAATTGCCTGACCTTCGGCACGCGCGAAGACCTGGTGCAAATCGCCGACGCCCGCGCCGGTGAACTGCGAGCCGATGGGCACGCCCAGGCGGGTGTCTACAACCCCGCCGGCGTCGGAGGCACGCACGTACTCTATGTGCTCAAGGACGCCGACGACCCCGAGAGCTACGGCTTACCGAAAGACCCCAAGATCCACTGGACCATTTCGTTATGGCAAGGCCCGCTTAAGTGGCTCGGCGGCTTGGTCTTGGCGGGCGGAATCCTAGGGACGTTTTTCCATTATTTGCGGTTTGGCCCCCGGACGTATGAGGAAGACGTATGAACGACGACATCCCGCGCTTTTCGTTCACCGAGCGCGCCGTTCATTGGATGACAGCGATCAGCTTCCTGTACGCCGCGCTGACGGGCTTGTCGCTGTGGTCGCATCACCTCTATTGGTTGGCGACGGTCTTCGGCGGCGGTGAAACCACGCGCTGGGGGCACCCTTGGGGCGGGACCCTCTTCGCCCTCGTGCTGGCCGTGATGTTTCGCAACTGGGCCCGCGACATGCGCCTCGACGCCGACGATAGGGTTTGGCTCGCCAACGCAAAGAAGTACGCAGTTCTTGAGGAAGAAGGCCTGCCCGAGGCCGGCCGCTTCAACGCGGGCCAGAAAATGCTCTTCTGGTCGCAAGCCGTAATCACCTTGCTGCTCTTCGCCACGGGCGTCGTTCTCTGGCTCCCCGAAAGCATGCCACAAGGCCTACGCCTAGCGGCGATTCTTGTTCATCCGGCGGTCGCGACGGCCTCGATCGGCGCGATCATCATTCACATCTACATGGGAACGGCCGCGATCCCCGGAGCTTTCCGGAGCATGATCCGAGGCGGCGTGAGGCCGGCGTGGGCGGCCCGCCATCACCCCAAGTGGTATCGCGAAGTTTCGAAGTAATTCGAAGTAAGACGTAAAGCCGCCAGGCACTCGATCAGCGGCGTGCGGGACCCACACACGTAATTCGGCGACACGTAATTCGGCGACACGATCGCGCCGCTAGCGCCAATGCTTCCTATACACCGAAATCGAACGATTGCGGAAGCAGCACCGACATCGACCCGCCTCGTTCCCAAAAAGGCCGCGCGGCTACCCACTAAACCAGCCCGATCGAAGCTCGGATCGATTGTAGCGTCCGGCGAATTCGTTTGTCCCGCATCAGCCGGCCCTGGTATCATGATCTGGGCTCAAGAGCCCCTGCCATGAAGTTCCTCCCGCTGGTCCTTAAGAACCTTTCGCGGAATCGCCGGCGGACTTTTCTCACGGTCTTCAGCGTCGCGGTTTCGCTTTCCCTGCTCGGTTTCCTGCTGACCATTTACGCCGCTTTCTACGTTCGGGATCGTCCCGACGAACAGGTCCTTCGTTTGGTCACGAGGCATCGCGTCTCTTTGGTGCAAGCCCTGCCGGAATTCTACGGATCTCGGATCAAAGCGGTCGATGGCGTGGAGGCGGTCTGCATCCAGAATTGGTTCGGCGGGGTGTACAAAGACAACCGCCCGGAAAATTTCTTCGCCCGTTTTGCCGTGGAACCGGAAAGGATCTTCGTCGTCAATCCCGAACTTGAGGTGTCGCCGGAGCAGTTACGGGCTTTCACAAAGAACCGACAGGCCATGGCTGTGAGCCGGCAGTTGGCGGATCGTCACCAATTTGAGCTCGGACAAAGGATCACGATCAAGGGCGACATCTACCCGGTAGACCTGGAGTTCGTTATTCAAGCGATCTTCGACGGCGCCGAGGGCCCGGTGGCCTTTTTTCATTGGGAATATTTGCGAGAAAGCCTTGCGCAAGAGCAGCGGGGGCAGGTGGGCATTTTCACGATACTCGCTCGCTCGCCCGATGACGTTCCGAAGATAGCCGCCGCCGTGGACGACATGTTTCGCAATTCCCCCCAGCCGACCAAGACGGAAACCGAAGACGCGTTTCAACTTGCCTTCGTCGAGCAAATAGGCAATATCCAGCTGTTCCTGTTGACCATCGGCGGCGCCGTGGTCTTCACCATCATCCTGGTGACGGCCAACACGATGGCGATGTCGACCCGCGAGCGGGTGCAGGAGATCGGGGTGTTCAAGACGCTCGGCTTTACGTCATCGACGGTAGTCACGCTGATCGTTGCGGAGTCGCTTTCGATAGCGGCCTTGGGCGGGGCGCTGGGTGTGCTTTTGTGTTTTGCCGGCACCCAGTTCTTGAGCGAAGTCGGAGTTGGGTTTTTCAGCGCCTTTGTTATGCCTCTTTGGAGCGTGCCGATTTGCTTCGCGGTGGCTATGCTGATCGGCCTGTTCAGCTCGATCGTTCCGGCCGGAGTGGCCGCGAACACCCGAATCGCCGACGCGCTTCGGCACACCGGATAGGTCCATGAGAGTTCCTCTTTCCTATAACTTCCGTAACCTCGCCGTACGGAAGACGACTACAGTTATGACGGCGCTCGGGATCAGTTTGACCGTGGCCGTCCTGCTTGGCATTTCCGCTTTAGTGGGCGGGCTGAAGTCCTCGCTGGCCGTGACCGGCCATCCGTTGCACTTGATCGTGACGCGGCAGGCGGCGACATCCGAGCTGGTCAGCATCGTGCCGCAAGAGAAGTTTCAAGTAGTGAAATTCTTGGAAGGCATCGCGCAACTGAACGGCGAGTCGATGCTCTCTCATGAAGTCATCACAGTCGTCAACCTCCAGCTGCGCTCCGACCTAACTCAGGACGCCAATGTCAACGTCCGGGGCGTCTCCCCCATGGGACTCAAGATGCGTGACCTGGAGCTGGTGTCCGGTCGCTGGTTCGAAACCGGGAAGCGCGAAGTTGTGGTCGGCCGCGGCACTCACGCAGCTCGCGAGGGGACTTCGATCGGCGACAGGGTCGAATTTGGGCGCGGAAAGTGGGAAGTGGTGGGAGTTTTCGACGCCGGCAAATCCGCATTCAATAGTGAGATTTGGGGTGACGGAAACTTGGTTACATCGGACTTGGGCCGCGGCAGTTCGCGGAGTTCGATCTTGCTGCGGGCGACGGATGAAGTCACCCTGACGGCTTTGAAAAATCGAATGGCGGACGACCAGCGGCTCCAACTCGAAGGGCGAACCGAACGAGAGTACTACGCGACCCAGATGACCTCGGCTCAGCCGGTCGAGTTGCTGGGCATGATTGTCGCGGTGATCATGGCGATCGGAAGCAGTTTTGCGGCCATGAACACGATGTACACGGCGGTCGCGCGGCGGACCAAGGAGATCGGGGTGCTGCGGATGCTGGGCTTCTCGCGAGGCAGTATTCTCAGCTCGTTTCTGATCGAATCCCTGCTGCTGTCGGTGTTAGGTGGTGCGCTGGGCTGTCTGTTGGTTCTCCCACTCAACGGTTTTCAAGGCCGCATTGGAAACTTTGTCACTTTCAGCGAGACCACGTTCAACTTTGAAGTGACGACAACGATCATGGCCTGGGGAATCGCGTTCGCCGTGCTTATGGGTGTGCTCGGTGGTCTCTTGCCGGCAAGGATGGCGGCCAAACGCGAGATCCTTGATGCGATCCGCAGCGCGTAAGTGCGATAAGCGCTGAGCCAGCGGCGGAAACCAATGTGCCGCGCGCAATGGCCGCTCTGTGATTCTCAACATGCCGCAAACAGACGAAGGGATCGATCAGAGACTCGACAGCTTGAAGATCGATCGCTCAGAGCGATCGTCCGAGGAGGAAGGGTCCCGGTGGGCCAGGTGGTGGATTCTGCTCGGCATCGCGGTGTTTGTTGGGATCGGCGCGTGGCGGGTCGCTTCTTCGGAAGCCGGCGCCATGGAAGTCGAGATCATGCGTGTGAAGCCGCGGGTTGGTGGTCAGAGCGGCGAGCGAGTCTTGCTGAACGCCGCGGGCTATATCGTTCCCCACTACAAGATCGAGTTGACGCCGAAGGTGATGGGGCGGGTCGCCTGGATCGGCGTCGAAAAGGGAGTTCGGGTCAAGACGGGACAAGTAGTCGTTCGACTCGAAGACGCGGAATTCCAAGCTCGACTCAAGCAGTCGGAAGGGAATCTGGCATCCCTGCGGGCGCGACTGGCGGAGTTGGAAGCGGGCTCGCGCCCCGAAGAGATCGCCCTCGCAAAAGCCAATCTACAAGAGGTCAAGGCGGAGCTTCGGAACGCGAAGGTCAACTTGGAGCGGGTCCAAAAACTTGTCGAGGAGGGAGTCCTCGCTGAGCAAGACGCCGATGACGCTCAGGCGCGGTACGACTCGGCGGAAGCGCGAGTTGAGTCCTTGGAGCGCACCTATGATCTGGTTCGCATCGGTCCGCGAAAAGAAGTGATCGACGCAACGCGAGGCCAGGTCCGGCAGGCGGAAGGTGAGATGGCCTACGCGCAGACGATGCTCGACGCAACGCTGATTCGAGCCCCTATCAGCGGAACGATCCTGGAACGGAACGTCGAGGTCGGGGAGTTTGTAACGACTAGCTTCGTAGGCGAGCGGGGCGCCAAGGGTTATGTCGCATCACTGGCCGATCTCATGGACATTCAGGTTGAGCTGGATATCAGCCAGGACGACTTCGCCAAGCTTGGGCCCCGGCAGCGTGGCATCGTCACGACGGACGCATTCCCTGACCGGAAATATCAAGGCGAAATCGTCGAGATTTCTCCGGAGGCCGATCGGCAGAAGGCGACCGTGCAAGTGAAGGTGCAAATTCTCGAGCCTGACAATTACCTTCGCCCGGAAATGAACGCCAACGTGGCATTTTTGGCGGACGAGAAACCCGGTCGTGGTCAGGATTCGAAACCACTCATTGTGGTTCCCAGCTCGGCGGTTCGGGACGGCAACGGTGTGTTTGTTTTGCAGGGGGAAAAGGCCGTGAAGCGCGATGTTACGGTCGGCGCGACCGGTTCGCAAGGCATCGAAATCACGAGCGGGCTCACCGGCGGCGAGGATCTGATCCTCAATCCCTCCTCCGAGTTGGAAGATGGCGATTCGGTGAGGCTGAAATCGACATGACAAACAACACAGCCATCAAGGCGGAGCAACTGAGAAAAGTGCACCGGCGCGACGAATTCGAAATTGTCGCACTCAACAAGGTGGATTTGGAAATTCCCAAGGGAGAATTTCTGGCGCTCATGGGACCGTCAGGCTCGGGGAAATCCACGTTGCTGCATCTTGCGGCGGGCATTGATAAGCCGACCTCCGGCAGTATCGCCGTGCTCGGTGAAGAGTTGAGCGGGTTCAGCGACAAGAAGATGGCGCGCTGGCGAAGTGAGAACGTCGGCTACATCTTCCAAACTTTCAATCTCATCCCGGTGCTCACCGCTTTCGAAAACGTCGAGTTGCCGCTATTGTTGACCAACCTAGGTAAGAAGGAACGCCGGCGGCGGGCCTCGACGGCATTGGACGTCGTCGGTTTGGGTGACCGTATGGATCACTACCCCCGGCAGCTTTCGGGCGGCCAGGAGCAACGCGTAGCCATTGCCCGAGCGATCGTAACGGATCCTTCGATCATCCTGGCCGATGAGCCGACGGGTGACCTCGACGCGGGCTCGGCCAACGAAGTGCTTTCCATTCTCTCGAAGCTCAACGAACAGCACGGCAAAACGATCATCATGGTCACTCACGACCCTCACGCCGCCAAGTTCGCTCACCAGACCCGGTATCTCGAGAAGGGTGATCTTCTTCCCGCGGGACAGTTGCCCGAGGCGTAGCGCAGCGGCAAGAGTATCCCTGGGCGGTTCGCCGACACCGCGACTCCAAATCGTAAGAACAACGCTACAACGCCATGAAAACTAACCTTGCCCTCTGCTTCGCGCTTCTGTCGGCCGCCACCGCGCTTTCCCAAACCGCGACCTACGACGAACCCTACCGGCCCCAGTTCCATTTCACGCCGGCCATCAATTGGACGAACGACCCGAACGGCCTCGTCTATCACGACGGCGAATGGCACATTTTCTATCAATACAACCCCTTCGGCGATCTGTGGGGGCACATGAGCTGGGGACATGCCGTCAGCCCGGATCTATTCCGTTGGAAACATCTGCCGGTCGCGCTGCCCGAGCAAGGCCCGGTCATGGTCTATTCCGGAAGCGCCGTCGTCGACCATCGCAACACCAGCGGTTTCGGCAAGAACGGCAAGCCGCCGATGATCGCGATTTATACCAGCCGCACCAAAACTGACCAATCCCAATCGATCGCCTACAGCAACGATCGCGGCCGCACCTGGACGCGCTACAAAGACAATCCGGTGATCGACATTGAAGATCCCGCCTTCCGCGACCCCAAGGTGCTTTGGCATGAACCGACAAAGAGCTGGATCATGGCCGTCGTTCTCGCCAATCGCCGCAAGGTGCGTTTCTACGGCTCGCCGGACCTTAAGAATTGGACTCACCTGAGCGACTTCGGTCCCCAGGGCGCGCACCCCGTGGCGAATTGGGAGTGCCCCGACCTGTTTGAGCTGCCGATCGAAGGCGAGCCCGGCAAATCGAAGTGGATTTTCCAAGTGGACTCGGGGATGGGGCACCCCTGGCTCGGGTCGGGCTGTCAGTACTTCGTCGGCGAGTTCGACGGCAAGAAGTTCACCAACGACAATCCGCCCGAAACGCAGCTTTGGCTTGACTGGGGCCGCGACTTCTACGCCGCGCAAAGCTACTCGGACGTTCCGGCAAGCGACGGCCGCCGCATCGTGATCGGGTGGATCAGCAATTGGATGTACGCGCGCCAAAAACCGACATCACCCTGGAGAGGGGCACAATCCACCCCCCGCAAGTTGAAACTCCAGCGCTTTAAGGAAGGGCTGCGGGTGACGCAGCAGCCGGTCGCTGAAATTGAAAGCTTGCGCGCAAAGTCACTCACGCTCGGCAATCTCTCCATCGACGAAGCCAATCGAAAGATCACCGCCGCGGGCTTCGCCGGCGACGTCCTCGATCTACAAGCCGAGATCGAAGTCGGCGGCGCCGAGGACGTCGGATTCAAGGTCCTCCAAGGCGACGGGCAGGAAACCCTCGTCGGCTTCACCGCCGATCCGGCCGAGGTCTACATCGACCGCGCAAAATCCGGCAAAGTCGATTTCCACGAGACCTTCTCGGGACGTCATTCGGCCCGCCTCGACCCGGTCGACGGGCGCGTGAGCCTACGCATCTTGGTCGATCGTTCCGTCATCGAAGTCTTCGCTGGCAACGGCCGAGTCGCCATCACCGACCGCGTCTTCCCCGACCCCGCAAGCACCGGCCTGTCGCTCTATTCCAAAGGCGGCAACGCCAAGATCGTCGACCTGAAAGCCTGGAAACTGCGCTCGGCCTGGAAGTAGTGACGAACCCCGGAGAGCCGGAAGAAGAACGTCTAGCAAGCGCAAGGGCAGGTTGTGGGCACGAGTTGGCTCTGTCACAATCGTTGGCGTCCCAGGATGCTGTCGGGCCGGCCCGCGGAAACCCTGCAGTCGACGATGGCGGGTATGGGCCGGGGTAGGTGGCTCTTCCAAAAATCGGCCCCCGAGAGTATTGTGCATTGGTTATGTCCGACAAGACCGCGACCACCATGAGCCGCGAAGCGGCGGTAGGAGCCTTAGCCCAGGGTGGAGCCGACAGGCGGAACCCTGGGTAGAACCCCCAACCAAGCGAGCCCTGGAGGGGCGACAGGCAGGCCTCCCGATTTTCACGGCGGTATTATGAAACCGCGGGATTCATAGAAAAGGATTGGGGGGCTTTTTTCGCGTAGTCGGGCTTACACCACGGCTGATGGGCCGCCAGCGAGGGCTGAATCGAAAACGCTGTTTACAACTCTTCAAATAGCTCCCTCAATTTCAAGACGGTGTTGTGGTTTCTTACGGTCAGTTGCTTATAAACCGGCAGCGCACTCAACTTCATCATCGTGGTCCGGCTCAAGTGTTTCTTGGATGCCGACCAAAAGATCACCCCGGGGCCCGTGGCAACCGTTTCAAGTTCTGCCTTGAGAGGGGGTAACTTCGCTAATACCTCTTCCGGCTGGAGATCGCCGAGCGTAAACAAAGCGTTGTGCTGCCGCTTGTCGTCGTTGCCCCAATCTTCCGGCGCCGCTTCGACGGCCAAAGCGTATTGTTCATAGGACAATACGACGGCCCGGGCTGCGTAGGAAAACCGCTCTGACAGTTCCTTCTCGATCGTCCTCGTCAGTGTCTTGACCCTTGTTTCGCCGGCGCGAAAGAGAATGTTACCGCTTTGAATGTAGGTTCGAACGTTGCTGAACCCCAGGTTTACAAAGCAACTTTTTAGGTCGTCTTTGGCTATAACGTTCTTCCCGCCGACATTGATGCCGCGCAACAGAGCCAAGAATCGTGATTGATCGTTCCGCATTGTCGCTGCCGACCTTTCGAATCAAGCGTCCCTACTCGGCGTCTTCCTGAAACCGGTTTCGGTTGTCGAGCGCGGCCTCGATCTGATCGAGGCATGCCGGCGAAATCAGTTGGTGCCGAATTACCTCCGCCTGCGGCCCCGAGCTCAGCACGACCGGATACGCGCACAAATCGCAGAAAATCAGATCCGCGGCGCCCACCGAAACGGGCTGCTCGAAGGTGATTAACACACGCCGCAGCGAGTGACCATTCGACGCGGCCGGCGCCAATACACGCAAGCCGTCTCCAGAAAGTATTCGCTGATCGAGGCGACAACAATTAGTGACGGCCGCGCCAAGCGGCGAATCGTCGCAACGTGCTCCTCGGCGGACGAGTACGTCACCGGAATCACGGGCCGCTCGGCCGGGATCTTGCCCTCCAGCGCCGCGACGTTTCCCGGAGCGGTCACCAGGAGCGCACCCAACATCCGGTCTCGATCGGCAAGCACGTCGTCCGTCGAACAAGCACGGATCGGCAAGCTGAATCGACCGCTGAGCTCGGCGGGCATCAGGACCCGCATGCCGGAGTCGTTGGAAATGAGCAGGATGTGGTCCGGCGGCGCGGCGAGCAAACGACCGCGAAGGTGCTCGATCAACTGCTGCAGGCTGTACCCGTGCCGCCCGGCCGCCCGAATCGCGGAATTGACGAATTCGTCCAGCTCAGTCCCCACCTCCGCTCGCATGTCTCGCGGATCGCGAACAACAAGCCGGCTCCCGCGACGCTTGACGACCAATTTGCCCAGGACGTAATCGCGATAGGCTTGCGTCACCGTGTTGCGATGAACACCCAGTAGCCGGGCCAACGCTCTGATGCTGGGCAGCGCATCCCCGGGCCGCAGCCCGCCCGAGCCGATCGAGAGCACGATCTGGGCCGCGATCTGCTCGTGAATCGGCACGTCACTCTCACGGTGGATCCGGATATCAAGCGCCACGACCGAACCATTGTGCCACCCTAGAAACTGTCACGCTGGCGGTAGGTGGAAAATGTCCTCCGCTTTACGCTTCGGGATATGGCCCAGGCAACACTGCAATCCGAGCCGGCCGGCTCAGGCAGCGCGACGGGTCGCCGCAAACGAATCGCCGTCCTTGTCGCCATCAGCGTTCCCTTGATCGCCGGCGTGCTGCTCTCCCCGCCCATCCCGCAGCCGGTCGAATATCACGACTTCGCCGACCAGCGTCCCTTCTTCGGGATCCCTCATTTTTGGAACGTCGTTTCGAATATTCCCTTTGCTGCCATTGGCCTGGCCGGTTGCATTTGGTTGGCGCGGGCGCCCGGAAGAAAATCGGCGTTCAGCGAGCCTTGGGAGCGTCGAGCCTACTTCACTTTCTTCTTCGGCGAATTCCTGACCTGCTGGGGCTCGGCCTACTACCACGCCGCTCCAAGCAACGAGACGCTGGTCTGGGACCGACTCGTCTTCAGCCTGCTACTCACGTCCTTCTTCGTGATTGTGATAACCGAGTTCGTCAACCGGCGCGTCGGGCGCGCGCTGCTCGCTCCGATGGTTCTGCTGGGGCTCTTCAGCGTGTTGTGGTGGCATGCGACGGAACTGGCGGGACGGGGCGACCTGCGCTTCTACATCCTGGTCCAGTTCTACCCGGTCGTGGCGATTCCGTTCATGATTGTGCTTTTCCGACCGCGCTACACCCTGGCGGGGATGTTTCTGCTGACCTGGGCACTCTACGGCGTCGCTAAGATCTGTGAACTGCTCGACCGGCCGATCCATGAGTTGACCGGCATCTGGAGCGGCCATACCTGCAAGCACTTCATCGCCGCCGGAGCGACGGCCTGCGTTCTCTACGCCCTGCACCGCCGGACGGTGCGAAAAAATGGAAGCGCGGGCAAGCTTGCGTAGTCAACAACCCGTTGGCCTCGCTCTCGGCCCGCCGGTGACGTGGCGTGAGCGTCCACGCTTGCCGCGAACCGATTCCTCGGTTCGTATCTCCAAATTCGCGAGACCTCGCCGGGCGACAAGCCTGGAGGCTCACGCCACGTCCGGGGGCGTTCGATCTCGATGCGTCCCTACCTGGGAAAGCAGGTTCGGAACGCCTCGATCGTGCGCCGGGCAGCGGTTTCGGAATCGGGATACGGAAACGCTTCCGCCGACGCATAACGGTCGTACCCGATCTCACCCAGCGCCGCCGCCACCGGAGCGAGATCCATGTGCCCCATCCCGGCCGCGCGGCGATTCGAATCCACGAAATGCACATGACCGATGAAGCCCTCGCCGGCACGGATCGCATCCGGCAGGTTCGCCTCTTCGATATTCATGTGGAATAGATCGGCCAGCAGCTTGACGCTGTCGTTGGAAAGAGATTTCATCAGGTCCACCCCTTCGGCGACGGTGTTGACCAAATTTGTCTCGTAGCGATTGAGCGGTTCGTAGATCAGCGTCACGCCCCGCTCGCCGGCATGCGCGCCCAACTCGTTCAATGCTTCGCGCAACAAATCGAGCGCCGCGGCTTTGTCCAACGCGCCGCCCCATTTTCCCTGCATCGAACCAATGATGGCCGGCGCCTGAAAGCCCGCTCCGAAATCGATGATCTCTCGAATGAACGCTTTCGCCTGCCGCCGTTTTTCCGCGTCCGGGTCGGTCAGGCTGAGCCCGTGGACGACCATGCCGGCGCCGGAGCCGACGGCGGCGACGTCCAGACTTAGCACCTTGATCTGCTCGCGCAGAGCCGGCACGTCGACGGCGTCGGGCGAGGGCGCGAAAATTTCGATCGCGTCGAAACCTAGCTCGGCGGCTTTGCGGTAAGCGGCCGGAAGGTCATCCCAGAAAACGAAAGGCCCCCCGCGCGCTTCCGGGACCAGGCTTACCGTGACGGCTGAACGGATCATGAGCTACTCCGTGACCTCGACAATGGCTTTGATGACGCCCGTTTCCGGACGCGTATATCCGTCGAAATTGTCGGCCACTTCGGCGAAGGACGTGCGATGCGTGATCCAAGGATTGGTATCAATCGTTCCGTCTTCAATGAGACCGATAATGCGCCCGAAGTCCTTCGGCAGCGCATTGCGCGATCCTTTGATCGTCATCTCGGGCCGATGGAACGACGGGTGCGGGAAGCTCACATTCTCGGTCGTGATGCCGACGTAGACCAGCCGGCCGGTGTGCGCGACATAGTTCAGCGCATTCCCCATCGAATGATGACTGCCCGTCGCATCGGTGACGAGTTCGTACCGATCGCCGCCGGTGATCTCCTTGATTTGCTCCATCTCGCTGCCGTCCCCTTGGAACACGATGGTGTTTTCGATCCCATAAGTGCGTCGACAGAAGTCGAGGCGCGACTCGACCATGTCCATCACCGTGATCACGGCTCCGGTCAGGCGCGTGAATTCCAGCGTGGCCAGCCCGATCGGACCGGCGCCGATGATCAAGACGTGATCGCCTTCGTTCGGGGCTCCGCGATCGGCGGCGTGGCAGCCAATGCCCAGCGTCTCGACCAAAGCTAATTGCTCGAAGGACAGCTTGGTCGAAGTATGCAGTTTGTCAGCGCGCACCAGAAAGCGCTCGCAGAGCCCGCCGTCGATCATGACGCCGATTACCTCGAGCGTTTCACAGCAATTGGTGTTGCCCTTGCGACAGGCGTAGCAGGAGCCGCAATTCATATACGGTTCGACGCTGCAGCGGTCGCCGGGTTGGACGTTTGAAACGCCCTCGCCGACCTCGAGCACCTCGATGCCGAGTTCGTGGCCCGGAATACGTGGATAGCTAAAGAAAGGCATCTTGCCCAAATAGCCGCTGTAGTCAGTGCCGCAGATGCCCATGCGGTGGGTGCGGACCAGGACTTGCCCCGGTCCCGGCGAAGCGGGCGCGTCGATATCGACGTATTCAAAATGCTTGGGTTCTTCGAGGCGAATGGCTCGCATAACGCGGTTTCCTCAGTCTTCGGCGGCCGGCGGCTCGTGCCGGTGTAACCGGATCATTCTACCTCGCCGGCACCGCCGAACGTTCCTTTCTCAAAGGAAGACCCAAAAGAGCGATTGCTAGAATGATGGCTGTGGCGATTCCCAACCAGTTGCGGATCGGCGAGGTAACCGTCAGCCCGGCGATGGTGCTGGCGCCGATGGCGGGCGTGACCGATACCGTCTTCCGCCGATTCATTCGGCGTCTCGGCGGCTGCGGGCTGATCATGACCGAGTTCACCAGCTCGCACGGAATCGTCGCCAACGAACACGGCTCTCCGAAGCCCAGGCAATCCCGTAAGCGTGGCTTCAATTACCTCTACTACGAGCCGGACGAGCATCCGATTTCGGCCCAGCTGTTCGGTTCCGACCCCGACGTTCTCGCCGATGCCGCGCGGGTCGTCGAAGACCTGGGCTTCGATACGGTCGACATGAATTTCGGCTGCCCGGTCAAGAAGGTCGTCAAGTGCAACGGCGGCTCGGGCCTGCTGCGCGACATGCCGCTGGTCGAGCTCATCTTGCGGAAGATTCGAGCGGCGGTCAAGATTCCGTTTTCCTGCAAATTCCGCACCGGCTGGGACGACGACAGCATTGTCGCCATCGAGATGGGCAAACTCGCCGAGGATTGCGGCTTGCAAGCCGTCGCGCTTCACGGACGCACGCGCGCGCAAGGCTATTCGGGTCGCGCGAATTGGGACTTGATCGCCGCGCTCAAACAGGCCGTCAGCATCCCGGTCATCGGCAACGGCGACGTCTTCTCCGCCGAAGACGCCGTTCGCATGTTCGAGACAACCGGCTGCGACGGCGTCATGATCGGCCGAGCCGCCCCGACGAACCCTTGGATTTTCCGGCAGACGGCGCAATATCTCGCCGACGGCCGCTATGACGAGCCGACCGAGCGCGACCGCTATGACATGATTCGCGACTACTACCGCATGCTCGACGCCGACCACGCTAAGATCTCGGGGGACGTGTGCGGCAAGATGAAGCAGTTCGCGAGCCAGTTCACGCGCGGCGTACGAAACGGATCGCAGCTTCGCAAGGAGATCTATCACTCCAAGACGCCCGAGGAGATTCGCCGCCGGGTCGACGAGTTCTTCGAGCGCGCTTTGGGGCAGGCTGCGTGAAATCGGTGGTGCTGATCACCGACGGGTCTTGTCTCGGCAATCCCGGCCGCGGCGGTTGGGCGGCCATTCTCCGTTTCAACGCACATAAAAAAGAACTGTGGGGTTCCGCGCCAGACACGACCAACAACCGCATGGAATTGCAGGCCGTCATCGCCGGTCTTGAATCGCTGAACGAACCGTGCGGCGTCTTGATCGAGATCGATTCCCAATACGTAAAAAACGGCATCACCACGTGGATCAAGAATTGGATACGCCGCGGCTGGCTGACCGCCGACAAGAAGCCCGTCAAAAACAAGGACCTATGGCAGCGCCTCGATGAAGCGGTTTCGCGTCACTCGATCGATTGGAAATGGGTGAAAGGCCACGCCGACCACGACGACAACAATCGCTGCGACGAACTGGCGCGAACGGCGGCCGAAAGGCAGAGTCGTTCATAGCGACCGACCAAACCGAGCCGCGACCGTAAGGGAGCGGTATGCGATGAAGTACACGACGCCCAAAAAAGTGGCGGACCTACCGCACCCCGTGACCCTCCCGACTTTCGGTGAGACTGAAATAGACGATGCCTCTCCACCTCTATAACACCCTCACCCGCGCACTCGAGCCCTTCCAGCCCGCCGAAGGCAACATGGTTCGCATGTACTCCTGCGGGCCGACCGTCTACAACCACGTCCATATCGGAAACCTGCGCACCTTCGCGTTCCAAGACGTCCTGCGGCGGCATCTGCGCCATTGCGGCTTTGAGCTGTTGCACGTCATGAACATCACCGATGTTGACGACAAGATCATCGCCAACGCCGCCGCGGCCGGCCAAACACTCGCCGAATACACGGCCCAATACATCGAGGCCTTCACGCAGGATTCGAGGACGTTGCGGATCGAGGAACCCGAGCACGTCACCGCGGCCACCGAACACATCGACGCCATGATCGAGCTGATCCGGCGTCTCGAGAAAAACGGCCTTACCTATCAAAGCGAAGGGTCGACCTATTTTCGCATCGCCAACTTCGCCGACTACGGCAAACTCACCCGCCTCGACACCAGCGGCATGCAAGCCGGCGCCCGGGTCGACCAAGACCAATACGAAAAAGACAACGCCCGCGACTTCGCCCTCTGGAAGGCTTCCAAAGACGGAGAGCCCCACTGGGACAGCCCCTTCGGCCCCGGCCGCCCCGGCTGGCATATCGAATGCTCGGCGATGGGCATGCAATACCTGGGCGAAACCTTCGACATCCACACCGGCGGCGTCGATCTCGTCTTTCCCCATCACGAAAACGAAATCGCGCAGTCGCAAGGCGCGACCGGCAAACCTTTCGTCCGTTTCTGGGTCCACGCCGAGCACTTGTTGGTCGACGGGCAAAAAATGTCGAAATCGCTCGGCAACTTCTACACCTTGCGCGACCTCATCGAGCAAGGGCATTCGCCCGAGGCGGTCCGCTATCTGCTGATCTCCGCCCCCTACCGCAAGCAGTTGAACTTCACGATGGACGGCCTACGAGCCGCCGCCACGGCGATCGAGCGTTTACGGAACTTCCGGCGCCGTTTGGAAACCGAAACCTTCCCCGAAGGTGAAAACGGCCGGCTTTCCACGGCCGCCGCCGAAGCAAACCGCCAGTTCGTCGCCGGCATGGACGACGACCTCAACACCGCGCAAGCGCTGGGGGCGGTTTTCGATTACGTGCGTGACGCTAATACGAAGATCGACGCCGGCGAGTTTCTCGAAGGGAACCGCGAAGCCGCCGCGGGCGTGCTCGATCTGTTTGATTCGATCTTCGATGTTCTCGACGCGGAAACCGCCGGAAAAATGCCGCCCGAAGAGATCGAGCGCCTCATCGACGAGCGCGCCCAGGCGCGCATGACACGAAATTTCGCCCGCGCCGACGAAATCCGCGACGAGCTACAGCGGCAAGGCGTAATTCTCGAAGACTCCCGCGACGGGACGTACTGGAAATACGCATAACTCGGTGATACCCAAGCCCCCGACGTGGCGTGAGGCTCCAGCCTTGCCGCGCCCCGAGTCATCGGGGCGGGTCTTGGATTGCCGCCTTGCGAGGTCTCGCGAATGCCGGGATACGAACCGATGAATCGGTTCGCGGCAGGCGTGGACGCTCACGCCACGTCCCCGGCGCAAGTGTGACGGCAGCCTCCAAACCGAGCCGCGCGCGTCAGCAAGCGGTATGCGATGAAGTAGCCTCCAAAGTGGGGAGGTAGCGATCCTAGGGAAGCCGCCTTGGGAGACGACCAACGGCCCCGCGCTCCGCAACACTCACACTGCTCTCAACCACCGCGTCCGGCGTGACAGCCTTTGGTGCGAACCAGCCGGCCGCGGGCACTACGCTTGCGTCGCCGTCTTTCAGGTTGAATTGCCTCATCGCATACCGCTTGCTGACGCGCGCGGCTCGGTTTGGGTTGCGTCGGCCCGTCGCGGTACAATCTGACGAAGGCTCCATCGCCTAAACGAATTCACCCAAATCCCGAATCAATGATCGGCCGAACCATTTCGCACTACAAAGTCACCGCCAAGCTCGGCGAGGGCGGCATGGGTGTCGTCTACAAGGCCGAGGACACCAAGCTCGACCGCCCCGTCGCCCTGAAATTCCTGGCGCCGCATCTGCTACGCGACGACGAAGCGCGCAAGCGTTTCGAACGCGAGGCCAAAGCCGCCGCGCGCCTCGACCACCCGAACATCTGCACCGTCTACGAAATCGACGAGGCCGAGGGACGGACGTTTATCGTCATGGCCTTTCTCGAAGGCCGTCCGTTGAGCGAGCGGATCAAGGAAGGCCCGCTCAAGCTTAGCGAGGCTCTCTCCGTCGCCATCCAAACAGCCGACGGGCTCGAAGCGGCCCACGAAAAAGGCATCACCCACCGCGACATCAAGCCCGACAATTTGATGCTCATGACGGGATCGCGAGGCCTCGTCAAGATCATGGACTTCGGCCTGGCGCAACTCGCCGGCGGGTCGAAGTTCACCCGCGAAGGTACTACGCTCGGGACGATGACCTACATGTCGCCCGAGCAGGCGGCAGGCGCCGAGACCGACAGCCGCACCGACATCTGGTCGCTCGGCGTCGTGCTGTACGAAATGGTGACCGGGCAACCGCCCTTCCGAGGCGACTACGACCAGGTCATCGTCTACTCGCTGATGAACGAAGACCCCGAGCCGCTGACGGCGGTTCGCACGGGTGTTCCAATGGAGCTGGAGCGAATTGTCGACAAATGTCTCGCCAAGGAGGCGAGCGATCGGTATCAGCGCGTCGACGAACTGCTGGTTGATCTCCGAGGCCTGCAAAGAGAGCAGCAAACCGAGGCCGCGACCCGCGCAAAGTTGCCGGCCGGCGCGCCGCCTGCTCCCCGAAAAAGCCGCTGGGCCGTTCCGGCCGTCGTCGCCGCGGCGTTGGTGGCTGCGGCCGGAGCCTGGGTCGGCGTATTCGAGCGGGCCGAAAAGGCACCGGCGGAGGCGATGCAAGTCGTGCCGCTCACTAGTTACGCGGGTATCGAGACGCAAGCGACTCTTTCCCCGGAGGGCGCGCGGGCCGCCTTTGCATGGAACGGTTCCAAACAAGATAACTTTGACATATACGTCAAGAACATTGATGCCGATGTCCAAGAGAGGTTGACCAGTAACCCCGCGTTTGACTTATGGCCCGTGTGGTCGCCCGACGGGAGATATATTGCTTTCCTGCGGGCGTACAACTCGATCGGCGCCTTCAATTCCGGCGGGAAACTCGAGGTGATTCTTATCCCGGCGATCGGAGGCCCCGAGCGAAAACTAGGTGAGATCGGTGCATTTCCTGTCCCCACCCCCGTTTGGGGCCCCTTTCACACATGGCTGCCTGACAGTGACGGCCTCGTCGTGGTGGATAGAGATTCCCCCGATGAACCTTTTGCTCTGTTTCTGTTGCGGACCGAAACCGGCGAGCGGCGTCGCTTGACCTCGCCGCCCGCTGCGATTAGCGGGGACAGCGGCCCCGCCTTCTCGCCGGACGGAACTTCGCTGGCATTTATCCGAACGGCCAGCTATGCCGTTACGGATCTCTATCTCGTCGACTTGGCCGACGACCTGACGCCGCGAGGAGAGCCGCGGCGACGGACGTTCAAGAACGAGTCGATCCATAAACCGGATTGGACGCCGGACGGGCGTTCGATTGTCTTCGTATTCCGTGGGGCGCTGTGGCGAGTTTCCGCGAAGGGGACCGATCCACCGGAAGCGTTGGCCGCCGCGGGCCAGGACGCCGACCTCCCAACGGTTTCGCGGCGGGGCAATCGATTGGTGTACGTGCGAATGGTATCGGATCCAAATTTTCAGCTTATGCGCAGGCCGGATGCGGCAAGCAAACCGGGACCGCCGTCCCGCTTCCTTTCCTCCACTCGTTATGAGGCTTTTCCGCAATATTCCCCGGACGGCAGCCGCATCGCTTTCGAATCGCGCCGAGCGGGAGTCTTGGGCGTTTGGGCGGCCGACGCGGACGGCTCGAACGCCAAACTGTTGCATTCCGAAGAGGGCACTTGGTCGGGCGTGCCGAGTTGGTCGCCGGACAACCGTCGCGTCGCGTTCAATTGGAATCCCGAAGGCCATTTTGATATCTACGTCGTGGGTGCCGGCGGCGGTGAATTGCTGCGGCTCACGACGGATCCGGCCGACGACTCGTGGCCCAGTTGGTCGCACGACGGTCGCTGGATCTACTTTGCTTCAGGACGCAGCGGCGAACAACAGATCTGGAAAGTGTCGGCGGCTGGCGGGAAGCCGGTCCGAATTACGCGCAATGGTGGACGCGTCGCTTACGAATCCGTTGACGGCAGGCATGTCTATTTCGACAAAGTGGAGCAAGGCGGATCGTCCAGTCTGTGGAAAGTTCCCGTGAATGGAGGCGAGGAGACTCGAGTCTTCGAACTGGTGTTCTTGGTCGGCAATTTCGCGGTCGTGGAGCGCGGGGTCTATTTCATCCCCGAACTGCGTGCGGACGATCCTGACGCTCGCTATTCGCTTCAATTTTTCAATTTCGCGACGAATGACATCGAAACGGTCGCGGTGTTGGAAACCATCCCGGGAAAGATAATGGTAGGCCTCACCGTCAGCCCCGACGAACGCAACATCGTGTACACGCAGGTCGACGAAGAAAGCGGCGACCTGATGCTGATCGAAGGCTTCCGGTAAGGCCGCCTGAACCCGTTTCCGAACCGACTGCCACCAAACTCCCCATGACCCTTGATCTCGGTTGCGGCCGCAATAAACGCCCCGGCGCTTTAGGCGTCGACAGCAACCGCGACACCGCCGCCGACGTCATCGCCGACATCAATCGCGGCAAGCTCCCGTTTTGCGACGGCAGTTTCGACCGCGTCTTGTTGGTCCACGTCATCGAGCACGTTGAAAACGTCATCTCGACGATCGAGGAAGTTCACCGCGTCACCCAAACCGGCGGAACGATCCTCATCGAAACGCCCCACTACACCGACTTCAGCTCGTTCTGCGACCCCACCCACCGTTGGCACCTCAATACTTTCTCGTTCCGCTATTTCAGCGAAGACCACGGCGGTTTCGGCTATTACAGCAATCGCCGCCTGCGCGAGAAGAAGATCGATGTCAAGCTGCTTCGCCTGTGGCGGCTGCTCGGTTTCGAGTTCGCCGTCAATCGGTCCCTGGTCTTTCGCAAGTTCTGGGAGCACTACCTCTGCTTCGTCATCCGAGGCAAGGCAATAGTGTTCGAATTCGAGGTCTTGAATGCCTAGCTCACGGCCCCAATCCGGGCGAGCCCTGAATGGCGCCAGGAATGAGAGGAGAGCCCGGTTCACCGGGCTTGGGTCGGATTAGGCCGGTCCTTGAGGGCCGGTATGAGCGGCCCGCCGCCGGCACCCAGGCCGCTTCAGCGGCCTTCCCCTTCCAGGCTTTAGTAGCCGCCGCGGAACAGCGCAAACCGCTCCGTGTGGACCGTTAAACCGCGGTCTCAACCTGAAACGTCGGCCCCTCGGCCCAGTTGCTCGCCCGAATGATCCGGCGCGGCCGGCCGCCCTATTCGTCCGGGCCCCACCGCCCCTCCGTCTTCGCCCGGTTCACCCCTCAACAACGAAAGGTCGCGTTGCGGCATGATCGGCGCACTGCGCTACGATTGATTGTCCGCCGCGGCCCCGGCTTCGGCCACTAACCAACATGTCGGATACAAGCCCCCAAACCCCGAGACTCGTACACATTCGCGTGGGCGACCTAATCATCGAGGCGGAGTGGAACGACTCCCCCACGGCGCAACAAATCTACGACGCCCTCCCACTCTCGGCCCGCGGAAACTACTGGGGCGCCGAGATCTATTTTCAGATCCCGGTCAGCGCCGCCGCCGAACCGGATGCCGACGGCGTCGTCGAACCCGGCACCGTCGCCTTTTGGCCCGCCGGCAGTTGCTTGTGTGTTTTCTGGGGTCCGACGCCGGCGAGCAGGGGCGAAGAGTGTCGCGCCGCAAGCGCCGTGAACGTTGTGGGGAAGGTGCTAAACCCGGAAGTTTTGTCGACGCTCCGATCTTCCGAGGTTGAGGTGGTCAAACCGTAGCCTCGCCCGCGGCCGAGCAGCCCGAACGAACTCACTTCCACGCTTGGCACGGACCTGGGAGAATCACCGGCTCAGCACGGTCCGCAGGCGCCGCCGCCCGGCCGCTCTGCACCCCGAGACCCCCTCGACGCGGAGGGAGACCGCGTCGGCCCTTGCGTCTTCGACCTGCCTCTCCAGTCTCCGGCAACGCTCTACGGAGCCTGTTTAGCCGCCAAATTCCGTATATGTCCGCGCCCCTTTTTCGGCGCGGCCCACATGAATCTTGCGCTAAGTTCCCTTACCATGACCGCGCCCACGCCCGAAAAGTAGTACGGCGGGCCCGGGTACCCGGGTACTCGTCAATGGCGCCATTCGTTATATGATTGATACTAATCAGGATTTCCATTTTGGCCCTGGCACGGTGAAAGTATACACCCGCGCTGCCCCGAATACCACGTCTTTTCGCGCTGAACCCTGCGCATGACCTCCGCCGGTAGGCGCCAGGGCTGGTCCATCCGCTCACAGACGTTGATTGAGCGGGCTGAACGGCGCTCCGGCCGACACTGCTCCTTGCGAAACCTTTTGGAGCCGAAAACTGTTGCTCCTCGCCCGGTCAACGCTACCCGCTTGGCAGCGGCAGCGCCCAGATCCTGTGCAGCATGTCGCCGAACAGCCTGCGGTTCAAATGCCCTTCGGCCGGCAGCAGCCAGTAATACCGCGCGTGCTTGACCAGCCGACCGCCGGTCTTCATCAACCTGTGTTGCAAGCTCGTCAGCGACCAACTCTTGATCCTGTTCGGCAGTCCCAGCCGCCGCCACAAGTTGCCCAGGTTGTAGGCCGGCACGCTCAGTTGTAGCCGTACCTCGTTCGCCCGGAACCGATGGCACGACAGCCTTGTCCAATGCGTGGCCTGTTTGCCTTCCTTGATCCACTGCTCCGCCGTGCCGCGCTTGTTGTAGAAGCGCACCACCGAGCGGCTTGGCAAGCTCATGCTCGTCACGATGAATCCGACCCGCGGGAACAGCTCGCCCTGGTGATGCTCGACCTTGGCGACGATCCGCCTCGCCTGCGACCAACTCTCCGCCTGATAGCGAAAACTCTTGTAACGCACCAAGGGCTTCCGGGAGGGCCTTCCCGGCGGCCGAAACAAGATGTCGGCGATCTCCCACTCCAGCTTCTTGTTGGCCGGGATGTGAATGACGTAGTCCACTCCGCGATCCTCCAACGCCTCGTAGATCTCCGGCTTGGCGAAGGCGGCGGCGGCGCGGAACGTCAGTCGCTTGCCCGACCAGCTCTCGGTTCAGCGCCATCAGCCCCAGCAGGTTCTCTTCGCTCGCCAGCATCTCCGTCTCGAAGCCATGCAGCGTCGAGGTCAAGGCCGCACCGCGATCCCAGATCTTCTGCGAACCGATCAGCCGAAACGTCGGATCGATCGAAACCCGCTCGGCGTCGTTGAGGTCCTCGTAGCCCGCCAAGCGGCTGTAGACCGACTGCCGCAACAGATCAGCGAGCGTGAACTGCTTGTTTGTGCCTTGCCGGGAGTCGCTGAGATGCTCGTCAATCAGTTCTCCGAGACCGAGCCGTTCGTCCAGTTCGCGAACCAAAATCAGGCCACCGTCGGAGGTGACGTGCGATCCCTGGAAATCGACTTTCAACAAGCCGTTGAAACTTAGCTGGAATGGCTTGGTTTGTTTTTCACCCATTGGGTGTTGGCCTCCCTGACATCCTTATCGGGCTCTAGCCCCTATGAATAAAGACGCTCAAGGCCGCTGGAAGGTCGGGATGTCAAACACCAAATTGAAAATGCGGGACTAATCCAGGATTTCCATTTTGGCCCTGGCACGGTCACAGGATACACCCCCGCTGCGCCGAATACCACGTCTTTTCGCGCTGAACCCTGCACATCACCTCCGCCGGTAGGCGCCAGGGCTCGTCCGTCCGCTCACAGACGTTGATTGAGCGGACTGAACGGCGCTCCGGCCGACACTGCTCCCTGCGAAACCTTTTTGGAGCCAAAAACTGTTGATCCTCGCCCGGGCAACGCTACCCACCCGGCACAGGCAGCGCCCAGATCCTATGCAGCATGTCGCCGAACAGCCGCCGGTTCAGATGTCCTTCGGCCAACAGCAGCCAATAGTACCGCGCATGCTTGACCAGCCTACCGCCCGTCTTCATCAGGCGCTGTTGCAAGCTCGTCAGCGACCAGCTCTTGATCCGTTGCGGCAGCCCGAGCCTCCGCCATAGGTTCCCCAGGTTATAGGCCAGCACGCTGAGTTGCAGTCGCACTTCGTTGGCCCGGAACCGATGGCATGACAGCCTTGTCCAATGCGTCGCTTGTTTGCCTTCCTTGATCCACTGCTCCGCCGTGCCGCGCTTGTTGTAGAACCGCACCAGCGAGCGGCTCGGCAAGGCCATGCTCGTGACGATGAAACCGACGCGAGGAAACAACTCACCTTGGTGATGCTCGACCTTCGCAACAACCCGCCGGGACTTCGACCAGCTCGCGGCCTGATACCGAAAGCTCCTGTAGCGCACCAGGGGCTTTGCGCTCGGCCTGCCCGGCGGACGAAACAGGATATCTTCGATCTCCAGCTCCAGGCTCTTGTTGGCCGGGATGCGAATCACGTAGTCCACGCCGCGCTCCTCCAACGTCTCGTAAATATCCGGCTTGGCGAAGGCGGCATCGGCCCGGAACGTCACCTGTTTGCCCTCCGCCTGTTGGCGTTCGATTTCCGGCAGCAGCAGCTCGTCCCAGTCCTCGGCGCTGGACACGTTGCCCGGTCGCAACTTTGCCGCCAAGCAATCGCCGTGCTGGTTGAACAGCAACAGTGGGTGGTAGCAGACCGACTCGAAGTGGCCGTTGTAGGCGCTGCCTTCCTGCCGGCCGTGGACGGGGCTCTCGGTAGAGTCCATGTCCAGCACGACGCACTCGGAGTCATCACCGGCCTCGGCTTGCGCGATCAACTCGCGGTTCACCGCCATCAGCCCGATCAGATTCTCGTCGCCGGCGAGCATGGCGGTCTCGAAGCTCTGCAGCCGGGAGGTCAGCGCCGCGCCGCGATCCCAGTTCTTCTTCGAGCCAATCAGCCGAAAGGTTGGATCGGCGGAGACACGAACGGCGTCGTTGAGATCCTCGTAGCCCGCCAAGCGGGAGTAGACCGACTGTCGCAGCAGATCGACGAACGGGAACTTCTTGTTCGAGCCTTGCCGCGAATCCGTCAGATGCTCGTCTATCAGCTTGCCTAGTCCGAGTCGTTCGTCCAGTTCGCGAATGAGAATCAGCCCGCCATCCGAGGTGACTCGCGATCCTTGGAAATCGACCTTGAGAAATCCATTGAAGGTGAGCTGAAACGGTTTGTTTTCTTTTTCACCCATTGGGTGTTGATCTCCTCAGCGCCTTGAGTGCTTTCAAGCCCGCATAAATAAAGGCGTCCGAGTCCACCCGATGGTTAGCAGAACCGAAACTAAAGTGGAAATCCGGGCTAATACACTTTTATCAAAAATAGCCTTCACGGCGACTTGCTTCGAGCGCAACAAGTATAAGAACTTTGGTACTGGTGTAGTTAAGTGAAAATCAGTACGCCAGACCCATTGGCATGCCCTATGTCTTCAGGCATGATTGTTACTGGAGGACGCAAGCCCTCCGAGGCAAAAAGACTGGATTTCGAGAAGAGTCAAGATTTGGAGATGTTCCGTCGAGTCTTTTCTTGAGGTCACGAGACTCAGCTAGAAGGAGATGGGAAATGGAAAGACTGTACATTTTTCTTTCGAATCTACGCCGTGATGAGCGCGCGCAGGACATGGTTGAATATGCTTTGCTGGCCGGCTTTATCGCCGTCGCCGCGGGTGCGTTGCTTCCGGGCATCGCCGACGGCATCAGTGTCATCTTCAGCAAGATGTCCAGCCTCGTTAACAACGCGGCCCAGCAGTAATCTTCGCCTCACGGTCGGCCGGAGACGCGGAGAAGCTATTCGCGACTTCGGCCGGTCGGAGTGGCCGGGCGGCGCATATTCGGCCAGCCTCAAAGATCGCGGACCGGGATTGGTCTTTGCGGGTTTTTGAGTCCATCTTCGCGGACAAGGACGAAGATAACGAGCATCCTGAACACGGCCGCCACGCGGTAGAGGGCCACCCTTCCGTTCACGCCCGAAGTCTTCAACGGTTCCGATCCCTCGTCCCGTTGATCCATTCACAGGGCACTGACTCGCGGCAAACCATCACCCGCGGACCGCGCGGCGCCCGTCGTCGAGCCCACTCCACGCCGTTCACAAACAGCGCCGTCGCCCAGACTTCACTGTCCAGCGTCCTCTCGGCGATCACTGAAACCGAGATCATGCCCTCCACGGGACGACCTGTTCGCGGATTCATCAAGTGGCTGTAGCGCTTTCCGTCGACCTCGAAGAACTTTTCGTACGAGCCTGAGGTCGAAAGAGATTCGTTCCTCAGGTAGAGTTCGCGCCCGGCGGCCGACTCATCTTCGCCGTCGCGGATGCGCACCCGCCAGCCCCGCTCCTGGGAAGGCGGCGCCTCGCCCGCGTAGAGGCTGCTGTCGCCCGCGCTAATGAAGAATCGCTCTACGCCGGCTTCTCGCAACACGGCCGCCATACGGTCGACCGCATAGCCTTTACCCACTCCCCCGGGGTCAAGCTCAACACCGGGGCGCAGGAACCGGACGGTTCGCTGATGAGGATCCAGCTCGACAAGCTGATAGCCTACCCGGCCGAGGGCGCGGCTGATTTCGCGATCGCTCGGCTTGCGGCCCGAGTCTTGAAAGAATCCCCAAGCCTTCATCAACGGCCCGACCGTCATGTCGAACCCACCCTCGCTCAGCCGGCTGTAGTCGAGACAACGCGCCAGCAAATCCGCCATCGGCTCGGAGATCTTCCAGGGACCTTCGGCGGCGTGGCGATTGATAAGGCTCAGTTCGCTCTCGGGCTGATAATTGCTCAGCATCCGGTCGGCCCTACGCAATTCGTCGAACGCCGACTCGGCGACCGAAGCGACAAAGCCGCGGTTGCTTCCGTAGGCCGCCACGGTAAACCGCGTCCCCATCGCGGGAAACGAGGCTTCGTAGCGCTCGAGGACGGGCTCTTGCTCGGCGGAGGGCGCGCCCGCCCCCCAAAATCCGACACCCACCCAAAGCAGCAGCGCGAACATGTTCCGGCGCTTGGCAATGCGCTTCAGCAACGTTTCGACGCGGTCGACATTTTCCGATCCGCGATCGAAGTGGAATCGCAACCGAGGGATCCGGCGCAGCGGCAGCCGCTCGGCCAAGGCCGAGCGAAAGAACCCCTCGGCCCGCTCGAGCGAGCGTTCCAAGGCCGTGTCGGCCGGAATATCTCCGGACGACAAGAAGCGCACTCTCGCATACCCCAGGTCGCGGGAAAGTTCGACGCCGGTCACCGTCACCGACTCGAAGCGAGGATCCGCCAAATCACCGGCGAAGATCTCGCTCAGCTCGCGATGAATCTGCTCGCCGATGCGGTTCGCACGTCCGGCATGGGTGGCCATGGCGGTTACAGCCTCTCTCTTTCGGCTCGAATCAAGTCATCGCCCACGAGCCGGACGGCCTCTTGCTCGGCGCGGTCGAGCACCTCGTCGGCGCGGCTTGGGTCGCCGGAAACCGAGGCCACCGCCAACACCGATCTCTGATGATCGTCGTGGAAGTCCGTCTCGGCGACCGAGACATTATGACGGCCGCGTAGGCGGTCTTTGAGCCGCCGCAACACCGCTCGCTTGTCCTTGAGAGACCGAGAACCCCGGATGCGAAGTTCGAGAGTAAGCAGGCCAACCGTCATGACGTGAGGGCGACGGCGCCGCGCGACGCGACCGAGACAGGGCGGCCCCGTTGCCGGCAGCCCGCGGTGGAAGTCCGACTGCGCGAAAAAAGGTTCGGCTTCCGTTCGATGAACGCGCGGCATTCATAAGACGGCCATGAAAATGGGTGTCGGGGCGTTCCCGCCGCCCTTTCAGGGCTCGTGCGGGTGGGGGTTCTCCCCAGGGTTTCGCCTTCGGCTCCACCCGGGGCTAAATTCCTGCCGCCGCTTCGCGGCTCAAGGTGCTCGCGATTCTTGCGGACGTAAGAGTAATACACGACGCAGTCGAAGGCTGTTTTCGGAAGAGCCGCCGATTTTCACTGTCCACGGGCGTTAGAAACAAAGTGGTTCGACGAGCGAAAATCGAACGGCAGTCCCCCTTTTTCGCACGAACACACTCTGGCACGGGCTGCTAGGCCAGAACTTCCTGCGCTACCTGTTCGGTCTCGAACGTCTCAATCACGTCGCCCTTCTTGACGTCGTTGTAGTTTTCGAGTCCGATGCCGCATTCCTGGCCCGAGCGCACCTCGGAAGCCTCATCCTTGAAGCGCCGCAGGGAGGCCACCTTACCGGTGTACACCACGACGTTGTCGCGCAGTAGGCGAACTTCGCTCTTGCGCGTGATACGACCCTCCTCGACCTGGGAGCCAGCGACCGTTCCGACCTTCGATACGTGGAAGATCTCGAGCACCTGCACGCGGCCGTGGAAAGTCTCTTTCGTGATCGGCTCGAGCAGCCCGATCATGGCCTTCTTGACCTCATCGATCAGCTCGTAGATGACGGTGTAGAGGCGGATGTCGACTTTTTCCTGTTCGGCGATCGTTGAAGCCGTCCGTTCGGGTCGAACATTGAACCCGATGATGACCGCGTTGGCCGCGGTCGCCAGCAGGACGTCGGACTTGGAAATCGCCCCGACGCCGGCGCGAATCATGCGCACCCGAACCTTTTCGTTCGAGAGCGTTTCAAGAGTATCGCTCAGCACCTCGACCGATCCCTGCACGTCGGCTTTGAGCAGGATTGACAACTCCTCGACTTCGCCCCGGCGCAGCTGCTCTTGGAATTGGTCGAGCGACAGCCGCGAGGTCTTCGCCATGGACTGCTCGCGCGCTTTGTTTTCGCGGAACTCGACAATCTTCTTGGCCTTATCGGTGTCGGTCACAACCTGGAAAGAATCTCCCGGGTCCGGGGTTCCATCGAGACCGAGCACGACCACCGCCGAAGAGGGTGGTGCTTCCTTGAGCTTCGTTCCGCGATCGTCGACCAGGGCGCGCACTTTCCCGAAAACCGAACCCACCACGAAGTAGTCGCCGATATGCAAAGTTCCGTTCTGCACCAGGACCGTCGCGACAGGTCCTTGGCCGCGCTCGAGTTTGGCTTCGAGAACGGTGCCGACGCCCGGCCTGGAGGGATTCGCCTTGGGCTCTTTGAGGTCGGAGACCAGCAGCACCATTTCCAGTAACTGGTCCAAGTTCTCCTTGGTCTTCGCCGAAACCGGCACCATCACGGTATCGCCGCCCCATTCCTCGGGCAACAGCCCGCGATCGGCCAATTGCTGCTTGACCCGATCCGGCTCCGAACCGGCTTTGTCGATCTTGTTGATCGCCACCACGATCGGCACGTCGGCCGCCTTGGCGTGATCCATCGCCTCGAGGGTCTGCGGCATGACGCCGTCGTCGGCGGCCACGACAAGAATGACGATATCGGTGACGCCGGCGCCGCGCGCGCGCATCCTCGTGAAGGCCTCGTGACCGGGAGTGTCGACAAACGCGATCTTGCGATCTCCCACCGAGACTTGATACGCGCCGATCGCTTGGGTGATGCCGCCGGCCTCTCGTTCCGCGACATTCGTGTTGCGAATCGCGTCGAGCAACGAGGTCTTGCCGTGATCGACATGGCCCATCACGGTGACCACCGGAGCCCGCGGCGTCAGGTCGCTGACTTCTTCGGCCGACTCGACTTCCTGCAACGTTTCTTCCTCGAACGTTACTTCGGTGGTCGTGGCGCCGAAATGCTTGCAAAGATCCTTAATTGTGTCGACATCGAGCGTCTGGTTGATTGTCGCGAAAAGCCCTCGATCGACCAGAGTCTTGATGACGACATTGGCCTTGATGCCGAGCTTTTCCGCCAATTCCTTGAGCGTCGTCCCCTCGCTGACGGTGATCTCTCTGTTGACCGCGACCGGCGGAGCTTGGGCGGCCTTTGACGCCTGCCGCCGCAGCAATTTCTCCTCGCGCTCGGCCTCGCGATCGCGCACTTGTCGCGGTCCCGGTCGCGGGCCGCGGCGTGGGTCGAAACCAGGCCTCGGAGCGCCCGGGCCGCCGGGCCCGAATCCAGGTCGCCCGACCGGGTGCATCGGTCGCGGCATCCCCGGCTGGGCGCCGCCGCCGGATCTCGGCGTGGGCATTCCCGGAGCCGGTCCGGCCTGTCTCGGGCGCTGGTAAATCGGCTTTCCGGGGACCACCACGGGGCGAGCCGGAGCCCTCGGAGCGGTTCGAGCCGTCGCTTTCACGGTCGGTTGCGGAGCGGGGCTGGACGTGCCGCCGGGCGGCACCAACGGACGGCTGGCGGGACGAGCCCGCGAACGCCCCGCCGGGGCGGGAACGGTGGCAGCCCTCGGCCTCGCCCGCGGCCTCAGCGCGGGAGCGGGCGTAGTCGCGGCGCCGCGTGCCGCCGGCCGGGGCTCCCCCGAGGGACGAGCCAACGGAGCTCGCGGGCCGGCCGCGGGCACACCCGAGCCGGCGGTTTCGCTGGGAATCGGTTTTACCGGCGTCCCGGTTGCGCGAGTGGGAGAGGTCTGCGTCGAAAGCTCCTTGGCCGCCGCGGAAGACTGGTTCCCGGAGCCCCCCGGCGTCGACCCAGCGGCGGGCGGCGGCGCTACCGGGGGCGCGGATGGACCGCCCCCCTGTTTCAGCGGAGGACGTAAGGCCTGCACGGGAGGACGTAACGGAATCCCTCCCCGAGCGATCGGCGGTGCCGAGCGAATGCTCGGAAGAGTCTTCCCCGACTCCGATCCCGCCGCGGCGCGGGTCGATTTGGGAGTCGGCGCCGCGGGAGGGGGAAGATCCAACTCGACGGGACCTCGCTTGGGTTCCGGCGAGGAGGCGGATTCGGTGACCCCAGGGGCCCCGAACCATACACGAATCTTGACGGCAGCTTCCGAATCGACTGAACTGGAGTGGGTTTTCCGCCCGTCGACGCCGACTTCCGGCAACATTGCCAGAATTTCCCCCGCCTTGACTTCCAGTTCCCGAGCCAATTCGTTGATTCGGATGTTCGATGTCCGCGTCAAAACAGCGCTTACTCCTTAGCCGTATTTACTTCATCGCCGATCTCCTCGGTCGAAGGCTTTTGTTCGGGCGATTCGTCGGCCGAGTCCTGAGCATCCCATTTCTCGGCGGCGGAAGCGGCGGGAGGCTCGCTCGACTCGGCAGCTCCCGATGCATCCGGTACGTCCATGGTATCAGAGTCTTGATCCGGTTCAAAAATCTCGTCGTCCTCGTCGGCCCCTTCCACCGGCAGACCCGGCATGACGGCGGCCGGCGCCGCGGCCAAAGGCGGCTGCAACACCGCACTCGGCTCGGCAACGGCGTCGGGTTCCGGTTCGAGCTCCAGCTCCGGCTCGGCTTCCGGTTCCTTCACCTGGGGCAACTGACCCGCTTCGTCAAACTGCGAGTAGAAACCGTTGACCGCGAGCTGGATCTTCTCGACAATCTTCGGCCCAACACTCTGAATTTCAACCAGCTGCTCGGGCGTCATGTCGGCCAACTCTTCCACGGTTCCGGCCCCGGCTTCCACCAGCCGGTCGACTAGTTTTTCGCCCAGCCCGTGGTCCAGCAGAACGCTGATCGGCGTCCCCGAAGAGACAATCGCCTCCATCGCCGACTCGACTTCCTGACGCTTTTCCTCTTCGCTCTTGATGTCAATGCGCCAACCCATCAGCCGTGCCGCCAGCCGAACATTTTGGCCGCGCTTCCCGATGGCCAGCGAAAGTTGCGTGTCGTCGACGATCGCTTCCAGATGCTTCTCGACCGGGTCGATAATGGCGACACGGCTGATCACGGCCGGGCTCAGGCCGCGCGTCACCATCTCCACCGGATCCTCGCCGTATTGGATGATGTCGATCTTTTCCCCGCGCAACTCGCGAATGATCGATTGCACCCGCATTCCCTTCATGCCGACGCAAGCCCCCACCGCGTCCACGTTCCGGTCCCGCGAACGAACCGCGATTTTCGTCCGCTCGCCCGCCTCTCGCGCACAGGCCTGGATTTGGACCGTTCCGTCGTAGATCTCGGGCACTTCTTGTTCAAACAGCGTCTTCACCAACGCTTCATCCGCGCGCGAGACCACCATCGCCGGTCCGCGGCCCACCTTTTCGATCCCCTTAATGACCACCCGGACGCGGTCGCCCGGCGAAAAACTCTCCAGCCGCGATTGCTCTCGCCGCGGCAGCCGCGCCTCGGTGCGGCCGATGTCGACAATCAGGTCCGACCCTTCGATCCGCTTCACCGTGCAACTGATGATTTCGCCCAGCCGATCGGAGTATTCGTTGAAGATCGTTTCGCGCTCGGCTTCACGGATCTTCTGAAAAATCACCTGCTTCGCCAGTTGGGCCGAAATTCTTCCTAACCCGTCGGTCGGCTTGGCGTAACGCATCACCGTACCGACTTCGGCATTCGGGTCGCTGCGCCGGGCTTCGGTCACGCTGACTTCCTTGCCCGGGTTGGAAACCAAGTCCGTTACCGTCTTGAGCGCGTACACCCGCACTTGCCCGCCGGCCGGATCGAACTCGGCGACCAAATCCTCCGTCGTGCGGTAATACTTTCGGGCCGCGACGACGATAGCGTCCTTGATCGCATCGATGACCACCTGCGCGTCGATGCCCTTCGCCTGGCTAAGCGCTTCGATGTTGCTGAGGAGATTTTCCATGGTGACCTCAAGTGCCGAAGCACTTACAACTCCACGACCAATCGGGCCTGCTCCACCTCGTCGTAATCGACGTGGATCACACGGCTCCCTTCTCCCGCACTCTTCTCGCTCAGCTCCAAGGCAATGCGACCCGCCTTGAAGCCACGCAGCCGTCCGGTAAATCGCCGTCGGCCCTCGCGGGCGCGACGCAACTGCAAACGCGCTTTCTTTCCGCGAAACCGCTCGAAGTCCTCGGCCTTGACCAGCTTGCGATCCAGGCCCGGCGAAGAAACTTCAAGCGTATAGCCGCCCGGGACGACCTGCTCGACATCGAGAATCGTCCCCACCTGAGTGGAAATCAACTCGCAATCCGCGTGAGAAATCCCCTTCGGCTTATCGATGAAAATTCGAATCGCCGGCCGACGCGGATTCCCCTTGCATTCAACATCAACAACTTCCATCTCTTCCGAGTCGGCAACCCGACCGGCAATCTCCAACACCCGCTGATCGATTCTCTCTCCGGACGCCGCCATTGTTGGTTTCCGGCCCCAAATAAAAAAGCGGGCCGCCGAGCCCACTCTTCTCGTCACCGATATTGTGCAGGCAATCTTTATTCTAGAAGGCGGCCCCGCAACGAGGCAAGCCGGAGTCATTCGCCACTGCCGATTGCGGTTGGGTTGAAAAGGCCGTTTGTTTCATTCGGATGCCGGCGGTTGCTCCATCGCGGTGCAGGCGCCGACTTCGACCGCAAACCGAGACCGGACCACCCAGTCCCCTTCACGGCGCTGCTCGACTCTGTAATCTCCCGCGGCCGCATCCTCCTGAACTCTCCAATCGGATTCCGGCTCCACCGGCGGGCGGTTGCGCAACTTCGGCTTGCGATGGGTAATCTGCCGGATCAACCAAGAACGCGCCCCGTTCATACTTTCGTAGAGTTCGAAGGGGTCGCCCTCGGCCGTATCGCGATCAATGATCAGCAAGCCGTGGTCTTCACTATCGAAGTGAAATTCCACAATGACGCCGGTATGCTCCTCATCTCGCGAAATCGGGTACCTCCGCCAACGTTTGCCCGCATTTTGGGTTGCCAGCAGAACCGGTTTGGACGAAGAATCCAATTCCCGCTGCTGTCCCGTCGCCCAACCATGAGTTTCGTTCACGAATCGGATTGACTCGAGCGCCGCGGCCGAATACCGTTCGACCGGTTCACGCCATGTCGTAGCCCCATCGTCGCTGCCGAGCAACAGCGACGAAACCGTCGCCGAGGCGGTGTGCAGGTTTCCGATCACGAAAACCTTCTCGCCGGCGGCTTCCACGGCGGTCAGTTCGAGAAACAATTCGCAGGGAGTTACCTCGGAACACACGATCCCCACCCGGTCGAAGTGGTCGTAAGCGCAATCCAGCGGGACGACGAGAGGTTCGCCCTCGTAAACCAAAGTGACGGGTTCGGGCTCGGCCGGCTCGGCGGACTCTTCCTCTTGGATAGGCGGTTGCGGCGGAAGCGTTTCCCCGACCACGAACTGCGCTTCGAGCAGCGCCGCGGGCAACGCCGCGATCAACAACGCCGCAAGGCCAAGCCGCATCGGCGGCGGGAGAGACCCCCGCCGTCGGTGCACGACGCCTCTTCTCGAAACTCTCGGTTGTTGGAGTGGGGAACTCAAGTTACGCCTCGCCGCCGGTGTCAAGCTTGCCCGCGCAAGCCTACCTCAAGCATATCGCGTCGGCCAGGCGGCTCGGCACGAATGCAGACACGCAGTGCGCAGGAATGCGTGCGCTATAGTCCCGAGCCGCGCCGCCTCGCGGTGCGATCTTGTGCGCGGAGGAAAACCGCACCGCGAGGCGGCGCGGCTCGGTTAGTACGCGGATCAAGCACAATGGATAAGGCTGAAGCCAAGCCGGCGAGGACACCCGAACTTCGCCAAAGCCCCCCTTGACAACGCCGCTATCTTGAGGACGGAATCAGCGCCCCCCCAGCGGGTTTCGGGAGCGGCGTTCCGGGCTATCTTTCCCCCGCTTTGGCCCACGAGTTCTCTTCATTCTCGCGGACGGACTCGGGAAACTCACCGATCGCCGGGGGACGCCGGCTTCCGGATTGCTTCCAGCCGCCGTAGCGCCTGCTCGACCTCCGCATCCCCGGGCTCGAGCCTTGCCGCCTGCCGCAGCTCCCGCTCGCCCTCGTCGGGCCGCCCGGAGCGCGCGTAGATCAGACCGAGGCTCTTATGAAGCTCGAATTGCTCGGGGCACTCGTGGCACTCCTTCAACGTTTCGGTGAGTTGAGTAATGGCCCGGTCCCAATCGCGGGCGGCGGCCGAGGCAAGCGCAAAATGCCGTAATAACCCGGGGCGGCCTTTAATTTGAAGCCGCCCCCGCAAGGCCTCGATTTGCGATCGGTACACGGCGGCTTGCTCCGGGTCGCTTGATCGCGAAGCTTCAGACAGGTTGAAGAGCGCCTCGGCATGTTCCGGGTCGGCCTTGAGCGCATTTCGCCAAAGCGGAACCGCGGCGTCGCCGCCTTCAAGCTCCCGGGTGATCAACCCCAGCTGCAAATGAGCCGCGGCATTCCCGGGAGCTGCCTCGATCACCCTCAGCAGCAGGTCCGCCGCGACCCGCCGGTTGCCGAGCCTCTTCTCGACCAGCGCCAATAGATAGAGAGGTTCAGTGAAGTCCGGCGCGAGAGCAACCGCTCTTCGCAACTCCGCCCTCGCCTCTTCATTGCGGCCGAGATCGTACAAACAGCGGCCCCGGTGATATCGCGCCCGCGAAGACTCCGGTGCCGATGCCGAGGCCCGCGTGAAAGCCGCCAGCGCGCCTGCGAGGTCCAACTTGGCGGTAAGAACAACCCCAACATTCAAATGGGCCTGCGCGTTCCTCGGGTTGAGCGTCACGATTCGTCGAAACCTGGGCAGCGCCTCCTCGACCCGGTTCGTCCGCATGAAGAGCATTCCCAAGCCCGTCAATACCTTGAGATCGTCGGGTCGCAGCTCTTCGGCTTTGCGCAGAGTTTGCTCGGCTTGGTCCAATCGATCCAGCGCGGCCAGCGTCAAACCGTGGTTGACGTAAGCCGATGCGTAGCCCGGGTCGTCCTCGCCGGCACGGCGGAAGAGTCGCTCGGCTTCGAGGTTGCGTCCCAGCTTGGCGTAGAGGACGCCCAAATTGTTGTGGGCCTCGGCGTACTGAGGATTGACCGCGACGGCCGCCCGCAACACGCGCTCCGCCTCGATAAACCGGCCCCCTTCCATGTGAAGGATGCCCAGATCGTTGTGCGCCTGGGCCAACTCCGGGTTCAGCTCAGCCGCTTTTTCGAGAGCCTCGATGCGTTCGTTCGGGTCCGCGCCCAATCTCGCCAGCGCCAACGACACACCGTAGTGCGGCCCGGCGTCCCGCGGGTTCAGGCGTATGGCCTGGCGGTATTCTCTAAGCGCCGCTTCCGGGTCGCCTTGTTCAAGATAGGCGTCGCCTCGGCCTCGAGCGCTCTTCGCCATGCTTGCGTTGCGCTCCCGGCGCTTGCGTTCCTTAAATAAGGCCGATTCAGCGCGCAGGGCCTCCGTGTCGCCCAGTTGCTGTAAGACCGACAGCAGTTCAAAGCGGGCCTCGCGCAACTCCGGGTTGAGCTCCTTGGCGCGTTCGAGACTTCGCCGGGCCGGTTCGAATTTTTGTTGCCGCGCCAAGACAACGCCGAGGTTGTAGTGAACCTCCGCGTCCCGGGGTCGTCGTTCCACCGCCGGCCGCAAGGCCTCTTCGGCCTGTTCGAACCTCCCGAGTTCGCGAAAAGCGATTCCGCGAACCACGAGGATCTCGAATGCATCAGCTTCGGACGGCGGCGTCTCGTAGCCGCCCTCGGTGACGTCGATCGCTTCCTGGTGCCGGTTGCTGTTGGCGAGCGCCTTCGCCGCCGACAGCCGGGCCAAGTGGTTTTCGGGGTCAAGTTGCAGCGCGAGTCGATACTGCTCGGCGGCTGCGGGATAACGCTCGGCCTTGGCGTAGGCCGCCGCCAGGTTGAAGCGCCCCTCGAAATGATTTGGCCGCTGCTCGACCAGCTCGCCGAGGACACCAACGGCATTCTCGGTTTCGCCGTTGTTCGAGTGGGCGAGGCCCAGCAAAAGCGTGGATGCCACATCGCCGGGGCGCATTTCCAGCGCGCGCCGCAGCCGGTCAATGGCGGCGACGTAACGCCGTTGCGCCATGTTCGCCTGCGCCAGACGGTAAAGCGCATCGACGGACTTCGGGGCGATCTCGACCGCCGCCGCGAACTCTCGCTCGGCGCCCTCCATGTCGCCCTGATCCGCCAGCACCGACCCCAGCGCCATGCGGGCGTCAAGGAATTGGGGCCGCAATCCCACGGTCTTGGTCAGATACGGAAGAGCGTCGTAGAGCCGCCGCCGTTTCAGATGAGCCAGCGCCAAGTTGAAACGCGGTCGCCAGTCCTCGCCGTCGAGTTCGATAGCTTTCCGGAAGGCGGGGACGGCGCAGTCGAGGTCATCGCGGCGAGCCAGGTGCTCGCCCTTGGCGTTGTAGTTCTCCGAGGAAGGAGCTCGCGATAGGGCGGCTTCGATCTCGGGCGAGGCCGCGCACGGCGCTTGGGCCGAAACCGGCTGCGCGGCAAGCGCGGCGGCGACCACGACCGCCCAAGCGTAGGTCAAGCGCTGCATCCCATTTCGCGTCCAGTGTATCGAACCTAGCGAGTATTTCTCACCACGTGGCAAGGCGAAGGGTGTGAGAGGGCTGCCGGTACGAGGCACCGGCCACCTGGCGCCCCATCTCTGGAGCAGAATGCTCGCTAGTTTGGGATCGGGAGAAAGTGCGTCAGAAGTGGCGACGCCCGCCTAGTCCGCCGCGCCGGTTTCCGCCGCATCCGACACATCCGCCGACTCGAACGTCGCCATTTCTCGATACAGCCGTAACGCCGCGCTCATCACGCTCATCGCCAGAGCCGCGCCGCTGCCCTCACCCAGGCGCAAGTCGAGCTGCAACAGCGGCCGCACTTCCAAGAACTCCAACACCAACCTGTGCCCCCGCTCCGCTGACTCGTGCGAGAAGAAAAAATAGGGCTCCGATGCCGGGCATAAGCGAATTGCCAACGCAGCCGCCGTCGAGGCGATAAAACCGTCCACGGCGACGGGGGTCCGGCCGGCCGCGGCGCCCAATAGAAATCCCGTCATCCCGCCAATCTCAAATCCGCCGATCGCCGCCAAAACGCCCAACGGATCACCCGCATCCGGCCGATGCAGCGCGAGCGCCTGCTCGACAACCCCAATCTTATGCGCCAGCCGCTCGTCGTCGATCCCCGTGCCGCGCCCCACGATTTCAGACGGCTCGGCCTTGGAAAGCGCCGCGAAGACCGCCGCCGCCGAAGTCGTATTCCCAATGCCCATCTCGCCGACGCCGAGCAAACCGTACTCCAGCTTGCGAGCCGCCCGGGCCAGCCGAATGCCCGTCTCCACCGACGAAACAGCCTGCTCACGGCTCATGGCCGGCTCGCGCAGGAAACTCAGCGTACCCCGCGCCACCTTGCGGCGAATTACCGCGGGAACGTCCTCGAGCGGATCGTCAACGCCCATGTCCACCACCAGCGGATCAATGTCGCCTTCGCGGCAAAGAACGTTGATCGCCGCTCCCCCTCCGACAAAGTTGCGAACCATCTGCCCCGTCACTTCGCGCGGATAGGCGCTGACGCCCTCGTCGGCGATCCCGTGGTCGCCGCAAAACACAAACAACGCCTTGCGCGGCGCGGCCATCGGATCCTGACCCCGCGCCAACCCATATCGCAACGTGATCTCCTCGAGAAGTCCCAAGCTGCCGCGCGGCTTGGTCAACCGGTCGAGCCGGTCCTGGATTGCCGCCGCCAACTCGGGGTCATCGACCGCCGAAACGGCTTCGATCGTCTTGTCGAGAAGATTCATTCGCTACTCTTCGCAGCTGCGTCCTGACGCCCATTGTCGCTGACCGCTTCGGAATGCGAAAGGCGGCAGGCCGGCGGCGAGACCACCAACCGAACGACCGCCCCCAGTTGCGCCGGCACCCATGCCGGTCCAAGCCCCGGTTCCGACAAACACTCCAGTTTGTCGTCAACCCCGGAACCACTCAACCTACCCCAGGGTCGCGGGCGCTCCCAGTGGGGCAGGTCTCCAGGCCTGCCCGGCCACCCCGATCGGTCATGTCGCCCGCCGCACCCATCCTCAACCCGTTCACCCCCTCTCGCCACCCACCCAGCCCCTCGACCTAATGCCGGCCCTGGGCGCAAGCCCAGGGACACAAAACAAACCAATTCTCCCTCGGGCGAACGACCGGCCCCGCCGTTCGTTCGGGGGCCTGGGGCGGGCTCAAAACACCGGCCGCCGGCGGCCGGTCCCCTCGGCTCACGGCTCACGGTTCACGTACCCCGGCAACACGAAACCCAGTCACGCCACTTTTAAAAAAATTTCCCCAATCAAATCAACAACTTACAAAATCCAACCCCTGCCAAACCCCCAACCTCTCCTTATCCTGGTAATGGCGGAATCCGCCAAGATAAGGTAGACAGAATGACCTCTGAAAAAAAGTTGAACGCCAATCGCGAAAATGCGAAAAAATCCACCGGGCCCCGCACGAGCGGCGGAAAATCCCGAGCTTCGAAAAACGCTCTCAAGCACGGCTTGCTTGCTCAAGACGCCGTCCTACCCGGCGAGGACCCCGCCGACTTCGACCGGCACCTCGTCGCTCTCGAGGAGACCTATCTCCCCAGAAACCGCGTCGAGAAGGAAATCGTCCGTCAAATCGCCGACGCCAGGTGGAGAATGCAACGCCTCTCCCGCATCGAAACCGCCGTCATCACCGCCGGCATGGAGAACACCCGCCGCTTCGACAACGACACCGGCCCCTACCCCGACGACCGCCCCGCCCAAACCCGGATCCTAGGCCGAGCCATGCTCACCCGAACGAAACTCCTCAACAATCTCGCCCGCTATGACGGCCATCTCGGCCGCCGTTTCTACCGCGCCGTCGAGCTCATGATCGACATCCGCCGCGAGGAGCGCAAAGACCGCGAGGAGCGCGAGGCGCGCGAAGCGCAAGAAAACTACAACATCGACCCCCGACCCGGACGCTACGTCCCCACTCAAGCGCCGTCCTCGCGCCCAAGTGCGCCGCGCCGAGGAGTCGGTTCCACCCTCACGTCGGTCGACCACCCTCAACCGGCCCCTATCGCCGTGCGGGAAAACGCCGACCGAGCACCCCGGCACAACATCGGGTTCCGTCCCGCCGGCCCCCCAAACGAAAAACCGCGAAACGAACCAAACAATCAAGATAACTGTCGATTCAGCAACGAGTTAGGCCTATCTCTGAGCGCCCCGACAAACTCAACAGAGAAGCACATCGAGCCGCTGAATCACAAAAATCGACTGCCGCGGTCACACGCACTGCTCGGCAGCGGCAAAAACTCACGCGGCGGCGACATGAAGTAGCGACAAACACTCGCGTTTGTCCCCGCCCAAAGTTGAGACAAGCGTTCAGCTTGTCTCCATTCGCCAAACCCCAAAAACCCCAAGCCCAAGATGTCTCTTCCGAAAATAGCCTTCGAGATCATTGTGCATTACGTTGATGTCCGGCAAGACCTTGAACACCCTGAGCCGCGAAGCGGCGGCGGGAATATAGCTCAGGGTGGAGCCGGAACGGCGGAACCCTGGGTAGAATCCCCTATCCCGGCGAGCCCTGAAAGGGCGGCGGGAAGCTCCCGCCCAACCCCTCGGCCCGCCGCCGTCCATTTTCATGGCGGTATTATGAATCCGCAGATTCATAGAAACGGACTCCTCCGAAAATGGCCCCGAAATCGTCCTCGATGCCGAAGCCCCCGACGTGGCGTGAGCGTCCACGCTTGCCGCGAACCGATTCATCGGTTCGTATCGCCGGATCAAAGCAGCGCAATCCGCGTGTATGGCCTCCGGCAGTGCCGCTCATGTTCGTGGTCGGCCGGCTAAGGAAATTTGATATGCGCGGTGCGCTTTTCCCCGAACGCAATTGGTTGACTGTTCCCCTGCTCGCGCGTCTCGCGCTGACGGCGGTTATGATCACGGCGCCGGCTCGGGGTGATTCGCTGTCCGAGCAGGCCGACGCGCTGTTTGCAAAGTGGGACCGCCCGGATTCCCCCGGCGCCGCGATCGCGATTGTTCGCGATGGAAAACTGATTCACGCCAACGCCTTCGGGTCCTCGCACCTCGGCTACGAAGTGCCGAACACGCCCGATACGCTTTTCGAAGTCGGATCGATGAGCAAATCGTTCATGAGCGCTTTGGTTGCCCGGCTCATGGACGAGGAAAAAATCGCGCCGGACGACGACATTCGCAAATACCTTCCCGAGCTACAGAAGGTCGACCCGCCGATCCGCATTCGGCACTTGCTGCGTTGTCGCACAGGCGTATGGGCGCAATGGCACATTGTGCAACTGGCGGGTTGGTCGTCCGAGCCGATTGAGAGCCCTTATACGAAAGACGATCTGCTGGCGCTTTACGCCAAGCAAAAGACCTTCCCGTTTGAACCGGGCGAAGAGTTTCTTTACGGCAGCGGCGATTTTTTTCTGCTGGGGCTGATGATTGAGCGCGTGACCGGGAAAACCCCGGCCGCCTTCGCCCGCGACGAGCTTTTCGGACCCCTGGGGATGTCCCGCACCCACTACACCGAGGATCCGGCACGCCCGGTGAAGCACAGCGCCGCGGGTCACCACCGGGGACCTCAAGGGGACTGGCTGCTGTGGTCCATGAATGCCTCGGTCCACGGCGGTTGGGGACTCAAGACCAGCGTGGCTGAATTGGCGACGTGGCTGGTGAACTTCGACGACAACAAGCTGCCGCGCGGCCGCTATCTCGACGAACTCATCCATGAAGGAACGGTGCTCGACAACCGCAAAGTGCTCGACAGTCAACCAACCGGCGAATACCGCGGCCTCAAACGCATCCAGTTCACCGGGGGCATGCCCGGGTTTCGCGCCGCGATGACACGCTTCCCCGAGCGGAGGTTCTCCGTCGTGTGTCTCGTGAACAATACCGAGATTGACGCGACACAAATGACTCGCCGAATCGCCGACATCTACCTCGCCGACGACTTCGAACCCGTGCCCGAAGAACACAGTCCGAAACCCGACGCGGTCGAGTTCGTCGAGCTGCCCAGTGCCGACCTGGCGGACAAGGTCGGCGCCTATCGCATGGGGCCGCAGGGCGCGATTTCGCGGATCGAGTTGGAGGCCGGAACGTTGCGCTGGACCGATCATCGAGGCAAGACTTTCGATCTGCGCCCCGTCAGCGCCACGCACTTTCGGCCTTCGGGGTCCCCGATCGATCACAACTCCTTCCTCTTTGCCCGAGAAAACCCAACCAAGCGCTATACCCTTACGCTCAAGTGGCCGAAAGGCTCCCAGAAACTCATCCCGGTCGAGTTGGTCGAGCCCGCTGCCGTCCGGTTGGAACAGTTCACCGGCCGCTACTTCAGCGAAGAACTGACGGCCACCTACCGCATCAAGGTCGACGCCGGGAGCCTTTGGCTGCGCGTGAACAGCCGCCGCTGGGAACGCCTGTCGCCTGTCGTTCGCGACCAGTTCACGCCGGCGGTTCGCCGAGCATTCGACAACCGCTTGCTCACGTTTCGGCGCAACGCTTCCGGCGAGGTTGTCGGGCTCGACGCCTCTCTGTTTCGTGTCGCCGGGGTGCCGTTTGCGCGGGTGGAATGACGCGGTTGGCAACGTTGCGCTGCCGCGAGGGGTGAGTGTATGGAGCATTACATTGAAAGCCGTGAAGCCGCCAGTCTCCACAGCCGCGAAGCGGCGGCGGGAGCCTTAGCCCAGGGTGGAGCCAAAGGCGGAACCCTGGGTAGAATCCCCCATCCCGGCGAGCCCTGAAAGGGCGTCAGGAAGCTCCCGCCCGGCCCGCCGAGGCGCTCGATCGCGCACGGGCCGCGGCCGCCGGAGCTCCGACTCTGGTCGTCAGCGCCCGGTCGGGAACCGGGATCGAGGCCTTGTCGCTTTACCTCGAGCCGGGGTCGACAGTCGCTTTCGCGGGTCCCTCGGGAGTCGGGAAGTAGACCCTCGTGAACCGGCTGCTCGGCGAAGACTACATGGAGATCGGCGCGGTGCGGGAAGCCGACCACAAAGGCCGCCATACGACGACACGTCGGGAACTGCTCTTGACGCCCGAGGGCCGGCTGCTGTTGGACATGCCGGGGATCCGCGAGATTCAGCCCTGGAGTTCCGCGGCCGGGGTCGGCGGGGCTTTCCCCGAGATTGCCTCGGCGGCGAGATTGTGCCGTTTTCGGGATTGTCGCCACCAAGGCGAACCGGGCTGTGAGATCGACGCCGCGGTCAAGCAGGGCCGAATCAGCCCCGAGCGGCTCGCCGCCTACCGCAAGCTCCAGCTTGAACAGGCGTTTCTCGAAAGGAAGGTCGACGAGCAAGCCGCGCTGCTGAAAAAGCGGCAAGACAAGCGGTTGCACAAGATGATCCGCAATGTCCCAAAGAGGCGTTGATCGGCCGAAAATTCCATAGGAGGCCCGAGGATAGTCCGATCGCTCGCGGTCGGCCCGTCGCTTTGCGCAGTGCGGCCGCACTGCGAAAAACGTTGCTTCGCGGCCGTGAGTCGGTTACGCTATTTTTGTCCGGACTGAAGCACGGTCTACTACGTGCCAACCGGAAATTTCCGTATGAGACCCTGTCGAGAGTGCCAACACGAAATTTCCGAGCAAGCCATGGCCTGCCCTCAATGCGGCGCGCCCTTCCCCGCGCGAGAGAAATGGGACGGACCGGGGTTTGAGTACAAATCCAAAGCAACATTTTTCGGCATACCCTGGCTACACATCTCTTTCAAATACCGATCAACCGGGCGCCCCGTCCCCGCCAAGGGTGTGGTTGCCATCGGACAGTTTGCCTGCGGCATTTTCACTCTGTCCCAGTTCGGGCTTGGGGCGGTGAGCATCAGCCAATTCACGATCGCAGGCTATGCTGTAGCGCAGTTTGCACTAGCGTACTCGCTGATCGCACAAATCGGAGTCTATTTTCAGGACGGGCGCGGACAAATCGTTCGGAGCCTCAGGGAACTCATTGAGATGCTATAGGCAGCGCAGGCACCGAACCGGCCTGACGCTGTCGCTGGTTGGCGCCGATTCTTTAACGGACCCCTACCGCTCAACCTGCCTTAGCGCTCAACCTGCCTTAGCGCTCGACCTGATAATTCGGCGCTTCCCGCGTAATCAGTACGTCGTGGACGTGCGCTTCCCGCAATCCCGCCGAGGAGATGCGTACGAAGCGAGTCTTTTCCTTGAGCTCGTTGATCGTGGCACAGCCGCAATAGCCCATACCGGCCTGGATGCCGCCCTTGAGCTGGTGAATCAAATCGCTCAGCACCCCCTTATAAGGGACGCGCCCCTCGACGCCTTCAGGCACGAGTTTTCCGCTCGAGGACTCTTGCGAATAACGGTCTCGGCCGCCCTCGGCCAGCGCACCCAGTGATCCCATGCCGCGATAGGACTTGTAGGTGCGGCCTTGATAGAGCACCGTTTCACCGGGGCTCTCCTCGGTGCCGGCAAGTAGGCTGCCGATCATCACGGAGTCCGCGCCGGCGGCCAGGGCTTTTGTGATGTCGCCGGAATATTTGACCCCGCCGTCGGAAATGATGGGAACACCGGAGACGCGTGCCGCCTCGGCGCACTCGGCCACCGCACTGATCTGCGGCACACCCGCGCCCGAGATAATGCGCGTCGTGCAGATCGAGCCCGGCCCGATGCCGACCTTGACCGCGTCGACCCCCAGCGCGATCAAATCCTTGACGGCGTCTCCCACGGCGACGTTGCCGGCGATCAAGTCGACCTGCGGAAGAGCCTTGCGCAAGACCTTGACGGCGTCGTGCACACGGCTCGTGTCGGCATGCGCCGTGTCGACCGTCAGCACATCCACGCTCTTGGCGAAGAGCGCTTGCGCCCGTTCCAGAAAATCACCCGTCGCACCCACCGCTCCGCCGACCAGCAAGCGCCCGTGATCATCCTTCGCGGCGCTGGGGTAATCGAGCTTCTTCTGAATGTCCTTGACTGTGATCAGCCCTTTAAGAAGGTAGTCTTCATCCACCACCAGCAACTTCTCGATGCGGTGCCGTTGGAGGATCTTTTCGGCCTCGTCGAGAGTCGTGCCGACCGGCACGGTGACAAGGTTCTCCTTGGTCATCACCTCTGAAATCGGCAGTTCATGGCGCGTCTCGAAACGTAGGTCACGGTTGGTAAGGATCCCCACCAACTTGCCGCCTTCGGTGATCGGAACTCCCGAGATGCGATAACGTTCCATCAGCGCCAAGGCTTCGTGAATCTTCGCCTCCGGCGCCATCGTGATCGGGTCGACGATCATGCCGCTCTCACTGCGCTTCACGCGATCGACTTCTTCGGCCTGCCGTTCGACCGGCATGTTGCGGTGAATGAACCCCAGCCCCCCCTGGCGGGCCAGCGCGATCGCCAGACGTGACTCGGTCACCGTATCCATCGCGGCGCTGACAATAGGAATGTTGAGGCCGATGCGTCGCGTCAAGCAGGTACGCGTATCCGCGTCGGCCGGCAGGATCGAACTATAAGCGGGAAGCAGAAGGACGTCGTCGAAGGTGAGCGCTTCGGGGACAGAAGAGTTAAGCATACATCATGATAGGGGAGCGCCAAAGCACGGTGCAAGCGTGAAATCCGTTGCGGCCGGCACCCACCGGTTCTAGAGCGGAAGCACCTCGTGACAGCGACACCGGCCGCGAAATGCCACGCTCGGTAGGCGCAATCACCGAGTACCCTTGGGTCTCCAACCTACCGCGGAAATCCCACTTTCGGTGTAAAATCATCCACAGTTCACACTCCCCCCCTTTGGGCGAACGGACCACGCGGAAGAGAGAAACAACTTTATGTCCGACCCGATGGTTAACCTTGCCAAAGCGATTGGGCAAGGCAGTCCCGGCGCATCCAAGACCTTTGCGAAACTGATCCAGCCGCTGTTCGACAAGCGCTATGCTGAGCGACATCTGGCGAAACCGGGCCCTCGATCCAAGAGCCGCGTCATCCGCGAGGGTTTGACCTCGCCGGGCAAGAACACCGGCATGGACGTCCCCTTCGGCGGATTGATCCACCCCGATAACGCCACCAGCGGCGCCTTTAGCGGCATCAGCGTTGTCTGGATGCCGGCCGGCGAGGCCGGAACGTTGCCGGAACGTTGATGGCCTTCGTCGTAGGCGGCGCGGGCCTCGGGCCCGTCAAGCAACGGTTCGACCGGCCCGGCCTGCACCGCCGTGCCGCCGCGCTCGCCGAAAGATCAGCCCTGCTCGGCACGCCCGTCTGGAGTCGCATCAGCGGCGGCGAGTTGAACGAGGAAATCCCGTCGAGCGTCCGAGCCCGCTTCGCTGGTTTCGAAGAGATCTTCGAGCGACATGGCCGGCAGGTCTATTGCATGGCGAAAGTCCCGAAGAATGCCGCCGCGGCCGAAAAGGTCGTGCAGGGTTTTCTTGACCTTTACGCCTACGAACGCGATTGGGAGATCCGAAAAGCCGCCGCCAGGGACTACAACCAATTCCGAACCGAGCTGCACGCCGGACTATTCCCCGCGACCGATGCCGAGCAAGTCTATGATTTGCTTCGCCGGAGGCGTTTCGTCATTCTTCAAGGGCCCCCCGGCACAGGCAAGAGCCACCTCGCCGGCCAAGTCGTGCGGGATTTCTTCGGCGGTAACGGCAATGTGGTTCAGTTTCACCCCGGTGTCACCTACGAAGACTTCATCGTCGGCGTCGAACCCGATGTACAGCAACAGACATCGGGCTATCGCATAAGGCCCGGCTGGTTGCCCCGCACGATGCGGATGGCGCAGAGCCGACCTTGCCTGCTCGTGCTGGAAGACATCCATCGCACCGACTTGGCGAGGGTCTTTGGTGAAGCGATCTACTTATTTGAAGCGGACGAGATGGACGGCAAGCAGGCTCGGCAGATCGAATTGACGTACCCGGTCAACGAAAGCCGTACGATGGTCTATCCCGGAAACCTCTACGTGCTGGCGACGATGAACAGCGCGGACCGACAAGCCCCGCCCATCGACCTGGCGATCCGGCGGCGCTTTGCGTTCCTAGCGACCAGCCCGGATCGCTCGGTCGTCGAGCAATGGAGTTTGCCGGCGGCCCTTCAGGTCTTCGACCGACTCGTCAACTTGTTCCTCGAGCACGCTCCCGACGACGCCCTGGAACTGCTGCCCGCGCAGTCCTATTTACAAAGCGGCGGATGAGGACGAGCTGAAACAACGGTTTCGCTGCGAGCTGATCCCGCTGCTTGACGAATATATCAAGCAGGGCTACCTGGGTTCGGCCAAGCCGGAACTGGTCGCCCTACGCAACGATCTGCTGTTGGAGTCGCGCGCCGCCGGCAAACCGAGCAGGAAACGGCCGGCGCGCGACAACCAGAGTGCCCCCGGCGAAACGGATCGCCTACGCCAGCCGGCAGACCCAGCGGCTGTCCGCGTCGCAGTACCAAAACACACCGTCGATGAGGCTCATGCCATGGGGCTCGGGGTTCTCGCCGCCGAGCTCGATCTTAGCTAGCAGTTTGCCGTTCGAAGGATCCACCTTGTAAATGGCTCGGTGATTGCTTTCCACGCACCAAAGCACGCCGTCATCCCAGGCGATGCCGTGCGGGCGTTCGCCGGGCGCGGGGATGCTGTGGAGCACATTCCCGGTTCCCGGTTCGACGCGATAAAGCGTCATCGAGGGTGGCGTCGCGATCCAATAGTGGTCGTCGACCCACTCGATCCCGTGGGCGCCCGACTGACGTTTGGGTTGGCCCCATTGCGGGTATCCGACGCCCGGCGTATCGAATGTTTGCAGAGTCTTTCCGGTCTCGACGTCCACTTTTAACGTCTTGAGGCCGTAGGTCGAGGCGATCCACAACGCTCCGCCCCCCAGCGTGATGCCGCTGCCGTGGAGCGATTCGGTCACGATCTCCCGCTGCACCGAACCGTCCTTGTAGCTCACCAAGTGCGCTTTATTGGGGTTTTCCTGATCCAAGATCCAGAGGCCTTGCGGGGTAGCCTGCAATCCGTTCGGCATATTGCCGGGCGCGCGAAAAACCTTCTCGACACGCTTTGGAATCACCGGAACGTCGGCGGGGACCTTGCGGGCGGCGGCTCCGAGCGAAGAAACAACCGCTGCGGACCCAAGCGATTGCAGAAACCACCGGCGGGGTAGATCGGACCGATTCTTCATGGTTGCCTCCCAGGCGTGCGGATTTAGTGTAGCGCGACGGCGCGTGGGCCGCAAGGGCCGCAAACCCCGGGCAATGTGGTGTAGCTGAGCGGGCTCGGCGCTCGGCGCACGCTACTTCGTCCTCTTGCGCCGAAAACGGCCGGGGTTGAAGGACCGGATCCCCAGTTTCGTCTTGCCTTCGGTCACCAGATCGGCCAGGATCCAGCCCGTCACCGGCGCCAGCATGATGCCCTTCTTGAAATGCCCCGCGCCGACAAACATGTTGTCCTGGCCGGGAACGGCGCCGATCACCGGCTTGGCATCCGCGCAATAGGGGCGAAAGCCCGACCAGCGGCATGCTTCGGCGCGCTGCGTCACCGAGGGAACCAGCTCGTTCATCTCCGAGCGGATCGAGGACACGGTTTCGTCCTCCGCCCCACGCCGGAAACCCACGTCCTCGACCGAGCCCCCACCCGCGATGTGGCCTTCGGTGAGTTGCCAGTAGTAGTAGTTGGGCGTCATGACCGTGTGCTGCAGCGTCTGTCGCATCGGCTCGATCGCCAACAAGGTACCGCGCATCGGTTTGATCGGCGGCTTCCAGCCCAGCGGCTCGGTCAAAAGAGGCGTCCAAGCTCCGGTTGTGATGACGGTCGTGCCGGCGGCGAGCGATCCCTGGGCGGTTTCGATCTGAGGTGCGAGACTTTCCACCTTGACGCCCAGCGCGAAACGCACTTCCTTTTCGCGCAAATACCGCGCCAAATTGCCGGCAAGGCGGGCGGGATGGAGCCGGCCTTCGTCGGGATAGAAGACCGCTCCTTTGGCACTCTTCTCCAGGGTCGGTTCCAACTCGCGAATCTGTTTCGGCGAAACGCTCTCGGCGCGGAAGCCGGCCTTCTTGACTTCCTTGATCAAAGCGCTTCTCCGCGCGACTTCCTTGGCGGTATAGAAAAGTTGCAGCATCCCGGGCTTACGGAGGTCGAACTCGAAGCGCTCGCCCAGTTCGTCATACAACTCCGCCGTCTTTTTCACCAGAGAGGCCAGCGGGCCCATCTCAGGACTTTGCTGTGCGTACCACAAGCCGCCCGCATTCGATCCGCTGGCTTCGCCCAAGGCGGTGCTGCGATCGATCACCCAAATGTCGCCGACACCCGCCTCGGTGAGGTAGTAGGCCGTCATTAGCCCGACCATCCCGGCGCCCACGATAACGACTTCCGCCTCTTCGGGCAATTCCTCGCTTTGTTGTAATGTATCGCGCAGTTCTCGGGGGAGGGTGCGGAACCAGATCGAGTCCTGCATCAACCCATGGTAGCAGGCCGCCGACCGCGGGCCTCTTTAGGGCGCGATAGACAGCGCGGCACTAGCCGGTGGTAAGAGTGTTAAGCCCTTCCACGTCGCGGGATTCACTCACGCATCGGCGTCGGTGACGAGATCGACTTTGTAGGTGTTCAGGTCGAATTGCGCTTTACCCGACCGCGGGAACTCCATAACGGCACGGCCCCGCTCGCACGACGTGAACCAAGAATGGGGGCGAAGGTGTGGGCCATGTTCCGGCGCCCCTTTGGGGCTTTTCGCTTGGTGTCCGTTTTTCCCAGGGCTGAAGCCGTGGGCCAAATTCCCGGGCCGCCGCCGGGGCTGCCGGGGCCGCCGAGCGTGTGTCCGTCCTCGAGTCAACGCTACTCAACAGGATGGCCGGAGCGGCCCGGAGCGGCGCGCCACCACGCCGCCGGATTGATTTTCCCTCTTTCGTCAGGGTACGTAAGTGAAAGGTATTGGGCTTTGCCGGCACGCTTCGTGGTCCATTCGGGTCCGCCATTGAAGATAAGGGAGGATTTCCGACCCGTCGTGGCCGCGATGGCCAACGCGGGGTCGTTTCCGCGTGCAGCCCGCCGCGTGTTGGGCGGTAGGGCGGCTTACGCGGGTTGCGTTTGCGCCGCCCAACGAACCGCCCCGGCGATGACTTCGGGGCCTTCGGGAAGCTCGAAATAATCGTACGCACCGCGCGACATCAGCTCGTAGTAGTCACTGAAATCACCACGATCGACGACGACGATCACGGGATTCTTGCGCCGGCGGGTTTCCATCCGAGCCAGAACCTGCTCGGCGGTATCGTCGCCGCGGCGGTTGTACACGACAATGGCGGTCTTCGGAGAACTGTGCAAGTGGCGAGGCAGGTCGTCGGCTCCGGTGGCGCGCGTCCACTCGTAGCCTTGGGACTCCATCGTTTCGACGACGGCGGAGAGTTTGGGGTGCGGTTGAGGTGCGACGAGAGTCAGCCATCGAGCTTGGGGCATAGAGTCTCCTTGCCGGATCGAGCCGTAGAGGCGCGACGGAAACCGTAACGTGAAGCCGGCTGCCCCTATTTAGCAATAATCGGCTTGACAGCGGAGAACTTTAGTCCGCTCTTCTCACGGCCCTTGACGCACCCGTCCATAATGTCTCTTATGTCCGGCATGCAAATCCCCTCCGAGAGCGCCTCGCTCGACTCGGTGTACAAGCTCGTCGCGCGGCAAGCGCGACAACATCCCAACCGCCCCGCGCTGGCGAGCCTCAGCGGCCCGCCGATGACTTATCAAGGCCTGCCGGCCCAAATTCTTCGCACCATCGCAGCCTTGAACGCGCGCGGCATCAGCCGGGGCGACCGCGTGGCGTTGGTGTTGCCGCAAGGCCCGGACCTGGCGGCCGCCTTTCTCGCGATCGCCGCCGGCGCAACCTGCGCACCGCTCAATCCCGGTTACCGCCGTGAGGAATTCGAGTTTTACTTGACGGACGTTCGCGCCAAGGCCCTGATCGTCGCCGCCGGGTCGGATTCCCCGGCCGTCGCTGCGGCCGCCGCGGCCGGAGTAAACGTAATCGAACTCGAGCCGAGCGAGTCGGGCGAGCCCGCCGGCGCGTTTTCTCTTCGCGGACCCGACGGCGGCCGCGGCCCCGGCGCCGGCCCCGCCCGCTCGGCCTTTGCCGAGCCGGGCGACACGGCGTTGGTGCTGCACACGTCGGGGACGACCTCACGGCCCAAGATTGTCCCCCTCAGCGGCGCGAATGTCTGTGCTTCGGCGCACCATATCGCTCATACGCTGGCGCTTACTCCCGCCGACCGCTGCCTCAACATCATGCCGCTGTTTCACATTCACGGGTTGATGGGCGCCGTGTTGGCTTCGATCGCCGCCGGGGCCGAAATCGTTTGCACGCCGGGTTTCGACGCCATGCGGTTCTTCTCGTGGGTGCGCGACTGCGAACCGAGTTGGTATACCGCCGTCCCGACGATGCATCAGGCGATTCTGGGTCGCGCGCTTCGCAATCGAGACATTGTTGAAAAATCGCGGTTGCGTTTGATCCGCTCCTCCTCGGCCTCGTTACCGCCCCAAGTCATGGCGGAACTCGAAAGTCTCTTCCGCGCCCCGGTGATCGAGTCTTACGGGATGACCGAGGCCGCTCACCAGATGGCCTCGAACCCGCTTCCCCCGGCAGCCAGGAAACCAGGCTCGGTCGGCCCCGCGGCCGGCCCCGAGATCGCCGTGATGGATGAGCAGGGAAGTTTGCTCGAAACAGGCGCCGTCGGCGAAATCGTCATTCGAGGTCCGAACGTGACCGACGGTTATGAGAACAATCCCGGCGCCAACTCCGAAGCCTTTACCAACGGTTGGTTCCGCACCGGCGATCAAGGTTTTCTTGACCAGGACAACTACTTGACGATCACCGGCCGGCTGAAGGAAATCATCAACCGCGGCGGCGAGAAGATCTCACCCAGAGAGGTCGACGAGGTGCTGCTCGATCATCCCGGCGTTCAGCAAGCCGTCACCTTCGCCTTGCCGCATCCGAAGTTGGGAGAAGAGGTCGCCGCCGCCGTCGTCTTGCGGGAAGGGCACGAAGCAGGCGAGCCCGAGCTGCGTTCTTTCGTCGCCGAGCGCCTGGCTGACTTCAAGGTGCCGCGCAAGATCGTCTTCCGCGATCAGATACCCAAGGGCCCCAGCGGCAAGCTCCAAAGAATCGGCTTGGCCGAGAAGCTCGGGCTGACCTAAACGAGCCGCGATCGGCTGCGGTGGGGCAGATCTCGAGGCCTGCCCATCACAGGGTTCTCGACAACACCAAAGCAACGGTCGCCGCCGCCCCCCAAATCAAAACGACGAACCACTCTGGTTTGACACGCTGAAAAAGCGCCCGATACCATGAATGGACCATCTTCCCCAGGGCCGGAGTAGCTCAGGTGGTCAGAGCGAGGGCCTCATAATCCCTAGGTCGGCGGTTCGAGTCCGCCCTCCGGCACCAATCCCAGAAGGTTACGAACACGTCCGCTAAGATAGGCCCATGAACGCCGGGCCACCCAAGGAATACGTCCACGGCGCGACCTCGCCGCAGTTGAGCAGTCTTCGCTACCTCTTTGCATTCCCGCGCCAGACGCGCGCGATCGAGCATGCCCTCAAAGGCATGCCCGGGCTCGTCGGTTATGAACCGCGGGCGAAGTTCTTCAAGCTACGGTTTGACACCCGAAGTGTCTGGGACGACGGGGAAGCCCCGGACCGCTTCATGTCGTTACCCGTGCATCAGGAAGCGGTTCGGCGCTTTGGGCAGTGGTCGCGCGAGGGTTCGAAAAGCGTTCACTGGACATCCGCCACGGCGAAGCTGGATTAGGACGAAGCCGAGCGGCGGCTTGCCGGGGTCCCGGCTATTCCTGTCCAACGTTAGGGCGGATCGGGAAGCTCTGGACGACCTTCCGCCCACCAGCCGGCCCCCTACCTTCTTGCCATATGGCACACAGCCGATGGTGGAGTGTGGAGGCCGAGGCATGAAAGCAAGCCAGGGAGACGTCGAAGGATCAACGGTCCGCAGTTGGGAAAGAGAAAAGAACAATATTGGCCAGGGGTGTAAGTCCAGGGGCTAACGCCCCTGGCCGGCATTAATGAATACAACTACAGCTCGACGCGCCGGAGCCATTGGGAGTTGTCTCGGCGTCCCGCCGCGAAGCGATGGGACATCCTGGCCGCAAAGCGATAAACTTCGGGGTCTGGGGCGGAGCCCCCAGCGCTTCAAAACGCCCGAAACACCCCGACCGGTGTGCCATATGGCAACATCTATGGGGCTTCCCTCCGGGTGAACTGCCTTGCGCAATAGGTCCATATCGGCCCCCGCAACTACTCGAAATCCGCGAGCGTCTTGCGAATCAAGTCCGACACGTAGTGCCCCATGCGGTCGTCGACGGCGGGCGAGGCGGTGGGCAAAGCCGCGATCGTCGCCGCGGCGCTTTGGGCGCGCTGGTCCATCGCATCGATCGCGTTGAGAGCCGCCACGGAAACGTACAAGCCGTTCCGTTCAAGATGCGCCAATTCGAGCAGTACCGCCAACGCCTTTTCCGCGTCCGAGTCGTTGCCGTGTACACCCAGCGCCTGCGCCGCCACTGTCCGAACAAAGGGTGACGGATCGACGAGCGCGTCGCGGAGCCCGCCGTCGAAGCGGCCGACGGCCTCTCCCCCCCTCATCAAGATCCCCAGAGCCGCCCAGTAGCGAACCGCGCTGTCGGAAGCCCGCAGACCCTTTCCCAATTCCTCATCGACGCCTAGCTGTAGCGACGACGCGACGTCGGCCATCCGCGCGATCGCTTCATAGGGGTAGCGTTCGGCATCGCGCGCCGCTTCGTAAGGCGTCATCCCTCTGGAGCGGCTGTGAATCTCACCTTCGGGCAGGAACCCCAGGTCGCGAATCCGGCTCTGCCACGAACCGAGCACTCCGCGCAGACGTCGCGCGATCGGGCGGCCCCGGGACGAATCAGCCAAGTTGCGGATCTCATCGGGGTCGGCCGCGAGATCGTACAGTTCCTCCGCCGGTTTCGTCTTCCAGAAATGGGATTGCGCGGCGTTCAACTTCCCTGCCTTGAACAGCGAATGCCATACCCGCGTCGTCGGCGTCTTGAACATGTAATCGACGTGTTGCCCGTAGCGCTTATGCGGCTTGTAGTTGCGGACATAGAGATAGCGCCGGTCCCGCACCGCGCGCGTCATGTCGTAGCGCTCGTCCATGCGGTCGCGAAAGGCGAATTGATAGTCAGGCGGGGACACGGCATGCGGCCCCAGAAAAGCGCCGCCTTGGAAATACTTCGGCGGCTGAATACCGGCCAGGCTGAGCGCCGTGGGCGCCAAGTCGATAAAGCCGACCAGCCGATCGCTTTCGCCGCCGGGCTTGTACCCGGGTCCGGCCAAGCCATGATACTTTTCCGGCACGTAGATGATCAGAGGGACGTGCAGTCCGGAGTTGTACGTCCAACGCTTGCCGCGAGGCATTCCGGGGCCGTGGTCGGCATAGAAGAAGACGATCGTGTCCGCGGCCAAGCCATCGGCGGCCAACTCGTCGAGAACTTTCCCGGCCCCGGCGTCGACTTCGGTGACCTTGTCGTAATACTGTGCCCAATCGAGCCTGACTTCCGGCGTGTCGGGATGATAGGCCGGCACGCGGACCTTGGCGGGATCGTGTTGCAACTTGTGCGGCCTTTTGCGGATTTGGCTTTCGTGGCTTTCGGTGAAATTGAAAACGGCAAAGAAAGGCTGCTCGGTGTCGCGTTTCCGCCAGTGCGCCTCCCGGCTCGACTCATCCCACACGCGCCCCGGTTTCTCGACGTTGTAATCCTCTTTGACGTTGTTGGAGCAGTAGTAGCCCGCCTCCCGCAGATATTGCGGATAGAGCTTCATCGAGCCCGGCAGCCGAACTCGCGAGCGCATGTGGTGCGCGCCGCTCGAGGGCGGATAGACGCCGGACATAATCGCCGTCCGCGCCGGCGCGCACACCGGAGCCGTCGACCAGGCGTTGCGGTAGAGCATGCCGCGCCGGGCGAGCACGTCGAGGTTCGGGGTGTCGGCGTAGTCGTCGCCGTACGCGCCCAAGTGCGGGCCGTGGTCTTCGGAGGTAAGCCAAAGGATGTTGGGGCGGTCGGCGGCCAAGCAAATCGTTCCGCCGAGCAAGATCGGAAGGAGGGCTCGCGTCACGAAAATCGAGAACGCGTCAGGCAGCTTCGCCGGTCGCATCCCCCAAGTGTACCCTCGCCGCGCCGCACTCAGGCCGCGGCTGAAACCGCCTATCCGAGGACGCGCGAAAAGGCCCGGGCCGGCCGCTCTCAACGAATTTCGATCGAGTACGGCGGAATGTGCATCAGCCCCCCGCGCAACAGCGCGGGCGGGGGCGCCGAAACCCCGAGTTCATCGAGGGTCGTGCGAAGGTAGGTGGCGGCCGGGGATTCCACGCTCGGCCATTTCCCTTCGAGCAGCATGTCGAGGAATTGTTTCGGTTCCGGGTAAGGAACCAGCGTCACACCGTCCTCCGGATCCAGACCGGCGGCTTCCTTGGCCATTTCGATGGCACGATCGAAACCGCCCAGTTCATCCACCAACCCGTTCTTGTGAGCCTGGCTCCCCATCCACACCCGACCTTGCGCGATTTCATCAATCTCGTCCCACTCGCGCCCTCGCGACTCGGCGACCTTGCGCACAAACGTCTCGTAAAACGCCTCCACGCTCTCTCGCGCCTTGGCCCTCTCCTCGGGCGAGAACCCTTTGTAATCGCTCAGGCTGGCGGCGTAGCGGCCGCGCGTAATGATTTCCTTGTGGATGCCTAACTTGTCATAGAGACCGCGCAGGTTGAACTTGCCGTAGACGACGCCGATCGACCCGGTGGTGGTTCCCGGGTACGCCAGCACCGGCGAGTCGGCCATCGCGATGTAGTAGCCGCCCGACGCGGCTACGTCCGACATCGAAACAATGACGGGCTTTTCTTCCCGCAGCCGATTCATCTCACGCCACATGCGGTCGGACGCAAAGGCGTCGCCGCCCGGAGAATCGATGCGCACGATGACGGCCTCGATTTCCTCGTCATCCTTGACCTCGCGCAAAGTGCGCGAAAAGCTGTCGGCGCCCAGGACACTCGAACCGAAAACGGAGTCCGCGTCGCCTTCTCCCCCAATGATATTGCCGACCGCGTAGACCACCGCGATCCGGGTTTCGCCCCCGAGTCCGAAAGCGTCTCCGGAAATCTTGCTGTAGCGCGAAAGGTCGACCTTGTGGAGTTCTTCGATGTCCAAGTCCCGTTTGAGAGCATCGAGAAACTCGTCTTCGTACTGCAGCACGTCAACCAACCCGGAGTCGACGGCTTGCTCTTGGACGAAAGGGCCTTCGTCGATCGCCGCGCGCAACTCGTCCGGCGTCATCTCACGCGCCGGAGCGACAGCCTCCAGAAACTGCCCGTACACTTCGTCCAGCACCGAATTGATCACTTCGCGAAACGGCTCCGACATCGTGGAACGCGACCACGGTTCCGCGAAGCTCTTGTATTTGCCGATGCGCTCGAGTTCGGCCCGCACGCCGATCTTGGCCAGCGTGTCTTTGTAGAAAGAAACCTCCGCTCGCAGGCCTTTCACGTCCAGAACCGCCGCCGGCGACATGGAGATTTCATCGGCCGCCGCGGCGACGTAATAATCGAGCATCGAAGCGCCCCGCAGAAACGCTCGGACAGGCTTCTCCGATTTCCTGAAGTCTTCGATCGCCCAGCGGATCTCCTGCGCCTTGGCCCAGCCGACCCGCAGCCCGCCGCAGTACAGCGCGACGGCACGGATTTGATCGTCCCGGGCCGCCTTTTGAAACGCCTCGCGCAGCTCGAGCAATGTCGGCGTCGCTGAGTTATCCCATGAGCCAAAGGAAAAGGCCACGGGGATGTGCTCGGGGATCGGGCCGCTCAGGCGGACCGCGAGCACCGAGTCGTCTTCCATGGAGGGCGGGGCTCCGCCCATCGTGACGGCCATCAGGACGATCGTCCCGATTAGCAGAAAGACCAAAACCACGCCCGTGAGAATGCCGAGAAGATACTTAATCATAAGGACTTGCCTTGACGAAGCGAGGAAACTTGACGCCGCCCCCGATTCGCCGGCTTGAGCCGCGGCGGCCGGGAGCGTCGAGCGGATTCATTATATCGCGGGCCGACCGACAGCGCCGATCGCGTCGCCGGTGCCGTTTGTTACAGCTCGATCTCGACTCGACCGCGGCCGACAATGCTACTCTAAACCGTAGGTCGTCGACAATCATGTTGGCGGCACCGCACGGGCAGCCTGCACAATGTCTTGTCTCTTGACTCCGAGTGAATGAGCCTGACTCGCGAAATGGACCCGAGTGGAAGATGAATAGGAAGATTCGGTGAAAAAACTTTACGTAGGTAACCTGGCTTTTGGAGCCACGGAAGACGATGTGCGGGAAGCCTTTTCCGCTCACGGTTCAGTGGGATCGGTTCAGATCATCAGCGACCGAGACACGGGTCAATCCCGCGGCTTTGGCTTTGTTGAAATGGATGACGACGGGGAAGCTGAAACCGCGATCGCGGCCGTCAATGGCGCCGACATCGCGGGACGCAATGTTGTTGTCAACGAGGCTCGCCCTCGCCCAGACCGCGGCGGTGGCGGCGGCGATGGTGGTCGCCGCGGCGGCCGTTGGTAATCCACGCTCGCGCGTTTCGAAGGATGGGCTGAGGCGCGACGGTTTTCGTCGTCGTGCCTGAGCCAAGACGCGGCATTCGTACGAATCGCATGGGGCGGTTGACCGTAGAGGTGCGTCATGATCGGCCTCTATATTTCGATCCCTTTCTGCCGGCAGAAGTGCACGTACTGCAACTTCGCCTCCGGCGTCTTTCCTCAAACGCTCGTCGAGCCCTACCTTCAGGCGCTCGCCAACGAAATTCGTGATCGGGCCGACACCGATCCGGCGGACTCCGTCTACTTCGGCGGAGGAACGCCCAGTCTGTTGGATCCTGTACAACTCGACGGTATTCTCGCCGCGCTCGGCCCCGTCGACAAGGCCGAGGTCACGATCGAGGCTTCTCCGCTGACCGTAACGGCGGAGGGGGCGCGAGCGTGGGCCCGGTCGGGCGTCAATCGGATCAGTCTGGGCGTGCAGTCCTTCGTCCCGCGCGAGGCGGCGGCATCGGGAAGGAAGCACACGCCGGAGGACGTCGCCCGCGAAGTCGCCCTCTTGCGGACAGTCGGCATCGAAGACATCAATGTCGATTTAATTGCCGGCCTCGCTTGCCAAACCGAGGCCGGTTGGGAAGAATCACTCGACTGGGTCGAGCGGTTGGCCCCTCCCCATGTTTCCGTCTACATGCTGGAAGTCGACGACGAAAGCCGCTTGGGCGGGGAAATGCGAGTCGGGGGAGCGCGTTTCGGCGCCGATCGGGTTCCGGACGAGGATCAAATCGCCGCGTTCTATGAAAGAGCGGTCGAGCGCTTGGAGGCGATGGGCATTCGGCGCTACGAAATCTCGAACTTCGCCACACCCGGCCGGGAGTCGCGCCACAATCTCAAGTACTGGAATATGCAGCGCTATTTCGGTTTCGGCGCCGATGCGCACTCCTTCGACGGGGCGCGCCGCTGGGCGAATGTGAGAACGGTTACCGAATACGTCGAGCGCGCCGGTCGGGGCGAGAGTCCGCGAAGCGAGGTCTGGGAAATCGGCCCGGAGCGCCGCAGCGAAGACAAGTTCATCACCGGGCTGCGGCAAATGGCGGGGGTCAAACCGACCGAACCGGAATGGAAGCGCTACGGCGAAAGTCTGGAACGGCTGCGGGATCTCGGTTGGCTGTCGAAGACCGAAAGCGGCCGAGTGCGGCTGACAGCCGAGGGCGTGATGTATTCCAATGAGGTATTTCAGCAGTTTCTAGCGGACTGAGGCAACGCCGATCCGCTCCCCGCGACGAAGGTGAGATCATCCCACATGAGTACGTCCGACAACTTCATCGATCTTCGCAGCGACACCGTGACCAAGCCGACCCCGGCCATGCGGCGCGCCATGTTCGAGGCCGAGGTCGGCGACGATGTCTACGGCGAAGATCCAACCGTAAACCGGCTCGAGGAGCGCGCCGCCGAGATCATGGGAAAGCAGGCGGCGCTGTTCGTCCCGACCGGGACCATGGGCAATCAGACCGCGATTCGCACCCACACCCGACCCGGGCGGGAAATCATCTGCGACGACCGCTCTCACATCGTGCTCTATGAGATGGGCGGGCCGGCAAGTCTTGCGAATTGCTTGACGCGGACGATTTCGACCGAGGACGGAATACTCCATTGGGACATGGTCTCCGCGCGGGTTCGTGGTCGAAGCGACCATTTTGAAGGCACTGGGTTGATTTCAATCGAGAACTCCCATAACGTCGCGGGCGGCCGTGTCTATCCCCAAACGATCGTCGCCGAGATTTGCGAGAAAGCCCACGCCGATTCCATCCCCGTTCACATGGACGGCGCGCGGATTTTCAACGCCGCGGCGGCTCTGGAAACAACGCCCGCCGAAGTAGCCGCGCCCGTCGACTCGGTCATGTTTTGCCTCTCGAAAGGTTTAGGCGCGCCGGTCGGCTCCATGCTTGCGGGCAACCGCGATTTCATCCAAGAAGCTCGGCGGGTTCGCAAAGGCTTGGGAGGGGGAATGCGGCAGGTGGGCGTCTTGGCCGCCGCCGGTCTGGTCGCGCTCGAAGAGTCGCCGGCCAAGATACCCGACGATCACGCCAACGCGCGCTACTTAGCGGAATCATTGATCGAGATGCCCGGCGTGGCGATCGATCCGGACTTGGTCGAAACCAATATCTTGTTCTTTGACTGCGCCGGGACGGGCATGACGGCTGGCGAGCTGTCTGGGCGCTTGAAAGAAAAGGGCGTGCTGGCCAACGGCCTCAGCGGCACCCGCATGCGATTAGTGACACATCATGACGTGAACCGCGAGGAGTGCGAGGCGGCTGTGGCGGTGATGCGCGAGATCCTCCCCGCGCGAGCGGCTTGAGAGGACGATCTCAGCGAGGTTTGCGTTCGGGCGTAGCCCCTTCGACCGAACGCCAGCCGCGCCCGCCTTGGATCCGCAAGCCTCGCGGGACGCTATGCTATAGTTAGTTCGCCGCGCAACCGGGCCGCTTGAAAAAGCGCTCATATTTGATGGATCGCAGAGGTTGCGCGCCCCTCCAGAGCGGGAGTAGTTCAGTGGTAGAACGTCAGCTTCCCAAGCTGAATGTCGCGGGTTCAATCCCCGTCTCCCGCTCCAGTTTTCAACAATTTACGGCCCGAAATCTTCTCTGGGCCGCATTCTCAGCACCCCGTTTCCTGATAATTTTGCCCAGTAATTGCCCAGTAGCGCCTCCGGCGTTGCCGGGCGCAAGCGGAGTCGTGCGGCTTGCCGCCGGCTTCAAGGAGATCCTATGTCCCGCAGCGTAAACCGCGTTCAACTGCTCGGCCGCGACGCCGAGACCAAGCAGACCACCGGCGACGTCACGGTCAGCAACTTCTCGCTGGCGACCAACCGCTCGGTGAAGTCCGCCACCGGCTACAAGCAGCAAACCGACTGGCACAACATCGTCGTCTGGCGCTCGGAGAATCTTGGGCCGTATCTCACCAAGGGCAAGCAGGTGTTCGTCGAAGGACGGCTGCAGTCGAAGACGTTCACCGACGACAGTGGGAAGAAGCGAAGTCGAATCGAGGTGGTCGCCGAGAATGTGATCTTGTTGAGCAGGGATGAGAACGGCGAGAGGGTGGCAAAGGACCCCACCGATGAGCTAGGTGTGAGCGAGGGCGATTTGGTGGGATGAGTGGGGAGGTGAGGACTACGGCGGACAGTAGGACGGGCATCTACACTGAGGCATGTGGGCTTAATGGGTTCAGATTGATTCCTCTTCCGTGTCGTCCCCCACGAACACGAAGCCCATACCTCGCATTCGATTCGCCACGGCCCCACACGCTCTTGTCCGAAGCAAGATCTTGACCAGCAAGATCAAAGGAGTCCACACAACAACAGTCCATACCATTATCGAGAGCGGGAACACGAGAGCCCCCCAGTACCCAATATCCAACCAATGGTTGGTAAAGTCGAACGGCGGACCGAACACGCTCCCAAACCCAAAAGACACTCCGGTGACAAGGCAAGCAAGGCCGAACAGGCCGACGCAAAACCGAACAAGCCGCCCCCAAACGGAAATACGGAAATCCCCACCGAGCCCTTGGCACCCTCGAAATGCCGAGAAATTCGTCTGGGAGGCTTGGGAGTTCCGGCCAGGGGTCGGGGATCCTATAGTAAAGTTCGCGCTCTTCATCCAGCATTTTTTTGAACTCATCGGTTCTGTAGCCCGTCCAATCCTCAATGTCCTTCCGAAGTTTACGTTCTCGCTCTCGAAGATGACGATGGTCATCTCGGTTTGGCCATGTGATTCTCAAGAGTATCCACCCGAAAGCCGCCGCCAACAACCCGGCGTACGCCAGTGCCGTTATCTCGGCGATCTCGATCAGCGTGTATTCCTTCATGGGCAACTCTCCGAGGAATCGTTCAAAGCTGACTCGCCTTTCCGCCGCTTCGCCTGGCGACGCCCGCTTGCCCAGAATTCCTCTGTCCGACGCTGTTCACGCCGCTGTTGGTGTCGCTCCAGCAATCCGGCCCAGGTGGCGAATCTCTGTTTGCGGTTCAAGTCGTCGATTGTCATACGGGAACAGTATCGCGCACTGGATGAACGGGTGAGCGGCCAATTCTCGGCCCGCCCGCCGCTGCCCTTGCCGGTGGCTTCCATACGGTATGATCTTGGCGTGAAACGCCTCTTGTTCGGTTTGATGTGCGGTGGGCTATTGGCCCATTGTGGCGGGGTGCAGCAACCCGAGGGCGGGATCAAAGGCCCCGCCGTCGGGATAGAAGAGCTTAGGGCGCAGGCCGAACAGGGGGACGCCGAGGCGCAATTCAACCTGGGGTTGATGTACTACGAAGGCGAAGGCGTGCCGCAGGATTACGCCGAAGCCGCCAAGTGGTTCCGCATGGCGGCGGAACAGGGCCAAGCCGTAGCACAGAGCATGCTGGGCGTGCTTCTCCGTCAAGGCCAAGGCGTGCCGAAGGATCCAGCCGAAGCCGCCAAGTGGTATCGCAAGGCCGCTGAACAGGAGCATGGGCGGACCTCATGCCCCGCAGCCTTCCAAAACCGCGACAACCGATCGCCCGATTTGCTACGCTCGCTACCTGTTTGCCGGCGGGTCCACGCCGCCCCTTCATGAAAAAACCGTTCCCGCGACTGTTTGAACGCCTGAGGGGCTGGCGGCCGCCCTCCGGCCGGCTACGGATCGAAACCATCGACGCGCACGCCGCCAGCGAACCGCTTCGCGTCATCGTGGCCGGCTACCCCGAGTTGCCCGGAGATACGATGCCGGCACGACGACGCTATGCCAAGGAGCATCTCGATCACTTGCGACGAATCCTCATGCTCGAACCTCGCGGGCACGCGGATATGTACGGCGCGATCGTCACCGAGCCGGTGACCGAAGAGGCCGATTTCGGAGTCCTGTTCCTGCACAACGAAGGCTACAGCACGATGTGCGGGCACGGCATCATTGCCGTCGCAACGGTGGCGATCGAGACGGGATTCATCCCCCCACAAGGCGCCGAAACCCCGATAGTGATCGATACGCCCGCCGGGCTGGTGAGGGCCGCGGTAAGGGTCGAAGAGGACGCGTCTCGGCCGGTCCGCGTCGAAAGCGTGCGCTTTCTCAATGTCCCCTCATACGTCGTAGCTCTCGACGAACAAGTCGAAGTGCCGAGCTTCGGCGCCGTGCGTTACGACTTGGCGTTCGGCGGCGCCTACTACGCTTTCGTCGAAGCGTCTGAACTCGGGCTCAGCTGTGAGGCATCCCAAGCCCACGCCTTGATCGACGCCAGCAGAGCGATCAAGCAGGCCGTCATGGATGCCCGATCGATCGAGCACCCTTTCGAGCCGGATCTCGGCTTTCTCTACGGCACGATTTTCATTGCACCGCCCGAGAGCGCCTCGGCGCATAGCCGTAACGTCTGCATCTTCGCCGACGGAGAACTCGACCGCTCGCCCACCGGCACGGGAGTCAGCGCGCGAGCCGCCATTCATCGCGCCCGCGGTGAAATCGCTCCGGAAGAATGGATCTCGATCGAAAGCATCGTCGGAACCAGCTTCCGCGTCAGGGTGAGGGAGGAATTGCCTTTCGGCCCCCACGCGGCGATCGTGCCGGAGGTTGAAGGCAGCGCATTCATCACGGGCCGCCAAGAGTTTTGCGTCGATCCACGCGACCCGCTTCGCGACGGTTTCATGGTGCGCTAACCGGGCCGCGAGCGCGGCTGTGATGCACAAAATGTAGAGGCATCGAAAGAGGTGAGGGACCTGGTTGCCGAACAAATGCCCCGGGAACAAATCGCCGAAGCCCAGCGACTCGCCCGGGAGTGGAAGCCGAAAACGTGGGAAGAGTTGAAGGCGCAGGGTTTGGATGAATACTAGAGGTTGTAACATCCCCCCTTGATACCGCCTGCCCCTGCGCTAACGACGGAACGCACGTGCGGTGAGCCCCCGTCCATTTGCTTTCGCCTTGACGAACCCCGCTCCTGCGGCCGAGGGAGAAAACGCCGGTACGCGTTTAAGTGGCATTCCATCTACGAACGACGCCAACCACCGCGGTCTTCAACCACGATCGAGGCCGGGCCTTTCGTTTCCGTTCGCAGCATCATCGAACAGCAGTTTCCCGAGCTGTCCAAGACGCGATAGTCTTCGTCGCCGTCGCGAAAAACGGAATCGAAAAAACGAAACACGCCGCTGTTGGGCGCACTCGGGCCCAGCTTGAGTTCCTTTTCGCGCACGCGAAAGGCGATTTGGTCGTAGAACATCGTCTTGGCGACGTTGCTCTTATGCAGCGGCTGCGGGACAGTGAAGCCGTTTTTCGTGAGGGCTTGGAAGGTGTCGTCCTCGGAGTCGACAATGTTGAAATCGCCCAGCAGAATGAAGTTCTCCCCGCGCTGCTCACGCTCTCGAATGGCATCGGAACGCTCGGAGAGGAATCCGGCGATCTTGCCGATCTCCTTGACGCGCCGGCGGAACTTGGCCCCGGATTTCGACCCGTAGTAGAGGTGCACCGTGCAAAGTGAAAACTTGAACCATCCGGCTTGGAAGGCCACCAAGCCAGGATTTCCATTTTGGCCCTGGCACGGTCACAGGATACACCCCCGCTGCGCCGAATACCACGTCTTTTCGCGCTGAACCCTGCACATCACCTCCGCCGGTAGGCGCCAGGGCTCGTCCGTCCGCTCACAGACGTTGATTGAGCGGACTGAACGGCGCTCCGGCCGACACTGCTCCCTGCGAAACCTTTTTGGAGCCAAAAACTGTTGATCCTCGCCCGGGCAACGCTACCCACCCGGCACAGGCAGCGCCCAGATCCTATGCAGCATGTCGCCGAACAGCCGCCGGTTCAGATGTCCTTCGGCCAACAGCAGCCAATAGTACCGCGCATGCTTGACCAGCCTACCGCCCGTCTTCATCAGCCGCTGTTGCAAGCTCGTCAGCGACCAGCTCTTGATCCGTTGCGGCAGCCCGAGCCTCCGCCATAGGTTCCCCAGGTTATAGGCCAGCACGCTGAGTTGCAGTCGCACTTCGTTGGCCCGGAACCGATGGCATGACAGCCTTGTCCAATGCGTCGCTTGTTTGCCTTCCTTGATCCACTGCTCCGCCGTGCCGCGCTTGTTGTAGAACCGCACCAGCGAGCGGCTCGGCAAGGCCATGCTCGTGACGATGAAACCGACGCGAGGAAACAACTCACCTTGGTGATGCTCGACCTTCGCAACAACCCGCCGGGACTTCGACCAGCTCGCGGCCTGATACCGAAAGCTCCTGTAGCGCACCAGGGGCTTTGCGCTCGGCCTGCCCGGCGGACGAAACAGGATATCTTCGATCTCCAGCTCCAGGCTCTTGTTGGCCGGGATGCGAATCACGTAGTCCACGCCGCGCTCCTCCAACGTCTCGTAAATATCCGGCTTGGCGAAGGCGGCATCGGCCCGGAACGTCACCTGTTTGCCCTCCGCCTGTTGGCGTTCGATTTCCGGCAGCAGCAGCTCGTCCCAGTCCTCGGCGCTGGACACGTTGCCCGGTCGCAACTTTGCCGCCAAGCAATCGCCGTGCTGGTTGAACAGCAACAGTGGGTGGTAGCAGACCGACTCGAAGTGGCCGTTGTAGGCGCTGCCTTCCTGCCGGCCGTGGACGGGGCTCTCGGTAGAGTCCATGTCCAGCACGACGCACGCGGAGTCATCACCGGCCTCGGCTTGCGCGATCAACTCGCGGTTCACCGCCATCAGCCCGATCAGATTCTCGTCGCCGGCGAGCATGGCGGTCTCGAAGCTCTGCAGCCGGGAGGTCAGCGCCGCGCCGCGATCCCAGTTCTTCTTCGAGCCAATCAGCCGAAAGGTTGGATCGGTGGAGACACGAACGGCGTCGTTGAGATCCTCGTAGCCCGCCAAGCGGGAGTAGACCGACTGTCGCAGCAGATCGACGAACGGGAACTTCTTGTTCGAGCCTTGCCGCGAATCCGTCAGATGCTCGTCTATCAGCTTGCCTAGTCCGAGTCGTTCGTCCAGTTCGCGAATGAGAATCAGCCCGCCATCCGAGGTGACTCGCGATCCTTGGAAATCGACCTTGAGAAATCCATTGAAGGTGAGCTGAAACGGTTTGTTTTCTTTTTCACCCATTGGGTGTTGATCTCCTCAGCGCCTTGAGTGCTTTCAAGCCCGCATAAATAAAGGCGTCCGAGTCCACCCGATGGTTAGCAGAACCGAAACTAAAGTGGAAATCCGGGCTAAAGAACCATCCCCTACCCCTTCCACGGATTCTGACCGCAGATTGGGCAGACCTGACCCACCTTCGTCGGACGACGATCAAGGCTACTTCGAAGCGGATTTCCACCGTCTCGCCGAAGAGTATACCGGCCACGTCGATCTCGACTTTGCCCTCCAAACCTGGATGTCCCTGATCGACTCCGGCGGTCTGCCAGCCGAGGAGATTCCCGAGGTCTTCGCCGGATTGGAGCGTTGGCGAGATTCGGAGGAGTGGGCGGCCGAGGACGGGAAGTTCATCCCGAGATTGTCGTCGTGGTTGAACGGCTCGAAGGGAAGGCGCTGGCTCGACAAGCCGAAGCTGCGCGAGGCGGCCGAGGAAGAACCCGATTGGCGGCCGCCGTGGGAAGACGCCGACGGGAACACCAAGTCGGAGGATGAGGACACCCGCCCCTTCACGCCCGAGGAGATCGCCGAGGCCGAGCGTCAGGTGATGGGGGGCACCGCGTGACAGCCAACGGCCACATCGACATCGAAGCCGTCAAGCGGAGCGTTGATATCGAGCGCCTGCTGGCGAAGTACCAAGTCGCCGCGAAGCGCACCAACGCCGATCAGCTCATGGCGAAGTGTCCGTTTCACGAGGACCGAACCCCGTCGCTATCGATTACGCCGAGCAAGGGTGTGTTCTACTGCCACGGCTGCGGGGCTACAGGGAGCGCGATTGACTTCGTTCAGCGAATCGAGAACATAGGCTTCGCCGAAGCGCTCAAGCGCACCGCCGAGTTCGCCGGTATGTCGCCGCTTCCCTTCACGGCAACCCCGACGAACGACGCGGCCAAGACCAAATCCAAGACGAACAGCCACCCCGCGCCCACCATCAAAGCGGAACCGTCCCGCGTCGGCGCCGCGTACGACTACACCGACGAGCAGGGCGAGCTGCTCTACCAAGTCCAGCGCCTGGAGCCGAAGAGCTTTCGCCAGCGCCGCCCGGACGGAAAGGACGGCTGGGCCTGGAGCTTGGGCGATGTGCGACGGGTTCTGTATCGGCTGCCGAGGGTTCTCGCGGCCGAGGTTGTTTTCGTTGTCGAGGGCGAGCGAGACGTTGAGACACTTGAAGCCGCCGGAGTCGTTGCCACCACCAACAGCGGCGGTGCAACTCAGCCGTGGCTGCCCGAGTACACGGCCGCGTTGACCGACAAGGGTGTGGTCGTGATCCCCGATGCCGACAAACCCGGCCGCGAGCGCGGCGGGCGCATCGTCAAGGCGCTCACCGGACATGCTTCCGAAGTGCTCTTGGTCGAGCTGCCCGTCGGCCACAAGGATGTCAGCGAGTTTTTCGAAGCCGGCCACGGCCTGGATGATTTGCGGGAGCTGGTTGCGAACGCTCGCCGCCAAGTCAGACTCCGGGAGCTCAACGACCGGGGCCTGCTCACGGCACCCGAAATCATCGAGACCGTCGAGGGCGGGTTCCAGGCCGTGATGTGCCCGCCGCGAGGACTCTCCACCGGTTTCATAGAGCTCGACCGGTTGACGTTCGGATTTCACGCCGGGGATCTCGTAATACTTGCCGGGCGTCCCAGTATGGGCAAGACGGCCGCCGCCCACAACATCGCCCAGCACGTCGCCGCGCAGGGCAAGACGGTTGCGATCTTTTCGTACGAGATGAGTCGGCAATCGGTGCTTTCGCGTCTGCTTTGCAGCCGGGCCCGCGTTGACCTTTTGCGGTTTCGCGAGGGCCGCCTCGGACACGATGAGCGCGGGCGTGTGAACGCCGCGTTGACCGAGTTGTCCGCCCTGCCGATTTACATAGACGACACGCCGCTGCCGCTTCAGGGGATCGAAGCACGACTACAGCGGTTGCAGGCCGAGCGCGGTCTCGGGTTGGCGGTCGTCGATTACCTTCAGTTGATTCCGAGCAGCCGCCGCGAAAATCGCAATCAGCAAGTCAGCGAGCTATCGCGGGAATTGAAGCGTATGGCCGGCAAGTTCGGGGTCCCGTTCATCGTGCTCTCTCAGCTCAGCCGCGCCCCCGAGACACGCGCCAACCAACGCCCGCAACTCAGTGATTTGCGCGACTCCGGTGGAATCGAGCAGGACGCGGACCTGGTGTGCTTTCTGTTCCGGGAGGAGTATTACAAGCCCGATCGCGAGGCGGCGAAAGGATCGGCCGAGCTGATCGTAGCCAAGCAGCGAAACGGCCCCACCGGCAAGATCAAGCTCCGATTCCGGAAGGAGTGCACGAGATTCGAGAACCTCGGGGAGGAGGACTAGTGGAACTAAGAACTCGAACGATTGGACTAATCGAGGATTTGTTGGAAGCGTCCAAGCCGAACACTTTGAGGAGGGTCAACCAATGAGGCAGACAGTAGAAACACAAGGCCGGCAGAAACCGATTCTCGTGAGAGCTGACGATGCTTCAACTGAAAGGACTTGGGAATATCGCAGAGTCCGTGAAGCTTGTGTCTTCAGCGCGCTGATGACGTATCCAACATTCTCCGACGATCCCTGTAAGGCCAAATCGCGTGAAACGGAAATTCAGGTGACCATCTCGAATTTCCATGAAAAGCCGCCGCCTGGGCAAGTGGCCGAAACACTCCGGCTACTTGCTGACTATATTGCCGAGGAATTAGAGCTTGAATCAGCCGTAAAGACAAACCGCGAAGCCGAGGACTTACCATTCTGATGTTACGGGATTACCAGCAGCAATGCCTCCAAGCCATCTGCTCCGGCTTCCGCGAAGGCGTCAGCCGGCAACTCGCGCAGCTGCCGACGGGCGGAGGAAAGACGCACATCTTCGCGCATTTGCCGAATGCGCTCGGCTTCACCGAGAGCGACCGGACCTTGGTTCTTGCGCATCGTGAAGAACTCATCGAGCAGGCGCGGGAGAAGCTCCATGCGGCGAACCCTGACACGTCGATCGGCGTCGAGATGGCAGGGCAGACAGCCGGTCCCGACGACGGCATTGTCGTCGCTTCGGTGCAGAGCCTAACGCATCGCCTCGACCGCCACGACCCGGCGGATTTCAGGCTCCTGATCGTCGATGAAGCGCACCACGGCGTCGCGCCGACCTATCGCAAGATCTTCGAGCACTTCGGCTTCGGGAACGGCGCGAGGGGCGATCGGCTGTTGATCGGGTTTACCGCGACGGCAAAACGCGGCGACGGGGTCGGGTTGGCGGCGGTTTTCGACAAGATCACTTTCCCCCGCATTTTCAATTTGATGTATGAGCTTCAGACCATCCGGCGACCTTCAGCGTCTTTATTGATAGGGGCTAGAGCCCGATAAGGACGCCATGGAGGTCAACACCCGATGGGTGAAAAAGAAAACAAGCCGTTTCAGCTCACGTTCAATGGATTTCTCAAAGTCGATTTCCAAGGATCGCGAGTCACCTCGGATGGCGGTCTGATTCTCGTTCGCGAACTGGATGAACGACTCGGACTCGGGAAGCTGATCGACGAGCATCTCAGCGACTCGCGACAAGGCTTGAACAAGAAGTTCCCGCTGGCCGATCTGCTGCGGCAGTCGGTCTACAGCCGACTCGCTGGCTACGAGGACCTCAATGACGCCGTTCGAGTATCCGCCGATCCGACCTTTCGCTTGATCGGCTCGAAGAGGAACTGGGATCGCGGAGCAGCCTTGACCTCGACGCTGCATGGCTTCGAGACGGAGATGCTGGCGAGCGAAGAGAACTTGCTGGGGCTGATGGCAGTGAACCGGGAGCTGGTCGCGCAAGCCGAAGCTCCCGACGGTTCAGACCGCGTGGTGCTCGACATGGACTCCACGGAGAGCCCCGTCCACGGCCAACAGGAAGGCAGTGCCTACAACGGCCATTTTGAGTCCCTCTGCTATCACCCGCTGTTGCTGTTCAACCAGCACGGCGACTGCCTAGGCGCGAAGCTGCGTCCCGGCAACGTGCACAGCGCCGAGGACTGGGACGAGCTGCTACTGCCGGAGATCGAACGACAACAGGCGGAGGGCAAACAGGTGACGTTCCGCGCCGACGCCGCCTTCGCCAAGCCCGAGATCTACGAGGCGATGGAGGAGCGCGGCGTGGACTACGTGATTCGCATCCCGGCGAACAAGAGCCTGGAGCTGGAGATCGAGGACATCCTGTTTCGGCCACCGGGCAGGCCGAACGCCAAGCCCCTAGTGCGCTACAAGAGTTTTCGCTATCAGGCCGAGAGCTGGTCGAAGGCAAGGCGAGTTGTCGCCAAGGTCGAGCATCACCAGGGCGAACTATTCCCGCGCGTCGGATTTGTCGTGACGAGCATGAGCTTGCCGAGCCGCTCGGTCGTGCGGTTCTACAACAAGCGCGGCACGGCGGAGCAGTGGATCAAAGAAGGCAAACAGGCCACGCACTGGACCCGCTTGTCGTGTCACCGCTTCCGAGCCAACGAGGTACGGCTGCAACTCAGCGTGCCGGCCTACAACCTGGGCAACCTGTGGCGGCGGCTAGGGCTGCCGCAGCGAATCAAAAGCTGGTCGCTAACGAGTTTGCAACACAGGTTGATGAAGACCGGCGGTCGGCTGGTCAAGCATGCTCGCTACTACTGGTTGCTGCTGGCGGAGGGGCATCTGAACCGGCGGCTGTTCGGTGACATGCTGCATAGGATCTGGGCGCTGCCTGTGCCGGGTGGGTAGCGTTGCCCGGGCGAGGATCAACAGTTTTTGGCTCCAAAAAGGTTTCGCAGGGAGCAGTGTCGGCCGGAGCGCCGTTCAGTCCGCTCAATCAACGTCTGTGAGCGGACGGACGAGCCCTGGCGCCTACCGGCGGAGGTGATGTGCAGGGTTCAGCGCGAAAAGACGTGGTATTCGGCGCAGCGGGGGTGTATCCTGTGACCGTGCCAGGGCCAAAATGGAAATCCTGGCTAAGACACGCCCCGATGACTCGGGGCGCGGCAAGGCTGGAGCCTCACGCCACGTCGGGGAGCTGGGCAGCGAGGAGATTCCGAACCTAATTTTAAGAGCTGCCGGCGAGTGCGGGGCTCAAATCTCGAGCAAATAGCCTTGCTTGCCGACATTCGACGCCCGGGTCGCGCCCAGCTCGACGGTCACACCCGCCGCTTCGTGAATGTGTCCGCAAAAGAAATGCTCGGGTTGACGGCGGTCGATGAAGTCGCGCACGGCCCGGCTGCCCGCGTGCCCGCCGTTTCCGAGTTGGTCGAGTTTCGTCTCGTGGGGCGGGGCGTGGCAAACCAACACCAGCGGGGATAGCTCGGCGAAGCTCTCGAGCTTATCGCTGAGTTCCTGTTCGGTGTATTCGCCTGGGGTGTTGAAGGGCGTCGGGTTCGAATACCCCAGTCCGGCAAAGTGATAGCCGCCGACCTCGAAAACCTTCTCATGGAAGTCCCGGAAGCCGAATTGTCCGCAAAAGCGCGTGATGTGTTCGGAAGACTCGTGGTTCCCCGGAAGTACCCACACCCGTTCGCCCAACGCTTCGAGAATCCGCCCTATAAGCATGATCGGGCTTTCCACCGCAACTTGCGCGAAATGATCGGCGCGAGCTGGTTGGTGGACATCGCGGCTTATCGCGTTGAGACTGGCTCCGACATTTCCGCCGTTCACTCGCGAGCCGGCGACTTCGTCAAAGGCGAGCTGTCGCGCGCGGTAAACACGCCAGGACGCAACGAGCTGATCGTCGAGACCTACGGCAAGTTGGCCGCCGGTCGCAAGGCGCTTGTGTTCACGGTGGATGTGCAGCACGCCGAAGACCTCGCCGAAGCGTTCCAAGCCGACGGAGTGAAAGCCGCGGCCGTCAGCGGCCGGATGCCGAAGCCCGAGCGACGCCGAGTCATCGAGGCGTACCGCTCGGGCAAGGTTGACGTGCTGTGCAATTGCGCGCTGCTCACCGAGGGATTCGACGATCCCGAAACCAACGCCGTCTTGATGGCGCGGCCGACCCGATCAGCGTTGTTCTATCAGCAGGCGCTCGGAAGAGGAACCCGCACCGCGCCGGGCAAGCAAGATCTGATGCTACTTGATTTTGCGGATGCCACCAAGCGTCACAGTGCCGTCACTCTGCCGGAATTGTTCGGGCTCAACCCAAAATTGAACTTGAAAGACCGCAAGGTCGCCGAGACGCTGGAGCGCGTTGAGAGCGCCGGAGTCGATGCGGTCCGCCACGCCGACATCGAGCGACTCGAAGCTCGCATCGAGCGCGTCGATCTATTCAAGGCTCCCGAGCTGCCGCAACGCGTACGCGAGCTGACGAGACTGTCGTGGATTCCGATGCTCGACGGCGTCTACCGGTTGATGTTGCCGGGGAAGAAGTCGCTTGCGATCGTCGCAAACGCGCTCGGCCGCCACGAAGTTCACGCCCAACAGGGACACGAAAAGCCCCGGCCGATTCAGGAATTTCCGAACCTCGCGCACGCGTTCCGCTATGCGGACAGCCTGGTCCCGAAGGACAACGCCGGCGCGGTCTTGTCCTCGGCGCGCTGGCGCAAGGACCCGCCGTCGCCCGAGCAATTGAGGCTCGCGCAGAGGCTGAATCTGCCCGTTCCGGACGATGCGACGAAGGGAACACTCGGGACGCTCCTCGCGAACTATTTCGCGCAACGGTCGAACGGGCAAGCCAAACATTCCTCGCTGGACGAAGGAAAGGACGCAATCCGGATTATTCAGAGATCATTCAGAGCGGCCCTGAATCAACCGCGAAAGCTGACGGAGGGCCCATCCCAGCAATGACCACGCCGACCCCATCGCCGAAACGTGCTATGGTCGTCTCCGCGTTCAAGCGCGGAGGTGACGACATGGCACGCAGGCGTGGGCAGCGGAAAGGCTATCTGCGGAAAGAAGGACAGAGTTGGATCGGTCAATGGCGGGAGGATGTTCGGCTGGTCGATGGATCGCTGAAGCGAGTCAAGGTCGCCAAGTCCATCGCACCCGCGAAGGGTCCGGGGGCGATGACCAAGCGACAGGCCGAGCGGCTCTTCTACGAGGTCGTCCTCTCGAAGCTCGACGATATCTCGCAACGCCCGCAATCGCTGATGACGCTCCGAGAGTTCGTCAAGGCGCGATTCGAGCCCGATGTCGTTTTTCATCAGCGGTCGGCGCACTACAACACGACCTTGAAGCACGTTCTTGATTCGCCGCTCGCCGATCTGCGGCTTCGCGACATCAAGGTCACCGACGTCCAGGGCTGGCTCAGCGCAAAGCTCGGAGCGGGCTACGCGGTCCAGACCGTCAAGCATTTTCGGAACACGGTCGGGGCGGTCCTGCGGCACGCCAAGGCCATGGAGTTCATCACCGGCGACAACCCGGTCAGCTACGTCAAGCTGCCCGCCGGGACGCCGAAAGAGCGAGGCGCGCTAACGGCACTGCAAGTGCGCATGCTTGTGGACGAGCTGCCCGTGCCCTATCGACAATTCTGTCTCACGCTTGCCTGTACCGGCCTTCGAGCCGGTGAGGCCCTCGGGCTGGCGTGGCAGTATCTGAACCTGGAGCCGCACGACGTGATCGTCGATGGTCAAGTGGTCTACGCACGTTCGCTTCGCGTCGTCGAATCTTGGCGCGAAGGACAGCGGGCCGAGCTGAAGACGCGTAGCTCGCGTGGAGTCATCCCCGTTCCCGATGCTCTGGCCGAAGAGCTTGCCATGTGGAAGAACCGGAGCGCATGGACCTGCCCGACGGACCCGGTTTTCACAGTCAAGTCGGGCAAGCCGTTTCGCCCGGGGCAGGCGTCGCGGAAATACCTCAAGCCGGCGCTTCGCAAGCTGGACTTGCCGTCCGAGGTGTCATGGCACTGGTTCAGGCATACACTCGCTTCACTCACCGACCAAGCCGGCATGTCGGAAGGCGAGCGCCAACGCATCCTGCGTCACGCCGATGTTGGCATGACTCGCCACTACACCCATGTCGAGCTAGACCGGTTGCGGGCCGGGCTGAACATCGTAGCTGATAGCATCATGGGACAGGAAGGGCGCGTTCAGTGACGAGTTTTGCCCAGTGTTTGCCCAGTAGAGGGTTGCAAGTGATTGATTCTACAGGGGGGATATAGTGAACACGTCAGCTTCCCAAGCTGTCGCGGGTTCAATCCCCGTCTCCCGCTCCATGTTTTAACGAGTCAGCAAGATCAGATTCCCAAATCGTCGCTCGGCCTGCAACCCGCCTTCCCCGACGGCCTTTACTACTTAAAATCGCGCAAGATCTCTCAGCCGCCTTCCAACCGGCCGCCGCCGGCACGCCGTCTCTCGACAAGTGCAGGCACTGCCCGGGGCGCCTCAGCACGTCAGTGCCTTTCGAAATTCTTCCGCCGGCAGCGTGTTCAGCACGTCGGCGGCGGTGAGCCAGCCGCGGCGGGCGGTCAGCACGCCGTATTTCATATTGTCGAAATGACGCGTGTGGTGGGCGTCGGTGGAGATGACGAACTTGACGCCCTTGGCCTTGGCAGCCCGTAGCTGCGTGGCGCCGAGATCGAGTCTTTCCGGACTGGCATTGATTTCCATGCGAATGCCGCGCCTGCCCGTCTCGGCAACGACGCGCTCGAAGTCGTAGGTATAGGGGTCGCGGCGCAGCAACAAACGGCCGGTCGGGTGCCCCAGGATCTTGACGTAGGGGTTCTCCAGGACGCGCAGGAGCCGGTCGGTCATCTCGGCGGCTTCCAGATTCATGTGGCTGTGCACGCTGGCGATCACGACATCGAGTTGAGCCAAGACTTCGTCGTCGATATCGAGCCGGCCGTCTCGGAGGATATCGACCTCGCAGCCGCTGAGGATGGTGAAATCCTGCCACTGCTGGGACGTTTCCCGAACCTGCTCGATCTGGCCCAACAGGCGCTTCTCGTCGAGACCGTTCGCCATCGCCAGCGCTTTCGAGTGATCGGTGATCGCGATATAGCGATAGCCTTTTGCCCGCGCCGCCTCGGCCATTTCGTTCATTGAGAAATGCCCGTCGGTCTCGGTGGTGTGCATGTGGAGATCGGCGACGATTTGCTCGGGCTCGATGAGATTCGGCAAGGCGTCTTCGAGCGCGGCCTCGATTTCTCCGGTGTTTTCGCGCAGCTCGGGCGGAATCCAGGGCAACCCCAAAGCTTCGTAAATGCCGGCTTCATCGCGGCCGGCGATCTTCGAGCCGTCGTCATTGCGATAGAGGCCGTATTCGTTGAGGCGCAGTCCCATGCGCACGGCGCGGTCGCGCAGGGCGACGTTGTGCTCCTTGCCGCCGGTGAAATATTGGAGCGCCGCCCCGTAGCTGTCGGTGTCGAGCGCCCGGACATCAATTTGCAGGCCTTCGCGACCAACCGTGGCGCTTGCCTTGGTATCGCCGTGAGCGAGCACTTCGTCGACCCCGGGATGGTCGACGAAGCGGTCGAGCGCGTCGACGGCTTTCGGGCCCGCAACCAGCAAGTCGATGTCGCCGATGGTTTCCTTGCCGCGCCGTAAGCTACCGGCGTACGTAATTTCGTCTATCCCTTCGCCAGCGCCCAGGTACTCGATCATCTCGGCGGCCGTGCGGTCGGCGAAGTTGATGAGGAATCGCCCGGCGCCGCGCTTATAGCTTTCGATGCCGCGCAAGATTTTCTGCTCGAATTTCTCGCCCATGCGGGGCAGGGCACGCAGTTTTTCATCGCGGCAAAGCTGTTCCAGCCCGTCGATCGTCGAGACCCGGAAATGGCGGTAGATGGCGGCGATGCTTTTCGGGCCGAGGCCGCTGATCTTCAACAGCTCGAGCGCGGTCGGCGGATACTTCTCGAGCATCTCGTCACGGCGGGCAAAGCTGCCTCGCTCGACGAGTTCCTCGAGAGCCGAGGCGATGCCCTTGCCGATGCCCTTGATGTCGGTGACCTTGCGGTCAGGGTCGTTCAGGATGGCGACAAGGGGTTCGGGGAAGCTGTCGATGACCTGGGCGGCATTGCGGTAGCTTCGGATGCGAAACCCGTCGGCTCCGGCGATCTCCATCAGGTCGGCGGTTTCCTCGAGAATGGCGGCGATTTTCTTGTTGTCCACGGTGAATGCGATGGTCGAGGCGGCCGCGGGGCTACTTTTCAGCGCACGGCTCGGTTGCCCTACTCACGGGCCGGTCGACAGGTCGTAGCAGGCCATTTCGGTTTGGTTGCGGACGATCAGCTTGCCGTCGGCGATGGCCGGGTTGTTCCAGGTCTTGCCCTGGATCGCCGAGAACTTCGCCAACTCTTGATGGCCCTCCGGCGTTGCCTTGACCAGGGCTACTTCGCCCTTCTCCGTCAGCACGATCAAGTGCCCGTCGGCCAACAGGACTTGCCCGTAGCCGTAGCGGCCGCCTTTCCATTTCTGCGCGCCGGTCCGAACATCGATTGCTTGCAGAATGCCTTCGTCCAAACCGTAGACGTGGCCGTCGTGGAGCACGGGCGCGTTGAACTTGTTTTTCATCCGATTGTTGGACCAGATTTCCTCGACACGGAAACCGTTGTCCTCGGCGGTTACGTTGATCAGCGCCGAGCCGTGGCCGTAACCGGCGGAGATGAAAACGTGCTCTTCGTCGACAATGATCGGTTGCGCACAGTTGGCGTCGTAGGAGGTCTGCCAGGGGTACTCCCACAGCAGCGAACCATCCTCGACCTCGAGCCCCATGAGTCGCTTACCGCTGACGACAAGCAGTTGCCGTTTTCCCGCCACCGTCGCGATCATCGGCGCCGTGTAGGCTTGGTTGTCGTCGAGAGACTTCCAGATCGACTCTCCGGTGTCCTTGTGGTAGGCGACAACGGAGCGGCCGCCGGGGCCGCCGGGGAGCGTGATGACCTTGTCGTCGACAATCAATGGCGAAGCCGACATGGCCCAGGTCAGATTGGGCGCGCCGTTATCGGCGAGGATGTTGATGTTCCATAGCGGCTTGCCTGTTTGCGCATCGAGGACCTGCAACTCTCCGGTCGCGCCCAGGGCGTAGATCTTTCCTTCGTGCCAAGTCGGCGTGGCGCGGGGACCCTCGCCGCCCATGCCCTCTTGGAACCGCGCATTCCAACCGTGGGACCAGATCTCAGCGCCGGTCCCCAAGTCGTAGCAGGCCACCACTTCGCGATCGCGGCGCTGCTCGATGGTGTAGATGCGCCCTTGCGCCACGACCATTGAGGCGTAGCCGCCACCGATTTTCTGTCGCCACAGCTCGGGCAAACGGCCGCTTTCCCAGTTCGTGCGAATCGGTTGTTGGTCGTAAAGGCCGTCGCGGTCCGGACCGCGGTAATCGGTCCAGTAGGTCGAACCTGACAGGGTTGCGGCTTGCACGACGTCGCCCTCGCCGGCACGGGCTGCTTCGATTTCGCTGTAGTGATCCTCGGGATCGTGGAACCGAAAGATCAGCGAGGTACTGCTGCCAGCCATCTCGACGCGCAACCCATGGAACGCGAATAGGTGAACCACGGTGAGGATCAACAGACCGACCGATACGTAGACCTTGCGGAAGACTCGCATCTCGGGCTGCAACCAGAGCAAGACCAAGCCGACGGGCGGAACCAGCAAGCAGAGCAGGACCAGGAGCGCTGTGTTTTGATACCAAGGACGCATAGATGTATTGTGCCCCGGCGGGGGGAGCGGCGGCAATTGGCCGGTCGGATTCATGGGTGCTTCGTTACGCGGGGGGAGGGTCGGACGGTGGTGAATGTGTCAAACGCCGGCAGGCTCCGCGGGTGGGGAGCCGCGCGAGCGGGTCGAACGGACAGAGTTGGAAGCCCGTTGAAACGGGCTGAACCTGATTGCCGTTGACGGGTGAGAGCCGGCCGTGAAACGAGCGGCCTAAACAGAAGAGCCAAGCCCTGTGAATAGGGCTCATTTCGCGTTGCGAGTAGAACTCGCGCACCTATGTAGCAAAACCACGACAGACCAACCCGCGGGACCGGGTCGACTTCGCGATTGACCGCGGCGCCTGGAGGCGCTTGCGATGTTGGGGAGACGGATGGCCGATAATTGGTATTCGTGTCCTCGGAAGGGAAGCCGCGTTTCGTTCTTGCCTCGGCGCTTGCTCCGTTGCCAGCGGCTGCCTTGGCGGCGGCGGTTTGTCTAATCGAGGTGTCCTTCCCCGACGCGGACTCCACCGACGACACCCCTCGGCGCGCGGCCGCCATGTTGTTGGCCTTACTGCCCTTTGCCTACTTGTGCCTGGGCATCATGCTCTATTTGACGGCGCGTGTCGCGGACTCGCTGGGCAAGCTTTCGAGGCGGTTTCTTTTGGTGGTGGGGTGCCTGCTGACTCTGCTGTTTGCCGGGTCCGCCGCTTCGACGAGCCCCTATGGGCTGGGGGACGCCTTCATTACCTTTGGCCTGTTCGCGGCGGTGGGACTGGCGGGCCTGCTGGGCACGGTGCTGGCTTGGTGGCGACTGGCGCGGGTCGGAGCCGCTCTCGGCACGCGGGCTGACGCCTCTGGTCAGTACGAATAAGAACCAAGCGATTGGCGCCGCGGGGCGCGGTTTCTCGAGGAGGTTTTCACGATGTTGACGTATTGCAAGACTCGGTTGGAAGTGATTGCCGCGAGCTGCTTTGCCGGCTTGTTGCTGTTGGGCTGCGGCACCGAACCGCAACAACTCAAGTGGACGCCCCCGGGGGCGGATGAAGCGGTTCGGCTGAAGGAATTGCCGCTTACCGATGTCACGATCGACGACGCTTTCTGGACGCCGCGGATCGAAATCAACCGCACTCGCACGGTCGCGCACACGCTGGGGCAACTCGAGGAACAAGGCGCGATCGCCAATTTCGACATCGCCGCCGGCAAGGCCAAGGGCGAGTTCAGCGAGCCCTATTGGGCGGACTCCGACGTCTACAAGTGGCTGCAAGGCGCTTCGCTGCATCTGGGGCTTGACCGTGACCCCGCGCTCGAAGCCCAGGTCGACGAGGTCATCGTGAAGATCGCCGCCGCGCAGCAACCCGACGGCTACATCAACACGCATGTCCAGTTGGTCACGCCTCGGAAGCGGTGGAGGAACTTGGGGTTCTATCACGAGATGTATTCGGCCGGACACATGTTCGAAGGCGCCGCGGCGCACTTCAGGGCAACGGGTAAGCGCACGTTTTTGGATGTCGCGACGAAACTGGCCGACAACATTGACTCGGTCTTCGGCCCGGACAAGCGAAACGGGATTCCGGGGCACGAGGAGATCGAGCTGGGGCTGATCGATCTTTACCGCGTCACCGGCGAGGAACGTTATCTGCGCTTGGCGGAATATTTTCTTAACGGGCGCGGCCAAAAGCCCTCGGTCTTCGAGGCGGAGTACAAGCAGTTGTCGTCGACCAAGACGGAGAATTTCCTGGGAAGGGTCGTTCCGGTAAGGGGGCTGCACGATCGTTTGTATCGGCGCAATCCGCGGAAATTCGATACCAGCTATGCCCAGGACCATTTGCCGGTCCGCGAGCAAACCGAAGCTGTTGGGCACGCCGTGCGGGCGACCTATCTTTACTCGGCGATGGCCGACATCGTCCATGAGACGGGCGATCAAGGTCTGATGGACGCCCTGCTGAAACTGCACGACAACGTGACTTTCCGGCGTATGTACGTCACGGGAGGGATCGGCCCCTCGGCCCACAACGAGGGGTTTGATAAGGATTACGATTTGCCCAACCGGTCCGCGTACCAGGAAACCTGCGCCACGGTGGGGATGGCGTTGTGGAACTATCGCATGTTGAAACTCAGCGGCGACGGACGCTACAGCGATGTGGCCGAGTTGGCGCTCTACAACAGTTTCTTGGGAGGCGTTTCGCTTGAGGGGAACACGTTCTGTTATGCCAATCCGATGCAGACCGAAGGCCGCTTCAAGCGCAGCCCCTGGTTTTCGGTTCCCTGCTGCCCGTCAACGATCGTGCGTACGTTTCCGCGTTTGGGCGAGTTGATTTACAGCCAGGGGAAGGATGACCTATGGGTCAACCTCTACATCGGGAGCACGGCCAAGACGACGATTCACGGCAAGGACGTGTCGTTTCGGCTGGCGACGGAATACCCGTGGAAGGGCGACGTCCGATTGGAGCCGGAGTTGAGCGAGCCGCTCAGCTTTGCCGTGCATCTGCGCATTCCAGGCTGGGCCGAGAGTTATTCGCTGCGCTTGAACGGGCAGGCGGTGAAGGCGACGCAAACGAAGGGCTACCTGCACATTGAACGGGAATGGAATCCGGGCGACGTGATTGAACTTTCGCTGCCGATGGAGATCGAGCGAATCGAGGCGCATCCGAACGTCGTTACCAATCGCGGTAAGGTGGCTTTGCGGCGCGGCCCGCTCGTCTATGTTCTGGAACAAGTCGACCACGAGGTGGATATCGACCGTATCGTTCTGCCGGCGGACGCCCAACTGAGCGAAAGCTTTGAGGCGGATCTGCTCACCGGGATTCAAGTGATCACGGCGAAAGGGCTTGCGCGCGATACCAAGTCATGGGGCGGAGCGTTATACCGCGCCCGCGGGGGCGAGGCGGGAGAGGAAGTTCAGATTCGAGCTGTGCCCTACGCGCTTTGGGGCAACCGCGGGGTTGGCAAGATGACAGTTTGGCTGGATACAGTTTTGTAGGGAATGCAAACCAATGGAAACTTCACCAAACCGAGCCGCGACCGTCAGGAAGCGGTATGCGATGAGACCCCACAACCCCAAGCAAAGTGGATGGACCCACAAACACCCGAGGACGACACGCATCAAAGGTCAGGTTCACGCGGCTATACTAGGCCTGCCTTCCAGCACAACCGACCGGAAAGAGGAATACACGGCCGCCTCCCGGAACATACCTCGGTCCGTCACCTTCCGCTGGGCTGACCGCCTCATCACATACCGCTTCCTGACGGTCGCGGCTCGGTTTGGGGATAAAAAAGGCGGGGGATCGGTTTCCCGAAACCCCCGCTTTCTCGGCTAGGAGGGAACGAACTACTCAAGGAACGACTGCATGCCTTTCGACTCAACTGCAGCCAGAGGTCGAGCCGCAGTTTTCGCATTTGTAACAACTGCCGTTGCGGGTCATCAGCGAACCGCATTCCGAGCAAATCGGCGCGTCCATGGCGGCCTGGAAAGGCAGCTCTTTTTGCGGCTCCGGCTCGGTCGGTTTCAGGTTGGGCGACTCGCCCACTTCCGATACCCGATAGTCCCGCGAGATGAACTTCGCCCCCAGCCAGCGAAAGATGTAGTCCATGATCGACTTGGCGTAGGGGATGTCGGTATTGCCGGTCCATCCGCTGGGCTCAAAGCGCACGTGCTGAAACTTGTCGACCAAGACCCGCAGCGGCACGCCGTATTGCAGCGTCATCGAAACGGCTGTCGCAAAGCTATCCATCAAGCCGGAAATCGTCGAGCCTTCCTTCGCCATGCGAATGAATAGCTCCCCGGGCGTGCCGTCGTCGTACATGCCCACGGTGATGTAGCCTTCATGGCCGCCGACCGAGAATTTGTGCGTGACCGACTGCCGCTCGTCGGGCAGCTTGCGGCGCATCGGCCGATAGACGATTTTCTCGCTTGCCGCGTTTTCCTTCTTGTCGCCGGATTTGCCGGTGCTGAGCGGCTGCGCGCGTTTCGAACCGTCGCGGTAGATGGCCACGGCTTTGAGGCCCAAACGCCATGACTCGATATAGGCGTCCGTGATGTCTTCGACCGTGGACTCCTCGGGCATATTGATCGTCTTCGAGATCGCCCCGGAGATGAAGGGCTGCACCGCGCCCATCATGCGCACATGTCCCATGTAGTGAATGGAGCGCTCGCCGTTCTGCGGCCGGAAGCTGCAATCGAAGACGGGCAGGTGCTCGTCCTTGATATGCGGAGCGCCCTCGATCGTCGCAGTCGAATCGATATGGTTGACGATTTCGTTGCCGCAGTTGGGGTTGTAGCCGAGCTTCAACAGCGCCTCGGGGACGGTATTGTTGACGATCTTGATGACGCCGCCGCCGACCAGCTTCTTGTACTTCACCAGCGCTAGTTCGGGTTCGACGCCGGTGGTGTCGCAATCCATCATGAAACCGATCGTCCCGGTCGGGGCGATGACGGTGACTTGGGCGTTGCGGTAGCCGTTGCGGGAACCGAGCTTATAGGCGTCTTCCCAGCATTCGATCGCGGCTTGCCGCAGCGGCGCTTCGATCTGCTCGCCGTCGATCTCGCGCGCCGCGTCGCGATGCATGCGAATGACTTCGAGGAAGGGTTCGCGATTGTGGGAGTATCCGGCGAAAGGACCGGTCGTGCCGGCGATGCGGGCGCTGGTCAAATACGCTTGCCCGCACATCACGGCGGAGATCGCGCCGGCGACCGAACGGCCCTCGTCGCTGTCGTAGGCGACGCCCATCGACATCAACAGCGCGCCGAGATTGGCGAAGCCCAGCCCCAGTGGCCGGTAGTTGTAGGAATTCTCCGCGATTCTCTCCGTCGGGTAGCTCGCGCTGCCGACGATGATTTCCTGCGCCAAGATCAACGTGTCGACGGCATGCCGGAAGCCCTCGACGTCAAACTGCCCCTGGCCGGCTTGGAACTTTCGCAGATTGAGCGAAGCCAGATTGCAGGCCGAATCGTCGAGGAACATGTATTCCGAACAAGGGTTCGAAGCGTTGATCCGCGCCGTGCGCTTACAAGGGTGCCAACGATTGATCGTGGTGTCGAACTGCATGCCCGGGTCGCCGCACTGGTGCGTGGCTTCGGAGATTTGCCGCAGCAGATCGCGGGCTTTGTAGCGCTGCTTGGGCTGATTGGTGACGACGGACTTCGTCCACCAATCTTCATCGTTAACGGCGGCCAGCATGAAGTCGTCGCTTGCCCGCACCGAGTTGTTCGCGTTTTGGAAAAAGATCGAGCCGTAGGCGTCGCCGTCGATGGAGGCGTCGTAGCCGGCTTCGATCAGCGTCCAGGCCTTCTTTTCTTCCTTGGCCTTGCACCAAATGAACTTGTTGATGTCGGGGTGGTCGGTGTTGAGGATGACCATCTTGGCGGCGCGGCGCGTCTTGCCGCCCGACTTGATGACGCCGGCGAAGGCGTCGAAACCTTTCATGAACGACACGGGTCCCGACGCCCTGCCGCCCCCGCCCAAAACAGCGTCCTCTTCGCGAATCCTCGAAAGGTTGGAACCGGTGCCCGAACCCCACTTAAAGAGCATGCCCTCGGTCTTGGCGAGGTCCATGATCGATTCCATCCGGTCGTCGACGGAGATGATGAAGCAGGCCGAGCATTGCGGCCGGTGCGAGCCCTCGGCCAGGCTGTTGACCTTGCCGGTAGCCTCGTCGTAATGCCAGCCGTAACCGCGCGCCTCCTTGACGCCGACGTTGAACCAGACCGGCGAGTTGAAGCTGGCCTTTTGGCTGAGCATCAAATGGGCCAACTCATCGCGGAAGTTTTCGACGTCGTCGGGTGCGGCGAAGTAGCCGCCCGCCGCGCCCCAGTCGGCGATCGTGTCGACGACGCGATGGACGAGCTGACGCAGGCTCGTTTCGCGCTCAGGTGTCCCGGCGCGGCCGTGAAAGTACTTGCTGGCGACGATGTTGGTCGCGGTCTGGGACCAATCGCGCGGTACTTCCACGTTGGCCCGCTCAAAGATGATCTCGCCTTTTTCGTTGCCGATCGAGGCGGTGCGCTTTTCCCATACGAGATCGTCGTAGGGCGTCCGGCCGGGCTTGAGATCTTTGGTAAAGTGTCGCCGGAAAGACAAGCCCGCCGGCTGCTCGGCGGGAGATGACAATTGATCGACTTTTGAGGCCAGATCCACGCTAATTTCACCCATAGCTCACTCCACAAGAATTGACCCGATCGTACTACAATTGTGACCGGAAAAACGACTGATCAACGGGGGTCCGCAAGCGAAATTTGAGCCCGCGACGGGGGGCAACGCTTGCTGACGTTCAATTAGTGTACACGATCTAGTGGTAGTGTCAAGGGTTAATTCAAGATCTTGCGGAGATGGTCTACGGAAGCCCCTTAGCCAGGATTTCCATTTTGGCCCTGGCACGGTCACAGGATACACCCCCGCTGCGCCGAATACCACGTCTTTTCGCGCTGAACCCTGCACATCACCTCCGCCGGTAGGCGCCAGGGCTCGTCCGTCCGCTCACAGACGTTGATTGAGCGGACTGAACGGCGCTCCGGCCGACACTGCTCCCTGCGAAACCTTTTTGGAGCCAAAAACTGTTGATCCTCGCCCGGGCAACGCTACCCACCCGGCACAGGCAGCGCCCAGATCCTATGCAGCATGTCGCCGAACAGCCGCCGGTTCAGATGTCCTTCGGCCAACAGCAGCCAATAGTACCGCGCATGCTTGACCAGCCTACCGCCCGTCTTCATCAGCCGCTGTTGCAAGCTCGTCAGCGACCAGCTCTTGATCCGTTGCGGCAGCCCGAGCCTCCGCCATAGGTTCCCCAGGTTATAGGCCAGCACGCTGAGTTGCAGTCGCACTTCGTTGGCCCGGAACCGATGGCATGACAGCCTTGTCCAATGCGTCGCTTGTTTGCCTTCCTTGATCCACTGCTCCGCCGTGCCGCGCTTGTTGTAGAACCGCACCAGCGAGCGGCTCGGCAAGGCCATGCTCGTGACGATGAAACCGACGCGAGGAAACAACTCACCTTGGTGATGCTCGACCTTCGCAACAACCCGCCGGGACTTCGACCAGCTCGCGGCCTGATACCGAAAGCTCCTGTAGCGCACCAGGGGCTTTGCGCTCGGCCTGCCCGGCGGACGAAACAGGATATCTTCGATCTCCAGCTCCAGGCTCTTGTTGGCCGGGATGCGAATCACGTAGTCCACGCCGCGCTCCTCCAACGTCTCGTAAATATCCGGCTTGGCGAAGGCGGCATCGGCCCGGAACGTCACCTGTTTGCCCTCCGCCTGTTGGCGTTCGATTTCCGGCAGCAGCAGCTCGTCCCAGTCCTCGGCGCTGGACACGTTGCCCGGTCGCAACTTTGCCGCCAAGCAATCGCCGTGCTGGTTGAACAGCAACAGTGGGTGGTAGCAGACCGACTCGAAGTGGCCGTTGTAGGCGCTGCCTTCCTGCCGGCCGTGGACGGGGCTCTCGGTAGAGTCCATGTCCAGCACGACGCACGCGGAGTCATCACCGGCCTCGGCTTGCGCGATCAACTCGCGGTTCACCGCCATCAGCCCGATCAGATTCTCGTCGCCGGCGAGCATGGCGGTCTCGAAGCTCTGCAGCCGGGAGGTCAGCGCCGCGCCGCGATCCCAGTTCTTCTTCGAGCCAATCAGCCGAAAGGTTGGATCGGCGGAGACACGAACGGCGTCGTTGAGATCCTCGTAGCCCGCCAAGCGGGAGTAGACCGACTGTCGCAGCAGATCGACGAACGGGAACTTCTTGTTCGAGCCTTGCCGCGAATCCGTCAGATGCTCGTCTATCAGCTTGCCTAGTCCGAGTCGTTCGTCCAGTTCGCGAATGAGAATCAGCCCGCCATCCGAGGTGACTCGCGATCCTTGGAAATCGACCTTGAGAAATCCATTGAAGGTGAGCTGAAACGGTTTGTTTTCTTTTTCACCCATTGGGTGTTGATCTCCTCAGCGCCTTGAGTGCTTTCAAGCCCGCATAAATAAAGGCGTCCGAGTCCACCCGATGGTTAGCAGAACCGAAACTAAAGTGGAAATCCGGGCTTACTGAGTTTCGCATAATATACTGTCAATCGAGACAAAGAGAAGACTGTTTCCAGAAAGCGGTAATCAGGCGCGGTTTGCGGCGCATTCGCCGCAGCGCTTTGCGGGCGCGCTCGTCGAGTTCCCAGTAGTCCTTCGGGCAGACGTTGGGCAACTCGTGCTGCTTCCAGTACGCCCAAATGTATTCCACCGGGTTCAACTCCGGCGCATAGGGCGGCAAGTACTCCGTTGCGATGTGATCCTCGGAGAGCTGGATGAACTCCCGCACCAGGCGGCTGCGGTGCGCCGGCAGCCGGTCCCAGACGATCAGCAGTGGGCCGTCGATGTGGCGCACCAAAGCCTTCAGGAAGTCGATGACCTCCAGCTCGCCGATCGCGCCGGGATAGAGCCGGAAGTAAAAGTTGCGCAACGTCAGCCCGGCCGACACCGACAGCTTGTCCCAGTTGAAGTTGAACTCCAACACCGGTGTCTCGCCGCGCGGCGCCCAGGTGCGGCAACGATGCGGCTTCTGACTCAATCCGCTTTCGTCGATGAAGACGATCGTACGTTCTTCTTTGCGGGCTTTTTTTTAATGGCCGGCCAAGTCTTGCGCTGCCAGCCGCGGATGGCCTCTTCGTTGCGCTCCCGCGCTTTGCCGACGGGCCGTTGCGGGCTCCAACCGAGCGCCCGCAGGATCTTCCAGACATGGCCCTCGTGATAGCGCATGCCGAACTCGTCTCCGATCAGACGAGCGACCCGCGGACAGCTCCACAGCGGCGTCGGGAAGCCGTGCGCCTCGGGGCCTTCCAGCAGCAACGCCTCGAGGCGTTCGAGCTGCGCGGCGTCCAACAGCGGCTTACGGCCGGCGCGGCCGGCCTGGCGCAACCCGGCTTCGCCGTCACGCCGGTATCGTCGCAGCCACTCGCTGACGCTTTGCCGCGCGACCTTCAATCGCCTCGCTGTCTCGGACTGACTACAGCCTTGCTCGACCAACCGGATCGCTTTGAAACGGCGCTTCTCCAGGGCCTCGAAATCCCGCCGTACGCCTTTTGTATTTCCCATACATACAAAGACGTACGTACCCCAAAAAGGTGTCACTTTGTTTTGCGAGACTCAATAATGCCCTGAACAGAAGTTTCAGGGTGATGCAGGATACACTGGCTGGTGGTGCTCCTCCAGAACCGTTGGAGCGGCCGATTCCGGGTACAAATTCGCCCGTGAGGGCGCAAAAAACGTCGCCGTTTTCCAACCAACAAATCGCCCTAGGGTCGGCCTGAGTCGGTGTAACTGCATTATTCTGAAGCCGAGGGCCGGACCTCTCAGGAGCTCCGAAGAAGTCAAGAGTCGGGGAGCCGCGAAGCGGCGGTAGGAATATAGCCTAGGGTGGAGCCGCCAGGCGGAACCCTAGGTGACGCCCCTCCGCGTGGATGAGCCCTGAAGGGGCGGCAGGAAGAAATTTTCAAAGGCCGTCGAGCTGGATGTCGTTGGGAAAAAAGTCATGCCGGAGTTTCAATATCAGCCCATCTTTGAACACGGTCCCGACCAGACCGAATATCGCCATCTCACTTCTGAACATGTGACGACGACGCAGCTGAACGGCCGTGAGATCCTCGAGGTCGCGCCGGAAGGCTTAGCGCGCCTCGCCAAAGATGCCATGGACGACATGGCGCACCTGCTGAGGGCCGGGCACCTCTCTCAGCTCAGCAAGATTCTCGACGATCCCGAGGCGTCGGAGAACGACCGCTTCGTGGCGCTCGAACTTCTAAAAAACGCTTCGATTGCCTCGGCGCGAGTACTTCCGGGTTGTCAGGATACGGGGACGGCGATCGCGATTGGCTATAAGGGCCAGGCGGTATTCACCGAAGGCGACGACGCCGAGGCTCTCTCCAAAGGCATCTACCAGGCCTACGCCGAGCGGAACCTGCGATATTCTCAACTCGCGCCGCTCGATCTCTACACCGAAAAGAACACGGGGACTAATCTGCCGGCACAGATCGAGATCTACGCCAAGCCGGGCGACGAATATCGTTTTCTCTTCATTGCGAAAGGCGGCGGCTCGGCGAATAAGACGTTTCTCTATCAGCAGACCAAGGCGCTTCTCAATCCCGAGTCTCTTGTCGCTTTTCTTGACGAGCAGCTGCGCTCGATCGGCACCTCCGCCTGCCCGCCCTATCACCTGGCGCTGGTCATCGGCGGGACCTCAGCCGAGATGACGCTCAAGACCGTGAAGCGCGCCAGCACGCGCTCTCTCGACGACCTGCCGACCACGGGGAACGAGTTGGGCCGGGCCTTCCGCGATATCGAGATGGAAAAGAAGGTCTTTGAGATTGCCGCCGCGACCGGTATTGGAGCGCAGTTTGGGGGGAAGTATTTCGCCCACGATGTGCGGGTGATCCGCCTGCCGCGCCATGGGGCGTCGTGTCCGGTGGGGTTGGGCGTGTCTTGCTCGGCGGACCGGCAGATCCTCGGCAAGATTACCCGCGACGGGCTGTTTCTTGAACAGTTGGAGACCAACCCGGCGCGCTTCTTGCCCGACGTGACGCATGAGGAGCTGGGCGGCGAAGTCGTGCCTATCGACCTGAACCGCCCGATGCCGGAAATCCTGGCGCAGTTGAGAGAACATCCTGTCGCCACCCGCCTCTCGCTGAGTGGCCCGCTGATTGTGGCGCGCGACATTGCGCACGCCAAATTGAAAGAACGTCTCGACGCGGGCGAAGACCTGCCGCAATATTTCAAGGACCACTCGGTCTACTACGCCGGACCGGCGAAAAGGCCCGAGGGCTACGCTTCCGGTTCATTCGGGCCGACGACGGCCGGGCGCATGGACCCCTATGTCGATCTGTTTCAGAGTCACGGCGGCAGTATGGTGATGCTCGCCAAGGGCAACCGTTCCGCCGAGGTCGCCGAGGCGTGCGGCCGCCACGGCGGCTTCTATCTCGGCTCAATTGGCGGGCCCGCGGCGCGGTTGGCCAAGCACAGCATCAAGAACGTCGAGGTGGTCGAGTACGCCGAGCTGGGGATGGAAGCCATTTGGTGGATCGAGGTGGAAGACTTCCCGGCCTTCACGATCATCGACCATCAAGGCAAGGATTTCTACGCCGAGTTGGTCGCTAATCGCATGGTTCAGATCAAGGACTGACACCCGGGCTTTACTGCGTACCGTTCCGACGGCGCCTTGACCGAGACGGGCACTTTGCGCGGCCCGGCGGCGGTCGCGCAGGCCGCCGCCGGCCAGCGACTTCCGCCCAAGGAAGTGCGTTAGAATGAACGACGTGGCCAACGATTCCGAATCCTCCGAAAACGGCGAAGCTCCAGAGATTAAAGTAAAAGACCGTCGGCGGTTCACCGCCGAGGGGGACCCGATCGGACCCTCTGCGGAGCCTGACACGCCGACCGAAGACCCGGCGGGCAACGAGGAAGGGGCGCACGCCGCTGCCCCCGCCGAGGATGACCCGGTCGAGCCGACGAGTTCCGCCGAGACGGATTCCGCCTCCGAAGCCCCGGAAGCGGAGACCCCGGGGCCGGGACCGCTGCCTCCGGCAAGCTTCGAGATGCTGATCCTCTCGCTTGGCATGCAGGCGCAGATGGAACTCGGCATGGGCGCGCCCAACCCCGAGCGCCCTCCCAACCTCGACATCGCACGGCACACGATTGATTTGTTGGCCGTGCTCCAGGAAAAGACCAAGGGCAATCTGTCGCTCGAGGAGCAGCGTCTGCTGGAGAACACCCTGACGGAATTGCGTTTTCGCTACGTGCAGGCCGTGGGTGATATCAATAAGGCGGCCGGCAACCCTTCGTCATAGAGAAATGCCGCAGTCGCCTCCCCTCGGCCCGGCCTTTGAAAAACGATCCGACTCATGCCCGCCGAACCGTCGATCGAAATCACCGTGCTCGGATCGGGCACCAGCGTCGGCGTTCCCACAGTGGGATGTTCCTGCGGCGTCTGCCTTTCCGACGATCCTCGCGACAAGCGTCTGCGGCCCTCGATCTTGGTGACGTTTTCGGCCGGAGAAACTCGTCGGCGGGTTCTGATTGACACGACGCCCGATCTCCGCCAACAGGCCCTCAGCGCGGGGCTCAATGGTTTGGATGCCATTCTCTACACCCACGCTCATGCCGATCACATCATGGGGCTCGACGATATCCGGCCTTTCAACTACGGCCGCAAGGAACCCATCCCGGTCTATGCGCGGGCCGACACAATGCAAGCGCTGAAAAGAGTCTTTCCCTATGCCTTCGCGGGCGAGGCGACCCACCCAGGCGGAGTACCGCGCGTGACGGCGCACGAGATCGACAACGCCGCGATCGAACTATTCGGTGTGCCCTTCCAACCGATTCCGATCCAACACGGCCCGCGCGAAATCGTCGGTTATCGATTCGGCGACGCCGCCTATCTCACCGACCACAGCGACATCCCCGACTCGTCGCTTCCCCTATTGCGGGATCTCGATGTCCTCTTCCTCGATGCGCTGCGGCGTGAACCCCATCCGATGCACACGACCGTCGACGGCGCGTTGGCGTGGGTCGAGGAACTAAGACCCAAGAAAGCCTTTTTTACGCACATCTGTCACGATTTGGGGCACGAGGAAACCAACGCCGGTTTGCCTTCGCATGTGCGTCTGGCGCATGACGGCCTCCAAATCGAGGTTTCCGGAAGGGAGTAATGTTCAAGGTCTATTGGAACTTGGAGGATGTGCCCGTCGGTCAAGCGCCGACGGTGCCGACGATCGGCAACTTCGACGGGCTCCACCGCGGCCACGTGGAAATCCTCGAGCGCACCAAGCACGAGGCGCGCCGCGTGGGCGGCGAGGCCGTGGCGCTGACGTTTGACCCGCACCCGACGAGGGTCGTCGCGCCCGAGCGCGCGCCCCAATTGCTCATGACGCCGGCCGAGCGCGTACGGCAGTTTGAGAAGCTCGGCCTGGATGCGGCCGTCGTGCTGCCTTTCACCCCCGAGATTGCCTGTCTAACCCCGGCCGAATTTGTTGGGCAAGTACTCGTCGAAAAGCTTGGGGCCCGCTCGATCGTTGTCGGGGAGGATTTTCGATTCGGACACAAACAGGCCGGCACGTTGGCCGTGCTCACGGAGTTGGGAAAAGATCTCGGCTTCGAAACGGTCGGCGTCCGACCGCTCGTGGTCGGCGGCCGGGCGGTGAGCAGCACGTGGGTTCGCGAGCTGGTACGGTCGGGCAAGGTCGAGCAGGCACGCCGCTTGCTGGGCCGCCCGTTCAGCCTGGTCGGCGACGTGGTTCCCGGACACGGGATCGGCTCGCGCCAAACGGTTCCGACTTTGAACCTCGCCCCGGAACCGGGCGTGCGCCCGGCCCGGGGCGTCTACGTCACCCTGACGTGCGATCGCGAGACCGGGAAACAATGGCCGTCGGTAACGAATGTGGGCTCGCGGCCGACCTTCAACGGCCGTGAGCAAACCGTCGAGACGTATCTGCTCGACGAGTCGCTCGAAGGCCGTGCGCCGTCGCGTATTGAGCCGGCATTCTTGCACCGCTTGCGCGATGAAAGGCGCTTTGATTCCGCGGAAGATCTGCGGCGTCAAATTCTGCGCGACGTCGAGTCGGCGCAACGTTATTTCCGTCGCCTCCGAGCGGTTGAGACTCGCCGCACCGTCCCCGCCCGGTAGGTGGCAGGCCCCGCCAAAAAAACAATGCCGGCCGGGCCGTGAGTCCCGGCCGGCACCATGTCGAGCGGACTTGTCGTAGCTCGGCGGGGCGTTCCGGCGTTGCCCAAGAGCCCCCCGAAAGTGCAGACTAGTATAACGTTTCATTAAAACATAACCATAGGACAATGTTTCCTGCTAGACTGGTCGCATGGCAGGAAAATCGAAGCGTCCCCCACTGCTGCTCACGACCGAAGAGGTGCAACATCTGAAACGGCTGCGGCGTTCCCGCAAGGCTCCGGCTCGGGAGGTGCGGCGCGCCGAGATTCTGTGGCGCTATCATGGCGGCGAGACAATCGCCGAGATTATGCGGGCCGTGAAGATGACCCGCAAGAGCGTTGCCAAATGGATCGAGCGAGCCCTCGCCATCGGAGTGCAAGCAGCGCTCAAGGATGCCTATCATCGTCCCTACGAGCCCCGCATCTCCGAGGAGGCCAAGGCCTGGGTGGTGCATTTGGCCTGTTGCAAACCCAAGGAACTGGGATACGCCGCCGAGTTGTGGACCCGCGGCGCGCTCGCTCTCCACGTGCGCCGGCATGCCGTGGAGGCGGGCTATCCGGCCCTGGGGCAAGCGGCCAAGGCGACCGTCCACCGGATTCTGGCGGGGCAGCCGCTGCATCCAGAGAAGGTGAAATACTACCTGGAGCGTCGCGACCCGGAGTTTGAGTCCAAGATGCGGCAGGTGCTGCTGGTCTACCGCGAGGTGGCCTTGCAAAATGAAAGCTCGGGCGAGGGCGGCCCCTCGCCGGGCGTGATCACGGTTTCGGTGGACGAAAAGCCCGGTGTGCAAGCGATCGCCAACACCGCCCCGGACCTGCCGCCGGTCCCTGGGCGGCATCCTTGTACGGCTCGGGATCACGAATACCAACGTCTGGGAACCTGCTCGATTCTGGCGGCGCTGGACTTGCACGACGGCCGCGTAACGGCGCGGGTCGAGCGGCGGCACCGCAGCCGCGAATTCATCTCACTGCTGAAGGATCTGGACCAATTCTATCCGGCCGAATGCACGATTCGATTGATCTTGGACAATCATTCCGCTCACATATCCAAGGAGACGAAGGACTATTTAGCGACGCGGCCGAACCGCTTCAAATATGTGCACACGCCGACCCACGGGTCCTGGCTGAACATTGTGGAGACGCTGTTTGGGAAGATGGCCCGGACGTTTTTGAAGCGCATCCGGGTGGAGTCCTGGGAGGAGCTTCGGGAACGAATCCTGCTGGGGATCGCGGAAATCAACGCCGCTCCGGTGGTCCACCGCTGGAGCAAGTTCGAGGCGCTCGAGGAAGCGCCTGAGTTGGGTATAATTTAATGAAACGCTATACTAGAACTAGATCTAGACATTACTCGCCCGCACGGTAGAGCATCTTGCGTCCATGATCGGCCAGACCATTTCACACGAAATTGTCGAGAAACTCGTATCGCTCCCCGAAGGCTCGGGCGGCAGGGTAAGCCGAGATTCCACTTATTCGTAGAAAGTCGCGTGCGGGACCAAGTAGCTGCCATCGTCCAAGAAGGCTTCGCACGGGCCGCATGTGAATTGGTAGTCCGCATTTGCCTCGCGAATGATTTTCGGCAGCACGGTGGAATCATCCTTGCGATGGTAGCTGTCGAGCATCAATCGCGGGCGGTGGTGACGGAGAGTTTCCAACGCACCCTTCAGGGCCTCTCTTTCGGCGCCCTCGATATCCATTTTGATGTAATCGACTTTGTCCAAACCCAACCGCTCCACCAGGCGGTCGATAGTCGTCGCGGGAATGTCCATGGTTTCCCCGCCGACTGAGCGCACCAGGCTGTCCTGCGCTGTCGATACTCCCATGTGCAGCGAAACCGTTCCTTCGCTGCTCCAGACCGCTTCGGGAACCAAAACGACTCGGCCCGACTTGATCTCCCGTGGGAAATTGCGTCGCAGGCACTCGAGGTTCGTGGGGTTTGGTTCGATCGCCACGACCTTCGCGGCGCCCAGTGCCAGCGCTTTGGCGGTAAACACGCCCACATGCGCCTCGCAATCGAAAACGATGTCGCCGGGACGAACACTCAGGTTCGGACTGTCCTCCACAAGCCAGTCTTGCTCCGCCAGCAGGTACAAAAGTCCAACTCCTTGGCGCATCCAAAAAAACCCCGCCGATGACGAAACCAGTTGAATGTCCAGCTTTTCGTCCGACTCGACGATCTGAATCGATTCACGATGGACTTCAAAGTGCTTATCGAAAGCCAATTGATCGAGGTAGTACGTGCCAACTCGCGACCAGGGACAAAGGGTTGCGCGGCCTCTGAGTCTCGCCGTAGCCGCCCAGCCTCCGTATAAGGCAAAGAACAGGACTTCCTTCAAGAGAAAGCCGACGACCAACAACAACAGCAGCCGCAGCGGCCATGGAACCCGCTCGTTGAACCTCTGCACCCTCGTCTTCATCTACTGTTTCAGCTTAGTTCATTAGGCGATCAGCGCAACAGCGAGCCGCTGAAAGATCGAAAACATGCCGCGCGCCATAATCCCATCGTGTTCATCCGTCTATTCTGCCTGGTCGTCGTTGCCTTCACCGCGGTGCCGGCTCGACAGCTCACCGGCCAAGCCGCTGAATGGAATCGGCCTTACGAACCTTTCCACATCATTGCGAATATCTACTACGTTGGCCCCTAACCAGGCCGCGACACCGACGAGAGTGGCGCAGGCAAGCACAGAGCGGGAAGCAATGGCCGTCGGTGACCAATGTAGGCTCGCGCCCGACCTTCAACGGGACGGAACAAACCGTCGAGACGTATTTACTCGAGCCGCTCGAAGGCCGTGCCCCGTCGCGGATCGAGCCGGCGTTCCTCCACCGCCTGCGCGATGAAGAGCGGTTTGCGTCGGCGGAAGATTTACGCGAGCAGATCCTCCGCGATGTCGAGTCGGCGAACGTTATTTCCGTCGCCTTCGGGCTGTTGAAACCGGCCGCCCTGCTCGCCCGCTGAGCGTGCCGGATTAAACTCGATACGCCTCTCGCCCCAAGCCGCGCTGCCGCTTCGCTCTCCGCGCCGGGCCGCATGCCTCGGCGACACCGCATCCGAGTCTACTTCGAAGCCTGCTGATCAGGCAGGAAGTTTTCCATCACCCAGACGTCAACTTCCACCGACCCGGAAGTGAAAGCGATTTGGCGGCCGTCGGGATGGAAGCTGACGTGGTCGAGGCCTTTGGTTGAGAGGTCCATCTCTTCGGCGGGGCCGCCTTTGATTGGAAGCCGCCAAAGACTCCGCGGCTCCGACCCGAGCCCGAAGGCGGTTCGTTTCTTTAAGAAAAGGGCGTGCTCTCCCGAAGGAGCCCAGTCCACCGAGTCAAAGTATTCGGGCTTTTTCACCCGGTATAGCTCGCGAATCTCGCCGCTCTCGATCGATAACATTCGCAGGACATTGGTTGCCCACTCACCCGGCTTGTTGTCGCTCACGATCAGCGCGCGACGCCCGTCCGGCGATGCCGCCCAGGAATGAATATGCGCGGCGCTGTAAAGCGTCCTTTCTTTGCCGTCGGCCATGCGGCGCGCAACAAGGCTCTCTTTCTCCGCGGCGGCGGCCGAATCGTCGTGCCTCATGAAGTAGAGGGTCTCGCCGTCAGGAGACCACTCGGGCATCACCACCCACGTGCCCCGGCGCGGTTTGACAAGAAAGTCCACACCGCCGGTCTTGAGGTTGACGCGATAAATGCCCTCTTGGTTTTTCTTGTCGCCCCCGAAAGTCATGAGAGAACCGTCCGGCGCCCAGCGTATCGCGTAGATGTTACGCATCTCGGTGTTGAGTTCCCGCTCCGAGCCCGTCTCCGCGTCTTGTAGGACGACTTTGGAACCGAGAAATGCCGAATCGTCCGGCCCTCGGCGAACGAAAGCTAGATAACGCCCATCGGGCGACCAGCTCCCGCCGTAGTTGGCGCCCACCGACTGCTTGGTGGCCGGCTTCGGAGGCTGCGTGAGTTTCCCGGTTTCGGGATCCAGCTCGGCGACATAGACGTCCTTCATGCCGCGGTGCAATTCATAGAAAAACCCTCCGTCGGAGCTGAAGCCAACGGGAAACATCCGCCCTGCGTCGGGCCGCACGAGTTCCGGGACCCCGGTCGGACGGCCCTCGGCAACGCCGATTTTCCAAACACCGGTAGAGCCGGTACGGTTGCTCGCAAATAACACGCTGTTGCCGTCCGGGGTCCAGCCCAGCACGCTATCATTGGCGGGGTGTTCAATCAGACGAACCTCACGGGTTCCGTCGATGGCCAACAGAAAGACATCTCTCTGCGCGGCATCTCGCGCGGCCGGAAAGTCGTAGGCGACGAACGCGCCGTCGGGCGAAATGCTCATCCCAAAGGCATACCCCCAGTCGAGGGATTTGATCACCTGGGCAGACCCATCCGCAACGGCAACCCACCCGATTTTGAATGTGCCATCGCTCGCTCCAAAGCCACAAAGAATGCGCTTGCCGTCGGGCAGCCAGGCACGGGCAGCGACGTATTGGAACTCCGGATTGCGATAGACGACCCGCAATCCGGTTCCGTCGACATTGACCAGACGTAGATCAGCAAAGCGATCTTCGTTCTGCCACGCAAACGCCACTCGAGTGCCGTCCGGCGAAATTTCAGCCATATGGGAGGCATACTCCGTTGACTCCGGTCCGGCATCGGTGAGGAGGCGCTGCTCGCCGCTTGTCAAGTCGCGGAGCCCAACATTTCCCGTTTCATGGTCCACAAACGTCACGTACCGCCCGTCGGCGGAAGGGCCGCCGTAATAGTCGTCGAACGAGGTGGGAACCGCTTGCCGCACGACCATGGCCGAGCCGTCCCCCGCTTTCGCTTCGGAAGGGCCGAAGCGGGGCCCGTTACCGACGGAAATCAGAGAAAGCAGCAAGACGAGGGCGAAAGCCGGCGAAGATCCGGGACGCTGCCAAAGGGGCGCGGAGGAATTCCGGGGCACGGAGCCCCTCGATGCCCCCCAAGCGTCGAGTTCGCCTGGGTAGGCGTAAACGCCGGCACGCGAGCGATGGTGATGCCGGTGGATGGGCATGCCTTCTTCTTTCTCCCAGCGGCGGGCGGTTCGCTCGTCCCGGTTGAGATAAGCGGCGATTTCCTTCCACGACTCCAGCGCGGGGCCGCCTTGAGGGCTTTGCTTTGAGGGATCGGCGGTTGGATGGTTTTCATCTGTCATGGCTCTACTCCTTGATGCAAACGGGCCCCGCGGTTTCCCCATTTGCCATGACGATACTAACCCCGGATCGGCCGTCATTCAATAGGCAAGTGCGGGCGCGGCGGGCAGTGTCCGCTGATAACCGGGTTGAAGATAACGCCGAGTCCCGGAAGCTCGACAGCGTCGCGGCGACGACGCTTCCGGAAGGAACCGAGACCGAGGTGGGAATATCCGCGGCCCCCGGCGGTACGGCCTTGCTCTCGCGCATCGAAAACCAGGGCAGCGATCTGACGATGATCGAGAACTTCCGCTAGCGGGCGCAGCCGGCTTCGAGACAAGCCGCACCAAGCCGCGCTGCCGGCACGCGACATCAAGGTGGAGAGTGAGAGCCTGGTTCACCCGTTTCCAAGCCGTTTCGCGCCGTTTCCAGTAAGATCGGGAGAATGCCTGCTTTTCTCGCCAACGTCGCCGAACGGGCTCGGGCTTTGTCCAAGCGTGTGGTTTTTCCGGAGGGAGATGACGCGCGGGTTCGGGCGACGGCCAAGAAACTGGCCGAGGACAAGATCGTTCAACCGGTTTTGATTAGTTCCGAAGGCGGGATTCCGGGCGTCGAGTTCGTGGATCCGAAAACGTCGAACAGCCGCGGCTCCTACGCGGCGATTTACCACGAACGGCGGCGCGCGAAAGGCGTCACGGAGCACGAAGCGCGGCAGGTCGCCTCGCGGCCGCTCTATTTCGCGTCGCTGATGCTGGCCGCCGGGGATGTGGACGGGCTGGTCGGCGGCACACTCAACACCACGGCGGAAACGGTTCGGGCGCTGATTCATTGCGTCGGCGTGCACGCCGATTTTCGCTTAGTGTCGAGTTTCATGGTGCTCGTCCACGATGACCCGCAATGGGGCGACAACGGGGTGATGATTTTCACCGACCCGGCGGTCGTGCCGGATCCCTCGGCCGATCAGCTGGCCGAGATCGCCATCGCGGCGGCCGCGAACGCCGGACGGATTTTGCGCGACCAGCCGCGCGTGGCGCTGCTGTCGTTTTCGACCAAGGGAAGCGCCAAGCACCCCATGGCCGAGAAGGTTATCGAGGCGCATCGGATTGTCCAAGTGCGGGCTCCCGGACTGTCGGTCGATGGGGAATTGCAGGCCGATGCCGCTTTGGTCGACGCGGTGGGCCGCTCGAAGGCTCCCGGTTCGCCGGTCGCCGGCCGCGCCAACGTGCTGGTCTTTCCGGCGCTCGACGCGGCCAATATCGGGTACAAACTGGCCGAGCGGCTGGGCGGCTGCGTTTCGCTCGGACCGTTTCTGCAAGGGCTCAACAAGCCGGCGAATGATCTTTCGCGAGGGTCGTCGGTCGAGGATATTTATTACACCTCGGCGATTACGGCGCTGCAGGCGGCGGGGGAAGTTTAGCCTCGGGTCGGGGACGGACGCTATAATCGGCAATAAGGAGCCGTTCTGTTGAACGAGAAGGAATCGGAAGACCGACACCTAGTCTTCATCAGTCACAGCAGTACGGATACCTGGGTAGCTCGGCAACTGGCTCGGCGAGTCGGTGAATGCGGCGCCAGAGCCTTTTTGGACGAAGCGGAAATCGATGTCGGCGCGGATTTCGAGGAAGACATTCTTGAGTTCCTCGAAAAAGCCGATGAGTTGGTGGTCCTGCTGACACCATGGGCCTTGGAGAGGCCTTATGTTTGGGCGGAACTGGGGGCGGCTTGGGGACATCGGATCCCGATTGTTGCACTGCTGCACGGCGTAACTCCGGGAGAACTTCAATCGCGCCGCGGCGTTCCGGTCTTGTTGAAGAAGAGAAATTTCGTGGAGTTGAACGACGTCGATCGGTACTTTGATCAACTCCAATTGCGAGTAAGAGAAAGGTCCTAGCCGCACAAGGGGCCGCCATGGCAAAGCCGCAATTTTTCATTTCGTATTCTCACGCGGATGATCCCGAGTGGGTCCGGCGTTTCTCGAAGTCGCTGGCGAAGAAGGGCATACCCGTGTGGATGGATGAATTGAAGGTGCGGGCCGGCGACGACATTCGGGACGCGATCGAGAAGGGTATGCGCGAAAGCGACACGGTTGTTTCGATCATCAGCGCCGACGATCCGCGGAGCCCCAATACGCTTTTCGAACTCGGCGCGGCTTTGGGCATGGGGAAACGGTTAGTGGCGATTGTCCCGGAAAATTTTGACCCCGCGAGCCTGCCTTTCAGCTTGAGAACCCGGCGATTCTTGGTGCGCCACTCCCCCGAGGAAACTGCCGACGCGCTCGTCGGCGAGGCCTCTTAATCATTACGCCCGTGGTCTGAGACCCCGCTGTCGGTTTGCACGGTGGGGCCTTATCCAGCCCGAATGGAGAAATTGAAATATGTCTGAAATCGAGAGCAGCGTTCTTGCCGGCTTGGAAGACAAAGCCACGAAGATGCGGATCCATTCGATTCGTTCGACGACGGAGGCGGGCAGCGGCCATCCGACCAGTTGCGCCTCGGCGGCGGAGATCATGTCGGCCTTGTTCTTTTCGGTCATGCGCTATAACCCGAAAGATCCGGCGAATCCCGACAACGACATTTTTGTGCTCTCGAAAGGTCATGCGGCGCCGGTGCTGTACGCGGCCTGGGCCGAGGCGGGCTACATCCCCGAGAGCGAACTGCTGAACCTGCGCAAGATCACTTCCGACCTCGAGGGGCATCCGCCGACGCGGCTGCCGTTCGTCGATTTGGCGACCGGTTCGCTTGGGCAAGGGCTTTCGGTGGGGCTGGGGATCGCGTTGGCGGCGCGCATCGACGGGCGCGACCAGCGGGTCTATGTATTGATGGGCGACGGCGAATCGGCGGAAGGTTCGGTTTGGGAAGCCGCGGCGATGGCTTCGCACATCAACGTCAACAATCTCTGCGCCACGATTGACATCAATCGGCTGGGGCAGAGCGCGCCGACGATGCTCGAGCACGATATCGACACGTACAAGAATCGCTGGGAGGCTTTTGGGTGGCAGGCGCTGGCCGTCGACGGGCACAACCTGCAAGAGTTGGTCAACGCCTACGAGCAAGCCGCCGCCACGACCGATCGGCCGAGCGTCATTCTGGCGCGGACTTTCAAGGGTAAGGGCATCGACTTCGCCGAAGACCAGGACAATTGGCACGGCAAACCGCTTCCGAAAGGCGAAAAGGCCGACGGCGCGATTCAGGCACTCGAGGCCCGGCTCAACGGCGGCGATTTTTCCTGGACGCCGAAGCTGCCGGCGTCCAACGGCGCCGCGCCCGCCGCGCCCGCCGCGACGCCGGGGCCGAGTTACGCGTTGGGCGACAAGGTCGCCACGCGTCAGGCCTTCGGCACGGCGCTGGCCGCGTTGGGCAAAGCCGACCCGCGCATCGTGGCGCTCGACGGGGACGTCAAGAACTCGACCTTCACGCAAGACATCGAAGCGGCCTGCCCGGAGCGGTTTTTCCAAGGTTTCATCGCCGAGCAAAACATGGTCGGCGCGGCGATGGGGTTGGCGGCGCGCGGCAAGATTGCCTTTGCCGCGAGCTTCGCGTGCTTCCTCAGCCGCGCCTATGACTTCATGCGCATGGCGGCGATCAGCAATACGAACGTGAAGCTGGTCGGCACCCACGCCGGCATCTCGATCGGCGAGGACGGCCCCTCGCAGATGGGACTCGAGGACATCGCCATGACGTGCGCCGAGCCCAACTACACCGTGCTCTACCCGAGCGACGGGACGAGTGCCTGGCGCGCGATCGAGTTGGCGGCGGCGACCGAGGGGCCGGTCTACGTGCGGACGAGTCGGCCTGCAACGCCGGTGATTTATGAGGCTTCCGAGGATTTCGCGTTGGGGAAGGCGAAAGTCGTGCGCCAAAGCGACAATGACCAAGTGACCGTCGTCGGGGCCGGCGTGACGCTGTTCGAAGCACTCGCCGCCCACGAGCAGCTTGCCGCGGAGGGAATCAATATTAGGGTCATTGATCTATTCAGCGTGCAGCCGATCGACAGCGAAACGCTGATCGCCGCCGCGCGCGCGACGGGCGGCCGAGTGGTGACCGTCGAGGACCATTATGCTCACGGCGGCATTGGCGACGCGGTCTTGTCGGCATTGGCCGGCGAAGACACGAAAGTCACCAAGTTGGCCGTGCGCGGCATTGCGCGCAGCGGCCCCTCCGCCGAGCTGCTCGACCGATTCGGCATCTCGGCCCGGCATATTGTGGAGGCGGTGAAGAGTTTGGTTGGGTAGGGGAGCGAGCGGGGTTCGCCATCGGGAGTGGCGGGGACGGGCGCGCTACAAGATCTCTTTCCCGACCGGCGGGGCGCTAAAGACTTCCCCGTGGAGATTGTCCTCGGTTACGCCCTTGAGTAGCTCCTCAAGGGAATATTCGGGGCTCCGTTCTTTCCCCTTCTCGCGGTCTTGCTTTTCTTTGCCTGCAGGTTTTCTCATCGCTTTCCCTCGACTTATTTTCGCTTACTCCCACTCACTTGCGCCAGAACGCCGGGGTGAAGATCACCAGCACGGTGTAGAATTCCAGGCGGCCGGCGATCATGCAAAACGAGAGCACCCACTTTGCCAATGCCGGGAGGTGGGCGTAGTTCTCGACCGGCCCGACCGTGCCGAGCCCCGGGCCGATGTTGAACATGGAGGCTGCTACCGCGGCGATTGACGTAAAGACGTCGACTCCCATTGCGGCCAACAGCATGCAGGAAACGAAGTTGACGACAAACGCGAGATAAACCAAGTTGAGCAGACTTTGAATCACCGTCTCGGGAATCACCTCGTGACCCAGCCGCACGGCGAAGACGCCGCGGCGCTCGACCATGCGTTTGAATTCGCGGTCGACGACGCGGGCCAACAGTAGGATCCTCGATATCTTCATTCCGCCCGCGGTCGAACCCGTACAGCCGCCGACGAACATCAACGCCAGCAGAACCAACTGTGGAAACGGGTGCCAGAGTTCGAAGTTGTCGGTTACGAAGCCCGTTGTCGTGACGATTGAGGAGACCTGAAACAGGGCGCTTCGGAAGGCGGGTTCGATCCCATATCCGCCCTTACCCGCCAGAATGGCTGTGAACACAAGCGTCACGATCCCGACCAGCGCGACAAAACAGCGAATCTCGATGTCGCCGAAAACGCCGCGCGGCCGCCGTTCCACCCAGAGTCGATAGTGCTGCACGAAACTGACGCCGGCCAGCAGCATGAAGACGATCAAGACGTATTCGATAGCCGGGCTCTCAAAACCGGCGATACTCTCGTTACGCGTGGAGAACCCGCCGGTGCCCATCGTGGAAAACGTGTGGCAGGCCGCTTCGAAACCGCTCATCCCCAGCAGCCGCAGCAGCACGAACTCGACTGCGGTAAAAGCCAAATAGATTTTCCCCAACGCCGCCGCGGTCTCCGCGATGCGCGGCTTGAGCTTTTCCGATTTCGCACCGGAAAACTCGGCCCGGTAGAGTTGCATGCCGCCATGGCCGACCAGAGGCAAAATGGCGATTCCGAGCAAGACGATACCCATCCCGCCCAACCAGTGGGAAAAGCAGCGCCAGAGTTGCAGCGGCTCCGGCAGAACATCAACCCGTTCGAGGATGGTCGCCCCGGTTGTTGTGAAGCCCGAGGTGGCTTCAAAAAAGGAGTTCGTGAAGGAGGAAAAGTAGGGCGAGAAGTAGAAGGGCAAGCAGCCGAACAAGGCAACCCCGAGCCAAGTCGCAACGACGAGCAATAAGCCTTCGCGTTGGCTCAGATCGTGCTCGGGACGCGGCGAAAGCAGCCACAGCCCGCCGCCGACAGCGGCCGTGATGAGGACGGACGCGCCGATGCCCCAAAGCCCGCCCGCGCCGGTGAAATAGCCGTAGGCCAGCGGGACCAGCATTGTCCCGGCGAGTGCAAGAAGGAATTGGCCTAGAACGAATGCGATCGCTCGATAGCGAATCACGCGTATTCCTTCCGCGGTTCCACCAAGAAAGCCGATTCGAGTTCGGGAACGATGCTTTCCAAGGTGAAGAAGATGACGCGGTCGCCGGGTTCAATCGACGCCCCGCCCCGCGGAACCAGGACCTTGCCGTCGGGGCGGGCAATCGCCCCGACGATCGCGCCGCGCGGGAAGCGAATATCACGCAGCTTCTTGCCGACGTACTTCGAACCTTCGGCGGCGATCAATTCGATCGCCTCGGCCTCTTCCTCGCGGAAGGTCGTCACCGACAGCACGCGGCCTTTACGCACAAACTGCAAGATGCGGTCGACCGCGACGAGGCGGGGGCTGACCGATGTGTTGATGCCCAGTCTCTCGACCATCGGCAGATAGTTGAGGCGGTTGATGAGCGCAACGACCTTTTTCGCTCCGAGGCGGCGCGCGAGCAGCGAAGCGATGATGTTGTCTTCATCGTCGTTGGTGAGGGCCAGAAAAGCATCGACGCCGCCGACGTTTTCCTCCTCGAGCGTTTCTTGGTCCGTACCGTCGCCGTGAACGACGATGGTGTCTTCGAGGATGCCGGAAATCAGCTCGCAACGTCGCGTTTCGCGTTCGATGAGTTTGACGTTGACGCCCTGTTTTTCGAGGGCTTCGGCGACCCAGATGCCGACCTGTTTGCCGCCGATAATGATCACCCGCCGCAGCTGCTCCCGCACCTCCAAACCCATGAAGCGCATAACCGCGTGGAGGTTCTTCTTGGTGGCCACGATGTAGATGTGGTCACCCGGCTCGAGACTTTGCGCGCCGTGGGGGATGATGACCTGCTGGCCGCGGAAGATCATCGCGATCAGAGAATTCCGAGGCGGGCCGGCGCCGTCGAGTTCCTCCAAGGTCTTACCGGCCACCCAGCTATCCGCCTCGACATTCATGCCGAAGAGCTTGACCTCGCCGCCGGCGAAGTCGAGAACGTCCGAAATCCCGGGCATGTGAGCGACACGCAGGATGCGCTCCATGATGTCGGTTTCCGGGTGGATGACGAGGTCGATCTTGACGCCGGCTTCGCTGATGACGCGCTGCCAGTGCTCGAACTCATGGGTGCGAATCCGCGCCACCTTGACGCGAACGTTGGATTCCACCTGCGCGACCAGGCAGGCGAGAACGTTGATTTCGTCGGAGTTGGTGACGGCGATCAGCATCTCGGCTTCGGCCAAACCGGCCTTGCGCAAGGTCAGAATGCTGGTGGCGCTGCCTCGGACGACCTTGGCGTCGAGATGCTCTTGCAGCTCTTCACAACGCGCGGCGTCGCGCTCGACGATGACGACTTCGTTACCCTCTCGGATCAGGCGTTTCGCAATAAGGGCGGCCACTTGCCCGCCGCCCGCGATCAGAATGCGCATGAGTTTTTCGGGCTGTCATTTTGAGACTAACACAGGATTTGGCGGACACGGCCCGAAGCGAATGCGAAGGGAACGGGGGATGCCGGGAGGCTGTTTCGGCCGCTTCAATGGTCTTCTCCCGCCGCCCTCAGCACCGCCGCCAGATGGTTCTCAAAGAAGCTCAGCACGCCGTCATGATTGAGATGGTCGCTGTCGAAGAAGAATTCTTCCTGATTATTGACCGTCGAAAAGTCATCCAGAGTGATTTGCCGGCGCGCCGCCAGGGCTTTCAATGCGCGGTCGAATGCGGCTTCGTTGGGGATCATGGCTCTGATGCGCGCGGGAATCGGCGGCCGCACGATCAGGAACCGGATGCCGCGCGACTGCAACTCGCCGATCCAATCCTCGAACCGGGCGAAGTAGGGGCTCGTCGCGAGGCTCTGTGTGTCAATTGCACCGGCATATAAGTACGCGATCCGGTGGCGGTCGATCTGCTCGACGGGGCGGTAGGCTCGCTCGAAACGCGGGCCCTCCTGCTCATGCAGGTCCGGCTCGAAGCGATCCGCGTTGTTGATTTTTGAAAACCCGGTGATGTAGTCGATTGCGGCCGGCCGTGCCGGCGGCGTGGCGAGCAGCAAGCGGGCGAGCGTTGGGTCCCAAGGCGCACGGAGAAACAATCGCGTGTCCCGCAGGCGTTCTTCATTCCACTGGCGGGAATAGAAGCCAAAGGAATCGAGCACATAGACGATGGCGCGTGTTTCGTGGTCGGCGAGAAAGTAGTCGAGCAGCAGCTCGTTAACTGTGACGCCCGCGCCGACGGTTGCCAGGTTTAGGATCGTCCGCCCGGTCATTTCCTCCAGCCGGGCGTTCATGTCGCGGGCGTCCATCACGACGGCGTGCGACGCCCCGAGAATGACGTGGTCGTAGTCGGTCCGCGGAGCCGTGTTGACCAGGAAAAAGCGGTTGCGTTGGGCGTAGCGGTCGATCAAGCGCTCGGAAGCCACATAGAGCGCGCCGTAGAGAAGCAACCCGACGGCCGCGAACCCGACGGCCGAGCGCAAGAACCGGACCGGCTCGGAAACCCTCTCCCCCGGGGCCTCCGGCGGACGCCCGTCGCTTTCGGGCTGGGTGTGAGAATTTTCCGTCATGGACATTCCGCAAGCGCTAAAACTGCATATAAACAAACTGTTGCTGATTCCAGACACCCAATACAACCAACGCGATCAGCCACGCGTAGTACACCGCCCAACGTTGGTAGCGCGGACGGCTTTCGAGCCGTTTCCATATGGAACGTCGGTCGTCCAGCGCCTCGACCGCTAACAGAACAGCCACCAGCGCAACCGAAAACAACACTTCGCCGCCGCTGAGCCGTACATAGAGAAGCCGCGGCAGCTCCATCGCCGACGCGGTGACCCTCGAGAGAATCGTCACGGCGTCCGGCAGCGATTCGGCCCGGAAGAAGATCCACGTGACTAGGATCAGGTGGAAAGTGAGGGCGGCCCGCCAGAGCGCGGCAATCCCCGACAAGCCCGGCGGCGTGGACGAGGCGTGAGGCCGCAGTCTCCGTCGAAGTGAATCGGTCATCAGCGAAATCACCTGATACAGGCCATTGAGCCCGCCCCAGATGACGAACGTCCAGTCGGCGCCGTGCCACAGCCCGCTGACAAGGAAGACGCCCATGACGTTGGCGTAACGCCGCGGGGTCGAGCAGCGGCTGCCGCCGAGCGGGATATAGACGTAGTCGCGAAACCAGCCGGCCAAGGAGAGGTGCCAGCGGCTAGCCCAGAATTTGCCCACCGAAGTCGAGAGGTAGGGCCGCCGAAAGTTCTCCATCAAGTCGATGCCGAGGACTTTCGCGGCGCCGATGGCGATGTCGGAATAGCCGGAAAAATCGCAGTACAACTGAAAGGCGAAAAAATACGTCGCGATCACCAAATCGGCCGGAGACGCAAAGGCCGGTTGTGCGTACGCCGCGTCGACAAAGACCGCAAGCCGGTCGGCGATGACGACTTTCTTGAAGAGTCCCCATAGGATGAGTTGCAAGCCGCTGGTCACGCCCGCGGTGCTGAAGGCCGCCGGTCGCGCGACCTGCTTTAGGAAGGGGCCCGCGCGCTCGATCGGCCCCGCCAACAGTTTCGGGAAGAACGAAACATAGAGGGCAAAGCGTCCCGGATGCCGCTCGACTCCCAGCCGCCCGTTGTAGACATCGGCTAGGTAACTCACCGCCGAGAAGGTGAAGAACGACAAGCCGGTGGCCGCCGGTACTCCGAGCCTGGGGAGCGACGCGGCGTCCGACCGGCCGAAAACGGCGAGAAGGTCTTCCACAACCCCGGCCGCGAAATCGAAGTACTTGAAGACGACCAGGGCGCCCAGCACGGCACTCACGCCCGCGGCGAAAACCAAGCGGCCCCGCTTCGCATCGTGCGACGCGACAATCGCCTTGCCCCCGTAGAAAGCCGCCGCCGTTACCCCAAGCAGCAAGAAAATGTAATCCACCCGAAACGCCGCATAGAAGTACAAGCTCGCGGCCAACAGCAGCCCCCAACGAAAGCGCTCCGGGACCCCGTAGTAGACAATCGCGAGAACCGCGAAGAACGCCAAGAACGAAAACGAGTTGAACAGCATTGGTCGCCGCCCGTTTGGCGGGGCCGCACCGCCGCAAATGCGGTTCCTATTTATCTCACAAAACGGCGGGGCAGTCGTCGCTGCCGGCGTAAGCACGACGGCCGCGGGAGGGAGCCGATATTGGAGGACTACAGACTAATCACTCCGGCCCGTCTTCTTCGCCAGACAGTAGAGATAATTCCCGGCGCGAATGAAAATTTGGTTCCCCGCGACGGCCGGCGAGGAGAGCGTGTATTGATCAAGTTTGTTGACGCTGAGGATCTTGAACTCGTCCCCGGCGGCGAAAACGGTGGTGGTTCCGTCCTCGTTGGTGGCGTAGACCTTGCCGTCCGCCAACACGGGCGAGGCGCTGTAGGTGCCGGGTTCGAGGCGGCTGCGGTTCCATACGACAGCGCCGTTTTCAACGCGCAGGCATAGCGCAATGCCCTTGTCGTCGACAATGTAGACGCGCTCGCCGTCGCTGGTGGGGGTCGGTACGTCCGGTCCGTAGTCGGTCGACCACAGCCGATGCGAGGAGGTCACGTTGCCGCTGCCGCCGGAGCGGAAGGCGATCAGGGGCTTGCGCCGGCCGGGGGCGAAAATGACGTCTCCGACGACCAGGGCCGAAGCGATCGTTCGATAGTTACCGGCTTTCGCCGGGTTCAACCCGCCGCCGCGCCAAAGCTCCCGGCCGGTTTCAAGATCATGGCCGGTCAGGTAATCTCCGCCGGTGATGATTAACTGCAATTTGTCGGCGGCGGCGGCAAGCATCGGCGTCGAGTAGGCATCGGGGGATTCGCGCCGCGCGTCAGTCGGCCGGTCGACTTTCCAAATCGTTTTCCCAGTTGATCCGTCGACGGCGAAGACATAGGACGGCTCGTCAGTCTGCATGCCGTGCAGCACCTGGATGTACAAACGCCCCTCGTGAAGCAGGGGAGATGACGCGTAGCCCCAGTTCAATCCGAACTCGCCGTAGTCTTTTGGGATGTCGCGCTGCCAGATTTGCTTGCCCGCGAAGTCGAAGCAGGTCAGCACGCCGACGCCGGTCATGATCCACACATATTTGCCGTCGGTGACAGGCGAAGGCGAAGCCATGTTCTGTTTGAACAGGATCTTGTTGCCGGCTCCGGTTACGCGCTTCCAACGAATCGATCCGTCTTTGCGGTTGAGCGCAACGAGCAGCAACTCGTCTTCGAAATTCATCGCCGAGGCGATGCGGTTGAGCGCGGCGCCGAGAAAGCCGCAGCCTTTCGGATCGGTGAATCCCTCTGCCGCCGAAGTGACGAAAACGGTGTCTCCCCAAACGATCGGAGTCGCCGCGCTCCAACTCGGCAGCTCGGCGCGCCAAACGACGTTCTCGGTTTCACTCCACCGTACCGGCGGCGAGCTGGAGGAGGAAGCGGCGCCGTTGAGGTTGGGCCCGCGCCATTGCGGCCAGTTTTCCGAGGCTTCCCCGGCCCCGACGAAGGCCGTCCCGAGGACGAACATCGAACTGATTACAAGGAACTTGCGAACAAAGTGACGAGTGGACACGAGGTGGCTCTCCAAGGTACGAACGCGGTCATCATAACAAAGCGTCCCCTCGCGCGCCGTGCGTTAGACAACGGGCCGCGCCAGCGCCATGAGGGAAAAACCTTAGTCCGTCACGGGGGCGACTTCTCTAAGCCCGCATTTTCAATTTGATGTATGAGCTTCAGACCATCCAGCGACCTTCAGCGTCTTTATTGATAGGGGCTAGAGCCCGATAAGGACGCCATGGAGGTCAACACCCGATGGGTGAAAAAGAAAACAAGCCGTTTCAGCTCACGTTCAATGGATTTCTCAAAGTCGATTTCCAAGGATCGCGAGTCACCTCGGATGGCGGTCTGATTCTCGTTCGCGAACTGGATGAACGACTCGGACTCGGGAAGCTGATCGACGAGCATCTCAGCGACTCGCGACAAGGCTTGAACAAGAAGTTCGCGCTGGCCGATCTGCTGCGGCAGTCGGTCTACAGCCGACTCGCTGGCTACGAGGACCTCAATGACGCCGTTCGAGTATCCGCCGATCCGACCTTTCGCTTGATCGGCTCGAAGAGGAACTGGGATCGCGGAGCAGTCTTGACCTCGACGCTGCATGGCTTCGAGACGGAGATGCTGGCGAGCGAAGAGAACTTGCTGGGGCTGATGGCAGTGAACCGGGAGCTGGTCGCGCAAGCCGAAGCTCCCGACGGTTCAGACCGCGTGGTGCTCGACATGGACTCCACGGAGAGCCCCGTCCACGGCCAACAGGAAGGCAGTGCCTACAACGGACACTTCGAGTCGGTCTGCTACCACTCGCTGTTGCTGTTCAACCAGCACGGCGACTGCCTAGGAGTCTGTCCGAGTAACAACTTGGCACAGTTCCGGCAGGGCGGGAGATTCGGGCGCCGAGGTCAGCGACGCACGGGCGCGGAAGGCTCGTCGACCGCCGGGCGCCACAAACAAACCGCGCGGGCCGCCCAAAACGGCTTCCAGAGCCCTCCATGCGCCTCGCCGGCGCCCCCTTCCCGGTTTTTCTCCATCACGCTCCGCCACACAGCCCGTGCATCTTCAAAATATTGTGCGTCAAGCACACCAAGGCCCACTCGCCCCGCACTTTCTTCAACCCCCGCAACAAAAATTGACGAATCCCGCGGGCTTGTTTAATCTGTCCGAATATCGGCTCCACGATCCCTTTGCGTTGCGCGTACATCTTCGCTCCCGCTTTCGTCCGTAACTTGCGCTCCATCCGCTCGACTCGCGTGAGGTGGCTCGGGATCCGCCCCCGCGGCGGCGACGCCCGTTGTCCGCGCCGGTGTCTCTGGGCGGCAATATACGCTTCGATCTTTTGCTCAGGCTTCTCGGGCGCTTCCAACGATTCCAAGTTCTTCTCCGAACAATAGCCGCTGTCGGCCAACACTTCGTCGGGCCGTTGCCCCGACTGCCGCTCGACCGCTTCCACCAACGGCGCCAGTTGCTCTTTGTCGTTCGCCGCCTCGGTCAGCGTCTGCCCGACAATCAATTGCGCCACGCTCTCGACCGCCGCCTGTGCGTTGTAGCCCTGCACGAACCCGTCGCCGCTTTTCATAATGCGCGACTCCGGATCGGTGAAATTGTATTGATCTTTGTCGCGCGGTTCGGCTTGCCGCGCCAGCTCGTCACAGCGACCCGCGGCGGCGGCTTGCTGTTGCGCCCGTTGCTTCGCTCGTTGCTCCAGCGCCTGCTTGGCTTGGCGAATCTTCTCCAGCCGCGTCTGCCGGCGTTGCAACTCCTCGGGCAATTCGTCGCCCGGCTTCTCGGCCCCGTAGCGCGCGTCCTCCGCCGCGTCGACTGCTTCGGCTTCGGCCAACATTTGCTTCACCTCGGCCGCCAACTGTGGCTCGCTGTGCTGGATCCGCCCGTAACTCATGGCCTTGTGCTTGGAGGCGTTGGCCTTCATCTTCGTGCCGTCGAGCGCCACCCGACCCAGCTTCATCGCCCCGCTCTCGAGCGCCACCCGCAACACTTGTTGGAACAGCCCCTCGAGGGCTTCCAGGTGGATCTTGCGAAAATCCGAGATCGTGCGGAAGTCGGGCTGGTTGCCGGCCGCCAACACGCGAAAGGCTACGTCCTCGACCAGCCGCCGGGCGATCCGGCGCGAGGAGCGCACGCCCAGGCAATAGCCGTAGAGCAGCAGTTTGACCATCAGCCGCGGATGATAAGGCGGCTGCCCGCGCTGCTCCCTTTCATAGACCTTCTCGATGGCCGACAAATCCAGTTGATCAACGAGGTCGTTGACGAAATAGACGAGGTGGTTTTCGGGCAGCCAATCCTGCAAACTGGGAGGCAGCAGCAGTTTCTGCTCGGGAAGGTAGGCCCGGTAGGTTTTGCCCATAAACCATTATCCCCCACTTTTGTTTTTTCTCCAAGAAGATAATGAATACTCGGACAGACTCCTAGGCGCGAAGCTGCGTCCCGGCAACGTGCACAGCGCCGAGGACTGGGACGAGCTGCTACTGCCGGAGATCGAACGACAACAGGCGGAGGGCAAACAGGTGACGTTCCGCGCCGACGCCGCCTTCGCCAAGCCCGAGATCTACGAGGCGATGGAGGAGCGCGGCGTGGACTACGTGATTCGCATCCCGGCGAACAAGAGCCTGGAGCTGGAGATCGAGGACATCCTGTTTCGGCCACCGGGCAGGCCGAACGCCAAGCCCCTAGTGCGCTACAAGAGTTTTCGCTATCAGGCCGAGAGCTGGTCGAAGGCAAGGCGAGTTGTCGCCAAGGTCGAGCATCACCAGGGCGAACTATTCCCGCGCGTCGGATTTGTCGTGACGAGCATGAGCTTGCCGAGCCGCTCGGTCGTGCGGTTCTACAACAAGCGCGGCACGGCGGAGCAGTGGATCAAAGAAGGCAAACAGGCCACGCACTGGACCCGCTTGTCGTGTCACCGCTTCCGAGCCAACGAGGTACGGCTGCAACTCAGCGTGCCGGCCTACAACCTGGGCAACCTGTGGCGACGGCTAGGGCTGCCGCAACGAATCAAAAGCTGGTCGCTAACGAGTTTGCAACACAGGTTGATGAAGACGGGTGGTAGGCTGGTCAAGCACGCGCGGTACTATTGGCTGCTGCCGGCCGAGGGGCATCTGAACCGTCACCCGCGCCGCCGCCCCCAAGCCCTGATTGCGCTTCGGCTTCAACTGCAAAAAACGGCTCTCAAAACGCACCACCAGATCGTTGGCAACCACCCGCTCGGCCTCCAAACAAAACACCCACTTCAAGTCCACTCGCTTCGATAGACGCCGATGAAAGTCCGCGCCCGACGCCGGATCACAGCCGAACTTGGCGTTGTGTTCCTCCAGGTATCGCTCGTCGAGGTAGCGGTTCGCCGCCTCGTAATCGGCAATGCCTTCGAGCCGCATCTTCTTGATCAGGCGGTCTTGATGCGTGCCGTGATGGCGCTCCACTCGACCTTTTGCTTGCGGCGACGAAGCGGCGATGATGCGAATGTCCAGCTTCCGGCACATGCGTCCGAACTGTGTCTCGGGCTCAATGCCTTCCATCTGTTCGCACGATGTCGGCTTACGCTTGTAGACGTTCTTCCAATCACAGTACAACGCCTGGGGAACGCCGTATTGACGCACCCACGCTTCCAATAAATCAGCCGCCGCCCAGGTCGTTTCCTGTGCTGAAAAGCGGCAAGCCGCTCGCATCGTCGACAAAGTTCATCAGACAGCCTTTCGGGCCGCGTTGCTCCAGCCAATCGTGGTGCGAGCCGTCCAGTTGAATCAGCTCACCGAAGTGAGCGCGGCGTTGGCGTCTGGTGTGGTGTGGTTTACGCTTGCGTCTCCGGCTCCACAGACCCGCCCCCAACATCCAGCGCCGTAAGGGTTTCGCGCGGCACTTTGATGCCGTGGTCGGCCTCCAGGTGTTCCGACGCCAACGCCGGGCCAAAGCGCTCGTGCGGCTCGCCTGAATAGTGGTTGCGCACCAACTCGAGAACCTGCTCGCGCCGCTTGGCATCCGCTCGGTTCGACGAGCGACCGACGTTGCCATGCACCAGGGCTTTGGCCCCGCCTTCGCGGTAACGCTTCTTGAGACGCTTCGCTTGGCGGTAGCTGACCTCCAGCAGCACGGCCGCCTCCGCCAGCTTCAGTTCGCCTCGTTTCACTCGGCTCAGCACTTCGCCGCGCCTTATCTCCTTCGGATTCATCCTTGTCCTTCCCAATCTCGGCTCCTCCTTTCGAAGCCCTAGATTAGGGGACATTTCTATTGGGCGCTCATGGGGACATTATCATTGGGCTACAACATCTCGGATGTCGCCACGGCGATCGGCCCGCAAGAGGTGCCGGCGTGTGCGGTGACGTCGCGCCCTCGGCAGGTTGCACCAAAGCCCGACGACACCGGATGATGAGTACGGTGAGATCGACGGATAGTTACACCGTCCGTGATCGCTCCCAGGCCCCGAGTCGGTGGAGCTGTACCCCCACGAGCGCGCTTACCGCTCACTTGGCCACCGCACTGTTCCTCCTCGCCGCCTCTGGTCATGGAGCTGAGAAGCCCCCGCCGCCGCCCGAGTTCCTCAACACCGCCCTTGACGTTCCCTATGTCGGTTCGGAAGCCTGCCGCGGGTGCCACGAAGACGTCTACAACAACTACCGTCGGATGGCGATGGGCCGTTCGATGGCGCTGGCGGCCGAGGCCCATCACGCACCGGCGCCCGAGCGCATTACCGTTCACAGCGAGAAGCTCGATCGCTATTTCGACATCTTCCGCCAGGACGGCGAGCTGTACCAATCCGAGTACGCCCTTGGCGAGTCGGGCGCGAAGACCTTTGAGAATGTCCACAAGGTCGCATACGCCGTCGGCTCAGGCGTCAACGGCGTGACCTATATCGTTCGGCGCGGCGATCACCTATTCGAGGCGCCGCTGTCGTACTACTCGCGTGCCAAGAAGTGGGCTCTCTCGCCCGGCTACGAGTTTGTCGATATCGGTTTCAACCGTCCCATCCATGCCGCCTGCCTGGCTTGCCACGCGGGTCGCCCGATGTCGGTCAAAGACCGTGACGGGCTCTATCGCGACCCGCCGTTTGAGGAGCTGGCGATCGGCTGCGAAAATTGCCACGGACCCGGAAAGCTGCACGTCAACAAACGCCTCGCACAACTCGAGTCCGACGAAGCTGTTGACTTGACCATCGTTCACCCATTGAAAATGCCCGCGCGCATCGCCGAAGGCATCTGCATGAATTGCCATCAGGGCGGCAACGCTCGGGTCTTACCCCGCATTTTCAATTTGATGTATGAGCTTCAGACCATCCAGCGACCTTCAGCGTCTTTATTGATAGGGGCTAGAGCCCGATAAGGACGCCATGGAGGTCAACACCCGATGGGTGAAAAAGAAAACAAGCCGTTTCAGCTCACGTTCAATGGATTTCTCAAAGTCGATTTCCAAGGATCGCGAGTCACCTCGGATGGCGGTCTGATTCTCGTTCGCGAACTGGATGAACGACTCGGACTCGGGAAGCTGATCGACGAGCATCTCAGCGACTCGCGACAAGGCTTGAACAAGAAGTTCGCGCTGGCCGATCTGCTGCGGCAGTCGGTCTACAGCCGACTCGCTGGCTACGAGGACCTCAATGACGCCGTTCGAGTATCCGCCGATCCGACCTTTCGCTTGATCGGCTCGAAGAGGAACTGGGATCGCGGAGCAGCCTTGACCTCGACGCTGCATGGCTTCGAGACGGAGATGCTGGCGAGCGAAGAGAACTTGCTGGGGCTGATGGCAGTGAACCGGGAGCTGGTCGCGCAAGCCGAAGCTCCCGACGGTTCAGACCGCGTGGTGCTCGACATGGACTCCACGGAGAGCCCCGTCCACGGCCAACAGGAAGGCAGTGCCTACAACGGCCATTTTGAGTCCCTCTGCTATCACCCGCTGTTGCTGTTCAACCAGCACGGCGACTGCCTAGGCGCGAAGCTGCGTCCCGGCAACGTGCACAGCGCCGAGGACTGGGACGAGCTGCTACTGCCGGAGATCGAACGACAACAGGCGGAGGGCAAACAGGTGACGTTCCGCGCCGACGCCGCCTTCGCCAAGCCCGAGATCTACGAGGCGATGGAGGAGCGCGGCGTGGACTACGTGATTCGCATCCCGGCGAACAAGAGCCTGGAGCTGGAGATCGAGGACATCCTGTTTCGGCCACCGGGCAGGCCGAACGCCAAGCCCCTAGTGCGCTACAAGAGTTTTCGCTATCAGGCCGAGAGCTGGTCGAAGGCAAGGCGAGTTGTCGCCAAGGTCGAGCATCACCAGGGCGAACTATTCCCGCGCGTCGGATTTGTCGTGACGAGCATGACCTTGCCGAGCCGCTCGGTCGTACGGTTCTACAACAAGCGCGGCACGGCGGAGCAGTGGATCAAAGAAGGCAAACAGGCCACGCACTGGACCCGCTTGTCGTGTCACCGCTTCCGAGCCAACGAGGTACGGCTGCAACTCAGCGTGCCGGCCTACAACCTGGGCAACCTGTGGCGACGGCTAGGGCTACCGCAACGAATCAAAAGCTGGTCGCTAACGAGTTTGCAACACAGGTTGATGAAGACGGGTGGTAGGCTGGTCAAGCACGCGCGGTACTATTGGCTGCTGCCGGCCGAGGGGCATCTGAACCGCAGGCTGTTCGGCGACATGCTGCACAGGATCTGGGCGCTGCCGCTGCCAAGCGGGTAGCGTTGACCGGGCGAGGATCAACAGTTTTCGGCTCCAAAAGGTTTCGCAAGGAGCAGTGTCGGCCGGAGCGCCGTTCAGCCCGCTCAAGCAACGTCTGTGAGCGGATGGACGAGCCCTGGCGCCTACCGGCGGAGGTCATGTGCAGGGTTCAGCGCGAAAAGACGTGGTCTTCGGGGCAGCGCGGGTGTATACTTTCACCGTCCCAGGGCCAAAATGGAAATCCTGGTTAGACGCAATTGAGGTATGCAGTGGGTCATAGTGTGGAGCACCTTGTTTTTCTAGAGTGGGGGGGGCAGTGGGAGGAGAGTCAGACGGACAGATTACCATCGGGCTTCTCTGCTGTCAACGTTAACTTTATCTTTTGTGACGGGACATTTCGATTAGCTGTTGATAACAATCGATCCGTCCAACAATCCGTCGAGGGCCCGGCTAGCCCCCTGATGCGCCTCGATTTCGGTCGTCTCGCGGGCGAGTTCTCGGAGGCCCGGACGGCCCATTGTTGAATGAGAAATCATTTCTCGGTGGCTATCCGAGGCCTTGTTTATCCCGCATTTTCAATTTGATGTATGAGCTTCAGACCATCCAGCGACCTTCAGCGTCTTTATTGATAGGGGCTAGAGCCCGATAAGGACGCCATGGAGGTCAACACCCGATGGGTGAAAAAGAAAACAAGCCGTTTCAGCTCACGTTCAATGGATTTCTCAAAGTCGATTTCCAAGGATCGCGAGTCACCTCGGATGGCGGTCTGATTCTCGTTCGCGAACTGGATGAACGACTCGGACTCGGGAAGCTGATCGACGAGCATCTCAGCGACTCGCGACAAGGCTTGAACAAGAAGTTCCCGCTGGCCGATCTGCTGCGGCAGTCGGTCTACAGCCGACTCGCTGGCTACGAGGACCTCAATGACGCCGTTCGAGTATCCGCCGATCCGACCTTTCGCTTGATCGGCTCGAAGAGGAACTGGGATCGCGGAGCAGCCTTGACCTCGACGCTGCATGGCTTCGAGACGGAGATGCTGGCGAGCGAAGAGAACTTGCTGGGGCTGATGGCAGTGAACCGGGAGCTGGTCGCGCAAGCCGAAGCTCCCGACGGTTCAGACCGCGTGGTGCTCGACATGGACTCCACGGAGAGCCCCGTCCACGGCCAACAGGAAGGCAGTGCCTACAACGGCCATTTTGAGTCCCTCTGCTATCACCCGCTGTTGCTGTTCAACCAGCACGGCGACTGCCTAGGCGCGAAGCTGCGTCCCGGCAACGTGCACAGCGCCGAGGACTGGGACGAGCTGCTACTGCCGGAGATCGAACGACAACAGGCGGAGGGCAAACAGGTGACGTTCCGCGCCGACGCCGCCTTCGCCAAGCCCGAGATCTACGAGGCGATGGAGGAGCGCGGCGTGGACTACGTGATTCGCATCCCGGCGAACAAGAGCCTGGAGCTGGAGATCGAGGACATCCTGTTTCGGCCACCGGGCAGGCCGAACGCCAAGCCCCTAGTGCGCTACAAGAGTTTTCGCTATCAGGCCGAGAGCTGGTCGAAGGCAAGGCGAGTTGTCGCCAAGGTCGAGCATCACCAGGGCGAACTATTCCCGCGCGTCGGATTTGTCGTGACGAGCATGAGCTTGCCGAGCCGCTCGGTCGTGCGGTTCTACAACAAGCGCGGCACGGCGGAGCAGTGGATCAAAGAAGGCAAACAGGCCACGCACTGGACCCGCTTGTCGTGTCACCGCTTCCGAGCCAACGAGGTACGGCTGCAACTCAGCGTGCTGGCCTACAACCTGGGCAACCTGTGGCGGCGGCTAGGGCTGCCGCAGCGAATCAAAAGCTGGTCGCTAACGAGTTTGCAACACAGGTTGATGAAGACCGGCGGTCGGCTGGTCAAGCATGCTCGCTACTACTGGTTGCTGCTGGCGGAGGGGCATCTGAACCGGCGGCTGTTCGGTGACATGCTGCATAGGATCTGGGCGCTGCCTGTGCCGGGTGGGTAGCGTTGCCCGGGCGAGGATCAACAGTTTTTGGCTCCAAAAAGGTTTCGCAGGGAGCAGTGTCGGCCGGAGCGCCGTTCAGTCCGCTCAATCAACGTCTGTGAGCGGACGGACGAGCCCTGGCGCCTACCGGCGGAGGTGATGTGCAGGGTTCAGCGCGAAAAGACGTGGTATTCGGCGCAGCGGGGGTGTATCCTGTGACCGTGCCAGGGCCAAAATGGAAATCCTGGTTTATAGGTCTTTCCCGCGTTCCGCCCGTCCGAGGCCTACGAGACACGGCCTGCTCCATCTTTGTCTCAGAGAAGGGCCCACCACGCCCGAACGCAGCGTCAGGCCTCACGCCCCAATTTTTTTGTGTTTTCACGGTTGGGACTCGGGGGGGATCAACCCACCTTCATCCGGCCGTGGAAGACCTCGCGCTCCCACGCCTCAAGTAACTGCTTACGTTCCCGCCAGTCGGGCATGACGTTGCCCAACGTTCGCCAGAAGGCCCGATTATGGTGGCGGTGCACCAGGTGACACGCGTCGCGGGCCACGACGTGCTCAACGCGGCCACGGGGGCTTGGATCTGGGGATCACCGCCAAGATTGACTTCCATTCAGTTGTCTTGGGTGATATCTTTGTGTGTGCGTAAAAGCAGCTCTCGATGACCCTGGGAAGAGTTATCATGTGTGGCGACGGGCCGCTTAACTCGCTTGCGTGCCGGGTACGCAAACAGCAATGAATTTTGAGGATTTTTTTCGGACGGCGACGAGCGGTCACGAAGCGTTTCCGTTCCAGATCCGGTTTGCGACCGGCCCCACTTTGCGGCGTCTGGTGAAAGTGCCTACGGGGCTCGGCAAGACGGCGATGGCCGTGCTGGGATGGCTTTGGGGACGGCGCTATGCCGACCGGTCGGTGAAAAACTCAACACCGCGGCGCCTTGTCTACTGCCTTCCCATGCGCGTACTCGTGGAACAGACACGGGATGAGGTCAAGGGTTGGCTTCAGAATCTCGGACTCGCGGACGAAGTTAAGGTCTACGTCCTCATGGGCGGCGACCAGGCGGACGACTGGGACCTGTACCCCGAAAAAGACGCCATCCTCGTAGGTACCCAGGACATGCTGTTGAGCCGGGCGCTTAACCGCGGCTATGCCGCGAGCCGCTATCGGTGGCCGCTGCCGTTCGGGTTACTCAATAACGATTGTCTGTGGATCTTGGACGAAGTGCAGTTGATGGATGTCGGTGTGGCGACGAGCGCTCAGATCGAAGCTTTTCGCCAACACTTACTGAGTCTCGCATAATATACTGTCAATCGAGACAAAGAGAAGACTGTTTCCAGAAAGCGGTAATCAAGCGCGGTTTGCGGCGCATTCGCCGCAGCGCTTTGCGGGCGCGCTCGTCGAGTTCCCAGTAGTCCTTCGGGCAGACGTTGGGCAACTCGTGCTGCTTCCAGTACGCCCAAATGTATTCCACCGGGTTCAACTCCGGCGCATAGGGCGGCAAGTACTCCGTTGCGATGTGATCCTCGGAGAGCTGGATGAACTCCCGCACCAGGCGGCTGCGGTGCGCCGGCAGCCGGTCCCAGACGATCAGCAGTGGGCCGTCGATGTGGCGCACCAAAGCCTTCAGGAAGTCGATGACCTCCAGCTCGCCGATCGCGCCGGGATAGAGCCGGAAGTAAAAGTTGCGCAACGTCAGCCCGGCCGACACCGACAGCTTGTCCCAGTTGAAGTTGAACTCCAACACCGGTGTCTCGCCGCGCGGCGCCCAGGTGCGGCAACGATGCGGCTTCTGACTCAATCCGCTTTCGTCGATGAAGACGATCGTACGTTCTTCTTTGCGGGCTTTTTTTTAATGGCCGGCCAAGTCTTGCGCTGCCAGCCGCGGATGGCCTCTTCGTTGCGCTCCCGCGCTTTGCCGACGGGCCGTTGCGGGCTCCAACCGAGCGCCCGCAGGATCTTCCAGACATGGCCCTCGTGATAGCGCACGCCGAACTCGTCTCCGATCAGACGAGCGACCCGCGGACAGCTCCACAGCGGCGTCGGGAAGCCGTGCGCCTCGGGGCCTTCCAGCAGCAACGCCTCGAGGCGTTCGAGCTGCGCGGCGTCCAACAGCGGCTTACGGCCGGCGCGGCCGGCCTGGCGCAACCCGGCTTCGCCGTCACGCCGGTATCGTCGCAGCCACTCGCTGACGCTTTGCCGCGCGACCTTCAATCGCCTCGCTGTCTCGGACTGACTACAGCCTTGCTCGACCAACCGGATCGCTTTGAAACGGCGCTTCTCCAGGGCCTCGAAATCCCGCCGTACGCCTTTTGTATTTCCCATACATACAAAGACGTACGTACCCCAAAAAGGTGTCACTTTGTTTTGCGAGACTCAATAGGGGTCTTTGGAGCCGCCCAGTCGATCTGGATGTCGGCGACATTGGACGAAACTTGGCTGCACACTGTGGACTTCAAGAAGGAATGGGTGGGAGCGTCGCTTCAAATAGCAGACGACGATAAGGAGTTACCTGCGGTCAAAGATCGATATGAGGCTGCTAAGACGCTTGAGAAGTCAGCGGCGGCGATGGGTGATGGGGAAGCCTGCGCGAGAGCTGTTGCTGAAGCCCACGAACCTGGGGCACGGACGATTGCGGTCTTCAACACAGTGGATCGAGCGATCAAGGTGTACAAGGAGCTTAAGAAGCAGGCGTCGGTGGAACCGGTACTTATCCACTCGCGTTTTCGCCCACAGGACCGGGCAGCGGGACTCAAGAGGTTGCTGGCCGATCCACCCGTGCAGGGAACGATAGCCGTCACCACGCAAGTGGTCGAGGCAGGCGTAGATATTTCGGCCAAGGTGCTCTTCACCGAACTCGCACCTTGGCCGTCGCTCGTACAGCGATTCGGACGATGCAACCGGAAAGGCGAATTCAATGAGGCCAAAGATGCCCGCGTTTGCTGGTTTGACGTTCCGGATGACGAGAAGAGTCGCGCAAACGTAGAAAAGCCCTACGAACTGGGGGACATCCTAGAAGCAAGGGAGTTGCTACAGACTGTTTCTGACGTTGGGCCCGCCTCACTCGAACAAATGGACGCTCAGATGCGCCTTGAACCAGGATTTCCGATTTGGCTCCTCTGACGGCACGAGTCTACACCCTCACCCGGCGAAGCGCAACCATTTCTCCACCCGAAAGAGGCGGCGGCTGAGGCGGGACCGATCGAGCCCCCTTCTTGCCCCTCATGGGGGCTGATCCGCCGCTGCGAAGTCAATTTCGCAGACACCCCTCCGAGCTTCCGTCCTCAGTACACAGATTTCGCATTCGCCAAGTGCGGTGCTAACCACCCGGCACAGGCAGCGCCCAGATCCTCCGCAGCATGTCGCCAAACAGCCGCCGGTTCAGATGTCCCTCGGCCAAGAGCAACCAGTAGTACCGCGCGTGCTTGACCAATCTGCCGCCCGTCTTCATCAACCGCTGCTGCAAGCTCGTCAGTGACCACGTCTTGATCCTGTGCGGCAACCCGAGTCGCCGCCACAGGTTGCCCAGGTTGTAGGCCGGCACGCTTAACTGCAAGCGCACCTCGTTCGCCCGGAAGCGATGGCACGACAGCCGCGTCCAGTGCGTCGCTTGCTTACCTTCTTTGATCCACTGCTCCGCCGTGCCGCGCTTGTTGTAGAAACGCACCACCGACCGGCTTGGCAAGCTCATGTTCGTCACGATAAAACCGACGCGCGCGAATAGCTCGCCCTGGTGGTGCTCGACCTTGGCGACAACTCGTCTCGGCCCCTTCCAGCTCTCCGCCTGATAGCGAAAGCTCTTGTAGCGCACTAGCGGCTTGCGGCCGGGCCTCCCCGGCGGACGAAACAGGATGTCTTCGATCTCCAGCTCCAGGTTCTTATTGGCCGGAATGCGGATCGCGTAGTCCGCGCCGCGCTCCTCCAGCGCCTCGTAGATCTCCGGCTTGGCAAAGGCGGCATCGCCCCGGAAGGCGACCTGCTTGCCCGCAGCCTGTTGGCGCTCGATCTCCGGCAACAATAGCTCATCCCAGTCCTCGGCGCTGTGCACGTTGCCGGGACGCAGCTTGGCAGCGAGGCAATCACCATGACCGTTGAACAAAAGCAACGGGTGGTAGCAGACCGACTCGAAGTGTCCGTTGTAGGCACTGCCTTCCTGTTGGCCATGGACCGGACTCTCGGTGGAGTCCATGTCCAGAACGACCCGCTCGGAGTCGTCGAACGCCTCCGCTTGCCCGACCAGCTCTCGGTTCAGCGCCATCAGCCCCAGCAGGTTCTCTTCGCTCGCCAGCATCTCCGTCTCGAAGCCGTGCAGCGTCGAGGTCAAGGCCGCACCGCGATCCCAGATCTTCTGCGAGCCGATCAAGCGAAACGTCGGGTCAGCCGACACTCGGACGGCGTCGTTGACGTCCTCGTAGCCTGCCAAGCGGCTGTAGATCGACTGCCGCAACAGATCAGCGAGCGTGAACTGCTTGTTGGTGCCTTGCCGGGAGTCGCTGAGATGCTCGTCAATCAGTTCTCCGAGACCGAGCCGTTCGTCCAGTTCGCGAACCAAAATCAGGCCACCGTCGGAAGTGACGTGCGATCCCTGGAAATCGACTTTCAACGAGCCGTTGAAACTTAGCTGGAATGGCTTGGTTTGTTTTTCACCCATTGGGTGTTGGCCTCCATGGCGTCCTCAGCGGGCTCTAGCCCCTATGAATAAAGACGCTCAAGGCCGCCGGAAGGTCGAGAGGTCTGAATCAAATTGGAAATGCGGGTTGAAACGACTCACGTGATCCGGCGGCGCGACCTCGTGGACCTGTTCGATACAACACCTGATCTAGCTGGCAACGACATCGACATTTCGCGCTTCATCCGGAAGCAGTAGCCCATGGGAGTTTTTAGTTGTTTCTTAACAAACCCCTGCGACATGCGGTAGGCTTCAATCCTCCGTGTTCGAGCTTCCCGCTCCTTCGTCGCAGCGGGATCGCCTCCTTTCCGGCTGACCGCAAAGATGCACGCTCCCATCATCAAAAGGATGACGAGGCAGCCGAGCGTACGTTTCTTGACCGTGGCCCCGTTCTTTTCCGCTTGCGCGTCGTCAGTCTTCGGGGTTGCCCCTAACGGCTTACCGCACGAAGCGCAAAACTCGGCTTCGGCTGGCACCTCTTTGCCGCAATGTATGCAATGCATTTTCCTTACCACCTCAATTTTCGAAAGCTCTGCCGGTGAAGACAGCATAGCGCACTGGTTCGCGGTGATCCGGGGTGACGAAGTGGGCCCGCTTCTCGGCTCGCATCCGGCGTTCTTCGTCGATGGCCGTACGTTGATCAGCTGCCGTCGCGTTGGCAAGTTCTCGGACTGGATCGGAATAGGGGGTGATGATGTAGGTCGCCGTCTCGCGAACCGGGCCGCCGGCACATTGTGGTGGTCGGGAGTTTTCGCTAGTCTTCCTTGACAACCCTGTCCCCCAGCTTCAGTGTGAACTCGACTGGCTCGTCGCCGGTGGGGTGACCGAACTGGCGGCGTTCGCTGTAGCCCCGCGACTTGCCGCGAGTCTTGAGAAAGAAGATGATCGCGGTGAGGTTGCCCTCGTTGATGGCCTTCATGAGCTTCGATTCGGCGAGATCCAGCGCATCCTCCCGCGCATCGGCGAGGACTTCCTTGAGGGAGGGGTAGCGCTCCATGTACCGATAGACGGTCTTGGGGTTGCAGCCTAAACGCTTTGCTGCCGACGTGACGAATCCATTTGCTTCGGTGAGCGCGTTCTCGACCTGAGCCTTTGTGAACTCGCCACGTCTGCCGCCTTTTTTAAGTGGGACAATTGGGACACTTGCCGCCATTGAATTCATTGTGACGCAGCAGCCAGCGCGGCGTCTAGATTGCCCGTCTGACCCGTCTCAGAGCTGTTCTACGGGGTCCGCAGGCTCGCCTTGCCGTAGTGACGGGTATCGGTTCCCGCGACCGTGAGCCCCGGCATTACGACAACCTCGCCGTAGTCCTATTGGAGGAAGCTTCGATGGTCTTCGAATAGTCAAACCGGACCTGGCGGAGGCAGCGGGATGGGCGTACTCGAAAAGCGAAGCCATCGAATGTGTGGTCGTAGTGGACGAGAACCGTCGTGTTGTAGGCGCTGCCGTGCCGGGATTTCCGCGACCTGATGTGAGCAAAGCCCTTCAGATGACGGACGAGGCGACAGGTTGGCTCGGTTATGTGCAGGTCTCGAATCCGAAATCGCGTTTTACGGCTTACAGCCGGGCAGGAACTACGCAGACTTCCGCCCTGGGACGCATCTCAACGATACGCTGGCGATTTTCAAATTTCCCATGGAGCGAGATAATCCTCGGGAGTCCGATCTTCTGGAACACCAGTTTTCCATGGAACTCAGCACCTGCTTCCGCCAAACCGAGGGCGAGTTGAGCTGCTTCAGTTGTCACGAGATTCACAACCAACCGGCCCCGGCGGCCAAAGTCGCCTACTATCGCGAGAAATGCTTCCAATGTCACGACAATGGAAGTTGCACCTAAGAACGCACGCTCTTCCTAAAACAGAACCTAAAAAAATGTTTAGAGAGGGCGGCGTTCTTTCCGACCAAGTCTGAGACAAACCGGCATGCGGATTAGGCCAGGATTTCCATTTTGGCCCTGGCACGGTCACAGGATACACCCCCGCTGCGCCGAATACCACGTCTTTTCGCGCTGAACCCTGCACATCACCTCCGCCGGTAGGCGCCAGGGCTCGTCCGTCCGCTCACAGACGTTGATTGAGCGGACTGAACGGCGCTCCGGCCGACACTGCTCCCTGCGAAACCTTTTTGGAGCCAAAAACTGTTGATCCTCGCCCGGGCAACGCTACCCACCCGGCACAGGCAGCGCCCAGATCCTATGCAGCATGTCACCGAACAGCCGCCGGTTCAGATGCCCCTCCGCCAGCAGCAGCCAGTAGTAGCGAGCATGCTTGACCAGCCGACCGCCGGTCTTCATCAATCTGTGTTGCAAACTCGTTAGCGACCAGCTTTTGATTCGCTGCGGCAGCCCTAGCCGCCGCCACAGGTTGCCCAGGTTGTAGGCCGGCACGCTGAGTTGCAGCCGTACCTCGTTGGCTCGGAAGCGGTGACACGACAAGCGGGTCCAGTGCGTGGCCTGTTTGCCTTCTTTGATCCACTGCTCCGCCGTGCCGCGCTTGTTGTAGAACCGCACGACCGAGCGGCTCGGCAAGCTCATGCTCGTCACGACAAATCCGACGCGCGGGAATAGTTCGCCCTGGTGATGCTCGACCTTGGCGACAACTCGCCTTGCCTTCGACCAGCTCTCGGCCTGATAGCGAAAACTCTTGTAGCGCACTAGGGGCTTGGCGTTCGGCCTGCCCGGTGGCCGAAACAGGATGTCCTCGATCTCCAGCTCCAGGCTCTTGTTCGCCGGGATGCGAATCACGTAGTCCACGCCGCGCTCCTCCATCGCCTCGTAGATCTCGGGCTTGGCGAAGGCGGCGTCGGCGCGGAACGTCACCTGTTTGCCCTCCGCCTGTTGTCGTTCGATCTCCGGCAGTAGCAGCTCGTCCCAGTCCTCGGCGCTGTGCACGTTGCCGGGACGCAGCTTCGCGCCTAGGCAGTCGCCGTGCTGGTTGAACAGCAACAGCGGGTGATAGCAGAGGGACTCAAAATGGCCGTTGTAGGCACTGCCTTCCTGTTGGCCGTGGACGGGGCTCTCCGTGGAGTCCATGTCGAGCACCACGCGGTCTGAACCGTCGGGAGCTTCGGCTTGCGCGACCAGCTCCCGGTTCACTGCCATCAGCCCCAGCAAGTTCTCTTCGCTCGCCAGCATCTCCGTCTCGAAGCCATGCAGCGTCGAGGTCAAGGCTGCTCCGCGATCCCAGTTCCTCTTCGAGCCGATCAAGCGAAAGGTCGGATCGGCGGATACTCGAACGGCGTCATTGAGGTCCTCGTAGCCAGCGAGTCGGCTGTAGACCGACTGCCGCAGCAGATCGGCCAGCGCGAACTTCTTGTTCAAGCCTTGTCGCGAGTCGCTGAGATGCTCGTCGATCAGCTTCCCGAGTCCGAGTCGTTCATCCAGTTCGCGAACGAGAATCAGACCGCCATCCGAGGTGACTCGCGATCCTTGGAAATCGACTTTGAGAAATCCATTGAACGTGAGCTGAAACGGCTTGTTTTCTTTTTCACCCATCGGGTGTTGACCTCCATGGCGTCCTTATCGGGCTCTAGCCCCTATCAATAAAGACGCTGAAGGTCGCTGGATGGTCTGAAGCTCATACATCAAATTGAAAATGCGGGTGGAGTCATTATGTCCGTCTTCGACCAACCGGTCTTCACCGGGGACCCGGCGTTGGCAGGGAGCAACCGCCGCGTCGTAAAAGTGGAGAGCGCGGCGCCGCGCTGGCGGGAATTACTGGACGGGCGGCCGCTGGCTCGCGGCGAGGGGAACCGAGAAGCCGTCAAACTGCTGCAGCGCCTGCTCATCTGCCAGGGATTCACGACTTCGAAATCCTCCGGTTTTGGCGACGGCTCGGCGCTCATTGACGGCGATTTCGGCGGCGGGACGGAAAGGGGTCTGCGGCAGTTTCAGCAGGAAAACGGCCTCGACCCCAGCGGCCGCCTCGACGCGGGTGACGCGCGACGCCTCGATGCGCAGAGTTCCGCGCGGGTTGAGTCGCTCCCCGAGGAAGAACAACGCCGACTTTGCGAGGTATTGGACGGCGCCGCCCGCTTGGGGATCTCGGAATTCAAGCAAGACTTTCGTGAAAGCGTCATCGAGGCCGCCGCGGCGGCCGAGGTCGACGAAGCGGTGATAGCCGCCATCACTTGGGTGGAGAGCAACGGGGGGGCACGCAATCTGCCGAAATTCGAATCGCATCACGGCGTGGCGCTTGTCGACATGGCCGCGGAGTTGGCGGGGACAGAGATTGCCGAAGCCGCCGCCGGGATGATCGCCGAGCTTCGCCGCGGAGTCGAAAACATTCCGATTCGCGCCGGTGACAATGGCTCGAAAACGCTGTTGTCACGGCGGCTTCCCTCTTCGATGGCGGGAAGGAATACAAGGGAGGCGGTCCGGCGGGCGCTTTTGACGATCGGGAGCTGGAACGCCAGGGATTGCCGCGTGCTGGCAACAAGTTGGGGATGGGGCCAGACGATGGGATGGCACACGGTCTCGGCGCGGATGCGGAACGCCGGCATCACGTTGGATGATTTGGGCAGCTACGATCCGGCGCGCCAAATCGCCACTCTGGGCCGAACCATCGCGGTCAATCGCGCCTGGAAGAACGCCGCCCGGCGGTCCCAACAGGAATTGGATTTCAGCCATTTCGCCGAGGCCTATAACGGGGCCAAGAAGGGCACGCCCAAGAACGAAGCCTACGCCTCGCAGATGCTTGCCGCCCTGGAAGAATACCAGGAGGGGTAGCGCCCGTGGTGTAAATCCCCCGACGCGAAAAAAGGGTACAGCCACCGTTTTTCGCCGTCCATCGGTGTTGGAAACAAAGCGGTTCGACGACTGAAAATCGAATGGCAGTCCCCCTTTTTCGCCCGAACACACTTTTGCCGCGGGCTGCCGGCCGACCAGCGCGCCGGACTTCGACCTTAGACTTCAATTGGGCGAGTTGAGGCGGGAGAAGTTGAGAGCTTGTCTCCACTGTGGACTAGGACCGGCACGAGCGCCGGTTGCTACTTCATTTCTTTCGCAGCCGCGGGCAAGCGGCTTGGGATTTTCGGGCGGGTCCTGCTATCCTACTCCCTACAATATGCGGTATTCAGACTGGCCGGCAGGGTAGATATGTTGTGTCCGTTTTGTGGTCATTCGTCCGACAAAGTCGTCGATTCCCGCGAGAGCAAGCAAGCCGACTCGATCCGCAGGCGTCGTGAATGCCTCGAGTGCCAACAGCGTTTTACGACCTACGAGCGCATCGACGAGATCCCCTACATGGTCGTCAAGAAGGACGGCCGTAGGGAAAAGTTCGATCGCCAGAAGGTTCTCAACGGGCTGCTGCGAGCTTGTGAGAAACGCCCGGTCGGGATGGGGCAATTGGAAACCCTCGTCAATGCCGCCGAATCGCTGGTTTTGGACTCGCCCGAGAGAGAATGCGCGACTTCCCGGGTGGGCGAGATGCTGATGAACCGGCTAAGGCAGATCGACAAGGTGGCCTATGTCCGTTTCGCCTCCGTTTACCGCGACTTTCAAGACGAAGAGGAATTCCTGTCCGAGCTGACTCATCTCATCAAGGGAAGGAAGTCTCACTGAATCAATGATATAGCGTTGGCTTGGCACGCCCAAGCAAAGCGTTCTTCCAGCCAACTCATTCCTTTTCACGCCGACAGTTCTAGTACTATGACCGTCACGCGTTTTAGTGTGAATTTTCCTATTGCAATTAATGGGATTTTGAAAGATACTATATACGAAAAGCTCTACGGGTGAGTCGGAGGAAGTATTTTCTCACCCGGGTCCATGAGGCGGCGAGTCGGCAACCCAATCCCAAACGGACCAAGAGGTGTCCAGGGAATCCATCCTGCTCAGGAACAGCCGATTCCGCGCGACCCGGCAACATGTGTATTAGGAAAGCCCTGTTTGATCTACTCGGCTGCCGACGTATCGTGGAACCGAATAGGTCGATTGTCTAAACCAGAAACAGCAATGGATCGCTCCGCCGCAGCCAACCCTAGATCCGGGAGGTCGTGTGGATCAATTTGACGAGCAGTTTATCGAAGCAGCGGATGTAGCTGCCCCTTTCCGAGAAGGGTCTCCGTTTGTCAGACCGAGAAACGGCGCTTCCGCCGACAGCGCGGAAACCGCGACGCCGACGGAAGACACGGCCATCTATACGGACGACCCGGTTCGCGTTTACTTGCGGGAGATGGGATCGGTCCCGTTATTAACCCGCCAGGGCGAAGTCGATTTGGCCCGCCGCATGGAACGCGGCAAGCATCAGGTCTATCGCTCACTGACGCGGTCGCGCGTCATTATCGAGGCCATTCTCGACCACTACGAGGAAATCAAGAAGGGCGACCGTCTGGTGGACTCGCTTTGCGTCATCGGTGATTACGAAGAGGGTTCACCGCAACGCACGCGGAAACGAAACCAACTGCGGCAGAAATTCGCCAAGGTTTCCCGTTGTGCCAAGCAGGCCTACAATACGTCGATCAAACTCGAGAAAACGCCCAAACGCAACGTGCATGTTCGGCGGCGCCTTGACTGGAAGTTGAGCCGCCAACGGATCAAGCTTTCCTTGGCTGTCCAGGAAATCCCCTTCCGGCCGGCGAGTTGGCAGACCTACGATCGGCGGCTCCGCCGCGTCAAGATAGAAATCGAGCCCTTAGCGCGGGAGCTGAGAGTCTTACAGAAAAGGTCCCGTCAGTCGCGCTCTTCGGAGACCACGGCCGCCATTCGTGAAGTGCGGCGTGAAATGCGGCGGGCTGAAGAGAAGTACGGCGTCGACTACGCTCACCTAGAGAATACGGTGCGCCGGGTGGACCGCGGGGAAGACGAGGCCGAGCGGGCCAAGAAAGCCCTGGTGGAAGCCAATCTTCGGCTGGTCGTCTCGGTGGCAAAGAAATACGTCAATCGCGGCCTGCACCTGTTGGATCTGATCCAAGAGGGCAATATCGGCCTGATGCGGGCCGCGGAGAAATTCGAATATCAGCGCGGCTACAAGTTTTCGACCTACGCCACTTGGTGGATCCGGCAGGCGATCACCAGGGCCATCGCCGATCAATCACGCACGATTCGTATTCCCGTTCATATGAACGAGAGTATGAACAAGTTCTTGCGGGCGTCGCGTGAACTTGAAAAGGAGAATGGGCGCACGCCGAGCAATGAGGAAATCGGCGACCGCATGGAAATCTCCGCCGAGAAGGTTCAGAAGCTCAAGACCATCTCGCGCGATCCGGTGTCGCTCGAAACTCCGGTCGGCCGTGACGGCGAGTCGGCGCTGGGCGATCTACTCGAGGACCGCTGGGTGCGCTCACCGGTCGAGTCGGTTGTCGATTCGAGCGTCCACGAAGAAACCGCCGATGTTCTCAAGACCTTGTCTCCCAAGGAAGAGAAAGTCATTCGCATGCGTTTCGGCATTGGTTGCGATCGGGAGCACACGCTCGAGGAAATCGGGCAGGAGTTCACGGTCACGCGCGAACGTATTCGCCAGATCGAAGCCAAGGCCCTACGGGCTCTGCGGGGCCCGGACCGCGCGCGCCGGCTGCGGGCGCTGATGGCCGCGAAATTCTAGTTGCCCGCGGTGTAGGTCCGACTACACGAAAAAAGCGTACAATCCGTTTCCATGAATCCGCGGGTTCATAGGACCGCCATGAAAATGGGTGCCCAGGGGCCCTTTCAGGGCTCGGCCGGGCGGAGATTCTACCCAGGGTTCCGCCTTCGGCTCCACCCTAGGCCGGTGTTGCAGCAGCGCTGCCAAGGCTGCACCGTCCGGGAGAGATCGGCCCGATGTCGTTCCTTACGTACGAGGAAACCCGCCCCTGGGCCGCGGCGATTCGCGAAGCGGTTCTGACCAAACGGATGCCGCCGTGGTTTGCCGAGCAAGGCGTCGGGCCCGCGTTCCACAACGACCGCACGATGAGCCCGCGAGAACAAGAAGTCCTGTCGACCTGGGCCGAGACCGGGTCCGCCGCGGGGGACCCGACGAAGGCGCCCCCGCCGCAGGCGTTCGTCGACGGCTGGAACATCGAACCCGACCAGGTGATGACCGTTCCCACCTATGAAGTCCCCGCCGACGGCGTCGTCGAATACACCTACTACATCGTTAAGAACCCCTTCCCTGAAGATCGCTGGGTACGCATGATGGAATTGCGGCCGTCCAATCGCTCGCTCGTCCATCACTTGGTCGTCTCCCTGCGGCCGCCCGGGTCGAATTTCCTCAAGGATTACCCGGCGGGCGAGTTCTTCACCGCCGACCGCGAGACCCGCAACATCGGCTCCGAGGAGCAGGGCGGATCCGTGGGTTTTGACTTCCGGCAATTCATGGCCGCTTATGTTCCCGGCTATAACGTGGCGGAGCAGTACACAGGGGAAATTCGAGACCGGGCGGTACTGATCCCGGCGGGCTCGGACCTGGTCTTTGAGCTGCATTACACGACCACGGGAACCGCGGGCGCCGACCAACCTTCACTCGGGTTGGTCTTCGCCGACGAGCCGCCGGCGGTGCGCGCCCTGAGCGGGGCGGTGGCGAACGTCAAGTTCGTGATCCCCCCCAAACGCCCCCAATTACCAAGTCGAGGCGGCTTCCACCGTGTCTCGCGATGTGATCCTCGAAGGGTTGAGCCCGCACATGCACTACCGCGGCAAGGCCTTCGAGTACCGCGCCGTTTTCCCCGACGGCCGTCGCCAAACCCTGCTGAGAGTTCCGCGATACGACTTTAATTGGCAGCTCGTTTACCGGCTCAAGGAACCGATCCCGCTGCCGAAGGGAACGCGCATCGAATGTACCGCCTGGTTCGACAACTCTCCGAACAACGCGGCCAACCCCGATCCTTCCGGGGAAGTGCGTTGGGGCGACCAAAGCTGGGAAGAAATGATGATCGGGTTTGTGAATATAGTTGTCGACGTCGATCAAGACCCTAGAGGGATTCTGGACCCGATTCGCGAAGAGCCGGATTCCGATGCCGGCGAGACGAGCGAAGCGGGTTCCCCGACAAGGGCGGGGGGTAACGCGGAAAGCCGGTCCGATTCAAGCACGTAAGACTTCCCGTGAAACCACTCCAACTTGGCCCGGCGATTTTCGCCGGGCCTGTTTTGTTCCCGACGCGACTCGCGCTCGAGGCGGAGCCCCAGTGCGTCAAAACGCCTGAAACACCCCGACCGGTGGGCCACATAGCAACATCTTCAGGGCCGGCCGGGATGGGGCCGTTACCCCGGGTGTAGACTGGGTGGCTGGAAGAGAGCACCATGCGACGGTCACCAACAGCCTCGGTACTCTCCATCACGCTTGCCGGCACGCTGGGCTCCTGCGCTTCCGGCGTCGGCCCGGCCCCGACCGGGGATCGCTGGTGGGAGCACATCGCCTATCTGGCTTCCGACGAATTGGAAGGCCGCGCCACCGGCAGCGAGGGGCATCGCAAAGCCGCCCAGTACGTCGCCGAGCAGTATAAGAAGTTCGGCCTCGTACCCGGCGGCACCGAGGGCTACCTACAGCGGGTCGAGTTCGAAACCCGTCGCGTTATCGAAGAAGACTCCGGCCTCGAACTGCTGCGCAACGGCAGGACCATCCCCCTCGAAATTGGCCGCCACACCGTCCTCGGGCGTTCCGGCGAAACGGGCAAGACGGTTGAAGCCGAGATGGTTTTCGTCGGTTATGGGTTGACGGTTCCCGAGCACGATTACGACGATTTTCGCGGGCTCGACGTCAAGGGAAAAATTCTCGTCGGCCTGCAAGGAGCACCCGCGGGCATTCCCGGTCCCCTGGCCTCCTATTACCAGTCAGGCGATGAGGCGCGTGAGAATTTCAGGCGTGTCGGCGCAATCGGCTCCGTCGGCCTGCCAAATCCCCGGCTGAGCGAAATCCCTTGGGAGCGCATGAGAAAACTGTTCCGCTTCACGGGAATGGACCTCAGCGACCCGCAGCTGTCGCGTAACGTCGCCTCTCAACTCGGCGTTCGTTTTAATGCCGAACACGCGGACTTGCTGCTCGCGGGCTACGGCCACACTTTCGAAGAGCTGACGGCGCTCGACCGCGAAAAGAAGCCTTTGCCGAAGTTTCCGCTCGTCGGCAAGATTCGCGGCAAGGTTGTGATCGAGCAATCCAAGCTCAGCTCCGACAACGTCATCGGCATCCGGCCCGGCGACGACCCGGAGCTGAAAAACGAGTACGTTTTGCTCTCCGCCCATCTTGATCATATGGGCGTCGGTGAGCCGATCGACGGTGACTCGATCTACAACGGCGCAATGGATAACGCTTCCGGCATCGCCACCCTGCTCGAAGCCGCCCGTTTGCTTGAGGAATCAGCGCAGAGCTTGCGCCGGTCGGTGATCTTTCCGGCCTGTACCGGCGAGGAGAAGGGTCTGCTCGGTTCGCGCTACTACGCCTCGCGGCCGACGGTGGACATCAACAATGTCGTCGCGAATATCAACTTGGATATGTTCCTGCCGCTTTTCCCGCTCGAGGTGGTGCGCGGCTATGGACTCGGCGAGTCGGACCTGGGTGATCGTCTACGGGCGGCGGCGGAGAACATCGGCATCGGCGTCCAAGAAGACCCTACGCCGGAACACAATATTTTCATTCGCAGCGACCAATATGACTTCATTAAAAAGGGCATCCCGGCGCTGTTTCTCGGCTTCGGGTTTGAAGCGGACATGCCACAAGCCGAGCAGCGCCGGCAATGGCTGCGAACCCGCTACCACGCGCCTTCCGACGACCTCGACCAACCCGTGGACCGCGAAGCCGCCGCCGTTTTCAATCGCCTAATGGCGCGGTTAGCCGCCGAAATCGCGAACGGCGACGAGCGGCCGCAATGGCGCGAGGACAGTTTCTTCCGACGATTCGCGAACGCGAACCGACGAGCGGCCAACGCCTCGAGCGGGAGGGAGTGATGAGAAAAGACGCAGTCGGGATGATGCTCCTGCTAATCGCCGTCGGGTCGCCTGTCGCCGCCCAGAACGATGCGCCGAATCCGTACGGCGGCGGCGAACGATGGGGGGAACTTCCCGAGGGGCGAGAGTGGGGATCCACAAGCGCCGTCTACCCCCACCGCGACAGCAACGGGAATTTCACCGAAAAAATCTGGGTTTTTGAGCGCTGCGGCAAGGGCCGTTGCACGGACAGCGATTTGGACCCGATCATGCTCTTCGACCGCAAGGGCGGATTGATCCGGAGCTTCGGGGCGGGATTGTTCATTTGGCCCCATGGGATCCATGTGGATCGTCAAGGGAACGTCTGGGTGACCGACGCGGTTCACACCTCGTGCGAGACGGGCCGGGAAAACGGCAAGGGCCATCAAGTTCACAAGTTCAGCCCCGACGGAAAGCCGTTGATGAAACTCGGCACGGCGGGCACGCCCGGCGAAGGAGAGAATAGTTTCAGCTGTCCCTCCGATGTCTTAGTCTTGCCGGACGGCCATATAGTCGTCGGCGACGGCCATAACCACGGCCATGGCGGAAACAACCGCCTCGTCAAGTTCACGAAAGACGGTCGATTTGTCGAGGCTTGGGGCAAGAAAGGCGCCGGCCCCGGCGAGTTTCAGGGGATTCATGCTCTGGCCCTGGACTCACAGGGTCGAATCTTTGTCGGCGATCGAGCCAATCAGAGAATTCAAATCTTGGACCAATCGGGCAACCACCTGGCGACGTGGACTCAGTTCGGGTCGCCGAGCGGGATCTACATCGACGAGAACGACACGATCTACGTCGCCGACTCGGATTCCGGCTACGATCCCGACGCTAGCGGCAAACCCCGTAACCCCGGCTTCGGGCGAGGCATCTACATCGGCGATGCCCGGACGGGGAAGGTGACGGCCTTTATCCCCGACCCAAAGCCGAAGCTCAGTATCGTGACAAGCGGCGCCGAAGGAGTAGCGGTGTACGGGGGGCTTGTCTTCGGAGCCCAAGTCGGCGGCTCCCGAGGCGTGCTGAGATACAAGAAGATAGAGTGAACGGCGGCAATCAAAGACGCGCAAGGGGTGAGACCCTCCGCGCCGGCTGTTGGCGCTGGGTCGCGTCTCGTATCGCGCGAAAAGGGGAGAGGATGATGACGATACTGACAAACGACCGACTCACTCGACGTGGCTTCCGCGCGGGCTTCGTCCTGGCCGCGCTCGCGGCGATCTGGTCTTGCGCGCCCCCCTCGCCCAAGACAGATTCGCCGCCGCGGGGGCAAAAAGGGGCCTCCCTAGAAAAGGGCTCTTGGCAACAACTCTCCGACATGCCCGTGGCGCGGTGGGAGTCGGGGACCGTCGTGATCGACGACAGCCTCTACCTCTTCGGCGGATACACCATGGGGACCAAGTCGAGCAAGCGCGCCGACGTCTACGATCCCACGGAGAAAACCTGGAGACAACTCGCCGACCTGCCGAGCGCGATCACTCACATCAACACCGTCCTCGACGGCCGCTCGGTGTGGATCGCCGGCGGCTTTAAGGACGGCTACCCGGGCAAGGCGATCGATGAGGTGTGGAAGTACGACATCGACAGCGACACCTATGTCGCCGGGCCCTCGCTGCCCGAGCCGCGCGCCGGAGGCGGCCTCGCGCTCGTTGGTCGCCAGCTGCACTACATTGGAGGGCTAATGTCCGACCGCGACACTGACTCGGCGGACCACTGGGTGCTCGACCTCGACACCGCTACCGAAGGTTCCGGCGAATGGAAGCTCGCCGCCCCCATGCCGGCGGCCCGCAATCAGTTCGGCACGGTTACGCTCGGCGGCAAGATCTATGTAATGGGCGGCCAGTTCAATCACGACAGCGGCCAAACCGATCAATCGCGCACCGACGTCTACGATCCCGCGACCGACTCTTGGAGCAGCGGCCCCGCACTGCCGGCGCCGCACTCCCACGCGGAAGGAAGCACGTTCCTGAGCGGCGACCGAGTGTTCATGATCGGCGGCATGACGGGCGGTCCGGACAATCGAAAGATCGAAGCCTCAATCCGGGCGCTCTCATCCGACGGCGAGTGGAAGGAACTCGGTGAATTACCGAAGCCCTTGTCGTCACCCGCCGCGGCCATCATCGGCGACCGGCTCGTCGTCGCCGGCGGCTCGCCTGACGGCCGGGATCCGCAGTCCGGCCTGTGGGAGCGCGACGCACCCTGAGGGGAATCCAATGAAAACGTCATTGGCCGCCTCGACGCTGGTCGGCGTCATCCCGGCACGCGGGTCGGCGGCGGCCGGCGGTGAGCCAAAGCCGGTCGCCCATGAGCAAATTCTTCTGGCCCGATGGAGCCCCCGGAGCCAAGGGTGACGACGTGATCGATCGCCCCGCGTTGACTATCCATCCGGCGCCCGCCGGCGTCGGTAATGGGGCGGCGGTAATCGTCAACCCGGGTGGCGGCTATCGAATCTTAGCTTCCGACCACGAAGGCTTGCAGGTGGCGCATTGGCGCGACGGCCTCAAGGGATCTCTCGAAAACGTCGGCGCGAATATCTTCGTTGCCGACCGTGACCTGACGTTGCGGTATATGAATCGCCGCGCCGAGTAGAAAATGCGATGTCTTCGCCGTGGTCGAACCGAAAGCCGGCCGGCATTTCACCTAGGCGGGCCTCTGCGCATTGTAAGGATCTAACCCGCATTTCTCACCGCCTGACGGGCAAAGCACACGATAGGCCCGCCATTACTTCGTTGCGCTTGCTCGCCGTGCTCACCGTACTGTTCAAGTACGCCTCCGCTCGTCAAGCGGCGCGCGCCTCGTACTGACGGGCCTCTCATGCACTTTGCCCCGCCACGCGATGAGAAAAGCGGCTAATCGCCCCGCGACCTGAACTGACAGCGTAACAAGGACTCCGAGTCGGCGAATAGGGATGGATAGCTCCGGGCAATCCCTTACATGAAAGCCTTGATGATCTGCGCTTGAATGTCTTGCAGGCTCCGCTGGACCGACTGCACTTCCTGAATCTTGGCTTCCAGTTGCTCCATGAGAAAGCGTCGTTCGAGACCGTTTTGAAGCGGGATTATCAGCTATACCGACCCGTTTGTCCCGAGCCTCGAGATCGACGGGCAGGTGCGCGAGTCCGCGGACTTGCTCGAAGCCGCCGCGGCGTCCGATTGCGCCGTCATTGTCGCCGACCACTCCGAGCTCGACTATGACGGTCTGCTCGAAACCTGCCCGAGGTTAGTGGACACGCGCAACCGTTACCCCGGAATCGTTGACGAGAAGATCGTGCGCCTGTAAGGGGTCCGCGGACACGACCCGAAACGATCCATCCGTCGATTTGGGTCGGCGCGTCGTTGGCGGCCACCGGCCGCGGCAGCCGCTCAGGCCGGCTCGCGGTTTCTCCTTTGCTTGTCCACGAACGCGGCGTCTCGGGCCAGTCTAAACCGTGGAGCTACCGAACGGGAGTGAAACTAAGACCCCCCACAAACGGTTCAAGCTCCGACTCGATCGGCAGCGGTTTCTTCCCCTTGGGATATCGTTGACTGTATGAGACCTGAACCATCAATGGTTCGCGAATCTCCGGGTGAAGACAGTAGGAGTCTGCCCCCGTGAGGATAAAAACTTTACCCGGAGCATAGGGCACGCCGTGGTCCTCGGATGTAAACTCCCTTTTGACGCAAGTTCCACCTTTCGCATTGTCCGAGGAGACCCTGGAAACACTACTGTCCAACGGCTTGTAGCGTCCGTCATTTTCGGATTGCCGCCCCGCTGCCATTTCAATCGCGGCTAGCCGCCGCTCTGTGCTAAGTGCCGCCAGTTCGGACCCCAGAAATTTGGAGAAAGCAAAGGCAATAACAGTACGTCGTCCGTTGGTGCCTGTGTCTTTTTCAAACACAATGCGGTTTCCCTCTCTCTGTGCGTTCCATTTCTTACCCTTCGGAGGCAGCACGGAAAAACCAGGCAGCTCGTATCGCCTACCGGCATCTTTGACACGCGTTAGGTTTCCTTCCTCGGCTTTTTGCACATAAGAATCAGCCTCTTTTTTCCGACCCAGGCGTCTTAGCGCCGCAGCTAGGTTCTTGTACGCCCGGGGGAAGTCAGGCTGCAGACGTAGCGCTTCCTTATCCCGGATTTCCACTTTAGTTTCGGTTCTGCTAACCATCGGGTGGACTCGGACGCCTTTATTTATGCGGGCTTGAAAGCACTCAAGGCGCTGAGGAGATCAACACCCAATGGGTGAAAAAGAAAACAAACCAGGATTTCCGATTTGGCTCCTCTGACGGCACGAGTCTACACCCTCACCCGGCGAAGCGCAACCATTTCTCCACCCGAAAGAGGCGGCGGCTGAGGCGGGACCGATCGAGCCCCCTTCTTGCCCCTCATGGGGGCTGATCCGCCGCTGCGAAGTCAATTTCGCAGACACCCCTCCGAGCTTCCGTCCTCAGTACACAGATTTCGCATTCGCCAAGTGCGGTGCTAACCACCCGGCACAGGCAGCGCCCAGATCCTCCGCAGCATGTCGCCAAACAGCCGCCGGTTCAGATGTCCCTCGGCCAAGAGCAACCAGTAGTACCGCGCGTGCTTGACCAATCTGCCGCCCGTCTTCATCAACCGCTGCTGCAAGCTCGTCAGTGACCACGTCTTGATCCTGTGCGGCAACCCGAGTCGCCGCCACAGGTTGCCCAGGTTGTAGGCCGGCACGCTTAACTGCAAGCGCACCTCGTTCGCCCGGAAGCGATGGCACGACAGCCGCGTCCAGTGCGTCGCTTGCTTACCTTCTTTGATCCACTGCTCCGCCGTGCCGCGCTTGTTGTAGAAACGCACCACCGACCGGCTTGGCAAGCTCATGTTCGTCACGATAAAACCGACGCGCGCGAATAGCTCGCCCTGGTGGTGCTCGACCTTGGCGACAACTCGTCTCGGCCCCTTCCAGCTCTCCGCCTGATAGCGAAAGCTCTTGTAGCGCACTAGCGGCTTGCGGCCGGGCCTCCCCGGCGGACGAAACAGGATGTCTTCGATCTCCAGCTCCAGGTTCTTATTGGCCGGAATGCGGATCGCGTAGTCCGCGCCGCGCTCCTCCAGCGCCTCGTAGATCTCCGGCTTGGCAAAGGCGGCATCGCCCCGGAAGGCGACCTGCTTGCCCGCAGCCTGTTGGCGCTCGATCTCCGGCAACAATAGCTCATCCCAGTCCTCGGCGCTGTGCACGTTGCCGGGACGCAGCTTGGCAGCGAGGCAATCACCATGACCGTTGAACAAAAGCAACGGGTGGTAGCAGACCGACTCGAAGTGTCCGTTGTAGGCACTGCCTTCCTGTTGGCCATGGACCGGACTCTCGGTGGAGTCCATGTCCAGAACGACCCGCTCGGAGTCGTCGAACGCCTCCGCTTGCCCGACCAGCTCTCGGTTCAGCGCCATCAGCCCCAGCAGGTTCTCTTCGCTCGCCAGCATCTCCGTCTCGAAGCCATGCAGCGTCGAGGTCAAGGCCGCTCGGCGATCCCAGTTCCTCTGCGAGCCGATCAAGTGAAACGTCGGGTCAGCCGACACTCGGACGGCGTCGTTGACGTCCTCGTAGCCTGCCAAGCGGCTGTAGATCGACTGGCGCAGCAGATCGGCCAGCGGGAACTTCTTGTTCAAGCCTTGTCGCGAGTCGCTGAGATACTCATCGATCAGCTTCCCGAGACCGAGCCGCTCGTCCAGTTCGCGAACCAAAATCAGGCCACCGTCGGAAGTGACATGCGATCCCTGGAAATCGACTTTCAACAAGCCGTTGAAACTTAGCTGGAATGGCTTGGTTTGTTTTTCACCCATTGGGTGTTGGCCTCCATGGCGTCCTCATCGGGCTCTAGCCCCTATGAATAAAGACGCTCAAGGCCGCTGGAAGGTCGGGATGTCAAACATCAAATTGAAAATGCGGGCTGAAACTGATTCCATGCAGCGCTCGCTTATGAGCTGTGAAAAATGGGGAGCGTATCGAGCAGTTGGGTTGAATCGACAACCGAGTCCGGCGGTTAGCCCGGTTCACTGGGCTTGGGTTGCAAATAGGCCGGCCCTTGTAGGGCCGGTTGAAAGGGCGCGTTGTCCGGTGCGAGGCCGTTGCAACGGCCTTTTCCCATACGGCTTTAGCCATGGTCGATCCAAGAGAAGATTGCAGGCACGGAAGCGCCCGATCCCGGGCCGTCGACCCTCTGCTACTGATGTCGCACACTCCTGCCTCGTCGCCGACCCGCATTTCTTGTTGCGGTACGAATATGAAACAGCGGGTTCATAGAAACGGCCTGACCCCCGTTTGTTGTAGTCCTTCAGCGAGTCGACGGATCTTTCGAATGATGCTGACGGCGCCAGTGTTCGCCGCTTTCAGGGCTTGCGGCCCGCCTTCTTTCGCGGCCGCTTCCATGACGGAGGAAATGTGACGGGAACGGCTTGGTTGAGACGGCTTCCGATCCTGTTGTGCACGGTGGTTGGATCGTGGTCGGGCGCGGCGCCGAACCATTTGTTCGTCTTTGAACGAGCCGCGATGGAGGTGACGGTCTACGACGCTTCGTCGCTTGCCCCGGCCGCCTCGTTGACGGTCGGACGGGGAGCCATCGGGGCGTTTTCGATTCCCGGCTCCGGCGGCGGCGAGTCGGAAAAGTTCTTGGTCGTTTCCGAAAACGGCATCTCGATTTTGAACGCCGATTTTTCGCCGCGCGGTACGCTTTTTCTCCCGACCCGAAGTTTGCCGGCGGCTGCCGCGCTGTCTCACGACCGGAGTCTGCTGGCCGTCGCCGCGGGCCAAACGCTGTTTCTCATCGACACCTCGACGGAAACGATCCGCGCCGAAATCGAGCTGGGATTCGAAGCCGTCGGCCTCGCGGTCAGGGGCGATTCGCGCAGGGTTTATCTGATCCCGGCGCGGGCGGGCCATGTGCGCGTCGTCGACATCGAGGCCGGCGAGCTACGAGAGACCGCGCTGTTGTTGCCCGAACCGCCCGGCGCGATCACAACCGCCGCGGACGGCTCCCGGGTTTACGTCTCGACTCGGGGCGCGATTTACGCCCTCGATGAGCGCGCGGAGACGTTTTTCACACCGCTGCCGATAGCGGCGGCGGGCAACGAGAAATCGCGCAATCTCCCGGGCAGCTTCGAGGCGGCGGGCGCTCAGCCTCTCATCGATCGGCTGCTCGTGGCGGCCCGCGGCCTCTTCTTTCTGCGAAGCGGCGAGAAGTGGATGCGGGGCGTTCTGGGTTCGGCGCCGACCGCGGGCGGGCGCGTGCTCGCGCCGGACGAAATTCCCGACGGCGTGGCGGATCTGACGGCGTCGCCCGACGGCCGTTTGCTCTACCTGCTGACCGAAACCGGAAGACTCGTCCGATGGGATACCGCCGCGGACGCCCCGACGGCGGAGACGGCCTTGGCATCCTCGCCCGACGCCGTGTCGTTGACCTCGCCGCCCATCGCGCAAGAAGGATCGTTGAATAAGTTCTCCGGCGACGAGCAGATCGTACGCTCGGGCTCCTCTTTCGCCGTTGTCGCGCAGGCGCTCAGCGACGGCGGTAATCCGCAGCCCGAGGTCGTTGTCAACTTGGTCGGAACGTTTCCCGGCGCCGCCGCGTCCTGCGACAACCCTCTCGTCGCTACGGACTCGGAAGGGCTGGTCGTGTTTTCCTGCGACGCCTCGGTCGTTGGCGACTTGTCGAGTGAGTCAATTCTGATTGTCGACAGCTTCGGCAGGGCGCCCACAGCGCCCTTCACCGTGTCGATCGTGCCGTTGGTGCCCGGACGGGAGGGGCTCCAGAAGCTGACCGGCGACGCCCAAGTCGTCACCGAAGGCGAATCCTTCTCGACCACCTTCAAAGTGACCGATTTCGTTTCCACCGTGGCGCAGGAAGGCGCCGTAATCTCTGTATCCAGCGAACCAAGCGGCACCGTCTCGTGCGTCACCTCCAACGGCGGATTGGTGGATTCGAGCGGGGAAGCCTCCTTCACTTGCAGCGCTCTCGGCGTCGCGGAAAATACCGTCGTGCTAATCTCGGTCAGCGACGACGGCGGGCGCACCATCGGCGATCCGTTCGCGGCCACCATCGTCAACGAAGACGTGCCGATCAGCGGCTTGACCAAGCTGTCGGGCGACAACCAGACCGTTCTGCAAAACAGCGCATTCCCCGAGCCGCTCCGCGTGGCGGACCGCGTGGCCGGCGAGCCGCAAGAGGACGCCGTACTTACGGTGAGCGCGATTCCGGGCGGCGTGGTGTCTTGCAACAGCGGCGTGCTGACCGACTCGAGCGGCGTCGGAACCATCAGCTGCACCGCCGGTGTCGTGGGATCGACAACCGCCGTGCAGATTTTCGTGAGCGACGACTTTCTTCAAGAGCTCGATGTTCCTTTCTCGGCGACCATTCTCAGCGAAGCTCCAACGGAAGAAGGACTTCTCAAGGTGTCGGGCGACAACCAAGTCGCGCCCCGCAACGCAACGTTGCCCGTGCCGCTCGTCGTAAGCGCCGTCCTCGATGGCGAGCCACAAGCCGACCTTGAATTGTCGGTCAGCACGACGGATCAGTTCTTGCTGCTGTGTCCCGTCAGCGTCATGACCGGGCCGAACGGACTCGCTTCGATCACTTGCAATACCGGCAGCGTCGTCGTGCCGACCGACGTCCAAGTTCTCGTCTCGGACGATTTCGGCAGGTCGCTGCCCTCCCCGTTCAGAGTTACCGTTGTTCCGACCAGCTCGGAGGACGTCGATTCCCTGATTCTTCTAACCGATGATTTCTTGGAGGTACTGGTCGGCGAGACGGTGGAGGACGCGATCGAAGTCCTTGCTCTTGACGTCGACGAAGACCCCGTCGCCGGCGCGGCGATTTTCTTTTCCTCCGATCGCGGCGCGACATTCGATCCCGTCGTGGGGCTCACCGGCTTCAACGGCCGTGCCGAGACGTCGGTTACCTTCGGATGTTCTTCCGGCCTGGGCTCGATCGACATCGCCTTGGAGCCCGATGGAGATCCCGTGTTGAGCGTGGAGTTTCGGGCCTCTCGCGGACCGGCGGGTCTCATCACCAAGGCTCAGGGCGACAACCAGAGCGGTTCACCCGGGCAACTACTGAATCAAGTCGCCCTCGTCGCGCGAGTCACCGATATCTGCGAGAACGCCGTTCAGGGAGCCAGTGTGACGTGGTCCGTCGAGCCTCCCGAGGCCGCGATGCTCGTCAACACGATCGGGACCACCGACGGCCAAGGTCGGGCGTCGACCCTCGTCAGGCTCGGCAATCGCCCGGGGCCGTTCACCATCACGGCAACATCGGGCTCCATGACGGCTGTTTTCAACCTAACGGTCGAAGTCGATGCCACCCAACTGGCGATCGTTTCGGGGAACAACCAAACTCTGGCGCTGGGCGAGATTGCGGCTTTCCCGCTTGTCGTCGAAGCTCGTGACGACAACAACCAAGGCGTACCCGGCGTGGAGATTACATTCGCCGTCGTGCAGGGGTCGGCGACGATCACCACCGAAACCACGGTCACGACGAATTCGTTGGGGCGCGCGCAGGCCTCGGTGCGGGCCGGAGCGGTATTGGGAACAATCCGCATAGCGGCCTCGGCCGTCGGCAGAAACGTTTCTTTTACGCTCAACACGATCGGGCGTCTTCCGCAAGTGACCACTCTCGGGTTCGTCAACGGAGCGAGCTTCCGGCAGGGCTGGGTCCCGGGAAGCGCCGGCAGCATTTTCGGCGTCGAGTTGATGGAAGGCGTGAACGGCGCGGTACTTCCGCGGGAGTTTCCCTTCTCGACGATCCTGCGAGGCGTACGCGTGCGGATCAACGGCGTTGCAGCGCCGATCTTGGGACTGGCGAATGTCAACGGGCAAGAGCAGATCAACGTCCAAGTGCCTTTCGGCTTGACGGCCCCCAGCACGGCGACGGTTCGCATCGAAAACAACGGAGCCCAGTCGACGGTTAGAGGGGTTCCCCTCTTCCCGGTACAACCGGGTATTTTCGAGAATCGGCGGGACGGAGTGCGGATTGCCGCCGCGCTGCACCCGGACTTCTCCTTGGTCGAGCCTTCCAATCCGGCCCGGCGCGGAAAGGTGGTCTTGTTGTTTCTGACGGGACTGGGGCTTACCGATCCCGAGGTCGCGACAAACGTCCCCGGGCCGGTCCCCGCGGCGCGCAGTGTCGTTTCGCCCGTGGTCGGGATCGACGACGAGGGCGTGGAAGTCTTAGGATCGTTCTACGCACCGGAATTGATCTCGGCGTACCAAATCAATTTTCGCGTGCCCACCGACGCGCAACTTGGCAACCGCAAATTGTCCGTGGTATCCGGCGGCGTGGCAAGCCAAGACACGCTGCTGCCGATCGGCCCGTAAACCAAACTGAGCCGCGCGCGTAAGCAAGCGGTATCCGATGCGGCCGGCTAAATAGAAGAACCGTAGCGGACGCGTTCCGTGCGCTAACGAATACCGTCTCCCCGACCGCCCTCGAAGGAGTACGGGCTTCCCTGTCTCAACCGATCAAATCCCCCGGGCCAGCACCCCTCCGTCGACGGTCAGACAGGTCCCCGTAACATAGCTTCCCGCGTCACTCGCCATCATCAAGGCCGGGCCGACAAGTTCCTCGGGACGTCCCCACCGACCCAGAGCGGTCCGCTCGGCGAAGAGCTTCTGCTCCGCATCGGTCAGCAGACTCCCGGGCAGCTCAGTGAGGAACGGCCCCGGTGCGATGGCATTGACGGTTACATTCGATGAACCGACATCGAGCGCGGCGGCTTTCGTCAAACCGATCAGTCCGAACTTCGTCGCACAGTAGACGTTGCGGGTCTCCTTGGCTGCCAGGCCCAGTATCGAGGAAATATTGATGACACGGCCCCATCCGCGTTCTTTCATTGCGGGAATCAACGCGCGCATCAGCCGCATGCACCCGGAGAGATTCAGCTCGACAACTTGATCCCACGCGTCGTCGGTAATGTCATCGATGGCGGCGGGAATATTCGTGCCGGCGTTGTTGACAAGAATGTCGATCTTGCCGAGCCGCGCGACCGCCTCGCGCGCCAGCCCGTCGACCTGATCGCGGTCGGTCATATCGACGCCCATCCACTCGACCTTGACGTCGAGCCCGTCGGCGACTTCGGCGGCGGCGGCTTCGAGTTCACTTTCGGTGCGGGAAGCAAGAAGAATATCGGCTCCGGCCTGGGCGAAACCGCGAGCCATGGCTTTGCCCAGCCCGCGGCCGCCCCCTGTGATCAGTGCGGACCGGCCGGAAAGATTGAAAAGATCAGCGGACATGTTATTCGTTTGTCTCCTTGGTGCCTGTAGGGTCAAATCGTTGCCGATTATGGCGCAAATTTCAGACAGCCGGACCGAAGCGCGGACGGGAGTCCGCGATCTTCATCGCGGGTTGCGTCTCCATTCCGTCTACTCTGGAAAACCCTGGCTGATTGCACCCGATCCGCGTTTGGGAACCGCACGCAGATCCTATTGTGCCTTAACCCCACTCGCTGCGAGCGCCCGATAGATGCGGCGGGCCTCTTCGATCTGGTCGAAGCTACGTTGCTTGGACACCTCGTCGGGATAGTTCCCACGATGCGCGATATAGTGGTCGAGATCATCGATCTGGTCGAGGAAGAGTTCCGGGGCGTTGCCCGGATCGATCGGCCGCCCTTCCATCGTCACCCAAACCGGGCTGGTGTGCGCGAAAGCCGGCATGCGAAACCAGTGGCCCGGAGGGCCTCCGTAGGGCAGCATCTCGGGCCGTGACAGCGCGCCGCCAGCCAACCGGTCCGGTCCATTTCGACCTTCGTCCTAATCTTCGCCTCGAAGTGCTCCCCGTCCGGTTCCACTGCGGCGATCACTTTGCCGTTACGGATCAATTCGAGCTTTTCATAGGCCGTCCGCGATCGGCACACCGCTTCGACATCGAGTTCGACCGAACCCTCGGCCGCCTCGGAAGCGCTAAAAGCAATCTCGTCGCCCGGGCCTCGCCCCTCCACGCTGATTTCCACCAGCGGCCCCGTCGAAACAAACGTCCGTCCGCGCCGAATCGCCTCAATCCAGCTTGGGTAGTCGAACGTTGATCCGGTGTGGGCGTACACGCGCCCGCTGCCGAGCGGCACCCTCGGTCCCATCTTGTCCGACCCCGCCGTCGCGGTCACGCGGAAACCGCAATTGAGATAGGCGTAGTAAATGTCGATCGGCGCCATGTCGTAAATTTTCGGTCCGTACATCTTGTAGATGCGACGTAAAGTCGGATGCAGCTCAAAGGGACTGCCGGTGGTCAGCAGATCAAAACCGTCGATCTTCCCCAAGGCCGTATCAACCGGACATTCGCCGTTGGGATAGGGGAAGTGAGCCCACAACACCAGACCGCCTTGTCGGCGCGCGGATTCAGCGGCATCGGCGTGCGTCGGCAAATCGAAGCCGCCCCAGCCGTTTTCGGGCAACTCGCCCGTGCTGATCGGCGCGACAAGCCTGCGCAGATTGAGGAAAATCAAATGCCCCAGAAAATGATTGCGGAATTCCTCGTTGACGTACAGCAAGTGCCGCCGCTCGGAAAGGCGGCTGAGTCGGCCCTCAAAATGTTCGGTGTTCCAAAATTCTCCCTCGCCGGGACGCTCGCCGGGACCGGCGCCGCTCTTGAGCGCCAGCAGGTTGGCGACGCTGAGCCCCTCGCCTTTCATCTCGAGCATCGTGGCGGCGGGCCCGGGGAAGTGATGGTGCGTGTCACCGGGGCGCCAACCGCGCGCTTCCATGTCGACCCAGCGTTTCAGCGGAATCGTTAAGTGCCCGGCGTCGAGTTGGGAAGAATCGAAACGCGCTCGATACACCTCATACTCGAAACCGCGAACCGCCTCGACTTCAATCTCCCCGGCCGGCAAATCGATCTCGAATCGCGCCGGGACGTAGGCCCATTTCGTCCCATCGAACAAGCTCAGATCCCCGCCGAAGCGGCGCCCCGCGATCTTGCGCGCATGGCCGAAAGGCGGATAGTAATCCCCGTTGTCGGCCCGCCGAAAAGACACCCGGGCCTCGCGCTCCGCTCCGCTCACCGCGTCCTGGATCGACGGTCACGCGACGCATGCCGGGAGCGACCGGCGAGGTTTCCGAAGTACCGGCTGAGGCGGGAAAGTCTTGCTGGCACAAGAGCACAACGGCCGCGGCCGCCAGAGCACCCCGAAGAATTAGCGGTTTGCGCGAACGGAGCATGATTTTCAACGGATGAATCCGCTAACGAAGCTCACCAACCACGAGTGCTCTGCCGGCGGCGCCGCCGGCGGCGCGCCTCGCTAAGCCCCCGCACGGCTTATTCCACGAAACCGAATGCGCGAAGCTGCTTGCTCAGCTCCGGTTCCTCGAAGAAAAGCAAACGCCCCACCACCCGGCCTTCGTCGACCGCCACGCCGTAAGGGACATCCTCGAACGGGAACTTGCCGCGCAGCAGGTCGAGGTCCGGAGAAAGCTGTACGTCCTGGAGCCCCGTGTCATCAACGAAGCCCGGCGCGAATTCAAAGTCCTGCGTCGGCGCGCCCACGAACGTCGCCTTCCAGTTCAACTCCGCCATCGCGATGCCGGCGTCGAGACAGTGCAAACAAGTCGGATTGAAAAAGTAGATAAAGACCGCGCCGTCGTGCAAATTCAGTTCCCCGGACTCAACCTGAATCGTTGCGGGAACATCGGACTCGGGGCCGGGGCCCAACTGATCCCACCCGGCCGAAACCCCGCCCAACACGACGACGCCGGCGAGCAGAGTCGCCGCGCCGCGCGGACGCGCCGGCGGCGGTGAGAAAACGGCCGCCAGAGCCCCGATCGCCAACATAATGCCGTCACCGATGAAGAACCCGGGGCCGACGGCTCTTTCAATCCACGGGAAGCAACTGCAATCGGCTCCCCGCAGCGCCTCGTAGTTGATCCCCACGTAAGCCATGAAGACCAGCAACAGGGCGACGGAAAGATACCCACCCCAACGCCGCCACGCCGGACGCAACAACAATAAGCCGGTGAAGGTTTCCGAAACCGCCAGCGTGAACGTCGCCGGCAGGCTCACTGAGACCGGCACAAGCAATTGCGTCATCTTCACTTGGAAGCCGGACAGGTCGGTCAGTTTCCAAACGCCCGCAACGAGCCAAAGCAAGGCCATCACGACCGCCGCGCTCCAACCGACGAGATGCTTCCAGCGAGGCGGGTTCTGACGGGATTCGTTTTCCAAGAAATTCCTCTCGCGAGGGCGACAAAAAAAACGCCGAGGACTTCGCGAAAGTCCCAGTATAGGCCAGCAAGCCGCCCCGGTCGGCGTCCGTATGTCGGCGATTGGGCCCCGAACCCGCCCCCCCCCGGCCACCACCGGCAACCAAACACCCCTCCGTCTGCCCATTTCCCGGACTTCACGGCACGATCCCCGCCGAGGCCTCGCGCGGTACCATTGAAATCGCAACTCGATACGCACCGGCTCGCCGCGTCGACAACGAGACCGGGGGAGGGGGGCACTCGATGAACATCCTCGTCACCGGAGCAACCGGCTTTGTCGGTACTGAGCTTTGTCGGACACTCACTCAGCAGGGACATCGCGTGACGGCGCTATCCCGCGATCCGGAGAGAGCCAAGGTGACAGTCCCCGACCTAGTCGAGGCCCACGCTTGGGAACCCGCCGGCGGCCCCGCCCCGCGTCATGCGTTCGACGGTGTCGAAGGAGTCGTTCACTTGCTTGGGGAACCCGTAGTAGGGCGCTGGACAAGCGCGAAGAAACAAGCCATCCGCGACAGCCGAGTGGTAGGCACGCGCCACCTCGTCGATGCGCTGCGCCACGCGGATCCGAAGCCCCGGGTTTTCGTTTCCGCGAGCGCGATCGGGTATTACGGCGACCGAAACGACGAGGAATTGACGGAGTCGTCCTCCCCTGGGACTGATTTTCTCGCCGGCGTGAGCCGCGAATGGGAAGCCGAGGCGCGCAAGGCCGAGGAGCACGGCATTCGCGTGTCGCGCCTTCGCGTCGGTATTGTGTTGGCGCGCGGCGGCGGAGCGCTCGGTGCGATGTTACTTCCGTTTCGACTTGGCGCCGGCGGACCGTTGGGCTCCGGCCGCCAATGGTGGTCCTGGATTCACCGCGATGACTTGATCGGGTTGGTAGTCCGGCTATTGGACACGGGCCGTCAGGGCGTGGTCAACGGCGTTGCCCCGTCCCCGCTACGTCAAAAGGAGTTTGCCCGCGTGTTGGGTCGCGTTCTGTCACGGCCAGCCTTCATGCCGGCCCCGGCATTCGCTCTCAAGATGGTCTTGGGAGGCTTTGCCGCGGAACTTTTGTCGAGCAAGCGCGTGTTGCCCGCGCAGGCCGAACAACTCGGCTACGCCTTTCAATACCCGGAACTAGAGGGCGCTTTGCGCCGTGCTCTCGGCAAGTAAGCCGCCTTGGGCCGACTTGCTTCGGGCCGGCATGCAGCGTCATCCGGTTCGCGGACACACCCCGACTTTACCCAAACCGACCCGACAATCCGGGGGCCGCTTTTCAGCGCGATTCCAACAACCTGGAACCTGGACGCTTCCGGGGACGCTTACGTCACTTTTTCTTGGCTTTGCGTCGCGCCGCCCAGTATTTTTTCATACGGGCCGAAACGATGGCTTTCTGCTCGTCGCTCATGGTGCGCCGTTTTCTTTTCTTGACGGCCGGCTTGGCGGCGACTGCTTGGGCGGACGAGCCGCTCCCCGGTGGCCGGCCGCGGCGTTTAGGGCCTTGCAACACGGCAATCGCTTGATTCAAGCGGTCTCTTTCTTCGATGAGTAAGGCAAGTACATCGCTCATAACGTTTCAATGCTAACATAACTTGCATCTCACAAGGAAGAGTAAGTAACCCGATCCACGCTCTGCCCATGGTGATGGGCTATTGACTGCCCGCAAACGGCATTCGCAACAACGCCTCTCCCTACGCTTATCAACAGCAAAGGAATCAAGATGGAAACAACAAAACTGCCGCGCGCCGACCTCGAAGTCTCCAGGGCTTGTATGGGGACCATGACGTTTGGCTCTCAAGCCGACGAAGCAGAATCTCGGCGGATGGTGAATATTTGCCTGGACGCCGGAATCAACTTCTTCGACACCGCGAACGTCTACAATCAGGGACGCTCGGAGGAAATTCTAGGCGCCGCGCTTGGTCCCAAACGTCCGCGGGTCGTCCTCGCCAGTAAAGTGCGCGGGCTGATGAAACGGGAGCCCTCCTACGGCGGACTATCCCGCGCCGCCATTCGACGAGGCATCGAAGAGAGCCTTGCTCGTTTGCGGACGGATTATTTGGATATCTATTACTTACATCAACCGGATTACGATACTCCCATCGAAGAGACGCTGGAAACCCTGGAGGAATTACGCCACGAAGGAAAGATCCGTTATTCGGCGACATCGAATTACAGCGCCTGGCAACTTTGTGAAATCTTTTGGTTGTGCGAAAAAAATGGTTATCAGCCACCATGGGTTTCACAGCCCATGTACAACATCCTCGCTCGGGGCATTGAACAGGAGTATTTAACGTTTACGGAACGCTTCGAAGTCGGCGTCGTCGCCTACAATCCCCTGGCCGGGGGCCTTCTAACGGGTAAGCACAGCCCGGACAAAGGACCGATCGAAGGGACGCGTTTCGACGGCAACAAGATGTATCAGAACCGCTACTGGCATGAAGGCTACTTCCACGCTGTGGAAGAACTGAAAGCTATTGCCGAGCGGGCCGGGCGCGGCTTGGTCGAGTTGGCGTTGCACTGGGTCTTCGCGCGGGACGGTGTCGACGCGGTTATTTTAGGAGCCTCGCGCGCCGAGCAGCTCGAAAACAATCTGCGAGCCCTCGACGGTCCTCCCTTGGACGCCTCGACCGTCGATCAATGCGATGAAGTCTGGGGGCGCCTGCGGGGACCCACGCCGATCTACAACCGATAACCACACGGATATTCGGGGGCGCGACCTTGGTAAGGTGAGGTGTGATTCCGGCGTTGACAAAACCGCCGCTGCAACCACGTCTCGGTCGAGGCTTGCCGCCCCGGTTGTTTCTTCTTTCCCTCGTCGTTTTTCTCACCATTCCCGTTGCTCCCGCGGCGCAAGACGCCTGGAGCGGCGTGGAGCGGATTGTCGCCGTGGGAGATGTTCACGGCGACTACGAGCAGTTTGTCAAGCTGCTGCGCGGCGCCGGCTTGCTCGATAAAGAAAATAAGTGGGCCGGTGGAAAAGCGCACCTGGTCCAAACCGGCGATGTTCCCGACCGCGGCGCCCGCAGCCGCGACGTGATGGACCTGTTGATGAAACTCGAAAAGCAGGCCAAGAAGGCCGGCGGCTACGTCCACGCCCTGATCGGCAATCACGAAGCCATGAACATGTACGGGGACCTTCGGTATGTCCACGTCGGCGAATTCGCGGCTTTCCGGAACAAGAACTCGGAGATGCTGCGCGACCAAGTCTACGGGCAGCATGTCAAGGAACTGCAAAGGAACTCTCCCCTCGGGCAGACGCCGGAGTTCGGTCCGGACTACAAACGCCGATGGGAAGAACATCACGCGCTCGGGCTGTTGGAACATCAATCCGCATTCAGCAGGAAAGGGAAATACGGCCGTTGGATCAGCCGCCACAATGCCGTCGTTAAGATCAACGGCACGCTCTTCCTGCATGGGGGAATCGGGCCGAGATATGCCTCGGCGACCCTCGCGCAATTGAACGCCCGGATCCGAGCGGAACTGAAGGGTCAGGCCGATATCCAAGGCGGATTGGCCGTCGATGCCGAAGGGCCGCTCTGGTATCGCGGTTTGGCGCTCAACGATGCCGGGCCCGAATCGCGTCATTTAGAACACGTGCTGGCCACCCACGAAGCAAAACGCATCGTCATGGGCCACACCGTAACCGACGGAGCGGTGATGACGCGATTTGACGGCCGCGCGGTTTTCATCGATGTCGGGCTGGGCTCTTACTACGGAAGGCGCATGGCTTGCCTCTTGATCGAAGATGGAAAAGCTTTCGCTCTGCACCGGAACCGGAAAATCCCACTGCCTGAAAGCGACACCGCCACTCGTCTGTTGCAATACCTCAAGCAAGCCGCCGAGTTCGACCCGCTCCCGTCGCCGTTGGAACGCAGAATCGCTGCAATCGAGACGAGCTTGCAGCCAGTGAGCGGGCCCTAGCCCGGGCCGGCGACCCAAGCTCAAGCCACGACCGAAAGGACCTGCCCCAACGGCGGGGTCTCACTCTGCCGGAAAGCGTCGGCCGCCCGGCGTTGGTTGTGGTCGTCAAGTTCTTCCCGTTTCTTGGCCGCCAACTCCTGTCGGGCGGCCTGTTCCATCTGAGACGCTTGGCCGGCCACGGCGCGGTCTTGCCCCGACGGGTTGGCCGGCGCATTGGCGGCGGCGCGGATCTGTTGGGCTTTCTGAATCGTCCTTGCCGGGTCTCCGGAGACGGGAGATGTGTCGATCGAGACTTCGCCCCCCACCGCGTACTGCCGGCCGTCGGGACCGGTGACGAACGTGAACGAGACGCCTCGCGCCAAGCCGCCGGCCGCAGCCAGGTGAGCCTGCTCATGCCCCCGCACTTGGCGGTCGGTTTGCTGGAGTTCGAGAACAACCTGGCGTTCTTCGGACGTCAGGCCGCCCGCTGACGCCTCTTGGCTTGCCGCGGCGCGCAGCGAGATCTTGAGGGGTGTTTCGGTCGACGAAGGTTCTGAGCCCGCCGAATGTCGATCGCTCGCCCGGAGCAGTTCGGGAAACGCCGCCAAAGGCGCGCCGTATGTCGCGGAGAGCACGTTAGAAAGTCCTTCCCGAGCTTCTCATCGACCCGGGCAAGCCGAAAACAGCCTGTTTTCGAATGGCCCGGCGCTTCCATCCGACGCCGGCACGGCACGCCCGGCTGCTCCTTCGCTACTCTGAAACGCACATGAGCGATTCCGAGCGGACTGATTTTTCGTCGAAAGCGATCGTCATCACCGGTGGCGGACGCGGCATCGGCCAGGGGCTGGCTCGCGAGCTGGCCTCGCGCGGCGCGGCCGTCGTCATCAACGACAACGGTGTCGAGCTCGACGGCCGGCCCGGTGATGAGAACGTCGCCGAAGCCGCCGCCGCGGCGATTCGCGATGACGGTGGGCGTGCCGTCGCTTCCGCCGCTTCGATCGCCGACCCCGCCGCCGCTGCCGTGCTCGTCGAGACGGCCCTCGCCGAATTCGGCCGACTCGACGGCTGGGTCAATGCCGCCACGATCACGCGCGACCGCATGTTGTTCAACATGAACGACGAAGAGTGGTCCGAGGTGCGCAATGTCGACCTCGACGGAACATTCTACGGAATGCGCGCCGCCTTGCGGCATATGAAGCAACAAAAAGCGGGCCGTCTCGTCAACTTGATTTCCACCTCGGGATTGATCGGCAACTTCGGTCAGGCCAACTACGCGGCCTCCAAAGCCGGAGCCTTCGCGCTCACCCGCGTGGCCGCGCTCGAGATGCAGCGCTACGGGGTCGCGGTCAACTGCGTCGCCCCCTTCGCGCACACGCGCATGACCGAAAGCATCAAAGGCGTGACTCCCGAACAACAGGCGTATTTGGAAAAGGCTCGCAAGGCGAAGGTCGAGCACATCCTTCCTTTTCTGGTTTACCTGCTCAGCGACGAAGCCGCCGGCGTCAGCGGCCAAATCTTCGGGATGCGTGGTTGCGAAATTTTCCTGTTCTCCCAACCACGCCCGGTGCGGACTCTCAGCCAGCCCGGCGGTTGGGATGATCGTTCGGCGGCCGAGGCCGTCGCCGGCCTCGGCAAAGATTTCGTTCCGCTCGAGACCGACCTGGAGCTCTTTCAAAGCGACCCGGTTGTATAAACTACGAGTCGGGGATTAAGCATGGGAACGAACGGCAGCCCTTTCAGCGGACCGGTTGAGAACGCCGCCGCCGCCGCCGCCGTGGGCGATGAGTACAAGGCCGCGATTTCGAAAATCGTCACGAGCCACACCGTCAACGAGCTCTATGGAGCGCAGGTTTTCGACGAACCCGCCATCGCTCTCGCGCCCAATCCCTACGAAAAATGGCTGACCTGCCGTATCGCGATGGAAGAATACGGCCACCATGTGCGTTTTCGCCGACTCGCCGACGATTTGGGCATCGCCGCGGAAAAGCTCGATGCCGGCTCCGGACGCCACCTAAGCATCTTTGAATATCCGCTGGAATCGTGGCCCGACTTTTTGGCGATCAAGGCGCTGGCCGATTTGGCCGAAATTCTGCAAATCGAAGACTTGCTCGAATGCTCCTACACGCCGCTCAAGGTCGTTGCCCGTGAGACCATGCCGGAGGAGAAATTCCACGCCGGCTTCGGCCGCAACCGCCTCGACGAGCTCCGCGCGACACCCGAAGGGAAACAGCAGGCCCAGCATTCGATCAATCGCTATTTCCCGGCAATGCTGCCGTTTTTCGGCCGTCGCGACTCCCGCAACAACGAGATGTTTCGCCGCTGGGGGGTCAAGCAGAGAACCAACGGCTTTATGCGGGGCGACTACATCGCCCGCGTCCGCGAAATGACCGCGGCGCTCGGATTAGAGATGCCGCCCGTCCCCGATGACTTCGCCCCCGACCTAGCCGAGTTTGAAGCTGCCTCCTAAGTCGCAACCGACTCGCGACCGTGAGGAAGCGGTATGAGATGAAGTGTCACCAAAAGCGCAAGCCCGGTCGGACCCTCCCAGCCGCGCGGAGTGATTTAGCAATCATTTAGGCAAGGCCCCAAAACTCCCCGATCGCCCGGTTCACCTCGGCCGGCGCCTCCATCTGCGCCATGTGACCTTGCCCCCCGAAGATCCGGGTCTGAACATTCTCCGGCAAGCCATCCGCATGCGCAACCGGAAGAATCCGGTCCCCGTCGCCCCAAAGCACCAACACCGGCGCCGATAACTCGCTCAGCCGCCCGCGCAAGACCGCGGCTTGCCGCCCGCCGGGGAACATGGCCCCGGCGATCGTGCGCAGGGCTGCTTCCACGCCGTCGAGCCGTTTGTACTTAAGAATGTCGTCGATCAGTTGCCGGCTGACCAACGCCGGATTCGAGAACAGTTTTTCCAGATGCGGCTTGATCCCCCGCCGCCGTCCCTCGCGGACAAAACCTTCTATATAGTCGCCTGCGATTTCCTCTCCCAACCCGGCGCTCGCGATCAGCACCAGCGAAGCAACTCGCCTCGGATTATTCAAAGCGAAGTCAATCGCGATCGCGCCCCCCATCGAATGTCCCACCAGGTGCGCCCTCTCGATGCCAACCGCGTCCAGAAAACCCGCCACGACGCCCCGAAACTCCTCCAACTCGCCGCTCGCGATCCGTTTCGACGAGCCACCATGACCGGGCAGATCGAGCGCGTAGACGGTTCGTTCGGCGGCCAAGGCCCCTTGGTTGAAAAGCCAGTTGTTTAGGTCCCCGCCGAAGCCGTGCAGCAAGACCGCCGCTTCGCCGCTCGTGTCTTCGCCCTGACGCAGAAAACGCAGCGTGCGGCCGGCGACCTCGACCGTCTCGGTCCGCGGGCCTGCCTCTTCCCCGTCAGCTTCGGGAGGTACAAAATTCGCCTGGAACTCGGCAATGAAGGCGTCCACCTCCGCCGCGGGAACCGACGGCGGTGTAATCACCCCGAGCAGCCCGGCCACTGGCACGACATCGCCGACCGCGGCCACGCGCCGCAATACGCCTGTTTCGGAAGCCTCGATTTCGCCGGCGATCTTCTCCGTTTCGACCTCGACAATTTCGGCGCCCGGCTCCACCGACTCGCCGTCCTCGACCAGCCAAGCGACCACCTTGCCCTCCTGCATGGAAAGGCCCCACTTGGGCATGATCAGCTTGTGAATGTCGCTCATGCGGCTTGCGCTTTGTGGCTCATCACCGCGCGGACCGCGTCGGCGACCTTGTCGGCGTTGGGGATGTAGAGGTCTTCAAGGGAGGGGCTGAAAGGCACCGGCGTGTGCGGCGGCGTGACCATTCGGATCGGGGCCTTCAGGGAATCGAAGGCGTCGCGGGCCGCCAGCGCCGAGATGTCCGTGGCCATATTGCAGCGCGGCGAGGCCTCGTCGACAATCACCAGCCGGCCGGTCTTTTCGACGCTTTCGAGAATCGAGTCGTCGTCGAGCGGCGAGGTCGTTCTCGGGTCGACAATCTCGCAATCGATACCCTCGGCGGCCAGCTTCTCGGCCGCCTCCGTCGCCATGTGCACCATCCGCGCCAAGGCAACGATCGTCACGTCGTCGCCCTCGCGAACAAAGTTCGCCTCCCCGAAGGGAATCGTGTAGGACTCCTCGGGGACCTCGCCTTCCAGTGTGTAGAGCAACTTGTGCTCGAAAAAGATCACCGGGTCGGGATCGCGGATCGCCTGGATCAACAGGCCCTTGGCGTCGTAGGGCGTCGCGGGGATCACGCACTTGAGCCCGGGGATGTGCGTGAACATCGGATAGAGGCACTGCGAGTGCTGCGCCGCCGCGCGGAAGCCCGCGCCGATCATGCTGCGAATCACCACCGGCGTCTCGGCGCGTCCGCCGAACATGTAACGGAACTTCGCCGCCTGGTTATAAATCTGATCGAAGCAAACGCCCATGAAATCGACGAACATCAACTCGGCCACCGGACGCAAGCCCGCCGTCGCCGCGCCGACCGCCGCGCCGATGAAGGCCGATTCGGTGATCGGCGTGTCCAAGACACGGTTCGGCCCGAACTTTCCGTACAAGCCCTTGGTGACGCCCAGAACCCCGCCCCAAGCGTCTTGCTCTCCCGGCGCCCCGGCCCCTCCGGCGACGTCCTCGCCCATGATGATCACCCTCTCGTCGCGCTCCATCTCTTGCGTAAGGGCCTCGGTGACGGCTTGCTGAAAGGTGATTTTTCTGGCCATGGTTCGATTCCTCCGATCGGCTTGCCACGTGAGAAAGTGGGCTAATACTCCACGTACACGTCGGTTTCGAGATCTTCTTCCGTCGGCTCGGCGCCCTCTTTCGCCTTCGTCACCGCGTCGTCGATCAGCGCTTTGACTTCCTCGTCGATCTTGTCGAGCTCTTCTTGCGTAATCAGCGACGACTCGGTCAACGAACGGCCGAAATTCACGATGCAATCGCGTTTCTCGCGGATGTTCTTCACCTCGTCGGGGGCGCGGTAGGTTTGCGCGTCGCCCTCGAAATGGCCGAAGTAGCGATTCACTTTGCACTCGATCAAGGTCGGCCCCTCACCGGCGCGGGCGCGCTCGACGGCTTCCTCGGCGGCGTCATGGACGGCGCAAACGTCGTGTCCGTTGACCTTCACTCCGGGCATATCGAAACCTTTCGCCCTCTCGAAAACATCGGCGCCGGCGACTGAATAGCTGCTTGAGGTCGCCTCGGCGTAACCGTTGTTCTCGACGACGAAAAGCACCGGCAATTTCCACACCGACGCCAGGTTCATGCTCTCGAGCGTCGTGCCTTGATTCGATCCGCCGTCGCCGACGAAGACGACTGACACGCCTTTGTCGCCCTTGGCCTTGGCCGCCAGCGCCGCGCCGCAGGCCAGCGGCGGACCTCCGCCGACAATGCCGTTGGCGCCCATCATGCCCTTGGTCAAATCGGCGATGTGCATCGACCCGCCCTTGCCGCCGCACAGCCCGTCCTTCTTGCCGTACAGCTCGGCCATCATGCCGTGAACGTCGCATCCCTTGGCGATGCAGTGGCCGTGACCGCGGTGCGTGCTGGCGATCTTGTCGTTGTCGTTGAGATGGAAGCAGACGCCGGCCGCGACGGCCTCTTCACCGGCGTATAGATGAACGAAGCCGGGAATATCGCCGGTCTCGAATTCCACATGCACCCGCTCTTCGAATTCGCGAATCGTCTTCATCGTGCGGTAGACCTTCAGTAAGTCGTCTTTCTTTAAGTCCATGGGTGATTCTCCGTGGGAAGCGCCCCTGAATTCTATCTCGCGCGCGGGCTCGACCGCAATGCGCGCCGGGTGTGGGCACGGCGTGAGGAAGGGCAACCGGGGTCGCCGCCGATAAATGTTTGGGATAGGCAGAGACGGCTAGTCAGAACTCACGATGTATTCAGTCGTCTCAACGACTTTGACCGAACCGGTCGCCGTTCCCTGTGCCGGCATTTCGGCGTTTAGCGTTCGGGATGTTCTTCCCGAGACAATTCGCAAAGTTCGCGGATTTACCAAACGCTCTCCTTCGCCTGAGAGCGAGGCTTTCGACGAGTCGGAGGAAGCGGCGGCTGGTTCCAGCGCACCTTCGGCGACTTGGTTGACGCGCTCGGCAAGCTTGGCGGCGTCGCTGTCAAAGAAGAAGCGGACGCGCAGGCAGGGGCCGCCGGGACATTCCGTCCAACCGGCGAACAGAGTGGCGCTGTGAGCCACAAGGCTGCCGCCGCCCGCCAGCGGAACGTTTTCCTTCGCCGTCCAGGCTTCACCGATGCGGACCGTGCGGCTGGCGAATTGTTCAACGCGGTCTCTCCACTCCGCCATGTCGCTTTTCCGCAAGGACTCGGCGTTGAACAACGGACCAAAGCTTTGCATGAGCTGAGGCGGGAATTTCGATTTCAGATTTTCCAGGATACCGTCATAGCCTGCAATTTCGATCACCTTGCCCTCGGCATCGATCGAGTAAGTCAACTCGACCCCCGACATGGCGTCGATCATCGGGCTGGCGATGGTGTGGCCGTCGCGCTTCAGCGAGTTGGAAAGAATGTGTCGCGCGACCCGATAGCCACTTTCGCTCTTGTGGGCGGTCCAGCGGAAGCTGGTTTCGCTGACATCTTCTTGAACCGTTTCGCCACGGGTAACCGTTCGTCCACGACGCATTACGACGGTTTCGGTAAACCCGTCGGGCGGGGCGAACCGGAAGGTGACTTCCTCGGCCGAAACAACGGCGGCCATAGCCAACAGAGCACCGAGGCGGAGGGCGACGAGGCGTCGGGGGGGAGCAGAGCGCATCTTTCTATTGTGGCCGATCCGTGGGCGGGAGCGGCGCCGGATCCGGAGCGGCGGGCGCCCGGAAGCAGGCTCGGGCGGTCTTGTTAGGCCGGCGGCCGGGCCCGTCGCTTGCGCTCCGGGTTCTGTAGCCTCTTCTTGGCCTTGGCGCGTTTCTTGCGACGCTTCTCGAGTTCTGCCTGAGCCCAGGCGTCAAACTTGTCATCGGAATCGAAGAACAGATCGTATTCCAGATCGTCAGTGAAGTATTCGCAGGGTTCGCCGAGAGAACCGTAATCGCGGCAGACCTGCGGCCGAGTGTCGTAGATGCCGCAAGTGTGGTCAGGTTGCAGGTGTTTGCAGACCGTGCGGACCTCGATGTACCAGTCGCCGTCCTGCACCCAAACAACGATGCTTTCGTGCATCAGATACCAGCGGATGTAGTCGTAGTCTTTCTTGCTCGTCGGCGTATCGATTTCAAAAGCGAAATACTTGCAGCATCGCGCGGTGCACAGGTGGCACGGCGGGCCATCGGCGGAATCCGGCATGGGCGCTCGATTGGGCGCGGTGAGCAGCGACAGAGCGACGAAGCTTTGGACCGGGTTGGCGGGGCCGGCCGCCGGGCCGGCCGGTTTTACGGGTCGAACTCGCAAGAATGGATCTCCTTATTGGGGGCGATGTCTTACAGGGGAAAGCCGTTCGCCGCGCGGCGCCGGGGCTCGCGAGACCATCCGGGAAAGCCTGAGTCTAGCACTTTGTGGAAACGGGTCGAAGGGCGGGAAACGCTTCAATGTTTGGTCTTCGACGGGCTTCAGCAGCGACCGGCACTCGTGCCGGTCACTCACGGAGACCCGGGAGCCGGGAGGGGCGGTCCTATAATTAAAAAGAATCCCCGCGATTCCGCCGCTCCCGCCGAATTACGCCGCCGATGTTCGCACTTTGCGTTGACCTCGGCGTGCGTGCAGACGCGCGGAAGAGCATCCGATTGATTGTCTAATGACCCGCCGCGACGACCGTTCCGCTCAACTTCGCGAACTTCTGCGCGAACGCATCCTCGTGCTCGACGGCGCGATGGGAACGGCGATCCACGCGCTCGATTTGTCGATCGACGAATTCGGCGGGCCGGCGTTCGAGAACTGCAGCGAGCATCTCAACTTCAAGCGGCCCGATTTGATCCGCGGAATTCACGAGGCTTACTTCGAAGCCGGGGCCGATATTGTCGAGACAAATTCGTTCAACGGCAGCCCCGAAGACATGCGCGAGTTCGGGCTGAAAGACCAAGCCCACGAACTGAATTTCGCGGCGGCCAAACTGGCCCGCGAAGCGGCCGACCTCTATTCCACGCCGGGGAAGCCGCGCTTTGTCGCCGGCTCGATGGGGCCGACGCGCAAGCCGATCACGCTGACGCCGGGTGTCACTTTCGACGGTATCGCCGGCGACTACCATGACCACGCGCTGGGGCTCACCGAAGGCGGAGCGGACCTGCTGTTGCTCGAAACCGGACAGGACACGCGCAATATCAAAGCCGGGTTGATCGGCATCGAGCGCGTCTTCGATGAACTCGGCTACCGTTTGCCGGTGATCGTTTCGGGAACGATCGAGCCGATGGGAACGATGCTCGCCGGCCAGCCGGCCGACGCTTTCACGGCCTCGCTAGCCCACGCCGGCTTGCTTTCGATCGGGCTCAACTGCGCCACCGGGCCTGAATTCATGACCGACCACTTGCGCACGATCCATCACATGGCGCAAAGCGCGGTCCATTGCTACCCCAATGCCGGGCTGCCCGACGAAGAGGGCCGCTTCGGCGAGACGCCTACGTCGCTGGCCGCCGCCATTGAGCGCTTCGTCGACAACGGTTGGCTGAATCTCGTCGGCGGCTGCTGTGGAACCACGCCCGAGCACATTCGCACCATCGCGCAAATGGCCGAGGGGAAGACACCGCGGCGTCACGAAGCGCCGCGAAAAACCTACTACAGCGGCCTGGACCTGGTCGAGGCGGGCGAGGACAATCGTCCCCTGCTGGTCGGCGAGCGAACGAACGAAGTCGGCTCGCGAAAATTCAAACGGCTGATTCAGGAAGAGAAGTACGAAGAGGCCTCCGAGATTGCGCGCCGACAGGTCCGCAACGGCGCGCAGATTATCGATATCAACCTCGAAAACCCCGACCGCGACGAAGGGGAGGATATCGACGCCTTTTACGCCGAATTGGTGCGCAAAGCGATTAAGGCCCCCTTCATGATCGACTCGACTGATCCGGCCTCGGTCGAGAGGGCGTTGACGTATTGCCAGGGCAAGAGCATCATCAACTCGATCAATTTCGAGGACGGCGAGGAGAAGTTTGACCGCATCGTGCCGCTGCTCAAGAAATACGGCGCGGCGGTCGTCATCGGCTCGATTGACGAGGACAAAGAGCAAGCGCAGGCGATTACGCGGGAGCGCAAGCTGGCCATCGCCGAGCGGGCCCGCAAATTGTGCACGGAAAAATGGGGGTTGGAGGAGGAGGACCTGATCTTTGATCCGTTGGTTTTCCCCTGCGCGACCGGAGACGTGAACTACATCGGCAGCGCCGTCGAAACGATCGAGGGCGTTCGTCTGATCAAGGAAAAACTGCCGCGCTCGAAAACCACCCTGGGCGTAAGCAACGTCAGTTTTGGGCTGCCGCCGGCGGCGCGTGAAGTGGTCAACGCGGTCTTCCTGTTTCACGCCACCAAGGCCGGCCTCGATTTGGCGATCGTCAACACGGAAAAGCTCGAACGCTACGCCACGATCCCCGACAACGAGAAGAAGCTCGCCGAGGACTTGCTGGGCAACTATCCGACGCCCGAGATAGACGCCCCACGCGACTACCGCGAACAGACCGCCAAGCAGCGAGCGGCGATCAACCAACATCACATCGCCCGGATCGCCGAGCACTTCCGCGGCGCGAGCGCGCGGCCGAAAAAGACCGTGGCGGAATTGCCGCTCGACGAGCGGCTGGCGCACTACATCATCGAAGGCACCAAAGAGGGACTGGTCCCCGATCTCGACCGCAAACGCGACGAGGGCCTTGAACCGCTCGCCATTATCAACGGGCCGTTGATGGTCGGCATGAGTGAGGTCGGGCGCTTGTTCAACAACAACGAGTTAATTGTGGCCGAAGTGCTGCAATCCGCCGAAGCGATGAAAGCGGCCGTCACCCACCTCGAACAATTCATGGAGCGTGCCGATAGCGCAATCAAAGGCAAGATCATCCTGGCGACGGTCAAGGGCGATGTCCACGACATCGGCAAGAACTTGGTCGACATCATTCTGACGAACAACGGCTATAAGGTGGTCAACTTGGGCATCAAGGTGCCTCCCGCCGATTTGATCGCCGCTTACCGCGAACACCAGGCCGATGCGATCGGGTTGTCGGGTCTGCTGGTCAAGAGCGCGCAACAAATGGTTGTAACGGCCACCGATCTTCATCAGGCGGGAATCGCGCCGCCCTTGCTGGTCGGCGGAGCGGCGTTGAGCGACAAATTCACGCGCAACAAGATCGCGCCCGCTTACGGCGAGAGCTCGGTCGTTTGCTACGCCCAAGACGCCATGACCGGGTTGAGCTTGATGAACCGGCTGATGGACCCGGACGAACGCGAGGCCGTTGTCGCGGAGAGCCGACCGGAGTCCGCGGCGCCGGTTGCGCCCAAGCCTAGAGCCTCGGTCGCCACCCGCCCAAGCCCGAGGGTGCGCCGGAATTTGCCGCCGACGCCCGCCCCCTACCCGGAGCGCATCGTGCGCGACGTGCCGCAGTTGGCCGAAATTTGGACCTACCTCAATCCCCAGATGCTTTATGTCAAGCATCTGGGCTTTCGCGGCAATTTCGAACGCATGCTCGGCGAGCGCGACCCCAAGGCGCTCGAGTTGCACGCGATCGTCGAGGAGATCCAAGCCGAGGCGGCGGATTTCATGAAGGTGCGCGCCGTGTGGCGGTTTTTCGAAGCCGAGAGCGGCGACAACGCGATTCGCCTCTACGAATCGGGCGCGGACGCTCCGCTTCATTGCTTCTCGTTCCCTCGCCAACAACGCGAAGACGGGCTTTGCTTGGCCGACTACATTCTGCCGTCGTCCAACCGGACCAGAGATTCCATTGCCCTCTTCGCGGTCACGGCGGGCGAGGGTATCCGCGAACGCGCCGAAGGTTACAAGCAGCGGGGCGAATATCTCAAGTCCCACGCCGTCCAAGCCTTGGCGCTTGAAACCGCCGAAGCGGCGGCGGAATGGCTGCACCGGCGCATTCGAGAAGACTACGGTTTTCCCGATGCACCCGAGACGACGATGCTCGATCGTTTCCGGGCGAAATACCACGGCCGGCGCTACAGCTTCGGGTACGCGGCTTGTCCGGACTTGGCCGATCAAGAGGGTCTATTCAAGCTCATCGAGCCCGAAGAAATCGGTATCGAGCTCACCGAAGGCCACATGATGGATCCGGAAGCGAGCGTGAGCGCCGCAGTGTTCCCGCACCCGGACTGCAGTTATTTCGACGTGAATAGTTGAGTGCCCGCGGTGTGCGGGTCCGTGCCGCGCTTCCCCGCGCTTGGTCATCCCCGGGGCACGCTGCTCTCGGTACCGGGGCGCAATACCCGACACGCGATGCGATCGTCATGCGCTGCGCGGCTCAGGGTTCAACGGTCCTTCTTCTTATAAAGCGTAATCGCCACGAGAATGATAATCCCCTTGGCGAGGCCTTGCATGTAGGGGGAAACGTTAAGCAGGTTCAGCAGATTGTTGATCGTCGTGATGATGAGCGTGCCGAGCAGGCTGCCCCACATCGTGCCGATGCCGCCGAATAGACTCGTGCCGCCGATCACGACAGCGGCGATGGCGTCGAGCTCGAGGCCGCGTCCGGCCCAGGGATCGCCGACGGTGACACGCGCGCTGAAGATAATTCCCCCCAGCGCGGCCAGCAATCCGCTGAGCGAATAGGTGATGATTTTCACCCGCTGGATGGAAATACCCGACAGCCGCGCGGCCTCTTCGTTGCCGCCGACCGCATACACTTCGCGTCCGTACGGGGTGTAGCGCAGCACCAGCGCGCCGATCGCGAAGACCGCCACCATGATCAGCACCGGCACGGGAATCGGGCCGATGAAACCGGCGCCGATCCAGGCATAGGCTCCGGCGATGCCGCCGATCGGCCGACCGCCCGAAACCGTCAGCGCCGCGCCGCCGGCAATGGCCATCATCGCTAGCGTGACGATAAACGGCGCCGTATCCCGCCACACAATCATCAAGGCATTGAAAGCGCCGATTGCCGCGCCCAGAGCCAAAGTCGCGAAAAGAACGACCGGCAAAGGCGCCCCCCCGCCGTCGGCAAACAGCAGCGCGGCCACGACACTCGTCAGGCTCAGCACCATGCCCACCGAGAGGTCGATGCCGGCGGTGAGGATCACGAACGTCATCCCGACCGAGACGACGCCCAGCATGGCGCTTTGACGAAGCACGTTGGTGATGTTGCGACCGCTGAGAAAAGTAGGAGACAGAAGGCTTCCCGCCAAAACGATCAACAAGAACGCAACGATCGCCCCGGCGCCGGGTCCGAGGCGTTGGAGCGTCCGCGCGGCGGCGGGACGGATGCCGGATGGGGATGCCATGGATGAGAGACCGCCGGGAAGCCTCGGCTGCGCCCAATTATATCCGGTCGGTGGTCCTCGACTCGGTGGTAGAAATGCTGTACTCTAGCAACGGGAATCTTTTCCCCACGGGAGGCGAGCCGTGCGCCGATCGACCAACGACAGGCCCCATTCCGCGGGTGTGGCCCCGCCCGCCCGTTCCCGGCGTGAATTTCTCTGGGAAGCCGGCGGTGGTTTCGGCGGCACGGCGCTGACCTATTTGCTCGCCGCCGACGGCTTTTTCGGCGATACGGCCCTTGCCGCGCGAATCTCCGAAACCGCTCCCAAAGCGCCGCATTTTCCCGCCAAAGCCAGGTCGTGCATTTTTCTTTTCATGTACGGCGGCCCCAGCCAAGTCGACACCTGGGACCCCAAGCCGGAACTCAACAGGCGCCACGGAGAGCCGCTGCCGTTTCTCAAAAGCGACCTGTTGCTGGCCATGCGCAAGGACCGCCTGGGCGGCCTGATGGGGTCCACGCACACCTTCAAGCCCCACGGCGAATCGGGTATCGAGGTTTCCGATCTCTACCCGCATTTGGCCGGTCAAATTGACGACCTGGCGGTGATTCGCTCGACTTACGCCGACAGTTTCGCGCACGGCTCGGGGTTGCTACAGATGAACACCGGGCAGCTTCGCCAAGGGCACCCCTGCCTGGGGTCGTGGGTGAACTACGGGCTCGGCACGGAAAATCAGGATTTGCCGGGATTCGTCGTCTTGCTCGACCCTCGCGGCGGCCCTATTTCGGGCCCGCCAAATTGGGGCGCGGGCTACATGCCGGCCAGTTACCAAGGGACCCGGTTCCGCTCCCGGGGCGACCCGATCCTGTTTCTCGAGCGGCCCGAGGGCGTGACCGACACCGAGCAACGTCGGCAGCTTGACCTTCTGCGGCGGCTGCACGAGCTGCGCGGCACGTCGGGTCCGGAGAACGACGAACTCGACGCCCGCATCGCCAGTTACGAGTTGGCCTTTCGGATGCAGCAATCGGCCCCCGAAGCGGTCGATCTGGCGAGCGAAACGCCGGCGACCCGCAAGCTCTACGGGCTCGATGGGCCCATGACGGAAATATTCGGACGCAACTGCCTGATCGCGCGACGCCTCGTCGAGCGCGGCGTTCGTTTCGTGCAAGTCTATTCGGGCGGCGGGCACGGCAAAGACAACTGGGACGCGCACGAAAATGTGGATGCGAACCACGGCAAGCACTGCGCCGAAACCGACCTCCCGATCGCGGGGCTATTACAAGATCTGAAAAGTCGAGGCCTCCTCGATGACACGTTGGTGGTGTGGGCCGGGGAGTTCGGCCGCACGCCGATCAGCCAAAACGGCGACGGCCGCGATCACAGCCCGCGCGGCTTCAGCACCTGGATGGCCGGCGGCGGAGTTCCCGGCGGACAAGTGATCGGCGCAACCGACGAGTTCGGCTACCAGGCCGTGGAGGACAAAGTCCATGTACACGACTTGCACGCAACGATTCTCCACCAGATGGGGCTCGACCATACGCTGCTGACCTACTTCCAAGCCGGCCGCAACCGCCGCCTCACCGATGTGCACGGCCGCGTGGTCAAGCAGCTCGTCGGGTGAGGGGGCGCGCCAAACCGAGCCGCGAACGTAAGTGAGCGGTCAAGCGATGAGTTCTGCGGCGCGAACAAAGCGGCGGACCCACGATGCGGGCAAACCCGAGCAATAGAAGGGCTTGATTCCGATCATGACCCCTCGACTCGAAGCCCGCGGCATCGTCAAAACCTTCGGGGGAACCCACGCCCTCGACCGGGTCGACTTCATCGCCGAAGCGGGCGAGATCCACGCCGTCCTCGGTGAAAACGGCGCCGGCAAATCCACGTTGATGAAAATCCTCTGCGGGGCGCTCGCCCCCGACCAGGGGACAATGCGGCTTGACGGTGACCCCGTGCGTTTTTCGAACCCGCAGGACGGACTCGACGCCGGGGTGTCAATTGTCCATCAACAGTTCACGCTGGTTCCGGAGCAGTCCGTCGCCGAAAACATCTTTCTAGGCCGCACGCCAAGCGGACGGTTCGGGTTCATCGACTGGAAAAGGTTGTTCGACGAAGCCCGTTCACTGCTCGATCGGCTTGACTGCGACCTCGACCCGCGGCGCCCGGTGAAAGACTTCGGCGCCGGCGAACGCCGCATCATCGAAATCGCGCGGGCGCTTTCGGTCTCGGCGAAGGTTTTGATCTTGGACGAACCCTCGGCGGTGTTGGGGCCTCGCGAGCTCGATAAGCTCTTCGACATCCTGCGCAAGCTCAAGGCCGAAGGCCGCACGATCCTCTACATCTCCCATCGCCTCGAGGAAATCTTCGAGATCGCGGACCGGGTGACAGTCTTGCGCGACGGTCGCTCGGTAGGCGTCCATCCGCTCGACGGGCAAATCGATCGGGCGTTTCTGGTTGGCCGCATGGTCGGACGCGAGTGGAACGAGCAGTTCCCCGAGAAGTCCGCCGAGCAGGGCCCCGAAAGACTGTCCGTCGAGGGCCTGACGCGCCACGGTACTTTCGAGGATGTAAGCTTCCGCTTGCACGCCGGAGAAATTGTGGGCTTGGCGGGCTTGGTCGGCTCGGGACGCACCGAGGTTTGTAAGTGCATCATCGGGGCCTTGGGGTTCGACTCGGGAGCGGTCACCGTCGACGGCCGAACCGCGCGCATTCGCTCCCCCCGCGAAGCATTAGCGGCAGGCATCGCCTATTTGTCGGAAGATCGCCATGGGGAAGGCGTCGTCGGATGCCGCGACGTCGGCGAAAACATCACGCTGGCGGTCGTGAGGAGATTCGCGCGGCGAGGCTTTCTACGATTGGGTCTCGAAAACGGCTTCATCGACGAAATGATGCGAAAGACCGATGTCAGGGCGAGCGGCCGCCGCCAGGTGGTGTCGAGCCTGAGCGGCGGCAACCAGCAAAAAGTGGCATTGGCGAAATGGCTAAGCACCGGAGCGAAGGTCTTCCTACTCGACGAGCCGACTGCGGGAATCGACGTCGGCGCCAAGAGCGAGATCTACAAGTTGATCGGCGAACTCGCTCGAAACGGTGCCGCGCTGCTGCTGGTTTCCTCCGACATTCCAGAAATAATTTCGATGAGCTCACGCGTGCTGGTGATGAAGCGCGGCCGTATCGTGAGTCGCATCGAAGGCGACCAAGCAACGGAAGAGGCCGTATTGACTGCGGCACTCTAGCGCCCCGCCCCCGGAACCACCGCCCTACCTTTTCTGCCGACTGCGGCCACGTCGTAAAAACGCCGTCCAACAAATTCACGCCGGGCCGAAAGCGACGACAGCTCGCCGGAATCCCCTCTAACCGTATAATGTTGTATCCTCGCGGCGGATGAATTCCATCCTCGCGGTTGTTCCCTTTCATGCCTGATAACCCCATACCGACCCGCGTTCGCTGCGGCATTGACACCGGCGGCACCTTCACCGACCTCGTTGGGCTCGACGAAGAGCGCGGCGAGTTGGTCGTCGCGAAGTGGCCGTCGTCGCCCGCTCACCCCGAAGAAGCGCTGGCCGGCGTGATCGGCGAGTCGAAGCTCGCCTCCGAAGCTTTCTCTGCGCTGATTCTGGGAACGACGGTCGCAACCAATGCCATGCTTCAGCGCGCCGGTGCGCGGGTGCTGTTCGTTACGACCAAGGGCTTTCGCGACGTCCCCTTCATTCAGCGCATCAATCGCAAGTATCACTATTCGCTTGAGTGGACCAAGCCGAAACCGCTGGTCGAACGGGCGGACTGCCTGGAACTCGACGAACGCGTCAACTACCAAGGCCGCGTCCTGACTCCGTTGAGCGACGACAAGCTCGACAGCCTCGCCGAAGCGATCGGCGAACGAATGAACGGCGCGGGCGCCGGCGACACCGTCATCGCCGTTTGCCTGCTGTTTTCGCACCTCAACCCCGAGCACGAAAACCGCGTTAAGCAGCATCTCGCGGCGCGTTTCCCCGACATCCCCGTTTCGCTGTCGCACCGTGTCGCCCCGATTTGGCGCGAGTACGAACGCGGCAGCACGACCATCGCCGACGCTTACGTCAGGCCGGTACTGCAGCGTTATGTAAGCGGCGTTCGCGAATGCCTGGGCCGTTTAGAGATGAACTGTCCGTGGGCTGTGATGAAGTCGAACGGCGGTCACGCGGCGCCCGAAACGGCGGAAGAGGAGCCGGTCAACATCGTTTTGTCGGGGCTCAGCGGCGGCATCATCGGTGGGCGGTATTTCGGTGAATTGGCAGGTCGAAAAGACCTCGTCACTCTCGATATGGGCGGCACGAGTTGCGACGTCGGCGTGGTTCGCGACGGGGCGATCTCCTACAACACCGACTACCAAATCGAATGGGGTATTCCGATCGCCGCGCCATTTGTAGACCTGACGACGATCGGCGCAGGCGGCGGCAGCATCGCCTGGATCGACAAAGGCGGCTTCCTGCGCGTGGGGCCGCAAAGCGCCGGAGCGGACCCGGGGCCGGTTTGCTATGACCGCGGCGGCGAAGAGGTCACCGTAACCGACGCCAACCTTGTCCTCGGCCGACTCAACGCCGACTATTTCCTCGCCGGCAAGATGCGGCTCAGCCGCGAAAAGGCGGAAGGGAAGCTCGCTGATTTGGGCGGCCGCGTTGGCAGGGACGCGCCCGAAACCGCCCAAGCCGTCATCGAGTTGGCCAACGAGAACATGGCCAATGCCATCCGGGTCGTTTCGATCGACCGCGGGCTCGACGCGCGCGACTTCACGTTGGTCGCTTTCGGCGGCGCGGGCCCGATGCATGCTGGCGGCATCGTTGAGCGGGTCGGCATGAAGCGGATCGTAGTGCCGCTCTATCCCGGGCTCTGCTCGGCCTTCGGCGCCTTAATCGCCGACTACCAAGTCGACAAAGTCTGGAGCCAATACTTTCGCTCCGATAACGTCGATTGGCGAGCCGTTCGGGACGAGTTCGCGCGATTGGTCGACACCGCGCTCGACGAACTGCGCACCGAAGGGTTTTCCGGCGAGCCCGAGGTCGAGAGAACGATCAGCATGCGCTACGCCGGACAGAATTACGAGCATGACGTCAAGGTGGAAGACGGCCCGCTCGACCAGGCGAGCCTCGAGCGCGCCCTTGACGAATTTCATCGCGTGCACGAGCATTTCTACGGCTACTCGATCGGCCACGAAGTGATCGAGCTGATCCGATTCAACGTCAAGGTAATCGGCCGAATCCCGAAGCCGCAACTCAAGCCGCCGACCGCGGAAGGGCGCGCCGAGCCGCGCGAATCGCGGCCGGTCTATTTCAAGGAGACAGGTTTCATCGACTGTCCGGTCTACCGCCGCGACGACTTGCCGGGCGGGTTCGAAACGACCGGGCCGGCCCTGATCGAGGAAGAGGATTCGATGATCCTGGCACACCCCGAGCACCGCATCCGGGTGAATGAGTACGGTGTGATCACGATGGACGTCGGCGGTGAATCGTGAGCCGTGAGCCGTTAACCGTGAACCGTTAACCGAAGACTTCGAGGGGCGCCCCTTGTGGTCGCGGAAGCAGAAAGCCGAACCCGTGAAAATAATCGACAGCGTCACCTTGAGTGTCATCAATAACGCCCTCATCAACGCTTGCCGCGAGATGGGCACGGCGATGATGCGCACGAGCTACTCACCCATCTTCAACGAAGGGCTGGATTTTTCCTGCGTCATCTTCAACACCCGCGCCGAGATGATCGGCCAAGCCGAGTTCTGTCCCACCATGCTCGGCTCGGCGCAATACGCGGTGAAATGGACGATTGAAGAGCTGGGGCTCGATTCCTTTGAACCGGGCGACGTGGTGATTCACAACGACCCCTATCGCGGGCAATGCCATATCCCCGAGCACATGGTCCTCAGGCCCGTTTTTTTTGAAGGGAAACTGTGCTGTTTCGTCGGCAATATCGCTCACATCTGCGAAATCGGCGGCATGGCGCCCGGCTCGTTCGCCGCCGACGCGACCGAGGTCTATCAAGAAGGTCTGCGCTTGCCGCCGGTGAAGATCATGCGCCGCGGCGAATATGTGAAGGACGTCTGGCGCATTATTCTCACGAACCACCGCACGCCGAAATCAAGCTGGGGCGATCTGCACGCGATGATCGGGTCGCTCAATATCGCCGAAACGCGCATGCTAGAAATGCTCGGCCGCTACGGCCCCGAAGTCTTCGAGGCGGCCGGCACGCAGTTGCTCGATTACTCGGAACGCTGGATGCGCGCCGAGATCGAAGAAATCCCCAACGGCGTCTATCGTTTCGAGGACTGCATGGAAGACGACGGCGTCACCGATCAGCCGGTTTGGATGCGCCTCAAGCTGGTCGTCAAGGACGACGAGATCATCGCCGACTGGCGCGATTCCGACCCGCAATCGCTCGGCCCGGTCAACGCAACCTTCGTCGTGACGGCCGCGGCGACCTACAGCGCCCTGCTCCACGTCACCAGCAAGGATATTCCCGTCAACTCGGGCTGTTACCGCCCGATTCGCCTGATCACCAAAGCCGGAACCGTCGTCAACGTAAAGCACCCCGGACCCTCGGTCGGCGGAAATACGGAAACCCACCCGCATTTGCAAAACGTCGTGATGGCCGCCTTGAGTCAAGCCGTCCCGGAGAGAGCCGCCGCCGCCGAAGCCGGCACGGCCTGCAACTTTCTCTTCGGCGGCGTTCACCCGGAAACCGGCGAATACTACACCAACTACCATTTCGACGGCGGTGGCTGGGGCGCCACGGTCGACCATGACGGCAATTCCGTGATGTGCCCGGTCAACGGCAACTGCCGCAATACACCCGCCGAGGTCCTCGAAACGAAATACCCCTTTTTGACGCTCGAATACAGCATGAGGCCCGATTCGGGCGGCGCCGGGAAGTACCGCGGAGGATTGGGCGGCAAGCGAGTGCTGCGCGTCGTCGGCCCCGAAATTACCGTCAGTGCCCTGCTCGACCGCACCAAGACCAACCCCTGGGGTCTTTTCGGCGGGAAGCAAGGCAGCTCGGGCGGCCTGCTGGTCAAGAAAAACGGAGACAGCGCATTTCGAACGTTTTCCGAGGTCTACGGAACCGTCTCGCCGACCAAGTTCACGCGCATCGCCCTCAAGGAAGGCGACGAAGTAATGATCCTGTCTCCTGGGGGAGGCGGCTACGGGCCGCCGGAAGAGCGCCCCGCCGAGGCCGTCGACGACGACGTGAAGCAGGGGCTGATTTCCGCCGAGTCCGCGCGGGAGTTTTATGGGTATGCGGGGCCGTGAGCCTCTTGGCCGTTAACCGTGAGCCGTGAGCCGAGGCTTACTCGTGAGGAAACCTATGGGGAAATGGCAAGACCGAAACGTCACCTGGCATGACCAATCAATGACCTACTGCGTCTGCTGCGGACTGCTCATTCCCAAGCAATACTGGGAAGCCGAAGTCGCCGGCGAAGCGCAAATCTTCTGCAATCCCGACTGCGAGCGGCTGTACCGTGACTACGTTCTGGCGGGAGAGGCGGAAGCTCGCTGACCGGCGGCACGCTCTAGGGCTCTGAAACACGCCAGCCTGAGCCCGAAAAAAAGTCTTTGTTCAACACATGGCTTGTTCGCGACAGCTATGCGCGGTACACTGGCCTGAGGTCAGGGACGGCTCGTGATTGGCCAAACTATCTCGCCCTACCCGGATCTACGCACGTCTTCTCTTTGAGGTGGAAGGAACCCGATGATGCATTCCATGGAACAAACAGCCCAAGGTTTCTTTGAGGCCGGCTAGGGCTGGGAGGCTTGCGCGCCCTACTGCAAGCCGGAAGCGTCGTTCTCGGCCCAAGCCGAGCCCCTGGCCGACGTTAAAACTCTTGAGGCGTATGCCGATTGGATGAAAGCTCTGGTTGGTTTTATGCCCGACGCCGGCTACGACCTCAAGTCGTGGGCCGTCGACGCCGAACGCAACAATGTGTCGGCCTACGCGGTCTTTTCGGCGACGCATACCGGCGAAGGGGGGCCGTGTCCGCCTACCGGCAAGAGCGCCAAGGCCGACTACGTGTACGTGATGTTCTTCGAGGGCGACAAGATCAGCCACATGACCAAGATTTGGCACTCGGGGCTCACAATGCAGCAGCTTGGTTGGGTGTAGCGCCGGCTCGGCTCATGGCCAACGTTCGCGCTACACAGTCGTAGTGGTCCCGGCGGCGATTCATGCTCGGGGAAGACTTGCTCCAGTGATTTCGTGAGAGTCGGATCGGCTGGTTGCGATTGGCCTAACGGAAACAAAACAAAGAGATTCTGGATCGGAAGTGGATTCCTGATGTGAAATCGGCTTCCCACTCCGAATCCTAACGCTTAAGACGGATCACGGCCTCCGACCGACGCTTAAACCGAGCTGAAACTCGGGAGCTATCGACGGCGCCACCTGAAAACGTTCTACTGAATCAAGGGTTGCGCTCGGCGCGAAGCGCACTTGTCCCTATTTCTTCTCTGACCCATGCCCTCCGGCTCCCGCCTTCGGCGACTGCTCTATTACCCGACCGTTGTTGTGTTGTCGGCGGTCGCGGCCTTCCTACTCGCCGAAGCCTACCTCGGCTACCAAGCCCCCGGCCGACTGGTGCTGCCTTTCCACAACAAGCTGCATCCCTACGTCATGTTTCGTCCCCACGCGAACCTGGCGTACGTGACCGGCGACACCCACGAGATGTCGCGCCACACCAGCCGCGTCTACCACTACACCAACGAAGACGGGTTTCGGGTGCCCTCCGCCAGCTACGCGCTTCCGAAACAGAAACCCGCCAGCCAACTACGCATCGCGTTCCTCGGTTCATCCGCGGTGGAGTTGGGAAGCACTTACGAAACAACCTTGCCCGGGTCGCTACGGACGCTGTTGCGCGCCCGCTATCCGGGTCGCGACATCGAGGTCATCAACGCCGCGATCCAATCCTCGGTTTCGAGGCAATCGATCGCGCATTTGGTTTTCACGGTGGTCGACTATGAGCCGGATATCGTCATTCTCCACGATGGCGTCAACGATATCGGGATGCCGCTGACCTACGAATCGCGCCCGAACTTCCCCTACAACTTCCAAACCATGGTCGAAGCCTGGGACGCCTACCGCGAGGAGCATCAACGGCCGCTCTGGGAGGTGTTGCTCGATCGCAGTCGAGTCTACGCGGGCCTCCGCGCGCGCTGGGGTGACAAGGAAAGCGCAACGACCGTCAATACCGTTGCGCTCGGCCTCAACAAAGCGCCCAACGCCGTCTCCACCGACGAGGTTATCGGCAACAAGGATTTCGTCCGCCAACACGTCGCCGCCTATCTGAGCAATTGGCGACAGCTAATCGAATTATCCGACGCATTCGGGTTCGAGCCGATCTGCGTTTTTCAACCGACCGGCGGCCTCGATCGTGAGTACGCCGCGCCGCTGATGTCGCGCGACTTCGGCGTCGACGAAGAGACGGCGCTCGAATGGATCGAAGCCATTTCGGTACTCAATCACGAAGCCGATCGTCAAATCGAAGGTCTCAAGGAAGAACACCCCAGCCGAGTATTTCTCAACCTACGCGACTATTTAGCCCCCGCCAAAGACTACTTCTGGGACATGGTCCACGTCTACGACGAAACCAACGCCAAGCTCGCTGAAAAAATCTACCAAAACGCCCGCCCGCTGATCGAAACGAAGTAGCAAACGGCAAACCTTAACCCGCCTATGTTGGGTAGCGACAGACGCAACTTGTTGGTCCCATTCGCTTCCACCTCCCTCTGTGCAACAATGGGTATCTTTGTGGGAGAAGCCTGACAAGGCTTCACCGCGTGGACTTTTCGTGGGGCGAAACTGCAGAGCAACAACGGCGCGGGCGACGCTTTGTCTCTTATTCGGCGCGACCTTCGGCGTGCTGAGCGCGCCGCTGTCGGCGGTCGAGGTTGCCACCGGCGCGATGCTTGGGCCGCGCTACAAGTCGGAGCGTTTCTACCTCCGCGGGTCGGCGGGAACCAAATGGCAGCTCACCTATACCGGCGGCCTCTACCGCCGTCAGGCGCGCGGCAAGCTGATGACCCTGCGGCTGGGCCAATCCCTCTTTGATGACGAATGGCTCACGGAACGCCAATTCGACCCCGACGGCAACACCACGCGCGTCATCGAGGCCCTGGACTTTTACAAGCAACACGGCGTTCTGGCTTTGACGGTCAGTCTCCAGTCCGGTAATCCCGGCTACGACGAAAAGGTCAACGGCATCGCGCGCGACGACTCGGTCAAACACGGGAAGAACGGCGGGGCGCTGATCAGTGCTTTCGCCCCCGACGGCTCGCTCAAACCCGCCTGGATGGCCCGACTCGAACGTCTGCTGCGCGCCGCCGACCAGCGAGGGATGGTCGTGTGCCTGACCTATTTCCACCCCGCGCAAGATGAGGTCTTCAGCGAGCCCGAAGCCATCGCCGCCGCCGCCCGCAACATCACCGATTGGCTGATCGAAAAGAATTTCCGCAACGTCATCATCAACGTCGCTGATGAATGGGACCTCGGCGGCCGCAGTTGGGGCCACGCCCGCTTCATCCCCGAAAACATCAACCGCCTGGTCGAGCTTGTCCGGGAGCGCTTCAACCAGGCCGACTACACGCTCCCGATCGGGGCGTCGAGCAGCGGGAAGATGTCCTACCCCGACTCTTTGGCCAGGGTGTGCGATCTGGTCCTGCTGCACGGCGACGGCCGCACGCCGGGCGAAAAGCTCAGCCGCCTCCGGCAGTTTCGTTCCACCGGACGCGCCTTGTGGATGATCCGCGACGACAACGGCCGCGAGACAACACCCGCCAACCTTTCGCGCGAGAAGGCCAGCGCCGACGCGCTTTTCAAAGAGGGCGCCGGGTGGGGCTACGTACCCTGGAAACAAGCCCATCGATTTCCCTTTGCCTACGTTCCCCAACAAACCAGCGAGCTGACCGAGGAAATGCCCGAGAGCCGGCGCAATGGCGCCTATTTCCGGGCCGTGCTCGAACACATCGCCGAACTCGTCCTCAGAAAGCCTCCTCGATCGGCCCCCAAGAAAAAGGGAAAGAAGAAGTAGACGCGGCCGGCCAAATATCGCTTCACCGATAAGCGCCACCGGAACCGAATCGTGACGGACCCGACGCCCCATCCGTCTTCCAACGAGGTCGAGCCCCCGCCGGTCCTTGGCTCTTGGCTGCGGCTTTACGGCGCCGTGCTCGCTCACCTCGCTCTGTGGATCGTGCTCCTGCTCGTCTTCACGTTGCGCTTCAACTCGACCTAATGCACCTGCTCGACTGGATCATCCTCGCGATTTCCTTGACCGGCATCATTGGCTACGGCCTGCGCCGCGCCCGCGGCGGCCGTGGGGTCCACGATTATCTGCTGGCCGGCAAATCGATGCCCTGGTGGGTAATCGGCATGTCGATCATGGCCACCCAGGCCAGTGCCATTACCTTCATCGGGACCACCGGGCAAGGCTTCGTCGACGGCATTCGCTTCGTGCAATTCTATTTCGGGCTGCCGATTGCGATGGTGATCATCTCGGCGGTCGCGGTTCCCTTCTTCCACCGCTCGGGCGTCTACACCGCCTACGAATACCTCGAACAACGTTTTGACGTCAAGACGCGTACCTTGGCGAGCGCGATCTTCTTGATCCAACGCGGCTTGGGTGTCGGCTTGGCCCTCTACGCCCCCGCCGTCGTGCTGTCGATCATGGTCGGCTGGCCCGAGTGGGCAACCATTCTCACGATGGGCGTGCTGGTCGTAGGTTATACCTCGATCGGCGGTATCAAGGCCGTGATGTGGACCGACGTGCAGCAGATGACCGTCATGTTTGTGGGCATCGGCGCGGCATTCGCCGCCGCGGTGCTGGCGCTGCCGGCGGATGTGTCGTTCTCCGACGCGCTGTCGTTGGCCGGCACGGCCGGAAAACTACGTGCCGTCGACCTGGAGTTTGATTGGCAAAATCGCTACAACCTGTGGTCGGGGCTGATCGGCGGGTCATTTCTGGCGCTGGCGTATTTCGGCTGCGATCAGTCGCAGGTGCAACGATACTTGACCGGCAAATCGATTCTTCACATGCGGCTCAGTTTGTTGCTGAACGCGGTGGTCAAAGTGCCGTTGCAGTTTCTCATCCTGCTGACCGGAGCGATGGTGTTCTCGTTTTTCGTCTTCACTGAACCCCCGATGCTGTTCAATAACGTCGAACGCGGTCGGCTGGAGAGTTCCTCCGACGCCGACTACTCCGGCGTCAATGAGCGCTACCGCTCGTCATTCGAGCAACGTCGGGAAGCCGCCCGCTCATTGCTCGCCGCCGATACACCCAGCTCGCGCGCAAGCTATCTGGACGCCGACCAACGGCTTGTTTCGGTCCGAGGCGAGGGCATGCGGCTCGCCGAGGACCGCATGGGCGGCAAGACCTACAACGACACGAACTACATCTTTCTGACCTTCGTGATGGGTTATCTGCCCGTGGGCTTGGTCGGGCTCATCATGGCGGCAGTTTTCGCGGCGGCTATGTCGAGTATCTCCTCCGAGCTCAATTCCCTCGCCGCCGTGACGGTGATGGATCACTATCGACGTTATGTACGGCGCGGCGCGTCCGACGCACACTATACGGGTGTATCGAAAATCGCGACGGTCTTTTGGGGGCTCTACGCCATGGTCTTCGCCGGTTTCGGCGGGCAGCTCGGGTCTTTGATTGAAGCGGTTAACGTAGTCGGGTCGTTGTTCTACGGGTCGCTGCTTGGGGTGTTCGTCTTGGCCTTCGCTCCCTGGCGCGTCAACGGCCATGGGGCTTTCGCCGGAATGTTGGCGGGCCTCGCCGCCGTAGCCTGGACAGCCCGTAGCACCGAGATTTCCTTTCTCTGGTACAACATGGTCGGCTGCGTCGTCTGCGTGCTGACCGGGTGGCTGGTCAGCCGCGCGGCAACGGCGGAGCGGAGCTGAGCATTCCGGCTGACAGCAATCAAACAGCCGTCACGGGTAACGGCAACAGCCCGCGGGAAGCATCGGCGGAAATAGTGCAAGAAAGACAGTGCAACGCGAAGTCCTAATCCGCTGGTCGGCTGCGGCCGCGCTCGTTCTGCTGCTAATCCTCGGACCGTTCTTTCTGTGGGAAGAGGCGATCCTCGCCTGGAGCTGCGGCATGCTCGAATCCCCCTCCTCGCGTTGGGCGATCGGCGGAGTGCTCGCGGCGCTCCTGGCCAGCGACTTGGTCCTGCCCGTTCCATCGAGCATCCTCAGCACCGCCGCGGGTTCGCTGCTCGGCCTCTGGCCCGGCGCGCTCGTCACCTGGACCGGCATGACCGCCGGTTGCTGGATCGGCTACGCCTTGGGAACGGGTCCTGGACGCGCGGCGACCCAACGCTTCGTCGGTGAGCAGGAAATCGCCCGCGTCTCCGGGCTCCACGAGCGTATCGGCGATTGGAGCGTAGTCGTTTTTCGCGCCGTGCCGGTCTTAGCCGAGGCCTCGGTCGTTTTCGCGGGCGTCGCCGGAATGCCCGCCAGGCGTTTCTTCCTCATGGCGGGACTTTCGAATGCCGGCATCGCCATTACGTATGCGGCGGTCGGCGCCTACGCCATGGACGTGGAATCGTTCCTGCCCGCGTTCGCCGGAGCAATCGGGCTACCGGGTGTCGTGATGTTGCTCTTGCGATTCCGGCGTTAGATGTCACGCCGCGCGTTCCGGATATCTTCTTCGCAAAACGGTACCGGATCAGGCGACGCCCGAAGAGGCCCGCCTGCCCACCGCGTCTGCTCAAATAGTTGCAACGCCTCTTCCCCGGTAAGCTACTATCAGAGAAAGAGAGTTCCCCACCCGGGGTTTCACCGATGACGCAAAACGAACGAGCAAGACGACTGTACGAGAAAGGTACCGAGCAGCTGATGGCCGGCCAAGTCGAAGAGGCCGTCGAGCTGTACGGAGAAAGCATCGAGGCCATGCCCACGGCCGAAGGCTACACGTTCCGGGGCTGGGCCGTTTCTTTCCTGGGCCGTATGGACGAAGCCATCGAAGATTGCAAGAAGGCCATCCGCATTGATCCCGAGTTCGGGAACCCCTACAACGACATCGGCGTGTACCTCATGCAGCAGGGGAAGTTCGACGACGCCGTCCCCTGGTTGCAAACCGCCAAGACGGCGAAACGCTACCAGCCGCGCCACTTCCCTTTCCTCAACATGGGACGCATCTTTTTGTCGAAGGGCGACTCCATGCGGGCGCTCGACGAATTTGTGGGCGCTCTCGACCTGCACCCCAAAGACACCACCGCGCTCGAAGCCATCCGCAAGATTGAATACAAAGTCAACTGAAACGTTCTAGAACGGCACGGCCGTCGACCGGCTCCATCTCGGTCACTCCGAACGCATCGTCCACGTAGGCGCGCCGCCGCATCCCGACCAAGATCGACGAAAGCCCCTTCAGCCCGCCGAGCGTTTGCAACACCAGTCGACTCAGGGACTGTTGCGGTAAATCGTACCCGGCCTCCCGCAGCTTGACCCGCACACCGTCGGACTGCCCCTGTTGCTTTGCTCCCAACAACCGCCCAACTTCCCCCAGCGTCGTGTTGATCGTTTCGACGAAGCTTTGCATCCAAGACGCCCAGGCCGGGTTCTCTCCGTATTGATCGCGCGCCCACGCCAGCCACGTTTTGATCGGCGCGATCAACTCGCCGCCGACGAACTGCTCCGCGTTACTGAATTTCGGCAACCCCGGCGCCACCCGCAGCAGCAATTGTGAAACCGTCTCACCGTTCGGCAAGGTCGGCGGTTCCCCGAATGCTTCGGTAAACTCCTGTTCCCGCTCCCGCAGAAGAGCCACCATCGATTCGATCATTTCCGGGCCGGGGCGGCGTTGGCCCGCCGGAATCCAGTCCGCCAATCGGATCATGCGATTGCGATAGAAGGCGTTCAAGGGACGATTCGCCAATACCCCGATGCCCTGCTCGCGGCAAAACTCCAACACCGTCCGCCCGTTGTTGTTGGGCGCAAGCGCACCGCCCGGCTCATAGAGATTCAGAGGCAGTTGAACCACGCGAAAATGATGATCCGCGGAGACGGCCCGCGCCTCGCCAAGGCAACGGCTGACACTCGTCATCGCCGTCGGAGAGGACCTGGAATCCGACTCGGCCGGCAGACCGAAGTTGTTCGAGCTGACGCCGTACCAACGAATCCTGCCCGCGGCGACTTGACCTTCCAGAAAACGAAAAGCCTCTCGAACGCGGCGATAGAATTCGTCGATGTCTTTCGCCGTGAGCTCGTGCCGATGCGGGATGTCCTCGAGGAAATATTCCGGATTGTGGAGCAAGTAGACGTCGGCCGTATCCAATCGCAGGCGCTCAAGAGAAAGCTCGACCTGGGTCTCGAGAAACTCGGGGTGAATCGAGTGCCAAATGCCTTGCCCGTATTCGACGACCTCGGGAAAGTCGCGCTGCTCGGCCAAGGCCATGTTGCGGCCCTGGATATACCCGCCCTTCGTCACCACGATCACGCGATCGCGGGGAATCCCCTGAAGCACCCGGCCGACCAATTCTTCCGAAGCTCCGTCGCCGTAGTTGGCGCTCGTGTCGATCAAGTTGCCGCCCCGCGCCAAATAGGCGCGCATCGCCGCCTCGTGCTCGGAATTGCCGTCGACAACGCGATAGCAGCCGAAACCGAGCATATGGCAGGAAAGCCCGGTGTCGCCGAGCGGACGAAAAGGCGACGTCATCGTGTTTCCCGCCGTGCCTGCTCGAATGTTCCAAGAAAGAACGCCGCGGATGCGCGGGTGCCGCGTTGCGGTGGAAACGGTTCCATTCGCCCAAGCTACCATGTTCTTGCTTAGCCGGAACGCCGAGTGCTTGCCTCGCACCAACGCGGGAACCAAACCACGCTCAACGGTGTCTAGAGAGGCGAGCGTTCGATTTCGATACAGCCTGCGCAGGCCTTTCGATCGCTGCGTGAAGCGACATCGGTCAAGCGGTCGAGGAATTTCCCCCGGTCGCGACGGGCGGAAAAATTCCGTCCTGTCATCCTCGGTGCGCCCGCGGCGGGAAAGGGAACATCATGTTCGAGCGGGTTTTCGTCGAAACTTTGGAAACGTCTCGGAGGCCTTTGACGGTCTCTCTCTCGGCTCTGGCTCAGTGCGTTGTGCTTGGAGTCGGGGTTCTAATGCCGCTGTTGTCCGGCCTTGAGTTGCCGGCCGGACGTTGGGCGGCGCACTTGCTGGCTCCGGTTCCACCGTCTGCCCCACCGAGCCCCGGGCCCGCACAACGAGCCAAGGCGGTCGTGCCAAGGGCCGCTCCGACGCTCTCCGCGATGCCGGATAAAGCGGCGGCCATCATCGACACAACCGAGGGTGCGCCGGCATCGGAATCAGCCGCCTCGCCGGTGTCTCGGCGCCGACAGGCATTTGGGGAGGTTTCGGTTCCGGCCGACTGCCGGCCGCCGTGCCTCCTCCGGCCTCGCCCCCCGAGCCCGAGTCGCCAAAAGCTGCCCCCGACCAGCCCGTCCGCGTCGGCGGAATCGTACAGCGCGCGAAGCTGGTCCGCCGGCCCATGCCACGCTATCCTCTCGCGGCTCGGCAAGCTCGGATTCAGGGCCTCGTCCGTCTGGAGGCCGTGATCGCCGAGGATGGATCAATTCGCAGCCTGCGAGTGCTTTCCGGCCACCTCTTCCTGATCAACGAGGCCTTGGAGGCGGTGAAGCAATGGCATTACCAGCCGACCCTGTTAAACGGCGAACCGGTGGCGGTAATCACGCGGATCGATGTGCGTTTTACGCTGAACGGATGAGAAAGGGGCTCGGGGCGGTGGTCACGTTCGCCGCGAGTCGTTAGCCGTGAACCGTAAGCCGTTAGCCGACGCACGCGGCGGCGCGCAGCTGGGCCGTCAATCCGTCGAGATCGGGCTCGCGCTGAAATAGCGAAATACCGGCGATACCCGCCGCCCCGCGCTCAACGCACGCCACCGCATTGTCCGCCGTAATCCCTCCCAGCGCGAGCACCGGCATCGTCACCGCGCTACACACCGCCTCGAGGGCCTCAAGGCCTTGAGGCGGCCCCCAACCGGTCTTCGAGGGGGTGGCGAAAACCGGGCCGAAAAGCGCGACGTCGGCGCCCGATTGCTCGGCCGCCTTCACTTCCGCGAGCGAATGTGTCGAAACGCCGACAACGAACCCCGGCGGCGTGGTCTTGCGAATCTCGCCCGGCGAGGGGCTGTCGGCCGGCAGATGCACCCCCACCGCCCCCGCTGCCAACGCGATGTCGGTTCTTTCGTTGACCAGCACCTTGGTCCCCGTCGGGTTGGGCAACGCCGTCACGGCGCGGGTCAGCTCGAAGAGTTCGCGGCCAATGAGGTCCTTCTCGCGAATCTGAAGGTAGTCGACGCCGGCTCGGAGTTGCCTCTCGACCGACTCCAATAACCCGCCGTCTAGAGTGCGCCGGTCCGTGATCGCGTAGAGGATCACGTCGCAGGCTCCGCCGGCTCTTCCGACGCTCGCGTTGCCACGCCCTGCTCGGACGGAAACACCCATATCGAGCCGGGTGGAAATTCAAGGCTCCACCGCTCACCGGCAACCGCCCCGACGGCGGCCGCCTGCTGCCGAGGAATCTCCGCGGCAACCCCTCCGGGGAATTCCAGCCGCAGATGAGTCGGCGTTTCAGTCGCGCGCTCCAGGGGCAAGGTCACATCGTTCGGTGAGTCGGCCCCGGCCGCCGGGCGCGCAATCACTCGCTCCGTCCGGATACAGAACCGTAAAGTCTCCCCAACGTTCCGTCCGTTCAGCCCCGGCATCGGGAACCGCAACCCGCTCGCTTCAATCGAGGCCGTTCCGTTCGATTCGCCGCCCGACGCGACCCCCTCGAAAATCGGCGAGATGCCCAACAACCGCGCGACTTCGGGCGAGGTCGGACCGCCGTGAACCTCCGCCGGCGAACCGTCTTGGATGATCCGCCCGCGGTCGTAGACCAGCATGCGGTCCCCGAGCGCGAAAGCCTCCTCGAGGTCATGAGTCACCAAAATCATCGGCAGCCGGTCCTGTGCGCGGACTTGTGCCAGAACCGCGTAAAGCTGCTCCCGCAAACTGACGTCGAGTCCGCGTGCCGGCTCATCGAGCAAGATCAGACGAGGCCGACTCACCAAGATGCGCGCGATCGAGCAACGCTGCCGTTCTCCGCCCGATACCTGATGCGGCCGCCGCCCGGCAAGCGACGCCAGGCCGAAGCGCTCCAAGGTTTCTTCGATCGTTCCCGTTTCGGTATTCGATTCTTCGGGACGCGCGGCGAATTCCAGATTCCCCCGCAAGGTCATGTGGGGAAACAACGCGTCTTTCTGGAATACGTACCCGATGCGCCGCTTGCGGGCGGCCAAGTTGACCCTTGCCTTGCTGTCGAACAGAGTCTCGGTGCCGAAGCTGACACGGCCCCGGTCGGGGGCGATGAATCCGGCAATGCAATCGAGCGTGAGCGTCTTCCCCGCGCCGCTCGGCCCGAAAAGGACCGTCAATTCGTCGCTCGTCTCGAAGCCGACCGCCAAATCGAACGGGGCGGAATCCGGCCCTCCCGCATAGGACTTTCCGATCGCTACCGCCAGCGACTCCATCACTAGATAGACTGCCTTTCGCCGGCGCGATTCATCAGAAACAGCACCAGCAAAGCCGTCAACGACAAGATCACAACCAGCGCGTTCGCGGCGGCCGTGTTCCCCGATTGATAAGCGTCGTAGATGGCTACCGACATGGTTTGCGTGCGTCCGGGAATATTGCCGGCAATCATGATCGTGACACCGAAGTCTCCCAGGGCCCGCGCAAAGGCAAACACCGCCGCGGCGGCGATCGAGCGCTTGGCCAGCGGCAAGGTCACCCTCCAAAACACCCGCCACTCCCCGGCTCCCAAACTGCGGCCCGCGTTCTCCAAGGTGTGGTCCACCGATTGGAAAGCCGCTCTCGCCGCTCGTACCAGCAGGGGCGTGGCGTGCAGGCAAGCCGCGATCACCGCCGCCTGCTGGGTGAAGACAAGCGGGCTTCCAAAGACATCTTCATAGGCTTGTCCTAAAGGGCTGCCGCGACCCAACAAAACCAGCAAATAATATCCCAATACCGTTGGCGGCAAAACAATCGGCAGCGTAAAAACCGTCTCCAGTAAATGGCGGCCCCGAAAATCCCCGCGCACCAGCAAGAACGCAGCCCCCAATCCGACCGCCATCGAAATCAACGTCGCCAGACAAGCGACCCGCAGGCTCAGCCAGAAAGGAAACCAGTCAATCAATTCGAAAGCGTCCAACACCTCCGTCCGATTATATCCGGGTGGAACGTGCGCTATCGGTTTCCTACGACATGTAGCGACATGTAGCCGGAGCATCGCGCGCCGACGGGTAGCAACTCCTGATCGCGAAGTTCCCCAAGCGATGCCAAAGGTTCAACTTTGGTCGATGTCCCCCGGCGTCAGTTGTCATGTGTCGTATCCTGCAAGGGATACATGGCAAGAATGCACTATAAATCACTGATAGGAAACACCTTCCTGTGGTTCACGATGTACCTATGTTGACAATATCAGACTAATATTTGATAATGGGTGTACACTAAGAGTTATACGGAGGAGGCCTGCGCGGCCCAAAACTTTCGCGCGGGGCCTCACTCGTGCAGGAGGACGTTTAGAAATGGGCAAGATCATCGGAATCGACTTGGGGACGACCAACTCCGTCGTTGCCGTCATGCAAGCAGGCCAACCGACCGTGGTGGCCAACCAGGAGGGCGGCCGTACGACGCCGTCCGTCGTTGCCTTTGCCAAAGGCGACGAGCGGCTGGTCGGGGAAGCGGCGAAGCGTCAAGCGGTGACGAACCCCGAGAACACGATTTTCTCCATTAAACGCTTCATGGGACGTCGCGCCGGCGAGGTGCCCGAGGAAACCAAGCTGGTCCCGTATAAGATGCGGCTGGCGGCGGATCTGGTGAAGGTGGAAGCCAACGGCAAGGAGTACACGCCGCAAGAAATCTCCGCGATGATCGTTACCAAACTCAAGGAAGCGGCGGAGTCGTATCTCGGCGAGAAGGTCACCGAGGCCGTCATCGCGGTCCCGGCGTACTTCAATGACTCGCAGCGGCAAGCGACGAAGGACGCCGGCCAGATTGCCGGTTTGGATGTTAAGAGGATCATCAACGAACCCACCGCGGCCGCGCTGGCCTACGGGCTCGACAAGAAGAAGAACGAGACCATCGCGGTATACGACTTCGGCGGCGGGACTTTTGACATCTCGATTCTCGAAGTCGGCGAGGGCATCGTCGAGGTCAAGGCGACCAACGGCGATACGCACTTGGGCGGCGACGACATTGATCAATTGTTGATCGAGTGGATCATCGCGGAGTTTAAGAAGGACCAGGGCGTCAATCTCATGGGCGACAAGATGGCTCTGCAGCGTCTCAAAGAGGCCGCCGAGAAAGCCAAGATGGATCTGTCGACCTTGCTCGAAACCGAAATCAACCTACCCTTCATCACCGCCGACGCGAGCGGCCCGAAGCACTTGCAGTTCAAGCTCACCCGGGCGCGGCTCGAGCAGATGATGGAGCCACTGCTCAAGAGAACTCTCGAACCTTGCAAGAAGGCGCTGGCCGACGCCGAAATGGGTCCCGATAAGATCGACGAGATCGTGATGGTGGGCGGTTCGACGCGCATTCCCCGCGTTCAGGAACTGGTCAAAGCGCTGTTCGGCAAAGATCCGCACAAGGGCGTCAATCCCGATGAAGTGGTTGCCGTGGGCGCGGCGGTGCAGGGAGGCGTGCTCGCCGGCGACGTAAAGGATGTTTTGCTGCTCGACGTGACGCCGCTTTCGCTGGGCATCGAAACCCTGGGCGGGGTTTTCACGAAGCTGATCGAACGCAATACGACCATCCCCACGCGCAAGAGCGAAGTGTTTTCCACCGCCGCGGACAGCCAAACTTCGGTTGAGATCAAGGTGTATCAAGGCGAGCGTTCGATGGCCCCCGACAACCGCTTGCTCGGCGTATTCCAACTCGTCGGTATTCCTCCGGCGCCGAGAGGAGTTCCGCAGATCCAGGTGACATTCGATCTGGACGCCAACGGCATCTTGAACGTCTCGGCGAAGGACTCGGCGACGTCGAAGGAGCAAAAAATTACCATCACCAGTTCGTCAGGACTGTCGAAGGAAGAAGTGGAAAAGATTGCCCGCGACGCTGAAGCCAATGTCGCCGAAGACCGCGTTCGACAAGAACAGGTCGAGCTTCGCAACCGCGCCGACGCCATGATCTACAGCACGGAGAACACCCTCAACGAACACCGTGACAAGATCAACGCCCAGGAGGCCAAGACGATCGAGGATGCCATTGCCGAAACCAAGCAGGCCGTGCAGGGCAACGATCTCGACGTGATCGCGGCGGCCATCGAGAAGCTGACCAAGGCAAGCCACAAGTTGGCCGAAGTCATGTACTCCGCCGCGTCGGCGGCGCAGCCCGGAGCGGCGGATGCCGCGCCCGGCGAGGGTTCCTCGGCGGATGCCGAACCCAAGAAGGACGACGTCGTCGATGCCGAATTCGTCGACGTCGATGATAAGCCGAAGAACTGAACTTTCCCGATTGCGCTCTTGCCGCTGAAACCGGCGGTCGTTCGAAAGAGGTGTTTTCGTGCCGGCGACGCAACAAAAGGACTACTACAAGGCTCTCGGAGTGTCAAAGAAGGCTTCGGCCGACGAGGTCCGGAAAGCCTACCGCCGGCTGGCCCGCAAATATCATCCCGACGTGAACCCCGGCGACCAGGCGGCTGAACAGCGCTTCAAGGAGGTCCGGGAGGCCTACGACGTTCTCAGCGACCAGAAGAAGCGTCAGATGTACGACCAATTCGGCTTCTATTCGGACAACGCCGGTTTTCCCGGTGCCGCCGGGGCCCCCCGCGGTTTCGACTTCAACGGTTTCGACTTCAGCGACTTCCATGCCGGCGGCCCGGGTGGCGCACGCCCCGGCGGCGGGAGAGCAGGCTGGGGTGGTTTCGGGGATTTGTTCTCGCAGATGTTCCGCCAGGGCGGTGAATCGCCCGCTCGCACCGAGCCGCAGTCCGGCGAAGACCTCGAATACGCCGTCGACATCGAGTTCTGGGAAGCGATTCGCGGAACCAACGTCCGCCTCACGGTCTTCCGTCACGAGGCCTGTGCGACTTGCCGCGGGGCCGGCAATGTCGGCTCCGGCGCGATGGTCTGTCCCGAGTGCGGCGGCGGCGGACAAGTCAACCAAGCCGTCGGAGCCATGCGCTTCAACATTACCTGCCCCCGCTGCGCCGGACGCGGGCAAACCGAAAGCTCGTGCGCGGCCTGCCGCGGCGACGGTCGGGTCGGGCGCAAGGAAACGGTTGAAGTCCGCATCCCGCCCGGCGCGCAAGACGGCTCGCGGTTGCGTGTGGCCGGTAAGGGCAATGCCGGGCCGGCTGGCGGGCCGGCCGGCGATCTCTACATCGTTACGCGAGTCGGGCCCCATCCGGTCTTCGAAAGAAACGGCGACGAAATTCACGCTGAGGTTCCGATTACCATTGCCGAAGCGATTCTGGGCGGCAAGATCGACGTGCCGACGATCGACGGCAAGGCGCGATTGAAAGTTCCGCCCGCCACCAGTTCGGGTAAAACATTTCGGCTTCGGGAAAAAGGTGTTCTGAATCGCCGTACGGGCCGACGCGGCGATCAACTCGTCAAGGTAAAAGTTGTCGTGCCAACCGTTTCTGATGAGCGTTCGAAGGAATTAGCTCGGCAATTTGCTAAGCTGGCAGCCGAGGATCCTCGCGAAGGTCTCTGGGATTCGGAGTAATTTATGGCCAGGCGAAAGCGAACCGAAGGGGCGTACACGATCTCGGTGGTCGCCAACCAGTTCAGCGTTCATCCTCAAACCCTGCGCCTCTACGAAAGAGAAGGTCTGCTGAAACCGTCCCGCACCGAGGGCAATACCCGCCTCTACACGGAAGCCGACATGCAACGGCTGGAAATCATTCTTTCGATGACCAGAGACCTGGGCGTGAATCTCGCGGGCGTCGAAATTATCCTCAATATGCGTGGCAAGATGGAAGAAATGCAGCGCCAAATGCAGGAATTCGTCGTCTACGTTACCGAACAAATGGGGGCCCTGCCGCGCGAGCCGCCGCTGGCTTTTTCTACCTCTTTGATCCCCGTGAACCGAACCCCGCCGCCGCGTCCCCGAACCCGCGCCAAGACAACGAAAACAACAGCTTAGAGACCGCTTCCGGCACGGCCCAATCAGAGCGCGGTGTGAGTCGCCCTCTGATATGATGAGTTTCTTTTTCGCCGGGACTTTGGCCGCGTGTTTCAACCCGGCTCGGTTTCGTGCGAGCAGTCCCACCGTCGGGTCTCATGTCTTCCTCCTCGGTTATCATTTTCGGCGCGGGCCCGGCCGGGCTGACGGCCGCCTATGAATTAGTCAAGACGGGTGTGCGGTGTACGGTGGTGGAAGCCCAAGGCGTGGTCGGCGGGCTGGCGCGCACGGTGCATTACAAGGGCTACCGCTTCGACATCGGCGGCCACCGTTTTTTTACGAAGGTCGCGGCCGTCGAGCAGCTTTGGCGCGAAATCCTAGGGGACGACCTGCTGACGCGGCGGCGCCTGTCGCGCATCTACTACAACGGCAAATTCTTCTCATATCCGCTCAAGCCGATCAATGCCGTTCGCGGACTGGGCGTGCGCGAATCCCTACGCTGCATCGGCAGTTACGGGTGGGCGCGCCTTTGCCCGGAACTCCCTGAAGACAGCTTCGCCGCTTGGGTGTCGAATCGCTTCGGGAGACGTCTCTACAAGATCTTCTTCAAGACCTATACCGAAAAAGTTTGGGGCGTCCCGTGCTCGGAAATTCAAGCCGAATGGGCGGCACAGCGCATCAAAGGGCTGTCGTTGTTGACCGCCGTGAAGAACGCAATCTTCGGAGGTTCATCAGGCGCCCGCGGATCAGAGAAAGACGTCGTCAAGACGCTGATCGACCAATTCCTCTATCCGCGCCACGGCCCCGGCATGATGTGGGAACGGACCCGGGAGATCATCGAAGAGCGCGGGTCACGCGTGATTCTCAACGCCCCGGTTCGTCGAGTGCACTGGGAACCCGGGCGCGTCAAGGCGGTCGAAGCCGGCTCGGAAACCCTGACCGGCGATCACTTTGTCAGCAGCGTGGCCGTGCGTGATCTGGTGGAAAGCCTGTCGCCCGCGCCGCCCGAAAACGTGCGCGCCGCGGCGGCCCGATTGCAATACCGCGATTTCCTTGCCGTCGCCTTGATGATCCGCCGGCGCGATGTGTTTCCGGACAATTGGATCTATATTCACGACGCCGCCGTCAAGCTCGGGCGTCTGCAGAACTTCAAGAATTGGAGCCCCGAGATGGTGCCCGACCCCGAGACAACTTGTCTCGGCTTGGAGTATTTCTGCTCGCGGGGCGACGAGCTTTGGAACCTCTCCGACGAAGAATTGATCCAACTCGGCGCCCGCGAGCTTGAAAGCCTGGGGTTTGTCGACGCGAGCGAGGTCACCGACGGCCACGTTGTTCGAATGGAAAAAGCTTATCCGGTCTACGATCGCCGCTACGCAGACGCTTTGGCCGAGATACGTGATTTCCTGGGAAGCCTCGAAAACCTCCAATTGGTGGGCCGCAACGGCATGCACCGCTACAACAATCAAGATCACTCGATGCTGACCGCGATGCTGGCGGCCCGCAATATCCAGGGAGCGAACTTCGATCTTTGGGATGTCAACGTCGAGCAGGAATACCACGAAGCCGGCCGCGATATTCGTCTCGAAGACATCCGTTCGATCGACTCGACCCAACCGCTCGTCCCCCGCAAGATCGGCGACTAGGCGTTGCCCCGCGCCGACCCAGGCTTACGAATTGCCTTCGTCATCTCTCACGGCGTGGCCCGGACGATCGCCCTTCGCCCATTCTCCGTCCCAACCCCTTGCTATGATCCAAGGAAATTATGGAGCCCGAGCATACCAATCAACTCATCGATGAAACCAGCCCCTATTTGGTGCAGCACGCGCACAATCCCGTGGACTGGCATCCCTGGGGCGAGAAGGCGCTCACTCGTGCTCGCGACGAGAACAAGCTGATCTTCCTCAGCATCGGCTACGCCGCCTGCCATTGGTGCCATGTGATGGCACACGAAAGCTTCGAGGACCTCGAAGTTGCCGCGCTGCTCAACCGCGATTTCATCTCCATTAAAGTCGACCGCGAGGAACGGCCCGACCTCGATGAAATCTACATGAGCGCCACCATGCTCTACTCCGGAGGTCACGGCGGTTGGCCGATGAGCGTTTTCCTGGCGCCCGATCTCAAGCCGGTCTATGCCGGGACGTATTTCCCAAAGGAAAACCAGTTCGGCCGCCCCGGCTTCAAAACCGTTCTGACCCAAGTCGCCGCGGCGTGGAAAGAGCGCGGGCCGGAGATCGCCGCCGAGAGCGGCAAAATCGTCACGGCCCTCAAGCAGATCCACGGGGCGGGCGAGGCCGGAGATATCTTGCCGCGCGAGCGAGTGGCCGCCGCGGCCGACGAAGTCTTTCGCGCTTTCGACACCGAGGACGGCGGCATCCCGAGTGGACCGAATAAATTCCCGCCGAGCCTCGCCGCCGATTTGCTGCTGCGCGAATATCACGGTTCAGGTCATCACGGGTATCTCTCGATCGTCGAGCGGACCTTCGAAAAAATGGGTCATGGCGGCATCTACGATCACCTCGGCGGCGGCATCGCCCGCTACTCGACCGACGGCAAATGGCTTGTCCCGCACTTCGAAAAAATGCTCTATGACCAGGGGCTCGTCGCCGGCGCCTACCTCGACGCCCTGCAGGCGACCGAGAACCCCGGGTTGAAGAAACTGTTCAAGGACAAGGCCCGTGGCATTCTCGATTACGTACTGCGCGATTTGAGCGATTCAGGCGGGGCCTTTTACTCGAGTGAAGACGCCGACAGCGAGGGCCTTGAGGGCAAGTTCTACATCTGGACGCGCCGGGAACTGCTCGATCTTTTGGGAGAGCGCGACGGCAAAATCGTCGCCGAGCACTTCGGCGCGAGCAACGTCGGCAACTGGCTTCATCCCGGCGACGCCCACGTTCCGCGCGGCCCGAAGAATATTCTTCACGTCTCGCGTTCGGCTGAAGCGATTGCGAAAGTTGAACACCTCGACGTCTCCGAAGTCGAAAAAATCATCGCCGACGCCAAGGCGAAGCTCTTCGAGGAGCGCGAGAAGCGCGTCAGACCCGGGCTCGACGACAAGGTTTTGTCGGGTTGGAACGGCCTGATGATCACCGCGCTGGCCAAAGCCGCGGCCGTGTTGAACGAACCCCGTTACCGGGAAGCCGCCGAGCGCGCCGCGGATTTCATTCTCGAAACAATGTGTCCGGACGGCCGACTGCTCGCCACCTACGGCAAGGGGCGCGCGCGGCTCAACGGCTACATCACCGACTATGCGTTTTTCATCGAGGGGTTGATCGAGCTCTATCAAGCCGGCGGCGACTTTGAACGCCTTGCACAAGCACGCCGGCTGACCGACGGCGCGGTCGAATATTACTGGGACGAAGCCGCCGGCGGATTCTTCTTCACGGCTTCCGATCACGAGCAATTGCTCGTCCGCGGCAAGACGGCCAACGACGGGGCGATTCCTTCAGGCAATTCCGTCATGCTCGGGAACCTGCTCAAGCTGAGCATCCTGCTCGACCGAGGCGACTACCGGCACAAAGCCGAACAAATCATCCGAGTCTTCGCGGGAAGCGGCGCCATGCGGACGCCGTTCCAGCACGAACGACTGCTCGCCGGCGTCGAAGCGTTCCACGAGGGATTTGCCGAGATCGCTGTGATCGGCCCCCCGGAGGACCCCGCGACGAAGGCCTTGCTTGAAACGGTGTACAGCCGCTGGTTGCCAAACAAAGTCGTCGCCCGGTTCAACCCCGCTGACCAAGGCTCACCCGAAAAAATGCCGCTGCTCCAGGACCGCGTGCTGATCGACGGCAAACCCGCGGCCTACGTCTGCCGCGACTACGTCTGCCGTGAGCCCGTGACCGACCCCGAAGAGCTGGCGAAACAACTGTCGGCGCCGTCCTGAAACCGCAACATCAACAAACCCGAGCGCCCTCTTCCGAAGATAGCCTTCGAGAGTATTGTGCATTATTGAGTCTCGCAAAATAAAGTGACACCTTTTTGGGGTACGTACGTCTTTGTATGTATGGGAAATACAAAAGGCGTACGGCGGGATTTCGAGGCCCTGGAGAAGCGCCGTTTCAAAGCGATCCGGTTGGTCGAGCAAGGCTGTAGTCAGTCCGAGACAGCGAGGCGATTGAAGGTCGCGCGGCAAAGCGTCAGCGAGTGGCTGCGACGATACCGGCGTGACGGCGAAGCCGGGTTGCGCCAGGCCGGCCGCGCCGGCCGTAAGCCGCTGTTGGACGCCGCGCAGCTCGAACGCCTCGAGGCGTTGCTGCTGGAAGGCCCCGAGGCGCACGGCTTCCCGACGCCGCTGTGGAGCTGTCCGCGGGTCGCTCGTCTGATCGGAGACGAGTTCGGCGTGCGCTATCACGAGGGCCATGTCTGGAAGATCCTGCGGGCGCTCGGTTGGAGCCCGCAACGGCCCGTCGGCAAAGCGCGGGAGCGCAACGAAGAGGCCATCCGCGGCTGGCAGCGCAAGACTTGGCCGGCCATTAAAAAAAAGCCCGCAAAGAAGAACGTACGATCGTCTTCATCGACGAAAGCGGATTGAGTCAGAAGCCGCATCGTTGCCGCACCTGGGCGCCGCGCGGCGAGACACCGGTGTTGGAGTTCAACTTCAACTGGGACAAGCTGTCGGTGTCGGCCGGGCTGACGTTGCGCAACTTTTACTTCCGGCTCTATCCCGGCGCGATCGGCGAGCTGGAGGTCATCGACTTCCTGAAGGCTTTGGTGCGCCACATCGACGGCCCACTGCTGATCGTCTGGGACCGGCTGCCGGCGCACCGCAGCCGCCTGGTGCGGGAGTTCATCCAGCTCTCCGAGGATCACATCGCAACGGAGTACTTGCCGCCCTATGCGCCGGAGTTGAACCCGGTGGAATACATTTGGGCGTACTGGAAGCAGCACGAGTTGCCCAACGTCTGCCCGAAGGACTACTGGGAACTCGACGAGCGCGCCCGCAAAGCGCTGCGGCGAATGCGCCGCAAACCGCGCTTGATTACCGCTTTCTGGAAACAGTCTTCTCTTTGTCTCGATTGACAGTATATTATGCGAGACTCAGTAGGTTCATGTCCGGCAAGATCGCGCACACCTTGAGCCGCGAAGCGGCGGCGGGAATATAGCCCAGGGTGGAGCCGAAGGCGGAACCCTGGGTAGAATCCCCACCCGCGTGAGTCCTGAAAGGGCGCCAGGAACGCCTCACGGCACCCATTTTCATGGCGGTATCATGCATCCCGCAATTCATGGAAACGGACTCCTCCGCGGGTTGAAATTCGCCGCTGACCCGATACCTCGGTCCCCTTCGCCCTTCCTCCGCGACCGCTTCGATTGACACCCTATTTGTCGGTGTGATAAACACGTAAGTTCCCTCGCGACAACTTGGGTCGGGTTCTAGCCCGCTTTTCTCGTCGCGTGGCGACGCAAAGTGTACGAGAGGCCCGTCAGGCGGTGAGAAGCGGGTTAGTGTGTCCGCACGGGTCCTCTGAGGTAGAGTGATACATGGAAGACGAGAACAAGCCAGGCGGCGAAGGCGGCGATTCCGACGCCGGCAAGCCGACCGACGCCGAGCAACCCGCGTCTCCGGCCGCGCCGGATGCCGACACGACCCCACCCGCCGCGGAATCAGCGCCCAAGCCCGTGGCTGATCCGTCGGCCGCCAAACCCGCCGCTGCGGCATCGGATGCTCCCCCGGTGAAGCCCCACGCGGAAACCGCCCCCGCCGCAAGAGCCGTCACCGCCCCCGCCGCAAGAGCCGAAGACAAGCCCGCTCCACCGAAAAAGCCCGCCAAGAAGCCGGCCGTCATGGAGACCGAGCCCTGGGTAGGCCCCCTGGTGGATGCGCTGAAAGAGCGTTTCGGCGACAAGATCAGAGAGTTCCTGAGCTATCGCTCGCAGAATTTCCTCATCGCCGACCTCGACGCCGCCGTTTCCATCATTGAATACTTAAAGACCGAGCAAGATTTCGACTACTTGGTGGACGTTACCGCCGTCGATGACCCCAAGCAGGAAAAGCGTTTCGAGTTGATTTGGAATCTCTATTCGTTCGCGAGCAATGAACGCGTCCGCATCAAGGCCCGCGCCGCCGAGGACGAGAACGCGCAAACCGCCGTCAACGTTCATATCACGGCAGACTGGCTCGAGCGCGAAGTCTTCGATATGTTCGGGATTCGCTTTGACGGGCATCCGAATATGACGCGGATCCTGCTTCCCGAGGAATGGCAGGGACATCCGCTCCGCAAAGACTATTCGATCATCCAGCAGGATGAGGATTGGGTTCGCGAGAACCTTCAGATTGAGAGTGGGCAGTAATGGCGGAAGCGACCTTTCTCGAAACCAATGAACTGGTTTTGAACATGGGGCCGCAGCACCCCTCGACTCACGGAGTGCTGCGGGTCATTCTCAAGCTCGACGGCGAGCGCGTGCTGGGGACCGAGTGCATCATCGGTTACCTGCACCGGGGCGTCGAGAAGATTGCCGAGAACCGCACCTATAAGCAGTTCGCCCCCTACGTCGACCGCATGGACTACGTCGCGGCCGTCTCGAACGGGTTGGGGTATTGCCATGCCGTCGAGACCATGGCGGGGATTGAAGTCCCCGAGCGGGCGCGGGTCGTGCGCGTGATTCTCTCGGAGCTGAACCGCATTACGAGCCACTTGCTTTGGTTGGGGACGCACGCCCTCGACATCGGCGCGATTACGCCGGTTTTCTACTGTTTCCGCGAGCGCGAGGAAGTTCTCAAGATCTTTGAGAAGTATTGCGGCGCGCGGCTGACGACGCACGCGTTCCGCGTGGGCGGGCTGGAGTACGAGACCTACGACAAATTCGAGCAAGACTGCATCAAGTTCTGCGATTGGTTCGACCCCAAGGTCGACGAATACGAAGAGTTGCTGACGACCAACCGCATCTGGGTCGGCCGCACGAAAGGCGTCGGCGTGCTTAGGGGCGAGGAGTGCAAGGAATACGGCGTCACCGGGCCGGTGCTGCGCGCGGCGGGCGTCAAATGGGACATCCGCAAGGCGCTGCCCTACTCGGGATATGAGAACTACGATTTCGAAATTCCGACGGCGGAAAACGGCGACACCTACGACCGGTATTTGGTTCGCATGCAGGAGATGCGACAATCGACGCGGATTATTCGCCAAGGGGTCGAGAAGCTGGCGCCGGGTCCGATTATGGGCAAGGTCAGCAAGGTGTTCAAGCCGCCCATCGGCGAGGCCTACGCGTCGATTGAGGCGCCGAAGGGCGAGCTGGGATACTACGTGGTGAGCGACGGCTCGTTGCAGCCTTACCGGGTGCGTGTGAGGCCGCCGTCTTTCGTGAACTTGCAGGCGCTCGACCGCATGTGCCGCGGGTCGTTGATCGCCGATGTGGTGGCGATTATCGGCACGATTGATATCGTGTTGGGCGAGGTGGACCGGTAGGCGGCCGGGCTCTGTGAAAAAATGGGGACTGCACCGAGCGCCGAGCGTGAAAGCTTCTTTGAACTAAACGGCTCGCCAGGCGCGAAGTGGGCTGGCCCCGATTTTTTCACTTCTCGGGAACGAAATATGGCTTGATGGAAGAGCTGCTCAACAATCCCTACGTCACGCCGTTCATCTTCACGGCGATCATCGTCTTGCTGTTCCCGTTTGTAGCGGGCTACATCGTGCTGCTCGAACGCAAGGTCTTAGCCGATTTGCAAGTGCGTTTAGGGCCGATGCGAGTTGGGCCGTACGGATTCCTGCAGCCCTTGGCCGACGCCTTTAAGCTGCTGCTCAAAGAAGACGTGATCCCGGCCCAAGCCGACAAGTGGCTCTTCTGGTTCGCGCCGATTCTGTCGACCGTCACCGCCTTGACGGCGTTCGCCGTTTTGCCGTTGAGCGACAAGTTCTATGTGGCCGACGTGAATATCGGCATCTTGTTCGTGTTGGCGATGTCGTCGGTGGGCATCTTGGGGATCATCCTGGGCGGGTGGTCTTCCAACAGCAAGTATTCGTTGCTCGGGTCGCTACGCTCGGCGGCGCAGATGGTGAGCTACGAAGTGCCGCTCGGCTTCTCGGTCGTAACCGGGCTGATGGTGGCCGGGACATTGAGCATGCAGGGGATCGTTCTCAGCCAACTCGAGCAAGGTTCTTGGATCGCCTTTTCCAATTACGGGCTGATGCTGGTTCCGACGGTGCTTTTCTTTATCTCCGGAGTGGCCGAGACGAACCGCGCGCCGTTTGATTTGCCCGAAGCCGAATCGGAAATCGTCGCCGGATTCCATACCGAGTTCAGCGGCTTCCGTTTCGCTCTCTACTTCCTGGCGGAATACGCGGGCATCTTCGTGATCAGCTCGATCGGCGTGACGGTCTTTTTCGGTGGTTGGTTGCGGCCCTTCCCGAATGTCGATTGGCTCGCGCTGGTGTTTGACAAAGCCTTCCCAGTCGCGGTGTTCGGGATTCTCGGCTTGATGTGCGTTCGCGGCGTGATGAAGCTGATGTTGATCGAGCAGAAAGCCGTGATGGCCGTTGTGGGCGGCGGGATGTTCGCGCTGGCCCTGCTGTTCGTGATCCCGGCGGTGAACCCGCTCATCATCGGGTTGTTTTGGTTTTTGTTCAAGGTATTTCTTGTTGTCTACGTCTTTATATGGTTTCGCGGAACGTTCCCGCGTTACCGGTACGACCAGCTCATGCGGATAGGGTGGTCGTTTTTGATTCCGATCAGCATCGGGGCGTTGATTGTGAACGCGGCTGTGCTGTTGTGGACGCGATCGTAGGTGATGAAAACATTGGGGACTCTGCCGAGCACCGACCGAACGACCGGCATGGAATCAATGACCGGGCCGGTGCGCGGCCGACTCCTCCGAAAATCGACCTTCGAGAGTAATGTGCGTTATGTTTGTGTCCGACAAGATCGCGAGCACATTGAGCCGCGAAGCGGCGGCAGGAACATAGCCCAGGGTGGAGCCGAAGGCGGAACCCTGGGTAACCGCCCCACCCGGGAGAGCCCTGAAGGGGCGGCGGGAAGTCCCCGTCCGACCCCTCGGCCCGTCAACGCCCTTTTTCCTGGCGGTATCATGAACCCGCGGATTCATGGAAACGAGATCGTTCCCAATTTTTGGCAGGCGAAGTCTTGACAGTTGAATAAGGTAGGAAAATGAAACAGTTCTTGCGAACCTTCTTGCTGGTGGATTTATTGAAGGGGTTGTGGGTCACGTTCCGCAACCAGAAACCTTCACTCGTCTATACCGAGGAGTATCCCAGGGAGCGGCCTGAGGTCGCCGAGCGCTACCGCGGCGCTCCGCGCCTGAATGTCCATCCCGAGAGCGCTCAGACGCTTTGCATCGCCTGCGATCTCTGCGCGTTGGCGTGCCCCGAGGAGTTGATTGTCGTCGGGTCGCAGCGTAATAAAGAGACTCGCCGCAAGGATCTGACGTACTTTACCTACGACATCTCGCGCTGCATGTTTTGTGGGTTGTGCGAAGACGCCTGCCCGGTGGACGCGCTGGAGTTGACGCAGGATTTCGAGCTGGCTTCGTTCACTCGCCATGGGGCGATTTGGGACCGCCAAATGCTCGAGGAAGGCCCCTTGCCGACCGAGTACAAGTTTTAGCGAATTGTGCGGGGCCGCGGGCGCCCGCATGAAACCCCGACTGTCGCGATCATTGATGTATCCTTGGAAGATTCCAACTGAGATTTAGAAGGTTTTTGCCGAGCTATGTTGCTTGACGGCGTCTTATTTTATTTGTTCGCGGGCATCGTGTTGATCGGCGGGATTTTGACGATCACGGTGCGCAACGTCGTCTATTGCGCGGTGTGGTTGATCACCGCTTTGCTGGGGGTCGCCGGCTTGTATTTGTTGCAACGAGCCGAGTTCCTGGCGGGCGTGCAGATCATCGTCTATATCGGCGGGATCATGGTGCTGTACATGTTCGTGATCATGCTCGTGCCGGTGGGAGAGGAATCTAGGCAGCGACGTTTCGCCTCTCAGAAATGGCTTGCCCTGCTCGGCAGCGGCGTGCTGGCCGCCCTGCTCGGCGTGTTGCTGTCGCGCGGCGTGGGGGCGTTCACGTTGGCCGAACCGCCCCCCCCCCCGGCCGCGGTCGGCGACCTCACGAACAACTCGGAGACGGTCGGGCAGGTTTTGTTTTCCGAATACCTGCTGGCTTTCGAGTTGGCGTCGATCTTGCTGTTGGTCGCGATGATCGGCGCGGTCGTGATGGCCAAAACACGGAGCGAATCGTAACAAGCAAGGGCGCGAGAGGAACAAATAGGCTCTCTTATGTTTCCGGTGACAACCGCACATTACTTGGTCTTGAGCACGGCGTTGCTGCTGATCGGAACGATCGGCGTGCTGACCCGGCGCAACCTGCTCGTGATCTTGATGTCGATCGAGTTAATCCTCAACGCCGTCAACATCAACCTGGTGGCCTTCTCCAATCACCTGCAGAACGTCAACGGGCAGGTCTTCGTGATCTTCGTCATCACTGCGGCCGCTGCTGAAGTCGCCGTCGCGCTGGGCATCCTGATCGCGCTGTTCCGCAACAAAGAGACGATTCACGCCGACGAAATAGACATCCTCCGATGGTAGTCGGCGAAACGGATCACGGGTAAACGGCTCGAAAGACAGCATCAACGGAAATAGGCGCAACGATTTCAACGAATTCATGTTTCTCGACAACATATGGCTGATTCCGCTCTTCCCGCTGGCCGGGGCTCTGCTGATGCTCCTTTTCGGGCGTCGGCTTGATCCCCAACTCGCGCACGCCGAGGGGCATGACGACCACGGCGACCCAGAGCACGAGGAATCCGCCGGTCACAAGCTGGTCAGTCTGATTTGCCCCGGCGCGGTGTTGATATCGTTCCTGTTTTCCGTCGCCGCGATCATCCAGTTGACGGGCGTCGAGGGACACAGCCACGAAGTCGTCGTTTACACCTGGCTGGCGGGTCTGAAATCAGCTGTCGCGTCGGGCGGCGTCGCCGATTTCACCGCCGACTGGGGCTTTCTGCTGGACCCGCTCAGCTCGGTGATGATTCTTGTCGTCACCGGCATCGGCTTTCTAATTCACGTCTACTCGATCGGCTACATGGCCCATGACGGCGGCTACTACCGCTTCTTCGGGTATTTGAATCTGTTCATCTTCTTCATGCTGATGCTGGTGCTGGCGAACAACTATGTGTTGCTGTTCGTCGGATGGGAAGGCGTCGGCTTGTGTAGCTATCTGTTGATCGGTTTCTATTTCCATCGAAAGTCGGCGACCGACGCGGCGACGAAGGCGTTTCTGGTGAACCGTATCGGCGATGCCGCGTTCATCTTGGGGATGCTGCTGACGTTCTCGACGCTCGGAACGCTGCAATTCACCGAAATAGGGCCAGCGCTCGCGGCGGGCGGTTTCACGGCCGAGACGGCGAGCTTCGGCGTGCTGAGCGCGATTACCTTGTTCTTCTTCATCGGAGCGACGGGCAAATCGGCACAGCTTCCGCTCTACGTCTGGTTGCCGGACGCGATGGAAGGCCCCACCCCGGTGTCCGCTTTGATTCACGCGGCCACGATGGTGACGGCCGGCGTTTACATGGTGGCGCGGTCGAGCGAGATCTATGTGCTTGCTCCCAAGACCATGTTGATCGTCGCCGTGGTCGGGGCGTTGACGGCGATTTTCGCCGCGACGATCGGCCTGGTGCAAAACGACATCAAGCGCGTGTTGGCGTATTCGACGATCAGCCAACTCGGTTATATGTTCCTGGCCTGCGGCGTGGGCGCCTTTTGGGTCGGCATTTTCCATCTTTACACCCACGCGTTCTTCAAAGCCCTGTTGTTCTTGGGCTCGGGTTCGGTGATTCACGCGGTGGGCGGCGAGCAGGATATGCGCAAGATGGGCGCGCTCAAGGACAAGATACCGATTACCTACCGCACCATGTGGATCGGGGCCATCGCGATAGCGGGCATCCCGGGCTTGGCGGGCTTTTTCTCGAAAGACGAAATCCTGTGGAAGTCGTTTTCGGCCCACGCCGGCGACTTCCGCTGGCTTTGGATGCTTGGACTCATCACCGCCGGCATGACGGCCTTTTATATGTTCCGGCTGATGTACATGACCTTCCACGGCGTCTCGCGGGTTGAGCCCGACGTGGCCGAGCACGTCCACGAGTCTCCCAAGACGATGACGGTGCCGTTGATGGTCTTGGCGGCGGGCAGCATCTTGGCCGGGTGGATCGGCACGCCGGTGGTCTTCGGCCCCGTACACGAAATGTTGCCCAGCCTCGAACACTGGCTTGATCCCTCGACCGCAGCGGTTGCCGCCGGGGAAGGCGAGCACCACGACACAACGATGGAATGGCTGCTGATGTTCTGTTCGGTCGGGCTGGCCGTGGGCGGAATTCTTTTCGCGCGCAAGACCTTCGACCGCAAGACCGAGGGCGACCCGATGCAGCGCATGCTCGGCCGCGCGCACCCGGTCCTGATGAACAAGTATTACGTCGACGAGGTTTACGGCGCGGCCTTTGTCGACGGCTTCGCCAAGGGCGGCGGACAAAAATTAAGCGATTTCGACTTGGCCGTGGTCGACGGCGGCGTCAACGGGACGGCCTGGTTGACGCGCTTCATCTCGACGTTGAGCATTTGGTGGGACACCTGGATCGTCGACGGCGCGGTGCGCCTGACTGGTTTTCTGGTGAAGTTCGCGAGCTACCCAACGCGAATGTTCCAGACCGGCCTGGTGCAGAACTACGTCTTCGTCATCGTGCTCGGCGTGATTGTGATGTTGAGTTATTACGTATTTGGGTAGACGCCAAAGCAAGCGAAAAAATGGGGACTCTTCCGAAAATCCGCTTCCAAATGTATTCTATGTTTCACTCCGTTCGACGTGGCGCACGCACTCTTGCGTGCCGTGTCGGCATTCGTGCCGACATGTCTGGTTCAAACGGCTCGATCGCAACGAATTTTCATCGCGGTCTTATTAATACCGCGTTTTCATGGAAACCAGCAGCCTGCTTGGCGCGGAGCGAACCTTCCCCCTTTTTCGTGGCCCGTGACGCGTTTTTAACGAATCGGCAAAGACGATGACACATATCCTTAGCATTGTTTGGCTCACCCCGCTGGTGGGCATGTTTATCTTGTTCCTTCTCCCCAAGGAGAATAAGCAGCTCATTCGCTGGGTCGCCAACATCATCGGCTTCCTCGGGTTCCTGGTTTCGCTGCCGCTGGTGTTCTGGTTTGACTCCTCGGTCGCCGAATACCAGTTCATCGAAAAGGTCGAATGGATACCCTCGCTCGGCGTGCACTACTCGCTCGGCCTCGACGGCATCAGCCTTCTCTTGACGATGCTGACCACAGTTATCGGCTTCTTGTCGATTCTCTACTCCTGGTCGGCGATCGAAGAGCGCCTCAAGGAATACTACGCCATGTTCCTGCTGTTGCAGGCGACGATGCTGGGGGTGTTCTTCGCGTTGGACGTGTTTTTGTTCTACGTGTTTTGGGAGATCATGCTGGTGCCGATGTACTTCATCATCGGGATTTGGGGCGGCGAACGGCGACTCTACGCGGCGATCAAGTTCTTCCTCTACACGCTGGCCGGTTCGGTGCTGATGTTGCTGGCGATGCTGGCGCTTTACTACAAGCACTTCGAGCAGTTCGGTTTCTACAGCTTCGCGCTCGATGACTTAATGAAGGTCACGATCATCTCGCCGGAAATGCAGATCTGGCTTTTCTGGGGATTCTTCATCGCCTTCGCCATCAAGGTGCCGATGTTCCCCGTGCATACTTGGCTGCCGGACGCCCATACCGAGGCGCCCACGGCGGGGTCAGTCATCCTGGCCGGCATTCTGTTGAAGATGGGGCTGTACGGCATGGTGCGCTTCTCGATTCCGCTCTTCCCCGGCGCGGCGACCGATGATCAGACCGTGCAAATCATCGCCTGGCTGTCGATCATCGCCATCGTCTACGGCGCGCTGGTCTCCTTGATGCAGAAAGACTGGAAAAGGTTGGTCGCCTATTCCTCGGTCAGCCACTTGGGGTTTTGCACGCTGGGACTGATCGCCCTCAACCCCAACGGCATCGCGGGCGGGGTGCTGCAAGGCATCAACCACGGCATCTCGACGCCTCTTCTCTTCTTGATCGTCGGCATTGTCTACGAACAGCGCCACACGCGAGCCATCGCCGATTACGGCGGATTAGCGAACCGCATGCCGATCTTCACCGTCATCTTTGGCATTACGATGCTCGCCTCAGCCGGCATGCCCGGGCTGAACGGCTTCATCGGCGAGTTCACGATCCTGCGCGGAGTTTTCGAGAAGAACGTCTACTGGGCGGGGTTCGCCGTGCTCGGCATCGTTCTCGGAGCGGCCTACTTGCTCTGGCTGTTCCAACGGACGATGCTGGGGCCGATCACCAACCCCAAGAACGAAGAGTTGAAGGACATGAACCTGCGCGAAATCTGTGTGACCGTGCCGCTGGTTCTGTGGTGCTTCTGGATCGGACTTTACCCCAAGCCGTATTTCGAGATTCTCGAAAAGCCGGTGGCGAAGGTCGTCGAGCGGGTTGATCCCGACTACTTCTCGCGAAACGGCTTGCCGAATCCGCTCGATGCGAGCACCGCCGTCGCCCGCTTGACCGGCTCGGATGTAGGAAAACCATGAATCTGTCGTTTACGGAAACCGACTTCTTCGTCCTGAAGCCGGTCATTCTGCTTTGCCTGTTTGGGCTGGGCATTCTGCTGACGGATTTCCTGATCCGCGACCGCGCGATGCGTTGGCTCAACGCCGTCACGGCTCTCATTGCCGAGCTCTTCGTGGGTTTCGCCATCTTGCAGCACCACGGCGACCTGACGGCGAACAATCTGCTCGAGCGCTCCGGGCTTAGCGGATCGATTGTCATTGATCCGTTTTCGGTCTTCTTCAACGGTCTTTTCGTCGTCTCGACGGTTCTGGCAATCATTATCTCGGTCCGCTATCTCGAAAACGAGGGGGAGCATCGCGGTGAATACTACGCGTTGCTGCTCTTTGCGCAGGCGGGGATGGCGATTCTGGCGCAGGGCATGGAGCTCGTCACGCTCTTCATCGGCTTGGAACTGATGGCGCTGAGTTTCTACGTAATGGTCGGCTTCCTGCGCAACGAAAAGCGCTCGAATGAAGCGGCGATCAAATACCTGATCCTGGGAGCCTTTTCGAGCGGCTTGCTGGCCTACGGCTTTTCGATTCTTTACGGCATGAGCGGCTCGACCCTACTGCGCAATATCGCCGCGGCCGTCGCCGAGCGCCCCGCCGACGACCCGATGCTGATCTTGGCGCTGATCACGACTTCGGTCGGTCTGCTTTTCAAGATCTCCGCCGTCCCCTTCCACATGTGGGCGCCGGATGCGTATGAGGGCGCCCCCACGCCCGTCACCGCCCATGTGTCGGTGGCGTCCAAAGCAGCGTCGTTCGCCCTGTTGTTGCGGATCTTCCTGGTTCCCTTCATCGACGCGCATGAGCTCTGGGTGCCGCTGCTCGGCGCTGTGGGATTGGCGACGATGACGCTGGGCAATTTGGCCGCCGTCACGCAGACGAATTTGAAACGCCTGCTGGCCTACAGTTCGATCGCCCACGCCGGTTACATTTTGCTCGGCTTGGTCGCGCTCAATGAAACCGGCTTGCAGGGAGTTGCGCTCTACCTGCTGGCCTACATGGTGATGAACTTCGGGGCCTTCGCGCTGATCACGGCAATGCGCCGGGACGAGGAAGCCGCCGAAGAGATCGAAGATCTTTCCGGCCTGGTCTCGCGCCACCCCGGCTACGCGGTCTTGATGTTGATCTTCTTGCTGTCGTTGGCCGGCATTCCGCCCCTGGCCGGCTTCTACGGCAAGTACTTCATCTTCCTGGCGCTGCTCGAAGCGGAGATGTATCTGCTCGCCATCTTCGCGGCCCTGTACGTCGCCGTGGCGGCTTATTACTACTTCCGCATCGTCAAGGTGATGTTCCTGGTCGAGGACGGCCCCCAGCCGGCGACGCTGGCACTCAGCCGCGGCGTCAAGCTCGCTCTGATCGCCACCGGCGTCCTGACCGTCGGCATCGGCCTCTACCCCGAGCCCTTCATCGGCCTAGCCTCCGGCTCCATCTTGCAAGCACTGCTGTAGAAGGTGGCGACCGGCACTCGTGCCGGTCCTAGCTCAAAGTTGGGACAAGCTCCCAGCTTGTCCTACCTCAACTCGCCCCAATTGAAGTTTCAGGTTAGTGGGGCCACCGGCCGCGCCCCGAGCGAAATTCTCCAAGCTTCCGACTCGGACCGCCAGTGGGGCAGGTCTCCAGGCCTGCCCGCCGAACCCGCGTGACCCCTACTCCGGCAACTCCTCTTGCGCCGGCTCCGGAAGAAAGAAACTAGCCCCAAATCCAATCACATAAACCGCCAGCCCAACCGCGCCCGCCGCATAAGCCAGCTTTTCCGGAGCCCCGCCGCCCGGCATATAGTTCGCCAGCGTTGTCGTGACCAGCGCCGCCGACGTCCCCAACATCCGTCCCCCAATATTAGCCGCAAAACTCTCACCCGTCCCCCGCAAGTGCGTGGGATAGACGCGCGGCAGGTAATTCCCCCAAAAACTAAATTGCGCCACCGTAACCAACCCAACCAGCAAGATGCCCCATTTCAGCATTTCCAAACTGTTGACCGAAGCGTAGAAGAAAACGATCGGAAGAATCACCAGCCCCGGTATCTGAAAAATCCGGATCAACCGTCGCCGTCCCACAATGCGCACCGCCAGCACGGCCAACAAAAAGCGGCCTAACAAGCCGCCTATTTCCTGGTACAACTGCACGCCGCTTACGGTCTGCTGGATCGCCACCCGCGCCATATCCGCCAGCTCACCCAGCCCGGGGACAATTCGCGGCACGTGCTGAATCGCGCCGAACGCCGCCCCGTAACTACACGCATACATCACCGTCGTCACCAGTGTCGTTCTACGCAACTGGGGACGAAACAGCTCGCCCAGGCTCGGTCTACCTAGCGTGCCGGCGGCTTTCTTCTCCGCCCAAACCGGCGACTCCGGCAGAAACGGCCGAATGATAATCAATGGAATCGCCGGTATCACGCCCGAGATCAGGGTGTAGCGCCATGCTTCGTGCGCCCCGTTAATCGCCGGGAACAAATCTGCGTAAGTCACCGCCACGTAATACGCGCCCGTCACCATCAACCCGCCGATCGACGAGAAGGCCTGGGTATAACCCAGCACGGCCTCGCGCTGCTTGGGGTTCGGGAAAAGCTCCGCCAGCCACGCCACCGCAGCGACGAACTCCACACTCACGCCGATGAACGTCGTGCAGCGAAACACCAGCAGCCAAACCGGCGAAGTCACGTATCCCGCTGCGCAGGCCGAGAAGGCATATAGCAGAATGCTCCAAACCAAAACCCGCCGACGCCCCAACCGATCGGTCAGATACCCCCCCAGCAGCCCGAAGATCCCCCCAAAGATCGCCGGGACGAAGAACAACATCCCGATCCATTGGTTGAATTCCGGCGTCCCCGGGCGTACGTCCGCCAACTCCAACAACGCCGGCCGCACGATCAGCGGCAACATCAGCAATTCATAGATGTCGAACGCGAACCCGAGAGCGGCAACCGCGCAAATCAGCCACTGAATCGGCGTAAGGCCTCGAGTTTGTTCCGTGTTAGCCATCCCAAATACGTTACTCCTCCGCCGGCACCCTTGCCGAAGTGGACATCCTACCATGTCGGCCGCCCGACATTACCATGGCCGCCCATCTTCAGCTGCACTGTTGCTCGCTGCCTCGTCGCACGCCGCCGACGGCACCGCGGCGTGCCGGAGTCATGCCCCGCCCCCAGCGGCGATCGCCCGCCCGCCGATCCCAAACCAACCTCCACGTATTGGACCGTCACCTCCTTCTTCGGCTTCACGCTCACGGTGGCGGCGATCGCCTATTGGAAGACCCGCAACGATCGGATGACAACCTCCGACGCTTACTTTCTCGGCGGGCGCAGCTTGACGGCCGGTGTCATCGCCGGCTCCCTGATGCTCACCGACTTGTCGCCCCATCACCTAATCGGTCTCAATGGTGAAGCCTTCACGTCAATCAAATCTCTTCTGGTGTACCAATCAATCGATTCTGCAGCGCGCACTCGGCGCGAAGAACCTCGTCGAGGCGCAAAAAGGCTTCCTGCTCGCCGCCCTGTTCAAGCTGCTCGGTCCAATCGGAATCGTCCCATTCGGGCGGCATGTTGCGCGAGAAAGGAGCGCATTCCTACGATCTAGCTTGTTGGATCGCCCGCGATGAGCCCGTGTCTGTATTCGCCTCGGGGGCCTGTTCGATCGACCCGCGCTTCGAGTATTACGGCGATGTCGATACTGCGGCGCTCACGCTGCGGCTCAAGAGCGGCGCAATCGCGAGCTTCGACTTCAGCCGCCGTAGCGGCTACGGCTACGACGAGTGCATCGAAGTGCACGGCTCGGAGGGAATGATCGAGTCGCGCCACCCGCGCCGACGAGACGTTTCGCTCTATCAGGGCGGCGCCGTCATCGACGACGGTCTTCACGAAGGGTAGTACGAGCGTTTCGAACAAACCTACCGCCGAGAACTCGCCGCATTTATCGAGGCCGCCGTGCGGTCGGCATCGGAGAATCGACCGATCGAGGTAGATCTTGAGACCAGCTTGGCCTCCCCTAGCGTTCAGTAGAATGACGATGTCCGCGCGCCGGCCGGTTTCGGTCGCGCGCTCTTCAGGGAGGTCTCGTTATGGATCCTTTGGGAAACGCTGTTCTCGGTATCGTCTTTCTTATTGTCGGCGGCGGCAGCACTTTCTTGATGTTTCACCTTTGGGGGTACCCCTTTGACCATGAAACCCATACAAGCGAAGCACCACGCCCGCTCATGTTGCTTCATCGCGCACTCGGCTGGGTCTACCTCCTCATGTATCTCTATTTCATGTCGCAAATGGTGCCCCGTTTGTGGAGCTATCAGATCGAATTCCCGGCCCGCACCGTCGCTCACATCATTCTCGCAATGTCGATCGGCACGATTCTGGTCATCAAAGTCGCGATCGTGCGATTCTTCAAGCACCTCGAATCAACGCTTGTGCCTTTCCTCGGGACCTTTTTGCTGGTCTGCACCGTGTTGATGATCGGGCTCTCGGCGCCCTTCGCGTTTCAGGAGGCCTACTGGCGCGCATCCGCGGTCGATGGAACCGTCTTCTCGCAAGAAACACTCCAACGGGTCGAGCGGCACTTGGCGGTAGCCGGCGTTACCGACCCGGATGATCTCGCTATGCTCGCCACCCCCGAGGCGTTGCACGAAGGACAGCAGGTTCTGGCCCAACGCTGCATCACCTGTCACGATCTGCGCACCGTGCTTGCCCAGCCCCGCACTCCGCAAAGTTGGCGCACCACCGTTCGCCGCATGGCCGAGCGCTCTTCCATGCTCGCTCCAATCACGGAAGACGAAGAATGGCATGTGACCGCGTATCTGATCGCCATCTCGCCCGAGTTGCAGCGCTCAGTCAAGGAGCGGCGCGCCGAGCAACAGGAAGAGGAATCTTCCCAAGCAATGCTCTCCGAAATGGTTCAGCAGCCCGCGGCCCCGGAGGCCGCCTACGACCCGCAACAAGCCCGGGCCTTATTCGAAGAGCGATGCTCGTTGTGCCACGGCTCGGATACTGTGGCCAACGCCCCGCCGTCTACCGAGCTGGAAGTCCGTGACACCGTGGCGCGCATGGTGGGCTATGGGCTCTCGGGAACCGAGTCTGAGCTTCGACTCATCATCCGCTACCTTACCGAGACCTACGCGGACTGACAGACGGACGCAATCCGGGTCAAACCGCAAGGGCTGTGCTCGTCCGATTGCCGCGAGAACGATGGGGAGCCAAAGCGTGCACCTTCGACACGGGAGGTCCGCGCTGCCAAGCGGGCCGCGCACTCTGTCTCAATGCAGCGTCGCTCCCCTCACAACTCCATCCGCTGAAGGCTGAGAGGGGTATCCATTGCGGGCCGCGACAGGGTAACATGAACTCGGAAGGATACGGCCGGGTGCGGATTTTGTTTGATGCAAAGGGCGCGTGACAGTTATCCCGTGACCTGGCTTCGGCGGAAGGCGTAATGAAGATCCGCGAACCAATCGCGGCTTCGGTTTTGTTTGTGATCGCGACGCTCGCGGCTCCCACGCCCGCGACATCGACCCCTCCCGCGCCCACGCCTTCCCGTACCTGGAAAGAGCTTCGCCTGGAGCCCCCCGCGCCCGCGTTGGCCGGCCCCGGGGCGTCGCAACAATTCATCGTCTCCGCAATCGACGACCAAGGCAATTCCGCCGACGTCACGGCCGAAGCCCGCATCGTCTCGGCCCGGCCCGAGACCGTTGCGGTCGACGCGGCGCGCGGGTTGTTGATCGCGAAAGCCGGCGGCCGTGCTTCGATCGAAGTCGAGTTCGCGGGCCTGACCCAACAGTTCCCCATCGAAGTCCGCCAAGGCTCCGGCGAGTTGGCGGTGAGCTTCTCGCGCGACGTCGTTTCCATCTTGACGACGAAGGGCTGCAACGGCTCGGGCTGTCACGGCTCCCCCGCCGGTAAGAACGGTTTCAAGCTGTCGCTATTTGGCTACGACGCGGCGGCCGATCACAAGATGATCATCCACGAACACGAAGGCCGCCGCGTGGATCTCGACAACCCGGCGGAAAGCCTGTTTCTAAAGAAACCGACTTTCGCCATAGCCCACGGCGGCGGGCACTTGATGACTCCCGAGTCCGAGGAATACGAAACCCTCCATAAGTGGCTCGAACAAGGCGCTCGGCTCGACGACTCGGGAGCACGGCTCACGCACCTGGAACTCTACCCTCGCAATCGCGTTTTGGTCGGCAAGCAGGCAACGCAGAAGTTCGTCGCCATGGGACGGCTCACCGACGGCACCACACGCGACATGACCGAACAAGTGCGTTTCATGGTCGCCGATGAGGACGTCGCGAAGGTCTCGAGCGACGGCGGTGTCTCCGCCGCCGCCCCGGGCCTGACGAGTGTCATGGCGCGCGCGATGGGCAAGGTCGCGACGTCGCAGATCGGCGTCATCAACGAGCCCGCGGGCCCCGACTACCCAACCGTCGAAGCCGATAACTTCATCGACGAAATCGTCTTTCGCAAAATGCGCGAGATGAACATCCCCCCCGCCCCGCGCCCCCGATAAACGCGCCCGGCTGATCGACGAAATTCTCGCAAGCGACGACTACGTCAGCCACTGGCTCGTCAAGTTCGAGGATTGGTACCGCAACAACCAACTCCACTCCCAAGGCCGCTCGATGGGCGTCTTCAAGGATTGGATGCGCGATTGGATCGCCGGCGAGGGCGGCTACGACGACCTCGTGCGGTCGTTCTTGACCAGCACCGGTGACACCATGGTCGTCCCCGAAGCGAACTTCTGGCACCCCGCGACCGACTTCATGCTGAAGGAATTCAGCACGACGAAGGTGACGCCGTCGGTGACGCGGCTGCTGTTGGGTGTCCGCATGGAGTGCGCCGAGTGCCACAACCATCCGCTCGAGAACTTCACGCAGGACGATTTTTATGCCTTCGCGGCGTTCTTCGGCCGCTTGCGGGTCAAGCACGGCTACGGGGAATACCGCCGAACCTGGTATCTCGACGACGAAGGCGAGGTGGAGCACCCGATTACGAAAAAGCCCGTCGCGCCGAAGTTCCTCGCCGGGGCGACCCCGAAGATTCCCGAGGGCAAGGATCGTCGCCAAGTACTAGCCGATTGGATCACCGCCGCCGACAATCCCTTCTTCGCGCGCGCCACGGTCAACCGCATATGGAACGAATATTTCCAAAGCGGCATCGTCGAGCCGTTTGACGATTTTCGCTCGACGAACATGCCGAGCAACCCGGACCTGCTCAGCCGATTGGCGACCCACTTTATTCAAAACGGCTTTCGCTTCCGCCCACTGCACCGGCTGATTCTCAACTCTCGGGTGTATCAATCGGCGTCGAAGCGCGGCGGCCCGACGCCGATCGAGAAAACGCTCTTCGCGAATTACGCCCCGCGGCGTTTAACGTCGGAAGTCTTGCTGGACGCCATCTCGGATGTGACCGGCTCGCCTCACATTTTTTCGGCCGGCTTCGGCACGGATGCCCCCGAGGTCTACCCGATAGGTACCCGCGCCAAGGACATCTACGTTCCTGATTCGCCGGAGTACTTTCTACGCGCTTTCGGCACGCCGCGGCGCGACATTATCAAGGACCGCGTGAAATCGCCGACGCTGGCACAGGCCTTGCATATGATGAACGGACGGACGATCCGCGAAAAGGTCGAAGCCGACGACAATGTTCTCGGGAAGCGCCTTGCGGAAGGCCGAGACGATTCCGAGATCGTGGCCGAGATTTACGAAAGAGCTTACGCCCGCCCGCCGAATGAAAAAGAACGGACTACGGTGACGGCGTTCCTCGCGTCGGAACGCGAAATCGGGCGCGGGCGCCGCCGGGCGCTGGAGAACGTGCTGTGGGCCGTGCTGAACTCCAAGGAGTTTTTGCTGAACCATTGATGGCGCGGTCGAGAATCGATGCGATGGGCGGGCCTGGAGACCTGCCCCACTGGACAGCCCGCGACACTCGGGCGAGGAGAAAACGATGATCCGACGTAGACCAAGCTGGTCACACTACAACCGCCGGGAGTTTCTGAAGATCGGCGGTCTGGCGTTTGGCGGTTTGACGTTGCCCGCCTTGCAGGCCGCGTCGGCCGGCCGGGCGACGTCATGCATCGTTCTTTTTCAAGGCGGCGGTTGCAGCCAACTCGATACGTTTGATCCCAAGCCCGACGCGCCTTCCGACATTCGAAGCAGCTTCAAGCCGATCTCGACCGCGGTGCCGGGCACGCAGTTTACCGAGCTGCTGCCGGAATCGGCGAAGATCGCCGACAAGTTCGCGGTGATCCGTTCGATGCACTCGGTGGAAGCCATTCACGAGCGCGCCCGTCAACACATGTTCAGCGGGACTAGGCCTCGCAACGAGTTGCTGCAGCCGAGTTTCGGCTCCGTGCTGGCCAAAGAGAGGGGTGCGCAACACGGACTGCCGCCCTATGTCGTGATTCCGGACGCCGACCTGAGCGCCGAAGCCGGTTTCTTGGGACCGACGTTTGATCCGTTTCTCACCGGCGACCCCAGCGGCAAGCGGTTCTCGGTGCGTGATTTGACATTACCCACCGGCATCACGCTCGATGAAGCCGGAACGCGCTCGCGGTTGCTGGCCTCGCTCGACTCGCATTTCAAGAAGATCGAAGAATCGCCGCTGGTCGAGAGCATGGACGAGTTTTCTCAAAAAGCGTTCAACCTGATCTCGTCGCCCGCCGCCAAGAAGGCCTTTGACCTCACCGCCGAGCCCGATAAGCTACGCGACCGTTACGGCCGCACGTTGATCGGGCAAGGAACGTTACTCGCACGGCGTTTGATCGAATCGGGCGTGCGCTTGGCGACGGTCTTCCAATGGAGCTACGACACCCACGTCAACAACGAACCGACGAACAAAAGAATCGTCCCTGAATTCGACAAGGCATTCGCCTCCTTGATCACCGATCTCGAGGAGCGCGGCTTGCTCGATACAACTCTGGTGCTGGTGGTCGGCGATTTCGGCCGCACGCCGAAAATCAATTTCTCGGGCGGACGCGACCATTGGCCGCGTGCCGGCTCCGTCGCGCTGGCCGGAGCGGGCATTCAGGGCGGCGCGCTGATCGGCGCGACCGACAAGATCGCGTCCGATCCCATCGACCGGCCGGTCTCTGTCGAAGACTTGGGCGCGACGGTGTATGACGCCTTGGGCATCGACCGCGGCAAGGTCTATATGGTCGGGGCCCGCCCGGTGAAGATCAGCGCCGAAGGCGAGCCCGTTACTGAACTGTGGAGCTGATGTCGTGCGTTTTTCCGCCGCGGCTGTGGGCCCTTGAAAAAAATGGTGAAAAAATGGGGACTGGCCCAAGCGCCGACCGAAAAGATTCCGTTGAATCCATCAGTACCCATGGCGCGAAGTGGACTGTCCCCTATCTCTTCCCCATTTTCTTCAAGGGCCCTGTTGTGCTCGGCCTACTGATCGTCCCCTTGACAAGCCCGCTGTTCGTAGGTCCGGTCGCGGCTTATGACGGCCGGCCGCAACTCGACCGTGTCTTTCCTCTGGGGGCCCGGCGCGGCACAACCGCAACGGTCGAGCTGAAAGGCCGCAATCTTTCCAACACCACGAAGGTCGAGTTCGACTGCGATGACCTGGTCTGGGTCGAGGCGACGCATAGCAGCACCGGGCGGATCGAGGGCAAAGTCTCGGTGGATCCAAATGCGGCTCTGGGGCCGCACTTCTTGCGTCTGCGCTCGCTCGACGGCTTATCAACGACCATCATTTTCAACGTCGGTCAATTCCCCGACCTGATCGAGTCCGAGCCCAACGATTCCGTCCCGCAAGCGCAGCCGGTCTCGGGGGATGTGGAAATCCAGGGCAGGCTGGCGCCCGCGAAGGACATCGACGTTTACACCATCAACGTGCGTGCCGGAGAACGCCGCGTAATCGACTTGCGGGCCATCGAGCACGGGTCGTTGCTCGAATGCAAGATGGAGTTACTCGATTCCGAAGGCCGCTGCGTCGCTCACAACGACGACCGCAACGACTACCTCGAAACGCCGTTTCTCGACCATACCTTCGCGGCGGGCGGAACGTACCACATCGTGGTCGATCGCTATCGCGGACCCCGCGGTCATAGCTTTTCGGTGAACGCGACCTATACCTTACGCCTGTCGCGGCTGCCGACCATTGACTACGTGACGCCCTTGGGGGCGCGAGCGGGCGCGAGCAGCGAGATCGAGCTTCACGGAACGGCGCTCGAATCGATCGAGAAAGTCTACCTGACCGAGGTGCGCTCCGCCGAATACATGCGCATGACCTACCCCTACACGATGCCGATTCGGGTTGCCGGGGATCCTCGAACGGCCGCCGACGTCGCGCGCATTGAGGGCCGAGTCGTGCGGCGCGAAAACGACACGGTCGCTGTGGAGTTCGACGTCCCCCCCGACACGCGGACCGGGCTGTGGCGGCTGTGGGCCGAGGGGCCGCGCGGCACCGTCGAGGGAACGCATTTCGAGATCGCCACCGCCGTCGAATACACCGAAGCCGAAGCCTCGGGAGCCCTGCGGCAAGAGCGGGCCTATGTGATCAACGGCGGCTTATCGGTCAAGGGCGAGCGCGACCGCTATCCGGTCGAGGGCGTCGCCGGGAGGCCCGTGCATTTCTGGACCCTCTCCACGCAATTGGGCATTCCCTTGCTCGATCCGGTGCTCACGCTCTACGACGCCGCTGCAAAGAAGGTCGCCGAAAACGACGACACCGTGGGCGCCTACGGCAACCTGATCGGCAACCCCGACAGCAGTCTCTTCTACACGCCCAAAGAAGACGGACCCCTGGTGTTGACCGTGAAGGACCGCACCGGGCGCGGCGGGCCCACCTATCGATATCGCTTGAAAGTCGACGACCGCTTGCCGGCCTTCCAACTTTTCACGACGCCGGAAAACTTCACGATCGAGCGCGGCGGCGAAGCCGCAATCAAAGTCCATATGCCGCGGGAGACGGGTTTCGACGGCGAAGCCGCGGTATGGTTCGAGGGTCTGCCCGAAGGCGTGGAGACGCCGCGCGGTTTGTTTCGCAAGGATCAAACTTTCGAGCCCAACGCCGACGGTGCGGACATGATTATTCCCGAAATTGTTTTCAAGATTCGGATTCCCGAGGGCGTTCCGGCGGGGGCTTACCCGATTCGCGTGTTGGGCGTGAAAGCGGAAGAGGAATCAAACCCCGACCGGCGCGTCATCGAAGCCAACACCTGCTCGCAAATGGGGCCTCTACTCGACTTATGGAATTTCATTCGCCGGCCCTTGCCCGAGATCACGCTGACCATCGTGGAACCGACGAAGATTACCTTGTCGGCGCCGACGTCGAGCCTGACCGTCGAGCAGGGAGGCGTGGCGGACTTTGACGTCAGGGGCGTCAACTTGCCCGAGCAGGCTGCGATCGAGGTGAAAGGATTGCCGGCGGGGGTCTCGTTCGAGGTTGTCAACCGCAACGACGACCGCATTGCGATTCGTCTCCAAGCGGCCTCCGGGGCCGGACTCGGCTATTTCAAGATCTCCGCCGAATCGAAGATCGAAGGCCGTTGGGCCGCGACGAACCCCATCACGCTCCGGGTCGCCAAAGCCGACAAGAAACTCCGCGCTGAGAAAGACTGACCCGCGGTACAGGACGCTACTTCTTTTCTCATTCCCAAGCCCCACCCACCAAGCGGCGCTTTGCGAAAATTCTGACGGGAGGTCCGTTTTCCGGGCGTTTCATCACGTCAATTGGGCGCGCCGGTCGCCCGTCCAAGTTTGCGGCGCAGCACCTCCCGGTAGTGCTGCTCCAACTTTGCCGTGCGTTGCTCTGCCGACCAGTTTTGCTCCACCTCGCGGCGCGCTCGCCCGGCCATCGCCCGCGCCCGGTCGGGATCGTCGAGCAGCGACAGCGTGGCGGCCGCGAAACTTTCGGGCGTCTCGGCCAACTCGACGATTTCACCGCTCTCGGTCGCCAGACCTTCGGCCCCCAGAGCCGTCGAGACCGTGGGAATCCCCGCCGCGAACGCCTCGAGCAACTTCACGCGAATCCCCGACCCGCTCAAGATCGGACAAACAAAGACGGCACAGCGCGCATACAGCTCTCGGATGTCCTCAACCCGCCCCAGAAACTCCACGCCCGGCGCACTCATCGTCGCCGCGAAATTCGGAGGCGCGTGCGCGCCGGCGACCAGCAACCGCGCTGCCGGCCGCGCCGCACGGACCGCCGGCAATACGCGTTCGATGAAATAAGCAAGCGCCTGGCGATTGGGCGGGTGCTGAAAACTGCCGATGAAAAGCAGTGTGTCGGGCCGGCGCCCCTCTTCGTTGTATTCATAGCGAGCCAAATCAATGGCCGCGCGAAGGTCGTCGCGAATCAGCGGGACACCGTTTCGAGTGTCGCGGTCCCGACCGGCGCCGTTCGCACTCCCCCCAAGAAAAGATTCCAGATAACGCCGATTTTCCGTAGTGCAGGTCTGCACGCCGTCGAAGCGCCTCAACGCCCCCAACTCAAACCGCAGCGCGCGCAGATATTCATACCCGTGCAACAGCTTTTCCGCCGGGTTCGAAACCGTGCGCAAGCCGCTCGCCACCGACTGAAAGTAGACGTCGTGTTCAAAGAGAAACGTCGCGATGCGGTCGAATGCCTCGGCGTACACGGCCAATTGCGTGTAGTCGAGCTGAATAACGTCAATCTCGTTGACGTAGACGCTGCGGTGCAGGCGCCAACGAAAGTCGTCGCTCGCAAACTCCCGGGCCGCATGCGGCACAAGGCCCCCCAGGCCCGCCAAACGCCCGCGCTCGCGCACGACGAACTCCGCGTCGACGCAGATTTCAGCGAGCCCGCGGTTCCCCGCTAGGTCGCTCTCCTCGTCCAGCATCGCGAGGAGGTGCAACCGCGTCAGCGGTGCCAGGTAGCGCACGGTTTGGTTCATGAATAGCGCCCCGCCGTGCAAAGGCGGCTCAATCGGGTAGGGCGACACGAACAAAACGTTGAGCTTGCCGCGATCCGGATCCGGCCGTTGAAAGCGATCTCGAAAATATCCCCCCAACGGCCGCCGAAATGCCTCCCTGTCGTCGACAATTGCTGGGCGGCGAGCACGGTTGCGCGAGGCCAGAGCGGGTCCCAGTTGACGGAAAGCACGCCAAAGCGCCCCGGAGTTCGCGCGGGCCGTTTCCTCCCCGGCCGGCAATCGAATCCACAGCCCCGCGTAGAGCCAAGCGAAATGCGAGCCCAACAGCCGCCAATCGTGCAGGTTCTTCCAGGCGAAAAGCAGATGGTTCTTTTCCAGCGTGCGCCGGATAAACGCCGTCGAAAAATGCTTCCCGATCGTCCCGCGATGATCGTGGTAAACAATGCTCCGAGGCTGGTAGAGCACCATCCAGCCGCGCTTCCAGGCGTTGTAGCTGATGTCGGTGTCTTCCAAATAGAAAGGTTCCCAGAGCGGGTCGAAGCCCCCCAGGGCGAGAAACTTTCGGCGATCGTAGGCCGACGAGCCGCCGCCCGCGTAGAAGGTGGGAAACAGATCCCGCACCCTCTCGTCGACAACGTGGCCCACCGACAGACGCCCATTGCGCCAACAGGCCTGTGTGAGTCCGGTTTCCTCGCGCTGCTTGGCCGGATCGGTGAAGAAGATCTGCGACGACACCGCGAAGACCCGCGGGTCGCGGAAGCCTTCGAGGAGCGGCGCGAGAAAGTCCGCCTCCACGCGCATATCGTTGTTGAGCAGGACGACGACATCATGACGCGCCGCGCGAAAGCCGGCGTTCGACCCGCCCCCAAAGCCGACGTTGGTTTCAAGCGCCAGAACGCGCACTTTCGGGAACTGCCGCTCGAGCATTTCACCCGTGCCGTCGGTCGAGCCATTATCGATGACCAGAATTTCGTGCCCCGGGTTGTCCCCGAGAGCCGCAACCAGGGAAGGCAGATTGCGTTCCAAATGCTCGCGGCCGTTCCAGGTAGGGATCACCACGCTGACCGCCGAGCCGTCGACTCTTTCCCCGTCATCCGGTGGGTCGTCTTTCCGTCCGCGACCCGTCACCGTAACGAGCAGATCGTTGACCGCGAGCGATAACGCCGCCGCCGCGGTAAGCAGCGGCGCAACGGTGAGCAGCAGGACCAATTCACCGAGGGTCCGAAAAAACGCGTTCATCGATTCCATGAGGAGATGGCCGGCTCAGCGGCCGGGGAAAAATGGGGCCCGTGCCGAGCGCCGACCGAACCGGCATCAATAACTCGCCCGGCGCGGAACGGATTCTTCCGAAAATCCCTATTCGAACGCATTGTAGATTCCATTGCGCCCGGTGAAACCGCAAACGGCCGCAGCCGCGGAGCGGCGACGGGAGCCCTGGCCCCGGGCTTCAGCCCGGGTCCCCGACAAGAATCACGATAAGCCCCGGATGCGGATGGGGCGTAGGAACAATCGTGCGATGCAACCCCGGCCAACAGGAACGTTCACCCTTCCCCTCCCGCCGACGCCTGACCCTGACACTTCGACGCCTCGTTGACCCGCATGCCGGCCTCGCCCTCATTTTCACGGCGGTCTGATGAAACCGCGGATTCATGGAATCGGGCTGTCCCCGATTCTTTCACAGCCCCTCACTCACCAAGGAGTCGGCCAGTCGAGTGTTGATTTCGACGCGGCTGGGCAATCGGATGTAGCCGTACACGGTATTATCGCCGCGCGCCATCGGCAACGTCAGAGCGTTGTCCACCCAGTCGCACGTCTCATACCCATCCAACGGACCGTTGGCGACCGCGGGAGTGAACGAAAAATGGTCGGGGTGCAGTTCCGGCAACTCGAATGCGAAATCGACGGTGTGAATATCGCCGGGCGACATCGGGGGCACTTCGACGCCCTCGCTCAGGGTATTGATGCCCGCGAAATCGACGCCCAGGTGATTTCGCAAAATAAAGCCAACGTTGGGCGACACCAGCGACTCGCGGGCCCGCACGCTGATGCGAACCCGCAGCGAGGCATGCGGTTCGAGCACTTGCACCGGTCGGCCGCGGTCGTCGACAACGGCGATGCCCAGGATTTCCGCCCGCCGGTTGCCGTGGCGAAAATCGACGTTCGGAAGGGTCTCGACAACTTCAGGCGCGATCGACGGCGTCGAATTTTCTTCCCCGGCATGCTCCGCCTCGTGCAGCTTGAGGTAGGCGGCGTCCTTTTCCGCCATGTGGGCAAGATATTTACGGATCACCGAAGCGGGATCGCCGATCTCGACAACGCGCCCGTGATCGAGCCACAAAACCTCGGTCCCGATCGCCTTGACATCGGCCATGCTGTGCGAGACGAAAACGATAGTCACTTCGCGCCGGCGCAGCTCGTGAATCTTCCGCATGCAACGTTGCCGGAAGTAGTAGTCGCCGACCGAGAGAGCTTCGTCGACCAGCAAAATTTCCGGGTCCACATGAATCGCCACGGCGAACGCCAGCCGCACCAGCATCCCGGACGAATAGGTCTTTACAGGTTGATCGATGAATTCCCCGATCTCGGCGAACTCGGTGATCTCATCGAAACGATGGCGAACCTCCTGCGTCGAGAGGCCCAGAATCGCCCCATTCAGAAAGACGTTCTCGCGCCCGCTGAATTCGGGATTGAAGCCCGCCCCCAGTTCGAGCAACGACGAGACGCGCCCGTGCGCCTCCACCCGGCCGCTCGTGGGCCCAAAGATGCCCGCGGCCAGTTGCAGCGCGGTGCTCTTGCCCGAACCGTTTTCCCCGACCACGCAAAACGTGCTGCCCTTCGCGATCTCAAACGAACAATCCCGCAACGCCCAAAAGTCGCGGTGAAAACTCCGCCGGCCCAGGAAAACAAGTTCCTTGAGCCGGTCGCCCGGCGCCGCGTACACCGGGTAACTTTTCGAAACATCATGAAAGGCGAGGGACATGAGTTCGTGAACCTTGAGCCGTGAACCGTGAACCGCTCGTCGCGGATCTTGCCTACGGGCCGGGCAGGTCCCGTTCGGTCCTCTTCTATCATCTTTGCTGCCGAACTGAAGTTCAACCGCGCACGCGAGCCTGCGCGCAACAAGTACGGAGAGTCAGCCCGGTTCACCGGGCTTGGCTTGCAAATAGGCCGGTCCTTTTAGGGCCGGCACGACCGGCTCCTCGTTCGGATTCAGGCCGCTTCAGCGGCCTTCCCCCGCCGGCTTTAGCCATGCTCGAACAATCCTCTGCTTTCACGGCTCACGACTCACGGCCCACGGTTCACGATCAAAGCACATCCGCGAAGCCCCGCTTCGTGTAGCGGAAAAAAAGCCCACCCGCCACAAAAGCCGCCACCGCGAAAGCCGCCAGCGCCAAAAAGTCCGCCGCCGAGGGCAGCCCCCCGCCAAGAATGCATTCGCGGTAACCGCGCACGACATAAGTCAACGGGTTCAACCGCAGCACGCCCGACACAGCTTCGGGAAACTGCGCTTCAAACAGAAAGATCGGCGTCAGCCAAAACCAAGCCGTGAGAATGACCGAGAGCACCTGCGCCGTGTCCCGCAGATACACGTTGAGGGCCGCCGCGATCCACGCCAACCCGAGACTCAGCAGCCCAACCAACACGAAGTAACCCGGCAGCAACAACAACGCCGCGCTGATGTGATGGTCTCGAACCCCAACGATCACGATCAGCAGCACCAACGCCAGCATGTGGCTGATCCAGGTAGAAAGAAAAATACTGAGCGGGACGACTTCAGCCGGGAAAACCGTCTTCTTGATCAGATTCGCGTACTCCACCAGCGAAGACGACGACCGCTGCAAGGTTTCCGAAAACAGCAGCCACGGCAGCATTCCCGCGAAGAGGAACAGGGGATAGCTATCGGTTACCTCGCCGCGCGGCAAGCGCATCCCGAAGGCGTAGGCGAAGACAAACGTGTAGACCGCCAGCAGCACCAGCGGATGAACGACGCCCCACAGCCACCCCACGGCCGAGCCCACGTAGCGCTGCTCGAAATCGCGCCTTACCAACTGGTACACAAGGCTGCGATTCTTCACAAGATTCCGCAGAAAAAATGTCCCGGGGAGACGCATTTCGGTAAGCCGTGAGCTAGGAGCGCGGGTCGCGCTCGGCCTTTTCTATCATCGCAGGGTCAATATGGCCTTCGCGCGCGGCCGGGGGTGTACGACATAAATGTGGCACATGCAGCGGTCTCTAGTATAGCGTTTCATTAAAACATAACCATAGGACAATGTTTCCTGCTAGACTGGTCGCATGGCAGGAAAATCGAAGCGTCCCCCACTGCTGCTCACGACCGAAGAGGTGCAACATCTGAAACGGCTGCGGCGTTCCCGCAAGGCTCCGGCTCGGGAGGTGCGGCGCGCCGAGATTCTGTGGCGCTATCATGGCGGCGAGACAATCGCCGAGATTATGCGGGCCGTGAAGATGACCCGCAAGAGCGTTGCCAAATGGATCGAGCGAGCCCTCGCCATCGGAGTGCAAGCAGCGCTCAAGGATGCCTATCATCGTCCCTACGAGCCCCGCATCTCCGAGGAGGCCAAGGCCTGGGTGGTGCATTTGGCCTGTTGCAAACCCAAGGAACTGGGATACGCCGCCGAGTTGTGGACCGGCGGCGCGCTCGCTCTCCACGTGCGCCGGCATGCCGTGGAGGCGGGCTATCCGGCCCTGGGGCAAGCGGCCAAGGCGACCGTCCACCGGATTCTGGCGGGGCAGCCGCTGCATCCAGAGAAGGTGAAATACTACCTGGAGCGTCGCGACCCGGAGTTTGAGTCCAAGATGCGGCAGGTGCTGCTGGTCTACCGCGAGGTGGCCTTGCAAAATGAAAGCTCGGGCGAGGGCGGCCCCTCGCCGGGCGTGATCACGGTTTCGGTGGACGAAAAGCCCGGTGTGCAAGCGATCGCCAACACCGCCCCGGACCTGCCGCCGGTCCCTGGGCGGCATCCTTGTACGGCTCGGGATCACGAATACCAACGTCTGGGAACCTGCTCGATTCTGGCGGCGCTGGACTTGCACGACGGCCGCGTAACGGCGCGGGTCGAGCGGCGGCACCGCAGCCGCGAATTCATCTCACTGCTGAAGGATCTGGACCAATTCTATCCGGCCGAATGCACGATTCGATTGATCTTGGACAATCATTCCGCTCACATATCCAAGGAGACGAAGGACTATTTAGCGACGCGGCCGAACCGCTTCAAATATGTGCACACGCCGACCCACGGGTCCTGGCTGAACATTGTGGAGACGCTGTTTGGGAAGATGCCCCGGACGTTTTTGAAGCGCATCCGGGTGGAGTCCTGGGAGGAGCTTCGGGAACGAATCCTGCTGGGGATCGCGGAAATCAACGCCGCTCCGGTGGTCCACCGCTGGAGCAAGTTCGAGGCGCTCGAGGAAGCGCCTGAGTTGGGTATAGTTCAATGAAACGCTATACTAGTATGTAGCTTTCCGCCGTGATCGTCGAGGCTGTGCAGGGCAGGTGGGCAGCCCCGCCAAGATTCAGCGAAGACGTGGCTTCGGCGGCCACGAGCTCGAAACAGGTTTCCGAAAACCTCGAAGCGCTTTCGAAGAACGCGGAAGAAACTGCCTACGAAGCCGACGAAACCGTGAATGCCGCCGAAGCTACCGCAGCTTTGGCCGCGCAATTCCACGGCGTCGTGAAACAGTTTCGGGCCTGAGGGCCGCGAGGCTCCCTCGGCCGCCGGTTGTCGATCAGGCGCGGCCGGGAGCGCGGTTCGAGGTGATGATCGGACCATCCCCAATCGACGGCTTCTCGAGTACCAGACCGATGAATTGAGCAGTTTCCGCAGCACCGCTCCCGCGGCCGAATATGAAGTGGTGCAATCCGAGCAATACCTCGACAGCAGCAAGCGCAACAGGCATCCGCAGCAGTCGGTGGCTCCAACGAACGCGGCGATCGAGATCTCTTGACGTTTCTCGATAGCCGTTATCGAAGTGCTTCACCATCAATCGCGGATGAAACGGCCCGCTGTCGGAGTAAACCAGGCGCAGCACGCGGAATCTCCTCCGCTCGAAGCGTGCGATAACATCGCGGCCCATTTCGAGGCCGATGTGCCCGTCCGGGTCGATGAAGGCCTTGCGGTAAAGCACGGGGTCCTTCTTGGCCCAAGTAACCAGCGGGTGTGTGCTGTCGGTTTCGATCCAATGGATGCTCCGGCCGCCGGGTTTCAGAACCCGCATCATTTCGGCGACAAGGCCGTCTTTTTCCTCCGACGGGATGTGGCCCATTACATGCGACGTCACCACGCAATCGACGCTGTGGTCGGCGAATGGGAGAGGGGCAAGCTCTGCCCGGACAGCCAGAGTGTAATGGCTCGCGCAATCAACAAGTGCGTTCCGCGCGATGTCGACGCCAATGGTGCGACCGGCTCGTTGGGCGAAAATTTCGCGGCCTCGAGCACAGCCGAGATCAAGCAAAGTCTCGCAGCGAGGTACGTAGCGTCGCCAAAAACGCCATTCGCGGTAGGACCAGTAGGGCAGGACTCGCAGAATCAAGCCCTTCAGCCCCCTAGGGTTTCGATGGTAGGGGACGTGCCGGCGGACGTACTCTTCGTAGAAGTCCAGAGGGTCGAATTGAGTTGGAGGTTCGTCGGCGACGGGGGCGTGGGCGGCTGGTGGTCGCTCTCCGCCGCATGACTGGCCCGCGTCTTCCATGGATATCGGATTGCGTGCCGGCGATCTCGCAATGCAGCCGTGACACCCGCGCTAGAGCCCCGGCGTGTGTTTCTTCTTGAACTCCCAGGCCGTCGCGATTGCCGATTCCAGGTCCCGTTCCGCCCGCCAGCCTACAGTTTCCTCGGCCAGACGCGGGTCCGCCACCAATTCCGATGGGTCGCCTGGTCGGCGCAACGCGACGATCTCGGGAATGTCTCTTCCGGTAACGCGGCGGGCGGTATCGATCACTTCCCGCACGGAGTCTCCTTTGCCGGTCCCCAAGTTGTAACAGCCCGACAAGTCCGGCGCCGCCCGGAGTGCCAGAATATGTGCCGCGGCGAGATCTTCGACGTGGATATAGTCGCGAATACAGGTGCCGTCGGGGGTCGGGTAGTCGGTTCCCATCACCCGAATGCCTTCACTTTCCCCGGCCGCCGCGCGCAAGACGAGCGGAATCAGATGCGTCTCGGGTTCGTGACGCTCGCCGCGCAACTCGGTCGCCCCGCAAGCATTGAAGTAACGCAACGCGAAATAGTTCAGCCCGTGGGAGTGCCGATACCACCCGAGCGCTTTTTCGACGGCCAACTTGGATTCCCCGTAGGGGTTGATCGGAGCCTTGTTCGCCGCTTCACTGATCGGGGGCGGGTTCTTGTCCCCGAAAACGGCGCAGGTCGAGGAGAAGACGAACCGGTCGACCCCGGCGCGTTGCGTTTCTTCCAGCAGGACCAGCGCGCACCCGAGATTGTTGTGGAAATAGAAGGCGGCCTGCTCCATCGATTCACCGATCAAGGCGAAGGCGGCGAAATGCAGCACGCCGGTGATCGGGTAGTCTTCGAAAACCTTGCGCAAGCGGTCTCGGTCGGCCAACTCGGCTTCCACGAAAACCGCCTTTTCGGGAACCGCGTCCCGATAGCCCCGCGAGAGATTGTCATAGACGACGACTTCGGAGCCGAGGTCGAGCAACTGCTCGGCGACAATACTGCCGATGTACCCCGCACCGCCGGTCACTAAGAACATGGATTTCACTCAGATCCGTCTTGCCGGATAGGCCCCATCGCCTTTCCCCGCTCTCGCCGGCCGCCGCCGGCCCTTGCCAAGGCAGTCCCACAGCTTACCCGCCCAGTCGGCTTTGGGTCAACAACCGCGTCGATTGCGCGACGCTCCCGACGGTTTTCCATCCGCCCCCTTGGTATAATTTGCGTGCCAGACGGCGGGCTCGAAACGGCCCGCAAGGAGGCTGAATGGATCTTCCCGAAAGCGGCCTTGCAACCCCTGAAATGATCGCCGCCTACGAGCCGGTCATCGGCCTCGAGGTCCACGTCCAACTGCTGTCGAACACGAAGATCTTCTGCGGTTGTTCGACCGAATTCGGCAATCCTCCCAACACCCAGACCTGCCCGGTCTGCCTTGGCCTTCCCGGTGCCTTGCCGGTGCTGAACCGCGAAGTGGTGAATCTGGCGATCCGCGCGTCGCTGGCCCTCAACTGCGAGATCCGGCCCTTCTCGCGGTTTGCGCGCAAGAACTATTTCTACCCCGACTTGCCCAAGGGATATCAAATTTCCCAATACCACCAACCGGTCGCCGAGCACGGCCGACTCGACGCGCCGCTCGACGGGCAGACCAAACGTATCGGAGTCACGCGCCTGCATCTCGAAGACGACGCGGGAAAGAATATCCACGACGGGTTTAGCGACAGCGACCGCTACAGCTATGTCGACTTGAACCGCACCGGCATGCCGTTGGCGGAAATCGTCAGCGAACCCGACATGCGAACTTCCGAGGAAGCGGTCGCCTATCTGACCGAACTCAAGCAGATCATGCAGTACATTGGCGTCTCGACCTGCGACATGGAAAAGGGCCACTTACGCTGCGACGCCAATGTTTCGGTTCGCCGCCAGGGGCAAGAGAAATTCGGCACGAAGGTCGAGGTGAAGAACCTCAACTCGTTTCGCTACGTGCAGCGCGCACTAGATTACGAGATCGCGCGGCAAGTAGCGGTGATCGAGGCGGGCGGAAAAATCAAGCAGGAAACGCGCTTCTACAACGTCCAGGGCGGCCTGACGGTCGCGATGCGCTCGAAAGAACACGCACATGATTACCGCTATTTTCCCGAGCCCGACTTGATGCCGCTCGTGATCAGCGAGGACTGGAAACAGCAAGTCGCCGACGCGATGCCCGAGCTGCCGGCCGCAAAGCGCAAACGCTTCGTTGACGAATACGGCGTCACGGAATATGACGCCCGCGTACTGACCCTGACCCGGCGGTCCGCCGACTACTTCGAGAAGACGGCCAAGGCGTCAGGCGAGCCCAAGCTTGCCGCCAACTGGGTGCAAGGGGAACTTTCCGGGGCGTTGAACGCCGCGAGCAAGACGCTCGACGACTCCCCGATCTCCCCAGCCGCTTTGGCGGAGCTGGTGAAATTCATCGCCGACGGGACGATTTCCGGCAAACTGGCCAAAGAGATTTTCGCCAAGATGTTCCACGGAAAGGGCACGGCGGGGGGAATTATCAAGGCCGAGGGCCTCGAACAAATCCACGACGAATCGGCAATTGAAACGCTGATCGACGAAGTGATCGCCGCCAACCCGAGCCAGGTCGCAACCTATCGCGGCGGCAAGACCGGCGTGCTGGGCTTCTTCGTCGGACAGGTGATGAAGGCCACGCGCGGGCAGGCCAACCCGAAAGTCGTAAACAAGTTGCTGCGTAAGAAGCTCAGTTAGATCCTGGAGTGCCGCTTCGCGGTGAGCTTCAGGCCCGCCTCAGCCGCCAGGCTTCGCCAAGGCCGATCCACAAATTGACCAAGCCGATGCCGGACACGGCGCCGCGAAGATAAGTACTCAGCCAGACACCGCTCAGTTCGGGCGTGACGCTGAAGAAATAGTTAGCGTCCCAAAGCATCGTCCAGGGCAGCAGGAAGAGTACGAAACCCACCTCCAGGCAGAAGAGGACAAAGCATAACTGACTCAAGAAATGCCCCCGTCGTCGCGGCGCGACGACGGCCGATTCTCGAGGTCGCTGAGTGGGGAGTGCGTCCATCACGCGCCCTTAGGCGAAGTCCCCTTCGGGAAGCAGCGGCAGCGTCTCCGAATGCCGCTCGACCGGAGCGGAGGAACAACGTTGGGCCGCTTCACGCACCGGAGCGAAGCTGAAGCGATGCAGCGGCGTCGGTCCATGTTCTTTGAGCGCCCGCAAATGATCGGGGGTAGTATACCCCTTATTGGAAGCCAAATTATACCGGGGATAGACCTTATCCCAGGCCCGCATCCAGCGGTCCCGTTCCACTTTGGCGATAATGGAGGCCGCCGCGATCGAGACGCAACGCGCATCACCTCGAATCAGCGACTTCTGCGGCATGTCCAGATCCAATTGCATGGCGTCCACGAGCACAAAATCGACCGCCACGCCGAGCGACTCCACGGCGGCCGCCATGGCGCGGCGAGAGGCTTGATAGATATTCCAGCGGTCGATGCCGGCGCTGTCGACCGCGCCGAAGGCAAAGGCGCGGGCTCGCTCCCGGATCCTGGCGCTGAGGACCTCGCGCCGCTCGGGGTCGATTTGCTTGCTGTCGCGCAATCCGCGGATCGGACGTTGCGGGTCGAGCATCACGGCCGCCGCCACAACCGGGCCAAACAAACAGCCTCTCCCGACCTCATCGACTCCGACAATGGAACGCAGGCCCTGACGGCGTAGGCGAGTCTCCCATCGGGAACTCGGGCGCGGCTTCGGCTTGCGTGCCGGCCGGTTAGGGGTGGACATACAACGGATGAGGGCGGCTCGAACCGCCCGGCGGCAAGCTAGGTCCGCGCGCGTTCCTTGAGGCGCGCCGCTTTACCGCGCAACTCTCGCAGGTAGTAAAGCTTCGCTCTGCGTACCTTCGCTTTGCGCATCGTCTTGATGCTTTCAATCACCGGTGAGTGAACCGGGAACACGCGCTCAACTCCGATACCGAAGCTGATCTTGCGCACAGTGATCGTTTCGCTGATGCCTGCATTGTGCTTTGCGATCAAAACGCCCTCAAAGGCCTGAAGACGTTCTTTCTCTCCCTCACGGATCTTGACGTTTACGCGAATCGTGTCGCCGGGTTCGAGTTCCGGCAAGTCGTCGCGTTTGTATTTGTCGTAAACCCTCTGCAAAGGCCTCTTTGTCATCGTCTATCTCCAAGTTCCGCCGGGCCCACCGAGGCGTGGTTCTCACCTCGGAGGGGTTTTCGTGTTTCCGTCGAAGGCCGCGAGCCGGTCCGGAGGACCTCCTCCCCTGCGCTGCTCCGACTAGGACCAACATGAGGCGTCGGTCGGTACCAAGTTTATCCGTCCTCGGACGTTTGATCAGCTGCCTTGTCTTGCGCGAGCCGCAACCATTCCTCTTCTTCCTTGCTCAAATCCGCCACGGGAAGCAAGTCGGGGCGGTTCCTCAAGGTCTTCCGCAGAGCCGCCCGCCGGCGTTCGCGCCGGATTTCTTCATGGTGGCCGCTCAACAAGACGTCAGGGACCCTCCATTCACTGTAGCGGGCCGGGCGGGTGTAGTGTGGAAAATCCAGAATTCCCACCCCTCCTCCCGGCGTCGGCGCGAACGATTCACGCCGCGACGAGGCTTCATTACCAAGTACGCTCGGCAACAAACGCGCCACGCTGTCGATCACGATCCCGGCGGCCCACTCCCCCCCGCTCACCACAAAGCTGCCGATGGACAACTCCTCATCACACAAGTGCTCGGCGACGCGCTCATCCACGCCCTCGTAACGCCCGCAGATCAGAGCTACTTCGTCGTAGGTTGCCAATCGCGCCGCCGCCGCATGATCAAACAGCCGGCCCTGCGCGGAAAGCAAAACCGTTCGCGTCTTCTTCCCGCTCCAACCGGATCGAACCTCTTTAAGCGCTTTGTCGATGGGCTCGATCTTGAGCACCATCCCCTCGTCGCCTCCGAACGGCCGATCGTCGACAGTTCGGTGAACATCGGAGGTATAGTCCCTCAAATCCAGCAATCGGACGTCGATCAGCCCCTGCTTTCGGGCCCGAGCCACAACCCCGCAGTCCAGCGGCCCTTCGAAGAACTGCCGGAAAATCGTGAGAACATGAAAAACCATCTCACGGATTCAAGTTTTCGAGACCGGCGGGCAGGCGCACTCGAATCGCCTTCTTCTCGGGCGCGATTTCCACGCAAATGTCTTGGACGAAAGGGATCAACACTTCTCGACCCTCCGCGTCCACCTGCAACAACAACGCCCGCCCAGGCTCGAGCACGTCCTCGACGGACCCGATCAAGCGCCCGTCCGCGGCATCGCGCACATCGCAGCCGATTAGGTCTTCAAAGTAATACTCGCCGTCGGACGCCGGACCCAGCCGCTCACGCGGAATCTGAAGATCGACGTTGCGCAACGCCTCGGCGTCGCTGATCGAATCCACATTCTTCAGCTTGAGAACCAATCTGCCCTGATGAAGCCAAGCCCGCTCGACGGCGGCCTCTCGGGGTTGTTTCGACGAATCACGAAGGAAGACCGGACCGCTGCTGAAAAACCGCTCCGCGTCATCGTTCGCCTCAGGCCCAACAGCCGGTTTTGCGCCAAAATCCTCACCACTGAGATCCTCGGCAATCAACTCTCCCCGGTTCCCTCGGGGCCGTAGCAAGCGCGCCACGGTTACATAGCGGTGTTCTTCGTCTTCCTCCACTATTCGAGAATTTCCAGCGTGAATCGCTTTTTCAACTTCATGCCGACCGCGCCCAGCAGAGTCCGAATCGACTTTGCCGTGCGACCCTTTTTCCCGATGACCTTGCCAAGATCCCCATCGGCGACGCTGAGTTCCAACACCTTGACTTGCTCGCCTTCCACGGCCCGGACGGATACTTCTTCGGGTTTATCCACTAGCGCTTTCGCGATCAGCTCGACCAGTTGAACGATGTCAGCCGTCGAATCGTCCACGGAGCACCTCCAGTCGCTGGAACAACAGCCCTAACGTCCGCTCTCATCTTGAAATACTCAACCTGGATTACGGTGGCCGCGATCGTCTGACCCCCGTGATCCAATTTACAAGCCTAGGACTTCACCGATTATATCAGCAGCCTTTGTTGCTTGGTCTATTGTTACTTGGTCTAAGTGAACGGACTGCTTACTTTCCCCACTCGGAGGCCCAATTGAGAAGGCCCGATCGGAAGGGAATGCCACCGCCGTCCTAGCGGCGTCGGCGGCGTCGGCGGGCGCGGCGACTTAGCCGGCCCTCAGTGTCTGTTTCGACCGATTGTCAACAGGCAACGACGCCTGATTCCGCTTCGGACGCTTCGGCGACGTCGGACTCCGCGGCCGACTCGGCCTCGGCCGTGCCGGATTCCTCGGCGGCGGCTTCAGCAGCCGGTTCGGCCACTTCGGCGGCGGGTTCTTGTGCGGCGGGTTCGGCTTGCGCGTCCGCGACCGGTTCGGATTGGGCTTCGGCCGTCGGCTCGGCGGCCTCGGGGGCCGGTTCGACCTTGGTGGGCGCTTCGGCCTTGGCAGCCGGTTCAGCCTTGGCGGACGCTTCTTCAACCGGCTCCGGCGGCTCGTAGCGCATCAGGCGCGCGACGGTCTTGGATGGCTGGGCGCCTTGGCCCACCCAATAATCAATGCGCTCGCGCTTGAGCGATAGAAGAATCGGGTCTTTCGTTGGATTATAGTGCCCGACGATCTCGAGAGAACTGCTATTGCGGGGGCGGCTCTTCTCGGTAACCACTACCCGGTAAGCGGGTTTCTTCTTCGCGCCCACGCGGGCTAAACGAATCGCTAACATGAATCCTCCATTTGTAACTCGTCAGCCCGCCCGACGACTCGGCGCCGGACGCGACCGTTAGCGCACCAGGGCTTCCATGCCCATTTGCGCCAGACGTCTCTTACTCTTCTTGCCTCCGCCGGTAAGCGACCGCATCATGCGACGCATTTGGCGGTATTGGCGCAGCAACTGGTTGACTTGCTGCACCGACGTTCCACTGCCCTTGGCGATGCGACGTCGACGTCGACCGTTGATGATTTCGTGGTTCAGCCGCTCCTTGAAGGTCATCGAACTGATGATCGCTTCGATGCGCAACATTTCCTTGGGATCCACGTCGACGTTCTGTAGCCCCTGTAGCGGACCCACCTGCGGCAGCATCTCAAGAATCGACTCCAGCGGCCCCAATTTCTTGAGTTGCTTCAACTGTTGCCGAAAATCCTCGAGCGTGAAATCGTTGTCGAGAACCCTCTGCTGCATCTCGATCACTTGCTTCTGATCGATCTGCTCTTCGACTTTTTCGATGAGAGACATCACGTCTCCCATGCCCAAAATCCTCGAAACAATGCGTTCGGGATAAAACTGCTCGAGGGCGCTGAGCTTTTCGCCCGTTCCAACGAACTTCACCGGACGCTTGGTGACGTGGCGAATCGACAGTGCCGCGCCGCCGCGGGCGTCGCCGTCCATCTTCGTCAGCACGACGCCGGTGATGCCCAGCCGTTCGTGGAACTCGGCGGCGGAATTCACCGCGTCCTGCCCGGTCATCGCGTCGGCGACGAAAAGAATTTCCGAAGGCTCGAACTCGGTCCGCAACTGCTCAAGCTCCACCATCAACTCGTCGTCGACGTGCAGCCTCCCGGCCGTGTCGATCAGCACCACGTCGCGGCCGGTTTGGTTGGCCTCGCGCCGCGCTCCCTTGGCTAACTCGAGCGGCGTCGTTTCTTCCGGTTTGCCGGCATAAATCGGCAAGTCGAGCTGATCGGCGACGACGCGCAACTGTTCCCGCGCCGCCGGGCGGTAGACATCCACCGAAACCATCAACGGGCGGCGGCCTTGCTTGGAAAGCCAGCGCGCCAGCTTACCGGTCGAGGTCGTCTTTCCCGAGCCCTGTAGGCCGACGATCAAGAAATGCGACGGCGGATCGTTCGAAAAGCGGACGCGGGCTTCCTTGCCGCCCAGCAACCTGACCAACTCGTCCTTGACAATCTTGACGACCTGCTCGGTGGGCGAGAACGAGGTCAAGACCTCTTGCCCGAGCGCTTTTTCGCGGATATTGGCGACCAGCTCTTTGACGACCTTGAAATTGACGTCGGCCTCGAGCAGCGCCATCCGAATCTGCTTGAGCGCGTCTTGGATATTCTCCTCGGAGAGCTTGCCCTCGCCGCGAAGGTCCTTGAAAACACGCTGAAGCTTGTCCGTTAGGTTCTCGAACATGGCCGCTTAGACGCCGATTTTCCGCAAGACCGCATTTCCCTTCCCCGCGTGATTGCCGAATCCGGGTCACCGCGAGGCCGGACCGAGACGATCAAAGTTCGTTGCGGTACGTCGGAGTGAGGGAACGCGGAACCGACTGCCCCACCTGTAGCTATTGTAGTGATCGGGCGAAAGAAGCGTCAATCGAAGAAGTCGCCCCTAAGCCCCTCCCATCAGCAGCGGGTTGCAGTCGGTTCCTGAATACTGGGCCGGGACGCCGGAAAACCAGTCCGCCAACGCGCCCCGGTGACCCGAGCCGCCGAAACGCGTTTTCATGGCGGTATCATGAATCCTCGGAAACGAAGCTGTCCCCAATTCTTAACAGACCGTCGGTGTACCCCGAAACCTGAGCCCAATGAAAATCGACTACATCACCGCCGGCGCGGGAGACATGATCTGCGGCAACTGCCTACGCGACAATACCCTCGCCGCTGCCCTGCTCGAGCTCGGTCACGACGTCCGCCTCATCCCGATCTACACGCCCATCAAGACCGACGAGGCCGACGTCAGCTTGGACCGCGTCTTCATGGGCGGCATCAACGCCTTCTTGCAACAAAAATACGCGCTGTTTCGCGCCACGCCGGCCTGGTTCGACCGCCTGTTCGATCACCCCGCGCTTCTTCGCGGGGTTTCGAAATTCGCCGTCAAAACCCGACCCGAGGACCTTGGCGAGCTGACCGTTTCGATGCTCGACGGCGCGGAGGGCCGGCAGCGCAAGGAAATCGTCAGACTCATCACCTGGATGAAAACCGATCCACCCGACCTCATTCATCTGACGAACTCCATGCTCGCCGGCCTAGCCCCGGCTTTAAGAGCCGCCTTGGGCGTGCCCGTCGTCTGCTCGCTGCAAGGCGAAGACTACTTCCTCGAAAACCTCCCGCCCGCTTACAGCGAAAGAGCATTTGACCGTTTGCGAGCCCGTGCCCAATCGATCGACGCTTTTATCTCGCCCTGCCGTGACCACGCCGCCACTATGGCGCCGCGGTTGGGGGTCGATGTCGATGACATCCACGTCATCCTCCCGGGCCTACGGTTAGAGGGACTCGAGCCCGGGCTCCCAACCGATCCAGACGAGTTTCGCATCGGCTACATGGCTCGCATCAGCCCCGAGAAAGGTCTGGGGCTGCTGACCGAGGCTTTCCTGAAGATCCGAAACCGGCGCGGCGACGCCTCTCCGCGCCCTCGTCTGATCGTCGCGGGTTGGATGGGAGCCGAGCACAAACCCTACCTCGAAAGCATCCGCCGCAAAATCGAGCAAGCAGGCTTCGGCGCGGATTTCGAATACCTCGGCGTGATCAACCGCGCCGAGAAGGCGCGCTTTCTAGGCAGCCTCGACGTTCTTTCGGTGCCGGTTGCTTACCGCGCCCCGAAAGGGCTCTACGCCCTCGATGCGATGGCTTGCGGCACGCCCGCCGTGCAGCCCCGGCTCGGCGTATTTCCCGAGCTGCTCGAAGCGACCGCCGGCGGCCTGCTCCACGAACCCGATGATGCCGAGGACCTCGCGGCGAAACTCGAGTACCTGCTCGACCACCCGGACGAAGCCAAGGCTCTCGGTCGACAGGGCCGCGAAGCCGTCCTGGCGCGCTTCCACAGCCGCCGCGCCGCGGAGGAAACGGCCCAAGTGTACCTTGATCTCGTCGGCGCCGAGTCGCGGCGCTGAAGGGCAAGATCAGCAACCTGGGAACCCACGCCTAAAGCTTCGGACGGGGCCGGATACGTCCCGCGGCGCCGTAAACTATTCCTGTCGGAGAGCGGCGAATTACACAGGAAGGACAGGCCGACTCTTCGCCAAGACGGAACAGGAGGAAACACATGGCAAAACGAAAGGTGAAAATTGTTCGCCCTGGTGACGAACGAACCACTTGGCGAGGGGCCGGAGACGAGTACCGCGTACTGGCAACCGGCGACGATACGGCCGGCGACTACTTCATCATGGAGGCCGCCGTACCTCCCGGAGGCGGACCGCCGCTCCACATCCAGACCCGCCAAGAAGAAGCCTTCTATGTACTCGAAGGGGAAGTGGTCTTCCGGGCCGACGGCGAGCGGATTGTGGCCGGCCCCGGCGTCTACCTGAATATTCCCCGCGACGTGCCGCATCGTTTTGAGAACGAATCCGATGCGACGGTGCGAATGCTGATCGTCTTTGCACCTGCCGGCATCGAGCGCATGTTCGAAAGGATGAGTGCCGACCCGGACAATTACCCCACCATCGCCAACGAATACGGAGTTGAGTTTCCGACGGAAAATTGATGGCTCTCGCCGTAGGTCACGCCGCCCAGGCAGTGCGCTCGACGCCGGCAGGGTCAAGGGCCGGCGCGCCCAACGCCCGGCGCGGTCGAGGGATTGACTTGCCGCGGCGCGTGGCGACCGGCACTTGCACCGGTCATGGTCAACAGCAAAAACCGGCCTTTCAGCCGGTCCACGCACGGCCCAGTTGCTTGTACGGCCCCTCCCGGGGCATAGTGAAGAGGGCGTTTCATGGACGAGTCGACCATCTTGCGCCGAATCGTTGAGAAAATCCGCAAGGTTTCCGACCCCGAGCGAATCGTACTTTTCGGGAGCCGGGCTCGCGGTTCTCAGACAAACCGAAGCGATTTCGACATCCTCGTCGTCGACGAATCCGCCGAACCGCGTTTCAAACGTCCCGCTCCCATCTACACGCAACTGGCCGATTTGCCCATCGAGGTGGAAGTGGTCGTGTACACGCCCGAGGAGATCGATGACTGGCGGGCCGTCCCGCGGGCGTTCGTGACAACCGCGATCCGAGAGGGCAAGGTGCTTTATGAAAGAAAGAGCTGACCTGGACGGGTTGGCTCGACCCTTATTGAGTCTCGCAAAACAAAGTGACACCTTTTTGGGGTACGTACGTCTTTGTATGTATGGGAAATACAAAAGGCGTACGGCGGGATTTCGAGGCCCTGGAGAAGCGCCGTTTCAAAGCGATCCGGTTGGTCGAGCAAGGCTGTAGTCAGTCCGAGACAGCGAGGCGATTGAAGGTCGCGCGGCAAAGCGTCAGCGAGTGGCTGCGACGATACCGGCGTGACGGCGAAGCCGGGTTGCGCCAGGCCGGCCGCGCCGGCCGTAAGCCGCTGTTGGACGCCGCGCAGCTCGAACGCCTCGAGGCGTTGCTGCTGGAAGGCCCCGAGGCGCACGGCTTCCCGACGCCGCTGTGGAGCTGTCCGCGGGTCGCTCGTCTGATCGGAGACGAGTTCGGCGTGCGCTATCACGAGGGCCATGTCTGGAAGATCCTGCGGGCGCTCGGTTGGAGCCCGCAACGGCCCGTCGGCAAAGCGCGGGAGCGCAACGAAGAGGCCATCCGCGGCTGGCAGCACAAGACTTGGCCGGCCATTAAAAAAAAGCCCGCAAAGAAGAACGTACGATCGTCTTCATCGACGAAAGCGGATTGAGTCAGAAGCCGCATCGTTGCCGCACCTGGGCGCCGCGCGGCGAGACACCGGTGTTGGAGTTCAACTTCAACTGGGACAAGCTGTCGGTGTCGGCCGGGCTGACGTTGCGCAACTTTTACTTCCGGCTCTATCCCGGCGCGATCGGCGAGCTGGAGGTCATCGACTTCCTGAAGGCTTTGGTGCGCCACATCGACGGCCCACTGCTGATCGTCTGGGACCGGCTGCCGGCGCACCGCAGCCGCCTGGTGCGGGAGTTCATCCAGCTCTCCGAGGATCACATCGCAACGGAGTACTTGCCGCCCTATGCGCCGGAGTTGAACCCGGTGGAATACATTTGGGCGTACTGGAAGCAGCACGAGTTGCCCAACGTCTGCCCGAAGGACTACTGGGAACTCGACGAGCGCGCCCGCAAAGCGCTGCGGCGAATGCGCCGCAAACCGCGCTTGATTACCGCTTTCTGGAAACAGTCTTCTCTTTGTCTCGATTGACAGTATATTATGCGAGACTCAGTAAGTCGCGTTTACGCGGCTTCCTCTTTCTTGTTAGGCCGGTCGTTTTACGGCGGGCACCCAACACCCCATACTTACTCCGGCCCTCAGCCCGTTTTAACGGGCTTTCTCAAGAGACAGTACGACCCGCCGTCATTGCCGGCAAACTGCACCCCCACGCCGCGCCGGACTCCTTCCGGCCTCACTCTCCCGCAAGAGCGCTACAATTGATGCGTGATCGGCCAAACGATCAACCACTACAAAATCACCGCCAAGCTCGGCGAAGGCGGCATGGGCGTCGTCTACAAGGCCGAGGACACCAAACTCGACCGTCCCGTGGCGCTGAAGTTTTTGGCGGATCATCTTCTCCAAAACGAGGACGCCCGCAAACGCTTCCGGCGCGAAGCCAAGGCCGCCGCTGCTTTGCGGCATCCCAACGTTTGCCCCATTCACGAAATCGCCGAGGCCGACGGGCGAACCTTCATGGTGCTCGCCTTTATCGAAGGCCAAAGCCTTGACAAGCGAATCGAATCCGGCCCGGTTCCCGTTCCCCAGTCGCTCGACATCGCCCGCCAGATCGCGCGCGGCCTCGAAGCCGCCCACGAAAAGGCCATCGTTCACCGCGACGTCAAACCCGCCAACGCCATCGTCGACGACAAGGGCCACGTCACCGTCATGGACTTCGGGCTGGCGCTGCTCATCGCGGGCTCGAAGCTCACCGAGTTGGATACCACGCTCGGTACGGCCGCCTACATGAGCCCCGAGCAAACGCAGGGCATGGAGGTCGACCACCGCACCGACATTTGGGCGCTGGGCGGCGTGCTTTATGAAATGGTCTGCGGGAAGCCGCCTTTTCGGGGCCTCTATGCCCAAGCGCTGCTCTACGAAATCGTCCACCAAGAGCCCGAGCCGTTGACCGCGCAGAGAACCGGCGTTCCGATGGAGCTCGAACGCATCGTCGGCAAATGTCTCACGAAAGACGCCAACCGCCGTTACTCCACCGCCGCCGACCTCATCGTCGATCTCGAGAATTTGGCCGACGGCCTCAAAGAGCGCTCCGCCACGGTAATGCGAGCCGCCTCGGGTGTGGTGCCGCCCCGGCCCCCGGCAAAGCACCTGACCACACGCCCGCCCGCGGCGACCGGCTCTCCAGTAGCGACCGGCACTCGTGCCGGTCCTAGCCCAACAGTCCGGACCGGCTCTCCAGCCGGTCCGACTCAGGCGACAACTGGCCAAACCCCCGGCACCCCCGCGCCCCAAGCCGCATTAGTCCCACCGTCCCCCGGCCCCGAAACCCCTCTCACCGCTGAGTTCGTCAGCACCCACGACGGCCCGCTTACGCCGCAAGCACCCGCCCGGCGCGCGCTAATGTCCTGGATCATCTCCGCCGCGTTGTTGATAGCCCTGGTCGCCGTTTCCCTGCTGCACTTCACCGAAGCGCCGCCCCGGCCACCCGTCCGACGCTTCTCCTTCACGCCGCAGGACCTGGTTGTCGCTCGCGGAGGGCAGGCCGTTTCCCCGAACGGCCGTCACATCGCTTACATCGCGGGCGCCGACAATCCGTCGCTGTGGGTTCGGGACCTCGATCAGGAACAGGCTCGCGAGCTCAGCATCGCCGTCGCCGAGCAAAGGCCCTTCTGGTCGACTGGCAGCCGCTTCATCGGCTTCGCGTCCGGGGGCGAGTTGAAGAAGATCTCCGTTGACGGCGGCCCCGCGACGTCGCTTTGCCCGCTCCCCAATGGTGTATTTCAAGGCGGGACCTGGAGCCCCGACGGCGAGTCGATCGTCTTCGCCTCTGGAGGGCCGGCGAAGCTTTACGAGGTACCCGCGCGCGGCGGGAAAGCGGAGTTGCTTTTCGAACCCGAACGTACCGAGAAAGGCAACGGCGCCACCGGCCCGCATTTCTTGCCCCTGGATTCACCGGCCCGCGTCATCCTGCACGAGATCGGCAGCGCCTCGGATCGAGACATCGCGTTGCGGGACCTCGCGACTGGGGAACGGCAACTTCTAACGGAGGGTGCCTACCCGAGTTATTCTCCGAACGGCCACATTCTCTACCAAACCAATCGCTACAAGAGCGGGCTATGGGCGTTGCCGTTTTCGATTGCAACGTTGAAGGTCTCCGGCGAAGCCTTCCCCATCTCGGAACATCAAGGCGCGCCTAGCGTGGCTGCCGACATTGATTTCCATTGACTCGTTCTGCGGCGGGACGCAACAACTGGGGTGGCGCGACGCGACCGGTACACCGCTGGGATTGGTCGGGCAGCCGCAGATTTCCCTCCGTTATCCATCGCTGTCACCCGATGCGAAGCGTGTCTTGGTGGCGGGTCAAGACGCGGAGGGCTACGACATCTGGATCCACGACCTGACGCGCTCGATTAAGACTCGATTGACATTCGACCCCGGCTGGGACGGGCTTCCGAGATGGTCGCCTTCGGGCGACGAGATTACTTTCGTCTCCGACCGAGAGACAACCGGGGGCTTGAATATTTTCAAGCGGCCCGCGGATGGAACCGGCGAAGCTGAACTGCTTGTCGGTTCGCCGGACGAAAATCGCGCCGGCTCGTGGTCCGCCGACGGTAAATATTTGGTGTTCTCTCGGCGAAGTCTGCAAACCCGCTACGACCTCCTCTACTTGGAGCGCAAAGCGGCGGGCGGCGGGTATGACGAGCACGTCTTTCTGCGAACGGAGTTCGCCGAGCAAAGAGCCCGGCTGTCACCAGACGGTCGCTTTATCGCCTACCTATCGGACGAGGCCGGTCGGCAGTTCAATGTTTACGTGCGCCCGTTTCCTGAAGGCGGCGGCAAACAGCGGATTTCGCCCCGGGGCGGGCGACAACTGTCCTGGTCGAGGGACGGCAAGACGTTGTTTTACGTGGAAGGAAACACCTTGATCGCGGTCCCGATTTCGACTCGGAACGGTTTATCCGCGGGCGCGGCCAAACCGCTCTTTGAACACTCCGGCTTCCGCAACTTTTCCACGGCGAACTACGACGTCTCGGCCGACGGCAAGCGTTTCCTCGTAATCGAGACCACCGGCGAGCATGAAGAAAAACCGCCCGCCATCCGCATCGTCGAAAACTGGATCGAAGAGCACCGCGAGCCGTAGCCCCCCAAAGGTTTAAAATCCCGACGTGGCGCACGTCACCAGGCGTGCCGTGTCGCCACTCATGGCGACATGTCCCGGTTTCGATGCGGTTTCGTTCCGGCTTCCCCACACCCCGCCCGTAGGCCCATACCGGCGTACAATCTACTCATGATCCGCATCACCAAGAACACCCTCGTTGCCGGCGCCGCCACCCTGTTCCTCGCCACATGCGGCTCAACCGGCGAAGACCCGGGCGCCCCCAAACCACCCCCGCCGCCCATCCGAGCCGCCGAGGGACTCTTCGACCCCTCCAACGAAATCACTCTCGGGCTGCCTTCCCTCGAAAGCGAGCAAACCCTCCTCTATCGCGCTGCGGAAGACGGCTACAAGTTCTGCCATCACCCCAACCTCGTCGTCTTCCAAGATCGGCTGCGCGCCGTGTGGTCGAACGGCCTCGTCGGCGAAGACGAGAACGGACAGCGCATCCTCCACAGCCACACGTCCGACGGCCTCGCATGGAGCACCCCCGTCGTGCTCGCCGAAGACCCCGACGGCCCCGACGGCCCACTCGCCGCGGTCGCGACGGGCTTTCACGTCGCCGGCGATACCTTGGTCGCCTACAACACGGCCATCATGGACAAGCACCCCATCCACGCCGACAACGCCCTCTACGCCCGCACCTCGACCGACGCCGAAACCTGGGGCCCGCCGCGGCGGCTTGCCGAGGGTTTCTTCATCGAAAGGCCCCGCGCGCTGCCCGGAGGACGCCTGCTGATGCCCGGTCAGTTCGCCGACTCGCAACCGCGCCTGATGTACACGGATTCGCCGGACGGACTGTCCGGCTGGAAGGACGGCGTTATCCCGCCTGCCGAGGCTTTTCAATTTCCCGAGCCGAACTGGTTTCGCCGCTCCGACGGCACAATCGTCATGGTCTTCCGCACGAAAAATGAAATCGATCGCCTCTGGGCCTCCATCAGCGCGGACAACGGGGAATCGTGGTCCCAACCCGTCGAGACGAATTTCCGCGACTCGACGGCCCGCTTCAGCGCCGGAAATCTGCCCGACGGAACGGCTTTCCTGATCACCAACCCCGGCGCTCACCTGGTGCGAAACCCGTTAACCATCGCGCTGAGCCGCGACGGCATCACCTTCGACCGCGCCTACGTTGTACGCGGCGAACCGACCTCGATGCGTTGGGAGGGGCTACACAAGCTCGATGGTTGGCAATACCCCTCGGCCCTCGCCTGGAAGGGGCACCTCTACATCGTCTATTCGATCAACAAGGAAGACGTCGGGGTGACGCGGATCGCGCTCGACAAGCTAAGCGGGGGAACAGACACGCGGCCTTGAGGACTTTTTTCGCGCCGGTTCAGACCGAATTGCCGGCGGGCGCGCCATTGATCGTTCCACTATGCGTCCAAAGCTCGGCGAACGGCCGCCGGTTCCTTATCGATGATCGTCAATAGAACGCGTGCGGCGCCCTCGGGCCGTCGTCGCCCTTGCTCCCAATTTCGCACCGTCGCCGTGCTGATCCCAAAGCGCGCCGCGAAGCTTTGCTGCGAAAGACCAAGTTTCCGGCGCACGGCTTTCACATCGATTCGCTCGGAAACCGCGACGCGGTGCGTACTCACTTCGCGGTTGCGACCTTTCGCGTGACGGACCGCATTGCGCAAGCCCGCCACCACTTCGTCGCCGACCGAGGGTTGCGCCGCCAACTGCTTCTTACTTGCCATAAGCCGCCTTCAATTCTCCAACCAGTTTCCGCATGATCGGGACGGGCAAGAACTGTGCTCGAACAGTCCTGTCCTGCCGCGGGGTCGGACCGAACCTCGACGAAAAGCCCGCGCTACAAATGCTCCAACCGGATCAAATGAACCAAAACCTCGCCCGCTGATTCGAGAACCGTCTGCTTGGCGTCCTCGAGCCTCCGCCGGCTCACTTGTTCGGGATCCCACGCGCCGAAGTACGCCGCCAACTCTCTCCGCGTTTCGCCATCGCGCACCTCGCCCAGGTTCGCCTCATCGTCGAGCCCGATGGCTTCTAATTGCGCCACCGGCTCGCGCGACCACACGACCCAGAGCTTCTCGGTTCCCTGTTCTGCATCGAGGATGAAAGCGCCGCGTTGCGGAATACGAACTTCCCCGCCGGCGGCGAGCAGCGCCCGGCCTTGGTTCATGGTGCTGGTCGGAAATAGCGACACATATTGAGGTAGTCCGCCGCTCGGCGTCGGTCCCTCGTTGACAATGTAGAGATGCCCGGCCTCGTCATTGCTCAGGTAGAGCGCCAGCAAGTCGACCCAGAGCTTCTCGGTTCCCTGTTCTGCATCGAGGATGAAAGCGCCGCGTTGCGGAATACGAACTTCCCCGCCGGCGGCGAGCAGCGCCCGGCCTTGGTTCATGGTGCTGGTCGGAAATAGCGACACATATTGAGGTAGTCCGCCGCTCGGCGTCGGTCCCTCGTTGACAATGTAGAGATGCCCGGCCTCGTCATTGCTCAGGTAGAGCGCCAGCAAGTCGCCCGCCTCGAAGATCATCTCGCCCGGCACGCGAATCGGGTCCAGCCGCTCGCCGTCGCGGTTGCGCTGCACCGTCATCCAATAGGTCAGTGCTAGAGGCTCGGAGGCCAGCGACACGGCGCAGCCCGGCGCGCCCGACCAAATCTCGCAGCGCAATCCGCCGGCCGCCAAAACGGTGATCAGCACGACCGCCGCCGCCGCCGCGATCCAAAGCTTCTTTGAACCGCCTTTTCCCGCCACCGGCGCGGGACCGACTTTACTCGGCCTTTCCGGGTTCCCGAAATCACCCGGTCGACACAAATTGAACAAGTGCAGCTTCTCGCCGTGCTTGACCTCTTGAATACCCAGATCCTCAAGCGCGTCTTTCCAGTCGCCAAGCTGCCGCAGCACGTCGGCAACAGCGCCGGAGACAAGAATATGACCCTCGTCGCCTTTGTCCATCACACGCTGCGCCATGTTAATGCCACCGCCGGCGGCATTACGGCGCTTGCTGATGTCTTCGATCACGAGGACGGGGCCGTAGTGCGCGCCCATCCGCAACTTGATGTCGGGACGCGAGGTCAAAGCCCGCCAAATCTCGACCGCGCACTCGACCGGCGCGCGCATACTGCCCAGAAAGACGAGCGCCATGCCGTCGCCGCTCGGCAAGACGATCAACTCGTCGCTTTTCTTAGCCTGGCGATACCAGGCGGTGTCTTCCACCACAGAGGTCAGCCGCTTGACCAGACTCGCCTGATCGTCGAGCGTCATCCGGGAATAGCCGACCAGATCGAGGAACAAGACATAGGCCATCTCGGGCCGCCGCTCGCCGGCTTCCGGTTGAGTTTCCGTGCCCGGGTCGGGCGTTGAAACGGGGGGAGACGAGGGGGAAGCCGCGGCGGGAGCCGCGGGCGGCGACGCAACGGGGGCTTCGGGTTCGTAAACCACGGTCCTGTCGACATCCGCCTTTTCGAGATCGCCGGGCGCGGGCGGATCGCTTCGGCCCCCGCGACAAGCCTCGATAGCGCTGAGAAACTCCCCAACATCCGCATAGCGATCAGCGGCGTCCTTTTCGAGCCCCTTGGCAATCAGCGCTTCGACAGCGGCCGGAACGCCTTTCACGAAATCGGAAACCGGCGGCGGGTTTTCGTTTGTAATCGAATAGACCAACGCCTGCGGATACTCTTCCTGAAAAGGCGGACGGCCGGTGACCATTTCGTAGAGCACCGCCGCCAGGGACCAAATATCGACGCGATGATCGGTCGGCATCCCCATCAGCGGTTCCGGCGCCATGTAGGCCAACGTGCCGACGACCGACCCCGGAGCAGTTAGATCGGGCGAGCGGCTGAGTTTCGCTAAACCGAAATCGAGAATCTTCGCAATGCCGTCGGTGGTGACGATGACATTGGCCGGTTTGATGTCGCGGTGAACGATTTCACGTCCGTGCGCCTTGGCCAATCCGCGCGCCACCTGGGCGCTGAGATCGAGCGCCTCATCCACGGGCAGCGGACCTTCCAAGATCTTCTGAAGCAGCGTATCGCCCTCGTAGAAGGCCATCGAAATGAAGACCTGACCGCCGTCGACCTCGCCGATCTCGTAAATCGTGCATACATTGGGGTGGTCGAGCGCCGACGCCGCCCTCGCCTCTTGGACAAAACGTTGCTTGGCATTCTCGTCGCTCGAAAGGTTCGGCAACAAGAACTTCAGCACGACCGGCCGATCAAGGTCGAGGTCGACGGCTTTATAGACCGTCCCCATGCCGCCCTCGCCGAGCTTCGCGGTCACTTGGAAGTGGGAGATTTGTCGGCCGATCACGGGGGCTCCGCCGAAACGCCGGACTTGCAACAGATCAGTCCCGACAACGGTCCGGTAGGGCCATTGTAACGCGGGACCGGTTTGGTCGGAGTCCCCGGGGCGCACCGGCCGAACACGCGCGGCGACGACATCTCGCGGAAACCGCGGACCGTGATATCGTGGTCGGTGACCTTGATCGCGGTTCGAACCGGTTGACGAATTCCATGGCCTCTCTACCCACTGTCTACCTCGGCTCCGTCGGAGAAGGACTTTGGCGCAGCCGCGACGGCGGCGAGCATTGGCAACGGCGCGCGGACGGTATGTTCGTCGAATGCGACGTGCGGGCGATCGCCGCCGACCCCCGCGACGCAAACGTTCTCTACGCCGGTACCAGCGAAGGCTGCTACCGCACCGACGATGGGGGCGACATTTGGCGGCTGCTCGACAGCCCGATGAACGACCTGGTGGTGTGGTCGTTGCTGGTACCGCGCGATCGGCCCGATACGATTTTTGCCGGCACCCGCCCGGCGCGGCTCTACCGCTCCGACGACGGCGGCGAGAGCTGGCGCAAGCTCGATACGCCGATCGCCGAGGAATGCTTTAATCCGCTGTTGCGGTTCAACCGCGTCACGACCATCAAGGTCGATCCCGAGCAGCCGAACCGGCTCTGGGCGGGCGTCGAGATCGACGCGGTCTGGGTCAGCGACGACAACGGAGAAACTTGGGAGCAGCGCTCGTCAGGCCTGTCGTCGATGGATATTCACGGCCTGGCGATCGTGCCGGCGAGCAACGGGCGGCCACGTACGATCGTCGCCGCGACCAACAACGACCTGAATATCTCCACCGACGAGGGCTTCACCTGGACCCCTCAGAAGGTCGGCGACCGCTTCGAATGGCCTTATTGCAGGGGTATCGTGCAGCAAACAGATCGCCCTGACGTCATTTTTCTCGGCAACGGAGAGGGTCCGCCCGGATTTGCCGGGGCAGCCTGGCGATCGAGCGACGGCGGGCGCTCATGGGAACCTATTGCATTGCCGGGCCGGCCCAACTCGACGATTTGGGACTTCGACCTGTACCCCTCCGACTCCGCGCTTGTGTACGCCTACACGGTGAGCGGACAGATTTACCGCACGAGCAACAACGGCGAAACCTGGGACAAGTTGCCGCGCGAGTTCGGGGAAATCCGGGCATTACTCTGGTTGCCCCAAACCGAGCCGCGAGGGTAAGGGGCTGTGAAAAAATGGGGACTGTACCGAGCGCCGACCGAGTAAGTCCCATTGAGTCAGGAACCTCATCCGGCGCGAAGTGGACTGTACCCGATTTTTTCACAGCCCCCGAGCGGTATGAGATGAGGTTCAGAACAGCACAAGCGGTGGTGGACCTCCTCCGAAAATAACCCACAAGCGTATGGTTCCTTGCATTCAAGGCCGGCAAGATCACAAGTATCTTGAGCCGCGAAGCGGCGGCAGGAATGTAGCCCAGGGTGGAGCCAAAGGCGGAACCCTGGGTAGAATCCCCACCCGCGTGAGCCCTGAAAGGGCGGCGGGAACGCCTCACGGCACCCATTTTCATGGCAGTATTATGAATCCCGCAATTCATAGAAACGGACACTACCCTTTTTTCGCGTAGTCGGACGTTCACCACCGGCTAACTCCGGCACGTTGGCTGAAGCGAATGATGCTCAGTTTGCTCCTCGATTCCCTGTCTTTCTCGAACTGTAAGACCGCATGTCGATTGGCCGCGGCGGCGTTCACGGCATTCTTGCTCGGGTCGTCTTGTTCGCTGTTTCAGCCGAATCCGCGAACGGTAACAGCGACGGAGTGGCGACAGGTCCTCGATTCGAACCGCGGCGGCGGCGTGGTCGCATACGTCTGGGCCGGCTGGTGCCGTCCCTGTGTGGAAGCGCTGCCGGGTTACGCCGAGCTACAACGGAGTTACGAGAGCGCAGGCGTCCAATTCGCATCGCTGTCCCTCGACGACCCGCGGGACAAGAAAGCCGTTAAGCAAGCGCATCGCCGTTTGCAAGAGACCGACACGGGCGGGGAGCACTACCTGCTCGCTTCCGATTTTGCCGAAGCACTCGAAGCCCTCGATGTGCCGCGCATTCCCGCCATCGTCGTGTACAGCGCGGAAGGCGAACGCCGGGCGACGCTGTTAGGCGACCAGCGCGACAACCGGATTTTTCCCGAAGACGTCAAAGGAACGTTGGACGCCCTGCTCGGCGGCCAATAGACAAGCAACGAATCCGAAAATTGGTACGCTAAAACTCCGCAATTCAGACGACCCCGCGCCCGCCCATCTTCATCCACCCCGGGCGCAAGCGGTCGGCGCGGACTCATTCGATCGCCATGGAATACCGCAAACTCGGAAACACCGACCTCGAAGTCTCGATCTTGGGCTACGGGGCCTCGCCTCTGGGCAACGAGTTCGAGACGATCGACATTCAAGAGGGCGAGCGCGCCGTGCACGCCGCCATCGACCACGGCGTCAACTACTTCGATGTCGCGCCCTATTACGGTCGAACGCTCGCCGAAGAGCGCCTCGGCAAAGCGCTCGAAGGACGCCGCGACAAGGTCGTGCTGGCCACCAAATGTTGCCGCGACGACCTGGACGGCTTCGACTTTTCCGCCAAGCGCGTGCTGGAAAGTATCGACGAATCGCTCAAACGCCTGCGCACCGACTACATCGACTTGTTTCAGGTCCACGACATCGAGTTTGGGGACCGTCGCCAGGTGATCGAGGAAACCGTTCCCGCCGTCCGCGAGGTGCAAAAAAGCGGCAAGGCCCGCTACATCGGCATCACCGGCTTTCCGCTGAACATGTTGCGCGAGGTAGCGGCCGTTGTGCCGGTCGATACGATCCTCTCCTATGCCCGCTACAACCTGATGGTCACCGACCTCGACGATCTGCTGCGGCCCTTTTGCGAGGAAAACGGCGTCGGCTTGATCAACGCTTCGCCGCTGCATTTGCGAATCTTGACCGACCGGGGCGCGCCCGACTGGCATATGGCGCCCGACGAAATTAAGCAGGCCGGGGGCAAGCTGGCCGAATTGTGCCGCGAGCGCGGAACGAATATCTCCGCCGTCGCCATGCGGTTTTGTTTCGACTACCGACCGGCGGCGAGCACCCTGGTCGGCATGTCGAAGCAGCGCCACGTAGAGGGCAATCTCGCCGTGCTCGAAACGGAAAACGACCCGGCCCTGCTCGAGGAAATCGCAGCCCTCGTCGCTCCGGTCAAGAACCAAATCTGGCCGACCGGCCGAGTCGAGAACCAAGACCCGACGCAGCGTTCGCCGGAACGATGAAGATCATCTTCGCTTTCCGTCAAGAGGTGCCGCGAAAGAAGTTCGGCTGAACACCGATGACCACCGAGAAACCCGCCCTTGCGCCAACGGCGACCAGTCCTGCTCACGGCTCCGTCCGCCACACGACGGCGAAGAGCATTCTAAGTAAGACCTCCGGGTTCTTGGCCGAGGCCGGCTTCACGCACTCGCTCAGCCCGGCGCGCAATTGCCTGTTCGGATGCAGCTATTGCTACGTGCCGACCATGCGCGTCCAAGCCGGTCTGCAACCCGACGATTGGCGGCATTGGGGAAAATTCACGACATTCAAACAGAACGCCGCGACGCTGCTGGCCCGGGAAGTCCGCCCCGGCCGGATCATCTATTGCTCGCCGCTGGTCGATCCCTATCAACCCGCGGAAGAAGACGAAAGGTTGATGCGACGCATTCTCGAAACGCTCATCGATCAGCCGCCGAAGGTGTTCGTGATTCAAACACGCGGCCCGCTCGTCCTGCGCGACCGCGATTTGCTCGTCGCCTTGGCTCGGCGCGCAACGGTGCGCATCAGCTTTTCGATCACGACGAATCGCGAAGCCGTACGGCAACTCTATGAGCCGCGCTGCGCTTCGATCCCCGAGCGATTTGAAGCGATCGCACAACTGCGATCGGCGGGCCTCGACGTCGCCGCCACCTTGGCGCCTCTGCTGCCCTGCGATCCGGAAGAGTTGGCGCGACAAGCTTTGGAGGCGACCGAAGGCGACATCATCGGAGATCCGCTCCATGTGCGGGCCGTCAAGAAACGCGGCGCTGTCACGCGAGATGCCGCGGTGAAAGTAAGCCTCCACAACGGTTTCAGCGATTGGCATGACCCGGCATGGCAGGCCGAGGTCGTCGACCGGATCAGCCGGGTCGTCACGGCCGGCGGGCGCCGTTTTTGGATCGGCCCGCGCGGCTTCGCCCGCCTGGCGGCATCGTAGTCGGCTGGGCGAGGAAGGTGCTCAGACATCAAGAATGGCGACACGGCACGCTGAAAGCGTGCGCCACGTCGTCCGAGCGCGATATCCCGCGGCGCGAGCCGCTCGGGAGCAGTAGAATGACCAACACATATCGGCTGCCGCTCGATATTCCGGAATCAGTGGCGCTGACGCTCGAGAGGAGGACCCCATGAAACCCACCCGTAGGGAATTCTCGAAAACGGCCGGCCTTCTTGCCCTCGCGCCCTGGGCTTGTTCGCAAACCGAACCCGAGCCCGAAGGCGTCCTCGTCAACGACATCCATTCGCGGCTCACCGCAACGCGCGTTTACGAAATCGTTCCCGCGCAATCGCTCGACGCGGTTCGCCAAGCCGTCGCGCGAGCCGCCGAGCAGGGTCGAACCGTCTCGATCGCCGGAGGTCGCCACGCCATGGGCGCACAGCCGTTCGGCTCCGACACGCTGATGCTCGACATGATGCCGCTCGACGAGGTACTGAACTTTGACGCCGACAAGGGCGTCATCGAGGTCGGGGCCGGCATCGCATGGCCGAAGTTGATCGAGCATCTCGTCAACGCGCAGCAGGGCAAGGCCGAATCCTGGGGCATCGCGCAGAAGCAGACCGGCGCTGACCGCCTAAGCCTGGGCGGCGCGCTGGCGGCCAACGCCCACGGCCGCGGACTCACCATGCAACCGATTTCAAGCGATATCGAGTCATTCGATTTGGTCGATGCCTCGGGCGAAGTCAAGACCTGCAGCCGCGAGCAAAACGCCGAGCTATTCGGGTTGGTCGCCGCCGGCTACGGCCTTTTCGGGATCGTGACGTCGCTCAAGCTGCGCCTGACCCCGCGCCGCAAGATCGAGCGCGTCGTCGAAATCGGAGTCACCGACGACCTCATCGAGGCTTTTGACCAACGCATTGCCGACGGCTATCTCTACGGCGATTTTCAATTCTCCATCGATGAAAACTCGAAAGACTTTCTCCGGCGCGGAGTCTTTTCCTGTTACCGGCCGACCGATTCCGACGCGCCGATACCCGAGGGGCAAAAGCAGCTTTCGGCCGAGAACTGGGACGAACTGCTCTACCTGGCGCATTCGGACAAAGCGGCGGTCTTCGATCGCTATTCGCGGTATTATTTATCCACCAACGGGCAACTCTACTGGTCTGACACGCATCAGCTCAGCACCTACCTCGACGACTATCACATCGAGCTCGGTCGGCGGCTCGAAGCCGACGACAAAGCGACGGAAGTCATCACCGAGATCTACGTGCCCCGGGCCGATCTGAAGGACTTTCTCGCCGAAGCCGCCGAAGACTTCCGCCGTAACGGCGTCAACGTGATTTACGGGACCATTCGATTGATTGAGCGCGACGAAGACGCCTTCCTGGCGTGGGCGCGGGAGCCTTGGGCTTGCACGATCTTCAATCTGCACACCGTCCACACGCCGCAGGGCATCGAGCATTCCGCGGCGGCGTTTCGGCGCTTGATCGACATGGCGATTCGCCGCGGCGGCAGCTACTTCCTGACCTATCACAAACATGCCCGGCGCGAGCAGGTCGAGGCTTGCTATCCGCAATTCCCCCAGTTCCTGGAGCTGAAGAAGAAATACGATCCCGAGGAGCGCTTCCAGAGCGACTGGTATCGGCATTACCGGGAAATGTTCCAGAGCCGACCCGCTTGAGCGCCGCTCGCCATCCCGCTCGCTATTATACATAGCTGTGGCGATTCATCCCAGCGCGCGCATCGCCGACACCGCCCGCATCACCGACGGAGCGGAAATTGGCCCCGACGTCGAAATCGGCCATTTCTCGATCGTCGAGGACGATGTCTCGATCGGGCCGCGCACGAAATTGGAGCCTCACGTGGTCGTCAAACGCTGGACCACACTGGGCGCCGACAATCAAGTTTCCACCGGCACCGTCCTCGGCACCGACCCGCTCGATAAGAACCTCTCGGGCAAACGCAGCTACCTCAACATCGGCAACGGCAACCGCATTCGCGAACACTACACCATCAGCCGCGGCACCGATCCCGAGTCGGCTACCGAAATCGGCGACAACAACTACATCATGACCTCGGGTCACATCGCCCACAATTGCCGCATCGGCTCGGACAACGTGATTTGCAGTTGCTCGCTCATCGCCGGTCACGTGGAAATCGAAGATCGCGTCTTCATCTCCGGCGGCGTGCTGGTTCATCAATATTCGAAGATCGGACGGCTGGCGCTGATCAGCGGTCATACCCGCGTGCACCAAGACACGGCGCCCTATTTCATCTATTCCGATTTCAAGATCCGGCCTCGCGCCGTCAACCTGGTCGGATTGCGCAGGGCCGGATTGGACGCTGACGAAATTCGCCGCTTGAAACGAGCGTTTCATATTCTGTTTCGCTCCGATTTGTCGATCGACGCCGCGCTTGAACAAATCGAACAAGAGATCCTCGACGAACACACCCGCCACCTCGTCGATTTCGTCCGGCGCTCCGAGCGCGGCATCTGCCGCCGCTGAGCAGGACGCCCGGGCGGACCGGCGTCCCTTGCGCGCACGCTCAAAAACCGCACAAGACGGTTCAACCTTTCGCCGCCGCTGCCGAAGAGCTAGGTAAGTCGTGCGCACGGTCGGGCGGGGACCACCCGCCGCGAACCTGGGGCGCGGAACGTCGTTCGGGAGGTGGGCGTGCAATCGAACAAACTCACGGAGAAAGAGCGCAACTCGACAGTTCAACCGGTTCGCGAAGACCGGCAAAGCCCTGCGCGGCCTCGACAGCGTGGAATCATCCTGATCGTCGTCGCCGTCGCGGCTTTCGCGCTGGTTGGGATCCTTGGCCTTTCGCTCGATCTGGGCCGCATGCAGGTCGCTCACGGTGAACTCCAAAACTACACCGATGCCGCCGCGCTTTCGGCCGCGATGAAACTCGACGGCACGCGGGCGGGTATCGACCGCGCCGAGGACGCGGCCGCGGGCGACGTCAATCGCTGGGCCTTCGGAACCGCCGCGGTCGACGACGTCGACGTGCGATTTTCGCAGGTCTATAATGCGAGCTTCATCACGAATCCCCTTTCAGGCATCGACTACCGTTTCGTTCGGGTGGAAGCGATGCAGCCGGTGCCGCTGTTTTTCATGCCGTTGTTTCCCGGCGTCGGATGGAGCCGCAACGTCAGTGCATGGTCCGTGGCCGGACAGCAACTCCAAACCACGATCTCCGACGGCGTATTTCCCTACTCGCCCGACGCTCACGACGCTAACGAACCCAATTTCGGGTTCTTATTGGGACGTCACTATACCCTGCGTTGGGCCAAATATGTCGGCAACCCCAATTTGCCGGGCTTCTTCAAGACCAGCGTCAACGGAGCACGGCTCGTGGGGTGGGAAGCGGATATGGAGATCGAGGGCTTCCAGCCGGGCGAAGCGGCCAACAATGAACGGGGCTACATCGATCTTACAAACCTACAGCCGCTGGATAACGGAGGAGGCGCGGCGTTAATTCGCAGCGCCATTCTGACCCGAACCTCCTTCGCACTCCCGATCGAGCCCTTCACCTATTACATCGATCCCGAGCCGGGCCAAAAGGAAACCGAAACCACCGCCATCCAAGACCGCGTCTGGGAAGACACCGACCCGGTCACGCCGACCTATTTCACCACCGGGCAGACGGCGCCCAACACACCGCCAGTCGATGAAATGAAGAGCGACTATCGCTCAGCCTATAACACCGTCACCCTGCCGCGGCCGCCCAACGGCAACGGTCGCCGCTTGGTGATCACGCCGATCAACGACCCAACGCAAAACGGGCTCGTGGTGGGCTTCGCCGGCTTCTTCCTGCCGCCCGTGCCGTGTGCCCCGGTTACCCTGGGCAACCACACCTATGAGCCCTGCTGCGGGGAATATATCGGGTCCGTGATCAACTCGGGCGGCACCGGCGGCGGCGGGGCGGGATCGGGAACGGGGAGCTATCGCATTGTCTTGTTCCAATAACGCGCCGCGCTTGGAAGAGCCCGTCTGAATCACGACCGAACAGTGACCAAGAGAAGCGAGCAGCGGGAATCGAGGAGGATCCGGAACAATGAAGCCTGAGATCGACCAGTCACCCATCACCGGCCCACGCCGTTGGCGGGCCGCTTCCAGCGGGCGCGGAGGCAACGCCGTCATCGAGTTCGCCATCACCTTCCCGATGCTGATTTTCATGATGGGCTCCCTGTTTCAACTCGGCCACGCTTTCTTGGTCTACAACGCGCTCGAGGGGGCCGTTCGCGGCGGCGCCCGCTACGCGGCGGTGACGGACTTCGACGCGCCCGACGGGGTCGAGTTCAGCGAAGCGGTCAAGAAAATGGTGGTCTACGGCACGCCCAGTCCCGACGGGCAGAACCCGTTGGTCCCCGGCCTTACTCTCGAAAACGTGATCGTGGAAAGTCTACAAGACGGCGCCGGGATGCCGATCTCCGTGAGCGTCAGAATCACGGAATTTCCGCTGCTCAAGATATTGAGCCAGGTGACGCTAATCGACAAGCCGAAATCGACGTTTATCTTTATGGGGCAGTTTACTGAGTCTCGCATAATATACTGTCAATCGAGACAAAGAGAAGACTGTTTCCAGAAAGCGGTAATCAAGCGCGGTTTGCGGCGCATTCGCCGCAGCGCTTTGCGGGCGCGCTCGTCGAGTTCCCAGTAGTCCTTCGGGCAGACGTTGGGCAACTCGTGCTGCTTCCAGTACGCCCAAATGTATTCCACCGGGTTCAACTCCGGCGCATAGGGCGGCAAGTACTCCGTTGCGATGTGATCCTCGGAGAGCTGGATGAACTCCCGCACCAGGCGGCTGCGGTGCGCCGGCAGCCGGTCCCAGACGATCAGCAGTGGGCCGTCGATGTGGCGCACCAAAGCCTTCAGGAAGTCGATGACCTCCAGCTCGCCGATCGCGCCGGGATAGAGCCGGAAGTAAAAGTTGCGCAACGTCAGCCCGGCCGACACCGACAGCTTGTCCCAGTTGAAGTTGAACTCCAACACCGGTGTCTCGCCGCGCGGCGCCCAGGTGCGGCAACGATGCGGCTTCTGACTCAATCCGCTTTCGTCGATGAAGACGATCGTACGTTCTTCTTTGCGGGCTTTTTTTTAATGGCCGGCCAAGTCTTGCGCTGCCAGCCGCGGATGGCCTCTTCGTTGCGCTCCCGCGCTTTGCCGACGGGCCGTTGCGGGCTCCAACCGAGCGCCCGCAGGATCTTCCAGACATGGCCCTCGTGATAGCGCACGCCGAACTCGTCTCCGATCAGACGAGCGACCCGCGGACAGCTCCACAGCGGCGTCGGGAAGCCGTGCGCCTCGGGGCCTTCCAGCAGCAACGCCTCGAGGCGTTCGAACTGCGCGGCGTCCAACAGCGGCTTACGGCCGGCGCGGCCGGCCTGGCGCAACCCGGCTTCGCCGTCACGCCGGTATCGTCGCAGCCACTCGCTGACGCTTTGCCGCGCGACCTTCAATCGCCTCGCTGTCTCGGACTGACTACAGCCTTGCTCGACCAACCGGATCGCTTTGAAACGGCGCTTCTCCAGGGCCTCGAAATCCCGCCGTACGCCTTTTGTATTTCCCATACATACAAAGACGTACGTACCCCAAAAAGATGTCACTTTATTTTGCGAGACTCAATAAGTCGGCGAGCTGACCACGTTGGGCGCGGTCCGCGCGGCTTCGACGCCGTTGAGGCTCTCGACCATCGCGGCTTCGATCTTGTCGTTGACCCCGCCCTCGTGAAACTCCTTCGCGACGCGGATGGCGTTCTTGATGGCGTTGGTGTTCGAGCTGCCGTGGCAGATGATGCAAACGCCCTTGACGCCCAACAGGGGCGCTCCGCCATACTCGGAATAATCGACCCTCTTGCGGAAATCCTCGAACGCATTGCGCGCCAACACGTACCCCATTTTGCGGGTGAGGTTGCCCTCAAGTGATTCCCGCAGCATCGATTTGATGGTCTTCACGAGGCCTTCGCTGACCTTGAGGGCGACGTTGCCGATGAAACCGTCGCATACAACGACATCGGCCAACCCGCTATAGAGGTCGCGGCCTTCGACGTTGCCGATGAAGTCAAGGGGAAGTTTCTTGAGCAAGGGCGTCGCGGCACGAGTTTGTTCGTTGCCCTTGTGTTCCTCTTCGCCGATCGAAAGCAACCCGACTCGCGGATTCTCCCGGCGGCACAGCACGCGTGAGTACACCTCGCCCATGATGGCGAACTGCGCCAGCATCTCGCCCGGACAGTCGACATTGGCGCCGACGTCGATCAGGACCGCCCAAGTGCCCTCGAGCGTCGGGAAAACCTGCGCCAGCGCGGGCCGGTGAACGCCGGGCAGAACGCCGAGCACGATCTTGCTCGTGGCCATGGCGGCCCCGGTATTGCCGGCGGAAATCAGCCCTTGCGCGCGGCCTTCGCGCACCAGCCGCGCGGCCACTCGAATCGAGCTGTCGCGTTTCTTACGCAGCGCCTGCGTCGGGTTGTCATCCATCATGATGACTTCGGCGGCGTGGACGATTTCGATCGATAGCCCGGCCGTCTCATGGCGCCCGAGTTCGGGACCGAGAACATCTTCACGACCGACGAGCACAACGCCGACATCATACTCGCGAGCGGCCAAAACGGCCCCTTCGACCTCGACCGCCGGGGCCGAGTCGCCACCCATCGCGTCAACGCTGATCGTGATCATACGGCTCACGATTGTCCTAGGAACAACCCGGCGAGGGAAACCGCGCATCGGGACAAAGGCGCGGTCTGAGGGGGTAATCCCGCGGGAAAATTATTCGCTCTCGACCTCGATGACTTCCCGGCCGCAGTATTGGCCGCATTCGGGACAGGCACGATGAGACCGCTTCGCCGCGCCGCAGTTCGGGCATAGGCTTGGCGACTCGGTACGCAGATGATGGTGCGCACGGCGTTTGTGGGTGCGGGCTTTCGAGTGTTTACGTTTCGGATTCGGCATGACAAGTTATTCCTGATTCCGCAACAGCACCAATCGGCTAGGGGCCGGTCTTGAGCTGTAAGTCGTGTAGCGCGTTCCAGCGCGGATCGGCCGTCACGGGAGCACAATCGCAGGTTCCTTTATTCAAATTCGTTCCGCATTGCGTACAGATCCCCAGGCATTCATCGCTACAGAGGCTGCGCATCGGCAGCCACAGCATCACTTGCTCCCGCAGGACCTCGAGCAGCGCCGGCCCGGGGTCTTCGTAGAACCCGACATCGGTTTGGTCTCGACCAATCGCGACCTCTTCCCTCCGGGCGATCACGCTCATCGGATAGTAGAAAAGGTCGAGCCGGCCGTCCAAGCGGGTCGAAACCGGCTCCAAGCAACGAGCACAAGTGCTCTGCATCTCGCCCCGGACCCTACCGCGGACCCGAATGGTCCTCGATCCGGCCGGGTCGAGCAGTTCCGCCAGGCCGCCGGCCTGAAGGTCGCCCGCCTGCTTCCACTCACTGCCGGAGAAGTTCAGTTTACCGGGGCCGAAGGATTCATCGAACCGGATCGCACGGCCTTCCAGTACGGCAACGTCAAACAGCATGGTCCAGCCTCGAAAAACATTACCGCATTCATTATAGCGGGGCCAAACTGAGCCGCGAACGTTCCAAACCGAGCCGTGCACTTGCCAAACCGAGCCGCGAGCGTCAGTGAGCGGTATGCGATGAGGCCCTTCAGCCCCAAGAAAAGTGGTGGAAGCGCAATACCCGGGAACGAGATACGATGTCCGGGGCGTCGGCAACGCTTTGATTGAGCGGTGGAGTCCGTTCCCCGGTTCCGAGGTCGGCCATCGAACCAGGAGGGAGTCCCTGGTTCGACGGCTTCATGACCGCCACTCTTTTTGCCTCCGGGCAGCCTCGTCCCATACCGCTCACTGACGTTCGCGGCTCGGTTTGGCCTACCAAAAATACGCGTAGAAAATGACGATAACAGCGACGATGACAGCCGAGTGAATGACGTCGCCCAACGTCCAACTATTGCGAGTCTCGGCGATCTGCTCGGGCGTCGCCGACCCGTAGGTCAACCCCTGCAACATCTCCGGGGTCGGCTTTTCGGTCACGCGGCTCACCAGCCAGATCACAAACAACGACGCCAGGAACAAGTAGATCGAGTAGTGCAACCAGTTGGGCGAGAGGATGACCTGATAGAGGAATCCGCTCGGGTCGAGGCTGTTTTCAGCAACGCGCATCCCCAGACGCAGCATCCCGAAGACAAAACCAAAGGTCAGCCCGGCCAGCCCGCCAGCGGCCGTTGCGCCCTTCCAGAAAACGCCCAGCAGGAAGACGGCGGCGATGCCGGGCGCCAGCAGCGACTGCACGTCTTGCAGGTATTCGTACAGCACTTGTCCTGTGCCGCGCATAACCGGGATCCACAGCACCCCGAGCACCACAACCACCACCGTGGCCACGCGGCCCACGTAGACCAGTCTTTCCTCGCTCGCGTTGGGGCGGTATTTCTTATAGAAATCCACCGTAAACAGCATCGCCGAGGAATTAAACAGCGACGCCAACGAACTCATCAACGCGGCCACCAGTCCGCCGACCACCACGCCCTTCATGCCCATCGGCAGCAAGGTCGAGACGAGAGTCGGGAAGGCGGCGTCGGGACTGTCGAGCGGCATCAGCCCTTTTTCGTTCAGAGCGAAGGCGATCATGCCAGGAATGAGAAAGATGAAAACCGGCGTGAGTTTCAGGTAGCCGCCGAAGATCGTCCCGCGGCGGGCCTCGGTTTGATTGCGGCCCGACAGCACGCGCTGAACGATGTATTGGTCGGTACACCAATACCAAAAGCCGATGATGGGCGAAGCGAACAAGACGCCGGTCCACGGGAAGGTCGTGTCATCGGGCGAGCGAATCAGCGAAAGCATGGAATCGCCGAACTCGGTCTTTGCCGCGCCGGTGATGCGTTCCAACTCTCCCCACCCGCCCAGCTGCGACAACCCGATGACCAGAATCATCAGCGAGCCGATCAGCAAGATCGGGGTTTGGAGCAGCGACGTGTAGAGTACCGATTTCATGCCGCCAACCACCGTGTAGATGCCGGTGACTACGACCAGGCCGATGGCCCCGATCCAGAAGAAATCAATCCCCATCCAGCTTTCGATGCCGAGGACCTGCTTGAAGACGATGCCGCCGGCATAGACCGTTACCGCCACTTTCGTCAGCACATAACTGACCAGCGAGATCACCGAGAGAAACGACCGCGCGCCGGGCGAGAAGCGGCGTTCGAGAAACTCCGGCATGGTGTAGACCATGCTGCGCGCATAGAAGGGAACGAAGACCCAGCCGAGCACCAGAATCAGCCAGGCATGCATTTCCCAATGAGCCATCGCCATGCCGCTTGCTACCCCGGCGCCGGCAAGGCCCACGACGTGCTCCGAACCGATGTTGGATGCGAAGATCGATGCCCCGATCGCCAACCAACCGGCGTCGCGACCGGCAAGAAAGTAGTCCGAGGTGGTTTCCTCCTTCATCCGCATCACCCACACGATGATGCCGATCATGCCGGCGAAAAACAGGCTGAGGGTCACGGTGTCGGCCCAGGCCCAGGTCGAGATCGTTACTGCTTCGTTCATGTTGCTTGGCTGCTTTCCCGAAAATCGGCGAAGTGACGTTCCGCGCCGACTGCTTCATCGAATCAATGTTGTCGATGTTCCGTTAAACTGTACCTGTTTCGCAAGGGCCGCGAGCTTCCCGACGGCACTTTTTTTCAATAAAACGACCACGGTTCCCCCGCTGCCGCCGCCGCTGGTTCGGCCGCCGTAGACGCCTTGCTCGGGACCGAGCGACAGCAAGGCGTCGATCATTTGGTCGGTCTCGGGCGCGCCAAGGCCGAGCGCGCTGTAGCCGGCATGGGACTCGAGCATCAGCTCGCCGGTTTGGACAAGGCGTTGCTCAAGCCGGTCGCCGCCGCCGCGCAAGAGCGATTCCGCCAACTCGACCCGGAAGTTTTCTTGCACCGGGAACCGCAGCGCCGAGCGCACGGCGTAATCCCGCGCTCGATTGACGACCGACAGCGGATCGGCCGTCTTGCCGTAACGTTTCGAAAACCAACGGCCGCTGATCGATTCCGGTACGAGTCGCGTTGCGAAGCGGTCATAAAGCGACGGCGGGATTTCGGCGGCATGGTTCCACCGCCGCCCGGTTTTTTCCTCAAAAATGCGCTTCCCCATGAAAGTCGCCGTGCGCGCGGTGGCGTAGGGGGAAGCTGAAACGGCGTGCTTGACGCCGCTGGCCCAGCCGACGACGGTCACGCCGCGCGGCAACGGTACGGGCTCGCGCAGCAGATCAGGGCGACAAACGATCGGTAGCAGGCACCCGGGCGCGCCGTGTTCGGCGGTCAGTTGGTCCATCAGCCCGCAGGGGGCGCCGACAATGCGATTTTCGGCTTGCTGACCGAGGCGGGCCAATTCAGTGCCGTCCCAACCGACGTCCATGAGGCGGCCCAGCGCGCGCAACGTGGCGACTTCGAGCGCCGCGCTGCTGCTGACCCCCATCCCCTCGGGCACGCGCGACCGCACCTGGAACGACAAGCCGCCCCCGAGCGACACACCTTTCGCCCGGCACAAGACCCACAGGCTGCCCAGAACATAAGACGTCCAAGCGGGCGCTTGGCGCTGGGCGAGCCACTGACGGGCCCGGCTCTCGTCCCGCGCCGCGAGAAAGCCTTCGGCGGGAATAATCCAACGACCGTACCCGACGCTCGAAAGTCGAAACTCGGGCTCGGGAATCCGTGATACGGCCACGCGCGTGGTCACGCGGATCGGCATTTCAAGTACCAGCGATCCGCTGTAGTCGGCCACGCCGCCGAGGAAATCGAGCCGGCCGGGAGCCTCGCCCGATGCGGTGCGCTTCAAGGCCGGACTCCAAGGTGTTTTTCGAGCACGCGCTGAAGCACCGGGCGCACGGCCTCGGCCAACCGCTGGTTGGCGTAACCCACCCAGGCAACCGGGCTGGTCGTATCGAGAGGCGCTCCAATCGGTTCGCCCCAGGGGTCTTCGACGATGCCGCCAAGCTCGGTCAGCACCAGCGCCGTCGCGATGTCATAAGGGTGACAGGTGAGCGATGACCTAACGCCGAGTTTGCGGTGCACCAGCGGCCGCAAATCGCCCAGCAGGCGGTCGTGGCCGACGGCGAGTTCGTAGAGTTGCCCCCCGGTCGAAATGTATTGGTCTTCAAAGACGACGGGAGACTCTTCGGGCTGACGATCCAGTTCGGCCAACAGGTCCTCCTCGATCCGGGCCGTAAGCGCTTTGCCCAGCGGGAAAAAACGCGCGAACGACGCGAAGCCGTGCCGTAGATCAGCCGCTTGTGAAGGCCTGAGGGCCAACGGCTTTCTGGAATTGTCGCGTACCTCGACGGCCTCGGCGACAACCCCCTCGGGACCGCGGCCCCGCACGGCGCTGAGTTGATCGGCGCGCCATTGCTTGACGGTGGGAATTTCAGTCATCGCCGCGACGCTAAGGTCGGCAAGCGACGCGGCCGGTTGCGGCGCCAAGGCGGCCAGGGCCCAGGCAGGCCGCTTGTCGTACATCAGTCCACGCGTGCCGTCAATTGGGTCGATAATGCACTTCCAAAGCGTCTCATTAACCGGCGTCGAAGTCGGAAAAGACCAAGGATCGGAGTCCTCGATGCCCTCCATCACGATTGCAACCGGGGCGTCGGCGGGCCAGTGCTCCTCGAACCAGGCTTCCACGGCGTCTTCGGTGATCTTGTCGATCCGGTAGATCGTGTCGGCGGCGGTAACGGCGGCGATTTCGGCGAGTTCTTGTTGCGAATTCTCCGCGCGAGCCTCGAGGACCGCGTCGCGGATGTGGTCTCCCAAAGCGCACAGCAAACTTCGCGCCCGGTCGAGGTCAAGAGCCTCAGCCACGGGAGGACTCCTCGTCGCGAGACTCCTCGTCACGAGTCTTCTCGTCACCATAAAGGCGCGAGGAAACGGCTCGCAGTTCAGCGGCCTTCTCGTCGGGGTTCGATTCGTTAGTCATCGAGCCGCCGCCGATTTCGGGGCCGGCAAGGTATTTAAGGGTGTCGGGTTTGCGCAAGGGAGGATGATACTCAATATGAAAAGGATACCCGGTACTGTCCTCACCGTCGCAAGGCGCTTGGTGAATCGCCATCACGTAGGGCATGGGCATTCGCCACAAGTTGTCGTAGCGGATGGCCACTTCCCGCATCAAGGCGCCCAAGGCCGCGATCTGTTCGTCGGTGAGATCGGTTAAGCCGGTGAGCTCGGTCTTCGGGAGAATCAGCATTTCGTAGGCATAGCGCGCAAACCACGGCACGCACGCAAGAAAAGCGTCGTTCTCGCACACAACGCGCTCGGACGCCCCCTCGCGCTCGACAACGTCGAGACCCAGCAAGCGGCCGGTTTCGGCATGAAAGCGGCGGCCGACTTCACGCTCGCGTTCGCTGATGCCATAGATCAGATTACCGGCGTAGAGTTGGCAATGCGGGTGCGGATTCGACGTGCCGACGATTGAACCTTTGTTTTCAAAAATCAGCACGTGGCGGACTTCCCGCCGCGCTCCAAGCACTCGAGAACGCGCCCGCCAAGTCTCGACGACCGCCGCCCCTTGCGAGTCGGTCAAGTCGGCGAACGTCATGGCGTGGTTGGGATGGTAGCAAATCACCTCGCCGGCTCCCGCGGCCCGCCGGGTTTGATACAACTCGTCGCCCGGCCCGGGCTCGGGCGCGTCATTCGAAAACGTGGGCAGGTCATTGGGAAAGACGTACACGCCCGCGTAGTCGGGGTTGCGTCCCGAGATTCTTTCATTACCCGGGCACAGGTAGCATGTCGGGTCGTAGGCAGGCGCGGGCGCATGGTCGGGCGGCTTGGTTTCTCCCACCCAGGGGCGCCCGGCCCGATGCGAAGTGTAGAGCACCCATTCATCGCGGAACGGGTGGCGACGCTGTTCCCAGGCCAGGGGATAAGTCATACGATTGAGTTTCTCTTAGGTTGCGCGGAGGGGATGGTCAAGCCGCCAGCGCAAGGAGCGATCCGCCGATCAGTGGGGCAGGTCTCCAGGCCTGCCCTCTTTCACAGCCCCTCACTGTCGCGGCTCGGCTCAGGCTCGCTCCATCGCCGGTCGGGTGTCCAGGCTTCGAGGTTCGACTTCCACGCCGCATGCCGTCTGCGCATATGATCGAGTCGGGTCCTGTGCTCCGGGGAAGACGCCAGGTTGTGTTCCTCTTCCGAATCGGTCTCGAGATCGTAAAGCTCCTCGTAAGAAGGCTCGGCTTCGATGAAACTGCAATATTTCCACCGATGGCCGCGAACTCCTTCGGTCTTGGGAATCGTTCCATGTTCGAACAAATGCTCGTAGAACCACTCCTCACGCCAGGGCGGCGTCTCCCCCCCGACAAGCGACGCCAGACCGCGGCCGTTGACTGCTTCGGGAATCGGCAGACCGGCCATCTCGAGCATCGTCGGCGCGATGTCGATGTTGAGCGTCATCTCATCGCGGGTCGTGCCGGCACGCGAGGCGAGTCGCGGATCCCGAATGATCAACGGCGTGCGGATCGACTCTTCGTGCATCAGCCACTTCCCCGCCAGCCCGCGCTCTCCTAGATAGAAGCCGTTATCGGAGGTGAAGATCACGACGGTGTTGTCGTCCGCGCCGCTGCGTTCGAGCGCCGCGAGCATGCGCCCGACCTGAGCGTCAACGCCGCTAATCAGCCGGTAGTAGCGCTTGACCGAATCCTCCCATTTCTCGGGATTCGGAAAACGGCGATCCCAACGCTTGCGGCCCTCGTAATCCCCGCGCAGAAACTCGGGCAACTGATCGTAATAGCGCGGGTCGTTCTTCTTCCATCCCGGAAGCGAGACGTTTCGGTACAAATCGTCGTAGGCAGGATCGTTGAGAAAGAAAGGCGTCTCGGCGTCTTGCACATGGGGCGCTTTGAAGCTCACCGAAAGGCAGAAGGGACGGTCGTCGTTTGAATTCTCCAGAAACTCGACGGCGTCATCGCCCATCATCGAAGTCAAATGCCGCTGCTCGCCGTCGGCATCATGGAAGTATCTTCCCTGCCCCGAAAAGCCGCGGAAGTCGTCATAGAGCCCATCGGGCGTCTCCCTGCCCACGCCGTACTTGCCGACAAAGCCGGTGCGATAGCCCGCCTCGCGGAGCATCACCGGGTAGCTTGCCTCGTGTTGCGACTCGCTCAGCGAAGTTCCAAAACCGTGGATGCCGTGACAACGCGCATAGAGCCCGGTGAAAAAGGACGCCCGCGAAACGGCGCAAATCGATGTCGTGACAAAGTTGTTTCGAAACCGAACGCCGTCGGCCGCGAGGCGGTCCAAGTTGGGCGTATGGATGATGGAATTGCCCGCGCAACCCATCATGTCCCAGCGTTGGTCGTCGGTGAGCAGGAAAAGAATATTCGGGCGGCGCGCGGTAGGGGCCGACTCCGGGGAGGAACAGGAAGGTCCGGGCAACCCTGCGGCAAGCGCCACGCCCGCGGCCGCGGATTGCCGCAGAAATCGACGGCGGGGATAGGTTTCACCGTGCTCGGCCACGTCCCGCGATGGTATCGCAGCCCGCCGCCGGTTTCAAGCTGGAGGCGGCACACGGGTGTGCGAAATCAATGTGGGACGTTCCGCCAGTCATAGGAGCAGTAGAAGCAGCGGCGTGGATGGAAGTCCACGCTCAGCCCGGTTCACCGGGCTTGGATTGCAAATAGGCCGGCCCTTCGAGGGCCGGTTTAAAGAGTTCGTCGTCCGATACGAGGCCGTTTCAACGGCCTTTTCCCGTACGGCTTCAGCCATGGCCGAACCCAGAGAAAATTGTAGGCCGCGAAGCGCTCGATCCCGGACCGCCGATTCTCCCATATTTATGTCGCGCACCCGCGGCACGCTCAATGCCTGCGCCACACTTTTGTCGACGGCAATCTCGTCAGGTGACGGAAGACCGGCGAACTAAACGAAAAGCCCCCGACAGCAGCCGGGGGCTTTTCCCATCACGAATTGCTTAGAGGATCACAGGCGCTCGCCTAGAAGCCCTCGTGCCCGGGAGGCATCGCCGGCGCGGCAGGAGTGTCCTCGGGAAGCTCGTGGACGGTCGCCTCGGTCGTCAACATCAGCGAAGCGATCGAGGCGGCGTTTTGGAGCGCCACGCGGGTGACCTTCACCGGGTCAATCACGCCGGCGGCGACCATGTCGCCGTACTCTTCCGACTGCGCGTTGAAGCCGAAGTTGGCGTCGTCTTGTCCCCGCACCTTTTCGATCACAATCGCGCCTTCGAGCCCGGCGTTGTGCGCGATCCAGCGCAGCGGCGTTTCGAGCGCCCGCCGCACAATGGCCGCGCCGCGGCGCTCGTCCTCGTCGGACGCATCAAGGCCTTCGATCGCGCTCCCCGCCCGCAGCAGAGCGACTCCGCCGCCGGGGATAATGCCTTCCTCGACCGCCGCGCGCGTGGCGTGCATAGCATCCTCGACGCGCGCCTTCTTTTCCTTCATCTCGGTCTCGGTCGCGGCCCCGACCTTGATCACGGCCACGCCGCCGACAAGCTTAGCCAGCCGCTCTTGAAGCTTCTCGCTATCGTAGTCCGAAGTCGTCTCCTCGATCTGCGAGCGCAGTTGCTTGACGCGGCCCTGGATGGCTTCCTTGTCGCCCGCGCCTTCGATGATGGTCGTGTTGTCTTTGTCGATGACAACACGTTTGGCTTGTCCGAGGTCGTCCATCTGGACGCCTTCGAGCTTGATGCCGGTCTCTTCCATGATCGCCTTTCCGCCGGTCAGGATCGAAATGTCCTCGAGCATCGCTTTGCGACGGTCGCCGAATCCGGGCGCCTTGACAGCGGCGACATTGAGGGTGCCGCGCAGCTTGTTGACGACCAGCGTCGCCAAGGCCTCGCCTTCGACTTCCTCGGCGATGATCAGCAAGGGCCGGCCGGCCTGCGCGGTCTGCTCGAGCAGCGGCAACAGGTCCTTCATATTGCTGATCTTCTTTTCGTGAATCAAGATCAGGGGGTTCTCGACGACGCACTCCATCGCCTCCGGATCCGTCACGAAATAGGGCGACAGATAGCCGCGATCGAACTGCATGCCCTCGACTACCTCGAGTTCGGTCTCGATCGTCTTACCTTCCTCGACCGTAATGACGCCGTCTTTGCCGACTTTTTCCATCGCCTCGGCGATGATATTGCCGATCGTCGAATCGCTGTTCGCCGAAATCGCGGCGACCTGCGAAATGGCCTCGCCCTCGACCGGCTTGGAGCCCTCCTGCAGCGCGTCGACGACAACCGTCGTGGCTCGCTCGATGCCGCGCTTGAGGGCCATCGGGTTGGCCCCGGCGGCGACGCTCTTCATGCCGTCGCGGTAGATCGATTGCGCCAAAATGGTCGCCGTCGTGGTGCCGTCGCCGGCCACGTCACTGGTTTTCGACGCGACTTCGCGCACCATCTGCGCGCCCATGTTCTCGAGTTTGTCCTCAAGCTCAATTTCCTTGGCGACGGTAACGCCGTCTTTGGTGATCGTCGGGCCGCCGAACTTCTTTTCGAGGACGACATTGCGTCCCTTGGGTCCGAGCGTAATGCGGACGGTGTCCGCAAGTTTATTCACGCCGCTGAGAATCGCCTGGCGGCAGTCCTCTCCATAAACAATTTTCTTTCCTGCCATGTGGGTTTCCCTCTCTGTTCTGTCTCTTTGTAAAATCTTGGCGGACCTGCCGAGGACGCTCGATCCCCGTCGTTTTGCCCCTGTCGACCTTCACCCAACCGCAACGATTCGAGGGGCTTACCGTGACTCCACGCGGTCCGCTCAAAGCAGACGAGTGGAATACGCCTCCGCGATTTCTTGCGATGAGTGAGGCCCGAAGGCGGTAATGCAGGCCGATTGCCGGCTCCCCAGGCGCTATCGACACCGAGGAGATTTCAACTATCAAGGTTACCGGCACACCGACGGACTGTCAAGAATCGACCAAGGATTCGGGAATCGTGCTGCTCTTGCCTACCAAGAGGCCCTTGGGTGAGCGGCCCCCGTGCGGGTACATCATCCTAATGTCTGTCGTGCGCAACACACCACGCTCGGTAATGAATCGGCTGATCAGGCTCGCGGAAACCCGCTCGTTCCGAGGCGTATAAAAACTGACGTCCGAACCCTGGGACGACGCTCCGGAGGCTTCGTGTGAGACACGTTGCGCAGAAACGAGAGCGAAGCGATCGTGATCAGGCTGCCTACTTTCGGACCGGGGCGCTGTGAAGTCATCGTTGGTAAACCAGTTTTCCCTCTGGCCCCCCCAATCGATGGGATCGCGCACCTTCCCGCCCTCCGCGAGAATATATACATCAATTGGCGGAGAACCGTCATGTTCTTCTCGCAGTCCCTTTGCGACCAGAGCAATCGTTCTTGTTCCAACGGTACAGGTCACGTCGCCCGTCGGATCAATCCCGTGCGTCCCGAGAAGTACGTAAGTGGGATTCTCTCTTTCTTCCTCGATCGCGGCTGCAGCCGAGCCATCCGAAGCCAGGGTGACGTCCTTGTATCCGAGCGCTTTGACCTGTTCGAAATACGCGAGACCATCAGAGTAAGCAATGGACCCATTCGCTTTATATCGCGACTTGTTCCGGCATTCTAGAACCACCACGCGGGCACTCTCGGCGACCGCTGCGGACATCGCCGTTAAAGCGTGCAGGACGCAATCGCTGTACCCAAAGAGAATGAGGTTTGGCTTGGGTTGAAATAGCTTGCGGGCTTCCGTGGCAATGCGGGCGTATGCTTCCTTCTTGCGAGCATCGTAGTCGGCGACGACCTTCGTCATCTTTGAGAGCTTGTCGTCCCGCCCCGATTGGAGGATCGCGTCCAGATCGTCATCGAGATTGGCTAGCTGAGCATAATGTCGCGAGGTGAACATCTTCCTTTCCGCGTTCAGTTTTTCGCTAATAGCTTGTAAGTCGCGCTGTTCCAATATCTCCCGCCATGTCGCAAAAACGCTGTGGGAAACCTGGCCGGCATTCGGCGAACGAGAAACAACAATGAGCTTCCAGGCGCTCGCCAGCACCTCGGCAGTTTCAAGGGTCGGTCTTGGCCCGGTTCGGATTTGGACTCTCAGAGGCAGGGTCCTCGCGTTGCCGATCGGGGCTTCCTTCACACCATCGATGACTTCTTGCATCTCCAACTCCATGCTGGACATCAAGTTTTGCAAAGCAGGCTGTCCCCACTCTGGGTCACACGTGACGTCGGCGTGGAGTGTGTCTCCGTCACGCCGAATCTGCGTGACGAAAAGGTTGCGCACAAGTTCGCTATAGGAGTCGTTCGGTAGGGGCTCCGCTAGGCGTAGTTCGCGATCCTGGATCCTTGCCCTTCGGACATCTCCGAGTGACGACAAATGCAGGAGCGCCAAGATTCCTAGTAGCCGGTCTGGAAAAGACCCTCTGATCCGCGTTAGGTCCGGAGCCCGGTGATAGCGACACAGCGTGGCCAAATCGTCTCTCTCGTTGGGGTGCAACAACAAAACCAAATAGTTTTCGACAACGTGACGGGCGGAAAGCCAATGATAACGGTCAAGAATCCCTGATCCCTGGGGTTCAACGGCCAGGCCGCTATCGTGGAAAAAAACGGTGAGAATCAATAGTCGCAGGTCGACCCGTCCCAGAGCACAGAGCTCTGGTTTGTACCATCTGGCTAGTTGGTTCAGCATTCCCACGTGATGGTCCGTGCCGTGCAGACACGTGCCCGGGATCGCAGGCACACCATCCCATTGTTCGACCGAGTGCTTAATAACATCATCCAGCCCCGCGTGCAGCTCTTCGATATCGTCGCGACCTAGGGATGGAAGGTCTTCGAGTAAACTCCGCACCGCTGAGCGTGCGTTCCCTAAGGCATCGGATTCCTCGGAACGCTGCGTCTCGGTGGCCGTTTGCTCTTGCTCCACGGCCCGGGGACGGCGGGCGCCGCTGCGCGTCTGCTTTTTAAACTCGATGATGGCCGGCTGGCCGGCTGTCGGTTCGATTTGGCGCCCGGCAGCGGAAAACAATTCGGCCGCTCGGGAATTCCCCTCCAAACGCATGGCCCGCACCAGCTTCTCAAGGGTCGTCCTTCGCGGTCTTCGCTCCCCTTTTTCTAGGCGCGACAAAGCGCTGAGGGCCATTCGTGCCGCCTTTGCGAGCTCCGTTCGCTCAAGTCCACGTTCTTCCCGGGTCTCTCGCAACAAGCGGGCGAAAGCCGCCAACTGAATTGATGACATGATCAAGATTGTACTACAAACCAGATACCGATCGAAACGGTTTGGCACGTGACAAAATTTTGACGTAGCACTTGACAGACTATGAAGAAACGTGCAGAATGGGCACTATGGTCAAGAAGCAGATTGCAGATCCGGCTGCCATGATGGCGGAATTTCCTTCGGACCGACCTTTGGTCAATGCGGAGGCCGAAGAGGCTAACCCGAGCCCGCTAGTCCTGCACATCGAAACCGGGACGGAGTCGGTTGAGCTGGCCTTGACCGAACGCGACACACTGAAGATGTGGATCGGGCCCTCCGATTCCTAGTCGATCCAACCCGAGGGGAGAAAGGAGGCGCGAGACAGAGGGTGCGAGGCTGTGTAGAAGCCTCGCACCCCGGACAACCCGGACAGCACTCAGCGTGGGACCGAGTCGACCTCTACTCATTCTTTGTACACGTATCGCCCCAATTAGTCAACTAGGCTCGGACTAGGGGCCCCCGCTGGTGCTGTCCCGAAAGGAGAGCTGTAATGAGGGACCATTTCCGCAATATCGGCGGGGTTAACGCCAGAGTATGGCTCGCGACCTGGTCGATCTTGAACTGGTACGCCACTCTTTATGTGTGGCTTATCGCACGGCCTTAACCAAACCTCAAGGCCAAAAGTTGGCAACCTACCTCGAGCCGTCATGAGTCGTTTGGTAGGCTGCCAACGCGCGCGTGGGCGCGCACGCTAGTTCCGAGACCCCACCATGGCCTCTTGAAAACCGTCCGAACACTCGCAACCGGGTCTCTCATAACCTTACCCCAGCCCCTCGCGCAACTGATCCACCTCGGTGCGTATCTCACGGCAGCGGCTTCGAAAGATCTCCGCGTCCACCGAATACGCCAAGTACGTCACTCCTTCCCCCATCCACATCTTCGCCTGCTCGAGCGAATTGGCGAAACAACCCGCGGCGACGCCTTGACGCTCGGCCGCCGCCGCGATTGATCGCATGGCTTCGCGGACCCGAGAGTGCGTAACCTCCCCGGGAATTCCCAACGCCTGAGAAAGGTCGTAGGGGCCCAGAAACGCAACGTCAACGCCGTCTTCGGCCAGGATTTCCTCGACCTGATCGAGCGATTCCCGCGCCTCGACGTGCAGCACGACCAGCGTATCGTCGTCCGACGTTTGGCGAAACTCGCCGACGTCTCGTCCCCCGTGATGAGCGGCCCGCACGAAAGGGTTGAAACCGCGCACGCCTCGCGGCGGGAACTTTGTCGCCGCGACGGCGCGGGAGGCATCGTCAGGCGACGAAATTTGGGGGATATGCAAACCGACCGCCCCGAGGTCGAGAACCTCCAAGATGTCGCCGGGGTCGTTGTTGCGCACGCGAACCAGCGGAGCGATCTCGGCGACCTCGGCGGCGCGAATCAGATGCGCCGTCGTATCCCCCGAAAAGGCCGCGTGCTCGCGGTCAATGATGACGTGATCGAAACCCGCCAGCCCCAGTGCCTCGACGACCTCGGGAGCCGCCATCTCTACAAAACATCCAAGCAAGAAACCTTTCTCTTGAAGGCGCGCTTTGGCACTGACGCGATGCATAGCGATGCGTACACCGGGCCGCGACAAGCTGAGAGCTTGTCTTGACTATCAACTAGGACAAACAAGAGTGTTTGTCGCTACCGAGGTGTGGTCTCTTGCAGCGACCCGCTCTCGCGCCGGCCCCTGAGCGCCCCCATCTCGTCCGGATCAAGAACCCCGCGCGGACCCCGCCGGCGCCGGGTCTTGCTTCGCGGCCTTGTCTTCTTCACCCTGCTTGACCTTGACCAAATCAAGCGCCACATCGACGATCATGTCTTCCTGACCGCCCACCATGCGGCGTCGCCCCAACTCGACCAGAATCTCCCGCGTGTCGATGCCGTACTGCTCGGAGGCCTTTTCGGCGTGCCGCAGAAAGCTCGAATAGACGCCCGCGTATCCCAACGAAAGCGTTTCACGGTCGACCCGCACGGGGCGGTCTTGCAGCGGCCGAATCAAATCCTCGGCGGCGTCCATCAGGGCGAACAAGTCACAGCGGTGCCCGAAACCCAATCGATTGGCCACGGCGATGAAAACCTCGAGCGGCGCATTCCCCGCGCCCGCCCCCATGCCCGCCAGCGATGCGTCAACCCGCCGCGCGCCGTGCTCAATCGCCACGAGCGTATTCGCCACCCCCAGCGACAGATTGTGATGCGCGTGCATGCCGCGCTGGGTCTCCGGCTTGAGCACTGCGTTGAAAGCTTGAAATCTTTCCGCCACCTCGTGCATAAGCAACGCGCCGGCGCTGTCGGTCACATAGACGCAATGCGCGCCGTAGGACTCCATCAACTTCGCCTGGCGCGCCAGCTCGTCGGGCGGCGTCATGTGCGCCATCATCAGAAAGCCCGCGACGTCCATGCCCAGCTCGCGGGCGCACTCGATGTGCTGTTTGGCGACATCGGCTTCGGTCGAGTGCGTTGCGACGCGCACCGAACGCGCACCGGCCTGATAAGCCTCCTTGAGGTCTTCGATCGTTCCAATGCCCGGCAGCAACAGCGCCGTAACCTTGGCTTGCTTGACGTTCTCCGCCACGGCGGAAATCCACTCGTAATCGGTGTGCGCACCGACGCCGTAGTTGAAACTCGACCCGGCCACGCCGTCGCCGTGGCTGATTTCAATCGCGTCGACCCCGGCGGCATCGAGCGCGCGGGCGATGGCGGCCGCCTGCTCGACGGTGTACTGGTGACGGATGGCGTGCATGCCGTCGCGCAGGGTGACGTCTTGCACATAGAGTTGCGGTTGCTCGCTCATGCCGGAACTCCTTCCCGCTTAAGATGCTCGGCCAGCCGCTCGCCCGTCGCCAGCGCCGCCGAGGTCATGATGTCCAGGTTCCCGGCAAAGGCGGGCAGGTAGTGCGCCGCGCCTTCGACCTCGAGGTAGACCGAAACTTTCAGCCCGCCGCCGGGAAGCGGTTCGGGCAGAGCGTGACCCTGATCGGGGGCGATTGGCTCGAACTGCACTTCCTGTTTCAATCGATACCCGGGAACATATTGGCGCACGCGCTCGACGACGGCCTCGATCGAGCGAGTGATGGCGGCCGTATCGGCCAGGTCGGTCAAGCAGAAAACCGTATCGCGCATAACCATCGGCGGCTCGGCCGGGTTGAGAACAATGATCGCTTTTCCCCGTCGCGCGCCCCCGACGACTTCCAGCGCCCGCGCCGTGGTCTCCGTGAACTCATCAATATTCGCCCGCGTCCCCGGCCCCGCCGATTTGCTGGCGATCGAGGCCACGATCTCGGCATAGTGAACCGGTGTCACCTGATTCACCGCCGCGACAATCGGAACCGTCGCCTGCCCGCCGCAGCTCACCATATTCAAATTCGGCGCTTCGATATGCTCGCCCATATTGACCACGGGGATGACATAAGGGCCAATCGCGGCGGGCGTCAAATCGATGATCCGCTTGCCGCGCTCGCTGAGCACTTCGTGGTGCCGCTTGTGGGTCTTCGCCGAGGTAGCGTCGAAGACAATTTGGACGTCCGCGAACTCGGGCATCGTGACGAAATCATCGAGCCCGCCGTGGGTGGTCGAAATACCCATCGAACGAGCGCGCGCCAGCCCGTCCGACTCCGGATCGATGCCAACCAGAACCCGCACTTCCACCACGCCCGACGAACGAGCCTTCATCATCAAGTCGGTGCCGATATTCCCCGACCCGAGAATCGCAACGGACGTGGCCATGACGGGGCTAGTATAGCAATGCGGGTGAGCGTGAACCGTGAGCCGTGAGCCGACCCGTGCCCTTCTTGACGCGCTCGGTTACTCGAAGATATCAGTGGGGGAGATTTCGAGGTCGAGTTCCGGAATGCGCAGCGATTTGACCGCGGATAAACCTTCCGGCCCGTAAACCGATAACTGCTTGCGCCAGGGATCGGCGAGCCCAATGTGCGGGACGCCCCAAGCGCGGTACTCCTTGAACTTTTCGAGGATCTCCGTGTGGCGGTCCTCGCGAGAGACGATTTCCACAATCACGAAGGGCGGCGCCGAGGGCACAAGTTCTGTTGGCTTTTCGCGAAACACAGCGAAGTCGGGAATGCGAATGCGGTCGGGGGAGAGGCGCATCCGCAACTCCGTGGCAAGGTGAAGATCGTGGTCTCGGCTCAACGGCGTGAACACTTGAACAAGGCGGACTTGCACCGCGCTATGGGGGTATTCGGGCATGCTCCGCTCGACGATCCGGCCGTCGACGTATTCGGCGTCCGGTTCAAAGGTCGTCCGCAAGTATTGGTCGACCGTAAGAATGGTTTGCGTTGCCACTGGGTTCAGCTTAACAGAGCGGATGGGTCGGTTCACCGGCAACCGACAGCTCCAGGCCGGGGCTCGTGAGCCTAACTCGTTGGGCTAACCGTGCCCTTCTTGGCGCACTCGGTTACTCGAAGATATCGGCGAGGGGATGGGTCGAATTCGGTGATGCGGAGCAAGTTTCCGCTAAGGCTCACGGCTCACGGCTCGACCGACGGCATTCCGGTTGACACCGCTCGAGACCTATGTCTTCGGCGGTGCTTTCTTGAGGAGCCGTAACTCCTTCAGTTTCTGCCCATCGTCCTTCACCAGGACTCTGATCCGGGCGAGATCTCCGGCCTCGAAATCTTCCAGAACAGGTTTGTCCTTTCCACCGATCAACTTTTTCTTAGCCTTGGGCTTGGTCTTCTCTTCAACCTGGGCGCCGTAGCGTTGTCCGGTTGAGCGGTCGCGCACACTGATGAGCCGCTTCTCGTAATCGACCGAAATCAGCTCGACCTCTTGGGTGATCAGGTTCCCGCTGAATTGGCCGAGGGCAACGGGAACGACGAGCGCGGCGACGAGATAAAGCGCGGCGGCGAGAGTGAGACGATTGTTTATCATGGGCGGATTATATCCCATCCGGAATTCAACCGCGCTTGGTCGTTCGCGACCGATTAGGATGAGTCGAACGCATCGACGGATGGAACGAATCAAGGCATCGGGTCCTGGACTTATTGAATCTCGCAAAATAACATGACACCTTTTGAGGATGCCGTACGTAGTTCTATGTATGGGAACACCAAAAGGAAAGCGCCGCGATTTCGAAGCGCTGGAGAAACGCCGCTTCGAGGCGATGCGCCGGCTCGATCAAGGACTCAATCAGTCCGAAACCGCCCGGCGGCTCAAAGTCGCCCGACAAACCGTCAGTGAGTGGCGGCGACGCTACCGCGCGCAAGGCGAGGCCGGGCTCCGCGCCACCGGCCGCGCCGGCCGCAAGCCGCTGTTGGACGCCACGCAACTCGAACGCCTCGAGACCCTGCTGCTCGAAGGCCCCGAGGCGCACGGCTTCCCAACGCCGTTGTGGACCTGTCCGCGCGTGGTGCGTCTGATCCAAGACGAGTTCGGCGTGCGCTATCACGAAGGCCATGTGTGGAAAATCCTGCGGGCGCTCGACTGGAGCCCGCAACGGCCCGTCGGCCAAGCGCGCGAGCGCAACGAGCAGGGCATCCGCGAGTGGAAGCGCAACCAGTGGCCCGCCATTAAAAAAAAGCCCCAACACAAGGTCGCACGATCGTCTTCATCGACGAAAGCGGATTGAGCCAGAAGCCGCATCGCTGCCGCACCTGGGCGCCGCGCGGGCAGACGCCGCTGCTGGAGTTCAACTTCAACTGGAAAAAGCTTTCCGTTTCGGCCGGGCTTACGTTGCGCAACTTCTACTTCCGGCTCTATCCCGGCGCGATCGGCCAACTCGAAGTCATCGACTTCCTGAAGGCTTTGGTCCGTCACATTGACGGCCCGTTGTTGATCGTCTGGGACCGCCTGCCGGCGCACCGCAGCCGGATGGTGCAAGAGTTCATCGAACTGTCGGAAGGTCACATCGTGACCGAGTATTTGCCGGCTTATGCGCCGGAGTTGAATCCGGTGGAATACATCTGGGCGTACTGGAAGCAGCACGAGTTGCCCAATGTGTGTCCGAAGGACTATTGGGAGTTGGACGAGCGAGCCCGCAAGGCGCTGCGGCGCATGCGCCGCAAACCCCGTTTGATCACCGCCTTTTGGAAACAGTCTTCTCTTGCTCTCGACTGACAGGATATTATGCGAGACTCAATAAACCGCCTGTGCCGAAAACGTGAGTCTAAAACGCGTAGCCTAAAACGATGGACAAGCGCTCCCCCCCCGGGCTTGCGGACGACTAAGCGGAGGACGCCGCGCTTTCGACGCCGAGGTGCGGTCTGGGCTTCGGTCGGCCCCTACGTCTTCGGCGCCGCTTTCCGGAGGAGCCGTAACTCCCTAAGCTCCTGCTCGCGGCCGCCCAGGTAGACCTTGATCTTGACGCGATCGCCGACTTCGAAATCCTTCAAGTTCGGTTTCTTCTTGCCGGCGACCAGCTTTTTCTTGGCCTTACTGAGTCTCGCATAATATACTGTCAATCGAGACAAAGAGAAGACTGTTTCCAGAAAGCGGTAATCAAGCGCGGTTTGCGGCGCATTCGCCGCAGCGCTTTGCGGGCGCGCTCGTCGAGTTCCCAGTAGTCCTTCGGGCAGACGTTGGGCAACTCGTGCTGCTTCCAGTACGCCCAAATGTATTCCACCGGGTTCAACTCCGGCGCATAGGGCGGCAAGTACTCCGTTGCGATGTGATCCTCGGAGAGCTGGATGAACTCCCGCACCAGGCGGCTGCGGTGCGCCGGCAGCCGGTCCCAGACGATCAGCAGTGGGCCGTCGATGTGGCGCACCAAAGCCTTCAGGAAGTCGATGACCTCCAGCTCGCCGATCGCGCCGGGATAGAGCCGGAAGTAAAAGTTGCGCAACGTCAGCCCGGCCGACACCGACAGCTTGTCCCAGTTGAAGTTGAACTCCAACACCGGTGTCTCGCCGCGCGGCGCCCAGGTGCGGCAACGATGCGGCTTCTGACTCAATCCGCTTTCGTCGATGAAGACGATCGTACGTTCTTCTTTGCGGGCTTTTTTTTAATGGCCGGCCAAGTCTTGCGCTGCCAGCCGCGGATGGCCTCTTCGTTGCGCTCCCGCGCTTTGCCGACGGGCCGTTGCGGGCTCCAACCGAGCGCCCGCAGGATCTTCCAGACATGGCCCTCGTGATAGCGCACGCCGAACTCGTCTCCGATCAGACGAGCGACCCGCGGACAGCTCCACAGCGGCGTCGGGAAGCCGTGCGCCTCGGGGCCTTCCAGCAGCAACGCCTCGAGGCGTTCGAGCTGCGCGGCGTCCAACAGCGGCTTACGGCCGGCCTGGCGCAACCCGGCTTCGCCGTCACGCCGGTATCGTCGCAGCCACTCGCTGACGCTTTGCCGCGCGACCTTCAATCGCCTCGCTGTCTCGGACTGACTACAGCCTTGCTCGACCAACCGGATCGCTTTGAAACGGCGCTTCTCCAGGGCCTCGAAATCCCGCCGTACGCCTTTTGTATTTCCCATACATACAAAGACGTACGTACCCCAAAAAGGTGTCACTTTATTTTGCGAGACTCAATAAGCTTGGTCTTCTCTTCCACCCGCGCCCTGTATTCTCGTCCGGTCGCCGTGTCACGCACGTCGATGGTTCTGTTTTCATAGTCGACCGAAATGATCTCGACCTCTTGGTTAATGAAGTTCCCGCTGTATTGGGCGACCGCGGCGGGAGCGGCGAGCAGAACCGCCGCCACCAAGGCGGCGAGGGTGGAGCGATTTCTCATCTTGGGCGGATTATAGCGTACCGACATCTCGGGCGCAGTTAATAAGCACTCGGCGCACTCGGCGGTCTATCACGGTGAATTGTGAGATGCAAACCCCATCGCGAAAGTGCCGGACTGCACCCGGTTATTTCGAAGATTTCCGCCGGCGCGATCTCGAAATCCAATTCGGCGATCCAGAGTGAAGATACGGCGGAAAGACCGTTCTACCGGAGTTCCACGCAGCCGCCGACCCCTCGGAGACTGGACCAATTCCAGCGGGCAGGTCAGTTGGCTTACAGTAGACCCAGACGCGTGGCGTCGGCTTCCGTCCATCGGGCGCCGGCGAGAACGCTTTGGAGAGTTTTGCGGGGCAGCGTGTCGCCCCGTGGTGGTAGTGAACGACAACGATGCGACCATCGTCGTGCGCGTAGATTCGCCCGTCGCCGCTACGCGGGTCTCCACACGCTGCACCGAAATCCATCGTGCTCTCGCGTGGTTGTTTTCGGAGGGGCACCCGAGGCGTGGGCCCCGACTACGTGAGTCGCGCGAGGAAAAAAGGCCTGATCACAGAAATGCGATCAGGCCTCACGCGGTTTAGATTTTTAATCGGGCGGCGTCCTACTCTCCCACGCAGTCGCCCGCGCAGTACCATCGGGGCTGAGGGGCTTAACTACTGTGTTCGGGATGGGAACAGGTGTGACCCCCTCGCTATGGCCACCCGAAATCGGTGAGCCGTGAACCGTGAGCCGATTGAGCGGCTCTTTTACGGGCTCGCGGGACGGCGCAAAAGAATATCGTAGGTCGAACAAAAAAGAGATCGCGCTTTACGAGCTACCTTGGAGCCCGAAGCCGTCGATCCGAACCGGGTGCGATAGATTTCGCGTCCCGACGGGTCCCCGAAGAACTCGTTTGTCTTCGGTTCACGGTTCACGGCTTACGGTTCACCGATCGGCCGGCGTTGCCGGCCGATCCTGATTCCGCTCGAGGTAGATTTATGGTCAAGCCGAACGGGCGATTAGTAACGGTTAGCTGAACGTGTCACCACGCTTACACATCCGTCCTATCAAACTCGTCGTCTTCGAGTGCCCTTCTTAGGGGTTAGCCCCTTGGGAGATCTCATCTCGGGATAAGTTTCGCGCTTATATGCTTTCAGCGCTTATCTCAACCGAACTTCGCTACCCAGCGATGCCACTGGCGTGACAACTGGATCACAAGAGGTTCGTCCGTTCCGGTCCTCTCGTACTAAGAACAGGTTCCCTCAAATCTCCTACGCCCACCACAGATAGGGACCGAACTGTCTCACGACGTTCTGAACCCAGCTCACGTACCGCTTTAATGGGCGAACAGCCCAACCCTTGGGAGCTTCTTCACCCCCAGGATGCGATGAGCCGACATCGAGGTGCCAAACCCGGGCGTCGATATGAACTCTTGGCCCAGATCAGCCTGTTATCCCCGGCGTACCTTTTATCCGTTGAGCGACGGCCCTTCCATGCGGAACCGCCGGATCACTATCGCCTGCTTTCGCACCTGCTCGACTTGTAGGTCTCGCAGTCAACTCGGCTTATGCGATTGCACTCTACGACTGATTTCCAAACAGTCTGAGCCGAGCATCGCGCGCCTCCGTTACATTTTAGGAGGCGACCGCCCCAGTCAAACTACCCACCAACCAATGTCCCTCTCCCCGATCAGGGGAGCAGGTTAGAACCGTAACACAGCCAGGGTGGTATCTCACGGTTGGCTCCTCCGAGCCCAAAAACCCGGATTCAAAGCCTCCCACCTATCCTGCGCAAACTGAACCACGATTCATTGGTAAGTTGTAGTAAAGGTGCACGGGGTCTTTCCGTCTTGTGGCGGGCACCCGGCGTCTTCACCGGGACCACAACTTCGCCGGGCAGGTTGTTAAGACAGTTTCCAGATCGTTACGCCATTCGTGCAGGTCGGAACTTACCCGACAAGGAATTTCGCTACCTTAGGACCGTTATAGTTACGGCCGCCGTTCACCGGGGCTTCGGTTCAGAGCTTCACTTCCGAAGAAGTTAACCACTCCCCTTAACCTTCCGGCACCGGGCAGGCGTCAGCCCCTATACGTCGTTTTCGACTTAGCAGAGACCTGTGTTTTTGTTAAACAGTCGCCTGGAACATTTCACTGCGGCCTCCAACCCCTCCGAAGAAAAGCCGGAGGCGCCCCTTCTCCCGAAGTTACGGGGCGAATTTGCCGAGTTCCTGAACAACCCTTCACCCGAGCGCCTGAGAATACTCTTCTCGTCTACGTGTGTCCGTTTACGGTACGGGTACCTTGATTCTCCTTAGAGGTTTTTCCTGGCAGCGTGGCGTCATGACTTTGTTCGGTTTCCCGATCGCGTCCGCCTTCAGTGATAACTCTTGGGTGGATTTGCCTGCCCAAGACACCTTATGACGACCGAAGTGGATATCCATCACCACTCTCATTTAGCCTTCTGCGTCCCCCCATCGTCAAACGAATCAAAGGTAGTCGCGGAATATTAACCGCGCGTCCATCAGCTACGCCTTTCGGCCTCACCTTAGGTCCCGACTAACCCTGAGCGGATTAACCTTGCTCAGGAAACCTTAGACTTACGGCGACCAGGGTTCTTACCTGGTTTATCGCTACTAATGCTGGCAGAGTCTCTTCGGAACCGTCGACCGGTCTTTCCAGTCCGGCTTCAACCGGTTCAGAACGCTCTCCTACCATCCCGGGATTCCCGAAGGAATCCCCGGATCCGCGGCTTCGGTACGACGCTTGAGCCCCGATACATTTTCGGCGCCGAAAGGCTTGACCAGTGAGCTATTACGCTTTCTTTAAAGGATGGCTGCTTCTAAGCCAACCTCCTGGCTGTCCGAGCCTGTCGACTTCCTTACCCACTTAGCATCAATTTCGGGACCTTAGCCGGCGGTCTGGGTTGTTTCCCTTTTGACTGTGAAGCTT